>NZ_CP043060.1:0-5175000 GCF_009827115.1 Pseudomonas sp. J380 | reverse complement strand
ACGCATTACCGGCGGCACGCGGATCAACAGAAGTAGCGCACCTATAGAAGCGTAGATAGCCCACTCCTTCAGATCCGCCCGCACTATCCACAGCATGTGCAGCAAACCGAGCCCAAGAATCACATAGACCAGACGGTGCAGCTTCTTCCATCGACTCCCCAACCGACGCTGGCTATAGCGGTTCGACGTAACGGCCAACATAAGGAGAGCAACAAACCCCAGCGCCCCCACAATGATGTAGGGCCGCTTGCTCAACTCTACGCCGAGCTGCGACCAATCCAGCCCCAGGACAAACACACAATAGGCCGCCAGGTGCAGCACAACATAAGCAAAGCACCACAGCCCCAACTGTCGTCGCACTGCTATCCACCCCGCCCAACCGCTCAACTTCTGCAGCGGCGTCATAGCAAGCGTGATCAGCAATAAAATGAGCGTCCCCAAACCCAGGCGATCAACGAGCACCTTGCCTGGATCAGGCCCCAGCGCAGAACTCCACGCTTCATACAACCAGAGCAATGGCCACACTGCTGCGGCTACAAACACGCCGATGCGCCAGATGGGATAGCGCATCAGTAGTTCTTCCGCAGATCGAGGCCTGTATATAAAGAAGCGACCTCATCCGAATAGCCATTGAACATCTGCGTCTCGCGCACATTCGGACTAAACAGGCCGCTCGGCAGACGGCGCTCCCGCGCCTGGGTCCAGCGCGGGTGATCGACCGTAGGATTCACATTCGCATAAAACCCATACTCATCAGCTGCAATACTCTGCCACGTCGTTTTCGGCTGCTCACTGACCAGACTGATACGCACGATGGACTTCACACTCTTGAAGCCATACTTCCACGGCACCACCAAGCGCAACGGTGCACCGTTCTGGTTAGGCAACTCCCGCCCGTACATGCCCACAGCGAGGATCGCCAACGGATTCATCGCCTCATCCAGGCGCAGCCCTTCCACATAAGGCCAATCGATCAAGCCGAAACTTGAGCGTTGCCCAGGCATGCTCTTGGGATCCTGAAGGGTTTCAAAACGGATGTACTTGGCTTTGGAGGTTGGCTCGACCTGCTTGAGCAACGCCGAGATGGGAAAGCCTATCCACGGAATCACCATGGACCATGCCTCGACGCAACGCAGGCGGTAGATGCGCTCTTCCAGCGCATAGGGTTTCATGAAGTCTTCCAGGGCATAGCGCCCAGGTTTTGCGACTTCACCATCAATCACCACACTCCAGGGCTGCGTCTTGAGCGAGCCCGCATTCGTTGCCGGGTCGCCCTTGCCTGTCCCGAACTCATAGAAGTTGTTGTAGTGAGTTGCGTCCTTGAATGGCGTGATGGCCTCATCTTTGACCGTCACCGACTGCCACTTCGCATTCGGAAGTTTTTCCGTAAACCAGTTGGGCGCACTGCCCGGCTCGACGTCGGCATACCGCGAAGCATCGCCGGCACTGGCCCAACGCGGCAAGCTGCTGGCGGCAACACCGGCAAGCGCACCACCGAGCAGGCTGCGGCGAGAGAGATAGAAAGATTCAGGCGTGACATCCGATTCGTGACAATCGGACGCTTTGGGTAATTTGATTAACATGGTAACTCCGCAGCGTTGGAGAACTGATGCACCAATAGACTGCGGAGTATGGGGGAAATTACATTAAGACAATGTTTTGTCCCGACGCAGACGCAGCAAGTACTGAATCGGGCCAGAAGCCGCATAGGCCAGGAACGCCAGCAGCAGGATACGCGGTGGATCACTGAACACGACCGCGAACACCAGCACCACCACAAGGATGGCCACGAAAGGCACGCGCCCCTTGAGGTCAAATTCCTTGAAGCTGTTGTACTTGATGTTGCTGACCATCAGCATGCCGGCCGCTGCCACCATCAGGGCAACCAGGAACGACATCTTCGATCCCTGAATCCCGTAGTCACTGAACGCCCAGACAATACCCGCGACAACACCCGCCGCTGCCGGGCTGGCAAGGCCGATGAAGTAGCGCTTGTCGGCAGTCCCCACCTGGGTGTTGAAGCGCGCCAGGCGCAAGGCGGCACCCGCGACATAGATGAAGGCAACCATCCAGCCAACCTTGCCCATGTCACCCAATGCCCAGGCAAATGCCAGCAATGCGGGGGCAACACCGAAGGCGACCATGTCCGACAGCGAGTCGTACTCGGCGCCGAAGGCACTTTGGGTATTGGTCATGCGCGCCACGCGCCCGTCCAGGCCGTCGAGCACCATGGCCACGAAAATTGCGATAGCAGCAAAGCCAAAGTATTTGCTGGCACTCGCCGCATCACCGGCCGCCAGCGCACTCTGGGCACTCATGGAGTTGATGATGGAATAGAAACCGGCAAACAGGTTCGCCGTGGTGAACAGATTGGGCAGCAGATAGATGCCACGATGCCGGACTTTGCGGCCTTCGGCGTCATGCCCTTCTTCGACATGTTCATCGATCGGCAGCATGCTTTCGGCGTCGGAAGCCTGGTTTGGCTCTTCGGGACGTTCGCTCATGGACTTTACCTTGCAACGGTGTGAAAAAATTCGACAGATACTTGCAGCGAGTGTTCGCCTGCAAACGATGCAGCTTTATACCAGAACCAACCCCTCAAACGAAAAAACGCGGCCTAAGCCGCGTTTTCCCTTGATGCGTACGACTTAGTTCTTGGCTTTGTCGACGATCTTGTTGGCACCGATCCACGGCATCATGGAGCGCAGTTGCTCGCCGATGACTTCGATACCGTGAGCGGCGTTATTACGACGCTTGGCGGTCATCGAAGGGTAGCCGGTAGCGCCTTCGCTGATGAACATTTTGGCGTATTCGCCGTCCTGAATACGTTTCAGGGCGTTGCGCATGGCCTGACGGGACTCGGCGTTGATCACTTCCGGACCGGTCACGTACTCGCCGTACTCGGCGTTGTTGGAGATCGAGTAGTTCATGTTGGCGATACCGCCTTCGTACATGAGGTCAACGATCAGCTTGAGTTCGTGCAGGCATTCGAAGTAGGCCATTTCCGGCGCGTAGCCAGCTTCAACCAGGGTTTCGAAACCAGCTTTTACCAGCTCAACGGTACCGCCGCACAGAACGGCTTGTTCGCCGAACAGGTCGGTTTCGGTCTCGTCCTTGAACGTGGTTTCGATGATGCCGGTACGACCGCCACCCACGCCAGCAGCGTAGGACAGTGCAACGTTCTTGGCATTGCCCGACGCATCCTGGTAGATCGCGATCAGGTCAGGGATACCGCCGCCTTTGATGAACTCGGAACGCACGGTGTGGCCCGGTGCTTTCGGCGCGATCATGATCACGTCGAGGTCAGCGCGCGGCACGACCTGGTTGTAGTGAATCGCGAAGCCGTGGGAGAAGGCCAGGGTAGCGCCCTTCTTGATGTTCGGCTCGATTTCGTTCTTGTACAGCGAGGACTGGAACTCGTCCGGGGTCAGGATCATGACCAGGTCGGCAGCCGCAACAGCAGAAGCAACGTCGGTCACTTTCAGGCCATGGGCTTCAGCCTTGGCGACAGTGGCCGAGCCTTTACGCAGGCCAACGGTCACGTCAACGCCGGAATCTTTCAGGTTGCACGCTTGAGCGTGACCCTGGGAACCGTAGCCGATGATGGCGACTTTCTTGCCCTGGATGATCGACAGGTCACAATCTTTATCGTAATAAACTTTCATGAGGTTCCTCTATATATCCAGGCCGTAAGGCCATTCGCTAATTGGGTTAGATGCTGAGTACTTTGTCGCCACGGGCAATCCCGGTGACACCACTGCGTACGGTTTCCAGAATCGAGGCCGTCCCGATCGACTGGATGAAGCTGTCCAGTTTGTCGCTGGTACCGGTCAGTTGAACGGTATAAACGCTGGCGCTCACATCGACGATCTGCCCGCGATAAATATCGGTAGTGCGCTTGATCTCGGCACGCTGGGCGCCAGTGGCCTTGACCTTGACCAGCATCAGTTCGCGCTCGATGTGAGCGCTTTCCGACAGGTCGACCAGCTTGACCACTTCGATCAGCTTGTTGAGGTTCTTGGTGATCTGCTCGATCACCTCATCGTGGCCTACGGTGGTCAACGTCAGGCGCGACAGGGTCGGGTCTTCGGTCGGGGCCACGGTCAGGCTTTCGATGTTGTAGTTGCGTTGCGAAAACAGGCCGACAACACGAGACAGAGCGCCGGGTTCGTTCTCCAGAAGCAGGGAGATAATATGCCGCATGATTAAGTACGCTCCGTCTTGTTCAGCCACATGTCGCGCATAGAGCCGTCTTTGATCTGCATCGGGTAGACGTGCTCGCTGGTATCCACCTGAATATCGATGAACACCAGGCGGTCCTTCATGGCGAACGCTTCTTCCATCTTCGGCTTCAGATCTTTCAAATCAGTGATGCGAATGCCGACGTGGCCATAGGCTTCAACCAACTTGATGAAATCCGGCAACGATTCCATGTAGGAATGGGAGTGACGGCTACCGTAGCTCATGTCCTGCCATTGACGAACCATGCCGAGCACGCCGTTGTTCAAGCAGACGATCTTCACGGGAAGACCGTATTGCAGGCACGTCGACAGCTCCTGGATGTTCATCTGGATGCTGCCTTCGCCGGTGACGCAGGCAACGTCGGCATCCGGGAAGCTCAGTTTCACCCCCATGGCCGCAGGGAAACCAAAGCCCATCGTGCCGAGGCCACCGGAGTTGATCCAGCGGTTAGGCTTGTCGAACTTGTAGTACTGCGCCGCGAACATCTGGTGCTGGCCCACGTCGGAGGTCACAAAGGCGTCGCCCTTGGTCACTTCGCACAGGGTTTCGATCACGGTTTGTGGCTTGATGATGCTGCCGTCGCCCTTGTCATAAGGGAACAGGCCACGATCACCGCGCCATTCGTCGATCTGCTTCCACCAGCTGGCAACGGACTCCTTGTTCGGCGTTTCGCCGATGTCCTTGAGTGCAGCGACCATTTCGGTCAGTACACTTTCTACAGGCCCCACGATTGGCACATCGGCCTTGATGGTCTTGGAGATGGACGCCGGGTCGATGTCGATGTGGATGATCTTGGCATTCGGGCAGAATTTGCTCGCGCCGTTGATCACTCGGTCATCGAACCGCGCGCCCACGGCGAGGATCACATCGGCGTGGTGCATGGTGAGGTTGGCGGTGTAGCTGCCGTGCATGCCGAGCATGCCGACAAACTGACGGTCCGAACCCGGGAATGCGCCGAGGCCCATCAGGGTGTTGGTCACCGGCAGGTTGAGCAGCTTGGCCAGTTCGGTGAGTGGCGCGGAACCGCCGCCCAGAATCACGCCACCGCCGGAGTACAACACGGGGCGCTTGGCCGCCAGGAGCATTTCTGCCGCCTTGCGGATCTGCCCCGAGTGCCCACGGACGGCCGGACTGTAGGAACGCAGCTTGGCTTTCTTGGGAAAAACGTATTCGAATTTTTCGGCCGGGTTGGTCATGTCTTTCGGGATATCGACCACCACAGGGCCCGGGCGACCGGACTGTGCGAGGTAAAACGCCTTTTTCATGACTTCCGGGATTTCCGACGCGTGCTTGATCATGAAGCTGTGTTTCACGATCGGGCGGGAAATACCGATCATGTCGGTTTCCTGGAAAGCGTCGGTGCCGACCATGCTGCTAGGCACCTGGCCAGAGATGATCACCATCGGGATGGAGTCCATATACGCAGTCGCGATGCCGGTGATGGCATTGGTTGCGCCTGGGCCGGAGGTTACCAGTACCACGCCGGCTTTACCGGTGGCACGGGCGTAACCGTCAGCCATATGGGTCGCGGCCTGTTCGTGGCGAACCAGGATGTGGGTAACAGCCGGTTCCTTGAACAGTGCGTCGTAGACATGCAGCAGAGCACCACCTGGGTACCCGTAGATATAGTCGACGCCTTCGTCACGCAAAAAGCGGACGAGCATCTCACCGCCAGATAAAAGCTCCACGTTGTTCACCTCTAAAACGCCAGAATACCGTCCGTTAAAAAACCGACGGGTCTTAATAGGTTTACTTCTCAACAGAGCATGAGCGACGGTGGTCGCCGACTACGTCAGCACTGACTGAGCAAGTATTGGGATCGTCCCAAGTGTTGCGGGCTTTTCCCACCCAGCGCGAGGTAACGCGTTGCGGGTGTTACAGGTCGGCGCGGATGTGCGCCTCATGATCTGCTGAGCGGGCCTGCTTCTGGCAGTCCCGATACAGCGGACTTTGGATTCTTCTGTTTCACGCCCTTCAAGTCAAGCAATAATTGCGCTTTTTTCCAACTAAGCGCATGAGAACGCAGAAGAAAGGGCTTTGAGGAGGGATAAAACTCGCCTGAATGTCGTCAAGCGGTAGAAATGTGCGCAAGACTGCCGGAAAAACCGGCAGTCAGGCAATTAACGAGCGTCGGCGATCAATTGATCGAACTTTTTCAGCGCGTTACGCAAGCCGAGGCTCTCCCGCGGCCGGTCGGCGTAGACCATCTCGGCCATTTCCAGGATCCCCGACGCATTCGGCAAGGGCAGGTCCTGTTCCAGGATCTGCTTCATACGCGCGAGGAAGATCCACTGCAGCCACTGGTGGAAGTCCAGAGTATCGACAGAAAAAGGTTCGACACTGCTGAGGGCTTCAACACTGGGGGATACTTCATCCCACCAGCCCTGAACGCGCAGTTCGCGCTCGATCAACAATAACTGCTCGGCAATCGCGGGAAAACGCGCATCCATCAGAGGCTGACCTTGGCTTTTTGCCGCGCCTGGGCGGCACCCGCTGCATCGCCCTGGGCGGCACGCGCATCCCCGATCAAGGCCCACAGGCTGGCTTGCAGGTCTGGGCGCCCATTGGCCAGGCTCAGGCCACGGCGAGCGAATTGCTCCGCCTGGGGCGCATCGCCCTGAGCCATGCGCACCTGGGCCAGGCGATAGAGCACTTGTGGCTCACGCGGCGCCACGCGCTGGGCACGTTCAAGGCTCGACGAGGCGCCATTCAAATCGCCACCCGCCTGCTGCTGCTGAGCGGTGGTGAGCAACGCCAGCACCGGGCCATCAAGTTGTTCGTCCGCCGACAACCCGCCCGCACTGGACGATGACGGAATACCGCTCGGCGTCGAAGGCATGTTGTAGGTGCCCTGATTGACCGGCGCGGTTTGAATCGGCGTGGAGTTCACCGGCCCGGAAGTGCTTGGGCCTGGGGTCCATGGCTCGGCACTGATAGGCGCCGAGGTTGCAGCCCCACTGCCGGGCACCATCACTACGACGCCGGAATCCTGGGGAATTGCCTGGGTTGCAGCTTGGGCAGGCCGTTTGACCACGGTCTGACGGAAGCCGCCATTGGCCGAAATGCGGTCGTTATTGGAAACGGACGTGCTTGAGTCCACCACAGGGATAGAGCCGCGCTGCACGCTGGAGCAACCGCCGAGCAAAACCAGAGCCGTAATTGCTGGAATCCACAACTTGTTCACTTGAAACCCTCTTTGCTTAATTCATCCAGCCCTTGACCCAATCCATCACCGATTCCGCGTCAGCAGGTGTACTGCCACCGCACGCGGCACCGGGTGGTGGTTCGCTGCCGCGAATATACGGCATCTGCACCGCGCCCGGACAGTTGGCATCGGAGCCTTGGCCGGTGTGCGGATCAATCCAGGCCTGCACAATATTGTCCGGCTGCGGCATGTTGAGCGGCAACGGGTCAGCCTTGCGCATGAAACTGGTCCATACCTGCAGCGCGCCGGTGGCACCGGTGAACGGCGTCTTGCCATTGTCGTCGCGCCCCAGCCATACCACGGCCAGTACATCTTGGCCGAAACCTGCGAACCAGCTGTCGCGGGAGTCGTTGCTGGTACCGGTCTTGCCCGCCAGGGTCAGGTTCGACGGCAGCACGCTGTAGACCGAACGCCCCGTACCCTCGCGCATCACGCGCTGCATGGCGTTCTGGATCAGGTAGATGGAGCCCGCGTCGAAGCGCTGCTGAATCTGGAACGGGTAACGCTTGAGCGGTTCGCCATCGGCGGTCAGCACACTGCGAATACCGCGCATCGGCGTATTGAAGCCACCATTGGCCAGGGTCTGGTACATGGTGGTCACTTCCATCGGCGTCATGGCCGCAGCGCCCAGGAGCATGGACGGGAACGCCGGGAATTCACGTTCGACTCCCAGTCGCGCCAGAGTCTTCAGCACGTTCGGCACACCCACTTCAAGCCCCAGACGCGAGGTCGAGATGTTGTAGGAATGCGCCAATCCTTGATACAGGAACACCGTGCCATGGGAACGGCGGTCGAAGTTCTTGGGCGTCCATACCTGGCCATCCGCGCCTTTGATCGACAGCGGGTCATCGGACAGCCAACTGGTCAGCGTGTACTTGCTGGGTTTTTCCAGTGCAGTGAGATAAACCGCAGGCTTGACCAGCGAGCCAATCGGCCGCACGGCATCCAGTGCGCGGTTGAAACCGGCGAAACTGGCCTGGCGGCTGCCGATCATGGCCTGGACCTCCCCGGTTTCCGGATTGGTCACGACCATGGCGGCCTCGACTTCATCCGAGCCCTTACGGCCAGTCAGGCGCTTGAAGGTGTCGTTGACCGACGCTTCGGCCTTCATCTGCAAGATGGGGTCGAAGCTGGTGAAGATCCGCAGCCCCTCTTCGGTCAAGTCTTCGTCGCGGTAGTCTTCGCGCAGTTGGCGCTTGACCAGGTCGATAAAGCCCGGGAATGAGCTATCCGCCAGCTTGCCGCGGGTTGTCACACCCAGTGGCATTTTCTTGGCAGCGGCCACTTGCTCAGCGGTGGCGACACCCTGCTGCT
Organism: Pseudomonas sp. J380; assembly: GCF_009827115.1. Taxonomy (NCBI): domain Bacteria; kingdom Pseudomonadati; phylum Pseudomonadota; class Gammaproteobacteria; order Pseudomonadales; family Pseudomonadaceae; genus Pseudomonas; species Pseudomonas sp. J380. The sequence continues at coordinate 5,166,239 of NZ_CP043060.1, read as the reverse complement.
CCAATACATCGAGCACCAGGTTGCGACGTTCAAGCGCACGCTCCGGGTTGCGGCGCGGGTTGTAATAGGACGGCCCCTTGACCATCCCCACCAGCAACGCAACCTGATGCAATTTCAACTCGGACAACGGCTGCCCGAAGAAGAACTGGCTGGCCAGGCCGAAACCGTGCACGGCGCGCTGGCCATCCTGACCGACGAATACCTCGTTGAGGTAAGCCTCGAGGATTTCCTGCTTGCTGTAATGCAGCTCCAGCAACATCGCCATCATGGCTTCGGTGAGTTTACGGGTCAGGCTGCGTTCGTTGGTCAGGTAGAAGTTCTTGACCAGTTGCTGGGTCAGCGTACTGCCGCCCTGGGTCATCTTGCCGCCGGACGTGTTGACCCAGATAGCACGGGCGATCGACTTCGGCGACACACCCCAGTGGCTATAGAAATCGCGGTCTTCGACAGCGACCAGGGTTTCCAGCAGATACGGCGGTACCTGATCGAGCTTGATCAGGATGCGATCTTCAAGATTTTTCGGGTAAATACCGCCGATCAGCAACGGTTCAAGACGCACCACCGGCAGCTTGGAGCCATTGAGCGACGACAGCTCAGCCACATAGTCGCCAGAGAAACGCACGCGCACCGGCTGGGCTTTTTCCAGGCCTTCGTAGAACTGGAAGCCACGGGTGTTCAGGTCGACGGTATTACCGCTGACCGCCGCAGCGCCAGGGCCATTGCTCACGGGTTCGCGGCGGTAGCCCAGCGCATCGAGCTCGGTAAGGAAGTCATCCTTGCTCAGCTTCTGGCCGGAGAACAGCTCCAGCGGGCGTGCATACACCTTGGCCGGAATCGTCCAGCGCTTGCCGGAGAATTTTTCCTGCACCACGGCATCGAGGTACACCGCAAGGCCGGCGACCGCCACAAGGCCCACCAGGCCAAGCTTGATCACCCAGCCCAGCCAAGGGCGCGGGCCGCGGGAAGGAGGTTTTTTACGGGAACGGGGAGATCGGGTTCGAGTCATGGCGGCGGATTATACGCACTTTATTGATGATCAACATGAGCCGGACAGCGGTTTGCACGACTGGCATCAGCAGCCATAATGCCCCCCATGATTTTCCCCAGACTTTGAAGGATCGCCCGTGAGCCAGACCCTGATCGCTGCCCTGCAAAACCCGGCCTTGTACCCTCATCCGGTTGAAGCGTTTCAAGTCATCGAGACCCATATTTCCTGGGTGATACTGACGGGGCCCTACGCTTATAAGCTGAAGAAACCGATGAACTTCGGCTTCCTGGACTTCACCAATCTGGACGACCGCGGGCATTTCTGCCGCGAGGAACTGCGCCTCAACCAGCGCCTGACCGAAGATTTGTATCTTGAAGTGTTGCCGATTACCGGCACTGCCGAGGCGCCGCAACTGGGTGGCGACGGCCCGGCCATCGAGTACGCGCTGAAAATGCGCCAGTTCCCGCAAAGCCAGATGCTCAGCACCCTGCAAGCCAACGGCGAACTGACCTGCGCGCACATCGATGAGATGGCCAAGCAGATCGCCCAGTTCCACCTCAACGCCCCCAAAGTCCCGCAAGATCACCCCGCCGGCACGCCGGAAGAGGTGATGGCTCCGGTACGCCAGAACTTTGACCAGATCCGCCCGTTCCTCAGCGACAAGGCCGACCTGACTCAGCTGGAGGCTCTGCAAGCCTGGGCTGAAAGCAGCTTCGAACGCCTCAAGCCTTTGCTTGCGCAGCGCAAGCTCGATGGCTATACCCGCGAATGCCACGGCGACATTCACCTGGGCAACGCCACGCTGATCGATGGCCGCGTGGTGATCTTCGACTGCATCGAGTTCAACGAGCCTTTCCGCTTTACCGACGTGTACGCCGACACCGCTTTTTTGGCGATGGACCTGGAAGATCGTGGCCTGAAATGCCTGGCACGGCGCTTCATAAGCCAGTATTTGGAGCTGACCGGCGACTACCAGGGCCTGGAGCTTCTGAACTTCTATAAAGCCTACCGTGCATTGGTACGCGCCAAGGTTGCGCTGTTCAGCATGCCCAGCGAAGCCAACCCGGTGCAACGCGCTACCACCCTGCGCCAGTACCGCAACTACGCCAACCTGGCGGAAAGCTACAGCACTATCCCTTCGCGCTTCCTGGCAATCACCCATGGCGTTTCAGCCGTGGGCAAGAGCCACGTGGCCATGCGCCTGGTCGAAGCCCTGGGCGCGGTACGCCTGCGTTCGGATGTAGAGCGCAAGCGCCTGTTTGGCGAACAACAGGTAGAGAACACCCTGCAGGCCGGTATCTACAATCAGGACGCCAGCGCTGCCACCTACGCACGCCTGAACGAGATTGCCGACACCGTGCTGCGCGCCGGCTACCCGGTGGTGCTGGATGCCACTTTCCTGAAACGCGCACAGCGTGAGGCCGCCGCTCAGGTTGCCGAAGCCACTGGGGCGCCGTTCCTGATCCTCGACTGCAACGCCCCGCAAGCCGTTATCACCAGTTGGCTGGCACAACGCCAGGCGGATAAAAACGATCCGTCTGACGCCACACTGGCCGTTATCGAAGAACAACAAGCCAGTCGTGACCCGCTGACGGCCGAGGAGCTGCTGCTCAGCAAGCGTGTGGAGACCAATGAAAGCGGGACGCTCGACGCGTTGGTCGGGCATATCCGTCAACACCTGCCGGGCCTGTAAGAAATATTTCTTGGTCGCGTCGTCGTCTTCGGCGCGCGACCCAGCGATAGTGGCACTATAATGGCTCTATAACGCCAACCAGAGTCGCGATCATGAGTCAGCCAAAGCTTCTTGATACCCCGCTCTACGCCTTCCTGCACAAGGACGACATCCGCGGCTTCAACCAGGAGCGCCCTGAAAATGGCCCCATCGACATGCGCGGTGGCGACTTTCGAGGGCTGGACCTGCGCGACCTGAACGCCACCGGTATTGACTTCACCGACGCCTATTTTCGCTCTGCCGACCTGCGCGGCCTGGACTTGCGTGGCTGCTCACTGGAAGGCGCCAGCCTGGCCCATGCGCAGATATCGGGGGCTTATTTCCCGCCCGAACTCACGGCTGACGAAATACTCATGTCGGTCAATTTCGGTACTCGCCTACGCTACCGCACCAAGTAACCCCACACACCGAGTTCCTGCCACATCCCCTGCCTGCCGGGCACTTTGCGCCTGCCTGCGAGTAAGCGCCGTCGCGCCATCCTTATAATCTTTTCAGGCCTTTCTGACCAAAGAACCACGCTTTTCCTACTGAACGCTACACTCATTTTCAGGCTGCCTGGTCACGACACCCACCGCACCATTCGGCCAACGCAAGGAGGCTTGATGAACGATGAGCTGCAACACCTGAAAAACCTTGGCAAGACGTCAGCGCAGTGGCTGCATGCGGTGGGCATCCACAGCGCGTCCGACTTGCGTCGCCTGGGGGCGGTCGACGCGTACCGAGCCGTGCGCACGCGCGGGTTTCGAGCTTCGAAGGTTCTGCTGTATGCCATTGAAGGGGCATTGATGGATGTGCACTGGAACGACATACCTACCGAGCGCAAGGAGGCCTTGAACCGTCAGTTGGAAGCGCTCTCAGTGCATCAGAAGAACTAGAGTGGCACTCAAACCCAGTGTTTACGGGCATTACAAACGAGCGTTTGAGAAAAATGGATGAAGCAGAAAAACAAATGTTGACTCTCAAATGAGAATCGTTATGATTATCACAACTGGTCGCGAGATCAGCCGATAACTGAAAGACCATTGGTTCGGACTCTCAGATTATCTCCTCATCAGGCTAATCACGGTTATTTGACCCGGCTCTTGCCGGGTCTTTTTTTGCCCGCGAATTAACCGGCCTCAGCGCGCAATGATCAACGGATGCCCACGCTCCGGATGCGGCTGTACCAATACATCCAGACCGAATACAGCCTTGAGCGGCTCTGGTTGCAGGACGTTAGAGGGCGTATCCAACGCGTGGGGGCGGCCGTTTTCCAGCAACAGGATCCGGTCGCAGTAGCGCGCCGCCAGGTTCAAATCATGCAGGATGACCAGCACCGCAGCGCCTCTGTCGGCAAAATGTCGGATAGCTTGCAAGGTGGTGTGTTGGTGCAGAGGGTCGAGCATTGATGTGGGCTCATCCAGCAGCAACGTCTGCCCTGCCTCACCCGGCCATAACTGCGCCAATACCCGTGCCAGGTGCACACGCTGCCGCTCGCCACCCGACAAGGCCAGGTAACTGCGGCCACTCAGGTGGCCTACATCAGCAGCCTGCAGCGCGGCGTTGATGATTTCGTCGTCGCGCAATCGCCCGGTCTGATGAGGCAAGCGGCCCATGCCCACCACCTCTTCGACACGAAAGGCAAAGTCCAGGGTGGAGGATTGTGGCAGCACCGCCAGGCGCTGGGCACGCTGCACACCGGTCATGTGCTTGAGCGCCTGCTGATCCAGCCAGACCTTGCCCTGATCCGGCTGCAACTCCCCGCACAGCGCCCCAAGCAAGGTACTTTTGCCGGCGCCATTGGGGCCCAGCACGCCCAGCACTTCGCCCGGCAATAGGTCCAAGGTGACATCGGCCAGCACAGTCTTACCACCGCGCCGGATCTGCAATGCTTCTACCCGCAACATCAGGCGCGCCCTCGTAACAATAAATAGAGGAAAAACGGCGCACCGATAAACGCAGTGACAATACCGATCGGCAGTTCCGCCGGCGCCAACGCCAGGCGCGCCACCAGGTCCGCAAACAACAGCAGGCTCGCGCCCGCCAACACCGAGGCCGGTAACAACACCCGATGATCCGGCCCCGCCAGCAGCCGCACCAGATGTGGTACCACCAAACCGACAAAACCAATCATTCCCGCCGCCGCCACTGCGGCGCCAACACCCAAGGCCGTGCAAAACACCAACTCGCGCTTGAGCCCCTCGACATCAATACCTAGATGGTTGGCCTCGGACTCCCCCAACAGCAGCGCGTTCAGCGCCTTGGCCCGGCGCGGCAACCACAGCGCCACCCCTGCACTCACCAGCAGCAAGGGCCACAACCGCGAATAACTTGCGCCATTGAGGCTACCCAGGTTCCAGAACGTCAGGGTGCGCAAGGTGGCATCGTCCGCCAGATAGGTAAACAGGCCCACGGTCGAACTGGCCAGGGCCGTCAGCGCGATACCGGCAAGCAACATCGTCGCGACATTGGTCTGGCCATTGCGACGCCCCAGGCGATAGACCAATGCCGTGACGCCCAGGCCACCGAGAAATGCGCACAGCGACAACAGATACGGCCCGAAAGCATCCGGCAGCCCGCCAAAGAGCGAGCCACCGACAATCGCCACCGCCGCTCCCAGCGCCGCCCCGCTGGACACGCCGACCAAGCCAGGGTCGGCCAGCGGGTTGCGGAACAACCCCTGCATCGCCACGCCCGACAACGCCAGCACACCGCCGACCGCCAGCCCCAACAGGGTCCGCGGCAGGCGAATCTGCCCCAGGATCAACTCGGCCTGCTCCAACCCCTGGGCCTCAATCGGTACGCCCATCAGCCTTAACGCAGCCCTGAGGGTGTCCACTAACGGCAGGCTGACCGGCCCCAGTGCCAATGAGAGCCAGATCGCCAATACACACAGCAGCGACAGCCCGATAAACAGCGTTTTTGGCTTAACCAGAGTGGTCATGGAGCAGGCTTAGGCTGGGACGGATAAAAACCGGCAGACAGTTTCTCCAGGCTTTGCGGCAGTCGGGGCCCAAGGCCGCCTACCAGCAAGGTCGGATCCAACTCAAACACGCGGCGACTCTTGGCTGCCGGCGTAGAGGCAAGGATCGGGTTTTCTTTGAACAAGGCTGCCCGCGCCGCGTCACCGGTCAGGGCGCGATCAGCAAATACCAGCACCTCAGGGCTCAACCCTGCCAGCGATTCGACGGAAAACGGCTTGTATCCCACATGCGTGGCGAGATTACGCCCCCCAGCCTGCTGCAACATCCAATCAGCGGCGGTGTCCTTGCCCGCGATCAGCGGCTTGCCACCGGCATGGCCGAGCAGCAACAGCACGCCTGGAGCTTTTTGTGTGGCCTGGGCCTTGGCCACCCAATTTTTTTGCTGTGCCAGCGCCTGCTCATACACGGCAAACAAGGCATTAGCCTGGTCCTCACTGCCGAGTAGTTTCCCCAGGTGTGCAAGGTTGCCTTTGAGCGTGGGCAAATCCGGCTGGGCCGAGAACATATCCACCTGCACCCCGGCACTGCGAATCTGCGCCAGCACCGGCGGTGGCCCCATTTCCTCCGTGCCCACAAGGATTTGCGGGCGCAGGCTGAGAATGCCTTCGGCCGACAACTGCCGCTGGTAACCAATGCTCGGCAAGGCCTTGAGCGAGGCGGGATGCTGAGTGGTGGTATCCACCCCGACCAACTTCGCTTCACCGCCCATGGCCACCACCCACTCCGACAGCGCCCCACCGGCACTCACCCAGCGTTGCGGCAGTTCAGAGGCGTGCGCCCCAGGGTTGACCAGCAGTGAGGCAACAAGCGCAATAGCGCTGGTACTCAGGCGCATAACAGGGTTTCCTTCCTAGGGCAGGGCCACTCAAGCACTCATTGATGTGACAGATAACCCCTGCCAGGCATCGTATTGAGCACCCAGTCAGCTGACGGGCGAAGCGGGCATTTGATAATTGTTTGCATTTGAACGTCAAGGCACTTAAGGATTGAAATGAAGTTTCTCTGCACCTCAGGCGACCTCACCCCCAACAGCAGCCGCGGTTTTGATATCGATGGCCACAGGCTGTTGGCGGTGCGTCGGGACGGCATTGCGTACTTCTATCTCAACCGCTGCCCCCATCGTGGTATCCCGCTGGAATGGCAACCTGATCGCTTCCTCGACGACAGCGCCAGCCTGATCCAATGCGCCACCCATGGCGCATTGTTTCTGATTGAAAGCGGCGAGTGCATCGCCGGGCCCTGCGCAGGCCAACACCTCACTGCCCTGCCCGGCCGTGAAGACGAACAAGGATTGTGGGTCGATCTCTAATCGCCCAGCAGCACTTTCAGCCGACGCTCGACGTAAATCTCCTGAGGCGTGACCCATACGCCGTAGGCCAGCACCTCCACACCTGCGGCCTTGGCCTCACGTAGCGCGGTCGCATAACCAGCGTCGATTTCCACCGCCGGGCGCACCGCGTCGATCCCCGACAGGTTCACGCAATACAGCTGCACCGCCCGTATACCGTCGCGCGCCAGGTGGGCCAGCTCACGCAAGTGCTTGGCACCGCGCTGCGTCACCGCATCGGGGAAAGCCGCCACTGAGCTGCCATCAAAGCCCAGGGTGACGCTTTTGACCTCGACAAACGCAGCGCCCTGAGGGTAATCCAGGCGAAAGTCGATGCGGCTTTTCTCCTGGCCATAAGGCACCTCACGCTTCAACGCAGTAAAGCCGTTGAGCTCAGTGATCACACCGGCCAGCAAGGCTTCTTCCACCAACTGGTTGGCACGCGCGGTGTTGACGCACGCCAGCCGGCCCTGGGGCGTTTCGGCAATTTCCCACGTGCCAGGCAGCTTGCGCTTGGGATCCGTAGAACGGCTGAACCAGACCTGGCCACCTTCGACCATGCAGTTGAGCATCGAACCGGTGTTAGGGCAGTGAATGGTGAGTAACTCGCCGGTAACGGTTTCGATATCGGTGAGAAAGCGCTTGTAGCGGCGGATCAGCCGCCCTTCTTCAAGAGGAGGATTAAAACGCATCAGCCTTGCCAACTCCGCAAACCACGGGCAATCCGCTCCACCGCTTCTTGCAGCCGATCGAGGTTTTGCGTGTAGGCAAAACGCACATGGTGCCCCGCCTGGTAGCGACCGAAATCCAACCCGGGCGTAAAGGCCACATGCTCGGTTTCGAGGAAATGACGGCAAAACGCGAAGGCATCGCCGCCGAACGCGCTGATATCGGCATACAGATAAAAGGCTCCCTCGGGCTCCACGGCGATACCGAACCCCAGCTCACGCAGAGCCGGCAGCAGGAAGTCTCGGCGGCGACCAAATTCGGCACGGCGCTGCTCCAGAATCTCCAGAGTTTGCGGGGTGAAACAAGCCAAGGCGGCATGTTGGGCCATGCTTGGCGCACTGATGTAGAGGTTCTGCGCCAACTTCTCCAACTCACCCACCGCTTCAGGGGGCGCCACCAGCCAACCGAGGCGCCAGCCGGTCATGCCGAAATACTTCGAAAAACTATTCAGGACAAAGGCGTCATCATCGACTTCCAGCACGCTGGCGGCGTCGGTGCCGTAGGTGAGTCCGTGATAAATCTCGTCGACCACCAGGTGACCGTTGCGCGCCTTGATGGCGCCCGACAGCCCAGCCAACTCGTCCCGGGTGAGGATCGTGCCGGTGGGGTTGGCGGGCGACGCCACCAGTGCGCCGACACTGTCCTGGTCCCAATGCCTGGCCACCAGATCGGCGGTCAACTGGTAGCGTACGTCTGGGCCGACCGGCACCAACTGCGCTGCGCCTTCCACAAGGCGCAGGAAGTGTCGGTTGCAGGGGTAGCCTGGGTCCGCCAGCAGCCAGTGCTTACCCGGATCCACCAGCAAGCTGCTGGCCAGCAATAACGCGCCGGAGCCACCGGGGGTGACCAGGATGCGCTGCGGGTCGATGCTCAAACCGTAGCGTTGCTGGTAGAAACCACTGATGGCTTCGCGCAACTCCGGCAAGCCACGGGCGGCGGTGTAGCGCGTCTTACCGTTTGCCAACGCGGCTTGGCCGGCCTGGATGATCGGTTCGGCGGTGGTGAAGTCAGGCTCGCCGATTTCCAGGTGGATCACGTCGTGACCGGCGGCCTGCAGCTCATTGGCACGCGCCAGTAACGCCATGACATGAAAAGGTTCGATGGCGCGACTACGCGCACTGTAGGGCTGAGCCATTAGCCTTCCTTAGACGGTGAGGACAAAATCTGGATTCTACCGAACCCTCACGGTAAAACATGCTCTATTGCCTGATTGGGGCTGCAAGTGCACCCTGCGCGCGCTCGTAAAACAGCTAAAATCAACATTCGAGGCGATACATACCCAGTCATGGCGGGCTGCTGCAGTTTGCAACCCCTTTGCCTTGGGCCTCGACAACCGGGAGTAGCGCACCCTGAATCTATCTGGTAAGTTCGCCCGCTTGCAGCCGCAGGGCCGGCAGGTGTCGGTGACGTTGCAATCCTGCGCAATGGATTAGAAGAGTGAGAGGCGGTCTATTCATGTCCACCCAAGCAAAGCAACAGCAGACTCAAGGCCTCGGCGGCTTCGAACCCTATGTCGAAAAAAAGGGCGAGGAGTACATGGGCGAGCCCATGCGCGAGCACTTCACCAAGATCCTCAACAAGTGGAAACAGGACTTGATGCAGGAAGTCGACCGTACGGTTGACCATATGAAGGATGAAGCGGCCAACTTCCCTGACCCGGCCGATCGCGCCAGCCAGGAGGAAGAGTTCGCCCTCGAACTGCGCGCCCGCGATCGCGAGCGCAAGTTGATCAAGAAGATCGACAAGACCCTGCAACTGATCAAAGACGAAGAATACGGCTGGTGTGAATCCTGCGGCGTCGAAATCGGTATTCGCCGACTGGAAGCCCGTCCAACCGCGGACCTGTGCGTAGACTGCAAGACCTTGGCTGAAATCAAGGAAAAACAGGTCGGCAAGTAACTTTGCCGAGCTGAACGAATGGAGCGTGCGAACGCTCCATTTTTGTTTCTGGCGTTTACCGGTTATGCAGTAGTATCCGGGCCATGACAGCCTCTACCTATATTGGGCGTTTCGCCCCCACACCCAGCGGCCATTTGCACTTCGGTTCCCTGGTTGCCGCCCTCGCCTCCTACCTCGATGCACGCGCCCACCACGGCCGTTGGTTGATGCGCATGGAAGACCTTGACCCTCCCCGTGAAGAGCCCGGCGCTCAGGCGGCGATCCTGCATGCGCTGGAAAGCTATGGCTTTGAATGGGATGGCGAACTGGTTCGCCAGAGCGAGCGGCATGATGCCTACGCTAAAGTGCTCAACGACCTGTTCAACCACGGCCTGGCCTACGCCTGCACCTGCTCGCGCAAGCAATTGGAGCCCTACAACGGGATTTACCCAGGCTTGTGCCGCAATGCCGGCCACGAACAGCAGGATGCCGCGATCCGCCTGCGCGTGCCCGAGTTGGAATATCACTTTGTCGACCGCGTCCAGGGCGAGTTCCGGCAACATCTGGGGCGCGATGCCGGCGACTTCATCATTCGTCGGCGCGATGGCCTCTACGCCTACCAACTGGCGGTGGTGCTCGACGACGCCTGGCAAGGTGTAACCGATATCGTACGCGGCGCCGACCTGCTCGACTCCACGCCGCGCCAGCTTTACTTGCAAGAACTGCTCGGCCTGCGCCAACCCCGTTACTTGCACGTGCCGCTGATCGTGCAGCCAGACGGCAACAAGCTGGGCAAGTCCTACCGCTCTCCACCGTTGACAGCCGACCAGGCCACGCCTTTGCTGCTCAGAGCGCTGCGTGCCCTTGGCCAACAGCCCGACGCGCAGTTGCAGTACGCCAGCCCACGAGAACTGCTGGATTGGGGCATTGCACACTGGGACGCCACCCGCATCCCACGCACACTGACCCTGGCCGAAGCGCAATTGAGTTGAAGGCGCTTGCAGGTTGCCCATCATCCGTTAACATCGCGGCAGATTTTTAATCAGAGGCCAACATGTACATCTATCGTTTGGTCCTGCTGCTGGTCGTCGGGATCTACCTGTTCTCCCCCGCCATCATGGATTGGTGGATCGACGCCACGGGCGCCTGGTATCGCCCTTATCTGCTATGGCTGATCCTGATCGTCGTGACCTTCATCCTGCAGAGCCAAAAAGATGCCGATGAGCTTTAGTCTCACCCAGATGCTGCTGATCAGCGCCGCCTACCTGGCTGCGTTATTCGGCGTGGCCTGGATCAGTGAGCGCGGAATGATTCCGCGGGCGATCATTCGCCATCCGCTGACCTACACCTTGTCCCTGGGCGTCTACGCCAGTGCCTGGGCGTTCTACGGCACGGTGGGGCTGGCCTATCAGTACGGCTACGGCTTTCTCTCCAGTTACCTGGGGGTGTCCGGCGCGTTCCTGCTGGCGCCGGTGCTGCTATATCCGATCCTGAAAATCACCCGGACTTACCAACTGTCCTCCCTGGCAGACCTGTTTGCCTTTCGCTTTCGCAGCACCTGGGCCGGCGCGCTGACCACGATCTTCATGTTGATCGGCGTGCTGCCGTTGCTGGCCCTGCAGATCCAGGCGGTGGCCGACTCCATCAGCATCCTGACCCGCGAGCCCGTGCAACATCGGGTTGCCCTGGCGTTCTGCGCGCTGATCACCTTGTTCACCATCTTCTTTGGCTCTCGCCATATCGCCACCCGCGAGAAACACCAGGGCCTGGTGTTTGCGATTGCCTTTGAGTCGGTCATCAAGCTGATCGCCATCGGCGGTGTCGGTCTTTATGCGCTCTACGGCGTGTTCGACGGGCCGCAACAGCTGGAACTGTGGCTGCTGCAAAACCAGACCGCCCTCGCCGCCTTGCATACGCCCTTGCAGGAAGGCCCATGGCGTACGCTGCTGCTGGTGTTCTTCGCCTCGGCGATCGTGATGCCGCACATGTACCACATGACCTTCACCGAGAACCTCAACCCGCGCTCGCTGGTCAGCGCCAGCTGGGGCTTGCCGCTGTTCCTGTTGCTGATGAGCCTGGCGGTGCCGCTGATCCTGTGGGCCGGCCTGAAACTGGGGGCCACCACCAACCCTGAGTATTTCACCCTGGGCATCGGTATTGCCGCCAACAGCCCGGCTCTGGCGCTGCTGGCCTATGTCGGGGGGTTGTCGGCCGCCAGCGGGTTGATCATCGTCACCACCCTGGCACTCTCGGGCATGGCGCTCAACCACTTGGTACTGCCGCTGTACCAGCCGCCGGCCGAGGGTAATATCTACCGTTGGTTGAAATGGACCCGACGCGCGCTGATCGTCGCGATCATCATGGCCGGTTACGCGTTTTATCTGCTGCTGGGCGCCGGGCAAGACCTGGCCAACCTCGGCATCGTCGCGTTTGTCGCCACCTTGCAATTTCTGCCGGGCGTGTTGTCGGTGCTGTACTGGCCGACCGCCAATCGCCGTGGCTTTATTGCAGGGCTGCTGGCCGGGATCCTGGTGTGGACCGTGACCATGCTGCTACCGCTGGTCGGCAACTTACAGGGCTTCTATATCCCGTTGCTGAACATGATTTACGTGCTGGACGACACCAGTTGGCACATGGCTGCAATCGCCTCGCTGGCCGCCAACGTACTGATGTTCACCCTGATCTCGCTGTTCACCAACGCCAGCGCCGAAGAAACCAGCGCCGCCGAAGCCTGCGCGGTGGATAACGTGCGCCGCCCGCAACGCCGCGAACTGCATGCGGCCTCGCCCCAAGAGTTCGCCACGCAACTGGCCAAGCCCCTGGGCGCCAAGGCCGCACAAAAGGAAGTCGAACAGGCGCTGCGCGACCTCTACCTGCCATTTGACGAGCGCCGCCCCTATGCCCTGCGCCGCCTGCGTGACCGTATCGAAGCCAACCTGTCCGGTTTGATGGGGCCGAGCGTGTCCCAGGACATGGTGGAAACCTTCTTGCCCTACAAGGCCGGTGGCGAAAACTACGTCACCGAAGACATCCACTTCATCGAAAGCCGGCTGGAGGACTACCACTCGCGCCTCACAGGTCTGGCCGCCGAACTCGACGCCCTGCGCCGTTACCACCGCCAGACCCTGCAGGAACTGCCGATGGGCGTGTGTTCCCTGGCCAAGGACCAGGAAATCCTGATGTGGAACAAGGCCATGGAAGAACTCACCGGCATCGCTGCCCAGCGGGTGGTGGGTTCGCGCCTCAATACACTGGGCGATCCCTGGAAAGAGCTGCTGCAGGGTTTCATCAACCTGCCAGACGAGCACTTGCACAAACAGCACTTGGCCCTCGACGGCCAGACCCGCTGGCTCAACTTGCACAAAGCGGCCATCGACGAACCTCTGGCGCCGGGTAACAGCGGCCTGGTGCTGCTGGTAGAAGACTTGACCGATACACAGATGCTCGAAGACAAGCTGGTGCACTCCGAACGCCTGGCCAGCATTGGGCGCCTGGCGGCCGGCGTGGCTCATGAAATCGGTAACCCGATCACCGGTATCGCCTGCCTGGCGCAAAACCTGCGGGAAGAGCGCGAAGAAGACGGGGAAATCACCGAAATCAGCGGGCAGATCCTTGAACAGACCAAGCGGGTTTCACGCATCGTCCAGTCGCTGATGAGCTTTGCCCACTCCGGCGCCCATCAGAATCAGGACGAAGCGGTGTGCCTGGCCGAAGTCGCGCAGGATGCCATTGGGCTGTTGGCCTTGAACCGGCGCAATTTCGAAGTACAGTTCTTTAACCTGTGCGATCCGGACCATTGGGTCGATGGCGACTCACAACGCCTGGCCCAGGTGCTGATCAACCTGCTGTCCAACGCCCGCGACGCGTCGCCGGCCGGCAGTGCTGTACGCGTCAAGAGCGAGGCTTTCGAGCACACGGTCGACCTGATCGTGGAAGACGAAGGCAGCGGCATTCCACAGAACATCATGGACCGATTGTTCGAACCCTTCTTCACCACCAAGGACCCCGGTGAAGGTACCGGTCTGGGCCTTGCACTGGTCTATTCCATCGTTGAAGAGCATTATGGACAAATCACCATCGACAGCCCGGCTGACACACAAAGCCAACGCGGCACCCGTATCCGGGTGACCTTGCCGCGTCATGTCGAAGCGACGTCCGCTGTGAACTGAGACCGTCGAGAGAATTGAATCAATGCCGCACATTTTGATCGTCGAAGACGAAACCATTATCCGCTCTGCCTTGCGTCGCCTGCTTGAACGTAATCAGTACCAGGTCAGCGAAGCCGGCTCGGTGCAGGAAGCCCAAGAGCGATTCAGCATTCCCACGTTCGACCTGATTGTCAGTGACCTGCGCCTGCCAGGCGCCCCGGGCACCGAGCTGATCAAGCTGGGCCAGGGCACCCCGGTGCTGATCATGACCAGCTACGCCAGCCTGCGCTCGGCGGTGGACTCAATGAAGATGGGCGCGGTGGATTACATCGCCAAGCCTTTCGACCACGACGAGATGCTCCAGGCCGTGGCCCGCATCCTGCGTGACCGTGTGTCGGCCAGCAGTGCGCCTGCCGAGCCACGCCCCACCGGCAAGACCAGCGGCGCCGAAAAACCAGGCGCCAACAACAGCAATGGCGAGATCGGCATCATCGGCTCCTGCCCTCCGATGCAGGACTTGTACAGCAAGATCCGCAAGGTGGCGCCGACCGACTCCAATGTATTGATCCAGGGCGAATCGGGCACCGGCAAAGAACTGGTGGCCCGCGCCCTGCACAACCTGTCCAAGCGCGCCAAGGCGCCGATGATCTCGGTGAACTGCGCGGCGATCCCCGAATCCCTGATCGAATCCGAGCTGTTCGGCCACGAGAAAGGTGCATTCACCGGCGCCAGCGCCGGGCGTGCGGGCCTGGTGGAGGCCGCGGACGGCGGCACCTTGTTCCTTGATGAAATTGGCGAGTTGCCCCTGGAAGCCCAGGCGCGTTTGCTGCGCGTGCTGCAGGAAGGCGAAATTCGCCGGGTCGGCTCGGTGCAATCGCAGAAGGTCGATGTTCGATTGATCGCGGCGACACACCGTGACCTCAAGAGCCTGGCCAAGATCGGCCAGTTTCGTGAGGACTTGTATTACCGCCTGCATGTCATCGCGCTCAAACTGCCGGCCCTGCGCGAGCGTGGCGCCGACGTCAACGAAATCGCCAACGCGTTCCTGTTGCGTCAAGGCGCACGCATTGACCGCACCGACCTGAAGTTTGCCGCGGACGCCGAACAGGCGATCCGTCACTACTCGTGGCCAGGGAACGTGCGCGAGCTGGAGAACGCCGTCGAGCGCGCCGTGATTCTGTCGGAGAGCCCGGAGATTTCCGCCGAGTTGCTGGGCATCGACATTGAGCTCAGCGACCTGGATGACGACGACTTCATTGGCCTGTCCCCGCAGCAGGGCAGCGGTAGCAATACCAGCCATGAACCGACGGAAGATTTGTCACTGGAAGACTACTTCCAGCACTTCGTGCTCGAGCATCAGGACCATATGACCGAGACAGAGCTGGCACGCAAGCTGGGCGTGAGTCGCAAATGCCTGTGGGAACGGCGTCAGCGCCTGGGCATTCCGCGGCGCAAGACCGGGGTGGCCAGCGAAAGCTGAGGGTGCAGCCCCACAGGTAACACCTGCTGATGTGAAAAAACTGTTACCGCTGAATTTTCACGTAACAAAAGCCGGGGCTTACGGTAACGAAGCCCCGGCTTTTTTTGGCCCTCAATCTGGCGAAACCAGCCCAAACCCCCGGTTTTGCTGGACGGCGCAAAAGTTGGCACGCACCCTGCTATATGCTTAGTACAAAAACAATAACAAGCTTTGTACAAGACAATAAAAATAAGACGAATCGACTCACGCATAACAAAAACAACACGGCGGAGGCGCAGCTAACTGATTCTTTTGGAGAGGCGTTGCATTTGGGGCTTGCCCCGCAACCAGGCCGAGAACAACAAAAACTGCCCTAAGGCAGAGCCTGAACTGGTTGGATCGTAGATCAGCAACACAGCGACCAAAGCAATCCGTTTGCTCTTGGCTCCTGATTGGGAGTGTCATGAAGGAAGCTTCGTGGCGAGGGCGATCAACAAAAACAAGAAGCCCGACATCAATAATAAAAATAGAGCACGCAACTACTTCTGGGGGAGCTTCGGCTCCCCTTGTAGTTTCCGGGATTTGACCTTCAAACGCTTATGGCGCAATGCCTTTAGCTTGTTCCTACACCATCCCCTGACTAAATGCTAGAATCCCCGCCCATCATGCGGTCATTCTTCGTTATGGCCGAACATTCCTTCAAACAGTGCATCCCATGCTGAAGAAGTTGTTCCAGTCATTCCGTTCTCCCTTGCGTCGAACGCAACACAAACGCAGCACGCCTGAAGTGCTCAATAGCAGCCAGCATTCGCTGCAGCGCGCTCAATTCAGCCGTTATGCAGTGAACATCGTCGAACGTTTGCAGAACGCCGGCTACCAGGCCTACCTGGTGGGTGGTTGCGTACGCGACATGCTGCTCAACATCACGCCCAAGGATTTCGACGTCGCCACCAGCGCCACGCCTGAACAAGTGCGCGCCGAGTTTCGTAATGCACGAATCATCGGCCGGCGCTTCAAGCTGGTGCATATCCACTTTGGTCGCGAAATCATCGAGGTCGCAACGTTCCGCGCCGGTCACCCACAAAACGATGAAGAGGAGGACACTAACCAGTCTTCCCGCAACGAGAGCGGGCGCATCCTGCGCGATAACGTGTATGGCACCCTGGAAGAGGACGCGCAACGTCGCGACTTCACCATCAACGCCTTGTATTACGACCCGGTCAGCGAGCGCATCCTCGATTACGCCAACGGCGTACACGACATTCGCAACAACCTGATCCGGCTGATCGGCGATCCTACGCAGCGCTATCAGGAAGACCCGGTGCGCATGCTGCGTGCCGTGCGATTCGCCGCCAAGCTCAACTTCGGCATCGAAAAACACACCGCAGCGCCGATTCGCGAACTGGCGCCGATGCTGCGGGAAATCCCCTCGGCACGCCTGTTTGAGGAAGTGCTCAAGCTGTTCCTTTCGGGCTACGCCGCCGACACCTTTGAAATGCTGGTGGACTTGCAGTTGTTCGACCCCCTGTTCCCGGCCAGCGCCGAGGCCCTGGAGTACAACCCGACGTACACCCACACCTTGATCAGCGAAGCCTTGATCAACACCGACCTGCGCATCAAGCAGAACAAACCGGTGACCCCGGCGTTCCTGTTTGCCGCCTTGTTGTGGCCGGCCCTGCCCAAACGCGTACTGCGCCTGCAGGACCGTGGCATGCCGCCGATCCCGGCCATGCAGGAAGCGGCTCACGAGTTGATCGCCGAACAGTGCCAACGCATCGCCATCCCTAAACGTTTCACCATGCCGATCCGCGAAATCTGGGACATGCAGGAGCGCCTGCCACGCCGCAGCGGCAAGCGCGCCGATCTGTTGCTGGACAACCCGCGTTTCCGTGCCGGCTACGACTTCCTGCTGCTACGTGAAAGCGCGGGCGAGCAGACCGATGGCCTGGGCGAATGGTGGACCGATTATCAGGACGCCAATGACAGCCAGCGCCGCGAAATGATTCGTGAGCTGGGCAGCAAAGGCGATAGCGCCGGCGAAGGGCCGAAAAAGCGTCGCCGTAGCGGCACCAAGCGTAAACGCAGCAGTGCCGATGCCTCGGGCGCTGCGGGCGAATAAACGTGGAACGTATCTACATCGGCATGGGCAGCAACCTGGCTGCCCCGCAACAACAATTGCGCAGCGCGATCGAGGCGCTGGCGCAACTGCCTGGCACCCACCTCGCCGGGGTGTCCGCCTTCTATCAAAGCGATTCACTGCTGCCAGGCCAACCGCGCTACACCAACGCCGTTGCGGCGCTGGACAGTCGCCTGGCGCCATTGGACCTGCTTGATGCGCTGCAAGCCATCGAGAACGATCAGGGCCGCGAACGCCTGGAACGCTGGGGCCCGCGCACCTTGGACCTGGATATCCTGCTGTTCGGTGATCGCCTGATCGACGAGCCGCGCCTCAAGGTGCCGCATTACCAGATGCATCTGCGCGCGTTTGTGCTGTATCCGTTGGCTGAGTTGGCGCCTGCCGACCTGCAGCTACCTGACGGCCAGCGTTTGAGCGACCTGCTCACCGCCTGCCCGTTCGTCGGCCTGGAACGCCTACCTCTGTAGGAGCGAGCTTGCTCGCGAAAATCACCAACGATAACGCGCTCAGCCTGATTAAACGCGGCGCCTATGGTTTCTTCGCGAGCAAGCTCGCTCCTACAATCGCGTCAGTAACAGCGGTAACACCGCCATCGTAACAATGCGGTAACACATCCAATTGACTTCCCGTGTCCTCCTCACGACTATAGGCGTCCCGCTGCCGCCAACCCGGCGCGACAGGGCGCAATCCAGGCCTTATAAGCACTGCTTTCAAGACAGTGCGCCTGTATAAACGAAGACTCACGCGCGTTACTCGCTGTTTCCAAGCGCCTGAACGAGGACCCTTTCATGCCAGACATTACCCTGACCACCTTGCAGAGCCTCAAGCTCAAAGGTGAAAAAATCACCATGCTGACCTGCTATGACGCCACTTTCGCCCACGCCAGCTGCCAGGCTGGAGTCGAAGTGCTGCTGGTGGGCGACTCCCTGGGCATGGTTCTTCAAGGGAATGACAGCACGCTGCCTGTGACCACCGATGAACTCGCCTACCACACCGCCAGCGTCAAGCGTGGCAACGATGGCGCCTTTATCATCGCGGACCTGCCGTTCATGGGTTACGCCACCCTTGAGCAAACCTTCCTGAACGCCGGAAAGCTGATGCAGGCCGGCGCGCACATGATCAAAGTCGAAGGTGCCGTGTGGCTGGCCGAGTCGATCCGGCTGCTGGCCGAGCGCGGCGTGCCAGTGTGCGCACACATGGGTCTGACGCCGCAGTCGGTGAATATCCTCGGTGGCTACAAGGTTCAGGGCCGCAATGAAGCCCAGGCCCGCCAGATGCGCGCCGATGCCATCGCCCTGGAACAGGCCGGTGCAGCGATGATTCTGCTGGAGTGCGTGCCTAGCGAACTGGCTGCCGAAATCACCCAGGCCGTCAAAGTGCCCGTGATCGGGATTGGCGCCGGTTCCGCCACCGACGGCCAGGTGCTGGTCCTGCACGACATGCTCGGCCTGTCGATCACCGGCCACGTGCCCAAGTTCGTGAAGAACTTCATGGCTGGCCAGGACAGCATCCACGCCGCCTTGAGCGCCTACGTCAGCGAAGTCAAAAACGTGACGTTCCCAGGCGTTGAACACGGATTCTCGGCATGAACACCGTTAAAACCGTCCGCGAACTGCGGGCTGCCGTAACCCACGCCCGTAGCGCCGGCAAGCGCATCGGCTTTGTACCCACCATGGGCAACCTGCACAGCGGCCACGCCACCCTGGTGACCAAGGCCGCGCAGCAAGCGGATTTCGTGGTGGCGAGCATTTTCGTCAACCCGCTGCAATTCGGTGCTGGCGAAGACCTGGACAAATACCCGCGCACGTTGGCCGCCGATCAGGAAAAACTCCTGCAGGCCGGCTGTAACCTGCTGTTCGCGCCCACGGTCGAGGAAATGTACCCCGATGGCATGAACGGCCAGACCCGCGTCAGCGTGCCTCAGCTGTCCGAAGGCTTGTGCGGCGCCAGCCGCCCAGGGCACTTTGAAGGGGTGGCCACGGTGGTCAGCAAGCTGTTCAACATGGTCCAGCCGGACATGGCCGTATTTGGCCAGAAGGACTACCAGCAGTTGGCGGTGATCCGCGCCATGGTCCGCGACCTGAACATGCCGATCCAGATCATCGGCGAGCCCACCGTGCGCGCCGAGGACGGCCTCGCGCTGTCATCACGCAACGGTTACCTCACCGATGAGCAACGGGCGGTCGCGCCAGTGCTGTACCGCGCGCTCAGCCAGATCGCCACGGCCATCAAAAGCGGCGATCACGATTTTGCCAGGCTTCGCGCCGAGCACATCCAGCAGATTGAAGCCGCGGGGCTGCGCATGGACTACCTGGAAGTGCGCCAAGGCGTGCATCTGCGCCCGGCCACGGCTGAAGATCGCGATGTGGTGATCCTGGTCGCCGCTTATCTGGGGGCAACACGCCTCATCGATAACCTGCACCTGAACCTCGCCTGACGCCCGCTTTACCTCAACCTGTTGCCCCGACGGCTGTGCCGGTATAAAAAAGTACCGGCCACAGCGCAGACAAAGCCAAGACATATCCACACGCTAGGTTTAATGTAACTGCCCTGCGCTATGGTTAGCGCTGTCTGGAACCCAATCCTTGCGATAAGACTGGATGTTCCGGGCTTTGAAGTGTCCTAAAGGCAGTCCCCGTAATAAAAGGAAACCCGCAGCGATGGCGTACTACCGCACCCCTCATGACGTTACCGCGCTGCCCGCCTGGCAAGCGCTTGTTCAACATCGCCAAGCCATGCAGGATTTCAGCATGCGCGAGGCGTTCAATGCCGATCCTCAGCGTTTTTCCCAGTTCACCTTGAGCAGCTGCGGACTTTTCCTCGATTACTCGAAAAACCTGATCACCAGCGAAACCCGCGACCTGTTGGTGGGCCTGGCCAAGGAAGTCAATCTCAAGGCGGCGATCGACGCGCAGTACGCTGGCGAACCGGTCAACTCCTCCGAGGGCCGCCCTGCCCTGCACACCGCCCTGCGCCGCCCGGTGGGCGACAAGCTGTCGGTCAACGGCGTGAACATCATGCCGGACGTGCACAAGGTGCTGAACCAGATCACTGACCTGGTCGGCCGTATCCACGACGGCCTGTGGCGCGGCTACACCGAGAAGCCGATCACCGACGTGGTGAACATCGGTATCGGTGGCTCATTCCTCGGCCCGGAACTGGTCTCCGAAGCGCTGCTGTCCTACGCCCATAAAGGCGTGCGTTGCCACTACCTGGCGAACATCGACGGCAGCGAGTTCCACGAACTGACCATGAAGCTGCGCGCCGAGACCACGCTGTTTATCGTCTCGTCCAAATCCTTCAACACCCTGGAAACCCTGAAAAACGCCCAGGCCGCCCGCGCCTGGTACCTGGCCCAGGGGGGCTCGGAAGCCGAGCTGTATCGCCACTTCATCGCCGTCTCGAGCAACAATGCCGCGGCCGTGGCTTTCGGTATTCGCGAAGAAAACATCTTCCCAATGTGGGACTGGGTCGGTGGGCGCTACTCGCTGTGGTCTGCCATCGGCTTGCCAATTGCCCTGGCTATCGGCATGTCCAACTTCAAGGAACTGCTGTCGGGTGCCTACACCATGGACCAGCACTTCCTGAACGCGCCGTTCGAAGCCAACATGCCCGTGCTGCTGGGCTTGCTGGGGGTGTGGTACGGCAACTTCTGGGGTGCGCAGAGCCATGCGATCCTGCCGTACGACCATTACCTGCGTAACATCACCAAGCATTTGCAGCAGTTGGACATGGAATCCAATGGCAAGAGCGTGCGCCAGGACGGCACGCCAGTGTCCACCGATACCGGCCCGGTGATCTGGGGCGGCGTAGGCTGCAACGGCCAGCACGCTTACCACCAGTTGCTGCACCAAGGGACTCAACTGATCCCGGCCGACTTCATCGTGCCGATCGTCAGCTTCAACCCGGTCTCTGATCATCACCAGTGGCTGTACGCCAACTGCCTGTCCCAGAGCCAGGCGCTGATGCTCGGCAAGACCCGCAGCGAGGCCGAAACCGAGCTGCGTGAGAAGGGCCTGCCGGAAGCCGAAGTACAGAAGCTGGCACCGCACAAGGTGATACCGGGTAACCGGCCGAGCAACACCCTGGTGGTCGAGCGCATCAGCCCGCGCCGCCTGGGCGCGCTGGTGGCGATGTATGAACACAAGGTGTTCGTGCAGAGCGTGGTGTGGGGCATCAATGCCTTCGACCAATGGGGCGTTGAACTGGGCAAGGAGCTGGGCAAAGGCGTGTACAACCGCCTGACCGGCGCCGAAGAAACCTTGGCCGAAGATGCGTCGACCCAGGGCCTGATCAACTACTTCCGCGGTCGTCACCGCGGCTGAAGCCGTTCATTCAAGGTCAACGTGCGTTTGGACGTTGGCCTTGAACCCTCCCGTCCCAGGGTGCATCTTTATGACTTGTCGCAAAAACAAGAATAAGGAGCGCTCATGTTCGATATCAGCACCTTTCCCACCGCCGATGCCGTCCGCCGGGCTGCGCAGCTCAGTCAAGAGGACTACCAGCGCCTCTATCGCCAATCCATCGACCAGCCAGACACCTTCTGGGCCGAACAGGCCAAGGGCTTTCTCGACTGGATAAAACCTTGGCACAGCGTCCAGCAGTCAGACATCCACACCGGTGCCGCCCAATGGTTTGCCGGCGGTCAGTTGAACGTCAGCTACAACTGCATCGACCGCCACCTGGCGCAACGCGCCGATCAGCCGGCCTTCATCTGGGAAGGCGACGACCCGTCAAAATCCTGCACGATTACTTACCGTCAACTGCACCAAAACGTCAGCCGCCTGGCCAATGTGTTGAAAAGCCGTGGCGTGAACAAAGGTGATCGCGTGTGCATCTACATGCCGATGATCCCCGAGGCGGCCTACGCCATGCTGGCCTGCACGCGAATTGGCGCAGTGCACTCGGTGGTATTTGGTGGTTTCTCTCCGGACGCCCTGCGCGACCGCATTCTCGACTCTGATTGCCGCACCGTGATCACCGCCGACGAGGGCGTACGCGGTGGCAAGCCCGTGGCGCTGAAACAGAACGTCGACAAAGCCCTGGCCAGTTGCCCGAATGTCAGCACGGTACTGGTGGTGGAGCGCACCGGGGCGAGCGTGAATTGGCACGAAGGCCGCGACCTCAAGTACCAAGCTGCCCTGGACGCCGCCAGCGACAACTGCCCACCCGAGCCGATGGACGCTGAAGACCCGCTGTTCATCCTGTATACCTCCGGCAGCACCGGCAAACCCAAAGGCGTGTTGCACACCACCGCTGGCTACCTGCTGCAAGCGGCGATGACCTTCAAGTACGTGCTCGATTACCAAGAAGGCGAAGTGTTCTGGTGCACCGCGGACGTGGGCTGGGTCACCGGCCACAGCTATATCGTCTACGGCCCGCTGGCCAATGGCGCCACCTCGCTGATGTTCGAAGGCGTGCCGAGTTATCCGGACAGTTCGCGCTTCTGGCAGGTCATCGATAAACATCAGGTGAATATTTTCTATACCGCGCCCACCGCCCTGCGCGCCCTGATGCGCGAAGGCCACGGCCCGCTGCAGAGTACATCCCGCGCCAGCCTGCGCCTGCTGGGCAGCGTGGGCGAGCCGATCAACCCGGAAGCCTGGGACTGGTATTTCAACGCCGTCGGCGAACAGCGCTGCCCGATTGTCGATACCTGGTGGCAGACCGAAACCGGCGGCATCATGCTCAGCCCACTGGTCAGCGCCCAGCGCATCAAACCGGGCTGCGCGACACAGCCCATGTTCGGCGTACAACCAGTGTTGCTCGATGAACAGGGCAAGGAAATCAGTGGCGCCGGCAGTGGTGTACTCGCCATCAGATCAAGCTGGCCGGGGCAGATTCGCAGCGTCTACGGCGACCCGCAGCGCATGATCGACACCTACTTCAAGCCCTACCCCGGCTACTACTTTACCGGGGATGGAGCACGGCGCGATGAAGACGGCGACTACTGGATCACCGGGCGGATCGACGATGTGATCAACGTCTCGGGCCATCGCATCGGCACCGCTGAAGTGGAGAGCGCCCTGGTGCTGCATGATCAGGTCGCCGAAGCCGCCGTGGTGGGCTACCCCCACGACGTCAAGGGCCAGGGCATCTACGCCTTTGTCACCCCAATGAATGGCGTCGAACCCAGCGACGCGTTGAAAAAGCACCTGCTGGAGTTGGTCAGCAAGGAGATTGGCAGCTTCGCCAAACCGGAATTGATCCAATGGGCCCCTGCCCTGCCGAAAACCCGCTCCGGCAAGATCATGCGGCGCATCTTGCGCAAGATCGCCTGTAACGAACTGGACAGCTTGGGCGACACCTCGACCCTGGCCGACCCCAGCGTGGTGGACGGTTTGATCGACAAACGCCTCAACCGATAGCGCCAGGATTATCCCGGCCTGTGCAGGCCGGGGTTAGCTGTTAAACTTCGCGCCCCATTTTTCTTATTCATCTACCAGCAAGGCGCGCTCCATGACTCCCTTGAATCAGGCGCTGCGCGCCGCCCTCGATCACCGCCAAGACCTGATCAACACGCTGCACGCCCAGGGTACGGACTGCTATCGGCTTTTTCACGGCAGCCAGGAAGGCGCCGGGGGCTTAACCATCGACCGCTACGGCCCGCAATTGCTGGTACAAAGCTTCCACCAGTCCCTGGAAACGGCAGACCTGCTGGACCTGCACCAACTGATCAACCAATACATGGGCCTGGAATTGTTGCTGGTGTACAACGACCGTGCCCGCGGCAACTCGCGCATCGACCGCGAAGACACGGTGTACCGCGCCGAGCCTGGCGCATTGGAAGACCTGGTCGGCCACGAGTGGGGCCTCAATTACCGTGTGCGTGGGCGCCACGCCGGGCAAGACCCACTGCTGTTCCTCGACCTGCGCAACACCCGGGGCTGGGTCAAGGACCACAGCGCCGGCAAAAGCGTGCTGAACCTGTTCGCCTATACCTGCGGTGTAGGTTTGAGCGCGGCAGCGGGCGGCGCACGCGAGGTGTGCAACCTGGACTTTGCCGAGGGCAACCTGGCAGTGGGGCGTGAAAACGGCCAGCTCAACCCGCAGTTGCCGAGCATGGAGTTTGTACAGTCCGATTACTTCCCGGCCATTCGCCAACTGGCGGGCCTGCCCATCACCCATCGGCGCGGGCAGAAGCTGCCGCGCTATCCGCGCCTGGAGCAACGCCAGTACGACCTGGTACTGCTCGATCCTCCCGCCTGGGCCAAGAGCGCCTTCGGCACGGTCGATTTGTTGCGCGACTATCAAAGCCTGCTCAAACCCGCACTGCTGGCCACCGCCGACAATGGCGTGCTGATTTGCTGCAACAACCTGGCAAAGGTCAGCATGGAAGACTGGCGTGAGCAGGTGCTGCGCTGCGCAGAAAAAGCCGGGCGCCCGGTGCGCGAATGGCAGGTTATGACACCTGGAGCCGACTTTCCCTCCAGAGACCAACAGCCTCCGCTGAAGACGCTGATCCTGCATTTGTAGGAAGTTTCCCAGCGCCCACGGTTCTTCGGAACCGAATTCCCGTGCCATACTCCAAGGCACTCTCGTTCGACATAGATGGCGTTCACCCATGCCCAAAGGATTGATCCGCGCCGTAGGCGCCTTGTTGACCGCCCTTGCTTTGTACAGCTTGCTGGGCTTTCTGATATTACCCGGCATCGCCCTTCGCATTGCCAACCAACAGTTGGCCAATTACGCCACGGTGCCGTCGCGAATCGAGCGCATCGAGCTCAACCCCTTCAGCCTGGAACTGACGCTGTGGGGCCTGAAGATCGGCGAGCCAGGCAAAGAGCAAGTAGGTTTCGAACGCCTCTACGCCAACCTGCAGATCGACAGCCTCTGGACCCGCGCCCTGCACCTGGCCGATGTGCAACTGGACAAGCCCAAGACCGAACTGCTGTTCGACAAGTCCGGCCAACTGAACCTGGCGCAGTTGTTCAAACTGCCACCGAGCGAGCCAACCCCGGCCGATCCCGATGCCAAGCCGTTCCCACTGCGTATCGACAGCATCAAGCTGGCGGGCGGCAACCTGCACTTCCAGGACCTACGCCCCAGCGAGCCCATCGAATTCCTCTACGACGAACTCGACTTCGAGCTGAAAAACCTCAGCACCTTGCCTGACGACAATGCCGACATGACGCTGGTCGCCGCCGGCCCCGAAGGTGGCCAGATCGACTGGAAAGGCAACTTCAGCCTGGTACCGATCACCTCCGAAGGCACCTTGAAGGTGACCGACGGCAAAATGAAAGCCTGGTGGCCGTATGTACGTGACGCCCTGCCACTGGTGCTGGAAGACGGGGTGCTCAACTTCAGCACTGACTACAAATTCAGCCTGGCCAAAGAAACCGAGCTGAACCTGACCAACACCGCCGCCAGCATCGCCCCCTTTGCTATAAAGGCCCCCGATGGCCGGCCACTGGCGCGCCTGGAGCGCCTGGACGTCAGCGAAACCACGGTAGACCTGGCCAAGCAGCAGGTCATTGTCGGTAAGATCCGCAGCAACAAGCTGGAAACCTGGGCCGCCCGTGAGGCCGATGGTCAACTGGATTGGCAGAAGCTGTTCGCCAGCCAACCGAGCAAACCGGCCAAGACTCCGGAACCAATCGCTGCCGACGCGCCGTCGGCGCAACCGGCGGTCCCGAGCAAGCCGTGGCAAGTGCTGCTCAAGGACGTGCAACTGCGTAACTATCAGGTGCACTTGGCCGACCGCCAGGCTAAACCTGCGGTCGCGCTGGAACTGGGCCCGTTGAATGTCGACGTACAGAACTTCGACAGCCTCAACCAGAGCCCCTTCGCCTTGAAGGTCGACACCGGCCTGGGCAAGCAAGGCAAGATCCAGGCAACCGGCGAAGTTAACCTCAACCCGGTCAGCGCCAAGCTGAAAGTGAACACCCAGGACATCGACCTGCGGGTCGCCCAGGCCTATATCAGCCCGTTTATTCGCCTGGAATTGCGCAGCGGCATGCTCGGCAGCAACCTGGACGTAAACCTCAAAAGCACCGAGCCACTGGCCCTTCAGATCACCGGCCGCGCCCAGGTTGACCAGTTGCATACCCTGGACACCCTGAAGACCCGCGACTTCCTCAAGTGGCAGCGTCTGGTGCTAGAGGGCGTGAACTACCAGCACGGCCAAAGCCTGTCGATCGACAAGGTCAACCTGTTGCAGCCGTATGCGCGCTTCATGATCAACGAAGATCGCACCACTAACATCGACGACCTGCTGATTCCGCAGCCGGCCGACAGCGGCAGCAAGTCGGCAGCCAAACCTGCCGCTAGTAACGACAAGCCCCTGGGCATTCATATCGGGCAGATCGCGATCAACGACGGTTCGGCCAACTTTGCCGACTTCAGCCTCACCCCCAACTTTGCCACCGCGATTCAACAGCTCAACGGCCAGATTGGCACCATCGACAGTCGCCAGGCCAAACCGGCCAGCGTCGATATCAAGGGCAAGGTGGACCGTTACGCGCCAGTGACGATCAAAGGCAGCGTGAACCCGTTTGATCCGATGGCCGCGCTGGACATCGCCACCAGCTTCAAGCGTGTCGAGCTGACCAACCTGACGCCTTACTCAGGTAAATTCGCAGGCTTCCGCATCCGCAAGGGCCGCCTGAATCTCGATCTGCACTACGTGATCACCAAAGGCCAGTTGAAGGCTGAAAACAAAGTGGTGGTCGAGCAACTGCAGTTGGGTGAAAAAGTCGACAGCTCTGATGCCGTCGACTTACCGATTCGCCTGGCCGTCGCCCTGCTCAAGGACTCCGATGGCAAGATCTCCATCGAACTGCCGGTAAGCGGCGACCTGAACAACCCGCAATTCAGCGTGATGCCGATTGTGTGGCAAACCCTGCGCAACCTCGTGGTGCGCGCGGCAACCGCGCCCTTCAAGTTCATTGGCGGGCTGGTCACCGGGGGTGGCTCTGAGGACCTGGGCAATGTGTCGTTCGCCGCTGGCTCCAGTGAGCTGAACAAAGACGCCGAAGGCGCCCTGAACACCCTGGCCAAGGCGCTGAAAGAGCGCCCTGCCCTGCGCCTGGAAATTGAAGGCACAGCCGCCGCCAGCAGCGACGGGCCGTTCCTGGCCGCACAGCGACTGGAACGTGAATACCAATACAACTATTACAAGATCCTCCAGCGCCGTGGCGACAAAGTGCCAGCCCAGGCCTCGTTGCTTGAGGTACCGGAGAAGGAAAAAGCACCATTGCTGGAAGGCATCTACCGCACCCGCCTCAAACAGCAACCCCCGGCCGAATGGAAAGACCTGGGCAGCGATGAGCGCTCGGCGAAGCTCAAGGACGGTGTGATCAAGTTTTGGAGTGGCAGTGACGTGCTACTGCGCCAGTTGGGGCAGGACCGAGCCAGCACGATCAAGGATTACCTGGTGGACAAGGGCCAGTTGGAAGATGACCGCGTGTACTTCATCGATGCGCAGCTGGGGCAGGCCGAGAAAGATGGCCGAGTGATCACTCCAATGCACCTGGATGCTGAGTAACTTCTAAGCACCACCCATCCTGATGTGGGAGCTGGCTTGCCTGCGATAGCATCACCTCGGTGCAACTGAATGACCGAGGTGCCAGCATCGCAGCATAGGTATCTACACAATTTTGTAGGTTGTAGCAGCCGACGGTAACCACGATGCGAAGCGAGTCGCTCTTGATCTTGCTCTTGATCTGCTTTTGATCTTAGGCGCCCCGTTAAACCACGCTGGCCGGAATTCGACAGGGATTTGGGGGGTAAACCGGCAGGGATGCCGGTTTAGCCGCCCCGCGCCATGGATGGCGCGTGGCGGCGGCCCCCCAAATCACTGGCGGATTACGGGCACACCGAGCCTAGGCGAGGTGCCGAGTGGTGGGGCAAGAGCGCTTTGCTTACTTTCGCGCTTTTCGAAAGTGAGCCGCCGTCAGGGCGGAACCCTAAGTGGCCGTTACCTAAATAATGGATATGTACTCGGTCAAATCCAATATCCCGGTCGGCTGGCAGGCCGTCTTCGCAGGCAAGCCAGCTCCCACATTTGGATCGCGGTGCGTCAGTTAGAACAGCGTCGGCTATCCGCTCGTCACGGGAGCAAGCTCCCTCGCCACAGGTCCAGCGTCGCACCAAAGTTGTGTCGATACCTATGCGCATCGCAGGCAAGCCAGCTCCCACATTTTTTTGACCTGATCATTCTGTTTCAGCCTGAAATAGAACAGGCCCCGACACAAGTGCCGGGGCCTGTAATGACCACATCCGTGTGGCCGGTCGCATGAACTCCAGAGGTGCGTCAGGTGGATATCTAACTCACCCTAAGCCGCCGCTATTCAGTTCAAACGAAACGTCAGCGTTACTCTGCTTTCAGGCCGTCGGCCGATACAGCTTTAACGCCTTTGATTTTCTTGGTGATCGCTACAGCCGTTTCTTTCTGCGAAGCGGTCACAGCGGTAGGCGACGACAGGGATACAACACCTTTGTTGGTTTCAACCTTGATGTCGGTGCCAGGAATGCCTTTTTCAGTTACCAGGTCAGCCTTCACTTTGGTAGTGATCCAGGTATCGCTGGTGGTCTCTTTAGCGTCGTGGGCAGCGCCTTTGGTTTTGTCGATGCCGTCAGCTTTGGTAGCGCCGCCAGCCAGCAGGCCGTCAGCAGAAACAGCAGTCACACCTTTGATTTTCTTGGTGATGGCTACAGCAGTGGCTTTCTGCGAATCCGAGATAGCGACGTCGGAGGACAGGGAAACCACACCTTTGTTGGTCTCAACCTTGATGTCCGAACCTGGAATGCCTTTTTCGGTCAGCAGGTCAGCTTTGACTTTAGTGGTGATCCAAGTATCCGAAACGCTTTCCTTAGCCTTGGTCGCTTCACCGGCCGCCAAAGTCATAGGGGCTTGGGAAGTCTGAGCAAAGGCTACGTTAGCACCCATGGCCAGGGTCAGAGCGGTAGCAGTAGCGAGAGCGAACTTCTTCATACGAGTAACTCCTGTTTTATTAAAAGTCTGCAGGCGTAAACCTTCATGCTGCAGCGCTACCAGGGATATTGCAGGCAGTGTGCCAACTCGCCGAACAGATTAAATTCCTTAATAAACAACGAGTTATGAAATCTGTGAATTTTCGGAATCGTGCAACTTGCATGAAGCTCATCGTGCCTGCATGCAAGTTGCGGCTTTTGGGCGGCGCTAAACAGCTGATTCTGCTTCATTTTCTCGCGCCCATAAAAAAAGGACTCCGAGGAGTCCTTTTTTCAGCGTGAAGCCTGCGGGTGATTAAACGCCCGAAGCCTTGGCTGCTGCTACGTCCTTGATGGACAGCTTGATACGGCCGCGGTTGTCCACGTCCAGTACCAGCACTTCCACTTCCTGGCCTTCTTTCAGAATGTCGGTCACTTTCTCAACGCGAGCATCGCTCAGCATGGAGATGTGAACCAGACCGTCTTTGCCCGGGAGGATGTTGACGAACGCGCCGAAGTCGACGATGCGCTCAACCTTACCAACGTAGATCTTGCCGATCTCGGCCTCAGCGGTGATACCCAAGACGCGCTGGCGTGCTGCTTCAGCCGCTTCCTTGGTTTCGCCGAAGATCTTGATCGAACCGTCGTCTTCGATGTCGATCGAAGCCTTGGTTTCTTCACAGATCGCACGGATGGTCGCGCCGCCTTTACCGATGACATCACGGATTTTGTCGGTGTCGATTTTCATCGCGATCATGGTCGGAGCATTTTCCGACAGTTCGGTGCGGGACTGACCAATGATCTGGTTCATCTGGCCGAGGATGTTCAGGCGCGCTTCCAGGGCTTGGCCCAGGGCGATTTCCATGATCTCTTCGGTGATGCCTTTGATCTTGATGTCCATCTGCAGCGCGGTCACACCTTTGGCGGTACCGGCTACTTTGAAGTCCATGTCGCCCAGGTGGTCTTCGTCACCCAGGATGTCGGTCAGGATGGCGAACTTCTCGCCTTCTTTAACCAGGCCCATGGCGATACCGGCAACCGGTGCCTTCATTGGCACACCGGCGTCCATCAGAGCCAGGGAAGCACCGCAGACCGAAGCCATGGAGCTGGAACCGTTGGACTCGGTGATTTCCGATACAACACGGATGGTGTACGGGAACACGTCAGCGGCAGGCAGCATGGCCTGAACCGAACGACGGGCCAGACGGCCGTGACCGATTTCGCGACGACCTGCACCGCCCATACGACCACACTCGCCCACCGAGAACGGAGGGAAGTTGTAGTGCAGCATGAAGGGGTCTTTTTTCTCGCCTTCCAGGGTGTCCAGCAGTTGTGCGTCACGGGCAGTACCCAGGGTCGCAACGACCAAGGCCTGGGTTTCGCCACGGGTGAACAGCGCCGAACCGTGAGTTTTCGGCAGAACGCCGACTTCGATGTTCAGCGGACGCACGGTGCGGGTGTCGCGACCGTCGATACGTGGCTTGCCGTTAACGATGTTTTCGCGAACGGTGCGGTATTCGATCTCACCGAAAGCAGCTTTGACTTCGCTGGAGGAAGGCTGGCCTTCTTCACCGGACAGCTTGGCCACGACCTGGTCCTTCAGCTCACCCAGGCGAGCATAACGGTCGGCCTTGACGGTGATGGTGTAGGCGTCGGAGATGGCAGCGCCGAACTCGGAGCGGATAGCGCCCAGCAATTCGGTGGCTTCCGGGGCAGCAGCCCAGGTCCAGGTCGGCTTGGCAGCTTCGGCAGCCAATTCTTTAACCGCGTTGATCACAACCTGGAACTCGTCGTGAGCAAACAGTACGGCACCCAGCATCTGGTCTTCGGTCAGCTCTTTGGCTTCCGATTCAACCATCAATACGGCTTCGGACGTACCGGCAACGACCATGTCCAGGCTCGAGGCTTTCTGTTGCTCGTAAGTCGGGTTCAGCAGGTAGCCGGTGCTTTCGTGGAACGCAACGCGGGCAGCGCCGATCGGGCCATCGAAAGGAATGCCGGAGATGGCCAGGGCAGCCGAGGTACCGATCATCGCAGCGATGTCCGGATCGGTCTTCTTGCTGGTGGAAACGACGGTGCAGACAACCTGCACTTCGTTCATGAAGCCTTCTGGGAACAGCGGACGGATCGGACGGTCGATCAGTCGGGAAGTCAGGGTTTCTTTTTCGGAAGGACGGCCTTCGCGCTTGAAGAAACCGCCAGGGATCTTACCGGCAGCGTAAGTCTTTTCCTGGTAGTGAACGGACAGAGGGAAGAAGCCCTTGCTCGGGTCAGCGGTCTTGGCGCCAACAACGGTCACCAATACGGTCACGTCGTCGTCAACGGTAACCAGCACTGCGCCGGAGGCTTGACGGGCGATACGGCCTGTCTCGAGGGTAACGGTCGACTGACCGAACTGGAATTTTTTGATAACCGGGTTCACGGTGTCCTACCTTCTTTGTGGCTCTTGGGGGAACTTGTCTTCTTGCGAAATTCTTGGGCAATGCCGGGAATCGGCCCGACGCTCGTCCAGGGTAAAACGTGTATCCAGATAAAACTTGAGGCTGGGAGCCTACCACGGGCCACCGGGAATCCCGATGACACGCGGCAGACAACCAACCTCTAGCGCAATCGCTTATTAGCGACGCAGACCCAGGCGACCGATCAGAGTCTGATAACGACCCAGATCCTTGCCTTTCAGGTAGTCCAGCAGCTTACGGCGCTGGTTTACCATGCGGATCAGACCACGACGGGAGTGGTGGTCTTTACCGTTGGCCTTGAAGTGACCTTGCAGTTTGTTGATGTTGTGGGTCAGCAGTGCAACTTGCACTTCTGGCGAACCAGTGTCACCAACAGCTTGCTGATAGTCAGCTACGATTTGTGCTTTTTCTTGAACGTCGAGAGCCATGAGGCAATCCTTTTTTCAGGAAACCACCCAAAGGGCAGTTTCAACAGGCCAGGGACAAATCCCTGTATCTAAAAATGAGTGTTGACCATGCCTGTTAACAGCCACACTCGTTCGGTCATTCTGACCGAATCAGCCGACGCGGCGCGATGCGCCCGTCTTCGCTCACTTCACCGATACCGATAAAGCGACCGTTATGATCCTGTACTCGCACCATGCCGAACTTCGGGGCATCCGGGGCGCGTACCGGCTGGCCGTTGAGCCAGTAGAACGCGCTGTGCTCCGAAAAGTGCAGCAATGGCCAATCGAGCAAACCGCTGTCCGATGGCATGAGGAAGCGATCAACCGCTTCATTGCCGCCCTCGGCGTGTACCGCTTCCAACTCTTCCAGCGTGACCGTCTGGGCCAGGCTGAAAGGCCCGGCCTGTGTGCGTCGCAGTTCTGCAACGTACGCGCCACAGCCAAGTTGCTCACCAATATCTTCCACCAGGGTACGGATATAGGTGCCTTTGCTGCAGTCCACGGCCAAACGGGCAGTGTCGCCTTCACAAGCGAGCAATTCCAAGCGCGCAATAGTAACAGAACGCGGTTCGCGCTCCACTACTTCGCCCGCACGTGCCAGCTTGTAAAGTGGCTGGCCATCGCGCTTGAGTGCCGAGTACATCGGCGGTATCTGACTGATTTGCCCACGAAAAGCGGGTAAGGCAGCTTCGATATCCGCACGACCAACGGTCACGTCGCGAACCTGCAAAACATCACCTTCGGCATCCGCCGTGGTGGTGGTCTTGCCCAGTTGCATCAGGGTTTCATAACCCTTGTCGGAATCAA
This sequence comes from Pseudomonas sp. J380, assembly GCF_009827115.1. Classification (NCBI taxonomy): domain Bacteria; kingdom Pseudomonadati; phylum Pseudomonadota; class Gammaproteobacteria; order Pseudomonadales; family Pseudomonadaceae; genus Pseudomonas; species Pseudomonas sp. J380. The sequence continues at coordinate 5,133,253 of NZ_CP043060.1, read as the reverse complement.
GCAGGTATTGCGAAAACTTGGTGGCCTCGCCAAAGCACAACGGCAATACACCGGTGGCCAATGGATCAAGGCTGCCGGTATGCCCGGCCTTCTCGGCATTGAGCAGCCAGCGAACCTTCTGCAACGCGGCATTGGAGGTAAAGCCAATGGGTTTGTCGAGCAGAATGATGCCACTGACGTTGCGACGGATACGTTTGACCTGAGCCACCGCTTACTCCTTGGCGTCTTCAGGTGTGGACGGATGCTGGCTGTCTTCAGCCACGGCGCGTTCGATCAGTGCCGACAGGTGCGCGCCACGCACGACGCTTTCGTCGTAGTGGAAGTGCAACTGCGGAACGCTGCGCAGCTTCATTTCACGGGCCAACTGCATCCGCAGGAAACCTGCGGCGGAGTTGAGCACCTTGATGCTTTGCGCGATTTCTTCGCTGTTGTCCTGCCCCATCACGGTGATGAAGATCTTGGCGTGACCCACGTCACGGCTCACTTCAACAGCGGTAATGGTGACCAGGCCAACGCGTGGGTCTTTGACTTCGCGGCGGATCAGTTGGGCCAGCTCACGCTGCATCTGATCGCCGATACGCTGGGTACGGCTGTATTCTTTTGCCATGTCTTGTTACCTGTTACTGCCACACGGTGAAACCCGTGGGGTCTGAAAGCGGCAAACGCCCGGCCTGACAAAAGCCAGACCGGGCGTTGCGTTTAGAGTCCTGACGCTGCGCGGGGCATCTGCATGCCCACACGCTGCGCGGCTCCTGAAGTGCGCGAGTTAGAGGCTGCGAGCAACCTGAACCTTCTCGAAGACTTCGATCTTGTCGCCGACCTTGACGTCGTTGTAGCTCTTGACGCCGATACCGCATTCCATGCCGGCACGTACTTCGGCAGCGTCATCCTTGAAGCGGCGCAGGGATTCCAGCTCGCCTTCGAAGATAACGATGTCTTCACGCAGTACACGGATTGGACGGTTACGGTACACAGTGCCTTCAACCACCATGCAGCCGGCGATCGCACCGAATTTCGGCGAGCGGAACACGTCACGCACCTCGGCGATACCCAGGATGTTCTCCCGGACGTCGCTGCCAAGCATACCGGTAAGGGCTTTCTTGACGTCTTCGATGATGTCGTAGATGACGTTGTAGTAACGCATGTCCAGGCCTTCCTGCTCGACGATCTTGCGAGCGCCAGCATCGGCACGCACGTTGAAGCCGAACAGTACAGCGTTGGAGGCCAGTGCCAGGTTGGCGTCGGATTCGGTGATACCACCGACACCGCCACCGACAACGCGCACTTGCACTTCGTCATTACCCAGGCCGTTCAAGGCGCCGTTCAACGCTTCGAGGGAACCACGAACGTCAGACTTGAGGACGATGTTAAGCGTCTTCTTCTCTTCCTGACCCATGTTCTCGAAGATGTTTTCCAGCTTGCCGGCGTGAGCACGGGCCAGCTTGACCTCGCGGAACTTGCCTTGACGGAACAGAGCCACTTCACGGGCTTTCTTCTCGTCAGCCACTACGCTCATCTCGTCGCCAGCGTCCGGCGTGCCGTCCAGGCCGAGAATCTCGACTGGGATGGCAGGACCTGCTTCCTTGATTGGCTTGCCGTTCTCGTCGAGCATGGCACGTACACGGCCGTAGTTCGAACCGACCAGTACCATGTCGCCTTGGCGCAGGGTACCGTCTTGAACCAGCACGGTGGCAACCGGGCCACGGCCCTTGTCGAGACGGGACTCAACCACGACGCCACGGCCAGGAGCCGATGGAGTAGCGGTCAGTTCCAGGACTTCGGCTTGCAACAGCACCGCTTCGAGCAGTTCGTCAACGCCGGTACCCATTTTCGCCGAGACCGATACGAATGGCGTCTCGCCACCCCATTCCTCGGACGTCACGCCGTGAACCGACAGTTCGCTACGGATGCGATCGAGATCGGCGCCCGGCTTGTCGATTTTGTTCACGGCAACGACCAGAGGAACACCGGCAGCCTTGGCATGCTGGACAGCTTCAATGGTCTGCGGCATTACGCCGTCGTCCGCTGCAACCACCAGGATCACGATGTCGGTCGCCTTGGCACCACGGGCACGCATTGCGGTAAACGCGGCGTGACCTGGGGTGTCGAGGAAGGTGACCATGCCGCGCTCGGTTTCAACGTGGTATGCACCGATGTGCTGGGTAATACCACCGGCTTCGCCTGCGGCAACCTTGGCACGACGGATGTAGTCGAGCAGGGAAGTCTTACCGTGGTCAACGTGGCCCATTACGGTCACGACCGGCGCACGGGAAACCGCTTCACCTTCAAACTTCAGGGACTCGGCCAGGGAATCTTCCAGGGCGGTGTCGCTGACCAGGGTCACTTTGTGGCCCAGCTCTTCAGCAACCAACTGGGCAGTTTCCTGGTCCAGTACCTGGTTGATGGTGGCTGGAGTGCCCAGCTTGAACATGAACTTGATGATTTCAGCAGCCTTGACCGACATCTGCTGGGCCAGATCGCCCACAGTGATGGTCTCGCCGATCTTCACTTCACGCACGACAGGGCCGGTTGGGCTCTGGAAACCGTGGGCGTTGCGCTTCTTCAGCTTGGCCTTGCCGCGACCACCACGACGGAAGCCATCGCTTTCTTCGTCGGTGGTACGTGGGGCAACGCGTGGCGCAGGCGCTTTCTCTTTGACCGAGGCGCGGTGCGGAGCGTTTTTACGCTCGCCATCGCCACCACCACCGCGACGATTGTTGTCGTCAGCACGTGGTTTGTCCGGACGACGAGGCTCGTCGCGCTTGCGGGCGTCTGCTGCAGGAGCAGGTGCGGCGGCAGCCGGGGCAGCCTCACGCACAGCTTCAACAGGGGCGGCGACCGCGTCAGTGGCAGCAGGTTGCGCAGCAGCAGGCTGGCGACGCGCTTCTTCTTCGGCGCGACGCTTGGCTTCTTCTTCAGCCTTCTGACGTGCAGCATTTTCTACTGCGCGACGTTCTTCCAGCTCGCGTTTGCGCTCGGCTTCGATTTCTTCCGGGCTGCGCTGTACGAAGACTTTCTTCTTGCGTACTTCAACGCTGATGCTCTTGCTACCTGCAACCCGCAGGGTGCTGGTGGTTTTGCGCTGCAATGTAATCTTGCGCGGTTCTTCCACTTTCGCCTTGTGGCTGCTCTTCAAGTGAGTCAGCAAAGACTGCTTCTCACTATCGCTCACACCTTCATCGGCGGCGGTGTGCGGCAGACCTGCCTCACGCATCTGCTGCAACAGGCGCTCTACCGGTGTTTTGACCTCATCGGCCAGTTGTTTCACCGTGACTTGCGTCATGCACTTCTCTCCTCAGGCCGCGCCTAATTACTCGAACCAATGGGCTCGGGCGGCCATGATCAACTTGCCGGCACGATCTTCGTCAATGCCGTCGATGTCGAGCAGATCGTCAATAGACTGCTCGGCCAGGTCTTCGCGGGTAATTACGCCGCGCACCGCCAGTTCCATCGCCAAATCCTTGTCCATACCCTCAAGCGAGAGCAGGTCTTCGGCCGGATGGGCGTCTGCCAGCTTTTCCTCAGTAGCGATGGCTTTAGTCAACAAACGATCCTTGGCCCGAGCGCGGAGCTCGTTGACGATATCCTCGTCAAAGCCGTCGATGTTGAGCATTTCTTCCAACGGTACGTAGGCAATCTCTTCCAGGCTGGTGAAGCCTTCATCTACCAGCACCTGTGCCAGTTCTTCATCGACTTCCAACTCTTCGATGAAGTTGCGCAGGATGTCACCGGTTTCAGCTTGCTGCTTAGCCTGGATGTCCGATTCGGTCATCACGTTCAGGGTCCAGCCGGTCAGTTGGCTGGCCAGACGCACGTTCTGACCACCACGACCAATGGCCTGAGCCAGATTGTCTGCGCCAACGGCGATGTCCATTGCATGGGCATCTTCGTCAACGATAATTGCCGCCACTTCAGCTGGCGACATGGCGTTGATCACGAACTGCGCCGGGTTATCGTCCCACAGGACGATGTCCACACGCTCACCGCCCAATTCGCCCGACACTGCCTGGACGCGCGAACCGCGCATCCCGATGCAAGCGCCTTGCGGGTCGATGCGTTTGTCCTTGGAGCGGACCGCGATCTTGGCACGCGAACCCGGGTCACGGGACGCAGCCATCACTTCGATCAGGCCTTCGGCGATTTCCGGCACTTCGATACGGAACAGCTCGATCAGCATTTCCGGCGCGGTACGCGACAGGATCAACTGCGGGCCGCGGTTCTCGGTGCGGATTTCCTTGAGCAGCGCACGCAGACGCACGCCGACACGGAAGGTTTCGCGAGAGATGATGTCTTCGCGGGCCAGCAACGCTTCGGCGTTGTTGCCCAGGTCGACGATCACGTTGTCGCGGGTAACTTTTTTCACGGTGCCAGAGATGATTTCACCCAGGCGTTCGCGATAGGCGTCAACGACTTGAGCGCGCTCGGCTTCGCGAACCTTCTGCACAATGACCTGCTTGGCGGTCTGTGCAGCAATACGGCCGAATTCGATCGACTCGATCTTTTCTTCGACAACATCGCCAACCTGAGCGCCCGGATGCGTTTGCGCAACCTTGCTTGGCCAGGTTTCGATGGCCGGATCATCAAGATCGTCCTCTTCGACCACCGTCCAGCGACGGAAAGTCTCATAGGCACCGGTGTGGCGGTTGATTTCCACACGCAGATCTACTTCGTCTTCAAAACGTTTCTTGGTAGCAGTGGCCAGGGCCAGCTCCAACGCTTCAAAAATCACGCTTGCCGGTACACCCTTTTCATTGGATACCGACTCAACAACCAGCAGTACTTCTTTGCTCATCGTACGCCTCGCCTTTCGCAAGCCATTGGATCCGCGGGATCCGCGTCTCAGTCAAAACTGGGAATAATGTTGGCCTTGTCGATCATATCGATCGGCAACAGGAACTCGTGGTCTTCTACCTGCACCACGACATCCTGCTCTTCTACACCGCGCAGAAGGCCCTGAAAGTTGCGTCGCCCTTCAAAGGGGGAGCGCAGCTTGATCTTCACTTGTTCACCGGCATATTTAGCAAACTGCTCGATAGTGAACAGTGGGCGTTCCATGCCTGGCGAGGAAACTTCAAGGGTGTATTCAACGGAGATTGGATCTTCAACATCCAGCACACCGCTGATCTGACGGCTGACAATGGCACAATCGTCCACCAGCACGCCGCCCTCTTTATCGATATAAACGCGCAACATTGAGTGGCGACCTTGAGCCGAAAACTCAATACCCCAGCATTCATAGCCTAGGGCCACGACCACCGGGGCCAACAAGGCCTGCAACTCTTCTAGCTTGCTCGACACCTGAACCCCCTCGTGCATGTATGTGCATGCTGTGCAAAATAAAAAAATGGGCGAAACGCCCATCCTTGAAACGCCGTCGAACAGCGGCGTTGAAAGTGTCCAGCTAACAAAAAGCCCCTTAAAAGGGGCTCCGCTAAAACTGGTTGCGGGGGCCGGATTTGAACCGACGACCTTCGGGTTATGAGCCCGACGAGCTACCAGACTGCTCCACCCCGCGACAAAGCTGGGGCGGAAGTATACGACCGATCCCTTACAGGGTCAATGTAACCTTCCACCTACAAGAAAGCCCGCAACAGCGGGCTCTCCTGATAATTGGTACCGAGAAGGGGACTCGAACCCCTACACCCTATGGGCACAACCACCTCAAGGTTGCGTGTCTACCAATTCCACCACCTCGGCAATACAGCGTTTACAACCCTTCTTACTTCTGCTCTTGAGCTGGAGGTACGTCAGTCGCTGGAGTAGCCGACTTTTGCTCTTGAAGCACCGGGACATCATCAGAAGCCGGTTTTGCTTTTGGAACTTCCAACACTGCTGGGTTTGGCAAACCTACTTGAGTCAGCACATGAGCTTTCTCTTTAGCAAAGTAACCTAACCCTAAGCTGGTTATGAAGAAACCTGCGGCAAGTATAGCAGTAAACTTACTAAGAAAGGTAGAGGAACCTTGGCTTCCGAACACAGTATTTGAAGCACCTGCACCGAAAGACGCACCAGCATCCGCACCTTTACCCTGTTGCAACAGAACCAGAGCAACTACGCTCAGGGCAGCCAACAGATGAAAAACGACTACGACTGTTTCCAGCATTTTTTCAGTTTCCCGCGGCGCGACAGATCGCACCGAACTCATCTGCATTCAGGGAAGCTCCACCAATGAGCCCCCCATCGATATCCGGCATGCCGAACAGTTCGACCGCATTGGCCGCCTTCACGCTGCCGCCGTATAGAAGCCGCACACCTTGTGCGACTTCAGAATTCTCTGCCGCCAACTGCGCGCGGATGGCTGCGTGCACATCCTGCGCCTGTTGCGGTGTAGCAGTCAGCCCGGTGCCAATGGCCCAGACCGGCTCGTAAGCAATAACTGCCTTTGCAAATGCACCAACACCCAGCTCCTCGATGATGCTGCCCAGCTGACGCGAGACAACTTCAAGAGTCTTGCCCGATTCGCGCTGCTCAAGGGTCTCCCCTATGCACAACACCGGAATCAAGCCACAAGCCTGTGCTGCGGCGAACTTGCGGTTGAGCGTCCCATCCCGCTCGCCCATCATCTGGCGACGCTCGGAGTGCCCGACAAGCACATAGGAACAACCCGCATCAACCAGCTGACTCGGCGAAATCTCGCCGGTCAACGCACCTTGCATCGGCTCTACCGCAGAGTTCTGCGCGCCGACCTGAATCGACTTGCCCTTCAAGCCATCAACCACTTGGTTGATATGCAAGCAAGGCGGGAACACCGCGACGTCAACACCGCTAGGCAAGGCCAAGTGACGAAGGCCGTTGATCAGCTCAGCGACACTGGCGCGGGTACCGTGCATCTTCCAGTTACCAGCTACCATAGTGCGACGCATGCTGTACCCCGTCGGTCAAAGTGGGCGCAGATGTTACCCAACCACACCATCACTGGCAAGCCGAATTCAGGCGCAAACTTCAGTTACCAGTTTTGCCAGGTCTTCGGCATGGCCGCGAACCTGTGTTTCGTCCTCGCCTTCGACCATCACACGCACCAGCGGCTCTGTGCCGGATTTGCGCAGCAGCACGCGTCCGCGCCCCGCCATTGCCTGGGTCACACGCTCGCAAGCCTCTTTGACAGCGGGGTGCTCGATGGGGTTTTCGCCACCGGCAAAACGCACATTGAGCAGCACTTGCGGACACTTGCGCAGGGCTTGGCGCGCCTGGGCCAGGCTCTCTTCGCGGCGACGCAGGGCCAACAGCACCTGTAGCGCGGCGATGATAGCGTCTCCCGTGGTGGTGTGCTGGAAGCAGACCACATGCCCGGAATTCTCACCGCCAACCAACCAGTTACGCTCCAGCAGTTCGGCGATCACATAGCGGTCACCGACATTGGCGCGAATAAAGGGAATCCCCAGTTCTGCCAACGCCAACTCCAGCCCCAGATTACTCATCAAGGTGCCGACCACGCCACCTTGCAACTTGTTACGCTCATGCAGGTCACGGGCAATGATGAACAACAGGTCATCACCATCCACGATCATGCCGGTATGGTCCACCATCAGCACGCGGTCGCCATCGCCATCAAATGCGATGCCCAGGTCTGCATGCTCAGCCAGCACTGCAGCCTGCAGCTGCTCCATGTGGGTGGAACCGCAGTTGTCGTTGATGTTCAAGCCGTTGGGCTGAGCCGACAGCACGGTGACCTGTGCGCCCAACTCCTTGAAGACGCTCGGCGCCACCTTGTAGGTCGCACCATGAGCGCAATCGACAACAATCTTCAAGCCTGCGAAATTGGTGCTGCTCGGAACGCTGCTTTTACAGAATTCGATATAGCGACCTGACGCGTCGTTAATGCGCGACACCTTGCCCAGCTTGCTCGACTCAACCACCGTCATCGGCGCATCCAGCAGCTCCTCGATCATCAACTCGATCTCGTCAGGCAGCTTGGTGCCCTGCCCCGAGAAAAACTTGATGCCGTTGTCATCATGAGGATTGTGGGAGGCGCTGATCACAATACCGGCCTCGGCGTGGAAGGTACGCGTCAGGTAAGCGATTGCCGGCGTAGGCATAGGGCCCAACAGCATCACATCAGCCCCGGCGGCGGACAATCCGGCCTCCAGCGCAGACTCAAACATGTAGCCCGAAATACGGGTGTCCTTGCCCACCAGGATGCGACACGCGCCCATGCTGCGGAACGCCATGCCTGCCGCCCAACCCAGCTTGAGCATGAAATCAGGGGTGATCGGGAATTCGCCGACCCGACCACGAATGCCGTCGGTGCCAAAATATTTTTTAGTCATAAGTACTCCATCATTCTTATTCGGCTGATTCTACAGCAGCTAGCATGCGCACCACATCGACCGTTTCGGCGACATCATGCACACGCAAAATACGTGCGCCCTTGGTCACGGCAAGCGCCGCAAGCGCCAAGCCGCCATACAGGCGTTCGCCGACCGGGCGATTCAGGGCGAGCCCTATCATGCTCTTGCGCGACACACCGACCAACAGCGGGCGACCAAGGGCGTGCAGCGCTTCCATGTGTTTGAACAGGCTTAGATTGTGCTGCAGGGTCTTGGCAAAGCCAAACCCCGGATCGAGGATGATCTGCTCAGGCGCAATACCCACAGCCACACATTGGGCAATCCTCTCAGCAAGAAACCCACTCACCTCGCCGACCAGATCGTCGTAGTGCGGATTGTCCTGCATGTTGCCGGGCTCACCCAGCATATGCATCAGACAGACGGGCAGGCCCGTTGCGGCGGCCGCATCAAGGGCTCCATCACGCTGCAGCGAACGCACATCATTGATCAACCCAGCCCCCAGCCGCGCGGTTTCGCGCATCACTGCCGGGGTGGAGGTGTCTACCGAAATGATGACATCCAGCTCACGGGCAATACGTTCGACCACGGGCGCCACCCGCTCCAGCTCCTCCAAAGGAGAAACAACGCGGGCGCCGGGGCGGGTCGATTCCCCACCCACATCAATCAGCGTCGCACCGGCAGCCACCATCGCCTCGGCATGACGCAACGCGGCATCCAACTGGCTGAAGCGGCCACCATCGGAAAAGGAGTCAGGGGTTACATTGAGGATGCCCATGACATGCGTCCGGGCCAAATCAAGAACCCGGTTGCCGCAAGGCAACCGGGTAGAGGACAAAGCAGAAGTCATTTCAAACCTTAGTGATCAGCTGCCGGGCCGCCGATAGGCGTTTCAGGGCGCTCATTCTGCACCACAGGCGGAGTGCCTGAAGTACCCGAACCACCTTCCCAGTCGCGCGGCTCACGCGGCGTACGGCCCGACATGATGTCGTCGATCTGGTCGGCATCGATGGTTTCGTACTTCATCAACGCATCAGCCATGGCGTCCAGCTTGTCACGGTTGTCAGTCAGGATCTGCTTGGCCGTGCCGTAGCACTGGTCAATGATGCTGCGAACCTCGGAGTCGATCAGCTTGGCTGTCTCACCCGAGAAGCTGGCGCTTTGCCCACCGCCGCCACGGCCGAGGAACACTTCGCCTTCTTCTTCGGCGTACATCAATGGGCCGAGTTTTTCCGACAAGCCCCACTTGGTCACCATGTTTCGTGCGATCTGGCTGGCACGCATGATGTCATTGGAGGCACCAGTGGTCACACCGTCGAAGCCAAGGGTCATTTCTTCAGCAATACGGCCACCATACAGCGAGCAGATCTGGCTGATCAGCGCACGCTTGGAGAGGCTGTAACGATCCTCTTCCGGCAGGAACATCGTCACGCCCAGTGCCCGACCACGGGGAATGATCGACACTTTGTAGACGGGGTCATGCTCTGGCACAACGCGACCTACAATGGCGTGGCCGGCCTCGTGATAAGCGGTGTTCTGCTTCTCTTTCTCGGACATGACCATGGATTTGCGCTCGGCGCCCATCATGATCTTGTCTTTCGCCAATTCGAACTCTTTCATCTCAACGATGCGCTTGCCAGTACGGGCAGCGAACAGCGAAGCCTCGTTCACCAGGTTCGCCAAATCAGCACCGGAGAAACCGGGAGTACCACGGGCGATCACAGCCGGAGCTACGTCGTCACCCATTGGCACCTTGCGCATGTGCACTTTCAGGATCTGCTCACGACCGCGGATATCCGGCAGGCCGACCACAACCTGGCGGTCGAAACGGCCCGGACGCAGCAACGCAGGGTCCAGCACGTCCGGACGGTTGGTTGCGGCGATGACGATAATGCCGTCATTCATCTCGAAACCATCCATCTCTACCAGCAACTGGTTGAGGGTCTGCTCACGCTCATCGTGACCGCCACCCATGCCAGCGCCACGATGGCGACCAACGGCATCGATTTCGTCGATGAAGATGATGCATGGCGCGTGCTTCTTGGCCTGCTCGAACATATCGCGAACACGGCTGGCGCCAACGCCGACAAACATTTCGACAAAGTCAGAACCGGAAATCGTGAAGAAAGGCACCTTGGCTTCGCCGGCAATCGCCTTGGCCAGCAAGGTTTTACCGGTACCCGGTGGGCCCACCATCAGCACACCGCGAGGAATACGGCCACCCAGGCGCTGGAACTTGCCCGGATCACGCAGGAACTCGACCAACTCACCGACTTCTTCCTTGGCTTCGTCGCAACCCGCAACGTCAGCCAGGGTGGTCTTCACCTGGTCTTCGGAGAGCAGGCGCGCCTTGCTCTTGCCGAAGCTCATCGGCCCGCCCTTGCCTCCCGCACCACCTTGCATCTGGCGCATGAAGAACATGAACACGGCGATAATCACCAGGATCGGGAAGCTGGCCACCAGGAGCTGGGTCCAGATGCTTTGCTGTTCAGGCTGCTTGCCTTCCACAATGACCTTGTTATCCACCAGGTCACCGATGAGACCGTTGTCCTGAATGGCAGGACGAATGGTCTTGAAGCTGTCGCCATCGTTGCGCTTACCGGTAATCACGTAGCCATCAACCGCTACGCGCTCGACCTTGCCATCCTTAACTTGCTGGATGAAGTCGGAATAGTTGAGGGTCTGCGGCTCGTTAGGGCTGGAGAAGTTGTTCATCACCGTCACCAGGACAGCCGCGATGATCAACCACAGGATCAGATTCTTTGCCATATCGTTCAATTAACTACCCTCTGAAGCAAGCTCCGCTACTGGCGCGCGCTTCGCATGATATTCACCGGCCTAACTTACTACATTACCTACAACTCTGGCAGGCGCCGTCTGTAACCCTTTGTGAAACTTTGACTACACAATATTCGTAAAGCTTCGTGACGAAAGCGATATAAAAAAACCTATCGCCCCCCTCGAATTTCTCAAAAACGCTCTTCACTTGCCGCGCCTTCGACCCCGCGGTAGCCACGGCACAGCAGATACTGCTCCCTGGACCGGTCACGGGATGAGTCCGGCTTGCGGGTTTGTACCTTGTCGAACAACTTGCGAATGTTCTTGTGGTACTCGTCGAAACCTTCGCCCTGGAAGACCTTCACCAGGAAATCACCACCCGGACGCAACACCCGACCTGCCAAATCCAGCGCCAGTTCACACAGGAACATGGCACGCGGCATATCAACAGCCGGTAATCCACTCATATTGGGGGCCATGTCGGAAATCACAAGGTCTACCTGCGAATTTCCCACAGCCTCCAGGATCTCGGCCAATACTTTGTCCTCGGTGAAATCGCCGTGAACAAAGGTCACGTCCGGGATGCTGTCCATCTCGAGGATGTCCGAAGCGATCAATCGGCCTTGCCCACCAATCAGACGACTGGTCACCTGGGACCAGCCACCGGGGGCCGCGCCGAGATCGATAACGCTCATGCCTGGACGAATCAATTTGTCCTTGTCCTGGATCTCCAGCAACTTGTAGCTGGCCCGGGAACGGTAGCCGTCCTTTTGCGCCTTTTTGACGTAAGGATCATTGAAATGTTCTTGTAGCCACTTAAGGCTGGTTTTGGAACGGGCCACGGGCCACCTCGAAAAAATAAAACGGGTCGTGATTAACTGGGCGGTCCCGGACTCGCTCGGGTAAACTGGCCGCCGCTTTTTACAAGATCAGACGCAGGGGTCAGATTATGCCGCTCACTCAAGAGCAGAAGAAACAGTACAAATCCATTGGCCACCATCTGAAACCAGTTCTGATTGTGGCAGACAACGGTTTGACTGAGGGTGTGCTAGCCGAATTCGAGCGCGCACTGAACGATCACGAACTGATCAAGATCAAGGTCAACATCCTTGATCGCGAAGCGCGCCTGGCTGCCGTTGCAGAACTGTGCAAGGTCGGCAAAGCGGACCTGGTTCAGGTCATCGGCAAGATGGCGCTGCTGTATCGCAAGAACTTCAGCGTCAACAAGCAACTGTCGAACGTTCATCGCTTCAAATGATGAAAAGGGTCAAGGGCGTGCTTCGCGCGCCCCGCCACTCCATCCCGGCGCAGGCTGCGCAACCAGCACCAAGCCAGAGAACCCTAGCACAAGATAGCTGAACAACTGCCAGCGCAACGCTTGCGGCAGCCACACATGCACCATACAAAACATTGCGCATGCATACAGCGCCATCAACAGCAGTTGCCCGCGAATATCCCGCCACAAACTCTTCAAGCCTTCGGCCGTGATCAGCACCAACGCCTGAAGCATCACGCACGCCGCCGCAAAACCCACCAGCAACGCACTCAGCAATCCGTCGATCTCATCGATCAGCAGCGGCGCCAGGCCAATCAGGCCCAACGCCGGCAACACGCCAATATGTAACAGCCATAGGCCACCCACCCAAAGCATCTGAGAGAGCTGCCAAAGCATGGCGCCCGCACGCAGCGGGCGCCGCCTTTCAGATGTGACGAACTTCGACAATCTCGTACTCAATGACGCCGCTCGGCGTTTTCACGGCAACCACGTCGCCTTCTTCCTTGGCAATCAAGGCGCGAGCAATCGGTGAGCCGACAGAGATCTTGCCTTGCTTGAAGTCAGCCTCATCCTCACCCACGATCTGGTAGGTCACGCTTTCGTCGGTCTCGACGTTGGCGATTTCCACGGTCGTGCCGAAAATCACCTTGCCGGTATGCGGAATGGTGGTGACATCGATGATCACCGCGTTCTGCATACGGCCCTCGATGTCACGAATCCGCGCCTCGACCATACCCTGCTGCTCGCGAGCAGCGTGGTATTCGGCGTTTTCCTTCAAGTCACCCAGTTCGCGGGCCGTACCGATGTCCTGGCTCAGCTTTGGACGTACGACCTTGGTCAGATGGGCGTGCTCCTCTTCCAGGGCGCGCGCGCCCTGAACGGTCATCGGGTATTTGGTTATGCTCATGCCTTCAATCCTGCGTGTAGATCCTGCAAGCGACGCACGGTCTTTTCCGGACCGAACTTCAGCGCTTCACAGATAGCTTCGCCAGCAGCAATGGTAGTGGTGCAGTAAATCTTGTGCTGCAAGGCATTACGACGAATGGAATAGGAGTCCGCGATCGACTGGCGACCTTCGGTGGTGTTGATGATCAGGGTGACTTCGTCATTCTTGATCATGTCGACCACATGCGGACGGCCTTCCGTCACCTTGTTCACGCGACGTACTTTCAGGCCGGCAGCTTCGATCAGCTTGGCGGTCCCGGCGGTAGCCACGACTTCAAAACCCAAGTTGATCAGATCGCGGGCGACCCCTGCAACCAGTGGCTTGTCGTCATCACGTACGCTGATAAACGCAGTACCGCCGGTCGGCAGCACTTCGCTGGCACCCATCTGGGCCTTGGCGAACGCTTCACCGAAGGTATCGCCCACGCCCATCACTTCACCGGTGGACTTCATCTCCGGGCCCAGGATCGGGTCCACCCCAGGGAATTTGGCGAACGGGAACACCGCCTCTTTCACACTGTAGAAGTTCGGAATGATTTCCTTGGTAAAGCCGATTTCCTTCAGGGTCTTACCGGCCATCACACGCGCAGCGATCATGGCAAGGGACACACCGATGCACTTGGACACGAACGGTACGGTACGCGAAGCACGCGGGTTGACTTCGATGACGTAGATGTCTTCGCCTTGCAGCGCCAACTGTACGTTCATCAGGCCGACCACACCCAGTTCCAGGGCCATTTTCTTGACCTGTTCGCGCATCTCGTCTTGGATGTGCGCCGGCAGCGAGTACGGCGGCAGCGAGCACGCGGAGTCACCGGAGTGAACGCCGGCTTGTTCGATGTGCTGCATGATGGCGCCGATCACGACGTCAGTACCGTCGCAGACCGCGTCCACGTCCATTTCAATGGCGCAGTTGAGGAAGTGGTCCAGCAGCACCGGGCTGTCGTTGGAGACTTTCACCGCATCACGCAGGTAGCGCTTGAGTTCTTCTTCTTCGTAGACGATTTCCATCGCCCGGCCGCCCAGTACGTAGGACGGACGCACCACCAGCGGGTAGCCGATCTTGCTGGCCGCACGGATGGCTTCGTCTTCGCTGCGCACGGTGGCGTTCGGCGGCTGACGCAGGTTCAGGCGCTCAACCATCTGCTGGAAGCGCTCACGGTCTTCGGCACGGTCGATAGCGTCCGAGCTGGTACCGATGATCGGTACGCCGGCAGCTTCCAGGGCACGCGCCAGTTTCAACGGGGTCTGGCCGCCGTACTGGACGATCACGCCTTTAGGCTTCTCGACGCGGCAGATTTCCAATACATCTTCCAGCGTTACCGGCTCGAAGTACAAGCGGTCGGAAGTGTCGTAGTCAGTGGAAACCGTTTCAGGGTTGCAGTTGACCATAATGGTCTCGTACCCGTCTTCGCGCAGGGCGAGGGCGGCGTGTACGCAGCAGTAGTCGAACTCGATGCCCTGGCCGATACGGTTCGGACCGCCACCCAGGATGATGATCTTGTCGCGGCCCGTCGGCGCGGCTTCGCACTCTTCCTCATAGGTGGAGTACATGTAGGCCGTGTCGGTGGCGAATTCTGCGGCGCAGGTATCAACGCGCTTGTAGACCGGGAAAATATCCAGCTTGTGGCGATGAGTGCGCAGGTTCTTCTCGGTCACACCCAGCAGCTTGGCCAGACGCTGGTCGGAGAAGCCTTTGCGCTTGAGGCGGAACATCAGGTCGCGGTCGATAGACGACAGACCCAGCGTCTTGACCTTCTCTTCTTCCTTGATCAGATCTTCGATCTGCACCAGGAACCACGGGTCGATCATGTTCATGCCGAAGATATCTTCGACGCTCAGGCCGGCACGGAAGGCGTCAGCCACGTACCAGATACGCTCGGCGCCCGGCACGGTCAGCTCGCGCTTGAGGATGCTCATGCTTTCCGGGTTGCTCAGGTCGAGCTTCTCGTCCAGGCCGCAAACACCGACTTCCAGGCCGCGCAGAGCTTTCTGCAGGGATTCCTGGAACGTGCGGCCGATGGCCATGACTTCACCGACCGACTTCATCTGGGTGGTCAGGCGCGCATCCGCCTTGGCGAATTTTTCGAAGGCAAAGCGCGGCAGCTTGGTCACAACGTAGTCGATAGACGGCTCGAAAGACGCCGGCATAGCGCCGCCGGTGATTTCGTTTTGCAGCTCGTCCAAGGTGTAGCCGATAGCCAGCTTAGCGGCGATACGCGCAATCGGGAAACCGGTCGCTTTCGAGGCCAGCGCCGAAGAACGCGATACACGTGGGTTCATCTCGATCACGACCATGCGGCCGGTGTCCGGGCAGATGCCGAACTGAACGTTGGAACCGCCGGTTTCAACGCCGATCTCGCGCAGTACCGCCAGGGAGGCGTTACGCAGGATCTGGTATTCCTTGTCGGTCAGGGTCTGTGCCGGAGCCACGGTGATCGAGTCACCGGTGTGCACGCCCATCGGGTCGAAGTTTTCGATGGAGCAGACGATGATGCAGTTGTCCTTCTTATCGCGGACCACCTCCATCTCGTATTCTTTCCAGCCGATCAGCGACTCGTCGATCAGCAGCTCTTTGGTCGGCGACAGATCCAGGCCACGGGCGCAGATTTCTTCGAACTCTTCACGGTTGTAAGCGATACCGCCGCCGGTGCCGCCCATGGTGAACGACGGACGGATGATGCATGGGAAGCCCAGGGTCTCGAGGACCGCGTTGGCCTCTTCCATGCTGTGGGCGATACCGGAACGCGGGCACGCCAGGCCGATGGACTTCATGGCCTTGTCGAAACGCGAACGGTCTTCAGCCTTGTCGATGGTGTCGGCATTGGCGCCGATCATCTCTACGCCGAACTTTTCCAGGACGCCTTCGCGCTCTAGGTCCAAGGCGCAGTTCAGAGCGGTCTGGCCACCCATGGTTGGCAGCAGCGCGTCCGGACGCTCTTTTTCGATGATCTTGGCAACGGTCTGCCACTTGATCGGCTCGATGTAGGTGGCGTCGGCCATGGCCGGGTCGGTCATGATGGTGGCCGGGTTGGAGTTCACCAGGATGACGCGGTAGCCCTCCTCGCGCAGGGCTTTACAGGCCTGGGCGCCGGAGTAGTCGAATTCGCAGGCCTGGCCGATCACGATCGGGCCAGCGCCGAGAATCAGGATGCTTTTTATGTCTGTACGTTTTGGCATGGGTTTGTCACTCAAATCCGCAGGTCAGTCGGCAAGCCGTCTTGAACAATCTTTGAAGAGCCTGCGGGGGCCACCGCAATCCGGGGCCGCCCGCAGGCCACTCAGTCAGCGTCGCTTGGCCATCTCATTGATGAAACGGTCGAACAGCGGCGCTACGTCGTTCGGGCCCGGGCTGGCTTCAGGGTGGCCCTGGAAGCTGAACGCGCTCTTGTCGGTGCGCTCGATGCCTTGCAGGGAACCGTCGAACAGCGACTTGTGAATGGCGCGCACATTGCTCGGCAGGGAGGCTTCACCCACCGCAAAACCGTGGTTCTGGCTGGTGATCATCACAACGCCGGTGTCCAGGTCTTGTACCGGGTGGTTGGCGCCGTGGTGGCCGTGGCCCATTTTCAGGGTCTTGGCGCCGGAGGCCAAAGCCAGCAACTGGTGGCCAAGGCAGATGCCGAACACCGGAATCTCGGTCTCCAGCACGTCCTTGATGGCCTGGATAGCGTAGTCGCATGGCTCAGGGTCACCCGGGCCGTTGGACAGGAACACACCGTCCGGCTGCATCGCGAGCACATCGCTGGCAGGGGTTTGCGCGGGCACCACGGTCACACGGCAACCGCGCTCGACCAGCATGCGCAGGATGTTGTACTTGACGCCGTAGTCATAGGCGACCACGTGGTAAGGCAGATCGGCAGCCTCGATAGTCGCGTGGCTGTCGGTCTTCAGATCCCACACAGTGGAACGCCACTCGTACTTCTCTTTGACGCTGACGACTTTCGCCAGGTCCATGCCCTTCAGGCCAGGGAAACCTTGCGCCGCGGCAATCGCCGCCTCTTCGGAGATATTGTCACCGACCATGATGCAGCCGTTCTGCGAGCCTTTTTCACGCAGGATGCGCGTGAGGCGGCGCGTATCGATACCGGCGATCGCCACAACGTTGTTGGCTTTCAGGTAATCGGACAGCGACATCGTGTTACGCCAGTTGCTCGCAACCAGTGGCAGGTCACGAATCACCAGGCCCGCCGACCAGACACGATCAGACTCGACATCTTCCGGCGTAGTGCCGGTGTTGCCGATGTGCGGATAGGTCAGGGTAACGATCTGTTGGGCGTAGGAAGGATCGGTAAGGATTTCCTGATAGCCGGTCATGGCAGTGTTAAACACCACCTCTCCAACGGTCTGACCGTCGGCTCCAATGGCTTCGCCGCGAAAAATGCTGCCATCAGCAAGGGCGAGTATGGCTGGCTTAGTCAAGAAGACCTCCCGTAAATAAAGCCTGAAAGGGCGATCGCAGGTTGTAAAAAAGCGGAGTGACGTATGGACACGTCACCCCGCTTCTTCACTGAATTATTCTGCGCGCTTTTAGTGGACACACTAAAGCTGTAGCTTACAGAAAAAGGCTTTTTTGGTCCACCGCTAATGAGCCTTAAAGGCAGGGGAATGCGACAGGACGTCGCCTAGCGGGTAAAAACGGGGCCACAGGATAATCCTGAGCCCCCGTTTTAGCTACTGCTTAGTGCAGGTCCAGCACGTCACGCATGTCGTACAGGCCCGGCTCGCGGCCGTCCAACCAAAGCGCAGCACGCACCGCGCCCTTGGCGAAAGTCATGCGGCTGGAGGCTTTGTGCGTGATCTCCAGGCGCTCGCCTTCGGTGGCGAACAGCACGGTGTGATCGCCAACCACATCACCACCGCGCACGGTTGCAAAACCGATGGTGTCGCGTGCGCGCTCACCGGTGTGGCCTTCACGCCCGTATACCGCCACTTTCGACAAATCGCGGCCCAGCGCATCGGCAATAGCTTCACCCATGCGCAACGCAGTGCCCGACGGAGCGTCGATCTTGTGACGATGGTGGGTCTCGATAATCTCGATATCCGCTTCATCACCCAGCACGCGCGCCGCCAGGTCCAGCAATTTCAGCGACAGGTTTACGCCCACGCTGAAATTGGCGGCGAAGACGATCGGAATATCCTTGCCCGCCTCCACTAGCAACTGTTTCTGCTCGGCACTCAAACCGGTGGTACCAATCACCATGGCCTTGCCCGCCTTACGGCAGAAGGCCAGATTTTTCAGCATCACTTCCGGCAGGGTGAAGTCGATCAGCACGTCGAATTCGTCCGCCACCTGCTCGAGGTTGCCAGACAACGAAACACCGATGCGACCCAACGAGGCCAACTCACCTGCGTCCGCGCCGATCAACGTACTGCCTGGGCGAACAATCGCCGCCGTCAGCCCGGAGGCCGGCGAGCGTTGCTGCACCGCCTCGACCAGCGTCTTGCCCATGCGCCCGGCAGCGCCCATTACGGCTATACGTCGCATATTCAGATCCTTACAGGTCGCCGAAGAAGCGTTTTACACCGTCGAAGAAGCCCGTGGTCTTCGGCGAGTGCGAATCATCGCCTTCCAGCGAGCTGCGGAACTCTTCCAGCAGTTCACGCTGACGACGATTCAGGTTCACCGGAGTTTCCACCGCCACACGGCACATCAGGTCGCCAGCACCGCCACCGCGCACGGGCGCAACGCCTTTGCCACGAATGCGGAACTGCTTGCCGGTTTGAGTCCCCTCGGGAATCTTGAGCTTGACCCGACCATCCAGCGTCGGAATCTCCAGCTCGCCACCCAGGGCCGCATCAACAAAGCTGATCGGCACTTCGCAGAACAAGTGCTTGCCGTCACGCTGGAAGATCGAGTGCTCGCGCACATTGATCACCACGTACAGGTCGCCCGTAGGGCCGCCCTGGGCACCCGCCTCGCCTTCGCCCGACAGGCGAATACGATCACCGGTATCCACACCCGCCGGTACCTTCACCGACAGCGTCTTGTACTCTTCGACGCGGCCTTCGCCGTGGCAGGAATCGCACGGATCGGAAATGATCTTGCCCTGGCCATGGCAACGCGGGCAGGTTTGCTGCACCGAGAAGAAGCCCTGCTGCATGCGCACCTGCCCGATACCGCCGCAGGTCGGGCAAGTGATCGGCGAGGAGCCTTTCTTCGCACCCGAGCCGTCGCACGGCTTGCAGTTGACCAGCGTCGGCACACGGATATTGACGCTGGTGCCGCGCACGGCTTCTTCCAGGTTCAGCTCCAGGGTGTAACGCAAGTCACTGCCGCGCTGAGGGCCGCCACGCTGGCCGCCCCGGCCGCCGCCGAAGAAGTCGCTGAATACGTCGCCGAAAATATCGGAGAAGTTCTGACCACCAAAACCGGCACCGCCGCCGCCCATGCTCGGGTCGACGCCAGCATGGCCATACTGGTCGTAAGCCGCACGCTTATTGGGATCACACAGGCATTCGTAGGCCTCGTTGGCCTCTTTGAACATCTCTTCGGATTCTTTGTTATCCGGATTACGGTCCGGGTGGTGTTTCATCGCCAGGCGACGGTAGGCCTTCTTCAGGTCCGCCTCGCTGGCGCCACGCTCCACACCCAATACTTCGTAATAGTCACGCTTTGCCATAAGTCTTTGCACTCTTAAGGACGTTCGACCTGGCCCTCCTGAACCCTGCCAAACTCGTTGAGCCCCAATACAGGCCCGGACCCAACTCACGTCAATTCAACGATCCTGGTCATTACTGCTTTTAGCCAGGGAGCCGGCCAAAAACGCGGTGACTGTCATTCGGAAAGCAGGAGCATTCCCGTTCACACCGCCAGCATCCGAGCGTTGTCGCATGCTGTAAAAATTCGCATACCCCAGACACGCCAACGCGGGAGCAAGCTCCCGCGCGGCGACATCCTACCAGTCACCGCTTGTGCGCGGTCAACCGGGCGACAACTTACTTGCTGTCTTTAACTTCTTCGAACTCGGCATCGACAACATCGTCGTGCTTGGCTTCAGGCTCTGCTTGTTGCGCAGCGCCGTCAGCCGGCTGGCCTTGCTCGGCGTACATTTTCTGAGCAACTGGCGCGGAGACTTTCGACAGCTCCTCAACCTTGCCTTCGATGGCAGCCTTGTCGTCGCCTTTAATAGCGGCTTCCAGGGCAACCACTGCCGCTTCGATTGCAGTTTTCTCTTCGTCGGTCACTTTGTCGCCAGCATCAGCAATCATTTTGCGAGTCGAGTGAACCAGCGCGTCACCCTGGTTACGGGCGCCTGCCAACTCTTCGAACTTCTTGTCGGCTTCAGCATTGGTTTCAGCATCACGGATCATCTGTTGAATTTCTTCATCAGACAGGCCGGAGTTGGCCTTGATGGTGATCTTCTGCTCTTTGCCGGTGGCCTTGTCTTTCGCGCCGACGTGCAGGATGCCGTTGGCGTCGATGTCGAAGGTCACTTCGATTTGTGGCACGCCACGTGGTGCTGGTGGAATCTCAGCCAGGTCGAACTTGCCCAGGGACTTGTTCTGTGCGGCTTGCTTACGCTCGCCCTGCAGCACGTGGATAGTCACGGCGCCCTGGTTGTCATCGGCAGTCGAGAACACCTGGGATTTCTTGGTAGGAATCGTGGTGTTTTTCTCGATCAGCGCAGTCATCACGCCACCCATGGTTTCGATACCCAGGGTCAGCGGGCTTACGTCCAGCAGCAGCACGTCTTTCACATCACCGGCCAGTACGGCACCCTGGATGGCAGCACCCATGGCAACGGCTTCGTCCGGGTTCACGTCTTTACGGGCTTCTTTGCCGAAGAACTCGGTGACCAGCTTCTGAACCAGTGGCATACGGGTCTGACCGCCCACCAGGATCACGTCGTTGATCGAGCCAACGTCGATACCGGAGTCTTTCAGCGCGATGCGGCAAGGTTCGATGGTGCGCTGAACCAGGTCTTCAACCAGTGCTTCGAGCTTGGAACGCGAGATCTTCACGTTCAAGTGCTTAGGACCGGTAGCGTCTGCAGTGATGTACGGCAGGTTCACGTCAGTCGACTGAGCGGAAGACAGCTCGATCTTGGCTTTTTCAGCGGCTTCTTTCAGGCGCTGCATGGCCAGCGGGTCACCCTTGAGGTTCATGCCGCTTTCTTTCTTGAATTCGTCAACGAGGTAGTCGATCAGACGAATGTCAAAGTCTTCACCACCCAGGAAGGTGTCACCGTTGGTGGCCAACACTTCGAACTGGTGCTCGCCGTCAACTTCTGCGATCTCGATCACGGAGACGTCGAACGTACCGCCACCCAGGTCGTAAACGATCACGGTGTGGTCGCCCTTGGCCTTGTCCATACCGTAAGCCAGCGCGGCTGCGGTTGGTTCGTTGATGATACGTTTTACATCCAGGCCCGCGATGCGGCCGGCGTCTTTGGTGGCCTGACGCTGGCTGTCGTTGAAGTAGGCAGGAACGGTGATCACCGCTTCAGTCACTGCTTCACCGAGGTAGTCTTCGGCGGTCTTCTTCATCTTTTTCAAGATTTCAGCCGAGATTTGCGGCGGCGACATTTTCTGGCCGTTCACTTCAACCCAGGCGTCACCGTTGTCGGCCTTGGCGATTTTGTAAGGCACCATCTTGATGTCTTTCTGTACGACTTCTTCGTCGAACTTACGACCGATCAGACGCTTTACCGCGTACAGGGTGTTGTGCGGGTTGGTCACCGCCTGACGCTTGGCCGATTGACCGACGAGGATTTCACCGTCGTTGGCGTAAGCGATGATCGACGGAGTGGTACGTGCGCCTTCGGCGTTTTCAATAACTTTTGCAACGCCGTTTTCCAGCACGGAGACGCAGGAGTTGGTGGTCCCCAGGTCGATACCGATAATTTTGCCCATGATTTACTCTCCCGAAACTTGAATTTGGTTGCCGCAGCAGTTTTGGCTAACTGCGGTAGCACTTAAACGCTTGACTTATAAATGGGGGCCTTGCGGCGGATTTCAAGCCTGCTCATCAATAGAAGGTGCAACGGGTGAAGGAGCCTTGCTCACCACCACCATTGCCGGACGCATCAGGCGACCGTTGAGCTGGTAACCCTTTTGGAACACCTTGATGACGCTATTGGGTTCCAGGTCATGGCTTTCCTGCATGGCCATGGCTTGGTGATGTTCTGCATTGAACGGCTCGCCGGCTTGCGGATCGATAGCTTCCAACTGATAACGTTTCAGGGTGTCCTGGAACATTTTCAGGGTCAGCTCGATGCCTTCGCGCATTGGGCGGATGTTTTCATCGTCCGGGTTGGACAACTCAAGACCACGCTCCAGACTGTCGATGATCGGCAGCAGGTCACCGGCGAATTTTTCCAGCGCGAACTTGTGAGCCTTCTCTACATCCTGCTCGGCACGGCGGCGGACGTTCTGCAGATCGGCGGCAACACGCAACGATTGATCCTGCGCAGCGGCCAATTGCTCTTCGAGCACTTGCACACGAGTCGCCAGTTCATCACCGGCAGCCGAATTGGCGTCTGGAGTTTGCGTATCCTGCGTCTGTTCGTCAGCCATAGATTTCTCCTTTCAAAATCATGCGCGAACTCAACTCGCGCTTCTGCTCCGGTATATGGGGCCACAATTTTCAGGTTCAAGGGCGCAGGCGTTACCAAAAGTCTTTCGATTGACCTGGATCATTTCCTTCTCGCTCATTCCACATCGCGCTAAAAAAATTCGAGACTCAAGCAAATCGAGCTAAGCGTCAGGATTGTCAGGCCTGAACAAAACACTGTATAAATAACCAGACCTAAAGCCTGGGAGCGGCCGTCATGCTCGTGCACCTGTCTGTACATAACTACGCCATCGTTGAACATCTGGATCTTGAACTGGATCGCGGGATGAGCGTAATCACAGGCGAAACCGGCGCCGGCAAGTCGATCATGCTCGACGCCCTCGGCCTGACGCTTGGCGACCGCGCCGACAGTGGCGTGGTACGCCCTGGCTCCGACAAGGCCGACATCCTGGCCACCTTCGACCTGGCGGACATCCCCGAAGCCGAGGCATGGCTGGCCGAGCGCGACCTTAATAATGAAGGCCCCTGCATTCTGCGCCGGGTGATCACCGCCGAGGGGCGCTCGCGCGGCTATATCAACGGCACGCCTTGCCCTCTGGGCGACTTGAAATCCCTGGGCGAATTGCTGATCGATATCCACAGTCAGCACGAACACCAATCCCTGTTGAAAACCGATACCCACCGTCGCCTGCTCGATGAGTACGCCGGCGCCACCGATCTTTCCCGGCAAGTTCAACTGGCCGCCCAACGCTGGCGCCAGACACGCCAGGAACTGGAACGCCTCTCCAACTCCGGCGACGAACAACGCGCCCGCCACCAGTTGCTCAGCTATCAACTGGAAGAGCTCGAGAGTCTGGGCCTGGGTGAGACAGAGCTGGAGCAACTTGAGCAGGAACACAAGAACCTGACCAACGCCGAGACCCTGCTGGGTATCTGCCGCCAGGTCGTCGAGCAATGTAGTGAGAGCGACTCCGGCAATGTCCTTAATGCACTGACCGCCAGCCTCAACCGCCTGTCCAGTGTGAACAATGCTTCCGGCTCACTGAGCGAAGCGACCACCCTGTTGACCAGCGCGCAGATCCAGGTTGAAGAGGCCGTGGGCGAACTCAATCGTTTCCTGGACCATTTCGACGCCGACCCAGCTCGCCTGCAGGAAATAGAAGAACGCCTGGACACTATTTATACACTGGCTCGCAAGCATCGAATCCAGCCGACAGAAGTCGCAACCATGCAGCAGAAACTGCTGGATGAAATCGAAACACTCAACGCGAACGACGAATCCATCGAACGACTGGGCGAGGAGCTCGCTTCGTTTGCCCGTCATTATCAGGAAAAGGCCCGGGAGCTGAGCGCTCTGCGCCAGCAGGCAGCTACTAGCCTGGCAAGCGCCGTTGAGCTGGAAATCCAACGCTTGGGCATGCCAGGCGGGCGCTTCACCATCGAGTTGCATCCCAACGCCACTCAAGAATTGCAGCCCCATGGGCTGGAGCACGTCGAACTGCTGGTGAGTGCCAACCCCGGGCAACCGCTCAAGGCCCTGGCCAAAGTGGCCTCCGGCGGCGAACTCTCGCGCATCAGCCTGGCGATCCAAGTGATTACCGCCCAGACCTCACGGGTACCCACATTGGTATTCGATGAAGTGGATGTGGGCATTGGCGGGCCGACCGCAGAAATTGTTGGCCAATTGCTGCGTCGCCTGGGGGATCGCGGCCAGGTGCTTACGGTGACCCACTTGCCGCAAGTGGCAGCCCAAGGGCATCAGCACCTGTTTGTGCATAAGGTGCGCGGTAGCGACGCGACACACACCGCCGTCTCCAAGCTGAATAAGTCGGAACGGGTGGAAGAAGTGGCGCGGATGCTCGGCGGTATCGACTTGACCAAGGAGTCCTTGGCTCACGCGAAAAAAATGGTGGTGGCCGCGAAGGCTTGAAGCGACATTTTCCACTCTATAGAAAGCACGAAGGCGACCCGAGGGTCGCCTTCAATCGTTTCGCAAAGCAAAACTGCGTCGATTTTTACTTTTTCTTACGGATGTACAACACGAGATTGTGGTCGACCAAATCGAACCCGTGCTCCTCAGCAATCTTGTGCTGCAGCGCTTCGATTTCAGGGCTGGTGAACTCGATAACCTCATTGGTATCCAGGTCAACCATGTGGTCATGGTGACCACCGTCAGCCAATTCAAACACCGCATGACCGCCGTCGAAATTATGACGAACCACCAGCCCTGCGGCTTCAAACTGGGTCAGTACACGGTAGACCGTGGCCAGGCCGACGTCCTCATTAGACTCCATCAGCGCCTTGTAAACGTCTTCGGCACTCATGTGGCGCTGCTCAGCAGAATCGAGCATTTGTAGAATCTTGACTCGTGGCAGAGTCACTTTGAGACCGGCTTTGCGTAGTTCGCTATTTTCAACCATGGTTAGCTTTCTCGCGGATGCTGCTTCGCAGCTTCTCTTAATACGGGTATGATCGGCGTTTACGTTGTCCCAGCCAAGATAGTGGAAGTCGCCCACCGATGCAAAACACCAAGCTCTTGCTAACCAGTTTCACCTTTGTGGGACTGCTCGCACTCGCCGGTTGTTCATTCCCCGGGGTTTACAAAATCGACATCCAGCAGGGCAATGTCGTCACGCAGGACATGATAGACCAGTTACGCCCGGGAATGACCCGACGGCAAGTACGGTTTATCATGGGCAATCCCCTGCTGACCGACACTTTCCATGCCGATCGCTGGGATTATCTCTACAGCCTGCAGCCGGGTGGCGGTGAACGCCAGCAGGAGCGCGTCAGTGTCATTTTCAATGGCAATGACCAGCTCGTGAGCCTGTCCGGTGACTTCATGCCCGGCGTAAGCCGCGATGAAGCCTTGCTGGGCAAGGACAGCGGCACCAACGTGACCGCACCTGCGCAGGAAGCCGAAAAACCGAAATCCGAGGTACCGGCCAAGCCAGGTTCGTTGCTGGACACCATCCAGAAAGACATCGACAACGTGGAAACCGTGCCCGTCCCGACGCCTGAGCCTCTGGACACCAGCCCGCAATAATTTTGCGCTCGATAAAAAGCCCGGCATGCCGGGCTTTTTGTTGCCTGCCATTTGCATAGCTATATTGCCCACCGTATCCGCGCCTGGCTCAGATCCCGGTGGGAGCGGGCTTGCTCGCGAAGGCGGTGTATCAGTAAAGGATTCTTCAACTGAACCACCGCCATCGCAGGCAAGCCAGCTCCCACACTGGTTATGTATTGCCCACAAAATCAACGCCCGGCACAAATCCCCTGTGGGAGCGGGCTTGCCCGCGATAGCGGTGTGTCAGCCACTGAATATTCAACTGAATCACCGTTTTCGCAGGCAAGCCAGCTCCCCCAACTGGATCGCGCGGCTCCGGGGAGATAGGTGTCGGTTGGCAGGTCGTAACGGGTTCAGCTTTGTATCGCAGTTGTGCAGATAGCTACGCTGCCATATGGCAAGCTCAAGAGTTCGCTTGCCTGGCCAATGCCGCCTTGGCCGCGCGCAGCCTGCGCACCTCTTTAGGGTCGGCCAGCAAAGGCCGGTAGATCTCAATACGGTCGCCCGCTTGTACGAAACGCGTCCCGGCATCCGCGACAACCTTGCCAAATATGCCCACCGGGCAATCAGCCAGATCAACATCAGGAAAATGGGCCGCCATTCCCGACGCTCGCACCGCCTCGCGCAAACTAGTGCCTTCAGCCACCTTTACCCCCAGCAACACCTGGCGATCCTCGGCGGCGAACACCACCTCGATCTCAACCATGCAGTTGCTTGGCGCGCTGACAGAACGCGTCCACCAGGGTATTGGCTGCCTGATTGAACAAAGGCCCTAAAGTCGCACGAACAATCGGCCCGGCATAATCAAACGAAAGATCCAGGCTGATCTTGCAGGCCTTGTCCGTCAGCGCCTTGAACACCCACACGCCATGTAGCTGGGTGAACGGCCCTTCCTGCAGGTTCATTTCGATGGATTGGCCCGGCACCAGCACATTGCGGGTCACAAAATGCTGGCTGAGGCCGCCCTTGGCCACCCCCACACTGGCAACCATGTGCTCGTCACTGCTCTCCAGAACCTCGGCTGTCGAGCACCAAGGCAGAAACTCCGGGTAACGCGCCACGTCGTTGACCAGGTCATAGAGCGCGTGCGCCGGATAGGGCAACAGGGCCGAACGTTGAATATGCGTCGTCATGTGAGCGTTACTTCCACTGCTTAAGGCAAACATCGCGAAAGAACAGCCCAATCCGCGAGAGAAAAAAACCAAAGAACTGCCCGCATTGTCCGGGATTCGTCCAACTCGCTCAAGCACACAGGTTGACCGTAGCCGACACGCTCGCAACTCCCTATAATGCCGCCCCTATGGCTAAACAAAAGAAACACCCCACAGGGACCATCGCGCAAAATAAAAAAGCGCGACACGATTACTTCATCGAACATCGGTTCGAGGCTGGTCTGGTCCTGGCCGGCTGGGAAGTAAAAAGTCTGCGTGCCAGCAAACTGCAGTTGGTCGACAGTTATGTGCTGCTCAAGGATGGCGAGGCATGGCTGCTTGGCAGTCATATCACCCCGTTGACCACCGCGAGCACCCACGTGATTGCCGACCCGGTGCGTACGCGCAAGTTGTTGCTCAATGCCCGCGAGCTCGAAAAGCTCGCCGCAGCCGTGCAGCAAAAAGGCTACGCGTGCATCTGCTTGTCCTGGTACTGGAGCAAGCACTTGGTCAAATGCGAGATCGCATTGGGCAAGGGCAAAAAGGAATACGACAAGCGCGACACCGAACGCGAGCGCGATTCCAATCGCGAGCTGCATCGCGCCGTGCGCAACAAAGGCAAGGAAGAGTAATCCTTGTGACGGTGTAGCCCACGCGGGCTACATCCCTTTGCGTCGCTCCGCCCGAGCCACGCGTTGAACCTCCTGACGCACCTCCTCCAATACCTCCTGCACATACAGCAAATGCCGTGTCGAGACTTCGCGCGCCTGCTCCGCCCGCCCCTCGATGATGGCCAGGTACAAGTCCCGATGCTGATTGATCAGCATGTCGCGGGTCTCAGTACGCTGCTGGTACATGCCACCAATATTCGTCACCACGTTACGCTTGAGCAGGTCGAACAGCCCGCGAATGGTGTGCAGCAACACGGCGTTATGACTGGCTTCGGCAATCGCCAAGTGAAACCGTGCATCCGCAGCACCCTCCTCCACTCGACTCACTTCGTCGGCGCGCGCATAGCAATCCTGCAACGCTTCAAACGCTGCGGTCAGCCGTTCACGGTCAACCTCCGTGGCGCGTAACGCCGCGTAATAAGCACACGAAGCCTCAAGGGTCTGGCGAAACTCCAGCAGATCGCGCTGCGCTTCGGGATTGCTTTCCAACAAGTGCAGCAGCGGATCGCTGAAGGTCGAACCCAGGGAGTCCACCACATAGTTGCCACCGCCCTGGCGACTGACCAGCAACCCCTTGGCCGCCAGCTTCTGAATCGCCTCACGCAACGAAGGGCGCGACACACCAAAGCGCTCAGCCAACGCGCGCTCGGCCGGCAAGCGCTCGCCCGACTTCAGCGTGCCCTCGAGAATCATCCCCTCAAGCTGCTCGACAATATCGTCAGACAAACGGCGCTGACGCACCTGATCAAACCCCATAACTCACTCTCCGCCATCCCGATCACTCGCCGGGGCCCCTATTCTGGCCTATCGACGTGCCGGCAGCACCTATCAGAACGCCTTCAATTTCGCCGATCAGAACACCCCGCCTCCCGACCTACGACCAAAGTTTCGCAGGCGGCAAATTGACACACCCCTGCCCAGGCTCTTAATCTAGCCCACAGCGATTGTAAATTGGTATTACCAATTACCCAAGCTCACCAAACAACAACAATCAGGGGCCACCCCATATGCAAACCTGGCAACAGCTTTACAGCCCACTCGGCAGCCTCGGCCTGTCCGCACTGGCCGCCGTCATTCCCATCGTATTCTTCTTCCTGGCGCTGGCCGTGTTCCGCCTCAAAGGCCATGTGGCCGGCAGCATCACCTTGGCCCTGTCGATCCTGGTCGCCATTTTCGCCTTCCAGATGCCGGTAGACATGGCGCTGGCTGCGGCCGGTTACGGTTTTGCCTACGGCCTGTGGCCCATCGCCTGGATCATCGTCGCGGCGGTATTCCTGTACAAATTGACGGTCAAGAGCGGCCAGTTCGAAATCATCCGCAGCTCCGTTCTGTCGATCACCGACGACCAGCGCTTGCAGGTGTTGTTGATCGGTTTTTGCTTTGGCGCCTTCCTCGAAGGCGCGGCCGGTTTCGGCGCGCCCGTGGCAATCACCGCCGCGCTGCTGGTGGGCCTGGGCTTCAACCCGCTGTACGCCGCCGGCCTGTGCCTGATCGCCAATACCGCGCCTGTGGCCTTCGGCGCGTTGGGCATTCCGATCATCGTCGCCGGCCAGGTCACCGGTATTGACGCGTTCAAGATTGGCGCCATGACCGGCCGCCAACTGCCGCTGCTGTCGCTGTTCGTGCCGTTCTGGCTGGTGTTCATGATGGACGGCCTGCGTGGCGTTCGCGAAACCTGGCCGGCAGCCCTAGTGGCCGGCTTGAGCTTTGCCGTCACCCAATATTTCACCTCGAATTTCATTGGCCCAGAGCTGCCGGACATCACCTCGGCACTCGCCAGCCTGATTGCCCTGACGCTGTTCCTGAAAGTCTGGCAACCCAAGCGCACCGCAGGCGCACAAATTGCCGGCGCTACATCCAGCGTGGCGGTCACCTCCAGCGCCGGCGGCTTCGGCTTGCCGCGCAACACCGTGGTTTCGCCCTACAGCCTGGGGCAAATTTTCAAGGCGTGGTCACCGTTCCTGATCCTCACCGTACTGGTGACTATCTGGACCCTCAAACCCTTCAAAGCCCTGTTCGCCGCGGGCGGTTCGATGTACGGCTGGGTGTTCAATTTCGCGATCCCGCACCTGGATCAACTGGTGGTTAAAGTCGCGCCCATCGTGACCAACCCCACCGCGATCCCGGCCGTATTCAAGCTGGACCCGATATCTGCCACCGGCACTGCGATCTTCTTCTCGGCACTGGTCTCCATGTTGGCGTTGAAAATCGACTTCAAAACTGGTCTTACCATTTTAAAAGAAACCTTCTTTGAGCTGCGCTGGCCGATCCTGTCCATCGGCATGGTGCTGGCATTCGCCTTCGTCACCAACTACTCCGGCATGTCCTCGACCATGGCCCTGGTTCTGGCCGGCACCGGTGCTGCCTTCCCGTTCTTCTCTCCATTCCTTGGCTGGCTGGGAGTTTTCCTGACAGGCTCCGATACCTCATCCAACGCCCTGTTCAGCTCACTGCAAGCCACTACCGCGCACCAGATCGGCGTCAACGACACCCTGCTGGTAGCCGCGAACACCAGCGGTGGCGTGACCGGCAAAATGATCTCGCCGCAATCGATCGCCGTGGCCTGCGCCGCCACCGGCCTGGTGGGCAAGGAATCCGACCTGTTCCGCTTTACCCTCAAGCACAGCCTGTTTTTTGCCACCATCGTCGGGCTGATCACCTTGGCGCAGGCGTACTGGTTCACCGGTATGCTGGTGCACTGAGACCTGCACGTAATAGGGTAAGAATCGACGCCGGGGCCCCCTTCCGGCGTCTGCTATTTCTGGAGGACCGATGAGCCTGCCTGCTGCTTTCCTGAGCGACGTCGCACAACTGATCCCGCAAGATCGCCGCTTCGACGATCCACTTTCCACCCTCGCCTTCGGCACCGACGCCAGCTTCTACCGACTGATCCCACAGCTGGTGATCCGCGTGGAGTCAGAAGACGAAGTGGTAACCCTGCTGCAACTGGCCCAGCGCGACCGCGTGCCGGTGACCTTCCGTGCCGCAGGCACCAGCCTCTCGGGCCAGGCCATCAGCGACTCGGTGCTGATCGTGCTGGGTGACAACTGGAATCACCGCGAAATTCGCGGGCAAGGCACCCAGATCCGCCTGCAACCCGGCGTGATCGGCGCCCAGGCCAACGCCTGGCTCGCACCGTTCGGGCGCAAGATCGGCCCGGACCCTGCGTCCATCAATGCTTGCAAGATCGGCGGTATCGTCGCCAACAACGCCAGTGGCATGTGCTGCGGCACGGCGCAAAACACCTACCACACCCTGGCGGGCATCCGTCTGGTGCTGGCCGATGGCAGCCGCCTGGACACCGAAGATGCCGCCAGCGTGCAAGCCTTCCGTCAGTCACATAGTGCACTGCTTGAACGCCTGGCCCTGTTGGGTCGCGAAACACGGGCAAATACTGAGCTGGCGGCAAAGATCCGCCACAAATACCGCTTGAAAAATACCACCGGCCTGTCACTCAATGCCTTGGTAGATTTCGATGACCCGCTGGATATCCTCAGCCACCTGCTGGTCGGCTCCGAGGGCACCCTGGGATTTATCAGTGCGGTCACCTACGACACCGTGATCGATCACCCCAACAAAGCCTCGGCGCTGATCGTCTTCCCGGACGTCGAAACCTGCTGCAACGCAGTCACCGTGCTGAAAACCCAGCCAGTCTCCGCCGTTGAACTGCTGGACCGACGCAGCATGCGCTCGGTGCAGGACAAACCAGGCATGCCTGCTTTCGTACAGCACCTATCGGAAAACGCCTGCGCACTGCTGATCGAATCCCGCGCCGCTTCGCCATCGCTGCTGCACGAACAACTGACGCTCATCATGGCGTCCCTGGCGGCGTTTCCCGTGGAGAAACAAGTCGACTTCACCGAAGACCCACTGGAAAACGCACGCCTGTGGGCGATCCGCAAAGACACCTTCCCCGCCGTAGGCGCCGTGCGCAAAACCGGCACCACCGTGATCATCGAAGACGTGACCTTCCCGGTAGAGCAGTTGGCGATTGGCGTAAACCGCTTGATCGCACTGTTCGACAAACATCACTACGACGAAGCCATCCTTTTCGGACATGCCCTGGAAGGCAATCTGCACTTTGTGTTCACTCAAGGCTTCAACAGCAGCGAAGAAGTCGCACGCTATCAAGCATTCATGGACGACGTCGCGCAACTGGTGGCCGTGGAGTTCGGTGGCTCGCTGAAGGCTGAACACGGCACCGGCCGCAATATGGCCCCTTTCGTCGAACTGGAATGGGGCAGCGACGCGTATCAACTGATGTGGCAGCTCAAGCGCCTGCTCGACCCTAACGGCATCCTCAACCCGGATGTGGTGCTCAGCGAAGACCCCCAAATCCACCTCAAACACCTCAAGCCCCTGCCCGCCGCCGATGAGCTTGTGGATAAGTGCATCGAATGCGGGTTCTGCGAACCGGTGTGCCCTTCAAAAGGCCTGACCCTGAGCCCGCGCCAGCGCATCGTGATCTGGCGCGACATCCAGGCGAAAAAACGCGCAGGCGTGGACACCACCGAACTGGAAGCGGCCTACCACTACCAAGGCATCGACACCTGCGCCGCCACCGGGTTATGCGCGCAACGCTGCCCTGTAGGCATCAATACCGGCGACCTAGTGAAAAAGCTGCGCAGCCGCGAAGCCGACCGTACGAAAACCGCCGACTGGCTCGCCAGCCATTTCGCCACCGCGCTGCAAGGTGCGCGCTTTACCCTGCACGTCGCCAACGGTGCGCGCATGCTGCTGGGGGCTCCACGACTGGCCAAGCTCTCGAGCACACTGACCAAGCTGTCCAAAGGGCAAATTCCGCAGTGGACCAACGCCATGCCACAGCCGGAAAAAGCCATCCGCTTCAACCCCGCGGTGACGGACGCGCGCCCGCGCGTGGTTTACCTGGCCGCCTGTGTCTCCCGCGCCATGGGCCCGGCTGCCGGCGATAAAGAGCAAATGTCGCTGTACGACAAAACCCGCCAACTGCTGGAAAAAGCCGGCTACCAAGTAGTCTTCCCCGACAACCAGGACAGCCTCTGCTGCGGCCAACCCTTCGCCTCCAAAGGCTACGCCGAGCAGGCCGAACACAAGCGCCAGGAACTGATCGGCGCCCTGCTCCACGCCAGCCGCGGCGGCCTCGACCCGATCTACTGCGACACCAGCCCCTGCACCCTGCGCCTGGTGCAAGAGTTGGGAGAAACGCGCCTGGACCTCTACGACCCCGTGCGCTTTATCCGCACCCACCTGATGGACCGCCTCGAGTTCACGCCCCAGGAAGCGCCCATCGCCGTGCACGTCACCTGCAGCACCCAACACCTGGGCGAAAGCCAGGCCCTGATCGAACTGGCCCGCCGCTGCGCAAAAACCGTGGTGATCCCCGAAGGCATTCATTGCTGCGGCTTTGCCGGCGACAAAGGCTTCACCACACCAGAGCTCAACGCCCACGCCCTGCGCTCCCTCAAGGACGCCGTGCAACATTGCAGCGAAGGCATCTCCACCAGCCGCACCTGCGAGATCGGCCTGACCCAGCATGGCGGCATCGACTACCACGGCCTGGTCTACCTGGTAGACCGCGTCACCCGCGCCCGCGCCCACTGACCCGGCAAAAAAACCGAACCCTCGCGCACCCGCGCAGTCATCTGCATAGGCCTCGACAAACGAGGCCCATCAGTGATGTCGCTGGCAGCGGTTGCACGCCAGCAGCGTCGAGCCCTTTTGCGCAAGGAGACACCCTATGAAGCGTTCCGCTCTTGCTGGCTTGTTCATGACCGCTGCGATGCTCGCCTCCCCCGCTTTCGCCGCCAGTGACAAAGACCTGTGCCAGATCAACCTGGACAAAATCAATAACGGCAAAGCCCTGCTCGCCACCGACACCAGCGGTAAAAGTGGCGAAATAGACACCGCCGTCTCCCAGGCCAAGGCCGCCCACGCCGCAGGTGATGAGAAGAAGTGCATCGAAATCACCTCCAAGGCCCTGCAAGACCTGCAGAACAGCGAGAAAGGCGGCCAGTAAGCGAGAGGGCCAACCTTCGGGTTGGCCTTCGCTGACGTTTTGGCGTACACTGCACAGGCTTGTCACTCACTAAGAAACAACGAGTTACAAGCACGGGGCCGTTTAGGATTCGACGCCGGTCGCGAAACTTTAGGTGCATGCCGAGTTGGTAACAGAACTCGTAAATCCACTGTTGCAACTTCTTATAGTTGCCAATGACGAAAACTACGGCCAGGAATTCGCTCTCGCTGCGTAAGCAGCCTTAGCCCTGAGCTTCTGGTACCTTCGGGTCCAGCAATCACCAGGGGATGTCTGTAAACCCAAAGTGATTGTCATATAGAACAGAATCGCCGTGCAGTACGTTGTGGACGAAGCGGCTAAAACTTACACAACTCGCCCAAAGCACCCTGCCCTTCGGGTCGCTGAGGGTTAACTTAATAGAAACGGCTAAGCATGTAGTACCGACAGCGGAGTACTGGCGGACGGGGGTTCAAATCCCCCCGGCTCCACCACTTAATCATCTAAAGACGTCCAAGGGCGTCTTTTTTTGTGCCTGAAATCCAGCAAATACAGGGGATTCAGGTCCAACGGGGTCCGATGGTATCTGAGCACATCCTACAATTCGTGTATTCCACGTGGTATTCCAAGCCCACGACTGCTATTTTTTGGAATA
The DNA here is from genome assembly GCF_009827115.1 of Pseudomonas sp. J380. Lineage (NCBI taxonomy): Bacteria > Pseudomonadati > Pseudomonadota > Gammaproteobacteria > Pseudomonadales > Pseudomonadaceae > Pseudomonas > Pseudomonas sp. J380. The sequence goes on along the minus strand of NZ_CP043060.1, from coordinate 5,098,913 downwards.
CATGCAGTATCGGAGATTCTCATGGGTGCCCAAGCCACTCGACTTTCAGACGTCAAAGTCAAAGCAGCGAAACCAAAGGAAAAAGATTACATCCTCACTGATGGCGACGGCCTCCAGATGAGAGTGAGGGCTAATGGCTCAAAGCTCTGGAATTTTAACTACATTCACCCAGCCACCAAGAAGCGGATCAATATGGGCCTTGGTACGTTTCCGGAGGTGAGTTTGGCTCAAGCCAGGAAACGGACGGTAGAGGCCAGGGAGCTGGTGGCGCAAGGACTTGATCCGAAAGCGAAGCGTGACGAGGATCGGCAAACGTTAAGAGCGACTACGGAACATACCTTTAAAAACGTAGCCACCGCTTGGTTCGAGCTCAAGAAAGACTCGATTACTACTGCTTATGCTGAAGACATCTGGCGCTCGCTCACGCTGCACGTTTTTCCCGACTTGGCCGCTACCCCAATCTCAGCGATCACTGCTCCGGCGGTTATCAAACTGCTCAGACCGCTTGAAACCAAAGGCAGTCTTGAGACCGTGAAGCGACTGAGCCAGCGTCTTAACGAGATCATGACTTATGGCGTGAATTCCGGCTTGATTCACTCGAATCCACTGAGCGGAATTCGCTCTGTCTTCAAGAAACCCAAGAAGACGAACATGGCAGCGCTTGCGCCAAACGAACTCAATGAGCTAATGGTGACGGTGGCCAACGCCAGTATCAAAAGGACCACACGTTGCTTGATTGAGTGGCAACTTCACACCATGACTCGCCCTGCAGAAGCAGCCACCGCACGATGGGCAGATATCGATATCGGCAAGAAAATCTGGACGATACCGCCTGAGCGGATGAAAAAGCGCCGGACCCACATCATCCCACTCACAGAACAAGCTTTGGGACTCCTAGAGGCTATAAAGCCCCTTAGCGGGCACCGCGAGCATGTCTTCCCGGCGGATCGCAATCCCCGTACTCATTGCAACAGCCAAACAGCCAATATGGCTCTGAAGCGCATGGGTTTCGAAGGCCGCTTGGTAAGCCACGGCATGCGCTCAATGGCCAGTACCATCCTCAACGAACACGGCTGGGATCCTGAGCTAATCGAGGTTGCACTGGCTCACGTGGACAAGGACGAGGTGCGTAGCGCCTATAATCGGGCAGATTACATAGAGCGCCGAAGGCCAATGATGAAATGGTGGAGCGAGCATATCCAGGAAGCTGCTACCGGGAGCCTTTCTATGTCCGCGATCAATGACAGCGGGGGTGTAGTCCGCTAACGCAATGCGCACAATTTTGCATGACATAAATCACGTGCAAATCACCAGGCACGATTTCCGGTCTTCCTTTCGTGACTGGCCGGGTGAATGCCCCCCAGCATCCTCGCGAGGTTTGCGAGATGGCACTGGCGCATGATGAACGCGATCAGACTGAAGGGGCATACTCTCGTTCAGACTTTCTTGATAACCGCCGACTGCTCATGAATGATTGGGCAGCTATCCTCAATCCAACGCTCAGCAGTAATCTCGAAGTCTGAACACCAATTATATCAAGCCGCACCGTCAGGGAGTCGACATGACCAATTCGTCGCAAAATCTAGCTCAAGCCTTGCATGAGCTAGAGCAACTAAAAGAAGAGCTACAGACTAACTGGAAGGACGAAAGGCTCAGGATAGAAGAGTCACTGTGCTACCTGATTACACACGTCATTCGCGAAGATTATAACCACATCAAAAATAGCATAGAAGCTCAAGTCAAAACGGGAGAGACGTGCAAAGACCAGAAGACGTCTCAATGGGTGATGAGTGAGTTCGACTCGCAAACCCACCCAGCGCGAGAATACACCCTAATCGCACTCACTTACCTCCTCCTATTTGACTTTGAATGTCAAAATGGATCCATCGCTAGCGCTTCGAAACTTATCTGTCATGCTAGCCACTTCGAAGGATACGCCAGTGGAGTGATACTTCCTCGAATTAATGGAGGGGCCCGAGGACGCTCAAAGAACAGCCAAAAAAACCAGAAAAAGATAGCAGTTTTAATTAGCTCGCTTCGGCCGACGGAAGGCTGGAGAAAAGAGCGAGACGCTGCAAACTGTATTTATGAGGAAGCTGTAAAACTAAATAAAGATTCAAGCATGAATCTCACTCCCTCCCAACTTACTAACCTGATAACGAAATGGATGAAGGAAGAAGGCTCCGTATGCCGAGCGGCCTTTCTGGGCACTAGTGAATAGGTTATTCACTAGGTAACGCCTCAGGCTGCTTTCTGGGCCTACCTCGTTTTGTTTCTTTGGGAGATACCCGCCCTCCTTTCCCGAAGCACCTACCGCCGTCAGGTGCGATCATCCGGATGAAGTAATCCGGCTTGGTCAGATACGCCGCCACAAGGTTTAGCCCAGCCCTTAGACCGGCCTGATGGTGGCTAATCATGCCAACCCCTAAGATCCCTTTCTTTTCAAACGCCGCTTTGTTCTTGTTGCAGTTATAATAAATTCCTTTCCCTTCAGTCACCGTCTCTACCCAGTATTCCCCCAGAAGCTTGGCAATGACGATATCCTCTCGATGATCAGTTCCATTCAAAAACAACAAACAGTGATAATGGTAGGACTTATCAAGACCATATTCCAGTTTCCAAGCATACCCTACAACACCCGGTGACTTAGGGCTCCTGAGATACTTCATTAAGGCTTCGCGATGCCTCCTGGCTTCGGCATGGGTGATAGCAGTTTCTCCTCGAGGAACGCAGTACTGGCTGCGATAGGTGAAATCGACACGAATCACTAGCATCCTAGCGTAACGCACAAACAGCGAATCAATATATCCAACTAGGCTTTTATAGTTTTTATTGGCAGACCGGCTAAAACCTTTCAGAATATTTTGGAACTCCACACCCCGAATTTCCTGCTTAACATTTTCTATCAAGTCATGGAGCAGGGATAATTCATCAGACAGAAGCAACTCAACCTTATATACATCTGATTTCAGCTCCACTCCAGCAAAGTACTTCATAAAAACTCTCAGCAGCGGATTAAACTCATGATAGGGATAAACCTCTTTGATCATCCCAAAGTCTACCTTTAGCAAGCTTAGACAGTCATGTTCCAACACTCTGACCTTCTTCTGCTTAGACATTGCCATTGTACGAGGCAGAAACAACCCCTTCTCAAAGGCCTTCAGGCGCGCCGTCACGTCGACAATCAAACGGATATCACGCGCCAGCAACACTTGATCGGTATACTGCTCAACCGTCTCACCGTTGATGTCCGCATACATGTACGACTCATGTTCAAAATAGAACTCTAATTCTTCATCAAACCTCATACACTCACCTTATGTGGGCAGGCACTCTAATCATCTCTCACATAGTGCACTCAACTAACAATACATATTGCAACTTCTACTTTAGCCACTACTGTACGCATCGCCGCATACTGCCCATGCACACCAATGCTCTATCACGGCGTGCATGGGAGACGGGTATTAGGTATAGACATTAAATATAGATACTAGAGATATTATTCTAGATATAACATAGATACCAATATTCAAGCTCTCTGTTTGCAACGGTCACACCAACGAATTAGATAAACAACAGCAACGCACGCTGGAGATATCAACCCATAGAAAAATGAAAGTTAGTGCTTGTGGTTAGCTCGGAGTAGAGCCGTTACAGGAAACGCTAACGCATCGATGCAGCCAAGCACTTACATCCTCCTCCAGCCACCCCACAGCAAAGCTGCCCAATTTAAAAGGCTTAGGGAACGTTGCGTCATATCGCGAAGATCGCGGGTTAATCCGATCATAAATGGTTGACCGTGATAGCCCCACCCTAATTGAGAGCTGTTTGAGTCTGATAACACTAGGATGTACTTCCGAATCTCGCTGCATGGTATATACCTCGGGTTGTAATGAATCCCAACGGTAAAAGAACCTCTGCCCGCATTCACTCGACTTAGCACCTAGTAAAAAATTCCCAGGGGACAAAACAGAATTCCAAGTGACGACCATGACGCTGACGGACAGACTCACGCACACAAGCCAACCTTCCAGTGCAGAAAGTTGGTTCCCAGCTCTGAAATGTTGGTTCCTCTGTCACCGGGAACTAACTTTTGCTCTCTCTGCTGACTCCACGACTCAATTCGAAATAATTTTAGCCATATATAACACACAGGAGGCAACAAACAGTCTTGACATATCCAACAACCTGGAATCTGAAAATGTATAAATGTCCAAGCTGCGGCTCATCAGCCGTGGCAAAGCAAGCCATAGCCAAGAGAGCAGGTGCCGCCATCGGCGGTGTAAGCGGCGCACTCCGAGGATTATCCGCCACGTCTATCGGCGCCAGCATCGTCTTGATAACCAGTGGCCCAACTGGTGGGCTGACCGCCACAATCGGGCGGTTAGCCTCAGCTATTACAGCGGCATTTGTAAGTGGTGCAGCGGGATGTATCGCAGGAGCGAAAATAGGAACAGTGATTGATCACTATGTTTTCGACGCCTACCAATGCAACCAATGTAATTGCTCTTTCCGTATGCACTTACCCACAACACCCCTACCAGTTCAACGCGCATTCGAAGCATCTCAAGAAGACTGACAACCAAATCACTTGTGCACGCCTCCCTGCTGATATCTCAGCAGCGCTGCCGTGTGCCTATCGAACGAGAAAAAACCAATGGCTCACTATGTTGAACAAATGGCCTATGTCGGGCAGGCACCGTGGCATGGCCTCGGCTCCGCGCTTTCACCTAAACAACCTATTGAGGTCTGGCAGAAAGAAGCAGGTATGAACTGGCGCATAGAAGACAGCCCCGTCCATTTCAAGGCCAACACAGTAGGTAACCTGGGATCAATTTATACATTTCCAGAACAGAAGGTTTTGTACCGTTCTGACACCAAAGCAGCGCTTTCAGTAGTCTCACAACGCTACCAAATAGTTCAGCCTCACGATGTGCTGGAATTTTACCGCGACCTCACTGAGGTCTCCGGGTATGAGCTGGAAACTGCGGGAGTGTTGAAAGGAGGCCGTAAGTTCTGGGCTCTGGCACGGACAGGGCAAACCGCCGCATTGGCAGGTAATGATGAGGTGAATGGTTATCTGCTACTGGCAACCTCGTGCGACGGCACGTTAGCCACCACCGCCACACCCACCACCGTTCGAGTCGTCTGTAACAACACACTGACCATTGCCTTGGATGGGGCCAGCCGTGCCATCAAGGTTCCGCACAGCACTCGGTTTGATCCGCAGGCGGTAAAGAAGCAGTTGGGTATCGCGGTGTCGCAGTGGGACGAATTCATGCATCGAATGCACATGCTCGCAGAGCGCCGGGTGCAGTGGCCGGAAGCGATGAGTTTCTTCCTCAGCGTGCTATGCGACACCCCTTCTAACAGCCCCATTCCGGAAGTACAACCGAACGAACGAGCTTTACGCAAAGTACAAAGCCTGTATGAAGGACAAGGCCGAGGCTCAACCTTGCAGTCTGCTAAAGGAACCGCATGGGGACTGCTCAACGCCGTGACCGAATATGTCGACCATGAGCGGCGGGCAAGGAGTTCTGAGTACCGGATGGACTCAGCATGGTTTGGACAAGGTGCCGTCATTAAGCAGAGGGCGCTGGATACGGCTCTTCGCCTGGCGGCCTGATCCGTTTCTCACATCAACCTGCCCAGCCAGTGTTTACTGGGCTGGGCGCCTTATGCCCTATAGGAGCACCATTGAGATATGTTTGCCCCTATCCAAATGAATTATGCAAAGGATGGGCAGATACAGGAATTAAGAACGGCTGATGCAAACAAACCGTTGATAAATGGCAGGTCATAGCCCTGCTTCGATGAGCAAATCTGAAGGCTTGCAGCGCAAAGCCGTCGCGATCCTAAGAATATTCAAAAAAGTAACATTCCTTTCCCCTCGTTCAATCTTCCCCATGTGGGAACGGTCAATCCCAGCAGCGTCCGCTAGGGCTTCTTGTGACAGCGCATGCTCGAGCCGCCGCGCGCGTACCGCCGCACCAAGCTGTACCAGGTCGCCGTCTTTATCGTGAGTCGCAGAGATTCTTGCCATGGCGGAAATCGTCGCGCTATGATGCTTTAACGGCCACGGCATTTACGACCCTTTTACAGGCACATGCCATCGCGCTAACTCAGCGTGAGGGTCACCTCCTACGCTCAGCAAAGAGAACTTTAAACATGCCACTCAAGACAGTTAACGGCCTAAACGAAACTGAAATAGACATTCTCCTACGCGCCAAAGCATCCTTCGTGATTGTAGGGTTACGAGGTCAGTTCACTAAGAGCGTACTGAAAGTCGAAAAAAAGATAGAGAGCCTAGGATTTAAATGTCGCGTCAGTAGCGACTTAAAAGGCGTGGTAGCCAAAGGTGGAGTGCTAGGTGCATTTGGAGTTCTTGCATCCGTATCTACTCTACCGCTATTAGCCATTTCAGCAGCTACGATTACTGCCCACAAGCTGGCCACCTACAACCCTGACTACGAAATAATAAAAGACTTTGTAAATAAAAAGATAACAGTCAATTACAAACCTAACTGAATCCCTCCAAAGGCCGAAGCCAACACAAACTAAAAAGGACTTCCCATGCGACAACTCATTCGTCACTTTATAACAGCACTACCGTTTCTTGCATTTGGCACATTAGCAAATGCCGCTGTAGACTATGGTTATACTTATTCACCAATGTTTCCAAGTGAAGTGACAATGGAGGGACTCCCCTATGCAATTCCCTGTGCTAAAGCGAAAAATCAATATGGCGCTGAGTTTTATCGGTGTACCTGGAAGGTCCTGCCACGCCTAATAAAAGTATACGATGCCGCCCAGCGGCAAAACATCACCTACAACAACCAACTAAGCGGGCTGTGCCGCCGAGGCAAGTGCATTGTTCAAGGAGCTGATGGTGTATTTGGTTTAATTGACCAAGACATAAACTTTACGGCATCTCGCCACTACTACATCTATCCGAGCAGTGATGGCTTCCCTATTGCGTACCGCATGGACGGTGGGCCATATCAAAATGGCAAGCCCGTTTCTTATGCACAAGCGCGCGGACTACTTTCCGAATTTCTTCTGGATCATGGACAACTCGAGTCTATCGTTAAGGACGATCTAGCGGCGTATACACTAGACTCAGACACTAAGCAATCGGCTAGTGCACCGAAGTCTAAAACTAGGGTGAGCGAAGCGTGGTGCAACCCGCAGATGGACGACGACTGCCATATCAACAAGAATAAAGTAGCTAAAGCTGATCTAAATCAGTTCCTTCCGACCGTTAAAGTAGATGACGTGGAAAGTGCTGGCGGTTACTGCGAATATCCAATTTGTTACGACAAAAATGATAAACCTATAGGCATTCATTAAGAGGCACACGACAATTCCATACGTTCACAACTTCTAAATCAAAGATATTAGCATATTGGCTTTATCTTACCCGTCAAACCTGGACTATTATGTCCCTGTAGCGGTCTGAGCCCAGCATCCATAGGAACTCAGACTGCTTACACGTTATTCCATTACTGCACGACTCTATGTATTTTTTCACCGTACAACTTCTAGCAACTTACTACCATCAAGGTTCCTTGTTGCTAAAAATAGCCATATGGCACATTGAAGTTGAATATTCTCCAGGGCGAGTGCAACACTCAGCATACCAATCTCAACAATTGGGGATCATTTCGTAGCAAAACACACCATTTGGCTACCGCAGATAATTCTGCGCTGTTTTTTGTAAGCTCAAATATCTCACGAGCTTCAGATTTAGCACGTTCGCGGGCTGCTCCAGAGTGTCTAGACTCAGCCAGCGCACGTTTGTAGTTACCTATGTGGTTGCTTACGCGCTGCCAAACCTTACGACGCTCTTCGGCTAACGCCTGATGCTCCGTGAGTTTTAAACGTTCGACAGTCCGACGAACGCGTACATGTTCCCACCGGGAGATTCCCGGTGCCGGCACAGCCTTACCCTCTTCATCGAAAGCAAGTAGTGTTACATCGTAAGCATTTGTCGGGTCAAGGAAGTGTGGGATCTCATCGCCCTCACATCGCCTTGCATAACTGGAGCGTCGGGAACCGTAACGTAGCGGAAACCATGCTCCCTTCTTACGATTGGGCACGGTGCCTGCGATGCGAAAATTCATAAAATCAAAAGCCAACCACCAATAACCATCTCGGTCCGAGCCCTTAACGTTACGAGATGCTTTTTTGGGGCGAAAATGCTCCACATCTAGATGCGAGGCAATTTCGCGAGCTTCGGTAAACCAGCACTTTCCGCACGAAATGGCCAACAACCATGGCTTAAGCTTGCCCCAATGCGCACTGCGATCATCTATCAACTGATTCCGTTCTTTAATCTTTCCCGCGACATCCAGCTTGGCTAGCTCTCCTACAAGGCGAGTTGATTCGGCTAACCACGCGTCCCAAGCAGCTTGCGACCAGCGAACATCTGGCGGCAGCTCAGCGTCAGTTGGCAGCTTGTGCTCCAAGTCGATGAAGATCATTTTCCACCTTTCTCGCGCAAAATTTCTTCAATAATCGAATCGGCAATGGCGTCCTGTTCGGCTTGCTCTTCTGGCGTCAGTACAGGCTTGCGGAATCTGCGGTGCTGCGCCATCTTGCGTACAAACAAGGCGTAGTCAGGATCCCGAAAATCAGCCGTTGAGAAGCCCAAATCGGCCAGCTCAGCAGAAAGACGAGATAGCTCCGCCTCTTCCTCCGGCGTACGTGAGGCCTTAACAAACAACTCATTGCGGCGAAACAGGCGCCGCTCTGTTTCAATGTCTAGAGTGGATGACAAGCCAAACAACTCACTCTTAAGCAAGCCAGTCACGCCCATACCTTGTGGATGTTCATCCGGTACATCTACTGCCGTCCGCTCGCCATCACGACGTAAAATATACACCTGCTCACGCTTAAGACTGCCGATCATCATAGGGTCATGAGTGGTGATCAGGATTTGCGATTCACCCTGCACCAGCGCGCCATCGTCCGACGTCAGCACACCTTCAATGTCATCGAAGTAACGCAGCTTCCAGATTGGATTGAGATGAGTATCCGGCTCGTCGAGCAGGAATAGACAATTGTCTTCGCGAGTTATCCTCATCAAACCGAGCACGGTAAGCATTTGTAGTTCACCTTCAGAAAGCTGAGTGAAGCTAACCTTGCCACCGTGTTCATCGCGTTTTTTTACTGTGATGCGAACTTCGTCGATCAGGTCGCCAATGTAGGCCCCTTCGGCGTAACGGAAAAAACTGTCGGTACCGCCAACTAGCTCGCCGAGCTGTTTGAGCTTGTCCTGACTTGGAACAAACAGATAGAGCTGTTTCTGTTTTTCGCTGCGGCCTCGGAAGTCGATCTGTTTCGTGGTTTCCTGCTCAATTGGAGCCCAAGCAACCTGCCAAAGCTTATCGAGAAACTCGCTCACCACATTGCCACGCGCATACCAAAAACGCGGATCACCTTCATTAATTTCGTTTTCGTCTAATTTACCGCCTTTGCGTTTTTCGCGCAGACGGTGTGGCTCCTTAAGGACAAATAGAGCGGACTCCAATGACTCAATATGCAGGTTTTTCAATACTTTCTGAAAGACCGGATCATCGGACAGCAAACAGGCCAACAATACCAGCTGGCTGTGGCCACCACGGCAGTAAAATAGTCGACGTAAGCGGTCGTCCCCAATCTGTTTGAGACGAGTGTCCCGCCTACGCTTAGCATCGTCTATCGCGCGTATGTCAGCTTCAGACGCTGTGAACCTTTCCAGCAATTGCTCGGACAGCACTTCATCTGTTGTGATTTCCTGGCGTTGATTGAAGCGGCGCTGATGCTCCTGGAAAAGTGCCTCGATGCGCTCATTACGGCCAGAGTAATAAGCAAAGATATGAGTTGGCAGTAGCCGAGGACCTCTACGTTCATCACGCGGCACCTTGTCAGCCGGCCCATTTTTTATTAAGTATTCCTGGCTAACGCGATCGCCATCTACCCATACAAAGGGACGCTTCTGTTTTGCTGTATCCGCTTCGATACGCACCACATGACCACGAATTTCATATCCTAATGTGTAATCGAATGCTGCCTCACGATCTAGATCGATGTCGCGAAAAATAGTGATCAGCGCTTCAATTAGATTAGACTTGCCAACGCCGTTTTGGCCGATCAAAACATGACTGCGAATAGGCTTAAAACTGACTGGATCTGCCCCCTCGAACTCGGGCATAAAATGTGACGTGAAAGATATATCTAATTCACGCAAATTACGAAAGTGTGGTAGCCGAAGAAATTGCAACTGCATTTCAGATACCTTCTACGTCAGTCAGTGTTTGGCGCATTTCAGCTACAGAAGGTTCCATAATCCATCCCTTTGAAACTTCCACCTTCAATTGCGCGTAGAAGGCATCAACATCGCCACTGAAGCGCTGCCATAAATCTTTTGCAGGCATTTCACCGTTGTGGCGAGTCAGAATTGTCGCCAATGGCGCCTGGGCACTAATATTGGGCGTGTTACCCAAGCGCAACTGGGCAATCAGTTCAGTTTTGGGAGCTTTCATAGGTTCCTCTTGCTGTTCAGTGGCAATGCCAGTAAGGGCTTCCACAGTTGCGCCCGCAAGCAATGAGGCTAAGCGCTGCTTTTTTTCTAACTGTTTACGCCAAGCTACTGCCTGACTTGTCAACTCATCTAGTTTGACTAATATCTCTTGCTGCTCATCAAGCGGTGGAATAGGCAAGGGAAAACTTCGGAGTTGCGTCATGTTAATTGACGCAAGGTTTGTCGTTTGCTTAGACGCTCCAGAGAAATAGTCACGACCTACACCTGAGTTGAATACGAGTTCAACCCATTCATTGAGCAAATAGGATGATGAAACGCGAGCTTTGAATACGTGATTTTGGTGCAAAACGTCTTCAACGCCGCCTCTCCAGATTGCAGTACGTCCAACCTTATCCCAATCGCCACCTTCGGTGATTAGCAAATCACCGTCTTGAACAAGATACTTACTCAACTCCTCCACGCCAATTTGGATTGTCTTCAATTCAGTCAATTTAAAAAAACCACGCTGAACATTGGCGACCGCTAGGTAAGGGCGGGTCAAAACATTATTTCCACGCAGATTGCGGCCTTTGGTTACACCACCTATGACAACAGCTACCTTGTCAAATGGAACAATCGCCCAATGCGCGGGATAGATAACTTCGGTACTTGTAACTGTGACGAGCTTTTGACGCCGCATTAGGCCAGACGAAACGTAACTATCACGTAAGTTATCGCAATCTGTCGTAATCCTGTCCACATCAACCGAGGAGGTAGAGGCTAAAGAAAGCAATCCACGGACAGACATGTTTTTCAGCTCAGCGATGAACTGATCTACGTCTTCCGGAAAATTAAATAGCAGACTGAAGTTCTCGTCCAAACGCGACCACGCCGTTTGCAGCTCATATGGACTTGTAGCTGTGGCGACAGCTTGCAAAGTGGCCTGACGCAATTTGTTTTGCACACGGCGGCAATCTTTCTGCTCTACCTCAAGATCATCGCATAAGGCTATCAGCTCATTTACTTTAGCGACAATGCGGGACTGTTCTTCAAGTGGAGGCAGCTCAATTTCTTGAGCCTTCAAAATCGTTTGCGAGATATTTTGCTGAGCAAGCCCCTTACCCTTAAGAAAGAGATTAGCTCGTATGGCTCTGATGAACACAAAAAGATACGTTGTAAGGGCCAAACTATCGTCTACAACGCAATGTGCAATAGCTTGATTTGTAGCACATTCAACCCCTGCTATACCCAACTTCCCTATCGATCCATACATGCCAACCAGCAAAGATCCCGCAGGGACTAGTTTTGCAGAACTATTCTCTAGGCCTTTTTGTGTAATGGAGCTAGACGCGGACTTCACTACACCGTCATTTAAGTCACCAATTACTAACCACGGAATATCTCCGCCATAGTAGTCAGCGTGTGTTTTTGCAGGTGTTCCGCCACTGCCCCACTTACCAAGCTCTGACAGTGTGCGCAATGTCCATGAAGGCCCCTTCTCTATTAGTCGCCCCTGCACCGCAAATTGCAGCACCAACTCGCGCAAGCGCGTTATGCCCCCTGGCGCGCTTGCAATATGCCCAAACTCCGCTAGAAATTGCTGCGCCTCCATCAGGCGTCCTCGTCTACAAAATGATGCGCTAGCGCGGCAGTCAGTTCACTTTTGAGCCTGTTCTCAGTTTCCTCAATTTCGCCTAACAGCCTTTTGTAGTTTTCAAGAAGGCGGTCTGGATCTTGGATTTCCTCTTCTGGCGAGTTGGGGTTCTTGATGTCGAGATTGTAGATCGGCCAATAAACTCGGTCTCCCGCAGCTTGTGCTTCACGGGCTTGCAGACGCAACTGTTCGACCTGGAGACGCTTCTCAGCTATCTGAAGCTCGATTTTTTCATGGCTGGCCGACTTAGCTGAAGTACCCAGACTCCTGCGCAAATCGTTAATTTCTGATTCCAGCGCAACGGTCTGTTTATTCAGTTCCGTAGCACGCTGCCAGTGGGGCTTAGCGGCAGTTTCAGCTCTCTCGCGATTGGCCTTGAAGTCCACTTTCCAGGCGAACTCGCTTTCCACTCGACTAGCAAAATCGCTAGCTTCAGACCCCCACCACTCCTGCTCGGATTTGAATTCCTCAAAACGGATTGGCTTGGTTTTGGAGTAACTCTTGTAACCTTCCGGATACGGGTGTTCGTAGAACCAGATAGAATCTGTATGAAAGTGTTCCGCGTCATTGTCCGCTGTGCTGCCCTTTGTAAAAAACAGCAAGTTGGTTTTGATGCTTGTGTAAGGGGCGAAAACCCCCTTAGGCAGACGGATGATAGTGTGCAAATTGCACTTCTGAAGTAGTAGCTTTTTCAGCTCGCCCTTGATCCCATCACCAAACAAAAAGCCATCGGGCAGAACTACAGCAGCACGGCCATTTTCTTTCAACAGCTTCTCAATAATGAGTGCCATGAACATGTCGGCAGTTTCGCGTGTGCGCAGGTTCGGCGGGTAGTCGCTACCAACACCATCATCTTCATATCCACCAAAAGGAGGGTTGGTGATGATGCAGTCTACTTTGTCGTTAGCATCCCATTCTTTCCAGAGTGTGCCCAACGTATTGCGGTGTTCAATCTGACTCGGAACATCAATGCCGTGCAGCAACATGTTGGTGGTGCAGAGCAGGTGCGGCAGCTGCTTTTTTTCAATGCCGTGAATCAATTTCTCAATCGCGAGCCTTTCAATATCACTGGGGTCAGTGCGGAGCTGATTGCGAAAATGGTCAATGGCAGCAGTCAAGAAGCCACCTGTGCCACACGCTGGATCCATTACCGTATCGCGCTTGTCCAATCGCGGATTAACACGATCTGCCATAAACTGGGTAATGGCACGCGGGGTGTAAAACTCGCCAGCGTTCCCAGCACCGCGCAAATCGTTGAGCATTTGCTCGTAGACATCCCCCAAGCTGGCGCGAGTCTTGAAATCATGAAAATTGATGGCCTCTTCCAGCTTTTCGACCACGGCCAACAGCTGGGTACCGGATTTCATGTAATTGTTAGCATCCTCAAAGACGCTACGAATTACCTTGTGCTGCGGGCTTGCATTTGCATCCAGTTCCTTGAGCTGTGGAAACAACTCGTTGTTGATGAAACCGATGACTTCGGCGGGAGACTTTTGCGGCGTTTTCCGGCCATCGGCCCCTACCAAAAATGCAGCCCAATTGCGCCATCGCAGCAGTTCAGGCAAGGGCGAGCTATAGCTGGACTGGGCGCCTTCCCATTCTTCCTCGCGCTGGTCGAAAACTTTGAGGAACAGCAGCCAGGTGAGTTGACCAAGGCGCTGAGCGTCGCCGTCGACTCCATCATCTTTACGCATGATGTCCTGGATGGATTTGATGGTGCTGCTGAGATTCATTACATTGCTCTCTTTGTCGCTCGGTCTGATCGGATCAGGCCAGCTTCTGTCTGGGGTATCGTAGAGCGCTTGTTCAGCTCAGTCACGGTATGGTCGTATTGGTAGGCCTTACGATAAATGCCAATCTAGACTTGTACTTTTGCTGCCGAATCTGTCAAAGGTTGATGACTCCAGCGCCCTTTAGGCAATCGACCTCTCTGTCACACAGTTAGCTGCGCCTTTGTCGAAACAGGCCGTGAGCAAGGCGTAGCCTGCTCCAATGGCCCGCCAAGCACATCTCGCTTTCTGACGGTGATAGTGGGTTCACGACTGGCAAAGGCTCTGATCGATGACGAAAATGAGCGTCCAGTCGAACGCATGCAGTACATCATCGTTGGCGGTCACTTGCTTTGAGAATTCCAGCCCAGTCCGCAAGGCTTTTCTGGTAACGTCCTGGAGCAGGACGCAGCAATCTCCGGTGTGAAGTTTACCGTGGGTATCGAAGTATTGCGAACAGTCAGCGGTCACAACGACGCTTACGCTGAAGTCATCTCACCCATTCGCACAGATTAACCACCAACTCATCCGCCATAGAGCTTCCGACCTCGTGCGCGGGCTCAATGTGGGGGGACAAATGGGGGGACAAATGGGGGGACAGAAAAATAGTTATCGGAAATACCCAGCAAAAACAGGCAAAAACTCAAAAATAACGCCGCCCACAAGCCGAGCGAACGTAAAGTTTAAATGGCGAGAGCTGGATGGAATAAAGACGCACCACTTAAGCTTAAAGGGATATCTGCTTTGGTCGGCCCCCTCGGACCAAGTGCAATCTCATCGGCCTGGCCGATCACGCCTCAGAGCTTTGAAAATGGACTTAGTATTCCAAAGAGTATTCCAATCAAAAGACCAAAAACATTAAATCGATAAAAAACAATAGCTTATCCTTCCAGTTCAGATTACCCCGGCGCACCACACTAACGAAGAAAGACGTCATGGACGTCTTTTTTGTACCTGGCATTCCATCAACCACAATGCTAGTGTCGCCCCATGACTACCTATTGCCTCACATCGACAACCACCACCACGACCGCATCAAGCGGAGCGTGCGAGGTTTCGTGAGCCAATAACCAACGAACACTTCAAAGGCCCGCCAGCGATGGACAGGGCCTTTTTTATGCCCTTGTGTCGCTGGTTCACACGCAAGGAGATGCACCCATGTACGCCCTGTTGATACTCGATATCCAAGTCGGGCTTGTTCACGGCCCGGAAAAGCCCTGGCGCTGCGAAGAGCTGTTGGAAACGCTCAACACCCTGATGGACAAGGCCCGCAGCGCAGGCGCGCCAATTTTTCTCGCGCGTCACATCGGCCCCGCTGGCTCGCCAATCGAGTCGGGCAGCCCGCTTACGCTGATTGCAGAGGAAATGAAGTTGCTGGGTGGGGAAGTGGTGTTCGAAAAGCGTCGGCCTAACGCTTTTGCGATGACTGACCTAGCTGACAGTCTGCGCTCTTGCGGCGCCACCGGCGTGGTAGTCACCGGGATGAAAACGCAATACTGCGTCGACAGCACCTGCCGTGCTGCGCGTGACCTTGGCTTCGATGCGGTGCTTATCGCCGACGGTCATACCTGTTCTGACACGCCCTTGATGAAAGCCGAGGCCATCGTGGCTCATCACAATGCCACGCTCAATGGGCCGTTCTGCCAGTTGGTTCAGGCTGAGGACTGGAGCTTTTAACAGAGCCTGACGACGGGGACGCCAACAGGGCCGAGCTTCGGAAGCTTCCCGCAAGTTGCCGCGCTGTTGGTGAACTGGCGCAACCCCCTTCACAACGCTAACTTCTTTGCGTCGCTGGCGATCAGCGACCGGCTTTGACAGGCCGAAAAGTGTAACCTTTCACACCCTGTGATAAGGCGGCATGCTTACGCATTCCGCTCCGTTCATGGCGGCTGTGCGTGGGGCATCTTCGGGTGCGCCGGGTTCCTACACTTCCGGTCTGTCAACCCGCGTACAGCTGCCACCCAATCCTGTTTGACAGCAGGGGGCGGTAGCTCCTTAAACAGTGTGGGAGCTTCATCATGAAAAAGATCACCCCCAATCCCCCAACCACCCTCTTCACCCTCGCCGAAAACATCCACCCCGAAACCCTGCTAATCCAAGCCAGCGAAACCCTCGCCTCCCTCAACGCCATGACCACCGACCTGGCTTTCGAACTTGAAGGCGCGCACCGCCACAAGTTGCTGGCCGCCCAGCAATTGATCGTTTTAGGTGAGCTACTGGTAGAACGGGTCTTGAACACCCAGCCATTCACTACCCAAATGCCACAACCTTAAAACACGAAAACGGGCGAGCTGCCTCAGCGTATCTCGCCCGCTGGCATCCCCTCACACTTCCCATTACCCTGACGGCCTTTATCAGACAACCGGAAGTCAGATACCCGTGTTCAAGCCCTTCGCCGTCACCGCCCTCGCCTTCATCCCTTCATTCGCCACCGCTGCCGAGCTGGCCGGGGTTTGGCAAGGTACTTTGGGCAAGTCCGCTATCACCGTCTGTTTCAACGGCGCCGACGGGGAGCATGGCAGTTATTACTACCAGCGCATTCGTACCCCGATTCAACTGACCCAGGCCAACGACAACGCGCCTTGGGTGGAGGAAGGCAACACCGGTTTCTGGGCCCTGCAAAAACCTCAGGGCGATACTCTTTCTGGTGCTTGGAGCAAAACCGATGGCGGTGCGCCGCTGCCACTGGCCCTGCGCCGCATTGGCACGGACGGCTGCGGCAGCGATGCCTATAACGCGCCCATGGAAGCCGCGCCGCTGCCGATCAAGACCGAGAAGAAGACTTTCCACAACCACACCTACCAGCTCAAGATCCAAGGCCCCCGCGTCACGCTCAAGCTGGAGGGCGATGGCCCGGCGGTGCAGAAGATCAACCAGCAACTCGCCGCGTTGGCCGTCAATGACGAAGATCTAACCGACTATTTTTATGAGCGGCGTGAATACCTGGGTCGAAACGGCTCGGTCTATACCAGTGAGATCGAGGTTGAGCCTGCCTATTGGTCATCGCAATTTCTCACCGTGCGGTTCTACCGCTGGGCCGCAGGCCAAGGCGCCATGGGCATCAGTTGGGGCCTGCACTCCTGGAACTTGCAAACCGGCGAGAGTGTGGACCCATGGACCTGGCTCGGCGGCCATCAGCAATGGCATGACGCCTATTCCGGCCATTTGAAGCTGCCGGCCGCCTTCAGCACTTGGCTGGCCAAGCAAACCACCACCGACGAGGGCTGCCCCGCGATTACCGATTACTCCAATTTTCACCTGAGCTTCAACACCCAGGGCCTGCAACTCTCGACACCGGCCAATGGTGACGGTTGCGACAACGACTTGGCCTTCACCTGGGAGCAATTGGAGCCGGTGCTGACCGCACAAGGCAAAGCGGCAGTGCCCAGCTTGAAACTGCCTTGATCCGCCGGAGAAAAACCCCACGGCCGTTCACCAAAGGTTAAGAATCGCACTCGTATACTCCCTGACTACCCATGACCGGTCGCCCGATCGGTCTCATGCCTCGGTAGCCAGACTCCATGACGCGCCCCGCTCCCCTGCTGCTCTTGCTTGCTGCTCTGTTGTTCTTCTTCGCCCTCGGCAACCACGAGCTGCAAGGCTCTACCGAAGCCCGGGTGTCCGGGATCGCCATGGCGATGCACCTGGACAATGACTGGGTGGTGCCGCGCCTGTTTCGTGAACCCTTCCTGGAAAAACCACCCCTGAGCCTGTGGCTGGACGCGGGTGCGATTCGCCTGTTTGGCGCCAGCACCGGGGCGGTGCGCCTGGCGTCGGCGTTTGCCGGGTTGTTCAGTGTGATGCTGTTGTACGGGATGTTGCGTCGGTTCGGGCGGCCGCAGACGCTGGCGTTCAGCGCTGCGCTGATCCTGGCGACCATGGCCAGTTATTGGGGCAATGTGCGGGGGGTGGGTGAGGATTCGTTGCTCAGCCTCGGTGTCACCGCGGCCCTGCTGGGGTTTTACCAGGCGGTACGGCCCGATCGTGAAGGTTCAAGTACTTGGGCCTGGGCGTTGTTTACCGCCGGGATGGTCATCGCTACGTTGAGCAAGGGTGTGTTGGGCCTGGCGATGCCGGGCATTGTGATTTTCGTGTACCTGTTCAGCACCAGCCTGATGGATAAACGCCTGCGGCTGGGCGATTGGCTCAAGCCGGCGCTGTTCACGCTGTTGGCGTTGGTGCCGCTGCTGATCTGGCTGGGGTTTCTGTTTCAGCGCGGTGGGATGCAGGCGGTGGGTGAGGTGTTATGGACCAATAGCGTCGGGCGCTTCAGTGGTTCGTTCGTCGAGGCCGGGCATTACGAACCTTTCTACTATTACCTCGCGAAACTGCCCGAGGCCTTCCTGCCCTGGAACATCCTGGTGTACTTGGGCCTGTGGCACTTCCGCAAAAGCCTGGTACGCAACCGCTACCGCCTGTTTTTCAGTGTGTGGCTGGTGGCGCAGTTCACCCTGCTGACCCTGGCTTCCAGTAAACGCACCGTGTATTTGATGGCGCTGACGCCAGCCGCGGCTGTACTGGCTGCCGAATATGCGCGGGTGCTGCTGGAGTGGGCCAAAGACCATAAGCCGGGGCTGTACCGCTATCACCGGCAGATCATCGGCGGGGTTTTCAGCCTGGCCATCGCCTGCTACCTGAGCGCGGCGTTCTGGTTTGCACCCAAAGCCGATGTGCGCCATTCATTCGTGCCGGTGATCAGCCAGATCCAGACCCTGCAAGACGAAGGCAGGACGGTGGCCATGTACCAACCCAACGAGCGCATCGACGGCGCCAGCGTGTTCTACCTGCAGGCCTACTTGCCGATCCTGAACACCGAAGCCGAACTGCGCGCCTTCCTCAGCGCCAAGCCCGGCAACGTTGCGCTGACGGACCACACTGACCGGCTAAAAGAGCCGGTTACGGTGATCAAGCAAATGGCAGTCAACCGCCAGCCTTATTACTTCGTGGAGCAGTAAGGCCAGCGCGGGGTATCAATGCTTGGTGAGTTTGTCCAGGTAGCCCATGGCGAACGCCGAGACCACGAAGGTCATGTGGATGATCACGTACCACATCAGGTGCTGTGGATCGACGTTCTTGGCGTCCATGAAGATGCGCAGCAGGTGGATGGAGGAAATCGCCACGATGGAGGCCGCAACTTTCATCTTCAGCGACGACGAGTCCATGGTACCCAGCCAGTTGAGCTTTTCCTTGTTTTCGTCGATATCCAGCTGCGACACGAAGTTCTCGTAACCGGAAATCATCACCATCACCAGCAAGCCGCCCACCAGGGCCATGTCGATCAACGACAGCAGCAGCAGGATCACTTCGGCTTCCAACATGGTGAAGATGTTGGGAATCACGTGAATGATTTCCTGGAAGAATTTCAACGCCAGGACCAGCAGGCCCAAGGACAGCCCCAGGTAGATCGGCGCCAGCAGCCAACGCGAGGCGTACATTGTATTTTCGATAAAGCGTTCCATTGAATCTCACACAGCTTGGCTAAAAATGGCGCCGAGTATACCAGCCGCTACCCGGCCCCTGTCACCGCGAGAAAACTGACCCAAGTGGCATCTGTAAGAGAATTTTTCTGCTAGTGTCGAGGCCATTCACTCGGCTCGATGATGTCGGACAGGAAAACTCAGATGATGGATGTGCGATCCCCTTTGGCCACTTTCGGCCTGTGCGCGGCGTTGCTGATGGCCAGCGGCTGCTCCCCCAAAGAAGAGCAGAAGCAGGCGACCCTCGAAGAGAAAACCACGAAGTTCGAACAGTCCCTGGACACCATCCAGGACCCCAAGCTGCGCGATGCCATTGCGGACCTGGGCGGCTCGCTGCTGTTGCTGGAGCGTGCGCGCGTCAAGCTCGCCAGCAAGCCCATCGAAGCCGAATACGGCGAAGATAGCCTGGCCCTGCTCAAGCATTACCCTACGCCCCAAGCGCTGGTGAACACCTACATCAATGGCCTGTTCGTGCTGCGCAAAACCTCGCACTCCGACTACCTGACGGATTTGCAGCCGGTCTTCCCGTTCAACTTCAACGCGCCGGACCAGTTCCCCTTCCCCCATGGCCTGGAATGGCAGTCGGTCACCCTGAGCAACAATAAAGTCATTCCCTTCCAGCCGGAATGGTCGGAAACCGACCCGGGCATCCAACTGAGCCCCAGCAGTTCCAACCTGACCAACCCCGACGACCTGACGGTGACCTACCCGTTTATCGAAGGGATCGAGACGGAAAACAAGAGCCAGCCACAACCCATCAGCCTCAAGGGCGCGGTGGAAGTGATCACCCCGGGCAAGGTGCTGACGTTCGACCTGACCAAACAAGACGTGGGCCATAAACGCACCGACGGCAACATCACCCTCAACCTGCTGACGCTGGAAAAGAACTACGCCGAGATCGAACTGACCAACAGCCAGCCCCTGGCCGCCGAAGTGGGCGATGCGTCACCCAACCCGCTGCTGGTGCAGGCACGGGACAGCACCGGGCAGTTTCTGACCCGCTCAGGCTCGATCAACGAGAGTGCCGCGCAGGTGGCGTTCTATGAGAAACAACTGGCCGAGATGCAAAAACAAACCGCGTGGTCCGATGCCTTCGATAAACAGCTCACCGACGCGCAAAAAGCCTTCGAGCGCCAGCAGACCAGCCATTACGCCAAGGTGTATTTCAACGGGCTGATCGATAACCTGCAGGTGAATGTGCTGGATTTCTCCAAGGCCACGGTCACCCGTAAAGACCTGGACCTGCCGGTGATGCGCTTTGACAGGAACAGCCTGCAAAACACCGTGCAGCCCCTGCCAATGCCGGTCACGGTGTATGACGACGGCGCCGCCAGTTGGCTCAAAGATGCCTCGATGACGGAGGACCAACTGAAAAACAGCGTCACCATCAGCCAATCGACCGAAGACGCCAGTGCCGCAAAAATCGTGTTCGACCACCCGTTCACCTTCAATGACGACCTAGTCGGTGCCGAACGCAACAACAGTGACGCGCCTATCACCTTCTTCACCGCCGACGACAAGGGCGAGCGCGGCGAGCCTATCGAGCTGCCGACCGAGGCTTTCGAGCTGAACGCAGTAAGCGGCACGCTCACCTACGACCTCAACCTGTTCCCGGAAACCCCGGCGTTTGTGGTGGGCTCGGTACCGTTGTTTTTGGCCACCATCGAGAAAGCCACGATTGACGCCGCCAAGCTGCCCAAGGGCCTGTCGCTCAAGGACAACGCGCTGATCGTCGACCAGAAGGACTTCCCCGCCGACAGTTGGCGCTTCTATGCCAAGGATGCCAGCGGCAATTACCTCAAGGAGATTCTCGGTGTCAGCCACCGCGCCGAGGAATACGGCACGGCGATGTTTGACGTGCATTACTTCTACGGCCAGCCGACCACGCTGGAAAGTTACCAGCGCACCGACCTCAGCACCGTGCAGTACGGCTTTGAGGTGAAGCTGGACAAGCCTGAGAGCAAATAGCCCTGGGTGGACGCGGTGCGTCCGGGGCGGCGTTACCACGCAGAGCGTGGGAACGATCCTCAGAGGGCCAGCCGCTCCTGGCCGCCATTGAGCTGGCGCAGATGAGCCTGCAGGTGCAGGCACCAGATCTGCGGCTCGTCCATTTGCTCGTAGCCGTGCAAGGTCAGGCTATCAACGATGGTGCCCAGCATGCGTTCTGCCACGAAGGGCCCATGGAACGGGCCCTGGGATTTGACGGTGGAAGGCTGCTCGCCCGACATGCCGGCGGCAAACAACAGCGTCCACATCCCGTTATCCCCGGCGAGAGGGCGAATGGAGCATTCGATACGGGTGACCAGGCCCAGGCACTGGCGAGTAAGGCAAAGGTTGCGCGACATGGCGGCGCCCCTCGGTAGATCGGTGTTCAGCCCCAGCGCACGGCGAGGCTGTTTCTATCCTGCGACTCCTGTGGATATCCTTGACTCTGAGAATAGAATAAAAACGCGACAAACCAAGGTTGTAGGGACCAACGGACGTTGGTCCCTGAGGGTGGAGTCAATTTTGTGGCACGCTAACCGTTCCCAAAAACACCACGGACCAGTGTGGGAGCTGGCTTAAGCGGTCATCGCCTTCTGTAGGAGCGAGCTTGCTCGCGAAAAACGGCAACGATAACGCGTGTTTGCTGAATGAACGCGGCGCCTGAAAGTTTTTCGCGAGCAAGCTCGCTCCTACAAAAAAGTCTTAACTGACTGGCCTTAAGGCAAGCCAGCTCCCACCTTGACCGAGTGATGACAGCAATCAGGTTGGCTTCGCTTCAGCCAACGCCTGCTGCGCCAGCTCTTTTTCCGCCTCCTTCAAATCTTCCTCACTGATCATCTCGGCAATCGCCCGCAAGCGCTCCACCACCCGCGCATTCACGGTGCCTTCCGGGAATTGCCCCTCGGCGTCCGGCTCGCCGGCATCCTCGCCCACCAGCAGGCTCAAGGCCTCATCCGCCTGGCGCACCGCATAGATGTGGAATTGCCCGGCACGCACGGCCTGCAACACCTTCTCGTCGAGCATCAGCGTGGCCACGTTGGCCTGAGGGATGATCGCACCCTGCTCACCAGTCAACCCACGGGCTTCGCAGAGGCGGAAGAAGCCTTCGATCTTCTCGTTGACCCCGCCCACCGCCTGCACTTCACCAAACTGGTTGATCGAGCCGGTGATGGCAAAACATTGCTTGAGCGGCGTCTTCGACAGAGCCGAGATCAAGGTGCATGCCTCGCCCAAGGACGCACTGTCGCCGTCCACATACCCGTAGGACTGCTCCAGGGCAATACTGGCGGAGATGGCCAACGGGAATTCCTGGGCATAGCGGCTGCCCAGGTAACCGGTGAGGATCATCACGCCCTTGGAGTGAATCGGCTGGCCGAGGTTAACTTCGCGCTCGATGTCGACAATACCGCTACCACCTGGGTACACCGTGGCGGAAATCCTCGCCGGCACGCCGAATGCCGAGTCGCCGACCTCCAGCACCGTCAAGCCGTTGCACTTGCCCACAGCGGCGCCGGCAGTGTCGATCAGGATGACGCCAGCGAGCATGTCGTCGAGAATCCGCGCCGACACGCGGCCGGTGCGCGTGGCCTTGGCCTTGAGGGCGCGCTCGATATGCCCGGCGTCGGTCATTTCGTCGCCGGCCAGGTGGCGAATAAAGTCCGCCTCGCTCACCAGCTGGAACAAATCACCAATACGCGCCGACAAGCGCCCCTGATGTTCGGCCAGGCGTGCGCTGTAGGTCGCCAGGCGCGCCACCGCGTCCGAAGTCAGCGGCGCCATGCCCTCTTCCGAAGTACGGGTTTTGAGCAACTGGGCGAACTGCTCCAGGCTTTCGTCGACCATGGGGATGTCTTCGTCGAAGTCCACCAGTACGCGGAACATCTCCTGGAAGTCCGGGTCGGCGTCCTGCAAGGCGTAATACAACTGGCGCGAGCCGATGATGATCACCTTGACCTGCAAGGGAATCATCTGCGGGTTGAGGGTCACGGTGGCCAGGCGGCCCAGTTCGCCCAGGGGCGATTCCATCTTCAGCTTGCGCGATTGCAGGGAGCGTTTGAGCGCATCCCACACGAAGGGCTCGCTGAGCATTTTTTCGGCTTCCAGGATCAGGAAACCGCCGTTGGCGCGGTGCAACGCGCCGGGACGCAACTGGCGATAGGTGGTGTAGAGCGCGCCCTGGTCGGTGCTGTATTCGATGCGGCCGAACAGGTTGTCGTAGGTCGGGTGCGGTTCAAACACCACCGGCGCGCCACCGTTGACCGAGTGGCCCACCACCAGGCTCGGGCAGTACTGCTCTTCGAGCAGCTTGCGCGCCTGGGCGTCGGTCTTGGCGTCGTCCACCAATTGCTCGACCACGGTTTTGAGCAGGTACACCTGCATGGCCTGCAGGTAGCCACAGACGCCCGCATTTTCTGCGTATTTTTCCGACAATGGCGCCAGCAAAGGCTGCAGCGCCAGGGTGATGGTTTCTTCGTTGAACTGGCGCAGCTGGTTGTTGGACTCGCGCTTCCACTGCGGCAGGCTGGCCAGCTCTTCGTTGAGGCGTTCTTCCAGCTCGGAGATATCGGTGTGGAAGCGCTCGCGATCGGCTTCCGGCAGTTGCGAAAACTCGGCTTCGTCCAGCGCCTTGCCGTCGAGCATCGGCGTAAAGGCGATGTTGGAGCTGTCGCGGTACAGCGCCACGTCTTTTTCCAGGGCCAGGCGCTCGATCACGTCCAGCGCCTTGTCGTAGCGCTGGTTGAACGCCCGGTCGATGGCGCTTTTACGCTGTTGATAAGTCGGGTGTTCGAACACTGCCGGGAAGGTGGCGACCAGGTTGTCGACCAGGCCGTTGATATCGGCGATAAACGCCGCGGCGGCGCCACCCGGCAATTCCAGGGCGCGAGGCTCGCGGGGCTCATCGAAATTATTCACATAAACCCAGTCCGCCGGGGTTTGCAGGCGCTTGCCTTCGGCTTTCAGGTAGCGTTTGACGAACGAAAAGCGGCCGGTGCCCGGCTCGCCCATGACAAACACGTTGTAACCGGGGCGTGGCATGGCCACGCCGAACTGCAAGGCTTCAACCGCACGTTCCTGGCCAAGCACACCGCGAAAGGGCTCCAAATCATTGGTGGTCGAGAAGCTGAACTGTTCAGCGGAGAAAGGGCGAGTCAGCGCTTCGGGCGCTAGACGCAAGCTGGCAGCAACAGGATCAGGCATCGGGCTTCCTTACATCAGGCGGGGCAGATGGGGCATTCTGGCTCCCGGTTGAGCGCTCTGGCAAGGCGCGCTTTCGGGAAAGCATAGCCATCGCATGCGTCCTGCAAAAAAATCGCCCGCCACTGAATGTTTATAAAAAAACACGGAACCCTGGGAACGTGCCTAAACTCCAAACTGCGCGGGTTGGACTAATAACTGGCCCCTAGGGTGCGTTGAGCACCTGAACCCTTGTCCATTGGTTTGCACACAAAGAGAACAAAGCTATGAAACGGATCCTTCTTGGTACTCTCTTCACCGTCGTCTCCCTCAATGCAATGGCAGAAGCACCAGGTGGCCCGAACTGCGGTTGGGGCAACATGTTGTTCGAAGGCCAGCGCGGTACTCCGGCCCACTTCCTCGCCTCCACCACCAACGGTACTTCGGGTAACGCCACCTTCGGCATGACCTCGGGCACCAACGGTTGCAGCACCAACAGCGCCCTGACCTACGGCGGCAAGTCCTGGATTGCCATGAATGGCATGATGAACGAGCTGTCCGAAGACATGGCCAAAGGCAACGGCGAAGCGCTGACCACCTACGCGGTGGTACTGGGTGTTGCGCCGGAAGATCGCGATCACTTCGCGGCCGTGACCCACGAGCACTTCCAGCAGATCTTCAGCAAGGCTGACGTGACCGCTGACGACGTGCACAACAACACCATTGCTGTACTGAAAAGCGATGCCCGTCTGGCGAAATACGCAACCCAGGCTTAAGCTCGACCTGCCCGCGCCTTTCGAGGCGCGGGTTTTATTTTTTCGACCCGCCCACCTTGGGTCTTTTTTTCCGTCCGACTTAAGTAGCCTCCATGCTCAAACGCCTCGCTTGCCTGGCTCTCTTCGCCTGCGCCCCGCTGCATGCGGCACCGCACCTCGACGATCAACGTTTGCAGCAACTGGCCAATGATCCATTCTGGCTGTCGCTGGGGCACTACGAAGCCGGCAAGATCAGTGGCTGGCGCAGCTATGTCAGCGACAAGAAATTCTTCATCGCTCCCGATGGCGCGCACCATCCGGACGCCGAACTCAAGGCCACCGTTGATGCGCTGTATGCACCGGCCAGCCTGGGTGAAAAGCACGCCCAATGTGTGTACCCCGCACGTACCCGCTGGCTCAAGGCGCAGTTGCAACTGAACGACCTGCCCGCCCTGGAGTGCAAAGAGTTCACCCAGTGGTTCAAGGACGTCGCGCCCCATAGCGCAGTGATGATCTTCCCGGCGGCCTACCTCAACAGCCCGTCGTCGATGTTCGGCCACACCCTGCTGCGCATCGACCAGGCCGACGTGCAAAGCAACAACACCGCCCTGCTCAGCTATGCGATCAACTTCGGCGCCTATATCGAAGGCTCCGACAACAGCATCCTCTATGCCTGGAAGGGCCTGATGGGCGGCTATCCCGGCCTGTTCGCCCTGGTGCCCTATCAGGAGAAACTCTCGGAATACCGCAGCCTCGAAAACCGCGATTTGTGGGAATACCGCCTGAACCTCACCGAGGTCGAGACCAAGCGTATGGTCGAGCACGTGTGGGAGCTCAAGCAGATCCAGTTCGATTACTTCTTCTTCGACGAAAACTGCTCCTATCGCCTGCTCGAACTGCTGCAAGTGGCCCGCCCTGGCCTGCGTTTGACTGAGCAATTCCCACTCACCGCGATCCCTACCGATACCGTCAAGGCGGTAAAGGACGCAGGTCTGGTCGAAAAGATCGACTATCGCCCCTCGCGTGAACGCGAACTGCTCGAACGCGCCAAGCCGCTGGACGGCGATGAGCAGCAGTGGGTGTTGAAAGTCAGCGATGACCAGAAGCAACTGCAAGAGCCTGCATTCAAAGCACTGCCCCGCGAGCGCCAGGCACTGATCGTGGATGCTGCTTACCGCCTGGGCCGCTACCGCGCCAATGGCCTGGAGCGCGATGCGACACGCTCCCAGCGCAGCTTCGAACTGCTGCGTGCGATCAACCAGAACCCGGCGCCAGACCTGAAGATCACCCCGCCTGGCCTGCCGGAAAATGGCCATGAGTCGCGCACCTGGCAAGCCGGCATCGGCACCCGCGGCGACAAAGCCTTCGGTGAATATGGCCTGCGCATGGCCTATCACGACCTCAACGACAACGCCGAAGGCTTCCCCTTGGGCGCGCAGATCGAAATCCTGCAAATGAAACTGCGCCAGTACGAGGGCAATCACTGGCAGCTCCAGCAACTGGACCTTGCCACCATCCGCTCGCTGACGCCGCGCAATGCGCTGCTGCAACCCTGGTCGTGGCAAGTCACCGGCGGCCTGGAACGCGTACCGGGCAAACACGACGACGAAACCCTGGTGGCCCACGTCAACGGCGGCGCCGGTGGCACCTGGCAACTCTCCGACGACATGCTCGGCTTCGCCCTCGGCACCGTGCGCGTGGAGCACAACAACGACTTCAGCGAAGCCATCTCCCCGGCCGCCGGGTTCAACACCGGCGTGCTGTGGAAAAACCCGTTGGGCAACCTGAGCCTGGAAGCCAAGGGTGATTTCTTCACCAACGGCGAAGTGCGGCGCAGCATCAGCCTCAACCAGCAATGGGAACTGTCGCGCAACCTGGGCCTGCGCCTGAGTGCCCAGCGTGAGTACAGCCACCTGTCCACACCGGTAAATGAAGTGATGCTTGAGCTGAAGTGGTACCACTACTGACTCAAGCGCTCGCTCTCTGTAGGAGCGAGCTTGCTCGCGAAAAACTCACAAACGCCGCGGTTATTCAGGAAACACGCGTTATCGTTGACGTTTTTCGCGAGCAAGCTCGCTCCTACAGTTAAGTCCGGCACATCCCTCTGACACCCCTTTCACATACAGCTGACAAATCCCCTTCTAGACTCTCCTTATCAGCCGTTAACCGGCCAGGGAGTACGCCATGTGGCGGTATGCGGTCATGCTGTGCGCGGTGGTGGGGTTGTCGGGTTGCCAGTCAACCCATCAGGAATTGCTGGCCAAAGGTTACCCACCCGCCTTCGCCGATGGCTTCGACGACGGTTGCAGCAGCGGTCGCCAGGCCGCTGGGGTGATTACCGGGGCGTTTCGCAAGAATGTGCCGCGCTACCTCAAAGACCGGCCATACGCCGAAGGTTGGGAAGATGGGTTTCGCCAGTGCAAGGCCATGCGCGAGAGCCAGGAACTGCGCGATTACGAGGAAAACCGCAGGGACGACCGCGAACGCGATTGGCAGCAGGAAAAAGATCGTGACGCCGCCAAAGCCTATCGCTCACGCTGATCGTTCCCACGCTCCGCGTGGGAATGCCGCCCTGGACGCTCCGCGTCCGCTCGCGAGGTCGTGACGCGGAACGTCACAGGATGCATTCCCACGCGGAGCGTGGGAACGATCAGCGCCGGTGGGAACGAACAGGCAGCGAACGTGGCCCAACCTTCATAGGAAGGAGAACGCCATGAGCCGAGCTTTTGTAAATGAAGATAACGCGGCGGCCCAGGCTGATCAGCCGGTGGAGCGTCAGGTCAGCGCGCAACCTAACCGCCTGACCGCGCAAGGGTTGGCGCAATTGCAGACCAAGGTGGCACAGTTGCAAGGGGAGCACAGCGACGAAGCCGCCAAGGGCGAACAGGCTGATAAACAGCGTCAGGCTGACCTTGAGCGGGACCTGCGTTACTTCAACCAGCGGGTGCAAAGCGCTCAGGTAGTCGCGCCGGCCACGTCCACCGACAAGGTGCAGATCGGCAGTTGGGTCACGTTCGCCAACGAGCAGGACGAACAGCAGCGCATCCAGTTGGTCGGTGAAGACCAGGCCGATGCCACCGCAGGCTTGATCAACTGGGGCTCACCCCTGGGCCGTGCCTTGTTGGGCGCCCAGGTGGGCGACGAGGTGCTGTGGCAGCGCCCCGTCGGCGATCAGTTGATCGAAGTGCTGCGCATCGAACCCGAGGCCTAGACGATACCCTGGGCCAGCATCGCGTCAGCCACTTTCACGAAGCCCGCGATGTTCGCGCCCTTGACGTAGTTGATGCGGCCGTTTTCTTCACCGTAATGCACGCAGGCATGGTGGATCGACTGCATGATGTTGTGCAGCTTGCTGTCCACTTCCCCGGCGGTCCACAGCAGGCGCATGGCGTTTTGCGACATTTCCAGGCCGCTCACCGCCACGCCCCCCGCGTTGGACGCCTTGCCCGGCGCAAACAGGATGCCCGCGTCGATGAAGATATCCACAGCCTCCAACGTGGTCGGCATGTTCGCGCCTTCGGCCACGCAGAGGCAGCCGTTGCGCAGCAAGGTGCGCGCAGCGTCGGCGTCGAGTTCGTTCTGGGTGGCGCAGGGCAGCGCGATATCGCAGGCCAGTTCCCAAGGCGCCTGGCCTTTGCGGAACTCCAGGCCGAAACGTGTGGCCAGTTCACTGATACGCCCGCGCTGTACGTTTTTCAGCTCCAGCAGGGCCGACCATTGTTCTTCGGTCAAGCCGCTTTCGGCGTACAGGGTGCCTTCGGAGTCCGACAGGGAAATCACCTTGCCGCCCAGGTCCATGACCTTGCGCGCCGCGTATTGCGCCACGTTACCGGAGCCGGACACCGCCACACGCTTGCCTTCAACGCGCTGACCTTGGCGTTTGAGCATTTCCTCGGCGAAATACACACAGCCGAAACCGGTGGCTTCCGGGCGGATCAAGCTGCCGCCGTAGGTCATGCCCTTACCGGTCAGCACTGAGGTGAATTGGTTATTCAGGCGTTTGTACTGGCCGAACAGGAAGCCGATTTCCCGTGCGCCCACACCGATATCACCGGCCGGTACGTCCACGTCCGCACCGATATGGCGGTACAGCTCGCTCATGAATGCCTGGCAGAAGCGCATCACTTCGGCGTCGCTCTTGCCCTTGGGGTCGAAGTCCGAGCCGCCTTTGCCGCCGCCCATGGGCAGCGATGTCAGGGAGTTCTTGAAGGTCTGTTCGAAGGCGAGGAATTTCAGCACACCCAGGTTGACCGAAGGGTGGAAGCGCAAGCCACCTTTGTAGGGCCCAATGGCGCTGTTCATCTGGATACGGAAACCGCGATTGACCTGGACCTTGCCGTGGTCATCCACCCACGACACCCGGAACGTGATCGCGCGCTCCGGCTCGCAGATGCGCTCTAGGATGCCCGAGGTCAGATAGTGCGGATTGGCTTCAAGAAAGGGCCACAGGCTGCGTAGGACTTCTTCTACAGCCTGGTGGAATTCCGGTTGGTCCGGGTCGCGTTTCTTGAGGCGGGCAAGGAAGGAATCGACGGATTCGGTCATGAACAGTCTCGGCAAATTGATTGTTGTTAAACGGAGATTGAGCCGGACTTTATCAATTCGTTTCGCACCGTGACAGGGCAAAATGTCGCTTTTGTGAAATCAAATGGTGCAATAAGTATAAATAACTGCCTTCTTTTGCCCTTAAATGGGGATTTCACTCTGAGTTTTGCACCAACAGGTAGGCCGCCATCGCAGGCAAGCCAGCTCCCACATTTGATCGAGTACACCGGTCATGTGGGAGCTGGCTTGCCTGCGATGGCGGCGGTGCAGTTACAGATGCAGCGACTGACCCAACGCTTTCGCGAGCAAGCCCGCTCCCACAGCATTTGCCCACAGACTCGCGCAGGGCACTAGCGCGTGCCGGGCACCAGGTCGAGTATCTCGTCGATGCCCAGGCAACGTGGCTCCAGCTCCAGCGTCCTGCCATTGGCGAGGATTCCGACGGCGGTATCGCGCATGGCCAGGTAGGCACTGCGCAACATGTGATTGGCATAAATCACCGCGTTGAAACCTGCTCGCTCCAGCACCTCGAACTTCAGGTGAACATAGCTGGTCGGCACGCAAATCAGCGGTACTCTGGGCCGCTGCAGGCGAAACTGCCGGGCGAATTCCAGGATTTCCAGGCCATCCTGCTTGCGGCTGTGGATCATGATGCCATCCGCCCCCGCCTCGACATACGCCAGGCACCGCGCCATCGCCTCTTCCATGCCGCGATCCAGGATCAAGCTTTCACACCGGGCAATCATCATCAGCCCTGAGCCGGTGCGACTCGCACAGCCGGCCTGGAGCTTGGCGCAAAAGGCCTCGATGGACTCCTGCGCCTGGTCGACCTCGATACCCAAGAGTGAATTCTTCTTCAGGCCGCATTTGTCTTCGATCACCACCGCCGAGACGCCCGCGCGCTCCAGCATCTTGATATGAATCGCGAAATGTTCGGCCTTGCCGCCGGTATCGGCATCGAATATCAGCGGCAGCGAGCACACATCGAATATTTCGCGAATCCCCGGCAATCGGTTACTGGGCGAAAGAATTTCGATGTCGGGTAACCCGCGCTGGGTCGAGTCGGTCAGCGAACTCGACCAGATGGCGTCGTACCCCACCGTATGCCCTGGGCTGATTTCCAGCCTGGCGCGCTGCGCGAGCAACGCCGATATCGGGCTATGGGCTTCGAGTACACGCAGGCAACGGTTGCTATCCAATAGCGCCGACAGAGGGCGTCGGCGCGCTTCGGTATCCATCATAGGGTTCAGGCTCCTTATCAGCGGCACAACAAGGGTTATCGAACAGCCTCAATCCCAGGCAGGCTGTTCGCACTTGAGCACCGACGCCATCTTTTGCAGATGTTCGCAGGCCCTGGCCACGTACTCCCTGGAGAGCCGTGCGATACGCGCGTAATCCACGGCCTGCCCGGTGGCGCTGGCATACAGCCGCAACGCCTCAGCGGCATGCTTGAAGTGGCGTGCTTCCACGCTGCCGCAATGCACGCTGAGAAAACTCGCGACGCGGCTGGCCTCACCGGCGCTATAGCCCCGCACATCGCGCAACCACTGTTTCCATAGCGGGGTCATCAGGTTGTATTCGCCGGTATTGAACAACTCCGTCATGGCCATCATTTCCAGCGCTTCGATGAGCAGCGGCGCCAACGGGCGCTTTTCCCCCACCCAACCGGAGAATTCCTTGGTAATCGGGTTGAGGAATTTGTCTTGCAGGCGCCATTCATCGGAGCCGCAGATGGCCGAAGCCATGCGGTAATACAGCTTGGAGTGGTGCGGATGCCCATGCATTTCACCCAGCCCGATGTCCTCGACAATGATCTCCCCACAATGGGCCGCCGCTTCGAGCATTTTCAATCGGGCGTCGTCCGCCAACGATGCCGACTCCTGGAGGATGCGCACGATGATGCTCGAGACGGCATGGGCGGCGCCGTCCGGGCTACGCCAGCCACAGAAGAACGTACACAGTGACGACTCGCTCCAATTACTGGAGGTCATGTCGACATAGGTCTCGCAGTACGTGTCCAGCGCGGCGGTTTGACTGTTGAAACCGCTGAGCAGGGCCTGGGCCAGATGTCCGTCCTCGACATCCACCAGCGCCTGGTTCACGTATCCGATAAATTGGCGGCTCAGATTTTCCACGGCTCATATCCTTTTAAGGTGGGGTTAATGCGCAACGATTTCTGACATGAAACGAGCGAAGCGTGTGAGGCCCTCAATCAGCGCTTCACGCTCAACGGCGTAGGAGATACGGATGCTGTTGCCGTCACCACAGCCAGAGCCTGGCACTACCGCGATATGGGCCTCGGTCAATAACAGATCGGCCAAGTGGTCGACGTCACGAATAACGGTGCCCAGGTAGCGCCCCCCCAACTTGCGGGACACATCGATAAACAGATAGAACGCCCCTTCCGGCGGGGCGCACCGAATGCCGTCGACATGCCCCAGGCAGGTGCAGGCCGCAAGCAATTGCTGGTCGAGGAAGGCATTGACCTGGCGGGTAAAGTGCGGCGCGTCCGCCATCAGGCTGCCGAGCGCGGCATATTGGGACAGGCTGCTGGGGTTGGACGTCGTATGCCCTTGCAGGTTGTGCATGGCGGCGATGACTGGGGCGGGCGCACACGCATACCCTACCCGCCAGCCGGTGACCGCGTGGCTCTTGGAAAACGAATCGACCAGTACCGTCTGATGTTTGAGCGGCGCAAACAGCGACACGATGTTGTGATGCTCATGGGGCGCGCGCACCAGTTTGCGGTAACACTCGTCGAACACCACCCAAAGCCTGTGTGCGAAGGCGAGCCGGGCAATACCCAGCAGTTCTTCGCGCTGATAAACCGTGCCCGTCGGATTGTTCGGGGTGTTGATCACAATCATCCGGGTGCGCGGGGTCAGGGCCTTCTGGACCGCTGCGCAGGTGAGGCGATAGTCATCCGCAGCCGTGTCGACATAGACGGGAACGCCACCGGCCAGTTGGATCTGGGTAGGGAAGGTTTCCCAGTACGGCACCGCGACGATGACTTCATCCCCCGGATTGAGCAGCACCATCGCGGCGTTATACAGCGCCTGCTTGGCACCCGCGGTCACCGCTATTTCATCGGCGGCGTAATTCACCCCGCAGCGCTGAGTGACCTGCTGCGCCAGCGCGTGGCGAAGCTGGGGCAGGCCGATGGGCGGCGTATACCGGTTGCGGGCAGTGGCGAGCGCATCGGTCGCGGCGGCTTTCATCACCGGGCAGGCATCGAAGGACAATTCGCCAGCGGCAAAGTTGACCACGTTGATGCCGGCTTCTTTCAAGGCATTGGCTTTACTGCGCATGCTGGACGTGCCGGGGGCGCTGAGACGTTGCGCACGCTGGGACAACGGCAATGACACGGCAGACGGTTCACTGTTATTCATTGTTATACCTGCCAGAACACGCTGAAAAATTCGTTCGCCCTACCGGGCTTGGGCCTCCAGCCCTTGCTGAACCCGCCAGGACAGCGGCAAGGTCAGCAACAGGGTGGCGGCCAGCAACAGGACGGCCATGGGCACACCGGTGGCATCCCCAAGGCTGCCGAACAGCACCGGCGCCAAGGCGCCGCCACCGATGGTGCCGGTGTAGAACACGGCGAACGCCTGGTCGCGCCTGCCCGGCCCTGCCAAGTCCGGGACTGCGCCGTACAGCACCGACGACGTGCCGTTCAGCGCCAGCCCCAGCAGCGGCAACATCACCATCAAGCCGGCGTAGGGCAAGTACACCGCCATGACGATCAGCACGGCCGTGGTGAACTCCGTGGCCCATACCGTTTTCATCATGCCGATGCGCGCACCGAGGTAACCGCACAGCAATTTGCCGAAGGCGCCGCCGACGAACAGCATCGTCAGCGCCAGACCGATGCCCGCAGGCCCGGCGCCCTTGGCCTTGAGCAAGAACGGCAGGAACGTGAGAAACCCCATGCGCACGGCGCTGTCCAGCGTGCCGGTCACGATCAGCGCACGCAGGCCGCTCGCAGAGCCGGCGCCGGCGCTCGTACGGGCGGCTTTCACCGGCGCCGCCGAAGCCTCGGCGCGTGCCGGGATCAGCCACCACAACAGGCCTGCCGCCAGCAGCCCGAGTACACCCAGCAGGGTGACACTGGCGCGCCAACTGATGACCGCCAGCAACAGCCCGATCAACCCCGGGATCAGAGTCTTGCCGATATCGCCGCTGAAGTTGTACTGCGACAGCGCTTGTTTGACGCCCCCTCCGGCCTCGTGCGTATCGGTGATCAACGACGAGGCCAGCGGGTGCTGCGTACTCGCGCCGAGCCCGCCCAGCAGCAGCGCCAACAGCAACACGCCCAGCCCGCCAGCCTGGCCGGCCAGGAGGTAGGCCAGGCCCGCCAACGCAGTGCCACCTACCAGCAAGCGTTCACGCCCCCAGCGTGCGGCAGCACGGCTGGCCAGTAACTGAAAACCGGCCATCATGCCCGCGTAAGCACCGCGCAACAGGCCGATCTGGGCGTAGCTGAGGCCGAACTGCGCTTGCCAGATCGGCAACAGCACATAAATCACATCGGTCAGCCCATCGTGCACGGCATGCGCGCCGCAGCCTGCCACCAGAGCGCGGCGACGCACGCTGACCGGGTCAGGCGGCGACAACGATGGCGTTGCGGTCTGCTTCAGGGTGTTCATCTGGGTCAGAGGCTCTCAGGCAAAAAGGCCGGGTTAACCCAGCAACTGCGCACAGTCGCTCATCACACTGGCTTTACGCTGCAGGTATTGAGCAAAAATGTCGCGCGCCGTGGCGGGGTCCACTTCAATCTGCATGGCAGTGGTGAACTCATTCACCGCCGCCACCGCATGGGCGAAATGGTTGCTCTCGGTACCGCCGGTGTGCACCGTGACCCAGGCCACCGTCGCCCGGGATTTCTCCGGCGGCACGCCCATGTCCCGCACGAACCACTGCGAGTACAGCGGGTGGATGAATTCCACTTCGCCGTGGGTGTACACCTCGTGGATCAACGTGGTCAGCAACCCCTGCAACAGGTCGCGATCACGCAGGCGGCGGGTGTCGGTCCAGTCTTTGAACGCCTGTGCCGAGG
This sequence comes from Pseudomonas sp. J380, assembly GCF_009827115.1. Lineage (NCBI taxonomy): Bacteria > Pseudomonadati > Pseudomonadota > Gammaproteobacteria > Pseudomonadales > Pseudomonadaceae > Pseudomonas > Pseudomonas sp. J380. Next base: position 5,063,990 of record NZ_CP043060.1, on the reverse strand, counting down.
GCAGGCAATTGTCCTTCAATATCCATTGGTCATCACCGCACAGCGCGGTGGCCATGGTGTAGAACAGGTCCGCGTGCAAGGTATTACCCAACGCGCCCAGATCTTCATCGGTGATGCGTTGCAGGCTGCCGCAGGCGCGGTACAACTGCGCGGCGGCCGCGGAGCCTTCATCGGAGCGCGCCAGCAAGGTAATGCGGTTGGCCAGGCCGGACACACTGGCCGCCGAATTATTGGTCTTGGACCAACTGGCGAAGAACTTGCGCAGTACCGCCGGCGAATGCCGACGCGAGGTGAGTCGCGCAAAAGCGTCTTCGATATCCACCAGTGCGTCTTCCTGAGCCCAGAAGGCTTCGAACAGCGCGTGGCGCAAGGCACCGGCCGGCATGTCGTTCAATACCGGTTCGATGAGCTTCAACAACTGGCTGCGCTTGATCACGGTGTTAGTCATGTTCACCTCTCATAGTCCTTTATTGGATGAAAAAATCAGGCTGGTTTGCCGCGTTGTTCGACGACCTGGGCCTGGGGCTTTACCGGTTTCCAGCCCAGCAGGGCAATCGCCAGCGACAACAGCTGAAAACCTGCGACCAACGCCACGCAGCCCGGCCAGCCCCATTGATTCCAGAGCATGGCCGGGGCCACGGCGCCGGCGCTGCCGCCCAGGTAATAACCGGTCAGGTACAGCCCCACGGCGCCGGACTTGTCCGGGCCTGCCGTGGTGGCGATATACGCATTGGCGGATGCCTGTGCCAGGAATACGCCGGTCGAACTCAGGGCCAGCCCCAACACGATCAGCCACAGGGACGGCAACAATGTCAGCGCCGAGCCACAGATGCCGAGCGCCACAGCGCCGGTCAGTAACTGCGATTGTGGTCGCGATTTGCTCAAGCGCCCCGCAACAGGAATGACCACCAGCGCCAGCAGGAACACCGCATACAAAGTGCCCAAGGCTGCGGCGCCCAGGTTGAACGGGGCCTGGCTGAGATACAGCCCGGCATAGGTAAAGGTTGCGACTTGGGAGAACAGCACGCAGAAACCGACGCCATAGGCCGCCAGCAAGGGTTTGCGCAGGAGCCGGCGCACCCCGTGCATGCCCACGGCCGCAACGCCGGGCCGCGCCACCGGATTGGCCGGCAACAGCCACACAATCAGCAGGCCGACCAGCAGGCTGATCACCGCCAACAGTTCGAAGGCTTCGCGCCAGCCCACATATTGGGTCATGACCCCCGAGACAAAGCGCCCGGCAAACCCACCGAGCACCGTCCCCGCGACGTACAAACTGGTGATCTCGGTGACCGTGGCCGCACGCCAGCGATCACCGATATAAGCCACGCTGGTGGCGAACACCACTGGGATCAACATCCCTTCGACAAAACGCCACACCAGCAGCTCGGCAAAACTGTCCACATAGGCCGTCAGCAGCGTCGGTAGCGCCAGCAGCAATGCGGCCACGGCAATCACCGTGCGCTGCTCGAAACGGCCGGTCAGGCGCCCGACAAACGGCGCGGTCACCGCCACCGCCAGCGTGGTCACCGTAATGCTCCACCCTGCCTGCCGGGCACTCACCTGGAAGCTTTCGGCAAACGCAGGCAGGATGCTCTGTGTCGCATAAAGATTCAGAAACGCCGCACAGCCACACAGGAACACGGCGAAGCGGGCGTGATGCATGCGCGGGTTCATGTGGCCTCTCGTCTTATAGTCGAGGATGTTTATAGAATACCCAGCGCAGCGAACACCAATACCGAATTCGGACCGATCAATACCCAGGAAACAGAATGCTTGATCTACGCAAGTTACGTTACTTCCTGACGGTCGCCGAAGAGCTGCACTTCGGCCGTGCGGCCCAGCGCCTGCACCTTGCCCAGCCGCCTCTGACGCGGCAGATTTCGGCCCTGGAAACCGAGCTTGGCTTTCGCCTGTTCGACCGCACCAGTCGTACGGTCACACTGACCGCCCAAGGCCAGCACTTTTTGCCGTATGCCCGCGCAGCACTGGAACACGCCAGGCTTGCACAAGACATCGCCGCCAAACTGGCTGCCGGCTCGACCGGCCAACTGGTCGTAGGCTATGCCAGCTCGATCGCGTTGTCGGAACTCTTCAGCCAAACCCTGCAAGCCTTCGCCCAGCGTTTTCCCGATGTGCAACTGACCCTGATGGAGAGCGCTTCCGGCAGCCTGCACACGCACGTGCTGGACGGGCGCATCGACGTCGGCATGAGCCGCCTGCTGCCGGAGGCCGGGCAAACCGGCGTCGAGGCTTTGTCCTTGGGGCAAGAACCGCTGGTGGCGGCTCTTTGCAGCGACAACCCGCTGGCGGAGCAAAGCGAAGTCACCCTCGCCCAGCTCAGTGAGTACCCGTTGATTCTGTTCCCCAGCGATTACGGTTCGGGCCTCAACGGCTCCATCGAGCACCTGTATCAACGCCGTGGCCTGGCGCTGCGCCCGGGCCCTGCGGGGCGCCAGATCACCTCGATCATCGCCCTGGTGGCGGCAGGCCAAGGTGTCTCGCTCGTGCCCCAGTGCACCCGCACCCTGGCCAGGAAAGGCGTGGTCTACCGCCCCTTGGCAGACCCCGAAGCCTGGGTACACCTGCTGATACTCACGCGCTCACCGTCACGCTCATTGTTAGTCGAGGCGTTCATGGGGGTGGTCGAAGAATTGCTGCGCAGCCGCCCGGCCCTGGCGCCCACGACGCTTCCGGCATAACGCAGGCAAAAAAATACCCCTGCGTGAGGGGTATTTTTTCAACAGGCTGTTGCGGCTATTGCAGCATCAGGCCAGCTTTTTGTGACGCACACGGTGCGGCTGGGCAGCGGCCTCACCCAAGCGCTTTTTACGGTCGGCTTCGTACTCGGTGTAGTTACCTTCGAAGAACACCGCCTGGGAGTCATCTTCGTACGCCAGGATGTGGGTCGCGACGCGGTCAAGGAACCACCGATCGTGAGAGATCACAATGGCGGCGCCCGGGAAGTCCAGCAGGGCTTCTTCCAGGGAACGCAGGGTTTCAACGTCGAGGTCGTTGGACGGTTCGTCGAGCAGCAGGACGTTGCCGCCCTCTTTCAGGGTCAGGGCCAGGTGCAAGCGACCGCGCTCACCACCGGACAGGTCCTTGACGAACTTCTGCTGGTCGCCGCCCTTGAAGTTGAAACGGCCGACATAGGTGCGCGACGGGATTTCATAGTTGCCGATGCGGATCTGGTCGGAACCGTCGGAGATCTGCTGGAACACAGTCTTGCTGCCGTCGAGGTCGTCGCGGCTCTGGTCCACACAGGCCAACTGCACGGTGTCACCGATCTCGATGCTGCCGGAGTCCGGGGTTTCCTTGCCCATCAGCATGCGGAACAGTGTGGATTTACCCGCACCGTTACCGCCGATAACACCGACGATCGCGCCTTTCGGCATGGCGAACGACAGGTTGTCGATCAGCACGCGGTCGCCATAGCCTTTGGTCACGTTCTTGAACTCGATGACCTTGTCACCCAGGCGCGGACCAGCCGGGATGTAGATCTCGTTGGTTTCGCTGCGCTTCTGGAATTCCTGCGACTGCATTTCTTCAAAGCGTTGCAGACGAGCCTTGGATTTGGACTGGCGGGCCTTGGCGCCTTTGCGCACCCACTCCAGTTCTTCCTTCATGGCTTTTTCGTGGGCCGATTGCTGCTTGGATTCGGCGGCCAAACGGTCGGACTTGGCTTCCAGCCAACCGGAGTAGTTGCCCTCGTAAGGGATACCGGCGCCGCGGTCGAGTTCGAGGATCCAGCCGGCAACGTTGTCCAGGAAGTAACGGTCGTGCGTGATCGCAACCACGGTGCCCGGGAAATCGTGCAGGAAGTGCTCCAGCCAGGCGACGGAATCGGCGTCCAGGTGGTTGGTCGGTTCGTCGAGCAGCAGCATGTCAGGGGCCGACAGCAGCAGGCGGCACAGGGCCACACGACGCTTCTCACCACCGGACAGGTGTTCGACCTTGGCGTCCCAGGCTGGCAGGCGCAGCGCATCGGCGGCGACTTCCAGTTGGCGCTCCAGGTTGTGGCCATCACCCGCCTGCAGGATCGCTTCGAGCTTGGCCTGTTCGGCGGCCAGCTTGTCGAAGTCGGCATCCGGTTCGGCGTAGGCGGCGTAGACCTCGTCCAGGCGGGCCTGGGCGTCCTTGATCACGCTGACGGCTTCTTCGACCACTTCACGCACGGTCTTGGTCGGGTCCAGGATCGGCTCTTGCGGCAGGTAGCCGATGTTCAGGTCCGGCATCGGACGGGCTTCGCCTTCGAACTCGGTATCAACGCCCGCCATGATTTTCAGCAGGGTGGACTTACCCGAACCGTTGAGGCCGAGCACGCCGATCTTGGCGCCTGGAAAGAAGGACAGTGAAATGTTTTTCAGGATTTCCCGCTTCGGCGGAACAACTTTTCCCAGCCGATGCATGGTGAAGACGTATTGAGCCATGGTGAACCTAGCGTCAGTGACTGATGAATTAAGCGGACGAAGCCCGTGCCAGGCCATGCGCCGCGCGGGCCTTTGACTATCATCAATGCCAGCGAGCAAAAAAAGCCTGAATGTCTGGGGCTGGAACGCCCCCGCGTAACCGGCAAAGCTACCTGAATGCGCTGGGGCAGTCCAGCCAGGCAGGACTGGCACTTTGCCACAACTCAAGGCATGCTAGCCGCCCTTCGGGCGTCCGGCTTATAGTGCACGTCGCGCGCCAGTCCAGCCAAACCGCAGGATCACAGTTTGTCCAACGTCACGCCGCCCACGCCCTTGCGCGCCGCTCATATTGCGCCGGGAGCGCCCCTGCACGGCACCTTGAAAGGCGCGTTGGCGACGCTTGTCCTGCTGTTGCTCGCCTTGTTGTTCTGGCAACTGTTGGACCAATTGCAGCAGAACCAGAAAAACCAACAGCAATACACCATCGACTACAGCGCCGACCTGGCCGAGCAGATCAGCCAGAGCATGGCCCTGAGCGCGCAGATCGCCCTGAACCTGTTGCCGATTGTCGAGCCGCCGCGCAACCCCGAACAGCAGCAGGCCCTGATGCGCACGTTGCAGCGCTCACTGCCGGACCTGCGCAGCTTCGCCCTGCTCGCCCCCAGCGGCGCACTGATCAGCGACACTGCCGAAGGCAGCCAAGACAGTGCCCTGCTCGAAGACCTGGTCAAGCGCAGTCACGCCCAGTCCTACTACCTGAGCAACGACAATGACGGCACGGTCATCTATCTGTTGCTGCACCAACCCAGCGGTGGCTCCAAGGTGTACTGGGCCTTGCGCCTGGCGCCCAATTATCTGGCCAACCTCACGCGCCAGGATGTCCAGGGCCAGCGCCCGATGTGGGCGATCGAGAACAGCCTGAACCATCGTGTGGTCAGCCGTGACAGCGGCATGCCGGCGCAGTGGTCCGGCGCCCTGACCCCGGAAGAATTGAACCGCAGCGTGCTGGTCACGCCGTTGAGCAAAAGCGATTGGCAACTGCGCGGCATGTTTGACCGCAGTGCGGTGCTGGAACAACTGCTGCCGGCCTTTATCGGCAAGTGCCTGCTCGGCCTGGCGTTTTCGCTGATCCCGGTGATCGTGCTGCTCAACATGCGCCGTCGCCAACGCCAGGTGAACGAAGGCCGGCGACGCTACCAGGACATCTTCGAAGGCACCGGCGTCGCGTTGTGCGTGTTGGACCTGTCGGGGCTCAAGGCGTTTTGCAACAAGACCCAGGTGCAAAGCCGTGAGCAGTTGCACGCCTGGTTGCAGGCCAACCCCGCCGAGCGCAAGCAACTGCTCAAGGAGTTGCGCGTCACCGAGGTCAACCAGATGGCCGTGCGCCTGCTCAACGTCGCGTCTTGCGAGCAGGCGTGGGAGCGCCTGATCGATGATTGCCCGAGCAATGCCACGTCCATCGGCTATCAGGTGCTGGAAGCCGTACTGACCCGGCAAAAACAGCTGGAGCTGGAAATCCAGCTCAACGACGTGGCCGGCAACGAACAGTACCTGTGGCTGGTGATGCGTTTGCCGGAGCAGCAGGATGACGTCAAGGCCGTGATTCTCAGCATCAGCGACATCACCAGCCGCAAGCTGATCGAGTTGTCGCTGGTGGAGCGTGAAAGCTTCTGGTCGGATGTGGTGCGCACCGTGCCCGATCACCTGTATGTGCAGGACGTGATCAGCCAGCGCATGATTTTCAGCAACCATCACCTGGGTCACACCCTGGGCTACAACAAAGCCGAACTGCAGCAAATGGGTGAGTACTTCTGGGAAATCCTGCTACACCCCGAAGACGCCGAGCACTACCATGACGCGCGCGAACAGCAACGCCAGGTCGGCTATACGACCCAACTGCACTGCCAACTGCGCTTTCGCCACCGCAATAACCAGTGGCGCCGCTTCGATATCCGCGAACAGGCGCTGGCCCGCGATACCTCTACGGTGGTCACCCGGATCATCGGCGTGGCCAAGGACATTACCGACCAGATCGAGGCCAGTGAATCACTACGCGACAGTGAACAGCGCTACCGGATGCTGGCCGAAAGCATCAGCGACGTGATCTGCTCCACCGACAGCCAACTGGCCCTCAACTACATCAGCCCCTCGGTCAACACCGTCCTGGGCTATGACGTGGACTGGGTGTTCAAGAACGGCTGGCAGTCGATCGTTGCCAACCCTCAGCAGTTGACCGGCATTTACAGCCTGATGGAACAGGTCAGCCGCGCCCTCGGCAACCCCGACGCCTTGAAGACCTTGCGCGATGAAGTCCAGACCCAACTGTTTCTGTTCGACTGCCTGCGCGCCGACGGGCGCAAAGTGCCGATCGAACTGCGCCTGGTGCTGGTGTGGGATGAACATGGCGCGTTTGAAGGCATCCTCGGCGTGGGCCGCGATATCAGCCAGCAACGACGCGCCGAAAAAGACCTGCGCATGGCAGCCACGGTGTTCGAACATTCCACTTCGGCGATCCTGATCACCGACCCAGCCGGTTATATCGTGCAGGCCAACGAGGCGTTCAGCCGGGTCAGCGGCTATGCGGTGAGCGATGTGCTCGACCAGTTGCCCAATATGCTCACCGTCGATGAGCAGCAGGAAGCCCATCTGCGTTATGTGCTCAAGCAATTGCACCAGCACAGCACCTGGGAAGGCGAGGTGTGGCTCAAGCGTCTCAATGGCGAGCATTACCCGGCCTGGGTCGGCATTACCGCGGTGTTCGACGACGAAGGCGACCTGGCCAGCTACGTGTGTTTCTTCAGCGATATCAGCGAGCGCAAGGCCAGTGAGCAGCGCATCCACCGCCTGGCCTACTACGACGCCCTGACCCACCTGCCCAACCGCACCCTGTTCCAGGACCGCCTGCACACCGCGTTGCAGTCCGCCGAACGGCAGAAGTCGTGGGTGGTGCTGATGTTCCTCGACCTGGACCGCTTCAAGCCGATCAACGACTCCCTCGGCCACGCGGCCGGCGACCGGATGCTCAAGGAAATGGCCACGCGCCTGCTCGGTTGTGTGGCCGAGGACGACACCGTGGCGCGCATGGGCGGCGACGAATTCACCTTGCTCCTGCAACCACGGGTCAGCCGCGATATGGCGCTGAACCGTGCGATCCATGTGGCCGAGCAGATCCTCGCCAGCCTGGTCAAACCTTTTGTGCTGGAGGGCCGCGAATTCTTCGTGACCGCCAGTATCGGCATCGCCCTCAGCCCGCAAGACGGCAACGAGCTGAGCCAATTGATGAAAAACGCCGACACGGCGATGTATCACGCTAAAGAGCGCGGCAAGAACAACTTCCAGTTCTACCAGGCCGACATGAACGCCAGCGCCCTGGAGCGCCTGGAACTGGAAAGCGACCTGCGCCACGCCTTGGACCAGAACGAATTCGTGCTCTATTACCAGCCGCAATTCAGCGGCGACGGCAAACGCCTGACCGGCGCCGAAGCCCTGCTGCGCTGGCGCCACCCGCGCCGTGGACTGGTACCGCCCGGGGACTTTATCCCGGTACTGGAAGAGCTCGGGCTGGTGGTGGATGTGGGCGACTGGGTGATCGGCGAAGCCTGCCGCCAGCTCAAGACCTGGCACCAGAACAAAGTGCGCGTGCCGAAAGTATCAGTGAACATCTCGGCGCGGCAGTTCTCCGACGGCCAGTTGGGCACGCGCATCGCCACCATCCTCAAGGACACCGGCCTGCCGCCGGCGTGCCTGGAGCTGGAACTGACCGAAAGTATCCTCATGCGTGAAGTCAACGAAGCCCTGCAGATCCTCGCCAGCCTGAAAAACCTGGGCCTGAGCATCGCGGTGGATGACTTTGGCACCGGCTATTCGTCGCTCAACTACCTCAAGCAATTCCCTATCGATGTGCTGAAGATCGACCGCACCTTCGTCGACGGCCTGCCCTCGGGTGAGCAGGACGCACAGATTGCCCGGGCGATTATTGCCATGGCCCACAGCCTGAACCTGGCAGTGATCGCCGAAGGCGTGGAAACCCATGAGCAGTTGGACTTCCTGCGTGAGCATGGCTGTGATGAGGTGCAGGGTTACCTGTTCGGGCGGCCGATGCCGGCGAATCGGTTTGAGGTGCAGTTCAGTAATGATGCGCTGTTCATGTTTGACTAAAAGCTGTGCCGGGGCTTCCCTGATCGTTCCCACGCTCCGCGTGGGAACGCAATTCTGGACGCTCTGCGTCCGCTTTTAAATGTGACGCAGAGCGTCACGGGATGCATTCCCACGCAGAGCGTGGGAACGATCATCCCCAGATGAACCCCACTTGTCCGCGACATGATGTCCTTTCATATGCCATCTAAAACCCATTGAGTTAGAATGCCCTCCTTTTCTGCCCCCGATCCTTGAGGACCGCCATGTTCAGCCGTGATTTGACTATTGCCAAGTACGACGCCGATCTCTTCGCCGCCATGGAGCAAGAAGCCGTGCGCCAGGAAGAGCACATTGAGCTGATCGCTTCGGAAAACTACACCAGCCCTGCGGTGATGGAGGCTCAAGGTTCGGTTCTGACCAACAAGTACGCCGAAGGCTACCCAGGCAAGCGCTACTACGGTGGTTGCGAGTACGTCGACGTGGTTGAGCAGTTGGCCATCGATCGTGCAAAAGAGCTGTTCGGCGCCGATTACGCCAACGTCCAGCCACACGCCGGTTCCCAAGCCAACAGCGCCGTGTACCTGGCCCTGCTGCAAGGCGGCGACACCATCCTGGGCATGAGCCTGGCCCACGGCGGTCACCTGACCCACGGCGCCACGGTTTCGTCCTCCGGCAAGCTGTACAACGCCGTTCAGTACGGTATCGATGCCAACGGCCTGATCGACTACGATGAAGTCGAGCGCCTGGCCGTCGAGCACAAGCCAAAAATGATCGTGGCCGGTTTCTCTGCCTACTCGCAGATCCTGGACTTCCCACGCTTCCGTGAAATCGCCGACAAGGTCGGTGCCTATCTGTTCGTCGACATGGCCCACGTGGCCGGTCTGGTAGCTGCGGGCGTTTACCCCAACCCAGTGCCTTACGCTGACGTGGTCACCACCACTACCCACAAGACCCTGCGCGGTCCACGTGGCGGCCTGATCCTGGCACGCGCCAACGCCGAGATCGAGAAGAAGCTCAACTCCGCCGTTTTCCCGGGCGCCCAAGGCGGCCCGCTGGAGCACGTGATCGCGGCCAAGGCGATCTGCTTCAAGGAAGCACTGCAGCCTGAGTTCAAGACCTACCAGCAACAAGTGGTCAAGAACGCCAAGACCATGGCCAGCGTGTTCATCGAGCGCGGTTTTGACGTGGTGTCCGGCGGTACTGAAAACCACCTGTTCCTGCTGTCGCTGATCAAGCAGGACATTTCCGGTAAAGATGCTGACGCTGCCCTGGGCAAAGCCTTCATCACCGTGAACAAGAACTCCGTGCCGAACGACCCACGTTCGCCGTTCGTCACCTCCGGCCTGCGCTTCGGCACCCCGGCTGTGACCACCCGTGGCTTCAAGGAAGCCGAGTGCAAGGAACTGGCGGGCTGGATCTGCGACATCCTGGCAGACCTGAACAACGAAGCCGTGATCGACGCGGTACGTGAGAAGGTCAAGGCCATCTGCAAGAAGCTGCCGGTATACGGCGCTTGATGGCAGTTGCGTGAATAAGAAGCCCGGCTCATGAGCCGGGCTTTTTTATGCCGATTTCAATTTGAAACAGGGTCAACTGTGGGAGCTGGCTTGCCTGCGATGGCGGTTTTGCAGTCAGCCCATCAGTGATTGACCCGCCGCTATCGCAGGCAAGCCAGCTCCCACATTGGAGTGCATTTCAAGTCGGGTTTATTGGTAGACCCGCTCAAAGCCTTGGCGGATCTTGTCTTCGGGCAGCTCATCGGCAATAAACACGATCACACTCTCCCGCGCCTCGCCCTCGGCCCATTCGGTATCCCAGTCGAAGCCATACAGCTTCAGCACGCCCTGGAACACCATGCGTCGGTCTTCTCCGGCAATGTTCAATACGCCCTTGTAACGCAGCAGTTGCTTGCCATGGTCCTCCAGCAGTTCGTTCATGAACTCGCTGAGACGGTCGATATCCAGCGGCTGGTCGGTGCGCAGCACCAGGCTGGAAATACGGTCGACCGAAGGCGCTGCACTCACCGGGCGCAGGCTCATGCCGGCATTGAGGTTGAAGCCGCGCACATCCAGCAATTCGGCCAGGTCAATCTTGCCGTGATCCACCACACGAATTGGCGCACGACGGTTGATGCGGGTGAGGCGCTGGCTGAGGGCGTCGAAGCTGGCGTCGTCTACCAGGTCGCGCTTGCTCACCAACAGGCGGTCGGCAAAGCCGATCTGGGCCTGGGCGATGGTCTGGGTCAGATGATGCTCGGCGTGGGCCGCATCCACCAGGGTGATGATGCCGTCGAGGATATAGCGTTCGCGCAGCTCTTCGTCGATGAAGAAGGTCTGGGCCACCGGCGCAGGGTCGGCCAGGCCGGTGCATTCGATCACCAGCCTGTCGAAGGCGATCTCGCCGCTGTCCAGGCGTTCCAGCAACAGGTACAGGGCTTTGGTCAGGTCGGTGTGGATGGTGCAGCACACGCAGCCGTTGGACAGGGTCATCACTTGCACTGGCTCGTCGCCCAGCAATTGGGTGTCGATACCGGCGTCACTGAATTCGTTTTCGATCACAGCGATTTTCAAGCCGTGCTCGGCTTTGAGCAGGTGGCGCAGCAAGGTGGTCTTGCCGGCACCGAGGAAGCCGCTGAGGATGGTGACGGGGATGGGAGAGGACAAAGAGATTCTCCTTGAAGAAACACAGAAACAAATGTGGGAGCAAAGGCCTCTGTGGGAGCTGGCTTGCCTGCGATGCAGACAACTCGGTGCTTGCGTCAGACCGAGGTGATGCTATCGCAGGCAAGCCAGCTCCCACAGAAAACCCTGCTCCCACAGGGGTATCGCATTGGCCCGCGTTACCGGGTTAGCAGCACTTGGGCCCACCCTTGCCGCCGTAACGGGCTTCCTGGCGCTCCCGGAAGAACGCCTTGTAGTCCATCACCGGCTTGTCCGGGTGTTTGGTTTGCATATGCTCGACGTAGGTGTCGTAGTCGGGCATGCCGACCATCAGGCGGGCGGCCTGACCGAGGTATTTACCGAGGCGACTGAGGTCATTGAACATGTCTGCAATCCTCGTTATGCGTCCGGTACAGCCTGGAACGGGGCTTCTTTATCCGTACGCTCTTTGTTGCCCCAGGCGGCGACGCCGACTTTGAGCGCATAGAACAGGATGCTGAACACCACGAACAGGAACAGCGCCGTCAGCGTTGCGTTGGTGTAGGCGTTCCAGATCACGTGCTGCATCTGGTCGATGCTCTTGGCCGGCGCCAGGATCTGGCCGTTAGCCAGGGCATCGCTGTATTTCTTGGCCAGCGACAGGAAGCCGATCGCCGGGTTGGCGTCGAACAGCTTGATGAAGCCAGCGGTGGTGGTGCAGATCAGCAGCCAGACAGCCGGCAACATGGTCACCCAGATGTAGCGCTGACGCTTCATTTTGATCAGCACAACGGTCGCCAGCATCAGCGCGATACCGGCCAGCATCTGGTTGGAGATACCGAACAGCGGCCACAAGGTATTGATGCCACCCAGCGGGTCGATCACGCCCTGGTACAGCAAGTAACCCCACATCGCCACGCAGCCTGCGGTAGCAATCAGGTTGGCAGTCCACGACTCGGTGCGTTTGAGCGCAGGCACGAAGGAACCGAGCAGGTCTTGCAGCATGAAACGACCGGCGCGGGTACCGGCATCCACTGCCGTAAGGATGAACAGCGCTTCGAACAGGATCGCAAAGTGGTACCAGAACGCCATGGTGTTTTCACCTGGCAGCACACTGTGCAGGATCTGCGCGATACCTACCGCCAGGGTCGGCGCACCGCCGGCACGGGCCAGGATGGTGGTTTCGCCGATATCGTGGGCAACGGCCGACAACGCCTCAGGGGTAATTGCAAAGCCCCAGCTGCTGACGGTTTGCGCCACGGTGACCACGTCGGTACCGACAATGGCAGCCGGGCTGTTCATGGCGAAGTACACGCCAGGCTCGATCACCGAAGCGGCAACCATCGCCATGATGGCCACGAACGACTCCATCAGCATGCCGCCGTAACCGATGTAACGGGCGTGGCTTTCACTGGCCAGCAGCTTGGGCGTGGTGCCCGAGGAGATCAGCGCATGGAAGCCCGAGACCGCGCCACAGGCAATGGTGATGAACAGGAACGGGAACAGGCCGCCCTTCCACACCGGGCCGGTGCCGTCGATGAACTGGGTGAGTGCCGGCATTTTCAGGTCAGGCATGGTGACCAGGATGCCAATCGCCAGGGCGATGATGGTGCCGATTTTCAGGAACGTCGACAGGTAGTCGCGGGGCGCCAGGATCAGCCACACCGGCAGCACAGCAGCCACGAAGCCGTAGCCGATCAGCATCCAGGTGATCTGGATACCGGTGAAGGTGAACGCCTTGGCCCACTCTGGATCAGCGGCAATCTGCCCGCCCAGCCAGATCGAACCCAGCAGCAACAGCACGCCGATGATCGAGATTTCCCCGATGCGGCCCGGGCGGATGTAGCGCATATAGATGCCCATGAACATCGCGATCGGGATGGTCGCCATCACCGTGAAGATGCCCCATGGGCTCTCGGCCAGGGCCTTGACCACGATCAGCGCCAGCACCGCGAGGATGATGATCATGATCAGGAAGCAGCCGAACAGCGCGATGGTCCCCGGAATGCGGCCCATCTCTTCGCGAACCATGTCCCCCAGGGAACGGCCGTTGCGACGAGTGGACAGGAACAGGACCATGAAGTCTTGCACCGCACCGGCCAGCACCACCCCGGCAATCAGCCAGAGGGTGCCGGGCAGATAGCCCATTTGCGCCGCCAGCACCGGGCCGACCAACGGGCCTGCACCGGCAATCGCCGCAAAGTGGTGACCGAAAAGAATGTGTTTGTTGGTTGGTACGTAGTCCAGACCATCGTTGTTGACCACCGCAGGGGTTGCCCGCCGTGGATCGAGTTGCATCACGTTGTTGGCGATGAACAGACTGTAGTAACGGTACGCAACCAGGTAGATGGCCACAGCAGCGACCACAATCCACAAGGCGTTGATCGCCTCGCCGCGGCGCAAGGCCACTACGCCCAGGGCGCACGCTCCTACAATTGCCAGCACCAGCCAGGGTAAGTGGCGTAGCAGGCTATTATTATTTTTCATTTTTATATTCCAGCCAGGGTGGACAGAAAGGACAGCCAGCCCGAGTTTAGCGCTACTGGCCTCAAAGACCAGCCCCCTACGTTGGTCTAGAGCCTTCAACCGCTAAAAAAAGCCGAAATAAACGCCCCTTGATGGCCCCGGGCTACACTCCTCCCATTCACAGAGGGCATTACCATGACCGAGCATGCGTCCGAACGTCGCCGTTTTCGCCGGATCGCCTTTGATGCCACGGCCGAACTTCGGCAAAGCGGCAGCGAATGGCCGGTAAAACTGGTGGATTTATCACTCAAGGGATTGCTGGTGGAACGGCCTGACAACTGGAAGGGAAATAAAGCGCTGCCCTTTGACGTCGACATACGCCTGGACCAGAAGACGCATATAAAGATGCAAGCGCGGCTGACCCATGAAGAGCAGGGTCAATTGGGCTTAGTGTGCAAACACATTGATCTGGATTCGATCAGCCATTTGCGTAGGTTCGTTGAGTTGAACCTGGGTGATGAGCAAGAACTGGAGCGCGAGCTGGGCGCCCTGCTGGAGATCTGAAAACGCACATCAATCAAAATGTGGGAGCTGGCTTGCCTGCGATAGCGGCGGGTCAGCTTACCCATTCTTGCCTGATACACCGCCATCGCAGGCAAGCCAGCTCCCACAGGGGTTCAGCGGTGCTGCGGATTATTCGAACAGGGCATCCAACGCCTGCTCCAGCCGCGTCACAGCAATAATCTGCAACCCCGGCGGCGCCTCCTTCGGCGCATTGCCCTTGGGCACAATCGCCCGTTTGAAGCCATGCTTGGCCGCTTCCTTCAAGCGCTCCTGCCCACTCGGCACCGGGCGCACTTCGCCCGACAGACCCACCTCGCCAAACACCAACAAGTCATGGGGCAACGGCCGATTACGCAGGCTGGACATCACCGCCGCCATCAACGCCAGGTCGGACGCAGTCTCCAGCACCTTGACCCCGCCCACCACGTTAAGGAACACATCCTGATCGTGAGTCGGAATGCCACCATGCCGGTGCAGCACCGCCAGCAACATCGCCAGGCGGTTCTGGTCCAGGCCCAGTGTGACCCGCCGTGGGTTTGCCAAATGGCTGTCATCCACCAGCGCCTGGACTTCCACCAGCATCGGCCGGGTGCCTTCCCACGTGGCCATCACCACACTGCCTGGGACTTCTTCCTGAGCGCGGGTGAGAAAAATCGCCGAGGGGTTCGAGACTTCTTTCAGCCCCCGATCGGTCATAGCGAACACACCCAGTTCGTTGACGGCGCCAAAACGGTTCTTCACCGCCCGCAGCAGGCGCAGGCGACCGTCGGATTCCCCTTCGAAATACAACACGGTGTCGACCATATGTTCCAACACCCGTGGCCCGGCCAGTGCGCCTTCTTTGGTCACGTGGCCGACCAGGAAGATCGCCGTGCCGCTCTGCTTGGCGTAACGCACCAACAGCGCCGCGCTTTCGCGCACCTGAGACACGCCGCCGGGTGCCGATTGCAGTTGTTCGGTGAAAATCGTCTGGATCGAGTCAATGACCATGACTTTAGGCTTTTCGATGCGCGCCGTGGCGATGATGCTTTCGATGCAGGTTTCGGTCATGACCCGCAGTTGGTCCTGGGGCAAGCCCAGGCGCCGGGCGCGCATGGCCACTTGCTGCTGGGACTCTTCGCCGGTGACATACAGCGCAGGCATGCGGCTGGCGATGCTGCACAGGGTTTGCAGCAGGATAGTGGACTTGCCGATGCCAGGGTCGCCGCCGATCAGCACCACCGAGCCGTCCACCAGGCCACCGCCCAATACCCGGTCCAATTCGCCGGAGGCGGTGGAAAAGCGCGGGATCTCTTCGACGCTGACTTCGGCCAGGGTCTTGATCTGCGCCTGTTGCCCGGTCCAGCCGGCACGGCCGGTGGGGGCCGCGGCACCGCCACTCTCGATCATGGTTTCAGTCAGGGTGTTCCACGCGCCGCATTCGGAGCACTGGCCCGCCCATTTGGGAAAGGTCGCGCCGCACTCTGTGCAGCCGTACATGCGCTTGGCCTTTGCCATGTGAGAACCTCCAACCGAAAAACCGCGATGATAGCTCAGCGCGACGCTGGGGTCCGGATTTCGCCCTTTGCTAAACGTGAAGCACTGTTACCCACGGGGTCCTCGGCGTTCAGGTCTGCGCCTTTGGCTTGCAGCGCCCCCAACAATTCGACGCGCTTGAACAACCCGGCGTACATGGCGGCGGTCTGCCCTGCGCCGTTGCGCTGGTCGGGGTTGCAGTCGGTGGCCAACAGGCGCTGGGCGATTTTCAGCTCGCCTTTGAAGATGGCGCCCATCAACGCCGTGTTACCGCGTTTATCCTGGACGCAGGCGTCGGCGCCGGCATCGAGCAGACGCTCCACATACGGGCCCTGGCCGTGATAAGCAGCCAGGATCAACGCGGTGTAGCCCTTGTCATCCTGGGCATTGAGGCCGTAGCCGGACTCTATGAAGGTGTTGAGCATGTCGAGGTCGCCACGACGGGCGGCGTCGAAATAGTAATCCTGCAACTGCGCCTTGAGCGCCACCGGGTCGGGGGACTCGGCATGAGCGGTAAAGGCCAGCATGGCCATCAGTAAGCCGATAGAGATACGCATAGGGTGTTCTCCTGCCAAAGGTCGACGCCCGTGAAGGCGCCGACCGCAACCAACGAATCAGTCAGTCAGTTTTTCCGCCAGCGCCTTTACGCGAGCCAGATCGCCCTTGGCGACCTTGGCCACGCCGGTGCCGTATTCCGGATCCGCCTTGTAGAGGAACGACAGGATGATGTGCTTGCTCTCGTCATCGGTGGTGGCCAATGAGCCGCCAAAGTTGTTGATGAGGTCTTCGCGCTCTTTCTTGGTGTAGGAGCGGTACAGGTCACCGGCCTGCTTGAAGTTCTGCTCACGTTGAATCTTGGCCTGCTGGGTGCTGCCCGACAGCGGCGACTGGCTGTAGCGTGCGGTTTGCGGCTCTTCCCGCGGCAACAGGCGACTTGGCTGGTAGTTGACGCCGGTGGTGGTCTTGCCGACGTTCATCGCGCCGTCCTGGTTGCCGTTGTTGACGGTGACCCGTGGAGCGTTGATCGGCAACTGCAGGGCGTTCGCGCCCAGGCGGTACATTTGCGTATCGGCGTAGGAGAACACGCGCCCCTGCAGCAAGCGGTCTTCCGACGGCTCGATACCCGGTACCAGGTTGGCCGGGGCCATCGCGACTTGCTCGGTTTCCTGGAACACATTGGCCGGGTTGCGGTTCAGCACCATTTGCCCGACTTTGCGCTCGGGCACATTCGGCCAGATCTTGGTGGCATCCAGTGGGTCGAAATCAAACTTGGCCAGGTCTTCAGGCTTGAGCACCTGCACATACAGGTCCCACTTAGGGAAGTCGCCTTTGTTGATGTGCGTGACCAGATCATTGGTCATATGGCTGTAGTCACGCCCCTGCACCTCGGTAACTTGCTTGGGATCAAGGTTCTTGATGCCCTGCTGGCTCTTCCAGTGGAACTTGACGTAGTGCACTTCGCCTTTGGCGTTAATCAACTTGTAGGCATGTACGCCGTTGCCGTCCATTTCGCGGTAACTGGCAGGGGTGCCGGAGTCCGAGTACAACTCGGTCAGTGTACGAGTGGACTCTGGAACATGGGAGAAGAAGTCGAAACGGCGCGAGTCATCGTCCAGGTTAGTGCGTGGGTCCGGTTTAAAGGCATGGACCATGTCCGGGAACTTGATGGCATCCCGAATAAAGAACGTGGGGAAGTTGTTACCGACCAGGTCCCAGTTACCTTCGGCGGTATAGAACTTGGTGGCGAAGCCCCGTGGGTCACGCAGGGTTTCCGGGGAGTGGTTGCCATGCACCACGGCCGAGAAGCGTACGAACACTGGTGTGGTTTCACCGGCGGCGAACACTTTGGCCTTGGTCAGGTCGCTGAGGTTGTCGGTCACTGTGAAGGTGCCATGGGCGCCCGTGCCGCGTGCGTGCACTACGCGCTCTGGGATGCGTTCGCGGTCGAAGCGTTGCAGTTTCTGGATCAGTTGCACATCTTGCAGCAGCACCGGGCCATTGGCACCGGCGGTTTGGGAGTTCTGGTTATCACCGACGTTGGCCCCGTTATCGCGGGTCAGGTTGGCGGCTTGTACGGAGAGGGAAAGCAGGCTGGCGGTCACCAGTGCCAGCGCGTGGCGCGCCGACACGGGCCTGCGGCTGATTGGAGTATTCATCGAGGTTTCCTCTGGTTTTTTTAATGCACATTCAGTTGTGCTTGCCAGAGGCTAGTGACCTGCGAGTCAGAAGATAAATAGAAAAACACCACAGGCCCGATTAAGAAAAAAATCTGGTAACCCGCTGAAATAGCGGCTAATTCGCGCGCGACTAGTGGCACTTTGCAAACTATTTGCGATTTGATGTGTCGATAAAAACCGACAGTGTTAACAGTTGTTTCGAGCAAGCGCTGTTCGACTGAATTACACTGACCTCCACCCTCCTCAACTGTAACAAGGAATAACCTATGGGCGTGATCAGTGAGTTCAAGGCCTTCGCGGTCAAAGGTAATGTGGTCGACATGGCCGTCGGTATCATCATCGGTGCTGCCTTCGGCAAGATTGTTTCCTCATTTGTAGGCGACGTGATAATGCCTCCCATCGGCCTGCTGATCGGTGGCGTGGACTTTGCCGATCTGGCCGTCACGCTCAAGGCAGCACAGGGTGATGTACCCGCTGTTGTGCTGGCCTACGGCAAGTTCATCCAGAGCATCATCGACTTTATAATCGTCGCGTTTGCAATCTTCATGGGTGTGAAGGCGATCAACCGTCTGAAGCGCGAAGAAGCCGTGGCCCCAAGCTTGCCGCCGACGCCAAGCAAGGAAGAAGTGCTGCTGGGCGAGATCCGCGATCTGCTCAAGGCACAGAACAACAAGCCGCTTTAACCTGCGGATGCAAAAAAGGCGCCTCGCAAGGCGCCTTTTTTCTACCAATAATTTTCTACCGCCACCTGGCCAGGTCGTCGGCTCAGGCTCAGTTGCATGTCCCGCTGCTTGAGCAACTGGCGCGTGTCATCGACCATCTGCGGGTTGCCGCAAATCAGTACACGCGAATCCTGTGCCGTCAGCTCCACGCCGGCAGCCCGCTCCAATTCGCCATTTTCGATCAAGGCCGTAATACGCCCATTCAACGCGCCCGGATGCTGCTCGCGGGTGACGATGGGAATGTAGGTGAGCTTGTGGGCGTACTCGGCCAGGTACTCGCGCTCACCCAGCGTGTCGATCAGAGACTGGTAGGCCAGTTCCTTGGCTTCCCGGGCGCTGTACACCAGGATGATGCGCTCGAATTTTTCCCACACTTCGAAGTCCTGCAGGATCGACAGGAACGGCGCGACGCCCGTTCCGGTTCCCAGCAACCACAAGTCACGCCCGTCGACAAAGCGGTTGAGGGTCAGAAACCCGGTGGCCTGGCGCTCGACCAGCAAGGTATCGCCCACCTTCAGGCGGCTCAGTTCACTGGTGAACTCACCACCGGGGACCACGATGGAAAAGAAATCCAGATGCTCGTCAAACGGCGAAGACACGATGGAATAGGCACGCCAGACGGTGCTGCCATCCGCCTTGGTAACGCCCAGGCGCACGAACTGGCCGGCGGTAAAACGAAAACCGGCATCGCGGGTGGTGCGCAGGGTGAACAGGCTGGGGGTCAGCGATTGCACATCGAGCAGGGTCTGGCGGGTAAATTTCTCAGCACTGGCCGTCATGGGGGGCTCCGTTTTGCACAGGCCGTTAGTGTCCCTCAAAACAGACCGCGCAAACACTGATGATTGGTACTGGCTTTGCCGTCACTCAAGGTTCACGCGGGTGGCCTGCGCGTTTTTTAACCAGTCCAACAGGTCAGCCATGGCTCCACGCTGGCACTAATTATTTGGCTATTAACGCGCCCTGAATACCTCACTAGATGAAGCGGTACTTAAAGCGACATCACTTTGACACTACCTTCAAGACATTAAAAGTATTGAAAAAAGATACCTGCCTAGCGCTCTTATACAAAGCTCCAAGTCTTGTACAAAACCGGCCAACTAGACAAACCCTGCAAGTAAAATATTTTTCAAGCTCAGTTGTAGGACTTACCCTACACTTGTTTTCGAGCTGCAATGGGGGATCAGGACGTACCCAGGTCACATATACACGCATGGAGAGTCACCGATGGTCAATTGGCATAATGCCCGGCTGCCCAAGCTGGACGGCGAGAGTGAAATCACCAGTGTGTTTGAGATGGTGATAAACCACACTTATGAACTAGGTTTCGAATATTGCTCCTTTACCATGAGTTCCCAATCACAAAGCACACAAACAAAACCAATTTTGTTTAATAACTATCCAAATGAATGGCTTAGCATTTATAAACAAGCGCACTTCTTCGATGTAGACCCCGTTGTAACCCACTGTAAGACCTCGGTACTGCCCATTCTCTGGGAACAAAAAACCTTTGCCAACACCCCCAAGCTTTGGGAGTTGGCCCAGTCATGCGGGGTGCATTTAGGCTGGACCCAAGCCGTGCATGACTTCCAGGGTGTATTCAGCATGCTGACCCTGGTTCGCAGCAAGGGCGAGGTCAGCCCTGAAGAGCTTTACGAAAAAGCCGGCCAGGTGTTGTGGCTTTGCCATGCGATGCATGCGGTCGTCGCGCAGAAGTACGCCGACGCCCCCGACATTAAAGCGCCCAGCAAATTGACTGCCCGGGAAACAGAAATCCTCAAGTGGTCCGCGATGGGCAAGACCGCCTCCGAGATTGCCGCGATTCTTTGCCTGTCCGAGCGCACCGTGGGCTTTCATATCAGCAGTACCTTCAAGAAACTGGGCGTGCATAACAAGATCCAGGCGGTGCTGCGCGCCGCTAAAGCCGGGCTGTTTTAGCCCACGTAAAACACCGCATGTCATCGCGTTGAAAAAAACGTAACATTTACGGCCAATTCTGAGTGTTGAGGGTGCGCTTTCCACGGTTGCCCCGCCGTTCACTCAGACGGTCCGTCGATTACCCAGAGCCTCGCCCCGCCATGCCCCTGCTTGACAGCCCTTTCGCCCAGCTCGACCTGATTCGTCAGCCAGAGCAACACAATGATCCGCTGCAAGCCTTCGATGCCGCCGACGAATACCTGCTCAGCCACCTCGCCGCGCAACAGCCCACTGCCGCCACCCGCGTGCTGGTGCTCAATGACAGCTTCGGCGCCCTGGCAGCCAGCCTTCAAGGCCAGGTGCAAGTGACCTCCAGCGGTGACTCGTTCCTCGCCGCTCAGGGCCTGGAGAAAAACCTGGTGCGCAACGGCAAGCCCTTTGATGCCGTGCCCTTCATACCGGCCAGCCAGCTCGCGACCGGGCCGTTCGATCGCGTGTTGATCCGCGTGCCGAAAACCCTGGCGTTGCTGGAAGAACAACTGATCCGCCTGCAAGGGCAACTGGCGCCCGGCGCCGAGGTGATCGCAGGTGCAATGATCAAGCATTTGCCACGGGCTGCGGGCGAATTGCTGGAGCGTTACATCGGGCCCATGCACGCCTCATTGGCGGTCAAAAAGGCGCGGTTGCTGATTGCCAGCGTCGAGCCGCGCCCTGCCGCGGTCTCGCCCTACCCGACCCGCTATACCCTGGATGCGCCGGTCATCGAGTTGTGTAACCACGCCAACGTCTTTTGCCGCGAAGGCCTGGACATCGGCACCCGTGCCTTCCTGCCGCACCTGCCAAAAAACCTGGGCAGTGCACGCGTGGCGGACCTGGGCTGCGGCAACGGCGTACTGGCGATTGCCAGCGCCCTGCAGAACCCCGACGCGCACTACACCTTGGTGGATGAGTCGTATATGGCAGTGCAATCGGCCGCCGAAAACTGGCAAGCCGCCTTGGGAGAGCGGGACGTCAGCGTACGTGCCGACGATGGCCTGGCCGGCCAGGAGGCGCAATCGCTGGAAGTGGTGCTGTGCAACCCACCGTTCCACCAACAACAAGTGGTGGGCGACTTCCTCGCCTGGCGCATGTTCCAGCAGGCACGCGAAGCGCTGGTGGTCGGTGGCGCCTTGTACATCGTCGGGAATCGTCACCTGGGCTACCACAGCAAGCTGGCGCGGTTGTTCCGTGGTGTCGAGCAAGTAGCGGCCACGCCCAAGTTCGTCATCCTCAAGGCGCGTAAATAAAAAAGCCCTGCTTATTGTAGGAGCGAGCTTGCTCGCGAAAAACCTGAGAACACCGCGGGGCGTCAGGCACCCCGCGTTATCGTTGACGTTTTTCGCGAGCAAGCTCGCTCCTACAGTGTCAATGCGTGCTCAGGCCTGCCGCATTCATGAACATGCGCATCAGGCTGGCCACCACGAACAGGGCCAGCACGCTGCCGGTCCAGATCATCGCCAGCCACCCCAGGCGCCGCCACAACGGCTGCTTCTCGGCCTGTTCAATCTCATGCAACGAAGGTTTTGACATGGTTCAACCCTCCTAGTGATAGCCGTCTTCGTGGGTGACCTTGCCGCGGAACACGTAGTAGCTCCAGAAGGTGTAGCCCAGGATAAACGGGATGATGAACAGCGTACCCACCAGCATGAAGCCCTGGCTTTGCGGCGGCGCGGCGGCATCCCAGATCGACACGGACGGCGGGATGATGTTCGGCCACAGGCTGATCCCCAGCCCGCTGTAGCCGAGGAAAATCAGCACCAGCGTCAACAGGAACGGCGTGTAGTGCGCATTACGTGCCACGGCGCGGATCAGCCCGTACATGGTGACCAGCACCAGGATCGGCACCGGCAGGAACCAGAACAGGTTCGGCAAGGTGAACCAGCGCGAGGCGATTTCCGGGTGGGTCAGCGGCGTCCAGATGCTGACGATGCCGATCACCGCCAACACCACAAACGCCAAAGGCCGCGCCAAGTTGTGCATCTGCTCCTGCAACTTGCCTTCGGTCTTCATGATCAGCCAGGTGCAGCCGAGCAAGGCATACGCCACGATCAGCGCCACGCCGCAGAACATCGTGAAGGGTGTGAGCCAGTCCAGTGAGCCGCCGGCGAACTGGCGATCCACCACCGGAATACCGTCGATAAAGGCGCCCAACGCCACCCCCTGGAAGAAGGTCGCCGCCAGCGAGCCGCCAATAAACGCCTTGTCCCACAGGTGACGCTTGTGGTCCTTGGCCTTGAAGCGGAACTCAAAGGCCACGCCGCGGAAGATCAGGCCGATCAGCATCAGGATCAGCGGCAGGTACAGCGCCGACAACACCACCGAATAGGCCAGCGGGAACGCGCCGAACAATGCCGCGCCCCCGAGTACCAGCCAGGTTTCGTTGCCGTCCCATACGGGCGCCACGGTGTTCATCATCACGTCACGGTCGACTTTGCCCGGAACAAACGGGAAAAGAATGCCAATCCCCAGGTCGAAGCCGTCCATGACCACGTACATCATGATGCCGAAGATGATGATCACGGCCCAGATCAGCGGAAGATCAATACCCATCTCAATTCCCCTTGTGCTGGATGTGGTCGTGGTCGTTATCACTGCCATCGTCGGCAGCAGACAACGGACGCGCGGGGGTGCGTTTCTGGCCGGGGCCACCATGGGCGGGCTCGGTACTGTCGTGGGTCACGGGGCCTTTGCGCACCAGGCGCATCATGTAGCCCAGGCCCGCGCCGAACAGCGCGAAGTACACCACCACGAACAACACCAGGGTAATGGTCATCTGCGTCAGGCTATGCCCGGAGGAGGCATCCGCCGTGCGCATCAACCCGTAGACCACCCAGGGCTGGCGACCGATTTCGGTGGTGAACCAACCGGCAAGAATCGCAATCAGCCCAGACGGGCCCATCCACAGCGCCAGGTACAGGAACGGTTTGGACGTGTACATCTTGTCGCCCCGGCGCAGCCACAGGCTGAACAGACCGGTGAAGATCATCAGGAACCCCAGGCCGACCATGACCCGGAACGACCAGAACACAACGGTGGAGTTGGGGCGGTCTTCAGGTGGGAACTCCTTGAGCGCCGGCACCTGCTTGTCCAGGGAGTGGGTCAGGATCAGGCTGCCCAGATACGGAATCTCGACTGCGTATTTGGTTTTCTCGGCTTTCATGTCCGGCCAGCCAAACAGGATCAACGGCGTTGGCTCGTTGCCGATATTTTCCCAGTGGCCTTCAATCGCGGCGATCTTGGCCGGCTGATGCTTGAGGGTATTGAGGCCGTGGAAGTCGCCGATCACCGCCTGGATGGGCGCAACAATCAAGGCCATCCACATCGCCATCGAGAGCATTTTTCGGATCGCCGGGTTGTCCTTGCCGCGCAGCAAATGCCAGGCCGCCGACGAGCCGACGAAGAACGCCGTGGCAACGAAAGCAGCCGTGGCCATGTGCATCAGGCGGTAGGGGAACGACGGGTTGAAGATCACCGCCAGCCAGTCGGTCGGTATTACGCGGCCATCGATGATTTCAAAGCCCTGGGGCGTCTGCATCCAGCTGTTAGAGGCAAGAATCCAGAACGTGGAGATCAACGTACCCACGGCCACCATCACCGTGGCGAAGAAGTGCAGCTTGCGCCCCACCTTGTTCCAGCCGAACAACATCACGCCCAGGAAACCGGCCTCGAGGAAGAAGGCCGTGAGCACTTCGTACGTCAGCAACGGCCCGGTGACGGCACCGGCGAAGTCCGAGAAGCGGCTCCAGTTGGTACCGAACTGGTACGCCATGACCAGGCCCGATACCACACCCATGCCGAAGTTGACGGCAAAGATCTTCGACCAGAAGTGGTAGAGGTCACGGTAGGTGTCGTTGTGGGTCTTGAGCCACAAGCCCTCCAGCACCGCAAGGTAACTGGCCAGGCCGATGGTGATCGCCGGGAACAGGATGTGGAATGAGATGGTGAACGCGAATTGAATTCGGGCGAGATCTAGCGCCTCCAAACCGAACATAAGTCTTCCTCTGTCAGGTAATACCGGCTGCTGGCTGGGAGCCTGCACCCACTGCCCCCACGGATATGGAGTGTGGCGAATTTCAATTCGTTTCTTTTATTACCCATCGCGTGGGGAATCTGGCCTTGCGGCCGCCAGAACAATCCCGGGGCAGGTTTTGATCTGGATCAAGCATCGTTGAAAGAGTAGTCCCATTTTTGCTGTAGGACTGTGTGGTCTTTTGCCGCGTGACAGCTTGCCTCAGCCCTGTTCTTGCAACTATTTGTTACAGCTTGATGCTAATCTCGCCATTCTCCCGTTGCCGACCTGATTGCCGATGCCCAGTGAACCTGCGTTGCTGTTACGTCACCACCGCCCTTTCATCGCGTTCTGGCTGGCGCGGATCTTTACCGCCAGCGGCTTCCAGATGCTCACCGTGGCGATCGGCTGGAACCTGTACCAGCTGACCGGCAACGTCTTGGACCTGGGCCTGGTCGGCCTGGTGGAATTCGTGCCGCGCGTGCTGTTCATGCTGCACACCGGGCACGTGGCGGATCGCTATGAACGCCGCCGGGTCGCTGCCATCTGCCAGACCTTGCAGGCGCTGATCGCCTTGTCCCTGGCCATCGGCGGCCTGACCGGCAACGTGACTCGCGAGATGATCTTCATCCTCGCCTTCCTGCTCGGCGCTGCGCGCTCATTTGAAATGCCCACCACCCAGGCACTGTTGCCGAGCATCGTGCCCAGCGCGCTGTTCCCCCGGGCCGTGGCGGCATCGCAATCGGCCCAGCAACTGGCGACCATCGTCGCACCGGCCGTGGGCGGTTTGCTTTACGCGTTTGGCAGCGTGTGGGTGTACGGCCCCACCGTGGCGCTGTACCTGATCGCCTGCGTGCTGACACTTAACCTGCCCGCACGCCAGACTCCGCTGAACAAAGCCAAGGCCACCCTGGACTCGCTGCTGGCCGGCATACGCTTTATCCGCAGCCGCCCGGACATTCTTGGCGCCATCTCCCTGGACCTGTTTGCCGTGCTGCTGGGCGGCGCCACCGCGCTGTTACCGGTGTTCGCCAAGGACATCCTGCTGACCGGTGCCTGGGGCCTGGGCCTGCTGCGGTCGGCCCCGGCCGTGGGCGCATTGCTGATGTCACTGTGGCTGGCGCGGTTCTCAGTAGACCGCAAGGTGGGCCGCGTGATGTTCACCGCCGTCGGCGTGTTCGGGGTGGCAACCATCGCCTTCGGCCTGTCGACTTCGTTCTGGTTTTCACTGGCGGTGCTGGTGGTACTGGGCGCGGCAGACATGATCAGCATGGTGATCCGTGCATCGTTCGTGCAGTTGGAAACGCCAGATGAAATGCGCGGGCGAGTGAGTGCGGTCAATGGCCTGTTTATCGGTGCGTCCAATCAATTGGGCGAATTCGAATCCGGGATTACCGCCCACTGGTTTGGCACCGTGCCTGCGGTGGTGATGGGCGGGGTTGGCACCCTGGTGGTGACCGGGGTGTGGATCAAGCTGTTCCCGACCCTGGCCAACCGGGATCGCATGCATGTGCCGGTGGAAGAAACCAAGCCATAGGCTTCACCGCCATACCCTGTGGGAGCCGGGCTTGCCCGCGATAGCGGTGTATCAGGCAACTTTCTGGTGGCTGATACACCGCTATCGCAGGCAAGCCAGCTCCCACACTGGAACTTCATTGGTCTGACGGTTTGGGCTATAGCACCTTATCCAAGGTAATCGGAAACTCCCGAACCCGCTTGCCGGTGGCATGGTAAACCGCATTCGCCACCGCCGCCGCTACCCCGACAATGCCGATTTCCCCCACGCCCTTGGACCCGAGCGCATTGACGATCTCGTCGTGCTCTTCGACAAACAGCACGTCAATCTCGCCAATATCGGCGTTCACCGGGATGTGGTACTCGGCCAGGCTGTGGTTCATGTAACGCCCCAGCTCATGGTCGACCTGGGTCTCTTCATGCAGGGCCATGCCAATGCCCCACACCACGCCGCCAAGGATCTGGCTGCGGGCCATCTTGGGGTTGACCACGCGCCCCGCGGCAATGGCGCTGACCACACGGCTGACCCTGATGGTGCCCAGGTCTTCATCAACCCGCACCTCGACAAACACCGCCGAATGGGTCGCGCAGGCATAGCCCTGGCGCTTCTTGTCCGGCTCGCTGTCAACCTGTGCTTGCAGCACCTCCTCACCGCTGTCCTTGACCAGTTGCGCCAACGAAACACTCACATCACCGGCATGCAGTTGGCCCTCGTCAAACCGCACGGCTTCGGCGTCCTTGAACACCGGGTAGGTCTGCCGGGCGACCTGCAACAACTTGGCATTCAGCGCTTCACAGGCTTGCTGCACCGCCGTACCCACCGAGGACACGGTAAACGAGCCGCCCTGCAACGGCGCCGTGGGCAACGACGAATCGCCCAGCACAAAACGCACGTCGGCCATCGCCACGCCGCTGGCCTGGGAGGCGATCTGGGTCATCACCGTGTAGGTGCCAGTGCCAATGTCGGTGGTGGCGCTGCTGACGGTGAGCTTGCCCTCGGCGTCGAGGCGCGCCTTGGCGCTGGCTTTCATCTGCATGGCCTCCCACACGCCGCCGGCCATGCCCCAGCCGATCAGTTGGCGGCCGTCACGCATGCTGCGCGGTTCCGGGTTGCGTTGGTGCCAGCCGAAGCGTTCGGCGCCTTCGCTGTAGCACTCGCGCAGGGCCTTGCTCGACCAGGGTTTGTCTTCGTTCTGGTTACGTTCGGCGTAGTTGATCAGGCGCAATTGCACCGGGTCGATGGCCAGGGCACACGCCAGTTCGTCCATGGCGCACTCCAGGCCGAGCACGCCTAGTGCGGCGCCGGGGGCACGCATGTCCAGCGGGGTAAACACATCCAACGGCGCCAACTTGTAGGTCAGTTGCACGTTGTCGCAGTGATAGAGCATGCCGCTCCACTCCACCACGTGCTCGCTGAAATCCTCAAAGCGCGACGTCTGGCCAATCGCGGTATGCCCCAACGCCAGCAAGCGCCCATTGGCGGCGGCGCCCATCTGCAAACGCTGCAAGGTGCGCGGGCGATAGCCGAAGGTGAACATCTGTTGGCGCGTCAGGGTGACGCGCACCGAGCGTTTGAGCGCCATGGCCGCCATCACCGCGAGCGGCAATTGGTATTGCGGGCGCAGGCCCGAACCGAAGGCACCGCCGACGAAAGCGGCGAAGATGCGCACCTGGCGCTTGTCCAGGCCGAAGACTTTTTGCACATAGGCCTGGCAGTTCTGCGGGCCCTGGGTCTTGTCGTGGATATGCAGAGTGCCATCGGACTGATACAGCACGGTGCTAGCGTGGGGTTCCATCGGGTTGTGATGCTCGATGGGCGTGCTGTAGTGCAGGTCCAGACTGATTGCGGCACCGGCCCATTCAGCTTCGAAGTTGCCTCGCGGTTCGGGCGGGGTCTGGGGCGACGGGTGCGCCGCCGCTTGCTGGGTGAGCAGGTCGGTTTCGAAGGTTTCGGGCGCGTAGTCGATCTGCACCAGCGAGCCAGCGTGCCGCGCCAGTTCGAGGTTATCGGCAATCACCAGGGCCAGGGGCTGGCCGCTGTAGAGCACGCGGTCGTTATACAACGGGCGAAAAGGCGAGCCATCGGCCGCATCGGCATCGGCGAACGCCTCGTCATAGCTGGCGATTTTCGGCCGGTTGAGGTGATGGATCACGTCCACTACACCGGGCAAGGCCAACGCCTTGGACGCATCGATGCGCACCACCCGGCCTTTGGCGATAGTGCTCGACACCACGCTGCCATGCAGCAGGCCGTCCTCGGGAAATTCACCGGCATAGCGCGCTTGGCCGGTGACCTTGAGCAGACCGTCGACGCGGTCCAGGGGTTTGCCGATGGCGCTCATGGCTGTTCTCCTGCGACGGCGGCGTCGCTCAGGGCACGAATGATTGCTCGCCGCGCCAGCTTGACCTTGAAGCCGTTGTGTTCCAACGGTTCGGCGTCTTGCAGCAGGGCGTCGGCGGCGGCGCTGAAGGTTTCGCGGCTGACCGTGCGGCCAATCAGCAAGGCTTCCACTGCGCGGTCACGCCAAGGTTTATGCGCCACACCGCCCAAGGCCAGGCGGGCGTCGATGATTTCATCGCCGTCCAGTTCCAAGGCGGCGGCCACCGAAACCAAGGCAAAGGCATAGGAGGCACGGTCACGGATCTTCAGGTAATGGCTGTGGCGGGCCAGGTGATCGGCGGGCAGCTCAATGGCCGTGATCAGCTCATCGTCGGCCAATTGGTTGTCACGTTGCGGCGCATCGCCTGGCAAGCGATGGAAGTCGGCGAACTCGATCACCCGCGCACCGCCACGTCCCTCTACATGCACCCGCGCCGCAAGCGCCGCCAGGGCCACGCACATGTCCGATGGATGGGTGGCCACGCACTGTTCACTGGCGCCGAGGATCGCATGGATACGGTTCAAACCGTTGCGCGCCGGGCAGCCGCTGCCGGGCTGGCGCTTGTTGCACGGTACCGCGGCGTCGTAGAAGTAATAGCAACGGGTGCGCTGCAACAGGTTGCCGCCGGTACTGGCCATGTTGCGTAACTGCGGGGACGCCCCGGCGAGGATGGCCTGGGACAGCAACGGGTAACGCTGCTCAATGAGTGGGTGCCAGGCCAGGTCGGCGTTACTCACCAGCGCACCGATACGCAGGCCACCCTCGGCGGTCTCTTGAATGTCGTGCAGCGGCAAGCCGGTGATGTCGATCAGGTGCTCGGGATGGCTGATGTTTTCCTTCATCAGGTCCAGCAGGTTGGTGCCACCGGCGATAAAGCGCGAGGCGGCGCTGCTCATCTGAACGGCCTGCTGCACATCGGTCGGCCTGCTGTAGTGGAAGGGATTCATGACTCACCTCCCTGGCGACGGCAGGCCGGCAGCGCGTCTTCGATGGCATCGCGGATGTTGTTGTAGGCGCCGCAGCGGCACAGGTTGCCGCTCATCAATTCCTGGATCTGCGCACGGTCGTGGGCGCGGCCTTCATTGGCCAGGCCCACGGCAGAACAGATCTGCCCGGGGGTGCAATAGCCGCACTGGAAAGCGTCGTGCTGAATAAAGGCCTGTTGCATGGGGTGCAGTTGGTCGCCGTCGGCCAGGCCTTCGACGGTGGTCAATTCGGCGCCGTCGCACATCACGGCCAGGGTCAGGCAGGCATTCACGCGTTTGCCGTCACGCAACACGGTGCAGGCGCCGCACTGGCCGTGGTCGCAGCCTTTTTTGCTGCCCACCAGGTCCAATTGTTCACGCAGCAAGTCCAGCAAGGTGGTCCAGGGCAACACGTTCAGTTGGCGATCCTGGCCGTTGAGTGTCAGGCGTATCGGGTGGGCGACGAACGGCTGGGCCGCCGCGCCATTGGGGGTCGCGCTCATAAACACCTCACGGGTTGGTGTACGTCCGCGGCGTTCATAAAAATCGCCGTCTTAGGGGTACGACTTCCCGGGGTTTTGAGCGTTCAAGATGATTGATCAGCGGATATTGAGCTGGGCTTTCAGGGTGTTTTGCGGCGGGTTGATCGAGGTATTGGTGAATTCGAACCAGCCCTGGGCCTGGACGTTCAGGTCGAACACATAGATGTAGCCCATCAAGGTGCCCACGCCGTTGCACGCCTCACTGATGTTGCCGACCTGGCACACCGCTGTGCGTTGCCCATTCAACTCTGCGCCGTTGAAGCGGCCCATGGGGCTGTTGCCCAGGCCCACTTCCATCACCGAGACCTGGGTGGGCCCGCGGTGCTCGCACATCTGGGTGGTGTTGACCCGCTCCGGGATCGCTTCGCTGCAGTTGGCCGATTCCACCTTGAACACCCGCACCTCGCTCAAGGCCGGTGCAGCCGCGCCCCATGCCGGTGCCGCGCCCAGCCACAGGCTGATACTGGCGATCAGAGCTAGACTCCACGGGTTGGCTTTTTTCATGCTGGCAATGACCCGGTATTGAACGTCGGCGCAGTATGCCTCAAGCCCATGCGCCACACAGCCTCGGCTGCTGGTATGATGCGCCGCTTTTTCCGATCCTCTCTGAAACCACAAGCGTTTGGCGCAGTTTGTGCTTTGACTTAGAGGTCAACAAATCACGACGCACAATAGCGTCACAGGGAGCCGGCATGCTGGAAAAGCTGTTTCAACTCAAAGCCCACAACACCAATGTGCGCACCGAGATTCTCGCGGGGATCACCACCTTCCTGGCCATGGCCTACATCCTGTTCGTGAACCCGAGCATCCTCGGCGAGACCGGCATGGACAAGGGCGCGGTGTTTGTCGCCACCTGCCTGGCGGCCGCCATCGGTTCGACCGTGATGGGCCTGATCGCCAACTACCCGATTGCCCTGGCACCGGGCATGGGTCTCAACGCCTTCTTCACCTACACCGTGGTCCTGCACATGGGCCACACCTGGCAAGTGGCGCTGGGCGCGGTGTTCATTTCGGCGGTGCTGTTCTTCCTGCTGTCGATCTTCCGCATCCGCGAGTGGATCATCAATGCCATCCCGCTGCCGCTGCGCTCGGCGATTGCTGCCGGTATCGGCCTGTTCCTGGCGCTGATCGCCCTGCATAACGCTGGTATCGTGGTGAGCAACCCGGCCACCATGGTTGGCCTGGGCGACCTGAAACAACCGGCGCCGATCCTGGCCACCTTGGGGTTCGTGCTGATCGTCGCGCTGGAAGCCCTGGCCGTACGCGGCGCGGTGCTGATCGGCATCCTGGCGGTGACCGTCGCTTCCATCGTCTTGGGCTTCACACCTTTTATCGGTGTGACCTCGGTACCGCCGTCCCTGGCGCCGACCTTCCTGCAGCTGGATATCAAGGGCGCGCTGGACATCGGCCTGGTCAGCGTGATCTTCGCCTTCCTGTTCGTTGACCTGTTCGACAACTCCGGCACCCTGATCGGCGTCGCCAAGCGCGCCGGCCTGATGGGCAAGGACGGCCATATGCCGAAAATGGGCCGTGCGCTGATTGCCGACAGCACCGCCGCCATGGCCGGCTCCCTGCTGGGCACCTCGACCACCACCAGCTACATCGAATCGGCTGCAGGCGTGAGCGCCGGTGGCCGGACCGGCTTGACCGCCATCGTGGTCGCGATCCTGTTTTTGCTGGCGTTGTTCTTCTCGCCATTGGCCGCCAGCGTGCCGGCCTATGCCACCGCGCCAGCCTTGCTGTTTGTGGCGGTGCTGATGAGCCAAGGCCTGGCCGAAATCGACTGGGACGACATTACGGTGGCAGCGCCGGTGGTGATCACCGCCCTGGCGATGCCCTTCACTTACTCCATCGCCAACGGCATCGCCTTCGGTTTCATCGCCTGGACCGCCATCAAGCTGCTTTCGGGCCGCTACCGTGAGCTGAACCCGGCACTGGTGATCCTGTCGATCCTGTTTGTGATCAAGCTGGGCTGGTTCAACGCATGACTTTCGACGCCGCAAGCTACACCGTTCAACTGCAAGACAAGGTCACGCGCCTGCGTGACCTGCTGGCACCGTTCGACGCGCCTGAGCCGCAGGTCTTCGACTCGCCGCTGCAGCACTTCCGCCTGCGTGCGGAGTTCCGCCTGTGGCGCGAAGGCGGCGAGCGCCACTACGCGATGTTCTCCCAGGAGGACAAGCGCACGCCGATCCTCATCGAAGAATTCCCCATCGCCAGCCAGCGCATCAACCAGTTGATGCCGCAACTCAAGGCCGCCTGGCAAGCCAGCGCTGCCCTTAGCCACAAGCTGTTCCAGGTGGAGTTCCTCACCACCCTGGCCGGCGACGCGATGATCACCCTGTGCTATCACCGCCCGCTGGACGAACATTGGCACACCGCCGCGAACAAATTGGCCGCTGAGCTGAATGTGAGCATCATCGGCCGTTCCAAGGGCAAGCGCGATGTGATCGGCCACGACTACGTGGTGGAGAAACTCGACGTCGGTGGGCGCACCTTCAGCTATCGCCAACCCGAAGGCGCGTTCACCCAGCCCAACGGCACGGTGAACCAGAAGATGCTCAACTGGGCCTACGAAGCGCTGGGCGATCGCCCGGACGATTTGCTGGAGCTGTACTGCGGCAACGGCAACTTCACCCTGCCGCTGGCGACCCGCGTGCGCAAGGTGCTGGCCACCGAGATCAGCAAGACCTCGGTGAATGCGGCCCTGAGCAACCTGGATGAAAATGGCGTGGATAACGTCAACCTGGTGCGCCTCTCTGCCGAAGAACTCACCCAAGCCCTGAACGAAGTGCGCCCGTTCCGCCGCCTGCACGGCATCGACCTGAAAAGCTACGAGTTCGGTAGCGTCTTCGTCGACCCGCCCCGCGCTGGCATGGACCCGGACACCTGCGAGCTGACCCGGCGCTTCGACAACATTCTGTACATCTCCTGCAACCCGGAGACGCTGGCGGCGAATATCGCGCAACTGCACGACACGCACCGGATCACCCAGTGTGCAATGTTTGACCAGTTCCCGTGGACGCACCATATGGAGTCGGGTGTGTTGCTGACCCGCCGATAAATCTGCGGGTTGCAGGAGCGAGCTTGCTCGCGAAAAACGTCAACGATAACGCGTGCTTCCTGGATGAACGCGGTGCCTGTGGGGTTTTCGCGAGCAAGCTCGCTCCTACTGTTTATTCAAGTGTCTGTTGTCTCTGGGGGCTGCGGTACTTCCTTGCGTGGCCGGCCACCCTTCTTGCCATTGGCCCGGGCCGCTGCGGTCTTGGCCGCGCTGCTTTTGCGACCATTGCGCGATGCCACCAGGCTGGTTGCCAGGTCCATCAGCGGCTGGCTTGTAGCGATCAACCCTGTGATCGAAACATCCAGGTCCTGCGCTTCACAGCTAATCGCCTTGCCACCGAACGTCACTTCCAGTTGCTGGAAATCCTTCTCTGAAAACTCTTCGAACTCCGGCAGGCCAGCCACCGGCAACACAACGCGGCTGCCATCGCTGAAACCAATGGAGAGGCAATCGTTTTCATAACGTACGTTACTGGCGTTGGCGTACAGGCGTTTGAACCTGCGTCCTCGGGCGATTGCCTTGTCAACGTCGGCTTCAGTGAGAGGTACATAAGGTGTGACTTTGGCTTTTATGATTTTCATAAATTAATCCCCACGCAATCTGGCGCTCTTACCAGATTCAAAATAGTCCGTTGCGCTATGACATCGTGCCTGGCGCTGGCGATGACATAGACGCCGTGTCGAATGACCAATCCTGGAACCAACTCACCAGCGTCCCAATTCCAGGAATGATTCTCCAGGCAAACCGTCTGCAGTTTTTCCCACCAAATCCTGCGTGCCCGCGCCAAGTAGTGCCGCTGCATGATCGCCCCGCGTATCTCCTTCAGAAGTGCTGTGGGTGGCCGCCTCCGTTCAGGCTCTACATCCCACAACTCAACTTCCCCATCCAGGAAACTGAAACGAAACCGCGCATCCCATCCCTTGCCCCTGACATGCACATGGGGCGGGCAATGCTCATCCCTGATAAACACCGAAATGACATAGCCTTTGTAAGCACCTACTCTCATCGTAACCCATCCGTTAGGTTATTTTCCGTCAGGTAACAATTTCCCTCTGCCACCCGACAACCGGCTCCTATTCCCGAAGCTGTTTCACAGATTAGTAACCACAAAAAAACCGGCGAATGCCGGGTTGTAACCAGTGATGCCAACGACTGGAACGACCCGGCCAATGCTCGAAAGTCCTCCTCGTTCAGCAACCTCGCGCAATACTTCAACCGAATGCACATCAGCCAGTGATCCAGCAATTGCATTGATTAAACGTTCGATCACCGAACAGATCCGCAGCCATCCATTGACCAAATTAACCAACCAGTACATTTTGACTCCACAACCAATAAGAACTGTGGAGAAGCCTCTATGCCGCCCATCGTGCTGGTGCTCAACGGCCCCAATCTCAACCTGCTCGGCACTCGCGAGCCTGCCACTTATGGCCATGAAA
Source organism: Pseudomonas sp. J380 (assembly GCF_009827115.1). Lineage (NCBI taxonomy): Bacteria > Pseudomonadati > Pseudomonadota > Gammaproteobacteria > Pseudomonadales > Pseudomonadaceae > Pseudomonas > Pseudomonas sp. J380. Next base: position 5,029,490 of record NZ_CP043060.1, on the reverse strand, counting down.
CCCTGGCCGACATTGCCGCCTTGTGTGGTCGCAGCGCCGACAAGCTCGGGCTGAAGATCGAGTTTCGCCAGACCAACCACGAGGGCGAATTGCTCGACTGGATCCACGGCGCCCGCAACCGCTGCGCGGGTATTGTGATCAACCCGGCGGCCTGGACTCACACTTCGGTCGCGATCCGCGATGCCCTGGTGGCCAGTGAAGTGCCGGTGATCGAAGTGCATTTATCCAACGTGCATGCCCGTGAAGCCTTTCGTCATCACTCGTTTGTGTCACCGATCGCCCAGGCCGTGCTGGCCGGGTTTGGCAGCCATGGCTACCACCTGGCACTGGAACATTTCAGCCTGACGCTGAAGGGACGCACCTGATGAAACCACGCATACTCGCGGGCCTGATCGGCGCCGGCATCCAGGCCTCACGCACACCGGCACTGCACGAGCAGGAAGGCGACGCCCAGGGCTTGCGCTACCTGTATCGCCTGATCGACCTGGAGCCGCTGCACCTGGACCTCAGCGCCCTGCCGGAATTACTACGGGCCGCCGAGCTGATGCACTTCACCGGGCTGAACATTACCTACCCGTGCAAGCAGGCGATCCTGCCTTTGCTCGATGAGCTCTCCGATGAAGCCAGGGGCATTGGTGCGGTCAACACCGTAGTGTTCAAGGGTGGCAAACGCATCGGTCATAACACCGACTGCCTGGGGTTCGCCGAAGGCTTTCGGCGCAACTTGCACAACGTACCGCGCCAACGCGTGGTGCAGATGGGCGCCGGTGGTGCGGGCGCGGCAGTGGCCCATGCACTGTTGGCAGAAGGCGTGGAGTACTTGAGCATCTTCGATGTCGACCGCACTCGCGCCCAGGACCTTGTGGATAACCTTGCCCAGCAGTTCGGCATCGGTCGCGCTCAAGTCGGCAGCCACTTGGAAAACGCCATGGCCGAAGCCGATGGCCTGGTGAACACCACGCCGATGGGCATGGCCAAGCTGCCCGGCACGCCTGTGCCTGCGGCGTTGTTGCGGGCTGAATTGTGGGTGGCGGAAATTGTGTACTTCCCGCTGGAAACCCAACTGCTGCGCGACGCGCGCGCCTTGGGTTGCCGTACCCTGGATGGCGGCAATATGGCGGTGTTTCAGGCGGTGAAGGCGTTTGAGTTGTTCAGCGGCGAAGTGGCGGATGCAGACAGAATGCTGGCGCACTTCCAGAGCATGAATATCTAGGGATGCAACCCCATCATGACAGCAGACGCAGAGCGTCCATGTCGGCATTCCCACGCAGAGCGTGGGAACGATCAGTTCTCAGGCTTGCAGGTAGCGCAGCACCGACTCGCAAATCATTTCCCGATGGCGCTGCTTGATCGCCTCATCCGACAGTTCGATCTGGAAAATCTCGCTGAACGTGTGCCGGTTGGACACCCGGTAGAAACTGAACGAGTTGATCAGCAAGTGCACATCCAGCGGCTCCAGCCCTTCGCGAAACAGCCCCAACTCAGCCCCGCGGCGCAGGGTCTCCCCCAACCCTTCCAGGATTTTGCTGTTCATCGCCTTGATGGTGTCGGTGCGCTTGACGTACTCGGCGTTGTGGATATTTTCGATGCTGACGATGCGCACGAAATCCACGTTCTGGTCGTGGTGATCGAAGGTGAACTCCACCAACCGGCGAATCGCCTCACGCGGCTCCAGGGCCGTGAGGTTCATGCGGGTTTCGGTGTTGCGGATATCGCCGTAGAGCTTCTCCAATACCTCGACGTATAGCTGCTCCTTGCTGCCGAAGTAGTAATAGATCATGCGCTTGGAAGTGTGGATGCGCTCGGCGATGGCGTCTACGCGAGCGCCGGCCAGGCCCTGTTGAACAAACTCGACAATGGCTTCCTGGAGAATATTCTCCCGGGTCTTTTCCGGATTGTTCTTGCGACTCTTGCGCGGTGCGTCAGCTACCGCGGGGAGATCGGGACTCGAGGTCATGGTGCGCTCACGGCCATTGTTGTGCAGGCGCTGATTATGGGCCGCGGCGCTCCCCGAAGGAAGCACCTGCCTTGCGGTTATAGCCGAGCCTGGCGTACCGCCCCACTGCGCGACTTGGCCATCGCCGCCAGACGCACCGCCACGTTGGCAGCGCCGTAGCCGGCATAGCCATTCTTGCGCTGGATGATCTCGAAGAAAAACCGCCCCTCGAACGCCTCGGTGTACACATGAAACAACTCACCGCCCTGGGCGTCGCGGTCGTACAGCACGTTGTAATACGCCAACTCACTGAGGAACTCATCGTCGAAATCGAAGCGTGCCGCCAGGTCGTCGTAATAGTTGAGCGGGATATCCAGCAACGGCACACCGGCCTCTTTGGCCCGGCGTACCTCGGCGAAAATATCCGCGCAATCGAAGGCAATGTGGTGCACGCCCGAACCGCGATAGCTGGAGAGCGCGTGGGAAATCGCCGTGTTGCGGTTTTCGGAGATATTCAACGGCAGGCGAATCGAACTGCAACGGCTGCGCAACGCACGGCTTTTCACCAGGCCGTAGGGGTCGGGCAGGACCACTTCGTCATCGGCTTCGAAATCCAGCAGGCTTTTGTAGAACAACACCCAACTGTCGAGGCTGTCGGCCGGCAGCGCCATGGCCATATGGTCGATGCGCAGCAAGCCGCCACTGGCGGGTGCAGCCGTTTGCAGGTTGAAATCGGTGTCGTACAGCCCGCCTTCGCTGGGGTCGACCAGGTAAATCAGGCTGCCATCCGGTGCACGCACGGCGGCCAATTCCAGCTCGTTGGGGCCGACCAGGCCGCGATAAGGCTGGCCCTTGTAGGCCACCGCCCGCTCCAGGGCCTTGGCACTGTCCTTGACCCGAATTGCCGTGGCGCACAGCGACGGGCCGTGGGCCTCGAAAAAGTTGTGGGCGAAGGAATAGGGTTCGCAGTTGAGGATCAGGTTGATGTCCCCCTGGCGCAACAGGCTCACATTCTTGGAGCGATGCTGGCCGGCCCTGGCGAAACCCAGGCGCTCCAACCAGTGGGTCAGTTTGGCGCCGAGGCTTTCGTCCACGGCAAATTCAAGAAACTCGATACCGTCGTATTCGCTGGCCGCCTGAGTTTCAAACAGGATATCCACGGGCGCAGCGGGGGCTTCTTCAGCCAGGCGCTGGCGGGTTTTTTCTTCCAGGTACAACAGTGACCGCAAGCCATCCGCCGCATTCGCGCGTGTCGGCGCAGCGCGGAAACCGTCATTGAAAATTTCCAGGGACAACGGCCCGGTGTAACCACTCTGGATGATCGGCGCGAGAAAGCCCGCCAGGTCAAATTCGCCCTGGCCTGGGAAGCAGCGGAAATGCCGGCTCCACTCCAGTACATCCATGGCCAGGATCGGCGCGTCGGCCATTTGCACAAAGAAAATCTTGTCGCCGGGGATCTGCGCAATGCCACTCGGGTCGCCCTTGAGCGACAAGGTGTGAAAGCTGTCGAGCAACACGCCCAGGCTTGGGTGATCGACCTGGCGCACCAGGTTCCACACCTGTTGCCAGGTGTTCACATGCTTGCCCCAGGCCAACGCTTCATAGCCGATGCGCAGGCCGCGCTTGCCCGCATGTTCGGCCAGCAGGCTCAGGTCATCGAGCAGAATGCGTTCGTCGCCCACGCTGTCGGCCGAGGCGTTGCTGCACACCAATACCAGATCGGTGCCCAGCTCCTGCATCAAGTCAAACTTGCGTTCGGCACGCTCCAGGTTGCGTGCCAGGCGATCACGGCGGCAGCCTTCGAAGTCGCGAAACGGCTGGAACAGGGTGATGGCGATGCCGAGGTCGGCGCACATCTGCCTGACTTCCCGGGGGCTGCCGTCGTAATACAACAAGTCGTTCTCAAAGATCTCCACCCCATCAAACCCGGCGGCGGCGATGGCTTCGAGTTTTTCCGGCAGGGTGCCGCTCAAGGACACAGTGGCAATAGAACGTTGCATGGAAGACTCCCGGCAATTGTTGTTTGTGGCAAATTATTCGCCCCCAGCCTACAGGCAGCAATTAAAATGTACGAACCGGTTAGTTTTTGGTGCGATTATCGAACACTAAGCCTCTTTGGCGAATTGACGACTTTTTAACCACTGCGCACCATCGACCGGGCAATTCGCTCACGCAACAAAGACCCAGAACACACCATAAGAATTTCAAAAAACGGGTACAAACCTCATGCCTCTGCAAAATTCAGCCCTGGCCGAGCGCCCGGGCAACCCGCACGCCGGCATCGGCGACAAGATCCGCGGTGCCCTGGCCGTGGGTAAAACGCGCTGGGGCATGCTGGCCCTGGTGTTCTTTGCCACCACCTTGAACTACATCGACCGCGCCGCCCTGGGCGTGATGCAACCGATCCTCGCCAAGGAAATGAGCTGGACGGCGATGGACTACGCCAACATCAACTTCTGGTTCCAGGTCGGCTACGCCATCGGCTTTGTGCTGCAAGGCCGCCTGATCGACCGGGTTGGCGTCAAACGTGTGTTCTTCTGCGCCGTGCTGCTGTGGAGCCTGGCCACCGGCGCCCATGGCCTGGCCACCTCGGCGGTGGGCTTTATGGTCTGCCGGTTTGTCCTCGGGCTGACCGAAGCCGCCAACTACCCGGCCTGCGTCAAGACCACACGCTTGTGGTTCCCGGCGGGTGAACGGGCAGTGGCCACCGGCATCTTCAACGCCGGCACCAACGTCGGCGCGATGATGACGCCCATGCTGCTGCCGTTGATCCTGCACGTGTGGGGCTGGCAGGCAGCGTTCCTGTGCATGTCGGCACTCGGCGGTATCTGGCTGGTGCTCTGGGGCTTGAAGTACTACAACCCGGAAGACCACCCCACCGTTAAACAATCCGAACTGGACTACGTGCAACAGGAAGTCGAGCCGGAACAACCCCGCGTGCCGTTCAGCCGCATCCTGCGCATGCGCGGCACCTGGGCCTTCGCCCTTGCCTACTCGCTCACTGCGCCGGTGTTCTGGTTCTACCTGTATTGGCTGCCGCCGTTCTTGAACCAGCAATACAACCTGGGCATCAACGTGACGCAGATGGGCATTCCGCTGATCATCATTTACCTCACCGCCGACTTTGGCAGCGTGGGCGGCGGGATCCTGTCGTCATTCCTGATCGGCCGAGGGATGAACTCGATCAAGGCGCGGTTGTTGTCGATGCTGCTGTTCGCCTGCTGCATCGTCGGCGTGATCATGGCGGCCGGCTCCAGCCAGCTGTGGGTCGCGGTGTTTGCCATCTCCCTGGCCATCGGCGCGCATCAGGCCTGGACCGCCAACATCTGGAGCCTGGTGATGGACTACACGCCCAAGCACATGATGAGCACGGTGTTCGGTTTCGGCGGCATGTGCGCGGCCATCGGCGGCATGTTCATGACCCAGATCGTCGGCCATATCCTCACGGTGACCAACAACAACTACACGGTGTTGTTCACCCTGATCCCGGCGATGTATTTCATCGCACTGGTGTGGATGTACTTCATGGCGCCGCGCAAGATCCCCACGGTAGACGTTTAACTAACGCCGCCGCTGCTGCCAGGCAGCGGCCAACCCGCTCATGCAGATCACCCCGATACCCACCACCGTGGTCATATCGGGGGTATGGCTGAACACCAGCCAGCCCAACAACCCCGCAAACACGATCTGGCAATAGCCAAACGGCGCCAGCAAGGCCGGCGCCGCGAAGCGGAACGCCTGGGTGAGCATCAGGTGCGCGGTCATCCCGCAGGTGCCCAGCGCCAGCATCATCACCGCGTGCCACAACGTCGGCACTTGCCAGAAGAACGGCACCATCGCACTCATCACCAAGGTGTTGCACAGGCCGGCGAAGAAGTTGCTGGTAGTCGGGCTGTCGTATTGGCTGAGGATGCGCGTGAGCAACTGGTAGAAGCAGAAGAACAGCGCCGAGCACAGCGGCAGCAGTACCGCCGGGGTAAACAGCTCGCCGCCGGGGTGGATAATGATCACCACGCCGATAAACCCGCAGATCACCGCCAGCCACTGGCCACGGGTCACGTGCTCACCGAGCAACGGCACCGACAGCGCCGTCACCAGGATCGGCGCAAGGAAGTTCACCGCTGTAGCTTCGGCCAACGGGATGTAATGCAGCGCTGTGGTGAAGAACAGGCTGGTGCCCAACAGGCATAACGCCCGCACCACCTGCATGCCCGGCCGCTTGCTGCGCAACACGCGCAAGCCCGATTGCGGCAGGAAGATCCCGGCCATCAGCAAGGTGTGCACCATGTACCGCGCCCACACCACCATCACGATCGGGTAAAACCCGGCCAGGTATTTGGACAAGGCGTCGTGGCTGGAGAACAGGAACGTCGCCAGCACAATCAGCAGGATGCCTTTGAACGGATGGTTGACGCCGGAGAGCGGGGTACTGACAGTCATTGAATTCTCTTGTGTGGCGAGCGGGACGCTGAGCGCTGAACCAAGTCGCGCTCAACCCGGTAATCTAGCAGCCGGGCCGGAGTCTGCCCCAAGAGCATAACCAAACACTGGGCGAACAGCGCACTAAATCGATGGATCCGAGTCCAACGCTGCACGCTCGCCCCGGCGTTGCACACTTTTTAACCAAGGCCTTGCCGCTATGAAAAAATTCCTCTTTGCCCTGTCTGCCCTCGCCTTGCTCGCTGGCTGCGATAACGCCCCGAAAGAAGCCCCCAAGCCCGCGCCCGCTTCCGTGCAAGCGACCCTGGTGCCCGAGACCCCGCCCACCGATAAATGGGTTGGCAAGTGGGTCGGCGTCGAAGGCTTGCACCTGACCATCGCCAAGGACGACAGCATTGGCCGCGGCCACTACCTTCTCACCATGCAATACGGCCTCGACGCCGATGACGCTGGCACCTTTAAAGGTGAGGCCGCTGAAGACGGCATCGCCTTCACCCGCCCCGACGGCCCGCAGCTGCTGCGCGCTGGCGATGGCGCCGCCACCGGCTTGAAGTGGCTGGCAGATAAAAAAGACTGCCTGATCGTTGCCACGGGCGAAGGCTATTGCCGTTAATACCGACCATAATCAATCACGGTTAGCACACAGAGGATTGCTCCCATGCTATGGAAAAAAGGCCGACGCAGCGACAACGTGGTGGATGCCCGTAACGACAGTGGCGGCGGCGGTGGCGGTATGCGCTTCGGCGGCGGCAAGGGCCTGAGCCTCACGGCCATCGTGCTGATCGTCGGCATTGGCTGGCTGACCGGCCAGGACCCGATGCAGATCCTCGGCCAATTGACCGGCCAGATGGAACAAGCGCCGTCGGTCAGCACCCAGCCGCGTCAAGCGCCGGCGGCCAACGATGAGCAAGCCGACTTCGTGCGCGCGGTACTGGGCGACACGGAAGACACCTGGGGCCAAGTGTTCCAGGAAAACGGGCTGGCCTATAAGAACCCGAAACTGATCCTGTTCCGTGGCCGGGTGAACTCAGCCTGTGGAGGCGCCACTTCAGCCAGCGGCCCGTTCTACTGCCCGGCTGACCAGCAGGTGTACCTGGACCTGGACTTCTTCCGGGAAATGTCGCAACGCTTCCAGGCCGCCGGTGATTTCGCCCAGGCCTACGTGATCGCCCACGAAATCGGGCACCACGTACAAACGTTGCTGGGCATCTCGTCCAAGATCCAGGCGGCGCGCCAACAGGGACGGCAGATGGAAGGCGACGGTGGCCTGCTGGTTCGCCAGGAACTGCAAGCCGACTGCTTTGCCGGCGTATGGGCCAACCATGCGCAGAAACGCCTGAACTGGCTGGAACCCGGCGATATCGAAGAGGCCCTGAACGCAGCCAATGCCATCGGCGATGACCGCTTGCAGCAGCAGGGCCAGGGCCGCGTGGTACCGGACTCCTTCACCCACGGCACCTCGGCCCAGCGCGTACGCTGGTTCAAGACCGGCTTCGCCCAGGGCCAGATCACTCAATGCGATACCTTCGCGGCCAAGAGTCTGTAAATGATCAAACGATTGGGGTTACTGCTGGGTGTGCTTGTGTCCTGTTGCACCTTCGCGGCTGAACACTGCGTCAAGGTGGTCAGCCCCGATCGCTTTCATCTGGAGGCCGGTGACCTCAGCCTGGGCCTGAGCCAGGATTGGCGCCAACCGCTGCCCAAGGTCACGCGCGCATTGATCATCGTGCATGGCCGCCTGCGCAATGCGCAAACCTACCTGCAAAGCGGCATCGACGCCGCCGCGCATGCCGGAGTGGGTGGAAGTACGCTGGTGATTGCGCCGCAGTTTCTCAATCAGGCGGACGTGAAGCGTAACCACCTGGACGATCAGGTTTTGCGTTGGAAGGGCAACGATTGGATGGCCGGCGAAGCGTCCACCGGCCCAAGGCAGATCAGCTCTTATGGCGCTCTGGACCAGATCATCAAGCACTTGGGCAACCGCACACTGTTCCCGGCACTGAAAGAAATCGTGGTCGCCGGGCATTCCGGTGGCGGCCAAGTGGTGCAGCGCTTCGCCCTCACCGGCCACGACCACCCGCTGCTGAACACCGAAGGCATCCGCCTGCGGTATGTGGTGGCTAACCCGTCGTCCTATGCGTATTTCAGTCCGCAACGCCCGGTGAAGTTCGACATCGCCAATTGCCCAGGCTTCAACGACTGGAAGTACGGCATGCAAAACCTGCCGGATTACGTGGGTGACCGAGGTGCCCAGCAACTGGAACAAGACTACGTCTCACGCGACATCACTTACCTGTTGGGCCAGCAGGACACCGACCCCAACCACCCGGCATTGGATAAAAGCTGCGAAGCCGAAACCCAGGGTGCGTATCGACTGCTTCGTGGCCACAACTACTTTGACTACCTCAAGCAGCGGCATCCGCAGTTGGGCCACCGGCTGGTAGAAGTGCCGGGGGTGGGGCATGACGGGGATAAGATGTTTACCTCGCCAGAGGGGGAAAAGGTACTGTTCGCCCAGTAGCACCTGAAGGAACCCCATCAAAATGTGGGAGCTGGCTTGCCTGCGATGACGGACTGTCAGTTGATAAAGTGTCAGCTGACCCAACGCTATCGCAGGCAAGCCAGCTCCCACATTTGCTCTCTGTCGCCCGGCTTAGATCATTCGGCGCAGCGCCGCACAATCCTCGGCGTGCCAATCCGCCAATTCCGGCCAAGGGTTCTCCGGCAAGTTCACCAACACCGTCTTGGTGCCCGCTGCCCGGCCACAATCCAGGTCAAAGCGATAATCCCCCACCATCACCATTTCGCGCGGTGCTACGTCCCAAGCCGCCGCCAGTTTCAGCAACCCACCGGGATCCGGCTTGTGCGGCGCATCATCGCGCCCCAGCACGTCCTCAATGGCAAAGCAGTCCGCCAGGCCTATCGCCTCCAGGGTGATATGGGCCAGCTCCCGCGCATTACGGGTCAGGATCCCCAAGCGATAACCGCGCCCAGCCAATTCGCGTACCAGCTCAACGGCACCTTCGGCCGCAATGGAACCCAGCGCCAGCTCGCGCTCATGCTCCAGCAACCAGGCATGTTTGGCCTGCGCGACATCTGCCGGCAATGTCGCGAGGTGCGTGAGAATGTCGTCTTCAGGCGGGATCTGCAGCGCCACGCGGATCGCCGCAAAATCATGCACCGCCACCGTGAGGGTGCCGTCCATGTCGAACACCCAGTGCTTCACGTCGCCGAGGCTCATGCCCAATCCTTGCGATGGCGGATCAAACCTTCCTGGGTCACCGACGCCACCAGTTGCCCGGCGCGGTTGTACACGCTGCCCCGGGAGAAACCCCGGGAGTTGCCAGCCCACGGGCTGTCCATGGCGTACAGCAACCAGTCATCGGCACGCAGGTCGGCGTGGAACCACAGCGCGTGATCGAGGCTGGCGACCTGCATGTCTTTCTGCCACACGGTCTTGCCATGGGGCAGCAACGAGGTGGTCAACAGGCCGAAGTCCGAGGCGTAGGCCAACAGGTATTTATGCAACGCCGGCGTGTCCGCCAAGGCACCGTCGGCACGAAACCACACGTACTTGACTGGGTCGGACGGCTGCGGGTTGAAGGGGTCTTTTTCGGTGACCGGGCGCACCTCGATGGGCTTGGGGCACAGCAGCTTGTCGCGCATGTGCTCGGGGATCAGGTGCGCACGTTGCTGGGTCAGCTCCAGCTCCGACGGCAGGTTTTCCGGGCCCACTACCACCGGCATGGTGGTCTGGTGCTCGAAGCCTGCTTCGTCGTACTGGAACGAGGTCGTGCAGGTGAAGATCGGATTGCCCTTTTGAATCGCGGTGACACGACGCGTGCTGAAACTGCCACCGTCGCGCACGCGGTCCACCGAATACACCACCGGCAACGCGGCATCGCCAGGGCGCAGGAAATAACCATGCAGGGAATGCACATGCCGAGCTTCTTCTACGGTCTGGCTGGCCGCCGACAGCGACTGGCCGAGCACTTGGCCGCCGAACAGTTGGCGAAAGCCCAGGTCCTGGCTGCGACCGCGAAAGAGGTTTTCCTCGATCGGCTCCAGGGTCAGCAAGTCCACCAGATCTTCCAATACTTGGCTCATTGAAACTCTCCTCAAAGCAAAACGGTATCCACCTGTAGGAGCGAGCTTGCTCGCGAAGGTCGTTAACGATGACGCAGCGCTTCTGGTTTACCGCAGCGCTCTTGCGACCTTCGCGAGCAAGCTCGCTCCTACGGGTTTCTGTTGAGCATGACCGCCTGCTTATCCGTGCAGCGTGTCCAACCATTGGGCGCGGGTGATGCGGTACAAAACGTGAGGGCGCAGCGGGTCACCGGCTGCGACTTTCGGGTGTTCAAAATCTGCCTGCGGATCGTAATGCATACCGATGGCCTGCATGACTTTTTGTGAGGGCAGATTGGCTTCAGTGGTGAAGGCCAGGATTTCGTCCAGTTGCAAGCGGTCAAAACCACAACGCAACGCCGTCCAGGCCGCCTCACTGGCATAACCCAGGCCCCAATGTTCGCGGGCCAGGCGCCAGCCGATTTCCACCGCCGGGGTAAAGCCGGCTTCGAAGCTGACATTCGCGAGGCCCGTCAGGCCGATAAATTCACCGGTGTCCTTGCGCTGCAAAGCCCAGAACCCAAAGCCATATTCAGCAAAATGCCCGCGAATCCGGCCGATCAACGCTGCGCTCTCCAAGTGGCTCAATTGAGCCGGGAAGTAACGCATCACCTGCGGGTCGGCGCACATGCGCGCAAAGTCCGGCAGGTCGCTGTCGCGCCATTGGCGCAGCACCAAGCGTGCACTTTCCAATTCCAGTATCGGCTCCATGGGTCCCCCTGCCTTGCCATGTGCGTGAGTGTACAGCGCTGTTAAGATCCTTCGCAGGTTCCCGTCAGAAAATCCCATGCCCTTGCCATTGATCTACCACGAAGACTACAGCCCTGAGTTCCCGGCGGACCACCGGTTCCCCATGGACAAGTTTCGCCTGTTGCGTGACCACCTGGTGGACAGCGGCCTCACCGAAGACAGCCAATTGCTGCGCCCGCCGCTGTGCCCGGCAGACATTTTGGCTCTGGCCCATGAACCGGGGTATATCGAACGCTACATGAGCGGCGAACTGTCCCGCGAGGACCAACGCCGCCTCGGCCTGCCGTGGAGCGAAGCCCTGGCCCGGCGCACGGTGCGTGCGGTGGGCGGCTCGATACTGGCGGCCGAACAGGCCCTTGAACATGGCCTGGCCTGCCATTTGGCCGGTGGCACCCATCACGCCCACTACGACTATCCGGCGGGCTTTTGTATTTTTAATGACCTGGCGGTGATCAGCCATTACCTGCTGGCCAGCGGCCGGGTCAATCGCGTGCTGATCTTCGATTGCGACGTGCATCAGGGCGACGGCACCGCACGCATCCTGCACAACACGCCAGACGCCATCACCGTGTCGCTGCACTGCGAAAAGAACTTCCCGGCACGCAAGGCCCAGAGCGACTGGGACATCCCGCTGCCCATGGGCATGGGCGATGCCGACTACCTCAAGGTGCTGGATGACGCGCTCAACTACCTGCTGCCGCTCTACCAGCCGGACCTGGTGCTGTACGACGCCGGCGTGGATGTGCACAAGGACGACGCCCTTGGTTACCTCAAGCTGACAGACGAAGGCGTCGCCGCCCGTGATGAAAGCGTGATGCGCCACTGCCTGGGCCGCGACATACCGGTGATGGGCGTGATCGGTGGCGGCTATAGCAAGGACCGCCCTGCCCTCGCCCGCCGCCACGGCATCCTGCACCACAGCGCGCAGCGGGTATGGACGTCATCAGGCTGTCATTGAAGTGTGAGCGTTACCCACAATGCCTGTGGAACGGCCTGTGGATAACTTGAGCGTAAGCGGCTACAAGCGTTTGACCGCATGGCCTGTAGGAAAGTGTACGTTTTTTGATCAGGCAGCGGCGTCGTGGTCGGGTAGAATGCTCGACCTATTCACATCACCGTAGCCCTGCCCATGCCTCAGACTTCTGCCCACCACGTCTCCATTATCGGCGGCGGCCCCGCCGGGCTGATGGCCGCCGAAGTCTTGAGCCAGGGTGGCGTGCGCGTGGACCTGTACGACGGCATGCCGTCGGTGGGGCGCAAGTTCCTGCTGGCAGGCGTGGGCGGCATGAACATCACCCACTCCGAGGCGTACCCGGCGTTCCTGTCGCGCTACGCCGAACGCGCGCCGCACATGGCGCCGCTGCTGCGCAGCTTTGGCGCCGAGGCGTTGTGCGAATGGATCCATGGCCTGGGTATCCAGACCTTTGTCGGCACCTCCGGCCGCGTATTTCCTACCGATATGAAAGCCGCGCCACTGCTGCGCGCCTGGCTCAAGCGTCTGCGGGAGCAAGGTGTGGTTATCCACACCCGTCATCGTTGGACGGGTTGGAATGACGAGGGCGATTTACTTATCCACAGCCCGGACGGCGAAAAAGTTGTCCACAGCGACGCTGTGCTGCTGGCCCTGGGCGGCGGCAGCTGGTCGCGATTGGGCTCCGACGGCGCATGGCTCAACCTGTTTGAAGGCAAAGGCCTGCCCTATGTGAGGCTGCAACCGAGCAACTGCGGGTTTGAAGTGTCGGCATGGAGCGAGTTGATGGTCAGCAAATTCGCTGGCGCGCCGTTGAAAAACGTCGCCATTGGCCTGGGGGATGACAAGCCTCGGCTGGGCGAATGCGTGATCACCGCCACCGGTATCGAAGGCAGCTTGATTTACGCCTTATCGGCGCCGATTCGCGAAGCGATCAACCGCGACGGTGCGGCCACGGTGCATATCGATTTGCTGCCCAGCAAGCCGCTGGACAAGGTGCAGGCCGCATTGGCCAAGCCCCGTGGCTCGCGGTCGATGAGTAAGCATTTGCACAGTCAGCTGGGGTTGGATGGCGTGAAAGCGGCGTTGTTGCGCGAGCTGACGCCTGCTGAACACTTCACCGACCCGGCGCAATTGGCGGTGGATATCAAGGCGTTGCCGCTGACGCTGGTGAGGACGCGGCCGATGGATGAGGCGATCAGCACGGCGGGTGGTGTGCCGTTTGAAGCGCTGGATGAGCGGTTGATGCTCAAGCCATTGCCTGGGGTGTTTTGTGCGGGGGAAATGCTCGATTGGGAAGCGCCGACCGGTGGGTATTTGCTGACCGGGTGTTTTGCCAGTGGCCGGGCGGCTGGGCTGGGGATGTTGGAATGGCTCCAACGCTGATCGTTCCCACGCTCTGCGTGGGGATGCCGCCAGGGACGCTCTGCGTCCCGCTTTAGGTTCGTGACGCAGAGCGTCACAGGATGCGTTCCCACGCGGAGCGTGGGAACGATCAAATGCGGCCGATGGATGAGGCGATCAGCACGGCGGGTGGTGTCCCGTTTGAAGCGCTGGATGAGCGGTTGATGCTCAAGCCATTGCCTGGGGTGTTTTGCCAGTGGCCGGGCGGCTGGGCTGGGGATGTTGGAGTGGCTCCACCGCTGATCGTTCCCACGCTCTGCGTGGGGATGCCGCCAGGGACGCTCTGCGTCCCACTTTAGGTTCGTGACGCAGAGCGTCACAGGATGCGTTCCCACGCGCGTGGGAATGATCAATCACTTCTTCTTACGCGGCCCAGTATTAAACACCGGCACCTTGCGCACCGGCTTGATCGACGGCTCAGCCGGGGCTACTTCCCCACTGTCCACCCACTTGCCCAGGTTGCGCTTGCCGCCACCGCCGGACGCCTTCGGCTTCTTCGGCTTTTTCGGTTTCTTCACCACCTGCCCGCTGGCATCGGTGTCCGGCACGCGGTGCTCCGGCTCGAAATCCGGTTCCATTTTGCGGGTGAGGGTCTGGCGGGTCAGCATCTCGATGGCCGAGAGCATGTTCACCTCATCGGCACACACCAGGGAAATCGCCTCACCGGTGTTGCCCGCACGCCCGGTACGGCCGATACGGTGGATGTAGTCCTCGGCCACGATCGGCAGGTCGAAGTTGACCACCAGCGGCAGGTCTTCGATATCCAGGCCACGGGCCGCTACGTCGGTGGCCACCAGGATCTGCACGTCGCTGGCCTTGAAGCGGTCCAGTGCGCGTTGGCGGGTGGCTTGGGGTTTGTCGCCATGGATGCCGTCGGCGTTGATCCCCAGGCCCTGCAACTTGTCCACCAGCGCATCCACGCCGTTGCGGGTCTTGGCGAACACCAGCACTTGCTTCCAACGGCCCTTGCGCATCAGGTGCACAAACAGCTCCGGCTTGCGCTTCTTGTCCACCGGCACCACCCACTGCTTGACGGTGTTGGCGGCAACGTTGCGCGGGCTGACTTCGATGCTCAGCGGGTCGTTGAGCATCTGCCCGGCGAGCAGGCGAATGTCATCGGAGAAGGTCGCGGAAAAGAGCAGGGTCTGGCGCTTTTTCGGCAGCATGCGATAAATGTTGGCAAGCTCTTCGGAGAAGCCCAGGTCGAGCATGCGGTCGGCTTCATCCAGCACCAGGGTTTGCAACTGGTTGAGCTTCAGCGCGTTCTGGCGGAACAGGTCGATCAGGCGGCCAGGGGTGGCGACCAGAATGTCGACGCCTTTGCGCAGCTTCATCATCTGCGGGTTGATGCTCACGCCGCCGTACACCGCGTAAGTGGTCAGCGGCAGGTGTTGGGCGTACTCGGCAACGCTGGCATGAACCTGCTCGGCCAGTTCACGGGTGGGGCACAGGATCAGCGCACGCGCCGAGTTGGCGGCGACTTTCGGCCCTTCCATGGTCAGCAGTTGCAGCAGCGGCAAGGCGAAACCTGCGGTCTTGCCGGTGCCGGTCTGGGCCGCGGCCATCAGGTCGCGACCGGCCAGCACTGCCGGAATGGCTTGCGCCTGCACCGGCGTCGGGGTCTGGTAGCCAAGCGTCTCAAGGGCGCGCAGCAAGGGTTCGATCAGGCCAAGGGTGGCGAAAGTCATGTAGTTACCGTAGGAAAAATTCAGCGCAAGGGCGTAATGCGCGGCAGTTTACCTTATTTCGGGTTTGGGCTTGCGCCATTGGGGCAGGCTGATCAGCAACACCGCGCTGATGATCACCAGCATTGCCAGGGCTTCTTCCAGGCCGATGCTCTCACCCACGAACACAATCCCCAGCAACACGGCGACGGCCGGGTTCACATAGGCGTAGCTGGTCGCCGCCGCCGGGCGTACGTGCTTGAGCAGGTACATATAAGCGTTGAAGGCGATGATCGAGCCGAACACCGTGAGGTACGCCAGGGCCAGCCAGCCCTCCAACGGCGGCATGGCCTGCAGGTGCTCGCCAGACAATGCGCTGACGATCAGCAGCGCCACGCCAGCCACGAGCATTTCCGCGGCGCTGGCCATGGCGCCTTGGGGCAGCGGCAAATGGCGGCTCCACACCGAGCCGAAGGCCCAGGACGCCGCCGCCATCAACAGCAACACCGCGCCCAGTGGGCTCGACTGCAAGGTACTGCCCATGTTGAGCATGGCGATGCCGATGATCCCCAGCAGCACGCCTGCCCATTCCAACCGCGTATTACGCGCGCCCCAGAAAAAACCACACAGCAAGGTAAACAGCGGCACCGTCGCCACCGCCAGCGCCGCCACGCCGGACGACACGCCCATATGTTCCGCCACGCTGACGCCACCATTGCCCACGGTGAGCAACAAAATGCCGATCATCCCGGCAGCCTTCCACTGCGGCCAGGTCGGCGCCGGCACCCCGCGCCATCTGAGGAAGCCATACATCAATACCCCCGCCGTGCAAAACCGAATCCCCGCCAGCAACAGCGGCGGCCAGTACTCCACGCCGATACGGATCACCAGGTAGGTGGAACCCCAGATCACATACAACGCAAAAAAGGCGGCGATCAACGGTAAGGGAAAGCGACGTGGGCCAGGCATTGGGCGGCTCTATGGCAGGAAATGGGAGACTTATTCTAGAAACGAAGGTGGATAAACTTAAGTTACAAAACCTGTTTAAAACGCCAATACACTTCTCAAACCATGGTTATCAAGGCTATAAACCGTGCTTTCGAAAGCCACGCGCAACCGGAGCCTTATCATGGACAAATACGACCGCATGCTCCTTAGCGCCCTGCTTGAAGATGGCCGTGCTTCCTACGCGCAACTGGCGCGCACCGTAAACCTCTCCGCCCCCGCCGTGGCCGAACGCGTGGCCAAGCTTGAGGCCAGCGGCGTGATCACCGGCTACCAGGCCAAGGTGGATTTATCCAAAGTGGGCTTGCCGATTCAATGCGTGATTGAGTTGCGGCTGACCAACCATGGCAGCCAAAAGGTGTACGACGCCCTGGCGGAGATACCCGAACTCACCGAATGCCACCGGGTCACGGGCGACCCCTGCGTGATCATGCAAGCGGCGGTGGGCTCGATGCCCGAGTTGGAGAGCCTGATTAATCGGGTAGCGAAGTTCGGCTTCAGCAAGACCTCTATTATTTTGTCCAGCGCCATAGAGCGGCGGGTGCCGTTGGGGCAATTGGAAGCCAATGGGAAAAATGCTGGCTGAGCGATCGTTCCCACAGGGATCGCGTACTGCCCGAGCGACGCGGTCAACTGTGGAGCTGGCTTGCCTGCGATGGCGTCAGTGGCCTCACCGAAGAGTCGAATGCTGGACGATCAAATCGACTATCTGCTCGAGGGTCGTGATGTGATCCCAATCCTCCTGCGTCGCTTGCAGCTTGAACTGCCACTTGATCTGCATGACAAAGCAGGTCACGTCGTCATCAATGATGTCGAAGTCATGGATGAAATCGGTGTGCTCCGTCACTTCGCTTCGGTCGATAAAACCGATGATATCCACGAACAGCTGGATCACTTTTTCGCTGATGTCGGCTCTGGCCAGGCTACCTTCCATTTCTCGCCTCATAGGCACACTTACCAATACTGACCAGGTCAAAGACTGCAAGCCCGGCAGCGACGAAGGGCATGCCCCGCCCGATGATGCCAAATACCCGCACCGTGCCAGACGTTGCCTTTGCCATTCTGTCCATGGTGGGTTGCCTGATCAACGTACGAGGGAAAAAGCGCATTCCGATCAGGCTAGCCAGGTTCGTGGTTTTGCTGGAGCCGACGTGAACCCAAGCACCCACCACAATTTTGCTTATGGGTATGCCCGCCGCGTCAGTGATCACTGTGGCTGCCGTGAGGCCGTAGTGTTGCTGTGTACATTTCCAGAGTTCATCAAACGTCGTATCGGGCGCAACGGGGTCAGCGTGAATCGGCTTGAGTAACTGGTAATGAGGGCCATGACTCCAACCTGGCAAACTCGGCAACACCATGACTGCCGGGCAGCTTGTCATCGTGTTGCCCACATGAAACGCCATGCTTGAACTGGAACCCAGATCAATGCCATTTGATTCAAGTTCCAACTTGCTTCGCATGATCGCTGTATGAAGGTCGCTTTCCTGCATGTTCTTTGTCCCTGTGCGTGAATGACACACAGAATGGTAGGTCGCAGTAAAACGTGATGGATGAGTAAAGAAGAAAACCAGAAAGGTCCTAACTCATAGCCGGATTTGACCTACCGACCATTCAGCGCTCAGGTGCCTTGTTTGCGTCGGATTCGGTAGCCAGTCTCGCCCTGTCATCGAATGCTTGGTGACCGGACGTGCAAGTCCGACGCCCAGGCCCACGCATCGGACGGAGTGATGAGATGCGTTGGGTGGAGATGGCGAAGGGGATGGTGGGCCAGGCGTTGGAGTGCCCACAGCCTCGATAAACGACGCATAACCCAAGTGTGAGCCGGGCTTGCCCGCGATAGCGGAGGGTCAGGCAACAAATGGCTGGCTGATACACCGCTATCGCAGGCAAGCCAGCGCCCACATGGGAACTCCAGTGTTCTTGAGGCAGTAGCCGGATCAGAACCCGCGCTGTTTGCTGATCGTTCCCACGCTCTGCGTGGGAATGCCGCCCTGGGCGCTCTGCGTCCGCTCTTAAAGTCGTGACGCGGAGCGTCACCAGATGCATGCCCACGCGGAGCGTGGGGACGATCAAACGACGCATAACCCCTGTGGGAGCCGGGCTTGCCCGCGATAGCGGAGGGTCAAGCAATAAATGGCTGGCTGATACGCCGCTATCGCAGGCAAGCCAGCGCCCACATGGGAACTCCAGTGTTCTTGAGGCAGTAGCCGGATCAGAACCCACGCTGTTTGCTGATCGTTCCCACGCTCTGCGTGGGAATGCCGCCCTGGGCGCTCTGCGTCCACTCTTAAAGTCGTGACGCGGAGCGTCTCCAGATGCATGCCCACGCGGAGCGTGGGGACGATCAGCGCCAGGCCTTAAAACCCGCGATGTTTCTTCAGGTGCTCATTGATCTTCGCGGCCGGCACTTTCTGCAAGGTGCACAGCAAGTCATGGGACAGCTCCCGCAAGCCATGAGTCTGGCGCAGTTCCTGGGCCAGGTGCGCTGTGAGGTTGGCGGCCATTTCCGCATCCGCCAGCGCCCGGTGAGCCTGGCCGGTGTGGGGCAGTTTGGCGTAGGCGTTGAGGGTGCCGAGCTTGTGGTTGGGCGCCGCCGGCATCAGGCGGCGGGCCAGCAGCAGGGAGCAGGCGAACTTTTGCAGGCGGGTGCGGCGGATCAGGCCCAGCTCAAAGTCCCAGAACTTCTGGTCGAACGCGGCGTTGTGCGCCATCAAGGGCGTGGTGCCGACGAACTCATTGACTTCGTTCATCACCCGTTCAGCCGGTGGCGCGCTGCGCAGCATGGCGTTGCTGATGCCGGTGAGCTGTTCGATAAACGCCGGTACGCGCACGCCGGCGTTCATCAGGCTCTGGTAGCGGTCCACGATCTGCCCACGCTC
The DNA here is from genome assembly GCF_009827115.1 of Pseudomonas sp. J380. NCBI lineage: Bacteria > Pseudomonadati > Pseudomonadota > Gammaproteobacteria > Pseudomonadales > Pseudomonadaceae > Pseudomonas > Pseudomonas sp. J380. The sequence goes on along the minus strand of NZ_CP043060.1, from coordinate 5,010,317 downwards.
GAGGATGACCACGCCAATCTCCGTGGCCCGGCAGTGGCTGCTGGGGGTGATGCCAGTGGTTTCAAAGTCGATGACCGCTATACGTTCCAAACCTGTTCCAACTCCGTTCTACGATCTATTTGAGCAACAACGCGCCTTCGATCGGCACGTAGTGGCTGGCGGCGCGTATCAATGAGTTGGCCGTCAGCCCCGGCACGCCGTAGGCCACGGCCCGCACGCCATGCTTGTGGATGATGCGTTCGAGCAACATGTCGAAATCACCGTCACCAGAGGCCAATACGACTTCGTCGACATGGTCGGCGGCGTCCATGATGTCCAGCGTGATGCCCACGTCCCAGTCGCCCTTGGCGGAGCCGTCGCTGCGCTGGATATACGGCTTGAGTTTTACCGTGAAGCCCAGGTTGCGCAGGATCTGCTGGAACTGCTGCTGCTTGCTGTCGCCGCGGTCAATGGCATAGGCGTACGCCTCGACAATCTGCCCGCGCGCGCTGATGTCAGCCCACAGGGCGGCGTAGTTGAAGTGGCAACCATAGGCCTGGCGCACGGTGTAGTAGAGGTTTTGCACATCGGCGAACACTGCAATTTTTTTCACCGCACTTCCTCATGGACAGCCAGGCGCCAGCGCCCGGAAAGGGCGCCAGTATGCCAGCCAAGGGAGCGTTTCCGGGAAAAAATCAGACCGGAGCGCAGCAGCGCCCCGGGCCTGGTGTGTCAGACGAAGGAATCGTCGTCGCCAAAGGAAGAGGAATCGTCGGAATAATCGCTGTCGGCGAAGCTATCGGCGTTATTGCTGCCCCAGCTGTCGTTGCCGGCAAACGTCTGGTCATCGTTGCCCCAGTTACCTGAATCACTGGCCGGTGCCGGTTGTTCGATGATCTCCTCCACCACCTGCGGTTGCTGGTTGTGATGGAACAGGCTGCTGATCCCTTCGGCCAGCAACACCCCACCGGCCACGCCGGCGGCGGTCTTCATGGCACCACCGAGGAAGCCACTGCCGGCTGGCGCGGCTGCCGGTGCTTGCGCCGGCTGATAGTTCTGCTGGGGCGCTGGCTGGTTGAACGATGGCCGCGCCGGTTCACGCCAGCCGCCACCTGAGTTGCTCGGCGCAGGCTGTGGCTCACGGGAGCCGCCGCCAAAGATGCTCGACAGGAACCCACCACCGCTGGCCGGCGCAGGTTGCGTGGCCTTGGCCCGTTGCAGCTCGTCCTGCAATTGCTGAATCTGCTGGGCCTGTTGCTTGTTCTGCGCGTCAAGACTCTGCAGCGCATGTTCCTGTACCAGAATCGACTGGGTCATGTAGTAGCCGACTGCAGGTTGGCGAGCCATATGCTCCTTGATCCGCGCTTCGGCCTGGGCGTCGCGGGGGGCTGAGTCCGTTTCGGCTTGCTGCAACCGTGAAAACAGTCCATCGATCAGGGTTTGCTCTTCGCTATTCATGGCGACCTCGTTAGATTGCCGATAAAAAATTCCGGTCCCGCCTGTGATCAGGCTGGGGGCTTTCCAGTTATGGGGATGTTACGAGTTGTTTCAATGGTCTTTACTCAAGGTTTACGTTTGCGCCCCTTGGACCCTGATCGGTTAAAGTGTGGCCCTCTGCTTCCAGGCCTGTGATGACCCTGATGAATCCGTTAGACGTTTTGCGCGACTCCTTCCGCTTTACCCAGCGCAACCTGGGCGCCATCGTCCAGCTGTGCCTGCCATTGGTGATCCTCGAAGCCTTGCTGCAACAGGTGCTGGACCACACGCTGGGCCCGGATGCGTTTCCCGGCTACAGCGTGGTCGTAGGTTTGTTGGTGTACCCGCTGTACACCGGCGCCCTGATCCTGTTTCTCGACGCCCGCACCCGAGGCGAGTCGCCGCGCACCAAGGACGTGTGGGCCATGGCCTTGAGCCTGTGGCCGCGTTTTGCCCTGCTGACAGCCATGAGCACGTTGCTGATTCTGTTGGGGCTGTCGCTGTATTTCCTGCCGGGCTTGTGGCTGATGGTGGTGCTGGCGTTTGCCGAATACCTGCTGGTGCTGCGCGGCATGCCCGCCCTGGAGGCGATGAAGGAAAGCTTTCGCCTGACCCGCGGGCATTTCTGGCGCATCCTGGTGTGCCTGCTGTGCGTGATGACGCCGTTGTGGCTGCTCAAGGGCGCCAGCGTGGCGGCGTACCCTGAACCCGCGCCGTTGCTGGGTTTGCTGATGGACAGCGCCCACAGCTTCCTGCAACTGTTCACCAGCGTGGTGCTGTTCCGTTTATTCATGCTGATCGGTGGCGACGCCGACGTGCGGTGATATGCTCCGTGGCTCTTCTGACACGCATATAAGCCGAGCCGATGACCCGTTTATTGCGCATAACCCTGTTGAGCCTGTTGATCATCGCCGGCCTGCTGGCCGCGCTGATCTACAGCCTGACCTGGCGCCCTGCCGACAAAGAGACCCTGCCCGTCAGCTGCGTGGCACCCCGTGCCCCGACACTGCTGCCGGGGCAGGCGCTCAAGGTCATGACCTGGAATGTGCAATACCTGGCCGGCAAGAACTACGTGTTCTGGTACGACACCCCGGACGGCAGCGGCCCGGACGATCGCCCCACCGTCGAAGACATGGCCTTTAGCCTCGACGAAGTGGCGCGGGTGATTCGCGACGAACAGCCCGACATCCTGCTGTTGCAGGAAGTCGACGAAGGCGCCAAGCCTTCCCATTATCAGGACCAGCTTGCGCTGTTGCAGGAGCGTCTGGTCGACCTCTACCCGTGCAGCGCCCAGGCCTTCGACTGGAAAGCCGACTTTGTGCCCAGCCTGCATATCTTCGGCAGCGTCGGGCGCAAGCTCGCTACGCTCAGCCGCTACCAGATCGAACACGCCGAACGCCTGCAATTGCCAACCGCCGACGCCAACTTCGTCAGCCGTCAGTTCCAACCCAAGCCGGCCCTGCTGCTGACGTATCTGCCCTTGAGCGACGGAGGCCAACTGGCGGTGCTCAACACCCGCCTGGACGCCGGTGCGCCAGGGCGCAGTGCCCTGCGGGAGCAAGTGACGAGTACGGTAAGACTGCTGGATAAACTCGAAGGTCGCGGCACACCCTGGTTGATTGGCGGGGATTTCAACCTGCTGCCACTGGGCCAGTTCCTGCGCCTGGACGCAGAAAAGCGTGGCCAGTATTCGCCGGACAGTGAGTTGCATCTGCTGTGGGACAAGTACCCGATGATCCCCAGCAACAGCCAATCCAGTGGCATCGACCGCGAGAAATGGCTGACGCACTTCCCCAACGACCCAGGCCTTGATGGCCCGGATCGCACGCTGGATTACCTGTTCTACAGCTCGCGCGTCAAACGCGTGGAAGCCAAGGTGCGCCAGGAAGATACGTTGCGTATTTCCAATCACCTGCCGGTGATCGCCCGATTCCTGTTGCCTGCCGCGCAATAACCCCTAGGGTTTCAGGAGCGGCTTAAGCCACTCAAGGCTGGCAACCGTGGTGCCGGATGGGCGGTATTCACAGCCGATCCATCCTCGGTAGCCACGCTGCTCCAGCGCCGCGAACAAGCCAGCGAAGTCCATGGTCCCGGTGCCCGGCTCATGACGCCCCGGGTTGTCGGCGATTTGTACATGGACGGTCCTCTCGTAAAACTGCGCCAGCACCCCGGCTGGGTCGCAGGTCAACAACTGGGCATGGTAAAGGTCCAGAATCAGCCCGACACTCGTAAAGGTTTCCAGCACCTGCTGGGCCTTGCTGAAGTCAGACAGGTAATAGCCAGGCATCGCCTGCGGGCTGATGACTTCTATCAACGTTCGCAAACCCTGATCTTCAAGGTACTTGATCGCGTATTCCAGGTTATTGGTGTAGGCAAGCGCGCTCTCATCCTGAGGCGTGGTCACGCCCGACATGATGTGCACATCCGAGCAGTTCAGCGCCTTCGCATAGCGGGCCGCCTCGCGCAGCCCCTCGCGAAATTCCTGTTCCTTGCCCTGCAAGGCAGCGATGCCTTTGGTCACGCCCGCTGGCGCTGCGAACTGAATCAACGGCAGGTTGTATTGGGCCAGATGGTCAGCGAGCAGGCTGGCGTCGAATTCATAGGGTGACGGGAACTCCACTGCCCTGAAACCGGCAGCGGCGGCGGCTTCGATGCGTTGCAGAAAAGGCAACTCGTTGAATTGGAAACCGAGGTGAGCATTGAACTTGAGCATTGGGTACATATCCATCCTGGGAAAAAACGAAATCATCAGCCTTGGGTGTCGTTGGCGGCCGAATCCCTGATTCCAAGCCTTCAGGTAATGAGCCCAGCCTGCGTAAAGACTGGGAATGACTTGAACACTCAGGGCTTTCTGGGCTTGATCCTGGCCGTCGCTTCGGCCACCAACGGGTCATCCGGCCAATAATGCTTGGGGTATCGCCCCTTGAGATCCTTCTTCACCTCGGCATAGGTACTGCGCCAGAAGTTCGCCAGGTCCTGCGTGACCTGCACCGGCCGGCGCGCCGGGGACAGCAAGTGCAACTTCACGGCCAGGCGCCCGCCGGCAATGCGCGGGGTGTCTGCCAGCCCGAACAATTCCTGCAAGCGCACCGCCAGGATCGGCGGCTGCTCGCTGTAGTCCAGGCGTACCGATGACCCCGACGGCACTTTCACATGCTGCGGCGCCAGCTCTTCCAGGCGTTGGGGCAAGGGCCAGGGCAGCAGGTTGTGCAGGTAGCTGGAGATATCCAGGTTGGCGAAATGGCTGAGGCGCGAGACCTTGCCCAGGTAAGGCATCAGCCAGTGTTCGAGGCTGGCGAGCAGGGCCTTGTCGCTGAGGTCGGGCCACTCGCTGGTGTTGCCGGCATCCAGTTGGCGCAGCAGCATCACACGGGCTTGCCACTGACGCAGTTCCGGGGTCCAGGGCAGCAGTTCCAGGCCTTTGCGGCGCACCAGGTGGACCAGCGCCTGGCTGCGGGCGGATTCGTCGAGGCCGGTCAGGGGTTCGCGGCTGAGCACCAGTTCACCGACTTTGCGTTGGCGCTCGGCACGCAAGACGCCTTCGCGCTCGTCCCAGTCGAGTTGGTCGACGTTGCGCACTTGCTCGGTCAGCACCGTGTCGAACAGTGCCGGATCAAAATCCGCCGCCAGGTAGATGCGTTCTTCGCGCTGGCCCTGGCGGCTGCCCAGGTCGGCGATCACCAGCCAGGGTTGTTTCATCAGGCTGTCGGCTTCGGCAAACAGCGCTGCGCGGCCATTGGCCAGGCGGTATTCAGCGCCACCGGGGCGACGTTGCTGGGCGACGCGGTCCGGGTAGGCCAGTGCCAGCAAGGCGCCGAGCCAGCGCGGGTGGTCGGGGTTGTCCACCGGCTGGGTCGCCTTGCCGCGCAGGTAGCCACGGTATTGCCGGGCCAGTTGCTTGGCGCGCTGCACGCCACCCTGGGTACCTCGCGCACGCTCCTCGCCGGACATCAGCGCCAGGCGGCTGTGCAAATCGGCACCGCCGCCGCGCAGGATATCGCGCTCGCCCAACAGCGCCGCCACGTCACAGGCGGTGGCGGCGAGCCCCAGGTCTTGGCCACGCAATAACAGGTGGGCAATACGCGGGTGGGCGGGCAACTCGGCCATCTTCTGGCCATGGGCGGTGAGGTTTTCGTCGTTCAATGCACCGAGGCGTTGCAACAGATCCTGGGCCTGGGCATACGCGGCTGTGGGTGGCGCATCCAGCCACACCAACTGGCTGGGCGTCACGCCCCAACGGGCCAGTTGCAAGGCCAGCCCCGCCAGGTCGGCGGCGAGGATTTCCGCGCTGCCATAAGCGGCTAGACCGTCGTGCTGGTCTTCGGACCACAACCGATAACACACCCCCGGCTCCAACCGACCTGCCCGACCGGCGCGCTGGGTGGCGCTGGCGCGGGAGATGCGCTGGGTGTCGAGGCGGGTCATGCCGCTGCCGGGGTCGAAACGCGGCACCCGAGCCAACCCGGCGTCGATCACCACGCGTACGCCGTTGATGGTCAGGCTGGTCTCGGCGATGTTGGTAGCCAACACCACTTTGCGCTTGCCGGCCGGCGCCGGGTCGATGGCGGCGCGCTGTGCATTGAGGTCCAGCTCGCCATGTAGAGGGCATAACAGCACGTCAGGGCGATCACCCAGGGCCTCGGCCAGTTGCTGGTTGACCCGGCGAATCTCCGCCTGCCCCGGCAGAAATACCAGCACACTGCCGGGCTCGTCATGCAGGGCTTCGAGGATGGTTTGCACCACGCGCGGCTCGATAAACTCCCCGGCCTGGTAAGGGCGCCCCCAGCGCATCTGCACCGGGTACATGCGCCCTTCACTGCGCAGGATCGGCGCGCCATCCAGCAGACCGGCCAGGCGCTCGCCTTCGAGGGTGGCGGACATCAGCAGGATCTTCAGCGGCTGCTCGTCGCGAAACAGCTCGCGTCCGTTGAGGCTCAAGGCCAGCGCCAGGTCGGCGTCGAGGCTGCGCTCGTGGAATTCGTCGAAGATCAACAAGCCCACGCCGTCCAGCGCCGGGTCGTCCTGCAGGCGGCGGGTGAGGATGCCTTCGGTGACCACCTCGATACGCGTATTGGGGCCGACTTTGCTGTCCAGGCGAATGCGGTAGCCCACGGTCTCACCGACCTTTTCACCCAGTTCACTGGCCAACCGCTCGGCAGCAGCACGAGCAGCCAGGCGCCGGGGTTCGAGCATCAGGATGGTTTGCCCGGCGAGCCACGGCTCATGCAACAAGGCCAAGGGCACGCGGGTGGTTTTACCGGCGCCGGGGGGCGCTTCCAGCACGGCTTCATGGCGATGCGCCAAGGCGTCACGCAGGGCGGGTAAAACATCATCGATCGGCAACGAATTCATACTGGCTCCAAAGCAGAGCGGCGAGTATAACGGCGAACTGCCAGATGCCGATGCGGGTCTTAAAAGCACCCACGCTTTGGGCTGTGAATGCAGTCGAAGGTGGGAGCTGGCTTGCCTGCGATAGCGGTGTGACAGTTGCCGCTGTATTTCCTGAACCGTCGCAATCGCAGGCAAGCCAGCTCCCACATTGGTTCATCGGCGCCTGGCCGATCTGGCTTATAGTCACCCTTAAATATGTTCAGGAGACTTTTTCATGCGTATCGCTTCCCGTGTCATCGGCGGTGTCCTCGCCGTTACCCTGCTGAGCCAACTTACCGCCTGCGGGTCGATTTTCTACCCCGACCGTCGTGGCCAGATCGATGGCAAGATCGACCCGACCATCGCGGTACTCGATGCCCTCGGCCTGTTGTTTTATGTGATCCCCGGCCTGATCGCCTTCGGTGTCGACTTCGCCACGGGCGCCATTTACTTCGAACCGGGCAAGACCGCCCAGGTCGCCCCCGAGAAACTGCACGAAGCCATCGGCGCTGACGGCAAGGTCGATAACGCCAAGCTGCAGAGCATCATCCAGAAAGAAACCGGCCGCACCTTGCCGCTGGACGACCCACGCCTGATCCAGTTCAAGGGCAGCGTGCAGCAACTGGCGGCCCTGGGCCTGCAGCCTGCCGCGTAAGGACAGCTCATGACCAGCAGCCCCGAACACGCAAGGCTCTTGCGCCTGGCCACCCGCGCCTCGGTGGGCGTGGCCTGTGTGTTGATTGTGACCAAGGCCATCGCCTGGTGGCTCAGCGGCTCGGTGAGCATGCTCGCCGGGCTGACCGACTCACTGCTCGACGGCGTCACTTCGCTGTTGAATTTGCTGGCAGTGCATTACGCCCTGCGCCCGGCCGATGACGATCACCGTTATGGGCATGGCAAGGCGGAGTCGCTGGCGGGGATGGCGCAGGCCTTGTTTATCGCCGGCAGTGCGGTGCTGATTGCGCTCCAGGCCTATGAACGGCTCAAGCACCCAGAGCCGGTTGGCGCACCGTGGTTGAGTATCGGCGTGATTATCTTGTCCCTGGCGCTGACCGTGGCCCTGCTGGTGCTGCAACACCGCGTGGTGCGCGAGACCGGCTCCAATGCGGTGCGCGCCGACTCGCTGCATTACCGCTCGGACTTGCTGCTCAATGGCAGCATCCTGATTGCGCTGGTGTTGGCAGGTTTTGGCTTTCATCAGGTCGACGCCTGGTTTGGCCTGGGGATCGCCGCCTACATTCTGTGGAGCGCGATCCAGATCGCCCGGGAAAGCTTTGCGGTGCTGATGGATGAAGAGTTACCGCCAGACGTCAGCCAGCACATGCTGGAACTGGCCCGGGGCGTACCCGGCGTGCTGGGTGCCCACGACTTGCGTACGCGGGTTTCCGGCAACCACTGGTTTGTGCAGTTGCACCTGGAGTTGCCGGGCGAGTTAACGCTGTCGGTGGCCCACGGCATCAGCGACCAGGCCGCCGATGCCATCCACCGGGAATATCCGAAGGCCGAAGTGCTGGTGCATGCCGACCCGCGGGAAGTGGTCACCGGCAACAAAACCTAGTACTGCACCTGATATCCACGACTGCCCAGGCAGTTGCCCTGGGCCTGGCGGTAAGTTTGTACCACCGCAGGGTCCGGGGCATAGGTAACGGTGCGCGGGTCGAAGCCACTTTGTTGCACCGCCCAGCGATAACAGTCGTAGCCGTCCTGCTGTACCTGGGCTGGCGATTGGCCGTTGGCCGGGTAAGCCACCACGTCATAGCCGTTGCCTTGAGGCGTCGGCGGAGGTGATGGCACCTGCGTCGGTGGTTGTACCACCACGTATTGCTGGGTGCTTTGCTCGTAGGCGTAATAGGCGCCTGCGGCGAGGAACAACAGCGAGCCGCCTACCCACACTTCACGTGCGTAGTCCGGCAGGTAATGCACGCGAATGCCATAGGGCGGCGTCACCACTACGTAGCGTGGGCCTTGGGGGCGATACCAGTAGCCGCCGGAGAAAAAGTAGTCCTGGCCACGGTAAGGCACGCGGTAATTGCGATCGGGGAAACGGTCGATGACATATCCAGGGCGATGCTGCGGGCCTGGACCCCAGCCATTGCCATGCCCGTCGGGGCGGCCTGGCCAGCGGTTATCACCGGGGCGATCGTTACTCGGACGCGAACCGGGGCCGCCGGCCTCCCAATGCCGGTTGTCATCGGGGCGTCTGGGAATATCACGGTAATAACCCTGGCGCGGCTCCTGGGTCTGGCGCACGGTATCGGGCCGGCCCTGGATCGGCAGGTTATTGGAGGGTTGCGGTTGCGGTGCTGGTCGCCCCGGCTCATGACCTTGAGGCCGACCTTGCCATTGGCCACCCTCGTGCTCGCCGCCACGATCACCCTGCGGGTTTTGTGGGCGTGGCTGATTGTGCTCAGGCCGTTGCCCCTGGCCCGGTGAGTTATCGCGTTCGTCGGCCATCGCCTGGGAGCCGACGCTGACCACCAGCAAACCAACACCTGCCATACGCCAGATGCGCTTCATGCTTTTCCTCACTGCGGATTGGGGCTTGATCATGAGACTGGAAAAGCCTCGCCCGGTTCTGAGACAGGTTATCAGTCACGAGAACTATTTTCTGAAGGCAAAACGCGCACAAAGAAAAAGGGGTGACCCGTCGGCCACCCCTTGAGAATTTCGTCCGTGCTCAACGCTTTTGACGTTGGCTCACCTCACGCCGTCTTGTGGACAGTGTGCAGCCTGGAGGCCGGCTCAACCCTGCTGGGGCGGCGGCCGCAACGGGCCTGATTGGGCGCGCTGCTGTGGACTGTTGTCCAGGCGGTGATTCTGTTGGTAATCATAGGCGTGCCAGGCGGGCAGAGGATTGCGAAGATTGCGTCAATAAACAGTGCTTGCGCAATTTTTAACCCTTCATGGATAATTAAACGCAATAGTTACGACAAAGGCCAACCCAATGAGCAAGCTTGACCGATACGACCTGAGTATTCTGGCGGAATTGCAGCGCGACGCGAGGATCTCCAACCAGGAGCTGGCCGAACGCATCGGCCTGTCGCCTTCGCCCTGCTCGCGCCGGGTCAAGCAATTGGAGGACGACGGCTACATCGCCCGCCAGGTCGCCCTGCTCGACCGCAAGATGCTGGGCCTGAGCCTTACGGCCTACGTACTGATCGGCATGGACCGTCACACGCCGGAACGCTTCGAGAATTTCGAAGCCGCCATCCGCACCCTGCCGCAAGTGCTGGAGTGCAGTTTGGTGACCGGCATGGATGCGGACTACCAGTTGAAGGTGGTAGTGCCGGACATGGATCACTATCAGAAATTGCTTCTGGGGCATCTGACCCGAATCGAAGGGGTGACCAGCGTGCGGTCCAGCTTTGTGCTCAACCAGGTATTGAACAGCACCGAACTGCCCCTGACCCACCTGCGCACCTGAGAACAACGATGCTCAACTGTAGGAGCGAGCTTGCTCGCAAAAAACGTTAACGATAACCCGTGCCTCCTGAATGAACGCGGCGTCTGTGAGTTTTTCGCGAGCAAGCTCGCTCCTACAATGACATCAGGCCCCCCACAGTTTGACCGTGCAGGACTCAGGTCAATGTTGCGTCTGTGACGCTGCCGTATACTGCTCGCTTGTCTTGTCGGAAGAGCCCCATGAACAACATCGACCCCGCCCTGTTTGAAGAATGGATGATGACCGGCCTGGTCACTATCCTCATCATTTTCATGGGCTTCATCGTCTGGGACCTGGCGAAGAAATCCAAGGCCGGGCGCTTTGGTTCGTTCATCCTGTTTTTCGTGCTGGGCCTGGGCGTGGCGGCGTTCATCATCAAGAGCGTGGTGATCGGCCTGATTGAATCCGGCGCCTTATAAGCGCGCCGGCACTGCCTTCCACTGGCCTTGATCCAGGCCATCGATCGACCACTCACCAATACGCACGCGCACCAGGCGCAGCGTCGGCAAGCCCACTGCTGCGGTCATGCGCCGTACCTGACGGTTGCGCCCTTCACGAATCACCAACTCCAGCCAATACGTCGGCACGCTTTTGCGAAAGCGTACCGGCGGGTTGCGCGGCCATAATGCCGGCTCATCCAGTTGCCGCGCCTCGGCCGGCAAGGTCATGCCGTCGTTGAGTTCCACGCCTTCACGCAGGCGTTGCAGCTGCTCTTCAGTCGGCTCGCCTTCCACCTGCACCCAATAAGTTTTCGCCAGCTTGTGTTTGGGGTCAGCGATGCGCGCCTGGAGCTGACCGTCGTTGGTCAACAGCAGCAGGCCCTCGCTGTCACGGTCCAGGCGCCCTGCCGGGTAAATGCCGGGGATATCAATAAAATCCTTGAGGGTCGCGCGCCCACCTTCGTCGCTGAACTGGGTCAGCACATCGAAGGGTTTATTGAACAGGATCAACTTGGGCTCGGCCGGTGGCGCCTTGGCAACGCGGCGAGCGGCAGAGTACGGTGGTTTCACGCCAGGGCGGCGCGAATCGGGACGAGTGGGACGGGACATGGCAAAGGAACATCTAACGGTCAGGACCGACAATGCTAGTGGCCTGACCGCTAAATGACCATCCTAACCGCTTAGCGGAACGGCGGCTCGTCGAAGCTGCGCAGTTTGCGCGAGTGCAGGGAGTTGAGTTCGGTGCGCAACAGGTCGACCGCCTCGATGCCGATCTTCAAGTGCTGGCTGACCGCACGCTCATAGAACGCGTTGGCCGAACCCGGCAGCTTGATCTCGCTGTGCAAGGGTTTGTCCGATACGCACAACAAGGTGCCGTAAGGCACGCGCAAACGGTAACCCTGGGCGGCGATGGTGCCGCTTTCCATGTCCACCGCCACGGCGCGGGACAGGTTGATCAGCGGCCGCTCCTGGGCCCAGCGCAGTTCCCAGTTCCGGTCGTCATAGGTCAGCACGGTACCGGTGCGCAGGCGTTTTTTCAGCTCTTCGCCTTTTTCGCCAGTGACTTTCGCCGCAGCTTGCTGAAGCGCCAGCTGCACTTCGGCCAGGGCCGGGATGGGGATGTTCGGCGGTACCACGCGGTCGAGAATCCCGTCGCGGCGCATATAGGCGTGGGCCAGTACGTAGTCGCCGATGGTCTGGGATTGGCGCAGGCCGCCGCAGTGGCCGATCATCAGCCAGCAATGCGGGCGTAGTACGGCCAGGTGGTCGGTGATGTTCTTGGCGTTGGACGGGCCTACGCCGATGTTCACCAAGGTCACGCCGTGGCCGTCAGTGGCCTGCAGGTGATACGCCGGCATCTGGTAGCGGTGCCAGACCACGCCGGCGGCAATGGCCGAGGCTTCGCCGTGGTCCATGCTCTTGTCGATCACCACGTTGCCGGGCAGCACCATACGGATAAACCGCGGGTCGCTGCGCAGTTGCTCCAGGCCATGCAGGATGAACTGGTCCACGTAGCGGTGGTAGTTGGTCAGCAAGATCCACGGCTGCACATGGCGCCAGTCGCTGCCGGTGTAATGCACAAGGCGACGCAGGGAAAAGTCCACGCGGGCGGCATCAAACAGGGCCAGGGGCAGCGGGTCGGTGTTTTCCCAGTCGTACAGGCCATCGGCAATGCCGTCGGTGGCGGCGGACAGGTCGGTACTGGGGAATACACGAGCCAGGGTCGCGGCGGTGACGCCGGAGCCGGCCAGTTCATCACCCTGCTCCACCACATAGGGGTACGGGATGTTCTGCTGGCTGACGCCCACTTCCACGGTCACGGTGAAGTCGTGCATCAGCGGCACCAGTTGCTCCAGCAGGTACTTACGGAACGCGGCCGGGTGGGTCACGGTGACGCTGTAGGTACCCGGCAGTTGCACCTTGGCATACGCCCGAGTGGTCTGTGGGACTTCGCCGTGGCAGTGGTAGGTCAGGCGCAGTTCCGGGTAGCGAAACAGTGCGCGTTGAGCGGCGTCGGGTTCGACGCGGTCCTTGAGGTATTGCTTGAGCGCTTGGTTGAGCGCGCCAGTCGCACGCTCATGCAGCGCCGCCAGCCGGTCCACGGCTTCTTCGGCGGTTTTAACGACAACAAAAGCTTCGGTCACGGTAAGCATCCTGTGTTCTGACTTGCAGGCCTTTATCTTGCCTGTATCCAGGCCTCACCGAAACACCGGAAGTGGAATGCTTTGATAGGTGGGAGCTGGCTTGCCTGCGATAGCGGTCTATCAGCCACATAATTGCTGGCTGGACCACCGCTATCGCAGGCAAGCCAGCTCCCACATTTGACTGTGTTTATTCAGAGGGATTGTGGGGTTGAGCGGGCGACAATAGCTTGCACATCCACCCCACGCGGCAAGGTGCCATATACCCGCCCCGACGATTCACCCAGCCGGCTGGCAATAAACCCATCGCTGACCGCCGCATTACCCGCCTCCAACAGCAACTTGGCCTGCAACGCCAGGGCAATGTCCTCGGTCAGTTGCCGTGCCCGATACTGGATATCCTGGGTGTCCATGAACGCCGCCTTCAACTGCTCGATATGCCGCGCCAGCTGTTTGTCGCCATGGCCATCCCCCAGCTCCACAAACAGCACCTCCAGCACACCCGGCTCTTTGGACAACGTACGCAGCACGTCCAGGCATTGCACATTGCCAGAGCCTTCCCACGTGGAGTTAACCGGTGCCTCACGGTAAAGACGCGGCAGGATGCTGTCTTCCACGTACCCGGCGCCGCCCATGCATTCGGCGGCTTCGTTGATCATCGCCGGCGCTCGCTTGCAGATCCAATACTTGCCCACCGCCGTGACCAGCCGGGCGAACTTGGCTTCATGTGTATCATCAAGATGATCCAGGGCGCGCCCCATGCGCAGGCTCAAGGCCAGGGCCGCTTCGCTTTCCAGGGCCAGGTCGGCCAGCACGTTCTGCATCAGCGGCTGCTCGCTGAGCACGCGGCCACCCACCTGGCGATGGGCGCAGTGATGGCTGGCCTGGGTCAGCGCCTGGCGCATCAAGGCGCTGGAGCCGACCATGCAATCGAAGCGTGTCATGGCAACCATTTCGATAATGGTTGGAACGCCGCGGCCTTCTTCACCGACCATCCAGGCCAGGGCGCCGCGAAACTCCACTTCGCTGGACGCGTTGGAGCAGTTGCCGAGTTTGTTCTTCAAGCGCTGGATATAGAACTCGTTGCGCGTGTCGTCCGGTCGGTGCCGGGGCAGCAAAAAACAGGTCAGGCCCTTGTCGGTCTGGGCCAGGGTCAGGAAGCCATCGCACATCGGTGCCGAGCAGAACCACTTATGCCCTACCAGTTCGTAGGCTTGGCCGGGGCCACCCGCGCCTACGGGGTAAGCGCGAGTGGTGTTGGCGCGTACGTCGGTGCCGCCCTGCTTCTCGGTCATGGCCATGCCGATAGTAACGCCGGCCTTGTGGGCGATGCCGACATTTCGTGGGTCGTAGTGGGTATTGAGTACTTTAGGCAGCCAGAGGTCCGCCAGCTCCGGTTGCAGGCGCAGGGCCGGGACGCAGGCGAAGGTCATGGTCAGCGGGCAGCCGCTGCCGGCTTCGGCCTGGCTGTGCAGGTAGGTCATCGCCGCACGCGCCACATGGGCGCCAGGCTGCGGATGGGCCCAGGGCAGCGACGGCAGGCCATGCTCGACGGCGGTGCGCATCAGCTCGTGATAAGCCGGGTGAAACTCCACCAAGTCGATGCGATGGCCGTAACGGTCATGGCTGCTGAACACCGGTTTATTCTGGTTGGCCAGGAACCCGGCTGCCATCAACGGCCCACCGGCCAGCGCACCGTATGCATCAATGCGCGCTTGGGCCCAACCGGCGCCGAAGCGGCGTGACCATTCCTGCAAAGGCAAGTCGATGCGATACAGGTTAGTGCCGTCCAGGGACGGTGGCTGGTTGATGACGTCGTGGGTTTCGGCAAACTGATGCAGGTTCATGACGGGCCTCCTGGAAAAAGGCCGCATCGATCTAAGGCTGCCTGTAGGAGCGAGCTTGCTCGCGAAGAACCTGAGAGCAACGCGCTAACCCAGGCGGGGCGCGTTATCGTTGACGTTCTTCGCGAGCAAGCTCGCTTCTACAAAAAACACGGATCGATTGAAGCCGGTTTTCTCAGTTAAGCATCGCCACCGCGCTTAAAAAAGTGGCATACGTGCCGAATGCTCGGCGCTTTCACCCTCATCCGCACACAGCACGCTGCGCTCAAGCGCCGCCTGCAAGGCGTCGAAACGCACCGGTTTGGCCAGTCGGTCCGTCATGCCAATACCATGGCAGCGCTCACGCTCCGGCCCATTGGGCGAAGCGCTCAGGGCGATCACCGGCAATTCACCGCAGCCGGGCAATGCGCGAATCTGGCAGCACAACGAAAAGCCACCCTCTGGCACATCCAGCAGCACGGCGTCGAAGCTGTGCCCCTGCAATGCAGCGAGCGCCGCCGGGCCGCTGTCTACGGTTTTGACCCGGTAACCGAGCTTGAGCAACATGCCACGCACCGCCAGTTGGCCCACGCTGTTGTCGTCCACCAACAGCACCGTGCACTCCTGAGGCGCACGCTGTGCAGGCAGCGTTTGCGTGGCGGGCGTCACCTGCTGCGGCACCGCGCTGACGTCCATTTCCAACTGGAAGCGGCTGCCTTTACGGGGCTCCGAATGATGGGTCAGGCGCCCGCCCAGCAGTTCGATCAACTGCCGGCAAATCGCCAGGCCAATGCCCAGGCCGCCGTATTCACGCGTCATCGAGCCGTCCAACTGAAAGAAACGCTGATACAACGTGGCCTCATCGAGAAAGGCAAAGCCGATACCGGTGTCGGTGACGATAAAGCTCAAGTGCAAGGCCCCATCCCCTTGCGGCACCCCCACCACACGCAAACGAACCGCGCCGACGTGGGTGAATTTGAACGCATTGTCGAGCAGGCAATCCAGGCACTGACGCAACTTTTGGGCATCGCCGATGAGCCGGTCTGGCAGCTCATCCGCGACGTCAATGGAGAACGCCAGGCCCTTGGCCTGGGCGCTGCCGGTGAACTGCTGGCGCAAGGTATCGAGCTCGCCACGCAGGCTGAACACTTGCGGCTGGGCCACCAGGCGACCGGCCTGCAACTCGGTGAGGGTGAGGATGCCGTTGACCATGCGCATCATGTCCCGCGCCGAGCCGGCGGCGGTTTGCTGGTACTGCGTCAGGTCATCGTCCAAAGGCACGGTTTGCATCAGTTCCAAAGAGCCGATCACACCGTTCATCGGCGTGCGCAATTCGTGGGTCAGGGTGGCGAGAAATTCGTCTTTGAGGCGATTGCTGCGGGCCAGTTGCTGGTTGAGCGCTTCCAGCTTCTGGCTGGCATCGAGGAGAATCTGCGCCTGCTGTTCGCGCATGCCGTTGATGCGGTCGGCCAGGGCCAGGGACAACAGCGCCACTTCAATGGCTGAGCCGAGCTGGCTGGCATACATGGTCAGGAACACGTTAGGCAGATAACCCAGCACCATCAGGGTATTGATCACCCCGCCGAGCAGGAAGGCCGACCAGGCGATGATGAAATAACGCGCCATGCGCTGCCCGCAATACCAGGCCTTGATGGCCGCCACGAAGATGGTCACGGTAAACACCAGCGCCAGCGCAGTGGCCAGGCGCAGGGCCACGGCGTAACTGGTCAACAGCGCCAGTGCCATCACCAACCCGCCACAGGCCGCCAGCGCCAGCAGGATGCGGTTGAGCCAGCGGCTGTGCTGCGCGGTGTGCAGGAAACTGCGCGCGAACAGGCTGCCGAACAAAGCCGCCGAGCCGATCAGGAAGGGAACCGCCGCATTCGCCCACCAGGGGTTGTTCGGCCAGAAGTACTCCACCGCAACGCCATTGACCGACAGCTGATACAAGCCGAACGAAGCGATATAGAAGATGTAATAGAGGTAGCTGGTGTCGCGCACGCTCAGGTAGATGAACAGGTTGTAGATCAACATGCCCAGCAACACACCGTAGATGGCGCCGAGCACGTACAAACGCAACGGTTGCTCTTCCATGTAGGCGGTGCCCGCCCACAACGTCAGCGGTGCCTGGATCGAGCCTTGGCTTTGCAAGCGCAGGTAGACGGTTTGTTGCTGGTCGGGCAAGAAGCTGAGCTTGAACAGGTAGTTGCTCTGGCTCACCTCACGGCTGGAAAACGGCAATGCGCTGCCGGTGCGGGCGGTGAGGCGGTAGTGGCCGGTGCCGTCGTTCTGGTAGAGGTCCAGGCGATTGAGCGGCGGGTAGGCCAGCTCCAGAAACCAGGTGCGCGGTGCGCGGGGATCTTTGGCGGTGTAGTGCAGGTTGACCTTCAGCCAGAACACCGAGCGTGAATAGCCGGCATTGAGCGTGTCTTTGTCGTGGGTCTTGAATTGGGCGGCATAGGCGGGGGAACTGACATCGGCGATGGTGAGGGCATCGGTTGGGTCTTCGAGCACTTGCATGACCCGGCCCAACGGGAGGCTGCGCGTGTCCTGGTTGAACTCGACAGCGCCGGCGAGCATCGGTAGCCCGCACAATATAAACATCAGCAAATAGCGCATAGAGCCCCAGCGTAGCCTGGTCCGGTTGTGTCAAAAGCCCCCCATTCCTTTTGAGAAGACGTACACCGGCGATACAGTAAGTTATTGGGATGCACTTTAGCATAGCCAGTAAAAGCCATTAGCCACTGCAGGAACTTTTTTTAGAACAGCTCTAGCGCAATGCTTTCAGACCGCTGCGTTGCAGCGTTCGGCCACGCAAAGCGACGCTGCAACAGCAAACTTCTGCCATCGCCAGGCAGCCACGCAAAAAGCGTTTGGTGGTAAGCTCGCGCACCATGAATATCTACAGTTCTCGCCCCGTTGTCCTCTGTCTCTCCGGCCACGACCCCAGTGGTGGCGCCGGCCTGCAGGCAGATATCGAAGCCCTGCTCGCCCAGGGTTGCCACGCGGCCCCGGCCGTCACCGCGCTGACCGTGCAGAACACCGTCAATGTCAGTGACTTCCGCGTGCTTGACCGTGAGTGGGTACTGGCCCAGGCCAATGCCGTGCTCGGCGACTCTGAAGTCGCGTCGGTCAAGCTGGGCATGCTCGGCTCCACTGCGATGGTCGACACCGTGGTCGAACTGCTGCAGGCGCACCCGCATTTGCCGGTGGTCTGCGACCCGGTGCTGCGCGCCGGCGGCGGCGGTAGCCTGGGCAAGGACGAGGTCGGTTATGCAATGCGCGAGCGGCTGCTGCCCTTGTCATTGATCGCCACCCCCAACCTGCCCGAAGCGCGCATCCTCGCGGAACTGCCCGACGGCAGCGCCGACGACTGCGCCGAGAAGCTGTTGCCGTACATCAAGCACCTGCTGATCACCGGCGGCCATGGCGACGAGCACGAAGTGCACAACCGCCTGTACAGCCGCGACGGCACGCGCCAGACCTTTACCTGCCAGCGCTTGCCCGGCAGTTATCACGGCTCGGGTTGCACCTTGGCCAGTGCGCTGGCCGGGCGCATTGCCCAAGGCGAAGGTTTGGCCAGCGCCGTGCAAACGGCTCTCAACTACACGTGGCGTACCCTGCGTGATGCCGAACAACTCGGCCAGGGCCAGTTCGTGCCGCGTCGATTGCCGCTGGATTTCTGCTCGTAACTTATCGCTCGTCAGCAAGGGGTTTGCCCGATGAAACTACGCGGCCTTTACGCCATTACCGACAGCCAACTGTTGGCCGGCAAATTCCTCGCCTACGTCGAGGCGGCGCTGGACGGTGGCGTCACCCTGTTGCAGTACCGCGACAAAAGCAGCGACGAGGCACGGCGCCTGCGTGAAGCCGAAAAGCTCTATGAACTGTGCTCGCGCTACAAGACTCAATTGATCATCAACGACGATGCCGAACTGGCCGCGCGCCTGGGCGTCGGCGTACATCTGGGCCAGACCGACGGCCCGCTTACCTCGGCCCGGGCACTGCTCGGCGCCAAGGCGATCATCGGCGCCACCTGTCACAGCCAGATCGAACTGGCCGAACAGGCCGCCAAAGAAGGCGCCAGCTACGTCGCCTTCGGCCGCTTCTTCAATTCCACGACCAAACCCGGCGCACCCGCCGCCACCGTTGACATGCTGGCCCAGGCCCGCAAGCGCCTGCACCTGCCGATCTGCGTAATCGGCGGCGTCACCCTGGAAAACGCCGAGCCGCTGGTGGCCCACGGGGCTGACCTGCTCGCCGTGGTCCATGGCCTGTTCGGTGCCGACAGCACCCAGGAAGTCACCCGCCGCGCCCGTGCATTCAACGACCTTCTTAAATCTTCAGTTTAGAGAGCCCGATCATGTCCCGTTCCGAAACCCTGTTTGCCAACGCCCAGAAACACATCCCCGGCGGTGTGAACTCCCCCGTGCGTGCGTTCAAGAGCGTGGGCGGCACGCCGTTGTTCTTCAAGCATGCCGAAGGCGCCTACGTCACCGATGAAGACGACAAGCGCTATGTCGACTATGTCGGCTCCTGGGGCCCGATGATCCTCGGCCACAGCCATCCGGACGTGCTGGACGCGGTGCGCCAGCAACTGCAGCACGGCTTGTCCTACGGCGCCCCGACCGCGATGGAAACCGAGATGGCCGACCTGGTCTGCTCGATCGTGCCGTCGATGGAAATGGTGCGCATGGTCAGCTCCGGCACCGAAGCCACCATGAGCGCGATCCGCCTGGCCCGTGGTTTCACCGGCCGCGACAACATCATCAAGTTCGAAGGTTGCTACCACGGGCACTCCGACAGCCTGCTGGTAAAAGCCGGCTCCGGCGCGCTGACCCAAGGCGTACCCAATTCCGCTGGCGTACCTGCGGCGTTCGCCAAGCACACCCTGACCTTGCCGTTCAACGACATCGCGGCCGTCGAGCAGATGCTCAGCGAAGTCGGCCAGGACGTTGCCTGCATCATCGTTGAGCCAGTCGCCGGCAACATGAACTGCGTTCCACCGGCCCCGGGTTTCCTTGAGGGCCTGCGCGAGCAGTGCGACAAGCATGGCGTGGTGCTGATTTTTGACGAAGTGATGACCGGTTTCCGGGTCGCCCTCGGTGGCGCCCAGGCTTACTACGGCGTTACGCCAGATCTGAGCACCTTCGGCAAGATCATCGGCGGCGGCATGCCGGTAGGCTGCTTCGGCGGCAAGCGCGAGATCATGCAACACATCGCCCCGCTCGGCCCGGTATACCAGGCAGGCACCTTGTCGGGTAACCCGCTGGCCATGGCCGCCGGCCTGACCACCCTGCGCCTGATCAGCCGCCCGGGCTTCCACGCCGAGCTGACCGACTACACCACGCGCCTGCTCGACGGTCTGCAACAACGCGCCGACGCCGCCGGCATCCCGTTTGTGACCACCCAGGCCGGTGGCATGTTCGGCCTGTACTTCAGCGGCGCCGACGATATCGTCACCTTCGATGACGTGATGGGCAGCGATGCCGAGCTGTTCAAGCGCTTCTTCCACCTGATGCTCGAAGGCGGCGTATACCTGGCACCGAGCGCCTTTGAAGCCGGCTTCACTTCGATCGCCCATGGCGAAGCCGAACTGAAATTGACGCTGGATGCTGCCGAGCGCGCGTTCGCGGCCCTGAAATAAGTGACGGCAACCTCTGACGTTGCCCCTGGCAGCGTCAGATTTGCTACTTTGCTTACAGAGAATTCCTGGTTTTTTCGAGAATTGCCCTGCAATCCGGCAGATAACTTGCCCAAGCAGCAGAAAAACGAGTAAAGACTTTGTAAGCAGAGGCCTGCTTATTTCATAATGCGCTCTTATTGGACTCCCTCGAGGGTCCGCGCGCCCCGTCAGAGGTAAGTCGATTCCCATGAAACGCACCGGCCGCACCCTGGTTCTGGGCTGCCTGTTGCTCCTTCAACCGCTACTGGCACATGCCCAGGCCGGCGGCAACTCGTTGTTAATCCCAGCGATGGGTCGTTGCACCCTCAATACCCAGCCAGAGAGCCAGGCCGAAGCCCTGAGCGCGTGCCAGAAACAGGCCGAGGAAGGGGATGCGCAAGCACAATACGAGTTGGGCGAGTACTACCACGACAGCAAGAACCCGGCCGTTGACCTCAACAAAGCGTTGAGCTACTTCGAGAAAGCCTCGTTGCAGGGCCACGCCCAGGCGCAATACCAGTTGGGCAACATGTTCTTCAAAGGCGAAGGCGTGCCGGCCAACAACGTTCAGGCGTACATCGTGCTGAAAATGGCCGCGGTCAATGGCGCCGAAGACGCACTGGACACCGCCGACGAAGTCGCCGAGCACATGCAGCGCGATGAACTGGAAGTGGCGACCCAGGTGCTAGGGCAGATTTTCCGCAACTACCTGCAGGAATTGCAGAGTGCTGATGGGCGTTCGCCGTTCTCACCCCTTCCCTGATTTTTTGTAGACCTTACATCGCTATCGCAGGCAAGCCAGCTCCCACAGTGACTGCATTCCAGCATTGAAACGCGGTCGAGTGTGGGAGCTGGCTTGCCTGCGATAGACCCCCCCTCGGTCTAAAGCCCTACTTCTCAGGCATCGGCATCGGAAACGGCATCACATTGCTCATGCCCCGAGCTTCACTGATCTTCGGCGTCCCCAAGCGCTCGACTTCATCGATGCGCACAATCGAATGCATGGGCACAAAGCTGCGCACCACACCTTCGAACTGGGCCTTGAGCTTTTCTTCGCCCGGATCGACCACCAACTGGGTGCGCTCGCCAAAGACGAACTCTTCCACCTCCAGGAAGCCCCACAGATCACTTTGATAGATCTGCTTGGCGTACATTTCGAACACCTGGCCCTGGTTGAGGAAAATCACCTTATAGATTGGAGCTTCACGTTTGGTCATGGTGGGCGAACAACACATGGGGATATAAAAGAGGGCGCGAACTATAGCATGGCACCCGATGCACAGCGCTAGGAACCAATGGGCATGCCCCCTATAATGCGCGGTTCTTTACCACCAGTTGACGATTCCCATGGCCAAGAAGCTTTACATCGAAACCCACGGTTGCCAGATGAACGAGTACGACAGCTCGCGCATGGTCGACTTGCTGGGCGAACACCAGGCCCTGGAAGTCACTGCCCGCGCCGAAGATGCCGACGTGATCCTGCTCAATACCTGCTCGATCCGCGAGCGGGCCCAGGACCGTGTGTATTCGCAGCTGGGCCGCTGGCGCGAATTGAAACTGGCCAACCCGGACATGGTGATCGCCGTCGGCGGTTGCGTGGCCAGCCAGGAAGGCGCCGCGATCCGCGACCGTGCGCCCTATGTCGATGTGGTATTCGGCCCGCAAACCCTGCACCGTCTGCCAGAGATGATCGACGCCGCACGCATCACCAAGCTGCCGCAAGTCGACGTGTCGTTCCCCGAAATCGAAAAATTCGACCATCTGCCCGAACCGCGCATCGATGGGCCGAGCGCCTATGTGTCGGTGATGGAGGGCTGCAGCAAGTACTGCACCTTCTGCGTAGTGCCTTACACCCGTGGCGAAGAAGTCAGCCGGCCGTTTGACGATGTGCTGTCGGAAATCATCCACCTGGCTGAAAACGGCGTGCGCGAAGTCACCCTGCTGGGCCAGAACGTCAACGGCTACCGTGGCCAGACCGATGACGGCCGCCTGGCCGACCTGGCGGAATTGATCCGCGTGGTCGCCGCCGTCGATGGCATCGAGCGCATCCGCTACACCACCTCGCACCCGCTGGAGTTCTCCGACAGCCTGATCCAGGCCCACGCCGAAGTACCAGAGCTAGTCAAGCACCTGCACTTGCCGGTGCAATCGGGTTCGGACCGCATTCTCTCGGCGATGAAGCGCAACCACACCGCACTGGAATACAAATCCAAACTGCGCAAGCTGCGCGCCGCCGTGCCAGGCATTTGCATCAGCTCGGACTTTATCGTCGGCTTCCCGGGCGAAACCGAGAAAGATTTCCAGCAGACCATGAAGCTGATTGAAGACGTCGGTTTCGACTTCTCCTACTCGTTCGTCTACAGCCAGCGCCCTGGCACCCCGGCTGCCGACCTGCTGGATGAAACCCCGGAGGCGTTGAAAAAAGAGCGTTTGAACGCGCTGCAACATCGCCTCAATCAGCAGGGCTTCGAAATCAGCCGACAAATGGTCGGTTCGATCCAGCGCATTCTGGTGACCGATTATTCGAAGAAAGACCCGGGTGAATTGCAGGGTCGTACCGAGAACAACCGAATCGTCAACTTCCGCTGCGACAATCCCACGCTGATCGGCCAGTTTGCCGATGTGCACATTGATGCGGCGCAGCCACACTCGTTGCGCGGCTCGTTGATCAACTGATCTCGCTGACCGGATGAAGATCAAAATGTGGGAGCTGGCTTGCCTGCGATAGCGATGTATCAGTGCCCAATGTGCCAACTGACCCACCGCTATCGCAGGCAAGCCAGCTCCCACAGGGGTTCTTCAGGGTTATCGAGAGTGGGGCCAGGCTATTTAAGTGCTTTCGCACACCAGCGCCTGGCGTTATTCTCTCTCTCACCTCATCAGCCAAAGGGCGGCTAAAAGCAACCTTGAACGCACCCATAGCAGAACCCCATCGTTTTATCCTCGAGCCTTTTGAGGCTCGCCGTTTCGCCAACCTGTGCGGACAGTTCGACGAGCACCTGCGCCTGATCGAACAACGCCTGAGCATCGAGATCCGCAACCGCGGCAATCAGTTCGAGCTCATTGGTGAACCCCAACACACCACGTCTGCAGAAAACCTGCTGCGCCGTCTCTACCGCGAAACCAAGGGTAGCGAGCTGTCGCCGGAGACCGTGCACCTGTACCTGCAGGAGTCGGCTGTGGAAGACCTGGCCAATAACCCGGTGGCCGAAGCCAGCGTAGCCTTGCGTACCAAAAAAGGCATGATTCGCCCACGCGGCTTGAATCAGCAGAAGTACGTCAAGGAAATCCTGGGCAACGACATCAACTTCGGCATCGGCCCGGCCGGTACCGGCAAGACCTACCTCGCGGTGGCCTGCGCCGTCGACGCCCTGGAGCGCGAGCAAGTGCGGCGCATCCTGCTGGTGCGCCCAGCGGTCGAGGCCGGCGAAAAGCTCGGTTTCCTGCCCGGCGACCTGGCCCAGAAGATCGACCCGTACCTGCGCCCGCTCTACGATGCGCTGTACGAGATGCTCGGTTTTGAATACGTGGCCAAGCTGATCGAGCGCCAGGTGATCGAGATCGCCCCGCTGGCCTACATGCGTGGCCGTACGCTCAACAACAGCTTCATCATTCTCGACGAAAGCCAGAACACCACCGTCGAGCAGATGAAGATGTTCCTCACCCGTATCGGTTTCGGCTCCACTGCCGTGATCACGGGCGACATCACCCAGGTCGACCTGCCCAAGGGCACCAAGTCGGGCCTGGGCCAGGTGATCGAGGTGCTCAAGGACGTGCCGGGTATCAGCTTCACGCACTTCATGCCCAAGGACGTGGTGCGCCACCCGCTGGTGCAGCGCATTGTCGAAGCTTATGAGCGTTTCGAACACCGCGACGACGCGCCCGCCAAGGACGCTCGCCACGATGCTTGAGCTAGATCTGCAACTGGCCACCGACGCGCCCGCCCCCAGCGAAGCCCAGTTCCGCCAATGGTGTGAACTGGCTTTGCGCCAGCGCACCGCTGACTCGGAGCTGACCATTCGTCTGGTGGACGAGGCCGAAGGCCGTGAGCTGAACCACACCTGGCGCCAGAAAGACTACGCGACCAACGTGCTGTCCTTCCCCGCCGACGTGCCCGACGAATTGCTGGATATCCCGCTGTTGGGCGACCTGGTGATCTGCGTCGCGGTGGTCGAGCGAGAAGCGGCGGAACAAGGCAAGGAACTTGAGGCCCATTGGGCCCATCTAGTCATCCACGGCTGCTTGCATCTCTTGGGTTACGACCATATAGACGATGACGAAGCCGAGGAAATGGAAGCACTGGAACGAACGTTGCTTGCAGAACTGGGTCACCGCGACCCATATGCAGACGACGAAAGCTGATCAACACTCAACTGTCATATCAAAGGATTTAGAGTAATCGCTATGAGCGAAGACCGATCGAGCAACGGGCAGAAGTCATGGCTGGGTAAACTGACCCAGGCTTTTGCCCACGAGCCGAAAAACCGCCAGGAGCTCTTGGAGCTGCTGCGCGACGCACACCAGAACAAGTTGCTGGACAGCGAAGCGCTGGCCATCGTCGAGGGCGCCATTCAGGTGGCTGACCTGCAAGTACGTGACATCATGGTCCCGCGCTCGCAGATGATCAGCATCAAGGCGACCCAGACCCCACGGGAATTCCTCCCGGCCGTGATCGACTCGGCGCATTCGCGCTACCCGGTGATCGGTGAAAGCCATGACGACGTCATGGGTGTCCTGCTGGCCAAGGACCTGCTGCCGTTGATCCTCAAGGAAAATGGCGACAGCTTCAACATCAAGGACCTGCTGCGCCCGGCCACCTTCGTGCCGGAGTCCAAGCGCCTGAATGTGCTGCTGCGCGAGTTCCGCGCCAACCACAATCACATGGCCATTGTGATTGACGAATACGGCGGCGTGGCCGGCCTGGTCACCATCGAGGACGTGCTGGAGCAGATCGTCGGTGACATCGAAGACGAGCACGACGTCGAAGAAGACAGCTACATCAAGCCGCTGCCCAGCGGTGACTTCCTGATCAAGGCACTGACGCCCATCGAAAACTTCAACGAGTTCTTCGACAGCGAGTTTTCGGACGATGAGTTCGACACCGTCGGCGGCCTGGTGATGAGTGCGTTCGGGCACCTGCCCAAGCGTAATGAAACCACCGAGATCGGCGCCTATCGCTTCCGCATCCTGAATGCTGATAGCCGTCGTATCCATCTGATCCGCCTGACACCCATCGCCCGCTAAGGACTGACATGCGCCGTCTCACCTCACCCGGCTGGCCCGGTAATTTGCTGGCCGTGGTGGCCGGCGCCATCACAACCCTGGCGCTGGCGCCGTTCGATATCTGGCCGTTGGCGCCGGTAGCGGTCGGCCTGTTCTATATCGGCCTGCGGGAGCTGACACCCCGCCAGGCCCTGGGCCGTGGCTGGTGTTTCGGCTTCGGCCTGTTTGGTGCCGGCACCAGTTGGATCTACTACAGCATCCACCACTTCGGCGGCGCTTCGGTGCTGCTGGCGGGGTTCCTGATGCTGCTGTTCACCGCCGCCATCGCCTGGTTCTTTGCCCTGCCCGCCTGGCTATGGGCGCGCTGGTTGCGCCGTAACGAAGCACCACTGGCGGATGCATTGACGTTCGCCGCGTTGTGGGTCGGCCAGGAAGCCTTTCGTGGCTGGTTCCTTACCGGTTTCCCGTGGTTGTACTCCGGTTACAGTCAACTCGATGGGCCGTTGACCGGCCTCGCGCCATTGGGTGGGATGTGGCTGATTTCCTTCGCCCTCGCACTCACTGCCGCATTGCTGTGCAACCTGCCGCGCCTGCTGGCCAGCAAGCGCAATGCCTTCATCGGCGCGGGCCTGTTATTGCTGGTTGCACCTTGGGCCATTGGCCTGGCGCTCAAGCATCACGCCTGGACGTCGCCGTCTGGCGCGCCCCTGAGCGTGGCCGCGATTCAGGGCAACGTCGAGCAAAGCATGAAGTGGGACCCCGACCAGCTCAATGCACAGTTGGCGCTGTACCGCGACATGAGCCTGAGTTCCAAGCGCGTCGACCTGCTGGTCTGGCCGGAAACTGCCGTGCCGGTGCTCAAGGAGTCCGTGGAGGGCTACCTGGGCATGATGGGCAAGTTTGCCGCCGACCGGGACAGCGCGTTGATCACTGGGGTACCGATTCGCCAGGAAGTGCACCACCAGAAGCGCTACTTCAACGGCATCACCGTGGTCGGCGAAGGCGACGGCACCTACCTCAAGCAAAAACTGGTGCCGTTTGGCGAGTACGTTCCGCTGCAGGACATGCTGCGCGGGCTGATTGCCTTCTTCGACCTGCCCATGTCGGACTTCGCCCGCGGCCCTTCTGACCAGGCCATGCTGCAGGCCAAGGGTTATCAGATTGCGCCGTTCATTTGCTATGAAGTGGTGTACCCCGAATTCGCCGCCGGCCTGTCGGCCCAGAGCGACCTGCTGCTGACTATCAGCAACGACACCTGGTTCGGCCGCTCCATCGGCCCGCTACAGCACCTGCAAATGGCGCAAATGCGTGCGCTGGAGGCTGGCCGCTGGATGATCCGCGCCACCAACAACGGCGTGACCGGGCTGATCAACCCGTTTGGGCAGATCACCGCGCAGATCCCGCAGTTCGAGCGTGGCATTCTCTATGGGGAGGTGGTGCCGATGCATAACCTCACGCCGTACCTGCAATGGCGTTCGTGGCCGTTGATCATTGTGTGTGTGCTGCTCTTTGGCTGGGCGCTGTTGGCGGCTCGGATGGCCAAAACGGTCTGACCTGTGGGAGCTGGCTTGCCTGCGATGGCGGTGTATCAGTGCCCTGAGTGCTCACTGACCCACCGCCATCGCAGGCAAGCCAGCTCCTACATTTGATCTCCTGTGTTGCACCTATCGGTAGAACAACCGATACCCCACCTGCCCCACCGCTTCATTGATCAACTGCCCGCTTTGCCACACCGCCTTGACCTCCGGCATCCAGCCACCCAGCGGTCGGCCATGGTCGACACCCAAAAAGCCCACCGGCCCCGGCACCACGGTGAAGCCGGCCTTTTCAAAACTCCACACCGAACGCGGCATGTGCCAGGCCTGGGTCACTACCACTACACGCTTGATGCCTTGCGGCAACAAAATCTCGGCGCTCATCTGGGCGTTTTCCCAGGTAGTGCGGCTGCGCTCTTCTTTCCAGCGCACGGTGACACCGAAGTCATCCTGCATCGACACGGCCATCAGCTCGGCCTCACTGGGCGGCGTGCCGTAGTGCAAGCCGCCGCTGGTCAGCACTGGCAAACCGGATGCCTTCGCCAGCCGCGCGGCAAAACGCTCACGTTCCAGGCCAATACCGGTGGGTTGGTCGCTGCCCCACGCAATATCTCCACGCTCGCGCCCCGAGCCCAGCACCACAATCGCATCGGCACGCTGGGCCAGGGTGGCCCAGTCTTCCCGGGCCAAAGGCGGCTCTGTCTCCAGGGCACGGGCGCCCCATTGCACCATCACTGGCAGGCTGATCAACCACATTCCGCCCAGCCCCAGGGCAAAGCACAAGCCCGCCAGGCGCGGACGGCTGCGGCGAAACCACCAGGCACACGCCAACAACAGCAGAAAAATACCGGGCGGCAACAACAGTTGTTTAATGAAATAACGAAAAGGCATCGGGCATCTCCAAAGATGCCCGAAGCCTAGATGCATCGGGGTTTTGCAACAATCCTTACCGACAACATTTTGATAACGCTAACGGATAACGCGGGGCTCACTTGCACCGCACGGAGCGGAAGTTCTCTGGCCCGCGGCCGGTCGCCAGGTCTTTGAGCCAGATGACCTTGGCCGAATGAGCAGGCGGGGAAGCCTGCCCATGGGAGGCGCGGTCGTGATTCAACGCCAGATAGTTCTTGATCAATTCAAGCTCCGCCAGGCTCAAGCCTCGCAACTCCAGCTCCAGAGGCCGTTCATCACGCAATCGGCCTGCGGTTCTTGCG
The DNA here is from genome assembly GCF_009827115.1 of Pseudomonas sp. J380. Taxonomy (NCBI): domain Bacteria; kingdom Pseudomonadati; phylum Pseudomonadota; class Gammaproteobacteria; order Pseudomonadales; family Pseudomonadaceae; genus Pseudomonas; species Pseudomonas sp. J380. The sequence goes on along the minus strand of NZ_CP043060.1, from coordinate 4,982,009 downwards.
GCGTCCAATGCCCGACCCAAACGGTCGATCAATCCTTCATACAACTGCGGTTTCGTTAAAGTTCGCTGCGATTCAACCATCCCCTCACCTCATTGAAGAAATACTTGCTCCCCACTAAACAGCGTAGCCCCCGTTGCTGCGCCTGCCCGGTGCCGCGACAGACGGCCCTTGGCGCGCAATCAGGGTTTCCCTCGATAGAGTGGGGTCATGTATGCTACGGCGCTTCCTGTAACTCCACTTCCCGCAGGGTTTGGGCACGGACGCGCCGCTTCTTGGTGTCGAACAACCCGGACAGTGCACCGAAGAGGATTAGGCCACCCCTATCCAGTTCAAAAGTAGCCATGCACGAACAATATCAGCCCCGTGAAATAGAAAATGCCGCCCAAGCCTTCTGGGACGAGCAAAAGTCCTTTGAAGTCAGTGAACAGCCAGGCAAGGAGACTTACTACTGCCTATCGATGTTCCCTTACCCCAGCGGCAAGCTACACATGGGGCACGTGCGCAACTACACCATCGGCGACGTGATTTCGCGCTACCAGCGCATGCTCGGCAAGAACGTGCTGCAACCCATGGGTTGGGACGCCTTCGGCATGCCGGCAGAAAACGCCGCGATGAAAAACAACGTGGCGCCCGCCAAGTGGACCTACGAAAACATCGCCTACATGAAGACCCAGCTGCGCAGCCTGGGCCTGGCGGTGGACTGGTCCCGCGAGGTCACCACCTGCAAGCCGGATTACTACCGTTGGGAACAATGGCTGTTCACGCGCCTGTTCGAAAAAGGTGTGATCTACAAAAAAAGCGGCACCGTGAACTGGGACCCGATCGACCAGACCGTACTGGCCAACGAACAGGTCATCGACGGTCGCGGCTGGCGTTCCGGCGCGCTGATCGAAAAGCGCGAAATCCCGATGTACTACTTCAAGATCACCGCCTACGCGGATGAACTGTTGTCGAGCCTTGACGATCTGCCGGGCTGGCCTGAACAGGTCAAGACCATGCAGCGCAACTGGATCGGCAAATCCAAGGGCATGGAAGTGCAGTTCCCGTACAACGTCGACTCCATCGGCGAAGCCGGCGCACTCAAGGTGTTCACCACCCGCCCCGACACCCTGATGGGCGCGACCTACGTCGCCGTGGCCGCCGAACACCCGCTGGCCACCCAGGCCGCACAGAACAACCCTGAGCTGCAGGCGTTCATCGCTGAATGCAAAGGCGGCAGCGTGGCCGAAGCCGATGTCGCCACCCAGGAGAAAAAAGGCCTGCCGACCGGCCTGTTCGTCGAGCACCCGTTGACCGGCGAGAAACTGCCGGTTTGGGTCGCCAACTACGTATTGATGCACTACGGCGATGGCGCCGTCATGGCCGTGCCGGCCCACGACGAGCGCGATTTCGAATTCGCCACCAAGTACAGCCTGCCTATCAAGCCGGTCGTGCGCACTAGCTCGGGTGATACCAACCCCGCTCCGTGGCAAGACGCCTACGGCGAGCACGGCACGCTGATCAACTCCGGCGAATTCGACGGCCTGGACTTCCAGGGCGCGTTCGACGCCATGGAAGTAGCCCTGATCAAGAAAAACCTCGGTGCCTCGCGCACCCAGTTCCGTCTGCGTGACTGGGGCATCAGCCGCCAGCGCTACTGGGGTTGCCCGATCCCGATCATCCACTGCCAAGCCTGCGGTGACGTGCCGGTACCGGAAGACCAACTGCCGGTCGTGCTGCCAGAAGACGTGGTGCCGGATGGTGCTGGCTCGCCGTTGGCGCGCATGCCCGAGTTCTACGAGTGCAGCTGCCCTAAATGCGGCGCGCCGGCCAAGCGTGAAACCGACACCATGGACACCTTCGTCGAGTCCTCGTGGTATTACGCTCGTTATGCCTCGCCGCACTATGAAGGCGGCCTGGTGGAGAAATCCGCAGCCGACCATTGGTTGCCAGTGGATCAGTACATCGGTGGCATCGAACACGCCATCCTCCACCTGCTGTACGCGCGCTTCTTCCACAAGCTGATGCGTGACGAAGGCCTGGTGAGCTCCGATGAGCCATTCAAGAACCTGCTGACCCAGGGCATGGTGATCGCCGACACTTACTATCGCCGCGAAGCCAATGGCGCCTACACCTGGTTCAACCCGGCGGATGTCGAGCTTGAGCGTGACAGCAAGGCCAAGGTCATCAGCGCGAAGCTGAAAGCCGACGGCCTGCCGGTGGAAATCGGTGGCACCGAGAAGATGGCCAAGTCCAAGAACAACGGCGTCGACCCACAGTCGATGATCGATCAGTTCGGCGCCGACACCTGCCGCCTGTTCATGATGTTCGCCTCGCCGCCTGACATGAGCGCCGAATGGTCCGACTCGGGCGTCGAAGGCTCGCACCGTTTCCTCAAGCGTGTCTGGCGCCTGGCCCACGCTCATGTCAGCCAGGGCCTGCCGGGCAAGCTGGATATCGGCGCGTTGAACGACGAGCAGAAAGCCGTTCGCCGCAGCATCCACCTGGCTATCCGCCAGGCCAGCCAGGACGTTGGCCAGAACCACAAATTCAACACCGCCATCGCCCAGGTGATGACGCTGATGAACGTGCTGGAAAAAGCCTCGCAGGCGACCGAACAAGACCGTGCGCTGATCCAGGAAGGCCTGGAAACAGTTACCCTGTTGCTCGCGCCGATCACGCCGCACATCAGCCATGAACTGTGGAGCCGTCTGGGCCACAGCGGTGCCGTCATCGATGCCGCCTGGCCGGTGCAGGATGACAGCGCCCTGGTACAGGACACGCTGCAACTGGTCATCCAGGTTAACGGTAAACTGCGTGGCCAGATCGACATGCCGGCCAGCGCCAGCCGTGAAGAGGTTGAAGCAGCTGCACGTATCAATGAGAACGTGCTGCGCTTTACCGAAGGCCTGACCATCCGCAAGGTGATCGTGGTACCCGGCAAACTGGTCAATATCGTCGCCAGCTAAATCGGATCGGGCGCGGGGCTTGGCCCCGCGCCGAACTAAACCTTTAGGGCCCGATAAGGCCCACCTGGTTTCAAGGGGAGCAACAAAATGATCAAACGCAATCTGCTGGTTATGGGCCTTGCCGTGCTGTTGAGCGCTTGCGGCTTCCAGCTGCGCGGCACCGGCACCAATGAGCTGTCGCTCAAGGAACTCGACGTCAGCGCCCGCAACGCCTACGGCGAAACCGTCACCCAGCTGCGCCAGACCCTGGAAAACAGCGGTGTGCACGTGTACAACGGCGCAACCTACAAACTGATCCTGACGGATGAGCGAGAAACCCAGCGCAATATCAGCTACGCCAGTGCTGGCCGTGCGTCCGACGTCGAGTTGAACACGGCGCTGATGTTCGAAATACAAGGCCGTGATCAGTTGCCGTTGATGGGTGACAAGATCCAGGTGCAGAAAGTGGTGAGCCACGATGGCAACAACCTGGTGGGTTCGGACTCCGAGACCATCCAGGTGCGCAAGGAAATGCGTCGTGAGCTGATCCAGCGCATGATGACTCGCCTGCAAATGCTCACCCCGGAAAAACTGGCTGAGCTGCAGCAAGTGGCCGACAACAAGGCCAAGGCTGACGCCGACGCCCTGAAAGCCGCGCAGGAATATGAAGACAACACACCGAAACAGTCGCCTGTTGAAGTCCCTGTCGAGTAAGCCAGACGGGGCGCCCCTGGCGCCCCGTTCGCCCCGCCTATGAAACTTGCCCCCGCCCAACTCGCCAAGCACCTGCAAGGTGGCCTTGCGCCTGTGTACATCGTCAGCGGCGACGACCCGCTGCTGTGCCAGGAAGCAGCTGACGCTATCCGCACCGCCGCACGCCAGCAAGGCTTCGATGAACGCCAGGTGTTCAGCGCCGACGCCAGTTTCGACTGGGGCACCCTGCTGCAAGCTGGCGCGAGCATGTCGCTGTTTGCCGAGAAACGCCTGCTGGAACTGCGCCTGCCCTCGGGCAAGCCGGGCGATAAAGGCGCGGCGGCGTTGATGGAATACTGCTCGCGCCCCGCCGAAGACACCGTGTTGCTGGTCAGCCTGCCCAAGCTCGACGGCAGCGCGCAGAAAACCAAGTGGGGCAAGGCTCTGGTTGAAGGTCCACAGACTCAGTTCATCCAGATCTGGCCGGTGGACAGCAACCAGTTGCCGCAGTGGATTCGTCAGCGCCTGTCTCAATCAGGTCTCGCTGCGACACAGGATGCCGTGGAGCTGATCGCCGCTCGGGTCGAGGGCAACCTGCTTGCCGCCGCCCAGGAGATCGAAAAGCTCAAGCTGATGGCCGAAGACGGGCAGATCACCGTCGAAACCGTGCAAGGCGCAGTGGCCGATAGCGCGCGCTTTGATGTGTTCGGCCTGGTGGACGCCATCCTCAACGGCGAGCCCGCCCACGCCCTGCGCATGCTTGAAGGCCTGCGCGGCGAAGGGGTGGAACCCCCGGTGATTCTCTGGGCCCTGGCCCGTGAGCTGCGCGTGTTGGCGAACATTGCGCTGCAATACAGCCAGGGCACACCGCTGGACAAATGCTTCAGCCAGGCCCGGCCACCGGTGTGGGACAAGCGCAAACCCCTGATGAGCAAAGCCCTGCAACGGCACTCGGCGCAACGCTGGGCGCAACTGTTGCTGGAAGCGCAGCGCATCGATGCACAGATCAAGGGCCAGGCGGCCGGCTCGCCATGGATGAGCCTGAGCCGTCTGTCGCTGTTGATGGCCGGCCAGCGCCTGGCGTTGCCTGCCGAATAACCCCCTCTGTACAACGGCACAAAACCCTGTGGGAGCTGGCTTGCCAGCTCCCACATTGACTCTGCCCACTGCCTATTTGCAACATTTCCCACCTATCGACGGGCTTTACAGCCGGCCCACTTCGGCAGATGATTTGCACCGCTGCATTCCACCCCCAAGCGAGAGAATCCATCATGAGCAAAAAGCCATCCAAGCATGGCCCCAACAAAGCCAAATCCATCATCGCCCAGCCACTGTTCCGCAGCCGTCAGGAACGCGCCGGCAAGGGCAAAGGCAGCTACCGCCGCGAAGCCTTCCAGTCTAATAGCTGGGAGGCTTCTTACTTTCTGGCTGCCTGAAGGCAAGCGCCCCTCTGGCATGATAAGGTCTGTACCTGATTTGTAACCCCCTGGACCTGTGCATGCCCTCTCGTCTTTCTCGTCATTGGCACCTACGCCAATTGATCGCTGCCTCCAGCCTCATTCTGCTCGTCGCCTGCGCCGAAAAACCTACCGCTGCGGACGCTCAACCCCTGCCCAAGCTCCAGACGGCCCCGGCTATCGCGCCTGCCGTGGTGGCCCCGTTGGCGGTGGACAATCTCGATATCCAGCCGACCCAGACCTTTGCCGAATGGCAAGCTGGCTTCCGTGCTCAAGCGCTGCAAGCCGGGATCACTGCGGCCGTGTTCGATAACGCTTTTGCCGGCGTCACCCCTGATATGGCGGTGATTCGCGCCGACCGCAGCCAACCGGAATTTTCTCGCCCGGTGTGGGAATACCTCGACGGTGCACTGTCGCCGGTGCGCGTGCGCAATGGCCAGGCACTGCTGGTCAAGTACGCCGATATTCTGCAAAGCATCGAGCAACGCTATGGCGTCGACCGCCAGGCGCTGGTCTCGGTGTGGGGCATGGAGAGCAACTTCGGCGCTTTCCAGGGCAATAACTCGGTGATCCGCTCCCTGGCCACCCTGGCCTATGAAGGACGTCGGCCGGCCTTTGCGCAAGCGCAGTTGCTGGCAGCGCTGCAGATCATCCAGCATGGCGATATTCAGGCCGACCAGATGAAAGGTTCCTGGGCCGGGGCGATGGGCCAGACCCAGTTCATCCCGACCACCTACAACACCCATGCCGTGGACTTTGACGGTGACGGTCGCCGCGATATCTGGAACAGCCCGTCCGACGCCCTCGCCTCCACGGCGCATTACCTGCAAAGCTCGGGGTGGCAGAAAGGCCAGCCGTGGGGCGTTGAAGTACAGCCGCTGCCGTCGGGCTTCGACTACAGCCTGGCCGATGGCGGCGTGCGCAAGACCGTGGCGCAATGGCTGCAACTGGGCATCCAATTGCCGCCTGGCGTGAGCCTGCCGGCCAATGTCGACCAGCTGTCCGCCGCCCTGCTGCTGCCGGCCGGCTACCGTGGCCCGGCGTTCCTGGTGCTGGATAACTTCCGCGCGATCCTCAAGTACAACAATTCGTCGTCCTATGCATTGGCGGTTGGCTTGCTGTCGGAGCGATTTGGCGGCGGCGGTGTGATTCGGGGCAGCTGGCCAAAAGATGAGCTGCCACTGAGCCGTTCGCAACGCATTGACCTGCAGACGGCGCTCAGCGCCAAAGGCTATGACGCGGGTAATGCCGACGGGATTATTGGCGCCAACACGCGCAAGGCGATTCGGGCTGCACAGCAGGCGCTGGGCTGGCCGGCGGATGGGTATCCGACGGTGAAATTGCTGGAATCGCTGCAGAACCGCTGAAGTGATCGCTCCCACGCTCTGCGTGGGAGTGCTGCCTTGGACGCTCCGCGTCCGCGGCTGAAGAGGGTGACGCAGAGCGTCACTGGAGGAATTCCCACGCAGAGCGTGGGAACGATCAGGCCTTGAACACTACATCCTGCTCCAACACCACCCGCTGCTCCCCCGCATCCAGGCGCACCAAGGCGCCCATCGGCAATGTCAGGTTCGGGTCGCAATGCCCACTGCGCCAGCCTGCCAGCACTGGAATGCACAGCGGCTCAAAGGTCTGCTTCAGCAGATGCGCCAACGCCGCGCTATCCACACCGGCCACATCCCCTACCAGCACACCGGCGACCTGGGCCAGCTTGCCAGCCAATCGCAGGTGAGTCAGCAATCGGTCGATGCGATAGAGCGGTTCGTTGACGTCTTCGATAAACAGGATGATGCCGTCAGCGTCTATTTCGTACGGCGTGCCCATGACTGCGGCGATCATCGACAAGTTACCGCCCAGCAAGCGCCCACAAGCCACACCGGGCTCGATTGTGATCAACGGGTAGGCCATCGGGTGCGGCAGCACACTGCCGGCGCCCCGTTGGCCACGCAGCAGGCTGAACAAAGAGGATTCGGTGGGCGGCTGTTTGCCACCGAGCAGGTCGGCATTGAGCATCGGGCCATGGAACGTCACAAAGCCCGCATAGCGGTTGATGGCCAGGTGCAAGGCGGTGATATCGCTGTAGCCCACAAACGGCTTGGGGTTGGCGCGCAGCAGGTCAAAGTCCAGCGCATCGAGCAAACGGGGCGTGCCATAGCCGCCACGCAGGCAGAGGATGGCATCGATGTCGGGGTTGGCGAAGGCGGCATGCAAATCGCGCAGGCGCACTTCATCGCTACCGGCCAGGTAGCCGTCGCGCTCGTGCACACCAGGGAAAATGTGCAGGTCGTAGCCACGGGCACGCATCCATTGCCGGGCTTTTTCAACATCCAGCGCGGCGGGGCCGGCGGGGGCGATCAGGCCGAGGGTGCCTTCGGGGCGCAGTGCAGGTACGGCGGCGGTCATCCATGGTTCTCCCTATATGACGCAGAACGAAATGTGGGAGCTGGCTTGCCTGCGATGCAAGCGCCTCGGTGTATCAGTGACACCGAGGTGATGCTATCGCAGGCAAGCCAGCTCCCACACAAGCCCGCATTTCACATTGATCCTGGAGCGGCTTACGAAACCAGGCTCGCCTTGACCAGCTTGGCCTGCTCATCGGCGTGGTACGAAGACCGCACCAACGGGCCCGAGGCCACGTTCTTGAAGCCCATCTTGTAGCCTTCCTCGGCGAACCAGGCGAAGGTGTCCGGGTGCACGAAGCGCTGCACCGGCAAGTGGCTGCGGGACGGTTGCAGGTACTGGCCCAGGGTCAGCATGTCGATGTCGTGTTCGCGCATGCGCTTCATGACTTCGATGACTTCTTCGTCGGTTTCACCCAGGCCCAGCATCAAGCCGGACTTGGTCGGGATGTGCGGCATCATCTGCTTGAATTTCTGCAGCAGGGTCAGCGACCACTGGTAGTCCGAACCCGGGCGCGCCGCCTTGTACAGGCGCGGCACGGTTTCCAGGTTGTGGTTGAACACATCCGGCGGCTCGGCAGCGGTGATGTCCAGGGCGACGTCCATACGGCCCCGGTAGTCCGGCACCAGGGTTTCGAGCATCACGTTCGGCGACAGCTTGCGGATCTCGCGGATGCAGTCGGCAAAGTGCTGGGCACCACCGTCACGCAGGTCGTCGCGGTCCACGGAGGTGATCACTACATACTTGAGCTTCAGGTCGGCGATGGCGATGGCCAGGCTTTCTGGCTCGTTGACGTCCAACGGCTTCGGACGGCCGTGGCCGACGTCGCAGAACGGGCAGCGACGGGTGCAGATGTCACCCATGATCATGAACGTGGCGGTGCCGCCAGAGAAGCACTCGCCCAGGTTCGGGCAGGAGGCTTCTTCGCATACGCTGTGCAACTTGTGTTTGCGCAGCAGCGACTTGATACGGTCGACTTCCGGCGAAACCGGGATGCGCACGCGAATCCAGTCAGGTTTCTTCGGCAGTTCGGTGGTCGGGATGATCTTGACCGGGATGCGTGCAACCTTCTCGGCGCCGCGCAGCTTGACGCCGGCTTCCACCTTGGCACGCGGGGCCGGGGCTGGACGCTCAGTGATGTCCAGCGTCGGGATCATGGTTTGCACAACATCAGTAGTCATATCAATCGATTCCGCCCGTCAGGGTCGTCTGCTCTGCATAGTCGAGGTGTTTGACGAGCTGCGCGCGCAGCCGGGCACTTACCTCGGCAAATTCTATGGATGTTGCATGGTCACTCAACTGGGTCATCGCAAGCCCGGCGTAACCGCACGGGTTGATCCGTCGGAACGGCGCCAGGTCCATGTCCACATTCAAGGCCAGGCCATGAAAGGAACAACCGTGGCGAATGCGCAGCCCCAGGGAGGCGATTTTCGCGCCATCCACGTATACACCCGGTGCATCGGGCTTGGCCACGGCGGTCACGCCGTAACTGGCCAACAGCTCGATCAGGCACGTCTCCATGCGGCTGACTAGGTCGCGCACGCCAAACCCCAGCTTGCGCACGTCCAGCAGCAGGTAAGCCACCAGTTGACCGGGCCCATGGTAAGTCACTTGACCCCCTCGGTCGACCTGCACCACCGGAATATCACCCGGCAGCAGCAAGTGTTCGGCCTTGCCGGCCTGGCCCTGGGTGAATACCGGCGGGTGTTCTACCAGCCAGATTTCATCCGGGGCCGAAGTGCCGCGCTCATTGGTAAAGCGCTGCATGGCATGCCAGACCGGCTCGTATGCCATCCGGCCGAGCTCGCGAAAGCCCAGGACTTGCGACATCACAGCACCATATGCACGAAGCCGGTGGCTCGCAGTTCGCTGTTGATGTTGTAGAGCTGGTCTTGATCGGTCGCAACGATGTGCAACTGGATCGTGGTGTACTTGCCGGTGGAGCTTTGGCGCTCGTCCACGCGGTTGTCGTTGATCGTCGCGTGCTTCCTGACGATCTCGAGAATCTTGTCCTTGCGGCCGACACCGGTATCGCTGATCACCTTGACGGGATAATCCGTCACAGGAAATTCGATCTTTGGCGCCTTTACTTCTACGTCTTTATCGGTCATGGCAGAACAGCCTCGTAAGCGCTAAGCCGTGGCGACGGGCAAAGCCCCGCGTTGGATCAACGCGGGGCTTTGCAGGTGCACACAATCAGTTGAACAAGCCGTAGAAGAATAGACGGATGCTATCCCATACGCGGCGGAAGATACCACCTTCCTCGACAGCGTCCAGCGCGATCAGGTCGGCGCTGTGCACCACCTTGTCGTCCAGCTTCACTTCGACCTTGCCGATCACATCACCCTTGGCGATTGGCGCAACCAATTGCGGGTTCAGGGTCATGCTGGCGGCGAGCTTTTTCAGCTGGCCTTTAGGCATGGTCAGGGTCAGGTCGTCGGCCAGGCCGGCCTTGACTTGCGACGTCGCGCCCTTCCACACCGGCGCGGTCGCCAGCTCAGCACCCTTCTGGTAGAAGGTCTGGGTTTCGAAGAAGCGGAAGCCGTAAGTCAGCAGTTTTTGCGTCTCGGCCGCACGGGCCTGCTCGCTGTTGGTGCCGAATACCACGGCGATCAGGCGCTGGCCATCACGTACGGCGGACGACACCATGCAGTAGCCGGCTTCGTCGGTGTGGCCGGTCTTCAGGCCATCGACGGTCTTGTCGCGCCACAGCAACAGGTTGCGGTTAGGCTGCTTGATGTTGTTCCAGAAAAATTCCTTCTGGGAGTAGATCGCATAGTGCACCGGGTCAACGCGGATGATGGCGCGCGCCAGGATCGCCATGTCATGAGCCGACGAATAGTGCTCTGGGTTCGGCAGGCCGGTCGGGTTCATGAAGTGGCTGTTGGTCATGCCCAACTCACCGGCGGTTTTGTTCATCATGTCGGCGAAGGCGTCTTCGCTGCCGGCGATGTGCTCGGCCAGGGCGACGCTGGCGTCGTTACCGGACTGGATGATGATGCCGTGCAGCAGGTCGCTCACGGTGACTTGCGAACCCACCTTGATGAACATCCGCGAACCACCGGTACGCCAGGCGTTTTCGCTGACGGTAACCGGGTCGTTTTCGCCGATCTGGCCGCGACGGATTTCCAGGGTCGCGATGTAGGCAGTCATCAGCTTGGTCAGGCTGGCAGGCGGCAGGCGTACATCACCGCCGTTTTCGACCAGCACGTTGCCACTGGCGGCGTCCATGAGGACCCACGACTTGGCGGCCAGTTGCGGGGAGGCCGGCACCATTTCAACCGCCCAGGCGGCCGGGGTGATGATCAGCGAGATAAGCAGGCACGTACGTTTGGCTAAGGTGGTGATGTTCATCCGTCTCTCGAAATTGCTTATGGAAACTTGCCCTCGCGGGCAAAACTATTCAGACAGCCCGCTTCCAGACTGTCACGTGTTCGGTTGCCCGCTCACCCCTTGCCCCTGGGTTTTTATTGTTCAACGAGCCAACAACCAGGGTTCAAGCGCGCATGCGCGTCTGAGCCATCAATCCGTTACTGCTTATTCTGCGGTGACCACGCTGGGTTGCCCCAGATTGGCCAGACGCACGCTGTTCTGCACTTGTGCCACTTCGCTCGGCGAGCCGATAGGGCCCATGCGTACACGGTGCAAGGTTTGCTGGTTACGCACGATGGAACTGATGAAGACCGGCGCGCTGACCATGCCGCTGAGCTTGGACCTTAACAGTTCTGCCGCATCCGGGTTGGCGAAAGCGCCGACCTGCAGGTATTGCCCACCGGCCATGGAGGCGCCCGCTGCCGCGTGAGGTACCACCACGGTATCAGGCGCATGCTGCGCAGGTGGCGGGGTCCATTGCTCGATCTTGCCGGTGGAGGCCGTCACTTGCGGTTGCGGGGTTGGCGGTTCGTTGAGCATCAATGGCGCGGGTTTGCCACGCTGGGCCCAATACTGCGCCGGATCGATGCCTTCGACCTTGACCCGTGCGGTGCCGGTTTCGGCATAACCGAGTTTCTTGGCGGCCGCGTAGGACAAGTCGATGATCCGGTCCGAATAGAACGGCCCACGATCATTGACCCGCAGGATCACGGTGCGATTGTTGTCCAGGTTGGTCACGCGCACATAGCTAGGCAGCGGCAGGGTCTTGTGGGCCGCGCTCATGCCATACAGGTCATACACTTCGCCGTTGGCGGTGTTCTGGCCATGGAACTTGGTGCCGTACCAGGACGCGGTGCCCGACTGCACGTAAGTCTTGGATTCCTGCAGCGGGAAGTAATTCTTGCCCAGCACGGTATAGGGGTTGGCCTTGTACGGGCCGGTGTGCAGGGTCGGCGTGGCGTCCGGGATTTTCGACACATCCACATCCCACCACGGCGCGCCGTCTTTGTGCGCGCGGTTGATGTCCAAGCCCGGCTGGGCACGTACCACCGCACCGCCCGCCTTCTTGGCCGGCGCACGGTTAGGGGTGGTGGAGCAACTGGCTACCAACAAGGACAACGCGGCGAACGCCACCAGCTTGAGCGGTTTTTTGAACGGCGATACCCGCATTACTTGTTGCCCCGTGCTTGAACCAGCTCATCTGACAGCTGATGCACGGCCATGGCGTACATCACACTGCGGTTATAACGCGTGATTGCGTAGAAATTCTTCAGGCCCATCCAGTATTCAGGGCCATTTGCGCCTTCCAGGCGGAATGCCGTCACCGGCATGTCGTCGCGTGGCGCATTCTGACTCGACCAGCCCAGCGCTCGCAACTCCCCGACGGTCTTGACCGGTTCGATACCTTGGGTCAGGCCCTCGTCGGCGCGCTCGCCCGTGACATCGGCGCGGATAACCACCGGCTCGCCGGCGACCCAGCCGTGGCGCTTGAAGTAGCTGGCCACGCTGCCGATGGCATCGTCGGGGTTGCTCCAGATATTGATGTGCCCGTCACCGTCGAAATCCACCGCATAGGCGCGAAAGCTGCTCGGCATGAACTGCGGCAAGCCCATCGCCCCGGCGTAGGAGCCCTTGAGGCTCAGCGGGTCGACCTGCTCTTCGCGGGCCAGCAACAGGAATTCGCGCAGTTCCTTGCGGAAGAACTCGGCGCGGGGCGGGTAATCGAAGCCCAGTGTCGACAAGGCATCGATCACCCGGTAGCTGCCGGTGTTGCGCCCGTAGAAGGTTTCGATGCCGATGATCGAGACGATCACCTGCGCCGGCACGCCGTACTCCTGCTCGGCGCGGGCCAGTACCGCCTCGTGCTGGCGCCAGAAATCCACGCCGCGGGCGATGCGCGCATCAGTGAGGAACATCGGGCGATAGTCCTTCCACTGCTTGACGCGTTCGGCGGGCCGGGAGATGGCGTCGAGGATCGCCTGCTTTTTCTGGGCTTCGCGAAACACGCCCATCAGTTGCTCACCGGCAAAACCGTAGTCGCGGGTCAGCTCACCGACAAATTCGGCAACCTGGGGAGAGCCATCGTAGTCACCGGCCTGCGCCTCTTGCGTTGCACCCAGCAGCCCGATCAGGCCCATCCAGGTCGCATGCCGAGTCGCCCAGCCGCGCATTACTTGCATTGACATCTTCACCTTATTCAAACCTGTGCGATCCACTTGCGATGCGTATGAATCGACATCAAAACCCCAAACGCTGACAGCAATGTCACCAGCGAAGTTCCGCCGTAGCTAATGAATGGCAACGGCACCCCAACCACCGGCAGCAGGCCACTGACCATACCGATGTTGACGAAAACATAAACAAAAAAAGTCATGGTCAGGCTGCCGGCGAGCAATTTGCCGAACAGCGTCTGCGCCTGGGCAGTGATCACCAGGCCGCGACCAATCAACAGCAGATAAATCAGCAACAACGCGCAAATGCCCACCAGGCCGAACTCTTCGCCCATCACCGCGATGATGAAGTCGGTGTGGCTCTCGGGCAAGAAGTCCAGGTGAGACTGGGTGCCCAGCAACCATCCCTTGCCAAATACCCCGCCGGAACCGATGGCCGCCTTGGATTGGATGATGTTCCAGCCAGTACCCAGCGGGTCGCTCTCCGGGTCGAGGAACGTCAGGATCCGTTGCTTCTGGTAGTCGTGCATGAAGAAGAACCACATGGCCACGGCCACGGGCACGGCGGCTGCCAGCACGCTGAGGATCCAGCGCCAGCGCAGGCCGCCCATGAACAATACGAACGCGCCACCGGCGAGGATCAATAACGAGGTGCCAAGGTCCGGCTGGCGCACGATCAACACAAAGGGCACACCGATCAGGATCAGGCTGATCGCCACGTGCTTGAGCTGCGGCGGCAAGGTGCGCTTGGACAGGTACCAGGCAATGGTGGCGGGCATCAGGATCTTCATGAATTCCGACGGCTGGAAGCGAATCACCCCGGGGATGTTGATCCAGCGTGTGGCGCCCATGGCGTTGTGGCCCATGACGTCCACCACCACCAGCAACAACACGCCGGCGACATACCCCAAGGGCACCCAGCGCGCCATGAAACGCGGCTCCAACTGGGCGATCACCACCATCGACAGCAGGCCCAGGCCAAACGAGGACGCCTGCTTGATCAGCAGGTCCCAGTTCTTGCCGCTGGCCGAATACAGTACAAAAAGGCTGCCGGCCGCCAGGGTCAGCAGCAGGATCAGAAGGGGGCCATCAATGTGCATGCGTTGCAGCAACGTCGCACGGCGACGCATCACATCTTCGCTGGAGAGGATGCGGTCAAAATTACTCTTCACGGGCCGTAACCTCGGGACTTGAAGGGGGGCCGCCATACTCGGGCTTGAGCCGGCCATCGTCGGCCAGCAGCCAGGCGTCCATCACCTGGCGTACCACTGGGGCCGCGACGCCGGAGCCGGACTCGCCGTTCTCGACCATCACTGCCACCACGATTTTTGGGTCTTCCGCCGGGGCAAAGCCGACAAACAAGGCGTGGTCGCGGTGGCGTTCCTGGACCTTGGAGCGGTCATACTTTTCGCCTTGTTTGATCGCGACCACTTGGGCGGTACCACTTTTGCCGGCAATGCGGTATTGAGCGCCAATTGCCGCTTTGCGCGCAGTGCCGCGAGCGCCGTGCATCACCTGCTGCATGCCGTGGTTGACCTTGGCCCAATCGGACGGGTCACGCAGGACAATGTCAGGAATCGGATTGTCGTCCACCGGCTTTTCGCCTTCGATGGTCCTGGCCAGATGCGGTCGGTTCCACACGCCTTTGTTCGCCACCAGCGCCGTGGCCTGGGCCAGTTGCAGCGGAGTGGCCTGCATATAGCCCTGGCCGATACCCAGGATCAGGGTTTCGCCGGGGAACCACGCCTGGCGGCGGGTCGCACGCTTCCACTCCCGCGACGGCATCAGGCCGGGGGATTCTTCGAACATGTCCAGGGAGACTTTCTGACCGAGGCCGAACTTGCCCATGTAGGCAGACAGCCGATCAATTCCCAGTTTATGGGCCAGGTCGTAAAAATAGGTGTCGTTGGAGCGCATGATCGCGGTGTCTAGGTCGACATAGCCGTCACCGGAGCGGTTCCAGTTACGGTACTTGTGATCGTAGTTGGGCAGCATGTAGTAGCCAGGGTCGTACACCCGGCTTGAGGCCGTGACCACGCCAGCATCCAGGCCGGCAATCGCCACCGCCGGCTTGATGGTCGAGCCCGGTGGGTACAGGCCGCGCAACACACGGTTGAACAGTGGCCGGTCGATGGAATCACGCAGCTCTGCGTAGGCCTTGAAGCTGATGCCAGTCACAAAGGGGTTGGGGTCGAAGCTGGGCTGGCTGACCATCGCCAGCACTTCGCCAGTCTTCGGGTCCAGCGCCACTACGGCACCCCGCCGACCGCCCAGAGCCATCTCGGCAGCTTCCTGCAACTTAATGTCCAGGCTCAGGACAATGTCCTTGCCCGGCACCGGATCGGTGCGCTTGAGCACGCGCAATACGCGACCACGCGCATTGGTCTCGACTTCCTCGTTACCTACCTGGCCATGCAACTCGGCCTCGTAGAAGCGCTCGATACCGGTTTTGCCGATGTGATGGGTGCCGCTGTAGTTGATCGGGTCGAGGGTTTTCAGCTCTTTCTCGTTGATCCGCCCCATGTAGCCAACGGAGTGGGCAAAGTGCGGCCCTTGCGGGTAATGCCGCACCAACTGCGCCACCACTTCCACACCCGGCAGGCGGAACTGGTTCACCGCAATACGGGCGATCTGCTCTTCGGTCAGCTCGAACAGGATCGGCACCGGCTCGAACGGCCGGCGCCCCTGCCGCATGCGCTTCTCGAAGACGGCCCGGTCTTCCGGCGTCAGTTGCAGCACCTCGACGATGACATCCAGGACCTGCTTCCAGTCGCCGGAGCGTTCACGGGTCATGCTCAGGCTGAAGCTGGGCCGGTTATCGGCAACCACTACGCCATTGCGGTCGAAAATCAGCCCACGGGTCGGGGGAATCGGCTGCACATGCACCCGGTTGTTTTCCGACAGCGTGGAGTGATAGTCGTACTGGATCACCTGGAGGAAATACAGCCGCGCAATCAGCACGCACATCAGCACCACCACCAAGACAGCACCGAACACCACCCGCGCGCGTACCAGACGTGCGTCTTTCTCGTGGTCCTTGATGCGGATCGGCTGGGTCATCGGGGGCGGCGCAGACTATTTGTGGTAAGGGTGCCCGGACAGGACTGTCCAGGCGCGATACAGCTGTTCACCGATCAGAATCCTTACCAACGGGTGTGGCAATGTCAGCGCCGACAGCGACCAACGCTGATCGGCCCGCGCACAGACTTCCGGCGCCAGCCCTTCCGGGCCGCCGACCATGAAATTGACCGTGCGCGAATCCAGGCGCCAGCGATCCAGTTCCACCGCCAGTTGCTCGGTGCTCCAGGGCTTGCCGTGCACTTCAAGGGTGACGATGCGCTCATTGGGGCCGACCTTGGCCAGCATGGCTTCGCCTTCCTGACGGATAAAGCGCGCCACGTCGGCATTCTTGCCCCGGGTATTGAGCGGTATTTCCACCAGCTCAAGCGACAGCTCAGCGGGCAGACGCTTGGCATATTCGTGCCAGCCTTCTTCCACCCACTTGGGCATGCGTGAACCGACAGCGATCAGACGCAGGCGCACAGCCGTTCCTTATTCCTGGTCTTTGTTGAGCTTGTCGAAGTGCGCGTGGCCCACTTCCGGGCTGTGGTGCTTGCCATCGGCGGCACGGCTCTGCTCGGCGCCTTTCCACAGACGTTCCAGGTCGTAGAACTGGCGAGCATTGGAGGTCATCATGTGAACGATCACATCGTCCATGTCCAGTAGCACCCAGTCGCTGTCGCCCTTGCCTTCTTCACCCAGTGGCTTGACGCCCTGGGCTTTGACGGCTTCGCGAACCTTGTCCAGCATCGCGCCGATCTGGCGGTTGGAGGTACCGGTGGCGATGATCATGAAGTCGGTGATGCTCTGCTTGTCGCGCACGTCCAGCACCTGGATGTCCTGGGCTTTAACGTCTTCCAGGGCAGCCACGGCGACTTTCACCAGCTCTTCGCCAGCCAATTCCGGGCCGACATGGGCTTCAACCGGCAGCGGCGCGCTTTTGAAGGTGCCTTTGCGCTTAACTTTGCTTACGTCTTTGTTCGTCATATAAAACTCGTTTTGCTCGTATGTTCGGGCGCTTGCTGCACGGTTCGTGCGTTCAAGCGCGCCTTTTCAGTTCGACGCACGGTAAAGCCCGTGCGCATCGATGTAGGCCAGGACCGCGTCAGGCACCAGGAAACGTACCGACTTCCCGCTGGCCAGCAGTTGACGGATCTGGGTGGCGGACACCGCAAGCGGGGTCTGCCAGACGAATGCAATATTCCCGTTCGGCCCGGTCAGGGCCAAGGGGTCACTTACCGACCGCGCGGCCAGCAGGTTGCGCAAGGCATCCGGCGGTTCGCTGTCGGCATCCGGGCGTTGCAAAACCAGGATGTGGCAATGCTGGAGGAGTTCCTCCCAGCGGTGCCAAGAGGGCAGGCCGCAAAATGCGTCCCAGCCCAAAAGCAGAAACAGTGGGTCATCCGCGGCCAATTCGGCGCGCATCAGCTCCAGGGTGTCGATAGTGTAGGACGGTTTATCGCGCTTGAGTTCGCGATCGTCCACCACCAGCGGCGATATACCTTCCACGGCAACACGCACCATTTCCAGGCGTTGCTCGGCGGCCACCTGCGGCGTGTCGCGATGGGGCGGCCGGAAATTGGGCAGCAGGCGCAGCTCATCCAGCGCAAGGGCATCCGCAACTTCGAGGGCACTGCGCAAATGGCCGATGTGCACGGGGTCGAAAGTACCGCCGAGCAGCCCGATGCGTTTAGTCATCAAGTGCGCACATGACCGTCGCCAAACACCACGTACTTCTCACTGGTCAGCCCTTCGAGGCCCACCGGGCCGCGTGCGTGGAGCTTGTCGGTGGAAATACCGATCTCAGCCCCCAGGCCGTACTCGAAGCCGTCGGCAAAACGCGTCGAGGCGTTGACCATCACCGAAGCGGAATCCACTTCGTTGAGAAAACGCCGGGCATCGCTGAAATGCTCGGAAACGATGGCGTCGGTGTGCTTGGAGCCATAGGTATTGATGTGTTCGATGGCCTGGTCCAGGTCGTCGACGATGCGGATCGACAGGATCGGGGCCGTGTACTCGGTGTACCAGTCCTGCTCGGTCGCCTCGATGACGTCCGCGCCCAGCAGCGCACGGGTGCGCTCGCAACCGCGCAGCTCTACCGACTTGTCACGGTAGATGGCGGCCAGCGGCGGCAGCACACGCTCGGCAATGCCAGCGTGCACCAGCAGGGTTTCCATGGTGTTGCACGGCGCGTAGCGGTGGGTCTTGGCGTTGTCGGCAATGCGAATCGCCTTGTCGAGGTCGGCGGCGATGTCGATGAACACATGGCAGACGCCGTCCAGGTGCTTGATAACTGGCACCTTGGCATCACGGCTGACGCGCTCGATCAGGCTCTTGCCACCCCGCGGCACGATCACGTCGACGAATTCCGGCATGGTGATCAGCGCGCCCACGGCAGCACGGTCGGTGGTTTCCACTACTTGCACCACTTCAGCCGGCAACTCGGCCACGGCCAGGCCCTGCTGGATGCAGGCGGCGATGGCGCGGTTGGAATTGATCGCTTCGGAACCGCCACGCAGGATAGTGGCGTTGCCAGACTTGAGGCACAGGCTCGCGGCGTCGATGGTCACGTTCGGACGCGACTCATAGATGATGCCGATCACGCCCAGGGGCACGCGCATCTTGCCCACCTGGATGCCGGACGGCAGGTAGCGCATGTCGCGAATTTCACCGATGGGGTCAGGCAGCTTGGCCACCTGACGCAGGCCTTCGATCATGTCGTCGATACGTGCCGGGGTCAGCGCCAGGCGGTCCAGCAGGGCTGGCTCCAGGCCGTTAGCGCGCCCATTGGCCAGGTCCAGCTCGTTGGCGGCGGTCAACTCGGAGCGCGAAGCATCCAGAGCATCCGCAGCCGCCAGCAGCGCACGGTTCTTCTGCGCGGTGCTCGCACGGGCGATCAACCGCGAGGCCTGCCGGGCAGCGCGACCCAGGCGGGTCATGTAGTCAAGAACGGACTCAGTCATGGTCAGGGAGTCTTGGCAAAGAGGAAAGCGGCAGATTATAGCTGTGACGCCGCCCGACTGACAGCGGTGAGGGGCGGATGGTCGAAATGAACTGTAAAAACCCCAGGTTCAGCCGTAATTAAGGTGAGAGTTGTTATGATTCGGTCACATTTAGCCGTATCAACCCTTGACCGCCATGCCCGACTTTCCCCCACTGTTCCCCGCCAGCCCGCTGCCCGATAGCTTCTTCGACCGCGATGCCCAACTGCTTGCGCGTGAATTACTCGGAAAAGTCATTCGTCATCGTGTGGGCGATCTCTGGCTTTCGGCGCGAATTATTGAAACCGAAGCCTATTACGTGGCCGAAAAAGGCAGCCACGCCTCACTCGGCTACACAGAAAAGCGTAAGGCTTTGTTTCTGGATGGTGGCCATATCTACATGTACTACGCCCGTGGCGGTGATTCGTTGAACTTCAGCGCCCACGGCCCGGGCAATGCCGTGCTGATCAAATCGGCCTATCCCTGGGTCGACGAAATTTCCGGGGCGGCGAGCCTGGCGCAGATGCTGTTGAACAACCCCAACCCCGACGGCAGCCCACGCCCCTCGCAGAAGCTGTGTGCAGGCCAGACGCTGCTGTGCAAGGCACTGGGCCTGAAAGTGCCAATGTGGGATGCCAAGCGCTTCGATCAGGAACTGCTGTATGTCGAAGACGTGGGCCAGGTGCCCACGCAGATTATCCAGACTACGCGCCTGGGCATTCCCACTGGGCGCGATGAGCACTTGATGTACCGTTTCGTCGATGCTGGCTATGCGCCTTATTGCACGCGGAACCCGCTGCGTCGGGGGCAGGTCGAAGGCCGGGATTATTTTTTGATTTAACGCGCGACACATCCCATGTGGGAGCTGGCTTGCCTGCGATAGCGGTGTGTCAGGCAACTTCAATGCTGGCCATGCCGCAGCCATCGCCGGCAAGCCAGCTCCCACAGTTGAATTTCACCGTCTCAAATTCTGTTTTGTATGCATGGAGTGGATTGTATGGGCCAATGGCTCGATAGCATCACCGGCTGGTTGACCCTCAACCCACAATGGCTGGCAGCGGCGGTGTTTATTGTCGCGTGTGTGGAATGCCTGGCGATTGCCGGGTTGATCGTGCCAGGCACGGTATTGCTGTTTGCAATCGCCGCGTTGGCTGGCAGCGGTGCGCTGCCTTTGAGTGAAACCCTGCTGCTGGGCTTCCTCGGCGGCTTATTGGGCGACGGCGTTTCCTATTACCTGGGCCGCCATTTCCATCAGAACATCCGGCGCCTGCCCGGCCTGCGCCAGCATCCTGAATGGATGAACGGCGCAGAAACCTACTTCCACAAGTACGGAATCGCCAGCTTGTTGGTCGGGCGCTTCATCGGCCCATTGCGTCCCATGCTGCCCATGGTCGCCGGCATGTGCGACATGCCCTTCCCGCGCTTTGCCGCTGTGAGCATCATTGCCGCAGCGGGTTGGACCGTGGCCTATCTGCTGCCGGGCTGGGCTGCCGGCGCCGCGTTCCGTCTGCCCTTGCCGGAAGGCTTCTGGCCGGAAGCGGCGATTATCGCGGCGTGTCTCGCGGTGTTGCTGGGGATGAGTTTGAACAGCAGTTGGCGCGGGCATCGGCGCACCACCTTGTGGATTGGTTGCGCCAGCCTGGTGTTGTTGATCGCGCTGTTTATCGGCTACCCCCATCTCAATGACTTCGACCAGGGCCTGAGCGCACTGGTGCAGGAACATCGCAGCCCGTGGCTGGACGAGGTGATGGTGCGGGTCACCCAACTGGGTGAGTTCAAGAAGATGTTTTTCGCCAGCGCCGTGTTCACTGGCCTGTTGCTGTTGGCACGGCAGTGGCACCACGCCGTATTTGTCGGCGCCACCCTCGCTGGCGCGGCAGTGATTAACACCGGCACCAAGCTGTTTTTCGCCCGTGGCCGCCCGGAAATCCTAACGGACCCGCTGACCAGCTTCAGCATGCCCAGCGGCCATGCCTCCGGGGCCTTTGCCTTCTTCCTGGCGCTCGCGGTATTGGCCGGTCGCGGCCAACCTACGCGGCTGCGCCTGACCTGGATGCTGCTGGGCTGCATTCCCGCGGCGTTCATTGCCTTGTCGCGGGTGTACCTGGGCGCCCATTGGCCCACGGACATCCTGGCCGGCACCTTGCTGGCAATGACCGTGTGTGCGTTCAGCCTGACGGCAATCGAGCACCGCAGACCATTGCCAGCCATGTCGCAAAAAGCCTGGTGGCTGGTGCTGCCCGCCGTGGTGGCCGTGCTCGGTTTCATCGCCTTTACCGGTACGCCCCACGCACTGCTCAGGTACGCCTATTGACCCTTGGCCGGGCCGATCCAGTCCACGGAGGCGCTGCGCCGTTCAGCGTAACGCTCGCGGCGCTCCAGCAGCATCTCATCGGCCATTTCGGCGGCGCGCTCGGTGATGTACTCCGCGCCACGCGTGGCTTCCTGCTGGAGTAATTGCGTGGTCACGCTGACAAAATAAGCGTCCCACGCGACTTGTTCCGAGGGGGTCAGCCGAATCATGGTTATCTCCGATCATTGTTGTGCGATCGGAAAATAGTGCAGGCGGCGCAGTGGAGGCGACCGACCAAAGTCTGAAAGTCCTGCCAGACAAATCCGAACATCAGGTGAACAGTTCACCCTGCAATTCATCGAGCAACAGTTGGATCGCATCCAGGCGCTGTCCTGGGTCGTCCAGTTGCAGCAAGTCGATCTTGTCGGCCTCGTTAAATGGAAGCAGATAGGCCAACTGATTGCTCAGGGCTTGCTGGCCTTCGGCCTGGCCGCCCATGTCCAGCGAGGCCACCATCGGGTGTTCGGCCAAGGCCTCAAGCAACGCCAGCAAGTCGGCGTCCTCTTCGCCCAGCGGCTGGTCCGGCAATTCTTGCAGCCATTGCACATCGGCCACCAGCAACTGGTCTTTCTGCACGCCGGCCTCACGCACGCGGAAACGACGGCCACCTTCGACGCGAATGCCCAGCAGGCCGTTGTCCTGCTGTTTGAAGTCACGAATCAGCGCCTCACAACCGACAAGCGCATAACCGTCAGGGGCCGTGCCCACTTCCGAGCCTTCAAGGATGCACACCACGCCAAAGCCTTCGCCCTTTTTCATGCAACGGCCGATCATGTCCAGGTAGCGCGCCTCAAATATCTGCAAGTCGAGGGTGCAGCCCGGGAACAGCACAGTGTTGAGGGGGAATAGCGCCAGACTCATAAGTTCTGGTGCCCTGCTAACGGTTAAATTTGTTTTATCTTCCATAAATCAGTTACTTACCTAATTTAACGTTTTTCACGTGTTTTCACGTGTGGACCGAGTGAGTGAAGGCCAGCATGCACAATTGCAATCCTAAGAACCTTCTCATTTTGAGCTCGTCTGGAGTGGAGGTTAGGCTAGAGCAACCAGTAACGTTTCAGGTAGTGCACCCCAAGGCAGGTTGGTGACTTTGTTAGGAGAGTGTTGTAGAGGACGGGGTCTCGTCTGAAGGCCAGAATAGCCCTTTTCTGGAGAATCGAGCATATGCAACCTTGATGAGAAATGCCTATAACTGTAGTGGTCTAATGAAACCGGACACCCATTTTGACGAGAATGCTCGCCAGATCGAGGTGTCAGCTGACCAAACAACGCCGCTCCTTTACTCCTGAATTCAAGCGCGAGGCTGCCGATCTTGTGCTCAAGCAAAACTACAGCTACACCGAAGCCAGCCGTTCACTCGGCATTGGTGAATCGGCATTGCGTCGCTGGGTTGACCAGATTCAGAAAGAACATAAAGGCGTCACCCCGCAGAGCAAAGCACTGACTCCGGAACAGCAAAAAATTCAGGAGCTGGAAGCCCGGATTGCTCGGCTTGAGCGAGAGAAATCAATACTAAAAAAGGCTACCGCGCTCTTGATGTCGGAAGATCACGAGCGTTCGCGCTGATTGCCCAGTTGAGCACCCATGAGCCGGTTGATTGGCTGTGCAAGGTGTTTGACGTCACTCGCTCGTGTTACTACGCCCAGCGCCTGCAGCGCCGCACGCCCGATGTTGAACGGCTTCGATTGCGTAGTCGCGTCAGTGCGCTGTTCTCGAAAAGTCGTAGCGCTGCGGGCATTCGCAGCATCCTGTCGCTGATGCGTGAAGACGGTGAGCAGGTCGGTCGATTCAAATTGCGCAGCTTGATGCGCGAGCTTGATTTAGTCAGCAAACAACCCTGCTCCCATGCCTACAAACTAGCAACAGTAGAAAGACTGGATATCCCGAACACATTGAACCGCGAGTTCGACGTGCCAGCGCCCAATCAAGTCTGGTGCGGCGATACCACCCACATTTGGGCGCAAGGAAAGTGGCATTACCTGGCTGTCGTCCTGGATCTTTGTACGCGTCGGATCGTGGGCTGGGCGCTGTCGGAAAAGCCAGACGCTGAGCTGGTGATCTAAGCGCTGGATATGGCTTACGAGCAGCGTGGCAGGCCTTCGGACCTGCTATTCCACTCGGACCAGGGATCGCAATATGCAAGCCGACTCTTTCGCCAGCGGTTGTGGCGATACCGCATGCGCCAGAGCATGAGTCGACGAGGAAACTGCTGGGATAACGCACCGATGGAGCGCGTATTTCGCAGCTTGAAAACAGAATGGATACCGACCGTGGGTTATCGAACTGCGCAGGAAGCATAGCGCGATATCAGCCATTTTTGATGCATTGCTACAACTGGATTAGGCCTCATCAATTCAACGATGGGTTGGCTCCAGCGCGAGCCGAGGAAAAACTTAACGTCGTGTCTGGGATTAGTTGACCATTACAATTTGGAATAGGAACGGCGTTATGACTGCATGAAAGACCCGCTTAAAAGGCTGGAAATGGGGCCCACTTAATTAGGTGGACACCAAGGCCTTCGGCGGTTGCGTCAGGAAAGTGTGTTGGCCGGACAGATACATAAGAGCTTCGTTGGCGCATGGAAATCCTAGCGATAAGGGCAATCGCGTCCGCTTATGAATACGCGGACACCATCGCCCTTAATGCTGGAGTTCGGTAGGTGTGTTCGCCGCCCGCTTATTGCTCACCAGCGGAAAGCATCATCGATGCGTAGGTGTGAAGAGTTTGATAAGAGCGGCGATATCTGACGCCGGCGCTTTTTAGAGCTGGTAGGCGCAGTGCGGCTTCGCCGCACCAAATACCGCGACCACGCGTGCCCGTGCAGTGTCAGTGCCGGCCCGCATGTCCATGGGCTGGGTGGCGATCCAGATGGAGTCGATACGAATCACGTTGGCGTTGATGCCGTGATTGACGGCTACGCTGGAAATCGTCGCTTCAGGTTGCAGGCATTCCTGGACGACCTGGGGTTTGAACGATTTGGGGTAAGAGCTACGTTGGCCCATGGAAATCCTGGCGATAAGAGTAATCGCGTCCGCTTAAAATACGCGGACACCATCATCCTAAATACTGGAGTTCGGTAGGTGTGTTCGCCATCTGCTTACCATGGTCTTGATGTAAGCTCGACTCAAGGAACGGCGCACCTTCTCGATCAGCATCACTATAGATCGTGACGTGGGAAATGTGCCATCCAGCTTCGAATTTCTGTACCGTGAGCGTCGTGTTCGCTGACCACCGACGCGTCCAATAAGTAAGCTTGAAATCCATAAGTGTCCCTTAGCTTAAGGGGGTAGAGGCCAACGCGGCGTTCCTCTACCGCCTCAGCCCCGCAGGTGCTGGGCTTGGGCGTTGCTGAGCGACTTTTCCTGAAATTCAGTGTTCTGTTTTCAATGCCGCAAGATGGCATCTTGCAGCATCTTCGGATACGCCCTGAAACGCTCGATCAACAACGTTTCCTCCACAGGTGATTTACCTGATAAGACAAAGTGGGCGTTGCATCCCGCCTTCAAGAAGGCTTGCAGCACTTCGCTCCCTGGAAGCCCCTTGCCTTGCTCGTAGCGACACCAAATCTCGCGAGATATGCCGCAACGTTCAGTCATTACAGCTTGCGTAAGAGCCAGCCGCTTGCGTTCACTTCTGAGTCGTCTTTCTTTTGTTTTCGCGGATGCGAAAATGGGCGTCCTTCTACGAACCCGCCCCGCTGCGAGGCTAGGACTTGGTCGTACCTAGGCCTTTTCCCTCAATTGATCGAAGGCGCAGACACTTTCGGCGCTTCACCGAAAGCGTCCATCAGTGCTGCTCGGGTTTCTTCTAGGGGGATCAGCAATTTATGTCCTGCCTGTTTGTTGATCCCTCCACTCAATGCCGCACCACAAATCAGCCCGAAAACCAGTGCGTAATGGAGGTGTGCCTCGGATTTATCATGGCGCTCGACAGCGGCCTTGAAGTCCAGCAAGGCCCCGGCGAATAGGGCCCTTGGAGATATTACCCCCAAACAGAAACTGGCCCCAACGGACAAGCCTATACTTCTAGCAAGCATTAAAAGCGGGGGTGAATTACCGTAACAGTCTATGATTTACACCGCAGCGACGGAAGCACTCGAGTGAGCGCCTGCTAGTCGACATCCTGCAAACATAAAAATTCGACACGTAAGGGTGATGAGCCATCCCGTATTATTTAAATTTGACATATGCCGTATCTTCGGATCCGAAACAAATATCGTAATAATATCTTTTTAGCTTAGGCAGGCAACCATTAGAAAAAGCCTCAGCATTTTCATCCGTTGCATATTTTACATCTGGAAGACCAAGTCTTTTAATGACGTATAGACCTCCGTCATATTGATATGAAAATGCTTTAGGCAAAATATTTTTTACCAGGGGATACGCAGTCACTATGACTTCAGTGCCAGAGGAATTTTTTAGCACACCATCGACGCGTATATATTTTATATCATCATATCCGCTTCTATTTATGTCATCAATAATGCTGATAGCCGTTCGTTCAATATGGTCGTTTTCTAGTTTAAAAGCGTTATGCGCAGCATAGACAAAACCAACCATATAAATATAAGGAATAACCAGAATATATCTAAGCGCCCTAACCGAAGCCCAGCACAAAGGTATAAGCATTGCCGAGATAAATCCACCAAAGCCTATATAGCCTCTAGCAAAGAATAGTGGTTGCTCGCTAAAAATCATAACCCCAGGAATTAGCAATACAAACGTGAAGAATGCCAAAACGCTTGACAAAGCCAAAGCAAATGGACTTATAGATTTGTAGTTTGATATCAATAAATTTGTAATTGTCAAGACATAAGCAGAAACTAGACATAAGACGAAAATCTCAAAGCCCAAGCTTTGACTGTTAGTGAATATCGAAAATGAAGATGTAAAATTATCGAATACTTTCAAAGCACCAGACTTATCCAGCCCCACAGTAGTGCTGTATTCTAAGAAGTATTTATTGACCTGCACAAAGTGGATTATTATTTTGGAGTAAACAAAATATCCAACAATGAAACCGAAACCCCGGTTAACAAGTCTTAATACGGCTACTCTGAAATCTCCTTTTGTAGCGAAATACAAGAACTCAACAACTGTCAGCACAGCAAAAATATTTACTGAAACTTGATAGGTTGACAATGTCAGCGTCACAAATGTTGCCGTAATCAGAACACACGCAACTGTTCTTTTGAATTCAAAACAAAACGACAGCAAGGCAAATGCAACAGAAAGCACCATAAAAGGTGAATCATATTTAAAATGTAAGTTTGAGCTAAACAGAGGGCTAAGGATTAAGGGGCATATACAAAAAGCAAATAAAATATCCCTCCCGTTAGAAAGTCTCTTGGACAACATAGAAAAAACAAAGCACAAGAAAACCACTGCCAATATTAATGGTGCTGGATATAAATCAGGCACAATATCGCTTTGCAAAGTTAATACATTGTAGAAGATCTCTGCGAATGGTCTTGCATCGCCAGACCATCCTTTAATACCTAGGACAACCCTATACAAGTCATCCATATAGTAAACATTCGAACTAAAAATGGGAATTAACGCCACTCCCAATATCAGCAGGCATGAAATAAAACAGTTTTTGCTATAAGTCATTTTCTGTGCCTTTTGAGGATATACCGCGGTCTTTGTTTTACCTCAGTGTATATGCGCCCGATATATTCACCCAGCACACCAATACCTATCAATTGAATGCCACCAAGAAACAGAATGGAGACGAGTAGCGATGGATAACCAGGCACAGCATTACCCCAGATAACTTTATCAATTACCATGAAGCTACCATACAAAAATGAGCAGGTAGCCACAAACAACCCTAAATATGTCCATACTCTTAGAGGTACAGATGAAAAGCTGGTTATTCCTTCAATCGCCAGATTCCATAATTTCCAGCCATTAAACTTTGAATCCCCAGCAGACCTTTCTGCTCTAGAGTATTCAACCAGTTCAATATTTCCGCTTGCCCATGACAATATCCCTTTCATAAACAAATTGCGCTCAGGCAGCAGCTTAACATTTTCGACTGCCTCTCTTGACATTAGTCGGAAATCACCTACATTCTCTTCAATTCTCGGCGTACTGATTTTATTGTGGCATCTATAAAACCACTCGGCTGTTTTCCTTTTCAACCAGTTTTCTTTAGAGCGATCAGTACGCTTGGCTAACACTACATCAGCCCCTAACTGCCATTTTCTAATAAGCTCTGGAATTACTTCAATGGGATCCTGAAGATCTACATCAATTGGAATTACAGCATCTCCAGTCGCATATTCTATACCAGCAAATAGCGCTGGCTCTTTACCGAAATTTCGGGTGAAGCTTAGCGCCATCACTAGACAATCTGCAGTCGCATATTTATTAATAATCAACTCTGTTGCATCGTGACTACCGTCATTTATGAAGATTATTTCTACTTCATACTCGCTCAACTCTTTGTTTTCACGAACGGCTTTATAGAAGATAGGTATTGCATCTTCTTCATTGAAAACAGGTACAACCAATGATATTTTCATTTTTTATCTTTAAAAACAATCAGTTTTGAGTAAAAGAATCCCACAATCAAGCTAATTGCAGAAAATGTTATCAGCGTTAAAATTGGCGTCAAGCTTATTCGATCGGCTAACAAACCAGACGCATAGCTTAATGCACCCATAAAAGCAACGAACGCAATATACCTGAGTGTCGTAGGCTTTTTCTCGAACGTCATATACGAATTAGCAAAATAAGAAAATGTAACCGCGATACTGAAAGCATACAAATTTGACGTGGCTTGACTGAAGTCTTCCTTATAAACCAGCCATGCAAATACAACCCAATGCAGCATAGTATTGACTATACCCACAGACAAATATTTAAAAAAAAGCTTACTCATTTTCTAAAACCCTACAGCTTTTTTATAAACATTGGACTTGCAATCTACCACAACTGGCAAGCTGTGAATAATACCCATCAAACAGTTACTTGGTTGCAGGAACTAAGTGCTACACGATTATTCTGTTGGTTCCAGATTGCACTATTCCTACGGTAGTTTCTGTGTGGACGTCATTCCGTTGCTAGCGCAGTGGACTGGCACTCTTTCTGATAGCTCAAACCTGAGCCATCTCCGGTATTACTTCAGCAGCTTGCGGGCAGCCATCGTTGGTTAACGCCTAGCTGGTCTGCAATCTCTTAGCTGCTCATCCCCTCACTTTTCAGCTTCAGAGCCTGACGGCGTAGCTCGCTCATTTCATCCTCTGTACGGGTGCGGCTAGTCTTTGGCTTGGCTGCGATCTGAGGGATCATATCGGCCTATTCTTCGGCTGGAGCTGGCTTTACTGGTGCGAGGGAGTGAATAGGTGCCATAGAATTCTCTGATGGCTCACTGTCGGTAAACTGGGCCAGACCTTCGCGGATCAGATCTGCCAGTGTCACCGCCACGCCTGTCGCCATCATCCTGCGCTTGGCGATTAACTCTAGCTTTACCCTGGTCTCTTGTTCCAATCGAACGCTGACGTGTTTCTTTGCTGTCATGTCATGCCTCATGTGTTACGCGTATTACTTGACTCAATGTATGCGAATTTCGTAGACATGTCAACAGTCTGCATCCTATCCACAGAGGGTGGCTGGGCTGGGAATCAGCTCATTTCACTCCCAATCAGTCAGCACCTGATTCATTGGTTTTCAGGCTAATTATCTTGTCAGTTAGAAAATTGAACACGGCCTCGGGGCGACCTATCCTGTATTTAGGATTTGGGGAGCAACGGAATAAAAAGTGCACCTAAGGCCAGTGAGGGTCTTGGGTGGCTGGTAGCCTGCAAAGGGGAGCCTACAGAATTCGTAAAAAACGTACGCTAAGGTTTTCTGAGCCTTGGTAGGCCATCCATTCACCTATCTGCGCGGGTTTGCCACAGGCGCAGAAGGTAGATAGTCGAATCCACTATCACGTAGCGCATCTCGTAATGGCCGACCTGGATTCGGCGAACATCCCTTGGTTCAAACCCTTCTACCCGCTCTACATTCTTATTCCCCCCTGTCCCACACCCTCCCGCTATGCACCAACCCCCCTGCAATACTGAACAAGCTCCAATCCCTTCTGATCCCCGCTATTCCTTTTGTGTCCTCTTATCCTTGATTCTGTGTATGGCGCCATATATGGTTCGCGCAACATCGAACCTAACCATACAAGAATCCAGCATGAAACGATCCGAGATAAAGCGCCGGCCACTGGCCGACACGGTGCTGGCATCCCTTGAGCCAGGGGAGAGGAATACCGCGAAAACTATGGAATAGACCGGCTTTATTTCGTGGTCAGCAGCACGGGCTGTAAACGCAGGGAGCTTCGTTTCAAGAAGTCTGATGGCAAATGGGGATGGCACGGACTGGGCGCCTACCCGGACGTGACCGCCAAAAAGGCCAGGGAGAAAACTCAGGAAGTGCAGCGGCTCAATGCTGAAGGCGTAGACCCTATCACCCATAAGGCAACGTTGAAATTTTCCAAGAATGCCGTCGAGGCGAACACGTTCAAAGCTGCAGCCGATCTATGGCTTGATAAAAAGATCAGGGACGGTCGGGCTGAAAAGACCCTGTCCGGAATCAAAGGCGCGCTGACCAACGACATACTCCCGGCCCTTGGTAGCAAGCCCCTGAGCAGGATCACCAGGTCGGATTGCGCCAACCTCCAGGCGAGCATCGAGAGCCGCGGTGCCCACAACACCGCAGAGAAGGTGCGCGTGTGGGTGAATCAGATATTTGGACTGGCCATTGCCAAGGGCATGAATGAGAACAATCCGGCCAGCAACTTGATAGACATTGCCGAAAAGGCACCAGAGGAATCGCAGTACCCACACCTTTTGGAGTCGGAGCTGCCAAAGTTCTTGCGGGCGCTGGTTGAATCACGCAGCGGCACCATTGTCCGCACTGCCGCATGGCTGACTCTGCTGACCGCTCAAAGCCAGGCATGACGCGCTGGGCGGAATGGGCCGAACAGGCTGTCAAGATGAAAATGCGGCGTGACAACGTCGTACTGCTGCCCACCCAGATAGTGGAGCTGATCAGTGATCTGCAACGGCTTACTGGCCGGTCCCGCTACCTGATCCCATCATCGGGCGAGAAGGTGCCGGAAATTTCAGATGCGTCGATCAATAAGTGCTTTGCACTGATCGGGTACAAAGGGCGGATGACGGGCCACGGCAGTCGGCACAACTGCGAAACTTTGCTATCCGAATTTGGCTGGGATGAAAACTGGCGGCACATGCATCTGGCCCACAAGAAGGCCGGACTCAAAGGCGTGTATGGCAAAGCGATCTACCTGCCGCAGCGCAAGAAGATGGTGCAGTGGTATGCGGACTATCTTGATGCGCTTCGGGAAGCGCATGACCGAGCAACAGCGGGCCGAGTTCGTCTCACGAATCAAAAATATATAAGGACGCTTTATGAAACCAGTAATGGCAACTATCTTTTCTTTCGTGCTGTCTATGACAAGCATCACAGGCGTGGCACAGGCCGGCCAAGTAGATCCTACCGACGTCAGCGAGCAAGCTTGTTCCAGGGATTTGTCATGCTGGGGAAAGCTAAACTATCCCTACTATGTTGACGGTTGCCAACAAGCAATACAGAAAACAGCTAAAAACGCTTTCAAATGGACTGGTGGCAGTGGGGGCATAGCAATAAAGGATATCGCCTGGCTGGATTACAACAAATCGACGATAACCATAAAGGGCGAAAACTTTGAAACCTTGGAGGACGTTGGTGTTTTTCAAGATTCTCACGGCAAGGTCGCGTATCAGCATGGAGCGGGAGTATATAAGAAGGCCAGCTTTGAGTGTGACTATGACGCAGGATCAAAGAAGGTGCTTTCGGTTAGACTGACCGTCTTAGATATATGAGGTCCGCCTAAAAGACGGGCCCTATATTTCTATACTCCCGTGCGCTTCAAAAACGCTGAAGTCTCCGTTGCGGGAATTGTGATGTTTGCAGTAGTAGGGTTTGAAATTTTGACGTGAACCACGCCGTTAGCGACCCACCCGACGCCGATGTTCCGGCGCAAATTCTTCGGCGCAAAAAGAGCCATCGTCAAGCTTTAAGGCTTACCCGCAACGAAATTGGCCGACCATGAGAATCAAATCGCCTTCGTCCGGCATTACCCGCACACGGGAAATGGTTCGGTCAAGGCGAATGGGTAGTGGTACACGTAAGATGGAGGACATGTCCGCATAGGGGCCGAGTGGTTGGTAGCTCCCGTAGGGCGTTAATCGGCTTTCGTCGAAACTTGCCGGTCCTGCAACCTCACAGTAAATCAGTGCCCTGAAACCCTCTGTCTCATCTAAATCGGGCATGATCCGTCGGCGCGGAAGGTCGAAAGATCAAAGGAACTGGCGTAGCGCTCAGACACCATTGACAACAGCTTTTCAAGGGCCTCTTTAGGCCATTTTTCAAAGAGCAAGGATTCTCCAGGCAGCAACTCGGCGCCGATCATCCCTTCGATGCCTTTGAAGATGCAGAGCAGCAGTGGTCCAATGTCGCGAGACAAGCGAGTCGGTCTTATATGACGAATGTTGACATTTGAGTCAACCGGCCATAGAGTTCTAAAGGTAGCCCTTGAGGCACTTGATTTTTAACCCCTTGAGGGATTTGCAGAGCCCGGTTGATTACCGGGCTTTTGCCATTCTGAGACTTCTGCTCACGCAGCTAGCAGTTACCAAACTAGTGGGTACCGGCCTGACTTACTCAAGGTGAGTTGGTCGGACGTTTACTCCTTATAAGCCAGATCGATCACCTTATGATCGTTCATCTTACTCTTGAGCACACGGTTCTCGTCCAATAGCACCTCATTGACGGATGCGAGTTGGGCGATCTTGGCCCGCAGTTCCTCTATCTCCTGACGATGTGCTGCTGACTTTATGCGTTCAGCAAGCAAGTCTTGGTGTTTCACATCACGCATGGCGCGACTGGAGCGCCCTTGAGCCTCGCGGATAGCCTCGGCAATTCCTGGGTAGTAGTTGTGAATTAGCGCCGTTGATACGCCTGCTTCGCGGGCGACTGCGGTGATCGTAACCTTGGTTTCCCCAGAGCGGGTACGTCCCTTCTGGATGCGGTAAAGCGCGAGCCGCAGATCCTTTTCACGATCGTCAGCCGGCTTGTAGTTAGTTGCCTTGTCGATCGGCTTCATGCTATCAGGCTCTCCGGGTCCATGCCTAACTTGTCCAGTACGTCTCGGCACCGATTCAGGTCGCGTTCAACGCGCTGTCGTCCGCTCTCGCCAATGTCCGGGCAATGCAGCAGCCCTTTCAGATCATCGTAGAGTCGCTGGTATATGGCCGCGTGGCGACGTCCAATCACGGCATTGTTGCAGTTGCTGCAGCGGGTACGTTCTAAAGTATTGCCGACGCAACCGTCGTTGTCCGCCGTGCACCAGGCATGACCGTTGCTGCGAATCGCAGTGCTTTCAGCAATAGAGTTCAGCATAGAAGCGTGATCCTTGAATATCAGCAGGTTCTGGGGTTCTCGCTGCCACTGCTTGAGCGCACGACCATAGCCGCCAGCCATGGGTTCGTCTCCCAACCAGTAATCAACGATGCCGAGTTTTACATCTTGCAATTCCGTCTGAATATCGGCGTAAAGGTCTAGGTCCAAGTGCTGTCCCCAACTGTCGTCTAGCGCGTAGCCCAAGGTCATGTCCAGTGACCAGTGCGCGTAATGCTCCTTGAGATAACGTAGGTCACCGAAGCGGCTATGCGCAGCGTAGTTGGCAAACTTGCGGCGGAACTGGTGGCTGGTGAGACTCCAGTTCAACCCGCAATCCTTGACGAATATGTTTAAGTTGAAACCCAAACCCCACGTGGTAAGCGTGCGTACTTGGTTACCCTCTTTTGGATATACGCCGAGAAATAACGCATGCCGGTGCTTTTGCGCCTCTACAATTCGCGGATCATGTGGGTTGGCGCGGCGGCGGCGCACGATCTCTGCAGCAATCATGGCCTGATAGGGCGCGCACCAGCGTTCCATCACCCGCAGGCTAAGCACGGCTGCCTCAGGGATCATCCAGTCATGAATTCCTACGTCAGTCTTGTCCGACCGCGAGCGCATCCAATGATAGATGGTGCCCTCATCGTCTTGGGTACGGTGGTGCGCACCCAACCGCAAGTTTGCCAACTCATGGTGGCGACAGCCGGAGGTGCTGGCCAGGATGATGTAGCAGGCCGTACGCAGGTCGCTCAGCGCCCGGTTGAATGCTCTCAGACCTCCCTTCCGACCACTATCGCTCAGAAGGCGATTCTTGGCCGCTATGACTGCTTCGCGACATTGCCCCTTTCGCTCCTTCGCGATGACTTCCAACTTATCGCGAAGGTCTAACAGTTGATGGCCGCGTTCAACCTGCAGGTAGGCCCGTTCGAACAGGATGCAGAACACATCATCGGGGATCAGCGGCGTCTTGCTGTCTTTCTTCTGACGGGAGCCGCTACCGGTAAGCCCTGCCATTGCTAAAGAGGACGTCTCTGGCCAGGGATGCTTTGGCATTGGATCATTGGTGTACTGGCTCAGTTCATAGAGCGCTTCGACGGCCGCTAAACGTCTACGTAGTCCCTCTTGCGACAGCGGTTTTCCCTTAGACCGGTGGGGTTGCCGGTACGCTTTGCAGGCGGTCACATAGCTCGCACATACCAGAGGTGTCACCGCGCCCAGATGGTCGAGCTTGAGCACCTTCAAATGCCGAAGGAATATCATTGCATTAAAGAAAAGTTGTCGCACTATGCTGCCTTTAGGCCGACCCGAATCTGTGCGCCCACTCCGGAGATAACGATACAGCGCCGCCTTCATTACCGCCCGAAATACCGGTGGCACGATGCTGAAGTCCAGTCGTGTTTTACTGGTAGAGATGTTGTTGGGGAAGCCGTCGAGTTGCCAGGTGTCATCGCCGTAGCAACTGAGGATGACCCAGTGTTCACCGACCTTGGTCGCGCTGATGATCAGAGCGTCGCGCTCGGATTCGGCGAGCTCATACACATCGTTCGGCTGGGTGGGAAGAGGTACTTGGGGTGGTACCGTCAGGAGGTTGCCGTTCATGAAAATGTCTCCAGGCTGTCAATCAAATCAATCGACCAGAACTGGTGTGGCTGGGTTCGGGCGCGCTCACGGGCGGCTTCCACTGCTGTGGCCTTAAAGGTGCCGCGGCGCAGCCCCTCGGCAACGATGTAATGCTCAATCAGCCGTGGAATGTGGGCGTATTCCCGTGCCCAGCGCCGCTTGTCCATGCGCGAGCGCTCGGTCAGTACGCGGAAATAGAAACTGAACAGTTTGTACAGATCTTCTGCCGTCACCGCGTAGTGCTTGCAGCGCAGACAGTTCATGAAATTCATGCAAGTCGCGCCTTCGCGCGCCGGGGCGTACTGTCCGTATACCAAGTCGGAGCAGTGGCCCATGGGGGTGTCCTTGTAGGTCGTACCGATGGTGTTAGTCAGCAACTCCTGCACCAGTACCTCACCCATGAACTGCCAGTTGCGACGGGCATCTTCGCCGGGCGCCAAGTAGTTCTGGTCGGCCACCTGGGGAGTGTTGCCGAGCGCCGCGGCGGAAGTCGTTAAATCGCCATCGGTCAACTCGAAGATACGATTAGCGAAGGTCTTGCGAAGGCGCGAGACGTTGATGCGTAGTGCCTTCCCGTCGCTGTCGGTCAAGCTATATTTGGTTACGAGGCTACTTGTCGCCTTAGCTAGCACATTTTGATTCAAAGCCGAGACTCGACTGGCACCCTTATCGCTACCATATCGATATAGCCATACTCTGCCCTTCAGGTCGTCCGGGGCATCTGCATCCAGAGACTCGGTCAGCGACATCACGCGGCGGATTAGTCGCTCCACGTTGGTTCTCACACTCGGTGTTGATTCCAGGAGGCGATTGGCGTTCGAGTCTGAGCGTAGCGCCACTTTGCTGGTGTTGTAACCACGCCGCTTCCATAGCACCAGAAATACGGCGTTGTCTTTGGGGTGCGGCCGCAGGCAGTCCCGGCCCATTTCCAGCAGTGGAGTTGTATTGCGTCCGGTGTGCAGCGCAATGACCAACAGAGCGAAGACCAGTAGCTCCTTGGTCACTGGTGCGTCGTCATCCCAGATCGGCTTAAGAGCCTGCCTGAGTGCTATTTTGAATGCTTGTCGCTCGCGTTTAGATAGCGCTGTCTCGCCCTTGCCCTTGAGGTTGCTGTTTGGGAAAGGGTTGCGCGGAAAGGTGGCTGCATTGCCGGAGTCGATAAGAGTGATCAGCCCACGCCGACCCAAGGCGAGCAGCACAGGCTTGGTCTTCGAATAGACGCTCTTCTGAGTATTAGTAACCCAGCCCCGCCCCGCCAGATGTGCAAGGTAGCCGTCGATCAGATCCCGATGTAAATCAGACAAAGCTAAGTTACGACTAAAAGCCATCCCACGTAGCACACAGTAGTCAAGGAAGTTGCACAGGCCAGTGTTGCAATAGCTAATAATTGTGGTGACTGAGGCGGCTTGGTCCTGGCCGGCGAGGAACCGCTCGATTTGGCGCTGACAGGCGTAGGTAACGTGGTCGATGCCGACACCGTACCAGCGGCCAAACTTAAAGCGACGGGCGTTAATAGAGTTCCGCCCGAACTCGATCGTAGTGTTAGTCGGCGGGATGACCTCGGGGAGAATGACCACATTGCCTGCCGCGTTGTGACAGTGCTCGACTTGCGGGACGCTGAGATCGGTTTTAGTAAATACCTTGCGCTTGCCCATCAAGTCCCCCCACTAGCGCGTTCAACTCATCGTCATAGGCCAGCACAGCCTCGTCGGCTATTTCGTTGACCAGATGCAGGTACACCATGGTTGTTTGAATCGAACTGTGGCCAAGTTGCCGTTGGATGAATACTAGTGGTTCCAGTCCGCTCGCTGGATTGCGTTGAAGACTGATCAGGGTATGTGTGGCATAGGTATGTCGGAGCATATGCGTATGGACCTTGATCCCCGCCCGCTTGCCTACCTTGCTGATGATCCGATTGATGCTCTTGCCGTCCCCACCGTACGGTCGTCCGAACTGGTTGAGGAGCAGCGCCCTTTGCGGGGTCTTGCTCAGCGACGCACGCTCGCTGCGGAACTTCGTCACATAGCGGTAGAGTTCAGCCATAAACTCGCGACTAACGTAGATACCTCGCGGTTTGCTGCCCTTGGTCACCATGCCGCTGCCGTCGAATGGATCGAGGTAGATGCGAAGGTTGCGCTCGGTTCGTAACGCCTTGTCTGGATCGAAGACATAGGACAGCGGAAAGGCGGCGAGTTCCTCGCGGCGCAGACCCGTATGCAGCGCCAGGCGCATCATCATGCGGTGATGCGGATTCTCCGCAGCGGTCAGTAGCGCCTTGACGTCGGCCATGTTCAGGAACTTGGGCAGAGTCTTATGCCTACGCGGCATCACATCGTTTGCCATAGCCTTGCCGCCACTTGCATCAATATGTGCAAGAAAACGTCTCCCGTGCCTCACGCTGCGTTCCTCATAGGCGAAGGGCAGGCGCTTCACCCACCCTTCCTTTTGCGCGAACTCGTAGAACTTGCAGATGTAATGCAGACGCTGGCGAGTGGTGTTCGATGCCAGTTCGCACGCAATCAGGCTGTAGTCCCGATAGGCCGCCACAAGGCTCTTTGCCTCGCCACGATCAACGTCGCACCAGTCCAGCTCATGAGCCTGGATGAAGCTGAAAAAGTCGTAGAGCGCGCGTCCGGTGCTGGGCCAGGATCGCTTAGAGCCAATGACCCCGCGAAACAGGTAGTGACGAAAGAACTGATTGGCCGGGACACAACTTTCCATTGAGTCCCATAGCAGAATGGGGAATCCAGGATAGGGTTGCCCAGCGATCACCAAATCGTCAGTAGCCCACACAAGCTCCATCTGCCATCCCCTGTACTGACTAGGCAGCCAATCCCTTTGTCTGCTCTGGCAGAGCTAGGGCTATTAGATCGACCCTCAAGCACATCGTGGAACTATGAAATCGTGAGGGTCTGTTTCTTTTAGACGGAATATTTAACGGTTGCAAGGTGCCGGATCATAACGGCTTCCTTAAAACCTGGGTTAAACAATGACCGACACCGCCAACGGCAGGAACACCGCCGTGGCCACGCCCATCAAACTCATGGCCAGCGCCGCGAAGGCGCCGCATTCTTCGCTTTCCTGCAGGGCTACTGAAGTGCCGACGGCGTGGGCGGTCATGCCCAGGGCCATGCCCCGCGCTTCGGGGCTGCGTACACCCAGGCGCGACAAGAGCGCTGGACCGATCATCGCGCCGACCACCCCAGTGATCAACACGAACACCGCCGCCAAGGCCGCCACGCCGCCGATCTGCTCGGCCACCAGCATGGCAATCGGCGAGGTGACCGACTTGGGCGCCATGGTCATCAGCACCCTGTGCTCGGCCCCGAACCACCATCCCAACGCCACACAAAGGCCGGTGGCCAATACCCCGCCTACCACCAGCGTAGTAAATATCGGCCAGAACAATTGGCGAATCCGTCGCAGGTTCAGATAAAGCGGCACCGCCAGGGCCACTGTGGCAGGCCCCAGCAGGATGCCCATGATCTCGGTGCTCTTGCGGTATTCGGCGTAGCTCAGCCCGCAGGTGAGCAGCACGCCGATCACCAGCAGCATCGACACCAGCACCGGCTGCAGGAAGATCCAGCGGGTTTTCTCGAACCCCGCCAGCACCAGTTGATAGGCGCCCAGGGTGATACCGATACCGAACAGCGGGTGATGAATGACCGCCGTCCAGGCGCCCTGCCAGTCGAGGATCATTGGTCCTTCTCCTTGCGCTTGACCATCTGCTGCATCAGCACACCGACAAAGCCCATGGCGATCACCAGCGACACCACCAACGCCCCGACGATGGCCCAGAAATCCGCCACGATGTCCTTGGCATACACCATCACTCCCACGGCCGGCGGCACCAGCAGCAGTGGCAGGTAACGCAACAGGCTGCCGGCAGCCAGGCTCAGGGGCTCGCCGACTTCACCGCGCCAGACCAGAAAGCCCAGCATCAGCAACAAGCCGATGATCGGCCCCGGCAGTACCGGCACCAGTAAATGATTGATCGCCGTGCCGATCAGTTGAAACAGCACCAGCCAGGTCAGGCCACGTAACAGCATCCCGCTCTCCCCCTCAAAACTCGCGCGCATTATAAGCATGCCCGCCCTATGCTCCGGCATTCGCCAAAAGCATGTTGGGTTGACCAGGCTGATTGCCCATGATGATCTACATTGGTTCTCTGTAACCCATAAAAACGCCCCTTATCAACGGGCACATAAGTGATGAACCAAGGAGAGACGCAATGCCCTATGTACCCGTAGCGCAGCTCAAAGATTACGTCGGCAAGGAACTGGGACGTTCCGAATGGCTCACCATCGACCAGGCGCGTATCAACCTGTTCGCGGAAGCCACCGGCGATCATCAGTTCATCCACGTCGACCCGGTCAAGGCGGCGCAAACCCCGTTCGGCAGCACCATCGCCCACGGGTTCCTGTCACTGTCGCTGATGCCCAAGCTGATGGAAGACATCCTGATCATGCCCGAAGGCTTGAAGATGGCCGTCAACTACGGCCTGGACAGCGTGCGCTTTATCCAGCCGGTGAAAGTAAACTCCAAGGTGCGGCTGAACGTCACCCTCACTGACGTCACCGAGAAAAAACCGGGCCAATGGCTGTTCAAGGCCACCGCCACCCTGGAAATCGAAGGTCAGGAGAAGCCGGCCTATATTGCCGAGTCGCTGTCACTCTGCTTCGTATGATCGCCACACCCCCACTGTAGGAGCGAGCCTGCTCGCGAAGGTCGTCAGCGATAACGCGTGCTTGCTGAACAAATGCGGCGCCTGTGAGTTTTCGCGGGCAAGCCCGCTCCTACAGGT
Organism: Pseudomonas sp. J380; assembly: GCF_009827115.1. NCBI lineage: Bacteria > Pseudomonadati > Pseudomonadota > Gammaproteobacteria > Pseudomonadales > Pseudomonadaceae > Pseudomonas > Pseudomonas sp. J380. The sequence goes on along the minus strand of NZ_CP043060.1, from coordinate 4,942,712 downwards.
GATGGATCCTGCGCATAGACCACTAGGTTCGGCACCCCGGCTACGGCATACTCGGCGCTCAATTATCCGGATCCCGCTATGCGCCCACTCGCTCCCCTTGCCCTTGCCCTGTTGCTCACCGCTTGCGGAGACGGCGAATCGCTGTTGCCGCCCGATGCGCGCTTGCCCGATGGCGGCCGCTACCGTGGCGATGTGGTCAACGGTTTGCTGCAAGGCCAAGGCCGTGTGGACTACCCCAATGGCAGTTGGTACGCCGGCCAGTTTGACAAAGGCCAGTGGCACGGCCAGGGCGAATGGCATGGCAGCAATGGCGAAGTCTATAAAGGCGAATTCAAGCAGGGCCTGTTTGATGGCCAGGGCAGCCTGACCACCTCGGGCAGCAGCTACGTGGGCGGTTTCAAGAACGGCCGACGCAACGGCGAAGGCACCCTCAAAGAGGGGCAGATGACTTATCGCGGCGAATTTCAGGACGACCAGTACTCAGGCCTCGGCCGCCTGGAACTGGCCGACGGCAGCCAGTACCAGGGCCAGTTCGCCCACGGCAAGCCCAATGGCGAAGGCCAGCGCAATGACGACAGCGGCAACCAGTTCAGCGGCCGCTTTGTCGATGGCCAACTGGAAGGCAATGGCACCTTTAATAGCGCCGAGGGGGATATCTATGTCGGTCAATTCAAGCAGAACCAGCTCAACGGTAAAGGCCGCTACGAGAACGCCGACGGTGATGTGTGGATCGGCCAGTTCAAGGAAGGCGCGCTGACCGGCAAAGGCGAATTGATCGGGGTCGATGGCAGCCACTATGTCGGCCAGTTCAGTGACTGGCGCTTTACCGGCGAAGGGCGCCTGAACCTCACCGATGGCAGTTTCTATATCGGTGGCTTCGACAGCGACAACTATCAAGGCCGTGGCACCCTGGTACTCACCGACGGCACCGTGCAGTCCGGCACCTGGGTCAACGGCCTGCGCGTGCGCGACGCCGAGGGCAAGCTGCTGCCCGACCCTCTGGAGACCGGCATACTGGCTCAAGGCCGCTTGCTCGATGACGCCCTGGCGACAGTGCCCGCGTCCACTCCGGCCGTCGAGCTATACACGTTGGTGCTGGCGGGCGACGGCAAACAAAGCGTGTTCCTGCGCGAGGCCGATTACGTCAGCAACCTGCTCGCCACCCGCTTCGGCGCGCGCGGGCAGGTGCGCCTGGTCAACCACCGCGACCATATCGCCGACCGCCCCCTGGCCACCCGTGAAAGCCTGCGCCGCTCGGTGCAAACCCTGGCCGAACGGACCGGGCCGGAAGACCTGGTGTTCATTTACTTGACCAGCCATGGCACCCATGAGCATGAGCTGGTGCTCGACCAACCGCGCATGGAACTGGCCGACCTGCCCGCCGACGAGCTGGCCGCCGTGCTCGCACCGCTGAAAAACCGCGACAAGGTCATCGTGATCTCCGCGTGTTACTCCGGCGGTTTCATACCGGCGCTCAAAGATGAGCGCACCCTGATCATGACCGCCTCCCGTGCAGACCGCGTGTCATTCGGCTGCTCGGAAGAAGCAGACTTCACCTACTTCGGTGATGCCCTTTTCGCACAAGCTTTCAACCAGACGGATGATTTGCAACACGCCTTCAAACTGGCGCAACTGCACGTGGCCGAACGCGAACAGGCGGACAACTTCGAAGCCTCCGAACCGCAGATCTGGGCCCCTAAAGGCGTGATCGCCCATTGGCAATTATTACGTAAACAGCAGGCACGAAAGGCGCTCGAAAGCGTCTCAATGAATAGCAAGGAAGCCAAAGGCAACTAAGCTGTAACGTGTAACAAGGGGGAAACACCATGTACCTGACACCGCAGCATATCTTGCTGGCCGGGGCTTCCGGCCTCACTGGCGAACACCTGCTCGACCGCCTGCTCAACGAACCCACCGTGACCCGCGTGCTGGCACCCAGCCGCAAACCATTGGCTGAACATCCACGCCTGGAAAACCCGGTGGGCGACCCGGCGGTGTTCCTGCCGCAACTGAGCGGCCGCGTGGATATTGCCTTCTGCTGCCTGGGCACCACGATCAAAAAGGCCGGCTCGGAAGGGGCGTTCCGTGCGGTCGACCTGGACATGGTGGTGGCCTTCGCCAAGCGCGCACGGGAACTGGGCGCGCGGCATCTGATCGTGATCAGTGCGATTGGCGCCGACCCGAAATCCTCGGTGTTCTACAACCGGGTCAAGGGGGAAATGGAACTGGCGCTGAGAGCGCAAGACTGGCCGCAGTTGACCATCGTACGTCCATCGCTGCTGCTGGGGGAGCGGTTGGAACCGCGCCTGGCCGAGCAGTTGGCCGGGCCGCTGTCACGGCTGATTCCCGGTAAGTACCACGGTATTGAAGTCTGCGAACTGGCCCGCGCCATGTGGCGCCTGGCGCTGGAAGAACAGGATGGCGTGCGGGTGGTGGAATCGGACGAGTTGCGCAAGCTCGGTAAGTAATGGTGCAGCGCTTGTACTGATCGCTCCCACGCTCTGCGTGGGAGCGCCGGTTATGACGCTCTGCGTCATGCTTGGGACGCGGAGCGTCCCCGACTGCATTCCCACGCGGAGCGTGGGAACGATCCACCCAGGTAGCCCTTATCTTACAGTCCGCCCGTGGCGTTGAAGCCAACCCCCAGCACCGTCAACACCGACAGTGGCAACAATAAGGTATCGAGCAACGCGCTGGCCGGCAGGTCGAGATGGGGATAGCTCGGGGCCTCGGCACCAAAGCGGTCCTTGGCGCAGCAGCCGCCATTGATCGCGTACAGATCCAGGCGTGTGCCGGCATACACCACCGGGGCGCCCGGTTGCGCGGCATCCAGAGTACGCGCGGTGGCACAGCCGGTGAGTTGCAGCGCCATCAACAGCAGCAGTGCTTTATTCATCGCCGCCCAGATGGTGCTCGCCCCAACGCGGCAACATGTCCTGGGGAATGTTCAACAGGTTGAGAATGCGCGCCACCACAAAGTCCACCAGGTCATCGATGGTCTGTGGCTGGTGATAGAAACCAGGCGACGCGGGCAGGATGGTCACGCCCATGTTCGACAACTTGAGCATGTGCTCCAGGTGAATGCTCGAATACGGCGCTTCGCGCGGCACCAGGATCAACTGGCGGCGCTCCTTCAAGGTCACATCCGCCGCCCGTTCGATCAGGTTGTTGCAGGCGCCCGTGGCAATCGCCGACAAGGTGCCGGTGGAACACGGCACCACCACCATCGCCGCTGGCGCACCGGAGCCTGAGGCTACCGGCGACATCCAGTCCTCTTTGCCGTAGACCTTGATCTGCCCCGCCGCTGCGCCGGTGTACTCGGTGAGGAATGCCTGCATCATCTGCACCTTGGAAGGCAGCGCGACATCGGTCTCAGTCGCCAGCACCAATTGCGCCGCCTTGGAGATCAGAAAATGCACCTCACGGTCTTCACGCACCAGGCAATCGAGCAGGCGCAGGCCATAGGGCGCACCGGATGCGCCGGTCATCGCCAGGGTGATGCGTTCCGGCCCGCTCATTTCAGTGCCTCGGCCAGCTTGCCGTGCAGGCCGCCAAAGCCGCCGTTGCTCATGACCACCACGTGGGTGCCGGGCTGGGCCAAGGATTTCACATGCTCAATGATGCCTTCCAACGAATCGCAGACTGTGGAGGGCACGGTGCATAGCGCAGCAATCGCGGGCAAATCCCAGCCGAGGTTGGCCGGCGCATACCACACCACCTGGTCGGCATCGTTGACGCTCTCGGGCAGGCCATCACGGTGCGCGCCCAGCTTCATGGAGTTGGAGCGCGGCTCGACGATGGCAATGATCTGCGCATCGCCGACGCGCTTGCGCAGGCCATCCAGGGTGGTGGCAATTGCGGTCGGGTGGTGGGCAAAGTCGTCGTAGATGGTAATTCCATTTACTTCAGCGACTTTCTCCATGCGCCGCTTCACACTCTTGAACGCGCTCAAGGCGACAATGCCCATGGCTGGCACCACGCCAACATGCCGAGCGGCAGCCAGGCTCACCAAAGCGTTGGCCACGTTGTGTTGGCCGGTCATGCCCCAATCGACGATGCCTTGGGGCTGGCCTTCGAACAGCACTTCAAACCGCGAACCGTCTTCGCTGAGCAACCTCGCCTGCCACTGCCCGTCCGCGCCGGTGGTTTGCACCGGGGTCCAGCAGCCCATGTCGATCACACGCTGCAACGCAGGCTCGGTGGTGGGATGAATGACAAGGCCCTCACTTGGGATAGTGCGCACCAAGTGGTGGAACTGGCGCTCAATCGCCGGCAGATCGGGGAAGATATCCGCGTGATCGAACTCAAGGTTATTCAGGATCGCTGTGCGTGGGCGGTAATGGACGAACTTGGAGCGCTTGTCGAAAAAGGCGCTGTCGTATTCATCGGCCTCGATCACAAAAAACGGGGTCTGGCCCAGGCGCGCCGATACCGAGAAGTTCTGCGGCACACCGCCAATCAGGAAACCCGGGCTCATGCCCGCATGCTCCAGTACCCAGGCCAGCATGCTGCTGGTGGTGGTCTTGCCGTGAGTGCCCGCCACTGCCAGGACCCAACGGCCCTGCAGCACATGGTCCGCCAGCCACTGGGGGCCGGAGACGTAAGGCAAGCCTTTGTTCAGTACGTATTCCACCGCCGGGTTGCCGCGAGACATGGCGTTGCCGATGACGACCAGGTCCGGCACCGGGTCGAATTGCGAAGGGTCGTAACCTTGGGTCAGCTCAATCCCTTGCGCCTGTAGCTGCGTGCTCATGGGTGGATAAACATTGGCATCGGAGCCTGTTACGTGATGGCCCAGCTCTTTGGCCAGAACCGCCATCGAACCCATGAACGTACCGCAGATACCCAGAATATGAATGTGCATAGTCGACCTCGTAAACATCGAGGCAGGTTAGCGTAGGGTGGGAAAGTTCGCACGCTTTAGCTGAGCACGAAACGCTCGCCGGTAGGATCCGGCACAAGGGAGGCCTTGAACCGCGCTGCCGGCGTTTTTAAGCTCAGCGTCTTCCAAGGTAGCGCGTGAGACAAAAAACGAGCAGTTCGCAATAACCAGGTTACTCCGACAGCGCCCCTTACTGCATGGCGTCCCGTGAAATGCCATGTTTGCGTAACTTGCGGTACAGCGTATTGCGACTGACCCCCAACTGTTCAGCCACATGGCTCATATGCCAGCGCTGCTGCGCCAGCGCGTTGAGCAATGCCTGGCGCTCGGCGTTCTCCAGCGGCGAGGCGCACGGCGCATCCACCCTCGCCCCTTGCGGCTGCGCTTGGCGAATCAGGGCCGGCAAGTCTTCAAGACCGACTCGCCCGCCCTCACAGAGCGCCACTACCGTGCGCAACACCGTACGCAACTGCCGCAGGTTGCCGGGCCATTGGAATGCTAACAAGGCCTGGCGCGCAGGTTCGTCCAGCATTACCTGCTCGTTGCCCGCTTCCTGGGCCAGGAGGAAGTCCAACAGTTGCGACTTGTCACTGCGTTCGCGCAACGGCGGCAGGGCCACTTCCAAGCCGTTCAAGCGGTAATACAGGTCTTCGCGAAAGCTGCCATCGGCCACGCGCTCCAGCAAATTACGGTGCGTGGCGCTGATGATGCGCACGTTCACCGCTTGAGGTTCGCCGCCGATAGGCACCACCAGGCGATCCTCCAGCACCCGTAACAGGCGGGTTTGCAACGCCAGGGGCATGTCGCCGATTTCGTCGAGAAACAGCGTGCCGCCGTCGGCCTGTTGCAGTTTGCCGCGCATGCCTTCTTTAAGGGCGCCGGTGAAACTGCCGGCGCGATAGCCAAACAGTTCGCTCTCGATCAGGTTTTCTGGAATCGCCGCACAGTTCAGCGCAACAAAGGCCTTATCGCCCCGCTGGCTGCCCTGGTGCACAGCCTTGGCGAAGGCTTCTTTACCGCAGCCGGTTTCGCCGTTGATCAGCAAGGGCACGTCGCGCTCGAACACTCGCGAGGCCTTGCGTAGCTCATTTTGCAACGCCGGGTCGCCCACGCAGATACCCAAAGGCCGTGGCGCCTGCGGCTTGATGATGGGTACCGGCACACTGCGCGGCTGGCCTCGCAGCGCTGCAAACAAAAGCCGGCCATCGCGGGTGCGCAGCGGCCAACTGGCCGTGGCATTCGCGCTGGCCCGCCCCAGTAACTGATCCAGGGAGCAGTCGAAAAATGCCTCCACCGGCTGGCCTACCAAGCCGCCGCGTAGCTGCCCCAACAGGTTCAGAGCGCTCTGGTTGACCGCACAAATGCGCCCTTCGCCATCAAACGCCAGCAAGCCTTCGCTGAACAACCCGACCGACTCGGCCTGCAGGTGGAAACGCAACAGCCAGTGGTGTTCGAAGTGGCGCAGGAAATAGCAACTTTCGATCATCTTGCCCGACAGGTTCACCAGCGCCATGGTGTGGAACTGGCTCTGGCGCGACACGGCTTCGCGGGCCGAGGACACATCCAGCACCGCCAGCAATTCACCATGTGGGTCGAACACCGGGCTGGCCGAACAGGTCAGCCCGGTATGACGGCCGCGAAAATGCTCGTCACGGTGGATCGTCAACGACTGCCGCTCCACCAGGCAGGTGCCGATGCCGTTGGTGCCTTCGCAGGCTTCGCTCCAGTCAGCGCCCAGCCATAAGCCGGCGCGCTCGAATATCTTGCGCTCGGACGGCGCGGTGACACAGTTGAGGATCACCCCACGCGCATCGGTGAGCAGCACCGCATGACCGGCGCCGGAGAGTTGCTGGTGCAGGCTGTTCATTTCGCTGCCGGCGATGTGCAGCACTTGGCGCAGGCGCTCGCGACTTTCCAGCAAGCGCCCGTGCTCGAGCACGGTGGGCGCGATGGTCAGCGCCGGGTCGAGGTGGTAATCCTCCACGCAGCGCAGCCAGGAACGGGCGATGGACGGATCGCTGCCAGGCCCTTGGGAAAGCTCTTGGCCACGGGTGACGGTCAAGACTTGCTGGGCATGGCGACTGAAATGATCGTTATGCATGTTCTTATTATTCTCCCTGCGTGAGAACGCCCAGCATCCCCCAGCCATCCGGCCATTGCAATCCCGGCCCGACCCACCGGTCACAGGCTGTATCGTTTATGGCACAAACTGTCACCTTGCCTGTATCACTCCCGTCACGGCAAAGCCTTGCAACAAAGCCCAACCTCTTGATTCTGCTGGCCCGCACGGCGATGGCCCGACCTTTGCTCTACGCTTTATAACGCGCTCGCAGCGCTGTACTCCGATAAACATAAAAGCAGGAGATGCCCACCATGCGTTATGCACACCCCGGTACCGAAGGCGCCATCGTTTCGTTCAAGGCCAAATACGGCAACTACATCGGCGGCGAATTCGTGGCGCCGGTCGATGGCAACTACTTCTCCAACACCTCGCCGGTCAACGGCAAGCCCATCGCCGACTTCCCGCGCTCCACTGCCAAAGACATCGACAAAGCACTGGACGCCGCCCACGCAGCCGCAGACGCCTGGGGCAAAACCAGCGCCCAGGACCGCTCGCGGGTACTGCTGAAAATCGCCGACCGCATCGAGCAAAACCTCGAACTGCTGGCCATCACCGAAACCTGGGACAACGGCAAGGCCGTGCGCGAAACCCTCAACGCCGACATCCCTCTGGCCGCCGACCACTTCCGCTACTTCGCTGGCTGCATCCGCGCCCAGGAAGGCAGCAGCGCGGAAATCAACGAACTCACCGCCGCCTACCACTTCCACGAACCGCTGGGTGTGGTTGGCCAGATCATCCCGTGGAACTTCCCGCTGCTGATGGCCGCGTGGAAACTCGCACCGGCCCTGGCCGCCGGTAACTGCGTGGTGCTCAAGCCAGCCGAGCAAACGCCGCTGGGCATCAGCGTGCTGATGGAGCTGATCGGCGACTTGCTGCCACCGGGCGTGCTGAACGTGGTGCACGGTTTCGGCAAGGAAGCTGGCGAAGCCCTTGCCACCAGCAAGCGCATCGCCAAGATCGCCTTTACCGGTTCAACGCCTGTGGGCTCGCACATCATGCATGCCGCGGCCGAGAACATCATTCCGTCCACGGTCGAGCTGGGCGGCAAGTCGCCGAACATCTTCTTCGCCGACATCATGAAAGCGGAACCTGCATTTATCGAAAAAGCCGCCGAAGGCCTGGTGCTGGCGTTCTTCAACCAGGGCGAAGTGTGCACCTGCCCTTCCCGCGCTCTGGTGGAAGAGTCGATCTACGATGACTTCATGAAAGTGGTGATGAAGAAGGTCGAGTCGATCAAGCGTGGTGACCCGCTGGACACCGACACCATGGTCGGCGCCCAAGCGTCCGAGCAGCAGTTCGACAAGATCCTGTCCTACCTGGAAATCGCCAAGGGCGAAGGCGCGCAATTGCTCACCGGTGGCAAGGTCGAGAAGCTCACGGGCGACCTGGCCACCGGCTATTACATCCAGCCGACCCTGCTCAAGGGCACCAACGACATGCGTGTGTTCCAGGAAGAAATCTTCGGCCCGGTGGTAAGCATCACCACTTTCAAGGATGAAGCCGAAGCCCTGGCGATTGCCAACGACACCGAGTTCGGCCTGGGCGCCGGCCTGTGGACCCGCGACATCAACCGCGCCTACCGCATGGGCCGGGCGATCAAGGCCGGCCGTGTATGGACCAACTGCTACCACCTGTACCCGGCGCATGCCGCGTTTGGTGGTTACAAGAAGTCTGGCGTGGGCCGTGAAACCCACAAGATGATGTTGGATCACTACCAGCAGACCAAGAACTTGCTGGTGAGCTACGACATTAATCCGTTGGGCTTTTTCTAACTCAGCCTTATAGCAAGCAACCAGTTCCCAACTTGAAATGCAATCAAGTGTGGGAGCTGGCTTGCCTGCGATAACGATGTATCAGCCAAATAAGGGGTAGCTGACAGGCCGCTATCGCAGGCAAGCCAGCTCCCACATTTGATATCACAAGCAATTGCTACCTCGTTCGGCACACAGACGCCGAGTCAAAAACAATAAGAATGGAAGGTACTTCCCATGCCTAGCGAACCCACTGGTTCTTCTGTCGACTTCGAAAAAGTCGGCACCGATTATTTTCAACAACGCGAACTGAAAAAAGGCGCCGCCGGCTGGGTACTACTGGTTGGCCTTGGCGTCGCCTATGTTATTTCCGGCGATTACGCCGGCTGGAACTTCGGCCTGGCCCAAGGCGGCTGGGGCGGCATGTTCCTCGCCACTTTGCTGATGGCCACCATGTACCTGTGCATGTGCTTTTCCCTGGCCGAGCTGTCCTCCATGATCCCCACTGCTGGCGGTGGCTACGGTTTTGCCCGCAGCGCCTTTGGCCCTTGGGGCGGGTTCCTCACGGGTACTGCCATCCTTATCGAATACGCCATCGCCCCCGCCGCCATCGCAGTGTTTATCGGCGCCTATTGCGAGTCGTTGTTCGGCATTGGCGGCTGGATGATCTACCTGGCGTTCTACATAATCTTTATCGGCATCCACATCTTTGGTGTGGGCGAAGCCTTGAAGCTGATGTTCGTGATCACCGCCGTCGCCGCGATTGCCCTGGGCGTGTTCCTGGTGTCGATGGTGCCGCACTTCAACGTCGCCAACCTGTTGGATATACCCGTGACCGAGGCCAAGGGCGCCAGCAGCTTCCTGCCGTTCGGCTACGTCGGCGTGTGGGCCGCGATCCCTTATGCCATCTGGTTTTTCCTGGCGGTGGAAGGCGTGCCCCTGGCCGCTGAAGAAACCAAGAATCCCAAGCGCGACCTGCCGCGCGGGCTGATCGGCGCGATTGTGGTGCTGACCAGTTTTGCCCTGTTGATCCTGGTGATCGCGCCGGGCGGTGCGGGGGCTTACGCGCTGATCAAATCCGGCAACCCGCTGGTTGAAGCCTTGGCGTTGTCCTACGGCGGTTCCACCTGGATGGGCAGCTTCGTCAACCTGGTCGGCCTGGCCGGTTTGATCGCGAGCTTTTTCTCGATTATCTACGCCTATTCGCGGCAGATCTTTGCCTTGTCCCGTGCCGGTTACTTGCCGCGCAAATTGTCCGAGACCAACAAGAGCAAGGCGCCAGTATTGGCACTGGTGATCCCCGGGATTATCGGCTTTGGCCTGTCGCTGACCGGCCAGGGTGACTTGCTGATCCTGGTGGCGGTGTTTGGCGCCACCATTTCCTACGTATTGATGATGGCCGCCCACATCACCCTGCGCATTCGTCGCCCTAAAATGGAGCGGCCATACCGCACGCCGGGGGGCATTTTCACTTCAGGCGTGGCACTGGTGCTGGCTTGCGTGGCCGTAGTGGCGGGCTTTCTGGTGGACCCGCGCGTGGTGATTGGCGCGGCGATCATCTATGGAGTATTAATTGCTTACTTTGCTTTCTACAGCCGGCATCACTTGGTAGCAGGCACGCCGGAAGAGGAATTCGCGGCGATCCAGGCCGCAGAGGCCGCTCTGCACTAACTGCCGAAAACCTCGACGCGGTGCCTTGCCCACAGCAGGCCCGCGTCATCAAGGAGACACTGTATGGCAAGTTTTTCCCACGCGGTGGGTGCTCAAACCTACCGCTTCGACAGCCTCAAGGACGTGATGGCCAAGGCCAGCCCCGCACGCTCCGGGGACTTCCTCGCCGGTGTCGCCGCCCAGAATGACGGTGAGCGTGTGGCGGCGCAGATGACGCTGGCGAATATCCCGCTCAAGCACTTCCTGCAAGAAGCACTGATTCCTTATGAAAGCGATGAAGTCACCCGGCTGATCATCGACACCCACGATAAACAGGCGTTTGCAGCGGTCAGCCACCTAACCGTCGGCGGCCTGCGCGACTGGCTGCTCAGCGATGCGGCTGATGAACATACCCTACGCGCATTGGCGCCAGGGCTGACACCGGAAATGGCCGCGGCCGTGTCCAAGATCATGCGCGTGCAAGACCTGGTGCTGGTGGCGCAGAAGATCCGCGTGGTCACCCAGTTTCGCGGCACCCTGGGCCTGCGCGGGCGCTTGTCCACGCGCTTGCAGCCCAACCACCCCACCGACGAACCGGCCGGCATCGCCGCGAGCATTCTCGACGGCCTGCTGTACGGCAACGGCGACGCCATGATCGGCATCAACCCGGCCACCGACAGCATCGCCTCGATCTGCGCCATGCTCGAGATGCTGGACGCGATCATCCAGCGCTACGAAATCCCCACCCAGGCCTGCGTGCTCACCCACGTCACCACCTCCATCGAAGCGATCAACCGCGGCGTACCGCTGGACCTGGTGTTTCAGTCAATTGCCGGTACCGAAGCGGCCAATGCCAGTTTCGGGATCAACCTGAACGTGCTGCAGGAAGGTTACGACGCCGGCTTGAGCCTCAAGCGCGGCACCCTGGGCCAGAACCTGATGTACTTCGAAACCGGCCAGGGCAGCGCCTTGTCGGCCAATGCGCACTTTGGCGTCGACCAGCAAACCTGTGAAACCCGTGCCTACGCCGTGGCGCGGCACTTCAAGCCGTTTCTGGTGAACACCGTGGTCGGTTTTATCGGCCCGGAGTACCTGTACAACGGCAAGCAGATTATCCGCGCCGGCCTGGAAGACCACTTCTGCGGCAAACTGCTCGGCGTGCCCATGGGTTGCGATATCTGCTACACCAACCACGCCGAAGCCGACCAGGACGACATGGACACCCTGCTGACCCTGCTCGGTGTGGCCGGCATCAACTTCATCATGGGCATCCCCGGCTCCGACGACATCATGCTCAACTACCAGACCACCTCGTTCCACGACGCTCTGTACGCGCGGCAAACATTGGGTTTAAAACCGGCGCCGGAGTTCGAGCAGTGGCTGGCGAAAATGGGCATCTTCACGCAGGCCGATGGCAAGGTGCACTTTGGCAACAGCCTGCCACCGGCCTTTCGTCACGCCTTGGCGCAATTGGGATGAAGGAGCCGACTGTGCAACCAGAATTGCCTGACAACCCGTGGCTGGAACTGCGCCGCCTGACCCCGGCGCGTATTGCCCTGGGCCGCACCGGCACCAGCCTTCCCACCAGCGCCCAACTGGACTTCCAGTTTGCCCACGCCCAGGCGCGGGACGCGGTGCACCTGCCCTTCGATCACGCCGGGCTCAGCCACCAACTGGCCGAACGTGGCCGAGACAGCCTGTTGTTGCACAGCGCCGCCACGGACCGGCACATCTACCTGCAACGCCCGGACCTTGGGCGACGCCTGAGCGATGAGTCGGCGCAAACGCTGCGCGACTACGCCCTGGCCCAGCCCGGTGGCGTGGACTTGGCCATCGTGGTGGCCGATGGCCTGTCGGCACTGGCCGTGCATAAACATACAGCGCCGTTTCTGGCGCGCCTGGAAGAACAAGCCCACGCCGAAGGCTGGTCCTTGTCACCGGTGATCCTGGTGGAGCAAGGCCGCGTAGCGGTGGCCGATGAAATCGGGCAGCTACTGGGCGCCAAGATGGTGGTGATCCTGATCGGCGAACGACCGGGGCTCAGCTCGCCGGACAGCCTGGGCCTGTATTTCACCTACAACCCCAAGGTCGGCCTCACCGATGCCTATCGCAACTGCATCTCCAATGTGCGGCTGGAGGGCTTGAGTTATGGCATGGCGACCCATCGCCTGCTGTACTTGATGCGAGAGGCGTGTCGCCGGCAGTTGTCGGGGGTCAATCTCAAGGATGAGGCACAGGTTCAGACCCTCGAATCCGACGACCCGGACCTGATGAAGGGCAATTTCCTGCTCAGCCCGGCAGATGACCGCTAGCGGCACGATTGCGCTTTTTAGCGTCATTAGGCAGCATCGAGTCACGGCCGCTCGTGTGGTCATACCCCATTTGGAAGTTGAGGCCTGGCATGCGGATTACTCAAGCGACCCTGGAACACCTGGACCTGTTGACCCCGTTGTTCGTCAAATACCGCGAGTTCTACGGGGCCTTGCCGTTCCCGGACTCGTCACGGGCCTTCCTGGAAAAGCGCCTGCGGCGCAAGGAGTCGGTGATCTACCTGGCCCTGGCCGACGATGACGACAAGCGGCTGCTGGGGTTTTGCCAGCTGTATCCGAGTTTTTCTTCGTTGTCGCTCAAGCGAGTGTGGATCCTCAACGACATCTATGTGGCCGAGGACGCACGCCGGCAACTGGTGGCTGACAACCTGATGCGCACGGCCAAGAAAATGGCCAAGGACACCCACGCTGTACGGTTGCGGGTATCGACCAGCAGCGATAACGACGTGGCGCAGAAGACCTATGAATCGATTGGGTTTCGCGAAGACACCGAATTCAAAAACTACGTGTTGCCGATCAACGAAGACTGAAAACCAGTCAGCCAGACACCGCACTATCCTTGTGGGAGCTGGCTTGCCTGCGATGGCGGAGTGTCAGCGAGCATTTCTCATACTGACCCACCGCTATCGCAGGCAAGCCAACTCCCACATTGGATCCGGCGACTGGCTTGAAGCCCAACCCCTTCACAATTTCGCGACACTCCCCGCTACAAAAGCCACACGCTTTTCACCTCTCAATCCGTATAATGCCGACCTTTCAGGGTTGTAAGAACCGCGACAATTACTTGTAGCCTTATTGCCTGAGCTTCCGCACAAGCCCGCTGAGTCGGGCTATTCACACAGGTGCCATCCATGGATTTCAACCCGCTCGACCTTATCCTGCATCTCGACGTCTACCTCGACATGCTGGTAACCAATTACGGTCCGTGGATCTACGCCATTCTGTTCCTGGTGATTTTTTGCGAAACCGGCCTGGTGGTCATGCCTTTCCTGCCGGGCGACTCCTTGCTGTTCATCGCCGGTGCTGTAGCGGCTGGCGGCGGTATGGACCCAGTCCTGCTGGCCGGCCTGCTGATGCTGGCGGCCATCCTCGGCGATAGCACCAACTACGTGATCGGACGAACGGCGGGCGAGCGCTTGTTCAGCAACCCGAACTCCAAGATCTTCCGCCGCGACTACCTGCAAAAAACCCACGACTTCTACGACAAGCACGGCGGCAAGACCGTGACCCTGGCGCGCTTCCTGCCGATCCTGCGTACCTTCGCGCCGTTCGTCGCGGGCGTGGCCAAGATGCCGTACCCGCGCTTCTTCGGCTTCAGCGTACTGGGCACCATCCTGTGGGTCGGTGGCCTGGTGACCTTGGGTTACTTCTTCGGCAACGTGCCTTTTATCAAGAAGAACCTGTCGCTGCTGGTGGTGTTCATCATCCTGCTGTCACTGGTGCCGATGATTATTGGCGTAGTGCGCAGCCGCTTTGGCCGCACGTCCTCCGAAGCCAACCCGCACTGACTCCCCGTGTGGTCCCTCAGCGCCTGGCGTCGCCGGCGCCTGCTGGCCAAGCACCCGATTGCCGATGACACCTGGCAACGGGTGCGCCACCACCTGACCTTCCTCGACGGCATCACGCCGGAGCAAGACCAGTGGCTGCGCGAAGCCTGCGTGGTGTTCCTCAGCGAAAAACACCTCACCGCCCTGCCCGGCGTCGAACTGCATCAGGAACAACGCCTGTTGCTCGCCGCCCAGGCGCAATTGCCGCTGATGAACCTGGGCGACCTCGACTGGTACCAGGGCTTCCATGAGATCGTGTTGTACCCCGACGACTTCCTCAGCCCGCAACGCCATCGCGATGCCAGTGGCGTGGAGCACGAATGGGACGGCGAACACAGCGGCGAAGCCTGGCAACAAGGCCCGGTGATTCTCGCCTGGCCTGGTGTGCTCGCCAGCGGCCAATGGGAAGGCTACAACCTGGTCATCCACGAGCTGGCGCACAAGCTGGACATGCTCAACGGCGACGCCAACGGCCTGCCGCCTCTGCACCATGACATGCGCGTGCAGGACTGGGCCAGCGTCATGCAAGGCGCCTTCGATGACCTCAATCGCCAGTTGGACGCCAACCCAGACGCCGAGACCGAGATAGACCCTTACGCTGCGGAAAACCCGGCGGAATTCTTTGCCGTCACCAGTGAATATTTCTTCAGCGCCCCGGATTTACTGGTCAACAGTTATCCACAGGTGTACGCCCAACTCAGCCGCTTTTATCGCCAGGATCCCCTGGCCCGCCTGACTCAACTGCAAGCCAGCGACCCGCGCTACTCGCCACAGGGCGAATGACCGTACGACGCTTGGCGCATGGCATAGGCGTCAGAATATGCCTATAATCGCCGCCACTTTTAGGCCAATCCGGCCATGTCACATGGCCAACTAACGGGGGCAACGCCCAATGAGCTACAGCAAGATTCCGGCTGGCAAAGACCTGCCGAACGACATCTACGTCGCCATCGAAATTCCGGCCAACCACGCGCCGATCAAATACGAAATCGACAAAGACAGCGACTGCCTGTTCGTTGACCGTTTCATGGCCACCCCGATGTTCTACCCGGCCAACTACGGTTTCATCCCCAACACCCTGGCTGACGACGGTGACCCCCTCGACGTGCTGGTCGTGACCCCTTACCCGGTCACCCCAGGCTCGGTTATCCGCGCCCGCCCAGTCGGCATCCTGAACATGACCGACGACGGCGGCGGCGATGCCAAAGTCATCGCAGTGCCACACGACAAGCTGTCCCAGCTGTACGTGGACGTGAAGGAATACACCGACCTGCCGCCACTGCTGCTGGAACAGATCAAGCACTTCTTCGAGAACTACAAAGACCTCGAAAAAGGCAAGTGGGTGAAGATCGACGGTTGGGGCAACGCAGACGCCGCCCGCGCCGAGATCATGAAGTCGGTTGCTGCCTACAAAGGCTGATACCCGCACCTCAGTGCCACGGCAAATAAAAAGCCCCGTTAATTCGGGGCTTTTTTATGGGCCAGACTAAACATCAAGTTCAATGTTTAGTTGCAGCGTTTAACCAAGTTGCATACATGAAAGATCAAGCCATAACTAAGCCAGATCCTACAACGGCAAATCAACGCATGGTTTATTTGATGGGACTTTCCGGCCAGTAAACTCTGCGTTTATGAATACATCAGGTGATCGTTTAAAAGCACTACTACGGGAAGTTCATCTTTCCGCCTCCGACTTCGCCAAGAACCGCGGCGTCACGCCTCAGCACGTGAACAACTGGTTCAAACGCGGCGTCCCCATGGGCCGACTCAACGAGATCGCAGAATTGCTGTGCGTCTCAAGTCGCTGGTTAAGCGACGGTAAAGGCCCCAAGCACCCGCCTGCCAACTACCTGTTGGAAGGCCCCATCGCAAGGATTGCAACCACCCGCGAAGACACAGGCAAATACCTCACAGGCCCCGCCTGCCGCCCGGAAAAAACCGACGTGGAGATCCCTCTCCACCCCACCTTCACCTCAACCGAACGCATCCGCGTCTCCTTGCACAATCTGGAAACCCTCAACGTCAACCCCGACCGCGCGATAGGCGCCTACATGGTCGACAACAGCATGATCGACATCATCCAACAAGGCGCCACCCTCGCCATCGACCGAGGCCGCACCCAAATCATCGACGGTGAAATCTACGCCGTTGAACACGACGGCATGCTGCGCATCAAATACCTCTACAACCGTCCTGGCGGCGGCCTGCGCATGCGCAGCCACAACGCCAGCGAACACCCGGACGAATACCTCAACCACGAAGAACGCTTCGAACAAAGCTTCAAGATCGTCGGCTGGGTATTCTGGTGGTCCACCCTCAACAACCGCCGCCCAGCGGTGCCACTGGATGAACACCTGCTGGGCTGGGAAGGCTCTAAATCGGAACCGGAGGTGGGCAACTGAGGTGAATGTGGGTATCATGCGCCGCACATTTGGCAGGGGTCGCTTTTAGCTGATTTCCTGCCGGCGAAGCGGAGGAGTTCCCGCGGATGCCCCTACTATTCAGCCTGACGCAATGTGGGCTGAGCGATTTGAAGGCTGGTGAGGTTTGTCAAAAACAAGCTGAGGCAGTCCCCGAGAAGCCGGCCACAAGCCGGCTTTTTAATGCCCGTAAAACACAGTTCAATTACCCAACAGCTGCTGGCCCACCCTTCAATCAATGTCATTGAGGCAGACAATTCATTCCTGTTCTGCGCAGCGACCTGAGGCCTGAAATCGCGCCTTAACCATTGTCCACCTTGAGTTGACAGTAAGACTCCTTCCACCCGATTTATCCCTCGTCACCCACCCATTAATCTGTGCCCATGTTGAACGCAACGCCCAACCAACCTAAACAAAAAAGGATTCAACCATGAGCACTGCAACCTACAACCGCTTGAACAAAGACGACGCCATTGTTCTGCTGGTCGATCACCAGACCGGCCTGATCTCCCTGGTGCAGGACTTCTCCCCCAACGAGTTCAAGAACAACGTGCTGGCCCTGGCTGACCTGGCCAAGTTCTTCAACTTGCCGACCATCCTCACCACCAGTTTCGAGCAAGGCCCTAACGGCCCGCTGGTGCCGGAGTTGAAGGAGATGTTCCCGGACGCGCCGTATATCGCTCGCCCTGGTCAGATCAATGCCTGGGACAACGAGGATTTCGTCAAGGCGATCAAGGCCACGGGGCGTAAGCAAATCATCATTGCCGGTGTGGTGACGGATGTGTGTGTGGCGTTCCCGACGTTGTCGGCGCTGGCGGAAGGGTTTGAGGTGTTTGTGGTGACGGATGCGTCGGGCACGTTCAACACCACGGTGCAGCAGGCGGCGTGGAGCCGGATGACACAGGCCGGTGCACAGTTGATGAACTGGTTCTCGGTGGCGTGTGAGTTGCACCGCGACTGGCGCAACGATATCGAAGGGCTGGGGAATTTGTTGTCCCAGCGGATTCCTAACTACCGCAATTTGATGAACAGCTACTCGGCCCTGTCTGCTCGCCAGAGCTAAGACTGCCATGCTCCGTATTGAGCCTGCCTGAAAAGGCAGGCTTTTTTATGGGTGTAGATTGAGATGCGTGTGGGTGACGCGGAGCGTCACTGGATGCATTACCACGCGGAGCGTGGGAACGATCAAGCGGAGCGTGGGAACGATCAACTTCCTTAATCCAGGATCAAGTGCGGCAGAAACCGGCTTGAGTCCTTGGTGATCAAGCTATTGTCCTCTCGCACACCTATTCCAGCGGCCTGGTCGCCAATGACCCAGGAGCCGATCAGCGTGTAGCTGTCCCCAAATTTTGGCAGCGGTGCGAACTCCTGAAGGATGAAGGGCGCATCCGTGTAGGGGCCGCCTTCTTTTACGATCAGGCCGTCGGCGGTTTGTAGTTCGATGTTGGCGCCTTCCCGGGAGAAGAACGGCTTGCGCACCCAGCCTTTTGGCACGGCCTTGCCTGGGTCGGTGTCCAGGTGGGACGCGAGCAGGTTGGGGTGGCCTTGGTTGAACTCCCACAGCAGCGGCAGGATGCCTTTGTTGGAGAGGATCGATTTCCACGCGGGTTCGAAGAACTGCGTGTCGCTCTTGGCAATCGCGGCACCAAAGGGCTCGTGGAAGATGAACTCCCAGGCGTGCAGTTTGAACAGGTGGGGGATCCAGCGATCTTCAAGGTCGACGAAGCGGCCTTCGCTGGTCAGGCCGATGTCTTCGACGTCGATGTGGCGCGATTCGATGCCGACTTTTTCGGCAACCAGACGCAGGTAGTCGGTGGTGCCTTTGTCTTCGATGGAGTCTTTCATCGAGGCGAAGTAGAACGGCTGGTTGACCTGCAGTTGGGCGAAGGCCTGGTGCAGTTTGGTGTCGATGCTATTGAACTGGTCGGCGTGCTTGGGCAGCAGGCCGCGCTCGATGCATTGTTCCAGCCAGCCCCACTGAAACGCGGCTGCTTCATAGAGGCTGGTGGGGGTGTCGTAGTTGAGCTCCAGCAACTTGGCGGGCCCGCTGCCGTTGTAGGAGAAGTCCATGCGCCCGTACAGGTGCGGGTGACCTTCGAGCCATGAGGTTCGGATCATGTCGTAGAAAGGCGCGGGGATGCTCAGGCGTTCAAGCAGTTCTTCGCTGTGGACCACGCGGGCGACGAGGTCCATGCACATGTCATGGAGCTCGGCGGTCGGGTCTTCGAGGTCGCGCTCGATTTGCTTGAGCGTGAACTGGTAGTACGCGCTTTCGTCCCAGTAAGGTTCGCCGTCAATGGTATGGAACAGGAAGCCAAGACTCTCGGCTGTATGTTTCCAGTCATGACGCTCTGCGCATTGGATCTTCTTCATGGCCGGTTTCCTTAGCTGCTCGACCCGCCGCCCCAGCCGCTGCGTGCGCTGGCTTTGCTGCCGAAGCCGCCGCGAGAGGTGGCCGATGAAACCGAGCTCGACTTAGGTGAAGAGCGCAGCGTGCTGGTGTAATTGCTGCTGCCGTAGCGGGCCTGGTTGGAACGGCCAAAGGTCGCGCCATTGGACACGCGCTGGTTGAGCGTCGAATTACCGTAGTTGCCGCGATCATCGCGATAGCGGTACACCGGTTCCGAACGGTAGCTGTTGCGGTTGTTGCTAAGCATGTTGCCGATCAGCAAGCCGGTCAGCAGGCTGCTGGTGGAGAAGCCTGAGCCGCCGCCGCTGGCCTGAGCGTTGGCCGCTTGCGCATTGGCAGCGTCGACCTGGGATTGGGTCACCTGGCCTTCGGCGGTCAGTTCGAAACCGCCCAAGCGCGGGATGAATTTGCCGGTGGAGTCTTGCTGGCACCAATCAGCAACAAAGTCGGCGTCGCAATCGGCCTGGCTGTCATACACCGGCGCAATGCGGCGATGCTCGGCCATGGCCGTCATGTAGGCGTCCGAGCAGACGTCCACCGGAAGTTTTTCATCGGCGCATTGCTGTACCGACTGGAAGTTGTACTTCTTTTGCAGGTCGTAGGTTTTTTCCGTTGGGCCACAGCCGGATATCGCCATGGCGACCGACGCTGCCAGCGACAGCTGGACGTACTTGCTTCGTTTCATCGGGAGCTCCGTGGGCAATCAGTTCGAGGTGGGCGTCATGCACGCGGCATTCAGCATGCCGACGCTGATGGCCACCGCGGCCACGTAGATACCGGCCGCCAGTTCGCCCTTCTTGATGCGCTCGGACGTGCCTTTGAGCACCAGGCTGGTCAGCAGGAACGCCAGCAGTTGGACGACGGCGGCGATCACGGCCCAGACGATGAAGTCGAGAACGTTGATCGAGTAGGCAATCACGTTGCTGGCCGGAATGGCGAAACCGACGATGGCACCGCCCAGGGCGACCGCTGCGGAGGTGTTGCCCGCACGGATCAGTTCGAACTCCTTGTGCGGGGTGATGCGGGTGTAGATGAACTGGAACAGCGCGAACAGTACCGCAGCCCCCAGGATGTAGAGGACAAAGCCGAGCACCGCAGCTTTGTTGAGGGAGATGGAGAGTGCTTCTAGCATGGACGGCTTCCTTTTTTAGAGCGTAGTCAGGTCGGTGGTGTACAGCGAAATGCCCAGGGATGTGCTCAGGCTGATGGTGCCTTCGGCATCTTCTTCGACGGAGAACAGCAGGAACTCTCGACGGTCGGTCAGGCCGGTGTCGCGGGCGTATAGCATCGAACGGTGCTCGACGCTGTAGGTGGCTTCTGGGCTGGTGACCTGTTCGCTCATCGCCACCAATTCGGTCTGGCCGTCCTCGCTGCCCCACTCCCGGAAGTACTCAACGCCGTCGTGGGTGTAGGTCGGCAGCCCGATCAGGCTCTGTGGGCCCGCCAGCCTGCGCAGTTCCGCTTCACTGCTGATGGTGACGTAGCTGAGGTAGTTGAACAGAATCACTGACTCGACCTGGCCCGCTATCTGGCCGGTGGTGTGCACCTGCAACCAATAATCTTCGTCGTTCATGTAATAGCGCGACAGCCAGGTGGACTGGCCAAGATCGATGGTGCCATTGCTCCAGATTTCCTGGGAGCCGGGGATCACCACGTTGGTTTTTTCATCGAGCAGCAATTTCAGGGTGGTGTCGAACATCACGCCCTTGCCCGGCGCCAGGCCCAAAGGGCCAGTGGCAGGCAGGCTTGGGCTGGCGGTTCGGCTCGAGTCGGTAGTGGCTTTTGGGGCCTCAAGCCCCATCAACTGTTTAAGCCATCCCATGGGAGATTTCCTTAAGGCGAGTGGAAGCGATGTAGAAGAGTTCGCCGCCTTTGACCTCTGTGGCACTGGGCGGGTTGATCGATGGCTGCTGAACACCTTTGGCGCGATAGCCGATGAGGGTGGCGTTGTGGCGCTCCTTCATCTGCGTGTACAGCTCGCCGAATGTTGCCTCAAAGGCTTCGGGCAATTTCATCAGGTACTGGGTGGCGCCCTGCCCCACGCACAGCAACTCATTGATGACCACCGACGAGCCCGGATCCTGAGAGGCGCGCACCAGCATTTCGATAGCCATGCTGGACGTGCATTCCAGGCGCGGGGCGTAGGAGCTGGCCAGTGCAGCGATTTCACTTTCGTTGAAGTGGGCGACCACATGCCCGACGGGGCTCAGTTGATTCACCGCCAGCACGGTGGCCAGCGTCAGGTCATCAGACGGGGTTCGCACCAGCACACGCTCGGCACCGGGCACACCGGCACGCAGCAACAGTGCGGTGGAAGACAGGCTTTCGCCGCGGATGAACGCTGCTTTGCCCGGCATCGGATTTTCTTCAAGGCTGCAATCGCAGATCACGATCAGGTTGTCGTTCGAGGTTTCGTCTTGCAGCAACAATTCAATCACCCGCTCGCTGGACGCGCCCTCCCAGCCGATCAGCACGGTATGGCCGACCTTGCCGGTGAAATCACCTTTGCCCTTCATGCCTTTTCTCCATGCATCGATAACACTGCTGGTGGTTTTGCCGATGGCGGCCGTGAGCAGCGCAATGCCCCCGAGCATGACCCAGGTCGCCACGAAAATTCGTCCCGCCGAGGTCTGCGGCGCGAGGTCGCCATAGCCGACGGTGAGTGTGGTGGTGAGGTAGAAGTAGATAAACGTGGCGGGAGCGGTGAGGTGTTGTTCGCCCAGCAACACCAGGCCCAGGTAAGCCGTGCTCAGGTGGACACCCAAGGCAACGATCAGCCCTGCCCAACCGAAGCGGTGAAAGAGGGACGAGGCGTACATGCGTAACAGTAGGAAAATCGACATTTGGCCCCTGGCTCCCTGGGTACTTGAATCCTGACGACAGCATCGCCTCGGCGTCTGGATGCTCAAGTGCGTTCACCCGGCATTAAACCCGCTGCGCGGCGTGGATAGAAGTACCTTGGCTGCAATAAATCCGGCGAGCGCACCAAACAGATGCCCTTCGAAGGAAACGCCCTGCCGCGGAAGGAAGCCCACGACCAGTCCGCCATACAGCAAAGCCACGACAGCGGCTGTTAGCAGGTTGCCCCAGCTTCTATGGAACCAGGCGCGAGACAGCAGATAAGCCCATAGCCCGAACACCCAGCCGCTGGCGCCGACGTGTACGCCTGAAAAACCAAACAGCCAGACCAACAAGCCGCCCAGCAGAATGATGATGGCGCTGACGGCGATGAACCGGTTGACCCCTTCGATGATGACCAGAGAACCCAGGATCACAAAGGCAATCAGGTTGGCGCTCAGGTGGGCGAAGGAGGCGTGCAAAAACGGCGAGGAGAGGATGCCGAACAGACCCTGCACCGTTCTTGGGATTAGCCCGAATGCCATGAGGCTGTAACCGGTCGCCACATTGAGCAGTTGCAGCGCGACCATGAAGAGGGCCAGGCCTGCGATTGTCTTGAAACCCTTCAAGGCGTTCATCCTGACCTCAACATACAAAAGAAAGGCACTGCCACTGTGGCGAGGGAGCTTGCTCCCGCTGGGGCGCGAAGCGGCCCCAAAAACAGGACTGCTGCGCAGCCCAGCGGGAGCAAGCTCCCTCCCCACAAAGTTGCAGGCTTAACTGACCTGCGTTGATTACTCAGCCGACTTTTGCTTCAGACGCTCCAGAATCGCATTGGCACTGCCTTCGTTCGGCGTGATGCCGGCATCGCGCAGTTTGCGCTCCAGGTCCGTGCCCGTTGACGCATCAGCCAGCTCATCCTGGGCTTGCAGCTCAGCGGCACGTTGCTGCTGCTTGGCCTGCAAGCGGTTGAGCGTACCGACCGCGGTTTCCAGCTTGCCGTTGGCACCGCCGCTGGCAATGGAGGCACTGACCTGGGCCTTTTGCACGCTGTCGCGAGCCTTGGCCATGTCCACTTGCTGGCGCAGGCTTTTGATGCGGCTCTCGGCTTTGGTGATGTCTTTGCGCATGCTTTCAGCGTACCCACCGAACTCGGTCGTCTGCTTTTGCTCCACGTCCCGCTCGTTGGTCAGGGTCGAAATGGCTTCGGCCACTTCCAGGGCGAGGTCTTCACGGTTGGCCTGGATAGCGGCCATCGCCTTGGATTCCAGGTCTTTGATCTTGGCGTCGTACTCGCCAACGCGATCAGCCGCCAGTTTGTGCTTGGCCATGATGCTTACCAATTCACGCTTGGCGTTGGCCAAGGCGCTGTCGGCATCGCGAATTTCCTGGTCGAGGATGCGCAGGGCCTGTTGGTCGACGATCGATTCGCCGACTTCGCTGGCACCGCCACGCAACGCGGTGAACAATTTGCTCCAGATGGACTGAGTCATTGGATTTTCCCGAATAATTAAATGAAGAAACGTTCGAAGGCTTCGCTGGCGCGCTGCACGTTATCAACCAGGGTTTTCACCTCGGTCACGATGTTGGTCAGGCTGGAGTCGGAGCTGAGCGCACCGAACATGTTGTAAACCACCTGCCCGTTCGGCATGGACTCGATACCGATGGACGACAACGGGAACATCTCCCGGCTGCGCAGCACGGCGTCGTTGAATTTCGCGACATCGTTGATGGACTCGGCGTCGACCAGGACGGTATCCACGATGATTTGCTCGCCCACCACCGCGATGTAAATCGGCAAGCCACCAAAGTCGTTCATCTCCATCTTGATGCTGGACTCGGAGCCTTGGACGAGAGAAAGCGTAATGTCATTGGACGTCACGTCATCCAGCGCCTGAAGAGCACTGAAGAGGCGATCGATATTCCAGTTGGTACCTGCGCTCATGAAATTCTCCGACATGAATGAGCCAGCCAGGATCGGTTGGCGTAGCTGTTTCTCCATTTGCTTGAGCAGGCTTCGGTTTTCGGGAAGCACCCAAGTCTCGTGTTTCACATAACCGGCCGCCGCCAGCCCCGCACGCATCTGCTTCATGTAAAAGCTCGACGGTTTTTTTGCAGGCGATTTCAAGCGCTCTCCCTTGAGGCTTGCTGAATCGGTATCGGGCCCTGCTGATGGGCTCGATGGAGAGCTGCTGTTCATTGGTACTGACCTCGCTGTGAAAAACTCACGCGTGAGAAAATCTACAGGCAATCCTCAAGGCACTCAATAGCTCACGCGTGAGATTTTTCCTTACATTTTTCAGCCACCGAAAAGACCCAGCCTATCCCGCCAACTCTCGCTCGATTTGCTCGATGCTAGGCAAGCTCGACTGCAGTTCGACTGGCAAAGACTCCATCAGTTGATATTCCGCCACACCAATAGGTCGGTTGTTATCGCGCAGTGCATATTCAGCCAACACTTCATTTTTACCCTTGCACAGCAAGAGACCGATAGTCGGGCCGTCTTGTGGGTGCTTTATCTCGGCATCCACCGCCGCAAGATAGAAGCTCAATTTGCCCAGATGCTCGGGCTTGAACTTGCCCGCCTTGAGTTCGATCACCACATAGCAACGCAGCTTCAGGTGATAGAACAACAGGTCGATGAAGAACTCATCGCCGCCTACATTCAGCAGCACTTGCCGGCCAACGAAGGCAAAACCTGCGCCCAACTCCAACAAGAAGTCAGTGACATGCTTGATCAGGGCGTTTTCGATTTCGCGCTCTTGTGCATTCTGACCCAGGCTGAGGAAATCAAAGCGATAAGGGTCCTTAAGAGACTCGCGAGCCAGGTCGGATTGCGCTTTGGGCAGATGGCTTTCGAAGTTGCTCACTGCCTTGCCACTGCGCTCCAACAGGCGGTTTTCAATGTGCATCACCAAGGTGTTGCGCGACCAACTATGCTTGATCGTTTGGATGGCGTACCAACGTCGCGTTTCAGGGCCGGGAAGTTTGTCCAGAAGCGCGATTTGATGGTACCAAGGCAATTGTGCAAGCACCTCTTGCACAAACTCCGAATCCGGCCACGCCTCGGCAAAAGCCCTCATGTACTTAAGATTGCGCGGCGAAAAACCCTTGATGTCCGGAAAGGCCGCTCGCAGATCTTGCGCAAGGCGGTCAATCACTTTACTACCCCAGCCTTGAGCGTGCTGACGCGTCAAAATATCGTGGCCGAGCTGCCAGTAGAGCAGTACCAGTTCACGATTGACTGCAATTGACGCACGTTGTTGCGCCTGATGGATGCGGCCCTTGAGGTCTGTCAGCCAATCGCCGTAGCCCTCAGGAGGCGCGATCAACCCGATAGAAGTTTCGCTCATGCCTTTTTTACTCTGGTGTTTTCGGCAGGCTAGCCAGCCGACAGTACCGTCACAAGCGTTCGTGAACAGTTCAAGAAGGGGCCTGCGTACCTCACAGAAAGGTCCTGCTGGCACTTGACTCTCCCCTATACGGCACCCCCTACCCTGAATGCCCTTTTCTCAGAACTTATCACCATGAGTCAGCGCATTCTGGTCATTCTCGGCCACCCGTCCGCCGATAGCTTTTGTTCCGCCCTCGCACACACTTATATCCACGCTGCTAAAACGGCCGGTCACGAAGTCCGCGTCCTGCGCCTGGGTGATCTCAGGTTCGACCCCATCCTTCATCATGCTTACACCCAGGTTCAAGCGCTGGAACCTGACGTGCTCAGCGCCCAAGCCGACATCCTTTGGGCCGAGCATCTGGCCTGGGTTTTCCCTGTCTGGTGGGGCGGTATCCCGGCACTGATGAAGGGCTTTATCGACCGCGCGTTCCTACCCGGCTTTGCCTTCAAGTACCGCGCAGGCAAGGCATTCCCAGACACGCTGCTAAAGGGCCGAACCGCGCACTTGTTAGTGACCCTAGACACGCCGCCGTGGTATTACCGCTGGGCTTATCGCATGCCGGCCATCCACCAAATGCGGCGCACCACGCTGGCGCTGTGCGGCATCGCGACGAGCAAGACGCTGCTGTTGGGGCCGGTGCTGGGCTCTTCGCTGACGCAGCGGGCCAAGTGGCTCAACCAGGCCGGCGCACTATTTGAAAAAGGGAATTTTCATGTACATCGGCAAAGCCGCGCAGTTGTCCGGCACGACCATCAAGGCGATTCGTCACTATGAGGCAATCGGGCTGATGCCAGCGCCTGCGCGTCGGGGCGGTTATCGCGTTTATACCGAGCAGAGTGTCGAGCGGCTGATGTTTATAAAGTGCGCGCAACAGCTGGGGTTCAAGCTCAAGGAATTACAGGAGATTTTGCAGGGGTACGAGGGTGATGCGCTTCCCTGGGACAAGGCTGACCAAGCCATCGCCAATAAGAAGCAAGCGTTAGCCATGCAAATTGTGACATTGCAGAATATGCATCAGGGTTTATTGGTCTTCGAGGCCCAATTGAAAGCGGCGCAGGGGAAGTGCTGGGTCGCCACGAAGGCAAGCTGAGACTCGGTGAACCGAATAAGGTCGCTAATCGGCTCATGGGGTGAGCCGAATAAACCCATCAATCGGCTCACATCACCGTGTGTGCGCCACTCATTTGCCCCAATCCCCCATGTCTGCTAGTGTCGCGCCGGTTTACCGTCTACCGGAATTGCCGCCATGGCCCGCAAAAAAGTTGCACTCGATTTCGAACAATCCCTCGCCGACCTGCAAGCCCTGGTCGAGCGTCTGGAGAACGGCGAGTTGTCGCTGGAAGACTCGTTGACAGCGTTTGAGCAAGGCATCGGCCTGACCCGCGACTGTCAGAGCGCGTTGGCGCAGGCGGAGCAGAAGGTCCAGGTGTTGCTGGAGCGTGACGGGGAGTTGGCCGAAGAGCCTTTCGATGCGGAACAGCCGGAATGATCAGCGCATACCAGGCCAGTAGCCAAGCCCGGGTGAATGCCGCGCTGGAGCCCCTGTTTGTTGCGCCAAGCCCGGAAATGACGCGCCTCTATGAGGCCATGCGCTACAGCGTGATGAATGGCGGCAAGCGTGTGCGCCCGTTGCTGGCCTATGCCGCCTGCGAAGCTCTCGGGGCGCCGGCAGCCGAGGCGAATGGTGCGGCCTGTGCGGTCGAGTTGATCCACGCCTATTCCCTGGTGCATGACGACTTACCGGCAATGGACGACGATGATTTGCGTCGCGGCCAGCCCACCACCCACAAAGCCTTCGATGAGGCCTACGCAATTCTGGCCGGAGATGGCTTGCAGAGCCTGGCGTTCAGCGCATTGCTGGACCCGACGCTAAGCAGCGTCAACGCCGAGATCCGCCTGCGCATGGTCACCGCCTTGGCCCACGCCGCAGGCCCGGCTGGCATGGTCGGCGGGCAAGCCATCGACATGGGCTCGGTCAGCCTCAAGCTGGATCAAAAAGCCTTGGAACACATGCATCGCCACAAGACCGGCGCGCTGATTGAGGCGGCCGTGCAGTTGGGCGCCCTGGCCAGTGGCCGCGCCGGCGCCGAGCAATTGGCGGCCCTGCAGACCTACTCCCGCGCTATCGGCCTGGCCTTCCAGGTGCAGGACGATATTCTCGACGTGGAAAGTGATACCGCCACCCTCGGCAAACGCCAAGGCGCCGATATCGCACGGGACAAGCCGACTTATCCTGCATTGCTGGGGCTGCAAGCCGCCAAGGCGTATGCCGTCGAGCTGCGCGACCAGGCCCTGGATGCCCTGCGACCTTTCGACGCGGCGGCCGAGCCACTGCGTGACCTGGCGCGGTATATCGTCGAACGTCGCCACTGACAGCCGCGGCCATTTGCGCCGCATATCGGCCAAGTTAGGCCCTCTGCGTGGGCAGTTTGCACGGCTTGAGGTAAACTGCCGCCTCTTCTATACCTATAACGATTCGCCTGATGCCCACGACGTTTCAAGAGATTCCCCGCAAACGCCCGTCTACGCCCCTGCTCGACCGTGCTGCCACGCCGGACGGCCTGCGTCGACTGGGTGAAGCCGAGCTGGAAACCCTGGCCGATGAGCTGCGCCTGGAATTGCTCTACACGGTCGGCCAGACCGGTGGGCATTTTGGCGCCGGGCTGGGCGTGATCGAGCTGACCATCGCCTTGCATTACGTGTTCGACACCCCGGACGACCGGCTGGTGTGGGACGTGGGCCACCAGGCGTATCCGCATAAAATCCTCACCGGCCGTCGCGAGCGCATGGCCAGCCTGCGCCAGAAGGACGGCCTGGCCGCCTTCCCGCGCCGTTCCGAGAGCGAGTACGACACCTTTGGCGTCGGCCACTCCAGCACGTCCATCAGTGCAGCGCTGGGCATGGCGATTGCCGCCCGCCTGCAAGGCAGTGAGCGCAAGGCGATTGCGGTGATTGGTGATGGCGCGCTGACCGCAGGCATGGCCTTCGAAGCGCTGAACCATGCGCCGGAAGTGGACGCCAACATGTTGGTGATCCTCAACGACAACGACATGTCGATTTCGCGCAACGTGGGTGGCCTGTCCAATTACCTGGCGAAGATCCTCTCCAGCCGTACCTACGCCAGCATGCGCGAAGGCAGCAAGAAAGTGCTGTCGCGCCTGCCTGGCGCGTGGGAAATCGCGCGTCGCACCGAAGAATACGCCAAGGGCATGCTGGTACCCGGCACCCTGTTCGAAGAGCTGGGCTGGAACTACATCGGCCCTATCGACGGCCACGACCTGCCCACCCTGATCGCCACGTTGCGCAACATGCGCGACCTCAAGGGCCCGCAATTCCTGCATATTGTCACCAAAAAAGGCAAAGGTTTCGCTCCGGCGGAAGTCGACCCGATTGGTTACCACGCGATCACCAAGCTCGAACCCCTCGATGCCCCCGCCGCCGCGCCGAAAAAGGCCAGCGGGCCGAAGTATTCCGGGGTGTTTGGCGAATGGCTGTGCGACATGGCCGCCGCCGACCCGCGTCTGGTAGGGGTTACCCCGGCGATGAAGGAAGGCTCCGATCTGGTGGCGTTCAGCGAGCGTTTCCCGCTGCGTTACTTCGACGTGGCGATTGCCGAGCAACACGCCGTTACCTTCGCGGCCGGCATGGCCTGCGAAGGCGCCAAGCCAGTAGTGGCGATCTACTCCACCTTCCTGCAACGCGGTTATGACCAGCTGGTTCACGATGTGGCGGTGCAGAACCTCGATGTGCTGTTCGCCATCGATCGCGCCGGCCTGGTAGGCGAAGACGGCCCGACCCATGCCGGCAGTTTCGATCTCTCGTACCTGCGCTGCATCCCCGGCATGCTGGTGATGACTCCGAGCGACGAGAACGAACTGCGCAAGATGCTCAGCACCGGCCACCTGTACAACGGCCCGGCCGCTGTGCGGTACCCGCGCGGCACCGGCCCGAACGCCGTGATCGAAAAAGACCTGGAGCCGATTGAAATCGGTAAAGGCATCGTGCGTCGCCAAGGCAGCAAAACTGCATTCCTGGTGTTTGGCGTACAACTGGCCGAAGCCTTGAAAGTCGCTGAGAAGATCGACGCTACCGTGGTCGACATGCGGTTCGTCAAGCCACTGGATGACGCGTTGGTGCGCGAGATCGCCGCTGGCCATGAGCTGCTGGTGACCGTCGAAGAGAACGCCATCATGGGCGGCGCCGGTGCGGCGGTCAGCGAGTTCCTGGCGCGGGAGAATATCCTCAAGTCGGTGCTGCACCTGGGCTTGCCGGATGTATACGTTGAGCACGCCAAGCCGGCGCAGATGCTGGCTGAATGCGGGTTGGATGAGGCGGGTATCGAGGCGTCCGTTCGCGAGCGCCTGGCGCTACTGAATCTGTAATCTGCCCCAAATGTGGGAGCTGGCTTGCCTGCGATGACGGCGGCACATTCGCTAACAATGTGTCAGATACACCGCTATCGCAGGCAAGCCAGCTCCCACAGTGGTTTTGCATGACCTTCGAATGCTATGGACAGCCCATGAAACGCCTGTGCCTTGCCCTGCTGCTGCTACCCTGCGCTGACCTGCTCGCCGACACCCGCGACCAGGCCCTGAAGCTCTCCGACGTGGTCATCAGCGCCAACCGCCAAGTCCAGGCGCGTAATGACAGCAGCGCCGCCAACACCGTATTCACCCGCGCCGACATCGACCGCCTTCAGCCCACCAGTGTCACTGACCTGCTCAGCCGCGTGCCGGGCGTGCAAGTTGCGCCAACCGGTGGGCGTGGCAGTTTGCCGGGGATTTTCATTCGCGGCACCAAGTCGGCGCAGAGCCTGGTGCTGGTGGACGGCCAACGCATCGCCAACACCACCTCCGGCGACAGCGGCTTGCAATACCTCAACGTCGATCAGATTGAACGGGTGGAAGTGCTGCGCGGTTCACGTTCGGTGATTTACGGCAGCGATGCGATTGGCGGGGTGATTCAGGTGTTCACTCGGCGCAATGCCGAGCAAGGCTTGCAGCCGCGCTTGAAACTGGGCTTTGGCAGCAACCAGACCTGGGAGCGCAGCCTGGGCCTGTCGGGCGGCGATGAACACACGCGTTTCAACCTGGGCGCGAGCCTGGATGAAACCGCCGGTATCAACGCGAGCCACGCGTCGTTTCCCAGTGACGGCGACCATGATGCCTACCGCAACCAGTCCATCAGCCTGAACCTCAGCCATTCGTTCAGCGATGAGCTGGAGGCGGGCTTCAACCTGTTGGATAACCGTGGCAAGTCGGAGTACGACAACAGTTATGGCCGCTACGACGGCGCCACCGGGCAGAGCCTGGGCCAGAAACCCTACACCGACTACACCGTGAGCAGCGCCAGCGGCTATCTCGATGCCAAGCTCAATGACAGCTGGCAGTCGCGCTTGGAGCTGGGCCACAGTGAAAACCGCGACACCAAGCGCGACACCCTCAGCGATGATTACAGTGCATTCAACACCTACCGCGACTCGGTCAATTGGCAGAACGACCTGACCCTGGATGAGCAAAACAGCCTGATCGTCGGCGGCGACTGGTACGAAGACCGTTTCCACGGTTCTACCACCTTTACCGAGAACAGCCGCTGGAACCGGGCAGCGTTCGTGCAGCATCGCTTCCATAGCCAGTGGTTTTCCACCGAGCTGGGCCTGCGCCGCGACCAGAACCAGCAGTTCGGCGGCCAGAACAGTTGGAGCGGCACCCTGACCTTGCCGGTCAACCCTGACAATGACCTGCTCTTGAGCTACAGCGAAGGCTTTCGCGCGCCGACCTTCAACGACCTCTATTACCCCGACACCCAGTACAGCAACCCCAACCTGCAGCCCGAGACATCAAAGAGCTACGAGCTGCAATGGCGCAGCCAACTGAGCGACAGCACGCGCCTGGAAGCCTCGCTGTATCGCACCGACCTGAGCGACGCGATTATCCTTGACGCTGGCAAGCCGCAAAACGTGGCGTCGGCGCGGATCAACGGCTTTGAAGCGGCGCTCAAGCAGGAACTGTTTGGCTGGCAGGGCAACCTGGGCCTGTCGCTTATCGACCCGCGTGACCGTGACAGCGGCCACACCCTGGCACGTCGCGCACGGCGCACGGTCAACCTGGATCTGGATCGGCAATTTGATCAACTCGGTCTCGGCGCCAGCTGGCAAGCGATCAGCAGCAGCTACGACGATGAAGCCAACCGCAACCGTCTGGGCGGTTATGCCTTGCTGGGGCTGCGCAGTAGTTGGGCGTTGAACCGGGAGGTGTCGTTGTCGCTGAAGGTGGATAACGTGCTGGACAAGTCTTACGCACGGGCGAAGTACAGCTACCTCGGGGAAGCTCAGAATTATCGTGAAGAAGGTCGGGTGTGGATGCTTGGGGTGACGTGGACACCTGAGATCTAAGTAGCCTGATCCGGCGTCATCGCAGGCAAGCCAGCTCCCACAATTGAAATGCATTCCCCAGTGGGAGCTGGCTTGCCTGCGATAGCGTTGTCACAGGTTCGGCGCAATCACCTGGCACAACCGCGCTACCGCCTCCAACATCTGCCCGCTGGGCCGCTCCAGGCCCTTGTCCGGCACCAACCGCACCCGAGCAGCCATCGCCGGCCATGCTTTCCAGGCCTCCTTCTGAGCCTGATCCCCCACCAGGATCACCTCGGGGTCTCGCGCCAGCACCGATTCGATATTCACCTGCGGCGCCGGCAACTTCAGGTCATCAAACACATTGCGCGCCCCGCACACTCTGAGGGCATCGCTGATAATCTGCCCACCACCCACGGTGTACAGCGGCTGGTTCCACACTTGGTAAAACACCCGCAGCGGCTCGGCCCGCTGGTAGCGCTGGCGCAACTCGGCCAAGCGCTGACGCAGTTGTGCAGCGAGCGGGTGCCCTGCCTCAGCGCGGCCCAATTGCTCGGCAATGGCCTGCACCTGGGCGGTCAGTTGTTCAAGGCTGTGGGGTTCGGCGACGTACACCGGGATATTCAATCGTTGGAGCTGCTCCCGCTGGGCCGGGCCGACGCTGCCAGGCCAGAGCAGGATCAGGTCGGGCTTGAGGCTGAGCAGGCGCTCCATGTCCAACTGGCCGTAGTGCCCGACCGAGGTCACCTTCGCCAACGCCGCCGGGCGGTCACCACCATCAAGCATGCCGACCAGCAAGTCCTCGGCACCCAGCTCAAGCACAATTTCAGACAGTGACGGCGCCAGGCTGACAACCCGCTCGACCGGCCAGCCCTGGGCACTGAATACCAGCAGCAGCGCCAGCCAATAGCGCTTCATCCCAACTGACGCGGTATGCGATAGAGATAGAACAACACCAGCGTCGACAGCGCCAACAGAAACAGCGGCACCGCCTCCAGGCCGACGAACACCGCCAGCGCGCCAATCCAGGCCGGTAACGCTGCAACCAGCAACGCCGTGCGCCGACGCGCCGCCAGGGTGATCCAGGCTGCGGGCTCTTCAGCAGTATCAAGGGCTTTGGAGGTGGCGATCAGCGCGTGTTTGTAAGCGTGAAAATAACGCAGGCTGAGAAACATCGAGGCCACGCCGGCGATGAAGAACGGCATGGCCAATACGGGCAACAAGGATTCAGCACGGCCAAACAGCAGGTTGATCACGAACAAGGGCAGCAACGCCAGGGCCAGGTACTGCCACCAGTTGAAGGACAGTCGCCGTTTCACCTGGCCACGGGTCACGCGCGGTCGACCTCGCCCTGGTGCTCGTTGCCCATCATGTGATCGAGCTTGCTGGCTTTGGTGGCCAGGTAGAGTTTGTTGTGCGGGTTATGCCCGGTGTGCAGTGGTACGCGCTCGGCCACGGTGATGCCCATCTCGGTCAAGGCTTTGACCTTTCGGGGGTTGTTGGTCATCAGGCGCAGGGATTTGACCCCCAGGTGCTCGAGCATCGGCAGGCAGATGGCGTAGTCGCGCTGGTCGGCAGCAAAGCCCAGGCGCTCGTTGGCCTCCACGGTGTCGGCGCCGCCATCTTGCAGTTCGTAGGCGCGGATCTTGTTCAACAGGCCAATGCCCCGGCCTTCCTGGCGCAAGTACAGCAGCACGCCACGCCCTTCACGGGCGATGGCCTGCAGTGCGGCCTCCAGTTGCGAGCCGCAGTCACAGCGCTGGCTGAACAGCGCATCGCCGGTCAGGCACTCGGAATGCACACGCCCCAGCACCGGCGCGCCATCGGTGATGTCGCCGAGGCTGAGCACAACGTGCTCGCGCCCGGTGGCTTCTTCAAGAAAGCCGTTCATGGTGAACGTGGCAAAAGGGGTAGGCAGCTTGGAAGCGGCGACGAAAACGACGGGCACCGTGTGCTCCTGATTTCAGATTTCACAGAGGCGGGCATTGTAACAGCACGTTCCTACAGACGCTTAAGCTGAATTATCGCTGATAAAGATCAATAGGTTCGATTGGCCTTTGAGTCAGTTCTATGGGCGTCAGAACGGATACGGCTGTTTCCAGCGTTCGAATATCGCTTTCAACTCACCGGTCTGGACCAGGATACCCAAACGCTGGTCATACACGGCCATCAATGCCCTGCCGCGCTCGGTGTCGGCAAAGCCTACGTAGAGCGGTAATTCAGCGATATGGGTGAGTTTGAACAGCGCCGGGTCTTGCGCCTGGCTGAGCACGTATTTGGCTTCGGTGAGGGCGTCGATATAAAAATCGGCACGGCCGTGTTGCAGCATTGGCAGAATGCCGCTGCGCCGCTCGATCTGGTTGAAGCGGCGCACGGTGGGCAGGTATTCCTCGTATTTATAGCCGCGCACCCAGGCCAGGCGGTAGTTGCCCAGGGTCGCCAACGTCGGCGTGGGTGAAGTTGCCAGCCCGAGAGCGTAGACATGATCGGCGTCGAAGTTCCAGCGCGGGTACAGCACTGCGCTGACCTCATCGCGGTAGGTGCCGACACAACCATCCGCCTCACCACGCTGGGCCAGGCCGACCGATCGGGTATAGGGCACGCTGCGAGTTTCCAGGGTAATGCCTGCTGGCTCGAAGACGCGGCGCAGCAGGTCCCAGGCCAGGCCGCTACCATCTCTGTTGGTGTAGTCGTTCCACTCCTCACTGGCCAGCACGATTTTACCGGGCACGGGAGTGTCCGCCTGGGCCAGGGAAACGAAGGAACACAGCACGATCAGCAGCCAGCGGCATGCAGCCATAGTCACGGCCTCTTACTCGGGATAATCGTCTAAAGGGTAGCGCAGACCGCCGGCTCAGGGCGTCTGGCGAAAATGCTGGTAGCCGCGCACAGCCGGGGTGATGTCCTGGCAGTCGCCGTCGAGCAGCGTCACGCCGTGCCCCGTTTCGACCCGACCGACCACATGCACCGGCCAGCCATCCGCCTGCAACGGCGCCAACTCGGACGGTGGCAAAGTGAACGCCAACACATAGTCGTCGCCCCCGCTCAACGCCGCTACTTGAGCCTGGTCTTCACCGACAAACGCCAGCAAGGCCTCGGACAACGGCAACCGCTGGCGCTCAACCACCAGGCGCACCGCTGACGCCTTGGCGATATGCCCACAGTCAGCCAACAGCCCATCGGAGATATCCATCGCCGCTGTCGCCTTGCCCCGCAGCGCCAGCCCCAAGGCCAGCTGCGGTTGCGGCGACCAGTAATGCGCCAACAGCGGCTCAGCGATTGCTGCGTCAGCCGTGCGTTGCCCCAATACCAGCGGCAAGGCACCAGCGGCATTGCCTAACTCGCCGCCCACACACAGCAAATCGCCCGGCTGTGCACCGTTGCGCGTCAAGGCCTGGCCAGCCGGCACACGGCCGAACACGGTCAGGGTCAGGCTCAGCGGCCCACGGGTGGTATCGCCGCCCACCAAGCCTACGCCGCAGCTTTGCGCCATGGCGTTCAAGCCTTGGGCATAGCGTTGCAGCCAATCGGCTTCGACGCTCGGCGTGGTCAGGGCAAGGGTAAAGGCGAGGGGGTGGGCGCCCATGGCGGCCAGGTCGCTCACCGCCACGGCCAGCGAGCGCTGGCCGAGCAGGAACGGGTCACAGGGGTCGGCAAAATGCACGCCAGCCACCAGCGTATCGGTGGAGACTGCCAGTTGCTCCCCGGCGGGAAGCGCCAGCAAGGCGCAGTCGTCGCCGATCCCCAGGGCAATGCCTTCGCCGCCTTGCGCACAAGGCGCGGCGGCGAAGTATGTGCGGATCAGCTCAAACTCACCCATTGAGGAATCAAGCGCAGATTAGCGCTTGTGTTCCTTCACTTCGGCTTCACGCAGGCGCGGGGCCAGCTTGTCGAGCACGCCGTTGACGAACTTGTGGCCATCGGTCGAACCGTAGACTTTCGCCAGTTCGATGCCTTCGTTGATCACGACGCGGTACGGCACGTCGACGCGCTTGAGCAGCTCCCAGGTGGACAGGCGCATCACGCACAGCTCAACCGGGTCGAGTTCTTCGATGGTCAGGTCCAGGCATGGCGCCAGGGCTGTGTCGATCTCGGTCAGGTTGGCATGCACGCCGTGCAGGATGTCGTGGAAGTAGCTCTGGTCGGCGAAGGTGAAATCGTTATCGACGCGAAACTGTGCCTCGATTTCGTTCAGCGAAGCGCCCGCCAGGTGACGCTGGTACAGCGCCTGGGTCGCAAGTTGACGCGCCTTGCGGCGCTTCTCGCTCTTGGACGGTTTGCCGGCATCGGCAGGACGCGGGTCCTGAGGGTTGAACTGATCGCTTTCGTCGGAAATCACTTGGCCTCCAACTGCGACAGCAGGCTGACCATTTCCAGGGCGGACAAGGCAGCTTCAGCGCCTTTGTTACCGGCCTTGGTGCCGGAACGCTCGATGGCTTGCTCGATGGAATCCACGGTCAGTACGCCGAAAGCGACTGGCACGCCGAACTCCATGGACACCTGGGCCAGGCCCTTGGTGCATTCGCCGGCCACGTATTCGAAATGCGGGGTGCCGCCACGAATGACCGCGCCCAGGGCGATGATCGCCGCGTATTCACCCTGCTGAGCAACTTTTTGCGCAACCAGTGGAATTTCGAAGGCGCCAGGGGCACGGATAAGGGTGATATCGCTCTCGCTCACACCGTGGCGAACCAGGGCGTCAACCGCACCGCTTACCAGGCTTTCAACCACGAAGCTGTTGAAGCGGCCAACCACCAGGGCATAGCGGCCTTTGGGGGCGATGAAGGTACCTTCGATGGTCTTCAGGGTCATTCGACAAATCTCTTAAAGAGCCGGGACGCGAAAAGTGCGTCCCTCAGTGATGATTTAACCGCGAACAAGGGGCAAAAATCGCCAGCCTTTATTCGGAGGGCACGTATTCTACAACTTCCAGGTCGAATCCGGATATCGCATTAAATTTCATCGGTGCGCTCATCAGGCGCATTTTGCGCACGCCCAGGTCGCGCAGGATCTGCGAACCGGCACCGACGATGCTGTAGGTGGTCGGTTTTTTCACCGGCACGGCGTCGGCGGTTTCGCGGATGTGCGCCAGCAGCACATCACCATCGAGCGGGTGACCGAGCAACAGCACCACACCGCTGCCGGCCTCGGAAACCGCAGCCATGGCGGCGCGCAGGCTCCAGCGGCCCGGCTGCTTGACCATCAACAGGTCACGCAGTGGGTCCATGTTGTGTACGCGTACCAGGGTCGGTTCTTCTGCGCAAATGTTGCCCAGGGTCAGGGCCATATGCACGTCGCCTTCCACTGAATCACGGTAGGTCACCAAATTGAATTGGCCCAGCTCGCTGTCCAGTGGCTGCTCGGCAATCCGCTGAACGGTACGTTCGTGGATCATCCGGTAGTGAATCAGGTCGGCGATGGTGCCGATCTTGAGGTTGTGCTCTGCGGCAAAGGCCTCGAGTTCAGTACGACGGGCCATGGTGCCATCGTCGTTCATCACTTCGCAGATCACCCCGCTTGGCTCGAAACCGGCCATGCGCGCCAGGTCGCAGGCGGCTTCGGTGTGGCCAGCGCGGGCCAGGGTACCGCCCGGTTGGGCCATCAGCGGGAAGATGTGGCCGGGGCTGACGATGTCTTCGGCCTTGGCGTCTTTCGCGGCAGCGGCTTGCACGGTGCGGGCGCGGTCAGCGGCGGAAATGCCAGTAGTGACGCCCGTGGTGGCTTCAATCGATACGGTGAACTTGGTGCCGAAACCCGAGCCATTGCGCGGCGCCATCAAGGGCAGCTTGAGCAGTTCGCAGCGTTCACGGCTCATGGGCATGCAGATCAGCCCCCGGGCGTGCTTGGCCATGAAGTTGATGTGCTCGGGCTTGCACGCCTCGGCGGCCATGATGATGTCGCCTTCGTTCTCGCGATCTTCGTCATCCATGAGGATGACCATCTTGCCTTGGCGGATATCTTCAACCAGTTCTTCGATGTTATTGAGCGCCACGCGGCACCCCCTTGGTCAGGATTTCAGGTAGCCGTTAGCGGCCAGAAAACTTTCGGTGATGTTACCGGCTGCAGGCTCTGCGGCCTTTTCGCCCAACAACAGGCGCTCCAGGTAACGGGCAAGCAAGTCCACTTCCAGGTTCACCCGGCGACCCGGCTGGTACGAGGCCATGATGGTTTCGCTGAGGGTGTGGGGAATGATGGTCAGTTCAAATTCGGCGCCATTCACGGCGTTCACGGTCAGGCTGGTGCCATCGACGGTGATCGAGCCTTTGTGGGCGATGTACTTGGCCAGCTCTTTTGGCGCGCGGATACGGAATTCCACGGCGCGGGCGTTTTCGCTGCGGGCCACCACTTCGCCGACACCGTCGACGTGGCCGCTGACCAGGTGACCGCCCAGGCGTGTGGTGGGCGTCAGGGCTTTTTCCAGGTTGACCGGGCTGCCGGCCGCAAGATCGTTCATCGCGGTGCAGTCCAGGGTTTCCCGGCTGACATCGGCAGCAAAGCCGTTGCCCGGCAGCTCGATGACGGTCAGGCACACGCCGCTGACGGCGATGCTGTCGCCCAGCTTGACGTCGCCGAGGTCCAGCTTGCCGGTTTCAACCAGCAGGCGGACATCCCCGCCTTTGGGGGTCATTGCACGGATGCTGCCGATGGATTCGATAATGCCGGTGAACATTTCGTTCTCCTGAAAACGAGGGGGCTGACGCTCAAGCGCAGGCCGGGAATTATACGCTCACTGCTGGGACGGGGATGGCAGTGACTCGCCAGTCGTCGCCCACAGCGCGCATTTCGGTGATCTTGAGTTGGGGAGCATCGGCCAACTTATCAAGCGGCCAGTCCAGCAACGGGCGGGCAGCGGAGCCGAGGAACTTGCCGGCGATGAATATCACGTATTCATCCACCAGGCCTTGTTGGGCAAACGCGCCGGCCAGGCTTGGGCCGGCTTCCACCAACACATCGTTGACGCCACGGGCGGCCAGGGCGACCAATGCCGAGCGCAGGTCAACCTGCCCCTCCACACCTGGAACCACAAGGCACTCAGGCCCGCGGGGGAACTGGTTCTCCGGAGTCACGCAGGTGATGACCAATGCCGGGCCGGCCTTGAAGAACGGTGCGTTGAGCGGCACCCGCAGGCGGCCATCGATCAGCACGCGCAACGGCGGGCGCGACATGGCCAGGGCGGTGGTTGCGTCGTCCAGGCCCAGTTCGGCGGCGCGTACGGTCAAGCGGGCACCGTCGGCCAGTACCGTGTCGGCACCGGTCAGCACCACGCTGGCCTCGGCACGCAAGCGTTGCACCGCAGCACGGGCGGCGGGGCCGGTGATCCATTGGCTTTCGCCGCTGGTCATCGCCGTGCGGCCGTCCAGGCTCATCGCCAGCTTGACCCGCACAAACGGCAGACCGTGCTCCATGCGCTTGAGGAAGCCGGGGTTAAGCGCCCGCGCTTCGGTTTCCAGCACACCGCTGCGCACCTCGATACCCGCCTGGGCCAGGCGCTGCATACCTCGGCCAGCCACTTCGGGGTTCGGGTCCTGCATGCCAGCCACCACCCGCGCGACGCCGGCGGTCACCAGCGCATCGGCACAGGGCGGCGTACGGCCATGATGACTGCACGGTTCAAGGGTCACGTACACTGTCGCGCCACGGGCCTTGTCGCCAGCGGCGCGCAGGGCATTGGGCTCGGCATGGGGCTCGCCGGTGCGCTCATGCCAGCCTTCGCCGACAATCTGCCCGTCACGCACTATCACGCAGCCGACCCGCGGGTTGGGGTGGGTGGTGTACAGGCCCTTGCGCGCCAATTCGAGGGCGCGGGCCATGTAGTGGGCGTCAAGCACAGCCTGTTCAGATGTCATTGTTTGGAGGGCTCACGGGCCAGGCGGTCGATCTCTTCGCGGAACTCATTGAGGTCCTGGAAGCGTCGATACACCGAGGCAAAACGGATATAGGCGACTTCGTCGAGCTTTTGCAGCTCGCCCATCACCAACTCGCCGACCACCAGGCTCTTGACCTCGCGCTCGCCGGTCGCCCGCAGCTTGTGCTTGATATGCACCAGCGCCGCTTCCAGGCGCTCGACACTCACCGGGCGTTTTTCCAGGGCGCGCTGCATACCGGCGCGCAGTTTTTCTTCGTCGAAAGGCTGGCGGCTGCCGTCGGACTTGATCAGACGCGGCAACACCAGTTCGGCGGTTTCGAAGGTGGTGAAACGTTCACCACAGGCCAGGCATTCGCGCCGGCGACGCACTTGGTCGCCCTCGGCGACCAGACGCGAGTCGATGACCTTGGTGTCGTTGGCACCGCAGAAGGGACAGTGCATGGTTGGCAGGCAACAAAAAATGGGAGGGCCATGGTAGCGCATCCCTGTGGCAAGACAAGCCATAGCCTTTACGGTATATAGGCAGGCTTATATGTTTGATATTTTTTAAGCCACGGATTTTGTCCTTTCTGGAGCCGTACATGCAGTTACGACCACTCGTTCTACTCAGCCTGTTCAGTTTTCTGGTCGCCTGCAGCAGCGAAGCCCCCAAGCCGGCCGCGCCTCAACCGACACCCGCGCAAGAGAAGAAAGTCCCGGGCATTGAAGACCTCGGCCCCCTGCCCGCCTATCAGCGCGAAATCAGCGGCAGCCTGACCAACGTGCCCGCCGGTGCCGAAGTCGAGATGGCGCTCTTGGTGATCGACGAGCGTTCGCGCCCGCAGCAACTGCTCGCCAGCAGCGTACTGAGCGGCAACGGCAAGCCTTTGGCCTTCCGCCTGCGCTTCAACCCTGAAGCCTTCCCGGCCGGTGCCCGCGTGGAATTGCGCGGTCGCGCCAGCCAGTCCGGCCAGTTGATCCTGCATCTACCTGCCGTGCGCGTCACCCAGGCGATCACCCAGAGCACCGGCCCCTTGCAACTCGTCAAGGCACCATGACACCACCGCTGCACCTGCAGCGTGCCTTGAGCGAACTGATCGGCGACGCGCAATTAGTGCCCTGCCCACTGCCGGGCACCGAATTGTCGCTGTGGCTGCTCGACGCCGACAACATGGACCGCGCCTTCAGCCAGGAAGAAACCCGGCGCATCCTGCATGAGCCTCCCTACTGGAGCTTTTGCTGGGCCAGCGGCCTGGCGTTGGCCCGCTACCTGGTGGCGCATCCCGAGTGGGTCGCCGGCAAACGCGTGCTGGATTTCGGCGCAGGTTCGGGAGTAGCCGGGATCGCCGCCGTCAAGGCTGGGGCCCTGGAGGTGGTGGCCTGCGACCTGGACCCACTGGCCTTGGCCGCTTGCCGTGCGAATGCCGAGCTCAACCAGGTGTCATTGAGTTATTCGGCAGACTTTTTTGCCGAAGCCGACCGCTTCGACCTGATCCTGGTGGCCGACGTACTCTACGACCGCGCCAACCTGCCGTTGCTGGATCAGTTCCTCACCCGCGGCCGCGAAGCGCTGGTAGCGGATTCACGGGTACGGGACTTCCAGCATCCGAATTATCAGCGGTTGGAGATCCTCGAGGCTTTGACCCTGCCGGACCTGGCCGAGCCTTGGGAGTTTCGCAAGGTGAGCCTGTACCATTCGCGGCGCGCTTGAGGCCCTCGCGGGCAAGCCCCAATGCCAGTCAGTTAAGGTTTTTTTGTAGGAGCGAGCTTGCTCGCGAAAAACTCACAGGCGCCGCGTTCATTCAGCAAGCACGCGTTATCGTTGACGATTTTCGCGAGCAAGCTCGCTCCTACAGTAGGCGATGGCCGCTTAACTGACTGCGATGGGGCAAGCCCGCTCCCACAGGGGAATGCATTTCAAAGGTGAGAGCGGGTTTGCCTGCGATAGCGGTCTTGAATCCAGGATGCTTTCAGCCAACCTCGCCAGCCCTTATAGTTGCCCCCATTCCCGCTTTATTCGAGACGCCCCATGAGTGAGCCCACGCCGTACATCTTCGACGTCACCACCGCCAACTTCGACCAGGCCGTTATCCAGAACTCCTTCGAAAAACCCGTATTGGTCGATTTCTGGGCCGAGTGGTGCGCACCCTGCAAAGCACTGATGCCAATGCTGGCGAAGATTGCCGAGAGTTATCAGGGTGAGTTGCTGCTGGCCAAGATCGACTGCGAAGCCGAACAGGACATCGTGGCGCGTTTTGGCATTCAAAGCCTGCCGACGGTGGTGCTGTTCAAGGATGGCCAACCGGTAGACGGTTTTGCCGGTGCACAGCCGGAGTCGGCAGTGCGGGCGATGCTGGAGCCCCATGTGCAAATGCCACCGCCGGCTGCGGCGGACCCGTTGGAGCAGGCTCAGGCGCTGTTCAGCGAAGGGCGCATCAGCGAGGCCGAAGCGTTGCTGGTGCAATTGTTGGGTGAGGACAATACCAACGCCGCCGCCCTGATCCTGTATGCACGCTGCCTGGCCGAACGCGGTGAATTGGGTGAAGCCCAGGCCGTGCTCGACGCGGTCAAGAGCGACGACCACAAGGCCGCCCTGGCCGGGGCCAAGGCGCAAATAACCTTCCTGCGCCAGGCTGCGGATTTGCCGGACGCTGCCGAGCTGAAAAGCCGCCTGGCGCAAAACCCGCAGGATGACGAAGCGGCCTATCAGTTGGCGATCCAGCAACTGGCGCGCCAGCAATACGACGCGGCACTGGAAGGTTTGCTCAAGTTGTTTATCCTCAACCGCAGCTACAGCGAAGGCCTGCCCCACAAGACCTTGCTGCAGGTGTTCGAATTGCTGGGCAATGATCACCCGCTGGTCACGGTGTACCGCCGCAAGTTGTTTGCCGCGTTGTATTAACCCAACCTTGTAGGAGCGAGCTTGCTCGCGAAAAACGACAACGATAACGCGGGCATCCTGAATGAACGCGGAGCCTGAGGGTTTTTCGCGAGCGAGCTCGCTCCTACAAAGGGTCAATCCATGTGTAGAGCGGTGTGTCGCCGCCGCTGGCCACCTTCACGTTCGCGCTGTGGCGCAGGCGCACCAACAGGCGCTTGCCCGCCCCGGCATCGCCAGCCAAGCCTTCGAGTTGGTCGAGCAATTCCAGGCCATTGAGTTGCCCGGCCTTGCGTAGCAAATCCTGGGCGTTCTGCCACAGGTCTTCGTTCTGTTTGACCGGCGCCGCAGCCGGTGCGCTGGGCGTTGGAGCGGCCTGCAGTTGAGCGCCTAATCGCGCCCAATCGCCGTCGTCCAGCTCAAGGGTCAAGTCCACCGGCAGGTCGCCGATGGTTCCACGAATTCGCAACATCGTCCTTACTCCTGCATTTTTCTGACGGGCATGCTCCCATGCAGCTTGCGCAACACCAAGCGGGCGGTCAAACTCTCTGATCAATTGTTATAAGATCACATAACAAAACTTTCATTCTGGAGCCCACTCATGCGCCGTTTGCTGCTTGCTTTGCCGTTTGCCCTGCTGCCACTGGCTGTCGCTCATGCTCACGAAGACCACGACCACGAGCACGGCAGCCTCGGCGCCCATGAACATGGCGTCGGGCGCCTGAATGCCGTACTGGACGGCCAGGCCCTGGAGCTGGAACTGGACAGCCCGGCCATGAACCTGGTGGGTTTTGAACATGCCGCCACCAGCGCCGCCGACAAAGCCAAGGTCGCCGCCGTACGCAAGCAGCTGGAAAATCCATCGGCACTGTTCAACCTGCCCAAGGCCGCAGGTTGCGTGGTCAGCAGCCAGGAACTCAACAGCCCGTTGTTCGGTGACAAACCAGAAGCTGAGCATGACGACGATGACCACGCCACCGACGGCAAGGGCGCAGCCGCCCACAAGCATGATCACGACCACAGTGAAATCCACGCCCATTACCAGTTCACCTGCGCCACGCCGGCGGCCCTGGGCAACCTGGACTTGAGCCAAGTGTTCAAGACCTTCCCCGCCACCCAGAAAATTCAGGTACAACTGATCGGCCCTAGCGGTCAGCAAGGTGTTGAAGCGACGGCCACCGCCGCCACCCTGAAGTTCTGACTTGAAAGCACAGTCCCTGTGGGAGCTGGCTTGCCTGCGATACAGGCGATGCGGTGCAGCAGGCACACCGTAGCGATGCCATCGCAGGCAAGCCAGCTCCCACAGTGGATCGGCGCCATTTTCGACTACCAGGCGACACTGACTTCCCATGACTCAAGCGTTAATCGAACTGTCCGACCTGGGCTTCAACTGGCCCGGGCACCCGCGGTTGCTGGACATCCCCGCGTTCCGCCTGGAACCCGGGGAAACCCTGTTCCTCAAGGGCCCGAGCGGCAGTGGCAAGACCACTTTGCTCGGGCTGTTGGGAGGCGTGCAGAAACCCAGCCAAGGCAGCATCCGCCTGCTCGGCCAGGAGTTGACCGAACTCTCGGCCGGCGCTCGTGACCGTTTCCGTGTGGACCACACCGGTTATATCTTCCAGCAGTTCAACTTGCTGCCGTTTCTATCGGTACGCGAAAACGTCGAGCTGCCTTGCCACTTTTCCAAGCTGCGCGCGCAACGGGCCAAACAGCGCCACGGCAGTGTCGACCAGGCCGCCGCGGCCTTGCTAGCGCACCTGGGTTTGAAGGACCCGAGCCTGCTGGAACGCCGCGCCGATTCGCTGTCCATCGGCCAGCAACAACGGGTGGCCGCTGCCCGAGCGCTGATCGGACAACCGGAACTGGTGATTGCCGACGAACCCACCTCGGCCCTGGACTACGACGCCCGCGAAGCCTTCCTGCAGTTGCTGTTCGCAGAATGCCGCGAAGCGGGCGCCAGCCTGTTGTTTGTCAGCCATGACCAGAGCCTGGCGTCGCTGTTCGACCGCAACCTGTCGCTGGCCGAACTCAATCGCGCCGCCATGCCCGCAGAGGTTTGAGATGTATCTGTTCCGTCTAGCCATGGCCAGCCTGGCTAACCGCCGCTTTACCGCGATCCTCACCGCGTTTGCCATCGCGCTTTCCGTCTGCTTGCTGCTCGCGGTGGAGCGTGTGCGCGTCGAGGCGCGCAACAGTTTCGCCAGCACCATCAGCGGCACCGACCTGATCGTCGGCGCTCGTTCCGGCTCGGTCAACCTGCTGCTGTATTCGGTGTTCCGCATTGGCAACGCCACCAACA
Organism: Pseudomonas sp. J380; assembly: GCF_009827115.1. Taxonomy (NCBI): domain Bacteria; kingdom Pseudomonadati; phylum Pseudomonadota; class Gammaproteobacteria; order Pseudomonadales; family Pseudomonadaceae; genus Pseudomonas; species Pseudomonas sp. J380. The sequence goes on along the minus strand of NZ_CP043060.1, from coordinate 4,897,989 downwards.
ACATCCGTTGGGACAGCTACGAGCACTTCGCCGCCAGCCCTCAAGTGAAATGGGTGATCCCGATCTCCCTCGGCGACTCCCACCGCGGCTACCGGGTGATGGGCACCAACGAATCCTACTTCGAGCACTACCAGTACGGGCGCAAGCAAAACCTCGAGCTGGCCAGCGGCCGCGCCTTCGCCACCGACCCGTTCGAGGTGGTGCTCGGCGCCGAAGTGGCCGACGCCCTGCATTACAAACTCGGCGACAAGCTGGTGCTGGCCCACGGCGTGGCGGTGGTCAGCCTGGTCAAGCATGACGACAAGCCGTTCACGGTGGTCGGCATTCTCAAGCGCACCGGCACGCCGGTGGACCGCACGCTGCATATCAGCCTCGGCGGCATGGAAGCGATCCATATCGACTGGCACAACGGTGTGCCGGCCCAGGGCAAAGGCCGCATCAGTGCCGACCAGGCGCGCAATATGGACCTGACGCCGCAGGCCATTACCGCGTTCATGCTCGGCCTGAACAACAAGATTTCCACCTTTGCCTTGCAACGGGAGATCAATGAATTCCGTGGCGAGCCAATGCTGGCGATCCTGCCCGGTGTCGCGCTGCAAGAACTCTGGAGCATGATGGGCACTGCCGAAAAAGCCTTGTTTGTGATCTCGCTGTTCGTGGTGCTGACCGGCTTGATCGGCATGCTCACCGCGATTCTCACCAGCCTTAACGAGCGTCGCCGCGAGATGGCGATCCTGCGGTCGGTGGGCGCGCGTCCTTGGCACATCGCAACGCTGCTGATCTTCGAAGCCTTCGCCTTGGCCTTGTCTGGCGTGGTGGCGGGCCTGGGGTTGCTGTACCTGTGCATCGCCGCCTCGCGGGGTTATTTGCAGGCCAACTACGGTCTGGACCTGCCGATGTCGTGGCCGAGCGAATATGAATGGACGTTGCTCGCCGGTATCCTGGCAGCCGCCCTGTTGATGGGCAGCGTGCCCGCGTGGCGCGCCTACCGCCAATCTTTGGCCGATGGCCTGTCCATCCGTTTATGAGGAAGGCTTCGATGCGTCGTGCCCTGTTTGCCCTGTTGTTGTTGATAGCCGTGCCTGCCTGGGCGCAGGAACAGCCCAAGGATCTGTCCTGGCAGGAGATGATCCCACCGGATGCGCCACCTGAAGTGCCCAATATGAAGCCGCTGCACGACCTGTCGAACATGGCCGATGCCTTGTCCGTCGAAGCCGCGCCGGCGGCCAAGCAGGACATGCCTAACGCGCCAGTGGTACAGAGCCTGGACGGCCAGCACATTCGCCTGCCGGGGTATATCGTGCCCCTGGAAGTCAGCGAAGAAGGCCGCACCACGGAGTTTCTGCTGGTGCCGTATTTCGGCGCCTGTATCCATGTGCCGCCACCGCCATCGAACCAGATCGTGCATGTGAAAAGTGAAGTCGGGGTGAAGCTCGATGAGCTGTATCAACCGTACTGGATCGAGGGCGCGATGCAGGTCAAGCCATCGTCCAGCGAGTTAGCGGACGCTGGTTACCAGATGGATGCCCAGAAGATTTACATGTACGAGCTTGAGGAATAACCCCACACACCGAAGATCCAAATGTGGGAGCGGGCCTGCTCGCGAAAGCGGTGTATCAGGCGCTGCATCTGTTACTGCACCACCGCTTTCGCAGGCAAGCCAGCTCCCACAGGTTTAGATCAGTGGCGCAAGTGACTGATCACCCTTTCATTGAGCTGAGTCAAAAGACCGTACGGAACGATCTTTACCATTGGACGTACAACTTTTAAACGTCCTTTGGAGCTCCCATGAACAAGTCTCTGCTCGGCGCGTCCCTCTTCGCGCTCGCCCTCGTCGCCCCCGTCGCTCACGCTCACCAGGCGGGCGATATTCTGGTTCGCGCCGGTGCAATTACCGTGAACCCGAAGGCCGACAGCAGCAGCGTCAAGGTTGACCAGGGCCCATTGGCCGGCACCAATCTGGGCGGCAAGGCGACCATGAGCAGCGACACCCAACTGGGCTTGAACTTCGCCTACATGATCACCGACCACGTCGGCATCGAATTGCTCGCGGCCACACCGTTCGAGCATGACGTGAAGATCAAGAACACCGCCCTGGGCGCCGCCAATGGCAAGCTCGGCACGCTGAAGCACCTGCCGCCGACCTTGAGCGTCGTGTACTACCCGCTGGACCACAAATCCGCGTTCCAACCGTATGTGGGCGCCGGTATCAACTACACCTGGATCTACGACGAGCACGTGGGCAGCCGCGCCGAACAGGCTGGTTTCAGCAACTTCAAGGCCGAGAACTCCTGGGGCTGGGCTGCACAGATCGGCGCCGACTACATGATCAACGACAAGTGGATGATCAACGCCCAGGCGCGCTATATCGACATCAGCACCAAGGCGACTGTGGATAACAACGCGCTGGGCCAGGGCACTCGGGCCAAGGTCAATGTGGATGTAGACCCGATGGTTTACATGGTGGGTATCGGCTACAAGTTCTGAGTTCGGTTTAAGCCACACCGCATAACCCATGTGGGAGGGGGCTTATGTGGGAGCCGGGCTTGCCCGCGATGCAGACACCACGGTGTATCAGTGATACCCAGGTGATGCTATCGCAGGCAAGCCAGCTCCCACATAAGTCCCCTCCCACATTTTGGTTTTGAGGGTGTCAGCTATGGCGGTAGAAGCGATCCAGTAGCGCCGGCAAACCTGCCCGCCATGCCCGTGGTTTGATGCCAAAGGTGTGGAGGATTTTCTTGCAGGCCAGCACCGCATGCTGCGGTTCATCCGCCGCATCCGGCCGCGCTGCGTGAGCCTGCGCGGTGGGAGACTCGATGGCCAGCGGATGGAAGTTGCGCGCTTCAGTCAGAATCGCCTGCCCCAGCGCCAACGGGGTAGTCGCCTCGTGGCCGGCGTAGTGGTAGGTGCCCCACAGCGGCGCAGCGCAATCGAGTTGCTTGAGCACCGAGATGATCACCCGCGCCGCATCGTCCACCGGCGTCGGGTTGCCCCGGCGGTCGTCGGCCATCAGTAGCTCGTCGGCGTTCTCGGCCCGGGCCAGGAAGCGCCCGAGCGTGCCGTCGACGCTGTCATCGAGCAACCAGCCAAACCGCAGCAGCACATGCTGCGGGCACGTAGCGCGCACGCTTTGTTCGATACGCCACAACGCCTGGCCGCGCAGGCCCAGGGGCACCGGCTCGTCTTTCTCGCTGTAGGCCGTGGCGCGGGAGCCATCGAATACGCGGTAGCTGGACGGTTGCAGCAGGGTGATGCTGTGATGCTGGCACAGCTCGGCCAGGCGTTCGATGGCGAACTCCTGGGCGGCCAAGCGGGTTTCGCTCACGGCTTCGGCCTGGAACCAGTCGAAATAGTAGGCGAGGTTGATCAAGGCATCGGGACGGGTGTCGTCGAGCAATTGGGTGAGGCTTGCGGCATCCCAGCCGTCTTGGGGCGGTTTGGGGGCGAGGAAACCGATGTCTTCCTCCGCACCGAGGCGAATCAGCGCCTGCCCGAGGGCATTCCCGCCGCCCAGTAACATAAGGCGCATTCGCATAGATTGAGCAGGCCCGGTCTGTTTGGAACGATGGTTATTATCGACAGGCATGTGCGCCTTGCCGTAGGTAGTTGCCAGAATCGTTGCATTTTGCGGGTTTGTAGCGCAACCGTCACGGATAAAGTGCGGGGTTGCAACTTGGCCCCGCCGGTTGCATATAGGGTGAATGAACCTTCCCGAATCAACGGACAAGGGTTTGCACGGCTTTCACCCCGCCGTCAGCACTTGGTTCCGTAGTACCTTTCCTTCGGTGACCAACGCCCAGGCCCAGGCGTGGCCGTTGATCCGCCAGCGCCGCTCGACGCTGATCGCCGCGCCCACCGGCTCCGGCAAGACGCTGACGGCCTTCCTGGCAGTGCTGGACGACCTGGTGCACCAAGGCCTGGCCAACGGCGGCGAACTGCCGGACCAAACCCTGGTGGTGTATGTGTCGCCGCTCAAGGCGCTATCCAACGATATCCAGATCAACCTGCAAAACCCGCTGGCCGGCATTACCGAACATCTAGAGAAGCGGGGGCTGCCGCCGCTGGTAATCCGCACCGCTGTGCGCACCGGCGACACCCCGCAAAAAGACCGCGCCCAGATGCGCAAACGCGCACCGCATATCCTGGTAACCACTCCTGAATCGCTCTACGTGCTGCTCGGCTCGGATTCCGGCCGGCACATGCTCGCCAGCACACGTACGGTGATCGTCGATGAGATCCACGCCATCGCCGCTGGCAAGCGCGGCAGCCACTTGGCCTTGAGCCTGGAGCGCCTGCAAGGGCTGTGTGCCGAGCCATTGACCCGTATCGGCTTGTCGGCCACGCAAAAACCCATCGAAGCCGTCGCACGCTTTTTAGTTGGCACCGAACGTGATTGCGCCATTGTGGATATCGGCCACGCCCGCCCCCGTGACCTGGCGATCGAAGTGCCGCTGGTGCCGCTCTCGGCGGTGATGGCCAACGACGTGTGGGAGTTGGTCTACGATCGCCTCGCGCAATTGGCCCGTGAACACCGCACCACCCTGGTATTCGTCAACACCCGACGCCTGGCCGAACGCCTGGCCCGGCACTTGAGCGAGCGCCTGGGCAAGACCGCCGTGGCCGCTCACCACGGCAGTCTGGCCAAGGAGATGCGCCTGGATGCCGAACAGCGCCTCAAGGCCGGCGAACTGCAAGTGTTGATCGCCACGGCGTCCCTGGAGCTGGGGATTGATATCGGCGAAGTGGACCTGGTGTGCCAGATCGGCTCACCCGGTTCCATCAACGGCTTCCTGCAACGGGTCGGCCGTTCCGGGCACCAGGTCGGTGGCACGCCCAAGGGGCGCCTGTTTGCCACCACCCGCGACGACCTGATCGAGTGCGCCGCGCTGCTCGACTGCGTGCGCCGTGGCGAGCTGGATACCTTGCATATTCCGGTGGCACCGCTCGATGTACTGGCCCAGCAGATCATCGCCGAGGTCAGCGCCCAGGAATGGCCGGAACAGGCGCTGCTGGCGCTTATCCACCGCGCCGCGCCTTACGCCGAACTGGATGAACGCCACTACCAGGCCCTTTTGCAGATGCTCAGCGAGGGCTACAACGGCCGCCAGGGCATGCGCAGCGCCTACCTGCACCGCGACGCTGTGGCCCACACCCTGCGTGGCCGCCGTGGCGCCAGGCTCACGGCGGTAACCAGCGGCGGCACGATCCCCGACAACGCCGACTACAGCGTGTTGCTGGAGCCGCAAAGCCTGAATATCGGCAGCGTCAACGAAGACTTTGCGGTGGAAAGCATCGCCGGGGATATCTTCCAGCTCGGCAATACCTCCTATCGCATCCTGCGTGTCGAAGCCGGCAAGGTGCGGGTCGAAGACGCCCAGGGCCAACCCCCGACCATTCCGTTCTGGTTGGGTGAAGCGCCCGGGCGCAGCAACGAGTTATCGGTGGCCGTGGCCCGCTTGCAAGGGCAATTGGACAGCTTGCTCGGCGCCACGCCCGGCGACCTGCAACCGGCCCTCGACTGGCTTACCGGCACCCTGGGTCTCAATGTCGCCAGCGCCGACCAACTGTTGGATTACCTCGCCCGGTCGCGCCAGGCCCTGAGCGCCTTGCCGTCCCAGGACACATTGATCATGGAACGGTTTTTCGATGCGTCCGGCGGCACCCAACTGATCATCCACACGCCGTTTGGCAGCCGCATCAACCGCGCCTGGGGCCTGGCCTTGCGCAAGCGCTTTTGCCGTACCTTCAATTTCGAGTTGCAAGCGGCGGCCAGTGAAAATGCCATCGTGCTGTCGTTGTCCACCAGTCACAGCTTCGCGCTGGATGAGGTGTGGCGTTACCTCAACAGCAACAGTGCCGAGCACATCCTGATCCAGGCCGTGCTGGATGCGCCACTGTTCGGTGTGCGCTGGCGCTGGAATGCCGGCGTGGCCCTGGCGCTGCCGCGTTATACCGGCGGGCGCAAGGTGGCGCCGCAGATCCAGCGCATGAAGAGCGAAGACCTGATCGCCAGCGTATTTCCCGACCAGATCGCCTGCCTGGAAAACCTCTCCGGCGAACGCGAAATCCCCAACCACCCGCTGGTGGAGCAAACCCTCGACGACTGCCTGCACGAGGCCATGGACAGCGACGCCTGGCTGGCGCTGCTGCGGCGCATGGAACGCGGCGACGTGCGGTTGATTAGCCGCGACCTGCCCGCGCCCTCGCCCATGGCCGCAGAAATCCTCAGCGCTAAACCCTATACCTTCCTCGACGACGCCCCCCTGGAAGAGCGCCGCACCCAGGCCGTGCTCAACCGCCGCTGGAGCGACCCGCAGAGCACTGACGACTTGGGCGCCCTGGATGCCGACGCCATCGCCGGTGTACGCGAAGAAGCCTGGCCGGCGCCCAATGGCCTGGATGAAATGCATGAAGCGTTGATGAGCCTGGCGTGCATCGCAGCGGGCGAAGTTACGCCGCAATGGGCCCAATGGTTGCAGGCCTTGCGCAAGGCCGGGCGGGCCTATCAGTTGCCCAACGGAATGTGGGGCGCCGTAGAGCGCTTGAATTGTTTGCAGGCGCTGTATCCCAACGATCTGCCGTTGCTGCCGGGGTTCGATGAGCCCTGGTCCTTTGATGAAGCGCTGGTGGAAGTGCTACGTGCGCGCCTCAGTGGTTTTGGCCCACTGACCCTGGTCGAGATCGCAGCGCCCCTGGCATTACCGGTGGTGGCGCTTACCCAGGCCCTGGCACGCCTGGAACAAGAAGGCTACGTGCTGCGCGGTCACTTCAGCCCCGGCGTGGGTGAAGAACAATGGTGCGAACGTCATTTGCTGGCGCGCATTCATCGCTACACGGTCAAGCGCCTGCGCCGGGAAATCGAGCCGGTGGCATTGCAGGATTTCATGCGCTTTCTGTTCGATTGGCAACACCTGTCCGACAGCACCCGCGGCCAGGGCAGCGCCGTGTTGCCGCAAATCGTCGGCCAGTTCGAAGGCTATGCCGCCGCCACGTCAGCCTGGGACACAGACCTGCTCAGCGCCCGCATCAAGGATTACTCATCGACCTGGCTCGATGACCTGTGCCGCAGCGGCAAGCTGGTCTGGACGCGCCTGAGCAACAGGGCCGGCGCCATGGCGTTGCGCAGCACCCCGGTGGTTTTGCTCCCCCGTAGCCAGGTAGCGTTGTGGAGCGGGCTGACTGAGCCTACCGACAGCACCACGTTGTCGCCCAAGACGCAGAAGGTCCACCTGGCCCTGCGCGAGCATGGCGCGCTGTTTTTCGATGAACTGGTACACGAGGCCCATTTGCTGCGCAGCGAGCTGGAGACAGCCTTGCAGGAATTGGTAGGCGCCGGCTTGGTGAATGCTGACAGCTTCGCCGGCCTGCGCGCCTTGACCACCCCCGCGAGCAAACGCCAGGCGCGCAGCAGTCGACGTGGGCGCGGGGCATTTGTCGGCGGTATGGACGACGCCGGGCGTTGGGCCTTGGTTCGCCGCTCGGCGACCGCCGCCGGCGCGCATACGGCCGAGACCCTGGAGCATGTGGCGATGACCCTGCTGCGCCGATATGGCGTGGTGTTCTGGCGGCTGCTGGAGCGCGAGGCGGATTGGTTACCGAGTTGGCGCGAGTTGCTGCGCACTTTCCATCGGTTGGAGGCGCGAGGCGAGATCCGTGGCGGGCGGTTTGTCAGTGGGTTGGCGGGAGAGCAGTTTGCATTGCCGGAGGCGATACCGTTGCTGCGCGAGGTGCGGCGGCGGCCCCATGATGGGAGTTTAATTGCGGTGTGTGGGGCGGATCCGTTGAATCTTGTCGGCACGCTGTTACCGGGAGCCAAGGTGCCAGCGGTAAGCGGTAATCGGGTTGTGTACCGTGATGGGGTGCCGGCGGCGGTGATGGTAGGGGGCAAGCAGCAGGTTTTGTTGGAGATGGATCAGCAAGCGGTGCAGGAGAAGTTGATCAGGCGCTGACCTTGAGGGCCTCATGATTGAGACCTGGGCTGCTCCGTCAACACCACCGCATCCTGCTCATGCTCCTGCGCCACACGCTTAGGCAACAACACCTGCTGTGGATAAGTTTGCGCAAAATGCACCTCATCACAGTTATCCACAAGCTTTTTCAAGCGCTGATTAAACGCACGGCTGACAGCGTATTGGCCACCCGAAACCGTGCGGAACTGCGCCGTGAGCACCACGCCATTGAGGTCCATCTTGTCCACCCCGAACACCTCCAACGGCCCTTGCAGGTTGTACTTGAGGAACACATCGTCGCGAATCGACTGGCCGGCCTCGCGGATCAGCTCCACGGCCCTGTCCACGTCAGTGTCGTAGGTGAACTGCACCGAGAAAAAGGCATAGGCGAATTGACGGGACTGGTTGGTGACCGCCTTGATCTGCCCGAACGGCACCGAATGCACAAACCCCTTGCCGTCACGCAGGCGCAGGGTGCGGATGGTCAGGCCCTCCACGGTGCCGGCGTGACCAGAGTCGAGCACCACCCAATCGCCGATGGACAGGGTGTCTTCGATGATGATGAACAGGCCAGTAATCACGTCCTGCACCAGTTGCTGGGAACCGAAACCGATCGCCAGTCCCACCACCCCGGCGCCCGCCAGCAACGGCGCGACATTGATGCCGAGGTTGGCCATGGTGGTAATCGCGCAGATCACCACCAGGATGATCTTCACCGCATTGCGCAGCAGCGGCAGGATGGTTTTGACCCGGGTGCTGGGCTGGCGACTGGAGCGTTTATTCACCGGTGGTTTGAGGGCTTCCTGAATCGCAGTGTCGAGCACCACCCAGAACAGCCAGGTCACCAACAGGATCAGGCCGATACTGCTGAGGGAATCACTGATGGCCCGGCCCACCGAGTTGCGCTGGGCGAATTCGAACAGCGAAACGCCCCAGATACGCCCGAGTATCTCGATAAACGCGATGGCCATGACGATACGCAAAATTGCGTGCAGCAAACTCAGGAAGCGTTCCTTGTAGGCACTGCTGCGCTGGATCGATACCTGGCTGCGGGACTTGAACAGGTGTTGCAGCACGGTGCTGAGAAACACCGTGCCGATCAGTAACAAGGTGGTGAGCAACGCGCAGCGCAGGGCCTCTTGGTTGTCGTCACCGGCGCCAATCAGGTTGACCACCGACACCAGCACCATCAACAGAATCGGCCAGTACCAGAGCCCGGAAAACACCCGCAGCGACTGTTGCAATGCTGGATGTTTGAGGCGCTGGGCCAGTGGCCGGTTGCGGATCAAATGGGCCACCGGCCGCCGCAGGCGTACCACCAGCACGCCAAAGATGACCGCGGCAAACAGGCCGGTAAACACGGCGATGCTGCTGGTGATATTGCCGCCCAACTGACGAGCGATTTGCGGGCTGGTCAGCGCATCGCTGAGGGCCGCGAGAAAGCCGATCAGGAACAGCGGCTTGGGGCAATAGTCACGAATGATCTGCACGGCAGGCCGCTTGTGCCCGACGTTGAACATGACAATGACGCACAGCAACAGCGAGGTGGAAAAGATGCCACTGCTGGTGGCGTAGGCAAAACACAGTGCCAGGGCTCGGCCGACAGACGCAGGTAAAAAGTGACTGACATAAAGGGTCAGCGGCAGGCAGATCAGCGCTGGAATCGTGTAGGGCACCACATAGCCCAGCAAGCCTTGCAGCCGTTGGCGCCGCGCGAGGAATGGGCGGCGGCTCGAGCGTTGCACAACCAGGCGCCCAAGTATCGTCAAGACCGCAAAGGCACCGACCCACACCCCAGACAACAGCAGGAAATCGCCCGCCACGCTCCACGGCGAGCGTGCGGCTGTCTGGTCTACCAGGCGCCCTACTTCGTCCGCGGCGCGATCAGCACGCAGGCGCCAGGCGTCGATGAGGTTCTGGTCGAGGTCGAGCTTGTTCTGCACGTCGTCGATGCTGGAACTGATGGCCCCGAGCAACCCGCCCTCCACCAGCAGCTCCGGCTTGGCCGGTGTGTCGGCAGCAGGCGCAGAGGCCGCGGCCTGCAATGCGCCATTGCCGCAGAGCAGCAGCGCGCCGAGCAGTAATGCAGTCTTTAAATTCAGCAAAACAGCAAGCTCCTTCAGCAGGGTCTGTAAGGAACTGACGAGATTGGGCCTTTATCGTTCCCTGCATTTGCAATGCCCCTCCCGCATTTCACCCCTATTACCGCCTGTAGGAATGTGGAAACTTTCAGCCAAATAGCGCAGTCATCCCATAACGGAGGTCACCTCACCCACCATCCACGGGAGTAAACATGGCGGCGATTCACATCGGCATTTCCGGCTGGCGCTACACGCCCTGGCGCGGGGACTTTTACCCCGAAGGGCTGACCCAGAAACGCGAGTTGCAGTTTGCGTCACGCGCCGTCAACAGCATCGAAATCAACGGCTCGTTCTACGCGCTGCAAACCCCCAAGCGCTACGCCGAGTGGTATGCCGATACGCCCGAAGGTTTCCTGTTCAGTGTCAAGGCGCCCCGTTTCATCACGCATATCCTGCGCCTGCGGGACGTGCACAAGCCGATGGCGAATTTCTTCGCTTCCGGGGTACTGGAACTCAAAGAAAAACTCGGCCCCATCCTCTGGCAGTTTCCGCCCAGCTTCAAATTTGACGCCACGCTGTTCGAAACCTTCCTGGCCCAATTACCCACCGATACCCAACAGGCGGCCGCCCTCGCCCGCCAGCATGAGCCACGCCTGAACGGCAAGGCGAGCATGAAGGCCTATGCCAAGAAACCTTTGCGCCATGCCGTGGAGATTCGCAACAAGAGTTTTGCCGTGCCGGAGTTCATCCAACTGCTGGATAAGCACGGTGTGGCGCTGGTGGTCGCGGACACCGCCGGCAAGTGGCCGTACATGGAAGACGTGACCGCCAACTTCATGTACCTGCGCTTGCACGGCGACAAGCAGTTATACGCCAGTGGTTATAGCGCCGAAGCGCTCCAGCGCTGGGGTGACCGCATCGAGCGCTGGGCCCAGGGCAAGCAGCCTGCCGATGCACACCTGGTCGACCCGCACCACACACCCCGCAGGCGTAAACACCGTGACGTGTTCTGCTTTTTCGACAACGACATCAAAGTTCGCGCCCCTTTCGATGCACGCCAATTGCTGCAACGCTTCGGGCTGGACCAACACCTGCTCACCGAACCTGGCCGGCTGCCGGAACCAGGAGTATTGCCATGACGCATCCAGAGCTAATCCCCACCCCGCCGACCACCGCCATCACCCGTTTCACGGTGCTGACGGTCAATATCCACAAGGGTTTCACCGCACTGAATCGCCGCTTCATCTTGCCCGAGCTGCGTGAAGCGGTGCGCAGCGTGGGCGCAGACATGGTGTTCTTGCAGGAGATCCATGGCACCCACGAACGTCATCCCCAGCGCTACAGCGACTGGCCAAAAATGCCGCAGTATGAATTCCTGGCCGACAGCATCTGGCCGCAATTTGCCTATGGGCGCAATGCGGTGTACCCCCATGGCGACCATGGCAATGCACTGCTGTCGAAATTCCAGATCATCCGCTACGACAACCTCGACATTTCGCAAAGCGGCCATGAAAACCGCGGCCTGCTGCATTGCGTGTTGCGCCTGCCGGGCGGCGGCCAGCAGGTGCACGCGATCTGCATCCACCTGGGCTTGCGCGAGGTGCATCGCCAACAACAATTGCGCTTGCTGGAACAACGTATCAGCGAGATTCCGGCCGATGCGCCGTTGGTGGTCGCTGGCGATTTCAACGACTGGCGGCAAAAAGCCGACCTGAGCCAAAGCGGCCTGCAGGAAGTGTTCATGCACACCCTCGGCAAACCAGCGCGCACCTTCCCGGCACGCCTGCCGTTGCTGCCGCTGGACCGCATTTATGTGCGCAACCTGACGGTGCACAACCCTCGCGTGCTCACCACTCGCCCCTGGTCCCATTTATCAGACCATGTGCCGCTGTCGGTGGAGGTTGAGCTATGAACGTTGCGGTAGACCATATCGCCACAGACCAACCGCCAGATGACAGCAAGGCGCGAGATCTGGATTACGGCTGGCAGAGCGGCAACCAGGTGGCGTTGCTGGAGAACGGCGAGGCGTACTTTCCTGCCGTGTTCGAGGCATTGCGCAGCGCCGAGCGCGAGATCCTGCTGGAGACCTTCATCCTTTTTGAAGACAAGGTCGGCTTTGAGCTGCACAGCATCCTCATCGAGGCGGCCAAGCGCGGGGTGAAGGTGGTGGTCAGCCTCGACGGTTTTGGTTGCGGCGAGCTGAGCCCGGGCTTCCTGCGGGAGTTGGCCGAAGCCGGGGTGATGGTGCAGATGTTCGACCCGGCGCCCAAGACCTTCGGCATACGCACTAACTGGTTTCGCCGCCTGCACCGCAAGATTGTCGTGGTGGATGCCCGCGTGGCGTTTATCGGCGGGATCAATTTTTCTGCTGACCACTTGGCGGATTTCGGCCCCGAAGCCAAGCAGGATTACTCAGTACAGGTGATCGGCCCGGCTGTGGCCGACCTGCACCATTTCGCCCTCGCCCAAAGTGGCCGCCAAGTGCGCAGCCGTCGCGGTTGGCGACGGCGCCAGCAGCGGCCTTCACCCTGGACGAACGAGCCAGGCGACGGCCTGGTACGCCTGATCTATCGCGATAACATCCAGCATCGTGACGACATCGAAGACGCGTATATCCACGCCTTGAGCCAGGCCCGGCAGCGGGTGGTAATCGCCAACGCGTACTTCTTCCCCGGCTACCGCCTGCTTCGCGAGATCCGTAACGCGGCGCGCCGTGGCGTGCAGGTGCAATTGATCATGCAGGGCCAGCCCGACGTGCTGTTGGCGAAACTGGCCGCGCGCATGCTCTATGACTACTTGCTCAAGGATGGCGTGGTGATTCACGAATACTGCCAACGCCCATTGCACGGCAAGGTGGCGCTGGTGGATGACGAATGGAGCACCGTCGGTTCGAGCAACCTGGACCCACTCAGCCTGGCATTGAACCTGGAGGCCAATGTGCTGATTCGCGACCGGGCTTTCAATCAGCATCTCTACGAACGCCTGGAAGCCCTCGCCCACAATCATTGCCAGACCATGCCGGAAAAGCGCAAGCCACGCCTGTGGCTCTGGCGCTTGACCGTGGGTTTCCTGGTGTTTCATGTGATGCGCCATTTCCCGGTACTGGCCAGTTGGTTACCGGCCCACAAACCGCGCTTGAAACCTTTTGAGGCCACGCCCCATGACGTCTGAAGCCCGCCCCCAAGCGCAAGCCTCTGGGTTCAAGCGCTGGAAGAAACCGCTGACGATCGCGTTCTTCGTGCTGCTGATCGTGTTGTTTACCCTGCTGGCCCGGCGCATCGACTGGAGCGAAGTGTTCCAGACCCTGAGCGAGTTCAAGCTGCGCACATTGTTCATCGCCGGCGCGCTGACGCTGTGCAGTTTTATCGTCTATGCCTGCTTCGACTTGATCGGCCGCACCTACATTCGCCAGCCGTTGCGTTGGAAGCAGATATTGCCGGTGGGTTTCATCAGCTACGCGTTCAACCTCAACCTCAGCGCCTGGGTCGGTGGCATCGCCATGCGGTATCGGCTGTATTCACGCCTGGGCGTGAGCACCAGCAATATCGCCAAGATCCTCGGCCTGAGCCTGGCCACCAATTGGTTTGGCTATATGGCGTTGGCCGGAGTGGTTTTCAGCAGCGGGTTGGTGACTCTGCCGCCGGGCTGGAAGCTCAGCAGCGGCGCCTTGCAAGGGGTCGGGGGGGTGTTGGTGCTCGCGAGCCTGGGCTACCTGGCGGCGTGCCGGTTTTCGAAAAAGCGCGCGTGGTCGATCCGCGGTATCGAGATCAACTTGCCGTCGCTGCGCATGGCCTGTTTGCAACTGGCCCTGGGTGCGTTGAACTGGTCGTTGATGGCGGCGGTGATATTTGCCTTGTTGCCCGCCAAACTGGATTACCCACTGGTGCTGGGGGTGCTGTTGATCAGCGCAATTGCCGGGGTGGTCACCCATATTCCCGCCGGCTTGGGGGTTTTGGAGGCGGTGTTCATTGCGCTGTTGCAGCATGAGGCGTCGCGGGGGAGTTTGCTGGCCGGGCTGATCGCGTACCGGGCGATTTATTTTATCTGCCCGTTGTTGATTGCACTGGTGATGTATTTGGGGGTGGAGGCCAAGGCCAAGGCGTTGCGGGTTAAGAAAACTGCCTGTTGAGACGGTGGTGACGGTGGAATCGCTTTCGCGGGCAAGCCCGGCTCCCACAGGGGAATGCATTCCCAGGTGGGAGCCGGGCTTGTCCGCGAAAGCGATCACAAGGGCAACGACTATCGAGCCTGAATGATGCTCAACCGCTCCCCTACCACCATCTCGGTAATCCAGTCCACCAGGATCGAGGTGTAGGCCTGTTGCGACACCGGGTCGCTCAGGGAATGGTCGGCGCCGTCGATGATGCGGTGGGTCAGCGAATGGGTCTGCTGGCACGCCGCGCGGTAACTCATGATGGTGGCGTGGGGCACATGGTCGTCGGTTTCCGATTCGACAATCAGCACATCGCCGGTAAATTGCGCGCAGGCATGCAGGGCACGGTTGGTTTCGGCGTGCACGAGGGTGCCGCGGTAATCCATCAGGTCGGCTTTATCCAAGTCGCGCTTGGGCTTGAGCCATTCCTGATCGCGGTACAGCGCCGGCACTCGCAGCGCCAGCCAACGTACCGGGCGCAATGAGGTGAGGATCGCTGCCAAGTAGCCGCCATAACTGGTGCCCACCACTGCCACCGCCGAGGTGTCGATAGCCGGGTGGGACAGCAGGCGGTCGTAGGCGGCCAGCAGGTCGCGCAGGTTGTCTTCGCGGGTGACGCGCGACAAAGGGATGCCGGTGCCAGCATGGCCACGCAGGTCGAAGGTCAGGCACACACACCCAAGGCCTGCGATGCCTTTGGCCCGCTCCAGGTCGCGCTCCTGGCTACCGCCCCAGCCGTGCACGAACAACACGCCGGGCACTTTGGACTTGGGACTGAGGAATGTCCCGCTCATCTGTTCGTCGTCTATATCGATGGTGATGCTCTCGCTTCTAGCCGTCATAAGTCTTGACCGTCACATACTTGAGTAGAAAGTCGCTGTTTTCGGCCGGGCCTCGGTATACCTCGATGGCATCCGCCGGCAGCGCCTGGTCTACATAGGTTTCTACCGAGGACACACGGATGGCTTTAAGGCCCGGATGGTTGATAAAACTCTGCAACGCCGCGACTTCCGCGCTGCTGGCCCCGCCCATGCGCCAGGATTGTTCGAGCACACCACTGCGGCGCTGGCCTGTGCTGTCCAGGCCTTGGGCGATGTCGTAGTTGCGGCGCGAGGCGAAGAAGCCTGGGTAGGCCTCATTCGCAGCACGGTCGAAAACCAGCGCCTGTTCGATGGCCTCACGCACGTCTTCAGGCAGATCCAGTTTGAGCAGGGCAGCGTAATCACCGGGGACGACCAGCAGATCGGAACCGCCGTAGACCTCTTCCCCCTGCCCGTCTTGCGTCAGGTGCTGCTCGCCGCAGTAGCTGAAGAGGTGATCGCCGATAAAGCTCTGGCCCACACTGTGGGTGACCACCGCGTGCAGGTCTTGTTCCAGCACCACACCTTCATTGAACATTCGGGCCGCTTCCGGGCGCGCCACTATCGCGTCGAACTCATCAAGGCTGTGGATAACTTCCTGCCCCCGCCCTGCACAGGCATTTACGGGTTTCAGACGAATCGGGCCGCTGTAGAGCAAGCGGGTCGCGGCAGGCCGTGCATCCTCAAGGGCGAACACACTCACACCGTCCAACACCACGTCACGCACACGCTCGCAGAATGACGGCGACCAGCCTTCGGGCGCCTTGGCCTCGGGACTCAGCAGCCCGTGACTGATGGCTTTGGTGCAGATGAACGCGTGATCGACATAGCCGCCCCACAGATCTTGTGGCCCCTTGATATTGAGCTGGTGCGCTTGGGCTGGCCCGACCAGGGTTTGCGTGGGCAGCAGATACAATTCCCGACCCGCATGCAGGGCCGGGTCGTAACTGCCACCGAACTTGAGCCCCAGGATCTGCGCGAGCCAGCGTGCGAGGGCGCGGTTGGTCTCAATTTCATGCAGGGGCGCACCCTCTCGCATGGAGTGGGCGACCACCAACTTCTTGCGACTTATGGGGGTCATGCGGTCCCCTTTTCTATCAACCTTTGTGTAGCAGTGAGGTTGCATGGATCAGGCCAACGCTGGGATTGAGGGAAGAGCTGTTAAATCAATCAGTTGCGCAAAAAGTGATGGCCGTTAGCCTGTTTTATTCTGCACGACCCGGGGAGAAGCCTGCGGCGTTCTGCACGATTCAAACCCCGAAGCGGTTGCGGTAATCGCTGGGGGACAGGCCGGTGATTTTCTTGAAGATGGCGCGAAAGGCGCTGGGGTCCTGATAGCCCACGGTCCAGGCAATGTGATCGATCGTGCCGTTGGTGAACTCCAGCATCTGCCGCGCCTTGCCGACTCGCAGATGCTGACAGTACTCGGTGGGTTTCAGCCCGGTGGCGTTGCGAAAGCGGCGCAAGAACGTGCGCTCCTCCAGGTTCGCCTCCTGCGCCATCGCCGCCACGGACACATCCACCGCGCCACTGGCCTGCAGCCAATGCTGGACCTTGAGGACCGCACCATCACCATGCCTGAGAATCGGCGCAAAGTTGCTACCGCACTGGCTGGCACTGGCGCTGTGCTCGATCACCAGAAAGCGCGCAGTGTCAGCTGCAATGCTCGGCCCCATAAGCCGATCGACCAGGCGCAGGCCCAGTTCCGACCAGGCCATCAGCCCAGCGGAGGTGATCAGGTCGCCGTCATCGACGATAGGTTTATCCGCTTCCAGTCGCACCGCCGGGTAACAGGTCGCAAAAGATTTCGCGGAGGACCAGTGGGTGGTGGCACTGCGGCCATCCAACAAGCCGCTGCGCGCCAGCATGATCGAGCCGATGCACACGCCGCCCAGCACGGTGCCGCCCGCATGTTGCAGGCGCAGCCATTGCAGCAGCGCAGGCGGCGCCTGGTCTTCGGTGAACTCTGCAATCGAGGGCGGCACCAACACGGCCATCATCGGTTGCTCGGGGCCTGGGTGGCTGTCGAACGTGCGCGCGGGCGTGCCGTGGGCATCTACCTGCCAGTGGCTGACCCGCAGCAGCGGTAACTGCGCAGATTCATGCTCGGCGGCGATGCGGTTAGCGACCCCGAACAGGTCGGTCAGCCCGTGGACTGCGGCGAGTTGCGCGCCCTGGTAGATCAACACACCTAGCTCGACAGTGCTGCGTTGCGCGACCATTGTCAGTTTTCCCCCTGTTATTGTCGGTGCAGCCAATTCTCGGTGTGATCGCCAAGCTAAGATACTAGGCCCATCAACCCATCACGAGGCAACACACATGGCCAAGCAGGCGCTCATCCTAATCGATATCCAGAACGACTACTTCCCCCAGGGCAAGTGGCCGCTCGACGGCGTGGAAGCCGCAGCGGACAAGGCGGCGCAGGTGCTCCAGGCGTTTCGACAAGCAGGCGATGCGGTGATTCATGTACGGCATGAGTTCGCTGGCGACGACGCACCGTTCTTCACACCGGGCTCCGAAGGCGCGCATTTGCATGCCAAGGTGCTCAACGAGGGCGATGAACCGGTGGTGCTCAAACACTTCGTGAATGCGTTTCGCCAAACCAACCTGCGCGAACTGCTGGAACAGCGCAGCATCACCGAGGTGGTGGTGGTGGGTAGCATGAGCCATATGTGCGTTGACGCCGTGGTGCGGGCGGCAGCGGACCTGGGCTACAAGGTTACGGTGATCCATGACGCCTGCGCGACCCGCGACCAGGAATTCAACGGCCAGGTGATTCCGGCGGCACAGGTGCACGGGGCGTACATGGCCTCCCTGGCATTTGGCTATGCGGGTGTAGTGTCGGCAGAGGAATATCTGAAAGCCCAAGCAGCGGCTGCGTGACCGCCACCTGGGCTGATCGCTTTAGCGTGTGGCAATGATGAACAGCCGCGGAAAGGGCAACAACACCGTGCCATCGGCCAGGGCTGGATAAGCCTGGGTAATTCGCGCCTGGTATTGCTGCAGGAAGGCGGCTTTTTCATCGTCCGTCAACGGCGCAAGAAAAGGCCGCAATGCCGAAGCCTTGAACCACTCCACCACCGCCGCGTGGTCCGCCAAGGGGTGTTGATAGGTGGTGCGCCACACGTCCACGGTACTGCAATGCTTGCTCAGCAGTTCGTAGTAGTAACTGGCGGTGTGCCGTTCATTGTGTTTGACCGCCCCTATCTTTGCCGACCATGGGCCATCGGCCGCGACTTCTCGGGCCAGGCGATGAGCGGGCTCGTCAAGGTTGTCCGGGGTTTGCACCGCCAGCGTACCGCCTGGGTTCAGTTGGTGGACCAAATGCGGGTAGAGCGTGGCGTGGTCGGGCAGCCATTGCAGCGAGGCATTGGCCAGAATCACATCCAAGCGTTGCGCAGGATGCCAGGCGCCGATGTCCGCCAGCTCGAAGTTCAACCTGGGCAGGCGCTTGCGGGCGTCTGCCAACATGTCATCGGAGCTGTCCATGCCAGTGACGTGCGCTTGGGGGAAACGCTCGGCCAGCACTTCAGTGGAGTTTCCCGGCCCGCACCCCAGGTCGACTGCGGTGCCCACGTCGGTGTTGGGAATTGCCGCAACCAGGTCACGGACGGGGCGAGTGCGCTGCTGTTCGAACATCGTGTACTGCTTGGCGGACCAGGTCATCACAGCCTTCCTTCTTTGTTAGAGGTGGCGCCAGCCTAAATCTTGTGAGCCATGAGAACAAATGCTGGGGTTGGTGTGCTGCCTGTACAAAGGCACCCCGCGCGCGACGCCTGCACGTCGACCATAAAAAACCCCCGATGCTTTCGCTATCGGGGGTTTTGTTTGTTCAGGGTCGGTCTTGGACCTTAGAACGGGATATCGTCATCAAAGCTGTCGAAATCCGGAGCCGGTTGCGGAGCAGCCTGTTGTGGTGCTGGGCGCGACTCACGCTGTGGCTGCTGGCTTGGCTGCGGACGCGACTGCTGTGGGCGCGGTGCCGAGTTGGACATGCCGCCCTGGCCCTGTTGGTCGCCCTGTGGACGGCCGCCCAGCAGTTGCATGGTGCCTTGCATGTCGACCACGATTTCGGTGGTGTAACGCTTGAT
Source organism: Pseudomonas sp. J380 (assembly GCF_009827115.1). NCBI lineage: Bacteria > Pseudomonadati > Pseudomonadota > Gammaproteobacteria > Pseudomonadales > Pseudomonadaceae > Pseudomonas > Pseudomonas sp. J380. The sequence goes on along the minus strand of NZ_CP043060.1, from coordinate 4,878,852 downwards.
GCCGTCTTTTTCCCACTCGCGGGTTTGCAGTTTGCCTTCGATGTACACCTGCGAACCTTTGCGCAGGTATTCACCGGCGATCTCCGCAACCTTGCCGAACATCGACACGCGGTGCCATTCGGTCTTCTCGACCTTCTGGCCGGTCTGCTTGTCGGTCCACTGTTCGCTGGTCGCCAGGCTCAGGTTGGTCACGGCGTTACCGTTAGGCAAGTAGCGAACTTCGGGATCCTGGCCGCAAGTACCGACCAATATGACTTTGTTAACCCCACGGGCCATAACGTTCTCCTAGGCTGGGCGCGCTGTCGGCACTGGGTTGACCAGTTGCTCGAGCGTCGCGCGATCCAATAATTCGGTGTCCAATTTGATGTAAATGGCCGCCTCTTCAGCGACCACGACTGCATCCGTTACCCCTACGACAGCCTTCAGGCGCTCTACCAGGCCGGCTTCGCGGATCGCCTCGGGCGATAGCGGCAAACGCAGACTGGTGACGTAGGGAGGTTCGCGCATGGTAACAGCAAAGACCAGCCAAAGTGCAGCCAGCCCGGCGCATCCGAGGAACACAACCGACAAACCGCCATGCTGGAACATCCAGCCGCCCATGATGCCGCCCAACGCGGAACCCAGGAACTGGCTGGTGGAATACACCCCCATGGCCGTGCCCTTGCCGCCTGCCGGTGAAACTTTACTGATCAATGACGGCAACGACGCTTCGAGCAGGTTGAAGGCGGTGAAAAACACCACCGTACCGATCACCAATGCTCGCAGGCTGTCGCCGAACTGCCAGAAGAATAGTTCAGTGAGCATCAATGTCGCGACGGCGCCGAGTAAAACTCGTTTCATTTTGCGTTTCTTCTCGCCATAGATGATGAACGGGATCATGGCGAAGAACGAAATCAACAGCGCAGTGAGGTAGACCCACCAGTGCTGTTCCTTGGGCAGGCCGGCTTTTTCCACCAGGGCCAGGGGCAAGGCGACGAAGCTGCACATCAGCATGGCGTGTAATACGAAGATACCTAAATCCAGGCGCAGCAAGTCCGGGTGCTTGAGCGTGGGAAGCAACGCCTTGCGTGCGACGCCCGATTCACGATGCTGCAGGGTACCGGTGGAGCGCGGCACCATAAAGGCAACGATCAGGATGCCAAACAACGCCATGCCGCCCGTGGCCAGGAACAGCCCATGCAAGCCGAACGCGCGCGTGAGCAAGGGCCCGACCACCATGGCCACGGCAAACGACAGGCCGATGGTCATGCCGATCATCGCCATGGCCTTGGTGCGGTGTTGTTCGCGGGTCAGGTCCGACAGCAGCGCCATCACGGCGGCGGAAATCGCACCGGCGCCCTGCAGGATGCGGCCGGCGATCACGCCCCAGATCGAATCGGATTGGGCCGCTAGCACACTGCCAAGGGCGAATACGATCAGCCCGAGATAGATCACCGGGCGACGGCCAATGCGGTCGGAAATAATCCCGAACGGGATCTGGAAAATCGCCTGGGTCAGGCCATAGGCACCAATCGCCAGGCCGATCAAGGCGGGGGTCGCACCTGCGAGATCCATCCCATAGGTGGCCAGCACTGGCAACACCATAAACATGCCCAGCATACGGAAGGCGAACACCAGGGCCAGCCCGCTTGCCGCTCGGGTCTCGCCGCTACTCATGCGTTCGCTGTGGGGATCGTGCATGGAAAAACCTCGTGTGAACCGGCGGCGATTCTACCAGTCCCATCGATTGAGAGGGTATATGCGGCGCTTTGCCGCGCAGCTTTCATGTAAGGCTGCAGGCGGCGTTTTGACAGTGTATATTCATCCAGTCTTTAGCCGTATACTCCGGCATCATTTACGCCCGCCGTGCGAGGCCATCTTGGACAAGATCCTGATTCGTGGGGCTAGAACCCACAACCTGAAGAACATCGACCTGACCCTGCCCCGGGACAAACTGATCGTCATCACCGGCTTGTCCGGCTCCGGCAAATCGTCCCTGGCGTTCGACACGCTGTATGCCGAAGGTCAGCGTCGCTATGTGGAATCGCTGTCGGCCTACGCCCGGCAGTTCCTGTCGATGATGGAAAAGCCCGATGTCGACACCATTGAAGGCCTGTCGCCGGCTATTTCCATCGAGCAGAAATCCACGTCCCACAACCCGCGCTCCACCGTGGGTACCATTACCGAAATCTACGACTACCTGCGCCTGCTGTATGCGCGCGTGGGCATTCCGCGCTGCCCGGACCACGATATTCCCCTGGAAGCCCAGACCGTCAGCCAGATGGTCGACCTGGTGCTGGCCCAGCCCGAAGGCGCCAAGCTGATGCTGCTGGCGCCTGTCATTCGCGAGCGCAAGGGCGAACACCTGTCGGTCTTCGAAGAGCTGCGTGCCCAGGGTTTTGTACGTGCGCGCATCAACGGCAAGCTCTACGAGCTGGACGAAGCGCCGAAGCTGGACAAGCAGAAAAAGCACTCCATTGATGTGGTGGTCGACCGATTCAAGGTGCGTGCCGACTTGCAACAGCGTTTGGCGGAATCGTTCGAAACCGCGCTGAAGCTGGCCGATGGCATTGCCCTGGTAGCGCCGATGGATGACGAGCCGGGCGAAGAGATCATCTTCTCCGCACGCTTCGCCTGCCCGATCTGTGGCCATGCCATCAGCGAGCTCGAACCCAAACTGTTTTCCTTCAACAACCCGGCCGGCGCCTGCCCGACTTGCGACGGCCTGGGTGTGAAGCAGTTTTTCGACATCAAGCGCCTGGTCAATGGCGAGCTGACCTTGGCCGAGGGTGCGATACGCGGATGGGACAGGCGTAACGTCTACTACTTCCAGATGCTTGGGTCGTTGGCCTCCCACTACAAGTTCAGCCTGGAAGTACCGTTCAACCAACTCCCGGCAGACCAGCAGAAGGTCATTCTAAATGGCAGCGGTTCGCAGAATGTCGACTTCAAATACCTGAACGATCGCGGCGATATCGTCAAGCGCTCGCACCCGTTCGAAGGCATCGTGCCGAACCTGGAACGCCGTTACCGCGAAACCGAATCGGCGAGCGTGCGCGAGGAGCTGGCGAAGTTCCTCAGCACACAGCCATGCCCGGATTGCCGTGGCACGCGCCTGCGCCGTGAAGCCCGGCATGTATGGGTGGGCGAGAAGACCCTGCCGGCAGTAACCAACCTGCCGATCGGCGATGCCTGTGAATACTTTGGCGTGCTGAAGCTGACCGGTCGTCGTGGAGAGATTGCCGACAAGATCCTCAAGGAGATTCGCGAGCGATTGCAGTTCCTGGTCAACGTGGGCCTGGACTATCTGTCGCTGGACCGCAGTGCCGATACCCTGTCTGGCGGTGAGGCACAGCGCATTCGCCTGGCCAGCCAGATCGGCGCCGGCCTGGTGGGCGTGCTGTATATCCTCGACGAACCCTCGATTGGCTTGCACCAACGAGATAACGACCGCCTGCTGGGCACGCTGAAACACCTGCGTGATATCGGCAATACCGTGATCGTGGTCGAGCATGATGAAGACGCTATCCGCCTGGCGGACTACGTGGTCGATATCGGCCCCGGCGCGGGCGTGCATGGTGGCCATATCGTTGCTGAAGGCACGCCTGCCGAGGTGATGGCACATCCTGATTCACTGACCGGCAAATACTTGTCGGGGCGTGTGAAGATTGAAGTACCCGCCAAGCGAACGCCGCGTAACAAGAAGATGGCGCTGCATCTCAAGGGCGCGCGCGGGAACAACCTGCGCAATGTCGACCTGGAGATTCCGCTGGGCCTGCTGACCTGCGTGACCGGTGTTTCCGGTTCGGGCAAGTCGACGCTGATCAACAACACCCTGTTCCCACTGAGTGCCACCGCCCTGAATGGCGCGACCACCCTGGAAGCGGCGGCTCACGACAGCATCAAGGGCCTGGAACATCTGGACAAGGTGGTCGACATCGACCAGAGCCCGATTGGGCGTACGCCTCGCTCCAACCCAGCCACCTACACCGGGCTGTTTACCCCTATCCGTGAGTTGTTCGCTGGCGTGCCAGAGTCGCGCTCACGGGGTTATGGGCCGGGCCGCTTCTCGTTCAACGTCAAGGGCGGCCGCTGTGAAGCGTGCCAGGGCGATGGCCTGATCAAGGTGGAAATGCACTTCCTGCCGGACATCTACGTGCCGTGCGATGTGTGCAAGAGCAAGCGCTACAACCGCGAGACCCTGGAGATCAAGTACAAGGGCAAGAGCATCCACGAGACCTTGGAAATGACGATCGAGGAAGCTCGCGAGTTCTTCGACGCAGTGCCGGCGCTGGCGCGCAAGCTGCAGACGCTGATGGATGTGGGCCTGTCGTACATCAAGCTGGGGCAGTCAGCGACCACGCTGTCGGGTGGCGAGGCGCAGCGGGTCAAGCTGTCTCGCGAGCTGTCCAAGCGTGATACCGGCAAAACCTTGTATATCCTCGATGAGCCGACCACTGGCCTGCACTTCGCGGATATCCAGCAGTTGCTGGACGTACTGCACCGCTTGCGGGACCACGGCAATACCGTGGTGGTGATCGAGCACAACCTTGATGTGATCAAGACTGCCGACTGGCTGGTAGACCTGGGGCCAGAAGGTGGTTCTAAGGGTGGCCAGATCATCGCAGTGGGCACTCCGGAGCAGGTTTCCGAAATGCCTCAATCGCACACCGGTTACTACTTGAAACCGTTGCTGGAACGCGACAGGGCCTGATTTTTTCATCGCCCAATAAAAAGCCCCTGCCACTTTGCGGTGACGGGGGCTTTTTTATAGCCGGGAATCAGAACTGCGATTGCAGGTAATTTTCCAGGCCGATCAACTTGATCAGGCCCAACTGCTTTTCCAGCCAGTAGGTGTGATCTTCTTCGGTGTCATTCAACTGCACCCGCAATATTTCCCGGGTGACATAGTCGTTGTGCTGTTCGCAAAGCTCAATGCCCTTGCAGAGTGCGGCACGGACCTTGTACTCAAGGCGAAGATCGGCAGCGAGCATGTCAGGCACTGTGGTACCCACGTCCAGATCATCAGGACGCATACGCGGCGTGCCTTCGAGCATCAGAATGCGGCGCATCAGGGCGTCAGCGTGCTGTGCCTCTTCTTCCATTTCGTGGTTGATACGCTCATAGAGCTCGGTAAAGCCCCAGTCTTCGTACATACGCGAATGGATGAAATATTGGTCACGAGCTGCCAGTTCGCCCGTCAGCAACGTGTTGAGGTAATCGATTACGTCGGGGTGACCTTGCATCGCCCTACATCTCCCTGCTTGAAAGACTGTAGTTTGAACCATGCTGACTTGAAGGTCACGGGACAAACGGCAGAAAAGTGAAGATTTCCGGAGAAAAGTAGCTGAAATAACGCAAAAACCGCCCAAATGAGGGCGGTTCTGCTTATCGTTTAGAGTCAGTTAAGCGATACACCCAATGCCTTTGCAATTGCTTCTCCATAAGCCGGGTCGGCCTTATAGAAGTGCTGCAGTTGACGCTGGACCACATCGCTGGAAACCCCAGCCATTGCGCCCGCGATGTTATTGGTGAGCAACGCTTTTTGCTCATCATTCATCAGACGGAACAGCGCACCGGCGTGGCTGTAGTAGTCCGTATCTTCGCGGTGATCGTAACGATCGGCGGCACCGCTCAGGGCCAGTGCTGGCTCTGCATATTGCGGGGCTTGTTTTGGTGCGTCGGCATAGCTGTTTGGCTCGTAGTTCGGAGCCGCCCCACCATTGCTGCCGAAAGCCATGGAACCGTCACGCTGGTAGCTGTTAACCGGGCTACGTGGCGCGTTCACCGGCAGTTGCTGGTGGTTAGTGCCGACACGGTAGCGGTGAGCATCTGCGTAGGCGAACACCCTACCTTGGAGCATACGGTCTGGGGACAGGCCAACGCCTGGGACCATGTTGCTTGGGCCAAATGCAGCCTGCTCAACTTCTGCGAAGTAGTTTTGCGGATTACGGTTGAGCTCCAGCTCACCCACTTCAATCAACGGGAACTCTTTTTGCGACCAGGTCTTGGTCACATCAAACGGGTTCTCGTAATGGGCATTCGCCTGTGCCTCGGTCATGATCTGGATGCACACGCGCCATTTGGGGAAGTCACCGCGCTCGATTGCACCAAACAGATCGCGCTGGGCGTAGTCAGGATCGGTACCCGCCAAGCGGGCAGCCTCGGCCGGCGCCAGGTTCTTGATGCCTTGCTTGGTCTTGTAGTGCCACTTCACCCAATGACGCTCGCCCTGGGCATTGATCAGACTGTAAGTGTGGCTGCCGAAACCATGCATGTGGCGATAGCCGTCCGGGATGCCACGGTCCGAAAACAGAATGGTGACCTGATGCAGCGCCTCTGGTGAGTGCGACCAGAAGTCCCACATCATCTGCGCGCTTTTCAGGTTGCTCTGCGGCAGGCGTTTCTGGGTGTGGATAAAGTCCGGGAACTTCAGCGGATCACGGATAAAGAACACAGGGGTGTTGTTACCGACGATGTCCCAGTTACCTTCCTCGGTGTAGAACTTCAAGGCGAAACCACGTGGATCGCGCTCAGTGTCGGCCGAACCGCGCTCCCCACCCACCGTGGAGAAACGCAAGAACGTAGGGGTCTGCTTGCCAACGGACTCGAACAATTTGGCGCTGGTGTATTGGGTAATGTCTTTTGTCACCGTGAAGGTACCGAAGGCACCCGAACCTTTGGCGTGCACGCGACGCTCAGGGATGTTTTCACGGTTGAAGTGAGCGAGCTTCTCGATCAGGTGAAAATCGTCGAGCAGCAAGGGGCCACGAGGGCCGGCGGAACGTGAGTTCTGATTGTCCGCAACGGGCGCGCCGCTGGCGGTGGTAAGGACTTTATTCTGGCTCATGCGCATCTTCCTCAGGTCGGGCTTGAAACTGCCGGCTAATCGGCTTGGAGGGAGTATTGACCATCCACATGACACCTACAAATTCATTAAATTGTAGGCTTCAATAGAAAATAACTACCAACATGCCCGACGCTCATAGTGAAGCGTGTCGCCTGAAGATTCTTGTACGCAACGCGCTTTTGTTACGCGCACAAAAAACCGGGCACTAGGCCCGGTTCTTCGTTGCAGCTTGTCGTATTACTCGGCGCTTACAGCTTCGCCGGCAGTAGCACGATCAACCAACTCGACGTACGCCATAGGCGCGTTGTCGCCAGCGCGGAAACCGCACTTGAGGATGCGCAGGTAGCCGCCCTCACGGGTAGCGTAACGCTTGCCCAGGTCGTTGAAGAGCTTACCAACGATAGCTTTCGAACGAGTACGGTCGAAAGCCAGACGGCGGTTAGCCAGGCTGTCTGTCTTGGCCAAAGTGATCAGCGGCTCAGCAACGCGACGCAGTTCTTTAGCTTTCGGCAGTGTAGTTTTGATCAGCTCGTGCTCGAACAGCGACACCGCCATGTTTTGGAACATGGCCTTGCGGTGCGAGCTGGTACGGCTCAGGTGACGACCACTTTTACGATGACGCATGGTTCATTCCTTACCAAACTCACGTTCGGTGATTACGACGATCAGGCAGTCGCCTTGTCGTCCTTCTTAAGACTTGCAGGCGGCCAGTTGTCGAGGCGCATGCCGAGGGACAGACCGCGGGAGGCCAGAACGTCCTTGATTTCAGTCAAGGATTTCTTGCCCAGGTTCGGAGTCTTCAACAGTTCTACTTCGGTGCGCTGGATCAGGTCACCGATGTAGTAAATGTTTTCCGCCTTAAGGCAGTTAGCCGAACGTACAGTCAGTTCCAGATCGTCAACCGGGCGAAGCAGGATCGGATCGATCTCGTCTTCCTGCTCGATTACCACTGGTTCGCTGTCACCTTTGAGGTCGACGAACGCAGCCAACTGCTGTTGCAGAATGGTTGCAGCGCGGCGGATAGCCTCTTCAGGATCCAGGGTACCGTTGGTTTCCAGATCAATAACCAGCTTGTCCAGGTTAGTACGCTGCTCGACACGGGCGTTTTCCACCACGTATGCGATACGGCGAACCGGGCTGAACGAAGAGTCAAGCTGCAAGCGACCAATGCTGCGGCTTTCGTCTTCATCGCTCTGACGCGAGTCGGCCGGTTCATAACCACGACCACGAGCTACAGTGAGCTTCATGTTCAGGGCGCCGTTAGACGCCAGGTTAGCGATTACGTGATCGGGGTTAACGATCTCGACATCATGATCCAGCTGAATATCGGCAGCGGTAACCACCCCCGAACCCTTCTTCGACAAGGTCAGCGTAACTTCGTCACGGCCGTGCAGCTTGATAGCCAGACCTTTAAGGTTCAACAGGATTTCAATTACGTCTTCCTGTACACCTTCGATGGCGCTGTACTCGTGGAGCACACCGTCAATCTCGGCCTCGACTACTGCACAGCCGGGCATTGAGGACAACAGGATGCGGCGCAGCGCGTTGCCCAGGGTGTGGCCAAAACCACGCTCGAGAGGCTCGAGAGTAATTTTGGCGCGGGTTGGACTGACAACCTGCACATCAATGTGGCGGGGTGTCAGGAACTCATTTACCGAAATCTGCATGGATGCACCTATTTTCTAGCCCTTACTTGGAGTAGAGCTCGACAATCAGGCTTTCGTTGATGTCGGCGGACAGATCACTGCGAGCAGGAACGTTCTTGAAAACGCCCGACTTCTTCTCAGTGTCTACTTCTACCCATTCTACGCGGCCACGTTGGGCACACAGATCGAGAGCTTGGACAATGCGAAGTTGGTTTTTTGCTTTCTCGCGAACTGCGACCACGTCACCAGCACGAACCTGGTAGGACGGAACGTTTACGGTCTGACCGTTAACGCTGATCGACTTGTGCGATACCAGCTGACGGGATTCGGCACGAGTCGAACCAAAGCCCATACGGTATACAACGTTGTCCAAACGGCATTCGAGCAGTTGCAGCAGGTTTTCACCGGTTGCACCTTTCTTGCCAGCAGCTTCTTTGTAGTAGCCGCTGAACTGACGCTCGAGAACGCCGTAGATACGACGGACCTTCTGCTTTTCACGCAGTTGGGTGCCGTAGTCGGACTGGCGACCGCGGCGTTGGCCGTGGATACCAGGTGCTGCTTCAATGTTGCACTTCGATTCGATCGCGCGCACGCCGCTCTTCAGGAAGAGATCGGTGCCTTCGCGACGAGCGAGTTTGCATTTTGGACCAATGTAACGAGCCATTCTTTACAATCTCCTGGATTACACGCGGCGCTTCTTCGGCGGACGGCACCCGTTGTGCGGGATTGGCGTCACGTCGGTGATGCTGGCGATCTTATAGCCACAGCCGTTCAAAGCACGGACAGCAGACTCACGACCTGGACCTGGACCTTTGACGTTAACGTCGAGGTTTTTCAGGCCATATTCCAGCGCAGCTTGACCAGCACGTTCAGCAGCTACTTGAGCAGCAAACGGGGTGGACTTGCGGGAACCGCGGAAACCCGAACCACCGGAGGTAGCCCAAGAAAGCGCGTTACCTTGACGGTCGGTGATGGTCACGATGGTGTTGTTAAAAGATGCATGGATGTGGGCGATGCCATCAACCACTGTCTTTTTAACTTTTTTACGAGGACGAGCAGCAGGTTTTGCCATGATAATTTTCCTGTCGATTCGCTGGGGCGATTACTTGCGGATCGGCTTACGCGGACCTTTACGGGTACGCGCGTTAGTCTTGGTACGCTGACCGCGTACTGGAAGACCACGACGATGACGCAGACCGCGATAGCAACCGAGGTCCATCAAACGCTTGATTTTCATGTTGATTTCGCGACGCAGGTCACCTTCAGTGGTGAACTTCGCCACTTCGCCACGCAGCTGTTCAATCTGCTCGTCGCTCAGATCCTTGATCTTAGCGGCTGGGTTTACCCCAGCAACTGCGCAAATTTTCTGCGCAGTAGTGCGACCAACACCATAGATGTAGGTCAGCGAGATAACAGTGTGCTTGTTATCTGGAATGTTAACGCCTGCAATACGGGCCATTCAGTGGGACTCCAATTGACAGCTACCTACGCCCCGGAAGCCAAGAAATAGGGCGCGAGATAATATCGCTGTAATAACAAATAATCAACCCGGCAGCGCACTAGCTGCCGGGCTTCAAGCGGATCACACTCAGCCTTGGCGCTGTTTGTGACGCGGTTCCGCGCTGCAAATTACTCGAACAACACCTTCGCGGCGAATAATCTTGCAGTTACGGCACAGCTTTTTCACCGATGCACGAACTTTCATCACCAACTCCTCGAACCTTATGGGGTACTCAGCGCAACATGCCGCTGCCGTAGCCCTTCAGGTTGGCTTTCTTCATCAGGGATTCGTACTGGTGCGAAACGAGGTGCGATTGTACTTGGGACATGAAGTCCATCACAACCACGACCACGATCAGCAACGAGGTCCCGCCAAGGTAGAACGGAACGTTTGCTGCAACCACCAGGAACTGGGGCAACAAGCACACGGCCGTCATATATAGAGCACCGAACAGGGTCAAACGGGTCAGAACGCCATCAATGTAGCGTGCCGACTGCTCACCTGGACGGATGCCCGGAATAAAGGCACCGGACTTCTTCAGGTTTTCCGCTACGTCTTTCGGATTGAACATCAACGCCGTATAGAAGAAGCAGAAGAAAATAATCCCTGCACTAAACAGCAGAATATTCAACGGCTGACCAGGAGCGATCGACTGAGAGAGGTCCTGCAGCCAGCCCATATTTTCAGACTGACCAAACCAGGTACCCAACGAAGCCGGAAACAGCAAGATGCTGCTCGCGAAAATTGCCGGAATAACACCGGCCATATTCACTTTCAGCGGCAAGTGGCTGGTCTGCGCAGCAAAGACCTTACGGCCCTGCTGACGCTTGGCGTAGTGAACAGCAATACGACGCTGGCCACGCTCAATGAACACCACAAAACCGATAATCGCTACTGCCAGCAAACCGATGGCAACCAAGGCGAAGATATTGATATCACCCTGACGCGCAGACTCGAAAGACTGCCCGATTGCTCTCGGAAGACCGGCGACGATACCTGCGAAAATCAACATCGAGATACCGTTGCCAACACCACGCTCAGTAATCTGCTCACCCAGCCACATCATGAACATCGCACCAGCCACAAACGTGGATACCGCGACGAAATGGAAGCCAAAGTCACCAGTGAACGCAACGCCCTGCCCTGCCAGGCCAACGGACATGCCGATAGCTTGAACCAGGGCGAGGACGACAGTGCCGTAGCGGGTGTACTGGCTAATCTTGCGACGGCCAGCTTCACCTTCCTTCTTCAACTGCTCCAGCTGCGGGCTGACGGCTGTCATCAGCTGCATGATGATCGATGCCGAGATATACGGCATGATCCCCAGTGCAAAGATGCTCATCCGCTCCAGCGCGCCGCCGGAAAACATGTTGAACAAGCTAAGAATGGTCCCCTCATTCTGTCGAAACAGGTCTGCGAGTCGGTCCGGGTTGATACCTGGAACCGGGATGTGTGCGCCTATTCGGTAGACGATAATCGCCAGGAACAGAAAACGCAGACGAGCCCAAAGTTCAGACATACCGCCTTTGCCGAGCGCTGAGAGAGCACCTTGCTTAGCCATTTATTCCTCGAACTTGCCGCCAGCTGCTTCGATAGCCGAACGCGCACCTTTGGTGGCGCCGATTCCCTTGCCGATAGTGACAGCGCGAGTCACTTCACCGGACAGCATGATTTTCACACGCTGTACGTTGACGTTGATCACGTTGGCATCTTTCAGGGTCTGCACAGTAACGATGTCGCCTTCCACTTTAGCCAGCTCGGACAGACGCACTTCTGCGCGATCCATAGCTTTCAGGGACACGAAACCGAACTTAGGCAGGCGACGATGCAGCGGCTGTTGACCGCCTTCAAAGCCTGGAGCAATGGTGCCACCGGAGCGGGAGGTTTGACCCTTGTGGCCACGGCCACCGGTCTTACCCAAACCACTACCGATACCACGGCCCGGACGATGCTTTTCGCGACGGGAACCCGGCGCTGGACTCAGATCATTGAGTTTCATCGATTAACCCTCTACACGCAGCATGTAGTAAGCCTTGTTGATCATCCCGCGATTCTCGGGAGTATCCTGGACTTCTACAGTGTGACCGATGCGACGCAGACCCAAACCTTTAACGCACAATTTGTGGTTAGGGATGCGGCCGGTCATGCTTTTGATCAGCGTTACTTTAACGGTAGCCATGATCAGAAGATCTCCTTGACAGTCAGGCCACGCTTGGCAGCGATGGACTCAGGAGATTGCATAGCCTTCAGACCCTTGAAAGTGGCGTGAACCACGTTTACCGGGTTAGTCGAGCCGTAGCACTTGGCCAGAACGTTCTGAACGCCAGCAACTTCGAGGACAGCACGCATAGCGCCGCCAGCGATGATACCGGTACCTTCAGAAGCAGGCTGCATGTACACCTTCGAAGCGCCGTGAGCGGACTTCATTGCGTACTGCAGAGTGGTGCCGTTCAGATCAACTTGGATCATGTTGCGACGAGCAGCTTCCATTGCCTTCTGGATCGCAGCAGGCACTTCACGTGACTTGCCACGGCCGAAGCCAACACGCCCTTTACCATCACCCACCACGGTCAACGCGGTGAAAGTGAAGATACGGCCGCCTTTAACGGTTTTGGCTACGCGGTTAACTTGAACCAGCTTCTCAATGTAGCCTTCGTCGCGCTTTTGGTCGTTATTTGACATAACTTAGAACTCCAGCCCAGCTTCACGAGCAGCATCAGCCAGCGCTTTCACGCGGCCATGGTACTTGAAGCCAGAGCGGTCGAAAGCCACTTGCGAGACGCCAGCGGCCTTAGCACGCGTAGCGACCAGCTGGCCAACCTTTGTGGCCGCGTCGATGTTGCCAGTGGCACCATCACGCAGTTCTTTATCCAAAGTCGAGGCGCTTGCCAGGACTTTGTTGCCGTCGGCCGAGATGACCTGGGCGTAGATGTGCTGCGACGAGCGGAACACGCAGAGACGCACGACTTCGAGTTCGTGCATTTTCAGGCGTGCTTTGCGAGCGCGACGCAGTCGAGTAACTTTTTTGTCGGTCATTTGCTATGCCCTACTTCTTCTTGGCTTCTTTACGACGGACGACTTCGTCCGCGTAGCGCACACCTTTGCCTTTGTACGGCTCTGGTGGACGGAAGTCGCGGATCTCAGCGGCCACTTGACCTACCAGCTGCTTGTCGATGCCCTTGATCAGGATATCGGTCTGGCTAGGAGTCTCAGCAGTGATGCCCGCTGGCAGTTCGTAATCCACTGGGTGCGAGAAGCCAAGGGCAAGGTTCAAAACCGTGCCTTTTGCTTGCGCTTTGTAACCAACACCGACCAGCTGGAGCTTACGCTCGAAGCCTTGGCTTACGCCTTGGACCATGTTGTTTACCAACGCACGCGTGGTACCGGCCATTGCGCGAGTTTGTTGATCGCCATTGCGAGCAGCGAAACGCAGCTCACCAGCTTCTTCAACGATCTCAACGGACGAATGGATGTTCAGTTCAAGAGTACCCTTGGCACCCTTCACCGAAAGCTGTTGGCCTGCGAATTTGACTTCGACACCGGCTGGCAGCTTAACGGGGTTCTTAGCGACGCGAGACATGCTTATCCCCCCTTAGAACACAGTGCAAAGAACTTCGCCGCCGACACCGGCAGCGCGCGCAGCACGATCCGTCATCACACCTTTGTTGGTGGAGACGATAGACACGCCCAGACCGCCACGAACTTTCGGCAGATCTTCAGCGGACTTGTACTGACGCAGGCCTGGACGGCTAACGCGCTTCACTTCCTCGATGACCGAACGGCCTTCGAAGTACTTCAGCTCGATGGACAGCAGTGGTTTGATTTCGCTGCTGATCTGATAACCCGCAATGTAGCCTTCGTCTTTCAGGACTTTGGCAACAGCTACCTTCAACTTGGAAGATGGCATGCTTACGACGGACTTTTCAGCCATCTGGGCATTACGGATACGAGTTAGCATGTCCGCTAACGGGTCCTGCATACTCATGGGCTAGACGCTCCTAATACAAAAAAATTAGCCTTGCGGCTACATATGTCGCCGAGAATCTCCGAGCACAAAAAACACGGGCTCAGGCGAGCCGCGTATTTTAGACATACTCCAGAAATGAAACAAGCCCCAAAAGGGGCTTGATCCAGATTCAAGGTCACCGGCGGTCAGTATCTTGCGATTCCGACCACCTGGACGTTGAAAGTACTTACCAGCTGGCTTTAACCAGACCTGGTACGTCACCACGCATTGCCGCTTCACGCAGTTTGTTACGGCCGAGGCCGAACTTGCGGTAAACGCCGTGTGGACGACCGGTCAGGCGGCAGCGGTTACGCATGCGCGAAGCGCTTGCGTCACGTGGCTGCTTCTGCAGAGCAACTGTAGCTTCCCAACGCGCTTCTGGACTTGCGTTCAGATCAACGATGATTGCTTTCAGTGCTGCACGCTTCTTGGCGTACTTGGCAACCGTGAGCTGACGCTTCAGCTCGCGGTTTTTCATGCTCATCTTGGCCATGGTCCTACTCCAATCAGTTGCGGAACGGGAATTTGAACGCACGCAGCAGAGCGCGGCCTTCATCATCGTTCTTGGCAGTGGTGGTCAGGGTGATGTCCAGACCGCGGAGAGCATCGATCTTGTCGTAGTCGATTTCCGGGAAGATGATCTGCTCTTTAACGCCCATGCTGTAGTTACCACGACCATCGAAGGACTTGGCATTCAGGCCGCGGAAGTCGCGGACCCGAGGCAGGGAGATCGACAGCAGACGATCCAGGAATTCGTACATACGCTCACGGCGCAGAGTCACTTTGACGCCGATCGGCCAACCTTCACGGACTTTAAAGCCAGCGATGGATTTCCGAGCGTAAGTCACAACGACTTTTTGACCGGTGATCTTTTCCAGGTCAGCAACAGCGTGCTCGATGACTTTTTTGTCGCCGATCGCTTCGCCCAGACCCATGTTCAGGGTGATTTTGGTGACGCGCGGAACTTCCATCACGTTCCCGAGCTTAAGTTCTTCCTTAAGCTTAGGGGCGATTTCCTTCCGGTAAATCTCTTGTAGTCGTGCCATGGTCTAATCTACCTAGCAGTGTTCAAGCATCAACCGCTTTTTGGGTCGACTTGAAGACACGAATTTTCTTACCGTCTTCTACTTTGAAACCAACGCGGTCAGCCTTGTTGGTTTCGCCGTTGAAGATGGCGACGTTAGAAGCATCCAGCGGAGCTTCTTTCTCGACGATACCGCCCTGCACGCCCGACATCGGGTTAGGCTTGGTATGACGCTTGACCAGGTTCAGACCACCGATAACCAGACGGTTATTAGCGAGAACCTTAAGCACCTTACCGCGCTTACCTTTGTCTTTGCCGGCGATCACGATGATCTCGTCGTCACGACGAATCTTTTGCATGTCGGATCTCCTTACAGCACTTCTGGGGCGAGCGAGACGATCTTCATGAACTTCTCAGTACGAAGTTCACGGGTCACTGGCCCAAAGATACGGGTGCCGATCGGCTCTTGCTTGTTGTTCAGAAGAACAGCAGCGTTGCCATCAAAGCGGATAATGGAGCCATCAGCACGACGTACGCCGTGACGAGTGCGGACTACAACAGCAGTCATCACTTGGCCTTTTTTCACCTTACCGCGAGGAATTGCTTCCTTCACGGTAACTTTGATGATGTCACCGATACCAGCGTAACGACGATGGGAGCCACCCAGCACCTTGATGCACATAACACGGCGAGCGCCGCTGTTATCGGCCACATCGAGCATGGATTGAGTCTGAATCATATAATTTCTCCGACCCCTAGTCCTTAGACTTCCACAGCGCGTTCGAGAACATCAACCAGTGCCCAAGACTTGGTCTTGGCCATCGGACGAGTTTCACGAATAGTGACTTTGTCGCCGATGTGGCACTGATTGGTTTCGTCGTGCGCGTGCAGCTTAGTCGAACGCTTAACATATTTACCGTAGATCGGGTGCTTAACGCGACGCTCGATCAAAACGGTGATGGTTTTGTCCATCTTGTCGCTGACAACACGGCCAGTCAGCGTACGGACAGTCTTTTCGGCTTCAGCCATGATCACTTACCTGCCTGCTGGTTGAGCACAGTCTTCACGCGAGCGATGTCACGCTTAACTTGCGAGAGCAGATGAGACTGCCCCAACTGGCCAGTTGCTTTCTGCATACGCAGATTGAACTGGTCGCGCAGCAGGCCGAGCAGTTGCTCGTTCAGCTGCTGTGCGGATTTTTCACGAAGTTCATTCGCTTTCATCACATCACCGTCCGTTTAACAAAGGAGGTGGCGAGCGGCAGCTTTGCAGCAGCCAGGGCGAAAGCCTCACGCGCCAGCTCTTCAGAAACACCCTCGATTTCATACAGGACTTTGCCTGGCTGAATCTGGGCTACCCAGTACTCCACGTTACCCTTACCTTTACCCATCCGAACCTCGAGAGGTTTTTTGGAGATCGGCTTGTCCGGGAATACACGGATCCAGATCTTGCCGCCACGTTTTACGTGACGGGTCAGAGCACGACGCGCTGACTCGATCTGACGAGCGGTGAGACGACCACGAGCTACAGACTTCAGCGCGAACTCGCCGAAGCTGACTTTGCTACCGCGCTGAGCCAGACCACGGTTGTGGCCTGTCATCTGCTTGCGGAACTTCGTACGCTTAGGTTGCAACATTTGGCGTACCCCTTACTTAGCAGCTTTTTTACGAGGCGCTGGTGCTTGTGGTTTCAGTTCTTCTTGGCGACCACCAATTACTTCGCCTTTGAAGATCCAAACCTTTACACCGATCACACCGTAAGTGGTGTGAGCTTCGTAGTTGGCATAGTCGATGTCGGCACGCAGGGTGTGCAGTGGCACACGACCTTCGCGATACCATTCAGTACGTGCGATTTCAGCACCGCCGAGACGACCGCTCACTTGGATTTTGATGCCTTTGGCACCAATGCGCATGGCGTTCTGTACGGCGCGCTTCATAGCGCGACGGAACATTACGCGACGCTCCAGCTGCTGAGCTACGCTCTGCGCAACCAGCATACCGTCGAGCTCCGGCTTGCGGATCTCTTCGATATTGATGTGCACAGGCACACCCATTTGCTTGGTCAGGTCCTGACGCAGTTTCTCAACATCTTCACCTTTCTTCCCGATAACGATACCTGGACGAGCGGTGTGGATGGTGATACGTGCAGTTTGGGCCGGACGATGGATATCGATACGGCTTACGGACGCGCTTTTTAGTTTGTCTTGGAGATACTCACGCACCTTCAGATCAGCGAACAAATAGTCCGCATAAGTCCGACCGTCTGCGTACCAGACGGAGGTGTGCTCCTTGACGATTCCCAGGCGAATGCCAATGGGATGTACTTTCTGACCCATCTCTTCGACTCCGTTACTTGTCAGCAACCTTGACAGTGATATGGCAAGACCGCTTGACGATGCGATCAGCACGGCCTTTGGCACGTGGCATGATGCGCTTCAGCGAACGCCCTTCGTTGACGAAAACGGTGCTGACCTTCAGGTCATCAACGTCTGCGCCTTCGTTATGCTCGGCGTTGGCTACGGCCGACTCCAGCACTTTCTTCATGATCTCGGCGGCTTTCTTACTGCTGAAAGCCAACAGGTTGAGCGCTTCGCCCACCTTCTTCCCGCGGATCTGGTCGGCGACCAAGCGGGCTTTCTGGGCGGAGATTCGAGCGCCCGACAACTTAGCGGCTACTTCCATTTCCTAACCCCTTAACGCTTGGCTTTCTTGTCTGCCACGTGCCCACGATAAGTGCGGGTACCGGCAAACTCGCCCAGTTTGTGGCCGACCATGTCTTCGTTAACGAGAACTGGGACGTGTTGACGACCGTTGTGTACTGCGATGGTCAGACCGACCATTTGTGGCAGGATCATCGAACGACGCGACCAGGTCTTAACTGGTTTGCGATCGTTCTTTTCCGCCGCCACTTCGATCTTCTTCAGTAGGTGAAGATCAATAAAAGGACCTTTTTTCAGAGAACGTGGCACTGTCGTATCCCTCTATTTACTTGCGACGACGGACGATCATTTTGTCGGTACGCTTATTACCACGAGTCTTCGCGCCCTTAGTCGGGAAGCCCCATGGCGATACCGGATGACGACCACCAGAGGTACGACCTTCACCACCACCGTGTGGGTGGTCAACCGGGTTCATGGCAACACCACGAACGGTTGGGCGAACGCCACGCCAGCGTTTGGCACCAGCTTTACCCAACGAACGCAGGCTGTGCTCGGAGTTCGAGACTTCGCCCAGGGTCGCACGGCATTCAGCCAGTACTTTACGCATCTCACCAGAACGCAGACGCAGGGTCACGTAGACACCTTCACGAGCGATCAACTGAGCCGAAGCACCAGCGGAACGAGCGATCTGTGCGCCTTTACCTGGCTTCAATTCGATGCCGTGTACGGTGCTACCAACTGGAATGTTACGCAGTTGCAGAGCGTTGCCCGGCTTGATCGGTGCCAGAGCACCTGCGATCAGCTGGTCGCCAGCACTCACGCCTTTAGGGGCGATGATGTAGCGACGCTCGCCATCTGCGTACAGCAGCAGAGCGATGTGAGCAGTACGGTTTGGATCGTATTCGATACGCTCGACAGTGGCAGCGATGCCATCTTTGTCGTTGCGACGGAAGTCGACCAGACGATAATGCTGCTTATGGCCACCACCGATGTGACGAGTGGTAATACGACCATTGTTGTTACGACCACCAGACTTCGATTTTTTCTCGAGCAGCGGTGCGTGAGGAGCGCCTTTATGCAGCTCCTGGTTGACCACCTTGACCACAAAACGGCGGCCAGGGGAAGTCGGTTTGCATTTAACGATTGCCATGATGCACCCCTTCCTTACTCAGCACTGCTGCTGAAATCGAGATCTTGGCCTGGCTGAAGGGAGATAACCGCCTTCTTCCAGTCATTACGCTTGCCCAGACCGCGAGCAGTGCGCTTGCTCTTACCCAGAACATTCAGGGTAGTAACACGCTCTACTTTCACGCTGAACAGGCTTTCGACGGCCTTCTTGATTTCCAGCTTGGTTGCGTCAGTTGCAACCTTGAAAACGAACTGGCCTTTCTTGTCAGCCAGAACCGTAGCCTTTTCGGAAACGTGCGGGCCAAGCAGAACTTTAAATACGCGTTCCTGGTTCATCCCAGCAGCTCCTCGAATTTCTTCACGGCCGACACGGTGATCAACACCTTGTCGTATGCGATCAGACTAACTGGATCGGAACCTTGCACGTCACGTACATCAACGTGTGGCAGGTTGCGAGCAGCCAGGTACAGGTTCTGATCAACAGCTTCGGACACGATCAAAACGTCGGTCAGGCTCATGTTGTTCAGTTTGCCCAACAGATCTTTGGTTTTTGGACTTTCAACAGCGAAGTCCTGAACCACGACCAGACGATCAGTACGCACGAGTTCAGCAAGGATGGAGCGCAGTGCTGCGCGGTACATCTTCTTGTTGAGCTTCTGAGAGTGATCCTGTGGACGAGCTGCGAAAGTGGTACCGCCGCCACGCCAGATTGGGCTACGGATAGTACCGGCACGAGCACGGCCAGTGCCTTTCTGACGCCAAGGGCGCTTACCGCCACCACGTACGTCGGAACGGGTCTTTTGCTGCTTGCTACCTTGACGGCCGCCGGCCATGTAGGCCACGACTGCTTGGTGAACGAGCGTCTCGTTGAATTCGCCGCCAAATGTCAGTTCGGAAACTTCGATCGCTTGAGCGTCATTTACATTTAATTGCATGTCAGCTTCCCCTTAACCGCGAGCCTTGGCCGCTGGACGTACAACCAGGTTGCCGCCAGTAGCGCCAGGAACAGCACCCTTGACCAACAACAGATTGCGTTCAGCGTCGACGCGCACTACTTCGAGGGACTGCACGGTCACGCGCTCAGCGCCCATATGACCGGACATTTTTTTGCCCTTGAATACACGACCAGGAGTCTGGCACTGGCCAATAGAGCCCGGGACGCGGTGGGAAACGGAGTTACCGTGAGTGTTGTCTTGACCACGGAAATTCCAACGCTTGATCGTACCCTGGAAGCCTTTACCCTTGGACTGACCGGTTACATCAACCAGTTGACCAGCGGCGAAGATTTCAGCGTTGATCAGATCGCCAGCCTGGTAGTCGCCGTCTTCAAGACGGAACTCCATGACAGTACGACCAGCTGCAACGTTTGCTTTAGCGAAGTGACCTGCTTGAGCAGCAGTCACGCGCGAAGCACGACGCTCGCCGACAGTGACTTGCACTGCACGATAGCCATCGGTTTCTTCAGTTTTGAACTGGGTGACGCGATTCGGTTCGATCTCAATGACCGTGACCGGAATGGAGACACCTTCTTCGGTGAAAATACGGGTCATACCGCATTTACGACCGACTACACCAATAGTCATGTTGTAAACCTCATGAGTGTACGGGGCTTTCACCCGCTATGGCCGCCCATTTCAGAGCGTTACACGACTAAGACCCAAGTCTTAGCCGAGGCTGATCTGTACTTCCACACCGGCCGCCAGATCGAGCTTCATAAGTGCATCAACGGTTTTATCCGTTGGCTGGACGATGTCCAGTACGCGCTTATGAGTACGGATCTCGTACTGGTCACGCGCGTCTTTGTTGACGTGCGGGGAGACCAGAACGGTGAACCGCTCTTTACGGGTAGGCAGTGGAATTGGACCACGCACTTGAGCACCAGTACGTTTCGCGGTTTCCACGATTTCCTGGGTGGATTGGTCGATCAGGCGATGGTCAAAAGCCTTCAACCTGATACGGATTTGCTGATTTTGCATTGGATTTCAGACTCCGGCTGCTATTCCCACCGGGCGCAATACGCCCGTTAAAAGGAGGCGCAATTCTATAGACGCCCTAGATAGGTGTCAACCCAATAAAAAAGGCCCCCGCTAAGCGGGGGCCTTTTCAAAACATCAGAGCTCACTCAAAAGAGAGATTACTCGATGATTTTAGCTACAACGCCAGCACCAACGGTACGGCCGCCTTCACGGATAGCGAAGCGCAGACCGTCTTCCATTGCGATGGTTTTGATCAGGGTAACAGTCATTTGAATGTTATCGCCTGGCATTACCATTTCAACGCCTTCTGGCAATTCGCAGTTACCGGTCACGTCAGTAGTACGGAAGTAGAACTGTGGACGGTAGCCTTTGAAGAACGGAGTATGACGGCCGCCTTCTTCTTTGCTCAGAACGTAAACTTCTGCGGTGAACTTGGTGTGCGGCTTGACCGAACCCGGCTTAACCAGAACCTGGCCACGCTCAACGTCGTCACGCTTGGTACCACGCAGCAGAACGCCGCAGTTCTCGCCAGCACGACCTTCGTCGAGCAGTTTGCGGAACATTTCAACACCGGTGCAGGTGGTGACAGTAGTGTCACGCAGACCAACGATTTCCAGTGGATCCTGAACGCGAACGATACCGCGCTCGATACGACCAGTCACAACAGTACCGCGACCGGAGATCGAGAATACGTCTTCGATTGGCATCAGGAACGGCTTGTCGGTCAGACGAACTGGTTCTGGGATGTAGCTGTCCAGAGTTTCAACCAGTTTACGAACGGCAGTGGTGCCCATTTCGTTTTCGTCGTTGCCTTCCAGAGCCATACGAGCAGAACCGATGATGATCGGAGTGTCGTCGCCCGGGAAGTCGTAAGTGCTCAGCAGATCGCGCACTTCCATCTCAACCAGTTCCAGCAGCTCAGCGTCGTCTACCAGGTCAGCCTTGTTCAGGAAAACCACGATGTAAGGAACGCCAACCTGGCGGGACAGCAGGATGTGCTCACGGGTTTGTGGCATCGGACCATCAGCGGCCGAGCAAACCAGGATAGCGCCGTCCATCTGGGCAGCACCAGTGATCATGTTCTTCACGTAGTCAGCGTGACCTGGGCAGTCAACGTGAGCGTAGTGACGAATAGTCGAGTTGTACTCAACGTGCGCGGTGTTGATGGTGATACCACGAGCTTTTTCTTCTGGTGCGCTGTCGATCTTGTCGAAGTCAACACGAGCCGAACCGAAAACTTCGGAGCAGACGCGAGTCAGAGCAGCGGTCAGAGTGGTTTTACCGTGGTCAACGTGGCCGATGGTGCCAACGTTTACGTGCGGTAGGGAACGATCAAATTTTTCTTTAGCCACGACAATTAACTCCTTGCCTAAAGGACTGAATCAGCCTTGTTTTTTGGATACAGTTTCAGCGATGTGCGCCGGAGCTGTGTTGTATTTTTTGAATTCCATAGAGTAGCTTGCGCGACCCTGGGACATGGAACGAACGTCGGTCGCATAACCGAACATCTCGCCCAACGGAACCTCGGCGCGAATCACTTTGCCGGAAACCGTGTCTTCCATACCCAAGATCATGCCGCGACGACGGTTAAGGTCGCCCATGACATCACCCATATAGTCTTCAGGTGTAACAACTTCTACCGCCATGATTGGCTCAAGCAACTCACCACCGCCCTTCTGGGCCAGTTGCTTGGTTGCCATGGAAGCAGCCACCTTAAACGCCATCTCGTTGGAGTCGACGTCGTGGTAAGAACCGTCAAAAACGGTTGCTTTCAGGCCGATCAGCGGATAGCCGGCAACAACACCGTTCTTCATCTGCTCTTCGATACCCTTCTGGATAGCAGGGATGTATTCCTTAGGAACAACACCACCTACTACTTCGTTCACGAATTGCAGACCTTCCTGACCTTCGTCAGCAGGAGCAAAACGGATCCAGCAGTGACCGAACTGACCACGACCGCCGGACTGACGAACGAACTTGCCTTCGATTTCACAGTTCTTCGTGATGCGCTCACGATAGGAAACCTGAGGCTTACCGATGTTGGCTTCGACGTTGAACTCACGGCGCATCCGGTCAACCAGGATGTCCAGGTGCAGCTCGCCCATGCCGGAGATGATCGTTTGACCAGTCTCTTCATCAGTCTTGACGCGGAAAGATGGATCTTCCTGAGCAAGCTTGCCCAGAGCGATACCCATTTTTTCCTGGTCATCCTTGGTCTTAGGCTCTACGGCAACCGAAATAACCGGCTCCGGGAAGTCCATGCGAACCAGGATGATTGGCTTGGCAGCGTCGCACAAAGTCTCACCAGTGGTGACGTCCTTCATGCCGATCAGGGCCGCGATGTCACCAGCGCGTACTTCCTTGATCTCTTCACGGGCGTTTGCGTGCATTTGCACCATACGACCCACGCGCTCTTTCTTGCCTTTAACCGAGTTGATCACGCCGTCGCCGGAGGCCAACACGCCCGAGTAAACGCGAACGAAGGTCAAAGTACCCACGAATGGGTCGGTAGCGATCTTGAACGCCAGAGCCGAGAACGGCTCGTTGTCATCGGCGTGACGCTCCATTTCTTCTTCCTCGTTATCAGGGTTGGAACCCTTGATAGCAGGAATGTCGGTTGGAGCAGGCAGGTAGTCGATAACGGCGTCGAGAACCAGGGGAACACCCTTGTTCTTGAACGAGGAACCGCAAACAGCCAAGACGATCTCACCAGCGATAGTACGCTGACGCAGAGCGGCCTTGATTTCCACGTTGGTGAGCTCTTCACCTTCGAGGTATTTGTTCATCAGCTCTTCGCTGGCTTCGGCAGCAGCCTCAACCATGTTGTTGCGCCACTCGTCAGCCAGTTCCTGAAGTTCTTCAGGGATAGGCTTACGAACAGGAACCATACCCTTGTCGGAATCATTCCAGTAAACAGCTTCCATGTTGATCAGATCGATCTGACCCTGGAAGTTGTCTTCGGAACCGATAGCCAACTGGATAGGCACCGGAGTGTGACCCAGACGCTGCTTGATCTGACCGATCACGCGCAGGAAGTTGGCACCAGCACGGTCCATCTTGTTTACATAAACAAGACGTGGAACACCGTACTTGTTGGCTTGACGCCATACGGTTTCCGACTGAGGCTCAACACCCGAGGTGCCGCAGAACACAACGACAGCGCCGTCGAGTACGCGCAGGGAACGTTCAACTTCAATGGTGAAGTCTACGTGGCCCGGGGTATCGATTACGTTGAAGCGATGCTCGTCTTTGTACTGCTTCTCGGAACCTTTCCAGAAGGCGGTAATAGCAGCAGAAGTAATGGTAATACCACGCTCCTGCTCCTGAACCATCCAGTCTGTGGTCGCGGCGCCGTCATGCACCTCGCCCATTTTGTGACTTTTGCCGGTGTAAAACAGTACGCGCTCGGTGGTGGTGGTTTTACCAGCATCCACGTGAGCGACGATACCGATGTTACGGTAGCGGCTAATCGGAGTAGTACGAGCCATAAAGCCCTCGCAAAATTAGTGAAGCTAAAATTAGAAGCGGTAGTGCGAGAAAGCTTTGTTGGCTTCAGCCATACGGTGCACGTCTTCACGCTTCTTAACAGCAGCACCTTTACCTTCAGCAGCGTCCAACAGTTCGCCGGCCAAACGCAGAGCCATAGACTTCTCGCCGCGCTTACGGGCGAAGTCTACCAACCAGCGCATTGCCAGAGCGTTACGACGGGACGGGCGAACTTCAACCGGAACCTGGTAAGTAGCACCGCCTACACGGCGCGACTTCACTTCGACCAGCGGAGCGATGGCGTCGAGAGCTTTCTCGAAGATTTCCAGGGGGTCGCTGTTCTTGCGTTCTTTAACCTTTTCCAGCGCGCCATAAACGATACGCTCGGCAACGGCTTTCTTGCCGCTTTCCATCACGTGGTTCATGAACTTGGCCAGGATTTGGCTTCCGTATTTTGGATCGTCAAGCACTTCGCGCTTGGCTGCTACGCGTCTTCTTGGCATGGATAAGCCCTCAAACGGTCTTCAGGTTCGCTCGGAATCGGTGCCCTTTCGGGACGCCTCCGACCTTACTCTTATCGACTCAGAAAATAAGATGATTCAGGTTTACAAAAAGCCGCTACTACTTAGGCTTCTTGGTACCGTACTTCGAACGACCCTGGTTACGACCTTTAACGCCGGAAGTATCCAAGGAACCGCGTACGGTGTGATAACGAACACCTGGCAAGTCTTTTACACGACCGCCGCGGATCAGTACCACGCTGTGCTCTTGCAGGTTGTGGCCTTCACCGCCGATGTACGAGGAAACCTCGAAACCGTTGGTCAGACGCACACGGCATACTTTACGCAGTGCCGAGTTAGGTTTTTTCGGCGTGGTGGTATACACACGGGTGCATACGCCACGACGTTGCGGGCAGTTCTGCAGCGCAGGTACGTCGGATTTCTCGACGATACGCTTACGCGGCTGACGTACCAGCTGGTTGATAGTTGCCATCTACTAGCTCCACTGTTGTCTTGCGACGCTATTGTCTTGCAAGAAAAGCAAAATGGCAGGAACGAATTCCCGCCAAATTTAGGGGTACAAGAGTCTAAAGAGGATCTTGTCCCCAGTCAAGGCAAGGCCCCGACCTCCCCTCGCGTCGAACCGGGGCAAAAATGCCTCGATCCGACGAACGGGAGTGCCAGGGCCCAGACTCATCTATCGCAGAACTCAGTTACCGCTTGAGTTCAGCGCTTCGGTCAGTGCAGCTTCCACTTCACTGGCGCTTACGCGCAGCGGCTTGTCAGCATCACGGCGACGCTTACGCTCGCTGTGGTAAGCCAAACCGGTACCTGCCGGGATCAGACGACCCACGACTACGTTTTCTTTCAGGCCGCGCAGGTAATCGCGCTTGCCGGTTACCGCTGCTTCGGTCAGTACGCGAGTGGTCTCCTGGAAGGAGGCCGCCGAGATGAACGACTCAGTGGACAACGACGCCTTGGTGATACCCAGCAGCACGCGAGTGAACTTGGAGACAAACTTCTCTTCGTTCGCCAGGCGCTCGTTTTCTACCAGTACGTGAGTCAGTTCCATCTGGTCGCCCTTGATGAAACTGGAATCGCCGGATTCAGCGATTTCAACTTTACGCAGCATCTGACGCAGGATGGTCTCGATGTGCTTGTCGTTGATCTTCACGCCTTGCAGACGGTAAACGTCCTGGATCTCGTTAACGATGTACTTGGCCAGCGCACTCACACCCAGCAGACGCAGGATGTCGTGTGGATCGCTCGGACCGTCGGAGATAACTTCGCCGCGGTTTACCTGTTCGCCTTCGAACACGTTCAGGTGACGCCACTTCGGAATCAGCTCTTCATACGGATCGCTACCGTCGTTCGGGGTAATAACCAGACGGCGCTTGCCTTTGGTTTCTTTACCGAACGCGATGGTGCCGCTGACTTCAGCCAGAATCGACGCTTCTTTCGGACGACGAGCTTCGAACAAGTCGGCAACACGCGGCAGACCACCGGTGATGTCACGGGTCTTCGAAGTTTCTTGCGGGATACGCGCGATAACATCACCGATCGCGATCTTCGCACCATCCGCTACACCGACCAGGGCGTTGGCTGGCAGGAAGTACTGAGCGATTACGTCAGTGCCTGGCAGCAACAGATCCTTGCCGTTGTCATCGACCATCTTCACGGCAGGACGGATGTCCTTACCAGCAGCTGGACGATCTTTGGCGTCGAGTACTTCAATGTTGGTCATACCGGTCAATTCGTCAGTCTGACGCTTGATCGTGATGCCTTCTTCCATGCCCACGTAGGTCACGGTACCTTTCATTTCGGTAACGATTGGGTGAGTGTGCGGATCCCACTTGGCCACGATTGCGCCAGCGTCGACCTTGTCACCTTCTTTAACCGAAATCACAGCACCGTACGGCAGCTTGTAACGCTCACGCTCACGACCGTAGTCATCAGCGATGGCCAGCTCACCGGAACGGGACACAGCAACCAGGTGACCATCCACTCGCTCAACGTGCTTGAGGTTATGCAGACGGACGGTACCGCCATTCTTCACCTGAACGCTGTCAGCTGCGGAGGTCCGGCTTGCCGCACCACCGATGTGGAACGTACGCATGGTCAGCTGGGTACCCGGCTCACCGATGGACTGGGCAGCGATAACGCCGACCGCTTCACCGATGTTCACCTGGTGACCACGAGCCAAGTCACGGCCATAGCACTTGGCGCAGATGCCGTAGCGGGTTTCGCAGCTGATCGGCGAGCGAACGATCACTTCGTCGATGCTGTTGAGTTCGATGAACTCGACCCACTTCTCGTCAACCAGGGTGCCGGCAGGAACGATAACTTCCTCGGTACCTGGCTTGAACACGTCACGGGCAATAACACGACCCAATACGCGCTCACCCAGCGGCTCTACAACGTCACCGCCTTCAATGTGCGGCGTCATCAGCAGGCCGTGCTCGGTGCCGCAATCGATCTCGGTTACAACCAGATCTTGTGCAACGTCTACCAGACGACGAGTCAGGTAACCGGAGTTAGCGGTTTTCAACGCGGTATCCGCAAGACCCTTACGAGCACCGTGAGTGGAGATGAAGTACTGAAGTACGCTCAAACCTTCACGGAAGTTCGCAGTGATCGGCGTTTCGATGATGGAACCGTCCGGCTTGGCCATCAGGCCACGCATACCGGCGAGCTGACGGATCTGCGCAGCAGAACCCCGTGCGCCCGAGTCGGCCATCATGTACATCGAGTTGAAGGACTCTTGGTCAACTTCGTCGCCGTGACGGTCGATGACTTTCTCTTTCGAGAGGTTGGCCATCATCGCCTTGGACACTTCGTCGTTGGCCTTGGACCAAAGGTCGATCACCTTGTTGTACTTCTCGCCCTGGGTTACCAGGCCGGAGGCGTACTGGCTCTCGATCTCTTTCACTTCGTCAGTGGCAGCACTGATGATGCGGGCTTTTTCATCCGGGATAACGAAGTCGTTAACGCCGATGGAAACGCCGGAGATAGTCGAGTAAGCGAAACCTGTGTACATCAACTGGTCAGCGAAGATAACGGTCTCTTTCAAACCAACCACGCGGTAGCACTGGTTGATCAGCTTGGAGATCGCCTTTTTCTTCATCGGCAGGTTGACGACGTCGTACGACAGACCTTTTGGCACAACCTGATACAACAGCGCACGGCCGACAGTAGTGTCGACGATACGGGTGTTGCTCACGCTGCCGCCGTCACGGTCGTTGACGGTTTCGTGGATCCGCACCTTGACCTTGGCGTGCAGTGCGGCTTCGCCAGCACGGAACACACGGTCAACTTCTTGCAGGTCAGCGAACACACGACCTTCGCCTTTGGCGTTGATCGCCTCACGAGTCATGTAGTACAGACCCAATACAACGTCCTGCGACGGAACGATGATTGGCTCACCGTTGGCTGGCGACAGGATGTTGTTGGTCGACATCATCAACGCACGCGCTTCCAACTGGGCTTCCAGTGTCAGCGGTACGTGCACGGCCATTTGGTCGCCGTCGAAGTCGGCGTTGTACGCAGCACAGACCAGAGGGTGCAGCTGGATAGCCTTACCTTCGATCAGTACAGGTTCAAACGCCTGGATACCCAGACGGTGAAGGGTCGGTGCACGGTTGAGGAGAACCGGGTGTTCGCGGATCACTTCAGCGAGAACGTCCCAAACCTCTGGCAGTTCGCGCTCGACCATTTTCTTGGCCGCTTTGATGGTGGTCGCAAGACCGCGCATTTCCAGCTTGCCGAAGATGAACGGCTTGAACAGCTCGAGTGCCATCTTCTTAGGCAGACCGCACTGGTGCAGGCGCAGGGTCGGGCCTACGGTAATTACCGAACGACCGGAGTAGTCAACACGCTTACCGAGCAAGTTCTGACGGAAACGGCCTTGCTTACCCTTGATCATGTCAGCCAAGGATTTCAGAGGACGCTTGTTGGAACCGGTGATAGCGCGGCCACGACGACCGTTGTCGAGCAGGGCATCGACCGCTTCTTGCAACATACGCTTTTCGTTGCGCACGATGATGTCCGGAGCGGACAGATCAAGCAGGCGCTTCAAGCGGTTGTTACGGTTGATCACGCGGCGGTACAGGTCGTTGAGGTCGGACGTCGCGAAACGACCACCGTCCAACGGTACCAGCGGACGCAGGTCTGGCGGCAGAACCGGCAGAACGGTCAGCACCATCCACTCTGGCAAGTTGCCGGAACCCTGGAAGGCTTCCATCAACTTCAGACGCTTGGACAGTTTCTTGATCTTGGTTTCGGAGTTGGTTTGCGGAATCTCTTCGCGCAGACGACCAATCTCGTGCTCCAGGTCGATAGCGTGCAGCAGTTCGCGGACAGCTTCGGCGCCCATGCGGGCATCGAAATCGTCGCCGAACTCTTCCAGCGCTTCGAAGTACTGCTCGTCGTTCAGCAGCTGACCTTTTTCAAGGGTGGTCATGCCTGGGTCGATAACGACATAGCTCTCGAAGTAGAGAACACGTTCGATATCACGCAGGGTCATGTCCATCAGCAAGCCGATACGGGACGGCAGCGATTTCAGGAACCAGATGTGGGCAACCGGCGAAGCCAGTTCGATGTGCGCCATGCGCTCACGACGAACCTTGGCCAGTGCGACTTCAACGCCACACTTCTCACAGATCACACCCCGGTGCTTCAAGCGCTTGTACTTACCGCACAGGCACTCGTAATCCTTTACCGGGCCAAAGATCTTGGCGCAGAACAGGCCGTCACGCTCAGGTTTGAACGTACGGTAGTTGATGGTTTCCGGCTTTTTAACTTCACCGAACGACCACGAACGGATCATCTCAGGCGATGCCAATCCAATACGGATGGCGTCGAACTCTTCGACTTGACCCTGGTTTTTCAGCAAATTCAGTAGGTCTTTCAAGGCCTTTCCTCCTGGCGGAGCAGAGAGCGGGCTAAACAGCCCCGCTCTCGATTCGCGTCACGTGTTATTCGGTTTCCAGATCGATATCGATGCCGAGGGAACGAATTTCTTTGATCAACACGTTGAAGGACTCGGGCATGCCCGGCTCCATACGGTGATCGCCGTCCACGATGTTTTTGTACATCTTGGTACGACCGTTCACATCGTCCGACTTCACTGTGAGCATTTCTTGCAGAGTGTATGCAGCACCGTATGCTTCCAGTGCCCAGACCTCCATCTCCCCGAAACGCTGACCACCGAACTGAGCCTTACCACCCAGCGGCTGCTGGGTAACCAGGCTGTACGAACCGGTAGAACGAGCGTGCATCTTGTCGTCTACCAAGTGGTTCAGCTTCAGCATGTACATGTAGCCAACAGTAACCGGGCGCTCGAACTTGTTGCCGGTACGGCCGTCGAACAGCTGCATCTGGCCGCTTTCTGGCAGGTCTGCCAGTTTCAGCATGGCCTTGATTTCGCTTTCCTTGGCACCGTCGAACACCGGGGTAGCCATTGGAACGCCGCCGCGCAGGTTCTTCGCCAGATCCAGGATTTCCTGGTCGGAGAAGGTGTCCAGCTCTTCGTTGCGACCGCCGATCTCGTTGTAGATCTCGTGCAGGAACTTACGCAGGTCTGCGACTTTGCGCTGCTCTTCGATCATGCGGTTGATCTTCTCGCCCAGACCTTTGGCCGCGAGGCCCAGGTGGGTTTCAAGGATCTGACCAACGTTCATACGCGAAGGTACGCCCAACGGGTTGAGGACGACGTCGACCGGGGTGCCATTGGCATCGTGCGGCATGTCTTCAACCGGCATGATCACAGAGACCACACCCTTGTTACCGTGACGACCGGCCATCTTGTCGCCCGGTTGGATGCGGCGACGGATTGCCAGGTAAACCTTGACGATTTTCAGCACGCCTGGAGCCAGGTCATCGCCCTGCTGCAGTTTGCGCTTCTTGTCTTCGAACTTGTCGTCCAGCAGACGGCGGCGATCAACGATATAGGCCTGGGCCTTCTCGAGCTGCTCGTTCAGAGCATCTTCAGCCATGCGCAGTTTGAACCACTGCCCGTGCTCAAGACCGTCGAGGATTTCGTCGGTGATGTCCTGACCTTTCTTCAGGCCTGCGCCGCCTTC
The DNA here is from genome assembly GCF_009827115.1 of Pseudomonas sp. J380. Classification (NCBI taxonomy): domain Bacteria; kingdom Pseudomonadati; phylum Pseudomonadota; class Gammaproteobacteria; order Pseudomonadales; family Pseudomonadaceae; genus Pseudomonas; species Pseudomonas sp. J380. The sequence goes on along the minus strand of NZ_CP043060.1, from coordinate 4,848,017 downwards.
AGCCTTGTGGCCTACCAGAGCGGAACGCAGACGTTCGAAGGTCGCGCCTTCAACGATACGGAACTCTTCGTTCAGGTCCTTGCGGATCTCGTCGAGCTGAGTCTTCTCGATGGACAGTGCACGAGCATCACGCTCAACGCCGTCACGGGTGAAGACCTGTACGTCGATGACCGTACCCTTGGTACCGGTAGGTACACGCAGGGAGGTGTCTTTAACGTCGCTGGCTTTTTCACCGAAGATGGCGCGCAGCAGCTTCTCTTCCGGCGTCAGTTGGGTCTCGCCTTTCGGAGTGACCTTACCGACCAGGATGTCGCCAGCGCCAACTTCAGCACCAACATAAACGATACCGGCTTCGTCCAGCTTGTTCAGTGCAGCTTCACCCACGTTCGGGATGTCTGCAGTGATTTCCTCAGGCCCAAGCTTGGTATCACGCGCCACACAGGTCAGTTCCTGGATGTGGATCGTGGTGAAGCGGTCTTCTTGAACCACACGCTCGGACAGGCAGATGGAGTCTTCGAAGTTGAAGCCGTTCCATGCCATGAACGCGATGCGCATGTTCTGGCCGAGAGCCAGTTCACCCATGTCGGTGGACGGGCCGTCGGCCATGATGTCGCTACGCTGAACGCGATCACCCTTGCTCACCAGCGGACGCTGGTTGATGCAGGTGTTCTGGTTCGAGCGGGTGTATTTGGTCAGGTTGTAGATGTCGACACCGGCTTCGCCAGTTTCTACTTCGTCATCGGCAACACGAACCACGATACGGCTGGCATCAACGGAGTCGATCACGCCGCCACGACGAGCCACGACGCAAACGCCGGAGTCACGTGCTACGTTGCGCTCCATGCCGGTACCTACCAGCGGCTTGTCAGCACGCAGGGTCGGTACAGCTTGACGCTGCATGTTGGAACCCATCAACGCACGGTTGGCGTCATCGTGTTCCAGGAACGGGATCAGCGACGCTGCAACCGAAACTACCTGCTTCGGAGAAACGTCCATCAAGGTGACGTCTTCCGGCGCCTTGACGGTGAACTCGTTCAAGTGACGAACAGCTACCAGCTCGTCGACCAGGACTTTCTTGTCGTTCATCGTGGCCGAAGCCTGAGCGATCACGTGATCAGCTTCTTCGATGGCGGACAGGAATACGATCTCGTCGGTGACCAGGGCGTCTTTCACCACACGGTATGGGCTTTCGAGGAAGCCGTACTGGTTGGTGCGCGCATAGGCAGCCAGGGAGTTGATCAGACCGATGTTCGGACCTTCCGGCGTTTCGATCGGGCATACACGACCGTAATGCGTCGGGTGTACGTCACGGACTTCAAAGCCAGCACGCTCACGGGTCAGACCGCCCGGGCCCAGTGCAGAAACACGGCGCTTGTGGGTGATCTCGGAGAGCGGGTTGTTCTGGTCCATGAACTGCGAAAGCTGGCTGGAACCGAAGAACTCTTTCACCGCCGCAGCCACTGGCTTGGCGTTGATCAGGTCTTGCGGCATCAGGCCTTCGCTTTCAGCCATCGACAGACGCTCTTTGACCGCACGCTCAACACGCACCAGGCCAACGCGGAACTGGTTCTCGGCCATTTCGCCTACGCAGCGAACACGACGGTTACCCAGGTGGTCGATGTCATCGACGATGCCTTTGCCGTTACGGATGTCGACCAAAGTCTTCAATACCGCGACGATGTCTTCCTTGCACAGCACGCCCGAACCTTCGATCTCGGTACGACCGATACGACGGTTGAACTTCATCCGGCCGACCGCAGACAGGTCATAACGCTCAGGGCTGAAGAACAGGTTGTTGAACAGGGTTTCGGCAGCGTCTTTGGTTGGCGGCTCACCAGGACGCATCATGCGATAGATTTCGACCAGCGCTTCCAATTGGTTGCTGGTGGAGTCGATCTTCAGTGTGTCGGAGATGAACGGACCGCAGTCGATATCGTTGGTGTACAGGGTCTCGATGCGAACAACCTGGGCCTTGGCGATTTTGGCCAGGATCTCGGTGTTCAGCTCGGTGTTGCACTCAGCCAGGATTTCGCCTGTAGCCGGGTGAACGATGACCTTGGCGGTAGTGCGACCCAGAACGTAGTCCAGAGGCACTTCCAGCTCTTTGATACCGGCTTTTTCGATCTGGTTGATGTGGCGCGCAGTGATACGACGGCCAGCCTCAACGATGACCTTGCCTTTTTCATCCTGGATGTCCAGGACGGCAATTTCACCACGCAGACGCGAAGCGATCAGCTCCAGCTTGAGGGTTTCATCCTTCAGGCTGAATACGTTGGTGGTATAAAAAGCGTCCAGCACTTGCTCAGTGGTATAGCCGAGTGCGCGCAGCAGTACCGAGGCCGGCAGCTTGCGACGACGGTCGATACGTACGAACACGCAGTCTTTCGGGTCGAACTCGAAGTCCAACCACGAACCGCGGTACGGAATGATCCGCGCGGAGTACAGGAGTTTGCCGGAGCTGTGCGTCTTGCCGCGGTCGTGGTCGAAGAACACGCCCGGGGAACGGTGCAGCTGGGAAACGATTACACGCTCGGTACCGTTGATTACGAAGGTACCGTTCTCGGTCATCAATGGGATTTCGCCCATGTAGACTTCTTGCTCTTTGATGTCCTTGATCGCTTTGTTCGACGATTCTTTGTCGAAAATGATCAAACGGACTTTTACCCGCAAAGGTACGGCGTACGTAACGCCACGTAACACGCATTCTTTGACATCAAATGCCGGTTCGCCCAGGCGATAACCGACGTACTCCAGCGCAGCATTGCCGGAGTAGCTGATGATCGGGAAAACGGATTTGAAGGCCGCATGCAGGCCCACGTCGCGGAACTGATCTTTGGTCGCTCCCGCCTGCAAGAATTCACGATACGAATCCAGCTGGATAGCCAGAAGGTACGGGACATCCATGACGTCCGGCAACTTGCTAAAGTCCTTGCGGATACGTTTTTTCTCAGTATATGAGTAAGCCATCAGCGTTCCCCAGCTTGGTCACCTGCTTGTTTGGCCCCTCCGACGGGAGCAGCCAGAAAATCTTGCAAACCCCATGGTTTGCACCACCGCTTCGGGTGGCTACAGCGCGTTAATGGCGGCGACCGAGTCGACAGCCAAGAACGGAAAAAGGCCGGTGGCAAGAGCCACCAGCCATCAGCCTTCAGCTTAACGCTTGGGCTGGAGACGCAAGGTCGATGCTTACTTCAGCTCGACTTTAGCGCCTGCTTCTTCCAGAGTAGCTTTGGCTTTGTCAGCTGCGTCTTTAGTAACAGCTTCCAGAACCATGGCAGGAGCGCCGTCAACTACAGCCTTGGCTTCTTTCAGGCCCAGACCGGTCAGTTCACGTACTGCCTTGATCACGTTTACTTTCTTCTCGCCAGCTTCGGTCAGCATGACGTTGAATTCGGTTTGCTCTTCAACAACGGCAGCAGCAGCAGCTGGACCGGCGGAAGCAGCGGCAGCGGAAACGCCGAATTTTTCTTCGAAAGCTTTGATCAGCTCAACAACCTGCAGAACCGACATTTCAGCTACGGCGTTGAGGATATCGTCTTGGGAGATAGACATTGCTGTATTTCCTGAATTGGGGGACGGCCTACGCGGCCATCGAAATAAACAAAAATACGCGAGAGAGGTTGCTCAGCCTTAGGCTGCGGCAGCTTCTTTTTGCTCGCGAACTGCAGCCAGAGTACGAGCCAGCTTGCTGGTAGCGCCTTGAATCACGCTCATCAGCTGCGAAATGGCTTCGTCGCGGGTCGGCAGTGTTGCCAGTACGTCGATTTGGTTAGCTGCGAGGAACTTGCCCTCGAACGCAGCTGCCTTGATCTCGAACTTATCCTGACTCTTGGCGAATTCCTTGAACAAACGGGCAGCAGCGCCTGGATGATCTTTAGAGAACGCGATCAGAGTCGGGCCAGTGAACACGTCGTTGAGAACACTGTATTCAGTGTCAGCAACGGCGCGCTTGAGCAGGGTGTTACGTACAACACGTACGTATACGCCAGCTTCACGAGCCTCTTTACGGAGTCCGGTCATAGCGCCTACTGTCACACCACGGGCATCAGCCACGACAGCGGACAGAGCAGCTTTGGCAGCCTCGTTGACTTCAGCGACGATGGCCTTCTTGTCTTCGAGATTAATTGCCACGGGTTTAACTCCTGCTTGTTACCGTTTCATCTGGCCTAGGCCTGATGTCGTTTTGGTGTCTGATTCGGTAAGGAACCGGGAGCACCATCTGCGTAGGCTTGTTGGTTTAAGACTTGCGTCGCCTACGGTCTTGGATAGCCCCCGCCAGGCAGGGACCCCAATCTTTCAATTGGCGCAATTGCTCGCGCCAATTTATGTCTTATACGTCCAGCGAGCCTTGGTCGATGACCAGACCTGGGCCCATAGTGGTGCTCAGGGTAACGCGCTTGACGTAGATACCTTTCGAGGAAGCAGGCTTGATACGCTTCAGATCAGCGATCAGGGCTTCAACGTTTTCCTTCAGCTTGACGGCATCGAAGCCGACTTTGCCAACGGAGGTGTGAATGATGCCGTTTTTGTCGGTGCGATAACGAACCTGACCAGCCTTGGCGTTTTTAACCGCGGTAGCTACGTCTGGAGTTACGGTGCCGACTTTAGGGTTAGGCATCAGGCCACGTGGACCGAGGATCTGACCCAACTGACCTACAACGCGCATTGCATCCGGGGAAGCAATTACGACGTCATAGTTCAGGTCGCCGCCTTTCATTTCGGCAGCCAGGTCATCCATGCCAACGCGATCAGCACCAGCGGCCAGAGCAGCTTCAGCAGCTGGGCCTTGGGTGAAGACGGCAACACGTACAGTCTTGCCAGTACCGTGTGGCAGCACAGTAGCGCTACGAACGACCTGGTCGGATTTACGTGGGTCAACGCCCAGGTTCACAGCAACGTCAACAGACTCGCTGAACTTGACAGTCGACAGCTCGGTCAGCAGGGCAGCAGCGTCTACGAAGTTGTAGGACTTGCCCGCTTCGATTTTGCCGGCGATAGCCTTTTGGCGCTTGGTCAGCTTAGCCATTACACACCCTCCACGTTAAGGCCCATGCTACGAGCAGAACCGGCGATGGTACGCACGGCTGCATCCATATCAGCTGCAGTCAGATCCGCGTTTTTGGTTTTCGCGATTTCTTCCAGCTGAGCACGGGTTACAGTGCCAACCTTAACGGTGTTAGGACGAGCGGAACCGCTGGTCAGACCGGCAGCTTTCTTCAGCAAAACCGAAGCCGGGGTCGACTTGGTTTCGAAGGTGAAGCTACGGTCGCTGTATACAGTGATGATCACTGGAGTCGGCAGACCTGGCTCAAGACCCTGAGTACGGGCGTTGAAGGCCTTGCAGAATTCCATGATGTTCACGCCGTGCTGACCCAGAGCTGGACCGACGGGTGGGCTAGGGTTGGCCTGAGCGGCCTTCACTTGCAGCTTGATGTAAGCGGTAATCTTCTTGGCCATGAGGCACTCCAATTACGGGTTCAAACGCCTCGAAAGGCTCCCCGGTTACTTGCGCGTTTATCCCAGTGACGACAAAACCCCACAGCCTAGGCTGCGGGGTTGGGATGCTTGCCCAGCTAGACCTTTTCGACCTGGCTGAACTCCAACTCTACCGGGGTAGAGCGACCGAAAATGAGCACTGCCACTTGGATCCGGCTCTTTTCGTAGTTAACTTCTTCGACCGTACCGTTAAAATCAGCGAACGGACCGTCTGTAACGCGAACAACCTCACCCGGCTCGAACAATGTCTTCGGCTTGGGCTTGTCGCTACCGTCAGCAACACGACGCAGAATTGCTTCCGCCTCTTTGTCGGTGATCGGAGCAGGCTTGTCGGCAGTACCGCCAATGAAGCCCATGACGCGAGGGGTATCCTTGACCAAGTGCCAAGTACCTTCGTTCATGTCCATTTGTACCAGCACGTAGCCAGGGAAGAACTTGCGTTCGCTTTTGCGCTTCTGCCCATTCCGCATTTCAACCACTTCTTCAGTGGGAACCAGAATTTCGCCGAAGCCATCTTCCATGCCTGCCAGCTTTACGCGCTCCAGCAAAGAGCGCATAACATGCTTCTCGTAACCCGAGTAAGCATGCACAACGTACCAACGCTTAGCCACGGGACACCCTTAGCCAACAATCAAGGAAACAAGCCAGCCGAGCAGGGAATCAAGCCCCCACAACAGCAACGCCATAACCAGAACAACAGCCACGACAATCAATGTGGTCTGAGTGGTTTCTTGGCGAGTCGGCCAAACGACTTTACGGATTTCGGTGCGAGCTTCCTTAACCAGTACCGCGAAGGACTTGCCTTTGGCAGTCTGCAGGCCTACAAAGGCAGCTACAGCAGCGAGGGCAAGCAAAGCGAGTACACGGTACAGGATCGGCGAAGCAGAATAGTACTGATTGCCAACAACGCCTACGACCACCAAGGCGACTACAGCGAGCCACTTTACCAGATCGAAACGAGAGCTTTGAGCTTCAGCCTTAGGAGTCATCTATGAAGATCCTGTGAAAAGAAAGCCAGACACACCACGTGAATCTGGCAGGTCAGGAGGGAATCGAACCCCCAACCTACGGTTTTGGAGACCGTCGCTCTGCCAATTGAGCTACTGACCTAAAACAAAATCAGGCCGACCATTATGCAGGCCTGAAAAAGACTTTACAACAACCAACCCCACAAGACCTGAAACATCGAACAACATTCAAGCCGAGGCAGCTGTTAAAACAAAGGCAGATATTTTCATATCTGCCTTGTCATATGGAGCTCTTGAGCGGATTTGAACCGCTGACCTCACCCTTACCAAGGGTGTGCTCTACCAACTGAGCTACAAGAGCGAAACACCTTGCACAACCTGCAAACTTGGAGCGGGTAGCGGGAATCGAACCCGCATCATCAGCTTGGAAGGCTGAGGTTCTACCACTAAACTATACCCGCGGAGCTTGCAGCTCACGCTAAAAATGGTGGAGGGGGAAGGATTCGAACCTTCGAAGTCGTAGACGTCAGATTTACAGTCTGATCCCTTTGGCCGCTCGGGAACCCCTCCTAAGCGAGCCGGCATTTTACATCACGCCGACCTTCTGTCAAGCATTTTCTCATTTAAATTATGAGGTTAGCTGCATTGACGGTAGCTTTGCACTGTAGCCCTTAAAGGTCTTCACTGCGAAGCGGGCGCCATTCTATGCAAACTATTCGAGAGTTGCAATGCCTTCGCACAGCATTATTTTATGTTTTAACTCATTGAATTCATTAGCAAGGCTTTCAAAGGGCAGATCGTCAGCCAGGCGACGGCTCTCAGGAGCCACACGCAACCAATAACCCGAGGCGCTCTGCGCATTCAGCAACTGGACCGTGACCTTTATATCCAGGCTCGTGAGCCTCTGCTCAAGAGAGGAGGCTTGGCGTCGATCGGAGAACCCACCGATGTACAAGCAGGTATTCTGCGCCTCCGCCGACCTCGCTCGATCACGCCGAGCCACCGCATCTGCCGACTCACTCAAGAGGCGAATATCTTGCTGCGCTCCTCGATGGAAATTCAAGGGCGTGACATCCTTGGCCCGCAATGGCGCCTCTTGCTGATGCCAGACGTAATAAAAAACATTGAGAACCAGTAAAAGTAAAAACAGCCAGCGCATAATCACCTCAAGACAAAGGACACGCCATCGCCAAACCAACAAACACCAGGTCCGGGACCAGCCGAGCCTGAGGCGCAGCATCCCTGACCAGGTCGGCATCGCCTCCAGTGAGGAAGACCGTGAAATCCTCCCCCCAATAGCCTCGCGCCAACTCGAGCTGAGTCAGCACGAAACCTCTAAGCATGAGCGTACAACCACGCTCGACGGCCTCTACGGTCGTGCGACCTGGAGAGAGACGCTCCAGCGCCCGCTCAGCGGCCGCGTCGTCATAACGTATCTTGCGAGTATGGGTTCGCAGTTGATTACGCATAAGCGGCATACCCGGGCAAATAAACCCCCCCAGGTGCTCACCGTCCGGACCGATAAAATCTGCGGTCGCCGCCGTACCAAAATCGAGTACCAGACATGCACCTGACGCCAACTTGAACGCGCCTAGCATGGCCAGCCATCGATCCATTCCTAGGCGCTGGAAGTCTTCGTAGCCGTTGCGTACTCCGCTCATTTCTCGAGCAGAGGTGGCACAGGAAACAGCAACGCCAAATGCCCCTACCAACGCTGCTATCAACTTATCGGTCTCCTCAAGCGCGCGAACACTCACCAACCGACAACGCGTGAGCAATAGACCAGGCAAAGCCACCAAACTGTCGATCAGCGCAATATCCGAACCTGCGATGCCTTCGGCGCGGACACTTGCATCACTCGACTCAAGAACACGCCACTTGATAAAGCTATTTCCACAGTCGAGCTCAAGAATCATCACGCAACCTCAGGCTTAGCTCACCACCGCTGTATATTTTCTCAACGCCACCGACATCCAAACGCAACGCACCCTGACAATCCACACCGAGCACAACCCCATCAATCTGATTGACGCCCGCGATAAGCGACACACACTTCCCTTGCCACGCGTGATGCTGCTCCCATTCTGCTTGCAGCCCAGCAAAACCCGCAGCCTTGTGTCGGTCTAGGTAGGCTTGCAGTTGCAAGCCCAGTCGCGCCACCAGGTGATTGCGATCAACAGAAGAGCCCGTCTCGAGCTGCATCGAGGTCCACTGCTGATCAACCTCTACAGCTTTCTGCATATTCACATTGATACCTATCCCTAGCACAACGTGACAGATATCTGCGGGATCTCCCACCAACTCAAGCAAGATGCCTGAGATTTTCTTGTGCCCAACCAGGACGTCGTTTGGCCACTTCAAAGCTGCGCCCTCCACGCCCGACTCACGCAGAGCCTGCAGGACTGCCAGCCCCACCACCAGACTCAGCCCTTCCAGTTGCCGCAGGCCGCCCTCAACACGCAATACAAGGCTGTAGTAAATGTTTTGCGCAAATGGACTGACCCATTTGCGGCCTCGTCGCCCCCTACCAGCCGTCTGCTGCTCCGCTAGCACAATAAAAGGAGCCGCACTGCCCGCATCGACAAGACGTAAAGCCTCAGCATTAGTGGAGTCAATGGAGTCGAAAATGTGAACAGGCCAAGCCAGGGAAGCCGCCCTCTGGGAAATTTCCTGCGCATTCAAAAACATCAATGGCGCAGCCAATCTATATCCTCGCCCCCGAATCTTATGAATGGGGAGATTCAATTCTGCCTCAAGATGCTGAAGCTGCTTCCACACGGCACTGCGACTGACGCCTAGGGCGGCACCAAGCGCTTCTCCAGAATGAAAGCGACCATCTTTCAGAAGTTTCAACAACGTCAGCATGCACATATCGCCTCAGAATGAGGCACGCATGATAGCCATGCGCAGGGTCATTGCATAGAAAGGCTGGATATCAGTCATGATCGACGCCCCACCAGATTTTCGAGCGCCCAAAACAAAACCCCAACTGCTTTCGCAATTGGGGTTTCGGAATTTAATCTTGACGATGACCTACTCTCACATGGGGAAACCCCACACTACCATCGGCGATGCATCGTTTCACTGCTGAGTTCGGGATGGGATCAGGTGGTTCCAATGCTCTATGGTCGTCAAGAAATTCGGGTACTGAGTCGTGGCCAACTGGCCTCGCTTCAGCAAATTGGGTATGTGATAGATCGTGGTGTTTTGTGAGCGTCGAACTTTCGGTTCATTGCGTCTTCACACACCGCAATCTGGCCTTTCGACTCAAATTGCTTGGGTGTTATATGGTCAAGCCTCACGGGCAATTAGTATTGGTTAGCTCAACGCCTCACAGCGCTTACACACCCAACCTATCAACGTCGTAGTCTTCGACGGCCCTTCAGGGAACTCAAGGTTCCAGTGAGATCTCATCTTGAGGCTAGTTTCCCGCTTAGATGCTTTCAGCGGTTATCTATTCCGAACATAGCTACCCGGCAATGCCACTGGCGTGACAACCGGAACACCAGAGGTTCGTCCACTCCGGTCCTCTCGTACTAGGAGCAGCCCCTCTCAAATCTCAAACGTCCACGGCAGATAGGGACCGAACTGTCTCACGACGTTCTAAACCCAGCTCGCGTACCACTTTAAATGGCGAACAGCCATACCCTTGGGACCGGCTTCAGCCCCAGGATGTGATGAGCCGACATCGAGGTGCCAAACACCGCCGTCGATATGAACTCTTGGGCGGTATCAGCCTGTTATCCCCGGAGTACCTTTTATCCGTTGAGCGATGGCCCTTCCATACAGAACCACCGGATCACTAAGACCTACTTTCGTACCTGCTCGACGTGTCTGTCTCGCAGTCAAGCGCGCTTTTGCCTTTATACTCTACGACCGATTTCCGACCGGTCTGAGCGCACCTTCGTACTCCTCCGTTACTCTTTAGGAGGAGACCGCCCCAGTCAAACTACCCACCATACACTGTCCTCGATCCGGATAACGGACCTGAGTTAGAACCTCAAAGTTGCCAGGGTGGTATTTCAAGGATGGCTCCACGCAGACTGGCGTCCACGCTTCAAAGCCTCCCACCTATCCTACACAAGCAAATTCAAAGTCCAGTGCAAAGCTATAGTAAAGGTTCACGGGGTCTTTCCGTCTAGCCGCGGATACACTGCATCTTCACAGCGATTTCAATTTCACTGAGTCTCGGGTGGAGACAGCGCCGCCATCGTTACGCCATTCGTGCAGGTCGGAACTTACCCGACAAGGAATTTCGCTACCTTAGGACCGTTATAGTTACGGCCGCCGTTTACCGGGGCTTCGATCAAGAGCTTCGCGTTAGCTAACCCCATCAATTAACCTTCCGGCACCGGGCAGGCGTCACACCCTATACGTCCACTTTCGTGTTTGCAGAGTGCTGTGTTTTTAATAAACAGTCGCAGCGGCCTGGTATCTTCGACCGGCATGAGCTTACGGAGCAAGTCCTTCACCCTCACCGGCGCACCTTCTCCCGAAGTTACGGTGCCATTTTGCCTAGTTCCTTCACCCGAGTTCTCTCAAGCGCCTTGGTATTCTCTACCCAACCACCTGTGTCGGTTTGGGGTACGGTTCCTGGTTACCTGAAGCTTAGAAGCTTTTCTTGGAAGCATGGCATCAACCACTTCGTTAACTAAAAGTTAACTCGTCATCAGCTCTCGGCCTTAGAATCCCGGATTTACCTAAGATTCCAGCCTACCACCTTAAACTTGGACAACCAACGCCAAGCTGGCCTAGCCTTCTCCGTCCCTCCATCGCAATAACCAGAAGTACAGGAATATTAACCTGTTTTCCATCGACTACGCTTTTCAGCCTCGCCTTAGGGACCGACTAACCCTGCGTCGATTAACGTTGCGCAGGAAACCTTGGTCTTTCGGCGTGGGTGTTTTTCACACCCATTATCGTTACTCATGTCAGCATTCGCACTTCTGATACCTCCAGCAAGCTTCTCAACTCACCTTCACAGGCTTACAGAACGCTCCTCTACCGCATCACTTACGTGATACCCGTAGCTTCGGTGTATGGTTTGAGCCCCGTTACATCTTCCGCGCAGGCCGACTCGACTAGTGAGCTATTACGCTTTCTTTAAAGGGTGGCTGCTTCTAAGCCAACCTCCTAGCTGTCTAAGCCTTCCCACATCGTTTCCCACTTAACCATAACTTTGGGACCTTAGCTGACGGTCTGGGTTGTTTCCCTTTTCACGACGGACGTTAGCACCCGCCGTGTGTCTCCCATGCTCGGCACTTGTAGGTATTCGGAGTTTGCATCGGTTTGGTAAGTCGGGATGACCCCCTAGCCGAAACAGTGCTCTACCCCCTACAGTGATACATGAGGCGCTACCTAAATAGCTTTCGAGGAGAACCAGCTATCTCCGAGCTTGATTAGCCTTTCACTCCGATCCACAGGTCATCCGCTAACTTTTCAACGGTAGTCGGTTCGGTCCTCCAGTTAGTGTTACCCAACCTTCAACCTGCCCATGGATAGATCGCCCGGTTTCGGGTCTATTCCCAGCGACTAGACGCCCTATTAAGACTCGCTTTCGCTACGCCTCCCCTATTCGGTTAAGCTCGCCACTGAAAATAAGTCGCTGACCCATTATACAAAAGGTACGCAGTCACCCAACAAAGTGGGCTCCCACTGCTTGTACGCATACGGTTTCAGGATCTATTTCACTCCCCTCTCCGGGGTTCTTTTCGCCTTTCCCTCACGGTACTAGTTCACTATCGGTCAGTCAGTAGTATTTAGCCTTGGAGGATGGTCCCCCCATATTCAGACAAAGTTTCTCGTGCTCCGTCCTACTCGATTTCATGACCAAGAGATTTTCGCGTACAGGGCTATCACCCACTATGGCCGCACTTTCCAGAGCGTTCCGCTAATCTCAAAGCCACTTAAGGGCTAGTCCCCGTTCGCTCGCCACTACTAAGGGAATCTCGGTTGATTTCTTTTCCTCAGGGTACTTAGATGTTTCAGTTCCCCTGGTTCGCCTCTTGCACCTATGTATTCAGTACAAGATAACCATCTTATGATGGCTGGGTTCCCCCATTCAGACATCTCCGGATCAAAGTCTGTTTGCCGACTCCCCGAAGCTTTTCGCAGGCTACCACGTCTTTCATCGCCTCTGACTGCCAAGGCATCCACCGTATGCGCTTCTTCACTTGACCATATAACCCCAAGCAATCTGGTTATACTGTGAAGACGACATTCGCCGAAAATTCGAATTTCTCAGTTAAGAGAACTCACAAATTTTACCTTAGCCTGATCCGTTACCAGTGAAAGTAACGTTCAGTCTATCTTTCTATCACATACCCAAATTTTTAAAGAACGAACTAGTCAAAGACTAGAAATCAACATTCACCATCACAACGATGGAATGCTCATTTCTAAGCTTTATACAAACAGAAGCAGTAGTGGTGGAGCCAAACGGGATCGAACCGTTGACCTCCTGCGTGCAAGGCAGGCGCTCTCCCAGCTGAGCTATGGCCCCGTATTTCTACAGGCGTTTCCCACACAAAATTGGTGGGTCTGGGCAGATTCGAACTGCCGACCTCACCCTTATCAGGGGTGCGCTCTAACCAACTGAGCTACAGACCCAATTTCGGGCTGCTTCTTTCGTCTTCTTCAATGAATCAAGCAATTCGTGTGGGAACTTATGGAGCAGCTGATGTCGTCGATTAAGGAGGTGATCCAGCCGCAGGTTCCCCTACGGCTACCTTGTTACGACTTCACCCCAGTCATGAATCACACCGTGGTAACCGTCCTCCCGAAGGTTAGACTAGCTACTTCTGGTGCAACCCACTCCCATGGTGTGACGGGCGGTGTGTACAAGGCCCGGGAACGTATTCACCGCGACATTCTGATTCGCGATTACTAGCGATTCCGACTTCACGCAGTCGAGTTGCAGACTGCGATCCGGACTACGATCGGTTTTATGGGATTAGCTCCACCTCGCGGCTTGGCAACCCTCTGTACCGACCATTGTAGCACGTGTGTAGCCCAGGCCGTAAGGGCCATGATGACTTGACGTCATCCCCACCTTCCTCCGGTTTGTCACCGGCAGTCTCCTTAGAGTGCCCACCATTACGTGCTGGTAACTAAGGACAAGGGTTGCGCTCGTTACGGGACTTAACCCAACATCTCACGACACGAGCTGACGACAGCCATGCAGCACCTGTCTCAATGTTCCCGAAGGCACCAATCCATCTCTGGAAAGTTCATTGGATGTCAAGGCCTGGTAAGGTTCTTCGCGTTGCTTCGAATTAAACCACATGCTCCACCGCTTGTGCGGGCCCCCGTCAATTCATTTGAGTTTTAACCTTGCGGCCGTACTCCCCAGGCGGTCAACTTAATGCGTTAGCTGCGCCACTAAAAGCTCAAGGCTTCCAACGGCTAGTTGACATCGTTTACGGCGTGGACTACCAGGGTATCTAATCCTGTTTGCTCCCCACGCTTTCGCACCTCAGTGTCAGTATTAGTCCAGGTGGTCGCCTTCGCCACTGGTGTTCCTTCCTATATCTACGCATTTCACCGCTACACAGGAAATTCCACCACCCTCTACCATACTCTAGTCAGTCAGTTTTGAATGCAGTTCCCAGGTTGAGCCCGGGGATTTCACATCCAACTTAACAAACCACCTACGCGCGCTTTACGCCCAGTAATTCCGATTAACGCTTGCACCCTCTGTATTACCGCGGCTGCTGGCACAGAGTTAGCCGGTGCTTATTCTGTCGGTAACGTCAAAATTGCAGAGTATTAATCTACAACCCTTCCTCCCAACTTAAAGTGCTTTACAATCCGAAGACCTTCTTCACACACGCGGCATGGCTGGATCAGGCTTTCGCCCATTGTCCAATATTCCCCACTGCTGCCTCCCGTAGGAGTCTGGACCGTGTCTCAGTTCCAGTGTGACTGATCATCCTCTCAGACCAGTTACGGATCGTCGCCTTGGTGAGCCATTACCCCACCAACTAGCTAATCCGACCTAGGCTCATCTGATAGCGCAAGGCCCGAAGGTCCCCTGCTTTCTCCCGTAGGACGTATGCGGTATTAGCGTCCGTTTCCGAACGTTATCCCCCACTACCAGGCAGATTCCTAGGCATTACTCACCCGTCCGCCGCTCTCAAGAGAAGCAAGCTTCTCTCTACCGCTCGACTTGCATGTGTTAGGCCTGCCGCCAGCGTTCAATCTGAGCCATGATCAAACTCTTCAGTTCAAACATCTTTGGGTTTTTAAGAAACCCTAAACTTGGCTCAGCAATCGTTGGTTACATCTTTGATTTCTCGCGGAGTAACTTGTGATGCTGATAATCTTGTTGACTATCAGTCTGACTCCACAAGCACCCACACGAATTGCTTGATTCAGTTGTTAAAGAGCGGTTGGTTAAGATCTTTCGTCTCAACCGAGGCGCGCATTCTACAGCAGCCTCATTTGCTGTCAAGTGGTTATTTTCAGAAGTTTTCGAAGATTTCCTCAACAACTTCAACCACTTGCGCTTGCGATCTCTCGTAAGCGGGAGGCGAATTCTACAGCGTTACACGCTGCTGTCAACACCTCTTTTTCAACTCCCTTTTGGCTTCGATGAACTGAAGCAACTTGCTGCCGAAAACTGCGTAACTCATTGTTTGCCAAGGAGTTTTCCGTTTCGACTGCGCCGGAAGTGGGGCGAATTATAGACAGATATAATTCGCCGTCAACACCTATTTTCAGACTTGTTCGGATTTGAGCGTAATACGCGCAAATGCCTTCTTCCCCGCCTGGCAAACGTGAGTCGCGCCCAGCTCGTATATAAAGGTGCGATCAACCACCTCACCATCTATACGTACACCGCCCGAACCCAAGAGATCACGCGCGACCGCCGAATTCTTCACCAGGCCAGCCTTATTAAGCACAGCCGCAATCGGCATCGCCTCGGCAGCAGTCAATTCAATCTCCGGCAGATCGTCAGGCAGCTCGCCGTCTTTCATGCGATTACCTGCCGCGCGGTGAGCGCTGGCCGCAGCCTCCTCACCATGGAAACGCGCAACGATTTCTTCAGCCAGCTTAATCTTCACATCGCGAGGATTAGCGCCCGCCTCGACATCCGCACGCAGCGCATTGATCTCGTCCATCGAGCGGAAGCTCAACAGCTCGAAGTAGCGCCACATCAGCGCATCCGGAATAGACACCAACTTGCCGTACATCACACCTGGTGCTTCCTGGATACCGACATAGTTACCCAGCGACTTGGACATCTTCTTGACGCCATCCAAGCCTTCCAACAGCGGCATGGTCAGAATGCACTGAGCCTCCTGACCATAGGCGCGTTGCAATTCACGCCCCATCAGCAGGTTGAACTTCTGATCGGTGCCACCCAACTCAACGTCCGCGCGCAGCGCCACCGAGTCGTACCCTTGAACCAGCGGGTAGAGGAACTCATGGATGGCGATTGGCTGATTGGTCGAGTAGCGCTTGTCGAAGTCATCGCGCTCGAGCATGCGTGCCACGGTGTACTGGGACGTCAGACGAATGAAATCTGCCGGCCCCATTTTGTCCATCCAAGTGGAGTTGAACGCCACCTCAGTCTTGGCTGGATCAAGGATCTTGAATACCTGGGTCTTGTAGGTCTCGGCATTATCGAGCACCTGCTCACGAGTCAGCGGCGGGCGCGTAGCGCTCTTGCCGCTTGGATCACCGATCATCCCAGTGAAGTCACCTATAAGGAAGATGACCTGATGGCCCAACTCCTGAAACTGACGCAGCTTATTAATAAGCACGGTATGACCCAGGTGCAGATCCGGCGCAGTCGGATCAAAGCCAGCCTTGATACGCAGGGGTTGGCCACGCTTGAGCTTTTCGATCAGCTCGGCCTCGACCAACAGTTCTTCCGCACCACGTTTTATCAGCGCTAGCTGCTCTTCAACCGACTTCATAACAGACCCGCAAGGCTCAGATTCAAAAGGGAACCAACCATACAAGATCAGGGACTAATTACAAGTTTTGCCCTGCGCACGGACACCGTTCAGCAAGCCCAGCGTTCGCGAGCTTGCGCCACAGATGATTTGGTTATATTTTATACAGTTATTTCATCTTCATCATGTCATTCATCTTTTCCATTTCATCTTCAAAGTCAAAATTACTTATGACCACTGAACCGTCTAAAGCGCCGCCGCTTTACCCGAAGACCCACCTGCTCGCCGCAAGTGGTATCGCCGCCCTTCTCAGCCTGGCACTGCTGGTATTCCCTTCCAGTGACGTTGAAGCCAAACGAACATCCCTGAGCCTCGATCTGGAAAGCCCAGTTGAACAACTGACACAAGATCAAGACGCTTCCGACGCTCAACAAGCCACAAATGCTCCGGCCGAATCACCTTTCGCACAGATCGAAAGCGCTCCAGAAGACACTCAACAAGCCACCCAGGAAGCACCTGCGGCAACCGCAGCCAAGAATCCCCAGCACCGCGAAGTCATCGTGGGCAAAGGCGACACACTATCTACCCTGTTCGAAAAGGTTGGATTGCCTGCCGCCGCTGTAAATGAAGTGCTCGCCAGCGATAAGCAAGCCAAGCAATTCACGCAGCTCAAACGTGGCCAAAAGCTCGAGTTTGAGCTGACGCCAGACGGTCAGCTGAACAACCTGCACACCAGTATCAGCGACCTGGAAAGCATCAGCCTGAGCAAAGGCGCCAAAGGCTTCGCATTCAACCGAATCACCACCAAACCCGTCATGCGTTCCGCCTACGTACATGGCGTGATCAACAGCTCCCTGTCGCAATCGGCCGCGCGTGCGGGCCTGTCGCACAGCATGACCATGGACATGGCCAGCGTTTTTGGCTACGACATCGACTTCGCCCAGGACATCCGTCAAGGCGATGAGTTCGACGTGATCTACGAGCAGAAAGTAGCCAACGGAAAAGTCGTGGGCACTGGTAACATCCTGTCTGCACGCTTCACCAACCGCGGCAAAACCTACACCGCCGTGCGCTACACCAACAAACAAGGCAACAGCAGCTACTACACAGCTGATGGCAACAGCATGCGCAAGGCGTTCATCCGTACCCCCGTTGACTTTGCTCGTATTAGCTCGCGTTTCTCCATGGGCCGCAAGCATCCAATTCTGAACAAAATTCGCGCACACAAGGGCGTCGACTATGCCGCGCCGCGTGGCACGCCAATCAAAGCGGCGGGCGACGGCAAGGTCTTGTTGGCAGGGCGCCGTGGTGGTTACGGCAATACGGTGATCATCCAGCACGGCAACACTTACCGCACGCTGTACGGCCACATGCAAGGCTTTGCCAAGGGCGTCAAGACTGGCGGCAACGTGAAACAGGGGCAAGTGATCGGCTACATCGGCACTACCGGCCTCTCCACCGGCCCGCACTTGCATTACGAGTTCCAGGTCAACGGCGTACACGTCGACCCATTGGGCCAGAAGCTGCCGATGGCTGACCCGATTGCCAAGGCCGAACGCGCGCGCTTCATGCAGCAGAGCCAGCCGCTGATGGCACGCATGGATCAAGAGCGCTCCACCATGCTGGCCTCGGCGAAGCGTTAAGGTATGCCGCTCTATATCGGTGTGATGTCCGGGACCAGCCTCGACGGCCTGGATATCGCCCTTATCGAACAAGGCGCGGCGGTCAATCTGATCGCCACCCATTACATCCCGATGCCTGACGCCTTGCGCACAGAACTGCTGAGCCTATGCGCCAGTGGCCCGGATGAAATCGCCCGCTCGGCAATTGCACAGCAACAATGGGTAACGCTCGCTGCGCAAGGCATCCACGCCTTGCTGGATCAACAGAACCTCAAGCCTCAGGACATTCGGGCGATTGGTAGCCATGGCCAGACGATTCGCCATGAACCCTCCCGAGGCTTTACCGTTCAGATCGGCAACCCTGCCCTTCTCACCGAGCTGACAGACATCACGGTCGTCAGCGACTTCCGCAGCCGCGATGTCGCTGCCGGCGGCCAAGGCGCTCCATTGGTTCCAGCCTTTCATGAAGCCTTGTTCGGCGAGCAGACGGGCAATCGCGCGGTATTGAATGTCGGCGGGTTCAGCAACCTCAGCCTGATCGAGACGGGCGAGCCTGTCGCCGGTTTCGACTGCGGCCCGGGGAACGTCCTCCTCGATGCCTGGATTAACCTGCAGCGCGGCGAACACTTTGATCGGGACGGGCAATGGGCGGCCAGCGGCAAGGTCCAACCCCAACTGCTCAATACGTTGCTCAGCGATCCGTTCTTCATGACCAAAGGCCCAAAAAGTACGGGCCGCGAAGTGTTCAACCTGGCCTGGCTGCAGCAGCACCTTGGCCGTTTGCCCGCCTTTGAACCCCAAGACGTACAGGCCACCCTGCTGGAGCTGACCGCCCTGACCATCGTCGAGTCCCTGCAAAGCGCCCAGACTGACACAACAACCTTGCTGATCTGCGGGGGCGGCGCCCATAACGGGGCACTGATGAGCCGGCTGACAACGTTGCTGCCTTCCACTCATGTCAGCACTACAGCGGCCTACGGCGTAGATCCTGACTGGGTAGAAGCAATGGCCTTCGCCTGGCTGGCACATTGCTGCCTGGAAGGCATCGCCGCCAATCGCCCCAGCGTCACTGGCGCACGTGGGCTTCGAGTGCTTGGCGCGATCTACCCCGCCTGACCCCAGACAGCAAAACGCCGCTTGGCCCGTAAAAGCCAAGCGGCGTTTTTGTATCTGCTACCGATCAGATCGAGAACGAAGACCCGCAACCACATGTCGTGGTGGCATTAGGGTTCTTGATCACGAAACGCGAGCCTTCCAGACCTTCCTGATAATCCACCTCGGCACCTGCCAGGTATTGGAAGCTCATCGGATCCACGACCAGGCTCACACCCTCGCGCTCAACGATAGTGTCGTCATCGGCCACATCTTCATCGAAGGTAAAACCGTACTGAAACCCTGAACAACCGCCGCCCGTAACGAATACGCGCAGCTTCAAGCGATCATTACCCTCTTCATCGACCAGGCTCTTCACCTTGTGCGCAGCACCGTGGGTGAATTGCAAAGCCGTGGGGGTGAAGGATTCAACGCTCATGCTGATAATCTCCCGGCGTAGCGCCGCCATATGCGTAATGGCCGGTATTATCCGCTTCTCCTAGAAAAGCGGTCAACTATTGTTACGGTATATCAATCCGCCCAGCGACCATTAAAAATGCAAAAGGCCCGATCAAAGGGCCTTTTGCGCAACGGTGAGCCCGCGTTAAGGCAACATCCCCGCGTGGGACAGGCCCAACTTCTCGTCCAGGCCGAACAGGATGTTCATGTTCTGCACCGCCTGGCCCGAAGCGCCCTTGACCAGGTTGTCGATCACCGACAACACCACCACCAGGTCGCCATCCTGCGGACGATGCACCGCAATACGGCACACATTGGCACCACGCACGCTGCGCGTTTCCGGATGGCTGCCGGCCGGCATCACATCGACGAACGGCTCATTGGCATAACGCTTTTCAAACAGCGCCTGCAGGTCTACCGAGCGATCAGTGACGGTCGCATACAGCGTGGAGTGAATCCCGCGGATCATCGGTGTCAGGTGCGGCACGAAGGTCAGCCCCACATCCTGGCCGGCAGCGCGACGCAAACCCTGGCGGATTTCCGGCAAGTGCCTATGACCTTTTACCGCGTAGGCTTTCATGCTTTCCGACGTTTCGGAGTAAAGCGAACCTACCGCCGCACCACGGCCCGCACCACTGACGCCCGACTTGCAGTCCGCGATCAGGCGCGACGCATCCGCCAAGCCAGCTTCCAGCAATGGCAGAAAGCCCAATTGCGTCGCCGTCGGATAGCAACCCGGCACGGCAATCAGGCGCGCTTGCTTGATCTGCTCGCGATTGACTTCCGGCAGGCCGTAAACCGCCTCTTCCAACAGCTGCGGCGCACCATGGGGCTGGCCGTACCACTTGGCCCACTCATCGGCGTCTTGCAGGCGGAAGTCTGCCGACAAGTCGATAACCTTGGTACCGGCCGCCAGCAGCTCACCGGCCAGAGCATGGGCGACACCGTGAGGCGTGGCGAAGAACACCACGTCGCAGGCACCCAGGGTCTTGGTGTCCGGCACACTGAACGCCAGACCGTCATAGTGGCCTCGCAGGTTCGGGTACATATCGGCCACGGCCAGCCCGGCTTCGGATCGGGAAGTGATGACCACCACCTCAGCTTGCGGATGCTGAGCCAACAGACGCAGCAATTCGACACCGGTGTAACCCGTGCCGCCGACGATACCGACCTTGACCATAAACCTGCCCTCAACGAACCCACTGGAAAGCCGTCGATAATAGGGGCCGTATCGTCCTGCGACAACCGTCAACGTGACGTACGGGCGCATGAGCCACTACTATCTTCGCTACCGTGAACCTGGGAATAACTAAAATGCTCTATCTATGGGTCAAAGCCTTCCATATCGTCAGCATCGTTTGCTGGTTTGCCGGGCTGTTCTACCTGCCGCGCCTGTTCGTCTACCACGCCCAAAGCGAAGACACCGTCAGCAAGGAACGCTTCAGCATCATGGAGCGCAAGTTGTACCGGGGCATCATGGGCCCGGCGATGGTTGCCACACTGGTCTTCGGCATCTGGATGCTGGCCCTCAACCCCGGCATTTTCCAGTCGGGCGCCTGGATCCACGCCAAGCTGACCCTGGTCGTCCTGCTGATTGGCTACCATCACATGTGCGGCGCACAGGTAAAGCGCTTCGCCCGTGGCGAAAACACCCGCAGCCATGTCTTTTATCGCTGGTTCAATGAAGTCCCGGTTCTGATATTGCTGGCTATCGTAATTTTGGTCGTGGTCAAACCGTTCTAACGTCAATTACTCGGGGAACCTCCAATGTCGCTGCCCGCTCTGCTGGAACAACGTCTGCGCCTGCCCGTGGTGGCCGCGCCGATGTTTCTGATCTCCAATCCACAACTGGTCCTGGCCTGCTGTTGCAACGGGGTAGTTGGCAGTTTCCCGGCGCTCAACCAACGCGAAAGCAGCGGCTTCAAGGCCTGGCTGGAAGAAATCGAAGCGGGCTTGGCGCTGCTGGACAATCCTGCGCCCTATGCCGTGAACCTGATCGTGCACAACAGCAACCCGCGGCTGGAGGCTGACCTGGCGATCTGCGTCGAGCACAAGGTGCCCATCGTCATCACCAGCCTCGGTGCGGTAAAGGAACTGGTGGACGCGGTTCATAGCTACGGCGGCCTGGTATTTCATGACGTTACTACCCGACGCCATGCGGAAAAAGCCGCTGAAGCCGGCGTAGACGGCCTGATTGCCGTAGCCGCTGGCGCGGGTGGCCACGCAGGCACCTGGAGCCCCTTTTCGCTGATTGCCGAAATTCGCCAGTTCTTCGACAAAACCCTGCTGCTGGCGGGCTGCCTTAACCATGGGCACGAAATTCTTGCCGCCCAGATGCTGGGGGCAGACCTGGCATATTTCGGTACGCGCTTTATCGGCACCACCGAAAGTCAGGCACCGGATGCCTATAAGGAGATGCTGCTCACATCCCGCGCTGCCGACATCGTGCACACTCCTGCAGTCTCCGGCGTACCTGCAAGCTTCATGCGCCAGAGCCTGGAAAATGCCGGTTTTGACCTTGCTGCGCTTCAAGGCAAGGGTGAAGTCAATTTCGGTTCCAAGCTCAAGCCATTGAGCGATGAGGCCAAAGCGTGGAAAACTGTATGGTCTGCTGGCCAAGGCGTCGGTGAGATCAATGATGTACCCACTGTGGATGAGCTCATAACGCGCCTGGATGCCGAATACCGCAAAGCACGCGAGCACGCCGCGCAACTGCGCTGGCCACGCTGACCCACTGCAGGGCCTGCCAACTGGACAGGCCTGCATACTCTTCCTGATTAAGTGACAAGGATGCCCGCATGAGCGACAGCCGTTTCAAGATTGTGTTTGACGGAGCCTTGCGCCCAGGTGTCGAAAGCACCACCGCCAAGCTGAACCTCGCCGAACTATTCAAAAGCGATGTTGAAGCAATCGAAAAACTCTTCACCGGCCGCCCCGTCGCGCTCAAGCGCGACCTGTCCCAGCCCGACGCGCAAACTTACCTGACGGCACTGCACAATGCCGGGATCGACGCTCGCATCGAGGCCGAACAACCCGTGGCGTTCAACCTTGCAGAAACCCACGAGACGGACTCGTCAACCTCTGACCGCGCCGCTGCGTCGCCTTATGCACCGCCACGCGCCGCAGTTGGCGACGACCTGCCGGAGTTCGCCACCCTAAAGGTGTTCACCATCCACGGGCGCATCGGGCGCCTGCGCTACCTGGCTTGGACGCTGGCACTGACCGTCGCGATGTTGGTGGCAGCGGGCATCATCAGTACGGTGGGCTTCGCGGTGGCGACAGCCTCGCCAACCATCGCCATCATTATTGGCTCGCTGCTGGGTTTCGCGCTGTTTGTGGCATTGGTAGTGGTGAGCGTGCAAATCGGCGTGCAGCGCCTGCATGACCTGGGCTGGTCTGGCTGGCTGTACCTGCTCAACCTGGTTCCGCTGGTAAACAGCGTATTCCCACTGTTGTTGCTGGTATTGCCAGGCAATACGGGCGCCAACCAGTACGGCGCGCCACCACCACGCAACTCCACTGCGGTGAAAATCCTGGCCTCGCTGTGGCTGGCGTTCATTCCCTTGATGCTCATCATCGTCGTCACCCTGGGCATGAATGGCTACCTGGACCAGCTTGAAGCCAACATGGACAGCAGCTACGAAAGCAGCTCCATTACCTCCGATGCAGACGCCGATCAAAGCGCTATCGTTGACGAAGCCGAAGCGCAAAGTGCTGACGATGCAGCCGAACCTGTAGACTCTCCAGAACAGTGAAGAAACGCCCGCCGCCTGTGACGCACTGTCATAGGCCGGTGGCGTTGCGATGGAGAAAGGCATGACCCGTTACGCTCTGATCACCGGCGCCTCCAGTGGCATCGGCCTGGCATTGGCCGAGGCCTTGGCACGGCGCGGCCGTAGCTTGATTCTGGTGGCCCGTCAGCGTGATCAGTTGGAAAGCATTGCATTGGAGTTGACCCAACGCTTCGGCGTCGAGGTGCTGTTTCGTGCCTGTGATTTGGGCGAGCCGCTGCGTTTGTCCGGCTTTTTGCTGGAACTCGAAGAGGGTGAGCGGCAGATCGACCTGCTGGTCAACTGCGCCGGCATCGGCACCAGCGGGCCGTTCCTGGCCCAGGACTGGATGACCGAGCAGGACCTCATCGAGGTCAACATCCTGGCCTTGACCCGCATGTGCCACGCACTGGGCAATGCGATGGCCCTGCATGGCGGCGGGCAAATCCTCAATGTGGCTTCGGTCGCCGCCTTCCAGCCTGGGCCGTGGATGAGTAGCTACTACGCCAGCAAAGCCTACGTATTGCACTTCTCCGAAGGGCTGCGCGAGGAATTGAAGACCTGCGGCATCAAGGTTTCAGTGCTGTGCCCCGGCCCCACGCGCACCGCATTCTTCGGCACCGCGCAGATGGATACGGCGAAACTCGACCGCAGCCAGCAACTGATGAGCCCGGAAGAAGTCGCGCTGTACACCGTGCGGGCGCTGGAAAAGAACAAGGCCATCATCATTCCCGGGCGCCGCAATCGTTGGCTGACGTTCAGCCCACGCCTGAGCCCCCGCTGGCTCACCCGCAAAATTGCCGGCGCCATCAACAAGGCCTATTGCCCACGCTGATGGCCTACGTACACTCACCTCACCTTTCACGATGGAGATACAGCTGTGGATACTCTGTTCACCAAGATCATCAACAGGGAAATACCGGCGAAGATCATCTATGAAGATGACCAAGTCCTGGCTTTTCACGATATCGCCCCGCAGGCGCCAGTGCATTTCCTGGTTATCCCGAAAAAGCCCATTCGTACCCTCAACGACCTGACCGAGGACGACAAGGCGCTGGCCGGCCATATCCTGTTCACCGCCCAACGCCTGGCCGTGGAACAAGGCTGCGAAAAAGGCTTTCGTGTGGTGATGAATTGCAATGAAGACGGCGGGCAAACCGTTTACCACATCCATATGCACGTGCTGGGTCAGCGCCAGATGAACTGGCCACCGGGCTGAGTGCACAAGGGCAAATTGACTCAGCACAAACGCTGGACGCTCTCTTGCGGTAAACTGGCCGCCGAGATTCTTCCCGGAGGTCAGCATGACTACCCAACGTCACTACTCGCCGATTGACCGTCTGTTGCTGCAAGCCGACACGGCCATGCGCACCCTGCTGCCGTTCAGCGGCCAGCCCTACCGTCCCTCGCCCGCCATCGTGCAGCCGGATGTACAACTGAGCGACACCGATACCCGTCACGTCGCTGGCCTGATGCGCATTAACCATACCGGTGAAGTCTGTGCCCAGGCGTTGTACCAGGGCCAGGCGCTGACCGCCAAGTTGCCACAGGTACGCACGGCGATGGAGCATGCGGCCGAGGAAGAGATCGACCATCTGGCCTGGTGCGAACAACGCATCCGCCAGTTGGGCAGCCATCCCAGCGTGCTCAACCCACTTTTTTATGGCTTGTCGTTTGGTATCGGCGCGGCTGCCGGGCTGATCAGCGACAAAGTCAGCCTGGGGTTTGTGGCCGCGACAGAACATCAGGTGTGCAAGCACCTGGACGAACACCTGGAGCAACTGCCGGCCGAAGACGAAAAGTCACGGGCCATTCTTGAGCAGATGCGCATCGATGAAGAACACCACGCAGAGAGCGCGCTGGACGCGGGCGGCTTCCGCTTTCCAGCCCCGGTACGGTTCGGCATGAGCCTGCTGGCCAAGGTCATGACCAAAAGCACCTATCGAATCTGAACCGAAAAAAAGGGCGCCCGAAGCGCCCTTTCTTTTGCCGGCTGCAATCAACCCAACTCGATGATTTCGTAGTCGTGGGTAATGACCACGCCCGCGGCCCCCAGCATGATCGATGCTGAGCAGTACTTCTCGGCCGACAGCTCGATGGCACGCTTGACCTGGGCTTCTTTCAGCGCCCGGCCCTTGACCACGAAATGCATATGGATCTTGGTAAAAACCTTGGGGTCTTCAGTGGCGCGCTCGGCTTCCAGGAAGGCTTCGCAGCTTTCCACGGCTTGCCGGGACTTCTTCAAGATGCTGACCACGTCGAAATTGCTGCAACCGCCCACACCCAGCAGCAACATTTCCATGGGGCGTACACCCAGGTTCCGACCGCCGGCTTCCGGCGGGCCATCCATAACCACCACGTGGCCGCTGCCCGACTCACCGAGGAACATGGCTTCGCCCGCCCATTGGATGCGTGCCTTCATCGCCCAGACTCCACTGCTAAAAAAGGGTCGCCAGCTTAGCACAGGGCCTTGAAACAGCAGCGCCCTGCATAAAATCGATAAATGACAGCGTTTGCCCGCTAAATTGGCTAATCGCGACAGAAGGTGTCTGGTAAGCTGGCGCCAAATGAATGGCGCATTGCCATGTCTTGTACGGCGTGTATCAATGAGATGCCGCTGGATAAAAACAACGCCAACGACACCGCGCAGTCTTTTTCGGGATACAACCATGGTTGCTCTTACTCCCACATCCAAGATCAAGAACCTCGACAAGCTGCTGCTTCACTGCCAGCGCCGACGTCATCCGGCCAAACACAACATCATCTGCGCCGGCGAGCGTTCAGAAACCCTGTTCTTCATCATCAAAGGCTCGGTCACCATCCTGATCGAGGATGAGGATGGCCGTGAGATGATCATTGCCTATCTCAACGCCGGAGACTTCTTCGGGGAGCTGGGTTTGTTTGAACAAGCAGGCAAAGAGCAGGAACGTAGTGCTTGGGTACGGGCCAAAGTTGAGTGCGAAGTGGCCGAAATCAGCTATGCGAAATTTCGCGAATTGGCCCAGCATGATCCGGACATCTTGTACGCCCTGAGCGGTCAGATCGCCCAGCGCCTGCGCGACACCACGCGTAAGGTCGGCGACCTGGCGTTCTTTGATGTCACCGGCCGCGTCGCTCGCTGCCTGCTGGAATTATGCAAACAACCCGACGCCATGACCCATCCCGACGGCATGCAGATCAAAGTCACGCGCCAGGAGATCGGACGTATTGTCGGGTGTTCGCGGGAAATGGTCGGCCGCGTGCTCAAGGATTTGGAAGAACGCAACCTGGTGCACGTCAAAGGCAAGACGATGGTGGTGTTCGGTACTCGCTAGAGCGGCAGGAAGCCAGCCAGCATCTGCCGGTACAACGTGTCGAGCCGACTGATCGCGTCCGGCGCGGGAAACGCTTCGTGCAGTGCGATATGGCTATCGGCGCGAACCCGCTGCTCCAAGCCGCAGGCTTGATTGAAACGGTTGACCGCCGCAATCAATTCCTCACGATCATTCTCCAGCAACATCGCACCATGCACCAACCCGACCGGGCGGCCACCGCTTTGTCGCCAACGCTGGGCAGTGCCCACCATTTTGCGGCCATTGAGGTTGACGTTGTAACGACCGTCGCAAAACGCACCGTCAATTTCGCCGACGGACGCATCGCCACCCAACTCGATCAACAGATCACAGATCGGTTGGCACAAGCGCTGATAGCCGGTTTCGATGCGCCCCTGGTCGCCTTCGCTACGCGGTGGGGCATAGACCAGGGCGATGTTGACCGTGGCGCCGGACTGCGGCACCGGCTCACCGCCGGTTTCACGCAGCAATACCGGCCAACCCGCATCGGCCGAGACCTGGCTCGCCACCGCGAATGCCGGCAGCCGGCTCAAACGGCGCGGCATGACCAGCGCTTGGTCACTGGGCTGCCAGAACAGCAATCCGAATGCCTGCTCACCCGCGCATACGGCTGCCAATAGGTCTTGCTCGGCGGCAAGGCCAGCTTCGACAGTCATGATCACGGGCTGGAGCATCGAACACCTACCTACCTGAATAAACACAAAACCAATGTGGGCGCTGGCTTGCCTGCGATAGCGGTGTGTCAGCTACACAGAGGTTGGCTGACTCGCTGCTATCGCAGGCAAGCCAGCGCCTACAGTTCCGAACGTATTTCAAATCAGTCTAGTGTCGAACCGCTGATCGTCGTACCGCGCTCCGGGAAGAACAAACGCTGCAATTCCGCCCCCGGGTTCTCGGCGCGCATAAAGGTCTCGCCCACCAGGAACGAGTACACACCACTGATTTCCATCAATTCCACATCGGCGCGATTGACGATGCCACTCTCGGTAATCACCAAGCGATCGCGCGGAATACGCGGCAGCAGGTCGAGGGTAGTTTCCAGGCTGACGTCGAAGGTATGCAGGTTACGGTTGTTGACGCCCACCAGCGGAGTATCGAGGGTCTTCAATGCGCGCTCCAGCTCGTCACCGTCATGCACTTCGACCAGCACGTCCAGGCCGACGCTTTTGGCCACGGCCGCCAGCTCCGCCATCTTCACGTCATCCAATGCCGAGACAATCAGCAAAACGCAGTCGGCACCCAAGGCACGAGCTTCGACGATTTGGTACGGGTCGACCATGAAGTCCTTGCGGATCACCGGCAGCTTGCACGCAGCGCGCGCCTGTTGCAGGAACGGGTCGGAACCCTGGAAGTAGTCAATATCCGTCAGCACAGACAAGCAGGTTGCCCCACCCTTCTCGTAACTGACGGCGATCTCAGCGGGTACGAAGTGTTCGCGAATCACGCCTTTGCTCGGCGAGGCTTTCTTGACCTCGGCGATCACGGCCGGCTGCTTGAGCTTGGCCTGGGCGATCAAGGCATTGGCAAAGCCGCGTGGCGCATCGGCGGTTTTCGCCCGCGCTTCCAACTCGGCCAGGCTCACACGGGCGCGGCGCTCAGCCACTTCTTCAGCCTTGCGGGCCAGGATCTTTTCCAGAACGGTTGGCACACTCATCCTTCATTCTCCATCTTGAATACGGCGGTGAATGCTCCCAGCTCTTCGAGCTTCTCACGAGCCAGGCCGGTGTGCAGCGCATCGTGGGCCAAGGCGACACCTTCCTTGAGACTATAGGCATGGTCGGCGGCGTAAAGGGCTGCGCCAGCGTTGAGCACAATCATTTCCGCAGCTTTCTGACCGTTTTCGGTCTTGCGACGCCCCAGGGCATCACGAATCAATTCCAACGAAGCTGCCGGGCTTTCCACCGCCAGGCCGTGCAAGCTCTGGCTTTTCATACCAAGGTCTTCGGGCTCGACCCAATATTCGGTGACCTCGTCGTTCTTCAGCTCCGCCACGAAGGTCGGCGCCGCCAGGCTGAATTCGTCGAGGCCATCCTTGGAATGCACCACCAGCACGTGCTTGCTGCCCAGGCGTTGCAAGACTTCGGCCAGCGGCCGGCACAGCGCCTGGCTGAACACGCCTACCACCTGGTGCTTCACACCGGCCGGATTCGTAAGCGGGCCGAGCATGTTGAACAGGGTACGCAAGCCAAGGTCCTTACGCGGGCCGGCAGCGTGTTTCATTGCGCCATGATGGGACTGGGCAAACATGAAGCCGATACCAACGCTGTCAATGCAGCGCGCTACTTGCACCGGCGTGAGGTTCAGGTAAATACCGGCCGCTTCCAGCAAGTCGGCACTGCCGCTCTTGCCAGACACTGCACGGTTACCGTGCTTGGCGACGGTGCAACCAGCGGCGGCCACCACAAAAGATGAGGCGGTCGACACGTTGAAAATATTCGCACCGTCACCGCCGGTGCCCACCACATCGACGACGCCGTCGAGAGTCTTGAGCTCGACCTTGTCCGCCAGCTCACGCATCACCGACACCGCACCGACTATTTCGTCGATGCTTTCACTCTTCATGCGCATCGCCATCATAAAGGCGCCGATCTGGGCATCGGTGCATTGGCCGGTCATGATCTCGCGCATCACATCGCTCATTTCCGCGGTGCTAAGGTCCAGATGGCCGACGATACGGCTCAGGGCAGTCTTGATATCCATGAAAAGTCCTTAGCGCGTGCCGCCGCTCTGCTTGAGAAAGTTGGCGAACAGCTCGTAGCCCTGCTCGGTCAGGATTGATTCAGGGTGAAATTGCACCCCTTCGATGTTCAGCGTCTTGTGACGCAAGCCCATGATCTCGTCGACCGAGCCGTCTTCCAATTGGGTCCAGGCGGTCAGTTCCAGGCATTCGGGCAAGGTTTCACGCTTGACCACCAGTGAGTGGTAACGGGTCACGGTCACCGGCAGGTTCAGGCCCTGGAACACACCCAGGTCACGATGGAACACCGGGCTGGTCTTGCCGTGCATGACCTCCCGCGCGCGCACCACATCACCGCCAAACGCCTGGCCGATGGACTGGTGGCCCAGGCAGACGCCCAGGATCGGCAGCTTGCCGGCGAAATACTGGATAGCTTCCAGAGAGATGCCCGCTTCGGTCGGCGTGCACGGGCCAGGTGAGACGACGATGCGCTCGGGGTTCAACGCGGCGATTTCGGCAACAGTGAGTTCATCGTTGCGCACCACCTTGACCTCGGCACCCAGCTCGCCCAGGTACTGCACAACGTTGTAGGTAAAGGAGTCGTAGTTATCAATCATCAGCAACATGTGGGTTCAAACCTCTTGAATTCACTGATTTCAAATGACCGCCTTCCAAGCGTGTGACCCGCTGCCAGACGCACGTTCCGGTTGCCAGGGTGAGTTGGCAAGGGGCGTCAGGCAACGGGTGAAGAAGGCAAATCGGTACAGGTCCGGCCAGGCCGGCAGAGAAAAATGTCAGGCGCGCCAACGCCAACGGGCGTGTGCCTTGACTACTCGCATCAAGAGTTTGCTGATGATCAACACGGGGAGGGTCTCATTCATACGTTCAGGCACAGTAACGTAGGCTCGCCAGCGGTGCAATATGGAGCCGCAAATACGGGGGCCAACGTAGGCAGATTCCACATATCCCTACAGAAAATGCTAGAAATTTTGCTAGTGTTTCACTTCCTACATAAAAACAACCGAATGGAATCTTGCATGCTCAGACCAACGTTTTTCGCTCCCCTTGCCGGCTGCCTCCTGTCATTGGCCTGCGCCCAGGCGTTCGCAGCCCCGTCACCTTATTCAACCATGGTGGTTTTCGGCGATAGCCTGGCTGATGCAGGCCAGTTTCCCGACGGTTCGGCCGGTGCCACGTTGCGCTTTACCAACCGAACCGGGGCGAACTTTCAGGGTGAATACGGCCTGGTCTCTTCAACCCTATTGGGTGCCAAATTGGGGGTAGCCCCCAACGACCTGAATGCCTCCACCTCACCCGTTCGCGCAGCCCAAGGTTTGCCAGACGGGAACAACTGGGCAGTGGGTGGTTACCGTACCGACAATATCCTCGACTCTATTACCTCAGTCTCCGATGCTGCGATTCCCCCCGGCAATGCCGGCGGTGGCACCGTGTTGCGCAGCCGGCAGGGCTATTTGCCGGCCAATGGTGGGAGAGCTGACCCGAACGCGCTCTACTTCCTTTCCGGTGGCGGCAACGACTTCCTCCAAGGCCGGGTACTCAGCCCCGCTCAAGCGGTCGCCGCAGGTGGGCGACTGGCGGACAGCGCCCAGGCCCTGCAACAGGCCGGCGCACGCTACATCATGGTCTGGATGCTACCCGACCTGGGGCTGACGCCGGCCATCAACGGCACCCCACAGCAAGCAGCGACCTCGGCCCTGAGCAATATTTTCAACCAGTCCCTGGTACAGCGCCTGTCACAAGTGGATGCGCAGGTTATTCCGCTGAACATCCCGCTGTTATTGAACGAGGCTTTCGCCGATCCGGCCCGCTTCGGCCTCGCCACCGGCCAGAACCTGACCGGCACCTGCTTCAGCGGCAACAGTTGCACCGCCAACCCAACCTACGGCATCGGCGGTACCAATCCGGACCCGACCAAGCTGATCTACAACGACTCGGTCCACCCTACTGTGGCCGGGCAACGCTTGATTGCCGACTACGCCTATTCGCTACTCGCCGCGCCGTGGGAACTGACCTTGCTGCCGGAAATGGCCCAAGGCACATTGCGCGCCCACCAGGACGAGCTGCGTAACCAATGGCAAGCAGACAACGGCAGTTGGCAAGCCGTCGGCCAATGGCGCGCCATAGTGGCCGGCGGCGGCCAACGCCTGGATTTCGATGATCAGAGCAGCTCGGCCAGTGGCGACGGCAGCGGCTACAACCTGAATATCGGTGGCAGCTACCGGCTCGATGAAAACTGGCGCGTGGGCGTTGCCGCTGGCCTGTATCGGCAGACCCTCGAAGCCGGTGCCAATGATTCGGACTACAAGCTCAACAGCTATATGGGCACGGCTTTCGCTCAGTATCAGCAAAATCACTGGTGGGCCGATGCCGCATTGACCGGCGGCAAGCTGGACTTCGACAGCCTCAAGCGCAAGTTCGCCCTGGGTGTCAGTGAAGGCTCGGAGAAAGGTGATACCGATGGCTGGCTCTGGGCACTGAGCGGCCGCGTGGGGTATGACATCGCCACACCGGGCGGCGACTGGCACCTGTCGCCGTTCATCAGCGCCGATTACGCGCGGGTTGAAGTCAATGGTTACTCGGAGAAAAACAGCCGCTCCACCGCCCTGACCTTTGATGATCAACAACGCGACTCCAAGCGCCTGGGCGTCGGCCTGCAAGGCAGCTACCGCATCGCGCCGCAAACCCAGGTTTTTGGCGAAGTTGCACACGAGCATGAGTTTGAAAATGACACCCAGAAGGTGAACATTTCGCTCAACAGCGTCCAGGGAATCGACTTCAAGCTGGACGGCTATACGCCTCGCAGTAACTCTGACCGCTTGAGCCTGGGTGTCAGCCACAAGCTGACTCAGGACCTGGCACTGCGCGCGGCGTATAACCTGAGGAAGGATGACAATTTGACCCAGCAAAGCATCAATGTCGGGGTCAGTCTGGATTTCTAAATACTGCGCAAAACAAATGTGGGAGCGGGCTTGCCTGCGATGGCGGTGGATCAGTCACTGAATATCTCAAGTGACACACCGCCATCGCGGGCAAGCCCGCTCCCACATTTTTTATTCCAGCTTCAGTCTTGTGGCGTTTGCTCTGCCAATGCCACGGCACGGAACATCGCTCGGCGCTTGTTCAGGGTTTCTTCCCACTCAAGGGCCGGCACCGAGTCCGCCACAATCCCACCACCAGCCTGCACATGCAGTTCGCCATCCTTGATCACGGCCGTGCGGATCGCAATGGCGGTGTCCATATTGCCGTTCCAGGCAAAATACCCGACGGCGCCGCCGTAGACACCACGCTTGACCGGCTCCAGTTCGTCGATGATTTCCATCGCACGGATCTTCGGCGCCCCCGACAATGTGCCCGCCGGCAAAATCGCCCGCAGTGCGTCCATCGCCGTCAGCCCGGCCTTCAGCTCGCCGGTGACGTTGGACACGATATGCATCACATTGGAATACCGCTCAATGACCATCTTCTCGGTCAGTTTCACCGAGCCGATTTCCGAGACACGCCCGGTGTCGTTGCGCCCCAGGTCGATCAGCATCAGGTGTTCGGCGATTTCCTTGTCGTCGCTGAGCAGGTCTTCTTCCAGCGCCACGTCGGCTTCTTCGGTCGCGCCACGGGGGCGCGTGCCGGCAATCGGGCGCACGGTGATCAGGTTGTCTTCAACCCGCACCAGCACTTCCGGCGAACTGCCGACGACGTGGAAGTCGCCAAAATTGAAGAAGTACATATATGGCGTCGGGTTGAAGCAACGCAGTGCGCGGTACAGATCAATCGGCGCCGCCTTGAAGTCGATGGACATGCGTTGCGACGGCACCACTTGCATGCAGTCACCGGCAAGGATGTATTCCTTGATGGTATCGACGGCACGCTCGTAGTCATCCTGGGTAAAGCTTGAGCGGAACACCGGGTCGGCCGCGGGTGGGCGGCTGAGGTCCAGGCCGCGACGCGGGGTGATCGGCTGGCGGAGTTTCTCAAGCAGCGCTTCCAGGTTGGCCTGGCCTTGCTCGAAGGCATCAGCCTGGGCAGGGTCGGCAAGAACAATCGCATGCATCTTGCCGGCGAGGTTGTCGAACACCACCACCGCGTCGGACACCATCAGCAAAATGTCCGGCACGCCCAGCGGGTCCGGGTTCGGGCATTTGCCCAAGCGCTTCTCCACATAGCGCACGCAGTCATAGCCGAAGTACCCCACCAGGCCGCCATTGAAGCGCGGCAGGCCAGCGATGGTCGGCACGTTGTAGCGCGCCTTGAAGGTTTCGACAAAAGCCAGCGGATCTTCTACGTCATGGCTTTCGATCTCCACGCCATCATGGGTGATGCTCACATGATGGTCGTGTACCCGCAGCACCGTGCGGCATGGCAGGCCAATGATCGAGTAACGACCCCACTTCTCACCGCCCTGTACCGACTCGAGCAGGTAGGAGTTGGGCTCGTCGGCCAGCTTCAAGTAGATCGACAGCGGCGTATCGAAGTCGGCCAGGGTTTCGCAAGCCATGGGGATACGGTTATAGCCGGCAGCGGCCAAACGCAGGAATTCTTCGCGGGTCATGAGGTGCCTCGTGGTGTGAGGGTCAAACAGTCAGGTAGGCAAACGTGCCGCAAACGCGGCCAGGATCAGTCAGGCGCGCCAACGCCAGCGGGCCAGGGCCTTGATGACTTTCATCCAGAGTTTGCGAGTGACCACCACGATGGAATTTCCAGAAGGGGACGAATCAATGTCGGGCAACGTTATCTCAGCGCCAGCGCCCAGGCAACCGGGGATTAGCAGTCGCAGGTCATCAATGACCAGCGCTGGGGACTCCTCCGCAATCGGCCGGCCATGGTTGTAACCATAACTCAAGGCCACACACTGCACGCCCGCCGCTTTGGCCGCCAGCACATCACTGCGTGAATCGCCGACAAACAGCGACTGAGATGCCGGAATATTGGCCATTTTCATTACGAAAAACAGCGCCGCAGGGTCGGGTTTTTTCTGCGGCAAGGTATCGCCGCCAATGATCCAGCGGAAGTAGCGACCGATTTTCATCTGATCCAACAACGGCGCAACGAAGCGCTCCGGCTTGTTGGTGATCAGGGCCATTTCCACGCCCTGCTTGCTCAACCACTTGAGGGTGTCGCGCACACCGGGGTAAACCACGGTCAGTTCGTGGCTGCTTTCATAAGCGGCATTGAACAGTTCCAAGGCATGTTCTGCCTCGACCTCATCCACACCCGTGGCATCGATGTCGTTGGCCAGGGCCCGGCGCACCAACATCGGTGCGCCATTGCCAACCCATTCGCGCACCGACTCGATCCCTGCCGGCTTGCGCCCTAGCTTGAGCAGCATCTGGTCCACCGCGGCCGCCAGGTCAGGCACCGAGTCGATCAAGGTACCGTCCAGATCGAACATCACCAGCCGTGGCAATTTGCCGGGGAACAACTGCTCAAAACCGCTCATGGACGCGCCAGCGCCAGTTCGGCACGCATCTTGTCGATGACGGCCTGGTAGTCCGGGGCGTTGAAGATAGCAGAGCCGGCCACGAAGGTATCGGCGCCCGCTGCGGCGATCTCACGGATATTGTTGACGTTGACCCCGCCGTCGATTTCCAGGCGAATGTCACGCCCC
The DNA here is from genome assembly GCF_009827115.1 of Pseudomonas sp. J380. NCBI lineage: Bacteria > Pseudomonadati > Pseudomonadota > Gammaproteobacteria > Pseudomonadales > Pseudomonadaceae > Pseudomonas > Pseudomonas sp. J380. The sequence goes on along the minus strand of NZ_CP043060.1, from coordinate 4,813,079 downwards.
GACGCATCAATCAGCGCACGGGCCTCACGCAGCTTGTTCAAGGTGCCAGGGATGAACTTCTGCCCGCCGAAGCCTGGGTTGACGCTCATCAGCAAGACCATGTCGACCTTGTCCATCACGTACTCAAGCACGCTCAGCGGAGTAGCCGGGTTGAATACCAGGCCCGCCTTGCAGCCGCCTTCGCGGATCAGTTGCAGTGTGCGGTCAACGTGCAGCGTGGCTTCAGGGTGGAAGGTGATGTAAGTCGCACCCGCCTCGATGAAGTCACCGACGATACGGTCCACCGGGCTGACCATCAAGTGCGCATCAATCGGCGCAGTGATGCCGTACTTGCGCAACGCGGCGCACACCATCGGGCCGATGGTCAGGTTGGGTACGTAGTGGTTGTCCATGACATCGAAGTGCACGAAGTCGGCACCGGCGGCCAACACCTTGTCCACTTCCTCACCCAGGCGGGCGAAGTCGGCAGAGAGAATCGATGGAGCAATGACGAAGGGCTGCATGACGCACCTTTTTTGAGCTAAATCACGATGGCGCGCATTGTATACCTCATGCTTTGCTGCGCGCACCGTGACCTATCTCAACGGTTAGTAAGCTGCGCGGTAGATTTTTTCGATATCGGCGGCGCTGAGCTTGCGCGGGTTGTTGCGCATCAAGCGCTCAATGCCTGCGGCTTCACTGGCCATGGCCGGGATGGCGTCCTCGGGCACGCCGAAACTGCGCAGGCCGGACGGGATCTCCACCGCCGCACACAGCCGCGTCATCGCCGCTACAGCCTGGTCAGCAGCGTCATTCACACTCAGCCCGGCGATATTGACGCCCATGGCCTGGGCGATGTCCTGCATGCGCTCGACGCAGGCCAATTTGTTCCAGTGCATCACATACGGCAACAACAGCGCATTGCTTACGCCATGGGCAATGTTGAAGCGCCCACCCAACGGGTACGCCAGCGCATGCACGGCACCGACGCCAGCGTTGCCAAAGGCCATGCCGGCCATCAGGCTGGCGGTGGCCATGTCGTCACGGGCCTGCAGGTTGGCCGGGTTGGCGTAAGCCTTGGGCAACGCGCTGGCAATCAGCTTGATCGCACCGATGGCCAGGGCGTCGGTAATCGGCGAGGCATTCAGCGACAGGTAGGACTCGATGGCGTGCACCAAGGCGTCCACGCCACTGGCGGCCGTGACACCGCGTGGGCAGGTCAAGGTCATTTGCGGGCTGATCAGCGCAACGTCCGGCAGCAAGTAATCGCTGACGATGCCTTTTTTCAGCTGCGCCGCCTTGTCGGACAGTATCGCTACATTGGTCACCTCCGAGCCGGTGCCGGCCGTGGTGGGGATGGCGATCAACGGCGGGCCTTTGCGCGGCACCTGATCGACGCCAAACAAGTCCGCCAGTGCGCCGTGATAACCGGCATAGGCCGCCACGCTCTTGGCGATGTCAATGGCACTGCCGCCGCCCACACCGATCAGGCCGTCATGCCCGCCTTCGCGGTACGCACGCATGCAGTCTTCGACGATGGCAATTTCCGGATCGGGCAGCACACGGTCGAAGATTTCGTAGGCTCGATCACCCAGATGCTCCAGGGCCAGCGCTACGGTACCGGTCTGGACCAGCGCGGCGTCGGTGACGATCAACGGATTATCCACATCCAGGCGCGTGAGTTCGGCAGCCAGTTGTTCGATGGCACCTGCGCCGGTCAGCAGTTTGTGGGCGATCTTGAATGAGGAAGTACTCATGTGCGCGGCCTCTTATGAATGATGGGCTGGCACAAGAATAGCCGCACCTGGCGTGTTGTCTGCCATTCACTGGTTGAATGGTCGCACCGCGCTCATCAAGGCAGCCAACAAACCGCCGATAACCTGTTGGTAATGAGAACAGCGCCTCATACCCCTGACAAATACCGACCAACCCATTAGGCTGCTGGAATCACTTCTGGCCGGGAATCAACGATGCTTTTTCTTCACCGTTCGGCACTGCCAGCACTGTGCCTGTCACTCCTGTTTACCAGTGTCTTGCCTGTTCAGGCCGAGGATGCGCCCTCGCCTGCCGTCGAAAAACCGGCTGAACGCCAGCCACTGTCCGAGCGTAGCCAACAAGAAGCCAGTGCGCTCGAACGGCAGGTGCCGCTGCAAGAGCAACAGCAATTGCAGGCGGGTAGCGAGTCGTTCCTGGCGCTGTGGAAACCCGCCAACAGCGCCGAAGCCGAGGGTGTGGTGATCCTCATACCAGGTGCTGGGGAGAACGCGGACTGGCCGCAAGCAATCGCGCCTCTGCGGCGTAAGTTGCCGGACGCCGCCTGGGGCACCCTCAGCCTGTCATTGCCTGACGTCAGTGTGGACACCCTGCCGCCGCGGCTCATCGAACCGCCGAAAGCGGCGGTCGATACCAGCAGCAAGGAAGGCAGCACCGCTGCCAAGCCGGTCGAACAGGCCGCCAGTGCCGAGGCCGAAGGCACTGACCCGGCGGTGGTGCCGGGGGCGGATGAACAGGACAAGACCGACGCCAAGCGCATCTTCGACCGTATCGACGCCGCCGTCGCCTTCGCCCAGACCCAAAGCGCCCGCAGCGTGGTGTTGCTCGGCCATGGCACCGGGGCCTGGTGGGCGGCACGCTACCTCAGCGAGAAACAACCCTCCCAGGTGCAGAGGTTGGTGATGGTGGCCGGCAAGACGCCTGCGGCTCGCCAACCAGACCTGCAACAACTGGCGCCGGTCTTGAAGGTGCCCACGGCGGATGTGTTCTATCAAGAAGACGCCCAGGACCGCAAAAACGCTCAGGAGCGACGCCAGGCGGCCAAGCGCTCGAAGAATGACAGCTATAAACAGGTGTCGCTCACGGCGTTGCCCGGTAATAGCGCGGCGGAGCAAGAGCAGTTGTACCGCAGGGTTCGCGGGTGGTTGAGCCCGCAGGGCGGCGCAGACTGACACTCCGCTATAGGGGGCAACATCGCTTTCTGTAGGAGCGAACTTGCGAAAACGTCAACGATAATGCGTGCTTCCTGAATAAACGCGGCGCCTGGGAGTTTTTCGCGAGCAAGCTCGCTCCTACAATTAGGGCTTGCCCCTCCCAGATGGAGTTGAGTGGCGATAGTCTCAACGAAAATCGCGCCGCTCGCGAATCAGCGCATAGGCGTTATGCAACTCACGGGTTCGTTCGGTCGCCTCACGCACTTGCGCGGGGCTGGCTCCCGTGCCGGCGATCTTGTCCGGATGGTGACGGCTGAGCAGGCGGCGGTAGGCGCGCTTGATCACCGAAGGCTCAGTGGTTGCCGTCACCCCCAGGATACGCAACGCCTCCTGATAGGCCCCCCCACGATTGGCCACTGGCTTGCGCTCCGGCGCGTAATCGGTCGCCAATGCCTGCAGCTGTTGCGGCGTCCAGCCCAGCCACTTGCCCCACTGGTCGATCAGGTCGCGCTCGGCAGCATCCGCCCGACCGTCCGCCCACGCCATGCGCCAACAGGCGCGCAGCACGCCTTCCGCCGCATGGGGCTGCGTCTTGAGCACCCGCAGGTAACTGCGTACACGGTCACTGCCGGACTTGCCACGGTTGAAGGCGCTGATCGCGCGGCGCTGGGCCGGCTCACTCATATCCAGTGCGCGCATTTCCTGGCGCGCTTGCTGGATATGCCCATCGACAACCCGGCCATTACTCTTGGCCAGGCGTCCCAGCAGCACGAACAACAGTTCGTCGTTGCGCAAGGCCGGACGCCCACCCAGGCGTTCACGTAACTGCGCCCAACTGTGCAATTGCAAGCGACGATCCAAGGCCTGCCCCAGCAATGCCCCCAACAATGCCCCCGGAATACTGGCAATGGCAAAGCCAGCTCCGGCGCCGATCAGCGTCCCTGGCCACAACATCCTACTGCCCCGCTGTCAGCAAGGTTTCGACCTGCGCCAGTCGCTCCAGCGTCCCCACATCCACCCAGCGTCCCGCCATGTGCTCCCCCGTTACCAGACCTTTGGCCATCGCCTCGCGCAACAGCGGGGCCAGCTTGAAGGCACCGGCGCTGCAACCCGCGAACAACTTGGGGTCGAGCACTGAAATGCCACTGAAGGTCAGGTTATCGGCACCGGGCGCGGCATCATGAAGCACACCGTGATCCAGGTAGAAATCCCCGCCCGACGGGTGGTGCGCAGGGTTGTCGACCATCACCAAGTGCGCCAGGCCCCGGATCGGCTGCTTGACCTGAGTGAAATCGTAGTCCGTCCAGATATCGCCATTGACCACCAGAAACGGTTCGTCGCCCAACAGCGGCAATGCCTGGAATATGCCGCCCCCCGTTTCCAGCGGTTCACCCTCCGGGGAGTAGCGGATGCGCAGACCGAACTGTGCACCGTCGCCCAAGTAGCTTTCGATCTGCTCGCCGAGCCAGGCGTGGTTGATCACGATCTCGGTAAAACCGGCCTTCGCCAAGGCTTCAAGGTGATACTCGATCAGCCGCTTGCCGCCGGCTTGCACGAGCGGCTTGGGCGTATGCAGGGTGAGCGGGCGCATGCGCTCGCCCTTGCCCGCCGCCAGGATCATCGCCTTCATACGCTGGCCTCAGCAGGTTCGCGCAGGCTGGCGAGCAATTCGCCCAGGTCACTCAACTCAGGTCGGTCGGCCAGCACCGCTTCTATATAAGCAAAGAAACGCGGTACGTCGGCCAGGTAGCGTGGCTTGCCGTCGCGGTGGCAGATACGCGAAAAGATGCCGATAACCTTGAGGTGACGCTGCACGCCCATCAGGTCGCTGGCACGCAGGAACTCCTCAAAGTCGTCCTGTACTGGAATCCCCAACTGTCCGGCACGCTGCCAATAGCCACGCTGCCATTCACGCACGCGGGCCTGGGGCCAACTGAGGAAGGCGTCCTTGAACAGGCAGGTGATGTCGTAGGTCACCGGGCCGTAGACCGCGTCCTGAAAGTCCAGCACGCCGGGGCTTGGCTCACTGATCATCAGGTTGCGCGGCATGTAGTCGCGGTGTACCAGCACCTTGGGCTGGGCCAGGGCGCTGTCGATCAACCGCTGGCTGGCACGTTGCCAGAGGGCTTGTTGCTCAGGGTCGAGGTCGATGCCCAGGTGACGACGCACGTACCATTCCGGGAACAGTTCCAGCTCGCGACGCAATAAGGCCACGTCATAGCTGGGCAACGGCGCATCCATCGGCAATTGCTGGAAAGCCAGCAGCGCGTCGATGGCATCAGCAAATAATTGATCGGCATTTTCACCGTCAATCACGTCCAGATAGGTTTTTCTGCCCAGGTCATTGAGCAAAAGAAAGCCACGGGGCAAATCTTCTGCATAAATTTTTGGCACATTTATTCCCGATTTCGCGAGCAAATGCGCAATATCGACGAAAGGTTTGCAGTTTTCCTGGGGGGGTGGCGCGTCCATGACGACGAACGTATGGGCACCGCCCTCCCATCGAAAATAACGCCTGAAACTCGCGTCGCTGCTGGCCGCGGTCAATGTGGCCGGGGGCACGGGGCCCCAGTCCTGAGCGTTGAAGAGGATCGGCAACTGCTCATCCAGCCAGACTTCCAGCTGTTGTAAACGTAGATCTTGCTCGGGCATTACAAGGGTCTCCGACGGCGCTAGCCGTCAAGCGGGGCATGCTTTATTATCACGCATCTTTTTCAGACCATCGAGAGGCGTGCGGCCCAAACCGCGGGCAGATGGCACGCAGGAAGCCCGGACTAATAAGATGGCATTGAAATCCCCCGCGTTTCGTAGAAAATTTCCGTTGCTGGTAACCGGCAGTCTGCTGGCCTTGCAACCTTTCGCCACCTCATTCGTGGTCGCCGCGGAACAGTATGACTGCTCAGTCTCTGCTTCGGGTGCCTGGGATTGCGCGCCGAAGACCGCCGCCGCCCCATTGCCACCGCGCCCGGTGCATGACGGTGCTGCCGTCAGCTCGGCCAACAGCACGCCGCAAGGCAAAGCTGGCGGCAGCGTCGACGCCGAACCCAAGACCATGCTGGTCACCGAAGCCAAGGGCCGTGGCCTGCGTTCGCGCAGTGCCGACTACAGCCACCTTGACTGGGTACCTCGCGAGAAGCTGACCGCAGCACAGCTGGCCGAAACCGGCCCTTACTGCGGCGGCGCCTACATCGAGCCGACTCGTCCTGGCATGAACGACAAGACGAACAAGAGCGATGCGCCGACCTTCATCGGCGCCAAGGCTTCTCGTTACGAGCAGGAGCAGCAGGTCGCTACCCTGGCCGGTGACGTGGTCATGCGCCAGGGCAGCATGCAGCTGGAGTCGGACGAAGCCAGCCTGTACCAGGCGGAGAACCGTGGCGAACTGAATGGCAAGGTGCGCCTGCGCGATAACGGCGCCCTGATCGTGGGTGACCATGCCCAGGTCCAGCTCGACACCGGTGCCGCCCAGATCGACAACGCCGAATACGTGATGCACAAGTCACGCATCCGCGGTAACGCGCTGTACGCCAAGCGTGCAGAAAACGCGATCATCCGTCTCAAGGACGGTACGTACACCACCTGCGAGCCGGACAGCAACGCCTGGCAGCTCAAGGGCAACAACATTACGTTGAACCCGGCCACCGGTTTCGGTACGGCGACCAACGCGACGTTGCGGGTCAAGAACATCCCGATCCTGTACACCCCGTACATCTACTTCCCGATCGATGACCGTCGTCAATCCGGCTTCCTGCCGCCGAGCTTCAGCACCGGCAGTGAGACTGGCTTTACATTGGTAACGCCGTACTACTTCAACCTGGCACCGAACTACGATGCCACGTTGTACCCGCAGTACATGACCAAGCGCGGCTTGTTGATGGAGGGCGAATTCCGCTATCTGACCAAGTCGAGTGAAGGGCAGTTTGGTGGGGCGTATCTCAATGATGATAGCGACGAGCGGAAGAAGCAGACTGATTACGAAAAGACCCGCTATATGCTCAATTGGCAGCATAAAGGTGGGCTGGATTCGCGTCTGACGACCCAGGTCGATTACACCAAGATCAGTGATCCGTTCTACTTCCAGGATTTGAAGTCGTACCAGGAAGGCGTAGAGAGCCAGGACTTCCTGAACCAGCAAGGCTCGGTTACCTACCGCGGTGATAGCTATCAAGCTCGGGTGAACCTGCAGTCCTATCAACTGGCAACGATTTCCCAGATTACTCCGTATGACCGCTTGCCGCAGATCACCTTTAATGGTCAGCTGCCGTATCATCCGGGGGGGCTCAACTTCTCCTACGAGACAGAAGCCGTAAGATTCGATCGGGACCTCAGAAACGGAAATGTGGTCAATGAAGACGGCGGGCCGTTCAACTCCGATGGCACTATCGGTGAACGGCGCCTGGATAACTACGTAAGCGGCCTGACCCGTGCGAACGGTACACGCCTAAACGTAGCACCCGCTGTAGAGTACCCAATGAACTGGAGCTATGGCTTTATTACGCCGAAGCTCAAATACGTCTACACCAAATATGACCTTGACCTGGATAGCAAAGGCAAGAATGACATTATCGCCGCGCAACTGGCCGCAGCTCAGCCTGGGGCCGCTCCTTACGCCGGCGGCGTATTCAAAAGCTCACAAGACCGTGCAGTCCCGATTGCCAGCATCGACAGCGGCCTCTACTTTGACCGCACGACCAATTGGTTCGGCAAGGATTACAACCAGACGCTTGAGCCTCGCGCCTACTATCTTTATGTGCCGAATAAAGATCAAAGCGATATTCCGGTCTTCGACACGGGTGAGTACTCGTTCAGCTACTCCTCCCTGTTCCGCGATAATCGTTTCAGCGGTTCGGATAGAATCGGTGATGAGAACAAGCTATCCCTTGGCGTAACCAGCCGTTGGATCGAAGAAAACGGCTTTGAACGCCAGCGAGTTTCCGTCGGTCAGGCGCTGTATTTCAAGGATCGCGAAGTTCAACTGCCGGGTGTATTGGCTGCTGACCGCGACGATGCACGCTCCGACGTTTCGCCTATCGCTTTGGAATACGCTTTCCGCTTCAACCGCGATTGGCGCGCCACGGCCGACTACAACTGGGACACCGAAAGCCATGCCCCACGCTCCGGTAGTGCGATGTTCCACTATCAGCCAGAAGACAACCCGAACAAGGTCGTCAACCTCGGCTATCGCTACCGCAATGACCAAGTGGTCTACAACCAACTGACCGGCAAATGGCAGTTCGGTGGGGACTACGGCACGCCAGGTCAAGAGAACTACGTGAAGGATTACTACAAAATCCAGCAACACGACTTCTCGATGATGTGGCCGATCATTCCGCAGTGGAATTTGATCACTCGCTGGCAGTATGACTATGCACGCAACCGCACCCTGGAAGCCTTCGGTGGTTTCGAGTACGACAACTGCTGCTGGAAACTGCGCGTCATCAACCGCTACTGGGTCTCCAACGACGAGTACAGCCAGATCGCCCCGCTCAACGAAAAGGGTGACCACGGGCTCTTCTTCCAGATCGTCCTCAAAGGACTCGGCGGCCTGACCGGCGCCAAGGTAGAGAGCTTCCTCGACAAAGGCATTGAAGGTTATCGTGAACGTGAAGACAAAGCTTTCTGAGTGTTTGCGCCCGCTAGTGCTGGGCGCGCTGTTCCTGGGTACTGTTTCGGCACACGCCGCAGTTCAACAGCTGGATAAAGTAGCGGCCATCGTCGACAACGACGTGATCATGCAGAGCCAGCTGGACCAGCGGGTCAAGGAAGTTCAGCAGACCATCGCCAAACGTGGCGGTGGGGTGCCACCGACCAGCGTCCTGGAATCTCAGGTACTGGAACGCCTGATCGTCGAAAACCTGCAACTGCAGATTGGCGAACGTTCCGGCATCCGTATTTCGGACGAAGAACTGAACCAGGCTGTTGGCACCATTGCTCAACGCAACAACATGAGCATTGATCAGTTCCGCGCCGCCCTGGCCCACGATGGCCTGTCCTATGAGGACGCCCGTGACCAGATCAAGCGCGAAATGATCATCAGCCGTGTGCGCCAGCGCCGTGTGGCCGAACGGGTTCAGGTGTCCGAGCAGGAAGTGAAGAACTTCCTGGCTTCGGACCTGGGCAAGATGCAGCTCTCCGAAGAGTTGCACTTGGCCAATATCCTGATTCCAACCCCGGACGGAGCCAACTCGGAGCAGCTCAATGCCGCTGCCGCTAAAACCCAGGCGATCTACGAGCGCCTGAAAGCGGGTGCAGATTTTGCCCAAATGGCCATTGCTCAGTCCGGCAGCGATAACGCCCTCGAAGGCGGTGATATGGGCTGGCGTAAAGCCGCTCAATTGCCACCTCCGTTTGATCGCGAATTGAGCGCCATGGAAGTCGGCGGCATTACCCAGCCTGCCCGCACCCCGGGTGGTTTTATCATCCTCAAGCTGCTGGAACGTCGCGGCGGCGAAACCTCGTTGAAAGACGAAGTTCATGTTCGTCACATCCTGGTCAAACCGAGCGAAATCCGCACCGAAGCACAAACCAAGGAACTGGCCCAGAAGATCTATGACCGCATTGAAAGCGGTGAAGACTTCGCCACCCTGGCTAAAAGCTTCTCGGAAGACCCAGGCTCTGCCCTTAACGGCGGCGACCTGAACTGGATCGACCCGAGGGCACTGGTGCCCGAGTTCCAGCAGGTCATGGCCGACACGCCACAAGGTGTATTGTCCAAGCCGTTCAAGACCCAATACGGTTGGCATGTCCTGGAAGTCCTTGGCCGTCGCGCCACTGACAACACCACCCAGGCGCGCGAGCAGCAAGCCCTGACCGTGTTGCGTAACCGCAAATACGACGAAGAGCTGCAAACCTGGCTGCGTCAGATCCGTGACGAAGCTTATGTAGAGAACAAGCTGCCAGGCGCCGAGCAAACAGGCACCGACCAGGCAACCCAGTGAAACCCCAGTGTTTCGCGGTGACACCCGGCGAGCCGGCCGGCATTGGTCCAGACCTGTGCCTGCTGCTCGCCTCGCAACCCCAGCCACACCCCCTGATTGCCATTACCAGCCGCGACCTGCTCCTCGAGCGGGCCGCGCAGCTGGGTGTGGCCGTCAACCTGCTGGACGTGGGGCCAGGCAACTGGCCCGACCTGCCGGCCCCCGCCGGCAGCCTGTATGTGTGGGACACCCCGCTGCAAGCCAAAGTGGTTGCCGGGCAGTTGAATACGGCCAACGCGGCATTTGTGCTGGAGACGTTGACCCGTGCGGGCCAAGGCTGCATCGACGGCGACTTCGCCGGCATGATCACCGCACCGGTGCACAAAGGCGTGATCAACGAATCCGGCATCGCCTTTTCCGGCCATACCGAATTCCTCGCGGAACTGACCCATACCGCTCAAGTGGTGATGATGCTCGCCACCCGTGGCCTGCGTGTGGCGCTGGTGACTACCCACTTGCCGCTGCGTGAAATCGCCGATGCCATCACTGCCGAGCGTGTGGAGCGTGTCACGCGCATCCTGCACAGCGACCTGCAACACAAATTCGGCATTGCCCAACCGCGCATCCTGGTCTGCGGGCTCAACCCCCACGCCGGTGAAGGCGGCCACTTGGGCCATGAAGAAATCGACATCATTGAACCAACACTAGAGCGCCTGCGCCAAGAAGGCATGGACCTACGCGGCCCATTGCCTGCAGACACTCTGTTCACCCCCAAATATCTGGAGCACTGCGATGCAGTGCTGGCGATGTACCACGACCAGGGGCTGCCCGTGCTGAAATACAAAGGCTTCGGCGCCGCAGTCAACGTGACACTGGGCCTGCCGATCATCCGCACCTCCGTCGACCATGGCACCGCCCTGGACCTCGCAGGCAGCGGCAAGATCGATACCGGCAGCCTGCACGTGGCCCTGGAAACCGCCTATCAGATGGCCGAGACCCGTATATGACTGAGCATTACCAACACCGGGCGCGCAAGCGCTTCGGGCAAAACTTCCTGCACGACGCAGGTGTAATCGATCGCATCCTGCGCTCCATCCACGCCAAGCCAGAAGACCGCCTGCTGGAAATCGGCCCAGGCCAGGGCGCGCTGACCCAAGGCCTGCTGGCCAGCGGCGGGCAACTGGACGTCGTGGAGCTGGACAAGGACCTGATCCCGATCCTCAACCAGCAGTTCGCCGGCAAAGCCAACTTCAACCTGCACCAGGGCGACGCGCTGAAGTTCGACTTCAACAGCCTTGGCGCTGCCCCCAACAGCCTGCGGGTGGTGGGTAACCTGCCGTACAACATTTCCACGCCGCTGATTTTCCACCTGCTGAACAACGCCGGGATCATCCGCGACATGCACTTCATGCTGCAAAAGGAAGTGGTGGAGCGCCTGGCCGCAGGCCCTGGCGGTGGTGATTGGGGTCGTTTGTCGATCATGGTCCAGTATCACTGCCGCGTGGAGCACCTGTTCAACGTCGGTCCGGGCGCGTTCAACCCGCCGCCGAAGGTCGATTCGGCCATCGTACGCCTGGTGCCGCATGCCGTGCTGCCGCATCCGGCCAAGGACCACAAACTGCTGGAACGAGTGGTGCGGGAAGCGTTCAACCAGCGCCGCAAGACCTTGCGTAACACCCTCAAGGCCCTGCTGAGCAATGCCGAGATCGAAGCTGCCGGCGTTGATGGAAGCCTGCGCCCTGAGCAACTGGACCTGGCCGCGTTCGTACGCCTGGCCGACCAACTTGCCATCCAGCCTGCATCCGTAGTGGAATAGGCCGTAAGAACTCGATGCAATCCAATGTGGGAGCGGGCTTGCTCGCGAAGGCGCAGTATCAGTCACCAAATGTGTAACTGATGCACCGCCTTCGCTGGCAAGCCCGCTCCCACATTTGCTCCGCGTTATACCGATAACGCTTGCCGGCTGCCCGACACATGTCTGGCCTAGCGCCCTCCTCTTGGCCTAGACTGACCCGCATCTGCTGTCCTTCGCTTTTAAGGCCTCTTGCATGTCCGACCCTCGCTATCAGATAGACGTCAGCGTCGTCACCCGCTTCCTGGCGGACCAATCGCAACCCGAACATAACCGCTTCGCCTTTGCCTACACCATCACGGTGAAGAACAACGGGCTGGTGCCGGCCAAGCTGCTGTCGCGCCACTGGGTCATCACCGATGGCGACGGCCAGGTCGAGGAAGTGCGCGGGGCAGGTGTTGTCGGCCAGCAACCGTTGATCGACAGCGGCGCCAGTCACACTTATAGCAGCGGCACGGTGATGACCTCCAAGGTCGGCACCATGCAAGGCTCGTATCAAATGAAGGCCACTGACGGCCAACTGTTCGATGCAATCATCAAGCCCTTCCGCCTGGCCGTGCCAGGAGCCCTGCACTGATGGCGACGTATGCTGTCGGCGACCTGCAAGGCTGCCTGGCCCCTCTCAAGCGCCTGCTGGATCGCGTAGCCTTCGACCCCGCAAATGATCGCTTGTGGTTGGTGGGCGACCTGGTCAACCGCGGCCCCCAGTCCCTGGAAACCCTGCGCTACCTCTATAGCCTGCGTGATTCTTTGGTATGCGTGCTGGGCAACCATGACCTGCACTTGCTTGCCGCCGGCAACAACATCGAGCGCCTCAAAAAAGGTGACACCCTGCGGGAAATCCTCGAAGCCCCGGACCGCGCTCAACTGCTCGACTGGCTGCGCCGGCAAAAACTCATGCACTACGACGAGGACCGCAACATGGCCTTGGTGCATGCCGGTATCCCGCCGCAGTGGACGCTGAAAAAAGCCCTCAAGTGCGCCGCCGAAGTTGAAAGTGCATTGGCCGATGACAACCTGTACACCGCTTACCTCGACGGCATGTATGGCAACGACCCGGTGAAGTGGGACAACGAGCTCACCGGCGTCGCCCGCCTGCGAGTGATCACCAACTATTTCACACGCATGCGCTTCTGCACGGCCGAAGGCAAACTGGACCTCAAGAGCAAGGAAGGTGCCGACAGCGCCCTCCCCGGCTATAAGCCCTGGTTCGCCTACAAGGAACGCAAGACCCGTGACACGAAGATCATCTTTGGTCATTGGGCCGCGCTGGAAGGCAAGTGCGATGAGCCCGGCGTGTTCGCCCTCGACACCGGTTGCGTGTGGGGCGGCGCCATGACCCTGATGAACATCGACACGGGCGAGCGCCACGACTGCCAGTGCGAATCCCCCCTTTCCATTACCCAGCCGGCCGCCACCAAGCCATAGGAGCCCGCCATGACCGAATTCAAACGTATCCCCCCCGAACAAGCCCAGGCCCTGCGCGAGCAAGGTGCTGTAGTCGTCGACATCCGCGACCAGCCTACTTACGCCGCCGCCCACATCAGCGGCGCGCAGCATCTGGACAACGTCAACATCGCCGACTTCATACGCGCCGCCGACCTCGATGCGCCGTTGATCGTCGCCTGCTACCACGGCAATTCCAGCCAGAGCGCAGCCGCGTACTTGATCAGCCAGGGTTTCTCTGACGTCTATAGCCTGGACGGCGGGTTTGAGCTGTGGCGTACGACCTATCCTGCGGAAATTTCTTCAGGCGATTCGCAATAATTTTTTTCACACCCCGCTACCCCGCGTGACGCTTGGGCTTGCGCCGTTTCTGACGAACGGCGCAGCCAAACTAATTGCGCATCGCGCCTTGACCTCCCGGATTCCGAACTATCCTTAAGCGCAGGCCATCCGAATCAGGGGAGAGCCGGTACACCGGCGTACGGGTCATCGGTAACGTTTCAGGGTGTTCTGGGGGGAAAACAGCCATTGGCGTGCGCCAATGACTGCCAGCATCGACTGATTGATCCGGCGTCGGCTCCACGTATCGAGCGAGGTGACGACGTCATGAGTATCTTTAGCCACTTCCAACAACGCTTCGCGTCCACACAGCAGGAAGAACTCACGCTTCAGGAGTATCTCGAGCTGTGCAAGCAGGACCGCAGCACCTACGCCTCTGCCGCCGAACGCCTGCTACTGGCGATTGGCGAGCCAGAACTGGTGGAAACCGCCAATAATTCGCGCCTGTCGCGGATATTTTCCAACAAGGTGATTCGCCGCTATCCGGCCTTTGAAGACTTCCATGGGATGGAAGAATGCATCGACCAGATCGTTTCCTACTTCCGCCATGCCGCCCAAGGCCTGGAAGAGAAGAAGCAGATCCTCTATCTGCTGGGCCCGGTCGGCGGCGGCAAGTCGTCCCTGGCGGAAAAACTCAAGCAATTGATCGAAAAGGTGCCCTTCTATGCGATCAAGGGCTCGCCCGTCTTCGAGTCCCCCTTGGGCCTGTTCAACGCCACGGAAGATGGCGCGATCCTCGAGGAAGACTTCGGTATCCCGCGGCGCTACCTCAACACCATCATGTCGCCCTGGGCCACCAAGCGCCTGGCCGAGTTCGGCGGTGATATCAGCCAGTTCCGCGTGGTGAAACTCTACCCGTCGATCCTCAACCAGATCGGCGTGGCCAAGACCGAACCGGGCGATGAAAACAACCAGGACATTTCTGCGCTGGTGGGCAAAGTCGATATCCGCAAGCTGGAAGAATTCCCGCAGAACGACGCCGATGCCTACAGCTATTCGGGCGCACTGTGCCGGGCCAACCAGGGCCTGATGGAATTCGTGGAGATGTTCAAGGCCCCGATCAAGGTGCTGCACCCACTGCTCACCGCTACCCAGGAAGGTAACTACAACAGTACCGAAGGCCTTGGGGCGATTCCGTTTACCGGGATCCTGCTGGCTCACTCCAACGAATCGGAATGGCATACCTTCCGCAACAACAAGAACAACGAAGCCTTCATCGACCGGATCTATATCGTCAAGGTGCCGTACTGCCTGCGGGTCAGCGACGAAATCAAGATCTACGACAAACTGCTGTTCAACAGCTCCCTGGCCAAGGCCCATTGCGCGCCGGACACTCTGAAGATGCTTGCCCAGTTCACCGTGCTGTCGCGCCTCAAGGAGCCGGAGAACTCGAACATCTACTCAAAAATGCGGGTGTATGACGGCGAGAACCTCAAGGACACCGATCCCAAGGCCAAGTCGATCCAGGAATACCGTGACACGGCGGGTGTAGACGAAGGCATGAACGGTCTGTCGACGCGCTTTGCGTTCAAGATCCTGTCCAAGGTTTTCAACTTCGACCCCCACGAGATTGCCGCCAACCCGGTGCACCTGCTCTACGTGCTGGAACAGCAGATTGAACAAGAGCAGTTCCAGGCCGAAACCCGTGAGCGCTACCTGCGCTTCCTCAAGGAATACCTGGCGCCGCGCTACATCGAGTTCATCGGCAAGGAAATCCAGACCGCCTATCTGGAGTCCTACAGCGAATACGGCCAGAACATCTTCGACCGCTACGTGCTGTACGCAGATTTCTGGATCCAGGATCAGGAATACCGCGACCCGGAAACCGGCGAAATCCTCAATCGCGTGGCCCTCAACGAAGAGCTGGAAAAAATCGAGAAACCCGCCGGCATCAGCAATCCGAAGGATTTCCGCAACGAAATCGTCAACTTCGTACTGCGCGCCCGTGCCAACAACAACGGCAAGAACCCCACTTGGCTCAGCTACGAGAAGCTGCGGGTGGTCATCGAGAAGAAAATGTTTTCCAACACCGAGGACCTGCTGCCCGTCATCAGCTTCAACGCCAAGGCCAGCAAGGAGGATCAGCAAAAACACAACGACTTCGTCACACGCATGGTCGAGCGAGGCTACACCGACAAACAGGTACGACTGCTCTCCGAGTGGTACCTGCGGGTTCGCAAATCGCAGTAAGGCAGCGGCAAGCGCGCACTGCCAGGCATCCGGCCTGGCAGTTGACCGCTTGTCTCTAAGCTTCCAGCCCGCGGCTTGAAGCTTGTAACGTGAAGCTGCCCGGAGGGCTCCCCATGAGCTATGTGATCGACCGACGCCTCAATGGCAAGAACAAGAGCACGGTAAACCGCCAGCGTTTCCTGCGGCGGTACCGTGACCACATCAAAAAGGCGGTAGAAGAGGCCGTCAGCCGCCGCTCCATCACCGATATGGAGCATGGCGAACAAATCAGCATTCCCGGACGGGACATCGACGAACCGGTGCTTCACCATGGCCGCGGCGGCAAACAGACCGTGGTGCACCCCGGCAACAAGGAATTCACCACCGGCGAACATATCCAGCGCCCACAAGGCGGTGGCGGCGGCAAAGGCCCGGGCAAAGCCGGCAACTCTGGCGAAGGCATGGATGAATTCGTATTCCAGATCACTCAGGAAGAATTCCTCGAATTCATGTTCGAAGACCTCGAACTGCCCAACCTGGTCAAACGCAACCTGACCGGCACCGATACCTTCAAGACCGTACGTGCAGGGATCAGCAACGAGGGCAACCCGTCGCGCATCAACATCATCCGCACCCTGCGTTCAGCCCACGCACGGCGTATCGCCCTGTCCGGCAGCAGCCGCGCCAAACTCAAGCAGGCCAAGGAAGAGTTGGCACGCTTGAAGCGCGAAGAACCGGACAACTTCGGCGATATCCAGGGAATCGAGGCGGAAATCGAAAAACTCAGCGCGCGCATCCACCGCGTGCCGTTCCTCGATACCTTTGACTTGAAATACAACCTGCTGGTCAAGCAACCCAACCCCAGCTCCAAGGCTGTGATGTTCTGCCTGATGGACGTTTCCGGCTCCATGACCCAGGCCACCAAGGACATCGCCAAGCGCTTCTTTATCCTGCTGTACCTGTTCCTGAAACGGAACTACGACAAGATTGACGTAGTGTTCATCCGCCATCACACCAGCGCGCGAGAGGTGGACGAAGAGGAGTTTTTCTACTCGCGGGAAACCGGCGGGACCATTGTTTCCAGCGCACTGAAGCTGATGCAGGAGATCATGGCCGAGCGCTACCCCGCCAACGATTGGAACATCTACGCCGCCCAAGCTTCCGACGGCGATAACTGGAACGACGACTCCCCAATCTGCCGGGACATTTTAATCAACCAGATCATGCCGTTCGTGCAGTACTACACTTACGTCGAAATCACCCCCCGTGAGCACCAGGCCCTGTGGTTCGAATACGAGCGCATCGGCGAAGCCTTTGCCGACACGTTCGCTCAGCAGCAACTGGTCTCGGCCGGCGATATCTACCCGGTCTTCCGTGAACTCTTCCAGCGCAGGTTAGTGACATGACCGCCAAAAAAGAGAACAAGCGCCAACCCATTTCCACTGGCTCCGAGTGGACCTTCGAACTGATCCAGGCCTATGACCGGGAAATCAGCCGTATCGCGGCGGGTTATGCCCTGGACACCTACCCCAACCAGATAGAAGTCATCACCGCTGAACAGATGATGGATGCCTATGCCTCGGTGGGCATGCCCCTGGGCTATCACCATTGGTCCTACGGGAAACACTTCCTCAGTACCGAGAAGTCCTACACACGCGGCCAGATGGGCCTGGCCTACGAGATCGTGATCAACTCCGACCCGTGCATCGCGTACCTGATGGAAGAAAACACCATCTGCATGCAGGCGCTGGTAGTGGCCCATGCCTGCTATGGGCATAACAGTTTCTTCAAGGGCAACTACCTGTTTCGCACCTGGACCGATGCCAGTTCGATCATTGATTACCTGGTGTTCGCCAAGCAATACATCATGCAGTGCGAGGAGCGCCACGGTATTGATGCGGTGGAAGACCTGTTGGACTCTTGCCATGCGCTGATGAATTACGGCGTTGACCGCTATAAACGCCCCTATCCGATTTCCGCAGAAGAGGAGCGCCTGCGCCAGAAGGAACGCGAGGAGCACCTGCAGAAACAGATCAACGACCTGTGGCGCACCATCCCCAAGCGCGCCGACAAGAACAGCGACAAAGACAATGCACGCTTCCCCGCCGAACCTCAGGAAAACATCCTGTACTTCCTGGAAAAACACGCACCGCTGCTGGAGCCCTGGCAGCGTGAAATCGTGCGGATCGTACGCAAGATCGCGCAATATTTTTATCCACAGCGCCAAACCCAAGTAATGAACGAAGGCTGGGCAACCTTCTGGCATTACACCCTGATGAACGACCTGTACGACGAGGGCCTGGTCACTGACGGCTTCATGATGGAATTCCTCACGTCCCATACCAGCGTGGTCTTCCAGCCAGGCTTCGAAAGCCCGTATTACAACGGCATCAACCCCTATGCACTGGGTTTTGCCATGTACCGCGATATCCGCCGCATGTGCGAGCACCCCACCGAGGAAGACCGCCGCTGGTTCCCGGAAATCGCCGGCAGCGACTGGCTCTCGACCATCAAGTTCGCCATGAGCAGCTTCAAGGATGAGAGTTTCATCCTGCAGTACCTGTCGCCCCAGGTGATCCGCGACCTCAAGCTGTTCAGTATCCTGGACGACGACCTCAAGGACGACCTGGTCGTACCTGCCATCCACGACGAACCCGGCTACCGCATCATTCGCGAAACCCTGGCCGCGCAATACAACCTCGGTAACCGCGAACCTAACGTGCAGATCTACAGCATTGATGTGCGTGGCGACCGTTCGCTGACCTTGCGTCACCAGCAGCACGACCGCAAACCCTTGGGCGAATCCACTGAGGAAGTGCTCAAGCATCTGCATCGGCTCTGGGGCTTTGATATTCATCTGGAAACCCTGCAGGGCGACCAAGTGATGAAAACCCATCATGTGCCACCGCGCAGCGATCATAACGACAACGACTACGGCCGCCTGGACATGGCCGTCGTTCATCTCTGAGACAGCAAAGCCTCCATTGGCCAGGCTCAGGCGTTATCCTGTGCCGCTAATGGAGGCTTTTTCATGAAAATCTACAAAGTCGGCGGCGCCGTGCGTGATCGCCTTCTGGGCATCGAGGTCACCGATATAGACCGCGTCGTCGTTGGCGCGACGGCTGAAGAGATGCTCGCCAAGGGTTATAAACCGGTGGGCGCCGACTTTCCGGTATTTCTCGATCCGAAAAACGGTGACGAATACGCCCTCGCTCGCACCGAACGCAAGAATGGCCGGGGTTACGGTGGCTTTATATTCCATGCGAGCCCCGACGTTACGCTGGAAGAAGACCTGATCCGGCGTGACCTGACCATCAATGCCATGGCGGAGGACGACGAGGGTAACCTGACCGATCCTTATCAGGGCCAACGCGACCTTGAAGCGCGTATTTTACGGCATGTTTCTCCCGCATTCGCCGAAGATCCCCTCCGTGTACTGCGCGTTGCGCGTTTCGCCGCGCGCTATGCGCCTCTTGGCTTCACAGTCGCCCCTGAGACTCTGGAGTTAATGCGCCAACTCAGTGAGTCCGGCGAGTTGGAGGCCCTTACCCCCGAGCGTAGCTGGAAGGAAATCTCACGGGCGCTGATGGAAGATCAACCCCAGGTATTTATCCAAGTACTGCGTGACTGCGACGCGCTGAAAACCTTGATGCCGGAGGTGGATGCGCTGTTCGGCGTGCCGCAGCCCGCAGCTCACCACCCGGAAATTGACACCGGCGTGCACACCTTGAGCGTGCTGGAACAAGCTGCCCTGCACAAGCAACCGCTGAGCGTGCGCTGGGCCTGCCTGCTGCACGACCTGGGCAAGGGCCTGACACCTGTGGATAAGTTGCCGCAGCACATTGCCCACGAACATCGCGGCTTGAAGCTGATCAAAGCGGTGAACGAGCGTTTCAAGGTGCCGAGGGATTGCCAGGAGTTGGCCTTGCTGGTGGGGCAATATCATACTCACGGGCATCGAGCGCTTGAACTCAAGGCCTCGACATTGCTGGAGTTGCTGCAAAGCTTCGACGTGTACCGTCGGCCGCAACGCTTTGAGGAGTTCGTGGTGGCCTGCGAAATGGACGCTCGTGGCCGCAAGGGTTTTGAACAGCGCAGTTATCCACAGGCCGATTATTTGCGCGGAGCGGCAAAGGCTGCACGCGAAGTGCCGGTCGCGCCGCTGCTAGAAAAGGGTTTCAAAGGTCCCGAACTGGGCGATGCGCTCAAGCGCGAACGGTTAAGCGCATTGAAAGCCTACAAGGAAAACCCCTCTCCTTAGGCGATGGCCGTTGTGGCGAGGGAGCTTGCTCCCGCGGGACCGGGCTGGCGCTCCAGTGCGAAGCGCTCCCAAGATAATGGGGCTGCTGCGCAGCCCAGCGGGAGCAAGCTCCCTCGCCACAACAAGCTCGGCTCCTACAAAACAGCTCGTGGCATGAGTGGCTGACCCTGCCATTCGAACGCAACCGGTGCCAATACCTGATCAATCTGCGCGTCTCGCCATAATTCGGCCATTGTCTTGCCAGCCTCAGGGTGCATACGGTCCGGCGCCATCATCGACAGCGGCCACAACACAAAGGCGTTTTTCAGGATTTCGGCTCGCGGCAAGATCAAGCCATCGAAATTGCCCACCAGATCGCCATACAACAACACATCGATATCCAGCGGCAGGCCTTTGCGGTCTGGCGCGTAGCGGCCATTGTCAGCCTCGATGGATTTCAAACGACGATCCAACTCCATCAACGGCAGATCGGTATAAGCCGACACCACCAGATTGAAAAACGGCCCACTTTTGATCCCCACCGGCTGGCTTTCGAACACCGCCGAACAGCGCATATCCGTCAAGAAACCCGCCAACGCATCCAAGCCGGCACATAGACGAGCCTCGCGGTCGATATTGCTGCCAAGCCCGAGGTAAACCTGAGTCAATGACATCCGCGCTCGATCTCCACGCCCACGCCCTTGGCAGCCGGCACCGCGCCGGGCTTGGTCAACTTGAGGTGCAGCCAGGGAATCTGGAATTCACTCATCAGCACTTCGGCCAGACGCTCGGCAAAGGTTTCCACCAGTTGGTACTGGGACTGCTCGGCAAAGGCCTGGATACGCGCAGACACCCTGGCGTAATCCAGTGCCAGGGTCAGGTCGTCACCGGCCGCAGCTGGGCGATTATCCCAGGCGAAGCTCAGGTCCAGGCGCAGGCATTGCCGGATTCCGCGCTCCCAGTCGTAAGCCCCGATCACGGTGTCGACTTCCAGGCCTTCGATAAACACTCTGTCCAAGCACTTTTCTCCGCAGCACGACAAGGGCGCGATGCCCCGTTAGAATCAGGGCGTCCTCGCCCGGAATAGTTAGCATGTTTTGGTCACTGGCGATTTTCGCCTACCTGCTCGGCTCGCTGTCCTTCGCCATTTTGCTCAGCCGCTTGACGGGAAACCCCGATCCGCGAATGAGTGGCTCAGGCAATGCCGGCGCCACCAATATGTTGCGCTTGGCCGGCAAGAAACTCGCCGTCCTGACCTTGCTGGGCGACGTTTGCAAGGGCCTGCTGCCCGTGCTGATCGCCAGCCTCGTCGGCCTTAGCTTGCAGCAGCAAGCCTGGGTGGGCCTATGTGCCGTCCTGGGCCACCTGTTCCCGTTGTACTTCCGTTTTCGCGGCGGCAAGGGCGTAGCCACGGCGGCCGGCATGCTGCTGGGTATTTACCCCCCTGCGGCGTTACTGGCCATGCTCGCCTGGCTGCTGACGTTCTACCTGACCCGTACCAGCTCGCTGGCCGCGCTGATTGCTACGCCGCTGACCCTGCCGTTGCTGGCCTGGCAGGAACCGCAAGCGCTGTTACCGATGAGCGTGCTGACACTGCTGATCGTCTGGCGCCACCGCGGCAATCTACGCGACCTGTTTGCCGGGCGCGAACGGCATTTTTAAATATCCCGCCTGGACTCGGCGCCCTTGAACCTTACAACGGCGGCAATTGCTCCATCGGCCAGCGCGCCTGCACGCTGATCGCCAGGCTTTCGTGCTGCCCGGCCTGCAAGCGCTGGCAACCGGCATAGGCGATCATTGCGCCGTTGTCAGTGCAGAACTCAGGGCGTGCGTAGAACACATTGCCATTCATGTCGCCGAGCATTTTTTCCAGGGAACTGCGCAACGCCTTGTTGGCGCTGACGCCGCCTGCGATCACCAGCCGCTTCATGCCCGCCTGTTTCAGGGCGCGCTTGCACTTGATGGTCAAAGTCTCCACCACAGCCTGCTGGAACGCCAGCGCGATGTCGCAACGGGCTTGCTGGCCGTCGTCCCCGGCGCTGACGCTCTGCTGCCAGGTGTTCAAGGCAGAGGTTTTCAAGCCGCTGAAACTGAACATCAAGCCAGGGCGATCACACATCGGCCGCGGGAAGGTGTAGCGACCGGCAACGCCGTTCTCGGCAAGGCGGGCGATTTCCGGACCACCCGGATAATTAAGTCCCATCATCTTCGCGGTTTTGTCGAACGCTTCACCGGCGGCATCGTCCAGCGACTCGCCCAACAGTGTGTATTGGCCGATCCCGTCCACCTGAACCAGCTGCGTATGCCCCCCCGAAACCAACAAAGCGACGAACGGAAACTCCGGCGGTGTTTTTTCCAGCATGGGCGCCAATAAATGGCCTTCCATATGGTGCACACCAAGGGCAGGAATGCCCCAGGCAAACGCCAACGCCTGGGCGCAAGAGGCCCCAACCAGCAGGGCTCCGACCAATCCGGGGCCGGCGGTGTAAGCGATGGCATCGATCTCGGTTGCCACACAGCCGGCTTCATCCAGCACCTGGCGGATCAGCGGCAGCATGCGCTTGACGTGATCGCGGCTGGCAAGCTCCGGCACCACGCCGCCATAGGCGCGATGCAGGTCGATCTGACTGAACAGTGCATCGGCCAAAAGCCCGCGTTCACTGTCGTATAGTGCGACTCCGGTTTCGTCGCAGGAGGTTTCAAGTCCCAGTACTAGCATGGGTTTGCGCCTTGTAGAGGCTGAATTCGAAGGCGCGCATAATAGTCGCCACTCCCCCTCCCGACTAGCGGTTTTCGATCAGAGGCTTTGCATTCCGGGCAATGAGGGGTTAACATCCGCAACCCTTAAAAACCGACGACCTCAGCCGCGAATTTTTTGCGACGAGAACGTTGATTCCCGGTAATGAAAGAAGGTAGCTCTGGATGCCAGCCGTCAAAGTAAAAGAGAACGAACCCTTCGACGTAGCTCTGCGTCGTTTCAAGCGCTCCTGCGAAAAAGCCGGTGTTCTGGCTGAAGTTCGTAGCCGCGAATTTTATGAGAAGCCAACTTCTGAGCGTAAGCGCAAAGCAGCAGCCGCTGTTAAGCGTCACGCTAAGAAAGTTCAGCGCGAACAGCGCCGCGCCGTTCGTCTGTACTAATACACAGACGTTCGTAGCAAGCTTCTGCCAAGCCCGGCCCTCAGCCGGGCTGTTGGCATTTGCGGATATCGCTTGATGCTTCACCGTCGACGCCGCACATGCGACCGAGACACTGCTTCACACGTCAGGGCTGGCTCTTTTGCCAGCGGTGCACGTCTCTTCTGACGAGCCTAACAAGGCTACTGACGAGCACACCTATTCTTCAAACAGACGATCAACCGTGTCGGCTGTGCCCATCGATGCGTTTCCGAGGCTGCCATTGGCCAAGACCGGACGCCCGGGCAACATTTCCATGCCGAAGACTGATCAGAAACTACCCTCAGTGAATATTCGGCAGATACACTTCCTGATGACCCATGCAGACGATGATGATCGAGCCCCCTATACGTGCGCTTGAACACCTCACGGGCCCTCATTTACACGCAGTGATGACGAGAACGCCATGGCCGGGCTGATTCCCCAGAGCTTTATTGACGACCTTCTGAACCGCACCGACATCGTCGATGTTGTCAGCTCACGCGTACAACTGAAAAAAGCCGGCAAAAACTACACCGCCTGCTGCCCGTTCCATAAAGAAAAAACCCCATCCTTCAGCGTCAGCCCCGACAAGCAGTTCTATTACTGCTTCGGTTGCGGGGCGGGCGGGAATGCCCTGGGCTTCCTGATGGACCACGACAACCTGGACTTCCCCCAGGCTGTCGAGGACCTGGCGAAAGCCGCCGGCATGGAAGTGCCCCGCGAAGAAAGTGGCCGCCCGCACAAACCCCGGCAACCCACCGATTCGCCGCTGTACCCGCTGCTGACCGCTGCCGCCGATTTTTACCGCCAGGCACTCAAGAGCCATCCGCAGCGCAAGGCCGCTGTCGATTACCTTAAAGGGCGCGGCCTCACCGGCGAAATCGCTCGGGACTTCGGTCTCGGCTTCGCTCCGCCGGGCTGGGACAATCTGTATAAACACCTGAGCAGCGACACCCTCCAGCAAAAGGCCATGATTGATGCCGGCCTGCTGGTGGAAAACGCCGAGACCGGCAAGCGCTATGACCGCTTCCGCGACCGGGTGATGTTCCCGATCCGCGACAGCCGTGGCCGCATCATCGCCTTCGGCGGCCGTGTACTCGGGGACGACAAGCCCAAGTACCTGAACTCTCCGGAGACCCCGGTGTTCCACAAGGGCCAGGAACTCTACGGCCTGTTCGAGGCGCGCAAGAACAACCGCAACCTCGACGAAATCATCGTGGTTGAGGGTTATATGGACGTGATCGCCCTGGCCCAACAAGGCCTGCGCAACGCGGTCGCGACCCTCGGCACCGCCACCAGCGAAGAACATCTGAAGCGCCTGTTCCGTGTCGTGCCCAGCGTGCTGTTTTGCTTCGACGGCGACCAGGCTGGCCGCAACGCCGCCTGGCGCGCGCTCGAAGCCACGCTGTCGAGCCTGCAGGATGGGCGTCGCGCACGCTTCCTGTTCCTGCCCGAAGGCGAAGACCCGGACACGCTCGTGCGCTCGGAAGGTACCGATGCGTTCCGTGCACGCATCAATCAACATGCACAGCCGCTGGCGGATTATTTTTTCCAGCAACTGACCGAAGAAGCCGACCCGCGCTCCCTGGAGGGCAAGGCCCATATGGCCACCCTTGCGGCGCCGCTGATCGACAAAGTCCCGGGCGCCAATTTGCGCACACTGATGCGCCAGCGCCTGCTGGAGATCACCGGCTTGAGCGGTGAAGCCGTCAGCCAGCTGGTGCACAGCGCTCCGCAAGAGGCGCCGCCAGCCTACGACCCCGGAATGGATTACGACGCCATGCCGGACTACGCTGACTTTCACCAACCTCAGGAGGCCTTCGCCCCCCAGCAGGAATGGACGCCGAAGAAGCCCGGCGCAGGCGGCAAGAAGTGGGATAAAAAGCCGTGGAGCAAAAACGGTAAACGCGGTGATCGCGATGAAGCCTACGCTCCACGCACACCCGTAGCGGTGGAAGCCCCCACATTGATTGCACTGCGCACACTGATTCACCACCCGCAATTGGCCGGTAAGGTTGAAAGCGCCGACCATTTTGCCAACGAGAGCAACACCTACGCCCAGGTGCTTATTGCACTGATCGAAGCCGTGCAGAAAAACCCTAAGCTAAACTCAATCCAGTTGATGGCTCGCTGGCATGGCACGGAACAGGGCCGTTTATTACGGGCACTGGCGGAAAAGGAGTGGCTAATTGACGGCGACAACCTTGAACAACAGTTTTTAGACACCATTAATAGGTTATCCGCGGGTCAACACACTCAGACCCTCGACGAACTTATCAAGAGAGCAAGGCAGCCGGGATTATCGGCTGAAGAGCAAATTCAGATAGCAAAACAGATGCGCGACCTCTTAAAACAGAATGTTTACGCATCAAACCCGACCTCAGCTGGCGTGTGAGGTCATAGCTCGGGTATAATCCTCGGCTTGTTTTTTGCCCGCCAAGACCTTCAGTGGATAGGGTGTTATGTCCGGAAAAGCGCAACAGCAGTCTCGTATCAAAGAGTTGATACTTCTTGGTCGTGAGCAGGGTTACCTGACTTACGCGGAGGTCAACGACCACCTGCCTGAGGATATTTCAGATCCTGAGCAGGTGGAAGACATCATCCGCATGATTAACGACATGGGGATCAACGTATTCGAAGTCGCGCCAGATAAGGATTCCCTTATGCTGGCCGACGCTGATACCGACGAGGCCGCCGCTGAGGAAGCTGCTGCCGCGCTGGCTGCAGTAGAGACCGATATCGGCCGCACGACAGACCCCGTGCGCATGTATATGCGCGAAATGGGTACCGTCGAGCTGCTGACACGCGAAGGCGAGATCGAAATCGCCAAGCGTATCGAAGAGGGTATCCGTGAAGTGATGGGCGCCATTGCGCACTTCCCTGGCACGGTTGACCACATTCTCTCCGAGTACACTCGCGTCACCACCGAAGGTGGCCGCCTGTCTGACGTCCTGAGCGGTTATATCGACCCGGACGACGGCATTGCGCCGCCTGCCGCCGAAGTACCGCCGCCTGTTGATGCGAAAGCCGCAAAAGCGGACGACGACTCCGACGACGACGAAGCTGAAAGCAGCGACGACGAAGAAGAAGCCGAAAGCGGTCCAGACCCGGTCATCGCGGCCCAGCGCTTCGGTGCGGTTTCCGATCAAATGGAAATCACCCGCAAGGCCCTGAAGAAGCACGGTCGCGGCAACAAGCAGGCGATTGCCGAGCTGGTGGCCCTGGCTGAGCTGTTCATGCCGATCAAGCTGGTGCCCAAGCAATTCGAAGGCCTGGTTGAGCGTGTTCGCAGCGCCCTTGAGCGTCTGCGTGCCCAAGAGCGTGCGATCATGCAGCTCTGTGTGCGTGATGCGCGCATGCCGCGTACCGATTTCCTGCGCCAGTTCCCGGGCAACGAAGTTGACGAAAGCTGGAGCGACGCACTGGCCAAGGGCAAGGCGAAATACGCCGAAGCCATCGGTCGCCTGCAGCCCGATATCATCCGTTGCCAGCAGAAGCTGACCGCGCTTGAGACCGAAACCGGCCTGACGATTGCAGAAATCAAAGACATCAACCGTCGCATGTCGATCGGTGAGGCCAAGGCCCGCCGCGCGAAAAAAGAGATGGTTGAAGCGAACTTGCGTCTGGTGATCTCCATCGCCAAGAAGTACACCAACCGTGGCCTGCAGTTCCTTGATCTGATCCAGGAAGGCAACATCGGCTTGATGAAGGCGGTGGACAAGTTCGAATACCGTCGCGGCTACAAGTTCTCGACTTATGCCACCTGGTGGATCCGTCAGGCGATCACTCGCTCGATCGCCGACCAGGCCCGCACCATCCGTATTCCGGTGCACATGATCGAGACCATCAACAAGCTCAACCGCATTTCCCGGCAGATGTTGCAGGAAATGGGTCGCGAACCGACTCCGGAAGAGCTGGGCGAACGCATGGAAATGCCTGAGGATAAAATCCGCAAGGTATTGAAGATCGCTAAAGAGCCGATCTCCATGGAAACGCCGATTGGTGATGACGAAGACTCCCATCTGGGCGACTTCATCGAAGACTCGACCATGCAGTCGCCAATCGATGTCGCCACTGTTGAGAGCTTGAAAGAAGCGACTCGCGACGTACTGTCCGGCCTCACTGCCCGTGAAGCCAAGGTACTGCGCATGCGTTTCGGCATCGACATGAATACCGACCACACCCTTGAGGAAGTCGGTAAGCAGTTTGACGTGACCCGTGAGCGGATCCGTCAGATCGAAGCCAAGGCGCTGCGCAAGTTGCGCCACCCGACGCGAAGCGAGCATCTGCGCTCCTTCCTCGACGAGTGATACCAGAACCCCCGGCCCAGGCCGGGGGTTTTGCTTTCTACCGATTGCTTTGACAGATTAACTGCCCCGCACCACCCCACCCTCGCAATGCCCGTCTACACTCGAGACATTCCCCGTGCCATAACGAGACCGTTATGCCCAGATTGCCGACCGTGATACTGCTGTCGCTGCTGACCTGGACCGCAACGGCTGGCGCGTTGACTCTTACGGATGATGAGCGTAGCTGGTTGGCGGACCATCAGGAGCTGCGCCTAGGCGTGGATGCGTCTTGGCCACCTTTTGAATATCGCGATGAAAATGGGCGATATCAGGGCTTGGCAGCCGATTACGTACGCCTGCTCCAGGACCGCCTGGGTGTGCGAATCAAACTGATCGAACCAGTTAACTGGACCGCAGTGCTTGAACAAGCCCGCAATAATCAGCTCGACCTGCTGCCGGGCATTATGTCCACCCCCGAACGCCAAAACTTCCTGGCCTTCACACGCCCCTATCTCGACTTTCCCATCGTCATCCTGGCCCATGAAGGCGGCGCGAAACCACGCAGCCTCAAGGATTTGTACGGGCTGAAAATTGCCGTGGTGGAGAACTACGCCCCCCATGAATTGCTCCGCACCCACCATCCGGACCTGAATCTGGTCGCCCTGCCCAACGTCAGTTCGACGCTGCAAGCCCTGGCCACCGATGAAGTGGATGCCGTGGTCGGCGACCTCGCCTCCAGCGTCTGGAGCCTGCGCCAACTCAAGCTCGACGGCCTGTACGTCAGCGGCGAAACGCCTTACCGCTACCAACTGGCGATGGGTGTCCCGCGGGATGAAAAAATCCTGGTGGGCATCCTGGACAAAGTCCTCGCCGATCTCAGTTCAGCCGAAACTGATGCGATCCAGCAACACTGGGTCGGCAGCTTCACCGATCACCGCACCTTCTGGGCTGACCTGCTCACGTACGGCCTGCCAGCGGTGCTGCTGTTGAGTACAGTGCTGGCGATCGTCATTCGGATCAATCGCCGGCTCAGCTCGGAAATTTCCCGTCGGGTCGCCCTTGAGCAAGAACTGCGAAGCAGCGAGTACCACTATCGCGGCTTGGTGGAGAGCTTGTCCGCCATCGCCTGGGAAGCAAGCATCAGCGACTTCACCTACAGCTATGTGTCGCCCCATGCCGAAGACCTGCTTGGCTATCCCCGCGCCCACTGGCTGATTCCAGGCTTCTGGCGCAACATCATCCATCCCGCTGACCTGACCCGCGCCGAGGCCTATTGCTATCGGGAAACTCGTGCCAACCGTGATCACAGTATTGATTACCGGGTCATCACCGCTGATGGCCGCTGCCTGTGGGTACGTGACATTGTCAGCCTGATCGAACACGGCCACGAGCCGGTGCTGCGCGGCCTGATGATCGACATCAGCGAAGCCAAGCGCACCGAAGAAGCCCTGCAACTGTCCGAGCAGAAATTTGCCTCGGTGTTTCAGCAGTGCCCGGACATCCTGGTGATTGCTCGGTTGTCTGATGGTTGTTTGCTGGAGGTCAACAAGGCATTCGAGGACCAGATTGGCCTGAGCTTTGATGAGGTCGTGGGCAAAACCGCCTCAGATCTGAATATATGGGGCATTCAGGGCGTCGGTCCGGATTTGCTGCAGCGGGTACAGACCACCAGTATCCGTAACCTGGAAATGTCCTTTCTGCGCAGCAATGGTCAGGCATTTACCGGGCTGATCTCAGCTGAGCCGTTCCAACTCGATACCACTGAAGCCTTGGTGGTAGTGGTGCGCGATATCACCGAGCTCAAGGAAACCCAACAGCAGCTGCAAACCTCCGAAGAGAAATTCGCCAAGGCATTCCATGCTTCCCCCGACGGTTTACTACTGAGTCGCCAAAGAGATGGCCTGCTGATTGAAGTGAACGAAGGTTTCAGCCACCTGACCGGTTTCACCAGCGCCTCCTCACTTGACCAATCAACCCTGGACCTAGGCATCTGGGTCGACCTCAACGAACGCAAACACATGCTGGAGTTGATGCAGCGCGACGGCTTTGTCCGCGATTTCATCTGTCATATCCGTCGTGCCGACGGCCAGATTCGCCTGTGCGAAGTGTCCAGCCGCCCACTGCCGATTGGCGACGAAGATTGCATGCTGACCATCGCCCGGGACATCACCGAACGCCAGTTGATGCAGGAAAAACTGCAGCAGGCCGCCACGGTGTTCGAAAGCACCGCCGAAGGCGTCTTGATCACCGACACACGGCAGAACATCAGCGCCGTCAACCGCGCCTTCACGGAGATAACCGGCTACAGCGAGGTTGAAGCCCTTGGCCATACCCCGCGCCTGCTCGCCTCCGGCCTGCACGACAGCGCGTTCTATGCGGCGATGTGGCACCAGTTGACGACCTATGGCCACTGGCAAGGAGAGATCTCCAACCGCCGCAAGAATGGCGAGGTGTATCCGAGCTGGCTGACCATCAGCGCTGTGCGTAACCGCGAGCAATTGGTCACGCACTTCGTTGCTGTGTTTGCCGACATCTCCAGCCTCAAGCTGGCCCAGGCCCGCCTGGATTATCAGGCCCACCACGACCCATTGACTGGCCTGCCCAACCGCACCCTGTTTGAAAACCGGCTGCAGGCCGCCCTCAACGGCCAGCAGGAAAGTGGTAAACAGGGCGCGGTGCTGTTTCTCGACCTCGACCGCTTCAAGCACATCAACGACAGCCTCGGCCACCCGGTTGGCGACCTGCTGCTCAAAGACATCGCCGTACGCCTCAAGGAGCAGTTGCGGGACGTGGACACCGTTGCTCGCTTGGGCGGCGACGAATTCATCATCCTGCTGCCCGGCTTGCAACAGGCCAGCGACGCCCAGCACTTGGCGAACAAACTGCTCGACTGTTTTACCCCGCCATTCCAGGCCGGCGAGCATGAGTTCTTCATCAGCGCGAGTATCGGCACCAGTCTGTATCCGCAAGACGGTACCGACGTCGCCACCCTGGTCAAAAATGCCGACGCCGCGATGTATCGCTCCAAAGCCAAGGGGCGCAACCGGGTCGAGCGCTACACCCGCGACCTGACCGCCCAGGCCAATGAACGCGTAGCGCTGGAGCACGAACTGCGCCGCGCCATCGAACGTGAAGAATTGAGCCTGTATTACCAACCCAAACGCAGCCTGGTCACCCAACAACTGATCGGCGCCGAAGCCTTGATCCGTTGGCACCACCCGACCTTGGGCGAGGTCCCGCCCGAGCACTTTATTGCCCTGGCCGAAGAGAACGGCATGATCCTGCAAATCGGCGAGTGGGTACTGGAACAGGCCTGCCGGCAGTTGCACGCCTGGCAAGCGGCTTTCGAGGATTTCGGCCCCCTGTCGGTCAACCTTGCAGGCGCGCAACTGCGTCACCCCAACCTGCTGTCACGCATCGAACAACTGCTGCGCGATTACCACCTCGAACCCGGCTGCCTGCAGCTGGAGATCACCGAAAACTTCATCATGAGCCAAGCCGAAGAAGCACTGGCGGTGTTGCACCAACTCAAGCGCCTGGGCGTACAGCTGGCAATCGATGATTTCGGCACCGGCTACTCGTCCCTCAGCTACCTCAAACGCCTGCCTCTGGACTTCCTCAAGATCGATCAATCCTTCGTCCGCGGCTTGCCCGACGACCCTCACGATGCAGCCATCGTGCGCGCCATCATCGCCCTTGGCCACAGCATGCAATTCACCATCATCGCCGAAGGCGTGGAAACCCCGGCACAACAAGCATTCCTCGCAAGCGAGGGGTGTGAACAGATGCAAGGCTACATCGTCAGCCTGCCCCTGCCGCCGGAGCTTTTTGCCGCCAGCTTCCTTCGTACACGGCACAAGGATTTTTCGGATGGCACAGTGAACAAACCATCGCTATAATCCGCGACCTACTGAGGGCCTATAGCTCAGTTGGTTAGAGCAGGGGACTCATAATCCCTTGGTCGTAGGTTCTTATGTGGTACGAATACCAGTGTGGTATTTGAAGGCAATTTTTGTTAGCTTGTAATCACTCAATGCCACTGTAGCTCAATCGGTTAGAGCGTCCGACTCATAATCGGCAGGTCGAGGGTTCGATTCCCTCCAGTGGCCCCATACCCCCTTAAAATCAAGCACCTACCCAAACTCCGCAGAAGGTCAACGACCACACTGACGGAGCTTTGTTCGTTCTAAGAATTCGGCAATTTGAGATTTTTTCTTGACATGACTAAAGCAACACCCAAAGCTAACAGGGTGTGGCATTTGGAATTGAGAGCTCATGAAAAACTTCATCTTGGTCGAAGCGCCCGTTACGAGCGAGGCTAACTACATCCTGCTTCATCTCGACCCTGGCATGCCCGACGAGGCACGCGAGTTCAAACCGTTCACCGACTACACGACGTGGCTGGCACGTAAGGGCTACGCAGGAAACACCGATAAGCTCTACTCGGAGCACGTTGGCCGCTTCATCGACTACGTATATGAGGCGACGAAAACCCAATTTCCTGCAGATGTCGAGTTCACTATCGAGACCGTCATCTACAGCTACCAGGTTTATCTCCTCTTCGGTACGGACGCCACGAACCCGATAGCGAAGACGCTGGCCCATAGCCTAGGGAAGACACGGCTAACCGGTCAAAACTCAATCGCGGAATCAATAGAGTCGTCTATTCGATGGTTTCTTGAGGTAGCCGAGTCAAAAAACATGACAGCACCTGACCATCTGTTCAGTCGGTTCTGCTCGAGCAAGGCCGAATATCGAAGTCAATATGAGGTTTCGGCCCAAAAAGCTAATTCATGGATGGCAGCAGTCATTCGTGGCTCGCTGAACTCAGTTTTGCCTAAACGCAAGAGAGATAAGCTGTTTGCTAAAGCAGGTCGTAGGAACAGCAAACACGACAAGCAGCCGTTCAAGATCCTCCCATTCCCTATAGAACGATCCGTCGACTTTCTCAGACAGGCCAAGCCTGCAAAGTCCACGACATTTTACAGGGATATGACGCTATATGCCCTACTTGCCGCGACAGGTTCGCGTACAAGCGAGGCGCTACAAGTTCGAATGTCTGACATCGATGATGACGATTTTGCAGTGTTCCTACGCGACCCCTTTGCGAGGAAAGCGCCTGGTATTACTGAAGAAGAGCATAAGCTTCTCTCCTGGAAAGGTCGGGAGACCGAGGTGACCTTCATGATTGAACCATTCGCTAAAATATTCTGGGAGAACCTTGAGAAGTACCTGACCCTAGAATACAACTCTAGCGTTGGACATGATTTCTTATTTCAAAACACTGACGGCAGGCCCTTCTTCGCAAGCGACAGGAGCAGCCGTGACAAAACCTTTAAGAAATACTCCTTGAAGGCAGGCTTGCCGGACGTCACAGGCATCAGCACTCACTCTCTGAGGCATATGTACGGAACCTACACGCTTAATTACATGCCAGTTCCTGGCCAAACCCTTCCTGGCCTACCCATTACCTACGTGAAGATCCTGATGGGCCATGCCAGCGTTACATCCACGATGAAGTACGCGAAGCACGACACCGACATCATCGAAGCATACATTCAACATGCTAACCAGTACGTCATGCAAAGAGGCGATGCCTCCTTTACCACAATTCGCGAGGAATTTTATCTGCGCCAGCTCGAAGTATTGAAGGACGAGGCGAATCGCATTCAAGGGACGCAACATGATTAACCTGACTAAGGATATTCAGATTATCAAAACTGGAGCGCCTCTTGATAGCTCCATTAAAGAGGCGATCACGAAAGCCAAGGCTTGCGTCTGCAAAGAGCTGTTTGGCACGAACTATATCTCTCCAAGTAAGGTAACAAGCAGCGCTCGTAACGAATATTACAACGCGTCCATCGTGCGCCTGTTTGATGACCACCTGAACGTGTCGAATGCACCTATTTATGATGAAGTGTGGGTGCGTAATGCTTTAGCTTGCACGAAAAAGACTGCGCCGATAGAAATTGCGAAGCAGGTCGTTCCGAAGGCCTCTATTGACTGGCTCAACAAGTCTTCCTTGGAGAGGCTGAGCAAAGACTGCGTCTTAATTCTTCACTTTCTCTGGCAGGAGCGAGCTGTCCTGCTACCGGCTGACCTAAGGAAGCCCACCGTTCACAATCAGGACGAAGGAACCAACTTCTATGAGTTTGCTGCAGCATCCTATACCGAGGTGCTTGCATTTGTGAGCAAACCGTTTATATCGCATGTTCCCTACGAAGACATTCCGGACATTACCTCCGTAATGAAGCCTAGTGCCGTCAAAAACTTTGGATGGTACGCATGGCGCATGATTCGTTGCACAGACTGGCATAGAATCGAAGACATCAATCCAGATGACATCGCTGACCTCTCCGACCACTTGGTCTTAACGCGAAGAAATGACGTTGACTGGTTCCAGTACCCCATCTCCCCAGCCGCGTTTTGGAACTATGTTCAGAGGCTGTATTCTGACAGATGTAGCCAGGTCGCCGTCCGCCCTAAAAATGATTTGCACGCCAGTAGAAAAGCTCTGGCCTCTGGCGAATATGACTATCCTGATGAGCACAAGGAAAGTGTCGAGTCGTGGTTGAAATATCAGGACAAATATACCGGCTTACAAAAGTCTCGGGGTATTAAGTCTTTCGACGCTTACAGCAAGAGCTTCTCAGTTCTGAATACCTGGTTGTTTGGCGAATACCCTACTGCTACGGGATTGCTTCCTCCTCACCCAAGTGAGCTTAATCGGACGCACATGGAAGGCGATGGATACATAGGCTTCCTCACCTTTCTTCGTAGAGGCAGGTCAAACTCAACGATCCAGCAGATCATGTACCACATCACCAGCTTTTTCAACTATTTGACGGCTCACTCGAGCGCCGACGAGAAACTTTCTGGTTTTGTTTGCCCCATACTGGAGCTCGATTTCCCCATCGTGCGAAGAAGGAATAGCTCTAATAAGCCTGCATTTCATTCTGAGCATTTCCCATACCTTCTCCAATACTGCTACGCGATAGAGTCTTTCACAACTCACCTAGCCGAAAGGGTATATCACGAACAAATAAACCTATTCGACAAAAAATTCAGGGCTGATATTGAAACAAAGGACTGGAACAATACTCAAAAAATCGTTCAAACTGAAAAACTTGGGTACGTTCCAATTGTGTTCTACCGGAACCCATCATTTGACGCTTCTCAGCCTAAATCCGAAGATAATCGCCCCATGAAGTATGAGGCGCTGCGACTTCTTCCAAGGTTCGTCGTGCCAATTATTGAACACTCGGTTGAACGCGAAGGGAAGTGGGTGTTCTATCCTCAGCTCAATTACATCAGACATAATATCATCGCACTGGAGACAGGGGTTCGTAGTATTCACATACGTTGGCTAGAGAGGCGAACCTATGATATGCGAATTGATCGTTCAAGACCCCTGCCTCCGCTTTGCAAATTACGCATCAACACTGACAAAGTAAACGGCCCCTGGGACGCTACTGTTTCGAAGACGGTAATTGAACTGCTGGATCGTCAAAAAGCCATGATCCCTTGGTTTAACGATCCCGCAATGGATGTCGAAACCTGGTATGACTACCATGAAGAAAATGAGCATGGCAAAATCATCACGCTATTTCCGAAGGGAACAAGTCCTGGCGTGCTGACTCCGGAGGCCTATGCGAAATATTTCAAAAGGCTAATTTATTCTTTCGACTTGTTCTGCAGGTTTCAGCTGGGCATTGAGGCGACGAACGCAATGCCAGAGGCTGTGGGGGATCTGGAATCTATTGATGATCCTCACGACTATCTCACCGCGATCAAACTTGAGGGACAGGCCTGCAAATTAATCGAACATACCCCGCACTCCTGCCGAGTATCAGTTGTATCTGAATACATCCCAATTTTACCGCCACACATCATCGGCGCATTTATTACCGGCCATGCCAGTGATGAACATGTAATGTATTACGCAAAAGTTGACCCTGCATACCTGAAATCGGTTGCCCAGTATCAAAAATTGAGTATTGAGCATGGATGGCTAGTTGACCGCCCAGCAATGTCTAACATCAAAGCAGAAGACGTTGCATCGAAGCTTCAGCGGGCTTTCCGGCGAGACAAGGACAAGTCTCTGATTGACTTCGGTGCGATCTCATTTGACCGTGAGACCAAGGATGATGTGGTTTCAGGTGTCAGGGAGACAAGGCAGCGCCCCATCGACTCGCTGGCCTTCATGCCCACTCATATCTGCCCATTTGGTAATCGCTGCCCAGCGGACGTCGTTAAAGACCTGGGTGCCATTCCTGGGATAAGTATGCCGTGCGGGGGCTGCTATTACTCGGTCAAAACTGTCGACCACCTGCCAAGGATATACGGTCACATTCGTGTGCTAACTGACGAGTGTAGCGAGCTGGAGGCCTATATCGCCGAGTCTAAAAGGAATGGAGCATCGCCTGAAAGCCTTGTGCCAAAAGCCAATCGTCGCAAATTCCTTGCCGCAGAGATCATTTCATGGAGCGTTACTGCTCACTGCCTCGAGCAAATGCATAACGAAATCAAAACGCGTGAAAGCTTCCTGGTAGAGAAACCTGAAATCGTCTCAGAGCACCTGGAGCGCTTAGAGCTCAAGAAAGACTCGCTTTCCAACCTGATTGCTCGCACTGCAGAAGCCAAGTCGCATGCGGAGTATTTCACTCCACAGTTAGACAAGCAGGTTAAAGTGGCAAGAAACAAGCTCCTTGCATTCACTGGAGACTTTAACCGCATGCTGCAAGAAGCTCCTACAGGATTCACGTTGATCGATGAATTTAGGGGCCTGATTCGGTCTACGTGTGAAGTTCTGGGTCTTTCACTGCATGATTTGAATGATGCAATTAGTAAGCCCATGGCCTTGGAACGACCTACTGCAATCCTCAAGCTAATTTCGAGCCCAGGAGGTGTTCCTGCATGAGCAAAGGTGCGAAAAAGGGCCAAAACCGCTTTGCTGGCTCTCAAAAGCTGAACCGCGACTATAGAATTTCCCGAATTAAAGACGAAGTAATACCTAAGCTGAAGTCTTTCGTAGGAAAAGCATCATTCGATGGGGTTACGCCTTACTCAAGATTCTGCGCCGAACTTTACAACGATGGGCTTCCTGTAAACGAAAAGAAGATTGGCTACAGAACCTTGGTACAGAGCACTGACTATTGGGCTCTGCTCGGGCCAATATTCTTCAAGCACTGGGATGCTGCTGGAAACATGGAGTCCAAGAAGGACAAGCTTGTCGGAAAGCTGGCCGTTCAGCGAGCAGACCAATTGCAAGCTGAAGCAGACAGGCTGAGGAAGGAAAATGAAGCCCTTCGCTCGGCCCTGCGAAGCCATGGAGCCTCGGCGGTAGCATTGCCAGACGCAAAAAATAGCGATCAAGGCTTCATGGCGAAATTTGATAAGACATGCCGCGTACTCCTGCAAGTGCTCAAAAAAAGCGATGGCATGTTCGATGTTGATATAAAGGCCGAGAAAATCACCTGCACGTTTGATGATCTCGAACCTGCTGAAGGGCTTATTCCAAGAGACATTGCCGAACCCTTCGTCCTTTGGATGAAAGCCAAGGAAAGCACTAATGGCGACCGGTGATCAAAAGCGCTCTCCGTACGACCGCTACAGGGACTATGTGCTGCAGCTTGAACAGGCTGGAAAAAAATTCCCTGTGAATCAGTTTGGCGCCGTCAACTTCAGCAAAATAGCTGATGAATGTGGTAATCGTAGGCAGTGGTTTTCTGAAAGCGCAAAGAAGGTCTTTTGCTCCGAGGGCCAGACTCTGGAACAGGTCATCGCGAAGGACATTCGCCGCATAGGCAGTGAGTTTTTTGCGGCCAAAGACACTGAGTCTCTGGCGGATGATATGGCGGATTCGAAAAGCCGCGAAGCGAATCGGTTGCGAGTAATGCTTGAGCAAAAGTCGAAGGAGAACGAACTGCTCCGCGAGCAAGTTGAGCGACTCTCTGCCGAGCTGCGGTTGCTTCGGACATCTGCACAGGAAATCAGTAGCCAGCAGGACTTGATGATCGACTCCGGGCGGTCATTTATCCTATGACCAATCTGTCGAGCATAATCCAGGTAAGTTCGGTGAAGCCAGGCAGTTTTGGCGGGGCAGTCTTCTCCGGACGCATCATTGGCCAAAATAAAATTTACACATGCAGAGCCAGCTATAAAATCATCACGCGCATACCTCAGCCCGGTGAGTGCTGGCAGTTCAAAGGCTCGATCACAGGGCACGATCAGTACAGGGATTTCGTTCTGATCGAAAGCTGCCACATCGTAAACCTGCCCATAGCGGCATATGTGGAACGATTGCTGATAAAGCATCCTGCATTTCGTGGGCTGTCATTCGGCAAAGCAAAAGTCTCAAAACTTGTCAGGGCATTGGGCGCAGAAAACCTTGCTCAGGTATTGACTGTAGGCAGAGTCAGCCACCTGGCGGAGCTGATTAATCCTGATCTCGCCCAAAAAGTCGTGGATGCCTGGAGGACACTGCAGGATGAAATTTCAACGATTGAGTTTCTCATGGAGCACGACTTCGACCCTGGGCTCGCCAAAAGCATTCTTAAGGTTTGCCAGACGGACACGGTAGAGCGCCTGAAGCTTAATCCGTACAGCCTCGTTGCGTTTCAAGGCATTCACCCGAACATGTGGAAAATCGTAGACGCCGCAGCAGCCAAGCTAGGCATACCTCGTGATGACCCACGCAGGTTGGCTGGCCTTGTGGAGAACTTGCTCTATGTGCGCTTGGATCAGGGTCATACCGCATACGAAATCGAAGAGCTAAAAGCCGCCCTGATGCAGAAGCTTCCATCCGCCAGACTGGTAGACCAAGCTATCAACTGTGCCTTACAAAGGCGTGCTGTATGCGTCAAGAAGCATCAAGGGACGACGCTTATCCAGCCACTGGGAGCGGCCCTTGTCGAAAGTAAACTCGAGCTGCGAGTCGCGAGTCTACTGTCCGCTCAGGCCTCATTGCTTCACGGTTCTCCGCAGGAACTTGAGCAAGCGATTGAAGATTACTGCGCACACGGTGAGAGCGTGCCTGGACACTCACTCACCCGAGACCAGAAAAGCGCAGTGCTGATGGCGCTTACTAATCGCATCAGCACGCTGACTGGATTTGGCGGTACGGGCAAGACAACCGTGCTGAAAGCCATCGTTGATATAGCCTCTCAGCACCGCCCTGTGCATGTCTTAGCACTGAGCGGAAAAGCCAAGGAGCGCGCCAAGGAGTGTGTTGGCCGAGACACCTACACGATCCACAGCTTCTTGATCAAAATCAGCACCGCAAGCTCAGGGATCAGCACTGGAGGCGACCCTCTGGTAATCATTGATGAATCCAGCATGGTAGACATCGCCTTGATGCTGAAACTGCTGAATGCCTTCGCGAAGAAAGAACTGTCTCTCTTGCTTGTAGGCGATACTGGTCAGCTATCACCGGTTGGTTATGGAATCTTTTTCCATGCACTGGCCAAATCGAAGGCGATACCGTCGACCCACTTGATCAAGGTTCACAGGTCAATCGGCAACAGTCACCTTCAGAACATCGCCATGAAGATTAGATCTGGTCATCTGGATACCTTGCCATTCTGGAATGGCGAGCGCGATGGGGTTTATCTGATCCCCTGCACAAACACGCAGGACATGCTGACACACCTCGCGAAGATCAAGCAGCTCATCCCTGACGCTCAGATCTTGACGCCACACATGTCTGATCGCATGCCGGATTCCGGGCACAATATAAACAAACACCTGCAAAGTGCCCTCCAGCATACAGACGAGAAGCAAGGCATTTGGATGGGCAAATAC
The DNA here is from genome assembly GCF_009827115.1 of Pseudomonas sp. J380. Classification (NCBI taxonomy): domain Bacteria; kingdom Pseudomonadati; phylum Pseudomonadota; class Gammaproteobacteria; order Pseudomonadales; family Pseudomonadaceae; genus Pseudomonas; species Pseudomonas sp. J380. The sequence continues at coordinate 4,773,963 of NZ_CP043060.1, read as the reverse complement.
TGGCTGCGAGTTAACGACCCCGTCATCGTCACCCAGAATAGCTACGAGCATAATCTGTTCAACGGCAACACCGGGATCATGACTGGGGTTACGTCAATCGATGGGCAGACTTCAGGTATGTTTTTCTTCAATGGGTTCGAAGTGACCCTGTCCAGGATGGACTTGTTCGGGCTGGGAATGAAGCTTGCCTACGCCATATCCATTCATAAGGCGCAAGGCAGCGAGTACGAGACGTCAATCCTTTGCACTCTGAGTCAAAGCGAATTTGTGGAACGAAGCATGCTGTACACAGCCGTCTCCCGATCTAAGCGGCTGGCTTTGATCCTAAGCACGCAGGACATCATGCTGCAGGGGGTAGCTCGCCCAAACCGAAGCGACACCCTCTGTGTTGGCTTCTCGGTTTGAATACCAAACAGGTCGTTAGCCCTACAATATTGCGGGCAGGGCTTTCGCCTCAGGCGCCTTACCCTCCTTGTATGATCGCAGGATCCACGCCCAATGCCTCAAGGTAGGAGAATGTCATTGAAGTTGTTCACAACGCTTTGGAGCGTCATCAGCCCCGACCGCCACCCCGAGCGTGAGAAAGCGCGTGAACGCGAGTTCATCCGGGCGGCGAACTCCTTGAAGACCCTCAAGGTGACACCAGAGGGCGGAATGTCCATCGATCCCGAAGAGCTCCGAGATCAGATTATCGCCTCACGTGAGCAGTTGAAGCATCTTGTCCACAATCCAGGAGCGCCTAGCGGATCATTCAAGGCAGCGGGGGACGTCCAGGTGGAGCAGGAAGCGAGTCCCGCCGTTGAGGCTCCAGTGGGTGCCATGGACTGTATCGAGGTGGTGGCTTGGCGTCGGTTGCAGAGCGGCGTTACTGTGCGATACGTGTGCCTTCAGTCTAAAAGTACGGGGCGATTTGCTGTCGCTACAGCCAGTCTGTTCACAAAAGCCATAGAGAGTCTCCCGACTTGGGTCGACGGCAATACCAACAGACTAATCGCGAATGCCCTACAGCCCGGTGATCTCCAGTGGTACGCGGCTGCGAGCGAGGCTATGGATGCATGGGATGCAGAGCTTTGAGGCCTCCACTATGCATCATTACTGACACCAAGGCCCCAGGTTGGCGGGTTTTCAACGAAGTCAATTGAGGTGATGAGCTCGTCCTGTATGCGTTCCAAAACTCTGTCGAGTTTCGGATGGGCTTTCGACTCTCTCAATGTCGTCACCAGTTGCAACAGTTCACGGCCCTGAGCTAAGGGCATTTGAACGTCGCAGTACACTGTGTCGTCATCGTTCTTCATTCCCATCGGGAAATCCTCGCAGTAGGATCTTGGTCTTCTGTTCCCACGACCGGCATTAGGCCGTGCCCCTTCGGGGAGTGGCTGTCGTAAACCGAGCCTTGCCGCAAGCGCCGCCATCTCGGCCCTTCGGGCGTCCATCCCACACGCCTGCGCGCTCCGCTTGCTTAAATGTTCAAATGCGTTAGCTGCGTTGGCTGGATGTGGATAAAATCGATGGTTGTCGGCAAGATTAATCCCAGATCGCATGGTTGATAGCAGGAGACCGAATCAGTGAACAGTGCTATCGAACTACTGGAGAAATCGTGGGCAACTTAATAGCTTTGACACGAAAAAACCTACATGAGCTCGAAGCTATCGAACGCCTCGCCTCATTTCTAGGTGCCGACCGATTCGGCGCTCTGGCTTTGCAGCTAGCTTACGAGTATCCGGTCACAATCGAAGAACCCTACCAATCCATATCTAAACTGCATCACAGCTCCGTCATAGGCATGAGTGACGCTCCGTTTGAGGCGCTGCGCGTCGTTTGCGAAATCGTTATCAACCGAGCTCCTGAACTGCTGCGGATACTGTCATACCGTAATCGACACGAGAATCGTACAACTGTCCCCCATGGGCTTTGGTTAGCTCTTTTAGAACGGGCCAATGGAGATATGTCTGTCGTCGAGCCGTCAAGTTCGCACGCCGTTGATGGGCGCTTGCCTCCAGATTTTTTTGCCACATGCCACGACTTGATATCTAACAACCAGGCAGTGTTTGACCAGAATTTTTTACTCGCACGTAAGCACGAAGGTTTATCAGCCAGCGAGGCCGTTGAGAGCTTAATCGCACACAGACTAGGCGGCATTTGAACGTCGCAATACACTGTACGGGATCGTCTGTCGTACTTGTCTGATACGCGAACATTGCGATGTTGCGTGCCCTTCGGGAGCGGCTGTCGTTAACCGAGTCTACGTCTCGGCCCTCGGGCGTCTATCCCACAAGCCTGCGCGCTCGGCTTACCATGCTTATCCAGCCGCGTGATCATTTGACTTCGGTTCGAGTGGACACTCAGGCTGAGCTAGATCCAAAGCTCAATAGGTTCGATGTATTCGTATGGCTGAGGTGTTACACCCCCTTCGAAGATTCAAGCCTTAAAAAAAGCACGGCAGGCCTCCATCAAAGCAGTAGCGTCATGCAGAGCTCGATGGCGCCTGGTTGTTGGCAGTAGGCGGTAAATGTCACTAGCCGCCTCCCGGCCCACAAAAACCTCCAATGGCTTGAGCTCGAAGGTGGGGATCAGATCTGCTGCCTCGTAGAGGACATCGAGCCAAAACCCGTCTTGCGGTGAATCGCTGCAAAGCACCTGCCCTGAAAACAGCTGATTCATTCGTTCCGCCACGGTGTGGGGGGGATCACCTTCCTGAAGCAAATGATCCTGCGTAAGGCCATGCATGTCTTGCGCATCGAACGACCAGTGCGTCCAGTAACGTGCTGGCCTTATCAACGAACTGAACGAGGTCTCACTCGACACGACGGCGACCTCAATGGGATAGCTATCAGGAGCTATTCCAGAAGCTTCAAAATCAACAAAAAAAACGAAGGCCGTCCCACCTTGCTGCTCCTGTTTTACGGTGGATTTTCAGCGGCTACACCGACTGCTTGTATGGTTGCGCCGCCATCGCTCGCCAGCAGTTCTAGCTGTTAGTAGCCTGTGCAACTCGGTGATTTTGCAGATGCTGCATCTCACGCTCCCATTCAACCAAAAATTTATCCCAGTCTGGGGCGTATGGCCCATGAAGCAACCTGGTCGAGCCGATACTTGCTTGATTGAAGCGCTCCCTCCATGGCTGCGGGATAGTCTGCTCCAGGATGATGTCGATGCCGGAATGGTGATGCTGCACCGTGACACAATCCCGAAGCTGGTTGAGCTCAAGTGTCTTGCCAGCATTGGGGGAGTATTTCCGTTCTTGAAGGTCAAGGTCATCAAGGATGGATAAGGCATCGAACGCCTTCGGATCGCCTGGGGATATGCTCGCAAGCATCCACAAAGCCTTTCGTCTCTTGGCTTCCAGCTCGCGGAGTTCATCGTCGGGCATTTGAGTTACCTCTTGTTGGCGTTTATGGCATGCCGCCTGCGGCGTCAGGCTGCCGTGAATCGAGCCCCGCCAAGGCGTGTCTCGCCCCTGCGGGCTCACATCCCTCACGCCTGCGCGCTCCGCTTGCTTGGTGTCTGAGCCTCTGTGAAGCATAGATCGCAACGCATCCTACCCTCATGATTCGGAGCTCGGCATCGCTATTCGAAGCGTTCTGTTATCGTTCTAAAAGTAATTTAGTCACTCTTAGTCATCAGCCTTCTGGGGAGCCGGGAATGGACACAACTCGACATGTACCAAGCAGAGCCTACCAAAAGGTTCGCGATCCCGAGCGCCTACTCATTGAAGAACGCGCCGAAGCTCTATCTGCTGCAGGCTACCCGCTGCCAGATGATGATCCGGCTATGTACGCTGAGCAATTGTTGAACGAGGCCAGAGCGGCAGCTCTTTCATCTCAGGTAGGTAGCGGCAGCGAAAACACTGCGGCTGAGCTTTCCGCGAGAGAGGTATCCCAGGTACTTAGGGAGGCGATTTTCGGTCGAACCGTCATGAGTAAGGTGGGTCATGAATCGTGGGACGAGATTTATGCCGGCCACTTCCAGATCAATGCAGACGGTTGGGAGATATCGATTTACAACGACTGTGATCAGCTCGACTACTGCGAACAATGCATCAGTCCAGATGGGCGACACTGGTCGTTTGACTCCGGGGATCGCTTTGGCACTGATCCAGTTGCACTGCTCAGCACATGGGAACATCAGACACTTGAGCAACTACTAAAGACATTGTGAAGTGAAAATTACCGTTTCGGTGCGTACCCCTTTCAGGTGCGGGCTGTTGTGAACCAAGCCTAGGCTTAGACGCTAGCATCTCGGCCCTGCGGGCGTCCATCTTCACGCCTTCGGCTGTAGCCTACAAGCTCCACTTGCCACCCATGCTGAGTCAGGCCCAGCCAGATAGAAACATATTGCAGAACCTGCTATAGCTAACGCATCTACATGCTGTGAGAGCAAAAAATGGAGCTCGGGACTCAGCAATTCTTTCAAGATCCGCCACCTCGTAAAGACTTCTGGCTGCTATTCAAAGTCTCGTCTTACGAACGACTCCGCCAGATGCAGGCAGGATGTTTGTATATGAACAGTCTCGACTATTTCTCCAATCTTAAGGATGAAGAGTCAATAGCCCTTCGAGTGGATGAACTCGAAAAGGTCTACGGTATCTTGAGAGCGGGGAAAAACTCTGAAGGTTACGCGACACTTTCAATCAAGATCGGTGAGAGTGATGTGGAGACAGATCTGGGGCCGGCAGCAATCTTGCGAGCTGACTTTCCTCAGCCTAAAAACATCATGCTTTTCTGCATGGGAGCACTATCAGAAAACGAGGATGCAGTAATTACGGGGGAGGTGGATGGGATGCTTACATTCGATCCACGTTTTTTGGAATTCGGAACGCATGTGCTTTTTATAACAAGCGCAACAGAATTTGGCCGTAGAATAAATATTGCTCTTGCGAAGGAGCGAAATGCGTTTAGATCTCCATTCATACATGAGGGGTTTGGATTAATAAACTATAAGGAGCTTGATAATTACTCCGGAGCTTTGGGACTGTTTACAAAGGACGTTAAATATGTCTGGCAAAGAGAATTTCGCATATCGTTTGGTGTTGAAAATGCCGGTCTGAATAGCATGGGTGCTTACGAGTTTCAAATTGGTGACATTTCGGATATTAGTCACATCTGCCCTGTCCAAGCAATGATCGATAATCCAATAACTATAAAGCGACGAAACTTTAAAAAGACAGATACAGGGTACGAACAAGTAACTGATTAAAGGTAACGAGTGCGGCACTCACAAGCAACCTTCGGTTTGTATTTTGCAACACGTGCCGTATAAAGCCCCGACTATGAATCTCGTAAAGCTTCTTAAATTCTCAGCAAGTAGCCGGCTGTGTTCCAGCCGCCGCAGGATGCAGGAAATACCATTAGGAGACAATGTAAATGCCGAGTGAATACTCGTTGTCAGACGTGCTGGAAAGAATGTACCAAAATCAGCTCGCCCTTGAGGCTGCTCTCATGGAGTTGACCCTCCACGTCGAAGCTCACGGTCATGCAGATGTGGGGAATAATGTCCGAGGTGCCCTTGAGACAATCGGCGAGAACTCTGGCCACATCAAACAGGGTCTAGCCCTGCTCGAAAAGCTCCCATGAGGCAGCCACTGTTTGATTTTGATCTCAAACGCGTCTCACACGAGCACTACATAACGGGTAAAGCCGCCATCAATTTTCCGCACGCTGGAAGCACTACAGGTGGGTGGCATTTCCTGTCCTACTTCGACCGCGATTCGGGCGTAGCGAAAGTGTCCTTGGCAGGTTTTCATTATCCAGATACGACCGATTTCTTTGGAGACGCTGGAGTCATCGACGTAACCGATGAGCTTGCGATGCGAGGCTGGTCTGTAGAAGGTCGACAGCTTTACATGGCGGATCACTACAGAGCTGCTGCAGATATGGTTGTCAGGTGGGCTCTTGGTGACTCAGATCACTGCAATGTAGAGATTTATGAGTGGTTTTCATCCCTTACCGATAAGCAAAGATTGCTCGGTCTCCTGGATACTGGGAAGTCAAAGCTTCAAGAAATAGGCAAGCTGGAAAAGGTGGAGCTTTGGCTCAGCTCGCAGTAACGTCAATGGAGCAATAGGTAACCAGTAGCCCTTCAGGAAATTGGATGCAAGGCAGGAAGCCTTCACTTCGCCGCGTATCTAGCCAGGCCCTGGTTTTAAGCACATCGAAAATCTGCCCCTGATCCATCAACGCGAGAATCAGCTCGTCTGAGATTCGATACCGACCGCACTCCGGACAGTCACGCTCTTCCCACGGGCCTTCGCACATAACGCGTTCTGCAGCTCCCACGCAAATCAGGCAATTCATCTCGATCACCATTTTATTGTTGTAGCTATCTCTGGCCCAGGAGGTTCACTCCTACCTGGGCCGCCGACCCCTACTTATTCTCGTCAGCCTTTCCTTCCTGCATCTGGACTGAAGACTTGGTGCCACTAGAATTGTCTTTCGTGGCGTTATCCGCGTTGTCAAAGCATCCATGAAGCATGAATACACTGCATAGACATAAGCACACAGATAGCTTTTTCATGATCATTCTCCTGCTAGCTGTTGAGTCTTTTCTAGTGAGAAGCCGGCCCAATGGGAGCCGGCAAAGCCTTAAATCAGCGATTAAGCTGCTGGCTTGAGTACGACCTTCGTCCAGCCATCGTCACGTGCGTCGAAGTGCTTGTAGGCATCTGGGCCCTCGGCAAGCTTGAGGCGGTGGGAGATGATCTGCGAAGGTTTCGCTCGGCCATGGTGGATTAGCTCAGCCAAGCGACGGTTGTAGACTTTGACGTTGGCCTGGCCCGTTCGAATCTGCTGCCCTTTGAACCAGAAAGCGCCGAAATCGAAAGCCATCTTGCCTTCCTTGGCCAGTTCATTTTTAGCTCCAGGATCTTGGGGTACGAACACCCCTACGACACCGATGCCTCCAGTCGCTTTGGTAGAAGCGACAAGGTTGTTCATGGTCAGGTGATTAGCTTCATGACCGTGGCGGTCGCAGCACTGATAACCCACGCACTCGCAACCGCGATCAGTGCCCTTGCCATGGGTCAAGTTCAAGATCTGATCCACCGCCTCTTTCTCAAGCGAGTTGATGGGCGTAGCGCCCATTTGAGCAGCAAGCTTCAAGCGGTCAGGATGATTATCGACTACGAACACCTGAGAGGCACCCTTGATCATGGCCGAGTGAGCAGCCATCAAACCAACTGGGCCGGCGCCATAGATGGCAATACTTTCACCGGGAAGGAGGCCTGCCAACTCGGTTGCATGCCAACCAGTCGGGAAGATGTCGGAGAGCATGACGTAATCTTCTTCACGCTCTTGCGCGTCCTCGGGCAACACCAGGCAGTTGAAGTCTGCATAAGGCACTCGAAGTAGTTCAGCCTGCCCCCCCTGATATGGGCCCATGTCAGCGAACCCATAGGCCGCACCCGCGCTGCCTGGGTTAGCGGTCAGGCAAAACCCCGTCAGACCTTTTTCACAGTTTTCGCAAAAGCCGCAGCCGATGTTGAATGGCAGGCATACCCGATCTCCTACCTTGACCCGATCTACGCCGGAGCCTACTTCGATGACCTCGCCCAGATTCTCATGGCCAAACACTCTGCCCGTTTCAAAAGAAGTACGGCCTTCGTACATGTGCAGATCAGATCCGCAGATGTTTGTGGCAGTCACTCGCACCAGAACGTCGGTAGGTTTTTCGATTTTGGCGTCCGGCACATTTTGCACACTAACGTCACGAGGGCCGTTGTAAACGATGGCTTTCATTGCGTTCTCCCAGAGGCAAGACGAAAGGGAATTTTCGTCAGCACATGTTTAATCTGACCGAGGGAGCAAATCGTATGTTCAAGAAATTCGATCCATGTCTGACGAACGGTACATTCCAAATGTCGCCCAAAAAATCTGAATTATTCGCCATTGAATCTCTCCCTTTTAAATCGATAAGAGATTGAGGGGTTGACTTGAGTTATCTGGATTGGGTGCAGTGGCCAGCTATGGCAGTGACGGTTATCGCCGCGTGGTTTATTGGCTCTCAACGTCCCGCGAGAAGAATGGCGGGGTTCTTCTGTTTCATTTTGAGTAATGTTCTGTGGGTCATTTGGGGTGCTTACGCTGGGGCCTATGCATTGATCGTACTGCAGATATGCCTCTGTTCGATGAACCTGCGCGGCTGTAAAAAGAACTTTCAGAACCAGTAATGGGGATTCATCCTGAGGTCTGGCTTCCGCGTTGATTTTTCCTGAACCCGCGTGCGTTCATGCCTAGCAGAATGCACTCGAGCACGATTAATCCAAAAGCATTTGTGTGCCATCCCCATACAACCCATAGCGCATTGCTGAGGATGAAGCCCCAAAAGGCAATCATGCGTCGGCGCGGTTGTTGAGATCCGATAAACCAAGCCGAAATGACGGTCACGACCATAGCGGGCCATTGCACCCAATCGATCAAGTCCAAAGGTCACCCCGCTCCGAGGCTTGAATCAGGACTTACGGAAGGCTCGGCTCCAAGGTGCGTATTGGGAGGCATAAGGGAAGCCAGATAGTCGCCAAATCCACCACTACACTTATAGTCCCGGCGCGCACTGGTGATCACAGGGTTGGTGGCTGTCCAGACGATATGCGCGCCAATCCTCTCGAGGTCTGCAACCAGCTGAACGTCTTCGTGCGCAATCAAATGCTGGAGCCCGCCAGCATTCCGATAGGCCTCGGCACTCAGTCCAAGATTGGCCCCATGGATGTGGCGATGATTCTCGATGAACTGGTACAGCGCGAGGTACTTGGTACGAACAGCCTCTCCATATCCACTCCAGCTGTCCACCTCAACCGTTCCGCACACCGCGTCGGCTCCAAACTCAATCTGGCGCGCTAGCCAATCAGGCGGTACAACGGTATCGGCATCCGTGAATGCGAGCCACCGAGCACCTGCTTTAAGTAACTGCTCAGCCCCAACGGCTCTTGCCTTACCCACGTTTCGAAAGCAGACATCTACCGACGTTATCCCCTTCGCTGTTACCACTGCTCCCGTGTTGTCGGAGCAATGATCCAATACGACGAGTATCTCGACCGGTTGCCCTTGAAGAGAAGGATGCTCAGCGGCAATCACCACGGCGTTCAGGCAATCGCCTATAAGCCTTTCTTCGTTATGGGCAGGTATCACGATCCCTATCATTGACATTCCCTCAGCCTGGCACAGAGCCTTCAGCAATCGACACTGCGCTCATGCAGAAGGTTTAAATTATCTGGGGCGACCCTAACCCGCTCTAGAGTGGGGAATGAATGTTCACCTTGGCTCAACCCCATGTAGGAATATGGGATCCTGCTATCCGTCCTACATTCAAGCGATGTGATTGCCCATGCGGGAGATGCTTAGATGAAAGATACTCGCCAGTTGGTAAGTAACCTGAAGACATTGATGCTCAAATCAAATGACTGGGTGCCGAATAACCCTCTCCTGCCGATCTTGATTTATGAAAGTGCGTTCACCATCACTGGAGATGATCCGGCAGCACTTTTTGAGGAAACATGTTCAGCGCATGGCTGGCCCCCACAATGGCGGGACGGCGTCTACGACTACCATCACTACCACACCGAAGGACATGAGGTATTGGGTGTTGTGAGTGGCCAAGCCAGGTTAATGCTGGGCGGGCCAGATGGCCATGTAGTGGACGTTAATACAGGAGATGTCTTGCTCATTCCTGCTGGGACGGGCCATTGCAATATTGGATCTACCAAAGACTTTCTCGTCGTAGGTGCCTACCCACCTGTCCAGCGCGCAGATATCCGACGTGAAGCCCCTAGCAAGGCGCAGCTTGAGAATATCGCTACCCTGCCATTTCCCACACATGACCCAGTTCATTGAAAGGCTGGTGGGTTGATCAAGCATTGGGCAATCGGAAAGCCTGAATAGGTCATCCCGCGTAAAGCCCAAGCGAAGCCAATATCATGGGACACTACGGAGCACTATCGTCTGAACCTTTAATGACCCGAGGCAGAACTTGGGTTTGCGTTTACACTCAGAATGAATTCGCAAACGCTGGATATCAACCGGCTGAGGCTTTTAGAGTGAAAGTACATTGGGAAGGGCTATTACCGGTTCAAGGAGAAATAGTGGTCGTAGAAGACGATCCAACGCTGCGGCTGCTAATGGTAGAAATCGTCTCTGAGCTTGGAGCAACTGTACGGCATTTCGATTCGGCTGATGATGCAATAACCTACCTCCTTCAGGCTCATGAGAAATGTCGCATGGTAATTGCGGATCATGGTGTACCTGGGCAGATTCAAGGCACAGAGTTTGTTGGAATGGTTAAAGGCAGATGGCCATCAATTGAAGCAATTCTTACTTCTGGATATGCCCTTGACCTCACAACCATTCCCTCAGCGACGATCTATTTGCACAAACCCTGGTCATTGGATGAGTTGGTTCTTTCAGTAGCCGCGTTGCTACAACCTGGTCGTCCCCTCACGCGGATTTAGGGCGTTCATTCCTAGAGGACACTCATCTCGCGGAAGAGGTGGGAGTTAGTAATCCCGCCCGAACGATGGGGCCTAACGGCGATTGGATCTTGATAGATTCTATCTCCCTATTTTTGGAACGGAATTTTCGACTCTGCCCTGCCCACTGTGTGCTTTGGAAAAACTCACTGAACGCTCTGCCATCTCACTGCGCAGCTCCCCGATCAAATTCGCGATTGCGCGACTTGAGTTCAGGCCGCTGGTTGTTATTGAGGTGACTAGAAGGTCAACACGACCAGAGGTCGGCTCGAATACTTTGATCATCAACGACCCGTCAGGGTTGACGGTGCAATGGCAAGACAGCGGCAGAAAACCGCATTCAATAATATGTCTAAGCTCAAGCGCGGAAATCATCAGAGGGGCTCCTTCAGCCAACGTTGAAAATCAGGGCTCAATTGAGAGTAGCCGCGTATGTAGTGGTCAACTAATCCCAGACACAATGTTAAGTTTTTTCTCGGCCCAGGCGGTTGCGTTTGCTGAACCTACATATAACCCACTGAAGTTCGCATGACTGAACCTTCTCTCTCTGCCGATTGAAACTCAGCTCCCAGCTTGTTCAACCGGTTTTTCTCCCGAGCGCAGAAATGCACCATAAATTTTCTTAGCCATTGCGGCTCTGTCTTGTGCATTTGCTCAGTCGGTAAAATGCCGACTCTCAAGCAACCAAGCCAGTCATCACCTTGCACTCTGCGAAAGCCGCAATCAATCGAGAAACAATCCTCATGAAAACGCGACTCCATCGTCATCTGTATCGTAGGTGATGGGGTCGGGAGTGGGATGGTCGAAGCCTCGATCCCAAAGTAGAAGACGGCCTCGATTTAAGGTTTCATCACGAAAGCATTGGAGGAGCAAATCGTCCAAGGCCATCTACACTTCCAAGAGCTGCCTAGAATCCTACCGATGAAAGGTGGCGTCCCTGTCGCGCTCAATGAACACCTTGCGGGAACTATCCGCGTCGCCGGTGACATGTCACGTGATGATGGGATGATCGCCGAAAAACCGCTGTCAGACTCGCTAGCCCGAAACCTCGACAATGAATCTCTTGTTCGTTCTGAGTCAAGATGGCCGCCCCGCTATCTGCCCATTAAACAGGTAGTAGGCGTGCAAAAGGCTGCAGCGACTGTGAGCCGCACGATACAGCTGTATACTCCGGGGGAGTTTCACAATATACTCCCAGCCAGTATCTTGATATGTTCCCTGCCAGCACCAATGTAAAATTCCTGCTTCAGACTGCCAAAGGGTTATCACATGCCACATTCACCTGAAGAGAAGAAGCGCGTTCTGGCTAGAGTTCGCCGTGTAAGAGGTCAGCTCGATGCACTGGAATCAGCGCTGGAAGCGGGTGCTGACTGCGCGCCTGTCCTGCAGCAAATTGCTGCAATTAGGGGAGCATTGAACGGGCTGATGGCTGGGGTACTGGAAAGCCATCTAAGAGAAGAATTCACGACATTAGTAGATTCAACTGAGGCGCAGCGGTCTACTATTGATGAGGTTATTTCCCTGGTGAAGACGTACCTGAAATAGCAATCAATGGCCTACCGCGATGACAGCCCAGACTAAATGAGCACCATCCTCTGGAGAAAAACCATATGAAATCTCGTGCTGCAGTAGCCTTCGAAGCAGGTAAACCGCTTCAAATCGTAGAGATCGACGTCGAACCACCTCGCGCAGGCGAAGTGCTGATCAAGATCACCGACACGGGTGTTTGCCATACAGATGCCTTCACCCTGTCCGGTGATGACCCTGAAGGCCTCTTTCCTGTCGTTCTGGGCCACGAAGGCGCTGGCGTTGTCGTTGAAGTGGGCGAAGGCGTAACTAGCCTCAAGCCTGGCGATCACGTAATCCCTCTGTACACCGCAGAATGCGGTGAGTGCCTATTCTGCAAGTCTGGAAAGACCAACCTATGCACCGCAGTGCGTGCGACCCAAGGCAAGGGTGTTATGCCGGATGGTTCTACGCGCTTCTCCTACAACGGCCAGCCTCTGTACCACTATATGGGGTGTTCGACTTTCAGCGAGTACACGGTGGTTGCTGAGGTGTCGGTCGCAAAGATCAACCCAGATGCCAATCATGAGCACGTCTGCCTGCTGGGCTGCGGCGTGACTACCGGTATCGGCGCTGTGCACAACACCGCCAAAGTACAGCCAGGCGACACCGTGGCTATTTTCGGCCTGGGTGGCATTGGATTGGCAGCAATTCAGGGTGCACGTCAGGCCAAAGCCGGTCGCATCATTGCTATCGACACCAACCCTGCCAAGTTCGACCTAGCTCGCCAGTTCGGTGCGACTGACTGCATCAACCCTAAGGATCATGAGCAGCCGATCCAGCAAGTCATTATCGAAATGACTGGCTGGGGCGTGGATCACTCCTTTGAGTGCATCGGTAACGTGCACGTCATGCGTGCTGCGTTGGAGTGCGCCCACCGTGGCTGGGGTCAGTCCATTGTCATCGGTGTTGCCGGTGCAGGCCAGGAAATCTCTACACGCCCATTCCAGTTGGTTACCGGGCGCACCTGGAAAGGCTCCGCATTCGGTGGCGTGAAAGGCCGTAGCCAACTGCCGAAGATGGTTGAAGATTCGATGAAGGGTGAGATCGAACTCGCCCCGTTCGTGACCCACACCATGCCCTTGGAGCGCATCAACGAGGCGTTCGACCTTATGCACGAAGGGAAGTCGATCCGTACGGTAATCAAATACTGACGGGTTCCCCCCTTGGGCATATGCCCAGGGGGGGGCTGTCGTATTCCCCCACCCACGCAACGTTGGAGATACAAAGTGAGCAATGTAAAACTGCATCCTTCTCTGGATAACGGTATCAAAACTGCCATCGACGGGTTCGCCGGCGGCACCCTTCAGTGCCTATGCGCAACCAACAAGGTTGAGGTCGAGGTAGGTGCTCAAACTCTGCACAATCATGCGTGCGGTTGCAGCAAGTGCTGGAAGCCTGCTGGCGCGAAGTTTGCGGTGATCGCGGTTGTTCCTCGTGACAAGGTCAGCGTGACTGCTAACGCCGGAAAACTTGCTATCGTCGACGCAAACGCCACTATCCAGCGTCATGCTTGCAAAGACTGCGGTGCGCACCTGTTTGGTCGGATTGAAAACACTGGTCACGCCTTCCACGGCCTGGACTTTGTTCATACCGAACTGTCGCCACAAGCCGGTTGGGCTGCTCCAGGCTTTGCCGCGTTCGTTTCTTCGGTAATCGAAACCGGCACTCCGCCAGCAGAGATGGATGGAATCCGTGCCCGCTTCGGCGAAATCGGCCTTCCTACCTATGACTGCCTGTCCCCGGCACTGATGGACGCCCTGGCTACTCATACCGCCAAGCAGAACGGCGTGCTCTAAACTGTTTGCAACACCGTAGTCGATAAGCAATACCTCCGATAACACATAGTGCTATCGAGCGTACTCGCTCGCCCGTAAAAAGGCGGGTGAGCGAGTACATCCTTTTTTTTTCAGTGCATCTTTCAAATTTATTTAGAGCGACTTCAATGAAACACAAAATCGTTATTGTTGGGGGCGGTGCAGGTGGATTAGAGCTGGCGACTAAGCTAGGTAAGCGCTTTGGGAAATCAGACAAGGCGTCTATTACTCTGGTCGATACCAATCTCACACACGTTTGGAAACCGCTTCTTCACGAGGTCGCTGCGGGTGCGCTCAGCTCGGCTACCGAAGAACTTAATTACCATGCTCAGGCTAAATGGAATCACTTTTCCTTTGAGCTAGGCACGATGGAGGGCCTTGATCGAAAGGCCAAGACACTGAGTCTGGCCGCTGTTATGGATGAGGACGATAAGCCGCTCATCGCTCCTCGAACTCTCTGCTACGACACATTGATCGTTGCAGTTGGAAGCAACTCAAACGATTTCGGTTGCGCATTCCACGCCATCCGGCCACCCAGCCCACCAACATCCGGCCACCTATTCCACGCTCATCCGGCCGGGCAGTCGGAGCGCAGCGACGCAGGTTTGCATTGTTAGTCTGAAGTCCCGGCCGTCGTCAATTTCGTTGCGCGCCTGCGCATCGATTCGCCCTTCAGTTCGATCCGGTAAGCGTTGTGCACCAGCCGGTCGAGGATCGCATCGCCTAAGGTCGGATCACCGATCAGCGCATGCCATTTGTCCACCGGCATCTGGCTGGTCACCAGTGTCGAGCGGATGCCGTAGCGGTCGTCCAGCAGCTCAAGCATGTCGCGGCGTTGCGCGGCGGTAAACGGTGCCAGGCCCCAGTCGTCCAAGATCAGCAGGTCAGTCTTGGCATAGCCGGCCATCAGTTTGGCGAAGCGGCCGTCGCCGTGGGCCAGGCCCAGTTCCTCCAACAAGCGTGGCAGGCGCAGGTAGCGCACGCTGTAGCCGTCGCGGCAGGCCTTGTGGGCCAGCGCGCAGGCGAGCCAGGTTTTGCCTACGCCGGTTGGGCCGCCGATGATCAGGTTCAGGCCGTCGCGCAGCCACTGGCCGCTGCCCAGTTGCAGGATCAGCGCCTTGTCCAGGCCACGAGGGCTGCGGTAGTCGATGTCTTCCAGGCAGGCGTTATGGCGCAACCGCGCTGCTTTGAGGCGAGTGGTCAGGCGGCGTCTTCGCGCTCGGTCAGCTCGCGATCGACCATCAGACCGAAGCGTTCGTCGAAGCTGAGATCATTGATATCGGGCGTTGCGTGTTGCTCGCCCAGCGACTTGATCATGCCGTGCAGGCGCAGGGTTTGTAGCTTGTCCAGGGTCGGGTTCGGTAGCATTTTGATGCTCCTTTTTCAGGTCAGTGGTAGTAGCCGGGGCCACGCAGGTTGATGTGCTCGTCGGGCAGCAGCGGCAGGTTTTGCTGGGCCAGCGGCAGGCGCTCCAGCCCTTGGCGCAGGATCGATTCCAGGCTCTTGTAACTGCATGCGCCCAGTGCCAGCGCACGCTGGCACGCGGCTTCCAGCCGCGCTTCGCCGTGCTGTTTGCTCAGGCGCAGGATGCCCAGGCAGGCGCGGAAGCCCTGCTGAGGATGGATTCGGCGCTCGAGGATGTAGGCGATGACGCCTGCGGTGTTAGGCCCGGTTTGCTCTGCCCAGCGGATCAACCGTTGTGGAGTCCATTCGGCGTGCTCGCGGTGGCTCTTGGGCATGTGCTCGGTTTGGGTGGTGTGGCGGCCTTTGTGCTGCGAGCGAAGGTGGCTGGCCACGCGCTGGTTGGCGTGGAAGCACTCGACGGTCTGTGCGGTCAGGCGCACTTCGAGTTGGTGTTTCACCAGCTGATACGGCACCGAGTAGTAGTGGCCGTCGACTTCGACGTGGTAGTCGATGTGGACGCGTACCTTTTTCCACTCGGCATAGACGTAAGGATGCTCCGGCAGCGGTTGCAGCACCGGTTGGTCGATGGTCTCGAAGGCTGAGCGGCGTGAGCCAGGCAGCTTTTTGAAGGGTTTCTGATTGAGCCGTTCCAGCAGTAGGCTGATCGCCGTGTTGAGTTCGCCGAGCGAGAAGAACTGTCGGTTGCGCAACGCCGCGAGGATCCAGCGTTCGACGACCTGTACACCGACTTCGACCTTGGCTTTGTCCTTGGGTTTGCGCGAGCGAGCGGGCAGCACGGCCACACCGTAATGCTCGGCCAGATCGCGGTAGCTCGGGTTGATATCCGGCTCGTAGCGGTGGGCCTTGGTGACGCCGCTGCGTAGATTGTCGGGCACCAGGATCTGTGACGTACCGCCGAAAAAAGCAAAACATCGAGCGTGCGAGCCCAGCCAGTCAGGCAGTTTCTGCGACCAGGTGGCCTCGGCGAAGGTGTAGCTGGAGGCGCCGAGGACGGCGACGAAGATCTGCGTTTGGCGGATCTCGCCGGTTCGCTGGTCGATGATCGGCACGGTCTGACCCGCGTAATCGACGAACAGTTTTTCGCCGGCGCGATGTTCCTGGCGCATGACCACGTCGACCTTGGCCGCCCAGAGCCGGTAGTGCTCGCAGAACCAGCTGTATTGGAAGCCTTGCGGATGAGCGAGTCGGTACTCTTGCCAAAGCAGGGCCAGGGTTACGCCGGGGCGGCGCAACTCGGCGTGGACATGAGTCCAGTCCGGTACCGGACGTTGATCACTGGGGACAGCGGGCGGCGGCGGAAAAAGATGCCGTTGCAACTCGGCGTCAGTCAGCGCAGACGGCCAGATAAGACCGCTGGCAGCAAAGCGATTGAGGTACTCACCGACGCTGGCTCGACCTACTTGCAGGCTGATAGCGACCTGGCGGGCAGATAGGCCGACCTCGAATTTGAGACGTAGCACTTCTCGAATCTTACGCATGGATAACCGCTCCACGACGACCTCTCTGCTTCGATAAAAGAGGTCGATGGTAGTGAATTAATCCTGCGTTGCTGCCTGCCTTAAGGGTGGCCGGATGACCGTGGAATGGGTGGCCGGATCATCGTGGAATCAGTGGCCGGATGTTCATGGAATGGGTGGCCGGATGGCTGTGGAATCCGCAGCGTGCCTTGAAAGCTTCAGGTGCCGCTGTACTCCGTGACGGTGTTTACCTGCTACCTGCTACCTGATACCAGCGCTTGCCGCGAATCTCTGACTTCTGTCGAACGAGACATATTGGCCATCAATGGCACCGCTTACCTCCTGCCTGTAGTCGATCCTAACGGTGAGCGCTTTATCGAGTCTTTCAACCGTAATGATGACTACACAAAACTTGGTGGAGAGATCGAAGACTGCCGTGAGCAGTTGAATGCTGAAAATGCGCTGGCGACGACCAAACAAATCCGCAAGCTGCGCAAAGCCTACGATCAGATAGCGAGCATCGATTACTTCTCAGGTGAGCCGAAACACCAGATTGATTTGGCTCTGCAGGAGTTAGAGACAGCAGTCAGTAGAGCCCTGTCTCCGGATGAGCCCCACAGCAGTAACCAACCGATATCGGTACTCAATCTCAGCGATTATCAAGGCCGTATCTGGGCAACGCGTAAACGTCCCTGGGTCGACCGGCTCGCCTGTGCCTGGTTGATCCGCCGCTTCATCGACCCGCAAGCTCAGATCGTCTGGCTGAACACTCCACAGGACTGCCCAGTCAACGCCTTGGGGTTTGATTTTGATGACGCAACCTTCAGCCATGTTGGTAACCGCGTCACCTTTGAAACCCTACAGGCCAGTTTTCAAATCCAGATACAAGGTCTAGGTCGCATTGCTGCCCTTGTGCATTACCTCGATGTTGGCGGTATTCAGCCGGTGGAGGCTGCCGGGATTGAGCGGGTGCTTGCTGGGCTGCGAGAGACCATTTCCGACGACGACCAACTTCTGGCTGCCGCGAGCGCCATCTTCGACGGCCTGCTCGCCGGGTTTGTGAAAGAGGAGCAACCCAATGAGTAAAGTTATGGCACCAGAGGTTGAAGCGGATCCGTTGAGGCCTGAACAGATTAGTCTGCGTGAGGCGTTCTGGTTCTGGTTGAAGCTCGGTTTCATTAGCTTCGGCGGGCCTGCGGGCCAGATCTCGATCATGCATCAGGAGTTGGTGGAGCGGCGACGCTGGATTTCAGAACGCAGATTTCTACATGCCCTCAATTACTGCATGTTGTTGCCAGGGCCCGAGGCTCAGCAATTGGCGACTTACATTGGTTGGCTGATGCATCGAACGTGGGGAGGCGTGATCGCCGGCGCGCTGTTTGTACTGCCCTCACTATTCATCCTGATCGCGCTGTCGTGGATGTACATCGCGTTCGGCGAAGTACCCGTGGTAGCCGGACTTTTCTACGGCATCAAGCCCGCCGTGACGGCCATCGTGGTGCAGGCGGCGCATAGAATCGGCTCTCGGGCACTGAAGAATAATTGGCTGTGGGCGATAGCAGCGGCTTCATTTGCCGCCATCTTTGCATTCAATGTTCCGTTCCCGCTGATCGTCTTAGGGGCAGCGTTGATTGGCTATTTCGGGGGGCGAATGGCACCCGAAAAATTCAGAGCCGGTGGCCATAGCGCCGCCAAAAAATCCTTCGGCCCGGCCTTAATCGATGACGACACGCCGTCCCCCGAACATGCTCGGTTCAGCTGGTTGAAATTGGCCTCACTCGCACTGATTAGTGCCGTGCTATGGGCTTTGCCGATGGGTGTTTTGACCGCGCTCTTTGGGTGGGAAGGAACCCTGACCCAGATGAGCTGGTTCTTTACCAAAGCTGCATTGCTGACCTTCGGCGGGGCTTATGCCGTACTGCCGTATGTCTATCAAGGCGCAGTCGGTCACTATGGCTGGCTAACCCCGACACAGATGATCGACGGCCTTGCGCTGGGGGAAACCACGCCAGGGCCGCTGATCATGGTGGTGGCTTTCGTCGGCTTCGTCGGGGCCTATGTCTCGCAAGTGTTCGGGGCTGATCAGGTGTTTCTGGCCGGAGCTGTCGCAGCTGCCCTGGTGACCTGGTTCACCTTCTTACCTTCGTTCCTGTTCATCCTTGCGGGTGGCCCTCTGGTTGAGTCGACCCACAACGAACTCAAGTTCACTGCACCGCTTACCGCCATCACCGCCGCCGTAGTTGGGGTGATCCTCAATCTGGCGTGCTTCTTCGGGTATCACGTGCTTTGGCCGAAAGGCTTCAGCGGTAACCTCGACTGGCCCTCTGCATTGATCGCCATCGCAGCCGCAATAGCATTGTTCCGCTTCAAGCGCGGCGTCATTCAGGTACTGATGGCCTGTGCGCTCGCTGGTCTGGCAGTACATCTGTTGCGCTAGCGATCACGAGCGGATTAAACAGCGTCCGTCAGACACCCAGAGATCTGAAGTGACCAGCTCACACCAAAGCCCAGCCTGACGCTGGGCTTTGGCCATTTAATGGCAGTGGTAGTCGTTGGTTTTATGGTTGCGATGGCAACCTTTTGAATCAGTACCGCCGCTGTGTGCGAAGGCAGCAACGGACGTAATCGAAAGTAAAGCGGCGATCAAAATGGCGGACAGTTTCATCAGGGCTTGCTCCTTGCTCATATTTTATATCCGTGAGAGGTCTCACGCCCGGCAGCGTATGGCTAAGTGCCTTCACTGAGCAAGCTACTTCTCCGGAGACTCGATCAAAGGTCGAATGCTTATTTCTTGAGCTACTTCTGGCTCTGGTTTAGGATGAATTCATATCCCCCTAGGGGGGATATGAATTCATCTGAAAACGAGAAACTCGTAGTTCTTTTATCTTCGGGAAATCTCAGTAACCAGATAGTCGTACGCGCTTCCTTTTGAGATTTCTCATGCTGAAAATCCTAGCCAACCGAACCTATCGCCATCTTTTCCTGGCTCAGGTGATTGCACTCTTAGGGACTGGCCTTGCCACCGTCGCGCTCGGTTTACTGGCGTTCGATCTAGCAGGCGCCCAAGCAGGTGCCGTTCTCGGCACGGCGTTGGCTATAAAAATGACGGCCTATATTGGCGTAGCGCCCATTGCAGCGGCTTTTGCAGAGCGCCTGCCTCGCAGAGCCATGCTGGTCTCGCTGGATCTGGTGCGGGCGCTGGTCGCGCTTGCTCTCCCGTTTGTGACCGAGGTTTGGCAAATCTACGTGCTGATTTTCGTCCTTCAGTCCGCATCGGCAGCGTTCACTCCAACGTTCCAAGCGACCATTCCAGACATCCTGCCGGATGAAGACGACTACACCCGTGCCTTGTCGCTATCGCGTCTGGCTTACGATCTCGAAAGTGTCGCGAGCCCGATGCTCGCTGCCGCGCTCCTGACGGTGATCAGCTTCCACAGCCTTTTCGCCGGCACGGTCATCGGCTTCCTCGCTTCTGCCGCCCTAGTCGCCACGGTGTTGTTGCCAAAGGCGAAGCAAGTACCACGACGCAGCATCTATGAACGAACTACTCGTGGCATGCGCATATTCCTAGCGACGCCCCGCCTGCGAGGGCTGCTGGCTCTCAACCTGACGGTAGCGGCTGCCAGTGCCATGGTCATCGTCAATACCGTGGTGATGGTTCAGTCGCGCTTCGCTCTGCCTCAAAGCTCAACGGCATTGGCGCTGGCTGCGTTTGGTGGTGGTTCCATGATCTCGGCCCTGGTCTTGCCTCGCCTGCTGAAAAACATCAAAGACCGAACGGCCATGTTGTTTGGCGGAGGAATACTGGTCGCAGGCTTGGCCGTCGGTATCAACCTGACCATCTACAACTTCCTGCTGCCGCTGTGGATGGTGCTCGGGGTGGGCTATTCGCTGGCCCAGACTCCAAGCGGTCGCCTGTTGCGTCGCTCGGCACATGCCGAAGATCGCCCGGCGTTGTTTGCCGCCCAATTTGCGCTGTCCCATGCTTGCTGGTTGATTACTTATCCACTGGCGGGATGGCTGGGAGCCAACATCAGCCTCACGGCGTCGTTTGTTGGCCTCGCCGCTGTGGCAGGCAGTGCACTACTGGTCAGCATCGTAATCTGGCGCCCAGTTCATGACCAGAAGTCGATCAAACACACCCATGAGAATCTGCCGGGCGATCACGCGCACATCGACGGCCAGGAAGGTGTGGATCACGAACATCCATACGTGATCGATGATCAGCATCGCCGATGGCCCAACAGATGATCGTGAGTTCCTAAGACTTGCTAAAGCTGGTGACCGGTATTCAGACAAGCAACCGTAGCGCTTGCAAAGCGGCAAGGTGGCCCGGATAGAACCAGTATCCCCATTGCCGTACCGGCCAGACCTTGAAAGTGAAGCTCTGACGCAGTAGCCAGAGTCCGATCAGCGGCGCCGCGAACGCGGTGCTCAAAGCCACCAATGAATAGACTTCCAAGTCCAGCGCTTTGATTACGATGCTACTTCGCGTATTGCTCATCAAGCATAGAACCGCAGGCAGCAGCCAAAGAACACCGGGGCCTTTGATTGCTATTAAGACAGCCGCTGGTACAAGTGCACCGTAGAAGCCGTACATAAGTGGATCATCCAGCACGTAGGCAATCGCGGCGGCCAATAACGCCATAGCGCTGCTCAACAGAGTGCGATGTTGCCATCCCCAGGCAATCACCAGCCCCAATGCCAGCGTCACCAACACGTTGAATGATCCCGAGGTGCTGATGTAGCGATAAGGCACTTCTGAAATGGCGGCGAATAACAGCATCAAGGCAAGATAACGACCGTTCGCAGCAGTCAGCAATTCACCCTGTTTGGAGCGCGCCACGTTGGCTGCAATAGCGACACAGAACAACGGAAAGGAAACTCTCCCCGGAATGAACAGGTTGCTCAACTCCGGCCACACCAACCGCAAGTGATCGATAACCATGGTCAACATCGCTAGCCACTTGATCAGATCTAGGCTACTGCTTCGGCTCTTGAGTGGGGAAAGCGGGTCAGTAGGCATCGTCATGCCCACCCCAGGGTGACGGCGGTCAGCGCGAGATAACGCACGCCCTTGGCCAAGGTGACAATCAGCAGGAAACTCCAGAGTGGCTCGCGCATGACTCCAGCGACGACTGTCAGCGGGTCGCCAATGATGGGCACCCAGCTCAACAACAGTGACCAGCGCCCGTAGCGCAGATAGGAATGCTGGGCTTTTTCTAACTTGCTCTCGCTCACGGGGAACCAGCGCTTGTGGCGAAATCGCTCAACAGAACGGCCCAGAAGCCAGTTCAGTGCGGAGCCAAGCACATTGCCAACAGTGGCTACCGCCAATAGCGTAGAAACGACGTACCGGTCGGCGAGCAACATCCCGACCAGCACGGCTTCAGACTGCATCGGCAATAACGTCGCGGCACCGAATGCCGCCACGAACAGACCAATGTAGCTCGTAAGTTCAAACACGAAAGACTTGCCTCAAGCGTTCAGGCCGATCCAGCCATGGAAACCCACGTACAGACCAACACCAATGATCAGCACGCTGGACAGGTACGGAGCACGACGAGCCACGGTGCCCAGCCAAGGCCAACGGTTGGAGGCCTGCTTAGCACCAATTGCCGCCGCAGCACCTACAGTGACCAAGGTGAGCGCCAATCCGATGCTGAAACACAGGACAAGCATGCCTCCCAGTGCGACTTCTTTAACCTGAAGACATAGCAACAGAACGGTAATGGCAGCCGGACAAGGAATCAGACCACCAGTCAGGCCGAACATGACGATCTGGCCCGTGGTGACCTCGCGATTGGTGAAGCGCTTGCGTATATCGTTGGCATGCGCACGTTCATGCGCATCCTGGTAGCCATCAATCGACAACTCTAAGCCTTCCAATTCGGAATGAGCATGCCCGTGATCGTGTTCCTGATACTGAAGATCGTAATCATGGGAGTGACCTGCATGCCCAAGACTCAAGCGAGCACTGAACTCATGTGGTTCCGGAATATCGACCGTCGACTCCAGGAAGCCGTCGCGCTCAACGAAAGAGAACGATTGGGTGCTACCGTCCGGACGAGTAGTCATCAGGCGAACATCTGAGGCAGCCCAAGCGTGCCCGGTCAGTGTCTTCAGGCGCCAGTGCGGTGGCATGCCTTCCTCGAAGATCGACAGCTCGATGCGGCCATGGCCGGTATCGATTCGATGGGTCTCATCATCATGACCATGGTCGTGCTCGCCGTGGTGATGATCATCACCTTGCTCAAACTTGAACATCTGCTCACCGCGCCAAGTACGCCAGAGCATCCAAAGCGCAATCACGATGATCAGTACAGAGGAGGCAAGCTGGAAGTACGGCTCAGTGGTTTGCGCGTCCAATCCTTTGCCCAGGTACATGCCGCCGATGGCGACCAACCACACCACTGCGGTATGCGACAACGTCGCGGCCAAACCTAACAAAACTGCCTGTTTGACCGAGCCACGGGTGGCCACGATGAAGGCCGCCATCATGGTTTTGGAATGTCCCGGCTCCAGGCCATGTAAGGCGCCGAGCAGAATCGCGCTCGGGAAATACAGCCAGGCGTGAGCCCCGCCTTGTTGCAGCAGTTCAGCAAAATTGGGCATGACAGACCTAGAGGTACTTGGTGATTTGCTTGAAAGCTTCCAGTGGTGCGCGCTCGCCATTGCCTAGCGCCGAAACGGTGTCCTCCAGGCAGTGATCAATGTGATCCTGGATGAGCGTACGTTTGGCCTGGCACACTGCTTTTTCAACCGCATGCAGCTGCTGGGCGATGTCCACGCACTCACGACCCTCTTCGATCATGGTGATGATGCCGCGTAAATGCCCATCTGCCCGTTTGAGACGTTTGATGATTGCCTCATGACTCTGGTGGGTGTGGGGATGGCTGTGTTCGTGTTCGTGCTCACTCATGACTTGAGCCTCAGGCCTCAATGAATTACGCTGGCATCCTATCCCCCCCAGGGGGATGTGGTCAAACGCGTAAAAGCCCTATAAAACGAGTTGAAACCCTAACGCCATGTTCAGCAGAACACTGACAACGACGGTGGTAATCGCACTTGCTCTCGCCATGTTGGTGGCTTGGGCTGGGCATACCTATTCGTTATCTGTGGCGTCGAAACAGCCAGCCTGGGAGATCGCGCAAGATGCCCATCACTCCCACGGCGAAGAGGCTTCATCCAGCTACTCGAGCCTTTCAGATCACTACCATTCGCCATTGACCCCTGATCACCAGCACGAAACACCGCAACTCACAGCAGCGTTGATGCTGGCGACCCCCCTAATGCTATCCATCCGGGTCGATGCGCTTCGAGACTCTGTTCCCCTGCCGCCGATATTTTTGATCGAGCGTCCACCCCGTCCTTCGTTCGCGTCTTGACCTTGGCCGCACTGCGGCCTTCGATCTCTGCAACGTAGGATTGATCTATGCATTCGTATTCGATGAGCGGCGTCGGCGCGTTTACTGCGCCTTTGCACCGCCCCGTATTGCTGTTGTTTTTACTTGTCGCTGTACTTTTCCTGGGAATGCCCGAGGCGATGGCTCACGCCGTCGCGGAAGGTGACAAGGGCTTCATCCAGGAAAGCTCCGGCGTCATGTTGCTGCCTTTCATCTACATGGGCGCCAAGCACATGATGACGGGCTACGACCACCTCCTGTTTCTGTTCGGGGTGATCTTCTTCCTCTATCGCCTCAAAGACGTGGGGCTCTACGTCACGCTATTCGCTGTAGGCCACTCGGTCACGCTGCTACTTGGTGTGCTCACCGAGATTAGCATTAGCTCGTACATCATCGACGCCATCATAGGTTTTTCAGTGGTGTACAAGGCGCTCGACAACCTGGGTGCATTCCAGCGCTGGTTCGGTTTCCAACCCAACACCAAAGTGGCCACGCTGATATTCGGCCTGCTCCACGGCTTTGGTCTGGCAACCAAAATCCAGGAGTACGAAATCTCGCCTGACGGCCTGATTCCCAACCTCATCGCCTTTAACGTCGGTGTCGAGATCGGCCAATTGCTTGCCCTCAGCGCGATTCTAATTCTGATGGGGTTTTGGCGGCGCACTGGCAGCTTCTGGCGCCACGCCTATACCGCCAACGTCGCCATGATGAGTGCCGGTTTCCTGCTGATGGGTTATCAGATCACTGGCCTGTTTGTCTCTACGTAAGGAATTCTGACCATGTTCAATACTCCGCTTCCCACTGTTAATGAATTACCTACCACTCGCAAACTGGTGCGCTCGACTGTCATTGCAATGCTGGTTGCAGCCGGCCTTTTGGTGACCGTGGTCATGCCCTCGGAATACGCCATTGATCCGACAGGTGTGGGCCGGACACTGGGGCTGACCCAGATGGGCGAACTGAAGATCACTCTTGCCCAAGAGGCGTTGGCGGATGCAGCTCCACCTCAACCAGCGGCTTCAGCCCCGGCTCCGCAGGTTGCGCAAGTCCAACCGGTGGCTCAACCAGTGACTCAACCGGTTGCGACACCTGCCCCTGCGTTAAAGACGGATCAAATGACCGTCACGCTCAAGCCAGGTGAAGGGACAGAAATCAAACTGGAAGTGCTGAAGGACAAGGCTGTCAGCTATGAATGGACAGCGGCAGGTGGGCCTGTGAACTACGACACTCATGGAGAGCCTTACAACGGCGAAAAGGGGTACTTCCACAGCTACAACAAGGGCAAGCAAGTCAAAAGTGATAAAGGTGAGTTCACCGCCATTTTTGACGGCACCCATGGCTGGTTTTGGCGTAATCGCAGCACTAACGACGTGACCATCACACTGAAAACCAGCGGCGATTATTTGGGCGTCAAACAGTAATCAGAAGCAGCGATGGCTGTGCTACGGCAAGAAACGCAGCGTGCTGCTTGACCACATGTCATTCAATTTCATCCATTTTTGAAGAGTATTCCAATGAAAACCCCAACAACCATGATCCGTTCGATGCTCCTGATCTGCTTCCTTGGTTTGATGACGGCCTGCGGAGGCGATGAAAAAGACGCAACTTCTGAGATCGCTGGGCACGGCCATTCACACGAGTGACGCCGTAAATAAACAAGGCCGCATTGCGGCCTTGTTCCTCAAAGAAGAGGCACGGGAGTTTTCTTTTATTCTCAGTCAGCAGGCCAAGCAGGTAAGCGGATCTCAAAGGTCGTATAGCCTCCTCCGGAGACACACTCAACGGCGCCATCATGGGCGTCAACCAGTGATCTGACGATTGCCAAACCTAACCCCGCGTTGTTCGTAGCACCCTCTCTACGTGCAGGATCGACTCTGTAAAAACGGTCAAACAACCGGGGCAGATGTTCTCCAGCTATTTCCTCGCCGGGGTTCTTCACTGACAAGCTGATTATGCTACCCAACGACTCGATTTTTACGGAGACAGTGCAGTCAGGAGGGGTATACCTGAGCGCATTAGAAAGTAAATTCGAGATCATCCTATCCAACATCGTACCGTCACCATAGACCGCGCCGTGTCCGGAGACTTGTAGCTTTACTCCGGTGTCTTCTGCCAGCAACTGGTAATACTCGAAAAGTTTTTCGACCACCGAACGCAACTCGACTTTCTCTTTGGCAGGTAGAACCAGACCGTTGTCCGATTTTGCTAAGAAAAGCATGCCGTCAATAATGCTGGAGAGTCGGTTCAGATCCTCCAGGTTTGAATAGAGATTCTCTTCATAAGTGTCCGGTGCACGTTTCTTTGAAAGGATGACTTCGGTGTGTGTACGCAGATTGCTGATAGGGGTTCGTAGCTCGTGCGCAATATCGGCTGAAAAGTTGGACAGCCGAACAAAAGACTCTTCAAGGCGAGCAAGCATGGCGTTGAAAGAAGAGACAAGGCTCTCAAGCTCACGAGGCACCGAGTCCATCGGGATGCGTTCTTTCAGCGAACCGGCTGACATTGAGGCCGCGACTTGCGTCACCTGTGCGACCGGCTTTAACCCGCTGCGCGCCACCAGCCACCCTAACGCTGCGCTGACCAGAGCGCTGATAGCCAGCCCAATGACCAGCCACCAACGCAAAGTTTCAACGAAGTGCATGTGACTGGTGATATCCATACTTAACCATGCGGTTAGTGGCTCAGCTTCATTCACTAAATGAACTTGGGCCTTCATGCCTCTATACGTATGGCCGCCAGCCGTCCACTCCAACAAACCTTCCCCAGCCTCATGAACCGCAGCGGTAGGCTGTGCAGTTCCGTTGGGAGTAGCGAAGATCGTCCTCCCTCCGTTGGTGACAATCGATGCTGAAAGCTCCTGATGGGCGCCCAGCAGGGCTTGCAGTTGTAACACCACTTCTGAAGAGTCTACGGAGCCGGCCTCGCCATCCATGATTTGCCGAATGGATACGAGCTTTTCCGTCATCGCTTGACGGTCGAGCGCTTTGAAGTGATGTCTACTAAAAGCATCGAAGGTAAAGCCTGCTACAACCAGCACGGCTACCACGGCACAGACAAACATCATGCTCAAACGGAAGGTAAGAGATACACGCTTCATTCAGTATCCGGCGCATCTAGCATGTAGCCCATTCCCCTGGTGGTCTGAATCAGCTTAGTGTCGAAATCATCATCGATTTTGGCCCGGAGCCGGCGAATTGCTACTTCGATCACGTTGGTATCACTGTCGAAGTTCATATCCCAAACCTGCGATGCGATCAGTGATTTTGGCAGGACTTCCCCTCTACGGCGCATAAGGAGTTCTAGGAGGGAGAATTCTTTGGCGGTGAGGTCAATGCGTCGACCTGAGCGGGAGGCACGTCGTTTCAGAAGATCGACCTCCAGATCGCCGATTTTGATAGATGTTTGGTTGGGTACGGCGGAACCACGGCGGAGCAAGCTTCTGACGCGAGCAAGCAATTCGGAAAATGCAAAGGGTTTGACTAGGTAATCGTCCGCTCCTAGTTCCAACCCTTTGACCCGGTCATCAACCCCGTCCCTGGCTGTCAGAAACAAAACAGGAACTGAGTTCCCGGCTATGCGGACAGATTGAATGACCTCCCAGCCGTCCAGGCCGGGCATCATTACGTCCAGGATCAGAAGGTCATAGGTCTCATTTAACGCATGGTGCAACGCCTCTGTTCCCGTAACAACTCGGTCGACAGTGAAGCCAGCCTCCACAAGACCCTGCTGTAGGTACATTCCGATTTTGGGTTCGTCTTCTGCGACCAAGAGTTTCATGCACGGGCTCCGGTTTGCGGTGTTCTAGTGTGCTACCAATCTGACATCTGTGCGCAAGCTTACGTAAATGTAATTGCCTCAACAGCCCACGGATCGCCCGATGCCACGACAGGTCGGTGTGTGATGGGTTGGATGGAGTGAATTGGCAGGCGGCTTACAAAAATGTAATCAGCGATTTGAGCTTTTTGCGCTTAACCTAATTCCAACCACTGTGGAAGCATGACGGCTGGCCCAAGGCTAGGGGGCTTGCAGAGCAACCGCATACTAAAACGCTACGAGGTGCATCGAATGTTCAAACGAAAGCTATCGCTCGCCGTGGGCTTGATGATTTGTGCTGTCGCGCAGGCGGCTGAGCCGCTCACAATCGATGTGCATCGTGACGCGAACTGCGGATGCTGCAAGGAGTGGGTCAAGCACCTTGAATCGAATGGATTCAAGGTGGTCGACCATGTTGAAAGCAATATGAGCGCTATTAAGCAGAGCTTAGGAGTGCCGCAGGGACTCGCGTCATGCCATACGGCTGTTATTGACGGCAAGTTCGTAGAGGGGCATGTCCCTGCGGAAGAAATCAAGAAGCTGAGTGGCCGCTCAGACCTCGCAGGAATTGCAGTACCAGGCATGCCAGCAGGCTCCCCCGGCATGGACTACGGCCAGAATCATCAACCTTATCAAGTATTGGGGCTCACCAAGGCAGGTGCGCAAGAAGTGGTCGCTGACTACCCCTCGAGCCGATAGTTTTTACCTAGTCCTGAGCGTCCATAGTGACGCTCAGATCTGGCTCATGAATCACCCTTGAGCCATCTCGATTGAAGGGCTCAACGTTCCTAGCCATGCCACCAAGAAAACGATGACAACTGCACAGGTCGATTCGAGCATCACACTTTTTCTCAAGGCAGTTGCTGCCAGAGAATAATCCCCAGCCTTCAAAGAACGTTCAAGTGAGGGACTCAGGTAGAAACGATTGAGTGCAGCAAGCCCAATCATCCCAGCGAAAAGCAGGACTTTCATCAGCAGGAGAATGCCGTAGGTGCTAGTTACGAGTTCGATTACTGTCGGCCCGACAATGAAGAGATAATTAGCGACGCCAGTAATTATGATTGTGCCAACAATAAATCCACCCGCTGTTTCGAATCCTTTAAGCGCTCGTGACAGCACTCTTACGAGTTGCTCCGGATTAGCCCCTTTAATCCTCAACATCAGGCCAAACGCCGCAAGAGCTCCGATCCAGCCCCCAGCGGAGAGGAGGTGCAGAATATCAGCTGCAAAGTGCCAGAACCGCTTAGTACCTTCGTCCATTGCCCCATGACCTGTCCAAGCAAGCGTGGACAAGGCGATGCTGCCTGCCAAGGTAGCAACCCAGAGACTCCCTGTTGGCCATCGCTTGCTCTGACTTGCGACAAAAATCACCACTGCCAGCGAGATCATGCGCGTCACCCAGCTATAGCCGATCTCAGTCTCGTACAGCATCATTTCCAGATGAGGCCGCAGCTCGTCCCAGTCGGAGGCGCCGCTCATATTGCTTGTGATAATCATGAAAGCTGCTACGGACAAAAGCATGCCTATAGCAGCGGTGCCGGGCAGTATCCACCCAAAATGCAGCACCGCTCCGGACACGCGCTCTTTACCCCGAAAGCTGTACAGTCCAAAGACCGCCAGGCCGAACAGGAGCATTAGATCCAGATAAAGCGCGAGGCGCAGCGCCACATTCAATGGGTCGCCCACGCTTATTTCACTTTGAAAGTAACGCTGCCGGTAATCGGATGGGTATCGGAGGAGACCGCTCGCCATTCGACTTTGTAAGTACCAGCGGTGAGAGGAGAGGCCGGGGTCAAGATCATGGTTTTAGGATCGGTACTGCCAGACACGCTGGCTTTCATGGGCATAGGGGAGTGTGACATGCCAGGCATTTCCGTCATGACCAACTTGGCCCCGGAAAACTGAGTAACCAGGTTTTCGGAAAAATGCAGTTCAATCTTCGCAGGAGCTGGGCCGCTCTCGCCTTCAGCCGGAGTTGAAGACAGCAGCTTCGGGTGAGCTTGGGCAACTGCACTGAGCAGCAGGCTAGAAGAAAGAGCGACGGCCACAACACAGGATTTGAATACGGACATGCAAGGCTCCTCACAGCGCGAAGCTGTTGTAATGAGGTTAGATAATTATTTAGTACCGCTAACTTTGTTTCAGAACCACACTCGGACGCCGAGCACTAGGCGTGCTTCGTTGTTATCTTCGCCTTCCTCGCGGGCATAGTCTGCGGTTCTGCCATAAGCCCGATTCCAAGTTACACCGACGTAAGGTGCGAATTGCGGGCGGACTTCGTACCGAAGCCGCAAACCAACCTCACTTTCAGACAGCCCTGAACCGACCCCGCGTTGAGGATCGTTTTTGCCATAGAAATTGAATTCTGCCGTCGGTTGCAGAATCAGCTTATTGGTAAGGAGAATGTCGTAGTCACCCTCCAACCGAGCAGCGGTCTGGCCACCTTCACCCAGATAAGCAGTAGCCTGGGCCTCGAAATTGTAGAGAGCCAGGCCCTGAATACCGAAAGCAGCCCACGTTTGTGGGTCGCCTGGTTTGAAGTCTTGACGAACCCCACCGACTAAATCCCACCAAGGGCTAATGGAGTGGCCCCAAAGTGCCTGAACCTCTGCTTCTTCAGTCTTCCCATTGGTGCGCTCACCTTCGGAGCGCAACCATAGCCGATCAACATCTCCCCCTATCCAACCTTGTGCTTCCCAGTTCAGCGCGCTTCCATCGTCAGCATCCTGCCATTCCAGTTTCTCAAATATAAAAAATGAGTTGATTGCAGTGTCATGAACTTCATGACCACCAGGGGCGTTATAGACTGCGGCTCTGTCAGCATCGGTAAGTGGTGGTATCGGAGTCCGGCTTTGAGTTAGTGGTTGCTTGGCGGGCTGCATACCCTCCATTTTGCTGTGATCCATGCCCTGCATCTGGCTGTGATCCATGCCCTGCATCTGGCTGTGATCCATACCCTGCATCTGGCTGTGATCCATGCCCTGCATCTGCCCAGCGGCCACCCCCTGGCTAGACTCAGCAGCTGCCGGCAAGGCAACACCAGCAGTGAGAGCGACCGTGAGTACAGCCGAGTGCATGCGAGTCCCGCTTAAGAAATTACTCATAGCCATCTCCTTATTCCTCCACGCGCACTTCACGGAACATGCCCATTTCCATGTGGTATAGGAGATGGCAGTGATAGGCCCAGCGTCCCAGCGCATCTGCAGTCACCCGGTAGCTGCGCTTTGATCCTGGCGGCATATCGATGGTGTGTTTGCGGACAAGGAATTGCCCGTTTTCATCTTCAAGGTCGCTCCACATCCCATGCAGGTGGATGGGGTGAGTCATCATGGTGTCGTTCACAAGAACGAACCGAACTCGCTCGCCATACTTCAGTTTTACCGGCTCGGCGTCTGAAAACTTCACGCCGTTGAAAGACCAGGAAAATTTCTCCATATGACCGGTCAAGTGCAGTTCAATAGTGCGACTTGGCTCACGGCCATCTGGATCCTCAAACGTGCTTTTTAGATCAGAGTACGTCAGCACCTTTCGTCCATTGTCGCGAAGGCCCATGCCAGGATCATCGAGCTTCGGAGAGGTCGACATTGCTTGCATGTCGACGAGGGGATTGTTGGACTCTGTGGCTGGGTGCGACTGCATTTCTCCCATACCATTCATGCCGCCCATGGACATATTGCTGTGATCCATTCCCTGCATGCTGGACATGCCTTGCATAGCACCAGAGCTATCTTTCATGGCTCCGCCGTCCATACCTGACATACCCTGCATCGAGTCGTCTCCCATACCGGCCATTTTGCTGTGATCCATTCCAGCCATATCGCCCATACCGGCCATCCCACCGTGATCCATACCGGCCATACCCATGTCGGCCATGGTGACTAGAGGACGAGGGTCTAGCGCAGGCACTGGAGCAGTCATGCCAGACCGGACAGCCAAGGTGCCTCTGGCGTAACCCGACCGATCCATCGACTGCGCAAACAGTGTGTAGGCCTCTTGCGTGGGTTCGACGATCACGTCGAAAGTCTCGGCAGTGGCGATCCTGAACTCATCCACGCTTACCGGTTTGACGTATTGGCCATCAGCGGCCACAACAGTCATCTTCAAACCTGGAATTCGTACATCAAAGTAGGACATGGCTGAACCATTGATGAACCTCAACCTGAGCTTTTCGCCAGGTTTGAAGGTGCCAGTCCAATTGGAGTCCGGAGCCTGTCCGTTCATCAAGTAGGTGTACGTCGCACCACTGACGTCCGCAATGTCCGTAGGATTCATCTTCATCTCGGCCCACATCTTGCGATCAGCGACGGTCGCTGACCAACCTTTGTCAGCCACGTCATTGATGAAGTCACCCACTGTTCGCTTATGGGTGTTGTAGTAGTCCGCCTGTTTCTTCAGTGTTTTCATCAGCGAAGCAGGATTTTCATCAGTCCAGTCACTAAGCATCACCACGAGGTCGCGGTCATACTCAAAAGGCTCAGGCTCTTTGGCATCGATGACCAGTGGGCCGTACACACCAACCTGTTCTTGGAAGCCGGAGTGACTGTGATACCAGTACGTTCCGTTCTGCTTGACCTTGAACTGATAGACGTACGTGCCATCAGGCTCAATTCCATGGAAGCTAAGGCCTGGAACACCGTCCATGTTTGCCGGAAGGATAATTCCGTGCCAGTGGATAGAAGTCATATCCTTGAGGCGGTTCTTGACCCGCAAGGTCACGGTATCGCCCTCACGCCAGCGCAGCTGGGGCCCAGGAATCCCGCCATTTATGGTCATGGCCGTCCGGGAGTTCCCAGTGATATTTACCGGTGTTTCTCCGATGAAGAGGTCAAACTCTGTACCTGACAAGACATTGGCATCGCCCACTCTAGGGGCGGCCCAGATAGGGGTATGCCAGAGGCCTAAACCACCGAGAATCCCGCCTGCGGTGAGTCCTTTCACAAAGGTGCGCCGAGAGGTTTTGGCTTGCATACCGATTCATGTCCCGTCAGTCGGATGTTAGATGTGCGCACTGGGCGTGCCCCTAAGGGCTAACGCTAGACGAGCTAGTGCGCTTGATGTATCGGAAGATGCCATAAGCCAGCAAACGGGGTGATTACATTTCAGTAAGCTGGTTGGCTCAGCAATGGTGAGGCTGCTTTTCAGCCTTGAGCTTCTCTTGTGCAATATTTTCTTGCGCCTCAGCTCCGGGGGCAGACTTTCCGGTGGCCATTGCCGTCTCGCGAGCTCGTTCCATGCGCTCAACCGCACGGTCGCCGCCACCTTCGGCAAAGGCCAGGGACGATATAGCCAAACTGAGTGTAAGAATCACAACGTTGGTTGCTTTCATAGTGCATCTCCTTCAAGGAATTGACTCTCGATGAAACCAGAGAGTTTGAGCGTCAGCTCGATGAGGATGATGAGGGAACGTACCTGTCAGCACGCTTAGCCGGTGATTACACTTTTGACAGCACCCGGAGAAACTCAACATCTGAAAGATCGATGGGCGTCATAAAATTTGACCGCACCACAGAACCGACAGCCGGCTGCATAAATTGATGTAGATCAACTGTGGCACTTCAATGTGGAGTATGTTGAAAAATCAAAATCCGCTAATCAGTACCGGAGATTCTCCATGTTCTGGTTTCGCCATCGTCAACCAACGTTCATACGCCTCGCCATCGTGCTGTGGGTGTTAGCGTTTGGTCTGGCAGCGACCCAGGGATGTCTGGCACAGCCCAGCCACAATCCGGCTACAACTCATGTCTCGCTGATCACCACGCAAGATCACGATAGCCACGACGCCCATGCCCTCGGTTGCCTTCAGCACTGCTCCGATGCGGCAATAGCTGTAAGTCCTTCGCTCCATCTTCAAATATTTGACCTGTTCAGTTGGACGTTTCTGCTCCTTATCCCAGCGTTGCTGATTTTGTATCCCGCCAATCCCTCCGCTTTTGCCTTTCTTGCATTACGGCGTCCTGTACCGGCCAGACCTCCTGCCCGCCTGATTTTCGTCCGTTTCAACGATTAATCCGACCTTCTGCGCGCCGATCTTCGGCGCACTGTCTGACTGCGCCAACCTGGCGCGGCTTGGTATTACCTGAATTGTCCTGACCCTTTGGAGATTGCCATGCATGCCACATTGAAATTTATCCTCGCCACCCTGCTCGTGAGCAGCCCACTTATCGCCTCGGCAGTCGATGAGCATCACCCGGAGGGGCAGACCGCGCCCGCCAAGACAAGCGAAGCAGCTACGCCGATGCAAAACAATGTCATGACCGAGCAAATGCAAAAAATGCAGGCTGCACACGACAAGGCAGCCGCCGCCAAGACCCCTGCCGAGCGACACGCCGCCATGCAGGAGAGCATGAAGACGATGAAGGAAAGCATGGACATGATGCATAAGAACTGTCATGGCAAGGGCATGGGCAGCAACAAAGACGGCA
The DNA here is from genome assembly GCF_009827115.1 of Pseudomonas sp. J380. NCBI lineage: Bacteria > Pseudomonadati > Pseudomonadota > Gammaproteobacteria > Pseudomonadales > Pseudomonadaceae > Pseudomonas > Pseudomonas sp. J380. The sequence goes on along the minus strand of NZ_CP043060.1, from coordinate 4,739,601 downwards.
TGGAGATGGGAATGATGAACATGATGATGAAAATGATGGATCAGCAAACGAGCATGATGAACATGCCGACGAGCAAGTGACGCGCACAAGCCTGTAGGCAATGCAGCGACGGTTTTACCTTAACCAATATGCCAAGGGTAAAACTGCCGCCCGTTGCACCTATACGACGTATCACTAAACCGCACTCCCTCAGGAGTACAGAACCATGGTGAATTCGCCACATTCCGCTAACACCTCTCCAACATTTTGGAGGAGCAAACCCGGCATAGCGCTGGGTATGCTGCTGGTGATCGTGCTGTTCTATCTGGCAAGAGAACACTACGGCCATATGCTGGGTTTACTGCCTTATATGATTTTGCTGTTGTGCCCGCTGATGCATTTTTTCGGGCACCACCACGGTGGTCACAATCATCACGGCGAAACCTCAGTCTCAACCAAGGATGCGAACAGGAGTTAGCTCATGCACACCCCTGAGGTTCGTCAAGAGCACGGCCCAATACAGAACTCTGAACCCCAAGCCACTGGCTCCCATGACCCGGTATGTGGCATGACCGTCAGTAACGACAGCCAGTTCAGCACGGAATATGAGGGGCAACACTACCGGTTCTGCAGTCTGAAATGCCAAACGGCCTTCAGGACAGCGCCCGAGCGTTATCGAATATCTCAACCGAAAATCGAACCAGTCCCTCAGACAACAGCAGAACCGTTAACGGGTGCCGCTGAATACACATGTCCCATGCATCCGGAAATTCGCCAGATCGGCCCCGGCGTCTGCCCTAAGTGCGGCATGACCTTAGAGCCGGTGATTCCCGAATTGGAGGAAGAAGAGAACTTAGAACTCAAGGACTTCACCCGGCGCTTCTGGTGGACATTGCCGCTGACAGTGATCGTCACCGTGCTGGCTATGGGTGGCCATGCCCTGGAGTTGTTCCATGGCACCACGCAAAATTGGGTCGAGCTGGGATTGGCTACACCCGTCGTGCTGTGGGCTGGCTGGCCGTTTTATGTGCGTGGTGTGCGTTCGGTGATTCAGCGAAGTCCGAACATGTGGACGCTAATCGGCCTCGGCACGGCGGCGGCCTTCCTTTACAGCGTCGTGGCAACCCTGACCCCCGATGTATTCCCCAGCAACTTCATGATGGAGGGCCGCATCGGTGTGTACTTCGAAGCAGCGGCTGTGATCATCTCACTGACCCTTCTCGGCCAGATGCTTGAACTCAAGGCTCGCTCGCAAACCTCGGCTGCCATCAAGTCGCTGCTTGGACTGGCCCCAAAAACTGCCCGACGGATCAATGCCGATGGCACGGAAGAAGACATCCCTCTGACACACGTACACAGCGGCGACACATTACGTGTGCGTCCGGGAGAAAAAGTACCTGTAGACGGCCAGGTATTGCAAGGCGAAAGCGCTGTAGATGAGTCGATGCTCACCGGCGAACCGATACCGATCATGAAGAGGGCCGGCGACGCGCTGATCGGCGCCACTCTCAACATCCACGGTAGTCTGGTGATGCAGGCGCAGAAGATAGGATCAGCGACCCTCCTCGCACAGATTGTGCAGATGGTTGTGCAGGCACAACGCTCAAAAGCGCCGATGCAACGGCTGGCAGATGTGATTGCTAGTTACTTCGTGATTGTGGTGATTGCTATCGCCGCGCTGACTCTACTCGGCTGGGGGCTTTGGGGGCCCGAGCCAAGTTGGGTGTTCGGACTGATCAACGCTGTCGCGGTCATGATCATCGCCTGTCCCTGTGCCCTTGGCCTAGCGACACCGATGTCAGTCATGGTTGCCACCGGCAAGGCTGCTGGCAGCGGCGTATTGTTTCGCGATGCCGCCGCTATCGAAAACCTGCGCAAGATAGACATCTTGATAGTCGACAAAACTGGCACCCTCACGGAAGGTCGACCAGCGTTCCATAGCGTCGAGGCCGTACCCGGATTTACTCAGGATGAAGTGTTGCGCCTGGCCGCAAGTCTCGATCAGGGCAGTGAGCATCCATTGGCCCACGCCATCGTCGAGCAGGCTCGTGCCGCAGGGCTAAAACTGGTGACACCTGAAACCTTCGAGTCAGCCTCAGGTATTGGTGTAAGCGGTCAGGTCGAGGGTCGCCGACTGATGATAGGCAATACCGCGTTGATGCAGGAAGCCGGCGTTTCCACAGACAGCTTGCAAGAACATGCCGAGAAGCTACGCGGCGACGGTACGAGCATCATGTACCTGGCAGTGGACGGCGCCCTGGCGGGTTTACTGGCTGTTGCCGACCCCATCAAACCCACCACGAAGCTGGCCGTCGAGCGTCTGCAGGCGGATGGCGTCAAGGTCATCATGGCCACTGGCGACGGCCTTACAACTGCTCGCTCGGTAGCCCGCCAGTTGGGCATCGAGGAGGTTCACGGCGAGGTCAAGCCGCAAGATAAAGAACGTCTGGTGGCATCTTTGCAACTAGCCGGACACCGGGTGGCGATGGCCGGCGACGGCATTAATGATGCCCCCGCACTGGCTCGCGCTGATGTAGGAATCGCCATGGGCACTGGCACTGACGTGGCGATGAACAGCGCTCAGGTCACTCTGGTGAAGGGGGATCTGCTCGGTATCCTACGGGCGCGCAGCCTGTCAGTCGCGACGGTGAGAAATATGCACCAGAACCTGGCCTTCGCCTTCCTTTATAACGCCATGGGCATCCCACTGGCTGCCGGCTTGTTCTATCCACTTACCGGTCACCTTCTGTCACCGCTCATTGCCGCACTGGCCATGAGCGTGAGCTCGGCGTCGGTAGTATTCAACGCCTTACGTCTGCGCCAGGCTTCCATTGATTGAGTGACAACGACCGCTTGACCTTGCCATGGCGGCAAGGTTGAGGATAAGCCAACGCCGCAAAAAAGCCTCATGCGTTAGTCTTTCCATGATCAACTTTGTTGTGAGGAGTCACCAATGAAAATTGTTGAACTGCAAGTCCAAGGCATGAGCTGTGGTTCATGTGTCAAACATGTCACCGAAGCGCTGCGCCCAGTTGAAGGCGTGAGTTACGTATCGGTGGATTTAAAAGCCGGACGGGTGAAGGTCAGCGGCGATTCGCACAGCCATGCGCTGCTTACAGCCCTGGAGAACGCGGGCTATCCAGCACAGCTGGCGACAGTGGAAAGCGTAGCGAGTAAGAAAAACTCGGGCTGTGGCGGGAACGGCGGCGGTTGCTGCTGCCGGTAAGAATTAGTAATAAACTGGAGAACTCGCATGAATGCCAGTCTGCGAATTGCCGCGTTCACGACACTACCCATGACCGGAGCGGCACAAGCCGCTGAAGTCATCGACGTTTACCGCGATCCTAACTGCGGCTACTGCAAGGCAAACCATCTCAGCTCTATCGCTACCATCATGACGCTTTAGTAAAATGCTTGAAGCGTCGTCATCAAAGGTCATCCTGCTCTTCCCGAATGTCGACTTCGCCCATCGCTCCTAGGTAAATTTTGCGACAAGGAAGCTTGGTGATAAGCCCGTTTTCGAAAAGCATCCTGGGTATATCGCCAAACAAACTCGACACTTCCCATTTCTCTGTGAGCGGCTTCACTGCCTCTGCTATTAATGAATCGAGGTCGAAGTCCTGCGTTGCAACAAAGGGCCCAGCGCGGTCGTAATTCTCAAAAATGCCCGAGGCAATGCAGATGACTTCGCCTGCCTTGACGATCATGACACCACCTCGAAGCCATTCAGGAGGGTTCGCCAGTGGAAGAAGACCACGACCATTACTGTAACCCTCGCGGGGTGAAGTGGTGCATCCCCCGTGAAAGCCGCAGAAACTCACGCAGGCTTGCACGTCCATTACCCCTCTGGAACGTCGCCAAGACGTAACGACTATTCTCCGTCGTCATCACCCAAAACCTGCCTTCACGCTCGACTTTGATCACATCAGAAGTGCGGATCAAATGGCCGTCGCCGAACCGCCCATACTGGTCTTTACGGTTGTGACCAAACACTACGCCTATGCCCGTTCGGGCTTTGATGGAGGCGCTGCAAAGATACGCTGTGATCGGTCTATCGAAGCCTTGCGCCTGAGCTTTTTTGATTCGTATTAGGTCGAATTCTGTGTGGCGCTTCCCATAAAAATCCAAGCCAATCATGTTCAGCATTGTTGCACTCCGTTGGCGGTATATACGGCGTAACCAGGAATTCCACACGCAACCATCTGTGCTGGTATCGTGCAGAAATCTTGGTAAATCTCAGGCTGTACGAATCATGTTTGCGTGATAGATCGGACGAAGGTTGCTCAGCACATCAGTGTTGAAGCTAGGTTGGTGAGAGCTGTGGTATTTGGAGCCGGTCTCCACCTCTAGCAGGCACACAACACACTCGTTTTGGTCTTCACCAAGCGTCACTTTGGTCAGCTTCTCCATGCGCCAAACTCCCGTGCCATTCATGTGGGCAGGTGTGACAACTTGCACCTCTGTGATGATCGTCTCCGAGTCCTGGGCAATCAGCAGTTGCTGAAGCCGTGGTTCGCTGTCGATCATCAGAACCGCCTCTGAAGTTCTGTCCTCGTACATGGCTTGGACAGTTACGTGATACCAGTGATTACGAAGCACTTTGGATACCTGTTGCCATTGGTATTGACCCTCACCGAACATGCCCGGTAGGCCCAGCATGTCGGCGTCGTGTGTTCTAAACATCGTATGTCCTTGGCCTGAAGGGGCTCCGATACAGAGCGCAGGTTAGAAGAGGGAGAAAACGTCTTTCAGGCTTGCGAGCTGTTCATGACCAGGGCCAATCAATACGTAAACAGAGTTTCTGGTCTCGAACGCAACACCGTCGTGGAGACCGGTGCACATGCTTGAACGAACCCAATCGCCGCGTTCGAAACGGCCTTGGCTGTCCTCGGCCACGTTGTGAGCAAACAGGATCATCGGGAGCTGGCCCGCTGCATGACATTTGAAGAGTTCGTCGCGGGTGACTTCAATGCGAAATATTGTCCAGTCGCGGACTAGGCAGTAAGGCTTTTTAGGAAAGCGTTCGACTGCTAAAGCTCGAGCTGCAGAGGTGCTCGACAGGCCCTCAAGTGGTGTCCGTGGCGCATTCATGAAGTCGGGTTCTTCGACGCTAGCCATAGGGCTTCCTTTCATTAATAACCGGGAAATTGACAATTCAATCCCGCTTGTTGTCGCTCGCACTCGAGCAGATGGCTGCCGCAAGCAAGGTGCTTAGCTCCGCTTACGGATGTATATGCATCGAAAAGCAGGCCTCAAAAACGCTGATAGCGCCGTAATACGGATCATAGCCCGTGTTATGGTGCGTCGCAATATGGCCTTATCCTCGATTTGCGTGGGGAAATGTCATGGAGGCCGCAGAAGCCCTAGCTGTAGTGGTGCGAGCACTGCGTAGAAAAAAAGGTCTTACGCAAGAAAACCTGATCACTATTGACCGTTCCTATTGGGGCCGGATTGAGCGTGGGGAGGTGAACATCACGATTGATGTGCTCATTCGTCTCGCAGCGCTGCTTGAGGTTGAGCCGGCCTCATTGATTCTCATGGCGACGTGTCTACAGTCCAACGAGCCGCTTAGGGAGGGGCTGAAGCGTCTGAATAAGCAACTAAATAGGATAAAAAAGGACAGCGTAGATATTGAGATGGAGTCGTTGGTAAGTGCAGGGAAGCTTCCTCCTGGTCGACCGGCGCGATCCGGAGCAGCGCAGAAAGCCGCAGAGGCAAATCGCCTGAACAGTGAGGGAGTGTCAGTGACTGAGATATCGGAAGCGTTGGGTCTGTCTAAAACTACTATTCGTAGGTATTTGACCAGCAAGTCCGAACAGGCCTGATTTTTGAATGACCAGCACCAGGTTGAAAATGCCTCAGGAAGGTTTGCTGTGAAAGACAGCTTTAGCTCACCTTGGCCTCTTAGGACTTCATTACCCTTTCTTCAGATCGCTTTCGGTGAACATGCTAGCGATGATACGGGCGTCAAGAAGAGCGTGATGCGGAAGCGGAGCCCCGTCACTTGAGGCATCTAGAGTGGTTGCATCGGTGGGGTAATTCCGAACGTTCCTTGGCCATGTACCATTGTCATATGCGAGTTCGCAGAAAAGCTCCCAGTCGTACTGTGGAGCGTCTGTGACAATCTCCAGGACTTCGTCGAACGAGGCTAGGTAATCGAGCAGTGCAGTTCTTGCCCTGATAATGGGTTGTGCATTGCCACCGCCCCAGAGCTGCGGAAGAACGATCTCTATGACGAAGTCGCTGCAATCTTCCTCTCGCCATGTGTCGAGCAATTCCACGTAGAATTCGCGTCCATTTTCAGCTACCAGTGCGAGTGATATCAGCTTCGCTGTGGCTGAGAGCTTGGTGAACTCGCAATCAAGAAAGAGCCTCATTTTGCTGGAACTCCGTTATGACTAGGGCTCGCCTGGATATGGCGCAGGAAGGCCAGCTGTGGGAGATAGCTCTTGAACATCTTGGCTCAGACGGACTGCTTCAGGTGGTTGTAAATTTGTGGAGCCGCGCCGCCCCTCCACCCAGACCATTGGTTGAACACCTGTCCACCAATGAGGTGAGTCAGGACGTCTTGAGCATACTGAAAATTGCCCAGCAGCGGGTAGGGGCCATCGTGCCAGGTCGAACGCCTGATGCAGGCACAGTCACGCTGTACGCTCGTCACGCTAGCAACTTAGTTGATGGGCTCATTACACTGCTGCCAAAGGTGAAGCTTTCGCAAGCCTTACGAGGCTCTTGTCTTGAAATCGAACTGGGGATTTGACGTCCGCACAGGCTCCACGAATACCAGTCAGCAACAATCTTATTAACACTTGCCCAGCGAAATGCGTCCCGTTGAGATGTTCTATGAGCTCTGAATTAACTGAAGAAGAAATGCGTCGTGCCCTATTCGGTACGCCTCAGCCCGAAGAGCAGGTGCCCGCACCTCTAGTAAAAGAGCCTGTGGAAGAAGTTGTGCCCGCGAAACCGGTGGTTGCTCCAGCAGCCAAGAAGAAAGCGAAAGCTTTTACGCCCAGGCTGAGGGTTACGTTACGGGTTGGAAACGAGTTTGAAGGGAAAATGGTCGAGCTGATTCACGAGGCTGATACGTTGAGCTCGTTGCTTGCTGAGCAGGAGGCTGTGAAGGCTGCTAGGAAAAAGTACAAGTATGTGGAAGTGGTATCGGTTAAATCGATGTAGACGCGCCAACTAATCTGGTTGGGCGAAGGGGCGACCCCTGCCTGGATCATTGATCAACCATCTTGCCTGGCCGAAGGGGCCTCCAGATCGCTCGCGTGTAGCTGCTCTTGATGCCATTGGCGCTGATGCTATAGGATCAGAACAGGAGATGGCATTCCTCCTTTAACCGCCTTAGAGCTGATGATGCCTACGTGAACCCTGGACAGGGTGCGTAGGTGTGTCTCCCTGTCCTCCAATTAAGGACAGGCTATGATCTTATTCTTCGAGTTTCCCTTTTCCTTCAGCGCGAGCTGCTTGCCAGTTAGTCCACTCAGATCTGATGAGGAGGACTCTGCGTGCTGAAGTCATTATTCGTCATTGCCGTTGGCGCTTCACTTGGAGCCTGGTTGCGCTGGCTGTTGGGCATGAAGCTGAATGCTCTTTTCCCGACGATCCCGCCAGGTACTGTGGTCGCGAACATGGTTGGGGGCTACATCATCGGCCTGGCCATCGCCTTCTTGGCCGCTTCTCCCACCCTCAGTCCAGAGTGGCGTCTCCTTATCATCACGGGTTTCTGTGGTGGGCTTACCACCTTCTCTACATTTTCAGCCGAAACGGTTGCCTTGATTCAGGAGGGTAGACTGGTTTGGGCGCTCGGCTCAATTTCGTTGCATGTCTTAGGCTCGTTAGCGATGACCGCTGCCGGGCTTCTGTCCTACCAAATGATTGGTACTCGCTGAGGAGATAGAAATGAAAGGCTATATGGTCGTTTTCTTCACCCAACAAAACCGTCGTTATCAGGGAAAGATGCTAGGCGAATGGATCGTCGACGTGGCTAAAGAAATGGGGTTGCGAGGCGCCACGCTCTGCACCGGAATCGAAGGGTTTGGGCACACAGGAAAACTGCATTCATCGCACTTTTTTGAGCTGGCGGATCAACCCACGGAGATTCGCTTGGCCATCACGGAAGATGAGGCAGAACGATTGTTCAAACGATTGGACTCTGAGGAAATATCGGTATTTTTCACGAAGACGCCAGTCGAGATGGGCACCCTTGGAAAAACGCCCTCCAGCTCAACACCCTCCACAACTTCGGAGCTATGAACATGAGCTACGCGGACATCCCAGCTGGCAACGCCATCCCCGATGACTTTTTCACCGTTATCGAGATTCCTGCAAACCACTCGCCGATCAAGTACGAGGTGGACAAGTCGAGCGGACAAATTTTCGTTGACCGCTTCCTCAGTACACCGATGTTCTATCCGGCCAACTACGGGTTTATCCCGAACACGCTGAGCGACGATGGCGATCCGCTGGACGTCCTGGTGGTTTGTCCATATCCCGTCTCACCTGGAGTTGTCATCCGCAGTCGCCCGGTTGGTGTGATGTACATGACTGACGAAGCCGGAGCCGATGCCAAGGTGATCGCAGTGCCTCATGAAAAACTCAGCTCCATGTACATCGACGTAAAGGAGTGCTCAGACCTCCCTGCGTTACTCCTCGCCCAGATCCAGCACTTCTTCGAAAACTACAAAGCATTGGAACCGGGTAAGTGGGTGAAGATGGGCCGCTGGGGCAGCGCCGATGAAGCGCGGGAAGAGATTCGCAAGTCGGTAGCTGCGTATATCCCCAAATAGGCTTACTCCAGATTCAAATGCCACTGTCATAGGATCGCGCTGAGGTGCGTGCATTTATGCTGGGCCTAAGTTGCTCCAATCATCAAATATCCGAGGAGCCACACGCCTGTAAAGAAGGATCGATGCTCGCTCGCCTAGTGAGGCTATGTGCTTGGAGCGCGCTCCTACGTTTCATGAGCGAGCCCGTGCCTGGGAACACACTGAAGGCTGATTAAGGCTCGGTGTAAATCGTTACAGGCTATGTGCCCTGCCGCGCTGGTAAACCTCGGATGTTAAAATAATCGCTTTGGATCAAAGCGCAAGGACACTGATGACTCATAGTAGAGCTCCCGCAGAAACCCCTAGAGCAGCCGCGATTCTGGCTCGCTTCCTATCGTCGGAATCCGCTGGCGGTCTTGTACTGATGGGCGCAGCACTCGCGGCCCTAATCGTGGCGAACTCGCCTCTCTCGCAAGGTTATTTTGCCGCCTTGCACAGTGTCTGGTTGGGCATGTCTGTGGAGCATTGGGTCAATGATGGCCTCATGGCCATCTTCTTCCTGATGGTCGGCCTAGAGATCAAAAGAGAGGTTCTGGCAGGTGGGCTTTCTACTTGGGGCCAGCGCGCCCTGCCGGGGTTTGGTGCTTTAGGTGGCATGGTTGTGCCTGCGCTGATCTACATCGCAATCAACTGGGGTAATTCTGAGACTTTGAAGGGGTGGGCTATCCCAGCCGCTACCGACATCGCATTCGCCTTGGGCGTCTTGTCGTTGCTGGGGAGGCGAGTCCCTACGTCGCTGAAGGTCTTCCTCGCCGCCTTGGCGATCATTGACGACCTGGGTGCTGTAGTCATCATTGCCTTTTTCTACACCTCTGGTCTTTCCATGCCGATGTTGCTGGCATCGCTTGCAACCTTGGCCATTCTGATCGCAATGAATCGATTGGGCGTCAGACGATTGTTCCCGTATCTGCTGGTAGGTGGTGTGCTGTGGTTCTTCGTGCTGCAATCGGGAGTGCACGCCACCCTTGCGGGTGTCGCTGTAGCGCTGTGCGTTCCAATGGGTAAGCCTGAAGAGGAAGCCCGGTCTCCACTGCTGTTCCTAGAAGAAAAGCTGCATATGTGGGTAGCGTTCGCTGTGGTGCCGATTTTTGGCTTCGCCAATGCGGGTGTTTCATTGGCCGGTATTTCGATGGAAAACCTAGTCGATCCGGTTCCGCTGGGTGTTGCGCTCGGCTTGTTGGTGGGCAAGCAGATTGGCATCTTCCTATTGGCTGCTCTGGCCATTCGTATGGGCTTGGCCAAACTGCCGGAAGGCAGCAATTGGGCACAGCTTTACGGCGTTGCGCTCTTGTGTGGCATCGGCTTCACCATGAGCCTGTTCATCGGAAACCTGGCGTTTGCTGGATCAGCTCACCTGATCGATGAGGTAAAAGTCGGCGTGTTGATTGGTTCGACCCTGGCTGCAATCGGTGGAGTCCTGATTTTGCGACGCAGCGCTGCGCCCGCCATTGTCGCCGCCACGGTTTCTAAATAAGCGTAAGCGAGCCGGCCACGGAGTTTCTCCCTGACAGAAATCCTGTGGCCGGAACATCGTCTCGCGAAGCGAGGTCATCGTGCTTTACGCCACAAGTTGCTGAAATATCCCCTCAAAGGCTGATTGGCGGCATCAACTCGGACGCGATTTTTTTCAGCATGAACGTTTCGCGCTGAATGGACTGCCCCATCGATGACTCCTGACGCTGCATCACGGCTTCATTATGCGTTATGGCTTCATGCAGGTTGATCCAGACAGGCCGCATACCATTAGCGATTTCGTGGCTTTCCATTCTCACGGGCGCTAGCTGGGGCGCGACTTCGCATTGATAAAAATGCGAGGTCATGTGCATCAGATCGTACTGTGGCTTCCAATAGGGCCGGTACTCCTCGATGTAACCGTAGTGCTGGAGCACCTGTATTTCACGGGCACCAGTCTCTTCCTCAAGCTCACGCTTCAAGCCTGTGACAATGCTCTCGTCACCATCAAGACCGCCTCCAGGAAAGCTGAAGTCGTTATAGCGCTCGGTGAACAGCAACAGGATCTGTTCATCCCGCATCACGATGCCGCGTGCTGCATGTCGACGGAATACTCTGCCCTGTTTGGATTTCAGCTCGGGGTGAACAATTTCAGTTATGAGTTGCATGTAGTTTCGTTACCGCAAGATCAGTTAGTCATCGTCCAGGGTGGCCACGGCATTTCCGCAATTCTGGAAATACTGTGGCCAGTGGCACTGGCTCAGCGAAGCAGCAATACGGGTAAAGTGGATGTCCGCAGCATCGTCGTGGTCGTGCTGCCTACAAGAAACTGCCTGATGCGTGAGTGCCCGTACGCACCCATGACCAGGAGGTCAATGCCATGCTCTGCCTGATACGCATGCAGTACCGACTCTACTTCGCCTGGGTGGATCTCGGCATGCACTAGCACGCCAGAAGAGGCAAGTGTGGCTCGTGCTTTCTCCAGCTCGTTTTGATTTTCTTCAGAGTCCGTACCAACCATGACGATATGAATTGGCAGGGCTTCGCATAGCGGGCTTGAAGCAAGCATCTGTACGGTCTTGTGGCCTGTAGCGCTGCCGTCAAATGCCACCATGACCGTTTCAGGTTTTCTGAAATGGCTGGTTGTAATCAGGATGGGGCGGTGGATAGTTCGGACTACCGCTTCAATCTGGCTGCCAAGACTTTGGGCACTGCGCGCGCTGTCCTCACCGACTCTTCCAATCACCAGCAATCGAATGTCGTCTTGGAGATCGCTCAGGCTCTCGACGAGATGGCCGTGGCGCTGCTTCAGATCAGGTGACATGGCGCCAGAGATGACTGTTCGCTCGCGAGCTTTTTCAAGCATGTGCTGCCCATGCTCCAAGGCCAGTTTTGCACGCTGCGCATCCAGCGTGGCCAACTCCTCCAGTAGATGTTCTCTGCTACCGAGACCGATATTGCCGCTGAGGTCAGCGGATGCAGGATATTTCTCCTTATCCAGCACATGAAGCAAGGTCAGGGGAGCGCTGAGTCGTTGCGAGGCCCATGCTGCGTAATCGCAGACCGCCAGTGAGGATTGTGAGTTATCAATGCATGCCATTACGTGGGTCATTGTCGTTCTCCTTAGTGGCTCATGAGCTTGTCGATGGCACCGGGTTTGTCATGAACGCCGAAGCGGTCAACGATTGTTGCGCTGGCATCATTGAGACCTAGCACTTCAACCTCAGCCCCTTCACGTCGGAACTTGATCACGACCTTATCTAGGGCTGCGACGGCGGTGATATCCCAGAAATGCGCCTGTGTGAGATCGATGGTGACTTTGTTGAGAGCTTCCTTGAAGTCAAAAACTTCAGTGAACTTGTCCGCAGAGCTAAAGAACACCTGGCCCACGACGTGGTACGTCCGATGCGATTCCGTCTCTTCCAGAGTGCTCTTGATATCCAGGTAGTGCCCAACCTTATTGGCAAAAAACAGCGAAGCCAGCAGCACACCTACCAGTACGCCGTAGGCCAGGTTGTGAGTAGCCACGACGACCACGACGGTCGCCACCATGACAAGGTTGGTCGACAGCGGATGCTCTTTCAGATTGCGCAAGGAATCCCAGCTGAAGGTGCCGATGGACACCATTATCATCACAGCGACGAGTGCCGCCATGGGGATTTTGGAGAGCCATTCGCCAAGGAACACCACCATCAGCAGCAGAAAAACGCCGGCACACAATGTCGAGAGACGGGTGCGGCCACCAGACTTCACGTTGATGATCGACTGGCCAATCATGGCGCAGCCGGCCATACCACCGAGCATCCCTGCTGCGATATTGGCAACGCCCTGGCCTTTGCACTCCCGGTTTTTGTTACTGGTGGTATCGGTCAGGTCATCGACGATGGTCGCGGTCATCATGGACTCCAGTAGGCCTACAACGGCAAGCGCTGCTGAGTACGGGAAGATGATCCGCAGAGTCTCAAAGTTCAGCGGGACTTCAGGCCACAGGAAAATCGGCAGCGTGTCCGGCAATTGGCCCATGTCACCTACGGTGCGGATATCCAACCCCAGGTAAATCGCGATAGCGGTCAGTGTCAGGATGCACACCAGCGGCGAAGGAATCAGCTTGCCGATCTTCGGTATATACGGAAACAGGTAGATGATTCCGAGGCCCGCTGCGGTCATGGCGTAGACGTGCCAGGTTACGTTGGTGAGTTCGGGCAGCTGCGCCATGAAAATCAGAATCGCCAGTGCATTCACAAAGCCTGTGACTACTGAGCGCGAGACAAAGCGCATCAGTGAGCCCAGCTTGAGATATCCAGCAAGTATCTGAAGAACCCCACAGAGCAAGGTTGCGGCCAGCAGATACTGAAGCCCGTGATCTTTTACCAAGGTAACCATGAGCAGTGCCATGGCACCGGTAGCCGCCGAGATCATGCCAGGGCGACCGCCGATGAAGGCAATCACGGCACAGATACAGAAGGATGCGTAGAGGCCGACCTTAGGGTCGACGCCGGCGATGATGGAAAAGGCAATAGCTTCCGGAATCAGCGCGAGTGCGACTACGATTCCCGCGAGCACGTCTCCGCGAACGTTGGAAAACCACGTTTGTTTAATTTTTTGCAGCATAGAAATATCCAAGGCAAAGCATCGCGCACGCCAAACGGACGGCGAGCGAATCGATACAAATTCAAATTTTGAGGATTTTTTCGCTGTGTGCTTTAGGTGTAAAACCGGGCGTACAGCAGTGCGCACCCGCGAGCGAAGCTAGCGGAAGCAAGGTGTTGCGAGGGGGCGTAGCGCTAAGGCGGCGTAGGCTGCCAGTAGATCGTTTGGAGTACAGTCATGCTGATGTTCCTGTAGCTCAAAGGGTATGCAGAACCGTCAGTATACATTGAAGCCGCCGTTGATTGCGACTCCGTGTCAAGCTCCACGAGCATTGAATGCTGAAAGAGAGCTAGCTGAAGAGCAGGTTTTTGAGCAAAGTTTGCGAGTGATGCGAGGGGATAGCCTTAAGTATCTCGCGAGACCCGCTTAGGTCTCTAGCTGGCTTTTCGATTAGGTTGGTACATTATGAAACCAAGTTCACATTCACTCGCAGGGTTAGCCTCGTATGTCTAAGGAAGGCCATCGTTTAGCCCATGTTTAGTTGGCTCCATAGTATTTGGTTTCGTACCGCAATCATTTTGGGAGGGGTGAATATTGTCAGCCGAAGGTAGTGCAACGGTGGTCAAGACTGACTCCCCTTGGACGGTTTTTCTGGTGTTCCTGCGACTAGGACTCACCTCTTTTGGAGGCCCGATTGCGCATCTAGCTTACTTTCGCGAAGAATTCGTTGCTCGACGCCAATGGCTGAGCGAGCGCAGTTATGGGGATTTGATTGCCCTATGCCAGTTCTTGCCGGGGCCCGCCAGTAGCCAGGTTGGCATAGGTTTAGGACTATCTCGCGCCGGGTTTCTTGGAGCAGTCGCTGCGTGGGCAGGTTTCACATTGCCTTCGGCAATAATCCTGGTTTTATTCGCTCAGGGTATGTCCGCGTGGGGAGGCGCGTTTCCGAGCGGTCTTTTGCACGGTCTTAAAATTGTCGCGGTGGCTGTCGTTGCTCAAGCCGTCTGGGGTATGGGCCGTAGTCTTTGCACTGACGCGCCTCGAATAACTATCGCCGTGTTTGCTGCTTATGCTGCACTCCTTTGGCCGCATGCCTGGGGACAGATCGGCGTGATTTTCTTCGGCGCCATCATAGGATTGATCCTCTTCAGAACCGATCAGAACCAGGCTACGGAGTCTTTGCCGGTATCGGTGAGTAGGAAAGTCGGTGTGGTGTCTTTGCTGGTGTTCCTCGGCTTGTTAGTTGGTCTGCCATTGCTGGTTCAGCTGTGGCCCTCACAAGCATTAGCTGTGGTAAACGCCTTCTTCCGCGCTGGGTCATTAGTTTTCGGAGGTGGGCATGTTGTGCTGCCGTTGCTTCAGTCGGCGACCGTACCGAACGGATGGGTAGCCAATGACACGTTTCTTGCCGGATATGGTTTAGCACAGGCCGTACCAGGCCCGCTTTTTACCTTCGCAGCATTTCTTGGCGCGTCCATGAGTGCCCAACCTTCTGGTTGGCTCGGGGCTACTGCCTGCGTCATTGCTATTTTTGCTCCTTCGTTCTTGCTCGTAATCGGCGTGCTGCCATTTTGGGAGCAACTGCGGAAAAGCTTACGCACCCAAGCTGCACTTTCAGGCGTAAACGCAGCAGTTGTGGGCCTTCTCCTGGCGGCCTTGTATAACCCAGTCTGGACGAGCGCCATATTGATTCCTGCAGACTTTGGCTTAGCGCTGATAGCGCTTGTGGCTTTGATGTTCTGGAAGGCTCCTCCATGGTTGGTCGTCCTGGCGGGAGGTCTCCTCGGATGGTTACTCGGCATTGAGTTTTGAGGTCGACTAAGCGATTCCGTCAGGACGGGTTGTTTAGCGCACGCTTACAGTGTGCTGAGTTGTTGATGCAGCCGATGGATTTGATGAGCCGAAGGGGGCAGAACTGAGAACATGCATTGCGACCTGAATTTCGCGATTAGCCTTCTACGGTCTGAGCTAGAACTAGACGAAAGAGAAGTCCCCAGGTGAGGTACTCAGATTTCAGACTGCGCATTTTTTTCAAATGGGCTAATGGCGAAAACTGATCCGGGAAAGGTAATGTTCAAATTCTTATTCATGGACGACTTACATGCCAGTCACAATTCGCGCTGCAGTTGTTGCAGATGCACAAGCTATCCAGCGTATTTACGCTCCCATCGTTTCGACAACGGCGATCTCGTTCGAAGAGATTCCGCCAAGCGCTGAGGAAATCGCTCAGCGAATAGCGACGACACTTCAGACATATCCCTACCTGGTGGCCGAAGAAGGTGGGGAGATCAAGGGCTACGCCTATGCCAGCCAACACCGTGCACGTCCGGCATACCGATGGGCCGTTGACGTAACGGTGTACATAGCCGAATCGGCTCGCCGTCAGGGTGTTGGCCGTGAACTCTATGAGACCTTGCTTCCGATCCTTGAAAAACAGTGCTTTCGTGCAGCTTATGCCGGAATCGCACAGCCCAATGAAGGCAGTGTGGGGCTGCACGAGTCGCTGGGATTCGTCCATATCGGCACATATCCGGAGGTAGGCTTCAAGCTTGGGAAATGGCACGACGTCGGCTACTGGCGGCTCGGGCTGTGCCAGGCAACTCCGCCACTGGAGCCTATCCTCTTTCCTGAGCTTGAAGCCGCATCACAGTAGGTACACTCGATTTGCGTCGCGAGCCATCAGGATTCGCTAGTGAGATAGCTTTGGACTTGGTTGACTACATCTCGAGCGGTGCGGGTTACTCCGATCAATGTCGCAGAGGCGAGCCCCGTCCAATCGCCGTAACCCACCAGCCACAGACTGGGTGAAGCAACACTCCGGTTTTCGTTCACAGCCACTTTGCCATCCTGGCCTACAATGCCCAGGCTGTTCAGGTGGTCGAGCGCTGGAGAAAACCCAGTGCACCAGATGACGACATCCACCGCTGTTTCGTCTCCTGATGACCAGACAACGCCTGTTGAAGTGAAGTGCGTGAATGGCCGTACTGCGCTCAATACACCGCGTTCACGAGCGTCCTTCACCGATGGCACCATTACGATGTCGCCCAGCCCCCCAGCGGGGTTTTCAGGCTCCACGCCATCCTGTTGCGCCTTCAATCGAGCAGTAGCTCGTTCGAACAGGACACGCCCATCAACCTCATCAGGTAGAAACTTTGGGGCCTCTTGAGTTACCCAGGTTGCCTGACCCACTTTAGAAACCTCGGCGTAAATCTGGGCTCCCGAGTTGCCACCACCCACGACAAGGACGGCTTTCCCCTCAAACTCATCCGGCCCAACGTAATGAGCGGAATGAAGCTGCTGCCCTACGAACAACTCCTGTCCGGGATAGCTCGGGGTAAATGGGCGGCTCCAGGTGCCTGTTGCACTGATAACCGCTTTGGCATCCCAGTTTCTATCCCCGGAGACAACCCGTAATCCTTCTTCGATTTTCTCGACACGGGTCACCCTGGTGGATCGCATGATGGGGAAGTCATATCGACGCTCGTACAGAGTCAGATAGTCGATAACATCATCACGGTGAGGCGTTTCTTCTGATACGGCAGGCATCGGCCAGCCTGCAATCGAGCTCCATGCCGATGGAGAGAAGAGTCGCAACGAATCCCAGCCATGCCGCCAGGCTCCTCCTGGTGCCGACTCCGCATCGAGCAGCACGTAAGACAAGCTTGTCCGCTTCAAAAAATAGGCGACTGTCAGCGCGGATTGACCACCGCCGATAACCACAACATCAAGTTTCGAATTCTGAATCACCAGCATCCTCCAGGCTCAATCGCGGCACCTCACCGTCGTCGTATCAGACTCTGCGACCGTGCTCATCAATGACCACTTGGCCATCCTCTTTGACGAAACTCCCACGCTGCTCTTGCGGTAACAGGTCGAGGACTGCCTCTGAGGGACGACACAAGCGTGTCCCCAAAGGCGCCACGACGATGGGGCGATTGATCAGGATAGGGTGAGCCATCATGGCATCGATGAGCTTTTCGTCCGTCAGCGATGCATCACCCAATCCCAGCTCTTCGTACGGAGTTCCTTTGATACGCAAAAGAGCCCGCACCCCGATACCCATATCCCCGATGAGCCTGGCAAGTGTGGTGCGATCAGGCGGGGTCTTCAGGTACTCGATAACCGTCGGTTCTTCCCCGCTATTACGGATCAGCTCCAAGGTATTGCGAGAAGTGCCGCATTCGGGGTTGTGGTAGATCGTGATCTGGCTCATATCGCTTCCTCGTGCTGACGTTAGATGGAGCGCTGGTTGACGCGTTTGGACAGCTCTTCGGCGGACTCTTTACGCTCGGAGTACCGATCAACCAAATAATCCTGGCGATCCCGCAACAGCAGGGTGAACTTCATCAGTTCTTCCATCACGTCCACGAGACGGTCGTAGTACGAGGAAGGTTTCATACGGCCTGCTTCATCGAACTCGGTGAACGCCTTGGCCACGGAAGACTGGTTAGGGATGGTAAACATCCGCATCCACCGTCCAAGTACCCGCAGTTGGTTAACCACGTTGAAGGATTGGGAACCGCCACAGACCTGCATCACTGCAAGGGTCTTTCCTTGCGTAGGTCGTACAGCACCTATCGCCAGCGGAACCCAGTCAATTTGGGCTTTGAATACTGCACTCATAGAACCGTGACGCTCAGGGGAGCACCACACCTGCCCCTCAGACCATTGCATCAGCTCGCGCAGCTCAGCGACCTTGGGATGTGTATCGGCAGCGTCATCCGGAAGCGGCAGACCCGATGGGTCAAAGATCTTGGTTTCAGCGCCAAACTCATTCAGCAGGCGTGCCGCCTCTTGCGTGACTAACCGGCTGAATGAGCGCTCTCGCGTTGATCCATACAGCAGAAGAATGCGAGGTTTATGGAGCGAAGGCGTGCGAGGCGACAGTTGCTCCAGCGACGGAATGTCGATCAGGTCGGCGTGTACGTTCGGCAATGTGTCTTGCATATAAACTCCTACGGCGGCGCCTGGTTGGGTGCCGCCTCGGTTGATCTTTAAAGCGAACCGATGCGGTTCAGTTCAGCTTTCAACTGTTCAGCGCTGATGGTCTTCAGTGGCAGCGCAAGAAATGCGCTCACGCGCTCGTGAATTTTGGCGAGTGTGGTTTCAAAAGCTGCGGTGATCTCGGCTTCCGAACCGCTAGCGTCAGACGGGTCGGCCAGACCCCAATGCGCCTTCAAAGCTGGCCCAAAGAAGATTGGGCATGCCTCACCCGCTGCCCGGTCACAGACAGTGATCACGATGTCTGGAGGTGAGCCTTCAAAAGCATCCGAAGCCTTGCTGCTCAAGCCCGCCGTAGAGATACCCGCCGCCTCCAGCGTTTGCAATGCCCGTTGATTCACCCGGCCACTGGGAAAGCTTCCTGAGCTGACGGCTTCTACACCCTCGGGCGCCAAGTGGTTGAAAAGCGCTTCGGACAGAATGCTGCGGCAGCTGTTGTGGGTGCACATGAACAAGACTTTCATCAGACGATTCCTTGATTCAAAAACTGAGGCGCAGTGCCAGGGCGGACAATGTGGCGACGAGGATGGGCACGGTCAGCACGATCCCGGTCTTGAAGTAGTAACCCCAGCTGATCGTTATATTTTTCCGGGCGAGCACGTGCAGCCACAACAGAGTTGCCAAGCTCCCAATTGGGGTGATCTTCGGGCCCAGGTCGCAGCCGATGATGTTGGCGTAAACCATCGCTTGCTGGACAACACCATCGACTTCGGCGGCATGAATGGATAAGGCGCCTACCAAAACGGTGGGCATGTTGTTCATGATCGAAGACAGCAACGCTGTTAGCAGCCCTGTACCAAGGGACGCGCCCCAAACGCCATAACCGGCGAACACGTTCAGGATCTGCGCGATGTGGTCGGTCAGGCCGGCGTTCTTCAGGCCATAAACAACCAGGTACATACCCAAAGAAAAAATCACCACCTGCCATGGCGCCTCTTTGAGCACCTTGCTTGTGTTGATGGCGTGACCACGAGCCGCGATGACGTAAAGAATGAATGCACAGACCGCTGCAATGGCGCTGATTGGCACCCCCAATGGCTCAATGACAAAGAAGCCGATCAGCAGTAGTGCCAGCACCCACCAACCGGCTACAAAAGTGGCCCGGTCGTGGATTGCCTCGTCCGGATTGTCCAGTTGGTTGAGGTCATAGGTCTTTGGTAAATCTTTGCGGAAAAACCACAGCAGCATGGCTAACGTCGCCGCCACGCTGACGATGTTTACCGGCACCATGATCGAAGCATATTCGTTGAAGCCGATATCGAAGTAGTCGGCAGAAACGATGTTGACCAGGTTGGAAACCACCAGCGGTAAGCTCGCCGTATCGGCGATAAAACCGGCTGCCATAACGAATGCCAACGTAGCAGCAGGAGAAAAACGCAGCGCCAGCAACATCGCGATCACAATGGGTGTGAGGATCAATGCTGCTCCGTCATTGGCGAACAGGGCCGACACCGCTGCGCCCAGCAGGACGATAAATGCGAACAGCTTGCGGGTGCTCCCGCCTCCCCATCGGGCGACATGCAGCGCAGCCCATTTGAAAAAGCCTGCCTCATCAAGCAACAGACTAATAATAATGACCGCGATGAACGTTCCGGTAGCGTTCCAGACTATGCGCCAAACCTCCGGTATGTCGGCAAGGGTAACGACACCTGCCAGCAACGCCACGATGGCACCGAACATCGCACTCCAGCCCACCCCCAGCCCCTTGGGCTGCCAGATGACAAGGACGATGGTGGCGATAAAGATCAATACGGCAATCAGCATTTCATTAATCCGGTTGGGCGTGAATCAGCTACACACGGCTTGGTTGATCGGACGGTCGTTCATGCCGCAGAGGCGCTTAGCCTCGGTTTCCAGCCATTGCTGATTGGCGTCTACCACTTCCTTCAAAACTGCAGTCACCCACGCGGGCAAATCAGGATTCAGTCGGTAGTACACCCATTGGCCTTGGCGACGATCCAACAACAAACCGGCAGAGCGCAGCAGCGCCAAATGACGAGAAATCTTCGGCTGACTCAGGTCGAGTGCTGCCGTTAGCTCGCATACACACAGCTCACCTTCACTCACGACAAGCAGCGAAATTTTTGCTCGGGTGTCATCCGCCAGGCACTTGAATAAGGTGGTGGGGTTCAAGGGTTCTGTCATAGATCCTCCAGGTGTTTGGTCTTGACCAAAACGAAGAGCTTGATGCGCTCGTGGATGTCGTGGAGCGAGTGGCGAAATGCGCCAGGATCATCGCTAGTTACTGGGTCAGGAAAATCCCATGCAATGACTTCACCTGCGCCGGGCATTGGTAGGCACTCGCTTGCGGATTTATCACAAAGAGTGATTACGTAATCGAATCGATCAGCTTGAAATTCGCTGAGGGACTTGCTGCGCAGGCCCGTTGCGTCTACTCCAACTGCCTCCAATGCCTGAGTCGTGCGCGGATCAACCTCAGACGGTTCAGATCCTGCGCTGAAGGCCTCGAAGCGCGGGTCGGTGTGCCGCAGCAAAGCCTCTGCAAGCAGGGAGCGGGCTGAGTTGGCAGCGCACACGAAAAGCACTTTGATAGCAGGGCTCATGGTTAAATTCGATGCATATGGAAAATCGAATATACGCTTTGGCGAATATTCGGTAAAGCGAATATGATGGCTGCTGCTTCGGCTTGAGCCGTGACAGTTCCTACAAAGCGGCACCAAGGAGATAAGGGGATGGGCAAGGAGATGATGATCCAGGCAACGAAAATAGCCGGAGGGCAGTCGCAGCGATTTCGCGATGCGCTGAAATCTGCTGACCTTCCAGCAGACGATATTGATCTTCCAGGCCGAACCTTTTTTGAGTTCTCACGGAATGGTGAGACTGTTGGATGGGGAGGGTTTGAAACGCATGGGACAGATGGATTGCTGCGCTCCATGGTCGTAGAGCCGGCGTACAGATCGAAAGGGGTTGGGGCTGAGGTGCTTCGAGTCATTGAAGCAATAGGCGCCGAGCAGGGAATCGCTCGTTTTCATTTGCTGACAACAACTGCATCAGGCTTTTTTGAGCTGCAGGGCTATGCAGCAAACCAACGAGGCTCTGCGCCGCTTCTGATTTCTCAGACGGAGCAGTTCAGGAGGCTTTGCCCTGGCTCGGCTTGCTACATGTGCAAAGCATTATCTGCGAATGCACGAAAGTAGCTGATCACCTTGGTGATGGCTTTTAGCCTCGATGCCAGCTAGATTTGGAGCTTCCTACGATCAAGGATGGATATGAAAAAGCTCATCGCAGTAATGGGGATCTGTGTCGCGAGTTGAAGTCCCTGTTTGGTGAGCCCTACGCCAAGAGTGCTGTCAGCGAGACTGACGAAAAGTGGATCTACACCTACACCAATGGCTCAGCCCATGCCCAAAGCTACGTGGTCACCATGAAGGTGACGACTACGGGCACTCAGAAAACTCTCGACGTCTTGATCCGAAATGACGTGGTCATCAACTACACGTTCAGCGAAGGCCCCGCTCCAGGCAGTACCACTGCGACGAACTAAGTTCGCCTCCTTGCCATTGGGCGACCCGCCGCGCTCATTACGTTGTTGATGGAGCAAGCTCATGGACAGAACATATGCTTTCGTGGATGAGTCCGGGAATTCCGACCTTGATACGTCAAAGGGAGGAAGCTCGGGCTTCTTCATCGTGTGCTCCATTCTGGTGGCAGAGAAAGACCTGGAAGCTGCTTATGCCCAAGCTGAAGAACTCCGAAAGCGTCATTTCCAAACAGGCGAGATCAAATCCAGCAATCTGAAGCCCAAGGATTCAGATCGCCGTGCCCGGATCCTAAACGAGCTAGCCGAGCTGCCATTCAAGCTCTATTTCACCGTCGTTGATAAGTCTCGAATTCACAAAGACGGTGGCCTCCGTATCAAGACCTCGTTCATAAAATACGTGAACGGGTTGCTCTATGAACGCTTGTTCCGCGCATACCCTGACCTCCAGATGATCGTTGACGAGCATGGTGGCCAGGAATTTCAGGAGAGCCTCAAAAGCTACGTTGCAGAACGATTCGTGGACGACCTATTTGGCGATAAGGATGCGTTCCAGACGATGGCCAGTAAGGACAACGTTTTGGTTCAGGTTGCAGATTTTTTTGCTGGATCAGTCGCTCAGATCTACGAAGAGAAAGCATCGGAAGAAGCAGTTCTTGCCTACAAAAAGATCCTACGCAGCCTGACTCTTGGAATGCTTGAGTGGCCATCCAAGTACCAATCTCTTCTGCCACCGCCGACGGATGAATCTGGGTATGCAGACTACCAGGTACACCAAGAAGCTCTCCGCCAGGCTGATCGTTTTAGCGAGCGGGCTGGTGAACACCCTGATGAGGATGAGCGCCTGCAATTGAGTATCCTGCGGTTCTTAAGATTTCAAAGTGAATTCGTCACCAAGGATTACGTGCTGACTACGGAGATCATGGCCCATCTAAAAGACAGCGGATTGGGAGAGGTCAACGGCCAGAGAATCCGATCCAGTGGCATTGCCAAGCTTCGGGATGCGGACGTCATCATCACAAGCGCAGCCAAAGGCTACAAGATTCCTAAGACACGGGCAGACATTAACGAGTTTCTTGAAAGAGCGTCAGGCATTGTTGTTCCTCTGCTGGAACGGGTCAAAAAGGCTCGAGAGGTATATCGGCTGAGTAGTCGAGGAGAATATGACATCGTGACGGCAGCCAACCTGGCTGAGCTTGCCAAGCTGCTCACTGCGCTCGAGGCGTTTGCAGATGACTGAACTCAGTCATGGCAACGAGCCTCGGCAGGCTGCATTGATCCAGGATGAAATCCTAGATATTTTGAAAGAGGCCAAGGTGCTCGCGCATAGATTCTATCGCCTGACCGGCAAGCCGCTGGGCGTGAAAGGCGAGGTCGCAGAGTACGAAGCTGCTACTCGACTCGGCCTGTTACTACATCCTGCAAGGCAGGCAGGTTACGACGCCACAGAGACGCTGGAAGATGGCGTCAAGAGAATCCAGATCAAGGGGCGCTGTATCCTGAACCAGCTAAAGATCACGGGCCGTATGGGTGCAATTGATCTACGACAACCCTTCGATACTGTGCTCTTGGTGCTGCTTGATTGTGAGTTCAACGCATTTGCGATGTACGAAGCGAGTCGTGCCAAGGTAGAGGCAGCATTGACCTTGCCTGGGTCGAAAGCCAGAAATGAGCGGGGAGCGCTGGCGATTAGGCAATTCATGTCGATAGCTACCTTGCGCTGGGCTCGCCATGAGGCCCGCGAATCAGAGAATCTACTTCCCTCCTAGAATCGAGCGCTATTGGTACGTCGTTCTGAGATACATATTTAATGTCCCCAATAAGGCACATTAACCATCATTTTTAGGCTTAATGCTCCCAATCGGGCACATTAAGATGAGAGACAGATTGCGCCGACCAATGACAATTGCTGCTGCACGGGCACGGAAGCGTCATTTGATATCGCGCCCTAGATCAGGGATTTGGCGCTGAATGCTCCACGCTAACAGATGGTCTGGGCGATTGAACCACTAAGATCGAAGAGTGAGATTTCAGTTCATACTGCACATACCAAGGTAGGCATTAGCACTGACATTGGAAAACGGTTCAGTCGGACGCATTGAGCGTTCGGCGCTTTAGGCTTACCTGTTTCGCTCCATTAAAAAGTCAGCGAAGGCATTCGCAGGATTGTGCCCACCTTCATCACCCCCCCTCCCGAGTGCTTCTGGGGTGACATCTGTCGTGGGCCAGACACAACCGCTGACGAAATCATGTAGAAAGCCTAGGCCGTCTAGCTTCATGAAGAACTCATCATTCGTTTCGCCCTTCTGCCGCTTGGTGTAGTAGTACGAAAGCGCGCTGGTGAGAACGTCGGTAAGCTGGATACCATCAGAATCGTGTGAGGCACTGAAGGCCAAAGTATTCAGCCTCAGGGGCAACTCAATCTGGGCGTTTCCGAACCCAATCACTTGTTGCTCTTCAGCCTGTTCTTTGAGCTCGGCGATTGCGGTAAAAAAATCGGCCTGCCGCTCCAGTGGCTCCGAGTCATCGCATATCGCGTCGAACCGCACGTGCTGCCTTCCCCACTCAACACACAGCGAAAAGAAAGCCGGTATCGCAGGGTTGAAGGTACTCTTTGGCAAATCTTGGAGGGCATCCCGGACAATCTCCGAGGTCATGGACAGCACTTCGAGCTCCCATTCCATCGGCAGCGTGCTCTGTGCGGCAGCTTCTTTCATCACCTCCAAATGCTCGTAGAACGCCGTGATTGCTTCATCGCTCTTCTCGCCACACATGTCGTAGTAGACGGAGAGGAATTGATCGAAGTAGGCATGCCCCACTGCCAGAGGAAGACAAGCGAAGAGCATGTTGCTCAGAGCGATGTTTTGGCCGTTCTCATAGAGGTTGAAGTCGAAGTGGTAGTAAAGCAGGGGCTCCAGTAGGTCATCGATCACCTTGGTCAGCAGCATGAACCGCTTGTGAAACACCTGTGCTTTGAAACGCTCAGGCGTCACCAAGTCGGACTGGAATAGCTCAATGATCCGATCTTGTCCTCGCCCAGACTTTCGAAGTTTTTTAAAGTGGATTTCAGCAGCCTGCCTGGAGCGCAGTGGGTGGAGAAGCTGCTCGCACTCTTCAGCGCTGAAGTCACACGAGCCAAGGATAAACAGTGGTTGGTCGAGATCGGCCAGCTGACGTCCTGTGTTACCTGATTCGTCGAAGTAGATTGTTGCCATTTCGCCACCTCATTTTTGGCCTGCAGCGAGTATCAGGCCAAAGCTGGAGGAGAGGAATAGGTCATCGAGAGACGCTCTTGAGGCTGAAAGAGCCAGCTCCAACGTGAGGGCAGCGCAGATGCTGAAGACGGGGCTCCGGGCGATCAAAAGCCCGTTAAAGGGCCCGCAATTCTTGCCCTCGGGAGTTTGTGATCAACAGCACAAGCGGAGCGCGCCGGCCCACGATGGGCCAGAGGCTTGAAGATGGACGCCCGAAGGGCCAAAACCTGGCGAGGCCAGGGTTTGGTTTACGACAGCCGTTCCCGAAGGGGCAAGCCCAAAGCTGACACGTCATCGCCATAAAGCTGCAGTCATGGAGACATTGGGCATGCCCCGTTTGGCGAGGCAGCTCTGTTACCAGCCCAGAATTTTCTCGACCTGAGTGGTGAGCTCAACGCGGTCAGTAACCTTGCTCAACCCCTTGCTATGAAGCGTATCCTCTGCAGCATGCACATCAGCAAGATCCTTCTTACCGTGTTTGCTCAGCAGCTTATCCAAGAAATACAGGACTTCGTAGCCTTCATCCTTGTCCACCTGCCGACGATCTTCCAGGCCTGCAAAAGGCGCGTCGTCATCATCTCGAGTCCAGGTGTAGGTGTAGACATCGGTTTGAAGTTGCGATTTTTTCAGTGTTACAGCCATGTGAACTCCATTTGCGCGATACAGCTGAGGTGGAATGATCGCTCCGTGCGTCCCAAAGCCCCGCCTCATAGGACGAGCACGATGGTGCGTGGGCGCGCCAATCCTGCCTCAGCTTCGGCGCGGTGTCACGGTGTTTAGTGGCTTCTTGCTATCGCGCTTAGGAAGTTCGTGCTGCCTCACCGCAGGTAACCCGCGTAGGCACGTAGGGAGAGATGTTGGTATGAGCAGATCGCTAATAAAAGGGGGAGTGTCGTAAGTCCGATCCAAGGAGGTATGAGTCTTGACGGGCGCTCACGCTTTGCTTACTTGCCTATCGGCTAAACAGTCGGAGGCCAGTTTGATGTCCAGGCTGACATCAGATACGACGCCTGCGCTGAAAGGACTCTCGGAGTTATGAGCAGGTTCCTCTACGATGCCTTTCGGTTCAAGCCGCTCTCGGGCGCTAAAATACTAGGCCCATAAATCATCACCTCCGAACCTTTTTTCTTCAGCTGAGCTGTATAGCTCAAAAAATACTCGTCCTGCCGGTAGTTGGTGTAGATCTCTTTTATCTCGCTCACGTTGTCGTACGAGACAATCCAAGGCTTGTCGATATTCCCAAGCGCGTTAGCGATCTGTACGTGATCGTCGTGTACGTAGAAGTTTCGGTAGAGACCAGAACCCTTGAGGTAATAGGGAGGGTCGAGATAGGTAAGCGATTTATTTGGAAGTGTTGGGATTATATTAGCAATGAAGCCAAGCGCATCTTCGTTGTAAATTTTGATTCGATTCTTATACTTGCCGATTAGCTCTATACGCTTAATAAGTTCAGGCTTATTGAAGCGAACATCTAACTTCCACTTTCCTGCTTGATCTTTCCCACCGATAACGCCGGCCTTCAAGATACCCGAGCGATTAGTGCGATTGAGGAAGAAGGTGGCCATGGCAAGATCAACCACTGAACAATCTTCTGGATTATCAAGTATGGCCTTAAATCTATGCCAATTTTCCATGGTTACAGGCGTGTCGACGATAGCCTTGCTGATATCATCCGTATGATGAACGACCGAATGCCAGAACGCGTAAATAGCCGGATCTAAGTCATTGATATGTATAACGGAGGCGTATTCGTGGAACATAAGTTCCAGAGCAACACCAGCTCCGCCTGCATAGGGTTCGGCATAATGACCATCATGCAAGCCATTCACTTCAAACACCTGCTTTATGAAGTGAGCAAATTTTCCCTTGCCACCAGGGTAGCGTAGCGGTGTAGAAAATACCCTAGAAGCGCCCATGAATCTTATCCCAGCTCGTCAAGCTGTCCATGAGAACACATGCTAGGGCATTTTCCAATGCTTAGCGCCAGATGGCTTCAAGCATAGGCTGGTATTCTTCCGCAATGTCCTTCAGCTCGGATGGTAGGGGGGCGCTATGAGTCCCGTGCACGAACAGGTTGAAGTGATCTACCGATCCAGGTTGGTCGTAGGAGCTTGCACGCTTGAAGATTGCCTTTGCCGCTGGGGCCGCTATTTTCTTTTCGGCTTCCAGATGCTTAACCACCGACTGAACCTTCATGACCAACTTATCACCGTTTCCTCCACCGCGAAGTTCATTGTTGGTGTCCCAACGCAAAACTGTTTTACCTGCATCCTTCTGCATCCTTGCGTATTCATCGCAAGTTGTTTCAATAAACACGCGAAAAGTTATCGCAACTGCGTTAGGGCACTCATCAACCCGCAAGACTGCTCTAAGTTCGTTATATATTGCGTTGATACGAGAGTTTGAGATCTTGAGCGACCAAGGGGTCAAATATTTCCTCGCTCGTGCTTGTGGTTTTGCGCGAATTCCCGGTGGAGTTTGAGGCTCAGGCTTAATATTTTCGGTGCCGTCCGGCTTGCCCGGCTGAGTCCCGCCCGATTGAGGGTCACTGGCTACTCCTGGTCGAGAGCCGTTGTCAGCATCTGGCTGCACGTCAGTGCCTTTTTGAGCGCCAAGGCCACCGTTGCCGTCAATGTTTTGGCCGGCCCCTTTGTTCCCATCTGTGTTTCCGCCATTCGTTGCGCCAGGCTGAACCGGTTTGGCTTTTCCTTTGGCTGCTTCGGCCAAGCTGTCGGGCAGTATTTCCGGTGGAATATGCCCGAGGGTAATCACCTGGTTCTCATACTTGCGCACATCGTTAACGTTGTAACCATGAGATACAAACATATCCAGCATGAACTGTAGCGCTGGCGCAATCTGATCGAGCGGCAGCTGCGGCGTCAGGATCTTATTTTCGACTTTGAGACGGAAGGTGTTTTGCCCGAGCGTAGACGAGAAGATCCGCGTAAGGGTCGTTACGTCGATCTCGAAGACGTCCAGTGCCGCCTTGTTCGTGAAGATGTGCTGGTTGTCGACGATCAGGTTTCTGATCTGGCGGCCAATAGATTCAATGCCAGTTTGGCGTGCCCGGCGTTCGTCTCGAATGTCACTGTCCCAGCCAACCCGTCCTGCCCCCCGATTCTCACCCGTATGCTTTAGCTCAATCCATACATCCCCGTCAGCGCGGGTAGGCACTACGCTGCATTGCAGGCTTTCAGGCACCCCATCCGTCAAACTATGATGGGCCTTTAGAAAGCCTTTATAGCCGCGATCTGCAGGACAAAGGTCGGGACGCTGAAGGATCTTAAGGGCTGTCAGCCGGCGATTCCCTTCAAGGACTATGAAGTTGCCGTCTTCGTCCGGTGTTACAAGCTGCAGCTCTGTCGGGTCGAGACCGTTTTCAACAATATGTTCGGCCAGGCGAAGAATTTTCTTGGCCTCCTCCGGATTTGAGAGCATCAGCTTGATCGCTTCCCGCTGATTCTGGGCGACATCGTTGCCGAATCGCACGTTCTCCTGGTCGAGCTTAATTTGATCCAGGGAGATAACGCGTATATCCCGCATCATTGCGTCAATTTTCATAAATTATCCATTCGGCGATTCGGTGCTGGCGCAATGATAATACAAAGCGCGGACATAGGAGGGTCGCCGTTTCTTGGTCTATCAGCCCTTCGTAGCTGATCGGCTTCGCAGGAGCGGTGTTAACCAATTTTCCCCTCCAAGTTGGTAACATTTAGCATTGAGATTAAAAGGAAAGGAGCAGAAAGGTGCGCCTGGATAATGACAATTTCAGTGAAATTACGGTGCAATTTGGAAAATCCTGCAGCCGTCAGTGAAGCGATGGTGCATGACGTTCATCGCCGAATTGCGCCCGGGCGATGATCAAAGCGGCGACCACCAGCTCCGGAGGGGTTTCGGGGATTGGTGCGGTCAGTTCGTCTGAGGTGAACATTAGACGGTGATTTACACGTCCTGTCACAGGGGAGGTGGGCGCACCCCACCGACCCATCCAAATACAACACCAGGGTTGTACTTAAATAATTTTGGCTACATGATCATCAAGCGGTGATAATCACTGGAATTTACTGGCATTTGACCGTATACATGACCGGACGGACAGTCTACGAGGCGATACTTTACATACCACATAATGGTTCGAGTCCTACTGGGCCCACCACACAAGAAAGCCGCGCATTGCGCGGCTTTTGCGTATCTGACGTTTGACTCAAACAGACAATTCGCGCAGCGCTGCCGTCGCCAAAAAACCTGAACGCGAGGCGTAGCGATGATCCTTTTGCACACGCTCGTCAATTCGATGCAAAAGCTGCTCGGGTAAAGAAGCGTTGAACCGTACCGATTTCCCCAAGTAAGGCGTGAGGTCGAAGTCGACGATCGCCCAGACACCACCGGTGAAGTCGGGATTATCAAGATGAGCATCAACCTCTTGGGCCTGGGGAAGTTTTTCCTCGTCGGCAACCAATCCTTCAAGGTGCAGCGCCAGCGCCTCCCGAACATTATCTAACGCTTCGGAAAACGAAGAGCCCGCCGAGAAGCAGCCTGGTACGTCAGGGACCGTTACGCTGTAGTCCGAATCAGCGTCTTTATGCACTACCACTGGAAATTTCATCGATCCTCCTCTGAACAAGCTCACAGAACTCATTCAAACCATCAGTCAGGCTTAATATTTAAGCCCTGCCGATTTAAAAATACTGTGCAAGGTGCCCGTAGCAATCGCTGACTTAGGGTGAGGGACTGTTACTCGTCCTCGCTTCACTGGGTGTTTGAACTGGTGATGACTACCCTTTACCGCCACCTCAACCCATCCATCCGCAACCAGCAGCTCAATGACCTCTCTACTTCTCATAGCCTCACCTTGCAGTGTGTATATTACACACCGCCCACCGATAGCGCGCTTTTTTTGCACACACAAAACATACCAATGAAAAAACCGCTCAACCGCTCAGCGGCCCCCTGAGAAAACATGATGAAGATGAGGCCCACCGTATCGCCAGCAAACTTCTGTCAGTTTTTATGCACTCTCAGCATTTAGCTCCCCTGCAAACTGAGATTCACGTCTGCATCTCGCCCACGCTAGCCTGTAATATCCCTCGCGAATTACACCCAGCACCGGAGCCCCCCTTGCCCGCCCTAGACGAAATCGACCGCCAACTGATCGCCGCCCTGCAGCTCAACGCCCGTGAAAGCGTGGCCATGCTCGCCAGGCAGTTGGGCATCGCCCGCACCACCGTCACGTCGCGTCTGGCCCGCCTGGAGAAAACCCAGGTCATCACCGGTTACGGCGTGCGCCTGGGCCAGCGCGTTGCGGATGGTGGGTTGCAGGCTTACGTGGGCATTACCGTGCAACCCCGTTCGGGCAAAGAGGTGTTGCGCAGGCTGAGCGCCATGGCGCAAGTGCAGCAGCTGTGCGCGGTGAGTGGGGAGTTCGATTACGTGGCTTGGCTGCGCACCGATTCGCCGGAGCAACTGGACCAATTGCTGGACCAGATCGGCAGTGTCGACGGCGTGGAGAAAACCACCACCTCGATCATCCTCAGTAACAAATTGGATCGCGGACAACCAATCTGACCACTTAACTCGTCACATTGACTAAAACTAGCGCAATCCGACGACATATTGCGCCTTATTAACGCGCGCAACGTTCCCTAAACTGGCTGCCATCTTTTCCTATACTCAACGGGCCCTCCTCCCGCCGAGCCGTCAGTAAGGTCAGCCATGAGCATTCCGTCCAGCACCCTCAGCAAACCCAATCGCCACCCGGGCGATGGCAAGAAACCCATCACCATCTTCGGCCCGGATTTCCCGTTTGCCTTTGATGACTGGATCGAACACCCCGCCGGGCTGGGCAGTATTCCTGCGGCTAACCATGGCGCCGAAGTGGCGATCGTCGGCGCCGGGATCGCGGGCCTGGTGGCGGCCTACGAGCTGATGAAACTCGGGCTCAAGCCCGTGGTGTATGAAGCCTCGAAGATGGGTGGCCGCTTGCGCTCGCAGGCCTTTGAGGGCGCCGAAGGCATCATCGCCGAGCTGGGCGGCATGCGGTTCCCGGTGTCGTCCACGGCGTTCTACCATTACGTGGACAAACTGGGACTGGAAACCAAGCCCTTTCCCAACCCGCTGACGCCGGCGTCTGGCAGCACTGTGATCGATCTGGAAGGCCAGACTCACTACGCGCAAAAACTTTCCGATTTACCGGCACTGTTCCAGGAAGTCGCCGATGCCTGGGCCGACGCCTTGGAGGCCGGTTCGCAGTTCGGCGATATCCAGCAGGCAATCCGCGACCGCGACGTGCCACGGCTCAAGGAACTGTGGAACAAGCTCGTGCCGCTGTGGGATGACCGTACCTTCTACGACTTCGTCGCCACCTCCAAAGCCTTCGCCAAATTGTCCTTCCACCACCGCGAGGTGTTTGGCCAGGTCGGTTTCGGCACCGGCGGCTGGGACTCGGACTTCCCCAACTCCATGCTGGAAATCTTCCGTGTGGTGATGACCAACTGCGATGATCATCAACACTTGATCGTCGGTGGCGTGGCACAAGTGCCCATGGGCATCTGGCGCCATGTGCCGGAACGCTGCGCCCACTGGCCGGCCGGCACCAGCCTGAGCTCGTTGCATAGAGGCGCACCACGGGCAGGCGTGAAGCGCATTGCCCACGCCGCCGAGGGCCGCTTTGCTGTTACTGACAACTATGGCGACACCCGTGAATACGCGGCGGTGCTGACCACCTGTCAAAGCTGGCTGCTGACCACCCAGATCGAATGCGACGAAACCCTGTTCTCACAAAAAATGTGGATGGCCCTGGATCGCACTCGCTACATGCAGTCCTCGAAAACCTTCGTGATGGTTGATCGCCCATTCTGGAAAGACAAAGACCCGCAAACCGGGCGCGACCTGATGAGCATGACCCTCACCGACCGCCTTACCCGTGGCACCTACCTGTTCGATAACGGTGACGACAAGCCGGGGGTGATCTGCCTGTCCTACTCGTGGATGAGCGACGCACTGAAGATGCTGCCCCAGCCTATCGACAAGCGGGTGAAACTGGCCCTCGATGCACTGAAGAAAATCTACCCCAAGGTCGACATCAAGGCGCGCATCATCGGCGACCCGATCACCGTGTCCTGGGAGGCCGACCCGCATTTCCTCGGGGCCTTCAAAGGTGCCTTGCCCGGTCACTATCGTTACAACCAACGGATGTATGCGCACTTCATGCAGAAGGATATGCCCGCCGAACAACGCGGGATATTCATCGCGGGTGATGATGTATCGTGGACGCCTGCCTGGGTCGAAGGCGCGGTACAAACCTCGCTCAACGCGGTATGGGGCATCATGAACCACTTCGGTGGCAGCACCCACCCGGAGAACCCAGGCCCAGGCGACGTGTTCGATGAAATAGGGCCAATCGCCCTGGCAGAATAAGGAGTTGAGCATGCGTGTCGCCCTGTACCAATGCCCGCCGCTGCCGCTGGATGTGGCCGCTAACCTGCAGCGCCTGCACCAGTTGGCCCATGAGGCACACGGCGCCGATGTGCTGGTGCTGCCAGAGATGTTCCTCACCGGCTATAACATTGGCGCCGAAGCCGTTGGCGCACTGGCCGAGGCACAGGATGGGCCATCGGCGCAGGCGATTGCCGAACTGGCGCAAAGTGCCGGGCTGGCGATCCTGTATGGCTACCCGGAACGGGCCGAAGACGGCCAGGTCTACAACGCCGTGCAGTTGATCGACGCCCAGGGCACGCGCCTGTGCAACTACCGCAAGACCCACTTGTTTGGCGATCTTGACCATTCGATGTTCAGCGCCGGCCCCGATGATTTTCCGGTGGTGGAATTGAACGGTTGGAAGGTGGGCATGCTGATTTGCTACGACCTGGAGTTTCCGGAAAACACCCGGCGCCTGGCCCTCGCCGGTGCCGAACTGATTCTGGTGCCCACCGCCAATATGGTGCCGTTCGACTTTGTTGCCGACGTCACCGTGCGGGCGCGAGCCTTTGAAAACCAGTGTTTTGTGGCCTATGCCAACTACTGCGGGCACGAAGGCGAGATTCACTACTGCGGGCAAAGCAGCATTGCCGCGCCGGACGGCCAGCGAATTGCCCAGGCCGGCCTGGATGAAGCCTTGATCGTCGGCACCCTGAATCACCAATCTATTGTCGACGCCCGCGTCGCCAACCACTATCTGCAAGACCGTCGCGCCGAACTCTACGGCGCACTGCACAAGCCCTGACCCATTGGGTTTGCTAGCATAGGCACTTCCCACGCCTCGGAAGTGCCCATGCCTGCGCCGGTTCACCCTCATCCCCTTCACCTGACCCTCGCCAATGGCCTGCGGGTTTGCCTGCGCCATGCGCCACGCTTGAAACGCTGCGCCGCCGTTTTACACGTGGCTGCCGGCAGCCATGACGTGACATTGGCCTGGCCTGGGCTGGCGCATTTTCTTGAGCACTTGTTGTTTCTCGGTACCGAGCGTTTTCCAGCCGGCGAAGGGCTGATGGCCTACGTGCAGCGCCACGGTGGGCAGGTCAACGCCAGCACCCGTGAGCGCACCACCGAGTTCTTCTTTGAACTGCCGGTGCCGGTTTTTGCAGACGGGCTGGCGCGTTTGGCGGATATGCTGGCTCACCCGCGCCTGGCCCTCGACGATCAACAACGTGAACGCGAAGTGCTGGAGGCGGAGTTCATCGCCTGGTCCCAGGATGCCAAGGCCCAACAGCAAGTGGCGCTGCTGCAAGGCTTGGCGGCGGATCATCCCCTGCGCGGTTTTCATGCCGGCAACCGCGACAGCCTGCCGGTGGAAAGCGACGACTTTCAGCATGCCTTGCGAGGGTTCCATACACGCTTTTATCAAAGCGGGCAGATGACCTTGAGCCTCGCCGGTCCACAATCGCTGGCCGACCTGCAGGCCTTGGCCCAGCAGTTCAGTGGCCAACTGACGCCCGGCCCATTGCACCCGCAGGCCGCTCCACCGGCCTTGATGCATGGCCCGGCACACCGTTATCAGCACGTCGCCGGCCAACACCTGCATCAGGTCATTACCTGTAACGCGCCACGGGAAGCGCTGGCGTTTCTCTGCACCTGGCTCAACGCCTCGGCCCCCGGTGGGTTGCTCGCCGAGCTGCAAGCACGACGACTGGCCACCGCGCTGCAGGCGTCCGTGCTGTACCAATTCGCGGATCAAGCCGTGCTGGATATCCACTTCACTCTCGGCAGCGCGCGCGAACCGGCCACGTCGATCGAAGAGTTGCTGCACGACTGGCTGAGTTTCTTCGCACACAGCGACTGGACAGCATTACGCGAAGAGTTCGCCTTGCTCAATGCTCGCCAGCAACAGGTCCAAGGCGCCCTGGCGTTGGCGCGCAACGATGCCCAAGACTTGTCGGAACAAGGCGCCGCAGTCCTCAAGGCCATGCTCGACTCACTGCACCTGCCCGCCTCCCGGCACCCTTGGCAACTGCCGCCCAATAACCCTTTGCTTCGTGCGCCCGCCAAGGAAGAACGCGCCGGCCTGATTCGCGGCCAAACCAGCGCCCACCGTGGCTTGCGTACCTTTGCTCAGGATCGCTCACGGGGCCGACGGGAACTGTCAGCGTTGACCTTCAGCCAGGCTTTGGCGGATGACACTGGCGAAGGCGCGCTGTACCTGCGCTGGCGGTTTGACTCGGCGGTACCCACCGGGCTGGAAAGCCTGTTGCGGCCGTTGCGCGAACAGGCACGGCAGGCGGGCGTCGAGTTGTCTTGCGAAACGATCGCCACTGACTGGCAAGTTAAGATGCACGGCCTCCACGAGCCCATGCCGGCGGTGCTCGAAGCGTTGGCGCGGTGTCTGAGTGACTCGGATGAACCTTTGCCACTGACCGCTCCCGTGCCGATGATCGCCATCCGGGAACTGCTCAAGGCGTTGCCCGCTTGCTGCGCGGGTGTTCAGCCCGAGCCTCAGGAGACAACAGCATCATGGGCTACCGCGCGCTGGCAGGCGCTGGGCGCTGGCCTGCCCACCGCCTGTGAAGCCGCGATCAAAGCCGCAGCGGCCCGGCTGCCTGGGCAACCGGCAAGCGTGCCTTATACACCTCACGTCCTTGACGGACAAAAGCGCTGGCACGCAGTCAGCACCGAATCCAGCGAAGCAGCGCTACTGTTATTCTGCCCGACGCCGACTCAATCCCTAGCCGATGAAGCCAACTGGCGGTTGCTCGGGCACGTGCTCCAGGGGCCGTTCTACCAGCGCTTGAGAGTCGAACTGCAAATCGGCTACGCCGTGTTCAGCGGCATCCGACAGATCAACGGCCAAACAGGCCTGTTGTTTGGGGTGCAGTCGCCCACCCTCTCCCTAGACGGCATCGTCCAACAGTTGCAGGCCTTCCTGGGGCAACTGCCGTCGTTGATCGAGCGCAGTCCCGACTTGGGTAACCAGGCCCTCGCACAGCAGTTCGCGGCCCAGACGCTGCCTATCAACGAAGCTGCCGACTTGCTCTGGCATGCGCACCTGGCAGGCCATTCGTCGGGTTATCTGGATCAGCTTCAACAGTTGATCCAAGCGTGCACACGCGAGGATGTGCAGCGCGCCGCGCAACAACTCAATAACGCCGCAGGCGGCTGGCAATGTGTGGCCAACGGGCCGCGCATCAGCGACGACTGGCAAGCAGCGCCGTGATCATTGCCAACCCTGCAACAGGCTTTCTCCACCGAGACAGCGCTAACTTGAATAAAATTGCGTAACATTGCGCAGCAATATCTGAACATCTCCAATGGGAGGTGGACTATATGTATTACTTGGTAGTGAACGTCCCATCCCTTGATAGGAGTAAGAATATGACCTGGTCCAAACCTGCTTACACTGATCTGCGTATTGGTTTCGAAGTCACCATGTACTTCGCCAGCCGTTAATTGGCTGAGTGACACAACGCCTCGGTTCGCCCGGGGCGTTTTTGTTTTGAGCTGTGCTTGATGGAGCGATCATGTTTGTCCAGATTCTAGGTTCCGCCGCCGGCGGTGGCTTCCCGCAGTGGAACTGCAACTGCGTGAACTGCGCAGGTTTTCGCGATGGCAGCCTGCGGGCCCAGGCGCGTACCCAGTCGTCCATCGCGATCTCCGACGATGGCGTGAATTGGGTGCTCTGCAATGCCTCGCCGGATATCCGCGCGCAACTCCAGGGTTTTGCGCCCATGCAACCGGGCCGCGCCCTGCGCGATACCGGCATCAGCGCAATCATCCTCATGGACAGCCAGATCGACCACACCACCGGCCTGCTGAGCCTGCGCGAAGGCTGCCCGCACCAGGTGTGGTGCACCGACATGGTCCACGAAGACCTGAGCACCGGTTTCCCGTTGTTCACCATGCTGACCCACTGGAACGGTGGCCTGGCCTGGAACCGCATCGAACTGGACGCCAGCTTCACCATCCCGGCCTGCCCCAACCTGCGCTTCACCCCGCTGCCGCTGCGCAGCGCAGCACCACCCTATTCGCCGCACCGCTTCGACCCGCACCCCGGTGACAACATCGGTCTGATCGTCGAAGACCTGCGCACCAACGGCAAATTGTTCTACGCCCCGGGCCTGGGCAAGGTCGACGCACCGCTGCTGGACATCATGGCCGGCAGTGACTGTCTGCTGGTTGACGGCACGATGTGGGACGACGATGAAATGCAGCGCCGTGGCGTCGGCACCCGCACCGGGCGTGAGATGGGCCACCTGGCACAGAACGGCCCCGGCGGCATGCTTGAAGTGCTGGAGCAACTGCCCAAACAGCGCAAAGTGCTTATCCACATCAACAACACCAACCCTATCCTCGATGAAGACTCCCCTGAGCGAGCGGAGCTGGTGCGGCGCAATGTCGAAGTGGCTTACGACGGCATGAGTATTGAATTGTAGGAGCGATCGAAATGACCGACACACCGTTGAGCAAGGCTGAGTTCGAAGCGGCCCTGCGCGCCAAGGGCGCCTTCTACCATATCCATCACCCTTACCATGTGGCGATGTACGAAGGCCGCGCCAGCCGTGAGCAGATCCAGGGCTGGGTCGCCAATCGTTTCTACTATCAGGTGAATATCCCGCTGAAAGACGCGGCGATCCTGGCCAACTGCCCAGACCGTGAAATCCGTCGCGAATGGATCCAGCGCCTGCTCGACCATGACGGCGCGCCCGGTGAAGACGGCGGTATCGAAGCCTGGCTGCGCCTGGGCCAGGCCGTGGGCCTGGACCCCGACCAACTGCGCTCCCAGGAGTTGGTGCTGCCCGGCGTACGCTTCGCCGTGGACGCCTATGTCAATTTCGCCCGCCGCGCCAGCTGGCAAGAAGCCGCCAGCAGCTCGTTGACCGAGCTGTTCGCGCCACAAATCCACCAGTCACGCCTCGACAGTTGGCCCCAGCATTACCCGTGGATCGACCCGGCCGGTTACGAGTACTTCCGCACACGACTGGGCCAGGCCCGTCGCGATGTGGAACACGGCTTGGCGATCACCCTGCAGCACTACACCACCCGCGAGGGGCAGGAGCGCATGCTGGAAATTCTCCAGTTCAAACTGGACATCCTCTGGAGCATGCTGGACGCCATGAGCATGGCCTATGAACTCAAACGCCCGCCGTATCACAGCGTGACCGAACAGCGGGTATGGCATAAAGGGATCACCCTATGAGCTTTGATCGCAGCAAAAAACCGACCTGGCGCCAGGGCTATCGCTACCAGTACGAGCCTGCACAGAAAGGCCACGTGTTGCTCTACCCCGAAGGCATGATCAAGCTCAACGATAGCGCCGCATTGATCGGTGGCCTGATCGACGGCGAGCGCGACGTTGCGGCAATCATTGCCGAGCTGGATAAGCAGTTCCCCGGTGTGCCAGAGCTGAGTGACGACATCGAGCAATTCATGGAGGTCGCCCGTGCTGAGCACTGGATCACCCTTGCCTGAAAAGCCAGCCATAGGCCTGCCTCTGTGGCTGCTGGCCGAGCTGACCTATCGCTGCCCGCTGCAGTGCCCGTATTGCTCCAACCCGCTGGATTTCGCCGAGCAGGGCAAAGAGCTGAGCACCGAACAATGGATCAAGGTATTTCGCGAAGCCCGTGAAATGGGTGCTGCGCAGTTGGGTTTTTCCGGCGGCGAGCCGCTGGTGCGCCAGGACTTGGCCGAGCTGATCGGCGAGGCTCGCAAGCTGGGTTTCTACACCAACCTGATCACCTCTGGCATCGGCCTCACCGAACAAAAAATCAGCGACTTCAAGAAAGCCGGCCTGGACCATATCCAGATCAGCTTCCAGGCCAGTGACGAACAGGTGAACAACCTGCTGGCCGGCTCCAAAAAAGCCTTCGCGCAAAAACTGGAAATGGCCCGAGCGGTGAAAGCCCACGGCTACCCGATGGTGCTGAACTTCGTCACCCATCGCCACAATATCGACAAGATCGACCGCATCATCGAGCTGTGCATTGCGCTGGAAGCGGATTTCGTCGAACTCGCCACCTGCCAGTTCTACGGCTGGGCACAGCTCAACCGCGTGGGCTTGCTGCCCACCCGCGAGCAGTTGGTGCGCGCCGAACGCATCACCAATGAATACCGTGCCAAGCTGGAAGCCGAAGGCCACCCTTGCAAGCTGATCTTCGTGACACCGGATTATTACGAGGAGCGACCCAAAGCCTGCATGAATGGCTGGGGCAGCATCTTCCTGACAGTCACACCCGACGGCACCGCCCTGCCCTGCCACGGCGCGAGGCAGATGCCCGTGCAGTTTCCCAATGTGCGCGACCACAGCATGCAGCACATCTGGTACGACTCGTTTGGCTTCAATCGCTTTCGTGGCTACGACTGGATGCCTGAGCCATGCCGTTCATGCGACGAAAAAGAAAAGGACTTCGGCGGCTGCCGTTGCCAGGCCTTCATGCTCACTGGTGACGCCAGCAATGCCGACCCTGTATGCAGCAAGTCCGAGCAGCACGGCATCATCCTGCAAGCGCGGGAAGAGGCCGAACATGCCACCCAGACCATCGAGCAACTTGCCTTTCGCAATGAGCGCAACTCAAGGCTCATTGCAAAAGGCTGAGGGCCTCAACGCTTGGCGATGATGTACACCGCGTGGATGATGCCAGGGAAGTAACCGCACAGGGTCAGCAGGATATTCAGCCAGAATGCACCGCCGAAACCTACTTGCAGGAACACACCCAATGGCGGCAGCAGAATGGCGATGATGATACGAATGATGTCCATGGGTCAGCTCCAGAAAATCGGCTCGTGTGAGCCGTGTAGCTAATCGACCTTGGCGGTTCGTGAGGGTTCAGTGGATTCTGGCATTGGGCCATCTCAGGTCAGAATCTCCCACCATCTTTTCACGCCAGAAATTACCCAGACAAAAAAACGCCCCCAGCCAAAAAAATCAGGCTGGAGGCGCCGCGTATGCCGCGAGACGGTTCAGGAAACTGGGGTCAAACGGCGATGCCCTTGCGGCATTGCACTTGAGCGGTACGCACCCGAGAAAAAGCGCGGGCAAGCCGAAGAAGCATTTCGTCGATATGGGTTTTGCTGATGTTCAGCGCAGAGGTAAAGCGCAGGCAGTCAGGTTGCGCGGCAGTGAGAATCAAGCCTTCGTGCAGCGCGGCCTTGACCACTGCAGCGGCGCAATCGTCCGACAGTGTCAGGCCCCAAAGCAGCCCGTTGCCGCGCAAGGGCCCATGGCCGTAGCGATAGGCGAGGCGGGCAAGGCCTTCTGCCAGGTACAAGCCCGATTCACGTAGGTGCTCGAGAAAGCCGTTCTCCAATAGAGCGTCGAGTACTGCGATACCCGCAGATGCCATCAGTGCATTGCCATGATGTGTACCGTCCAGCTCGCCCGGTTCGAAGCAACAGGCAGTGCCACGCGCCAGCAGCGCCGCCAGGGGCACACCGCCGCCCAGGCCTTTGCCCAGGGCAATGATGTCGGCGCGCACGCCGTATTGCTGTTCGGCGAGCAAGCTGCCGCAGCGGCCGATACCGGTTTGCACTTCGTCGAAGATCAGCAGGATCCCCAGCTCACGACACAGGCGTTCGACGCCCTTGAGGTAATGTTCTGTCGCAGGGAGGACACCGCCGCCGCTTTGTATCGGCTCCAGCATGATGGCGACGGTCTGCGCATCGACCGCTGCATGCAGGGCCGGCAGATCGTTAAACGGCACTTGGCTGAAACCTGGCAACTGCGGTTCGAATCGGTTTTCGCAGGCCACAGCCGACGCCGACATCGCCCCCAGGCTCCGCCCATGACAGCCATTGTTTACGGTGATGATGTGGTAAGCGCCACCGCGATGCAGTTGGCCCCACTTGCGTGCCAACTTGATGGCCGCTTCACAGGCTTCGGCACCGCTGTTGAGCAAATAGGCCTGGTCGCTGCAGGTGTGGTGGCACAGACGATCGACAAGATCCAGTTGCGCGCGGTTGTGCAAACCCAGGCCAGGGTTGATCACGGTGTGCATCTGTTGGGCAATGGCGTCGCGTACGGCCTGGGGACTGTGACCCAGGCTGTTGGCCCCACCGCCTTGACTGAAATCCAGATAAGCGCGGTCGTCAGCGTCCGAAAGCCAGGAACCCTGCCCCTGTACAAACACCTGGGGCGGGCGCGCCACAGTGGGCATCAGGCACTGGCTGGAAACATCTGCACGCGGGGCATGCACAACCAGGTCATCCAGACTCGGCGCGCAGCGACGGAACAAGTTCACACTTCCCCCCCGCTGGCAACCTGACCTTGGTCGATGCCACCTGCCAATGAGGCCTTCAGATTTTTTGCCTTGCCTATGTAAACGCTATCAACAAAAACGCTGTTCATTGTCCGATCCGGCCCTGTAAGCCCTGCGAATAGGCGCTAGACTAGGCGCCTCGGGGGCCAGCGGCCATTTCGATTTTCCAGCTTTTTCGATAAGCAAACCTTATGGATTTCAAGCAACTGCGTTATTTCGTCGCGGTGTATGAGGAAGGCCACGTAGGCCGCGCCGCGGAGCGTCTGTCGATCTCCCAGCCAGCGCTGTCGCAACAGGTTCGCCAACTGGAACAGAACCTCGACGTCAGCCTGTTCGAACGCAGCAGCAAGCGTCTGTTGCCGACCTTGGCGGCCCACACCTTATACAACCACGCATTACCGCTCATTGATGGTATGCAGCAAGCCGTCGAGGCACTGCGCAATTTCAAGGGCCAGGCCATGCGCAGCCTGGCCATCGGCGTGCTGCAAACCGTGCACACCAGCCTGGTACCGCAGATGCTTGAGCGCGTGCGCAAGGCCCAGCCCCATCTGGTGGTGCAGATTTACGAGCTGACCGGGCTTGAGATTGAGCGGCGGTTGCTCAATGGCTCACTCGATATTGGCATCAGCTACCTGCCACCCCGTCAACCGGGCCTGCACGGCGTGTTGCTGTATGAAGACGAGCTGAAGGTGGTGATACCCGAAGATCATCCGTTGCGCGAGTTCAAGAAAGTCTCGCTCAAACAAGCCGCCGAATTACCGATGTTGCTGCTGGGGGAAGAGTTTCAGGTTCGGCAGATCTGGCAAGGCCAACTGTCCAACCTCGGGCGGCGCCCGCAAGTGCAGGCGGAGCTCAATACCATGGTGGGCATTCTCGACAGCCTGCCTCACACCCGCTTGGCGACCGTGCTGCCTGGGCGCTCCCAGGACGAACACAACAGCAAGGCACTGCTGTGGAAACCCTTGAGTGAGCCCAGGGTACCGCTGAAAGTAGGGTTGGTATGCCGCGATGTGCAACGCCAGCAGGCGACGGTGGCGTTGCTGCGCACCCTGCTGGAAGACGTGATGAATGCCCCGCCGGCAACTGCCTGACTTTTTCGCGGGCAAAAGAAAACCCCGCCGAAGCGGGGCTTTGCAGACTGTTTCCCTGACATCCATTTCACTCCGCCGTCCTGGCAGAATCCTACGTGTCCGTGTTGTTGCTTTGCGCTTCCTGCGCGACGTCCATGTGAAGTAGATTAGCCGTGGATCCAATGTGGCGATAGAGGACGATTAGCAGCACGTCATGTAAGAGAATG
Source organism: Pseudomonas sp. J380 (assembly GCF_009827115.1). NCBI lineage: Bacteria > Pseudomonadati > Pseudomonadota > Gammaproteobacteria > Pseudomonadales > Pseudomonadaceae > Pseudomonas > Pseudomonas sp. J380. The sequence goes on along the minus strand of NZ_CP043060.1, from coordinate 4,697,518 downwards.
CTTACACGCCCTCTTCCCCCTTAAAACAGGGCTTCATCCATCAGGAAAAGTGATTCGCTACCGGCTTTTACCGATGCACTCAACGAGTGGATACGCGGCAACAGGCGGGCAAAGTAGAAACGCGCAGTCCCCAGTTTGCTGGCGTAGAAATCCTCTTCGCCCTCCTTGCCTAACGCCGCCTTGGCCATGCGCGCCCACATATAGGCATAGGCCATGTAGCCGAACGCATGCAGGTATTCCACCGAGGCTGCGCCGATTTCATTAGGATTGCTCTTGGCGCGGTCCAGCACCCAGGCCGTCAGCTCATCCAGGTTACCTACTGCCACACCCAGCGGCTTGGTGAACTCGGCCAACTCAGGGCCCGATGCGGCGATGAACTGGCGGATCTCATCGGCGAACAAGGTATAGAACGCACCGCCGCTGCCGACGATCTTGCGCCCCATCAGATCCAGGGCCTGAATGCCGTTGGTACCTTCGTAGATCTGGGTGATGCGCACGTCACGCACCAATTGCTCCTGGCCCCACTCGCGGATGTAACCGTGACCACCAAACACCTGCTGGCCGAGTACGGTGGTTTCCAGGCCCAGGTCGGTGAGGAACGCCTTGGCAACTGGCGTCAACAACGCCACCAGGTTATCGGCACGCTCGCGCGCCTGCGCATCGTCGCTGAACTTGGCGATGTCCAACTGCGTCGCCACGTAGGTGGAAAACGCCCGGCCGCCTTCGTTCGCCGCCTTCATGGTCAGCAACATACGACGGACATCCGGATGCACGATGATCGGGTCTGCCGGCTTGTCCTTGGCCTGTGCGCCTAGCGGGGAACGGCTCTGCAGACGGTCACGGGCATATTCAATCGCGTTCTGATAGGACCGCTCGCCAGAAGCCAAGCCCTGGATACCGACGCCCAGGCGCTCATAGTTCATCATGGTGAACATCGCAGCCAAGCCACGGTTGGGCTCACCGACCAGGTAACCCACGGCTTCGTCGAAGTTCATCACACAGGTGGCGGAGGCCTGGATGCCCATCTTGTGTTCAATGGAGCCGCAGTTCACCGGGTTACGCGCGCCCAGGCTGCCATCGGCATTTACCAGGAACTTCGGCACCAGGAACAGCGAGATGCCCTTGGGCCCGGCCGGTGCGTCCGGCAGTTTGGCCAGCACCAGGTGGATGATGTTTTCGGTGAGGTCGTGCTCGCCACCGGTAATGAAGATCTTGGTGCCGCTGACCTTGTAGGAGCCGTCCGCCTGAGGCTCGGCCTTGGTGCGGATCATCCCCAGGTCGGTACCGGCATGGGCTTCCGTCAGGCACATGGAACCGGCCCACTCACCGGAATACATCTTCGGCAGGTAGGTGGCCTTGAGTTCTTCACTGGCGTGGGTGTTGATCGATACACAGGCACCGGAGGTCAACATCGGGTACAGGCCGAAAGCCAGGCTCGACGAGTTGATCATCTCTTCAACCTGCGCCGACACCGCCTTGGGCATGCCCATGCCGCCGTAGGTCGGGTCGCCGCCCACGCCTACCCAGCCGCCTTCGGCGTAGGTGCTGTAGGCCTGGGGAAAACCGTCGGGAGTCGTCACGGCGCCGTCCGCCCAGTGGCAGCCTTGCTCATCGCCGCCGCGGCTGAGCGGGGCAATGGATTTGGCGGTGACCTTGCCGGCCTCTTCCAGGATCGCTTCGACGGTTTCGGCGTCAACGCTGTCTGCCAATGCCGGTAACTGGGCCCAAGTATTAGCGACCTCAAACACTTCGTTGAGGACGAAGCGCATATCACGCAACGGCGCTTTGTAATCAGCCATGGCAAACCTCGTGAGAACGTGAAAAGTAATTCGATAGGATCGGTTTTACAGACGTCGAGTGTACCCGAACAACTTTTCAGACACATAGGGTCCGTTCGTGACCATTAAGTATTTACAAGTCACACAAGGAAGCTTTCCTGTAGGAGCGAGCTTGCTCGCGAAAAACTCACAGGCGCCGCGTTCATTCAGCAAGCACGCGTTATCGTTGACGTTCTTCGCGAGCAAGCTCGCTCCTACAGGGAGAAAGCGTCAGCTGGGAGACTCATCAGGCATTCGCTCCCTGCCTCTACCGCAGCACGGTGCATGGCCGTACGCGGCAACAAGCGCTTGAAATAAAAGTCGCAGGTCGCAAGCTTCGCCTGGGCAAACTCTTGGTCGTCCTGGCCGTGCGCCGCGATCGCCATGCGCAACCACAGGTAGGCGAGGATGATGTAACCGCTGTACATCAGGTAATCCATGGCCGCCGCGCCCACTTCATCAGGGTTTTTCATCGCCGCCGTGCCGACCTTCAAGGTCAGTTCGCCCCATTGCTGGTTCAGTTCATTGAGTTGCGCCACATGGGCCTTGAGTTGCGCATGCTCGGCATTGGCCGCGCAGAACTTATGCACAATTTTGGTAAACCCACGCAGCAACTTGCCCTGGCTGCCCAGCACCTTGCGCCCGAGCAGGTCCAGGGCCTGGATGCCGTTGGTGCCTTCATAGATCGGCGCAATCCGTGCGTCACGGGCCAGTTGCTCCATGCCCCACTCGCGAATATAGCCATGACCACCGAATACCTGCATGCCGTGGTTGGTCACCTCCAGGCCGGTTTCGGTCATGAAGGCTTTACAGATCGGCGTGAGGAAGGCCAACAGGTCCTCGGCTTCCTGGCGTTGGCCAGCGTCGCTGCCAAGGTGCGCGGTATCGAGCAGTTGCGCGGTGAAATAGGTCAACGCGCGGTTGCCCTCGTTGAAAGCCTTCATGGTCAGCAGCATGCGGCGTACATCGGCGTGCACGATGATCGGGTCAGCGGCTTTCTCCGGCGCCTTGGCACCGGTCAGCGAGCGCATCTGCAAGCGGTCATTGGCGTACTTGATCGCGCCCTGGAAGCTCGCTTCGCCGTTGCACAGGCCCTGCATTCCCGTGCCCAGGCGGGCGTGGTTCATCATGGTGAACATGCAGTTGAGGCCCTTGTTCGCCTCGCCAATCAAATAGCCTTTGGCGCCATCGAAGTTCAACACGCAGGTGGCAGAGGCCTTGATGCCCATCTTGTGTTCGATGGAGCCGCAGTGCACCGCATTGCGCTCGCCGGAGTCGGCATGGAACTTGGGCACGATAAACAACGAGATGCCCTTGGTACCCGCCGGCGCGTCCGGCAGCTTGGCCAGCACCAGGTGGATGATATTGGCGCTCATGTCGTGCTCGCCGGCCGAGATGAAGATCTTGCTGCCGGTGACCGCGTAACTGCCGTCCGCCTGCGGCACGGCGCGGGTCTTGATCAAGCCCAGGTCGGTGCCGCAGTGGGCTTCGGTCAGGCACATGGTGCCGGTCCATTCGCCAGCGGTGAGCTTGCTCAGGTAGGTGGCTTTCTGTTCGTCGGTGCCGTGGGCGTGGATGGCCGACATCGCACCGTGGGTCAGGCCCGGGTACATGCCCCAGGAGGTGTTGCTGGAGCCGATCATCTCGCTCAACACCAGGCCGAGGGAATGGGGCAGGCCCTGGCCACCGTAGGCCGGGTCTGCCGCCACGCCGTGCCAGCCGCCTTCCACATACTGGGCAAAGGCTTGCTTGAAGCCTTTGGGAGTGGTCACCACGCCATTATCGAAATGGCAGCCCTCTTCATCGCCGCTGCGATTGAGCGGCGCGAGTACGTTTTCGCAGAACCTGGCGCCTTCTTCGAGGATCGCACTGACCATGTCCGGGCTGGCATCCGTGGCGCCCAGGGCCGCGTAGTGGCCGTGGAAATCGAATACGGTGTCGATCAGAAAGCGCATGTCGCGCAAGGGAGCTTTGTACTCAGGCATGGCAATGTCTCCGGCAGCAGATAGGGTTAACCTACTGCCGGCCCTGGCCGTGGACAATCACTGTAGCGCTGCTGAATACAGCGCCATTACTCAACCGGCAGCGCTCTCCATGCGCACCGCGCCACGGCGGGTTTGCCCGGCGGCGACCACACAATTACGCCCCGCACCCTTGGCGGTGTAAAGCGCCTGGTCGGCGGATTTGAGCACCTCGTCGGGGCTGCGTTGTTCGGCCTGGCGCTCGGCCACACCGATGCTTACCGTCACCGACACGCTGGACGCGCCGCTGCCGGCACGGCGCTGGCGGCCTTGATGATCGTCCTGGGGGCGGTCCGGGTTGCGCAACTTGATGTCGTAGCTGGCGATGATCTCGCGGATCTCCTCCAGGTGCGGCATGCACTCATCCAGGGTCTTGCCGGCAAACACCACGGCAAACTCTTCACCGCCGTAACGATAGGCCCGCCCGCCGCCATTGACCTTGGACAGCTTGCTCGCCACCAGGCGCAGCACCTGGTCGCCCACATCGTGGCCGTGGGTGTCATTGAAACGTTTGAAGTGATCGACGTCGCTCATCGCCAGCACATAGTTGCGACCTAGCCGCTGCATGCGCTCGTTGAGGGCACGTCGCCCCGGCAAGCCGGTGAGCTCATCACGAAACGCCATTTGATACGCCTCGTGCGCCACCCCCGCAGCGATCATCAGCATCACCTGGCTGCACATGATGTTGAGGGTGAACGGCAGGATGAAGGTTTGCGGCAACATCCAGAACATGCCCAGCAACCCCACCAGTTGTGCCGCGTGCAGCGGGCGCGGCTGGTACCAGTATTGGGCGGCCAGGGTGAGAAAGCCGATCAGGAACATCGGATAGGAAAGTTGGATCAGGCTCATCCAGGCGCCATGCAGCATCGGCCAACGGATCTCCGCCAACCAGCCCAGCAAGGCCTGGGGAAAACTTTGCTCCAGGGCCAGCGCCACACTGCCCACCGCCAGCAGCACCGCACAGCGGGCGACGAAGTCGCGGAACAGATGGGTCTTTTCCTGCCACAGCGCATAAATGCTGAACAGCAAGGGCAACAGCAGGCAGCACAGGTGGAACACCACCGCAGCGTCTTCACGCACGCGGCCATTGTCGCGGTAGAAGTCGGTCTGGGTATCCAGCAGGAAATAGGTGACGTAAACCGTGACCATCAAGAACAGTTCACGCTGGCGTCGATACACCGCGCAGTAGGCGCCGCCGAGCAACAGCACCAGGGTGGGCAGCACGTTGAACAGCGAGGTGAAGAAGACGCTGAGGTCCTTGACGTACGCAGCCGAGAGCCCGGCCAGCAACAGCAGCAGCGAAGGGAGAAAATGGCTGAAACGTACAGCGGACACGCGTGACAAGGGTAAAACTCCGACCCGCTAACGAATAATGGCACTGTGCCGCTAAGCGATCAGTTAAGCACAACCGACCGAGCATGTATCACATTGCCATCACTGTAACGGCAGCTCATCATAATCCCTGAGTGCAGGACTGCGGTTTTTTAGACGCGCTCCCACACAAATGCAAAAAAACCGCCGCATCCCGAGGGAGGCGGCGGTTTCTAGAAGAACCTGGTAAGGCTTAGTAAGCCAGGCCGAAATCTTCTTCTTTCATGTCCATCAGGTTGTTGGCGCCCGACAGCATGGTTGCCACGTGGGTGCGGGTACGCGGCAGGATGCGCTGGAAGTAGAAGCGCGCAGTCTGCAACTTGGCGGTGTAGAACGCCTCTTCGCTGGTGCCGGCGGCCAGTTTCTCGGCGGCCAGGCGTGCCATGTCGGCCCAGAAGTAAGCCAGGCAGGCGTAGCCTGAGTACATCAGGTAGTCCACCGAGGCAGCACCGACTTCTTCACGGTCTTTCATCGCGGCCATGCCGACCTTCATGGTCAACTCGCCCCACTCTTTGTTCAGTGCCGCCAGCGGTGCAACGAACTCTTTAACCGCGTCGTTACCTTCGTTGGCCTGGCAGAACTTGTGCACGATCTTGGTGAAGCCCTTGAGCGCTTCGCCTTGGGTCATCAGCACTTTACGGCCGAGCAGGTCCAGCGCCTGGATGCCGGTGGTGCCTTCGTACAGCATAGAAATGCGGCTGTCGCGAACGTTCTGCTCCATGCCCCACTCAGCGATAAAGCCGTGGCCACCGTAGATCTGCACGCCGTGGTTGGCCGATTCAAAACCGACTTCGGTCATGAATGCCTTGGCGATCGGGGTCATGAAGGCCAGCAGGGCATCTGCCTGTTTCTTGGCTTCGTCGTCGGTGCCGTACTTGACGATGTCCACTTGCTTGGCGGTGAAGTACACCATCGCACGGTTACCTTCGGCGAAGGCTTTCATGGTCAGCAACATGCGGCGTACATCAGGGTGCACGATGATCGGGTCAGCGGCTTTGTCCGGCGCTTTCGGGCCGGTCAGGGAGCGCATTTGCAGGCGATCACGCGCATATTTCAAGCCGCCCTGGAAACCGATCTCGGCGTGAGCCAGGCCTTGGAGCGCAGTGCCCAGCCGAGCGGTGTTCATGAAGGTGAACATGCAGTTCAGGCCTTTGTTCGCCGGGCCGATCAGGAAACCGGTGGCCGCGTCAAAGTTCATCACGCAGGTGGCGTTGCCGTGGATACCCATTTTGTGTTCCAGGGAACCACAGGTGACCGCGTTGCGCTCGCCCACAGAGCCATCGGCGTTGGGCAGGAACTTGGGCACGATAAACAGCGAGATGCCTTTGGTGCCGGCCGGTGCCTCCGGCAGGCGGGCCAGTACGATGTGGACGATGTTGTCGGCCATGTCGTGCTCGCCGGCCGAGATGAAGATCTTGGTACCGGAGACTTTGTAGGAGCCGTCAGCCTGAGGCTCGGCCTTGGTGCGCAGCATGCCCAGGTCGGTGCCGCAGTGTGGCTCGGTCAGGCACATGGTGCCGGTCCATTCGCCCGACACCAGCTTGGTCAGGTAAGCCTCTTGCTGCTCGGGGGTGCCGTGTTCGGAAATAGTGTTCATCGCGCCATGGGACAGGCCTGGGTACATGCCCCATGACCAGTTGGCTTCGCCGACCATTTCGCTCACGGCCAGGCCCAGGGATTCCGGCAGGCCTTGGCCACCGTGCTCCACGTCGTGGGCCAGGCTTGGCCAGCCGCCTTCGACGAATTGTTTGTAGGCTTCTTTGAAGCCCGCTGGGGTCTTAACGCCTGACTCACTCCAGGTACACCCTTCGATGTCGCCCACGCGGTTCAACGGTGCCAGTACTTGCTCACAGAACTTGGCGCCTTCTTCGAGGATGGCGTCGACCATGTCCGGGGTAGCGTCCTGGCAAGCCGGCAGGCTCTGATAGTGCGCTTCATAACCGAGCAGTTCGTCACGAACGAAGCGAATATCACGCAAGGGGGCCTTGTAGTCAGGCATAGCGATAAACCTCTGCTGATGTAACTGGGATGAACAACCGCGTGGATTTGTTATGGCGGTCAAACAGGTGTTTGAAACATACGTTTACGACCCAGGGTTGTCAAGCGTCGGCCAGATGCCGTTTGTCTTGACGCGGGTCAGCCAGGCACGGCGAGGCCTGCGGCGGGATGCCACACAGAATTTTAGGAAAGATGAAGTTTTTTGTAGGAGCGAGCTTGCTCGCGAAGGACATCAGCACACCGTGCTAGTCCAGGCGGTACGCGTTATCGTTGACGTTTTTCGCGAGCAAGCTCGCTCCTACAGGGTAGGACGGGATCAGGCGTAGGTATCGATCAACGTACCGAGCATTTCGTCCGAAGCCTTGGCGACTTTCGCCCCCAGCTCGATTTGAAACTTGCCCTGGGCCATTTCCACCATGTTGCTCGCCGAATTGGACGCTTGGGCGCGGTCATTGGCTTGCAGACGGTCGCTTTGCGCGGCCGATGGCTGGGTGGTCGCGGCGCTGGCAATATTGCCGGCCGCCTGGTCGACACGGTTCTGCCCGGTCTGAATGCTGCTCAGGCCCGAATAAAACGCGCTGCTTCCAGAGATTTCCATGGCGTAAGCCTGCCTTTAGAGAATCGTGAAGCCCGATTGAACCAGACATCCTGGCAAAAGGCTCGTCAAAAACACTAATGGCATATTGCCTTAGCGATAGCCAAAATCAGTCAAGCAGGTCCAGTTCCAAGTACTCGGCCACCGCGCCAGCCCCGGCGTGCTTGAGTTTCGGCACTCGCCCCAGGCAAGGCGCGGGCAGGCGCTCAGCCAGGGTGGCGAGGTTTTCTTCCAGACGAGAGGTCTTGGGGTCGATGATATTTGCCACCCAGCCCGCCAGCGGCAAGCCATCCCGTGCGATGGCTTCGGCGGTGAGCAACGCGTGGCTGATGCACCCAAGGCGCACGCCTACCACCAGGATCACCGGCAGTTTGAGCGCCATGGCCAGGTCCGACAGGTTGGCCTGGTCGGCCAAGGGCACGCGCCAACCGCCTGCCCCTTCGATCAAGGTGAAGTCCGCGCCCCGTGCCAGGATCTGCTGCATCGGCTTGAGCAGCGATTGCACCGTGAGCCCGACGCCCGCCTCGCGCGCTGCCAGATGCGGCGCGATAGCTGGCTCGAAGGCCACCGGGTTGACCTCGGTATAACTGAGCGGTATGGAACACTCGGCCAGCAACGCCAACGCATCGGCATTGCGCAGGCCCTCGGCCGTCAGTTGGCAGCCCGACGCCACCGGCTTTCCGGCGGCCGTGCTTTTGCCGGAAAGCCTGGCCGCATGCAACAGGCCGGCGGCGATGGTGGTCTTGCCAACATCGGTGTCTGTACCGGTGATGAAGTAAGCGGCGCTCATAACGGTTTCTCCAGTACGGCATACACCACCTGGTACGTGGCGGGCAGGCCCTGGGCCTGGCGGAACTGCTCGTAGGCCTCTACCAGCGCGACAATCCGCGCACGGCCCGTCAATCCTCCCGGGCGGCCTGGGTTGAGGTTATGGGCGCCCAGTGCCTTGAGTTCATGGGTCAGGCTGCGCACATCCGGGTAATGCAATACGTGGGGCTTTCGCTCCAGGCTGATCACGCGCAAACCACTGGCCGCACACCGTTGCTGATAAGCCTCGAAGGTGCGGAAGCTATTGACGTGGACCAGGCCATCCGCCGCCCGCCAACTCTCGCGCAACTCATCCAGGGTGCCTACGCACAGGCTGGCAAAGGCCAGCACACCACCTGGTCGCAGCACGCGCCGGGCTTCGCTGAGCACCGCATCAAAATGGGCACACCACTGTACCGCGAGGCTGGAGAAGAACAGCTCGAAGCTGTCAGCTGCAAGCGGCAAGCGTTCTGCATCGCCGGCTATAAAGTGCGCAGCGCCACCCAGTGGACGCGCGTGGTTGAGCATGCCCTCGGCAATATCCAATGCCACACCTTGGCTGCCGGGCAAACGCTCGCCCAGTACGCGGCTGAAGTAGCCCGTGCCGCAGCCCATGTCCAGCCAACGCTGTGGCGCCAGGCCGTGAGGCAAACGGCTGAGCAGTTCATGGCCGACCACACGCTGCAACTCGGCCACGCTGTCGTAACTGGCCGCCGCACGGGAGAACGAGGCCGCGACCTGGCGCTTGTCCGGCAAGCCCCCTGGCAAGGGCGGATGGGATAGGTCAGTCATCGACACACTCATGCAAAAAAGCCTGGATGGCCCCGGCAACTCCGTGAGGGTCTTCCAGAAGAAACGCGTGACCGGCCTGTTCAATCAGGCCGATTTCTACATCGGGGAGCAAGGCCAGCAGGTCACTGGCGGCTTCGGCAGGCACCAGCCCATCCAGGCCGGCAAACAGGTGCAACTGCGGCCCACGAAACGCCTGCAAGGCCGCCCGCGTGTCCAGTTGGGCCAGCAACTCCAGGCCGGGCATCAAGACGCTGGGGGAGGTATTCGGCGCACCGCTGACCAACAACCGCGACAAGCCGCGCGGGTCTTCGGCACCCTTGGCGCACAACAGCCCAAAGCGCTTGAGCGTGACCTGGGAATCGGCATGGCAGCCGGCCAGAAATGCGTCGAAGGTTTCCGTAGGCATCCCATGGGGCCAGCCGTCATGGGCGACGAAACACGGGTTGCTCGCCAGAGTCAGCAAGCCACAGCACCGCTCGCCACGGCGTGCCGCCAACTCGGACGCGAGCATGCCGCCCAGCGACCAGCCCCCGAGCCAGGCATTGTCCGGCAGCGTCGCATCGAGCTCATCGAGCCATTCACCGAGTTCGCTGGCCTGCAGCGCCGGCAAGGGTTCGATCTGTACCTGCAAGTGCTCGTTCAGGCCGTGCAACGCAGCGGCCAACGGTTCCAGCGGTGACACACCCAGGCCCCAGCCCGGTAGCAGGATCAGTCGATTACGCATAGCCGGGCTCCGAGGCGTCTAACAAGCGAAAACACGCTTGCAACTCGTCTAACAATAGCTGCACCTGCGCTTCGCTGTGGGCCGCCGTCAATGTCACCCGTAGACGGGCACTGCCGGCGGGCACGGTCGGTGGGCGAATGGCAGTCACCATCAGGCCGCGCTCGCGCAGCATCTGCGAGAGGCGCAGTGCCCGGGCGCTGTCGCCAATCAGGATCGGTTGGATCGGCGTAAAGCTGTCCATCAACGCCAGGCCTATCTGCTCGGCGCCGCGACGGAACTGGCGGATCAACGCGTTGAGGTGCTCGCGTCGCCAATGTTCGCTGCGCAGCAGTTCCAGGCTTTTGAGGGTGGCGCAGGCCAGTGCCGGTGGTTGGCTGGTGGTGTAGATATACGGGCGTGCGAATTGGATCAGGCTCTCGATCAAGTCCTCACTGCCGGCCACGAAGGCCCCGGCGGTGCCGAACGCTTTGCCCAAGGTGCCAACCAGCACGGGCACGTCCTCCTGGCTCAAGCCGAAATGCTCGACGATGCCGCCGCCGTTGGCGCCCAGCGGGCCGAAGCCATGGGCGTCATCCACCATTAGCCAGGCACCTTTGGCCTTGATTTCACGGGCCAGCGCGGGCAGGTCGGCGAGGTCGCCGTCCATGCTGAACACACCGTCGGTGACCACCAAGGTATTGCCGGTGGCTTTCTCCAGGCGCTTGGCCAGGCTGCCCGCGTCGTTATGCAGATAGCGGTTGAAACGCGCACCGGACAGCAAACCGGCATCCAGCAAGGACGCGTGGTTAAGCCGGTCTTCCAGTACCGTATCGCCCTGCCCCACCAGCGCCGTGACCGCGCCGAGGTTGGCCATGTAGCCAGTGGTGAACAGCAAGGCACGCGGGCGACCGGTCAAATCAGCCAGGGCTTCTTCCAGCTCATGGTGCGGTGTGGCGTGGCCCACCACCAAGTGCGAAGCGCCACCGCCCACGCCCCAGCGGGACGCACCGGCGCGCCAGGCTTCGATCACTTGCGGGTGATTGGCCAGGCCGAGGTAATCGTTATTGCAGAAGGCCAACAACGGTTGCCCGTCCACCACCACGTGCGGGCCTTGGGGGCTCTGCAGCAAGGGGCGCTGGCGGTAAAGATGGTCGGCACGGCGGGCAGCGAGGCGCGCGGCGAGATCGAAAGACATGCTGGCCTCGATTTAACAGGTTCAACTCAATCCGATGGGGGAGCTGGCTTGCCTGCGATAGCGGTCCTTCTGACACTTCAATACTGAAAGTGCCGCCGCCATCGCAGGCAAGCCAGCTCCCACACTGGAATGCATTCCAAAGGTGGTTACACCACAGCGTTGTAGAACTGCTCGCTGCTCTTTTGCTCCACCAACGCCTGCTCGATCGCCGCCTGATGCACTTCATCGGCATGCTCTTCACGGGCTTCGGGCAGGATGCCCAAGCGTGCGAACAGTTGCATATCCTTGTCCGCCTGGGGGTTGGCGGTGGTCAGCAGTTTGTCGCCGTAGAAGATCGAGTTGGCGCCGGCAAAAAAGGCCAGGGCCTGCATCTGCTCATTCATGGCTTCGCGGCCAGCCGACAGGCGCACGTGGGACTGCGGCATCAGGATGCGCGCCACCGCCAGCATGCGGATGAAATCGAAGGGGTCGATGTCATCGGCGTTTTCCAACGGCGTGCCCGCCACTTTCACCAGCATGTTGATCGGCACCGACTCCGGATGCTCCGGCAGGTTGGCCAACTGGATTAGCAAGTTGGCGCGGTCGTCGAGAGACTCGCCCATGCCAAGGATGCCGCCCGAACAGATCTTCATCCCCGAGTCACGCACGTACGCCAGGGTTTGCAGGCGCTCGCTGTAGGTGCGGGTGGTGATGATCGAGCCGTAGAACTCCGGCGAGGTGTCGAGGTTGTGGTTGTAGTAGTCCAGGCCGGCCTGGGCCAGGGCTTCGGTCTGGTCCTGGTCAAGGCGACCGAGAGTCATGCAGGTTTCCAGGCCCATGGCCTTCACGCCTTTGACCATTTCCAGCACATAGGGCATGTCTTTGGCCGACGGATGTTTCCATGCCGCGCCCATGCAGAAACGCGTCGAGCCGATGGCCTTGGCACGTGCGGCCTCTTCGAGGACCTTCTGCACCTCCATCAGCTTCTCTTTTTCCAGGCCAGTGTTGTAGTGGCCCGACTGCGGACAATATTTGCAATCTTCCGGGCAGGCGCCGGTCTTGATCGACAGCAGCGTCGACACTTGCACGCGGTTGGCGTCGAAATGCGCGCGGTGCACGGTCTGCGCCTGGAACAACAGGTCGTTGAAGGGCTGCACGAACAGGGCTTTGACTTCAGCTAAAGACCAATCGTGACGCAGGGTGGCAGAGGTGCTGGCGCTCATGGGCGATTCCTTGATTATGCTTTGGCAAGCGCTGCGGGAAAGGCAATACCCACAGGCACGACACGGATGCTCGGCATATTTAAGGAAGATTCATGCACTGTCAACCTGAGCACAAACACGAAGTTTACATCTGGTTAAAAAGCATACAGCCTTGTTTGATCTGCGATGAGTGCATCGAATCAGACGAGCCCCTGTGCAGCGCCTGCGAAACAGAATTGCCATGGCTGATGGAACAGTGCGAACGCTGCGCACTGCCCTTACCCATGGACGGACTGCTCTGCGGCCAGTGCCAAAAACAGCCACCGGCCTTTCACCAGGTGGTCGCGCCATGGACCTACAGTTTTCCCGTGGACACCCTGATCAGCCGCTTCAAGCATCAGGCGCGTTGGCCGCTGGGGCACTTGCTGGCGCGTCTGCTGGGGCAGCACTTGCAGCATCGCTTCGATAACGCCGAACTGGAGCGCCCCGACTGCCTGCTACCGGTGCCCATGGCGCGCAAACGCCTGCGCGAACGCGGCTTTAATCAAGCGTTGATGCTGGCCCGCTGGCTCAATCACGCCCTCGACATTCCCTTTAATGAACACGCGCTCTTACGCCCCCATGAAACCGTGGCGCAGCAAGACCTCGATGCCAAGACCCGCAAACGCAACCTGCTCAACGCCTTCGCACTGGCCCCCGGCATTCAGGTTGCCGGGCAACATCTGGCGCTGGTAGACGACGTCCTCACTACCGGCGCCACGGCCCACAGCCTGGCGCGCTTGTTGATAAACGCCGGCGCGCGCCAGGTGGATGTGTATTGCCTGGCCCGTACGCCCAAACCCGGCAGCTGACTTGACTCCCCTGCGCCAGCGCGGCAACGTCGGCGCATCTCACCCAAGCGTATCTGCCATGTCTGTGCCCAGCCCTCTCAGCCAACACATCATCCGCCGCCCCCAGCGTATTGCCTTGCTGGGGCATATCGCCGAGCAGGGCTCCATCACCCGTGCGGCCAAGAGTGCCGGGTTGAGTTACAAGGCCGCCTGGGACGCCATTGATGAGCTGAACAATCTGGCGCAAAAACCGCTGGTGCAACGCAGCGTCGGTGGCAAGGGCGGTGGCGGCGCCAAACTGACGCAGGAAGGCGAACGGGTGCTGCGCCTTTATCAGCGCCTGCAACTGCTTCAGGCCGAGATCCTTGGCTCGGACGAAGCGGCCAGCGACTTCAACCTGCTGGGCCGTTTGATGCTGCGCACCAGCGCGCGCAACCAATTGCACGGCCAGGTCAGCACCATAGAGAGCCATGGCCACAACGACATGATCCGCCTGCAATTGGCCGGCGGCCTGCACCTCGACGCACAGATCACCCACGACAGCACCCTGCGCCTGGAGCTGCAGACCGGTGTGGAAGTAGTGGCCCTGATCAAGGCCGGGTGGCTTGAATTACTGGCGGACGGACAAGCTGAAACACTTGGACACAATTGCCTGGAAGGCAGGATCGAGACCATTCTCGCCGCCGACGACGGCCCCAGCGAGGTGCGTATTGCCCTGCCCAACGGCCAAGTGTTGTGCGCGCTGGCGCCGCCCGTCGCACTCAAGGCCATTGATGCGGCGCAGGGCCAGCCGATCCGCGTGCAGTTTGCACCCAGCCATGTATTGCTTGGCACCCCGGTGTAACGGGCGCGCGTCTTCAAGCTGCAACAATTCGGTCACAAGCGCTGCTTAAGGTGTCTGCAAAAACCTTAAGGAGCCTGTGATGAGCCTATTAGAAGAAAACCAAGCCACCGACCTTGAACAGATGGTGGGCCTGACCCGCCGTCGCTTTATCGGCGCAGGCGCCCTGTGCGGCGCCGCGATGTTTCTCGGCGGCAACCTGCTGAGTCGCAGCGCCCTGGCCGTGAATGCCGCTACCGCCAGCCCGTTGCTGGGGTTCACCAGCATTGCCGCCGCCACCAGCGACACCATCACCCTGCCACCGGGCTACAGTGCTTCGGTGTTGATCAGTTGGGGCCAGCCCCTGCACAACAACGCCCCGGCTTTCGACCCGTCCGGCCATGGCACCGCCAAGGCTCAGGAACAACAGTTCGGCGACAACAACGACGGCATGAGCCTGTTTCCATTCCCCGGTGACGACAACCGCGCGCTGATGGCGATCAACAACGAATACACCAACTATCGCTACCTCTACGCCCACGGCGGCGCGCCTCAATCGGCCGAAGACGTGCGCAAGGCCCTGGCCAGCGAAGGCGTGTCGGTGATCGAAGTACGCCGCAAGGGCGGCACCTGGCAGTTCGTCCAGGATTCGCGCTACAACCGGCGCATCCACGGCAATTCACCGATTCGTTTGAGTGGCCCTGCCGCCGGCCATGACTGGCTGAAAACCGGCGCCGACAAGAGCGGCAAAAAAGTCCTCGGCACGTTCCAGAACTGCGCCAACGGCAAGACGCCGTGGGGCACCTACCTGACCTGCGAAGAAAACTTCACCGACTGCTTCGGCAGCAGCAACCCGCAGCAAACCTTCGACGCAGGGCAGAAGCGCTACGGCGTGGTGGCCGCCAGCAAAGACATCAACTGGCATCAGCACGACCCGCGCTTTGACATGGCTAAGAACCCCAACGAACTCAATCGCCATGGTTGGGTGGTGGAAATCGACCCGTTCGATCCGCAATCCACCCCAGTCAAACGCACGGCCCTGGGGCGCTTCAAACACGAAAACGCGGCCCTCGCCGAAACCCGTGACGGTCGCGCCGTGGTGTACATGGGCGACGATGAACGCGGTGAATTCATCTACAAGTTCATCAGCCGCGATCAGATCAACCACAACAACCCTAAGGCCAACAAAGACCTGCTCGACCACGGCACCTTGTACGTGGCGATCTTCGACGCAGGCGACGGTGATGCCGACCACCCCAAGGGCAAAGGCCAGTGGGTTGAACTCACCCATGGCAAAAACGGCATCGACGCCAGCAGCGGTTTCGCCAACCAGGCCGAGGTGCTGATTCATGCGCGCCTGGCCGCCAGCGTGGTGAAAGCCACACGCATGGACCGCCCGGAATGGATCGTGGTCAGCCCCACCGACGGCCAGGTCTATTGCACCCTGACCAACAACGCCAAGCGCGGCGAAGAGGGCCAGCCGGTAGGCGGCCCCAACCCACGGGAGAAGAACGTCTACGGCCAGATCCTGCGCTGGAAAGCCGACGCCGATAACCACGGTGCCACGGACTTCACCTGGGACCTGTTCGTGGTGGCCGGCAACCCCGGCGTGCATGCCGGCAACCCCAAGGGCGGCTCGTCCAACATCAACCCGCAAAACATGTTCAACAGCCCCGACGGCCTGGGCTTCGACAAAGCCGGGCGCCTGTGGATCCTGACCGATGGCGACTACAGCAACGCCGGCGACTTTGCGGGCATGGGCAATAACCAGATGCTGTGCGCCGACCCGAGCACTGGAGAAATCCGTCGCTTCATGGTGGGGCCGGTGGCGTGTGAAGTGACGGGGATCAGCTTTTCGCCGGACCAGAAAACATTGTTCGTGGGCATTCAGCACCCAGGGGAAACCGGTGGCTCGACCTGGCCGGAACACCTGCCCAATGGCAAACCGCGGTCGTCGGTGATGGCGATTCGGCGGGATGATGGCGGGATCGTAGGCGCCTGATAGACCGCTATCGCAGGCAAGCCAGCTCCCACATCTCGATGTGTAAATACATGCCAGTGTGGGAGCTGGCTTGCCTGCGAAGGCGTCCGCACAGCCACCGCCTATCTATGCTGTTACCATACCCGGCCGGACGCGGCGCCCTGCTGCGCGCAGGAGTTCGCATGGCCCACCCGTTTGAAACACTCACCCCAGACCTGGTGCTCGACGCCGTCGAAAGCATCGGTTTCCTCAGCGACGCGCGGGTTCTGGCGCTCAACAGCTACGAAAACCGCGTGTACCAAGTGGGCATCGAAGACGCCGAACCACTGATCGCCAAGTTCTATCGCCCCCAGCGCTGGACCAACGAGGCGATCCTGGAAGAACACCGCTTCACCTTCGAACTGGCCGAGTGCGATGTACCGGTGGTCGCCCCGTTGATCCACAACGGCGAGAGCCTGTTCGAACACGCAGGTTTCCGCTTCACCCTGTTTCCGCGCCGTGGCGGCCGCGCGCCGGAGCCGGGCAACCTCGATCAGCTTTACCGGCTCGGGCAACTGCTGGGGCGTTTGCACGCGGTGGGCTCCACCCGCCCGTTCGAACACCGCGAAGCCCTGGGGGTGAAGAATTTCGGTCACGACTCCCTCACCACCTTGCTTGAAGGCAACTTCATTCCCAAAAGCCTGTTGCCGGCCTACGAGTCCGTGGCCCGCGACCTGCTCAAGCGTGTGGAAGAGGTTTACAAGGCCACGCCGCACAAGAACATCCGCATGCACGGTGACTGCCACCCCGGCAACATGATGTGCCGCGACGAGATGTTCCATATCGTCGACCTGGATGACTGCCGCATGGGCCCGGCGGTGCAAGACCTGTGGATGATGCTGGCTGGCGACCGCCAGGAATGCCTCGGCCAGCTCTCGGAACTGATGGACGGTTATCAGGAGTTCCACGACTTCGACCCGCGCGAACTGGCGCTGATCGAGCCGCTGCGCGCCCTGCGCCTGATGCACTACAGTGCCTGGCTCGCACGACGCTGGGACGACCCGGCGTTTCCCCATAGTTTTCCGTGGTTTGGCAGCGAGCGGTATTGGGGCGACCAGGTGCTGGCGTTGCGCGAGCAACTGTCGGCGCTCAATGAAGAACCGCTAAAACTCTTCTGAACGCGTTCCATCATCGCGCCCACGCTCTGCGTGGGCGCGCATCCTGTGACGCTCCGCGTCACGATTTAAGAGCAGACGCAGAGCGTCCAAGGCGGCGTTACCACGCGGAGCGTGGGAACGAGCGTTGTTTGACAAATATCCTTACAATTGCGCTTTGTTAGCTGCCTGAGCAAGGATTCTGCAATGCAAGCCGCCAACCCCCGCAAGGGGTACATCCTGGGCCTGAGCGCCTATGTCATCTGGGGTCTATTCCCGCTCTACTTCAAAGCCATCGCCAGCGTGCCCGCCGCCGAGATCATTGTTCACCGCGTATTGTGGTCGGCACTGTTCGGTGGGCTGTTGCTGATGGTGTGGAAACATCCCGGCTGGTTTCGCGAACTGCGCGACAACCCCAAGCGCCTGGCGATCCTGGCCCTCAGCGGTTCGTTGATCGCCGCTAACTGGCTGACCTATGTGTGGTCGGTGAACACCGGGCGCATGCTCGAAGCGAGCCTGGGTTACTACATCAATCCGCTGGTGAATGTGCTGCTGGGCATGCTGATCCTCGGCGAGCGACTGCGTCGTTTGCAATGGGTGGCGGTGGGGTTGGCAGCGGTAGGTGTGGCGCAGCAGGTGTGGCAAGTCGGTAGCCTGCCGTGGGTGTCGCTGGCGCTGGCGCTGACGTTCGGCTTCTACGGTTTGATCCGCAAGCAGGCGCCGGTCAAAGCGCTGCCAGGCCTGGTGGTGGAAACCTGGATGCTGGTACCCATTGCCGTCGCCTGGTTGCTGTTCAACCCGACCGCCCACAGCGCGCAACTGGCGTTCTGGAGCACCTCCGAGGCCTGGTGGCTGGTGGCCGCAGGACCGGTGACGCTGATTCCCCTGGTGTGCTTCAACGCCGCTGCACGGCACTTGCCCTACACCGCCCTGGGCTTTTTGCAGTATGTGGCGCCGACGCTGGTGTTGCTCGAAGCCGTGCTGTTGTTCGGTGAACACCTGGCGCCGAGCACCTTGGTCGCCTTCGCCTTTATCTGGGCCGGGTTGGTGGTGTACAGCCTGGATGCCTGGCTGACCGTGCGCAAACGCTGATCAAATAACGTACAAACCTCTGCAAGCCACGGCTTTCGTGGCTTGCAGCGTTCCACCCAAAGGTTATCCACAACCTGATCCCCGCCATTTGTGCACAAGCCCTTGAAACTGCTCGTTTTTTGCTCAACTTGCGCAGAAGGCCGGCGGACGTGGCCTGGCGTCGGGTCTCTACAGGTTATCCACAGGCCCATGCAAGATTTCCCTGCATAACCTTGTGGATCGTTATTCCTCCTGACGCAACTCCACCATCAAGTCATCGGCCAAGGTTTCCAAAGCCTCTTGCAGGGTTTCCAGCGACAGCGTAGCCGGCACTTGCAACAACGCCTCGGCATTGAACAGCGGATCACCGCTCATGGGCGCCGGGCGCACATCGGTGCTCAGGCGTTCCAGGTTGACGCCCTGCTGGCTCAGCAGCGCGGTGATCTCACGCACGATGCCCGAGCGGTCATTGCCCACCAGGGTCATCAGGATCGGCTTGGACGCCGATGCCTGCCCGCTGCTGCCCTCACCCACCAACACGCGAATGCCATGGGTGGATAAATCCTCCAATGCCCCCACCAATGCCTGGCGCTGCTCGCTCGGCACGCTCACCCGCAGGATCCCGGCAAACTGCCCGGCCATGTGCGCCATGCGGCTTTCCAGCCAGTTACCACCATGACTGGCAATGTTCTGCGCGATGCGTTCAACCAGGCCGGGTTTGTCGGCGGCGATAATAGTGAGTACAAGATGGTCCATGGCGCAGTCCCTCGGTTGGTTGATCCTCGATTATAGACATGCCGCGTTTATCCAGAAGGGACGCGTGATCGTTAACGTCCATCGCAGGCAAGCCATCTCCCCAGACAAATCGTGTACCATTTTTATATTTATCTGGAACAATCCAATAGTTTTTTGAGAACATCCGGTTCTCCGCTGTGACCGTACGACCAAAGTGGGTCGCTAAACGACGTATTTAGTCTAATTTTCACAACCGCAAGTCATCATGTAGTATGCCCAACCGTGCACTACATAATGAAAATCTGATAAAGCGCATAAGCTCCGCAGAGTGAGGCAAGCAATGACTGAACACGTTCAAGTCGGTGGCCTGCAGGTCGCCAAAGTCCTGTTCGACTTCGTGAACAACGAAGCCATTCCCGGTACCGGCATCACTGCCGACCAGTTCTGGGCCGGTGCCGACAAGGTCATCCATGACCTGGCCCCGAAGAACAAAGCCCTACTCGCCAAACGCGACGACTTCCAGGCGCGGATCGATACCTGGCACCAGACCCACGCCGGCCAGGCCCATGACCCGGTGGCCTACAAAGCCTTCCTGCAAGACATCGGCTACCTGTTGCCAGAAGCCGCAGACTTTGAGGCCTCGACCCAAAACGTCGATGATGAGATCGCACGCATGGCCGGCCCACAGCTGGTCGTGCCGGTGATGAACGCCCGCTTCGCCCTCAATGCCTCGAATGCGCGCTGGGGCTCGCTGTACGACGCGCTGTATGGCACCGACGCCATCAGCGAAGCCAACGGCGCCGAGAAGGGCAAGGGCTATAACAAAGTGCGTGGTGACAAGGTCATTGCTTTCGCCCGCGCCTTCCTCGACGAAGCCGCACCGCTCAGCGCCGGCAGCCATGTTGATTCCACCGGCTACAAAATCGTCGATGGCAAGCTGATCGTCAGCCTCAAAGGCGGTAGCAACAGCGGCCTGCGTGACGATGCCCAGTTGATCGGTTTCCAGGGCCCTGCGGCCGAGCCGATTGCGATCCTGCTCAAGCACAATGGCCTGCACTTCGAAATCCAGATCGACGCCAGCACCCCAGTCGGCCAGACCGACGCTGCCGGCGTCAAAGACGTGCTGATGGAAGCTGCGCTGACCACCATCATGGACTGCGAAGACTCCGTCGCCGCCGTGGATGCCGATGACAAAGTGGTGATCTACCGCAACTGGCTCGGCCTGATGAAGGGCGACCTGGCCGAAGAAGTGGCCAAGGGCGGCCAGACCTTCACCCGCACCATGAACCCTGACCGCGTCTACACCGGCGTGGATGGCAGCGACGTGACCCTGCACGGCCGTTCGCTGTTGTTCGTGCGCAACGTTGGCCACTTGATGACCATCGACGCGATCCTCGATAAAGACGGCAACGAAGTACCCGAAGGCATCCTCGACGGCCTGATCACCAGCCTGGCGGCGATCCACAGCCTCAACGGCAACAACACCCGCAAGAACAGCCGCACCGGTTCCGTATACATCGTGAAACCGAAGATGCACGGCCCGGAAGAAGCCGCGTTCACCAACGAACTGTTCGGTCGCATCGAAGAGGTGCTGAACCTGGCGCGCAACACCCTCAAGGTCGGGATCATGGACGAGGAGCGCCGCACCACGGTCAACCTCAAGGCCTGCATCAAGGCGGCCAGTGAGCGCGTGGTGTTTATCAACACCGGTTTCCTCGACCGCACTGGCGATGAAATCCACACCTCCATGGAAGCCGGCGCGATGGTGCGCAAGGCGGCCATGAAGGCAGAAAAGTGGATCGGCGCCTATGAGAACTGGAACGTCGATATCGGCCTGAGCACCGGCCTGCAAGGTCGTGCACAGATCGGTAAAGGCATGTGGGCCATGCCCGACCTGATGGCGGCGATGCTCGAGCAGAAAATCGCCCACCCGTTGGCCGGTGCCAACACCGCCTGGGTACCGTCGCCGACCGCCGCAGCCCTGCATGCGTTGCACTACCACAAGGTTGATGTGTTCGCCCGTCAGGCCGAGCTGGCCAAACGCGAGCGCGCTTCGGTGGACGATATCCTCACCATTCCTCTGGCCAGCAACACCGATTGGTCCGAGGAAGAGATCCGCAACGAGCTGGACAACAACGCCCAGGGCATCCTCGGCTATGTGGTGCGTTGGATCGACCAGGGTGTGGGCTGCTCCAAGGTGCCGGACATCAACGATGTCGGCCTGATGGAAGACCGCGCCACCCTGCGTATTTCCAGCCAGCACATCGCCAACTGGCTGCGCCACGGCATTGTCAACGAAGACCAGGTGATGGAAAGCCTCAAGCGCATGGCGCCCGTGGTAGACCGCCAGAATGCCGGGGATGCGTTGTACCGCCCACTGGCTCCGGACTTCGACAGCAACATCGCATTCCAGGCAGCGGTGGAGTTGGTGATTGAAGGGACCAAGCAGCCTAATGGCTATACCGAGCCGGTGTTGCACCGCAGGCGTCGGGAGTTCAAGGCCAAGAACGGCCTGTAATGGAAAAAGCCCTGATCGAAAGATCGGGGCTTTTTTATCAGTGTCAGTTAGACCGCGTTGCCTGAATCGCAGGCAAGCCAGCTCCCACAGGGAGTGCATTTCAAATGTGGGAGCCGGGCTTGCCCGCGAAGAGGCCAGGCCAGTCACCCCACACTCAGGGCACCATCCCCAACTCCCGCTTCACCAACTTCGCCAACTTCACGCTATCAATCGGCTTGAGCAAGAAATCCACCACGCTCAAATGCATCGCATCAATCACATCCGGCGCTTCCGCGTCTCCAGACATGATGATGATCGGCAACGCCGCACGGGTGGACTCACGCACCTGGCGGATCAATTCCAGGCCATTGCTGGGCGCCATACGCAGGTCGGTGATCAGCAAACCGATGGAACTGCTCGTCTTCAACAAATCCCACGCAGCCTCGCCACTTTCGGCAGTCATGCAGCGAATACCATCGAGCCCAAGGATTTCCGCCAGCAATTCACGCGCGTCCTTGTCGTCGTCCACGATCAAAACGCGTTGGGGGGGTAAATCGGGCTCCAGCATCACGGCGCTCAGCGCCTCGCGCTCGGCATCACTCAAAATATCGTGGTCGGACATACGTTTCTCAGCAGTTCTCATCAATCTCCCAGCACACTCGTCAGACATCTGCGGAAGGGCGAACAATGTGCACTTCGTCGGAAAGTTTGCCTAGTGGGCTTTCTACGGGTTTTGGACGATTGTCATGTAAGGTTTTTCCCTAGTTTTGCGCGGTACTCCTCGACCTAGACTTACGTCCAATGGGCACCCACTGCGCAGGAGTCGACCATGCAGCACGATAACGACAAAAACACTGCGGTCACTGTTATGAGTAAAGCTGATGCATTCGCACAGGCGGGTAAAACCGCTGTGTTGCAGAACATCCACGGCACCCTGCAATTCCTGCAACGCTTCCCGCCGTTCAACCAGATGGAACAGGCGCACCTGGCTTTCCTGGTGGAGCAGTGCCAACTGCGTTTCTACGGCCCCGGCGACAGCATCCTCAAACCGTCGGGCGGCCCGGTCGAGCACTTTTATATCGTCAAGCAGGGCCGGGTCGTGGGTGAGCGTCCAGACTCGGCGGACACCACCTTTGAAATCGCCACCGGCGAATGCTTCCCCCTCGCCGCCTTGCTGGGTGAGCGCGCGACCCGTACAGAACACAAAGCCGCTGAAGACACCTTCTGCCTGCAATTGAACAAACCGGCCTTTATCAAGCTGTTCGCGCTGTCCAGCCCGTTTCGTGATTTCGCCTTGCGCGGGGTCAGCAGCCTGCTCGACCAGGTCAACCAGCAGGTACAGCAAAAAGCCGTGGAAACCCTCGGCACCCAATACTCCTTGAATACCCGCCTGGGTGAATTGGCCATGCGCCACCCGGTCACCTGCAGCCCGCACACACCGTTGCGCGAAGCGGTGACCTTGATGCACGAACAACAGGTCGGCAGCATTGTGATCGTCAACGAACACAAGGCGCCCCTGGGCATCTTCACTCTGCGCGATCTGCGTCAGGTGGTCGCCGATGGCGCCAGCGACTTCGGCCAGAGCATTGCCGGGCACATGACCCAGGCGCCGTTTTACTTGAGCCCGGAGCACAGCGCTTTCGACGCAGCCATCGCCATGACCGAGCGGCATATCGCCCATGTGTGCCTGGTGCAAGACCAGCGCCTGTGTGGCGTGGTCTCCGAGCGTGACTTATTTTCCTTGCAGCGTGTGGACCTGGTGCACTTGGCCCGCACCATCCGCAACGCGCCCCGGGTGGAAAACCTGGTGGCGATTCGCGGTGAAATCGGCCAGTTGGTGGAGCGCATGCTCGCCCATGGCGCCTCATCCACCCAGATCACCCACATCATTACGCTGCTCAACGACCACACCGTGTGCCGGGTGATCGAGCTGACCCTCGCGGAAAAAGGCGACCCCGGCGTGCCCTTCAGTTGGCTGTGCTTTGGCAGTGAAGGCCGCCGCGAACAAACGCTGTACACCGACCAGGACAACGGCATCCTGTTCGAGGCCAAGGACGCCGTCGAAGCCGCCGAAAGGCGTGAGCGCTTGCTACCGCTGGCGCAGCACATCAACCAAAGCCTGGCGCTGTGCGGCTTCAGCCTGTGCAAGGGCAATATCATGGCCGGCAACCCCGAGCTGTGCTTGTCCCGCGTGGAGTGGGCGCGGCGCTTCGGCGCGTTCATTCGTGAAGCGACGCCGGAAAACCTGCTGGGCTCAAGCATCTATTTTGACTTGCGCGTGGTGTGGGGCGAAGAGCGCGGTTGCGAGCAACTGCGCCAGGGCATTCTCGATCAGGTGGCGGATAACCGCTTGTTCCAACGGATGCTGGCCGAAAATGCACTATTGCGACGCCCGCCGGTAGGGCGTTTTCGCGAGTTCGTGCTGACCCGCAAAAATGGCGAAAAGGCCACCCTCGACCTCAAGGTGCAGGGCCTTACGCCTTTTGTAGATGGCGCGCGCCTGTTGGCCCTGGCCAATGGCATCCACGCCAACAATACCCTGGAACGCCTGCGCCAGTTGGTGGATAAGGCCGTGATCGAACCCCTGGATGGCGCCGCCTATGAAGAGGCCTACCACTTTATCCAGCAGACCCGCATGCAGCAGCACCAATTGCAGACCCGCGAGAACCTGCCCTATTCCAACCGCGTCGACCCCGACAGCCTCAACCACCTGGACCGGCGCATCCTGCGTGAGTCCCTGCGCCAGGCCCAACGCCTGCAAAGCAGCCTGAGCTTGCGGTATCAGCTATGAGTTTGTTTGGCTGGCTGCGTGCCAAAAAACCTGGGCTCAACGCTGCGCAACAGCAGCGCCTGGAACAGTTACCCAAGCCCGCCGAAGTGGGCAACGGCCCATTGCGCAGCCAGCGCTGGGTAGTGGTGGACCTGGAAACCAGCGGCCTGAACCTTCACCGCGACCAGGTGCTGTCCATCGGCGCCGTGGTCATCGAAGACGGTGCGGTGGATTTCTCCCAACTGTTCGAACGCACCCTGCAGCGCAGCGACACCAAGCTCAGCCCTAGTGTGCTGATCCACGGGCTGGGGCCCAGTGCAATCGCCGCTGGCAGCGACCCGACCGAGGCGTTGCTGGATTTCATGGCGTTCGTGGGCGACAGTCCGCTGCTGGCCTTCCATGCGCCGTTTGATCAACACATGCTGTGCCGGGCGCTCAAGGACAGCCTGGGTTATCGCCTGGCCCATCCGTTCATGGATGTAGCAGACCTGGCCCCGCTGTTATGCCCAGAGGCCCATATCCGCGAAGCCGGACTGGACGACTGGCTCAACCACTTCAGGCTACAGGCCGGCGAACGCCACCATGCCAGCGCCGATGCACTGGCGACGGCGGAGCTGATGTTGATCCTGTTCAGCCGGGCGCGGCAGCAACAGATCGATACGCCCCAGGCGCTGTATGAGCGTTTGGCCCAATGGAAACGACGCAAGCAGTCCCCTTCCCTTTAACGCTTCGCGCCCGACGCGGAGCATCGCGGGATGCATTCCTACGCATATCGCGGGAACGATCACCCGACAGACGCCAATTGCGCCCACCCTACGCCTCTGACACAATCGCGAATAATTCTCGTTAGTTTAAACCTTATTCGGTGATGCCTTGTCGTCGGTCCATACCCCACGCAGTGAGCTTGTTGGTGCGTTGTATCGCGACCACCGTGGCTGGCTGTTGGCGTGGCTGCGACGTAATGTGGCGTGCCCAAGCCGTGCCGAAGACCTGAGCCAGGACACCTTCATGCGCCTGCTGGGCCGTGATGAGTTGCGCGAGCCCCGCGAACCACGGGCGTTCCTGGTGGCCATCGCCAAGGGTTTGCTGTTCGACTATTTCCGTCGTGCGGCCCTGGAACAGGCCTACCTCACCGAATTGATGCTGATCCCGGAAAACGAACAGCCTTCGCCGGAAGCCCAGCAACTGATCCTCGAAGACCTCAAGGCCATCGACCGCCTGCTCGGCAAGTTGTCGAGCAAGGCCCGCGCCGCGTTCCTCTATAACCGCCTCGACGGCCTGGGCCATGCCGAGATCGCCCAGCGCCTGGGGGTTTCGGTGCCGCGCGTGCGCCAATACCTGGCCCAGGGCATTCGCCAGTGCTACATCGCACTGTATGGCGAGCCGTCGTGACCGCGATCGGCTCCAAACCGGTGTCGTCGCGCGTGCTGGATGCCGCGATTGCCTGGCAACTGTCCCTCGACTCGGGCGACGGCAGCGCGGTGGAACAGGAAGAGTTCAACAAGTGGCTGGCCAGCGATGAGGAACACGCTCGCGCCTGGCGCCAGTTGGGCATGCTCGACCAGCGTTTCAGTGTGGCCTCGGGCCCGGCTCGGGCGGCGCTGCTGCAGTCGCGCCACGGCATTCGCCAGCGCGTGCGCAAGCTGGGCCGGGGCCTGGCCAGTATCGTGCTGGTGTGCGGCCTGGCGCTGTTTGCCGGTGAGCGTTACGTGCCTATTCACTATTGGCTGGCCGACCAGCGCACCGCCACCGGTGAACAGCGCACGCTGAAGCTGGCGGACGGCACGCGAATAAACCTCAACACCCACAGCGCCATTGATGTGCGCTTCGACGAAACACGCCGCTTGATCGTGTTGCAGGCAGGCGAAATTCTCGTCGAAACCGGCCACGACGATTCGCGCCCTTTCTACGTGCAAACCCGCGACGGCAGCCTGCGGGCGCTGGGTACCCGGTTTATCGTCAAGCGCGAAGACGACGCTACGCGCCTGAGTGTGTTGCAGTCTGCCGTGGCCGCCCAGCCCGAGGCGCTGCACCAGGAACAAGTGTTCAAGGCGGGCCAGCAAGTGCTGATGCGCGGCGACGGGCTCGGGCCACTGTTGGCCGTCACCCCCGCCACCGATGCCTGGACCCGCGGCATGCTGGTAGTGGACAACGCTCGGCTGGGGGATGTGATCGAGGAATTGGCGCGCTATCGCACCGGCTACCTGGGGGTGGATAAGAACGTGGCCGACCTGCGCATCACCGGCAGTTTCCCGCTGCGCGACACCACGTTGGCATTGAATGCGCTGTTGCCGACCTTGCCGGTGCAGATCGAGCAGCACACGCCGTGGTGGGTGACCGTCAAGGGTAAGCCTTAGGCTTGATCGTTCCCACGCTCCGCGTGGTAATGCAGCCCGGACGCTCTGCGTCCCAGGCCGTGACGCAGAGCGTCACACGAGGCGTTCCCACGCGGAGCTTGGGAACGATCACAGCACACCGCAAAAAATATTTTCACCCGGCCCTATCACTTTTCGATTCTCGCTCGGCACCTAGGCAATTGAGAAATATTTCCATTCAGGAGCCGCCCGTATGTCCCGCACGCTAGACACCTTGTTGCGCCCCAGCCTGTTAGCCATGGCGATCGCCCTCAGCGCCCCGCTGGCCAGCACCCCGCTGATCGCCGCCGAACAAGCCTCCAGCGTGCGCGCCTATAACCTGCCGGCTGCGCCCCTGGCCACCACCCTGAACCAGATCGCCAGCCAGGCCGGCCTGGCGCTGACCCTCAACCCCGCACTCGCCGCCGGCAAGACCTCGGCACCGGTCAAAGGCCAGTTCCATGCGCAGGGCGCGTTGCGGGAAGCCTTGCGGGGGACGGGGTTGCAGTTGGAGCAGAGCAGTGCGGGCACTTACACCCTGATGCCGGTCCCGGAGGGCGTCGTTGCCTTGCCGACCACCAACATCACCGGCCAAGGCAGCTATGAAAGCGCTTGGGGGCCGGTGGAGGGATATGTTGCAAAGCGCACCGCCGCCGGCACCAAAACCGATACTGCGCTGGTCGAGGCACCACGCTCGATCTCGGTAGCCACCCGCGAGCAAATGCAGGACCGTAACGTGCAGAACCTCGACGATGCGGTCAAATACATGCCCGGTATCGTGTCTGCCAGCTACGGCAGCGACACCCGTTACGACTGGATGCGCGTACGCGGCTTCGAGCCGACGCAATTCCTTGATGGCCTGCCACTGCCCCGTGGCGTGTACGCCAACCCGAAAGCCGAAACCTGGAACCTCGACCGCCTCGCCCTGCTGCGCGGTCCGGCCTCGTCAGTCTATGGCCAGACCCCTCCGGGCGGCCTGCTGGATATGGTCAGCCGCCGCCCCAGCGCTGAATCGAGCCACGCCATCCAGATGCAATACGGCAGTGACAACTATCGCCAGATCAATTTCGAAAGCACTGGCAAGATCGATGATGAGGGCCAGTTTCTCTACAGCGTTGGCTGATGCCGAGCGCGAAAAACTCGCGCTCTAATCTGAGATAAATGGCCTCAGAATTTTTTGCAGCTGTCGCAACAGAATATCAAAACAGACCGGCAGGTTCGGCCTGAATGTCCCAACTGAAGATCAACACCTCCTTTGCATCACTCCCTTTCCCAACGCTCACGTGAGCGGGAGGGCCTTGGCTGGCTTGCAGGGTAGTTCTGCTGGTTGGCGGTCAGCTTAGATGCGTCTACATCTGAGCTGGCAGCCCTCTTTTATTGCTGATTGCGATTGGCGGGTGAAGCTGGCCAATCAATAATTTTCGGAAAGTCAGGCTGCCGCTGAATTCTGTTCAAGCCTATGCGATAGCGCTTCCATTCCTCTATTTCTATCTCTTCTTCCGGCGACGCGTCGCCCAGATCCACTGCATCTTGCAATGGTGCTATTCGCGTGGCTGCAGCCGCCAACAATCGGTCGCGCTCAGCTAGGGCCTGACTGGAAAGCGCCTCCAGCTCAGCATCTTGGTCTAACTGCCAGCGATCTTTCCGCCATACGTAAAACGGACCAGGACAGACCTCAGCTGTCAGATCATCCGGAAGCGGACCAAGCTCTTGCCACTGGCGAGCCTTCCCATCGACTTTGCTATAGACAATGCCTCGACAGTCCTGAACCAACGACCAGGTGCGATCGCTGTCGGGAGTATTGATTACTGCAAAGCCTATTTTGTTTGGCGGCGGCGCTTCGACAAAGGCCCCGGCTGGTATGAGCCAGTTATCCGGGTCAAGCGGGTTGGGGTCTGCAAATGCTTCACCTATGTACTCCCCCGTAACCGGATGGGCTAAGTAGATCCGCGGAGGATTGGAATCTGTCATGGTTCACCTCAGTATTTGATACACATCAGTCGTGCAACGTTTCGAGGGCGCGTTTCGGCCCCACCAGTCCGACCCGTGGACCCCACGCTCACGCTACCGTCAACTTTAAAGTCTGCTGTCGTATTCCCTCCAGCAGCTCCAGCGGCTCCAGTGCCGTCGCTGGTCAGCGCGTGATCGTGAGCCTCAAGCATTGGGGCCTGATAAGTTCCAAGACTACGACCGACATCAACACCGCGACCGTCATCAAGCCCCCGAAAGAACTCTGCTCGACTTTCGGGCAGGTTGAACGTGGTACTCCCGTCTCCCGCACCGTAGGTCGTACCAATTACTGCAAAGAGATTGGCGTATACGGTTCTGGAAACTGCAGCACCATTTTCTTTCAGAAATCCAGCAGGCGCTCTGGCGCCCGCGAAAGCGATAGAAGTCCCAACCGGCAGAAGAGCATTTGCATCTAAATTTCCGTCGTGCCATAGGGTCCGTTTCGGCGTCCACTTACCGGAGTTCGTCACGCCGCGAACACAGATAATCACATCATCACGGCCCTGGCCTACAGCAATCTGGCCAGCGCACGACTTGTCGGAATAGGGAAGGTTTAAGATGGATGAATACTGTAAGAAAGCTGTTGGCGATCCATCCATCGCGTAAAAACCACCGGGCAAACCAATTGTCTCGATGGGCGCTACATCAGTGGACGTGCCACCGATACCAAAGCGACCAATTTTGACCCCATCCAGTATTCCGTAATCCGCAAGGCTCACGCCTTTGTTAGCCTTACCGGCCAGCGCTTTCGTCACTGTGGACGCGAAGTTCGGATCGTTTCCTAGCGCGGCGGCCAACTCGTTTAATGTGTCAAGCGCATCGGGCGAAGAACCCACCAATGCAGAAACAGCTGCTCGAACGAACGCAGTGTTCGCGACACGCTTCGAATTGTCTCCAGCGGCCACGTTCGGCACCTCTGGCGTTCCAGTAAAGACAGGGCTCGCAAGTGGTGCCTTGGTTGAGGGGTCGAAGCTACCTGTATGCCAAAGTTTCCGGGTGGGCGTCCACTCTCCTGAGTTGCTCACGCTCCTGATATAAACTACAGGCTCTGCACCGCCTAGCTCAAAGCCTAACTGCCCAGCGAAACCCGCTTCCCCATACGGAATGTTGACCAAACCTACGTAGTTGGCAAAAGTGGTATATCCCTCCTTAAACGAGTAAAAGCCGCCGAGCAGATTTTTGGAGTCAATAGGCCCTTGTGGAGATACTTTCCCGCCGAGCCCGTAATCACCGATAGCGATAGCGTCGCTGATCCCGTAACCCTCTAAGGTCCGGGGATTTTCACCTGCGGTAGCCACGCCCTTCGCGTTTAATGTGACTTTTGTGTAGCTTCCCGCCGAAACGCCTGAATCAGCGAGCGTTAACGTTATCTCCGTATCCGCACTCCCGTCGAAGTTACCGCTGCCACTGGCCGCGCCCTTGAACTTCAACAAGCGAGCTGTTGCCAGCTGAGTAGCCAAACCAACGGCGGTTTTACCGTTAACAATCTTTGCGATAGCGGCTTTCAGCCACGCAGTTCGATTGCCCAACTGCTCAGCTTGTTTGTTCGCTATGCCACCAGGGCCACCTAATACCCTATCCGAAGTTTCAATTTGGTAAGTCCCATCTGCGTAGTCTTCTGTTTCAGGCAAGGTGGCCATCAAATACTGCTCCCATGGTTATATAGTCCGTCATAACGAGCGGCGCCGTTGTAGCGAATGGCCACGGCTTGATATTCAAGCGAGGCAAGGCGGCACCTTTTAGGTGCGATGGTAGACAACATGCGGCGGATCAGATCCGCCTGGTCGTTGGTGATGGGCTCATTAAGAATCACTCGATAGGCGGCCCAGGCGCGGGCGTCTCCGTACACATAGAGACCGTTGAAAGCGATGCTGCCGTTATAGGTTCGTCCGCCGAGGCCCTCCTGCAGCTGGACTTCGCCAAAACCCAGCAGACGGATGATTTCCCGAATCGCCCAGGGCGTGCCCTTGTAGCGGTGCAGCTCTACCGCGTTTTTTAGCAGGTTCCTGCGGGTGTCCTCGGACTCGGCGAGCAACCACGCGGCCTCATCGAGCAAGCTGAACTGGTCGGCTAACACGGGCAGTAGAGGCGCTTTCACCAGGTCGAGGAGGTAGACCAGCATCGGCGTCAAATCGATACCGGTATGCCGCTCTTCAAGCAACCTACACAGCAGTGCAAAGCGTTCATCACCCGCCAGCGCGGGCGGTAAGGTTAGGTCAGCCATCAGCGACCCCCGCGTAGAGAATCTCGATGTCGGAGCAGTCAGCCCAGCCATGTCGGCCTAGTGCCAACGGAACAGCCGGTAGCTCCAGGACAGAGCGATAGACGCCCGAGACCTGCAGTCGGGCGTTGAGCTGCTCGGGCACGATATCGAGACCTAGCTTGGCGCGCAGCTCCTGGGCATAGTCCTCGGCGGCCTTGCGTGCTGCGGCTAGGGTGGGCTCTCTTTCGGCCCAGGCATACAGCGTGATGTGCGACTTGATACGCCAGTCGATATGTTCTGGCATCTGCGCTCGCACGGTGTCACACAGAGGGCGCAGTTTCTCGCCAGTCAGATAGTGCTCGATCTGCTCCAGAAGGTTCGCCGTTGGCATACCTGTCTCAGTGAGCGGGTGTATAGCCACTTCGCCATCCGGCAAACCGTCCTCGGGGCCGCGTACCGCCACATCAATAATGGACTGGTGGACCGATAGCGCGTGATAGCGATAGGCGCCTTCACTGCCCGCGGTTGTGTAGGCTTCAGGGGCAAGAATAATGCGTTCTGAGTAGTGAAGGTCCGTCTCATCTTCAGCGCCGTCGACAGGTACGCTGACGTTGCTGGCAGTCAGCCCTGCGAACGGCTGCCCGACCAATGTGTTGATCTGACCGATAGCCCAGCCGTTGCCGATAACGCCGGGTGTCTCGCAGACGGCCCGCATCTGTACCGTAAGCGCCCCCGCTTTCAAGATCGCTTCTTGACGGGTAAGAAACGCCACGGCGCCATTTTGAGTCGTGACGCGGGTATTGGCAGGGATCAAACGGTCCTGCGACTGCCCCTCGACGACATCGAACTGGACGGTACAAACCGCACCAACGGCTAGCAAGCGTGGCGTACCAACCAGGTCGCCCAGGTAGTCAAGGATCGGGCCGCTGCTATATCGCACCAGGAGCTTCTCACCAGCGTTCTGGATTGCAGCCTTGATCCGCATTTCTGAATAAGCCACCTGGTTGAGGAACAGGCGCTCAATCTGTGCAGGAAACAGCGACTTGCCGGACTCTTTTTCGTAGCTGGCAATGATCTCGGCTTCAGTGGCTGCTGGGTCGATCTTGACGAATTCGGGCTTAGGCAGCTCGCGCATACGGCACCTCGGTCAGTTGAGGGATGCCATCGGCAACTCGCCAGTGCACTCGTACCGTGATGCGTGCACCGTCGATGCTCACCTGCACTTGAACTACTGACACGCGAGTTTCCCAGCGGCGGATAGCATCAACGGCTTCGCGCACCAGGTGCGGCGTAACCCGGTTGGTGGGCCAGTCGATATATAGATGCAGGTCGCTACCGAACTCTGGCCGATGGGCATCGCTACCCTTGGGCGTGGTCAGGATGATGCGAATGGCCTGGTCAATGTCGCGCAGACCCTCGACCACCTCTCCGGATGTACCGAGGGCAGGCTGCCAGTGGGTGGCGGTGATGCTGGTGTAGGGAGTGGGCGTTGTCATGCGCCCATGGTGCGGAAACCGGAGATCGGTGGCTTTTAATCGAGTTTAAAGAGCCTTACCCCGAGTGGCTTAGTGGGTATGGTTTTTTGAGTTGCCGCCAATATCCATGATGGTACCCGTGGCATCTATGTTGCCGTCCACGTTGAGGTTGCCATTGATCTGCAGGTTCCCATTGAGGATTACGTCCGGGATTTCCAGCGTTGCTGATGGAGCCTTGACCATTACAGGCTCGCCAGATTCAACGGTCAGATTTCTGGCACACTTGAGCAACGTCGCCCCAACGCAGTCCAGGGACATCTCGCTGGTTGCCTGGTTATACGTGAAGACGGTGCCGTCTTTAAAACGGACATAGTCAGTATTTTCGTCTATGACAGGTGGCGGCTCCACCGTCGAGTAAATCCCGCCCAGGACCACACCACCGACGCCGTCAGCATCGAGCAGCACCGCGACCTGTTCGCCCAACTCAGGCATAAGTGGTCGACGCTGAGTGCCCTGCGTGTTGCGCTGGGGTACGTTGAGCCAGTAACTCTCAACACCGTCACGCTCATCCATGCGTACACGCACGCGGCAGCTCGGGTAATCCAAGGCGCTGATCTCGCCGTATTCCAGTTCAATGCTCATTCGTTTTGCCCTTCATTATTAAGCCACCACTTCGTGCTCGATGCCGTAGGTGGACAACGCGAGGTCAGGCTTGGAGTTATCCATGGTGAAACCAATCGATGGGGCTGACACTCGGCAGACCTCCTGGTCGACGGTGTAACCGCCAGTTCGGATCATTCGATGTTGTGACGAAAGGATCAGATAGTTGCCACCCAGTTTGCCTGCGGCAACCAAGCTCACCACATTGCCGCTAACCAGATTGGGACGTCCCATGGCTGTCCAACTGCCGGTGGTACGTTCGCGATTGGCCTTGGCCAGCTCAGCCTTGGCTTTGGCCTTCGACTCTTCAGCACTGGTACTGCGCTTGCGGCTTTTCTTGGTATCGCCACTGGTGGTGGTCTTGCTGGCGCTGCTCGGTACCGCGACCGTCTCACCATTGACGATCCGATAACTGATCAACTGCTTCTTGACCGGGTCTTTGTGTTTGACTTCCACGGCCTTCGGTACGTCCTTGATCTTGTCACGCAGGTGCACGTTGGCCTGGTCCTGCAATAGCTGAGTGGCGACAGGCTTACCCTTCGCCAGTTCGCTGATGGCGTGGAACACCAACTTGTTGCCGGTCACCTTAAAGGCGTAGCCATATTCGTCGGCCAGGCTGCTCAAAAAGGTCAGATCAGAGTCCTGCTGGGTCAGACGGTCGAGCTTGATGGGCTCGATTTTACCGATCAGCTCCAGCCCCAGTCGGGTTGCGACCTGCTTGGCCACGGCGTCCAGGGTGAGGTTTTCATAGGCGCGATGTTCGGTGGTGCGCAAAGCCAAATTGATACCGGCAGCCAAACCGTGGATGGTCACGGTTGACGGTGGGCACCGCAGCTCCACCTCATCAATTTCAAAACGCCCGAGCGTCCGAAGCGGCGCACCCTCCCAGCCGATGGCCAGGGTCAGTGCATCGCCGTGCCCTGGATACCAGGCATCTCGCCACTTGCCTTCGGTGTCCTCCAGCTCGACCTCCAGACTATCAGCCTGGCCGGACAGATAGTCGATGTACGTCAATGAGAGCAGGGCCAGACTGATATTGTGGGTGATATTGCGCTGTTGATAGGTCAGCACAAAGCGTGCTTCGGGTACCAGTTTTGGGATCAACGCATCCATGGTGGGAGATCCTCTGCGGTGGCCACCGGCTCCAGCATTGGAATAGCCAAGATCAATCCGGCTGGTAATGCGGCGGTGATAGGCACATGCGGGTTGGCATGAACGATTGGAAAATACCGATGAGCGTCACCGTAATAGCGCCAGGCTAATTGGTCCCAGCGCTCGCCCTCTCTTGTCACGTGGGTTATAAGCATCAAGCTCTCCGGGTCAAGACTTCTGCAGCCAAACCTGCCAAGCGTTTACTAGCGCTGCCCATAACAGTGACAGCCTTATCCAGGGACTCACGCGAGGCGGCAAAACGGTCGACAATATTGCTTAGGTCGACGGGGTCCAAGCTGGAGCGCGACCCCATAACGCTACCCAGCACGTCATCCCCCAGGCGGGACAGATCGGCGCCATCATCGAGCAGCCCAGCCACAGTCGACAAACCTTGCAGCGGCTCGATGGCACGTGCGGTAACCCCCAATAACTGGGGAACTTGCCCGAGAATCATTGACGGGTTACCGCCCTTTACCGCCTCGTAAAGACTCTTTCCCGCTCTCAGTACATTGCCAGCTGATTTGGCATGACCGATAGCCAGTTGGGTGGCGCTGGGTATTGGAACCATGCTGGAGAGCAATCCTGGTGACCCTATCGCGGAAGCCCCGCCTAACGCCGGATCAAGAAGCCCCTGGCGAACGACTTTACGGGTGAAGGCCCCAGTGTATTCACGCAGGCCGACTTGCACAGTCGAAGCAACGACCTGACCGACCGCCGTGGCGCGGCGAATAGTGTTGCTGACACGGGTGACGACATACGGGCCAATGTATTCACCGCTGCCCATGACCAACGCCAACGGCTCGTGTCGGCTCTTAGCCTCGCGAAGTAAGCGCAAACGCTCAGCCGGGTCACCCAGCAATGGGTGCAGTTCAATGGTCAGGTTGATTTCATCCAGCCCTTCGCCAATCCACTCCAGCAACGGTTTGCCTTGGATACGTGCATGCTCCGCCCAGTCTGCAGAGCCAGTCTGCTCCATGCCGCTGATGCCACCGGCCACGGTGAACTCGATAGTGCCCAGGACAGCGAACATCAGGCACGCCCTCCACTAGGTGAGCCGTAGCTACGGCGGTTTTTCTCGTGCTCGAAGCGCTCCATCATCCGTATGAACTCGGCATAGCTCGCCTGCAGTCCCTGATTCACCTGTTCCATTACACCTGGTCCACCTGGCACATTGATTTGAGGCGAGAAACTCACCTCGATCTTTCCGCCGATGCCAACTCCACCGCCCATCATGCTGGCCCTCGAAACGTCGGCGGGATTCGGTGGTGCCATGTTGACCCTGGATTGAGATGCCATGCCTAGGGCTGCTTTTCGCACCAGGTCGGCCTGGCCGGTGATACCCAGGGCTGCGCCTTCACTGATATTGGCGCCATACCCCATGAACACCCGGCTCGGCGAGTGGATATCCAGGTCTCCGGTAAACCAGCTTTTAATTGACGACCCGAGGCCAACCACGGCGTCCTTCATCACTGTCGCTTTGTTCCTGATGCCATTGACCAGGCCATCAATGATCATGCTGCCGAACTCAGTGAACTTGCCTGGCAGTTCAATACCGAAGTAACTCATTACCCCCGAGAACGCTTTGTAGAACAGGCTCATGGGAGAGAAGTTGAGGATCAGTGTGGCAACACCGGCCAGACCACCATCAAATGCTTTCGGGATATCGCTGATACCTTCCAAAAGCCAGCGCACAGGCGTTAACAGTGCCGACAGAACAGCGCCAACAGCCCGACCGAACTCGATACCTGCCCAAGTGGCGCGGCCCAATTCGTCACCCGTAACTTGCACTGGACTGAACAGTTCACGGACCCAGGTGATCACCGGTTTGATGTATTCCCCCAGTTTCGCCAGCAAGGGGGCTACTGGAGCAAAGGCTGCTGAGAACGCATCACCTATCGGTTTAAGTCCATCTTTCAGACCGGTGAAAAAGCCAATCATCCAAGCCTTAAGTGGTTCCCAATACTTGTAAATAGCCAACCCTGCGGCACCGATAACAAGTGCACCTACGGCAATTGCACCGATGATCAGTCCAATAGGATTCGCGACCAGTACAGCATTAAAAAAGGCCATGGCTCCCGACAAGCCAGGAAGAACTGCCGTGAGTCCCGTGACACCCGAGATAAAGGGAGCGAGTCGAGTGGAGATCAGAGCACTGTTAAGTAGGGTTGTCTTGCCTGACAACACCGCCATGGTGGTGCCCATACTATTGAGCGCTGAAGCACCAAGATTGACGCCGTACTTCAAGGCAATAAAGCCTAGTTTTAGTGCAACCACTCCGGCGAGGGTTTTGACCACACCGCTGACTAGACCAGCGTTTTCTTCAGCCCAGGCCGAAAACGAGCGAACCAATGGGATGGCTGCATTGGTGATATCGAGTAACGCAGGGAGCAAAATCCCACCCAGTCCGATACCGACATCCGCCAAGCCTATGGTTAGTGCTTTGAGCTGCTCCTTGGGGCTGCCCATGCGCTTTTCCCAGTCCTGATCCAGCACGCCCTTATCAGCCGCGTCCATCCCACCTTTCTGGATGCTGGCCTGTTCGTCCTGGTTGGCCAAGGCCGGGCGTACAAAGGACAGTACTTGCTGGTCGCGAAAGAGTTCTCCCAGTTTGTAGGCCTCATTCAAACGATCCAGTGCAATCTGCCGTTCCTGATCATCTTTCAGCGCCATGACACGCTGGAAACCAGCGGCGGCTGCAGGCCCTTTGGTGCTGGTGTACTTGGTGATGGTCGTCATCATGGCCTGCATCGGTGTAAGGCCCTGACTGATCAGGCCTCTCATCGTATCTTGCAGGTCGATACCTGCGTCCGAAAACGCTTTTAATGTGTCGGGCGCGGTGATCTTGGAAAGGAAGTTCTTGAAGTTGTTGGCTGCTTCATCGTTGCTGCCTGCGCCTTTACGGGCGATCTGTAATGAGGCGCCGATCTCAGCCACAGCCCGCTCGCCGGTAATGCCGAGGGCCGCAAACTGAGGCGTTAATTGCGGCAACCACTTGGCCATGTCTGCCAGTTCGAACTGCCCACGTTTACCGGCGTAGGCCAGGATGTTCATTGATCGCTCAAAGCCTGCCGCGCCAATGCCCAGGTTGTCATTCAGTGCAATAGCTACCGACCCGAGGTGTTCCATGCTGGCCCGTGTGGCCGTTGCCGACTTGGCCATTACGGGAGCATAGGCAGCCAACTCTTTCGAACTGGAAATGCCACCGGCAATCAAGCCCCCTGTACCTGTGGCCACTTCGGTTTGGGTTTGATTCCAGCGCAATGCGGACTCACGCATGACGTTGCTGAGGCGTTTCTCTTCTCCCGCATCAAAATCGCCAGTAATGGCGATGTCACGCGTGCGGTCCTGGAAGTCAATCGCCTGGCGAAACGACTGGGCAATGGGAGCCCCGACCACCGCTGCAGTGCCCAAGGTTTCGAGTGCCTGCCCGCGCAGTTCGCCACGTTCGTTTTTCAACTGTGCGCCACGGGCCAGGCTGGTGTTGAGACGTTCCTGTTTGACCTTGAGTTGATCGATGGCACGCCCGACCTGGTCGTACTGCCGACGCAGGCGCTCGACGCCCGTACCGCCACGCGCCAGGGATGCAGCCAGCTCGGTGCCGATGAGTTTTTGTTTGGCTGTCAGGCCGTCCGTCGCACGACCAAGTTGTTGGACCGTCGATTTGGCGGAACCAAACGCAGCGCTCAAACTACCAGCGACCGTGGCGCCGATTTTTAACCCGACAAGAACTTCATTGGCCATGGCATGCCCAGCTATTTATATAAAGAGAGGAAGGTGTATCGCCCGGTGCGGGGCGATACGACACTGCGCGGGGGGAATGTGATCGGGTTACTGCTTGTTCAACTGCTCGATCCGACGATTGATCTCGCGCTCACACGACTCAACCCAGCGCCAGTAATCCTCCATGTCAAGCTGCGCTATCTCCGATGGCTGCATCTTTAGCACCATCAGCAGCGCTTCGTCCCAGGACTGCAGCAAGGTCTCCTCCAGTGGACATTTCCCGCAACACCTCGGTGGCTGACTTCGAGTCAGCAATGTCGAACTCGCCCAGATCTTCCAGGGTGATGCCAAACATCTTGGCGATCAGCATGTCTTCCAGGACGCCTTCATCCTTGGTCGATGCTTGGGCCTGGCTGATGTCTTTGCGCTTGAGGCGTTTGATAGGAACAGAGTTCAGCTGTACGCCAGCAGCCGTTTTGAAGGGGAACTTGAGGGTGAAGGTCAGTTTGTCGGCCACGTTTGTAACTCCAGGTTGGATTGCTCTATGAGAGCCCTGAGTGTCGCGCCTGGCCGTGGCGCTTGCTTTTAATCGAGTTTAAAGAAGAAGCCCCGCACGATGGCGGGGCTTCGGGTTGCCGTCCTGGCGGCTCCAGTCCGTTGGAGCTGGTCCTGGTGTTACATCAATGCCGGTGATGGCAATAACACTGGCAGCGTGGTGTTTTTTGATAGCGTCCATTTGCCAGGGCCATGCTGAGGGCTTCGACCAATACCTCTTTGGGGGTTTCCTCCAGCGTCTTGCCCCAGTAATGTCGAGCCCGCATAGAGTCAATGTCTCGATTTATCTGCATTTCGATGCTGCGTTGTACGTCTTCACTACTTTGCGGACTTTGTTTATTTCCTTCAGGAGTCACAGACATGGCCACCTCCAACATCAAACGGTTCGATGAACTTACTGGACAGCTCTTCGGTGTCTTGTACGAAAGCTTTCCCTTGCCTCGCAACTTGGAGTTCGAACACTTCCCAGCTGAGGACAAAAAGTTTTTTGTTGCCAGCGTCGATTGGCTGAGTCGTGCGGGCTATCTTAGCTTTATGTTTCTCTACCCTAATCAGGGGTACACCGAAGTAGTACTGACCTCCAAAGGTCTTGAGGTCTTGAAAGCCCTACCTGAAAGTCTCAAGTCCGGCCCTAGCCTCGGTGATCAACTGGTCGATGCATCCAAGACCGGAGCCAAGAGCCTGCTGGGTGACATTGCAGGCCAGGCCCTGTCCATCGGCGTCAAGATTGCAACCAGTCACCTCGGCCTACCTGGCTGAGTTAAGCCTGCCCGATGTTCTGCCGGTATTTGGCCAACTGATCCTGACCACCCACCTTGAAGATGTTGGCCAAGTAATCGAGCAGCACCACCTCTTCGCCATTCAGGATCTGGCGCACATAGGTTGCCGAGAACGGCACTTCAAACTTGCTCGGGTCGCGAGGTTTGAAACTGCCCAGGGCGTATTCCTTGAACATGACAGTCATCAACGTCACCAGGGGAATTTCGTCGACCAGACCCGCGCTGTTAAAGACCTGGACGTTGGAGCGGCATTGCAGCTGTACGGTCTTGAACGGCGTGGCCATCTTCTTGGCCGATTCGATGTAAAGACTGTTCCAGGTAATCTTGCCCTCCAGTTTATCGATCCCATCCGGCAGTTCGATCAGGCCGACCATACCCAGCCCCTGAAAGTCACCCATCACGGTCTTGACCGACCCCAGATCGATCTCTTCGCAACGACCGAAGAAACTGGCACCGTCCAGATAGACCGCCGCGTTGGTGATGCGGTGTGCGCTAAAACCAGCCATTTATGCGGCCCCCAAGTTGACCAGGTATTCACCGGTAATTTCAGTTTCGAAGGTGCCGCGCTCAAATGGCAACGGTACGGTGAGTTTGTAACTGAACAGCAAGTGCCCCAGTTCCAGCTCGGTCTGTGGGTTGCGCGCTGGGTCATACCAGCACTCACCGCCCAATAGCGCCTGATCGCCGATCAACTTGCGCAGGAACTGATTGACGCTTTCGCTGATGCTGTCGATCAAAGAGTTAGTGATCGGTTGGTCGACGAACTGCAACGAGCTGTAGCGGATCGATTCGTCGACGATGTCCTTGGTGCGCCGTACGTTTTCGAAGTTGCGCATGTAAGTCACGGTAGGCCAGGCCGCCGTGCGGTTACCCCAAAGGCGCAAGCCGGTGCCAAACGAGTTGAACACAGTAGTGATACCGTTTTCATTGAGGAGGTTGACCTCGCTGCTGGCATCGTCGATTCGTGCAGTCAGTGGACGCTCCAGACCGATCACACCCAGAAGTTCCTGGTTGGAGCTGCTCCACCAATAGCCTTTATCGTTATCCACCTTGGCGCGCAAACCCGCTGCCCTAATCGACAGTGGTTGTAGGCGCTCACCGTTGGTCCGGGCGTCGTACACCTTGACGTGCGGATAGCACAAGCGAACGCGGTCGCTGCTGGTGTTGAAGTTGAGCGTGCCCGCTGGTCCGCGCCCGGCGATCACCTGCTGCACGGTGCTACCAATTGGCGCATCGATATACGCCACAGCACTCAATTGTGTGGCTGCGGCGATGAGTTCGACGCTGACCGCGTTGAGCGTGCTAAAGCCTGGCGCGATGAAGATCTTCGGGAAAAAGCCCAACTGGTTGTAACTGTCCTGGAAGGCCTTCAAACCGGTGCGTAAACCTGCCGCGTTTACG
This sequence comes from Pseudomonas sp. J380, assembly GCF_009827115.1. Classification (NCBI taxonomy): domain Bacteria; kingdom Pseudomonadati; phylum Pseudomonadota; class Gammaproteobacteria; order Pseudomonadales; family Pseudomonadaceae; genus Pseudomonas; species Pseudomonas sp. J380. The sequence continues at coordinate 4,656,892 of NZ_CP043060.1, read as the reverse complement.
GTACCAATGATGTCAGCAGCGGTGACCTTACTTGGATCGGAATAGGTGTAATCGGCTTTAACCGCACCTTTGGCAGGAATTAAACCGGTCACGAGTCGTTTCACCCGACCGGTCAACATATCAACCGTATAGTCAGTGCCCAGCACGTAGGTGTCACCGGCTTCGGGCTTGAGCACCAGCGATTGCAAAGCACCATGTGCCAACTGCAGCAGGTCGTTATCACCGAACGCTTGATCTTCTGCGACGATGCTGGTGCGGTGAACTGTCGGATCGAGCACGTTGATCACCAGCACCGTTCCGGCGCCGAAGTCGTAGATACCGTCCAGGGCTTCGGGAATACCGAACCCTGGCAGATCCGGGCCGAATTGGGCGCCGTCGGTCTCATTCAGCGACAGCGTCAGGGTGTTCACTGGACCCATCGGTGCGGTGCCGACCAGGGCAATCACCGCTGACTTGACCACCCTGATGGCCCGAGGGCCGCGTTCGACTTCGGTGGTTTCAATACCGTGCAGATAGTTAGCTGGCATCGGATTTTGCTCCTTTCTTCCCACTAGACGGTGGGCTGTCGGTGACGACTGACGTTGCCGGTTGAACAGACGCTGGGGTTTGTTCTACCGGTGCTTCCACCAGGTGTTTGAGTGCCAACAACACACGGGTGTACTCGTGTTCAGCCGGCAGCTCGACGTGCTTGTTGTGTAGCAGCTGCACGTCCAACAGGTCGGCGGAGTCTTCAATACGCAAACACGCTGCGCTTTGAGGCCCTAAATAAATGTATCGGGTTAAGTTCACGGGATTTCCTCAAAGGTGAGATTGCTCAGCAGCGCACCGTGGTCGGGGACCATGGACTGCAGCTGAGTAGCGCGAGTGGAAAAGTCTTGTGCGTATTGCCAGATACCTTCCCGATGACCAATGAACTGCTCGGACACGGGACGACATGCCATGTCGCAGTGCGGTGCATACCAACCGGTCAAGCAAGTGCGAGTACGGTCGAGGTAGGTGACAACGCCGTCTTTGCCGTTGAGTTCTCGAAACACCAGGGTCAGGCGGATGACGATGTTGCGTGCCTGGAACACCGCATCGGTGCCTTCAGAACCACCAAAGGTCGATCTGCCATAGGCCAACAAAATCGCACCGACCGGATGGTTCAATCGGTACTGCATCGGATTTTCAGGGAACAATTCAACGGCCATCTCATCGCCGAACTGTGTCTGCAATCGCTCCAACATTGCACTCAGCAACGCCTCGGTTTGGGTCTGTTCAGGGAGAGTGGTCATTTGTAACGCCCCCACATGTCGGTACCAAATTGCTGGGACCGGGCGCGAACGCGGATCTCACCTGGCTCCGGCGCCGCCGCACCACTGGGCATACCGAGCGTCACCACACCATCACGGATGCTCTCCAGCAGCTTGATGGTGTCCTTGCGGTTGTCCTTTACCGAGTCCGGCAGCGCCCCTTCAGGACGGCGTTGATACAGCCAGTGCCGTGCCAGATAAACCACTGCATCACGCAACACCGTCGGTACCGGGTTGAGCGGCAAGTCATAACGACCGCGCAGATAGCCATCGACCAGCTCTTCAGCCTGGCGTACACCGTCCTCGATCACGACTTCATTTGGTACCTTGGCCGCTGGATCGTCGTTGGAGAGCTGGATCAATGTCCGCTCGGGCATGGCGTTGCCGATATCGGCGCGAGTGCAGTAGCGCATGGCGACCTCAGATTCCCCGGACGATACGAATGACATCACCCGCAGCCGTGGCCGCGTCCATGGCCACGCCGTTGGAAATACCTGCAGCCAGTGTCACCGCACGACCGTCAGCATCAGACTCGACCTGGACACCGGCAGCGACGGCGCCCCCGCTGATGACCAAGCAAATGCCCAATACGTTAATCGGTGCCACGTTATCCGCTTGGGTATCCGCTTCGACGGTACCTAGGGCCTTGAGACCGGCGCCGCAGAGACCACCGGTAAAGCCCGCAAGGCGATAGCGCGGCAGGTCAGTCACGGCGACCATAGAGGTCGTTAAAACAGGTTGTTGTGTCTTCATTGGTTGAACTCCTGAATCGGTTCGATGATGAGTCGTTGCAACAAAGGGACTGCCTCTGTTTCACCCAAAGAGATGCCATCTCCTGCGTGGTACCACTTGCCGTTGTGCAGTACCGACGACACATCCGTCACGTTGTAGCGCGACAGTTGAACGACCTCTTCCAACGGCGGCTGTAACAGTGCACCTGGAGCTATGTTTTGGCCCTGCTCTTGCGACAGGAGGGACGCCAACGCACTGTCGTCCTGATTGAGCGTTGAGTCCGGCGCGAGTGCTGATGCTGCCGGGGTTTCTGGCACGACATCGCCATGCAACAGCTCGTTTACCAATCCCTGGTCGTCGGTCGACGGCAATACGCTGTCGGCCTGGTGAAGTGTCGGCTCGACTGCAGACGTCGACACTGCAGGATCAACCGGCAAGGCAGCATCCTGCTGCGAGTCATTGACCGAACCCTGGTCATCGACCGACGCCGAGGGCGCGGCCTTGTCCTTAGCGGGGGTTTTAGTCGCCATGGCTCACCTCAACCGTTGGTGTCGGAGATCAGGTAACCGGCATCTGCACCGACTACCACCGGCTTATAGATGTCGGTGTTACGCACGAAACGCACCTTGCCGCCAGCGGTGTCGTAGGTGTCGATCTCTGGCATGCCTTTGCGACGCAAGGTGTAGCCAAAGCTTGGCTCTTCGTAGTCAGCGTTTGCACCCGACATTGGCTTGGCCACGTAGGCCAAGGTCATGTTGTCGCCCCAGATGTCGGAGGTGTTGCTGACACCGGCCAGGGCCTCACCGATATAGATGTTCTCGATGCCGAACAGCGCCTTGAGGTGTTCAAGGGTGATCAGCTTGCGCTCTTGAGAGCCCAGGGCTTCCTGGAGCTTGGGGTGGAATTTCAACGATTGGTACACCGAAGCGCCCATGGTTATGGTGTTCGGACGGATACCGATGCGAGCACGCACCACCTCCTTGCCAGCCTCCACCACGGCAATAGGATCACCACCGCCGTTGCTCCATTGGCTGGAGCCAGACAGCGTGACCTTGTTGCCCGCCGGGAAGGTGCCAGGGTTCTGTGCCAGCTTGGCGCAGGTCACCTCACGGCGCAGATCGATCACGTTCACCACACGGCGCGAAGCACGGGCCTCAGCATCGAACATGGATTCGTTCTGCTCGCGGTAGTCCACGGGGTAAGCGATATCATGTTCACGCAGGACAACGTCCAGTCCGTCCAGGTCATCCGGGGTCATGAGGTTTGACTGGGCACGGATGGCGCGCTCAGTGTCGTAGACCTCAAAGGCTTCCTTGCCAAACAGCGGGATAATCCCCGCCTCCTTATCCATCAGCGCAATGGGAAACAGCCACTCACCGATGAACTGGGCGTTGCGATAGCCACGCGCCAAGTTGGTGAGAACGGGGTCAACGACCCGCAGTGCCTTCAAACGATCAGCCATGATGACTCCTGGTTACTTGACGAGCTGGCGAACTGCCGACTCGTAGGGGATGTTTTTCTCGGCAGCCAGAGCGGTTGCACGGTTGTGCAAAACAAGGCGGCCAGGGTCGGTATTTTTCTCGGCGAACTCCAGATCCATTGGAGGATTACCGTCGCCGTTACGCTCCTTGCTTGCCTGCTCAGCAAAGTTAATTTGCTTGGGCAGATCGTTGAAAATCGCTTTCAGCCCATCAACAACTGGCGCCCGCTGATCGCCCTCGCCAAATTCCAATGGGGTGTCACCGGCCTCAGCGAAGTCCAGGGCGGCGATCAAGGCCTCAGCGTGCTTAGGCAGCAAACGACCCGCGCTGACCAAGCCTTCGGCGAACGCCAAATTAGCGGTGTGCCGAGTCGCTGCAGCGTCATTGCGTTCCTTCGTTTGATGTTGCTCAACCAGGGTTGAGAGACGTTTGTTCTCCGCCTCCAGGGCGGTTTTCTCGGCCTCAGTCACAGGCTGTTCCTCGTCGGGTTTGGGTGGGGTTTGGGTGGATTCACTAAAGGCTGGGCGACGGTCTTCGCTACGGGCTTCCGCCAACAGGTTGTCGACGTCGTAGCCGGGTACAACCTGGTCAGCTGTTTCTTGGCCGAATTGGGCGATCAACCATTCGCGCAGACGGCGAAAGACACTTGCGGAGACGCTGTCGCCGAAGTCGCCAAACTCCAGGACACCTTCTTCACCATCCGCCAATTCGATGGGGCGCAGGCCCTTTACCGATGGCGGTTGGGCGCCAAGGAACCCGACATGGCGCAGGTAGTACACACCTGGCACTGGGTTGTTGGCGGCATCGGGGTGATAGAAGGACGCCGAGATTTTTTTGAAGCTGTGTTTGGCGAGCAGCTCAGCGAATGCAGGATCGACTTGTTGTGGCTCGGCGGTCAGACCTTGTGCATCGCCTGTCAAGGATTTGACCCAACCGGCTGCAGGAGCATCGTGCTTGGGGTGGCCGATGACCAGGGGCGCTTCATGCAATGCCGGGTCGTAGGCTTTCACGGTGGCCGCGAGATCAGCCTCGCTGAAATCGAAACGAACACCGTTCATGGCGGTGTGAGTTCCCGGCTTGAAAATGTGCAGTGGTTTCATGGGCTGTACGCTGACTGGAAGTGATACGCACAGCCTGAACCGCTGAGCGGCCCAGGACTTTTAATCGGGTTTAAAGAGTGTTGATTGGGAAGAACACCGCAGACGGTGCAAGTGACACCCGCGTGGCGGGTTTGGAATACAGCGGGAGGGGTTTATAAAGCGTTTACAGCGATGATCAGTGAGGCCAGTGGATGAACCGGAGCTGCTCGGCATCCACAGGGCCTCTGAGGGCCTTACGCGAGAGCGGCTTTTTCCAGGTGATTGAGCGCCAGTTCCAGGATCGCGTCTTCTGCTTCAGGTTGCAGCACACCCTCAGCATCCATCGGCAGGTAAGGCCGCGCCGGAATATCACCCCACAAGTGAGGGAACTCTGACTGATCGCCACCGAAGTGCATCATGGCCGCATAAGGTTTGTTGCTGCCGACTAAAGCGGAACTGTCGTCGGAGTAGCTGGTGATCGAGGCCGCGAGTCCGGCAGCACTGACCTGCAGCATCTGCCCAGGCCAGTTACCGTTTTTCGCCCGCCGCTCCGTGGTGACATCGGACAGATCAGCCCAGTCAGGTCGACCTTCTTCCTCGAAGTTCTCCTCGGTCTGACTGGCCATCTCGGCAGCCACACCGCGCATCAATGGCGTCAGGTCGCCCACGGCCCACTCAATGCGGTTCAGCGTTTGTTGTAGACGTGAGCTATCCAGTTCGACGGTAATCATTGCAACACTCCTGTCAGGCTGCCGACGCCTGTTTACGTTTGAGCATGTCCGCTAGCCCGGTACCGGGTGCGTGGTTGAAACCTGGGTCAGTGCGGAACGTGATCGGTTTGCCCGCTGCGTCGGTGGTACGCACCAAGGTGACCTGGGCCGTCCTGATTTCGCCGGTACGTTTGTCGACACCTGTTTCCACCGTTTCACTGGACACCTGCCCTTGACTGGAAACGATGGTCAGGCCACGGCGCTTAACTGCCGATTCGGAGAGCGCCGTCACCCGACAACGACAGTTGAAACCGTTCGGCGGGTAGATCGCCGACCAGACTGGATCATCATGCCGGTACACCGTGCCGCTGAGCGCCCGATGGCTGGGACGGGTTTTGCCATCCAGGATGGCCACGTAACGCCAATACGGATGGGTGTCACTGGACTCTTCCATGCTGGCCTTGCGACCGGCCATGTAGGCGCTCTGCAGGTTGGTCTGGTAGATGGTCTTGAGACGACGCGGGCTGCCCAGTTGCACCAGCTCGCCAACGCCCTGACTGTCGACGATGACTTGTTGGCCCCACCAGCCTTGAGATTCCAGCGTCGGCTGCAGCTCTTTGATGAACTGCTGCAGGGTTTGTCCCTCCTGCAAAGCAGTTTCCACTGCGCCGCGAATATCCGACAGCAAATCCAGGCGCATGGCCTTAGCCACGGTGAAGGCCTGGTCATGCGCCTCGTCACGCATCTCGTGCCAGTTCCAGGTGATCGCGTAACCCTTGCTTTTGAGGTAGGTGATCGCAGCTTCAGGCTCAAGGCCGAAGATGGCTTTCAGGTCCGCAGGGTTCGGGGTTTTGGGGATGGCCATGTCAGTCTTCCCGATCTGCAGCGGCGTTCAGACGGCCCCAGGTGTTGGCGATGAACATCAGGTTTGCAAGCTTTTGCTGGAGCGCCTGGTCATCCATCGACGGGAAGGCTTCTGCCAGTAGACCGAGGGCCTCGCTGTCGGAGCGAGCCTGCAGCAGCGCATCAACCAGCGGCGCAACGGCCTGTTCGCTTTGTTCCTGGAGCATCTCGGCGGGCAGGTTTTCAATGACCTGGTCCAGTGCAAATTGGTCGAGGATCGGTGTCAGCGTCGCTTCGGCGAACTCGGGGCCAACAGCGGGTGCTGGTGCTTCGACGATGTCGCCATCCTGCAGGTTATAGGTGCGTTTGTAGTACTGCGCCGTGAACTGAAGCCCTGACTCGCTGAGGCTCTTGTCGCGCTCAGCCAGAACCTTGTCGATCTCTTCCTGTTCCCACAGCTCATAGATCGGTGCGTTGACGGACTCGCCAAAGTTGAGGTCAACGATGCGCCGGATAACGGCGTTGAGGGCCGCTGCAACAATCCCAGCGTCACCATCACGAATATCCTTGGTGACTTCAGCCCCAGCTGCTGCGCTGGCTCGGTTGCTCTCTTTTTCAGTGGTCTGGTTTTGCCCAAGCATGGCCACGTTGATTTCGCTGCGGCAATACTCCAGCAACTGGCGGTAGACGTCGGCGCTACCGGTCTTGCCTGTGGCTTCGATGATCTCCACGCTGGCATCGTTGGGAATGGCCGCGACGGCGTCCTGGACCATGGCCTCCAAGCTGTCGAGTAACAGGTTCGTTTCGCCATCGGTGGCCCCCCGCGGGTGCTTGCCGATCACCCAGGGACTGCCGTATTTCTCGGTGAACTGCACCCAGAATTTCAAACCACCTTTCATAAACACTGCTGGCCAAAAGCACATGGACAGGTCGGCAAAGCCATAAGGGTTGATGTAGGTCGCGTCTTGGCGGGCAACGACAAAGCGTTGCGGATCGCACAGCTCGCCGGTCATGCCTGCATCACGGGCGCGGAAACGCAGGTTGTTGTCCTGGTCATAGAGGAACCACTCGGCAGGCTTACCCAGCAGATCCTCCGGCAGCAGGTACATGCCGACTGGGCGCCACATCAGTTCCACCGGCTGGTAGCCAAACAGCGGCGCATCGAGCAGCTCGCGAATAACCTTGTCCAGGTCAATGTCCTTGAGCCAGTCCAGGACAAAACGTTCGACTCTGACCGGCGCATCACTGCGCTTGAGTCCACGCTCCAGGGCCAGCACGGACGCTTTACGGCGACGGATGTTGCCGCCGACAACCGCGCTGCTGCGCAGGTCACGATAGACCTTGATGTCCTGCCCCTGGGCCTTGAGGATCGGGTCCGGGTTAGGCAGGTACATGCCCAGGGCCTGGGCATCAAAGCTGCGGCTACGGCTGGCGATATGATCGGTCAGGCCCTTGCTGCCCTTGGGCTCGGCGAAGTGCACAAATTCCGTGGGGCTGACCCACACACCTGTCTTGTTCATGCGTATCCCTGAATAAGTTTTTGCGCCTGGCGTCGGCGGCGTGATTTGACCTTGACCGGACCTGCGTTGACTTCCAGGGTCGCGAAGTTGGCAAGCGCTCCGGCACCCGCGAAGTCGCCGTGACGATAGAGGTCTGGGTCTTTGAGATCCTGCGAACGGCCTTTGATAATCATCGGAATACCGTCCACGGTTTCGATGGCGCGCACGTCCTGGTGCAGGTTGTCGTCCTGCGGCATGGAGATCGCAGCGTCTTCGAACAACTGCACAAACTTGGGCATCCAGGCGCCGTACCAGGTGCGGCTGAGCTTCACCTGGTGAATGCGGTTATGGCCGAACTCATCGGCGGTGTCTTCGGCGAGGGTCTCACCATTACCAGACGCGTCCAGGGCAGCACCCACAAAGCGTGGCAGGTTGCGCAGGATGTAGAACAGAATCTGCTGCTGTTGCCGGGTTGGTACCTTGTGCATCTCCATCACAAACGGCACATCGCGGTGCCTGGCCAGGTCAACTGACATTGGGCAGATGATGGAAAAGTCCCGGTGACGGGCATAGTCCATGCCCAGGAAGTGGCGCAGCTCCGGGTTGAGTGTCGGGATCAAAGGCGCCAGGTAGCGCTCAATCCAATCGCTGACATAGGCTTCGCGGCGTTCCTGAGACTGATGCACAAAGTCCGCATCCAGCGCCAGACGCAACACTGTGCGGCCCTTGCGCATGGCCTCGTCTACCCATACACCAGGAATGCAGACGCCGTTGCCGTCGCGGGGGATTGCATCCAGCTCTTCGCGCATCTGTGCCTTGCGCGGGCCGTAGGCATTACGGATTTTCTTGTACCAGGCTTCCTTGCCCTCAGCGGTAGCTTCCTCGCCTGCCATGTAGCACACACGCTCATACAAGCCATTGGCAACAGCATCATCAAACGTTGCCTTGTACACCTCGGCGCTGTCGCCGTAGCGCTCGTCCCGGATGTCATTGACCATCTGGTTGAAGGGATTGGCCTTGCCATTGTGCGTACTGATGATGACGATACGACCGCCCCAGATCAGCAAAGCGGTCGCGGCATCGAGCACGGCAGATACGTCACGGTGAAACGCGGCTTCGTCGATGATCACCTTGCCCTGCAGGCCGCGCACGCTGGCGGGGTTGCTCGACAGCGCTACGATCTTGAAGCCAGAGGCGTAGCGGATGCGGTAGGCGTTGATCTGGCGCGTGTTGCCTGATTCGTCCTGGTCTTCAAACAGAAACTCTTCAATCTCGCTGACGCCCGAGGCTTGAGCCTCAGCCATCACCCGGCTGAACTTGGCACAGTAGCCAATGAACTCCAGGCCTTTTTCCTTGGTGTCGCCGATATAAAAGCAATCCATGCCGCCTGCAGCTTTCTGCGAGGCGGCAGTGATGACCGAGTCCAGCGCCTCAGCAAATGTGATGCCCGTGCGTCGGCCCTTTTCGCAGAGTTTGATTTGAGCCCGGATGTTCAACCAGTCCACCTGGTGCGCCATCAGGAGACCGTTGGCGATGGGGTTGTAACCCTCGGGGATCTGCCGAACGCTGGGCGGGAGTTCGTCCCACTCAATGACGCGAACAGTGCTGGAGGATGGCTTCATTGCCGCACGCCCAGGAACTTCTGACGCCACCACAGCGCCTGCTCTTCAGTCATGCCCTTGGCTTTAACGGCGCTATCCAGCTCAGCCGATTGCTCACGCAACAGGCGATCACGCCCGGCCTGCTCGGCGGCCAGGCGTTCCTTCATGCTCAAGGTGCGAGCCTGCATGGTGTTCTTAGCGGCACGGGCCAGATCGGCGACCTCCTTGGTGGTCACATCGTCCTTTTCGTGGGCGCCCATAGCGGCCTGGTAGGCCAGGGTCGAGATCGCCTCCACCAACAACGCGCCGGTCTTGTCAGAGGTGTCTTCACCGAACGCACCCACAAAGGCCTCGGCCTGCTCGCGATGCTGACGAGCCTTTTCGGTCAACAGATCAAAACCCAACTTGAAGCGCCCCAGCGCACTGCGACTGGGGGCTTTCTCATTGGGGAAGCGCGCCTGAATGTCGGCCAGCATGTCATTCAGGCTCATGCAATCATCGCGCAACAGCTTTTGGATGTATGCCTTGACCACCGGGGACAAACGATTGATGGATGACTTACCCGCCATGGTTAAGCTCCTGGCCGCTTGATTCCGGGAGCACGTGCACGCCCTGCAGCAATGTCCTGCCCACGCTCAGTCAGGGTGGCCACGAGTACTGGCCCGACGTCATCCAGGGTCAATGCACTTTGCTCCTGCAGCCAGTGCAACTCGGTTTTAACCTGGTCACGGCTGAGGGTGTGACCATAGTTATCCAGCGCCATCGTCAGCACTGAGCTGTTGGCCCGATAGGCCGTCATTTCGGCCAGCAGACGCAGGATTACCAAGCGAATGTCCTGGCGCAGGTATTCAGCGTAGGGCGTTTTCATGTCTTCTCTCTCAACAGGTAATCATTGATCCGGTCCAGCGAACGTGCCAAAGGGCCAAGTGCCTCCTTGACCCCCGACAGTTCGGCGCGCACAGCCTTCATGTCACCCAGCAGATCGGTGACGGCGGTCTGGTCTGGAAGATGGCGGACGTGCTCTTCCAGGGCGACGATGCGGGTGCGTAACTCAAGGAGTTCCTGGCCGCTAGCCGCTTGTCGTTTGGTCATCCAGGTGTAGATGCCGAGAACCGTGAGGATCAACCACTGCACAGTTTGGAAACCAAAGTTGAGTTCATTCAGGTTCATCGAAACCCCCACATGCCATGTGTTCCAAGGCGTCTAAACAATCAAAACAATGTTCGGTACCAGGCTCGGCCTGGCGACGATCTTCTGGAATGGCGTCACCGCATTCCTCGCAGCGATAGGCTGAACGGCCTGAGCGTCGCTGTAGCCCGCTGGCGCGCACGCGTTGCATCGCCTCTTCGATGTCGTCTTCATCTGTAGCGTGATCAGCTACATCCATATGGCATCAGTCCTTTTTCTGGAGATCCAGCAACCCGTTGAGCTGGGCGAGGTTGTTACGAACCCACAGGCCGTAGTCCTGGGCGTAGGCAAGAATGTCTGCGGGAGTGACGCCGCTTTCCAATAGTTCGGCGTCAGTGCCGGTGGCGGCCCAGGGCGCTTGCGCAGGCTTGGTGGCAGTGGTGCCTGATCCTGGGGCAGGCACACCGAGGGCGGTGTTGAAGTCGCGCAGCCAGCCAGCAGTGAATACGCAACGAGGGATAGGCTGAGCAGCAGCGCCCGGTGTCGGACGGTATTGGGTCGTAACATGGGGAATGCGCTCCTGGAGCTGGCGTTTTTCTTCGGCGTGACGCGCCATGACATCGAGCAACAAGGCTTCGGTTTCATTGGCACGGGTGACTTGCTGCAGCAGCTGCACACGGTTGGCGGATTCGGCGGCGCGTGCCTGATCTGAGTGTTCGGCCTTGAGGGTGGCCAACTCGGTTTTACCCAGTGAGTCGGCGTAGCGGAAACCAAAGCCATAGGCGATAGAACCCGCTGCTGCTGCACTGAGGGCACAGGCAAGCCCGACAGCCGCCAGGCGCGCAGGCAGAGGCCAGACGAGCCGTTCAAGCGCGTCCATGGTGGTGCCTCAAACGGTTACGTGACTTGCGCGCACGGCGCTTGGCGGCTGCTATGCCCGTCTTGCCTTGACGGTAAACAGGTACCGCGCCGGACCTAATCCAAGTTCCAGCAGCGGTACTCGGTGCGGCCCAACGACAGGCCCCAGCGAAGCCCGCCATCAAGGCTGCAAAGGCTCTACTGAACAGGTTCAGTCTCATGGGGAGATCCCCTGATCCGGTGGCCCTTGCTTGACCAGACGGGCGAGGAACAGGACCAGAGCCAGGCCACTGTTGAGAGTCGCGTAAGCACGTGGTGAGAGCTGGGCTTGCCACATTGGCAACAGCTCCAACTGGGCGAACCCCAGCAGCGCGATCAGGATGGTGATCTGGACGCTATAGAGCCGATAGCAGCAACGCCAATCACAGATGGGTTTCATGCCGCGACACCGTGCTTCGCCCCGCGTTCGATGCCTGCCAGAGCCAGCCCGTCAGCCATGATTGCATCGCCATACCATTGACCGTCTGGCAACGGACCAGGACCGTTTTCATGGCGGATGATGGCAGCGACCAGGGTGCGCATAACGTCGAAGTCATACACGTCGACACCCTCATGGTCGGGGTGAAGCCCCAGAGCACGTGCCACGCTGGCGGCGTAGGCATTGGTATCGTTTTCGGAGGGTGGTGCCCAGCGCTCAACGAACTCGCGGACGGTGTCGATGCGGCTGCCATCTTTTGCCAGGCGCTTGTCCTGGTAGGTGATCAGTACGCGGGCAATGGCGCGGATACCCCAGCGCGGGGCAGTGAATTGGACAAAGGCACTGTCGGTTTGGGCCGCAGCCATACCTTGCCAGCGCACGCCCTGGGCGTGGCGGATATTGCCGGGGTTGAAGTTACGGATACCGCGAGGGGTTTCGGGTCGCATGGGACGCCTCCAATAGCAGCGCCTCCCTTTTGAGGGCGCCAAAAAGCACACACCGCCATCATCGGCGGTGTGTGTTTGGAGGACTTTTAATCGAGTTTAAAGAGATCTGACGATGGCTTGTGTTGTTGGTTGAAACTCATCTAACGTGATGCTTCGCTGTTTAAAAAACTTTCTGAAAAGGTAATACCGCATGAATCGCGCAGACGTAACTAATCTTGTTGTTTTTTTGAAGCTCCGTCAGGAGCAGCAATTGGAAATCCGAGTTTCTCAATCGCTTGCTGGATGTCTTGAGCTAGCTCGTCTTCGGTCGCTTGAGCGTGCCAATCTGCTAATGCTGACAGGCGATCTGGTCCAGCGTCTGCACCTTGGAGAGCTAACACTGAAAGTACCAGAGCGGGGTCCGCTCCAGACTCCGTGAGTGCCTTAGTGAATCGTAAAACATCCTCAACAACAGGGCCGCTGGGCGGAGAATCCATGTGATTGGCATAGGGGACCATACTCTCTAACAGCCTTTTAGTCCGTGCTGCTGACTCTGGACCCAGACCGCAGAGCAGTGTCGTCAAGGCAACGACTACGTGGTTTAGCCCTCGAACCTCTAACTTAAGCATCTCCACGTCAGTGAGTAACTGGATAGTCTTTTCCGGACTCATCATAGGGCTTGTCTCGTCTCTAAGATTGTTGGTCGTTCTTGTAGCTGTCTTTGTGCCTCACCGAACGGTTCTAAGCATCTAGTTGACTACGCCAGTTGAACGGTAGAGCCCACGACCGCCCGCGACAGCATCCGAGTGTGTACTTCCGTGAATACGATTCACTGCATACAAAGACAGCAGTTCAGAGCAATCTTGCTTAGTCTTAGCTCCCAAAAGCACGGCATTGACGCCCTCGATTACATCCGTAGCCTCTGCATAGCGACCTTCAGCACGAATTTTCTTGGTAATGAACCATGCAATGTTGGCGAGTTTCTCTTCATTTTCGACATCACATACGGTCAGCCCTCTTGTGAGTGCTGCCTGTGTTCGCTCCACCTCCGGAGAATTGCTCTTAACGGTTCTATCCAAGCTCAGAATGGTGAGTTTTTCTGCCGTAGTTTGGGCGTTTGCCACCGTGGAAAAAACTGACGCCAGAACAAAAAATAAGATTTTCAACGTTATCTCCATATTTAAAAATCAAAAAAATCATGCAGTATTTTTAGGACTCACATTACTCGCCCAAGCTTTGCCATAAGGCCCGGCTGATCACATCAAAACCAAAATCGCCCGACTAAAATGCCAAATACGAATAGCCCAAAAGAGTTCCACTTGTAGGTGACCAGGAACTCTTTGAACGGCAAAGCAGCCCGAGATTGCTCACCCATCGTTGAAGGATGCATTGGACGAATTTGAAATGTTTGAATGAAACCGAGGACCTGTTGAAGCTCAGCCCGCTTTAGGTGCGTTAACTGGGTTCGTCCAAAAGTCACATCGCAGAAATTGTTCATTTCCTTTTTTGCATCTTTCTCCGCCACAGCTCGTAAGATCTTACCTATAAGGCGGCGCTTGTCGGCGGCTTCTCGTAGCTGCTCCAAACGAGCACTGAATACGTCCCGTGCCTTGTGAAAGTCGTCGGCACAGATTTCATCAATAGAGTTCACCGACAGCTGAACATGCACACTTCGCCAAGCCTCACGAGGATCATCGCCAAGCTCTTCGCACGCCTCCCGCAACTCATGAAGTTCTTTTCTCTGCGCGGCTAGCAGGGTTCTGGGGATGGGCTTTTTCGGAAAATTAAGCTGTGTACCGAAATTAATATTCGTATTATTCCCTTTGACCTTTATATGGGACGGAGGTGTCTCATCATGGGCCAGCGGAAACGAACTGAAATTCTCGGCAAGTCTCGTTGATATCTTATTAAGTTTTTCGTCCACATCCCGCATAGAAACTCCCTTCTACTACGTTAGCGGTTGACCACTAACTTCAAAATCTTGCCGACTTGAGCCTCATCAAGCTCTTGTTCCGGCACCAAAATGTTGTAGACCTCTGCCGCAGTGATAGCTAGCTCTCTAGCGGGCCATCGGCGCTTGGTCTGTTGTATGAGTCCTTCCAGCATATCGGTGATTTGGGTCAGTCTTGGCACATCAATCTCCGATGACAAGTTACGCAGCCCACATTCAGTGGCTGAGTACTTACCTGTAATTATGTAAAGCACATCCCCCGCAGACCGAGCAAAAGCCTCCAAATAGGAAGCATCCGGCTGGCGTTCGTTTTTCTCATAGTTTCGCTGCGAGCGCATGGTCACGCCACAGAGGTCGGCCAACTGCTGCTGGCTCAGCCCAAGGCGCTCCCTTTCCTCACGTAGTCGCTCTCCAAAAAAAGGCACGTTTGTTCCTCAAAATAAATTGACATGGGAACGTTTGTTCCCCATTATTCACCACAGAGAACAACACATGACCCCGCTTAACCACAACAAAAAGCGTAGCTCTGCACTGACAACGCAATCACAACCGCTCACCGAATAACCGCAATTTACCACATGGGAGGCGCCATGAACGGCCCCGCAACGTCACTTGATTCGGCGTCACTGCCGTATCCACAAACCCCCACAAGTGCCAATGCCTGGTTTATCAGCCATGGCATTTGCAAAGCCCACTGGGCACAGGCTAAGGGCTTTGACCGGATGACCGTCGTTGACCTGTTACGGGGGCGGTTGAAGGGGCTGCGTGGAGAGGCTCATCACGCAGCAGTTGCCTTGGGTTTGAAGGCTGACCCAGCACACACCCAATCTGCTGCTGCCGCGTAACTGGAGTTCCTCATGACTCAAACCATTTCCTCAGCCGCCCGAGTACTGCGAGTGCTCAAGGCTCTGAAAGGCCACACCGTCACAGGCCTAAGTAACACCGAGCTGGCCCACCTCACTCAGGACAGTCCGAGCAACATCACTCGCGCTATGCAGACCCTGATTGAGGAAGGCATGGCCGTGAAGTTGGACAACGGGCGCTTTGCTCACTCGATTGGCTTGCTGCAAATCGCACAGGCCCACGCCGAACATATGTCGCGCTTGACCCACCGTAAGCAGGAAATCAATCAGCGTATCGCCGCTGGCTCGATGAACTAAGGAGAACACCATGGCACGTACCAAAATTCCAGCGGCTGAAGCTTTTGAACTACCGGAGTTAAACGGCGAGATGCTGACAGCCAATCAGAATGTGATGGCGACAATACAGTCCTCACACAGCGAAGAGCGGGACCTGGTGAATCAGATGCTCGGTCAGATTCAGATGAGTCGGGCAATCTCTAAATTTACCGACGTCGTGAGTTTGCAAAAGTTAAAGAACATCAAGGAAACCAAGATGTACCGGGCGCTTTCGGGGCAAAAAGGGTTTGACCGGGAGGGTAATGAAATTGCCGACGTCGGGACTTTTGATGGTTTTTGCCGAGCACTTGGCACCAGCGCTAGTAAGGTCGATGAAGATCTAAAAAATCTCGACGTGTTCGGTGAAGAGGCTCTTCAACAGCTTGCCCAGATTGGGGCCGGATATCGTGATCTGCGTAAATACCGGCGCCTACCTGAGGGTGAGCAAGCTGCCCTAATCGAAGTCGCCAAGGCCGGTGACAAGGACGCTTTCCTTGACTTGGCCGAAGAGATTATCTCCAGGCATGCCAAAGAAAAAACGGAACTGACCCAGCGCCTCGACGAAGTTAATGCTGACTACGAAGCTCAGGGCGAGGTTATGGCGAAGCGCTCCGGCGAACTGGACCAGACCAAAATGGAACTGGAGAAAGCTCGCAAACGCATCCAGTCCGCAACACCTGACGACGTGATCAAAGACCTACGCAGTGAAGTGGTGGCTCTGAGCTTTGAGATCGAATCGAAGGTAATGGGGGCGCTACGTGAGGGCTTCACGCAGATGGCAGAGCATGCCAGCGAAACCGGTCAGGATCATCGTGAATTCCAAGCGGACTTGATCCGCCAACTGGAAACCACTCTGGCAACAGTGCGCAGTGAGTTCCATTTGCCCGCATCTCTGGTTAATAGCGCTCCGGTCTGGATGAAAACGGAAGAGGCCTGAACATGAACCCGGTTCAGGCTCAGCTCCTGGCTAAGATCGCCCAACAGGCAGCCAGTGCCCCGCACGGTCAGCGTACCGCCATCTATAAGGCCGGGGCTGCTGAGCTGGGCATTTCACTCCAAACCCTACAGCGCAAGCTGAAGGAGGTCTCAGTGACCAAGCCTCGTAAACGTCGCAGTGATGCAGGCTGCAGTGCCTTACCCCTGAAAGAAGCACAACTCATCTCAGCGGTGCTGCTGGAATCGATCCGTGCCAACAGCAAGCAGTTGTCCACTATTGAGCGGGCTGTCGAGCGCCTGCGCAGCAACAATATGATCCTCGCCGGTCGTGTCGATGAAGTCACAGGCGTGTTTCAACCTTTGAGCCATGGAGCGATCAGCCGCGCTTTGCGCAGCTACAAGCTGCACCCTGAGCAGTTACTGCACGATGCCCCGGCAGTGTCGCTTGCCAGCAAACACCCGAATCATGTGTGGCAGGTCGATGCGTCAATTTCAACACAGTTCTATCTCGCCGATGACGGTGCACGGGTGATGAACAAGGCCGAGTTCTATGACGGTAAGCCCGCCAATCTGAAGAAGATCGAGCGCCAACGCCTGTGGCGTTACGTCATCACCGATCACACCAGCGGCACCGTGTACCTGGAGTATGTATTGGGCGCAGAGTCCGCTGAGAATCTGTGCACTGTCTTGATCAATGCGATGCAGAAGCGCCACGAGTCCGACCCATTCCACGGCGTGCCGTGGATGCTGATGACTGACCCTGGTGCTGCAATGACCAGTGGGATCTTTCGCAACCTGTGCCGTGCCATGTCCATTGACCTGATCATTAACAAGGTCGGTAACGCACGGGCTAAAGGTCAAGTTGAGCAGGCGCACAACATTGTTGAGCGCGAGTTTGAGAGTGCGTTGAAGTTTCAGGCTGCCGAAAGTCTGGAGCAGATCAATGCGTGGGCAGGTCAGTGGATGCGTTACTACAACGCCACCTCTATCCATACCCGCACTCGGCGTACCCGGTTTGGTGTGTGGCAGTTGATCACATCCGAACAACTGCGTTTGGCACCCGCTATTGAGATCTGCCGTGAGCTGGCAATCAGCACGCCGGAAGAGCGCAAGGTCAGCAACCTGCTGCAAGTGTCTTTCCGGGGCGCACAGTTTGATGTCAGTTCAGTGCCGAGTGTGATGGTCGGCGAAAAGCTGTTGATCACCCGTAACTGCTGGCGCGACAAAGATTCCGCCACCGTGGTGTTGATGGGTGATGACGGACGCGAGCAATACCACGTTGTTGAGCGCATTGAAAAGGGCGAGTTCGGCTTTGCCGGAACCTCAGCAATCATTGGCGACGAGTACAAACGTCACGCTGAAACACCTGCACAGGTTTCACGCAAGGTCCTGGAACAGCTCGCTACTGGCACCACAAACCAGGCGGACGCCGAAGCAGCACGAAAGGCCAAAACCGTGCCGTTCGGTGGCTTGATCGATCCGCACAAGCATGTGACCGACACCTTGCTCCCGGCCTACCTGCCACGTCGCGGCACATCGCTGAACGTCAACGCGCCGACTGTCGAGCACGCACTGCTGACGCACGTCGAGGCCGCAAAGCTGCTACGTCCACGCATGCCTGACATCTGGTCGGCTGACACCTTTAGCTGGCTGCAGCAGCACTACCCGGACGGTATCGCCCAGGAGCAATTGGACGCCATCGAGACCGAGTTGAAACGACCTGCTGAGGTTGTACGCAAACCACTCAGCCTGGTGGCTGTGGCTGGAGGTAACTGATGTTGAAGCTCAAGCATGTATTGCAAGGCGTAGGGCGACCTCAATCAGCCCTGGCGGAGTCACTGAGTCTCAGCAGCGCCGCTGTAGCTCAGTTGCTGAATCACGGTCAGTGGCCGCGCAGCCTGGATTGCGAAGAACTGCAGGGGCGCATTCGTGTGTTCCTGACCGAGGCTGGCGCTAACGATGCCGATATCGCTAACGCCTTTGAAGAAGTGGATCTGCCGTGTTCGAGCACGGCAGATCCGGCCCAAGTGAATGAGCCGTCCGGGGAGGACGAATCTATGTTACTGCCAAAACAAACGTTACAGCCATCAACCCGTAAGGTTTTCAGCTTGTTCCGTGATCCCTTTGAGGAGCTGCAGAGCGCCCAGGACATGTGGATCAGTCCTGATATTCGTTACGTTCGCGAGACGATGTATCAGACAGCACGCCATGGTGGTTTCTTGGCGGTGGTGGGTGAATCGGGTGCGGGCAAAAGCACTCTGCGCCGGGATCTGATCAACCGCATCATGGATGCCAACGATCTTGTGATTGTCATCGAACCGTATGTATTGGCGTCCGAAGACAACGACACCAAGGGTAAATCGCTGAAGAGCACCCACATCGCTGAATCAATGATGGCCGCAGTCGCGCCACTGGCGAAGCCCAAAAGCAGCCCTGAAGCCCGTTTCGCACAGTTGCACAAGGCCTTGAAGGAGTCCCATGCAGCAGGCTACCGGCACTGCCTATTAATAGAAGAAGCACACAGCCTGCCGATTCCGACCTTGAAGCATCTCAAGCGCATCCTGGAGTTGGAGGTCGGCTTCGTCAAACTGGTCAGCATCATCATGATCGGCCAGCCAGAGCTTGACGTGAAGCTGAGTGAGCGTAACGCCGATGTGCGTGAGGTGGTGCAACGCTGTGAGCGTGTCAGCCTGGGCCCTGTCAGTGCAAACCTGCTCAAGGACTTTCTGACCTTTCGCTTCAGCCGTGCGGGAAAGCAGCTCTCCGACGTGATCGATGACAGTGGCATTGAGGCAATTGCTGCGCGCCTTTCCCAGCCGAGTCGCCGTGGTGGTCGCGAAGAAACGGTGTCGATGCTGTACCCGCTTGCCATCGGCAACTTGGTGAATGCCGCACTCAACATGGCAGCCGATATCGGTGCGCCGCTCGTCAACGCTGATGTTGTGAAGGGGGTGTGAGATGGCTGCTCTGTATTTGGTAGGTGTGCAAATGCCACCGCCCCTCAGCATTCTGGCTGAAGAGTTTCCGGTGAAGTTATCGGTATTCAACGAACTGACCCGCGATATCCGCAACGCTCGTATTGGGATCAAGCACCTGGTGATGCTGGACAACAAAATCTTTATCGATCACGACGATATCGAACTGTTCCTTCGGCGGTTTGGGCACGAATTGCGCAGCATCCGCTACAGCACTGAAGGTCGAGTCACCCGTAACACCGTGACGATTCGCGGTGTGGATGTGGCGTGGTACACCCAGGTGAAGGAGCAAGATCAATGAGCCAGTCCCTGACTACTGCAATCGCCGCCATGCGTGATGCTGTTGAACATGACTCCCCGACGATGTTTTGGACCGAGGCCATGCAGCATGTTTCGGTGCTACTGGAGCACGTTCAAAACTCGTCCAGCGCTACGGAATCCCTCCACTTTGCTCGGGTAGCTACTACAGAGAGCCGCCTGCCTGATGCCATGCAGCACTTGCACCAGGTGCTGAATTGTCTGCACGCCCAAGCCAGTGAGCATGTGATACGTCTGGCCGATCTGCTGGTGGCCTATGAGGCCGCTCTGTTGGTGAAGCCATTCCTGTGGCTGGAGATTGGCTGCAACCGAGTCGTTGGCTGGATGGTCACCGTTTACGACAAGACTGGCGGGACTGAGCGGGTCGTTGTCCAGACCCAAGGCGTGAACGCCGATGAAACGTGCCAATGGGCCACCTTGCATCTGCAGGCCCTCACAAAGGAGAGCGATCATGTCTGATACCAATATCCCTCAGGGCTATATGCGTAACGCCATGGGCCACCTGGTCCCTGAAGATCAGGTGCGCGACCAAGACAAGCTGCGCGATCAGGTGACCCGCGAATTAGCAGATGCTGCCAAGGCGCTGAGCCTTGCACTGAAAGACTTCAAGAAAAAATCCCTCGGTGATGTGGCCGACTTGATCAGCATTGCCGGTGAACGTTACGGCGTTCAGATGGGTGGCAAGAAGGGCAACGTGACCATCGCCACGTATGACGGCCAGTACAAGGTGCAGCGTTCATATGCCGACCGGCTGACGTTCACCGAAGAAATGGAAGTGGCAAAGGTACTGGTCTACGACTGCATCCGTGCTTGGAGCAAGGGGGCAGACACTCATTTGATGGCTATCGTCGACCGGGTGTTCAGCCCCAACCGTAATGGGCAGATCAAAACCTCCGATGTGTTGGATTTGTTGCGGCTAGAGATTGATGACGATAACTGGAAGGCCGCTATGAAGGCCGTGAAGGACTCCATCATGGTCTCGGGCAGTGCCGTTTACATCCGCGTGTATGAGCGGATCGGCGACTCCGACAACTATAAGGCAATCCCTCTCGACCTGGCGGTGGTGTGACATGACCGATCAAGTGACTGCAAACACTCAAGACGCTGAAGTCGTAGAGATCATCAACTTGCTCCAGCAGTGGCATTCCGGCCATGTCCAGACGCTGCAGATGATTGTGCAGGCGCCAGCGGATACCGAGCTGGTATTACGCGGCGCAAATGGACAGCAAATTCTGCTGGTGGGCGAGGAACGCAAAGGCTTCAAGGCGGGCTGCGCCACAGCCCTTGATCTCTTTGGAAAGTTTCCACTGACGGTGACGAAGAACGTCAGCCGCAACACAGATTCGGAGGAAGAGTGACATGGACAACAACCGCACTCTGGAAAAAATCAAAAAGTGCCTGGAGATGGCCAAGTCCAAAACCAGCAACCCGCACGAAGCTGAAACCGCGCTGCGCCAAGCGCACAAGCTGATGGAAATGTACAACCTAGAGGTGGGTGACGTACTTGCCAGCATGGCGAGCGAACACACGATCCTTGCGGGCTCGGAGGGTTCGCCTCCTGTCTGGCGTGTGCGTCTTGCGCAAGTCTGTGCAGATGCGTTCGGCACCATGATCCTTATTTCCAACCCTCAGTGGAGTGCTGCTCGCTTCATCTTTATTGGCTGCTCAGCCGCGCCGGAACTGTCCGGCTACGCATACCAAGTGCTGGCTCGTCAGCTACAAAAGGCCCGTCGTGACTTTTTGGACACACAAAAACGTTGCAAGCGCTCTACGAAGGTCGCCCGAGGGGATGCCTTCGCCAATGGTTGGTTGGATGCAGTTCACAGCAAAATCCAAGCGTTTGCGGGCGTAGAAGACAACATCGCCGAAGCGATTGACGCCTTCATGAAAAAACATCATCCAGACGTAAAAAGCGTTGAACTCAAGCGGCGCAAGGTCAAAGCGCGCAATGAAGGCGCCGGTGACGCGGGCTATGAAGCGGGCAAGTCCGCCCAACTGCACCAGGCGGTGAATCACCAGCCTCGCGCACGCTTGACCATGGGGATTTAAAAATGAACGCCATGGAAACGAAGTACGACACCCTGGTAGTTGAAGGTATGAATAACGAAGTGCCTCGGGTCATTGGTGAGCTGCGTGTGGCGGCGTGGTCTTCAGGCCACGCCCTGGACGAAAAGCTCGAAATGGAGGACTTCATTCGTGAGCTGTCTTACGGCGACGTTGAAGATCCGCAGCAGGTTGCTATTGAACTTATGGAACGTCAGAAATGGGCATGACCAGCACGGGGAAACTTTCAGCCGGTGTACTGGAGTTCCTGGCGATCTGCGATCAATGCCAACGGCCCCGTAACACTGGCAATCACGCTAAGTGCAGCAAGATCCGGCAACGGATTCATGCCGCTCGTAACCAGCAGAACGGCGATGCACGTTCGATGAATGGAGGTGATCAGTGAAAGCCGCGCCGTCCAACCCGAACCGCCTGCGCCTGATCAAGCTGATCCACGTTGCTCGGCGCGACCTGCGCATGGATGACGATACCTATCGCCTCCTGTTGGCTGGCATGAGGGAATTGGACGGCGCTACGTCCACCGCTAACCTGAGCGTTCCAAACCTGATCAAAGTTTTGGAACAGCTCAAGCTGCGGGGCTTCAAGGTTCGTCCAAATAAAGAACAGAAACGACCATTGGCTGACGACGTGCAGTCGAAGAAGATCCGCTCACTATGGTTAGAGTTGCACGACCTTGGGGCGGTGCGTGACCCATCTGAAGCTGCACTGGCCAAGTTTGTACAAGGCATGACCCGCGTCTCAGCACTGCAATGGCTAAGTACTGCCCAGGCGAGCCGAGTTATTGAGAACCTGAAACAATGGATGGGGAGAGTCCAGTCATGAGCACAATTCGAGGAACTGACCTTCTAAGCGAAACCATCGAACCGATGGCGAAAGTGATTCAAGAAAGCTTGGGAGTGAGCAATGAGCTGGCCGAAGCGACGAGCGTAGAAATCACCACGCTGTTTGCTCACCTTTGGGGTGGTCAGGTTGTCTATGTTCCCAAGGGTGTCAGTATTCAAGCGTCGAGACTTCACCAAAAGATCTTCGACGACTGGACTGGTCGCAATCACCACGAGGTTGCGACCAAGCATGGCGTTTCTGTCCAGTTGGTTTACAAGGTGGTCAAGCGTATGCGACTGGCAATCATCGCTCGCAACCAACGGGACCTGTTTGAACCACCTGAAGACTCATCGGACAATGAGTAAGAGGCAGGACAAAGGAGCATCGTCGGAGGTATGCTAACCCCCGGTCAGCGACGATTGATCGGGGTGCTTTCAAATTGCACTGGCTGCAAATCTATTTCAGAACTCCGCTCACTATGGACCACTATGTCCCGGAGTATCTCGGGTTTACCTCACACTCCCCCTAGTATTTATCCCAGTCCTAAACAGTTGGCGGCGTGGTGCGCGATGCCGGTACCCAGGTCGATCACATCGACAACAAGCGGTACAACATCGCACCGAGCTTGACCTGGAATATCGACACCGATACCAAGCTGACCTTGCTGTCACAGTTCACCCGTGACGATACCGGCACCACCAGCCAGTTCCTGCCGATCCAGGGCACCAAAATCAAATCACCGCTAGGCGAGGTTTCCCACCACAAGAACCTCGGCGACCCGGACTACGACTTCTACGACCGCACCTACTACGCCTTGGGCTACGCGTTCGAGCACCGCTTCAACGATACCTGGCAATTCAAGCAGAACCTGCGCTACACCAAATCCGAATTGGCGTTCCAGCAACTGACGGTAGGCTCGTTTGCCTTCTCCCCCGCCGACGCCAATGGCGACATCAGCCGCTCTTCGACCAATGTGGACGAGGACATCAGCCAGTTCGCAGTGGACAACAACTTCCAGGCTGACTTCGCCACTGGCGACATCTCCCACACCGTGCTGCTGGGCCTGGATCATCAACGCACCGACACCTCGTACCTGGCGATTTTCGGCGACGGTGGCACCACGAACATCTTTAACCCGGTCTATGGCCAGCCGATCGTGCGCCCGGCGCGCTCCACCGCGTTCTACGATTACAACCAGAAAACCGTGCAGACCGGCCTTTACGTGCAGGACCAGATGGCCCTGGACAACTGGCGCCTGACTCTTGGTGGTCGTGAAGACTGGGTGCACCAGGGCACCACCTACTTCAACAAGAACGACGCGACCAATACCGACCGCAGCAAGAATTTCAGTGGCAATGCGGCGCTGAGCTATGTGTTCGACTCGGGCTTTGTCCCCTACCTCTCGTACGCCGAGTCGTTCCAGCCTGCGAGCAACGCCAGCGTCGACCCCCTCCAGTCGTTCAAGCCGACGGAAGGCAAGCAGTGGGAGTTGGGGATCAAATACCAGCCACCCGGCTCCAACACCCTGCTGAGTGCGGCGGTCTACGACCTGACCCAGAAGAACGTGCAAGTCACCAGCTTCCAGTCCGGTGGCGCCTCCGTGACCGACCAGACCGGAGAAGTAAAGGTCAAGGGCCTGGAGCTGGAAGCCGTGTCTGATGTGACCGAAAACCTCAAGGTCATCGCGGCCTACACCCTGGCCAAGTCCGAGGTGCAAAAAGGTCAGTACAAAGGCAACCGCTTGCAACTGATGCCTAATCAGCAAGCGTCCTTGTGGACCGACTACACCTGGCACACCGGCGCACTCGACGGTTTCGGTATCGGCTTCGGCGCACGCTACACCGGCAATACCTATGGCGACCAAGCCAATACTTGGGCCGGCAAGGCCAACGCCTACACCGTGTTCGACGGCTCCGTGCATTACGACCTCGGTCGCCTGGACAACAGCCTCAAGGGCGCGTCGGTGAAAGTGAACGCGACCAACCTGTTCAACAAAGACTACATTTCCACCTGTGATGGCTCCTATTGCTACTTCGGCGACCAACGCAGCGTCGTCGCCAGCGCCACCTACCAGTGGTAATCAGCTGAGCTAACCACCAGGCCGCCCAACAGGGCGGCTTTGGTGCATCTGAAGGCTAGACAATGAAAAGCAAAACCATCCGCCGCTGGTCCTTCATCCACACCTGGACCAGCCTGATCTGCACCGTATTCCTGCTGCTGCTCGCCCTCACCGGCCTGCCGTTGGTGTTTCACCACGAGATCGACCACCTGCTGGGCAATGAGCCCGAACTGGCGCAGATGCCTGCCGATACGCCCCGGCTCAACCTTGAGCAGCTTGTGGCCAAAGCCCAGGCCCATCGCCCCGGCGAGGCCATGCAGTACCTTGCCTGGGACGAAGACGACAATAACGGCGTGATCGCGATCATGGCGGCCACAGCCGGTACTGAGCCGAACTCGTCGCACACCTTCATGCTCGATGCACGCACTGGCGAAACCGTCGAAATGCCGTCTGCCAATGGGGGCTTCACTCTGTTCCTGCTGCGCCTGCATGTGGATATGTTTGCCGGCCTGCCGGGCAAGTTGTTGCTGGCGTTCATGGGCCTCCTGTTTGTGCTGGCGATTATCTCGGGCACGGTGTTGTACCTGCCCTTCATGCGTCGCTTGAAGTTCGCCACGGTGCGCCAGGACAAGTCCACCCGTTTGCGCTGGCTCGACCTGCACAACCTGATCGGCGTGGTCACTTTGACCTGGGCGCTGGTAGTAGGGGTAACCGGCGTGATCAGCGCCTGCGCCGACTTGATCATCGCGGCGTGGCGCGAGGACAGCCTCAGCGCCATGATCGAACCCTACAAGAACGCCCCGCCGCTGACCCAGCGCGCGCCCGCCACAGAGCTGTTGAGCATTGCGGCCAAGGCCGCGCCGGGTATGGAACCGGACTTTATCGCCTTCCCCGGCACGCGTTTTTCCAGCGAACATCACTACGCCGTGTTCATGAAGGGCAGCACCCACCTGACCTCCCATTTACTGACACCGGTGCTGATCGACGCCAGCACCCTGGCCGTCACCGCCATCGCCGAACGGCCGTGGTACATGGATGCCATGGGCATGTCCCAACCCCTGCATTTCGGTGATTACGGCGGCATGCCGATGAAGATTTTGTGGGCGGTGCTGGATGTGCTGACCATCATCGTGCTGGTGAGCGGCATTTACTTATGGATCGTACGGCGCAAGGCGGCCAAGGTATGAAGCCACGGCAGTCGAATTTCTGGAAGGTCTTTGCCATACCGCTGGGGATTGGCCTGCTCAGTGCCGCCGGGTTGTTTGCGGCGTTGCTGGGCGATGGGTGGTGGGATTCGTTGAGTTGGATCGGGCTGGGCATACCCGCGGCCATTGCCGTCTACAAACTACTGTAGGAGCGAGCTTGCTCGCGAAAAACCTGAGAGCACCGCGTTAAACCAGGCGAGCTGCGTTATCGTTGGCGTTATTCGCGAGCAAGCTCGCTCCTACAGAGGAATGCCCATGTCCGCCCCCAGCATGACCTTGTTCCACAACCCCGCTTCGCCCTTCGTGCGTAAAGTGCGCGTGCTGCTGATCGAGACCGGCCAGCAGGATCGTGTGGCCCTGCACGCGTGCCTGCCCACGCCGGTCAACCCGGATGCCGAAGTGCTGCAAGGCAACCCCGTGGGCAAGATCCCGGCCCTGCGCCTGGCCGACGGTTCGGTATTGCACGACAGCCGGGTGATTCTCGATTACCTCGACCACCAGCATGTCGGCAACCCGCTGATCCCCCGCGCCGGCTCGGCCCGCTGGCGGCGCCTGACCCTGGCCTCGATGGCTGACGGCATCATGGATGCCGCCGTGCTGGTACGTTACGAGACCGCCATGCGTCCGGTGGAGAAACACTGGGACCAATGGTTGGACGAACAGCGCAACAAGATCCGCCGCGCCCTCGCCGAACTGGAGCGGGACGCCATTGCCGAACTGGCCAGCCACTTCGACATCGCCGCCATCAGCGTGGCCTGTGCCCTGGGCTACATAGACTTTCGCCACCCGGATCTGCAATGGCGCATAGATAACCCCAAGCTCGCCGCCTGGTACGCCGAAGTCAGCCAGCGGTCTTCGATGCACCAGACCCAACCCCCGGTTTGACCAGCCCCCTGTAGGAGCGAGCTTGTTGTGGCGAGGGAGCTTGCTCCCGCTCGACAGCGCAGCTGGAGCCGGCTTTATCAGGGGCGCTTCGCACCCCAGCGCAAGCAAGCTTGCTCGCCACAACAAGCTCGCTCCTACAGTGAAAGGTGGCGTTGGTGAGGAAGTCGACCATCCTCGCTTTCATCTGCTGATCTTCGCGCAATCCGATCATTGCCCTTGCTCCACCTTGCGTTTACCCACCCCGTACCAATCCAGCTTGCGCGTCAGCACCATCACCGTGCCCAGCAGGCCAAACAGCAACAACGAGCCCATCAACAGCGCGTAATCCTCGGCACTGAGCAAGCCGTACAGCAAGCCATACAACGCCGCCAGCCCGGCCGAAAACCCCACACCGTGGGCGACGCTACGCAGCACATGGCATACGTAGAAGCCGATCAACACCACACAGGCGCTGGCGGATATCAGGTAGGCCAGGGCAAAGCCCAGATGCTCGGACAACGACAACAGCAGCAGGTAGAAGAACGCCAGCGCCACGCCCACCAGGGCGTACTGGATAGGGTGCACCGCCAGACTCTTGAGCACCTCGAAGAGAAAGAAGCCGGCAAAGGTCAGGGCGATAAACAACAGCGCATATTTGATCGCCCGATCGCTCTTGAGGTACTGGTCTACCGGGTCGATGAAGTTCACCCCAAAGCTGCGGTTGCTGAAGTCTTCACAGCCTTGCCCGTCCAGGCAGTTCTGCAGGGCTTGTTCGAGGTTGGTGGAGAAGAATGTCGTCTGCCAATTGGCGCTGAAGCCCTGGTCGGTCACCTCACGTTGAGCCGGCAGGAAGTTGCCGACAAAGCTCGGGTGCGGCCAGTTGGACGCCAGTGTTACCTGGCTGGTCTTGCCCACCGGCACCACTTGCAGTTGCTCGGTGCCTTGCAGGCGCAGGTCGAAGGCGAACTCCAGCACGGCGGGTTTCTTGCCGTCCTGCGCCGGCAGCGTCACATGCACGCCCTCGCCCAGCCAGTCGACTTGGGAGCCTGGCGAGAACTCCAGCCGCTGGTCACCCAGCTCCAGTTTCAGCGCGTTTTCAATACCACGAATATCACTGATGCCCACCGCCAAAAACGCTGGTTCAAAGCGGTAGTCGGCGAAGTCTTCGGTGATCCCCAACTGCGCAGGCAAGTCGAAACGCCCGCTGATACGGTTGTCGGCGTGGAACAACCGCGCCTGATAGATGCCCCGTGAGCGCAGTTCGGTTTGCACCTTGCCGTCGAGCTCAAAACGGTCCGGCAGGAAATACAGACGGCCGCGTTCTTCACGGGTTTCTTCGTAGCGCTTGTTGAGCTTTTCATTGAGCTTCCACTCGCGCACGGTCTTGCGATACGGCACCACCATCACCGGCCCGGTGAGGCGCTGGGCAAAGCTTGAGCTGCGGGCAATGTCCATCAGTACGCCGTCGCGCAGTTGCTGACGGTCGCTGATGATGCCGTTGATCATCAACAATGGAATCAGCAACAGCAGGATCAGCAGCGCAATCGCGCCCAATTTGAAAAGCAGGTTGCGGTTCATGGGTCTCTCCCTGTTTTGATGGGGAGAGTCTGCCCAGTGGGTATGGGAGATTTATGTGGGCAATGTGGAGACTGTGTGGAGATGCAGCACCGCTTGCACGCCGCCCGGTACGTTGCCGATCTGCAACGAGCCGCCGTGCAGCTTCATCACCTCCTCGACAAAGTTGAGCCCCAGGCCCGTACTTTTGCGCCCGCTGGCCGGGCGCGGCAGCGAGTAGAAGCGCTCGCTCAGGCGCGGCAAGGCGTAATCGGGAATCGCCTCCGCCTGGTTGAACAGGCTGACCTGCACCTCGTTATGCCGCACCTGCGCGCTGAACCGCAGCGTGCCGCCGGGAGGGGTGAAATCCAGAGCATTGTCGAGCAGGTTACCCAGGGCCTGGCGTAGCAGGAAGGGTTCGCCAAACACCCGCACATCGGCGGCGATGACCTGCTCGACGTGCAAGCCAGCGCCTTCGGTCCGCGCACATTGAGCCTTGAGCACATCCTCAACCAGGGCAGCCAAAGGAATGCTCGACTGCTCTTCCAGACCCTGGCGCTGCTCCACCTGGGCCAGGTTCAACAGGCGTTCGATCAACTGTTGCAGGCGCGCACTTTCGCTGTCGATATTGCCGACAAACCGCTGCTGCTGCTCGCGGCTCATGTCACCCTGCAACAGCTCTGCTGCACCGCGAATCGCCGCCAACGGGCTCTTCAGTTCATGGGTCAGCGTATGCACGTAGCGCTCTACGTAAGCCTTGCCTTCCAGCTGCGTGCGCATGTGTTCCACGGCGGTGGATAACTGCTTGAGCTCGCCGCCGCGATAATGCGGCAACTCGGCGCGGCGGCCCTCGCTCACGGCTTCGGCATAGGCGGTAAGGCGCCTGAGGGCCGCCGTCAGCCACCATGACAATAGCGCGCCCAGCAGCAGCCCCAGGGTGACCAGCCCGGCGCCGTACCACAGCAGGCGCCGCTCGGTGCGATCCACGTAGGGTTGCAACGAGCTGTTGGGCTTGGCCACCGTGACCACGCCGATGATCTGGCCGTTATCGCGAATCGGCGCCCCCACGTGCATCACCGATGAGGTGGGGTCGTCTGCATCGCTGCGGGTGGAGCGCGCACCGTATTCGCCACGCAGGGTCAGGTACACGTCGTTCCATTTCGAATAGTCCTGGCCCACCGCTTCACCGCTGGAGTCGAGCAATACCCTGCCCTTGGCGTCGGTCACGTAGATGCGATGGTTGACCTGGTTTTTCGGCAGCCCCCAGATCACCGCACCCGGCTGACGGTTGCCATAGGCCTTGAGCAGCTCGGGCCAATGGCTCTGGCCGAGGGTGCCGTTTTTAACGTCTGCACGCAGGATTTCAGCCAGCAGGTTGGCGGTGTCCACCAATGTTTCTTCGGTGGACTGGCGCACGCCGGGGCGGATTTCCTTCATCACGGTGTTGAGCACGAAGTAGCCGGTCAGGCCGATAAACAGCGCATACACCAGGAAAATCCGCAGCCCAAGACGCATCAGCTGTGTCTCGGGCTGTAGCTATAGCCAAGGCCACGATGGGTCTGGATCGGCTCGGCATCCGCCGCCACGCTCCTGAGTTTGCTGCGCACACTCTTGATATGGCTATCGATATTGCGCTCGTAACCGGCATCAAAGGGTACGCCCACCGCGTCCAGCAGTTGCTCGCGGCTGAACACGCGCTCGGGTTGGTCCAGCAGACTTTGCAGCAGGCGGAACTCATGACGCGTGAGACTCAAGGGTTGGCCGCGATAGAGAATCTGCATGCGTTCCAGATCCACTTGGAACAGGGTTGGCGCCACACCCGGGCCGACCCGCTTGAGAATCACCCTGACCCTCGCCGCCACTTCCCGCGGGCTGAAAGGCTTGACCACATAATCGTCGGCACCGATCTCCAGCCCTACCACCCGGTCGATCTCAGCATCCCGTGCGCTGAGGAACATCACCGGCACTTCACTGAAGCGGCGCAATTGCTTGCAGGTTTCAAAGCCGGTGATGTCCGGCAGGCCGATGTCGAGAATGATCAGGTCGGCCGGGGTCAGGCGCTGATGTTCCAGCGCCGCCTGGCCGAGCGTCAGCCAGGTGGTGGTGAAGCCCTCGCCTTGCAGGGCAAAGATCAGCGTGTCGGCTATTGCCGCTTCGTCTTCGACAATCAGGATGTGCGGCATGGGTTCAATCAGCAGTCCGGTTTGTCGGCAGTGTAGCGACGTGCCGGGTTTACCGCAGCGCCAAATTCACGCAAGGCCTTGGCGCCGATCAGCAGCGGGTAGTTGAAGCTGCTGCGGTCGGTGAGGTTGACCTCGACGGTGCGCTTGACGTCGCCCAGGCACATCTCCAGATCGATCACCGGGCGCTTGGCCACACTGGCTTCGTCCTTGTCATCATCTTCGTCGGCGCGGCTCTTGATCTTGCTGATGCGCGACACCTTGTGCTCATAGACCTTGTTACCCGCGTCTTCACCGCCGAGGCGGAAGCGCACCCAGTCATCGCCGTCGCGCTGAAAGGTTTCGATGTCGCGCGCCGACAGCGAGGCGGTCAGCGCGCCGGTGTCCATCTTGGCCTTGAACGTCTGGCCGATCTCCGGCAACTGGATGTATTCGTAGCGACCGTAGAGGGTCGGTTCGGCGGCCATGACAGGCACAGCAACCAGGGCGAACGCGGCAAGGAGCAATTTCACGGCAGGATTTCCTCGAAAGAAGTGGGCGGAGTCTAGACCGCAAACACAGCACTTAGTTGGATGACCGAGCATATCGCGCACAGTGTGAAACATTCGTCGGGCAATTTGCGATTTGGCCTCTAGACTCACCTTGCTTATCATGGCCCGCCCACAGAATTCCAAGAGTTGCTTATGCGCCGCCTGCTCACCGGCTGTCTGGTTACACTGCTGCTGTTATTCAACACGCTGATCCTGATCGGCCCCTTGATGGTCTTCGCCCTGCTCAAGCTGGTGGCGCCAGGGCGCTCGCGTGACTATGCCTCATGGGCGGTGATGTGGATCGCCGAAACCTGGGCCGAGATCGACAAGCTGATCTTCGCCGCGTGCATCCCCACCCAATGGGATATTCGCGGTGGCGAAGACCTGCGCGGCGATACCTCTTACCTGGTGATCAGCAACCACCAATCCTGGGTCGATATTCCCGCGCTGATCCAGGCATTGAACCGGCGCACGCCGTTCTTCAAGTTCTTCCTGAAAAAAGAACTGATCTGGGTGCCCTTCCTCGGCCTGGCCTGGTGGGCGCTGGATTACCCCTTCATGAAGCGCTACACCAAGGCGTTCCTGGCCAAGCACCCGGAGCTGGCGGGGCAGGATTTGAAGATCACCAAAGAGGCCTGCGAGCTGTTCAAGCGCCAGCCGGTCACGGTGGTCAATTACCTGGAGGGCACGCGGTTCAACGAGGCCAAGCGCAAGCAGCAGGCGTCACCGTTTACCCGATTGCTCAAGCCCAAGGCGGGCGGCGTGGCATTTGTGCTCGCGGCGATGGGCGAACAACTGGACGCGATCCTCGACGTGACCGTGGTGTATCCGCAGCAAAAGATTCCGGGGTTCTGGGACTTGATCAGCGGCGCAGTGCCGAAGGTGATCGTGGATATCCGTACCCGCGAACTGGACCCGGCGTTGTGGCAAGGGGATTACGAGAACGATCCGGCGTTTCGCCAGACCGTCCAGAACTGGGTCAACCAGCTCTGGATGGAAAAGGATGCGCGCATCGAACAACTGCGCCAAGAACCTTAGCTGCCGGTGCCCCAGGCCTGAGCCAATTTGCCCAGCACGGAACTGCTGGCCCCCTCGCCGCCCAGGTATTTCAGGATCACCGGGGCAAACTGGCCGACCATGCCGCTGTCCATGCCCAATGCGCTGAAGGCGGTGTTCAAGTCATTGGTGCTTTTCACGTTGCCCAACAGGCCGTCCAGGCCGCTGGTCTTGCTGCCACCGGTTTGGCCGAGCATCCCGCTCAGGGCTCCGAGGCTGCCCAATGCGTTATTACCTGACAACTTGTCGAGGCCCGGTACAGTGCTGCTCAACTGCGAGAAGTCGTTGCCGCTGAGTTTGTTCTTGGCCAGGCCCAGCATGGCGCCCGTGCCGCCCACTGCTTGCTCGGGGGTGATGTTCAGTTGCGAGGTCAAGGCCGTCAGCAGGTCGGCCGTCTCCGAGGTGGGCGCGGCGGCGGCAGCCTTGTTGTTGCCACCCTGCATGCCGGAAATGGCATTGGCTGCATCGCCAAGGCTGAAACCTGCGGCGAACACCGGGCCGGCGGCCACGGTCAACAGGCAGGACAGGGCAAAACCGCGTGAAATCTTCATCGAAACAACCTCTGGGTATAGGGGTAAACGCAGGCGTTGGACTGGGTATCCCGTCGGTTGTTCCGGAGCCCCTGAGGAACCCATCGGGGATAAGCGGGTCCATGAACTGACTACAAAATTTGTCGAGAAGAGACTTATGACTGCGATCCAACCCCCAGTGATTGAGCACAAGCCTGCGTTCTGGAGCCGCCCTCGCCTGTTCATCGGCGCCTGCGTGGTGGTGGTTGCCGGTATCGGCGGCGCGCTCTACACCCAGGACAGCGTCAAATCCGCGGCGACATTGGTGACCACGACCCAGCAGCCAGCCGCACAAATCATGGCCCACAAGGATTACCTGGAAGTGCAGCCGATTGCCTCCACGGCGCCAGCACCGGACCAAAGCCTTGAACTCTGGGCGATTCCCAAAGACGGCACACCGGTATCCCTTGGCCTGCTGCCGGAGGATGGCAAAGGCATCATCGGCCTGAATCCGCGCCAGCAAGAAAGCATCAGCAAGCCGGTGGAGCTGATGGTGAGTTCGGAAACCAAGGGTGGCTCGGTGAGCAAGCAACCGACAGGGCCGACGGTCTACCAAGGCGCCCTGGCCACGCGCTAATCACCGGCTGACACTCGGTTTAAATGTAGGAGTGGGCTTGCCCTGATGCCGATCTGTTAAGCGAACGCAATGTTCAAAGCAACAAAGATCAAATGTGGGAACTGGCTTGCCTGCGAAAGCGATAATGCAGTGACTGACACATCGCCTTCGCGGGCGAGCCTGCTCCCAGAGATGGTCTCATTTGCAGACTCACCGGCCGACCCGTTGCATGTCCCGTAACCTGCTGTAGCAGCTTCCAAGGAACCTAACCCGTGTAACGCCCCACCCAGATCGGCCTCCCAACGCAGAGCAGGGAGGACTACCTCGTGGACAAGGAGTTATAACGATGATCGGATGGGTACCTAATCTCTTTTCCCTAGTCACCGCCTACAACCTGCCAGCCAGCAACGCAGCCATCGACACGGGCCAATGCCCTGCCGTCAGCGACATCCATTCAAAACCCTACACAGACCCCGACCTGCCGCCGCCCTATGGCGAGGGCTATCAGTATTCAGCCCAAACCCAAGGCAAAACATGGACGGGGCAAACCGCCGGGACCAACGATGATTTTCTGGACCCGGAATACGCACTGCAGGCAGAAGCCATCAACGTGCGCGACGGTAAGGTGCACTGTGATTACGGTGGAAAACGTTTGATAAAAAACGGTGAGGTGGCCGATCCCTATTTGCGGTTGACGGCGCTTAAGTGATGCAAAGGGCGACTCGCAGGTCGCCCTTTGTTTGCTTGCGCATCAACTGGCAGTTTCCAAAGAACCTGTAGAAGCGGGTTTGCTGGAAATAGCAAACCTCAGACAAGTCCTACTTAACTAACAATAGAAAACTATCAGACTGCAGCCAACCCGTTCTAACAACAACCAAGCCACGGGCCAGGCCCCTCACGAAGTGCCGAAAACAGCAATGAATTTTTCGGAGAACGACATGTTTAAATCCTTCTTAAAACCCGGACTACTTGCAATTGCGCTGTTCGGCCTTCCGGCCGTTGCAAGTGCGAGCGGGTTAGCGAGCGCTATCGGCACCATCACTGTTCCGATTGGAAACTCTTTCTCAAATCAAGCTGTCACTGAATCAGCATTTTCTCATTCATGCAGCACTGGGAAGTTTGTCGGCTACGTTCAAGGCGTTATTGCCGGTAGCGGAAGTACCATACATTACGTGCGCGTAGACAGGTACCGAATTGTGAAAACCGACGGGCACACCGACAGAAGCAAAGCCAATGTCAATATCAAGACCGTCAGCCGAAATGGAACCCGCGTGACAAAGTCAGCAGATGCCATGAAGCAGGACAGGCAATGGCATGATTTGAAAATGGCCAACTATAACCCCGGTTTGCGAAGTGCGGAAATTGAGATGATATTTGATAAGTCCGGGTCCGACCCTAGATGCTTTATCTCGATCTAAGCCGCTGATTGTTCGCCGCTGGTGCTCTTGCATTTACAAAAGCACCGGCGTCAGGCACCTAGCCAAATGAAAAGACAACTCGCACACGGTTTTTTGTTTGCATGCGAACAGTCAAATACATTGTCGCCATCCCGCCTCTTTTATCGAACATCCTGAACTTCAAATGCTCGTGATCCCTGCCCCCCCGCTCGCCCTCTCGCTGCAGGGCGTATGCAAGTATTATCAACTTACCAAACAGCCCATCTCAATTCTTGAGAACATAAACTTGCAGATAAACGCAGGTGACCACTGTGCCGTGCTTGGCACTTCGGGCTCAGGTAAGAGCACATTACTTAACATACTCGGCCTCTTGGACCGGGCTGATGAAGGGCGGTATGAGTTTTACGGACACGACACATCCAAGGCGACACCGGATCAACTGGCCGTGTTACGCAACCGACACCTAGGCTTCATCTACCAGAACTTCAACCTGATGCCACGCCTCAGCGCACTGGACAACGTCGCCTTGCCTCTCTCCTACCGTGGCCTTGGCCGGCGAGTAGCCCTGCAGCGTGCCATGCACAGACTCGACCAGGTCGGCCTCAGCCACCGGGCACATCACCTCCCCGCCGATCTGTCTGGCGGCCAACGACAGCGAGTCGCAATTGCGCGAGCTCTCGTGGGGGAGCCTTCCCTGATTCTCGCGGACGAGCCCACTGGCAATCTGGACAGCCGCACGGCAAACGACATTCTGCAATTGTTGCTGGCAATCAATCGTGAGCACCGCGTCACGCTGATTGTCGTCACCCATGATTTAGACATCGCCGCGCGCCTGGACAGACAAATCTTCGTTCAGGACCGAACCCTGCGTGAGCACGAACCGTGTCAGAACTGATGAGCGGCGGGAGCCAAACTTTTCGCGACCTGATACATGACGTCAGAACAAACCTGCGGACCTTGGGCAAACGCGCAGTGCTCTCCCTTCTCGGCGTCGTCATGGGGAGCTGCTCGGTGGTCGCCCTCATCAATATCGGTCACAACGCCGCCGAAGAAGCCGCTGCAATCTTCCAGGGAATGGGTGTCGATACACTAGTTGCACAGGTTTCAAATGCCGCAGATACGAGGCAAACCTCGCCGCTGCCCGCAGGCATTACTCAACTGCGCAATAAAGTCCCTGATTTAGTGAACATTGCACCCGTTGCCCTGATGGGCAACTCAGTGACGTTCAAGGGGCGCGACATTTCTATCCAACTGATCGGCTCAACGCCCCCACTGAAACAGGCGTTGGGCTTGGAAGTGCATGAAGGGCGTTTTCTGAGCGAATTCGATGACCAAGCCACTCATGCAGTGATAGGCCGCCAGCTCGCCGATGAACTCTCCAGCGCTGGCACGCCGGTGCGCATAGGCGACACACTACGAGTGCAACATGCACTGTTCCAAGTCATAGGCGTTCTGCATCCACGGTTTGCGTCGGCGATTGCTCCGTTCGACCCCAACACCTCCATGTTTATTCCACTGCAAGGTGTCAGCCGACTACAAGCTTGGGCGCCAGTCACCCACGTTTTCGCACGTGCTCCGGGCGCGCGTCCTATGGGTAGCGTGGCGTCCGACTTCAAACACGGATTAAGACAGCTATTTCCCGGCCAGGACATCGACGTTCTGGTCCCCCAGCAGATCATCGACGGCCTGTCCCAACAGAATCGAACCTTCACCTATCTGCTAGCCGCCCTCGCTGGCATTTCGCTTATCACCAGTGGTGTCGGGGTGATGAACGTCATGCTGATGAGCATCGCGCAACGGCGTCGAGAAATCGGTTTGCGCATGGCCATGGGCGCTCGTCCCCGCGATATCCGCAACCTGTTCATGATCGAAGCACTGACCTTGACCACCTTGGGAGCATTTACCGGAGCCATCCTGGGCGTCGGCTTGGCGCTCATTTATGCCCGTGTATCGGGATGGAGCTTCGCGCTGTCGCCAATGTCGGTGCCGTTGGGCATTGGCAGCGCGATAGTAGTCGGTATGTTTTTTGGGCTTTACCCCGCCCTTTCCGCCTCGCGGCTACAACCTGTGGAAGCGCTGCGTGAAGACGAGTAGATACCTGGTGCTGACCGCAGCGTTTTTCTTGTGTGTCCAGAATGCCAAAGCCTCCTCGCTGTTAAGCGAGCAGACTATCGGCATGAGTCTGGCGGATGCCCTTTACCTTGGCCTGCGCAACAACCGTGAAATACGCAGCGCTTACTTGCAAAGGGAGGGCCAAAAATTCGACCTGCGCGTGGCTGAGGACGCGTTCAAGCCAAAACTCTTGCTCAAGAGTGAATACACAAACATCAGAAGCAGCGAAGACCAAGCTCGTCAACTAGCACTTACCCCCACGGCTACGTTGCTCGGACAGTACGGCACGCGCTTGAACGTGGGATGGACCCAGCAGCTCAACCATTCCGAGCAGGTGGGCCACCTGCGCAGCGACGGGATAAACCTGGAAATAATCCAACCGTTATTGCGCGGATCCGGCCCGGATGTCACCACCGCCCCCCTGCGGCTCGCAAGACTGTCAGAGCAAGCCAACCGCCTGAACCTCAAGGCGAATATTTCTCAAACGGTCTCCACCATCATCACAACCTATCGGGAGCTGATCAGGGCTCAGGAGCAACTGGGCATCGTCCAGGCGTCGCTTCAAAGGGCGCGGGCCTTGTTGACGGTGAACAAAGCACTGATCAACGCCGGGCGCATGGCTCAATTTGAAATCGTGCAGACCGAAGCTGACATCGCCGTCCAGGAACTGAGTGTCGAAGAAGCGCAAAACCAGCTGGATATTCAACGCCTCGCCCTGCTGCGCCTGCTGGCACTGGATTTGTCCACGAACATTCAGGCCACCGAGGCCGTACAGGCAACTCCACTGGAGGTCGATCTGCCACAAGCCATACACCTGGCGCAAGCTCAGCAACCTCAGTACCTCTCCACATTGCTCAATGGCCAGCAGGCCGCGTTGGACATGATCCTCGCCAAGGATGCCGCTCGCTGGGACCTCTCTCTGGTGGCGGGTGCCAGTCAGGTGCGTGAGCACCCAGGCACCGGCTCTGCTCGGCGCTGGGAAAGCTATACCGGCCTTCAGTTGGAAATCCCCATTGGCGACATCAGCACCCGCCAAGCGCAGACACGTGCGCGTATCAATGTAGAACAACAGCAGTTGCTAATCGCCGACGCCCGTCAAGAATTGGAACGCAACGTCAGCAACGTAGTGCGCGAACTGGGCACCCGCTGGCGTCAATATGAAATCGCCCTGCGTGCCAACGAACTGTCCACGCGCAAGCTGGACATCGAGCGCGAAAAACTCAGCGTCGGGCGCTCCAGCAATTTTCAAATCATCAGTTTCGAAAACGATCTGCGCGATGCGGAAAATGCACGTATCAACGCACTCATCGCGTATCTGAACGCCCAGACGCAATTGGACGAAACCCTCGGCATGACCTTGGAAAAATGGGAGATTGCACTTGAAGGCCCACACTGAAAAGGCCTGTCACTCGCACTATTGGCGCATAGGTTCGATGATGCTGATAGCGTTGATTGGCGCTGCATTGATCGTGAAAAAAGTTGCGATTGCGCCGCCCCCCGCACCGCAATGGGTGAGCGTGCAAACCAAGCCAATGACGCTACATATCGGCCTGGTCGGAAAATTCGAGCCTATCCAAACCATCGTGCTCAACGCACCATTCGAAGGCGTTATCCAGTCCCTCGAAGCCGAACAGGGCCAGTGGGTACAGAAAGGCCAAGCGCTTCTGAGCATGGACCCTACGCTGATCGAGCTGCAGTTACGCGAAGCCCTGTCCGGGCAACTCAAAGCCCAACGAACCGTGCACGAGTTGAACAATTGGGAAAACGGCACTCAAGTCACACGAGCGCGTCGTGCGTTACGCACCGCCGACATCTCACTGAGCAACCTGGAAGGCAGGCTACGAGAAAACCGCCATCTGTTCGAACGCGGCATTATTGCGCGCAACGAACTTGACGAACTGGAGCAGCAAACGAAGTTGCAACGACTTGAACGCAGCAGCGCTCAAAACGAGCTGAACGCGTTATTAGACGAAGGGAAAGGGCAGGCTCGGCAGATTGCCGAAATGGAGCTGACCAATGCCACGGTGAGGTACGAACAGCTGCAACGGTTGATTGCCAAACAAGTCGTGGTAGCACCGTTCACCGGCGTTATTGTTCCTGTAAATGCCGCACAAGGGGCCGAAGTAACGCCTCTCGTACAGACCGGCTCAAGGGTCAGTCAGAATCAGGCTCTGCTGGGTTTGGCCAATACCGAAACACTGAAGATCGTCACTACGGCATCCGAGCTGGATATCAACCAGCTGCAACCGGGACAGCGCGTTGAAATCCTGGGTGATGGATTTCTCGGCGAGCCGCTGCTTGGCCATGTGCAAGCGGTCGGCAACCTGGCCTTGCCCAGCGATGACCCCGGTGACAGTGCACTGTTTCCCGTCACACTGAGCGTGGCGGCATTGACGCCAGGACAGGCCAAGCGTATCCGTCCCGGTATGAGCGCACGCCTGAACATCACGGCCTACCACAATGAACAGGCCATCATCGTGGCGCCCGAAGCGATAAGCCAGGAAGGCAGTGAAATGGTCGTGATTTACCGTAAAGGCGAGGGCCAGCCGATTGAACGCCGGATCGTAGAGGTGGGCCATGCCAACGCCGAGGGCGTAGAAGTTTTTGGTCTTGCACCCGGACAGGTGAGCCTTGGCAGCTCATCGCGAGAATGATGCGCGTCTTTGTTAAACAAAGGGCGACCCGCGGGTCGCCCTTTGTTTGCTTTGCCTTTACGCCGCACTGAACAGCTTGTGCGGATCAATCACAAACTTCTTCGGTACACCCGCATCGAACTCGCCATAGCCACGTGGCGCATCATCCAGGCTGATCACCTGCACGCCGACGATCTCAGCGATGTTGATACGGTCCCACATGATCGCCTGCATCAGTTGGCGATTGTACTTCATCACTGGCGTCTGCCCGGTGTGGAAGCTGTGGGATTTGGCCCAGCCCAGACCAAAGCGAATGCTCAGGCTGCCCATTTTCGCGGCGGCATCGACAGCACCTGGATCTTCGGTTACATACAGGCCTGGGATACCGATCTTGCCTGCCACACGTACCACGCCCATCAGCGAGTTGAGCACGGTGGCCGGGGCTTCGGCCTTGACGCCGTCGTGGCCGTGGCCGCGTGCTTCGAAGCCCACGCAGTCAACGGCACAGTCCACTTCGGGCTCGCCCAATAACGCGGCGATTTGTTCGTGCAGCGGGGTGTCGGTG
This sequence comes from Pseudomonas sp. J380, assembly GCF_009827115.1. NCBI lineage: Bacteria > Pseudomonadati > Pseudomonadota > Gammaproteobacteria > Pseudomonadales > Pseudomonadaceae > Pseudomonas > Pseudomonas sp. J380. The sequence continues at coordinate 4,617,242 of NZ_CP043060.1, read as the reverse complement.
GACAGGTCGACCACTTCAAAACCCTGGGCCTTGGCGTGGGCCAGGCGGATCGAGTTGACGTCGCCGATTATCACCACTGCTGCACCCAGCAAGCGAGCGGAGGCGGCAGCCGCCAGACCCACCGGGCCGGCACCCGCGATGTAGACAGTGCTGCCTGGGCCGACGCCGGCAGTAACAGCGCCGTGGTAGCCAGTGGGCAGGATGTCGGAGAGGCAGGTCAGGTCACGGATTTTCTCCATGGCCTTGTCACGGTCCGGCAGTTTCAGCAGGTTGAAGTCGGCATACGGCACCAGCACGTACTCGGCCTGGCCGCCGGTCCAGTCGCCCATGTCCACGTAGCCGTAGGCGCCACCGGCACGGGCAGGATTGACGGTCAGGCAGACGCCGGTGTGTTGTTCCTTGCACGAACGGCAGCGGCCGCACGCGACGTTGAACGGCACGGACACCAGGTCGCCGATTTTCAGGTTCTCGACGTCGCTGCCCTTCTCGATGACTTCACCGGTGATTTCATGACCGAGCACCAGGCCGGTCTGGGCCGTGGTGCGCCCACGCACCATGTGTTGGTCGGAGCCGCAGATGTTGGTGGAGACCACGCGCAGGATGACGCCGTGCTCAATCTTCCTGCCACGGGGGTCCTGCATTTTGGGATAGTCGATTTTCTGTACTTCGACCTTGCCGTTGCCGAGATACACGACACCACGATTACCAGACATGCTTTCACCTCGCTGTTGTTTTTATGGAACTGCGTTGCCCTTGGGGCAGCGCGTTAAGTGCTCGGGTACAGATGCTGTTTCTTGTGTTGCTTGTAAGGGCCTCATCGCAGGCAAGCCAGCTTCCACAGTGGATCGGGTTCACACCTCCAGGAATGTGGGAGCTGGCTTGCCTGCGATAGTGATCTAAAGAACGACGGTGCGATTGGCGTTCAAGAACACCCGCCGCTCGATGTGATACCCCACCGCCCGCGCCAATGTGAGCCCTTCGATATCCCGCCCCTTGGCAATCAAATCCTCGGGATAGTGGCTGTGATCCACCACTTCCACGCCTTGGGCGATGATCGGCCCTTCATCCAGATCGTTGTTGATGTAATGCGCCGTGGCGCCCACCAGTTTCACGCCCTTGTTGTACGCCTGGTGATAAGGCTTGGCGCCCTTGAAGCCCGGCAGCAACGAGTGGTGAATGTTGATGGCCTTGCCGTCCAGCTTGCGGCACAGCTCTGGTGACAGCACTTGCATGTAGCGCGCAAGGATCACCAGTTCGGCGCCGGTGTCTTCCACCACTTGCCACACCTGGCGCTCCTGGGACGGTTTGTCGTTGGGGTCGAGGGGGAAATGGTAGTAGGGAATCTGGTGCCAATCAGCCAAGGGCTTCAGATCGGGATGGTTGGACACCACCGCGACTACGTCCATCGACAGCTGGCCGATGCGCTGGCGATACAGCAGGTCGTTGAGGCAGTGATCGGCCTTGGAGACCATGATCACCACTTTGGGCCGGTAGTTCGGCGCCGTCAGTTCGAAGATCATGCCAAAGGCTTCACCACGGGTGGCCAAGCCATCGCGGAACGCCTGTTCGTCAAAGCCGTCAGGCTGACGGAACTCAACACGAATGAAAAACCGACCCGAGAGGCGGTCATCAAACGAATGGTGCTCGGTGACGTAGCAGCCTTGCTCAAACAGGTAGCGGGTCACCGCGTCCACCGTGCCGAGCACGCTGGGGCAGTCGGCGGTCAAAATCCATGTATCGGGTGCGCGGCTCATGGGTCACTCCTCAGGCTGATCGTTCCCACGCTTTGCGTGGGAATGCCGCCATGGACGCTCTGCGTCCGCTTTTGGGACGCAGAGCGTCCCGGTATGCATTCCCACGCGGAGCGTGGGAATGATCATCATGCGACAACGCTCAGGCCGAACTCAGCCGAGGCATCCTGCAACCACAACCACCAGTAATCCGAGAAGCTGCGACGGATCAGCAGTTCCCAGGTGTCTTCAGCCGTATGACGGATCACCAGTTGCGACTTGGCGAACACCGTACCCACGGCTTTGCCGACCGGGAAGTTGTTGGGGTGTACGTCGTAGCTGGTGGACTTCATCAGCACATCGCGCACATTCGGGCCGCTCAGTTCAAGAATCTGCTGGCCGCCGCTGACGTTGACGATCTGGATATGCAGGTCGCCCAGGGCGGCGCGCAGGTTTTGCTCGGCGGCAAACTCTTCACCGCTCGGCACAATCAACAGCCACTCATCCGGGCCGAGCCACTGAAGGCTGGTTTCACCTTTGAAGACCACGCTCAGCGGGCCGGGCAGTTCGATACCGACGGCCTTGTGTACGCCGGCGGCGAAGGCGGCGTCGTGGCCATCGCCACGGATAGTCAGGTGGCCGAGGAGTTTCTTTTCACGCACGGTCACGCCGGCGTTCTTGCGGCCCTTGCCGACCAGGCTGGCAAGGTCGGCATGGTGCAGCGACGACTCGGCCTTGGCGCCGGTGGTGGGGCGTTGTTGGTAAACATTGGCTGCTGTCATAAAGCACCTGTTCTGAATTCTGTTGATCGTTCCCACGCTCTGCGTGGGAATGCCGCCATGGACGCTCTGCGTCCGCCCTTGGGGCGCAGAGCGCCCCGGAATGCATTCCCACGCAGAGCGTGGGAACGATCAGGTGTCAGACGTTCTGCCGATCACCTTTGGGGTCAAAGAACACCGAAGACACAATCTCGGCTTCGATCACGCTGCCATCCGCTTGCGGCGAGAACACCCGCTCACCGATGCGCTTCAAGCCGCCCTTCACCACACCCATGGCAAACGAATAGCCCAGGGAGTTATGCGCATAACTTGAGGTAACGTGACCCACCATCTTCATCGGAATCGTCTGCTTCGGATCGAACACCAACTGCGCGCCTTCCGGCAGCCACACGTTCGGGTCGATCGGCTTGAGCCCCACCAACTGCTTGCGCTCTTCACGCACGCAGTCTTCACGGTTCATCCCGCGCCAGCCGATCCACGAGAACGGCTTGGTACGGCCAACGCACCAGCCCATGTTCAGGTCGTCCGGGGTCATCGAGCCGTCGGTGTCTTGCCCGACGATGATGAAGCCCTTCTCAGCGCGCAGGACGTGCATGGTCTCGGTGCCGTACGGGGTCAGGTTGTACTTTTTGCCGGCCTCGACGATCTTTTCCAGCACACCCATGGCGTAGTCGGCCTGCACGTTGACTTCGTACGACAGCTCACCGGTAAACGAGATACGGAACACCCGCGCCGGCACGCCGCCCACCAGGCCTTCCTTCCAGGTCATGAACGGGAAGCCGTCCTTGTCCAGGTCGATGTCGGTGACTTCACTGAGCAGCTTGCGGCTGTTGGGGCCCGACAGGGTCATGGTTGCCCAATGGTCGGTGACCGAGGTGAAGTACACCTTGAGGTCCGGCCATTCGGTCTGCTGGTAGATTTCCAGCCACTGCAGCACGCGGGCGGCGCCGCCGGTGGTGGTGGTCATCAGGAAGTGGTTATCGGCCAGACAGGCCGTCACGCCGTCGTCGAAGACCATGCCATCTTCCTTGCACATCAGGCCGTAGCGCGCCTTGCCCACATCGAGCTTGGTCCAGGCGTTGCTGTAGATGCGGTTAAGGAACTCACGGGCATCCGGACCTTGAATGTCGATCTTGCCGAGGGTGGAGGCATCCAGCAGGCCGACGCTGTCACGCACCGCCAGGCATTCACGCTTCACGGCGGCGTGCAGGTCTTCACCGTTACGCGGAAAATACCAGGGGCGTTTCCACTGGCCAACGTCCTCAAACTCGGCGCCGTTCTTAACGTGCCAGGCTTGCAGCGCGGTGTAGCGTACCGGCTCGAAGATATGCCCACAGTGACGGCCCGCTACGGCGCCGAACGTCACCGGCGTGTAGTTGGGACGGAACATGGTGGTGCCCATCTGCGGGATGGTCACGTTCAACGAACGGGCGGCGATGGCCAGGCCGTTGACGTTACCCAGCTTGCCCTGGTCAGTGCCGAAGCCCAGCGCGGTGTAGCGTTTGACGTGCTCCACCGACTCGAAACCTTCGCGGGTGGCCAGTTCGATGGCGGCGGCGGTCACGTCGTTTTGCAGGTCGACAAATTGCTTTGGCGCCCGTGCGGTAGCTTTTTCGTGGGGTACCTGGAACAGCGCCAGGGTGGGTTCTTCAAGACGACTCAAGGCTTTTGGCAGCGTGCCTTCAACCGGGGCAAAACCGGCTTCGCTGGCCGCACGCACGCCGCCTTCAAAGCCATCGGCGAGGGAGTCGCCAAGGCCGTAGACACCGTTGATGCCACCCACGCACACGCGCTTTTGCGGTGCTTCGCCGGGTACAAACCCGAGAATATCTTCACGCCAGGTCGGCTTGCCGCCCAGGTGCGAGGCCAGGTGCACCACCGGGCTGTAACCGCCGGAGCTGGCGACCAGGTCGCAGTCCAGCCACTCGCCGGGGCTGGTGACTTTGTGCGCCTTGACGTCGATGGCTGCCACGCGGGCACCGGTCACGTGCTTACTGCCACGGGCCTCGATCACGGCGCTGCCGGTGAGGATGCGAATGCCTTTGGCGCGAGCTTCTTCAACCAGAGCCCCGCGTGGGTTGTGGCGCGCATCGGCCACCGCAACAACGGTGAGGCCCGCATCGAACCAATCCAGCGCAACGCGGTAGGCATGATCGTTGTTGGTCGACAGCAGCAGCTTTTTACCCGGTGCCACGCCGTAGCGACGCACGTAGGTAGACACCGCACCCGCGAGCATATTGCCCGGCACATCGTTGTTGCCATACACCAGCGGACGCTCGCACGCACCGGTGGCCAGCACCACACGCTTGGCACGCACACGGTGGATACGCTGACGCACCACGCCAATCGGCGCACGATCACCGAGATGGTCGGTGAGACGCTCGTGAATGGTCAGGAAGTTATGGTCGTGGTAACCGTTGACGGTGGCGCGGGGCAGCAGCACCACGTCCGGCAGCGCTTTCAATTCGGCAATGACGCTGGCAACCCATTCAGTGGCCGGCTTGCCGTCGAGGCTTTCGCGGGAATCGAGCAGCGAACCACCGAACTCTTCCTGCTCGTCGGCGATGATCACCCGCGCACCGCTGCGCGCAGCGGCCAATGCCGCGGCGAGGCCGGCAGGGCCTGCGCCCACCACCAGCACGTCGCAATGACGGTTGAAGTTGTCATAGCTGTCCGGGTCGTTCTCGGTGGGCGACCGGCCAAGGCCTGCCGCCTTGCGGATGTACTTCTCGTAGGTCATCCAGAACGATTGCGGGTACATGAAGGTTTTGTAGTAGAAACCCGGCGGCATCAGCTTGCCGCCGACCTTGCCGAGAATCCCCATCATGTCGTTGTTCACGCTCGGCCAGCCGTTGGTGCTGGTAGCAACCAAGCCTTGGTACAGCGCCTGTTGGGTGGCGCGCACGTTGGGGATCTGCGTGGCTTCGGTGGCGCCGATCTGCAGCACCGCGTTCGGCTCTTCGGCGCCCGCGGCAAAGATGCCCCTTGGGCGCGAGTACTTGAAGCTGCGGCCAATGATGTCGACACCGTTGGCCAGCAGGGCTGCGGCCAGGGTGTCGCCTTCAAAACCCTTGTAGCTCTGACCGTTGAACGTAAACGTCAGGACTTTATTACGGTCGATGCGGCCACCGTTGGACAGGCGATTGATCTGGCTCATACCTTCTCTCCAGAGGCCTTGGCGGTGAACTGAGGCTTCTCACCGATCTTGTAGGTTTCAAGAATTTCGTAGGTCACAGTGTCGCGGGTGGCGTTGAAATACTGGCGGCAACCGGCGGCATGGATCCACAGTTCGTGGTGCAGGCCGCGCGGGTTATCGCGAAAGAACATGTAGTCGCCCCACTGCTCGTCGGTGCAGGCATTCGGGTCCAGCGGGCGCGGGATGTGCGCTTGGCCGGACGCGTGGAATTCCTCTTCGGAGCGCAGTTCGCCACAGTGAGGACAGAAGATATGCAACATAGGGGATTTCTCCTGTTAGTGGGCGACGGCCGCAGCGCCGTGTTCGTCGATCAGCGCACCGTTGTGGAAACGGTCGATGGAAAAAGGTGCGGCCAGCGGGTGCATTTCACCCTTGGCCAGGCTGGCGGCAAACACGTTGCCTGAGCCTGGGGTGGCCTTGAAGCCGCCCGTACCCCAACCGCAGTTGAAGAACATGTTCGGTACCGGGGTTTTGGAGATGATCGGGCAGGCATCCGGCGTGGTGTCGACGATGCCGCCCCACTGGCGGTTCATGCGCACCCGTGACAGCACCGGGAACATCTCGACGATGGCCTGGATGGTGTGCTCGATCACCGGGTACGAACCGCGCTGGCCGTAGCCGTTGTAGCCGTCGATACCGGCGCCGATCACCAGGTCGCCCTTGTCGGATTGGCTGATGTAGCCATGCACGGCGTTGGACATGATCACGCTGTCGATAATCGGCTTGATCGGCTCCGAAACCAACGCTTGCAGCGGGTGGGATTCGATCGGCAGGCGAAAGCCCGCCAGCGAGGCCATGTGCCCGGAGTTACCGGCAGTGACCACACCGACGCGCTTGGCGCCGATAAAGCCCTTGTTGGTTTCCACACCGATGCACACGCCGTTTTCCTTGCGGAAGCCGATCACTTCGGTCTGCTGGATCAGGTCCACGCCGAGTGCGTCGGCGGCGCGGGCAAAGCCCCAGGCCACGGCATCGTGACGAGCCACGCCGCCGCGACGTTGCACGGTGGCACCGAGTACGGGGTAACGGGTGTTCTTGGAGCAATCCAGATACGGGATTTCGTCGGCCACTTGCTGGGCATTCAGCAGCTCGCCGTCCACACCGTTGAGGCGGTTGGCGCTCACGCGGCGTTCGGAGTCACGGATGTCCTGCAGGGTGTGGCACAGGTTGTACACGCCACGCTGGGAGAACATCACGTTGTAGTTCAGGTCCTGGGACAAACCTTCCCAGAGTTTCATAGCGTGTTCGTACAGGTGCGCCGACTCGTCCCACAGGTAGTTGGAACGCACGATGGTGGTGTTGCGCGCGGTGTTACCGCCGCCCAGCCAGCCTTTCTCGACCACCGCCACGTTGGTGATGCCGTGTTCCTTGGCCAGGTAGTAAGCGGTCGCCAGACCATGCCCGCCGCCGCCGACGATGACCACGTCGTAGACCTTTTTAGGGGTCGGCGTGCGCCACATCTTCTGCCAGTTTTCGTGATGGCTGAGGGAGTGCTTGAAGAGGCCGAAGCCTGAGTAGCGTTGCATAGTCATTACTCCAAAACCGCGCTCAGCGATAAACCGGGAAATCAGCGCACAGGGCAGACACGTGCTTGGCCACGTTGGCCTCGACGTCGGCGTCGCCGAGGTTGTCGAGGATGTCGCAGATCCAGCCGGCCAGCTCGACGCACTGCGACACTTTGAAGCCACGGGTGGTCACCGCCGGGGTACCGATGCGCAGGCCCGAGGTCACGAACGGCGACTGCGGGTCATTCGGCACGGCGTTCTTGTTGACGGTGATGTGGGCGCGACCGAGGGCGGCATCCGCCTCTTTGCCGGTGAGGCCCTGGCGAATCAGGCTGACCAGGAACAGGTGGTTGTCGGTGCCACCGGAGACCACATCGTAGCCACGCTTGATGAACACTTCGGCCATGGCCTGGGCGTTATCGATCACTTGCTGCTGGTAAGCCTTGAAGCCGGGCTCCAGCGCTTCCTTGAAGCACACGGCCTTGCCAGCGATCACGTGCATCAGCGGGCCGCCCTGGGCGCCGGGGAATACCGCAGCGTTGAGTTTCTTTTCGATTTCTTCGTTGGCCTTGGCCAGGATCAAACCGCCCCGTGGACCGCGCAGGGTCTTGTGGGTGGTGGTGGTGACCACGTCGGCGTAAGGCAGCGGGTTCGGGTAAAGGCCAGCGGCGACCAGGCCGGCGACGTGGGCCATGTCGACGAACAGCAGCGCGCCTACCTTGTCGGCGATCTGACGAAAGCGTGGGAAATCCAGGGTCTTGGAGTAGGCCGAGAAACCTGCCACGACCATCTTCGGCTTGTGCTCGACCGCCAGGCGCTCGACTTCGTCGTAGTCGATCAGGCCGGTGTCGGTGTTGATGCCGTACTGCACCGCGTTATACAGCTTGCCCGAGGATGACACTTTGGCGCCGTGAGTCAGGTGACCGCCGTGGGCCAGGCTCATGCCCAGAATGGTGTCGCCGGCATTGATCAGCGCCAGGTACACGGCGCTGTTGGCGGAGGAACCGGAGTGCGGTTGCACGTTGGCGTAATCGGCGCCGAACAGCTGCTTGGCGCGTTCGATGGCTAGGGCCTCGACCTTGTCCACATGCTCGCAGCCGCCGTAGTAGCGCTTGCCCGGGTAGCCTTCGGCGTATTTGTTGGTAAGGCCACTGCCTTGAGCTTCCATCACGCGCTTGCTGGTGTAGTTCTCCGACGCGATCAGCTCGATATGATCTTCCTGGCGCTGCTCCTCGGCATTCATCGCCGCCAGCAGTGCGTCGTCATATCCCTGGATCTGGTCTTGTTTGCTGAACATCGCGTCTCTCCCAGCCTTTCGTATTGTTGAGGCCCTCGCAGGGCCCTTTGATGCGATGGTAGGGCTGGCGCGTGCGGGCCAAATGCCTGCGCACGCCACGCAAAGGTGCGTTTACGACATGGCCTGAGCAAATGCTAACTGGGTGCCTACAAACTGTAGGAGCGAGCTTGCTCGCGAAAAACCTGAGGGCGCCGCGTTCAATCAGGCAGCCCGCGTTATTGTTGACGTTTTTCGCGAGCAAGCTCGCTCCTACAAGGGCTAGGCAATGAGCTTGCGAACGAGTAGCAACAGAAGAAAATGCATGGGATACAGGGCATAGGCCCAGCGTCGCATGGCGGGGGGGTCGGCGTTTTTGCCATGTCGCAATAAGACCAATCCTGCCAGCGGCGCAATCAGACATGCAGCCAACCCCGACAGCGCCACAAGCGTGCCGCTATTGAGCAGAATCTGCCACTGATTGGCGGCGACGCAGACTAAACCCGGCAGCACGCTGAAATACCAGGGCCGGCGAAACACCAGCAATAACGCCAGTGGCAGCAATACACCAAAGAAACCGAACATCAACTGGTGTGAAAACACGGCCGCCATTGTGACGGCGATCAGCGCCAATCCTCGATCAACCAACGCCTTTTGCTGCCAACCTCGGGCAACCAGCATGCCCAGCGCCAGGGTCGGCAACACGTTCAAGGTATCGGCATCTTCGATGAACATCCGATAAGGCACTTCGCTGATCACGCTGAACAGCAGCAACCAACCCAGGTAGCGCCAATGGCCCGTCACTGGGGCGTAACGGACACGGTGCAAATTGGCCGCAATCGCCAGGCAAAACCATGGAAACGCCAGGCGCCCCGGCACGTATAGCCCATCCAGGCTCAGCCCCACATAGCGCAAATGATCGAGCACCATACTCAACAGCGCCAGCCACTTGAGCAGATCCAAAGCGCCATCTCGGACAGGTCCGACAGGCAAGGTTTCAGTACCGTGCATAATTCCCCAACGACTTTGCATTTACAGTGCGTGCGTGCCCCCGGCAATCTTGGGTAAAGTGCGCACCAACATCGACCACAGGAACGGGCCATGACCGACAAGAGCCAACAATTTGCCAGCGACAACTATTCCGGCATCTGCCCGGAAGCCTGGGCCGCCATGGAACAAGCCAACCAGGGCCATCAGCGTGCCTACGGCGATGATGAATGGACCCACCGCGCCGCCGACGGTTTCCGCAATCTGTTCGAGACCGACTGCGAGGTGTTCTTCGCCTTCAACGGTACGGCTGCCAACTCCCTGGCGCTGTCCTCGTTGTGCCAGAGCTACCATAGCGTGATTTGCTCGGAAACTGCCCACGTCGAGACCGACGAATGCGGCGCGCCGGAGTTTTTCTCCAACGGCTCCAAATTGTTGGTTGCCCGCACCGAAAACGGCAAGCTGACCCCGGAGTCGATCCGTGAGATCGCCCTCAAGCGCCAGGACATCCACTACCCCAAACCCCGCGTAGTCACCCTGACCCAAGCCACCGAAGTGGGCAGCGTGTACACCCCGGAAGAAATCCGCGCCATCAGCGCCACCTGCAAGGAACTGGGACTGAACCTGCACATGGACGGTGCCCGCTTCGCCAATGCCTGTGCATTCCTGGGTTGCTCACCGGCCGACCTGACCTGGAAAGCCGGCGTCGACGTGCTGTGCTTTGGTGGTACCAAAAACGGCATGGCGGTGGGTGAAGCCATCCTGTTCTTCAATCACAAACTGGCTGAAGACTTCGACTACCGCTGCAAACAGGCCGGTCAGTTGGCGTCGAAAATGCGCTTCCTTTCTGCGCCATGGGTGGGCCTGCTGGAAAATGACGCCTGGCTCAAGCATGCGCGCCACGCTAACCATTGCGCGCAATTGTTGAGCAGCCTGGTGGCGGATATTCCCGGTGTGGAATTGATGTTCCCGGTACAGGCCAACGGCGTGTTCCTGCAACTCTCCGAACCCGCGATTGCAGCGCTGACCGCCAAGGGCTGGCGTTTCTACACCTTCATCGGCAAAGGTGGTGCGCGCTTCATGTGTGCGTGGGATACCGAGGAAGAGCGTGTAAGGGAATTGGCTGCCGATATTCGGGAAGTGATGAACGCTTAAAGCAGGGCCCCGGCCAGTCCTTACTGGCCGATTGCCGAGACTGTTTTTTGATATTTCTGACAGCTACGTAGCTCGCATTCATTGTCTAGCCTCTTGTTACCCGCAAGGAAAACGCAGCGATAACTGCCACCTTTCGGGTTTCACCGCCAGCCGAATAATCGGCGGCAAAGGCACATCAATGGAGAGCTTTATCATGGAATATCAAAGCAATAGCAACACACTGCAAAGCGGCGGCAGCACTAGCACCACGGTCATTGACTGGGATGAGTTCAGGAAACACGCCAAGGTCGGGGACACCATTCAGGAGCCATCAAGGACGCTGACCATCTACGACAAAGCCTACGAATTGACAAACTCAGGCCAGCACTTCGTTGTCCATATCTATGCCCAATAACTGTTAACACCTAAGGCTCGCGTCGCAGATTCCCGACCTGCGACGCGACGCTGAATCATGATCGTTCCCGCGCTCCGCGTGGGAATGCCTCCTCGGACGCTCCGCGCCCACCCGAAATCAAGGATGAACACGTGGGCAGAAGCCGCTATGTCATCACCGAACCCGAAAAACCCCACTTCCTCACCTGCACTGTCATGGAATGGCTCCCCCTCTTCACCCGCAACTACCTGGTGGACCATCTTCTGGATTGCTGGCGATATCAACAAAGCAACCACGCTTTAAACTTGTTTGGTTACGTCATCCTGGAAAATCACTTGCACTTTATTGCTCAAGCGCCCGATCTGGGAAAGTGCGTCAGCCAATTCAAATCCTTCACCGCCCGCACCATCATTGACGACCTGCAAAGCAAAGGCGCGGAGCGGGTATTGCAGCGCCTGCGTTTCTGCAAGCGTGCACACAAGACAGATCGTGTTTATCAACTGTGGCAGGAAGGTTCACATGCGGAGTTGGTTTACAGCGAGGCAGTCATGCGCCAGAAGCTTGATTACATCCATCACAACCCCATAAAGCGGGGCTATGTGGACCTGGCTGAACACTGGCGCTACTCCAGCGCGCGCAACTATGCAGGTATGCCAGGCCTGATCGACATCCAACCTTGGCTCTGAAGATCCGCGTGCCCCTTCCCTTACGACGGGACGCGGAGCGTCCTGGAAGGCGTTACCACGCAGAGCGTGGGAACGAGCATGCAGCCTTCTGCCGGAAAGATCGTTCCCGCGCTCCGCGTGGGAATGCAGCCCGTGACGCTCCGCGTCACCCCTCAACTGCGACGGGACGCGGAGCGTCCTGGGAGGCGCTACCACTCAGAGCGTGGGAACGAGCATGTGCCTGCTGCCGGAAAGATCGTTCCCGCGCTCTGCGTGGGAATGCAGCCCGTGACGCTCCGCGTCACCCCTCAACTGCGGCGGGACGCGGAGCGTCCTGGGAGGCGTTACCACGCAGAGCGTGGGAACGAGCAGATCAGAACTCGATGCGTACATCACCCTTCGGCACACTGCAGCACGACAGGATATAGCCTTCGGCTTCGTCCTCTTCGGTAATCCCGCCGTTGTGCTCCATCTCTACTTCGCCGCCCAGCTTCATGACCTTGCACGTACCGCAGATGCCCATGCCGCAGGCCTTGGGGATCAGCAGGCCGAGCTTGGCCGCCGCAGCATGCACCGTTTCCCCCGGCGCCACGCGAATGCTCTTGCCGGACGCGATAAATTCCACTTGATGCAGGTCTGCCAGGTCGATCTCCGGCGCATCCGCCGCTTGCTCGGCCTGCTCCACCGCATCGGCACGGGCTTCGGGCGGTGTCGCGCCAAAGGATTCTTCGTGATAACGCGTCATGTCGAAACCGGCAACTTCCAGCAAACGCTTCACCGCGTTCATGTACGGCGTAGGGCCGCAGCAGAACACTTCGCGCTCCAGGAAGTCCGGCACCATCAGCTCCAGCATCTTGTGGTTCAGATAGCCGCGATACCCGGCCCAAGGCTCGCCCAGGCCGTGTTTTTCGCAAATCAGGTGCAGGCTGAAGTTGTCGATCCGCGACGCCATGTGCTCCAGCTCGCGGTGATAGATGATGTCCTTGGGCGAGCGGGCGCTGTGGATAAAGGTCATGTCGACGTTCGCATTGGTGTCGTAGAACCAGCGCGCCATGGACATCACCGGCGTGATCCCAACGCCGCCGCTGAGGTAAAGCACTTTCGGGCTCGGGAAGTCGATGGCATTGAACAGCCCGACCGGCCCGTGCACCGCCAGCTCCTGGCCTTCGTGCAAAGTGTCGTGCAGCCAATTGGAAACCCGACCGCCCGGCACACGCTTGATGGTCACCGAAAAACTGTAAGGCACCGACGGTGAGCTGGAAATCGTGTACGAACGCATGATCGGCTGGCCTTCGATTTCCAGCTCCAGGGTGACGAATTGCCCTGGCTTGAAAAAGAACAGGATCGGCTGATCGGCCATGAAGCAGAAGGTGCGCACATCCCAGGTTTCCTGGATGACTTTGACGCAGCGGACGATGTGCCGACCATTGGCCCAGGTCTGGGTGGTTACCGGATTCAGGAAATTATTGGACATGTTGTTCTCCACCGCCGACGTCGGCCTTATGGTGGCGATTCTGCGTAACGCGAGAACCACCCATTTACCTATCTGCGACATTCACATACTTACGGCGACCAGCCCCCAAAGACAGGGGCTTGCGCGTCGGGATCAGATTGGGCCATGTCGCCCATGGATAAGGTTCGACGTTACGCCGGGCCCACACTCGCTCCCAACAAAGACGCGTTCTTTACGCCTTGCACAGCACCAACCGTAGCCACTATTCGCCGGCCACACAGAATGGCCATGAGGACACACACGATGGACGTCACCGCAACCTTAAGCTTGGGCGATCCGCTGGAACCCGCACGCAAGGCCACCGCGCAAATGCTGCAAGAGCGCGAGCGCACTTTTTCGCTGCCGCAGCCGTTCTACTCTGATGAGCGGTTGTTTGATATCGACATGCAAGAGATCTTCCAGAAAGAGTGGTTGATCGCCGGTATGACCTGCGAAATCCCCACCAAGGGCAACTACCTGACCCTGCAAGTGGGCAAGAACCCAATCATCGTGATCCGGGGTGCCGACGGCGTGGTGCATGCGTTCCACAACGTCTGCCGCCACCGTGGCTCGCGCTTGTGCACCAGCGACAAGGGCAAGGTCGCCAAATTGGTGTGCCACTACCACCAGTGGACCTACGAGCTGGACGGCCGCCTGCTGTTCGCCGGCACCGAGATGGGCGCCGATTTCGACATGAAGCAGTACGGCCTCAAGCCGGTGAACGTGAAGACTGCTGGCGGCTACATCTTTATCAGCCTGGCCGAAAACCCACCGGCCATTGATGACTTCCTGTCGACGCTCAGCCATTACATGGAGCCCTACGACATGGAGAACACCAAGGTGGCGATCCAGACCACCTTGTTCGAAAAAGCCAACTGGAAGCTGGTGCTGGAAAACAACCGCGAGTGCTACCACTGCAACGCCTCGCACCCGGAACTGCTGAAAACCCTGCTGGAATGGGACGACGTTACCGACCCGCGCGCCGACCAGGCGTTCAAGGATCACGTAGCCGCGTCCGCCGCCGCTTGGGATGCCGAAAAAATCCCTTACGCCCACGCCAGCTTCGGCCTGCGTAACCGCATCGTGCGCATGCCACTGCTCAAGGGCACTGTGTCGATGACCCTGGACGGCAAGCAGGGCTGCGCCAAACTCATGGGCCGCATCAAGAACCCGGACCTGGGTTCGATGCGCATCCTGCACCTGCCGCACTCCTGGAACCACTGCATGGGCGACCACATCATTGTGTTCACCGTGTGGCCGATCAGCGCCCAGGAAACCATGGTCACCACCAAGTGGATCGTGCACAAGGACGCCGTGGAAGGCGTGGACTACGACGTGGAGCGCATGCGCCAGGTGTGGGATGCCACCAACGACCAGGATCGCCGCCTGGCCGAAGAGAACCAGCGCGGCATCAACTCCACCGCCTACCAGCCAGGCCCTTACTCCAAGACCTATGAGTTTGGCGTGGTGAATTTTGTGGATTGGTACAGCGAGCGGATGCTCAACAACCTGGGCGCGGCGCCAGCGCCTTATCTCAAAGGCGTAGCTGCTCACGAATAACGCTTGTGTGGGAGCGGGCTTGCCCGCGATGGCATTGTGTCTGTCAAAGCCTGTATTGGCTGACAGACCGCTATCGCAGGCAAGCCAGCTCCCACATTTGGACAGGTTAACTGTTCAAAATTCGATCAGCTCCGATGCAACCCTTTACCACCCTGCCCTCCAGCCTTTCCCCAACAACTTATCCACAAAACCACCCACAGCAATTGTGGGCAAGTGCGCCGCGCACGCAAATTAAATCAAGAAAATCCGTGACTTATTCAAACTTGCAGGTTTTATCTTGAGCTGCTCATTTATTGATCAACCCTCCAATAGCCTTGATTAGCGTGGCTTCCAGCGGTAAGCGAACACCTTATCCACAGATGCACCAACAGACTTTGGGGGCAATTTTTTCCGGGTTGTGGAAAAGCCCTTGAAACCCTCATGAATCGGGGATATCGAGCCGTTTAAACGGCGATTAAGCGAGATTTGATCAATTATTGACCAATCCCTCGAAGACCACGCTTTACAAGGCCTGTAGCGGATAGCGAACATCTTATCCACAAAAGCGCCAACAGACTTTGGGGGCAAGTCGAGGCCTCAACCCGGTGAAAACCCGAGTAAAAACCGCAAGTTAGGTTGGTTGTTTTTCGTACAGAGGGCTGCAGAGCTTGATACACCGGGCTTGTGGACACCCGCGAACAGGTTATCCACAGGCGGATCAACAGGCATTGTGGGTAAGCCCAAGATAAAGCAGGGAAGTGCGGGAGCGGGCTTGCCCGCGATTGCAATACGTCAACGGATGCATGGGTTGCTGACCCACCGCTATCGCAGGCAAGCCAGCTCCCACAAGGTTTGGTGGTGGTCAGGGTTCAGCGTACGACGCCCTCTTCTACCAGAAGCTTGAGAATCGCTTGCGCGCCCTCTTCAGCGCTCACGCCCTTGAGCACCTGCCCACCGCCGCCACTGGCCTTGGCCGTTGCGGCTTTCATACGGTCGGCACCACTCTTGGCCTTGATCACCTTGAGGCGCTTTGGCCGTGGCTTGGCCGGTTGCAACAGTGCGCCTGTGAATAACTCGTCGTGTTCAATCTCAACGTCATGGGCGGCCAGTTCACCCCGTTGCGCCGGGCCGTAGGCGCTCTGGCGTGGCTTGGGCGCGGCGTTATCCACAGTGGCGAGAAACGGCAGGCGCACCTTCAAGCGCCGCCGCTGGCCGCGAGGCAGCGCCTGCAGCACCAGGGCTACGCCGGCGTCAATGGACTCCACCTGGGCCAGCCCCACAATCAGCGGCCAGCCCAGTTGCTCGGCCAAGAGGAACGGCAGCATTCCCGAACCTTCGCCGGTTTCTGCCTGGCTCCCGGTCAGTACCACTTGAGCACCGGCGTCGCGCAGATACTCACAGAGCACCGGCAAGGCATCCGAGCCGGCCGGTTGTTCCAGTACCTGCAGTTGCGGCAGGCCCATGCCCAGGTAGCTGCGCAGGGTCGGTTCGGCGATGTTGCCGGCGTGCAGCACCTGCAACTTATCCCCAGCCAGTTGCAGCCCCAGCTCAACCGCGCGCGCATCCTGCTCGGCACGGCGTGGACGCCCGGAGGTGGGGTGAGCGCCGATGGACACCAGGCTGAATACAGTGTTCGTCATGGTCATATCCTCAGGCTGCATCGCGCTTGGCGCCGTTGCGGTAGATCTCGACCGCCGCGATCAAGGCGTGCAGTATCGCGGCGCTTTCGCCGATCACCGACAGGTCGGCACGCTTGATCATGTCGCACCCTGGGTCGAGGTTGATCGCCACCACCTTGTCGCAGGCACCGATGCCTTGCAGGTGCTGGATCGCCCCGGAAATGCCCACCGCCACGTACACCCGCGCAGTGACCCAGGTACCGCTGGCGCCGACCTGGCGATCACGCGCCATGAAGCCATCGTCCACTGCCACCCGCGAGGCGCCTTCGGTGGCGCCCAGGGCCGCGGCGGTCTGGTGGAACAGCGCCCAATCCTTCACGCCGTTGCCACCGGAGAAAATGAACTCTGCCTCGGCCATCGGAATCGCTGCCGGGTCGACCGCCACCGCGCCGAGGTCTTCGATACGCGGCAGACTACGCGCCAGGCTTGTGGATAACTCCACGGGCAAGACTTCGTGGCGGGTCTCGCTGACCGGATCGGCACATTCGGCGGCGGCGAGGATCAGACGGGGCAACGGCCGCGCCAGGTCTTCCTGGCCGGCACCGGCACGGCCGATGCATTCCTCGCCCTTGATCTGCCACACCCGCGTCGCCGGGCGTTCCTTGAGGCTGGCGGCAAAGCGTCGCCCCAGCTCACCACCACCGCTGCGGCTGTCTGGCAGCAACCAGTGGCGCGGGCTGAATTGGTTATCCACAGCACGCAGGCCCTGCACGCGTTGCTCCGGTGCATAACCTTCGAACTCATGCCCCTCCAGCACCAGCAGTCGGTCGACGCCCGCCGTGGCAAAGGCGCTTTCCTTGTGTTCACCGAATACCACCGCCAACACGGCGCCGTCACTGCCGGCCAGTTGACGCGCCAGACCAAGCAGGTCGCGGTCGTGACTGCTCAGGCGGCCGCCGACCATGTCCGGTACCACGTTGATGTAGAACGCCGGGGTCGGCACTTGATGCAGCGGCAATTGCACTTCCACTGCCGCGGTGCGCTTGGCCGCGCCGCCCTGCTGGGCACCGCTGCGGTCGATGCGCTTGATGCCGTTGGGCCCGATAAAACCGACACCATGCACGTTTTTGCGAATGATGCCGTTGGGCCCCATCCAGCTGTGTTGCGCCGCCTGCATCGCCGCGTGCAACGGGTGCAGGCGGTTACGGGCGATCCATTCGGCCCGGGGGTCGCGGCGGATAATATCGCTCATCAGTGCACCTCCGCAGGTTCACGCTTGACGGGGGCTTTGGCCGGCGCGGCGTCTTCAAGCAACGCGTCGGCTACCAGTTCGGCGATGTCCTTGATCAACGGGCGCGGTTCGACCACGCCTTCAAGCATCGCGGTGCATTGCGGGCAACCCACGGCCACCAGTTCGGCGCCGGTCTCGCGGATGTCGTCCATGCGCATATCGGGGATACGTTGCTTGCCGGGGATGTCGGTGATCGGCGCACCGCCACCGCCACCGCAACAGCGTGAACGGAAGCCCGAGCGTTGCATTTCCTTGACCTCGATACCCAACGCCTTTAGCACTTGGCGCGGCGCCTCGTATTCACCGTTGTAGCGGCCCAGGTAGCAAGGGTCATGGTAGGTCACGCTGTTGCCTTTGTGCTGGCCCAGATTCAGCGCGCCCTCGCCGATCAGCTCGGCCATGAAGGTGCTGTGGTGCTGCACGCGGTAGTTGCCGTTGAAGGCGCCGTATTCGTTTTTCAGCACATGGAAGCTGTGCGGATCGCAGGTGACGATGCGCTTGAAGCTGTACTTGGCCAGGGTCTGGATATTGCGCGTGGCCAGCAACTGGAATGTCGCTTCGTCACCGAGGCGCCGCGCCACGTCACCGCTGTCGCGTTCTTCCAGGCCGAGCACGGCGAAATCGACCTTGGCGGCCTTGAGCACTTTGACGAAAGCGCGCAGGGTACGCTGGTTACGCATGTCGAAGGCGCCATCGCCGACCCAGAACAGCACATCGCAACTGCCTTTGTCGCTGAGCAACGGCAGGTTCAGGTCTGCCGCCCAGTTCAGGCGCCCACCGGGGGCAAACCCGCCGGGGTTGTCGGTAGCGATCAGGTTTTCCAGGACTTCAGCGCCCTTGTTCGGCGTGGCGCCTTTTTCCAGGGTGAGGTGGCGACGCATGTCGACGATAGCGTCCACATGCTCGATCATCATCGGGCACTCTTCCACGCAAGCGCGGCAGGTGGTGCACGACCACAGGGTCTCGGCGTCCACCAGGCCGTTGACGATCGGCTGGTGCGGGTTGCCGCCGTGTTCGCCCACCGGTTTGCCGGGGTACGGGCTGCCGGCGAACTTGGCATCGGTGCCACCGGCCAAACCGACCACCATGTCCTGAATGAGTTTTTTCGGGTTCAGTGGCTGGCCCGCGGCAAACGCCGGGCACGCCGCTTCGCACTTGCCGCACTGCACGCAGGCGTCGAAGCCGAGCAGTTGGTTCCAGGTGAAGTCCTTGGGTTTTTCCACGCCCAGTGGCGCGGTTTTATCGCTCAGGTCCAAGGGTTTCAAACCGGTGGAGCGGCCGCCGCCAAAGCGTTCGGCGCGACGGTGCCAGGCCAGGTGCAGGGCTCCGGCAAACGCGTGTTTCATCGGCCCGCCCCAAGTCATGCCGAAGAACATTTCGGACACGCCCCACAACACGCCCACGCTCAGCAATGCCGCAAGCAGCCAGCCGCCGAAGTCGACGGGCAGAATCCCGGCCACCGGCAAGGTCACCAGGAAGAAGCTCACCGAGAAGGCCATCAGGCTTTTCGGCAGGCGCATCCACGGGCCTTTGGACAGGCGGGCAGGCGGATTGCGGCGGCGCAGGTACATGAAGATCGCGCCGACAAACATCAATGTCGACGCCAGCAGCAGGGCATAACCAAGAATGCGGCTCTGCAGGCCGAAACCGTGCACCACAATCGCCAGCAGCGCCGACAGCACAAAGCCCAGCGCCGTCGCTACGTGGGTGTTGGCGATGTATTTGTCACGGGCGACCACGTGGTGCAGGTCGACCATGTAGCGCTTGGGCATGGCCAAGAGGCCACCCAGCAGGTCGACTTTGGACGCACGGCCACGGCGCCACATGTTCACCCGGCGCAAGGCGCCGAGGACGGCGAGGCCCAGGGCGGCAAAAAGCAGGATGGGAAGAAGGGTATTCAGCATGGTGAAGCTCCCACTAAGATCGTTCCCACGCTCTGCGTGGGCATGCATCCTGTGACGCTCTGCGTCACGACCTTAAAAGCAGACGCGGAGCGTCCAGGGCGGCATTCCCACGCAGAGCGTGGGAACGATCAGGTGCGTCAGAAATCCTTGCACAAGCGCAGGGCGTCATAGATGGCGGCGTGGGTATTGCGCTGGGCCACACAGTCACCAATGCGGAACAGCAAGTACCCCTCGCCCGCCTCGCTCAGGCATGGCTGCGGCTTGATCGCAAACAGCGCTTCAACGTCGATCTGGCCCTTGTTGCGCGAACCTTCCTTGAGCCCGTAGTAAATGGCCTCGTCCGGACGCACGCCGTTCTCCACCACGACCTGGTCGACCACCCGCTCCTCTTTGGCGCCGGTGTATTCGTTCTCCAGCACGGCCACCAGCTTGTCGCCCTCGCGGTAGACCTTTTCCAGCATCATGTCGCCGGTCATGATCACTTCCTTGGGGTACATGCTGCGGTAGTACGTGGGGAACGACGTACCGCCGATTGCCACGCCCGGCTTGATGTCGTCGGTGACGATCTCCACCTGGCTGCCTTTGTCGGCCAGGAAGTCGGCTACCGACATCCCGGTGAATTCACAGATGGTGTCGTACACCAGCACGTTCTTGCCCGGCGCAACCTTGCCGTCGAGCACGTCCCAACTGCTCACTACCAAGCCTTCGGCAGCGCCCCAGTGTTCGTTCTGCTCGATGAACGGGTGCCCGCCCACCGCCAGCACCACCACGTCCGGACGCACGTCCAGGATGGTCTCGGCATCGGCTGCAACACCCAGGCGCAGGTCGACTTTCAAACGCGCCAGCTCCAGTTGATACCAACGGGTGATACCGGCGATCTGGTCACGTTGCGGCGCTTTCGATGCCGTGGTGATTTGCCCGCCGATAAACTCCTTTTTCTCGAACAGCGTCACGTCGTGGCCACGTTCAGCCGCCACGCGCGCGGCTTCCATCCCGGCCGGGCCGGCCCCCACCACAACCACCTTGCGCTTGGGCCCGGTGGACTTCTCGATGATGTGCGGCACCCCCAGGTATTCACGGGAGGTCGCAGCGTTCTGGATGCACAGCACATCCAGGCCCTGGTACTGGCGGTCGATGCAGTAGTTGGCGCCCACGCACTGCTTGATCTGGTCGATCTGGCCCATCTTTATCTTGGCGATCAGGTGCGGGTCGGCGATGTGCGCACGGGTCATGCCGACCATGTCCACATAGCCGCCTTCCAGAATACGCGTGGCCTGGTTCGGGTCCTTGATGTTCTGCGCGTGCAGCACCGGAACCTTGACCACTTCCTTGATGCCGGCCGCCAGGTGCAGGAACGGCTCCGGCGGGTAGCTCATGTTCGGGATGACGTTGGCCAGGGTGTTGTGGGTGTCGCAACCCGAGCCAACCACGCCGATGAAATCGAGCATGCCGGTGTCATCGTAGTACTTGGCGATTTGCTTCATGTCCTCGTGGGACAAGCCGTCCGGGTGGAACTCGTCACCGCACAGGCGCATGCCCACACAGAAGTCATCCCCCACTTCGGCACGCACGGCCTTCAACACTTCCAGGCCGAACTTCATGCGGCCCTCGAAGCTGCCGCCCCACTCGTCGGTACGCTTGTTGACCCGCGGGCTCCAGAACTGGTCGATCATGTGCTGGTGCACGGCCGACAATTCCACCCCGTCCAGGCCACCGGCCTTGGCCCGACGCGCAGCCTGGGCGTAGTTGCCGATCACACGCCAGATTTCTTCTGGCTCGATGGTCTTGCAGGTGGCACGGTGCACCGGCTCACGCACGCCGGACGGCGACATCAGGGTCGGCCAGTTGAAGCCGTCCCAACGCGAGCGCCGGCCCATGTGGGTAATCTGGATCATGATCTTGGCGCCATGCTTGTGCATGGCATCGGCCAGATTCTGGAAGTGCGGGATGATGCGGTCGGTGGACAGGTTCACCGACGCCCACCATTCCTGCGGGCTGTCGATGGCCACCACGGAGGAGCCACCGCAGATCGCCAGGCCAATACCGCCCTTGGCTTTCTCTTCGTAGTACTTCACATAGCGGTCGGTGGTCATGCCGCCGTCGGTGGCATACACCTCGGCATGCGCAGTGCTGAGCACCCGGTTGCGGATGGTCAGTTTGCCGATCTGGATCGGCTGGAACATTGCTTCGAAAGCCATGGCACGGTCCTCGGCTTACAACGGTTTGACGGTGAACAAACCATCATCGTGGCCCTCTTCGGAGCCTCCGTAGACTTGTTCGGCGACAGTGCGGATCTTGCTGCCACGCGCTTGAAGGATCTGGTCCATGGCGCCGGCAAACCAGCCGGTGAACATGTAGTCCACTTTGCGTCCGACCTTGCCGTAGACATACACAAAAGCTGAATGCTCAAGCTTGACGCTGGCGGTGCCTTTATCGAGGTCGATGTCCTGGATCTTGAACAGGCCCCAGCCGCGTTGCGACAGGCGCTTCATGTAGTGCTCGAACACCGCGACGCCTTCCAGGCCGTGGCATTCAGCTTCTTTTTCACACCAGTGCCAGGCGGATTTGTAGCCGGCCTTGTAGAGGATCTCGGCGTAGGCGTCGGCCCCCAGTACTTCTTCGATACCCATGTGGTTGTTGACGAAGAAATGACGCGGCACGTACAGCATCGGCAGGGCGTCGGAGGTCCAGACACCGGTTTCGCTGTCGACTTCAATTGGCAATTGCGGGGCGATCTTGGCCATGGAAACTCAACTCCAGAAAATTCGTTTTGATGCCCGCCGCGCGGATGGCGGCGGGTGAAGGATTAAGCGAGCAGTGGCTTATTCGCCCCAGACGTCCTTGAGCACGTTGACCCAGTTCTCGCCCATGATCTTGCGCACCACGCGCTCGCTGTGGCCGCGCTTGAGCAGGGTCTCGGTGAGGTTGGGGAACTCACCCACGGTGCGGATGCCCAGCGGGTTGATGATCTTGCCGAAGCTGGTCAGGCGGCGGGCGTAGCCCTTGTCATGGGTGAGCATTTCGAAGAAATCCTGACCATGGCCCTGGGTGAAGTCGGTGCCGATGCCGATGGCGTCTTCGCCGACGATGTTCATGGTGTATTCGATGGCTTCGGCGTAGTCGTCGATGGTCGAGTCGATGCCCTTGGCCAGGAACGGCGCGAACATAGTCACGCCGACAAAACCGCCATGGTCGGCGATGAACTTCAGCTCTTCATCGGACTTGTTGCGCGGGTGCTCTTTAAGCCCGGACGGCAGGCAGTGGGAGTAGCACACCGGCTTTTTCGATTCGAGGATGACCTCTTCGCTGGTCTTGGAGCCCACGTGGGACAGGTCGCACATAATGCCGACGCGGTTCATCTCGGCGACGATCTCACGCCCGAAACCCGACAGGCCGCCATCACGCTCGTAGCAGCCGGTGCCCACCAGGTTCTGGGTGTTGTAGCACATCTGCACCACCCCCACGCCGAGCTGCTTGAAGATCTCGACATAGCCGAGCTGGTCCTCAAAGGCATGGGCATTCTGGAAGCCGAAGATGATGCCGGTCTTGCCCTGCTCCTTGGCGCGGCGGATGTCGGCGGTGGTTTTCACCGGGATCACCAGGTCGCTGTTCTCACGGATCAGGGTCTGGCTGGCGACAATGTTATTGATCGTGGCCTGGAAGCCTTCCCACACCGACACCGTGCAGTTGGCGGCGGTGAGGCCACCTTTGCGCATGTCTTCGAACAGGTCGCGGTTCCACTTGGCAATAATCAGACCGTCGATAACGATGCTGTCGGCGTGCAACTCGGCTGGGCTCATCAGGCGTCCCCTTATTGGCGATTCATGCGCCGAATCGTCTGCCGGCGCTTTGGGGCCAGCATATGCCCAGGGACCGACGGAGCCGGGTGCAAAAACGACAGGGGAATTGCCGAAAGCGTCAATCCGCGACAAAGCCTGCGAAGACAGGCCCCACGGTCGGCTGTTCTTTGTCTTACGCTTGAGCCAGAATTGCGCATCACGTGATATGAGACGGCGCAATGAAATCGATTTTCCTGGCTTTGGCACTCATCGCAACCACCGCCCACGCGGCCGAAGACACCGACAGCACGCCGTGCGACGGTATCGAGAACGACCAGCAAACCTTGGAATGCGCCACCTACAACAAGACCACCGCCGAGCAATTGCTCAAAGATAACTATCAGGGGTTGCTGGAGCGCATGGGTTCGACCTACGGCAGCGACAAGACCAAACTGGCGGACATTACCGCCCGTCTGAAGGATGCGCAGCAGAAGTGGGAAAAACTGCGCGACGCCGATTGTGCAGTGGACACCTTCCCGGCAGTGACCGGCACCAAGGCCTATGCGATTGCGCACAACGACTGCCTGGCGCGCATGAGTGATGAGCGGTCGGAGTTTCTGGAGTCGATTGGCCAAGAATAGTAACTATATTCCTACAATAGAAGCGTCCCACTGTCGCTTTTCGCTACCTGACGCTGATTTAAGGAATTTTCGGCATGCAATGGCTTCCATCCCCACCCACCGACAATATTTATAAGTTGCTTGCTGTATTTGGTTTATGGCTAATTGCAGGTGCGCTGACACTGGTGTCTATTTTTTCTTATCTGGACTACAGGTTCCAAAAAGAAACACGCGAGGAAAGCCACCATTCGCAAACGGAGCAAATGGTAAACGACTTCACTAAACGCATTGAAGCACTTGAGAAAGGCACACCGGAGCTGCATAAAATCGCAGATCTGCCGGAGTCATTCAACAACGACGTCACCTTCCTGAAGAACAGCCTCGCTATACAAGAAAGAAAACTTTCTACATACAAAGAACGAGAGAAAGATAACCTCGACACGTTCATGGACTATCTGCTCGTCCACGAAAAAGAGTTTTATATTTTCATCGGTCTGTACGCGACGCTCACGTCACTGTGCACGGTGATAGGTTTTAGCCGCTGGTTTCAGAAAATACAAAAGCCCGGCGAAGTACTGAATGAGCTAGATATTAAAATCAAAGAAGCAAGCTTATTGAAACTTAAGATAGAAATTTCCCAACTTCAACCAATGAGCAAGACAATAGAGCAGCTCTTTGAATTGCATTTCAATAAGCCCTTTCCTGAAGCCTCTCCCTCGCAAAGGACCCGCTCATGACCATCTGCGGCATCGAAATCAAAGGCAGCGAAGCCATCATCGCCGTCGCCTCCCTGGACAACCAGACGCTGACCCACGTCGCCCTGGCCACCAAGAAAATCGCCCTCGACGATGACGACGAAGCGGCCAACGTAAAAGCTTTCGCCGCCCAGGTGAAGGCGTTCGTTCAAGCCAACGGCATCACGCGCATTGCCATCAAGAAACGCAGTAAAAAAGGCGAGTTCGCCGGTGGCCCGACGACGTTCAAGATCGAAGGGGTGTTTCAGTTGCTGGATGGGGTGGAGGTGACGCTGCTGTCGCCGCAGACCATCAATGCGCAAAACAAGAAGCACAGCTTTGATCTGCCGACGACGTTGAACAAGTATCAGCATGAAGCTTATAAAACAGCCTGCTCAACCCTGATGAAAAAGTAATTACCCCTCAGCTTTTGACGCAGTGTTCCAAGCCGTGACCACCGCCTTCGTATTCAGGCGTGTAGTAGTACTTAACGAAAGACACTTTGCCCTCCGGGGTTGACGTCATTTGTGCGACCCCCACGCCGAAGTCTTTCAAGACAGGGTCGGTGTGAGCA
Organism: Pseudomonas sp. J380; assembly: GCF_009827115.1. Lineage (NCBI taxonomy): Bacteria > Pseudomonadati > Pseudomonadota > Gammaproteobacteria > Pseudomonadales > Pseudomonadaceae > Pseudomonas > Pseudomonas sp. J380. The sequence continues at coordinate 4,592,027 of NZ_CP043060.1, read as the reverse complement.
AAATAAACGCCCAGCGCGTCCGAAGTCCCGGCGGCCATTCCGTCATAACGGGACTTGTCTTCCAAGGTCAAGGTGAAGGTGTAGGCGGCGTACTTGCCAGTACTTTGCTTGGCGTCGAGTGCCATATCAACAACACCCTTATAGCTGCCTATATGTTTATCCTGGCCGGTACATTCATAGCGTCCGCTGTAGTCGGCTCCGGTGAAAGGTGCAGACGCCTGGGCTGCCCACGCCGGGGTGGTCGCTAACGCGATGACAGTAACTAGTTTTCTAAGCATGCCAACCTCTTCTGGTTAAGTAGTGACTTCCTGGCCTGCGTGCTTCATTTCAAAAGCATTTGGTCAAGAGCCACTTCTAAGACCCATAGGACGTTAGCAGTCCTTGGCTATAAGTCTCCGTTAGCGATGAAAAAAAGAAACTTCCTACACCTTCCATGATTCCCTTATAAACTGCGCTACATCGGGTTTCACTCGTTAGTCGGTATGCAGGTTTTGTGCAGCAGCCAATCCCCGAACGACTTGTCTTCCAGGGCATACCCTCCCCGGCTCGACTTCCATACCAATTCCTTGTCGCGCAGGGCATCGATACAGGCCTGAATGGTCTGGGTCCCGGGCACCACATCGCTGCGCATAACCTCCAATGCCTTGCTGACTGCGGTAATCGTGCTGTCGGTAAACGGCGCAAATGGCTCATTGCTTTGCGAACGCACCACCATCACCTGCAACACCGCACGCTGCGGGATGGTCAAGGCGTTCCAGGCGCTTTCGAACTCGGTCCATACACCCGCGCGCAGCAGTTCTGCGCGACTGTGCAGCAGTTGGCCAAGATTGCTCGCCTCGCCCAGCTCCAATGCGACTTCACCGATGATCGTGCGCAACATCTCGGGACGCCGACCTACCAGCTCAAACGCCTCATCAATGTCAGCCTCGTTGAATTGGTTGTTCTTGGCCAGGTGCGCGTTGAGGTGCACGGTGTAGGCCTGGGTGAACGCTTTGCCCAGCAGCGGAAACGGCGTGATGCTGGAACCGAAGAATGGCTGGCTTTTACCCAATACCAAATGGGCGAGTTTGTCGCGATTGGAGCCGGTAAACACCAGGCGCAAACCGCTGCCCTCCTCGTCCCGGCCTTGGTTGAGCTGATCCCGGGCAGCCTTCAACGCGAACATCGCATTGATACCTGACTCGGTGGTTAATGCGTGCTGTGCTTCGTCAATCACCAGTACAACGGGTTTTTCTGCAGCCCTATGGAGCAATTCCAACGCTTGGGTCAGCGTCGCACCGACAGGCAATCGTGGCTTGGTAAAGTCCCAGGAAAGCGTACGCAGAAAGCTTAGTTTCTCGATGCCAATGCTCTTTGCCAGTTTGCGAATGCCCTTTTCAAACGGCACCAACGCCCCCGCAATGGCACCTGCGATCAGCTCGGCGGGGTCTTTTTCCTTGTCGGCCCACAGGTCGACATACACCGCCAGCCAGCCCCGCAGCTGACATTCCGGAATCAGGTCTTCGCGCAAAAAAGTGCTTTTGCCCGTGCGTCGGGGCGCCGCGAGAAACAGGCCGGAGGTGAAATCCTGAATACCGGCCCCCACCAGGCCATCGGCAATACTGCTTGCCAGGGTGGGGCGGCGAAACACAAAGCCGCTGTGCTTGGACATGGTTTTATACTCAATTATGGAAAGGACTATAAATTATAGCGAAGAGTATAATTGACTATAATTGTCCGTCAAACCACCTCCCGCCGCCGATCCTCCCGCGGGCATTTGGCAAACCTTGCGCGATAGCTCCTGGTGAAATACGACGGTGACTCAAACCCGCACGCGATACTCACTTCCAGCACGCTCATGTCGCTCTGGCGCAGCAGTTTGCGGGCTTTTTCCAGGCGCAGGCCCAGGTAGAAATTGCTCGGCGTATCGTTCAGGTGCAGGCGAAACAGCCGCTCCAGTTGGCGTCGGGTGACCTTGATCGTTTCGGCCAGGGCCAAGGTGCTCAGGGGCGGTTCGGTGTGCTGTTCCATTTCGCCGATCACGTGCACCAGTTTCTTGTTATTGATGCCGTAGCGCGTGGCGATCTGCATGCGCTGGTGGTCCTTGCGGGGGCGGATGCGGCCAAGTACGAATTGCTCGGAAACCTGGATCGCCAGCTCCGGGCCGTGGGCCTGAGCGATGAGATCGAGCATCAAGTCGATGGACGCGGTGCCGCCGGCACAGGTGATGCGGCGCCGGTCGATTTCGAACAGTTCCTGGGTCACGCTCAGGTGCGGATAGGCCTCCTTGAAGGCGTCGATGGCTTCCCAGTGCAAGGTCAGGCGGTGGCCGTCAAGCAGGCCCGCCTCGGCCAGCACGCAGGCGCCGGTGTCGATGGCACCGACGGTCACACCCTCATGGTCGAGGCGGCGCAGCCAATGCTCCAGGGCGGGCGTGGCGAACTGCAGGGGTTCGAAGCCGGCCACCACCAGTAAGGTCGCGCCTTTTTTCAACGGTTCCAGCGCGGCATCGGCGTTGACCGACATGCCGTTGCTCGCCAGTACCGCGCCGCCATCGGCACTCAAGATGTGCCAGCGGTACAGCTCGCCGCGAAAGCGATTGGCCACGCGCAACGGTTCCAGCGCGGAGATAAAACCGAGGGCCGAGAACCCCGGCATCAGCAAGAAATAGACATCCTGGGACATGGTGGCGCTCTCGTCATACGGGCAGCGTGATCACTGTGATACGCCAGTTCAACCGGCCATTCAAGAGCCCAGGTCGCTGCAGTGCAAGAGTGGGTCGCCGCCGTGCGCTTTGCGGGGCGCCAAGCTGCGTAACGTGATCCCACGGCGCACAAAGACGCCGGCTCCCACAATAACGACTGCCGAGGGCTCCACCCATGAACCGACTGATCAGCCGCTGCGTACTTGCACTCAGCGCCAGCGCCATTTTGAGCACTAACGCCCTGGCAGCGGATGCCGCTTCATGCCAGAACGTACGCATGGGCGTGGTCAACTGGACCGACGTCATCGCCACCAGCGCCATGGCCCAGGTGCTGCTCGATGGCCTCGGCTACAAGACCAAACAAACCAGCGCCTCGCAGCAAATCATCTTTGCCGGCATCCGCGACCAGCGCCTGGACCTGTTTCTGGGTTACTGGAACCCGCTGATGACCCAGACCATCACGCCGTTCGTCGACGCCAAGCAAGTCAAGGTCCTCGAAAAACCCAGCCTGGAAGACGCCCGCGCCACCCTGGCGGTGCCGACTTATCTGGCCGACAAGGGCCTGAAAACCTTTGCTGACATCGCCAGGTTCGAAAAAGAGCTGGGCGGCAAGATTTATGGCATCGAGCCGGGCTCGGGGGCCAATACGCAGATCAAGGCGATGATCGCCAAAAACCAGTTCGGCCTGGGCAAGTTCCAGTTGGTGGAGTCCAGCGAAGCCGGCATGTTGGCGGCCGTAGACCGTGCCGTGCGCCGCAAGGAAGCCGTGGTGTTCTTTGGTTGGGCACCGCACCCGATGAACGTCAATGTGGCGATGACTTACCTCACCGGCAGCGAAGGCGCCCTGGGCCCGAACGAAGGCATGGCCACCGTGTGGACCGTGACCGCGCCGGCCTACGCCGAGCAGTGCCCCAACGTGCATAAGCTGCTGACCAACCTGACGTTCACCGCCGCCGACGAGAGCCGCATGATGCAACCGCTGCTGGACCACAAGGATGCCATCGAATCCGCCAAGCAGTGGCTCAAGGATCACCCGCAAGACCAGGCGCGCTGGCTGGAGGGTGTGACCACCTTCGACGGCAAACCGGCTGCCGCCAACCTGCAATTGACCACGAAATAACCCATCCAGATCACCGCTTCGCAACCCCTGAAGGTTGCGAACGGCGCCCTGCGCCTTGAAATCACCCGCCTGTAAGGAACCGCCCCATGAACCACGACGTCATCATCACCTGCGCACTCACCGGCGCTGGCGACACGACCGCCAGAAGCCCCCACGTGCCGGTCACTCCCAAGCAAATCGCCGCCGCTGCCGTGGAAGCCGCCAAGGCCGGTGCCACGGTCGTGCATTGCCACGTACGCGACCCCGAGACCGGCAAGTTCAGTCGCGACGTCGCGCTGTACCGCGAAGTGATGGAGCGCATCCGCGAGGCCGACATCGACATCATCGTCAACCTCACCGCCGGCATGGGTGGCGACCTGGAGATCGGTGGCGGCGAGAATCCCATGGAGTTCGGGCCCAATACCGACCTGGTGGGCCCGCTGACCCGCCTGGCCCATGTTGAAGAACTGCTGCCGGAAATCTGCACCCTGGACTGCGGCACGCTGAACTTCGGCGATGGCGACACCATTTACGTGTCCACCCCGGCGCAACTGCGTGCCGGCGCCAAACGTATCCAGGAATTGGGCGTAAAGGCCGAGCTGGAAATTTTCGACACCGGCCACCTGTGGTTCGCCAAGCAGATGATCAAGGAAGGGCTGCTGGATAACCCGCTGTTCCAACTGTGCCTGGGCATTCCCTGGGGGGCACCGGCCGACACCACCACCATGAAAGCCATGGTCGATAACCTGCCCGCCGACGCGGTGTGGGCCGGCTTCGGCATTGGCCGCATGCAAATGCCAATGGCCGCGCAGGCGGTGCTGCTGGGCGGCAACGTACGGGTGGGCCTGGAAGACAACCTGTGGCTGGACAAAGGCGTGCTCGCCACCAATGGGCAGTTGGTGGAGCGCGCCAGTGAAATTCTCAGCCGGTTAGGCGCGAGGGTCCTGACCCCAGCCGAAGGCCGCATCAAGATGGGCCTGACCCAACGCGGCTAACACAGACACCACCACTCCTGTGGGAGCCGGGCTTGCCCGCGATGAGGCCAGTAAATCTGCCACATCTTTGTAGCCTGCAATGCCGCCATCGCGGGCAAGCCCGGCTCCCACAAAGGATCATCGAACACTTTAGGAATATGCCATGCGCTTTATCACCGAAATCAAAACCTTCGCCGCGTTGGGCAGCGGTGTCATCGGCAGCGGTTGGGTGTCCCGTGCCCTTGCCCATGGTCTGGATGTGGTGGCCTGGGACCCCGCGCCCGGTGCCGAGGCGGCCTTGCGCAAACGCGTCGCCAACGCCTGGCCCGCCCTTGAACAACAGGGCCTGGCGGCAGGTGCCTCCCAGGACCGCCTGCGCTTTGTCACTACCATCGAAGACTGCGTAAAAGACGCCGACTTCATCCAGGAAAGCGCCCCGGAACGCCTGGAGCTGAAGCTGCAATTGCACAGCCAGATCAGCGCCGCGGCCAAGCCGAACGCATTGATCGGCTCCAGCACCTCAGGGCTGTTGCCCAGCGAATTCTATGAAAGCTCTACCCACCCGGAACGGTGCGTGGTCGGCCACCCCTTCAACCCCGTCTACCTGTTGCCACTGGTAGAAGTGGTGGGCGGCAAAAACACCGCGCCAGAGGCGATCCAGGCAGCGATCAAGGTGTATGAATCCCTCGGCATGCGCCCTTTGCATGTGCGCAAGGAAGTGCCGGGGTTCATTGCCGACCGCCTACTGGAAGCGCTGTGGCGTGAGGCGCTGCACCTGGTCAATGACGGGGTGGCGACCACCGGCGAAATCGACGACGCCATTCGTTTTGGTGCCGGGTTGCGCTGGTCGTTCATGGGCACTTTCCTCACTTACACACTGGCGGGCGGCGACGCCGGCATGCGCCACTTCATGGCACAGTTCGGCCCGGCGTTGCAGCTGCCGTGGACTTATCTACCGGCGCCTGAATTGACTGAAAAGCTGATTGATGATGTGGTCGATGGCACCGCTGAGCAGTTGGGTAACCACAGCATCTCGGCGCTGGAGCGCTATCGTGATGACTGCCTGCTGGCGGTGCTGGAAGCCGTAAAAACAACCAAGGCCAAGCACGGCATGAACTTCGCCGAATAACCCTGTGGGAGCTGGCTTGCCTGCGATGGCGGTGTTGGCCTCACCATTGCTATCGCAGACCGGCCAGCACATTTGACCGCACACTGAATTGGATTCATGCCATGCCCGCACTGACCACCTACACCACCAAAATCCTGCCCGACTGGGTCGACTACAACGGCCATCTGCGTGACGCGTTCTATCTGCTGATCTTCAGCTACGCCACCGATGCGCTGATGGACACCCTGGGGCTGGACGGCGAAAACCGCGAAGCCAGTGGCCACTCGCTGTTCACCCTGGAGCTGCACCTGAACTACCTGCATGAGGTCAAGCTCGGGGCCGAGGTTGAGGTGCATACCCAACTGATCGCCCATGACGCCAAGCGCCTGCACCTTTATCACAGCCTGCACCGGGTGGGAGACGACAAGGAACTGGCCGGCAATGAACAGATGCTGTTGCACGTCGACCTGGCCGGGCCGCAGGCCACGCTGTTCACCGAGGCCACGCTGCAACGGCTTGCCGCGATCGGCGCTGCCCAGGCCGAGCTGCCAAGGCCTGCCCTGCTTGGCCGTGTCATCGGTTTACCGGCAAAAAAAGCCCCGAGCCAGCCGTGACTGGATCGGGGCAGAGGGGCCTTGTGTGAGCTGTGCATCTGGAGGGTGACCAAACCGTCAAGCTGCGTGCCTGGGTTCAGTGTGCCTATTAACCGTATTGCCAAGTGACCCGAAAACGACCTGTTCATAGCCATCCAAGCCATCGCTCGATTCTGCTCTTGCCCACCCAGCAAGGGCCTACCAGAATCCAGGTCAATCCCTGTTCCCTACACCAGGATAAACGTCATGATGCACGCGGATTTGATTGATCAGGATGACCTGCTGAGCCAACTGCGCTCACTGGGTTTTGAAGTGTCCAGCGGCGCCAGCGCCGAGCAGGCGTGTGAATGTGCAGTGCGCGGTTTGAGCGAAGCGCGGGCCAAGGCGCTCAAGGGAATGGTGGAGCAAATGTACACCGGCAAGGCGACCATTTTGCCGGCCGTGCGCCAGGCGATCGACAAGCAGTTGTTGCCGGCGCTGATGCAATTCAAACAGAACTCCGGCGCCTGAAAATACCGCTATCGCAGGCAAGCCAGCTCCCACAGGAGAACGCATTCCAAGGTGGCAGCTGGCTTGCCTGCGATGCAGACGACTCGGTTTAGAGCCTTACACTGGCAAACGTCGACTCGTTCCTGGCCTGGCTCAACGCCGACATCGGCCCCGACAACGGTGACAACACCAGTGCCGGCGGAATCGGCATCATCGCCACTTGCTGGGTGGTGTTGGAGCCTACGCGTTCATCCCGCGGCGGAATGCCGAAGTATTCGCGGTAGCACTTGGAAAAGTGCGGCGTAGACACAAACCCGCACACCGACGCGACCTCGATGATCGACATGGGGGTCTGCTTGAGCAGTTGCCGCGCACGAATCAGGCGCAGCTTGAGGTAGTAGCGCGACGGCGAGCAGTGCAGGTATTTCTGGAACAGCCGCTCCAACTGCCGGCGCGACACGGCGACATACACCGCCAGTTCGTCCAGGTCGATTGGCTCTTCGAGGTTGGCTTCCATCAGCGCGACGATTTCCTGCAGCTTCGGCTGGTTGGTGCCAAGCATGTGCTTGAGCGGCACACGCTGGTGATCCTGTTCGTTGCGGATGCGTTCGTACACGAACATCTCGGAGATGGCGGCCGACAATTCACGGCCGTGGTCGCGGCTGATCAGGTGCAACATCATGTCCAGGGGCGCGGTACCACCGGAGCTGGTGAAGCGGTTGCGATCAAGGGTGAACAGGCGCGTGCTCATGGCCACCCGTGGGAAGGCTTCCTGCATCGACGCCAGGCATTCCCAGTGCACGCTGCAATCAAAGCCGTCGAGCAGGCCGGCGCAGGCCAGGGCCCAGCTGCCGGTGCACACTGCGCCAAGGCGACGAGACTGGCGTGCCTGGCTTTGCAGCCACGACACATGTTCACGGGTGACGGTGCGCTGGATACCCACGCCGCCGCACACGATGACCGTGTCCAGCACGGGTGCTTTGTGCATGGAGGCATCGGGTGTGATTTGCAGGCCATCGCTGGCCCACACCTGGTTGCCGTCGACACTCAGGGTTGTCCAGCGATACAGCTCGCGGCCGGACAGCTGGTTGGCCATGCGCAGTGGCTCCACGGCTGACGCCAGGGAAATCAGCGTGAAATTGTCCAGCAGCAAAAAGCCGATGGATTGAGGCGCACGGTTCTGGGGTTGGGCCCCGGAGTTGGTCGACGTCATCGCGGTATCTCCTCACATCACACAAAGCGGGTGGCGGCCTCAGGCGAGGCTCTTGTTATTGCGCTCGTCCTGGAAAGGAGAGGCTTTGTAATTGATAGAGCAAATGCCATGCCTAAAATTGAATGGCTATTCAAGAACTCCTGAAAACGACCTGTTTATGCGTCTATATGAGCCCACGCGTGAAGTGCGGGATATGACGCATAACGGGCGGGGTTCAAGGGGGGTGAGCAGATCGGTAGCACTTGTGGGAAGGCGCTTTGCGGGCGTAGGAGGAGTCTGTCACCCAAAGCACATCAGGGGTGTGATCGTGTAGGAATTCGTTCGGAAGCTACTTATCTATTTGCGACGCGCTAAAAGGTGGCGATTTTGGCTGGGGTGTTCACTTTGTGAGCAATGATGCCCCTCTGTTCAGCTCGTTCCCACGCTCTGCGTGGGCATGCATCCTGTCACGCTCTGCGTCACCCATGGGCGGAGCGTCCGGGGCGGCATTCCCACGCGGAGCGCGGGAACGATCATGTCACTGACTCAACATTCAACCGCACTCACCGCCAACCCACCGCGTGATGTCTCTTTGTACTTGTCATGCATATCGGCCCCGGTATCACGCATGGTGCGGATCACCCGGTCCAACGAGATGAAGTGCTGGCCATCGCCCCGCAACGCCATTTGCGCCGCGTTGATCGCCTTCACCGCCGCAATTGCATTGCGCTCGATACACGGCACTTGCACCAGGCCGCCCACCGGGTCGCAGGTCAGGCCGAGGTTGTGTTCCAAGCCGATTTCGGCAGCGTTGCACAGTTGCTCCGGCGTGGCACCAAGGATCTCCGCCAGCCCGGCTGCGGCCATGGCACACGCGGAACCGACCTCGCCCTGGCAACCGACTTCGGCACCGGAGATCGAGGCGTTCTTTTTACACAGGATGCCCACCGCCGCCGCGCCCAACAGGTAGTCAACCACGTTGGCTTCGGTGACTTCTTCACTGAACTTCATGAAGTAGTGCAACACCGCCGGGATGATTCCCGCCGCGCCGTTGGTGGGCGCCGTGACCATGCGCCCACCGGCGGCGTTTTCTTCGTTGACCGCCAGGGCGAACAGGTTGACCCATTCCATGGCGCTCAAGGTCGAGCCGATCACATTGGGCTTGTTCAGCTCCTGCAAGCTGCGGTGCAACTTGGCAGCGCGACGGCGCACGTTCAAGCCGCCGGGCAGGATGCCTTCGTGCTTGAGGCCCTGCTCCACGCAATCTTGCATGGCGCGCCAGAGCTTCATCAGGCCGCTGCGGATTTCTTCTTCTCTGCGCCAGGTTTTTTCATTCGCCAGCATCAGTTCGGCAACGCGCAGGTTGTGGGTCTTGCACAACTGCAACAGCTCCACGGCACTGGAAAAGTCATAAGGCAGCTCGGTGCGGTCCATGTCCGCCACACCGCTTTGGGCCTGGGCTTCATCCACCACAAAACCGCCGCCCACCGAGTAATAGGTGTCGCGGTGCAACTCGCCGTTTTCGCCAAACACCACCAGGGTCATGGCATTGGGATGGAACGGCAGGTTCTCATCGAGCAGGCGCATATCCCGCGCCCATACAAAGGGCACCGGCAAACGCCCGTCCAGCAGCAGCGTGTCGGTTTCGCGCAGGGTGTGGATACGGGCGCCGATTTGCGTGGGGTCGATTGCGTCTGGCCACTCGCCCATCAGGCCCATGATGGTGGCGGTGTCGCTGCCGTGGCCGATGCCGGTGGCCGACAACGAGCCGTACAGTTGCACTTCGACACGCTGCACCTGTTCCAGCCACCCACGCTCACGCAACCCTTGAACGAACAACGCCGCGGCGCGCATGGGCCCCACGGTGTGGGAACTCGAAGGCCCGATGCCGATCTTGAACAGGTCGAAAACGCTGATAGCCATTAACGTGGAACTCCTCGATAAGCACGGGCCGGGCTTGAACGAGGTGCTACGCTCAGATCGCCCAGATGGCGGCATCATCAAGCTTTTATTCGTCATCACGGCGTCTCACACCGACGCACTCATGCTCACCAGCGGCGCTCGCGTGCGAACGCCAGTTTTGGCCGTTTTTTGCGGTGCAGAAGGGTAAAAACAGCAGTTTTACCTTCGGAAAAACCTGTAAGCGACGTCATCGGTACTGGATGCGACCCTCCCTGTACTGGATACGACGCCCCCTGTAGGCGTCAGATTTTCACTGGTACATGATCAGTCTCGACTCGTTTGCAAGGCACCGCGCCAGAGCTGTTGTCGCACGCTCCAACCGCAACACTTATAAAGCGCGGCGAATGCCGCCAGAAAAGACACAGGAGTCTACCCACATGAAAGGTTCACCCTCGTTGTTGTTGGCCGCCATGCTGAGTCTGCCAGTCGTGGCACACGCCGCAGAACCGGAACAGTGCAAGACCGTCAACTTCTCCGATGTCGGCTGGACCGACATCACCGTCACCACCGCGACCACCAGCGAGATCCTCAAGGGCCTGGGCTACAAGCCGCGCACCACGATGATTTCGGTACCTGTGACTTACAAGTCCCTGGCCGACGGCAAGAACATGGATATCTTCCTCGGCAACTGGATGCCGACCATGGAAAACGACATCAAGCAGTACCGTGATGCCGGCACCGTGGAAACCGTACGCGCCAACCTGGAGAACGCCAAGTACACCCTGGCGGTCCCTGAGGCGCTGTATGAGAAGGGCCTGAAAGACTTCGCCGACATCGCCAAATTCAAGGATGAGCTGGGCGGCAAGATCTACGGCATCGAGCCGGGCAACGATGGCAACCGCACCATCCAGACGCTGATCGACAAAGATGCCTTCGGCCTGAAAACCGCCGGTTTCAAGGTGGTCGAATCCAGCGAAGCCGGCATGCTCTCCCAGGTCGAACGCGCCTCCAAGCGCAACCAGGCCATCGTGTTTCTCGGCTGGGAACCACACCCGATGAACACCCGCTTCAAGATGAAGTACCTGACCGGTGGTGACGACTCGTTCGGCCCCAACTACGGCCAGGCCACCATCTACACCAACACCCGCAAAGGCTACACCCAGGAATGCAGCAACGTTGGCCAGTTGCTGAAAAACCTGGTGTTCACGCTCGACATGGAAAGCACCCTGATGGGTAACGTCCTGGACGACAAGATGAAGGCCGATGCTGCCGCCAAGGCCTGGCTGCAGAAGAACCCGCAAGTGCTCGACACCTGGCTCGCCGGTGTCACCACCGTTGATGGCAAACCAGGGCTCGATGCCGTTAAAGCTTACCTCGCCAAATAGCACCCGCTGACCCCAGGCCGGTGCGCTGGCCTGGGATGTTTTCCCCTTCGCATGTGGACATTCACTACCATGCTGACTGAACAGAAAATCCCACTAGGCCAGTACATCGCTGCCTTCGTCGACTGGTTGACCCAACACGGTGCCAACTACTTCGACGCAATCGCATCGACACTGGAAACGATGATCCACGGCGTGACGTTTGCGCTGACCTGGTTCAATCCACTGGCATTGATCGGTCTGATTGCGCTGCTGGCTCACTTTATTCAACGTAAATGGGGACTGACTGTTTTTGTCATCGCCTCCTTCCTGCTGATCCTCAATCTGGGGTACTGGCAGGAAACCATGGAAACCCTCGCGCAGGTGCTGTTCGCCACCCTGGTCTGCGTGGTCATCGGTGTGCCGCTGGGCATTGTTGCCGCGCATAAGCCGATGTTCTACACCATGATGCGGCCGGTACTCGATCTGATGCAGACCGTGCCGACCTTCGTCTACCTCATCCCTACCCTGACCCTCTTCGGGCTGGGTGTGGTGCCTGGGCTGATTTCCACGGTGGTGTTCGCGATTGCCGCGCCGATCCGCCTGACCTACCTGGGTATCCGCGATGTGCCGCAAGAGCTGATGGACGCCGGCAAGGCCTTTGGCTGCTCGCGCCGCCAGTTGCTCTCGCGCATTGAACTGCCCCACGCCATGCCGAGCATCGCCGCCGGCATTACCCAATGCATCATGCTGTCGCTGTCGATGGTGGTGATCGCCGCCCTGGTAGGCGCCGACGGCCTCGGCAAGCCAGTGGTCAACGCACTCAACACTGCCGATATTGCGCTGGGCTTTGAAGCGGGCCTGGCCATTGTGTTGCTCGCCATCATGCTCGACCGTATCTGCAAACAACCCGACGCTAAAGCAGGGGGTGATGCATGAGCATTATCCGATTCGACAAAGTCGACGTGATCTTTTCCAAAGACCCACGCGAAGCGCTCAAGCTGCTGGACCAGGGCATGAGCCGTAACGAAATCCTGAAGAAGACCGGGCAGATCGTCGGCGTCGAGAACGCCAGCCTGGATATCGAGAAAGGCGAGATCTGTGTGCTGATGGGCCTCTCGGGCTCAGGCAAATCCAGCTTGCTGCGCTGCATCAACGGCCTCAATACCGTCAGCCGTGGCCAGCTGTTTGTGGAGCATGAAGGGCGTCAGATCGACATCGCCTCCTGCACCCCCGCCGAGCTGAAAATGATGCGCACCAAACGCATCGCCATGGTGTTCCAGAAGTTCGCCCTGATGCCTTGGCTGACGGTGCGCGAGAACATCAGCTTCGGCCTGGAGATGCAGGGCCGCCCAGAGAAAGAACGACGCACACTGGTGGACGAGAAACTCGAACTGGTGGGCCTGAGCCAATGGCGCAACAAGAAGCCCGACGAGTTGTCCGGCGGTATGCAGCAGCGCGTCGGCCTGGCTCGCGCCCTGGCGATGGACGCCGATATCCTGCTGATGGACGAACCCTTCTCTGCCCTCGACCCGCTGATCCGCCAAGGCTTGCAAGATGAGCTGCTGGAACTGCAACGCAAATTGAGCAAGACCATCGTGTTCGTCAGCCACGACCTGGATGAAGCACTCAAACTCGGCAGCCGTATCGCGATCATGAAAGACGGCAAGATCATCCAGTACAGCGTGCCGGAAGAGATCGTGCTGAACCCGGCGGACGACTATGTGCGCACCTTCGTCGCCCATACCAACCCGTTGAACGTGCTGTGCGGGCGCAGCCTGATGCGCACCCTGGATAACTGCACGCGTGTGAATGGTTCGGTGTGCCTTGATCCGGGTGGCGACTCTTGGCTGGACCTGGCTGAAGGCAACACCATCCAGGGCGCACGCCAGAATGGCGTGACGATGAACCTGCAGAACTGGGCGCCAGGACAAGCCGTGGAAGGCTTGGGCCGCGTACCGACGTTGGTGGACTCGAACATCGGCATGCGCGATGCGTTGCAGATTCGCTACCAGACAGGCAACAAGCTGGTGCTGCATGACAACAACAAGGTGGTAGGGATTTTGGGAGACAGTGAGCTCTACCACGCCCTGCTGGGCAAGAACCTGGGCTAGAACCCTGTGGATCGTTCCCACGCTCTGCGTGGGAATGCACCCTGTGACGCTCCGCGTCACGACTTCAAGAGCGGGACGCGGAGCGTCCATGGCGGTGTTCCCACGCAGAGCGTGGGAACGATCATGTCAGGGAAGACACCACCAGGCTTCAATTATCAGCTATAGACCCGGCCAAGGAGCTGCCGATGGCTTTCAAACTGATCGAGCACATCCCGGGTGATCTGCTCCTGGGTGAAGCCCATCAGGTCATACTCCTGCGGCCCGTTGTGCAGGTACACCTCGGCACGGTAGTAACGGGTGCGCTCTTCTTCAGGCAGGTCAGCCGGTGCCGCCGAGTAGCCATCCAGGCTCACTTCGTAGACAAACGGGTTGCCCTCGTCCATCTCGATCCGCACGCCGATGCAGCGCTTGGATTTGCCCAGCAGGGTCTGCACTTCCAGGCCCTGATCACGCAACGCACTCGCGGCTTCTTCCAACGCCGGCGTTACGTGCTTGTCCATAAAGCGCTGCACGGTGGCCTGGCTCGGTTGCAGGTCCAGCGCCGTCAAGCGCTCGCTGAAACCACGACGCCCGCGTTCAGCCAATTGCGCTTGCTCCTGTTCGGTGGCCACGTCCTGGCGCATGGCCTTGTGCAAACCGAACATAAAGAACACCAGCACCACAGAGAACGGCAGCCCCGCCAGCACCACCATGGTTTGCATGGCTTCGAAGTTGCCGGCAAACAGCAGGCCGATGGTCACCAGGGTGATCACCGCCGACCAGAAGATACGCAACCAGTGCGGCGCATCTTCATCCACATTGCCGCCTTTGCAGGAAAGGTTGGCCATCATCACCGCGCCGGAATCCGCAGGCGTCAGGAACAGCACGAAGCCCACGAAGATCGACACGCCGATCACCACTTTCGACGCTGGGTAATGCTCAAGCAGCTGGTAGATGGCCATGGACGGTTGCTCCAGCGCCGTCTTGCCCAACTCCACCGCCCCATGGTTCAACACCAGGTCCAGGGCCGAGTTGCCGAAGATCGACAGCCACGCCAGGGTAAAGCCCAGCGGGATCAGCAATACGCCAGCCACCAGTTCGCGCACGGTGCGACCACGGGAAATACGCGCGATGAACATGCCCACAAATGGCGCCCAGGAAATCCACCAGGCCCAGTAGAACAGAGTCCACAGGCCCATCCAGCGTTCGGTCTTGGCACCGTCGCCTTCGTACACATACAGGTCGAAGGTTTTCAGCACGATACCGTTGAGGTAATCACCGGTGTTCTGCACCAGGCCATTGAGCAGGTGCAAGGTGGGGCCGAACAACAGCACGAAGATCAGCAAACCGCTGAACAGCACGATGTTGAGGTTGGACAGACGACGAATACCGTTTTCCACACCCGACACGGCGGCAATGGTCGCCACGGTGCTCATCACGATGATCACGATCAGCAAATTGGTATTGCTGTGCTCCATGCCGAACAGGTTTTCCAGCCCCGACGACACTTGCATCGAGCCGATCCCCAGGTTGGTCACCAGGCCCAGCAGGGTCACGAACATGCCGAAACCGTCTACCGCATGGCCAGCCGCGCCCTTCACCCAACGCTCGCCCACCAGCGGGTACAGCGCCGAACGCAGGGCCAGCGGTTGGTTGTGGCGGTACGCAAAGTACGCCACGGCCAGGCCGACCAGCGCATAGATCGCCCAGCCGTGCAGGCCCCAGTGCAGGAAGGTCAGCTGCAGCGCCTGGCGTGCCGCGCCATTGCTGGCGGCAGCGCCTTCGGGCGGGTTGAAGTAATGGTCCAACGGCTCGGACGCACCGAAATACAACAGCGAGATGCCGATACCCGACGAGAACAACATGCCGGCCCAGGCGCCGTAGCTGAAGTCTGGGGTATCGTCCTTCGCACCCAGCTTAAGTTTCCCATAGGACGAAAACGCCAGGCCGACCACAAACACCAGGTAGGCAGCGATGACCACCATGTAGTACCAGCCAAAGCTTTTCGACAGCCAGGCCTGTGCGACACCGAGCAGGCGCCCGGCCTCCTGCGGGGCGACGATCAGAATGGCGGTCAACAATAAAATCAGCGCGGTGGAGGTGTAGAACACCCAACCGTTGACCCGGACCTTTTCCGGTGGGGTCTTTATAAGAGAGGCAGAACTCATGGCGCAGATGCTCCAGGCAGTGCGAGAGAGAAACACAAGGCAACGGTTATCCCGGGACATCGATTTTTCGGCAGTCGACGGACGGGTGTTATAAAGACACCCCAAAATTCTTGAGCCCGCCTAAGCGGTGATCAGGCTCTGAAGTGGCCTGTTTCAAGGGTTTTTGCAGGTGTCGAAGGTTGCAGCTCGCAGGTAGGAAATATCTGTAGGCAGCGACCATTTGTCGCAGATCTTATTCTTTGTTGATTGAACGTTCAATCAAAACAAAATAGACTGGCCCTCAAGCCGACGGACGTGGATCGCCCATCGGCAGGCCTAAGGAGAGGTGCTACATGCCCAAGGTCGGTATGCAACCCATACGCCGCCAGCAGTTGATCGAAGCCACGTTGACGGCCATCGATCGGGTCGGGATGGGAGATGCCAGCATTGCGCTGATCGCCCGTCTGGCCGGCGTCTCGAACGGCATCATCAGCCACTACTTTCAGGACAAGAACGGCCTGATCGCAGCGACGATGCGCTACCTGATGAATGCGCTGATCGAGAACGTGCAAGAGCGCAGGCGTGCCTTGAAGGATGACAGCCCACGGGCGCACCTTCAGGTGATCATCGAAGGCAACTTCGACGCCAGCCAGGTCAACGGCCCGGCAATGAAAACCTGGCTGGCCTTCTGGGCCACCAGCATGCACCACCCGTCATTGCACAGGTTGCAGCGGATCAACGATCACCGTCTGTATTCCAACCTGTGTTGCCAGTTCCGCCGTGCGATGCCGTTACCCGAGGCACGCAGCGCAGCCCGCGGGCTGGCGGCTTTGATCGACGGTTTGTGGTTGCGCGGCGCCCTGTCGGGAGACGCTTTCGACACGGAGCAGGCGCAACGGATCGCTTACGAATACATGGATTTCCAATTGGCCAAGCAGGTGAGTTAGAGCCCTTATAAATGCTCAACCCCTGAACGTCCGCCGCTCAGTGTTGCCACACCCCCATGGCCCACTGTTCGGCGGGTAACGCCAACCACTTATGCACTTGCGAGGACTTTATGGCCCGTTTCGACCTGCAAAAACTCTACATTGACGGCGGCTACAGCGACGCTGGCAGCGATGCCACCTTCGAAGCCATCAACCCGGCTAACGGTGAAGTTCTCGCCCAAGTGCAACGCGCCACCAAAGACGACGTTGAACGTGCCGTGGCCAGCGCTGAAAAAGGCCAGAAAATCTGGGCCGCCATGACCGCCATGGAACGTTCGCGCATCCTGCGCCGTGCCGTGGACATCCTGCGCGAGCGCAACGATGAACTGGCCGCCCTGGAAACCCTGGACACCGGTAAAGCCTTCTCCGAAACCAAGTACGTCGACATCGTCACCGGCGCTGACGTGCTGGAATACTACGCCGGCCTGGTACCTGCCATCGAAGGCGAGCAGATCCCACTGCGCGACACCTCGTTTGTCTACACCCGCCGCGAGCCGCTGGGCGTGGTTGCCGGTATCGGCGCGTGGAACTACCCGATCCAGATCGCCCTGTGGAAATCCGCACCGGCCCTGGCTGCCGGTAACGCGATGATCTTCAAGCCAAGCGAAGTCACCTCGCTGACCACCCTGAAACTGGCCGAGATCTACACCGAGGCTGGCGTTCCAGCGGGCGTGTTCAACGTACTGACCGGCAGCGGCCGTGAAGTCGGCACCTGGCTGACCGAGCACCCGCGCATTGAGAAAGTCTCCTTCACCGGCGGCACCGACACCGGCAAGAAAGTCATGGCCAGCGCGTCGAGCTCCTCGCTCAAGGACGTGACCATGGAGCTGGGCGGCAAGTCCCCGCTGATCATTTTCGACGACGCCGACCTCGACCGCGCCGCCGACACCGCCATGATGGCCAACTTCTACAGCTCCGGTCAGGTCTGCACCAACGGCACCCGCGTGTTCGTGCCCAAGCACCTGCAAGCCGCGTTCGAAGCCAAGATCGTCGAGCGTGTGGCGCGTATTCGCATCGGCAACCCGGAAGACGAAAACACCAACTTCGGCCCGCTGGTCAGCTTCGCCCACATGGAAAGCGTGCTGGGCTACATCGCCAAAGGCAAAGAGCAAGGCGCCCGCCTGCTGTGCGGCGGCGACCGCCTGACCGAGGGTGACTTCGCCAAAGGCGCCTTCGTGGCCCCGACCGTGTTCACCGACTGCACCGATGACATGGTGATCGTGCGTGAAGAAATCTTCGGCCCGGTGATGAGCATCCTCACCTACGAGACCGAAGAAGAAGTGATCCGCCGTGCCAACGACACCGACTTCGGCCTGGCCGCTGGCCTGGTGACCAAGGACCTGAACCGCGCCCACCGCGTGATTCATCAGTTGGAAGCCGGTATCTGCTGGATCAACGCCTGGGGCGAGTCCGACGCGAAGATGCCGGTTGGCGGCTACAAGCAGTCGGGTGTGGGCCGTGAGAACGGGATCAGCTCGCTGAACAACTTCACGCGCATCAAATCGGTACAGGTTGAGTTGGGCGATTACGCCTCGGTGTTCTAACACCTTATGGGCCTGGAATGCTCCTCTGTGGCGAGGGAGCTTGCTCCCGCTGGGCTGCGAAGCAGCCCCATTCCAGACCCAGTAGTTCTTTCAGACAGAACTCGAGCGCTGATTTTGCGACTGCTGCGCAGTCGAACGGGAGCAAGCTCCCTCGCCACAAAAGCAGCCTGAACCCATTTTACGAGGGTACATTCATGTCCCAAGAATACGATTACATCATTGTGGGGGCCGGCTCTGCCGGTAACACCCTGGCGACCCGTCTGACCGAAGACGAAGGCGTCACCGTTTTGCTGCTGGAAGCCGGTGGCCCGGACTACCGCCTCGACTTCCGCACCCAGATGCCAGCCGCCCTGGCTTTCCCGCTGCAAGGCCGCCGCTACAACTGGGCCTACGAAACCGATCCAGAGCCACACATGGACGGCCGCCGGATGGAATGCGGGCGCGGCAAGGGCCTGGGTGGTTCTTCCCTGATCAACGGCATGTGCTACATCCGCGGCAACGCCATGGACTACGACAACTGGTCGAAGCTGCCGGGCCTGGAAGACTGGACCTACCTGGACTGCCTGCCGTATTTCCGCAAAGCCGAAACCCGCGACATCGGCCCCAACGATTGGCACGGTGGTGACGGCCCGGTCAGCGTGACCACGCCGAAAGCGGGCAACAACCCGCTGTTCCACGCCATGGTTGAAGCCGGCGTACAGGCCGGTTACCCACGTACCGAAGACTTGAACGGCTACCAGCAAGAAGGCTTCGGCCCGATGGACCGTACCGTCACGCCGAACGGCCGTCGCGCCAGCACCGCACGCGGCTACCTGGACACGGCTAAAAAGCGCTCGACCCTGACCATCGTCACCCATGCCCTCACCGACAAAGTGCTGTTCGAAGGCAAGCGTGCAGTGGGCGTGCGTTACCTGATCGGCGCCGCCGAAGAGCGCGTTGAAGCTCGTGCGCGCAAAGAAGTACTGGTGTGCAGCGGCGCAATCGCTTCGCCGCAACTGCTGCAACGCTCCGGTGTCGGCCCGGCCAAACTGCTGGAAAGCCTCGACATCCCGGTGGTCCACGACCTGCCGGGCGTGGGTGAAAACCTGCAGGACCACCTTGAGCTGTACCTGCAATACGCGTGCACCCAGCCAGTGTCGCTGTACCCCTCGCTGCTCTGGTACAACCAGCCGGCAATTGGTGCCGAATGGCTGTTCAACGGCACCGGCATCGGCGCCAGCAACCAGTTCGAAGCGGGCGGTTTTATCCGTACCCGTGAAGAGTTCGAGTGGCCAAACATCCAGTACCACTTCCTGCCGGTGGCGATTAACTACAACGGCAGCAACGGTGTGAAAGAGCACGGTTTCCAGGCGCACATGGGGTCCATGCGTTCGCCAAGCCGTGGCCGTATCCAGCTGAAGTCGAAGAACCCACGGGACTACCCGAGCATCCTCTTCAACTACATGGCCACCGAGCAGGACTGGCAGGAGTTCCGCGATGGCATCCGCCTGACCCGTGAAATCATGCAGCAGCCGGCACTGGACCCGTACCGTGGCCGCGAAATCAGCCCCGGCATTGAAGTGCAAACCGATGAGCAGTTGGACAAGTTCATCCGCGAGCACGCCGAGACCGCGTTCCACCCGTCCTGCTCGTGCAAGATGGGCACCGACGAGATGGCCGTAGTCGATGGCGAAGGCCGCGTGCATGGCATGCAGGGCTTGCGTGTGGTCGATGCCTCGATCATGCCGATCATCACTACCGGCAACCTGAACGCGCCAACGATCATGATCGCCGAGAAAATCGCCGACAAGATCCGTGGCCGCAAGCCACTGCCGCGCAGCACCGCTGACTACTACGTAGCAGGCGATGCGCCGGTGCGTGGCAAGCCTATGCGTGAAGTAGGGCCATTGGCGCAGTAACCGAAACACCCCAGTGATTGATCGTTCCCACGCTCCGCGTGGGAACGCATCCTGTGATGCTCTGCGTCACGCCCTTCAAGAGCGGACGCAGAGCGTCCAGGGTGGCATTCCCACGCAGAGCGTGGGAACGATCACACAACAAAACCTCCCTTGATCAGCTCCCCGCCCAGGCCTACTCTGTTCGCCTGCCCGCGCCGAGCCGCCCACAAGGAAGGCCCCATGTTCGAACACCACGCCACGCTCAAGAAACACTTCGGTGCCCTGCGCACCACCGCCGAATTTTTCTCCCTGCGCTACGTGCGCGAATCCGGTCAGTACCTGTCAGTACGCAAGAACGTCGCCGAGCCGCCTCACCTAGGGCACGACGAAGGCGCCATGCTTACCGTGCGTCTCAACGGCGTGGAAGCCTACGCCGCGACCAACGATATTTCCCTTGCCGGCCTGCAAGCCGCCCTTGAGCGCGCTGAACAGCAAGCCCGGTTGATCAAGCCTCACGCCCTGCTCGACCTGCACCAGCAGCCAGTGTCCAGCGACGTCGCCGACTACCTGTCTCCCGACCTCGACCAGCCCTTCCCATCCCTGAGCGACTGCTACCAATTGCTCGGCGATGAGTCCGCCGCCGTGCCCAAGGATGAGCGTCTGGTGAGCTGGGAAGTCAGCCTGGGGACCACGCGGGTTGAACAGATCTATCTCAACAGCGCTGGCGCGCAATTGCGTCAGGCCCAGCGCTTTGTCTTTCCGGGCCTGAGTGTGACCGCCTTCGACGGCAACGACAGCCAGACCCGTACCCTGGGCGGTACCAACTTCGGCCAGCAAGGCAGTGCCGGGGTGATCCAGCGTTTTGGCCTGGTGGGCGCCGCCCGCAAGGTGGCCGACGAAGCCCTGCAATTGCTGCTCGCACCGAATACGCCCCACGGCCCGCGTGACCTGCTGC
This sequence comes from Pseudomonas sp. J380, assembly GCF_009827115.1. Lineage (NCBI taxonomy): Bacteria > Pseudomonadati > Pseudomonadota > Gammaproteobacteria > Pseudomonadales > Pseudomonadaceae > Pseudomonas > Pseudomonas sp. J380. The sequence continues at coordinate 4,571,024 of NZ_CP043060.1, read as the reverse complement.
TGATGCCCGACCAAATGATCCTGCAGATCCACGAGTCGATCGGCCATCCGCTGGAGCTGGATCGCATCCTTGGTGACGAGCGCAATTACGCCGGCACCAGTTTTGTGAAAGCCAGCGACTTCGGCCACCTGCAATATGGCTCACCGCTGCTCAACGTCACCTTCGACCCGGACATCCCCGAACAGCTTGCCAGCTACGCTCATGACGACGACGGCACGCCTGCCAGCAAGCAATTTCTGATTCGCGAAGGCCTGCTGCTCAAGCCCTTGGGCGGGGCCTTATCGCAATTTCGCGCCAACCTGCCAGGCGTCGCCAACAGCCGCGCCTGCAGCTGGAACCGTGCGCCCATCGACCGCATGGCCAATCTGAATATCGAACCTGGGGATAAAAGCCTCGCGCAATTGGTGGGCGGCATTGAGAGCGGCATCCTGATGTCGACCAACCGTTCGTGGTCCATCGACGATGCGCGCAACAAATTCCAGTTCGGCTGCGAGTGGGGCCAGTTGATCGAAAACGGCGAACTCAAGGGCGTGGTGAAGAACCCCAACTACCGGGCGATTTCCGCGCAGTTCTGGCGCAAGCTCAGCGCGGTAGGCGACGCCAGCACCTTCAAAGTCTTGGGCACGCCGAACTGCGGCAAGGGCGAACCCAACCAGGTGATCCGTGTCGGCCATGCGTCGCCGGCCTGTGTATTCAGCAATGTCGATGTATTTGGGGGAGATGCCTGATGAACCACTTCAAGGCTCTGGTGGATTGGCTCAAGCAGGCGGTCACCGATCAAGAACACTTTCAACTCGGCTACGCGGATGAAGCGTCCGAGTTCGTGCGCTTCAACCACGCGCAGGTACGCCAGGCGGGCCAGGTACAGCAGGCCAGCCTGAACCTCAAGCTGATCAACGATGGGCGCCACGCCGACCTGGGTATCACCCTTTCCGGCGAGGCGCAGCTGGATCGCCAGCGCCTGGCGAATGGCCTGCAACAACTGCGCGAGACCTTGCCGCTGTTGCCGCCTGACCCGTACCTGCTGCTGAACCCCGACGCCTGGCACAGCCATAACGAACAGCTGCGCCCGCTGCCGGAACTGGCCCAAGTGCTGGACGACATCAGCCAGGCCGCCGATGGCGTGGACCTGGTTGGCTTCTACGCCGCCGGCCCGATCAGCCGTGGTTTCGCCAGCTCATCGGGGGCGTTCGGCTGGCACCGGGCTAACAGCTTCAATTTCGACTTCAGCCTGTTCCACGCCAATGGCGAAGCGGTAAAAGCCAGCTACGCCGGGCACACCTGGAACAGCGCCGAGTTCGCCGCCCGTTTCCAACAGGCCCGTGAGCAACTGGCGTTTCTCGGTCGCCCGCTCCACACCCTGGCGCCCGGCCATTACCGCGCCTACCTGGCGCCGGCAGCGCTGGAAGAAATCATCAGCATCATCACCTGGGGTGGTTTTTCGGCCCAGGCCATCGCGAGCAAAGGCAGTTCGTTGCAACGCCTGTACGCGGATGATCAGTCATTGAGCCCGCTGGTGACGGTGGATGAGCAGATCAGCGGCTCCCTGAGCCAGGCGTTTTCCACTGAAGGCTACCCGCGCAAGGATGTCACCCTGATCAATGCAGGCAAGGCCGAGGGCCAGTTGGTCAACTCGCGCAGCGCCGCCGAATACGGCTTGAGCACCAACGGCGCCAGCAGCGACGAGTCGCCCAGCGCCCTGCAAATGGCGGCCGGCAGCCTGGCCCAGGCCGATATTCTCAAGCAGTTGGGCACCGGTCTGTATATCAGCAACCTCTGGTACCTGAACTACTCCGACCTGCCAGCAGCGCGCCTGACCGGCATGACGCGCTTTGCGACCTTCTGGGTGGAAAACGGCGAGATCAAGGCGCCGGTCAGCACCATGCGCTTTGATGACAGTGTCTATCAGTTGCTCGGTTCGCAATTGGAAGCGCTGACCGCTGATCGGGAGCTGCTGTTGTCGGCCAGTACCTATGACCAGCGCAACACCGCTTCCAACCTGTTGCCAGGCGCTTTGGTAAACCGTTTGACGCTGACTTTATAAACTGTAGGAGCGAGCTTGCTCGCGAAGAACGTACAGACACCGCGGGCTGGCTGTCAGCGCTGCGTTATCGTTGTCGTTTTTCGCGAGCAAGCTCGCTCCTACAGTTCAATAACCTGCGCTGCGACGAAACTTCTATCCCGCCTACTTTGGCCGTTCGGCATGTTGTCGCTCTGCTTATTCCTCGTTATAACGGTTAATGGCTTCTCGCCACCCCTGCCCACGAGAGCATAACCTTGCCCGGGAAAGGCAAGCTGGAGCGTTGACATGAACCATGGAAGTTTCGTCATAGAAAAACTGTACAAGCACTACAACGTTCACGTAGAGCAACTGGGTAACGACCCGCATAGAAAAACCGTACTGATGGTCAATGGCGCGTTGTCCACCACACGCTCCTTTGCCCGCACCAGCAAATGCCTGGCCGAGCACTTCAATGTGCTGCTGTTCGACTTGCCATTCTCTGGCTTGTCACGCGAGCACAACACCGAACTCGACCTGGTCACCAAGGACGACGAGGTGCAAATCCTGCGTGCCTTGGTAGCACGCTTTGCGGTCAACCATCTGGTTTCGGCCTCATGGGGCGGCATCTCCACGCTGTTGACCCTGGCGCACAACCCGCCCTCCATCGAAAGCTCGGTGGTGATGGCCCTGGCGCCCAACCTCAACCAGGCGATGCTGGAATATGTCGAGCACGTGCGTGTGCTGATCGAGGCCGATGACAAGTCGGCGGTCGGCCATCTGCTCAACGAAACGGTTGGCAAATACCTGTCGCCGCGCCTCAAGCGCAATAACCATCGACACCTGTCGACCATGGCCACCACCGAATACCGCCAGGCGCGCTTTCATATCCATCAGGTGCTGGGCTTGGGCGATGGCAACTACTTGCCGGCGCTGCGGCAGATTGAAACACCGGTGCACTTTCTCAACGGCGCGCTGGACGAATACACGCCGGCCGACGAAGCCCAGCTGTTCAAACACTACGTAGGCCGCAGCAGCTTTGCGGTGGCCGAACACACCGGCCATCTGCTGGACCTGGAGTCCCGCGAAGCCGCGCTGGCAGTGCATCGGGCGTTGCTGGATTTCCTGGTGGGCGAGCATGTGACATTGTCAGATATAGACGAACCGCCAGTGGGAAAAGCGGCGACGGATGGCGCATAATCGCCAACACATAGCCTGCTAATTAAAAGGGATCCCATGCCGAATCGTGCCCCTCTCGATGCCAAGACCGCCCGCTGGCTCCCCTGGGTGGTAGCGATTGCCTTCTTCATGCAGTCGCTGGACGGGACGATTCTCAACACCGCGCTACCGGCCATGGCGCAGGACCTCGCGGAAAACCCGCTGCGCATGCAAGGCGTGGTGATCGCCTACATGCTCACCGTTGCCTTGCTGATTCCGGCGTCGGGCTGGATCGCTGACCGCTTTGGCACCAAGAAGATTTTCTTTGGCGCGATCATGCTGTTCAGCATCGGGTCGCTGCTGTGTGCGCTGTCCAGTAGCTTGAGCATGCTGGTGGGCGCACGGGTGATCCAGGGCCTGGGCGGTGCGCTGATGCTGCCGGTCGGGCGCCTAGTGGTACTACGGGCTTATCCACGCTCCGAGCTTGTGCGGATCATGGGCTTCATCACTATTCCAGGCCTGCTCGGCCCCTTGCTTGGCCCGACAATGGGCGGCTGGATGGTGCAATACCTGACCTGGCACTGGATCTTCCTGATCAACCTGCCGGTGGGCATGATCGGCTGCTACGCCGTGTGGAAATTCATCCCCGACCTGCGCGGCAGCGAGCGCACGCGCTTCGACGGCCTGGGCTTTCTGCTGTTCGGCGCGGCGATGGTGCTGATCACCATCGCCATGGAAGGCCTGGGCGAACTGCACCTGCCGCATCTGCGCGTGATATTGCTGCTGTTCGGCGGGTTTGCCTGCCTGGCGGCGTACTGGCTGCGCGCCGGGCATATCGATAACCCGCTGTTCTCGCCGGTGCTGTTCAAGACGCGCACCTTTGCCGTGGGGATTCTGGGCAATCTGTTTGCGCGCCTGGGCAGCGGCGCATTGCCGTTCCTGGTACCGCTGCTGCTGCAGGTGGCGCTGGGCTATTCGCCGTCGGAAGCCGGCATGAGCATGTTGCCACTGGCGGCGGCGGCGATGTTCGCCAAGTCCATCGCACGCCCGCTTATCGAGCGCCTCGGCTACCGCATCGTCCTGACCGGCAACACCCTGGCCCTGGGCCTGATGCTGGCGAGCATGGGCCTGGTCAGCGAACAAACGCCCTACCCGCTGCTGTTGGCCATGCTGGCGGTACTGGGGGCCATCAACTCCCTGCAATTTACCGCCATGAACACTGTCACCCTGATCGACCTCGACGACGCCCAGGCCAGCAGTGGCAACAGTTTGCTGTCGGTGGTGGCGCAATTGTCCCTGAGCCTGGGCGTGGCCTGTGCCGGCGCATTGCTCGGCGGCTTTACCGCCGAAGCCGGCAATGACGGGGTCAATACCGTGCTGGGCGCCTTCCAACTGACCTTCCTCACCGTGGGCCTCATGGCGATGCTGGCAGCGGCGATCTTCCTGCAGCTGTCGCCCAAGGACGGCAAACGGGTGGTCAGCCGCGAGCACGATATCGAGCATTGAAGCAGCTGCAAGCTTCAAGTTGTAAGCCTCAAGCTTGCGGCTTGCAGCTGATAATTTGCCGCGCCCCCCTACTCCTCGTCGAGAACATACAAAGAAACCCAAGGGGGCCTGTTACACTGCGCGACATTTTGTTTTGCAGAGCCAGTCCCGTGACTACCATCGCCACCGCTTTTAATACTTTGCCCCTGTCCGCCGCCATGCTGGCTAACCTCGACTCGCTGGGTTACGTCGAGATGACGCAGATCCAGGCGCAAAGCTTGCCGGTGATCCTCAAAGGGCTGGACCTCATTGCCCAGGCCAAGACCGGCAGCGGCAAGACTGCCGCATTCGGCATCGGCCTGCTGAACCCGATCAACCCGCGCTACTTCGGGTGCCAGGCGCTGGTGATGTGCCCGACCCGCGAACTGGCCGACCAGGTCGCCAAGGAAATCCGTCGCCTGGCCCGTGCCGAAGACAACATCAAGGTGCTGACCCTGTGCGGCGGCGTGTCCCTCGGCCCACAGATTGCCTCCCTGGAGCACGGCGCCCACGTCATCGTCGGCACCCCGGGCCGCATCCAGCAGCACCTGCGTAAAGGTTCACTGGTGCTGGACGGCTTGAACACCCTTATCCTCGACGAAGCCGACCGCATGCTCGACATGGGCTTCTACGACGCCATCGAAGACATCATCAGCAAGACCCCACCGCGCCGCCAGACCCTGCTGTTCTCGGCCACTTACCCGGTGAGCATCAAGCAACTGGCCTCCAAGTTCATGCGTGCGCCTCAGCAAGTGAAAGCCGAAGCGTTCCACTCCGACGACCAGATCGAACAACGCTTCTACGAGATCTCCCCGGAAGAGCGCATGGACGCCGTGACCAAGGTGCTGGCGCACTTCCGCCCTGCCTCCTGCGTGGCGTTCTGCTTTACCAAGCAGCAAGTGCAGGAAACCGTCGACCACCTGACCTCCAAAGGCATTTCCGCCGTTGGCCTGCATGGTGACCTGGAACAGCGCGACCGTGACCAGGTACTGGCGATGTTTGCCAACCGCAGCACCTCGGTGCTGGTGGCCACCGACGTCGCCGCCCGAGGATTGGACATCGACGCCCTGGACATGGTGATCAACGTCGAACTGGCCCGCGACTCGGAAATTCACATCCACCGTGTAGGCCGTACCGGCCGTGCCGGTGAGACCGGCATCGCCATCAGCCTGGTAGCGCCGTCCGAAGCCCACCGCGCCCAGGCCATCGAGCAACTGCAGAAGTCGCCGCTGAACTGGGACCAACTGGACAACCTCAAACCGCAAAGCGGTGGCCCGTTGCTGCCGCAGATGAGCACCCTGTGCATCGCCGCCGGGCGTAAAGACAAGGTGCGCCCAGGCGACATCCTCGGTGCATTGACCGGTGAAGCCGGCATTCCGGGTGCCCAGGTGGGCAAGATCGCGATCTTTGACTTCCAGGCTTTCGTGGCCGTGGAACGCGGCATCGCCAAGCAGGCTTTGCAGCGTTTGAATGACGGCAAGATCAAAGGTCGTTCGCTGCGCGTGCGGATCCTGTAACAACATAGTGACTGCAAGGACCGAATCACTGTGGGAGCTGGCTTGCCTGCGATAGCGACGGTGAATCCACTACCGCCATCGCAGGCAAGCCAGCTCCCACAGTGTTGATTGCATTTCAAATCAATAGTTTTGTGAGGACATGGCTGTGCGCTCGACCGAAGTTGTGATCATTGGCGCCGGCGCCGCAGGCTTGATGTGCGCGCTGACCGCCGCCGGGCGTGGGCGCAAGGTGATGTTGATCGACCACGCCAACAAGGCCGGCAAGAAAATCCTGATGTCCGGTGGCGGCCGCTGCAACTTCACCAACATGTACACCGAGCCGGCCAACTTCCTCTCGCACAACGCGCACTTCTGCAAATCCGCCCTGGCCCGCTATACCCAGTGGGACTTCATCGGGTTGGTGGCCAAGCACGGCGTGCCATACCACGAGAAGAAACTCGGCCAGCTGTTCTGCGACAACAAGTCCAGCGACATCCTCGGCATGCTGCTCGACGAGTGCATCCAGACCGGCGTGAGCCTGCACCTGGACACCTCCATCGAGGCAATCGCCAAGCTCGAAAGCGGCTATCAACTGCAAACCACCCTGGGTGAGCTGCGCTGTGAATCCCTGGTGATCGCCACTGGCGGCTTGTCGATCCCGACGCTGGGCGCCACCGGTTTCGGCTACCAAGTGGCCAGGCAATTCGGCCATGAACTGCTGCCGACCCGCGCCGGGCTGGTGCCGTTCACCATCACCGACCAGCTCAAGGAGTTGTGCGGCGAGTTGTCCGGCACCTCGGTCGACTGCCTGGTGAGCTGCAACGGCCAGAGCTTTCGCGAGAATATCCTGTTCACCCATCGAGGCCTGAGCGGGCCGGCGATTTTGCAGATTTCCTCGTATTGGCACTCCGGCGACACGGTAGAAATCAACCTGCTGCCCGACCACGACGCCCATGCCTGGCTGCAACAGCAACAGGCCGAACACCCCAACAGCGAATTGAAAACTCTGTTGGGTGAGATCTTCACCAAGAAGATGGCCAACCTGCTGGCCCAAAGCTGGTTCGAATCCAAGCCTATGAAGCAGTACACCCACGCTGAAATTGCCGATATCGCGCAAAAGCTGGGGAGCTGGCAACTGGTACCGGCCGGCACCGAGGGTTATCGCACCGCCGAGGTAACATTGGGCGGGGTGGATACGCGGGAAGTGTCCTCCAAGACCATGGAATCGCTGAAAAGCCCCGGCCTGTACTTTATCGGCGAAGTGCTGGACGTGACCGGCCACCTGGGCGGGTTCAACTTCCAGTGGGCGTGGGCCTCGGGCTACGCGGCCGCGCAATACGCCTGACGTGCACCTTGAGATGCAATCCCCTGTGGGAGCTGGCTTGCCTGCGATAGCGGCAGTGAATCCCACATCGTCATCGCAGGCATGCCCGCTCCCACATTGGTTTTGCAGTGATACTGAAAATTTTGCTATCAGATGTGATCGCTACGCTTGCCGTGGCGTCATTACTGGCTCAATTTAGCGACAACGTCCCGGAAGACTCCAGACTTCATGTCATCGACCTCGTTCAAGCAGTCCATGCGGCGCCTGTGGGCGCTGGATAAATTCAGCTACAGCGTACGGGTGTTCATCGCCCTCACCGGCAGCATGGCGTTGTGTTGGTACCAGGATGAAATGACGCTGCTGATCCCGCTCTTCCTGGGGATTATCGCCAGCGCCCTGGCCGAGACGGATGACAGCTGGCAAGGCCGCCTCAACGCGCTGGCGGTGACACTGGTGTGTTTCAGCATTGCCGCGCTGTCGGTGGAGCTGCTGTTCCCTTACCCCTGGATATTTGCCATCGCCCTGGCCCTGGCCAGTTTCGGCCTGACCATGCTCGGCGCACTGGGCGAACGCTATGGCGCGATTGCTTCGGCCACCTTGATTCTGTCGGTCTACACCATGATCGGCGTGGACCAGCGCGGTGGCGCCGTCACGGATTTCTGGCATGAGCCGCTGCTGCTGGTGGCCGGTGCCGCCTGGTACGGTGTGTTGTCCGTACTATGGCAGGCGCTGTTTTCCAACCAGCCGGTGCAGCAGAGCCTGGCGCGATTGTTCCGCGAGCTGGGGCGTTACCTCAAGCTCAAGTCATCGTTGTTCGAACCGATCCGGCAGCTGGACGTGGAAGCGCGGCGCCTGGAATTGGCCCAGCAAAATGGCCGGGTAGTGGCTGCGCTGAATGCCGCGAAGGAAATCATCCTGCACCGCGTCGGCAATGGGCGACCGGGGTCGAAGGTCAGCCGCTACCTGAAACTGTACTTCCTGGCCCAGGACATCCACGAGCGCGCCAGTTCCTCCCACTACCCCTACAACGCCCTCACTGAAGCCTTCTTCCATAGCGATGTGCTGTTTCGCTGCCAGCGCTTGCTGCGCCAGCAAGGCAAGGCCTGCCAGACCCTGGCCGAGTCGATCCAACTGCGCCAACCGTTCATCTATGACGACAGTTTTGCCCAGGCCCTGGGCGACCTCAACGCGTCCCTGGAGCATCTGCGCATCCAGAGCAACCCGGCCTGGCGCGGCCTGCTGCGTTCATTGCGCGCCTTGGCGGCCAACCTGTCCACACTCGACCGCCTGCTGGGCGACGCCAGCAATCCCGATGCCCTGGCGGACGCCACCGACAGTAACCTGTTGGACCGCGCCCCGCGCAACCTCAAGGAAATGTGGACGCGCCTGCGCACCCAACTCACACCCACCTCGCTGCTGTTTCGCCATGCCCTGCGCCTGTCCCTGGCGTTGACCGTCGGCTACGCCACCCTGCACGCTATCCACGCGTCCCAGGGTTACTGGATCATCCTCACCACCCTGTTCGTCTGCCAACCGAGCTACGGCGCCACCCGGCGCAAGCTCGGCCAGCGGATTATCGGCACCGCCATCGGCCTCACCGTGGCCTGGGCGCTGTTCGATCTGTTCCCCAACCCGGTGGTGCAGTCGATGTTCGCTATCGCCGCGGGCCTGGTGTTCTTTATCAACCGCACCACCCGCTACACCCTGGCGACGGCGGCGATCACGCTGATGGTGCTGTTCTGCTTCAACCAGGTGGGCGATGGCTACGGGCTGTTCCTGCCACGCCTGTTCGATACCTTGCTCGGCAGCCTGATCGCTGGCCTGGCGGTATTCCTGTTCCTGCCGGACTGGCAAGGCCGGCGCTTGAACAAAGTGCTGGCCAACACCCTGACCTGCAACAGCATCTACCTGCGCCAGATCATGCAGCAATACGCCGCCGGCAAGAGCGACGACCTGGCTTACCGCCTGGCCCGCCGCAACGCGCACAACGCCGACGCCGCGTTGTCCACCACCCTGGCCAATATGCTGATGGAGCCGGGGCACTTTCGTAAGGAAGCCGACGTGGGTTTTCGGTTCCTGGTGCTGTCTCACACCTTGCTCAGCTATTTGTCGGGGTTGGGTGCGCACCGCGATACTCAGTTACCGGCCGACGTGCGCGAGCACTTGATCGAAGGCGCGGGCAACAGCCTGGCGGCGAGTATCGATGAGATTGCTACGGGCCTGGCCAACAAACAGTCGATTGCGATCCAGAGTGATGCCGAGGAGGGGTTGGCAGCCGAGCTGGAGCAAATGCCCGATGAGATCGATGAGGCGCAGCGGTTGGTGCAGACGCAGTTGGCGTTGATCTGCCGGCAGTTGGGGCCGTTGCGTACGTTGGCGGCGCATCTGATCAAGGATACCGGTGCGGCTTAGACCCCTATCGCAGGCAAGCCAGTTCCCACATTTGACCGAGTTCCAACATAAGAATGCGGGCAAAATGTGGGAGCCCGGCTTGCCCGCGATGAGGCCCGCAAGCACGCTACATCCCATGCGCCTTCATCAAGCGCGCATAACTGCCATCAGCCTTCATCCTGACAATCTCCCGATCAAAGCTGGCGACAATCTGCGCGTGCTCGGGGTTCTTCAAACTGACCAGAATGTGCAGGCTGTTCTCGCTCAACGGCTTGCCCACAAACGCCACCGCATTGCGCACCCGCGGCGACTCCCGAGCCAGGTAATAACGCGCTACGTATTCGTCCTCCAGCGTCAACCGCACACGCCGCGCAGCGAGCATGCGCACCGCCATGGCGAAGTTGTGCACGGGTACTTTCTGTAGCTGGGAGTCTTGATCGAACGCCGCCGAGTAAGCGTAACCGCGTACCACGGCGATGGTCTCGTCGCGCAGTCGGGCCAGGCTGTGATAAACAATGTCATCGTCGCTGCGCTTGAGAAAGCGCACACGGTTAAGCAGGTACTCAGCAGAAAACTGGCCAAACTGCGTGCGGGCCTCGTCGTACCAGGCGTTGATCAGCACATCGTAGCGCCCATCGCCCACGCCCTTGAGCGCACGGGCCCAGGGCACCTGCTCAAAGTCACTGGCGTACCCCGCACGGGCCAGGGCCGTGCTGACGATATCGGTGGCCAAACCGCCATTGATCAAGGTGGCATCGGTGAAGGGCGGCCAGCCATCCGCCACCAGACGCAGACGCTGTGCCAGCACCGGCTGGGCCAGCAGCAGCACTGCGATCAAAGCAACGGCACGAGTCAATCTCGGCATGCTCAAAGTCCTTGGCGGGCAGGCGGTGGCCTGATAACAGTAGCTCATCAATGAGCCTGCATTGCAGATTACACAAAGCAGCCAGCAGCGCACGTACTCAATGATGGCAAATTGACGCCATTCACACATTTGCCAATTTTAGACAGCAGCGCCCGCCGCGCTTACTATCCAGGCACGTCTTTACAAGAGCACACATCATGACGGTTGATTGGATTTGCAAACATCACGACGACTTGGGCAAGGACCAGCTGTATGCCGTCCTGCGCTTGCGCAGCGAGGTATTCGTCGTCGAGCAGAAATGCGCGTATCAGGACATCGACGGGCAGGACCTGGCGGGTGACACCCATCACCTGATGGCCTGGCAAGATAATGAGCTATTGGCTTACCTGCGCCTGCTGGACCCGGAGTCCCAGGGCGGCGATGTGGTGATTGGTCGCGTCATCGTTTCGCCAGCGGCACGGGGCACCGGGCTGGGGCATCACATGATGGAGGAGGCGCTTGAGCGCATTGAGGATATCTGGCCGCAAACGCCGATTTTTCTCTCGGCCCAGGCGCATTTGCAGGGGTATTACGGGCGATATGGGTTTGTGGTGGCGGGTGAGGAATACCTGGAAGATGATATTCCACATATTGGTATGCGGCGCATCTGAGGGCGCCATCGCAGGCAAGCCAGCTCCCACACTGGACTGTGGGAGCCGGGCTTGCCCGCGATAGCGTCAGTCCTGCCTAAGCCGACCTTCAGGGATAGCCCAACACCTGCTTGATCGACGCCAGATTAGCCTCGATCCACCCCCGATCAATCGCCCCCCAGTCCCGAATCCGATAGCGCCCGGCATGGTGACGCGCACCGTCCTCCTGCTCGAACTCACACACAATATCCAGGTCGGCCAACGCCGCAATGGTGTCCTGGGCGGTACGCCGAGGCATACCGGTGGCCTCGGTCAGCGCCGGGACGCTGCTGGCCAGTTGGCTGTCGATCAAGTACGCCACGTACAGGCGGCGGTAGAAGCTGCTTTTGGTCTTGCTCACATCCATGGTCAGTCGCCTTGGGGTTAGGGCTTGCCCTGCAAATCGCGCCAGGTGAGGTACACACGCAGGTCGAATTCCACCTGATGGTAGCCCGGCATCATGTATTGGCAGAGTTTATAGAACGCCTTGTTGTGGTCCGATTCCTTGAAGTGCGCCAGCTCGTGCACCACGATCATGCGCAGAAACTCCGGGGCCGCCTCCTTGAACAGCGAAGCGATGCGGATCTCTTTCTTGGACTTGAGATTACCGCCCTGCACCCGAGAAATCGTGGTGTGCAAACCCAAGGCACGATGGGTCAGGTCCAGGCGGTTGTCGAACAGCACTTTGTCGATAGACGGCGCGTTGCGCAGGTGCTCCTGCTTCAAGGCCAGGGCGTAGGCGTACAGGGCCTTGTCGCTCTGCACCGCATGGCGTTCGGGGTAACGCTGGTCCAGGTAAGCCCCTAACTGGTCCTTGGCGATCAGTTGGCGCACTTGCTCCTGGAGCGCGGCGGGGTATGCCTGGAGGTATTTCAACGCGGTCATGGGCTCTGCAACGCAATTGGGACGGGCGCCAGTGTAGCGAATTCAAAGCGCGCGAGGGTACGACCAGCCGGCAACGTCCTCGGCCATCAACGGCAGCGCAGCCCACGGCCCCTGGATATGGGCGCAGCCATTGGCCTTGAGCCACTGGGTTTGCTCAAGGGTCTCCACGCCTTCGGCGATCACCAGCACACCAAAATGCTCACACAGTTGGATGATGCTGCGCGCCATCGCCGCATCCCGCACCGAGCCAGGCAGGCGCGCCACCAGTTGAGGGTCAAGCTTGAGGGTGTCGAACGCCAAGTCGCGCAAATGGGCCAGGGAGCACTGGCCGCAGCCAAAATCGTCCAGGGCAATCCGCACCCCTATCCGGCGCAGTAACTGGAGTTGCTTGGTGGACTCGGCGAGATTGCTCATCAAGCAGTCTTCGCCGATTTCCACCTCCAGTTGTCGCGCCTGTAACCCATGTCGCTCCAGCATCTGCTGCAGTTGGTTGGCCAGGTTGGGCATGTTGAACTGGCTGCTGCTCAGGCTCACGCTCAACACCAGTTCGGGGTCGAAGGTGGCTTGCCAGGCCTGGCGCTGGGCGGCGACTTGCTGGTAGATCCAGGCACTCAACTGGTTGATCAACCGCGCCTCTTCCAGCAGTGGCAAGAACAGGCCCGGCGGCACATCGCCGACGCTGGGATGCTGCCAGCGCAACAGCGCTTCGACGCCGCGCAAACGCCCGTCTTCCAGAGAGACCTGAGGCTGGTACACCAAGGTGAAATCCTTGTTGGCGATGGCGGTACGTACACTGTCTTCCAGCATCAACCGCGAGCGGGCGCGGCCGTTCATTTCCTGGTCGTAGTAACGATACTGCTGACGGCCGGCGCGCTTGGCTTCGTACATGGCAATGTCCGCGGCCCGTAGCAGGCCGCTCAAGTCCGAGCCGCAATCCGGGAACGTCGCGATGCCAATACTGACCCCAAGCATCACCTCCAGACCATCGACCTGCTGGCACACCGATACCCGCTCGATGAGCTTTTCCGCGATCTTCGCGGCCTGCTCGGGAAACTCCAGCTCCAGCAACGCGGTGAATTCATCCCCACCCATGCGCCCGAGAATGTCGTAGGAACGCAGGCATGCTTGCATCTGCTCCGAAACCCAACGCAGCACGCGATCCCCGGCGTCATGGCCCAACGTATCGTTGACCCGCTTGAAGCCATCCAGGTCCAGGTACAGCAATACCAGCGCCTGCTCGCTACGTTCGCTGCGCAGCAACGTATTCTCCATCGCCTGATGGAAACCGCGCCGGTTCAGCAGCCCGGTCAGCGGGTCGGTCACGGCCTGGAATTCCAGTTGCTGATGCAGGTGACGCACTTCAGACATGTCCAGCACCGTCACCACCATTGCCTTCTGCTCCGCAGGCAAAGGCGCGCAGGACAACGCTACCGGCACTTGCTGGCCCCGACCGGTGCGCAAAATGGCATCGTGTTGGCGCCACGTCTCGCCCCGGCGATATGCCTCGTACATGGGAAAGCCCAACCAGGCTGGCACATGGGGCTTTTGCAGGAAACTGAGGAAACTTTCGCCCTGCAACTCAGCCATCGTTGCATTCAACAGCCGGGAAATGGCCGGGTTGGCATACTCGATCACACTGTTTTCGCTCACCACCAGAATGCCCTCGGCGGCGTTATCCAGCACCGAGGCATTAAAAGCGCGGGCCAATTCCAGGTCATGGCTCAGGCGCTGCAAGGCACGGCGATTGCGCTGGTGCTCGAGCAAGGCCTGCACCTTGGGCTTGAGGATGTGCGGGTCAAAGGGCTTGAACAGGTAGTCGATCGCACCACTGGCGTAGCCTTCCAGCACCGCGTCGGGCGAATGGGCGGTGGCCGTCAGAAAGATAATCGGCGTCATGCGCGTACGCTGGCTGCCACGCATCAGGCGCGCCACCTCGAAACCGTCCATGCCCGGCATGCGCACGTCCAGCAGCACCAGGTCGACCTCGTGGGCCAGCAGTAACTCCAAGGCTTCCAGGCCAGACGCGGCGGTTATCACCCGCCAGTCGTCACGCTGCAACAGCGCACGCATGCTGACGAGGTTTTCCGGGTAGTCATCGACCACCAACAGAACCGAAATTGCATCGTCGTGTTGTGGAGCGCCATCCATGCTACGTCTCTTCCTTAGGGAGCTGCACCGGTCACTTTTGCTACCAAGGCCGGATAAACACTGAGGGCTCACTCTAGCCGCGCGGCCAAAAAAGCAGAAGTGACGTGGGTGCCCTCATTGTGCCAAAGGCCAGGAAGCCGACTAACGGTAAGGCCCTGTAGCCCGCGGTTCACGGGCGACATGGCTTTTTGACATTTAGCTGACGCCAATAAATTGCCAGCAATTGTTTAACAATCTCACCAGCACGGCCTATAAAGAACCTGGAAGGCCCTTTGGGCCAATGCCTACACCCTCTGTAAAAAGGCCAACACCATGATCGACCTTTCCACCTGGAACCTGAGCATTCCGGTCGGCTCCCCACCCACGACCATTGAAACGCCAAGGCTGCTGAGCGGCTTCAACGATCAATACTTCCAGGCCGAAGGCAGCGACGTGCAGTTCTGGACACCTGTGACGGGCTCGCGCACCGAAAACGCCATCTACCCACGCAGCGAACTGCGCGAAACCTACGCCGACGGCCGCCTGCGTAACTGGACCTACCCCGAGGCCGACAACTTCCTGCGCGCCACCCTCACCGTCAACCAGGTGCCCTCCTCCGGCAAGATCGTGATCGGCCAGATCCATGCCTACGACAGCCAGAAACCGCTGATCAAGCTGGAGTACCAATTCAAGGAGAAAACCCAGACCGGCAACATCGTCGCCAAAGTGCGCATGCGCCCGGACGAGGCCGAAAGCCAGGTGATCATCGTCGCCTCCAATGTGCCACTGCAGAAGAGCTTCACCTACGTGATCAACCTCAACAAAGCCGGGCTGCTGAGCGTGTATGCCGCTGACAGTGAGTGGAATGAACGGATTGGCGCGGCATGGGGCGACAAGCCGTTGTACTTCAAGGCGGGGGTGTATGTGCAGGACAATACGGGCGACACCAATGAGGGTGCGCGGGTGACGTTTGCGAAATTGGATATTGATCACGAGTGAATCGTCCCGTGAGACACAGGATTTTTCCCAGATAAACCCAAAGTCTTAAACACACCGTTGCACCCTGTGGGAGCCGGGCTTGCCCGCGATGGCGGCGTATCAGCCAATATCCTCGGCGCCTGACACACTGCCATCGCGGGCAAGCCCGGCTCCCACATTGACCGTGCGTCGGCTAAAGGTCCGGTGTGGGTGCTACAGCACCGTTGCGACAAGCCAAAGAACGCCGTGGTTTCGGCGCTTCATCTGCAAGTTGATTAAATGGTGTCCATAAAAAAGCCCGCATCGCTGCGGGCTTTTATTAACACTTGAGGCTTAGTTCACCTTAGCGTTCAACTCACCTTTCAAATACCGCTGGTACATCGCTTCCAACGAGATCGGCTTGATCTTCGAAGCATTACCCGCAGTACCAAAGGCTTCATAACGCGCAATACACACATCACGCATCGCCGTCACAGTGGCGCCGAAGAATTTACGTGGGTCGAACTCGCTCGGGTTGGTGGCCATCAGGCGACGCATCGCACCGGTGGATGCCAGGCGCAGGTCGGTGTCGATGTTGACCTTGCGCACGCCGTACTTGATGCCTTCGACAATTTCTTCAACCGGTACGCCGTAGGTTTCTTTGATGTCGCCGCCGTACTGGTTGATGATCGCCAGCCACTCTTGCGGTACCGAGGAAGAACCGTGCATCACCAGGTGGGTGTTGGGGATGCGCTTGTGGATTTCCTTGATGCGGTCGATGGCCAACACGTCGCCGGTAGGTGGCTTGGTGAACTTGTAGGCGCCGTGGCTGGTGCCGATGGCGATGGCCAGGGCGTCGACCTGGGTCTTCTTGACGAAATCGGCGGCTTCTTCCGGGTCGGTCAGCATCTGGCTATGGTCCAGCACGCCTTCGGCGCCGATGCCGTCTTCTTCGCCGGCCATGCCAGTTTCAAGCGAACCCAGGCAGCCCAGCTCGCCTTCAACCGAAACGCCGCAGGCGTGCGCCATGGCCACGGTTTGTTGGGTGACGCGTACGTTGTACTCGTAGTCGGTTGGGGTCTTGCCGTCTTCGCCGAGGGAACCGTCCATCATCACCGAGCTGAAGCCCAGTTGGATCGAGCGCTGGCACACGTCAGGGCTGGTGCCGTGGTCCTGGTGCATGCACACCGGGATGTGCGGGAATTCTTCGATGGCGGCGAGGATCAGGTGACGCAGGAACGGGGCGCCAGCGTATTTGCGCGCACCGGCCGAAGCCTGGACGATCACAGGGGAGTCGGTCTTGTCAGCGGCTTCCATGATGGCGCGCATCTGCTCAAGGTTGTTGACGTTAAAGGCTGGGACGCCGTAGCCGAACTCGGCTGCGTGGTCCAGCATTTGACGCATGCTGATAAGTGCCATTGTGTTGTCTCTCCCGGTCGAGGGTCGTTAATCGTGCAAGCCTGCCGTAGAGGCGGCTGCTATTCAAGTTATTGCAGATCAAGGGGTTGAGCCTTGTGCTGCTGAATCGTTATTGCTGTTGGGTTCAGTTGGCTTTGCAGCCGCGCCCAATCAAATCATCCGTCGCTACCCAGTAAACCAGGCCTTCCTCACCTTTGGTGTGAAACGCCAACTGGCCGTCGCTGTACAGCACGCCCGAAGCGGCTACCTCTTGCTTGAGACGGTAAACCTGGTCCGAACCGCCGAGGCGAACATCCACTTCGGAGCGGGCCTGGTTGGCAAAGCGCCAGTTGACCTCGGCTTTGCTGTCGCAGGTCCAGGTGGTCCATTTGTCGGCTGGCTCTGCCTTGTCGAACAGGTTCATGCTGCTGCAGCCGGCCAACAGGGCCAGGGCTGCCAGGGCGAAAACGCCTTTCATTGCCAATCCTCGCAGGGCGACCTGGGGCCACCGTTGCTATCGGTTAGTGGATCAGACCCGTCATGGGCAACCCTGTTCCTGACCGTTGGGCGCGGAGTCGTATTTCTCCAGCCGTTCGTTGCCGATGCGCTTGTTGATCACCGGCATGGTCTCGGCTTGCCAGTCAGCCTGGTAACAGCTTTTTCTCAACGGTGCCTTGGCGTTATCCGCCTCCGGCGCCGCGCTGGGTGTGCTGCCGCAGCCGGCCAACAGGCCCGCTGCGATCACCAGTGCCAACGACTTGATCATGGGAACGCTCCTTTTCCTGATCACGCGAGCCTTAACCTTTGGCTCGGGTTTCCAGCACTTCCACGGCTGG
Source organism: Pseudomonas sp. J380 (assembly GCF_009827115.1). Classification (NCBI taxonomy): domain Bacteria; kingdom Pseudomonadati; phylum Pseudomonadota; class Gammaproteobacteria; order Pseudomonadales; family Pseudomonadaceae; genus Pseudomonas; species Pseudomonas sp. J380. The sequence goes on along the minus strand of NZ_CP043060.1, from coordinate 4,553,396 downwards.
CAACACCTTGCCCTCGACGAACTCGAGGAAAGCGCCGCCACCGGTAGAAATGTAGGAGATCTGATCAGCCACACCATATTTATCGATAGCCGCCAGGGTATCGCCACCGCCAGCGATGGAGAACGCCGAGCTTTCAGCGATCGCTTTAGCCAGCACTTTGGTGCCGTTGCCAAATTGCTCGAACTCGAATACGCCCACCGGGCCATTCCACAGGATAGTCTGGGATGCCTTGAGCAGCTCGGCGAAGTTGGCCGCCGTTTGTGGGCCGATGTCCAGGATCATGTCGTCGTCGGCCACGTCAGCGATAAGCTTGACGGTCGCCGCGGCGCTTTCCGCGAATTCCTTGGCAACCACCACGTCCACCGGCAACGGCACGCTGACCTTTGCGGCGATGGCGCGGGCGGTGTCGAGCAGGTCTGGCTCGTACAGGGACTTGCCCACCGGGTGGCCGGCAGCGGCCAGGAAGGTATTGGCAATGCCGCCGCCGACGATCAGTTGGTTGCAGATCTGGCTCAGGCTGTTGAGCACGTCCAGTTTGGTGGATACCTTGGAGCCGGCAACAATGGCCGCCATCGGTTGGGCCGGAGCGCCCAGGGCCTTGCCCAGCGCATCCAGCTCCGCAGCCAACAACGGGCCCGCCGCGGCGACCTTGGCGAACTTGGCCACGCCGTGGGTCGAACCTTCGGCGCGGTGGGCGGTGCCGAACGCGTCCATCACAAACACGTCGCACAGGGCGGCGTATTGCTGGGCCAGTTCGTCGCTGTTCTTTTTCTCGCCCTTGTTGAAGCGCACGTTTTCGAACAACACGATATCGCCGGCTTTCACGTCCACGCCGCCCAGGTAGTCTGCGACCAATGGCACGTCACGGCCCAGGGCCTTGCTCAGGTACTCGGCGACCGGCTTGAGGCTGTTTTCGGCGGAGAACTCACCTTCGGTCGGGCGACCCAGGTGGGAGCAGACCATCACGGCCGCGCCTTTTTCCAGGGCCAGCTTGATGGTCGGCAGCGAGGCCAGGATTCGCGCATCGCTGGTGACAACACCGTCCTTGACGGGGACGTTGAGGTCTTCGCGGATCAGTACGCGCTTACCTTGCAGATCGAGGTCGGTCATCTTCAACACGGTCATGGGTCGCAGTTCCTGAATTACTGTTGAGGTTGTTTAGAAGCGATGTGCAGATAGTGTTCGGCAACATCCAGCATGCGGTTGGCAAAGCCCCATTCGTTGTCGAACCAGGCCAGGATGTTCACCAGCCTGGGGCCGGAAACGCGGGTCTGGCTGGCATCGACAATCGCCGAATGCGGGTCATGGTTGAAATCGCAACTGGCGTGGGGCAACTCGGTGTAGGCCAACAGACCTTTGAGCGGGCCGCTGGTGGCGGCGTCGCGCAGGATTCGGTTGACCTCGGCCGCGTCAGTGTCACTGACGGTTTGCATGGTGATATCCAGGCAAGACACATTCACCGTCGGCACCCGTACGGCTTTGGCCTGGATTCGCCCGGCAAGTTCCGGCAGCAGTCGCTCGATGCCGCGCGCCAGGCCGGTGGACACCGGAATCACTGACTGAAACGCCGAACGCGTGCGGCGCAGGTCTTCGTGGTGATAGGCGTCGATGACCGGCTGGTCGTTCATCGCCGAGTGAATCGTGGTGATCGACACGTAATCCAGGCCGATCGCCTGGTCCAGCAGGCGTAACAACGGCACGCTGCAGTTGGTGGTACACGACGCGTTGGACACCAGCAGCTCATCGCCGGTCAGGCAATCCTGGTTGATGCCGTAGACGATGGTGGCGTCGACATCCGCCTCGCTGGCCATCGGCTGGGAAAACAGCACACGCGGTGCGCCGGCGTCGAGAAAACGCTGGCCATCGGCACGGGTGTGATAGACACCGGAGCATTCCAGCACCAGGTCGACGCCCAGTGCTTTCCAGTCGATGCCTTCGGGGGTGGCACTGCGCAACACTTGCACGCAGTTGCCATTGATATGCAGACAATCGCCTTCAACCCGCACTTCGCCAGGGAAGCGGCCGTGGGTGGAGTCAAAGCGTGTCAGGTATTCGATGCTGGCCATGTCGGCCAAATCATTGATCGCGACAATTTCAAACCCGGCCGCCGCCCCTCGCTCGAACAGAGCACGCAAGACGCAACGACCAATGCGGCCGTAGCCGTTGAGTGCAACTTTGTAGGGACGCGGTTGGGGCATGGGGTTCTCGATCAAGGTTAGTTCAGTGATGAATGTACTGGCGCCATCGCGGGCAAGCCCGCTCCCACAGTGGACCGTGATCCAAATGTGGGAGCGGGCTTGCCCGCGATGGCGCCAGTACAGACAACGCAGACTGACTTAGTCTTCCAGCAACTCTTCAGCCTGACCCAGGATGTTTTCCAGGGTGAAACCGAACTCTTCGAACAACGCTGGCGCCGGCGCCGACTCACCGTAGGTGGTCATGCCGATCACACGGCCTTCCAGGCCCACGTACTTGTACCAGTAGTCGGCGTGAGCCGCCTCGATGGCGATACGCGCACTGACCTGCAACGGCAACACCGATTGCTTGTAGCCGGCGTCCTGGGCTTCGAACACGCTGGTGCACGGCATGGACACAACGCGAACGTTGCGGCCTTGCTCGGTCAGCTTGTCGTACGCCTGAACGGTCAGGCCCACTTCGGAACCGGTGGAGATCAGGATCAGCTCCGGCTCGCCGATGCAGTCCTTGAGCACATAACCGCCACGGCTGATGTCGGCGATCTGCGCGTCGGTACGCACCTGGTGCTGCAGGTTCTGACGCGAGAAGATCAGCGCCGAAGGGCCATCCTTGCGCTCGATGGCGTGCTTCCAGGCCACGGCGGATTCCACCGCATCGGCTGGGCGCCAGCAATCCAGGTTCGGCGTGGTGCGCAGGCTGGTCAGTTGCTCGACCGGCTGGTGCGTCGGGCCGTCTTCGCCCAGGCCGATGGAGTCGTGGGTGTAGACGTGGATCACGCGCTTCTTCATCAGCGCCGCCATACGTACGGCGTTACGTGCGTATTCCATGAACATCAGGAAGGTCGCGCCGTAAGGCACCATGCCGCCGTGCAGGGACACGCCGTTCATGATGGCGCTCATGCCGAACTCGCGCACGCCGTAGTACATGTAGTTGCCGCTGGCGTCTTCGGCCGAGACACCTTTGCACCCCTTCCACAGGGTCAGGTTGGAACCGGCCAGGTCAGCCGAACCGCCGAGGAACTCAGGCAGCAACGGGCCAAAGGCGTTCAGGGTGTTCTGGCTGGCTTTACGGCTGGCGATGGTCTCGCCCTTGGCCGCGACTTCAGCGATGTAGGCCGAGGCCTTTTCCGAGAAGTCGGCAGGCAGGTCACCGGCCAGGCGGCGTACCAGCTCGTTGGCCAATTCAGGGAATTCGGCGGAGTACGCAGCGAAACGCTGGTCCCACTCGGATTCAGCCGCCAGGCCTTTTTCCTTGGCATCCCATTCGGCGTAGATGTCGGCCGGGATTTCGAACGGGCCGTGGTTCCACTTCAGCGCTTCGCGGGTCAGGGCGATTTCCGCGTCACCCAGTGGGGCGCCGTGGCAGTCTTCTTTACCTTGCTTGTTCGGCGAGCCGAAACCGATGGTGGTCTTGCAGCAGATCAGGGTTGGCTGCGCGCTCTTGCGAGCGGTGTCGATGGCGATCTTGATTTCTTCCGGATCGTGGCCGTCGACGTTGCGGATCACCTGCCAGTTGTAGGCTTCGAAACGCTTTGGCGTGTCGTCGGTGAACCAGCCTTCGACTTCACCGTCGATGGAGATGCCGTTGTCATCGTAGAAGGCAATCAGCTTGCCCAGGCCCAGGGTACCGGCCAGGGAAGCGACTTCGTGGGAGATGCCTTCCATCATGCAGCCATCACCCAGGAATACGTAGGTGTGGTGGTCAACGATGTCGTGGCCGGGGCGGTTGAACTGCGCGCCCAGGACTTTTTCCGCCAGGGCGAAACCAACCGCATTGGCCAGGCCTTGGCCCAGGGGACCGGTGGTGGTCTCGACGCCCGGGGTGTAGCCGAATTCCGGGTGGCCCGGGGTGCGGCTGTGCAGCTGACGGAAGCTCTTGAGGTCGTCGATGGTGACATCGTAGCCGGTCAGGTGCAGCAGCGAATAAATCAGCATCGAGCCGTGGCCGTTGGACAGCACGAAGCGGTCACGGTCGGCGAACGACGGGTTGCTCGGGTTGTGTTTCAGGTAGTCACGCCAAAGTACCTCGGCGATATCCGCCATGCCCATCGGGGCACCGGGATGGCCGCTGTTGGCTTTTTGCACGGCATCCATGCTGAGGGCACGAATGGCGTTGGCACGCTCACGACGGCTGGGCATCGCTGATCTCCTGGAGTTTGCTGAAAAGAAACGGAAAAAAGGACCGGCATTTTCCCTCAGCCACCGCCTGCGGGCAATGACAGATAGTCACTTGAGGGCGTTTTTCCTGTGCTTTGGGCATCAATCCCTTGCAGAAACCTTTAACCGGTTCGTCTTAAGGTTATAGCGACGGCTTATAACCGCCACTTATCGTTCAATATCAAAACTTTTTGATATTGGCCTTGCGAGGATCTACACCCGTCACTAGACTGCTGGCCTTATGAACCTACCCGTGCCCTCCCTGCGTCCTGACGACGGCGATGAACTGGCTGCCTTGTGCAAGGCCGCTGGCGATCCGTTGCGCTTGAACGTACTGCGCGCACTGGCCAACGATTCTTTCGGAGTACTGGAGCTGGCGCAGATCTTCGCCATCGGCCAGTCCGGCATGAGCCACCATTTGAAGGTGCTGGCCCAGGCCGACCTGGTGGCCACCCGTCGCGAAGGTAATGCGATTTTCTACCGGCGTGCACTGCCCCATACCGAACTGCTTGGCGGCAAATTACACGCTGCCCTGCTCGAAGAAGTGGATAACTTGTGCCTGCCCGGCGATGTGCAATCGCGTATCGGCCAGGTGCACGGGCAACGCGCCGCCGCCAGCCAGGATTTTTTCTCACGGGTGGCCGATAAGTTTCGCGCCCAGCAGGATCTGATCGCCGGCTTGGCACAGTACCGCGAAAGCGTACTGGCGCTGCTGGACAAGCTGAGCTTCAGTGAAGAGGCCACGGCCTTGGAAGTCGGCCCTGGCGACGGCGGTTTCCTGCCCGAACTGGCGCGCCGCTTCGAGCAGGTGACCGCGCTGGATAACAGCCCGGCGATGCTTGAACTGGCGCGCCAACTCTGTGAGCGCGAAGCCTTGGGAAATGTGCGCCTGCAGTTGGCCGACGCCCTGAGTGACACCGGCCTGCGAGCCGATTGCGTGGTGCTGAACATGGTCTTGCACCATTTCGCCGCACCGGCAGAAGCTCTCAAGCAAATGGCCGGGTTGCTGCACCCCGGCGGTAGCCTCCTGGTTACGGATTTATGCAGCCACAACCAGAATTGGGCCAAGGAGGCCTGCGGTGATCTCTGGCTGGGTTTTGAACAGGACGATCTGGCCCGTTGGGCCACCGCTGCGGGACTCGTTCCCGGGGAAAGCCTCTATGTAGGTTTACGTAATGGTTTCCAGATTCAGGTCCGCCATTTTCAGCGACCGGCTGGCGACACTCACCATCGGTAAATATCAGGAAAACATCGAGATGAGCGAATACTCCCTTTTCACCTCCGAGTCCGTGTCTGAAGGGCATCCGGACAAAATCGCCGACCAGATTTCTGACGCGGTGCTGGACGCTATCATCGCTGAAGACAAGTTCGCCCGTGTGGCGTGCGAGACGCTGGTGAAAACGGGCGTGGCGATCATCGCCGGCGAAGTTACCACCACTGCCTGGGTCGACCTGGAGCAGATCGTGCGTGACGTAATCACCGACATTGGCTACAACAGCTCCGACGTCGGCTTTGACGGCGCAACCTGCGGTGTGATGAACATCATCGGCAAGCAGTCCCCGGACATCAACCAGGGCGTTGACCGGGCCAAGCCTGAAGACCAGGGCGCCGGCGACCAGGGCCTGATGTTCGGCTACGCCAGCAACGAAACCGACGTACTGATGCCCGCGCCGATTACCTTCTCGCACCAGCTGGTACAACGCCAGGCCGAGGCGCGTAAATCCGGCGTACTGCCATGGCTGCGCCCTGACGCCAAGTCCCAGGTGACCTGCCGCTACGAAGGCGGCAAAGTCGTGGGCATCGACGCCGTCGTACTGTCGACCCAGCACAACCCGGACGTGTCCTACGCCGACCTGCGTGAAGGCGTGATGGAGCTGATCGTCAAGCATGTGTTGCCTGCCGAACTGCTGACCAAGGACACCCAGTTCCACATCAACCCGACCGGCCAGTTCATCATCGGTGGCCCCGTGGGCGACTGCGGCCTGACCGGCCGCAAGATCATCGTCGACAGCTACGGCGGCATGGCCCGTCACGGCGGTGGTGCATTCTCCGGCAAGGACCCTTCCAAGGTTGACCGCTCTGCGGCTTACGCCGGTCGTTATGTGGCCAAGAACATCGTGGCTGCCGGCCTGGCCGAGCGCTGCGAAATCCAGGTTTCCTACGCCATTGGCGTGGCCCAGCCTACGTCGATCTCGCTGAACACCTTCGGCACCGGCAAGATCAGCGATGACAAGATCGTCAAGCTGGTGCGTGAGATCTTCGACCTGCGCCCTTACGCAATCACCACCATGCTCGACCTGCTGCACCCGATGTACCAGGAAACCGCAGCCTACGGCCACTTCGGCCGCACCCCTGCGCAGAAGACTGTGGGTGATGACACCTTCAGCACCTTCACTTGGGAAAAAACCGACCGCGCCAACGACCTGCGTACCGCCGCCGGCCTGTAATCGTTCGCGGTAAATAGAGCCCCGCCAGGTCTGCCTGGCGGGGCTTTTTGTTGCCTGCAGGAACACTTCGGGCTTTTTTGGATCCAAGGCTTGCAGGCCAAATGATGGCCCACTAGAATCCGCGCCCTCTCGGGCCCTTCACCTTATTTGGATATTGCACTGCGCCCGCCCGGGATGGATAAGCGCGCAGGCAATCGAACATTGAGGTTTTCATGCGCATTTCCACGCTCACCCCTGCCGCCCTTCTGCTCAGCCTGTTCACCCTGTCGGCCCAGGCCGCTGACCTGAACGCTTTGAGCGGTGCCCTGAGTGCCCAGCTCGGTGGCGGCAATGCCGGCGACTGCCAGCAGCAACCCAAAGACCTGCAAGCCAAGATCGACGCGGCCAATGCCAAGAACGATCTGCTGAAAGTGCGGGCGTATGAGACTGCGTTGGAGCAGGTCAACAAAGCTTGCAACAAACTCGCCGACAGCCAGGCAAAAGTCGACGCCAAGCAGCAGAAGCAGCAGGCCAAGGCTGAAAACAATGATGCTGTGAAGGCCTTGGGCGGCCTGTTCAAGTAAACAGAAACACCCGGTAAAAAGCCCCGCTCGGTCGGGGCTTTTTTGTGGGCGCGCGGATCACTTAGGCTGGCCCCCCTTTTCGAGCAAGGATGCTCATGATGCACGTATTACTGGCTGTTCTCATAAGCGCCGCACCCGCCTGGGCCTGGGCCGAAACCTGCCCCGATGACGTTCACTCACAGCTGGAAACCCTGTCCAGGCAAATCCAGCAGTGGGACGACAGCTACCATCGACAGGGCCAAGCCCTGATCAGCGATGAGCTCTACGACCAGGCCCGCAGACGCCTGGCGCATTGGCAAGAATGCACTCGCGAGCAGACACCCAAGCCTGATAACCCGCTGGCCAGTGCGCGCGGTACCTTACCTCACCCGGCCGCACACACTGGCCTGCAAAAGCTGCCGAGCGAGCCGGCCGTCAGTGACTGGCTCAGCACTCGACAGGATGTCTGGGTCCAACCCAAGGTCGATGGCGTTGCGGTGACACTGGTGTATCGCCAGGGCCGCTTGCATCAGCTCATCAGTCGGGGCGACGGCCTGCTTGGCCACGATTGGTCAGCCTCCGCCGTCAAGATCCCCGGCATTGTCCAACAGTTGCCCGACGCCGTTGATGTGGTGCTGCAAGGCGAACTCTATTGGCGCCTCAACCACCATGTGCAATCGCTCAAGGGCGGGCTCAATGCACGCAGCAAAGTGGCTGGCCTGATGAACCGTCGTCGGTTGAGCGATGCCGAGGCTGCCGGGATCGGCCTGTTCGTCTGGGCGTGGCCAGACGGCCCGACGGACTTCACCGAACACCTTGCCACCTTGGCGCGCTGGGGCTTCACCGATAGCCAACAGTACAGCCAACCCGTCAGCACCATCAGCGAAGCTGCGCATTGGCGCACGCATTGGTACAACGCGCCATTACCCTTCGCCAGCGACGGCGTGGTGCTGCACCAGGCTGCGCGAGCGCCCGCCGAGCGCTGGCAAGCCAGTGCGCCCTACTGGTCGGTTGCCTGGAAGTACCCGGCTATCAAGGCACTGGCCCTGGTGCGCAAGGTCGAGTTCAGGGTGGGACGTACCGGGCGTATTACACCTATCCTCGAATTGGAGCCCGTACGGCTGGATGATCGGCAGATCAGCCGAGTGAGCGTCGGCTCTCTGAAACGCTGGCAAGCCCTGGATATCCGCCCCGGCGATCACGTGTCGATCAGCCTGGCGGGCCAGGTCATACCGCGACTGGACGAGGTGATCCTGCGCAACGAGACACGCGTGGACGTGCAGGTACCCAACGCTCAAGACTTCCACGCCTTGAGCTGCTGGCAACTGGACCCTGGCTGCGAAGACCAACTGCTCGCCCGCCTCACCTGGCTGAGCGGTAAACACGGCCTGGCCTTGCCCCACATGGGGCGCGAAACCTGGAACGTATTGATCCAGGCCGGTCTAATCGCAGGCTTTCTCGATTGGTTGACACTTGATGCGGCCGAGCTTGCTACCATTGAGGGCTTAGGCGAGCGTACCCGTGCGCGGGTGCTCGACAGTATTCAAAGCGCCCGGCAACGCCCTTTTTCACTATGGCTCAAGGCCTTGGGCGTGCCGCCGGCGGCGCGCAACAACCTGGAAGGAGACTGGCAGACGCTGGTCGCCAAAGACACTCAAGCCTGGCTGGCCTCAGATGGCATCGGCCCGGGACGCGCGGCGCAACTCAGCGCTTTTTTTCGCGACCCGCAGGTACAAGCCTTGGCTGAAACATTACGCGGAGCCGGGATAGATGGGTTTTGATCCCCTCCGCCACCTGATTGCGAACCTGGAGTCTTATATGAAATTTCTCGCCCCCTTTGCCTTGCTGACCTTCGCGAGCTTCATGGCCACGCCGCTGTTGGCCGCCGAAGACGCACAACCCCTCACCGGCTGCGCCGCCAAGCGCCAGGCCATCAGCAGCCAGATCGAACAAGCCAAGGCCCACGGCAACAGCGCGCAACAGGCTGGCCTGGAAAAAGCCCTGGCCGAAGTTACCGCCCACTGCACCGATGCCGGCTTGAAGAAAGAACGTGAAAACAAGGTGCTCGACGCCAAGCACGAAGTCAGCCGCCGTCAGGCCGACCTCGACAAAGCCATGAAAAAAGGCGACCCGGACAAGATCAACAAGCGTAAGGAGAAACTGGCCGACTCGCGTAAAGAGCTGCAGGACGCAGTGGAAGAACTCGACCAGTAAAACCGATCAATGATCGCGGAACTGTTTATGGCAGGCGCTACAGGCATCTTCAACTTTTTGCACCGCAGGTTGAAGGCTACTGGCTTTATAAGGTTGCACCTGGCTGGCGATCACCAATTCACCGGTGGCCGCCTCAAGTTCGCGGGCCAGTTGCTGGAACTGCGCCTGTTTTTGCCACACATCATCTTTGGCACTGGTGTGGTCTTCTTCGCGTACGCTCGGGAAATGTTTCCACGGTTCATGGGACAACGCGTCCAGCTTGACCGCACCCTCGGCGAACTTGGCGCCATCAAATGGGATACGTCCGCGCAGCATGCCGCCCAGGTCTTCACCGGTCTTGAGCATCTGCTTGAAGATCGCCTTGCGCTGGCCCAGAGGGGAATTGGGATCAACACCGCCACAGGCAGACAAAGCCAGGCAGGCCAGCAATACAACGGTCAGTTTTTTTAACATCATCATGGCTTCAAGGTCACGGGAAACGGCGGCCAGTATCCTCGCACCGCCCACAAAGACCAATAGCCCTATTAATAATAAGGTTGCCCGGATGCAGTGAAGCGCGGGCAATCGTTTCAGGAATTGCTTGCATGAATGTCACCTTCAAACCCTGGGGCCGCCGCCTGGCTTGGGCTCTGCCATTGTTCGCGCTACTGGCCGGCTGCGATGCCGGTAAAGACACCGATAAAGAAGTTGCCCAGGAGCCAACCAAACCTCACGCCGTTGCCACCTATGTGAGCGCACCGTGGGAAGCCCTGCCGAGCGTTTCCGACAGCGACTTGCTCGCCGGGTTTGAATCCTGGCGCAGCGCGTGCCAGCGCCTCAAGGCCGACCCGATCTGGGGCCCGACCTGCGCGACAGCGGCCAGCGTACCGGGCGATGCCGTAGCGGTTCGTAGCTTTCTCAAGGAACACCTGGATGTCTTCGGCCTGCGTTCGGCCAACAACACGCCAAACGGCTTGATCACGGGTTATTACGAGCCGGTGTACCCCGGCAGCCTGACCAAGACCGCCACCGCCCACGTGCCGGTATACGGCGTGCCGGACGACCTGATTGTCGTCAACCTCGACAGCATCTATCCGGAGCTCAAGGGCAAGCGCCTGCGCGGGCGCCTGGAAGGCCGTGTGCTCAAGCCGTATGACGACGCCAGCACTCTCAACAGCCAAGGCTCCACCGCCAAGCCGATCGCCTGGCTGACCGACCCGATGGACCTGCAGTTCCTGCAAATCCAGGGCTCGGGGCGTATTCAACTGGCCGGCGGGCGTCAACTGCGTGTGGGTTACGGCGACCAGAACGGCTACCCGTACCGCCCTATTGGCCGTTGGCTGGTGGAACAAGGCGAACTGAAAAAAGAAGACGTGACCATGGGCGCCATCAGCGCCTGGGCCAAGGCCCACCCGCAGCGCATTCCAGAACTGCTGGCGAGCAACCCCAGCTACGTATTCTTCAGTGCCCGCCCCGACAGCAACGAAGGCCCACGCGGTTCGCTGAACGTGCCATTGACCGCCGGCTACAGTGTGGCAGTGGATCGCAAGGTGATTCCGCTGGGCAGCCTGTTGTGGTTGTCGACCACCAAACCAGACGGCACGCCACTGGCACGCCCTGTCGCCGCGCAGGATACCGGCGGCGCAATCACCGGAGAAGTACGCGCAGATCTGTTCTGGGGCACAGGCAATGCCGCAGGCGAGTTGGCGGGGAATATGAAACAGCAAGGGCAGATCTGGATGCTGTGGCCCAAAGGCGCAGCGTTGCCCCAGGTGCCGGATGCGCCTGCCGGAACCTGACAATCGCTGGCGCTTTTTGTAGGAGCGAGCTTGCTCGCGAAAAACGCACAGGCGCCGCGCTTACTCAGGAAGCACGCGTTATCGTTGACGTTCTTCGCGAGCAAGCTCGTTCCTACAACACCCCTTACATCGAAACGAAGAAGAAACTCGCAATCAACGCCATACCCACGGCCCACACCAGCGAACGCAAGATCGCCCAGTCCGCCAGGTAGCAAATGATGTACAGCAGGCGGCTGGTGATAAACAGCACTGCCAGCACGTTGATCGTCACCAGTTCGGCGTTGCCGGCCAGGTGCGCAATGATGACTGCAGCGGCAAACGCCGGGGTCACTTCGAAACTGTTGAGTTGCGCGCTATGAGCACGCTTGGCGACGCCTTCCAGGCTATCGAGGAAGGCACGCGGGTCGTGGTTATCCCGTGGCCCGAACTTGCCTGTGCTGAATTTGGCCACACCGGTGCAAATGTACGGCAGAAAGATTGCGATCAATACACACCATAAAGCGACTGTCATCACCGATTCCTTTTAGTTTTATCCGACGGTTAGAGTTTCATCACCAACATGCCAATCAACACCAACCCACAGGCTATGAGCCGTGGACGGCCAAAAGGTTCTTTCAAGTAACGCATGCCGAACAGCACCACCAGAATCACACTGACTTCGCGCAGCGCGGCGGCTTCGGCAATCGAGCCCAACTGCATGGCCCAAAGTACCAAAGCGTAGCTCAACAACACGCACAGCCCCACGCTCAAGCCCAACCGCCACTGGGTGCGCCAGAACAGGCTGAAGGCCGCACGCTTGCGCACCAGCGCCAGCAACGGAAACGGCCAGGCGCTGATCAGCGTCAGCCACACCAGATAATCCAGCGGATGCGACCAGCGCCGCAGCGCCTGCCCGTCCAGAAAGGTGTAGCAGCCGATGCACAGACCAATCAATACCACCACCGGTAGCATCGACCAGGGCAACCGGTCACCGCCGCCGCCCTGCCACAGCAGGCACACCATGCCGAACGGAATCAGCAGAATCCCCAGAATCTGCTGGGTATTCAATACTTCGCCGGCAAACACCAGGGTCAGCACCAGCACCACCAGCGGCGACAAACCGCGCATCAACGGATACACCAGGCCCAGGTCACCCACCCGATAGGCCTGGATCAACAAATAGCGATAGAGCAACTCAAACAACGCAGAAGCAATGATCCACGGCCAGATGTCCAGCGGCGGCCAGGACACGAAGCCCACCGCGAATACCACGAACAGCAGTGCCACACTGTCCATGCAGGCAATGACTAAAAGGCGCTCGCCACTGAACTTGATCAAGGTGTTCCACGTCGCATGCAACAGCGCCGCTACCAGCACCAGGGCTGTCGCTACCACCAGAACCTCCTTAATTGATACGTCATGTAACAGCACCTGTTTATACTAACTACCGATTCGACGCACCCCGTGCGCCTATATTTCCCTGCTCCAAGGACCCCGGATGCTTGAACTTGTCGCCGCCTTCATCTGCCTCACCACCCTGCTCACTTATGTGAACTTCCGCTTCATCGGCCTGCCGCCCACCATTGGCGTGATGGTCACCGCACTGTTGTTCTCGCTGATCCTGCAAGGCCTGAGCGTGCTCGGCTACCCAGGCCTGGAAGAACGTATCCAGCAGTTGATCGGCCAGATCGACTTCGGCGATTTGCTGATGAACTGGATGCTGTCGTTCCTGCTGTTCGCCGGCGCCTTGCACGTCAACTTGAACGACTTGCGCAGCTACCGCTGGCCCATCGGCCTGCTGGCAACCTTTGGCGTATTGATCGCCACCGTGGTCATCGGCAGCCTGGCGTACTACATCTTCGCCCTGTTTGGCTGGCACGTGAGTTTCCTTTACTGCCTGCTGTTCGGTGCCCTGATATCCCCTACCGATCCCATTGCGGTGCTCGGCGTGCTACGGACCGCCAATGCCTCCAAACCGCTGAAAACCACCATCGTCGGCGAATCGCTGTTCAATGACGGCACCGCCGTGGTGGTGTTTACCGTGCTGCTGGGTATCGCGCAGTTGGGTGAGACGCCCACCGTGAGCGCCACGGCCATGCTGTTTGCCCACGAAGCCATTGGCGGCGTGCTGTTTGGCGGGCTGATCGGCTATCTCGTGTACCTGATGATCAAGAGCATCGAACAGCACCAGATCGAAGTCATGCTGACCCTCGCCCTGGTGATCGGCGGCTCGGCCATGGCCTCGGAGCTGCATGTGTCCGCACCGATTGCGATGGTGGTCGCGGGGCTGATCATCGGCAACCTGGGGCGCAAACTGGCGATGAACGACATGACGCGTCGCTACCTGGATGGTTTCTGGGTTTTCCCAAAGGCGCCAAAAAGGCCTGCATCTTTGTCACATTGAAGGCGGCTACGCAGCGCCACTGAAAGCTGAGATGCGCCTCTGTTCCTGCCGAGCTATCTATTCTGGTCGCTCCCCTTTATCAGAATCCACATCATCAAGACATCAAGGTGTGGGCATACCACCCGCGTCTAGGATTCAACACGCCCACCAGTGAGCCTTCCATCGGACAATTGATCCTGGATGGGGCAAACGGCAGCCAACCGCTTTCTCTATGTGTATATTCATACAGTAATTCGCATGCTACGCCCTGTGGGGGGACGCTAGGCATAACGCTGAAAAGGTGCTTACATCAATGCTTAATGTCATGTCGCCACCAGCAAGGATGAGGATTTAACTTGGCCACTCTTACGGATAAAGAAATCGAAGCCCTGAAAATCGAGAATTTCATTTTTCACGTGGTGCATCATCGAGCCGATGATCCGATCCTGTTTGACGACACCCCCTTAAGCACCTTCGAGCCGTTCTTCATTGACCGCATCAAAGAAACCCTCAAGGGCAATAAATTTTCTTTCGCTGAAATATCTCAAGTAAAGGCTAAATTGAATAGTTGGGAGAAGGGCGAGTCGAATTTTGTCGATATCTCCAAGAGTTTGGCTCGACAGTTCCATCGCCTTGGCGACAAACGTATGAAGTCAGGCGTATTGATCGTAATTGGTTTAGTTACAGGTGCTAAAAAGTTTTATTCGTTAATTAAGTATGACTCTGAAAAAGTCGTTACATTTGAAACTAAGGGCGCCCAGGCAATACTTCAGGCAGTTACCAACAACTTTACTGAATCACCAAAAGCGCTCCAGAAATCAGCTCTTATTGATTTGGATTCCAAAGACTCAGAAGTAGTGATCATTGATAAAATGAGCCGCTCAGGAATCAGTGATTTCTTCAAAGAATTCCTGGGAGTAGAGCGCCTCCGAAATTCAAAGGAAATGACGGTAGATTTGGTTAAGGCAATCAAAAAAACTGTAAGGACACACCTGGGTGATCTGCCGCCGGCTATCACATCGAAGGTCGCTGAGAAAGTCGTTGAGATTGCGAAAAAGCGTAAAGACTTTGAAGTCGACGAATTCTTCACAGATTTTTTCGGCATCAATGGCCAAGATGAAATCCGGGCGACCTTCGACAAAGAATTGGAAAGCCTAAATTTGACTGGTGAGGTGTTCTCCTACGATGAGGAAGAGCTACCTACCAATGAGGCAAAGAAATACGTAACAAGTGAAGGCATAACCATAAATATGCCTGCGCGGGCAAAGGGAAGCTTAACTATTGAAAATGGAAAGGATGAAACTGTTATTACTATTCGTACAAGTCGCTTGCGTGAATCATGAAACAGATAGCGCTGGAACTTCGCAACTTCTTTGAGCGACTTACGGCGTCGGGTGGTTCTGCGCAGGTTGAAACTACGCATATTTTTCGAATTGATGAAGTGAGCGTTACATCTTCCGGGTTTGTTCGAGAATTGAAAGATCTTGCCCAGCGTGTTTGTTCTATGGGCATCGGAAAGATAGAGCTTTTTGGAGAAGTTTCCGACAGCATCGAGATCAAGGATTTCGATTTGGAGGATGTGGAAAATGACAGACTAACAGTCATCTTGGAGAAGCCAGCGGATGATGGTTGGTGTTATTTCCTAACTTTAAAAGGTTTCGAAAACTGGTTGAGAACAAACCAATTTTCAGCACAGAACTCACAGAAAAAAATGTGCGTGTGGGTTGCAAGTGAAACCTTTGAATTTTCCACTCATCAGTTTCTAGTGAAAGAAATGGGTGGAGATAAAAATTTACCGACCGCCACTCAACATCCTGAAAAACCTTGGAAAATGGTACGGGATCTTACCCACTCCCTTACCCCTCCGTCGCTTGAGCCATGGCTGCTGACTGCTGAGCCAATTGCTGAAAGCGAATCTTTTACAGCCTGGAAACGCGTGGCTGTGGAAAAGCTTTCCTTTTGCTTGCCTGCCGAGATTCGCAAGGAAGATGATGAGACTCATGTAATATTTCGAGGCGGGCGCTCACTCCCCATAGCTATAGACCAGCCTATTAACTGGGCTGATATCAATTTTGAAACACTCCACGACACCTGCCAGTGGATCTACTCCACCCCTAGGGAGTGTGAAACGAAATTCCAACTTTTCAACAACCACATTGCTATCAACTGGAACAGTGGGACGACGTGGCCCTCTGGCTCAACGCCACTCTTAAAAAATAGCCTCTCGGGGGCCAAGGAAGCGTTCGCCTTTCATCTCCAAGATCAGAGCAAGGAGGCTGTCAAAAGCCTGGGAGATCTGCGCAAGGGTTTGCAGGACGAGGTTAATAAGACACAAACTGCGACAAGGGATTTAATATCAGCTCTCTGGCGTGATTTCGCGGTGGCGGGTGTTGTCTTAGCTCTCAAGACTCCGATAGCGACTACAGGCGTAGCCGATACAGCCACCACGATTCTGTATCTTGGTGTTTCTGTGCTTCTCATATTGAGCCTAGTTATCAACACTCTTTCAACCTTGCGTTTTAACAGTCTTGCTGACAGCAGTAGAGAAGGATGGCGGAAGAAGATCTACAACTTTATGTCATCCGACGACTGGAGGCGATTGGTTGAAAAACCTATATCGTCCGGACGCACCGTTTACTGGCTTGCTTGGACTGTGTGCTTCTGTCTATACGCAGCCATTGTCCACTACTTCCTATCGCTCGCGGCACCTAGCTTCGTGGCGAACCACATTGATTATTATTTTTTCTGCGCGTGGAACTACATCACCGCCTTTCTTTTATAAACTATAAGTCTAACTACCATTGAATCTTTATGGCGCAGTGTTACTACACAGATATTTAGAAACTATGCCGAAAACCATCAGGGCTTTGCTTACACAACAGAAGCCGGTCTGGCTGAGGTAGGGGCTATAGCCATCATTGTCCGCATTCCGTTGCTCAGCGTAATGTACCCAAATACGGCCATTAAGCCTAAAAGTGATGGTTAATGTGCCGTATTGGGGACATTAAATATGCATCTCAGAGCAACGTACCACCAGCGTTCAATTCTAGGAGGGTAGTTGACTCTCGGATTCGCTGGCCTCATGGCGAGCCCAGCGCAACGCAGCTATCGACATGAATTGCCTAATCGCCAGCGCTCCCCTTTCATTTCTAGCTTTGGAGCCTGGCAAGGTCAAAGCTGCCTCAACCTTGGCACGGCTAGCTTCGTACATTGCAAATGCGTTGAACTCAGAATCAAGCAGCACCAAGAGCACAATATCGAAGGGTTGTCGTAGATCAATTGCACCCATACGGCCCGTAATCTTTTGCGAGTTCAGGATACATCGCCCCTTGATCTGGATTCTCGCGACGCCATCTTCCAGCGTCTCTGTAGCGTCGTAACCTGCCTGCCTTGCAGGATGTAGTAACAGGCCGAGTCTAGTAGCAGCTTCGTACTCTGCGACCTCACCGGTGACGCCCAGCGGCTTGCCGGTTAGGCAATAGAATCTGCGCGCTAGCACCTTGGCGTCTTTCAGAATCTCTAGGATTTCCTCCTGAATCAATGCCGCCTGCAGGGGCACGTTGCAATTGGGTTCAGTCATCCGCGAATGCTTCCAAGGCAGCGAGTAGGCTCGCTAGCTCAGTAAGGTTTCCAATGATGTACTCATAGAACGCATAGCAAATGTCAAAAATCGAAATCACAGACTATGTATTCATTCTCTTGAAAGCTCCAATGACAGAAGCCACCATTAGAGTAGCTTCTGTCAGCGAAAACCTATTTTTTTGAAGACTTGCTAGGTTTCAAGTCGGGATTATTTCCTTGCGTGTCTTTATTGTCACGACGACGCTTATCAACTTCGCCGGTTGATTTGGCAATCGGTTTTGGGCCTGGTTTAAGCGCCATAAAATCTCTCCTTGATGTTAATATTATTTTAGTTGCTGCAGGATCATCCTATTGGTACTGAAGAATACTTTCAATAGGTAAGAGATGCTTGATTTTAGCTATGTGAAAAATTGAATTAGGCTTGACTCATTTACTGGAAATCTAACGGCATGTAACGTGTTGATTTTACGTTCATTGGTGCCATCTTGCAGGTAGCACTGTACCTCCAGAATCATTCGAGCATCGCCAGGGCGCACCGGGCTGCTACCCAGCCCTGAGCGTCGTGTAACTCTGCTTCATCAGGTCTTTGCGTATCGCCTAGCTAGGCCAGCTCGCCGGAGAACTCCCTTCCCCCATCGACCACTAACTTCATCCAAAACATTCATCTCCTTGCCAGCCGTCACATGCTGTGACTGAACGAATAGGTCATCGGTGAATTCTCCAAGCTGTCGCAGATCCATCAGCAGAACCTCCTTGCTGTACTTGAAGCCCGGTCGCAACAGACAATTGAGAGCCCGCAATGTACCTCCTACCAGACCTTGATTGTCCATACTCGGGCTACCTTCGTGATATGAATCAAACCTCAACTAAAAGCATTGTTGCGACTTTGGCTAAAATCAAAAAAACCAGAAGTGCGAATCATTATTAAAAATAATACAAATAGAGTTCGAGTTGAAATTTACAAGACTATCAATCGACGCAACCTGTAACAAATAAGATTCAATAATAGAGCCTGTCTGCCGATAGATCTTCTGATCAATGGCACGCCTCAAGGTTAACCAGATCTACCCCCACTTAAGAGGAAATGCTATGACTTGGTTCCTGAATCTACGCCTTGCGGCAAAGCTGTCGGTTTCATTTTTGATATGTGCACTGATAACTGTTGCGATTGGGTTGGTTGGGATGAATGGCAACTCCCGGCTGGGCGATATGATTTCGTCAGTATTTAGCAACAACATTACCTCAATTAATAAAGTTAACGAGGCGCTTCAGCAAATAATTTATCACAATAGAGATCTTTATCTTTTGCTTTCACAAAAAGCGGGCAATGCTCCTGAGAGTGAATTGGCCGCGACTCAAAAATCTATATCTGATCGCCAGGCAGCTGTCGAAAAGTCATTCGCCACTTATCGCAGCACTCCACAACGCGAAGACGAGAAGGCTTTGAGTGATAAGTTCGATATTGACTGGCCTTCATATATCAAAGCAGGCGAGAAATATATCAACCTTGTACGAGCTGGCGACCTGCCTCAAGCAAGGCTGGCCCTGGCGGGTGATGTAACCGAAAAATATAGTGCTGCTGAGAAAGAAATGTTAGGAATCATCGCATCCAATAATGACCAAGCCGATGATCAGCAGATAGCTAGTGAAAGCTTGATTCAGAGTTCAAGGATTACGCTGCTTTTGGGTATGGTGATTGCTTTCGTTCTGGCAATGGGCCTAGGCCTTCTGATCACGCGCCTTATCACGCGACCACTGGCGTATGCCGTCTCGGCTGCTGAACGCGTTGCAGGTGGAGATCTTACGCAGCGTATTGAGCCGGGTAGCCAGGACGAAACGGGGCAATTGCTGTCTTCGTTGGCTGAAATGCAGACGAGCCTTCGGAATACTATTCAAAATATATCGAGCGCCTCAGATCAGCTGGCTTCCGCTGCAGAAGAGTTGAGTGTGGTCACCGACGAAAGCACACGTGGCCTCACTCAACAAAACAGCGAAATTGAACAGGCTGCTACCGCCGTAAACGAAATGACAGCAGCCGTCGACGAGGTGGCTCGTAACGCTGTTTCTACCGCAGAAATATCGCAACGTACCAATCAGAACGCGATCTCGGGCAAGAGCAAGGTTGGAGAAGCGGTTCTGGCAATTGAGGACATGGTTGGCGAAATCAATTCGTCGAGCTCGCAAGTTCAGGAGCTCGCTCATCAGACGAAAGAAATCAGCAAGGTGCTTGAAGTTATTAGGTCGATTGCTGATCAAACCAACCTCCTGGCTTTGAATGCGGCCATTGAAGCTGCTCGAGCAGGCGAACAAGGTCGTGGCTTTGCAGTGGTGGCTGACGAGGTTAGAGCTTTGGCTCATCGCACCCAGTCCTCTACTATCGAAATTGAGGGGATGATTAACACCGCGCAAACAAGCGCGACCTCGGTAGTGGAAACCATGAGCAAGAGTCAGCTCCAGGCAAATAACACACGTCAGCTTGCGCAGGCCGCAGGCGTCGCACTTGAATCGATCACTGAGGGTGTAGCTGCAATCACAGAGCGCAATCTGGTAATCGCAAGCGCGTCAGAAGAACAGGCACAGGTTGCTCGTGAGGTAGATCGTAACCTCGTCAACATTCAAAGCTTGTCAGCTCAAACTGCTACAGGAGCACATCAGACAAATGCATCAAGCCACGAGCTCTCAAGGCTTGCAGTATCCTTCAACCAGTTGGTAGCCAAATTTAAGCTTTAGATCCCACAGAAAAGTGCGCTTTTGCTGGCGCACTTTTCATCTTACGCTAAGCACGCACGGGATAACCCGGCGTTCTGAAACGGCCATTACCTGAACAAGCAACGTAAACCCCTTCTTCGTCTCGCTGCAATGAGACGTGCAGGTGACGCTCGCAATCGCAGCAATACGCATACCTGTGAGATGCTTCATCTCTAGCCAGGATGTAACCAGTTTCAAATTTCCGAATAAAACTTCTGCCCTGCTCGAGACGTCCACTGACGTAGTCACTGAAGGATTGCACATGATTGCTCGTTGGCGTTGGGTAACGAATCAACTCACCAAACGGCTGTGGTTCAGAGCCTCCCTATTCTCCCTTCTAGGGGTGGCCACGGCCCTGCTCGCTGTTGTATTCAAAGACTTCATTCCGGAGTCATTGCCAGCGCGCATCGGCGCAGATGCCGTAGACAAAATTCTGGGGATCATTGCCTCCAGCATGCTGGCCGTCACAACATTCTCGTTGAGCACAATGGTCACCGCTTATGGGGCCGCGAGCAGCGGAGTGACACCGCGCGCCACCACCTTGGTAATGGAAGACACGACGACCCAAAATGCCCTTGCCACGTTTATAGGCTCATTCCTGTTTAGCCTGGTGGGGATCATCGCGTTGAGCACGGGTGCTTATGGCACGCAAGGTCGGGTGTTGCTGTTCGCAGTGACGATAATTGTGGTGATCTTGATCGTTTACACCCTCTTGCGCTGGATCGACCACCTGTCAAAACTCGGACGGGTGGGAGAAACCATCGACCGCGTCGAGAAGGCTGCGATAACGGCAATCACTCAACGAGTTCAGTGGCCATACTTAGGCGGTTCAGCTTACCCGACCGATCTTTCGCTACCTCCTGGCGCAATCACGGTCAAAAGTGAGCTAACAGGCTATGTGCAACATATTGATGTGAGCGCACTTGGAGCCATCGCGCAGGACGATCAAATACAGATTTATCTGGAGGTGCTTCCGGGGACATTTGTGCACGAAGGAATGCCACTGCTCCACATTGTGAGCTTGGGCAACACGAGGGGCGGTGATACCGATACTACAAGAGAGAAGGTTCTAGCGACCCTGACCTTCGGCGTCCGTCGAACCTTTGAAAATGATCCACGCTTCGGACTTTGTGTGCTCTCGGAAATCGCTTCTCGCGCCTTATCGCCTGCGGTGAACGACCCAGGGACAGCCATTGATGTCATTGGCCGGGGAGTGAGAACTTTAACTTGCTGGAGCAAGCCTAACGTGTCGGGCTCGCATACAGACCAAGGCTGTAAACAGATCTTTCTCCGAGGGTTGACGGTTGATGATCTGTTCGATGATTTCTTTGCTCCGATCAGTAGGGACGGCGCAGCTTTGCTGGAAGTTAACGTGCGTCTGTTGAAAGCCCTCATCAGTCTCGCTGAAATAAACCCAGCGATCTTTAAAGATGCCTGCTACAGGCACGTGGATCTTCTGATCACTCGTGCAGAGACCACCTTAGCGCTGCAGCATGAGAAGGATCAACTGAGCTCACTGGCTAGAACGATCACGCGGTAAGCTTATTGAGTTGGATTCTTCGGCTTAGTGGCCGCTTCTGCGTTTTCGAGAAAGCCTCGCGCCAATTGCTGATACAACTCAGGCCCCATTCTTGAGCTGACAGCCTTGGCGATCAAAGCTACCGCCATGAGACTGATCACCATACTGTGGCTATCAATCATCTCCATAACAATGATTGCGGAGGTGATTGGCGACTGAGTAACGGCAGCCAGAAAACCAACCATGCAGAGTGCAATAGTGGGCTGAGCGGCCAAGTGAAATAGCTCTGCGGTATTGGCACCGACTGCGGCTCCTACAGCGAGCGAGGGCGCGAAAATACCTCCTGGAATACCAGAGAAGTAGGTCACTACGGTCGCTAAGAAGCGAGTAATGGGGGCGTGCCATGGCAGGACTACATCGGATGCGATGACCTGAGAAGTAATGCCGTACCCACTACCGAACGACATTCCGCCGCTCAACCAACCTAAGATCGCGACGACCAATCCACAGATGCCGGCAAACCACACTGGGTGCAGGCGCCGCCATTGCCAGATGATGAAGTGTGGATGCCGCTGCGGCCATAACAACATTCGGCTGAATAAACCACCCAATAGCCCACACCCAATTCCTATTACTAATGCCGGGACGACTATGTCGAGGCTTATGTCCTGAATGCCGAAATGACCGAAATAGTTGTAGTTTCCCTGCAAGGCGATAGCAACCATCCCAGAGAGGATTATGGTGCTAAGAAGAACGCCGCTGGTGCGGGTCTCCAGCTTGCGTCCCAGTTCTTCTACAGCGAATGCGATCCCTGCCAGGGGCGTATTGAATGCTGCCGCAATACCCGCTGCACCTCCCGCCAGAATGAGATCCTCGCTGCGTACGATTCGCGCATTGGGCAGGAAACGGTGAAAGAAGTGCATGATGGATGCGGCAACCTGAACTGAGGGGCCCTCACGCCCCACCGAAAAGCCACCCGTCAGCGCCAGAGTGCCAAGGCTTATCTTGGCGAAAGCAATACGCAGTGAAACCAATTTATTAATGGGCTTACCTTGACGGGCAAGGCGCGTTGCTGCGATCACCTGCGGAATCCCGCTGCCTTGCGCACCCACGAAAAAGCGCGTTGTCAGCCAAACTACGAGCATGCCGATCAGTGGGGTGTAAATAAAAGGCAGCCATGCTCGCTCAGCGGTCTGTTGCGCAAACTGCGCCAGGGCTATATCGGCTAGCCTTGCAAAAGCCACCACCAGCAGCCCGGCAATGGTTGCTGCAATCCATAGCGTTACCCTGGTGCGCCAGCGCATGGAGGCGAAGCCTCGGCGTAACAGCATTATCGGCTTGATCACCCGAGGGGCTCCCCTTGAAGTCGCTGTATTGACCGCAAGACTAACCAAATAAGCAGCTTGTTCCAAACAGCTTTGGCGGGGCGGCTCGACAGGCTTTGTTTGCGCCCATGGGTATTCACCTATCCATTGAGAGGACTAATACCTCCAAAAAACCGGCGTGATGAGTACCAGCACCGTGAGTATCTCCAACCGTCCCAGCAGCATGCCGATGGTGAGCAACCATTTTGCTGCGTCAGGTAATGATGAGAAGTTACCAGCGGGCCCGATGATTGTGCCCAAGCCTGGCCCCACGTTGCACACTGCAGTAGCAGCGCCGCTCAATGCTGTCGTCCAATCTAGCCCGATCAGAGAGAGTCCTAGGGCGATCACTGCAATGGTGATGGTGAAGAAGAATGAGAAGGTCAAAAGCGACCGTAAGATCTCTTCGTCAACCGGATGGCCGTTGTACTTTTTCCGAATCACCGCACGAGGGTGGATCAACTGCTTCAGGCTACTCACTAATAGAGCACCAGCAACCTGGAAACGGAAAATTTTAAGGCCTCCAGCTGTTGAGCCTGAACACCCACCGACGAAGGTCAGATAGAAAAAAAGCAAGACCGCGAAGCTGCCCCACAAGGTGTAATCGCCTACAGCAACTCCTGTGGTTGTGACGACCGAGGTCACATTGACGGCCACGATACGAAAGGCATCCCACCATCCGTAGTCGCTGTGAAAACACAGCCATGTCCCCACCGCTAGCCAAGTAACAATCAGGAAACCAATAAACCCGCGTACCTGGTGATCCTTGAGCAGCGCACGTCGATTGCCGCGCAATGTCGCGACATAGAGGGTAAACGGCAGGCTGCCCAGAATCATGATGACCACGGCTATCCAGTGAATCGCTGGCTGCGTCCAATGCCCAAGCGAGGCGTCCGAAGTAGAGAATCCACCAGTAGAGATCAACGACATGGCGTGGTTGACCGCTTCAAACGCCGTCATCCCAGCGATCCAAAGTGCTAATGCCCCGGCGCCAGTCAGCCCCAAATAAAGAAAGAGAATGTACTTGGCTGCCACATGTGAACGCGGCGTTACTTTCTCCGACCAGTCTGAAGACTCTGTCTGGAAGAGGCGCATGCCACCCACTCGCAGCAGTGGAAGGATCGCCACTGCCATGCCGATGAAGCCGATACCACCTAGCCAGTGCAGCATCGAGCGCCAGATCAACAATCCAGGTGAAGCGGTATCCAAACCACTCAAGACAGTTGAGCCCGTGGTTGTAATGCCGGACATCGTTTCAAAAAAAGCGTCGGTGTAACTGATGTTGCTGATGAACACCATCGGCAGCGCCGCGAAGGTACACACCACAACCCAACTACCGGTCGTCAGCAGGTACATATCCCTAGGACGAAGCAGGGCATGATCTGGGGGGCCTCGCACTATCAACAGGAGACCACTGATGAAGGTAATCAAGCTCGACCAGAGGAAGGCCGACAGGTCATCGCTACGCTCATAGGCAACCAGCGTGATCATGGGTATAGCCATGCTCACAGCCAGCGTGATTAAAAAGATACCTAAGATGAAGCCGACAAGCCTGAGTACAGCGGAGGACATGAGGTTAGCCTGCCAAAATCACCGCCGCGAAGTATCCGATGGCTAAGATTCAATGCGTGTAAATTTTGCGTAAAAAAATCGCGACCTCACTGAAAAGGGACGGCAGTATGCCGCCAGAATCACAAGGGCATATCGGCTTTTTATTAACATAACCGTATGCGCATCCTTTGATTGTCAGGGCAAAACGGAGCCCTGCTTTCGTGGCGCTGATTCAAGCGGCGTTCACCAGAAGTTTGGAAAGCTTGTTAGGATAGGATTCTTATATCTCGTTTTTACCATAGGAACAGCGGGGCTAACGGCCATTGCACGTTATAGCGTGCCACAACCAAGGAGGCTCTCATGGGCCGATCACCTGGCGATGATCTACCGGAAAAACCTCATCAAACCAGTGAGGATGGCATTCCTGCTCCTAGCGGAGCTGCCAATCTAATCGACACCGACTATGTCATCGGGCAAGACAATATCAAGGGCGAGTTTTCGTTCTCCCTCGATATTCACGGCAAAGTCTTCATCATCTCATCCGCCACGATCTTGCTATTCGTGATTATGACGCTCGCACTTCAGAATGAGGTTGAGCCGCTGTTTAGCGCTATTCGAAATTGGTTAACTGGCAATCTCGCCTGGTTGTTCATGAGCATCGCGAACATATTTGTGGTGCTCTGCATCGCGCTAATTTTCTCCCCGCTGGGAAAGGTTCGCTTGGGAGGTAGAGATGCCAAACCAGACCATAGCTATGTGGGCTGGTTCTCCATGCTTTTCGCTGCGGGAATGGGCATCGGCTTGATGTTCTACGGCGTGGCCGAACCCATGTCGCATTATCAGGCATCCATGGGCGGTGTGACCCTCGATGCAAGTGGTGCGCGCACTGACTGGGCACCGTTAGGGGGAGCAGCGGGCGATGCTAAGGCATCCGCCGACTTGGCAATGGCTGCCACTATCTTCCACTGGGGGCTCCATCCCTGGGCGATATACGCAATTGTTGCTTTATCCCTGGCGCTGTTCTCTTACAACAAAGGCTTACCACTCTCTATACGGTCGATCTTCTATCCATTGCTAGGCGAGCGCGTCTGGGGATGGCCAGGGCACATGATCGATATCTTGGCGGTGTTTGCCACCTTATTTGGACTGGCGACCTCCTTAGGGATAGGAGCAGAGCAGGCAGCAGCAGGGATTGAATACCTCTTCGGTATTAAGTCCACGAATCTAAGCAAGGTAGTGCTAATCGTTGGTATCACCTTAATTGCGCTCTGGTCGGTACTCGCTGGCTTGGACAAGGGCGTCAAGATGCTATCTCAGATCAATATGGGCCTCGCATTGCTACTGCTAGTGTTCATCATTGTTGTTGGGCCCACCTTGGCGATCTTCACTGGGTTCTTTAAAAATCTGGTGACGTATGCTGAGTACCTTCCAGCGCTTTCCAATCCTTTTGGACGCACGGACGCTGAGTTCACTCAAGGCTGGACTGCATTTTATTGGGCATGGTGGATTAGCTGGTCTCCCTTCGTGGGGATGTTCATTGCGCGCGTCAGCCGTGGCCGAACGGTCAGAGAGTTTCTGATCTCGGTGTTGCTAGTACCTACTGTGGTGTCGGTATTATGGATGACGACTTTTGGTGGTACTGCCATTGACCAGGCGACAGTACAAAACTTGGTTGGCGTAAAGGATGCCGTGCTGGAGCTGAAGCTGTTCGCCATGCTAGGAGAGCTGCCCCTCAAGGAAATTACTTCGTTCTTGGGCATTGTTCTCGTCATCGTGTTTTTCATCACCTCTTCGGACTCTGGTTCCTTGGTCATTGACACTATTACAGCAGGGGGCAAGGTCGATGCGCCCGTTCCGCAACGTGTGTTTTGGGCTGTCATCGAGGGAGTGATTGCCATTGCGCTGTTGTTGGGCGGCGGCCTTGTGGCACTGCAGGCCATGGCGGTATCTACGGGCCTGCCTTTCGCACTCGTATTGGCGCTGGGTTGCGTATCCCTTGTTAAAGGACTGATGTCCGAGCCCCGCTAGCGGCTATGAGGAAAGCGACTGCTGGAACCATGGAGATCTTCTGACAGATTGTTGAGGCTCCTGAGGAGCCTCCTATCCGAGGCATGTCGAGCGACCGCGCTCAGAGCGCAGAGCATTCAGTCCCATAGCGCACCAATTGGTGTCTCAGGTGAATAGTGGGTAGCTATCTGCGCTTGTAGCAGCTCAGCGGTCGCGAGGGCATCGGTTAACGCATGATGCCCTTGATAGGCTGGAAGGTTATAGCGCGCGCGGCTGTCGGCCAAACGTATGGATGTCTGCGGGCGGCGCATTAGCCTGGCAATCCAACTTTGCTTTTGCCGATGCATCCTGGCCTCCAATTGCATAGTGTCCACAACTGGAAAACTCAGGCCTTCTCCGAGGTGCCTATGCAGTGCTGCATCAAGGAACTCACGCTCGATATTGCGGTAATGGACGACAATCACTTTGCCAGCCATGGCCTGCAGAAGTGGCTCCAGAACTTCAGGCAGCGAGGGAGCATTCAAAATCTCCGCGTGGGTAATGTGGTGGAAGGTGACTGACTTTTCACTCAGTTCTGATGATGGGTTTAGCACCCAATACGCGGCCTTGCTGCAATAGATGCGCTTTAAGGTGAATGGCACCAAACCAATGCTGACAATACTGTGATCCTGCGCATTGAGTCCGGTTGTCTCCATATCCATCGCAAGAAATTGCACGCTTTCAATCAGGGTGTGTGGTGAGACGACGCCGGCCTGATAAAACGTACTCAAGCAAGAATTAGCCGCCTTCTGCTCCAATGTCCGGAACATGGCTGTCCAGTTCGGCGGGTAATCCGGTTCCACCTTAAACCCATTCATTTTGACGTACGGCCCTTTGGCGGGTAGCGGAAGCGCAAAAAATTCTGGCCGTTACTCAAGACCTGGAAGGCCTCTTTGAGATTGTGTCGCTCGCTATTAGAAAAGCGTTCAGGCTCGACATAATTATTGGGCGTTTCTCCCTGCTCGAGCGCCTCTACCTGATGCCGGATCCGCACCATGGAGAGGAACTCCAGCGCATAGCGCAGGTGCTTAAGTGCTTCGGGCGGCATGATATTAGCGCTAGTGATTGCATCGATACGATCAAACGAGTTCTGCGCGGTACTGCCGCAAGCTAGCGAATGGATGCGAATGAGGTCAGTGAGCGGTGCGGTACCTCGACCTTTGAGATTGATGATTCTCTTCTGTTGCCCATCTGTCTCGACGACAAAGGTACGAAAAAATCCCAGGGGGGGTGTCCGGTTGAGCGCAATCCTTGCCATGGCGTTGAGAAATCCGGGATGTAGACTGGATTTTTGAGCACACAGGACTTTGAGTTCTTGCACCAGCGAGAGCTGGCCAAATACGCCATCCAGATCGAAAAAGATGCAGCTGTTGAGTAAGGTTGTCGGGTTTGGCTTCTCGATCCACTGATCAAAATAGCTGCGCCAAACCTTCAAAGGCTGGCGCCATTGATCGTTCGTCGCCATGACGCCGCCCTTACAGTAGCTGTACCCACACGCGGCGAGGCCATCGCACACAAACGATGCAAGGCTGCGGAAATATGCGTCATGCGAGGAGGGATCGAATCGATCATCTAGCACCAAGGCGTTATCTTGATCGCTTATCAGCAGTTGCTCATCGCGCGCCATGGAGCCCAGTACCATGAAGCAATAAGGTACTGGTGGAGGGCCAAGTTTTTTTTCCGCAAGCTCCAGCAGGCGTTGCGTGAAAGCCCTGCCGATTCCAGAGATAGCGCTGCCGATCATGTGCGCGGTCGCGCCATCTCGCACCATGCGGATGTACGTTCCTCGTAGGTCTCGTAAGAGCGACTTTAAGCCGTCGACTGACGTCTGGTTAGATATTCTGTTGACCAGGTACAAGCTACTGTGGGACTCGTACCGAATAATATCTGACAGGTTAATTACGCCAATTGGGCGGCCCTGGTTGAGAACCGGCAGGTGATGGATATTGCGGCGTAGCATGACAAGCATGGCCTCAAAACCTGAATCATCAGCATTTATGGTCACTGGATCTGTAGTCATAACGGCGCTGATGGGCGTTTCGCCGGCATTCCTTCCGGCAGCGACGACCCGCGTGCGAAGATCTCTGTCGGTCACAATGCCCTGGGTGTCCCCTGCCTGCAGTCCCGCTGGCGACATGACCACGACACAAGCAACGCGTTGTTCGGTCATTAGTCTTGCAGCCTCGAGAACGGTGGTATCCGACGTAACCCATACTAACGAGCGTGACAGCAAGGCTCGGCATTTGAGCTGGATCAGTTCGCTCGACCGCCCTTGTGCCTCGACGGCAGACTTGAGCCTGGAGTGCCCTTCAGCTTCAACGAAATCCGCAAAGGCGTCATGCTGTGCGCATAGATCGGCAAAGACGTCGGCGGGGATGTAGTAAATCAGGCTGTCTTCAAGTGCTCTCGCAGGAAAGCGGACTTTGTTGCTGCGTAAAAGCCCTGCCTGGCCAAAGATATCGCCTTCGACAAGCCGGTTGTAGAGTTCACCGTTGCGTCGATAAATCTCCACTGCTCCGCTGCGCACATAGTGCAAATCCTGGATCACTGCACCCGCTTCCAGGATGTCGCTGCCAGCCTTGAAGTAACGCACATCAACTCGCCGTGCCATTGCATCTACCGTCTCTCTGGGCAACTGATCAAACGGGGCGAATCGATAAAGATGGTCGCTGATCTCCTGCATCTCGGCTTGCATGGAACCTCGGTGTGCTTGAAGGAAAAGATCGCCAAAAGGCGTACGTTGAA
Source organism: Pseudomonas sp. J380 (assembly GCF_009827115.1). Classification (NCBI taxonomy): domain Bacteria; kingdom Pseudomonadati; phylum Pseudomonadota; class Gammaproteobacteria; order Pseudomonadales; family Pseudomonadaceae; genus Pseudomonas; species Pseudomonas sp. J380. The sequence continues at coordinate 4,524,146 of NZ_CP043060.1, read as the reverse complement.
AGTTGCTAATCGCCCGAAAAGCCTATCAGATGCTTCCTATCGGATTATAAGATTCAGATATTCAAGTCGAGTGGGTAGTTAGCAATTGTTGCAAAACATGCCTTTTATACGATCTTGACGACGATGGGCTCCCCCTCATCCAGCAGTAACATCACTGTGCTTTCTACCATATGGCACTACACTCAGTGTTCTTGGTAGAGCGGATGCAATCCTAAAAATAATGTCACAATGACATCAATAACGATGTTAAATCCGAACCACCTAATGGGCATGCCGATCTATGACTGACGCCGAGGAATGTCGTTTCCAATCCCATAAGCTGTTGCTGGAACTCGATGCAGCTACAACTATGTTAATGATGCTTGTCTCGGCGCGTCAGTCAGAAGGCTCAGAGTGGCTCCTCGCCGTCCGTCGCCATAAACTGGCTTACGAGGCGTGGGTAGAATTTCTTAGCGCGCCAGCGACTGATCCAATGTCGCTTTTGGATCGGAGGACGGCAGGAGGCCTGGGGACGTTGGCTGACAGCCAGTGCTGACACTCAAAAACGTGCTCTCTGACGAGCTTTGTCTTCAGACTCAACATATGAAAAGCGGAGAGGCGGGTCGCAATCGACACCAGTTCCCCTGTATGCTGTCTACGTTTCTTACACCCTGAGCTACAGGAACATCAGCATGACTGTACTCCCAACGATCTACTGGCAGCCTACGCCGCCTTAGCGCTACGCCCCCTCGCAACATCCTGCTTCCGCTAGCCTCGCTCGCGGGTGCGCACTGCTGTAGGCCTGGTTTTACACCTTAAGCACACAGCAAAAAATCCTCAAAATTTGAATTTGTATCGATTCGCTCGCCGTTCCCTTGGCGTGCGCGATGCTTTGCCTTGGATATTTTCTATGCTGCAAAAACTTAGACAAACGTGGTTTTCCAATGTCCGTGGCGACGTGCTCGCGGGGTTAGTGGTCGCACTCGCGCTTATCCCTGAAGCCATTGCCTTTTCCATCATCGCCGGTGTAGACCCCAAAGTCGGTCTCTACGCCTCATTCTGTATCTGTGCTGTCATCGCCTTTGTCGGTGGGCGCCCCGGAATGATCTCGGCGGCTACCGGCGCCATGGCACTGCTCATGGTTACGTTGGTTAAAGAGCACGGACTTCAGTATTTGCTGGCCGCGACCCTTCTATGTGGCGTACTTCAAATCCTTGCCGGCTACCTGAAGCTTGGCTCGTTGATGCGGTTCGTTTCACGGTCGGTAGTCACCGGTTTCGTAAACGCATTGGCGATCCTGATTTTCATGGCGCAGTTGCCGGAACTTACGAATGTCACCTGGCGCGTCTACGCCATGACGGCAGCGGGCCTCGGGATCATCTACCTGTTCCCATACGTACCGAAGATCGGCAAGCTGATTCCGTCACCGTTGGTGTGCATCCTGACGCTGACTGCCGTCGCCATTTACCTCGGTTTGGATATCCGCACCGTCGGTGACATGGGCCAACTGCCGGATACGTTGCCGATTTTCCTTTGGCCCGAAGTGCCGCTGAACTTTGAAACCCTGCGCATCATTTTCCCGTACTCGGCTGCCTTGGCCGTAGTGGGTCTACTCGAGTCAATGATGACCGCGACCATCGTCGACGACCTTACCGATACCACCAGCAACAAAAACCGCGAGTGCAAAGGCCAGGGTGTGGCCAACATCGCTGCCGGCATGCTTGGCGGCATGGCAGGTTGCGCCATGATCGGCCAGTCGATCATCAACGTGAAATCTGGTGGCCGCACCCGTCTCTCGACATTGTGTGCCGGCGTTTTCCTGCTGCTGATGGTGGTATTTCTTGGCGAATGGCTCTCCAGAATCCCTATGGCGGCACTCGTGGCTGTGATGATCATGGTGTCCATCGGCACCTTTAGCTGGGATTCTTTGCGTAATCTGAAAGAGCATCCGCTGTCGACCAACCTTGTCATGGTGGCGACCGTCGTGGTCGTCGTGGCTACTCACAACCTGGCCTACGGCGTACTGGTAGGTGTGCTGCTGGCTTCGCTGTTTTTTGCCAATAAGGTTGGGCACTACCTGGATATCAAGAGCACTCTGGAAGAGACGGAATCGCATCGGACGTACCACGTCGTGGGCCAGGTGTTCTTTAGCTCTGCGGACAAGTTCACTGAAGTTTTTGACTTCAAGGAAGCTCTCAACAAAGTCACCATCGATCTCACACAGGCGCATTTCTGGGATATCACCGCCGTCGCAGCCCTAGATAAGGTCGTGATCAAGTTCCGACGTGAAGGGGCTGAGGTTGAAGTGCTAGGTCTCAATGATGCCAGCGCAACAATCGTTGACCGCTTCGGCGTTCATGACAAACCCGGTGCCATCGACAAGCTCATGAGCCACTAAGGAGAACGACAATGACCCACGTAATGGCATGCATTGATAACTCACAATCCTCACTGGCGGTCTGCGATTACGCAGCATGGGCCTCGCAACGACTCAGCGCTCCCCTGACCTTGCTTCATGTGCTGGATAAGGAGAAATATCCTGCATCCGCTGACCTCAGCGGCAATATCGGTCTCGGTAGCAGAGAACATCTACTGGAGGAGTTGGCCACGCTGGATGCGCAGCGTGCAAAACTGGCCTTGGAGCATGGGCAGCACATGCTTGAAAAAGCTCGCGAGCGAACAGTCATCTCTGGCGCCATGTCACCTGATCTGAAGCAGCGCCACGGCCATCTCGTCGAGAGCCTGAGCGATCTCCAAGACGACATTCGATTGCTGGTGATTGGAAGAGTCGGTGAGGACAGCGCGCGCAGTGCCCAAAGTCTTGGCAGCCAGATTGAAGCGGTAGTCCGAACTATCCACCGCCCCATCCTGATTACAACCAGCCATTTCAGAAAACCTGAAACGGTCATGGTGGCATTTGACGGCAGCGCTACAGGCCACAAGACCGTACAGATGCTTGCTTCAAGCCCGCTATGCGAAGCCCTGCCAATTCATATCGTCATGGTTGGTACGGACTCTGAAGAAAATCAAAACGAGCTGGAGAAAGCACGAGCCACACTTGCCTCTTCTGGCGTGCTAGTGCATGCCGAGATCCACCCAGGCGAAGTAGAGTCGGTACTGCATGCGTATCAGGCAGAGCATGGCATTGACCTCCTGGTCATGGGTGCGTACGGGCACTCACGCATCAGGCAGTTTCTTGTAGGCAGCACGACCACGACGATGCTGCGGACATCCACTTTACCCGTATTGCTGCTTCGCTGAGCCAGTGCCACTGGCCACAGTATTTCCAGAATTGCGGAAATGCCGTGGCCACCCTGGACGATGACTAACTGATCTTGCGGTAACGAAACTACATGCAACTCATAACTGAAATTGTTCACCCCGAGCTGAAATCCAAACAGGGCAGAGTATTCCGTCGACATGCAGCACGCGGCATCGTGATGCGGGATGAACAGATCCTGTTGCTGTTCACCGAGCGCTATAACGACTTCAGCTTTCCTGGAGGCGGTCTTGATGGTGACGAGAGCATTGTCACAGGCTTGAAGCGTGAGCTTGAGGAAGAGACTGGTGCCCGTGAAATACAGGTGCTCCAGCACTACGGTTACATCGAGGAGTACCGGCCCTATTGGAAGCCACAGTACGATCTGATGCACATGACCTCGCATTTTTATCAATGCGAAGTCGCGCCCCAGCTAGCGCCCGTGAGAATGGAAAGCCACGAAATCGCTAATGGTATGCGGCCTGTCTGGATCAACCTGCATGAAGCCATAACGCATAATGAAGCCGTGATGCAGCGTCAGGAGTCATCGATGGGGCAGTCCATTCAGCGCGAAACGTTCATGCTGAAAAAAATCGCGTCCGAGTTGATGCCGCCAATCAGCCTTTGAGGGGATATTTCAGCAACTTGTGGCGTAAAGCACGATGACCTCGCTTCGCGAGACGATGTTCCGGCCACAGGATTTCTGTCAGGGAGAAACTCCGTGGCCGGCTCGCTTACGCTTATTTAGAAACCGTGGCGGCGACAATGGCGGGCGCAGCGCTGCGTCGCAAAATCAGGACTCCACCGATTGCAGCCAGGGTCGAACCAATCAACACGCCGACTTTTACCTCATCGATCAGGTGAGCTGATCCAGCAAACGCCAGGTTTCCGATGAACAGGCTCATGGTGAAGCCGATGCCACACAAGAGCGCAACGCCGTAAAGCTGTGCCCAATTGCTGCCTTCCGGCAGTTTGGCCAAGCCCATACGAATGGCCAGAGCAGCCAATAGGAAGATGCCAATCTGCTTGCCCACCAACAAGCCGAGCGCAACACCCAGCGGAACCGGATCGACTAGGTTTTCCATCGAAATACCGGCCAATGAAACACCCGCATTGGCGAAGCCAAAAATCGGCACCACAGCGAACGCTACCCACATATGCAGCTTTTCTTCTAGGAACAGCAGTGGAGACCGGGCTTCCTCTTCAGGCTTACCCATTGGAACGCACAGCGCTACAGCGACACCCGCAAGGGTGGCGTGCACTCCCGATTGCAGCACGAAGAACCACAGCACACCACCTACCAGCAGATACGGGAACAATCGTCTGACGCCCAATCGATTCATTGCGATCAGAATGGCCAAGGTTGCAAGCGATGCCAGCAACATCGGCATGGAAAGACCAGAGGTGTAGAAAAAGGCAATGATGACTACAGCACCCAGGTCGTCAATGATCGCCAAGGCGGCGAGGAAGACCTTCAGCGACGTAGGGACTCGCCTCCCCAGCAACGACAAGACGCCCAAGGCGAATGCGATGTCGGTAGCGGCTGGGATAGCCCACCCCTTCAAAGTCTCAGAATTACCCCAGTTGATTGCGATGTAGATCAGCGCAGGCACAACCATGCCACCTAAAGCACCAAACCCCGGCAGGGCGCGCTGGCCCCAAGTAGAAAGCCCACCTGCCAGAACCTCTCTTTTGATCTCTAGGCCGACCATCAGGAAGAAGATGGCCATGAGGCCATCATTGACCCAATGCTCCACAGACATGCCCAACCAGACACTGTGCAAGGCGGCAAAATAACCTTGCGAGAGAGGCGAGTTCGCCACGATTAGGGCCGCGAGTGCTGCGCCCATCAGTACAAGACCGCCAGCGGATTCCGACGATAGGAAGCGAGCCAGAATCGCGGCTGCTCTAGGGGTTTCTGCGGGAGCTCTACTATGAGTCATCAGTGTCCTTGCGCTTTGATCCAAAGCGATTATTTTAACATCCGAGGTTTACCAGCGCGGCAGGGCACATAGCCTGTAACGATTTACACCGAGCCTTAATCAGCCTTCAGTGTGTTCCCAGGCACGGGCTCGCTCATGAAACGTAGGAGCGCGCTCCAAGCACATAGCCTCACTAGGCGAGCGAGCATCGATCCTTCTTTACAGGCGTGTGGCTCCTCGGATATTTGATGATTGGAGCAACTTAGGCCCAGCATAAATGCACGCACCTCAGCGCGATCCTATGACAGTGGCATTTGAATCTGGAGTAAGCCTATTTGGGGATATACGCAGCTACCGACTTGCGAATCTCTTCCCGCGCTTCATCGGCGCTGCCCCAGCGGCCCATCTTCACCCACTTACCCGGTTCCAATGCTTTGTAGTTTTCGAAGAAGTGCTGGATCTGGGCGAGGAGTAACGCAGGGAGGTCTGAGCACTCCTTTACGTCGATGTACATGGAGCTGAGTTTTTCATGAGGCACTGCGATCACCTTGGCATCGGCTCCGGCTTCGTCAGTCATGTACATCACACCAACCGGGCGACTGCGGATGACAACTCCAGGTGAGACGGGATATGGACAAACCACCAGGACGTCCAGCGGATCGCCATCGTCGCTCAGCGTGTTCGGGATAAACCCGTAGTTGGCCGGATAGAACATCGGTGTACTGAGGAAGCGGTCAACGAAAATTTGTCCGCTCGACTTGTCCACCTCGTACTTGATCGGCGAGTGGTTTGCAGGAATCTCGATAACGGTGAAAAAGTCATCGGGGATGGCGTTGCCAGCTGGGATGTCCGCGTAGCTCATGTTCATAGCTCCGAAGTTGTGGAGGGTGTTGAGCTGGAGGGCGTTTTTCCAAGGGTGCCCATCTCGACTGGCGTCTTCGTGAAAAATACCGATATTTCCTCAGAGTCCAATCGTTTGAACAATCGTTCTGCCTCATCTTCCGTGATGGCCAAGCGAATCTCCGTGGGTTGATCCGCCAGCTCAAAAAAGTGCGATGAATGCAGTTTTCCTGTGTGCCCAAACCCTTCGATTCCGGTGCAGAGCGTGGCGCCTCGCAACCCCATTTCTTTAGCCACGTCGACGATCCATTCGCCTAGCATCTTTCCCTGATAACGACGGTTTTGTTGGGTGAAGAAAACGACCATATAGCCTTTCATTTCTATCTCCTCAGCGAGTACCAATCATTTGGTAGGACAGAAGCCCGGCAGCGGTCATCGCTAACGAGCCTAAGACATGCAACGAAATTGAGCCGAGCGCCCAAACCAGTCTACCCTCCTGAATCAAGGCAACCGTTTCGGCTGAAAATGTAGAGAAGGTGGTAAGCCCACCACAGAAACCCGTGATGATAAGGAGACGCCACTCTGGACTGAGGGTGGGAGAAGCGGCCAAGAAGGCGATGGCCAGGCCGATGATGTAGCCCCCAACCATGTTCGCGACCACAGTACCTGGCGGGATCGTCGGGAAAAGAGCATTCAGCTTCATGCCCAACAGCCAGCGCAACCAGGCTCCAAGTGAAGCGCCAACGGCAATGACGAATAATGACTTCAGCACGCAGAGTCCTCCTCATCAGATCTGAGTGGACTAACTGGCAAGCAGCTCGCGCTGAAGGAAAAGGGAAACTCGAAGAATAAGATCATAGCCTGTCCTTAATTGGAGGACAGGGAGACACACCTACGCACCCTGTCCAGGGTTCACGTAGGCATCATCAGCTCTAAGGCGGTTAAAGGAGGAATGCCATCTCCTGTTCTGATCCTATAGCATCAGCGCCAATGGCATCAAGAGCAGCTACACGCGAGCGATCTGAAGGCCCCTTCGGCCAGGCAAGCTGGTTGATCAATGATCCAGGCAGGGGTCGCCCCTTCGCCCAACCAGATTAGTTGGCGCGTCTACATCGATTTAACCGATACCACTTCCACATACTTGTACTTTTTCCTAGCAGCCTTCACAGCCTCCTGCTCAGCAAGCAACGAGCTCAACGTGTCGGCCTCGTGGATAAACTCATGCATCTTCCCCTCGAATTCGTTTCCAACCCGAAGCGTGACCTTCAGCCTAGGCGTAAATGCTTTTGCCACTTTCTTCTTCGCTGCTGGAGCGACCAGCGGTTTGGCGAGCACAACTTCTTCCACGGGCTCCGGCACTAGCGGCGTAGAAACTTGCTCCTCTGGCTGAGGTGTGCCGAAAAGGGCATGACGCATTTCTTCTTCAGTTAAATCAGAGCTCATAGAACATCTCAAAAGGACGCATTTCGCTGGGCAAGTTTTAATAGGATTGTTGCTGACTGGTATTCGTGGAGCCTGTGCGGACGTCAAATCCCCAGTTCGATTTCAAGACAAGAGCCTCTCAAGGCTTGCGAAAGCTTCACCTTTGGCAGCAGTGTAATGAGCCCATCAACTAAGTTGCTAGCGTGACGAGCGTACAGCGTGACTGTGCCTGCATCAGGCGTTCGACCTGGCACGATGGCACCTACCCGCTGCTGGGCAATTTTCAGTATGCTCAAGACTTCCTGACTCACCTCATTGGTGGACAGGTGTTCAACCAATGGTCTGGGTGGAGGGGCGGCGCGGCTCCACATTTCTATGACCGCTTGGAGGAGTCCGTCTGAGCCAAGATGCTCGAGGGCCATTTCCCATAGCTGCCCCTCCTGCGCCATATCCAAGCGAGCCCTAGTCATTACGGAGTTCTAACAAGGTGAGGGTCTTTCTTGATTGTGAGTTTACCAAGCTCTCAGCGGCTGCGAAGCTGATATCACTCGCACTGGTGGCTGAGGATGGGCGCGAATTCTACGTGGAATTGCTCGATGCTTGGAAAGAAGAAGACTGCAGTGATTTCGTAAAGGAAATCGTGCTTCCGCAGCTGTGGGGTGGGAGCTACGCATTGCCCATTGTTGAAGCCAGAATATCGCTGCTCAGGTTTCTGACGTCGTTCAAAAAGGAGGTCGAGATCGTCACTGATGCCCCTCAGTACGATTGGGAGCTTTTTTGCGACCTGGTATATGAAGAGGAACGATGGCCCAGAATCGTTCGTAATTTCCCTACTGACGCAACGACACTTACTCCGACTAGCGAGGGTGAAGAGCTGCCTCACCACGCGTTGCTCGATGCAAGGATTATCGCCGGTGTCTTTGCTCAGTGATGGCAGGGCACTGTTGCGGATCGCTAACCTTTTCGATAATGAAGTGACATCTAAACCTATAGTTCAGTGCTGGAGTTCGTTGAGGTTACGCGTCATGGGCTGGCCATGGTGGTGAATCAGCGTGGGGGTAGCTCAGTAAAGCGAAGTCTGGGATAGATCCTCTGTTCAACCGCGCACTCGGAAATTTGCCAGAATGCCGAAAGGAGTGCCTGCTCTGAGGGACAGTGCCTCGTCATAACCTCGAACTCGTTGTAATCAAATGCCAACACACGAACACCTACATCGTCCATGAAATCCAAGATCATGGCCCCGTACTCTTCATAGGTGTCGCTAAACAGCTCTTTTACCACCACGACTCCTACAAGGGGACGTGCTGCAAGATCGATTTTGAGGGGAGTACCATCAACAAGCCGCAGCGCGGGATTTCCCTCACGCTCGATAGTTGAAACTGCGCCACGGAGCTGCGATAGGCCTCCTTTCAACTGACTCAGGGCCTTCTTGCGCTTTCGTTCAAGCTTTGTCCCCATCATCTCAGCGGTGTTTGGGCTGTCCTTAGCCTGCAGTAACAGCGTGACCTCCGCCCCCAAAACAACAGCATCTGTCAGCTCTTCCCCATCGGAGACTTTCACTGGCCCATGGATGATTTGCTCTGCAGAGTAAGCACGCTGGAGCAGATAGATGATATCCAGCTCCTGAAGGTGTCCTGGCTCCGGTCGCTCAAGGTGAGTATTCGAGAAACCTCTGGAACCCTGGAAGCCTTGGCGAGTGAGGTCGGTGATCAGGAAGTCGCTTGGAAATAGATCCTCCAAGAGCGTCAACGTTATTGCTCGGCTGTCATCTTCCCTAGTCGTAAAGCCGAACCAGTGATCTGCCTGCTCCATCATGAGATGCCAGTGCTCCTTCCCCAAGGGATTGACACCCTTTGCATACTTTCGGAGCCCTTCAAGGCTAGCGTGCGCTGTACTGCTCAGAAGCTCGCGATTGTGTTCATCAAAAAAACAGACGCTAAAACGGTCAGGAAGACTTTTCAGGCCCTCTGTAAAAGGATCGCTACCCATCAGAGGTGTTTTAATAGTCAGCGGACTAATCGGATCATCAAAGCAGGCCGTCAACAGCGTCAGGCCTTGCGCCTCATCAGACTCGTATGGTGCAAGATAGAACTTCAGCTCGCGCTTCTCACGTGCGGCGAGGATAAATTCTTTGCCCGCTTTGACCACGAGCGCTGGGCCATCAGGGCCTTCTACAATCCAAAGACCACGACCGAGCGATGCAACGTCCTGAAGCACTTCGGGCTTCATTATGGTTAGGTACATTGGAGCCTCTGATGAAATTTAGCGTTGCCGCATGGGCTTAGAACAATTTATCCAAAGGTACGAATACTGAACCTGTCTCAGCAGCCGCCCGCACTTTGCGGTCGATTACATCCGCAAATGGTATGTGCTTGTCTAAAGCATCGTTGATATCTTTTCCCGAAATGCATATCAAGCTCTTGCCGCGCCCGAATGCCTCCAGCCCAACGTCAGTGAATCCGTAGTAACTGATAAAAACACCTCGTGTCCAAGCTGCCTTCTGGCTGATCTTGCCTTGAAAGATGTGCAGCTCCCCTGCACCAACAGGGTTCACTACCCACTTCGCCTCAACAAGGTAGATGTCCCCTCGGCATTGGAAGCTTCCATCTATCTGTTCCCCCGTATTCCGAAATGGTGCGCGAGGTTGGAGGTTGGATGCCTCAAACAGCTGCTGGAGGAACGTCTCGAATGCGTAGCCACGTGCTTGAGGAGCGAGCTTATGAATGTCCAACAGGGCCCTCTTCAACTGAGCCGCCTGATCAACATTTACCTGACGCACAGCTGCGAACGGATCGCCCTTAATGACGTCGGCAGATGAGCCGGACTCCAAGCCTTGAATCAACGTCAGGAAGCGCCCCTCGGCGTTAACCACAGGTTCATCTTTGTGTTGGTTGGCCAGCGCAGCCTGACGATATTGCCAGAGTGCTTTGAGCGCTCGCACGCAAGTCGGTATATCGGCAAGCGTGAGGAAGCTACGCAGGCGCCTAGCTTTGGATGTGCCATCCGCAGCGAACAGCGGATCATCAATATCGATCTCCAGCTCTCCGAGGAAGAACTGGGACATGGTGCGGTCTGAGAAGTCCAACACGTAACCCCCTTCCATCTCGAAAAGAAGGTCGATTAGCTTCATATCCAGTGGTTTGATCTTCGGCATGCCACACGTCCTTGGCTAAGCATAGGGAACCGAGCATACGATATCGCTGAAAGTGTCCAATAACTATCTGCTCCCGAGGAAGCGGACAAAACCTCGGAGACCGGATTCAATGGCCAGCGGTTAGGGAATCGAGCAGGCACCATGTGCTGGCGTCCGAAATGGCAAGCGGAGCGCCTAGGCCCAAGCAGGGCTGGAGACTTGAGGATGGAAGCCCGAAGGGGCCAAGTCCCGCAACAGCGGGATTGGTAAAAGACAGCCATCCCCGAGGCGGGGCAAGCCCAAAACAACGACCTCAGAGCTACTGGAGGCGATCCGGCGTTGGCAGATACCTGTCTCCCGCTATGCGCATGAACTCACGCAAGCTACGCCGTCCGACGTCCCGCCTGAACGTCGCAATGACGTACTTCGAGTTGACCGTATTGATCACCCAAAAACTGCCTTCCTTCGTTACGGACTGAATGTCGGATGTCCGAATCAGCCGACCATCTGCAAATCGTTGGTACGGCCCAGGGCAAATGTGACCGAACACCACACCAACAGCACTGCACGCATGAATATGGACATTCACCAGGTAGGCCGTGACCAGCCCGTCGTAGTCTTGATTCACTGCTTTGGCGATGCGAAGAAGGTCGAAGTCCGAGTAGCGCTTTTCGTGTAAATCGACTGCGACGGTATTGATGTCGTCCATAGCTACAGAGCCTCCGACGCTGAGGCTACGCCGGTGGTTGCAGCGCTGCGCCGATATAGCTCCCTGACCCCAACCAAGGCATCGACATCGAGGTCGCACTGATGGGTATTGACGTATACATCACCATTCTCGACGTGCAGAACACAGATCGGCACTTCTGCCTGGTTGAACCCCATGGAGAGCGATTTCAGCTTTTCCATCTTCCAGCCTGACCCTTTGTTCATCCATGCCGGGGTAACGACCTGGACATCTTGAATGAACATGCTCTCGTCTTGGGAGACCAGTAGCTCCACCAAGCGAGGCTCATCGTTCAGCATCTCTTCATAAGCTACGAACCGTCCCTCATGCCGGCGTTTGAGACTGACGTGATACCAATGAGTAACCAAGGATCGCGACATGGCGTGGAAGTGAGCGAGACCGTCCCCGAACATACCCACCGGGCCGGCCTGGTCTTGCATGCTAATCCTGAACATCGTGCATCTCGTGTGGAGCAGGCCTGCTTAGCGCCTGCGATTAACATAAGCCGAATATTGTCTTGAGCGATGCGGTCATCTCGCGCCCTTTGCCTACCAAGGCGTACACCGTATTCCGGGTCTCGAACAGGCAAACGCCGTCGAACGACTTACACAGGGTCGAGCGTACCCAGCCCCCTGGAGGGAACCGGCCCTGGCTGTCGTAGGTCACGCAATGGGAATAAAGGAACATTGTCTGCAGGCCTATGGCGCGCACCCTGGCGAGCGATTCAGGAGGCTCGTCCACATGAAAGATCAGCCAATCCTCGACCAAACAGTATGGTTTCCGACCGAAACGATCCGACACCAATGCCTCTATTTCGGCTTGAGGTAGCTCTGTTCCAAAGGACGATATCTCACCCTCGCGGAGCAACTCATGCTCCGAAGAATTACCCATAAATTGATGATCCTCATGGTGCGAACCCAAAAATCAGGCTCTGCGAACACGCAAAATACCGGGCAACAAGCCAGAAATCCCACCGATATGATTATATGCATTTGTGTGGGATCTATCAAACGCGTCATACCGTCTCTTTTTGGGAGAGGTAGGTTGGATGTCCCTGCGGAAGGCTTATGCGGCGACGCTACAGTGGCTGAGGATTCGAAATGGCTTATCGCAAGCAGACCTCCAGCATCAAGCTGACCAGGCTCACATAAGCCGCTTGGAGGCTGCGACGACGACACCGACTATTGATCTGAGTGCGGATCTGGCTCATGCGCTGGGCCTAACGCCTTTGTCGCTGCTCACTCTGGTGGCCGCAGCCGATGAGGGCAAGACAGCACGCTCTGTCTTGAATGAATCGATGATAGAACTCATGCGGCTAGGAGTTCTTGATGAAGCGCTGCCTGGCGAGCCGCAGAAGATCACCACACCACAGAGAATCGCAGCCGCAGAAAGGCTCGAGGCAGTACGCAAACTAAAGGCAGAAGGTCTTTCTCAGGCAGAGGTCTGCCGGCACCTGGAATTACCCAGAAGCACTGTTGGGCGCCTGTGGCACGTTGACGATTAAACGCTCCCCTTGACTCAAAATGACAGAGGCACGGGTGTCACTGATCAATAAGCCAAACTTCTGGCCATTCTTACGATGCTTTCCTGTATCCATTGCTCCACGATGGGCCGTGTGGCAGGGATTAAAAGTCGTGACTCACTAACGAGCTTTTCACGGCGCATAGGCATCGAATAGCTGCTGGGGGCAGTCGCCGGCGGCTCTTCTATCTTCGCCATGTCTAAATTCTTCAAGGTAATGCGATACCATCCGCTGTTGAATCCAGACACCTCGAAGCAGGACATAATTAGCTTTGATAGGTTGGTCGGAGACACGAAATAGAGACCAGCCGTACGCCCCTCGACTGGCACACTTGCGTCAGTTTCCAAAAGGACGAGCCCGTCGTCAAAAACGCGCCAAGACGTATCTCCGGACTTCAGTCCTGTGAACAACTTGTCATCCCAGTCTTCGTAACCTTGCTTGAACTTCGCCAAGCCCAGGTTATGGAAACTATGGAAAATCTCATCACGGCGTTGGGCCGCTCCATGCACAGCGTGCTGCTCAACGGGTTGTGGCAGAAACGCGAACTCAAGCTGTGGCGCATAGGAGTGACCGCCGTAGGAGCGAGAGCTTGATGCCTCTGTGATGCGCTCGTTAAAGGCTTTCTCAGAAATTGCGCTTTTGGATTTCTCCATTCTACTCAAGCCCTGGACAATAGCTTTCAACAGCTCTTGGGGATCTGAGAATGAGGCTCTGAAAAAACCTTGTTTGTAGTCAGACACCTCGTTGACGAACACGGCCTGCTTCGCGTCAAAGTCAGTCTGCTGGATGAAGACCAAAATCGGTTTACGCTTGCTCACTGCCTGGTGGAATTCTTGCTGCGTAACTGAGAGCCCTGGCTGAGGTTCATAGCCGTAGTTAGCGCCAAGAATCAGGATATAAACGTCGCACTGGTCGACCTCTGTCAGACAGGCGTGCTCCGAGGAATAGGTTCGCGCTCCGAAGTGCTCGCTCATGACCGGCTTCATGTCCAGTGTCTCTACCGCGTCTTTGGCGGCGGCTCTGAACTGCTCGAATCCTCTTACTACGGAGCTTATGAACACCTTCATCAGTGCATCCTCTGAACGCTGGCATATGTGTCCTTTTGGACTGTAACTAGGTGTGATCGTTGCAGATTGTCTCAATGGTGAACAGCAGATCAGACACCGTATCGTTTGTTACCGCCAGAGGTAATGCAATATCGACCACCGCGAGGCCCGATACACACGTTCCCAGAGGAACAGGGGCAGGATGAACCGTAAGCTGGGGTCTGTTGGCGAGCAGGCTGTTTCGGCTGAATCGCTGGCCTTGGCCTTAAGACGACGTAGCAGTCTGAGCCGCTGCACAGGCTTTTGGACGAAAGCCACTTTGAAGGTTGACCATCAATGCTGATGCGCGCCCAATCCTTTCGGGTCTCAAAAACTTGAACCTTCTCCCCGCGCTTAAGTTTTGAGATGACCTTTCCGCCTGGTTGATCCCGGACATTGAGGTTATCAGCGCTCACGAACTGCTCAGTTGCGGAGGTCGGCGTGGGTGGGGATGGAGACGTCGGCGTGGTTGATACTAGCGTGCTCAGAGCGCTCGGCTCTACCGGGGTTTGAGGCGTGTCTTTTTTCCCCATTGCCCACAGGACGGCAAAAAGAATCAGGAGCGGGATAAACCACGACTGGGACTTTTTGCGCATATCCATTGCTCCCGCTTAAAACGCAATACGCCGGCTGCCATGCAGATCTGTCCTTCGGACTACTGCGAGCTTAGCCAAGCTTCCATTTTTTGCAGCTTGTCGGGATCTAAAAGTTTGGGCCTTCCCGAATTTAGGATCTCAAAAAGCCGCTGCTTCGTTTCGGAAGAGGGAAACCAATCAGCGACCTCGACGTTGCAGTGCTTAGAATCACTTAGCACCCATTTCATCACCATGTCAGCTGCAGCTCTGTAGTGATCCGCCATGAACAGCCTTTTGCCGTCTTCTGACCAGCCTCGCATCGCAAGCTTGTCGGTTACGTCGATGACTCCAGCGTCTCCAAAGAAATCGGTCGTATCTGGATAATGAATACCTGCCAAGGACACTTTTGCTACGCCCGAATCGCGGTCGAAGTAGGACAGGAAATGCCATCCGCCAGTGGTGCTTCCAGCGTGCGGAAAGTTGATCGCAGCCTTGCCAGTGATGTAATGCGTGCGGGAAACGCGTTTGAGATCAAAATCGAAAAGCGGCTGGGTCATGGGAGTTTTTTGAGCCGGGCCAGCCCCTGTTTGATATTGCCAGCGTTCTCACCAATTGTGTAAAGCGCACCACGGACGTTGTCGCCGACTTCCGCATGTCCCTGGGCTTCCACCTGGAGGGTCAGCTCCATGAGCGCAGCCTCAAGGGCCAGCTGGTTTTGGTACATCCTTTCCAGTACATCTGATAGGGAATACTCACCCTGCATTTGGCTCACCTCCATGTTGGGAGCAACAGCATAGCAATAGGCTTAAACGTGTAGGCGCTTTTCCAAACTGGCCTACAGCTCATCACCATTGAACTAATCATCATGCGCATGTCCCTAATGTCGTGCTGATAGCCGCCCGATTAGCGCGGTTCGGAGCTCCCCACTCTCACGCAAAGGTTTGATGAATCATGAAGAGCGAACAAGTTGAAGGTGTAGCAGAAAAGCTGGCCGGCAAGGCGCAGAGCACGGTCGGGAAACTAATTGGTGATTCGAAGATGGAAGCTGAAGGTGCGGGACATCAAGCGGCTGGTCAGCTGACTAAAACCTATGGCGATACACTGAATAGCGTATCCACGTTCGTTAAAGAAAAACCAGTCGCCGCCCTCGCGATTGGTGCTGCAGCGTTGATCTTGATAAATCGCATTTTTCGTCGTTGAACGTGGAGGAGGTGTCTCCAGCCAGGTGACACCTCTCGCTAAAGTCCTGCCCTCTTCGCACTCCCGCTACAGTTTTCTGCCAGGAGAGTGCGAGGGTAATAAACCTGCAGCCTCTTTTGCCTCGAGTAGCCTTTGCTCAGCGTACATAGCCGGATCATCGTCTGGCAGCGGGTAGCCTGCAGCCGATAGGGCCTGGGCCCGCTCCTCAATCAGCACGCGCTCGGGAACGCGAAACGCTTGGTAGGATCTGCCTGGTACGCGTTGAGTTACGCCAACTCGCAACTCCTCAGGACTTACTCTCCAGCCGGCATCGTCTGGGTGCTTGGTAAGCTTGTAACCAGAGCAGTTAGGCACGTGGTGAGTGATCTCGTACTCTCGCCATACGGCCATAGCTTGACCGTCAATCTTCTGTGGCCTGCACTCAATCAGCCAAGCCACCGCATTGATGAGTTGCCCATGTGAAAACACGGCGATGTCCTGGGCAGGATGCTCTGCAAGTCTATCTAAGAAAGACTGACCTCTAGATATAAAGTCCAAGAATGACTCGGCGCCTTCACCATCCGTGAACGCTGGGTCTGACTTGGCCCAGTATCCCTCCACCCAAGCTCGTCTCTGGGCAACGGTCGTGTTGATACACCGTGCAGGTTCAAGGTAGGTGAACTCGTGAATGGGCCATATTTCAAACGGCACTGAAGGGAAAGCAGCCACTGTCTGCATTGCAGTTGCTTGCGCTCGGGAGAACGGCGAGGCAACGATCAGATCTGGGGCTTGAGCGAATGACCCTGCCACTTGGCGCGCTTGCTCGACCCCCTTTGGGGTAAGAGGGATGCTCGCGTGATCAAGGCTGGGTTGGCCTGCGTTGGCCGCGCTTTCTCCATGGCGGATCAGCCTGACGTGCTTCACCGACCAAATATCCCCACTATTTCAGCCATCCGAACCTGCTCTCTACGTTATGGGCAACACCACAAGTGCCTACCCTTGCCCAAGGATACACCGCAGCCATGAGCACGAAACACATCACGTAGAAAAAGAGGGGTCGCGATAACCTGGAGGTTTATGTATTCCAATATTTTTGGACTGTGCTTCTGGCAATGCCAAGCTTTTCAGCGATTGTTTTCCTGTCGAAACCTTGCGCTTTCAGGGCTCGAACGTAATCTGCATAAAGCGGCTGCTTAGGCTTTCCCTGGGAGCGCTTGATGAGCTTTCCATCACTGAATTGCTCCTCTACCAACTGCCACCCTCCGGACATCTCGAATTCCCTGATTCGCAAGGCAGTACGTTGCAGGGCTTGCGAAGGGAGCTCGTCACCCTGAGCCGCAATGGCGAGAGTAACCATAGTCAAAAGGTCGAGGCCTAGATAGTCAGCGATCTCGTCCAGTTTCTCCAACGTCGCGTTCGCTCGGGCCTGCTCAAGCTTCCCCACGTACGTTCTGTGCGTTGCCCCCGCCAACTCTTCGTAACTCAACCCCTGATGAGCACGAGCTCCACGCAATGCTCCTGCCAGCGCTTCTTTCAGATGCATGAGTCGGATCCTCAAAACTGAGGATAGAGCCACGGCAAGCGTGTTTCGATAAACAGATCATAGTGATATTATCGTGACATATGGTTTGCCAAGCAGTCGTTTGATCATAGCGGCGACGTCTGGATTGGTGATGGATTGGTCATCAGAGCAGCACCTAAGACACGGCCAGGGACGTCTCGATGGGAGACGCGCTCATCAAGTCCGGCGTTTATGGCCAGCGTGAGCCCGCCTGCAATAGTCACTGAGCGACGTCTTGGCAAGAACCAGATCCACTTTTTTGAGCGATGGCAGGGATAGTGAGTGATGAAGTTCGATTGCGTGAAAGTTTCAGGAAAAGTTGACTACGTTCGATCTGTTGATCGAATGAACGGCGGACATAAAGCTAAAGTCAGCATTGATGGTGCAGTTATCCCGAATTTGCAAGTATCGAATAAGCTTTACGAAGAGTTAGAAGTCGGCGAAAACGTAACTTTGTATGGACTTTTCAAAAGAAGTAATGACAAGGAAAAAAAACACAGGCATCTTGTACGGCCTAGCGAAGCAAAACGGCGAGAAATCATTTGCAACCCAGTATAGATATCAAGTCCCGCTTTTCCTGACGGTCACTGCGACCATCGCATTTTGCTTAACTTTCGTCGCCGGCTGGATAGCTTCGATATTCCCAGTGCTTTTCTTGTTTGGAGAAAATTCGGATTATATGTATACCACTACGGTATTTGCAGTAATTGAGTCGAGCTTGGTTGCCGCATTTTTCCTGTGGAGGGCATGGGCGATGTTCAACGCTACATCTGATCCTGAAGCTTGGGAAACTACCGAAGCCGCAGCGCTATCGAGTCGCTTTAGTAAGCTCCACAAGTAATTGTCCTGTGCGTAGGGCACGCTAACACCCGCCCCGGCTTCAGGATCGCTGCGCCAGACTTTCCTTTGGCTGCGAGTATCGGGCAAGCGGAGCGCGCAGGCGTGTGGGATGGACGCCCGTAGGGACGAGACGTGGCTTGCCACGGCTCGGTTCACGCCAGCCATCCGCCGAAGGCGGCACGCCATAACCACCGCCCTGCTTTGTGAAAAGGAGGCTTAAATGACCTGCGATTTACTCCGCGAGCGTGAGAGGACTAGGCGAAGGGTTCTGTGGGCCCTTGCATGCCTCCGTCCTGGTGATCCCAACGCATCCGACCTCCTTGTCATCCTCGATGATCTCGACGACCAAGAGCGAAACGACACCCCCTGTAGCGATAAGCTACTCGACCTCATTGAGGTTCGTAACTCTGTCTCGGTGATGCGTCATAACTCCGGAATCGACATCATTTTGGAGAAGACTATTCCGCAACCCTGGAGAGAGCGTTTCCACCAAGCAAGCATCGGGTCGACCAGAGTTCCTGATGGGCCCTACGCCACAGACTGGGACAAGTTTGTGAATGAATGGGAGCGTGAGATGCAGCATGTGCAAAACCATCGACTTGCAAAGGCTGCTAACAGTTAGAACGGCTGGTTCGAGCGATGGCGGCGCAAACACACGAGCAGTCGGTGTAGCCGCTGAAAGTCGCAACCTTCAAACCGGAGCAGCAAGGTGGAACGGCCTTCTTTTTTTATCGATTTCGAGGCATCAGGGATAGCCCCAGATAGCTATCCCATTGAGGTGGCTGTCGTGTCGAATGAAACCTGGTTCAGTTCGTTGATAAAGCCAGCCCGCTATTGGACGCATTGGTCGTTCGATGCGCAAGACATGCATGGTCTTACTCAGGATCATTTACTTCAGGAAGGTGATGCCCCACCAACTGTGGCGGAACGAATGAATCAGCTGTTTTCAGGGCAGGTGCTTTGCAGCGACTCACCTCAAGATGTTTTTTGGCTCGATGTCCTCTACGAAGCAGCAGACCTGATGCCGACCTTCGAGTTGAAGCCTTTGGAAGTGTTTGTGGGTCGGGAGGCTGCCAGTGACATTTATCGCCTACTGCCCACGACTAGGCACCACCGAGCTCTCCATGACGCAACCGCTTTGATGAACGCATGCCGTGCTTTGTTCGAAGCTTGAACTACCAGAGGGGTGTATACCTACCCTCACCTATGCGAAAGCGATGAGTCCATTGAAGTATGGATGTAGCACAGCGTGTGCGACCGCTCGAACCGAAGACAGGTGATCACGTGCCTGGTAGGCATGGCAAGCGGAGCGCGCAGGCGTGTGGGATGGAAGCCCGGAGGGCCGAGACCTTGGCATCGCAAGGGCTCGGTACACGACAGCCGCTCCCCGCAGGGGCGCGCCCCAACTGAAAGCTCAGGGTCATCAAAGCTCCGCATCCCAAGCATCCATAGCCTCGCTCACAGCCGCGTACCACTGGAGATCACCAAGTTGTAGAGCGTTCGCGATTTGCCTATTGGTATTGCCATCGACCCAAGTGGGGAGACTCTCTATGGCTCCTGTGAACATGCTTGCTGAAGCGACAGCGAATTGTCCCTTACTCATAGACTGGAGGCACACGTAGCGAACTGCAGCGCCAGTCTGCATCCGACGCCAAGCCACCACCTCAATACAGTCCATGGTGCTCATAGAAGCCTCTATGGTGGCACTCGCTCCCTGTTCCACCCGAATGTCTGCCGCAACTTCGAATGAGCCGCTAGCCGCTCCTGGTTTGTGGACGAGATGCTTCAACTGCTCACGTGAAGCGACGATCTGTTCGCGAAGCTCTTCAGGATCGATGGACATCCCGCCCTCCGGTGTCACCTTGAGGGTCTTCAAGGAGTTCGCCGCCAGGATGAACTCGCGTTCACGCGCTTTCTCCCACTCGGAGCGACGGTCGGGGCTGATAAGGTTCCAGAGGCGTGAAAGCAGCAACAAAACCTTCTCCTAACCTTAAGCCCAAGACTTGAATCCATTGCTAATGAACCATGGTATCTCAACACTACCGTGTGAATGATAGACCCGTGCCAGAATTCACCGAATCATTCGCGGCCAGGCAGAATCGGAGCGATTCCTTTGACCGTTTTCTCTCTTGCAAGCTCACGAGCAAAGTCATCATCTCTTAAAGCCTCAAGCTTCTCCATCTCTACGTTATATTCTTGAATTGTAAGGGTAGAGCCGAGATGGGCTCTGAGTTTACGAGAGTATTTATCGAACTGCTCCATGGCTCGAATTAGGAAAACATTGCTAACTGTAGTGCTATACCCCTCAATCTCCTTGAATGCTGCATGTACATAGCCCATGATAGTCGCAATTGATTTCTGGCCGGTATACATCTTAACCTCCTCAAGATAGCTTTCATCAGAAAGCAACCTGACTTCAAAGTCTCCTGCACGCCTATATCTATCCCGCTGTACAAACTCCATTACCAAGTTCGTTATAAACGAGTGGCGAAACATGTGCGCGCATGCTTGTTCCTCGATGCCAGCAAACCTGCGCACTGAACCGATCTCATTACCAAGGGATGTTTCTGAAAGCGGAGTTCCGGTTGCTGATGATACAAATACGAAGCCATGATCTTTAATACTCGAAAATTTATTTCTTACAACTTTACCCCTGTGAAACTCAATGTATGAGATCAGTTCATTGAGAAACATCTTATTTACGGGTATTTCCCTTTCCTCGCTGTCGTCGCCCTTCAGCGTGATAAACCTAAGCATAGGATGCTTCATCTCATACGCGGTCAGGACATCTACGACCTTAAGACTCGCAACCTCTGAAAGCCTAGCCCCAGAGTTTTCCAATGTTGAGATAAATGCATGCCGCCGAATCTTGATGAACCGTGAGCCCCCCATTTCATCGACAGCGCTCCTGAGCTGGTCGACATGAACAGCAGGAATCGCATTCCGCTCGTGCCTCCTACCACCAGGTGGAAATGCATGATGCCACACACTGTGCACAGCATAATCACGACCACGCTTATCTTTTTTCACTGTAACGTTTTCAGTAATCTTTATTCGC
Organism: Pseudomonas sp. J380; assembly: GCF_009827115.1. NCBI lineage: Bacteria > Pseudomonadati > Pseudomonadota > Gammaproteobacteria > Pseudomonadales > Pseudomonadaceae > Pseudomonas > Pseudomonas sp. J380. The sequence continues at coordinate 4,503,044 of NZ_CP043060.1, read as the reverse complement.
CCTCCAATCGCGACGAAACTGGGTTGCTCATAAAGCCCTCCAATATACTTTAGGAAGTCTATACATACAGTCCCAACGTCTACAACGGTGAGTGTGGCTTTCTTCTTCTCACGAAGATTTTTGGGATCTACTTCCGTACTTAGATGATGAATAAAACGCGTAAAGTCGTTATCTGATAGATCTATAAAATCAATGTTTGAAGCATAACAGAATCTAACCAACTGACTGATTTTTTGAGCATACTCACCAATCGTCCCACCTTTTCTACCTGTACGCGCTAACCCTTTACGCTTCATCCTATTGGGGCGAACCGTAAGGGAAAGCATGTAGAGATTCGCGGCAAAACAGGGTGCCCCGTTTGGCCAATTGATGAATGTCAGATTGCTCGCATCCCTAGTCACGAGCTTCCCCAGTGCGTTGTGGTCAAACAACTCAAGCTCAGGAACCACTGAATAAAGCTTACGCTCATGGAAATTACTCACTCCTTACTACCTTTAAAGACTGGATATTCTCGTGAGATGGAATCACATCAAAAGGAGACTCATTAAGCGAGACTATTGCCAACAGTGCATTTACGGCTTCGCTAGCGCTTTTATTTCTAACAGCCTCACTAGAACCATCCCTGGTTTCTTTGATTCCCGATATAGCAGTGGAAAGCCCTTGAAGTAACCTGAAATTAGCGCGGCGCAGTGCGACCACCGTGCATTCTAACTCGCTATTAATTTGCTCTAGCCCATTTTTGGTCTTCTTGGTAGGCTTGTTGCCCCTTTCGGCATACGCAGCAATTGCATCCTTAGCCACGCTCCTAAGACGCTCTAGCCCTGCGAAACCGTGATAACCAAGTAATTCATCGGATTTTTTTTTGAGGGTGTTCAGACTCGTGGGGGCGATAGCGTATTGCTGGCCAGCCAAATCGAACTTGTAAGAAAGGGAAGCCAAAGCTCCCTGATTTTTTAGAGCGGAAGTAACAACCTCATTTGAAACGTATTTTTCAACATCGGCAAGTACGTCCTCTAGCAAAATCTGTCGCGCCTTGATTGACTGATTGTGAACTTGAATTTCCGACCTAGGCTTACCCATGATTACGCCCCCTTTACGTGAACAAGAACCTGCATTTCCTTGCCATAAGCACCAAGAACAAATACAGGCTCAAATTTGACAATGCCTTTACTCATCAAATGCTCTAGATGCTCCGAAAAGGATTCTTGATCTACAAGACGCACATCATCCGTTCCGAACTGTTCCTTCATCAACGCACGTAACGATTTATAGTTATGCACATCACCAGTGAAGAATTTCTCAGCAATAATTTGGGCTTCCGCCCCACGGAGGGATGCGCCATCTGTGGCATCTGTAATGTACCTCCATGCATGCTCAATATCGTTATGCCCGAGAATCCAACGAAGCGTATCTATGCGTCCTTTCCCATATGCGTGAAAGAACAACAGGGCCGCTACACGGCGCAACTGGTGCTGCCTGATATAATACCGAAGCCCTACTTCATTAACTTCGCTCTCAAAGTAGTCACACAAGAAGTCAAAGCATGTATTCATGCTCATTTTTGTGGCGGAATATATTAACTTTCTGCCATGCAAAGACGGAACGGAGAATATAGTAGGAGCTTCCGCCGAGAATCCAGCATTGATGAGCTCCTCCTGAAGGCGTACTAATTGCCCAAGCATCTGTACCGCAAGGGGATCAATAGGTCTGGCATCGGATTTCCGGAGACCATACGTATTGGTTGTGCTCTTTTCTCTCATGAACATCAGCCAAGTATTCGTGGAGTCGAATGCTCGGGCCGACGGGATCTGCAAAAGCTCATCTATTCGGCGAGCCATAAGCAAACCAACAACAAATTGAATAGCACCAATATAAACGTAGACAAGTTCAAGCAAGCCTGCATTGGATCTTAGCCGCTCAAAATAGTTCTGCTTCGTTCCCTTTCGACTTTCAAGACCACTGCCATCGGCATCACTTGTATTTCTACAACCAAGCCCCAGTTTTGTCACGCCGTGATGTTTCAAATCACTGCCAACAATTGAAACAACCTGCTCATCGGTTAGGCTTGTAAGCGTTGTGTCATGCTCATCACAGTATCGAGCCAACCTGCAAAACCCCTCAATAACGAGAGGGCCCAGCTCGTAATGAAACTCGACAGCACCTTTGAATAATTTAAAAATCGTGCCGGACGGCACTGTCACATAACGACCAGGTTTGGCTAGCTCTGGCATGTAACCTTTAATTCTATCCAAAACTCGCTCATTGGGCCCTGGCACTCCAAGTTTCTTGAGCAACCCCATTCCATACAAAAAGTTGTAAAATAGCCTGTACTGGGATTCGGCCATGAGACTTCCCGACCTAGAAGTAACCTTTACTCCCTCCATCTCACGCTTATAGGACTCACCAAGCGGATAAAAACTAAGAATTTCATGCCTAGGCTTGGCCATGTCCCCACGGATAGTATTTGGGTAAACCTCGGCTGAGATGCGTACAGAGTTTACCGTATAGCCAGCACCTCTATGTCCGTCGTAGTGGCCTTTATAATATAAAGCGGCCCGAATACGTGGAATATCATCAACGGAAACATTAAGCTCGTTGGACTCGAGCTGAGTAGAACTTATCTCTAACATCGACGGATTCTCTTCCAATATGGAAGCAATCGTCGCGCCTGGTATTTCATCCAAGAGCGCTAGAGCATACTTACTCAATTTTTCTGACCAATCATACAGCGCTTCGGCCACGGAGGATTCTGAAGACAGCTTATTTAGGATCCATTTCAAATCGCCTTCAGACAAGCCTGCCAATCCGGCACTTGAAAGCTTGAGCTCATGTGCGTGAATTAGCAGGCAGTCAATAACACCCACGGCGGCGTGAAACTTCCGTCTTAATGTCTCAACACTTTGAGAATTAGCCATTTCAACCAGGCTATTTCGCGTGGCGCCAATGAGGGCGTATTTAAGACCGTTCAACAGATCTAGGTTTTCGTCATCGGTGAGGTATGAATTGTTGTCTAGGGCTACCTTCCAGTTTAGCAGAATGGGATCGCCGTTAAAATTCACGCTCCAGACGAAAGCATTAAAATCAGTGGTTAGCCAGGATGCTTTACGGAAAGCTTCTGCTGGCGCTAAGCGAGGCTCGCCGAGGAACCCAAGTTTAGATGGAGCATTCATATACAAACCTCTCCACAGACTCTGCGCTAGCTGTTAATGCCGCCTTGTGGAGATCACTCCGATAAGTGGCATCTCGGTGCTTACTAATCTCCCCTTCTAGAAAGCCTGCGTAACTCGCCCAGTAGACTGCCTTAGCACTAACCTTCTGATTGGGTGGCGCTTGCTCAACAGCCAATTTTATCGAGAGCAGCACGCTCAAAATATCGACAGACACTAACGCATATACAGTCCCGTCGTTCTCAATCTTTTCATGATGCCCATCTGGATCTTGAAGATACGCAGGAATATCTCCAAAAGCATGATTCACTAGAAAAGCGTCTAATTCAGCCAAGCTTGAGAAATTGCTGGCCCGAAATAAAAACGGACTATCTTTAAGACTATGACAAATTAAGATCTTGTTAAATACTCGCATGCGCCTTTCATGCAGGAAATCGATAATCACCTTGGGCAAATAGTGATCCATGAGGTTAGGATCGTAGCTCTCATGACCTAAAGCCTGAGATGTAGTTTCAGCGCTATGCGTCTCAATAAATATCTCGGTTACTCTGGATGCGCGTACGGAAGACGCACTCACCATCTCCAAAAACTTAACGAGATCATCTTCAGACATGTCCGTATGAGGACGAAATTGAGCTAAAAGATTGTTTCTCAAATACGTACCAGGTTTAAGTGTTGACCTCGACCACGGGGTTAGGGTGCTTTTGGCAGGCGGTGAAAATGCGTTACCGCATGTAATGAACAGCTTCCTCCATGAGGGATCACCCTGTGATTTCAAATACTCACGTAGGGGCGCAGTGATCTCAATAATTTGGTCGACCAAAGCTTTAGTTTCTGAGGTTAGCGTGATTTTTTGTTCAGACCTTCCTGCCCCCTTACGATCCTTGTACCCCACCAGCTTATACACCGACCCGTCCAGTACATATCCAGATCTCTGCCCATGCTTATTCCAAAGATCGAAATCACCCAGAAACTCTGACGTAATTATCGGATGCCTTAGAATAATTAGGAGCTTAAATGGCATTAGACTCCCCGCCAGTGGCATCCCCATATAGCTGGCTAAATCAGAAGCAGGAGTCTGAGAATCTTTTGTATCCACTGACAAGGAAGCGTAGTGGCTGTATGGCTCTCCGTACCCGTAGGTTTCGAAAATACAGCAAATATTTGGGATTATTAGTAGGTGTCCCTTCTTACGTTTAGTTGTATCTACCAACTCTCCCTGCGCAGCGAGCTTTTTACGACGAAGAACCCTACCATATAGATCTGCTATCTGAGCCTTGGCCCATCCCTCAATAATCTTCAGCCGCTTAGATATGGAAATAAATAATATTTCAATAGCTTCAGACTCAGTAAGATGTAATGGTATTTCCATTACGAGCTTGACTTTTACATCAGCGCCATCTTCGTTTTTTCTGATATTAGTCGACTGACCATCGATTCGCTTCGCAGGTGCTAACGGCAGCTTCCCTCCCAATGGCTCCGCCCATACACCTGGAAGAATGAAAATCTTCTCAATGAACCCAATATACTTATTCCAAGTCTTCATTTGCGCGTCGATATCCAGCCCCAAGGCCTCGCCACTCATGAAAAAACTTTCCCTGAAATCCCAGAAGAAATTGTAAATCATTGTCGAATCGTTAAACGTGTATTCAGGCCAAGAATCACTATTCTGACTCAGAAAACCAGCCATCTTATTCGGCATAGTTAACTGTGTAGCTCCATACCCTGAAATATGGAGTCGTAGCTGCTCATACAGGCGGGATGTAAAATCATGACCATGACTGTTATGAATATTGGCAAAGTGACAATACAACGTGGTGCCTTTACGGTTTTCTACAGGCCATCCAGTCCAATATTTGACTTTACGCTGGTCAACCCCATGAAGTATTTTCTTCCACTTCGCATTATATTTTTCTCTTAGTCCACTTCCATATTCTGTCGGCGGCATGGAAGGGACGTAATTACGCGCTTCGAGCAAAATATCTTGCAGATAAACGGAAATCTTCGCGCGCGTCACGTCAGACGTACCGACCAAATCCTGTTCGAACAGCGCTCCTTGAAAACCCGCAACGATGTGGGTCAGCTCTGACGACGAAAGCTTCAAGAAAGACAAGGGCTGGTTGGTGATGTCACAAAAGCATTCGAGAAGCTTCAATGTCGTCGTCGACGGCACCTTCCTACGCTCAGCGCAACGCTGAAACAACTCCACCACATCAGGCGCCAGAGCTCGGAAGGGATAGGTTTCGATGGGCGATCCTTTTTTGACGATTGTCACTTACAAAATCCGTGGTGAGCTGGCTGTAATCTCCATTCTACAGGCATTCCGAATAACTGACAAAAAAATGCGAATGGCAAAATTTGGGAACTGCTCGATGACATGCTCAATGCCTTGCTGTTTGCGCTGATCGGCATGGAGCTGCTGCTATTGCCATTCAACTGGCTGCACGTGTTCGCGGCCAGCCTGCTGGCAGTGGCGATCCTGCTCTCGCGCCTGCTGACCGTGGCCCCGGCGATCCTGTTGCTGCGCCGTTGGCGCACGGTACCGCGCGGCACTATCCGTATCCTTACCTGGGGTGGCTTGCGCGGCGGGGTTTCGGTGGCACTGGCCTTGGCCCTGCCTCTGGGCCCGGAGCGTGACTTGTTGCTGAGCATCACCTACATCGTGGTGCTGTCTTCGATCCTGTTGCAGGGGTTGAGCATCGGCAAGCTGGTCAAGCACGTGACCCGGGACGAACCCCAGGCCACGCCTGAGCATCACTGATCCTTGTTGATCTGCTGCGGATGCCTCGGGTCCGCAGCCTTTTTACCTGGCAGGCTGCTTTCGCTGCGAACCTGCGCATGGCTGATCAACGCGAAGATGAAACTGCCGCCGATGATGTTGCCGGCCAGGGTCGGCCCGGCGAAGACCAGCCAGAAATCCTTCCATGGCAACTCGCCGGCAAATACCAGGTAGGACACTTCGGCTGAACCGACGACGATATGGGTGAAGTCACCCAGAGCCATGAAGTAGGTGATCAGAATGATGATCCACAGCTTGGCACTCTCCATCGACGGGATCATCCAGACCATGGTGGCGATCATCCAACCGGAGACGATGCCCTTGGCGAACATCTGCGCGGGGTCGTTCTCCATGACCTTGCGCCCGATCTCGAGGAAGGCCAGGTCGGTCTTGGTATCGAAGATCGGCAGGTGCAGCATCACGTATGCCACCAGCAAGGTGCCACACAGGTTGCCCACCAGCACCACTGACCACAGCCGCAACAGACGCCCGGCATTCGCCAGGGTTGGCTTGCTCATCACCGGTAGCACGGCGGTCAGGGTGTTTTCGGTAAACAGTTGCTGGCGTGCCAGGATCACCGCGAGGAAGCCCGCGCAGTAGCCGAAGCTGGCAATTACCTTGAAGGCTTCGCCCTCAGGCAGGCGTGAATTGAGCAGCCCCATGGCCATCAGTGACAAGCCCATGGTCAGCCCGGCTGCCAAGGCCGACCACCACAACGCGGCGACACTGCGCTCCAGCTCCTGGTCGCCCTGGGTACGAATGATTTCGTGCAATACCGCTGCGCGGGGCGGCTGGTTCTTGTCGACGTCCTGCTGCTCTTCCTGGGACAGGTTGGGGGTCTTGCCGTCTTCTTGCGTAGCCATGGTGATACCTGAACGGGGGGCGATGTTCAGGTACGACCTATGGTTGATGAAGAGCGTTCACTGGTCCTGCGCGGGATTACTCGCTGAGGCCGTCTTCCTGGAACTGATCCTTGACGTACTTGATCTCTGTACGGCCGTGAGGCGCGGGCAAACCGTCTTCGCCGAGGTTGACGAAGACCATTTTTTCTACCGTCAGGATGCTTTTGCGCGTGATCTTGTTACGCACTTCACAGGTCAGGGTAATAGAGGTACGACCAAACTCGGTGGCCGTGATCCCCAGCTCGATGATGTCGCCCTGGCGCGAGGCGCTGACAAAGTTGATTTCCGAGATGTACTTGGTGACCACGCGCTGGTTGCCGAGTTGGACAATGGCGTAGATGGCCGCTTCTTCGTCGATCCAGCGCAACAGACTGCCGCCGAACAGTGTGCCGTTGGGGTTGAGGTCTTCGGGTTTTACCCATTTGCGGGTGTGGAAGTTCATGGTCACTCCAAAGCGTCTTGCCAAATGATAGGCAACATCATGGCAGAGCAAGGACCCAAGCTCTATGAACCATTAGCTATCAAGCCCATGAACGATCTTCATGCCGCCGACAGAAAGGCTTGGGAAGTGCCGCTTACACGGCTATAATCGCCTCCGCTTCAAAACGGTCATCTTCGATTGATACCGTTCTCCCGCCACCTGTCCGAGGGGCGCTGCAGCAGGTTCAACCTGTCAGGCTCGGATGGGGCGTTGTCCGGCCTGGTTGCCCTGGCCTGATACTAAACGCACAACGGCGCCCATTCGCACACTACGAATGGAGGCTCTCTATGAGCGCTGTAATGACGCCTGCAGATTTCAACGACTACAAAGTCGCCGACATGTCCCTTGCTGCCTGGGGCCGTCGCGAAACCTTTATCGCCGAATCCGAAATGCCAGCCCTGATGGGCCTGCGCCGCAAGTACGCCGCTGAGCAGCCGCTCAAGGGCGCCAAGATTCTCGGCTGCATCCACATGACCATCCAGACTGCCGTGCTGATCGAAACCCTGGTTGCTCTGGGTGCCGAAGTGCGTTGGTCGTCCTGCAATATCTTCTCGACTCAAGACCAGGCCGCTGCCGCTATCGCTGCTGCCGGTATCCCGGTATTCGCCTGGAAAGGCGAGACCGAAGAAGAGTACGAGTGGTGCCTGGAGCAAACCATCCTCAAAGATGGCGCGCCTTGGGATGCCAACATGATCCTTGACGACGGCGGCGACCTCACCGAGTTGCTGCACAAGAAATACCCGCAGATCCTCGACCGCGTCCACGGCGTGACCGAAGAGACCACCACCGGCGTACACCGCCTGCTGGACATGCTGGCCAAGGGCGAGCTGAAAATCCCGGCCATCAACGTCAACGACTCGGTGACCAAGAGCAAGAACGACAACAAGTACGGCTGCCGTCACAGCCTGAACGATGCGATCAAGCGCGGCACCGACCACCTGCTGTCGGGCAAGCAAGCCCTGGTGATCGGCTACGGTGACGTGGGCAAGGGCTCGTCCCAGTCCCTGCGTCAGGAAGGCATGATCGTCAAGGTCTCCGAAGTCGACCCGATCTGCGCCATGCAAGCCTGCATGGACGGTTTCGAAGTGGTTTCGCCGTTCATCAACGGCCAGAACGACGGCACCGAAGCCAGCATCGACAAAGCCCTGCTGGGCAAGATCGACCTGATCGTCACCACCACCGGTAACGTGAATGTGTGCGATGCGAACATGCTCAAGGCCCTGAAGAAGCGCGCCGTTGTCTGCAACATCGGTCACTTCGACAATGAGATCGACACCGCTTTCATGCGCAAGAACTGGGCATGGGAAGAAGTGAAGCCGCAGGTACACAAGGTTCACCGTACCGGCGCTGGTGATTTCGACCCACAGAACGATGACTACCTGATCCTGCTGGCCGAAGGCCGCCTGGTGAACCTGGGCAACGCCACTGGTCACCCAAGCCGCATCATGGATGGCTCGTTCGCCAACCAGGTGCTGGCGCAGATCTTCCTGTTCGAACAGAAGTACGCCGACCTGTCGCCAGCCCAGAAAGCCGAGCGCCTGACTGTGGAAGTACTGCCGAAGAAACTCGACGAAGAAGTGGCCCTGGAAATGGTCCGCGGCTTCGGCGGCGTGGTGACTCAACTGACCAAGACCCAGGCCGACTACATCGGCGTGACGGTTGAAGGCCCGTTCAAGCCGCACGCTTACCGCTACTGATCGGCCTTGCTGGCGCCGGCTCTTCTGTGGGAGCCGGGCTTGCCCGCGATGCAGACGCCTCGGTGTTCCAGTAACACCGAGCGGATGCTATCGCAGGCAAGCCAGCTCCCACAGAAAGCCAGGCACCCGCATCGATTGTGTATGCCTTCCAGGCTTTCGAGTTTCCAAGGGTATGACCATGTCCCAAGACCGTCGCTACAGCTTCGAGTTCTTCCCGACCAAGACCGATGCTGGGCATGAAAAACTGATGGCAACTGCCAAGCAGTTGGCCAGCTTCAGCCCTGACTTCTTCTCCTGCACCTACGGCGCTGGCGGTTCGACCCGTGATCGCACGATCAACACCGTGTTGCAGCTTGAAAGTGAAGTCAAAGTTCCCGCCGCTCCGCATTTGTCCTGCGTGGGCGACAGCAAGGCCGACCTGCGTAGCCTGCTGACCCAATACAAAGCCGCCGGCATCAAGCGCATCGTTGCCCTGCGTGGCGACCTGCCATCGGGTATGGGCATGGCCAGCGGTGAGCTGCGCTACGCCAACGATCTGGTGAGCTTCATCCGCGAAGAAAGTGGCGATCACTTCCATGTCGAAGTAGCCGCTTACCCGGAGATGCACCCCCAGGCGCGCAATTTCGAAGACGATTTGCAGAACTTCGTGCGCAAGGCCAATGCCGGCGCCGACAGTGCGATCACCCAGTATTTCTTCAACGCCGACAGCTACTTCTACTTCGTCGAGCGTGTACGGGCGATGGGCGTGAACATCCCGATCGTGCCGGGCATCATGCCGATCACCAATTACAGCAAGCTGGCGCGCTTCTCCGACGCCTGCGGTGCCGAGATCCCGCGCTGGGTGCGCAAGCAACTGGAAGCCTATGGCGATGACGTCAAAAGCATCCAGGCGTTCGGCGAGCAGGTCATCACCGAGATGTGTGAGCAATTGTTGCAAGGTGGTGCACCAGGGTTGCATTTCTATACCCTGAACCAGGCTGAACCCAGCCTTGCCATCTGGAACAACCTCAAGCTGCCACGTTAACGCTTGACCGGTTGTACCAAGGCCCTCGTTCTGACGAGGGCCTTTGTCGTTTTACGTTACCCACGGAACCCCGCAGTCCATGAATACAGTGCCCTCGACGTCCCGCCCGCAACTGGTCTACCTGGTCTTCGGCGCCGACACCTACCATCAGGAAGCCGTATTCAGCATCGCCAGCGCACTGGCATTCCTGCAGGACACGCCGGACGCGAACATCGACATTCAGGTATTCAGCGACAACCCCGAACCCTATCGCTTGCTGCCGGTGCGCGTCCGCCCGCTGGACGAGGCCACCCGCAAACGCTGGAGCGAGCCCCACGGCTATCACTTTCGCACCAAACACGTGGTGCTGCGCCAGGTGCTGCAAGAATCCCCGGTAGCATTGCTCATCGACACCGACACCTTCTTCCATCATTCGCCCATGGCCCTGTTCGAACGCGTACAGCCCGGCACCCTGCTGTGCAACGCTTTCTACACCAAGTACGGCGACAATCACGAAAGCATCCTCTACACCGCCCTGCGCCAGCGCCTGCTGGACATGGGCGTGGCCGACGATGACATGATGACCCTCAACTCCGGCGTCATGGGCCTGACCCAACAGGATGCGCACATCCTCGACCACTCCATCGAGTTGATGGATGAACTGTTCCCCCACGCCCAGGGCGCCTACACCCTGGAAGAGTTCTGCCTGTCCATCGCCGCCTACCGTACCCTCAAGGTGCGCGAGTGCCCGGACCTGATCCACCACTACTGGAGCCGCAAACAGCTGTTCCGGGCCAAGGTCAAGGCGTGGATCGCCAAGCACGCCAGCGCGCCCACCAGTGTGCAAGCCCTGGCCGATACGCGCCAAGTCTCCTCGCACCTGCCGCGCCCGCCGCGTTTGCAGCGTTTGATGTACAAGCTGATCACCCTGCTGCTGCCCAAGCATCAGCAACAGTTCATCCGCGAGATTCTCTACGGCTGCTACGAACACGAAAACGAGTTCGACCAGGCGTGCGGCCCGGTTTGGTGGGACAAGGCCCGACAAAACCAGGAAGAACGCCAGAAGCGCCCGATTGATGCCCACCAGTTGGAACACTGGTTCGCCAACCCCGTGGTGCGTTTGATTCTGGGTGAGCGCCGGGCCGCGATCCACGAACACCTGCTGAACGCTCCCGCGAAGTAAGACCGCCCGCCAATGCGCGTGCCAGAGCTTCTCTTTCTTCGGGGAGCGTCGTAACCTCAGGGTATGCCCGTCCTCTTCAAGCTGTTGACCGCTGTGCTGTTTTCTTGCCTGAGCCTGGCCGCTCATGGCGAGAAACTGCGCATTGTCACCGAACCCTGGGCGCCCTATGTCTACGAAGACAACGGCACCATGGCCGGCCTGGATTATGAAACCACCCTGATCGTGTTCCAGCGCCTGGGGGTGGAGGTGCAATGGCAGTTCCTGCCCTGGAAGCGCTGCTTGGCGATGCTCGAGCAGGGCCACGCCGACGGCGCGCTGGATATCTTTCACAGCCAGGAGCGCGACGCGTTGCTGCTCTATCCCAGCGAGCCGTTGTCGGAAGTCGAATTTGTCTTGTTCTATGCCAACGAACGCCCTCACCCCGCCGCCACGCTCGACGACCTGCGCGGCCTGACCGTTGGCGTTTCCCCTGGCTACCTTTATGGCGACGCGTTCAGTAAGTCCAACACCTTCCAGCGCGAACCCGCCCCCAGCCATGAAGCCAACTTTGGCAAACTCATGCTGGGGCGCGTCGATATGGTGGTGACTGACCGGCGCGTGGGGCACCACGTGCTCAAGGCCCTGGGCCTGGAAGGTAAAGTCAGCCAGGCATCGGTGGTGGTCAGCCGCCAGCAGCAATTTCTTGCGGTACGCCGTGGCGCAGGCATGGACCTGCTGGTGCAACGCTTTGCCGCCGAGCTCAAGCGCTTCAAGCAAGAGCCCGCCTATGCCACATTGAGCGCCAAATATGGCCGGATGCACGAGCAAACGGCACCCATACCAGCCCCCGAACACGCCGTTGAGCAGCAGGAAAGCAGCGCGCAGTGATTGCTCTGTTATACTGCGGCCTTTCCGCCAGGCTTACGCCCGGCCGCTCGGGTCTTGAAAACGGCACCCAACCCAGCTACTGCGCAGCTTTGCAGCCCGCGCGAGCCGGTGGAGTGCCCGCCAGACGCAGCAGGACCGGACGGGGTTGCGCTCCCCTAAGCGCCATTCACGCCCGGCAAGATTATCCCTTTGGGCCAAGCCCTAACTAAAACAGGATTACTCATGTCCTTTGCTTCCCTCGGTCTCTCCGAGGCTTTAGTCCGCGCCATCGAGGCAGCGGGCTATACCGAGCCTACTCCGGTGCAACAGCGGGCCATTCCCGCCGTGTTGCAAGGTCGCGACCTGATGGTCGCGGCTCAGACAGGTACTGGTAAAACCGGCGGTTTCGCCCTCCCGATCCTGGAGCGGTTGTTTCCCAACGGTCACCCGGACAAATCCCAACGTCACGGCCCGCGCCAACCGCGTGTACTGGTCCTGACCCCAACCCGCGAACTCGCCGCTCAGGTGCACGACAGCTTCAAGCTGTATGCCCGCGACTTGAAGTTCGTCAGCGCCTGCATCTTCGGCGGCGTCGGCATGAACCCTCAGGTTCAGGCCATGTCCCGTGGCGTCGATGTACTGGTGGCCTGCCCGGGTCGCTTGCTCGACCTGTGCGGCCAAGGCAGCGTCGATTTGTCCCACGTGGAAATCCTCGTGCTGGACGAAGCCGACCGCATGCTCGACATGGGCTTTGTCCATGACGTGAAAAAGGTCCTCGCCCGCCTGCCGGCCAAACGTCAGAACCTGCTGTTCTCGGCAACGTTCTCCAACGACATCACCGCCCTGGCCGGCAAGCTGCTGCACAACCCGGAGCGCATCGAAGTCACGCCGCCCAACACCACGGTCGAGCGTATCGAGCAACGCGTGTTCCGCCTTGCCGCCAGCCACAAGCGCTCGCTGCTGGCGCACCTGATCACCCAGGGTGCCTGGGAACAGGTGCTGGTGTTCACCCGCACCAAGCACGGCGCCAACCGCCTGGCCGAGTACCTGGACAAGCACGGCCTCACCGCCGTCGCCATCCACGGCAACAAGAGCCAGAACGCGCGCACCAAAGCCCTGGCCGACTTCAAGGCCGGCAGCGTGCGTATCCTGGTGGCCACCGATATCGCCGCACGCGGCCTGGATATCGACCAGTTACCACACGTGGTCAACTTCGAGCTGCCAAACGTCGATGAAGACTATGTGCACCGTATCGGCCGTACGGGCCGTGCCGGTCGTTCGGGCGAGGCCATTTCGCTGGTCGCGCCGGACGAAGAAAAACTGCTGAAAAGCATCGAGCGCATGACCAAGCAGAAAATCGCCGATGGCGACCTGATGGGCTTCGATGCCAGCGCCGTGGAGGCCGAGAAGCCAGAAGCGCGCGAGCGTCCGGATGTGCGCAACCCGCGCAACCCACGTGGTCCGAAGGGCGATGGCCCGAACGGCGGCGGTGGTGGCGGTGGTCGTCGCGACAAAGGCAAGGACAAGGGCAAGGAAAAATCCGCGACCAGCAGCCGTGGCGAACGCCCGGCCCGTGAGCAGAAGCCCCGTGAAGGCACCCCGGCCCGCGAACAGCGCCAGCCGAGCCAGCCGCCACGCGCCGCGGCCGACCGCGCCCCGGACGAGTTCCTTGACGACGATATCGATAACTTCGGTAACCGCGTCGACTACGTGCCCCAGGCCAAACCGGCCCAGGGCCGTGGCCGTCGCCCAGGGGCTCCTGCCCAGGGCGCAGGCGCTCCACGTAGCGGCCAGCCACAGGGCGGTCGCCAGAACGCCCCGCGCAACAGCAGCGGCGGCACCACCGGTACCCCGCCTGCCAAGCGCAGCGGCCCGCGCAATGGCGCACCGCGTGACGGCCAGGCCCGTCGCGAAGATTCACGCAGCAACAACCGCCGCCCTGCCCGTGACGATCAGCCTCGCTCGTCCGAGCCTGCAGTACAAAACCCACGGGGTGGCCCGGCGCCGAAGATCATCCACAAGGAGTCGAAAGCGGATCGCTTCCCGACACCTGAGCAGTTGGATCAACTGCCAGGCCGCCCTCGTGGTGAGAAACCAGCGCTGCTGACTCGCAACCGCGAAGCATAAAAAAAACCCGTATCGTGAGATACGGGTTTTTTTTGCCTGTAGGAGCTAGCTCGCGAAGGTCGTCAACGATAACGCGGGCATCCTGGTTTAACGCGGTGTCCTTGCGGCCTTCGCGAGCAAGCTCGCTCCTACATACGAAGCATTACTTCGCTTTCACACCTTCAAACGTGATGTACAACTGCACGTTGTCAGACTGTGGACCTACGTCCATGCCGTCCTTGTTGAATTCCTTGCGGCTGATGTTGGTGGTGCCTTCGAAGCCGGCACGGTAGCCGCCCCATGGATCCTTGCCTTCGCCCAGGAACGTGGCTTTGACCAGGATCGGCTTGGTCACGCCGTGGAAGGTCAGGTCCCCGGTCACATCAGCAGTCAGCTTGCCATCAGCATTTTTGCCAGTTGGCTTGACGCTGGTGGAAACGAACTTGGCATCAGGGAATTTGCCCGACTCCAGGAAGTCCTTGCTGTTGACGTGCTTGTCGCGCTCGGCGTGGTTGGAGAACACGCTGGCAGTACGCACGTTGACTTCAATCTTGGCGTCTTCGGGCTTGGCGGCGTCAAAGCTGAACTTGCCATCCAGGTCCTTGAAGGTACCGGTGATGTAGCTGTAACCCAGGTGGCTGATTTTGAAATCGACGAAGGCGTGCTGGCCTTCCTTGTCGATCACGTAGTCAGCGGCCATCGCCGAACCTGCGGACAGCAGGGCAGAACCGATTGCCAGCGCAGCGAGTGTTTTTTTCAACATGCTTTCTATTCCTTGTGAGTCGAGGTTGAACATCAGGCTTTGCGTCCCAGCATTCGCGCAAGGGTCGCATCACGATCGATAAAATGGTGTTTCAGTGCCGCCACGCCGTGCAAGCCAGCGAAGACCACCAACACCCAGGCGAGGTACAGGTGCACCCAACCCGCGGTATCTGCCTGGTCCGGTAGACCGGAAACCACGGCAGGAATTTCAAACAGGCCAAACACCGGGATACCGACACCGTCTGCGGTGGAAATCAGGTAACCGGCAATCATCACGGCAAACAGCCCGACATAAAGAAACGCGTGCCCAAATGCGGCACCGATCCGCGTCATGCGGCTATAGCTGGCCAGCGGTGGCGGCGGCGGGCTGACCAGGCGCCAGACGATCCGTACCAGCATGATGGCGAACAGCGTGATGCCAATGCTCTTGTGCAAGTCGGGCGCATCTTTGCGCCAGGCGCTGTAGTAATCGAGTCCGACCATCCACAAGCCCAAGGCAAATAAACCGAACACCACCAGGGCTACACCCCAGTGCAGAACCATGCTGACCCAACCATAGCGGGCCGGCGAATTACGTAGCTGCATGTACTTAATCCCGTAAGAACTGTGCCCAAGACTAGCGCTTTACCTATCGAATTAAAGCGGAAAATTTTGCTTTGAAATATCGAAAAATACGATAACGAGGCTAGGCATCATAAATTAACAAGGGATTAAGACTATCCCTGGGAAACGTGACAGACCGTCCTGCATTTACCGCGAATTTCCCCACAATGGCTTGTGAGCCAAGCCACCATTGCATAGGCTTGCGCGATTGTTTCGCCTGCGCCCGCCGCAGGACCGCTTCGAGGAGATCACCGATGGGCTTGAATAACCAGTGGATGCAACGCGACCTCGCGGTGCTGTGGCATCCCTGCACCCAGATGAAAGACCACCAGCAATTGCCCCTGGTGCCCATCAAGCGCGGTGAAGGCGTATGGCTGGAAGACTTCGAAGGCAAGCGCTACCTCGATGCCGTCAGTTCCTGGTGGGTCAACGTATTCGGCCACGCCAACCCGCGGATCAACCAGCGTATCAAGGATCAGGTCGATCAGCTGGAGCACGTGATCCTCGCCGGTTTCAGCCATCAACCGGTGATCGAGCTGTCCGAACGCCTGGTCGCGATGACACCCGAAGGGCTGACCCGCTGCTTCTACGCCGATAACGGTTCGTCCTGCATCGAAGTGGCGCTGAAGATGAGCTTCCACTACTGGCTCAACCGCGGCCAGCCGAACAAAAAGCGCTTCGTCACCCTCACCAACAGCTACCACGGCGAAACCATCGCCGCGATGTCGGTGGGCGACGTGCCGTTGTTTACCGAGACCTACAAGGCGTTGCTGCTCGACACTATCAAGGTGCCGAGCCCGGACTGCTACCTGCGCCCCGAAGGCATGAGCTGGGAAGAACACTCGCGCAACATGTTCCTGGCGATGGAGCAGACCCTGGCCGAGCATCACGACACCGTCGCTGCCGTGATCGTCGAGCCGCTGATCCAGGGTGCCGGTGGCATGCGCATGTACCACCCCGTGTACCTCAAGCTGCTGCGCGAAGCCTGCGACCGCTATGGCGTGCACTTGATCCACGACGAGATCGCCGTGGGCTTTGGCCGCACCGGCAGCATGTTCGCCTGTGAACAGGCCGGCATCCGCCCGGACTTCCTGTGCCTGTCCAAGGCGCTCACCGGCGGTTACCTGCCACTGGCCGCCGTGGTCACCACCGAAGAGGTCTACAGCGCCTTCTACGACGACTACCCGACCCTGCGTGCCTTCCTGCACTCCCACAGCTACACAGGCAACCCGCTGGCCTGTGCGGCGGCGTTGGCGACGCTGGATATCTTTGAAGAAGACAACGTCATCGAAAACAACAAGGCCCTGGCCCAGCGCATGGCGACCGCCACCGCGCACTTGGTCGACCATCCTCACGTGTCCGAAGTGCGCCAGACCGGCATGGTGCTGGCTATCGAGATGGTGCAGGACAAAGCCACCAAGGCCGCCTACCCGTGGCAGGAGCGCCGTGGCCTGAAGGTCTTCGAGCACGCGCTGGAGCGCGGTGCGCTGTTGCGGCCACTGGGCAGCGTGGTGTATTTCCTGCCGCCGTATGTGATTACCCCGGAGCAGATCGACTTTCTGGCCGAGGTGGCCAGCGAGGGGATAGATATCGCCACCAACAGCAAGGTCAGTGTGGCGGTGCCCAAAGATTTTCACCCGGGCTTCCGTGATCCGGGTTGATTGCCGAAATCCTTGTAGGAGCGAGCTTGCTCGCGAAGGCATTCCAGGCGCACCGCTGCGTCGGATGTACATTTTTCGCGAGCAAGAACTAGGCGTCCCCCTCGCTCCTACATAAACAACCTCTTCAGAGAACAGACATGAGACTGTCCCGCTTTTTCACCGACACCCCGCTGAGTCTCGGTGACCACGAACTGCCCGAAGCCCAGGCGCATTACATCAGCCGTGTGCTGCGCATGAGTGAAGGCGATGCCGTGCAATTGTTCGACGGCTCCGGCCAGGAGTTTCGTGGCACCTTGCTGGAAGTCGGTAAAAAACGCGTCACCGTGCAACTCACGGATAGCTTTGCCGGCCAGGCCGAATCGCCCCTGCATATTCACCTCGGCCAGGGCCTGTCCCGGGGCGAGCGCATGGATTGGGCGATCCAGAAGGCCACTGAACTGGGCGTCAATGCCATCACACCGATCTTCAGCGAGCGCTGCGAAGTGCGCCTCAAAGACGAACGCGCCGACAAGCGCTTGCTGCACTGGCGCCAGGTGGCAATCAGCGCGTGCGAGCAATGTGGGCGCTCAACGGTGCCGGTGATTCACCCCCCGCTCTTGCTGGCAGACTGGCTCAAGCAAACCGAGGCGGATTTGAAGCTGGTGCTGCACCCGGTGGCAGAACCGATGATCAGCCACGCCAAGCCATCGAGCCTGGCGTTCTTGATCGGCCCCGAGGGTGGGCTCACCGACAATGAAGTCGAGACCGCCCAGGGCGCCGGCTACCACGCCGCTCGCCTCGGCCCGCGGGTGTTGCGTACCGAGACCGCGCCCGTCGTCGCACTCTCCGTCGCCCAACAACTCTGGGGCGACTTCTGACCTCACCCTGTAAACCCAATCAACTGTAGGAGCTGGCTTGCCTGCGATAGCGGTGGTTCAGGCAGTTAATTTACAACTGACAGACCGCTATCGCAGGCAAGCCAGCTCCTACAGTTTTATCGGGTTACCCCAGGCCTACTCCACTGGGTCACTCACCGGCTTGGCGATGATCGCTTTCAACTCGCGGGTCATCGGGAACTCCAGGTTCAAGCCCTTGGGCGGAATCGGCTGCTCGAACCAGCGCTGGTAAATCCCGTTAATCTCTCCCGAGCGGTACAGATCGCCCAGGGTTTCGTTGACCACAGCCAGAAACTGCGGGTCATCCTTGCGCACCATGCAGCTGTAGATCTCCCGCGACTGCTCCTCGCCGACGACCACCCAGTGATGCGGGTCCTTGGCCTTGGCGCGCTCGCCGTAGAGCAACGCGTCGTCCATATAGAACGCTACCGCCCGGCCAGTCTCGAGCATCTTGAACGCTTCGCCATGGTCCTTGGCGCTGATCACGAACATATTGGCTTTGTGTTCAGCGTTATAACTTTTGAGAAAGCGCTCATTGGTGGTGCCGGCAGTGGTCACCACATTCTTGCCCGCAAGGTCGGCAAAGCCTTTGATCCCGCTGTCCTTGGCCGTGAGCAACTGGCCCTTTACGTAGATAAACCCGTAGGAGAATGCCACCTGCTTCTGGCGCTCAGCCGTCACGCCGGTGGACCCGCACTCCAGGTCGACAGTGCCGTTCTGCACCAGCGGGATGCGGGTTTGGGACGTCACCAGGTTGTACTTCACCTTGAGGTCGCCCACTGCGGTTTTCTGCTGAATACGCTCGACAATCCTGTTTGCCAGGTCCACCGAGTAGCCCATCGGTTTACCACTGTTATCCCCCACGTAGGAAAACGGCACCGACGCATCGCGGTAGCCAAGGGTGATGGACTTGGCGCTGGCGATCTTGCTCAAAGTGCCCTCCAGTGGCGCTTCGGTTGCATGGGCCTGTGCGCTCAACAAAAGCCCCAGCGCGCAGCCGGTCAACAGGATTGTTTTCATTGTTATTCTCCGTGGGTCTTTGAGGTTATTTACGGACTGCAATCACGCTGATTTCCACCAGCACACTCGGCCGCGCCAGCTCTGCCTGCAAGGTAGTGCGCGTGGGCGCCATGCCTGGCGAGAGCCATGCGGACCAGACTTCATTCATCGGCGTAAAACCGGCAGCGATGTCCTTCAGGTAGATCGTCGCGTTGAGCAAGTGGTCCTTATCGCTACCCGCCTCGGCCAACAGCGTGTCGATTCGGGCCAGCACTTCCCGGGTCTGGGTAGCCACATCCAGGCCGTCGCCGGGTACCTGGCCCGACAGGAACACCAGTTCCTTGAACGTCACGGCACCGCTGAGTCGTTCGTTGCTGTTGATTCGGGTAATGGTCACGGCTGCATCCTCAAGCGGCGCGGGGCGTCAGGCCCTGCATATCAATGGAAGGGGTGCGCTGGTCGATCAATTCGGCCAGCAGTTGGCCGCTGCCGCAGGCCAGGGTAAAGCCAAGCGCGCCGTGGCCCAGGTTCAGCCACAGGTTGCGATAGCGACTGGCGCCAATCAGCGGCACGCCCGTTGGCGTGGCCGGGCGCATGCCAGCCCATTCGAGCGCGTGTGCGTAGTCAGCTGCATGGGGAAATGTCTCTACTGCCTGGCGCTTTATCAACGCCAGGCGCGAAGGCTCAAGGCCGGCATCGAATCCCACAATATCCACCATGGCCGCGACCCGTAGTTGCTCGCCGAGGCGCGCGTAGACGATCTTGCGGTCGTAGTCGGTGATGCTCACATTCGGCGCCTTGTGTTGCGGGCCAATCGGCGCGCTCAGGCTGTAGCCCTTGAGCGGGTATAAGGGCAGTGACAGCCCCGGCAGTGCCAACTCAGCGCTGCGATAACCGGCCGCCAGGACCAGTTGCTCGACTGGCATCACCTCATCACCCAGTTCGATGGCCTGCACCGCACCGCCAGCATGGCGCAGCCCGGTGACCTTGCGCCCGAGCAAGAACCTGCAACGCCCCGACGCCTCAAGCCGGGCCGCCAATTGCCGGCAAAAAGCGTGACAATCCCCCACTTCCTCGTTCGGCGTGTAGATGCCGCCGACAAAGCCACCGGCCGCCAGTGCGGGCTCCAGGCGAGCGCACTCAACAGACGACAACACCTGTTGCTGCAGGAAATTTGTGACCTTGGCGCGGGCATGTTCGAAGGTGCTGGTACTGCGAAACATCACCAGCTTGCCGTTGCGCCGCCAGTCGAAGCCGCCCAGGCGATCATCCTCGCGCCACTGCTGTAATGTGCCCTGACTCAGGGTAGCCAAGCGCAGAAGATGGGCACCGTTACGCGTGTTGACCGAACCTCGGCAAGCGCCGATAAAGGCCGCCATCCAGCGCCATTGCTGTGGGTCGAGGCGGGGTCGCAACTTCAAGGGCGAGTCGCCCCGCAGCAACCACCCGATTGCCTGCAAGGGCACGCCCGCGTCGGCCAGTGGCGCAACATAGCGATAGGACAGTTGTCCACCGTTGGCAAAACTGGTTTCGCTGCCCAAGGTGCCACGGGCATCGATCAGCGTGACCTCATGGCCAGCCCGCACCAACGCATAAGCGCTGGCCAAGCCGATAACCCCACCGCCGATGATGCAAACCTGCCTGGCCATCCCAGCCCCCAACCGTTGATTAA
The DNA here is from genome assembly GCF_009827115.1 of Pseudomonas sp. J380. Taxonomy (NCBI): domain Bacteria; kingdom Pseudomonadati; phylum Pseudomonadota; class Gammaproteobacteria; order Pseudomonadales; family Pseudomonadaceae; genus Pseudomonas; species Pseudomonas sp. J380. The sequence goes on along the minus strand of NZ_CP043060.1, from coordinate 4,482,308 downwards.
GAGCGCTCAGCGTAGAGCCAGGTGACAGGTCACCGACAATGAATAAAGATGGCTCACCTATAAACAAAGGTTATGGGACTCGCCATGCGCTTGCGTCATATCGAAATCTTCCAGGCCATCCGTCAGACCGGCTCCATCAGTGCCGCCGCGCAGTTGCTGCACGTCTCGCAACCGGCGGTGACCAAAGTGCTGCAGCACGCCGAGCTGCAGTTGGGCTTTGCGTTATTCCTGCGGGTACGGGGTAAATTGCAACCCACCCCGGAAGCCCTGGCGCTGGAACGCGAAGTCGAGAAAGTCAGCGCAAGCCTGCAAGGCGTGCGGCGCCTGGCGAAAAGTTTGCGCCGCGAACCGGGACAAAGCATTCGCATCGGCGCAATCCCGGCGCTGGCGCTGGCGCTGCTACCGCCGGCGGTCCTGGAATGGAAGCGCGATTACCCGGACATTGCCTGTGAACTGTCCAGTGACCATAGCCACGAGCTGGTGCAAAAGCTGTTGATGCGCGAGATCGACCTGGCGCTGACGCTCAACTTTTCCGGGCATCCGGGGCTTACCACTCAAGTATTGGCCAACGGGGTGTTGGTGGCATTGGCGTCCAAAGGCTATTGGCCCGATGCCGAACGGCATCAGCCCCTGCCGTTGGCCGAACTGGCCGGCGCGCCCTTGATCGGCCTCTCCAGCGCTGACCCGCTGGCCGCCAAGCTGGAGAGTTATCTGGAAAGCGTCGACCCGCCACCACGCGTGACGATCTCGGTACAGACCTATTCACTGGCCCGCGCGATGGTCGAATCCGGCGCGGGCCTGACCGTGATCGATCCGTTCACAGCATTGGGTGCTTCAACGGCCACCACCCATATCCGAACGCTCACCCCGCCGCTGCCGATCACCCTCTACGCGCTGACCCGTGCCAACGAACCTCCACCGCATATGCTGGCCAAGTTGCTAGAGATTTTTGGTCGCCGCGCCCAGGTGCTACTGGAACGCCTTTAAGTGTGGGAGCCGGGCTTGCCCCCTCCCACAATCAGAGCACGTAATGCATGATCGCCACGAAATGCAGCAGGCTTCCGCCAATCACAAACAAATGCCAGATGCCGTGGGAATGGCGCAAGCGATCCTCCAGGGCAAAAAAGATAATGCCTACGGTGTACAGCACCCCACCGGACGCCAACCAGATAAACCCTGCCGTACCCAACGCCGCCATCAGCGGCTTGACCGCTACCAGTACGATCCAGCCCATCACGGCGTAGATCACGATGGACAAAATCCGCGCCTCCGAACGCGGCTTGATCTCCTGCAGGATGCCGATCACCGCCAGCCCCCACACAATCCCGAACAACGTCCAGCCCCACGGCCCGCGCAGGGTCACCAGGCAGAATGGCGTATAACTGCCGGCTATCAACAGGTAAATGGAAAAGTGATCGACCTTCTGCATGATCGCTTTTCGCCGGCCTCGCACGCTGTGGTACACCGTCGACGCGCTGTAAAGCACCATCAGGGTAAAGCCATAAATCGCCACGCTGACGATCTTCCAGGGGCTGCCGTCCAGGCTCGCCACTACCAACATCCACACGGCGCCAATACAGGCCGCGACTGCACCGAGCAAATGGCTCCAGGCGTTGAATCGTTCCCCGTGGTACATCTGTCACTGACCTCCCGTAACCCTCAAGAACAGGCGGACAAGCGTCCAGCCTTGCGCATCAGAGTGCAAGCGGCACGTGACGTTCCGGCGACGACAGCCGCGTTTACGGGCACAATCGAGTGCAATCGAACAAGAGCCCAAGGCCATGCTGATCGACGAAGAATTCACCCTCAAGAAGCTGGAGATCTTCCTGGCGTTCATGCGCACCGGCAACCTGGCCCGCGCGGCCGCCGAGCTGCAAACCAGCAATGTCAGCGTGCACCGCGCCATTCACTCCCTGGAAAGTGCCCTGCGCTGCCCGCTGTTCAAACACGAGGGGCGCAACCTCACTCCGCTGGAAAGCGCCTACGTGCTCGAAGAGCGTGCGCAGAAACTGGTGGCCGACGTGGTCGACAGCGTGCGCCTGACCCGCGAAGCCGCTGGGTTCTCGGCCGAACGTTTCAAGCTCGGCTCGCTGTATTCGCTGACGGTCAAGACCGTGCCACAGTTGATCATGGGCCTGAAAATCCGGCGCAGCGAACTGAATATCGACCTGATCCTGGGCTCCAACTTCGACCTGCTCTATAAGCTCAAGAACATGGAAGTGGACGCGATCCTCATCTCCCTCGACGAACACGCCCACGACCCCGACTGCGAGCAGATCGCGCTGTTCAGCGATGACATCTTCCTCGCCACCCCGGCCGATTCGCCCCTGGACCGCGATCAGGAAATCGACCTGGCCGACGTGCGCGATGCCACCTTCATCACCCTCACCCAGGGCTTCGCCACGCATCAGGACGGCAACCGGGTATTCCATCAGGCCGGGTTCGAGCCGAAGGTGGCGATGCAGGTGAACGATATCTTCACCTTGCTGAGCATGGTCAGTTCAGGGGTGGGTTATGCGCTGCTGCCAGGACGTATCGCAGCGGTGTATGAGAACCGCGTGAAGCTGATACCGTTGCAGCCCAGGTATCGCTTGCAACAGCAGATCGGTGTGGTGTTCCTGAAAGCCAAGGAGCGCGATCCGAACTTGCTGGCGTTGTTGGCGGAGTGTCGGATGTACGCCAATCGTCAAAGCTGAGGACGATCGCTCCCACGCTCTGCGTGGGAGCGCAGCTTAGGAAGCTCCGCGTCCGCTTTTTGACCGTGACGCAGAGCGTCACAAGAGGCGTTCCCACGCGGAGCGTGGGAACGATCATCCCCTCTCAGCCCACCAACCCACGCATCAGCAAAAACAACAACGACGGCCCCAGCAAACACCCCAGCGCCGTATAGAACGCCGCCGTCAAACACCCATAAGGCACCAGCTTCGGATCAGTCGCCGCCAGGCCGCCCGCCACACCGCTGGAGGTGCCCATCAAGCCACCGAAGATCACCGCGCTGCGTGGGTTGTTCAGCCCGATCAGCGGCGCCACGAACGGCGTCATCACCATTACCAGAATGGCCTTGATCAACCCCGCGGCAATGGACAGCGCCATCACCTCGGAGCTGGCCCCAATCGCCGCGCCGGTCACCGGGCCGACGATATAGGTCACGGCCCCGGCGCCGATGGTGGTGAGGCTCACCGCATCGGTGTACCCGAACGCCATCGCCACCCCTACCCCGGCAACGAACGACGAGCCCACGCCGACAAACAGCGCCAGCACCCCCACGAAGCCGGCGCGTTTGAGCTCATCGACACTCACGCCAAAGGCCGTGGCGACAATGGCAAAGTCGCGCAGCATCGCACCGCCCAGCAGGCCGATGCCCGACAACAGTGGAATATCCACCACGCCCTTGGAACCACCCGTAAACGCACCGCCCACATACGACAGCGCCAACCCCAGCAAAATGGCAATGGCCGAACCATGCAGGCGGCCCTTGGTGAAGGTATCGGAGATCCAATAAGACACCCACATGGTCAGGCCGATTACGGCGAAACCACTGATCAAGCCGTAGCCGGTGATCACTTTCATCATCGATTCGTACATGGCGATCACCCCGCTTCTTTAGTGGGAGCAACCGCAACCGGCTCGCGGTTACCGATACGCACCAGCACGGGCACCAGGGCAAAGCCAAGCACCACGGCGAGGGTCCCGGCCAGAATCGCCATAGGCCCGCCGCTGATCGCGCCATACACGTTTTGCTGGGCAGCCATCGCCACCACAATCGGGATATAGATCGCAGCCCAGAAACTCACGCCTTGCTCTGACTTGCCGGTAAACAGGCCGCGTTTGCTCAGGTAGCTGCCCAGGCCGATCAACAGCAGCATGGCGATACCCACGCCGCCGACGTTGGCCGGGATACCCAGCAGCTTGCCCAGCAGCTCACCCACAAACAGCCCTGCCAACGTGCAGAACGCCAAAAAAGCCACACCGTAGATAATCATGGTTGTTGTCCTCAAAGTGCTCGTTCGAAATTGTTGTTTTTGTGCTTCGAAAGCCTTGGGTACTGCGTTATCGGTGGCGGCGTTCCTCCTCTTGCAGCAGGGCCTGCAAGGTGTCCAGGCGGGCGCCTTCGCAGGCGATCACCGTGCCCTGTTCAAACACACGGCGTGACAGACCGGTGAGCACCGCGCCCGGAGGCAGTTCGATTTGCAGGCGCACACCACGCTCGTAAGCGCTTTGCACCGTGCCGCGCCAATCGACGACGCGGCACATATTGAAGGCCAGGTCGTCACGCAGTTGTTCGGGGTTGTGGATAGGTCGCGCGCGGGTGCTGCTCAGGTAAGTAATGCGCGGCGCCTTGAGTGGGACGAAGGCTTGGAACAGTGCCTGGGCGGGTTGCTCCAGCAACGGGCAGTGAGACGGCACGCTGACGGCCAGGCGCTTGGCGAAACCGTTGCCTTTGATGCTTTCGGCAACTCGCTTCATCGCCTCGTTGCTGCCGGCGATGACGGTCTGGTTGTCGGCATTGATATTGGCCAGGTACACCGGCGTATGCGGGCTGTGGATATCCGCCAGCAAGGCCTCGACCCTGGAAAGATCAGGGCCGATCAGCGCCGTCATGCCATAGCCCTGTGGATAAGCCTGCTGCATCAGTTCACCACGCAGGCTGACCAGTTTTATCGCATCAGCGAAGTCCAGGGCCCCGGCCATCACCGCGGCTGGGTAGGCGCCGATGGACAGGCCCGCCACATAATCCGGCGTGCACTCTAATTGCCGGGCATGGGCCACGCCGGCGATCAACAGGCACAGTTGCACAGCCCGCGTCGATTCAAGCGCCTGCGCCGAGTCGAGCCGACGAACGTCTTCACCCAGGGCATCGCTGGCCTCTTGCAGAATGTCGGCCGGCAACACCTGGAGCATGCCGCTGCGTTGGGCGCCCTGCCCCGGAAACACCAGAAGGCTGCTCATGCCACGGCCTGCCAAGGGTCGAGCACAAGGTGCGCACCGCAGACGGTCTTGAGCAGTACACGGCGTGAGGGGCCGGCCCATTCGCGCAACGCGACGGCGCCGAAAGGGGTTTGCAGTTGCAGGTCGACGGCGCAGGGCGCGGTGTCCAGGATCGCCAACAGCGCTCGCGCCTCGCTACGATCCAGGGGCTTGGGCGCGCACAGAATCAAATCCAGATCACTGTTGGCATGCAGCGCTTCAATGCCACTGGCCAATTCAAACCCGGCACTGCCGCTGACGCCCCAATCTTGCGGCGCCAGCACCGGCCGCAGTTGATCGAGGGCCCGCAGCGCCGGTAAATCCCGTGGTGAGACCGCCGCTCGCAAAGCTTGCGGCGCCACCCGCCGTTGCACCGCCGCCACGGGCATCTGGGCGGCAAAACGCTGCTCACGCAAACGCCCACGCACACCGACCGCCACATGGCCCGGCTCGGCGATGGCACGCCGCACCACTACCGGATGCCCGGCACGGATCGGGTCCCGCACCCAGGCCGGGGCATCGGCAGGCAGATGCGCCAGGGTCATGCCCCAGAGTAAGTCGTGGGCGTTCACCATTGCTCCCGCAACAGCTGGCGCACTCGGCTGGAGGCGGCTCGGTTGGTGGCGCCAAGGCGTGAGCTCAAGTCGGTACTGCCGATATCCTTGACTGCCTGCACCAGGCAATCGCTGACTCGCGCCACGTCATCCGTCGTGGGTTGTTCAATCCGGGTGACTGACAACGTCTCCCACAGCAATCCCAGGCTGGCATAGCTGTCGATGTCATAGGCCATCGGCGGCACGCTGGCGGCCAGGGTTTCCAATTCTTCGACGCTACGCAAGGTCACCCGGGCCGCCGAGGCTTTGCCCATGGCATGCACCATCACGCCAGGGTCGCGCAGGGCGATCAGGCGATTGGCCTGGTAGCCGTGGGCGAGGAACGCCCCCGACATGGCCTTGCCCACCAGCAGGGCGATCACCGGGTGGCCGGCGAGCCGAGCGCGAGCGTAGCTGTCAGCGGCGGCGGCCAGGGCCTGATGAATGCCAAGGGCTTCTTCGCGACGGCCATAAGCTTGGCTGGGTACGTCGACGATAGCGATGATGGGGCGCTTGTCACCCCGGGCGATGGCTTCGTCCACCGCCTTGGCCAAGCCCCAGCCTTCCAGTAGGCCGACTTCGCCATTGCGGGCGCGGGGGAAGCGGTTGTGCGGGTCGGGAACCACGGCGATGTAGCGCACCGCCTGTTCACCCAACACACCATCCGCCACTTTCAATGAGCCCGGCAAACCTTCGACCGGCGTTACGTTGGCGCTCAACGCGTTGAACCACTGCAAGCCTCTCATGAGCGTTCTCCCTGATACAGCGCGCGAACAGTCGCCGGCTCGATTTGCGCGCTCGCGTCCAGTTCGGCCAGGCGCGCCAGGTAAAAATCAGCGCGCCGGCTGCGCGGTTGTGTGGGCACGCCCTGCTGCAGCAGTGCGCTGACAGTCTGCTGGATCTGCGCCACATCGTCCGTCACATAACGGTCGGCCAAGCCACTGTTGAAGCGCTGCTCGCCACCGGTAAGGCTCCAGATAAACGGGCGGTCGCGGGAGTCATATTCCTCCAGGCCAGCCTCCTGCTCGATCACTTGGGGGCCATTCAATCCCAGGCGTGCTTCGCGAGTGACCACCAGATAGCTGCACAAGCCAGCCGCGATGGACATGCCCCCAAAGCAACCGACACTGCCGGCCACCACGCCGATCACCGGCTGGTACTGGCGCAGGTCGACAATCGCCGCGTGAATGTCGGCAATGGCAGCCAAGCCCAGGTTGGCTTCCTGCAAGCGCACGCCGCCCGTTTCCAGCAGTAGCAACGCGCAGGTGGGGACGCCGTTGCGGTTGTCTTCGGCGGCCAGTTCCAAGGCGCCCGCGATTTTCGCACCGCCAACTTCACCCAGGCTGCCGCCCTGGAAATTACCTTCGATCGCGGCAATCACCACAGGCTTGGCGCCGATGCTGCCCTTGGCGATCACCACACCATCATCGGCCTGGGGCACCACGCCCTGGCGGCTGAGCCACGGCGACATGACCCGCTGGAACGGGTCGATCAACTCGCGGAAGGTGCCTGCATCCAACAGCGCCTTGGCGCGCTGCCGGGCGCCAAGTTCGACAAAGCTGTGTTTAGCGAGTAAGTCAGTCATGGCCGATCTCCTCGAAACCTTGCTCCAGGCGCAAGCGCACCACACCGGGTGTGGCACCGAAGTCGTGGATATCAATGTTCAGGGCCGGTGGCGTCTGCTCCTGGAAGATGCGTTCGAACAGGTGCTGCCAGCGTTGCTGCGCGCCATTGACCGAGGTTTGCACCTGGATGGTCAAGGTGCCGGGCGTGCCCGGCTCCAGCAGCACTTCCAGGTCGCCCGAGCCGACGCAGCCCACCAGCGCACGGCCTTTGGGGGGCTGCCCGGCGGGGAATTCAAAGGATAAGGTTTCCATCACAACGCTCCGTCGAGGCGGTCGATAAACAGGCAGGCGGCCAACAGGTCGGCGGCGCCGCCGGGGGAGGCATTCAAGGCCAGCAGTTGCAGGTCCAGTTCATGCAGTTGGCGGCGTCCGGCCAGGGTTGCGCTGCCACCGGCGTCGAGCACGGCCTGGGCGCCCTGTTGCATGGTAGCCAGGCCTTCGGTACCGGCGCGGTAGAGCACGCAGGTGTCTGCCAGGTCCGTCATGATCGCCAGCAAAGCATCCAGCCGGGCGTTCTGCTCACCGGCGTTTTCGCGGCGGCTCTTGTGCAGTTGCGGCAGGCCGCGTTGCGTCACTGAAGGGAAGCCGAGCTGGGCTTCTTCACGGGCGCCGCGTGCGCCGTAGCGCTGGGCAACCTGGGCGCCATGGCTCATGGGCTGCGGGGCGAAGCGGTCGTTGAGCAGGGCCAGCTTGGCGGCGGTCAGGGTTATGGCGCGGGGCTCCAGGGCCGCCGCAGCAGTGAGCAAACCCAGCGCCCAGATCGCACCGCGATGGGTGTTCACGCCCTGGGTGGTGGCGAGCATGGCCTGCTCGCCTTCCCGGCCAATACGACCGAGCGCTTCGCGCAGGGGCAGGCCGACTTCGCCGATGTCGAGCGCGGCCTCGGCCATTTCCTTGAACATCGGCCACAGCGACAGCGCCGAGGCGTGCATCAGCCCCAGGTGCAAATCGCTGTGGGCGCCGTTGCCGCGCCGGTCTACCAGAGCGGGTTTAGGCGACAAATCCGCTTCGTCGATCAGCGCATCCACGGCCATATCCGCCAGGCGATCGGCCAGGCTCAGTTCATGCTGTTTGAGCGCGCGCATTTACCAGCTCCTGAATTTGGCGGGCGGGTTGTAGAGGCCACCAGACCAGTCCACCAGGTCGGCCACGCTCTTGGCGGCCAACAACTCGCGGGTGGCGTCGGTGCGGCGAATACCCAAGTCTTCGGGCAAGGCAATCAACCCTTCGCGGCGCATGCGCGCAGTGTCCTTGGGGTTGTGGCGCATACCGATGGCGGTCACCCCGGCGACGGCGGCGATCATTGCCTGACGTTCTTCCAGGGAGCGCGCCTTGTACAGGTAGGCGATGCCTTCTTCGGTGAGCAAGTGGGTGACGTCGTCGCCGTAGATCATGATGGGCGCCAGGGGCATGCCGCTTTTGCGGGCCACTTCTACCGCGTCCAGGGTGTCGACGAAAGTGGGTTTACCGCCTTCCTGGAAGGTCTCGACCATCTGCACTACGAGTTTTTTGCCGCGTTCAAGCAAGGCCTCAGGCGCATCGTCGTGGCGCATATCCAGCCAGGCCGGTGTGCCATGACGGCGGCCGCGTGGGTCGTGGCCCATGTTCGGCGCGCCACCGAAACCGGCGAGGCGGCCACGGGTCACGGTGCTGGAATGCCCGTCGCCATCCACTTGCAGGGTGGCGCCGATAAACAGGTCCACGGCGTATTGGCCGGCGAGTTGGCAGAACATGCGGTTGGAGCGCATCGAGCCATCGCGGCCGGTGAAGAACACATCCGGGCGTGCGGCAATGTAGTTTTCCATGCCCAGTTCGGTGCCGAAGCAATGCACGCTTTCTACCCAACCGCTTTCAATCGCCGGGATCAATGTGGGGTGCGGGTTGAGGGTCCAGTTGCGGCAGATCTTGCCTTTGAGGCCCAGGGATTCGCCGTAGGTGGGCAGGATCAATTCGATGGCGGCGGTGTTGAAGCCAATGCCATGGTTGAGCGACTGCACATTGTGTTTTTCGTAGATGCCCCGGATCGCCATCATCGCCATCAACACATGCACCGGCTTGATATGGCGTGGGTCGCGGGTGAACAGCGGCTCGATGTAGAACGGCTTGTCGGCCACCACCACGAAATCCACCCAACTGGCGGGGATGTCGACGCGAGGCAAGTCGGTAACGTCGTCCACCAACTGGTTGACCTGCACGATGACGATGCCATCGCTGAAGGCAGCGGGTTCGATCAGCGCCGGGGTGTCTTCGGTGCTGGCGCCGGTGTAAATGTTACCGGCACGGTCGGCCATGAAACCGGCCGAGAGCACCACGTTGGGGATCAGGTCCACCACCAGCCGCGCATAGAGTTCGATGTAGGTGTGGATCGCGCCGATCTCCAGCATGCCGTCTTCCAGCAACTGGCTGATGCGCAGGGATTGGGTGCCGGCGAAAGAGAAATCCAGCTTGCGGGCAATGCCCTTTTCAAACAGGTCCAAGTGCTCGGAACGGCCCACGCTGGGCATGATCATGTGCAAATCGTGGAGCTTGGCGGGGTCGGCCTTGGCCAGGGAGCGCGAGAGGAAGTCGGCCTGCTTCTGGTTGTTGCCCTCCAGCACTACGCGGTCGCCGGGGAGGATCAAGGCTTCAAGGGCCTCGACGATCTTGTCACTGGGCAACACCGCCCCGTCTGCGTATTTTTTGACCAGCCCGAGCCGCCGCTGCTTCTCGTCGCGCCGCCGCGTCCAGCGCGAGTCGGGGGTGATGGTTGTTGTCATGGTCGCTCCACGGGGGGTTGCTGTCGTGGGGCTTACCTTAGGAGTGAAGCGCAAGGGCATCAATCAAGCTGGAGGACGAACCGTTACGCCTGGAGTAACGAAGATCAAACTGTGGGAGCTGGCTTGCCTGCGTTGATGGTGGGTCAGTGCATAACTGATCGTTCCCACGCTCCGCGTGGGCATGCATCCTGTGACGCTCTGCGTCACCCTTATGCTGACTGGCGGGACGCGGAGCGTCCCCGGCGTCATTCCTACGCGGAGCGTGTGAACGATCAGTCAGGCCAGGCCGGACTCTACCAGCAGCGCTTCAAGCCCCATCAAGTCCGGCACCTTCGCCACCTGCTCCCCCACTTGCACTGCCGCCAGTTCCAGCGGGCACAGGGGGACGTCCACGTAGCTCAATTCGCTGTCGAGCTTGTACGAGCGGGGAATACCCTGGATCACCAGGGCAATGAACTTCAAGGTCGGTCGCCCGCCCAGTGCATTCAACACCACTATGCGTGAGCGTTCTCCCGTCATGCTGGCTTCACCGCAGGCAGCCTCAAAACTGATCAACGGAATTTGCCGATCGCGCCAGGTCACTTGCCGCAGATACCACGGCGGCGCATCGCTGGCCGGTTCGCCACGCTGGAAATCGATCAGTTCGGCCACGGCAACGTTGGGCAGCACCAGGTGGCGGTCGGCCAGGGGCAGTAGCAAGCCGGTGAGTTGGCTGGTGCGGTGTTCAAGCATGGGACTTGCTCCAGTAGGCGATGCTCTCCAGCAGCACCGACTCTTGGTACGGCTTGCCGAGGTAGTCGTTGACGCCAATGGCCATGGCGCGGTCGCGGTGTTTCTGGCCGGTGCGTGAGGTGATCATGATGATCGGCAAGCGCATCAGGCGCGGGTCATTGCGTATCTGAATGGCCACTTCGAAGCCGTCCATGCGCGGCATTTCGATGTCGAGCAGCATCAGGTCCGGGGTGTGTTCTTCCAGGATGGCGAGGGCGTCGATACCGTCCTTGGCGGTGAGCACGTTCATGCCGTTGCGCTCCAGCAGGCGGCTGGTGACTTTGCGTACGGTGACCGAGTCGTCCACCACCAGCACCAGCAGCGGGCGTTTTTTCAGTGGGTCGTTGAGGATCAGCGGCGCATCCACTGCCTGGGCCGGCAAGGCCGGTTGCCGAGCGCGGATGTGCGCCAGCAGGTCGATGATCAGCACCACATGGCCGTCGCCCAGGATGGTCGCGCCGGTCACTCCCTGCACCCCGGAGAACTGCGGCCCCAGGCCCTTGACCACGATCTCGCGAGTACCGGCCATGGCATCCACGTGCACCGCCACGCGGCGTTCATTGCAGTGCACCAGCAGCACCGGCACCGGCTGGTACTGGCCCAGCAGTTTAGGGCGGCTGGCGGTGTGCAGCAGGTCACCGAGGTAGAACAACTCGTAGCGCTGGCCGGCGTATTCATAGTGCGGCGGGTCTTGCTGGTAGTGCCCCGCCAATTCGTGGGGCAGCACGCGCACCAAGCCTTCGATGGTGTTGAGCGGGATCGCGTATTGGTCGTCCGCGCAGTGCACCATCAGCGCACGATTGACCGACACGGTAAACGGCAGGCGAATGCGAAAATGCACGCCCATGCCCGGCGTCGAGTCGATCACCATCGAGCCGCCGAGCTGGCGCACTTCCTCATGCACCACGTCCATGCCCACGCCGCGCCCGGAAATCTGGGTGATTTTTTCGGCAGTGGAAAAGCCCGGTTGCAGGATGAACTGCAACACGTCACGGTCGCTGATCTCTTGATGGGGGGCGAGCAGGCCACGCTTGATCGCCTTGCGTCGCACCGCTTCGAGGGGCACACCCGCGCCGTCGTCACGCATGTCGAAGACGATGTCGCCGCCTTCGTGGGTCAGGTCCAGGGTGATGCGGCCCTTTTCCGGTTTACCCGCAGCCAGCCGCACTTCGCGGGACTCCAGGCCGTGGTCGACGGCGTTGCGCAGCATATGCTCCAAGGGGGCCGCCATGCGTTCCAGCACATTGCGGTCCATCTCGCCTTCGGCATTGCCGACGATAAACTCCACGTCCTTGCCCAACTCGCCCGCCACTTGCCGCACGATGCGCTTGAGGCGCGGCAACATGCGCTCGAAAGGCACCATGCGCGTGCGCATCAGGCCTTCCTGCAATTCGGTGTTGATGCGTGCCTGTTGCTGCAGCAGGTTGTAGGCATCCTGGTTGCGACGCTCAAGGGTCTCTTTGAGATCGAGCAGGTCGGAGGCAGATTCGGACAGCGCACGGGCCAGCTGTTGCAGCTGCGAGTGGCGGTCCATTTCCAGCGGGTCGAACTCTTCGTAGCCCAGGCGTTCGGCCTCGGCTTGCTGGCGGCTCAAGAGGCGGCCCTGGGTTTCGCTGTCGAGCCGGCGCAATTGGTCGCGCATGCGCTCGATGGTGGTTTCCATCTCACTCAAGGCAATGCGCGCATCCTTGACTTGCTGCTCGATACGCCCACGGAAGATCGAAGTTTCGCCGGCCAGGTTGACCAGGTCATCGAGCAAGTCGGCAGAGATTTTCACCATGTCGGCGGCCGGGTCGGCGACCGCTTCGGCCTTGCCCGCCGGCAGCGCCACCGGTGTGACCGGCTCATCACTGGGGTGCACCAGGCTCTTGATGCGCTCGATGAGTTTATCCACCGAACCCACCGGCAATCCCTCGGCCACGGCGTCGATCATTTGCGCCAGGCGATCATGGCAACCTTGCAGCAGTGCGAACAACTCAGGGGTCGGCGCGAGCAAACCGGCGGAAAGCCCTTCGTAGAGAAATTCCAGCTCATGGGCCAGATCGCCGATCGGCCCGATCTCGACCATGCGTGCACCGCCCTTGAGGGTGTGCAGGTCACGCAGCAGGGTTTCCACTTCCTGGCGATTGCCCGGCTCGTCCTGCCAGCGCAAAAGCGCGCTGCCTGAGCTGTCGAGGATATCGGCGGCTTCTTCGAGGAATATATCCAGCAATTCCGGGTCGGCACCCGAGGCTGGCGCCACCGCAGCCGGCGCTGCCGGGCTGCTGGCCTGGCGCAATTCCCGCAGCCTTTCGACCAGTTCGGCGCCGTCACTCAGGGGTTGCTGTTGTTGCAGCTCTTCCAATTGTTGAGCCAAGCGTTCGTGGCTGGCCATCAGTGCCTGGGATAGCTCGACAGAGTAGCTATAGCGGCGGTCCACCAGCCCCTCATAAACGCATTCCAGCTCGTGGGCCAGGTCGCCCACCGGGTCGATTTCGGCCATGCGCGCGCCGCCCTTGAGGGTGTGCAGATCCCGCTGCAACGAGGACAAGGGCGCAGCGCTGTCGGGCTCCAGTAACCATCGCTTGAGCGACTGGCCGGCGCTGTCGAGGATGTCTACGGCCTCCTCAAGGAAGATCTCAACAATCTCGTCGTCCATCGCGGTGGCGTGATCCAGCTGCGCGGTGGCCGCGCCCAATTCGGAGATACTCAGGGCGCGGCTGCCGTCGCTTTTGATCAGGCCTGTGGCGGACGGGTCTAAGGCTTCGTCCAGCAACGCGCGTAACGCCTGCAGCCGTGCAGGCGCGGGGCTGATTTCCTGGCCGGCGGCCAACTGGTCGAGCATGTTGATCAGCGCGTCGTGGGCCTGTTCAGCCTCTTGGAAGAACCGGGCGCTGACCGCCAGGCTGCTTTCCTCTACCGCGCCATACAGGTCGAGCAAGGCTTCGCACAACGCGTCGATAGGATGCAGGTCGGCAAGGTGCGCACCCTCGCCCAGGGTGGTCAGTTCGTCCAGCAACGCCGTGAGTTCCAGACGGTCGCCGGGGTGTTGCTGCCAGCGACGCAGCAGGCTTTCGGCGTCGAGCAGGATGTCCATGCCCTGGGCCAGGAAGTTGGTGATCAAGTGCGGGTCACGCTTGACGCGCACGCCGGCCGTGGGGGCGTCGAGCAAGGCGGCCAGTTGATGCTCCAGCAGGTGTTGGGTGCGGCTGATCACGCTGGCCGCGCCGTGGATCGGCGCCAGGGGATTGTTGTCCAGGTCACGCACCCCGCGCTGGAACAGCCCTTGTGCCTCAAGCAACAACGCCACTTCGTCCTTGTCCAGCGGCACGCGGTGGGCCTTGTACTCACGGGTGAGGTGATCCAGCGGGCGCGCCAGTTCGGCAATGGGCAACACGCCGGCCATGTAGGCGCTGCCCTTGAGGGTGTGCAAGGCGCGTTGCAGTTCATCACTGACCTGCAGCGGCACCTGCTCGGCGGCCTGTTGCAGGAAGTGGTCGAGGCTGTCCAGATGGCCCTGGGCTTCGTTGCGAAAGATCTCCAGCAGCATTGGGTCATGGGGCTCGGTGGTCGATGTTGCAGCGCCACTGGCCAGGGCATGGGCACGGGCGGCCAAGGCGTCGACTTCATCGCGCTGGCGCTGGTCGTCGCTAGCGAAATCGGCGATCAGCTCCGGCAGCAGGGCCACGGCCTCATCCAACACCTGCCGCACCTCAGGGCCAAGGACTACACTGCGTTCCAGCACGCGATTGAGCAGGTTCTCCACGGCCCAGGCCAGCTCGGCCAGCACCAGGGCGCGCACCATGCGGCCGCTGCCCTTGAGGGTATGGAAAGCCCGGCGCATTTCGCCCTGGGCGGCTTTGTCCGCGCTGTCGGGCAGGTAGCGATGCAACACGTCGAGGACTTCATCGGTTTCTTCAAGGAAGACTTCGCGCAGTTCATCGTCAATCGGTTCTTCGCCGGCCGGCGGCGGCAACAGGCTACCGGGACGCTGCAAGGCTGGAGGGTTGAGACGTGATGCAGGGCTGGCCAAGGCATCGAACTGGGATTGGTTTGGCGCAGCCTCGGTGGACAGCGCCCCCTCGGGCGCAGCCAGGGCCTGCCGCCAGGGTTTTTCCACCGGCAGGTAGCCCAATGCATTCAAGCCCTGGGTGGCCAACTCCAGCACTTTTTCCCCTGCCGCGTCAGGGTCTTGAAGCATGCGCTCGAGGTAGTACTCCAGGCTGCTGACCACCTCGGCGAAATGCGCCAGTTGTGTCGCCGAAGGGGCGGCCTCGTTGATCATCAATTGCTCGTCGACGTAATCGGTGCAACCGCGCATCAGGCTCGCCGCACGCGGCAAGGGAATCATCGCCAGGGCACCACGCACCTGGCTCAGTAGCTCGGGCAAGGACTCCAGGCGCTGACGATCCCAATCAGCCTCAATGCAGTCGATGACCAGCTCCTTGGCTTGGCGCAGGCACTGGCACGATTCACGAATCACCAACTGATGGATCTGGGTCAGGTCGGTGGTGGGCAAGCGGCTGTCTTCACGGCTTTGCGGTTCGACGGTGCCGATCATCCCGGCCAACGTCGCTTCGACATACAGCAACGCGCCGGCCACATCCATCAACACCGCGTCATTGGGTTCGCGCTGCCCCTGGACCAGGCTCAACACCACGGCGAGTTGGTCGATGATCACTTTGCGCGGCTGGCCGAAACCCAACACCGCGAGGGTATCGGCGATCTGCCGCAAGGGCGCCAGCAACGGCTCGAGGTCCTGGGTGTGCTGGCGATCACTGCGCACGAACAGATCCAGGCGTTCCTTGACCCGCACCAGTTCCTCACACAACGCCCCGAGTACCGAGCCCATGGCATTGCGATCCGGCCCGGCCAGCCGTGCACGTTCAGCATCGACCACGGCGCTGTCGGGCAACGCTTCGTCCAAGCCGTAGCGCTCCTTCAGGCTCTGCATGCGCGGCGTCGGCCGGGTGACTTTGGCGACGTAGAACAACAGGCTCTTGAGCAACTCGTCCGGTGCCGGCTGGTTGATGCCATTGATGCCTTGAACCAGCAAGCGCTTGAGTTGCTTGTCGCTAGCCTTGAGCAGGCTGCGCAGCGCCGGACTGTTGGCGACCACGCCGGTGAGCATGCCTTCGACCAGCGCCGAGGTGACCTGCCACAACGGCAGCAGCGGCGCACCCTGGCATAGCGCTTCAAGGCGTGCGAACACCCGCGCCATGTCTTCCAGGTTGCTGGGGCCGTGGTCTTCACGCAGCAATCCGGCGAGGGCTTGTTGCAGCAGGTGGCGCCATTGGCGCAACTGCTCATGCAGATCCGGCGTGGCCCGCTGGGCCAGGGCTTGCTCAGGCAACGGCTCGATCGATAGCAGTTGCGGGCTGAACAGGCTGGTTTCCGATAGCAGGCTTTCACCACGGGCGCTGCGCAGGTCGTTGAGCAGCGGCAGCACCACCAGCGGCAAGTCGCGGCGAGCACTGTGCACGCGGTCGAGGTACAGCGGCAGTTGGCCGAGGGCTTGTTGCAGCAGGCGGATACTTTCATCGCGCTGGCCGACGTGCCCGGCCTGGAGCGCAAGGGCCAGTTCTTCGATCTCTTCGGCCAGCAGCGCCGCGCCGTAGAACTCGACCATTTGCAGCGCGCCATGCACCTGGTGGATACCGGCCAGGCATTGGTTGAGGGCGTCGTCGTCAAGGGTTTCAACGTACGCGTCCAGCGCCGACCGGGCCTGTTTCAGGGTTTCGGCAATATCGCCCTTGACCCATTCGAGGGCCACGTAGTCGTGCCGATCAACCATAACTGCTCCGCTTAGAATTCATGAGTTGCTGGTATCTCACAAACAATGGAGATCCGATGTGGGAGCTGGCTTGCCTGCGATAGCGGTGGGTCAGCACTATATCTGTATCTGACAGACCGCTATCGCAGGCAAGCCAGCTGCCACAGTTGGACTGTGGTGTTCTTTAGGTCGTATTTCAATCATCGACCTGCTTGGGCGGCGGCAAGGTGAAACCCGATACCGACCTGCGCAACTGGCTGGCCATCTTCGCCAGGTTACCAATGCTTTCTGCGGTGGCGGTGGAACCCGACGACGTCTGGGTGGTGATCTGCTGGATCACGTTCATGGTCAGGGAAATCTGCCCCGCCGATGACGTCTGTTGCTGCGCCGCGTTGGAAATACTCTGGATCAGCGCTGCCAGGGTTTTGGACACGCCTTCGATCTCTTCCAGCGCCACCCCGGCGTCCTGGGCCAGGCGCGCGCCGCGCACCACTTCCGTGGTGGTCTGTTCCATGGAGATCACCGCTTCGTTGGTGTCGGCCTGGATGGTGCGTACCAGGGTTTCGATCTGCCGGGTGGCCGCCGAGGAGCGTTCGGCCAACCGTTGCACTTCATCGGCCACCACCGCAAAACCGCGCCCGGCGTCACCGGCCATGCTGGCCTGGATCGCGGCATTGAGGGCGAGGATATTGGTCTGGTCGGCGATATCGTCGATCAGGCTGATGATGTCGCCAATTTCCTGGGACGACTCGCCCAAACGCTTGATGCGCTTGGCGGTGTCCTGGATCTGCTCGCGAATGTTGTCCATGCCGTGGATGGTGTTGTGCACCACCTCGTTGCCTTTGTTGGCGATCTCTACCGAACGTTCAGCTACCGCCGAGGATTCGGCCGCGTTGGCCGACACCTGGTCGATGGACTGCGCCATCTGATTGATCGCCGTAGACGCTTCGGCAATCTGCTGGGCCTGATGCTCCGACGCCTGGGCCAGGTGCATGGCGGTGGCCTGGGTGTCCTGCACCGCACCGGCGACCTGCCCGGCAGTGAGGTTGATGGTGGCGACCAGGTCGCGCAGTTGGTCCACGGAATAGTTGATGGAGTCTGCGATGGTGCCGGTGAAGTCTTCGGTGACCGAGGCGGTGACGGTGAGGTCGCCGTCAGCCAGGTCTTCGATTTCATCCAGCAGGCGCATGATCGCGTTCTGGTTGCGCTCGTTCTTCTGCGCGGTTTCATGCAGTTGGCGGTTGGTCTCACGCACCATGACCAGGCCGATCAGGATGATCGAGGCCAGCGCCAGCAAGCCCAGCACGTAACCGCCGATAGTGTCGAAGCTGCGCCCGCTGGCGAGGTTTTCAAAACCCGTGGCCAGGTGCGAGGCTTCATCGAGCAGGGTTTGCGACAGGTTGAAAATATTGCTCGCCGAGGCGCGCACCTGGAACAACTGCGGCGAAGTCTCGAGAATTTCATCCACGGAGCCGGAGACAAATTCGAACAGCTCGGCGATGTCCGCCAGCCGCGCCCGGGCGTCCGGGTCTTCAACCTGGGTGATACGCAGCCCCGGGTTGCCGTTGAGCATGCCATTGAGCACCACGCCAAAACGGTTGGCATCGCGACCGAAGGCATCGGCGGCCTGCCCGGCGGTTTCATCCCCCGCCAGCACCGTGTTGACCGCCCCCAGGATACGTTCGGCCAGCAGCGACTGGCGTTGGGCCAAGGCTACCTGGCTGGCCGGGGCGCCGCGTTGCAGCAGGATATCCACGACTTTTTCCGACTCGATCTGCAGTTGCGGTACGGTTTCGGCCAGGGTCGCCGCCACCTGGTGCAACGACAACACGGTCTGCTCGCTGGCCAGAATGGCGTCGGTGTTTTTCAGCAGCGCCTCCCAGTCGGTCTGCACCGCCCGCATTTCGGCACGCACCGCACTGGGCGCCGCCGGCAAGCCGGTTTGTGGGTCACCTTTTTTCAGGTAGCCCCAGCGCTGGGCAAAATCGTTGCGCGCATCGCCCAGCAGCTTGAACGCCGCCGCTTTCCCGGCAGCGGCCTCGGTGGCGTTCTTGGCAATGCGCTGGGACAGCACGCGCAGCTCACCGGCGTGGCCGATGTACTGCTTATCGTAGGTGGACTGGGTGTTGAGGTACGCGAAGTTGGCGAACAGCAGCATGATGAACACGATCAAGGCGATAAACAGCACGATGATCTGCGAACGGCTGCGCGAAGCGGCCTGGGGTTTGGGCGTGGTAGCGGTGCTCATGCGGCAACATCCATGAAGCCAGGGGCCTGGGCCAGGGCGAAGGGGCTGAAGACTTGCCACGGCGGGTCGCCGTCGAACTGGCCCTGAATAAACGGCGCGCTCGAGGCAGCGCTCGCCACCCAGGCATCCAATGGGAAATGCTGCATGCCTACCACCTCATCTACCAGCAGCCCGACAAACAGGTCGTTGAACTCCACCACCAGCACCCGCCGTTGCTTGCGCGCCCTGGACAACTCAAGGCCCAGGAAACCGCCCAGGTCCATCACCGGCAGCAAGCGCCCGCGCAGGTTGGCCACGCCCTTGACCCAGGGCTTGACCCCCGGCATCAAGGTGCAACGTGGCTCATGCAACACCTCGGCGACTTCGCCCATGGGCGCCACGTAGGCGTTTGGCCCTACGCGGAAAGCGATGCCGCTCCAGCGTTGCAGGCGCGTTTCCTGGGACGGCAGGTCCGCGGCCAGCAAGCGGCAGCGGCGGTCGATGTCCAGCAGCAGCTCGAAGGCGGTTTGCGACTCGGTCATGATCGCAAGCCTTAGCCGGCCAGCACCTTGTTCAGGGTGGCAATCAGGATTTCTTCATCCACAGGCTTGGTCAGGTAGTCCTTGGCGCCCTGGCGTGCGCCCCAGATCTTGTCGGTTTCCTGGTCCTTGGTGGTGATGATGATGATCGGGATACCGTTGGTTTCCGGCTCCTTGGACAACTGGCGCGTGGCCTGGAAGCCGTTGAGGCCGGGCATCACGATATCCATCAGCACCGCGTCGGGCTTTTCCTGACGGGCCAGGGCCACGCCGTCCGCGCCGTTTTCGGCCTTGAGCACCTGGTGGCCATGCTTTTCCAGCATGCCGGTGAGTTTGTACATTTCAGTCGGCGAATCGTCGACGATCAGAACACGTGCCATGGTTTTCCCCGCTACATTGGTCGGCGCCGGCCCTCGTGAGGCGGCGTCAGTGTGCTTGTTCTACTGCGGCGAACCCAGGCACGTAGGCCTTGATCGCCCCCAGCAGTTCTTCCTTGCTGAAAGGCTTGGTCAAAAATTGATCGACACCCACGATGCGCCCCTTGGCCTTGTCGAACAGGCCGTCCTTGGAAGACAACATGATCACCGGGATCGACTTGAACGCCGGGTTGTTCTTCACCAGGGCGCAGGTCTGGTAGCCATCCAGGCGCGGCATCATGATGTCGACAAAGATAATGTGCGGGTGATGATCAACAATACGGGCCAGGGCGTCGAAACCGTCGATCGCCGTGATGACCTCGCACCCCATGTTCTTCAACAGCGTCTCGGCGGTGCGGCGGATCGTTTTCGAATCGTCGATCACCATCACCTTCAAGGCGTTGGAATGCTGTTCCATATCTGCTCTACCATCGCCACAGCGAATCGGTTTTCGGTGTGTACTGCCTGATGTTGCACAGGATGAACGCCGCAAGCCTTGGAATTCAAGGGCTGCTGCGCCGTGCCAGCCTTTTTAGCACAGTCTCCTGGCGCAATCTATCGAGGCACCCGCCCAGTGGTTTTTCCTTGACCCACAACAGCCGCAGCGCCACTCTGACGCCACTTTTATGCGCCCTAATTTGCTAGAGGAAATCCCCATGAGCGTTCGCGTCGGCATTGTCATGGACCCTATCGCCAGCATTTCCTATAAAAAGGACAGTTCGCTGGCCATGCTCCTGGCCGCCCAGGCCCGCGGCTGGACCTTGTTCTATATGGAGCAGCGCGACCTTTACCAGGGTGACGGCGAGGCCCGCGCACGCATGCGCCCGCTGCAGGTGTTTGCCAACCCCGAGAAGTGGTTCGAGCTTTCTGACGAAATCGACAGCCCGCTGAGCGACCTCGACGTGATCCTGATGCGCAAGGATCCGCCGTTCGACATGGAATTTGTGTACTCCACCTACCTGCTGGAGCAGGCCGAACGCGCGGGCGTGTTGATCGTCAACAAGCCGCAAAGCCTGCGCGACTGTAATGAAAAACTGTTCGCCACCCTGTTCCCGCAGTGCACGCCACCGACCGTGGTCAGCCGCCGCGCCGATGTACTGCGTGAATTCGCCGCCAAGCATGGCGACGTGATCCTCAAGCCGCTGGACGGCATGGGCGGCACCTCGATCTTCCGTCACCGCGCCGGCGACCCGAACCTGTCGGTGATCCTCGAAACCCTGACCGCCCTGGGCACCCAGCAGATCATGGGCCAGGCCTACCTGCCGGCGATCAAGGATGGCGACAAACGTATCCTGATGATTGACGGCGAGCCGGTGGATTATTGCCTGGCGCGGATCCCGGCAGCCGGCGAGACCCGTGGCAACCTGGCCGCCGGTGGTCGCGGTGAAGCGCGGCCGTTATCAGAAAAAGACCGCTGGATTGCCGCTCAAGTCGGTCCAACCCTGCGGGAAAAAGGTCTGCTATTTGTCGGACTAGACGTAATTGGCGAGAACCTCACTGAAATCAACGTCACCAGCCCGACCTGTATTCGCGAGATCGACAACGCATTTGGCACGAACATCGGCGAAATGCTGATGGCCGCCATTGAACGCAAGCTACAAGCCAAGTGACATAGAACAGCCGGACACCTACCAACATTGCGTTATCATGCGCCACCTGTGAAACGCGCGATGTTGGTTTTCTTGTCATGACACTCCCGTCCGATCTGCCCCCCGAATTCTCCCCCAGCGGCGTGCGCCCGGCTGATCGCCTCGGTTTTACCCTGTTTCTCGCTGCCTTGATTCATCTCGCCCTGCTTCTGGGCGTGGGATTCACCCTGGCCGAACCCAAGCAGATCACCAAGACCCTGGAAATCACTCTCGCCACGTTCAAGAGCGAAAAGAAGCCCGAAAAGGCTGACTTTCTCGCCCAGGACAACCAACAGGGCAGCGGCACCCTCGACAAGAAAGCCGTGCCCAAGACCACCGAGGTAGCGCCCTTCCATGACAACCAGGTCAAGAAGGTCACTCCGCCGCCAGCGCCCAAGCCTGAGGTCAGGCAGGCCACGCCCAAGGCTGCGGTGACAACTGTCGCGCCCAAACCGCAAAAAGCCCCGACCCAGCGCGAAAAGGCCAAGACCGAACCCAAGCCCGAGCCAGTGAAACCTGCGCCGACGTTCGACAGTTCGACGTTATCCGACGAAATTTCCAGCCTGGAAGCCGAACTGGCTCATGAGCAACAGCTTTATGCCAAGCGCCCGCGCATCTACCGTCTGAACGCCGCCTCAACCATGCGCGATAAAGGTGCCTGGTATAAGGACGAGTGGCGCAAGAAGGTCGAACGCATCGGCAACCTCAATTACCCGGACGAGGCGCGGCGCCAACAGATTTATGGCAATTTGCGCTTGCTGGTGTCGATCAACCGTGACGGCTCGCTGTATGAGGTGCAGGTGCTGGAGTCCTCCGGCCAGCCGCTGCTGGACCAGGCTGCGCAACGCATCGTGCGCCTGGCCGCGCCCTTTGCGCCGTTCAGCGGCGACTTGAGCGACGTGGACCGCCTGGAAATCATCCGCACCTGGCGGTTCGCCAAGGGCGACCGGTTGTCCAGCAACTGATCACACAGATCGTTCCCACGCTCCGCGTGGGAATGCCGCCATGGACGCTCTGCGTCTGCTCTTGGGACGCGGAGCGCCCCGGGATGCATTCCGACGCAAAGCATGGGAACGATCAGCGACCAGGCTCGCGCCCGCACTTGTCAGTTCGTCCCTCCAACGCCACACTAGCGGACATGAAAAACGTCAGCCCGACCTACCTCAAGCACCAATTCCTGATCGCCATGCCCCATATGGCCGACCCGAACTTTGCGCAGACCTTGACCTACATCGTCGAGCACACGGCCAATGGTGCAATGGGGTTGGTGGTCAACCGCCCGCAGGAGCTGAACCTGGCCGATATCCTTGAGCAACTGCGCCCGGAGATCGACCCGCCGGCGCGTTGCCAGGGCGTACCGATCTACATCGGCGGGCCGGTGCAGACCGATCGCGGTTTTGTGCTGCACCCCACCGGGCCGACGTTTCAGGCCACGGTAGACCTTGATGGGGTGTCACTTTCCACATCCCAGGATGTGCTGTTCGCCATCGCCGACGGCATCGGCCCCGAGCAAAGCGTGATCACCCTGGGCTACGCCGGTTGGGAAGCCGGGCAACTGGAGGCCGAACTGGCCAGCAATGCCTGGCTGACCTGCCCGTTCGACGCTGACATCCTGTTCAACACCGCCAGCGAACTGCGCCTGGAAGCGGCAGCAGCCAAGCTGCGGGTCAACCTCAGCCTGCTGACCAGCCAGGCGGGGCACGCCTGATGGCCTTGCGTCTGATCCTCGGTTTTGACTACGGCACCAAACAGATCGGCGTAGCGGTTGGCCAGGTCATCACCGGCCAGGCCCGCGAGCTGTGCACCCTCAAGGCCCAGAACGGCGTGCCGGACTGGAACCAGGTCGAAGCCCTGATCAAAGAGTGGAAGCCTGACGCGGTAGTGGTCGGCCTGCCCCTGAACATGGATGGCACCCCCAGTGACATGTGCCTGCGCGCCGAGAAGTTCGCGCGCCGCCTCAATGGCCGCTACAACCTGCCCTTCTATACCCACGACGAACGCCTCACCACCTTCGAAGCCAAGGGGGAGCGCCGCGACCGTGGCGGGCAAAAGGGCAGTTACCGCGACAACCCGGTAGACGCCATCGCCGCGGCCTTGCTGTTGCAGGGCTGGCTGGATGAAAACACCGCTTTATTTGAATCCTGACCCGCCGCGATCCTGTGGGAGCGGGCTTGCCCGCGAAGAACGTTAACGATACCGCGAGAAGACTGGATGAACGCGGTGCCCATGAGTTTTTCGCGAGCAAGCTCGCTCCTACACACTTGATAAGGAGCCACCATGAGCTTGCCGAACCCTGCCGAACTGATCAGCCAGATGGCGATACGCCTCAAGGCGCACCTGGAACACCGTGCCATCAGCGAACCGCGCTTTATCGGCATACGCACCGGTGGCGTGTGGGTGGCCCAGGCATTGCTGGAAGCACTGGGCAGCGATTCGCCCCTGGGCACCTTGGACGTGTCCTTCTACCGCGACGATTTCAGCCAGAACGGCCTGCATCCACAAGTACGCCCTTCGGCCCTGCCCTTCGAGATCGAAGGCCAGCACCTGGTACTGATCGACGACGTGCTGATGAGCGGCCGCACCATCCGCGCCGCCATGAACGAACTGTTCGACTATGGCCGCCCGGCCAGCGTGACCCTGGTGTGCCTGCTGGACCTGGATGCCGGCGAACTGCCGATCAGCCCGGACGTCGTAGGCGCGACCCTGTCGCTTGCCCCCCAGCAGCGGGTAAAATTGTCCGGTCCTACGCCGCTCGAACTCGAACTGCAAGACCTTGCCCTTTAAACCGCCTTGTAAAGAGTCCCCGCGATGACGCCTCTAGATGCCAAGCGCCCGCTGCAGCTCAATGCTCAGGGCCAGTTGCAACACTTCTTGTCCCTCGACGGTTTGCCCCGCGAACTGCTCACCGAAATCCTCGATACCGCCGATTCGTTCCTGGAAGTCGGTGGCCGGGCAGTGAAGAAAGTCCCGCTGTTGCGCGGTAAAACCATCTGCAACGTGTTCTTCGAGAACTCCACCCGCACCCGCACCACCTTTGAACTGGCGGCCCAGCGGCTGTCGGCCGATGTGATCACGCTGAACGTGTCCACCTCGTCGGCGAGCAAGGGCGAAACCCTGCTCGATACCCTGCGCAACCTGGAAGCCATGGCCGCCGACATGTTCGTGGTACGCCACGGCGACTCCGGCGCTGCGCATTTCATCGCCGAGCATGTGTGCCCGAACGTGGCGATCATCAATGGCGGCGACGGCCGTCACGCGCACCCGACCCAGGGCATGCTCGACATGCTCACCATTCGTCGGCACAAGGGCAGCTTTGAAAACCTCTCGGTAGCCATCGTCGGCGACATCCTGCATTCGCGGGTGGCACGTTCGAACATGCTGGCTCTCAAGGCCCTGGGTTGCCCGGATATCCGCGTGATCGCGCCCAAGACCCTGTTGCCCATCGGCATCGAACAGTATGGCGTGAAGGTCTACACCGATATGGCCGAGGGCCTCAAGAATGTGGACGTGGTGATCATGCTGCGCCTGCAACGCGAGCGCATGGCCGGGGGCTTGTTGCCCAGCGAAGGTGAGTTCTACCGCCTGTTCGGCCTGACCACCGCACGCCTGGCCAAGGCCAAGCCGGATGCCATCGTGATGCACCCGGGGCCAATCAACCGCGGCGTGGAAATTGAGTCGGCGGTGGCCGATGGCCCGCAGTCGGTGATTCTCAACCAAGTGACCTACGGCATCGCCGTGCGCATGGCCGTGCTGTCCATGGCCATGAGCGGGCAAACCGCGCAACGTCAATTCGAGCAGGAGCAGGCCCAGTGAAGCTCAGCATTCTCGGCGCCCGAGTCATCGACCCGGCCAGTGGCCTGGACCAAGTTACCGATCTACACCTGGACGCCGGCAAGATCGTCGCCATTGGCGCCGCCCCCGCAGGCTTCAACGCCGGCCAGAGCATCGATGCCAAGGGCCTGGTGGCCGCGCCTGGGCTGGTGGACCTGAATGTCGCACTGCGCGAGCCGGGCTACAGCCGCAAAGGCAATATCGCCAGCGAAACCCAGGCCGCGGCAGCCGGTGGCGTGACCAGCCTGTGTTGCCCGCCCAACACCAAGCCGGTGCTGGACACGTCGGCCGTGACCGAGCTGATCCTCGACCGCGCCCGCGAAGCCGGCAACTGCAAAGTGTTTCCCATTGGTGCCTTGAGCAAGGGCCTGGATGGCGAACAACTCGCCGAATTGATCGCCCTGCGTGACGCCGGTTGCGTGGCCTTCGGCAATGGCCTGGAAAGCTTTCGCAGCACGCGCACCTTGTGCCGCGCCCTGGAATACGCGGCCACCTTCGACTTGACGGTGATCTTCCATTCCCAGGACCGCGACCTGGCCGAAGGCGGCCTGGCCCACGAAGGCGCAGTGGCCAGCTTCCTCGGCCTGCCGGGCATTCCGGAAACAGCAGAAACCGTGGCTCTCGCTCGTGACCTGTTGCTGGTGGAGCAAAGCGGCGTGCGTGCGCATTTCAGCCAGTTGACCAGCGCCCGGGGCGTGGCTCTGATCGCCCAGGCCCAGGCCCGCGGCTTGCGGGTCACCGCGGATGTCGCCCTGTACCAATTGATCCTGACGGATGAGGCGCTGATCGACTTCTCCAGCCTGTACCACGTACAGCCCCCGCTGCGCACCAAGGCTGACCGTGACGGTTTGCGTGCGGCGGTGAAGTCGGGCGTGGTGTCGGCGATTTCCAGCCATCACCAACCTCACGAGCGAGACGCCAAGCTGGCACCGTTTGGCGCGACCGAGCCAGGCATCAGCAGCGTGGAGTTGTTGTTGCCACTGGCGATGACGCTGGTGGAAGACGGCTTGCTGGACCTGCCGACACTGCTGGCACGCCTGAGCGCCGGCCCGGCCGAGGCCCTGCGCTTGCCGGCAGGCCAGTTGGCGGTGGGTTCACCGGCGGACCTGGTGCTGTTCGACCTGGCAAGCTCGACGGTGGCTGGTGAGCGTTGGTTGTCCAAGGGCGAAAACTGCCCGTTCATCGGCCACAGCCTGCCGGCGACGGTGCGGTATACCTTGATGGATGGGCGGATCAGCTACCAGGCTTGACGCGCAAGCTCGTTCCCACGCTCTGCGTGGGAACGCATCCTGTGACGCTCTGCGTCAGCACTCCAAAGGTGGACGCGAAGCGTCCTGGGCTGCATTTCCACGCGGAGCGTGCGAACGATCAGTGCTCAGCGCCCGCTGTTGCGCTCGGCATTGCGGATCGAGATCTGCGTGTTCAGCGTCCAGAAGTCATACAGCACCCCGATCAGGAACAAACCGCCGGTCAGCAGGTAGATCAGGCCGGTGATCCATTTGCCCTGATACATACGGTGCACACCAAACACCCCCAGGAACGCCAACAGAATCCACGCCACGCTGTATTCAATCGGCCCTGCGGTAAATCGCAGGTCGGCTTCACGGTCCATGGCCGGGATCAGGAACAAGTCGATCAACCAGCCAATGCCGAACAAGCCGAAGGTGAAAAACCAGATCGTGCCCGTCACAGGCTTGCCGTAATAAAAGCGATGAGCCCCGGTAAAACCGAAAATCCACAGCAGGTAACCAATCGCCTTGCTGTGGGTGTCTTGCTGCTGAGCAACCTGTTGATAGGTGTTCATGAAGGACCTCTTTTGCTTCGATAGATAAATTTTTTCATTTTCTTTGTGACTTTTTTACGGGCGCCCGACGTACGGCAAATGGTATCGTCCTGCCCTCAAAGCCTTGTAGCGCCTGACTTGTGTAGGACAATTGCGGCGAATCGTCGCGTTTTTCCTGAATTTGACCCCAAGGTTCAGTCGACAAACGGGCTGAGAACAGCACAAAAAGCTGTTATAAAGTTGCGCGCAAACCCATAAGAGCCACGCCTAATGCGACCATTTTTCAAGACATGGCTAACCATTTGCCTATTAATGCCACTGGCCGCCCACGCCACCAATCGTGAGCAACGACTTCCGAACGTTAACGGTTTCACCCCTAAAGTCCATAGCACGCCCAGCACTGCCAAATCGGCAAAGCCGACCGTCAGCCGCCCGACTCAACTGAGCAAGGCCCACGGCAAAGCGCTTTCCACCCAGTTGGCCGTGAACACCAAGCAAAGCAGCAACGTCTTGAGCCGTGCCGTCAACGTGCTCGGTACACCTTATCGTTGGGGCGGCAGCAGCCCAAGTAAAGGGTTCGACTGCAGCGGCCTGGTGAAATATGCATTTAACGATGTAAAAGCGGTGGACCTGCCACGCACTTCCAACGCCATGGCGGCCGGCCATGGGTTGAAGGTGGACCGCAAAGATCTGAAACCGGGCGACCTGTTGTTTTTCAAACTCAAGAGCCGCCAGGTCAATCATGTCGCCATCTACCTGGGCAACGACCGCTTTATCCACGCACCGCGCCGTGGCAAGTCGGTGAGCATCGACACACTGAAAAAGCCGTTCTGGGACAAGAACTACGTGATTGCCAAGCGGGTACTGCCTAAAGAGCAGAACAACAACCTGCGGATCGTGCAGCGCTAAGCAAGGCGCTACTGAAGCTCCCCATTTGAAATGCAATCAAATGTGGGAGCTGGCTTGCCTGCGATGACGGTGTGTCAGTTGGCAGAGAGTGCCTGACAGTCCGCTATCGCAGGCAAGCCAGCTCCCACATTGTGCATCTGTGTGTTCTAGATATCTGCCGGTACCCTCGCCTTCTCCCGGGCCTCTTCCCGACTGACCAGCCCCGAGCCGACCAACGCCTTCAAACTCATATCCAGGGTCTTCATCCCCAACGCCCCTCCCGTCTGGATAGCCGAAACCATCTGCGCCACCTTGTCTTCGCGAATCAAGTTACGAATTGCCGGGGTGCCCAGCATGATTTCATGAGCGGCCACGCGCCCACCGCCCACCTTCTTCACCAGCACCTGAGACACCACCGCCTGCAACGACTCCGACAGCATCGAGCGGACCATGGCCTTCTCCCCGGCCGGGAAGACGTCTACCAGCCGGTCCACTGTCTTTGCCGCCGACGAGGTGTGCAGGGTGCCGAACACCAGGTGCCCGGTCTCTGCCGCCGTCAGCGCAAGGCGGATGGTTTCCAGATCGCGCAATTCACCCACCAGGATCACATCCGGGTCTTCCCGCAGGGCTGAACGCAGGGCCACCGAGAAACTGTGAGTGTCGCGATGCACCTGGCGCTGGTTGACCAGCGCCAGTTTCGGCCTGTGGATAAACTCGATGGGGTCTTCCAGCGTAAGGATATGCTGGCGTCGATGCCGGTTGAGGTCGTCGATCATCGCCGCCAGGGTCGTAGACTTGCCCGAGCCGGTGGGCCCGGTCACCAGCACCAGGCCGCGAGGAAGGCGGGCCATACGCTGGAACACCTCGCCCAGTCCCAGGTCCTCCAGGCTTTGGACCTCAGTCGCAATAGCCCGGAACACCGCACCCACGCCGCGATCCTGGCGGAACACGTTCGCCCGGAACCGGGCGACGCCTGGCAATTCGAAGGCAAAATCCGTTTCAAGAGATGTTTCGAAATCCTTTTGTTGATGTTTATTCAGCAAAGGGCTCAATAAGTCGACCACTTGGGTAGCGTTCAGCGCTGGCCCATCCAGCGGCCAAACCTCGCCATCAATGCGCAGCATCGGTGCCAGGCCGGCTGACAGATGCAGGTCTGAGGCGCCTCGGCTTACACTGGCCGTCAGCAATTGCGTGATATCCATAGGGCTTTCCATTTCCAGTAGAATGCCGCGGACTCCATATCCACGGGCGCATCTTGAATGTCGACGATAGCAGACAACATCGGCCTGGTTAGCCAGCGCATCCGCGCCGCAGCCGACGCCGTGCAACGTGACGCAAGCAGCATCCACCTGCTGGCCGTGAGCAAGACCAAACCCGCGCAGGCGGTACGCGACGCCTATGCCGCCGGGCTGCACGACTTTGGGGAAAACTACCTGCAGGAAGCCTTGGGCAAACAGGCGGATTTGACCGACCTGCCCTTGAGTTGGCACTTCATCGGCCCCATTCAATCGAACAAGACTCGCGCCATCGCCGAGAACTTCGCTTGGGTGCATTCCGTGGACCGCCTGAAAATCGCGCAACGCCTGTCCGAACAACGCCCGGCCGACCTGCCGCCGCTCAATATATGCATTCAGGTCAATGTCAGTGGCGAAGCCAGCAAGTCCGGCTGCACACCCGCCGACCTGCCGGCCCTGGCCACGGCGATCAGCGCCCTGCCGCGCTTGAAGCTGCGGGGTTTGATGGCAATTCCCGAGCCGACTGAAGACCGGGCGGAGCAGGATGCGGCGTTTGCCACAGTGCGCGACCTGCAAGCCAGCCTGAACCTGCCGCTGGACACACTTTCCATGGGCATGAGCCATGACCTTGAGTCGGCCATTGCCCAAGGCGCCACATGGGTGCGGATCGGTACCGCCCTGTTTGGCGCCCGCGACTACGACCAGCCGTGAAATGGCTGACATCCCTCGAAAATAAGGACCTGTCATGAGCAACACGCGTATTGCCTTTATCGGCGCCGGTAACATGGCGGCCAGCCTGATCGGTGGCCTGCGGGCCAAGGGCCTGGACGCCGAGCAGATCCGCGCCAGCGACCCGGGCGCCGAGACCCGCGAGCGCGTCAGCGCCGAACACGGCATCCAGACCTTCGCCGATAACGCCGAGGCCATCCACGGCGTCGATGTGATCGTGCTGGCGGTCAAGCCCCAGGCCATGAAGGCCGTGTGCGAGAGCCTGCGCCCGAGCCTGCAACCTCACCAACTGGTGGTGTCGATTGCCGCTGGCATCACCTGTGCCAGCATGAAAACCTGGCTCGGCGACCAGCCGATCGTACGTTGCATGCCCAATACCCCAGCGTTGCTGCGCCAGGGCGTCAGCGGTTTGTACGCCACCGCCGAAGTCAGCGCGCAACAGCGTGACCAGGCTCAGGAGCTGCTGTCTGCGGTGGGCCTCGCCGTATGGCTGGAGCAGGAACAGCAACTGGATGCGGTCACCGCCGTTTCCGGCAGCGGCCCGGCCTATTTCTTCCTGTTGATCGAGGCCATGACGGCCGCCGGCGTCAAGCTGGGCCTGCCCCACGACGTGGCCGAGCAACTGGCGGAACAAACCGCCCTGGGCGCCGCGAAAATGGCGGTCGGCAGCGAGGTGGATGCCGCCGAACTGCGCCGTCGCGTCACCTCGCCAGGTGGTACCACACAAGCGGCTATCGAGTCGTTCCAGGCCGGGGGTTTTGAAGCCCTGGTGGAAACAGCACTGGGTGCCGCCGCACATCGTTCAGCCGAGATGGCTGAGCAACTGGGCAAATAGTCGTCCCTTACCAAGGTAATCAAACATGCTCGGAATCAATGACGCTGCCATTTTCATCATCCAGACCCTGGGCAGCCTGTACCTGCTGATCGTGCTGATGCGCTTTATCCTGCAACTGGTGCGTGCGAACTTCTACAACCCGCTGTGCCAATTCGTGGTGAAGGCCACCCAACCGCTGCTCAAGCCGCTGCGCCGGGTGATCCCGAGCCTGTTCGGCCTGGACATGTCGTCGCTGGTGCTGGCGCTGTTGCTGCAGATTTTGCTGTTCGTGGTGATCCTGATGCTCAATGGCTACCAGGCCTTCACCGTGCTGCTGTTGCCATGGGGCCTGATCGGTATTTTCTCGCTGTTCCTGAAGATCATTTTCTGGTCGATGATCATCAGCGTGATTCTTTCGTGGGTCGCGCCAGGCAGCCGTAGCCCGGGCGCCGAATTGGTGGCTCAGATCACCGAACCGGTGCTGGCACCCTTCCGTCGCCTGATCCCGAACCTGGGTGGCCTGGATATCTCGCCGATCTTTGCGTTTATCGTGATTCAGCTGCTGCAGAGCTGGGTGATTCCACGCCTGGCGTACTTTGCCTACATGCCAAAAGAGTTGTTTGGCCTGATCTGACCAATAGATCGTTCCCACGCTCTGCGTGGGAATGCAGCCCGTGATGCTCCGCGTCACAAGGACGGGACGCAGAGCGTCCCAAGAGGCATTCCCACGCGGAGCATGGGAACGATCAAACGCGGAGCGTGGGAACGATCACGCTAACCCCCGACCTTTGCTTGCCGCTAGGGTCCCCGCTCTTTAGACTTACGCCTCATTTAAACGAGAGCAGGGTCGATGCCAGCTGCCTTCCCCCCCGATTCTGTTGGACTGGTCGTGCCACAAGTGGCGCACTTCAGCGAACCGCTGGCCCTGGCCTGCGGCCGTTCGTTGCCAGCCTACGACCTGATCTACGAAACCTATGGCCAGTTGAACGCCACGGCGAGCAACGCCGTGCTGATCTGCCATGCCTTATCCGGCCATCATCACGCCGCCGGCTTCCATAGCGTTGACGACCGCAAGCCCGGCTGGTGGGACAGTTGCATCGGCCCCGGCAAGCCCATCGACACCAACAAGTTCTTTGTGGTCAGCCTGAACAACCTCGGCGGCTGCAACGGCTCCACCGGCCCCAGCAGCCTCAACCCGGAAACCGGCAAGCCGTTCGGCGCCGACTTCCCGGTGCTGACGGTAGAGGACTGGGTGCACAGCCAGGCACGCCTCGCCGACCTGTTGGGCATCAGCCAGTGGGCCGCCGTGATTGGCGGCAGCCTGGGCGGTATGCAGGCGCTGCAATGGACCATCACTTATCCGGACCGTGTGCGCCACTGCCTGGCTATCGCCTCGGCGCCCAAGTTGTCGGCGCAGAACATCGCCTTCAACGAAGTGGCACGCCAGGCCATCCTCACCGACCCCGAGTTTCACGGCGGTTCGTTCCAGGAAGCGGGCGTGATCCCCAAGCGTGGTTTGATGCTGGCGCGGATGGTCGGCCACATTACCTACCTGTCCGACGATTCCATGGGCGAGAAATTCGGCCGTGGCCTCAAGAGCGAGAAGCTCAACTACGACTTCCACAGCGTCGAGTTCCAGGTGGAAAGCTACCTGCGTTACCAGGGCGAGGAGTTCTCGGGGCGTTTCGACGCCAATACCTACCTGCTGATGACCAAGGCCCTGGACTACTTCGACCCGGCCGCCAATCAGGATGACGACCTGGCGAAAACCTTCGAGCACGCCACGGCCAAGTTCTGCGTGATGTCGTTCACCACCGACTGGCGCTTTTCGCCAGCGCGCTCCCGTGAGCTGGTGGATGCCCTGATGGCCGCCAAGAAAGACGTCTGCTACCTGGAGATCGATGCACCGCAAGGCCACGACGCCTTCCTGATTCCGATCCCACGCTACCTGCAGGCGTTCAGTAACTACATGAACCGTATTTCGCTTGTGAGAACGCCATGAGAGCCGACCTGGAAATCATCCAAGACTGGATCCCCGCCGGCAGCCGCGTGCTCGACCTGGGCTGCGGCGACGGCGAACTGCTGAGCTGGCTGCGCGACCACAAGCAAGTCACCGGCTACGGCCTGGAAAACGACCCGGACAACATCGCCCAATGCGTGGCCAAGGGCATCAACGTGATCGAGCAGGACCTGGACAAGGGCCTGGGCAACTTTGCCAGCAACAGCTTCGACATCGTGGTGATGACCCAAGCCCTGCAAGCGGTGCACTACCCGGACCGCATCCTCGACGAAATGCTGCGCGTGGGCCGCCAGTGCATTATCACCTTCCCCAACTTCGGCCACTGGCGCTGCCGCTGGTACCTGGCCACCAAGGGGCGCATGCCGGTCTCCGACTTCCTGCCGTACACCTGGTACAACACGCCGAACATCCACTTTTGCACCTTCGAAGACTTCGAAGCCCTGTGTGGCGAGCGTGAAGCCAAGGTGATCAACCGCCTTGCCGTCGATCAACAGCACCGCCACGGCTGGGCGAGTAAGCTATGGCCCAACCTGTTGGGCGAAATTGGTATCTACCGGGTCAGCAGTCCTGGCCTGACCGACCACAAAGTTGCCGTCTAATCATCTTCAAGAGGGACGTTCATGAGTCGTTTGGCTATTTTTCTATTGACCGCATGCCTGGGCGCCAGCGCCATGGCCGCCGACGCTATCGACGCTAATCGCAAAAAAGACTTCGGCGATATCACCGTTCATTACAACACCTTCACTTCAAGCTTCCTGCCACCCGAGACCGCCCAGAAAGTCGGCGTGGTGCGCAGCAAGGAGAAGGGATTGATCAACGTGACCGTGATCAAGGGCGTAAGCCCAGTGGCCGCGCAAGTCACCGGCACTATCAAGGACCTGGGCGGCAAAAGCGAGATCCTGACGTTCAAGCAGATCGAAGAGAAAGGCGGCATCAGCTACCTCGCGCCCTACTCGGTGACCCAACGGGAATACAAGACGTTTACCATCAACGTTGAAACCGGCGGCAAGGCCCACGGCTTCCAATTCAACCAAGAACTGTTCCCGGCCGAATGATGAACCTTACCCAACTCGTACTCGCCAGCCACAACGCCGGCAAACTCAAAGAACTGCAAGCCATGCTCGGTGAGTCTGTGCACCTGCGTTCGATTGGCGAGTTCAGCCAGGTCGAACCGGAAGAGACCGGCCTGTCGTTCGTCGAGAATGCCATCCTCAAGGCCCGCAATGCTGCGCGTATCTCTGGTCTGCCGGCCCTGGCGGATGATTCGGGCCTGGCTGTGGATTTCCTCGGCGGCGCCCCTGGAATCTACTCGGCACGTTACGCCGAAGGCCGGGGCGATGCCGCCAACAACGCCAAGCTGCTCGACGCCCTCAAGGACGTGCCGGAGGCCGAGCGTGGTGCGCAGTTCGTCTGCGTGCTGGCCCTGGTGCGGCATGCCGATGACCCGTTGCCGATTCTGTGCGAAGGCCTGTGGCACGGGCGCATCCTGCAAGCCGCCAGCGGTGAGCATGGATTTGGCTATGACCCGCTGTTCTGGGTGCCGGAGCGCAATGTCTCCAGCGCCGAACTGAGCCCGGCCGACAAAAATCAGATCAGCCACCGCGCCCGCGCCATGGCGTTGCTGCGCCAGCGCCTGGGCTTGAAATGACCCAGAACACCTCTGCGCAGCCGCTGATCCACGGTGGCGCGCAAACACCACGGGCGGCCCTGCCCCATCTGCCGCCCCTGGCGCTGTACATCCATATCCCGTGGTGCGTGCGCAAATGCCCGTATTGCGACTTCAACTCCCACACTGCCAGCAAAGTGCTGCCGGAAGAAGAGTATGTGGACGCCCTGCTGGCCGACCTGGACCAAGACCTGCACGCCGTATATGGCCGTAAGCTGAGTTCGATCTTCTTTGGCGGCGGCACGCCCAGCCTGTTCAGTGCGGCTGCACTGGGCCGCCTGCTCAAGGGCGTTCAAGCGCGTATCCCGTTTGCTGACGATATCGAGATCACCCTGGAAGCCAACCCCGGGACGTTCGAACAAGAGAAGTTCGTGGCGTACCGCAAACTGGGGATCAATCGCCTGTCCATCGGCATCCAGAGTTTCCAGCAAGAGAAGCTTGAAGCCCTGGGCCGCATCCACAATGGCGATGAAGCCGTGCGCGCAGCCGGCATGGCGCGCCAGGCCGGGTTCGACAACTTCAACCTGGACTTGATGCACGGCCTGCCCAACCAGTCCCTGGAGGACGCCTTGGGCGACCTGCGCCAGGCTATTGCACTCAAACCGACGCACCTGTCCTGGTACCAACTGACCCTGGAACCCAACACCGTGTTCTGGAACCAGCCGCCCGCGCTGCCGGAAGACGACACGCTGTGGGATATCCAAGAAGCCGGCCAGGCACTGCTCGCCGAACACGGTTACGCACAATATGAAGTCTCGGCCTACGCCCAACCGGGGCGGCCGGCGCGGCATAACCTCAATTACTGGAGCTTTGGCGACTTTATCGGCATCGGCGCCGGGGCCCACGGCAAGCTCAGCCACCCGGACGGGCGCATTATCCGCACCTGGAAAACCCGTGCACCAAAGGACTACCTCAACCCGGCCAAAAGCTTCCAGGCCGGCGCGAAAGAACTGACCAACGATGAACTGCCGTTCGAGTTTCTGATGAACGCGCTGCGCCTCACCGAAGGGGTTGATGCCAAGCTCTACGCCGAGCGCACCGGCCTCGATCTGGCGAGCCTCGATGAAGGCCGCCGCGACGCAGAACAAAGTGGATTAATGCAGGTCGAACCGTCACGCCTGGCGGCCACCGACCGCGGGCAACTCTTTCTCAATGACCTGTTGCAGAAGTTTTTGAGCTGATAGCTCTTAAGGAAATCGAATGGATCTGGTACTCGACCTGCTCGCCACCGTATCCCGCTGGAGCCGTAGCAACCTGTCGGAAATCTCGTTGGCCCTTGTGGGCTGTTTGCTGGTGCTGTTCGGCGCCGACATCAAGGGCTGGGTCGAAGCGCGCCTGGGCAGCATCGCCGGCGCCTTGCGCGTACCCTTGATGGCCCTGCTGTGCCTGATCGGCAGCGGTGCGGCGTTGATCTACGCCACGCCGTGGATTGTGCGAGGGTTGAGCCAGTTCAATAACTACAGCCTGGCGCCGGTGTTGATCGTGGTGCTGGTGTTGATTGGCGTGGTAGCAGACCGCCGCTGACTCAGCAGGCACTACAAAACAAATGTGGGAGCTGGCTTGCCTGCGATACAGACACCTCGGTGTATCAGTGATACCGAGGTGATGCTATCGCAGGCAAGCCAGTTCCCACATTTGATTGCGTTTCAAGCTGATGACTGTTTAAGCCAGCTTCTCGAATTTCAAATCCCACACCCCATGCCCCAATCGCTCGCCACGGCGTTCGAACTTGGTGATCGGCCGCTCGGCCGGGCGTGGCACGCATTTGCCGTCTTCGGCCAGGTTGCGGTAGCCGGGGGCGACGTTCATCACTTCCAGCATGTATTCCGCGTACGGTTCCCAGTCGGTCGCCATGTGCAGGATGCCGCCCACTTTCAGCTTGCTGCGCACCAGTTCCGCGAAGGACGCCTGGACGATGCGGCGCTTGTGGTGACGGGCCTTGTGCCATGGGTCGGGGAAGAACAGCATCAGGCGGTCGAGGCTGTTGTCGGCGATGCAGCGGTTGAGCACTTCAATCGCATCGCAGTCGTAGACCCGCAGGTTTTTCAGGCCTTGGGTCAACACACCGTTGAGCAATGCGCCGACGCCTGGGCGGTGCACTTCCACACCGATGAAATCCTGCTCCGGCGCGGCTGCGGCCATTTCCAGCAGGGAATGACCCATGCCGAAACCGATTTCCAGGGAGCGTGGGGCTGAACGGCCGAACACTTGGTCATAGTCCACCGGCGCGTCGGCCAGGGGCAAGACGAACAGCGGCGTGCCCTGTTCCAGGCCCTTTTGTTGGCCTTCGGTCATGCGGCCGGCGCGCATCACAAAACTCTTGATGCGGCGGTGCTTGGACTCGTCGCCTTCTTCCACGGTGTTCGGCGTTTCGTTTGATTCAGTCATCAATAGCTCTTACTTGATCAGACCATCCAGCGGCGAAGAGGCGCTGGCATAGAGTTTTTTCGGCATGCGCCCGGCGAGGTAGGCCAGGCGGCCCGCGACGATGGCGTGGTTCATGGCTTGGGCCATCATGATTGGTTGCTGGGCATGGGCAATGGCCGAGTTCATCAATACGGCGTCGCAGCCCAGCTCCATGGCGATGGTCGCGTCGGAGGCTGTGCCCACGCCCGCATCCACCAGTACTGGAATCCTGGCTTCTTCGAGGATGATCTGCAGGTTATACGGATTGCAGATCCCCAGGCCGGAACCGATCAGACCGGCCAGCGGCATCACCGCGATGCAGCCGATTTCTGCCAGTTGGCGCGCGATGATCGGGTCATCGCTGGTGTAGACCATCACGTCGAAACCTTCCTTGACCAGGGTTTCGGCGGCCTTGAGGGTTTCGATCACATTGGGGAACAGGGTTTTCTGGTCGGCCAGCACTTCCAGCTTCACCAGGTTGTGGCCGTCGAGCAGCTCACGGGCCAGGCGGCAGGTGCGCACGGCTTCGATGGCGTCGTAGCAGCCCGCGGTGTTTGGCAGGAAGGTGTAGCGCTCCGGCGACAGCACTTCGAGCAGGTTCGGCTCGCCCTCGATCTGGCCGAGGTTGGTGCGGCGCACGGCGAAGGTGACGATCTCGGCACCCGAGGCTTCGATGGCCAGGCGGGTTTCTTCCATGTCGCGGTACTTGCCGGTGCCGACCAGCAGACGGGACTGGTAGGTACGACCGGCCAGGACGAAAGGCTTGTCGCTACGAACGATGCTCATGGGAAATCCTCTGGTTGGATGAGGTTCTGCAGAATGCGTTGCGGCCGTGGCGGGCTAGCCGCCGCCGATGGCGTGGACCACTTCGATCTGGTCACCTTCGGTGAGCGCAGTCTCGGCGTGCTGGCTACGCGGGACGATATCCAGGTTGAGCTCCACTGCGACGCGACGCCCGGTCAGGTCCAGACGGGTCAGCAGGGCCGCAACGGTTTCGCCGTCGGGCAGTTCAAAGGGTTCGCCGTTCAACTGAATGCGCATGCCACGGGCCGCCATCGTTTTTAGGGGCCCGCATTCTAGCGCGATTGGAACCTGAAGGTCAGCTCCAAGCGTCAAGCGGTCAAAGCTGCAAACGCCACGCCGCCAGGCCCAGGAAGAACCAGCCGAGCAGGAACGCCAGCCCGCCAAACGGCGTGATGATCCCCAGTTTACTGATGCCGGTCATCGTCAGCACATACAGGCTGCCCGAGAACAGCAGGATACCGACGGTAAACGAAATACCCGCCCAAGTGACCAGCCGACCCGGAATATGCGCCGCCAGCAAGGCCACGCCGAACAGTGCCAGGGCATGCACCAACTGGTAGGTCACACCAGTATGAAAGATCGCCAGGTAGTCGGTGCTCAGGCGGTTTTTCAGGCCGTGAGCGGCGAACGCGCCCAGGGCGACACCGGTAAAGCCGAAAAAGGCAGCCAGCATCAGAAAGCTACGCAGCATGGGGAACTCCAGTCAGACTCATCGGGCAGGGTCTGTATAATGGCCCGCTCAACGGGTTCGGCCAAGCCATCTCTATGCTGCGTGTCCTCTTCAAACGCTTTCTCAACGTCGTGAAATGGTTTGCCATCGGCAGTGTGTTGCTGGTGCTGCTGTTTCGTGTGGTGCCGCCACCGTTCACTGCGCTGATGGTGGAGCGCAAGGTCGAGTCCTGGGTCGACGGTGAGCCTATCGACCTGCAACGCAGCTGGGTGCCATGGGATGAAATATCCAATGACCTGAAAGTGGCGGTGATGGCCGGTGAAGACCAGCGCTTCCCACAACATTGGGGTTTTGATTTCGGCGCGATCCAGGCGGCGATTCTGCACAACGAACGCGGCGGCTCGATTCGCGGTGCCAGCACCCTGAGCCAGCAGGTGTCGAAAAACCTGTTCCTGTGGGCCGGCCGCAGCTATTTGCGCAAAGGCCTGGAGGCGTGGTTTACCGGTTTGATCGAGGTGTTGTGGCCCAAGCAGCGGATTCTTGAGGTGTACCTCAACAGCGTGGAATGGGATGAAGGTGTGTTTGGCGCAGAGGCAGCGGCGCGGCACCATTTTGGCGTGAGCGCCAAGGGCCTTTCGCGGCAGCAGGCCAGCTACCTGGCGGCGGTATTGCCCAATCCACGGGTGTGGAGTGCCAGCCATCCGACGGCCTATGTGGCACGGCGGGCGGCGTGGATTCGCCAGCAGATGAGCCAATTGGGCGGGGATGGTTACCTGGTGGAGCTGAACAACTCTCGAAAGGCACCGTGGTCCGACTGACACAATATGGGACCTGTGGGAGCTGGCTTGCCTGCGATAGCGGTGGGTCAGTAACCCATGCTTCAGCTGACACGGCCTCATCGCAGGCAAGCCAGCTCCCACATTAAACCGAGTTGGGCTTGAGACTTTTCGAACACAAACAAAAATGCCCCGGTCTTTCGACCGGGGCATTTTTTGTTCGCTGCATTTTAAGCGGCGATCGACAACTTCAGCTTGTTCATCGCGCTTTTCTCAAGCTGACGAATCCGCTCGGCCGACACGTTGTACTTCTGCGCCAGGTCGTGCAGCGTGGCCTTTTCTTCTGCCAGCCAACGCTGGTAGAGGATGTCACGACTGCGGTCGTCCAGCACTTCCAGCGCTTCGTGCAGGTTGTGGTTGGAGTTGTCGCTCCAGTCGGCGTCTTCCAGTTGACGCGCCGGGTCGTACCGGTGGTCTTCCAGGTAGTTGGCCGGCGATTGGAAGGCGCTGTCGTCATCCGCTTCGGCGGCTGGGTCGAAGGCCATGTCATGGCCGGTCAGGCGGCTTTCCATCTCGCGCACTTCACGCGGCTCCACACCGAGGCTTTCGGCCACGCGGTGGACTTCTTCGTTGTTCAGCCACGCCAGGCGTTTTTTCTGGCTGCGCAGGTTGAAGAACAGCTTGCGCTGGGCCTTGGTGGTGGCCACTTTCACGATGCGCCAGTTGCGCAGGATGAACTCGTGGATTTCCGCCTTGATCCAGTGCACGGCAAACGACACCAGGCGCACGCCCATTTCAGGGTTGAAGCGCTTTACAGCCTTCATCAGGCCTACGTTGCCTTCCTGAATCAGGTCGGCCTGGGCCAGACCGTAGCCGCTATAGCTACGGGCGATATGTACGACAAAACGCAGGTGGGCGAGCACCATCTGCCGAGCCGCCCCCAAATCCTGCTCATAGTAGAGACTCTCGGCCAGTTCACGCTCCTGCTCGGGCGTCAGCAATGGAATGCTGTTGACCGTGTGCACATAAGCCTCCAGGTTCGCACCCGGGACCAAGGCATAAGCAGGTTGCAAAGAAGTGGTCATACGAAAAAACCTCCGACTCACATAACTCGTGCAGTTCAGCACTGCGAAAATTGACCTGGGAACCGTAGGACAAGTTCCCTAAACCGCTGATACGGTCAATACAAACGAAACCACATTAATCTGGCATTAACTACTTCGGCGCCAGCTCACGTAAATGCCGTGCCACCGCAATCCACGCACCGATATACCCCAACAACACCGCGCCAAGCAAGAGACTCAGACCATCGGCTACCGGCACACCGGCCAGAGCGAAATCACTGCCGTAGAGCCCGGCCAAGCCGACAACCGCGTCGTTCAACCAATCCAGGCCAAACGCCAGTACGCCCCAGGACAAGATCCCCGCACCCAGGCCATACAGCGCGCCCATGTACAGGAAAGGCCGACGCACATAGCTGTCTGTGCCGCCCACCAGTTTAATCACTTCTATCTCGGTGCGACGGTTTTCAATATGAAGACGAATGGTATTACCTATCACCAAAAGTAATGCAGACACTAATAACACCGTCAGGCCGAACACAAAGCGGTCACCCAGCTTGAGGATTGCGGCCAGGCGCTCTACCCAGACTAGATCAAGTTGCGCCTGTTGCACCTTCGGCATCTCTGCGAGTTTTTGTCGCAGGGCTTCCAGCGCCGGCTTGTCGACCTCGTTCGGCGTTACCAACACCACGCCCGGCAGCGGGTTCTGCGGCAGCTCCTTGAGCGCCTCGCCCAGGCCCGATTGCTGCTGGAACTCTTCGAGGGCTTGGTCGCGGCTGATGTACTCGGCCTCGGCTACCCCCGGGATGTTCTTGATGTCGTCACGCAGCGCTTCGCCTTCCTTGCTGCTGGTGTCCAGGTTCAGG
The DNA here is from genome assembly GCF_009827115.1 of Pseudomonas sp. J380. Classification (NCBI taxonomy): domain Bacteria; kingdom Pseudomonadati; phylum Pseudomonadota; class Gammaproteobacteria; order Pseudomonadales; family Pseudomonadaceae; genus Pseudomonas; species Pseudomonas sp. J380. The sequence continues at coordinate 4,441,484 of NZ_CP043060.1, read as the reverse complement.
TACAGCGAAATCTGCGCCGCCCGCTGCCAGGAACCGCCCAGGCGCTCCACATTATTAAGCAACAGCGACAAGCCCATCGGCAGGCTCAAGGCCACCGCCATCACCAGGCAAGTGAAAAAACTACCGATCGGCTGTTTGCCCAGGCGCCGCAGGCTGTCCAGCAGGCTAGCGCGATGGCTTTCAATCCAGGCGTGCACCAGGGTACCGAAGTCCGGGCCGTCGTCGTCGTCGTCGTGTTTTTTCTTTTTCGGTTGCGGGTCGGCCGGTTTCGGCGCCACGCGTTCGGATACTTTAGGGCTGCGTGTAGCACTCATACGCCCGCCTCCCCATCGCCGATCAGGCGGCCGCGCTGCAGGGTCAGCATGCGATGACGCATACGGGCAATCAGGGCCAGGTCGTGGCTGGCAATCAATACGCTGGTGCCCAGGCGGTTGATATCTTCGAACACCCCCATGATCTCGGCCGCCAGGCGCGGGTCGAGGTTACCGGTGGGTTCGTCCGCCAGCAGCAAAGCCGGGCGATGGACGATGGCGCGGGCGATACCGACACGCTGTTGCTGGCCGGTGGACAGGTCGCCGGGGAAGAGGTCGGTCTTGTCCGACAAGGCTACACGCTCCAGGGCCGAGTCCACGCGCTTGACGATCTCGGCCTTGGACAGCCCCAGTATCTGCAACGGCAGGGCCACGTTGTTGAACACCGTACGGTCGAACAGCAACTGATGGTTCTGGAACACTACGCCGATCTGGCGGCGCAAGAATGGAATTTGCGCATTGCTGATGGTAGCCAGGTCCTGGCCCGCCAGCAGCAACTTGCCGGTGGTCGGGCGTTCCATGGCCAGCAACAGGCGCAACAGCGTACTTTTGCCCGCGCCCGAATGGCCGGTGACAAACAAGAATTCGCCGCGACGCACTCGAAAGCTCAGCTCATGCAAGCCCACATGCCCGTTGGCATAGCGTTTACCGACCTGTTCGAATCGAATCATGAACGCTCCCGCTCGGCAAACAGTGCCTGTACAAAGGGTTCGGCTTCAAAGGTGCGCAGGTCGTCGATGCCTTCACCGACGCCGATATAGCGAATCGGTAACCCGAACTGTTTGGCCAGGGCGAAAATCACACCGCCCTTGGCCGTGCCGTCGAGCTTAGTCAATGCCAGGCCGGTCAGTTGCACCGTCTGGTTGAATTGCTTGGCCTGGCTGATGGCGTTCTGGCCGGTACCGGCGTCGAGCACCAGCAAGACTTCGTGGGGTGCATCGGCGTCAAGCTTGCCGATCACGCGGCGCACTTTCTTCAGTTCTTCCATCAAATTGTCTTTGGTGTGCAGGCGGCCGGCTGTATCGGCGATCAGCACATCGATGTTGCGCGCCTTGGCGGCTTGCACAGCATCGAAAATCACCGACGCAGAGTCGGCACCGGTGTGCTGGGCAATCACCGGGATCTTGTTGCGCTCGCCCCACACCTGCAACTGCTCGACGGCTGCGGCACGGAAGGTGTCACCGGCGGCGAGCATGACTTTCTTGCCTTCACCTTGCAGCTTCTTGGCCAGCTTGCCGATGGTGGTGGTCTTGCCAGCGCCATTAACCCCTACCACGAGGATGACGAACGGCTTTTTCGGCGTGATCACCAGCGGCGCTTCAACCGGCTTGAGCATGGCGGCCAGCTCAGCCTGCAGGGATTTGTACAGGGCGTCGGCGTCGGTCAACTGCTTGCGCGCGACCTTCTGCGTCAGGCTCTGGATGATCACGGCGGTGGCTTCGACGCCCACGTCGGCGGTGAGCAGGCGGGTCTCGATGTCTTCCAGCAGCTCGTCATCAATGACTTTCTTGCCCAGGAACAGGCTGGCCATACCTTCGCCAATACTGGCGCTGGTCTTGCTCAGGCCCTGCTTGAGACGGGCAAAAAACCCGGTTTTGCTGGTTTCGGTGGTGGCGACGAAAGGCTCTGGCTCGACGACGGCAGGTGCGGCAACAACCGGTGCCGGCACTTCAACGACGGGCGGAACTTCAGCCACAACCTCTACCGGCGCCGGCTCAACCACTGCAGGAATCGGCGGCACGACGTGCTCGGCCTGAACATCCTCCACCAACGCCACAGGCTCTTCGGCCACCGGCAGTTCCAACCAAGGCTTGTGCTCAGGCGCAGGCTCAAGTTCCGGCTCGGCCTCGACGACCGGCTGCAACACCGGCTCAGCCATCGGCAACACCACCGGAACTGGCGTCTCGGCAACCGGTTCGGCTTCTATTACGGGTTCAGGGGTGGGTTCAGCGTGAACCTGTGGCTGTTCGACGACGGTTTCCTGCGGCTTTTTGCGCAGCCATCCGAACAGGCCTTTCTTCTCGCCAGCCGCAGCTGGGGTCTTCTTGTCGTCGTTGGAACCAAACATGGAGACGGCTATCTCAAGGTAGCGACGCGCCAAGGGGCGCTTCGGTAAATAAAATTCGATGCGTAACAGACTGTTTTTTAGCCAGCTCGTTCATGCGCAACATTTTGTAAGGCCTAAATAGGGCCTCAACAAGACAGCCACAGTGGCCGTCCCTAGGTCGGATCAGTATCCTAGCACCTCCTCGCCCGCCGACGCTAAGACCAAGCGGGCAGCCCAACAGGTTTAAAAACGAATGAATGCTCTAGCCCGCCGCGCCGCAGGCCTGCTGTTCAGCACAGTTTGTCTGCCTCTCTCAGCTTTGGCTGCCGATCCACAACCCACCCATGAATTCACCCTCGATAACGGCCTCAAGGTGGTCGTGCGCGAAGATCATCGCGCGCCGGTGGTGGTTTCCCAGGTCTGGTACAAGGTTGGCTCAAGCTACGAAACCCCGGGCCAGACCGGTTTGTCCCACGCCCTGGAACACATGATGTTCAAGGGCAGCGCCAAGGTTGGCCCCGGCGAAGCCTCGCTGATCCTGCGCGACCTGGGCGCCGAAGAAAACGCCTTCACCAGCGACGACTACACCGCGTATTACCAGGTATTGGCCCGTGATCGCCTGGGTGTGGCCTTTGAGCTGGAAGCCGACCGCATGGCCAGCCTGCGCCTGCCGGCCGACGAATTCAGCCGTGAAATCGAAGTAATCAAGGAAGAACGCCGCCTGCGCACCGACGATAACCCCATGTCCAAAGCGTTCGAGCGCTTCAAGGCCATGGCCTTCCCCGCCAGCGGCTACCACACGCCGACCATCGGTTGGATGGCCGACCTGGACCGCATGAAGGTCGAGGAACTGCGCCACTGGTACCAATCCTGGTACGTGCCGAACAACGCCACCCTGGTGGTGGTCGGCGACGTGACCCCGGACGAGGTGAAAAACCTCGCCCAACGTTACTTCGGCCCGATCCCCAAGCGTGACGTGCCGCCGGCAAAAATCCCGATGGAACTGGCCGAGCCCGGCGAGCGCCTGCTGACCCTGCACGTGCAGACCCAATTGCCAAGCGTGTTCCTGGGCTTCAACGTGCCTGGCCTGGCCACCGCCGAAGACAAACGCTCGGTGCAGGCCCTGCGCCTGATCTCGGCGCTGCTGGACGGCGGCTACAGTGCACGGATCTCCGAGCAACTGGAGCGCGGTGAGGAACTTGTGTCCGCGGCTTCCACCAACTACGACGCCTACACCCGTGGCGACAGCCTGTTTACCCTCTCGGCCACGCCGAACCAGCAGAAGAAGAAAACCGTCGCCCAAGCCGAAGCCGGCCTGTGGCGCCTGCTCGATGAGTTGAAGGCCAAGCCGCCGACCGCTGAAGAACTGGAGCGCATCCGTGCCCAGGTCATTGCGGGCCTGGTGTACCAGCGTGATTCCATCACCAGCCAGGCCACGGCCATCGGCTCCCTGGAAACGGTCGGCCTGTCCTGGAAGCTCATGGACACCGAATTGGCCGACCTGCAAAGCGTGACGCCGGAAGATATCCAGAAAGCCGCGCGCACCTACTTCACCCGCGAACGTCTGAGCGTCGCCCATGTTTTGCCTGAGGAGACCGCTCATGAGTGATCGCAAAAACAGCCGCCTGATCCTGCCCGGCCTGATCGCCGTCACCCTGATGGCGGCCAGCGCCGTTTACTTCTTGCGCCCCAGCGAGTCGGTCGCCAGCCAGGCCCTGGACAAGGCTCAAACGGCCAGCACCCTGCAGTCCCTGGCGGAACTGGATGGCAAGGCACCGACCAACCGCAAGCTCGACGTACAAACCTGGACCACCGCCGAAGGCGCCAAGGTGCTGTTCGTCGAAGCCCACGAATTGCCGATGTTCGACATGCGCCTGCTGTTTGCCGCCGGCAGCAGCCAGGATGGCGACGTGCCAGGCCTGGCGCTGATGACCAACGCCATGCTCAACGAAGGCGTGCCGGGTAAGGATGTCAGCCAGATCGCCAGTGGGTTCGAAGGCCTGGGGGCCGATTTCGGCAACGGCGCCTATCGCGACATGGCGCTGGTGACCCTGCGCAGCCTGAGCGACAACGATAAGCGCACCGCCGCCCTGGCCCTGTTCGACCAGGTGATTGGCCAGCCGACGTTCCCGGCGGATTCCCTGGCGCGGATCAAGAACCAGATCCTGGCCGGTTTCGAGTACCAGAAACAGAACCCCGGCAAACTGGCGAGCATCGAGCTGTTCAAGCGTCTGTACGGCGACCATCCTTACGCGCATCCGAGCGAAGGCACCCCAGAAAGCGTGCCGAAAATTACCCTGGCACAGCTGCAGGCGTTCCATGCCAAAGCCTATGCGGCGGGTAATGCGGTGATTGCGGTCGTCGGCGACCTGACCCGTGCAGAAGCCGAGGCCATGACGGCCAAAGTGTCGGCATCGCTGCCCAAAGGCCCGGCCATGGTCAAGATCGCTCAACCGACCGAGCCAAAAGCCGGCCTGAGCCGTATCGAGTTTCCGTCCAAGCAAACCCACCTGCTGTTTGCGCAATTGGGCATCGACCGCGCCGACCCGGACTACGCAGCCTTGTCCCTGGGCAACCAGATCCTTGGCGGCGGCGGCTTCGGTACCCGTTTGATGAGCGAGGTGCGTGAAAAACGCGGCCTGACCTACGGCGTGTACTCCGGTTTCTCACCGATGCAGGTGCGCGGCCCGTTCATGATCAACCTGCAGACCCGCGCCGAAATGAGCGGCGGCACCCTGCGCCTGGTTGAGGATGTACTGGCTGATTACCTCAAGAACGGCCCAACACAAAAAGAACTGGACGACGCCAAGCGCGAACTGGCCGGCAGCTTCCCGCTGTCCACCGCCAGCAACGCCGATATCGTCGGGCAGTTGGGCGCCATGGGTTTCTACAACCTGCCGCTGAGCTATCTGGAAGATTTCATGAAACAATCCCAGGCCCTGACCGTCGATCAGGTCAAGGCTGCAATGAACAAACACTTGAGCGCCGACAAGATGGTCATCGTGACCGCCGGCCCGACGATTGCGCAAAAGCCACTACCGCCCCCCACTGATAAACCTGCCGAGCAGCCGCTCGGGGTTCCGGAGCATTAATGGCCAGTTCATCTCGCCCGAAAAAACCTGTCCACAACGTGCATAACGGTGTGGGCCAACTGCGCATCATTGGCGGTGAATGGGGCAGCCGCAAGCTGAGCTTCCCCGACGTCGTGGGCCTGCGCCCGACGCCCGATCGCGTGCGTGAAACCCTGTTCAACTGGCTCGCGCCGTACATAGGCGGGGCCAAAGTGCTGGACCCGTTCGCCGGCAGCGGCGCGCTGTTCCTGGAGGCGCTGTCCCGTGGCGCGGCCCAGGGCCAGGCGCTGGACGCCAGCAATGTGGCGGTGTCCAGCCTCAAGGAGCACCTGGGCACACTGCGTTGCACCACCGGCCAGGTGCAGACGGCCGACGCGCTGCGCTACCTGGAAACCCAGGCGGCCACTGAATACGACGTAGTGTTCCTCGATCCACCGTTCAACCAGAACCTGCTGCCGACCGTCTGCACACTGCTGGAAGAACGCCAGTGGCTGGCACCGGATGCCTGGATCTACACTGAGAGCGAGACCGCGCCGTCCACGCTCGGCCTGCCAAGTGGCTGGCGCCTGCACCGGGAGCAGAAGTCCGGGCGGGTGTATTACGCGTTGTGGCATCGTTTGGTCGAAAACGCCGCCTGATCGTGTGGCTAGAGATTGCTCCCGCTGGGCTGCGAAGCGGCCCTGAAACCTGCCAAGGTGTTCCGACTGAATAAACGCAGTGTTCTTGATGGGGCCGCTACGCGGCCCAGCGCGAGCAAGCTCGCTCGCCACAGTGAGTTCACTTGCCACCGAGAGCGTCATGACCCCTTCTTGCGACCTGTTCAAACCCGCCTTCGGCCTCAGCAACCCTCACTTGCAGACACTGTGGGGGCCGCTGTGGCGGCCGACCACCCACCTCGAGCGTCAGCGTGAGCGCCTGTGGCTGGAGGATGGCGACTTCCTCGATCTCGACTGGCACGGGCCTCATGACGTGCAAGCGCCTTTGGTGCTGGTGTTGCATGGGCTGACCGGTTCGTCCAATTCGCCCTATGTGGCCGGCCTGCAAAAAGTCCTCGCCACCCAAGGCTGGGCCAGTGCTGCGTTGAACTGGCGCGGCTGCTCGGGCGAGCCCAACCTGCTGGCTCGCAGCTATCACTCCGGCGCCAGCGAAGACCTGGCAGCCGCGATTGCTCATCTGCGCGCCAAACGGCCTTTGGCGCCCTTGTACGCGGTGGGTTACTCCCTGGGCGGCAACGTGTTGCTCAAGCATTTGGGGGAAACCGGCGAGGCTTCAGGGCTGCAGGGCGCGGCGGCGGTGTCGGTGCCGTTTCGCCTGGATCAATGCGCGGATCGCATTGGGCTGGGGTTCTCGCGGGTGTATCAGAAGCACTTCATGCGCGAGATGCTGGCGTATATCCGCGTCAAGCAACGCCAATTCCTGCAGGACGGTCGTGAGGATGGGCTCAAAACCCTGGAGGCCCTTGGCTCTCTGGAAAAGATGCGCACGTTCTGGGACTTCGACGGGCGGGTAACCGCGCCGCTGCACGGTTTCTTGAGTGCCGAGGATTACTATCGCCGCGCTTCCAGCCGCTATTACCTGGGCGGTATCCGCACGCCGACGCTGATTATCCAGGCGGCTGATGATCCGTTTGTGTTTGCGCACAGCTTGCCTGACGCCAGTGAGCTGTCGGCCTGCACCGAGTTCGAGTTGCTGGCCAAGGGCGGGCATGTGGGGTTTGTGGAGGGTTCGTTGAAGCGCCCTGGTTACTACCTGGAACGCCGGATCCCGCAGTGGCTCCAGACCCAATACGGTCAATAGTGTGGGAGCTGGCTTGCCTGCGATAGCGGTGGGCCAGCCAATGTTGAGGTGGCTGACACTCTGCTATCGCAGGCAAGCCAGCTCCCACATTTCAATGAAACGTTTACACCGGTCGTTTACTCGCCCGTGGCTATTTCCCGAGCTGGATCAGTAATCCACTCACTCCACGACCCCGCATACAACTTACCCAACGGGTACCCCGCCAGGCTCAACGCAAACAGGTTATGGCACGCCGTCACCCCAGACCCGCAATACGCCACCAACTCCTGCGGCGGGCGCCCTTGCAGCTGCGCGGCAAAGCGTTGCTTGAGCTGATCAGCCGGTAAGAAACGACCATCACTGCCCAGGTTTTCACTGAACGCCGCGCATTGCGCGCCAGGGATATGCCCGGCAATCGGGTCGATGGGTTCTACTTCGCCACGAAAGCGCGGCTGGGCGCGGGCGTCGATCAAGGTCAGGCCGGGTTGGCCCAGGCGTTTTTGCAGGTGTTCGGCATCCAGCAACAGACGATGATCCGGCGTACCGGCGAAGGTACCTGGCTCAACCACGGGCGCGTCCAGGCTCAGGGGGAAACCGGCGGCATGCCAGGCCTTGAGGCCACCATCCAGAATAAACACACCATCACGCTTGCCCAGCCAGGCCAGCAGCCACCAGGCACGGGCGGCGTAGGCACCGGGGCCGTCGTCATACAGCACCACATCGGTGTCGGCACTGATACCCCAGGCCCGCAGTTGCCTGGCGAACGTGTCCGCCGCCGGCAAAGGATGACGACCGGTCACGCCCTTGGTCACCGGGCCGCTCAGGTGGCGCTCCAGGTCGGCGTATTGCGCGCCCTCGATATGCCCTTCGGCGTAACTGCACAAGCCGTAGTCCGGGTCTTCCAGGGCAAAGCGGCAATCCAGGATCACCCACCCGCTCGACTGTTGGCGCTCGGCCAATTGCTGGGGGCTGATCAGTTGGGCAAGCGGCATGACTGACTCCTGTGAATACAAAGGGGAAAGGTCTTACTTCACTTCTTCCAGTGCCTGATTCAACGGCACGTAAAACTCTTTGAACAAGGCGTCCACCGCCTCTTTGGCCTGTGGCGTGACAAACCCCGCCTCCAGCACCAGCACCTGATAAACCCCACGCTTGATCGCCTCGGCGCTCAGGTGGGTGGATTTTTCATTGGTGGTACACAAAAAGCGCACCCACGAGGTGAGGATGATCCACGCATTCAGGGTCAGGGCTTCTGTTTGCACCGGGTCCATATTGAGAATGCCGGCATCGACAAAGCCCTGGTAGATCGCGCCGCCCTGGATCAGGCAACGCTGGGAAAAACGCCGGTAGCCGGTCGCCAGTTCCGGGTCGCTCTCCAGCAGGTGTTCGAGGTCGCGATGCAGGAAGCGATAACGCCACATGCCGGCCAATACGGCTTGCAGGTAAAAGCGTTTATCCTCCACCACCATCGTGCGTCCCTGGGGCGGGCGCAGGAAACTGTCTACCAACGCTTCATATTCGCGGAACAGCACGGCGATGATCGCCTGCTTGTTAGGGAAGTGGTAGTACAGGTTGCCCGGGGAAATTTCCATGTGGGCGGCAATGTGGTTGGTACTGACACTGCGCTCGCCCTGCTGGTTAAAAAGCTCCAGGCTGGTTTGCACAATGCGCTCGCTGGTCTTTACTCGTGGTGCCATAGGGGATCAGCTTCTATACACGGGATGGGGCATCTTACGGCCTAACCCGGCCAGGATAAATCTGGATGTTACTGCAATGTTATTTGACAATTTAGAGCAATGACTCTAAAAATCCAGGCAGACCAATAACAATCGGTGCCGCGCCATGTCTGCCAACGTTGCCTACCTGCAAGATTCCCAGGCGCTGGATCAACTCCAGGACCTGTTCGACGCCCAACGCCGCGCCTATGCCGCCAACCCGATGCCGCCGGCCGGGCAGCGCCAGCAATGGCTCAAGGCTCTGCGGGATCTGCTGAGCGACGAACGCCAGGCGCTGATCAATGCGATCAGCCAGGATTTCAGCCATCGCAGCGCCGACGAAACCCTGTTTGCCGAATTGATGCCTAGCCTGCATGGCATTCACTACGCGAGCAAACACCTCAAGGGCTGGATGAAACCTTCCCGCCGCGCTGTAGGCATTGCCTTCCAGCCCGCCTCAGCCAAAGTCATTTACCAGCCACTGGGCGTCGTCGGCGTCATCGTGCCGTGGAACTACCCGCTGTACCTGGCCATCGGCCCGCTGGTTGGGGCATTGGCTGCCGGTAACCGGGTGATGCTCAAGCTCAGCGAGTCCACGCCGGCCACCGGCGAGCTGCTCAAGGCGTTGCTGGCCAGGATCTTCCCCGAGGACTTGGTGTGCGTCGTGCTGGGCGAAGCTGACGTGGGCATGGCGTTTTCCAAGTTGCGCTTCGATCACCTGCTGTTCACCGGCGCTACCAGCATAGGCAAGCACGTGATGCGTGCGGCGGCCGAAAACCTCACGCCGGTGACCCTGGAGCTGGGCGGCAAATCGCCAGCCATTGTCTCGGCCGACGTGCCGCTCAAGGATGCTGCCGAACGCATCGCTTTCGGCAAAGCCTTGAACGCCGGACAAACCTGCGTGGCGCCGGATTATGTGCTGGTACCGGAAGATCGCGTGGAGGGCTTTGTCGAGGCGTATTCCAAAGCCGTGCGCGGGTTTTATCCGACGCTGGCCGACAACCCAGACTACACCGCCATCATCAACGAACGCCAACTGGCCCGGCTCAATGCCTACGCCAAGGACGCCACCGACAAAGGCGCCACCTTGATCCCGCTGTACGAGCAAGGCCAGGCGCGGCGAATGGCCCACAGCCTGCTGTTGAATGTCAGCGACGACATGACCGTGATGCAGGACGAAATCTTCGGCCCGCTCCTGCCCATCGTGCCGTATCGCGGCCTTGACCAAGCCTTTGCCTACATCAACCAGCGCCCTCGCCCACTGGCCTTGTATTACTTCGGCTACAACAAAGGCGAACAAGCGCGGGTGCTCCACGAAACCCATTCCGGCGGTGTGTGCCTGAACGACACCTTGCTGCACGTCGCCCAGGACGATATGCCGTTCGGTGGCATCGGCCCGTCAGGCATGGGCCATTACCACGGTCACGAAGGTTTCCTGACGTTCAGCAAGGCCAAGGGTGTGCTGGTCAAACAGCGCCTGAACGCAGCGAAGTTGATCTACCCGCCCTATGGTAAGTCGATCCAGAAGCTGATCCAGAAGCTGTTTATCCGCTGATAACCGCCACCTTCGGGACTATAAAAACAATGAACCCCAGCCTGACTGATTCACCCGCGCTGTCACGGCGCGGCGTCTTGAAAATCGGCCTGTGTGCCAGCGCCTTCCTCGCCACCGCCGGGTTGGGCGCCAGCCTCAGTGGTTGCTCCAGCAGTACGCCGGCCAGCGGCTTTGCGATGTTGCGCACCAGCGACTTGCCGTTCTTGCGGGCGGTAATCCCGGTGCTGCTAGAAGGCGCGGCTAGTGCCGAACAAGTGCTTGCAGGTATTGAGGGCACCCTGAAAAAGCTCGATTACAGCCTGCAGCACTTGTCGCCCGAGATGTTCAAGCTCACCCAGCAATTATTCGACGTACTGGGCATGGGCATTACCCGCGGCCCGCTGACCGGTATCTGGGGCAGTTGGGAAAACGCCAGCAGCGAACAGATCCGCAATTTCCTGCACCGCTGGGAAAACAGTTACCTGAACCTTTTGCGCATGGGCCAGGGCTCGCTGCTCAAACTAGTGATCATGGCCTGGTACTTCCGGCCCGAGTCCTGGGCCCATTGCGGCTACCCCGGCCCGCCCAAGATCTAGCCTGGGCAATCCCCCAAGATTGCATCTTCCGACAAGAATAAGAGAGCACACCTATGCCCGTACCCGATCTGTTCCGCGACGGCCTGGCCCGTGGCTGGAAAACCCACAATGGCGCCGCCCTGGATCACGACCTGACCCTGGAAGCGGATGTCGCCATCATCGGCAGCGGCGCCGGGGGCGGTACCACCGCCGAAATCCTCAGCGCCGCCGGCTACAAAGTGTTGCTGATCGAAGAAGGCCCGCTCAAGACCAGTAGTGATTTCAAGCTGCTGGAAGACGAAGCCTACGCCAGCCTTTACCAGGAAGGCATCGGCCGCATGAGCAAGGACGGCGCTATCACCATCCTGCAGGGCCGGGCGGTGGGCGGTACCACCTTGATCAACTGGACCTCCAGCTTTCGCACCCCTGACGCTACCCTCGCGCATTGGGCCAGCGAATATGCGGTCAAAGGCCACAGCAGCGCCGAAATGGCGCCCTGGTTCGAAAAAATGGAGCAGCGCCTGGGCATCGCGCCCTGGGCGCTGCCGCCGAATGCCAACAACGATGTGATCCGCAAAGGCTGTGAAAAGCTCGGCTACAGCTGGCATGTGATCCCGCGCAATGTGCGCGGCTGCTTCAACCTGGGGTATTGCGGCATGGGCTGCCCGGTCAACGCCAAGCAGTCAATGCTGGTGACGACCATCCCGTCCACCCTGGAAAAGGGCGGCGAACTGCTTTACCTGGCCCGCGCCGAACGGCTCACATACAGCGGCGACACCATCAGCAGCCTCGAATGCGTGGCCATGGACGAACGCTGCGTAGCGCCAACAGGGCGCAAGATCAGGGTGAAAGCCAAGCACTATGTGCTGGCGGGCGGCGGCATCAACAGCCCGGCCCTGCTGATGCGCTCCGACGCGCCCGACCCACACTCGCGGCTGGGCAAGCGCACCTTCCTGCACCTGGTCAATTTCTCCGCCGGGCTGTTCGACGAAGTGATCAACCCCTTCTACGGTGCGCCGCAATCCATCTACTCCGACCACTTCCAATGGCAGGACGGCACTACCGGCAAAATGTCCTACAAACTGGAAGCACCGCCCCTGCATCCAGGCCTGGCGAGCACCCTGTTTGGTGGCTACGGCAACCAGAACGCCCTGGACATGAACCAATTACCCCACACCCACGCCATGCTCGCCCTGCTGCGCGACGGCTTTCACCCCGACAGCCCAGGCGGCACGGTGGAGTTACGCGGTGACGGCACGCCAGTGCTCGACTATCAGGTCTCGCCCTACGCCTGGGACGGCCTGCGCCGGGCCTTCCACAGCATGGCCGAGATTCAGTTCGCGGCGGGGGCCAAATCGGTCAAGCCCCTGCATCACGACGCGCGTTTTGTGAACAACTTGGCCGAAGCGCGCAGCGTGATCGACGGTCTGAACCTGGAACTGCATCGCACCACCCTGGGCAGCGCCCACGTGATGGGCGGTTGTGCCATGGGTGAAGATCCGAAAAATGCCGTCGCCGACAGCCTGGGTCGCCATCATCAGTTGCGTAACCTGTCGATCCACGATGGCTCGCTGTTCCCCACCAGCATTGGCGCCAACCCGCAATTGTCGGTGTACGGATTGACCGCGCAACTGGCGAGCGCATTGGCCGAACGTCTGAAAACGGCATGAAAAGACAGGGTATTCACGGTATCTATCTACATAAGTCGACTTGGCCCACCGGTAATGCTGCGATACCATCCGGTTCCCCAACGGACTCCGCCAGGACGACGCGATGAACCGAGTGTTGTACCCAGGTACCTTCGACCCGATTACCAAAGGCCATGGCGATCTGGTCGAACGCGCCTCTCGCCTGTTCGACCATGTGATCATCGCGGTCGCGGCCAGCCCCAAGAAAAACCCGCTGTTTCCCCTGGAACAACGTGTGGAGCTGGCGCAAGAGGTCACCAAGCACCTGCCGAATGTGGAAGTAGTGGGCTTTTCGACACTGCTGGCGCATTTCGCCAAGGAGCAGAACGCCAATGTGTTCCTGCGTGGCCTGCGTGCGGTGTCGGACTTCGAATACGAATTCCAGCTGGCCAACATGAACCGCCAATTGGCGCCGGACGTGGAAAGCCTGTTCCTCACGCCGTCGGAGCGTTATTCGTTCATTTCCTCGACGTTGGTTCGTGAAATCGCTGCTTTGGGCGGAGATATCACCAAGTTCGTGCATCCAGCTGTAGCAGACGCACTGACATTGCGCTTCAAGAAGTAAGGCTCATTGTGGCGAGGGAGCTTGCTCCCGCTGGACTGCGCAGCAGTCCCAATCCTTTCATCCCTCACCACAGAGACAGGCTCGCACTGCGGGCGTCAATGCGGCACAATTGCGCGCATTAGTTTTCAGATGCCTTGGCAGAGTGCCCTGGCAGGAGTTTCCATGTCCCTGATCATCACCGACGATTGCATCAATTGCGACGTCTGCGAACCCGAGTGCCCGAACGCCGCCATTTCCCAAGGCGAAGAGATCTACGTGATCGACCCCAACCTGTGCACCCAGTGCGTCGGCCACTACGACGAACCGCAGTGCCAGCAGGTATGCCCGGTCGATTGCATTCCTCTGGACGAGGCACACCCTGAGACTGAAGAGCAGTTGATGGAGAAGTACCGCAAGATTACCGGTAAGGCCTAAGCCTCTTCATTGCCCGTAAAGGCCTCATCGCAGGCAAGTCAGCTCCCACACTTGGATATGTGAATACATTCAAATGTGGGAGCTGGCTTGCCTGCGATAGCAATCTCAGCCCTCACCCAACCATCAGCTCTGACACCTAGGGCAAAACACACTCGCCCGCTGCCCCAGCACCACATTGCGCAGCTCAGTGCCGCAGACCTTGCACGCCTCGCCGCCCCGGCCATACACGAACAGTTCCTGCTGGAAATACCCCGGCTGCCCATCGCCGCCGATAAAGTCCCGCAACGTGGTACCGCCCCGCTCGATGGCAGCGGCCAGCACCCGCTTGATCTCAATCGCCAGCTTCAAATAACGCCCGCGTGAAATTCCCCCGGCGGCGCGGCGCGGGTCAATCCCCGCTGCAAACAGCGCCTCTGTCGCATAGATATTACCCACGCCTACCACCACCGCGTTGTCCATGATGAACGGCTTCACCGCCATCGACTTGCCGCGAGACAGCTGGAACAAACGCTCGCCATCAAACAGGTCGGTCAACGGCTCCGGCCCCAGCCGCATCAGCAACTCATGGTTGTGCGGGTCGAGGCTCCAGAGCATCGCACCGAAGCGCCGCGGGTCGGTGTAGCGCAGGGCCATACCCGATTCCAGCTCGATATCCACATGTTCATGCTTGGCCGCCGGCATACCTACCTCCACCAGGCGCAAGTTGCCCGACATGCCCAGGTGGCTGATCAAGGTGCCCACCTCGGCATTGATCAACAGGTATTTGGCCCGGCGCTCCACCAGCACGATGCGCTGCCCTGACAGGCGCACATCCAGGTCTTCCGGAATTGGCCAGCGCAGGCGCCGCTCACGCACTACCACGCGGCTGACGCGCTGGCCTTCCAGGTGCGGGGCAATGCCGCGTCGGGTGGTTTCGACTTCTGGTAACTCGGGCATGTGTACCTCTTGAATGACGGGTCAGTGCGCGCCCAGTTCGCGGATCGACAACTTCAGGCTCTCGAAGTCGTAGTCCGACAGGCCCACGTAATCCAGCACCAGGTGGCCGATGGCATTCCACTCATGGTCCACCGCCTGGTTACCCAGTACGCGGTAAGACGAACAGATATGCTCGGCCATCTTCAAAATGGCCAGCAGGTTCTTGAGCTGCGGGTTGCGCGTCGTCTCATCGCTGAAAATCACCAGGGCGTTATGGTGATTGGCGATGGCGTCGGTGACATGCTCCGGCAGGCGCCAGGACTTGGCGGTGTAGTAGCCGACTACCGCATGGTTGGTGTGGAACGCATTGTTCTCGGTATCGACCACGCGGCAATCCGGGCCGGCGTTGGCGTAAGCCTGTTCCAGCACGGACATGTAGTTGGGGAAGCGCTTGAGCATCAACGGCACGCCGCAATCGTGGAACAGGCCCAGGGCATAGGCTTCGTCGACGGTTTGCGAGCCGGTGCGCTTGGCCAGTGTGAGGCAGGTCATGGCCACATCCTGGGCAGTGTCCCAGAAGCGGTTGAGGGTGACGATGGTGTCGTCGCACATCTCGCCCTTGATTGACTGCGCGTTGATCAAATTGATGATCGAGCGGCTGCCCAACAGGTTTACCGCGCGCTGGATCGATGCAATTTTGTTGCTCAGGCCGTAATACGGCGAATTGACGATCTTGAGCAGCGCGCCGGACAAGCCCGGGTCCTGGGAGATCAACCTTGCAATCACTTCCAGGTCCGGGTCGGGCATGTACTGCTCCATCTGCAAATCCACCATGATTTGCGGTTGGGGCGGCACGCTGATGCCTTGCAGGGCCTGTTGGATCTGCTCGGGGGAAAGCTCTTGGGACATAAGTACACACTCTGGGCTAGGCGCGAATTCTACCCCTTATGCCGATGTGGCCGACACCCAAAAACCCAACTGAAACCCGATCGAATGTGGGAGCTGGCTTGCCTGCGATAGCCTCACCACCGTACGTCTGATACACCGCGCCGCCCGCATCGCAGGCAAGCCAGCTCCCACATGAAAGAGTGCGCAAAGGGTATACTCCCGCTCTTTTTTCCGGAGCGACGTCATGTCCCTGCCAAGCCTGCGTCTCAAAGCCAACGCCGATCGTCGTTTGCGCAACGGCCACCTGTGGGTCTACAGCAACGAAATCGACGTGGCCGCCACCCCACTCCACGGCTTCCAGGCAGGCGACCAGGCTATCCTGGAAGCGGCCGGCGGCAAGACCCTGGGCATCGTGGCCATGAGCCCGAACAACCTGATCTGTGCCCGCCTGCTGTCGCGCGACATCAAGTTGCCGCTGGACAAGTCGCTGCTGGTGCACCGCCTCAACGTCGCGCTGTCCCTGCGTGACCGCCTGTTCGACAAGCCGTTCTACCGCCTGGTCTACGGTGATTCCGACCTGCTGCCGGGCCTGGTGGTCGACCGTTTCGGCGACATCCTGGTGGTACAGATCGCCTCGGCGACCATGGAAGCGCATAAAGAAGACGTGATCGCCGCGCTGACCCAAGTGCTCAAGCCCAGCGGCATCCTGTTCAAGAACGACTCCGCCGCACGCGACGCCGAAGGCCTCAACCGCTACGTCGAAACCGTGTTCGGCCTGGTGCCGGAGTGGGTGGCGCTGGAAGAAAACGGCGTCAAGTTCGAAGCCCCGGTGATCCAGGGCCAGAAAACCGGCTGGTTCTACGACCACCGCATGAACCGCGCCCGCCTGGCCCCGTATGCCAAGGGCAAGCGAGTACTGGACCTGTACAGCTACATCGGCGGCTGGGGCGTGCAGGCTGCAGCCTTCGGCGCCAGTGAAGTGTTCTGCGTCGACGCTTCGGCCTTCGCCCTCGACGGCGTAGAGCGCAACGCCGCGCTGAACGGTTTTGCCGAGAAGATGACCTGTATCGAAGGCGACGTCTTTGAAGCGCTTAAAGAACTGAAAGCCAGCGAAGAACGCTTCGACGTGATCGTCGCCGACCCACCGGCCTTCATCAAGCGCAAAAAAGACATGAAAAACGGCGAAGGCGCCTACCGCCGCCTCAACGAGCAAGCCATGCGCCTGCTCAGCAAAGACGGCATCCTCGTCAGCGCGTCGTGCTCCATGCATCTGCCGGAAGACGACCTGCAAAACATCCTGCTCACCAGCGCCCGCCATCTGGACCGCAACATCCAGATGCTCGAACGTGGCGGCCAAGGCCCGGACCACCCGGTGCACCCGGCGATTGTCGAGACGCGGTATATCAAGAGCATTACCTGCCGGTTGCTACCCAATAGCTGATGCTGTTCCCTGTAGGGACTTGCGGGTTCCTACAGGTTTTCAGGAAATGTCGTACTGCCCCAGGCTTTGACTTTCCGTAGCGCAGACTCGATCCTCGCCCCTCTCATGGAACCGAGGCTCGCGCATGTCGAAGGCAATTACACAGGCTGAAAAACCGCTCTTGGTTTTCTGGCTGATGACCATGACTTTGCTGGGCGTCTTCCCCCTTGACGTCGTACTGCCCTCCTTTCCCGCCCTGGCTGAACACTTCCATACCTCGACCACCCATATCGCTCGATCCGTCAGCCTGTTCGCCATTGGATTTTCCTGCTCAATGCTGCTGATCGGCCCGCTGTCCGACAGAATCGGTCGCAAGAAGCTACTCCTGGCCAGTATGGTAGTAGCCATCCTGGGTGCAGTCGGGTGTCTGGCCGCCAGAAACACGCCCCAATTCCTGTTCTTCCGGGTCATTCAGGCCATAGGCTGCGGTGGTTTCATACTGTCCCAAGCGCTGGTGCAGGACCTTTTTTTCGGCAGGGAACAGGAGCGGTTGCGCATAGCAATGGCCACGGCCGGAGGCATTTTCATCTCGATTTCCCCAGTGCTGGGCGCATGGCTGCAATTGCACTGGGGATGGAAAGCCAGCTTCTACGCGTTTATCGCCCTCTGTGCCGCAACGTGGTTTATGGCTCACCGATTACTGCATGGCGGCTTCCCTCCAACCGCGCCAGGCGAGCGGGGTATTTTCAGGGCCTACGCCAAGGTTTTCGCCAACAGACATTTCGCCAGCTACGCCACGATCTCCGCGATCACCTTCGCCTGTCATTTCTCATTCATCGTTGTGTCACCGCTCATTTTCATGGACCAGTTAAAGCTGTCACCCCATGAGTACTCATTGACCTTGCTTCTCTACGGCGCCGCCTACGTAGTGGGAGGCCTCTGTGCCGGCGTCCTGCACAAACGGCTGGCGGCGGCTACCCAGATGGCAGTCGGGCTGGTTCTGATCGCAATCTCTGGCGTAGTCATGCTGCTGTTGGCCTACCTGTTAGGCTTATCAACCCCGACAGTATTGGTGCCCATGCTGCTCTGCACGGCGGGCACCACCATCACCCGGCCCATTTCCAACTCCAAGGCCATGAGCCTGTTTCCAGACAATGCGGGAGCCGCAGCTTCCGCCGTTGCGGCAGTGCTGTTCATTGCTGGCGGCTGTATCAGTGCGTTTATCAGCACCTTTACCCACCAGTTGAGTACTGCGCTTGGCTTGTGTTTTCTGATCCTGAGCCTTGCCGCCCTTGCGTTGAACTCATGGGCACGGCGGCGCCCGCACGTCCTGTAGCGGCTAACTTCAAGGTTGCGCCCATTCCCTCCAGCCGCCAGCGGTGTAGAATCGGCCCTATTCATCGCCAGTCATCCCCCGGCGGGTTTATGAGCTCGAGGCCCAAGCACGCGGCGATCCCGCGACGCGAGTGGCAACTTCCGGACACACGGCCATTTTCTGAGTGTTCCAGTCGTCAATTAGAAGCTCACTCCCCTTTAGTACTTGATTAGCCGCCCGGAGTGCTCCAATGCCTGATTACCGCTCGAAAACATCCACCCACGGCCGCAACATGGCCGGTGCGCGCGCGCTGTGGCGTGCCACGGGGATGAAAGATGACGACTTCAAAAAGCCGATCATCGCGATTGCCAACTCTTTCACCCAGTTCGTGCCTGGCCATGTCCACCTCAAGGACCTGGGCCAACTGGTCGCCCGCGAGATCGAACGCGCCGGTGGCGTGGCAAAGGAATTCAACACCATTGCCGTGGATGACGGCATCGCCATGGGCCATGACGGCATGCTGTATTCGCTGCCGAGCCGCGAGATCATCGCCGACTCCGTGGAGTACATGGTCAACGCCCACTGCGCCGACGCCATCGTGTGCATTTCCAACTGCGACAAGATCACCCCTGGCATGTTGATGGCTGCCTTGCGCCTGAACATCCCGGTGATCTTCGTTTCCGGCGGGCCGATGGAAGCCGGCAAGACCAAACTCGCCTCCCACGGCCTCGACCTCGTCGACGCCATGGTGATCGCCGCCGATTCCAGCGCTTCTGACGAGAAGGTCGCGGAATACGAGCGCAGCGCCTGCCCGACCTGCGGTTCGTGCTCCGGCATGTTCACCGCCAACTCGATGAACTGCCTGGTGGAAGCCTTGGGCCTGGCCTTGCCGGGCAACGGTTCCACACTGGCCACTCACAGCGACCGCGAGCAGTTGTTCCTGCAGGCCGGCCGCACCATCGTTGAGCTGTGCAAGCGCTACTACGGCGAGAACGATGAGTCGGTGTTGCCGCGCAATATCGCCAACTTCAAGGCGTTCGAAAACGCCATGACCCTGGACATCGCCATGGGCGGTTCCACCAACACCATCCTGCACCTGCTGGCCGCGGCCCAGGAAGCCGAGATCGACTTCGACCTGCGCGACATCGACCGCCTGTCCCGTCACGTGCCGCAACTGTGCAAAGTCGCGCCGAACATCCAGAAGTACCACATGGAAGACGTGCACCGCGCCGGCGGGATCTTCTCGATCCTCGGCTCCCTGGCCCGTGGCGGCCTGCTGCACACCGACCTGCCAACCGTGCACAGCAAGTCCATCGCCGAAGGCATCGCCAAGTGGGACATCACCCAGACCGACGACGAAGCCGTGCACACCTTCTTCAAGGCCGGCCCGGCCGGTATCCCGACGCAGACGGCGTTCAGTCAGTCGACCCGTTGGGACACCCTGGATGACGACCGTGAAAACGGCTGCATCCGCAGTGTCGAGCACGCCTACTCGCAAGAAGGCGGCCTGGCCGTGCTGTACGGCAACATCGCCCTCGACGGCTGTGTGGTCAAAACGGCAGGCGTGGATGAGTCCATCCACGTCTTCGAAGGCCGCGCCAAGATCTACGAAAGCCAGGACAGCTCGGTACGCGGCATCCTCGCGGACGAAGTCAAGGAAGGCGATATCGTGATCATCCGCTACGAAGGCCCCAAAGGCGGCCCGGGTATGCAGGAGATGCTTTACCCCACGTCCTACCTGAAATCCAAAGGCCTGGGCAAAGCCTGCGCCCTGCTGACCGACGGCCGTTTCTCCGGCGGCACGTCGGGCCTGTCCATCGGCCACGCTTCGCCGGAAGCCGCTGCCGGTGGCGCGATTGGCCTGGTGCAGGATGGCGACAAGGTGCTGATCGACATCCCGAACCGCTCGATCAACCTGTTGATCAGCGATGAAGAACTGGCAGCACGCCGCGTTGAGCAGGACAAGAAAGGCTGGAAGCCAGTGGAGAAGCGCCCGCGCAAAGTCACCACCGCATTGAAGGCCTACGCGTTGTTGGCCACCAGTGCCGACAAGGGTGCCGTACGCAACAAAGCCATGCTCGACGGCCTGTAAGCCCCGCGCATAAAAAAGCCCCGCCAGGTGCGGGGCATTTTTATGCCTGGCCAAAACCTCCACAACACCGAGGATCAACTGTGGGAGCTGGCTTGCCTGCGATAGCTATAGGCCTGCCGGTGAGTTCTTGTTTGGCACACCGCCATTGCGGGCGAGCCAGCCCCCGCATTGGATATAGGTAATCTCTTAGAACTGTGGGGTATAGGTCATGGTGAACATCACATTGCGTGGGTCCCCGTAGTAGTTGCTGCCCCAGTTCGCGTTGTAGGCCGGGATGTAATACTTCTTGTCGAACATGTTGTTCAGGTTTGCCGCCACGGTGAATTCCTGGTTGATCTTGTAGGCCACCCGCGAATCCCACAATGCATTGCCCGGCACGCTGAACGTACGGTCATAGGCTTCGGTGCTGCTTTGCGCGGTCACACCGGCACCCACGCTCCAATGTTGCCAATCGCCCGGCAACTGGTAATCACCCCAGACCTTGAGCAAGTGCTTGGGGGTCCAAGTGCTGAAAATCTTGCCTTGGTAGGTGTCGTCCTTGAGGAATTCAGTGGTGTTGTAGGTGTAGCTGGAGGCCAGCTGCAGGCCTGGCAGCACCTCACCACTGAGTGTGGCTTCAAAGCCTTGGCTGCGGACCTTGCCAGAGGCGACCGAGCAGTACCAACCATTGCAGTTCATTGGCCCTTGCAGGTCCTGCACGCTACGGTTTTCCTGATCGTAACGGAAGATCGCAAACGAGGTATTGAGGCGCCCGTCAGCCAGCTCTCCCTTGATGCCCAACTCGTAGTTTTTGCCCTCGATAGGCTTGAGCAGGGAGCCGGAGGTGGTCAGGTTGGTTTGCGGCTCAAAGGCATCGGCATAGCTGGCGTAGGCCGACCACTGCTCGTTGAGCGCATAGACCAGGCCGGCGTAGGGCGTAACCTTGCCATTGGACTGGGTGGTATTGTCTTGCGGGGCACCATATGTGCCTTTGAAACCACTCTGGCCAATGTAGGAATAGTCATACCAACTGGTACGCGCACCGACGATCAACGTCAGCGGGTCCAGGACTTTCACACGCCAGGTGCCATAGATGCCTTTCTGGCGAATGTCATACCAGCTCTTCGAGGCGGCACCCTCCTGGAACAATTGGTATTTGTCGCGCTGTGGGCGGTTGTGGTCGATGTTGAAGATATCCGCGCCGGGGTTTGAAGCCCGTGCCCACTGGTCGTCGGTGGTGAGCTTGGAATAGTTGGCGCCCAGCACCACTTCCTGCTGGAAGCCCAGCCCCTCAAACTTGCCGTTTACATACACATCCGCGCCGCGGCTCTTGGTATTGAAGTCGGTGATCCAATCTACATAGGGCACAGCGCCACCGCCGACGGGTACCGTGTCCCACGTCGCCTGGTAGGTTGCGTCGTTGTGCTCATCCATGGCTACCAGTGCGGCTTTCACTTTCCAGTTATCGTTGAAGCGGTGCTCGATGTCGGCAAACACCTGAGTCTGATTGTTGACGCTGCGGTTCCAACTGGCGCCGACAAATGTCGAACGCGGCAGACCGATATCACTGCCGTCGGCATAACGGGGCAACGACATGAAGTTGGGGCGCGAATGGCCCTTCTGGTTACTGATGCCCAGGCCGACGGTGGTGTCGGGAGTGAAATCGTAGTCGACGGCGCCATAAACCGTCTGGTTCCAGCCGCCCGCATAGTCGACGAAGGAGTCGGTGGTGTCGTAATCCGCCACGAAGCGTCCGCGCAAGGTGCCTTCGGCGTTCAGCGGGCCACCGACATCGACCTGAGTGCCGTAGTGGTCCCATGAGCCAGCCTCGGCGGTAATGGTCGCCGTCGGCGCTTGCTGCCCGCGCTTGCGCACCAGGTTCATGGTGCCGCCGGGGCTGTTGGCACCTTGCAGCAAGGCGGCCGGGCCGCGCAGCGTCTCGACGCGGTCGTAAATGGCCATGTTTTCGGTGAGATAGCTGCCCAAGGTGTAAGTGTTACGTGGAATCCCCACACCGTCGTATTGCAGGGTGCCAACCTCGAAGCCACGGGAGAAGATGAACATACCGGAGCCGGGAGACTTGGTCGCTGTCAGGCCGGGCGTGCGCTTGACCACTTCAGAGAGCTTGGTGGTGTTCTGATCATCCATCTGCTTGCGGGTCATGACGCTGACCGACTGCGGGATGTCCTTGAGTTTTTGCTCGCCCTTGCCCAGGGTCACAGCCCCCGTGGTGTACGAGCCCGTGCCTTCGGTGGTGATGCCCAGGCGTTCGGCCGTGATGGTGGTGGCGCCCACTTCCAGGGCAGAACCTGGCACCACACGTTTTTCCAGGGTGACGGTATCGGCATTGATAAACGCCGCGCTCAGTCCCGTGCCGCCGAGCAGCTGCCCCAAGGCTTGACGCTGCCCCAGGTTGCCCTTCACACCCGGCGATATCACCCCCTGGGTCAACTCCCCATTCACTAGCACCTGAACCCGCGTCACCGCCGAGAACGCCGCCAGCGCAGCGTCCAGGCCCTGCCCGGGAATATCGAAGCGGTAGGTCTGGGCCTGGTTGGCCTCAGCGGCCTGCAGGTACGACGGCGCGATACAGCTGGCCAAGGAAATGGCCAAGGCCAGCAAGGGCCGTGTGGCGAATCGGTGTGCCATGAATGGTGCTCCCCGGTACAAAAGTCTGTGATCGGCGCCGCACTACTTGAGAGTGCTTACTATTTACGCCTCAGTGATCAAGGACGATGGCTTGCGGGGAAACCCTGAAAATATTTTGAGAAATTGCCGTCAGGACGCATTGCCTTCACGCAACACCAGCAAATACGGGGTGTAGTGCTCGGCACGCAGGTTGAGGGTGTATTCCAACGCCTTGAGCACGGCATCGGGCTTGTCGATTTCGAACACGCCGGACACTACCCGACTGCGCAACGCATCACCGAGCACCAGCGTCTTGCCGGGCCAGTAACGGTTCAGTTCAGAGACCACCACCGACAAAGGTTGCTGACGGAACACCAGTTGCCGCTGACGCCAGGCAAAGCCGCTGGCCGGGTCGAAACCGTGGACGTGTGCAAGGTGCCGGCTCTGATACTCCACGGCCCGCCCCGGTTCCAGATAGACCGGCGTGCCGCTCCCTGCACTGACTTCAACCTTGCCCTGCGCCACCTGCACACGCGTCTGGTCATCACGCCGCGCCACACTGAACTGGGTGCCGACCACTCGCACCCAGCCGTCGCCCGACTGCACCACGAAGGGCCGTGCGGGGTCCTTGGTCACATCGAAGAAACCTTCGCCACGCAGCAAACGAATCTGCCGCTCACCCGCAGTCATGCGGATTTGCACCGCACTGTCGGTGTTGAGCTGAAGGTGGGAACCATCGGCCAGTTCGATGGTGCGCGACTCGCCAGTGCCGGTGGCGTAGTCGGCACGCAAGCGGTCAAGCCAGGGAGTGTTCTGCACGATCAGGCCCACGGCCAGCAACACGGCAGCCGCATACGCCCAGCGCCGAAGCGGTTTACGCCAGTTGGCCTGCTCGCCACGGCGAATGACGCGCGCCGGCTCACGCAGGCCGCCGAGCATCGCCTGCACTTCCTGCCAGGCATCATCCTGGGCCTGGCCCTGACCGAGCCACGCAGCAAAGGCGTCCATTTCAGCCGGGGTCAAGTCCTCGGCGTGCAGGCGGAAATACCAGCCGGACGCCTCTTCGAACAACACATCAGCAGTAGGCAGGGCAGTCATGACCGACGTCCTTGTGCATCGCAGGCTAGGCGCGTCTTGATGTACCCACGGCATTCAATCAAGGCGCGACGCAATTGGTATTCCACACTGCGCGGGCTGATCGACAGGCGTTCGCCAATCTCGCGGTAGGAAAGCTCGTCGACATGATAGAGCAGGAAGATCTGCCGAGTCGCCTCGGGCAGGCCCAGGATCGCATCCTGCATCAGTTGCTCCTGCTGATAGGCGGCCAGTTGTTCGTCGGCACCGGGGTTGCTGCAGGGCAGTTCTTCGCTCGGTGCGCCGGCATCCAGACGCTCGCGGCGGATAGCCTGGCGCTGGTGGTCGCGCACCAGGTTGCTG
The DNA here is from genome assembly GCF_009827115.1 of Pseudomonas sp. J380. Classification (NCBI taxonomy): domain Bacteria; kingdom Pseudomonadati; phylum Pseudomonadota; class Gammaproteobacteria; order Pseudomonadales; family Pseudomonadaceae; genus Pseudomonas; species Pseudomonas sp. J380. The sequence continues at coordinate 4,417,114 of NZ_CP043060.1, read as the reverse complement.
GCAATGGTGAAGAGGAACGCGGGTAGGTTATCGATCTTCTCGCCGGACTCCAGGCGCGCCAGGCGCAGGAAGGATTCCTGGGTCAGGTCGGCAGCCACCTGGGCGCTGCCGGTGCGGCGCGTGACGAAGGCTTCGAGGGCTTTCTTCTGCTCCGCGAACAGGCGCGCGATCTGCGTATTCCAGGAGGACACAGCACTACCTTGAGAAGAACGGACGGTTCAGGGAGTGCGCACGCTAGCAAAGAATGAGATTAGTTCGCAATTGATATCTATTTTGCCTTTGAGTCTGCGGTGTTCTTAAGACCGCCTTCGCGGGCAAGCCCGCTCCCACAGTTGACCGCGCCCCAACATGAGAATGCGGTCGACGGTGGAAGCTGGCTTGTCTGCGATGCAGGTGACTCGGTCTTACTGGATCTCTTCCGGCTTGACGATCACCCAGTTCTTGTCCGCCGTCACCGGCAGCCCTTCCTTGGCTTGCGCCGCCGCGTGCTTGGCGATCATACCGTTGAGTTGGGTCATGTACTTGTCTTTGCGGTTGATCCACAGGTGGACGCCGCCCTTGGCCACGTCCACATCGTGGAACAGCATGTAGCCGTCGCTGGTCGGTGTGTCACCGCCGACAATCACTGGTTTTTTCCATTCGTCGATGTAGGTGAGGATCGCCGCGTGCTTGCCGGCCATCCAGGTCGCCGGGGTCCACAGGTAGGGGGTCAGTTCCAGGCCGAGGTTGCTCTTCTCGTCATACTTGCCGGCAGTGATCTGTTTGCGTGCGGTGGTCAGCTCGCCGGTCTTGCGATCCTTGAGCAAGGTGGTCACGCCGATGACGTTCTGGGGTTTGACGTTGTAGCCGTACTTCGGATCAGCCGCGACCATGCGCACCAACTCCTCGGACGCGGCGGTCATCACATAGACCTCGATGCCGTTTTCCATCAGTTTGTTGTACAGCTCGGCCTGGCCGGTGAAGACTTTTGGCGGCTGTACCTCGGATTTTTTCACCACGTCGCCTTCGAAATAGCTGACCGGCACGGGCTTGCCGGAGGCCATAAGCTCGTCGACCTGCACTTTGAGTTCCTTGAGGGTGAAGCCGGAAAAAATCTGCGCAACCCAGGGGTAGCAGACCATGTCGTCGACTTCACACAGGCGATAGTAGTAGCTGAACAGACTTTCCTTATGGTCGGCGGTGTCTTTGAAGGGGATAAGCTTGAGCGAAGGGTCCATGGTTTCGCGGGTGATCAGGCCCTTGTTTTCCATGAACGGCAGCAAGGACTCTTCAAGGTCGTAGCGGTAACTGGTGTTGTCCATATCGAACACCGCGTAGTTACCCTTGTTGGCGTTGGCGGCGATCATTTCATTGAGTTGTTTGGCGGCAGGTGCCGGCCAGTGTTTCAACTCGGTGGCGGCAAATGCCTGGCTGGCGAGCCCGAGGCAAAAGGCGGCGGATAACAGTAGTTTCGGCGCGAGCTTCATAGGCGTTGTCTCCCTCAAGTGAAAGACATCGACGCTAACAAATCCGTATGACACTTATCGCCCGAGCGCGACCGCTGACGTCGCGATTGCGCCAAGCGCATACGCCTGGGCGTCAAACGCTTATTCCAAAAACGACAGTCGCCATTCCATATTGGTATTAAATCAATATATTTCAAGCTGTTAGGCTTCCCAGTTCGCAATCGCAGGCTCACGCGATTGGCTGCCTTCTCAACGGAGCTTCAATGAATCTGCCCCTGATTCTCAATTTATTGGTGTTCGTGGCCCTGTTGCTGGGCCTGGCACAAACTGGCCGTACTAACTGGAGCCTCGCCAAGAAGGTGCTGTTCGCCCTGGTGCTTGGCGTGCTGTTCGGTGCGACGTTGCATACGATCTACGGCGACGGCAACCCGGTGCTCAAAGCTTCGATCGGCTGGTTTGACCTGGTCGGCAACGGCTATGTGCAGCTGCTGCAAATGATCGTGATCCCGCTGGTATTCGCCTCGATCCTCAGTGCCGTGGCGCGCCTGCACAACGCCTCGTCCCTGGGCAAGATCAGCTTCCTGACCATCGGCACGCTGCTGTTCACCACGGCCATCGCGGCCCTGATCGGCATCGGCCTGACCAACCTGTTCGGCCTCACTGCCGAAGGCCTGGTGGCCGGCACCCAGGAAATGGCGCGCCTGCAAGTGATCCAGAGTGATTACGCGGGCAAGGTTGCCGACCTGAATATCCCGCAGTTGCTGCTGTCGTTCGTACCGGCCAACCCGTTCGCCGACCTGGCCCGGGCCAAGCCGACGTCGATCATCAGCGTGGTGATTTTCGCCGCGTTCCTTGGGGTTGCCGCGCTGCAACTGCTCAAGGACGACGTGGAAAAAGGCCAGAAAGTCCTTAACGCCATCGACACCCTGCAAGCCTGGGTGATGCGCCTGGTGCGCCTGGTGATGAAGCTGACCCCCTACGGTGTGCTGGCGCTGATGACCAAAGTGGTCGCCGGTTCCAACCTGCAAGACATCATCAAGCTGGGCAGTTTCGTGGTGGTGTCGTACCTGGCCCTGGGCCTGATGTTCGTGGTGCACGGCCTGCTGCTGTCCTTGGCCGGGATCAACCCGCTGCGCTTCTTCCGCAAGGTGTGGCCGGTGCTGACCTTCGCCTTCACCAGCCGCTCCAGCGCTGCAAGCATCCCGCTGAGCATTGAAGCGCAGACCCGTCGCCTGGGCATCCCGCAATCCATCGCCGGCTTCGCCGCCTCGTTTGGCGCGACCATCGGCCAGAACGGTTGTGCCGGTCTTTACCCTGCGATGTTGGCGGTGATGGTCGCGCCGACTGTGGGCATCAACCCGTTGGACCCGCTGTGGATCGCGACCCTGGTGGCGATAGTGACCTTGAGTTCGGCGGGCGTTGCCGGCGTGGGCGGCGGTGCGACCTTTGCCGCGCTGATCGTGCTGCCGGCCATGGGCTTGCCGGTGTCACTGGTGGCGCTGTTGATTTCCGTGGAGCCGCTGATCGACATGGGCCGTACGGCGTTGAACGTCAATGGTTCGATGACGGCGGGGGCGATTACCAGCCAGATCATGGGGCAGACGGATAAAGCGTTGCTGGATGCCGATGAGCATGCCGAACTGGCGCAGGCATAAAGGCTTATAACCTGTAGGAGCGAGCTTGCTCGCGAAGAACCTGAGGGCGCCGCGTTCATTCAGAATGCACGCGTCATCGTTGACGATCTTCGCGAGCAAGCTCGCTCCTACACTAGTTGCGCTCCCACACCTCGAAGTTGTAGGCCGGCTTATCACCTTCAGCCGGATTTTCGACATTCGACACCAGCTTCCACTGGTTCCCATCAAACTGCGGAAACCACGCATCCCCTCCCGGGCTCAGCGCCACGCGGGTCAGGTACAAGCGATCGGCCTGTTCCAGCCCCTGCGCATACAACTGCGCGCCGCCAATCAGCATCAGCTCGTCCACGCCTTGCGCCTTGGCCCATTCCTCAGCGCGCTCGACCGCTGCACCCAGTGAAGGAAAAACTTCCGCACCTTCCAGCACAAGATCGGTCTGACGGCTGACCACCAGGTTCAAGCGCCCCGGCAGCGGTCGGCCCAGGGAATCCCAGGTCTTGCGCCCCATGATGATCGGCTTGCCAAGGGTGGTGGCTTTGAAATATTTGAAATCCCCCGGCAAATGCCAGGGCATGCTGTTGTCGACGCCGATCACACGGTTTTCACCGAGGGCTGCGATCAGGCTTAAAGGGAGAGTTTTTTTCATGGCGACGAGAATACCAGAGCGGCGAGCCAGCGGTTATGCTCCAACCTCATCAACACGACAGGACGGCGCGTGACTGCACTGAACCCGCTGCACAGACTTTGGCTGACAGAAACCGTGCGCCTGCGGGAAGAACACGCCGGCCCTCTGGAAGACCTGGAAGCCAACCGCTTGGCCCGCACCGCCGGGGGCGACCTGGCCACGCGCATCCAGCAGCGTGCGCTGCACCTGGCCGAGCGCGATGGTTTGGCCGCCGCGCTCAGCCGCTGGCTGCAAGGCGCACGCCTGGCGCTGGTGTTACTGGCGGCGGTCGCCGTCATCAGCGGCGCCGGTTTGGCGTTCGCCGCGCTGGGTAATGGCCTGGCCCCGGTGAATGTGTTCTGGGCCTTGGGCAGCCTGCTCGGCCTGAACCTGATCTTGCTGATCAGTTGGGCCCTGGGCCTGCTGTTTGCCGGCGAACACAGCGCCAGCCTTGGCCGGCTGTGGTTGTGGCTCAGCGAGAAACTGGCCCGTGACGCCAAGGCCGCGCAACTGACCCCGGCGTTGTTGCTGTTGCTGCAACGGCAAAAACTCAATCGCTGGGCGGTGGGTGTGCTGGTCAACAGCTTGTGGTTGCTGGCCTTGCTCAGCGCCCTGGTGATCCTGCTGACTCTGCTCGCCACCCGCCGCTATGGGTTTGTGTGGGAAACCACCATTCTCGGCGCCGATACCTTTGTCGCCGTGACCCAGGCCCTCGGCACACTCCCGGCTCTGCTCGGTTTCAATGTGCCCACCGTGGAGATGATCCGCGCCAGCGGCGACTCCGCGCTGAATATCGAAAGCGCCCGCCAGGCCTGGGCGGCCTGGCTGGTGGGCGTGTTGCTGGTCTACGGTCTGCTGCCGCGGTTGATCCTTGCCTTGCTGTGCCTGTGGCGATGGAAACGCGGGCGCGCAGCGTTGCACCTGGACCTCAACCTGCCCGGCTACGCCCAACTGCGCGAACGCCTGATGCCCAGCAGCGAGCGCTTGGGGGTCAACGATGTGGCGCCCGATCACCTGCACCCGATCAGCGGCGGCGCAAGTGAGCTGGAGAGTGATGGCGCCTTGCTGGTCGCCATCGAACTCGACGACCAACACCCTTGGCCCCCCAAACTGCCTGCCAACGTCAAGAACGCCGGCATCCTCGACAGCCGCGAATCACGCAACAAACTGCTGGAGCAACTCAGCCGTTTCCCACCCGCGCGCCTGGCCATCGCCTGTGACCCGCGCCGCTCGCCCGACCGTGGCAGCCTGGCACTGATCGCCGAGCTGGCACGCAGCGCCACCGACACTCGCGTATGGCTGCTGCAGGCACCACCGGGCCAGGCGCTGGACGCCGAGCGCCTGGGCGACTGGCATGCCGCGTTGCAACAGCTTGAAGTGTCGTTTGCCGATTGCGCGCCGCTCACTTGGCTGGAGACAGGTCATGACTAAACCGCTGAAACTCGCCGTGGTCGGCCATACCAACGTGGGCAAAACCTCATTGTTGCGCACCCTCACCCGCGATGTCGGCTTTGGCGAAGTGTCCCATCGCCCCAGCACCACGCGGCACGTGGAAGGTGCACGCCTATCGGTAGATGGCGAAGCTTTGCTGGAGCTGTACGACACTCCCGGCCTGGAAGACGCCATCGCCCTGCTCGATTACCTGGAACGCCTCGACCGCCCCGGCGAACGCCTGGATGGCCCTGCGCGGCTGGCGCGTTTCCTGGAAGGCAGCGAGGCGCGCCAGCGTTTCGAACAGGAAGCCAAGGTGCTGCGCCAGTTGCTGGCCTCCGATGCCGGCCTGTACGTGATCGACGCTCGCGAGCCGGTGCTGGCCAAGTACCGCGACGAACTGCAAGTGCTGGCCAGTTGCGGCAAGCCGTTGTTGCCGGTGCTCAACTTTGTCAGCAGCAGCGACCACCGCGAACCGGACTGGCGCGAAGCCCTGGCCCGCCTCGGCCTGCATGCGCTGGTGCGTTTTGACAGCGTGGCACCGCCCGAAGACGGCGAACGCCGGCTGTATGAAAGCCTGGCCCTGCTGCTGGAAAACTCACGGCCGCAGTTGGAACGCCTGATCCTCGATCAAGAAGCCCAGCGCCAGGCTCGCCAGCAAAGCGCCGCCCGCTTGATCGCCGAACTGTTGATCGACTGCGCGGCCTGCCGTCGCAGTGTGACAACCGAGAATGAGCCCCAAGCCGTCAGCGACTTACGCAAGGCCGTGCGCCAACGCGAACAAAAGTGCGTTGAAGCCCTGCTCAAACTGTTCGGCTTTCGCCCACAGGATGCCGCCGCCAGTGACCTACCGTTGCTCGACGGTCGCTGGGGCGATGACTTGTTCAACCCCGAGACCCTCAAGCAGCTTGGCGTGCGGGTCGGCGGCGGGATCGCCGCGGGCGCTGCGGCCGGTGCTGGCGTGGACCTGCTGGTCGGCGGCCTGACCCTTGGCGCTGCGGCCCTGGCCGGAGCTATCGCCGGTGGCGCCCTGCAAACCGCACGCAGCTACGGCAGTCGCCTGCTCGGCAAAATCAAGGGCCAGCGCGAGCTGACCGTCGACGACAGCGTGCTGCGCCTGCTAGCCCTGCGCCAGCGCCAGTTGCTCAAGGCCCTGAACCTGCGCGGCCATGCGGCAATGCACAGCATCAAGGTCGATACGCCCCAGGACAAAACCTGGCGCGAGGGCAAACTGCCCGACGCCTTGAACAAAGCCCGCGCCTATCCGCAATGGTCATCCCTCAACCCCCACGCGAAACTAAGCCAGGCCGAGCGCCAGGAGCAGGTTGAAGCCCTGGCCCAACGCCTGGACCAGACCTGAACCGCCAATGCCTGCCTGTTCCGGGTTCATCACGCTTCTCCCCATAACCTGCGGATATTGCGCTCGGCCATGGCCGGCCCCACGCTCATCCCTACGCCGGTGTGCATCAAGGCAGCGCTGACGCCAGGTGCCGCCTGCACAAACGAAAACGGCCCGGGGCCGCGAGCGCCGTAGACGCCTTGCCAGCGCTCGACCACCTGGATGTTGCACCCCAGGGTCTGCTGCGCCAGCTCGATCATCCAGTCATCGATCTGCTCGGCATTGAAGGGCGACGGGTCGCTGTCGTAATGGTGGGAGTCGCCGATGATCAGTTCGCCATGGGGCGTGGGGCTGATCAGCAGGTGAATGCCGTGCTCCTGCAGATGCGGCGTTTCGCGCAGGATCTGCGCCTGGACCACAGCGGCTTCCGGCAGGTCGGCGAAAGCGCCGTAATGCACGCAACTCAAGCCGGTGAGCAGCGCGTGTTGCAGGTTCAGATTAAGCACCGGCCGCGCACGCAGCATTTGCAGGCGGCAGGTGTGCGGGTTGAGCGGGGCGATGGATTCGGCCAGCAGGGTCTGATAGTCGTGGCCTGAACAGACAACGATCTGCTCCCCGCGAAAGCTGCCGGCCGTGCTGTGCAGCTGGCCCGGCTCTACGTCACGTACCAGCGTGGAGAAGTGAAACTCCACGTGCAAGTGCTGGCTCAGGTAATGGATCAGCGCCGGGATCGCCTCGCGGGAGTACAACTGCTGGTCATCCTTGCCATGCAGGGCGGCGCGGTGATGGCGGAACTGGCCGGCGTACAGGTCGTTCATGGCAGCGCCCTGCAGCAGCTCGACGTTGTAGCCGTGCTCCCGCGCGCGCCCGGCGCAGAAGGCTTCGAGCAGATGTTCTTCGGCTTCGGTGCGGGCGAACAGGTAGGAGCCATTGCGCTTGAGCGCCAGGCCCGCCGCTTGCGCCCACTGGCCCCAGATTTCGCGGCTTTCCCGCGCCAGGTCCAGCATTGGCCCTGGTGGTTGACCGGTGACCAGTGCCTGGCCGAAGTTGCGCACTGAGGCGCCCAATGGCGTGGCGCTGCGCTCGAACACCTTGACCTTGAGGCCGCGCCTGGCGGCGGCATAGGCGTGGGAGAGGCCGAGGATGCCGGCGCCGACGACTAACAGATCACTACTCATACTGTCCTCTGGTTCCCGCGCTCCGCGTGGGAATTCATCCGGTGACGCTCCGCGTCACGACCTTTAAAAGCGGACGCGGAGCGTCCAGAGCGGCGTTACCACGCCGAGCGTGGGAACGATCGGTTACTGTTTTTCCGACTTACCGTCATAACGCTTACGCCATTCGGCCAGGATGCTGTCACGGTTCCTGGAAGCCCAGACAAAGTCGTTCTTGATCAACCGTTGCTCATAGTCCGCCGGCAATTCGGTCTGCGGCTTGGCGATACCCGGTTGCGCGAGCACGGCGAAGTTTTCCTTGTACAGGTCCATCGCCGCGGTGCTGGCAGAGAAGTCGGCGAGTTTTTTCGCCGCGTCGGCATGGGCAGTGCCCTTGATCACGGCGGTGGCTTCGATCTCCCAGCCCAGGCCCTCTTTGGGCAGGATGATCTCCAGCGGCGCGCCCTGGCGTTTGAGCTGAACCGCCGGGTATTCGAAGGAAATGCCTATCGGGAACTCACCGGACGCCGCCAGCTTGCACGGCTTGGAGCCGGAGTGAACGTACTGGCCGATGTTCCGGTGCAGGTCGTCCATGTACAGCCAGCCTTGCTTCTCGCCGAAGGTCTGGAGCCAGGCGCTGACATCCAGGAAGCCGGTGCCTGAAGACGCCGGGTTAGGCATCACGATCTTGCCCTTGTATTCAGGCTTGGTCAGGTCCTGCCAGCTCACCGGCTTGGTGAGGCCCTGCTTCTCGGCTTCGACGGTGTTGAAGCAGAGGGTGGCGGCCCACACGTCCATGCCGACCCAGGCCGGAGGGTTGGCGGCGTCGCGGTAGTTTTTGCCGATCTTGTCCAAGTCCTTGGGCGCGTAGTTGTCGAGCATGCCTTGCTGATCGAGGATCGCCAGGCTGGAGGCGGCCAGGCCCCACACCACGTCAGCCTGGGGGCGGTCTTTCTCCGCCAGCAGTTTGGCGGTGATGATGCCGGTGGAGTCGCGCACCCACTTGATCTCGACGTCGGGATTGGCCTGTTCGAAAGCTTTTTTGTAGGTCTTCAATTGCTCGGCTTCAAGGGCCGTGTACACGGTCAACTCGGTCTTGGCGAAGGCATTCAGACTGAATGCCGTGAGGACTGCAGCGACCAGCGCCAGGGGCTTGAACATGGAGCACCTCCTTCAGGGATGTTTATTGGCCAGGTGCGCGCTGGCGCCAGGCTTGGGAGCGGCGCAGCGCGCCACGTGAAGCCCACGCCAGCAGCAGCGAGACGCTGGCCGAGGTGAACAGGATCAGGGTCGACATGGCCGCCGCGCCGCCCACATTGCCGGCGTCGTCCATGTTCAGCACCGCGACCGCGGCGAGGATGGTGTCGGGGCTGTAGAGGAAGATCGCGGCGGAGACGGTGGTCATCGCCGAGACAAACAGGTAGCGCAGGATGTCGAGCAGCGCCGGCAGACAGATCGGCACCGTGACGCGCAGATAATGGCGGTACAACGGTGCCTTGAGGGACAACGCGGCGGCTTCGAACTCGGCGTCCAACTGGCGCAAGGCGGTGGTTGCAGTCATCTGCGCGGTGGTCAGGTAGTGCGCAATGGTGCACACCACCAGCAACGCCATGCTGCCGTACAACACATGCAACGGGTTGCCGTTGAGGTTGAAGAAGAACACGTAGCCCAGCCCCAGGACCAGGCCCGGCACGGCCATCGGCACGAAGCTGAGCATGCGCAGCGCCAGGTTGAGGTTCTTCTGGCCCTTGGTCTTTTCCATCAGGTAGGCACCGGTGAAAATCAGCACGCTGCCGATCAACGCCGTGCACAGCGCCATGGTCAGGCTGTTGCGATAGGCCAGCCAGCCGCCGCCGGCGGTGTCTTCGAATTGGTAGTGGTTGAGCGACAGCGACAGGTTGTACGGCCAGAATTTCACCAGCGAGGAGTACACCGCCATGCCGAACACCAGCAGCAACGCCGCGCAAATCAGCAGCACGACGGCCAGGTAGCACCCGTCGCGCAGCCGCGATGGCGCTGGCTGGAACACCTGGGCGCGGCCGCTCATCGCGTCGCCATGCCGACGGCGCAACCACGCATCCACGCCAAAGCTGAACAGCGCCGGCAGCAGCAACACCATGCCGATCAACGCGCCGCGACCGAACTGTTGCTGGCCCACCACCGCCTTGTAGGCTTCCAGCGCCAGCACCTGATAATCGCCGCCCACCACCACCGGTACTCCGAAGTCGGTGATGGTCAAGGTGAACACCAGGCAGAAAGCGGCGAACACCGCCTGGCGCGTGGCTGGCCAGGTAATGCTGCGAAACGCCCGTGCCGGGCTGGCGCCCATGCTCGAAGCAGCGTCAAACAAGCGTGCATCCGCCAAGGACAACGCCGACAGCAAAATCATCAAGGCATGGGGAAAGGTGTAGATCACCTCACCGAGCACAATGCCCCAGAAGCCGTAGATATTTTCCGAGAACAAGCCGCGCAGCAGGCCCTGGTTGCCGAACAGATAAACCAGGGCAATACCTGGCAGCATCGACGGCGCCATTAATGGCAGCAATGACAGGCCGCGCCAGATGGACTTGCCGGGGATCAGCGTGCGTTGCAGGGCATAGGCAAACAAGTAGGCCAGCGGCACGACGATGGCCGCCACGCTGAGGGAAACTTTCAGGCTATTGCCCAGCAACCAGTGAAAGTTGGCGCTGCTCAGCAGTTCGCGAGCGGCTACCAGGCCACCGCCCTGCCCGGCTTCGCTGCTGAAGCCGCGCCAGAAGATCGCCAACAGCGGCAACAGCACCGCCACCACTAACAGGCCCAGCCAGAGCCACTTGCCGCCGACCACGAAGAGGCGGTCGCCCCACTCGGCGCGGGACACCTGGCGCGGTACCGGCAATGTCATCACAGCCCCCATCTCAGGCAAACACCTGCAGGCTGCGCGGCGGCAACGCCACCCAGATGTCCTGGGCGCCCAGGCGCGGCATCGCTTCCGGCGCCAGTTCAGCCAGCAACGGATGGCCTGGCAACTGCTCCAGCTCAAAGCTCATGCGGCAGCGGTTGCCGAGAAAGGTGATCTCGCGAACCTTGGCCGGGAACAGGTTTTCTTCATGCACCGGTGGGTTGACGCAAATGGCTTCCGGGCGGCAGAACAAGCGGCCGGACTGGGCGACACCCGCGTCCTCAGCCAGGCGCATGTTCAACCCACCCACCTGAGCATGGCTGGCGCTGTTACGGCTGAACGGCAACCAGTTGCCCTGGCCGACAAACTCCGCCACGAACGGCGTGGCCGGGCGGTCGTAGATTTCCTGGGGCGTGGCGTACTGCTCGACCTTGCCGTTGTTCATCACGGCAATGCGGTCGGCCATCAACATGGCTTCGTCCTGGTTGTGGGTCACCATCAAGGTGGTGATACCCAGGCGCCGCTGCAGTTGGCGCAGTTCGGTGCACAGGTGCTCGCGCACCCGGGCATCGAGGGCCGACATCGGCTCATCCAACAGCAATAACGACGGCGCCGGCGCCAGTGCGCGGGCCAGGGCGACGCGCTGTTGCTGGCCGCCGGAGAGTTGGCCGGGGTACTTCTTTTCGCTGCCCACCAGGCCCACCAGCTCAAGCATCTGCGCGACCCGCTTGCGCACTTCATCGCGGCCGCTGCCGGTGAGGCCGTAGCCGATGTTCGCTTCAACGCTGAGGTTGGGAAACAACGCATAGGACTGGAACAGGATGCCGTAGTCCCGCGCCTGGGGTGGCAGCAGGGACACGTCCCGCTCGCCCAGGTAAAGCTCACCGCTGTCCTGGCGCTCCAGGCCGGCAATGCAGCGCAGCAGTGTGGTCTTGCCGCAGCCGGAAGGGCCCAGCAGGCACACCAGCTCGCCGGCGGCGACGTCCAGGGAGACGTTGTCCAGCGCGGTGAAGGCGCCAAAGCGTTTCTGGATTGCGCGCACTTTCATCGGTGCGCCGGGTTGGGTCAGGGCTGTGTGCATGGTGGCACCTCATCGAACGGATGAAGGCCATGCTAGGAGGGCAATGCGTAGCGGGTGTGGCAGAAAGGCAAAAAGAGGTGATAGTGGTATTGGTGGATTTGTGTAGGACTCATGATCGTTCCCACGCTATGCGTGGGAATGTCTCTAGTGACGCTCCGCGTCACGGACGCGGAGCGTCCTGGGCGGCGTTCCCACGCGGAGCGTGGGAACGATCAGAGGGGTGACATTTCCTGGGCCAGGCCAAGGAACGCCGCCGGCAGGCGCGCACCTTTGCGCTCCTTGAGGCAATACAGATACTCCGGAATCTGCGGCGCATTCTCGATGGTCAGCACGCGCAACTGCGGGTCATGGGGCACTTCCTGGCGGGCGATGATGCTGATGCCGATATTGCGCAGCACCGCTTCGCGAATCGACTCACGGCTGCCAATCTCCAACAACGGCCCATATCCCACGCCCGCGCTCTTCAACATCTCTTCCGTCAGCCTGCGGGTGGTGGAGCCCGCTTCACGCATCAGCAAGGTGTGCCCGATAAGCGCGCTCAACGGTACGTGATCGAGCTTGGCCAACGGGTGATTGCGGTGCACCGCCAGCACTAGCGGGTCCGTGCCCAGCACGCGGCGGATCAGCCGGGCGTCTTCCAGCAATTGCGATGAGGCCGCGACATCGACGCGGTAATCGTCCAGCGCCTCAAGCACCTGCTGGGAGTTGCCGATTTCCACCGACACGTCCACCTGGGGCAGGCGCTCGCGAAAGGCTTTGACCAGATCGAGGATGTAATACGGCGCCGTTGCGGCAATTCTCAGCGCACCCTGGACCTGGCCGTTGTTGCGCAGGAAAAACTCGATATCCGCTTCCTGCTGCAACAGCGCCTTGACCATCGGCAATAGCCGCGCGCCTTCGTCGCTGACGGTGAGGCGGCGGCCGCCACGGTAGAACAACTCGACGCCGTAGTGGCTTTCCAGGTTGCGAATCTGGGTGGTCACCGTGGGCTGGCTCAAGCCGAGTTTCTTCGCCGCCTGGGTAATGCTGCCCAGACGGGCGACCATGAAAAACGCCTTTAACTCAGCACTCAGCACACCACCCTCTCATCCGCTATTTGCGCACCAGGCGCAGGCCATTGAACACCACCAGCAGGCTCACGCCCATGTCGGCGAAGACCGCCATCCACATGGTCGCCATGCCCATGAACGTGACGGCCAGGAAGATCGCCTTGATCACCAGCGCCAGGGCGATGTTCTGCTTGAGGATACTCGACGTTTGCCGCGACAACCGAATGAAAGCCGGAATCTTGCGCAAATCATCGTCCATCAGCGCCACGTCGGCGGTCTCGATAGCGGTATCGGTGCCCGCTGCGGCCATGGCAAAGCCGATCTCGGCACGAGCCAGGGCCGGGGCGTCGTTGATACCGTCACCGACCATGCCCACCCGATGGCCCTGGCCGTAGAGGGTTTCGATGGCTTGCAGCTTGTCGGTGGGCAACAGGTCGCCCTGGGCCTGGTCGATACCCACCTGGGCCGCAATGGCCTTGGCAGTGTGGGTGTTGTCGCCAGTGAGCATCAGAGTCTTGATGCCCAGGTCGTGCAACTGCTGAATGGCTTCGCGGCTGCTCTCCTTGACCGTGTCGGCCACGGCAAACAGCGCCAGCGGGCCAGACTTGTCCAACAGCAACACCACGGACTTGCCTTGTTTTTCCAAAGCAAAGAGTTTCTCTTCCAAGGCCTCGGAACACAGACCGAGGTCTTCCACCAGGCGGTGGTTACCCAGGTGATAGGTCTGGCCGTTGATATCACCCCGCACACCGCGCCCGGCCAGGGCTTCGAAGTTATCCACAGCGTGAGTCGACAGGTTTTTATCCACAGCTGCGTTGGCAATCGCCAGGGACACCGGGTGATCGGAGCGCGATGCCAAGCTGGCCGCCAGGGCCGGCGCGCTGTCTTCGATGTTCGGGAACAGCGGCAGGTAGTCGGTTTGCACCGGTTTGCCGTGGGTGATGGTGCCGGTCTTGTCGAGGGCCAGGTAGTCGAGCTTGTAGCCGCCCTCCAGGTACACGCCGCCCTTGATCAGGATGCCTTTGCGCGCCGCTGCCGCCAGGCCGCTGACAATGGTCACCGGGGTGGAGATCACCAAGGCACAAGGGCAGGCCACCACCAGCAGCACGAGGGCGCGGTAGATCCAGTCAAACCACACGCCCGCCATGAACAGCGGCGGAATCACCGCCACACCGAGGGCAAACAGGAAGACAGCCGGGGTGTAGACCTTGGAGAAACTGTCAACAAAGCGCTGGGTTGGCGCCCGTGCCCCTTGAGCCTGCTCCACGGCGTGAATGATCCGCGCCAGCGTGGAGTTGTTGGCCGCGGCGGTGACCTTGTACTCCAGGGCGCCGGCCTGGTTGATGGTGCCGGCAAACACTTTATCGCCCACGGTTTTTTCTATCGGCAGGCTTTCCCCGGTGATCGGTGCCTGGTCGATGGTGGACTGGCCGGCCGTGACTTCCCCGTCGAGCCCGATGCGCTCGCCGGGTTTTACTCGGACAATCGCGCCAAGATCAATGCTCTTGACCTCTTGTTCCAGCCAGGAACCATCGGCCTGGCGCACCGTGGCCTGTTCCGGAGTCATCTGCATCAGGCCGCTGATGGCGTTGCGCGCACGGTCCAGGGACTTGGCCTCAATCAACTCGGCCACGGTGAACAGGAACATCACCATCGCCGCTTCGGGCCACTGGCCAATCAGGATCGCGCCCGTCACCGCGATGCTCATCAAGGCATTGATATTGAGGTTGAAGTTCTTCAGGGCAATCCAGCCCTTCTTGTAGGTGGTAAGGCCACCGCTGAGAATCGACACCAACGCCACCAGCGCGATTACCCAGGTGGGGGCCACACCAGTGAAGTGCAACACCTCTGCCCCCAGGGCACCCACGCCCGACACCGCCAGCGGCCACCAATGTTTCTTGGCGGGCGGCGCGGCAGCGGGGCTGCCTTCTTCGATAGGGTCGGCCTGCATGCCGATGGACTTGATTGCCTCAATGATCGGCGCCGTGTTCGGCAGGTCATGGGTGACGCCGAGGATGCGGTTGATCAGGTTGAATTCCAGTTGCTGCACGCCAGCGAGCTTGCCCAGCTTGTTCTGGATCAGCGTCTGCTCGGTAGGGCAATCCATGGCTTCGATGCGGAAGGTGCTCAGGCGCGAGCCGGCGGTGGGCGCTTCACTCAAGGTCACGATGGCAGGCCCGGCAGCGCCGGAGCAGCAGGAGCCGGAATGGCCGTGGTTATCCACAGGCGTGAGTTTGGCGGGCCCATGGTCATGTTTGTGATCATGGCCGTGGTCATGAGCGTGATCGTGATCGTGATCGTGATCGTGATCATGCTTGTGATCGTGCTTGTGCGGGGTATGAATGGAGTGGCTCATCAGGTCGCGTCCGTAAAGGTGCCTGTTGCCAAGTAAAGACCCTGTAGCCACTATAGGGTCAAGCACCCATTTGGAGATTGCTGCGATGAAGATCGGCGAACTGGCCAAACTCACCGATTGCCCGGTGGAAACCATCCGTTATTACGAGAAGGAAAACCTGCTGCCGCCCCCGGCACGCACCGACGGCAACTACCGCGTATACACCCAGGCGCATACCGAGCGACTGACCTTTATCCGCAACTGCCGCAGCCTGGACATGACCCTCGAAGAAATCCGCAGCCTGTTGGGGCTACGCGACAGCCCTCAGGACCAGTGCGAAAGCGTGAATGCGTTGATCGACGAGCATATCCATCATGTGAAAGCGCGGATCGACGGATTGTTGGCCTTGCAGGAACAACTGCTGGACCTGCGCCAACGTTGCGGCGGTGGCAACCAGTGCGGGATCTTGCAGCAGTTGGAAGTCAGCGGAGGGATTGCGGCCAGCGAGGCCGAGCCTTCGCATGTGGGCAGAAGCCACGGCCATTAACTCAGGTGAACACCAAACCCATGTGGGAGCTGGCTTGCCTGCTCCCACAGTTTCCTACTGCAACAGGCTTTAGATCGCCACGTCGGCCTTGATGCTTGGGTCGGCGTCGTAGCCCACGATTTCGAAGTCTTCGAACTTATAGTCGTAGATCGACGCAGGCTTACGCTTGATCACCAGTTCCGGCAGTTTTTTCGGCGTACGCGCCAACTGGGTCTGGATCTGCTCCATGTGGTTGCTGTAGGCGTGGGTGTCGCCCGTGGTGACGATGATCTCGTGGGGGATCAAATCGCACTGCTGGGCCAGCATGTGGGTCAGCAACGCCAGCGCGGCAGTGTTGTACGGCAGGCCCAGGAACACGTCGGAGCTGCGGATATACAGCTGCATCGACAGATGGCCGTCATGCACGAACGCCTGGTAAAGCAAATGGCACGGCGGCAAGGCTTGCTTGCCATTACGCGCGTTTTCCTGCGGGCTCTGGGTTTCGTCCGGCAGGTATTCAACGTTCCAGCCGTGGAACAGGATGCGACGGCTGTTGGGGTTGGTCTTGAGCGTGTGCACCATGTAGTCGATCTGGTTGATCGTGCCGCCGTCCTTGGTCGGCCAGGCCGTCCACTGCTCGCCGTAGACCGGGCCCAGGTCGCCGTCTTCGGTGGCCCACTCATCCCAAATCTTCACGCCATTTTCGTTGAGCCACTTGATGTTGGTGTTGCCGCTCAACATCCAGATCAGTTCGTTGGCGATGCTTTTGAAGTGCAGCTTCTTGGTGGTCAGCAGCGGGAAGCCGTCGGCCAGGTTATGCCGATACTGACGCGCAAACACAGCCTTGGTGCCGGTGCCCGTGCGGTCGCCCTTGGTCAGGCCATTGGTCACGACGTCCTGCAGCAGTTCGAGATATTGCTTCATGTTTTTACCCGTATCGTTGAAGCCAAGACCTCCTGGTCTTGGCATTCGAATTTAAAGCGCGGCGTTCTTCAGCGGCTGCGGGCGATTGTACGCCCACCACAGCATGCCCAGGCCCGCCAGGATCATCGGCAGGCTAAGCACCTGACCCATGGTCAGCCAGCCCCACGCCAGGTAGCCCAACTGCGCATCCGGTACCCGTACGAATTCGACGATAAAGCGGAAAATCCCGTAGAACAGCGCGAACATGCCCGACACGGCCATGGTTGGGCGTGGCTTGCGCGAGAAGATATAGAGAATAAGGAACAGCGCCACACCTTCCAACGCGAACTGGTACAGCTGCGACGGGTGGCGCGGCAATTGCGCCGGGTCGCTGAACGGCGGGAACACCATCGCCCACGGTACGTCGGTCGGCTTGCCCCACAACTCGGCGTTGATAAAGTTACCAATGCGCCCGGCGCCCAGGCCGATCGGCACGAAGGGTGCGACGAAGTCCATCAGTTGGAAGAACGACTTGCCATTGCGCCGACCAAACCACCAGGCGGCGATCATCACGCCGATAAACCCGCCGTGGAACGCCATGCCGCCCTTCCACACTTCGAAGATCAGGGTCGGGTTGGCGAGATACGCAGACAGGTCGTAGAACAGCACATACCCCAGGCGCCCGCCGACGATCACGCCCATCGACATCCAGAACACCATGTCGGAGAGCTTCTCCTTGGTCCAGGTCGGGTCGAAACGGTTCAGGCGCCGGGAAGCCAGCAGCCAGGCACCGCCGATGCCGATCAGGTACATCAACCCGTACCAATGGATTTTCAGCGGACCGATGGCCAGGGCCACCGGGTCGATCTGCGGGTAAGGCAGCATTGCGACTCCTCGTTAAAACATTTAGTCATGACGCACCGGACCATGCCGATGTGCGATTAAGCCTGCGTTACAGCTGCGAGATCAAATTAAGAAGTTCACATACACACCAAACAGCCCGGCATGTTAACGGATCAGAGGTGCGCGGCCCAACTTCGAGACGATGGAACACCGGCGCGTCTGTGGGTAGAGTGGCAAAAACACAAAAGGGGTCACCCGATGTGCCTGATTGTTTTCGCCTGGCGACCGGGCCATGCCCAACCGCTGATCGTTGCGGCCAACCGCGATGAGTTCTACGCCCGCCCCAGCCTGCCGCTAGCCCAGTGGGCGGATGCGCCCCAGGTCTATGCCGGTCGCGATCAGGAGGCCGGGGGCACCTGGCTGGGGATGAACGCGGATGGGCGCTTTGCCGCCTTGACCAACATCCGCGACCCGCACCAGCCACCGGCACGCAAGTCTCGCGGCGAACTGGTTGCGCGGTTTCTCAGCGGTTCGCTGCCGATCGACGATTATTTGGCCGATGTGAATGGCCGCTCGATTGAATATGCCGGGTTCAACCTGCTGGTGGGCACGCGGGATGAGCTGTGGCACTACAACGCCAATGACACCGAGGCTACGCGGTTGAAGGCTGGGGTGTACGGGTTATCCAATGCCGGGCTGGATACGCCATGGCCGAAGCTGGTGAAGGCCAAAGCAGCGTTCAGCGCCGTGCTGGAAAACCCCGAGCCTGAGGCACTGCTGGGAATTCTCAGCGACCCGCAGACTGCCCCGTTTGCTGAGTTGCCGGACACCGGCGTAGGCCTGGCGACCGAAAGCCTGCTGTCGAGCGTGTTTATCGCCAGCCCCAGTTATGGGACACGGGCGAGCACGGCGCTGATCGTGAATGCCGATGGGACGCGGCGGATGCTGGAGCGCAGCTTTGGCCCGCACGGGGGGCGGCTGGGTGAGGTGGACCTGATGTTTTAGCGCTGCTTGGACCACCGCTATCGCAGGCAAGCCAGCTCCCACAGGGGAATGCATTCCACAGGTGGGAGCTGGCTTGCCTGCGATGAAGGCGCCTCGGTCTAAAGGGTTTTGGCCGAGGCCGGGTTGATCATCCGGGTCAACCCCAGGTTTTTCAGCGCCAATTGCAGCGAGCTGTGGATAACCTGCGGGTTGTCGATGGTCATCAACTCGGCGAGCAAATCCTTGGCCCTGCTCAATTCCACCTGGCGCAGCATCCACTTCACTTTCGGCAAGTTGGTGGCGTTCATCGACAGGCTGTCAAAGCCCATCGCCATCAACAGCACCGCCGCCGCCGGGTCACCGGCCATTTCGCCGCAGATACTCACCGGCTTGCCTTCGGCATGGGCGTCGCGCACCACGTGTTGCAGCGCTTGCAGCACCGCCGGGTGCAGGTAGTCGTAGAGGTCGGCCACACGTGGGTTGTTACGGTCCACGGCCAGCAGGTACTGGGTCAGGTCGTTGGAGCCTACCGACAGGAAGTCCACCTGCCGCGCCAGTTCCTTGGCCTGGTACACCGCCGCAGGGATTTCGATCATCACGCCAATCGGCGGCATCGGCACATCGGCGCCTTCGTCGCGCACTTCGCCCCAGGCGCGGTGGATCAGGTGCAGGGCTTCTTCCAGTTCATGGGTGCCGGAGATCATCGGCAGCAGGATACGCAGGTTGTTCAAGCCCTCGCTGGCCTTGAGCATGGCGCGGGTCTGGACGAGGAAGATTTCGGGATGGTCGAGGGTAACGCGGATGCCACGCCAGCCAAGGAAGGGGTTGTCTTCCTTGATCGGGAAATAGGACAGTGACTTGTCGCCGCCAATATCCAGGCTGCGCATCGTCACCGGTAACGGGTGGAAGGCTTGCAATTGCTCGCGATAAATCGCCAGCTGCTCCTTCTCGCTCGGGAAACGCTGGTTGATCATGAACGGCACTTCGGTGCGGTACAGACCCACCCCTTCGGCGCCGCGTTGTTGCGCACGAGCTACATCCGCCAGCAGGCCGGTGTTGACCAGCAGCGGTACGCGGTGGCCGTCGGGGGTGACACACGGCAGCTCGCGCAGCGAATCCAGGCCCTGGGCCAGTTGCTTCTCTTCTTCCACCACCTCGGCGTATTGCTTGCGCAGCACGTCGCTGGGGTTGGTGAACACCTCGCCGCGATGCCCGTCGACGATCATGTCGATGCCATCGACCTTGGAGTACGGCAGGTCCACCAGGCCCATCACCGTCGGGATACCCATGGCCCGGGCCAGGATCGCCACGTGGGAGTTACCCGAACCCAATACCGAGACCAGGCCTACCAGCTTGCCTTCAGGCACTTCGCCAAGCTGGGTGGCGGTCAATTCTTCACTGACCAGGATGGTGTTATCGGGGAAGACCATGTTGGTGCTGCGGTCTTCCTGCAGGTACGCCAACAGACGGCGCCCCAGGTCGCGCACATCCGATGCCCGCTCGCGCAGGTAGGCGTCGTCCATCATTTCGAAA
This sequence comes from Pseudomonas sp. J380, assembly GCF_009827115.1. Taxonomy (NCBI): domain Bacteria; kingdom Pseudomonadati; phylum Pseudomonadota; class Gammaproteobacteria; order Pseudomonadales; family Pseudomonadaceae; genus Pseudomonas; species Pseudomonas sp. J380. The sequence continues at coordinate 4,397,312 of NZ_CP043060.1, read as the reverse complement.
CGGTTGACGTGATCGGTGACCACCTGGCGCAACGCGCCCTGGGCCCACTGGCCGGTCTTGATCACGGTCTTGACTTCGTTACCCAGGGACGCGTCGTCGAGCATCATCTGGTACACGTCGAACAGCGCACGCTCTTCGGGGCGCAACTGGGTGGCCAGCTTGGTCGACAGGTTGCGCATGTCGGCGCGCACGCCTTCGAGGGCGGTCTTGAACAGTTTGATCTCGGCGTCGATGTCACTGACGCTCTTGTCCGGCACCACATCGAGGTCGGCTGGCGGCAGCATGACCACCGCGGTACCCACCGCGGCGCCTGGCGAACCCGGTACGCCGACGAACTTGGCTTCCTGGATGCCCTTGCCCTGGCGCCCCAGGCCGCGAATCGAGCCGGTCGCTTCGGCGTGGGCGATAACCCCGGCCAGTTGCGCGCTCATGGTCACCAGGAAGGCTTCTTCGCCTTCGTCGAACTGGCGACGCTCTTTTTGCTGGATAACCAACACGCCGACAACGCGGCGGTGGTGAATGATCGGCGCACCAAGGAACGAGGCGTAGCGCTCTTCGCCGGTTTCGGCAAAGTAGCGATAACGCGGGTGATCGGCCGCGTTCTCGAGGTTCAGGGGTTCTTCACGCGTCCCCACCAGGCCCACCAGACCTTCATTGGGCGCCATGCTGACCTTGCCGATGGAGCGCTTGTTCAAGCCCTCCGTGGCCATCAGCACAAAACGGTTGGTCTCGGGGTCCAGCAGGTAAACCGAGCAGACCTGGCTGCCCATGGCTTCCTTGACGCGCAACACAATAATCCCCAACGCCGCCTTGAGATCCTTGGCGGAGTTAACTTCCTGGACGATCTTGCGCAGCGTATTGAGCATGGCTCGGGGTCGAACTCCGTCGTCAGTCGCGCGCTAAAAGGCGCGGGGCAAGCTCTTTGAGAGCGCGACGATAAACCTCGCGCTTGAATGTCACCACCTGGCCCAACGGATACCAATAGCTGACCCAGCGCCAGCCATCGAACTCCGGTTTACCGGTCAAATCCATCCGCACCCGCTGCTCGTTGGAGATCAGGCGCAAAAGAAACCATTTCTGCTTCTGGCCGATGCACAGCGGTTGGCTGTGGGTACGCACCAGGCGTTGCGGCAAACGATAGCGCAACCAGCCACGGGTACAGGCCAGAATTTGTACATCTTCGCGCTCAAGGCCGACTTCTTCGTTCAACTCACGGTACAAGGCGTCTTCAGGGGTTTCGTCGGGGTTGATTCCACCTTGAGGAAACTGCCAGGCATCTTGGTTGATTCGGCGAGCCCATAGCACCTGTCCGGCATCATTCGTCAGAATAATGCCGACATTAGGACGGAAACCATCGGGGTCGATCACGGCAACAACCTCGCAAACGCATGTCGCCGCATTGTTCCACAAAGGTTGTTCCAGCGGCAACGAGGCTTCTTACCTTATGTGCACTCTTGTGAAAAGACCGTATTCTGGACGCCTTTTTACAGACTTTTCAGCGAGTAACTGCAATGCGCCTGGCTTTATTCGACTTGGACAATACCCTTCTGGGCGGTGACAGCGATCACGCCTGGGGCGATTACCTGTGTGAACGCGGGATTCTCGACGCGGTAGCCTACAAGGCCCGCAACGACGAGTTCTACCAGGACTACCTGGCCGGCCGGCTGGATAACGCCGCCTACTTGAACTTCTGCCTGGAAATCCTCGGCCGCACCGAGATGGCCCAGCTGGACGCGTGGCACAACGACTACATGCGCGACTGCATCGAGCCCATCATGCTTCCCAAGGCCGTTGAACTGCTGGCCAGGCACCGCGCCGCCGGTGACAAGCTGGTGATCATCACCGCCACCAACCGCTTCGTCACCGCGCCGATTGCCGAACGCCTGGGCGTCGAGACCCTGATTGCCACCGAGTGCGAAATGGTGGATGGCCGCTATACCGGGCGCAGTACCGATGTGCCGTGCTTTCGCGAGGGCAAGGTGACACGTTTGAACCGTTGGTTGGAAGAAACCGGGCATAGCCTGGAAGACAGCTACTTCTACAGCGATTCGATGAATGATTTGCCGTTGCTGGAGCAGGTGACGCACCCGGTGGCAGTGGATCCGGATCCGAATCTTCGTGCTGAAGCCCAGAAACGGGGTTGGCCGGTGATTACGCTGCGCAGCTGACAACGCTATCGCAGGCAAGCCAGCTCCCACATTTTGACCCTGTTCTCATGTTGGAATCCGGTCAAGTGTGGGAGCTGGCTTGCCTGCGATGAAGGCGACGCGGTTTCAAACAGGCTTGGCGCCCATGAGCCCTGCAATCGCCACAAACCCCACCAGGCTGACCACCGCCAGCACCAGGGTGAAATTCAGGCTCCCGCCCTCGCCCTTGCGCAGCCGATTGAGCCGCGCCACCAGCCAGAACCAGGCCAGCGCCGCCACGGTGTAGAGGATGCTGGAGCCCAAGATCCAGGTTTGCCCCAATGGCCAGCCGAGCAAGTGCACCAGCCACCATCCGGTAAAGGGCATGCTCACCAGGCAAATTCCCATCAGCAGCCATACAAATGCCCAGGGGCGCTGCACGGTCGCGGCCGGGCCGGCGCTGCGTTTACGCCACGCCAATACGGCCAGGCCGAGGCCGCTGAGCAGCAGCAATACGGTGGCGGTGATGTGGATCACCTTGAGGGTGGTCAGCGTTTCCATGGTCTCTATTCCTTATAGGCCGCTCAGTCAGCGTAGTCGCTCAACCGAGGAACAGCTGGTAAGCCGGGTTTTCGCTTTCATCCCAGTACGGGTAACCGATTTGCGCCAACGCGGCAGGCACCAGGTGGCGCTCGTCCGCCGGTACTTGCAAGCCCGCCACCACTCGGCCGTCAGCCGCGCCGTGGTTGCGGTAGTGGAACATCGAGATGTTCCAGCGCCCGCCGAGCTTGTGGAGAAAGTTGAACAACGCCCCCGGCCGCTCCGGAAACTCGAAACGAAACACCAGCTCGTCGCTGACTTTGGCCGCATGCCCGCCGACCATATGGCGAATGTGCAACTTGGCCAGTTCGTTCTCGGTAAGGTCCAGCACCGGGAAACCCTGGCTGGTCAAACTGGCCACCAACGCGCTGCGCGGGTCGTTCTCCGGGTGGGTCTGCACGCCGACGAAAATGTGCGCTTCGCTGCCGGAGTGGTAGCGGTAATTGAATTCGGTGATCTGGCGCTTGCCCACCGCCTCGCAGAAGGCCTTGAAGCTGCCCGGCCGCTCGGGGATGGTCACCGCGATAATGGCCTCACGGCCTTCACCGAGTTCGGCGCGCTCGGCCACATGGCGCAAACGGTCGAAGTTGACGTTGGCGCCCGAGTCGATGGCGACAAAGGTCTGGCCGCTGACACCGCGGGTCTCGACGTACTTTTTGATCCCGGCCACGCCCAGCGCACCCGCCGGCTCGGTGATGGAGCGGGTGTCGTCGTAGATGTCCTTGATCGCCGCACAGATTTCATCGGTGCTGACGGTGATCACTTCATCCACATAGTCTTTGCAGATGTCGAAGGTGTGCTGGCCGATCTGCGCCACTGCCACGCCGTCTGCAAAGAGGCCGACGGTCGGCAATACCACGCGCTCGCCCGCCGCCATGGCGGCTTGCAGGCAGTTGGAATCGTCCGGCTCCACGCCGATGATCTTGATCTCCGGGCGCAGGTATTTCACGTACGCCGCAATCCCGGCGATCAGACCGCCGCCGCCCACCGGTACGAAAATCGCGTCCAGCGGCCCTGGGTGCTGGCGCAGGATTTCCATCGCCACGGTGCCCTGCCCGGCAATGGTGTGCGGATCATCGTAGGGGTGGATGTAGACGTAGCCTTTTTCGTCGACCAATTTGAGCGAGTAGGCCAGGGCTTCCGGGAAGGAATCACCGTGCAGCACCACTTTGCCGCCACGGGAGCGCACGCCTTCGACCTTGATCTCCGGGGTGGTCTTGGGCATCACGATGGTGGCTTTCACCCCCAGCACCTTGGCCGCCAGGGCCAGGCCCTGGGCATGGTTGCCGGCCGACGCGGTGACGACGCCGCGCGCACGTTCTTCGGCACTGAGCTGGGTCAGCTTGTTGTAGGCGCCGCGAATCTTGAACGAGAACACCGGCTGCAAGTCTTCGCGCTTGAGCCAAATCTTGTTACCCAGCCGCTCGGAGAGCTGGCGGGCAGTCTGCAAGGGGGTTTCCACGGCGATGTCGTAAACGCGCGAGGTGAGGATTTTTTTGACGTAGTGTTCAAGCATCGGCAGGCATCTACTTCACGGGTTGGGCAGGGCCAAGGAGTCTAACCCAGCGTTTGGCCGGGCGACCACACGAATCCCGAGGTTTTGTTGGGTTATACTCGCCGCCCTCGTTAATTCCCCGCCCGTTCCGGAGCCCGCATGACCCAGGATCAACTCAAACAGGCAGTGGCCCAGGCCGCTGTCGATTTAATCCTTCCTAAGCTCGACGACAAGAGCATCGTCGGTGTCGGCACCGGTTCCACCGCCAACTGCTTTATCGACGCACTGGCCCGGCACAAGGGCGCGTTCGACGGCGCCGTGGCCAGTTCCGAAGCCACCGCCGCCCGCCTCAAGGGCCATGGCATTCCAGTGTACGAGCTCAACACCGTGAGCGACCTGGAGTTCTACGTCGACGGCGCCGATGAAAGCGACGAGCACCTGAACCTGATCAAAGGCGGCGGCGCGGCCCTGACCCGCGAGAAGATTGTCGCGGCCGTGGCCAAGACCTTCATTTGCATCGCCGACGCAAGCAAGCTGGTTCCCGTGCTGGGCACGTTCCCACTGCCGGTGGAAGTCATCCCCATGGCCCGCAGCCACGTGGCCCGCGAGCTGGTGAAACTGGGCGGCGACCCGGTGTACCGCGAAGGTGTGTTGACCGACAACGGCAACATCATCCTCGACGTGTTCAATATGCAGATCACCAACCCGGTGGAGCTTGAGACGCAGATCAACGCCATTGTGGGCGTGGTCACCAACGGCCTGTTCGCAGCGCGCCCGGCGGATGTATTGCTGCTGGGCACCCCGGAAGGCGTGAAAACCCTCAAGGCCTGACCCTGTGGGAGCCGGGCTTGCCCGCGATGCAGACGACTCGGTGTATCAATGGATACCGAGGCGATGCCATCGCAGGCAAGCCAGCTCCCACATGTGTTAGCGCTCGACTCTAGAGCGATGTAACAAAAACGCTACTTTTCGCAGCACTCCTCGCCAAAACCGTGCGCTCTGTCACGGCATCCCCTGCCACGCCTGGTATCCAATCCGTTACAAATTACAGCCACGCGACCCACGCGTTTAACAATGCGCCAATTCGCAGCCGCCCATGGAATGAGGCGCGCATTGTGCAAAGGGTCTGGGCTTGCACATTCCCATCACCTCAAGGAAGACCTTGTGATAAAGCCTCTAGCCTTCGCCATCAGCGTTGCCGGTGCCCTGCTGTCCACGCATACCCAGGCCTACGATTACGGCCAGCACGCCAACACCACCCTGGAAAAACTGATCAACGACTACCCTGGCCGATATCGAGGCACGGCAAATTTTGCCGGGGCAGCCGACTGGATGCAGAGCCAGATGGGCACGGCCTATAGCTTCAGCCGCCAGGACTTCACCTGGAACAACGGCAGCCGGGCTTCGCAAAACGTGGTGGCCTCTGCCGCTGGTACCAAGGCCCAGTACGTGGTGATTGGCGCGCACTTCGACACTTACTTCGGCCGCCCGACCCTGCAAGGCCTGGATGACAACGGTTCCGGCGCCAGCGTGTTGACCGAGGTGGCGAAGAACCTCGGCGGCCTGTCACTGGAAAATGGCCTGCAAATCGTTGGCTTCGGCGCCGAAGAAGAAGGCCTGCGCGGCTCCCGTGCCTTTGTCGACTCACTCAGCGCCAGCCAGCGCGCCAACATGCTCGCGATGATCAACCTCGACAGCCTGATCACCGGCGACATGATGTATGCCCACGCCGGCCAGAACAGCACCGCCAACCCGGCCTTGGCCTCCTTGCGCGAGCACGCCTTCCAGATCGCCAAGGAGTTGAACATTCCCTTGTTCAGCAACCCCGGCCTCGACCCGCAGTACCCGAAGGGCACGGGCTGCTGCAGCGATGGTGAAGCGTTCGAACCGCTGAATATCCCGATCCTTTATATAGAGGCCACCAACTGGGAACTGGGCGACCTGGACGGCTACACCCAGACCGACAACCCGAAAATCCCCGGCGGCTCGACCTGGCACGACCCGAACGAAGACAACAAAGCCGTGCTGACCGATGCGTTCGGCCAGGCGCGCATCGACCAGCGCCTGCGTGACTATTCACGCCTGCTCAGCCGCCTGGTGCTGGAACTGACCAACGCCGACCTGATGGCCTCGACCGCTTCTGGCGGTGCCGTTGCGCGCAATATGCAAGACAACCTGCAGCGCCAGCATCAGGCCCTGGTGCGCCTGCATGATCGCCGCTGGCTGACCCTGCAAGCGGCCAGCCGCGAGGTCGCAAGCTTCGATGGCGAGATCGGTGTGGATGGCGAATACAACCCGGACAGCGGCTTCGACACGGCCCCCAACCCCGAAGCTCGGCGCGTGGGCCTGCATGCCCTCGGCGACTACCAACTGACTTCAAGCCTGAATATCGGCGCCAGCCTCAGCTACCTCAATGGGCGCGACAAATTGGAGCATCGCGGCAAGCTCGACAGCGACACCTGGCAGGCAGCCGTCTATGCGCTGCTCAACGATGGCGGGCCAAGCTGGCTGGCCGGTGACCTGAGCGTGGGCCACACGCGCTTCGACTCCAAGCGCAACCTGGTCATCCAGGCCAATGGCGGGCCGATCCTGCTCAATCAGCAACTGACGGGCGACACCGATGCCCTGGCGTTGGGCGCACGAGTGCTGGGTGGCTATGACTTTGACTTTGGCGCGATCAAGAGCGGGCCGTTCGCCGGCCTGGACTACAGCCATTACCGCATCGACAAGTTCCACGAAAAGCAGAACCTGCGCACGGCCCTGGAGTACGAAGAGCAGTCTTTCGACTCCCTGGAAGCCAGCCTCGGTTGGCGCGTGCGCGGCGCTGTTGCCCTGCCCTATGGCCTGAACCTGATGCCCTACGGCGACATCGCCTGGGTCAAGGAATTGGCCGACGGCCGCCTGGACGACCTGCAACTCACCGCACGCGCCGATGGCCAGGCCCGCACCGCCAGGCTGGGCTCAGTGGATAAGAGCTTCGCTCGCGCACAACTCGGCAGCCAACTGGCGATCACCCCACAGTTGGGCGTGTTTGCCGAGGTCAATGGCCGCCTAGGGCATGCTGAAGGCAGCCAGACCGGTTATTCACTGGGTGTGCAATGGATGTTCTGATCAGGGTTTCTTGAACACGTAAAACAGGTTGGGCTCGCTGACCATGTACAGCGTGCCGTCGTCATCCATGGCGATCCCTTCGGCCTGGGGCACGCGCTTGCTCAGCCCATGGCGCCCTTTAAGCAACGACAGACTGCTTAGAGGGCGACCATCAATATCCAGCTCCAAGACCAGGAACGACTCATCCGACAGCGCCAACAGATGGCCACTGCGCTCGTCGTATTGCAGGCTCGACAGGTCGCGCACAAACAGCCCGGCATCGCGCTTGGGGTTGTTGATCACATGTACCGAATAGGTTTTTTCCGGCTTGAAATGGGGAAACCCGTGCACCTCGTAGATCAGCATGGGGTCGCGTTCCTTGGCCACGAACAAGCGCTTGCCCACCGAGTCGTAGGCCAACCCTTCAAAGCCCTTGTTGCCGCCAACGTGCACGCCCAGGGTCATTTGCTCCGCATCGGCGGCGTCGAGGAACGTGGTGTCATCGTCCACATGCACTTTGATCAAGCGCTGCTGGCGCTCATCGCTGATGACGTAGATGTTGTCGCTGATAAATTCCACCGCTTCGGCATCGCCAAAGCCCACCAGCGGAATGCGCCGCAGGATCTTGCCCTCCAGCGACAACTCGACCAGTTCGGCGTTTTTATTGGTGACGGTAAACAGGCTTTTGCGCACGGGGTCGTAGGTCAGGGCCGAGACATCGTCGTCGAGCCCTTCGATCACCTGGCCTTCGAGGGTGACACGGTAGTCCGCCAGGCCAATGGCGCGCTCATCCGCAGGCTGGTACCACACCTGCCAGTTGAACCAGGCGCGTTCGAACAGGCGGAACTGCTGTGCCACCAGCCCGGCAGCGACCAAGGCGAGCAACAGCAGGATAAAAACAGCAGGTTTGGGGCGGGCAAGTCGACGCATCGGGGCGGGCTCAGAGAAAAAACTGGCGAATAGATATCAAGGTCACCTGAATTTAAACTTAAACGCACCGGACTGCCTGGCGAATGCCGTTTATAAAGAAAACTCTGACGTAATTCGTCAGTTATTTCTGCTTTTCAAAGCGATAGAACAGGTTTGGCTCACTGACCATGTACAGATTGCCGCTCTCGTCCATGGTCACGCCTTCGGCACGTGGGATCGTGTCTTTCAGGCCATTGAAGCCGCCAAGCAAGGTCATGAAGCTGACTTGCTCGCCCGTTTCATCCAGTTCCAGCAGCAGGTGGGAATCGGCCGACAGCACCAGCAAATGCCCGGTACGTGGGTCGATGGACAGGGCCGACAGGTTGCGCACATCCAGTTCGGTGCTGGCCAGTTTTTGCTTGTCGCCGGTCAGCGTATTGCCATCGCTTTTCCAGGTAAACAAGGCCGGCGGACGCTCTTCGCCCAGCACCAGCTGCTGGTTGCGCTTGTCCCAGGTGACGGCTTCAAAGGCTTTGTTCTGATCTTTGGACGGGCCCAGGTCATGGCTGGGGAAATCGGCCTTGTTCAGCGCCGTAGTGCCGGCGTCGACCTTGACCACGGTCAGGCTGTGATCGCGTTCATCGACCACCGCCATCAAGCCGTTTTCCATCACCGCCACGCCTTCCGGATTGTTCCAACCGTTGAGCGGCATTTTGCGCAACACATCGCCTTGCAGGCTCAACTCGACCAGGAAGGGGTTCTTGCCCATCACCGAAAACAGGGTTTTGGTCTGAGGGTTGTAGGACAGGTCCGAAGCCTCATCCTTCTCCATACCGGGCAGCAACTTGGCGTCGATCACCGCGTGATAGTCGGGCAGCCACACACTCTCCCGGCGCTCAGCCGAACTCTCGAAACGCTCCAGCACCCACAGCAGACCGCGATCGTCCCAGTGCATGGCCCAGGCCACGCCATACAAAATGGCACCGGCCAAGAACACCCAGGAATACCAGCGCATGGACAAGCGGGAGCGGAGCGAGGTTTTCGAAGTGGGCAAAGGCACGACCATTGAGCGCTTTTCCGGAAAGTGAGCCGTAGGGGATAGCACAGGATTCAAGGCCCCGCGCGCAAGAGCAGGGAATTATCCGGATGGCGTGTGAAAAAAATGCAAAACGCCGGATCCTGCAGATGTACACAAACAACTGTGGGAGCGGGCTTGCCCGCGATTGAGGGCGTTCAGTCAACTATTCAGTGACTGTCACACTGCCATCGCGGGCAAGCCCGCTCCCACAGTTTAATTGCAGTTTGGCAGTGATTTAGCGCACAACGCTTTCGAAGCGATTGACACCCGCCAGCTCCAACACCACTTCATCCCCCACATTCAACGGGCCAACGCCCGCCGGGGTGCCGGTCAGGATCACGTCGCCCGCTTGCAGGGAGAAGCAACCCGCCATGTACTGAATCATCGGCACAATCGGGTTGAGCATCTGCGCGCTGTTGCCGTCCTGGCGCACTTCACCGTTGATGCTCAGGCGAATGCCGATATCGGTCACGTCTGCAAAGGTACTGCTGACCACGAAGGGGGCAATCACCGCCGCGCCATCGAAAGACTTGGCGATTTCCCACGGCAGGCCCTTGGCTTTGAGCTCGGCCTGTTTGTCGCGCAGGGTCAGGTCCAGGGCCGGGGCGAAGCCCGAGATGGCGTCCAGCACTTCTTCCCGGCTCGGCTTGGCGGACAAAGGCTTGCCGATCAACACGGCGATTTCCGCTTCGTAGTGCACCGAACCGCGTTCGGTCGGAATGGCAAAGCCGCCTTCCAACGGCACCACGCAGCTGCCCGGCTTGATGAACAGCAGCGGCTCGGTAGGCACCGGGTTGTCCAGTTCCTTGGCGTGTTCGGCGTAGTTACGCCCGATGCACACCACTTTACCCACCGGGAAGTGGATGTTGGTGCCGTCGACATACTTGTGCTGGTAGCTCATGGAACGACTCCTTCAGGTGCGGTTAAACAGCGAAGATCTTGCCGGGGTTCATGATCCCGTTAGGGTCGAACACGGCTTTGACGGCCTTCATATATTCGATTTCAACCGGTGAACGGCTGTAGGTCAGGTAATCGCGCTTGGTCATGCCCACGCCGTGCTCGGCGGAGATCGAGCCGTTGTACTTGGCGACGGTCTCGAATACCCACTTGTTCACGGTGGCGCACTTGGCAAAGAACTCGTCTTTGCTCAGGTTTTCCGGCTTGAGGATGTTCAGGTGCAGGTTGCCGTCACCGATATGGCCGAACCAGACGATTTCGAAGTCCGGGTAGTGTTCACCGACGATCGCGTCAATTTCGCTCAGGAACGCTGGCACTTTCGACACGGTCACCGAGATGTCGTTCTTGTACGGCGTCCAGTGGGAAATGGTTTCGGAGATGTACTCGCGCAGTTTCCACAGGTTGTGCAGTTGGGTTTCGCTCTGGCTCATCACGCCATCCAGCACCCAGCCCTGCTCCACGCAATGTTCGAAAGTTTCCAGAGCGTGGTTGGCGACTTCTTCGGTGGTGGCTTCAAATTCCAGCAACGCGTAGAACGGGCACTCGGTTTCGAACGGCGCCGGCACGTCGCCACGGCCAAGGACTTTGGCGAGGGCCTTGTCGGAAAAAAATTCGAAGGCGGTCAGGTCCAGCTTGCTCTGGAAGGCGTGCAGCACCGGCATGATCGAGTCGAAATCAGTCGTGCCGAGCACCATCGCCGTGAGGTTCTTTGGCGCACGGTCCAGGCGCATGGTGGCTTCGACCACAAAGCCCAGGGTGCCCTCAGCGCCGATAAACAGCTGGCGCATGTCGTAGCCGGTGGCGTTCTTGATCAGGTCGCGGTTCAGCTCCAGCACATCGCCTTTGCCGGTGACGACCTTCATGCCGGCCACCCAGTTGCGGGTCATACCGTAGCGAATCACTTTGATCCCGCCGGCATTGGTGCCGATATTGCCGCCAATCTGACTGGAACCGGACGAGGCGAAGTCCACCGGATAATACAGGCCGTTTTCTTCTGCGACGTTCTGCAGTTGCTTGGTGACCACACCCGGCTGGCACACGGCGGTGCGGTCGGTGAGGTTCACGTCGAGGATCTGGTTCATATAGTCGAACGACACCACCACTTCGCCGTTGGCGGCAACGGCAGCAGCCGACAAGCCCGTGCGCCCGCCCGATGGCACCAGCGCCACCTTGTGCTCATTGGCCCAACGCACGATGGCCTGTACCTGCTCGGTGGTCTTGGGGAACACGATGGCGCTAGGTGCGGGAGCGAAGTGCTTGGTCCAATCCTTGCCGTAAGCCTCCAGGGAGTCGGCGTCGGTCAGCACTTTGCCGGGCTCAACCAGGGTCTTTAGCTCATCAATCAGGGCAGGATGGGTCATCGACAGAACTCTCGAACAATTCATGGTCATCCTGAGAACGCTTCACGTCGCAGGAATAGGTGTTTAGCGGGGTGCGTATGCTAGCATACCGCCCCCGCAGGACAGACCCAAAGGGCGTTTCTGCGGTGACGGCTTTCCTGCCGTCCGGGTCAGCTTGCGCTGCTCGACTCCCTGCCAATTTTCTCCGGGATACAGGTTTACGCAGATGAGCAAGACTTCTCTCGATAAGAGCAAGATCAAGTTCCTTCTTCTGGAAGGCGTCCACCCATCGGCTGTCGACGTTCTGAAAGCCGCCGGGTACACCAGCATTGAGTACATCACCAGTTCTCTGCCGGAAGCCCAGCTCAAGGAAAAGATCGCCGACGCGCACTTTATCGGCATTCGCTCCCGCACTCAGCTGACCGAAGAGATCTTCGACCACGCCAAGAAACTCGTGGCTGTCGGCTGTTTCTGCATCGGCACCAACCAGGTCGACCTCAATGCAGCGCGCGAGCGCGGCATCGCGGTGTTCAACGCACCGTACTCCAACACCCGTTCCGTGGCGGAGCTGGTGCTGGCCGAGGCCATCCTGCTGCTGCGCGGTATCCCTGAGAAGAACGCTTCCTGCCACCGTGGCGGCTGGATCAAGAGCGCGGCCAACTCCTTCGAAATCCGCGGCAAGAAGCTGGGTATCGTCGGCTACGGCTCGATCGGCACGCAACTGTCGGTGTTGGCTGAAGGCCTGGGCATGCAGGTGTTCTTCTACGACACCCTGACCAAGCTGCCATTGGGCAACGCCACCCAAGTGGCCAGCCTGACCGAGCTGCTGGGCATGTCCGACATCGTCACCCTGCACGTTCCGGAAACGGCCGAGACCCAGTGGATGATCGGTGAGAAGGAAATCCGCGCGATCAAGAAAGGCGGGATCCTGATCAACGCCGCTCGCGGCACCGTGGTCGAGCTGGATGCCCTGGCCGACGCGATCAAGGACAAGCACCTGATCGGCGCTGCCATCGACGTGTTCCCGGTGGAGCCGCGCTCCAACGATGACATCTTCGAAAGCCCGCTGCGTGGCCTGGACAACGTGATCCTGACCCCGCACATCGGCGGCTCCACCGCTGAAGCCCAAGCCAACATCGGCCTGGAAGTCTCGGAAAAACTGGTCAAGTACAGCGACAACGGTACCTCGGTATCGTCGGTCAACTTCCCGGAAGTGGCCCTGCCGGCTCACCCGGGCAAGCACCGTCTGCTGCACATCCACCAGAACATCCCTGGCGTGATGATGGAGATCAACAAGGTCTTCGCCGAAAACGGCATCAACATCTCCGGTCAGTTCCTGCAGACCAACGAGAAGGTCGGCTACGTGGTGATCGACGTCGACGCCGAGTACTCGGACCTGGCGCAAGAGAAGCTGCAGCACATCAACGGCACTATTCGTAGCCGCGTGTTGTTCTAGTAGGATCGAGCTTGCTCGCGAAGAACGTCAACGATGACGCGTTTAAGCTGTTTAAACGCGGTGCCCTTGGGATTTTCGCGAGCAAGCTCGCTCCTACAAATAAAAACGGGAGCCCCGCAACGGGCTCCCGTTTTTTTATTTGACGTTAACAGTGATCACTTTCGATGCAACAGTGGGCTCGAACTGGCGATGCACGTTGTCGCCGGCCACCAGTTGCAGGGTGTGCTTGCCTGGCGTCAGGGTCAGCTCGGTTTCGGTCTGCGCCTTGCCGAAGTGAATCGAGGTAGGCGTGGCCGGGATCGCCTCATTGGCGTTGAGCGACTCCACCTTCTGGTCTACCAACAGATGGTGGTGCCCGGCGTTAGGCACTTGCTTGTCGATCGGTTCCAGGTCCAGCTTCTTGACGCCGAATTTGACGGTGAAGGTTTTATCAACGGTGGCGCCATCTTTCGGCGAGACGATGAACACTTCGGCACCTTCAGGCGCAGGCGTACGAGGAAGGTCTGCGGCACTGGCCAACATCGAGGTACCCAGCAAAAGGCTGGCAATCGTTGCACGGGACAAAAGGGCTTTCATTCGCTTCTCCAGTTTTTCGGTGAAATCTGTAGGGTTATGACAACTTCGCGATAAATTGCGGTCCAAGGCACCCGATACCATAACAAAACGTTGCTGAACGGCGCCTCGCCTGTACGAATTCTTTAGGAGTGACCATGCGCTTTTCGCCTGGCCTGTTGCTGTTGCTTGCTCTTCTGAGCCCCTTGGCTCATGCCGAACTGATTGACGACGTAAACGATCGCGGTGAACTGCGCATCGCCCTGGAAGCCAATACTCCGCCGTACAATTTCAAAGAGGGCGACAAACTCGCCGGCTTTGAAGTGGAGCTGGGTGAACTGCTGGCCAAGGAAATGGAGGTGCGCTCCTCGTTTATCACCACCGATAACGCTGACCTGCTTTCCGGCGTGGAAACCGGCAAGTACGACGTGGCCATTAACCATATGGCTATGACTGCCGAGCTTGAGGATCGTTTCGATTTCAGTGAGCCTTATCACCAGAAGCCGGCATTGGCGATCCCGTTCCAGAAGGGCAACCCGGCGTTCAAGACCAGTTTGAACGGGGCGTTGAAGCGGGTTAAGGACGATGGCCGGTTGAAGGCGCTGTCGCAGAAATGGCTCAAGGTGCAATAAATGTGGGAGCTGGCAAGCCAGCTCCCACATTTGATCTGTTTAAGCTTCTTAAAGCTGCGTGAGGGCCGCCGCCGCCTCAGGCAACTGCAACTCACTGAACACCTGCACACCATGGCGCTTGAGCAGCGCCGCCGTGACGCCTTCGCCACTGACCTTCACCCCGCTGAAGGTGCCGTCATAGGTCAACAGATTGCCGCAGGATGGGCTGTTGGCCTTGAGAATGGCGATGCGGATGTGATGCCGTTGCACCAGCGCCAAGGCTTGGCGGGCACCGTCGAGAAAGGCGCTGGTGAAGTCTTCGCCCTCGGCCGTCAGCACCTGGGCGCGGCCTTCCCACACGTCGATGCCCTGCCCGCCTGGGATTTCGGCCGAGGGCCGCGGTGTGGGCAAGCCGCCCGCCACTTCCGGGCAGATGGCAACCACGCGACCTTCAGCTTGCCACGCCGCCAGTTGATCGAACGGGCCGCTGGCCCCGCCGTCATAGCGCACCTTGTGCCCGAGCAGGCAGCGGCTGACCAGAATCTTTTCCATGTTTAAAACGGCTCGTTGCCCCGCCGGCGAAACCAGCCCGTCAAGGACAGGCGTTCGCGCGTAGCGGGCAGGACTTCGTGAGGCACCTCGCCCGACAGGAATACCACCAGGCAGCCCCCGGTGGGCACCACGTCGTATTCGACACCGCCCTTGAGGTACATGCGCAGTTGGCCGCCATGCTCGGGCAGCCAGGCGTCGTTCAAGTAGATCACCGCCGAGACCATGCGCCGGTCATCGTCGCGAAAACGGTCTACATGTTTGAGGTAAAACGCGCCCGGCGGATACATCGCGAAGTGGCTTTCGAAATCTTCCAGGCCCAGGAACAGGCTGCGATTCATCGCCAGGCGCAGGCCGTCCATCACGCCCATGTAGGTATCGCAGATAGGCGCGTCCCCCTCCTCCAACCACTGGATATGGTCACCGCGAATGCCCTCGCGAATCTCCTGGGCCGGCCCACGACCTACTGCTGCGGGTGCCAGTTCACCTTGCGCCGCACGTTTACGGCACTCAGCCGCCAGCTCCAGGGTCAGAGCCTGGGGCAGGAAGCCATTTTGCTGCGACCAGCCTTTTTCGGCCAAGTCGTCGACGATGCGTTGCAGCAGCGGGTGTTCGAGGGGTATTTGCATGGCGCGCATAGTATCCATACGCCTGAAAATCCGACAGCGCCGTTGAGCGTCTGAATACACTTTAGTCAGGTGACTGATAGGACTTCTCGACAAATCCTACGCCCGACACGGACAATAGTGGCCGACTGACAGGAGTCCTTATGCGTCGTTTGTTTTTTTCTGTGTTGATGTTCTGCGTTTTGCCCGCCTGGGCAGACGGCCATGACCAGTTGTACAAGGTCGCCGGCTGGGCTGAACAACGTGCGCACTTCAATGACGCCCTCAGTGCCGCCCAGCAGCGCTACCGCAATAGCCTGCCGCCGGTGGTGTACCAGGCGCTGGTGGACAACAGCAATAAACGCTTTGCAGCCCAGGCCATGGACCAGCGTGCCGAGGCGCAATTGCGCAAGCACTTGCCCGACCCGAAACCTGCCCTGGCGTTTTTCCAATCGCCCCTGGGCCGCAAGATCGTCGCCGCCGAGTTGCTGGCCACGCGCCGCGACCAACTGGCAAAAAACGCCCAGGGTCTGCCTAAACTTGAAGCCGATGCCACCCGCAGCCTGATCATCGGCCACTTGGCCCAGGCCCTGCCCGCCCGCGAGGCCGGCGCCGAGGTCAGCCTGGCGATTGCGGGCGTGGCGGCCGACAGCTTGAGCCAGATGATCCCAGGCCTGCTCGGCGGCGGTCAGGCGCAAGGAATGTTGAATGGCCAGCGTGAGCGGTTGATGCAGCAGATCGACAAGGATTTGAACAATACCTTGCTGTATGTCTATCGGGATTTGTCCGACCCGGAGCTGGAAGAGTTCGCCACCTTTGCCGAGTCGCCGGAGGGCAAGGCGTATTACCAGGCCGCCCTTGCAGCCATTCGCGCAGGGCTTGCCGTTGGTCAAAGCACCTCAAGCCTGACACAGTAAACCCTGTCGGAGCTGGCTTGCCTGCCAGTGACACCGCTATCGCAGGCAAGCCAGCTCCCACATTTGGACTGCGTTATTTCAGGTGATCCGTGAGGAAGTTAAAATATGCTTCGCGAATCTGCGGAATTTCATTGGCCAAGTGATGCCGCCCCTGCTTGAGCATCAACACCTCAGGCCGGTCGAACTTACCCCGCAACACCTGCAAATTGTGCTGCCAGTCCACCGTCATATCTTCCTCACCCTGCACGATCACCGGGCGCCGGGGGCTGCGTGGTGCGGCTTCGATGCGTTTGATCCAGCGCGCCAGCGAACCCACCCAGGCGGTAGGCAGTTGGCGAGGCTGTAGCGGGTCGGCTTCCAGGAACGGCTTGAACGCAGGGTCGTTGGAGTTATCGCTGAAACGCCGGGCGATGCCTTTGACGAACGGGCGCAGCAGGTAATAGCTGACCTGCGACCAACCCCAGGCACGCGGCCGCACCAACGGCGACAGCAGGAAGGTCTTGCCCTGGGCCGGGCTTTGGGCACCGTGGTTGAGCAGGTGGTCCACCACGATGGCGCCGCCGGTGCTTTGCCCGAACAGGTGCCAGGGTTGCGGCAATTGCAGCGCCTTGGCCTCGACGAACAACGCCTGCACCACGCTCTGGTACACCGCAAAGTCATCGATGCTGGCGCGTGCGCCGCTGGACAAGCCATGGCCAGGCAGGTCGCAGGCGATCACCACGAAGCCCTGGTCCAACGCCCAATCCACCACATGGCGATACAGCCCCATGTGATCGTAGAAACCGTGGAACAGGAACATCGTCGCCACTGGCGCTGGCGGCCACCAGACCTGGGCCACCACCTCGAACCCATCCACCTGCAAGCGCCCCAGGCGGCTCACCGCCGGCACCTGGCGTGCGGCCAGGTCGAGCCCGTAGAAACGCTGGTAAACCCTCGCCTCGGCTGACAGCGGTTGCGCATCCACCAGGGGGCGCAAGCTTTCGCGCAGATGATCAGGGTCAAAGGTGACGGGCATAAAGGTTTCCAGACTTGCGGTGAAGATGAATATCGAGCTGCGATATTCATCTGTCAGGACAAGCATGGCAAGCTACGCGACCTGCGAGGATACATCCAATGCGACCGCCCTACCGTAACGCCCTGTTCGCCAGCCTGATCCTGGTTATCTGCGCCGGTGTGCTGTGGGCGGCCTATGACTGGTTCCAGGGCCGCTACCTACGCGCCTTCAGCGAACACACCGCGGTATTTTCCGGGGATACGCTGCAACTGCCCGCAGCTCTCAGCGGCCCTGGCCCGATTCGCCTGGTGCACTTCTGGGACCCGGCCTGCCCGTGCAATGTCGGTAACCAGCAACACCTGGGCGAGTTGATCGAGCAGTACGCGCCCCAAGGGGTGGAGTTCTATGCCCTGCAAAAACCCGGCAGCCACGGCCAGTTGCCCGAGAACCTGCGCCATCTGAAAGTCCTCGATGCCCTGCCCGGCGCGGACCAGATCCCCGCCAGCCCGGCCGTGGGCATTTGGGACCGCACCGGCAAGCTGGCGTATTTCGGCCCCTACAGCGAAGGCCTGACGTGCAACGCCAGCAACAGTTTTATCGAGCCAATCCTCAAGGCCCTCGGAGCCGGACGCGAAGTGAATGCCACTCACACCCTCGCGGTAGGCTGCTATTGTTCGTGGCCTAAGGATCTGTAGTCCGTCCACTTTGGTAAGGAATGTTCATGAAGCGCGTCTTGCAGGTTTTTGCGGTGCTGATTGTGCTGGTCGCCCTGGGCGTCGGTTGGTACGTCTACAGCAAACAACCCACGCGCCAGGGCACGGTGACGCTGGCGCACCTGCAAGGCTCGGTCACGGTGCGCTACGACGACCGTGGCGTACCGCATATCCGCGCCGAAAACGAAGCCGACCTGTACCGCGCCCTGGGCTATGTGCATGCCCAGGACCGCCTGTTCCAGATGGAGATCATGCGGCGCCTGGCCCGTGGCGAACTGGCCGAGGTGCTGGGGCCCAAGCTGCTGGAGACCGACAAACTGTTTCGCAGCCTGCGCATTCGCGAGCGTGCCTTGAGCTATGTGGAGCACATGGACCCTGGCTCAGCCTCGTCCAAGGCCCTGCAAGCCTACCTGGACGGGATCAACCAGTATCAGGACAGCCACGCCAGCCCCATGGAATTCGATGTGCTGGGCATCGCCAAGCGCCCGTTTACCGCCGAAGACAGCATCAGCGTCGCCGGGTACATGGCCTACAGCTTTGCCGCAGCCTTTCGTACCGAGCCGGTACTGACCTACGTGCGCGACCGGCTGGGCAGCGCCTACTTGAACGTCTTCGATCTCGACTGGCAACCCAAGGGCGCCCTCAACCTGGCGGCCAGCGATTGGCAGACGCTTGGCGCCATCGCCGCCCTGAGCGAAAAGGCCCTGGCCGACAACGGCCTGCCGCAGTTCGAAGGCAGCAATGCCTGGGCCGTCAGCGGCAGTCATACCCAAAGCGGCAAACCGTTGCTGGCGGGTGACCCTCATATCCGTTTCTCGGTGCCTTCGGTCTGGTACGAGGCGCAGCTGTCGGCGCCAGGCTTCGAGTTGTACGGCTACCACAACGCGCTGGTACCGGTGGCGTTCCTGGGGCACAACCTGGACTTCGGCTGGAGCCTGACCATGTTCCAGAACGACGACCTCGACCTGGTCGCCGAGAAGGTCAACCCGGACAACCCCAACCAGGTTTGGTATCACGGCCAATGGGTGGACATGAGCAGCAGCGAGCAGCAGATCCAGGTCAAGGGCCAGGCGCCGGTAACCCTCACCCTGCGCCGCTCGCCCCACGGCCCGATCATCAACGACGTGCTCGGTGATAACGCCGGCAGCACACCGATTGCCATGTGGTGGGCGTTCCTGGACAGTGAAAACCCGATCCTCGATGGTTTCTATCAGCTCAACCGTGCCGACACCCTGCCCAAGGCACGTGCCGCAGCCGCCAAGGTGTCGGCGCCAGGCCTGAACATCGTGTGGGCCAATGCCAAAGGCGATATCGGCTGGTGGGCGGCAGCGCAGTTGCCGATCCGCCCGGCCGGCGTCAACCCGGCGTTCATCCTCGACGGTAGCACTGCCCAGGCCGACAAGCTGGGTTTCTACCCCTTCAGTGCCAACCCCCAGGAAGAAAACCCGCCGCGCGGCTATGTGGTGTCCGCCAATGCCCAGCCGGCATCGCCCACCGGCATGCCGATCCCCGGTTATTACAACTTGGCTGACCGCGGCCAGCAGTTGAACGCGCAGTTGAGCGACACAAGCGTGAAGTGGGATGTGACCAACAGCCAGGCCCTGCAACTGGGCACCACCACCGCCTACGGCCCACGCCTGCTGGCACCGCTGTTGCCGGTGCTGCGCGAGGTGGTCAAGGACCCGGCGCAACTCAAACTGGTGGAGCAGCTTGCCAACTGGAAGGGTGACTACCCGCTGGACTCCACCAATGCCACGCTGTTCAACCAGTTGCTGTTCAACCTCAGCGACGCAACCTTTCACCCCAAACTCGGCGATGCCTTGTTCAAGACCCTGCTCGGCACCCGCGTGATCGACGCCGCATTGCCCCGCCTGGCCGCGTCGGCAGACTCGCCCTGGTGGAACGGCAATCGGGCCGACACCGTCAAGCTCGCCTGGGACAATAGCCTGGCCCACCTCAAGGCTACGTTCGGCGATGACCCGGCACAGTGGCAGTGGGGCAAGGCGCACACCCTGACCCACGGCCACCCGCTGGGCCTGCAAAAACCGCTGGATAAAATCTTCAACGTCGGCCCGTTCCCGGCACCGGGCAGCCACGAAGTGCCGAACAACCAGACCGCCCCGATTGGCCCGGCGCCGTGGCCTGTGACCTACGGCCCGTCGACACGGCGCCTGATCGACTTCGCCGACCCGGCCCACGCCCTCACCATCAACCCGGTGGGGCAAAGCGGTGTGCCCTTTGATACGCACTATGGCGACCAGGCGCAGAGCTATATCGAGGGCAGGTATGAGCAGGCGCACTTCAGTGAGGAGGAAGTGACGGCCAATACCCGCGGCACCTTGAAACTGCTACCCGCCCGATGATCGTTCCCACGCTCCGCGTGGGAATGCAGCCATGGACGCTCCGCGTCCGCCCTTAGAAGCGGGACGCAGAGTGTCCCAAGAGGCGTTACCACGCAGAGCGTGGGAATGATCATCGGGTGTGAGCCCGCATGCGCCCTGGCGCTTGGCCGTAGGTGTCCTTGAATTTCTTGCTGAACGCCGCCTGGGACTGATAACCCACCTGGGCGGCGATATCGATCAGGCTCAGGCGTGACTGGCGCAGCAGGTTGAACGCCATCTCCATGCGCAATTGGGTGAGCAACACCCAGGGCGATACACCTGCCACTTTGACGAACGCACGCATAAAGGTCGCACGGGACATGCTGGCCGCCGACGCCAGACCATCGATGGTCCATTCATGCCCAGGTTCGGCCAGCATGGCTTGCCAGGCCTTGCTCAAGCGCTTGTCAGCGAGCAAGGCGAAGGTTCCCGCCCCTGGCGCCTGGTCGCTCAGCCAACTGCGCAGGATCAATGTGAACAGGGCTGACGACAGCGCATTGATAAACGAACGGGCACCCACTTGCTGCCCGTCCGCTTCACTGCGCAGCAACGCTATCAACGCCGCCAGTTGCCCATCGCCTTGCCACTGGCGGCTGGACACCACCAGGTAGTCCGGCAACGCATCGAACAACAGCGATTGGCGGTTGTAGTGAAAGCTGCCACACAGCATATCCACATCCGGCTGTTCACCGCCCAAACGGTGCACGGTCAGCGCACCCCCCTCGATAACGCGAGGCTGCATCGGGCGGATCCGCGCGCCCTGGCTGCGCAGCAAGTGGGTACCGCCACCGGGCATCAGCAGGATATCGCCCTCCTCCAACGTTACATATTGCCCGCCAGACAACTCGGCGCGGCAGGTGCCGCTAAGCACGATGTGATAAGGCGCCACGCCGAGGTTTTCCGGCGCATGGTCCAACGCCCAGTCCCCTTGGAACTGGCAACGCAAATCCAGACTGCCGCGCAGGTTGGCCAGCGCGATAAGGGTGTCGATGGCATTCATTTGCGAGCATCGGTCAAAAAAATGAGCGGATTGAACAATAGCCGTAGCCTTCAACGCTACAGACTGGCTTCACACCCAACCTGTTCAGGAGTTACCGCAATGTTCAATAACTGGTCCGACTTGCTGCCTACCGTGAAGAAAGCCTTTGGCTCACTGGGCAAGAGCAACCCGAAGATGGTCAAAGCCTACATGGCGCTGGGGGAAGCTGCCGAGGAAAACAATGTACTCGACGCCAAGACCCGTGAACTGATTTCCATCGCGGTGGCGATCACCACCCGCTGCGACGGTTGCATCGGCGTGCATGCCGATGCCGCGATCAAGGCCGGGGCAACCCGCGAAGAAGTGGCGGCCACACTGGCCACCGCGATCTCGCTGAATGCAGGCGCGGCCTACATCTACTCGTTGCGCGCCCTGGAAGCCTACGACACGCTCAAACCGGCGCCGCAAAGTTAAGCCTGAACTGTTGCGGCGTGACGCCCAGCCGGCGGTTGAACACACTGCGCATGTGCTGGGCGTCGCGAAAGCCGCATTGATAGGCCACGGTTTTAAGCGGTGCGTGGCTGCTTTCAAGCATCACCCGCGCCGCATCCACGCGCGCCCTCTCGACAAATTCCGCCGGCGTAATCCGCGCTTCACGGGCAAACACCCGGGAGAAATTGCGCGCACTCATATTGGCCGCCTTGGCCAGGTCGGCAATGGTCAAGTCTCCCGTCAGGTTGGCCAGCACGTACAGCTGCACCAGCGCCACCGCCGAGGTGGTTTCGGCATGGGGCGTGAGGAACGGGCTGAACTGCGATTGCCCGCCCGAGCGCTGGGTGAACACCACCAGGCGCTTGGCCACGCTCAGCGCCACTTCCGGGCCGTGATCCTGGGCCAGCAAGTACAACGACAGGTCGATACCTGCCGTGACCCCGGCGGAGGTGTAGAGCTTGCCGTCCTGCACATAGAGACGGTCGGCTTCGACCTGGGCCGAGGGACACAGCCGCGCCAGGCTGGCGGCATCGTTCCAATGGGTAGTGACGGTCTTGCCGTCCAGCAGACCTGCACGGGCCAGCATGAAGGCGCCATTGCAGATCGAGCCGAAGCGCTGCGCCTTCGCGGCGGCCGCGCGCAGCCAAGCGTCAAACTCGAAGCCGAAATCCTCGAAGGGTAACTGCGGGCCACCGGCGACCAGCAACAGGTCATAGGGTTGCCGGGCTTCGCTGTAGTGCTTGTGCGCCTGCAGTGACAAACCGTTGGAGGCCGCCATGGCGCCGTGGCCAAAGCCGAGTACTTCCAGCCGATAGTGATCCTCGGGCGCCAGGAAGCGGTTGGCCTCGCAGAACACATCCATCGGCCCGCTCACGTCCAGCGACTGGACACCGGGGAAGATCAGGATGGCGACGGTTTTGCCCATGGTCACAAACACCTTTTTCCAACTGGATAAACGCGACCCCCTTGTGGGAGCTGGCTTGCCTGCGATGCAGACGACTCGGTACCTCAGGTACACCGAGGTGATGCTATCGCAGGCAAGCCAGCTCCCACAGGGGATCGCCTACATGCTTGGCACGATGTGGCGGCACATTGGCCGGGATCGCCTCCCTGTGGCGATAGCCGCTTCAGGGTCATGGGACCAGACTGGAATCTTTCCAGAGGAGATCCACCATGAGCACCACCATAGCCGGTATCCAGATCCCTGACAGCACCTTGGCCAGGGCCACCACCGAATACATCCGCGACGTCGAATCGGACCTGCTCTACCACCATTCGCGCCGCGTCTTCCTGTTCGGCGCCTTGAGCGGTGAGCGCAAGCAATTGGCCTACAACCCGGAGTTGCTCTACGTCGGCGCGATGTTCCATGACCTGGGCCTGGTGGAAGGCCACCGCAGTGACGACGAGCGTTTTGAAGTGGACGGCGCCAACGCCGCCGCCGCATTTCTCAAGCCCTATGGGTTGAGCGATGACGATATCGAACAAGTGTGGCTGTCCATCGCCCTGCACACCACGCCGGGTGTGCCGCAACACCTGCGCCCCACCGTAGCACTGGTAACCGCCGGGGTGGAAATGGACGTGTTGGGCATGGACTACGCCGCGTTCAGCAGCACGCAGCGCGAAGCGGTGGTGCACGCGCATCCACGAGGTGAAGGGTTCAAGGAGTGCATTATCTGCGCGTTCGCCGACGGTTTGCGCCATCGCCCGCAGACCACGTTTGGCAATGTTAAGACCGACGTGCTGGTGGACCAGGAGCCGGGGTTCAAGCCGATGAATTTTGTGCAGGTGATCCGCACGTCGC
Organism: Pseudomonas sp. J380; assembly: GCF_009827115.1. NCBI lineage: Bacteria > Pseudomonadati > Pseudomonadota > Gammaproteobacteria > Pseudomonadales > Pseudomonadaceae > Pseudomonas > Pseudomonas sp. J380. Next base: position 4,373,667 of record NZ_CP043060.1, on the reverse strand, counting down.
CGTGGGCGATGTAATCAACCTGAAATGCAATCAAATGTGGGAGCTGGCTTGCCTGCGATGACGGTGAGTCAGCACCTTATAAGTGACTGATACACCGCCATCGCAGGCAAGCCAGCTCCCACACTTTTATCCTGTTCCGGCAGTCAGACCGGCGCTGGCGCCCGGCGCTTGTCCGGCTGCTGCCAGCCATCCGCTGCGGCTTCTTCAATCGCTTGCTGAATAGCCTTCTTGCGATGCTCTTCGGCCCGACGGCTGAAGAACCACACCAGGAAGGTCACCAGCGACACCGCCAACAGAATCAGGCTCGCCACGGCGTTGATCTCGGGTTTAACCCCCAGACGCACCGCCGAGAACACTTCCATCGGCAAGGTGGTGGAACCAGGGCCCGACACGAAGCTGGCCAGTACCAGGTCGTCCAGCGATAACGCGAACGACATCATGCCGCCCGCCGCCAGCGACGGCGCGATCATTGGGATGGTGATCAGGAAGAACACCTTCCATGGCCGTGCGCCCAAGTCCATCGCCGCTTCTTCGATCGACAGGTCCAGCTCACGCAAGCGCGCCGACACCACCACCGCCACATACGCCGCACAGAAGGTGGTGTGGGCGATCCAGATGGTGACGATGCCACGTTCCTGGGGCCAGCCGATCATCTGTGCCATGGCCACGAACAGCAGCAACAGCGACAGACCGGTGATCACTTCGGGCATCACCAACGGTGCCGTCACCAGGCCACCGAACAGCGTGCGGCCCTTGAACTGGCTGATGCGCGTCAGCACGAAGGCCGCCAGGGTACCCAACGCTACAGCCGCCACCGCCGTGTAACAGGCAATTTCCAAGGAGCGGGCCACCGAGCCCATCAACTGGGTGTTGTCCAACAGGCCCACGTACCACTTGATCGACCAACCGCCCCACACTGTTACCAGCTTGGATTCGTTGAACGAGTAGATCACCAGGATCAACATTGGCAGGTAGATGAACAACAAGCCTGCGACCAGCATGAAGCTGGAGAAACGAAAGCGCTTCATATCTTGCCCTCCAGCTCTTTGGCTTGGCTGCGGTTGAACAGAATGATCGGCACGATCAGGATCGCCAGCATCACCACCGCCAGGGCAGACGCCACCGGCCAGTCACGGTTGTTGAAGAACTCTTGCCACAACACCTTACCGATCATCAGGGTTTCCGGGCCGCCGAGCAGTTCAGGAATCACGAACTCGCCCACCACCGGGATAAACACCAGCATGCAACCGGCGATGATGCCGTTCTTGGAGAGCGGCACGGTGATTTTCCAGAAGCTGTTGAAGGTGCTCGAACCGAGGTCCGAAGCGGCTTCCAGCAGGCTCTGGTCGTGCTTCACCAGGTTGGCGTACAGGGGCAGGATCATGAACGGCAGGTACGAATAGACCACGCCGATGTACACCGCGATGTTGGTGTTGAGGATCTGCAGCGGCTCGTTGATCAAGCCCATGGACAGCAGGAAGCCATTGAGCAGGCCGTTGTTGCTGAGGATGCCCATCCACGCATACACCCGGATCAGGATGGCGGTCCAGGTGGGCATCATGATCAGCAGCACCAGCACGGTCTGCATCTCTTTGCGCGCGGTGGCAATGGCGTAGGCCATCGGGTAGCCGATCAGCAGGCACAGCAGCGTGCTGAAAAACGCCATCTTCAGCGAGCCCAGGTAGGCGGCGATGTACAACTCGTCGCCCGCCAGCAAGCTGTAGTTGGCCAGGTTCAGCACCACCTCCAGCTTTTGCTCAACGTAGGTATAGATCTCGGTATAGGGCGGGATCGCCACATCGGCTTCGGCAAAGCTGATTTTCAGCACGATGAAAAACGGCAGTGCGAAAAACAGGAACAGCCAGAGGAAGGGAATCCCGATGACCACCTGCTTGCCATTGGGCACGATGCGATCCAAGCGCCGCTTGAATTTCTTCATGTTCATGAGCGAAGTACCACGCCGCTGTCGTCTTCCCACCACACGTACACCTGGTCACCCCAGGTTGGGCGCTGGCCACGGCGTTCGGCGTTGGCGACGAAAGACTGCACCAGCTTGCCGCTCGGCAGCTCCACGTAGAACACCGAGTGGCCGCCCAGGTAGGCGATGTCGTGCACCTTGCCGCTGGACCAGTTGTGCTCGCAGGTTGGCATTTCAGTGGTCACCAGCAGCTTTTCCGGGCGAATCGCGTAGGTCACCGACTTGTCTTCCACCGAGGTGGCGATGCCGTAGCCCACGTAGATGTCGCGGTCCAGGTCCGGGCACTTGAGCACCGCGTGGCCTTCAGCGTCGTCCACCACTTGGGTGTCGAAAATGTTGACGTTGCCAATGAACTCGCACACCAGGCGGCTGGTGGGAGTTTCGTAGATATCGATGGGGCTGCCGATCTGGGCGATCCAGCCCAGGTGCATGATCGCGATGCGTTCGGCCATGGTCATGGCTTCTTCCTGGTCGTGGGTCACCATCACGCAGGTCACCCCAACGCGCTCGATGATCTCCACCAACTCAAGTTGCATCTGCGAGCGCAGCTTCTTGTCCAGTGCGCCCATCGGCTCATCGAGCAGCAGCAGCTTCGGGCGCTTGGCCAAGGAGCGGGCCAAGGCCACACGCTGGCGCTGGCCGCCGGACAATTGGTGCGGCTTGCGCTTGGCGTACTGGCTCATCTGCACCAGCTTGAGCATCTCGGCCACGCGTGCGTCGACTTCAGCCTTGGGGATCTTGTCCTGTTGCAGGCCGAAGGCGATGTTCTGCGCCACGGTCATGTGCGGGAACAAGGCGTAGGACTGGAACATCATGTTGATCGGCCGCTCGTAGGGCGGCATGTCGGTGATGTCCACACCGTCGAGGTAGATGCGACCTTCGGTTGGGCGCTCGAAACCTGCAAGCATGCGCAGCAAGGTGGATTTGCCCGAACCCGAACCGCCGAGCAAGGCGAAGATCTCGCCTTTCTTGATTTCCAGGGACACATCGTCCACGGCAATCGTCTCGTCGAACTTCTTCGTGACCCGGTCGATTTTGACCAACACCTTTTTCGGTGTCTGGTCGCCCTCGAGGGCTTTCTTATAGGCGCCGGAGGCAACTGCCATTTACGAAACTCCCAAAAAAAACTGTGCAGCCGGCCCAATGCGGGCCAGCCTTGGATAGTTTTAGCCTTACTTGCCCGTCTTGACCTTGGTCCAGCTACGGGTCATTAAACGCTGCACTTTCGGGGGTAGCTCAAAGTTGACGAATGTCCGCTCGAGAACCGCCTGCGGTGGGTAAACCGCTGCGTCGGTGCGTATCGATTGCTCCATCAGTTTGTCCGCCCCTGGGTTAGGGTTGGCGTAACCGACTTGATCGCTGACCTGAGCGATCACCTCAGGCTGCAGCAAATAGTTGATGAAGGCGTGGGCTTCCTTGACGTTGCTGGCATCCTTGGGAATCGCCAGCACGTCGAACCACAGGTTGCCGCCTTCTTTGGGAATCGTGTAGGCGATGTTCACGCCTTTGCCCGCCTCCGCCGCACGGGCCTTGGCCTGGAACACATCGCCGGAGAAACCGGCCGCCACGCAGATGTTGCCGTTGGCCAGGTCCGAGATGTATTTGGAGGAATGGAAGTAGGTCACGTAGGGCCGCACTTTCAGCAGTTTTTCCTCGGCTTTCTTGTAGTCGGCCGGGTTGGTGCTGTTGGGGTCCAGGCCCATGTAGTTGAGTACTGCGGGCAGCATTTCATCGGCCGAGTCCATGAACGACACGCCGCAAGTGGCCAACTTCTTCATGTTTTCCGGTTCGAACAACACGGCCCAGGAGTCGATCTTGTCGACCCCCAGCACTTCCTTGACCTTGTCGACGTTGTAGCCAATGCCATTGGTGCCCCACAGGTACGGCACCGCGTACTGGTTGCCCGGGTCGTTCTTTTCCAGGCGCTTGAGCAGCACCGGGTCGAGGTTGGCGTAGTTTGTCAGCAGTGACTTGTCGAGCTTCTGGAATGCCCCGGCCTTGATCTGCTTGCCCAGGAAATGGTTGGACGGCACCACCACGTCGTAGCCGGTGCGCCCGGCGAGCAACTTGCCTTCCAGGGTTTCGTTGGAGTCAAACACGTCATACACAGGCTTGATACCGCTGGCCTTTTCGAAGTTGGCCAGGGTGTCGGGGCCGATGTAGTCCGACCAGTTATAAATATGCACCGTCGGTGCGGCCTGTACGCTGGCAGCCAGCGTGATACCTGCACCCACCAGCATGGCTTTGCGAAATAAAGAAATTGGCAAGTGGAGGTCCTCTTGAATAGTTGGGGCCTTGAAGTTGTTGCCCGGCAACAAAACCGGCGCGCAACTTACCGTCGATAAACCGATCCGGCAAAACTTTCTTTGATCTAATTTGTGGGAGGGGGCTTGCCCCCGATGGCGATGCACCATCCGAGAGAATCGCCGACTGACACTCCGTCATCGGGGGCAAGCCCCCTCCCACAGGTTTTGAGGCTTACTTGCCCGATTTGATCTTGGTCCAGCTACGGGTCATTTCACGCTGAGTTGCCGCTGGCATGTCGGCAATGGCGTAGAGCTTGGATTGCACTTCGGCCGACGGATAAATACCCGGGTCGCTGGTGATGTCTTTATCGACCAGGGCAGTGGCTTTCTCGTTACCGTTCGGGAAACGCACACTGTTGGTGATCGCGGCCATGACGTCTGGCTTGAGCAGGTAGTTCATGAATGCGTAGGCAGCCTCGACGTTTTCGGCATCCTTGGGAATGGCGACCATGTCGAAGAAGCTGCCAGCACCTTCCTTGGGAATGTCGTAGGCGATCTTGACCTTGCCACCGGCTTCAGCCGCGCGGGTTTTGGCCTGTTCGATGTCACCCGAGTAGCCCACAGCCACGCAGATGTTGCCGTTGGCCAGGTCGGAGATGTACTTGGAGGAGTGGAAGTAGCCGATCGAAGGACGGATTTTCATGAACAGGTCTTCGGCCTGTTTCAGATCAGCCTTCTTCGTAGTGTCGGTCGGCAGGCCCAGGTAATGCAGCGCTACCGGCAGCATTTCGGTTGGCGAATCGAGGAAGCTCACGCCGCAGCTTTTCAGCTTGGCGATGTTTTCCGGCTTCATCAGTACGTCCCACGAGTCGATCTTGTCCACGCCCAGTGCGGCCTTGACCTTCTCCGGGTTGTAGCCGATGCCCATCGAGCCCCACATGTACGGGAAGGCGTGCTTGTTGTCCGGGTCGCTGACCGATACGGCTTTGAGCAGGGATTTGTTCAGGTTGCCGTAGTTGGACAGCTTGGACTTGTCCAGCTCCTGGTAGACACCGGCCTTGATCTGCTTGGCGAGGAAGCTGTTCGACGGCACGACGATGTCGTAGCCGGACTTGCCTGCCAGCAACTTGGCTTCCAGGGTTTCGTTGCTGTCAAAAACGTCGTACACCACTTTGATGCCCGACTCTTTTTCAAAGTTGGCGATGGTGTCCGGTGCAATGTAGTCGGACCAGTTGTAAACGTGCAGCACTTTATTGTCTGCCTGGGCCGCGCCCGCCATTGCGCCCATCAGGGACAAGGCGAGGAGGGTCTTGCCAGCGTTCTTCAAACCTAATGCCTTCATTTGGTGATGCTCCAATTTTTTCTTTTTTGGGCCACAAGCGTTGTATGTTTTACGGCCCAACCGAAGGGCAACAAAACAGGGCGACAGTCTGGCAAGTTCAGGGGCCGGCTTTCAACCAAAGCCCCTGCATTTTTAACTGCCCAGTGCACCGCGCACTGAGCCTAGCACTTAGCCCTGCAAGGCAGCCAAAGTCAGATCCAGGCAATGGCGGGCCTTGGTTACCAGCTCGTCGATTTCAGCCTTGCTGATGACCAGTGGCGGCGAAATGATCATGGTGTCGCCCACGGCGCGCATGATCAGGCCATTTTCAAAGCAGAAGGTTCGGCAGATCATGCCCGCGCCTTTGCCTTCATGACGCTTGCGCGTCGCCTTGTCCTGCACCAGCTCGATCGCACCGAGCATACCGACGCCGCGGACTTCACCCACCAGCGGATGATCGCCCAGTTCCCTCAGACGCTTTTGCAAATACGGTGCCGTTTCGTCGTGCACACGGTTAACGATGTTTTCATCGCGCAGGATCCGGATGTTTTCCAGCGCCACGGCCGCGGCCACCGGGTGGCCGGAGTAGGTAAAGCCGTGGTTGAAATCGCCCCCTTCGTTGAGCACCTCCACCACTTCGTCACGCACGATCAGGCCGCCCATGGGCACGTAGCCCGAGGTCAGGCCCTTGGCGATGGTCATCATGTGCGGCTTGAGGTCGTAGAAAACGCTACCGAACCACTCACCGGTACGGCCGAAGCCGCAGATTACTTCGTCGGCGACAAACAGGATGTCGTACTTGGCGAGGATTTCCTTGATGCGCGGCCAGTACGTGGCAGGCGGCACGATCACGCCACCGGCACCCTGGATCGGCTCGGCAATAAAGGCGCCGACGTTGTCCACGCCCAGCTCCAGGATTTTCTCTTCCAACTGGTTGGCGGCCCACACACCGAATTCCTCGGGGCTCATGTCGCCGCCTTCGCCAAACCAGTAGGGCTGCGCGATGTGAGTAATGCCCGGGATCGGCAAGTCGCCCTGCTCGTGCATATAGGTCATGCCGCCCAGGCTGGCGCCGGCCACGGTAGAGCCGTGGTAGCCATTTTTGCGGGCAATGATGGTTTTCTTGTTGGGCTGGCCCTTGATCGCCCAGTAGTGGCGGACCATGCGCAACATGGTGTCGTTGCCTTCGGAGCCAGAGCCGGTGAAGAACACGTGATTCATGCCTGCCGGCGCGACATCGGAAATGACCTTGGCCAACTCCAACACCGGCGGGTGTGCGGTCTGGAAGAACAGGTTGTAGTACGGCAGTTCTTTCATCTGCTTGGCGGCGGCATCGGCCAGTTCATCGCGACCGTAACCGATCGCCACGCACCACAGGCCGGCCATACCGTCGAGGATCTTGTTGCCTTCGCTGTCCCACAGGTAAACGCCGTGGGCTTTGGTGATGATCCTTGGGCCTTTCTCTTTCAATTGCTTGAAGTCGCTGAACGGAGCCAGGTGGTGATCATTGCTCAAGGCTTGCCATTCACGGGTTTGCGGGTTGTTGCTGGACATACCAATCTCCTAGACTTTTCAGTGAAGGCGCGCCGTTTGAAGGGCGCGCCCGGCGCATCAGACGGCGAAGAGCAGGAATTCCCGCTCCCACGAACTGATCACGCGCTTGAAGTTTTCATGCTCGGCCCGCTTGACCGCGACGTAGCCTGTGATGAATTTTTGCCCCAGATATTTCTCGATGGTCTTGCTGTTTTCCATGCGTTCCAGGGCGTCTTCGATGGTCAACGGCAGGCGCAGGTTGCGTCGCTCGTAACCGCGGCCCACCACCGGCGCGCTCGGGTTATGGCCTTCGACCATGCCGATGTAGCCGCACAACAGGCTGGCGGCAATCGCCAGGTACGGGTTGGCGTCGGCGCCCGGCAGGCGGTTTTCCACGCGGCGATTCTGCGGGCCGGCATCCGGTACGCGCAGGCCGACGGTGCGGTTTTCTTCGCCCCATTCCACGTTCACCGGCGCCGAGGTGTCGGGCAGGAAGCGGCGGAACGAGTTCACGTTGGGGGCGAATAAAGGCAGCAATTCAGGGATGAATTTCTGCAGGCCGCCAATATGGTTGAGGAACAGTTGGCTCATGGTCCCGTCTTCATTGGAGAAGACGTTCTTGCCGGTGGCAATGTCGATGATGCTCTGGTGCAGGTGCATCGCGCTGCCGGGCTCGCCGGTCATGGGCTTGGCCATGAAGGTGGCGGCCACGTCGTGCTTGAGCGCGGCTTCACGCATGGTGCGCTTGAACACCAGGATCTGGTCGGCCAGAGACAGGGCATCGCCGTGACGGAAGTTGATTTCCATCTGCGCGGTGCCGTCCTCGTGGATCAGGGTGTCGAGGTCCAGTTCCTGCAGTTCGCACCAGTCGTAGACGTCTTCGAACAGCGGGTCGAATTCGTTGGCTGCTTCTATAGAGAAGGACTGGCGACCGGTTTCCGGGCGGCCGGAGCGGCCAATCGGCGGTTGCAGCGGGAAGTCCGGGTCTTCGCAGCGCTTGGTCAGGTAGAACTCCATCTCCGGCGCCACGATGGGCTGCCAGCCGCGGTCGGAGTAGAGCTTGAGGACTTTCTTGAGCACGTTGCGCGGCGACAGCTCGATCGGGTTGCCTTGCTTGTCGTAGGTGTCGTGGATCACCTGGGCAGTCGGCTCGATGGCCCAGGGCACCAGGAATACCGCGTTCTGGTCGGGGCGGCAGATCATGTCGATGTCGGCCGGGTCGAGCAATTCGTAATAGATGTCGTCTTCGACATAGTCGCCGGTCACGGTCTGCAACAGAACACTCTCGGGCAGGCGCATGCCTTTTTCGGCAATGAACTTGTTGGTCGGCGAGATCTTGCCCCGGGTAATACCGGTGAGGTCGCCAATCATGCATTCGACTTCTGTGATCTTGTGGTCTTTCAACCAATCGGTGAGCTGGTCGAGGTTGTTACTCATAAATGCCTCTGGGCTGGGTTTCCTGGCATCCATTAAAGGCCAGGCGTTGGTTGACGCAGCATCCGCGTCGTTTTTTCATTCAGGGTAGGAGCTTACCTGCCATTTGCCCATGGGTTGCATTCCTCAGGCCAAAGTTGTGCGCAATTATGATCGGCACGGCGGATGAGGGTCGCTCAGCGGCGTCGGAGATGGCAAAAAGGAGATCGGCCGGGCCGTCAAGAATATTGGCCGGTGCCTGGGCATTCACGCGGGGCGAACGAACTGCGGACAACGCCTGGCTGGAGCAGGCAGAGACGCCGATTGGCGGCAGGTGAAACATGAAGCACCCCGGTATTATTGCTGTTATGGGTTTGAATCGAGCTTAGCCTTGTTCATTTTTTTACACAACACCCCCGTAAAAAATCCTACACGGCCCGCTCAAGCCTGCAGGTCCCAAGCCCCTAAAACCCAAAAAACCGCCCCAAAACCCCGCAAAAAAGGCTTCATGGCGCTTTTTTAGGGCAAAAAATGCCTCGCTTGACTTCGGCAGGCCGTTCGGGTTGACTGAAACCAGAAAAGATCAATGATTGATATTTTTAACAACAAAGGTGTTGCATCATGTCGGTACCCCCGCGTGCCGTTCAGCTTAACGAAGCGAACGCGTTCCTTAAGGATCATCCTGAGGTTCTGTACGTAGACCTTCTAATTGCGGATATGAATGGTGTGGTGCGCGGTAAGCGCATCGAACGCACCAGCCTCCACAAGGTTTACGAGAAGGGCATTAACCTGCCTGCCTCTTTATTTGCCCTGGATATCAACGGCTCTACGGTGGAAAGCACCGGCCTGGGCCTGGACATCGGTGATGCTGACCGAATCTGTTATCCAATCCCCGACACCCTGTGCAATGAACCCTGGCAAAAGCGCCCCACCGCGCAACTGCTGATGACCATGCACGAACTTGAAGGTGAACCTTTCTTCGCCGATCCGCGCGAAGTGCTCCGCCAAGTTGTCACCAAGTTTGACGACCTCGGTCTGACCATCTGCGCCGCTTTCGAGCTTGAGTTCTACCTGATCGACCAGGAGAACGTGAACGGCCGCCCACAACCGCCCCGCTCGCCGATCTCCGGCAAACGCCCGCACTCGACACAGGTCTACCTGATCGACGACCTCGACGAATACGTCGACTGCCTCCAGGACATTCTGGAAGGTGCCAAGGAGCAAGGCATTCCGGCCGATGCCATCGTCAAGGAAAGTGCCCCGGCGCAGTTCGAAGTGAACCTGCACCACGTCGCCGACCCGATCAAGGCCTGCGACTACGCGGTACTGCTCAAGCGCCTGATCAAGAACATCGCCTACGACCATGAGATGGACACCACCTTCATGGCCAAGCCTTACCCAGGCCAGGCAGGCAACGGGCTGCACGTACACATTTCCATTCTGGACAAGGACGGCAAGAACATCTTTGCCAGCGAGGATCCCGAGCAGAACGCCGCATTGCGTCACGCGATCGGCGGTGTGCTGGAGACCCTACCCGCCCAAATGGCGTTCCTGTGCCCCAACGTCAACTCCTACCGTCGTTTCGGCGCACAGTTCTACGTGCCGAACTCGCCGTGCTGGGGCCTGGATAACCGCACCGTGGCGATTCGCGTACCCACCGGCTCGTCCGATGCCGTGCGTATCGAACACCGTGTGGCTGGCGCCGATGCCAACCCTTACCTGCTGATGGCCTCGGTATTGGCGGGCGTACACCACGGCCTGACCAACAAGATCGAGCCGAACGCTCCAGTGGAAGGCAACAGCTACGAGCAGAACGAGCAGAGCCTGCCGAACAACCTGCGCGATGCGCTGCGTGAGTTGGACGACAGCGAGGTGATGGCCAAGTACATCGATCCTAAATACATCGATATCTTCGTCGCCTGTAAGGAAAGTGAGTTGGAGGAGTTTGAACACTCCATCTCCGACCTTGAGTACAACTGGTACCTGCATACCGTGTAAGCGGTTGCTGCAATAAAAGAACGCCGCTGATTTTGGTCAGTGGCGTTTTTTTATGGGTTTATTTTGGGAAACCGGGTTGGCCTCATCGCAGGCAAGCCAGCTCCCACAGTGGAACGCATTTCAAGGTTGGAACTCGGTCAAATGTGGGAGCTGGCTTGCCTGCGATAGCGGCTTGGCAGACAACACAGATTCCTGCTCATACAATGCCTGCTGCCTTGTAGGAGACATCCATGACCACCCGCCCCGCCACTGTTCGCAAACCCCGCGCCCGCAGCCAGGCCCGGATCGATGCGATCCTCGACGCCGCCCGCACCTTGCTGGCCGCCGAAGGTGTGGCCAGCTTGTCGATCTACAGCGTGGCCGAACGAGCACAGATTCCACCGTCATCGGTGTACCACTTTTTCGCCAGTGTGCCGGCGTTGCTTGAGGCGTTGACCGCTGACGTTCACGCAGCCTTTCGCGCTGCCATCCAGGCGCCCATCGAGCATGAATCTCTCAAGCATTGGCGCGACCTGTCCTACATCGTTGAACAACGCATGCTCAGCATCTACAGCAACGATGCCGCGGCGCGCCAGTTGATCCTGGCCCAGCATGGGTTGACCGAAGTGACCCAGGCCGATCGCCAGCATGATCTGGAATTGGGCGACTTGATGCTGGCGGTGTTCAATCGCCACTTTGAAGTGCCAACGCTACCGGGCGATGTGGACGTGTTTGCCCTGGCATTGGAGTTGAGCGACCGCGTGTACGCGCGCTCGGTGTATCAGCATGGGCTGATTACGCCGCGCATGGCGGAGGAAGGGATGCGGGTGTTTGATGCGTATGTGGGGCTTTATTTGCCGGCCTATCTGCCCAAGCGCTGATCGTTCCCACGCTCTGCGTGGGAATACATCCCGTGACGCTCTGCGTCACCTTTGGCACAGCGGGACGCGGAGCGCCCCAGGCGGCATTCCCACGCAGAGCGTGGGAACGATCAGTGGGGTTATCACAACTTGGCAATCGACACCTCAGTGGATTTCACAAAGGCAATCACTTCACTGCCGATCACCAGCTCCAACTCCTTGACCGAACGCGTGGTGATCACCGAGGTGACAATGCCGGACGCGGTCTGCACGTCAATTTCCGACAGCACGTCGCCGACCACGATTTCCTTGATGGTGCCTTTGAACTGGTTACGCACGTTGATGGCTTTAATAGTCATGGTGTTTTTCCTGTGTGAGTTATTGAGCCCAACGCAATTGCGTCGGCAGCGGTGAAACAGGTTCGGGTTCCGGTGGGGAACCGGGTAGCGACAGCACGCGGTTGAGCACTTCGGCTTCCAGCGCGGCCAGGCGGTGTGAGCCACGGGCCCGTGGGCGTGGCAGGTCGATGTTCAGGTCGAGGCCGATTTCGCCGTTTTCAATCAGAATTACGCGGTCGGCAATCGCCACGGCTTCGCTGACGTCGTGGGTCACCAGCAACACCGTGAAACCGTGCTTGCGCCACAGGTTTTCGATCAGTTGCTGCATCTCGATGCGGGTCAGGGCATCCAGTGCGCCCAGCGGCTCATCGAGCAGTAACAGGCGCGGCTGATGGATCAACGCCCGTGCGAGTGCCACGCGCTGTTTCTGGCCACCGGACAACGCCGCCGGCCATTCATTGGCGCGCTCGGCCAGGCCAACCGCTTCCAGCGCATCCAGCGCTTTGGGCCGCCAGTCGCCCTTGAGGCCCAGGCCGACGTTATCGATGATCTTCTTCCATGGCAGCAAGCGCGCTTCCTGGAACATCAACCGCGTATCTTCAATCGCTTCGTGCAGTGGCGCGGAGCCGGCCAGCAGCTCGCCGCCACTGGCTTTGTCCAGCCCCGCCAACAGGCGCAGCAAGGTACTTTTGCCGCAACCGCTGCGGCCGACCACAGCCACGAACTGCCCCGCAGGAATATGCAGGTCGATCTCTTTGAGCACTTCGCGGGTACCAAAGGCCTTGCGCAATTTGCGCACCGCCAGTGGGATACCCTTCAACAGACGCGGAGGTTGTTGGGCCGTCATGCTGCACCTCCTTTGACTTGATACGCCGGATGCCAGCGCAGCCACACACGTTCCAGCCCACGGGCTGCCAGGTCGGCCAGTTTGCCGAGGATGGCGTACATGACGATGGCCAGTACCACCACGTCGGTTTGCAGGAATTCACGGGCATTCATCGCGAGGTAACCGATGCCGGAACTTGCCGAAATGGTTTCCGCCACGATCAGCGTCAGCCACATGAAGCCCAGGGCGAAGCGCACCCCCACCAGGATCGACGGCAGCGCGCCCGGCAGAATCACTTGCCAGAACAGGCTGAAACCGGACAAGCCATAGCTGCGCGACATTTCCACCAGTGCCGGGTCGACATTGCGGATGCCGTGGTAAGTGTTCAGGTAGATCGGGAACAAGGTACCCAGGGCCACCAGGAAAATTTTCGCGGTCTCATCAATGCCGAACCACAGGATCACCAGCGGAATCAGCGCCAGGTGCGGCACGTTGCGGATCATCTGCACCGAGCTGTCGAGCAAGCGCTCGCCCCACTTCGACAAGCCGGTGATAAAGCCCAGGGCCAGACCGATGCTGCCTCCGATCACAAAGCCCAGGCCGGCGCGCCAGCCGCTGATGGCCAGGTGCGTCCAGATTTCGCCGCTGACCACCAGGTTCACCCCGGCTTCGATCACTGCACTCGGCGCTGGCAGAATGCGCGTCGACAACCAACCCGCCGACACCGACAACTGCCACACCGCCAGCAATAAGATCGGCAGCACCCAGGGCGCCACGCGATGGCTGATTTTTTCTAAGTCCATAACGGCGCCTCAGCTCTGTGACGCAGCTTTGGGAAGGATGTCGTTGGCCACCATCTCGCCAAACGGACTGACGTAGCCGGCGCTTTTTGGCAGCTCGGGACGTTCGATATCCAGGTGCGGGAACAACAGCTCGGCGACCCGATACGACTCTTCCAGGTGTGGATAACCGGAGAAGATAAAGGTATCGATACCCAGGTCCGCGTACTCCTTGACCCGCGCCGCAACCGTTGGGCCATCGCCCACCAGCGCCGTTCCTGCGCCGCCACGTACCAGGCCGACGCCGGCCCACAGGTTGGGGCTGACTTCCAGGTTGTCACGGCTACCGCCGTGCAAGGCTGCCATGCGTTGCTGGCCCACCGAATCGAAGCGCGCCAAGGACGCCTGGGCGCGGGCGATGGTCTCGTCGTCCAGGTGGGAGATCAGTTTGTCGGCGGCTTTCCAGGCTTCGTCGTTGGTTTCGCGCACGATCACATGCAAGCGAATGCCAAAGCGCACCGTGCGTCCCAGTTTTGCAGCCTTGGCGCGTACCTGCGCGATCTTTTCCGCAACGGCTGCCGGCGGCTCGCCCCAGGTCAGCACCATCTCGACCTGTTCGGCCGCAAGGTCCTGGGCGGCTTCGGAGGAACCCCCGAAATACAGCGGCGGGCGTGGTTGTTGAATCGGTGGGTAGAGCAATTTTGCGCCTTTGACGCTGATGTGCTCGCCGTCGTAGTCCACGGTCTCGCCTTCCAGCACACGGCGCCAGATGCGGGTGAATTCCACCGACGCCTGGTAGCGTTCTTCATGGCTCAAGAACAATCCGTCGCCAGCCAGTTCTTCCGGATCGCCACCGGTGACCAGGTTGAACAGCGCACGGCCACCAGACAGGCGATCCAGGGTCGCGGCCTGACGCGCGGCCACGGTCGGTGAGATGATCCCAGGGCGCAGGGCAACCAGGAATTTCAAGCGCTGGGTCACGGGGATCAGCGAGGCGGCCACCAACCACGAGTCTTCGCAAGAGCGGCCCGTAGGGATCAACACCCCGCCAAAACCCAGGCGGTCGGCAGCCTGGGCCACTTGTTGCAGGTAACCGTGGTCGACAGCGCGGGCGCCTTCGGCGGTGCCAAGGTAATGACCGTCGCCGTGGGTGGGCAGGAACCAGAAAATATTGAGGCTCATGGAGTTGTCTCCTGAATGAAGTCGGATTACGGCGCTTTGGCAACCGCGGCGGGTGGCGTCCAGATCACGTCCTTGATGCTCAAGGGCTTGGGGATCAATTTGAGTTGGTAGAAGGTGTCTGCGATTTTCTGCTGGGCGGCGACCACTTCCGGGGTCAGGAACAGCGCGCCGTAGCCCTGGCGTTTCACCGATGTGAGGGTGATATCTGCCGGCAGGCCGAGCAGTGGGGCGACCTGCTCAGTCACTTCCTGCGGGTTGGCCTTGGACCATTCGCCTACCGCACGCACCTCTTCCACCAACGCCTTGATCACTTGCGGGTGCTGTTCGGCGTAGGGTTTGGTGGCCAGGTAAAACTGATGGTTGTCGGCAATCCCGGTGCCGTCTCGCAGGGTGCGCGCTTGTAGTTGCTTCTCGGCGGCGGCCTGGTACGGGTCCCAGATCACCCAGGCGTCCACGCTGCCACGCTCGAACGCAGCACGGGCATCGGCGGGGGGCAGGAACACGGTCTTTACGTCGGTGTAGTTGAGGCCGGCATCTTCCAGGGCACGCACTAGCAGGTAGTGCACGTTGGAGCCTTTGTTGAGCACGACCTTTTTACCGTTGAGCTCGGCCACCGATTTGATCGGCGAGTCCTTGGGCACCAGGATCGCTTCGCTGGTAGGCGCGGGTGGTTCGTAGGCGACGTAGAGCAAATCGGCGCCGGCCGCCTGGGCGAACACCGGTGGGGTTTCGCCGGTAACGCCGAAGTCGATGGAGCCAACGTTCAGGCCCTCGAGCAATTGCGGGCCACCGGGAAACTCGGTCCACTGCACCTGCACGCCTTGGTCGGCCAGGCGTTTTTCCAGGGTGCCCTTGGCCTTGAGCAGCACCAGGGTGCCGTACTTCTGATAACCGATCCGCAAGGTCTCGGCGGCTTGGGCTTGAACGATGGCGCCGAGGGACACAGCCGCAGCAAAGAGTGCGACCAGACCACGACGCAAGATGACAGTGCGCATGGCGCTCTCTCCAACTGTGCGATTAGGGTTTTGGCTGCACCTGCTTGGCCGTTGTCGGCTGAGTAAGGTGAGTGTTTCCAGCTTTTCGGGGTGAGGCTCAGATGCTCCAGCGAGCACTCAACAAACGTTCATTCAGTACGTCAGGGTCCAAAGGTTTTGGCCGTCGCGCCATGGCGCTGTAGAGCTGCTCCAGGGCTTCGTGCAGACGCTGTTCAAGTACCGGCACCAGTTGCGCCTGAACACTGCCTTCGCCATAGGCGATCTGGCTGTCTTCGGCAAAAATACCGTGGAGCAATTCCTGGGCCTTGAGGGCCGACAGCACCGGCTTCAGGGCGTAGTCCACCGCCAGCATGTGGGCGATGCTGCCGCCGGTCGCCATCGGCAACACCACCTTATGGGCCAGCGCACGCTCCGGCAGCAGGTCCAGTACGGTTTTCAACGCCCCGGAAAACGACGCCTTGTACACCGGCGTGGCGATCACCAGGCCGTCGGCATTGGCGACTTGTTGCAGCAGGTCAATGACCTTGGGGCTGTCGAAGCGTGCGTGCAGCAAGTCTTCAGCCGGGAAGTCCCGTACCTGGTAACTCACTACTTCCACGCCCTGCTGTTGCAGCCACTGACGGGTTTTATCCAGCAAGACCCCGGAGCGGGAACGCTGGCTGGGACTGCCTCCAAGTGTTACGACCAGCATGCAGGAGATTCCTTGAGCAAGTGTCGGCGGTTCGCTGTACGGCGATGGCGCCAAGATGGGATAGACCTTATCAGCAGATTTATATATCTATAAATCTTATTTATTCATTTGTTTATTCCATAAAAACATAAGCGATTGATCAATCCCCAGGCGAAAAAAAAGGCCGTGGAAACGGCCTGAAAACCCCTGCTGTGAGTCAGTGCTTTTTGGTAGGAGCGAGCTTGCTCGCGAAAAACTCACAGGCGCCGCGTTCATTCAGGAAGCGCGCGTTATCGTTGACGTTTTTCGCGAGCAAGCTCGCTCCTACAGAGGGATGGTCCGTGATGCCTTAACGATTGGGTTGTGGGGTAAGACGCAGGTACGGCTTCACCGCGCGATAGCCCTTGGGAAAGCGTTTCTTGATCTCTTCCTCGTCCTTGAGCGACGGCACGATCACCACCTCATCCCCATCCTGCCAGTTGGCCGGTGTTGCCACCTTGTGGTTGTCGGTCAGCTGCAGCGAGTCGATCACCCGCAGGATTTCATGGAAATTACGCCCGGTGCTGGCCGGGTAGGTGATGGTCAGGCGGATCTTCTTGTTCGGGTCGATCACAAACAAGGAGCGCACGGTGAGGGTATCGCTGGCATTCGGGTGGATCAGGTCGTAGAGGTCCGAGACCTTGCGGTCGGCGTCGGCCAGGATCGGGAAGTTGACCACGGTGTTCTGGGTCTCGTTGATGTCTTCGATCCACTTGTGGTGCGAGTCCACCGGATCTACCGACAGGGCGATGGCCTTGACGCCACGCTTGGCGAATTCATCCTTGAGCTTGGCGGTAAAACCCAGCTCGGTGGTGCACACCGGCGTGAAGTCCGCAGGGTGGGAAAACAGCACACCCCAGCTGTCGCCCAGCCATTCGTGGAAGCGAATCTTGCCGGCGCTGGAATCCTGTTCGAAGTCGGGGGCGATATCGCCCAGTCTTAGGCTCATGGTGTGGCTCCTGATGAGTGCTTATGGAGCCCACTGTGCATGGATTTTTGGTGATTTAAAAAGAATAAATATCGATTTATCTAGACGATAAAAGAATATTAAAAATCAGTTCATTGGACTTGGGAACGGCCTGAGGCCAACATCGCCTTCAAGGTTCGAGAAGGCCTTGAGACGCTGCAAAAAAGAGGGATTCAGGAAGGGCTTGCGGGGGTTGAGCCCGACTTGAATAGCAAGACACCTTGCCCGGCATTGCGCCGGGCAAGGTTTTACAGTCTTACAACAGCGGGATCGAGTAGCTGACGATCAAGCGGTTTTCGTCCTGGTTACGCGCGTTGGCGATGTCGCTGCGCCACATAGCGTTTTTCCACGCCACGCCGACGTTCTTCAGCGGACCTTCCGGTACGACGTAGGCAACAGTGATGTCACGCTCCCACTCGGACTGGCCGGTGAACTCGGTACGGTTGCTGGCGACGGTGTCGATATGATCACCTTTCAGGTAAACCACACCGGCGGTCAGGCCAGGCACGCCGACTTTGGCGAAGTCGTAGGAGTAGCGAGCTTGCCAGGTACGCTCGCCGGCACGGGCGAACTTCTGGATTTGCATGTCGGTGGTGATGTAAGCCGACGAGCCGTCACCCTGGTTCAGCCAAGGGAAGTCGCTGCTGCCGTTGCTGACCTGGTAACCGCCACCGAAGGTGTGACCGGCCACCGAGTACAGGAACAGGCCGCTGTACAGGTTGTTGTCGACTTTGCCACGGCCGGAGTTCACGCCGCTGTAGTTGCCCGTCGAGAAGTAAGCGGACTGGTTGCCGTTGTTGCCATCGTCGGAGCTGTTGAAGTAACGCAGGTCAGACTTCAGCACGCCAGGACCGATGGCCCAGTTGTGGGTCAGGCCCAGGAAGTGTTGCTTGTAGAAATCTTCCAGGTTGCCGTAGTAGTACTGGGCGGTCAGATCCTTGGTGATCTTGTAGTCGCCACCGGCGTAGTAGAACTTGTTGCTCGAACGCCAGTTCACACCGCGGCTGTTGGCGCCGGAAATGGACAGGCTTTCGTTGTTGCTGGAGTTACGGCCCTTGGCCTTTTCGATCTGGCCAGCAACCAGAGTCAGGTCCTTGATGTCGCTGGAGGTGATCTGGCCACCTTGGAAGGTTTGCGGCAGCATACGACCATCGTTGGTGACGATGACCGGCAGCTTGGGCTGCAAGGTACCCAACTTCAGTTCGGTTTGAGAGATCTTGGCCTTGGCAGTCAGGCCCAGGCTGGAGTAGTTATCAACGGCTTCGCCATTGGACTTGCTCGGGAAGATCGTGCCACCGTAGGAGCTGGCAGTCGCGCCGTTGGTGCCACCGCCGGAATCCAGGCGAACACCCAGCAGGCCGATAGCGTCCAGACCGAAGCCGACGGTGCCTTGGGTGTAACCGGAGATGAAACGCAGATCGAAGCCTTGGCCCCATTCTTCGTTGCGGCTCGGGTTGGCCGTGCCTTCGCGGTTATCGGTGTTGATGTAGAAGTTACGCAGGCCCAGTGTGGCCTTGCTGTCTTCGATGAAACCGGCAGCGCCTGCTTGCTGGGCGATTGCGCCCAACGTTACAGCCACAGCCAAAGTGGACTTCTTCATGTACCGCTCCTCTCATTTCTAATTTTTGTATTTCTTTGGTCTCGGGTCTGACGCCCTCGATCCACAGATGCGCGATTAGCGCCAGATAGTGACCACCAAGTCAATCGTAACCTTGTGTGTCTACTACCTTCGTCTAATCGCAGTTGATTTGGTCCCTGCAGGGTAATGAGTTTTTCATACACCCAAAAAGAATTATTTCATTCTTTTTCATACGATCCAGGAATAAGACTTTCCGTGAAGCTGGCCGGTCAGGATAGACGCGCCGCTCCATAAGCTAATTCCTAAAGGGTATTTACTGGTGCTTTTTTAGATCGATTAGTGTTGCCGTACGGTTGCATACGTCACTCACGATCAAAAAGGCGACGCCATCATGGCCAAACGCACATCCTCCCGTCAATTTGTTACAGTTTTTGTATCGCTATTACTTTCTTTTGGTGTCAACGCCGCCGACCTGACGGTGGGTTACCAGACCGGCATCGATCCCAGCAAGGTTCCCCAGGCCGACGGCCTGTATGAAAAAGCCATCGGCGAAAAAATCGCTTGGCGCCGCTTCAACAGCGGGCCAGAGGTAGTCACGGCCATCGCTTCGGGTGATGTACAAATCGGCAACCTCGGCTCCAGCCCGTTCGCGGCGGCGGCCTCGCGCAACCTGCCGATTGTGGCGTTTATCGTATCGGCACAGATCAACGCTTCTGAAGCCCTGGTGGTGCGCAACGGCAGTGGCATCGATAAACCCCAGGACCTGATCGGCAAAACCATCGCCACGCCGTTCGTCTCGACCTCCCATTACAGCCTGCTCGGCGCGCTGAAACACTGGGGGCTGGACACCCAGCAAGTCAAAGTGGTGAACCTGCAACCGGCCGAAATCGCCGCTGCGTGGAAACGCGGCGATATTGATGGGGCTTTTGTGTGGTCCCCGGCCCTGGGTGAAATCCGCAAGAGCGGCAAGACCCTGACAGACGCGGCGCAGGTGGGCCAATGGGGTGCACCCACATTTGAGGTGTGGGTGGCGCGCAAGGATTTTGCGCAAAAACATCCTGAGGTAGTGGCCAAGTTCGCCAAAGTTACCCTGGATGCCTTTGCCGACTATGCCGCCCACAAAGACAGCTGGACGGTGGATTCCGAGCCAGTGCAGAAAATCGCCAAATTGACAGGTTCAAATGCCGGCGACATTCCGGAACTCTTGGCCGGTACGACGTTTCCGGATGCGCAGACACAGCAAACCGCTGCGCTGCTCAAGGGCGGCACGGCGAAGGCGATTGAGGAGACGGCGAAGTTCTTGAAGGAACAGGGGAAGGTGGAGACGGTGCTGCCGGATTATTCGGCGTATGTGACCGACAAATTCATCACACAATAAATACAGTCTTCGGTGGGAGCTGGCTTGCCTGCGATACCAGCAACTCGGTCCTTCAGATAAACCGAGGCGCCACTATCGCAGGCAAGCCAGCTCCCACACAGAGCCGTACTCTTTTACAGGGCCTTTTCAAAGATCTTGGAGTTGCGCTGATAGTTGTACAGCGACGCCCGCGCCGACGGCAGGCGGTCCACGCTGCTGGGTACAAAACCGCGTTCGCGGAACCAGTGGGCCGTACGGGTGGTGAGTACAAAGAGGGTTTTCAAGCCTTGGGCGCGTGCCCGGGTCTGGATGCGTTCGAGCAACACATCGCCTCGCGCGCCGTGGCGGTACTCCGGGTTCACTGCCAGGCACGCCAACTCCCCCGCATCCGAATCCGCGATCTGATACAGCGCCGCGCAGGCGATGATCATGCCTTCGCGCTCGACCACGCTGAACTGCTCGATCTCACGCTCCAGCACTTCCCGCGAACGGCGCACCAGAATGCCCTGCTCTTCCAGCGGGCTGATCAGGTCCAGCAAGCCGCCGACGTCTTCAATCGCCGCTTCGCGCACCAGTTCGAATTGTTCCTGGGCCACCAGCGTACCGCCACCATCGCGGGTGAACAGTTCGGTAAGCAAAGCGCCATCTTCGGCGTAGCTGACGATATGGCTGCGCCCTACTCCACCCCGGCAGGCTTCGGCAGCGGCATCGAGCAGTTCGGCTTGATAGTTGCTGCCCAGGCGTTGCAGGTGCGCGGGTACTTGTTGTGGGCGCAATTCACGCACCAGGCGGCCGTTCTCATCGATCAGACCCGGATCGGCGCCGAACAGCAGCAACTTGTCGGCGCCCAGGTCGATGGCGGCGCGGGTGGCGACGTCTTCGCAGGCCAGGTTGAAGATCTCGCCGGTGGGCGAATACCCCAGGGGCGAGAGCAGCACGATAGAGCGCTCATCCAACAGGCGGTTGATGCCCTTGCGGTCAACCCGGCGCACTTCGCCGGTGTGGTGGTAGTCCACGCCTTCCAGCACGCCAATTGGCCGTGCGGTGACCAGGTTGCCGCTGGCCACACGCAGGCGCGAGCCCTGCATCGGCGATGACGCCATGTCCATGGACAAGCGCGCCTCGATGGCAATGCGCAAATGACCCACCGCGTCGATCACACACTCCAGCGTCGCAGCATCGGTGATGCGCAAGCCTTCGTGGTAAGCCGGGGTAAGGCCGCGTGCTTCAAGGCGGGTTTCGATTTGCGGGCGCGAGCCATGCACCAGCACCAGGCGCACACCCAGGCTGTGAAGCAGCACCAGGTCGTGGACGATATTGCCGAAGTTGGGGTGGTCTACACCATCGCCGGGCAGCATGACCACAAAAGTGCAGTCGCGGTGGGCGTTGATGTAGGGCGAAGCGTGACGAAGCCAGTTGACGTATTCGGGCATAACACCTGGGCCTGTAATAAAAAGCAGCCAAATAAAGGATCAATCGTGAAAGCGCACAGCGGCTGATGGTTATCGTCGGAACAGGCTTGGCGACACGCTCACTCTCCTTATGTACGAATGGGCAGGGGTTAATTTATGCAGGTTTCAGGCAGTAGTGTTCGATCAGTTCCCGCAATAGACGCACTGTAGGCGTCAAGCGTGACATTTCAAGGTACTCGCCAGGCTGGTGGGCGCAGGCAATGTCGCCAGGGCCGAGCACCAGGGTTTCGCAACCAAGGCGCTGAAGATAAGGCGCTTCGGTGCCGAACGCTACTGCTTCGGCACGATGACCGGTCAAACGCTCCGCCACCCGCACCAACTCGGCGTCTTCGGGCTGCTCAAAGGGTGGCACTTCGGGGAACAACGGCGCGTAGTCGATCTTGACCTTATGCCGCTCGGCCAGGGGTTCGAGCTTCTGGCGGATCGCGGCGCGCAGCACCTCGGGGTCCATGCCCGGCAGGGGTCGCAGGTCGAACTCCAGGGAGCACTGGCCGCAGATGCGGTTGGGGTTGTCGCCGCCGTGAATGCAGCCGAAGTTCATCGTCGGCTGCGGCACGCTGAATTGCGCGTTGCGGTACTCGCGCTGCCAGGCCAAGCGCAGGCCGCGCAGTTCGCCGATGGCGTCATGCATGGCTTCCAGGGCGCTATGGCCCAGGCTGGGGTCCGACGAGTGGCCACTGCGCCCGAGGATCTCGATGCGTTCCATCATCACCCCCTTGTGCAGGCGGATCGGCTTGAGCCCGGTCGG
This sequence comes from Pseudomonas sp. J380, assembly GCF_009827115.1. Lineage (NCBI taxonomy): Bacteria > Pseudomonadati > Pseudomonadota > Gammaproteobacteria > Pseudomonadales > Pseudomonadaceae > Pseudomonas > Pseudomonas sp. J380. The sequence goes on along the minus strand of NZ_CP043060.1, from coordinate 4,351,387 downwards.
CTCGCCGATCACCGCTGCACGACCTAATGGGCGCCCCGCCTCGGCCAGCGCACGGGCACCGGACATAGAGCTTTCCTCGTCACAGGTGGCAAGGATCAACAGCGGTTGCTTGAAGGGTTGGTCCAGCAGCGGCAACACCGCGTCGATAACCAGTGCGAAGAACCCCTTCATGTCACAACTGCCCAGTCCTACCCAGCGGCCGTCGACTTCCGTCAGCTTGAGCGGGTCGGTGTTCCACAGCGCCGAGTCATACGGCACGGTATCGCTATGCCCCGCCAACACCAAGCCACCGGGGCCGCTGCCGAAACTGGCCAACAGGTTGAACTTGCCGGGGCTGACTTGTTGGATATCGATGGCAAAGCCCAGGTCGCCCAGCCAAGCGGCGAGCAGGTCAATCACCGGGCGGTTGCTCTGGTCGAGAGACGCCTGGGTGCAGCTCACCGACGGCGCGGCGATCAAGGCGGCGAACTGCTCTTTCATGGACGGTAACGGCATGCGCGGTCTCCCAACTTCCCGGATGAACCTCACTATAGAGGCATCTGCGCAACACAATAAACCGTTGCGGCACGTTGCCGGGCTCAGTCCTGTACACTGCACGACCTTGGCAGCCACACTTTTCCCCGGCTGCGCTCCCGATCCTGGATTTTCCGGCCATGCAGAAAGAAACCGAAATCAAGCTACGCGTCAGCCGCGAAACACTCGCCGCGCTGCGTGAGCACCCGTTACTGAAAAAACGCAACAAAAGTGGCTGGGAACGCCGTGAGTTGATGAACCAGTACTTCGACACCCCCGAGCGTGACCTGGCCCAGGCCAAGGTTGCCCTGCGCCTGCGCAAGGACGGTGACGACATCATCCAGACCCTCAAGACCCGCGGCCAAAGCGTCGCCGGCTTGTCGGAACGCAACGAATACAACTGGGACCTGCCCAAAGCCAAGCTCGACGTGAAGAAACTCGATGGCGAGTGCTGGCCCGAGCAACTGGCCGAGCTGGACAAAAAGACCCTCAAGCCGATCTTCACCACCGACTTCGTGCGTGAACGCGCCGAGATCGCCTGGGGCCGTGGCAAGGCCAAGGTGGTGATCGAAGCCGCCCTGGACCTGGGCCATGTGGTGGTCGGCAAGCAGAAAGAAGAAATCTGCGAGCTGGAACTGGAACTGCGCGAAGGCGAACCGGCGGCCCTGCTGGAACTGGCCGCCGAGCTGGCCGCAACCCTGGCCCTGATGCCGTGCGACATCAGCAAGGCCGAACGCGGCTATCGCCTGTATGACGCCAGTAGCTATTCCCTGAGCCTGCCGGCGCCACAGATCCACGCCGAAATGCCATTGGACGACGCCTTCGCCGCGATCCTGTGGCACCTGCTGGGCAGCAGCCAGCGCCTGGCTGAGCAATACCGCTTCAATGGCCACTGGCGCCTGTTGCAGGACTGGGTCGAGAACCTCGGCGAGTTGCGCGCCCTGATCGGCAGCCTCGGCCAGGCCGCGCCACGCCAATCCACCAGCGAACTGCGCAGCGCCCTGGATGCGTTGCTGGAAGACTGGCGCCCGCTGGTCCAGGCCGGTGACGACGATGAAGACATTCGCAAAGCCGCGCCGGAACAGTTCATCGAAGAGCTGCAAGACGTGCGCTGGGGCCTGTTCTCACTCAACCTCTCGCGCTGGCTGCTGGCTCGCACCTGGACGGCCGAACGTAACGTGCGCGGCAACCGCCAGGGCGCTGCGCAAATTACCAACTGGCTGCCACGCCTGTTGGCCGACGACGCTGTCGCCCTGCAACTGCAGCGCTACCAGCAACAGCCGGAAGACCTGGCCGAGCAACTGCCGCGCATCGAACGCATCCAGGCCTGGCTGCACCATGCGCGCCATGTGGTGGACATTCCTGAGCTGGACCGTTTGTACGGCGAGCTGAACAAGCTGGCGCACCTGGCCAACCAGCCGATTACCGATGAATCGCTGGATGCGCGTATGCACCAGGCGATTGCGGTTTATCAGAATCGTGCCTGGAAGACCCTTCTGCGCCTGTAAGTCACTCTACCTGTAGGAGCGAGCTTGCTCGCGAAAAACCCGAGAGCGATGTGGGGAGCCAGGCTTCCCGCGTTATCGTTAACGATCTTCGCGAGCAAGCTCGCTCCTACAGTCAATGGCATGCCTGTCAGCGCAATACTGGCAGGCTGGTGGTGGACTTGATCTCCGACAGCGCCACAATCGAGTTGACCTCCTGAATCCCCGGCACCATCGACAACTTCTCGAAGAAAAACCGCTCGTACGCCTCGATATCCGAGGTGACGATACGCAGCAGAAAGTCCACCGCCCCCATCAGCACATAGCACTCCAACACTTCCGGAAACCCGCGAATCGCCTCGGTGAACTCGGTGAAATTGGAGCGACCGTGGGCGTTGAGTTTGACCTCGGCGAAAATCTGCGTGTTGAGCCCGATTTTCTTGCGGTCCAGCAGGGTGACCTGGCCGCGGATCACGCCCTCCTCCTTGAGCCGCTGAATACGCCGCCAGCATGGCGACTGCGACAGGCCGACCTGCTCGGCAATCTGTGCACTGGAGAGCGAGGCATCCTCTTGCAGCAAGGCCAGGATGCGGCGGTCGTAGGCGTCCAACTCATTGTGCATAAAAGTACCCATGAATAGGCTTATCTTGAATTGTTTTGGTCTATTTATCGCCAAATAGGCTTATTTTAGATAAGAAATCTCCCGAGGCGAATGTAAAAATTTCTCCAGTCGAAACTGGAGAGTCAGCATGCATGCCGTCGAAACCGCCTACCCCGCCACCCGCGTCGATGCGTGGGCCGTCAATAGTAGCCACTGCCAGGCGCACTATCGCATCGTCGCCGAGGCTGAACCGGACGTGCTGTGCCGGGTGCTGAACCACTTCGCGCTGCAATTGCTCACGCCCACCCAGGTCAGCATGAACCGGGAAGCCGACCTGCTGAGCATCGATATCGTGATGACCGGCCTGAGCTGGCACCGCGCCCAAGTGATCGGTGAAAAGATTCGAAACCTGATCAGCGTCTGCACCCTGGAGCTGTGGTCGGCTGATTCCGAGCGGCCTCAAGCGTTGGCGGCGATGGCGCAGTAAAAACCGGCAATACAAGCGCCAGCAGGATCTTCAGCGGCTGGCTAGCCTGGGATTACCCCCACGCCCCAGGAAAACCTGCATGCCCGTCGCCACTCACGATCACCCCTTGGAACTGCAGCAATTATTGCCGGAGTTGGTCGAGCAAGGGCTGATCACGGCGCAGGCGGCGCAAAAGGTAGCGCCAGCGTCCGGCAGCCAGCATCCCTTGGAATGCATCGCAGCCCAGGGCCCTTGCGTGGAGACCTTGACCCAATGGCTGGCCCGGCAGGTAGGCCAACCTTACCTGCGCATCGACCCGTTGAAGATTGATGTGGCAGCCGTGGTGCCGTTGATGTCCCACGCCTTTGCCCAGCGCCACGGCATTCTCGCAGTCGCCGTCGATACTCACAGCGTGACGATCGCCAGTGCCCAACCCCATGTCACCACCTGGGAAGCCGGGCTGTCCCAGGTGCTCAGACGCACGATCAAGCGCGTGGTTGCCAACCCCAGCGATATCCAGCGCTGTATCAACGAGTTTTACCGTTTAGCCAAGTCCGTCAGCGGTGCGGATGAAAAGATGACGACGCCTGGCAATCTCGACTTGCTCAGCCTAGGCGCCAGCGACAAGGAGCCGGATGCCAACGACGCGCATATCGTCAACATCGTCGACTGGCTGCTGCAGTACGCCTTTGGCCAACGAGCCAGCGATATCCATATCGAGCCCTGCCGCGACCAGGGTCGGGTGCGCTTTCGCATTGATGGGCTGCTGCATGACGTCTATCAATTTCCCCCACAGGTCACCATGGCCGTGGTCAGCCGCCTGAAAAGCCTGGGGCGAATGAACGTGGCCGAAAAACGCAAACCCCAGGATGGCCGCGTCAAGACCCGGAACCCTGCGGGTGTCGAAGTGGAATTGCGGCTTTCGACCCTGCCCACGGCATTCGGCGAAAAACTGGTGATGCGAATTTTCGACCCACAAGTGCTGCTCAAGGACTTTGACCAGTTGGGTTTGTCCAACGCCGACCAGCAGCGCTGGCACGCCATGACGCGACGCAGCCACGGCATCATCCTCGTCACCGGCCCCACCGGCTCAGGCAAGACCAGCACCCTCTACACCACCCTCAGGCAACTGGCGACCCGCGAGGTCAACCTGTGCACGGTGGAAGACCCGATTGAAATGGTCGAGCCGGCCTTCAACCAGATGCAGGTCCAGCACAACATCGACCTCACGTTCGCAAGCGGCATCCGCGCCCTGCTGCGCCAGGACCCGGACATCATCATGATCGGCGAAATCCGCGACCAGGAAACCGCAGAGATGGCTATCCAGGCCGCGCTGACCGGGCACCTGGTTTTCTCGACCTTGCACACCAACGATGCACCCAGCGCCATCAGCCGCCTGCAGGAACTGGGCGTTGCTCACTATTTGATCAAAGCTACGCTCATAGGTGTGATGGCGCAGCGCCTGGTGCGGCTGCTGTGCAGCCATTGCAAGCGCCCGCTGGGCCAGGAGGACGCTGACGGCTGCGAAGCCGTCGGCTGTGCGCAATGCCGTGACAGCGGTTATCGAGGCAGGGCCGGGCTGTATGAAATCATGCTCATGGACCCGGCACTCCAAGCGCTGGTCACCCCGGGCGCGGACGTACAAGCGCTGCGCCGTGAGGCACTGGCGCAGGGCATGAGCAGCCTGCGCATGGCCGGTGTCGAGAAAGTGAAGGCCGGCCTGACCACGATGACGGAGGTATTGCGGGTCACGCCAGGGGATTCAGAAACAAATTCTTCGGGTTTGATCGAGTACTGAAACTGTTTAGTCAGTGATGGAACTGGATCGGGTTAACTACAATCAAAACGTACAGATAACCCACCGGAGTCACCCATCATGCGTCTCAAATATGCTGTCGCAACCCTCGCTGTGCTTTCCCTACCTGTCGGCTCAGCCATGGCCGATAGCTTCTGGCGTAATGTCATCTCGTCGGGCGCCACCACTGGCTCGACTTACCTGACCTTCAAGGACCACAAGCTGGTGGTCGCCGCCCAGGACGACGCGGGCAGCTTCGTCGCCAGCGACGGCGGCATTCGCGGCCCGTATCTGGAAGCGGCCATGCAGAAGGTCCGCGCCGATAACCCTGGCCTCCAAGCCACGGACATGGAACTGGCTAACGCCATCCTGGCGAAGAATGCTGTAACCGAGTAACAACTGCCCTCATAAAAAATGCCGCTTTCTCAAGCGGCATTTTTTTGCCTGCTGCATGACGAATCGTTCATGGATGACAGGCTATATTCAGTCTCAGCGTGCAACCATGCCCTACTGACTCGTCTATCTTTCATTGCCTACCTGAAACGGATGCCTTCTTCGTCATGAGCCAACAGCCCTTCCTGCCGTTTTCCAAACCGACCATTGATGAAGCCACCATTTCGGCGGTCGGCGATGTTCTGCGTTCCGGCTGGATCACCAGCGGACCAAAGGTGCAGGCGTTCGAAGCACAGCTGTCGGACTATTTTGGCGGCCGTCCGGTGCGCACCTTCAACTCGGGCACCTGCACCATGGAGATCGCCTTGCGCATCGCCGGGATCGGGCCTGGGGATGAAGTCATCACCACCCCAATCTCCTGGGTTGCCACGGCCAACGTGATTCTCGAAGTCGGCGCCACTCCGGTCTTTGCCGACATCGACCCGGTGACACGCAATATCGACCTGGCCCAGGTAGAAGCGGCCATTACTCCGCGCACCAAGGCGATAATCCCGGTCTACCTGGCCGGCTTGCCTGTGGATATGCCGATGCTCTACGCGCTGGCCAACAAGTACAACCTGCGTATTGTCGAAGATGCTGCCCAGGCCCTGGGGTCCAGCTGGGATGGAGAACGCATCGGCGCAACCGGCGACTTCGTGTCCTTCAGCTTCCAGGCGAACAAGAACATCACGTCGTCCGAAGGCGGCTGCCTGGTGTTGAACAATGCCGAGGAGGCCCGTCTGGCAGAGAAGTACCGACTGCAAGGCGTCACCCGCAGCGGCTTCGATGGCCTGGATGTGGATGTGCTGGGTGGCAAGTTCAACATGACCGACATTGCCGCCGCCATAGGCCTGGGGCAATTTGCGCACATCGAGAAGATCACCGCCCATCGTCAGAACCTGGCACGACACTACTTCAAATGCTTTGGCAGCGATTTCGAAGCCCAATACGGCGCGCAACTGCCGCCGGCCGACTTCGAAAACAGCAACTGGCACCTGTTCCAACTGGTATTGCCGGAGCGCCAGGATGGCCTGCCAGCCCGCGCCACGTTCATGGAACAGATGCAGGCCCACGGCGTGGGTATCGGCTATCACTACCCGCCGATCCACCTGCTGAGCCTGTATCGGGCACAGGGTTTCAAGGAAGGCATGTTCCCGGTGGCGGAGCGTGTTGGGCGTTTGATTGTGTCGTTGCCGATGTTCACGGCGATGACAGAGGCGGATGTGGAACGGGCTGTAGCGGCCGTTAAAGCCGTATTGAAAAGAGACTGATCACAACCGGCAGACACACCCCAATCAACTGTGGGAGCTGGCTTGCCTGCGATGCTGGCACCTCGGTGTATCGGTGATACCCGGGTGATCCAATCGCAGGCAAGCCAGCTCCCACATTGATTTGTGTCGTTGTAACTATGGCGTTTATTCGCCGATGGCGGCTTTGTAGCCCGCGGCATCCAGCAGCTTGTCCAGCTCGGCCTTGTCGCTTGGCTTGAGCTTGAAGATCCACGCGCCGTAAGGGTCAGAGTTCAACAGCTCAGGACTGCCACTCAAGTCCTCGTTGACAGCAATCACTTCGCCCGCAATCGGCGAGTAGATGTCCGAAGCGGCCTTGACCGACTCCACCACACCCGCTTGATCTTCAGCGGCAAACACCTTGCCCACTTCGGTCAGTTCAACAAACACCACATCACCCAAAGCTTCCTGTGCATGGTCGGAGATCCCGACGGTCACGGTGCCGTCAGCTTCCAGACGGGCCCATTCGTGACTTTCGGCAAAACGCAGGTCGGCAGGGATATTGCTCATAGTCTGTGTCCTCAAGATGAAATGTCAGCGGCCTTTGGCCTGCCGGAATTGGTTAGATCAGGGTTTTGCCATGACGCACGAAGGTCGGCTTGACCACTCGAACCGGATACCACTTGCCGCGGATTTCCACTTCGGCCCGGTCGGCAGTCGCCGTCGGCACACGCGCCAGCGCAATGGATTTGCTTAGCGTAGGCGAGAAACTACCACTGGTGATCTCTCCTTCGCCAACATTGGCGATACGAACCACCTGATGAGCACGTAGCACGCCACGCTCTTCGAGGACGAGCCCCACCAGTTTGAACTGCACGCCGGCCGCTTTTTCTGCTTCCAGCGCAGCGCGGCCAATGAAGTTACGCTCGACCGGTTCCCAGGCGATGCTCCAGGCCATGTTGGCCGCCAGGGGCGAGACGGCCTGGTGAATATCCTGGCCATACAGGTTCATGCCGGCCTCCAGGCGCAAGGTGTCGCGCGCACCGAGGCCGATGGGGGAAATGCCTGCGCCCACCAGATCGTTGAAAAAGCCCGGTGCCTGATCGGCCGGCAGCACGATTTCGAGGCCGTCTTCGCCGGTATAGCCGGTGCGGGCGATAAACCAGTCACCGTCGGCCCGGCCTTCGAACGGCTTGAGCTGGTGGATCAGGGTGCCACGGGACTGGGTCACCAGTTCGGCGATTTTCTGCCGGGCGTGGGGGCCTTGGATGGCGAGCATGGCCAACTCTGACCGCTCATGCAGCTGCACTGAGTAGGTGCCCAGTTGCGCCTGCATCCAGGCCATGTCCTGATCGCGGGTGGCGGCGTTGACCACCAGGCGGTAACCGGTTTCGGTGCGGTAGACGATCATGTCGTCCACTACCCCGCCCTGCTCGTTGAGCATGGCGCTGTATAACGCACGGCCACAGCCATGCAGTCGGTCGACATCATTGGCCAGCAGGTACTGGAGCCATTCCTTGGCCTGGGGGCCGGTGACATCGATCACGGTCATATGAGATACATCGAAGACCCCGCAGTCACGTCGCACCTGGTGGTGCTCTTCAACTTGCGAGCCGTAATGCAAAGGCATATCCCAACCGCCAAAATCGACCATTTTCGCGCCGAGGGCGAGATGCAGGTCATACAGAGGCGTACGCTGTCCCATGGGTTTCTCCTTCCGGGCTTGGCGAAGGCGCGCAGAGCTGCCACTTGCGCCGAACACCTTGTACTACAAGGCCCGCAGCCACATACAGCAGGTCGATCCGAAAGACGGAGCGCACCGAATGCCGCGCATTGTAGCCTCAAGCCGTAGGACTGGCACCTAACCGATTTGCCGAGCCGAGCGACGAATCAGCCCGATGACCGGCAACAAGCCAACCAGCACAAGGGTCAGCGCCGGCAAAGACGCCCGCGCCCATTCGCCTTCACTGGTCATTTCAAAGATGCGGACCGCCAGGGTGTCCCAACCAAACGGGCGCATCAGCAAGGTGGCGGGCATTTCCTTGAGCACATCCACAAACACCAGCAGCGCTGCGCTCAACGTGCCCGGCACCAATAACGGCAGATACACTTTGCAAAACAGTCGTGGGCCGCTCACGCCAAGGCTGCGTGCCGCTTCGGGCAGTGACGGACGGATTCGCGCCAGGCTGTTTTCCAGCGGCCCGTAGGCCACCGCCAGGAACCGCACCAGGTACGCCAGCACCAGTGCCGACAGGCTGCCCAGCAGCAAAGGCTTGCCCGCCCCGCCCAGCCATCCGGAGAGCGGCACCACCAACTCGCGGTCCAGGTAACTGAACGCCAGCATGATCGACACCGCCAGCACCGAGCCTGGCAAGGCATAGCCGACATTGGCCAGGCTGATACCGGAGCGAATCGCGCGAGTGGGCGCCAGACGGTTGGCAAAGGCCAGTATCAGCGCCACGCTGACCGTGATCAGCGCTGCGATACCGCCCAGGTAAAGGGTATGCACGATCAGCCCGGTGTAACGTTCATCCAGGTCGAAGCGGCCACGCTGCCAGAACCACGCCACCAGTTGCAGCATCGGAATCACGAACGCACAGGCGAAGACCAAGCTGCACCACGCGCTGGCCGCCACGGCTTTGAACCCGCGCAGGTGGTATAACGCCTTGCCCCGTGGGCGCTCATTGCTCGGTCGGCTGGCCCCGCGCGCACGTCGCTCGCCATACAGCACCAGCATCACTACCAGCAGCAGCAGGCTGGCCAGTTGCGCGGCACTGGACAGGCTGAAAAAGCCGTACCAGGTTTTATAGATTGCGGTGGTAAAGGTGTCGAAATTGAACACCGAGACCGCGCCAAAATCCGCGAGCGTCTCCATCAGCGCCAAGGCCACACCGGCACCAATTGCTGGTCGCGCCATTGGCAATGCCACGCGCCAGAACGCTTGCCATGGCGATTGCCCCAGCACCCGCGCCGCTTCCATCAAGCCTTTGCCCTGGGCCAGGAACGCGCTGCGCGCCAGCAGGTAGACATAGGGATAGAACACCAGCACCAACACGATGACCACGCCACTGGTAGAGCGTACCCGCGGCAAGCGCAACCCGGTGCCGAACCACTCGCGCAGCAGGGTTTGCACCGGGCCGGCGAAATCCAGCAGGCCCACGAACACAAAGGCCAGCACATAGGCAGGGATTGCAAAGGGCAACATCAGTGCCCAATCGAGCCAGCGCCGCCCGGGGAACTCGCACAGGCTGGTCAGCCAGGCCAGGCTGACGCCCAGCAGCGTCACGCCCAGGCCGACACCGAGCACCAGGGTCAAGGTGTTGCCCAGCAAGCGGGGCATCTGAGTGTCCCAGAGGTGCGACCAGATCTGTGGGTCAATGCTTTGCCAGGACAGCAGCAGCACGCTCAGCGGCAACAGCACCAGGGCGGCGACGCTGAAAACCGGTAGGTACCAGCGACGTTGGGCGGGGTGGGCCAAGGAAAAGCTCTCAGAAAAATAAAGATGTTGAAGCGGCCACTAACCAATGTGGGAGCTGGCTTGCCTGCGATACAAGCACCTCGGTGTATCAGTGATACCGAAGTGATGCAATCGCGGGCAAGCCAGCTCCCACAGTTAAGCGGCGCAGCTTCAGTTCCAGCCAGCGCGATCCATCAGGCGAATCGCTTCGGCCTGGCGCTTGCCTGCCACTTCCACCGGCAAGGTATCGGCCACGAACTTGCCCCAGGTCGCCACTTCCGCCGATGGCGGTACCGCTGGGTTGGCCGGGAACTCCTGGTTGACGTCGGCGAAGATCTTCTGTGCCTCAGGCGTGGTCATCCACTCCACCAGCGCCTTGGCCGCTTCCGGGTGCGGTGCGTGCTGGGTCAGGCCGATGCCGGAGAGATTCACATGCACGCCGCGGTCGCCCTGGTTCGGCCAGAACAACTTCACCGCCAGCTCTGGCTTCTGCTTGTGCAGGCGACCGTAGTAATAGGTATTGACGATACCCACGTCGCATTGCCCGGCGTTGATGGCCTCCAGCACGGCGATGTCATCGGAGAACACGTCGGTGGAGAGGTTATTCACCCAACCCTTGATGATTTCTTCGGTCTTGGCCGCACCATGGGTTTCGATCAACGTGGCGGTCAGCGACTGGTTGTAGACTTTTTTCGCCGTGCGCAGGCACAGGCGGCCTTCCCACTGCTTGTCGGCCAGGGCTTCGTAGGTGGTCAGGTCGCCCGGTTTTACCCGGTCGGTGGAATAGGCGATCGTTCGCGCACGCAGGCTCAAACCGGTCCAGGCGTGGGCCGATGAGCGATATTGCAGAGGAATATTTTTGTCGATGACAGGAGAGGTGAACGGTTGCAGGATGCCCATCTGCTCGGCCTGCCAGAGGTTGCCGGCGTCAACGGTGAGCAGCAGGTCGGCGGTGGCGTTCTCGCCCTCGGCCTTGATGCGCTGCATCAACGGGGCTTCCTTGTCGGTGATGAACTTGACCTGTACTCCGGTCTTTTTGGTGTAGGCGTCGAACACGGGCTTGATCAGTTCGTCGATACGCGAGGAGTAGACCACGACTTCGTCGGCCGCCTGCACGGTGGTGCTGCCGATCAGGGTGAGTGCCAGGGCAGTCAGGAGGCGCTTGGGTGCCAACATGGGTGCGGTCTCTCATTTGCAAATGGAGGGCAAATGATAAGGACTCACATTTGGTAACGCTTGGTGGAGGCGTTACCAGATGTTGCACAGCCAGAATATGCGCTGGAGCTGATAGCCTCATCGCGGGCAAGCCCGGCTCCCACAGAGGGTTGTATTGTCAGTTCAGGGTTTGGCGAGTTCGGGAAGATCGCCAGTCAATCCCAGTGCCTGGCGCACAAACACTGCTTTGGCTTCGGGCATCTGGTCGACGATTTTCAAACCCGCGTTGCGCAACCAGCGCAGCGGCAGTTGATCGGCCTGGAACAAGCGCTCAAAGCCTTCCATCGCCGCCATCAGCGTCAGGTTATGGGGCATGCGGCGCCGCTCGTAACGGCTCAGCACTTTCACATCGGCCAGGCGCTCGCCGCGCTCGGTCGCCGCCAACAGCACTTCGGCCAGCACGGCTGCATCGAGGAAACCCAGGTTGACGCCCTGCCCCGCCAACGGGTGAATGACGTGGGCGGCGTCGCCGATCAACGCCAGGCCTTCGGCCACATAACGTTTGGCATGGCGCTGGCGCAACGGTACGCACACACGCGGGTCAGCACTGAGCACGGTGCCCAGGCGCCCCTCGAAAGCACGCTCCAGCTCACGGCAGAAGCCTTCGTCATCCAGCGCCATCAAGCGCTCGGATTCGGCGGGCGTGGTCGACCAGACAATCGAGCACCAGTCTTCCTGCCCATCGCGCACCAGCGGCAGGAACGCCAGCGGGCCGGTGTCGGTGAAACGTTGCCACGCGGTGCGCTGGTGCGGCTGACTGCTGCGCACGCTGGTGACGATGGCGTTGTGCAGGTAATCCCATTCGCGGGTAGGTGTACCGGTCAGGCGGCGTACGGCGGAGTTGGCACCGTCGGCGGCCACCACCAGCGGCGCGCGCAGCTTGCGGCCGTCGGCCAGGGTCAACAACCAGTCATCGCCGGATCGGCGCATCTGTTCCAGGCGCGCATTGGCCAGCAGGCCGAGGTCGCAGTCATGCAGGCGATCGAGCAAGGCATCCTGCACCACGCGGTTCTCGACGATATGCCCAAGCACCTCCGCATGCACACTGGCCGCCGAGAAGTGGATCTGCCCAGTGCCGCTGCCGTCCCATACCTGCATTTCGCCATAGGGGCTGGCACGCCGCTCTACGATGCCGTCCCACACGCCCAGGCACTCAAGAATGCGCTGGCTGGCCGCCGACAGCGCGCTCACCCGCGGTTCAAACGCCGCAGCCGGTTCAAACGGCTTGACGCTCAACGGGCTGCCGTCGAGCAGCAGCACCTGCAGGCCACTGCCCTGCAACGCCAGCGCCAGGGCGCTTCCGACCATTCCGGCCCCGACAATCAGCACATCTGCGCGCATGTCCATATTCAAGCCTGTCTCGCTGGCGGCTTGCGCCGCACATAAAGGGTTTTGTCGACCCGCGCCACCAGGGTGCCGGAGCCGTCATGAATCTCGACCTTGAGGTGGGGCAGATATTTCTCGCCACCTGCGGTCTGGCGCCGGATTTCATCGAGCAAAGCGTCGTCGATGGAGAATTCGGCATACACCGGGCCTTTGCCCGGCGAGATGAAGTCGATACTCGCAGCCTTGTCCCACACGATGTAGTCGCGGCCCAGGTTTTCCATCAACAGCAACATGTAGAACGGATCGACCATCGAATACAGGCTGCCGCCAAATTGCGTACCGACGTAATTGCGGTTGTACCAACCCAGGCCCATGCGCACCTTGGCATGCCGGAAGTCGGCACTCAGTGCCTGCACCCGCACCCCGGCGCCGAGGTACGGCGGGTACAGGGTGAGGAACCAGCGCAACAGCCGCGCCTTGCCCACGCGTTGGGTTAGCCACTTACGCATCGGAACGCGTACCCAGGCCCATGGCCTGGCGGGCGAACCAGCGTTTGGCTGGTGGCAACAGGTCGAGGCCGAGCAAGCCCATATTGCGGCCCAGCGCCACCAACGGTTGGGCACTGCCAAACAGGCGCGTGACCTGGTCGGAGAAGCCTACGGTGAGTTGCTGGTCCAGGCGCTGGCGCTCGCGATAGCTTTGCAAAGTCGCCAGGTCACCCGGCACAGCAGGCCCGGCCAGCAGCGCTTCGGCCAAGGCATTGGCATCGCGCAGAGACAGATTGAACCCCTGCCCGGCAATCGGGTGCAGGCTATGGGCGGCATTGCCGAGGACCGCCAGGTGCGAACGCACTTGCTCTTCGGCTTCCACCAGGGTCAACGGGTACAGGTGGCGGGCACCCACTTGCTTGAGGGTGCCCAGGCGATACCCGAACACACCCTGCAGTTCGCTCAGGAAGCTACGCTCGTCGAGGCTGGCCAAGCGCTGGGCGTCCATGCCGATGCGGGTCCAGACCAGCGCGCAACGGTTGTCCGGCAGCGGCAGCAAGGCCATGGGGCCTTCATCGGTAAAGCGCTCGAACGCCTCGCCATTGTGCGCCTCGCTCGGGGTGATGTTGGCGATCAGCGCGCTCTGGTTGTAGGGCCGGGTTTTCACGCCAATGCCCAGTTGCTCTCGCAGGCCGGAACGGCCGCCATCGGCCAGTACCGCAAGGTCGCATTCCAGCACGGTTTCATCGTTGAGGGTCAGGCGATAGCCATCGGGCAGCGGCTCCATGCGCGTGACTTCCGCCGGGCAGCGCCAGCTCACCACGTCCTTGTCCAAGCCTTGCCACAGGCATTGGCCGAGCCAGGCGTTTTCCACCACATAACCCAGGGCTGGCACGCCCTCCTCCATCGCGGACAAACGCGCGGTGGAGAAGCGCCCACGGTCCGATACATGGATCTGCTTGATCGGCTCCGCACGCCGGGAAATGGCTTGCCACAGGCCCAGCCGCTGGTAAATCTGGCGCGCGCCAAACGACAGCGCGGAAGAGCGCGCATCGTAGCTCGGTTGGTAACTGTCGCCCGGTGCAAAGGGCTCGATCAGCACGATCTTCCAACCCCGCGCCTTGGCCCCCGCTTGCAACGCCAGGGCCAGGCTGGCGCCCACCAGGCCACCGCCGATAATCGCCAGGTTGACCCGGCTCATCGGGCAGCCGCCATCAACGCCTCGATCTCGGCAACGGTCTTGGGCACGCCGCCAGTCAGGATTTCACAGCCTTGCTTGGTCACTACCACGTCGTCCTCGATGCGCACGCCAATGCCACGCCATTTTTTTGCCACGTTCTGGTTGTCCGGGGAAATATAGATGCCCGGCTCCACGGTCAAGGCCATGCCCACTTCCAGCACGCGCCATTCACCACCCACTTTGTACTCGCCCACATCATGCACATCCATGCCCAGCCAGTGGCCGGCACGGTGCATGTAGAAGGCGCGGTAGGCTTCGCTGGCGATCAACTCGTCAACGTCACCTTGCAACAACCCCAGCTTCACCAAGCCGGCGGTGATGACCTGCACGGTCGCCTCGTGGGCCTGGTTCCAATGTTTGTTCGGCGCGATCTGCTTGAAGGCGGCTTCCTGGGAGGCCAGCACAATCTCGTAGATCGCCTTCTGCTCCGGCGAAAACTTGCCGTTGACCGGCCAGGTACGGGTGATGTCGCTGGCGTAGCAATCGATCTCACACCCGGCGTCGATCAGCACCAGGTCGCCGTCCTTGAGCACCGCGTCATTCTGCTGGTAATGCAGGATGCAGCTGTTGCGCCCGGCGGCGACGATGGAGCCATAGGCCGGCATCTTCGCGCCTCCCTTGCGAAACTCGTAATCCAGCTCGGCTTCCAGGCTGAACTCATGCAGGCCGGCACGGCTGGCCTGCATCGCCCGCACATGGGCCGCACAGGAAATTCGCGCTGCCTCGCGCATCACCTTCACTTCTGCCGCCGATTTATACAGGCGCATATCGTGGAGCAAATGATCCAGGGCAACGAATTCGTTCGGCGGCTGGGCGCCCAGGTGTGCTTTGGAACGGATCACGTTGATCCACTCCATCACGTGCCGGTCGAACTCGGCATTGCTGCCCATGGCCGAGTACACGCGGTCGCGACCTTCGATCAGGCCGGGCAGGATGTCGTCGATATCGGTAATGGGGAAGGCGTCATCCGCGCCAAAGTCGCGAATCGCGCCCTCGGTGCCCGCACGCAGGCCGTCCCACAATTCGCGCTCGGCATTGCGCTCGCGGCAGAACAGCACGTACTCGCCGTGCTGGCGACCGGGCATCAGCACGATCACCGCTTCGGGCTCGGGGAAACCGCTCAGGTACTGGAAATCGCTGTCCTGGCGGTAAACATGCTCGACATCGCGGTTGCGGATGGCCACGGCGGCGGCCGGCAGGATCGCGATGCTGTTGGGTTCCATCTGCGCCATGAGCGCCTTGCGGCGACGGGTGTATTCCGCTTTGGGGATATGAATCATGGGCAGATGGGCTTCCTTTCTTTAGTGCAACGACGGCTTGGCAGCGACCGGCTCAGCGGACTTCCTGGTCTCGGTGAACAGCAGCAACGGCGCGACGCGCAGGTATTCCATGACTTCCATGTAGTCGCCTTCGCCATCTTCGGACTCTTCCAGGGCATCTTGCACCTGTGAGATCGCCGCCAGGTCCTGCAGCACTTCCTTGGCGTCGGTGCTCAGCTCCAGGCCGCCGGCATTCACGCCGAAACCGTGGAGGAAGCCCTGGCACCACTGGCCCAGGGCAGCAGCGCGCTCGGTGAGCGGCGCGTCATCGGTCGGCAGCAGCAGGACCACGGTGACGTCGTCACCGGTCAACTCGCCCTTGACCATCTCTTGCAGGCCGATCAACGCATTGCGCACGTTCTCGGTGGGTTCGGTTTCCAGCAACTCGGCCACATCGGCCAGCCAGTTGTCGGCATCAAAGCCCACACCGGTGCAACTGCGGCCCAACAGCACGCCGTGCAGTTCGGCAGGCGAGCAAGGGTGGCCGCTGGTGCTCAGCAGTTTGGAAAAAGCGTCGTACGGGGAATTTTGAATGGGCATGGTGAGCTAGGCGCCAGACGGCGCAATGTCTAGAATGGAGCGCTGTATCCTAGCACCGGCAGACGTACCAAGACTATCGAGGGCGTCAGATCGTTTATCCTGCAGTTGCCATTCATCAGACAAATCCAGTGGAACCCAATGGAAGACACCGACCTGCAAGCGCTGATGGCCAGACTCGAACTGCTAATTGATCGGGTCGAGCAACTTAAGAGTCAAAACGGACTCCTATTAGCTCAGGAAAAGACCTGGCGCGAGGAACGCGCTCACCTCATTGAAAAAAACGAAATCGCCCGGCGTAAGGTCGAATCGATGATTTCGCGCCTGAAGGCCCTGGAGCAAGACTCATGAGTTCAAGCAATAGCGTTACCGTGCAGATCCTCGACAAAGAATATTCGATCATCTGCCCCCAGGAAGAACGCAGCAACCTGGTGAGCGCTGCCCGCTACCTGGACGGCAAGATGCGCGAAATCCGCAGCAGCGGCAAAGTGATCGGCGCCGACCGCATCGCTGTGATGGCCGCGCTGAATATCACCCACGACCTGCTGCATAAGCAGGAGCGCCCTGACGTACAGGCCAGTGGTTCGACGCGCGAGCAGGTGCGTGACCTGCTCGATCGCGTGGATCTGGCGCTTTCCACCGATTCAGACACACCCAAGGGCTGATTGCCGAGCGGGTTTAAGGTATACTCGCCCCACTCCCTGGCGTGTTTGCCAGTCGGCGATGTCCCTGAGCCGATTCGCACTACCCTGGAAGTTGCACGTTGGGCTGGTGTGCATGTCCGCTAGACGGAAAGCCTTAAAGCCTACTGCTTCTTCCACCTTGAACTTTCGGGTTCAAGGGCTAAGTCGACAGCGGCTCTGTCGGGGAGCCTGAATTCCCAAACTCAATGCCAGTCCCCGGACTGGCATTGTTTTATGAGCCGAAAATCATGACCGAACCTGCGCCGCTATCTCGTCCGCAACTTCGACGCATGTTGCGCAAGGCCCGCCGCGCCCTCACGCCAAGCGAGCAGCGCCAGGCCGCTCAGGGTGTGTACCGGCAACTGGCACAGCACCCGCTGTTTCGCCGGGCCAAACATATCTCTTTATATCTGCCCACGGACGGTGAAATCGATCCGCGCCTGCTGCTGCGTGCGGCCCAGCGCCGCGGCAAAGCCACTTACCTGCCGGTGCTCAGCGCCTGGCCGCGCACCAAGATGGTGTTCCAGCGCGTACGGCCTGGGGATAAGTTGCTGCCCAACCGCTTTCGCATCCTTGAACCACGGGTCAATGCCCATCGTCAGCGCCAAGTCTGGGCGCTGGACCTGGTGTTATTGCCGTTGGTGGGGTTCGACGATGTGGGTGGGCGCCTGGGCATGGGCGGCGGGTTCTACGATCGCAGCCTGGCCTATCTTGCCCGCCGCCAGAGCTGGCGCAAGCCAACGCTGCTGGGGCTGGCCCATGAATGCCAGAAAGTCGAACGCCTGGCGCAGGCGAGTTGGGATGTGCCGTTGGCGGGGACGGTGACTGATACGCAGTGGTATGACGCACAAACGCCGCTGGAAACAGCGGCGCCTTGGTGAATGCTTGAGTTAACGCTTGAACGGTTGTGGCTGCTGCTGAGCCAGTTCAACCGGTGCATCGGTCTTGCTCGACCACAGGCTCTGGGCATAACCGGTGGTCACGACGCCCAGACCAAACAAAATAACCAAAATCCATAGTAAATCCGGCTTACGTTGCATCGATTGCCCCCCTTTCAGGCACCTCGTACACGATGACAACAACGTTCCAAAGTAGTCCGTTGCAGCTGCGTCAAGCTTAAAAGCGCGCATTCTGCGGTAACGTGAACCAACACGCAAACCTTGACGCCAACCGACTGTCGGTTTGTCATGCAATTGCCCGACAACTTGCCCAATGCCTTTTTCAGGAGCCCAACAATGGCCTACTGGCTGATGAAATCCGAGCCCGACGAACTCTCTATCAACGGCCTGGAAAAGCTCGGCGAAGCGCGCTGGGACGGGGTACGCAACTATCAGGCCCGCAACTTTTTGCGCGCCATGGCCGTGGGCGACGAGTTTTTCTTCTACCACTCCAGTTGCCCGGAGCCAGGGATTGCCGGCATCGGCAAAATCACTCGGGCCGCCTATCCGGACCCCACTGCGCTGGAACCAGAAAGCCACTATTTCGACGCCAAGGCCACCCCGGAGAAAAACCCGTGGAGCGCGATCGATGTCGCGCACGTGCAGACCTTCCCCAAGGTGCTGGGGCTCGGCTATCTAAAGCAGCAAACTGCACTGGCTGAAATGCCGCTGGTGCAGAAAGGCAGCCGGCTTTCGGTCATGGCGGTCACACCGCAACAGTGGGCGGTGGTCCTTCATTTGCTTTAACTGACCTGGCTTCTTGTAGGAGCGAGCTTGCTCGCGAAAAACTCACAGGCGCCGCTTTTATTCAGGAAGCACGCGTTATCGTTGACGTTTTTCGCGAGCAAGCTCGCTCCTACTGGATGATCAGGTTGTTGAACAGCAGGTCTTCTACCACTGGCTTGCCGGTTTCATCGTTCATCACCTGCTGCGTTTGCTTCAACGCTTCCTGACGCAGCTTTTCCTTCCCTTCCACACTGCTCATGGTCTCGTTGGTCTGCTGGGTAAACAGCGCGACCAGTTGGTTGCGAATCAACGGGTCGTTGGCCTTGACCAACTTCGCCGCCTCATCACCGGTCACGCGCAGAGCAATGTCGGCCTTGTAGACCTTGAGCTTGGCCGTGCCATCCAGGCCGTAATTGCCCACGAACGGCGGCGTCAGGCTGATGTAGCTGACTTTCGGCGCCTCGCCTTCCTTGGCTTCTTCGGCATGGGCTGCCATCGGCAACGTCAGGGCAAGCATCAACAGGATCCACGCTTTCACAGTTCATTCCTCGAATTCGGTTGCCGGGTAGCATAACGCTAGCAAGGCTGAGCACAAGCTTATGGGGGCTTATCAGGCGCGGGCATGCTCGTTGACCCACGGGCGTTCCCTCCTACACTTATCGGCCACGACGCCAAAAGGAATAGTCCGATGAAAGCTGTGCTGTGCAAAGCCTTCGGCCCCGCCGAAACCCTGGTGCTGGAAGAGATCGCCAGCCCCGCGATCAAGAAGAACGAAATCCTGTTGGACGTGCACGCGGCCGGGGTGAATTTCCCGGACACCCTGATCATCGAAGGCAACTACCAGTTCAAGCCGCCCTTTCCGTTCTCACCCGGTGGCGAAGCGGCAGGCGTGGTCAGTGAAGTGGGTGAGAAAGTCAGCCATCTGAAAGTCGGTGACCGTGTGATGGCGCTGACCGGCTGGGGCAGCTTTGCCGAGCAGGTCGCGGTGCCCGGCTATAACGTGCTGCCGATCCCGCCGAGCATGGATTTCTACACCGCCGCCGCCTTCAGCATGACCTACGGCACCTCCATGCATGCGCTGAAACAACGCGCCAACCTGCAACCCGGCGAGACCTTGCTGGTGCTTGGCGCGTCCGGTGGCGTGGGCCTGGCCGCCGTGGAGATCGGCAAGGCCATGGGCGCCCGGGTGATTGCCGCCGCCAGCAGCGCCGACAAACTCGCGGTGGCCAAGGCGGCTGGCGCCGATGAGTTGATCAACTACAGCGAAGCCAGCCTCAAGGATGAGGTCAAGCGCCTGACCGATGGCAATGGCGCCGACGTTATCTACGACCCGGTGGGTGGCGACCTGTTTGACCAGGCCATTCGTTCGATCGCCTGGAATGGGCGGCTGCTGGTGGTGGGGTTCGCCAGTGGGCGTATTCCTGAACTGCCGGTGAACCTGGCGTTGCTCAAGGGCGCAGCGGTGGTCGGGGTGTTCTGGGGCTCGTTTGCCCAGCGCCAGCCGCAGGATAACGCGGCGAATTTTCAGCAGTTGTTCACGTGGTATGGCGAGGGCAAGTTGAAGCCGTTGGTGTCACAGGTGTATCCGCTGGAACAGGCAGCACAGGCGATCAATGATCTGGGACAGCGCAAGGCAGTGGGTAAAATAGTTGTCCAAACCCGATAACACACCTGAAATGCAATCCATGTGGGAGCTGGCTTGCCTGCGATAGCGGTGGGTCAGCGGCTACAGATGAAGCTGAAAGATCGCCATCGCAGGCCAGCCAGCTCCCACAGTAGTTACTTCGCGGTCTTAGGACCTAACCACGACCATCACATATCTATAGGCGACATGTTCGTAAAAGAACATGCAATTGCTCTCGTTTCCTGTGTTTGCAGATAAGAGGCGATGCTATTTTCGGTAACGAAACTGTAACATTCGCATCCGCAGTCAAAACAAGAAATTTGGAGCTCTTGAATGTTTGCTTTCTTTCGTCCTGCCGCACACCAGGCGCCCTTGCCTGAAGAAAAAATAGACAGTACCTACCGACGGCTGCGCTGGCAGATCTTCGCGGGTATTTTCTTTGGTTACGCCGGTTACTACCTGCTGCGTAAAAACTTCTCCCTGGCCATGCCCTACCTGATCGACGAGGGTTACACCCGCGGTGAACTGGGCCTGGCAATGTCGGCGATTGCGATTGCCTACGGCTTGTCCAAGTTCCTCATGGGCCTGGTGTCCGACCGCTCCAACCCACGCTATTTCCTGCCCTTTGGCCTGCTGGTTTCGGCGGGGGTGATGTTCATTTTCGGTTTCGCACCTTGGGCAACGTCCAGCGTGACCATGATGTTCATTTTGCTGTTCATCAACGGCTGGGCCCAGGGCATGGGCTGGCCGCCAAGTGGGCGGACCATGGTGCACTGGTGGTCGCAGAAAGAACGCGGCGGCGTGGTGTCGGTTTGGAACGTGGCGCATAACGTCGGCGGTGGCTTGATCGGCCCGCTGTTCCTGCTGGGCATGGCGTGGTTCAACGACTGGCATGCGGCGTTCTATGTACCGGCCACCGTGGCCTTGGCGGTGGCAGCGTTTGCCTTCATCACCATGCGCGACACACCGCAATCGGTGGGCCTGCCGCCTATCGAGAAGTACAAGAACGATTACCCGGAAGGCTACGATGCCAGCCACGAAGACGAATTCAGCGCCAAGGAAATCTTCGTCAAGTACGTGCTGCGCAACAAAATGCTGTGGTACATCGCCTTCGCCAACGTGTTTGTCTATCTGCTGCGCTACGGCGTACTGGACTGGGCGCCGACCTACTTGAAAGAAGCCAAGCACTTCACGGTCGATAAGTCGTCCTGGGCGTACTTCTTCTACGAGTGGGCAGGTATCCCGGGCACGCTGCTGTGCGGCTGGATGTCGGACAAGATCTTCCGTGGCAACCGCGGCCTGACCGGTATCGTGTTCATGGCCCTGGTGACAGTGGCCACCCTGGTTTACTGGCTCAACCCGCCGGGCAACCCGATGATCGACATGATTGCGCTGTTCTCCATCGGCTTCCTGATCTACGGCCCGGTGATGCTGATCGGCCTGCAGGCACTGGAACTGGCTCCGAAGAAGGCCGCCGGCACCGCAGCGGGCTTCACCGGTTTGTTCGGTTATCTGGGCGGTTCGGTAGCGGCAAGTGCGGCCATGGGCTACACGGTCGACCATTTCGGCTGGGACGGTGGTTTCGTGCTGCTGATTGGTGCGTGCGTACTGGCGATCGCGTTCCTGATCCCTACACTGTGGCACACCAACAGTGTCAGCTCGGCGCGTTAACCACCCAGGCAGTCCTTGGCACAACGCTTGAGCCGCGCCTCCAGGTTTTTATCTGGCATGGCGTGGCTACGCAGGGCGTTCACGGTCTGCTCGACATAATCGCGAGTGGTACCGTAACGCCCGCAAGCGCTTTGCAGTACGTGATTAAGCACGATATCGGGCAAGTTGCCGGCATAGCTAGGCAAGTGCCGCTCCAACACAAACCCCAACGCCTGCACGGTGCTGCCATCTTCCAATCGGCAGCTGAGCCAGTGCGGCCGGTACGAGGGGTAAGGCATCTCGCGTTGCCACAGGGCATACAGCGAGGCCTCCAACTGGTCCTCCGGCAAGCGGTAGGCAAACCCGCTGCAGGAACCACCGCGATCCAGCCCGAACACCAACCCCGGCAGCTCCGGCGTACCGCGATGCTCGTGTGACCACAAATACAGGCCACGGTGATAACCGTGAACCCGTGCACGCACCCGCTCGGTCGACGAGCATTCAGGGCGCCAGATCAGCGAACCATACGCAAACAGCCACACCGGCCCACCCTTGTGCCGAGCCATGGTGGCTTGCATCGAGCTCATCAATTGTTCGTGAGTGAGTTGCGGCCCCAGATCGAGCCGCGGAGGGTAAGCCAATTGCAGAAGATCGGTTTCAATGGCGGTCATGGCGAAAAGCGGTGCGCCTCCTGTGTGTTACCAGTTGTGAGCGACTTTACCGTAATAAAACGCAGCGCTGTAACCGTACGGCGAAAAAGTGCCACTGGGCATTAATCAACGCCGCCACTCGTCAGGATCTGGACGGTTAATCCCGCTACTGTCAGCCCCGGTTCAGCCTGGGCGGGCGCCACGCCGTCAAACTAGCGCGCACATAACGACCCACTTAGCCGTTCATTACATCGACTATCGAGGTCGCCCCATGAAAAAATTTCGATTGCCTGGGCTGTTGTTCCTGGCCCAAGCCACCACCGCGCTGGCGAGCGAAACCCCACTCGCCAACGACGACAAAGGCTTCTGGTACGCCCAGACCAGTGTCTACACCCGGCACTTCGCACCCGACCCGGAGCACAACAACAAGCAGGGCTTGATCGGCCTGGAACGCAACGAGGCATCGGGGCTGTTGTATGGTGGGGTGACTTTTCGCAACTCGTTCCGCCAGCGCTCGTACTACGCCTATGCGGGCAAGCGCTATGACCTGGCGGAGTATCCGGTGTATGCAAAATTGACCGGCGGGCTGCTTCAGGGCTATCGCGGCGAGTACCGCGACAAGATCCCGTTGAACCGATTCGGTGTGGCGCCGGTGATCATTCCGTCGGTGGGCGCGCATTACGGGCCGGTGGCGGCGGAGTTGGTGTTGCTCGGGTTCAACGCGGCAATGGTGACAACTGGCGTGCGCTTCTGACACGACACTGTCCCCTGTGGGAGCTGACTTGCCTGCTCCTACATTATTCAGCGCAAGGCTTCAGGGCCTTGGGGCGTAGGCGAAGACGTCGGCGCGCATCCGGTGCGCATCCATGCCGGCGTTGACCAGTGCGTCCAGCGTGCCGTAGATCATCGCCGGCGAACCGCTGGCGTAGACGTGCACGCTATTGAGGTCGGCAATGTCTTCGCACACTGCCTCATGCAGCAAACCACAGCGCCCTTCCCAACCACACAGATCGCTGACGACTTTGTGCAGGAACAGGTTGGGTAATTGCAGCCATTGATCCCAATGCTCGATTTCGTAGAAATCTTCCGGCAGACGCACGCCCCAATACAGATGCACCGGGTGCTTGAAACCTGAAGCGCGGCAATGCTCGATCAGACTGTTCATCTGCGCCATGCCGGTGCCGGCGGCCATCAGTACCAGTGGCCCGTCTGGCAGTTCAGCCAAGTGAGTGTCGCCAAACGGCAGCTCGACGCGCGCCATCTGGTTACGCTGCAACTGTTCGATGAGGCTGCGCGCGCTGGCTTCCCGTGCCAGTACATGCAACTCCAACTCACGCCCGGCATGGGGCGCCGAGGCAAGGGAAAACGCTGACTTCTCGCCGTTGTCCCGCTCGATCATCAGGTATTGCCCGGCGTGATAACGCACCGCCTTGCCAGCCGGGGCGCGCAGGCGCACGCGCCACACATCGCCACCCACTTGCGCACACTCGATCAATTGGCACGACAATTTGCGCAACGGCAACTCTCCCGGCGCCAGAACGCCATCCCACAGCACCACACAATCCTCCAGGGGCTCGGCGATACAGGTGTAGAACTCACCATGATCGCGCACTTCCCCGGCTTGGCGTACCCGGCCTTCCACCAGCAACGCCGCGCAGACATGGCACACGCCATTGCGACAGGCCTGAGGGCACTCATAGCCCAGGCGACGGGCGCCCTCGAGGATTCGCTCGCCAGGGGCCAGTTCCAGCACAGCACCGGAAGGTTGCAGGGTTACACGCATCAATCTATTCCCAATTCTTTCCAGATCGCATCGACCCGCGCAGTGACAGCTTCATCCTTGACGATCACCCGGCCCCACTCACGCGTGGTTTCGCCCGGCCATTTGTGCGTGGCATCCAGGCCCATCTTTGAGCCAAGGCCCGATACCGGCGACGCGAAGTCGAGGTAGTCGATAGGCGTGTTGTCGATCATCACCGTATCGCGCTTGGGGTCCATGCGCGTGGTGATGGCCCAGATCACGTCGTTCCAGTCCCGGGCATTGATGTCGTCGTCGGTGACAATAACGAACTTGGTGTACATGAACTGTCGCAAAAACGACCATACGCCGAGCATTACCCGCTTGGCATGCCCCGGATACGACTTCTTCATGGTCACGATGGCCATGCGATACGAACAGCCCTCGGGCGGCAGGTAGAAGTCGGTGATTTCCGGGAATTGCTTTTGCAGGATCGGCACGAACACTTCGTTGAGCGCCACGCCGAGGATGGCGGGCTCATCGGGCGGACGACCCGTGTAGGTGCTGTGGTAGATCGGCTTGACCCGATGGGTGATGCGCTCGACGGTGAACACCGGGAAGCTGTCGACTTCGTTGTAGTAACCGGTGTGGTCGCCGTAGGGGCCTTCATCGGCCATTTCACCTGGGTGAATCACGCCTTCAAGGATGATTTCGGCGGTGGCCGGCACTTGCAGGTCATTACCGCGGCACTTCACCAGCTCCGTGCGATTACCGCGCAACAAACCGGCGAAAGCGTACTCGGAGAGGCTGTCAGGTACGGGCGTGACCGCGCCGAGGATGGTCGCCGGGTCGGCACCCAGGGCCACGGATACCGGGAACGGCTTGCCGGGATGCTTTTCGCACCACTCACGGAAGTCGAGGGCGCCGCCACGGTGGCTCAGCCAGCGCATGATCACTTTGTTACGGCCAATGACTTGCTGACGGTAGATACCGAGGTTCTGGCGGTCCTTGTTCGGGCCTTTGGTGACGGTCAGGCCCCAGGTGATCAGCGGGCCGACGTCGCCGGGCCAGCAGGTTTGCACCGGGAGCATGGCCAGGTCGACATCGTCGCCCTCAATGACCACTTCCTGGCACACCGCGTCCTTGACCACCTTGGGGGCCATGGCAATGATCTTGCGGAAGATCGGCAGCTTGGACCAGGCGTCCTTCAAGCCCTTGGGCGGCTCGGGCTCCTTGAGAAAGGCCAGCAGCTTGCCGATCTCGCGCAGTTCGCTGACAGACTCGGCGCCCATGCCAAAGGCCACGCGCTCGGGAGTGCCGAACAGGTTGCCCAGCACCGGAATATCGAAGCCGGTCGGGTTTTCGAACAACAGCGCCGGGCCCTTGTTGCGCAAGGTGCGGTCGCAAATCTCAGTCATTTCCAGCACCGGAGAAATCGGCATCTGGATACGTTTCAACTCTCCGCGCTGCTCAAGTTGCTGCACGAAATCCCGAAGATCCTTGAATTTCATTAACCATGCCACCCGTAAAATAGGCGTACATCCTACCTGCTCTGAGGGCGGCTGGCAGCTTAATTGGCCGTCAATCCGCGTGATTGCAACGAACTGAACAACGGCTCCAGGAAGGCTTCGATGTGTCGCGCGCCGACGTCTGAAAGGTGGTTATCGTCGGTATACAGCGCTCGGCCATTGAGTTCGACCCGGCATACACCGTCGGTGCCACACAGCAAAGGTGCAGGGTCCAGCACCGCGACACCGCTGTCGGCCGCCGCCAACTCATCAAACAAGTGCGTGATAAAGGCCTGGCGCTTTACATGCTCGGCCACGGCGAGCCCTTCACCGTCCACGGGGCGGTTCATCATGGCCAGGCGGCTGAGACGGTAAGGTACGATGATTTCCTGCAGCGGCACTTCCTTGACCAGCCAGACCTTGTGCCCGGCAGCGCGCAAGCCCTGGATGCGCTCGCGCAAGCCCTGGGCAAAGCGTTGTTCGGCGACGGCACGCACATACTGGCCAGTGCCCGGGTCTTTGAGCGCATGCTCCTTGTCGCCGGACATTTGCCCGTACACATACAGGCTCCAGCGGGCGGCCAACACCACATCGCTGAAAGTCTGCTCGGACATGGCCTTCTCGACGCGACGATTGAAATGCGCGCAGCGGGCAATATTCTCCAGGCCATCGAGGGGAATACAGCCGGCAAAACTGGCTTCGACCAGGCTGATATCGTGGCGATCAGCGCCCTCTTTGAGTGCGGGTATCAGCGCAGTGGCGTGACTGTCGCCCCATACCAGTGCTGAAACAGATTGGCCTTTCGGGCCGAAATGGCAGAACAAGCGTTCATCGGGCGTATCTTTGTCGGCCATGCACGCCAGCAGGTCAGGGCTCCACTTCTTGGCCTGGGCAAAACGCAACGCCTGTTCGGACAAGCGCGAAGGCACGCCGTCAGCTTCGCGTATCGCAAGGCCAGTAAAGCCCAGCCCCAGAATGCCGACCATGGCTGACGCCAGAATCGCCTTACGCGAAGCCAGCAAACGTTTTTCCCGGAACGGCGTTTCCACGAAGCGCCAGGACAGATAGCCCAGCACCAGCGAAAGCAGCATCAGCCCCGCCAGCTCCAGCGCGCTCAAGCCATCCACCGCGGCATAGTTGGCGTACACGAACACCGGCCAGTGCCAGAGGTACCAGGAATAAGAGATCAGCCCGATACCCACCATGATCCGTGTGCCCAACAGGCGAGCGACCCAGGTCTGTTGCTGACCGTTGGCCCAGATCAACCCGACCACCCCCAGCACGGGCAACAACGCGGTCGCACCTGGGAACGGCGTTTTCGCGTCGTAGCCCAGCACAGCGATGAGGATCAATGCCAGGGAAGCCAGGCTGACCCCTTGAGCCAAGGCCGGCGAGGCGCGCCATTCACGCTTGGGCTGCACCGCCAGCATTGCACCGGCCAGTAGTTCCCAGGCCCGCAGGTGCAACAGGAAGAAGGCTTTCTGCGGCTCATGCTGAACCGCCCAGACGCTCATGCCAAACGACACCAACAGTACCGCGAACAATGCCAGGCGCCAGTGCTTCAACCGACTGGAAAGCAACGTCAGCAGCAATGGGAAGAAAATATAGAACTGCTCTTCTACTGCAAGCGACCAGGTATGCAGCAAGGGCTTGATGTCGGATGAGGCATCAAAGTAGCCATGCTGACGCGAGAACAACAGGTTCGACGTAAAGGTCACCTGATAGTGCGCAGACCGCCCTAACTCCTCATAGTCCTTGGGCGCCAACAGAAACCAACCCACTGCCAGTGTCGCGGCGATCATCACAAACAGGGCCGGCAAGATACGCCGGGCTCGACGAGCCCAGAAGTCGATGAAGCTGAAGCGTCCAGCTTGACGCTCACGCCAGATAATTGACGTGATCAGGAAACCTGAGATGACGAAGAAGACGTCAACGCCAACAAAACCGCCAGTAATGCCAGGGACACCAAAGTGGAACAACACGACTGCAAGGACAGCAATGGCACGCAGGCCATCGATGTCTCTGCGGTAAGCAAGGGTGGTCATAAGAATGTGGTCAGTCTGCGACGAAAGGGATGAGCGAAGTCACGCGTCAATTTTTGTTACTTAACGGATACTTATGCCACAAAAATCGCAGAATCTCGACGCAAAAAAATGGCGTCCCATTAAGGACGCCATTTTTTTGGACCTGAAACGCTGTATTACTTGCGTTTCATCGACAGGAAGAACTCGTCGTTGGTCTTGGTGGTTTTCAGCTTGTCGATCAGAAACTCGATGGCCGCGACTTCGTCCATCGGGTGCAGCAGCTTGCGCAGGATCCACATACGCTGCAGTTCGTCGTCTGCGGTCAGCAACTCTTCGCGGCGGGTGCCGGAGCGGTTGATGTTGATCGCCGGGAACACACGCTTTTCAGCGATGCGGCGGTCCAAAGGCAGTTCCATGTTGCCGGTACCCTTGAACTCTTCGTAGATCACTTCGTCCATCTTCGAGCCGGTTTCAACCAGCGCGGTGGCGATAATGGTCAGCGAGCCGCCTTCTTCGATGTTCCGCGCAGCGCCGAAGAAACGCTTTGGTTTCTCCAGGGCGTGGGCATCGACACCACCGGTCAGCACCTTGCCGGAGCTCGGGATCACGGTGTTGTAGGCACGGGCCAGACGCGTGATGGAATCGAGCAGGATCACCACGTCTTTCTTGTGCTCGACCAGGCGCTTGGCCTTTTCGATCACCATTTCGGCAACCTGCACGTGGCGGGTTGGCGGCTCATCGAACGTCGAGGCAACCACTTCGCCGCGCACGGTGCGCTGCATTTCGGTCACTTCTTCCGGACGCTCATCGATCAACAGCACGATCAGATGAACTTCAGGGTTGTTACGTGCAATGTTCGCGGCGATGTTCTGCAGCATGATGGTCTTGCCGGCTTTCGGCGGTGCGACGATCAGGCCACGCTGGCCTTTGCCGATCGGAGCGCAGAGATCGATCACACGACCGGTCAAGTCTTCGGTGGAGCCGTTACCGGCTTCCATCTTCATGCGCACGGTCGGGAACAGCGGGGTCAGGTTCTCGAAGAGAATCTTGTTTTTCGCGTTCTCTGGGCGGTCGAAGTTGATCGTGTCGACCTTGAGCAGGGCGAAGTAACGCTCGCCTTCCTTCGGAGGACGGATCTTGCCAACGATGGTGTCACCAGTGCGCAAGTTGAAGCGACGGATCTGGCTCGGCGAGACGTAGATATCGTCTGGGCCGGCGAGATAGGACGCGTCTGCAGAGCGGAGGAAGCCGAAGCCGTCCTGGAGGATCTCCAGCACGCCATCACCGGAGATTTCCTCGCCGCTTTTCGCGTGCTTCTTGAGCAGGGAGAAAATCACGTCCTGCTTGCGCGAACGGGCCATATTTTCTATGCCCATTTCTTCGGCCAATTGGAGCAGGTCGGTAATCGGCTTTTGCTTGAGTTCAGTCAGATTCATATAGGAATGACGTAATCATTTATGGAGGGGGGAAATTAAGCTTTTGGCTTAATGAGGCCGCGCCGCAGAGAAGGCGACAGGATCGCGTACTAATCGAAAAGGAATGCGTCGGCGACGGCTTGCAGGGGGCAGTGGAGAAACCACTGCGGGGCCGAATGTACCACCTGGATTTCGGAGCGTCTAGCCCTGCTTTACGAAAAAGCCCCGCTATTTGCGGGGCTTTTTTGACGACGCTTAGATGTTCGCGTCGAGGAAAGCTTGCAGCTGGGACTTCGACAGCGCGCCCACTTTAGTCGCTTCAACATTGCCGTTCTTGAACAGCATCAGCGTAGGAATACCACGTACGCCATGCTTGGCCGGAGTTTCCTGGTTGTCGTCGATGTTCAGCTTGGCAACGGTCAGCTTGCCTTCGTAGGTGGTTGCAATGTCGTCCAGGACCGGAGCGATCATTTTGCAAGGGCCGCACCATTCAGCCCAGTAGTCAACCAGCACCGGGCCGGCAGCCTTGAGTACTTCGGCCTCAAAGGTCGCGTCGGTGACGTGCTTGATAAGATCGTTGCTCATGGATGTCTCCGGATTGTAAGCAAAAAAAACGTTGCCCATCATAGCCGCCCTTCCCCTGTTCAGGAAGCCGCGTCTGATTGAGTCTTGCTATGAAGTTGAATGAGTGTGGGTATGACCCCACTCACGACGTAACGGGCGTCACGAACGCAATGCCCGTGCGCAACGCAGCATTACGTATATGTTCCTGCATGGTTTTCTGCGCCGTCGTACTGTTGCGGCGGGCCAGGGCGCGCAGGATCCTGCGATGTTCCTGCCAGGTTTCCATGGCCCGCTCCGGCCGGATGAACGGTAGTTTCTGACTCTCCAAAAACACCTCGGCACTGGCACTGAGGATACTCACCATTGCCTGGTTACCGCTGGCCAGCAGAATGCACTGGTGAAATTCGAAGTCCAGGCGAGCGGCCGCTTCGAAGTCACGCGCCTTGAGCACTCTGTGCATGGCTTCGACATTATCCTCCAGGCTGTCCAGCGCCTCGATGGTCAGTGCCATTGCTGCCAACCCCGCCGCAAACCCCTCCAATGCGTAGCGCAGCTGGAAGATATCCGGCGGCGTAGCCTGCGCCGCGAAGGGCCAGGCAAACCCGGGCGCTTCTTGCACATCCTGCACGAACACGCCCTTGCCCGGCTGCACACTGACCACGCCCAAGGCGCTAAGCGATGACAGCGCCTCACGCAACGAAGCCCGGCTCACCCCCAATTGCAGGGCCAGGTCGCGCTGGGACGGTAACGCATCGCCCGGCCCGAAGCCTTGCTCCTTGATGAGTTTGCGGATGGCCTGCAAGGCCGCTTCCGGTACGGCTTGGGCAATGGAATTCATAAAAAGCACAGGTTCCCGATAGCTGCGTGACCCGTTGTAAAACTATTTATGGCCGGCTGCAAGCCACGCCCCAAAGGGGCTCGCAGCTTTTTGTGAGCGCTCGAAAAGGGTGCGAAAACCCTGGCAACTGTTCAGACCAGTAAGACCTGTGCATCTCAATAAACATCAGCCTTGCAGACGATCCGAACGGTGCTGGCATGGGCTGTGCACTGGGCAAACTCAGAAAATTCCTTCGCCTTTTTCGGAGAGTTGCCATGACCAAGCGCTACAGCGCCCTGCTCACTGCCCTGTTTGCCAGCCTGATGCTGAGCCAGGCACCCGCCCAGGCGAATGGTCTGGATGACATCGTCGCTCGTGGCACGCTGAAGGTTGCCGTCCCCCAGGACTTTCCGCCGTTTGGCTCGGTCGGCCCTGACATGCAACCCCGTGGCCTGGACATCGACACCGCCAAACTGCTGGCCGACCAACTCAAGGTCAAGCTGGAACTGACCCCGGTGAACAGCACCAACCGCATCCCGTTTCTCACCACCGGCAAGGTCGATCTGGTGATTTCCAGCCTGGGCAAGAACCCCGAGCGCGCAAAGGTCATCGACTTCTCCAGCGCCTACGCGCCGTTCTACCTCGCCGTGTTTGGGCCGCCTGACGCCGCCATCGCCAGCCTCGAAGACCTCAAGGGCAAGACCATTAGCGTGACCCGTGGCGCCATCGAGGACATCGAGCTGACAGCGGTAGCGCCCAAGGAAGCCACGATCAAGCGCTTTGAAGACAACAATTCCACTATCGCCGCCTACCTGGCCGGCCAGGTCGACCTGATCGCCAGCGGCAACGTGGTCATGGTGGCCATCAGCGAACGCAACCCCAAACGCGTACCCGCGCTGAAGGTGAAGCTCAAGGACTCGCCGGTATACGTGGGCGTGAACAAGAACGAGCCGGCGCTGTTGGAAAAGGTCAACCAGATCCTGGTCGCAGCCAAGGCTGACGGTAGCCTGGAGAAAAACGCCATGCAGTGGCTCAAAGAACCGCTGCCTGCCGACCTCTGACGCGGAGCTCAACGATGGCCTATCAATTCGACTTTGTGCCGGTGCTGGCCAATACCGACCTGCTCCTGCGTGGCGCGCTGTTCACCCTTGAGCTGACGGCCATTGGCGCCATCCTCGGCGTGGCACTGGGCACTGTCGGCGCCGTGGTACGGGCGTGGAAGATCCAGCCGTTTGCATGGCTCTTTGGTGTGTATGTCGAGTTGATCCGCAACACGCCGTTCCTGGTGCAACTGTTCTTCATTTTCTTCGGACTGCCGTCCCTGGGGTTGAAAATCACCGAATGGCAAGCCGCTGTGCTGGCGATGGTAATCAACCTGGGGGCGTACTCCACCGAGATCATACGTGCGGGTATCCAGGCCATCCCACGGGGGCAACTGGAAGCGGCCGCGGCGCTGGCAATGACGCGCTTCGAGGCGTTCCGCCATGTGGTGTTGCTACCAGCCCTGGGCAAGGTGTGGCCAGCCCTGAGCAGCCAGATCATCATCGTGATGCTCGGCTCGGCGGTGTGTTCGCAGATCGCGACTGAAGAGCTGAGCTTTGCCGCCAACTTTATCCAGTCGCGTAATTTCCGGGCCTTTGAAACCTATGCCCTGACCACCCTGGTGTACCTGTGCATGGCGCTGATGATTCGCCAGTTGCTCAACTGGATCGGCCGACGGTTTGTCATGAGGAACAGCCGATGAGTGATTTTTCGTTCTGGGACATCGTGCGCAACCTGCTTACCGGCCTGCAATGGACGCTGCTGCTATCACTAGTGGCGTTTGTGGGCGGCGGCCTGATCGGCTTACTGGTGATGACCCTGCGCATCAGCCGCAAAGCGTTCCCACGCAACATTGCCCGCGCCTATATCGAACTGTTCCAGGGCACGCCACTGCTGATGCAGCTGTTCCTGGTGTTTTTCGGCGTTGCCCTGCTCGGCGTGGACATATCGCCCTGGCTGGCAGCGGCGATTGCGTTGACCCTGTTTACCAGCGCTTACCTGGCTGAAATATGGCGCGGCTGCGTCGACTCAATTGCCCACGGCCAATGGGAAGCCTCGGCCAGCCTGGCCCTCAACCCGCTTGAACAACTGCGCTACGTGATCTTGCCCCAGGCGCTACGTATTGCTGTCGCGCCGACAGTGGGCTTCTCGGTGCAGGTGGTCAAAGGCACCGCCGTGACCTCGATCATCGGCTTCACCGAACTGACCAAGACGGGCGGCATGCTCGCCAACGCCACCTTCGAACCCTTCATGGTCTATGGCCTGGTGGCCCTCGGTTACTTCCTGCTTTGCTACCCCTTGTCCCTCAGTGCGCGCTACCTGGAAAGGAGACTGCATGCCTCTGCTTAGAATTTCTGCCCTGCATAAGTATTACGGCGATCACCACGTGCTCAAGGGCATCGACCTGACGGTGGACGAAGGCCAGGTGGTGGCAATCATCGGCCGCAGCGGCTCGGGCAAGTCCACCTTGCTGCGCACCCTCAATGGTCTGGAGTCGATCAACGACGGCGTCATCGAAGTCGATGGTGAATACCTCGACGCGGCCCGCGCCGACCTGCGCAGCCTGCGGCAGAAGGTCGGCATGGTGTTCCAGCAATTCAATCTGTTCCCGCACCTGACCGTGGGCGAGAACGTGATGCTGGCGCCGCAAGTGGTGCAGAAAGTGCCAAAGGCCAAAGCGGTGCAGTTGGCAAAGCAGATGCTGGAACGGGTAGGCCTGGGCGAGAAGTTCGACGCTTTCCCTGATCGACTGTCCGGTGGCCAGCAACAGCGAGTCGCCATTGCCCGCGCACTGGCCATGTCACCCAAAGTGCTGCTGTGCGATGAAATCACATCGGCCCTGGACCCTGAGCTGGTCAATGAAGTGCTCAGCGTGGTGCGCCAACTGGCTAAAGACGGCATGACCCTGATCATGGTGACCCACGAAATGCGTTTTGCCCGGGAGGTTGGGGATAAGTTGGTGTTCATGCACCAGGGAAAGGTGCATGAAGTGGGCGATCCGAAAGTGCTGTTTGCACATCCGCAATCTGCCGAGCTGGCAAACTTCATCGGCAGCCATGGATCACCTGCCTGAGGACTCAGCCACCGGACACCAGCTCGAAACGCCCATTGCCCTCGTATGTGGTTTTATTGCCAACAGCAGTGGCTGTGCTCGATAGCCAGGTGTCTACTTGCACCTGCGCCGAAAAAGCGTGGCCTCTGGCAGGGACTCCGCCGACCAGCACTACCAGAGATTGGCCTGGGCGTAGCTGGGCGTCCCGTTCGGTAGGGTTGTGCCATTGCGCTAACTCGATGGGTTTACCGTCGAGTTGAGGATGCTGAAGCGTCAGGTTGAAAAAACCCTGGCGTCCAAACCTGTAGCCAGTCTCATTGGCCGGCACGCCTTGAAAACGTAGCGCAATCACCGCAGCCTCCACGCAGATCACGTTCAGACGTACCATACGCTTTCCCAGCGAAGCACCCCGGTTTTCGAGCTGTTCGCCTGGGCGAAGCAGGCCGTAATCGATGATGGGCTGGCTCAGGGACAGGCGGCAGTTCGCAGCGCTTGCCGGCGCTGCCAGTAAAAGGCCGCTCAACAACAGCCCCAAGCTTTTGAGGCACCCGATACGCCACTCGTTCATGCGGGCCATCTCACCGACAGACCGCCGAAGCGGTTTCGTAGAATTTGCCATTATAGGTTTGCTCCGGAAGGTCGAGTTGCAGCGCGCAGGACACTGTGCTGGAAGAGACTTTAAGGGACTGGGGGGCGTCGACGTTGCTGAGAAAAATCATCCCATCCCCAACCACCGTGGTCAGCAATGCATTTTCTGGCCCCAGCACGGCAGCGCCCTGAGGCAATGGTTTGCCGTGCATATCCGTAGCGCGCAGCAGTACCCGGCGTACGTCGATTACTTCGAAATCGACCCTGTTGAAGGACCCACGGCCCGCTTCCAGGACCTTGGTACCGTTCTTGATATCCATCTGGCGAGGTAGGCTTTTGCCTTCCAGCTCCAACACGCTCGACTGATAAGCCGGCAAACTGGCGATCACAGCCTTGCCCCACGGGTCGGTCCAAACCGGCCCTTGAGGTGTGGTAAGACGAGCACCGGCAACCTCGCCCACCGAGACCACGCCAAACGTGTCCTCAACCCGATACGGCGACAATGTGAAACCTTCAGAATGGGCGACCACCGCCCCTTGCAATTGCCCGGAGTAACTGGTGCTGGACGAGTCACGATTCAGCCCCAGCCCCACTTGCGCGTAACGAGAAGACGCGTTGAGCGTGCCGCCCAGGGTGTGCTCACGATGCCCTGCGAAGTCTCTGTCGCTGCGTATCTGGTAGTTCAGCGTCTCGTCGACACGCTCATCATAGGCAGTGCCGATACTGGAGCGCTCTCCCTGACGTCGAGCGAATGCGCTGAGGCTCCGATCACGGCCCAGGGGAACACTGACCTGCAGTCGAATACCCAGTCCGTCATCGTTCCGGTCATCGGCACTGTTGGACTGGCCAATCTGAGAGTCCACGGTTACACCGACACTGGCATATCTGAAACTCTTGTTCCACGTGCCGTAGATATTCTGGGTAATCCGGCTCTTGAAATCGGCCCCCCGGTTATAACCGATTGAGAAGCCACCCAACTGAGGGTCCGCCCAACTGAATCCTACGGTGTACTGGTTCTTGAATCGCGAGCCATCCACATCGTTTACATGAGGCGTCACTGTATCGATGACGTCACGATAGCCCGGTGTCTGCGCAGTGGCACTCAAGGACATCTGTACATTCGCAGGCAGGCCCACGCTCACAGACACACTGTTGCGCGCGCCTTGTACGTTTGTTGAATGATCCCGGGACAAGTTGTTACGCACCCCCAGGGAAAAGCGCTGGGAAAAGCTGCTGTCCAGGGCAAGCCCCACCGCATTGTAGCTATCGGTACCTTGTACCCCTGCGCTGACCGCGCTGTCCTTGCCCACAGCCCACGTACCACTGGCCATGGCCAGCAGGGGCTCTTTGGCCCCTCTCCCCTCCACCTCGCGGATCTTGCCCAAAGAAGCTGTATATCCAGACTTCACGGGGACCACTGCGCGGAACGTAGCAGCCGGCACGATAAAACTGCGCTGCCCGCCCTGGGTCTCTATCACCGTGACCTGAAGGTCGCTGGTGCCGTTGAGCAAGGGCAGATTGGTCAGCGTAAAAGGCCCCTCAGGAACGACCGTGGTATAGATCAACGCGCCGGATTGCCGTACTTCCACCCTTGACTGGCTCAGGGCTCGCCCCTCGACTACCACGCCATTGTGACTGCCACCACTTTCAATACCATCGGGAAAAATCTGCGCGCCCGTCAGTTGTACTCCCCCAAACACCGGGTTATTGCTCGATATCTGACCGACCTGGAAGGTCGAAGCCAAAGGCAAGAAATCCCGTTGTGCATAGGCGAAAAGGTGTTCGGCCGTTGTGCGGCGATCGTTGGAAATATAAAGCTGGCGGCTGCGGGCAATCCAATCGCCAAAATTGAAGCCCACCTCTGTGGAGGCTGAAAGATACCGATAGGTATCCGCCCTGGAATGACTGTTGATTGCCTGGACGTCGTAATTGAGTAGCGCTGCCGTGCCTCCGCGCGCATAGCTGCCGGAGTCTCGCTGAACGTCTCGCAGCGCTTGCGTAGGCACCACCAACGACACCTCTTCGTTGCCAGGACGCAATGTCGTTACTGTCTCAGGGTATTCGGCTTTGAAGTCATGACAGGCTTGCTCGGGGGGGACACTTTTGTCGATCACCGAAGAAGGTACCCGCAAGCTGCCACGATCAAGCAAACTACGGGTAAAGCATAGCTCACCTTCTTTATCGAACCGAGCATCCGTCAAGCCTATCCGCTCACCGTTGACGTGCAGGTCCACGACCCTCACACCCTCACTGAAACGTGGCGCATGACGAAAATAGTGGGCAACCGAAGGGCTGATACCCCGCGCCTGCAGCGTTTCCAAGTCGAACCCGGAAATGCTCGATACACGGGCGGCAGAAGCATCCGTGACCACCACCGCCATCATTGCCATGCACACCGACAGGCTCAGCCCGCTTCGCCTGAAAAGCGCCTCACGCTTTTGTACATGATTCAAGTCGTCGGGAACTGCACCGAAACTGCCATTGGTTGTGTTCATGAACGGTCACGGCGCATTCGTGATGAGCAGCGCATCGTAGCTATCGACAGCGAAGCCGTAGACGGTCGCGGGTTCAAGGGTGACCGAGGTCGCACCGGGTACAGGCTTGTCCAAGGCCACCTGCAATACTTCGCCAGGCAGCACGTAGGTACGAGCAAGGCTGGCCGTCACTCGTTGCGGATTAAGACGGACGTCTGCCGCCAAGCGAACTACGTAGGGGCTGTCGTTGCGCACACTCAAGACGTTGGCCTGAAGATGCCAGGTCAGTAGCTCCCAAGGCGCATCGTTCTTTGGCAAGCCTTTGGGATGCAGGATCAGCGGAAGGTTCTGCCGAAGGCTGATACCAATGGTCGCACCAGAACCAGGTTGTGCCTGAGGAATTCCTTCGAAGGACACACGCTTCAGGCGCTGGGTCTTGAGTGGTTCGGTGCCTATTGAAAGAAACCGCACCATCTGACGCTCTCCTGCATCCACACGTGTGACCGGTGGGGTGACAACAATCAGTTGCTCGGTATCTTCCGGGACATCCTCAATAACCGAGTGCAGCAGTGCCGGACTGCTATCCGTGTTGGTGACGTTAATGCTGACTTCACCTTCTGCCTCATGTAGCACAATGACGGTGGTATCAGGACGCATACCGTCGGCGAACAGCACCGCCGGCAAGAAAAAACCTATTAACAAGCATGATTTAAGAAATCTTTTAACCATCACTTCACTACCCACTTGTGCGCACAGGCTTTGCGAAAGAAATATTGGCCGACACAAAGCCCGCTTAATAAAGCGTGGCTCTGCTCGGCCCCTTTCCGAACCTAGTTATAGATAGCGCAGCTCTAAAGTAGCCTGACCGTCCAGATTAATCTGATTACTCATATTTAACTCTGATGTTTTATTGATAACAGGCAACACTTCAATTTGGCCTGCCACCGTATTAAGCTTGATAGGTGCGTAGACATTTCCTGCCCGCCAAGCCGTAAGGTTGGAGGTATGGCCGACGGCTTGGGTGCTATTCGTATGCCAATATCCGCCATTATTCTCGGAACCAACAATCCCCACCGCTACACCGTCCGCCACAGAATTACGTAAGTGGATCAGATACCCACCAATCTTTTGCCCTTGGGACGTAGCACCCAATCCGAAGTTATAAATATCTTTATAATTACTGCCAAAAAGACTGAGCATCATGCCGGGAATTCGAGAGCTTGCACGATTGTCCGACGCCCTGATCGCCACCGTTGTCTTGACATTGCTGGCACACTTGATCGAATAAGGCGTTGTCTTTTTAGCCAACTGTGTATAACGCGTCGGGCTCAGGGAATTCGGGTCAATCCTTCCGTAGTCAAAAACCGAATTGGTTATCGTGAAACTGCAGCTGACGGGGGCAATCGTTCCTTTCACACTCAGGTCAGCAGCTTGAGCATGAAAACCAAGGGACGCCAAGCACGCGACACTCATTACAAACATCGTCTTATTCATTTTTAGCACTCTCAACATAACGATAAATATCAGATCAAACCCGATGACAATTAGGCCTGCGCTATCACCCACACACCGATGCGAATTATCTGATCAAGGAAGTACGAATAGGAGCCTAGAGGTAACGAAGCTCCAAGGTTGCGTGACCGTCCAACTCAATTTTACTGCCCACATCGAGCGCGGACTTTTTATTAATAAAGGTGATAATCTGAATATTCCCCGATACCGAATTAACCTTAAGTGGTGTTTGCGCTCCTGAACCACCCCACCAGGCAATGACATCGCCGCCTTGACCCAACGCGTTACTTCGATAGTTCGTCCATGTATTGCCATTGTCTGCGGAAGTCACTGTACGGACGGTTCGCCCATCAGCAATAGAGTTTTGAACATGTACGGCATAACCCCCTATTTTTTGTCCTTTGGACGACAAACCCAATCCATAGTTGTAGTTATCAGTGTAGCCCTGGTCTATTGAGCTAACGATACCTGGCACTTTGCTGGATGAACGATTATCCACTGCCTTGAGCCCAACCGCAGTAAGTGCACTTCCCTCGCATTTAACAGCGAACGGCGTAGACTTCGCCGTCAAACGCGTATACTGAGTTTCGCTTAGGCTCGACGGCCGGATATCACCATAATCGAAAACGGCATTAGTCATTGTAAAACTGCAACTGGCAGGAACAATGGCCCCCTTTACGCGCAACTCTGAGGCCTGAGCACTCAGACTAGCCACCGAAAGCACCATACCTGCCACCAAAACAAACTTTACTTTCATGATCTTACATCCTGCATAGACATAGAAATGGATTCGCTAGCAAAAAACCGATATCGCTCATCACTAAAACTGCCGACACAACAACTATCGGAAATAACACAGCTCTAGCGCAGGCTGCTTGCCATCGAACTCATAGTGTTAAACTGCAACGGGCGGGGCCATTAATACCCTTCACTCGTAGATTGGCTGCTTCGACGCTTAAATCTACAGCAGCCAGAAGCAGTCCCGCCGGCACTGACACTTTGCTCTTCATCTGAGCACCTTAATTTCCTGAATATGTAAAAACAGCACCTATAGTCAGCGATGTGAGGTGTTCACTTGTTTAACCCCACACGCATAACTACCCCCTTGTACAAGCCCTGAGCGACAAATAATTACCGCCACGGCTTAATTGCCGACCGGCAGTATCGGCGCCACACATAAATAATTAAGCCGGAAAAATACCTCAATCAACGTAAGACAGCTCTGCGAAAACGGCTCACATTTAGATTGTTTACTGTAGGAGCAAACACAAAAAACCAAGACAAATATGCATACACATGTAGGACTAAGTTGACCATCCAGAAATTACGCACACTGCAAGTTATTAACTACAGCGACTCCTGACCCAATAACACAGCTATCGCAACCACCTCCTACAAGCGGCATTCACAATTTCTGATGAGTGATTGGGGAAAATTCCTCTGGCACTACGCGTTGGCGCCAGCCGTCGATCGTGGCACGATGGCAAGGTTATCGACCGAGACCCCCAAACCATGCCGCAATCCCAAGCCAAGAATCTGTCCTTGATCGCCGCCATCGACCTGGGCTCCAACAGCTTTCATATGGTCGTGGCCAAGGCCCAGAACGGCGAGATCCGCATCCTTGAGCGGCTCGGCGAGAAGGTGCAACTGGCCGCCGGGATCGACGACGAGCGCAAGCTCAATGAAGAATCCATGCAGCGCGGGCTCGATTGCCTCAAGCGTTTCGCGCAACTGATCAACGGCATGCCCCCTGGCGCGGTGCGTATCGTTGGCACCAACGCCTTGCGCGAAGCGCGCAACCGCAACGAATTCATCCATCGCGCCGAGGAAATCCTCGGGCATCCGGTGGAAGTCATCTCGGGCCGTGAAGAGGCACGCCTGATCTACCTCGGCGTGTCCCACACCCTGGCCGACACGCCCGGCAAACGCCTGGTGGCAGACATTGGCGGTGGCAGCACCGAGTTCATTATCGGCCAGCGTTTCGAACCCCTACTGCGTGAAAGCCTGCAGATGGGGTGTGTGAGTTTCACCCAGCGTTATTTCAAGGATGGCAAGATCACCCCGGCGCGTTATGCCCAGGCCTACACCGCAGCACGCCTGGAAATCATGAGCATCGAACATGCCTTGCATCGTCTGACCTGGGATGAAGCCATCGGCTCGTCCGGCACCATCCGTGCCATTGGCCTGGCCTTGAAGGCCGGTGGCCATGGCACCGGTGAGGTGAACGCCGAAGGCCTGGCGTGGCTCAAGCGCAAGCTGTTCAAGCTGGGGGATGCAGAGAAAATCGACTTCGACGGCATCAAGCCCGACCGTCGCGCCATTTTCCCTGCGGGCCTGGCGATTCTCGAAGCCATCTTTGACGCCCTCGAACTGCAACGCATGGACCACTGTGACGGCGCCCTGCGCGAAGGTGTGCTCTACGACCTGCTGGGCCGGCACCATCATGAAGACGTGCGAGAGCGCACCCTCAGCTCGCTGATGGAGCGTTACCACGTCGACCTGGAGCAAGCCGCCCGCGTCGAGCGCAAAGCCTTGCACGCCTTCGACCAGGTGGCCGAGGACTGGGACCTGGAAGACGGCGTCTGGCGCGAGTTACTCGGCTGGGCAGCCAAGGTGCATGAGGTCGGCCTGGACATCGCCCACTACCATTATCACAAGCACGGCGCGTACCTGATCGAACACTCGGACCTGGCCGGTTTCTCGCGGGAAGACCAACAGATGCTCGCGCTGCTGGTACGCGGCCATCGTCGCAATATTCCCAAGGACAAGTTTGCCGAGTTCGGTAAAGACGGCATCAAGCTGATCCGCCTGTGTGCGCTGCTGCGCTTTGCAATCCTGTTCCACCACATCCGCGGCACCCAGGAAATGCCCCAGGTCAAACTGCACGCCGATGGCGATAGCCTGGAAGTGATGTTCCCCAAAGGCTGGCTGGATGAAAACCAGCTGACCCAGGCGGACTTCGCCCAGGAAGCGGAATGGCTGACGCGGGTAGGGTTCAGCCTGAACCTGCGCTAAGCAAATCTAAAAGCATTCTGCAGAACAAATGTGGGAGCGGGCTTGCTCGCGAATGCAGTGGATCAGTCACCAGATGCATTGACTGACACACCGCATTCGCGAGCAAGCCCACTCCCACATGGAATTGCGTATGCCTGGGCTAGTTCACCGTCAGAATCGGGCTACCCAACTTCTCCAGCAACGTCGCCTGCGCGCTGCGCGGGTTCTGGTTGCCGGTCGGCGTGTTACGCACGTAGCGCCCATCCGACTGCAGGCTCCAGCTATGGGTGTTGTCGGTCAGGTAGCTTTCCAGCTCCTTCTTGACCCGCATGATCAGCTTCTTGCCTTCTACCGGGAAGCAGGTCTCCACACGCTTGTCGAGGTTGCGTTCCATCCAGTCGGCGCTGGAGAGGAACATCTGCTCTTCGCCGCCGTTGAGGAAGTAGAACACGCGTGTGTGCTCCAGGAAGCGGCCGATGATCGAGCGCACGTGGATGTTATGCGACACGCCCACAATGCCGGGGCGCAGGCAGCACATGCCACGCACCACCAGGTCGATGCGCACACCGGACTGGCTGGCCTTGTACAGCGCGCGGATGATCTTAGGATCGGTCAGCGAGTTGAACTTGGCGATGATGTGCGCCGGTTTACCGTCGAGAGCGAACTGGGTCTCGCGGGCAATCATGTCGAGCATGCCCTTCTTGAGGGTGAACGGCGCGTGCAGCAGCTTCTTCATGCGCAAGGTCTTGCCCATGCCGATCAACTGGCTGAACAACTTGCCGACGTCTTCACACAGCGCGTCATCGGATGTCAGCAGGCTGTAGTCGGTGTAGAGCTTCGCGTTGCCGGCGTGGTAGTTGCCGGTACCCAAGTGGGCGTAACGCACAATTTCACCGGCCTCACGGCGCAGAATCAACATCATCTTGGCGTGGGTCTTGAAGCCGACCACGCCGTAGATCACCACCGCACCGGCCGCTTGCAGGCGGCTGGCCAGTTGCAGGTTGGACTCCTCGTCAAAGCGCGCCCGCAACTCGATCACCGCGGTGACTTCCTTGCCGTTACGCGCAGCATCCACCAACGCATCGACGATTTCCGAGTTGGCACCGCTGCGGTACAGGGTCTGGCGCACGGCCAGGACGTGCGGGTCCTTGGCAGCCTGGCGCAGCAGGTCGACCACCGGGGTGAACGACTCGAAGGGGTGCAGCAGCAGGATGTCCTGCTTGCTCACCACGCTGAAGATGTTCTCGCTGTTTTGCAAAAGTTTCGGGATCTGCGGAGTGAACGGCTTGTATTGCAGCTCCGGGTGACTGTCCAAGCCGGTGATGCTGAACAGGCGCGTCAGGTTTACAGGGCCGTTGACCTGGTACAGCTCCGACTCGGCCAGGTTGAACTGCTTGAGCAGGTAGTCCGACAAATGTTTCGGGCAGGTGTCCGCCACTTCCAGGCGCACCGCATCGCCATAGCGCCGCGAGAACAGTTCGCCGCGCAGGGCACGGGCCAAGTCTTCAACGTCTTCGGAGTCCAACGCCAGGTCGGCGTTACGAGTCAGGCGGAACTGGTAGCAGCCCTTGACCTTCATGCCCTGGAACAGGTCATCGGCGTGCGCGTGGATCATCGACGACAGGAATACATAGTTGTCGCCAGCGCCCCCTACCTCTTCCGGTACCTTGATGATCCGAGGCAACAGACGCGGCGCTGGAATGATCGCCAGGCCCGAATCGCGGCCGAAAGCGTCGATACCTTCGAGTTCGACGATGAAGTTGAGGCTCTTGTTCACCAGCAAGGGGAACGGGTGCGTCGGGTCGAGGCCGATAGGCGTGATGATCGGCGAAATTTCGTCCCGGAAGTAACGGCGCACCCAGGTCTTGATCTTGGCGGTCCAGTGACGACGACGAATGAAGCGGACCTGATGCTTTTCCAGCTCCGGCAGCAGGATGTCGTTGAGGATCGCGTACTGGCGGTCCACATGGCCGTGCACCAGCTCACTGATACGCGCCAGGGCCTGGTGCGGTTGCAGGCCGTCGGCACCGGCTTGCTCACGGGCGAAGGTGATCTGCTTCTTGAGGCCGGCAACACGGATCTCGAAGAACTCGTCCAGGTTGCTGGAGAAAATCAGCAGGAATTTCAGCCGTTCCAGCAAGGGGTAGGACTCATCCAGCGCCTGCTCGAGCACGCGGATGTTGAATTGCAGTTGTGACAACTCGCGGTGGATGTACAGGCTGCTGTCATCCAGGTTGGTGACCACTGGCACTGGCGCCGGCGCAGGCGCTTCGGCCACCACCGCAGGCGGTGCAGGCTCCAGCTCCGGCGGGGTCTGGGCGACTTGTTCAACCACCGGGTGAGCGTCTTTTACGGCAACTTCTGAGAGTCCTTCGGTATTCATCGAGTGTTCCTGTGAGGGCTATTGTTGCTCTCTAAGCAATTGGGCGGCGCGGGCGGCGAAGTAGGTC
Source organism: Pseudomonas sp. J380 (assembly GCF_009827115.1). NCBI lineage: Bacteria > Pseudomonadati > Pseudomonadota > Gammaproteobacteria > Pseudomonadales > Pseudomonadaceae > Pseudomonas > Pseudomonas sp. J380. The sequence goes on along the minus strand of NZ_CP043060.1, from coordinate 4,307,836 downwards.
AGAATGCCATCAGCGCCGGCACGTTTAAAGGCAGTCAGGGATTCGAGGATCACCCCTTCACTCAACCAACCATTCTGGATCGCCGCCATGTGCATGGCGTATTCACCGCTGACCTGATAGACAAAGGTCGGCACTTTGAATTCCTCTTTGACCCGGTAAAGAATGTCCAGGTAAGGCATCCCCGGCTTGACCATCACCATATCGGCGCCTTCGGCCAGGTCGGCGGCCACTTCGTGCAGGGCTTCCTGGCTGTTGGCCGGGTCCATCTGGTACGAGGCCTTGTTGGCCTTGCCCAGGTTCAGCGCCGAGCCTACCGCATCGCGGAATGGGCCGTAGTAGGCGCTGGCGTATTTGGCCGAGTAGGCCATGATCCGCACATTGACGTGACCGGCCAGCTCAAGGGCTTCGCGAATCGCCTGGATGCGTCCGTCCATCATGTCCGACGGTGCAACCACCTGGGCGCCCGCAGCCGCGTGGGACAACGCCTGCTTGACCAGTGCATCGACGGTGATGTCGTTCTGAACATAACCGTCTTCGTCAAGAATGCCATCCTGGCCGTGGGTGGTGAAAGGGTCCAGGGCCACGTCGGTGATCACGCCCAGCTCCGGGAAACGCTCGCGCAGGGCACGGGTGGCACGCTGGGCAATCCCCTGGGGGTTCCAGGCTTCGGCGGCGTCCAGGGTCTTGAGTTCGGCCGGGGTCACCGGGAACAGCGCCAGCGCCGGGATGCCCAATTCGACCCACTTCGCCGCCTCTTCAAGCAACAGGTCAATGGTCAGACGCTCCACACCCGGCATCGACGCCACCGCTTCCCGGCGATTTTCACCGTCGAGCACGAAAACCGGCAGGATCAGATCATTCGTGGTCAGTACATTTTCACGTACCAGGCGACGAGAAAAATCATCACGACGATTGCGACGCAGACGGGTGGCGGGGAACAGGCGATTGGCAGGGGTAAAGCTCACGACAGACTCCTGAGCCCGTGTTTACGGGCGAGCGTTGCAGTTATAAGCGGCCATTATGACGAATGAATGACAGTTGTGCTTATCGACACGACCTGTAGTCCCATTCGTCATTTGCGTAGGAATTGTTCACTTCGTGACACATCTCGATACTTTCATGAATCTTCGTGAAGGCGTAGGCTGCGCGTTCATTTCGCCAGCACCCTAGACCATGCTTCAACAATTTCTGCATGACTTCGGCTACTTTGCCCTCTTTCTCGGCACGTTCTTCGAAGGCGAGACCATCCTTGTACTCGCAGGCTTCCTGGCGTTCCGTGGCTACATGGATATCAACCTGGTGGTGGTCGTTGCCTTTTTTGGCAGCTACGCCGGCGACCAGCTCTGGTACTACATGGGGCGCAAGCACGGCCGCAAGTTGCTGGCGCGCAAGCCGCGCTGGCAACTGATGGGCGACAAGGCACTGGAACATATCCGCAAGCATCCGGATATCTGGGTATTGAGTTTCCGCTTCGTATACGGGTTGCGCACGGTGATGCCCGTGGCGATTGGCCTGTCCGGCTACCCACCGTTGCGCTACCTGGTTCTGAACGGTATTGGCGCGGCGATCTGGGCCGCGGCACTGGGGGCGGCAGCCTATCACTTCGGCGCAGTGCTGGAAGGAATGCTCGGCAGCGTCAAGAAATACGAGTTGTGGGTATTGGCCGCCTTGCTGGTGCTGGGCTTTGGCCTGTGGCTGCGCCGTCGCTTCAAGAATGCCCGCATCGCCCGCCAAGCCTGTGCCGAGGCCAAGGCTCGGCTGGCTAACGAGCCAGCCTCGGTCGAAACGCCTAAGACACCAACCGAGTAAGCCGGCTTCTGCAACAGTAGAGGCCGATGATGCTGAGCAGGCTGTAGCTCGCCAGGCCCAGCCAGCCCAGGTTGCTGGCGGGCCACAACCCCACCAGCGGCGCCAGCCATACCAAGGGAACATTCAGCGCCAGGCGCGCCAGCTCGGCCTTCAGCGCCCATGGGCGATTCTCCAGCGCCACGCCCAGGGTAAACAACCCCAGCGCCATCGTGCCCCAGCCAAGGACCAGCGCCGTGGAGGGCAAGCCCTCACCGAAATTCATCAGATAACTGCCAAACCCTACATAGGCCGCAAACTGCAAGGCGATGTAGACCTGTTGGCGCACATCCAGCGGCACCTCGAATTTGCGGAACTGACTCAGGTCCGGCTTGGCCATCGGGTACTTGGCCTTGACGTCCGCCGGGCGCCAGCCGGTGCGCATGAACCAGATACGCAGCTTGTCCCACCAACGCTCAGTACGCCGGGCGTCACTCCAGAGTTGCGCATAAAACTGCAGGTTGGCCCACAGCGGGTTCCAGCTGGCCAAGGGTGTGGTCACACCGAAAATCACCGGTTCGTTATCGTCTTCCTCCTGGAAGGTACCGAACAGTCGGTCCCAAATAATGAACACCCCGCCGTAGTTGCGATCCATGTAGAGAGCGTTCTGCGCATGGTGGGCCCGATGATTGGACGGTGTGACGAAAAACCATTCGAACCAGCCAAGCTTGGGAACATGGCGTGTATGGACCCAGAATTGATACAGCAGGTTGAGCGACGCCACGCTGATAAACACCACCAGTGGCACACCAACCACCGCCAGGGGCAAGTAGAAGATCCAGCTCAGCAGGAAACCGGTGCTGGTCTGGCGCAGAGCGGTGCTGAGGTTGTAGTCCTCGCTCTGGTGATGCACCGAATGCGCGGCCCACAGTATGTTGCGCTCATGACCCATGCGGTGCAGCCAGTAGTAGCAGAAGTCATAGAACACAAAGGCAAACACCCAGGTCCAGGCACTCTGGGCAGGCAATTCGAACAGCGCCAGGTGCTCGATGGCGAACGCGTAGGTCAGCAGGCCCACGCCCTTGGTGAGCAAGCCTGTGGTGGTGGACAGCACTCCGGTGCTGAGGCTGTTGATGGCATCCGCCACTCGGTAGTTGCGCACGCCACGCCAACGGTCGGCCAGCAACTCGACCACGATCAGGGCAATAAAAAACGGTACTGCGTAAGGCACAAAGTCCATGGGCTAGTCCGGTCTATTTTTGTTACATCAAGATTAGGTGCAGCGACGTGAGTTCCCATTGGCAAGAGGTTACAAATTAGTAGACATTTAACGCCATGAATCAGGAGAAATGCCCATGAGCAAAAAGATTGCAGTGATCCTTTCCGGCTGTGGCGTGTACGACGGCGCAGAGATCCATGAAAGCGTGATCACCCTGCTGCGCCTGGACCAGCGCGGCGCTCAAGTGGAATGCTTTGCACCCGACGTTGCGCAGTTGCACGTGATCAACCACCTCACGGGCGAAGAAATGCCCGAGTCTCGCAATGTGCTGGTGGAATCCGCGCGCATCGCTCGAGGCGCCGTGAAGGATATTGGCCAAGCCAACGCCGCAGACTTTGACGCGCTGATCGTGCCGGGCGGTTTTGGCGCGGCCAAGAACCTGTCGAACTTTGCCGTGGAAGGCGCCGGCTGCAGCATCAACCCCCAGGTGCTGGCACTGGCTGAAGCCTTTGCCGAAGCGGGCAAGCCGGTGGGTTTGATCTGCATTTCGCCGGCCCTGGCCGCCAAGATCTACGGCCCTGGCGTGACCTGCACCATCGGCAACGATGCCAGCACCGCCGCAGCCCTGGACAAGATGGGCGCCACCCACGTCGAATGCACTGTGGAGGATATCGTCGAGGACCAGGCGCGCAAGCTGGTGAGTACACCGGCCTATATGCTGGGCAAGAACATCAGCGAGGTGGCGTCCGGCATCAACAAGCTGGTGGATCGGGTATTGGAATTAACCCACGAAAACGACTGATGGGGATGCACCTGTGGCGAGGGAGCTTGCTCCCGCTGGGTGGCGAAGCCGCCCCATCTAAGCTGACGCGGTGATTCAGATAAAACACTGACGACGGCTTTGGGGCTGCTGCACAGCCCAGCGGGAGCAAGCTCCCTCGCCACAGGTCAGGCTGGTTTCATCAAGCGGGTAAGAATTCGGTCCAGCGCATTGGCAAACGCCTGCTTGTCCTTTTCGCTGTGGGGCGGCGGGCCGCCGCCCATCTGGCCTTGCTCGCGCAGGTCGGTGAACAGGTTGCGCACCGCCAACCGCTCGCTCATGTTCGCAGGGCTGAACTCCTTGCCACGCGGGTCGAGGGCCGTGATGCCCTTCTTCACCAGTCGATCGGCCAAGGGCACGTCGCTGCAAATCACCAGTTCGCCGGGCACGGCGTGCTCCACCAGGTAATCATCGGCGGCATCCGGCCCGCTGGGCACCACGATCAGCTTCACACAGGCAAAGCTAGGCTTGATCTGGCTTTGCCCTGCGACCAGCACCACCTCAAACTGGCGCTTGAGGGCAAACTTCACCACTTGGTCCTTGGCCGCCCGAGGGCAGGCGTCGGCGTCGATCCACACGCGCATGCTACGCCGCCGCCCGGTGCTTTTCGGTCAGGCGGCTACGGCCATACAACACCACAATCGCCAGGATCGCCACGGCCTGTGCCCCCAACGAGTACGCATCGGCGTGGATGCCCAGCCAGTCGAAGTCAAAGAACGCCACTGGCCGCGTGCCGAAAATGCCCGCTTCCTGCAAGGCTTTCACACCGTGCCCGGCGAACACCACCGACAGCGCACACAGCAACGCGGCGTTGATGCCAAAGAACAGCGCCAGGGGCAACTTCGCCGAACCGCGCAAGATCACCCAGGCCAGGCCCACCAGCAGCACCAGCGCCGTGGCACCACCGGCCAGCACCGCGTTGTGCCCGGCAGGGCCGGCCTGCAGCCACAGGGTTTCGTAGAACAGGATCACTTCGAACAGTTCGCGATATACCGAGAAGAACGCCAGCACGGCAAACCCGAAACGCCCACCGCCGCCCACCAGGCTGCTCTTGATGTAGTCCTGCCAGGCCGCCGCGTGACGCCGGTCGTGCATCCACACGCCGAGCCATAGCACCATCACACTGGCAAACAACGCCGTGCAGCCCTCAAGCAACTCACGCTGGGCGCCGCTGACGTCAATGACATAGGCCGCCAAGGCCCAGGTACCCAAACCTGCCAACAGCGCCAGGCCCCAGCCGACGTTGACGCTGCGTACCGCCGATTGCTGGCCGGTGTTACGCAGGAAGGCGAGGATCGCGGCCAGCACCAGAATCGCTTCCAGGCCTTCACGCAGCAGGATCAGCAAGCCGGAGATATAGCTCAACGACCAGCTCAGGCCATCGCCGCCCAGCAAACCAGCCGATTCAGTGAGTTTGCCTTTGGCTGCATCCAAGCGCTGCTGCACCTGCTCGATAGGCAAGCCGTCCTGCAACGATTGCCGATAGGCCATCAGGGCCTTCTCGGTGTCTTTGCGCACATTGGCATCGACGTTATCCAGGGAGCTTTCCACCAGCTCGAAGCCTTCCAGGTAGGCTGCGACGGATAGATCGTAAGCCTGCTCATGGTCGCCGTTGCGGAAAGCCGCGAGGCTCTTGTCCAGGGTGGCGGCAGTGTAGTCGAGCAACTGCGCGGGGCCACGCTGAACCTGCGGCGGCTGCGCACGCTGGGCGCGGAATGTCGTGGCAGCGTCAGGGCCGTCAGCGGCGAGTACTTCAGTGGGGGTCTGGCGGGCCAGGTCGGCGAGGTTGAATGTCTGCTCGCCTTTGGCAGCGGCCGGGTCGGCCGTGAAGCCGGCGATATAGGTTGCCAGGTCCCAGCGCTGGCGGTCGTCCAATTGGTCAGCGAACGACGGCATGTCGGTGCCTTCGACGCCCAGGCCGAGGGTGTTATAGATCGCGTAGAGGCTCAGGCGGTCCAGGCGCGTTGCATCGCGCAGGTTAGCCGGCGGTGGGGTCATGCCCACGCCTGCCGGGCCATCGCCGGCGCCCGTTGTGCCGTGGCACACCGAACAATGCTGGGCGTAGAGCGGCGCGCCGCGCGTCGGGTCCGGCGTGATGGCCGGGGCCTGGCTGACTTCATACGCCACGGCCAGCTTGGCGCCCAATTGACGAGCCTGGCGGGCAACGCTCGCGCCGTCCTGGTGGGCAGTGACCGCGGCCAGCAGCTCATCAACGCCCTTTACCAGCTCGGCGCGCTCAGGCTTGTCTGGCAACTCCGCCACCAGCCCCTGCAATACCCCGAGAAACTCGACTTGTTCGCGGTATTCAGAGTCATCCACCACCTTGCCCGCCTCTACCGTCGGTGGGTAGTCGGCGCCAATGTAGTCAAGCAAATGCAGGGCTTGCGGCGCGCCCTCGGCGGTCGCGGCCGACAGATTGAGGCTGCACGACAGCAATGCCGGCAACAGCAGCCAGGCGAGAAAGCGGAAAGGGGCGGTCATGAATGAATCTCAAGTGGAAATACGAAGTAACACTATTGTTGAGCTTTAATGGATTCGACTCAAGGTGTTATTTCATATCACGCTAAAGCCAATGTGGGAGCGGGCTTGCTCGCGAATGCGGTGCTTCAGTCACTATTTTCTTTGACTGATATACCGTATTCGCGAGCAAGCCCGCTCCCACATTTTTGAGCCAGTCGCTTGGTCAGGCCGTGGCGCGATGCAGGCTGGCAAGGAAACCGGCAGCGCCGACAAACAAGCCAGCAAAGGTGCGGTTCACACGTTTCTGTTGTTTAGGCGTACGCAACAGGCGCAAGACTTTCGAGGCCAACCCTGTGTAGCCCGCCATCACGATCATATCGACGCTGATCATGGTCGCACCAAGGATCAGGTACTGGATCAACAACGGCGCCTGCGGGTTCACGAACTGCGGCAGCACCGCCAGCATGAACACCAACGCCTTGGGGTTGCTGGCGTTGACCAGAAAGCCGCGGAACATCATCGCCATCGGTTTGCCGATCGGGCGTACGGCGGCGTCATCGGTCATGTCCATGGGCAAAGCGCGCCATTGCTTGATGGCAAGGTACACGAGGTAGGCCACGCCGAACCATTTGATCGCATAGAACGCAGTAGACGAGGCCGCCAGAATGGCCCCCAAACCACCGGCGACCACAGCAATCTGCATCGCCAGGCCAAGTTGCAGGCCGATGGCGTTCCAGTAGCCACGCACAAAACCGTACTGTAGGCCGCTGGACATCGAGGCGATGGCACCGGCGCCAGGAGAAAGGGAGATGATCCAACTGGCCAGGAAAAAGGCCAGCCATGTATCGAGAGCCATTGCACACCTCGCAAGGGAGTTAGCGGTTGTGCCTTAAGCTAACTCCAGCGACCAAAGGCTGGCTACAGATTTCTGCAGGAGAGAGCTTGCTCGCGAAAAATGCACAGGCGATGCGGGCTGACTGCAAGCGCTGCGTTATCGTTGACGGTCTTCGCGAGCAAGCTCGCTCCTACAGGATGTTGGTGCCAGACCCGGGCCAACGTCGTACCGAACGCTGGAAGAACAGACTATTGGGCACCTGCACCATCGCGCTGTTGGTCCCGGCTTCCTCGACTTCGATCAGCGTGGTGTAGAGCAAGTTGATCGCCACGACCCGGCCCTTCACGCCCGGCTTGTCGACGGTGTCCACCAGCTCGACGATATCACCCAGGCGAAACGGCCCGACGGTAAAGATCAGTATCGCGCACAGCAGGTTGGACAGCACCGACCACATGGCGAAGAACGCCACGGCCGCCACCGCGACAAAGCCCGACAAGGCCGTCCACAACACCGTGGCCGACACACCCAGGCGGCCCAATACAAAGATCAGTGCACTGCCCATGATCAGCCAGCGCAAGCCACCGCGCAGGGGCATCAACAATTGCGGCGGAAACGGGTAGCGCTCACCCAGGCGTGTCAGGCCTTTGGCGACAAAGCGCTGGGCCAGGTAGCCGGCCAGCAGGATCAGCAGGATTTGCACGCCAATCCAGATGGGCTCGATCCATTGCACCGGGACTGGCAATTGCAACGCTTCCATCAGGACAGCGCCTCCAGCTCCGCTTGCAGGGTTTCGAGCAATTCGAGGGCCTCCATCCAGGTTTCCTCCAGTTGCCCCTCGCGCACCTTGAGCTTGGCCTGTTCGGCCAGCAGGTCACGCAGCTCGTCCTTGCGCGCCGCCTCATACACGGCGCTGTCGCCCAGGCTGGCTTCGATCTTGGCCAGGCGCTCATGCACCTTGCCCAGTTCGGCTTCCAGCTTGTCGGCCTCACGTTTGTGCGGCGCCAACTGCTGGCGCAGCGCGGCGGCGGCCTGGCGCTGGGCTTTCTTGTCAGTCTTGTCCGGGTTGACCGGCGTGTTGCTGGCCGGCGCATTGCGCAGGCGGTATTCCGTCAGCCAGCGCGCGTAGTCGTCCAGGTCGCCGTCGAACTCTTCGACCTTGCCGTCGGCGACCAGCAGGAAATTGTCGGTAGTGCTCTTGAGCAGGTGACGGTCGTGAGACACCACCAATACCGCACCGCTGAACTCCTGCAGGGCCATGGTCAGCGCCAGGCGCATTTCCAGGTCCAGGTGGTTGGTCGGTTCGTCGAGCAGCAACAGGTTCGGGCGATCCCACGCGATCAGGGCCAGGGCCAGTCGGGCTTTTTCGCCACCGGAGAAATTCAGCACAGGTTCGTCAATGCGCGCGCCACGGAAGTCGAAACCGCCAAGGAAGTCGCGCAGGGTCTGCTCGCGCTCGGTCGGCGCCAGGCGTTGCAGGTGCAACAGCGGGCTGGCCTTGGCATCCAGGGAGTCCAGTTGGTGCTGGGCGAAGTAACCCACCACCGTGTTCTCGCCACGGGTCAGGCGGCCGGCCAGCGGCTCAAGCTCACCCGAGAGGTTCTTGATCAGTGTCGACTTGCCTGCACCGTTCGGGCCGAGCAAACCGATGCGTGCGCCCGGCGTGAGCTGCAGCTTGACCTTCTCAAGGATGGTTTTGTCGCCATAGCCAAGGCGAGCGTCCGAGAGGTCCAACAGCGGGCTGGAGATCTTCACCGACTCACGGAAGACAAAGTCGAACGGCGAATCGACGTGGGCCGCCGACAGCTCTTCCATGCGTTCCAGGGCCTTGATCCGGCTCTGGGCCTGGCGGGCCTTGGTAGCCTGGGCCTTGAACCTTGCGATGTAGCTTTCCATGTGCGCACGTTGCGCCTGTTGCTTTTCAAAGGCCTGTTGCTGCTGGGCCAGGCGTTCGGCACGCGCGCGTTCGAACGCGGTATAGCCGCCACGGTAAAGGGTGATTTTCTTCTGTTCGACATGGGCGATGTTATCGACCACGGCGTCGAGGAAATCCCGGTCGTGGGAAATCAGCAGCAAGGTGCCCTGGTAACTCTTGAGGAAGTCTTCCAGCCACAGGATCGCATCGAGATCCAAGTGGTTGGTCGGTTCGTCGAGCAGTAGCAGGTCCGAGGGACACATCAGCGCTTGGGCCAGGTTCAGGCGCATGCGCCAGCCACCGGAGAAGTCCGCGACCGGACGGTCCATCTGTTCGTTGGTAAACCCAAGGCCGGCGAGCATCTTGCGAGCACGGGCGTCGGCGGTATAGCCGTCGGCGCTGTCCAGCTCCGAGTGCAGGCGCGCCTGTGCGGCACCGTCCTGGGCTTTTTCGGCCTCAGCCAGGTCGTGCTGCACCTGGCGCAGGCGCAGGTCGCCATCGAGCACGTAGTCGATGGCGATACGGTCCAGGGTGTCGATCTCCTGGCGCATATGGGCAATGCGCCAGTCGGCCGGCAGCAGGCAGTCCCCCGAATCCGGGGTCAGCTCACCCAGCAACAAGGCGAACAACGTGGATTTGCCGGCGCCATTGGCTCCGATCAGGCCGGCTTTGTGACCGGCGTGCAGGGTCAGCTCGGCGTCTTCGAGAAGACGTTGCGGGCCACGCTGTAATGTTAGGCTTTGAAGTCGGATCATAATGGCGGCGGAGTCTACCAGCTTCGTTGGCCGCTGGCTTGGGTGTGAATATGTGCGCTGACCTGTGGAGCTTTGCCCTTTCGACCTATGCCCGCCCGGGCGTGGAGGCCGCTTGCCTGCGCTTGCAGGAGCAAGGGGCAGACGTGTGCCTGTTGTTGTGTGGTGCGTGGCTGGAATGGCGAGGTGTGGCATATAAGCCCGAACGCGTTCAGGCACTGCAGCAGATTGCCCAGCCGTGGCGGGTGCAGGTTGTCGAACCCTTGCGACAAATGCGCGGGCAATGGCGAGCCTTGGCCCAGCAGGATGCGCAATTGGCATTGCTACGAGAGCAGGTCAAGACACTGGAACTGGAGGCCGAAAGAACGCTGCTGGCGCGCTTGGAAGCGCTGGCGCAGGCGTGGCCGATCAATGAGGTGCCGGGTCAGCAAGAATGGCTTGAAGGCCTGGCGACCGAAGCCGCCAACCTTGACCACGACGCGCTGCTGCAATTGCGCGCCATGGCCACCAACACTTAGGAAGCGCTGGTTGGGGTGGTGCTTGGCGCTACCGGTGCAGGGGTGCTGCTGGCCGATGCAGTTGGAGCGGTGGCTGCTGCCGGAGTAGCAGTGGGTGCTGCTGGAGTAGCTGGCTTTGCGGGCGCGGGCTTGGCAGCGGGCTTCGCGGCCGGTTTGGCGGCAGCAGGTTTAGCAGTTGGCTTAGCGGCTGGTTTGGCAGCAGCGGGTTTAGCGGCCGGTTTGGCAACTGCCGTTTTAGCGACTGGCTTGGCAGCTGGTTTGGCAGCAGCAGGTTTAGCAGCTGGCTTCGCGGCTGGCTTGGCAGCAGCAGTTTTAGCGGCTGGCTTAGCGGCTGGTTTGGCAGCAGTAGTTTTAGCAGCTGGCTTAGCGGCTGGTTTGGCAGCAGCAGTTTTAGCAGCTGGCTTAGCAGCTGGCTTAGCAGCTGGCTTAGCAGCTGGTTTGGCAGCAGCAGTTTTAGCGGCTGGCTTCGCGGCTGGTTTGGCAGCAGCAGTTTTAGCAGCTGGCTTAGCGGCTGGTTTGGCAGCAGCAGTTTTAGCAGCTGGCTTGGCGGCTGGTTTGGCAGCAGCAGTTTTAGCAGCTGGCTTAGCGGCTGGTTTGGCAGCAGCAGTTTTAGCGGCTGGCTTCGCGGCTGGTTTGGCAGCAGCAGTTTTAGCAGCTGGCTTAGCGGCTGGTTTGGCAGCAGCAGTTTTAGCAGCTGGCTTGGCGACTGGTTTGGAAGCAGCGGTTTTAGCGGCTGGCTTCGCGGCTGGTTTGGCAGCAGTTTTAGCGGCTGGCTTCGCGGCTACTTTTGCAGGCGTACGAGCACCCAGTGCCTTAGCTACGGCTTCCTTCACACGGCCAACGCCTTGGGCCAATTTCAGGCTTTCTTGAGCGTCTTTTTTGAGTTGGGAAATGTAGCTGCGGGTTTCGGCTTGGCGATCCTTGAGAGCATCCAGCAGCTCTTCAAGTTCTTTGACCGCGCCTTTGGCTTTGGCTTGCGCCTTGGACTTGCCGGCAGTGGCGGCGTCTTGCAGTTTGGTGCGGGACTTGTGCAGTTTTTCTTGCGCTTTACCTCGTTGCTTTTCCAGTTTGGCGAGCAGTTTTTCTGCATCAGCCAAGGCTTGGGAGCACGCGCTTTCCAGATGTTCGAGCAGGCTGCCCGAAAGTTGTTGGAGCAAGTGCAACGGGGTATTTACAGGCTTCTGTTTGGCCGACATGGTTTACCTCCTGGCTGACGTGGGTGCGGCTCATACTAGCCCTCTGCTCTTACCGCCGCTAGGGCATGTTGACAGTATCGTTTGCGTTGCGTTGCAGCGTGCGAAAATTCTTATCGATATAACGGAAAACCACGTCACTTTTTACGCAGCCGCACTGGCATAATCCGTCGCACTTTCGCCGGGAGAATGCCCATGTCGCGTTACCTTTTTCTAGTGTTCGGCTTGGCGATCTGCGTGGCCGATGCAAGCGAGCAACCCTCTTCAAACACCACCGCCGCAACCCCGCACGATCTTGCCTATAGCCTGGGCGCAAGCCTTGGCGAACGGTTGCGCCAGGAAGTCCCCGACCTGCAGATACAGGCCCTGCTCGACGGACTCAAGCAAGCCTACCAAGGCAAGCCACTGGCGCTGGATAACGCGCGCATCGAACAGATCCTCGCACAGCACGAAGCGCAGAGCGCCGCCGACGCCCAACGACCTCAAAGCGAAAAAGCACTCGCTGCCGAGCAGCAATTTCTCTCAAGGGAAATAGCCGCAGCCGGCGTTCGTCAGTTGGCCGATGGGATCCTGCTCACCGAGCTGGCACCCGGCACTGGCAACAAGCCGTTGGCCAGCGATGAAGTGCAGGTTAAATACGTGGGCCGACTGCCTGATGGAACTGTCTTCGACAAAAGTACGCAACCGCAATGGTTTCGCCTCAACAGCGTGATCAGCGGTTGGAGCAGTGCATTACAACAGATGCCGGTGGGTGCGAAATGGCGTCTGGTGATTCCTTCAGCCCAGGCCTATGGCGCAGACGGCGCAGGTGAGTTGATCCCCCCCTATACGCCGCTGGTGTTCGAGATCGAACTACTCGGCACTCGCCACTGACCCATAAAAAAACGGTGCGACATGCGCACCGTTTTCTTACCTCGCCACCAGCTTCAAGCCTGGGTGGCGGGTTCTTCCTTATGAGCGTTGTGCAGCACTTCGATCAAGCAATCTTCCAGCTCGAAACGCTCATGCAACAGCGCCCCCAACTCTTTGAATTTTTCCGCGACACATTTCCCGGCATCACACAGGTCGGTGAACGCCAGCAGCTTTTCAGTGATCACATCAATGCGCGGATAAAGCGTCTCAGCCAACTCCAGGCCACGCTGATCATCGAAGGCTTCGGCCTCCTTGGTCAGTTGCTCGTAGACGCCGAAATGGCCGGCAGACACGTAGTCCACCAACACCTCACAGAACTCCTGCAACGGCTTGCGATTCTCAGCCAACGCTTCGGGCTTGGCGCCGAGAGCATCAAAGGCCCGAACCAGTTCGTGACGTGCCTTCAACCAGCTGTCGATCAGCTTGTGCACCCCACCCCAGCGTTCCTGAGCATTCTGACAACTTTCCAACATGATGATCTCTCTTCCCTATTGGGGCGCCGCAGCTCTGTACCTGCGCAACACTTCAAGGATGAAGCAGCAGACGGACAAGGCCGTGTCTGACAAGCGGTTTGGATAACGCGTGCGGGCCAGATTATGCCCGCATGACTATGGCTTCAAGGTACGCAGGAGAGAATGTTCATACAAGTGTTTAATCCGCTCCTACAACCTGAGTCTCGTTTTCAAGGCGTTGCGAGGCGCAAATGCCTGTCGAACAACAACCGTGACACCTGCATGAACCCCAGGATCAGCATCGCCACGAAGAACAACAGACTCCACTCAGGCAGGCTCAGGTCAAACAGCGTCCAGTTGATTTCGACACAATCGACCGTGCCATTGAACACCGAGCGCATTGCCTGCCAGACAGATAGGTTTTCAAGCATATGCTGCACGCTGGGCCAGCAATCCCCGACCTGACTGGCCGGCCTGTTCTGCAACAGCACTTGCCTGCCTGCGGTGATGGCGCCCAACAACGCACAGGCCGTGCTCGCCAGCCCGTAGAGGCAATGGCCGGAACGCCCAGGTCTATGAAGCGCGGCAATCAGGTTGATCAAAGCAAAAGACGCGAGGAACAGGCGCTGTACCTGACATAGAAAACAAGGTCGTAGCAGCGCGCCGTATTGAAGGTAGAAAGACGCGCCCAACGTCAGCGCACCCGCCATGAACGCCAGGAAAAACAAAGAGCGTAAAGGGGCCAAAGACATTGTTTATCCGCACTGCAAGAGATAGGTCGCTACGGTAGAGGAAAGGCCCGACCCCTTTCAATACGCCCTAGAGCAGACATTTCCTCGAAAACATAAGGACAACCCGCCACGGGCCCGAGGAAATTCAGTTACAACAAGTAGGAATTAGTAACAAGGCCAGTTAAACCGAGTGTTTTCAAGCTTTGAAGGAGCGGGTGTCGGATCGGTCCGAGCCAATCCACTCACCCTTTCCTACTTCAAGCTCGCGCAGGCACCGGCAGCGGCGAAGACAGCAGGCGATTGTCGAGCAATCCCAAGCCTTCCTGAAACAGCTGGTTGCTGCGCTCGGTGTCGCCCAATTGGGCCAGCAGGCGAGCCAATTCGGCGCAGGCTTCGGGATTGCGCTGCACTTGCAGGCTGCTTTCCAGATAATCCCGCGCCTTGCCCCACAGACTGTTTTGCAGGCACAGACGGCCCAGCGTCAGCAACAGGCTGGCATCGCCTGGGTGGTCCTTGAGCCAGCCTTCGGCAAACTTCAATTGGCGCGCAGGATCACTGCCGCGCAACAGGCCGTACAACCGGATCAAGTGGCTGTCATAACCGCGCTTGAGAGCACCACGCAGCACTTCTTCGGCCTTGGCATCCGCGCCCAATCGACGCAGTTCGTCGGCATACGCCAACACCAGTTGTGGCTGTTGGCGCTGGGCAGTGGTCAGTTGCTCCCATGCGCGTTCCAAGGACTGCAACCCTGCTTCGCCTTGCTCTTCACGCTGGGCCGCCAGGCTCAGGTTCTCGCCCCAGGCGCGACGCTCCAGCTCGGCCAGTTCATTGGCGGGCAAGACTTTGTCCTTGCGCAGCTCAGGCAGCAGGCGAATCACAGACGACCAATCGCCACGCTGTTGATGCAGGCGTTGCAGTTGTCGCAGCACTTGCGCGTTATGCGGGTGACGCTCATGCATCGCCTGAAGAGTGACCAGCGCGCCTTCCGTATCACCTCGATCCATCTGCAATTGCGCGTGGCTCAAGGCAATGGCCAGTTCGGCCTGGGGCTGGCGCTCCAGAGCGCGCTCCAGCAAGCCGTCGGATTCCTCATAACGGCCCTGTTCATTAGCCGCACGGGCGGCACCGATGTAATACAGCAGCGGCTGACGCTCTGCTTCGGCGGCGCGGTGCAAGTGGCGCTCCGCACTGGCCCAACGTCCCTCGGCGAGGTCCATCTGGCCTTGCTCGATAGCGATCTGAACACGGCGGCTGCGATTGCGCCGTGACCAGGGGTTGACTACGCCACCGGATGTGGTGACCAGGCTCCACAACACGCGGACCAGATAAATCGCCAGGCCGATGGCAAACACCGCCACCAATGTCGCCCACAGGCTTGATTCGTAATGCAGCAGGTGAGGATAGGTAATCAACACGTAGCCGGTGTGCTTCGAAATGCCTACACCCAGGGCCAGGGCGAGCGCAATTGCGAGCACCAGGATCACATAGAAACGCTTCATCAGCTCTACTCCTGGGTCGCCGGTTTGCCAGCCGCGGCCTTGGCTTCGTCGGCCGACAGATGACGACGCTCAAGGTACGCCTGCACAGCGGCCAGGCTCGCGGCCAGGTCAGGCGTGACCACGGACACGGCCTTGGGCTCAAGCTCGGCAATGCGCGCCAGCATCGCCTTGCTCTGCGGGTTGTCCTGGTTGAAGTTGTCCTGCAACACGCTGCGCGCTTCCCCCAACGAGCGGCTGTAGACGGCCGCCTCGCCGTTAAGCGCAGCCCATTGGGCTTGCTCCAGTGCCAGGCTCAAGGCCAGGCGCACTTGGTTCAGGCCTTGGCCTGCCAGCAAGGGACGGATGTTGTCATCCGGGTTGAAGTCAATGCGGAAATAACGGGAGATCTGCTCCCACCACTGGCTCAACTGGTTCTGCGTATCGCTGGTGGGGCGCCCCTGGGAAGCAGGCTCCGTGAGCTGATACTCCGGGGCAATCGCCGCCAGTTGCACCACCTGGTCACGCAAGGCAGCCAATTGCAGGTACAGGCCGGTACGGTCCGGTTGCTCGGTGCTGCGCAGCGCGGCCAGGCTCTTGGCCAATTGCTCCCGTGCAGCGAAAGCCCCTGGGTCGCTCTGTTCGCGAAGAATCTCGTCGGCACCCTGGACCAGCGACTGGGCGCTGTTAATGTCTTGCAAGGCGGACAAACGCAAGCTGGCCAGACGGATCAGATGCTCGGCCTCGGCCAGGCGCCAGTCCTTGCGGCTGGCACCCAACACGGTTTCCAGACGCTGGTTGAGGCGCTGCTGATCTCCCTGCAACTGCGTGACCAGGCGGCGACGCTCTTCCAGCTCATCCGCACCCGGCAACTGCGCCAGGCGGGCGGCCAGCTGTTGCTGGCCTTGCTTGAGGCTCTGGGACTGGTCATCCAGGGTCTGCACCTGGCCCAGTTGGTGCTGGCTGCTGGCTTGCAGGGCACGGACCTGCCAGATCCCCCAGCCGCCGGCGGCTACGCCCGCAGCGCCCAACAGCAAGGCGACGACGGCCAGGCCATTGCCACGGCGTGGCGCGCTGACCGGTGTCTCGACCGGCGCATCAAGCGCGGGCTGAGCTTCATCTTTAGGCAAGGCTGTTTCGCTCACGTATCCGTCCTTTGCGTATCAGAGAGTGGGAACGGGATAGCTCCCTAACGCCACTAACAAAGCCGCGGCACTCGCGCCGCGACAATCCACAACTTTTTCTGCACCCGCAGCACGCGCCATTTCATATACACGCGGGCTGGGCACGAACAACGGCAGCTGTGCCACCTCTGGCCAATCGGGGCCGGCTGACGCGTGCAGGTGTAAAAAACCCTGCCCACTGCTGACCACCAGGCCGTTCAAGCGTTCCAACTGGATGCGTTGCATCAACGCGCCCTTTTCATACACCGGAAGAAAACGCCGATACAATTCCAGGTAATCGACACTAGCACCTTGCTCGCGTAAACGCTCTGCCAGCAACTCACGCCCGCCCTCGCCGCGCAGGATCAACACCCGGCCGCCCGGCAGTGCAATAGCCTCGCGCAAGGCGGGCAGTTCAAGCAAGGCCTCGCTATCGTCGCCAGTGGCGGGATAGTGAACCTTGAGGCCATGATCGGCCAGTATCTGTGCCGTCGCCGCGCCGACACTGAACCAGGGCATTGGCGGGACACTGTCCCCCAACCGCTGCAACGCCAGGCGTGCAGCCGGCTTGCTCACCACGATGACGGCGCAATAGCGCGGCAGCGCGCCGAATACCGCGCGTTGCTCAGCAGTCACCGGCAAGGCTTCTGTCTCCAGCAAAGGCAGGCAGCTGCTGTGAATGCCGCTCTTGGCCAATAACGCCGCCACGGCCGTCGACTCCTCGGCAGGCCGCGTCAGCAGCACTCGCCATTTGGTCACTGCGGGCCCGCCTCGCCATAGACTTTTTGCAAAATGGCACCCGCGCCTTTTTCCAGCAGTTCCTCGGCAACCTGAATCCCCAGTGCCGTGGCATCACGCTGCGGCCCACGCACCTCGGCGGTCAGCAGGTTACCGCCGTCCGGATCACCGACCAGGCCACGCAGCCACAGGTTCTCACCTTCGAGTACGGCATAGCAGGCGATGGGCACTTGGCAGCCACCGTTGAGGTGTTTGTTCAAGGCACGCTCGGCGGTAACACGCACTTCGGTGTCCGCGTGATCGAGAGGCTTGAGCAGTGCGTGAATTTCGCTGTCGGCGGTGCGACATTCGATGCCGACTGCACCCTGCCCGCCAGCTGGCAGGCTGTCTTCGACGCTGATGGCCGAGGTGATGCGGTCTTCAAAGCCCAGGCGGATCAGGCCGGCAGCGGCGAGGATGATCGCGTCGTATTCCCCGGCGTCCAGCTTGGCCAGGCGCGTGTTGACGTTGCCACGCAAAAAGCGGATCTGCAGGTCGGGACGCCGCGTCAGCAACTGGGCCTGGCGACGCAGGCTGGAGGTGCCGACGATACTGCCTGGCGGCAATTCGTCCAGAGACGCGAAGGTGTTGGAAACGAAGGCGTCGCGCGGGTCTTCGCGCTCGCAGATACAAAAAAGGCCCAGGCCTTCAGGGAAGTCCATGGGCACGTCTTTCATCGAATGCACGGCGATGTCGGCTTCGTTGTCCAGCAGCGCAGTTTCCAATTCCTTGACGAACAGGCCCTTGCCGCCGATTTTCGACAGTGGCGAGTCCAGCAGCTTGTCGCCGCGACTGACCATGGGCACCAGGGAGACCTTGAGGCCGGGATGGGCCTGCTCAAGGCGTGCTTTGACGTATTCGGCCTGCCACAAGGCCAGGGCGCTTTTACGGGTGGCGATGCGGATTTCGCGAGAGGACATGGATCAATCCGTACTGAATAGATACGGCGGATAATAACAGCTCAGGCAAATACGCTTTGATTTGAATCAGCAAGTGCGGGGCCTCCCTGGCCACGTCGCACCGGGATAAGGAATGCAGACCGCGCCGCAGCCCTTGGGCTAAAGCTGCTGCATCATTTTGCGCACGCCAGCGACATGGCGTCGGCTGACGATCAACGCATCACCATTGAGCCCCTTCAGGAATAACTGAAAGTGCCCCAGGGGCGTGCGCTGCAGGCGCTCGATACGTTCACGGGCGACCAGCGCGTTGCGATGAATGCGCACGAAACGCTCGCCAAACTCGTCTTCAAGCGCCTTGAGCGGCTCATCGAGCAACACTTCACCGGTCTCGTGGCGCAAGGTCACGTATTTGTGATCGGCAATAAAGTAGACCACCTGGCCGAGTGGGATCAGTTCGATGCCCTTGCGGGTACGCGCGCTGATATGGCTGCGTGGCCCGTTACCACTTTGCGCAGCCGGTTGCGTCAAGGCAGCCAGTTGGGCGCGGCTGGGACGCTCGGCTTTTTTCAAAGCTTTGAGCAAGGCTTCAGCAGTGGCCGGCTTGACGAGAAAACTGACACCGCTGTCTTCCAGCGCCTGTGCAGAAAACTCATCCTGCGCCGCACACAACACCACGGCAGGCGGCGATTCGCGTTCGCTCAGGCGGGCGGCGACCTGCAGGCCATCAAAGCCCGGCATCCGGATATCGAGCAGCACTACATCGGGCTTGTGGCTGTCGATCAGCGTCAACGCCTCCTCGCCACTGGTGGCACTCGGTTCAAGGACTGAATAACCCTCAAGTTCACTGACCAGACGGCTCAGTCGCTCGCGGGCTTGGGGTTCGTCATCAACGATCAGGACATTCATATTGCGCTGGATTCCTGCGTGAGTCTCGCACAAGGATAGCGTAGACAGGTGCGGTGACTGACGTCACAGCGATCCACGCTAAGACTAGCGCGAGCGGCAAAAAGTGCCCTGAGAATGGCACCCAAATTTACCCGGACCTGTTCAATAGCGCCCAAGACCCGCTGCATTCGGGCATCGTCGTAGGGTTCACTGATAAACAATCCGAATACCCCCCTGTTTAATGGATAGTCTGGTTATGACCGCATCACCCGACTTTGGTGCATTCACACACTATCAGTCCAACTGTAGACGCTCACTGAGGCGACATTGCTCAATCGTCAAATATCGTTTCAATAAGTACCTGTCACCAGTCTCGTCCCGGATGCGGTCGGCGGCAAGGCACTTAGCCATCTCTTACACAAATAAAATTGCCGACCACCCGCAGCACCGCCTCCACGGGCAACCCTGTTATGATCGCCTGCACACCTTCATGCCTCTTTTAAGCAGATCACGAGCGAATCCATGAGCACCGACAAGACCAACCAGTCCTGGGGCGGCCGCTTCAGTGAACCCGTCGACGCCTTCGTCGCGCGCTTCACCGCCTCCGTCACCTTCGATCAACGCCTGTACCGCCACGACATCATGGGCTCCATCGCCCACGCTACGATGCTGGCCAAGGTCGGCGTGCTGACCGACGCCGAGCGTGACAGCATTATCGACGGCCTGACCACCATCCGCGGTGAGATCGAGGCAGGGACGTTCGACTGGCGCGTCGACCTCGAAGACGTGCACATGAACATCGAGGCACGCCTCACTGATCGCATCGGCGTGACCGGCAAAAAACTGCACACCGGCCGTAGCCGTAACGACCAGGTCGCCACCGATATCCGCCTATGGCTGCGCGATGAGATCGACCTGATCCTGGGCGAAATCACCCGCCTGCAAAAAGGCTTGCTGGAGCAGGCCGAGCGTGAATCGGACACCATCATGCCCGGCTTCACCCACCTGCAGACCGCACAACCCGTGACCTTCGGCCACCACCTGCTGGCCTGGTTCGAAATGCTCAGCCGCGACTACGAACGCCTGGTCGATTGCCGCAAGCGCGCCAACCGCATGCCGCTGGGCAGCGCTGCACTGGCCGGCACCACCTACCCGATCGACCGTGAGTACACCGCACAACTGCTGGGCTTTGACGCCGTGGGCGGCAATTCTTTGGACGGCGTGTCGGACCGTGACTTCGCCATTGAATTCTGCGCCACAGCCAGCATCGCGATGATGCACCTGTCGCGTTTCTCCGAAGAGCTGGTGCTATGGACCAGCGCGCAATTCCAGTTCATCGACCTGCCAGACCGCTTCTGCACCGGCAGCTCGATCATGCCGCAAAAGAAAAACCCCGACGTGCCAGAGCTGGTGCGTGGCAAGAGCGGCCGTGTGTTTGGCGCGCTGATGGGCCTGCTGACCCTGATGAAAGGTCAACCACTGGCCTACAACAAGGACAACCAGGAAGACAAGGAACCGCTCTTCGACGCCGCCGACACCCTGCGCGACTCGCTGCGCGCCTTTGCCGACATGATCCCGGCGATCAAGCCCAAGCACGCGATCATGCGTGAAGCGGCACTGCGCGGGTTCTCCACCGCGACCGACCTGGCGGATTACCTGGTGCGCCGTGGCCTGCCGTTCCGTGACTGCCACGAAATCGTTGGCCACGCCGTGAAGTACGGTGTGGACACCGGCAAGGACCTTGCGGAAATGAGCCTGGAAGAACTGCGCCAGTTCAGCGACCAGATCGAGCAGGATGTGTTTGCCGTGCTGACCCTGGAAGGCTCGGTGAATGCCCGTAACCATGTGGGCGGCACTGCGCCGGCACAGGTCAAGGCGGCGGTCGTGCGCGGCAAAGAATTGCTCGCCAGCCGCTAAAACTGTGGCGAGGGAGCTTGCTCCCGCTGGGCTGCGCAGCGGCCCCAAAATCTTGGGAGCGCTTCGCACTCCAGCGGGAGCAAGCTCCCTCGCCACAAAAGCGACTCTATTTCTTGGCCGCAATCATCGCCATGAACGCCGGCATCGCCGCCTGCCTGTCCGCCTCTACCTTCTGCGCATTGGGCATCTCATTCAGGCGCGCCAACAATGCCTTCGCCTTCGGCAACTGCTCCAGCAGGTCCAGCCCAAACAGCTTTTCGCCCACACCGCAGGCCAGGCTGAGGCTGTACATGAAATACAGGTCCGCGAGGGTGAAGCTCTCACCTGCCACATAAGGCGCAAACTTACCGTGCCGGCCTAACGTACCCATCCCAAGCAGCAGCTCGGCCCTGGATTTTTCCTTGATCGCCTCCGGCACCGTCATGCCGAAAAAAGCCTCGGCGTAACACGCCCGCGCAGGCAGTTCGATGTACAGCTCGATCTCACGGCACAACGCCAACACCTGAGCCCGCGCAAACGGGTCGGCGGGCAACAGCGCCGGGCCTTCCTGGCTCTGCTCGAGGTATTCGAGGATGACGCTGGTTTCGTTGATGAACCCCTGCTTCACACCCAGCACGGGCACTTTGCCGCGGGGGCTGACCGCCAAAGCTTCGGGGGTTTGCCCGGCGTAAAAAGGCACTTCTTCGAAGGGCAGTCCTTTCTCCAACAGCGCCAGCTTGACCATGTTGTAGTAGTTGCTGACCGAAAATCCGTAAAGCTTGAGCATCGCAAAGCCTCCAGGCCGGGTGTGGGGTTGGCTGCAAGAGTTATAGATCCTTGAGGGCACCCTGACCAGCAGCATCACCCACCTGAATGGGGGTAGACTGACGCCCTTTCCTTGAGGAGCCTGCCATGAGCGAGCCGACCGATATCGACAACGACGAAGAAGAATTCACCGAGACCACGCTGATCGAAGCCATCGAGAACCAGATCGAGAGCGATAACCCGCCAGCGGCCAAGGCTACGTTCAACAAACTGACCCTGGTGGGTTACGAGCGCGAAGATATCCTGAATCTGATGGCTCACGTGCTGGCGTTCGAGATCGATGCCATGCTCGAAGATGACCGCGCCTTCAATACCGAGTGGTATGAAACGGCACTGCGGGCACTGCCCGAGCTGCCGCCGGAAAAGGAATAACCCCGGCACGCAGCAACACGCTGGACAGTTCGGCAAAGTGCGTTCACCTTATGGCCTGCTAGCCTCTAATAAATTTTAGAAAGTCTGGAGTCCTTATGTCGTATACCCCTGAGTTGGTTGCCGAACTGGAAATCCTTGTACTCTTCCCCTTGGACAGCACCAAGGAAGGCTTGAAAGTCCATCAGACTGCCGCCCCCACTGCCATCGCCGCTGCCAAGCGCCTCCATGCCAAAGGGCTGATCGACCAACCGGACGGGGGCTACCTGACGAGTCTTGGCCGGGACGCTGCCGAGCAAGCCCAAACCCTGCTGACCATCCTCACCACTGCCAGCACCAAAGAAGCCGCCTGATACCTGATACTGCCCATGGAGTCCGCCGCCTGCGGATTCCGCGGGCACTGCTGCGCGGCATACAGAATTCTGACGCCAAAAAGCCATTTCCCTCTAAAACTCCTACGCTACTGTCTGTAAACTCCTGCATGGCCGCCCGCGTCGGGCCCTGCGAGCCAACGAGTTCGACATGACCCGCACCCATGAAATCCGCCCCGATCTGGACGAAGGCATCGACCGCAAGGTGCTGACCCAACTGCGCGCGCGTTTCATGACCCTCAATCAAGGCCGCATGGCCCGGGCCGTCGAGGGGCTGACGCCACGTCAGCAAAGCGTGCTGGCCTTGTTGCCGCTGTTTTTCCACGTCAATCACCCGCTCTTGCCGGGCTATGTCTCTAGCAGCACGCCGGCCGGGCTGTCGAATTTCGAACCGGACGCTCAGGCCCTGGCCGATGCCCAGCGCCTGACCCGTTCGTTCTCCTATAAACCGCGCCACGGCAACCCGCCTACGCCGATCCACGGCTTGTTCCTGATGGGCAGCCTTGGCACCCTGGCCCAGGCCGATCAAAGCGATATGGACGTGTGGGTGTGCCACGCTCCCGACTTGAGCGAAACCGAGCTGGCCGAGCTGCGCAAAAAGTGCCAACTGCTGGAAACCTGGGCCTTGGGCATGGGCGCCGAAGCGCATTTCTTCCTGATCGACCCGACGCGCTTTGTGTTGGGTGATCGCGATACGCAACTGAGTTCCGACGACTGCGGCACCACCCAGCACTACCTGTTGTTGGATGAGTTCTATCGCACCGCGATCTGGCTGGCCGGGCGCACGCCCATCTGGTGGCTGGTGCCGGTCTACGAAGAAAGCCGCTACGCCGAATTTACTCACACCCTGGTGTCCAAGCGTTTTATCCGCACCGATGAAACCCTCGACCTCGGCCATCTGGCTCATATTCCTCCAGGGGAGTTTATCGGGGCCGGGCTGTGGCAACTGTTCAAGGGCATCGAGTCGCCCTACAAGTCGGTGCTCAAGCTGCTGCTGACCGAGGTCTACGCCAGCGAACACCCGAACGTGCGCTGCCTGAGCCTGCGCTTCAAACAGGCGGTGTTCAGCCATCAGGTAGACCTGGATGAGTTGGACCCGTACATCATGGTCTACCGCCGTATCGAGGAGTACCTCAAGGCCCGCAACGAGCTGGAGCGCCTGGAATTGGTGCGGCGCAGCCTGTACCTGAAGGTCAACCGCAAGCTCAGCGCCGGCCAGCGCACCGCCGGTTGGCAACGGCAACTGCTGGAACGCCTGGCGCATGAGTGGAGCTGGGACACGCGCCAACTGGCCCTGCTGGACAGCCGCAGCCAATGGAAAGTGCGCCAGGTCGCCTCCGAGCGCCGCGCTCTGGTCAATGAGTTGAACTACAGCTACCGCTTCCTCACGCAGTTCACCCGCAGCGAACAGACCGCCAGCGCGGTCAATAAGCGCGAACTCAATGTACTGGGCCGCCGCTTGTACGCGGCGTTCGAGCGCAAGGCCGGCAAGGTCGAGTTCATCAACCCCGGCATCGCCCCTGACCTGGCCGAAGATACCTTGACTCTGGTGCAGTCGCCCAACCGCAAGGAGCCGGGCCAACACCATTGGGGCCTGTATAACGGCAACCTTACCGCTCTCGAATGGGAACACTTTGCACCGATCAAACGCAGCCGCGACCTGCTGGAAATGCTCACCTGGTGCCATCGCAACGGCGTGATCGACAGCAGCACCCGCCTGGCGCTGCACCCCGGCACCAGTGACATGACCGAGTTCGAGCTGTTCAACCTGCTGGGCAGCCTGCAACAGACCATCACCCTGCCCCTGGCCAGTGTCGACGAGGTCCGCTTGCTGCGCCCGGCAGTGCCAGAAGAGGTGCTGCTGCTGATCAACGTCGGGGTTGACCCGCTCAAGCATCATCGCGACCTGAATATTCTGATGACCACGGAGCGCACCGACTCCCTGAGCTATGCCGGCGTGCGCGACAACCTGGTGCTGACCCTGGACCAAGTCACACTCAACAGCTGGAACGAAGTGATGGTCAGCCGCTATGACGGCCCGCACGCCCTGCTCGACTGCCTGCGCGACTATCTCAACCAATTGCCATCGAACCATCTGCCACGCCTGCGAGTGCGTTGTTTTTGTCACAACCGGGCACAGTTCATTGCCCAGCGGGTGGAAGAGGTATTCGACACCGCGCAGCATCTGCTGCTCGGCCAAGGCAATCATCGCTACCTGCTCCAGGTGCAGCAGCATTATCACGTCATGGAACTGGTACCGGGCCAAGCCACCCATGTATCACTGCCGACTCAGGACGCGCTGATCGCTTACCTTAGCGAGGAGCTGGCCAGCTACAGCCCGTGGCACCTGGACGCCATGGCCTTGGAAGACCACGACCTGGCGCTGCTGCTGCCCATGGGCCAAGCCGAGTGTGTGCAGGTGTTCTACCGGGTCAATGAAGGCTTCGCCGACGTCTATGTGCTCGACGAATTCAACGCGCTCTGGCAACAGCGCTTGCCGTTTCATGATGAGCAAAGCCTCTTGGCCCCACTGCAACGCTTTTTGCAATCGATCCTGTACCGTCGGGAAGCGCTATTGTCCCTGGACACCCAGCAACCTGCGGGCGAAGTACAGATCCTGTACTACCAACTGTTGCCATCGGGCAACGGCCGGGCGCGGGGCGTGGAGCCACGACCGGCCCCGCAAGACCCGGCCAACAAGGCGTTTTATGACGTGCAGGCCATCATCGGTAAAGGCGCGCCAGGCCAGGTAGGGATCACCCTGTACTGTAATCAGCGGGAGTTTTCCGAACTGGAATTTGGCGACCAGCTGTTTGCAGTGGTCGCCCGGGAGATCGTCGGGCAACGTCGGGAAACCGAGCGTTACCGCGGCTATATCACTGATCTGGATCTGTCGGGGCTGCTCGGTGATGTGCAAAGCCCAAGCAATCTGTACCTGCGCTATAAAGCCGAACTGGAACAGTCACTCAATGCGGCCTTGGATCAGGTTTAGAGCGGGAAGGCGCCGCCATCTTTGGGCTGGCCTTCGACGCTGAGCAATTCCAGCTTGAGGGTCTTGCCGCCAGGCGCCGGCCAGTCGATGTGCTGGCCCACTTGCAGGCCAAGCAATGCGCTGCCCACGGGCGCCATGATCGAAATCTTGCCTTCGTCGGCGTTCGCGTGCTTGGGGTAGACCAGCGTCAGGTGATAGTCCTTTCCGCTGCTTTGTTCACGGCAATGCACGCTGGAATTCATGGTCACGACACCCGCAGGCACTTCATCGTGACCAACCACGTCTTCGGCGCGGTCGAGTTCGGCTTGCAACGCTTCGACGCCGGGAAACTCGTCGCCCAAGCGGTCGATCAGTTGCTCCAGACGCTGCACGTCAAGACGGGTAAGAATGATGGACGGTGCGGTGGTCATGATTCAGGCAGACTCCTTTTTTCTGCACAAAAAAGCAAAACCCCGCCAGGAAAAGGCGGGGTTCTCACGGACCTCGATGAATGGAGGTGTATCCGGACACTACCACAGCGACACAAATAAACAAGACGCCGTCAGGCGCTCGCCTTGCGCTGCTCGGCCTCGGCGCAGATCACCCGGCGCCGCGCATCGTCGGCAGAGCGCCATTCCCGGATGTCTTCCACATGGCGAAAGCAGCCAAGGCAGACTTTCCGCTCGTCCAGGCGACACAAACTGATACAAGGTGACGGCACCGCCGGGCTGACATTGCTGAACAGCGGCTTGGGCGGGCGTACGGCTACAGGCTCACTCACCATCAGATCTCGTCGAAATCCAGCTCGACGCCGGTGTATTCCTGAACCAGGCGCATAAGCATCTCACCCAGCAACTCTTCACTCTTGTCGCACTGCCATTTGCCGCTTTCTTCATCGTAGTCGAAGTGAACGCCACCGGAGCGCGCCGCCAGCCACAACTGACGCAGCGGCTCCTGGCGACTGAAGATCAATTGCTGGCCGCTCTCGAACTTGACCGTCAGCACACCGGCCGAGCTTTCCAGGTCCACGTCCAGGCCGCTGTCGTCGAAAATATCTTCCAGCTTCTCTTGGGTGGCATCCACCAGGTCGTGAAAACGGGCTTCGGTCAAACTCATTGTGGCAACCTCAAAAGTGTCTGGTTTTGCTCAAGCGCCGCACGATACGGGCGAGCTTCGCCGATTGCAAAGGATACTGATTTCATCACGGATGACGGTACGAAATATCCCCAGGCATCGTAGCCTGCTTCCCTACTGTCTCGGCAAACCCCCGCCGGACGGGTGGTGCGGCGCATAGGCAAGCTGGCGGGTGGTCGGTATACTCGGGCGCAATTAATGCATATTCAAGGATTTCGCCATGAAGCGCCTGATCTCTTCCCTTGCTGCGCTCGTCGCGGTCGCTTGCCTCGTTAGTGCCTGTGGCCAGAAAGGCCCGTTGTACCTGCCGGATGACAGCAAAGATCCAAACGAACAGGCGCAATCGTCGCAAAAGCCGTCAAAAGCCCATAAGCACGACACCTACTAAGTTAAGGGAAACTTATGGACGCTTTTAACTACCGGGACGGCGAGCTGTTCGCGGAAGGCGTGGCATTGTCCGCGATTGCCCAGCGCTTCGGCACCCCGACCTATGTGTACTCGCGTGCGCATATCGAAGCTCAATACCGCTCGTTCACCGACGCCCTCGACGGCGTGCCGCACCTGGTGTGCTACGCAGTCAAGGCCAACTCCAACCTGGGTGTACTCAATGTCCTGGCGCGTCTTGGCGCTGGTTTTGACATCGTATCCCGTGGCGAGCTGGAACGCGTACTGGCCGCCGGCGGCCAGGCGGACAAAATTGTCTTCTCTGGCGTCGGCAAGAGCCGCGAAGACATGCGCCGCGCCCTGGAAGTCGGCGTGCATTGCTTCAACGTCGAATCCACCGACGAGCTGGAGCGCCTGCAAATGGTCGCCGCCGAGATGGGCGTGCGTGCGCCGATCTCCCTGCGCGTCAATCCGGATGTCGACGCCGGCACCCACCCGTACATCTCCACCGGTCTCAAAGAGAACAAGTTCGGCATTGCCATCGCCGACGCCGAGGACGTGTACATCCGCGCCGCCCAACTGCCGAACCTGGAAGTGCTGGGTGTCGACTGCCATATCGGCTCGCAACTTACCACCCTGCCACCGTTCCTGGATGCCCTCGACCGCCTACTGGCCTTGATCGACCGCCTGGGCGAGTGCGGCATCTACCTGCACCACATCGACCTCGGTGGTGGCGTGGGCGTGCGTTATCGCGATGAAGAGCCGCCGCTGATTGCCGATTATATCCAGGCCGTGCGCGAACGCATCGAAGGCCGCGACCTGACGCTGATGTTCGAGCCAGGCCGCTACATCGTCGCCAACGCTGGCGTGCTGCTGACCCAGGTCGAGTACCTCAAGCACACTGAGCACAAGGATTTCGCCATCGTCGATGCGGCGATGAACGACCTGATCCGCCCGGCGCTGTACCAGGCCTGGATGGACGTCACCGCCGTGACGCCGCGCGCAAGCGACGCCCGCGCCTATGACATCGTCGGGCCCATCTGCGAGACCGGCGACTTCCTGGCCAAGGACCGTCAGCTTGCGCTTGAAGAAGGTGATCTGCTGGCCGTGCATTCGGCCGGTGCCTACGGGTTTGTCATGAGTTCCAACTACAACACCCGCGGGCGCACCGCCGAGGTGCTGGTGGACGGTGATCAAGCATTTGAAGTGCGTCGCCGCGAGACGGTAGCCGAGTTGTATGCTGGCGAAAGCCTGCTGCCGGAGTAAGCCATGCTGCTGCGTTTTACCAAGATGCACGGGCTGGGTAATGATTTCATGGTCCTCGACCTGGTCAGCCAGCACGCGCACATCCTGCCCAAGCACGCCAAACAGTGGGGCGATCGCCACACCGGGATCGGTTTCGACCAGTTGCTGCTGGTCGAGGCGCCGAGCAACCCGGAGGTGGATTTCCGTTACCGGATCTTCAACTCCGACGGTTCCGAAGTGGAACAGTGTGGCAACGGCGCGCGCTGCTTTGCGCGCTTTGTGCTCGACAAACGCCTGACTGCCAAACGCCAGATTCGCGTCGAAACCAAGGGTGGCGTGATCGAACTGGACATCCGCAATGATGGCCAGATCAGCGTCAACATGGGCGCCCCACGCCTGGTGCCGGCGGATATTCCGTTCCAGGCCACCGAGCAGGCCCTCAGTTACCCACTGGATGTGGAGGGCAAAACCGTGGAGGTCGCCGCCGTGTCCATGGGCAACCCCCATGCGGTGCTGCGGGTCACCGACATCAATAACGCCCCCGTGCATGAACTGGGGCCGAAGATCGAACATCACCCGCGCTTTCCGGCACGGGTCAATGTGGGCTTCCTGCAGGTGATCGACCGTAACCGTGCGCAATTGCGCGTATGGGAACGCGGCGCCGGCGAAACCCAGGCTTGCGGCACCGGTGCTTGCGCCGCTGCCGTGGCCGCGATCAGCCAGGGGTGGATGGATTCGCCACTGTTGATCGACCTGCCCGGCGGACGTTTGTCCATCGAATGGGCAGGCCCTGGCCACCCGGTGATGATGACCGGGCCAGCCACGCGTGTATACGAAGGACAGGTCCGTCTATGAGTGAGCCAAGCTAATGACCGATAAGCCTCAAGTACCCGCACACGCTACCCCGAGTGAAAGCCTGGAGGCCGCTGCTGTCGCGGCGTACCTTGAGGCTAATCCGGACTTCTTCGTCGAGCACGAAGAACTGCTGCCGGCCCTGCGCATCCCCCACCAGCGCGGCGATACCGTGTCGCTGGTGGAGCGGCAAATGAAGATCCTGCGCGAGCGCAACATTGAAATGCGCCACCGACTCTCTCATCTGATGGACGTGGCCCGCGACAACGACCGCTTGTTCGACAAGACCCGCCGCCTGATTCTGGCCCTGATGGATGCCGCCAGCCTGGAAGAAACGGTGATCGCCGTGGAAGACAGCCTGCGCGAGGATTTCCAGGTGCCCTTCGTCAGCCTGATCCTGTTCAGCGACAACCCGATGCCGGTGGGGCGCTGGGTCACAGGTGGCGAAGCGCAGACGGCCATCGGTGGCCTGCTGTCCGAAGGCAAGACCGTCAGCGGCACCTTGCGCGAGCATGAGCTGGACTTCCTGTTTGGCGCCGAACAGCGCAAGCAGATCGGCTCTACGGCCGTTATCGCCCTCAGCCATCAAGGCTTGCACGGGGTACTGGCCATCGCCAGCCGCGACCCGGCGCACTACAAAAGCTCGGTGGGCACGTTGTTCCTGACCTATATCGCCGAAGTGCTGGGCCGCGTCCTGCCACGCCACACCACCACCCTGCGCGCGGTGCGCTGATCATGGAGCGGCAACTGGACGCTTACTGCGCTCACCTGCGCAATGAGCGCCAGGTGTCGTCCCACACGCTGGAAGCTTATCGGCGGGACTTGAACAAGGTCCTGGCCTATTGCGAAAAACAGCACGTCAGCAGTTGGAAGGCCCTGGATATCCAGGCCCTGCGCAGCCTGGTCGCCCGGTTGCACCAACAGGGCCAATCCTCCCGCAGCCTGTCTCGCCTGCTATCGGCGGTGCGCGGCCTCTATCACTACCTCAATCGCGAAGGCCTGTGCGACCACGACCCGGCCAATGGCCTGTCACCGCCCAAAGGCGAACGGCGCCTGCCCAAGACCCTGGACACAGACCGCGCCCTGCAATTGCTCGACGGTGCCGTCGAGGATGACTTCCTGGCCCATCGCGACCAGGCAATCCTGGAGCTGTTCTACTCCTCGGGCCTGCGCCTGTCGGAGCTGACGGGCCTGAACCTCGATCAGTTAGACCTCGCCGATGGCCTGGTGCAAGTGCTCGGCAAAGGCAGCAAGACGCGCGTACTGCCCGTGGGCAGGAAAGCCCGCGAAGCCTTGCAGCTATGGCTGCCGCTACGCCTTCTGACCAACCCTGCAGACGATGCCGTGTTTGTCAGCCAGCAAGGCCGGCGCCTGGGGCCGCGCGCGATTCAACTGCGGGTCAAGGCTGCCGGCGAGCGCGAGCTGGGGCAGAATCTGCACCCGCACATGTTGCGTCATTCCTTTGCCAGCCACCTGCTCGAATCCTCCCAGGACCTGCGCGCCGTGCAGGAGCTGCTCGGGCACTCGGATATCAAGACCACGCAAATCTACACCCACCTCGACTTCCAGCACCTGGCAACGGTGTACGACAGCGCCCATCCACGGGCCAAACGCATCAAGGGCGGCGACTCATGAGTATCAAGCTGATTACCTTCGACCTGGACGACACCCTCTGGGACAACGTACCCGTCATCATCAGCGCCGAAGCGTCGATGCGCGAATGGCTGGCGACCCACGCGTCCAAGGTCGGCGACCTGCCCCTTGAGCATTTTGCCAGCCTGCGCCAGCAGGTGCTGCAGCGTCATCCCGAACTCAAACACCGTATCAGCCTGCTGCGTCATCGCGTGTTGATGCATGCGTTCGAGGAGGCCGGTTATCCCCAGCCTGAGGCCACAGAGATGGCGGATGTCTGCTTCGAAGCGTTCATCCACGCACGCCACCAACTCAGCGTGTTTCCGGAAGCCGAGCCGATGCTCAAGGCGCTGCGCCAGCACTTCCTGCTCGGCGTGATCACCAATGGCAATGCCGATGTGCAGCGTGTGGGCCTGGCGGACTACTTTCACTTTGCCCTGCGCGCTGAAGATATCGGCATCGCCAAGCCGGATGCACGGCTGTTTCATGAAGCACTGCAACGTGGCGGTGTGGATGCCAGCGCGGCAGTGCATGTGGGCGATCATCCTGGGGATGACATCGCCGGCGCGCAGCAGGCGGGACTGCGGGCAGTGTGGTTCAACCCCACGGGCAAGGCCTGGGAGGGTGACAAGCGCCCGGATGCGCAGATTCGCAGCCTGACGGAGTTACCGCCACTGCTGAGTCGCTGGAGCTAACACTGACCCCAATGTGGGAGCTGGCTTGCCTGCGATAGCGGTGGATCAGTCAACACAGGGCTCGCAGATAGACCGCTATCGCAGGCAAGCCAGCTCCCACAGGGTATTGCAGCAAACCGGTAAATTGCTCCAGGCATGAAAAAGCCCGCAGCGACGGCGGGCTTTTTCTTACAAGCAGGAGGCAGACCTCAGATAGGTCGGCTGCCGTACTTGTTATCCGGCTTCTTCGGTGGATCAGCCACCACGTTGGCCTCGACTTCCTGCACTTTGCCGCCTTTAGCGAGGAACTCTTCCATCGCACGCGCCAGGGCATCGCGCTCTTTGTTCTTGGCTTCAACGCTCGGCAACTCGTCTACCGACACAGCCGCCTTGGCTTTGCCTTTGGCTTTGGGAGCCGCGTCATCGCCAACACTGTCATCGACGTCCTCAGCAACGTCTTCGGCCGCAACTTCAAGACCGTCTTCGGTGTCGTCTTCATCACCTACTTCGAGGTCGTCTTGTTCCAGATCATCGTCGCTCATGTTCTACCTCATGACTTGCGAAAAGCAGATTAGTTATAGCCCAGCTTCACCCTCTGTCGAGGTTGCCGGAAAAAAATCAACATCCACTGGATCACCAGTGGCTTATGCCCCTTCACCATGCAAGGTGGCGAGGACTTTACGAGCACCGCCATGATCACGGTGCTCGCCCAGATAAACACCTTGCCAGGTCCCTATCGCCAAGCGGCCGGCCTTGACCGGCAAACTCAGCTGGCAGCCCAGCAGACTGGCCTTGAAGTGCGCCGGCAGATCATCCGGACCTTCGTCGTTATGTTCAAACCCTGCGCGACCTTGTGGC
Source organism: Pseudomonas sp. J380 (assembly GCF_009827115.1). Taxonomy (NCBI): domain Bacteria; kingdom Pseudomonadati; phylum Pseudomonadota; class Gammaproteobacteria; order Pseudomonadales; family Pseudomonadaceae; genus Pseudomonas; species Pseudomonas sp. J380. The sequence goes on along the minus strand of NZ_CP043060.1, from coordinate 4,275,837 downwards.
ACCAGCAGGTTGAAAAAACGCTCGAAGTCACGGCGAACCGCCGGGTCGGCATTCTCGTTGACGGTCAACGAGGCCGAGGTGTGCTGCAGCCACAGATGCAACAGGCCCACACGGCACGCCCTCAATTCAGGCAAGCCGGCAAGCAACTCGTCCGTTACCAAGTGAAAGCCCCGGGGCTTGGCCCGCAGGGTAATCAGGGTCTGTTGCCACATACAGTTCTCCGCCCATCGGCGCGCATTCTAGCGCGCTCTGGGAAAAAACAAAGTGCCTAATACGCCTTCATGCCTGTAAGACATTTGCACCCTTAAAAGTGCAGTGTGGATCCCATCACAAAGTCGATAGAAAACCCATGCACCTTTAGCCACAGACAAACGCCGGGCAAAAAAATGCCCGGCAAGCCGGGCATGTTTTTTTCGCGTAGTTACAAGTTGTAGCCGCGCTCGTTGTGTTGCGCCAGGTCGAGGCCGACCGCCTCTTCTTCTTCGGTGACACGCAGGCCCATGACCATGTCGAGCACCTTGAGGATGACGTAGGTCACAATCGCCGTGTAGATCACGGTGAAGCCCACGCCTTTGCACTGGATCCAGACCTGGGCCGCGATGTCGGTCACGGTGCCGAAGCCGCCCAGAGCAGGAGCTGCGAACACACCGGTGAGGATCGCACCGACGATACCGCCAATACCGTGCACGCCGAAGGCGTCCAGGGAGTCGTCATAACCCAGTTTGCGCTTGAGGCTGGTCGCGCAGAAGAAGCACACCACACCGGCGACCAGACCAATCACCAGGGCGCCCATCGGGCCCACGGTGCCAGCCGCTGGTGTCACGGCGACGAGGCCGGCGACCACGCCCGAGGCGATACCCAGTGCGCTTGGCTTGCCGTGGGTGATCCACTCGGCAAACATCCAGCCCAGGGCCGCAGCTGCGGTAGCGATTTGAGTTACCAGCATCGCCATGCCCGCGGTGCCGTTGGCCGCCGCAGCGGAACCGGCGTTGAAGCCAAACCAGCCGATCCACAGCATGGCCGCGCCCACCAGGGTATAGCCCAGGTTATGCGGGGCCATCGGGGTGGTGGGGAAGCCTTTGCGCTTGCCGAGCACGATGCACGCCACCAGGCCAGCCACACCCGCGTTGATGTGCACAACGGTGCCGCCGGCGAAGTCCAGCACGCCCCAGTCCCACATCAGGCCGCCATTGCCGCTCCAGACCATGTGCGCAATCGGCGCATAGACCAGGGTGAACCAGATAGCCATGAAGATCAGCATCGCGGAGAACTTCATACGCTCAGCGAAAGCACCGACGATCAGCGCCGGAGTAATGATGGCAAAGGTCATCTGGAAGGTGATGAACACGGCTTCCGGAAACAGCGCCGCCGGCCCGGTGATGCTGGCTGGGGTGACACCCGCCAGGAACGCCTTGCCCATGCCGCCGAAGAAGGAATTGAAGTTGACCACACCTTGTTCCATACCGGTGGTATCGAACGCGATGCTGTAGCCGTAGACAACCCACAGGATGCTGATCAGGCCAGTGATGGCGAAGCACTGCATCATCACCGACAGAATATTCTTGGAGCGGACCATGCCGCCGTAGAACAGCGCCAGGCCAGGGATGGTCATGAACAGCACCAGCGCGGTGGCGGTAAGCATCCAGGCGGTGTCGCCGGAATTGAGGACTGGAGCAGCCACTTCATCTGCCGCCATGGCCAGGCTTGGCATTACGATGGACAGCAGGGCTCCGAGCCCTGCGAATTTACGCAGAGTCATATTGTTTTCTCCTGGGGCGTTGGGGTTTGGCGGCTTAGATTGCGTCGGTATCGGTTTCGCCGGTACGGATGCGAATAGCCTGTTCCAGATTGACCACGAAGATCTTGCCGTCACCGATCTTGCCGGTGTTGGCCGCCTTGGTTATCGCCTCGATAACCCGGTCAAGATCCTTGTCGTCAATGGCGACATCGATCTTCACCTTCGGCAGGAAATCGACCACGTATTCCGCGCCGCGATACAGCTCGGTATGACCCTTCTGCCGACCGAAGCCCTTGACCTCAGTAACGGTAATGCCCTGCACGCCGATCTCGGACAGTGACTCGCGTACATCGTCCAACTTGAACGGCTTGATGATGGCAGTGACTAGCTTCATGAAAACTCTCTCCCGAATTTGGTGGACTTGCCCCAGGAAAACAAACCCGTCTCAAGTCTAAGCGCAGTGCCTGGCTTTGTAACGCATCGTCGCCTCGGCATTTGCCGTCGCGACGCCAGCGAACCACTGGTGACGAGCCCTGTACCCCGGATCCGTCGGCGCACTGCATTCGTCACAGCGACTGCATCAGTGCATGGGTCATGATCGTCTAAGCAGAAACCTTGCCAGCTCCGTAAAAACCACCGAAATCAATCCTTTGCCCGCTTATGCCCACCTACGGGGCGCCTGCGCGGCCGCAATGCGCATCAAAACAGTGCGCAGCCGCCCGCCCCAATGCGCGAAAACCGTGCGCAGCGGGGCGTGAAAATGACTATAGACGCTGCGTGGTACACTGCCGGCCAACTGTTTTCCGGAATATGTCCAATGCTCGCGCCCAAAGACTTCCTCGACGCCCTGAGCGGCCACGCCTCTCGCCTGTTCAGCGGCGACACTCCGCTGCCCCGCAATGAAATCGAAAGCCAGTTCAAGGCTTTGCTACAGAGTGGTTTCAGCAAGCTCGATCTGGTCAGCCGGGAAGAGTTTGACAGCCAGATGGTGGTACTGGCCCGCACACGTGCGAGGCTGGAGAGCCTGGAGGCGAAGGTGGCTGAATTTGAAGCACGGTTGACGCCACCTTCTGCTGAATAAACAAGGTGAGTGTGGGAGCTGGCTTGCCTGCGATGGCCATAGGTATCTACACAGCTGTGGCGACGCTGGACTTGTGGCGAGGGAGCTTGCTCCCGTGACGACCGGATAGCCGACGCTGTTCTAACTGACGCACCGCGATCCAAATGTGGGAGCTGGCTTGCCTGCGATAGCGCCCTGACAGTCAACACAGCTGGATTGTGTACATATCCATTGCTGCGGTAACGGCCACTCAGGGTTCCGCCCTGACGGCGGCTCACTTTTGAAAAGCCGGAATGCCGGCCCAGACAAAAGTAAGCAAAACGCTCTTGCCCCACCACTCGGCACCTCGCTTAGGCTCGGTGTGCCCGTAATTCGCCAGCGTGGTTTAACGGGGCGCCTAAGATCAAAAGCAGATCAAGAGCGACTCGCTTCGCATCGTGGTTACCTTGCTGCGACAGCCTACAAAGTTGTGTAGATACCTAAGCTGCGATGGCGGTGCATCAGCGGATGATTCTTTGCTGACACACAGCCATCGCAGGCAAGCCCGCGCCCACATTTGTTTTGCATTGCCGCCCGGATACGTTCTGTAAAACCTCCCCGCCCCGCTCCATCCCACCTCGTCTACCCTTGAAAAAACCGCAGGAAGCGGCCCTCCCATTCAAGGAACGAGCATGTCCCTCGCCATCGTCCACAGCCGCGCCCAGGTCGGTGTAGAAGCCCCCGCCGTCACCGTCGAGGTGCACATGGCCAATGGTCTGCCGTCTCTCACTCTCGTGGGTTTGCCCGAAACTGCAGTGAAGGAAAGCAAGGATCGCGTGCGCAGCGCCATCCTCAACTCGGCGCTGCAATATCCGGCCCGCCGCATCACGCTCAATCTCGCGCCCGCCGACCTGCCCAAGGACGGCGGACGTTTTGATCTGGCGATTGCCCTGGGCATCCTGGCAGCCAGTGTGCAAGTGCCGGCGTTGATGCTCGATGACGTGGAATGCCTTGGGGAGTTGGCGCTGTCCGGCGAGGTGCGCGCGGTGAAGGGGGTGTTGCCGGCCGCGCTGGCGGCGCGCAAGGCCGGGCGCACCGTCATAGTGCCGCGCGCCAATGCCGAGGAGGCGTGCCTGGCGTCGGGGTTGAAGGTGATTGCGGTGGATCACTTGCTGCAAGTGGTGGCGCACCTGAATGGGCATGTGCCGATTGAGCCCTACGCGTCCGACGGCTTGCTGTATCTGAACAAACCTTACCCGGACCTGAGTGAAGTACAGGGCCAACTCGCGGCCAAGCGAGCATTGCTGATCGCGGCGGCGGGTGCGCATAACCTGTTGTTCACCGGGCCACCAGGCACCGGCAAGACTTTATTGGCCAGCCGGCTACCGGGCTTGCTGCCGCCGTTGAGCGAGCAGGAAGCGCTGGAAGTGGCAGCGATCCAATCCGTGGTCAGCCTGGCACCGCTGAGCCATTGGCCAAACCGCCCGTTTCGCCAGCCGCACCACTCGGCATCCGGGCCGGCGCTGGTGGGTGGCGGCTCGAAGCCACAACCGGGGGAAATCACCCTGGCCCATCACGGGGTGTTGTTCCTGGATGAGCTGCCAGAGTTCGATCGCAAGGTGCTGGAGGTGCTGCGCGAGCCATTGGAATCGGGACATATCGTGATATCCCGCGCCCGTGACAGGGTGCGCTTCCCGGCGCGCTTTCAACTGGTCGCGGCGATGAACCCCTGCCCTTGCGGCTACATGGGCGAGCCCAGCGGGCGTTGTCGGTGTACACCGGAGCAGATCCAGCGCTATCGCAACAAGCTCTCCGGGCCGTTGCTGGACCGGATTGATTTGCACCTGACAGTCGCGCGGGAGGTCACTGCGCTGAACCCCGCCCAACAAGCCGGTGATACCACCGCGCAAGCGTCCGCTCAGGTGGCGCAAGCCCGGGAACGCCAGCACCAGCGCCAGGGTTGCGCCAATGCATTCCTCGATCTGCCCCGGCTGCGCGAACACTGCCAGTTGGCCAAAGCCGATGAAAGCTGGCTGGAAAGCGCGTGTGAGCGGCTGACATTATCACTGCGCGCAGCCCATCGATTGCTCAAGGTGGCTCGCACCCTGGCGGACCTTGAGCAAGTGGAAGGCATCGCCCGCCATCATTTGGCGGAGGCGTTGCAGTACCGACCAGCCGCAAATGGCTAGCACTTGTCAGGCAAAATCCAGCAGCAGCCTCGCCACTTCCAGCACTTCTTGCCGCGCCGCTTCTGCGGACTCTGCGGAAGGCTTGAGCATCAGGTCATCGGCATAGCCCATCGCCAGGGCGAAGATCTGCCGTGCAGCGCGTTGAGCCGACTCGCAGCGAAAGACGCTATCGGCAACGCCCCGCTCGATCACCTCGGCAAGCATGCTTTGCCATTGGGCGTTGATTACCAGATAAGCCTGGGTCATTTGCGCGTCATGCATGGCCTCGTCCCAGGCGTCGAGCCACAGCGCCCAGCCGGCGTCAGCGGTGCTGGGCAGGCAGTCGCGCAAAAAACCCACGAGCGCCTCCAGAGGTGGCGCATCGGCCAACGGCTCGCGCACTTCATCCAGTTGCTCATTGGCAAAGCGTACGAAGGCTTCGCGGCGCAGTTCATTCCAGTCGCTGAAGTAGTGATAGACATGACTGCGCGACAAGCCGGCATGTTCGGCGAGGTCACGGGTGGATACATCGGCGAAACCCTTGCTGCGAAACAGCTCCAGGGCGGCGGCGATGATCTGGTCTTTACGGTCGGTACGCGACATGGGCAATTCCTTCGAGCACGAGCAGATAAGCGGCGCTTGCTTTTTGAGCGATCGCTCAAGGATACTTGAGCAGTCGCTCAATAATAGCGTCTATTACTCCTCTGGTGCACCCATGACATCCGTCACCCCACAAATTCTGATCGAAGAAAGCAAGAAAATCGGCCAGCAGTCTGCCAGCCAGACCCTCAAGGCTATTGCCAGAGCCTATCCCGGCAAGCTGTCTTGCACCTTGTCGCTGGTGGCGCTGGAGAACGCGCTGTTGTTGGCTTACCCACTGTTTGCCGGGTTCGCGGTGGATTCGATTATCCGTGGCGATACCACCAGTGCGTTGCTGTATGCCGCCGTGGTCATGGCGTTCTGGGCCGTTGGGGCGGCGAGACGGGCGCTGGACACCCGTACGTTCACGCGCATCTACGCGGACCTTGCGGTGCCGGTCATTCTCAACCAGCGCCAACAGAACCACAGCACCTCGAAATCGGCGGCACGGGTAGTACTTGCTCGGGAGTTTGTCGACTTCTTTGAAAAGCACGTGCCTATCATCGCCACGGCGTTGGTGTCGATTGTGGGCGCGGCAGTGATGCTGATCGTGATTGAGCCATGGGTAGGCATGGCGTGCCTGGCGGCCCTGCTGCTGTGCATCACCTTGTTGCCGCGTTTTGCCCAGCGCAATCAGGCGCTGCACGAACGTCTGAACAACCGCCTGGAAAAAGAAATCGGCCTGGTCGAAAAGGTCGGCGCGCCGACCCTGCGACGCCACTACCAGGTGCTGTCACGCCTGCGCATCTGGCTGTCAGACCGCGAGGCTGCGGCGTTCCTGTTTATCGGCATGACCGCGGCCTTACTGTTCGTGGTTGCGATCAGCCAATTGGCCATGTCCCCAGCGGTGAAGGCCGGCCACATCTACGCCGTCATGACCTATCTGTGGACCTTCGTCACCAGCCTGGACGAAGCGCCAGGCATGGTCGACCAACTGGCGCGGCTCAAGGACATTGGCAAGCGCGTAGACCCAGGGCTTGGGGAGGCCTGAGCCTCAACGAAACCGATCCACCTCATGACGCAAGCCTGCCGCCAAGGTCTCCAGTTCCTTGGCGGTAACCGCCAGGTTGGACACCACTTCACGCTGCTCGCTGTTGGCCAGCGCAATGCTCTGCAGGTTGCTGCTGAGCAAGGTCGCGGTGCTGCTCTGTTCCTGGGTGGCGGTGGTGATCGCAGCAAATTGCTGGCCGGCCGAGCGGCTTTGCTCGTCGATACGCGCCAGGGCCGAGGCCACATCGGCGTTGCGCGACAGGCCTTCCTGCATCAGCGCATTGCCGTGCTCCATGGTGCTGATGGCGTTACCGGTTTCCTGCTGGATGCTCTGGATCATGCCGGAGATTTCATCGGTGGCCTGGCGGGTGCGCGAAGCCAGGTTGCGCACTTCGTCGGCGACCACGGCGAAGCCACGGCCTTGCTCGCCGGCGCGCGCGGCCTCGATGGCGGCGTTGAGCGCCAGCAGGTTGGTCTGTTCTGCGATGGCGGTAATCACGCCGACGATCCCGCCGATTTCCTGGGAACGCTGGCCCAGGGTGTTGATCACGGCAGCGGTGCTGTTCAGCGCAGTGGCGATATGTTCCAGGGACGATGACGCCTCTTGCATCGAACTGCGGCCGATACGGGTTTGCTGGGCATTCTCTTGAGCCAGGCGCTCGGTGTTGCCCATGTTGTCGGCAATGTTCAGCGAGGTAGCACTGAACTCTTCCACCGCACCGGCCATGCTGGTGATCTCGCCGGACTGCTGCTCCATGCCTTCATAGGCACCGCCGGACAAGCCCGACAGCGCCTGGGCGCGGCTGTTGACCTGTTCGGCGGCGGTACGGATATGCGACACCATGGTCGACAGCGCCTCACCCATCTGGTTGAAACTACGCGCCAGCTGGCCGATTTCGTCATGGCTGGACACATTGAGCCGCGCACTCAAATCGCCCGCGCCCAGGGCCTGGGCCTGGCGCACCAGCTCGCTCAATGGCGCCAGCTTGCTGCGCAACAGCCACACCGTGGCGCCCACTGCCAGTAACATCGCCAGCACACTGCCGATCACTAGGCGGATGCCGACTTCCCAGGTCACTGCGCGAATCTCAGCCTTGGGCATGCTCGCTACCACCGCCCAAGGGCCGCCTTCAAACGGCACCGAGACACTATAGAAATCTTCGTTTTTGTCGCTCCAGAAACGGCCAGCACCCGGCTTTTTCGCCAGGTCGAGCATCACGGCAATCGCCTGATCCGGCGCTTGTACGCCAGCCGGCGGCACCAGCCAGTGCTTTTGCTCATCCAGCAGCGCGAGGGAGCCGGTCTGGCCGATGCGGAAGCGCTTGAGGTTTTCAAACTGGGCGTTCTGGGCATCGGTGTAATCGAAACCGATGAACAGCACGGCGATGACCTGCCCACTGCTGTCACGTACGGGGCTGTATTGGGTCATGTAGGAGCGGTCGAACAACACGGCACGGCCGATGTAGGTCTGGCCGCTCACAACGCGCTGGTAGGCCGCGCCCTGACGGTCGAGCACGGTGCCAATGGCGCGATTGCCGTCCTGCTTGGTCAGGGAGGTGCTGACGCGGATAAAGTCGTCGCCGCTGCGCACGAACACCGTGGCCACGCCACCGGACATCTGCTTGAACTCATCCACCTCTTCGAAGTTATTGTTCAGCACCTCATTGCCCAGGTAGAGGCTCGGCGTCTGCACGCCGGCCACGGCCACGGGCTGGTCCGCACGCACACTCAAGCCGGCGCCGAAGCGCTTTTCAAACAGCCCGCTCAAACGCTGGGTGCTTTCACGCAAGGTGCTGTGGAAGGTGTTGAGTTGGTCGGCGAGCAAACGTGCCTCGCTGGCCAAGTGTTCCTCGCGGGTGGCGAGGTTGGCGGAGTCGAGGGTACGCAAGGCAAAGACCGTACTGCCGCTGATCACGACAGCCAGAATCACGGCGAGTGCAAGGCCTAACTGGGAGGCAATCCGGGCACGGGGTTGAGACATGACAGCTCCTGGCCGAGGCCAGGATCATCCTGATCTCATAGCGCTGCTCGGCAAATTATCTAGTGGGAAACGGTAGTGCACGAGGGTTCCAACACCTTTCTTCGGCGGCATTTGGCAATACTTGAGCGAATCACAGGGGTATCCCGCAAACGATTGCACAAACGGTCCGGCCCTACTCAATCGAGGCGTTCAACCTGGGGCAATTCCATCGCCTTGACTTCACCCTGAAGAAATTCCGCCAGCCGTCGCAAACGTTCGCCACCCGGACGGGTTTTCGGCCACACCAGGTAGTAGCTTTCCCCACTGGCGACCGCCGTAGGCCACGGCAGGCTCAAGCGTCCCTGCGCCACGTCTTCGGCCACCATCAGCAAATCCCCCATGGAGACGCCATAGCCTCGGGCGGCGGCTATCATGCCCAGTTCAAGCGTGTCGAACACCTGCCCACCCTTGAGTGAAACGTGAGATGACAACCCCATGCGCTGCAGCCAGTAACGCCAGTCGCGGCGGTCAGGCGTCGGGTGCAGCAGTTCGGCGGTTGCCAGCCGCGTCACGTCCCAGGGACCGTCGTCCAACAGATTCGGCGCTCCCACCGGGATAAGCATTTCCGCAAACAGATAACTGGCCTCCCAGTCCGCCGGAAAGTGCCCGTTGCTGAGCAACACCGCGCAGTCGAATGGCTCTTGGTTGAAGTCCACTTCATCAATGCTCATCCACGCACTGGTGAGTTGCACCTCATTGCCTGGCTGCAACGCGCGGAAGCGACTCAACCGCGCCAGCAGCCAGCGCATGGTCAAGGTGGACGGCGCCTTCATACGCAGGATGTCATCTTCGGCATTCAAGGTATGGCAAGCACGCTCCAGGGCAGCGAAGCCTTCCCGTACGCCTGGCAGCAACAAACGCGCCGCTTCCGTGAGCTGCAACGTGCGCCCGCTGCGCTGGAACAATCGGCAGGCGAAATAATCTTCGAGCGTACGGATATGCCGGCTGATCGCACTCTGGGTAATCGACAATTCCTCAGCCGCACGGGTAAACGAGTGGTGACGGGAGGCGGCTTCAAATGCCCGCAAAGCATAAAGAGGAGGAAGACGACGAGACATGCTGAAAGCTCCGACTGCGCAATCTGGAAACCCTACCAGAATCGCTCATGCATGAGTTTTAATCATGCCAACGATCGCTTTTATCCTTTTGTGCAATGCGCTGAATGCGCCGAGAATCAACCCTTCCCCACCTTCCTGACCATTCGAGTGTGATGATCATGCAACATCCGGCACGTACCGAACTCTGGGCCATTCTGCGGCTATCGGGGCCGTTGATTGCCTCACAGTTGGCGCACATGCTGATGGTGCTGACCGACACCTTGATGATGGCACGCTTGAGCCCAGAGGCACTGGCCGGCGGAGGCCTGGGCGCGGCGAGCTATTCGTTCGTGGCGATCTTCTGCATCGGCGTGATCGCAGCCGTGGGCACCCTGGTCGCCATTCGCCATGGCGCGGGCGATATCGACGGCGCCACTCGCCTGACCCAGGCCGGGCTGTGGCTGGCGTGGCTGATGGCCCTGGCGGCGGCGTTGCTGTTATGGAACTTGAAGCCGGTGCTGCTGATGTTCGGCCAGACCGAAACCAACGTGCATGCGGCCGGGCAATTTCTGACGATCCTGCCCTTTGCCCTGCCCGGCTACCTGAGCTTCATGGCCCTGCGCGGCTTTACCAGCGCCATCGGCAAGGCCACCCCGGTGATGGTGATCAGCCTGTGCGGCACCGTGGTCAACTACCTGCTCAACCATGCGCTGATCGAAGGCATGTTCGGCCTGCCGAAACTGGGCCTGATGGGCATCGGCCTGGTGACCGCCATCGTCGCCAATGGCATGGCGCTGGCACTGATGTGGTACATCCGCAGCAACCGCACCTACGCCGCCTACCCGCTGGGCACAGGCCTGCTGCGCCTGAATACCCACTACCTGCGCGAGCTGTGGCGCCTGGGCCTGCCGATTGGCGGCACCTATGCGGTAGAGGTCGGGTTGTTTGCCTTTGCGGCGTTGTGCATGGGCACCATGGGCAGCACGCAGTTGGCGGCACACCAGATCGCCCTGCAGATTGTCTCGGTGGCCTTCATGGTGCCGGCGGGGATGTCCTACGCGGTGACCATGCGCATCGGCCAGCATTACGGCGCCGGGCAGTTGCTGCAGGCACGCCTGGCCGGACGAGTGGGCATAGGATTCGGCGCCATGGTGATGTTGGGGTTTGCGGCGGTACTGTGGCTGTTTTCCGACCCGCTGATCGGACTGTTCCTCGACCATGACGACCCGGCGTTCCATGACGTCATCGTCCTGGCGGTGAGCCTGCTGGCCGTCGCCGCCTGGTTTGAATTGTTCGATGGCGTGCAGACCATAGCCATGGGTTGTATCCGTGGCTTGAAGGACGCCAAGACCACCTTCCTGGTGGGCCTGGGTTGCTATTGGCTGATTGGCGCACCGTCAGCCTGGTTGATGGCGTTCACCCTGGGTTGGGGGCCAACAGGCGTCTGGTGGGGCCTGGCACTGGGCCTGGCGTGTGCGGCGGTGAGCCTGACCTGGGCATTTGAGGCGAAAATGAAGCGGATGATTCGGCAGGAGCCGGATGCTCCTGTTGGATTCCGAGCGGCCCTGCCTGACTAGCGAGTACACGCGGCACATGTGGGAGCTGGCTTGCCTGCGATAGCGGTGTGTCAGGCTAATCATTATTAGCTGAACGACCGCCATCGCAGGCAAGCCAGCTCCCACATTTGAACCACTTTGAAGGCTTAACCCAACAGCGCCTGCTGGCTTTGCCCGAACATCAGGTATTCCACCAGCTCGGGCAGCGGCAACGGCTTGCTGATCAGGTAACCCTGGACCTGGTCGCACCCAAACAAGCGCAAAAGCTCAAGCTGCTCAGGGGTTTCCACGCCTTCGGCGACCACTTCCAGGTTGAGGTTGTGGGCCAGGTTGATCATGGCGTGCACCAGCTTGCGGTTTTCTTCGCGCTCTTCCATGCCGCCGACAAAGCTCTTGTCGATCTTCAACAAGGCAATCGGCAGGCTGTTGAGGTGCACAAACGACGAAAAACCGGTGCCGAAATCATCCAGGGAAAACCGCACACCCAGCCGGCCAAGGGCGTCCATGGTCTGCTTGACCAGGTCGCTGCGGCGCATCACGGCGGTTTCGGTCAATTCGAACTCCAGCCATTGCGCTTCCACGCCGCGCTCGGCAATCAGGCGGCTGAGGGTAGACAGCAACTGACTGTCCTGGAACTGGCGAAACGACAGGTTGACCGCCATGTGCAGCGGCGGCAGGCCGCGTTCACGCAGGTCTTGCATGTCGCGCAGAGCTCGGGAGATCACCCAGTAGCCCAATGGCACGATCAGACCACTCTGTTCGGCCAGCGGCACGAATTCGCTAGGCGGCAACAAGCCGCGTTCACCGTGGCGCCAGCGCACCAGAGCTTCGAGGCCAACGATATGACCATCGTCCAGGTCCAGTCGCGGCTGGTAATGCAGCTCCAACTCATCGCGACGCAAAGCCCGGCGCAGTTCACTTTCCAGGTCGGCCAGGCTGCGCGCGTTGCGGTTGATGCGTTCATTGAAGATATGAAAGGTACAGCCTTGGGTGCTTTTGGCCTGCTGCATGGCGATATGGGCATGCCACATCAACGGGTCGGCGCCAGCGCGGGCTCGAGCATGGGCCATGCCCAGGCTGCAACCGATCAACAGGCTTTCGCCATCCACCCAATAGGGTTCGGCCATCACTTCGGTGATGCGCTCGGCCATCCATTCGGCGCGCTGGGGCGCCCGGCGGGTATCGATCAACAAGGCAAACTCATCGCTGCCCAGGCGCGCCAGTTGGTCCCCGGCCTCGAGCTGGCTCTTGAGCCGCGACACCACTTGCAGGATCAAACGGTCGCCCGCCTGATGGCCGAGGGCATCGTTGGCATGACGAAAATTGTCCAGGTCCAGATGGCCGAGGGCCAGGCCACGGCCTTCGTTTTCTGCCAGCCGGGCGGCCAGCAAGGTCTGGAAGCCCTGACGGTTGGCAATACCGGTGAGCGGGTCTTGCTCGGCCAGGCGCTGCAAGGTGTTTTCCAGCACGCCGCGCTCGCGCACATGGCGCAGGCAGCGGCGCAATGTGTCGGCGTCCAATGCATCCAACACCAACCAATCGCTGACACCCAGCGGCGACACCAGTGGCTCCTGCTCCAGCAGCAATACACACGGCAGGCTGCACCGGCCGGGGCCGGGCTGCAGGCTGGGCGTGGTCAATAACACAGCACCCTGGTCGTCATCGAACAGGCGGCTTACCGAGTCCCAGTTGGGCGCACTGATCAGCACAGCCCCTTCGCCCATCGGCGCCAGGCACTCGCGCAACAACGCTGCCCACTCGGGCTCATCGGCCAGCAGCAGCAAACGCAAGGGTTCGACAGGCGTAGACACGCTAACTCCCTAGACTCTGCAAAATTTCATTAGCGGTGCCATTATGACGTGCGGCCTGACAATGACAAAGGATGACAAATGATAGGTGTTATCAAAAACGTAGACTGTAAATATTAGTCTCGAATAATCCTTAACATCCTGCGGCAAAGTAGCAAAACCGGCAAATTTAGATCGAGTGGTACGTCACACCGTCGTTCTATGGCAGCAGAATCTTTCCAGCCTGTTAAAATGCCCGCCCTTTTGAACAACGACCCCTGAAATTCCGTATGTCCCGACTCAATCCCCGGCAGCAAGAAGCCGTGAACTACGTCGGCGGCCCTCTATTGGTGCTCGCCGGTGCAGGCTCCGGCAAGACCAGCGTGATCACGCGCAAGATCGCGCACTTGATCCAGAACTGCGGCATCCGCGCCCAGTACATCGTCGCCATGACCTTCACCAACAAGGCGGCACGGGAAATGAAAGAGCGGGTCGGCACCCTGCTCAAAGGCGGCGAAGGCCGCGGCCTCACCGTGTGCACCTTCCACAACCTGGGCCTGAACATCATCCGCAAGGAGCATGTGCGACTGGGCTACAAGCCCGGCTTCTCGATCTTCGACGAGACCGACGTCAAGGCCCTGATGACCGACATCATGCAGAAGGAATACGCGGGCGACGACGGCGTCGACGAAATCAAGAACATGATCGGCTCGTGGAAAAACGACCTGATCCTGCCCGCCGAAGCCCTGGAAGCTGCACGCAACCCCAAGGAGCAGACCGCTGCCATCGTCTACACCCACTACCAGCGCACGCTCAAGGCGTTCAACGCGGTGGACTTCGACGACCTGATCCTGCTGCCAGTCAAGCTTTTCCAGGAGCACAAGGACATCCTGGAGAAGTGGCAGAACAAGGTGCGCTACCTGTTGGTGGACGAATACCAGGACACCAACGCCAGCCAATACCTGCTGGTGAAGTTACTGATCGGCACGCGCAACCAGTTCACCGTGGTGGGCGACGACGACCAGTCGATCTACGCCTGGCGCGGCGCCCGCCCGGAAAACCTGATGCTGCTCAAGGAAGACTATCCCTCCTTGAAAGTGGTGATGCTGGAGCAAAACTACCGCTCCACCAGCCGCATCCTGCGTTGCGCCAACGTGCTGATCTCCAACAACCCCCACGAGTTCGAAAAACAACTTTGGAGCGAGATGGGCCATGGTGACGAGATCCGTGTGATCCGCTGCCGCAACGAAGACGCCGAAGCCGAGCGCGTCGCCGTGGAAATCCTCAGCCTGCACTTGCGCACCGACCGGCCCTACAGCGACTTTGCGATCCTGTATCGCGGCAACTACCAGGCCAAACTGATCGAGCTGAAGCTGCAGCATCACCAGGTGCCGTATCGCCTGTCGGGCGGCAACAGCTTTTTCGGACGCCAGGAAGTCAAAGACCTGATGGCCTACTTCCGGCTGATCGTGAACCCGGACGACGACAACGCTTTCCTGCGCGTGATCAACGTGCCGCGCCGGGAAATCGGCTCCACCACCCTGGAAAAGCTCGGCAACTACGCCACCGAACGCAAGATCTCGATGTACGCCGCCACCGACGAAATCGGCCTGGGCGAACACCTGGACACGCGCTTCACTGATCGCCTGTCACGCTTCAAGCGCTTCATGGACAAGGTCCGCGAGCAGTGCGCCGGCGAAGACCCGATCAGCGCCCTGCGCAGCATGGTCATGGACATCGACTATGAAAACTGGCTTCGCACCAACAGCTCCAGCGACAAGGCCGCCGATTACCGCATGGGCAACGTCTGGTTCCTGATCGAGGCGTTGAAGAACACCCTGGAAAAAGACGAAGACGGCGAGATGACCGTCGAGGACGCCATCGGCAAGCTGGTGTTGCGCGACATGCTCGAGCGCCAGCAAGAAGAGGAAGACGGTGCCGAAGGTGTGCAGATGATGACCTTGCATGCGTCCAAGGGCCTGGAATTTCCCTACGTGTTCATCATGGGCATGGAAGAGGAAATCCTCCCGCACCGCTCCAGCATCGAAGCCGACACCATCGAGGAAGAACGCCGCCTGGCCTACGTGGGCATTACCCGCGCTCGTCAGACCCTGGCCTTCACCTTTGCCGCCAAGCGCAAGCAATACGGTGAAATCATCGATTGTGCCCCCAGCCGGTTCCTGGATGAACTGCCGCCGGACGACCTGGCCTGGGAAGGCAATGACGACACTCCCACCGAGGTGAAGGCCGTTCGCGGCAACACCGCCTTGGCGGATATACGCGCGATGTTAAAGCGCTAGAATCGACTACTTTTTAATCTACTTTCGGCGCACAACGCGCCATTAGAGGAAGCTTTCCGTGGAAGCACTGCACAAGAAAATTCGCGAAGAAGGCATCGTGCTTTCCGATCAGGTCCTCAAGGTTGACGCCTTTCTGAACCACCAGATCGACCCGGCACTGATGAAACTGATCGGCGACGAGTTCGCCGCACTGTTCAAGGATTCGGGCATCACCAAGATCGTCACCATCGAAGCGTCGGGCATTGCCCCGGCGATCATGACCGGGCTGAACCTGGGTGTGCCGGTGATCTTCGCGCGCAAGCAGCAATCCTTGACGCTCACGGAAAACCTGCTGTCGGCCACGGTGTATTCCTTCACCAAGAAAACCGAAAGCACCGTGGCGATCTCCCCGCGCCACCTGACCAGCAGCGACCGCGTGCTGGTGATCGATGACTTTTTGGCCAACGGCAAGGCGTCCCAAGCGCTGATCTCGATCATCAAGCAGGCCGGCGCGACCGTAGCCGGCTTGGGCATTGTGATCGAGAAGTCGTTCCAGGGTGGGCGTGCAGAACTGGATGCACAGGGTTATCGGGTTGAGTCGCTGGCGCGGGTGAAGTCGCTGGCCGGTGGTGTCGTGACCTTTATCGAGTAATCACTGTGTGGGAGCTGGCTTGCCTGCTCCCACATTAGGTTTTGCGTTGCGCCGTCAGTGGGCGGTGGCCTGCAGTCCGGCCAGCAGCAAGCGTTGATACAGGTCTTCCTTGATGCCCTCCGGCTTATCCAAGCGCATCCGCTGCAAATGCTCGGGAAACGCCTCCGGCTCCGGCGCGTCGAGTGCCGCCTTGCCCAACTCCAGAATTTCCGTGAGTTTGAATTTGCTCTTGAGCCAGTTCAGCGCCCGCAACAAGTCCCGCTCCTCATCCGTGAAGTCACTGCCCAGGGGGTATTCGGGAAACAAGCGACGGTGCCTGGCCTGAATCGCCTGGAGCCGCTGCGGCGTGTTGTCGGCAAAACGCGGATCCAACTGGAAGTCCTTGGGCAGTTTGCCGGCCTTTTGCGCCTGCTCAATCAAGTCGTGCTGGAACCTTGAGTCAGTGATGTTCAGCAACGCTTCGATCACCTTGGCATCCGTCTGACCCCGCAAGTCGGCAATACCGTATTCGGTAATGACGATATCCCGCAGGTGCCGGGGAATGGTGCAGTGGCCGTACTCCCAGACGATATTGGAACTGACCTCACCCGCCGACTCACGCCAGCTGCGCAAAATCAGGATTGAGCGTGCACCTTCCAGCGCATGCCCCTGGGCCACGAAATTGTATTGCCCGCCCACACCACTGAGCACGCGACCGTCTTCCAACTGATCAGCCACGCCAGCACCGAGCAAGGTGACCATGATGGCGCTGTTGATAAACCGCGCATCCAGGCGCTGCAGGCGCTTGAGTTCTTCCTGCCCGTACAGCTCGTTGATATAGCTGATGCGGGTCATGTTGAATGCTTGGCGCTTGGCGTGGGTCATTTCCTGCAGACGCTGGTAAAAACTGCGCGGCCCCAGGAAGAAACCGCCATGGATCGACACGCCATCGGGCTGCGCCGCGTCGTCCAGGGTGCCCGCGTTGGCCTGCATCTGGGTCGCCACGTCCGGGTAGACCTTGCGCCGCACGATCCCGGCATCGGCCAATACCAGCAGGCCGTTGACGAACATCTCGCTGCAACCATAAAGGCCACGGGCAAACGGCTCGACGCCGCCTTCGCGGCTGATCAACGGCGCCCACTGGTACACATCCAAGTCGGTGAGCAACAGGCGATAGGCTTCGTTGTCGGCCTGGCGCGCCAGCAAGGCAGCCGTCAGTGCATCGCCCATGGAGCCGATGCCAATCTGCAACGTACCGCCATCACGCACCAGGGTGCTGGCATGCAGGCCGATAAAATGATCCTGAAAGCCCACCGGCATGTTCGGAGTGGAGAACAGCGTGGTGCTGTCTTTTTCATCCAGCAGGTAGTCGAACTCATCCATGCCCAACTCGGCATCGCCAGGCATGTAGGGCAAATCGCTATGGACCTGGCCGACGACCAGGATGGTCTCCCCAGCCGCGCGGCGCTTGGCGATCATGGGCATCAGGTCGAGGGTGATATCCGGGTTGCAGCTCAGGCTCAGGCGGTCGGGATGCTCGCTGCTACTGGCAACCAATTGCGCCACCAGGTTCAGGCCGGCGGCGTTGATGTCGCGGGCCGCATGGCTGTAGTTGCTGCTGACGTAATCCTGTTGCGCCGCGGCGCTGTGGAGCAAGCTGCCGGGCTGCATGAAGAATTGCTGCACACGGATATTCTTCGGCAGGCTGCCCTTGTGCAGGTCCGCGAGGAAATCCAGCTCGGGGTAGTCGCCAAACACTCGTTCGATGAAAGGTTCGATAAAGCGCTTTTGAAGACCGTCACCCTGCGTAGGACGGCCCAGGCTCAAGGCCGTATAGAGCGTCAGCGCCCGTTCGGGCAATTTTGCGATGCGCCGGTACAGAGCGTTGACGAACAGGTTGGGCTTGCCCAGCCCCAGCGGCATACCCATGTGGATATGCGCCGGCAGGCGCTCCAGTACGTCGTCAACTGCTTGCTCGATTGAACACAACTGCACCATCCGACTGCTCCCGAACATTCCATGAATTAGGGGTTGGACCGAGCTTGCCGGGTCTTTGCTGCAATGAACAGCCTGAATACCAAATCGCGGGCACAAAAAAGCCGCTGGTAAGCGGCATTTTTGACGAAGATCGGCCGATTACAGCCCGGACATCTTCTTGATCGCACCCTTGAGGTCGTCATCCGAACAATCAGCGCAGGTGCCTTTGGGCGGCATGGCGTTGATACCGGTGATGGCCTTGGCCAGGATGCCATCGAGGCCACCTTGATGGTCGGCGCGTTCTTTCCATGCGGCGGTGTCGCCAATTTTTGGCGCACCCAAAAGGCCGCTGCCGTGGCACGCATTACAGTGCTTGGCGATGATCTCATCGGGGGTTTTCGCGCCGCCGCCGCCGGCTGCCACGGCAACTTCCATGCCCTTGCATTCCTGGCCCTGGACGCAAACCTGGCCCACAGGCTCCAGGCGCTTGGCAATGTCATCATTGGTCGCAGCTTGAGCGCTGACAGCCCATAGGGCCAGTACGGTTGCTGGTGCAGCCAGCATTTTCATAATTAGGTTCACGCGTTCACCCTCAATGGTGGCTATTCACGCCTGCGGCCACGGTTTCGCAGGCGGCGAAAGTATAACGGTTAGCCCGCCTGGCCGAAACAACCCTATTAAATAAAGGGAGATTCGGCCTCACGGTGTACAGCTGCGGGAACCTCTGCAACGCTGGCAGGGCGCCTCTATTCTTAAAAGTTCGCGGGTGTGGCTGCGCTGATTAGTCGCGCCGGCACGTCGAACGGATTGCGAAAACGATGAGGCCTGGTGCTTTCAAAGTAGTAGCTATCGCCCGCTTCGAGCACAAAAGTTTCAAGACCGACCACCAATTCCAGGCGCCCTTCCACCAGAATTCCGGTTTCTTCGCCTTCATGGGTGAGCATTTCTTCGCCCGTGTCGGCACCCGGAGGGTAGATTTCATTGAGAAATGCGATAGCCCGGCTTGGGCGCGCCCGGCCCACCAGTTTCATGGTGACGGCACCGTCAGAGATGTCGATCAGCTCATTGGCTTTATAGACGATCTGCGTCGGTATTTCCTGGAGCACTTCTTCGGAGAAGAACTCGACCATGGACATGGGGATACCGCCCAACACCTTGCGCAGGGAGCTGATCGAGGGGCTGACGCTGTTTTTCTCGATCATCGAAATGGTGCTGTTGGTGACGCCCGCACGCTTGGCGAGCTCACGCTGGGAAAGACCTTTGAGTTTACGGATGGATTGCAGTCGTTCGCCGACGTCCAATGCAGGAGCCTCCTAGGATTCAGGCTTTGTTGTAATTGAGCGTTATCATGGCGACAGCGTTCAGTATTTACAACACTTGGGCCTAAATCCCGGTGTGCTCGGTTCGTTGCCGGCGGCTAAGCGCCGCTATAGAGCCTTGGCACTCGGCGCAGATTGCAGAAAATCTGATAGGGGATGGTCTCGGCGGCCACGGCAACATCACTGGCGAGGATGTGCTTGCCCCACAACTCTACGGTGGAACCAAGGCCCGCCTGGGGCAAGTCGGTGAGGTCGACACACAGCATGTCCATGGACACGCGCCCCAGCAGCCGGCTGCGCTGGCCAGCGACCAGCACCGGGGTACCGGTCGGCGCATGACGTGGGTAACCGTCGGCATAACCCATGGCAACCACACCGATGCGCATCGGCTTGGGCGTGACGAACCTGGCGCCGTAGCCCACCGGCTCACCGGCCGGCAACTCGCGCACGCAGATGACTTTGGACTCCAGGGTCATCACAGGCTGCAAGCGCGCGGCGAGGGCCTGGTCTTCGCCAAAGGGCGTTGCGCCGTAAAGCATGATACCGGGGCGCACCCAGTCGCTGGACACGCTCGGCCAGCCCAATACAGACGGTGAGTTGCGCAGGCTGACCTCAGCCGCCAGCCCCTGGCGCGCCGCCTCAAACACCGTTACTTGTTCGTTGCTGCTGACGCAATCGAGCTCATCGGCGCGGGCAAAATGGCTCATCAGCACGATTTTCGCCACTTTGCCACTCGCCAGCAGGCGCTGATACGCCTCCTGGTAATCCTTGGGGTGCAGGCCCACACGGTGCATGCCCGAGTCCAGCTTCAGCCACACTGTCAGCGGCTTGCTCAAACGAGCTTGCTCGATGGCGTCCAACTGCCACAGCGAATGCACCACGCACCACAAATCCTGCTCGATGATCAGCGGCAACTCGTCGGCTTCGAAAAAACCTTCCAGCAGCAACACCGGCGCACGAATGCCGGCGGCGCGCAGTTCCAGCGCTTCCTCGATGCACGCCACCGCGAAGCCGTCGGCTTGCGCCTCCAGTGCCTGGGCCACAGGCACCGCGCCATGGCCGTAGGCATCGGCCTTGATCACGGCGAGGGCCTTGGCCCCGGTGACTTCTCGGGCCAATTGGTAGTTATGGCGCAGGGCTTGGAGATCGATCAGGGCACGGGCTGGACGCATGGCGGCAGGCTTCTAGGCAGCAAAGTCAATAAAAAACCGGTGCCGACCAACAACGCCGGCACCGGGAGAGGGATCGTTGTTAAGGCAGCGCAGCCACGACAGACAGCTCTACCAGAATCTCGGGTTCGCACAGCTTGGCTTGCACAGTGGCGCGGGCCGGGGCGACGCCTTTGGGCAGCCATTTGTCCCATACCGCGTTCATCAAAGCGAAGTCGGCGTCGATGTCCTTCAGGTAGATCGTTACCGACAGCAACCTGGATTTGTCGGTACCGGCAAGGTCCAGCAAGCGCTCGATATTGACCAGGGTTTCACGGGTCTGCTGCTCAATCCCGGCGCTCATGTCGTCGCCAACTTGCCCTGCCAGGTACACGGTACCGCTGTGGACAACGATCTGGCTCATGCGCTCATTGGTGAGCTGGCGCTGGATTGACATGTTGTGCGGACTCCTGGTGGTTGCCATAACGGGAAATATCGAGGCCTGCGGCGCTGATCTGCGGCGTTTTCTTCGCCATCAGGTCGGCCAGCAAGCGACCTGAACCACAGGCCATGGTCCAACCGAGGGTACCGTGGCCTGTATTCAGGAACAGGTTCTTGAACGGCGTGGCACCCACAATCGGTGTACCGTCCGGGGTGGTCGGGCGCAGGCCGGTCCAGAAACTGGCCTGGGCCAGATCGCCGCCCTGAGGATAAAGGTCGTTGACGATCATCTCCAGGGTTTCACGTCGCCGCGGGTTCAGCGACAGGTCAAAACCGGCTATTTCAGCCATGCCACCGACGCGAATACGGTTGTCGAAACGGGTGATCGCGACTTTGTAGGTTTCATCGAGAATGGTCGAGGTCGGCGCCATTGCCGGGTTAGTGATCGGCACAGTCAGCGAATAACCCTTGAGCGGGTACACCGGCGCCTTGATCCCCAATGGCTTGAGCAACTTGGGCGAGTAACTGCCGAGAGCCAGTACATAGCGGTCGGCAGTTTCCAGCTTGCCGTCGATCAGCACACCGTTGATGCGGTCGCCTGCGTAGTCCAGGCGCTGGATGTCTTGTTCGAAGCGGAATTCCACGCCCAATTGTTTGCACATTTCGACCAGGCGCGTGGTGAACATCTGGCAATCGCCCGTCTGGTCGTTGGGCAGGCGCAAGGCACCCGCGAGGATATCGGTGACGCTGGCCAGGGCCGGTTCAACCCGGGCAATGCCGGCTCGGTCGAGCAATTCGAATGGCACGCCGGACTCTTTCAGCACGGCGATGTCCTTGGCGGCGCCATCGAGCTGGGCCTGGGTGCGGAACAGTTGGGTAGTCCCGAGGCTGCGCCCTTCGTAGGCAATGCCGGTCTCGGCGCGCAATTCGTCAAGGCAGTCGCGGCTGTACTCGGACAGGCGCACCATGCGTTCCTTGTTCACCGCGTAGCGGCTAGCCGTGCAGTTGCGCAGCATCTGCGCCATCCACAGGTATTGGTCGATATCGGCGGTGGCCTTGATCGCCAGCGGCGCGTGGCGCTGAAGCAGCCATTTGATGGCCTTGAGCGGCACACCCGGCGCGGCCCATGGCGAGGCGTAGCCAGGGGACACCTGACCGGCGTTAGCGAAACTGGTTTCCATGGCAGCGGCAGGCTGACGATCAACCACCACAACGTCGAAGCCGGCCCGCGCCAAATAGTAGGCACTGGTCACCCCAATGACGCCGCTACCCAAGACCAGAACGCGCATTTTTATATCCTCATCGCGGGCTCAGCCGCTGACGTGTGTTATTCGAGCAATGATGGGCGCAGTGTAAAAAACAATCGGCAGTGCATTTCACTATATAAATGCCTATATTTGGCGACAATTCTTGGCAAAAACCCTTTTGACAGAGGCGTATCCCCTATGCGTACCAACACCCAGACCAAGCGGGAGCTGGACAAGATCGACCGCAATATCCTGCGCATCCTGCAAACCGACGGGCGCATCTCGTTCACGGAGCTGGGGGAAAAGGTCGGGCTGTCCACCACGCCCTGCACCGAGCGCGTGCGGCGCCTGGAGCGCGAAGGGATCATCATGGGCTACAACGCACGGCTCAATCCCCAGCATTTGAAGGGAAGTTTGCTGGTATTTGTCGAGATCAGCCTGGATTACAAGTCGGGTGACACCTTTGAAGAATTTCGCCGAGCCGTGCTGAAACTGCCTCACGTGCTGGAATGCCATCTCGTGTCGGGTGATTTCGACTACCTGGTGAAAGCGCGAATCTCGGAGATGGCGTCGTACCGCAAATTGCTGGGCGATATCCTGCTCAAACTCCCCCATGTGCGGGAATCCAAAAGCTATATCGTGATGGAAGAGGTGAAAGAGAGCCTGAACCTGCCGATCCCTGACTGACCCACTGACACAACACGGTCAAATGTGGGAGCTGGCTTGCCAGCTCCCACAGTTTTAACCGAGTACATCCGCTAGACCAACACCTGCCGGGTACTCGCCATGTACTCATGAATCTGCTTCTCCACCCGCGGATGAATCAGCTCCACTGGCCGCCTGCCATTGGGGCACGGCAAGGTCTTGGTGGTGCCGAACAGGCGACAGATCAGCGGCCGCTCGTCATACACCGTGCAACCCTTGGGCCCCAGGTGTACGCAGTTCAGCGCGTCCATCGCCGCCTCTTGCTCGGCAGCGGTCTTGCGCGGCAGACGCGACATTTCCTCGGGCGAGGTGGTCACCGGCCCACAGCAGTCGTGGCAACCGGGGACGCACTCGAACGAAGGAATCTGGCGACGCAGCGCGCTGATTTTCTGACTGTTGCAACTCATCGAAACCCATACCGAACGGCGAATAGACGTGGATTCTGACGCAAAAAGCCCCGCGCAGACAGCGTCGTGCGACCCCTGTATCCTGCGTCAAATTTTCCAGACAGGGAGGTTCCCCATGACCGCCAGCGCCCGGCACACCGCTTCCTACTACGCCGCCAGCAGCGTCCCGCAACCGGATTACCCGACGCTGACGGGTGAGGTGAACGCCGATGTCTGTGTGATCGGCGGGGGGTTCTCCGGGCTCAACACCGCCCTGGAGTTGGCCGAGCGCGGCTTTCGCGTGGTGTTGCTGGAGGCGCGCAAAATCGGTTGGGGCGCCAGCGGGCGCAATGGCGGCCAGTTGATTCGCGGTGTCGGCCACGGGCTGGATCAGTTCACCCAGGTGATCGGCAGCGACGGCGTGCGCCAGATGAAGCTGATGGGCCTGGAAGCCGTGGAGATCGTGCGCGAGCGTGTGGAGCGCTTCCAGATCCCCTGTGACCTGACCTGGGGCTACTGCGACCTGGCCAACAAACCCCGCGACCTGCAGGGCCTGGCCCAGGATGCCGAAGAGCTGCGCAGCCTCGGTTACCGCCACGAAGTGCGCCTGTTGCAAGCCAGCGAGATGGGCACGGTAATCGGCTCTGACCGCTATGTAGGCGGCATGATCGACATGGGTTCCGGCCATCTGCACCCGCTGAATCTGGCACTGGGTGAGGCTGCCGTTGCCCAGCAGTTGGGCGTGGCGCTGTACGAGCAATCCCCAGTGACCCGTATCGACTATGGCCCTGAGGTCAAGGTGCATACCGCCCAAGGCACTGTGCGCGCCAAGACCCTGGTACTGGCCTGCAACGCCTACCTGAACGGGCTCAACCCGCAACTGAGCGGCAAGGTGTTGCCTGCCGGCAGCTACATCATTGCCACCGAGCCCTTGAGCGAGGCGCAAGCCACCCGCCTGTTACCGCAGAACATGGCCGTGTGTGACCAGCGCGTGACGGTGGATTACTTCCGCCTGTCCGCCGACCGCCGCCTGTTGTTCGGCGGCGCCTGCCACTACTCCGGTCGAGACCCCAAGGACATCGGCGCCTACATGCGACCGAAGATGCTGCAGGTATTCCCCCAATTGGCAGACGTTAAAATCGACTACCAATGGGGCGGCATGATCGGCATCGGCGCCAACCGCCTGCCGCAGATTGGCCGCCTGGCCGATCAACCCAACGTGTATTACGCCCAGGCCTATGCCGGCCATGGCCTCAACGCCACGCACCTGGCGGGCAAGCTGCTGGCCGAGGCCATCGGCGGCCAGCAACAGGGGCGCTTCGATCTGTTCGCCCAGGTGCCACACATCACCTTCCCCGGCGGCAAACACCTGCGTTCGCCGTTGCTGGCCCTGGGGATGCTCTGGCACCGCCTTAAAGAACTGCTCTGATCAATCGCGCCAGAAGGGTTTCAAACCCTCACGGCGCGCCTGCTCGGCGGTCAGCCCGATGTCGCGCAACTGCTCGCGGCTCAGGTCCAGCAGGGCCTTGCGCGTATGGCGACGGCGCCAGAACAGATTCCAGCGGCCAGGCGCCGAGGCAGTGATCACCTGCTCCTGCGCCACGTCCAGTTCCTGACTGCGTAACGCCAGCCGTACATCGCTCATGCCGCTCATTTGACTGCCCCTCATTGGCCTGTTGCCTTGAGTGATCAGCATGCGTGGGGGGCCAGAACCATTACAGATTCAGCCAACTCTTATTAAATACATACAGATGCTGCCTTTGCGTGGCTGAATCCTGTATTTTTCCCCTATCTGTACTGGTCCCTCGGGAGCGACCACCATGACCCTTTACGTCAACCTCGCCGAATTGCTCGGCACCCGTATTGAACAGGGCTTCTATCGTCCGGGCGATCGACTGCCCTCGGTGCGGGCCTTGAGTGTGGAACATGGGGTGAGCCTGAGCACCGTGCAGCAGGCGTATCGGTTGCTCGAAGACAACGGCCTGGCGATGCCCAAGCCCAAGTCGGGCTATTTTGTTCCGGTGGGCCGTGAACTGCCGGCACTGCCCGAGATAGGCCGCCCGGCCCAACGACCAGTGGAAATCTCCCAATGGGACCTGGTGCTGGAACTGATTCGTGCGGTGCCGCGCAAAGACGTCATACAGATGGGCCGAGGCATGCCGGATGTATTGTCGCCTACCTTGAAGCCGTTGCTGCGTAGCCTCGCCCGTGTCAGCCGGCGCCAAGACCTGCCGGGGCTGTATTACGACAATATCCTCGGCTGTATGGAACTGCGTGAGCAAATCGCCCGGCTGTCATTGGACTCCGGCTGCCAACTGAGCGCCGAAGACATCGTGATCACCACCGGCTGCCACGAAGCCCTCTCCGCCAGCATTCACGCCATTTGTGAGCCCGGCGATATCGTCGCGGTGGATTCGCCCAGCTTCCACGGTGCCATGCAGACCCTCAAGGGCCTGGGCATGAAAGCCCTGGAAATCCCCACCGACCCGCTCACCGGCATCAGCCTGGAGGCCCTGGAGCTGGCGCTGGAACAGTGGCCGATCAAAGTCATCCAGCTCACCCCAAACTGCAACAACCCCTTGGGCTACATCATGCCGGAAGCGCGCAAACGCGCCTTGCTGACCCTGGCCCAGCGCTTTGACGTGGCGATTATCGAAGACGATGTGTATGGCGAGTTGGCCTACAGCTACCCACGCCCGCGCACCATCAAATCCTTCGACGAAGACGGCCGTGTGCTGCTGTGCAGCTCGTTCTCCAAAACTCTGGCGCCCGGCCTGCGCATTGGTTGGGTCGCACCGGGACGCTATCTGGAGCGGGTGCTGCACATGAAATACATCAGCACCGGCTCTACGGCCACGCAGCCGCAGATTGCCATTGCCGAATTCCTCAAAGGCGGTCATTTCGAGCCTCATTTACGTAGGATGCGTACCCAATACCAGCGTAATCGCGACTTGATGCTCGATTGGGTCAGCCGTTATTTCCCCGCTGGCACGCGCGCCAGCCGGCCCCAAGGCAGCTTCATGCTATGGATTGAGCTGCCGGAGGGCTTCGACACCTTGAAGCTCAACCGCGTGCTGGTGGAACAAGGTGTACAGGTGGCGGTAGGCAGCATCTTCTCCGCCTCCGGCAAGTACCGTAACTGCTTGCGCATGAACTACGCTGCCAAGCCAACGACGCAGATTGAAGAGGCCGTGCGCAAGGTAGGTGCCGCTGCACGCAAGATGCTGCAAGAGACGGCGGACTGACCTTTCCCGAGCAAATGCCGTCATATGCCACAACCGCCCTGACCTGGAAGCAGTTTCCTTGATGATTCGACGGCTTTTACCGTTTTGCCTGCTGGCCGCCCTGGCCCTGGGCGGCTGCGCCACGCTCGACACCCCGCGCATCCCCAGCGATGCCCTGCCGGCGAAGGACTCCTCGTTCGGTCGCTCGATCCAGGCCCAGGCCGCCCCCTACCAAGGACGCTCGGGCTTCCGCTTGCTGCCCAACAGCAGTGAAGCCTTCATGGCACGTGCCGAGTTGATCCGCAACGCCCAGACCAGCCTCGACTTGCAGTACTACATCGTGCACGACGGCATCAGTACACGCATGCTTGTGGACGAACTGCTCAAGGCCGCCGACCGCGGGGTGCGCGTGCGGATTTTGCTGGACGACACCACCAGCGATGGCCTCGACCAGATCATCGCCACCCTCGCCGCCCATCCCAAGGTGCATATACGCCTGTTCAACCCGCTGCATCTGGGCCGTAGCACCGGCGTCACGCGCGCCATGGGCCGTGTATTCAACCTGTCACTGCAACACCGGCGCATGCATAACAAGCTGTGGCTGGCCGATAACAGCGTGGCCATCGTTGGCGGGCGCAATCTGGGCGACGAGTATTTCGACGCCGAACCGAACCTGAATTTTACCGACATCGACATGCTCAGCGTCGGGCCGGTGGCCGAGCAATTGGGTCACAGCTTCGACCAGTACTGGAACAGCGCCTTGAGCAAGCCTATCGATGACTTCGTCTCGAACAAACCCTCCAAGGTCGACCTCGCCGTCGCCCGCGGGCGCCTTGAAGCCTCCCTGGCTCAATCCCGTCAGCAGAACCACGCGCTGTATAACCGCCTGCGCACGTACCAGACCCAGCCCCGCATGGACATCTGGCGCCGCGAGTTGATCTGGGCCTGGAACCAGGCGCTGTGGGACGCGCCGAGCAAGGTACTGGCCAAGGCCGACCCCGACCCCCGACTGTTGCTGACCACTCAGCTGGCGCCAGAGCTGGCGGGTGTCAGCCATGAGCTGATCATGATTTCGGCTTACTTCGTACCGGGCCAACCTGGGCTGGTCTACCTCACAGGGCGTGCCGATGCGGGTGTTTCGGTGCGCCTGCTGACCAACGCCCTCGAAGCCACCGACGTACCGGCCGTGCACGGCGGTTATGCGCCGTATCGCAAGGCGCTGCTGGAGCACGGGGTAAAGCTCTATGAGCTGCGCCGGCAGCCGGGCGACCCCAGCGCAAGTAGCGGCCCGCACCTGTTTCGGCATGGCAGCTGGCGCGGCTCGGACTCCAGCCTGCACAGCAAGGCGATGATCTTCGACCGAGAAAAGTCGTTTATCGGCTCATTCAATTTCGACCCGCGCTCAGTGCTGTGGAACACCGAAGTCGGCGTACTGGTGGACAGTCCCGAGCTGGCTGAACACGTGCGCAACCTGGCGCTGGAAGGCATGGCGCCGGCGTTGAGCTATGAGGCCAAACTGCAGGACGGCCAGGTGGTGTGGGTGACAGAAGACAACGGCCAGATGCACACCCTGACCCGCGAACCGGGCAGTTGGTGGCGACGGTTCAATGCCTGGTTCGCCACCAGTGTTGGCCTGGAACGCATGCTCTAAAACCCCTGCGGATCACCTGTGGGAGCCGGGCTTGCCCGCGATAACGGTGTGCCAGACAACAAATAAGCTGGCTGACAAACCGTCATCGCAGGCAAGCCAGCTCCCACATTGGCCGCGTTAAAGGTCAGGCCGGCTGCGTAGCGCCGAAAGCCCCCTGGCGCAGCAACAGCACCACCAAACCCAGCGCCCCGGCGGCCATCAGCAGCGGTAGCGCATGCCCGCTGATCCACTGGCTGCCCGCTCCTGCCACCAGCGGCCCGATCAGGCAGCCAATGCCCCACAGCTGCGCCACGTGAGCGTTGGCACGCACCAACGCATCGTCGCGGTAGCGCTCGCCAATCAAAATCAGCGACAAGGTGAACAACCCGCCGGCACTGGCGCCGAACAGCACCCACACCGGCCAGATCAGCAACGTGTGCACCAATAACGGCACCGCCAGGCTCGACGCCAGCAACAGCAGTGCACAGGCCAGAAACAGGGTACGTCGCGGCAGATAGTCGGCCAGCGCGCCAATAGGCAATTGCAGCAACGCATCGCCCACCACCACCGTGCTGACCATCGCCAAGGCGATCTCGGCAGTAAAACCCTGTTGCAGGCAGTACACCGGCAACAGCGTCAGGATCATCGCTTCGAACGCAGCAAACAACGCCACGGCCCAGGCAATCGCCGGCAGGCCCAGGCAAAAGCGCCACAGGTCGCCAAATGTCACGCTGAACGAATCCGCCGTCGGCGCCCCGGTACGTCCTAGCAACAGTAGCGGCGCCACCACCAAAAGGCCTGCGCCGACCCAGAAGCCGTAGTCATGGTCGGTGCCAATCAGGCCCAGCAGCAACGGCCCCGACAGCTGGCTCAAGGCATAGCTGCAGCCGTAGAGCGCCACCAGCCGGCCACGCCACCGCTCGACCACCAATTGGTTGATCCAGCTTTCACCCAGGATAAATACGATGGTCAGGATCACCCCGATCATCAGCCTGAGCACCAGCCACACCGGATAACTGGGCAGGATTGCAAGCAAGCCGATGGACACCGCACCGGCCCACAGGCACAGGCGCATCAGGTTGGCAGTGCCGAGCCAGGACGCCATACGGCTGGAGACCTTGGCCCCCAGTAGCACGCCGAATGCCGGCATCGCCGCCATCACGCCAATAGCGAAACTGCCATAACCCCAGCCTTCAAGACGCAGGGATACCAACGGCATGCTGACACCCAGAGCCAGGCCAACGCTGAGTACCGACGCCAGCACGGCGAAATAAGTCGCCCAACGCATTGCCACGCTCCTGTGGATAATTCTGGTTCGCAAAACGACTGTAGGAGCGAGCTTGCTCGCGAAAAACGTTAACGATGACGCGTTCATGCTGGATAAACGCGGCGCCTTCAGGTTCTTCGCGAGCAAGCTCGCTCCTACAGGGGGATCAGCAGTGTTGCTTAGAGCTTGATCCAGGTCGCCTTCAGCTCGGTGTACTTGTCGAATGCATGCAGCGACTTGTCGCGGCCATTACCCGACTGCTTGAAACCACCGAACGGTGCAGTCATGTCGCCGCCATCGTACTGGTTAACCCACACGCTACCGGCACGCAAAGCCTTGGCCGTCAGGTGTGCCTTGGAGATATCCGCCGTCCACACCGCCGCAGCCAGGCCATATTGGGTGTCGTTGGCGATGGCGATGGCTTCTTCGGCGCTGTCGAAAGTGATCACCGACAGGACCGGGCCAAAGATCTCTTCCTGGGCGATCTTCATGGCATTGGTCACGCCGTCGAAAATCGTCGGCTCGACGTAGGTGCCGCCGGACTCTTCCAGGGTGCGCTTGCCACCCGCGACCAGCTTGGCGCCATCGGCGTGGCCAGCTTCAATGTACGAAAGCACGGTGTTCATCTGCTGCGTATCCACCAATGCACCCACAGTGGTGGCTGGGTCCAGCGGGTTGCCTGGCTTCCAGCCCTTGAGGGCCTCGATCACCAGCGGCAGGAAGGTGTCCTTGATCGAGCGCTCGACCAGCAGGCGCGAGCCGGCGGTGCAGACTTCGCCCTGGTTGAAGGCAATGGCGCTGGCGGCGGATTCGGCCGCCGCTTGCAGGTTCGGCGCGTCGGCAAACACGATGTTCGGGCTCTTGCCACCGGCTTCCAGCCATACACGCTTCATGTTCGACTCGCCGGAGCGGATCAA
This sequence comes from Pseudomonas sp. J380, assembly GCF_009827115.1. Classification (NCBI taxonomy): domain Bacteria; kingdom Pseudomonadati; phylum Pseudomonadota; class Gammaproteobacteria; order Pseudomonadales; family Pseudomonadaceae; genus Pseudomonas; species Pseudomonas sp. J380. The sequence goes on along the minus strand of NZ_CP043060.1, from coordinate 4,245,692 downwards.
CAGTTGCTTGGCGATCTTGGTGGAGCCCGTGAACACCAGGGTATCGACGTCCATATGCACCGCCAGGGCATTACCGACGGTGTGACCATAGCCAGGCAGCACGTTGAACACGCCCTTTGGAATACCAGCCTCAACGGCCAACGCGGCGATGCGGATGGCGGTGAGCGGGGATTTTTCGGACGGCTTCAGGATGACAGAGTTGCCGGTGGACAGCGCCGGGCCGAGTTTCCAGCACGCCATCATCAACGGGAAGTTCCACGGCACGATGGCGCCAACAACACCGACGGGCTCGCGGGTCACCAGGCCCAGTTGATCGTGGGGCGTGGCGGCGACTTCGTCGTAGATCTTGTCGATCGCCTCGCCGCTCCAGCTCAGGGCTTGCGCCGCGCCGGGGACGTCGATGTTCAGGGAATCGCTGATGGGCTTGCCCATATCCAGGGTTTCAAGCAGCGCCAGCTCTTCGGCGTTAGCCTTGAGCAGCGCGGCGAAACGGATCATGACGGACTTGCGCTTGGCTGGTGCCAGGCGCGACCACACGCCGGAATTGAAAGTGGCACGCGCATTTTCCACGGCGCGCTGGGCATCGCTGGCATCACAGCTGGCGACAGTGGCCAGCAAGCGCCCATCCACCGGGCTGATGCATTCGAAGGTGTCACCGGAAACGGCGGCGGTGTATTCGCCATTGATATAGGCGCGGCCTTCGATCTTCAGAGCCTTGGCGCGTTGTTCCCAGTCGGCACGGGTCAGGGTGGTCATGCGAGTGTCCTCCTCTTATTGAATACAAGGGCCTGGGAGGTTTATCCCGGCGCCATCACGAATGCTTGCCCGACCAGCCTGCTGTTCGGCTCAAGGCAGCTGCCACCCTAAACCAGCGGCTGGGGATGTTTCAATATATTTGACAGAACGGCGGCAAACGCCCTTGCGATGTTCATTTTAATAAACATAGACTTTGGGCTCTCCAACTGCAGGCCAGACGGGAAATGCACATGAGCATCCAGGACATCGTCGATTTCAGCCAAGCCAACACCGCCCCCGAACGCTACCGCCCTGCCGCCGAGAAAATCCTCAAGGGCGACCCCGAACAGACACTCTACAACCACTACAACAGCCCATGCGGCCAGATGAACGCGGGCGTCTGGGAAGGTGAAGTGGGCCAGTGGAAGGTCAATTACACCGAGCATGAGTACTGCGAGATCGTACAAGGCGTGTCGGTGTTGCGCGATGCCGAGGGGAATGCCAAGACACTGCGGGCCGGCGACCGCTTTGTGATCCCTGCCGGTTTCAGTGGTACCTGGGAAGTGCTGGAAGCGTGCCGCAAGATCTACGTGGTGTTTGAAGAGAAAGCCTGATCATTGGTTGATCGACAACGGGACGCTTAGCGTCCGAGACGGCATTCCCACGCAGAGCGTGGGAACGATCAGCAGAGCGTGGGAACGATCAGGCAAAAAAAAGCCCGCATCGTGAGATACGGGCTTTTTTTCACAAGGAAGAAAATCAATTACTTGATTTTGCCTTCTTTGTAGATCACGTGCTTGCGAACGCGCGGGTCGAACATTTTCTTTTCGAGCTTGTCCGGGGTAGTACGCTTGTTCTTGTCGGTAGTGTAGAAGTGACCAGTACCGGCGCTAGAGATCATTCGAATCAATTCACGCATGATAGAGCTCCTTAGATCTTGCCAGCGGCGCGGATTTCGGCCAGCACGACAGTGATGCCACGCTTGTCGATAATACGCATGCCTTTAGCAGATACACGCAGGCGAACAAAACGTTTCTCTTCTTCAACCCAGAAGCGGTGATGCTGCAGGTTCGGCAGGAAACGACGACGGGTTTTGTTATTTGCGTGGGAAATGTTATTCCCAGTCACCGGACCCTTACCGGTAACTTGACAGACTCTCGACATGCCTCAGCCCTCTAAAACCACATGCCCAACCCGGCATGGGTTGGCCGCTTAATCTCTCAGTCATTTGGCGCCAGGCGCCGCGTTTCTTTAGGGTCTTACCGGCTACACCTACAGTGAAGGAACCGGGCCCCTAGAAAAGAGCGCTGCTTTATACCAGAAAGACCCCAGTGCAACAACAACCTGTGTACTTTTAGCAGCGTAAATCTTGGCCACAAGTGCCTGAACCGCTGCCAGGAGGGGCCGCTGTAACAGCCGACCGCTCGTCGCACAGAATGATTTACAACGTCTGCGGTCACAGGGAAGTGCACGGCGAAACACGCTGAGGCGCCATCAAAACAGCATTTTGGCCAAAAGCACAGGCAAAAATGGGCTAGTCATTTATCAATCAGACCTCTACGGTAGGCTTTTTCCAGACTGCACTCGCAGATGGGCCTTCGATCTGCACAGGAAACCGAATATGCGCCTCGCTGCCCTACCGCTATTGCTTGCCCCTCTCTTTATTGCGCCGATGGCCGTTGCGGCCACCAACTTGGGCGTATGCACCGAGGCCAGCCCCGAAGGGTTCGATGTGGTGCAGTACAACTCACTGACCACCACCAACGCCTCGGCCGACGTGCTGATGAACCGTTTGGTGGAATTCGACGCGGCCAGTGGCAAGTTGGTACCGAGCCTTGCAGATAGCTGGGAAGTGTCGCCCGATGGGCTGACGTACACCTTCAAACTGCACCCCGATGTGAAATTCCATCGCACCAGCTATTTCAGCCCAAGCCGCACCCTGACGGCCGAAGATGTACGCTTCAGCTTCGAGCGCATGCTCGACCCGGCCAACCCGTGGCACAAGATCGCCCAGAGCGGCTTTCCTCACGCCCAATCCCTGCAATTGCCGGCACTGGTGAAGAAAATCGACGCCCTTGACCCACTGACCGTGCGCTTCACCCTCGACCATGCCGATTCCACCTTCCTCCCAGCACTGAGCATGGGCTTTGCCTCGATCTATCCGGCTGAATATGCCGATAAATTGCTCAAGGCCGGCACACCCGAGAAGCTCAACAGCCAGCCAATCGGCACCGGCCCGTTTGTGTTCGTGCGTTTCCAGAAAGATGCCGTGGTGCGTTACAAGGCCAACCCGGACTACTTCGCCGGCAAACCGGCGGTGGATAACCTGATTTTCGCCATCACCCCGGACGCCAACGTACGCCTGCAGAAGCTGCACCGCGATGAATGCCAGATCGCCCTGTCACCCAAGCCCCTGGATGTGGGCGAGGCCGAAAAAGACGCGGCGCTGAAGGTGGAAGAAACCGCCGCCTTCATGACCGCGTTCGTCGCCATCAACAGCCAGCACCCACCGCTGGACAAGCCCGAAGTGCGCCAGGCGATCAACCTGGCCTTTGATAAGGGCAGCTACCTCAAGGCCGTGTTCGAAGGCACCGCCGAAGCGGCCAACGGTGTCTACCCGCCGAACACCTGGAGCTATGCCAAAGAGTTGCCAGGCTACCCGCAGGACCTCGCCAAAGCCAAGGCCTTGCTGGGCCGCGCCGGGCTCAAGGACGGTTTCAAAACCACGATATGGACCCGCCCTACCGGCAGCCTGCTGAACCCCAACCCGAACCTCGGCGCCCAACTGTTGCAGGCCGACCTGGCCAAGGTTGGCATCCAGGCCGAGATTCGCGTGATCGAATGGGGCGAGTTGATCCGCCGCGCCAAGGCCGGCGAGCACGACTTGCTGTTCATGGGCTGGGCTGGGGACAACGGCGACCCGGATAACTTCCTGACGCCGCAGTTCTCCTGCGCCGCGGTGAAGTCCGGCACCAACTTTGCCCGCTATTGCGACCCCACCCTGGATAAGTTGATCAGTGCGGGCAAAACCACCAGTGAGCAAGGTGTGCGCAGCAAGCTGTATCAGCAGGCCCAGGCGCAGATCCAGCAACAGGCGCTGTGGCTGCCACTGGCGCATCCGACGGCGTTTGCCTTGACCCGCAAGAACATCCAGGGGTACCAGGTAAGCCCGTTCGGGCGCCAGGACTATTCGAAAGTCAGCCTCAAGCCCTAAGGCACAACCCCCAACCTGTAGGAGCGAGCTTGCTCGCGAAAATCGTCAACGATGACGCAGAAAAACCTGACACCCCACCGGGCCCTCTGGTTTTTCGCGAGCAAGCTCGCTCCTACAGAGGCAGGGCCGTTACAGCCAACCGTATTCAGCCATCGACAGCGGGTCACCATCGCCCACGATGATGTGGTCCAGCACCCGCACATCCACCACGTCCAGCGCCTTTTGCAGCAGCTTGGTCAATTTTCGATCAGCCGCGCTGGGCTCCGTGCTTCCCGACGGATGGTTATGACACAGGATCAATGCCGCCGAGTTGTACGCCAAGGCGCGCTTGACCACCTGTCGCGGGTAGACAATCGCAGCGTCGATCGTGCCTTGGGACATGACCTCGAACCCTAGCACCCGATGCTTGGAGTCCAGGAACAGGCAGCCGAAGATCTCATGGGGCTCATGGCGCAGCAGTGCCTTGAGGTACTCGCGCACGGCCAGCGGGTTTTCCAGCACAGAGTCAGCCCGCAAGCGCTCGGCCAGGTGGCGCCGGGACATCTCAAGCACCGCCTGCAACTGGGCAAACTTCGCCGGCCCCAGCCCCAGATGCTGGCTGAACAACGTCTGGCTGGCCTCCAGTAACGGGCGCAGGCCACCGAATTGGGCCAACAGATGGCGCGCCAGATCCACCGCACTTCGGCCGGCCACCCCCGTACGCAGGAAGATCGCCAACAGCTCGGCATCGGACAGGCTCGCCGCGCCGCCTTCCAATAACTTCTCCCGTGGACGCTCTGCCACGGGCCAATCACGAATACTCATCCCACCTCCCTGTATCTGCTCCGCTGTTGCCCGGCGGGCGCTGTGTTATCGTAGGGCCCTCTTTTTTGCCTGCGATTTCACCTGGGGAGGGGTCATCGCAGGTGTCATTGAACTGGCATCACTGAACTGGAAAGGCAAACCAATGCAGCGTCTGTATCGGAAACGCATCGTTCTCGGCGTCGGCGGCGGCATTGCCGCCTACAAGAGCGCAGAGTTGGTTCGCAGGCTCCTGGACCAGGGCGCCGAAGTGCGCGTGGTCATGACCCGTGGTGGCAGTGAGTTCATCACCCCGCTGACCATGCAAGCGTTGTCCGGCCACCCGGTTCACCTCGACCTGCTGGACCCGGCCGCAGAAGCCGCCATGGGCCATATCGAACTGGCCAAATGGGCCGACCTGGTGCTGATAGCCCCGGCCACTGCCGACCTGATCGCCCGCCTGGCCCAGGGCATTGCCGATGACCTGCTCACCACCCTGGTATTGGCCACCGACGCCACCGTCGCTATCGCACCGGCCATGAACCAGGCCATGTGGCGCGATCCGGCCACCCAGGCCAATACCCAACTCCTGCAAACCCGCGGCCTCAAGGTGTTCGGCCCGGCTTCCGGCAGCCAGGCCTGCGGCGACGTCGGCCTGGGCCGCATGCTCGAAGCCACCGACCTGGCGCAGTGCGCAGCCGAGTGCTTCCAGCATCTGGCCCTGACCGGCAAGCACGTGCTGATCACCGCCGGCCCGACCCAGGAAAACATCGACCCGGTGCGCTACATCACCAACCATAGCTCAGGAAAAATGGGCTTCGCGTTGGCAGAAGCTGCGGTCGAGGCAGGCGCACGGGTCACACTGATAACCGGCCCGGTACATTTGCCGACCCCTGATCGCGTTACGCGTATCGACGTAGTCAGCGCCCGGGACATGTTGGCGGCCTGCGAAGCCGCCATTCCCTGCGACCTGTTTATCGCCTCGGCAGCGGTTGCGGATTACCGACCCGAGGTCGTGGCCCCGCAGAAGCTCAAGAAAGACCCTACGAGCGGCGACGGCCTGCTCCTGCAAATGGTGCGTAACCCGGACATCCTGGCCACCATCGCTACCCGTCCGGACCGTCCGTTCAGCGTCGGCTTCGCAGCCGAGACCGAGCACCTGCTGGACTACGCCGCACGCAAACTGAAAGACAAAAACCTCGACCTGATCGTTGCCAATGATGTCGCCAACCCGAGCATCGGCTTCAACAGCGAGGAAAATGCGTGCAGCGTGATCGACCGTGAATTGCACGCCACCCTTTTCGCCCAGACCAGCAAGGGCAAGATTGCCCGCCAACTGATCTCTTTTATCGCCCAACGGCTGAACCAGGTTTAATGTCCATGCATGCTTTACAAGCCAAGATCCTCGACCCACGCCTCGGCAACGACTTTCCCCTGCCGGCCTACGCCACACCGGGCTCCGCCGGCCTGGACCTGCGCGCCATGCTCAAGCAAGACACCGTCCTTGAGCCGGGCCAGACCATCCTGATTCCCACGGGCTTGTCGATCTATGTCGGCGATCCTGGCCTGGCGGCGCTGATCCTGCCGCGCTCCGGCTTGGGCCATAAACATGGCATCGTGCTAGGCAACCTGGTCGGCCTGATCGATTCCGACTACCAGGGCGAGTTGATGGTGTCGTGCTGGAACCGTGGCCAGACTGCTTTCAACATCGCCGTCGGCGAGCGCATCGCCCAACTGGTACTGGTGCCGGTGGTGCAGGCGCATTTCGAATTGGTGCAGGAATTCGACGAAACCCAACGTGGTGCAGGCGGTTTTGGGCATTCCGGCAGTCACTGACTAAGCTGAACGTGGCCGGGCGCAATCGACCGGCCACACACCGCCGCCCGGCCTTTCAGGATAAAGAATGCGCGGAAATGATCATCGAGATTTCTATAATGAAATCAAAGGATTAGGTAAAAATAATGCCGAGGCCGAAGCGCCGATGGCATTTTTACACCACGAACTCTCTGCCGAAAACGCCGTCATACCCTTCAGTTTGAGCCTGCCGGCCAGCCACATCAGGCCCGCCTTGCCCCCTTTCAGATGGAGTTTCCCCCGCGATGAGTACCGCAGCCCGCGTAGCCCCGACCTTTCCCGACAGCATTTTTCGCGCCTATGACATCCGTGGTGTGGTCCCCAAGACCCTGACCGCCGAAACCGCCTACTGGATCGGCCGCGCCATCGGCTCCCAGAGCCTGGCCCAAGGCGAACCCAACGTCTCGGTAGGCCGTGACGGCCGCTTGTCCGGCCCGGAGTTGGTCGAGCAACTCATCCAGGGCCTGGCTGACAGCGGCTGCCATGTCAGCGACGTCGGCCTGGTGCCAACCCCCGCGCTGTACTACGCCGCCAACGTACTGGCGGGCAAATCCGGGGTCATGCTCACCGGCAGCCACAATCCGTCGGATTACAACGGCTTCAAGATCGTCATCGCTGGCGACACCCTCGCCAATGAACAGATCCAGGCTCTGCACACCCGCCTGAAGACCAACGACTTGACCAGCGGCACCGGCAGCATCACCAAGGTCGATATCCTCCAGCGCTACTCCGATGAAATCACTCGCGACGTCAAGCTCGCCCGCCGCTTGAAAGTCGTGGTGGACTGCGGCAACGGCGCAGCGGGTGTGATTGCCCCGCAATTGCTCGAAGCCCTGAACTGCGAAGTGATCCCACTGTTCTGCGAAGTAGACGGCAACTTCCCCAACCATCACCCGGACCCAGGCAAGCCGGAAAACCTGGTAGACCTGATTGCCAAGGTCAAGGAAGTGGGCGCCGACGTCGGCTTGGCCTTCGATGGCGACGGCGACCGTGTGGGCGTGGTGACCGAAACCGGCGAGATCGTGTTCCCGGACCGCCTGTTGATGCTGTTTGCTAGAGACGTGGTTGCGCGCAATGCCAACGCCGAGATCATCTTCGATGTGAAATGCACTCGTCGCCTGACGCCATTGATCAAGGAATACGGTGGTCGCCCGCTAATGTGGAAGACCGGTCACTCGTTGATCAAAAAGAAAATGAAGGAAACCGGCGCGCTGTTGGCCGGTGAAATGAGCGGTCACGTGTTCTTCAAAGAACGTTGGTTCGGGTTTGACGATGGTATCTACAGTGCCGCTCGCCTGCTGGAGATCCTCAGCAAGGAGAAATCCACGGCCGAAGAGCTGTTTCAGACCTTCCCGAATGATATTTCTACGCCAGAGATCAATATCCATGTGACCGAGGAGAGCAAATTCAGCATCATTGACGCATTGCACGATGCGCAATGGGGTGAAGGCGCCAACCTGACCACCATTGATGGTGTGCGAGTCGATTACGCCAAAGGCTGGGGCCTGGTTCGCGCGTCCAACACCACACCGGTGCTGGTCCTGCGTTTCGAGGCGGATACCGAGGCTGAGTTGCAGCGCATCAAGGACGTGTTCCACGCCCAGTTGAAACGTGTTGCCCCTGATCTCCAATTACCGTTCTGATTTTTGCCCGGAGCCCTGAATGACCCTCGAACGCGAAGCCGCTGCCAACACCGCCAAGGTCCTGTCCGAAGCGTTGCCTTACATTCGACGCTACGTCGGCAAGACGCTGGTGATCAAGTACGGCGGCAATGCCATGGAAAGCGATGAGCTGAAAACCGGCTTTGCCCGCGACATCGTGCTGATGAAGGCTGTGGGGATCAACCCCGTGGTCGTCCACGGCGGCGGCCCGCAAATTGGCGACCTGCTCAAGCGTTTGTCGATCGAGAGTCACTTCATCGATGGCATGCGTGTCACTGACGCGCAAACCATGGACGTGGTGGAAATGGTCCTCGGTGGCCAGGTCAACAAAGACATCGTCAACCTGATCAACCGCCACGGCGGCAGCGCCATCGGCCTGACCGGCAAGGATGCGGAACTGATCCGCGCCAAGAAACTGACCGTGACCCGCAAGACGCCGGAGATGACCCAGCCGGAAATCATCGACATCGGCCAGGTGGGCGAAGTCATCGGCATCAACACCGATTTGCTCAACCTGCTGGTCAAGGGCGACTTCATCCCGGTAATTGCGCCGATCGGCGTGGGTGCTAATGGCGAGTCCTATAACATCAACGCCGATCTGGTAGCCGGTAAAGTGGCGGAAGCACTGAAGGCTGAAAAGCTGATGCTGCTGACCAACATCGCCGGTTTGATGGACAAGGAAGGCAAGGTACTGACCGGCTTGACTACCCAGCAGGTAGACGACCTGATCGCCGACGGCACCATCTACGGCGGCATGTTGCCGAAGATCCGTTGCGCACTGGAAGCCGTGCAGGGCGGCGTCGGCAGCTCGCTGATCCTGGATGGCCGCGTGCCAAATGCAATACTGTTGGAAATCTTCACCGATACCGGTGTCGGTACGTTGATCAGTAACCGCAAGCGCCCTTGATCGCTGCAAAGCAAAAGGCCCCGCTCAATTGAATTGAGCGGGGCCTTTGTTTGTACACAGTTCAAATGTGGGAGCTGGCTTGCCTGCGATGACGACAGTACATGCAAAAATGCACCGCCTGACACATCGCTATCGCGGGCAAGCCCGCTCCCACAGGATTCAGTGTCAGACGCCGAACTGCTCGCGGTATGCACGCACAGCCGGCAAATGTTGCTTGAGCTGCGAGTCATCTTCCAGGAACTGCAACACCTGGTTCAACGACACGATGCTCACCACCGGAATGCCGAAGTCACGCTCCACTTCCTGGATCGCCGACAACTCACCGTTGCCACGCTCCTGGCGGTTCAAGGCGATCAACACACCGGCAGCCTTGGCGCCGTCCTGGGAAGCGATGATCTGCATCACTTCACGGATAGCAGTACCCGCGGTGATCACGTCATCGATGATCAGTACATCGCCGGTCAATGGCGCGCCGACCAGGCTGCCACCTTCACCATGGGCCTTGGCTTCCTTACGGTTGAAACACCACGGCAAGTCCTGCCCGTGATGCTCCGCCAGGGCTACCGCCGTCGCCGCTGCCAGGGGAATACCCTTGTAGGCCGGGCCAAAGAGTACGTCGAAGGAAATACCGCTCTCAACGATGGCTGCCGCATAGAAACGGCCCAGCTGAGCCAGGGCCGAACCTGAGTTGAACAGGCCCGCATTGAAGAAGTACGGGCTGGTGCGCCCGGACTTGAGGGTGAACTCACCGAAGCGTAAAACGCCGCGATCGATGGCAAAACGAATGAAATCGCGCTGATACGCCTGCATGAAAAAAGCCTCAGATACCACGGATTTAGCTAATTGGGTGGACGGCGTGTATCATACACGCACGCGATTTTTGGGGCCATTTATGCGGATCATCAGTGTGAACGTTAATGGTATTCAGGCTGCAGTCGAGCGTGGTTTGCTCAGTTGGCTGCAAGCACAGAATGCCGACGTCATCTGCCTGCAGGACACCCGTGCCTCCGCCTTTGAACTGGACGACCCAGCCTTCCAACTGGATGGCTACTTCCTTTATGCCTGCGATGCCGAAGTGCCCACCCAAGGTGGCGTGGCTTTGTACTCGCGGTTGCAACCCAAGGCGGTCATCAGCGGCCTCGGCTTCGAGACAGCCGACCGCTACGGGCGTTACCTGCAAGCCGATTTCGACAAGGTCAGCATCGCGACCTTGCTGCTACCTTCCGGGCAGAACGGCGATGAAGACTTGAACCAGAAATTCAAGCTAATGGACGATTTCGCCCGTTACCTGGATAAGCAGCGACGCAAACGTCGCGAGTACATTTATTGTGGCTCGCTGTACGTGGCGCAACAGAAACTGGATATCAAGAACTGGCGCGACAGCCAGCAATCCCCGGGCTTCCTGGCGCCAGAACGCGCCTGGATGGACGAGATTGTCGGCAACATGGGCTATGTCGATGCCCTGCGTGAAGTCAGTCGCGAAGGCGACCAGTACAGCTGGTGGCCAGATAACGAACAGGCTGAGATGCTCAACCTGGGCTGGCGTTTCGACTACCAGCTACTGACCCCAGGCCTGCGCCGGTTCGTGCGCAGTGCACGCCTGCCGCGCCAGCCGCGCTTCTCGCAGCACGCGCCGCTGATCGTGGACTACGACTGGACATTGACCATCTGAGGTCTTTTTCCAGGTACAAAAAAACCGACAGTGATGTCGGTTTTTTTGTGACCGCTCGGTTACTTGACCAGGCGCCACGTCCACGGATAGCGATAGGCAATGCCTTTGTTGGCCTTGATACCGGCGATGATTGTCAGTATCAACGCCCCGATCACCAGCACGGTCATCAGCAAGAAGCCAACGACCACGAAGCCCAGCAACAGGCACACCAGCCAGGCGATCGCCACAGTGATCTGGAAATTCAGCGCCTCCTTGCCCTGGTCATCGATGAGCGGGTCCATGTCCTTCTTGAATTGCCACAGGATCAACGGCCCCAGCAAGCTGCCGAAGGGGAATACCAACCCCAGGAATGCCGCAAAATGACACAACATTGCCCACTGGCGTACTTCCTTGGACGGGGCCGGGACCGGCAACTGGCTGTCATTCATGGCGCTTCTCCTTGGGGCCGGCTCAGTCAGCCAGCGCGGCGTTCTGCAATTCAAAGATTTCGGTCATGCCTTTCTGGGCCAAGGCCAGCATGGCGTTCAGCTCAGCCGGCTGGAATGGCGCGCCTTCGGCAGTGCCCTGCACTTCGATGAAACCACCGGTGCTGGTCATGACCACGTTGAGGTCGGTCTCGGCGGCCGAGTCTTCCAGGTAGTCCAGGTCCAGCACAGGCTCGCCCTGGTACATGCCAACAGACACAGCGGCGATCATCTGCTTGAGCGGGTCACCCGCTTTCAGGCCGCCACGCTTCTTGATGACTTTCAAAGCGTCGACCAGGGCCACCATGGCGCCGGTGATGGACGCCGTGCGGGTACCGCCGTCAGCCTGGATCACGTCGCAGTCGACGTAGAGGGTGACGTCACCCAGCTTGGACATATCCAGGGCGGCACGCAGGGAGCGGCCGATCAGGCGCTGGATTTCCAGGGTACGCCCGCCTTGCTTGCCACGGCTGGCTTCACGCTGGTTACGCTCGCCAGTGGCGCGCGGCAGCATGCCGTATTCAGCGGTCAACCAACCCTGGCCCTGGCCCTTGAGGAAGCGCGGCACGCCGTTTTCGACGCTGACAGTGCAGATGACCTTGGTATCGCCAAACTCGACCAGTACGGATCCCTCGGCGTGTTTGGTGTAGTTGCGGGTGATGCGGATCGAGCGGAGCTGATCGGCAGCGCGACCACTTGGACGTTTCATAGGGGATACCTGTACTGAGGACGAAAAACTGCCGACCATTATAGAGCCGCAAGCCGGTTCGGGGCACTTCTAAAAAATCCGGTTACCAATGCCCGGGTTTGGGCACCCCCCTCCCACTGCGCTACAATCCTGCGCCTCCAGACTGTAGGAGCGAGCCTGCTCGCGAAAAACGCCAACAATTACGGGGGCTTCCTGATTCAGCGCGGCGCCCTTGCGTTCTTCGCGAGCAAACTCGCTCCTACAGGTCGGCCTGGCCAATTTCTATTTATCCAACGCGAGGTACCTCCATGGTCCACAGCATGACCGCCTTCGCCCGTGTCGAAAAAGCCGGGGCCCAAGGCACCCTCAGCTGGGAACTGCGCTCGGTCAACAGCCGTTACCTGGAGCCGCACCTGCGCCTGCCAGAGTCATTCCGCGACCTTGAAGGTGCCGTGCGTGAAGCGCTGCGCCAGGGCATCTCCCGCGGCAAGCTGGAATGCACTCTGCGCTTTACCGAAGAAACCACCGGCAAGCCGCTGCAGGTCGACCGAGACCGCGCCGCCCAACTGGTGGCCGCGGCCGAAACCATCGCCGGCCTGATCAAACAGCCGGCCGCATTGAACCCTCTGGAAGTATTGGCCTGGCCCGGCGTGCTGGTGGCCGACGCGGCAGACCCACAGGCCTTGAATGCCGAAGCCCTCGCCCTGTTCAACCAGGGCCTGAAGGAGCTCAAGGCCGGCCGTGAACGCGAAGGCGCCGAACTGGCGCGCCTGATCAACGAGCGGCTGACCTCGATCGAAGCCGACGTAGTGACCCTGCGCGAATTGGTACCGCAGATGCTCGCCACCCAGCGCCAGAAGGTCCTCGACCGCTTCACCGACATGAAGGCCGACCTCGATCCGACGCGCCTGGAACAGGAAATGGTCCTGCTCGCGCAGAAGAGCGACGTGGCCGAAGAACTTGACCGCCTGAGCACCCATATCCTTGAAGTGCGCCGCGTACTCAAGTCCGGCGGTGCCGCCGGTCGGCGCCTGGACTTCCTGATGCAGGAACTCAACCGCGAAGCCAATACACTGGGCTCCAAAGCGTTCGACCCGCGCAGCACCACGGCGGCGGTCAACCTCAAAGTGTTGATCGAGCAAATGCGCGAACAAGTACAGAATATTGAGTAAGGCACCCTCCATGACCCACAGCACCGGCACCCTTTACATCATTTCCGCCCCTTCGGGCGCGGGCAAGAGCAGCCTGGTCAAGGCCTTGACCGACGCTGACGAGCAGATCCGCATTTCGGTCTCGCACACCACCCGCGCCATGCGCCCGGGCGAAGTGGACGGCGTGCACTATCACTTCGTCGAGCGTACCGAGTTCGTCAAGATGATCGAACACGGTGACTTCCTGGAGCGCGCCGAAGTGTTCGGCAACCTCTACGGCACCTCGCAGAGCCACCTGCAACAGACCCTGGACGAAGGCCACGACCTGATCCTGGAGATCGACTGGCAGGGCGCCGAGCAAGTGCGCCAGCTGATGCCCAAGGCGCGCTCCATCTTCATCCTGCCGCCATCGCTCCAAGCCCTGCACCAACGCCTGACCAACCGCGGCCAGGACAGCGATGAGATCATCGAGGGCCGCATGCGTGAAGCCGTCAGCGAAATGAGCCACTACGTCGACTACGACTACCTGATCATCAATGACGACTTTACCCACGCCCTGGATGATTTGAAGGCGATTTTCCGCGCCAACCAACTGCAGCAAAAGCGCCAACAGCAGCGTTTCGGCAAATTACTCGCCGAATTGCTCGGCTGATTGACTCTTCCCAAAACAGCTGCAAGGGCCTTACATTGGCACTTGCAGCGGTTTTGCGAAGGCCTGCGAAAAATCAGCGCTTCCCTAAACGCTGGTGATTTTTTAAACTGCTCAGTCCGCTCGCCCAACCGGGCAGCGCGCATCTTGCATTCGCTCCGAGGAATACCATGGCCCGCGTAACCGTTGAAGACTGCCTAGAACACGTGGATAACCGCTTTGAGCTGGTCATGCTCTCTACCAAGCGTGCCCGTCAACTGGCCACTGGCGGCAAAGAGCCTCTGGTCCAGTGGGAAAACGACAAGCCTACCGTTGTAGCCCTGCGTGAAATCGCTGAAGGCCTGATGAGCTACGAGTTCATCGCCAACGCCGAAATCGTTGAAGACGAACCGCTGTTTGCAGCGTTCGAAGGCGAGTCCAACGAGGACGTCTAAGCCTATGCCTGGTCGACGTAGCACGGCGCGGGGTCACAGCCATCGGCAGGAGTTCACACTTTGCCGAGCATAGACGCCCTCGCCGATCGCTTATCGGCCTACCTCGGCGCAGACCAGGTCAACCTGGTTCGCCGAGCGTATTTCTACGCCGAACAAGCCCACGACGGCCAACGCCGACGTAGCGGCGAGGCGTATGTCACCCATCCTCTTGCGGTGGCCAATATTCTTGCCGACATGCACATGGACCATCAGAGCCTGATGGCCGCGATGCTGCATGACGTGATCGAAGACACCGGCATTGCCAAGGAAGCGCTCAGTGCGCAATTTGGCGAAACCGTGGCCGAACTGGTCGATGGGGTCAGCAAGCTGACCCAGATGAACTTCGAGACCAAGGCCGAAGCCCAGGCGGAAAACTTCCAGAAAATGGCCATGGCCATGGCCCGAGACATTCGGGTGATCCTGGTCAAGCTGGCCGACCGGCTGCACAACATGCGCACGCTGGAAGTGCTGTCCGGCGAAAAGCGCCGGCGCATCGCCAAGGAAACCCTGGAAATCTATGCGCCCATCGCCAACCGGCTGGGCATGCACGCCATTCGTATCGAATTCGAAGACCTGGGCTTTAAAGCCATGCACCCCATGCGTTCGGCGCGCATCTACCAGGCGGTCAAGCGCGCACGGGGCAACCGCAAGGAAATCGTCAACAAGATCGAAGAGTCCCTGAGCCATTGCCTGGCGATCGACGAGATCGAGGGCGAGGTCAGCGGCCGGCAGAAACACATCTACGGCATCTACAAAAAGATGCGCGGCAAGCGTCGGGCCTTCAACGAGATCATGGACGTCTATGCGTTCCGGATCATCGTCGACAAGGTCGATACCTGCTACCGCGTACTGGGCGCTGTACATAATTTGTACAAGCCCCTGCCGGGCCGCTTCAAGGACTACATCGCAATTCCCAAGGCCAACGGCTACCAGTCGCTGCATACCACCCTGTTTGGCATGCACGGCGTGCCGATCGAGATCCAGATCCGCACCCGCGAAATGGAAGAGATGGCCAACAACGGCATTGCCGCCCACTGGCTGTACAAGTCCAGCGGTGACGAGCAGCCCAAAGGCACCCATGCCCGTGCGCGCCAATGGGTCAAGGGCGTGCTGGAAATGCAGCAACGTGCCGGCAACTCCCTGGAATTTATCGAAAGCGTGAAGATCGACCTGTTCCCGGACGAGGTCTACGTGTTCACGCCCAAAGGCCGGATCATGGAGCTGCCCAAAGGCTCCACGGCGGTCGACTTTGCCTACGCGGTGCACACCGATGTCGGCAACAGCTGCATCGCCTGTCGCATCAACCGGCGCCTTGCCCCGTTGTCCGAACCGCTGCAAAGCGGTTCCACGGTGGAGATCGTCAGCGCACCGGGCGCTCGCCCGAATCCGGCCTGGCTCAACTTCGTGGTCACCGGCAAGGCCCGTACGCATATTCGCCACGCGCTGAAATTGCAGCGCCGCTCCGAATCCATCAGCCTGGGCGAACGCCTGCTGAACAAGGTGCTCAACGGCTTCGACAGCGCCCTGGACAAGATTCCGCAAGAGCGCGTGCAAGCGATGCTCCACGAGTACCGACAGGAAACCATCGAAGACCTGCTGGAAGACATCGGCCTGGGCAACCGCATGGCCTACGTGGTTGCGCGCCGCCTGCTGGGCGAAGGCGAACAGTTGCCGAGCCCCGAAGGCCCACTGGCGATTCGCGGCACCGAGGGCCTGGTGCTCAGCTACGCCAAATGTTGCACGCCGATCCCGGGCGACCCGATTGTTGGCCACTTGTCCGCCGGCAAAGGCATGGTGGTGCACCTGGACAACTGCCGCAACATCACCGAAATCCGCCACAACCCGGAAAAATGCATCCAGCTCTCGTGGGCCAAGGATGTCACCGGCGAATTCAACGTCGAACTGCGAGTGGAGCTGGAACACCAGCGCGGCCTCATCGCCCTGCTGGCCAGCAGCGTCAACGCCGCCGACGGCAATATCGAGAAAATCAGCATGGACGAACGCGATGGTCGCATCAGCGTGGTCCAACTGGTGGTCAGCGTGCACGACCGCGTGCACCTGGCCCGCGTGATCAAAAAGTTGCGCGCCTTGACCGGTGTGATCCGCATCACCCGCATGCGTGCATAACCGATCCATTACAAGGAGTCATTCATGACCAAGACAGTTATCACCAGCGATAAAGCTCCAGCCGCCATCGGCACTTATTCCCAGGCGATCAAGGCGGGCAACACCGTCTACATGTCCGGCCAGATCCCGCTGGACCCAAAGACCATGGAACTGGTTGAAGGCTTCGAAGCCCAGACCGTGCAGGTCTTTGAAAACCTCAAGTCCGTGGCTGAAGCTGCCGGTGGTTCGTTCAAGGACATCGTCAAGCTGAACATCTTCCTCACCGACCTCAGCCACTTTGCCAAGGTCAACGAGATCATGGGCAAGTACTTCGAACAACCTTACCCAGCCCGCGCCGCCATCGGCGTCGCCGCCCTGCCAAAGGGCGCACAGGTTGAGATGGACGCCATTCTGGTCATCGAGTAAAACACCCGGCGCAGCCCAAACAGGCTGCGCCGACTTCGTTTCAGAAGGATTTCGTAATGCGCAAAGCGCTTGTAGCCTCCTCGTTGCTCGCACTGTTGCTCGGCGGCTGTGCCAGCAACCCCGCCGACCTCGATGTAAGCGGTACCTGGATCAACCAGGCCGCCATCGACGCGGCAGCCAAGGGCGGCCCTTTGCGTGAAGCCCTGCAGTCCTATGGCCCCAACCTCGAGTGGGAGGTCAACACCAAGGCTTTGCAGGCGCGCTACTACAACGGTTTTGAAGTGGCGGAAGGCAAGTTGTCGGGTGAAAAGCCCGGCGCGTGGAGCGTGGACTTCTATGGCAGCTCAGCCACCGAACTCAAGCGCAAAGGCAAGCAACTGCTGCAAGTGGCCAACGACAATGAGCCCGAACAGCTGTTTGCCCGCGCCAAAGAACCCGCACCGGAAGGCGCGCCACTGGGCGCCACCTTCGAGCGCGCGTTGTATGCGGCCTATATGGGCGGCGACTGGAAGATCAGCGACGGCACCGGCAGCGGTGCCACGGTGCAGTTCCAGGCAGACGGCAAGGTCGCCGGCCTGCCGGGGGTTGATCGCTATTCACTCTGCCTGGCAGGCGATTGCGCCTCCATGAGCGGCGGCTACGACAGCATCTGGCTGCAACTGGACGGCCAGGGCAACCCATGGATCTTCACGCGCAAGGGTAAGCAACTGGAGATCTTCCAGGCGATCAATACCGCGCAGGCCGATGAAGTGCCTTCGTTTACGCCAGGCACTCGCCAATGGTTGCTTGAGAAGTAATTAAAGCCTCGCCCAAATCCAAATGTGGGAGCTGGCTTGCCTGCGATGACGGTATTACATCCAACAAAGATGTGATTGATATACCGCTATCGCAGGCAAGCCAGCTCCCACATTTTTTGCCGCGCTTCAGCCTTTCAGAATCGCCGCATAGCCTTCCCGGTAAGTCGGGTATGTCGGCGTCCAGCCAAGCGCCTTGATACGTGCATTACTGCACTGCTTGCTCCCCGCACGCCGCACACTGGCGTCCTCGGCCCATTCGGTCACACCCAGGTACTCGCGCAACCACGCCACCACCTCGGCCAGTGGTGCCGGCGCATCGTCAACGCCGATATAGACCTTGTCCAGCGAACCGCCCTTCTCCACATGCCGCAGCAAAAAGGCGAGCAGGCCCGCGGCGTCATCGGCGTGGATACGGTTGCCATACAACGGCGGGTCAACCGCTACGCGATAGCCTTGGCGAACCTGAGTGAGCAGCCATTCCCGACCCGGGCCGTAAATCCCGGTCAGTCGCACGATGGTCGCTGGAATACCGCTGTTGAGCGCCACCTGTTCAGCTTCCAGCATCACCTGCCCGGAATAGCCCTTCGCTTGCGTCTCGGACGTTTCGTCGACCCACTCGCCGTTTTGCTGCCCATACACACTGCTGCTGGAGACAAACAGCAAATGCTTGGGCGTCTGGCCGTAGTCTTCCAACCACTCCAACACATGCTGCAACCCTTGCACGTAGGCGGCGCGATAGCCGGCCTCGTCGTGGTCGGTGGCAGCGGCGCAGTACACCAGATAATCCACCCCGCCGATCGGCCAGGTGTCCGGGCAGTCCTTTTTGAACAGGTCGCCGGCGATGCCGATCACCCCGTCGGGCAGGCGCGAAATATCGCGGCGCAGGCCGTGAACCTCCCATTCCGAGGCCAGCAATTGGCTAGCCAGCCGACTACCCACATCACCGCAACCGGCAATCACAACAGAAGGCACAGACATCACAAAACTCCATTCTCAAAGGCGCAGATTAGCCGCGCGAGTGGATCAACGGCCAGTAAAAAGCGAAATAAAGTAACAGTGCCACTTTAGTTAACAAGAATTACTTGCAATAATAACCGCCCATTTGTCCTCGACCCTAAATGGTCTGGAAGGACGATCACCCATTTTTTCTCTCAGGTCCGGCCAGCATGACACGTCATACAACCCCCGCTTCGCCAACCAAGCTTCACAGCCCCTCCCGCGCCTGGCGTGCGATTGCTGCGATGCTGTTCAGCGTATTGCTGGCACCGACCGCCGCATTCGCTGACGCCACTGCCCCAGCCGCTCCGGCAGCTGCCGAGCAAAATGCCGCTACTGCGGCAACGCCTGCCGTCGCGCCAGTGGCCACCGACCCGGCCCAGGCCGCCGGCGCCGCCGCACCTGCCGACGAAACCGGCGTGGTGCTGGAAGAAGACAACACCCTGGGCATGGCCCACGACTTGTCGCCATGGGGCATGTATCAGAATGCTGACGTGGTGGTGAAAGCCGTAATGATCGGCCTGGCCATTGCCTCGATCATCACCTGGACCATCTGGATTGCCAAAGGCTTCGAGCTGTTGGGCGCCAAGCGTCGTCTGCGCGCTGAAATCGTCCACCTGAAAAAAGCCACCACCCTCAAGGAAGCGAGCGAAACCGCGACCAAGAAGGGCACCCTGGCCAACCTGCTGGTGCACGACGCACTGGAAGAAATGCGCCTGTCGGCCAACACCCGTGAAAAAGAAGGCATCAAGGAGCGCGTCAGCTTCCGCCTTGAGCGCCTGGTGGCCGCCTGCGGCCGTAACATGAGCAGCGGCACCGGCGTACTCGCTACCATCGGTTCCACCGCACCCTTCGTCGGCCTGTTCGGTACCGTGTGGGGCATCATGAACAGCTTCATCGGTATCGCCAAAACCCAGACCACCAACCTCGCCGTCGTTGCCCCCGGCATCGCCGAAGCCCTGCTGGCTACCGCCCTGGGCCTGGTTGCCGCAATTCCTGCGGTGGTCATCTACAACGTCTTCGCCCGTTCGATCGCCGGCTACAAGGCTCAGGTATCGGATGCGTCTGCAGAAGTCCTGTTGCTCGTCAGCCGTGACCTCGATCACCTGCCTACCGAGCGCAGCTCGCAACCGCACATGGTGAAAGTGGGGTAATCGGCCATGGGCCTGCATTTGAATCAAGGCGACGACGAACTCGTCGAGAACCACGAAATCAACGTCACGCCGTTTATCGACGTGATGCTGGTGCTGCTGATCATCTTCATGGTGGCGGCACCGCTGGCAACCGTGGACATCAAGGTGGACCTGCCCGCGTCCAGCGCCAAGCCGGCGCCGCGGCCGGAAAAACCGATCTTCCTCAGCGTCAAGGCGGACCAACGCCTGTTCCTGGGCGAAGAAGAGGTCAAGGCTGAAACCCT
The DNA here is from genome assembly GCF_009827115.1 of Pseudomonas sp. J380. Taxonomy (NCBI): domain Bacteria; kingdom Pseudomonadati; phylum Pseudomonadota; class Gammaproteobacteria; order Pseudomonadales; family Pseudomonadaceae; genus Pseudomonas; species Pseudomonas sp. J380. The sequence continues at coordinate 4,225,702 of NZ_CP043060.1, read as the reverse complement.
GGGGCCGGTGCTGGATGCCAAGACCCAAGGCAAGAAAGACACGACCATCTTCTTCCAGGCCGACAAAGGCGTGGACTACGGCGACCTGATGAGCGTGATGGATGCCCTGCGGGCAGCCGGCTACCTCAAGGTAGGCCTGGTCGGACTTGAGACGGCAGCCAAGAAATGATCACGACGCGCCACAAACTGACGCGTTATGGCACCAGCCTCGCCGTCGTGCTGGGCGTGCATGCCGTCGCGATCATCATCGCGCTCCAATGGTCCGCGCCGCAGGCGATCCAGCTGCCACCCGCCGCCATGGTCATCGACCTGGCGCCGCTGCCAGCACCGCCGCCGCCTCCAGCACCGCCCAAGGTCGTTGCGCCGCCGCCGCCACCGGTCGAAGAGCTGCCCCTGCCGAAGCTGGCCGAGGCGCCCAAGCCAACGATCCAGGTGCCCAAGCCGGTCAAGCCCAAGCCCAAGCCACAACCGCCAAAACCGGTGGAGAAGAAGCCCGAGCCGCCCAAGGAGAAACCTTCCGAGGAGCCGCCGAGCGAAACGCCGCCGAGCAACGCACCTGCGCAGAAGTCCGCCCAGCCTACACCGGGCCCGTCGGCACAGCAGCTGGCCGCCCAGGCATCCTGGCAAAGCACGTTGCTGGCGCATCTGCAGAAGTACAAGAAGTACCCGCCCGGCGCCCAACGCAGTGGCAAGGAAGGTATGAACCGCTTGCGCTTCGTGGTCGATGGCGAAGGCAATGTGCTGTCCTACGAACTGGAAGGCCGCTCCGGCAACGCCGACCTGGACCGTGCAACCCTTGAGATGATCCGCAAGGCTCAGCCGCTACCCAAGCCACCGGCAGACCTGTTGAAAAACGGCAGCGTCGAACTGGTCGCGCCGTTCGTCTACAACATCGACAAGCGTCGCCGCTGAGAGAGCACTGTGGGAGGGGCTTGCTCCCTCCCACATTCGCTTTAATACCTCAGTAAAATTCCGATATTCCCCACTCAATCCCCAGCAAAGTTCTGATAACGTGCGTCTATCGATTGCAGCCGGTATGCTTGGCCCGCAACCTCATGGACGCCCGCTATGACTCTCACAGAATTACGCTACATCGTGACCCTCGCCCAAGAACAGCACTTCGGCCATGCCGCCGAGCGTTGCCACGTCAGCCAGCCGACGCTGTCGGTGGGTGTGAAAAAGCTTGAAGACGAACTCGGTGTGCTGATTTTCGAGCGCAGCAAGAGCGCCGTGCGCCTCACCCCGGTGGGCGAAGGCATCGTTGCCCAGGCGCAGAAGGTCCTGGAGCAGGCGCAAAGCATTCGCGAACTGGCCCAGGCCGGCAAGAACCAGCTGACCGCGCCGCTCAAGGTCGGCGCGATCTACACGGTCGGCCCCTACCTGTTCCCGCACCTGATCCCGCAACTGCATCGCGTCGCACCGCAGATGCCGCTGTATATCGAAGAAAACTTCACCCACGTGCTGCGCGACAAACTGCGCAACGGCGAGCTGGACGCGATCATCATCGCCCTGCCCTTCAACGAAGCGGACGTGCTGACCCTGCCGCTCTACGACGAGCCGTTCTACGTGCTGATGCCGGCCTCCCACCCGTGGACCAAGAAGGACACCATCGACGCCGGCCTGCTCAACGACAAGAGCCTGCTGCTGCTCGGTGAAGGCCACTGCTTCCGCGATCAGGTGCTGGAAGCCTGCCCGACCCTGACCAAGGGCAACGACGGCGCCAAGCACACCACGGTGGAATCCAGCTCCCTGGAAACCATTCGCCATATGGTCGCTTCCGGCCTGGGTATCTCGATCCTGCCGCTGTCTGCGGTAGACAGCCATCACTACGCCCAGGGCGTGATCGAAGTGCGCCCACTCACGCCGCCGGTGCCGTTCCGTACCGTAGCGATTGCCTGGCGCGCCAGCTTCCCGCGCCCCAAAGCGATTGAGATTCTCGCGGACTCGATCCGTCTGTGTTCGGTGGCCAAGCCGCCCGTTGCGAGCTAAGCCACGGTATGACTGAGCTGTCGCAGGTGTCGGTGACGGCACTCAAGGGTGTCGGTGAGGCCATGGCCGAGAAGCTGGCCAAGGTCGGCCTGGAGAACCTTCAGGACGTGCTGTTCCACCTGCCCCTGCGCTACCAGGACCGCACCCGCGTGGTGCCCATCGGCCATTTGCGCCCTGGGCAAGACGCGGTGATCGAAGGCACCGTCAGTGGCGCCGACGTGGTGATGGGCAAGCGCCGCAGCCTGGTGGTGCGCCTGCAGGACGGTACCGGCGGCTTGAGCCTGCGCTTCTACCACTTCAGCAACGCGCAGAAGGAAGGCCTCAAGCGTGGCACCCGCGTGCGCTGCTACGGCGAGGCACGCCCTGGCGCATCGGGCCTGGAAATCTACCACCCGGAATACCGCGCCATTACCGGCGACGAGCCGCCACCGGTGGACACCACGCTCACGCCGATCTACCCGCTGACCGAGGGCCTGACCCAGCAACGCCTGCGCCAGTTGTGCATGCAAACCCTGACGATGCTTGGCCCGCAAAGTCTGCCCGATTGGCTGCCCCTGGAGCTGGCCCGCGATTATCAGTTGGCGCCCCTGGCCGATGCGATTCGGTATTTGCATCACCCGCCCGCCGATGCCGATGTGGACGAACTCGCCCTCGGTCATCATTGGGCCCAACATCGCCTGGCCTTTGAAGAACTGCTCACGCACCAGCTGTCCCAGCAACGCCTGCGCGAAAGCATGCGTTCCCTGCGCGCCCCGGCGATGCCCAGAGCCACGCGGCTGCCTGCGCAATACCTGGCCAACCTCGGCTTTGCGCCCACCGGCGCGCAACAGCGCGTGGGCAATGAAATCGCCTACGACCTCAGCCAGCAAGAACCGATGCTGCGGTTGATCCAGGGTGACGTAGGGGCAGGCAAAACCGTGGTCGCTGCCCTGGCCGCCCTGCAAGCCCTGGAAGCTGGCTATCAAGTGGCGCTGATGGCACCGACGGAAATTCTCGCCGAACAACACTTCATCACCTTCAAGCGCTGGCTCGAACCGCTGGGCCTGGAGGTGGCGTGGCTGGCTGGCAAGCTCAAAGGCAAGAACCGCGTGGCCGCCCTGGAGCAGATCGCCGCCGGCGCACCGATGGTGGTGGGCACCCATGCGCTGTTCCAGGACGAAGTGCAGTTCAAGAACCTTGCGCTAGTGATCATCGACGAACAGCACCGATTTGGCGTGCAACAGCGCCTGGCCCTGCGCCAGAAAGGCGTGGGCGGGCGCATGAACCCGCACCAGTTGATCATGACCGCCACGCCGATCCCACGCACCCTGGCCATGAGCGCCTACGCCGACCTCGACACCTCGATCCTCGACGAGCTGCCGCCGGGGCGTACGCCGGTCAACACCGTGCTGGTCACCGACACCCGGCGCGTCGAAGTGATCGAGCGCGTGCGCGGCGCTTGCGCCGAAGGCCGCCAGGCGTACTGGGTATGCACCCTGATCGAAGAGTCCGAAGAACTGACCTGCCAGGCCGCCGAAACCACTTATGAAGACCTCACCAGTGCCTTGGGTGAGCTCAAGGTGGGGTTGATTCATGGCCGTATGAAACCGGCGGAAAAAGCCGCGGTAATGGCCGAGTTCAAGGCCGGCAACCTGCAATTACTGGTGGCTACCACCGTGATTGAAGTGGGCGTGGACGTCCCCAACGCCAGTCTGATGATCATCGAAAACCCCGAGCGCCTGGGCCTGGCGCAACTGCACCAATTGCGCGGGCGGGTTGGCCGGGGCAGTGCCGCCAGCCACTGCGTGCTGCTCTATCATCCGCCACTGTCGCAGATCGGTCGCCAGCGCTTGGGCATCATGCGCGAAACCAACGACGGTTTTGTCATTGCCGAAAAAGACCTCGAACTGCGCGGCCCCGGTGAAATGCTCGGCACGCGCCAGACCGGCCTGCTGCAATTCAAGGTCGCCGACCTGATGCGCGATGCCGACCTGCTGCCCGCCGTGCGCGATGCTGCGCAAGCATTGCTCGAGCGTTGGCCCGATCACGTCAGCCCCTTGCTCAACCGCTGGCTGCGCCACGGCCAGCAATACGGCCAGGTTTGACCTCTTCCCTGTAGGAGCGAGCTTGCTCGCGAAAAACGCCAACGATGACGCGGACGCTCTGGATGATGGCGCCGCCAGGAAGGTCTTCGCGAGCAAGCTCGCTCCTACAGGGTAATCAGCACACCGCCAACCTCATCACAAACGCCACTTATCCGACCAACACCCGTATCAAGCTGGTTATACTCCAATGAATGTAAGAAATTGGATCAGGCCATGTCAGAAGTTGCCCTCGCCACAGCCCCACTGACCGCCCCGCCGGTCATTCGGGCGCTGCTCGCAAAGCTCGCCATCCCCTACACGGAAGTCATCGAACAGCCTGGCCTGAACCCTGCCCGAAAGGTCCAGGCGGTGTTGCTTGAAGATGCGGTTGGCGCGCTCATGGTGCTGTTTCCCCAAAGCCAATTGCTGGACCTCAACCGCCTCGCCGAACTCACCGGTCGCCGCCTCACGGCCGTCGCCCCCGAGCGGGTCGAGCGCATGCTGGGCAAGCATGACCTGAGCCTGCTGCCGGGCTTGCCGCCCCTGACCAGTTCGCCGTGCCTGTACGAAGGCCGCTTGCTCAATGAGCCGAGCCTGCTGGTGCATTCGGGCGAAGCCGGGCTGTTGCTGGAAATCCCCACCGACGCCTTCAAGAGCCTGCTCACCAAGGCCAGCGCCGCGCAGTTCGGTGAGCCCTTGAGCAACATCCGTCCGAACCTCGACCGCCCCAATGATGACCGCGAGGAAATCACCCAGGCGATGCAAGCCTTCACCGCTCGCCGTATCCAGCAACGCCTGGAAGCGACCATCGAAATTCCGCCGCTGGCCGACACGGCGCAGAAGATCATCAAGCTGCGCGTGGATCCCAACGCCACCATCGACGACATTACTGGCGTGGTGGAAACCGACCCGGCCCTTGCCGCCCAGGTCGTAAGCTGGGCCGCGTCGCCCTACTACGCCTCGCCGGGCAAGATCCGCTCAGTCGAAGACGCCATCGTGCGCGTGCTGGGCTTTGATCTTGTGATCAACCTGGCGCTGGGCCTGGCCCTGGGCAAAACCCTGAGCCTGCCCAAGGACCGCCCGCACCTGTCCACGCCGTACTGGCACCAGTCGATCTACACCGCCGCCGTGATTGAAGGCCTGACCCGTGCCATGCCCCGCGCCCAGCGCCCGGAAGCCGGCCTGACCTACCTGGCAGGTTTGCTGCACAACTTCGGCTACCTGCTGCTGGCCCACGTGTTTCCGCCGCACTTCTCGCTGATCTGCCGCCACCTGGAGGTCAACCCGCACCTGTGCCACAGCTACGTCGAGCAACATTTGCTGGGCATCAGCCGCGAACAGATCGGCGCCTGGCTGATGCGCTACTGGGACATGCCGGACGAACTGTGCACCGCCCTGCGCTTCCAGCACGACCCCACGTATGACGGGCAATATGCCGAGTATCCGAACCTGGTGTGCCTGGCGGTGCGCCTGTTGCGCAGCCGGGGGATTGGCTCCGGGCCGGATGAATCCATTCCCGACGCGTTGCTTGAGCGCCTGGGCTTGAGTCGCGAGAAGGCCGAGGACGTGGTGGGTAAAGTGCTGGATGCCGAAGTGCTGTTGCGCGAATTGGCTTCGCAGTTCAGCCAGGGGTAAGCCCACCGCCTGTTAAACCGCTATCGCAGGCAAGCCAGCTCCCACAGTTGACCGTATTTCCAAGTTGGAACGCGGTCACTGTGGGAGCTGGCTTGCCTGCGATGAAGTCAACTCGGTCTACCTGACCACCTACTTCTTTTTCTTCGGCTTCAAATACTTGGTGAGGCCCTGGAACCAGATCACCAGTGCCGGGTTGCCCTTGATCTGGATCGACTTGTCCTGAATCCCCGTCATGAACGCCAGTTGCTTGTTCTTCGCCTGCATCGTGGCGAAGCCGTAGGCGGCATCCTTGAAGGCAATCGCGAAGGCCGGCGCCGGGTGGACACCTGAGCGGCTGGTGATGCGCTGGTCTTTGACGATGAAGTGACGGGCAACCTTGCCGTCGAGGGTCTGCAGCTGGAAGGCCAGGTCTTTGTCACCCAGTTGCTGCTGGAAGGCGGGGTTGGTGCGGCTGGCTTTGCCCATCATCAGGCCCAGCACCCACAGGAGAAGACGAAATTTCATGCACACGGCCTCGGTGTATTTATTGGAGTGGCCGCAGCAGTGTAACGATTTGCAAAAGGAACGCCACCGATCTCGCGCTTTAGGCGCAGATCGGTTGGCGTTTAACGCTTATAGCAACAAGTACTTAAACGTTAGGGCAAGGCACTGGCGCCCAGTCGGCCAGGTTTGGATTGCGGCAGGTTGCTTCGATCTGGGTCTTGCCCGCACTGGCGACCTGCTTGCTTTCAGCTTGCTTGGCCTGCACGGTCTGGATGCTACGTTCGGTGGTGACCGCTTCTTTCGGCACTGTCGGCAGAACCGGCTTCTTGGCTGGCTTGACGGCTTTCTTGCCCTTGGCCGGAGCGACCACTGGCGTGGTATCGGCGGTGGCCACGGTCACCACATCGCTGCGCTGTACGCCGACCTGTTGCAGGTCTTTCTCGTAGGCCTGGGTGTAGTTGTTCAGGTCTTCGCTGGCTTTGCCGTTGACCGTCACGATCAGGTCATTGGACTCCTTCAGGCCCGCGACGATTTCCGCCAGGCGCTTGCGGCCTTCGGTGTCGTTGACGGTCTTGGCCTTGCGATCAGCCACCAGCTTGGTGAATGCGCTCTGGTAGCACTGCTGCGACGCCTTGGCATAGGCGGTGCTGCGGTCGATGTCCGAGGCGCTTTTGTTGAAGTCGGTGGAGTAGGACGCGATGCGCTGGTTGTCATCGGTGATCTGTTTCTGGCGCTCGGTGTAGTAACCCGCCGCACCGCCAGCCAGGGCGCCGCCTGCGGCACCGATCGCGGCATTGCGGCCACGGCTGTCCTTGTCGCCGGTCAGCGCGCCCAGCAGGGCACCGCCGGCCGCGCCGATCGCGGCACCGGTGACGACCGACTTGGTCATGTCCGAATCGGTGGCGCGCAGGTGCTGCACCGGCTCGTAGCAGTTGGGGTAGTACTCGACCTTGGTGCTCGACGCCACCTTGGACGCAGGCGACGTAGCGCAACCAGTCAACACGGTGCTGAAACCAGCTGCGATCAGCAGCAGGTGACGCTTGGAAACCGCCTTACGGGAAAAAAGCATAGATGTGATCTCTGTTAAGTTTGACTTGCCCAGCACGGCCCACCGCCGCCTGAGTCCCTTCCAAGCTCGCTAGACAGCCAACGATCAAGACCGCTGACCGCTCGCTGCGAGCAATTCCTTCAAGATCGTTGCCGGGTCGGCCCGCTGTTGCTTGCGGTAGTTGCCAACATGGCGAACGAACAGTGTCGCGCGCGTCACCAGGCTCTTGCCGAGCACTGGCTTGCGATCCAACTCTTCCTTGATCCGTTGAAACTGCGCCTGGATCACCGCATCGGTGTAGCGCGTGCCGGTGGCCAGGTTGTCGATGTAAATCGCCACCGCGCCGTCCAACGCGCTGCGTCCATTGGTGATGGCCATGTCGAACAGCTGCGTGCTGGCCTCGTCCTTGCTGTCCACCGCCTGCTGGCGACTCTTCTGCAGGTTGGCCAGGCGGATGTTGTAGTTGCTGATGGTCTCGGCCACCAACGCCGCCGACTGGATCAAATTGCCCGCCGCTTCTTCGCGTTGCTGGGCGATCAGCGACACGTTGCGCTTGAGCTCTTCGTTGACCAGGCCCAGTTCGGCTTGCAGCTTGGGATCGACACTGGCGGCGATGATGCTGTCCAGGCGTTTGGTCGGGTCCTGGGCGTCGTCGATGGCATCGGTCAGCGCGGCCAGGCGGCCTTCCTTCTGCCACTGGGCGAACAGCTCCTTGTAGCGCGAGCGCGGCGCCGACAACGCGCCAATCGCCACGCGAAAACCGGTGGTCTCGTTGCTTTGCTCGGTGCCATCAGCGGCAAACAGCGGGTATTCGCGGCGCATGCCGGTGAACAACGTGCCCTCGCCTTCCAGGTAGTTGCCGCCCTTGACCACAAAGCCGCCGTAGGTGCCCTGGCGGCGGCCAGCGTGTACCAGTTGGAAGGATTCCTGGACCATTTCCGCGGCGTTGCCGATCACGTCGAACATGCCGATGGGGTTAGGTAATTTGGTGCCGATGGGCATCAACCGCGCTGCCTGGCCGGTGCCGCCGGCCACTTGGTTGAACACCGCGTAATCGGCCAGCGGGCCATCGCTTTCACTGCCCTCGACGCGCCGTGGATACAGCCGGCCTTCCAGGTCCTGGCGGCTCACCGCCTGGCCGCCGCGCGCGGCGTACTCCCATTCCACTTCGGTGGGCAGGCGCACAAATCCCAGGCCACCGTCTTCGGTCGACGCACCGCGCCCGCTCACCGGCAGCAGTTCGCGGTGGTATTTCATCAGCCAGGCGCTGTACACCGCCGAGAAACGCTCGGCTTCAAAGCGCGACAGTTTCACCTTGGGCAAACGCCCGGCCATGCCCGTGGGCGCATCACACGCCGGCGCCGGTTCGCCGCTGGCCAGGGACTGCGCCTGGGCCATCACCTGGGCGTATTGGCGAGCAGTCACTTCGTATTTGCCAATGAAGTACAGCATGGGCTTGAGCGGGGTCTTGGCGTCGGTCTTCGGCATCTGCGGCGCGATGACCTTGCTCCAGTCCTTGGGCAAGTCCTTGAGGGTGAACTGGCCGTTGATGAAGTCGCGGCGGTAACCGGAAATAAACGACTGCTGATAACCCGCCTCGCCTTCGGCAAAGGGGTAGCCCAGGCTGATTTCACGGTCATCCAGGGTGCCCTGGGCCAGAATGTAGGCGTAGCGGAATACCATGTTACCTTCGCAGGGCAGCGGCAGGCTCACGTCGTCCGGCAACGGCTTGGGGTTGTCGAGCTTGTAACTTGCTTCATCAGCCCAGGCCAGCGAGGCCAGGCTCAGCGCCACGCAGGCGCCCAGTAATTTATACATCTCTGATTCCTTCAGAAGCCTGGATACGGGCCACCCGCCAACCACCACAGGCGGCCGCCACGGCACTGACGCCGAGCACCGCCACTAGGGCCAGGCCGTAATGGCGCGCCAACAGGTGGCTGGCGTACTCGCCTGGCACCTGCACAAAAAGCTTGTTCAACGCCGCCTCAGCCAGGCCATACAGCCCAACGCTGAGCACAGCGGCAAAACCCGCGCTGTATAGCGCTTGCAGCAGCACAAACAGCAACAACGCGGCGGTGGAAAACCCCAGCAGGCGCAACACCGAGAGTTCACGGTGCTTACGCGCCACCGCCGCCAGGGTCCCCGCGAAAATCGCCGCAAACGCCCCGGCCAACGCCAACCCGGCGATGATCCAGAACACAATCGACAGGTTGCGGCTCAACGATTGCACTTGAGCGATGGTGTGCGCCTGGGTTGAAACCAACAGCTTCTGCCCGGCGAAATACACCCGCAACGGTTCCACATCACTGAGGCTGCGCGCATACAGGCGAAACGCCGGGTAGATACGCTGTTCGCTCACGCTCGCCGCTTCACCGGCCCAACCCAACGCCGGCACCGCACGGCCGTCGCGATAATCTTCCGCTGCCTCCAGCAACGCCAGATCGGCAAACAGACCCTCGCGAGCGAAGGCCTCCAGCGGCAACACCGCCAACACCTGCAACCGCGTGCGCTGGGCCTCGACGCGCCCCGCCACTTGCCGCGCAAAGCTGGTTTCCAGCCAATCACCGGGCCTTGCCGCGAGCTTTTCGGCGGCGGTATGGCTGAGCACGATCTGGCCCAGGCCGTGGGGCATCGGCAAGCCTGCCAGCAACGGGTCGCCTGCGGCAGTCGGCAGCATTTCCAGGGTCAAGGTGCCCACCTGCGCCGTGGCCGCAATCTGCCGTGTGCGCGGCACAGCAAACGCCACATCGCTGCGCTCACCCAGTTGCGCGATAAACGCCGAGCTGAATCGACCACCGCCCAACGGGATGATTTCACGGCTGGCGGGGTCGGTCTCCAAGCGTTCGGTCAAACTGCTAACCAGTCCAAATTTCAGCCCGAATAACACCAGCAATGGCGCGATAACCGCCACCAATGCCAACACCGAACAGGCCGACAGCCACCCATCGTTGCGGTAGTCCTGCCACGCAAGCGAAGCAACCAGGCCGATGCGCATCAGCACGCCTCCCCGAGGGTTGCGGTGACGCCGCCGTCTGGGTCGCGCTGGCAACTGATTCGCCGCACCTGCAAGCCACTGGCGCGGGCCAGCGGTTCGTCATGGGTGGCGATCACACAGGCCGTACGGTGTTCGCGGGCCTGGGCCAGCAGCGCCTGCATCACGCGCTCGGCGTTGAGCGGGTCCAGGGACGCCGTCGGCTCATCAGCCAGCACCAGTTGCGGCCCATGGGCCAGAGCCCGCGCACAGCTGACCCGCTGGCGTTGGCCCACCGACAACGCCGCCGGGCGCTTGGCCAACTGATCGCTGATCTGCAACTGCTCAGCCAGGCGCGCCACGCGGCCGTCGTCCTGCAAGCCCAGCAGTTGGCGCGACAGCGCGATATTGCCGCGCACGTCCAGAAACCCCAGCAACCCCCCGGTCTGCGGCACATAGCCCAAGTGCTGGCTGCGTAACGCGGCCAGCGCCGATTGCCGGTCGGCACGCCACAGCGCGCCGACGTCGTGTTGGTTGAATGCAAACTGCCCCACCTGATCCGGCGCCAACACCAGCGCCAGCAGGTCGAGCAAGGTGCTCTTGCCGCAACCACTGGGGCCGACAATTGCCAGTTGTTCACCCGCGCCCAGCTGCAACGCAGGGATCGCCAGGCTGTAGCGCTGGCTACCGACGCCCCGGCTCTTGTGCACCGCGCTCAGGTTCAACATTACGGCAGCGTCGACAGCGGCACGCGATACAACGCATCGCCCGGTTCGGCATCGCCGAAACGGACCCAGTTGGCCACGTCGTTATGGAAGGTTTCATACAGGCGGATTTTCGAATCCAGCTCGTCGATAAAGTCTTCCTGCTCGGCCACGCTCAATGACAACCACAGGTCCTGGGTCATGTTCAGCGACTTGCTGCGGTACGGTAGGCCCTCCAGGTATTCACCGAGCAGGCCGCCGTCAGCCAGGTTGCCGCCCTTGCGCAGGGCCTGCGGGTCGCGGCTCATATAGGCCGAGGCGCTGGCGATCTCCTGGAAGAAATCCTTGGGCGAGCTTTGTGTTTTGCGCGCTGCATCCACGATCAACTTCAACGATTGTTGCAGGTCGTTGAGTTGCAGCTTGGTCAACATCACGCACACCTGGAACGCTGGCAGCGCCGGGTTGGTTAGGTCACGATCAGCGGTCCAGGCGCTGACCAATTGCGGTGCCTGGCTCGCGGTCTTGCGCCCGAGAAAGTCCATGTGCATGGCATAGCCGACGGCGGCGGACTTGTCCGCCAGGCTCGGCGCGGCACTGAGCAACGGCACGGGCTGCGGCGTGTTGCTGCGCACCTGATGCACCAGGTTGGCGAACACCGTGCCGATCTCATCGACGCGCTCACCCAGCTTGCGCACATCGCCCCCTGGCACCGGCGTGTACAGGTCGCCGATCTGCGGGTTGGCGTCGGCGGTGAGGACGCGATACTGGCTCTCGGCGCCGGCATGGGTTTTCTTGCCGGCATCGGTGCGCAGGTGCAGCGCGTAGATCTTGATCTGCTTGCCCAGCGCCGCCTGGCGCACTTCCGCTTCGTTCATCTGGGTGGCGGCGAACGGGTCGTTCTTGCGCAGCGCGCCGGCATCGGAAACCAGCAGGATGATGCGCCCGCCGTAGCCGGACCAATCCATGCCGTCCACTGCCTGCATCACCCCGGCAAACGCATCTTCGTTGAACGAGTGGCTGGACACCGTCGACGCTTTGACCTGGCGCGCCATATCCAGAAAGCGCTGCGGGTCGCGACCTTGGTCGAGGCTGATCAGGGTCTTGGCGACATACTCAAGGCCCGGGGTTTTCTGGATGCTGCTGCGAAAGCCGACCATGCCGAAGCTGACGCTGTCCAACTCGCCGCGCTCGGCAATGCGGGTTTGTAGCTCATGCACCACGTCGCGAATCTGGTCGATGTAGGGCTGCATCGACACGGTGGTGTCCACCACCAGCACCACCGCCGTGCGGAATGCGTCGGCATTCGCGCTGAGCGTCGGGCTGGCCGGTCTGGCAGCGGCGCGGCTGCCTGGGTCGATGGAGGCCACGTTGAGCAACTGCACCGGCTGGCCGTTGTCGTCGAAGCTCTCTTTGGAATCGAAGATCGGCAACAGGTAGAACTGGTTCTGCGGCACCGCGCTGGCGGTGGGTTCCAGGGCCAGGACTTGCTGGTTGTCTTCTCGGTTGTTCTGCGCCTTGGCCAAGGCGCTTTTCGCTGCAGCAGGGTCAGCCAGTAGTTTTTCCACCTCACCGGGCTGGCGCAGGAACATCACGGGCGCCCGGCCTGAGCGCTCGGTGAACTTGAGCACCAGGCTTTGTTTCCAGTCGCTGACCTGGGAGGCCGGCAGCCAACCGTCGCTGCGACCATCGGTAGCGGCGCCGACGCGCACCCACGGGCTGCCATCGACTTCTTTGCGCTGATACACGTAGAGCACGGAAAACGCCGGCAGCGCTCTACCCGGCGGGCTCCCAGCGTCCACTGAAAGCAGGGCGCCGGGTTTGCTGAGTACACGCTGGAACAAGGTTTTCTTGCCTGCCATCAGCAACGGGCGCTGACCGCCATCCACTTCAGCGACAGCCACGGGCGGCGTCACCTTGGGCGCCACGGCGGCTGGCGGCTTGGCCGGTTCATCGCCGCCGTTCAACCACCAGTAGCTGGCGCCGCCAATGGCCAACGCGACGGCGACCGCCACAGCGGCCAAGGCCAATACCGGCCCACGGCGCTGCTCGGACGGAGCATTGTGCTGCGTCGGCGTGACCACCGGTTGACGCACTATTGGCTGCGGTTGCGGTTTATCCGTCGGAATGTCGATGGTGACAGGCGTGATGCCCGCCAGATCAACGCTCAATGGAATCGGCAGCGGCCGTACCAGCGTGGCATCCGATTCATCAGCAGGCAGTTGATCCAGCGCCAACAACAACGCTGCCGCATCCGGATAACGCTCCGCCGGGTCCTTGGCCAACAACTTGCGCAGCACCCCCTGGTAGCGCCCGTGATGCACCGGCAATTCCGGCAAGGGTTCAGTCAAATGCGCCAGAGCGGTGGAAAGCGCATCGGTGCCGTTGTAAGGCAGCTTGCCGACGAGGATTTCATACAGCACCACGCCCAGCGCGTAGAGGTCGGCGCGGCCATCGATCTCCTGACCCCGCGCCTGCTCGGGGCTCATGTAGCTCGGCGTGCCCACGGCAAACCCGGCCTGGGTGAATTGGGTGCGATCGTCCAGCGACTTGGCAATCCCGAAGTCCGACAACACCGCCGTGCCATCGGCCCGGAACAGAATGTTCGCCGGCTTGACGTCGCGGTGCACCAGCCCTTGGGCATGGGCATAGCCCAGGGCCGAGGCAATCTGGCGGATGAGCGTCACGCCCTGCTCCGGGGTCAGCCCAGCAGCAATGCGCTCCTTGAGCGTGCCATTGGGCAGGTATTCCATGGCCATGTAATACAGCTCACCGACGTTGCCGATGTCATGGATGGTCACCGTGTGCGGGTGTGACAAACGCGCCAGCGTCTTGCCCTCGCGCAGGAAGCGTTCGCAGAAACTCGGGTCGGCCGCCAGCGCTGCCGCCATCACCTTCAACGCCACCTTGCGCTCCAGCGAGCGCTGGGTCGCCAAGTACACGCTGGCCATGGCGCCTTCGCCAATCTCGCCTTCGATGTCATAACCCGGGATGACGATGTTCATGACGAGACCTTCACGACGAGGGTGGTGATGTTGTCTGGTGCGCCGCGATTGAGCCCCAAGTGCACCAGGCTGCGCACGATTTCATCCGGCGCGTCATGGCTGAGCACGTCGCGGATTTCATGGTCTTCGACGGTCTTGTTGAGGCCATCACTGCACAGCAAATAGCTGTCGCCGGGAGCGATTAACAGGTCCACCGAGGCGACGTCCAACTGGGCCTCCACGCCAATGGCGCGGGTGACGATATTGGAGCGCGGGTGGGTGCGGGCGTCGGCTTCGCTGAGCAGGCCGCTGTCTTGCAGGTCTTGCACGTAGCTGTGGTCGCGGGAAATGCTTTCCAGCACGCCGTCGCGCAAGCGGTACAGGCGGCTGTCGCCGGCCCACAGGCACACCCCGCGCAAGCCGCGCGCGGCGAACACCACCACGGTGCTGCCCATCATGGTCACGCCACGGTTGGCGGTTTCTTCGCGCACGGCCGCGTTGATGCGCAGCAGGTCATTGCGCAGCGCCGCCGAGTATTCGTCCAGGGAGCGGCCCAGCGGCACATGGCGCAGGCTGTCGACGATCAAGCTGCTGACATAGTCCCCCGCCGCGTGCCCGCCCATGCCATCGGCCACCACCCACAGGCGGTTTTCCGGCAGGTCCAGAAAGGCATCTTCGTTGACTTGGCGAACCATGCCCACATGGCTTTTGCTCGCGGATTCGTACGTCACGCCCATCTACACCACACCTTCTTGTCCGAGCAAAAACTGCGCAAAATCGCTGGCGGCAGGCAGGCCCTGGCACCGTAATAAACCGGGGGAGATACGCTGCGAACCTCGCCCCCACCACAGGCTTGCGCCCTCGCACGCCTGTTCGGCCAGCGCGGTCATACGCTGGTGCGGCACGGTGGCTGCCACCCTTTGCAGGCCGGCAAAACGGCTGTCCACCGCTCGCGGCTCGCTGGCCGGTACGCCCAACTCGTCGAGCCCGGCGTTGAAGCTTTCGAAGGTCGCGCCGCTGTCGAGGGTGCTGAGCAACAAGGTTTCAGCCTGCTCGAACCAGGCGTCCGAACCGCCCACCAGCGACGCCGGGTTGGTGTCGTGATCCAGCAAGGTCACCACCGCCAGCGGAAAATACCGCCCGACCCGGTCAATGCTCGGCATCACCACGCCCGCCGCCGCATCCGGCCCGCACACGCCCGGCGCCAGCACAAAGCGCCACAACGGGCTGACCAGGTACGCATTCAGCCAGTCAGCGCCGAGGCTGTTCTGGCTGGCGAGCAAACCCGCTGCCAGCCAGCTGTCCCACGGGCCTATAAAGCTCTGGGGCAAGGCGCGGCTGACGAAGTCCCCGCGGCTGGCCAACTTGCCGTAGAAACCCAGGGCCGTCATAGCCGCTCCGGCAGGCTGAAGCCGCTGAGCACGCGGCTCTTGAACGGGTTGAACGCACTGTTGGCGCGCAACTCGTAGGCGATGCTCGCGCCATCGACCCGCAGGCGCAGGTTGAAACGGTCCGGCGAGTTGCCTGCGGTGAGGTCTGATTGCTCCAGCAGACGGAACCAGGCCCACGGGCCGTCCAGGGTGATGCCGGAGCGACCACTGGCCGACGGCGGCATGATAGAAATACGCACCACGCCAATGCTGCCGGGGTTCGGCCATTGCATCGCTACCGGGCGGCTCGGGCCGTGGTCGTAGCTCAATTGCTGGCCGTCCAGGTCAAGCAGGAACTGAGTGATGGTAGGGTCCATCGACACCGGCTTGAGTTCGAAACGCACGATGGGTTGGGTGCCACCGGAGCGGAAGAACGCGTCCCGAATCGACGCCGCACGCTGGAAGGTTTGCAGCACGCCAGGAGCAATCCCCAGCTTCTGCGCCGCCCCAGGTTGCCAGCGCCAGGTCTGTGCCGATGTGTCCACATAGGGCTGCAGGTATTTGCGGAAGTAGTTGTCCATCACCCCGCCCACGCCGAAGAACTGGCCGAAGTCATCCAGGGTGGCGTCCCGCGCACTGCCCGGCGACATTGGGTAACGCCCGGCCAACGACTGGCGATACACGTTGACCACCTCACTGACCCACGCCGCGTTCAGCTGGTTACGCACCCCGCCCATCATGCTGTTGGTGGTGGAATTGACCACCGACTTGACCATGCCCTGCACCAGCGGCGGCTGACGCTCGGCGTTCAGGCTGACCCGCGTGGCCGCAGCCGCCGCCTGGTTCTTGGCCTCACCGAGCAAGGCATCGCCGCTGGCACCGACCATGGCACTGACCTGCACATACAGCGCATTCATGTCCGACAGCAGGCCGTCGATGGCCGCCGGTTCGCCTTCGTTTTTGCTGACGATGCTGTTGAGTTCGGCAAAGTGCGCGGTCACCGGATCATCCGCCGGTGCCGGGGCATTCGCCGTCGGTTGTGCCTCGCCCAGCAAGCTGCCGAGGCGCTCCTTGAGCTTGTCCACGCCGCCCTCCACCGGCACGCCTTTGGCGGCCAGTTGGCGTTCTTCGGCTTGCAGGTCGGTTTCCCTGGCGACCGCCACCAACAGTTTTTTCAGCGGCGAGGTGGGACCGGAAATCACCCGCAGCACATCGGCGGCCTGTGCCACGCTGGTGATCGGCACAAAGTCGATGTCGGCGAGCAACGAGTCCCACTGGCGCTGGTAATCCTGGAAGTACAAACGGCGCACGTCGGCGGCCAGGCTCACCACGTTCTGCTGGTCGGCCTGTTCATGGCCCAGCACCCATTGCTCTTCGGCCAGGGTGCCGGTCTGGTTCAGACTGCTGAGCAAAAACGCCTGGCGATAGCCCTTGGCAGTAAAGAAACCACTCAACGGCTCGCCCAACGGCTTGCCGCTCTTGCGGCTGAACACTAGCGCGGCATCGCGACCGGCGGCCTCATTGAGGCGAAAGTCCGGGATACCTTCGGGCAGTTTCTGGCGCTTGACGCGGTCGTACACGCGCTGGGCTACCGGCAATTGCTGCAACTGTCGACGCAAATCGTCGATCAGCCGTGGGTCCAGGCGTGCGCTCGGCGGGTGGCGTTCGAACAGCGCCTGCAAGTGCCCGGCCAGGGCCTGACGCTGGTCGGCCGGCAGGTCGCGGGGCAGGTTGCGGTCCCAGTCCAGGGCGATCCAGGCCTTGATGAAGTCGGGGTCGTAATGCTCGGTGTCGGCGAGCATCAGGTAAGCCTTGAGGCCCTCGTAGAGAAAGTCCGAGTTACCGCCGCCGTGCAGTTGCTCTTCGATACGCGTCACCAGGCGTGGCGCGAACACGGCGATCAACAGTTTGCGGTACACGCTGGCGGACTCGGCTTCGAGCATATCGCCCTGGTACAGCCCCAGCCCTTCGGACCAGCTCGGCGAATCCCCCGCCAGGTTCTTCACCGCATTGAGCAACGGCAGCACGGCGAGCACTTCCCGTTGTGCCGGACTCAGGTTCTGTACGGTCTGGCCCAGGGGCGCGACCTTCTGATCGACCTGGGCGATATACGCTTGGTTAGCGCGATAGCTCACCCACCACAGGCTGCTGACCACCACCACCAGCGCGACGGTGGCCGCCAGTACGCCACGGGCGATCCACTTGCGACGCCGTTCGACCTTCGGGTTCACACCCACCAAACCACGCTCGGCAAAGGCCACGGCGGTGAAGAGTTTTTCGATGAAGTAACTGCGCCCGGTACCGCTCTGGCGCGCCAGGTGCTGGCGGTCCAGGTTCATACTCTGGGCCATGGCACCGATCAGGCGGTCAATCGGGCTGCCTTCCTGGGTGCCGCTGGTGAAGTACACGCCACGCAGCAACACGCGCTCTTCAAAAGCGTTGGGTTTGAACACGCCTTCGAGGAAGCTTTGCAGGCAATCTTTCAGCGCGCCGAACTGCTGCGGGAAGCCGTAGATCAGGTCGCGTCGTGCCGGGTCGCGTTCCTGCTGCAAGCGCTCGACCAGGCGTTCGTTGAGACGCTGCTCCAAGCCCGCGAACTCGCTTTGCAGGTGCGCCAGCGGGCTGTCGCTGTTTTTGCCGTCGTCCAGGGCAAAGGTCATGCCCCACACCTGGGCGCGCTCTTCCTTGCTCAGGTTGTCGAAGAACTCCATGAAGCCCGGCACCAGGTCGAGCTTGGTGAGCATCAGGTAGATGGGGAAACGCACGCCCAGCTGCGTATACAACTCCTGGATGCGCAGGCGAATCGCGGCGGCATGGGCTGCGCGCTCGGCGTCGGTGCCCAGCAGCAGATCCGAGAGGCTGATGGCGATAAACGCCCCGTCGATCGGCCGGCGCGAACGCTGCTTTTTCAGCAAGTCGAGAAAGCCCAGCCAGGCGGCTTTGTCCACCGTGGAGTTGCTGTCCTGGGTGGTATAGCGGCCAGCGGTGTCGAGCAATACGGCCTGGTCGGTAAACCACCAGTCGCAGTTGCGCGTACCACCCACGCCCCGCACCGCACCGGCACCCAATTGCGCCGCCAGCGGGAAATGCAGCCCGGAATTGACCAGCGCGGTAGTCTTGCCCGAGCCCGGCGGGCCGATGATCACGTACCACGGCAACTCGTAGAGGTTGCGGCGCTCATCGCCGCCCAGCTTGGCCTTTTTCAGCAGTGCCAGGGCTTCGTCCATGCGCTGGCGCAGCGTGGACAGCTCTTCGGCGGTCGCAACGCTGTTGGGGTCGACCGGGGTTTCTGCGGCCAGGCTGCGCATCACTTCGGCGGCCTGGCGACGGGCCTGGATAATACGGAACACGCGGTAGGTCACCCACAGCGCAAACACCAGCACGATCAGCGCCCAACGGCGCCCTTCGGGCACCAGCACGTCCAGCAGCGGGCCAACAAACCAGATGATCAGGCTCAGGGCAATCAGGCCCAGCACGGGGATCACCCAGCGAATCATGAAACTGAAAAACGCCTTCACTCGACGCCCTCCGCCAATACGGTGATTTCAACCCGACGATTGCGGGCACGGCCTTCGGCAGTACTGTTGGTAGCCAACGGCTCCGTGTCGCTGCGGCCTTCGGCACTGAAGCGCTCGGCCTGGCCGGTCTTGGCCGCGAGAATCTCCAGCACCGACTTGGCCCGGGCTTCGGACAACGCCCAGTTGGAGGGGAAGCGCAACGTGGCAATCGGGCGGTTGTCGCTGTGCCCGGTGACACGCACCTGGCCCTTGACCTTGCGAATGGCGTCAGCGATGCGCAGCATCAGCGGCTGGTAGTCATCGACGATGCTGGAGCTGGCCGAGGCGAACAGCTCATCGCCACGAATGGTCACCACAGAGCGGTCAACCTTGTCTTCCACCGCCACGCGGCCGGCCTTGATGTCATCGGCCAGAAACCCGGCCAGGCGCGGGCGCTCAATCACTTTGGGCTGCGCCACCGGACGGTCGATGGCCTGCACCGGGATCTCGCCCAGGGCATGAATATTCTTGAACACCGGCTCGGCGTCCGAGGCCAGCTTCATGCGCAGGCCGAACAGCAACGCCAACAGCAGCGCCAAGCCAATCGCCACGGCAATCCATGGCGGCATGAATTGCGCCAGGCGATCACGGGCCACGGTCACACCGCGCCAGTGCGGCGACAGCTCACGCTCGTGCTCGCCACGGGCGCTGCGTATCGCTGCGGCGGTGCGTTCACGCAAGGCTTCCAACTGGCTGCGCCCGTCGGTCATCACGCGGTAACGCCCTTCAAAACCCAGGCACATGCACAGGTACAACAGCTCCAGCAGGTACAGGCGTTCCCGTGGGCTTTGCAGACAGTGATCAAGCAACTGGAAAACCTTTTCGCCACCCCAGGCTTCGTTGTGCACGGTGATCAGCAGGCTCTGCTTACCCCAGTCACTGGTGCTGCCCCACGGCGTGCTCAGCACCGCTTCATCCAAGGCAGTGCACAGCGCGTAACGGGCCAACAGCACTTCATTGCGTGCCACACCGGCGGCTTCGGCGCGTTCTTCGAACTGGCGCAGGTACGCCAGCAACTGCGCACGCAGGCTGGCCGGCGCGGGATGGGCAATGGTGTTGCGCAACCGCGTCAACAACGCCAGCAACGGGCCGGCGGCACTTTCCAGCGGGTTGAGGCCCTGGCTCTTGCCGGTGAGGATCGGCGCAGCCGGCATCGACAGCGGCGCAGGTTCGGCACGCGCGGGTGCAGGTTCTCGGCCACCCGGGCGCGGCATGAACTGGGTGCGGTCATCATCATTGGGATGCATCGCCAATTATCCTCGGATCGCCCAGAAGGCCAGGTTCAAGCCCGGGAACTGCCCGGCGATATGGAAGGCGAAACCGCCGGAATTATTCAGCTGCTGCCAGTGCTCGCTGCCACGGTCCAGCTCGTAGTAGGTGCTGCCGGCGTGGTAAGGCAATTGGCGCGGCGCCACCGGCAACGGCAGCAGGCCGATGCCCGGCAGTTGCAGGTTGACCATGTCGCGGATGTGCTCCACCGAGCCGACCTTGCTCTGCTGGCCGAAACGCGCACGCAGGGTTTCGCCGGGCACATCGGCGCGCACCACGAGGATGAAACTGGCGTTGTCGAGCAGGGTCTTGTCGGCCAGCATCGCCACATGAATGCCGTAGGCTTTCTCCACAATCGGGATCGGCGTGGCCTTGCTGTCGATGAGCATCGACAGCGCCTCACGCAAGGCCGCCATCACCGGCATGAAGCTCAGGGCCAGGTCATCGTGCTGGTACTGCGGGTATTCCTGGGGGCGACGGCTGGAGGTTGAGAAGGTGGAAAACTCACCGGCCAGGCTGACCAGTTCGCTGAAGAAGCGCTCCGGGTGCAACGGGCTCAACTGGCTGAAGTGCTGGATCAGCGGCTGGGCGCGGTTGACCAGTTGCAGCAGCATGAAGTCGGCGATCTCCGAGGCCCCCCCGGCACCCGAGGCCACCACGCGGCCGGCCAGGGCTTCGCCACGCTGGTGCAACAGGCCCAGCAGTTCGCTGCGAAAGGCCGTCAGCGGTTTGCTCGCGGCCACGTCCAGCACGGGCGGGATGTAAGTGTCATCGAGCACCAACGCACGGTCGGCACGCTTTTCCTTGATGCGTACCAGGCCGATGGCCGCGTAGTCGCTGATGCCGTCCTGCGCCGTCAGCAGGCGCAACGCCCGCGACCCCACGGCCACCGGTGCACGGTTTTCGAACGGGGCGTTGTCGTCGCGCACTTCACGCACCTGGCTCACGTAGCGCGCGGCTTCCAGGGCCTCGCCCTCGTCCACCGTGTCACGGGCGCCGGCACGCTTGAGCGGCAGGGCCAGGTAGACCAGGCCGTCGCGCAGGTTGTCGTCGATATTCAACGGGCTCGGCGCCAGGTCGTCCTGGGGAATATTGAACGGCGTGCCATCGGGCAACAGGCCGCGGGCCGACACGATCGCCAGCTTGCCCTGGGCCAGCAGGCCCTGGTCGATCAGCAGCTCGGAGAACCCCCAGGCACCCGCCGACAACGGGCGGCTGCGGGCATCGATCAGGTTTTCCAGGTAACGGTCATGCTGCTGGAAGTGCTGCGTTCCGATGAACATGCCTTCCGACCAGACCACGCGATTGTTCCAGGACATGGGGGCTCCGATTGCTTGTTATTGGGCTGGGCTGGATGGGGAAGCCACGACGTCGGCGCGCACGGCATGCACGTCGAGGCTGATCTGGTATTCGCTGTATTGGCGCGGCGGCACGTTGATGACCGTGCGCCATTGCGCACGGTCCAACTCGCGGTAGCCCACCAGCAAGCCGATCTGGCGCGTGGACGGGTCGAGATCGCGCTGCAGGCTCAGTTGTTGGCCGGGCTGCACCATCACTTCGTCCTGGTCCAGCAGGTCGAGGCCGAGGGTGGATTGCGCACGGTCAGCCAGGGCGAAGTAATCGGAGCGTGAAAAGGTCGCGGCGTTTTTCAATTCGAAAATGCGCACCCGCACCGGCGCGGCCTGGCCGTTGGCACCGGGGTTAAGCCCGGCAATCGCGTGAAAATGCAGCTCAACGGCGGCCGTGTCAGCTTCGGCCTCGGCAGCCGCCTGGGGTTTGGCAGTGTCGTTGGCACACGCCGTCAGCAGCAGCACGGTAGCGGCTGCGAGTAAAAACCTGGGAATCATCCTGCGTCCTCAATGACGTATTTAGCTATCCGTTTTATCCATTGGTGCGAGGCGTTTTCAGCGTCGCTGTCGTGCACTGTGTTCTTCGTAGGCCCGGCTGAATTCACGACCGAACAAGTCCTGGAAATCGTCCTGGGCCTCGCGGGAAATGTTGCTGTAGAGCTCGGTGAACTGCTGCCAGTACTGGGCCTGGCGCGAACCATTGAAGAGACTGGAGAGGCCGCCGGGCTTGCCCATGCGCTCCTCCAGCTGCGCCGGTTCAAAGCGCGTGAGCAAGTGCTTGATCGCCGCTTCCACGCCAGCCATCACGGCCAACTGGTGGGCGCGCAGGTCGTCGAAACTGTCACGTACGGCAAGGTCCGGCGCCATGAACGCCTGGTTGCCATGACGCAGCAACAGCAGTAACGCTTCATCGGCATTCGGGGCGAATTTCAATGGGTTGTTTTCGGCGGGGCGGATCATTGTCTGCTGCATGCGGAACTCGCCCTTGAGGCTGGCACGGGCGCGCAATACGTCGATCAGGCCCTCGACCATCAGCCGGTAGCTGCGGCCGATGCTTTCCATCTGCGCGCAGGCGTCGGCTTTGTCCAGGCGCAACTGGTCCAGGCCCGCACCGCGCAGGAAGGCTTGCAGGAGGTCCGGTGGTGGCTCGGCATTGGCCACGGGGAGCGCAACAGGCTCGACCACGGGCGGCGACGGGATGATCGGTGCTGGGGCGGGCGCAGCATTGACGACGGGGGCGGGCGCGTCGCTGAACAGGTCCCAGTCTTCGGGAATCACCGAGCCTTGCACCAATGGCTTTTCGGGCGCCGGTACGGCCACTGGAGCCGGGGGGCGAAAATCGTGTTGCTCGGACGGCACATGATCCGCCACGGTAGGCGGCGGCACGGCGGTGGGGCTGAGGAAGTCGAACAGGTCTGGCAAGGTTTCCATGGCCGAGGCGCGCTGGAACTGCGGCGCGATCATCGGTGTGGGCGCAGGTTGGCTCGCCACGGCGCCCATCAGCGCTTCAAAGCTGTTGGGTGAGTCACCGGCAAATGGCTGGCTGTCGATGGCCTGCACGTTGAAGTCGATACGCGCCTGGATTTCGTAATCGCCGATGCGGATCAACTCACCATCTTGCAACGGCTCGCTGTTACCCCGACGCATACGAATACCCGCCTTGACCAACTCCACACCATTGGTGCTGTTATCGGTCAAGTAATAACGGCCATCTTTGTATTGAATAACGCAATGTTGCGAAGAGACGAGACGCTCAGGGTCGGGCAATACCCAGTCATTGTCAGAACTGCGGCCAATAGCCATCACGCCCTGATCCATGGACTTTTCGGGGCATTGCCCAGGGGTGATCTTGTGATAACTAGTGATAGTCAAACACAGCGACATCTTGCCTCCTTGCTGATACATCGCGCGCAGTCTACCCAGGAGGCAGCACCGCCCTGGAGAGTCCCGTCCTGTCGTACAAACGACCGCCAAAATCTGCTTTTACCAGCATGATCGCTGATCTTAACTGGCTTCCATGACAAAAATCCGCTCTGGGCGCGCCTTTCGACTCGCCAGTCGCGCAGGTTGTTAAACACCGCACATCTGTCACAGAGGGCGAATAGCTTACCTTGACAAGCCATAAGTACTACACCAAAAATGCACAACTTCTTGAACATCAGTGATGGCACAGTAGTGGCGCACTGAGTGTATGACCAAGAAAACATGCAAAGTTCATTACGCAACTAGTGCATGAATTGCCCGCCATCCAGCGGGCCGATAAGGAGATCGAATTCAGTGGATGTGCCGTTGCTGCTCACCGCCGTTTCCGCGACGTCGCCTTGTGGCGAGGACATGGAATATGACGCGCAATTTCTGCAATTGGAACGTGATGCCAAGGGCCAACCCGAACGCAGCATGGGCGACTCGATCCTGCCCGCTGAGCCGCCCGAGTGGCGCAGCATCCAGCAGCAAAGCCTCGACCTGTTGCAGCGCAGCAAAGACCTGCGCATCACCCACTTTCTGCTGCAAAGCACCCTCGCCCTCCAGGGTGTGGCCGGGCTGGCCGAAGTCCTCACGCTGATCAACGCCTTGCTGCGCCAATACTGGGCCGATCTGCACCCGCGCCTGGATGCCGACGATGACAACGACCCCACCGTGCGCATCAACGCCCTTACCGGCCTGACCTGCGAAACCAATATTCGGCTGCTGCGCGAAAGCATCCTGACACGCTCGCGCACCTTCGGGCCCGTGAGCCTGCGCGCCGCGCTCAACGCCAGCGGCCTGCAGAGTTTTGCCGATGAACAGTTGGGCAACCAGCAACTCAACGCCGCGTTCCTGGACAGCGACCCCGAACAACTGCAAGCCACCCGCGACGCCTTGAGCGCGGCGCGCACGGCGTGCGAGGCCATTGAGCAACAGGTCAATGACCAAGTCGGTTCCGCCCAGGGCGTGGACCTCAGCGCCTTGAAGCAGCCGCTCAAACAGGCCCTGCAACTTCTCAATCAAGCGGTGCCAGACACCGACAGCAGCAGCGATCCCGAGGCCGTCAGTGAAGACAATGCCCCCTCGGTCGACGCCGCCGCGCCCGCAGCCCCTCGCCCGACGGGCGACATCGCCACCCGCGACGATGTGCTGCGCAGCCTCGACAAAATCCTTGCGTACTACACCCGCCACGAGCCTTCGAGCCCGCTGCCGGTGCTGTTGAACCGAGCCAAGAATCTGGTACATGCCGACTTTGCGGCCATCGTTCGCAATCTGATTCCCGATGGCATGTCCCAATTTGAAAACCTGCGCGGCCCCGACAGCGAGTAAGCCGCCGGACCGTGCAGTAACAACACCGTCGCTCAAGCGACCAGGAGCAGCAACGTGGCGAAGCAAAGTTCTCAGAAATTCATCGCGCGCAACCGTGCGCCTCGAGTGCAGATCGAGTACGACGTCGAGCTTTACGGCGCCGAGAAAAAGGTCCAGCTGCCCTTCGTGATGGGCGTGATGGCCGACCTCGCCGGCAAGCCTGCCGAGCCGCTGGCACCCGTGGCCGACCGCAAGTTCCTTGAGGTGGACGTCGACAACTTCGACTCACGCCTCAAGGCCATGCAGCCACGCGTCGCGTTCCACGTACCCAATGAGCTGACAGGCGAAGGCAACCTGAGCCTGGACATCACCTTCGAAAGCATGGACGACTTCAGCCCGGCCGCCGTGGCCCGCAAGGTCGACTCGCTGAACCAGCTGCTCGAAGCCCGCACCCAATTGGCCAACCTGCTGACCTACATGGACGGCAAGACTGGCGCTGAAGAAATCATCATGAAGGCGATCAAGGACCCGGCATTGCTTCAGGCACTTGCCAGCGCGCCCAAGCCTGCAGGGGAGCAGTAATCATGACGGACAATACCGCCCGCGAAGGCAGCCAGATCCTGGGTACCACCGAAGAAGCCAGCGAGTTCGCGAACCTGCTGCTGCAAGAATTCAAGCCCAAGACCGAGCGTGCCCGCGAAGCCGTTGAAACCGCGGTGCGCACCCTGGCTGAACAGGCCCTGGCGCAAACCGACCTGGTGTCCAACGACGCGATCAAGTCGATCGAATCGATCATCGCCGCCATCGACGCCAAGCTCACCGCCCAGGTCAACCAGATCATCCACCACCAGGATTTCCAACAACTGGAAAGCGCCTGGCGTGGCCTGCATTATCTGGTCAATAACACCGAGAGCGATGAGCAACTGAAGATTCGCGTGCTCAACATCTCCAAGCCAGACCTGCACAAGACACTGAAGAAATTCAAGGGCACCGCGTGGGACCAGAGCCCGATCTTCAAGAAGATGTACGAAGAAGAATACGGCCAGTTCGGTGGCGAACCTTACGGCTGCCTGGTGGGTGACTACTACTTCGACCAGTCGCCGCCCGACGTGGAACTGCTGGGCGAGCTGTCGAAAGTCTGCGCCGCCATGCACTCGCCTTTCATCGCTGCGGCCTCGCCGACCGTGATGGGCATGGGTTCGTGGCAGGAACTGTCGAACCCACGCGACCTGACCAAGATCTTCACCACCCCGGAATACGCCGGCTGGCGCTCGCTGCGTGAATCGGAAGACTCGCGCTACATCGGCCTGACCATGCCGCGCTTCCTGGCACGCCTGCCGTACGGCGCCAAGACCGATCCGGTGGAAGCCTTCGCCTTCGAAGAAAACACCGACGGCGCCGACAGCTCCAAGTACACCTGGGCCAACGCCGCCTACGCCATGGCAGTGAACATCAACCGTTCGTTCAAGCACTACGGCTGGTGCTCGCGCATCCGCGGCATCGAGTCTGGTGGTGAAGTGGAAAACCTGCCGGCCCACACGTTCCCTACCGATGACGGTGGCGTGGACATGAAGTGCCCGACCGAAATCGCCATCAGTGACCGCCGTGAAGCGGAACTGGCGAAGAACGGTTTCATGCCGCTGCTGCACAAGAAAAACACCGACTTCGCCGCGTTCATTGGCGCCCAGTCGCTGCAGAAACCTGCCGAATACGACGACCCGGACGCCACCGCCAACGCCAACCTGGCCGCACGCCTGCCGTACCTGTTCGCCACCTGCCGTTTCGCCCACTACTTGAAGTGCATCGTGCGCGACAAGGTCGGCTCCTTCAAAGAGAAGGACGAAATGCAGCGCTGGTTGCAGGACTGGATCCTCAACTACGTCGACGGCGACCCGGCGCACTCCACCGAAACCACCAAGGCCCAGCACCCGTTGGCGGCGGCCGAAGTGATCGTGGAAGAAGTCGAAGGCAACCCGGGGTATTACAACTCCAAGTTCTACCTGCGCCCGCACTATCAGCTTGAAGGGCTGACGGTGTCGTTGCGCCTGGTATCGAAACTGCCTTCGGCAAAAAGCGCATAAGTAACGATTGAGCTAGCTCGTTCCCACGCTCCGCGTGGGAATGCCGCCCGGGACGCTCTGCGTCCCGGTGACGCGTAGCGTCACAGGATGCGTTACCACGCAGAGCGTGGGAACGATCACCCAATCAAGTGGCATGGGCCACACAGGGAGAAAACATGGCTGTTGATATTTTCATCAAGATCGGCGACATCAAGGGCGAGTCCATGGACAAGGCCCACAAGGACGAAATCGATGTGTTGAACTGGAGCTGGGGCATGTCCCAGTCCGGCAACATGCACGTCGGCGGCGGCGGCGGCGCGGGCAAGGTGAATATCCAGGACCTGTCGTTGACCAAGTACGTCGACAAGGCTTCGCCCAACCTGATGATGCACTGCGCCAGCGGCAAGCACATCGACAAGGTCAAGCTGACCGTGCGCAAGGCCGGTGGCGAGAGCCAGGTCGAGTACATGGTGATCAACCTGGAAGAAGTGCTGGTCACCTCCTTGAGCACCGGCGGTTCGGGCAGCGATGATCGCCTGACCGAAAACGTCACCCTGAACTTTGCCCAAGTGATGGTCGACTACCAGCCGCAGAAAGCCGACGGCACCAAAGACGGCGGCGCCATCAAGTTTGGCTGGAACATCCGTTCCAACACCAAACGCTGATAGCCCTTGTGGCCGTGGCCCGGTGCCACGGCCATTGTGTCCCTCTCGCAACCCGTCCGTGGAGCTGCTTTGGTGGTAACTGAAATCGCTTCCCGCGACCGTCTGCAACCGTCCCTGCTGGACCGGTTGACCGACGAAGACCCGACCAACCCCAAGGAAAGCGCCGACAAACGCGTGCTGTCCCTGACCCAATTGAAGGCCTCGGTGCTGCGTGACCTGGCGTGGTTGCTTAACACCACCTCGTTACTCGATACCGATGCCACGCTGCACACCCCGGCCGGCACTTCGGTGGTCAATTACGGCCTGCCGGCACTGGCTGGCAACAGCGCTTCGAGCGTCGATATCAAAGCCCTGGAAGCCTTGATTTACCAGGCCATCGCCACTTTCGAGCCGCGTATTTTGCGCCACACATTGCGAGTCAAGGCGCGCATGGGCCATGGCGAGATGAATCACAACGCCCTGAGTTTCGAGATTGAAGGGGACCTGTGGGCACAGCCGGTGCCGTTGCGTTTGCTGTTGCAGACCGACGTGGACCTGGAGTCCGGCCATGTGCGCGTGCTGAATGCCGACCAGCGGAGACGCCCATGAACCCGCGCCTGCTGGAGCTGTACAACCAGGAACTGCACCACGTGCGCGAAAGCGCCGCCGAGTTCGCCAAGGAATACCCGAAGATCGCCAGTCGGCTGACCCTGTCCGGTATGGACTGCGCCGACCCGTACGTCGAACGTTTGCTTGAAGGATTCGCCTATCTCACGGCCCGCGTGCAGCTCAAGCTCGACGCCGAGTACCCGACCTTCACCCACAACTTGCTGGAAATCGCCTACCCGCATTACCTGGCACCGACGCCGTCGATGACCGTAGTGCAACTGCAGACCGACCCCGATGAAGGCTCCCTGGCCGGCGGTTTCCCGCTACCCCGTGACACGGTGCTGCGTGCCGCCCTGGGCCGTGAAACCCAGACCTGCTGCGAGTACCGCACCGCGCACCCGGTGACGCTGTGGCCGTTGCAGGTCAGCAACGCCGAATATTTCGGCAATCCCGCCGCCGTGCTCGGGCGCCTAGCCGCCAGCGAACCGAAAGCCAAGGCCGGCCTGCGCCTGACCCTGCGCACCGGTGCCGAGCTGCCGTTCAACAGCCTCGACCTGGATACCTTGCCGCTGTACCTGAGCGGCGCTGATGAACAACCGTTTCGCCTCTACGAACAACTGCTGGGCAATGCCTGCGCGGTGTTTGCACGCCAGCCCGGTGGCGATTGGGTCGAGCGCCTGCCCCAGGGCGCGTTGCGCTCGCGGGGGTTCGATGATGCCGATGCGGCCATGCCGGTGGTGGCGCGGGCGTTCCAGGGCTATCGCCTGTTGCAGGAATACTTTGCCCTGCCCCATCGCTTCCTGTTCGTTGAGTTCGCCGAGTTGAGCCGTGCGGTCAAACGGTGTGACGGCCAGGAGCTGGAACTGATCGTGCTGTTCGACCGCCACGAACCGAGCCTGGAAGGCAGTGTCGGCGCGGCGCAGTTCTTGCCGTTCTGCACGCCCGCCATCAACCTGTTCCCCAAGCGCGTGGACCGCATCCACTTGTCCGACCGGGTCAATGAACACCACGTGATCGCCGACCGTACGCGGCCGATGGATTTCGAGATTCACTCGTTGAGCGGCATCACCGGCCATGGCACCGGGCCGGAGCAGCCGTTCTTGCCGTTCTATGCGGTGCGCGATCCGTCGCGCTATGGCCGCGACCAGGCCTATTACAGCGTGCGCCGCGAGCCGCGGGTGCTGTCCAGCGATCAGCGCCGCAATGGCCCACGCTCCACTTATGTGGGCAGTGAAACCTTCGTCAGCCTGGTGGACAGCCGCCAGGCGCCGTATCGCCATGACCTGCGCCAACTGGGCGTGACGGCGCTGTGTACCAACCGCGACCTGCCGCTGTTCATGAGCGTGGGCAACGGCAAGACCGACTTCACCCTGGCCGATAGTGCGCCGGTGCTGGCCGTGCGGTGCGTCGCCGGGCCAAGCCGCCCGCGTGCCAGCCATGCGCATGACGCCAAGGCCTGGCGCCTGATCAGCCAGTTGTCGCTCAACTACCTGTCCTTGAGCGAACAGGGCCAGGGCGCCGGCGCCTTGCGCGAACTGCTGCGCCTGTACGGCGACAGCAATGACGCCGCCCTGCAATTGCAGATCGAAGGCCTGCGCGAAGTCAGCAGCAAGGCGGTGACTCGACGCCTGCCGATGCCTGGCCCGATTGTGTTTGGCCGCGGCCTGGAAATCACCTTGGAGTTCGATGAAAACGCGTTTCGCGGCACCGGCGTGTTCCTGCTCGGTGCAGTGCTGGAGCGCTTCCTGGCACGCTACGTGTCGATCAACAGCTTTACCGAGACGGTGATCCGTACCACCGAACGCGGCGAGATCATGCGATGGAAAGCCAAGCCCGGACGGCGTCCGACCCTGTGAGAACCCTGGACGCGATGCACCAGGAGCCCTGGGAATATGACTTCTTCCAGGCATTGCGGCGCATCGAGTGCGAAACGCCCGAGCTGCCACGCCTGGGCCATTCCCTGCGCCTGGCCGATGACCCGCTGCGCCTGGGGCAGCAGGCCGATTGCACCTTCGCACCCGCCACCCTCGCCTCGGTCGACCCCGGTGGCGACGGCAAGCCGGCGCGGTTGGAGCAGTTCTTTTTCGGCCTCGGCGGCCCCAACGGGCCGCTGCCGCTGCACATCACCGAGTACGTACGCGAGCGCCAACGCAATAACGCCGACAGCACCAGCAAGCAGTTCCTGGATGTGTTCCACCATCGCTTGTTGACCCTGTTCTATCGGGCCTGGGCCGAGGCGCGGCCGACGGTCAGCCATGACCGCCCGGACGATGACTACTGGTCCGCCCGCCTCGCCGCCCTGAGTGGCCGCGGGATGCCGAGCCTGCTCAATCAAGGGCTCATCCCCGATACCGCAAAGCTGCATTACAGCGGCCATCTGTCGGCGCAAACCCGCTACCCGGATGGCTTGAAAGCGATCCTCGGCGAGTATTTCGGCCTGCCGGTAGAGATCGAAGAATACGTCGGCCAATGGCTGGAACTGCCCGAACGCAGCCGCGTGGGGGTCAGCGCCAACCAGTTGGGCGTGGACTTCTGCCTGGGCAGCCACGTGTGGGACCGCCAGCACAAATTCCGCATCCGCCTGGGCCCGCTCACGCTGGATGACTACATGGGCATGCTGCCCGGCCAACAGCCGTTCAACGAGCTGGTGGCGTGGGTGGCCGAGTACCTGGGCCATGAATTGGACTGGGACTTGAACCTGGTTTTGCAACAACCCGAAGTTCCGGCGCTGCAACTCAACGGCCAGTTCCGCCTGGGCTTCAACACCTGGCTCGGCCAACCTGCGCATGACGCCAACGACCTAATCCTGGCCCGGCATTACGCCGACCACGCCACCACCTCAAGGAATCCAGAGCATGGGTGAAATCAGTCGCGCCGCACTGTTCGGCAAACTCAACAGCGTGGCCTACAAAGCCATCGAAGCCGCCACCGTGTTCTGCAAGTTGCGGGGCAATCCGTATGTGGAACTGGCCCACTGGTTTCACCAGTTGCTGCAACTGCAGGACTCGGACCTGCACCGCATCATCCGCCAGTTCAACGTGGAGCCGGCGCGCCTGGCCCGTGACCTCACCGAAGCCCTGGATCGCCTGCCGCGTGGCTCGACGTCGATCACCGACCTGTCGTCCCACGTGGAAGAAGCCGTAGAACGCGGCTGGGTGTATGGCAGCCTGATGTTCGGCGAAAGCCAGGTGCGCACCGGTTATCTGGTGCTGGGCATCTTGAAGACACCGAGCCTGCGCCATGCGCTGCTGGGTTTGTCCGGCGAGTTCGACAAGATCAAGGCCGAGGCCCTGAGCGAGCGCTTTGATGAATACGTCGGTGACTCGCCAGAAAATGCCTTGAGCGCCAGCGATGGCTTCAATGCCGGCGTCCCTGGCGAGGCCAGCGGTGCCATGGCGCCCAGCGCGATGGGCAAGCAGGAAGCGCTCAAGCGCTTCACTGTGGACCTGACCGAACAGGCCCGCAGCGGCAAGCTCGACCCAATCGTGGGCCGTGACGAGGAGATTCGCCAACTGGTGGATATCCTCATGCGTCGGCGCCAGAACAACCCGATCCTCACTGGTGAGGCCGGGGTGGGCAAGACCGCCGTGGTCGAAGGTTTCGCCCTGCGTATCGTCGCCGGTGACGTACCGCCTGCGCTCAAGGACGTGGAACTGCGCAGCCTCGACGTGGGCCTGTTGCAAGCCGGCGCCAGCATGAAAGGCGAGTTCGAACAGCGCCTGCGCCAGGTCATCGAAGACGTGCAGGCTTCACCCAAGCCGATCATCCTGTTTATCGACGAAGCCCATACCCTGGTAGGTGCCGGTGGCGCCGCCGGCACCGGTGACGCGGCCAACCTGCTCAAGCCTGCCCTGGCCCGTGGCACCTTGCGTACCGTGGCTGCCACCACGTGGGCCGAGTACAAAAAGCACATAGAGAAAGACCCGGCCCTGACCCGCCGTTTCCAGGTGGTACAGGTTGCCGAGCCGTCGGAAGACAAGGCCCTGCTGATGATGCGCGGCGTGGCTTCCACAATGGAAAAACACCACCAGGTGCAGATCCTCGACGAAGCTCTGGAAGCCTCGGTGAAGCTCTCCCACCGCTACATTCCGGCGCGCCAGTTGCCGGACAAGTCCGTGAGCCTGCTGGACACCGCCTGCGCCCGCGTCGCCATCAGCCTGCACGCGGTCCCCGCGGAAGTGGACGACAGCCGTCGCCGTATCGAAGCCCTGGAAACCGAGCTGCAAATCATCGCCCGTGAGCATGCGATCGGCATTGCCATTGGAGCGCGTCAAACCCATAGCGAAGCGCTGCTGACCGCCGAACGTGAGCGTCTGGCCACGCTGGAAAGCCGTTGGGCCGAAGAGAAAACCCTGGTGGATGAGCTGCTCGCCACCCGCGCAACCCTGCGCGAAAAGGCCGGGGTTGTGGACAGCGGCAACGATGAACTGCGTGCAAAACTGGTCGATCTGCAACAGCGCCTCACCGCCCTGCAAGGCGAGACCCCGTTGATCCTGCCGACCGTGGATTACCAGGCCGTGGCCTCGGTGGTCGCCGACTGGACCGGCATCCCGGTGGGCCGCATGGCCCGCAACGAACTGGAAACCGTGCTCAACCTCGACCAGCACCTGAAGAAACGCATCATCGGCCAGGACCATGCCCTGCAAATGATCGCCAAGCGCATCCAGACCTCCCGCGCCGGTCTCGACAACCCGAGCAAGCCGATTGGCGTGTTCATGCTGGCCGGTACCTCGGGTGTGGGCAAGACCGAAACTGCCCTGGCCCTGGCCGAAGCCATGTACGGCGGCGAGCAGAACGTCATCACCATCAACATGAGCGAGTTCCAGGAAGCCCACACCGTGTCCACACTCAAGGGCGCGCCACCGGGCTATATCGGCTACGGCGAAGGCGGTGTGCTGACCGAAGCGGTACGGCGCAAACCCTACAGCGTGGTGCTGCTCGATGAGGTGGAGAAAGCTCACCCGGACGTGCACGAGATTTTCTTCCAGGTGTTCGACAAGGGCGTGATGGAAGACGGCGAAGGCCGGGTGATCGACTTCAAGAACACCCTGATCCTGCTGACCACCAATGCCGGTACCGAACTGATTTCCCACGTCTGCAAGGACCCGGCGAACACCCCCGAGCCCGAGGAAATCGCCAAGGCCCTGCGCCAGCCGTTGCTGGAGATTTTCCCACCGGCCTTGCTCGGTCGCCTGGTGACCATCCCGTACTACCCGCTGAGCGACGAGATGCTCAAGGCGATCACACGCCTGCAACTGAACCGCATCAAGAAGCGTGTGGAGAACACCCATAAAGTCGCGTTCGAGTATGACGACGCAGTGGTCGACCTGATCGTCTCGCGCTGCACCGAAACCGAAAGTGGCGGGCGCATGATCGATACCATCCTCACCAACAGCCTGCTGCCGGACATGAGCCGCGAATTCCTCACGCGCATGTTGGAAGGCAAGGCACTGGCGGGGGTGCGGATCAGCAGTCGGGATAATGAATTGCACTACGACTTCAGCGACACCGAATAACTATTGTTGGAATACGGTCAGTGTGGGAGCTGGCTTGCCTGCGATAGCGGTCTGACATTCAGCATTGATGTTGACTGATCCACCGCTATCGCAGGCAAGCCAGCTCCCACAGTTGATCCGGTTCCGTCAGTGATGACGGTATTTACGGGACTACCGATGCTATTCAACCAAGCCTCACGCCTGGCCAAGATCAACAGCCCCCTCGGGCCGGATGTGCTGCTGCTCAACGAAATGGGCGGCGGTGAAGAGCTGGGCCGGCTGTTCAACTATGAGCTGCAACTGACGTCCCTGGACGCCAACATCGACCTCAACCAATTGCTGGGTAAACCGATGAGCGTCGGCCTGCAACTGGCGGACGGCGGCGAGCGGCATTTCCACGGGATCGTTGCGCGGTGCAGCCAGAACATCGACAAAGGCCAGTTCGCCAGTTACCAAGTCACCCTGCGCCCTTGGCTGTGGTTGCTCAGCCGGACCTCCGACTGCCGTATCTTCCAGAACCTGAGCATCCCGCAGATCATCAAGCAGGTGTTCCGTGACCTGGGTTTTTCCGACTTCGAAGACGCGCTCAGCCGGCCGTATCGCGAGTGGGAGTACTGCGTGCAGTACCGCGAGACCAGCTTCGATTTCGTCAGCCGGCTGATGGAACAGGAAGGCATCTACTACTTCTTCCGCCATGAACAGGACCGCCATGTGCTGGTGCTGGCCGACGCCTATGGCGCCCACACCAGCGTGCCCGGCTACGCGTCGATCCCCTACTACCCCAAGGACGAGCAGCAGCGCGAACGCGACCATATGCACAATTGGCACTTGGCGCAGGAGGTGCAGCCGGGCTCGCTGGAGCTCAACGACTACGACTTCCAGCGCCCCAGCGCGAGCATCGACGTGCGCTCGGCCATGCCGCGCCCGCACACCGCCGGCGACTACCCACTGTACGACTACCCCGGCACCTACGTGCAAAGCGCCGACGGCGAACACTATGCGCGCACCCGCATTGAGGCCCTGCAAACCCTGCATGAACAGATCGAGTTCAGCGGCAATGCGCGCGGCCTGGGCTCGGGCCATCTGTTCAGCCTCACCGGCTTCAGCCGCCAGGACCAGAACCGCGAGTACCTGATCGTCGGTTGCCGTTACTTCGTCGTGCAAGAAAGCCTGGAAAGCGGTGGCGGTTCAGGCTCCGCGCAGTTCGAAAGCAGCCTGACCTGCATCGACGCCCAACAGAGTTTCCGCCCGCTGGCCAACACCCACCGTCCTATCGTCAAAGGCCCGCAGACCGCGCTGGTGGTAGGCCCCAAGGGCGAGGAAATCTGGACCGACCAGTACGGCCGCGTGAAGGTGCATTTCTACTGGGACCGCCACGACCAATCCAACGAGAACAGCTCGTGCTGGATTCGTGTGTCGCAATCCTGGGCCGGCAAGAACTGGGGCTCGATGCAGATTCCACGCATCGGCCAAGAGGTGATCGTCAGCTTCCTCGAAGGCGACCCCGACCGACCGATCATCACCGGGCGGGTGTACAACGCTGAGCAGACGGTGCCCTACGACTTGCCGGAGAACGCCACCCAAAGCGGCATGAAAAGCCGCTCCAGCAAGGGCGGAACGCCGGCCAACTTCAATGAAATCCGCATGGAGGACAAGAAGGGGTTGGAGCAGTTGTATATCCATGCCGAGCGTAACCAGGACATCGTGGTGGAGGTGGATGAAAGCCACTCGGTGGGACATGACCGGAATAAGAGCATCGGTCATGACGAGGTAGTGACGATCGGCAACGACCGAATGCGTGCAGTCAAGCACGACGACATGCTCATGGTGGGGTTCAGCAAGACAGACGCCATCAGTAAAAGTTACCTGATTGAAGTGGGCGAAAACCTGCGTCTGGTTTGTGGCAAAAGCGTGCTGGAGCTCAATGCCAGCGGGCAGATCAATCTCACCGGTGTTCAGATCAATGTGTATTCCGAAGGCAGCTCCGAGATCAACACCGGAGGCAATCTGCATTTGAATATTGGCGGCAAAGGCGGCACCACACCCATGGGCCAAGGGGTCAAGGGCGACATTGACGCCGCCGTCAACGCCATGTTTCCCAAGCCGTCTTCCGGCCAATAACGAGACTCCGTTTCAATGACCTATCGACTCAATGAATTTGAATTCACCCTGCCCAGCGATGAGGTTCAGGATGCTTCCATCAATATTCTGAAGTTCGCCGCGCTGGGTACGTCGCTGATCGTTAGCCGCAGCCTGCTGGGTGATGGCGAGACGCTGCAGAGCAACTTCGAAGAGCAACTGGCGAAGCTGGAAAAGCAGGTACAGGACTTGCGCTATCAACCGGCCAAGGCTCTTCATATAGGCGCGGCGCAGGATATAGACGCCATCGAAGTGCATAACCAGTTCAGCAAAGGCACCGAGCGCATCCATCAATACCAGTTAGCACTTGTGATACCCGGCACTCGGCAGATGCTTGCCCTGAGTTATGTCAAAGCCCAACCCCTGGGCGATGCTGAAAGCGCCCATTGGGCAACCATCAAAAGCACCCTGCAGCTGAATCCCAAACCTTGAAGCCCCTAATCCATGTCTGACGCTCTCTGGGCGGCACGCCTCGGCGACGGCCTGCTGCACACTTCGGCGATGGCCGACATCCTGGGCGGCGTGCTGGAAATTGCGGCCAACATCGCTATTACGGCCGTCGCCACGGCTGCGATTGTGGCCGCCACCGGTATTACGGTTGTAACCGGCGGGCTAGGCTGCTTTGTACTGGGCGCGGTGGTAGGCATCATCGTCGGCATTGGCATGAGCAAGACGGGGGCAGACAAGGGACTGACAAAAGTTTGTGACTGGATAGGCAATGCGTTATTCCCGCCGGTGGTGATGGCGACCATTGCCACCGGCTCACATAACACCTTCACCAACGGCATACCCGCTGCGCGTGCCGCAGGCGCAATCGGCCCGGTCAGCCCGCAACCTGCCGAAGGCGGCAATCCCGAGGAAGCCAGCTACCTGGACATGGCCAAGGGATTTTTCTCGCAGATGTGGCGCCCCACCGTGGCGGTTCCTGCGCCGGGCGCAGTCCCCAAACCGCTGGACATCGTCATCTGCACCAAGCATCCACCCATGCCACCGCAGTTTATTGCCGAAGGCTCCAGCAAGGTCACGATTAATGGTCAGCCGGCCGCCCGCAGCGGTGACCGAAGTACCTGCGACGCATCGATTGTCGAGTCGGGGATGATCTCCAGCAACGTGCGTATTGGCGGCAGCCCCGTGGTGGTGCGCGAGATCCGCAGCGGCAAGACCCCCGGTGTCGGGCTGGCGGTGACCGCGCTGTTGATGCTGCGCGGTGGGGGCTCCAAGTTTTTCAGCAAGCTGCCGTGCATGGTCGTTGGTGGACTGGTGTCGTGGGGCACCAGCCAAGTGACCAATGCCATTACCTCCGCGGTAGCAGGCTCGCCTAACCCGGTACACAGCTCCACGGGCGCGAAAATTCTTGATGGGGAAGACGATCTGGACTTCGCCCTGCCCGGCCTGCTCCCTATCGAGTGGCAGCGCTACTACAGCAGCCGGGACGAGCGTCGCGACGGTCTGTTCGGTGCCAGCTGGAGCGTGATCTACGAGGTCTGCGTCGAGATCGGCGTACACCCCGAAGGTGGGGAACGGCTGGTCTATACCGATGAGCAAGCGCGACAGATCGACATGGGCGTGATCCCGCTGGGCGGTGCCGTATTCAGCGCAGGAGAAGGCTTGAGCGTACGGCGCAATACCAATGGCCAACTACTGATCGAAAGCGTTGATGGGCTGTATCGGCTATTCGAACCCACGCCAGGCAACGCCTCACACCTGCGCCTTAGCCAATTGGGGGATCGCAACGACAACCGAATCTTCCTTGACTATGACATTCAGGGTCGGCTGAGCCACTTACGAGATACGTTCGACCATGTGCGTGTCGAACTTGTTTACAGCCAGCAATGGCCTGCGCGAGTGGAGCAAGTCAAACGGCTATACCCCGATCACAGCCGAGAAACCCTTGTCAGTTACGGCTACGATGCTCGCGGCGACCTGGCCGAAGTTCGCGATACCGACGCAAATGTGCAACGCCGCTTCACCTACGACAGCGGCCAGCGCATGGTCGAGCATCAGCTGCCCACCGGGCTGCGTTGTTACTACCAATGGGACTGTGTGGACGGTAGCGAATGGCGCGTGGTGCGGCACTGGACCGACGAAGGTGACGAGTACCGGTTCGACTATGACCTGCCGGGCGGTGTGACGCGCATTACTGATGGTTTGCAACGGGTCAGCACACGCCGCTGGAACCCGCAGTATCAGATAACCGAGTACACCGACAACCTGGGAAAAACCTGGCAGTTTGAATGGAATGACGAGCGTCAGCTGCTCAGCGCCACCGATCCGCAAGGCGGCAAATGGCAGTTCGGCTACGACGAGTCCGGCAACCTGTGCAGCACTCGGGATCCATTGGGGCGTATCGAGTCGACGTTATGGCTGGAGCATTGGTCGCTGCCGTTGGTGGAGACCGATGCGGCAGGCCACGCGTGGCAATATCAGTATGACCAGCGCGGCAATTGCGTCAGTGAAATCGATCCGTTGGGGCATGTCACACGGTATCGCTACGATACGTTTGGACAGGTGGTGGAGATCATCGATGCCACGGGCAAAAGCAAAACCCTGCGTTGGAATGAAACCGGACAGTTAATCCAGCATATCGACTGTTCGGGGTACCCCACAGCATTCGAGTACGACCGCCAGGGTCATTTGCAGGTGGTCATTGACGCCTTGGGTGAGCGCCAGCGCTATCAACACGACAGCCAAGGCCGGTTGCTACAGAGCGAAATGCCGGACGGCCGCATCGAGCAGTACCTGCGTGACACCAGCGGGTTGTTGATCGGCTATACCGATGCCGCAGGTCACACCACCCGCTACCAATACGGACGCCGCGGGCAAGTGCGCCAACGAATAGATGCCCATGGCCGGCAGATTGAGTTCCGCTACGACGCCTACGGACACCTCCAAACCCTGACCAATGAAAATGGTGAGAGTTACCGCTTTACCTGGGACCCGTGCGACCGTCTGGTAGAGCAGCAAGACCTCGACGGCAGCGCCCGACGTTATGCCTATGACCTTCTGGATAACGTAGCCGCCGTTGAGTACGTGCCCACGGGGCAGACACCTGAGCCTTCAATTGTGCATCGACTTGAACGCGATGCAGTGGGCCGCTTGCTGTTGAAACAAACCGATGATGGTCGCACCGAATACACCTACGACCCGTTGGACCAACTTACCGCTGTCACCTTCATCGGCAATGACGAAACCACCCAGGCACTGGCCTTCGCCTACGACGCGCGCGGCCAATTGCTTATCGAACAAAGCGCCGCCGGCAGCCTGAACTACCACTACGATGAGCTCGGCAACCTGATCCAGACGCAATTGCCCGACGGCCGTTGGCTCAACCGCCTGTACTACGGCAGCGGCCACCTGCACCAGATCAACCTCGACGGGCGCGTCATCTGCGACTTCGAACGCGATCGCCTGCACCGTGAAGTCCTGCGTACCCAAGGCCAGATCACCACGCGCAGCGAATATGACCGCAGCGGCCGCGTGCGCTCACGGATACGCCGTTCCAACGGCCAGCCCACGCAACTGCCGGCCGCCCAGCAAAAACACTTTGACTATGACCCGGCCGATAACCTGATCGGCCGCCTGGAGCGTGACCGCGATAACCGTCGGGACCAGCGCCAACTGCTCCACTACGACGCCACCGGGCGCATTATCGCCAGCCAGGACAACGCTCAGGGCCAGCGAGAAACGTTTGCCTACGATGCCGCAGCAAACCTGCTGGACGGTCCGTCAGCCAGTGCGGGGCTGGTGGTGAATAACAAGCTGTTGACCTATCAGGACAAACGCTATCGTTACGACGGCTTTGGCCGAATGATCGAAAAGCGCAGTGCCCTACGCGGCGTACAG
This sequence comes from Pseudomonas sp. J380, assembly GCF_009827115.1. Taxonomy (NCBI): domain Bacteria; kingdom Pseudomonadati; phylum Pseudomonadota; class Gammaproteobacteria; order Pseudomonadales; family Pseudomonadaceae; genus Pseudomonas; species Pseudomonas sp. J380. The sequence continues at coordinate 4,186,220 of NZ_CP043060.1, read as the reverse complement.
CTCTTTGCCTACGACGCAGAGCATCGCCTGATCGAAGTCCGTAGCCAGAAGGATGGACGCGAAACGGTCGTAAAAATGACCTATGACCCCCTCGGCCGGCGCATCGCTAAAACCGAACATGACAGCAACGGTTATCCGTTGGGTGAAACCCGCTTTGATTGGGAGGGGTTGCGCCTGCTGCAGGAGCATCGGCATAGCCAGACCAGCCTCTATCTCTATGAAGAAGACGGCTATGTACCGCTGGCTCGAGTGGACGGCACGGGTGAGCATCAAAGCGTGCGCTACTACCACAACGACCTGAATGGATTGCCTGAGCAACTGACCGAAGCTGATGGGAAAACGGTGTGGCAGGCGCGCTATCAGGTGTGGGGGAATGCGGACGAAGAAGTGCGTGAAGCGTACTTTATCGAAGAGCAGAATTTGCGGTTCCAGGGGCAGTATCTGGATCGGGAGATTGGGCTGCACTACAACACGTTTCGGTTTTATGATCCGGATGTGGGGCGGTTTACGACGCCGGATCCGATTGGGTTGATGGGTGGATTCAATCTTTACCAGTACGCGCCGAATCCCATTGGTTGGATTGACCCGTGGGGATGGGCAGGTGACCCTGCGAAAGCGACACACATCACTTACGTCGGCGTGAAAGACGGTAAACCTTATGTGGGTTACGCCAGCAAGCCTGGGTTGGGGCATTCCGCGCAAGCTGTGTTGGACTACCGCTATCCTAATAAGCAAATTTTTGACGTTGCACCAGAGGCAGTATTCAAAGGAGATGGGCAAAAAGGAAAAGACATTGCAAGGGGCCTGGAACAAAGAATATATGAAGACAAATTGAAAGAAGGCCCTGTCGCGAACAAACAAAGACCTGTCGGCCCGAATAACAAAAGACGGGATATTTATCTCGCGGCCGCAGATAAACATAGAGGCGTCAAACCTCAAAAATCAACTAAGAAATTCAAAGGTCCCGGAAGATGCTGAAGAAGATCACATGGCAAGAAGGCAAGATTCTAAGTTTAAAACTAAAAGATGACCTCTACACGCTTGTCCAGATGCGTGAAAACTACTACCTGCAGTTTTTCGACTTGACAAATACTCAGGATACCTGGACAGGTGTAAACCTCCAAAAAGTCGACCCGCTATTTTTTATCTTCGCGTCCACGAAGGCTTTGAAGGGCCTCGCCATAAGTGAGCCGTCATCGGATAAAGTCCGCATAGACATGCGCCCTCCCGAAAAAAAAATGCTGAGAGCTATTATTGGCGGCAATTACGGCGCGGATCTTATAGAACTGACTGATTCTTTTGAAACTCTTGATGCAATTACATTGAAAAGCAACTTAACATTAACCGACGACCTCGACACCATTTATAAATATGAATTATCAGGCATGATCGGCGATCCAGAAAAGCTACAAAATCGTTTAATAAACTATTTTGAAAACGGAGTGAATTGGGACAAATCCAAAGAATTCTTATTCAAAGGCATCTCAGCGCCACACGCCAAAAAATTGAGTACAACCAAATGAAAAACAAAGAGTTACAGGACTTTCAAAAGCATCACCTTAATCTAGAGGGTGAAAAAAAACTTATCGCCAAGATAACGAGGCTGCTCGAAGCACTTATCAGTGAATTGCAACAACTTCCTGAAAAAACAAATCAATCAACCATCTTGGAACACTTCAAAAAGTGCATACTTAACATTAATTATTTCGAGAATGAAATAGAAACTATCGAACGCGAATCTATATTTGAACACATTTATACCTTAGGAAAAATTGTCGGCCTTGACCCAACATCAGAGTATGCTGATGAGTGGCGAGGCGATTGGTAACGGATCAAATGGCTGAGGCAAAAAGGGATGGATGCATTTCGTTTTAATTAAAGTTATTCTCTTTATCTACAATGGATGCGGAAGATGAACATTCTTAATCTAATAGAAAACGCTGACTGCACGACAGCACCTTCTACTGGGTTGCCGAGTAATCCCGTCCCCGATGACTTGACCGATTTTTATAACCATTACAGCAGCGCTGTTTTCTATCCAAAGGCACAGTACAGCTTCATGATTCAGGCGCCAGAACTTGAACGCTCCGACTTTGTCGTTATGGACGAAGACTTGGAGGACCCAGACTCAGCTAACTGGTACGCGCTCGTTAAATGTGCGGATCAAATAATTTCAATTAACCTGAAACCTGGCCCGCAATTTGGCTACTGCTACGACTCGTTCTGGGACAGTTACCCGACCGCCGATGAGAGCACACTGATCGCAAAATCATTTACTGAGCTGATTGAGAAGATCATTAAATCCGGAGGTAAAAATTTATTCTGGATACCGGGCCACACTTGATAGTGAGACCAGACTATATGACCCGACGACCGTTGGCTCAACCGCCTGTACTACGGCAGCGGCCACCTGCACCAGATCAACCTCGACGGGCGCGTCATCTGCGACTTCGAACGCGACCGCCTGCACCGTGAAGTCCTGCGTACCCAAGGCCAGATCACTACGCGCAGCGAATACGACCGCAGCGGCCGCCTGCGCTCACGGATACGCCGTCCCAACGGCCAGCCCACGCAACTGCCGGCCGCCCAGCAAAAACACTTTGACTATGACCCGGCCGATAACCTGATCGGCCGCCTGGAGCGTGACCGCGATAACCGTCGGGACCAGCGCCAACTGCTCCACTACGACGCCACCGGGCGCATTATCGCCAGCCAGGACAACGCTCAGGGCCAGCGAGAAACGTTTGCCTACGATGCCGCAGCAAACCTGCTGGACGGTCCGTCAGCCAGTGCGGGGCTGGTGGTGAATAACAAGCTGTTGACCTATCAGGACAAACGCTATCGTTACGACGGCTTTGGCCGAATGATCGAAAAGCGCAGTGCCCTACGCGGCGTACAGCTTTTTGCCTACGACGCAGAGCATCGCCTGATCGAAGTCCGTAGCCAGAAGGATGGACGCGAAACGGTCGTGAAAATGACCTACGACCCCCTCGGCCGGCGCATCGCTAAAACCGAACATGACAGCAACGGCTATCCGTTGGGTGAAAGCCGCTTTGATTGGGAGGGGTTGCGCCTGCTGCAGGAGCATCGGCATAGCCAGACCAGCCTCTATCTCTATGAAGAAGACGGCTATATACCGCTGGCTCGCGTGGACGGCACGGGCGAGCATCAAAGCGTGCGCTACTACCACAACGACCTGAATGGATTGCCTGAGCAACTGACCGAAGCTGATGGGAAAACGGTGTGGCAGGCGCGCTATCAGGTGTGGGGGAATGCAGACGAAGAAGTGCGTGAAGCGTACTTTATCGAAGAGCAGAATTTGCGGTTCCAGGGGCAGTATCTGGATCGGGAGATTGGGCTGCACTACAACACGTTTCGGTTTTATGATCCGGATGTGGGGAGGTTTACGACGCCGGATCCGATTGGGTTGGCGGGAGGCGGCAATCTTTACCAATACGCTCCTAACCCGACGGGTTGGATAGACCCCTGGGGCTGGGCCTGTTCCTCAGCACAAAGGAGGCAGAATAAAGTCAACGGTAAAGCCGCTGAAAACCTGGTGCATCAGAAGCTATTAAATAATCCCAAAGTGACCGTGCTCGGTACACAGGTTTATGTCAAAACTCCAGGTGCAGGGAGAGGCCGCTACGTAGACATTTTGATAAAAAATAACAAAACCGGGAAAGTCGTCGCAATTGAGGTCAAGTCAGGTGGTGCTGTACGGTCTAAAGCCCAGCTTGCAAAAGACAAAATCATCGCCGATGGGAAAGGCATATTTGGTAATTCTGGAAAGAGCACAAAAGGCGTAACCGTTAGCGAAGCCAGGGTCCCACTATGGAGGTTGCCGTAATGACTGAAACTGTAAAAGATATATTGAAGTTACTGACCTCATTCTTAGCAGAACCCTTTGCGAAACATGGGTACGCGCTAAAAAAAGGCAGAAATTTTGAAACGAATGGCGAGCGTGGTCGAGTTCGTCGCTACACGATAAATCTATCCAAGAGCAAGGGATGGTTTTCTCTCCACTTGACGCTTCAGATAGTGGACCCAGCGCTGATGACGTGCGTGAACAACGTCCTTAATAAAGCACTCCGAGACGAACGGTTTGAATATCCGGAAAACTGGTCCCAGTCTATTATCGAGAAGACTATTAAAACCCGGACTTCCAACCATGTTGTCGCCGAACTGACGGACTGGCGGCCACTAAAAAATCCCGGCGAAACGCTTGAGAACTTCAATGAGCGTTTTTCAATATGGTTGTATTCATTTGACAGCCTGGATGAAAAACCTGACTGGAAAGAGCAGTTGCTGACCAGTATTGGATTAGCCCAATGTTGGTTTGACGAAGCAGATTCGGAAGACTGGATTCGCACCAACACTGATTATCCTGCTCTTTATTTGCTATATAACGAAGGTCTAAATCAGAAACTTGAAGACAAATACAAAGCTGTGCTGAGGTCCTCTGAAGATCCAAATGAAGTGGAACTGTTTTACCTGCATCTGTCTTGATAGCCAGAACAACACCCAAGGTCAACGGGAACATTCATCTACGATGCCGAGCATCGCTTGATCGAAATCCATAGCGAGAGGCGCTCTGCCACGTCATTCGCCAAACGAAAAGGTTGTTTCTAAAGGATCACCGGCTATGGGTATCAATCAAATTATCCTCTCAGAGCAAGACCATAACCTTGGACAAATAGGCGGAGGTGCGTGGCTTACAGACCTTGCACTGTGGCCTAAAGATCCGCAAACCGGTCAGCTTATGCTGCCGGTGATTACGATGACCTCAACGTTCTTGGACGTCCCATTCATACCCTCCGGGATGGCGCTTACGGTGTTCGTCTCCGTTGAGCGAACTGACGAAACGTACACACGATCGTCTGTACGAAAGTTGACTGTCCATCAACAAAGCGAGATGGAAAAACTTCAACTTGGCCATAGCCAGGTTCTGCTTCACGCGCTGGCGACTTCCGAACTCACACCCGCTGCGTTGGTTGATCCAATTCCGCGAACGTACATTGCCCAGCAACCGTTCACTCCCGAACAAATGGAGGAGGAATTGGAAGACGTGGACAGTGGCGCGGGTATCAGCAAGGCCCTTGGGCGCCCTGCTTGGTTGCAAGACCCTTTGTATGAAAGCCCTCGCTACTATTTCTTGGCTCAACTCACCGACGCCGATATTGCAAAAATCAGCCCTAGTCACGAAGGAATATTCGGTGGAGGTATCGGCTATGTGTTCGCCGATAATCGAGCGAAAAAGCTGAAGGAAGGGGATGTGGGCGGCTATTTCCTAGTTCAATTCACCTGAAAATGCGATTAGGCGAGCTGGCTTAATCTGGCATACGCATCAGCACCCAACAAAAAATGGGCACCCGACCCAGTCGGCGTGCCCATCTTCTTTACCGCCCCGCCTCCCTTCGAGACGGTACCGCTTAACTTACGGGTTGACGCTGTCTTTGAGCGACTTGCCCGGCTTGAACGCTACGGTGTTGCTCGCCTTGATTTTCACTGGCTCACCGGTTTGCGGGTTTTTGCCGGTGCGGGCGCCGCGGTGGCGTTGCAGGAAAGTGCCGAAGCCGACCAGGGTGACGCTGTCCTTGCGGTGCAGGGCGCCGGTGATTTCTTCGAGGACGGCATTGAGGACGCGGTTGGCCTGTTCTTTGGTGAGATCGGCTTTTTCAGCGATGGCGGCTGCGAGATCTGGTTTACGCATATGTGAAGCCTCTTTGACGGTTTTTTGTTGTTATGTCCGTGCTGCTCTCTGGTGGAGCAGCGCCAAGGCGCCGCAGGCTCTACTCTGCGGCAGACGGGAGTGAGGATGGCATGCCCTCGGGCGCCGCGCCAGTCTCGCGGCGGCCTTTCTCGGGGTATGAACGTGATGTTTGCGACAGAACGGGTGGTATTTACGCCAGTAACGGCGGAAGTTCTTTGTTCAGCGCCAGTTTTTCCATGACAGCGCTGCCGGTCAGTGCGTAACCCAGCAGGCGGCCGCTGGCATCGCGGCACAGGGCCTTTATGTCGGCACCCTGCCCTTCGACACTCCAGACGCCTTCAGTGCCTCGTGGCGCAGGTGATACCACCAGCGGGCACACCGGGGTTTTCACGGTGATGGGCATCGGTCCATAGCTCACCGCCGTGGCATTGCCGGCCAGGGTTTGCGCCAGGGCACGGGCGCAGCTCATCAGCGGCATCACGTACAACAGGTTCAGGCCATCGACCTCGGCGCAGTCGCCCAGGGCATAGATATTGGCGTGGGAGGTCTTGAGGTGGCGGTCCACCATGATCCCGCGGTTGATTTGCAGGCCGGCCGCTGCGGCCAGGTCTACACGCGGGCGCAGGCCAATGGCAGACACCACCAGGTCACAGTGGATCACTTCACCGTCCGACAGGTGCGCTTCAAGGCCATCAGCCGTGCGTTGCAGGCGATTGAGCACCGGGCCCAGGTGGAAACGCGCGCCGATGCCTTCCAGCCCGGCTTGCACCGCTGCGGCTGCCGCCGGGTGCAGCAGGGTCGGCATGACTTGCTCACACGGCGCGACCAGGTCGATTTCATAGCCGCCCAGGATCAGATCATTGGCAAACTCACAGCCGATCAGGCCAGCGCCAAGCAGCAGCACGCGCCGTTTGCCGGCAGCAGCGGCACGAAAGCGCGCGTAGTCTTCCAAGTCGTTGATCGGGAAAATCAGCTCAGCTGCATCGCCTTCGACCGGTACGCGCACGGTTTCTGCGCCCCAGGCCAGGACCAGGTCGCGGTAGCTCACCGCTTCCTCGCCGATCCACAGGCGCTTGTGGCCTGGATCGATGCCGCTGATGCGCGTATGGGTGCGCACCTGGGCCTTGAGTTGCTCGGCCATGGCGCCAGGTTCGGCCATGCTCAGGCCATCGGCTTCCTTGTTCTTGCCAAAGCCGGTGGAGAGCATGGGCTTGGAGTAGGAGCGTCCGTCATCGGCAGTGATCAGCAGCAACGGGGTCTCGCTGTCGAGCTTGCGAAACTCCCGGGCGACGTTGTAACCGGCCAATCCTGTGCCGATGATCACGACAGGTGCGTTCATTCCTTTCTCCTTGTAGTACGTTTCTTAAATTCGGGATTACGCGATTTCGATCATTTCGAAGTCCGACTTACCCACGCCGCAGTCCGGGCACAGCCAGTCTTCCGGGACGTCCTGCCACAGAGTGCCTGGTGCAATACCGTCATCCGGCCAGCCGTCCGCTTCGTTATAGATAAGGCCACAGACGATACATTGCCACTTCTTCATTACATGCTTCCTCAGGTTCAGGCGTGTTGGCCGGCGGTCGATGGATCCAGCGTTGCCGCGCGGCTCAGGGCGTTTTGTACTGATCAGGGCCGGCAGATGCAAGCACGTTCGACGCAAACGACGGGTTTGGCACGGCAAAAGCCCAGGGTGCCATGGTAAGCTCGCCGCCTCTTTTGCTGCCAATACTGACTCACCGTGCCGCACTCAATCGCCCTTCCCGATGCTTGCCAATGGCTGACCCAGAGCCTTCTGAGCCCCTTGCCCACGCCCTTGACCCTCAACTGGCTGTTTGACGAAGGCTCGCTGACGCGACGGCTGACGTGGCTGTCCAACGAGGGTTTCAGCGTGACGCCGCTGTTCGAAGGCTGGCAACCGTTGCGCGACGACGAATGCGCCGCCCTGGACCTGCCGCCGGCCAGTATCGGTTGGGTACGCGAGGTGTATTTGCGCGGGCACGGCCAGCCTTGGGTGTTCGCCCGCAGCGTGGCGGCCCGCAGTGCCTTGCAGGGCGACGGGCTGCACATGGACGAACTGGGCAGCCGCTCGCTGGGCGAGTTGCTGTTCTGCGACCGCGCCTTTACCCGCCAGGCCATCGAAGTGTGTCACTACCCTCGTGCCTGGCTGCCGACAGCGGACCAGGCCGATAATCTGTGGGCGCGCCGCTCGCGCTTCGACCGCGGGGCGCTGAGCGTGCTGGTGGCGGAAGTCTTCCTGCCGAGTTTCTGGCACGCGCTGCAAGATCATCCGGAGAACTGCTGATGTACCAACGTCTGCTCAAGTCCTTGAACCGCCTGAACCCCAGGGCCTGGGATTTCATTCAGTTGACGCGCATCAACAAGCCCATCGGCATCTACCTGCTGCTGTGGCCGACGCTGTGGGCCCTGTGGATCGCCGGCAAGGGTTCGCCGTCACTGATCAATATCGTGATTTTCGTGCTGGGCGTGGTACTCACCCGGGCCGGCGGCTGCGTGATCAATGACTGGGCCGACCGCAAGGTCGATGGCCATGTGAAACGCACCGAGCAACGTCCGCTGGTGAGCGGCAAGATCAGTTCGAAGGAAGCGCTGGTGTTTTTTGCCGTGCTGATGGGCATCAGTTTCCTGCTGGTGCTGCTGACCAATGCCAGCACCATCCTGCTGTCCCTGGGCGGCCTCGCACTGGCGGCAAGCTACCCGTTCATGAAGCGCTACACCTATTACCCCCAAGTGGTGCTGGGCGCAGCGTTTTCCTGGGGCATGCCGATGGCGTTTACCGCCGAGACCGGCCATTTGCCTGCCACCGCGTGGCTGCTGTACATCGCCAACCTGTTGTGGACGGTGGGCTACGACACCTATTACGCCATGACCGACCGCGATGACGATTTGAAGATCGGGGTGAAATCCACCGCCATTCTGTTCGGTGACGCTGACCGCGTGATCATCCTCACCCTGCAAGGCCTGGCGCTGGCGTGCCTGTTGCTGGCCGGCGCACGGTTCGAGTTGGGCGGGTGGTTCCACCTCGGGTTGCTGGCGGCAGCGGGCTGTTTTGTCTGGGAGTTCTGGTACACACGGGACAGGGACCGCATGAAGTGCTTCAAGGCGTTCTTGCATAATCACTGGGCGGGGTTGGCGATTTTTGTCGGGATCGTGGTGGATTACGCGGTTCGCTGAGGATTCTGTGGTGACTGTTGGGACGCCATCGCGGGCAAGCCCGCTCCCACATTTGACTGTATTCGCAATCAAAAGTGGGAGCGGGCTTGCTCGCGAAGGCCTCCAAGCCGCCGCTTAGTCAGGGCTTGATGATGTGCCAGACGCTACCTTTGCCATCACCGGTCTTGTCACCGGCTTTCTTGTCGTCCTTGTAGGTGTAGACAGGCTTGCCTTTGTAGGCCCACTGGCTGGTCTGGTCGTCGCGGGTGATCACCGTCCAATCGCCGGTCTTGGTGTCGGTGGACTCTGCCTTCAGCGGTGGCCAGTTGGTCGCGCACTGGTCCTTGCACACTGATTTGCCATCAGCGTCCTTGTCGAAGGTGTAGAGCGTCATGCCCTTGTGGTCCACCAACATCCCATCTTTAGTCATCGCCGGCTCTGCCGCAAACGCCAACCCTGGCAGCGTCAACACCGCAGATACCAGCAGGGTTTTCCAGGAAACAGTGCTGTAAGTCATCGGAACCTTCCTTTTGTGGTTGTCAGGATTCGGACCCAAAGGGTAGTTCAGAGTGCCGTTAATTGCCCAAGCGACTAAATTACTGTCACACGACTGCAATAATTCCGTTATCTAATGCGGCGCAAGACAGTTAAATGACAAGAGGATTGAGCATGGTTGGCAGGAGCATTCTGATCGTTGACGACGAAGCGCCCATTCGCGAAATGATCGCCGTCGCGTTGGAAATGGCCGGCTATGACTGCCTGGAGGCGGAGAACTCCCAGCAGGCCCACGCCATTATCGTCGACCGCAAGCCGGACCTGATCCTGCTCGACTGGATGCTGCCCGGCACCTCGGGCATCGAATTGGCCCGCCGTCTCAAGCGTGACGAGCTGACCGGGGATATCCCGATCATCATGCTCACCGCCAAGGGCGAAGAGGACAACAAGATCCAGGGCCTGGAAGTGGGCGCCGATGACTACATCACCAAGCCGTTTTCCCCACGGGAACTGGTGGCGCGCCTCAAAGCCGTGCTGCGCCGCGCCGGCCCGACCGATGGCGAAGCGCCTATCGAAGTCGACGGCTTGATCCTGGACCCGATCAGCCACCGCGTGACCATCGACGGCAAGCCCGCGGAGATGGGGCCGACCGAATACCGCCTGTTGCAATTCTTCATGACTCACCAGGAGCGCGCCTACACCCGTGGCCAACTGCTCGACCAGGTATGGGGGGCAACGTCTATGTGGAAGAGCGCACTGTGGACGTGCATATCCGCCGCCTGCGCAAAGCCTTGGGCGACGCGTACGAGAATCTGGTACAAACCGTGCGCGGTACCGGCTATCGGTTTTCTACCAAAGGTTGAGCAATCAGCCACAAGCCGCAAGTTAAAAGCGGGACTGCTTAAGCTTGGAGCTTGCAGCTTGAAACTTGAAACTGCTCCGAAGGACGCACCTTGAACCAGAACTGGCATGGCACCCTGATCCGCCACATGCTTCTGTTGATCACTGCCTGCCTGCTGGTCGGGCTGATCAGTGGCTATTACGGCTGGAGCCTGGCCGCCGGCATCGCGTTGTACCTGGGCTGGACCCTCAAACAATTGCTGCGCCTGCATGAATGGCTGCGCCAGCACAAACCCGATGAGGCCCCCCCCGATGGCTATGGCCTGTGGGGCGAGGTGTTCGACAGCATCTACCACCTGCAGCGCCGCGACCAACGGGTACGCGGGCGCCTGCAAGCGGTGATCGACCGGGTGCAGGAGTCCACCGCCGCACTCAAGGACGCGGTGATCATGCTCGACAGCGACGGCAACCTGGAATGGTGGAACCGTGCCGCCGAGACTCTGCTGGGCCTCAAGACGCCCCAGGACAGCGGCCAGCCGGTGACCAACCTGGTGCGTCACCCGCGCTTCAAGGAATACTTCGAGCAGGACAACTACGAAGAAGCCCTGGAAATCCCCTCGCCCACCAACGACCGCGTGCGCATCCAGCTGTACCTGACTCGCTACGGCAACAACGAGCACTTGATGCTGGTACGTGATGTGACCCGTATCCACCAGTTGGAGCAGATGCGCAAAGACTTCGTCGCCAACGTTTCCCATGAGCTGCGCACGCCGTTGACGGTGATCTGCGGCTACCTGGAGACGTTGCTGGACAATGTCGATGAGATCAACCCACGCTGGAGCCGCGCCCTGCAGCAGATGCAGGTGCAAGGCTCGCGCATGCAAACCCTGCTTAACGACCTGCTGTTGCTAGCCAAGCTTGAAGCCACGGACTACCCCTCGGACAACCACCCCGTGGCGGTGCAGAGCCTGTTGCAGACGATCAAGAACGATGCCCAGGCCCTCTCGGGCGAACGCGGGCAGCAGATCACGCTGGAGGCCGACCCAACCGTATTGCTCAAGGGCAGTGAAGGCGAATTGCGCAGTGCATTCTCCAACCTGGTGTTCAACGCGGTGAAGTACACCCAGGACAAGGGCAATATCCGCATTCGCTGGTGGGCCGACGAGCACGGCGCGCACCTGAGTGTGCAGGACTCGGGTATCGGTATCGACGCCAAGCACCTGCCGCGCCTGACCGAGCGCTTCTACCGTGTCGACTCCAGCCGCAACTCCAACACCGGCGGCACCGGGCTGGGCCTGGCCATCGTCAAGCATGTGCTGCTGCGCCATCGGGCCCGCCTGGAAATAAGCAGCGTGCTGGGGCATGGCAGTACCTTTACCTGTCATTTTCCGCCGGCGCAGGTAAACCGTTCGCGAGCGGTCGAGGCCGATGATTAAGCGGAAGTGAGCACGGCCCACTGTGGGAGCTGGCTTGCCTGCGATGACGGCGGGTCAGCCAAATTATCGGTAGCAGGCAGACCGCCATCGCAGGCAAGCCAGCTCCCACACGGGTTCTGCGACACGACTTTGCAGCCCCGCCCGGCAGCGGGCACTAGGCAAGCGCCCCGTCAGCCGCTACATTGGCCGACTTGCGCCTGCCTTTCAGGCCTACCTGTCACCCCTTATTGAACACACGGAACCTGCAAAACCCCATCATGGACCCTTCCCCTGGCATTACCCTCGCTACACTCTTCGCCGATTTCGGCATGATTCTTTTTGCACTGATCCTGGTACTGCTCAACGGTTTCTTCGTTGCGGCGGAATTTGCCATGGTCAAACTGCGCGCCACCCGCGTCGAGGCCATCGCCCATAAGAACGGCTGGCGCGGGCAGATCCTGCGTACCGTGCACAGCCAGCTCGACGCCTACCTCTCGGCTTGCCAGTTGGGTATCACCCTGGCGTCCCTGGGCCTGGGCTGGGTCGGTGAACCGGCTTTTGCGCACATCCTCGAGCCGATGCTGAGCGCGGTCGGCGTGCAGTCGCCGGAAGTGATCAAGGGCGTGTCGTTCTTTGCCGCCTTCTTCGTGATTTCCTACCTGCACATCGTGGTCGGTGAGTTGGCCCCAAAATCCTGGGCGATTCGCAAACCCGAGTTGCTGTCACTGTGGACGGCCGTGCCGCTGTACCTGTTCTACTGGGCGATGTACCCGGCCATTTACCTGCTCAACGCCAGTGCCAACGCCATCCTCCGTATCGCGGGCCAAGGCGAGCCTGGCCCCCACCATGAGCACCATTACAGCCGCGAAGAACTCAAGCTGATCCTGCACTCCAGCCGTGGCCAGGACCCCAGCGACCAAGGCATGCGCGTACTGGCCTCCGCCGTGGAAATGGGCGAGCTGGAAGTAGTGGACTGGGCCAACTCCCGGGAAGACCTGGTGACCCTGGACTTCAACGCCCCGCTCAAGGAAATTCTCGCGCTGTTCCGTCGCCATAAATTCAGCCGCTACCCAGTGTATGACGCGGTGCGCAACGAGTTTGTCGGCTTGCTGCACATCAAGGATTTGCTCCTGGAACTGGCGGCCCTGGACCATATCCCCGAATCGTTCAACCTGGCCGAATTGACCCGCCCACTGGAACGCGTATCGCGGCATATGCCGTTGTCGCAACTGCTGGAGCAGTTCCGCAAAGGCGGCGCGCACTTCGCCCTGGTGGAAGAAGCCGACGGCAAGATCATCGGCTACTTGACCATGGAAGACGTGCTGGAAGTGCTGGTGGGCGATATCCAGGACGAACACCGCAAGGCCGAGCGCGGCATCCTCGCCTACCAGCCCGGCAAACTGCTGGTGCGTGGCGACACGCCGTTGTTCAAGGTGGAACGCCTGTTGGGCGTCGACCTGGACCACATCGAAGCCGAAACCCTGGCCGGCCTGATCTACGACACGCTCAAGCGCGTGCCGGAAGAAGAAGAAGTGCTGGAAGTTGAAGGCTTGCGGATCATCATCAAGAAGATGAAAGGGCCGAAGATCGTGTTGGCCAAGGTGTTGTTGCTGGACTGACTGTAGACGCCCTCTGTAGGAGCGAGCTTGCTCGCGAAAAACTCACAGGCGCCGCGTTTATTCAGGAAGCACGCGTTATCGTTGGCGTTTTTCGCGAGCAAGCTCGCTCCTACAGGGGATAGGCGTCGCGGTGCTTCACGCACCCGGCACGAAATGCTTCTGCGCCGTGCCACGGGCGATCAGGCGGGATATGTAGTCCAGCTTCTGCGCATCCTGGTCGATAAAGCGGAAAGTCAGTTGCAACCAGTCGCTGTCGGGCTTGGGCTCGTAGGCGACGATGGCGTGCAGGTAGCCGTTGAGCCGTGCGACTTCGGCGTTGTCGCCCTGTTCAAGGTCGAGCACGGCGCTTTCCAGTACTTGTGGCAGGACCTCGCCACGCTTTACCACCAGCAACGCTTCCTTGATGCTCAGGGCCTTGATCACGCATTGCTGGGTGCCGCTTGCGAGGCGCAACTGGCCCTGACCGCGACTGCCAGTCGGCGCCGCTGCTGCGGGGGCCTTGGCTGGCGGTGTATTGAGCAGACCTTTGCTGGGCGCCGCCACCGGGGCCGGCTTGACCGCTTCGGGTTTGCCGCCGGTCAGGGCGCTCAGGGAGTCGTTGCCAAAGGCTGAGTTCATCTTGGTCGGCGCGCTGGCAATCAGCGCATCGAGGCGACCGATCTTGTGCAGGGCCTGCTTGACCTTGTTCAGCAACTGCTCGTTGGTGAACGGCTTGCTGACGTAGCCGGAAACCCCCGCCTGAATAGCCTGCACCACGTTTTCCTTGTCGCCACGGCTGGTCACCATCACGAACGGCATGGCCTTCAGGTGCGCTTGCTCGCGGCACCAGGTCAACAGCTCAATGCCGGACATTTCCGGCATTTCCCAGTCACACAGCACCAGGTCGAAGGTTTCGCGCATGAGGATGGATTGCGCCTTTTTGCCGTTCACCGCATCTTCGATCTTGATCCCGGGGAAGTAATTACGCAGGCACTTCTTCACCAGGTCGCGAATAAACGAGGCGTCATCCACCACCAACACACTGACTTTACTCATCGACCCTTCATCCTATAAAAACGTCTGCAAAACGCCTGACTGATGGCATTTTGCCAAAACTCGCGGGTCACAGAAGGACTTTATGGCGCCTGCTGTGCAAAAAATTCAGATGCCGCAAACAAAAACGCCCGGCCAGAGGCCGGGCGTTAATTTCTCGGGCAACCTTACTTATCGTCAGATTCGCCCGGAACATTAGGGATTAGATCAGCAGTGCCTTCAACTTCGGCCTTCATGCGCTTTAGGCCCATGTGCCGGACGTCGGTGCCGCGCACCAGATAAATCACCAATTCCGAGATATTGCGCGCGTGGTCGCCGATACGCTCCAGGGAGCGCAGCACCCAGATAATGTTCAAGACCCGCGAGATCGAACGCGGGTCTTCCATCATGTAGGTGGCCAACTCGCGCAGCGCGGTCTTGTATTCGCGGTCGATGATCTTGTCGTACTGAGCCACCGACAACGCCAGTTCGGCGTCAAAGCGGGCGAAAGCGTCGAGGGCATCGCGCACCATGTTGCGCACCTGATCGCCGATATGGCGCACTTCCACGTAGCCACGGGGCGCCTCACCCTCTTCGCACAGCTGGATGGCGCGGCGGGCAATCTTGGTGGCTTCATCGCCAATGCGCTCCAGGTCGATCACCGACTTGGAAATGCTGATGATCAAACGCAGGTCCGAGGCCGCTGGCTGGCGGCGGGCAAGAATGCGCAGGCACTCTTCGTCGATATTGCGTTCCATCTGGTTGATCTGCTCGTCAATCTCACGCACCTGCTGAGCCAGGCCCGAGTCGGCCTCGATCAGCGCGGTGACCGCATCATTGACTTGCTTCTCCACCAGCCCGCCCATCGCCAGGAGGTGGCTGCGCACTTCCTCAAGCTCGGCATTGAACTGCGCGGAGATGTGGTGGGTAAGGCCTTCTTTGCTAATCATGTTGGCGTCCTTGGAGCGTCCGGTAAGGTGCGGAGAACCGCAGCGTCAGTGCAATCAGAACCACAGCTTCCTAGCCGTAGCGACCGGTGATGTAGTCTTCGGTCTGCTTCTTCGCCGGATTGGTGAACAGGGTGTCGGTATCGCCGAACTCCACCAGCTTGCCCATGTACATGAACGCGGTGTAGTCGGAAACCCGCGCCGCCTGTTGCATGTTGTGGGTCACGATAACGATGGTGAACTTGGACTTGAGCTCGTAGATCAGTTCTTCGACTTTCAGCGTCGAGATCGGGTCGAGTGCCGAGCACGGTTCGTCGAGCAGCAGCACTTCCGGCTCCACGGCGATGGTGCGCGCGATCACCAGACGTTGCTGCTGGCCGCCGGACAGGCCGAGTGCCGATTCGTGCAGGCGGTCCTTGACCTCGTCCCACAGCGCCGCGCCTTTAAGGGCCCACTCAACGGCTTCGTCGAGGATGCGCTTCTTGTTGATGCCCTGGATGCGCAGGCCGTAGACCACGTTTTCGTAGATGGTCTTGGGGAACGGGTTAGGCTTCTGGAACACCATGCCCACGCGGCGACGCAGTTCGGCCACGTCTTCGCCCTTGCGGTAGATATTGGTGCCGTAGAGGTTGATTGCACCTTCTACACGGCAACCGTCCACCAGGTCATTCATGCGGTTGAAGGTACGCAACAACGTGGACTTGCCGCAGCCCGACGGGCCGATGAAGGCGGTCACGCGTTGCTTGGGGATGTTCATGCTGACATCGAACAGTGCCTGCTTGTCGCCGTAGTACAGGCTCAGGCCGGGGACTTCGATGGCCACGGTTTCCTGGGCCAGGCTCAGGCTCTGCTTGTCGCGACCCAGGGCAGACATGTTGATGCCGTGGGATTGGGTTTCGTGTTGCATGGGATGCTCCCTGTGCTACCAATTCATTTCGTTGAACCGCCGGGGCGGCTTACTCAAATTCTGTGCCTGACACCGAGCCAGCTCCCACATTGGATCGCATTAGCTGTCCAGCGCTTTGTATTTTTCGCGCAGGTGGTTACGAATCCACACTGCCGACAGGTTGAGCGTGGCGATCACCAGTACCAGCAGCAAGGCGGTGGCGTACACCAACGGCCGTGCGGCTTCGACGTTGGGGCTCTGGAAGCCGACGTCATAAATATGGAAGCCCAGGTGCATGATCTTCTGGTCCAGGTGCAGGTACGGGTAGTTGCCATCCAGCGGCAGCGACGGCGCCAGCTTCACTACACCCACCAGCATCAGCGGTGCCACCTCACCCGCGGCACGGGCCACGGCGAGGATCATGCCGGTCATCATCGCCGGGCTGGCCATTGGCAGCACGATCTTCCACAACGTTTCCGCCTTGGTCGCGCCGAGCGCCAGGGAGCCTTCACGCACGGTGCGAGGAATCCGCGCCAGGCCTTCTTCGGTGGCCACGATCACCACAGGCACCGCCAGCAGCGCCAGGGTCAGCGAAGCCCAGAGCAACCCCGGCGTACCGAAGGTCGGCGCAGGCAGCGCTTCAGCGAAGAACAAACGGTCTACCGAGCCCCCCAGTACATACACGAAGAAGCCCAGGCCGAACACGCCGTAGACGATGGCCGGTACGCCGGCCAGGTTGTTCACGGCGATGCGGATGATGCGCGTCAAGGTGTTCTGCTTGGCGTATTCACGCAGGTACACCGCGGCCAGTACGCCAAACGGGGTCACGATCATTGCCATGATCAGGGTCATCATCACGGTGCCGAAGATGGCCGGGAAGATCCCGCCTTCGGTGTTGGCTTCCCGTGGGTCATCGCTGAGGAATTCCCAGACCTTGCTGAAGTAGAAGCCGATCTTGGTCATCGTGCCCATGGCGTTCGGCTGATAGGCGTGCACCACTTTGCCGATGCCGATTTCCACTTCCTTGCCGTTGCCGTCACGCGCCGTCAGGGCGTCGCGGTTGAACTGGGCATGCAGGTCGGCCAGGCGCGCTTCGATGTCCTGGTAGCGGGCGTTCAGCTCGGCGCGGTCGGCGTCCATGTCGGCCTGGGCGGCAGCGTCGAGCTTGCCTTCCAGTTCCAGTTTGCGACCGTGCAGGCGGATGCGCTCCAGCCCTGCGTTGATCGCGCCAATATCGGTTTTTTCCAGGCTCTTGAGCTGAGCGGCCAGCTTGTTCACGCGGTCCACGCGGGCTTGCAGCTCAGGCCACGCGGCCTCGCCTTCGGCAATCACCTTGCCGTCCTGCTTGACGTTGACCAGGGTGCCGTAGAAGTTGCCCCACTCACGACGCTCGATGGCCATCAGGTTCGCAGGCTTGGTCTGGTCCTTCAGCCACTCACCGACAATCCAGGTGAAGTCGTTACCGTTCAGGTCGCGGTTGCCGACCTTGATCAGCTCACGGGTCATGAATTCCGGGCCTTGGTCCGGCACCGGCAGGCCCGCGCTTTTCAGGCGCTCACGCGGCACTTCTTCTTTCTGCACCACTTCGCCGATCACGATGTGGTTGGCCTGGCCTGGCACGTTGTAGTTGGCCTGGATCAGGTCGGCCGGCCAGAAATGGCCCAGGCCCCGCACCGCAATCACAGCCAGCAAACCAATGGTCATGATGACCGCGATGGACACCGCGCCACCGCTGATCCAGACGCCGGGGGCGCCGCTCTTGAACCATCCATTCAGGGAGTTCTGTTTCACAGACTTCTACCTTTCTTAAAGCGACGAGTATTTCTTGCGCAGACGCTGACGAATCAGCTCGGCGAGGGTGTTCATGATGAAGGTGAACAACAGCAGCACCAGCGCAGAGAGGAACAGCACGCGGTAATGACTGCCGCCCACTTCCGACTCGGGCATCTCCACCGCAACGTTGGCCGCCAGGGTGCGCAGGCCCTCGAACAGGTTCATCTCCATCACCGGGGTGTTACCGGTAGCCATCAGTACGATCATGGTCTCGCCCACAGCGCGGCCCATGCCGATCATCAGCGCCGAGAAGATGCCCGGGCTGGCGGTGAGGATGACCACGCGGGTCATGGTCTGCCACGGCGTGGCGCCCAGGGCCAGGGAACCCAGAGTCAGGCCGCGTGGCACGCTGAACACGGCGTCTTCGGCGATGGAGTAGATGTTCGGGATCACCGCAAAACCCATGGCCAGGCCGACCACCAACGCGTTGCGCTGGTCGTAGGTAATGCCCAGATCGTGGGAGATCCACATGCGCATGTCACCGCCGAAGAACCAGGTTTCCAGGTACGGGCTCATGTACAGCGAGAGCCAGCCCACCAACAGGATCACCGGGATCAGGATCGCGCTTTCCCAACCATCGGGAACGCGCAGGCGGATCGACTCAGGCAAGCGGCTGAAGACAAAGCCGGCGACCAGGATGCCAATCGGCAACAGCATCAACAGACTGAAAATGCCCGGCAGGTGCCCTTCCACATACGGCGCCAGGAACAGGCCGGCGAAGAATCCGAGGATCACCGTCGGCATGGCTTCCATCAGCTCGATCACCGGCTTGACCTTGCGGCGCAGGCTCGGCGCCATGAAGTAAGCGGTGTAGATCGCTGCAGCAACCGCCAGTGGCGCCGCCAGCAACATGGCGTAGAACGCGGCCTTCAAGGTACCGAAGGTCAGCGGGGCCAGGCTCATCTTGGGTTCGAAGTCAGTGTTGGCGGCCGTGGATTGCCAGACGTATTTAGGCTCGTCGTAGTTCTCGTACCAGACCTTGCTCCACAACGCGCTCCACGACACTTCCGGGTGCGGGTTGTCGAGCAACAACGGTTGCAGCTTGCCACCCGCCTCGACAATCACACGGTTGGCCCGTGGCGACATGCCGAACAGACCCTGGCCGTCGACCACCGGGTCCACCAGCAAGGTGCGGTGGGCAGTGCTGTGGAACACGCCGAACTGGCCAGCAGCATCCAGGGCGGTGAAGCCTTTGCGGCGCTCTTCAGCGCTGATTTCGACGATGGGCGCGGTGCCCATCTGGAAGGTGCGGATCTGCTTCAGGCGCTGTTCGCCATCGGGGTCGCGGGCCATGAACCACTGGGCCAGGCCGCCTTTGGAGTTACCCAGGATCAGCGAGATACCGCCGACCAACTGGGTGCTGGCGGTGATTTCCGTGTCGGCGTCTTCCAACAGTTTGTAGCGACCGTTGAGGCTCTTGTCGCGCAGGCTGAACACGTCGGCCAGGGCACGGCCGTTGATCACATACAACCACTGCTGGCGTGGGTCGATGAAGATCGCCTTCACCGGCTCGGTCATCTGCGGCAGCTCGACGCGCTTCTGCTCGCTGGTGACCTCACCGGTCATCATGTTTTCTTCACGGCTCAGGGTCAGCACGTTCAAGTGCGAACCGGCGGAACCTGCCACCACCAGGGAGGTATCGGTGGCGTTGAGCGCAACGTGTTCCAGGGGACGACCGGCGTCATCCAGCACGATCGGCGTTTCGCCGTAGGGGTACTCGATCGCTGGGGTGATGGTCTTCTTGCCGTCCGGGTACGACACCTTATAGGTGTGGCGGAACACCAAAGACTGGCCATTGGACAAGCCAAGAATCACCAGCGGGCTGCCCGGCTGATCTTCACCAATGGAAGCAACACTGGTACCGGCCGGAATTGGCAGGTCAACACGCTTGAGCTCGGCACCGGTGTCCACGGCAAAGAACAGCGCCTGGCCCTTGTCGGAAACCCGCATGGCGACCTGGTTCTGTTCTTCGAGGGAGATCATCAACGGCTTGCCGGCGTCCTGCATCCAAGCGGGCGTCAACGCGTCTTCCTTGGTCAACGAGGCGCCCTGGAACAATGGCGCAACCACATAGGCGAGGAAGAAGAAGATCAGGGTAATGGCGGCCAGCACGGCGAGGCCGCCGACCAGCACATACCAACGGGTGAAGCGATCCTTGAGCGCGCGGATGCGGCGCTTGCGTTGCAGCTCAGGCGTATTGAAATCAATGCGCTTGGGAGGGGAAGTCGTCGTCATGGTGGAATTGGCCAGATCATTCATGCGCACACCCTAGCGATCCTGTATGACAGAAAGATGACAGTGCAGTGACGCAACAAATCCGCCGCGAAGCAGGGCTGGCAGCGGATAAAAATTAGGGATGCAGACTGCTTATGTGGGAGCGGGCTTGCCCGCGATGGCATCAACACGATTTCAACGCTAAACCGCGTCGCCAGCATCGCGGGCAAGCCCGCTCCCACAGAAAAGCATGCGTCTACATCAGGTATCGCAGGCTTAGTTGCCTTCTTTCAGACCCAGGTCAGCCAGGGCCTTGGCGGCGACTTTGGCTGGCAGCGGGATGTAGCCGTCTTTGACCACCACTTCCTGGCCCTGCTTGGACAGCACCAGTTTCACGAACTCAGCTTCCAGCGGCGCCAGTGGCTTGTTCGGGGCTTTGTTGACATACACGTAGAGGAAACGCGACAGCGGATACTTGCCGTTCAGGGCGTTTTCTTCGGAGTCTTCGATGTAGTCAGTGCTGCCTTTCTTGGCCAATGGCACGGTCTTCACGCTGGCGGTCTTGTAGCCGATGCCCGAGTAACCGATGCCGTTCAGCGAGGAGCTGATCGACTGCACGACCGAAGCCGAGCCCGGTTGTTCGTTCACGTTTGGCTTGTAGTCGCCTTTGCACAGGGCTTCTTCCTTGAAGTAGCCGTAGGTGCCAGATACCGAGTTACGCCCGAACAGTTGCACTGGCTTGTTGGCCAGGTCGCCGGTCACGCCCAGGTCACCCCAGGTTTTCACATCGGCTTTGGCGCCGCACAGACGCGTCGAGGAGAAGATCGCATCGACCTGTTCCATGGTCAGGTGCTGGATCGGGTTGTCCTTGTGCACAAATACCGCCAGGGCATCCACGGCAACCGGGATTGCCGTTGGCTTGTAGCCGTACTTCTGCTCGAAGGCAGCCAGTTCGGTGTCCTTCATCTTGCGGCTCATCGGGCCCAGGTTGGAGGTGCCTTCAGTCAGCGCAGGTGGCGCAGTAGCGGAGCCAGCAGCTTGAATCTGGATGTTGACGTTCGGGTATTCCTTTTTATAACCCTCGGCCCACAGGGTCATCAGGTTAGCCAAGGTATCGGAGCCGACGCTGGACAGGTTGCCCGACACACCAGTGGTCTTGACGTAAGCCGGGATTGCCGGATCAACACCAGCGGCCACCGCGTTGGCGGTCGCAACGCCAGCAGCGACAAAAGTCATTGCCGCCATCAAACGTTTCAGTTTCATGCCTTGCTCCTAGCAGATAGGGATAATTGGATCGGGGCCAAGTATCGGCAGGCCGTGTGAACACTCTATGTCTGAAATATGACAATTAGATGAAAGGCCACTATCTGAATGTGCAGGCTTCAGCGGCCGCGTTTCCACAGATACCCGCCCACCAGCATCCCCATCACACACAGGACGGCCACATAGTAAGCCGGGCCCATCGGGCTCTCCTTCATCAGCAGCGACACCGCCAATGGCGTCAACCCGCCGAACACGGCATAAGCAACGTTATAGGAGAACGACAGACCGCTGAAGCGCACCACCGGCGGGAAGGCTTTGACCATCACGTAGGGCACCACGCCGATGGTGCCGACAAACAAGCCGGTCAGGGCATACAACGGGAACAGCCAGTCCGGGTGGGCCATCAGGCTGTGATACAGCGTCCAGGAAGTCGCCAGCAGCAGTGCGCAACCTGTGACCAGCACGCGACCGGCGCCAAAGCGGTCGGCCAGCGCACCCGAGGCGATGCAACCCAGGCTCAGGGTCACGATGGCCAGACTATTGGCTTGCAGCGCAACCGTAGGGCTGAAGTGGTAGATGGTTTGCAGCACGGTCGGGGTCATCAGGATGACTACCACCACGCCGGCCGACAATAGCCAGGTCAGCAGCATCGACAGCACAATGGCGCCACGGTGATCGCGCAACACGGCGCGCAAGGGCAGTTCAGCGGCCAGGCTCTTGCGTTGCTGCATCTCGGCGAAGATCGGGGTTTCATGCAGCCAACGACGCAGATACACCGACAGCAGGCCGAATACGCCGCCTAGCAGGAAAGGAATCCGCCAGGCGTAATCAGAGACCTGTTCCGGTGTATAGGCGCTATTGATGGCGGTAGCCACCAACGAGCCCAGCAGAATACCGGCGGTGAGGCCGCTGGTCAGGGTGCCGCAGGCATAGCCGATGTGGCGCGGCGGGACGTGCTCGGAGACGAACACCCAGGCGCCCGGTACTTCGCCGCCAATCGCCGCGCCCTGGATGATGCGCATCAGCAGCAACAGGACCGGCGCCCACAGGCCGATCTGCGCGTAGGTGGGCAGCAGCCCCATGATCAGGGTGGGTACGGCCATCATGAAGATGCTCAGGGTGAACATCTTCTTGCGCCCCAGCAGGTCACCAAAGTGCGCCATGATGATGCCGCCCAAGGGGCGCGCCAGGTAGCCGGCGGCGAAGATGCCGAAGGTCTGCATCATGCGCAGCCATTCGGGCATGTCGACAGGGAAGAACAGTTTCCCGACCACGGTGGCGAAAAACACAAAGATGATGAAGTCGTAGAACTCCAGCGCTCCACCCAGGGCAGACAGCGACAGGGTTTTGTAGTCGTTGCGGGTCAGCGGGCGCGAGGGTTGCGCACTGCTTGCGGGCACGGAGGACATGGCAAGGCTTCTCTTATAGTAATCATCGTAAAGGACTGCACGCCCGTGACTTGCGGCGGGTTTGGCAAGATAGCAAATCGCTCGAAAAAGCACAGCGCCAGGAGCACAGTTGCGCGCAAAAGCCCCGATACAGCGTCTATTTACCGACCAAATGAGCGTCGGGAGGTCGTCGTGGCGCCAGGGTCTCGATATACTCGCCGGTGCAAGCGCCAGACCCGCTGTCTTGAGGGGCTGCTGTGCCAAAACGTTGTTGGGTGCCATCCAGCCGATTTGGCAGAGTTTCCCTTTAGTTCGCCTTACGAGAAACGCATCGAGCGGTGTATGTTGGTGCTGAAACGTTTTTCTGAGAAGACGGCTATCCACTTGAAATACCCATGAAGCGTCACGGGTCAGAGGCACCCTCGGCATGATCGAACTCGAACAAGAAGATCCTATCCCGCAAGGCGATCTCGCCCTGCAAATCACCGCGCTCCCGCGTGAAACCAACGGTTTTGGCGATATCTTCGGCGGCTGGCTGGTCGCGCAGATGGACCTCGCCGGCACGGCAATGGCCAGCAAGGTCGCCGGTGGGCGCGTGGCCACCGTGGCCATTGATCGCATGGCGTTTCTGGTGCCGGTGGCCGTGGGTGCGCAGCTTTCCTTCTATACCCAGGCCCTGGAAATCGGCCGCAGTTCGATCCAGATGATGGTCGAAGTGTGGAGCGACGATCCGTTGTCCAGCGAATGGCGCAAGGTGACCGAAGCCGTATTCGTGTTCGTCGCCATCGATGGCAGCGGCCGCACGCGCTCGGTACCGTCACGGGCGCGTTAAACCTCGCCGGGTTTTAACGGTCAATTGCCCCATTGCCTGCCACTAAGAGAGCTTTGTCATGCCTACGCCCCACGTTGAGACGGTAAAAATCGACGAGCTGGACTGCTGGCGCATCCGCCACAACGGCGCCGAGCTGATGGTGGCCCAACAGGGTGCGCATATCTTCAGTTACCAGCGCGAGGGCGAACAGCCGCTGATCTGGCCGAACCCTGAGGCAGTGTTCAAGCAGGGCAAAGGCATTCGTACTGGCGTACCAGTGTGCTGGCCGTGGTTCGGGGTGTTCGACCGCAACCCGCAAAGCGTCAAAGCCATGCGCCAGAGTGATCAGCCTGCCGGCGCCCACGGTTTTGTGCGCACCGCCCGCTGGGAACTGGCCATCACCGAACTCGACGGCCAGACGCTGCGAGTGGACCTGGTATTGCCGGTGCCGGCTGGCGGCTTTCCAGGCTGGCCCCATCAGGTAGACCTGACGCTGAGCCTGCTGTTGGATGACCAACTGCACATCCGCCTGACCAGCCACAACCGCGGCGCCGACGCCGTGACCCTCAGCCAGGCATTGCACACCTACTTCGCCGTGAGCGATGTGCGCAAGGTGCAGGTCGAGGGCCTGGATGGCGTGGCTTACATCGATACCGCCGACGGGTGGGCCGAGAAACAGCAAGCCGGGCTGCTGCACTTCAGCGCCGAAACAGACCGCATTTACCTGAATACGCCGGCCCAGTTGAACATCGTCGATAGCGATTGGCAGCGCCGTATCCAGCTCACCAGCGAAGGCTCGAAATCCACCGTGGTCTGGAACCCCTGGACCGAACGCGCCAAGGCTTTCGACGATATGGCCGATGACGGCTGGCAGGGTATGTTGTGCATCGAGACGGCCAACGTGCTGGACGATGTTGTGAACCTGGCGCCCGGCGAAAGCCACACTCTAGGCGTGAGCATCACGGCACTGGCCTTGTAAACCCAATCAAATGTGGGAGCTGGCTTGCCTGCGATGCAGGCAACTGGGTGTATCAGGAACACCGAGGCGTTGCTATCGCAGGCAAGCCAGCTCCCACAGGTTATGCTCTGAGCTTTAGAGATCAGACTCCTTCACCACCCGCACCTTCCCCGCCTCCAGCGCATACGCGGCATCTGCCAAGTCGTTATTGACCTTCTCCACCTTCAGCGTGCCCGTGACCCACAGCGGCGTGTAGATATCATCCAGCTTCAACCCCTTGGGATAGCGCACCAGCACCAGTTGATTAGGCGGCGGTGGCGGCACGTGTATGCAGGCGCCCGGGTAAGGCACGAGGAAGAACAACGTACTACGGCCCTTGGCGTCCGTTTCAAGCGGCACCGGATAGCCGCCAATGCGGATATTCTTGCCGTTCATGGCCGCTACGGTCTTGGTGGAATACATCACCGCAGGCAGGCCCTTGCTCTGCTTCAAGCCACCCTTTTCGGTGAACGTGCCTTGAGCTTCGGGGGAGTTGTGGTCGATCTCGGGCATGGCTTCGAGAGCTTTCTGATCCGACAGCGGCATCAGGTCGAGCCAGTCGGTTTCCGGCAGTTCGCCAGCGTGCGCCAGGCCAGAGCCCAGCAGAAGAAGCGTTAACAGAAGACGGCGCATGGAGAGGCTCGGCAAATACAAGTGCCGAGCATTCTAGCCCTCTGCGCCTGCGCAGCGCAGAGGACTTTGTCGGCTGATTACTTCTTTTTGATCAGGCCGTAGATCACCAGCAACACGATGGCACCCACCAGCGCGCCGATGAAACCTGCGCCCTGGCCTGCCTGGTAGATCCCCAGGGCCTGACCGCCGTAGGTCGCGGCCAGGGAACCGGCGATACCCAGCAGGATGGTCATGATCCAGCCCATGCTGTCGTCGCCAGGCTTGAGGAAGCGCGCCAGCAGGCCGACGATCAAGCCGATAAAAATGGTTCCGATGATACCCATGGCATTTCCCTCTGATTGGTATGAGTCATGCCAAAGCCTAGTCAGCCTTTGGCATCCTGCAATCAGAGAGACGCAGAACCCCAATGGTTCCCGCCGTGGTCAGGCTTATTGTTCGGCGATCAGCGCTTCAACCTTGAGGATCTGCGCCTGCAGCGTCGCACGGTCCTTGCAACGCAGGTTGGCGTGGCCGACCTTGCGCCCGGCCTTGAAGGCCTTGCCGTAGTGATGCACGTGGCAATCGTCGATCGCCATCACACGCTCCACCGGCGGTACAGAGCCGATGAAGTTGAGCATGGCGCTCTCGCCGACCTTGGCCGTGGAGCCCAACGGCAAGCCCGCCACCGCCCGCAGGTGGTTTTCGAACTGGCTGCACTCGGCGCCTTCGGTGGTCCAGTGCCCGGAGTTGTGCACGCGCGGGGCAATTTCATTGGCCTTGAGGCCACCGTCGACTTCAAAGAACTCGAACGCCATCACGCCGACATAATCCAGTTGCTTGAGGACGCGGCTGGAATAATCTTCGGCCAGGGCCTGCAACGGGTGGTCGGTGCTGGCCACGGAGAGCTTGAGAATGCCGCTGTCGTGGGTGTTGTGCACCAACGGGTAAAAGCGGGTTTCGCCATCACGGGCGCGTACGGCAATCAGCGAGACTTCGCCAGTGAACGGCACGAAGCCTTCCAGCAGGCAGGCAACGCTGCCCAGCTCGGCAAAAGTGCCGACCACATCGGCCGCGGTGCGCAGGACTTTCTGGCCCTTGCCGTCGTAGCCCAGGGTGCGGGTTTTCAACACCGCCGGCAGGCCGATGCTGGCGACCGCCGCGTCCAGGTCCGCCTGGGACTGGATATCGGCGAAGGCCGGCGTCGGAATGCCCAGGTCCTTGAACATGCTCTTTTCGAACCAGCGATCGCGAGCGATGCGCAAGGCTTCGGCGCTCGGGTACACCGGCACGAACTGCGACAGGAAGGCCACGGTTTCGGCCGGGACGCTTTCGAATTCGAAGGTCACAAGGTCAACTTCATCGGCCAATTGGCGCAGGTGGTCCGGGTCGCTGTAGTCAGCGCGCAGGTGTTCACCCAGGGCCGCAGCGCAGGCGTCCGGCGCCGGGTCCAGGAAAGCGAAGTTCATACCCAGCGGCGTACCCGCCAAAGCCAGCATGCGGCCCAGTTGGCCGCCACCGATTACACCGATTTTCATCGTCAACAACCTCAGGCGATGCGTGGGTCTGGATTGTCCAGCACGCTGTCTGTCTGCTCAGCACGGAATTTTTTCAGCACCGCATGAAACTGCGGGTGCTTGGCGCCCAGAATGCTGGCGGACAGCAAGGCTGCGTTGATCGCGCCGGCCTTGCCGATTGCCAGGGTTGCCACCGGAATGCCAGCCGGCATCTGCACGATGGACAACAGCGAATCCACGCCCGAGAGCATCGACGACTGCACCGGCACGCCAAGCACGGGCAGGTGAGTCTTGGCCGCACACATGCCAGGCAAGTGCGCCGCGCCGCCGGCACCGGCGATGATCACCTCGATGCCACGGGATTCTGCTTCATCGGCATACTGGAACAGCAAATCCGGGGTGCGGTGGGCGGAGACCACCTTCACTTCGTACGGAATGCCGAGTTTTTCCAGCATATCGGCGGTGTGGCTAAGGGTGGACCAATCGGACTTGGAGCCCATGATCACGCCAACCAATGCACTCATCGTCGTGCCTCTTCTCTCTGGGCGCCCGCAGGCGCGTCAAAAAACAACAAGCCACGCGGGAAATCCAGCGTGGCTTGGTGTACGAATTAAGGCCGGTTTGGACCGGCCGAAGGCCGCGCAGTATACCGTAATAATCCAGATAAACAGCCCCTGGGATGACCATCTGTCTAGCGGCGCAAAGTGGCGGTTTTATTGACTTAAGAGTCAGCGAATACACCACGAAATCCTGTGGGAGCTGGCTTGCCTGCGATAGCAGTGGATCAGAGCCAAATAGGTTGGCTGACACACCGCTATCGCAGGCAAGCCAGCTCCCACATGTGTTATGCGCTGGGCTCAAGCGCTTTGCGCTGCCCCACCTTCCAGCTTCCTCCACAACAACCGCACATTCGCCTTGCGCACCAACGCGCAGCGATACAAGCGAATCTCCAGCGGCACATGCCATTGCGGCCCGCCGCACACCACCAGTTCGCCACGTGCCAACTCTGCACGTACGCTCAACTGCGGCACCCAGGCGATCCCCAAGCCTTCGAGCGCCATGCTCTTGAGGCTGTCGGCCATGGCGGTTTCATAGATGGTGGTAAAGCGCAGAGCCCTCTGGCGCAGCAGCAAATTCACCGAGCGGCCCAGGAACGCGCCGGCGCTGTAGGCCAGCAGCGGCACGCTGCCCTCGCCCTCCAGGTCGAACAGCGGCTTGCCCTCGGCATCGGCGGCGCACACCGGGAGCATTTCGGTGTTGCCCAGATGCAGCGACGGGAAAATCTCGGCGTCCATTTGCATCGCCGCGTCCGGGTCGTAGAACGCCAGCATCAGGTCGCAACCGCCTTCGCGCAGGGCGTGCACGGCGTCGCCGACGTTGGTGGCCACCAGCCGCGTGGCGATATTCAAGCCCTCGTTGCGCAACTGCGCGATCCAGCGCGGGAAGAACCCCAAGGCCAGGGAGTGGGCGGCCGCCACTTGCATGACTTCGCCCTGCCCGCCTTCCAGGTGATGCAAATGGCGCAGGACTTCACCGAGCTGTTCGACCACTGTGCGCGCCGTAACCAGGAACAACTGCCCCGCCGCCGTCAACTCCACCGGTGTACGCGAACGGTTGACCAGCGTCAGGCCCAACGCGGCTTCCAGGCTGCGGATACGCCGACTGAACGCCGGCTGGGTGACAAAGCGCCGCTCAGCCGCCTGGGAAAAACTACGCGTCGCCGCCAGGGCGCTGAAGTCTTCCAACCACTTGCTCTCAAGGTTCATCACTGCCTCCCACGGAATGCACCATTTTGGCACACACGCCCGCCAAGATAACCGGGTCACATCCACATTATGCCGTTTGTGCATAGGCCAGTGTTTAACAGCATTGGCCCAAAAAGTTCTACAAGCCTAGCATTCGCAGCGTTCCGGCCAGTTCCGGGTCCATATTGAGATGATTTCCGTCATGTCCTCTGCTGCATCATTCCGTACCGAAAAAGACCTGCTTGGCGTACTCGAAGTACCGGCTCAAGCGTATTACGGCATCCAGACCCTGCGAGCGGTGAATAACTTCCGCCTCTCGGGCGTTCCGATTTCGCATTACCCGAAATTGGTGGTCGGTCTGGCAATGGTCAAGCAAGCGGCCGCTGACGCCAACCGCGAGTTGGGCCAGCTCAGCGAAGCCAAGCACGCTGCCATCAGCGAAGCCTGTGCTCGTCTGATCCGCGGCGATTTCCACGAAGAGTTCGTGGTGGACATGATTCAAGGCGGCGCCGGCACTTCAACCAACATGAATGCCAACGAAGTCATCGCCAACATCGCGCTGGAGGCCATGGGTCACCAGAAGGGCGAATACCAGTACCTGCACCCCAACAACGACGTGAACATGGCGCAGTCGACCAACGACGCCTACCCGACCGCGATCCGCCTGGGTCTGCTGTTGGGCCATGACGCGCTGCTGGCCAGCCTCGACAGCCTGATCCAGGCGTTCGCCGCCAAAGGCGCCGAGTTCAGCCATGTGCTGAAAATGGGCCGCACCCAGTTACAAGACGCCGTGCCGATGACCCTCGGCCAGGAATTCCGCGCTTTCGCCACTACCCTGGGCGAAGACCTGGCGCGCCTGAAGACCCTGGCACCGGAGCTGCTCACCGAAGTGAACCTGGGCGGCACCGCCATCGGCACCGGCATCAACGCCGACCCACGTTACCAGGCCCTGGCCGTACAACGCCTGGCCACCATCAGCGGCCAGCCGCTGGTACCGGCGGCCGACTTGATCGAAGCCACCTCCGACATGGGCGCCTTTGTACTGTTCTCCGGCATGCTCAAGCGTACCGCCGTGAAGCTGTCCAAGATCTGCAACGACTTGCGCCTGCTGTCCAGCGGCCCACGCACCGGCATCAACGAGATCAACCTGCCGGCACGCCAGCCAGGCAGCTCGATCATGCCCGGCAAGGTCAACCCGGTGATTCCGGAAGCGGTTAACCAGGTGGCATTCCAGGTGATCGGTAACGACCTGGCCCTGACCATGGCAGCCGAAGGCGGACAATTGCAGTTGAACGTGATGGAGCCGCTGATCGCCTTCAAGATCTTCGACTCGATCCGCCTGCTGCAACGCGCCATGGACATGCTGCGCGAGCACTGCATCGTCGGCATCACCGCCAACGAAGCACGCTGCCGCGAACTGGTGGAGCATTCCATCGGCCTGGTCACCGCGCTGAACCCGTATATCGGCTATGAAAACGCCACCCGCATTGCGCGTATCGCTCTTGAAAGCGGGCGCGGCGTGCTGGAACTGGTGCGTGAAGAAGGCTTGCTCGACGACGCCATGCTCGACGACATCCTGCGCCCGGAAAACATGATCGCTCCACGCTTGGTCCCGCTGAAGGCCTAAGCGTTTGTTGCACCGCTCACCAGGTTGAGGGACTAGACACCTCTCACCTTTTGAGGGCCTGAAGGCTCGTTCTTCAGGCCCTTTTTTTTGCCTTGAGGTTGCTCCATGACGCCCATAAAAAATCTAATATCGCACCGCAAACCTTCCTCCCCTTCCGCGACCGCGCTGAAACCTTTAATCGCCCCGTGCAGACGGATCACGCTCGCCTAGGTATAGTGCCGCCCCTCTTCGCGTCTGCGGCTGTCGGTAACGAGGCCCGGGAACCACGCGAAAGCGCATGAATAACAACACCCGCAAAAGGATGGGGATCGAGCGTCGTGCACTGCCTGGTGCCGAGCGATGCGTCGGACCGTCCTGCGTTTGCCATTAGAAAAATCAGCGAGGAACACTCCATGCTCGAAGTCATCAACGACTTCCTCTCAGGGAAAGTACTGATCGTGCTCATAGTCGGGCTCGGCGGTTATTTCACGATCCGCTCGCGTTTCGTGCAGTTGCGTCACTTTTTCCACATGTTCTCGGTGTTTAAAGACAGCCTCAAGAGCAGCGCCGGCCAACTCAGCTCGTTCCAGGCGCTGATGCTCAGCCTGGCCGGCCGCGTGGGTGCCGGTAACATCGCCGGTGTCGGCATTGCCGTGACGTTGGGTGGCCCAGGTGCCGTGTTCTGGATGTGGGTCACCGCGCTGGTGGGCATGTCTTCGAGCTTTATCGAGTGCTCCCTCGGCCAGTTGTACAAGCGCACCGACGCTGAAGGCACCTACCGTGGCGGCCCGGCGTATTACATCCAGCACGGCCTGCACAAGCGCTGGCTGGGGATGGTCATGGCGTTCCTGCTGCTGGTGACCTTCGGCTTTGCCTTCAACGGCCTGCAAGCACACGCTGTCACCCACTCGCTGAACAACGCCTTCGGCCTCGACACCACCTACACCGGCCTCGCGCTGGCGGTGTTGCTGGGCCTGGTGTTCATCGGCGGGATCAAGCGTATCGCCTCGATCGCCGACCTGCTGGTGCCGGTCAAGACCCTGGTCTACATCGCCGTGACCCTGTACGTGATCGTGCTGCAATTCGACCACGTACCGGCCATGCTCGCGACCATCGTCAAGAGCGCGTTCGGCCTCGACCAAGCCTTCGGTGGCCTGGTGGGCAGCGCGATCATCATGGGTGTAAAGCGCGGCGTGTTCGCCAACGAAGCAGGCTTGGGCAGTGCGCCTAACGTGGCGGCAGTGGCGTCGGTAGAACACCCTATCGCCCAAGGCGTGGTGCAAGCGTTCAGCGTGTTCCTCGACACCTTCGTGATCTGCACCTGTACTGCGTTGCTGATCCTGCTGTCGGGTTTCTACACCCCAGGCTTTGAAGGCGACGGCATTGCCCTGACCCAGAACTCCCTGGCGGCAGTAGTGGGTGACTGGGGCCGCATGTTCATCTCGGTGGCCCTGGCGTTGTTCGTGTTCACGTCGATCATGTACAACTACTACTTGGGCGAGAGCAACCTGCGCTTCCTGGTCGGCAACAACCGCAAGGTGCTGATGGGTTATCGCGCTTTGGTGCTGGTGCTGATTTTCTGGGGCTCCATCGAGAACTTGAGCACGGTGTTTGCCTTCGCCGACATCACCATGACCATGCTCGCGTTCGTCAACCTGTTCGCCCTGGCGTTCCTGTTCAAGATTGCCATGCGCATCCTCAACGACTACGACAACCAGCGCGCGGCGGGTATCAAGACCCCGGTGTTCGATTCCAGCCAGTTCCCCGACCTGGACCTGGACCGCAAGGCCTGGCCGGCCAACCCGGTGAAAACCGAAGCGGCCCCGGCAGTTGAACTGAGCGCTCAAGCGCAACGTTAATCACGGCTAGATGACACGCCGCCCGGCCTTGGGCATGCTCTGGGCCCGGCGGCGTTTTTCGTTCAGGAGATTTTCGATGCAATCAGCTAATAACGTGATGGTGCTCTATACCGGCGGCACCATTGGCATGCAGGCCAGCGCCAATGGCCTGGCACCCGCGTCTGGTTTTGAAGTACGCATGCGTGAACAGTTCGCCGACGCAGACCTGCCCGCGTGGCGCTTCCGGGAAATGTCACCACTGATCGACAGCGCCAACATGAACCCCGCTTACTGGCAGCGCCTGCGCAGCGCCGTGGTCGAGGCGGTAGACGCCGGCTGCGATGCCGTGCTGATCCTGCACGGCACCGACACCCTGGCCTACAGCGCGGCGGCCATGAGCTTCCAACTGCTGGGCCTGCCGGCACCGGTGGTGTTCACCGGTTCGATGCTGCCCGCCGGTGTGCCCGACAGCGATGCCTGGGAAAACGTCAGCGGTGCGTTGACAGCCTTGGCCGAAGGGTTGGAGCCGGGTGTGCACCTGTACTTCCACGGCGCGCTGATGGCACCGACCCGCTGCGCGAAGATTCGCAGTTTTGGGCGCAATCCGTTTGCGGCCTTGCAACGCAAGGATGACTTCGCCCGTGCCGAAACCCTGCCGGCAGCGCTGGATTACCGTCAGCCCAAAGCCTTGGCGAACGTCGGCGTACTGCCGCTGATACCCGGTTTCGACGCTGCACAGCTAGACGCAATCATCAGCAGCGGCATTCAGGGCTTGGTGCTGGAGTGCTTCGGCAGCGGCACCGGGCCGAGCGATAATCCGCAGTTCCTCGCCAGCTTGCAGCGTGCGCAAGATCAAGGTGTGGTGGTGGTCGCCATCACTCAGTGCCATGAAGGCGGTGTAGAGCTGGATGTCTACGAGGCCGGCAGCCGCTTGCGGGGCGCCGGCGTGTTGTCCGGCGCAGGCATGACCCGCGAAGCCGCGTTCGGCAAGTTGCACGCCCTGCTCGGTGCCGGCCTTGCCGTCGAGGAAGTGCGGCGCCTGGTAGAGTTGGACCTGCATACCAACCCAACTTGAACGCCCAAGACAGCCCTACATAAGCACTGCTATTCCCTGCTTGCTGATACCTAACATGGAAAACCCGAGCCTGCTCTCGGCTTTTTCCATTGATCGGCAAGACAGGGATGCCCGCATGACAACCTCCAGCTCCACACCCTCGCAGCAAACGCCTCCAGACACTGAAACACACAAACTGGCCACTCAACTGTCCGTCGGACCTTCGTTTCGTGAAGCAGCTCGCGAACTGCTGCGCCAGTCTTTACTGGAGAAATACCCAGACCTGGACATCGACCCGGCCATGACACTGATGGGCACTCCCACCTGGGAGCTCATCGATGACCAGATCGTGCCAGGGCCAACACGCTATGAAACCTTGAGCAGCATCCTGGCCCGGCAGGCCATCCTCAAGGTGCCGACGCTGTGCGTCGAGGGCAATCACTTCCTGACCCTGAAGCCGTTGACCACCCCCCCGCTTCATTTACCCGTGCGTATTGTCGAAATCGCCAATCTTATCAATACCCTGGCGCCGGTGGTCTACCGGGCCTTTCAGGAACAGTTGGTAACGTTCTGGAACCAGAGCAACGGCAACGGTCCTCGCTGGCAAACACTCACCCAGAGCCTGCGCGGGGCCTGGAATGTGCAACACGTCGATGCCTGGACCGACGAAGACTGCACGATGGCCCGAACGCTGTTTCATGCACCCACCCGCTCCGCTCGCCAAGGCAATAACCCTTATGGCAGCCGCGCTTATCTGATTGATGCCGACCTGGTAAAAGGTTCCAAGACGCAGCACACAGACCAAGTATTCATGACCGTGCTCGAGGGCAAACTCGAAGACAAAACCCTGATCCTCTGTTACTCACCCTTCAAGGGATACGAGAAATACGACACCTACCAACAGCTAGGCGATTCGTTGAAGGATCACCTGGAGCAACCGGAGGCTTTTGATCGCCTGGAGTGGCGCCTTTATGAACCTGACGGCGATTTTTTCGAGCACGCTGCCTGCAAGCTGATCGCCCTGCAACTTGAGACTGTGGAAAACCTCAAAACCGGGGATTACAAACAGCCCAGCGCGAAACACCCGCCCCTGCAAACACTCCCGATGCCTGCCGAAAAAGCCATCGCCAAAGGGCCGGGCCCAGGCTGGTATCAAACCCAACTGCCGGACTGGCTGACCGATGCCTCTGCCAGCGATCAGTCGCTTTATTCACGCCACCTCAAGGACTTGGCCTCGCTCAATAGCCTGAATGCCGGCAAGACCTACGATGACGGTATTCCCAGCATTCATCAGTTCGCCTTGGACCAGTTGAAAATCGAGCTGCTCAAGGACCACCCGACGCTGCATTACCTGAAGCTCGACAAGCTGAAAATCCAGGTCAAGAGCCTGGTGGTATGGGGCCTTTTCACCGTGCCCGGGCAGTTCGAAACCACCACGTTCAGCCTTGCCGAACTGGCCCTGCAAAACCTGATTGCACTGCCCACCGGTAATAAAACGTTGCTGAGCGACATCCGCCAATCCATACCGGATCGGATAACCGTGGCTTACCTCGAAACACTGATCAGCCGCTGTAATATCGGTGTCACGTACCCTGCATTGATCCGCAGCAAACTGCTGGATGACCCGGCCGAGGCGTCACGTCGCAAAAAACTGTACCGCGATCACCTGCGAGTCCAATTGCCGATGCTGGCCTTACAGCACAAGATTCGCCGCATGGGCGGGATTGACGAGCGCGGCTACCGCTACGTTGTGGCTGTGATGCAGCCTGAAAGCGGCGACCATTACGTCGACGGCAAAGCCATCATGGTGCGACGCCTGAGCTTCAACCCCAAGCGCCGGCTCATCAACGGCAACGATGACGTCACCAATATGTACATCATCGGCCCAGAAAATGCTCAAGACGGCCCTTGCCTGCTATACCGCCCGTTGTTTGAACCCGCGTTGCTGCAATACCCATCACCGGCAAACTTGCTGTATGCCATCAGCCAGTCGCGCACGTTGCGCGATTCGGTGATTAGCTGGCTACCGGACGCGGTGCGTAACCACTACGCCAATTATGTCTTTACCAGTCATTGGCCGTCGCCGTGGGTCATCGCCGACTTTCTGGTAAACCCCATCGAGCTATGGACCTATAGCGGTCCCGTGAGTCTTGGTGAGGAGAGCCTCAACGGGGATATGTTCAAGACGCTGTTCGAGAGCAACGCCAAAGCGCTGATTGAACTGGCGGACCGCCAATCGGTATCGAATGCCGAAAGCCGCTGGGACACGCTAAAGCAGGCCGGTTGGGTGCTCTTCAATGCCGCACTGCCCTTTATGGGGCGCGTCGCAAGCACTAGCGCGTGGATCTGGCAAATCGTCGAACAGCTGGAAACTTTTGCCCAGGCCCATGAGGAGGGCGACAAGCCTGCACAATGGTCTGCGCTGACCGATGTGCTGCTTAACCTGGGTATGGCGATCACCTTACACAGCGCACAGCGCAGCAGACCTAAGTTCGAGCCGGCCAGGATCGAGCCCACCAAAGTCAAGACGACCGAGCTTGCGCCTGAAACGCCGGGCCCCTCCAGCACGATAAGCTTCACCGTCGAGCAACTGCCTGAGCGAACCTCGCTGGCCCCGCCTCCCGATCACGAGATCGCACTGAACACGAGCGGCGCAATCAACCGCACGCCAGCGCTGGAAACCTCGATGCTTGAAAGCTTTAAAACAGAAAAGCCCGCTGACCTCGGCGCCGTCATAGACCAGCCGGCTGCTGACCGCTACCTGTATCAGTCAGGAGAGCAGCACTACGCTCCCGTCGGCGAAAACTGGTTCATGGTGAAAGTGGACGACGATAAAAACATTGTTGTCATTGACCCCAACCAGGCCAACCGCATCGGCCCCATACTGATTCACAACGCTCAGGGCGAATGGTCCGTCGACCACCGGGTGCGCCTGCGCAAACCCAGTACCGATCGGTTGAAAAATACCGCCAAGGACCTTGCGATCACCGAAGCCGACGCATCGCGCAGTAAATTGAAAGCGTTTGAAAGCGCGAAGAAAACCCAGCAGCGCCTACTGCAAGAAACCCGCAAAGCAATGGCCGAGGCCCCCAGTACCAGTGCCCAAGCCAAACGCCAGGCCTACCTGGACACGCTCGATGGCCAATCGGAAGACTACGAACAAGCACGGCAACACCTGATGACCATCGCCGTCTTCACCTCGGAGCCTGAATTCCAAGTAAAAGCCATTGGCTATCTACAGGCCCAACTGGCGCTCAATGAAGCAGGGGTAAACGAAGAACTCGTCCCCTTTACTTCAAAACTTTCGCCCGTTCTGGAACAGCTCCCAATCCATGCACCGCCACCTCATACCAGCGATATCGCGGATTACCAACAGATCGTCGAGATGAGCGACAGCATGATCAAACGCCTGGATTACGCTCAGTCACGCTTCACCGAACTACGCAAATTCGGCCCGGCCGGATTCGACGTGATCAGGGAGAGCAAGCGCAAACTGCCCCGCTATATGAGCGACGATCTCAGGGCCCTGCAGGTGACGTTGGCGCGTCACTTGTGCCTGACCCCTGAATCCCTCGCAACCGAACCCCATGCCTGGGAGATGCTCAACAACACGCTCGACAGTGCCGACGTCGCGGTACAGACCCTGCGTGACACCCTGGATGAGCGAAGCGAATATCGCCTGGACGAGCGTATCGATGCCTTGAGCAATCTAGTGGAGCAGTTCAAGTTCATCGATGAGCGCTTGAAGGACTTTTCTCAAGAGTTCTCCGAACAGATCCAGGCCCAACCCCTGGAGCGCCTGAGTCGATCGCTGCAAGGGTTCGCCAACCGCGCCAAGGCGGCACTTGTCCCTCTGCACGAAGAACAGAAACTGACGCGAATCAGGCCCACCCCTCCCCCTGCGCTACCCAGGCCGCTGAAAAAATTTATCCAGACACGCTACAACGGCGTGTTGATTGGCGAACCCCGCTTGGACCCCATAGGGACCGTATCAAGGTTCGTTGATATCAAGACCCCGATAACCGGCCAGGTCCTGGCCACCTTTCATGAGAAGACTCCGGGTATGTGGGTCGAACACATCGAAACGCCCACGGCACAGGCCACATCCACAACGCTCACGCTCCACGACGCCACCACCGCGGGCGAGAAACTACTCGCCCAATTGCCGAAGTTTCAAGAACGCGCCAGCCAACAAGCCAACGATACCTCGCGCACGGCCATCGGCATCGAGTACATGTTTCACCAGCACGCCTGGTTGCTCGAGCGCAGCGAGCAAGATATTGACGAGGCATTGATCAAAGCCAAAGTCACGGCACAAACCAAGCAATCCAGCGCAGACCTGCGCAAACGACTCAAGGCTGCCACAAAAGCACTTTACGCACGAGCCACTGAAACCGTGGCAAAGCTGATCAAGCAACAGCCGCCGACCCTTGCCCATGTCGACTGGCTCATTAACCACCGCGAAATTGCGATCAAAAAGGTCACGACCCGCCAGCCCCTCAAGGGCGCCACTTGGAGCTATCAAGATGAGTATGCCGTCATTGATCTGTCTACCAGCAAACCCCTCTGGTATGCACATTTCCAATACTCGAGCGCCCACGCTTCACTTAACAGATTTCTCCATGCACGGTTGAAAACACCAGCAGAACAACAGCTCAAAGAGGTGGCTGACACGATCACCGACTTGAACGCAGAGGAACAACTCAACTACTACCGCAGCTCCATCAACCTGACGCAAGCCCAGCGCTTGTTTTTCCCGCCAGAGGTCTATTGACCATCCCCTCGCGCAACGGCACATAACTTGCTCCAGCCTGGCAAACCCAGGCTGGAATCGATCATGCTGCATTCACACCTGACCACCCTCAATGCGGTCTCGCTGATACTGGAGACGTTCAAGCCTGACGGCATACCCAGCCAAACCCTGCTGGCCGGCAGTGGCATCAGCAGCGCCGACCTGGGCCGCGCCGATACGCGTATTACCACTCATCAGGAAATGCGCGTATGCGCCAACGCCGTGGCGTTGCGCCGGGGTATCGGCTTGGAACTGGGCCGGCGCATGCATGTGTCATCCTACGGCATGCTCGGTTATGCACTGCTCACCAGTGCCACCTTCGGTGACGCTTTGCGCCTGGCCCTGCGCTACCCGGCGCTGTTGGGAACACTTTTTGAACTGAGCCTGGAGGAGGACGGCCAGCGTGTCTGGTTCAGCGCCAGTGACTATCGCGAAGATCCAGCCCTGCACGCCTTCAATGTCGAGTTCTGCCTGCTCTCGCTGAAAGTCATCGGCGACGATCTGCTCGGCCAACCACTGCCATTACTCGGCGCGCGCTTTGAATACCCAGCGCCCGACTATCGAGCACGCTACGCCGAACGCTTCGACTGCCCGCTGCAATTTGGCGCCGCCAGCAATGCCTTTGCGTTCGACCGTGACTGGCTCGATCAACCCCTGCCGCTGGCCGACGCCGTCACCCACTGCGCCATGGTGGAACGCTGCCGGCGGCAGAATGCCGAGTTCACCGGTCGCCAGGCCTGGCTGGGGCGTGTGCGCCTGTTACTGGCCGCGCAACTGAATGCCGCTCCGGGCCTGGAGGGACTGGCAGGGCAGATGAACTGTTCAGCACGTACCCTGCGCCGGCATTTGCATGATTTGGGCTGCAGCTATCAGGAGTTGCTCGACGAACTACGCTTCGAACGCGCCAAACATTTGCTGGGGGAGGATGAACTGCCGATCTACCGGATCGCCGAGCAACTGGGCTTCAGCGAGACCGCGAGCTTCAGGCATGCGTTCGTGCGCTGGAGCGGTGTGGCACCGAGTCAGTTCAGGCCTTAGCAAGGGGCGAATAGCGGACAGACACATTGGCCATATCGATCCCCTTTTGGCCGCTCCTGCCGTTCTCCAAAACCCGGCGTCTGGCAACACTGCAAGGCATACCCCAAAGCCTTCGGAGAACAACAACATGCTGACGATCTACTCGGACGATCATCATTTGCACCATGGCCGCTGTGAACTGATGGACGGGCAACTGATGCCCTGCTTCGAAATGCCCTCGCGCGCCGACCATGTGCTGCAACGGGTCAAGACGCGGGAGCTGGGGCCCGTGCAAGCGCCGCTGGACTTCGGCCTGGCACCGCTGCAACGTATCCACAGCCTCGACTACCTCGACTTCTTCAAAGGCGCCTGGCAGCGCTGGACCGAATACGGCCAGGACGGCGATCTGTTGCCCTACACCTGGCCTGCGCGCACGTTGCGCCGCGTGATGCCCACCAGCCTGCACGGCCAGTTGGGCTATTACAGCTTCGACGGTGGTGCGCCGATTACAGCCGGCACCTGGCAAGCGGCCTACAGCGCAGCACAAGTTGCCCTCACCGCCCAGGCCGCTATCGCCCAAGGCGCCCACAGTGCCTTCGCGCTGTGCCGCCCGCCGGGGCATCACGCCGCCAGCGATTTGATGGGCGGTTATTGCTACCTCAACAACGCGGCCATCGCAGCCCAGGCATTCCTTGATCAGGGCTGCAAAAAGATCGCGATCCTCGATGTGGACTACCACCACGGTAACGGCACGCAGTCCATTTTTTACGCGCGCAGCGACGTGCTGTTCACCTCGATTCACGGCCATCCGGAGGCAGAGTTTCCGTTCTTCCTCGGTTATGCCGATGAGCATGGCGAAGGCGAAGGCGCGGGTTTCAATTTCAACTATCCGTTGCCGGCCGGGTCCGGCTGGCAGGCCTGGAGCGCCGCGCTGGAACAGGCCTGCGCCGAAATCGAGTGCTACGCCGCCGACATCATCGTGGTGTCCCTGGGCGTGGACACGTTCAAGGACGACCCTATCTCGCAGTTCAAGCTCGACAGCCCGGACTACCTG
Source organism: Pseudomonas sp. J380 (assembly GCF_009827115.1). Classification (NCBI taxonomy): domain Bacteria; kingdom Pseudomonadati; phylum Pseudomonadota; class Gammaproteobacteria; order Pseudomonadales; family Pseudomonadaceae; genus Pseudomonas; species Pseudomonas sp. J380. Next base: position 4,146,388 of record NZ_CP043060.1, on the reverse strand, counting down.
ACCATGGGCGCACGCATTGCCCGCCTGGGCAAACCCACGCTGTTCGTGATGGAGGGCGGCTACGCGGTGGAAGAAATCGGCATCAACGCCGTCAACGTGCTGGAAGGTTTCGAGGAAGCAGCCCAATGAACATACTCAAGTCGCTCGCCCTGTGCGCCGTGGTTGTCAGCGGCGCAGCCCAGGCCGAAGAAAAAACCCTGAAGGTCTACAACTGGTTCGACTACATCACGCCCAAGGCGCTGGAAGACTTCAAGGCCCAGCACCCGTCGATCAAGCTGGTGTACGACATCTTCGACACCAACGAAGCCCTGGAAGCCAAACTGCTCACCGGCAACTCCGGCTATGACGTGGTGGTACCGTCCAACGTTTTCCTGGCCAAACAGATCGAAGCCGGCGTGTTCCAGCCCTTGGACCGCAGCCAGTTGCCGAACTGGAACCATCTTGACCCCAAACTGATGAAGCTGATCGAAGCCAACGACCCCGGCAATCAATACGCCGTGCCCTACATGTACGGCACCATCCTGATCGGCTTCAACCCAGCCAAGGTCAAGGCGGCCCTGGGCGACAACGCCCCCGTGGACAGCTGGGACCTGATCTTCAAGGAAGAGAACATCAGCAAGCTCAAGCAATGCGGCGTCGCACTGCTGGACTCGCCCTCGGAGATCCTGCCCCTGGCGTTGCAGCACTTGGGCCTGGACCCCAACAGCAGCAACCCCAAGGACTACGACAAGGCCGAAGCGCTGTTGATGAAGATCCGCCCGTACATCACTTACTTTCACTCGTCCAAGTACATGGCCGACATCGCCAATGGCGACATCTGTGTCGCGGTGGGTTATTCCGGCAGTTTCTCCCAGGCCGCCAACCGTGCCAAAGAGGCAAAAAACGGCGTCTCCGTGGACATGCGCCTGCCCAAAGAGGGCGCGCCGATCTGGTTCGACATGCTCGCCATCCCCAAGGGCGCGCAAAACCCACAGGACGCCTATACCTTTATCAACTACTTGCTACAGCCCGAGGTTATTGCGCCCATCAGCGATTTTGTCGGTTATCCCAACCCTAACAAGGACGCGACCGAACGAGTCGATCCGACCATTCGCAACAACCCCAACCTCTACCCGACCGAAGCGGCGATGGCGACGTTGTATACGTTAAAGCCTCTGGGGCGTGATGCGGAGCGCGCCAGGACCAGAGCCTGGACCAAGATCAAATCCGGCACGTGAAACACTGGCGGGCGTAGATGCGCCTCGACGTATCTACCGCCCTCGACGCAACGCAGCTCGCTACTTTGCTCATTTGCGAAGCCCGTCCGGGCCATCGAATGCAGAGGAGCTGCACATGCCCAATGACACCGCTAATAATCACCGCCCGCCCAGTACCTATGAACTGCTTACCCAGTTAACCACCGGCCCCACCGCCCGGGAAGTTGCCGCCGCCACACTGCGCTCTGCACTCAAAGAGCTGTATCCCAACCTGAATATCGACCCCGATCTGGCCGTGGTAGTCAGCCCTCAATGGGAGGTGGTCGGTAACGCCGTCGAGCGCGCGCCCGCTACTGTGGAATCACTCACCTCGGTGCTTGCTCATCAGGCACTGTCCAGCGACAGGGTGACCTACCTCGACGGTCAACACTTCCTCACGCTACAACCCAACGCTACGGCTCCCGTACACCTCGCGGTGAAAATCGATGCCATTGCACGTCTGATCAACGAGTTATCAGACCTGCTGTTCGCCGCGTTCCAGGAGCAGCAGCTGGACTTCTGGAACGCGTCCAATGGCGCAGCCGGCCCACGCTGGCAGGCCTTCTCCAGCGCGTTGAGAAACGTGTGGAACATCACCGAAGAGCAAGGACTGGATGAGCACGAATGCGCCATGGCCCGCACGGTTTTTCATGAGCCCGACCGAGCCAGGCGCTCGCTGAAAGACCCCTATAAAACCCATGCCTACCTGGTTGACGTGGATATTCTTGAAGATGGCCAGTCTACCCACCTCTACTTCCTGGACCTTACCGTATTGGTGGGCGAACACGAGAACCGCCCGATGGTGCTGACGCACTCGCTTGTGAGCGGGTATGAGACGTTCGAGTCATTGGCCCAGTTCGGTGCTTCGCTGCCGGCAAGGCTGAATGCACCAGAGCAGGACGCTACCTTGCAATGGCGCTTGTACGAGCCTGATGGCAACTTCTTCGATGCGCTGGCCTGCACGCTGATCTCGCTGCAAATCCAGGTCATTGGCAGCCTCGGCGGGGCCGGCCTGCAGGATCAGCCGCCCGCCCCAACTGTCGCCCGGATCGTGCCGAGCATCGAAGAGATGAGCGATCACCAGTTGTCGAATATTCGCCAGATTCACCAACAACTCCCGGACTGGCTGACCTCGGCGACGGACTCCGATACCGCCGCCTACAGCCGCTATATGATCGACCTGGCCCAACTGCACACCCATTACCACGGCGAAACATTCCAGGACGGCATTCCGTCTATTCGTGACTATGCCCGGACTCAGTTGCACAGCCATATCCGCGTCCCGGAAAAGGGCGTGAGTCTGAATCTGGATAAGGTCGAGGTTGTGATTGAAAGCCCGGTTCTGTGGGGCACATTTGTCATTCCGGGTGCCGTCGACATCACTCGTCGTGACCTGATCGACCTGGCCCTGGAAAACCTTACCGGCTTGCCTACCGGCAACGCGACCGTGCACTACAACGGCAAGGACAACGGTGTACCCACCTGGCTGACTTACCGCTTTCTGAAAGACGTCATAGAAGACATTGATATAGGCCAGAACTACCCAGCCCTGGTCAAACAAAAACTGCTCGATGATCCGCTGCAATCGCGCCATCGACAGCAGATCTACACCCGCCACCTTCAGGTGCAACTGCCACTGCTGGCCTTGCAGATGAAAATCCGCGGCCAGGGCGGCGTCGATGAACGCGGTTACCGCTACATCGCCGCGGTGATGCACAACGAAGAACAGGAGCGCAAAGTAGATGGGCAGCCCATTGTCATTCGCTGCCTGGCCTTTGTGCCCACCTTGCGCCCCGGCCATGAGCAAGACGTGGTCGCCAATATGTTCGTGATCGGCCCGAGGCATTCCGACGCCGGCCCCTGCGTGCTTTATCGGCCCCTGCTCGAACCGACGCTGATGCAATTTGCATCGCGGCAAAACCTGCTGTACGCCATCAAACATGACCGTACCTTGCGCGAGTCAGTGCTGGCCTGGCTGCCCGACGCGCAACGCTTCAACTATGCACAATATGTGTTCCCCGACACCCTTCCCTCGCCCTGGACCGTGGTGCGCGCACTGGTCGAGCCGCTTACCGTGCTGTACATGAGCGGCCCCGTGACGCTGACCAACGAAGAAATAGGCAATGACGCGTTAGCGACGCTGTTCAAGGCCAATGCCAATGCCATGGTCGAATTGGCAACACGCCAGTCGGTATCCAACGTACAGAAACGGTGGGCGACCTTTCGACATGCAGGTTGGCAAATATTCAGTGCCGCGCTGCCGTTCATGGGCCGCACCCTGGGAGTCGCCGCCTGGATCTGGCAAATCATGGACGACCTGCAAGCTGCCGAGGAGGCCGTGAACAAGGATGACCACTCAACGGCCTGGACTGCGTTGGTGGATGTATTCCTCAACCTGGGAATGGCGCTGACTCTGCATATAGCCCTGCGCCATCCGCGACCTCGAAAGCAGTTCGATGCGGCCAGGATTGAGCCTGAATCCGAACAAACGACAATCGAAACGGTGAGCAAACCGCCGGTTGCCGAGAAAAAATATACCTGCGTGCAGCAACCGGATATTCCCGACAATCAACTACCTGCCAAGCATGAAGGTGCCGTACACACGCGCGGCGCCCTGAGCCATAGTCGCCTGGGACTGGCCAGAACACTCGACAGTTTTAATGTTGCCAAACCCGATAAGCTTGGCGAGCAAAATAAAACCCCCGGCCGCCACCTCAATCTCTATCCACTCGCGGATCGGTGGTTTGCACCCGTTGGTGAGCGCTGGTTCGAAGTCATCGTGGATGACAACGACAGTGTCATTATCATCGACTCCAAATCTCCCTTGCGTACAGGCCCGCCGCTGATCGGCAACCTGGCGGGCCAGTGGTTTGTCGACATCCGCCTGCGACTGCGCGGCGGCGGTCTTAGAAACCGCCGGCGGGCGGTCAAGGTCGATCAGCCTGCGCGCATTGCAGCACTCAAGAGGCAGCTCAACGCCTTTGACGCCGTCGCCGCCAGTCAACAACTGGACGTGCTTGAATCAAAGCCCGCGCTGGACGCTACCCCGGGGCCGTCCACGGACCTGCAGCGTACAGCGTTCATCGACAAGGTCGACAGGCGGCTGGCGGCGTACGACGAAGCGATCAGCCAGCTGAAGTCCTTGAGCATCATCGACACCGTACCCACCTACCAGAGCAACATGAGCGGTTACCTGAAACAACAGGTGCAACTGACACAAATAGCCATGGAGCAACAGGTGAAGAGCTACAAGAAAGCCTTGAAGGCGTCGTTGCCGGTTCTTGATGCCGAGGTAGACATTGACTATAAAAACCAGGCAAAAATCGCAAAAACCCTGTCCACTCAGAACCTTGGCATCATCAGGCGGCTGGAATTCATCAACGACCGCTTCAACGAACTTAAAACCCTGGGAGATGAAGGCGCGGCTATCATTCGTAAAACCATGCGAGAGTTGCCGCAGCTCACGCTCATTGAACTCAAATCTCTCGAGATTGGCTTGGGCCGTTACTTGTGTATCGATGAGACGCAAAGCCAGGTTCCAGCCACCGTGCGTGAGCGAATGGGCCAGATCGTCGATTCAGCCGAAATCAACGTTGAAAGTTTCAGTGAGATTATTGAACGCGGTAATGGCGCCTCGCTGGATAATCGTATCGAGGTGCTCAACAGCCTCGTTGAGCAATTTTCCAGCGCCGACCAACGCCTGCTGGATCTGCATGCCGATTACCCGCAGCACTTGCTCAAACCCCGCCTCGAACGTTTTCGCCTGCAAATAAGCGAGTTCAGCCAACGGGCCATCCACGACCTGGCCTACCTGCTGCGAGAGAAAAAAGCCCAGCAGCCCAAGCCCGGCAGCTCCAGGGCCGAGCCCGCCCCAAGGCGTAAAGTGATCAAGACACGTCATCACGGCTTGGTGATGGGTGAGCCCCGCGAAGCAGACAGTTCGTTGGTCGACGTCAAGGCACACATGACCGGCAAGGTGCTCGCCACGTTTCATGAGAAGGCACCGGGAGTCTGGGTTAAACGGCAGAAAGCCCCATCGCAGCCAAGCGCACCGGTAGCTGTGGATCTGGACACCAGCATCAACACGGGGCAAGCGCTATTGGATGGCGAACAAGCTGAAACCCGTAAATACCAGGGTTTCTCCAGGAAACCCTGGCATGCGCCGCAGGATATTCAAGACATGTTCGATGATCATGCAAAGGCGCTGGAAAAAGCCTCAAACGATATCGAAGAAGCCCTGACCCAGCGCAATCTTACTGAAAGCGATCACGCTTCTGCCGCCTCAACCAAGCGCCAGCTCAACGACGCGGCGCAACGCCTCTATCGGCTTGGTAAAAAACACTACATCGACATGATCAAGCATCAAGCGCCAACCGCCGAACGGGTTGACTGGCTCAACAGCCAAGGGTTGATCCGCATCGTCAAGGTCATCAGCCGCCGCCCCCTCAAGGGGCCCAAAAAGGACTATCTGGACGAGTACGAGATTCGCGACAAAGAAAACGGCACTGTGCTGTGGTACGCGCACTTTCACTATGAAACAAAAGATGCCGCGCTGGAAAACTTCACCAAGGATCACCTCAAGACCCGCGAGCAACAACGTCTAGGCGGTGCCTATCAGCGCACCGGCCCCAGTGACTGGGACATGATTGAAATCCATCGCAGCAGCATCGGCGCCCAACTGGCCCAATCGCTGTTCTTCAACACCTGATCGGCTTATGGCAGCCAAGCCAGACGCAAACGCTCCAGCGCCTGCGCAATGCCCGACTCAGGCACGGCAGCAAACCCCAGCACCAGGCCGGCGCGTTGGTCCGGCGGTGTGCTGGAGTCTGGCAGCCAATAGGTGCTCAAGCCGTTGATCTCTACACCGACTGCATGAGCTTGCTTTAGCAATTGTTGCTCGCGGGACACGCTGTCGACACGCACCGTCAAGTGCAGTCCCGCTGCAACGTTGGGCAATGGGCCAACACCGGGCAATGCCTCTGACCATCCAGCCAACAAGGCATTGCGACGGCTCAACGCAGCACGGCGCATCCGGCGAATGTGGCGCTGGAAGTGCCCCGCCGCCATGAACTCGGCCATCACCGCCTGGGTGCTGACTTCGGAGTGACGCACGTCCACCGCGCGGCGCCGGGTGAAGGCTTGCACCAGGCCCGGTGGCAACACCAGGTAACCCAGACGCAACGCCGGGAACGCCACCTTGCCGAAGGTGCCCACGTACAGCACGCGGCCACTGCGATCCAGCGCGGCCAATGGTGACAGCGGCGCGCCGCTGTAGCGGTACTCGCCGTCGTAATCGTCCTCCACGATCCAGCCGCCTGAACGCTCGGCCCAGGCCAGCAACTCCAGGCGGCGTGCCAGGCTCATCACCACGCCCAGCGGATACTGATGGGAAGGCGTGACATACGCCACGCGGCAATCATTGAGGGTACTGAGCACCTGGCAATCCATGCCCTCACCGTCCACCGGCACGCCGTGCAGTCGCCCCCCGGCCAAAGCGAATGCATGGCCGGCCGCGCGATAGCCAGGGTTTTCCACCGCCACGCCATCCCCAGGCTCCACCAGCAACTGTGCACAAAGGCTGATGGCCTGCTGTGCGCCGCTGGTGATCACAATTTGTTCAGCCGTGCATTGCATGCCACGCGAGCTGCGCAGGTACGCGGCGATCAAACCGCGCAGGCGGCGATCACCTGCCGGGTCGCCATAGCACAGCTGTTCCAGGTCGGGTTTGCGCCAGAACGCCCCATTCAGCTTGGCCCATACCTCAAACGGGAACAGATCGAAGGCGGGTACGCCCACGCGAAATGCCCGAGGCGGCCCCGAAGGCGGCTGAGGCAGGTGGTGGTCTTTTACCCGCGCCAACCCGGCACTGTGGATAACTTCGTCATCCAAATCCTCGGGTAAATTTGCCCATTTTGTGGATAACCCTGGGGATAAGCCTGTTGACAACCCTGTGGATACTTTTGTGGATAGTTTTTGGGGCATCGGCAATTGGGCAACATAGGTGCCATCACCCACCCGGCTCTCGATAAACCCTTCGGCATACAACTGGTCGTAGGCGCGCACCACGCTGTTGCGGGAAATCGACAAGGCTGTCGCCAAATCTCGGGTTGCGGGCAACCGCGTGCCGCTGACCAATCGCCCATCCAATACCCGCTGGCGCAGGGCCTCATAAAGCTGGCGCGTGAGGCCCTGGCGGCGGTCCAGCTCGATACCGGCGGGGTTGAAGGACAGCGGTGGCGAAACAGGCGGCATATTGGACCTATGAAAATAGCGCTAGATGGCTCTTACAACGAACCAATAGCCTGCCTAGGATGCAGGCATTCGCCAAGGAAAATCTCCATGTACACACCCCGCGCCTTTGCTCTCGATGACTTGCCCGAAATCCAGCAACTGATCCAGCACACCCGTCTGGCGCAGTTGGTAACCGTGGGTGAAAACGGCCTGCAAGCCAGCCACTTGCCCTTGCTGCTCAACCCCGATGAAGGGCCCAATGGCACGCTGTACGGTCACTTGGCCAAAGCCAACCCGCAATGGCGCGAGCTGCAAAATGGCGGTGAAGCGCTGGTGATCTTCGCCGGTGCCGACGCCTATATCAGCCCGGCGTTTTACCCCGCCAAGGCCGAGCACGGCAAAGTGGTCCCGACCTGGAACTACATCGCCGTGCACGCCTATGGCACGCCTGCGGTATTCAGCGACGCCGAGCGCTTGCTCAAGGTGGTCACCGCCCTCACCGACCGCCATGAAAGCGCCCGCGCCCAACCCTGGCGTGTCAGCGACGCACCGGCGGACTACATCGACGGCATGCTCAAGGCCATTGTCGGCTTTGCCCTGCCGATCGAACGCCTGGTGGGCAAACGCAAACTCAGCCAGAACCGCAGCGCCGCCGACATGGCCGGTGTCCGTGACGGCCTGGCCGCCAGTGCCGATGTACGTGACCAGACCCTCGCCCGCTTTATTCCCCAAGGAGTTTCAGAATGAGCTTGATCGACATTCGCCAGGTCACAGCCGCCGACCAAGCCGCCTGGCTGCCGCTATGGCAGGCCTACTTGGCGTTCTACAACACCGAATTGCCGGACGCCGTCAGCCAAAGCACCTGGCAACGCCTGATCGACCCCAGCGAGCCGACCCATTCGGCACTGGCTTGGGAGGACGGCAAGGCGGTGGGCATGGTCAACTTCATCTACCATCGCTCCAACTGGAGCATCGAGAACTCCTGCTACCTGCAGGACTTGCTGGTTGACCCAGCCCAACGTGGCACAGGCGTCGGTCGCAAGCTGATCGAATTCGTCTACGCCACCGCCAAGGCCGATGGCTGCTGCAAGGTGCACTGGTTGACCCATGAGACCAACGCCACGGCGATCCAGCTCTATGAGCGCATCGCCGAACGCCCAGGCTTCATCCAATTTCGCAAAGGTCTTTAAGGAGCACTGCATGATCAATTCCCTCGCTGATTGGAAAGGCGTCCCGGCGCCGACTGCGCAACTGCTTGAAGGGCATTTTATCCACCTGGAAAAGCTCGACCCGGCGCGCCATGCCGATCAACTGTGGCAAGCCCTTGACGGCCCAGGGGCCGATCCGAAGCTGTGGGATTACTTGCCCTACGGCCCGTTCACCGAGCGCAGTGCCTTCGACGCCTGGTTGAACAATCACGCAGCCCACAGCGACCCGTACTTTTTCAGCGTGATCGACCGTGCGACGGGCCAGGTTCAGGGCATCCTCAGCCTGATGTCCATCGTCCCGGCGCAAGGCCGTATCGAAATCGGTCACGTCACCTTCGGCGCACCCATGCAGCGCTCGCCGAAAAGCACCGAAGCGGTGTACCTGCTGGCCAAATATGCGTTCGAGCAGGGCTACCGTCGGCTGGAGTGGAAGTGCAACAACGGCAACGCGCGGTCCAAGTACGCAGCCGAGCGCTTGGGGTTCAGTTTTGAAGGGGTGTTCCGCCAGCACATGGTGGTCAAGGGGCAGAACCGCGATACGGCGTGGTATTCGATCCTGGATTCGGAATGGCCGAAGGTCGGTGCCGGGTTTGAGGCGTGGTTGTCGCAGGCGAACCAGAGTGGTTCGGGCCAGTTGAAGACACTCACAGAGTGTCGGGATTAATGCTCACATGTGTGGGAGCTGGCTTGCCTGCGATACAGACACCTCGGTGTATCAGGCAAACCAGTTGATGCCATCGCAGGCAAGCCAGCTCCCACATTGGAGGGTGGCGACTCTCGGAACTTAGGCTCAGCCAGCCAACTTCTGGGCCAGCACCGCAATATGCTCGGGTCCGATGCCGCAGCATCCACCCAGATGGCTGGCGCCGCGCGCTTGCCAATCGGCCGCCCATTGCAAGTAACCGGGCGGGTCGAGGTCGTCGCGCAACGGGTCCAGACCATCGTTGGCCGTGGCTTCCTTCGGTTGCGGTGGGAAAGCGTTGGCGTAGGCGCCGATCTGAATCGCTACACCCAATCGTTCGAAAGTTGCCCGCGCCGCATCAATGGCCGCGCCGATCACTTCCGGCTGGCTGCAGTTGAACAGCAATACCTGCACGCCCAGTTGCGCCGCCGCCTCGGCTGCGTCCGCCACCGGTTCGCCGGAGCGCAGGCGCGGCACCTCGTCGGTGTCTTCGTCTTTCAAGGTAAACGACAGCCAGAATGGCTTGCCATCTTTCGGCAACCCGGCATGGATCGCACGCGCTTCAGCGATTGAGCTCTGGGTTTCCGCCAGCCACAGATCGACATGCGGCGCCAGGCCGTTCACCAAGGGGGTGAGCAACTCACTGACGCGCTCGGCCTGGAACAGATCTGGGCGATAAGAGCCAAACAGCGGTGGCAGTGAGCCGGCTACCTGCACGGCTTTACCGGAGGCCTGCACCGCCCGTCGCGCCAACTCACCGGCCAGGGCGGCGAGCGCCTGCCCTTCTTGGGCAAACCGCGCTTCGCCAATGTGGAACGGCACCACCGCGTAACTGTTGCTGGTGATCACATTAGCACCACTGTCGATGTAGGCCGCGTGCACCGCCTCCACCGCTTGCGGCGCTTCGCTCAAGGCCAGTGCCGACCATTCCGGCTGACGGAACGGCGCGCCACGGCGTTGCAGTTCACGGCCCATGCCACCATCGAGAATTACTGTGCTTACTGCGCCCATATGCTTTTTACTCATATGCTTATGAAAATAACTCACTATGAGAGTCGTTCTTATAACTATTTAATGCGTACCGTTCGGTTAATAACAACCTCTTTTTTATTCAGGTGTTCGATTTTGAAATTCAGACCGCTGTTGGCCCTGGGCCTGACGATGTTGGCTGCTTCAACCCAAGCCTTTGGCGGTGCCACGCTGGATCGTGTCGAGCAGAAGAAAGAGCTGGTCGGCGTGCTGATGGAAAGCTATCCGCCGTTTTCATTTCTCAATGACCAGAATCAGCTCGACGGTTTCGACGTGGACGTGGCCAAGGCCGTGGCGCAAAAACTGGGCGTGAAGTTGCGCCTGGAAACCCCGTCCTGGGACGTGATCGCCGCCGGCCGCTGGAGCGGGCGCTACGACATCTGCATCTGTTCCATGACCCCAAGCAAGGCACGCGCCGAGGTGTTCGACTTCCCGGTGGAGTACTACGCTTCGCCCGCCGTGATCGTGGTCAATGCCAAGGACGACCGCATCCACGACGCCCGGGACCTGACCGGCAAAAAAGTCGGCCTCACCAGCGCCTCTAGCTACGAAAGCTACCTGAACAAGAACCTGGTGATCGAAGGCGCCGAAGACACGCAGTTGCAGTACCCGTTCGAGGAGGTGCAGATCGCCCCGTACGACACCGACAACGTGGCGTTCCAGGATCTGGGCCTGGGCGCTGGCGTGCGCCTGGATGCGATCCTCACCAACCTGGTCACCGCGCAGCCGCGCCTGACCCAGGACAAGCGTTTCAAGCTCGCCGGTGCGCCGCTGTACTCGGAGCCCAACTCGGTGGCCATCGAGAAAGGCGACCCGCAGTGGGACAGCAAAGTGCGTGAGGTCTTCGCCCAGCTCAAGCAGGACGGCACCTTGAGCGCGCTGTCGCAAAAATGGATCGGCGCCGATATAAGCCGATGAGTTTTCGCCTACGGCTTTACCTGACCTGGGCGGCGCTGTTCGCCCTGTTTGCGAGTTTTTTCCTGAGCTTTGACCTGAAGTTCTCGATCATCCTCGACAAGCTGCCCAACCTGGTCGGCCTGCACCTTGCGCCCAACGGCTTCCTGCAAGGCGCGGCGCTGACGCTGTTCTTGTGCCTGTGCGCCATTGTCGCGTCGTCGGTGCTGGGCTTTATCACCGCGTTGGGGCGCCTGTCCAAAAGTGCCGTGGCGTTCGGCATTGCCAGTTTCTACGCCTCGTTCTTTCGCGGCACGCCGCTACTGATCCAGATCCTGTTGATCTACCTGGGCCTGCCGCAATTGGGGCTGGTGCCAGGCGCCATCGTCGCCGGGATCATCGCGTTGTCACTGAATTACGGCGCCTACCTGAGCGAGATTTTCCGGGCCGGCATCCTCGGCGTGCCCCACGGCCAACGCGAGGCTGCGCTGGCCCTGGGCATGCGCGACAGGGCGATCTTCTGGCACGTGACCCTGCCCCAGGCCATGCGCACCATCATCCCGCCGGCCACTAACCAGTTCATCTCGATGCTCAAGGATTCGTCGCTGATCTCGGTGATGGGCGTGTGGGAAGTGATGTTTCTGGCGCAGTCCTATGGCCGCTCAAGCTACCGCTATATCGAGATGCTCACGACGGCGGCGATCATTTATTGGGTGATGTCCCTGGGGCTCGAATTGATCCAGGCGCGGATGGAGCGGCATTTCGGCAAGGGCTACGTGCGGCGCGGTTGACGTGCAGAATGTGCAATATATTGCAGCGCTCAGGCTGAATAGGCTCAAGGATCTGCAATAGATTGCATATTCATTGTCGTCATCTTTTCGACACATTCCTGCAACTCCCCTCCGCTATACAGGTCGACTCGCTTGCCATAACAAGGTCGCCCAGCATGCCCCCGTCTCCTCAACGCCTCGCGCTCGCCATCACCCTGTTGGCCAGCGGTGGTTTCATCGAAGCAGCCGCAGCCAAAACCCTGCAGATCGACACGCCTACCCCCCAGGGGCAAACCTTGGGGGGCAGTGATACGTTGACCACGTCGGCGCCTGGCAGCATTACAACCTCTGGGGTGGCGGTGACGCTCAAGGACGGCACCCGCGGTGCGGGGGTGGTGGTGACTAACGCGGGCAAGCTGGTCTCCAGTGGCGGTCGGGGTATCGACAGTTCAGGAAGTGTCAGCGGGGAGCGCAGGTACAGCATTTACAACCTTGCCGGCGGGGTGATCCAAGGCGCCAATGATGCGTTGCGCATCAACAATAACTTTGCCAGCGGTAGCGTGCTGATCGACAACAGCGGCACCATTCGCTCGGCCACCGGCCAAGGGCTGGACCTGGATGCGCTGCGCAGCAGCAACGTCACCACCACCATCATCAACCGTGCCGGTGGCTTGATTCGCGGGGAGGCCAGCGACGGCATGAAGACCGGCGCCAACGCCACTATCACTAACTACGGCGAGATTTCCACCGGCAACACCTTCTCCCGCGATGACAAGTTCGATGGCGTGGACATCGACTCCGCCAGCGGCGTAACGGTCACCAATTACGGCCTGATTTCCGGTGGCCGCCATGGCATCACCACGGACGAGGGCGCCACGCTGACCAACTACGGCACGGTGATCGGCCGCAACGGCTCGGGCTTTGGTTCCGATGGCGACGGCACTGTGATCAACCACGGCACCATCACCGGCGCGTTCTCCGGGCTGCAACCGGATGGCGACGGTGACGGCGTGGACATCGACAAGATCGCCCATATCGAAAACTACGGCGTCATCCAGGGTGTCGGCGCCGGGGGTGTCGACAAGAACGGCTTTGCCAACGGCAGCGACGGGATCGCCCTGGGCGGCGGCGCTATCTACAACGCCCAGGGCGCGCTGATCAGTGGTGCCAACAATGCCATCCTGGTGGACGACGGCAGCGACGGGCCCGGGCTTGCGACTACCACCCTGGAGAACCACGGCACGATTCAAGGCCTGGATGGCTTTGGTGTGAAGTTCGTCGGCAATTACGCCGACACAGTCATCAATAGCGGCACGATCAGTGCCAGCAATGGCCTGGCCCTGGACTTGGGCGGCGGTGACGACCACGTGATCTTGCGCAATGGCAGCCGCTTTATCGGCACAGTGGACGGCGGCAGCGGTTACGACCGACTGACCCTGGACGACGTCGCAGGGGGCAGTTTTGGCGACAGCCGCAACCTTGAATGGCTGGAGGTCAAGCAAGGCATCTGGACGTTGACCGGCCAGGGTGATTTCAGCGACGGCGGCGAGATTTCCAGCGGTGCCAAGCTGGTCAACCAAGGCGGCATTGCCGGTAATGTGACGGTCGATGCAGGCGGTGTGTATGCCGGCGGCGGCTCGGTGGGCAGCCTGCTGATGAACGGCACCCTGCAGACCAACACCGCATTGGGTACCGCCAGCATCAGCCGTGACTTGCGCATGGGCAGCGGCTCGACCCTCGCCTATGGCGTCAACGCCGACGGCAGTAGCGCACCGATCAAGGTCGGCGGCACCGCTTACCTTAATGGCGCGACCCTGGCGGTCAACCCCGGCGAAGGCACCTACCCGTGGCAAAGCCATTACAGCGTGCTGCAAGCCGGTAGCATCAACGGCACGTTTGGCAAGGTTACCAGCGACTACGCCTTCCTGACCCCAACCCTGGACTACAGCGCCACTCAGGTCGGCCTCACGTACACACGTAACGACATCGCCTTCAACCAGTTCGCCAGAACCGCCAACGGTGCCAGCGCCGCCAGCAGCCTGGCGGGCCTGGGCACGAACAATCCGCTGTACAACGCCCTGCTCAATACCACCACCGCCACGGCCGGTGCAGCCATCGAACAACTGGCGGGTAGCAGCACTGCGAGCCTCACCAGCGCCACCCTCAATGCCAGTGCTCAAGTGGGCAACAGCATGCTCACCGCCATGCACCAGGTGGGCGGCGGTGCGGGACTGCTGGTGGGGCTGGACGGCAAAGACACACCCGCACTGGCGGCCACCGGCGTACCCGCCGAGGTGCGCAACCTCAATGACCCGAACGCCCGCGGCCGCCTGTGGCTGCAAGGTATCGGCAGCTACGGCAAGCTCGACGGCGAGCACGGCAGTAACGGTTTGACCCAACGCACCAAGGGCACAGTGCTCGGTGCCGATTGGGCGCTGGACGGCGACTGGCGCCTGGGGGTGCTGGGGGGTTATTCCAAGACCGACCTGGACACCGCCGGTGTGGACGGCAGCGTCGACAGCTGGCACGCCGGCGTCTATGCCCTGCGCCAGAGTGGCCCACTGGCCTTGCGCCTGGGTGCTGCCTACAGCGGGCACCAAGGCGACAGTAAACGCACGGTGGCCTTCAACGGTTTTAACGACCGCCCCAAAGGCGACTATGACGCCAACAGCCAGCAGGCTTTTGCTGAACTGGGCTACGCCCTTGGCACAGGTCGCTTGAGCGCAGAGCCGTTCGCCAACCTCGGCTACCAGCGCTACCAGCGCGACGGTTATAAAGAAAAAGGCGGCGCCGCTGCGTTACACGTCAAGGGCCAGACCCAGGACAACTTCAGCAGCACCTTCGGCCTGCGCCTGGCGCACCTGAGCCAGCTGGACAACGGCGTCAGCCTCACACCCCGCGCCAGCGTTGGCTGGAAGCACACCTATGGCGATGTCGACAGCACCACCGGCCAGGCTTTCCTGGCGGGGGGCACGGCGTTCAATGTGCAAGGCAGCGCCCTGGATCGGGACAGCCTGTTGCTGGAAGCGGGCCTGGACCTGGGCTTATCCGCCCGCCATCGCCTGGGCCTGGGCTATACAGGCGAAGTGGGCGGCAACAGCCGCAACCATGCACTGACCGGCCAATGGCAGATGAGTTTTTAATCGCACCGTACTAGAGACAACTCCCGCAAATCAGGGGTCGATGGCCTGACAGTTATCCCCCCCTCACCTCGCCTAAATTCCCGGCCTCATTAATCAAGAGGTTGGGACTGCATGCCATTCACCTTACAGCGACTCGTGCTCGTCATGTCCTTCGGGCTGGCCGCCAGCAGCATTCAATTTGCCCAAGCGCAGGGAAGCGTGGAACACGTGTTCGATCGGTCCGGGATCACAGAACTGACCGGGTCAATCAATCGTGACGGCGTCTTGCATCGCCTTTCGACAGACGCCCCCGTCGATTTTTACCTGGCCGAACACACAAACACTCGCAACGGCCAGCGCCTGGCGCTGGCCGTTGACGCGGCGGTAAAATCGCTACTTGAATCAGACAAACTCACCCCCTGGGACAGGTACGAACTGGGCAATATCGGCGAATACCTCAATAACCTCGCACCGGGGAAGGTCGCTCAGGCCCTCGAACAACTCGCGGGCAGCCAGAACGCCAACCTTGCCGCAGCCACCCAAATGAGCACGCAACAGGTCAGCGACACGCTGCTCTCGGTCCTGCGCGACCTGCCAGCAAACGTCGCAGACGATGCCGATGGCCGCATCTGGGTAAAAGGCCTCAGCCACAACGGCAAACTTGACGGCCAATATGGCAGCGTCGGGTTGCAGCAAAGCACCAAGGGCGTTGTTCTGGGCGCCGACTGGGCAGTCGATCACGCTTGGCGTGCCGGTGTGGTGGGAGGCAAATCCGAAAGCGAGTTTGAGCACAAGCGTTTCAAAGCAGCGCTCGACAGCTGGCATCTGGGCGCATACGCCGTACGCCAGGACGGCCCGCTGGCTCTGCGCCTGGGTGCCATCCACAGCAACCATGACGGGCAAAACAAACGCGGTGTCGATATCGACTTCTTGGGTTATCGCGAGCAACTCAAAGGCAAATACACGGCCCAAAGCCAAACCGTGTTTGGCGAAATGGGCTACCAGCTGGGCAAGGATACGTTAAGCGTCGAGCCGTTCGCAGGCCTGGGGTACCAGCGCTACCATCGTGAAGGCTTCAAGGAGAAAGGCGGCTTTGCGGCGTTGAATGTCGGTGCGCAAACCCAGCAAAACCTCAGCAGCACCCTGGGGCTTCGCTTGGGCAGCCTTTATCGTTTTGATAACAAAATGAGCCTGTCCCCGCATTTGAGCACCCACTGGAAGCACCTCTACGGCGACGTGCAAAGCAGCGTGAAGCAATCTTCCCGACTGATTGACCTGACCGGAGAAAAGAGTGATTTCACCGTCGATGGTGTCTCGCTGAACCGCGACAGCCTGGCCCTGCGCACGGGGTTGGACATAGGCCTTTCTGCTCATCAGGCACTGAGCGTCGCGTACACCGCTGAGGTCGGCAGTAACAGCCGTAACCATGGGCTGGTAGGCGAATGGAAGATGGGGTTTTAAGACAGCAACTGAGGAAACTTCACGCTCAAGCCGGTTACAACGCCTGACATTAAGCCGGTGATTGTGCTCGCTACACTCCGGCCTCCTACACCGAAGAGGCCGGAAACCATGATCTCGCCATTCTCGTATATCCCTTCCATGGGCATGCTGTTTGCCCATGGCACCCAGTCCCTCGCCGCTGCCGTCACCCCGGCCACACCAGCAGAGCCACCTGCACACCCGCCAGCGTTGTCTGGCGAGCTCAAGACTGCCCATAGCCAACCGTCCAATGGCTTGCTCAATACCCATACCATCAAACTCATGACTACCCCAGGCTCAGCGAGCAGTCACGGTATGAATATCGACCACTTGGCCAAACTGACCCAAAGCGACGCCAATCTGGCTAACCCCCACCTCATGACAGCCGTTGAAATCGTCAACAGCCCGGATGTACAGATCAAGGCGCCTGTTCATGGCTTGGTCAGCTCCGGGCTCACCTCTGTCTGGCTGGATAACCGAGGGGGCATCACCGGTGCAACAGGCACGGGTGTGAAGCTGGACGGAAATAAAGCCGATGAAGTGACCAATCAGGGCGTTATCACCGGCGGCAACGGCGTAGCCCTCGACATGGGAGGCGGTGACGATCTGTTGATTATCAAGAAAGGCAGCCGTTTCAACGGCGAAGTGGATGGGGGCAGTGGCACCAATCAGGTGATTCTCGACGATGCTGAAGGAGGGACTTTTGAAGGGGCGACAAGAATGCAGCATCTGTGGGTCGGCAAAGGCTCCTGGGAGCTGACCGGTGCACTGCACGCCAACCGACAAGGCAAGGTGTACAGCGACGCGACGTTGATCAACCGTAGTGGGATCAAGGGCACAATGGATATCGAGCCGGGCGCGAGCTACTCCGGCGGTAACGTCGACAATCTTAACGTAGCCGGCACCCTGCTGCTCGACCCCGCTATTACGGCGCGGACAAGGATCACCAATGATCTGAATCTGAAACCAGGATCGAGCGTGAATTTCAAAATCGGCGTGGATCAACAGCACTCCGTGCTGAACGTCGGCAACACATTAACGTTGGGGAACCCCACCCTGCACCTTGACGTACAGCCAGAGAGCGACGAGTTGCTCAAGCGCCAGCTACCCATCGCCAAAGCGACCACCATTGATGGGAGGTTCGGCGCCATCAGCAGTAACCTGACCACCCTGGAACCTGAATTGATCTACACCCCGAAGGGCATTTTTGTCGAATTCAAACGCAAGGAGAGCCCGGCAATCACCGCCTGATGGTCAAAAAATCAGCAAAAAAAAGGGGGCACATGCCCCCCCGAGGTTTAAGCGGTAGTTGGAAGGCTGAGTAATCAGCCTTCGATCTCGATCAGGATTTCCCCAGGGTTCACCCGGTCGCCCTTGGCCACATGAACAGCGGCGACCTTGCCGGCAATCGCTGCCTGCACTTCGGTCTCCATCTTCATGGCTTCGGTAATCAGCACGGCCTGGCCGGCCTTGACCACGTCGCCGACCTTGACCAGCACATCGACGATATTGCCCGGCATCGCCGTGCTGACATGGCCCGGTTCGGTCGCGTGCTTGCGCTTGCTGCCGCCGCTGCTGACAAATTCGTTTAGCGGCTCGAACACCACTTCTTCCGGCATGCCGTCGATGGACAGGTAGAAGTGACGCTTGCCTTCGGCCTTTACACCGACACCGGTGATATCCACACGGTAGCTTTCGCCGTGCACGTCGATAACGAATTCGGTCGGTACACCTTCACCGCCAGCACGGGCCACGCCGCCCGCTTCCGGGATCGGCAACAACACTTCAGGGGCCAGGGTGCCGGCGTCGCGTTCTTCGAGGAACTTGCGCCCGATGTCCGGGAACATGGCGTAGGTCAGCACGTCTTCTTCGGACTTGGCCAATGCGCCGATTTCGCCGCGCAGCTTGGTCATTTCCGGCTTGAGCAAATCCGCCGGGCGCACGTCGATCACGTCTTCGCTGCCGATGGCCTGGCGGCGCAGTTTTTCGTTCACCGTGCCCGGCGCCTTGCCGTAACCGCCTTGCAGGTAGAGCTTCACTTCGTTGGTGATGGTTTTGTAGCGCTCGCCGGCCAATACGTTGAAGAACGCCTGGGTGCCAACGATCTGCGAGGTCGGCGTTACCAGTGGCGGGAAGCCGAGGTCTTCACGCACTCGTGGAATCTCGGCCAGCACTTCGCTCATGCGGTTCAGAGCGCCCTGCTCTTTGAGCTGGTTGGCCAGGTTGGAGATCATCCCGCCCGGCACCTGGTTGACTTGCACACGGGTGTCGACGGCGGTGAATTCGCTCTCGAACTGGTGGTACTTCTTGCGCACGGCGTAGAAGTACAGGCCGATCTCTTGCAGCAGTTCCAGGTCGAGGCCGGTGTCGAACTCGCTGCCTTTAAGGGCTGCGACCATCGACTCGGTGCCCGGATGGCTGGTGCCCCAGGCAAAGCTGGAGATGGCCGTATCGATGTGGTCGGCACCGTTTTCGATGGCCTTGAGTTGGCACATCGCGGCCAGGCCGGCGGTGTCGTGTGAATGGATAAAGATCGGCAGGTTCTGCTCGGCTTTGAGTGCCTTGACCAGTTCGCCAGTGGCGTAGGGCGTGAGCAGGCCGGCCATGTCCTTGATCGCGATGGAGTCGCAGCCCATGGCTTCCAATTGCTTGGCCTGGGCCACGAACGCTTCCACGGTATGCACTGGGCTGGTGGTGTAGGCGATAGTGCCTTGTGCATGTTTGCCAGCGGCTTTCACCGCTTCAATGGCCACGCGCAGGTTACGCACGTCGTTCATTGCATCGAAAATGCGGAACACGTCGATACCGTTGACCGCCGCCTTGGCCACGAAGGCTTTGACCACGTCGTCGCTGTAATGGCGGTAGCCCAGCAGGTTCTGGCCGCGCAGCAGCATTTGCAGGCGCGTATTGGGCAGTGCGGCACGCAGTTGGCGCAGGCGCTCCCACGGGTCCTCCTTGAGGAAGCGCACACAGGCGTCGAAGGTCGCGCCGCCCCAGACTTCCAGGGACCAGTAGCCAACTTTGTCGAGCTTGTCGCAGATCGGCAGCATGTCGTCGGTGCGCATGCGGGTGGCCAGCAACGATTGGTGGGCGTCGCGCAGGATGGTGTCGGTTACGAAGATCTTCTTGCTCATTGTTATATTCCTCACAGGCCTGCGTGGGCGGCGATGGCGGCGGCGATGGCCAGGGCCAGCTCTTCGGGTTTGCGCTTGATCGAGTAGTTGGTCAGCTCAGGGTGGCTTTCCACAAAGCTTGTATTGAACTGGCCGCTACGGAATTCCGGGTTGCGCAGGATTTCCTGATAATAGGCGGCAGTGGTCTTCACGCCTTGCAGGCGCATGTCGTCCAGGGCACGCAGGCCGCGGTCCATGGCTTCTTCCCAGGTCAACGCCCACACCACCAGTTTCAGGCACATGGAGTCATAGAACGGCGGGATGGTGTAGCCGGTGTAGATCGCCGTGTCGGTACGCACGCCGGGGCCGCCAGGGGCGTAGTAACGGGTGATCTTGCCGAAGCTTGGGAGGAAGTTGTTCTTCGGGTCTTCAGCGTTGATACGAAACTGCAACGCGAAACCACGGTGCTGGATATCTTCCTGCTTGACCGACAACGGCAGGCCGGAGGCGATGCGGATTTGCTCGCGAACGATATCGATGCCGGTGATTTCTTCGGTGATGGTGTGTTCCACCTGCACCCGCGTGTTCATCTCCATGAAGTACACCTCGCCCTCGGCGAGCAGGAACTCCACGGTGCCGGCGTTCTCGTAGCCCACGGCCTTGGCGGCGCGCACCGACAGATCGCCGATGTAGGCGCGCTGTTCCGGGGTCAGTTGCGGGCTGGGGGCGATTTCGATCAGCTTCTGGTTGCGACGCTGGATCGAGCAGTCACGCTCGAACAGGTGCACCACGTTGCCAAAGCTGTCGCCGAGGATCTGCGCCTCGATGTGCTTGGGATTGACGATGCATTTTTCCAAGAACACTTCCGCCGAACCGAAGGCCTTGGTGGCTTCGGAAATCACGCGGGGAAAGGCTTGTTCAAGTTCTTCGCGACTGTTGCAACGACGAATGCCACGGCCGCCACCACCGGAGGTGGCCTTGAGCATCACCGGGTAACCGATACGGTCGCCTTCAGTGAGGGCTTCGTGGATGTCGGCAACGTTGCCTTCGGTGCCCGGCGTGACCGGCACACCGGCCTTGATCATGCTGCGGCGCGCTTCGGTCTTGTCGCCCATGCGGCGAATCACTTCTGCCGAGGGGCCGATGAACTTGATGCCGCGCTCGGCACAGATATCTGCCAATTCGGCGTTTTCCGACAGGAAGCCGTAGCCGGGGTGCAGCGCATCGCAGCCGGTTTCCACCGCCAGGTTCACCAGCTTGCGCGGGTTCAAGTAACCGGCCAGTGGCTCGGCACCGATGCTGTGGGCTTCGTCGGCACGCTTGACGTGCAACGCATGGCGGTCGGCGTCCGAATAAACCGCGACCGAGCGAATGCCCATCTCGGCGCAGGCACGCACGATTCGTACGGCAATTTCACCACGGTTGGCGATCAGGATCTTTTTTATCACTTGGAAATTCCCTTGAGCCGATTTGCGTGCTTCGACCCGTTGCAGCCGGGCCGGCGCGTGACCAAATGTTTCATGACAGTCGCGAGACACACACTATGCGCACAGGAGAATTAACAAAAATCAATAATTATTGGGTTGTGTATAAGTAAAGACTTATAGTTGGCCGGAACACCAAGGGGCCGAGGCTTTATAAAATGCGTAAGTCATTGATGCGTATGACATTGCGTCAATTGCAGATCTTCAATGAAGTGTGTGATTTGCGTTCCTACAGCCGTGCCGCCGAGGAAATGTCCCTCACCCAACCGGCGGTCAGCCTGCAAATTCGCCAGCTGGAAGAACTGATCGGCCAACCGCTGTTCGACTATGTCGGCAAAAAACTCTACATGACCGAGGCCGCCGAAGCTTTGCAACGGGCCAGCCGCGACATCTTCGGGCGCCTGGAAAACCTCGATATGCAGCTGTCGGACATGCAGGGCTCACTGCAAGGCCAACTGAAACTGGCGGTGGAGTCCAGCGCCAAGTATTTCGTGCCGCACCTGTTCGCCGCCTTCAAGCGCCAGCATCCGGAAGTGCAATTGCAGCTCACGGTGGTCAACCGTGCCCAGGTGATCCGCCGGCTCTCGGACAACCGCGACGACCTGGTGATCATGTCCATGGTGCCCCAGGACATGGGCCTGGAATTCCTGCCGTTTCTCAACAATCCGATTGTCGCCGTGGCGCTGCCAGATCATCCGTTGAGCCTGCAAGGGCCACTGCGCTTGCAGGACCTGGAGCCTTATACCCTGCTCATCCGCGAGCCGGGCTCTGGCACGCGACTGGCCTGCGAGGAATACTTCAAGGAAAAACGCGTGCACTTCACCCAGACGGTGGAAGTGGCCTCGGCCGAGGCGCAGCGTGAATGTGTGAGTGCAGGGTTGGGCGTGGCATTGCTGACGCGCCACGCCTTGAACCTGGAGCTGGCCACCGGCGGGCTCAAGGAGCTGCCGGTGGAAGAACTGCCGCTGTACCGCAGTTGGTGCCTGGTGCAGGCCAAGGCTAAACGCCTGTCACCGGTGGCCCATGCGTTCCTGGGCTTTATTCGCAGCGAACGGGTGCAGATCAGCGCGCTGGCTGAGCGTTTCGCTGGGCAGCCACGGATGCCTGCCAATGCAGTTCCGGGTAGTCACTGATGCTCTGGAGCAACTGGCGCTCCTCGCAACGGTCTTCGATGGCGCGACGGAACGCCATGCGGCGCTGGTCTTCCTGCTGACGACGGGTCTTGACGGTGCTGTTGCTGTCTTCGTAGGGCCGGGTCATTTGGAGTCTCCCAATGCGAGTACGGGGAGTACAGGATGGGCGTGGGGGATGACGGTTTGGCGGCGCGGGGATTACAGGATGATGAATCTTGCGAAATTGACGCAAACTCCCTGTGGGAGCTGGTTCGCTGTGGCGAGCAAGCTTGCTTGCGCTGGGGTGCGAAGCGCCCCCAAAAAGCCGGAGACTGCTGCGCAGTCAGCGGGAGCAAGCTCCCTCGCCACAGCAAGCCAGCTCCCACACTTTGACCGAGTATGGCCTGGGCTTAGTCGTCGAGGGCTTTGACGGATTTTGGCGAGAGGCGAAGGCTACGCAAGCTGCGCTTCACGCTCTTGAGGTGGTTGACCAGGCTCGGGCCACGGGCCATGGCCACGCCCATCGCCAACACGTCGATGACCACCAGGTGGGCAATGCGCGAGGTCAGCGGCGTGTAGATTTCGGTGTCTTCATGCACGTCGATCGCCAGGTTCACCGTGGACAACTCGGCCAATGGCGTCTGGCTCGGGCACAGGGTAATCAACGACGCGCCGCTCTCACGCACCAGGTTGGCGGTGATCAGCAGGTCTTTGGAACGACCTGATTGGGAAATGCAGATGGCCACGTCAGTGGGCTTCAAGGTCACCGCCGACATCGCCTGCATGTGCGGGTCGCTGTAGGCCGCAGCGGTCAGCAGCAGGCGGAAAAACTTGTGCTGGGCATCGGCCGCCACCGCGCCGGACGCACCGAAGCCGTAGAACTCGACGCGCTGGGCCTGGGACATTGCGGTCACGGCCTTTTGCAGCTCCACCGGGTCGAGCTTCTCACGCACTTCCATCAAGGTGTGTAAGGTGGTGTCGAAGATTTTCAGGCTGTAGTCGGCGACGGAGTCGTCTTCATGGATTGCAAACTGGCCGAAGCTCGCCCCGGCAGCCAGGCTTTGCGCCAGCTTGAGCTTGAGGTCCTGAAAGCCGGAGCAACCAATGGCGCGGCAGAAGCGCACGATGGTCGGCTCGCTGATGCCCACGCTGTGGGCCAGGTCGGCCATGGAACTGTGCATCACAGCCGCAGGGTCAAGCAGCACATGATCGGCAACCTTGAGTTCCGATTTGCGTAACAGGTGGCGCGACTGGGCGATATGTTGCAACAGGTTCAAAGGGCAGGACTCTTGTTATTGGCAGGCGCCAGGGATGTAGCAAGCTTGTAGTTATACTACAAGAATTGTCGTTTTGCCCGTTAGATGCATCACTAAATCGCCCTGCTCCCCTCTGATTCAGCGGGCAGCCGCTATGTAGCCATAAAGGCGGCCTACGCTGCGTTAAGAAAAATCTGCGTTTTTGCGTAACAAATCCGCCAGCCCTTCGGCCCTCATGGGCGGGCTGATCAGGTAACCCTGTACCTCGTCACACTGCTCACCGCGCAGGAAATCCAGCTGCTGCTGATCCTCCACTCCTTCGGCCACTACCTTGAGCGCCAACCCGTGGGCCATGGCGATGATCGCACGGGTGATGGCCGCATCCTCGCGCCCCTGGCCAAGCCCCCGGATAAAGGCCTGGTCGATTTTTACGTAGTCCACCGGGATACGCTTGAGGTAGCTGAGGGACGAATAACCGGTGCCAAAGTCGTCGATGGCCAGCTTCACCCCCAGGTCGCGCAATTGCTGGAAGGTGGCGATGATGTGTTCAACGCTGTCGAGCAACTGGCTTTCGGTCAGTTCCAGCTCCAGGTACTGCGGGTCCAGTGCGGTTTCCTCCAGCACTTGGCGCACCAGGCTGACCAGCTTGCCCTGGCGCAGCTGATGCACCGACAGGTTGACCGACACGCGAATCGGCGCCAGCCCCTGACGCTGCCATTCGCAGGCCTGCCAGCAGGCCTGGCGCAGCACAAATTCGCCCAACGGCACGATCAAGCCGGTTTCTTCCGCCAAACCGATAAAGTCACTCGGCGGCACCATGCCCCATTGCGGATGCTCCCAGCGGACCAACGCCTCGGCAGCCTTCAGCTTGCCAGTGACCAGGCACAGCTTGGGTTGGTAAAACACCGTGAGCTGACGCTCGTCGATGGCTTTGCGCAGGTGGTTTTCCAGCTGCAAACGCTCCAGGGTGCTGGCTTGCAGGCTGTCGGTGAAGAACTGGAAATTATTACCGCCCAAATGCTTGGCGTGCTGCATCGCCATATTCGCCTGGCTGACCAGTGCAGAAATCTCCCGTGCGTTATCAGGCAGCAGGCTGACGCCCATAGAGGCGCTTACCACCAGCTCATGGCCCTCCACGTTCACCGGCACGCGCAGCTTCGCCAGCAACCGGGTCGCCACCCGCGCCAGGCTGGATAAGTTGCCATAGGCGTCAAACAGTACGGCGAACTCATCACCGGACAGGCGCGCAATGGTGTCGGCCTCCGGCAGCGCGTTGATCAAGCGCCGCGCCATTTTCTGCAGCAGTTGGTCGGCCACTTCATGGCCCAGGCTGTCATTGAGCAATTTGAAGCGGTCGAGGTTGATATGCAGCAGCGCGAGGCTGCGACCGCCTTGGCGCACCCGCTGGTGAGCTTCGCGCAGCCGTTCGCGAAACAGCGAGCGGTTGGCCAGGCCGGTCAACTCGTCGTAGTGGGTGAGGTAGCGCATGCGCTCTTCCGACTCGCGCCGGGCGGACAGATCGGCGAAGAATCCTACGATATGACTGACGTTCCCCCGTACATCACGCACCACATTTAGCTGTAGCCATTGCGGGTACAGTTCGCCGTTCTTGCGCGTCTCCACCAATTCGCCCTGCCAGGTGCCGTGGCTGAGCAATGCCTGGCGGATCAGCGGGAAGTGGCGCCGCGCATCGCGACTGCTGGGCAGTTCCACGACGTTGCGGCCAAGCATGTCGTCGATGTCGAAACCGGTGACGCGGCTGAACGCCTGGTTCACGGCGATCAGCGCGTAGTTCGGGTCGAGGATCACAATGCCTTCGCTGGCCGCCTCGAACACCGTCGAAGCCAGGCGTTGCTGCTCCTCCACCGCCTTGCCGGCGCTGATGTCGCGGCGCGTGCCCAGCATACGGACGACGCGGCCACTGGGTGTGCGCTCCACGGCGCGCCCGCGGTCTTCGATCCACACCCAATGCCCATCGCCATGACGTATCCGGTACTCCACCTGATAATCCTCGCTGCGGCCTTTGAGATGCTCTACCAGTGCGTGCTTGAGCAGTGGCAGATCGTCGGGGTGCAGGCGCGGTTTGAGGTGGCTGAGCATCGCCGTGACGTATTCGGGCTCCAGGCCAAACAACTCCTTGAGTTGCGTGTGGTGGACCTCGTCGGTTTGCAGGTTCCAGTCCCACAGGCCCAGCTCACTGGCTTGCAGGGCCATAGCCAGGCGCGCTTCACTTTTACTCAAGGCGAGGCTGGCAGCATCCAATTGCTGGCTGCGTTGCGCCACACGATCTTGCAGACCGACCTGGGCTTCACGCAAGTTCTGCTCCACCTCGCGGCGCTGCTCGACTTCGCGCACCAGGTCCTGGTTCAACTGCTCACTGCGTTGCTGCGCCTGCTGTAAATGCTCGATCAGGGCCTGGTTCTGGAAACGGCGCAACAACCCGCGCTGGATCAGGCGGTTGACCTGCCACGCGACCAGGCTCAGGGACGCCAGCAGGATCAGCCCGAGCACGCCCCAGCCTTGTTGCTGTGGGGTGCCATCCCAGAACAGGTAGACGATGGCCGGCACCAGGCACGGCAAGGCAAACGACAGGTAAGCCCAAAAGCTCACGGCATAGGCCACGCTGGCCGACAAGGTGGCGGCGCCGATCAGGCCAAACACCCAGGCCTGATGCATGAAGCTGTCCGTGGGCACCAGGGCAATGGCCGCAACGGAGAGGGTCAGGCCACTGACCGCCGAGCCGAGCATGAACATACGGCGCCACACGGGCTGGGCCTGCCGGCTGGGCATGGCCGAATCAAAGGCTGCCACTTGAATCACGCGCATCGCCACCAGGGCAAGCAGCCAGAGCAGCCAGACGCTGTCCAGCAGGTACTGATTGGGGTTCCACAGCAACCAGGCGCAGACCAGGCCGTTGACCAGCATCAGCAGCGTCGGCAGCAACGAACCTTGATACAGCAGGCGCGTGCGCTCAACCGCGATTTCGGTTGCATAGTGTTTACGGATGACCTGTGCCGGGGCCGGCGAGGGGCCAAACAGGTCGGTGCTAAGGGTCATAGGCGGTGTTCTTATAATGGTGAGCCCGAAACGTCGACGGAGCATACACAAGCAAGCGCCTGGGCCAAACTGCTACAAGTCATAAAAAACCTCCTGCGATTGGCCGCAAACCTTTGGCCCAGACCGCTTGAGCAAGACACGGCATGGGCTGCGGCCGATGACCAACCGGTCATC
The DNA here is from genome assembly GCF_009827115.1 of Pseudomonas sp. J380. Classification (NCBI taxonomy): domain Bacteria; kingdom Pseudomonadati; phylum Pseudomonadota; class Gammaproteobacteria; order Pseudomonadales; family Pseudomonadaceae; genus Pseudomonas; species Pseudomonas sp. J380. Next base: position 4,119,542 of record NZ_CP043060.1, on the reverse strand, counting down.
CCCCCCGTCAGAATGTTCGCCGCGTCGGTAGCGTGCAGGCGTTTTGCATCGACCATCCGGCATTGGGATTTGCCCAGGCCCCCCAAGGCCCATAGAATGCGTCGATGCGCGATGATCTCTCTCTTTTGCTGAACTCTCTCAACGATGCCCAACGCCAGGCCGTAGCGGCCCCCGTTGGCCGTCAGTTGGTCCTGGCCGGTGCTGGCTCCGGTAAAACCCGAGTGCTGGTGCACCGTATCGCCTGGTTGATCCAGGTCGAAAACGCGTCCCCGCATTCCATCCTGTCGGTGACCTTCACCAACAAGGCCGCTGCCGAGATGCGTCATCGCATCGAGCAGTTGATGGGCATCAGCCCGGCGGGCATGTGGGTGGGCACCTTCCACGGCCTGGCGCACCGCCTGTTGCGGGCGCATTGGCAGGAAGCCGGCCTGAGCCAGACCTTCCAGATTCTCGACAGCGACGACCAGCAACGCCTGGTCAAGCGCGTGATCCGCGAACTGGGCCTGGACGAACAACGCTGGCCGGCGCGCCAGGCACAGTGGTTTATCAACGGCCAGAAAGACGAGGGCCTGCGCCCGCAACATATCCAAGCCAGCGGCGACCTGTTCCTGGCCACAATGCGCAGCATTTATGAGGCCTATGAAGCGGCCTGCGTGCGCGCTGGCGTCATCGACTTCTCCGAACTGCTGCTGCGTGCCCTCGACCTGTGGCGCGACAACCCCGGTTTGCTGGCCCATTACCAGAAACGCTTCCGCCATATCCTGGTGGACGAGTTTCAGGACACCAACGCCGTGCAGTACGCCTGGTTGCGTCTACTGGCCAAGGGCGGTGACAGCCTGATGGTGGTGGGCGATGACGACCAGTCGATCTACGGCTGGCGTGGCGCGAAAATCGAGAACATCTACCAGTATTCCGAAGACTTCCCGGACGCGGTGACCATCCGCCTGGAGCAGAATTACCGCTCCACCGCCGGGATCCTCAAGGCGGCCAACGCCTTGATCGCCAACAACACCGGGCGCCTGGGCAAAGAGCTGTGGACCGACGGCGGCGAAGGCGAAGCGATCAACCTGTACGCGGCGTTCAATGAGCACGATGAAGCGCGCTACGTGGTCGAAACCATTGAAAGCGCACTGAAAACCGGCCTGGCCCGCAGCGATATCGCGATTCTGTACCGTTCCAACGCCCAATCGCGGGTGCTGGAAGAGGCCTTGCTGCGCGAGCGCATCCCGTACCGCATCTACGGCGGCCAGCGCTTCTTCGAACGTGCAGAAATCAAGAACGCCATGGCATACCTGCGCTTGCTGGAAGGCCGGGGTAACGATGCAGCGCTGGAGCGGGTGATCAACATCCCGGCGCGTGGCATTGGCGAGAAAACCGTCGAAGCGATCCGCGACCATGCGCGCCATGCCGATGTGTCGATGTGGGAAGCCATGCGCTTGCTGATCGCCAACAAAGGCCTGACTGGCCGTGCTGCGGGGGCGTTGGGGGTGTTTGTCGAGCTGATCGAGAACCTGGCCGCCAAGTGCGCAGAGATGCCGCTGCACCTGATGACTCAGACCGTGATCGAGCAGTCCGGGCTGATCGCCTATCACGAAGCGGAAAAAGGCGAGAAAGGCCAGGCCCGGGTAGAAAACCTTGAGGAACTGGTCAGCGCCGCCCGCGCGTTCGAAAACACCGAGGACGACGAAGAGCTGACGCCGCTCGCCGCCTTCCTGGGCCACGCCTCGCTGGAAGCCGGCGATACCCAGGCCGACGAGCATGAAGACAGTATCCAACTGATGACCTTGCACAGCGCCAAAGGCCTGGAATTCCCTTATGTGTTCCTGGTGGGCATGGAAGAAGGCCTGTTCCCTCACAAGATGAGCCTGGAAGAACCCGGCCGCCTTGAAGAAGAACGCCGCCTGGCCTACGTGGGCATTACCCGGGCGATGCAGAACCTGGTGATGACCTACGCCGAGACCCGACGCCTGTATGGCAGCGAAACCTACAACAAGGTGTCGCGCTTCGTACGTGAGGTGCCGAAGGGGCTGATCCAGGAAGTACGCTTGTCCAACAGCGTCAGCCGCCCGTTCGGCGGTGGCCAGCAACAGAACTCCAGCAGCATGTTTGCCGGTTCCGAAATACCGGAAACCCCGTTCAGCCTGGGCCAGCAGGTCAAGCATGCGATCTTCGGCGAAGGCGTGATCCTCAACTTCGAAGGCGCAGGCGCCCAGGCGCGGGTGCAGGTGAACTTCGCCGAGGGCAGCAAGTGGCTGATGATGGGTTACGCCAAGCTCGAAGCGGTCTGAGCTGATCACCTGTGGCCATAGATTGCTTCCGCTGGCGTGCGCAGCGCGCCCGTTTTTTGGGGCTGCTGCGCAGCCCAGCGGGAGCAATCTCTGGCCACAATAAGCCCACCATCATGAAACACTGCGTAACATGAAGATTATTGGCCCAGCCTTGTTTTAGAGGCGTGCGGGCCAATATCTGTAATTGGTCCTACAGACCCTTCGGATTTGGTCTTACGCAAAAGCCCGAAACATTATGCCGCTAGCCACTGCCACGACACCTGTGCAACATGGCGCGCGTGCAATCCACAAATGGGAATTCCCTATATGAAACGTTTTCTTAGCATCGCCATGGCGTTGTGCATCGGCCTGACGATGAGCCTCGACGCCAACGCCAAACGCTTCGGTGGCGGCAAAAGCTCGGGCGCGGCACCGACTCACCAGACCAGCCAAATGGCTCCATCCGCCGGTGCCGGCGGTGCTGCGGCTACTGCAGGCGCAGCCGGTGCCGCTGGCGCTGCTGCCAAGGCCGGCGGTGCTTCGCGTTGGCTGGGCCCACTGGCCGGCATCGCCGCCGGTGGCCTGCTTGCGTCCATGTTCATGGGCGACGGCTTCCAGGGCATGCAGATCTTCGACATCCTGATCATGGGCGTCATCGCCTTTTTGGTCTTCCGCTTTATCGCCGCCCGTCGCCGCAAGCAGCAGGAGCACCTGGCTCCAGCCGGCGCGCCGATGCAGCGTGAAGCGTTCGAACAGAAGCCTGCCATGGGTTCGATCTTCGGTGGTTCGGCAGCCCCTGCCGCCCGTCCGGTGATCAACGCACCGGCTTGGTTCAACGAAGAGCGTTTCGTCGAAGCGGCCCGCAGCCACTTCCAGTCCCTGCAACAGCACTGGGACGCCAACGAAATGGACAAGATCTCCGAGTTCGTGACCCCGCAGTTGCTGGAGTTCCTCAAGCGCGAACGTGCCGAGATCGGTGACGCCTTCCAGTCGACCTACATCGACGACCTGCGCGTACAGCTCGATGGCGTGGATGATCGTGCCGACAAGACTATCGCCACCCTGACCTTCAGCGGCGTGTCGAAGTCCTCGCGCTTCGACCAGGGCGAAGTGTTCAGCGAAAGCTGGAATATGGAACGCGCCCAGGGCGACGACCAGCCATGGCTGGTCGCCGGTATCCGCCAGAACGGCTAATACCTGCGCGTTTGAGCAAGCGGTAACAAAAACCCCGGACATGTCCGGGGTTTTCTATTTCACGGTTGCACTTATAGCGAGCTACTGTATAAAACGCCCCTATAAACCGCGCCATCTAGCAAGAGGATCCCGGCCGTGGAAGAAATCATCGAACAACTGCGTGAAGCCAACGAACCGGTCCCGGTTCCTTTGGAGCTGCCTGACGAAGACCTGCTGGTGGAAATCGAGGAACAACTGTTCATCGACATCCCCTTTGTCTTCCGTGAATTCCTGCTGACCGTCAGTGACGTGGTCTACGGCAGCCTGGAGCCGGTGACCGTCACCGACCCACAGTCCCACACTTACCTGCCAGACGTTGCGGCCAACGCCTGGGATGCCGGTGTTGACCGCAGCCTGATCCCTATCTGCCAGGACGGCGACGACTACTATTGCGTCGAAGAAGACGGCACCGTCGTGCTGTGGTCCGGTGAGGAGGAACTGGTTACTGAAGAAACCTGGGAATCGGTGTGGCACTGGGCACGGGACGTCTGGCTGGAAAGCTGAGTCCCCTGACCTCTGGCAACCGGCTTTTGTGGCGAGGGAGCTTGCTCCCGCTGGGCTGCAAAGCAGCCCCCGCCAACGCCAGTCAGTGTTCCGTATCCTTGTGGTTATCCAGCGTCTCCAGCAACGCAACCTGCATCCGCGTATGCACACGGATAAACCAGCGCCAGAGCACTGCAGCCACCGCCGCCGTGACCACGGCAATCAACACCAGCAACTTGTTGGTCGGCAGAATACTGGCCGACAAGGCTGCCAATAGCAGGAAGATCACCAGCAGCGACAAGAGGGGGATCAGCTCCGCAATCACCCTTCGCACACGCTGGGTATGACGCCCGGCCATCTCTGGCTTCACGCTCATCTCCGCCAGCAGCATCGACAGCGCCTTGAGCTTGCGATACGCCGCAATCAGAAACGGCAACGACACCAGCAGCGCCCCGCCCCAGATCAACGCCTTCTGCCAACTCTGATCGCTGACCCAGCCCTCCAGATACCCACCGATGCGCTCCGCGAAAAAGCTGCCGGCAAAGAAGATCGCGATCACCAACGCCAGGTTTACCCCGACCTGCAGGATGATCTTGCGGATCATCGCGGCCAACATCGCCCCCTCGCCCTGAGGCTGAATGCTGCGCAACCATTCGCCATACATGCCGAACACTCGGCTCATACGCTTGGGCATTACCGCCGCGATCTTCAATGACAGCGGGTCCGCGCCACGAATCAGGTAGGGCGTGAGCAGCGTGGTGATCGCCGAAACGGCCACCGCCACTGGGTACAGAAAGTCGCTGGTGACCTGCAGGGTCATCCCCAGCGCCGCGATGATGAAAGAAAACTCGCCAATTTGTGACAGCCCCATACCCACCCGCAGCGAGGTGCGACCATCATTGCCGGCGATAAACGCACCCAGCCCGCAAGACAGCATCTTGCCCAGCACCACGGCCACGGTGATCACCGCAATGGGCCAGGCGTATTGCAGCAGGATCTGCGGGTCGATCATCAAGCCAATCGCCACGAAGAAAATCGCGCTGAACATGTCGCGAACGGGTTCGATCAGGCGTTCGATCTTAATCAACTGCCGGGATTCAGCCATGATCGCGCCGATCAAAAAGGCCCCGAGCACCATGCTGTATTCCAACTTCACCACCAGCAGGCAGAAACCAAAGCACAGCCCCAATACCGTGATCAGCAGCATCTCGTTGCTTTCAAACTTGGCCACATAAGCCAGCAGGCGCGGCACCAGCAAAATACCAATCACCAGCGCAACGATCATGAACAGCGAGAGCTTGCCGACAGTGGAGAACACCTCGCCGGAGCTGACCGTGCCACTCACGGCGATGCTCGACAGCAAGGCAATGATGCCGATACCCAGGATGTCCTCGACAATCAGCACACCGAAAATCAGCTGGGCGAACCGCTGGTCTTTCATCTTCAGGTCGTTGAGAGCCTTGACGATAATGGTGGTCGAGGAGATTGCCAGGATCGCGCCGAGGAACAGCGAGTCCATGGTGCTCCAGTCGAACCAGCGGCCGATCTCGTAGCCGATCCAGATCATCAGCACGATTTCCAGGAACGCCGCGATAAACGCCGTGGCCCCGACTTTGAATAGCTTGCGCAGGCTGAATTCCAGGCCCAGGCAAAACATCAGGAAGATGACCCCCAGCTCCGCCAGGGTCTTGATCGTGTCTTCATCGTGGATCAGGCCAAACGGCGGGGTGTGGGGGCCGATAATGAAGCCGGCGACGATGTAGCCCAACACCACCGGCTGCTTGAAGCGGTGAAACAGGATGGTGACCACCCCTGCCACCAGCATGATCACGGCCAAGTCCTGGATAAAGCTGATGGCGTGCATGGCGAGGGGCTCCTTGAGGGTGCCGGCGCTTTTCCCACTTCCGGCCTCGCCTTTGAAGGGTCGGAAAAGTCTGCCTTGATCGTAAGAAAAGCCCTGAGAAGGGCTTTTGAAGGGTAACACCGCGACTTCTGCTGGAAAGCCGGTGCAATATATGGAAACAGATCGCTGCGCGCGTGACGGCGAGCCGCCTGACGGCGTCCCGTTAGGGATGGCGCTGCAAAGACTTTGAGTACCCGCAGAGGTGCCTCCCCCAACCAATGCCTACAACCCGTGAGTGTGCTATGGAACCCGGAAACGCCCAGCTGTCGATGACGGTACTGATGACCCCTGACATGGCCAACTTCTCTGGCAATGTGCATGGCGGCACGCTGCTCAAGTACCTCGACGAAGTGGCCTATGCCTGCGCCAGCCGTTATGCCGGTCGTTATGTGGTCACGCTGTCAGTAGATCAGGTGATCTTTCGCGAGCCGATTCATGTCGGTGAGCTGGTGACCTTCCTGGCGTCAGTCAACTACACCGGCAATACGTCGATGGAAGTGGGCATCAAGGTGGTGACCGAGAATATCCGTGAACGCTCGGTGCGCCATACCAACAGCTGCTTCTTCACCATGGTGGCCGTGGACGACCAGCGCAAACCTGCCGCCGTACCGCCGTTGCAGCCGCAGAACAGCGAAGACAAGCGCCGCTTTGTGCAGGCTCAGCAGCGTCGGCAGATTCGTCAGGAACTGGAAAAGCGCTACCGGGAGATCAAAGCCGACGCGCCGTAAACTCCAAGCGGCGACTCAACTCAAAAACGTGTGGGAGCGGGCTTGCCCGCGATAGCAGTGGTTCAGTCGACATCGCTTTGACCGAGACTCCGCCATCGCGGGCAAGCCCGCTCCCACATTGGGTTCTGTGTCATTACAGGCTGATCGGTGTGGCTTCGAAGCGCACACGAGGGTGGGCAATACGGTCCTGGGCCCGCACCAGTTCCAGTTCATAACTGGCGCAAGCCTGGGTTTCCAGCAGCACTTCATGCACGGCCGCGGCGGTGAATTCAAAGGCAGCCACCAGGCTATCACCCAACAGCACCCGCGCCAGAAACAGGCCCGACGTCAGGTCGCCCACGCCCACTGGCTGACGCGGAAACGCCAGCAGGGGCCGGCGTAAATGCCAACTGCCGTCGGCCGTCACCAACAGCATTTCAAACCCTTCTGGCAGTTTGCCTGGGTAATCCAGGTGCTTGACCAACACCGCTTTGGGTCCGCGCGCCAGCAATGCTTTGGCCATCGCCAGGCAATCGAACAGCGATTGCGGCTTGCGCCCGGCAAAACTATCCAGCTCCAGTTGGTTGGGGCACAGGAAGTCTGCCATGGCGGCGGCTTCATCCAAGAGGAAATCGCTGACCTCCTGCGGCACGATGCAACCCTTTTCCGGGTGGCCCATCACCGGGTCGCACAGGTACAGCGCCTTGGGGTTGATCGCCTTGATGCGCGCCACACCGCTGAGGATGGCGCGGCCCTGGTCGGCACTGCCCAGGTAACCGGACAGCACCGCATCACAGTTGCCCAGCTCGCCAATCGCGGCAATACCCTCTACCAGCGCAGGAATTTGCTGCGGCGCCAACACTTCGCCCGCCCACTGTCCATACTGTGTGTGGTTGGAGAACTGCACCGTGTTGAGCGGCCAGACGTTCACCCCGACCCGCTGCATAGGGAACACGGCGGCGCTGTTTCCGGCGTGGCCGAAGACCACATGAGACTGGATCGCAAGCAGGTGAGGTGTACGTTTCATGCGGGAGATTTCCGTAAAACCGTTGAATTTCTGGCCGAGCAGTATGCGACTAAACGCAGCCTGTACGACAGACCGGCGACACAGTTAAGCTGCGCTCACTTTGTTGGAGTTCATGGAATGCTGACCCTGGGAAACATCTTCGTCTTGATGCTGCTGGCCACCGGCGCCGCCTGGGTTTGGCACAACCACGGCCTGCGCGAACGGGCGCTGGCGCGGGTCAAGCAGCATTGCGCCAAGCTCGATATCGAGCTGCTTGACGGTGCCGTGGCGCTCAAACGCATCGGTTTCGTCAAGGATGCCAATGGCCGCCGACGCCTGGCGCGTATCTATAATTTCGAGTTCACGGTGACCGGCGAAACCCGGCATGCCGGGGTCATCACCCAATTCGGCGCCCACAGCGCGCAGATCGAACTGGCGCCCTACCCGTTCGAAACCAAGGAGCCGCTGCCCAGCGCCGAGATCATCGAATTGAGCCAGTGGCGCCAGGACCACGCCAGCAAGAAACATCAGTAACGGCAGGCTGCCAGGGCGCTTTGCAATGCGGCCACGTCCTGTGGTGCGCTGAAGATCAACTCAACACGTGAATCGCGCCGCCAAGCGCTGGGTTGCCAGTGCAGTGGGCTGTTATCCACAGCGTTGGCGGACACCCAACCGTCAACGCTGTGGATGACCAATTTGGCACGGCGCCAGTCGATACTCGATAGCCACTGATGCAGACGGCTGACATCGAATCGCTGGCTTGGGTGCCAGCGCCAGCCAATGCTCCAGCCGCCCTCCTGGCCCTGACTCAGACAGATCGGCAACCCAGGGTCACTCCAGATCGCCGGCATTTGCCCCACCGCTTCAGGCACGCCGAGATTATCCACCGCTACTTGGGCCTGCGCTTTCAAACCAGGCAACTGGTCGAGTGGCAATCGCGCCTGGCGTGTCCAATGGAGCGGGCAATCGGGTAATTGCGCTTCAATCGCCTGACGTTGCACCGCAGTCAGCGTCTCGTCCTTGTTCAACACCAGCAGACCGGCACTGGCCAACGCCTCCTGTTGTGCCTGCGGCAACGGCCTGCCCGCCGCCAACGCCTGGGCATCGAGTACCAGCACGCAAGGCTGCACGGCCAGCACGTCTTGCCATGGTGCGTGCCGCAGTTGCTTGAGCAATTGCGCCGGATGGCCCAAGCCTGAGGGCTCGATAAACAACCGGTCCGGCTTAGCCTTACGCAACAAGCGGCCCAGCCCTACCTGGAACGGTGCACCGTTCACACAGCACAAACAGCCGCCAGCCACCTCGCCCAAGGCGATGCCGTCATCGTCTTGTGTGAGTAGGGCTGCGTCCAGGCCGATCTGGCCGAACTCGTTGATCAGCACCGCCCAGCGCTCGTTGGCCGGGCGCTGGGCAAGCAGGTGCTTGATCAGGCTGGTCTTGCCGGCGCCCAAGGGCCCTGCAATCACATGGGTAGGAATGTTCTGCAACATGAGAGGCATCGTTCAGGCCGTGTAGAGCGTTTGATCCTACGCGGTTATGCCAGCCAATCCAGCGTCAGGATCAACCGTCGCTCATCGGCCTTGAGCGCTGGCGAGCGGTGGATCAGCCCATGTCCTTCATTGCCGTGCCATTTGGTGCCTTTAAGCAGCGCCACTTCACCGCAATGGATCTGCTCGATGCGCTCAGTGGGCTCGGCATCCGCCTGGCTCAATCTGCGCCGGTCCATAACGCCTTCGCGCAACCATTGGCTTCCGATACCGGCGTAGGTGGTGATCAGCCGAACCGGCACGTGATCAACGTGAAAACGCGGACACATGGCCTTGTCCAATAGCCGTAAACGCACGCCGATGCGCTTGGCGCCCAACAGGCAGGCGAATGCACTGACCAGCCACGACACATCGGCGATAAACCCATCGTAGCCTTCAAGATCGCGACAGCTGGACGCAAAACCTTGCAAGTTCGGCACGGCGTCTTCGCTAGCCAACTCGACCACCAAGGACTCGGCCAACGGTTCATTGAGCGCCACCAGCAAAGCGCCAAACTCGGCGATATGCAGGGGCAATTGGCGCTGCCAGATCGCCAGGTTGACGCCATCATTGAGGATGTCGGACAGCGCCAGCGGCGTTTCTCCACAGCTTTGGCGGATGACAGGGCGTAGGGGAATGACCGGGGCCAGCATCAGGCGATCTGCTCGTACCAAGGGCCAAACGGGTCGGGTAGCTGGCGCCAACCTTCGACACCCAGGGCCATTTCTTCATCAGTGAGCAAGCAGGCGTCCAACTCGGTACGCATCTGGGCAAAGTCGATGTTTTGCCCGATAAACACCAGTTCCTGACGGCAGTCACCCGTGCTCAACTGCCAGTTAGCCATGATCGCCGCCACGCTTTCTTCGTCCTGAGGCCACTGGCTTTTCGGCACAAAGCGCCACCAACGCCCGGCAAACCCATGGCGCATCAACCCGCCCGCCTGGGACCAACTGCCCGCATCCTGATGTTTGCTGGCCAACCAGAAGAAACCCTTGGAGCGCAACAGCTTGCCGTTGACCCAGGGGCGGTCGATAAAGTCGAAAAACCGCTGTGGATGGAATGGCCGGCGCGCACGGTAAGCAGTGGACGCTATGCCGTATTCTTCGGTTTCCGGCACATGCTCACCGCGCAATTCCTGCAACCAGCCCGGGGCCTGGGCGGCGCGTTCGAAGTCGAAACGGCCAGTGTTGAGGATTTTGTTCAGCGGCACTTCGCCCATAACCATCGGGATGATTTCCGCCTGGGCGTTGAGGCGCTCGAGGATGGCCATCAGTTCTTCGCGCTCACGGCTGCTGATCAGGTCGATCTTGCTGATCAGGATGACGTCGGCGAATTCGATCTGTTCGATCAACAGGTCGGTGATGGAACGTTCATCCTCCTCACCGAGGGTTTCGCCCCGTGAAGCCAGGCTTTCGGCGGCCTGGTAGTCGAGCAGGAAATTCATACCGTCGACCACAGTAACCATCGTGTCCAGGCGTGCAATGTCGGCCAGGCTTTGCTCGTTTTCATCGCGAAAAGTGAAGGTTTCGGCCACGGGCAAAGGTTCGGAAATACCGGTGGATTCGATCAGCAGGTAATCGAAACGACCTTCTTTGGCGAGTTTTCCCACCTCTTCAAGTAAGTCTTCACGCAAGGTGCAGCAGATGCAGCCATTGCTCATCTCCACCAGCTTTTCTTCCGAACGATTGAGCGTGACATCACGCTGCACCTCGCTGCCGTCGATGTTGATTTCGCTCATGTCGTTGACGATCACCGCCACCCGCAGGTTGTCGCGGTTGCGCAGGACATAGTTGAGCAGAGTGCTTTTACCGGCACCGAGAAAGCCGGACAACACGGTCACAGGGAGACGATTGGGCATCAGGTATTCCTCATCAAGGTTGGCCGGTCAAACTGCCCGTCTATGGCGTTCGCGCAGCTCTTCACGTTCTTTGGCTTCGATACATAAGGTGGCGGTGGGACGCAGCAGCAGGCGTTGCAGGCCGATGGGTTCGCCGGTTTCACGGCACCAGCCGTATTCGCCACGAGCCAGCAACTCCAAGGCGTCGTCGATCTTGTCCAATAGCTTCTTTTCACGCTCCAGCAGGCGCAGTTGCCATTGGCGTTGCTCTTCGGCACTGCCGATATCCGCCAGATCGCTGTTGGTTTCCTGCTCGCGCAGCGCCTGGAACTCTGCGTCGATACGGGCTTGCAGGTCATCGCGCTGAGCCAGCAGCAGTTCGCGGAAGAAGCGCTGCTGGGCCTCATTCATGTAGTCGGCCGCTGGTTGGGCCAAAAGGTCGTGTTCGGTCATGGAAGCGGTTCGCGGGTCGGGCTGTGCATTTATGTTATAGTATAACAATACAAATAAGCCAATCCCTCTTGCTCGCCGCGACGAAGGGCGCAATGCTGGGTCACCTGCCTATGTTGAGAACCTCGATGAAATACCTGCTGTGCGCGCTGCTATTGGCAGTCGCAGGGCCTGCCTGCGCCCAGGCACCCAGCCTGTTGGCCAACTGCACACGCAGCGCCAACCTGCTGGCGTGTGTGGACCCGTTGGGCAATGCCTATAGCGTGGCAACCGTCGGCAGCACTACGTATCTGCGCGGTTTCGAAGTGATCGGCAAACGCTATTGGGCGCAGACCAACAGCCGTTATGGGCAACTGACGTTTTTTACCGGGTTGGCATCGGATGGCGAGGCGTGGGTCGGCTACACGCGGCGCGTGGGCTGGACCACCATCAACCGGTTTTCCAGCTCAGGGGGCGCCAGCGCCAAGTTCACTTGCAGCCGAATGACCGGCTGTTAGACCTGGCTGTTTTTCTGCGCCTGCACCCAGGCCATGTAGCTGTTCATGGGTGGGTTCTTCTGGAAGTAACGCTTGAGTCCTTCGAAAAGGCCATCCGCCACCGCCTGTTGATGGCGCGCCGTCACCAGCCGCTGGGCATCCCGAGGGTTGGAAATGAAACCCGTCTCCACCAGGATTGAAGGCACGTCCGGTGACTTGAGCACGGCGAACCCCGCCTGCTCCACACGTTTCTGATGCAGGCTGGTGATGTTTTGCAGGCTGCCCAATACCGAGCTGCCCAGTTGCAGGCTGGAGGCGATGGTCGCATTCATCGACATGTCGAGAATGACCCCGGCCAGCATCGGGTCCTTGTCCTTCAGATTGAGCAAGGTGGTGGCGCCCAGCAAGTCGGCGCCATTTTCGCGTTGGGCCATGAAGCGGGCCGTGGCGGAGGTGGCGCCCCCTTCAGACAACGCATACACCGAAGCGCCCGACGCGGTCAGCCGTGGCGCGGCGTCGGCATGCACTGAGATAAACATATCGGCCTTGTGCTGACGGGCGATGTCCACGCGCTTGCGCAGCGGCACGAAGAAGTCGTCGTTGCGCACCAGTTTTACGTCAAAACCCTTTTCGCGCTTCAAGCGTTTAGCCAACAACTGGGCAATCGACAGCACCACATCTTTTTCGCGCTGGCCCTTGGAGCCAATGGCACCTGGGTCTTTGCCGCCATGGCCGGGGTCGACCACCACGATGATGTCGCGCTTGGGATGCGCCTTATCTACCGGAGTTACCAAGGGTGCCGTCTCAGCGGCGATTTGACGGGGCACACGGGTCGCGTTGGTCAGGTCCAACACCAGGCGATGGCCTTGGCCATCCTGGGGCGGCAGCACGAAGCTGTTGAGCTGCATGGGCTCGATCAGGTCCAGCACGATGCGCGTATCGCTCTTGCCGAAATGCCCGGAACGGATCGAGGTAATCCCACTATTCTCCAACGCCAATTGGGAAAAGTCGCCGCTGAGCCCGGCGCCACTCAAGTCGATGATCAAGCGGTCCGGTGAGGTCAGGGAAAAGGTCTTGTATTGCACCGGGCCGCTGAGGTCGAACACCAGGCGCAGCTTGTCCTCCGAGCGCCACAGGCGTGCATTGCGAATCTGCGTGGCGTAAGCCCCCAAAGGCAAGGCGAACAAGGGGCTGACCAGCAGCAGGTTGAGGAGCTGACGTCGGTGCATGGCATATACCGCAGATAAAGGAGTATCCCTACTCGATATGACTGAACAAAGGCTGGAGCAGAAAATTCATCGTAGCTCGTATTGTTATACTATAACATGTCGAATTATTTCCAACGATGGACCTGCTTATGAACGCGCTGACTCTGCCGGATATCGCCGCGCAGGCTTCACGCCAAGCCTTGCCACTCGACTGGGTGGGGATGTGCGGCATCGCCTTGCCGATCCAGATTGACGGTCAACGCCTGGCCGCCACCGCTGATGCGGGCGTAAGCCTGGACGACGGCACGGCCCGTGGCATTCATATGTCACGCCTGTACCTGGCTCTGGAAATGCTCGATCAACACCCGCTGACACCTGCACTGCTGCGTAATGTACTGCAGCGTTTTCTCGACACACATGAAGGTTTATCTAAGAACGCTTACTTGCGCATCAACACCCAGTTGCTGCTTAAACGACCCGCCCTGGTCAGTCCGCTAGCCGGCTGGAAGAGCTACCCGGTGAGCATCGAAGCGCGTCTGGAAAACCAGATGTTCCACGTGGAACTAAAAATTGACGTTACTTATTCCTCAACCTGCCCTTGCTCCGCCGCCCTCGCCAGGCAGTTGATTCAGCAGCAATTTGTGGATGATTTCGCCAACACTCCGTTGCAGCACGAAGCGCTGCTGGCCTGGCTCGGCAGTGCAAACGGTATCGTTGCCACACCCCATAGCCAACGCAGCAGCGCGCAGTTGCAAGTTCAGTTGCAAGGTACTGACCTGCCGATAATCGACTTGATCAACGCTGCCGAAGCCGCGCTCGGTACCGCCGTACAAACCGCGGTGAAACGCGCAGACGAACAAGCCTTCGCCCTGGCCAACGGGCAGAACCTGATGTTCTGCGAAGACGCCGCTCGCCGCCTGAACCTCGCCTTGAAACGCTCGGATGCCATCAAAGCCTTCCACCTCAAAGTGATCCACGCCGAAAGCCTGCACGCGCACGATGCCGTGGCTGAAAGCCACTGGACGAGAGACTTTGCATGATCACCTGTAACTCTTTGCGCTGGGGTGCCCCAGGGCAACCGCTCACCCCGGCACTGGATTTGACCCTGGAAAAAGGCAGCCTCACCGGCATCATCGGCGCCAATGGCACAGGCAAGAGCAGCCTGCTCAAAGTCATCGCCGGCCTGCAAAAACCGCTGGCGGGAAAGGTCATTGTGGATGTTCCACGCCGTGGCGGCTTGGCCTTCCTACCCCAGCAGCAACACTTGGACCGCCAGTTCCCTATCAGCCTGCAAGAGCTGGTCGCTGCCGGTTTCTGGGGCACCCAACACACCGCGCAACAACGCAGCCAACGCCTGCACGCGGTACTCGAAGACTGGTGCCTGACTGGCTTGGAACATCGACCGTTGATGGCATTGTCCGGCGGCGAATTGCAGCGCGCCCTGCTGGCACGCATGAGCCTGGCCGACGCATCCGTCCTGCTGCTCGACGAACCTCACGCAGCCCTCGATGAGGACGGTCAGGCGCTGTGCTGGAAACACATCCATGCCTGGCACAACGAAGGCCGCACCCTGGTGATCGTCTGCCATGACCTGGCCGCCGTGCGTCACCACACCCAGCACGTACTGCAGATCAAAAACACCGGCTGCCTATTCGGCCCCAGCAAAGAGCTGATCCGCCCGCAACCGCAGATGCAGGTGGCCTGAATGCACTTCACTGCCCACTTATGGATGCCGTTTCATGAGTTTGTCTTTATGCGCCGCGCACTCATCGGCGGTTTGGTACTGGCTTGCAGCACCGCGCCGCTAGGTGTGTTTTTGATCCTGCGGCGCATGAGCCTGATCGGTGATGCGGTGGCCCACGGCATCCTGCCCGGCGCAGCCCTGGGTTTCTGGTTCGCCGGCCTGAGCCTGCCCGCGCTGACCCTCGGCGGCCTGGGTGCAGGCCTGAGCATGGCCGGCCTGGCCGCGTGGATCACCCGCCGCACCGGGCTGCGCGAAGACGCCAGCCTCGCCGCCATCTACCCCATCTCTTTGGCCGCCGGGGTGCTGATCCTGGGCCTTGCCGGCAAGCGCCTGGACCTGCTGCACCTGCTGTTCGGCTCCGCCCTGGCCGTGGATCAAACCACACTGACCGGCATGCTCTGGGTCTCGGGTTTCAGCCTGATCGTCATGGCGCTGATCTACAAACCGCTGCTGCTGGACACCCTCGACCCGCTGTTCCTGCAAACCGTCAGCCGCCTCGGCCCCCTCGCCCATGGCGTGTTCCTGACCCTGGTGGTGCTGAACCTGGTGATCGGTTTCCAGGCCATCGGCGCGTTGATGGTGGTCGGCTTGATGATGTTGCCGGCCATCGCCTCACGCTTCTGGAGCCGACGCCTTCCAGTGCTGATCGCGGTATCGGCGCTGCTGGGATGCCTGTCGGTGTGGTTGGGCCTGCTGCTGTCGTTCTACTACTCACTGCCCAGCGGCCCGGCGATCGTGCTGGTGGCAGGCGCTGGGTATTTGTTGTCCGTGGTGTTCGGTCCGGTGCACGGCTTGTTGCGCCGCCCGCCTTTGCTCACATCCCAATGAGGTGTTTCCCGATGCGCGCTCTATTCGTGCTGTTCAGTCTGCTGCTGCCGCTTTCGATGGCCCACGCCGCCGACAAACTCCAAGTGGTCACCAGCTTCAGTATTCTCGATGACATCACCCACCAGATCGGTGGCGAGCATATCCAGATCAGCAACATGGTCGGCCCGGACGCCGACGCCCATACCTATGAACCCACGCCGGACGACGCCAAGGCACTGCTCAAGGCCAAGGTCATCATCAAGAACGGCCTCGGTTTCGAGCCGTGGCTGGACCGCCTGGTCACCAGCACCGAAACCAAGGCAACGGTGGTCACCGCCAGCAAAGGCGTGATTTCCCACACCATGGACGAGGATGGCGAAACCATTCCCGACCCGCACGCCTGGCACAACCTGGCCAACGCCGAAATTTATGTGAGCAATATCACCAAAGCGCTGGTAGCCGCCGACCCTGCCAATAAGACCGCCTACCTGAGCAACAGCCAGGCCTACCTCAAGCAAATCCATAGCCTGCTGGACGAGGCCAAGGCCAAGTTCGGCGCCCTGCCACCGGGTAACCGCCGCATCGTCACTTCCCACGACGCTTTCGGTTACCTGGGCCAAGCCTATGGCATCCAGTTCCTCGCACCCCAGGGCTTGTCCACCGAACGTGACCCTTCGGCCGCTGAAGTTGCCGCGCTGATCACTCAGATTCGCAAGGACAAGGTCAAAGCCGTGTTCATGGAAAACATCAAAGACTCGCGCCTGCTCAAGCAGATCGCTGACGAAAGCGGCGCACAGATCGGCGGCACGCTGTACTCCGACGCCCTCGCCGCAGAAGGCCCGGCCAGCACCTTTATCGGGCTGTTCGAATACAACCTCAACACCCTGTGCGCCGCACTGAGCCAGCCATGATCCGCAAAAATCCTTCCGGCGACCTGCCGGTGATTGCCGAATCGGCCTACGTCGACAAGACCGCGATCATCTGCGGCAAAGTCATCATCGGTGAGAACGTGTTCGTCGGCCCTTACGCCGTGATCCGCGCCGACGAAGTGGATGCCAGCGGCGCCATGGACCCGATCACCATCGGCGCCAACTCCAACATCCAGGACGGCGTGGTCATCCACTCCAAATCCGGCGCAGCAGTGACCATCGGAGAATTCACCTCCATCGCTCACCGCTCCATCGTCCACGGCCCCTGCACAGTGGGCGACCGCGTGTTTATTGGCTTCAACAGTGTGCTGTTCAATTGCGTCGTGGGCGATGGGTGCGTGGTGCGCCACAACTCGGTGGTCGACGGCCGCGACCTGCCCGCCGCTTTCTACGTGCCCTCCACCACGCGTATCGGCCCCAACACCGACTTGTCGCACTTCCCGCCGGTGAGTGTCAGCGCCTCGGAGTTTTCCGAAGACGTGGCACGCACCAACGTCGACCTGGTGCGCGGCTACAAAGCCCTGCAAAACGAGTTCTGAACCATGAGCCGCCTGCTGATCCGCAACGCCCGCCTGGTCAACGAGGGCCAGGTATTCGACGCCGACGTACTGATCGCCAATGGTCGTATCGAGAAGATTGCCGCCAGCATTCAAGGCGATAACGAACCGGTGGAAATCGATGCCAACGGCCAGTGGCTACTGCCAGGGATGATCGACGACCAGGTGCACTTTCGCGAACCCGGTGCACCGGAAAAAGGCAGTTTCTACAGCGAATCCCGCGCGGCGGTGGCCGGTGGTATCACCAGCTTCATGGACATGCCCAACACCCACCCGGCCACGCTGAACCTGGAAGCCCTTGCCGATAAAAAGCGCCGTGCCGCACTGCATTCAGTGGCCAACTACGGCTTCCATTTTGGCGTGAGCAACGACAACCTCGACACCGTCGCGGCCCTCGCTCCTCGTGAAGTAGCTGGAGTCAAAGTGTTCATGGGCGCCTCCACCGGCAATATGCTGGTGGACGACCCACGCGTTCTGGAGCGCCTATTTGCCGAGGCGCCGACCATCCTGCTCGCTCACTGCGAACACACGCCCAGCATATTGGCCAACGAGCAGCGCCTGCGCGAACGCTTCGGCGAGCATATTCCCGCCGTCGCCCACCCGCTGATCCGTGATGCCGAGGCCTGTTATCGCTCGTCATCGTTTGCCGTGGAATTGGCCAAACGCCATGGCACGCGCCTGCATGTGTTGCACCTGACCACCGCTCGCGAACTCGCGCTGTTCGAAGACAAGCCCCTGGCCGACAAGCACATCACCGCCGAAGTCTGCCTGCACCACCTGCTGTTCGATGACCGCGATTACCACCGCCTCGGCCACCAGATCAAATGCAACCCGGCGATCAAGACCCGCGCCGACCGCGACGCGCTGCGCCTGGCGTTATTGAGTGATCGTCTGGATGTGATTGGCACCGACCATGCGCCGCATACCTGGGCGCAAAAACAGTTGGACTATCGGCAAGCACCCTCGGGCTTGCCCCTGGTGCAGCATGCCCTGCCGGCGTTGCTGGAGTTGGTGGCCGACGGGCATTTACCCCTGACCACTCTGGTAGCCAAGACCAGCCACCGCGTGGCCGACCTGTTTGCCATTGCTGATCGCGGCTACGTGCGCGAGGGCTACTGGGCCGACCTGGTACTGATCAAACCGGAGCCTGCTGGCAAGCCGGTCAACAGCCAGCCTATTCTCGCCCGCTGCGGCTGGACACCCTTTGCAGAACGCAGCTTTCGCCACAGCGTGAGTACCACACTGGTCAGCGGCCACCTGGCCTGGCACAACGGCCAGGTGGTCAACAGTTGCCAGGGCTTGCCCCTGCAGTTCGGGCGTTAGGCGCGGGGTTTGACCGAACCGCAATCGTTGCCCAGCCACTGGGCGTGGCTGTCCAGGCTACCCTTCTGCTGGATCCCGGTGGCATTGAAGGTACCGTTGACGCTGGTGGTGAATTCTTTCTGGCTCTGGAACGTTGCCACTCCAGTGCCCTGGGCTTTCGGGCAACTGAAACGGAATTTCCACTGGTTGCCGCTCTTGTCGGTGACTTCCTGTTTGCAGCCCGATTGAGGGTCGGTCAGGGGGATCGAATCGGAGGCCACCTGAGCCGGGGTCAGGCACACCTGTACGCCTTTACCGGCCATGTTGATGCCTTGCTTTTCGAGCATGGCGCGCTGTTCAGGGGTCATCTGTTGCTTGAGTTGACCGAGGATCAGCGACAAGTCCGGCAGGTCCTGGTTATCGACTTTCATATTGCTGGTGGTCAATTCCCACAAGCCCGGCGCCAGCATCTGCGCCTGCGCCGCCACAGGCAGCGACAAACCAACAACCATGGCCAAACCAAGCAGACGAGCATTCATCGGGTAACTCCTGGGTAATTGTGGGCGTTAGACGTCGCAAAGCAGCCAGTGTTGCATGGCAAATAAAATAGCGACATTCACAGCCGTTCATGGTCTGTTACGCACTGGACTGCCTGGAGTTACGTCGTTCATGGATTTCTTTGGCCCGCACCTGCTCGCCTACGTCATTGCCACGCTGCACTTTCTCGGAACGCTCGCCGCGATCCACGCAGTACTGACCGTGCGCACCGCCCAAGGCTCGATCGCCTGGGCGTTGTCACTGATGTTCATGCCCTACCTGACGCTGATCCCCTACCTGATTTTTGGCCGCAGCACCTTCGACGCGTACATCCAGGCCCGTCGCCAGGCCAACCAGGAAATGCACACGGCCATCACCGAACTGAACTGGCGCCCGTGGGTGGAGGAAGCGCTTGCGGCGCGCAACTCCAGCGCCTACGCCTCCTTGCGCGCCATGCCCAAGCTGGGCCGCATGCCCTGCCTGGCCAACAACGAAGTGCGCCTGTTGATCAATGGCGATGCCACCTTCGGCGCGATCTTCGAGGCTATTCGTAACGCAAAGACCGCCGTGCTGTTCCAGTTTTTCATCATTCACGATGATGAACTGGGCCGCCAATTGCAGGCCCTGTTGAAGGAAAAAGCCGCTCAGGGCGTGGCCATTTACGTCCTGTACGACCGCATCGGCAGCCACGCCCTGCCCCATCGTTATGTGCAAGCGCTGCGTGACGCAGGCGTGCAGGTCAAGGCATTCGCCACCCGCAGTGGCTGGCTCAATCGCTTCCAGGTCAACTTCCGTAACCATCGCAAGATCGTCGTGGTGGACGGCATCTCCGGTTTTGTCGGCGGGCATAACGTAGGCGATGAATACCTGGGTAAAAAACCGCCCCTGGCGCCATGGCGCGATACCCATGTGCAGGTCACCGGCCCGGTGGTGGCGTGCCTGCAGGAGTCGTTTGCCGAGGACTGGTTCTGGGCCGCACGGGAACTGCCGCCACTGATCCTGCCGGATGCCTACCCGGAAGACGGCGTGCTCTGCCAGTTGCTCGCCAGTGGGCCAGCGGACCCTTATGAAACCTGTTCGCTGTTTTTCGTCGAGGCCATCCATGCGGCGACCGAGCGCGTGTGGATCACCAGCCCCTACTTCATCCCCGACGAGGCGGTATTTGCCGCCCTGCGCCTGGCGGTATTGCGCGGAGTCGATGTGCGCCTGCTGCTGCCGTCACGGCCCGACCACCGCATCGTATATGCCGCGTCCAGCCTGTATGCCAACGAAGCGGTGCGAGCGGGCGTGCGGGTGTTTCGCTACACGCCGGGCTTTTTGCATCAGAAGGTGGTGTTGGTGGACAGCGAAATCAGCGCCATTGGCAGTGCCAACATGGACAACCGTTCGTTCCGGCTGAATTTTGAAGTGATGCTGCTGACGGTGGATGAAACCTTCGCCAACCAGGTTGAGCAGATGCTGCTGGACGACTTTGCCCTGGCCCATGAAGTCAGCCAGGAAGAAAGCCGCGAGACCCGTCGCCTGCAACAACTGGGGATGCGCGTGGCGCGCTTGATCTCACCCATCCTCTAACCGCCAACACACAACCAATAATGTAGGAGCGAGCTTGCTCGCGAAAAACTCACAGGCGCCGCGTTCATTCAGCTAGTACGCGTTATCGTTGACGTTTTTCGCGAGCAAGCTCGCTCCTACGGTTTTGAGCGTGATCAGCGGTAGAGGTCTTCCCGCGTCCACGGCAGTTCATGCCCGCCATCGGCATGGGGTTTCACTGCCAGTATCTGGTGCAGATTGATCCAGCCTCGGGCAAACGCATAAGCGCAGCCAGCCAGGTACAGCCGCCAGATGCGTAGCGCCTGTTCCGGTACCATCTTCGCCGCTGCTTCCAGGTTGTCTTCCAGACGTTCGCTCCAATGGTCCAATGTGCGGGCGTAATGCATACGCAGGCTTTCGACATCGACCACTTCCAGCCCTGCTTCACTGATCTCGGCGGTCATCATGGCCAGGTGCGGCAGTTCGCCGTTAGGGAACACGTAGCGCTCGATAAACTCGCCGGCGCCACGGCCTACGGGGCGGCCATCGGTGTGCTTGGCGGTAATGCCATGGTTCATCACCAGACCACCTTCACGCACCGCGCCGAACAGGGTCCGGCAGTACTGCGCCAGGTTGGCGTGGCCGACGTGTTCGAACATGCCCACGCTTACCACTTTGTCGAAACGGCCGTCCTGGGGCAGGTCGCGGTAGTCGAGTAATTGCAGGTCGACCTGGTCTTCCAGGCCTTCGGCTTTCACCCGCTCCTTGGCCAGCGCCAGTTGTTCCTTGCTCAAGGTGATGCCGAACACCTTGACCCCGAACTCACGTGCGGCATAGCGCGCCAACCCGCCCCAGCCGCAGCCCACATCCAAAAGATATTCACCCGGCTGCAGCCGCAACTTGCGGCACAGGTGGCGAAATTTGTCTTGTTGGGCCTGGTCGATCGACTCGCTGCCGGTTTCGAAATAACCGCAGGAGTAGGCCATGTCCTGGTCCAGCCATAGCTGGTAGAACTCGTTGGACAGGTCGTAATGGTAGGAAATGGCCGCCGCGTCGGTGGCCTTGTCGTGAATCGAGCGTACCGGGCGACTCTCCTCGTCGTCATCGACCAAGGCGTGACTCAACTCGTCACATACCCTGATCACTTCGGTGATGGAGCCTTCCAGCTCCAGCTTGCCCTCGACGAAGGCTTCGCCCAGTGAGTCGAGCGTTGGATGGGTCAGCCTGGATACAACCGTGGGGTCCTTGACCACGATGGTGACGCTGGGCTCAGGGCCCAAGTTGAATTCATGGCCGTCCCAGAGTCGAAGACGCAGCGGTAGCTGAAGATTCTGTAAGGCCGGTGGAAGTTGCGCGAGCATGAGTAGTCCCCCCTTGTTTCAGACGTCTGCTGTGAGGGTAGACCATGCCAAACAAAGTAGGAAGCTATCGAATGAATAGCCCCCCTCTCTATGGCGCTCGGCGCTCGAGCAAACCTTCCTGGACCCACTGTTTCAGCCAAGTGGCCGCTTGCAGCGAC
Source organism: Pseudomonas sp. J380 (assembly GCF_009827115.1). Classification (NCBI taxonomy): domain Bacteria; kingdom Pseudomonadati; phylum Pseudomonadota; class Gammaproteobacteria; order Pseudomonadales; family Pseudomonadaceae; genus Pseudomonas; species Pseudomonas sp. J380. The sequence goes on along the minus strand of NZ_CP043060.1, from coordinate 4,097,521 downwards.
GCCCCCTCTGCATAAGTGACCGCGACCTCAGTACACAGTTCTGAAAAATTCCACCCCATGGTCACCATGCCCGAGAGTGCACAAGCTTCAGCGGCTTCCAGGCTGCGGTAGTGGCAGCGGTTCTGGTTGCGCCACACCAGGCAGATTTGCGCCGGTTCCAGCGCCTGGCTGCCGGGGAAATCCGACTCATCCTTGCTGGCTCGCCAGATCGCCACCGTGTTGAAACGGCAAAGCAGCTGCTGCACCGAAGGCGCCAGCGCAACCTGCAAGGTGGGCCAGTCTTCAGGCGCCAAATGCGCCATGTCATTCAAGGTCAGCGGCTCCCCTTCGGCGGCGTCAAACGCCAAGGTGAACGCCCACTCCAGGCGTGCCAACTCAGCCAAAGGCGCACTTTGCGCAGCCATCAAATGCTCAACGATAAACATCGCAAAGCGCTCGCCCAACCAGCGCACGCTGTAATGGGCCGACGGATAACGGCGGATGTAGGCCTCGGTCAGTGAGCAAAACTGCTCATCTCCCAGCCAATACCAGATGGCACCGAAGTCATGGCGCAGCACCTCTTGCAGTCGCGACAGATAGGCGTTGTGGTAAATCGCCAGGCCGGTGTCCACATCCAACGTCGGCCCTCCCAGCAAGGTGGCGGCAAAGCCACTGCTGGCCGCGGGCGCTTCGGATAATAGATGCTGTTCAAACGCCAACTGCCAGTCGATCAGGCGCATAACGCTCTCCGGGCCAAGGCGCTGGCACCCAACTCACGGGCTTTGTTCAACTCGGTGAGCAACTCTTCGAAGGGCGGAAAATGGTCATCGCGTTCCAGCAAGGTCGACACCGGGCCCAAATGCTCCAAAGTTTGCTGATACAGCGCCCACACCGGGTCGCACACTGGATGGTCATGGGTATCGACCACATAGTCGCCATAGTCCATATGCCCCGCCAAATGCAGTTGGCGAATGCTTTCGGGTGGCAGGTTGCGAATGAACGTCCAGGCATCAAAGCCATGGTTGCGTGCGCTGACGTAGACGTTGTTGACGTCCAGCAGCAATTGGCAGCCGCTCAGGTGGGCCAAGGCGTTGAGGAACTCCCACTCGGTGAATTCATCCGCCTTGGAACGCACGTAGCTTGAGACATTTTCCAGCACCAGCGGCCGTTGCAAGACGTCCTGCACCTGACGCACGCGGCCGGCCACGTGGTAGAGGCTTTCTTCGGTGTAAGGCAGGGGCAGCAAGTCATGTAACTGGTGCGCGCTGCCACGGCTCCAGCACAGGTGATCGGAAATCCACGCCGGCTGAATGCGCTCTGCGAGCTGTTTGATGTGGTTCAGGTAATCCGTATCGAGGGCATGTGGCCCGCCGATGGACAACGACACACCGTGCATCACCAAGGGGTAACGTTCGGCTATCGCATCCAGGTAGTACAAGGCCTTGCCGCCCTGCACCAAGTAATTCTCGGAGATCACTTCGAACCAATCCACGGCCGGCGACTGTTCTAGAATCTGGTGGTAGTACTCACTGCGTAAACCCAGGCCGTAACCCAGACTTGGAAGGGACGCGGACATGACTCACTCCAGGGCAAAGTGTCCGCAGCGGTAGCAGGCAGCCGCCGCGGTTGCACTTGTTTGCCGGTTACTCGCCGACTTTACCGCCAGCGGCGTCGCAGGCCGATTTGGTCATGGCCTTGAAGCCCATCCCTTTACACTCGCCCTGGCCCTTGCACGCGTGGTCCTTGGTTTTGCAGTCGTTCATACCTTTGCAGGAGGTCACGCCGTAGCAGTGAACGGTGGCGTCTGCCGCTTGTACCTGGGTGGCCACACCCGCGAACAGAGAAGCAGCGGCCATTGCGAGGGCGGCACCAGCAGCAGCGGATTTAATGCTCATTGTTGTATTCCTCATGATCAGTAGTGGAGCCGGTCCGAACGGATTGTTCAGTCTCGACACAGCACTAGAGTGAGGCCTCCTGTCGGCGTTACAGCCGTGAGCAAATATTTCTGAAATTATTCGTCGAGTTTCAACAGCGGCTCCTGGAAGCGCAGTAAACGCCCGGCGTTCCCCAATACCAGCAAGGTGCTGAGGTTATGCAGCACCGCCGCGATCATCGCGCCCGCCGCCCCCAGCCAGCCAAATGCGGCGAACACCACAATGGCCAGTGTCCAGCCCAAGCCAATGATCACATTGACCTGCAACGTCTGCCGACACTGGCGACTCAAGCGCACACAGGTGCCCAGGCGGCGCAAGTCGCTGCCGATCAACACCACGTCCGCCGAGGCCAGGGCGATGTCCGCACCGCCCGCGCCCATGGCCACGCCGACCACGCCGGCCTTGAGCGCCAGGGAGTCGTTGATGCCGTCGCCCACCACCATTGGCCTGAAACCACTGCTGATTTCGCCCAACACGCGGTTGAGCTTGTCTTCCGGCAGCGCTTGGGCTTCGACATCACTGATGCCCACGTCCAGCGCCAGGCTATCGGCCACACTTTGGCGGTCACCGGTCAGCAGCAGTTGGCGGCCCAGGCCCAAGTCACGCAGCTCTTGCAGGGCCTGGCGCGCTTCGGGTTTGACGCTGTCGGCCAACAGCAGCCAGGCGAGGAACTCGCCGTTCAACGCCAGCCCGGCAATCGGGCCATCATGGGTGGGCACGGCGGTGGTGACGATGCCCAACTGTTCAAACAACTCCGGCCGTCCCAGCGCCGCTTCGCCCTGCTCGGTCTGGGCGACCACGCCCAGGCCCTGACGCTCGCGAATGTCGCTAAGCACCCGCATCTGCTCCTGGGTCGCCAACCCCGCCAACGCTCGGCTGACCGGATGACTGCTTGCCGAACCGAGGCTGGCCGCCAGGTTCAGCAGCTTTTGGCGATCCGGCGCGCTTGTCTCGATGGACTGCAAGCGCAGGGTGCCAAAGGTCAGGGTTCCGGTCTTGTCGACCACCAGCGATGTCAGGTCGGCGAGTTCTTCCAGAAACGCCGAGCTGCGAATCAGGATGCCATGGCGCGCCGCCACGGCAATCCCGGCAATCGCCGTGGCCGGTGCCGACAACACCAAAGCACAGGGACACGCTGCCACGAGCACCGCGAGCATTGCCTGGGCGTCATTGGTGACAAACCAGGTGACGGCTGCCAGCAGCAACACCAGCACCATGTAGCTGCCGGCGTAACGCTCCAGCAGCCGGGTGATCGGCGGCTTGGAACGCTCGGCGTTCTGCATCAGCGCAATGACTTTGCCCAACGTCGATTCGTTGCCGGTACGCGTGACCTCAAGGCGCAGCAGGCCATCGAGGTTGATCGCCCCACCAAACACCTGCACGCCCACGCTGGCTTCCAACGGCACCGACTCGCCGGTGATCGGCGCCGTGTCCAGGCTCGCCTGGCCGGACAACACCACGCCATCGGCCGGCACGCGGTCACCGGCACGCACTTCGACGATATCGCCGGTGTTCAAGGTGCCGTTATCCACTTCGGTGATGCTGCCGTCCGCCTGCACCAGGCGGGCGTGGCTGCGGGTGAGTTTGCCCAGGGCATGGATCGCTTCCTGGGAGCCAATCACGCTGCGCTCTTCCAGCACATGGCCAAAGATCATGATGATCGGCAGCAACGCGGCGGTGAGCAGATCACCGGTGGCCCAGGCGCCGAGCATGGCCAGGGCGATCAATTGGTCGGTGATGCCGTGCAGGCTTGGAAAGCGCAGGCTGTACCAGGCTGAACGCATCACCGGCACCGCCACCAGCAGGGATGCCACGCCCAGCAGCAACTGGCTGACGCCGCTCTGGTCGGGCGCGAGCCAGCGCCACACCAGGCCCAGCACGAGCAAGCCCAGGGCGAGCATCGCCAAGGTCAATTGCCGGGCAGCGCTGCGCTGTTCGGCAGAGGTCAGCATGGGTGCGCTCATTGTTCGGCTCCCTGGATGATCAAGCGGGAGTCGTCTTTGGGGTCGACGGTGGTCACTGAACCGGCCTGGCCGAGAATCTTCGGCAAGCGCTCACGGTACAGACGCAACAGCAAACCGGGATCTTTGACCTGGGCCAGGCTGGCAACGGTAGCGGTCTGCGCCTGGGCATTGGCCAAGCGCTCGCTGGCCTGGGCATGGGCGACTTGCACCTGGCGATCAGCTTCCTGGTTGGCGGTCTGGGTGAGTTTTTCCGCTTCAGTGCGGGCGTTGGCCACGGCTTTATCGGCTTGCTGGCTGGCGGTCAGTACCGCGTTGAACGCATTCACCGCAGGCCCAGGCAGGCTCGATTGCACATCGACGCGGGTGGCTTCGATACCCAGCCCCAAGCCGCTGGCCGCCAACTCCGCCAGGCGTTTGTTGATGCCTTGCACCAGGTCGCCGCGCAGCCGCTCACGCCGTTCGGCGGCGCCATTGTCGCTGCCGATCAGTTCCGGGCGGGCTACCAGGATGGTGTCCAGATCCCGCGCAGCGGTGAGGGCCACGGCGCTGCGTGTCACCAGCCGATCCAGGGCCGGCAGCACGTGGTCGCCCTGCAACACAAAGGCGTAGGGTTCGGTCACCTTGTAGAACACCCGCACGTCCAACTGCACCACCCCGGCATCGCCGGTCAGCAGGTAGCCGGAGCCGGCCAGGGCATCGCTCAAGGGGGTGGCGAAACTGGCCACGCGATCGGCCTGCAGCGCCGCATCGGAACGCAGCAGGTTTTCCACCCGCCGTTCGATCACCCGGTCGGCCGCTGGCAGCAGGACGACTTGTTCGAAAGGCTGCGGCCAAGCCAGCAACAATCCGGCGTTCTGAATGCGATCGAGGGCGCCAAAATGCAGGACCACGGCGCGATTCTGCGGGTCGATCTGGCGCACATTGGAAAAGGCCCAGGCCAACGCCGCCAATACAGTGACCGCGTACAGTGCCAGGAACGTCAGGCGCCCGGCCTGGATCCACGGGCTGTCCGGGCTTTCAGGCTCGCTCATGGCTGCAGGTCCTTCGGCCCATCCACCAGGGCGCGAAACGGCGCGGCGTCGGTGCGCAGGATGATCTTGGTCCCCGGCGTGACCACCGTGCCCAAGGTATCCAGCGAACGCAGCAGGTTGTACAGCTGCGGATTGCCAGCGTAGGCGCGGCCATAAATCTGCGCGGCTTCAACCCGCGACTGCGCTTCGATGTCGGCGGCTTTCACAGTGGCATCGGCCTGCATGATGCGCGCATCACGCTCGGCAGCGGAGCGGATCTGCGCCGCTTCGCGCTTGCCCACGGCGGTGCGTTCGGTGGCGATGGTTTCACGCTCGGCGCGCATGCGGTCAACCGTGGCGGTGAGGGTCACCGACGGCAACGTCAAGCGCTCGATACCGACCTGCGCCACGCGCACACCATAGGTGGTGAGCAATTGTTGATCAATCTGCTGGCGCAACTGCGCTTCAAAATCGGCAATGCGCACTTGGCTGGCGTCGGTATTGATCAAGCTGGAGAGGTCAAAACTGGCCGCCGTGGTTTCCAACGCCGAGCCGACGAAGGTACGAATCTGCCGCGCCGCCTCATCCGGCTGGTTCTGCACCGCACGCATAAAACGCTGCACGTTGTCGGCATCGCCCTGCACCTGCCACGCCACATAGGCCTGCACAATAATCCGCAAGCCATCGCGGGTGCCCACATCCTGCAAGCCGCTGGACGTAGTGCGCAGGCGCAGGTCCACCGGGATCGCTGCTTCGAACGGTGCCGGCCAGCGCCAGCCCAGGCCCGGCTCCAGCAGCACGCGCGCAGGGTTGCCGAAGCGGGTAATCACCGTGGCCTCGCCGGAACGCACTTGCACCAGGCTCGCCGCTGCCACGGCAAACAGCACCAGCAACACCGCCCACGCCATGCGCCGCCAGGGAAAAGGCCCGGTCGCCTGCTCATCGCCGTGATGGTGATGGTGGTGGCCGTGATGGTGGTGATGACCGTGATCATGATCGTGGGAATGAGCGCTCAACAGACGAACTCCTTATTGAACGGCTTTGCGCGGCGCCGACGGGTCGGCGGGCAAGGTAAAAGAACGTAGATCGATCGTCGGCGCACTGTCGGCACCCAAACGATGATCCAGAATAAGCAGCTTGGCCTGGGCCAGGCCCTGGCTCAGTTGGCCCAGGTACTGTTCCAGCACGAAGGCTTGGCCCGCAGCGGCGTAGGCTTTTTGTTCGGCGGCAAAGCGCAGGTTCGCTGCTTGGGCGCCGGCATTCACTTCGCGGGCACTGGCCTGGGCCTGATCGCGGGCGGTACTGGCTTGAAGCAGCGCCTGGTTGGTCTGTTCGCTGGCGGCACCGCGTTCACGGGCGATCAAAGCCTGGGCGCCGATCTGCGCGGCTTGCACACCGTGGTAAGCGTTGGCGGCACCGGCCGGCGGGTGGATCGCCTCGACCACCGTGGCAAGAATTTCCACGCCGCTGTCGAGGGTTTGCAGGTCGGCTTGCACGCTGCGACCAATCTCGTCGGCGAGGCTGGTGCGCTCCTCCCCGAGCAATTCATCCAGGGTGCGCGAGGCAAAATCGTGCACCAGGATGCGGCTGGCGGTGCTGCGGATCAGGGTCGGGATATCCGCGCTGTTGTAGGTGGCGGCAAGCGCGGCCTGATCGGTGAGGCCGATGCGGTAGACAAAGCGCACGTCCATATTGACTATCTGGAAGCCCTGCTTGTCGCCGCTGCTGCTGGCAATAACCTGGGATTTGTCATTCACATGGCTGGCGTCCCACAGGCGGTTGGCGATCAACGGCGCCGGGCCTTCGGCTGCGGCCAACTGCGGTGTGGCGGCGTCACTGACGCTGGTCGCCAGCTCATGCACCACGCCGTTTTCAACATTCAGTACGCGGCCCAACGGCCACGGCAAACCCGCATGCAGCCCGGGGCCGAACACCTCGACCGGTTTACCAAAACGCTCATAAATCCCACGGCCTTGCAGGGGCACTTCATGCACACCGGTCAGCGCCCAACCTACCGCCAGCACCACCAGCAACACCGGGAAAAACGCTCGGCGCATGTAAGTGAAGGCCCAGATCTGGCGCAGGTCGATGCCAAAACGGTTGTGCAGTTCATGCTGCAACGCCAGCAAGGGTTGCGGCGGCCAACGCAGCAGGCCGGCGATAAAACTCTGCGCCATCAGGCGCGGTTCGAGACGCGGCTGGCGCGGGCTGAACAGCGACAGCACGCCCCTGAGCAGGAACTCCAGCGCCACCAGCGCCGGCAACAGGCCGACGAGTGTCGCCAGGCGCAGCGGCCACACCGACTCCGCATTGGCAAACAGCAGGCAGATCGCGCTGAGCACCAGGCAGATAATTGCCATCCGGCTCAACTGCGCCAGTTGCGAGGCTTCCGGCCATTGGGCGGCAGTTTCCTGGGCCAGGCGGCGTTCGAATACCAGCAGGCCAAACGCCAGGGCCAATGCGAGCGCTGCGCCAATACTTGCCGATTGCCCGATGGCAGCAGCGGGCAAGCCCAGGTTCCAGAACTGCAGGATGCTGACCAGTGCCAGCAACGACCAGCCGCCCAACCACAGCACCGGTGCGCCAATCTGCGCCAACAGGCCGTTGCCGAACCGGTTGATCAGGCCCTTATGCCAGGGTGTGGGCTCGATGGATTGTTCGACCGCTTCGCCGCGCGGCACTTCCAGCGCCTGGGCACGCCAATCGGCCACCCACCAGGCCGACTGCAAGCCGGCCACCAGCAGCAGCAAGGCCGACGCGCAGTTGATCAATACCACCGGCCAGATCGACACGGGTGCAAACAACGCTACGAACAGCGCCAATATCCAACCACTGAGGGCCAGGGTTGTCAGGCCGATACCGGCCTGGCGCAATCGACGGGCGTGGAACAGCCCCTGCTGAAAACGCGCGAGGCCTTCAACCGAAGCCCCGTCAGCCTCTAGATCCACTTGCATCTGCTCAACGCCCACTTGCACACAATTCGTTACGATATAACACGAAGCGTGAAATTTTTGTTCTCAACCCCGTTCGCACATTTAGATCGAGGAGCACTCGCAAAATATCCGTCGGCTGTCCGGCCTTCACAGGGTTACCTCAGGGCACGTCGGGCACTGCTACCTTGAATGACTCTACGCATGTTTCGCCAAACACGATGGGCAACCCGTGAGACAGGGTTGCGCGCCGCACGGCGCAAGTCTCGCTCTACTGCTCGAGTCAAAGCCTCCAGGGACGGGCTCCTAACCATCGGAGCGGGTTCGAGAACAGGCTGAGGCTCGACATGAACCTCTATGATGTCAACGTCCGCCCCCAGTTGATAATCGTAAACTTCCTGTCGCGTGATACCCGTAGCACGCAGGCCGAAAGCAGTCATGATTCTCTGAGTTGAACGGCCATTGCCCTCACTGGCCAAAAACCGCTCCAGCATGCCTTCCTGCTGCTGCGTAGCAAGCAGAGCCTCATTGTTTTGAACGTTCCAGCGCACAATGGCTTGCGGTAAAACACCGTAAAAATTGTTATGCCTTGAAATCATTTCATACTGATGCCAGGTAACGTCGGTAGCATTGGGCCCCTCTACTGGCGCACGGTAGTTTTCCATCAAGCGCCAGCGGCCGGGCAAGAATTCGTTTCTGAACCGATACCTGCCTGGGATTGAAGCAGACGTGTAAGTAGACTCAACGCGGTGCTCGCCATACATACGGTGAGTCATGCTCCTCTCCACGGCGTCCCGGCGCTCGGCGGCGACGTGAGCATCCACGTCACGACGCCGGAATGTCTCTGGATTCTGTCGATAAGCCGGAACATGGGCACTGGGGGAATTATCCGAATAGTCGTCGGCGACTTCCGGAGCCCTGCCATCGTGGTCTCGATACCGGAGCGGATTATTTCGGACCATTCGATACAGATTCAGCCCATCGATTTCGCCCGAGGGATCCGGGTTGATCCAGCGCATCAGCCATGGCGCATAGTAACGCGAACCGTAATAGTACAATCCGGTCGCATCCCGCTCTTGGCCTGAATAACGGATGGTCTTGCCATTAACATGAGTCTGACTTCTGACCGCCCACCACGCCGTACCACCGAAGGGGTAATACCCCTCATGACTGATCACGTCGCCATATTCATCGAGTTCCAACGCAACGCTGCCCAGATGGTCATCAACGTTGTAGCGCCACTGTGGGACAGGTAGTCTCTTGCGACCGTTCGCTCGCCAGTTTAACCGTCGAACTTGACTGCGCCCTAACGCCACGCTGATGACATGCAGGACTTCTCCCGTCGCCGTATCGCTGTGTATCTCCAAACCCGGCAGATACATGACCTGGGCCACATGCTCAACAGACTTTGCCTGCCACACTCGTACCTTGCGTCCACGCTGCCCAGTGCCATGGTAGAAATACCGTTCGTTATCCGCAGGCCCCGCCTTGCGCAGCACCTGGGTGACTTGGTGCAATTGATTACGGGCGTCCCATGTCATCCTCTGCGCGCCGTCCAACATCAACAAATTGCCGTTTGCATCAAACCCATTGGCTAAATCCGGTGGATTCATCTCATCGGCCATGTACATGCTTCGATTACTACGCTCGGCTGTCTTCATCATGCGCAAGGGTTCGCTGCCATGCTTGAGCGTGATTAGATTTCCGCCGAGGTCATAGGTGTAAACCTGCGTGTAGTTACGCAACCGACTCGCGTCACCTCCTCCTGGTAGTACAACACCGGGCAGGCCAGGCTGAATGCCGGCCAGGACGCTTTCCCGTCCGGTGGCCTCAATCAAATGGTAAAGCGTGTCGTAGCGATAAGTGCTAACGGGGACAATTCGTTGAGAATCAAACCATTGGGTTGGTTGTGCCCGGTCCTCCAAGCATTGCAGGTTACCCACGGGGTCCCACTGATAATGTAGGTCCTGGAGTACTTTATCCTGCCGGATTGTGTTCAGTCTTAATAGTCGCCCACTGCGGGCGTCGTAGCCGGGCCGGGAAATGACACCATTACCCGCCAGCTGGGATTCGACTTGACCACAAGCGTTATAGCGGACCGCGCTGAGCAGCAATTGCTCCGGTTTTCCATCCTCAGTCAGACTGGATTGAACCAGTTCACCCGCCACGTTGTAGCAATGGCTCTGCACATTCGCCAACGCATCGGTTTGGCGGAGCAACTGATTCAACGCATCGTGATGCCATTGCGTGAGATACCGCATTGCCGCGCCTTGGTGATCTTTCTCCAATAACGCGTCGCGCTCATCCAAAGACTCAGGCCAATCCGCGGGTACCAATGCCTTGAGAAACTGTTGAGTCTGGCCTGCAACGTGCCCCAGCAAACCGTAATCGACAAAAACCTGGCTGCCGACCCCATCGTCATGCCGAACCAGCCGACCGCAACGATTGCCCATTTCAGTCGATGATCCGTACGTCAGCCGCTCGACGAAGGTCTGGAGAGTGGTCGCTGACTCTTCGCTCACACTAACCTGACGTATTTGGGAGTCATAGCACACCCGCCGGACAGTACCCCGCCCATCCCAACTATGCAGCGTTTGAGCTGCGTCGCCCACAAGGTTGACACGCCAGCCCGCATCTACGCTTTCAACACGCAACAGCTGGCCCGACAGACTATGGGTCATAACTTGGTTGGGCTCCCCTGTTTCACCACCCGTTGCCCACAATCGCGTGTCCCATTGTGCATGCACTCGACCAAGGACATCGCGCGAATACCTTTCGGTACGTGCCTGCAGTGCCTCGTCTAATGTCTGTCGGTGATACGCAACGACCGCTACTTGCAACCTACGCGCGTCTGTCACCCTCAGAGTCGGTGTCTGTCGGTGCAAAGTCGAAGACATTTGCGACCCTCTGCGTGTGTAGAGATGTAACTATAGACACGAACTCGATCACCTGCTGTTGAGGCCCCATAGGACGCTCCCACAAGCGGTGATTGATTATGCTCAAGAGCGTGACTAATCCCCTATAAACACGAGCCATCACTGGTGTCGGCTGCGATTAGTCGGCACACTTCAGACAGTTTTTCGCGGGTTCACGGACAAGGAAGCGCCACCCCCCATGATTTCCATCTACCAACTCAAACCGCGTTTTCAAAACCTGCTGCGGCCTCTCGTGCAGCGCCTTTATGACAACGGCACCACCGCCAACCAGATCACCGTGCTGGCCGGGGTTGTTTCCCTGCTGGTGGGGCTGTTGATCGCGGGCTTTGCCCAACACCTCTGGCTGTTTGCACTGATCCCGCTGTGGATGATTGTGCGCATGGCGCTCAATGCCATCGATGGCATGCTGGCCCGGGAATTCGGCCAACAGTCGCGCCTCGGTGCTTACCTCAATGAATTGTGCGATGTGATCGCCGACAGTGCGCTGATCCTGCCCTTTGCATTGATCCCCGATATGAGCCTGGCGCCGGTGCTGCTGGTGACGCTGCTTGCGGTATTCAGCGAATACGCCGGAGTGCTGGGGCCGATGGTGGGCGCGTCGCGCCGTTATGACGGGCCCATGGGCAAGAGTGATCGGGCGTTCGTGCTCGGGGTGCTGGCCACGGGCGTGGCGCTGGGCTGGCTCGGCGCCGGTTGGGTGGAGGCGGTGATGTGGCTGGTCGCCGCCCTGCTCGCCTATACCTTGGTCAACCGGGTGCGTCAGGGCCTCAAAGAACAACAATCTCTCCCTTCTGCATAAGGATTTTGCGATGCGCGAACAGCAACAGCACACCTTCAGTACCCATGATGGCGTCGAGCTTTTCTATCGGCACTGGCCGGCCACGGCAGGTGTCGGGCCGCGCAAGGCGATCCTGTTGTTCCATCGCGGCCATGAGCACTCGGGGCGTATTGCCCACCTGGTGGATGAACTGGGCCTGCCTGAATTCGACTTCTTCGCCTGGGACGCCCGTGGCCACGGCCAATCCCCAGGCGAGCGCGGCGACAGCCCCAGCTTTGCCACCAGCGCCCGCGATGTGCAGACTTTCTGTGACCACATCAATGCCACCTACGGCATCGAGGAGGAAGGCATCGCCGTCATCGCCCAAAGCGTCGGCGCGGTGATCGCGGCCACCTGGGTTCATGATTACGCGCCAAAAATCCGCGCCCTGGTGCTCGCCTCGCCAGCCTTCAAGGTCAAGCTGTACGTGCCCTTCGCCCGCCCCGGCCTGGCACTGATGCGCAAGTTTCGTGGCAACTTTTTCGTCAACAGCTACGTCAAGGCCAAGTTCCTCAGCCATGACCCCGAACGCGTGGCGTCCTACGACAGCGATCCACTGATCACCAAGGCCATTTCGGTGAATGTGCTGCTGGGCCTTTACGAAGCGGCCGCCCGGGTTGTCGCCGACGCCCAGGCGATCCAGGTGCCGACCCAACTGCTTATTTCGGGCTCCGACTTTGTGGTGCACCGTAAACCCCAGCAGCAGTTCTTCGACCGCCTCGGCAGCCTTAAAAAAGAGCTGCATATCCTCCCCGGCTTTTTTCACGACACCCTCGGCGAACGTGATCGCGCCGTGGCTGTGAGCAGCGCCAAGCGCTTTATCTTGCAGAACTTCGCCCACCCGCTGGACCGCGCTTCTTTACTGGATGCAGACAAACTTGGCGCCACGTGCGCCGAATCCGAATCCCTCGCCGCGCCGTTGCCACGCAATTCACTGCGCGACCTGTACTGGCGCATGACCCGCGCCAGCATGGGCTTGGGCAAGAACCTGTCGGATGGGGTGAAGCTGGGCTTCGACACCGGCTTCGATTCCGGCAGCACCCTGGACTACGTGTATCGCAATAAGCCTACCGGCAAGGGCGGGCTGGGGCGGATGATCGATACCAACTACCTCAACTCCATCGGCTGGCGTGGTATTCGCCAGCGCAAGCTGAACGTCGAAGAGCTGCTGCGCCTGGCCATGGCCAAGCTGCGTGATGATCACCGCGAAGTCCGTATCGTCGATATCGCCGCCGGCCACGGCCGTTACATTCTTGAAGCCTTGCAGGGCGTCTCGCCGTTGCCGGAGTCGATCCTGCTGCGCGACTACAGCGATATCAATGTGCGCGACGGTGGCGCGCTGATTCGCGAAAAGGGTTTGGGGGACATCGCCCAGTTCGTCAAAGGCGACGCGTTCGACCGCGCCGACCTGGCCGCCCTCGACCCCAAGCCGTCCCTGGCCGTGGTGTCTGGCCTGTACGAATTGTTCGCCGATAACGCCATGGTCGGCGGTTCACTGGCGGGCCTGGCCGAAGCCGTGGAGCCAGGTGGTTACCTGGTCTACACCGGCCAACCGTGGCACCCGCAGTTGGAGCTGATTGCCCGTTCGCTTACCAGCCACCGTCAGGGTCAGGCTTGGGTGATGCGCCGGCGCAGCCAGGCGGAAATGGACCAACTCGTCGAAGCAGCGGGCTTTCGCAAGATCACCCAGCGCGTGGATGAGTGGGGCATTTTCACCGTGTCCCTGGCACAGAAGATCTGAACATGCGCGAAACCGGTTTATTGAAACCTGCGATGCTTTGGCTGCTGCTGTTGGCACCGCTGTTTTTCAGCACCTACGGCTTCGCCACCTGGGTCACCAGCCAGCGCAGCGACGTCGGCACCCTGGTGTTCGGCTGGGAAACACACATGCCGTTCTGGGCATGGACCATCGTGCCCTACTGGTCCGTCGACCTGCTTTACGGCTTCTCGTTGCTGCTACCCAACACGCGTCATGAGCTCAAACAGCATGCGCTGCGCCTGCTGAGTGCGCAGGTGATAGCCGTGAGTTGCTTCCTGATCTGGCCACTGCGCTTCACGTTTGAGCGGCCGGAACTGGACGGTGTGTTCGGTTGGTTGTTTGCGGTGCTGGCCGGTTTTGACAAGCCCTTCAACCAGGCGCCTTCGCTGCATATCGCGCTGCTGGTGATCCTGTGGGTGATGTACCAACGGCATACTCAAGGATTCTGGCGTTGGGTGGTGCACGGCTGGTTCGCGCTAATCGGGGTTTCGGTGCTGACCACTTATCAACATCACTTTATCGACTTACCCACAGGCGCCCTCGCGGGGTGGTTGTGCGTGTGGTTATGGCCGATGCAGCACCCGAGCCCCTTACTGAATGCACGGCTGACGCGGGATAACCAACGATGGCGGCTAGGGATACGCTATGGGCTGGGCGCAGTGATACTGACAGTGCTGGCCTGCTTATGCGGTGGCGCTTGCCTGTGGCTGCTATGGCCTGCGGTTTCTCTGGGGTTGATCACGGCCAACTACCTCGTACTCGGCGCGTCGGGCTTTCAAAAACGTGAGGATGGCCACCTTACGCCTGCGGCACGCTGGTTATATGCACCTTATCTGGCGGGCGCCTGGATCAATTCGCGGCTGTGGACGCGCAAACATCCTCAGGCCGATCCGATTGTGGATAACGTCTGGCTCGGGCGTATTCCTGCCACCCGCGAGCTGGGTTCATTCAAGGCCATTGTCGACTTATGCGCCGAACTGCCGATTAATCCACAGGGCCGTGCTTACGCCCGCGTGCCCGTGCTGGACCTGATCGCCCCAACCCCCGACGAATGCTTGAAAGCGGCCCACACCATTGAACGCCTGCAAGCGAGCGGCCCCCTGTTGGTGTGCTGTGCCCTCGGTTACTCACGCAGCGCCACCGCCGTCGCCGCCTGGCTGTTGAACACGGGGCGAGCCACCACGGTTGAGCAAGCGCTGGCTATTATTCGTACAGCGCGGGCCGATGTGGTCCTGCACCCCGAACACCGTCAAGCATTGGAGGGTTTGCCAAATGCCTGCTGATATGGAACTCCAGGTCGTCGCCAGCCTGTTGCGCCGCGGCCGCTCCCTGGATCAGTTATCCACAGGCCTGACGCTGCTAGGCGTGCTGTTTGGCCTCGCCCAGCTGCTGTTGGCCAGCATTTCCACCATTTGTCTGCTGTTGGCCCTGTGGATGATCGTGCTGGGCCTGCTGCAAAAGTATTGGGCGCTGCGGGTGGCCTTTGACGCCGACCTGTTCGCCCTGCTCGCTCGCGACACCACCCGCACGCCAGACCTGGACCAGGCCCTGCAAACCCTTGGCCTGCAATCGCCCAAGCGAGCCGGTCGGCCATGGACTGAACGCCGTCGCGGCGCCCTCAAACTGCTGCGTAAACAAGCCTGGCTGCTGGGCGCGCAAGCGCTGTTGACCCTGGGCGTCATTCTCGCCAGCCCTTGGCTACCTTTCGCCGGATAAGGAATTCCCATGTTCGAACCCGTGGTCGCCACGCTGATTACTTCCATGGCCCGCACCGTCACTGGCGCCCGCAGCCTGTGGCTGGGGTGCGCGCCGGTCCCGGTGCAGCGGATCTACTTCGCCAACCACAGCAGCCACGGCGACTTCGTCCTGGTGTGGGCATCACTGCCGCAGAACCTGCGCAAATTCACACGCCCGGTGGCCGGCAGTGATTACTGGAACAAGAGTGCGCTGCGCCGCTACATCATCAATCGAGTGTTCAATGGCGTGCTGATCGACCGTGAGCGCAAGGACCCTGTGGACAACCCATTGCAGCCCATGCTTGCGGCGTTGGAGGGCGGCGATTCGCTGATCATTTTTCCCGAAGGCACGCGCAATCTGGAGGATGGCTTGCTGCCGTTCAAAAGCGGTTTGTACCACCTGGCAAAGAGTTACCCACAGGCCGAGCTGGTCCCGGTGTGGATAGCCAACCTGAACCGGGTTATGCCCAAGGGCCGCGTATTGCCACTGCCCTTGTTATGCACCACCAGCTTCGGTGCCCCCCTGCAACTGGAAGAAGGCGAAGACAAAGCCGACTTCCTTGCCCGCAGCCGCGACGCCCTGCTCGCCCTTGCCCCGGAGCATTCCTGAGATGGATAGCCAAACCCTGATGTTATTTGGCGGCATCGGCGCGATCCTGGTCATCGCCTCGCTGATCGGCCTGATCCTCAAGCTGCGCACCCGTGGCAGCCCGAATGCCGTGATCGACAACCTCAACGCCCGCATCAACGCCTGGTGGGTGATGGTGGTGGTGATCGGCATCGCGTTCTGGCTCGGCACCGGCGCGGTGATCCTGCTGTTCTACGCGGTGTCGTTCTACGCCCTGCGCGAGTTCCTCACCCTCACGCCCACCCGACGCAGCGACTACCCGGCCCTGGTGGCCGCGTTCTACCTGGCCCTGCCGCTGCAATACCTGCTGATCTACGCCGACTGGTACGGGCTGTTCTCGATCTTCATCCCGGTGTACGTGTTCCTGCTGCTGCCGATCCTCGCCTCCCTGGGCGGCGACAGTACGCACTTTCTGGAACGGGCATCGAAGGTGCAATGGGGGCTGATGATCGCCGTGTTCTGCGTGTCTTTCGTCCCGGCACTACTGACCTTGGACATACCGGGCTACGAAGGCCGCAACCTGCTGCTGATCGCCTATCTGGTGATCGTGGTGCAACTGTCGGACGTATTGCAGTACGTGTGCGGCAAGCTGTTCGGCAAACGCAAGATCGCGCCCAACCTGTCGCCATCGAAAACCGTGGAAGGGTTTGTGGGCGGAATTCTGCTGTCCTCCTTGATCGGCGCGGCGCTGTGGTGGACCACACCGTTCAATCCCTGGCAGTCGTTTCTGATCGCGCTGCTGATCAACTTGCTGGGGTTTGCGGGAGGGATTGTGATGTCGGCGATCAAGCGTGACCGCGGTGTGAAGGACTGGGGGCACATGATCGAAGGACACGGCGGGATGTTGGATCGTCTGGATTCGGTGTGCTTTGCGGCGCCGATCTTCTTTCATCTCGTGCGCTACTGGTGGACCTGACCCACACCTTTCTCAAACCCGATGGAGATCAAAATGTGGCAGCTGGCTTGCCTGCGAAAGCGGTAGTGCAGTAACAGATGCAGCGACTGACACGCCGCCTTCGCGGGCAAGCCCGCTCCCACAGGGGATATGCGCCTGCCTGTAGGTTTTATGGTGCTTTCAATGCCTCTAGCCAGTGATCTCGATATAGCTAGACTCTCCGCCTCCGGTCGCACCCGATAGCCAGCCCCAAACGAAACTCAGGGTAGTGCGCCCTGCGTGATCAACACCTACCGTGCCTCGTGACCACCCTGCGAGCAGCTCCCCGTCCAGGGTGACGCACTGATAAAGCAGCTCGATAGTATCTGGGCCGGTGACCCGCCCGACCTGCGTTCCCAGGCGAATTCGGCCACCCTGATAAATGCTCGAAATCACCCCGTCTTCGACTTTGTAATGAAACACGGTGCCGGTACCGGACAAGCCTTGCGCGTTATTCGCGACCACAAACCGACGATTGTGCAGACGTGCGTGGACGGTAGCAGAAGGGCTTTGCATCAATACGCATCCTTGAATTGAGCGAATCCAGAACGAAAAAAAGGGGCTGTTTAAAACAGCCCCTATTGGGTACGTCAGTAAGGCTTATTCCACCGTCACCGACTTCGCCAGATTACGCGGCTGGTCAACGTCGGTGCCTTTGAGCACGGCCACGTAGTACGACAGCAACTGCAGCGGGATGGTGTAGAGGATCGGCGACAGCGTGTCGTGGATATGCGGCATGTTGATGACGTGGGTGCCTTCACCGTTGGTCATGCCGGCTTTTTCATCTGCGAAAACGATCAGTTGGCCGCCACGGGCGCGTACTTCCTGCAGGTTGGATTTGAGCTTCTCCAGCAGTTCGTTGTTCGGCGCCACGGTAACCACCGGCATGTCGTCGTCCACCAGGGCCAACGGGCCGTGCTTCAGCTCGCCGGCCGGGTAGGCTTCGGCGTGGATGTACGAGATTTCCTTGAGTTTCAGCGAGCCTTCCATCGCCACCGGGTATTGCGCGCCACGGCCCAGGAACAGGGTGTGGTTCTTGTCAGCGAACAGCTCGGCGACTTTTTCCACGGTGCTGTCCATGGCCAAGGCTTCACCCAGGCGGGTCGGCAGGCGACGCAGTTCTTCCACCAGGGTGGCTTCGACACCTTCGGCGAGGGTGCCGCGCACTTGGCCCAAGGACAGGGTCAGCAGCAACAGGCCCACCAGTTGGGTGGTGAAGGCTTTGGTGGAGGCCACGCCGATTTCGCGACCGGCCTGGGTCAGCAGGGTCAGGTCGGATTCACGCACCAGGGAGCTGATGCTGACGTTGCAGATCGCCAGACTGCCGAGGAAGCCCAGCTCCTTGGCGTTGCGCAAGGCAGCCAGGGTGTCGGCGGTTTCACCGGACTGGGAGATGGTCACGAACAGGGTGTCGGGCTGCACCACCACCTTGCGGTAGCGGAACTCGCTGGCGACTTCGACCTGGCAGGGGATGCCGGCCAGTTCTTCCAACCAGTAACGCGCCACCATACCGGCGTGGTAGCTGGTGCCACAGGCGACGATTTGCACATTGCGCACTTTGGCGAACAGTTCGGCGGCTTGCGGGCCGAAAGCGTTCACCAATACTTGGTTCTGGCTCAGGCGACCTTCCAGGGTGCGCTGTACCACGGACGGCTGCTCGTGGATTTCCTTGAGCATGAAGTGGCGGAACTCGCCTTTGTCGGCGGCTTCGGCACCGTCGCGGTATTGCACGGCTTCGCGCTCGACGGACTGACCATTCACATCCCAGATCTGCACGCTTTCA
Source organism: Pseudomonas sp. J380 (assembly GCF_009827115.1). Classification (NCBI taxonomy): domain Bacteria; kingdom Pseudomonadati; phylum Pseudomonadota; class Gammaproteobacteria; order Pseudomonadales; family Pseudomonadaceae; genus Pseudomonas; species Pseudomonas sp. J380. The sequence goes on along the minus strand of NZ_CP043060.1, from coordinate 4,079,111 downwards.
CGGCGGATGTCGGCAATGTCGCCTTCTTCCAGATACATGAAGCGGTCGGTCACTTGGCGCAGGGCCAGTTGGTCGGAGGCAAGGAAGTTCTCGCCCAGGCCCAGGCCGATCACCAATGGGCTGCCACTGCGTGCGGCAACCAGGCGGTCAGGCTGGCTGGCGCTGATCACGGCCAGGCCGTAGGCGCCATGCAGTTCCTTGACCGTGGCCTTGAGGGCGGTGGTCAGGTCGCTGTGATCCTTGAGCTTGTGGTTGAGCAGGTGGGCGATCACTTCGGTGTCGGTGTCCGAGGTGAAGACGTAGCCCAGGCCCTTGAGTTGTTCACGCAGCACTTCATGGTTTTCGATAATGCCGTTGTGCACCACGGCCAGGTCGCCGGAGAAGTGCGGGTGAGCGTTACGCTCGCACGGTGCACCGTGGGTGGCCCAACGGGTGTGGGCAATGCCCAGGCGGCCTGCCAGCGGTTCACCGGCCAGGGCTTGGTCCAGTTCGCTGACCTTACCCGGGCGGCGCATGCGCTCCAGCTTGCCGGCGTTGGTGAAGACGGCCACACCGGCGCTATCGTAGCCGCGGTATTCGAGGCGCTTGAGGCCTTCGATCAGGATGGCAGTAACGTTACGTTCGGCGACTGCGCCAACAATTCCACACATGGTGTTTCTCCTAGATGATTGCCGCGCATATCAGCGTAATGCCGCGGGCTTGGATCTGGTCGCGGGCCTCGAGCGGCAGGCGATCATCGGTAATAAGGGTATGGACGCTGCTCCAGGGCAGTTCCAGGTTGGGAATCTTGCGGCCGATCTTGTCGGATTCGACCATCACCACCACTTCACGGGCGACCTCGGCCATCACACGGCTCAAGCCCAGCAGTTCGTTGAAGGTAGTGGTACCGCGCTGCAGGTCGATGCCATCGGCACCGATGAACAGCTGGTCAAAGTCATAGGAACGCAGCACCTGCTCAGCGACCTGGCCCTGGAACGAATCCGAATGTGGGTCCCAGGTACCCCCGGTCATCAACAGCACCGGCTCGTGTTCCAATTCGCTCAAGGCGCGGGCCACGTTCAGGGAGTTGGTCATCACCACCAGGCCCGGCTGATGGCCCAGTTCGGGGATCATCGCGGCGGTAGTGCTGCCGCTGTCGATGATGATGCGCGCATGTTCACGCAAACGCTTCACGGCCGCACGGGCGATGGCGCGCTTGTAGGCCGAGATGGGCTGGGCAGCGTCGCCCACCAGCTCTTGGGGCATAGTGATTGCACCGCCGTAGCGACGCAGGAGCAAGCCGTTACTTTCGAGGGCAGCAAGGTCCTTGCGGATGGTCACTTCCGAAGTTTCGAAATGTTTGGCCAACTCGTCCACGCTGACTTCGCCCTGCTCGTTGAGCAAGGTGAGGATATTGTGGCGTCGCTGGGGGGTGTTTCGTTTCGACATGGTAGTGATAAGTTTCGTTTCGAAAGATAGCGAAGGCAATCAAAACCTATTGGGGAAAGATCGTCAAGAGGCGGAAGGCATTTTTGTAGAGCTTTCGGACATGCCACTAAACAACTGTGGGAGCTGGCTTGCCTGCGATAGCTGCGTGTCAGGCGACATCATGATGAATGTCAGACCGCTATCGCAGGCAAGCCAGCTTCCACAGGAGTGAGTCTCAACCTATCGAGTTGTGGATAACTCAGCTCTTTTTGATCTTGACCGGGCGTTTCCAGCCGTCGATGTTGCGTTGGCGGGCGCGGGCAACGGCCAGTTGGGACTTATCCACATCCTGGTTGATGGTCGAGCCCGCTGCGGTGTTGGAACCATCACCGATGGTCACGGGAGCAACCAGCGAGTTATTGGACCCGATGAACACGTCTTCACCAATGGTGGTCTGGTACTTGTTGGCACCGTCATAGTTGCAGGTGATGGTGCCAGCGCCGATGTTGGTGCGTGCGCCGATGACGGCATCGCCCAGATAAGTCAGGTGGCCGACTTTGGCGCCTTCGCCGAGGTGAGCGTTTTTCAGTTCGACAAAGTTACCCACATGCGCCTTGGCCCCCAACTCGCTACCCGGACGCAAGCGCGCAAACGGCCCGGCATCGCTGCCCTCACCCATCACGGCACCGTCGATATGGCTGTTGGCCTTGACCACCACGCCTTTGCGCAAGGTGCTGTCCTTGATCACGCAGTTCGGACCGATGACCACACCGTCTTCAATGATCACGCGGCCTTCGAGGATCACATTGATATCGATCAGGACGTCGCGGCCCACCGTGACTTCGCCACGTACATCGAAACGCGCCGGGTCTCGCAGGGTCACGCCCTGGGTCATCAGGCGCAGGCCTTCGCGCAGTTGATAGTGACGTTCCAGCTCTGCCAGTTGTTTGCGGTCGTTGGCGCCCTGCACTTCCATCGGATGATGGGGCTGCTCGGTGGCGACCAGCAGGCCATCGCTGACGGCCATCTCGATGACGTCGGTGAGGTAGTATTCGCCCTGAGCGTTGTTGTTGGACAGGCGGCTCATCCAGTCGGCGAGCTTGTTGGCAGACACGGCGAGAATGCCGGTATTGCCTTCAGTAATCGCGCGCTGGGCTTCGCTGGCATCCTTGTGTTCAACGATGGCAGCCACCTTGCCGTCGGCGTTGCGCACAATGCGGCCGTAGCCCGTAGGGTCATCCAGCTCAACGGTCAGCAGGCCCATCTGGCCAGGCACCACGTGCTTCAGCAGACGTCGCAAGGTTTCCACTTCAATCAGCGGTACATCGCCGTAGAGGATCAATACCGTGTCCGCGGTGATGAAAGGCACAGCCTGCGCGGTCGCGTGGCCGGTGCCCAGTTGCTTGTCTTGCAATACGAAATTCAGATCGTCCGCAGCCAGACGCTCACGGACCACGTCGGCACCGTGGCCAATCACCACATGAATACGTTGTGGGTCCAACTGGCGGGCACTGTGGATAACATGGCCCAGCATGGAGTTGCCGGCAACCGGATGCAGTACCTTGGGCAGGGCTGAACGCATGCGGGTGCCCTGGCCTGCGGCGAGAATGACGATTTCAAGAGACATGAATGGCTACCAATCCTGGGCGGTCCGGGTTCAGACCAAAGAAGTGTTTTGCAAAAAAAGAAAAAGGGTAGCCGAGGCTACCCTTTTTAATCAATCACGCATGAAACAAAACGGCGACGCCGCTTACTTCTTGCGGATCTGCTGGAGAGTACGCAGCTGGGCTGCGGCCTCGGCCAGACGGACTGCAGCAGCGCTGTAGTCGAAGTCTGCGCCTTTTTCGTTCAGCGCCTTCTCGGCAGCCTTGACGGCTTCCTGAGCGGAGGCTTCATCCAGGTCGCCAGCACGTTGCACGGTGTCGGCAAGTACCTTGACCATGTTCGGCTGAACCTCGAGGAAACCACCGGAGATGTAAAACACCTCACGTTCCCCGCCTTGCTTGGTCAGAGTGATCGGACCTGGCTTCAAGCTTGTGATCAGCGGGGCGTGACCCATGGCGATACCAAGATCACCCAGGTCACCGTGCGCTGTTACAAACTCGACCAGACCGGAGAAAATTTCTCCTTCCGCGCTGACGATATCGCAATGGACTGTCATAGCCATCTGATTGCCTCAACCTGATGAGCGCCCGTTTCCGGGCGCCAGGATTACAGTTTCTTGGCTTTCTCGATCGCTTCTTCGATGCCGCCGACCATGTAGAACGCTTGTTCTGGCAGGTGGTCGTAGTCACCGTTGAGGATGCCTTTGAAGCCAGCAATGGTGTCTTTCAGGGAAACGTATTTACCCGAGGCACCGGTGAAGACTTCAGCCACGAAGAACGGCTGCGACAAGAAACGCTGGATCTTACGAGCACGGTTTACCAACTGCTTGTCGGCTTCCGACAGCTCGTCCATACCCAGGATCGCAATGATGTCCTTCAGTTCTTTGTAACGCTGCAGCACGTACTGAACACCGCGAGCGGTGTCGTAGTGCTCCTGGCCGATCACGTTCGGGTCCAGCTGGCGCGAAGTCGAGTCGAGTGGATCGACCGCTGGGTAGATACCCAGGGAAGCGATGTCACGGGACAGAACAACGGTGGCGTCCAAGTGGGCGAAGGTGGTGGCTGGCGACGGGTCGGTCAAGTCATCCGCAGGTACGTATACCGCTTGGATCGAGGTGATCGAACCTTCCTTGGTCGAAGTGATACGCTCTTGCAGAACGCCCATCTCTTCAGCCAGGGTCGGCTGGTAACCTACTGCCGAAGGCATACGGCCCAGCAGTGCGGATACTTCAGTACCGGCCAGGGTGTAACGGTAGATGTTGTCGACGAACAGCAGAACGTCGTTACCTTCGTCACGGAACTTCTCGGCCATGGTCAGGCCAGTCAGGGCTACGCGCAGACGGTTTCCCGGCGGCTCGTTCATCTGACCGTAAACCAGTGCCACTTTGTCCAGAACGTTGGAGTCCTTCATCTCGTGGTAGAAGTCGTTACCCTCACGAGTACGCTCACCAACACCTGCGAACACGGAATAACCGCTGTGCTCGATGGCGATGTTACGGATCAGTTCCATCATGTTTACGGTCTTGCCTACACCGGCACCACCGAACAGACCGACTTTACCGCCTTTGGCGAACGGGCAAACCAGGTCGATAACCTTGATGCCGGTTTCCAGCAGGTCGTTGCCGCCCGCTTGTTCTGCGAACGAAGGTGCTGCGCGGTGAATGCCCCAGCGCTCTTCGGTGGCAATCGGGCCAGCTTCGTCGATCGGGTTGCCCAGTACGTCCATGATCCGGCCCAGAGTCGCTTTACCGACCGGTACGGAGATGGCAGCGCCAGTGTCGACAACGTCCAGACCGCGCTTCAAGCCTTCGGTGGAACCCATCGCAATGGTACGAACTACGCCGTCGCCCAGCTGCTGCTGAACTTCCAGGGTAGTTTCCGCGCCTTGTACTTTCAGCGCGTTATAGATGCTCGGTACGCTGTCGCGTGGAAATTCCACGTCGATAACGGCGCCGATGATTTGAACGATACGTCCGCTACTCATAGCTGGATCCTCTGAATATTTGAACCGTTAAACCGCGGCAGCGCCGCCGACGATTTCCGAGATCTCTTGGGTGATCGCAGCCTGACGCGCCTTGTTGTAGATCAGCTGCAAATCGCTGATCAGATCACCGGCGTTATCGGTAGCGTTTTTCATCGCGATCATCCGCGCCGCTTGTTCAGCTGCGTTGTTCTCGACCACCGCCTGGTACACCTGCGACTCCACGTAGCGCACCATCAAGCCGTCAAGCAGCTCTTTGGCGTCTGGTTCGTAGAGGTAGTCCCAGTGGTGCTTGAGTTCCTGATCCGGAGTCGCCACCAGTGGAATCAATTGCTCCACGGTTGGCTGCTGGGTCATGGTGTTGATGAACTTGTTGGATACCACGGAGAGGCGGTCAATACGGCCTTCCAGGTACGCATCCAGCATCACCTTCACACTGCCGATCAAATCATTGATCGACGGCTCTTCACCCAGGTGGCTGATAGCTGCAACGACGTTACCGCCGAAGTTGCGGAAAAAGGCCGCACCCTTGCTACCAACAACACACAGATCAATCTCGACGCCGTTTTCGCGGTTTACCGCCATGTCCTTGACCAGGGCCTTGAACAGGTTGGTATTCAGACCACCACACAAACCACGGTCACTGCTCACTACCACATAACCCACACGCTTGACGGCGCGGTCGATCATGAACGGGTGGCGGTATTCCGGGTTGGCGTTGGCCAGATGCCCAATTACCTGGCGGATACGCTCCGCATAAGGACGGCTAGCAGCCATGCGCATTTGTGCCTTGCGCATTTTGCTGACCGCCACTTTTTCCATGGCGCTGGTAATTTTTTGCGTGCTTTTGATGCTCGCAATCTTACTGCGAATCTCTTTTGCGCCTGCCATGTAACACCTATCAGGTTAGCAAGCGGGAGCCTTGCGGCTCCCGCTGCGGCTTACCAGGTTTGGGTGGCCTTGAACTTCTCGATACCGGCTTTCATGCCAGCGTCGATATCGTCATTGAAGTCACCCTTCACGTTGATCTTCGCCATCAATTCGGCGTGATCGCGGTTGAAGTAAGCAATCAGCGCTTGTTCAAAGCTGCCGACCTTGGCGATTTCAACGTCGGTCAGGAACCCACGCTCAGCGGCATACAGCGACAACGCCATGTCAGCGATCGACATTGGGGCGTATTGCTTCTGCTTCATCAGCTCGGTAACGCGCTGACCATGCTCAAGTTGCTTACGGGTCGCTTCGTCCAGGTCAGAAGCGAACTGGGCGAATGCCGCCAGTTCACGATACTGAGCCAGAGCGGTACGGATACCACCGGAGAGCTTCTTGATGATCTTGGTCTGAGCGGCACCACCCACACGGGATACCGAAACACCGGCGTTCACTGCAGGGCGGATGCCCGAGTTGAACATGGCCGATTCCAGGAAGATCTGACCGTCGGTGATGGAAATCACGTTGGTCGGAACGAACGCGGAAACGTCGCCAGCCTGGGTTTCGATGATCGGCAGTGCGGTCAGGGAACCGGTTTTGCCGGTCACTGCGCCGTTGGTGAACTTCTCTACGTACTCTTCGGAAACGCGGGATGCGCGCTCCAGCAGACGGGAGTGGAGATAGAACACGTCGCCTGGGTAAGCTTCACGGCCTGGTGGACGGCGCAGCAGCAGGGAAATCTGGCGATAAGCCACTGCTTGCTTGGACAGATCGTCATAAACGATCAGCGCGTCTTCACCGCGGTCGCGGAAGAATTCACCCATGGTGCAGCCGGAGTACGGTGCCAGGAATTGCAGCGCAGGAGATTCCGAAGCACTGGCAGCCACGATGATCGTGTTGGCCAGGGCGCCGTTTTCTTCCAGCTTGCGAACTACGTTGGCGATGGTCGATTGCTTCTGACCGATGGCTACGTAGACGCAGAAAATGCCGCTGTCTTTCTGGTTGATGATCGCGTCGATCGCCAGAGCGGTTTTACCGATCTGACGGTCACCGATGATCAGCTCACGCTGGCCACGGCCGACTGGGATCATGGCATCGACAGCCTTGTAGCCAGTCTGTACAGGCTGGTCTACCGACTTACGCCAGATCACGCCTGGAGCAACTTTCTCGACCGCGTCGGTCTCGGTGTTGCCCAGTGGACCTTTACCGTCAACAGGGTTACCCAGTGCGTCGACTACGCGACCCAGCAGTTCCTTACCAACCGGAACTTCCAGGATGCGGCCTGTGCACTTGGCGCTCATGCCTTCAGCCAGACTGGTGTACGCGCCCAATACAACGGCACCTACGGAGTCTTGCTCCAGGTTGAGGGCCATACCGTAGACGCCGCCCGGAAACTCGATCATCTCGCCGTACATTACGTCGGCCAGACCGTGAATCCGCACGATGCCGTCAGATACGCTGACGACAGTGCCTTCGTTACGGGCTTGGGAGGTCACATCGAGCTTGTCGATGCGGCCCTTGATAATTTCACTTATTTCGGAAGGATTGAGTTGCTGCATTGCTCTGCTGCCCCTTCAAACTCAAGATTTCAATGCTTCGGCAAGTTTCGCGATTTTGCCGCGAATCGAGCCATCGATAACCAGGTCGCCGGCACGGATAACAACACCACCAATAAGCGATGCGTCCTCCGAAGCTTGCAGGCGCACTTCCCGATTGAGTCGTGCACTGAGAACCTTGGCGAGTTTGTCTTGCTGTTCTTGGTTCAATGCGAAAGCACTGGTCACTTCAACGTCTACCGATTTCTCTGCTTCGGCCTTGTACAGGTCGAACAGAGCGGCGATCTCCGGCAATAGCGGGAGACGGTCGTTTTCGGCAATGACGTGGATGAAGTTCTGCACCTTCACATCAAACTTGTCGCCGCACACTTCAATAAAAGTGGCGGCCTTGTCTGCGCTCGTCAGGCGCGGGGCCTTGAGCACGCGCTGCATAGTGTCGTCTTGCGACACTGCTGCAGCCAGGCCGAGCATGGCTGACCAAGAGGCCAGCTGCTGGTGGGCCTGGGCGTGCTCGAAGGCTGCCTTAGCGTAAGGTCGGGCCAACGTGGTCAGTTCTGCCATGATCGCCCTCGCTTAAATTTCAGCAGCCAGTTTGTTAACCAGCTCCGCGTGCGCGTTTTGATCGATTGTGGCACCGAGGATCTTCTCAGCACCGCCAACGGCCAGAGCACCCAGTTGGGCACGCAGCGCGTCTTTGACACCGTTCAGTTCCTGTTCGATCTCGGCATGAGCCGAAGCCTTCACACGGTCAGCTTCGACGCGGGCTTTTTCAACAGCCTCTTCGACGATCTGGTTACCGCGTTTCTTGGCTTGCTCAATGATCTCGGCTGCCTGTGCTTTAGCTTCGCGCAGTTGCTGACCCACTTTCTCGTGGGCCAACTCCAGGTCGCGAGCTGCACGGCTGGCAGCGTCCAAACCATCCGCGATCTTCTTCTGACGTTCGTGCAAAGCCGCGATGACCGGAGGCCACACGAACTTCATGCAAAACACTACAAAAATGAAGAACGCAACGGATTGGCCAATCAGGGTTGCATTAATGTTCACGCCAACACCTCGCTCATTCGTTGTCCATCACCCCAATCACTCGAAAAGTCGAGTGATTAGCCAGCGAGTTGACCAACGAAGGGGTTCGCGAAGGTGAAGAACAGTGCGATACCAACGCCGATCATGGTCACGGCGTCGAGCAGGCCGGCGACGATGAACATTTTAACTTGCAGCATTGGGACCATTTCTGGCTGACGCGCTGCGCCTTCCAGGAATTTGCCGCCCAGCAGGCCGAAACCAATGGCAGTACCCAGGGCGCCCAGGCCGATCAACAGTGCAACAGCGATAGCGGTTAGACCAACTACAGTTTCCATCTTTCCTCCCGACTTTTACGTCGTATGGTTTAGGTTTTTTAGATTTTAAAGCGGTAAAACAAATCGTTTCATAGCCCTGTTGGGCCACCTTCCCGTTTGACCGGGAAGGACATCAGACTAGTCGAGACTGGTCTTAATGGTTCTCTTCGTGCGCCATCGACAGGTAGACGATGGTCAGCATCATGAAGATGAAGGCCTGCAGGGTAATGATCAGGATGTGGAACACAGCCCACGCCCACTGCAGAACTACGCCCAGGCCGCTAAGCCAGAGCAGACCGCTGCCGAACATCACAGCGATCAGAATGAACACCAGCTCGCCGGCATACATGTTGCCGAACAGTCGCAGAGCCAGGGAAATCGGCTTGGCGATCAGGGTGACGAATTCCAGCAGGAAGTTCACCGGGATCAGCAGGGCTTGAACGAAGATGTTCTTGCTGCCGAACGGGTGCAGGGTCAGTTCGCCGATGAAGCCGCCGATGCCCTTGACCTTGATGCTGTAGAAAATGATCAGCGCGAATACCGACAGAGCCATGCCCAGTGTGGCGTTCGGGTCAGTGGTGGATACGGCGCGGAATGGAATGTGCGGGTCGCCGGAGATCGCCATGGCCAACTGAGGAATCCAGTCCACCGGAATCAGGTCGACGGCGTTCATCAGGAACACCCAGACGAAGATGGTCAGTGCCAGCGGTGCAATCACCGGGCTACGGCCATGGAAGCTGTCTTTCACGCTGCCATCGACGAATTCGACCAATACTTCAACGAAGTTCTGCAAAGCACCTGGCTGACCGGAAGTCGCCTTCTTTGCCGCCATGCGGAAAATCAGAACGAAGATCAGGCCCAATGCGACCGACCAACCCAGAGTATCCAGGTGGAAAGCCCAGAAACCCATTTCTTTGGCTTCTGCTGCGGTGTGGGCAAAGCCCCAGCCGCCATTAGGAAGCTGACCGAAGGTCAGGTTCTGCAAGTGGTGCTGGATATAGCCCGAAGCGGTTGTTTCTGCCATGGTTGCCTCAAACGCCCTAAGGTTTCGAAAGTCTTGTTTTCATTAGCAGGGGAGCGAACCAGCTGACCAGTTGGGTCAACACGAAGACGCCGAATACAGCCAGCGGCGCCAATGGCTTCACACCTGCAAAGGTCAGTGCAAACAGCACTGCCGTCAAAATCAGTTTCCCCGCCTCGCCGGCATAAAAAGACCGGACGATAGCCTGGGCTGCTCGGGCGCCGGAAAACCGAAAGGCCCTGTGAGCAAAATACATATTGGGCAGCAAGGCTATCAGGCCTCCGCAGAGTCCTGAATACCCGGCTACGACTCCATGCCAATACCAAAGCGCCAATGCGGCGATCAGCAAAATGACAAATTGAGCCAGTAGAACCGGAAAAACAGCCAAGCGATGGAACGGCAACGTGTTTGGCGTGCGGGTTTCCATCACTCTTGCTCCTCAATGGTCGGCTGCCGGAAATCAATAACTTGGCATAATTTGTGCCGACAAAATGCGCGCAGAGTATAGGGGCGGTTCAGCCCCTATTCAACTGTCGGGTAGTGATTTCCGATCACGCGCTACATAAGCAAATGTTTCAGCGGATGTGGGCAAGGACGCCTTGAAGCTCGTCAAGGGAGTTATATCCGATGACCAATTGCCCTTTGCCCTTCTTGCCGTGACGAATTTGCACCGCAGAGCCCAGGCGCTCGGCCAGGCGCTGCTCGAGTCGCGCGATATCCGGATCAGGTTTGGCGGTTTCGACCGGTGCAGGTTTGCCGCTGAGCCACTGGCGCACCAGCGCTTCAGTCTGACGCACGGTCAGGCCTCGTGCGACAACGTGTCGCGCCCCTTCAACCTGTTGATTTTCCGGCAAACCGAGCAACGCACGGGCATGGCCCATTTCCAGGTCGCCGTGGGACAACATGGTCTTGATCACTTCCGGCAGCGCGATCAAACGCAACAAGTTGGACACGGTGACGCGGGACTTGCCCACTGCCTCGGCCACTTGTTGCTGGGTGAGCTGGAATTCCTGCTGCAAACGCTGCAACGCAATCGCTTCTTCGATCGGGTTGAGGTCTTCACGCTGGATATTCTCGATCAACGCCATGGCGATCGCGGTTTCATCCGGCACATCGCGCACCATCGCCGGGATGGTTTCCTTGCCGGCCTGCTGGCTGGCACGCCAGCGGCGCTCCCCGGCGATGATCTCAAAGCGGCCACCGCCAATGGGGCGCACCACGATGGGCTGCATCACGCCCTGGGCCTTGATCGAGTTGGACAGTTCTTCCAGGGCCTGGGGGTCCATGTCCCGACGTGGCTGGTATTTGCCCCGCTGGATCAGGTCCAGCGGCAAGTGCTGCAGCTCGCGCTCGTCGGCCTGCACCGCTTGTTCTTCAAGCGATGTGACGGTCGGACCACTCAACAGTGCATCCAGTCCACGTCCGAGACCTCGTTTCTTGACGGCCATGGGGATTCCTTAAGTTGGCTGGGCTGCAGCGGTGCGTGAATTACGGCGTTGGCGGCGAACCATCTCGCCAGCCAATGCCAGGTAGGCAATGGCACCACGCGAGGATTTGTCGTACGCCAGCGCGGGCATGCCATAGCTTGGCGCTTCGGCCAGGCGGATGTTGCGTGGAATCACGGTGTCGTACAACTGATCGCCAAAGTGTTCCTTGAGCTGCGCCGACACATCGTTCATCAGGCTCAGGCGCGGGTCATACATCGTACGCAGCAGGCCTTCGACTTTCAGGTTCGGGTTGAGCAACTCGGCAATTCGCTTGATGTTATCCACAAGGTCGCTCAAGCCTTCGAGAGCGAAGTACTCGCACTGCATGGGGATAATTACCCCATCGGCGGCAACCAGCGCGTTAAGCGTGAGCATCGACAGCGACGGTGGACAGTCGATCAAAATGTAATCGTAGTTTTCGCGAATGGGCGCCAGGGCGCTGCGCAGACGGCTTTCTTTCATCTGCATTTCCAGCAGCACCACTTCCGCCGCGGTCAGATCGCGGTTGGCCGGCAGCAGTTGGTAACCGCCGTGCTCGGAATAGTGCATGGCCTGGGCCAGGTCGCATTCGCCAATCAGCAAATCGTAGACCGAGTTTTCCAGGCCGTGTTTATCCACACCGCTACCCATGGTGGCGTTGCCCTGTGGATCGAGATCGATCAACAGCACCCGACGCTTGGTCGCGACCAGGGATGCTGCGAGGTTGATACAGGTGGTGGTTTTACCCACGCCACCTTTCTGGTTCGCTATCGCGAATACCTTAGCCATTCTTGCTTGTGTTCCCAATCATGCCGTGCGGCGCAGTATCAGCAGATGGCGTTGGCCTTGGCAACCAGGTACGGTCAAGGCGTGTTCGCTATCGAGGTGGAAGTCTGCCGGCAATGCTAACAGCTCGTCGCTTGGATGAACGCCCTTCATTGCCAACCAGCGGGTATCACGGTCGCCCAGGTGGCGTGTCCAGTTGCTGAAGTTCTCCATGCTGCTGAACGCCCGAGACACGATCCCGTTGAAAGGCAGTTCAGGCGTGAATGCTTCGACACGACTGTGGATAACTTGCAGGTTATCCAGCTTGAGTTCGAGTTTGACCTGGGTCAGGAAGCGGGTTTTCTTGCCGTTGCTGTCCAGGCAGGTCACGTGGGACTCGGGAAACAGGATCGCCAACGGGATGCCAGGCATGCCGCCGCCGCTGCCCACATCGAGCCAACGGCCATTTTCGATAAACGGCATCACGCTGAGGCTGTCGAGCAAATGCCGCGACACCATCTCGTCTGCGTCACGCACTGCTGTCAGGTTGTAAGCCTTGTTCCATTTGATCAACAGGGCCAGGTAGCCCAGCAGTAGCTCATGCTGGGCTTCGGTCAGGGCTACGCCCAACTGACGCGCTCCTGTGGATAACTCTTCGGCGTGTTGCGAGGTGACCAACGAACTCAAGCGCTTTGCTCCAACTGACGGCCCGCGCCGCGTTTTTTCAAATGAATCATCAACAGCGAGATGGCTGCCGGAGTGACGCCAGGGATACGTGAAGCCTGCCCGAGGGTTTCCGGCCGAGTTATCCCCAACTTGCTTTGAATTTCTTTCGATAGCCCGGAAATTCCGGTGTAGTCGATATCCACAGGAAGTTTGGTGTCTTCACTGGCGCGCAGCCGAGCGATCTCGTCCTGCTGGCGATCAATGTAGCCTGCGTATTTGGTCTTGATTTCAACCTGTTCGGCAACCTGTGGGTCTTCTGCGCCCTGGCCAGTCACTTCGACCAGACCAGCGTAGTCGATTTCCGGGCGGGAAAGCAGGTTGAGCAAGTTGTATTCATGGGTCAACGGCGTGCCGAATTTTTCTGCAATGGCGTCGCCTTGCTCCGTGCCCGGGCGAACCCAGGTACTTTTCAGACGCTGTTCTTCGAGCGCAATGCTTTCGCGTTTTTTGCAGAAGGCCGCCCAGCGGGCGTCATCGACCAGGCCCAGCTCGCGACCTTTTTCGGTCAAGCGCAGGTCGGCGTTGTCTTCGCGCAGGATCAGACGGTATTCCGCCCGAGATGTGAACATCCGGTACGGTTCCTGGGTACCCAGGGTAATCAGGTCGTCGACCAATACGCCGATGTAGGCTTCATCGCGACGCGGGCACCAGCTGTCTTTGCCTTGTGCACGCAATGCTGCGTTGGTCCCGGCCAGCAAACCTTGGGCCCCGGCTTCTTCATAACCGGTAGTGCCGTTGATTTGGCCGGCGAAGAACAGGCCGCCGATCACTTTGGTTTCCAGGCTGTATTTCAGGTCGCGCGGGTCGAAGTAGTCGTACTCGATGGCGTAGCCCGGACGCACGATGTGCGCGTTTTCCATACCGCGAATCGACTGCACGATCTGGATTTGCACATCGAACGGCAGCGAAGTGGAAATTCCGTTGGGGTACAGCTCGTGGGTGGTCAAGCCTTCGGGTTCGATAAAGACCTGGTGGCTTTCCTTGTCGGCAAAGCGGTGGATCTTGTCTTCGATCGACGGGCAATAGCGCGGGCCAATGCCTTCGATCACCCCGGAATACATCGGCGAACGATCAAGGTTCGCAGCAATGATTTCGTGGGTTCGGGCGTTGGTGTGGGTAATCCAGCAGCTGACCTGTTTCGGGTGCTGTTCTTTGGAACCCATGAACGACATGACCGGGATCGGCGTGTCGCCGGCTTGCTCGGTCATCATCGAGAAATCCACAGAACGCCCATCAATGCGTGGCGGGGTTCCGGTTTTCAAACGGCCGACGCGCAGCGGTAGTTCACGCAGACGTTTTGCCAAGGCAATCGACGGCGGGTCACCGGCACGACCACCGGAATAATTTTGCATACCGATGTGGATAAGTCCGCCGAGGAACGTGCCCGTGGTCAGTACGACCGAATCTGCATGAAAACGCAGACCCATTTGCGTAACGACACCGCGTACCTGGTCCTGCTCGACGATCAAGTCATCGGCGGCCTGCTGAAATATCCACAGGTTCGGCTGGTTTTCCAGGGTTTCGCGTACCGCTGCCTTGTACAGGATGCGGTCGGCCTGAGCCCGGGTAGCACGTACGGCCGGGCCTTTGCGGCTGTTGAGCACGCGAAATTGAATACCACCCTTGTCGGTGGCCATCGCCATTACCCCGCCAAGGGCATCGATTTCCTTGACCAGATGGCTTTTGCCAATCCCGCCAATTGCGGGGTTGCAACTCATGGCACCGAGGGTTTCCACGTTATGCGTCAGCAACAGGGTTTTTACGCCCATGCGTGCTGACGCCAGTGCTGCCTCGGTACCGGCATGACCGCCGCCGATGACGATCACTTCAAAACGGGAAGGGAAATCCACCACGCACCTCGTGCCTGCTTATGTAGGTAATCAGGAATTGTTTGTTGAAAGGGTTCTACAGCTTTGGCGGCAAGTATAGGGACTTCGCCCTTCCTAAAGAACCCTTTGCACAAAATTTAACCAGCTGTGGATGAATCACAGACAATAGAAATTAAAAGAGAGAAATTTATTAAATCTTTGTTTTTATGTTTATTTATACTGAGCAACATTTCTGTGGATAGATCTCTGCAGGCCTTTATTTTCAATGTGTACAGAGATTCAAAACGTTGTGGTCATCTGCCGATGAGGCCCTTGGATAAGTGCTTTAAGCCTGTGGATTAAACGACTGGTTATCCACAGTTGGGTTTTTACTCAGGTTTCAGGCCCTGTTATCAACTGGGCACAACCGCGGTTATTCACAGGGCTTAATCCACAGAAACGGCCGATTTCGTCCACGGCAAAGCTGGGAATTAATCCCGGGTGGGACAAAAACAGATCTATTGTGGGAAAACACTGGGCCAGTTAATAATAGCGATTATCATTAACCTACCTTGTCGCGACTATGCCTTCCTCCTCACATACCGCAGCGGTCCAGCACATCTATGAACAGCACCATTCGTGGTTGCGCGGATGGCTCAAGGGAAAATTGCATAACGCCAGCGATGCAGCCGATGTGGCCCACGATACGTTCGTGCGCATGCTTGGTGGATGTCACGCAGCGCAGATCCGTGAACCACGGGACTATCTGACGACCATCGCCAGGGGTCTGGTGATTGACCGCTATCGGCGGCACGCCATCGAGCAGGCCTACAGGCAAACCCTGGCAGAGCGTCCCGAAACCACAGCTATCAGTGAAGAAGACAAGGCAATCATCATCGAAACCCTAGTGGCTGTGGATAAAGCGCTGTCTGGCCTGGGTGAGCGGGCACGGCGAATTTTCGTGCTCGCACAGATTGAAGGGCTGACTTATCAACAGATCGCCGATCAACTGCAGGTATCGCTGACCACGGTGAAGAAACACATGATCCGCGCCCTCACCGAATGCTCCCTGATCATGGCCAGCCGGTAATGGTCAGCCCCGACCGCAAGACGTTCGAGGCCGCTGCCAGTTGGTACGTGCAATTTCAGTCGCAACCACCGACGCCCGCACAACATCAAGCCTGGCAGCAGTGGCTTAATCGTGACCCATCCCACCAGGCGGCTTGGAACCAGATGGAGCAGTTGCAGCGCAGCCTTGGAGCCCTGTCCCCTGACCTCACACGCCGCGCGTTGTCCACCACGCAACAGCGGCGCCAGGTCCTCAAGTGGATGCTGGTGCTCGGCGGCAGTGGCTATCTGGGGTGGAACGTCCAGCAACATACGTCGCTGGGCAACATATGGGCTGATTACCGCACGTCGGTGGGCCAGAGGCGACGCATCGAGCTGGCGGATGGCACGCAGATCAATCTCAATACTCATACCGCTATCGATGTGGCATTTGATGGGCGACAACGTTTGATCCGTCTGCGCGAGGGTGAAGTGCTTATCCACACCGGCACACGGGGTGGGCACTTACCGTTTTATGTCGAAACTCGCCAAGGCCGGGTCCAGGCGCTGGGCACTCGGTTTACTGTGCGCCAACTGCCGGACGCCACGCGGGTTGGTGTCTTGGAAGAACGGGTTGAGATATCCCCCGGCGACCAACCCGAACTTCGCCGCACTATTGGCGCGGGTGAGAGCGCAGAGTTTGATCGGCGCAATGTGCGCGCTGCCCAGCGATATGGCGGAGTACAGGCCGCCTGGGTCGATGGCCAACTGATCGTGCTCGATGCTCGGCTGGGAGAAGTTATCGATGAGTTGGCGCGCTATCGGCCGGGCGTATTGCACTGCGACCCAGCCTCTGCAGGCCTACGCGTTTCCGGGACCTTCCGTCTGGACTCAACCGATGCCGTCCTCACTAACCTGCAAGCGAGCCTGCCGATTCAAGTGAAATACTTTACGCGCTATTGGGTGTCGGTCACCCGAATCGGCTGATCGAAAAAATAATCCACAGAGGGTTATCTTTTTTTGACCTGGTGCGGCCCTACAGGTAATCACGACGCTACCTTCAGGGCTTACTCACCTATGCGCCTTCCCACCCCGCTCCGCAAACGACTTTCCTGCCACAGCATGACCCACGGTCTGCAGTTCATCACCGCTACCACCGGTGTGTTGTTAGCCACCGCCGTCACGGCCGCCAGCGCAACGCAATACTATGCAATTGCCGCTGGCCCGCTGGACAATGCGTTGAGCCAGTTTGCTGCCAGGGCCAATGTGATTCTGTCCTTCTCCCCCCAGCAAACCGCGCGTTTGAATACGCCGGGGCTGCAAGGTGACTATTCGGTGGACCAGGGCTTTGCGCTGCTGCTGCAGAACTCGGACCTGCAGGCGGTCGCACAAGCTCCCGGCAGCTATGTATTACAGGCGGCCCCTGCTGGCCGACTCACGTTGGCACCCACCACTGTGAGCACTTATCAACAGGGCGGCTTCAATCAAGAGATCGCCGGGGATGTAGGCTACAAGGCGCAGAACAGCCGGATCGGCACGAAGACCAGCACACCGCTGTCCGAGACTCCGCGTTCGGTGTCCGTTGTCACTGGCCAGCGTATCAAGGACCAGAAATCTCAAACCCTGACAGACGTGTTGGGCTACGTACCGGGAATCTTCGCCCCACCGTTCGCTGCGGGCGACGGCTTGGCAGGCGATCTGTTTTTCATTCGCGGTTTCAATGCCACGGATTACGGCTACGGCCTGCTGCGAGATGGCCTGCGAGTTCAAGGCAATCGATACGACACCACCAGCGAACCCTACGGCCTGGAACGGGTCGAGATTTTCCGCGGCCCGTCTTCCCTGCTCTACGGTGAAAACGCACCCGGTGGTTTGGTTAATCTGGTGAGTAAACACCCGACTGCAACCCCGCAAGGCGAGGTGCAGGTGAATTATGGTTCGAATAATCGACGCCAGTTGGGTGTGGATATCTCGGGCCCGCTCAACGACAGTGACAATATTCTGGGCCGGGTGGTGATGCTGGGGCGTAAATCCGACACACAGACCGATCACGTCCCGGACGATCGTCTATATATCGCGCCATCCCTGACCCTGAACTTCGACGACTACAACACCCTGACGCTGCTGGCCAACTACCAGAAAGACCATACCAACCTGGAACTTGGCCTACCCGCCGCCGGTACGCTGCTTACAAATCCCAACGGGAAGCTGTCCAAACACACCCTACTGGGCAATCCGGACTGGAACACATTTGAACGCGAAGCGTGGAGCACCAGCTATGAGTTCAGCCACAGCTTCAATGATGACTGGCAGTTCCGTCAGAACTCGCGCTATATGCAGTCACGCATCAACCGGCACGAAACCTGGCCTGGATCATTGAATAACGGTGGCTTCGGCACCCGGCTGAACATGAACGCCTATGACCGCTACAACAAATCGATGGTCTATTCCCTGGATAACCAGCTCGAAGGCAAGTTCCAGTTGGGCAGTGTGGAAAACACAGTGCTATTGGGCGCCAGCTATGACCGAACCTCGTTCAATCAAGACTGGGATGCGGGTTTCGCCGGCACCATCGATGTGTATAACCCGGTGTACCTGCGCGACCCGCTCACTCCCCTGGCAGTGCAAAACACTTTGCTTGAACAGCAGATGAAAGGGGTTTATGCACAGATCCAAAGCAAATACGACCATTGGCTCTTTCTGCTCGGAGGCCGCCAGGATTGGGTCGACAGCAATTACCGAGACAAGGTCAAGCCATCGAGCAATATCAACTCACAGGATCGTAAATTCACTTACCAGGGCGGGGTGATGTACCAGTTCGACAACGGCCTTACGCCGTATGTCAGCTATTCCACCGCGTTTGTCCCCGTGCAGCAGATCTCCAACGCCGGCTCGCCGTTGAAACCGATCACCAGCAGCCAATATGAAGTGGGCGTTAAGTACGAACCGATCGGCTGGGATACGGCGATGACCGTGTCGGTGTATGACCTGCGCAAGCAGGACGATACCTACCTCGATGCCACCACCAACAGCTATCGCCAAGTCGGTGAAAGTCGCGCCAAGGGCGTGGAAGTCGAGGTCAACAGCAACATCAGCTCCAACTTCAACGTGACGGCGGCCTATACCTACACTGACGCCCGGATAACCAAGGATTCGGCCACTTCGCTGGTAGAAGGCCGTCAGATGACAGGCGTGCCGCGTAACCAGGCTTCGGTGTGGGGCAAATATCGCTTTCTCGACGGCCAACTCAAGGGTTTCTCCCTGGGCGGCGGGGTGCGCTATTTCGACAGTACCTTTTCCTACACCCCGCCTACGCTCTACGGGAAGCTGGACGCAGGAAGCGTCACCTTGGTGGATGCGGCACTGGGTTATCAGATCAACCCACACTGGTCGGTGGACCTGAACGCCAAGAACCTGTTCGACAAGGAATATGTATCCGGTTGCAACGATGCGGGGCGTTGCTATTGGGGTGACAGCCGTACCTTGCTCGGTACGGTGTCTTACAACTGGTAGACGAGGTGGATAACTCGGCTATTTGCCAATGCAAAAGCTGGAGAAAATCCGCCCCAGCAAATCATCCGAGCTGAAAGCTCCGGTGATTTCACCCAGCAGCTGCTGCGCCTGACGCAAATCTTCAGCCAGCAGCTCCCCAGCCCCCGCCAAGGTCAGCTGGGCCCGCCCGTGCTCCAGGGCCGCGCTGGCATGACGCAGCGCTTCCAGGTGCCTGCGCCGCGCACTGAAGCTGCTTTCCGAGGTCTGTTCGTAGCCCATGCATGCTTTAAGGTGCTCGCGCAGCAATTCCAGACCCTCGCCGGCCGATTTCGCGCTCAAGCTGATAGTGACGTGGCCATCTTCACTGGTTTCCAGGGCGATGGCTTCACCCGTAAGGTCGGCCTTGTTACGAATCAAGGTGACTTTGGCCGGGTCTGGCCGTTGTTCAAGAAATTCCGGCCACAAGGCAAAAGGATCCACAGCTTCAGGTGCAGTGGCATCCACCACCAGCAACACACGATCGGCTTCGCTGATCGCCTTGAGCGCACGTTCCACGCCGATCTTTTCCACCTCGTCGTCGGTATCGCGCAGACCTGCGGTGTCGACCACGTGCAGCGGCATACCGTCGATGTGGATATGTTCACGCAAGATATCCCGGGTAGTGCCGGCGATCTCGGTGACGATGGCCGCCTCGCGCCCTGCCAGAGCATTGAGTAGGCTGGATTTGCCGGCATTGGGCCGGCCGGCAATCACCACCGTCATACCATCGCGCAGCAAGGCGCCCTGCCCGGCTTCGCGCAGCACTGTGGATAACTCATCGCGGACTTTATCCAGCATCGCCAATACATGGCCATCCGCCAGGAAGTCTATTTCTTCTTCCGGAAAATCAATCGCGGCTTCGACGTAGATGCGCAGGCTGATCAGTTGCTCGGTCAAGTTATGCACACGCAGGGAAAAAGCCCCCTGCAATGAACGCAATGCGTTACGTGCAGCCTGTGCAGAACTGGCTTCGATCAAATCGGCGATGGCTTCGGCCTGGGCCAGGTCGAGCTTATCGTTCAAGAATGCGCGTTCGCTGAATTCCCCTGGTCTGGCCAGGCGGCAACCCAATTGCAAGCAGCGCTGCAGCAGCATGTCCAACACCACAGGACCACCGTGCCCTTGTAGTTCAAGGACATCCTCACCGGTGAACGAGTTTGGCCCTGGAAAATAGATGGCCAGCCCCTCGTCCAATACGCTGTGGTCGGCATCCAGGAACTGGCCGTAATGGGCATAACGAGGTTTCAGCTCCCGGCCGCTGATAGCCTTGGCTGCCACGCCCGCCAATGGCCCGGAAATTCGAACGATGCCGACGCCGCCCCGACCTTGAGCGGTAGCGACAGCAGCGATGGTTTCACGAGGAGCGCTCATCAGCAGGTTTCCAGAACAAAAGTGACGGAAAGCAAAACGCCCCACTAGGGGGCGTCTTGAGTGGTTATCCACAGAGCAAATTACGCCTCGGCTTTTTTGGTAGCCGCTTCGATTTTACGTGTGATGTACCACTGTTGAGAGATCGACAACACGTTGTTGACCACCCAGTACAGTACCAAGCCAGCAGGGAACCACAGGAAGAAGAAGGTGAAGATGATTGGCATCATTTTCATTACCTTGGCCTGCATCGGATCCGGCGGGGTTGGGTTCAGACGCTGCTGGATAAACATGGTCGCGCCCATGATGATCGGCAGGATAAAGAACGGGTCTTTGATCGACAGGTCCGTTATCCACAGCATGAACGGCGCCTGGCGCATTTCCACACTTTCCAGGAGTACCCAGTACAACGAGAGGAACACCGGCATCTGCACCAGAATCGGCAAGCATCCACCCAGCGGGTTGATCTTCTCTTTCTTGTACAGCTCCATCATGGCTTGCGACATTTTCTGCCGGTCATCACCATGTTGTTCTTTCAACGCGGCCAGTTTCGGGGCCACGGCACGCATACGCGCCATCGACTTGTAGCTGGCTGCCGACAGAGGGAAGAAAAGCCCTTTGATCAGCATGGTCAGGAAGATGATCGACCAGCCCCAGTTACCCACGATGCTGTGGATATGTTGCAACAGCCAGAAGATCGGCTGGGCAATGAACCACAGGAAGCCGTAGTCCACAGTCAATTCCAGACCTGGGGACAACTCTTTCAGTACCGCCTGGCTTTTAGGGCCGGCGTACAGGGTAGCGCTGGTTTCAGCCTTGGCACCTGGAGCGACGGTCAACGCCGGGCCAGTGAAGCCAATGATGTAATTGCCCTGGCTGTCCTTGCGGGTTTGAACCAGGTTCGCGTCACCCTTGTTCGGAATCCAGGCGGTCACGAAATAGTGCTGCAGCCACGCTACCCAGCCACCTTGGACGGTTTCTTTCAGCGTGCCCTTGTCGATATCTTTCATCGACACTTTTTTGTACGGCTCGTTACTTGTCCACAGGGCGGCGCCCAGGTAAGTGGCGGTGCCGGTGGCGGTGCTGGAAGACGGATCGGAGCTGGCGTCACGCTTGAGCTGGGCAAACAGGTTGCCACTCCAGGCTTTGTCGCTGGTGTTGTCGATCAGGTAAGTGACCTTCAAATCGTACAAACCGCGGGTAAAGCTGAAACGCTTGATGTAGTTGACACCGTCGAGGCTGAATTTCAGGTCGACGTTCAACTGGTTCTGGCCGTCTGCCAGTTGATAAGTCTTTTGTTCGGTCGAATAAACCGGACGACCGGTAGCACGTGCATCCGGACCATTGGTACCAGTCAGGCCGCTTTGTGCCAGATAAGTACGTTCACCGCCGTTATCGAACAGTTGGAACGGCACATCCGGATGGTCTTGGCGACGTGGATACAGCGGCAGCTTCAGCTGTGCGATATCACCACCCTGTGGGTCGATAGCCAACTCGAGCACATCCGTTTTCACGTGGATGAGGTCTTTGTTGGTGACCACTGGCGTTTCTAACGGGGCACTTGTCTCGCCATTCGCGCTGGGTACATCGGCACTCGCGGACGCATTGTTACCCAGCGGGGTGTCCGGAATAGCCGGCGCAGCCTGATTGGTAGCAACATTCTGAGTCGGCAGGGCAGCCTGACCGTAGTCCTGGTTCCATTTAAGGACCATGACATAGGACACGATTGCCAGGGCGACGATCAGGATTGTGCGTTTAATATCCATGATTACTCGGCCATCGAAGAAGAACGGGAGGTAGGGATAGGTGGAACCGGGTCATAACCACCGGGATTCCACGGATGACAGCGACCTAAACGACGAAAGGTCAGCCAGCCACCGCGCAGAAGACCATGATTTTCTATGGCCTCTAACGCGTAGCAGGAACAACTGGGGTAGAAACGACAGTGACTGGCCATCAGAGGACTAATGGCATAGCGATAAAACTGGATCGGAACGATTGCCAGTTTACGCATCAAGGCTGTCTACCCCTACAGTTTCGGTGCTGACTGCTGGTGCTGGCTTGTGGGTACGCGCCAAACGTTTCCAGAGCTTGCCGAAATGCTGAATCAATTCGGGGTTTTCTACATCACCCAAGCCTTTGCGCGCGACGATAACAATATCCCAACCAACCAGAGTGTCCTGGTGGAGGCGAAACGATTCGCGCATCAGACGCTTGAGGCGATTGCGCTCAACGGAGAGCTTTACGCTCTTCTTGCCGATCACCAACCCGAGACGGGGGTGATCAAGATCGTTGTTACGCGCAAGGAGCAGGAGATTTTTCCCCGGAACCTTGCCGGTGGGGGAGTCAAAGACTGCCTTGAAATGCCGGGGGGTTAGCAGACGCTTTTCCCGACTGAAGTCCTGACTCACCACCAGTACCGGATTATCAAACTGCCAGACGCGCACGACCTTTGGCGCGGCGACGCGACAGGACAGCACGGCCGTTCTTGGTAGCCATGCGAGCACGGAAGCCGTGAGTACGGGCGCGTTTGATGGTGCTTGGTTGGAAAGTACGTTTCATGGCGTTGTTACCTGGTTCGTCCACAACGGGCCGGAATGGCCCCCGTTTTAAGAGACCGGCGATTCTAGAGAAAGCAAGCCTCTAGGTCAATTTCCAACCAGCTTTTCCTTTAATTAGATGTCGACGGGGTCCTGGCGCCCTTCTGCCCGTTTGGCTTCCATCCGGCAGGCGATAGATATAAAAATAAAGAAGGAAGTTATTTAAAGCTTTTCTGTAAAGCTTATAAAAGCTAGGAGCGCGATCATCTGTGGATAACTGCTTTTAGCCCTTGTTCCACGTGGTGTACAGAGAATGACAACACGGGGGAGAAGCGGTGCTCTGCCTGTGCTGCGCTATCGGATAAGCTGTGTGTGGAACGGGTAGTTATCCACAAGCCAGTTACCCACAGACTTTTGACCCCACTTGTGCAACGAGCTCAGGTGGGTTTATCCACAGAGCTTATGCACAGACCACTGGTCGCCTTTTTAGCGGTTAAAGCATTGATTTTGGGTGGCCTGTGAGCAACCTACATGTGGATAAGTGGACGGCTGGCCGCTACAATGGCGGCTGTTTTTGCCTCACCGGCTTTCAACTTAGGGGATATCCGTGTCAGTGGAACTTTGGCAGCAGTGCGTGGAGCTTTTGCGCGATGAGCTGCCTGCCCAGCAATTCAACACCTGGATCCGTCCGCTACAGGTCGAAGCCGAAGGCGACGAGTTGCGTGTCTATGCGCCCAATCGTTTTGTCCTCGACTGGGTCAACGAGAAGTACCTGGGCCGCGTTCTCGAATTGCTCGATGAACATGGCAACGGTCTGGCGCCTGCTCTCTCCTTATTAATAGGCAGCAAGCGCAGCTCGGCTCCCCGCGCCGCGCCGAATGCGCCATTGGCCGCCGCTGCGTCGCAAGCCCAGGCCGCAGTGGCGCCTGTCGCCGCAGCACCTGCACCGACATCTGCGCCGTCCAAGCCGTCTTCGCGCAAAAATGCGCCAGAGAATGAGGAGCCGTCCCGCGACAGCTTCGACCCGATGGCTGGTGCCAGCTCCCAACAGGCGCCTGTGCGCTCCGAGCAACGTACTGTGCAGGTAGAAGGCGCGCTCAAGCACACCAGTTACCTGAACCGCACCTTTACCTTCGAGAACTTTGTCGAAGGCAAGTCCAACCAACTGGCCCGAGCGGCCGCCTGGCAGGTCGCCGATAATCCCAAGCATGGTTACAACCCGCTCTTCCTTTATGGCGGCGTGGGCTTGGGTAAGACGCACTTGATGCACGCCGTCGGTAACCACCTATTAAAGAAGAACCCGAATGCCAAGGTGGTTTACCTGCATTCGGAGCGCTTCGTGGCCGACATGGTCAAGGCCTTGCAGCTCAACGCAATCAACGAGTTCAAACGTTTCTACCGCTCCGTTGATGCCCTGTTGATCGATGACATTCAGTTCTTCGCCCGCAAGGAACGTTCCCAAGAGGAGTTCTTCCACACCTTCAACGCCCTGCTCGAAGGTGGCCAGCAGGTCATCTTGACCAGTGACCGTTATCCGAAGGAAATCGAAGGCCTGGAAGAACGTCTGAAGTCGCGTTTCGGCTGGGGCCTGACGGTTGCAGTCGAGCCACCGGAGCTGGAAACCCGTGTTGCCATCCTGATGAAGAAGGCCGACCAGGCTAAAGTCGATCTGCCGCACGATGCTGCGTTCTTCATCGCCCAACGCATCCGTTCCAACGTGCGTGAGCTGGAAGGCGCGCTCAAGCGGGTCATCGCTCACTCGCACTTCATGGGCCGCGATATCACCATCGAGCTGATTCGCGAGTCCTTGAAAGACTTGTTGGCCTTGCAGGACAAGCTGGTGAGTGTGGATAACATCCAGCGCACCGTGGCCGAGTACTACAAGATCAAGATTTCCGACCTGCTGTCCAAGCGCCGTTCGCGCTCGGTCGCACGTCCACGCCAGGTTGCCATGGCCCTCTCCAAGGAGTTGACCAACCACAGCCTGCCGGAAATCGGTGATGTGTTCGGCGGACGCGACCACACCACGGTCTTGCACGCATGCCGCAAGATCAATGAACTTAAGGAATCCGACGCGGATATTCGCGAGGACTACAAGAACCTGCTGCGTACACTGACTACGTGATGACACCAGCGCAGCTTATTAAGGCAAGGGACTAGACCATGCATTTCACCATTCAACGCGAAGCCCTGTTGAAACCCCTGCAACTGGTCGCAGGCGTCGTCGAGCGCCGACAGACCTTGCCGGTGCTTTCCAACGTATTACTGGTGGTCGAGGGGCAGCAGTTGTCCTTGACCGGTACCGACCTGGAAGTCGAACTGGTGGGTCGCGTCCAGCTCGAAGAGCCCGCCGAACCGGGCGAGATCACCGTGCCGGCGCGCAAGCTGATGGATATCTGCAAAAGCCTGCCCAACGATGCGCTGATCGACATCAAGGTGGATGAGCAGAAGTTGGTGGTCAAGGCAGGCCGTAGCCGTTTCACCCTGTCGACCTTGCCGGCCAATGACTTTCCAACCGTAGAAGAAGGCCCGGGCTCGCTGACGTGCAGCCTGGAGCAAAGCAAGCTGCGTCGTTTGATCGAGCGCACCAGCTTCGCTATGGCTCAGCAGGACGTGCGTTACTACCTCAACGGTATGCTGCTGGAAGTATCGGAAGGCATCATCCGCGCCGTGGCCACCGACGGCCACCGTCTGGCAATGTGCTCGATGCGTGCCGATATCGGTCAGCCGGATCGTCACCAGGTGATTGTTCCACGCAAAGGTATCCTTGAACTGGCGCGTTTGCTCACCGAGCCGGACGGCAACGTCAGCATCGTGTTGGGCCAGCACCACATTCGTGCCACCACCGGCGAGTTCACCTTCACCTCCAAGCTGGTCGACGGCAAGTTCCCGGACTACGAGCGTGTGTTGCCTAAAGGTGGCGACAAGCTGGTGGTCGGTGATCGTCAGGCCCTGCGTGAAGCCTTCAGCCGTACTGCGATTCTTTCCAACGAAAAGTACCGTGGTATTCGCCTGCAACTGGCCAACGGCCAACTGAAAATCCAGGCCAACAACCCGGAACAGGAAGAGGCGGAAGAAGAAGTGGGTGTCGACTACAACGGCGCATCGCTGGAAATCGGCTTTAACGTGAGCTACCTGTTGGACGTGCTGGGTGTCATGACCACCGAACAGGTTCGTCTGATCCTGTCGGACTCCAACAGCAGCGCCCTGGTGCAAGAATCTGACAACGACGACTCGGCTTACGTTGTCATGCCGATGCGCCTGTAATCATGCTCAGCAGAAGCTAGATGTCCCTTAGTCGCGTCTCGGTCACCGCGGTGCGCAATCTGCACCCGGTGACCTTCTCCCCTTCCCCCCGCATCAACATCCTCCATGGCGCCAACGGCAGTGGTAAAACCAGCGTGCTGGAAGCCATCCACCTGCTGGGGCTTGCGCGTTCCTTCCGCAGTGCCCGTTTGTTACCCGTGATTCAGTACGAACAATTGGCCTGTACCGTATTTGGCCAAGTGGAACTGGCTGAGGGCGGACATAGCAGCCTGGGGATATCGCGTGATCGCGGTGGCGAATTTCAGATCCGAATCGACGGGCAAAATGCGCGCAGCGCAGCGCAACTGGCCGAGATCCTGCCGTTGCAACTGATCAACCCCGACAGCTTTCGATTGTTGGAGGGGGCCCCAAAAATCCGTCGGCAGTTTCTCGACTGGGGCGTGTTCCACGTGGAACCACGCTTCATGGCCACTTGGCAGCGCCTGCAGAAGGCCCTGCGGCAGCGGAACTCATGGCTGCGGCATGGTACACTTGACGCCGCTTCGCAAGCAGCCTGGGACCGTGAACTGTGCCTGGCCAGCGACGAAATAGATGAATACCGCCGCGCCTATATCAAAGCCTTGAAACCAGTCTTTGAGCAGACCTTGAGCGAGTTATTGGATCTCGAGGGGCTGACGCTGAGTTATTACCGGGGTTGGGACAAAGAGCGTGAGCTGAGTGCAGTGCTCGCAACGTCCTTGCAACGGGATCAGCAAATCGGACACACCCAGGCCGGCCCCCAGCGCGCTGATTTGCGCCTTAGATTAGGTGCACACAATGCTGCGGATATCTTGTCCCGCGGCCAGCAGAAGTTGGTGGTCTGTGCATTGCGTATCGCGCAGGGCCATTTGGTTAGCCAGGCTCGACGCGGTCAGTGTATTTATTTGGTGGATGACTTGCCGTCAGAACTCGACGAGCAGCACCGCCGCTCGCTATGCCGCTTGTTGGAAGACTTACGCTGCCAGGTGTTTATCACCTGTGTAGACCACGAATTATTGAGGGAAGGCTGGCAGACGGAAACGCCAGTCGCTTTGTTCCACGTGGAACAAGGCCGTATCACCCAGACCCACGACCATCGGGAGTGAAGGCATGAGCGAAGAAAACACGTACGACTCGACCAGCATTAAAGTGCTGAAAGGTTTGGATGCCGTACGCAAACGTCCCGGTATGTACATTGGCGACACCGATGATGGTAGCGGTCTGCACCACATGGTGTTCGAGGTGGTCGATAACTCTATCGACGAAGCTCTGGCCGGTCACTGCGACGACATCAGCATTATCATCCACCCGGATGAATCCATCACCGTGCGTGACAACGGTCGTGGCATCCCGGTAGACGTGCACAAAGAAGAAGGCGTTTCGGCGGCAGAGGTCATCATGACCGTGCTCCACGCTGGCGGTAAGTTCGACGACAACTCCTATAAAGTATCCGGTGGTTTGCACGGTGTAGGTGTGTCGGTAGTGAACGCCCTGTCCGAAGAACTGATCCTCACTGTCCGCCGTAGCGGCAAGATTTGGGAGCAGACTTACGTCCACGGCGTACCACAGGAACCGATGAAAATTGTCGGCGACAGTGAAACCACCGGTACCCAGATCCACTTCAAGCCATCGGAAGAAACCTTCAAGAACATCCACTTTAGCTGGGACATCCTGGCCAAGCGGATTCGTGAACTGTCTTTCCTTAACTCCGGTGTCGGCATCGTCCTCAAGGATGAGCGCAGCGGCAAGGAAGAGCTGTTCAAGTACGAGGGCGGCCTGCGTGCGTTCGTTGAATACCTGAACACCAACAAGACCGCGGTCAACCAGGTGTTCCACTTCAACATTCAGCGCGAAGACGGCATCGGCGTGGAAATCGCCCTGCAGTGGAACGACAGCTTCAACGAGAACCTGTTGTGCTTCACCAACAACATTCCACAACGCGATGGCGGTACTCACTTGGTGGGTTTCCGTTCCGCGCTGACGCGTAACCTGAACACCTACATCGAAGCGGAAGGCTTGGCGAAGAAACATAAAGTCGCCACCACCGGTGACGATGCCCGTGAAGGCCTGACGGCGATTATCTCGGTCAAGGTACCGGATCCGAAGTTCAGCTCCCAGACCAAAGACAAGCTGGTGTCTTCCGAAGTGAAGACCGCGGTTGAACAGGAAATGGGCAAGTACTTCTCCGACTTCCTGTTGGAAAACCCGAACGAAGCCAAGCTGGTCGTCGGCAAGATGATCGATGCTGCCCGCGCTCGTGAAGCCGCGCGTAAGGCCCGTGAGATGACCCGCCGTAAAGGTGCGCTGGATATCGCCGGCCTGCCAGGCAAACTGGCTGACTGCCAAGAGAAAGACCCTGCCCTCTCCGAACTGTATCTGGTGGAAGGTGACTCTGCAGGCGGTTCCGCCAAGCAGGGGCGTAACCGTCGCACCCAGGCCATCCTGCCGTTGAAGGGCAAGATCCTCAACGTTGAGAAGGCCCGCTTCGACAAGATGATTTCCTCCCAGGAAGTCGGCACCTTGATCACCGCATTGGGCTGCGGTATTGGCCGCGATGAGTACAACATCGACAAGCTGCGTTACCACAACATCATCATCATGACCGATGCTGACGTCGACGGTTCCCACATCCGTACCCTGCTGCTGACCTTCTTCTTCCGTCAGTTGCCGGAGCTGATTGAGCGTGGCTATATCTACATCGCCCAGCCGCCGTTGTACAAAGTGAAAAAGGGCAAGCAAGAGCAATACATCAAAGACGACGACGCCATGGAAGAGTACATGACGCAATCGGCCCTTGAAGATGCGAGCCTGCACCTGAATGACGAAGCGCCGGGCATCTCGGGTGAGTCGCTGGAGCGCCTGGTCAACGACTTCCGTATGGTCATGAAGACGCTCAAGCGTTTGTCGCGCCTGTACCCTCAGGAGCTGACCGAGCACTTCATCTACCTGCCAGCCGTGAGCCTGGAGCAGTTGGGCGATCACGCCGCCATGCAAGATTGGCTGGCCCAGTACGAAGTGCGCCTGCGTACTGTGGAGAAGTCTGGCCTGGTATACAAAGCCAGCCTGCGTGAAGACCGTGAACGTAACGTATGGCTGCCAGAGGTCGAGCTGATCTCCCACGGCCTGTCCAACTACGTCACCTTCAACCGCGACTTCTTCGGCAGCAACGACTACAAGACCGTAGTCACCCTCGGTGCTCAACTGAGCACCCTGCTGGACGACGGTGCTTACATTCAGCGTGGCGAACGCAAGAAGCAGGTCAAGGAGTTCAAGGAAGCCTTGGACTGGTTGATGGCGGAAAGCACCAAGCGTCATACCATCCAGCGCTATAAAGGTCTGGGCGAGATGAACCCTGATCAGCTGTGGGAAACCACCATGGACCCTGCTCAACGTCGCATGCTGCGCGTGACCATCGAAGACGCCATTGGCGCAGACCAGATCTTCAACACCCTGATGGGTGATGCGGTCGAGCCTCGTCGTGACTTCATTGAGAGCAATGCCTTGGCGGTGTCTAACCTGGACTTCTGATCAGGCACATCAGCTAAAAACAAAAGGCCAACGCTTAGCGTTGGCCTTTTTTATTGGTCTGCAGACTCGAATTCTTAAATGCTCCACGTGGAACATCGGCGTACTCAATTTTGCGCGGCGGGTGTCACACTCTCCAACCGATACCCGTACCCATAGATCGTCAACAGCTGCCAACCGCGATCAGCTGTCAGCCCTAGCTTGTTACGCAGGCGGTAGATATGCGTGTCCAACGGCCGCGACGACACCATTTCTTCGTGGCTCCAGAACCGCTCATACAGGTACTCGCGAGACAACGGTCGGGCCAGGTTGGCAAATAGACAACTTGCCAAACGGTATTCTCGTTCTGTCAGGTTGATGGGTTTGCCCGCTCGGGTGACGGTCAGTTCGGCATCGTCGAACGTCAGATCGTTAAAGCTCTGCACTTCCTGGGTAGCCGACTTTTGCAAACCGTGGCGCCGCAGGACGGCGCTGACTCGGGCTTTGAGTTCGTTGGGCCGAAACGGCTTGCTGACATAATCATCCGCCCCGCTATTCAACGCCGTGACGATGTCACTCTCGGCATCGCGACTGGTGAGCATGATGACGGCAGGGGGCGATTCCATGTGCTCGCGAGTCCAGCGCAATAACGCGATCCCGGAGATGTCCGGCAGTTGCCAGTCAAGAATCAGCAGGTCAAAGGTTTCCCGGCGTAGCTGGCGCAGCAGGTCTTCACCACGTTCGAAAAAATGCAGCGACCAAGGCTGTTCAGCCGGGCCGGGAATCTGTCGCAGTGTCTGTTCCACCCGTCGCAACTCCGCGGGTTCGTCATCCAGTATTGCGACACGCATGGGTGGGGTCCTTCCTACAAAAAACGAGAGCTTGGATTTGGATAGGGGCACATGCTGTACAAATGCCGGCCTCTGAATCTGAATAATTATGGGCGGATTTTACGGTGCTCGTATCTCTCGATACGCTGAAAGCGCCGTAAACGCCACCCACTACGTCCTCAAAGAAAGATACCGGCTCCAGTCGGTCAGGAAAAGGGTCGGTGCCGATCGCCTCGCTGGTGCGTAATGCCTGCTTGAATGTGCGGTATCGTTCATTGCGCGGCCGC
The DNA here is from genome assembly GCF_009827115.1 of Pseudomonas sp. J380. Lineage (NCBI taxonomy): Bacteria > Pseudomonadati > Pseudomonadota > Gammaproteobacteria > Pseudomonadales > Pseudomonadaceae > Pseudomonas > Pseudomonas sp. J380. The sequence continues at coordinate 4,048,121 of NZ_CP043060.1, read as the reverse complement.
GGGAACTCCTCCAATGAGACCCAAATAAGCTTCACTGGTTTCAGAACACCGTATGCACTTCATCGCAACCCCATGGAGAGGGATCCTGGGCTTATGAAATCTTTACTCAATGACCATCGACTCCTTGGCAACCTTTTGGCGGTAGCCCTGTGAACCTATGGCGCAAAACCGAGAAACGCCAACCTACTCAGGCGCAGCTTTTGTTTCATGGGCTGGTTCGTGAATGGCTGTTGATCGGTTTGGTGCTCCTGCCCTTCACCGCGTACTTATCCTTGAGCGCGGGGCTGGCACTCAACAATCCGCTCTATGACAGCCTGCGCCGCCTGACGCCGTTACCGGCAAATCCACGGATCGTTCTGGTGACCATTGATACGCCCAGCCTGGAAGCACTCGGCCCGTGGCCCTGGCCGCGCAGCGTGCATGCCGAGCTGATTGAACGCCTGAACGCCGCACGGCCAGCGGGCATTTTGTTTGACGTGATCTTCAGTGAGCCCGGCGACAATAATGACGACCAACAACTGGCCGATGCCGTCTGCAAAGCCGGCAATGTATTGCTGCCCATCGCCGGGGACAGCAGCGTCAGCCCCAAGGCCCAGGTAACGCCGTTGTCGCCACTGCTCAAGTGCGCCAAGGGCGTCGGGCACATCAACGTCGAAGCGGATAACGACGGAGTGGTGCGCAGCGTGTATCTACGTGAAGGCCCTCCGGGAAGCACACTTCCTCAGTTGGCGTGGCTGGCATTCGCCATGAGCGAGCACGCCGAGACGATGCCGGGCCTGCCGCAAGAGCCTACTGGAGGTCACTGGCACCAGGAACATGAAATCCGTGTGCCGTTCACTTCGGAACCAGACCATTTTCCCAGTGTGTCCTACGTCAGCGTATTGCGCGGCGAGGTACCTCCCGAGTCGCTGCGTGGTCGCCTGGTTCTGATCGGCGCCTCAGCCTATGGCATGGCCGATCGTTTCGTGACGCCGCTCTCTTCCACCGTAGGTACTACAGCGGGCGTTGAGATCCAGGCGGACGTACTGAATGGTTTATTGCAGGGCCGCAGCATCGTCGATTTGCCCGGCTGGCTGGCGGCGTTGCTGGCAACGTCCCTGGTGGCCCTGCTGTTGGGCCTTCTGCTTGTGCGCCCACGCTACGCCCTGTGGATGACCTTGGCAGGCATGGCCGTGGCTTTGCTGGGCTCATGGGCCTTATTGCGCCTGGGCCACTGGTGGAGCCCCGCAGCGTGCCTGATCGGTTTGTTGCTGAGTTACCTGATCTGGAATTGGCGACGTCTGAGCGTGATCCTCGCCTACTTTGGCTGGGAACTGGCACGCCTGGATAACGAGCCCAAGGTGCTTCCGGAACGTCGTCGCGCGCCCGCCAGTAAGGGCGATGTGCTGCAAGGGCGGATCTTTGCCCTTGAACAAGCCGTCAGCCGTACCCGCGATACGCGGCGCTTTATGGCTGATGGCTTGGAGTGCCTGCCGGTAGCGACCCTGATTACCGATCCCCAGGGCAGTATCCTGTTGGCCAACCGCGTGGCCCGTGAAGTATTCGGCAATGACCTGGTCGGCGAAAACCTCGTCGAACAGCTCGCCGATCTGGGTTATCCCCCGCTGCATAATGGTGTACGCCCTGCCCTCTCGGCGCTGGAGCTGGTCGAGTTTCGCGATATCCACCAACGCAGTTTGCGCATGGAACTGGCCCCTTTGCTGCCTGCCGAAGGGGATTTCGCCCTCGGCTGGTTGTTGAGCCTGACGGACCTGAGCAAGGAGCGTGAAGCCCAGCAGCATCGCGAGACCATGCTGCGTTTCCTTTCCCACGACCTGCGTGCGCCGCATTCAGCGATCCTCGCCCTGCTGGACGTGCACAACGGGGAGTCCCCGGTGTTTACTCAGATCGAACAGCAGGTACGGCGAGCCTTGAGTCTGACCGAATCCTTTGTGCAATTGGCCAAGGCTGAAGCGGACGGTTACCAGTTCCAGCCCACCCTGTTTGCCATGCTGGTGATGGACGCTTTTGATCAAGTGGCGGTGATTGCGCAGTTGAAGGGCATCCATTTGGTCCACGACCTGGATGAGGCGGATGAAGCCATGGTCTATGCCGACCAATCGCTGCTCACCCGGGCATTGTTCAACGTGCTGGAGAATGCGATCAAATACTCCCCATCTGGCACCACCGTCAGGTTAAGGCATGGCAGTGCGCAAGGCTGGTTGGAATGCGGGATAAGTGATCAGGGACCGGGGATTGCGCCGAAGGATCTACCGGAGTTGTTCAACCAATACCGACGTTTCGATTCGGCCCAGGGCAGTGAAGGTCTTGGGTTGGGCCTGACCATGGTCAAGGCGGTAGTAGAACGGCATGGAGGGCGGATCGTGTGCGAAAGTGAGCTAGGCAAGGGCTCGACGTTTATCCTGCTGCTGCCGCTATTGGAGGACTGAAAAAGCGGCTTTTTTGCTGTGCATAAAAAACCGGTCACAAGGACCGGTTTTTTATGAAGAAAAAACTTATGCACGTTTTTGTGAATTTTATGAGCTTCAGAAATATGTAAGTAAATCAGCTTGTTATGAAGCAAAAAAGCCAATTCGCCAACAAAGCGTACACAGGTTATCCACAGATGCTCAAACGGCCGGCGTCTCCACCACCACCGGTTCCGGAGGCAGGGAGCCCATGGCCCGTTGCTGCGCCTCATTCCACGCCGCAGCCCGGTCGTTCAGGGCGGCGATGGCACGTGGTCCTTCGCCTTCTGCGTACATCGGTTCGCCGATCACTACAGTGATAGTGCCTGGGCGTTTAGCCCAGCCAGTCTTGGGCCAGAACTTGCCGGCGTTATGCGCAATTGGCAGCACAGGCAGGTTGGCGTTGACCGCCAGGGCGGTACCACCCCGTGAGAACTTACCCACTGTGCCGTAGGGGACCCGCGTGCCCTCAGGGAAGATCAGCACCCAGACGCCGTCCTTGAGCAACTCATCGCCCTTCTTGGCGACATGCTTGAGCGCAGCCTTGGGGTTGTCCCGGTCGATGGCGATCGGACGCAACATGGCCATGGCCCAGCCGAAGAATGGCACATACAGCAACTCGCGCTTGAGCACCTGGCTCAACGGCGAGAAATACGCAGAGAGGAAGAACGTCTCCCAAGTGCTCTGGTGGTTCGAGAGAATCACGCACGGCTGATCAGGAACGTTTTCAGCGCCCTTGACCTCGAAACGAATATTCAGGAACACCTTGCTCAGCCACAACGCGCAGCGGCACCAGTAGACGTTGATAAAGCGATAGCGCGCCTTGAAGGGCAGGAAGGGTGCAATAAAAAAGCTCAGGGTGCACCAGAGAAACGAACTGGTGCCCAGCAGCAGGTAAAAGAAAAAGGTTCTGATGGCCTGCAAGATCGACATGGCGGCATTTACCGTTGCGGGACACGGCCCGCCTGTTAAAAGCGCACTCCCGAACAGTCCTTGGTCAGGAAGTCGAGGGCGGCTAGTTGTTGATAAGTTCTGCGGCAACGGCCGCCAGATCGTGAAAAATCAAGGTGCCTACCGGCAGGTTTTTAGCCTGGGTCTTTTCGCCTTTTCCGGTTTTAACCAAAACTGGCTGAGAGTCGACGGCTTTGGCCGCCTCCAGGTCACCGAGGCTGTCCCCGACGAACCATATCCCAGCCAAGGGCACCTTGTAATGTTCTGCAATAATTTTCAACATGCCAGGCTTGGGCTTGCGGCAATCGCAGCCTTCGTCCGGCCCGTGGGGGCAGTAGACCACCAGCCCCACCTCACCGCCCTGCTCGGTCACTAACGTGCGCAACCGCGCGTGCATGGCGTCCAGGGTGGCGATGTCGTAGTAACCGCGGGCGATGCCGGACTGGTTGGTGGCGATGGCCACTGTCCAGCCGGCTTTGCTCAACTGCGCGATGGCCTCGATCGAACCGGGCAGCGGGATCCACTCCTCCACCGACTTGATGTAAGCGTCGGAGTCGTAGTTGATCACCCCGTCCCGATCGAGAATCAGCAGTTTCAACATGATCAGCCCAGTACGGAAATGTCGGCGATATTGATGAACAGGCCACGCAGACGCGCGAGCATCGCGTAGCGGTTTTTCCGTACGCCGGCATCGTCGGCATTGATCATCACCGCTTCGAAGAACGCGTCTACCGGTTCACGCAGAGACGCCAGGCGCGCCAACGCTTGCGCGTAGTCACGCTCGGCGATCAGCGGCTTCACGGCGTTCTCTGCCTTGGCGATGGCCGAGTTCAGCGAGAACTCCTTGGCGTCGGCAAACAGGCCAGGGTCGACTTCGGCACTGCCGAGGTTATCGGCCTTGCTCAGCAGGTTCGACACGCGCTTGTTCACGGCGGCCAGGGCATCGGCTTCCGGCAGCTTGCGGAACGCTTGCACGGCTTGTACACGCTGGTCGAAGTCCAGTGCCGAACCCGGTTGCAGGGCACGTACCGACAGGTAGACGGAAACGTCCACGCCTTCGTCTTCGTAACGCGCACGCAGGCGGTCGAACACGAACTCCAGCACTTGCTCGGCCAGGCCGGCTTGCTTGACCTTGGTGCCGAACTGGCCGACGGCGAATACCACGGCCTGGGTCAGGTCGAGGTCCAGCTTCTTGTCGATCAGGATACGCAGCACGCCCAATGCCGCACGGCGCAGGGCATACGGGTCTTTGCTGCCGGTGGGCAGCATGCCGATACCGAAGATACCCACCAGCGTATCGAGCTTGTCGGCAATCGCCACAGCCGCACCCGTCAGGGTGGTCGGCAGTTCTGCACCGGCACCGCGTGGCATGTACTGCTCGTTCAGGGCCAGGGCGACATCGTCCGGCTCGCCGTCGTTGAGGGCGTAGTAGTAACCGGCAACACCTTGCATCTCAGGGAACTCGCCGACCATTTCGGTGGCCAGATCGCACTTGGACAGCAAGCCGGCACGCGCAGCCCATGCGGCATCACCGCCAATACGTGGGGCAATGTAGGCCGCCAGCTTGGACACACGCACGGCCTTGTCGTAGACGCTGCCGAGTTTTTCCTGGAACACCACGTTTTGCAGGCGCAGGTTGAAGTCTTCCAGCTTCTGCTTCTTGTCTTGCTTGAAGAAGAACTCGGCGTCGGTCAGGCGCGGGCGCACGACTTTTTCGTTACCGGCGATGATCTGCTGCGGGTCTTTGCTTTCGATGTTGGCGACGGTGATAAAACGCGGCAACAACTTACCGTCCACATCCAGCAGGCAGAAGTATTTCTGGTTGTCCTGCATGGTGGTGATCAAGGCTTCTTGCGGCACATCGAGGAAACGCTCTTCGAACGAGCACACCAGCGGCACCGGCCATTCCACCAGGGCGGTCACTTCGTCCAGCAGGCTTGGCGGCACGATGGCGGTGCCTTCCTGCAGGCGGGCCAATTCTTCGGTGCGCTTGCTGATCAGCTCGCGACGCTCATTGGCGTCGGCCAGCACATAAGCAGCGCGCAGGTCGTTGAGGTAGTTGGCCGGCGAAGTGATACGCACGCTTTCTGGATGATGGAAGCGGTGACCACGGGACTCACGACCGGCCTTCTGGGCGAGGATGGTGCAATCGATGACCTGGTCACCGAGCAGCATCACCAGCCATTGGGTCGGACGCACGAACTCTTCCTTGCGCGCACCCCAGCGCATGCGCTTGGGGATAGGCAGGTCGTTCAGGGAGTCTTCAACGATGGTCGGCAACAGGCTGGCGGTCGGCTTGCCGGTGATGACCTGGCTGAAACGCAGTTTCGGGCCACTTTGGTCGATCTCGCTCAGCTCTACGCCACACTTCTTGGCAAAGCCAAGGGCGGCCTGGGTCGGGTTGCCGTCGGCATCGAAAGCTGCCTGACGCGGTGGGCCGTCCAGGTTGATGTTGCGGTCCGGCTGCTGGGTTTCCAGCGCGGTCAGCAGCACAGCCAGACGGCGCGGCGCGGCGTAGACTTTTTTGGCTTCAAACTTCAGGCCGGCAGTCTGCAGGCCTTTTTCGATACCGGCCAGGAACGCATCGGCCAGGGTATTGAGTGCCTTGGGTGGCAGCTCTTCGGTGCCCAGTTCAACCAGGAAATCTTGAGCACTCATTGTGCAGCCTCCAGCTTAGCCAACACTTCATCACGCAGGTCCGGGGTGGCCATCGGGAAGCCCAGCTTGGCGCGAGCCAGCAGGTAGGCTTGAGCGACGGAACGCGCCAGAGTGCGTACACGCAGGATGTATTGCTGGCGTGCGGTTACCGAGATGGCACGGCGCGCGTCCAGCAGGTTGAAGGTATGGGACGCCTTCAACACCATTTCATAGCTTGGCAACGGCAGCGGCTGGTCGAGTTCGATCAGGCGCTTGGCTTCGCTTTCATAGAAGTCGAACAGTTCGAACAGCTTGTCGACGTTGGCGTGTTCGAAGTTGTAGGTGGACTGCTCCACCTCGTTCTGATGGAACACATCGCCGTAGGTCACCTTGCCGAACGGGCCGTCAGCCCATACCAGGTCGTAGACCGAGTCCACGCCTTGCAGGTACATGGCCAGGCGCTCAAGGCCATAGGTGATCTCGCCAGTGACCGGGTAGCACTCGATGCCGCCCGCTTGCTGGAAGTAAGTGAACTGCGTCACTTCCATGCCATTGAGCCAGACTTCCCAGCCCAGGCCCCACGCGCCCAGGGTTGGCGATTCCCAGTTGTCTTCGACGAAACGAATGTCGTGCACCAGTGGGTCCAGGCCCACATGCTTGAGCGAGCCCAGGTACAGCTCCTGGAAGTTGTCCGGGTTGGGCTTCAATACCACCTGGAACTGGTAGTAGTGCTGCAGACGGTTCGGGTTTTCGCCGTAGCGGCCGTCAGTCGGGCGGCGACTGGGCTGCACATAAGCGGCGTTCCAGGTTTCCGGGCCGATGGCCCGCAGGAATGTAGCGGTGTGGAAAGTGCCGGCGCCTACTTCCATATCGTAGGGCTGAAGTACCACACAACCTTGCTCGGCCCAGTATTGCTGGAGGGCGAGGATCAAGTCTTGGAAGGTACGCACGGCTGGCGTAGGCTGGCTCACGAAATTCACCTGTTACTTGGGCTGCGATTTAAAGAGCGGGAGTATACCCGATTCGGCCCCGCCACCACTCCCTGGAGCCTTATGCCACGCTGCTTTTGGTGTTCTGAAGATCCGCTGTACATGGCTTATCACGATCAAGAGTGGGGAACGCCGCTGCGCGATGCGCAGGGTTTGTTCGAGTTGCTTTTGCTCGAAGGGTTCCAGGCAGGCCTGTCCTGGATCACCGTTTTACGCAAACGCGAGCATTATCGAAAGGTGTTGTTCGGCTTTGACGCGCAGCGTCTGGCGCAATTGAGCGATGAAGAAATCGAGGTGCTGATGCAGGACCCGGGCATCGTGCGCAATCGCTTGAAGCTCAACGCTACCCGGCGCAACGCCGCGGCCTGGCTGGCGCTGGAAGACCCGGTGGGGTTGCTGTGGTCGTTTGTCGGCGGCAAACCCAAGGTCAATCACTTCAAGGATCGCAGCGACGTCCCGGCGATCACGCCCGAAGCCGAAGCCATGAGCAAAGCCTTGAAAAAGGCCGGCTTCACTTTCGTCGGGCCGACCATCTGCTACGCCTTCATGCAGGCCTCGGGCATGGTCATGGACCACACCCAGGACTGCGACCGTTACGCGGACTTGGTCAACGCCGGTTAGAATGCCGGCTTTGCGCACCACACACGATCAGGAGTGACCTGTGGAAAAGTTTAAAGGCGCCTTGCTGGTAGGCGCTCTTCGGTTGTTTGCCCTGCTGCCCTGGCGCGCTGTACAAGCCGTCGGCACAGGGATCGGCTGGATCATGTGGAAAACCCCCAACCGTTCCCGCGATACGGTGCGGATCAACCTCTCCAAATGCTTCCCGGACATGGACCCGGCAGAGCGCGAGCGCCTGGTGGGCCGCAGCCTGATGGACATCGGCAAGTCCCTCACCGAAAGCGCCTGCGCGTGGATCTGGCCGGCGCAGCGCTCCATCGACCTGGTCCGCGAAGTCGAGGGCCTGGAAGTGCTGCACGAGGCCCTGGCTTCTGGCAAAGGCGTGGTGGGCATCACCAGCCACCTGGGCAACTGGGAAGTGTTGAACCACTTCTACTGCAGCCAGTGCAAACCGATCATTTTCTATCGCCCGCCCAAGCTCAAGGCCGTGGACGAGTTGCTGCGCAAGCAGCGCGTGCAGTTGGGCAACCGCGTGGCGGCTTCCACCAAGGAAGGCATTCTCAGTGTGATCAAGGAAGTGCGCAAAGGCGGCCAGGTGGGTATTCCTGCCGACCCGGAGCCGGCTGAGTCCGCCGGGATCTTCGTACCGTTTTTTGCCACCCAGGCGCTCACCAGTAAATTCGTGCCGAACATGCTCGCGGGCCACAAGGCCGTTGGCGTATTCCTGCACGCCCTGCGCCTGCCGGACGGCTCGGGCTACAAGGTGATCCTGGAAGCGGCGCCGGAGGACATGTACAGCACCGATACCGCGACGTCCTGTGCGGCGATGAGCAAGGTAGTTGAGCGCTATGTAGGTGCTTACCCAAGCCAGTACATGTGGAGCATGAAGCGCTTCAAGAAACGCCCGCCGGGTGAGGCGCGGTGGTATTGATTCACTACTGACTTAAATTCGCTGCGAAACCAATGTGGGAGCGGGCAAGCCCTAATGCCTGTAGGAGCGAGCTTGCTCGCGAAAAACTTCAGCGATAACGCGTGTTTCCTGAATAAACGCGGCGCCTATTGGTTTTTCGCGAGCACGCTCGCTCCTACAGGTAGTAGGCAAGCCCCCTTCCAATCAAGCCTGGCGGTCGAGTTTCTTCAGGAACACTGCCATCTCTTTTTCGGCCTGCTTGTCGCCGTGGGCCTGGGCCGCTTCAATGCCTTTTTCCCACGCCTGTCGTGCTGAGGCACTGTCACCCTGAGCCTGGTGCGCCTTGCCCAACAACTTCCACGCCGCCGAATACTTCGGATCGAACTCGACGCATCGCTGCAAATGCTCGGCCGCCTTTGCGTTGTCCTTCAGGTCCAGATAACCCTTGCCCAGGCCAAAGCGCAGCAATGAATTATCCACACCCTTGGCGAGCATTTTTTCCAGGGATTCGAGCATGGCTGTGCATCCTTTAGCTACATAGCGGTTTCGATATCGTCATCGCGGGCAAGCCCGCTCCCACACTTGGAGCGCGATCACATGTGGGAGCGGGCTTGCCCGCGATGGCGGCGGCAGGCTCACACAATTTTTTAATCAGAAAAAACTCAGCCCCACGTGGAACAGCTTCTCAACATCGCGAATATATTTTTTATCCACAAGGAACAAAATCACGTGGTCTCCGGTGGCGATCACCGTATCGTCATGGGCAATGATCACTTCTTCATCGCGAATGATCGCGCCAATGGTGGTACCGGGCGGCAGGCCGATATCGCGGATCGCCTTGCCAATCACTTTGCTGGACTTGGAGTCACCGTGGGCAATCGCCTCGATGGCTTCCGCTGCGCCACGGCGCAACGAGTGCACGCTGACAATGTCGCCACGGCGCACGTGGGCGAGCAAGGTACCGATGGTCGCCAACTGCGGGCTGATGGCAATGTCGATATCGCCGCCCTGGATCAGGTCCACATAGGCCGGGTTGTTGATGATGGTCATCACCTTCTTCGCCCCCAGCCGCTTGGCCAGCAAGGACGACATGATATTGGCTTCGTCATCGTTGGTCAGGGCCAGGAAGATATCCGCGTCGGCGATGTTCTCTTCCATCAGGAGATCACGGTCCGAGGCGCTGCCTTGCAGTACGACAGTGCTGTCGAGGGTGTCGGACAAATGCCGACACCGCGTCGGGCTCATCTCGATGATCTTCACCTGATAGCGGCTTTCGATGGCTTCGGCCAAACGCTCGCCAATCTGCCCACCGCCGGCGATGACGATGCGTTTGTAGCTCTCGTCGAGCCTGCGCATTTCGCTCATGACCGCACGAATGTTCGCCTTGGCGGCGATGAAAAACACTTCGTCGTCAGCCTCGATCACCGTGTCGCCCTGGGGCAGGATCGGCCGGTCACGGCGGAAAATCGCGGCGACGCGGGTTTCCACGTTTGGCATGTGCTCACGCAGCTGGCGCAGTTGCTGGCCCACCAACGGCCCGCCGTAATAGGCCTTCACTGCCACCAGTTGCGCTTTGCCTTCGGCGAAGTCGATGACTTGCAACGCACCTGGAATTTCGATCAGGCGCTTGATGTAGTGGGTCACCACCTGTTCCGGGCTGATCAGTACGTCCACCGGAATGGCGTCGTTGTCGAACAACCCGGCGCGGGTCAGGTAAGCCGCTTCCCGCACCCGAGCGATCTTGGTCGGGGTATGGAACAGGGTGTGGGCGACCTGGCAGGCGACCATGTTGGTCTCGTCGCTGTTGGTCACAGCCACCAGCATGTCGGCATCGTCGGCACCGGCCTGACGCAGCACCGTCGGAAACGACGCGCGACCTTGCACCGTACGAATGTCCAGGCGGTCGCCCAGGTTGCGCAGGCGCTCGGCATCGGTGTCGACCACGGTGATGTCGTTGGCTTCACCGGCCAAATGTTCGGCCAGCGTGCCACCAACCTGCCCTGCTCCAAGGATGATGATTTTCATCCGGTCACTCCCTTAAAACCATTCAGCCGCGCGCGGCAGCGATCTTGATCAGTTTGGCGTAGTAGAAGCCATCGTGCCCGCCTTCCTGCGCGAGCAGTTGGCGACCGTGGGGCTGCTTGATACCGGCGCTAGTGGCGAGGTCCAGTTCGCGCGCGCCGCTGGTGCGGGCGAGGAAAGCTTGGATGACCTCGGTATTTTCGGTGGGCAGCGTGGAGCAGGTGGCGTAAAGCAGGATGCCGCCGACTTCCAGGGTTGGCCACAGCGCGTCGAGCAGTTCGCCTTGCAACACCGCCAGGGCGGCGATGTCGTCGGGCTGGCGGGTCAGCTTGATGTCCGGATGACGTCGGATCACGCCGGTGGCGGAGCAAGGAGCGTCCAGCAGGATGCGCTGGAATGGCTTGCCGTCCCACCAGGTGGCGGTGTCGCGGCCGTCGGCGGCGATCAGGTCGGCGTTGAGGCCCAGGCGTGCAAGGTTTTCCCGCACGCGCACCAGGCGCTTGGCCTCAAGGTCCACAGCCACCACACCGGCCAGGTCTTTTTCAACCTCAAGGATGTGACACGTCTTACCGCCTGGCGCGCAGCAGGCGTCGAGTACGCGCTGGCCTGGGGCCAAATCGAGCAGATCGGCAGCCAATTGCGCGGCCTCGTCCTGCACGCTGATCCAGCCTTCGGCAAAGCCCGGCAGGCTGCGTACATCGGCGGCGACTTCCAGCACGATACCGTCCGTGCTGTACACGCACGGGGTGGCGTTGATGGCCGCGCCGGCTAGTAATTGCAGGTATGCATCCCGGCTGTGGTGGCGACGGTTGACCCGCAGGATCATCGGCGGGTGCGCGTTGTTGGCCGCGCAGATAGCCTCCCATTGCTCGGGCCAAAAGGCCTTCAGGGATTTTTGCAGCCAGCGCGGGTGGGCGGTGCGCACCACCGGATCATGTTCCAGCTCGGCCAACAGCGTTTCGCTTTCACGCTGGGCGCGGCGCAGCACGGCATTGAGCAGGGCCTTGGCCCAGGGCTTTTTCAGCTTGTCGGCGCAACCGACGGTTTCACCGATAGCGGCGTGGGCCGGCACGCGGGTGTAGAGCAACTGGTAGAGGCCCACCAGCAACAGCGCCTCGACATCCGCGTCCACCGCTTTGAACGGTTTTTGCAGCAGCTTGGCGGCCAACGCAGACAACCGTGGCTGCCAACGGGCGGTGCCAAAGGCCAGGTCCTGGGTAAACCCGCGGTCGCGGTCTTCAACCTTATCCAACTGCGTCGGCAGGGAGCTGTTCAGCGAAGCCTTGCCATTGAGCACAGCGGCGAGAGCCTTGGCGGCGGCCAGACGTGGGTTCATTGAGTGACCACTCCAAGCGTGGTGCCCAGGGCGAATTTCTCACGACGACTGTTGAACAGATCGCTGAAGTTCAGCGCCTTGCCGCCGGGCAATTGCAGACGCGTCAGGCACAGCGCCTGTTCACCGCAAGCCACCAACAGGCCGTCTTTGCTGGCGCCGATGATCTCGCCGGGAGCACCTGCGCCATCAGCCAGGGTCGCGGCCAACACTTTCAAGGCTTCGCCGTTCAGGGTGCTGTGGCAGATCGGCCATGGGTTGAAGGCACGTACCAGGCGCTCCAGTTCCACGGCTGGGCGGCTCCAGTCGATGCGCGCTTCGTCCTTGTTCAGCTTGTGGGCGTAGGTGGCCAGGCTGTCGTCTTGGATTTCACCTTGCAGGGTGCCGGCAGCCAGGCCAGCGATGGCCTGGATCACGGCGGGCGGCCCCAGCTCAGCCAGGCGGTCGTGCAGGCTGCCGCCGGTGTCTTGGGCGGAGATCCGGGTGGTGACTTTGAGCAGCATCGGCCCGGTATCCAGGCCGGCTTCCATGCGCATCACGGTCACGCCGCTCTCTTGATCGCCCGCTTCAACGGCGCGCTGAATCGGCGCCGCACCGCGCCAGCGTGGCAGCAGTGAAGCATGACTGTTGATGCAACCCAGGCGCGGTATATCCAGCACAGCCTGAGGCAGGATCAAACCGTAAGCCACCACCACCAGCAGGTCCGGCTTCAGCGCGGCCAGTTCGGCCTGGGCGTCGGCGTTACGCAGGGTCGGCGGCTGCAGCACAGGAATGTTGTGCTCCAGCGCCAACTGCTTGACCGGACTCGGCATCAGTTTTTGCCCGCGACCGGCCGGGCGATCCGGCTGGGTGTACACCGCGACGATGTCATAAGGGCTGGCAAGCAGCGCCTTGAGGTGTTCGGCGGCAAATTCAGGAGTGCCGGCAAAAACAATTCGCAATGGCTCGGTCATGGGAGTTCTCGGTTAAAAGCGGTCACAAAAGAAAAAGGCTTGCCGCAGCAAGCCTTTGGAAGAAGGGCATCAAGCTTGCTGGCGATGCTTTTTTTCCAGCTTCTTCTTGATGCGGTCACGCTTGAGCGTGGACAGGTAATCGACAAACAGCTTGCCGTTGAGGTGGTCGCATTCATGCTGGATACACACCGCCAGCAGGCCTTCGGCAACCAGTTCGAAAGGCTTGCCGTCACGGTCCAGCGCCTTGATCTTCACGCGCAGCGGGCGTTCCACATTTTCGTAGAACTCCGGTACCGACAGGCAGCCTTCCTGGTATTCGCCCATCTCTTCGGTCAGCGGTTCGAACTCAGGGTTGATGTACACCCGAGGTTCGCTGCGATCTTCCGACAGGTCCATGACCACGACACGCAGATGCACGTTGACCTGGGTAGCGGCGAGGCCGATGCCCGGGGCTTCATACATTGTTTCAAACATGTCATCGACCAACTGACGAACCTTGTCGTCCACTACGGCCACCGGCTTGGCGATCGTGCGCAGGCGCGAGTCGGGAAATTCGAGGATGTTCAAAATAGCCATAAGCGTAATTGCTGCACATGTGAGGAAGAGACAAATCGGCGGTGGGATGGACCCATACGGCCGGTGTGAAACGCTCGGAAGCCGCGAAGGCCATGGCATTTCACGCGAACGCACATAATAAAGGAGATTCACCCCATGAGGAAATCGCTACTCGTCTTGCTGCTGTGGGCCCCGTTCGCCACGGCGTTGATTGCGCAACCCACTGAGCGCCTGGATCAGGCAGCGCAACAGGCCATCCAGCATTTTTTACTGCACAACCGTATTTTTGACTCGCCCGAGGACCTGGATAACGCGCCTTATATTATTGCGGCGCAAGGCGGGCGCGTGCTGGGTGCCAACGACGAGCGTGTGCATGCGCGCGGGCGTCTGGACCCGGCCCAGCCGAGCTACGGGATCTTTCGGCGAGGCAAGGCCTACACCGACCCCGTTACCCAGGAGTTACTCGGCATCAATGCCGACGACATCGGCACTGCGCGCTTTGTGCTTGCCGACAGCCTCACCACCCTCGCAGTGCAACGGGTGACCCAGGAAATCCGCCCAGGCGACCGCTTGTTGCGCGCCGAGCCTCCCGTTGCTTTGGCGAACCTGGAGCCGTGCAAACCTGCACCCTTGATTACAGGGCATATCATCGACATCCCCAAGGGCGTCACGCAGATTGGCGTGCTCGACGCTGTGACCCTGAACAAGGGCCGCCGCGATGGCCTGGTGGAGGGCCAACTGCTGACGGTGATCAAGGCTGGCGCCACCGTGCGAGACGCCCTCACCGGCACGCCCACGCCACTCCCGGATGAGCGAGCCGGCACCCTTCTGGTGTTTCGTACCTATGAAAAGCTCAGCTATGCCCTGGTGCTCAGTGCTTCACGGTCGCTAGCCGTGCAAGACCGTTTCGAGACGGCTGATCAAGCGCAATAAATAGCCTGCTAAATAAGTTACCAACAGAGTTATCCACAGCTTGTTCCGGTCAAGGATGATCATATGAATCCGATAAACAGTAGCGATATTTCCCCGGCAGAGCTGGAAGCCCGGCTACGCTTGCACAGGCTGCCAGAACTGGGGCCCAAGCGTTTTCACGTATTGATCGAAGCCTTTGGTTGCGCTTCCAAGGCCCTGAGTGCTCCCGCCAGCGCCTGGCATTCCCTCGGTTTGCCCGCCGTCAGTGCCGAGGCCCGACGTAGCCCCAAAGTCCGTGACGGTGCCAGTGAAGCGTTGGCCTGGCTGGGGCGCCCGGCCCAGCATTTGCTGATGTGGGACCAACCTGATTACCCGGCGTTGCTCGCGCAGATCGACGATGCGCCGCCGTTGTTATTCGTGGCGGGCGACCCCGGTATTCTGGAAAAACCACAGTTGGCCATGGTGGGAAGTCGGCGTGCCTCTCGCCCGGGCATGGACACGGCAGCGGCCTTTTCCCGTAGCCTGGCGAGCGCCGGTTTTGTCATCACCAGTGGGCTGGCGGTGGGCATTGACGGCGCGGCGCACCAGGCGGCATTGGACGTAGGCGGCCATACCATAGGCGTGCTCGGCACTGGCCTGGAAAATTTTTATCCACAGCGCCATCGCAGGCTCGCCGCGGCGATGATTGCCCAAGGCAGCGCCGTGGTTTCCGAGTTTCCGCTGGATGCAGCGCCCCAGGCCGGTAATTTCCCAAGGCGCAACCGGATTATCAGCGGGCTGTCGTTAGGCGTGCTGGTGGTGGAGGCCAGTATGGCCAGCGGCTCGCTGATCACCGCACGCCTGGCGGCGGAGCAAGGGCGCGAGGTGTACGCGATTCCGGGTTCCATCCACCACCCCGCCGCCAAGGGCTGTCATCAGCTGATCCGTGATGGCGCGGTGCTTGTGGAAACCATCGAGCACATTCTTGAAAGCCTGCGCGGTTGGCAGCGGTTGTCCCATGCTGCGCCGGTGCCCGTGATCCATCCGTTGGTGGCGCTGCTGCACGCGGCACCGCTTAGCAGCGAAGCCTTGGCGATTGCCAGCGGTCGGCCGTTGTCCCAAGTACTGGCCACCCTGACGGAACTGGAGTTGGAGGGCCAAGTGATTTGCGAAAGCGGGCGCTGGCTGGCGCGGTGCCCGCTTTTGTAATGGCCCGTTTTTGGCGCTAGGTTTTGTAACGAAGATCGGTAAACTGCCCAGAGCTTTAGTCCGGAGAGTAAACAATGGTCAACAGGTGGCGTGTGCTGGAAGCCGCACGGGAAATTCGCGCAGGCGCAGTGATCGCCTATCCGACCGAAGCGGTTTGGGGCCTGGGCTGCGACCCGTGGAACGAAGAAGCAGTGGATCGACTGTTGGCGATCAAGAACCGCTCGGTCGACAAAGGCCTGATCCTGGTGGCGGATAATATTCGTCAGTTCGACTTTCTGTTTGAAGATTTCCCGCAAACGTGGATCGAACGCATGGCCAGCACTTGGCCAGGGCCGAATACCTGGCTGGTGCCCCATCAAGACTTGCTGCCTGAATGGGTCACGGGTGTGCATGACACCGTAGCGCTGCGGGTCAGTGATCATCCGTTGGTGAGAGATTTGTGCGCCCAGGTCGGCCCGTTGATTTCCACCTCGGCCAACCCTCAGGGCCGCCCGGCGGCCCGCACGCGGCTTCGCGTAGAGCAGTATTTTCGCGGGCAAGTGGACTTGGTGTTGGGCGGCGCCCTGGGTGGGCGCAAGAACCCGAGCCTGATTCGGGACCTGGTGACGGGTGATGTGGTGCGCCCCTCGTAAGGTGCAGCTCGTTCCCACGCTCTGCGTGGGAACGCCGCATTGGACGCTCTGCGTCCGCTTGTGACGCAGAGCGTCACGGTATGCATTCCCATGCAGAGCGTGGGAACGATCTTAAGGCAGCAGAATGGTTGAGCCAGTCGTGCGCCGCGCCGACAACTCCGTCTGCGCTTTGGCCGCCTCCGCCAGCGGGTAGCGCTGGTTGATATCAATGCGCACCTTGCCGCTCTTGATCATCGAAAACAGATCGTCCGCCATCGCCTGCAAGTTTGCCGCACTGTTGGCGTAGGTCGCCAACGTTGGCCGGGTTACGTACAGCGAACCCTTCGCCGACAGAATCCCTAGGTTCACCCCATCCACCGCACCCGACGCATTGCCGAAGCTCACCACCAAACCCCGTGGCGCCACGCTGTCCAGTGAGGTCAGCCAGGTGTCCTTGCCGACGCCGTCGTACACCACCGGGCACTTCTTGCCGTCAGTCAGTTCCAGTACGCGTTGTGCGACATCTTCCTTGCTGTAGTCGATGGTTTCCCAAGCGCCTAGCGATTTGGCCAGGGCGGCTTTTTCCGGGGAACTGACCGTGCCGATCAACTTTACCCCCAGGGCCTTGGCCCATTGGCAGGCCAGGGAACCCACGCCCCCCGCAGCGGCGTGGAACAAAATGGTTTCACCGCCTTTGAGCTCATAGGTCTGGCGCAACAGGTATTGCACGGTCAGGCCTTTGAGCATGGCACCGGCGGCCTGTTCGAAGCTGATCTCATCCGGCAGGTGCACCAGGTTGGCCGCAGGCAACACATGCAGCTCGCTGTAGGCACCCAGCGGGCCGCTGCCGTAGGCCACGCGGTCGCCAACTTTGAATTGGCTGACTTCACTGCCCACCGCGTCCACCACGCCAGCGCCTTCCGCACCAAGGCCCGATGGCAGCGCGGGCGGCGCGTAGAGGCCACTGCGGAAGTAGGTGTCGATGAAGTTCAGGCCGATGGCCTCGTTGCGCACCCGAACCTGCTGTGGGCCAGGCTCCGCTGGCGTGTAGTCCACATATTCAAGTACTTCGGGGCCGCCATGGGCGCTGAACTGGATACGTTTGGCCATCTGCACTTCTCCTTGGGTTCGAATCTGCGTAGCCCCCTATCGGACTCCTAAGCTTGATCCTCGTCAACTGCTGCGCACCTAAGTGCAGTGGCATGTAGGCGCAGTGGTATCCTGTGCGCCCATTTGCCGCCGACGCCCCATGGGCCTCGCGTAGCTTTGCCCGATTCAAGGTGATGCCATGACTACCCGCACCGAGGCCGTTAAAGCCTACCTGCTTGACCTGCAAGACCGCATTTGCAGCGCCCTGGAAACCTTCGAGACGGACACTCGCTTTATCGAAGACGCCTGGACCCGGCCAGCCGGCGGTGGCGGTCGTACCCGTGTGATGGAAAACGGTTCGGTGATCGAAAAAGGCGGTGTCAACTTTTCCCACGTGTTTGGCAGCGGTCTGCCACCGTCTGCCAGTGCCCATCGCCCTGAACTGGCGGGCCGTGGGTTTGAGGCCCTGGGTGTGTCGCTGGTGATCCATCCGCATAACCCGCATGTACCGACTTCCCACGCCAATGTGCGGTTTTTCATCGCTGAAAAAGAAGGCGAAGAACCGGTGTGGTGGTTCGGTGGTGGCTTCGATCTCACCCCGTATTACGGCAATGAAGAAGACTGCATTCACTGGCACCGCGTGGCCGAGCAGGCCTGTGCACCGTTTGGCCCGGACGTGTACTCACGCTACAAGGCCTGGTGTGACACCTACTTCCACATCAAGCACCGCAACGAGCCCCGTGGCATCGGTGGCCTGTTCTTCGATGACTTGAACGAGTGGGGCTTTGACACCTGCTTCGCCTTCATCCGCGCCATCGGCGATGCCTACATCGATGCCTACCTGCCGATTGTGCAGCGTCGCAAGGCCATGGCGTACACCGAGCAACAACGCCAGTTCCAGGAGTTCCGCCGGGGCCGCTACGTTGAGTTCAACCTGGTCTATGACCGTGGCACCCTGTTCGGCCTGCAATCGGGCGGGCGTACGGAGTCGATCCTGATGTCGCTGCCACCTCAGGTACGCTGGAGCTACGACTGGAAGGCCGAAGCCGGCAGCGAAGAGGCGCGCCTCACCGACTACTTCCTGCAAGACCGTGACTGGCTCGGCGTTGCCGCGCCCAAGGCGGCGGTGTGATGGACCGTTATGTTGTGTTCGGCAACCCCATCGGCCATAGCAAATCGCCGCTGATTCATCGTCTGTTCGCTGCCCAGACCGGCGAACAACTGCACTACAGCACGATGCTCGCGCCGTTGGAGGACTTCACCGCCTGTGCCCGTGAGTTCTTCCAACACGGCCGTGGCGCCAACGTGACCGTGCCGTTCAAGGAAGAGGCCTATCGCTTGGCCAATACCCTGACCGAACGGGCGCAGCGCGCCGGCGCCGTAAACACTTTGAGCAAATTGGCTGACGGCACGTTGTTGGGCGACAACACCGACGGCGCGGGCCTGGTGCGCGACTTGACGGTCAATGCCGGGCTGAGCCTGCAAGGCAAACGCATCCTGTTGTTGGGCGCCGGTGGCGCGGTACGCGGTGCGCTGGAGCCGTTGCTGGCGCAGCAACCCTCGTCGTTGATCATCGCCAACCGCACCGTGGAAAAGGCCGAGCGACTGGCTGAGCTGTTCGATGACCTGGGCCCGGTGTCTGCCAGTGGTTTCGACTGGTTGCGGGAGCCGGTGGATGTGATCATCAATGCCACGTCGGCCAGCCTGTCAGGCGATGTACCGCCGATTGCCGGCAGCCTGATCGAGCCGGGCAAGACCTTCTGCTACGACATGATGTACGCCAAGGAACCCACCGCATTCTGCCGCTGGGCGAGCGAGCAAGGCGCGGCGGTGGCGATGGATGGCCTGGGCATGCTGGTGGAACAAGCGGCGGAAGCCTTCTTGCTGTGGCGCGGTGTGCGTCCGGATTCAGCGCCCGTACTGGCCGAACTGCGCCGGCAATTGGCCTGATCCCACACGCTGATGTGGGCACACTTAATGTGGGAGCTGGCTTGCATGCGATAGTAATAGGTCAGTTACCCATGTGCTGGCTGATCCACCGCTATCGCAGGCAAGCCAGCTCCCACAGTTGATCGGGTTTAATCTTCGAAATGGAGGGGGCAGTTATCCGGCCCCTCCAGCTTCATCAATTCCTCGACCACCTGCGGCCTGGCCCCACGCAACGTCAAGCTACGGCCCAACCCCGCCAACCGCCGCGCCTCCTGGTGCAGCATCTCCACCCCGGAATAGTCGATAAAGTTGATCTGCTGCGCCTCGATCACCACCCGCTCACCCTGCAGACGTTGCAGGCGCACTTGCAGGTAATGGCTGGCGCCAAAAAAGATCGAGCCGCCCACCCGCAACACATCCGCTTCACCGTCGCGCCAGTGTTGCACCCGTGGCTGCGAGGTGCGCTTGAGGTAGAAAAACAGCGACGCCAGTACCCCGGCATAGATCGCCGTTTGCAGCTCCAACAACAAGGTGGCGACACAGGTCAGGCTCATCACCACAAATTCGGCGCGGCTGACCCGGAACAGCGCACGAATGCCGCGGTGGTCCACCAGGCCCCAGCAGATCAGCAGGATACTCGCCGCCATGCTCGGGATCGGAATATGCGCAATCAACGCTGCGCCAAATAACGCAAATAACGCCACCCACAGCGCCGAAAACACCCCCGCCAATGGCGAACAGGCACCCGCCTCATAACTGAGGCCCGAGCGGGTGAACGATCCGGCTGACAGGTAGCCGGAAAAAAATCCGCCCACGATGTTGGATAAACCCTGGGCGCGTACTTCCTGGTTGGCGTCGAGCAGTTGTTGCGAGCGGGCGGACAGCGAACGGGCAATCGACAGGCTGGTCACCAACCCCAACATCCCCACCGCCACGGCACTGGGCAGCAGGCGCAGCACCAGACCCAGATCCATCGGCAACGGGCTGAACGGCGGCAGTTTGCCAATAAACGAACTGACCCGTGCCACATGCCCGAACATCGCCGGCCACAGCCATGCCGCCACGCTGCCCAACACCAAGGCGATCAACAGTGTCGGCCAGCGTGGCACCAGGTACTTGAGCAGCATACCTGCCAGCAACGTACCCAGCCCCAGGGCCAGGGACGCGTGGTCCCACTCGCCACGGTGGTCGATCAGCGCCAGCAGGCCATTGATAGCCGTGGCCTGGCTCGGTAAATCCAAGCCGAGCAGGTTGGGCAGTTGCCCCAAGGCGATCACTACGGCGGCGCCCAGGGTGAATCCCAGCACCACCGAATGGGAGACAAAGTTCACCAACGCGCCGAAGCGCAGCAGGCCGAGCAACCACTGGAACACCCCGGCGAGGAAGGTCAGCAACAGGATGAGGGTGATGTAGTCCTGGGAGCCTGGCACGGCCAATGGGCTGATGCTGGCGTAAAGCACGATGGAGATGGCGGCCGTGGGCCCGCAGATCAGGTGCCAGGACGAGCCCCACAGGCAGGCGATCAATACCGGGATGATGGCGGCGTAGAGCCCGTATTCGGGAGGGAGACCGGCGATCAGTGCGTAGGCAATCGACTGCGGCAGCGCAAGCACAGCGCCGCTGAGGCCGACGATGGCATCCCGGCCGACGCTGGCGCGGGTTTGGCGCGGCAGCCAGCGCAGGAAGGGCAAAAGTGTATGGCGGTTGGGCCGGGGCATCGCAGGCTCGGGTAAAGGGTTTTGGCAAGAGTATCAATGCATGGGTACTTGTGGGAGCTGGCTTGCCTGCGATGCTGGCGCCTCGGTGTGACAGGCATACCGGGGTGATGCTATCGCAGGCAAGCCAGCTCCCACAGGGTCGCCGGCAAGCGTCAGAGGGATCGTTCCCACGCTCTGCGTGGGAATGCTGCTCGGGACGCTCTGCGTCCGATTTTAACGTCAGAGTTTGGCTTTTACCGCTGGCAACGCCTCCTGGCCATCCAGGGTTTTCACGCCCTCCAACCACTGGTCCAACACTGCCGGGTTGGCCTTGATCCACGCCTTCGCCGCCTGCGCATTGCTGACCTTGTTGTTGGCCACGTCAGCCATGATGCTGTTCTCCATGGGCTGGGTAAAACTCAGGTTGGTCAGCAGTTTTCCGATATTGGGGCACGCTTGTGCGTAACCCTTGCGGGTCAAGGTATAGACGCTGCCGGAGGCACCAAAGTACTGCTCGCCGCCCTTGAGGTAGCGCATTTTCAGTTGCACGTTCATCGGGTGCGGGGTCCAGCCGAGAAAGGTGATAAAACGCTGTTTTTTCACCGCTCGCGAGACCTCTGCGAGCATCGCCTGTTCGCTTGACTCGATCAGCTTCCACTGCCCAAGGTCGAAATCATTCTTCTTGATGATCTCCTGCAGCGAGATATTGGCTGGCGCGCCGGAGCCAATGCCGTAGATCTTCTTGTCGAACTTGTCGGCAAATTTATTCAGGTCGGCAAAGTCATGCACCCCGGCGTCCCACACATAGTCCGGCACGGCGAGGGTGAACTCGGTGCCATCCAGGTTCTTCGCCAGTTGCACCACATCGCCATTGGCCACGAACTTGTCGTAGAAGCCTTGCTGCGCCGGCATCCAGTTGCCGAGGAAGACATCCACCTGGCCGTCCTTGAGCCCGCCGAAGGTAATCGGCACCGCCAAGGTGTCGACCTTGGGTTGATAGCCCATGCCCGTCAGCAAGAAACTGGTGATAGCGTTGGTGGCGGCAATATCGCTCCAGCCTGGGTCGGCCATCTTTACCGTTTCGCAGCGCGTGTCTGCGTACACCTGGGCGCTGCTGAGCATCACCAAACTCAGTACCACGTTCAACTTTTGCATGGCCTTCCCTCTGTCTACTTATTGGTTTTGGCAGGGTTGTGGAAAACGTGCTTTGCGCTCCAGGTCATCAAGGTCGATATGGTTGCGCATGTACTGCTGACTGGCGTCTACCAGTGGCTGGTGATCCCAGCTCTTGAGCTTGCCATGGGTCAGCGCATCAAACACCAGGCGGCGACGGCGTTGGCTGGCGAGCACCTGTTGATGGATCGCCGGGATATCCCATTTAGCCCGCGCTTCACGCAAGAACGCCTCGAACAATGGCCGATGTTCAGCTGACTGGCTGAGGTTTTCCTGCTCGCTCGGGTCGTTGTGCACATCGAACAATAGGCAAGGATCGTCCTCGCTGTAGATGAATTTGTAGGCGCCCCGGCGAATCATCATCAATGGGCTGACGGTGCCTTCGGCCATGTATTCGCCAAACACTTCGTCATGCCCGCCCTGCCCCTGCAAGTGCGGGACCAGTGAGCGGCCGTCCAGCGGCAAGTGCGGGTCCAGTTCCCCGCCGGCCAATTCCACCAGGGTGGGCAACAAGTCGGCGGTCGACACGGCCTGGGTGACGCGGCCAGCGGCGAACTGCCCCGGCGCACTGATCAGCAGCGGCACGCGGGCGGCCATTTCAAACCAGTGCATTTTGTACCAGAGGCCGCGCTCGCCAAGCATGTCGCCGTGGTCGCCAGAGAAAATGATCAGGGTGTCGTCGGCCAGGCCGGTGTCTTCCAGGGTCTGCAGCAGCTTGCCGACGTTGCTGTCGATGTAGCTGCAGGCACCGAAGTAGGCGCGGCGGGCGTCGCGGATCTTATCCACAGGCAGCGGTTTGTCCCACAAGTCATAAACCTTGAGCAGCCGCTGGGAATGCGGGTCGAGGTCGGCCTGGGGCGGCGTCGCGGGCATTGGGATGTCGGTGTCTGCGTACAAGTCCCAGAACAGCTTGGGAATGGTGTAAGGGTCGTGGGGATGGGTCATCGACACCGTCAGGCAAAATGGCTGGTCACCTTCCTCACGGATATGGTCGAACAGATATTGCTGGGCTTTGAACACCACCTCTTCGTCGAAATCCAGCTGGTTGGTGCGCACGCACGGTCCGGCTTGCAGCACCGAGGACATGTTGTGATACCAGGTAGGTCGTACGTCTGGCTCATCCCAGTTCACTGCCCAGCCGTAGTCGGCGGGATAGATGTCGCTGGTCAGGCGCTCCTCATAGCCGTGCAACTGGTCGGGGCCGCAGAAGTGCATCTTGCCCGACAGCGCGGTGCGGTAGCCGAGGCGGCGCAAGTAGTGGGCATAGGTCGGCACATCGGCGGGGAAATCGGCGGCGTTGTCGTAGGCGCCGATCTTGCTCGGCAACTGGCCGCTGACCAAGGTGAAGCGCGACGGTGCGCACAGCGGGCTGTTGCAATAGGCGGCGTCGAACACCACGCCTTGTGCCGCCAGGCGGCTGAGGTTGGGCAGCTTGATCGGGGAAGGCCCGTAGAACGGCAGCATCGGCGCGGCCATCTGATCGGCCATGATGAAAAGAATGTTCTTGCGCTTCATGGTTTCTCGGCATTCCATAGGCAGTGTTTATGCCAATGAGCATGCGGCCCATGAATTATGGGGTAAAGCCCATGAGCAGCAATGACTAGGATAAGTTGAGCTTATGTATGAAGCGCTGGGTGACCTCTCTCTCGATTTGCTGCGCGCCTTTGAGGCAGCGGCGCGTCATCGCAGTTTCACCGCGGCCGCGATGGAGCTGGGCACCACCCAACCGGCGGTCAGCCAGCAAATCAAACGCCTTGAAGAGCAACTGGCGATCCGCCTGTTTGATCGCATTTACCGCGGCATCGAACTGACTGACGCCGGTGCCCTGCTGTTCGAGCATGTGCAAGGCGGCCTGCAGAACATCAACCAGGGGCTCGGCGCCATCACTCAACAAAGCCAGCATGAAGTGCTGCAAGTCGCCACCGACTTTGCCTTCGCCGCCTATTGGCTGATGCCACGCCTGCATCGTTTTCACCAGGCCAACCCGCAGGTGGATGTCAGCCTGGTCACCAGTGAGCGCAACCCGGCCACCCTGCGCAGCGATATTGATGTGGCGGTGCTGTTCGGCGATGGCCGTTTCAAGCAGGGCGAGAGCCTGTGGTTGTTCAATGAGGAAGTGTTCCCGGTGTGCAGCCCACAGTGGCTCAAGGAGCAGGTCGCGCCCCTGACGGTGCAGACCTTGCAAGACTGCCCGTTGCTGCACCTGCGCCAGGAAAACAACAGCCAGTGGTTTGACTGGAACGGCGTGTTCCGCGAACTGGGTATCACGGCTGCGCCGACCCCGGGGCAATTGCGCTTCGACAACTACACCTTGCTGATCCAGGCCGCGATTGCCGGCCAGGGCGTCGCCATCGGCTGGCGCCACCTGGTGGATAACCTGCTGGAGCAGAATTGGCTGTGCCGGCCGATCAGCTCCACGGTGATCTCGCGCTTGGGCTATTACGTGGTGCAACCCCAGCGCAAACGCCGCGGACAGTTGGTGGACCGCTTTGTCGAGTGGCTTGTGGCGGAACAGGCCAACAGTGCGCACTCGTTGACCGGGCTGGCCCTGCCGTCGATTGCGGTCTAGGATCGGCCCACAGTGGAACCGGAGTCAGTCATGCAACGTATCAAGGGCTACCACGCCCATATCTACTTCGACGCCAGCACGATTGAGCAGGCGCGCACGCTCTGTGAGGACGCCGCCAAGTTGTTCCCGCTGCGCATGGGCCGTGTGCACGAGCGGCCCGTGGGCCCGCACCCGGATTGGAGTTGCCAGCTGGCGTTCGAGCCGGAATATATCGGTGTGGTGTTGCCGTGGCTGGCGCTGCATCGCAATGGTCTGGTGGTGTTCCTGCACCCTGAAACCGGTGACGACCTCAAGGACCACACCGATTACGCCATCTGGATGGGCGCGATGCGCGAGCTGGACTTGTCGATTTTTTAACCTTCCTTACCCGATAAATCCGCGGCCTTCCCTAAGTAAAAACAAGAATGGTTGTAGGATTTATCTTGTCTTGTCTCATTATATGGGATTGATATTTATATATTGAGATATTCCGCTCCCTAGGTTTATATTCGCCCATCTGCTTTTTTCAGCACCCACTCATTTCAGGTGAAGCGATGCAGGCGCAATTGATCGCGCTCGATTGGGGGACCAGCTCCCTTCGTGCTTACAAACTCGGTCCCGCGGGCGTTGTGCTGGAACAGCGCTCGCAAGCCTGGGGCATCATGCATTTGCCCACAGAGCCCCGGGAAATAGCCGGTGTGCTATGCACTGACGGCTTTGAACTGGCGTTCGATAGCGCCTGCGGCGATTGGCTTGATGCCCAGCCCGGGCTGCCGGTAATCGCTTGCGGCATGGTCGGCAGCGCACAGGGTTGGAGTGAGGCGGCCTATCGCAGCACGCCGGTGGATGTCGCCAGTCTCGGCCAGGCGTTGCATGGCATACGCAGCCTGCGTGGGGTGCAGGTGCATATCGTGCCGGGGGTGATCGAGCAAGTGGGTCTGCCTAATGTCATGCGTGGCGAAGAAACCCAAGTGCTCGGCGTACTGCAAGGCCTTGGGCCCCAGGTGTTGATCGGCCTGCCCGGCAGCCATTCCAAGTGGGTCGAGGTGGTGGAAGGCCGCATTACCCATTTCGATACCTTCATGACTGGCGAAGTGTTTGCGGTGTTGAGCAAGCACAGCATCCTGGGGCGTACCCAACAAGCGAGCGAGCAGTTCCAGGCCGAGGCGTTTGATCAAGGCGTGCGCGTGGCGCTGTCCAACGATGGCCAGCGTGGCGTGCTTTCAACCCTGTTCAGTGCCCGTACCCTTGGGCTCACTGCGCAGCTGGCGCCCGACCAGCAACCCGATTACCTGTCTGGCCTGCTCATCGGCCATGAGCTCGCCGGCTTGCCAGATTCGGCCAAACATCAGCCGATCATCCTGGTCGGCGCTGCTGCACTTTGCGCCCGCTATCAACGCGCCCTCGCCCATTGCGGATTTGCCCACGTCAGCCTGGCGCAAGAAGCCACCGAGCGTGGCCTGTGGCAACTGGCGCAAGCCGCCGGGCTCATTCGACCTGTACTGGAGGCCTGACATGCTCAAGCAAGCACTCGCACAAAACGGTTTGATCGCCATCCTGCGCGGCTTACGCCCCGACGAAGCCCAGGCGGTCGGCCAGGTGCTGTACGACGCGGGTTTTCGCGTGATCGAAGTGCCGCTCAACTCGCCAGACCCCTACACCAGTATCCGTACCCTGCGCGACAGCTTGCCCGCCGATTGCCTGATCGGTGCCGGCACGGTGTTGACGCCTGAGCAGGTCGAACAGGTCAAGGCGGCCGGAGGCCAGGTGATCGTCATGCCCCACAGCGATGCCAAGGTGCTGCGTGCCGCCAAAGCGGCGGGCCTGTACTTGTCGCCTGGGGTAGCCACGCCTACCGAAGCCTTTGCCGCACTGGCCGAAGGCGCCGATGTGTTGAAGCTGTTCCCGGCCGAGCAGATGGGCCCTTCAGTGATCAAGGCATGGCTGGCGGTATTGCCGGCGGGCACGTTGCTGCTGCCGGTGGGCGGCATTACCCCGGACAACATGCAGGTGTTTACCGACGCCGGCGCCAAGGGCTTCGGATTGGGTTCCGGGCTGTTCAAGCCGGGCATGACAGTGGATCAGGTTGCGAGCCGTGCCCAGGCTTATGTCGCCGCCTGGAAAGCCCTGAGCTGAGAGCATATTCCGCGCCCACAGGCGCTGCATCTATAAGAGAGACAAGAGATGAAAATCACCAAACTGACGACCTTTATCGTTCCGCCGCGCTGGTGCTTCCTCAAGGTCGAAACCGACCAGGGTGTGACCGGCTGGGGTGAGCCTGTGGTCGAGGGCCGCGCTCACACGGTGGCTGCCGCTGTCGAAGAACTGTCCGACTACCTGATCGGCAAAGACCCACGCAATATCGAAGATATCTGGACCGTGCTCTATCGCGGCGGCTTCTACCGAGGTGGCGCGGTGCACATGAGCGCCCTCGCCGGCATCGACCAGGCGTTGTGGGACATCAAGGGCAAGGCCCTCGGTGTATCGGTCAGCGATCTGCTGGGCGGCCAGGTGCGTGACAAGATCCGTGTGTACTCATGGATCGGCGGTGACCGCCCCGCCGATACTGCCCGTGCCGCCAAAGAGGCGGTGGCCCGTGGCTTCACAGCCGTGAAAATGAATGGCACCGAAGAATTGCAGTTTGTCGACAGCTTCGAAAAAGTCGACCTGGCCCTGGCCAACGTCGCTGCTGTGCGCGATGCGGTCGGCCCTAACGTGGGTATTGGCGTCGACTTCCATGGCCGCGTGCACAAGCCGATGGCCAAGGTGCTGATGAAAGAGCTCGACCCGTACAAACTGATGTTCATTGAAGAGCCGGTGCTCAGCGAAAACTACGAAGCGCTGAAAGAACTGGCCCCGCTGACCAGTACGCCGATCGCCTTGGGTGAGCGCCTGTTCTCGCGCTGGGATTTCAAGCGGGTGCTCAGCGAAGGCTACGTCGACATCATCCAGCCGGACGCCTCCCACGCAGGTGGTATCACCGAAACCCGCAAGATCGCCAACATGGCCGAAGCCTACGACGTGGCCCTGGCCCTGCACTGTCCGCTGGGCCCGATTGCCTTGGCGGCATGCCTGCAGCTGGATGCGGTTTGCTACAACGCGTTTATCCAGGAGCAGAGCCTGGGTATTCACTACAACGAAAGCAACGATCTGCTCGACTATGTGCGTGATCCAGGCGTATTCGACTATGACCAGGGCTTTGTGAAGATCCCCAACGGCCCAGGTCTGGGCATTGAGATCAACGAGGAGTATGTGGTTGAGCGCGCGGCCATCGGCCATCGCTGGCGCAATCCGATCTGGCGCCATGCCGATGGCAGTTTTGCCGAGTGGTGATTTCCACCTGATTGAAACGCGCCAAAAAATGTGGGAGCAGGCAAGCCAGCTCCCACATTGAGCGCGTTCCTTCCTCAACAAATATAAAAAGAGGCACCCCCATGCACCCTGAATCCCTCACCGGGCAGGCTTCTTTAGTCACGCCTAGCAGAAAGCGCTTTTTCATCATGGTGCTGCTGTTCATCACCGTGGTCATCAACTACCTCGACCGTAGCAACCTGTCGATTGCTGCGCCCGCGCTGACCAGCGAGCTGGGGATCGATCCGGTGCAAGTCGGGCTGATTTTTTCTGCCTTCGGCTGGACCTACGCCGCCATGCAAATCCCGGGTGGCTGGCTGGTAGACCGGGTGCCGCCGCGCATTCTCTACACGGCCGCCCTGCTGCTGTGGTCGATTGCCACCGTGATGCTCGGTTTCGCCGCCAGCTTTATCGCGCTGTTCGTGCTGCGCATGGCCGTGGGCGCGTTGGAGGCGCCGGCCTATCCCATCAACAGCCGTGTGGTCACCACCTGGTTTCCCGAGCGCGAGCGCGCCACGGCTATCGGCGTCTATACCTCCGGGCAATTCGTCGGCCTGGCGTTCCTCACTCCGGTACTGGCGTGGCTGCAGCACCAGTACGGCTGGCACATGGTGTTTGTGGTGACCGGTGGCGTCGGCATCCTGTGGGCCGCGATCTGGTACGCGGTGTACCGCGAGCCCAAAGATTTCAAAGGCGCCAACGAAGCCGAAATCCAACTGATCCGCGACGGTGGCGGGCTGGTGGACATGCAGGCTAAAACCGTCAAGGCACCCTTCAGCTGGACCGACCTCGGCATCGTGCTGAGCAAACGCAAGCTGTGGGGCATCTACCTGGGCCAGTTTTGCCTGAACTCCACGCTGTGGTTCTTCCTGACCTGGTTCCCGACGTACCTGGTGAAATATCGCGGCATGGACTTTATCCAGTCTGGCTTGCTGGCCTCCTTGCCGTTCCTGGCCGCGTTTGTGGGCGTGCTGTGTTCGGGGGTGTTTTCCGATTGGCTGATTCGCCGTGGGGCATCGGTGGGCTTTGCGCGCAAGTTGCCGATCATCAGTGGGCTGCTGATTTCCACGGCGATCATCGGGGCCAACTATGTGGACTCGACGGGGTGGGTCATCGCGTTTCTGGCGGTGGCGTTTTTCGGCAATGGCCTGGCGTCGATCACCTGGTCGCTGGTGTCGACCTTGGCGCCTGCCCGTCTGTTGGGGCTGACCGGCGGGGTGTTCAACTTCATCGGCAACCTGGCGGCAATTGCCACGCCTATCGTGATTGGCTTTCTGGCCAGTGGCTCGTCATTTGCGCCGGCCATTACCTACATTGCGGTCCTGGCGCTGCTCGGCGCGCTTTCCTACATATTGCTGGTCGGCAAAGTCGAGCGGATCGAGCTGTAAAAAGGGCGACCTTCGGGTCGCCCTTTTTTCGTTCTACGGCACCGACATCTCGTTGCGAAATATATTGTGCGGGTCCCAGCGCTGCTTGGTACGGCGCAAGCGGCTTTCGATCATCAGATCGGGAAAGAAGATTTTGTACCACTGGGGGTTTTTGCCGTTGGCCGGATTACCGCCTGTGTAGGTCATGTCGAGGTCGGGGTAATTGATGTAGCAGCCTTCGAACGCATTGTTGAGCGGTACGCCTTGCGCATCGGCAAACGCATTGACGTACAGCCCTCGGATCCAGTCGGCATGGGCTTGATCCGCGGCCGCGCTGTCGCCGTGCCAGTAACACTGGGGTTGCCACTTGAGGAGGGACGAACGCTGGGCGGCCGACGACTCCTTGCGTACGGGCGCGCTGGCGGCGTTGATCTGGCCGCCGAAGGACTGAATCTGGATCAGGCTTTGTGTCAGGTGGTTGTCAGGGTCCGGCCAGGTCAGGGTAGTCCAGATGGCCTGTAGCACTTGGGGGCTGAACTCACCTTTCTGATAGGCCGATTTATAGCGCCCACGCTGATTGTCTCCCGAACCATTCAATGTTTGCTCGCACACCAGCCAGTCCAGGCGCCGCGCCGCAGCCTGGGCGGATGAGACTGAGTCGATGGGGCGCCCGCCGGCTGTGCCGGGCGGCAAATGGACCACATGAAACGGCACCAGCGACTCGGTGGCAGGTAAGCCGATGGCCGTGAGCATCTTGTCGACAAAATCATCGAAGGGCGCACGGTCGTTCAGCTCCCCCTCCTTGTCCACATAATGGATACCCAAGGTGATATTGCCTGTGTGCTCGTGGCGCATTTCCAGTTTGGTCGCCAGGCCCCAGGTGTCCGGGTTGCTCTGATGACTGGCGAACCATCGCTGGTAAGCCACCAGCAGGTTGTTAAGTGCATCCTGGGTCAGTACTGACCAATCCCATTCCAACACCAGCCACAGTACTTCTTTGGGGGCCGGTGGCAGGTCCTTGAAGTAATAGCTGGTGATAATGCCGAATTGACCACCCCCCGCACCGCAGCACGCGGCGAACAGGTCCAATTCGTCCTCTTGGGTGCTGTCCCTGCTGACATGGCGCGGTTCTAGCCCTTTGCCTTGGCTGTCAGGCACCAGGATATCGACCCCGCTGAGCCAGTCACACACCAGTCCATACTTGCGAGACAGCAGCCCATAGCCGCCACCGCAAATGTGTCCGCCCAGGCCCACGCTATAGCATGAGCCGCCGGGCAAGGTTTTGTTGGCCAGCTTGTACAAAGCGCCATAGGCGTCCCAGTTCTGGCCGCCGGCCTCCAGGCGAAAGCGGTAGCGAAAGGGCTGCGTGGGGTTCAGCTCGGAACCGATCTGGCCGTTGGCATCGTAGATCACTCGGTTCAGCGCGCTGATATCCAGGATCGACAGCACCTCATTCGGGCTGTCGGGCATCTTGTTGGCGACAAACCCTTCGTAGCAATGACCGCCGCTGCGTACGGTGATGCGTCCATTGGGCAGGGCCAATGCCTGGGCGGCGGCGTCCATGATGTCTTGCGGGCTGCGGCAAAGGTAAATCAGGTTGGCGCCATTGGGCGAAGACTGGCCCTGCACATTGCCCAAGGGCCAGCGCAGATTGAAACCCTTTTGCAGGGTTGAGTGACGACGGTCTGAAACGGTGACGAGATCAAATGCCATGATGTACTCCTAAGAGCCAAGAATGACTTCTGATGCGGCTAACTTAACGACCGAGGGGCAAGGACTACGGGGCTTGCGAAGGTGGTTAGACGGCAAAGGGCACGAAGTGCATTAAAAAAGGAGGTGGGCGACATGCCCACCTCCTTTGAAGCCTAGCGTATAAGCTGCGGTCGTTGCGCCGTGCAACTTACTTGCGTGCGTTGCGCACACCTTCCGACAGCGCTGCGCACAGGGTCAGCACGCCATCAATGGCTTGCTGGTCGTTCTTGGCCGTGGCGATATGATCGATCAGCGCCGAACCCACTACCACCCCGTCCGCCAAGCGTGCGATGGCCGCTGCCTGGTCGGGTGTGCGGATACCAAAGCCGATGCTGATCGGCAGGTCGGTATGGCGGCGCAGGCGGGCCACGGCTTCTTCGACGTGTTCCAGGGTGGCGGCACCCGCCCCGGTGACACCGGCGACCGACACGTAATACACAAACCCGGAGCTGCCATTGAGCACAGTAGGCAGGCGCACGTCATCGGTGGTCGGCGTGGTCAGGCGGATAAAGTCGATACCTGCGGCCTGGGCCGGGTCGCACAGCTCGCCGTTATGCTCGGGGGGCATGTCCACCACGATCAGGCCGTCGACGCCAGCTGCCTTGGCATCGGCAATGAACTGCGACACGCCGTATTTGTGGATCGGGTTGAAATAGCCCATCAACACCAGCGGCGTGTCGTCGTTGTCCTGGCGGAACTCGCGAACCATCTGCAGGGTTTTCAACAGGTTCTGTTTGGCGGCCAGTGCGCGGATATTGGCCAGCTGGATGGCCGGGCCATCGGCCATCGGGTCGGTGAAGGGCATGCCCAGCTCGATCACATCGGCGCCGGCGGCCGGCAAGCCCTTGAGGATCGCCAGCGAGGTGTCATAGCCGGGGTCGCCAGCGGTGACGAAGGTCACCAGGGCGGCGCGAGTTTGTTCTTTAAGTTGCGCAAAGCGGGTTTGCAGGCGGCTCATCAGTGTTTCTCCTGCTTGGACTGTTCCATATGGTGCATCACGGTCTGCATGTCTTTGTCGCCACGGCCCGAGAGGTTGACCACCATCAGGTGATCTTTGGGCAAGTTTGGCGCGCGCTTGAATACTTCAGCCAGGGCGTGGGCGCTTTCCAGTGCCGGAATGATCCCTTCCAGGCGGCAGCATTTGTGGAAGGCTTGCAGGGCCTCATCGTCAGTCACCGAGGTGTACTGGACGCGGCCGATGTCATGCAACCAGGCGTGTTCCGGGCCGATGCCGGGGTAGTCCAGGCCTGCGGAAATCGAGTGGGCGTCGATGATCTGGCCGTCGTCGTCCTGCAGCAGGAAGGTGCGGTTGCCGTGCAGCACGCCCGGTACGCCGCCGTTGAGACTGGCAGCGTGCTTACCGGTTTCGATGCCATGGCCTGCGGCTTCAACACCGATGATCTCGACGCTGGTGTCATCCAGGAATGGGTGGAACAGGCCCATGGCGTTGGAACCGCCGCCGATGCACGCCACCAGGCTGTCCGGCAGGCGGCCTTCCTGGGCTTGCAACTGGGTGCGGGTTTCCTTGCCGATCACGGCCTGGAAGTCGCGCACCATCGCCGGGTATGGGTGTGGCCCGGCCACGGTACCGATCAGGTAGAAGGTGCTGTCGACATTGGTTACCCAGTCGCGCAGGGCTTCGTTCATGGCGTCTTTGAGGGTGCCGGTGCCGGCGACCACGGGGATGACCTCGGCGCCCAGCAGCTTCATGCGGAACACGTTGGCCTGCTGGCGCTCGATGTCGGTGGTGCCCATGTAGATCACGCATTGCAGGCCAAAGCGCGCTGCCACGGTTGCGGTGGCCACGCCGTGCATGCCGGCGCCGGTCTCGGCGATGATGCGTTTCTTGCCCATGCGCCGGGCCAGCAGGATCTGGCCGATGCAGTTGTTGATCTTGTGCGCGCCGGTGTGGTTGAGCTCTTCGCGCTTGAGGTAGATTTTGGCGCCGCCGCAGAACTCGGTCAGGCGTTCGGCAAAATACAGCGGGCTTGGGCGCCCGACATAATCGCGCTGAAAGTAGGCCAATTCTTCGTTAAACGCCGGATCTACCTTCGCCGCTTCGTATTCACGGGCCAGGTCGAGAATCAACGGCATCAGGGTTTCAGCGACGTAGCGGCCGCCGAACGCACCAAACAGGCCGTTGGCGTCAGGGCCGTTGCGTAGATCGGTCTGGGACTGAGTCATGGGACGCTCCAGGAAAAATGTGTTTAAAGGCAATGACGGTCACTCTACTCGTGACGCTCTGGCCTGAAAACCGATAAGATCGCCGCAACCTGTCAGGAAAACTCACAGATGAGCCGCGACCTTCCTCCCCTCAACGCCCTGCGCGCTTTTGAAGCCACCGCTCGCCTTAACAGCGTCAGCCAGGCTGCGGAGCTATTGCACGTGACCCATGGTGCGGTCAGCCGCCAGTTGAAAGTGCTGGAGGAGCACTTGGGCGTGAGCCTGTTCATCAAGGATGGGCGCGGCCTTAAACTCACAGATGCCGGCGTCAGGCTACGAGATGCCAGCAGCGAGGCTTTCGAGCGGTTGCGCGACGTGTGCGCCGAACTCACCCAACGCGGCGCTGACGCGCCCTTCGTTCTTGGTTGTTCAGGCAGTTTGCTGGCGCGTTGGTTTATCCCTCGGCTGGGGCGGTTGAATGCTGACTTGCCGGATTTACGCTTGCACCTGTCGGCAGGCGAAGGCGATCTGGACCCGCGCCGCCCGGGGCTGGATGCCTTGCTGGTATTCGCTGAGCCGCCGTGGCCGGCGGATATGCAGGTGTATGAGCTGGCCAGCGAGCGCATCGGCCCGGTCTTGAGCCCCCGCTTCGCCGGTTTTGAACAACTGCGTCAGGCCCCAGCGTCGGATCTGCTGGAGCAACCCTTGCTTCACACCACCTCACGTCCGCAAGCCTGGCCCAGTTGGGCACGGCAACACGGCCTAGAGCCCGGCGCGCTGAAACTCGGCCAGGGGTTTGAGCATTTGTATTATCTGCTGGAAGCGGCGGTTGCCGGCTTGGGAGTGGCAATTGCGCCAGAACCGCTGGTGGCAGAGGACCTGCGAGCGGGTCGCCTGGTGGCGCCTTGGGGGTTCAGTGAAACCCCGGCGCACCTGGCGTTGTGGCTACCCAAGCGCGCCGCAGACGGGCGCGCCCGGCAGTTGGCGCAATGGCTCAAGGCTGAGCTGTTGCGTCAACCGATGTAACCGGTCAATCAGTCACCGCGTTTGCACAGCAGATAAGCCGCCAGCAGGCCCAGCGCGCCAACGGCGACACCGGCGGTCGTCCAGGGGTGCTCTTGTGCGTAGTCACGGGTGGCAGCGCTGGTTTCGCGGATTTTGACTTTGCTTTCTTCGTAGGCGTCGCTGATCAGGTGGCGAGAGTGCTTGAGGGCGTTCTCGGCATTGCTTTTCAAGGCCTTCAGCGTTTTGCGCGACTCATCGGACGCGTCGTCCTTGAGGCTCTCCAGCGATTTGAGCAGGCTCGAAATCTCGGCTTCCATGCTTTCCAGCGACGCTTTGCGTAAAGAAGTGTTGGCCATGTGGACATCTCCTGAAGTGATTGAGTGGCGTGTGTAGATACCGACTGCGCCGGTTTCAGAAAGTGCAGTAATTCTGAACTTTCGCCTCCCAACGGTCGCCTGAAGCAGTACGCACATTCGCTGCTAGTCTTGATTGACGACCTAAAGGAGAAACGTCATGAGTGATCATCACACGTACAAGAAAGTCGAACTGGTAGGCTCTTCCACCACCAGCATCGAAGACGCGATCAACAATGCCCTGGCTGAAGCCAACAAAAGCATCAAGCATCTGGAGTGGTTTGAGGTGACCGAAACCCGTGGTCACATCAAAGATGGCAAGGCTGCGCACTTCCAGGTCACGCTCAAAGTGGGATTCCGAATTGCCAGTAGTTGATCGGCAGAGTTGAACTTTGCCCGCTGGCCGATTGCCATAACCTGCGCTACAAACAACGGGTGCCGACGCGATGAGCGTCGGCACGCTCTTTTTGATCAGCGCAAGGAAAGTAACGGATGAAGAAGTTTCTGTTAGCGGTAGGGTTGTTGAGCATTGCGGGTACCGCTATGGCGGCGGGCAAGCCTTGTGAAGAGCTGAAAAGCGAAATCGCAGCGAAAATCGACGCCAACGGCGCTTCGGGGTATTCGCTGGAAGTGGTGGACAAAGGTGCTACGCCAAGTGACCAGAAAGTAGTTGGCACCTGCGAAGGTGGCACCAAGGAAATTGCCTACAAGCGCGGCTAACCCCGTGCTGTATAAGCGACGCACCTGTGGCGAGGGAGCTTGCTCCCGCTGGGCTGCGTAGCGGCCCCAAAAAAATGGGAGCGCTGCGCACTCCAGCGGGAGCAAGCTCCCTCGCCACAGGTATATCGTTTGACCATTCAGCCCTTCATTACTTGTGCAAGCAGCTCGTAGGAATGAATCCGGTCGGCGTGCTCATACAGGTCACTGGTAAAAATCAGCTCATCGGCACCGGTCTGCTCGATCAACACCTCCAACTTGCCGCGAATCTTCGCCGGGCTGCCCACCATGGCCAAGCCGAGGAAGCTACCGACCGCATCTTTTTCATGGGGCAACCACAGGCCGTCCATGGTTTTTACTGGAGGGCGCTGCACCAGGCTCTGGCCGCGCATCAACGCGAGAATACGCTGGTACACCGAGGTGGCCAGGTAATCGGCCTGCTCATCGGTGTCGGCCGCCACCAGCGGAATGCCGAGCATCACGTAGGGCTTGTCCAGTACGGCTGAAGGCTTGAAGTGATTGCGATACACGCGAATTGCCTCATGCATCAAGCGCGGTGCGAAATGGGAGGCGAAGGCGTAAGGCAAGCCACGCTCACCGGCCAATTGTGCGCTGAACAGGCTTGAACCCAGCAGCCACACCGGCACATTGGTGCCGGTGCCCGGTACCGCGATAACCCGTTGGTCGGGCGTACGCGGGCCGAGGTAGGCCATCAGCTCGGCCACATCTTCGGGGAAGTCATCGGCACTGCCGGAGCGTTCACGGCGCAGGGCGCGGGCGGTCATCTGGTCGGAACCGGGCGCGCGCCCCAGGCCCAGGTCAATACGACCGGGGTAGAGGCTTTCCAGCGTACCGAACTGCTCGGCGATCACCAGTGGCGCGTGGTTTGGCAACATCACCCCGCCAGACCCCACGCGAATGGTCGAGGTGCCGCCTGCCAGGTAACCGAGCAGTACCGAGGTGGCCGAACTGGCGATGCCGTCCATATTGTGGTGCTCAGCTACCCAGAAACGGTGGTAGCCGAACTTCTCCACATGCTGGGCCAGGTCCAGGGAATTGCGCAGCGACTGCGCCGGGCTGCCGTTGGCGCGTACGGGCACCAGGTCGAGGGTCGAGAACTTTACGTCGGACAGCGATTTCATAAGCCTGCTTCTCCAATGGGGGCGCAGGCTTTCTAGACGAACCAAAACCTGCCGCTTCATGTGCATGCTCTATGCAATGAGGGCATATACCCGAGATTCAATAGGTAGCTCTGAAATTTCCTACTAGATTGCTAGGTTTCTCTTACGAATGAACTTTGTTTTGACGTCTATCCTCAGAACCCTTACCGACGCAAAACCACCGTTCGAGGAGAAAGCTATGAGTATCGTTAAAAAGGCATCCGCGCATTGGGAAGGCGACCTGAAGACTGGCCTGGGCTCCATTTCCACCGAAACCGGCGTGCTGCGCGAAGCGCCCTACGGCTTCAAGGCCCGCTTCGAGGGCGGCAAGGGTACCAACCCTGAAGAATTGATCGGCGCGGCTCACGCCGGCTGTTTCTCCATGGCGTTTTCCATGATTCTCGGCGACGCCGGGCTCAAGGCTGAAAGCATCGACACCCAGGCCGAAGTGACTCTGGACCAGGTTGAGGGCGGCTTTGCGATTACAGCAGTGCACCTGATCCTGAAGGCCAAAATCCCAGGCGCGAGCCAGGCACAGTTCGATGAACTGAGCAAAAAAGCCAAGGAAGGGTGCCCGGTCTCCAAGGTACTGAATGCAACCATCACCTTGGATGCCACGCTGGTCAACTGACACAGCAGTCATCTTATGTGGGAGCGGGCTTGCTCGCGAATGCGGTGGATCAGCCGATATCTTCGGTGACTGATACTGCGTATTCGCGAGCAAGCCCGCTCTCACATTTTTGGTGCTGCGTTAAATTAGAACTCGTGTTTGCAAAATGTGGTCGAATAGCCCATGCAGCCTAGGCGCACACTCGTGCGCAGCGCATTCAGGGAGCTCCACACATGAAACGTTTTGCCTTGGCAATCATCTGCGGTGTATTGGCCACTTCGGCCGTGGCCGCGCCAAAAGATTGTGAAGAGCTCAGGAAAGAAATCGAAGTGAAGATCCAGGCCAAGGCGATTCCGTCCTACACCCTGGAAATCATCACCGCCGAAGAAGCCAAGAACCATGACGAAGCCATGATTGTCGGCTCATGCGAAAACGGCACCAAGCGCATCATCTATCAAAAGAACAACGACTGACTCAGATGCAGTTCACGCTGCGCTCTTCGGCCAATAGTTGGCGGGTTGAGTCGTACAGCCGGATGTTGGGCGTGAACGCCAGTGAGCGCCCTTCCAGCACATAGCGCTGGCCGGCCTGAAAGTGGTCGTACTGCAGCGTCATGAAGCAGGTGCGATACATCATCTGGCTGAGGCCACCCAGGCCGCCGCCGGCGGGCACTTCAAAGTCAAAGCGCACCATCAGCTCGTGAGGGCCGGGAGGCATTTGAAAAAAGCGCCCGTCGTCTAGGTTTTTCCCGTCCAGGCGCTGAGCCATTACCAACTTGGAACCCGGGGTGGGCGTGGTGAAATCGACCCAGGCCTGCTGCGGGTCCACGGGGGGGATGGGGGTCGAGGCGCAAGCGCTGAGGAATACAGCGGCGACGGGAAGCAAGAGCGGGCGCATGGCAAGTACTCAACACGAGAAGAGGCTTGAGTATAAACACGCCACGCCGTGGAAAAATCCCCTGCAAGCGCGATAGTCTGGCGAACCCATCACCCAGGAGCAGTCAGTGCATGATCAGGCGTTTTCTTCCAGGACTGATGGTTTTGCTGCTCAGCGGCTGCTCCAGTGTCAGTTATTACAGCCAGTTGGCGAGTGGCCAGTGGCACCTGTTGCGGGCACGGGAGCCGGTTGCCGAGGTCATCGCCGACCCTGCTCGCCCGCCACTGCTGCGCGAGCATCTGGCTCAATCGCAGAAAGCTCGAACCTTTGCCAGTGAACATCTGCACCTGCCGGACAATCAAAGTTACCGACTCTATGCCGATATCGGCCGACCCTATGTGGTCTGGAATGTCTTCGCCACGCAGGAATTTTCTCTGTCACCCCAGAACCATTGCTTTCCCATCGCCGGTTGCGTCGCCTATCGCGGCTACTACAACCAAGGTGCGGCCCGGGGCGAGGCGGCGCTGTTGCGGCAACAGGGCATGGATGTGTCGATCGGCGGCGTGGAGGCCTACTCCACCCTGGGCTGGTTCAACGACCCGATCATGAGCTCGATGATGAGCTGGGGCGATGAGCGCCTTGCCACGCTGATTTTCCATGAGCTGGCCCACCAGCGCTTCTACGTGAAGGATGACACCGAGTTCAACGAGTCCTATGCCAGTTTTGTCGAGCAGGAGGGCACGCGCCAATGGCGTGCGGCGCGGGGCCTGGCGCCTGTCGGCGATGCGGCGTTGAAGCAACGCGATCAATTTATCCGGCTGATTCTCGATACCCGTAGACGCCTGGAGGCGTTGTACGCGCAGCCGTTGGCAGCGGACGCGATGCGCCGGGCCAAAGCGGCGCAATTCGAGCAGTTGCGTAGTGAATACCGGCACCTGCGTGATAGCCAATGGGGTGGTGACAAGCGTTATGACGCCTGGATTAACCAGCCGATGAATAACGCGCGGCTTTTGCCGTTTGGGTTGTATGACCAATGGGTGCCGGCGTTTGCGGCGTTGTTTGCGCGGGAAGGCGGGGATTGGGTGAGGTTTTATGCGGCGGTGGAGAAGTTGGGTGGGCTGCCGGTGGAGCAGCGTAAAGCGGCGTTGAGGCAGTTGGAGACGGTTGGTCGTTAGGGCATCTTCGCAGGCAAGCCAGCTCCCACAGTTGACCGATTTTCAACATGAGGATGCGGTCAACTGTGGGAGCTGGCTTGCCTGCGAAATCGCTCTTAAGACCTCTGCAAAAACGCCTGATGCATCTGGTCCAGCGTCTCGAAATGCCAGGTCGGTGCCTCGGCACTCAGCTCTTCAAAACTACCAAACCCATACCCCACGGCGGCCGAATCCAGCCCATTACTGCGTGCGCCGATCAGGTCATGCTTGCGATCACCGATCATCAAGGTGGTGGCCGGGTCCAGCCGTTCCTCACGCATCAAATGCGCGATCAACTCGACCTTGTTGGTACGCGTGCCGTCCAGTTCGCTGCCGTAGATCACCTTGAAGTACTTGGCAAAGTCGAAATGCCGCGCAATCTCGCGGGCAAATTCCCACGGTTTGGAGGTGGCTACGTACAGCTGACGCCCTTGGCTGTTCAACTCTTCCAATAACGGCATGACGCCGTCGAACACGCGGTTTTCGTACAGGCCGGTGACCTTGAAGCGCTCACGGTAGAAATTCACCGCCTCCCATGCCTTGGCCTCGTCGAAGGCGTAAAACTGCATGAACGCCTGCAGCAAGGGCGGGCCGATGAAGTGTTCGAGTTTGGTCAGGTCGGGCTCATCAATGCCCAGTTTGGCCAGGGCGTACTGGATCGAACGGGTAATGCCCTCGCGTGGGTCGGTGAGGGTGCCGTCCAGGTCGAACAGGACGGTGGGGTGATGCAGGGTCATTGATCGAATCCTTCAGCCAGGTGCAGGTCCTTGAGCTTCACGTAGTTCGCAGCGCTGTAGGTGAAAAAGGCGCGTTCTTTGTCAGTCAATGCGCGAACCTGTTTGACCGGGCTGCCCACATACAAAAAACCACTGTCGAGTTTCTTGCCTGGCGGCACCAGGCTGCCGGCGCCGATGATCACGTCGTCTTCGACCACGGCGCCATCCATCACGATACTGCCCATGCCGATCAGGACGCGGTTACCCACGGTGCAGCCATGCAGCATGACCTTATGGGCGATGGTTACATCGTCGCCGATCAGCAACGGGAAACCCTCAGGATTGAACGGCCCCGCGTGGGTAATGTGCAGCACGCAGCCGTCTTGCACGCTGGTGCGCGCACCGATGCGGATGCGGTGCATATCGCCGCGAATCACCGTCAGCGGCCAAACCGAGCTGTCAGTGCCGATTTCGACATCGCCGATCACCACCGCCGAAATATCGACAAACGCCCCGGCGCCGAGGGTTGGCGTGTGGTTCTGATAGGTGCGAAGGGTCACGATAGCCTCTCTCTCTTCTGCTGATAGCTGCGGTGGGTGTTGATTGTAATTAAGATGGCCCCATCTTTGTTCTACATGTTTCTTCAGCCAAGGTGCCCACCGTGAGCGCGAACAACCCTCTTTTGCAGTCCTACGACCTGCCGCCGTTCTCGGCGATCCGTGCCGAGCACGTGCAGCCGGCCATCGAACAGATCCTCGCCGACAACCGCGTGGCAATCGCAGAGATCCTGCAAAGCCAGGGTAAAAATCCGACGTGGGCCGGCCTGGTCCTGGCCATGGATGAACTCAATGATCGCCTTGGCGCGGCCTGGAGCCCGGTCAGCCACCTCAATGCCGTGTGCAACAGCGCCGAACTGCGCGAAGCCTACGAGGCGTGCCTGCCGGCATTGAGCGCCTACTCCACCGAAATGGGCCAGAACCGTGAGCTGTTCCAGGCCTTCGAAGCCCTGGCCAACAGCCCGGAAGCTGCCGGTTTCGATGTGGCGCAAAAAACCATTCTGGAACACTCCCTGCGTGACTTCCGCTTGTCGGGTATTGATTTGCCGCCGGAGCAGCAAAAACGCTACGCCGAGGTGCAGAGCAAGCTGTCCGAGTTGGGCAGCAAATTCTCCAACCAGTTGCTGGACGCCACCCAGGCCTGGACCAAGCACGTCACTGATGAGGCGACACTTGCCGGCCTGACCGATTCGGCCAAGGCGCAAATGGCTGCCGCCGCCCAGGCCAAGGGCCTCGACGGCTGGCTGATCACGTTGGAATTCCCCAGCTACTACGCCGTCATGACCTACGCCCAGGACCGCGCCCTGCGTGAAGAGGTTTATGCCGCCTACTGCACCCGTGCGTCGGACCAGGGCCCGAATGCCGGTCAGAACGATAACGGCCCGGTGATGGAGCAGATCCTCGACCTGCGTCAGGAACTGGCCCAATTGTTGGGTTATGCGTCGTTCTCCGAGCTGAGCCTGGCCACCAAGATGGCCGAATCCAGCGACCAGGTGCTGAGCTTCCTGCGCGACCTGGCCAAGCGCAGCAAGCCGTTCGCCGCCCAGGACCTGCAGCAACTCAAGGCCTACGCCGCCGAGCAAGGCTGCGCTGATCTGCAGAGCTGGGACAGCGGTTTCTACGGCGAAAAACTGCGTGAGCAGCGCTACAGCGTGTCCCAGGAAGCGCTGCGCGCCTACTTCCCCATCGACAAAGTGCTGGGCGGCCTGTTTGCCATTGTGCAGCGCCTGTACGGCATCGAGATCGCTGAGCTTAAAGGCTTCGACACCTGGCACCCGGATGTGCGCTTGTTCGAGATCAAGGAGAACGGCGAGCACGTCGGACGCTTCTTCTTCGACCTGTATGCCCGCGCCAACAAGCGTGGCGGAGCCTGGATGGACGGTGCCCGTGACCGCCGCCGTACCCTTGATGGCGTGCTGCAAAGCCCCGTGGCCAACCTGGTGTGCAACTTCACCCCGGCAGACAGTGGCAAGCCTGCACTGCTGACCCACGATGAAGTCACCACCCTGTTCCACGAATTCGGCCACGGCCTGCATCACCTGCTCACCCGCGTGGAGCACGCCGGCGTATCCGGTATCAACGGTGTGGCGTGGGACGCGGTGGAACTGCCGAGCCAATTCATGGAGAACTGGTGCTGGGAGCCTGAAGGCCTGGCGCTGATCTCCGGCCACTACGAAACCGGCGAGCCCCTGCCCCAGGACCTGCTGGAAAAAATGCTCGCGGCGAAAAATTTCCAGTCCGGCCTGATGATGGTGCGTCAGCTGGAGTTCTCGCTGTTCGACTTTGAACTGCACGCCACCCATGGCGATGGTCGCAGCGTGGCTCAGGTACTTGAAGGCGTGCGCGATGAAGTCTCGGTCATGCGCCCACCGGCCTACAACCGCTTCCCCAACAGCTTCGCGCACATCTTCGCCGGCGGTTATGCGGCGGGTTACTACAGCTACAAATGGGCGGAAGTGCTGTCGGCGGACGCGTTCTCCAAGTTTGAGGAAGACGGCGTGCTCAACGCCCAGACCGGGCGTGCCTTCCGTGAAGCCATCCTGGCCCGTGGCGGCTCCCAGGCGCCGATGGTGCTGTTCGTCGATTTCCGCGGACGCGCGCCGTCGATTGACGCACTCTTGCGCCACAGCGGCTTGAGTGAGGACGCGGCAGCATGAGTGAAGGGCCTGTGATTACCAAAAAGCAATTTATCGCCGGGGCGGTCTGCCCGGCGTGCAGCGAGCCGGACAAGTTGAAGATGTGGACCGAAGACAGCGTGCCGCACCGCGAATGCGTGGCCTGCGGGTATACCGATACGCTGAATGATCAAGGCCTGTCGGTGCCCAAGGAATTGGGCACTAGGGTCAATACCACCGCGTTGAAAGCGCCGGCCGATCCTAAGGTGCAGGCAGTGCAGTTCTTCCCGAACCCGAAGCTGAAAAAAGACTAAGCCGGCACTCACTGTAGGAGCGAGCTTGCTCGCGAAGAACTCAACAGCGCGGCGTTTATCCAGGAAAACGCGCGTTATCGTTAACGTTCTTCGCGAGCAAGCTCGCTCCTACAATTTTTTTTCTTCCTTACCCGTTGTGGTGATCCAGCCTTTCATTGAGCACAACGCAAAGGCGCTGGTGCTGCAATCCCCATTCGCCAAAGCTGTGCGCAACTTGTCGACATCGGCTTTCATCATGTAGCGAACGCCATCCTTGAAACCATTGCTGCTGCCAAAGCCGCCCAAGGTCATTTCGTTCAGCGCGTCCTCCTTGCTCCACCCTTGAACCACCACCCGATACATCGCTGCCATCAGGCCGGTGCGGTCGGCGCCGTGCTTGCAATGCATCAACACAGGGCCATCGGCCTCTGCTGCCTGAATCGCTCTGATTGCCGCCAGCACGTCGGCATCGTCGACGTGGTTGGTTCGATAGCTCAACTGCACCTGTTTGATATCAGAGGATTGGAGCCACTGCGTATCAGATTCTGGCAGGAAGTTGATGACCGTAACGATCTTGAGTTTTTGCAATAACGGCAGCGCACGTCCATCCGGCAATGCGCTGCGATAGAGCGTGGGTGTCATCTGGTGCAGGTTGTATTGGTTACCCACCGGCTGGGCCCACTCCGGCGAGCGGATCGACGCAGCCTCATCGGCTTGTACGGTGCTGAACAGGCTCATGAGCGCCAGGCCGAGAACGAGCAGTAAGCGTGTGTTGAACATGAACGTCGTGACCGAGCTAGGAAGTGGCTGATGGGCCGCAGATTCACTTAAAGCGGGTCAATACGGCGTGAGGTCCGTGTCAAAGAATCGTGATGCTTGCGATCTGATCCGGTGTTTTTGTCACCGAATCGACGCCTCTGAATTCTTAGCCTGCTATCATTTGTAACTAATGTTTGCCATTGTGCTGTGTCTGCTTGGATCCAATTAGCGGCAAAGCCTTCACGCTGCTCCCAGAAGCGGCGGATAAACCCGTGACCACATGATGAGGTGTACCTATGTCTGATCAAGATCAAGACAACCCCCGGCGTGACTTTTTACGCAAATCCTTGACCTTGATCCCGGTGGTCACGGTTGCCAGCAGCGGCCTTGGCGGTTCGATGTTGATGGCCACGCCGGAACCGGCCCAAGCCGAGCCGGCCAAACCCGCG
Source organism: Pseudomonas sp. J380 (assembly GCF_009827115.1). Classification (NCBI taxonomy): domain Bacteria; kingdom Pseudomonadati; phylum Pseudomonadota; class Gammaproteobacteria; order Pseudomonadales; family Pseudomonadaceae; genus Pseudomonas; species Pseudomonas sp. J380. The sequence continues at coordinate 4,004,124 of NZ_CP043060.1, read as the reverse complement.
GTCAGCGACAAAGCCTACGAGCCAAGTTATTTCACGGCCGAGGAATGGGCGTTTATCAACGCCGCCGTCGAGCGCTTGATTCCCGCTGACGCCCAAGGCCCAGGTGCCTTGGAAGCTGGCGCGCCGGAATACATCGACCGCCAGATGAACACCCCTTACGCCAGTGGCGCCCTGTGGTTCATGCAAGGCCCGTTCAACGCTGATGCGGCGCCGGAGATGGGCTGGCAAAGCAAATTGGTACCCAAGGAGATCTATCGCCTCGGCATTGCTTGTACGGATGCGTGGTCGAAAGCGTTCAACGGTAAGGCTTTTGCTGCGCAAGACAGCGCTACCCGAGACGATATGCTTAGGCGTCTGGAGGCTGGCGGCAGTGAAGTCGCTGCGCACTTCGACGCGGTGCCGCCCAAGATGTTCTTCAACCTTTTGCTGCAAAACACCAAGGAAGGCTTCTTCTGCGACCCTATCCACGGCGGTAATAAAGGCATGGTCGGCTGGACCATGATCGGCTTTCCCGGCGCCCGCGCCGATTTCATGGATTGGGTGGAACGCAACGAGCAATACCCCTTCCCGGCTGTTTCCATTCGCGGCGAGAGGGCGTAAACGTGGCGACCATCATGAAGAAAGTGGATGCAGTGATTGTGGGCTTCGGCTGGACGGGCGCGATCATGGCCAAAGAGCTGACAGAAGCGGGCCTCAACGTGGTAGCGCTGGAGCGCGGCCCGATGCAGGACACTTATCCAGACGGCAACTATCCCCAGGTCATCGACGAATTGACCTACAGCGTGCGTAAGAAGCTGTTCCAGGACATCTCCAAAGAAACGGTGACCATTCGCCACAGCGTGAATGACGTCGCCCTGCCCAATCGTCAGTTGGGCGCGTTCTTGCCGGGCAATGGCGTTGGTGGTGCGGGGCTGCACTGGTCGGGCGTGCATTTTCGAGTTGATCCAATTGAGCTGCGCATGCGCAGCCATTACGAAGAGCGCTACGGGAAGAACTTCATTCCCAAGGACATGACCATCCAGGACTTCGGCGTCAGCTACGAAGAGCTGGAGCCGTTTTTCGACTATGCGGAAAAAGTCTTTGGCACCTCCGGCCAAGCCTGGACGGTCAAGGGCCAACTGGTCGGTGAAGGCCGTGGCGGCAACCCCTACGCGCCGGATCGCTCCAACCCGTTCCCGCTGGAGGCGCAGAAAAATACCGTCTCCGCCCAGCTGTTTCAGAAAGCGGCGACCGACGTAGGTTACAAACCTTACAACCTGCCTTCGGCCAATACGTCGGGGCCGTACACCAACCCCTACGGTGCGCAGATGGGCCCGTGCAACTTCTGCGGGTTTTGCAGTGGCTACGTGTGCTACATGTACTCCAAGGCTTCGCCGAACGTGAACATCCTGCCGGCCTTGCGCCAGGTGCCCAACTTCGAGCTGCGGCCCAATTCCCACGTGCTCAAGGTCAACCTCGACAGCACCAAGAAGAAAGCCACCGGCGTGACCTACATCGACGCCCAGGGCCGCGAATGTGAACAACCGGCCGACCTGGTGATTCTTGGCGCATTCCAGTTCCATAACGTGCGCCTGATGCTGCTGTCGGGCATCGGCAAGCCCTACGACCCGATTACCAACGAGGGTGTGGTAGGCCGCAACTTCGCCTACCAGAACATGGGCACCATCAAGGCGTTCTTCGACAAGGACACCCACACCAACAACTTTATCGGCGCGGGCGGCAATGGCGTGGCCATCGACGACTTCAACGCCGACAACTTTGACCATGGCCCCCATGGCTTTGTGGGGGGGTCGCCGATGTGGGTCAACCAGGCGGGCAGCCGGCCGATTGCCGGTACGTCCAACCCGCCGGGCACGCCGGCGTGGGGCAGTGCCTGGAAGCGCGCCACCGCCGATTACTACACCCATCAAGTCTCAATGGATTCCCACGGTGCCCATCAGTCCTACCGGAGCAACTACCTGGATCTGGACCCGGTTTACCGCGATGCCTACGGCCTGCCGCTGCTGCGCATGACCTTCGACTGGCAAGAAAACGACATCAAGATGAACCGCTTCATGATGGAAAAAATGGGCAAAGTGGCCCAGGCCATGAACCCCAAGGCCATCGCCGTGCTGGGTAAAAAGGTCGGTGAGCATTTCAATACCGCCTCCTACCAGACCACCCACCTCAACGGTGGCGCGATCATGGGCACCGACCCGAAAACCAGTGCGTTGAACCGCTACTTGCAGAGCTGGGATGTACACAACGTCTTTGTCCCTGGTGCTTCCGCTTTCCCACAAGGCTTGGGCTACAACCCTACCGGCCTGGTGGCAGCGTTGACCTATTGGTCGGCACGAGCGATTCGCGAGCAGTACCTCAAAAACCCCGGCCCGCTGGTTCAGGCATAAGGAGCGATGACCATGAAAGCACTCGTTATCGCCTCCCTGGCGCTGTTCAGCAGCTGCTCGATCAGCGCCGCCGAAACCGATCTGATCAAGCAGGGTGAATACCTGGCGCGCGCCGGCGACTGCGTCGCCTGCCACACCGCCAAGGGTGGAAAGCCCTTCGCTGGCGGCCTGCCGATGGAAACGCCCATTGGCGTGATCTACTCCACCAACATCACCCCGGACAAGACCGGTCTGGGCGACTACAGCTTCGAGGATTTCGACAAGGCCGTGCGCCATGGCGTCGCCAAGAACGGTAGTACGCTTTACCCGGCGATGCCCTACCCGTCTTACGCACGTGTCAGCGACAGCGATATGCAAGCGCTGTATGCGTACTTCATGAAGGGGGTCGAACCGGTTGCCCAGGAAAACAAGGACAGCGATATTCCCTGGCCCCTGAGCATGCGTTGGCCGTTGGCGGCCTGGCGCTGGATGTTTGCCCCGGCAGTCGAGGCGCATCAGCCGCAAGCCGCTGCCGACCCGGTGATCGATCGCGGTGCCTACCTGGTGGAAGGTCTCGGACATTGCGGCGCCTGCCATACGCCGCGTGCCCTGACCATGCAGGAAAAAGCCCTGAGTGCCACGGACGGCAGCGCCTTCCTCTCTGGCAGTGCGCCATTGGAAGGCTGGATTGCCAAAAGCCTGCGCGGCGACCACAAGGACGGTCTCGGCAGCTGGAGCGAGGAGCAGTTGGTGCAGTTCCTCAAGACCGGTCGCAGCGACCGCAGTGCGGTGTTCGGCGGCATGAGTGATGTGGTCGTGCACAGCATGCAGTACATGTCCCAAGAGGACCTGACCGCTATCGCTCGTTACCTCAAGAGCCTGCCGGCTGTCGATCCCAAGGATCAGCCGCACCAGTACGACAAACAGGTAGCGCAAGCATTGTGGAAGGGGGACGACAGCAAGCCGGGTGCGTCGGTGTACATCGACAACTGCGCGGCCTGCCACCGTACCGACGGCGATGGCTATACGCGGGTGTTCCCGGCGCTGGCGGGCAACCCGGTGTTGCAGACGGCAGATGCCACGTCGTTGATCAACATTGTGTTGAACGGCGGCACCTTGCCGGCCACCCATGCGGCGCCGTCAACCTTCACCATGCCGGCGTTTGCCTGGCGTCTGTCGGACCAGGAAGTGGCGGATGTGGTCAGTTTTATCCGTGGCAGTTGGGGCAACCAGGGCGCACCGGTCAAGGCGAGCGATGTGGCGGATCTGCGCAAAAACGATCTGCACACCACCTCGGGCGATGACCTGGGGCAGGTGACGCAAAAGCACTGATAAGTTCGCTGGCCGCCCAACGGCACTGGTCAGAAGTTTCGCGCCTCGATACTGTATATAAAAACAGTATCGAGGCGTTTTCATGTCTACTGCGCTGCCGCCCCGTGGCCGGGGTACGGCCACCAACCTGCACAATCGCTTTGCACCCACCGTCAGCGTGGCCGAGGACGACGGTTGGTACCAGGAAGTGCCGCCGACCCAAGGCACCGAAGTGCGTATCGAAACGGCCAAGACCATCATCACCCGCAACACCTCCCCGGACTTGCCGTTCGATCGGTCCATCAATCCGTATCGCGGTTGTGAACATGGTTGCATCTACTGCTATGCACGGCCCAGCCATGCCTATTGGGACATGTCGCCCGGGCTGGACTTTGAAACCAGATTGATTGCCAAGAGCAACGCGGCCGATGTGCTGGAACAGCAGTTGTCGAAGCCGGGCTACGTGTGTGCGCCGATCAACCTGGGCTCCAATACCGATCCGTACCAGCCAATCGAGCGCGAATACCGGATCACCCGGCAAACCCTTGAAGTACTACTGCGCTACCGCCACCCGGTGACTATCATCACCAAGGGCTCGCTGATCCTGCGCGACCTCGACCTGCTGACCGAGTTGGCCCGCCAGCGGCTGGTGGCGGTGATGATCAGCCTCACCAGCCTGGACGATGAGCTCAAGCGCATTCTGGAACCGCGCACCGCAGCGCCCAAGGCACGGCTGCGGGCGATTCGGGTAATGCGCGACGCGGGTATCCCGGTGGGCGTGCTGTGCTCGCCAATGATCCCGATGATCAACGACAGCGAGCTGGAGAGCCTGCTTACCGAAGCTCACGCGGCCGGCGCACAAAGCGCGACGTATATGATGCTGCGCCTGCCGTTGGAGGTGGCGCCGTTGTTCGAGGAGTGGCTGGCGGCCCATTACCCCCAGCGAGCCGCCCATGTGATGAGCCTGGTGCGTCAAGTACGCGGGGGTGAGGTGTATGACAGCCGGTTTGGCGTGCGTATGCGCGGTGAAGGGCCGTTTGCCGATTTGCTGGCGCAGCGTTTCAGCAAGGCGATCAAGCGTCTGGGGCTGAATCGGCGGGAAGGGTTCAACCTTGATTGCACGGCGTTTTGCCCACCGGGCAGGCAGATGGCTTTGTTGTAGACTGATGGAGAGGTGTGCATCTCTGCTGTAGGAATAGTCGCGTTTTGACATCACTGAAACCCGCGTTCTAGAGCGGTTCATTCAGTTTGAGTTAAGTTTCGACGGTTACCTTGTTCAGCGAGTGACTGATGAGTCGGCGGCCTGGCCGGTGCTTGTTTTACAACTATTTCACCGCCATGGCGTCGAACTGACCTGAACCCTCCCCTGCATTGATCAAGAGGATGAATCATGAGTGACAAGGATAAACAGCCGTTGGCTGCGTCGGCTTCAGCCCCTCAGGTGGCGGAATCCGCCGATGCAGCGCTGCAGCATATCGTTGACGGCTTTTTGCATTTCCATCACGACGTCTTCCCCCAGCAGGAAGAACTCTTCAAGAAACTCGCCACCGCCCAGAGCCCACGGGCGATGTTCATCACCTGCGCCGACTCGCGTATCGTGCCCGAGCTGATCACCCAAAGCTCCCCAGGCGACCTGTTCGTGACCCGTAACGTCGGTAACGTGGTGCCGCCTTACGGCCAGATGAACGGTGGTGTTTCCACCGCTATCGAGTACGCGGTGCTCGCCCTTGGCGTACAGCACATCATCGTGTGCGGGCATTCGGACTGCGGCGCCATGCGTGCCGTGCTCAACCCCGACAGTCTGGAAAAGATGCCAACGGTCAAGGCCTGGTTGCGTCACGCCGAGGTCGCCAAGACCATGGTCCATGACAACTGCGACTGCGCCAACGAAGGCGAGAGCATGGCGGTGCTGACCGAAGAAAACGTCATCGCCCAACTGCAACATTTGCGCACCCACCCTTCCGTGGCTTCGCGCATGGCCAATGGTCATTTGTTTATCCATGGTTGGATCTACAACATCGAGACCAGCGAAATTCGGGCCTACGATGCGGACAAAGCGGCGTTCCGACCGCTGAACGGCACCGAGCCGATCCCTTCAGCGACGCCTAAAGCGCGCTTCTAAAACACTTCCCTGCCGGGTAATGCGGTGGCTGCCATGGATGCAGCCAGGCTTTACCGCGCCCGGCGAATGCCTCGGGAGAGTCATCATGCGTGCTGCTCAATTGAAAGCTGTATTGCCACGGGAGCTGCTCGCCTCGGTGGTTGTTTTTCTGGTCGCCTTGCCACTGTGCATGGGCATCGCGATTGCGTCCGGCATGCCGCCGGCCAAGGGCCTGATCACTGGCATCATCGGCGGCCTGGTGGTGGGCTGGTTGGCCGGCTCGCCGCTGCAAGTCAGCGGCCCGGCGGCGGGTCTGGCAGTGCTGGTGTTCGAGCTGGTGCGCCAGCACGGCATGCTGATGCTGGGGCCGATCCTGTTGCTGGCCGGCTTCCTGCAATTGGTTGCCGGGCGTTTGCGCCTGGGCTGCTGGTTTCGCGTCACCGCGCCGGCGGTGGTCTACGGCATGTTGGCCGGGATTGGCGTGTTGATCGTGCTGTCGCAGGTTCATGTGATGCTCGACGGCGCGCCCAAGCCTTCAGGGCTGGATAACCTGGCCGGCTTCCCGGCAGCGCTGGCTGCAGCAATTCCTACCTTCGGCGGCGGGCTCGGCTGGCAGGCTGGCGTACTTGGTTTGTCGACGATGTTGGTGATGTACCTGTGGGACAAATTCCGCCCGCAACAACTGCGGTTTGTACCTGGCGCGTTGCTTGGCGTGGGCCTGGCGACTGTTGCCAGCCTGGTGCTGGCGTTGCAGGTCAAGCGCGTGGAAGTCCCGGAAAACCTTGCGGACGCTATCGACTGGCTGCGCCCCAGCGACTTGCTGAACCTGGCGGACCCACAGTTGCTGATCGCGGCATTCGCCGTGGCGTTTATTGCCAGTGCCGAAACCCTGCTGTCTGCCGCAGCGGTGGACCGCATGCACAGTGGTCAACGTTCGGATTTCGATAAGGAATTGTCGGCCCAAGGGGTGGGCAACATGCTCTGCGGTCTGGTTGGCGCTTTGCCAATGACCGGCGTGATCGTGCGCAGCTCGGCTAACGTCCAGGCCGGGGCAACCACGCGTCTGTCGGCGATGTTCCATGGCCTATGGCTGCTGGGTTTCGTGCTCTTGCTGTCGAGCGTGCTGCAGAGCATTCCGGTCGCGAGCCTGGCGGGTGTGCTGGTGTACACCGGCATCAAGTTGGTAGACATCAAGGCGTTCAAGGCGCTAGGCCGCTATGGGCGGATGCCGATGTTCACCTATGCGGCCACGGCACTGGCAATCATCTTCACCGATTTGCTGACCGGTGTGCTGGTGGGGTTTGGGCTTACATTGGTGAAGCTGGCGTTCAAGGCGTCGCGCCTGAAAGTCAGTCTGATCGACCTGCCCCAGGAAGGTGAGATGGAGCTGCGTTTGACGGGGGCGGCGACCTTTCTGAAGGTGCCGGCGTTGACTCAAGTGTTGTCGGCGGTACCTGCGGGGACCACCCTGCATGTGCCGTTGAGCAACTTGAGTTACATCGACCACTCTTGCCTGGAGTTGCTGGAAGAATGGGGCCGGGCCAATGCGGCCAAGGGCTCGACGTTGGTGATCGAGGCTCGCGGTTTGAAGCGTCGGCTGGAAGGTCGTGTGAGAACGACAGTGGGGATCGGCTCAGCGCCTGCCTGACCTCTCAAAAAACTGTGGGAGCCGGGCTTGCCCGCGATGGCGCTGGTTCAGTCAACTAATCTGTTGGCTGATACTCCGCCAATCGCGGGCAAGCCCGGCTCCCACAGTTGATCTTTGTAAGCCGGACGATTTACGCAGGTTGATCCAGCGACAGCTCAACCCCAAGCTGGCGCGACAGGCATGGCCAGCGCTTCCAGGACGCTTCGGTCTGCGGGCTCTTGAGCTGTTCGCGATAGGCCTCGACCGATTCCAGCGCAAAGCTTTCCTCGTTAAGCATCTCATCCACCGCCAGGTGCACGGCTTCATCCAATTGGTTGGCGAAGTCTTCACCGATCAGTTGATGGGCGATCACGTTGGCCACGGTGGTATCCGCTGGAATCAGCGGCTGGCCAAAATGCTTGATATACAGATCGTTCACTTCTTCGACCAGGCGATGCGCCAGGTAGGCCTCATCCAGCAGGCCATCAAGGCCGTCGTGTCCGGCCAGAATCGCTGGCGGCTGCAGGAAAAAATGTTCAGCGATTTTCAGTACCGGTTTGATCTGGCTTTCAATCCCGGCCTCACGGGCCACGTCATTGGCGGCGTCGAGCAAATCAGGAACCAGATCGATGTAAGCGGTCACAAAACGGGTCATGACCATATTGCGATCACCGTCAGCCAAGGCGATGGACGAATGCAGGTGCGGCACTTGTTTCTTCAGCTGGCTGACGAGCTGGCCGGTGCTGGCTTCGTGTTGATGGGCACGGGAAATCTGCTCGCGCAATGCGGCGGTGTTCATGAAGGCTCCAGTGAAGCAGGCCTAGGAAAAGGGAGAAGATAAGGTAGTTCGTTTATACGAGCGCCTAAGACGCATTTGTCATAATTATTTCATGGTTATAGGCAGGGGTTATATCGAAATGCCATCGTTCGTCGGATAAACGATTCCGCCGCCCATTTTACGGGCTCCGTCTGTCTGTTTCTATTGATTTGCCCCCACACATTGCGGGGTTGCTACGGCTGTCTATACTCGGTTTTGTACGCAATTAGCTGATGACGCCCAACTGCATGACGCAGGCAAGGCTTGGCGGTTGTAAGCAGTATGGAAGCCGCTCCCTTCGCCGCAGGTGCAAACCGGCGGGATAACAAGAAACATAAAGGGGAACCCGCAATGACGCGACATCCACACGTTTGGATGGGCCTCCTGTTGTGGTCGGTATTCGGCCAGGCGCACGCCGCCTGGACTACGAATATGGCGCCAGGGGCTACTGAAGTCAGCCACGCTGTGTTTGACCTGCACATGACCATTTTCTGGATCTGTGTGGTGATCGGCATCGTCGTGTTTGGCGCGATGTTCTGGTCGATGATCCTGCACCGCCGGTCTACGGGCCAGGTAGCGGCGAAGTTCCACGAAAGTACCACCGTGGAAATCCTCTGGACCGTGGTGCCCTTGCTGATCCTGGTGGCCATGGCCATTCCGGCCACCAAGACCCTGATCAACATCTACGACAGCAGTGAGTCGGATATCGATATCCAGGTCACCGGCTATCAGTGGAAGTGGCACTACAAATACCTGGGCCAGGATGTGGAGTTCTTCAGCAACCTGGCCACACCCGCCGAGCAGATCCATAACCAGGCCACCAAGGGCGAGCACTACCTGTTGGAAGTCGACCAGCCGCTGGTATTGCCGGTGGGCGCCAAGGTGCGCTTTCTGGTGACCGCCGCCGATGTGATCCACTCCTGGTGGGTGCCGGCCTTTGCGGTCAAGCGCGATGCTATCCCTGGCTTCGTCAACGAAGCCTGGACCCGCGTCGAGAAGCCCGGCATCTACCGTGGTCAGTGCGCCGAACTGTGTGGCAAGGACCATGGCTTCATGCCCATCGTGGTGGAGGTCAAGTCCAAGGCCGACTACGACACCTGGCTGGGCGAGCGCAAGGAGGAGGCCGCTAAGCTCAAGGAGTTGACCTCCAAGGAGTGGACGCTGGACGAACTGGTGGCGCGTGGCGACAAGGTCTATCACACCACTTGCGTGGCCTGTCACCAGGCTGAGGGCCAAGGCTTGCCACCGATGTTCCCGGCGCTCAAGGGTTCGAAAATCGCCACCGGGCCGGCCAAAGACCATCTGAGCATCGTGTATCACGGCAAGCCCGGCACCGCGATGGCAGCTTTCGGCAAGCAGCTCTCGGAAGTGGATATCGCCGCTGTGGTGACCTATGAGCGTAACGCCTGGGGCAATAACAAAGGCGACATGGTCACGCCCAAAGACGTGCTGGCTCTGAAACAGGCGGAAAGCAAATGACGACTTTCATTGCCAATGCCCTGAATCGTCCCGCTCACTCGCTTGCAGGAGAACGGCCATGAGCACCGTGATCGACCATGGTCATGCCGACCACGCACACGGCCCCGCCAAGGGCCTGATGCGCTGGGTGCTGACCACCAACCACAAAGACATCGGCACCATGTACCTGTGGTTCGCCTTCACCATGTTCCTGCTCGGCGGCTCGTTCGCCATGGTGATCCGCGCCGAGTTGTTCCAGCCGGGCCTGCAGATCGTGCAGCCGGCGTTCTTCAACCAGATGACCACCATGCACGGCCTGATCATGGTATTCGGCGCGGTGATGCCGGCGTTTGTCGGCCTGGCCAATTGGATGATCCCGTTGATGATCGGCGCGCCGGACATGGCCCTGCCGCGCATGAACAATTTCAGCTTCTGGCTGCTGCCGGCGGCGTTCCTGCTGCTGGTGTCCACCTTGTTCACGCCCGGCGGCGGGCCGAATTTCGGTTGGACCTTCTACGCCCCGCTCTCGACCACCTATGCCCCGGAAAGCGTGACGTTCTTTATCTTTGCCATCCACCTGATGGGCATCAGTTCGATCATGGGCGCGATCAACGTGGTCGCCACCATCCTTAACCTGCGTGCGCCGGGCATGACCCTGATGAAAATGCCGCTGTTCGTGTGGACCTGGCTGATCACCGCGTTCCTGCTGATCGCGGTGATGCCGGTACTGGCGGGCTGCGTGACCATGATGCTGATGGATATCCACTTCGGCACCAGCTTCTTCAGCGCGGCCGGTGGTGGCGATCCCGTGCTGTTCCAGCATGTGTTCTGGTTCTTCGGGCATCCCGAGGTGTACATCATGATCCTGCCGGCCTTTGGCGCGGTCAGCTCGATCATCCCCACCTTCTCGCGCAAGCCGCTGTTCGGCTACACCTCGATGGTCTACGCCACCGCGAGCATCGCGTTCCTGTCGTTCATCGTGTGGGCGCACCACATGTTTGTGGTGGGCATTCCGCTGGTGGGTGAGCTGTTCTTCATGTACGCCACCTTGCTGATCGCCGTGCCTACGGGCGTGAAGGTGTTCAACTGGGTCAGCACCATGTGGCAAGGCTCACTGACGTTCGAGACGCCGATGTTGTTTGCGGTGGCCTTTGTGATCCTGTTCACCATCGGCGGCTTCTCCGGGCTGATGCTGGCGATTGCCCCGGCGGACTTCCAGTACCACGACACCTACTTTGTGGTGGCGCATTTCCATTACGTACTGGTGCCCGGCGCGATCTTCGGGATCTTCGCTTCGGCCTACTACTGGCTGCCTAAATGGACCGGCCACATGTACGACGAAACCTTGGGCAAGCTGCACTTCTGGTTGTCTTTCGTGGGCATGAACATGGCGTTCTTCCCCATGCACTTTGTGGGGCTGGCCGGTATGCCGCGCCGAGTGCCGGACTACAACCTGCAGTTCGCTGACTTCAATATGGTCTCGTCCATTGGTGCCTTCATGTTCGGCGCCACGCAGATCTTCTTCCTGTTCATTGTCATCAAGTGCATCCGTGGCGGCCCGCCTGCGCCGGCCAAACCGTGGGATGGCGCCGAAGGCCTGGAGTGGAGCGTGCCCTCGCCGGCGCCGTATCACACCTTCACCACGCCGCCGGAGGTCAAATGAAGCCCTCCCTATACTCCCCCTGTGGGAGCGGGCTTGCCCGCGATGGCGGTAGGTCAGGCGCTGAATCTACCAGCCCTCAGGCCCTCATTGCAGGCAAGCCAGCTCCCACAGAAAGTCCAAAGCCAGGTGGGCGCCATGGCTGACTCCGTCCCGCTCAAGCGCCTGGTCACCCGCCTGCTGATCCTGGTGCTGGCAATGTTCGCCTTCGGCTTCGCCCTCGTGCCGATCTACGACGTGATGTGCAAGGCGTTCGGCATCAACGGCAAGACCGCCGGGCAGTACGAGGGTGAGCAAATGGTTGACCCCTCGCGCCAAGTGCGGGTGCAGTTTCTGTCCACCAACGCCATCGACATGGTCTGGGAATTTCACTCCAAGGCCGATGAGATTGTGGTCAACCCCGGAGCAGTCAACGAGATGCTGTTCGTGGCCTACAACCCCACTGATAAGCCGATGACCGCCCAGGCGATACCCAGTATTTCCCCGGCCGAAGCGGCGATGTACTTCCACAAGACCGAATGCTTTTGCTTCACCCAGCAAGTGTTGCAGCCCGGTGAGCGCATTGAGATGCCCGTACGTTTCATCGTCGACCGAGCGATGCCCACGGATGTGAAGCATTTGACCCTGGCGTACACGCTGTTCGATATCACTGCGCGCCAGCCGCCCGTGGCCGTCAGGACCGGGGGCTAGCTACTGTTTGCCCCCTCAATCAGGAGAGCGAATACATGTCGACTCATGATACGTACTACGTACCAGCGCAAAGCAAATGGCCAATAATTGCCACGATTGGCCTGCTGGTCACCGTGTATGGCCTGGCCGTGTGGTTCAACGACTTGAAGGCCGCGCGCCCTGAATCCCACGGGCCGTGGATCTTTTTCGTCGGCGGTTTGCTGCTGGCCTACATGCTGTTTGGCTGGTTTGGCGCGGTGATCAAGGAAAGTCGTGCTGGGCTGTACAGCGCCCAGATGGACCGCTCGTTCCGCTGGGGCATGACCTGGTTCATCTTTTCGGAGGTGATGTTCTTCATCGCCTTTTTTGGTGCGCTGTTCTACGTGCGCGTCTGGGCTGGGCCTTGGTTGGCGGGCGAGGGGCCCAAGGGCATTGCGCACATGCTGTGGCCGAACTTCGAGTTTGCCTGGCCCCTGCTGAACAACCCCGACCCCAAGCTCTACCCTGCGCCCAAAGGCACCATCAGCCCCTGGGGCCTGCCATTGGTCAATACCATCCTGCTGGTGAGTTCCAGCGTGACCATCACCATTGCCCACCATGCCCTGCGCAAAGGCCATCGTGGTGCACTGAAACTCTGGCTGGCGATCACCGTGCTGCTGGGCTTGGCGTTTCTTGGATTCCAGGCCGAGGAATACATCCACGCCTACAAAGAGTTGGGCCTAACCCTGGGTTCAGGCGTGTACGGCGCGACGTTCTTCATGCTCACGGGCTTTCACGGCGCCCACGTGACCATCGGCACCATCATTCTGTTTGTGATGCTGATGCGCATCCTGCGCGGGCATTTCAATGCCGAGCACCAGTTCGGTTTCGAGGCGGCCAGTTGGTATTGGCACTTTGTGGACGTGGTGTGGATCGGGCTGTTTTTCTTTGTCTATGTGCTGTGACGCCGCTTACCACGGCGCATGAGAGACCAATTGGCCGCTGAAAAAGCCCCAGGCGATCAAGCCCACGGTGATCACGGCCAGCGTGACACGCACGGTCAAGGCAGTGACGAGGCGGTTGGAGTTGCCCTCGTCCTTGACCAAGAAGAACAAGCCACTGAACAGGCTCACGACGGTCGCGATCAGCATCAGGGCAATGGCGGCTTTGAGCATGGTCTGGCTCCGGGCTAATTGGGGAGGGGCGATGAGATCGAGTATAGCCAGTGCCATGCAACGCTTTCGTCCGGGCATCGCGCCGACGCTGGTGGTACTGGTGTTGCTGCCATTGATGGTGGGCCTGGGGTTTTGGCAATTGTCCCGCGGGCATGAAAAGCAACTGTTGGTAGACCGTTATGCCGAGCGCCGCGCCGCCGAGCCGGTCAGCAGTGCGCAGCTCAATGACATGGCTGATCCAGCCTTCCGTCGTGTTCACCTTCGCGGGCAACTGGATGGTGAACACAGCGTATTGCTGGATAACCGCATGCGTGACGGCAAGGCCGGTGTCGAGTTGCTGCAACCCTTTCATGACCAGGCCAGCGGCCTGTGGCTGTTGCTCAATCGCGGCTGGCTGCCCTGGCCGGACAGGCGTATCGCGCCCGCCTTTACTACTCCTGAACAGACGCTGAACCTCGACGCCTGGGTGTACGTCGCCCCCGGCGAGACCTTCCAACTGCATGCCGACCCGGCCAGCACGCAATGGCCGCGCCTGCTTACCGCACTGCACCCCGCCGCGCTGTGGGACGAACTGGGGCGCAGCGGTTTTGACTATGAACTGCGTGCCGAAGCGGGCCCCGGTACCTACGAAACCACCTGGCCCGTCGTCGCCATGGGCCCGGAAAAACACCTGGCCTACGCTGTGCAATGGTTCGCCATGGCCATGGCGTTGCTGGCGCTTTACCTCTACCTCGGATGGCATAACAAAAAGGAGAAGCCCCATGGGAGCGGCCATGAATCCACCCAGCACATCTGACACGCCTGATCGGCGCAAGGGGCGCTGGCAGCTGATTTTGATCTTGATGATGGTGATCGGCCCGATGGCGCTGGCCACCTTCATGTACAAATTGCAGTTCTGGGTGCCGGACAGCCGCAGCTATCACGGCGAACTGATCGGCAACGGCCAAACCCGCGCCGACATTGGCGTGCAGGCCGATGAACAGCGCTGGCAACTGCTGGTCACCGCTCCCGCCGCCTGTGCCGCTGATTGCCAGCAACTGGTGTACCTGGCGCGCCAGCTGCAGATCAGCCTTGGCCGGGATGCATCCCGTGCCAGCCATGCCCTGGCCGGCGCGCAACCGTTGAGCAGCGAATACGAGGCCAAGCTCAAGGCCGAATATCCACAGCTGCAGCGCTACCCGCTGGATGTGTCGACCTTTACCAGGAACGCTGCTGCGCCCGGCGATGCGCAACTGTGGATCGTCGACCCCCACGGCAATCTGGTGCTGCGCTACGACGCCAAGGTCAAGGGCAAGGACTTGCTCCACGACCTGCGCTTGCTGCTGAAACTGTCGAACATCGGATAAGGGCACCCTCATGGCCAAGCCTGGATTTCGCCTCGCGCTGTTTGCCACGCTTCTGGCGTTGTTTGTCGTGCTGCTCGGCGCCTATACCCGCCTGACTCACGCCGGTCTCGGCTGCCCGGACTGGCCGGGCTGCTATGGCTTTATCAGCGTGCCGCAAAGCGAAGCCCAACTGGCCCATGCCGAGTTGCACTTTCCCGACACGCCGGTGGAGGCCGACAAAGGCTGGGCAGAGATGACCCATCGCTACTTCGCGGGCAGCCTGGGCCTGTTGATCGCGCTGCTGGCGGCGCGTTCGTGGCGTCATCGACGTGATCCGGGCCAGCCCGTGAAGCTGCCGCTGTTCCTACTGGCGGTGGTGTTCGCCCAAGCGGCGTTTGGCATGTGGACCGTGACCTTGAAGCTCTGGCCGCAAGTGGTCACAGGGCACCTTTTGGGCGGCTTTGCGACCTTGAGCCTCCTGTTTCTGCTGACCCTGCGGCTGTCCGGCGTACTACCGGCGCTGGTCGTGCCCAAGCGCCTGCAATATTGGGCGACGGCGGGCCTGGTGCTGGTGATCGGGCAGATCGCCCTGGGCGGCTGGGTCAGTTCCAACTACGCAGCGGTGGCCTGTATCGATTTGCCCACCTGTCATGGCCAATGGTGGCCGACGGCAGACTTCGCCAATGGTTTTCACCTGACCCAGCACATCGGCCCCAATTATCTGGGGGGCCAGCTCGACAGCGAAGCGCGCACTGCCATCCACCTGACGCATCGCATCGGCGCCGTGCTGGTCACGCTCGTGCTGCTCGGTTTGGCCTGGCAACTGCGAGCAGTAGGGATGACGCGCCTGGCCGGCCTGCTGTTGATCGCCCTGGCTGCGCAGATCTGCCTGGGGGTGAGCAATGTGGCGTTCGGCCTGCCGCTGCCGGTGGCGGTCGCGCACAACGCTGGCGGGGCAACGTTGCTGATGACGCTGGTGCTGGTCAATTATCACGCGCGCACCAGCCTGGTTCGGGTGCGTCACCCGCGCCTGTTCGGCTGGCGTTTTATCCCGCGCAAACAGGTGTCGGGCCTTATCACCCTTAAAGGAGAACTGCCATGGCGACCGTGATCGGCGCACGTCGCGACCGGGCGATCTGGCGTGACTATCTGGAGCTGACCAAGCCCAAAGTAGTGGTGCTGATGCTGATTACTTCGCTGGTGGGCATGTTCCTCGCCACCCGCGCCGGGGTGCCCTGGACAGTGCTGGTGTTCGGCAACCTCGGCATTGCCTTGTGTGCAGGCGGCGCGGCGGCGGTCAATCATGTGGTCGATCGACGGATTGATGCCGTGATGGCGCGCACTCACAAGCGGCCGATGGCTGAGGGGCGTGTCTCGCCGATGGCGGCGTTAGCGTTTGCGTTGTTCCTGGCGATTGCAGGGTTGGCCCTGCTGCTGGCGTTCACCAACCCGCTGGCGGCGTGGCTGACCTTGGCTTCGCTGCTGGGTTATGCGGTGATCTATACCGGCTTTCTCAAGCGAGCGACGCCGCAGAATATTGTCATCGGCGGTCTGGCCGGTGCGGCGCCGCCGCTGCTGGGTTGGGTGGCTGTCACTGGGCATGTGAGTGCCGAGCCCTTGCTGCTGGTGCTGATCATCTTCGCCTGGACTCCGCCACACTTCTGGGCCCTGGCTATTCACCGCAAAGAGGAATACGCCATGGCCGACATCCCGATGCTGCCGGTCACCCATGGCGAGCACTACACCAAGGTGCATATCCTGCTATACACCTTCGCCCTGCTGGCGGTGAGCCTGATGCCCTACGTTATCCACATGAGCGGGCTGCTCTACTTGGGCTTTGCGCTGGTATTGGGTGCGCGCTTTCTGCAATGGGCCTGGGTGTTGTACCGTGGCAGCCAGCCGCACGCGGCGATCAACACGTTCAAGTACTCTATCTGGTACTTGCTGCTGCTGTTTATCGCCCTGCTCGTAGACCACTACTTATTGTTGAACCTATGACTCGAACTCAAAAAACCGTCTTCATCCTCGTGGCCCTGGTGGCGTTGATTATGGGCCTGACCGTCAACAAAGTGCTCTCGGGCAAAGGCCAGGGCGATCCCACTGCGCTGATCGACGCTGGCATCATTCTGCTGCCGCAAAGCCGCCAGTTGCCAGCGGTGGCCATGACCGACCAGGAAGGCCAGCCGGTGGTGGTCAATGAGTTGAAGGGCAAGTGGAGCCTGCTGTTTTTCGGTTACACCTTCTGCCCGGATATCTGCCCGACCACCCTCGCCCAGCTTCGCCAGATCAAGAGCGAACTGCCCAAAGAGGCTGTGGATAAGTTGCAGGTGATCCTGGTGAGCGTCGATCCGAACCGCGATACCCCGGCGCAGCTCAAGCAGTACCTGGGTTACTTCGACCCACAGTTCCAAGGCCTGACTGGCGCGAATGTGGAGGATGTACAGAAGGTTTCGAATGCGGTGAGCATTCCCTTCATTCCGGCGGATACCAGCAAGCCGAACTACACCGTCGACCACAGCGGTAACCTGGCACTGATCGGCCCGGATGGTACTCAGCGTGGGTTTATTCGTGCGCCATTGAACAACCAGAAGCTGGTGGCGCAGTTGCCGGGGTTGCTTCAGCGCAAGTGAGCACCTGATGATCGTTCCAACGCTCTGCGTGGGAATGCAGTTAGGGACGCTCTGCGTCCCCAAGCGTGACGCAGAGCGTCACAAGAGGCGTTCCCACGCGGAGCGTGGGAACGATCAGATCAGGAGAAATCAGAACGCCGGTTTGATCGCGCCTTTGTACTTCTCTTCGATGAATTTCTTCACTTCAGGCGTGTGCAGAGCTGCGACCAGCTTCTTCACCGCGTCCGCATCCTTGTTGTCTTCGCGGGTTACCAGGATGTTCACGTAAGGCGAATCGCTGCCTTCGATCACCAGGGCATCCTTGGATGGGTCCAGCTTGGCTTCCAGGGCGTAGTTGGTGTTGATCAGCGCCAGATCGACCTGGGTCAGCACGCGCGGCAAGGTGGCGGCTTCCAGTTCGCGGAATTTCAGGTTTTTATCGTTGCCGGTGATGTCCTTGATGGTCGACAGGATGTTGGTCGGGTCCTTCAGGATGATCAGGCCGTTCTTGGCCAGCAGCAACAGCGCACGGCCGCCGTTGGTGGCGTCGTTCGGGATCACCACGTTGGCGCCGTCAGGCAGGTCGGCCAGTTTTTTGTACTTGCTGGAGTAAGCGCCCAGAGGTTCCAGGTGCACAGCGCCGACGCTCACTAGGTGAGTGCCTTTGGCTTTGTTGAATTCATCCAGGTACGGCTGGTGCTGGAAGAAGTTGGCATCCAGGCGCTTTTCAGCCACCTGTACGTTCGGCTGCACATAGTCGGTGAAGACTTTGACCTTCAGGTCCACGCCTTCTTTGGCCAGGGCAGGCTTCACGAATTCGAGGATTTCGGCGTGAGGCACCGGCGAAGCAGCGACCGTAATAGTCTCGGCGTGGGCGGAAAACGCAGCCACGGCGGCGAAAGCAACCAGTAGTTTTTTCATCCAGCAAGCTCCTTGTTCGGGCATCTGCCGGCTGCACGCCGGCAATGGCCGTTATTTACGAGAAAAATGCACCACCAGCCGGTCGCCGACGGTTTGCAGAATTTGCACCAGGATCAACAGCATCACCACAGTGACCACCATCACATCGGTCTGGAAGCGCTGGTAGCCAAAACGGATTGCCAGGTCGCCCAGGCCGCCAGCACCGACCACACCAGCCATCGCGGTGTAGGAAACCAGTGTAATCGCCGTCACCGTAATCGCCGCGAAGATGCCAGGGCGGGCCTCGGGCAATAGGGCATTGGTGATGATCTGGCGGGTGGTGGCGCCCATGGCCTGGGTGGCTTCGATGATGCCACGGTCCACTTCGCGCAGGGCGGTTTCCACCAGGCGAGCAAAGAATGGCGTGGCACCGACGACCAGTGGTGGGATCGCGCCGGCGACACCCAGCGACGTGCCGGTGATCAGTACCGTGAACGGAATCATCACGATCAACAGAATGATGAACGGCAGCGAGCGCAAGATATTCACGATCAGCGACAACAGCGCGTACAGGCCTTTTTGTTCGAACAGCTGGCGCGGGCTGGTCAGGAACAACAGCACGCCCAGAGGCAGGCCCAGCAGCACGGTGAAGAACAGCGAGCCGAACAGCATGGTCATAGTGTCGCCGGTGGCGAGCCAGATTTCAGACCAGTCGATATTGGCGAAGAAACTCAGGAAAACGTCCATCAGCGCAGGACCTCCATGTGAACGTCGGCGGCGGTGAAGCGTGCGAACGCGGCTTCCATGTCACCGCCGGTGACGGCGAGGGTCAGTTGCCCGTAAGGGATGTCTTTGATGCGGTCGATACGACCGGCAAGAATGCTGTAGTCCACACCGGTTTCCCGTGCGACGGTACCCAGCAGTGGCGCGTAGGTCGCGTCCCCTTGGAACGTCAGGCGCACGATACGGCCTGGCACATGGGCAAAGTCGTCGCGCTGCTCGCCTTCGTCCACCTGTTCGGCTTCTTGTACGAAGCGCTTGGTGGTCGGGTGCTTGGGGTGCAGGAACACGTCGGCCACCGAGCCTTGCTCGACGATTACCCCGGCGTCCATGACGGCGACCTGGTCGCATACGCGGCGGATCACGTCCATTTCATGGGTGATCAACACGATGGTCAGGTTCAACTCGCGGTTGATCTCGGCCAGCAGTTGCAGGACCGACGCCGTGGTTTGCGGGTCGAGGGCGCTGGTGGCTTCGTCACAAAGCAGGATTTTTGGCTTGGTCGCCAGGGCTCGGGCGATGCCGACGCGCTGTTTCTGGCCGCCGGACAACTGCGCCGGGTACTTCTTGGCGTGGTCCGACAAGCCGACGCGGGCGAGCAGCTCAGCCACACGCTGGTCGATTTCCTTGCGCGACAGTTCACCGGCGAGCGTCAGCGGCAGCGCGACGTTGTCGGCCACGGTCTTGGACGCCAGCAAGTTGAAGTGCTGGAAGATCATCCCGACCTGCTGGCGAAAGCGCCGCAGGCCGTTGGCGTCCAGCGCAGTGACTTCTTCGCCATCCACCTTGATCTGGCCGCCACTGGGCTCTTCCAGACGGTTGATCAGGCGCAACAGGGTGCTTTTACCGGCACCCGAATGGCCAATCAGGCCAAACACCTGGCCGTTCTCGACGCGCAGGCTGGTGGGGTGCAGGGCGGGGATATCCTTACCGGCGACGCGGTAGGTTTTATGGACGTTTTGAAACTCGATCACGTAGCGAACCTTGTGGGGCGCATTGAAAAGGGATCAGCGGTTAGCCGGGCGCGCATTTTAGCCTGTCCGTATAGCGTTTCTTAGCATTTATTTCGTATTCATCCAGTCATTTGGCAATAACGCGATCAAAGGTCATAAAAAAGGAACGGTGCAAAACCAAGTCAGTCACTACTTAAGCAACTCGATTTCCCAGGTGCCGTGCCTGGGGTTTTGCTCAAACGAGCCGGGGACCGCTCTGGCCACTTTGAATAAGGAGTTTTGACTGATGAGTACCAAGAAGCCAGCCACCCCGCCGAAGAGTGAACTCGCGGGCACTGATACCCTGGACCGTGGCAACACCAACGCCAAGCTGCAGGCGTTGGAAGAATTCCGTTCCGACGCGACCGGCCAGGCCCTGCGCACCAACCAGGGCGTGAAGATTTCCGACAACCAAAACAGCCTGAAAGTCGGCGCCCGCGGCCCTTCGCTGCTGGAAGACTTCATCATGCGTGAAAAGATCACGCACTTTGACCATGAGCGTATCCCCGAGCGCATCGTGCATGCCCGTGGTACGGGGGCCCATGGCTATTTCCAGAGTTACGGCGACCATTCGGCGCTGACCAAGGCAGGTTTCCTGCGCACGCCTGAGCATAAAACCCCGGTGTTCGCACGTTTTTCCACGGTGCAGGGCCCGCGTGGTTCCGGCGACACCGTGCGTGACGTGCGCGGTTTTGCCGTGAAGTTCTTCACCGACGAAGGCAACTTCGACCTGGTGGGCAACAACATGCCGGTGTTCTTCATCCAGGATGCGATCAAATTTCCTGACTTCGTCCACGCGGTGAAACCCGAGCCTCATAACGAGATTCCTACCGGCGGTTCGGCCCACGATACGTTCTGGGACTTTGTTTCGCTGCAACCGGAATCCGCGCACATGGTGATCTGGGCCATGTCCGACCGCGCCATTCCAAAAAGCCTGCGCGCCATGCAGGGCTTTGGGGTACACACCTTCCGTTTGATCAATACCGAAGGTAAGTCCAGCTTCGTGAAGTTCCACTGGCGTCCAACAGTCGGCACCTGCTCGCTGGTATGGGATGAGGCGCAAAAGCTGGCCGGTAAAGATACGGACTACCACCGTCGTGACCTGTGGGAAGCGATTGAAAGCGGCGATTACCCTGAGTGGGAGCTGGGCGTACAGATCGTGGCCGAAGAAGACGAGCACAAGTTTGATTTCGACTTGCTCGACCCGACCAAGATCATTCCAGAAGAACTGGTACCGATCACGCCGCTGGGCAAAATGGTGCTCAACCGTAACCCGGACAACTTCTTCGCTGAAGTCGAGCAGGTTGCGTTCTGCCCGGGTCACATCGTGCCGGGCATCGACTTCACCAACGACCCATTGCTGCAGGGCCGTCTGTTTTCCTACACCGATACCCAGATCAGCCGACTGGGCGGGCCGAACTTTCATGAGATTCCAATCAACCGGCCTGTCGTGCCTTTTCATAACGGCCAGCGCGACGCTCAGCATCGCACCGTGATTGATAAGGGTCGTGCGTCCTACGAGCCAAACTCTATTGATGGTGGTTGGCCGAAAGAAACCCCTGCTGGTCCTACCGATGGTGGCTTTGAGTCCTACTACGAGCGCGTCGATGCCAACAAAGTACGTGAGCGCAGCGAATCCTTCGGTGACCATTTCTCCCAGGCGACGCTGTTCTACAACAGCATGAGCCACCACGAGAAAGAGCACATTATCGCGGCCTACAGTTTTGAGCTGGGCAAGGTGGAGCGCGAGTTCATCCGTGCGCGCCAGGTCAACGAGATCCTGGCCAATATCGACCTGGAGCTGGCCAAGCGCGTTGCGCAGAACCTGGGCTTGCCGGCGCCGACCAAGGGCACCGTGCCTGCCCGTGAAACGTCGTTGAAAGAATCGCCAGCCTTGAGCCAGGTGAACTTGCTGTCGGGCGATATCAAAACGCGCAAAGTGGCGATTCTGGCAGCCAACGGCGTTGATGGTGCGGCCATTGACGCGTTAAAAGCCGCGCTTG
Organism: Pseudomonas sp. J380; assembly: GCF_009827115.1. Lineage (NCBI taxonomy): Bacteria > Pseudomonadati > Pseudomonadota > Gammaproteobacteria > Pseudomonadales > Pseudomonadaceae > Pseudomonas > Pseudomonas sp. J380. The sequence continues at coordinate 3,982,352 of NZ_CP043060.1, read as the reverse complement.
AAGCTGAAGGCGCCCATGCCAAGTTGCTGGGGCCTACTTCGGCGCCGGTGACCACCGCGCAGGGCAAGACGCTGCCGGTCGACGCCTCGATGGAAGGCATGCCGTCCATTGCCTTCGACGCAGTGTTTATCCCGGGTGGCAAAGAGTCCGTGAAGGCGCTGAGCGGTGATGGCGTGGCGTTGCATTACGTACTGGAAGCCTACAAACACCTGAAGGCGATTGCGGTAGCCAGCGATGTGAAGCCGTTGCTGGACCTGCTGAAACTGGAGGAGGATGCGGGGTTGATCGTGGGCGCGGATGCCAAGGCGTTCAAGGCCTTCTTTGCGGCGATTGCCCAGCATCGAGTGTGGGCGCGTGAGCCGAAATCCAAGGCGATTCCGGCTTAACTTATCGGTTGTTTGTTAGATCGTCATCGTAGGCAAGCCAGCTCTCACACTGTTCAAATGTGCGAGCTGGCTTGCCTGCGATGCTTTTAGTCCGCCTTGCGCGGAATCAGCACAACCTGCGCCGGAATTTGTTTCAGGATTTGCCGGTGAATCTTCAGGTCATACCCCGAATCAATCCGCTTGACCCGCTTGGTCAGTAACGTGGCCAGCCACGGGTAATCCTGGGTGCGTGGCACCTGGATGCTGACGTCGCACTGGTAATTCACCACATCGGTGGCGATGGCGTCCAACTGATGGCGCATGTCTTCAACATCCGCAAGGTTCAGCGCCACGGTGGTGCTCGGCGCTGCCGGGTCGATGACCTTGGCGGCAGGCTTGGCCTCAGCGGCTTTCAACGCAGCTTCTGCCTGGTCCAATTCGGCTTTGCGCGCATGGCTGATGGCGCTGTTGACGCCACCGGTCAGCGCAGGGGCCTTGGGCATCAAAGCGCGGGCACGGCTCAGGGCCGTGGCGGCCGCGTTGACGTCGCCTTTTTGCAGCACGATCTGGCTGCGCTGCAGGTAGGCTTCGGCCAATTGACGCTGGTAGGCCTCAAGTGCCGGGTCGTTGGGCGATTGGGCCTGCAATGCAGCCAGTTGGTCTTCGGCGGTGGCCAATTCGCTGCTGGCCAGGTTTTGTTCCAGCTGCGCGATGGCCGCAGCCCGCGGATCCGGAGCCTGGGGGGCAGCGGGCGGCGTACTTTGGCAGGCGCCCAGCAGCAGTGAAAATGCGGCAAGGAGCAGATAACGGGAGGTGAACGGCTTCATTCCTGCGACTCTCTATTTGCGCAAAAAGCGAGCAAGTCTACACCCCTCGACGGGGCAGGACAAAACTCAGCAGAAACAGGGCGGCCGCCGTAACCACAATCGACGGCCCGGCCGGTGTGTCCTTGAACCAGGACAGCGCCAGGCCACCACACACTGCAAGCATCCCCAGGAGGCTGGCGCCAATTGCCATCTGCTCCGGAGAGCGAGCGTGGCGCTGGGCAGCGGCGGCTGGAATGATCAGCAGCGACGTGATCAACAATACGCCGACAATCTTCATCGCGACAGCAATCACCACGGCGATGAGCAACATCAAGGCCATACGCAGGCCTGCGACGGGCAAGCCTTCTACCTTGGCCAGTTCTTCATGCACGGTGATCGCCAGCAACGGGCGCCACAGGGCCACCAGCAACACCAGCACCGCAGCGCTGCCGCCGAGGATCCAGGCCAGGTCGGTCGGGCTGATCGCCAGCAGGTCACCGAACAGGTAGGCCATCAGGTCGATGCGCACTTCATGCATGAAGCTCAGCACCACCAGGCCCAGGGACAAGGTGCTGGGTGCGAGGATGCCCAGCAGGGTGTCGGAGGCCAGTGGCTGGCGTTGCTGCAGGGTCACCAGCAGCACGGCTAGCAGCAGGCAGCCGACGGTTACGGCGATGGCCGGGCTTACATCCAGCAGAAAGCCCATGGCCACGCCCAGCAAGGCGGCATGGGACAAGGTGTCGCCGAAATAGGCCATGCGTCGCCAGACCACGAACGAGCCCAATGGGCCCGCCACCAGTGCCAAAGCCAAGCCTGCCAGCAGGGCGTAGAGCAGAAAATCAGCCATGCTTGCAGCTATCTCCATGAACGTGGGGGGTATCGACGACGGCGCCATGCAGGTCATGGGCGTGGTCATGGTGGTGATGGTAGATCGCCAGGCTCTGGGCGTTCTTGCCGAACAGCTCCACGAACGCCGGGTCGCCACTGACCTGTTCCGGGTGGCCGGAGCAGCACACGTGGCGGTTGAGACAGACCACTTGGTCGGTGGTGCTCATGACCAGGTGCAAGTCGTGGGAGACCATCAGTACGCCGCAACCATGGCGGTCGCGCAGGCGGGTGATCAGGCTGTACAGCTCGGCCTGGCCGGCGACATCGACGCCTTGCACGGGCTCATCGAGTACCAGCAGCTCGGGCTCGCGCAGCAAGGCGCGGGCCAGCAGCACGCGCTGCATTTCGCCACCGGAGATGCTTTGCACCGGGTTGTCGATGACGTGTTCGGCGCCGACTTCCTTAAGCGCGGCCTGGGCGCGGGCGCGGTCTACGCCAGGCACCAAGCGCAGGAAGCGCAATACGGAGAGCGGCAATGTCGGGTCCACATGCAGCTTTTGCGGCATATAGCCCACGCGCAGCTTGGGCTTGCGCCAAACCGTGCCGCTGTGGGGCTTGAGCAGCCCGAGCACGGCGCGCACCAAGGTGGTCTTGCCAGCGCCGTTGGGGCCGATCAGGGTGACGATTTGCCCCGGTTCCACGCTCAGTGCGATGTTCTCCAGCACGTTTTGCCCGGCGAACGTGACCCCGACCTGCTCCAGGCGGATTAACGCATTGCTCATCAAACCCCCTGGCAGCCTGCGCACAGGCCGACCACTTCGACCGTTTGCCCTTCGACCTTGAAGCCGACGTCGGCAGAGCTTTTGATAATGGCGTCGCTGATGCTTTTTTGTTCAAGCTCAATGGCGGCGTGGCACTCGCGGCAGATCAGGAACTGGCCCTGATGCGCGTGCTCCGGGTGGTTGCAGCCGACAAAGGCGTTAAGCGAGGCGATACGGTGCACCAGGCCGTTTTCCAGCAGGAAATCCAACGCACGGTAAACGGTGGGCGGCGCGGCGCGGCGGCCGTCCTGCTCGCTGAGGACGCCGAGAATGTCGTACGCGCCCAAAGGCTTGTGGCTCTGCCACACCAGCTCCAGCACCCGGCGACGCAAGGCGGTCAGGCGCAAGCCTTTCTTTGCGCACAGGGTGTCGGCCTCTGACAATGCGGTGTGCACGCAGTGAGAGTGGTCGTGGGGACGGCTGGCAAGCGGTGTTTTAGGCATGAGCGGCGACAGATATTTGATAGAGACGTTATTATGTTACCCGTTCCTACGCCATCGAGTGGTCATCGTGTCCCGACTTTTTCCCGTTTTTGTCGTATTTGTCACCAGTTTATTCGTTGCGGGTGCCGCTCAGGCCGAGGTCAAGGTGCTGACGAGCATCAAGCCCTTGCAACTGATTGCCGCTGCCGTGCAGGACGGCGTGGCTGTTCCAGAGGTATTGCTGCCGCCGGGGGCGTCGCCGCATAACTTTGCTTTGCGCCCATCCGACGTACGGCGCGTGCAGTCGGTCGACCTGCTGTACTGGATTGGGCCAGACATGGAAACGTTTTTGCCGCGTGTGCTTAAAAGCCGTACAGCGGCAACGGTGGCCGTGCAGGACCTGCCAGGCATGAAACTGCGCGTCTTCGGCGAAGATAGCCACTCTCATGCCGATGAAGCCGACGAACATGATCACGATCACCGCCCAGGCAGTGTGGATGCGCACCTGTGGCTGTCCACGGTCAATGCACGTGTGATCGCCGCTCGGATGGCGGCCGATCTGAGCGTTGCCGACCCAGCCAATGCCGAGCGTTATCAGAGCAATGCGAAGGCCTTCGAAGAACGCCTGAACGCGCTGGATGCGCGCCTGAAGCAGCGTTTGGCGGGCGTTGATGGCAAACCTTATTTCGTGTTCCACGAAGCCTTTGATTACTTCGAAGAGGCGTACGGTTTGAAGCATGCTGGCGTGTTCAGCGTGGCCGCCGAAGTGCAGCCGGGCGCGCAGCACGTAGCGGCGATGCGCGCGCGTTTGCAGGAAGTGGGCAAGACTTGCGTGTTCAGCGAGCCGCCGTTGCGACCTCGCTTGGCCGAAACCCTGGTGGCCGGGTTGCCGGTGAAGTTGGCGGAATTGGATGCGTTGGGTGGCTATACGCCAGCTACCGCGCAGGGTTATGAGCAGGTACTGGAAAGGCTCGGCAATGACTTGGCCGGTTGCCTGGAGTCGCTCTAACACGCAACACAAAACCCCTGTGGGAGTGGGCTTGCCCGCGATAGCGCAGTATCAGTCGATACTGCTATTGCAGGCAAGCCAGCTCCCACATTGGCCGAGTCGGTCTTTTAAAGTGCGAACGGCAGGTGGACCGTGACCTGTTGACGCTGCGCCAAGCGGTGCTCGAACTCAGCCGGGTCATGAATCAACACATCCTGCCCTGCAAATGATTCGGCCGCGATCAGCCGGGACAGCCAGAACCGTACGCACGCCACGCGCAGCATGGTCGGCCATAGCTCGGCTTCCTTCGCGGTAAACGCCCGTAGCCCCGCGTAAGCGCCCAGCAGCGCCCGGGCACGGTGACCGTCAATCACGCCATCGGCATCCGAGCACCAATCATTCAAGGCGATGGCCACGTCGTAGAGCATCGGCCCCGAACAGGCGTTGTAGAAGTCGATCAGGCCTGTCAGGTGCGTGCCTTCAAACATCGCGTTATCGCGAAACAGATCGGCGTGCACATTCGCCCGCGGCAGGCCGAGGATGTCGGCCTTGTGGGCGTCTATCTCGGCCAGCGCATCGCGCAACAGGCGTTGCTGGGCCTCGTTGAGGTGCGAAATGAGTTGCGCGCCCTCGCAGAGCATCCAATCCAGGCCGCGGTCGGTCTTGCGTTCAAGTACCTTTTCGCCCTGGGTGGCCAAGTGCAGGTGGCCGAGCAATTCGCCAACCTGGGTGCAATGCTGTGCATTGGCCTCCTTGATGTGCTTGCCCGCCAGGCGCGGTTGCAGCAAGGCCGGTTTGCCCTTGAGTTCGCGCAAAGCGATGCCGTCGGTGGTACGCAGGGCGTACGGCACAGGCAGGTCGGCGTCGTGGAGCACGTCGAGCAGTTCGATGAAGAACGGCATTTCTGCCACCGGGCCACGCTCAACCAGGGTCAGGACGAACTCGCCCTGCTCCAGGCTGATAAAGAAATTGGTGTTTTCGCTGCCGGCGGCAATCCCCTGGAAATCAAGCAGGCGGCCGAGCCCATAAGGGGCGAGAAAGGTTTCCAGCTCAGGCCGAGCCAGGGGGGTGAACACAGACATGGTTAAAACTGCCGTTACGGGCGCTGCGGTGGGCAGCGCCGGTTAAAATTAAGAAATCATTTCCATTCGAAGATCTTCCATGACGGGATCAGCATATCCGGCTGGTCAGAGCGGATGAAGTTCGCGTCGGTGCCGTCCGCACGTACCAGAAAGTACGGTGGTGCGCCCTTCGGGGTGACCTTGATCGCGTACAGAAAGCCGTTTTGGCGGTATTCCTGGATGGTTTTGTCGCCTTCCGTGCGAATGGTAACTTCCGGATCACCTCCAGGGGCATTGTCTGCCGCCATGGCAGCCATCGGAGCGAGTGCAATCAAACCGGTCAACAGCAGGCGATTGAATGTACGCATGATAACCTTGTCCCTTTGTTTTCATTGGTCCGGCTATTCTAGCGCCTGACCCGCCGAAAAGGTTGATCCTGCTCATGAGCCAAGCGCCCCTCGTCCTGGTGGACGGTTCTTCTTATCTGTATCGCGCCTTCCACGCGCTGCCACCGCTGACCACCTCCAAAGGCCTGCCCACCGGTGCGGTCAAGGGCGTGTTGAACATGCTCAAAAGCCTGCGCAAGCAGTACCCGGACAGCCCATTTGCGGTGGTTTTCGACGCCAAGGGTGGGACGTTTCGCGATGAGATGTACGCCGAATACAAAGCCAACCGCCCGAGCATGCCTGATGACATGCGCCTGCAGATCGAGCCGCTGCATCAAAGCGTGATCGCTCTTGGCTTCCCGTTGCTGTGCGTCGAGGGCGTCGAGGCCGATGACGTGATCGGCACCCTGGCTCGCAGCAGCGCGGCCGCCAGCCGCCCGGTGGTGATCTCGACCGGTGACAAAGACATGGCGCAGCTGGTGGACGGCCACATTACCTTGGTCAACACCATGACCGGTAGCTCGATGGACATCGAGGGCGTTAAGGAGAAATTCGGCGTCGCTCCGGAGCAGATCATCGACTATCTGGCGTTGATGGGGGATTCGTCCGACAACATTCCCGGCGTTCCGGGCATTGGCCCCAAGACCGCCTCCGGCTTGCTGGTGGGAGTCAATGGCGGCCTCAAAGAGCTTTATGAGCAGCTGGATATTGTGCCGACCCTGCCTATCCGTGGGGCCAAGACCCTGCCGGCCAAGCTGGAGGAGCACAAGGAGATGGCATTCCTGTCCTATCAGTTGGCGACGATCAAGATCGATGTGCCGCTGGATATCGGGTTGGATGATTTGCACCTGATCGAACCGGATCGCGAAAAGCTGCTGGAGCTGTACACGCTGCTTGAGTTCAAGAGCTGGCACGACGAGATTCAGCGCGATGCCAAGCGTGTCGAGCTCAAATCGGCGAGCGAGGTTGCGCCGGCCGCCGAAATGCCGGTCGAGGCTGTTATATCGGTACCGGTAGAGGCGGTTTACACCACCATTCTGGACCAGGCTACCTTCGACGTGTGGCTGAAAAAACTCCACGATGCGCCGTTGTTTGCTTTCGACACCGAAACCACCGGCATCGACGCCCAGCAGGCGCAATTGGTCGGGGTCTCGTTTGCTGTGCAGCCCCATGAAGCCGCCTACATCCCGCTGACCCATTCCTATATCGGCGCGCCGGATCAGTTGGACCGCGACACCGTGCTGCTGGCCCTGAAACCGCTGTTGGAAGACCCGACCAAACTCAAGGTGGGCCAGCACGCCAAGTTCGATATGAACATCCTGGCCAACTGCGCCATTGGCGGCGACCCTGCCCAGGGCATTACCGTGCGCGGCATCGCCTTCGACACCATGCTCGAATCCTACGTGCTCAATTCCACCGCGACCCGGCACGATATGGACAGTCTGGCGAAGAAGTACCTGGACCACGACACGGTCAGCTTCCAGGACATCGCCGGCAAAGGGGCCAAGCAACTCACGTTCGATCAGATCGCCCTTGAGCAAGCCGGCCCCTATGCGGCCGAAGATGCCGACGTGACCTTGCGCCTGCATCAGCACTTGTACGCGCAACTGGCGGCGATCCCGAGCCTGGCCAGTGTGCTGACGGACATCGAGATCCCGCTGGTGCCGGTGCTGGCACGCATCGAGCGCCAGGGCGCACTGGTAGACAAGGACCTGCTCGGCATTCAGAGCATCGAGCTGGGTAACAAGATGGTCGAGCTGGAGCGCCAGGCGTACGAGATCGCCGGTGAAGAATTCAACCTGGGCTCGCCCAAGCAGCTCGGGGCGATCCTGTACGAGAAGCTCGGCATGCCGGTGCTGAAAAAAACCGGCAAGGGCCAGGCATCCACCGCTGAGGAAGTGTTGGCCAAACTGGCCGAAGATGATTTTCCGTTGCCCAAGGTACTGATGCAGTACCGCAGCATGAGCAAGCTCAAAAGTACCTATACCGACCGCCTGCCGGAACAGATCAACCCGCGTACCGGGCGTATTCATACGTCTTACCACCAGGCCGTCGCGGCGACCGGGCGCTTGTCCTCCAGCGATCCGAACCTGCAGAACATCCCGGTGCGCACCGCCGAGGGGCGGCGCATTCGCCAGGCGTTTGTCGCGCCCAAGGGCTACAAACTGCTGGCGGCGGACTATTCGCAGATCGAGCTGCGGATCATGGCGCATTTGTCCAAGGACGAAGGCCTGATGAACGCCTTCCGCAATGACCTGGACGTGCACACGGCCACGGCGGCCGAAGTGTTCAAGGTCGAGTTGAATGAGGTCACGTCCAACCAGCGCCGCAGCGCCAAGGCGATCAACTTTGGCCTGATTTACGGCATGGGCGCCCAGAAGCTGGGCAAGGACATCGGCGTCGATACCAAGACCGCCAAGGCTTACATCGATGTGTACTTCGCTCGCTATCCAGGGGTGCGCGAATATATGGAGCGAACCCGCGCCCAGGCGGCGGATCAGGGGTACGTCGAAACCTTCTTCGGGCGGCGCCTGTACTTGCCGGATATCAACTCCAACAAGCCCCAGGAGCGCGCGGCGGCCGAGCGCACAGCGATCAACGCGCCGATGCAGGGTACGGCGGCGGACATCATCAAGAAAGCCATGGTGCAGGTGGATAACTGGCTGACCGAGTCGGGCCTGGATGCCAAGGTCATCCTTCAAGTGCACGACGAATTGGTGCTGGAGGTGCGTGAAGACCTGGTCGCGCAGGTCAGCGAGAAGATTCGCGAGCATATGAGCGCGGCGGCTCAGTTGGACGTGCCTTTGGTGGTGGACGTAGGCGTAGGCGATAACTGGGACGAGGCGCACTGATTCCGCGGCTTTGCCATCACCGTTAGTGGTGGCGAAGCGGTTTAGATCGGAAACCGTCGTCAGTTATTTCCAATAGTTTTTTGAGCCTGTCGGAACTTAACCTGTGAACTGCCACTCAGAGTTACTGAATGGGTGGTGAAGCCCTTCAATGCTCCTATGTTGTGTTAAGTGTTGGCAGATAATTCCAGACCCCGCCCTAGCGGTCCGGAACTTGAACCCCGAACTTCCCCTCCCCAAAAGAAGTCCGGGGTTTTTTTTGCCCGTAGAAAAGTTACTCGGCGATTTCTGCGCCCTTGTCCGCCAATTCCATCCAGCCGGCCAGTACGGTGTAGGCCTCTTCAAGGCCCATGCGCTTGGGGGCGGAGAACAGCTGAATCGTGATGGTATCGCCCCAGCCCTTACGGATTTCGGACTGCACTTTGAGCAGGGTGTTCTTGGCTGCGCCGTAGGTGAGCTTGTCGGCCTTGGTCAGCAAAATGTGCATCGGCATGCCGCTGGCGACAGCCCAGTCGAGCATCAGCAAGTCGAAGTCGGTCATTGGATGGCGGATGTCCATCATCAGGATCAAACCCTTCAAACTCTCGCGACCGCCCAGGTAAGCCTCAAGGTGACGCTGCCAGTGCAGCTTCAGCGGGATAGGTACTTTTGCATAACCGTAGCCCGGCAGGTCGACCAGACGCCGATCATCGTCTAGCTTGAAGAAATTGAGTAGTTGCGTGCGGCCCGGGGTTTTCGAGGTGCGCGCCAGGCTGGCGTGAGTCAGGGTGTTCAGTGCGCTGGATTTACCGGCGTTGGAACGGCCGGCAAAGGCGACTTCAAAGCCCTCGTCATCGGGGCATTGGTCCACTTTGGCGGCGCTGAGCATGAAGGTGGACTGTTGGCACAGGCCGAGGATGGGGTTCTTGAGTTGCATGAGATTTCCGATGTGGGCGGTGCCGAGAAAGGGTGCGGCAAGCGGTGTCGTTTCCGTTTCAGTAGCGCCAGTATATAATGCCGCAGATTTTGTGTGTGCTTTGTCCCAGCGAAGGATGAGGTTCACGGGAGCGAAAGACCTTTATTGCGCATTAGAACGCAAAACGCTCTCAAACCCTGAATAGGTCGATGTATGGACCGACGGTTGCTCGCTTCTGCTGCCCTGATTCCGCTTTACGGCGCTCAGGCTACACAGGATCAACCGAGTTTGCATGGTCAGGCTGAAGCAGTGCGTGACCCAGGGTTTCAAGGCAATGCCGCCGCGTGGTTTGTGCATGGACTGCAGTACTGAGGATTACCAGGCCGTCATTGATTTGATGGTGAGTAAACCCGGTAGATAACTCTTAAACCCTTAGCCGTAGTTGGATTAGCTGATGAACAAACTGATCGTGAGTCTGCTGTTGACCTTGGGCATCACAGGCGCTGCCGTCGCTGCAGAGGGCCCCGTCAAAGGTGATGCCACTGCCGGTCAAGCGAAGGCCGCCGTGTGTGGTGCCTGCCACGGGCCGGATGGTAACAGCCCGGCGCCGAACTTCCCCAAACTGGCCGGCCAGGGTGAACGCTACCTGAGCAAGCAGATGCATGACATCAAGGACGGCAAGCGCACGGTGCTGGAAATGACCGGCCTGCTGACCAATCTCAACGATCAGGACCTGGCGGACCTCGCGGCGTATTTTGCCAGCCAGAAGGGTAGCGTGGGAGCTGCCGATCCTAAATTGGTCGCCCGCGGAGAGCAGTTGTTCCGTGGCGGTAACCTGGAAAAAGGCTTGCCCGCCTGCACCGGTTGCCACTCGCCCAATGGCGCAGGCAACGCTGCCGCAGGCTTCCCGCACCTGAGCGGCCAGCATGCCACCTACATCGCCAAACAGTTGACCGACTTCCGCAAAGAAGAAGCCGGCCGGGCCAACGATGGGGACGCCATGACCATGCGCACCATCGCTCGCAAGCTGAGCGACGAAGACATCGCAGCCCTCTCCAGTTATATCCAGGGCCTGCACTGACGGGGCTGGGCGTTAACGCTCGATTAATCCCGCGATGCAAGCATAAAAAGGGTGGCTCAGGCCGCCCTTTTTTGTGGCCGCTGCCGTTACACTAACGAACTCATGTCCGCGTAGACCTGTCACAACAAAGGTCGCGTGAGGCGACTTTATTTGTCCAGGAGTAAAGCATGCGTAATCTGATCCTCAGCGCCGCTCTCGTCACTGCCAGCCTCTTCGGCATGACCGCTCAAGCTGCCGATGTGCCGCTTGAAGCCGGTAAAACCTATGTTGAACTGGCTAACCCGGTTCCGGTTGCGGTACCCGGCAAGATCGAGGTGGTGGAGCTGTTCTGGTACGGCTGCCCGCATTGCTACGCCTTCGAGCCGACTATCAACCCATGGGCTGAAAAGCTGCCCAAGGACGTTAACTTCCGTCGCATTCCTGCCATGTTCGGTGGCCCATGGGACGCCCACGGCCAACTGTTCCTGACCCTGGAAGCCATGGGTGTTGAGCACAAGGTCCACAACGCTGTCTTCGAAGCGATCCAGAAACAAGGCAAGCGCCTGACCAAGCCGGACGAAATGGCTGACTTCGTTGCTACTCAAGGTGTCGACAAGGACAAGTTCCTCGCGACCTTTAACTCCTTCGCTATCCAGGGCCAGATCAAACAGGCCAAGGAACTCGCGCAGAAGTACGGCGTGCAAGGCGTTCCAACTCTGATCGTCAACGGCAAATACCGTTTCGACCTGGGCAGCACCGGTGGTCCTGAAGCGACCCTGAACGTTGCTGACCAACTGATTGCCAAAGAACGCGCTGCCAAGTAAGGGGCTCGCCATGCGCCGCTGGGGTACCGAGCGTGTCGTTGGCCTGCATGAACCGCAGGTCAACGAGCATCACCTGGAGTCCACAGGCCTGCCGGCAGACAGCCGCTTGCGCCTGCTCAGCTTCAATATCCAGGTGGGCAACAGTACCGAGAAGTATCGGCACTACCTCACGCGTGGCTGGCAGCACCTGCTGCCCCACAAGGGGCGTACCGGTAACCTGCAGAAAATCGGCGACCTGCTCAGCGACTTCGACTTGGTCGCCCTGCAGGAAGCCGACGGCGGCAGCCTGCGCTCCGGCTATATCAACCAGGTGGAACACCTGGCTCAGCTGGGCGCCTTCCCGTACTGGTATCAGCAACTCAACCGCAACCTGGGGCGCCTGGCGCAGCACAGCAATGGCGTACTCAGCCGCCTCAAACCCACGGCTATTGAAGATCATCCCTTGCCAGGCCCCAAAGGGCGCGGGGCGATCCTTGTGCGTTTTGGCGAAGGCCCGGAAGCCTTGGTGGTGGTGATGATGCACCTGGCCCTCGGGGGGCGTACGCGCAACCTGCAACTGGCCTACGTGCGTGAATTGATTGGTAACTACAAGCACCAGGTGCTCATGGGTGACATGAACACCCATGCCAACGACCTGCTGCAGAATTCTCCGCTGCGCGACCTGGGGTTACTGGCCCCGCAAGTCGAAGCCACGTTTCCCAGCTGGCGCCCGCAGCGCTGTCTTGACCATATCCTGCTCAGCCCAAGCCTCACACTGGAAAGTGTGCAGGTGCTAGCGCAGCCCATTTCCGATCACCTGCCGGTCGCGGTAGAGATTCGTCTGCCGGGTTCGCTCACGGCTGATGCATTACCCGCGTTGAGCCCAGGCCCTCGCGGACCCCTTGCATGAGCGACGACGCCCAGCGCTGGAAAGAGAAATACCTCCAGAGCATCGAGCAACAAGACAAACTCGAACGCCGCTGGGCTGCCCGCCTCGATTTGCTGCGCCGCGGGCTGGTGCGCAGCACGCTGGCCGCTGAAGGCACCGACCGCGCCGTCGATCAATGCATGAAGGAAATGCGCGATGTCGTGCGCACGGACGACATGGACGCTGCCCTCGCCGCTTTACTGCCACGCCTGGAAAAGGCCGTGCTGGATTCGGAGCAGCGCCGCGAAACCCGTGTCGACCAGATCAGCACCGCGCTCACCGCCTTGGTCACCCAGTTGCAAAAGCTGCCGTTGCCCCGCGAGGTGGCTCGCCCGCTGAAAACCTTCGCCAAGCAACTCGATGGTCGCGTGGCACAAGCGCGGGAGATACCCCTGCTACTCAGTGAGCTGAGCAGCCTGCAGGGGCAGGCGCTGAATAATCTGGAGCCTGAAGGCGATACCGCACGCCCAGGCCCGGGCCTGTTGCAACGCCTGTTCGGTAGTAAGGAGGCCGCCAGTGAAGCATTGCCGGTTGACGCTGAGCCACTGCCGGCAATGCAATTGGCAGCGCCAAAGCCTGCAGCGCCCAAACCCGCACCCGAACCGGAAGAACCTGCGCAATCGGAAGAGCTGACCCAAGCCTTGCGTGCCTTTGCACCGCTGTCACCCACACCCGTGGCCTTGAAGGCTGCGCCTGTTGCCGCGGCCGAAGGGCAAGAGGTCGCCAGAGAAACGCCGGTATTCGACGCTCCAGAGCTGCCGTCGATTGCGCCTGCGCAATTACCGGAGCCCGACGTGCAGGCGCCACCGGTTGCGGAGCCTGCTCACGAAAGCGCACTCGCTGCCTTTATCGAACCGCCGCCGGCTCCAGTCGAAACGCCGGATGAGACCACCATCGGCAGCCTGTCGCTGCCCCCCGTGCTGGAAAGCCCCGAGCCTGACGAGCTGCAACCGGACGGCACCTACGCCCTGCCCGATTCGCCTGAACCGTCCTACAGCTCGGTGGCCAAGCACATTGAAGGCACTTTGCTCGGCCTGCTGGAAGACCTTTCCCTGCCCGAACGTCACCAGCCCCAGGCCGAGGCGATGCGTGAGCGTCTCGCCCATGGTTTGAATTGGTACGAACTGCTGCCGATCCTGGATGACCTGGCCGTGCTGATGCTGGCGGTCACCGACAGTGGCCAGCATGAGTTCGAGGCCTATCTCAAGCAGCTCAACGAGCGTCTCGAGGCATTCCAGGGGCATTTGCAGGTCGCCAGCGACGGCCACGCCGACAGCAGCCTGGCCGCGCGGGAGTTGGACACACAGATTCGCGAGCAGGTGGACGGCCTGCAAAGCAGCGTGCAGGACGCCGCCGACCTGGACAGCCTCAAGCAGGTGCTCGAAAGCCACCTTGAAGGCTTGCTCGGCACCATGGATGAACACCAGCAACAGCGTGACCTGCGGGAACAGGAAGTGGCCGCACGCCTCAAAGGCCTGGCTGAACGCGTGGCCCATATGGAGCAGGAGGCCCAGGGATACCGCGAGCACCTGGAGGTGCAGCGCCAGAAGGCCTTGATCGATCCGCTCACCGGGCTGCCCAACCGTGCGGAGTGGAGCGAACGCCTCGATTACGAGGTCAACGCCTGGCATCAGCGCGGTAACAGCCTGTCGCTGGCCATGCTCGACCTGGACCACTTCAAGCGCATCAACGACGGTTACGGTCACCTGGCAGGGGACAAGGTCTTGAAGATCATCGCCAACGTGCTGAGCAAACGCCTGCGGCCGACTGACTTCATCGCGCGGTTTGGTGGTGAAGAGTTTGTGCTGCTCATGCCCGACTCAGCTTTGGCGGATGCCCTGGCCGTAGGTGAAGTATTGCGTGAGGCCATTGCAGCGTGCCCGTTCCACTTCAAGGGCGAGCCGGTAACGATCACGGTGTCCATGGGCGTGGCGCAGTTTCAGGCCGGCGAGCGCAGTGACCTGGCGCTCAAGCGTGCCGACGAGGCGCTCTACAGGGCAAAGGCTGCGGGACGTAATCAGGTGCAGGCGGCATAAAAGATGTTCCATTTTGTGATTTGACCGCCTAGCCATGAACCTTACGTTACACTGTTGCATTATCGTCTTTCAGTGTAATGCCTCTCGCCATGAAATCCTTGTATATCGCTTTAGCGTTTCTTCTGCTTGCCGGCTGCGCCAGCGGCCCGCGCCTGAACACCAGCCATCCTTCGGTCAACCACGACAACCGCGTGCAGTTCGTTGTGGTGCATTACACCTCGACCAACCTTGAACGTTCCCTGGCGCTGTTGACCCATGGCCAGGTCAGCAGCCATTACCTGATCGGCGACGACGCCTCCGGCACCATCTACAAGCTGGTGGATGAAAGCCAGCGCGCCTGGCACGCCGGGCAAAGCGAGTGGATGGGGCGCACCTGGCTCAATTCCAGCTCCATCGGCATCGAGATCGTCAACCCAGGGTTCAGTGATACGCCGACGGGGCGTGTGTGGTACCCGTATTCCGAAGCGCAGGTGCAGTCGCTGATCGTGCTGCTCAAGGACATCAGCAAGCGCAATGGCATCGACCCCAAGAACATCATCGGGCACAGCGACATTGCCCCACTGCGTAAGCTGGACCCAGGCCCGTTGTTCCCTTGGAAACGCTTGGCGGCAGAAGGTCTGGCCGTGTGGCCGGATGCCCAGGCAGTGGCCCGGTTCCAGGTGCAGTACGCCGCGCAGTTGCCGAGCATTACCTGGTTCCAGGAAGAGCTGGCGCGCCTGGGCTACCAGACGCCGCAGACCGGTGAGCTGGATGTGGCCACAAGGCACGTCATCGCTGCGTTCCAGATGCGCTTTCGCCCGTCATTGTTTGACGGCACCCCAGACGCTGAAAGCGCCGCGATCCTGAAGGCCTTGAATCACCGCTGATGGTGTAACAATGTTGGAGCGAGCTTGCTGTGGCGAGGGAGCTTGCTCCCGTTCGACAGCGAAGCTGGAGCCGGCTTTTTTGAGGGGCGCTTCGCACCCCAGCGCAAGCAAGCTTGCTCGCTATAGGGTTCTCGCTCCTACAGGGGCAATGCCATATAGAACTGCGTACCCTGCCCCGGTCGTGAGTACACACCCATGCGGCCGCCGTGCAATTGCACGATTTCCTTGCACAGTGCCAAGCCCAGGCCCGCACCGCCCTTCTTGCGGCCCACCTGTACAAAGGGTTCGAAGATCCGCCCTTGCTGGCCGTAGGCAATGCCTTCGCCGTTGTCCTCGACGCTGATAATCACCCGCTCGCCATGCCGTCGTGCCTGCAGGCGAATCTGCCCGCCTTCGGCGGTGTGGCGCAGGGCATTGCCCAACAGGTTGTCGAGCACCCGCTCCAGTTGCACTTGGTCGGCATATAGCCGTGGCAACTCAGGTTGGGCCTCCACCAGCAATTCAATGTGCTGGGCGTTCGCAGGCTCAGCAAATCGAGCCCGTGCGTGCTCCAGCAAGTCGGTGACATCGCACGTACCCAGGGTGAGTTTTTGCAGGCCGTTCTGGTAACGCGAGAAGTTGAGCAGGTCGTTGATCAACTGCATCAGGCGCTGCATTTCTTCATTCACCGTATCCAGCAGGTCCGCCTCGCGGGAGTCCGGTGGGAACTTGGCCCGCTCTCGGAACAAGCCGAAGGCCATGTGCATGCCGGTAACCGGCGTGCGCAGCTCATGGGAGGCGCGCAATACGAACTCGCTGCGCACCCGTTCGAAGGCGCGCTGTTCAGTCACATCATGCAGCACCATCACGGCCCCGAGAATGTGCCCCTGTGTATGGCTAACCGGGGTCAGGCTGTAGGTCAGCAGGCGCAACTCACCCTCGACTTCCACCTCCAGATCGTCCGGGGCCCGCTCCAGGTTGCCGCCGCGCAGCACCAGTTGCAGCTGTTCATCCATTTCCGCACGACCCATGGCTTCGCCAAGGCCTTGACCCAGCCGCTCCTCATCCCAGCCCAATTGGCGCTGCGCTACAGGGTTGAGGTGCTCCAGGCAGCCTTGGCGATCAATCATCAACAGGCCGTCATCGATACTGTCGAGCACCGCTTGCAGGCGCTGTTGGCCGGCCAGCAGTTCATCGATGTTAGTGGCCTGATGTTGGCGCAACGCTTCGGCCATGATGCCGAAACGGCGGGTCAGCAGGTTCATTTCCGCTGCGGAGGAGATCGGCAGCGTGACTTCAAAGTCGCCCTGCCCGATCTTGTCGGCGGCCTTGGCCAGGGCCTCGATGGGACCACCGAAACGCCGGGCGATGCCATGGGCCGTGACGAAACCGATGATCAGCACCGCGAGCCCTACCAGCCCGAGCAGGCCCGCTATCAACAGGGCGCGCTCACGGGATTTATGCTCACTGGTACTGATATTTTCCAGGGCCCGCTTGTGGTCGGCGATCAAGCCGTTGCGCAGTATGTTGAAGGTCTCGGTGAGCTTTTCCTTGCTGCCCGCAGGCGGTGATGTCTGCTGGGATTGGTCAAACGCCTTGAGCAGATTCTGGTAATCCGAGCGTGCCTGGCTGAAACCATGGTTTTTGCCGTCGACCTGCTCATGGGCGATGCCCTGATCCAACAGATCGAAATAATGCTGCTTGGAGGCTTGCAGGGCGTCTGGGTCGGGACGCTTCTCCAGCATCATGATCAACTGGTCGCCCAGGCTCTGACGCAATTTGAGCCCCAGGTCCAGGGTGATGAAATTACTGCGGATCAGCGATTCCTGGGTCTTGGCCATTTGCATGACGCTGACCAAGCCCAGGACCAACCCCAGCAAAGCCACGGTAATCAAGGCTGAGATGCTCAGGAATAACCGGGTGCGCAGTTTCATCGCGAGCTTCATAAGGTCCTGTTCAAAGGTTGTACTGCTTGCGTTTGCGGTACAGCGTCGACGCATCGATGCCGAGTGTGCGGGCCGCTTGGTCCAGTGTGTCGCTGGTCGCAAGTACGGCGCCGATATGGGCTTTCTCCAGCTCGTCAAGGCTCAAAGCCGACCCGATACGCGGTGCATTGTTGGCCGGTTGCTCAGCCATCCCCAGGTGGCTGATCTCAACCTTCTCCTGGGGGCAGATGATGCTGGCGCGTTCCACTACGTTGCGCAGTTCACGAATATTGCCGGGCCAGCGGTAGTTCAGTAGCGCTTCGCGGGCATTATCGCTGAAGCCGCGCGCCGGGCGTGCGTATTCCTTGACGAAGCGGGCAAGGAAGCGGTCAGCCAGGGTCAGGATGTCTTCACTGCGTTCGCGCAGCGGGGGCAGGTGCAAGGTGATGACATTCAGGCGGTAGAGCAAGTCTTCACGGAAACGGCCATCGCGCACCATGTCTTCCAGGTTCAGGTTGGTGGCTGCGAGGATGCGCACGTCAGCGCGGCGGGTGACTGGGTCGCCCACGCGCTCATACTCTTTGTCTTGTATAAACCGCAGCAACTTGGGTTGCAACGTGAGGGGGAAATCGCCGATCTCGTCGAGAAACAGCGTACCGCCGTCCGCCTGGTTCACTCGGCCCAGGGTGCTTTCACTGGCGCCGGTGAATGCGCCGCGGCTATGGCCGAACAGTTCGCTTTCCATCAGTTCGGCGGTCAGTGATGGGCAGTTGATGGTCACGCAGGACTTCTTCGAGCGCTTGCTCCAACCGTGTATCGCCCGAGCCAACTCACCTTTACCGGTGCCGGACTCGCCGAGAATCAAGATATTGGCGTCCGTCCCGGCCACCTGCCGCGCGGTTTCCAGCACCACCATCATTGCCGGGCTATGGGAGTCCAGGCCGTCTTTGGGCTGGCGCACCTCGCCTTCCAGCGCTTCCAGCCGCGCAGAGAGCTGACGTACCTCCAGCTGTTTGGCCGTGGCCAGGCGCAGTTGGTCAGGGCTGCAAGGCTTGACCAGATAGTCGGCGGCGCCAGCCTGGATGGCGTCCACGGCGGTATCCACGGCCGAATGGGCGGTCACAATCACCACGCGCATCCACGGAGCCTGCACGCGCATCTGGGCCAGCACGTCCAGGCCATTGTCCTCGCCCAGGCGCAGGTCGAGGAAGCACAGGTCGAACACCTGACGCTGCATCAGGGCATCGGCCTGGGCGGCGCTGTTCGCGGTGGCGACGGTGTAGCCCTCATCTTCCAGGCAATAGCGGAAGGTGCGCAGGATCGCGGATTCGTCATCCACTAAAAGAATGCGGCCTTGAAGTTCCTTGGCTGAATCCATCTGTCCCGCACTCCTTAACTATAAATGTGATGGTGTTTAGTCCCGGAATAATCGGGCAAGTTGCATGGTTTATTCTGATTCATAAAAGGCTTCTTCGTGCAGCTATCTGCGCGCCTTCCTACAGACGTGGTTTGCGGACATTTTCAGGACTTGTTGCTCTTCGATCCTTCGATGTGCGCGCCAGGTGTCTGGTTCCGCCCACTGGTCATCGTGCATTTCGCACGGCCTGCAAGGAGGCATCGTGCAGGATGCTAGGCGACGAATCTATCGAGCAAGTGTAAGTGCTTGATTTTATTGTGTTTTATTTTGCAATAAAGCTGGCATGCACTCTGCAATATCTCCCCCAAGAGCGTCATGAACGAATAATCAGAATGCGGGAGTAATGCAGCATGACTCGCCAAAGCCTCAGCCAATTGCGTGTATCGCCGCTGCGCTTGCAGCAGGGCCTGTTCGCCAGCCTGGCCTTGATGGTCACGTTGATTGCCGGCCAGCAGTTGCAGCATTGGCAGGAGCGTGCGCAGCCAGCCCCGCAATTTGAACGTCCTGTCATGACCCAGACCCATTTTCGTTCCATTGGCAGCGCCAGCGCCGATGTGACTGCCCCGCAATTGAGCCTGGTAGACCAGGGTTCCACTCTGGACGAACTGCCGGCCCATGACCGTTGGGTGTTCTAGGTAAAAAATGTCGCTCGTGTTGAGCGGCTGCACGGTATCACCGCTGTTACCCCTATAGAAGCATAAGGAGAATCACCATGTTGAGTTGGGCAATCACATTTCTGATCATCGCCATTGTGGCCGCAGTCCTGGGCTTCGGTGGTATCGCTGGCACCGCCACCGGCATCGCCAAGATCCTGTTTGTGGTCTTCCTGGTGATGTTTATCGCTTCGTTCTTCTTTGGTCGCAAAGGCCGAGGTTGAATATGGTCAGCCTGCCTTTTAAAGCCCTTGCTGCCGCCCTGCTGTTTGGCGGCAGCGGCCTGGCCATGGCCGCCAACGACGGCCAATCCCGGGCTAACGAATTGCTCAGCGCGGATCCGCAGTACCGTGAAACCTGGCAAGACGTGGTGAAGAAAGAGGAACGCCTGCCCGAATGGGTGATGAACCTGTCGGGCACGGCCGAGCAAATGAATGCCGTTGAGGAAGATGGCGACAAGTACTTGGTCGGGCCGCTTTGTGAAACCGCAGACACCTGCCTGAACAAGCGCCTGATCGTTGCCTTCAGCCTCGACAAGGAAGATGCCTACGCCATGTTGGTGGAAGTCCCGGCGGGTTTGCCAGCGGACAAGTCCCCGACACGGCACGCCGATTACCGTTTCCTCGGTAAGCCGGACGAGGGTATGCAAAAGCTGCTGATGGAACAGCTCAAGAAAGATCCGAATTGGTACTAGGTTCCGTCTGACGGAGCCGGCGTCCATAGAAGGAAGCCCTTGTGCTTCTTTCTGTTTGCATCGTTCCTTGAGTGATGCATGACCAGGGGGCCGGGTTGCTCTGATCGATCAGGATCGGCGTGACCTACGGGTACAGGGAGTACCTGCGCAAGGGCCGGGTCAGGCGAAAAGCTGCGACGCAAGTTCACAAGACCTCAAGCTTGCTGAACTTGCGGCGGGCTTACGACTCTCATTCCCGCGTTTCATGCCGCCTATAGCCGCAGTTTTGTTTTTTGCGTCTGGCCAACCATTACCGGATATGTCGGTGTGACCATCTATCGAGAATTTTTCAATCGCGCTATAGGATCTTTCCGATCCTAGGTAATGGATTTCTCAGACATTTCTGCCAGCCAATCGAAGTCGTCCAGTATCTCTGCGCGAGCCTGATTTGGCTGCTTAACGGCATATTCACCCGCTCGAATGGCGGATACGAACTGACCGTTTGGACAAATATTTTCAAAAAAAGCCATGCCGATTCGGCATAGGGTAGGCGTTTACGGCATTAGACGTCGCTCCCTTGCATGGGAATAGTTGCGCCTTTTTTCGCCTGCCAGTAAGCCATTTCGGCCACGCTGCGGTGACCTTCCATGGAGGCAGATGCACACACTTTTTCGCTTTCGAGCGTTGCAGCTGGCGCATTTGCCGTAAGTCCACTTGAAGCAAGGGTAATGACATGAAGAAGGCAAAGCTAAGCCTCGCCTGGCAGATCCTCATCGGTTTGGTACTGGGCATTGCAATCGGTGCCGTGCTCAACCATTTCAGTGCTGAAAAGGCCTGGTGGATCAGCAATGTGTTGCAGCCGGCGGGCGATATCTTTATCCGCCTGATCAAGATGATCGTGATCCCGATTGTGATTTCTTCGCTGATCGTCGGCATTGCCGGTGTAGGCGACGCGAAAAAGCTCGGTCGTATCGGCGTCAAAACCATCCTCTACTTCGAAATCGTCACCACCATCGCCATCGTGGTGGGCCTGTTGCTCGCCAACCTGTTCCACCCAGGCGCTGGCATCGACATGAGTACCCTGGGTACCGTCGATATCTCCAAGTACCAGGCGACTGCCGCCGAAGTGCAGCATGAACATGCGTTCATCGAGACCATCCTCAACTTGATCCCCTCGAATATCTTCGCCGCTGTTGCCCGTGGCGAGATGCTGCCGATCATCTTCTTCTCGGTGTTGTTCGGCCTGGGCCTGTCGAGTCTCAAGCCTGAACTGCGCGAACCGCTGGTGACCATGTTCCAGGGCGTGTCCGAGAGCATGTTCAAAGTCACCCACATGATCATGAAGTACGCCCCTATCGGTGTATTTGCACTGATCGCGGTGACGGTCGCCAACTTCGGCTTCGCCTCGCTGCTGCCGCTGGCCAAGCTGGTGATCCTGGTTTACGTCGCGATCCTGTTCTTCGCCTTCGCGGTCCTGGGTTTGATCGCACGCCTGTTTGGCTTCTCGATCCTCAAGCTGATCCGCATCTTCAAAGATGAGTTGGTATTGGCTTACTCCACCGCCAGCTCCGAAACCGTGCTGCCGCGTGTGATCGAGAAGATGGAAGCCTACGGCGCGCCGAAAGCGATCTGCAGCTTCGTGGTGCCGACCGGCTATTCGTTCAACCTCGACGGTTCGACCCTGTACCAGAGCATCGCGGCCATCTTCATTGCCCAGCTGTATGGCATCGACCTGTCGATCGGCCAGCAACTGATGCTGGTACTGACCCTGATGGTGACCTCCAAAGGTATCGCCGGCGTGCCGGGCGTGTCCTTCGTGGTGTTGTTGGCGACGCTGGGCAGCGTGGGCATCCCACTGGAAGGCTTGGCGTTTATCGCCGGTGTCGACCGTGTGATGGACATGGCGCGTACCGCCCTGAACGTGATCGGCAATGCCTTGGCCGTACTGGTTATCTCCCGTTGGGAAGGCATGTACGACGACGCCAAGGGCGAGCGCTACTGGAATTCCCTGCCGCACTGGCGCAGCAAGGAAGCCCTGGCTACGGCACAAGCCACCCGTAGCTGATTGCAGATTGATCGAAAACAAACCCCGGAAAATTCCGGGGTTTGTCGTTTCTGCCAGCCCCGTTATCATTCGCCCCATCTTTCGGGGGACTTATCTGATGCTCAATGGCCTGTGGCTTGGCTTCTTTGTCGTGGCAATGGTGTCAGCACTGGCGCAATGGCTGGTGGGCGGTAACGCCGGGATCTTCGCGGCGATGGTCGAAAGCATTTTCGCCATGGCCAAATTGTCGGTGGAGGTCATGGTGCTGCTGTTCGGTACCCTGACGTTATGGCTGGGCTTTCTGCGGATTGCGGAAAAAGCCGGGATCGTCGATTGGCTGGCCAAGGCCCTCGGCCCGCTGTTTCGCCGCCTGATGCCGGAAGTGCCCGCCGGGCACCCCGCGATCGGTTTGATCACCCTCAACTTTGCCGCCAACGGCCTGGGCCTGGACAACGCCGCCACGCCCATCGGCCTGAAAGCCATGAAGGCGCTGCAAGAGCTCAACCCCATCCCCAATACGGCGACCAACGCTCAGATCCTGTTCCTGGTGCTCAACGCGTCCTCGCTGACGCTGTTGCCGGTGACCATCTTCATGTACCGCGCCCAGCAAGGCGCTGCGGACCCGACGCTGGTGTTCCTGCCGATCCTGCTGGCCACCAGCGCCTCGACGCTGGTGGGCCTGCTGTCGGTGGCGGTGATGCAGCGCCTGCGTTTGTGGGACCCGGTGGTGCTGGCCTATCTGATCCCCGGCGCGCTGGTACTGGGCGGCTTCATGGCGCTGCTGGCGACCCTGTCTGCCACAGCGCTGGCCGGTTTGTCGTCGATCCTGGGCAACCTCACGCTGTTTGGCTTGATCATGCTGTTTCTGGTGATCGGCGCGTTGCGCAAGGTCAAGGTGTACGAGGCATTCGTCGAAGGCGCCAAGGAAGGCTTCGACGTAGCCAAGAACCTACTGCCCTATCTGGTGGCGATGCTGTGTGCGGTTGGCGTGTTGCGTGCCTCGGGCGCCTTGGAGTTCGGCCTGGAAGGGATTCGCCATGTGGTGGCCTGGACGGGCCTGGATACGCGCTTTGTCGACGCTCTGCCGACCGCAATGGTCAAGCCGTTCTCCGGCAGTGCGGCACGGGCGATGCTGATCGAGACCATGCAGACCCAGGGTGTGGACAGCTTTGCGGCGTTGGTGGCGGCGACGATACAGGGCAGTACTGAAACCACGTTTTATGTGCTGGCCGTGTACTTCGGCTCGGTAGGCATCCAGCGGGCGCGGCATGCGGTGGGATGTGCGTTGTTCGCGGAGTTTGCTGGTGTGGTCGCGGCTATTTCGGTGTGCTACTGGTTTTTTGGTTAAGGCCACAATCGTTATCGCAGGCAAGCCAGCTCCCACAGTTTGATGTGTGAACGCAGTAAAATGTGGGAGCTGGCTTGCCTGCGATGAGGCCTTCAAGGTTTCAGAGCGGTATTGCCCTGGCTGACTACCCAATCCACCACCTGCTTATTCAACTGATCCCCAGCCTGGCCAAAAGCAGCCACCACCGCTGGCACCTTGGCGTCACTCACCGGCTGCCTCACTTCAAACCGGCGGCTGGCGATAATCCTGTGATCACGCCCACGCACCAATCGCGCGTCGAGGCGAATCACCACCTCCACCGATTTGCCTCGATACTCACTCTGAAACGCCTGCAACTGCCCGCCCAGTTCATAGTCGGCTTGCAGGTTGGTCTCGTCGGTACTCAACAACGTCACGCGCCCGTCGCGCTGGAAGCCATCCAGCAGGCGATTACGCAGCAGCACAGGCGCCGGGTCGCTCCAGCGTGAATTCGCGTAGTTGCTGATCAAGTTGCCATCTGGCACTACGGCGATGCGCGGGCTATCGAGAAACTCGCTGGTCTGCGGCTTGGTCACGCGCAGCGACCAACTCACCGGCGTGCCTTGGCTGGCCGGCTGGGTGGACGCCAGGCGGTACACGTCCGAAGGGTCCGGCTTGGGTAGGATCGAACACGCGCTGACCAGTGCCAGGGCCATGGGGACGATCATGTGATACGCACGCTTCATGGCGTGAACTCCTTGTTCTTGTCGCTGCCCAGCAGGTAACCGCTGGGGTTGGCTTCCAGACGGCGGGAGATGGCGCGCAGCGAGCCGAGGGTTTCACGCAACTCGCGCACGGCTGGCGCCAGTTCGTTGAGGCCCTGCATGCCGCTGTTCACCGAGTCCTGGTTATTGGTCAGCAAGGTATTGATGGTGGCGGTGCTTTGCTCCAGGGATTTCATCGCCTGCTCGGCGCTGCCGAAGGCTTGCTTGCCTTGTTCACTGAGCAAACCATTGGCGCTGCGCATCAGCACGGTGGTTTGCTCCAGCGCCGCGCCCGCCTGTTTGCTCACCTGCATCAATTGCTGCATCACCACCTTGATGTCGCCGCGTTGCTCGGCAATGGCGCCGGTGGTTTGTTGCAGGTTATCCAAGGTGTTGCTCAGGCGTTCGACGTTTTCCCGCGAGAACAGGTGGTTGGCGTTGTGCAGCAGCAGGTTGACGCTGGTCATCAGGTCGTTGCTGTTATTGAGCAGGCGTGCGATAGGCGATGGCGACGCGATGATTTCCGGCAGGTTGCCGTCCTTGCCCTTGAGCTCCGGGCTCTGCGGGGTGCCCCCACTGAGCTGGATGATCGAGGTGCCGGTGATACCGGTCAGGGCCAGTTTGGCCTGGGTGTCTTCCTTGATTGGCGTTTGCCCGGCCAGGCGGATGCGCGCCAGGACGCGGCGTGGGTCTTTGGGGTCCAGACGCAGGCTGATGACATCGCCCACCTTGATGCCGCTGTACTGAACCGCACTGCCTTGGGACAGGCCGCTGACCGCTTCGTTGAAGATCACTTCGTAATCCTGGAAGGCGGTATCGACGCTGGACTTGGCCAGCCACAGGCCAAACAGCATCGCCCCGACCACCACAATTACGCTGAACAGTCCGATCATCACATGATGGGCTCGGGTTTCCATGTCATACCTCGTTGAGCGATTGAGCGGCATCCAATGCCGCGCGGCCCCGGGGGCCGTGGAAATATTCGTGAATCCAGGCGTCGTCCGTTTCCGAAACGACATCGATGGCGTCGGCCACCAGCACTTTCTTCTGCGCCAGCACCGCCACACGGTCGGTGATGGTGTACAGCGTGTCGAGGTCGTGGGTGACCAGGAACACACTCAAGCCCAACGCATCACGCAGGGTGAGGATCAGTTGGTCGAATTGCGCCGCGCCAATGGGGTCGAGACCGGCGGTGGGTTCGTCCAGGAACAGGATGTCCGGGTCCAAGGCCAGTGCGCGGGCCAGGGCGGCACGTTTGATCATGCCGCCGGATAACGAGGCCGGGTATTTATCGGCCGCCGACAGCGGCAACCCCGCCAGGGCCAGCTTGACCGCCGCCAAGTGCTCGGCATCGGCGCGGCTGAGGCCGGCGTGCTCGATCAATGGCAGGGCCACGTTCTCGGTCACCGTCAGCGAGGAAAACAGCGCGCCCTTCTGGAACAGTACGCCAAAGCGGCGTTCTACCAGTGAGCGTTCATGTTCAGGTAGGCTCGGCAGGTTTTTGCCGAACACCCGTACTTCGCCTTCGCTGGGGCGCCGCAGGCCAACGATGCTGCGCAACAACACGGATTTACCGCTGCCAGAGCCCCCCACCACCGCCAGGATCTCGCCTTTGTACAAATCCAGGTCGAGGTTCTCATGCACGCTTTGGCTGCCAAAGCGATTGCACAAGCCACGCACTTCAATCACCGCCTCAGTGGGCGCACGGTGTAGACGACTCACCAGCCCATCTCCATGAAAAACATCGCCGCGACCG
This sequence comes from Pseudomonas sp. J380, assembly GCF_009827115.1. Lineage (NCBI taxonomy): Bacteria > Pseudomonadati > Pseudomonadota > Gammaproteobacteria > Pseudomonadales > Pseudomonadaceae > Pseudomonas > Pseudomonas sp. J380. The sequence goes on along the minus strand of NZ_CP043060.1, from coordinate 3,956,721 downwards.
CATCCAGCACGATCACTACAAAGATCGATTGCACCACGCTCGATGTGGTGTGCGCGCCGACCGACTCGGCACTGCCGCTGACTTTAAAACCTTCCAGGCAACCAATGGCCGCGATCAAAAACGCAAAGATCGGCGCCTTCACCATGCCCACCAGAAAGTGCTGCACGCCAATGTCCGATTGCAGCAGCGAAAGAAACATCGCCGGCGAAATATCCAGGGCCACCGCACACACCACGCCACCGCCGACGATCCCCGAGAGCATCGCCAGGAAGGTCAGCATCGGCAACGCCACCAGTAGCGCCAGCACGCGCGGCAATACCAACAGCTCCATGGGGTCCAGGCCCAGGGTACGGATGGCGTCGATTTCTTCGTTGGCTTTCATGGAGCCGATTTGCGCGGTGAATGCACTGGCGGTACGGCCGGCGATGAGGATTGCGGTAAGCAACACGCCGAATTCGCGCAGGAAGGAGAAGGCCACCAGGTCCACGGTAAAGATCGTCGCGCCGAAGCTCTTGAGCACGGTGGCGCCGAGAAAGGCCACGACGGCGCCTACCAGAAAGGTCAGCAGCGCGACGATAGGCGCCGCATCCAGGCCCGTCTGTTCGATGTGGGCGACCATAGGCGTCAGGCGCCAGCGCTTGGGCCGCCAAATACCGCGGGCGAAGGTTTCGAGGATCAGGCCGATAAAGCCCAACAGCTTCATTGCGTCTTGCCAGACCGTGTCTACTGCGCGGCCGATGCGGGCCAACACTTGAATGCCGGCGGCCTCTTCCGGCTCTTTGACCGGTACGCAAAAGTCATTCAGGGAGCGGTAGACGGTCTTGAGCAGTGCACGGTCGGCGGCTGCCAGGGTGCAGTCAGTTTGTTCGGCAGAATGTTCGATGCGCGCAGGGCCCAGCAGCTCCACCAGCAGCGAGGCGCCGGCGGTATCCAGCGCACCGAGGCCGTTGAGGTCAATGCGGGCGCCGGCGTCGTATTGGCCGTCGAGTGTGGCCGACAGCTTCTTCAGGTGGGCGTAGTGGGCCAGCGTCCAGTCGCCGGTAATCCGTAGCGAAGGCGGGGTGCTGGACGTATCAAGATGGGCCGCGCCGGCCGTCGTGCGAGTGGTCATAAGCTCCGAGCTTGTTTGGCTATCCACAATTGCTACGTAATAGCACGATCCGGCTTACTTTGGGTTGTCCGCTTGTGCTGTGTCTATCACCTTGAAGCGCAGAACGCCGATGACCTGGCCGTCTTCGGTGAGCACCTGCACCTGCCAGCGCCCCACGGCATCACCCGGGAAATTCTGCTTGTGGGTCCAGGCGCGATAGCCCTCCTTGCGCCCACCATGGATGTCCAGGGCAATGCGGTCGACTTCCTGGCCGTTGAATTTCCACACATGGTAGATCCGCTCATCAAGCCCGCGTGGCGCGTTGATCGCGGTGTACGCATACAGCCCACCACTGCGCAATTGGGCGGCGGTGACTTGCTTGAGGTCGTCGCCCGGCGTGCGGTCTTGCAGTTGGGTGCTGATGGCGACTTCGGTCATCCACAGGGTGGCGGGCGGTACCCAGCTGCGCAGGAACCAGCCGGCGCAGCCGATGGCGGCCGTTACCCCCAGCAGCATCGCCCAGCCCTTGAGGCTACGCAGCGGCAGGCTGACGGCCAGGCTCGGGATCGACAGGACCATGGCCACGCCCAACGCCAGTTTGTAACTCTGGGCGGTGGTCAGGTGCATGATGATCGGCAGCGCGGTCAGCAACGCGGCGAATAGGGTCAGGGTGTGCAGGGCCAGGAACAGCGAGCGTTTGGGCGCCAGCCATTTGTAATACAGCGGGTCGATGATCGACACCAGCGCCGCCGCACCCAGCAGGCCAGTGAACAGCGATTGGCCGCTGTTCCAGGCGGTGGTGACGAAAAAGAACGGCAGGACGAAAAACAGACTTTCCTGGTGGATCATCTGGGTGGCGTAGCGCAGCAGCGGTTCAGGGATCTCGCGATTGAAGACCTTGGTGAACAGTTGCGTAAAACTGTTCTCCAGCATCAGCCACAACCAGCTCACCAGCATGATCACCGCAATCCAGCTGGCCATGCCCTGCTGGCGGTCTACCAGGATGAAGCTGCCCACCCCCGAGATGAAACCGCCGAGTGCGATCACCCCTGGGTAGCGCTTGATCAGTTCTATAACGCGCTGGATGAGGGGAGGCAAGTTCGGCATGGGCGGTTCACTGGTTGTGGGAAAAATCTCAGACAGAATAACGCCTTGGCCCGATATTCTGTGCCTCATTACTCAACAGGTTTGCGATAAAGCCTCAGGCCGATCAAACCAAGGATGATCAGGCCCAGTACGCCCGCACCGATCCAGGTCAAGGCGTCATAACTCAACAGCGGTTTTTCGATGCGCCAGTAGCCCGGCTGCTGGAACGCTTCGCGCATGGCCTGGTTGGTTTGTGCCAGGCTCACGGTCTTGATGCGTTTGACCGGGTCGCTGAAACGTCCATTGGAGTAGTCGCCGGCCGCACTCCAGTAATAGTCGGCCAGTGCGCTGTTGCCTTGCACTGCCCACGCTTGGCGGGCAATGGCGGCTTGTTGCAGGCGTGTGAATACCGTTGGGTCGAGGCCATCCTTGAGCAACTGGGCCTTGAGGTCTTGCAAGACCTGCTCGGCTTCAGGAAGGTTTTCTCGCTCAAGGTCGGCATTCAGGCTGAGGAACCCAACGCCGCCGAGCACTTCGCGTTCCACCCATGGGCCGTAGGACAAACCGTGCTTGAGGCGCAGTTGCCGGTACAGCGCCCAGTCGAGGTAGTCCTTGAGCAGGTTGTAGGTTTCATCGTGCTGGTCGTCCAGCACAGGCTCTGGGAACAGCCAGTGCAGCTTGGCGCCATCGCCCACCCAGCCGCGGATCAGGTCGCGGTGGCTGGCGGCGGTATGCTGGATTTCCGGGAGGGGGCGATGTTCGCTCGGCTCCACTGGGTCGAGTTGACCATAGGTGCGTTCCAGGTAGGCGGGCAGCAGTTTGTCGAGATCGCCGACGACGATCAGGGTCATGTTGTTCGGCGCGTACCATTCTTTGCGCAGCTTCTCCAACTGGTCGCGGGTCAGGTGGCTGACCTCGGCGCGTTCGGCGCACTTGAGGCCCAACTCCACGGCCAGTTGGTTGCTGGCGCTGTGACCGAGGTCCTGGCGATCCAGCAGGCGTTGCAAGTGTGAATAATGGCCACCGTCTTCGCGCTCCACCACTTGCTTGGCGGCATTGATATGGGCGTCGGTCAGTTGCGTGCGCGTGAGGATTGCCAGCAGCAGGTCCAGCACCTTGCGTTGGTTCTGCGCGGGCGCCTCGATCACGAAGGTGGTGTCGGCGTTGCTGGTGTAGGCGTTCCACTCGCCGCCCAGGGCTTGCATGCGGTCTTCGAGGTCGCCTTCGCCGCCGCCGTCGATACCGCTGAACAGCAAGTGCTCGAACAAGTGCGGCAGCTCTTTTTCTTCGCAACCGAAGTCGTCCAGGCCCACACCAACCACCAGGCGAATAGCGACATGCCCACGCTCGGTGCCCGGTTTGAGCAGCAGTTGCAGGCCGTTGGGCAAGGTGTAGCCCTCGACTTGCAGGCGGTCAAAGGCAAAGGCGTGTACCGAGCCCAAGAGCAGGCAGGCGAGTAACAGGCGACGCATAACAAGCTTCCTGGCGAATGAGGTCCACTGTTAACTGACTTCGCTCGCGGGCGTACGTTCAGGGCGAATGGGTAATGTCGGCAATACTTTCAGCCGAGAGCGCGCCAGTGTCGGACGTTTCCAACACTACATAAGCACTGCTGCAAAACAACGAGTTCAAGCGTTTCATGTCGGCAATCAGTTCCAAGTGCAGGGAACTGGTTTCCAGACTCTGCACGATCTTGCGCTGCAGGCGGCTGACATGGGCGTGGGCCAGGCGGCGTTCCTGGGCGCGGAAGCGGCGCTTTTCGCGCAGTAATTGGCGGGCGCTTTCCGGGTCGCCGCTGAGAAACACCGACAGGCCCAGGCGCAGGTTGGCGATCAACTGGCTGTGCAGCCCGCTGAGTTCTTCCAGGCCCACTTCGGAAAATTGCCGGCGCTGCGAGGTCTTCTGTTGCTGGACCTTGCGCAGCATGCGTTCGATCAGGTCACCGGCCAATTTCAAGTTGATCGACAGCTCGATGATTTCGGCCCAGCGGCGGTTGTCCTGTTCACTCAGGTCTTCACGGGGCATTTGCGCCAGGTAGAGTTTGATCGCGCTGTAGAGCGCTTCGACGTCATCGCTCAGGCTGCGCATTTCTTGGGTAACGGCGGTTTGATTGCCGCGCAGCACTTCCTGCATCGAAGTGAGCATATTGTCGATCAAGTCACCCAGGCGCAGGGTTTCGCGGGCGGCGTTCGCCAGGGCCAGGCTTGGGGTATTCAATGAGGCCAGGTCCAGATGGCGTGGCTTGGCCTTGCCATTGGTTTCGGGGCGTTCCGGCAGCAGCCATTCGCACAGGCGTGCCATGGGCCCGATGGTGGGTAACAGGATCAGGCAGCGGCTGACGTTGTAGAGCAGGTGGAAGGTGATGACCATGCCCTGGACGCTGTAGTCCAGGCCGTCCATCCAGCCTACGAGCGGGTCGAGCACCGGAATGATCAGCAACAGACCGATCAATTTGTACAACAGGCTGCCCAGGGCCACTTGACGACCGGCAGTGTTTTGCATGCTGGTGCTGAGAAAAGCCAGTACACCGCTGCCGATGTTGGCGCCGATCACCAAGCCGATGGCCACGTGCAAGCCGATCACGCCGGCACCGGCCAGGGTGGCCGTGAGCAACACCGCAGCAAGGCTGGAGTAGGAAATCATGGCGAACAGCGCGCCGACCAGGGCGTCCAGCAAGATATCGCCGGTCAGCGAAGCGAAGATGACTTTGACGCCCTGGGCATGGGTAATTGGCCCGGCGGCTTCGACGATCAGTTGCAGCGCGAGGATGATCAGGCCCAGGCCGATCCCGACCCGGCCCAACTGCCCTGCCCGCGTCTGCTTGCGCGACAGGAAGAAAATCACCCCGAGGAATATCAGCAGCGGCGACAGCCAGGACAAATCGAACGTCAGCACCCGCGCCATCAAGGCCGTACCGACGTCGGCGCCAAGCATGGTGGCCAAGGCCGGCGTGAGGCTCATCAGCCCCTGGCCGACGAACGAAGTCACCAGCATCGCGGTGGCGTTACTACTTTGCACCATGGCCGTCACCAGGATACCGGCGACAAATGCCAGCCAGCGCTTGGACATGTTCTGCCCGATGACTTGGCGCAAATTGGAACCGTAGACCCGCAGGATGCCGGTTCGGACGATATGCGTGCCCCAGATAAGCAGGGTCACGGCGGAAAGCAGATTGAGCAAGGTCAGCATGCTCGGCCCCCCGTGTGGGTGCGCTCCAGCAGGAGCGAAGGAAAGTTACCGCGTGCCGCTCTACGTCTTGTACCTAAGCTGTAGTTGGCGAATGGGCTCTGCGCCAGCATCGCATAGCTAAACTCGGGATTGAAACAAAACTGTCATGAAGATCGTTCCCCACGCTCGGCGTGGGAACGCATCCTGTGGCGCTCTGCGTCACTTTGCGGACGCGGAGCGTCCGAGAGGGCATTCCCACGCGGAGCGTGGGAACGATCACTCGCGGGTCAAATCTACTGACCCGGAATGTCCTTGCGCAGTTTCACTGGGTCCTGCTGTTTCTTCTTTTTCGCGATGGCGGTACGCATCTTGATATTCACCGCTTCCACCGCCAGCGAGAACGCCATGGCGAAGTAGACGTAGCCTTTTGGCACGTGTACGTCGAAGGATTCAGCGATCAGCACGGTACCCACGACCAGCAGGAACGACAGCGCCAGCATTTTCAGCGACGGGTGCTTGTCGATGAACTCGCTGATAGTGCCGGCAGCCAGCATCATCACCAATACCGCAACGACGATGGCGGCAACCATCACCGGCACGTGGGAAACCATGCCGACGGCGGTAATCACCGAGTCCAGGGAGAACACGATGTCGATGATGGCGATCTGGATAATGGTGTAGATGAACTTGCCACCGGCGCCTTTGGGCTCGTCTTGGGTTTCATCTTCCCCTTCCAGCGCGTGGTACATCTCCTGGGAGCTTTTCCACAGCAGGAACAGGCCACCGAAGAACAGGATCAGGTCACGACCGGAGATGCCCTGGCCAAACACCACGAACAGGTCGGCGGTCAGTTGCATGACCCAGGTGATCGACAGCAGCAACAGGATGCGCGTGACCATGGCCAACGCCAGGCCGAAGATCCGAGTGCGTGCCTGCATATGCTTGGGCATGCGGCTGACCAGGATCGAAATCATGATGATGTTATCGATGCCCAGGACGATCTCAAGGGCCGTCAGGGTGAAGAAGGCAATCCAGATTTCCGGATTGGTCAGCCATTCCATGTGTATTCCTTTGAGCAAGTGTTAACCGCGCAAGCTGTAGCGCCGCGCGGTGAGTGAGTCGGTACGATTATAGAGTGCTGAACAGCGGAAAAATCCCCATCAGCAATGCGGCGAACATTATGCACAGGCACACCAACACTGCCCACTTGAGTGTGAAGCGTTGGTGATCGCCGAATTCGATACCCGCCAGAGCAACCAGCAAGTACGTCGAGGGTACCAGTGGGCTGAGCAAATGCACGGGTTGCCCGACGATCGACGCCCGCGCCATTTCCACCGCGGTGATGCCGTAATGGCTGGCAGCTTCGGCCAGTACCGGCAGTACGCCGTAGTAGAACGCGTCGTTGGACATAAAGAAGGTGAACGGCATGCTTACCAGCGCGGTGATCACCGCCAGGTAAGGGCCCATCGCTTCTGGGATGACCGCCAACAGGCTCTTGGACATGGCGTCAACCATGCCGGTGCCCGATAGGATGCCTGTGAAGATACCGGCGGCGAAGATCAAGCCCACCACCGCCAATACGCTACCGGCGTGAGCCGCGACGCGGTCTTTTTGCTGCTGCAGGCATGGGTAGTTGACGATCATGGCGATACTGAACGCCACCATGAACAGCACCGGCAGCGGCAACAGGCCGGCAATCAGGGTGCACATCAACGCCAGGGTCAGGGCGCCGTTAAACCAGATCAATTTCGGACGGCGGGCGTCGGGGAATTGCGACACGCTGATTTCGCTGTGGTCGATCTCGTCGCCTTGCAGGTGCAATTCACCCAGGCGCGCACGTTCGCGTTTGCCGTACATGTAGGCAATCACCAGGATCGCCACCACACCGGCGGCCATGGCCGGGATCATCGGTACGAAGATGTCCGACGGGTCTACATGCAGCGCACTGGCGGCGCGTGCCGTCGGGCCGCCCCAGGGGGTCATGTTCATGACGCCACCGGCGAGAATGATCAGGCCCGCCATGATCCTTGGGCTCATGCCGATGCGCTGGTACAGCGGCAGCATGGCCGCGACGCAGATCATGTAGGTGGTGGCACCGTCACCGTCCAGGGATACCACCAGGGCCAGTACCGCGGTGCCGACCGACACCTTGAGCGGGTCGCCCTTGACCATCTTGAGGATCTTGCGCACGGCCGGGTCGAACAGGCCGGAGTCGATCATCAAGGCAAAATAGAGAATGGCGAACATCAGCATCACGCCGGTCGGCGCGAGCTTGGTGATGCCTTCGAGCATCATCGGGCCGATCTTCGGTGCGAAACCGCCGAACAGCGCGAACAGGATCGGCACGATGATCAAGGCGATCAGCGCGGACAGGCGCTTGGTCATGATCAGGAACATGAACGTGATGACCATGGCAAAGCCAAGGAAAGTCAGCATAGGAATACTCCAGGCGTAGCGCGGCTAGGGAATGGCGGACCGAGTGGCGGTCAGCGCAGAACGAAAGGCACGAGGCGTACGGGTGGAGTTGGAGCGAACAGGCGGGTACGAGCGGACATCGGGAATCACCATTGTTGTTGTTAACAGCCGGTCTGTTGCCGGCAGTGAGGGCGATCCTAGACGGGGAAGCTTTCAGCCAGCTTTCGCTGAGAAAACAGCTGATGAAGGGCAGGCACTCGTTCTTCAGGTTGACGCAGAACAAAATGTGGCTGGCTTGCTTTTGTAGGAGCGAGCTTGCTCGCGAAAAACGTCAACGTTAACGCGCGCTTCCTATAGAAACGCGGCGCCTGTTAGTTTTTCGCGAGCAAGCTCGCTCCTACAAGGGCAAGCCAGCTTACACAGTGGTGTTCAGGGCAGCTCGAGGCCACCGGCGGCTTTATGCAGCGCTCGTAGGTGTTCACCTACTTGTTTGAGGTTGGCTTCACAGGCGGCAATCTCGGCGGCGCGGGATGGATCGAGCAGCGCCCTCACCTCTTTATCCAGCTCGCCGGTCAACGACTGCAACTGCTTCTGGCGTTCGGCGCTCTCCGATTCCAGGCGTTTGGCTTCTGAGGGTTGCGGCAGGCCATAACCTCCACTGTCCAGCAACTCGGCCGGGCGACTCAGGAAGCCGCTGTTGGCGAGAATTTGCTGCAGCGTGTTGTTGGCTTTCTCCATGCCGCCGTATTTCAGCTCGCGGGCATTGAGATAGCGTTGTTTGACCTCATCCTGGGCGAGCATCAGTTGTTTGCGATAGCTGGCCTGCTCCAGCAGCAACAGCGCGGCGCTGGTACGCAGGTCGGCCTGGCTGAACCATTGGCGACGCGCTTGCGCATCCAGGGACAACCAGTCTTCGACCTGGGTCTGCTTGATCGGCAGTTGCTTGCGCAGCACATCGAACATGGCCTGGTAGCGCTCGCGGAACGAGTCGAAGTGATACCCCAGCCGCAGTGCCTCGCGCTTGTCATTCAATACGCTGGTATCGGCCAGGCCGCGGGCGCTGAGCACTTCCAGCAAGCCGTTGGGGGTGATGTTGTCCAGGCCGGTCAATTGCGGGTTGGCGCTGCCGCTGCGCAACAGTTTCAGGCTTTCGACCGCACAGTTGTTGGAGATAAAGAAGTAGTTACCGTCATAGCTCCAGTGCATCTCAGCCGCATGTTCGACGGTGTCGTTGATTTCCTGGCGGCTGAGCTTCAGCGGCACCGACGCCAGGCCACGCAGTTCGGTCTTGGTGTACTCATCAATGACCTGGGCCAGCGGCAGTACGAACAGCCGCGACGGGTATTTGCCCACCAGGCCATCCCAGCTGGACAGCTGGACGTCACCGACGAAGGCACGGTAAGACAGCACCAGATGCCGGTCCAGATCCAGCCGGCAATCCGGGCCACGCGGGCGGCCTGGAGCGCAAATCACCAGGCGCAACATGCTATGGCCCCAACGGCTCACCAGGTTCTGGTTGGCTTCGGCCAGCAGATAGTCGATTTCATACACGCGCTCCGGATCGATCTGGCCCAGGGGCGTCTTGGCGAAATCGTTGCCCGCGTTCAGGAAGGCATAGGTGCTGGCGCAGGTGTCCTGTACGGGCGGTGCCCAGCCGAAGTGATCCTTGTAATATCGGAACAGCGCGGGGCGGCGACAAGCGTAGCTGGGGTCCAGGAGGAAGTACTCCATGTTGACCGCTACGAATTCCAGTGGGCTGGTGGTTTCGTAGATGTCCGGGCTGCGCACCACCTGATGGTTGTGCTGCTCACGCTCGCCGCGGCGACCGACATATTGTGGCCAGCCGGCGAGGTCCAGCAGGCGCGGGTCGTCACTGAGGGTAAAGCGGCGGTCGTTCTGGCCACGGCACTGGTCGGGCAAGCCGATCAAGCCGGTGATGTTGTTCTGGCGGCTGCAGCGCTGGATCAGCGTGCGCTCGTCCTTGGACCACAGGCGCGCACGGTCATAGATGTGGGTCAGTTCATGCAGCACGGTGGCGAGCATCTCCCGGCGCACGGTACCGTGGGGGCGATTGGTTTTCTGGGTGGCGGCGCTGCCGTCAGTCAGGCTGGCGAGCAGGTTCTGGTTGAGGTCCAGCTCGGACACCAGGGATGCCTGGCCGTAGGCGTTTTCAGGCATCTTGTCGGTCCAGCCGACATCGATACGTCGATCCAGCTGCTCGACAAAGCGCGGTGGCAAGGAACGCAGTGCTTCATCGAGCAATGCCTGGCTGGCCTGCTGTTCGGCTGGGCTCAAGCCTTGGGTCTTGAGCCGCAGTTGCAGGCCGGCCTGGGCTGTACTTGCACACAGCAGCACGGCCCCGGCCAGGAGCCAGGTTTTGAGACGCCTCACAGAGCGAGGATAGCTTCGGCGAGGGTCTGGTCGCTGGCATCACGGGCTTCTGGCACGCGGGTGCGAAGGGTATCGAACGCGGCTTCCAGCTGGGCGCCACGGATCTCGCCATTGGTGGCGACGAAACTGGCGGCGTCATCGTGGGCTTCGCGCACGATCTTGGAGTCGCGGATGGAGGTGGTGGTGTCCGAGGTGAAATCAATGGTGCGCGCCGAGGCGCGCACGACGATGTTGCTGGTGGCCTTCAAGGTTTGCGCCTGGGCGACATCGGCCAAAAACAGCAGGCCGAGGGCGGCGACGATCAGCGGGCTACGCATGGGGTGACTCCAATGACAAAGATAGAAATACAACGATGATTATTGGACGAGAATTGCCTGCGCCAGTTCAAGGTCGCTTGCATGAAGTTTTGGCTGGGCGCGGCGTAGATAGTCCAGCGCGGACTCCAGGCGTGCGCCCCGCCATTGGCCGTCAGTGGCAATGAAAGCGGCAGCATCATCCCGAGCGGCCATGACCAACTTATTGTCGAACGGCGCAGAGGTCACTTTGCTGGTGGCATACACGCTGACAACAGTGCTCTGGGTGGACACATCCAACGCGCAAGCCATGGGTGACCAGCAGGCGCAAAACAGTACAGGAACAATCAATGAACGGTATGAAAAAGCCATGGGACTCGACAACTGAAAGCGAGCGCCAAGGCTAGCGCAACGGCCGGGCGAGAGCCAGCACCGAGCCAGACGGGAGCGGCGGGCGCCCCGTCTGGTTGCCGTGGATCAGATAGCCAGGATGGCCTGTGCCAGCTGTGCATCGGTAGCGGTATTCAATTGCGGCGCTTGTTGGCGGATCTGGGCCAGGGCGCTTTCCAGTTTCACGCCACGGATGGCGCCTTCGCTGGCGACAAAGCTGGCGGCGTCGTCACGGGCTGCTTGTACGACCTTGTTGTCGCGCAGGGATGAAGTGGCATCAGACGTGGCATCGGAGGTTGCCTTCAGAGCGCCGACGATCGAGTCGGTCGTCATGATCAGGCTGCTCGCGTTGGCATTGGCAGCCAGGGTCAGCACAGCGGCAGTGCACAGCAGGCGAAGACGGGACATGGGGTAACTCCTGTAGACGGATAATAAGGTGGCGCGAAACGGCCACAATGAAACGGACTGGGACTGTCGAGCATCAGACGCACGCTCTACAGGGTTCGCCACGTGGTGAGTGGATATTAGGCGTGTGCCGGGCTATTCGGAAGCCTGCAATTAAACTGTACCTGTCATATTTTGCTAATTTTAAACTGTATCTGTAGGTTTGGATTGAGCCATTCCAATGCGCTGTCGCAGATACAACAAAGCCCGCCTCCGGTTACCCGGGGCGGGCTTTGCTTTGACAAATCAGGGTGCTGGCAGTGGACCCGTCAGGTCAGGGCCAGCGGGCGCCACTTAGCGCCAGAACGGCTTGCTCAGCTCTTCGTAGCGTTGAGCTTCGCTGATACCGGCGTCAGCCAGCAGACGCGAATCCAGGCGAGCCAACTGGTGGCGGCTGGAGATGCGGCGCTGCCACAACATCAGGTTGGCGAGAACGCGCAAAGGCAGGGAAGCCTGGGTGTTTACAGCTTTTTCTTCGAAGAACAGTTCGGAACTGAGTGTACGTTCCATGATGACATCCTTCCGCTTGTGGCGGGATTAGGTAGTGGTTTAACTGATGCCAATGATCCTCCTCCGAGGCAAGACTCTCTAGATACAGTTCACCTGTATTGTGAGAGGCCAGTTAACTGTTTAGCGAGGCTGTACGGTACGAAATTGGGGCAACTGTACCTGTGCGCACTTAAAAGGTGCGAAATAGGCATTTTTGAGTTGGTGTGTGGGATATTTCGGTAGGAAATGACCAGTACAGCAGTACAGTTTTTTCCATAAGTGCGGGTGGGTTCACCGAGCTGATGAAACTGTATTTGCATCAGCCCGGATCTGTATTCATCAAGCCTTGAGCATGTGCCCGGTTTCTTCCAGGTTAATGTGCCAACTCAGTGCTTCGCGCAAGATGTGCGGCGTATGCCCACCGATGGCGCAGGCGGCATCGAAGTAAGTGTTGAGGGCATCGCGGTAGGCTGGGTGCACGCAGTTATCGATGATCACCCGAGCGCGCTCCCGTGGCGCCAGGCCCCGCAGATCGGCAAGGCCTACTTCGGTGACGAGAATGTCCACGTCATGTTCGGTGTGGTCCACATGGCTGACCATCGGTACCACGCTGGAAATTGCGCCGCCCTTGGCAATGGACTTGGTGACGAAGATCGCCAGGTGCGCATTGCGGGCGAAATCCCCGGAGCCGCCGATGCCGTTCATCATCCGCGTGCCGCAGACGTGGGTGGAGTTGACGTTGCCGTAGATATCGAACTCCAGCGCGGTATTGATACCGATGATGCCCAGGCGCCGTACCACTTCAGGGTGGTTGGAAATTTCCTGCGGGCGCAGCACCAATTTGTCCTTGTAGTGCTCCAGGTTGCCGAACACATCGGCATTGCGTCGCTCCGACAAGGTAATCGAACTGCCGGAGGCAAAGCTCAGCTTGCCGGCGTCGATCAGGTCGAAGGTCGAATCCTGCAACACTTCCGAGTACATGGTCAGGTCTTCGAACGGCGACTCGATCAATCCGCACATCACCGCGTTGGCAATATTACCGATGCCGGCTTGCAGCGGGCCGAGCTTGTTGGTCATGCGCCCGGCATCGACTTCTTGCTTGAGGAAGTTGATCAGGTGATTGGCGATGCCTTGGGTGTCGCTGTCAGGCGGCGTTACCGTGGAGGCGGAGTCCGCCTGGTTGGTGATGACGATGGCGACGATTTTCTCGGGCGGGATCGGAATCGCGGTGCTGCCGATACGGTCGTCGACTTTCACCAGCGGGATCGGCGTGCGCGTCGGCCGGTAGGTCGGGATGTAGATGTCGTGCAGCCCTTCCAGGTTCGGGTTGTGCGCCAGGTTGATCTCGACGATCACCTGTTTGGCAAAAATCGCGAAGCTGGCCGAGTTGCCTACGGAAGTGGTGGGCACGATATGCCCCTGCTCAGTGATCGCGACGGCTTCGATCACGGCGATGTCTGGCAATTTGAGCTGATTGTTGCGGAGTTGCTCGACGGTTTCCGACAGGTGCTGGTCGATAAACATCACCTCGCCGGCATTGATCGCCTTGCGCAGGGTGCTGTCGACTTGAAAGGGCATGCGTCGTGACAGTACGCCGGCTTCGGTCAACTGCTTGTCCAGGTCATTGCCCAGGCTGGCGCCGGTCATCAGGGTAATTTTGAGCGGCGAAGTCTTGGCGCGTTCGGCCAGGGCGTGGGGGACGGCCTTGGCTTCACCGGCACGGGTGAAGCCGCTCATGCCGACGGTCATGCCGTCCTCGATCAGTGCAGCGGCGTCTGCCGCGCTCATGACCTTGTTCAACAACGAAGGCAAGCGGATACGATCACGGTACATGAATTGTTATCTCTGGCTACGGAAAGCAAGGTGGGCAGTGTAGTGATTTCAAAAAGTTTCGGCCCGCTACCATGGTCGAATGCCAGGTCGCGATTTAGAGCCTTTGGTCGGGTTTCATGTGTGTGCAAAGCGGGACGCGGAACACCCCGTTTCCACGCAGAACGGGGGAACCATAAAAAAACCCCAGCCTACGTGAGGCCAGGGTTTCGGGTATTGCGCTGGCGCAGTGTTACTCGACGGCTTTGACCATGTCTTCGATGACCTTCTTGGCATCACCGAACACCATCATGGTCTTGTCCAGGTAGAACAACTCGTTATCCAGGCCCGCATAGCCGCTGGCCATCGAGCGCTTGTTGACGATGATGGTCTTGGCCTTGAACGCCTCGAGGATCGGCATGCCGGCGATGGGTGAGTTCGGGTCGTTCTTGGCGGCCGGGTTGACCACGTCGTTGGCGCCCAATACCAGCACCACGTCGGCCTGGCCGAACTCGGAGTTGATGTCTTCCATCTCGAACACCTGGTCGTAAGGCACTTCGGCCTCGGCCAGCAATACGTTCATGTGCCCTGGCATACGGCCCGCCACCGGGTGGATCGCGTACTTTACGGTGACGCCGTGGTGGGTCAGCTTCTCGGTCAGCTCCTTGAGCGCGTGTTGTGCCCGCGCGACCGCAAGGCCGTAGCCTGGGACGATAATCACGGTGTCCGCGTTGGTCAGCAGGAAGGTGGCGTCATCAGCGGAGCCGGACTTCACCGGGCGTGCTTCTTTGGAGCCCGTCGCAGCGCCAGCATCCGGCGCATTGCCGAAACCGCCCAACAGCACATTAAAGAAGGAGCGGTTCATCGCTTTGCACATGATGTACGACAGGATCGCGCCGCTGGAGCCCACCAGGGAACCGGCGATGATCAGCATCGAGTTGTTCAGCGAGAAACCGATGCCCGCCGCTGCCCAGCCGGAGTAGCTGTTGAGCATCGACACCACCACGGGCATGTCGGCGCCGCCAATCGGGATGATGATCAGCACACCCAGCACGAAGGCCAAGGCCAGCATCAGCGCGAACGCAGTGAGGTTGCCGGTGAACATGAACGCCAGGCCCAGGCCCAGGGTTGCGAGGCCGAGCACCAGGTTCAGTTTGTGTTGGCCGCCGAACTGTACCGGTGCGCCCTGGAACAGGCGGAACTTGTACTTGCCCGACAGCTTGCCGAATGCGATCACCGAGCCGGAGAAGGTGATTGCACCGATAGCGGCACCGAGGAACAGTTCCAGGCGGTTACCGGCCGGTATCGAATCGCCCAAGTGCTTGACGATGCCCAGGGACTGCGGCTCGACCACGGCGGCAATGGCGATGAACACCGCTGCCAGGCCGATCATGCTGTGCATGAACGCGACCAGCTCGGGCATCTTGGTCATTTCAACACGCTTGGCCATGATCGAGCCGGCGGTACCGCCAACCAATAGGCCAACTATGACGTAGCCGATACCGGCAGTCGCCAGTTCAGCCCCCAGCTTATAGATGAGGCCGACGGTAGTGAGTACCGCCAGCGCCATGCCGAGCATGCCGAACAGGTTGCCGCGCCGCGAAGTGGTCGGGTGCGAGAGGCCTTTGAGGGCCTGGATGAAACAGATCGACGCGATCAGGTAGAGCGTCGTCACGAGGTTCATGCTCATTACTTGGGCGCCTCTTCTTTTACTTTTGGGGCTTTCTTCTTGAACATTTCAAGCATTCTGCGGGTGACCAGAAAGCCACCGAAAACATTCACCGCCGCCAAGGCCACGGCCAGTGTGCCCATAGTCTTGCCCAACGGGGTGACGGTCAGCGCGGCAGCCAGCATGGCGCCGACGATGACAATCGCGGAAATGGCGTTGGTCACGGCCATCAGCGGCGTGTGCAATGCGGGTGTTACGTTCCAGACCACGTGATAACCGACATAAATCGCCAGCACAAAGATGATCAGGTTGTAGATACCGGGGGAGATAAGCTCTTCCATCGTCTGAATCCCTGCTTAGGCGTTTTTGCGGATGACTTGGCCGTCGCGGCACATCAGGCACGCGGCGACGATGTCGTCTTCGAGGTTGATTTCAAACTGCCCTTCCTTGGTGAAGACCAGCTTCAGGAAGTCCAGCAGGTTGCGCGCATACAAGGCCGACGCATCGGCGGCGACAGCGCCCGCCAGGTTGGTCGGGCCGCAGATGATCACGCCGTTTTCCACCACGACCTGGTCGGCCACCGTCAGCGGGCAGTTGCCACCTTGGGCTGCAGCGAGGTCGATGACCACCGAGCCGGGTTTCATCTGCGCCACGGTATCGGCGCTGAGCAGGGTCGGCGCCTTGCGGCCCGGGATGAGGGCGGTGGTGATGACGATATCGGCCTGTTTGGCGCGTTCGTGCACGGCCAGGGCCTGGCGCTGCATCCAACTGGTGGGCATCGGGCGTGCGTAGCCCCCGACACCGACGGCGCATTCACGCTCTTCATCGGTTTCGTAGGGAACGTCGACAAACTTGGCGCCCAGGGATTCGATCTGCTCCTTAACCGCCGGGCGTACGTCGGACGCTTCGATCACCGCGCCCAGGCGCTTGGCCGTGGCGATGGCTTGCAGGCCCGCCACACCGGCGCCAAGGATCAGTACGCGTGCGGCTTTTACAGTGCCGGCAGCAGTCATCAGCATCGGCATGAAGCGCGGGTAGTGATGAGCGGCCAGCAACACGGCCTTGTAACCGGCGATGTTGGCTTGCGAAGACAGCACATCAAGGCTTTGAGCGCGTGACGTGCGCGGCGCGGCTTCCAGGGCGAAGGCGGTGATGCCGCGCTCGGCGAGCTTGGCGATGGTTTCGTTGCTGAACGGATTGAGCATGCCCACCAATACGGTGCCACTTTTGATCAGCGCAAGTTCGCTGTCGCTGGGGGCAACCACTTTGAGAATCAGCTCGGCGCCAAATGCGTCGTTGGCGCTGCCAATGGTAGCGCCTGCCGTTTCATAGGCACTGTCGACGATGCTGGCATTGATGCCTGCGCCGCTTTGTACAGTGACCTTATGGCCCTGGCCGATCAGCTTCTTGATGGTTTCCGGGGTGGCAGCCACCCGCGTTTCACCGGTCTGGGTTTCGAGAGGAACACCAATGTGCACGTCAAATCTCCTGCATGATCTTTTTGCTTTTGATCTTTTTGTAAAAAGGCCAGTGCACCGCGAGTGGCGCAACTGGGGCGGCCGATCAGCACGATCCCGCTGAAATGACAGCGGGGCGCGGCATTTTGCAGGCGAACTTTACGGCCATCAAGGGATTATGACGGGTGACGAAAAATTAACTACAAGTCACCCTGTGACTGATTGTCGCAACAGGCTGAAATAACCTCTTTAAATACAGGTCTTTAAAGGCGTTCAGGCGTTTTCGGTGCGTTTTTCCATTGCCAGTGTGAATAGTCGTGCATTGACCGGTAAGAGTCGCTACGAGCCATGAAATACATGGCTTTTAGCCTTATTTTTGGCTGACAAGTACAGTCTGTTTAAATGCGACATATACGTACATCTGTAGGCTCTTAATTTATTTGACTACAAAGTCAGTAATTGCGCTTTGTCCTTCATTTACTTGGGTTGTAGCGTCTTGACTGGTCGACCAGCCAGTCCCTGAATGCATGCAGAGAGGCCGATTCGACCTTTCTGTCAGGAATCATCAGGTAATAAGCCTTTTCGCTGGTCAGTGCTTCAGTGCTGGCGATTACCAATTGTTGCTCCTTCAGCTCCTGCTGGATGAGGAAAGGAGGGATCAGTGCGATGCCCATGTCATGTATGGCCGCTTGAGACAGCATCGAGAATAGCTCGTATCGAGGGCCTGTCATGTCGCGAGGGATGCTCAGTTGTTGGGCGTTGAACCATTGGCGCCAGGCGTAGGGGCGTGTGGTCTGCTGCAGCAGTGGCAGCTCGGCGATCTGTTGAGGGGTGAAGTGCGTGCGGTCGCCGAGTAAGCGCGGGCTGCAGACCGGTACTGGGTTTTCGCCCATCAGCCTGTGGGATTGCGTACCCGACCAATCGGCATCTCCGAAGTAGATCGCCGCATCGAACTCGGTATCGGCGAACAGGAAGGGGCGTGTGCGGTTCGTCAGGTTCACCGTGACTTCCGGGTGCTGATGTTGAAAGTCCTTCAGGCGTGGGATCAGCCACTGCGTGCCGAAGGTGGGCACCACCGCCAGTTCGATCACATTGGCGCCTTGCTGGCCCATTACCGACAAGGTGTCGCGCTCCACGGCGTCCAGCTGTGTTGCAACCCTACGGCTATAAGACAGCCCCGCCTCCGTCAGCTTCACGCCGCGGCGTGAGCGGCGAAACAGCTCGACACTCAAAAACTCCTCCAGGCTGGCGATCTGTCGGCAAATCGCGCCTTGGGTGATGGAAAGCTCCATTGCTGCCTTGGTGAAGCTCTCATGGCGGGCTGCTGCCTCAAAGCTGATGAGTGCGGTGGTACTGGGGATTTTCCGGCGCATGTACATTGCCCTCACAGATAAAGCGCATTTATGGGCTTTTTGAGTGTTACGAAGTGAGAAATTAGCACAAGCCTATGCAAAAACCTCGTTTGCCCTCTGCGCAGACCGCGCCTAGTCTGGATCCACGACTTCTGATTTTTTCGCGAGGACTTATTCATGGCTGGCAAGGCAAGCTTCAACTGGATCGATCCACTGCTGCTGGATCAACAGCTCACCGAAGAAGAGCGCATGGTGCGTGACAGCGCCGAGCAATTTGCGCAGGACAAGCTGGCTCCTCGTGTGCTCGAAGCCTTCCGCCATGAAAAGACAGACCCCGCTATTTTCCGTGAGATGGGCGAAACCGGTTTGCTGGGGGCAATGATCCCCGAGCAATACGGCGGCAGCGGGTTGAACTACGTCAGCTACGGTTTGATTGCTCGTGAGGTGGAGCGTGTCGACTCCGGCTATCGCTCGATGATGAGTGTGCAGTCTTCCCTGGTCATGGTGCCGATCAATGAGTTTGGTACCGAGGCGCAAAAACAGAAGTATTTGCCCAAACTGGCCTCTGGTGAATGGATCGGTTGCTTTGGGCTGACCGAGCCCAACCATGGTTCCGATCCGGGCGCGATGATTACCCGTGCACGCAAAGTGGATGGCGGCTACAGCCTGACCGGCGCGAAGATGTGGATCACCAACAGTCCGATTGCGGATGTGTTTGTGGTGTGGGGTAAAGACGATGCGGGAGATATCCGTGGCTTTGTCCTGGAAAAAGGCTGGAAAGGTCTGAGCGCTCCGGCTATCCACGGCAAGGTGGGGTTGCGGGCTTCCATTACCGGTGAGATCGTCATGGATAACGTATTTGTGCCGGAAGAAAATATCTTCCCGGATGTACGTGGTTTGAAAGGGCCGTTTACCTGCCTTAACTCGGCACGGTACGGGATCTCCTGGGGTGCGCTGGGGGCTGCTGAGTTCTGCTGGCATACCGCGCGCCAGTACACACTCGATCGCCAGCAGTTTGGTCGCCCATTGGCTGCCACTCAGCTGATCCAGAAGAAGCTGGCAGACATGCAGACCGAGATTACCTTGGCCCTGCAAGGTTGCCTGCGCCTGGGGCGGATGAAGGATGAGGGTACGGCGGCGGTGGAGATCACTTCGATCATGAAGCGTAACTCGTGTGGCAAGTCATTGGACATCGCACGCATGGCCCGGGACATGCTGGGCGGTAACGGCATCTCTGACGAGTTCGGGGTGGCACGCCACCTGGTCAACCTGGAAGTGGTCAACACCTATGAAGGGACCCATGACGTGCATGCCTTGATCCTGGGGCGCGCGCAAACCGGTCTTCAAGCGTTCTATTAATAGGAGCATGGGCATGGGCGCGCTTTCGCATCTGCGAGTGCTGGATTTGTCGAGAGTACTCGCGGGCCCTTGGTCCGGGCAGATTCTTGCAGACCTTGGGGCCGAGGTGATCAAAGTCGAAAGGCCGGGCAGCGGCGATGACACGCGCGCTTGGGGCCCTCCCTTCCTTAAGGATGCGGATGGCGAGAACACCAGTGAGGCGGCGTACTACCTGTCGGCCAACCGTAATAAAGAGTCGGTGACCATCGACTTTACGCGACCTGAAGGCCAGAAACTGGTACGCGACCTGGCTGCCAAGTCGGACATCCTGATCGAAAACTTCAAGGTGGGTGGCCTTGCGGCGTATGGGCTGGACTACGAGTCCCTCAAAGAGGTTAACCCGGAGCTGATTTACTGCTCCATCACGGGGTTTGGCCAGACGGGCCCCTATGCGATGCGCGCCGGTTACGACTTCATGATCCAGGGTTTGGGTGGGCTCATGAGCCTGACGGGGCGGTCTGAAGGGGATGAAGGCGCCGGGCCGGTAAAGGTTGGCGTAGCCTTGACCGATATCTTGACCGGGCTCTATTCGACCGTGGCGATTTTGGCTGCGCTAGCTCATCGCGATCACGATGGTGGTGGGCAGCATATCGACATGGCGTTGCTGGATGTGCAGGTGGCTTGCCTGGCGAATCAGGCGATGAATTACCTGACCACCGGGACGCCGCCCAAGCGCCTGGGCAACGCTCACCCTAATATTGTGCCCTATCAGGATTTCCCCACTGCCGATGGAGATTTCATTCTCACCGTAGGCAATGACGGGCAGTTCCGTAAATTCGCTGAAGTCGCTGGGCAACCACAATGGGCGGATGACGTGCGTTTCGCCACCAATCGCGCACGGGTGGCTAATCGCGCGGAGCTGATTCCCTTGATTCGCCAGGCGACGGTCTTCAAGACTACCGCTGAGTGGGTGTCGCAGCTGGAGCGAGTGGGCGTGCCGTGTGGGCCGATTAATGATCTGGCGCAGGTGTTTTCCGATCCTCAGGTCAAGGCGCGTGGCTTGGCGGTGGAGTTGCCTCATGCATTGGCGGGGATGGTGCCTCAGGTTGCGAGCCCGATACGCTTATCCAAGACGCCTGTAGAGTACCGGAGTGCGCCTCCTCTACTGGGCGAGCACACGCTTCAGGTGCTGCAAGGCGTTCTGGGGCTGGGAGCTGCTCATGTGGCTGCATTGAAGGAAGCAGGTGTTATTTAAGCTTTTCCTTCTATATAGATAGAAGTCCAGTGGAGAGCTGGTTGTTTTTTAGCCGAAGCTAACTTATTGATAGAAAAGCAGAATTAAGAGTTGACGGCGAATTATATCTGTCTATAATTCGCCCCACTTCCGGCGCAGTCGAAACGGAAAACTCCTTGGTAAACAATGAGTTACGCAGTTTTCGGCAGCAAGTTGCTTCAGTTCATCGAAGCCAAAAGGAAGTTGAAAAAGAGGTGTTGACAGCAGCGTGTAACGCTGTAGAATTCGCCTCCCGCTTACGAGAGATCGCAAGCGCAAGTGGTTGAAGTTGTTGAAGAAATCTTCGAAAACTTCTGAAAATAACCACTTGACAGCAAATGAGGCTGCTGTAGAATGCGCGCCTCGGTTGAGACGAAAGATCTTAACCAACCGCTCTTTAACAACTGAATCAAGCAATTCGTGTGGGTGCTTGTGGAGTCAGACTGATAGTCAACAAGATTATCAGCATCACAAGTTACTCCGCGAGAAATCAAAGATGTAACCAACGATTGCTGAGCCAAGTTTAGGGTTTCTTAAAAACCCAAAGATGTTTGAACTGAAGAGTTTGATCATGGCTCAGATTGAACGCTGGCGGCAGGCCTAACACATGCAAGTCGAGCGGTAGAGAGAAGCTTGCTTCTCTTGAGAGCGGCGGACGGGTGAGTAATGCCTAGGAATCTGCCTGGTAGTGGGGGATAACGTTCGGAAACGGACGCTAATACCGCATACGTCCTACGGGAGAAAGCAGGGGACCTTCGGGCCTTGCGCTATCAGATGAGCCTAGGTCGGATTAGCTAGTTGGTGGGGTAATGGCTCACCAAGGCGACGATCCGTAACTGGTCTGAGAGGATGATCAGTCACACTGGAACTGAGACACGGTCCAGACTCCTACGGGAGGCAGCAGTGGGGAATATTGGACAATGGGCGAAAGCCTGATCCAGCCATGCCGCGTGTGTGAAGAAGGTCTTCGGATTGTAAAGCACTTTAAGTTGGGAGGAAGGGTTGTAGATTAATACTCTGCAATTTTGACGTTACCGACAGAATAAGCACCGGCTAACTCTGTGCCAGCAGCCGCGGTAATACAGAGGGTGCAAGCGTTAATCGGAATTACTGGGCGTAAAGCGCGCGTAGGTGGTTTGTTAAGTTGGATGTGAAATCCCCGGGCTCAACCTGGGAACTGCATTCAAAACTGACTGACTAGAGTATGGTAGAGGGTGGTGGAATTTCCTGTGTAGCGGTGAAATGCGTAGATATAGGAAGGAACACCAGTGGCGAAGGCGACCACCTGGACTAATACTGACACTGAGGTGCGAAAGCGTGGGGAGCAAACAGGATTAGATACCCTGGTAGTCCACGCCGTAAACGATGTCAACTAGCCGTTGGAAGCCTTGAGCTTTTAGTGGCGCAGCTAACGCATTAAGTTGACCGCCTGGGGAGTACGGCCGCAAGGTTAAAACTCAAATGAATTGACGGGGGCCCGCACAAGCGGTGGAGCATGTGGTTTAATTCGAAGCAACGCGAAGAACCTTACCAGGCCTTGACATCCAATGAACTTTCCAGAGATGGATTGGTGCCTTCGGGAACATTGAGACAGGTGCTGCATGGCTGTCGTCAGCTCGTGTCGTGAGATGTTGGGTTAAGTCCCGTAACGAGCGCAACCCTTGTCCTTAGTTACCAGCACGTAATGGTGGGCACTCTAAGGAGACTGCCGGTGACAAACCGGAGGAAGGTGGGGATGACGTCAAGTCATCATGGCCCTTACGGCCTGGGCTACACACGTGCTACAATGGTCGGTACAGAGGGTTGCCAAGCCGCGAGGTGGAGCTAATCCCATAAAACCGATCGTAGTCCGGATCGCAGTCTGCAACTCGACTGCGTGAAGTCGGAATCGCTAGTAATCGCGAATCAGAATGTCGCGGTGAATACGTTCCCGGGCCTTGTACACACCGCCCGTCACACCATGGGAGTGGGTTGCACCAGAAGTAGCTAGTCTAACCTTCGGGAGGACGGTTACCACGGTGTGATTCATGACTGGGGTGAAGTCGTAACAAGGTAGCCGTAGGGGAACCTGCGGCTGGATCACCTCCTTAATCGACGACATCAGCTGCTCCATAAGTTCCCACACGAATTGCTTGATTCATTGAAGAAGACGAAAGAAGCAGCCCGAAATTGGGTCTGTAGCTCAGTTGGTTAGAGCGCACCCCTGATAAGGGTGAGGTCGGCAGTTCGAATCTGCCCAGACCCACCAATTTTGTGTGGGAAACGCCTGTAGAAATACGGGGCCATAGCTCAGCTGGGAGAGCGCCTGCCTTGCACGCAGGAGGTCAACGGTTCGATCCCGTTTGGCTCCACCACTACTGCTTCTGTTTGTATAAAGCTTAGAAATGAGCATTCCATCGTTGTGATGGTGAATGTTGATTTCTAGTCTTTGACTAGTTCGTTCTTTAAAAATTTGGGTATGTGATAGAAAGATAGACTGAACGTTACTTTCACTGGTAACGGATCAGGCTAAGGTAAAATTTGTGAGTTCTCTTAATTGAGAAATTCGAATTTTCGGCGAATGTCGTCTTCACAGTATAACCAGATTGCTTGGGGTTATATGGTCAAGTGAAGAAGCGCATACGGTGGATGCCTTGGCAGTCAGAGGCGATGAAAGACGTGGTAGCCTGCGAAAAGCTTCGGGGAGTCGGCAAACAGACTTTGATCCGGAGATGTCTGAATGGGGGAACCCAGCCATCATAAGATGGTTATCTTGTACTGAATACATAGGTGCAAGAGGCGAACCAGGGGAACTGAAACATCTAAGTACCCTGAGGAAAAGAAATCAACCGAGATTCCCTTAGTAGTGGCGAGCGAACGGGGACTAGCCCTTAAGTGGCTTTGAGATTAGCGGAACGCTCTGGAAAGTGCGGCCATAGTGGGTGATAGCCCTGTACGCGAAAATCTCTTAGTCATGAAATCGAGTAGGACGGAGCACGAGAAACTTTGTCTGAATATGGGGGGACCATCCTCCAAGGCTAAATACTACTGACTGACCGATAGTGAACTAGTACCGTGAGGGAAAGGCGAAAAGAACCCCGGAGAGGGGAGTGAAATAGATCCTGAAACCGTATGCGTACAAGCAGTGGGAGCCCACTTTGTTGGGTGACTGCGTACCTTTTGTATAATGGGTCAGCGACTTATTTTCAGTGGCGAGCTTAACCGAATAGGGGAGGCGTAGCGAAAGCGAGTCTTAATAGGGCGTCTAGTCGCTGGGAATAGACCCGAAACCGGGCGATCTATCCATGGGCAGGTTGAAGGTTGGGTAACACTAACTGGAGGACCGAACCGACTACCGTTGAAAAGTTAGCGGATGACCTGTGGATCGGAGTGAAAGGCTAATCAAGCTCGGAGATAGCTGGTTCTCCTCGAAAGCTATTTAGGTAGCGCCTCATGTATCACTGTAGGGGGTAGAGCACTGTTTCGGCTAGGGGGTCATCCCGACTTACCAAACCGATGCAAACTCCGAATACCTACAAGTGCCGAGCATGGGAGACACACGGCGGGTGCTAACGTCCGTCGTGAAAAGGGAAACAACCCAGACCGTCAGCTAAGGTCCCAAAGTTATGGTTAAGTGGGAAACGATGTGGGAAGGCTTAGACAGCTAGGAGGTTGGCTTAGAAGCAGCCACCCTTTAAAGAAAGCGTAATAGCTCACTAGTCGAGTCGGCCTGCGCGGAAGATGTAACGGGGCTCAAACCATACACCGAAGCTACGGGTATCACGTAAGTGATGCGGTAGAGGAGCGTTCTGTAAGCCTGTGAAGGTGAGTTGAGAAGCTTGCTGGAGGTATCAGAAGTGCGAATGCTGACATGAGTAACGATAATGGGTGTGAAAAACACCCACGCCGAAAGACCAAGGTTTCCTGCGCAACGTTAATCGACGCAGGGTTAGTCGGTCCCTAAGGCGAGGCTGAAAAGCGTAGTCGATGGAAAACAGGTTAATATTCCTGTACTTCTGGTTATTGCGATGGAGGGACGGAGAAGGCTAGGCCAGCTTGGCGTTGGTTGTCCAAGTTTAAGGTGGTAGGCTGGAATCTTAGGTAAATCCGGGATTTCAAGGCCGAGAGCTGATGACGAGTTACCTTTCAGGTAACGAAGTGGTTGATGCCATGCTTCCAAGAAAAGCTTCTAAGCTTCAGGTAACCAGGAACCGTACCCCAAACCGACACAGGTGGTTGGGTAGAGAATACCAAGGCGCTTGAGAGAACTCGGGTGAAGGAACTAGGCAAAATGGCACCGTAACTTCGGGAGAAGGTGCGCCGGTGAGGGTGAAGGACTTGCTCCGTAAGCTCATGCCGGTCGAAGATACCAGGCCGCTGCGACTGTTTATTAAAAACACAGCACTCTGCAAACACGAAAGTGGACGTATAGGGTGTGACGCCTGCCCGGTGCCGGAAGGTTAATTGATGGGGTTAGCTAACGCGAAGCTCTTGATCGAAGCCCCGGTAAACGGCGGCCGTAACTATAACGGTCCTAAGGTAGCGAAATTCCTTGTCGGGTAAGTTCCGACCTGCACGAATGGCGTAACGATGGCGGCGCTGTCTCCACCCGAGACTCAGTGAAATTGAAATCGCTGTGAAGATGCAGTGTATCCGCGGCTAGACGGAAAGACCCCGTGAACCTTTACTATAGCTTTGCACTGGACTTTGAATTTGCTTGTGTAGGATAGGTGGGAGGCTTTGAAGCGTGGACGCCAGTCTGCGTGGAGCCATCCTTGAAATACCACCCTGGCAACTTTGAGGTTCTAACTCAGGTCCGTTATCCGGATCGAGGACAGTGTATGGTGGGTAGTTTGACTGGGGCGGTCTCCTCCTAAAGAGTAACGGAGGAGTACGAAGGTGCGCTCAGACCGGTCGGAAATCGGTCGTAGAGTATAAAGGCAAAAGCGCGCTTGACTGCGAGACAGACACGTCGAGCAGGTACGAAAGTAGGTCTTAGTGATCCGGTGGTTCTGTATGGAAGGGCCATCGCTCAACGGATAAAAGGTACTCCGGGGATAACAGGCTGATACCGCCCAAGAGTTCATATCGACGGCGGTGTTTGGCACCTCGATGTCGGCTCATCACATCCTGGGGCTGAAGCCGGTCCCAAGGGTATGGCTGTTCGCCATTTAAAGTGGTACGCGAGCTGGGTTTAGAACGTCGTGAGACAGTTCGGTCCCTATCTGCCGTGGACGTTTGAGATTTGAGAGGGGCTGCTCCTAGTACGAGAGGACCGGAGTGGACGAACCTCTGGTGTTCCGGTTGTCACGCCAGTGGCATTGCCGGGTAGCTATGTTCGGAATAGATAACCGCTGAAAGCATCTAAGCGGGAAACTAGCCTCAAGATGAGATCTCACTGGAACCTTGAGTTCCCTGAAGGGCCGTCGAAGACTACGACGTTGATAGGTTGGGTGTGTAAGCGCTGTGAGGCGTTGAGCTAACCAATACTAATTGCCCGTGAGGCTTGACCATATAACACCCAAGCAATTTGAGTCGAAAGGCCAGATTGCGGTGTGTGAAGACGCAATGAACCGAAAGTTCGACGCTCACAAAACACCACGATCTATCACATACCCAATTTGCTGAAGCGAGGCCAGCTGGCCGCGACTCAGTACCCGAATTTCTTGACGACCATAGAGCATTGGAACCACCTGATCCCATCCCGAACTCAGCAGTGAAACGATGCATCGCCGATGGTAGTGTGGGGTTTCCCCATGTGAGAGTAGGTCATCGTCAAGATTAAATTCCGAAACCCCAATTGCGAAAGCAGTTGGGGTTTTGTTTATGTAGAAGCTCATGAATTTCACCGGCACGTTGCCAACGCAACGGTCTGGTACACAGAATTTCTTGACGACCATAGAGCATTGGAACCACCTGATCCCATCCCGAACTCAGCAGTGAAACGATGCATCGCCGATGGTAGTGTGGGGTTTCCCCATGTGAGAGTAGGTCATCGTCAAGATTGAATTCCGAAACCCCTGTCTGCTAACGCAGACAGGGGTTTTGTCGTTTAGGGCGGCCCACCGCAGCAAATCTGCCTTACGGCTACCGCCTGTCGGTTTCCTACGTTAAAAGAAGATGCTTCTCACAAATTCCTAAGATTTGTCGAAGTTTGGCCGAAAGCCTGACGAGCCATGCGTGCACCGAAATAGAGCGACCGCAGAGTCCGCCTATCCCGATACATGGAATGTTCCACTCGGCACGCTCACCCCCCTTTGGCAAAAGAAGTCGATGAAATGAATCTCAAGTTCAGTCATAAAATTCTGTTGGCCGCGTCAGGCGTCGTGGTTTTAGCCTTCGCGTTATTTACCCTCTACAACGACTACCTGCAGCGCAGCACCATCAGGCAAAACCTTACGTCGTCCATCCAGCAATCCGGCGAGCTCACCGCCAGCAGTGTGCAGAACTGGCTCAGTGGTCGCATCCTGGTCCTCGAGAACCTGGCGCAGAACGTTGCCCACCAGGGCAGCGCCGCCGACCTCCCAGGTTTGGTCGATCAGCCAGCATTCACCACCAATTTCCAGTTCACCTATGTAGGTCAAACCAATGGGGTATTCACACAGCGCCCTGACGCGAAGATGCCTGACGACTACGACCCCCGTCAGCGCCCTTGGTACAAGCAAGCAGTAGTGGCGGACAAAACCATGCTTACTCCGCCTTATATGGCGGCTGTGGGCGGTCAGATCGTGACAATTGCCATGCCGGTGAAAAAGAATGGCGAGTTGTTGGGTGTTGTCGGTGGTGACCTGAGCCTGCAGACACTGGTGAAGATCATCAACTCGGTAGACTTCGGTGGTATCGGCCATGCGTTCCTGGTCAGCGGTGATGGCCAGGTCATCGTCAGTCCGGACCAGGACCAAGTGATGAAGAATCTCAAGGACATCTATCCCGGCACCAACGTGCGCATTGAGAAGCTCAATCAGGACGTTGTCCTCAACGGTCAGGATCGCATCCTTTCCTTCACGCCTATCAGCGGCTTGCCTGGCGCTGACTGGTACATCGGCCTTTCGATCGACAAAGAAAAAGCCTATGCCCCGCTGGGCAAATTCCGTACTTCGGCCTTGATTGCGATGTTGATTGCCGTTGTGGCTATTGCGGTGCTCCTGAGCCTGTTGATTCAAGTACTGTTGCGCCCGTTGACCACCATGGGCGTGGCCATGCAGGACATTGCCCAAGGCGAAGGTGATTTGACCCGACGTCTCGACGTGACCAGCAAAGACGAGTTCGGCGAAGTCGGCAGCGCATTCAACCAGTTCGTCGAGCGAATTCACGCGTCGATTTCCGAAGTGTCTTCGGCAACGCGCCAGGTGCACGATTTGTCCCAGCGTGTGATGGCTTCATCCAATGCGTCGATCATCGGTTCTGACGAACAGAGCGCGCGTACCAACAGCGTGGCCGCAGCCATCAACGAGCTAGGGGCCGCCACCCAGGAAATCGCGCGCAACGCTGCTGACGCGTCCCAGCATGCCAGTGGTGCCAGCGAACAAGCTGACGATGGTCGTAAAGTGGTGGAGCAAACCATTCAGGCGATGTCGGAGCTTTCGCAAAAGATCAGCCTGTCCTGCACTCAGATCGAAACCCTTAATGCCAGTACCGATAACATCGGACACATCCTGGATGTGATCAAAGGCATTTCCCAGCAAACCAACTTGCTCGCCCTAAACGCGGCGATCGAAGCGGCCCGTGCTGGCGAAGCAGGGCGTGGTTTTGCCGTCGTGGCGGATGAAGTGCGCAATTTGGCGCACCGTACCCAGGAGTCGGCAGAAGAAATCCACAAGATGATCACTTCGCTGCAAGTGGGTTCGCGCGAAGCCGTGACCACCATGAACGCCAGCCAGGCTTCCAGCGAAGAAAGCGTCGAAGTCGCCAACCAGGCAGGTGAGCGTCTGGTCAGCGTGACGCAACGTATCGTTGAGATCGATGGCATGAACCAATCCGTCGCGGCCGCCACTGAAGAGCAGACCGCCGTGGTTGAAACCCTCAACGTCGATATCAACCAGATCAACTTGCTGAACCAGCAGGGTGTGGCCAACCTCAACGAGACGCTCAAGGACTGCGATGCGCTGTCCCAGCAGGCCAGCCGACTGAAGCAATTGGTCGATAGCTTCAAGATCTGATCCTGACCGCATCGGAGCGAGGCCTCTCGCTCCGATCGCTTGGTCTCACGTCCAGGGTGCTATTCAGAGGAAACTGATAGCGCTCAGATAGTCGCAGCCTTTGCGTAACAGCGCCTGGCTCTTGGGTGGATAGCACATGCCCATTTTTTCCACGCCCCACCGGGCATTGTCGTAACGGATCATCGATGTGTCACCGATGTCCTCGCCCAGTCCGTCCAGGTAAAAGCCCAGCACTCCGAACAACGCGTTATTGCGGCTCACTTTGCGCAGCGCCCGTTGCCAGTGTTCAATGCTTACTCGGTCAAAAGCGTGCCCAGCCTCGCTGAAGGCGTCGAGATACTGGTCCCAACTCAAGGGCAGTGGGTTGTGCAGGTTGAACACGTTTCGCCCAGGGTCAAAGCGCACGCTGTGGTAGGCGATGAAACGCGCCAGGAAGTCCACCGGCATCAGATCGAAATTGACGTCCAGTCGCGGGACCATCCCTAATTGCAGAGACCCCTTGAGCATCAACATCAAGCGGTTTTTCTGTGGCTGGCAAACGCCGTTCTGGCTGTTGAAGCTGATATTTCCCGGCCGATGAATATTGACCCAGGCCCCTTGCTCGACTGCCCGTCCTAATAGCCGCTCGGCTACCCACTTGGAGAGGTTGTAGCCATTTTTCACATAGAGCGGCAGTGCGCGTCGGGCAGGCGCTTCAAGCACGGACCCGTCGACGTCCACGCTGCTGCAGGCTGACAGCGTCGAGATGAAATTGAGGACCTTCTTGCAATGGGTCTCGCAAAGGCGCAGGCATTCCAGCACCGGCTCGACGTTGTCCTTGGCGAGTGAGGCGTAATCCATCACATGATTGACCTGCGCGGCGTTATGCACCACCACGCCGTAATGACGGGCGAGGTGCTCGTACACGTCGTCGGCCAAGCCCAGGCGAGGTTTACGAATATCGGCGGCGTATACCTGTACTCGGCTCAGGTCCAGATGTTCCAAGCGGTATTCACGCAATGCCTGGGCGAACCTTGTCGCTGCCGAATGGCCGGGCAACTCGCGCACCAGGCACGCCACGTCCTGCGCCCCGCCAGTCAGCAGTGCCTGGACAATATGAACCCCGACAAAGCTGTTCGCGCCGGTGACGATGGCTTTGCGCGAGTCTCCCGCAAGGGTCTCGGGCAGCATCTCGACCTCCAGTGCTCGCGTCGCATCTTGTTCCATCTGGTTGGATGGTGTATCCGGCAGTGCACTGCCATCCATGAGTGCGGCCAATGTGCGGATGGTCGGCGTCTCAAAAAAGGGGCTCAGGCAGAAGCTGCGGCCAAACTGCTCGCGCAGGCGTAGCAACAGGGTCGACAACAGAATGGAGTGGCCACCGAGGTTGAAAAAACTCTCATCAATCGAGAGTTCGCCTGCGGGTAATCCCAGCAGCTCACCCCACACGTCAGCCAGTTGTGCCTGCAAAGGGTCTTGTATGCGACAGCGATCCATCCCGATGGGTATGGGTATTGGCATGGCCAGCAAGGCCTTGCGATCGATCTTGCCGTTATTCGAACGGGGCATGCATGCCAGTTCGCTCCAAGCGCTGGGCTGCATATGCACGGGCAACCATTGCCGAGCATGTTCCTTCAGGCTTGCCAGCGTAGCGCCAGATTCCGGCTGGGCGGCAAAGCCGATGACTCTGTGTGCCGTATCGATCACCACTGCCACTTGGCGAAACAAGCGACTATCGCGCAAGCACTGTTCAATATCCTGAGGATGAACTCGAAACCCGCGGATCTTGACTTGCTCATCCCTGCGGCCGCCCAGTTCGATGCCTTCTTGCGTCCATTTTGCCAAGTCGCCGCTGCGATAAGCCTGTAGCACTTGGCCATTTGGCAGTGTCAGCGTCACGAACGGATTGTCGGCCCGCGAGAGTGTATTCGAATAACCCAGGCTTACTCCGGGACCGACAATGTACAAGTCGCCCATTACCTGTTCATCCACGGGCTGCAGGTTCTCGTCGAGAATCAGCACCTGGCTGTTAGCGATGGGGAGGCCGATATTGCGATGGCTGTCACCTCGTTGGAATACCCGATGGGTCGCCAACACAGTGGCCTCGGTCGGCCCATAGAGGTTATGCAACTGGCATTGACCGGCCAGTTGTTCGATCACGCAGGGCTCGCAGAAATCACCTCCGGTCAGTAAATGAGTCATGCCCAACGGCTGATCCAGCGGCAGGATGCTGAGCAGTGCCGGTGGCACAAACCCATGAGTGACGCGTTGCTTGCGAATCAGTTCTACCAGTTGCTGAGGGTCGTGACGCTGGTCTGGGCTGGGCACAATCAACTCGGCGCCGGCGATCAATGCAGGGAAAATATCGATCAGTGAAGAATCGAAGCCCAGTGGCGAAAATTGCAGGACGCGACTGTGTTGATCCAACGCCACGCAACTGACGAGCCAGGCCGTGAAATGCGCCAGGTTGTATTGGCTCAGCAGTACCCCCTTGGGCTGGCCCGTCGTACCCGAGGTGAACAGTGCCACGCACGGCTCGTCGGCACGGGGGTGACGGTGCATCAGCGGTTGCGTCATGTCGGCGCTGTGCGCGGCCACCTGGCTCACATCAAGTGAAACGAAACGCTCTCGCAATGGGTGCTGGCCATTCTCCAGCAGCACACAGGCCTTGAGGCTGGTCAGCATGCAGTGCTGGCGTTGCTCCGGGTGGTCAGGCACCAGCGGCAAATACACGGCGCCACAGCCAAGCACCGCGAGAATACTGGCGTACAACTCGGCAGATTTCTCCAGGCATACGCCGACCACTTGTGGAGCCTCGGCATCCTCCAGCAAGGGAAGCAGGCGTTGTTGAATAGCCATGGCTTGTTGCTGGAGCTGCCGATAAGTCAGCGCATGACCGGCGATGTTCAGCACTGTTCGATGCGCGAAGGTATTGAGGCTGGCCTGCAGCCGTTCGATCATGGGCGTTCGGGCCGCGTGCAGTAAGGCAGGGGCCGCCGTGTGGTTGAACCGGTGCATGAAAGCCAAGGCATCCAGCTCTTGCAGGCCCTGTTCAGGCCAGGCGTTAGCAGCGGCCGTTGCCGAGAAATAAGCGGGGTCTCTTGAAAAACCGCAGACCAACAAAGCAGCCCACTCCACCACTGCATTCGTTGCCTGCTGACGCAACCGCTGCCCATTGCCGCTGGGCTCCCGGGCAACGTCGTGCACCGTCAGCAGGCGCCGCTCCCGGTCGTAGCAGCGTAACTGTAATGAGGGCAGCCCGTGTTCGCAGAGCGGGCCGATACCCACGCGCAAGCTTAACCATGGCGCACTGGCGGGCGAGGGCGGCAGCGGCTGACTCCCGTCTTCAATAACCAGATCCACAGACCCCGTTCCTGCCACATGCCCATATTGCTCCAGCTCCTGCCTGAGCGCCGCCAGAGCGTTACCGGTACCACGCCACTCGATCTGCAAGCGCCTCATGCCAACCTCCTCGATACGGGCAGGTAGTCGCGCAGGGCTCTTGCCACGCTGGGGGTTTGCAGTACGCCGCTGTGGTGCAGGAGGCCCATGATATTGGCCAGCAGCGGATGTTGATGGGTGATGGGAAAGTCCAGCGCCTGGATTTCGTCGCGCAGTGCCCGGCGCGTATCGGCACTGATAGCCAAGTGTTCGATCAGTTGCAGATCGAAGTCTTTCTGTAGGTCGTTGGTCAGGTAGTGCGTCAGGAACACGGGCAGGGCTTGAGCAATGTGGTCGCGATCTTCAGAGCTTGCCGATTGCCAGTAGAGGCGCACCAACTGTGTCCAGAACCGCGCATGCCGCCCTTCATCAAACAGATGATCGGCCATCAGGCCGCGGACAGAGGATTTGACGCTGCCATCTTTGGAAAACGCTGCGACGTCATGGGTGACGGTGTTCTCAGCGATGGCGACGCCGATCAACTCTACGGCATCGTGCAAGTATGCCGGTACCTGTGCCTGGGCTGCCGGCAGCGCGCGGCCCAATTCAATTTGCCCGGGTAGATCGAGCGGTTGGATTCCGGTCATCTGCACGGCTTGCTGCAGGAAATCCAGCGCGACCAGCGCGTGGTAATCCTCGTCGACAACGACCGTCATCGCATCGTAGCGGCAGGCGAGCGGGAAGGGCAGGGAGAAGCGATTTTTAGCGATGCTGCGCGCGGTCTTGTCGACGATCTCGGTTTCGAAAATCACCACGTCATTGATGAATTTATAGAAGCTTTGTACCAGCACGAAGTCGCGCCATTGCGGGCAGTGCTTGAGAAAGGTTGCACTCAGCACCAGAGGCTGACGGCACAGCGGGAAGATGAGTTTGTCGTCGTCTTCCAACATCCGCCGGGGGCGTGTGCGGATGGTTGCGCGACGCTCCCAGTCGTCGGCAAAGGATTGGTAATGAGCGGCGTTCACGGACGTACCTCTTGCATCGAGGCCAGTACGTCGTCCCAGAGGGTAATACGACTCTGCACGGCGCCCAGGGCGGCGTTATCGGCCTGTTGCTGGCGACTGGGGTCTGCGTCGACCAGGCGCTGTAGCAACTGTTGCGCCGCAGGCTCGTGATCATCGCTGTCTATTTCGATATGGCGGCTGAGGTAGTGACATAGCGTAGGGGCCTGCCGACCTATGAAAGCATGGCTATGCAAAAGCCTTTCGAACATTGACGGAATCACACACTCTCGGCCATGCAGGAACGCCGCCGCCACACAGTGGGTCGGAGCGCTCAGGGCAATTTGTAAGGTGCTGTCGACGAAGCGGGCCACGCCCTGGGGCGCATCGATCATCTGCAAGGCTGCGCTTACCTCCACTCCCTGGCTTTGCAGGTCGATAAAGCGAGTGATTGCGACCGTGCTGGCGCCCACTTCCGTCATTGCGTCCAAGTACAGCTCGAAGTGGCTGCAATAGCCCCGCGTCGGGTGCTCGTCCGACTCTTCCGCCAGCACGATTTCATTAATCAGGCGGGCAGCGTGCGGGTCAGTGGAGGGGAGCCAGGGCAACTGCATGCAAGTGAGGTCCTTTTGCAGGCGTTTGGTCAGGCTCATGAAATCCCAGACAGCAAATACATGGTGTTTCATGAAGTGTTGTAACTTGCCGAGGCTGGTTATTTCTATAAATAACGGATGATCAAAAAGTTGTCGTTTTTTTTGCGCGAGTGAATGTGGGTACATGGTTGACGCCTATGAGTTGTTGCGAGTGCTCTAAAAGCAGTGTTGAAATATTATAGTTGTGAGTGCGAGAGTAACTTGAGCGCGCCCACGCCCACGCGCACGGCGAGGCCCTTGCACTAGGCAGACGCAGTGGATGGAAAGGTGTGTCTTGCTGGGAAAAGATAATAAGCTGGTTGAATGTTTGAACCGGTATACAAATGTATTAGATGTTTTTCCCGATATTTATGTGTGTGGTGATTGCCCAGCTATACGTGGGATTTTGCTGCGCGCTGAGTCGGCTTTAATTATGATTTGGTTCTTTGTTTTTTCTGATGGAGCAACAATCCCTGATAAGAAAGTTGCTACATCACCTAAGGATCAAGGGCAAAAGCGAAAAAACCTACTGAGTGGGGTTTTTTTCGGCGCTCTCAAGGCCGCTGAGGTAGGTCGCGATCACCTCCATGCCTCGCATCAAGTGGTTACGCAGCGTCAGGATGCTCTCCTCGACCTTCTTCTGCGCTACCAGGCTCAGCAGTTCGCGGTGATCCTCCTGGGAAGTCTCCCCCAGCCCCATCGCCTCAAGGTTGAAGCGCAGGAAGCGCTCCTCCTCATTCAATCCGTGCTCGACCAAAGTGAGCAGCCGCTGGTTGGGCGCCTTGCCGTACAACACCATGTGAAACAGGCGATTGAGCCGACCAATCTCGGTGTAGTCTTTCTCGCTTTCCAGTGCGTTGATACAGGCCTCGGCTTGAGCAAGGTCCGCGTCGGTGAGCAACGGAATCGACAGGCGCAGGGCCTCGGACTCCAGCAACATGCGCAGGGCATAGGTCTCGGCCGAATTGTCCTCGATCAAGGGAGCAACGACGGCACCCTTGTGAGTCACCACATGCAACAAGGATTGCGCCTCCAGCTGGCGCAACGCTTCGCGTACCGGCATGCGACTGACGCCGAACAGGCTGGCCAGTTCTTGCTGGCGCATGGCGGTGCCACAGGGCAATCGCCCATCAAGGATGGCATTACGCAACGTTTCTTCGATAACGGAGCGCGCAAGATGGGCGGGAATAGGCCCGCTGATTTTGATGCTGCTTAATGGGTTCGGCTTCTGCGTCACGGTTGCGCTATCCTCCTTTCTTGAATAATAGTCTGGCTAATTGGATCCAAAGAACACTAAAGATGGGCCAGGTGCTTGTCAAATAGCCAAAGTTTCCGTTTGTAAGTGCTTACACAGCATACTTTGTGTCTCTCACAAGGGCGGTTATAAAAACGCCGCCTCCTGCGATGATTGCACTGTGCGATTGTTTTTTGTAGGGCCAGGCTTCACCATCCCTGGAAATTCCGTCTCTTTCACGGACTGAACATTTTGGCGGTAAGTTTTAATCCCTATCGACTGCTTTGCTGGCTTTTATCAGCAACTTTACTGGCCGGCCTGATGCTCGGCGGGCTGCGTGCCGATTGGGATTTCTCGCAAATCAGCCGCAAGGCTACCGCCGTCTACGGGCCTTTGGGTCAAGGCCAGCAGCGTATCGACGCCTGGCAGCGGTTATTGGTGAGCGAAAAACAGGTCAGCGAGCAGGAGCAGCTCAAGGTCGTCAATTTGTTCTTCAACAAGCAAATGACCTACGTGGAAGACATCGATCTCTGGCACGTTGTGGATTACTGGGAGACGCCCGTCGAGGCACTCTGGAAAGGTGCTGGTGACTGTGAAGACTACGCCATCGCAAAATATTTCAGTTTGCGTCACCTGGGCGTGTCCAGCGACAAGTTGCGCATTACCTACGTCAAGGCCCTGCGGCAGAATCGGGCGCACATGGTCCTGACTTATTATTCGAGCCCCGACGCCGTCCCACTGGTGCTCGACAGCCTGATGGATGAGATCCTGCCGGCTACCCGTCGCACCGACCTGGTCCCGGTGTACTCATTCAACGCCGAGGGGTTGTACTTGCCTGGTGCCAAAGGCAACAAAAAAGTCGGTGATACCAAACGCTTGTCGCGCTGGCAGGATGTGTTGAGAAAAATGCGTGCGGAAGGCTTCCCAGCCGAGCCTGCCAACTAGGAGTAACTGATCGGATGTCTCTGTTCAAACAGCTATTGATCGCAATCTGTCTGTTCCTGGTGGTCGCCTTCAGCGGCAGCTTCATGGTCAGCCTGGAAAGCTCGCGCACCCAATACGTCAACCAATTGCGCTCCCACGCCCAGGATGCCGCGACGGCATTGGCGCTGTCGCTCACCCCGAATATCGATGACCCAGCCATGGTGGAGCTGTTGGTCAGCTCGATCTTCGACAGCGGTTACTATGCCAGCATCCGCGTCGTGGACCTGGCCACCGACAAAACCATCGTCGAGCGTAGCGGTATTCCCGACAACAACGGCGTGCCCAACTGGTTCGTCAAGCTGATCGGACTGGAGCCGGCGGGCGGTGATGCCCTGGTCAGCCGTGGCTGGGAACAGGCCGCACGGGTAGAAGTGGTCAGCCATCCGATGTTCGCCCTGGCCAAGCTCTGGCAAAGCGCCCTGGGTAGCCTGGGCTGGTTGCTCTTGTGCGGTGCGGTCAGCGTGGTGCTCGGTGGGCTGCTGCTGCGCCGGCAATTGAAGCCGTTGGACTATATGGTCAAACAGTCCCACGCCATTGCCCGCCGTGAGTTCCTCAGCCTGCCTGACTTGCCCCGCACGCCTGAACTGCGGCGGGTGGTGCAGGCCATGAACCAGATGGTGGAAAAGCTCAAGGCGCTGTTCCAGGAGCAGGCCGAGCGTAGCGAAAAACTGCGCACCGAATCCTATCAGGACAACCTCACCGGCCTCGCCAACCGCCGTTATTTCGAGATGCAGCTCAACGCCCGCGTCAGTAACCCGGAAGAGACCAACTCCGGCTACCTTCTGCTGCTGCGGGTCAAGGACCTGGCCGGCCTCAACCAGCGCCTGGGTGGCCAGCGCACCGACCAGTTACTGCAAGCGGTTGGCGAACAACTACTGCGCCAGTGCGCGCCGTACCCGGAAACCCATAACCTCGTCACCCGTATTCGTGGCGGTGAGTTCGCCGTGCTGGCGCCGGGGTTGATGCGTGAAGAAGCGATGCAGCTGGCGCAAAACCTGGAAAGCACTTTGCTCAGCCTGCAAGCGACCGGCGCCAGTGACGTTAAGCCGGTCGCCTATATCGGCCTGGCGCCGTTCAGCCATGGCGACGCGCCCCAAGCCCTGCTGACCCTGGCCGATCAGGCCCTGGCCCAGGCCCAAGCGCAGGGCGACACCAGTTGGGTGTGCCTGGACCGCAGCGCCGCCGCCAGCGTGGGAGACGATCACCATGCCTGGCACACCTTGTTGGACCAGGCCCTGACCCAGCAGCGCTTCCAGCTGTACTTCCAGCCGGTTGTCGCCAGCCAGGACCCGCAATTGGTCTTGCATTACAAAGTACTGTCGCGCTTGCAGGACGAAGACGGCCACACCATACCGGCCGGGCGCTTCCTGCCGTGGCTTGAGCGCTTTGGTTGGTCAGCCCGCCTGGACCGCCTGATGCTGGAGCAGGTGCTCAAGCAGATGGCCAGCCACACCGAGAACCTGGCGCTGAATCTTTCGGCCGCGACCTTGCAAGATACCCAGGCCCTGAACCGCGTTTATGACCTGCTACGCCAGCACAGCAACCTGGGCCCGCGCCTCACCCTGGAGATTGGTGAGGAGCAACTGCCTGAGCAGCCCGTGCTGGAACAGATGACCCAGCGCCTGCGCGAACTGGGCTTCTCCCTCAGCCTGCAACGTTTCGGTGGGCGGTTCAGCATGATCGGCAACCTGGCGCGCCTGGGCCTGGCGTACCTGAAGATCGACGGCAGCTACATTCGCGCCATCGACCAGGAAAGCGACAAGCGCCTGTTTATCGAGGCCATCCAGCGAGCGGCCCATAGCATCGACCTGCCGTTGATTGCCGAACGTGTAGAGACCGAGGGCGAACTGAAGGTGATTCGTGAGATGGGGATTTTCGGCGTGCAGGGCCAACTGTTTGGCGAGCCCGCGCCCTGGAAATAATTCACCTGTAGGAGCGAGCTTGCTCGCGAAGATCGCCAACAATAACGCGCAAAACCTGATGCCCCGTGGCGATTTCAGTTTTTCGCGAGCAAGCTCGCTCCTACAGGGGTAGGAGCGGTTGGATTAAATCAATCCTTTCTCGTCATCATCGATCAACTGGCTCAACCCACCCAACGCTTCCCTCGCCTGGTTACGGTCCATCAACTTGGCCTGGGCTGCCGGCGGCAGGTCGGTCACGCTGATCACCCCCTTGCGGGTCAGCACCTGGATCAAGTCATCCAGCACCCGGATCATCTCAAAGTCGCTCTGCTTGAGCTGGGCCAGGCTGGTTTCCACCACTTCGTTGGCGTACCAGGCCTGTATCTCATGGTGATCGGCCGGCAGGGTTTCAGTGGATTCGGTAAAGGCAGCGGCCTCTACGCGAACCAGCGCGCCCTGTGCATCACGTTGCACGTAAAACATAACAACCCCTCGAAAATGCGCCACAGGCGTTCAACAGCATAGGTCAACGCTGCGTGTATGGGCGTGAGTATGCGATGCGCCGTCCGCCAGGGCCAGCGACCCGTAGGCCAAAAAATCGGCCGCCTGGAAGGGCGGCCGATCAATCGCGTCTTAGGTGTGATCGATCTTGATGGTCGGGTCGGCACCACTGATCAGCGAGTTGATGCTGGTGTGGGACCAATCGTTGCCTTCCAGTTTGATCGTCACATCAGCATTGGCCAGGCCACCGGCGGCGTTGAGCTTGCCTTCACTGCTCACTTGCAGGGTCGACACACCTTCTACCGTGGTGATCTTGAGGTAATTGTCGATGGTGCTGTCGGTTTCACCTTTCAACAAATCGCGCAGGTCAATGCGGTCGCCTTCGGACGCCTTGAAGTCCTTGATCACATCGTTGCCGATGTCGCCCGCCTTCCACACGAAGGTGTCGGCCCCCGAGCCACCGATCAGGATGTCGTTGCCCTGGCCGCCAATCAACGTGTCGTTACCCGTGCCACCCAGCAGGATGTCATTGCCTTTGCCGCCGTCCAGAAGGTCGTTGCCGCCCTGGCCGAACAGGATGTCATCGCCAGCCCCGCCCAACAGTGTATCGCCGGCATCTTTGGCGCCGGAGACGTCGAAGTCCACATAGTGCTCGGTGACGTACTGGTGAACGTTAGAGGCAGTCACTGCCGAGACAGCCACGCCGGTCTTCTGTGCGACAAAGGCCTGCAGCGCGTTGTAACCCTCGCCATTGATCCCGCTGAAGCTCACCAGGTCGCCGAAGAGGATGTCGTTGCCGTCGCCACCGCTGACGGTGTCCGCGCCCGGCAACGTCGCCTCTGTGTGGCCGAGGATAGCGTTGGCCAGGTCCTTCGGATCGATGTTGGCCTGTGGCTTGCCATCGCTGTCGTACGGTGCCAACTGATTCAGGCTGACCCCACTGTTGAGGCCGATGGCTTCTACGCCACCTGTGGACAGACCTTTAAGCAGTGCGAACGCGCTGTTGGAGTTGAGGGTGGTGGAGTAGTCGGTATCGTAGCCGAGGCCGCCTTGCACCGATATTTCATAGGTGCCATCCCCTTGGGCGTGGATGATTCCCTTGTTGTACCCCCAGCCGTAAGACCAGAGGGTTACCTTGCCGGCAGAGTTGATATCAAGGTAGTTATTCGAATCGATGTTGATCCGGGTGGCGGTACCTATGGTGTAGTTGTTCATGGTGACGACATCATCGAGCCTGACATTGCCGTACAAGTATGGGTTGGTCTGCTCGGACGCTTGGTAAAACGTCGGCTGACCATCGGTGATGAAGTACGTTGTATTGATAGCGCCAGTGTTGCCAGTCGCCTGGGCACTCTTGAAGAAGTTGGCCGCGGCCTTGAACACGTCTTCGTAGTTGGTCCCGCCGGTAGACACCATGGAATCCAGGACTTTCTGCAGCGAGTCCAATGCACCTGGGTCTTTCAGGTTGACTGTCACCGTGCGATTGACCTGGTCGCTGAAATCCGCCAGGAAGATATTCACAGTGCCAGAAGTGCTGGCGCCGATACTGTTTTTCAGCGAGTTGAACGTGGTGGTCAGCGAGGTTTTTGCCGCTGCTATCGAGTCCGCACCCATACTGCCCGATGTATCGATCATGAACGCGATGTTGTAGTTCTTGCCCTGCACCACGTTCAAGCCGGCGACGTCGGCCACGACAATGTCGTTGCCATCGCTGCCATTGATGGTGTCGCTGCCCGAGGTGCCGGTGACCGAATTGTAGGTCGCTGGGTGCACCGTGACGGGCAATTGCGCGGTGGTGGTCGCTGAACCGCCGATGCTCTCGGTGGACGTCGAAGTGACCGTCAGGTTGAACTGACCGCTGTAGTAGGTCGGCGGCTTGATGGTCAGGGTGTTCAGGTCCCAGCCCGTGACATTCACTTCGCCCACGGTTTTACCCGCAGTAAAGGTGTGCCCCGACGCGTCAGTGAGCACCGAGCCTGCCGGAATGCCGCTGATCTTCACGCTCAGGGTTTCGGAGCCGTCGGTGTCGGTCAGCGCGGTGGTGACCTTGGACAATTTGACCGTGCCGTTTTCCTGGCCTTCGTTGAGCTTGTAGCCCACGTAGTAACCGTCACCGTTGCTGCCATGCAGGTCGGATACGGTGACGCCGGCGTTGGTCAGGTCGGTAAGGCCGGTGTACAGCGGCACGGTGCTGGTGCTCAGGTTCTGCACCGCCCCGCCGTTGACCGACAGGTTGACGTCAAAGCTGCCAGGCCCCGCTTGGTTGGCCTGGTAGATCTCAAGGCTGTAGTAACCAGTGGTCGTTGGCGTGAACGAGCCGCTGAACTTGCCGCTGTTGGTACCCCACAAACCGCTCGCAACGTCTTTACCGCCAACGTTGACCACCACGCTGTCATCCGCGATACCGCTGAAGGTGTAGCTCTTGCCCGCTTCCATGTAGATCAGGCCGGAGATCTTGGAACCAGAGCCAGCGGCCACGTTGTCGACGGACTCGACGTTGGTCACCACAGAGGTGCTGTTGGGTGTGCCCGCGTTATCGATGGCTTTTTTCAGCACGTCCGGTGCAGCACCGTTGCCGTTGTTGCCGAGGCCGGCGATGCTGTTCCAGCCCTGTTTGACCAGGCCGGTCGAGGCAACGTTGTTGTCGGCCACGCTCAGGGTCGGTGCGTCGGCCACTGGGGTGATATCGACTTTCACCGTAGCGCTGGTGCCCAGGTCCTTGCCATCGGTTGGCTGGAACTTGAACTGCGCGTAATCCGCCTGCTTGTTACCCACGCCAGTGCCGCCGTAACCGTCGGCGCCGGACTCGTTGGCGTTCGGCATAAAGCGCAGTTGGCCGCCATCGATCTGGGCCTTGGTAAAGGTCTGGCCGCTGGTCACGTTGGTCCAGGTGCTGCCGTCCGCCGCAAGGTATTGCAGCTTGCCGGCTACTGGCAGGTCGGTGATTTTCACCCCGAGGCTGGCTTGTGGCGAGTCCACATCGCTCACGCCGAAGTTGGCCCAGGTCAGGGCCAGCGCCGTGTCTTCCGTACCGGTCACAGCACCGCCAGTGGCCACTGGTGCATCGTTGACCGCTACCACGTTGACGGTGGTGGTGGCCACGTTGGAGTAGTTGCCGCCATCGGTCACCGTCACGGTGATGGTGCGCGGTGTGGTGCTCGGGTCGTGGCTGTTGTTGGTGAACGTGATGTTCTGGATACGTTGCATGTAGTCAGCCAGCGTTGCGCTGCCGGACAACGTCAGGGTAATAGTGCCCGTCTGGTTGTTGGTGCTGACGCTGATGCCATTCACGCTATTGCCCAGGTTCAGGGCATCACCGGCCTGTGCGTTGGTCAGCGTGACCGTCGCGCCCGTCAGCAGTGTGCTGTCTGGGTCAGTGATCTTGATATCCGTATCGGCGATCGACACGCCCGGCCCGGCGGTACCCTCGGTAAATGTCGTCTTGTAATCGGCACCCGTGGCGCCGCTGGAGTTGTTGGCATCCAGGTCGATCACCGGCGGCGCATCGTTGTCGAGGATGTTGGTGGTGACGGTGCCTTTGTCGATCACCAGGTTCTCGAAGTTGCCTCCGGTGACCTTGTCGATGGTGATAACGATCTGTTCCGTAGGCTCGGTGATCTTGTCGTCGAGCGTGCGGATATCAAACGGCACGCTGCTGGAGCCTGCCGGGATCTTCACGGTGTACACGCCGGTGAAGTCCGAACCGTCAGTGGCGGTGCCGCTGTATTTGAGCGTCACGGTTACGTCGGTTTGCGGCGGGTTGGTCAAGGTCAGGGTGTAGTGGGCTGTGCCACCTTCAGTGACCGAGCCATCGCCCGTTATGCTGATTTTGGTATCCGTCACTACATCCGTGACCTTGGTGACCGCGGGGCTGGCGTCAACAATCAGATGCTCGTACTTGTCGCCACCGCTGACCACGCCGGTGATCTTGGCGCTGACATCATTGGCGCCGACATAGGCATCGTTCGGTGCGGTAGCTGTCGTGAAGCTGGTGGACTTGCCACTGCCGATGGTGATGGTCGAGCCGTTATCCAGCCTTACCACCAAGTCGGAGCCCACGTTGTTCACGGCCGCGCCGTTCTTGTCGACCAGGGACGCGGTGTAGACGATCTGCCCGCCTTCGCTGACCGAACCGGTGGCCTTGAGTACCACGGTCACGTCGTCGATGGTGTCGTTGATGGTGGTCGTGGCGCCCGCAGGTGTGATGGTCACCCCCTCGAAATTGCCGCCGGTGGTGCCGGTGATCTTGACGGTCTGGGTGCTCTTGTCGATGAACACGTCATCGGTAGGCGCCGGGACGGTCACCGTGCCCATGGTCTCACCTTGCTTGATGGTGATGCTCGAACCGTTGTCGAGCTGGACCAGCATGTCGCTGCCGGCCTTGTTGCTCAAGGTGGCGGTGTAGGTGATCTGGCCGCCTTCGTTGACCGCGGTCGGGGCAGTCAAGGTGACGGTGGTCAGGTCGGTGGAGCCTGGTGTGTCGGTGACGGTGGTGTTCACCGCCGTCGTGCCCGGCACGAGGTTCTCGAAATGCTCGCCACCGGTCACGCCTTTGATGGCGGTGGTGACGGTTTGGTCGCCTTTGTAGACGTCGTTTGGCGCTACGGTGGTGATGGAACCGCTCGACTGATTCACACCGATGGTGATGGTTTTGCCATTGTCCAAGGTGACGGTCAGCGGATTGGTGATGTTGGTCAC
The DNA here is from genome assembly GCF_009827115.1 of Pseudomonas sp. J380. NCBI lineage: Bacteria > Pseudomonadati > Pseudomonadota > Gammaproteobacteria > Pseudomonadales > Pseudomonadaceae > Pseudomonas > Pseudomonas sp. J380. The sequence continues at coordinate 3,913,608 of NZ_CP043060.1, read as the reverse complement.
CGCTGCGCCGTTTTTATCCACAAGGCTGGCGGTGTAGACGATGTTGCCGCCTTCGCCAACGGTGGTGGTGGCGGTCAGAACTACATCCACCTTGTCGATGGTGTCGTTGATCGTGGTGGTTGCGCCGTTGCCTGCCACTTCCAGTTTTTCGAAGTTGCCGCCGGAAGCGTCGGTGATCTTGACGGTCTGAGTGCTCTTGTCGATGAACACGTCATCGGTAGGCGCAGGCACAGTTACGGTGCCCACGGTCTCGCCAGCCTTGATTGTGATCGACGAGCCGTTGTCCAACTTCAGCGTGACGTCGGTCCCCGCCTTGTTGGACAGCGTGGCGGTGTACGTAATCTGGCCACCTTCGTTAACAGCGTTAGGCGCTGTCAGCGTCACAGTAGTGGTGTTGTCGGTACCCGGTGTGTCCGTGACGGTGGTATTCACCGCCGTCGTGCCAGGCACTAAATTTTCAAAGTGCTCGCCACCGGTTACGCCTTTGATGGCGGTGGTGACAGTTTGGTCGCCTTTGTACACGTCATCAGGAGCAACAACCGAAACGCTACCGCTCGATTGGTTTACGCCGATGGTGATGGTTTTGCCGTTATCCAGGGTCACGGTCAGCGGATTGGTGATGTTGGTCACCGGCGCGCCGTTCTTATCCACAAGGCTGGCGGTGTAAACGATGTTGCCGCCTTCGCCAACGGTGGTGGTGGCGGTCAGGACCACATCGACTTTGTCGATGGTGTCGTTGATCGTGGTGGTGGCGCCGTTGCCTGCAACTTCCAGTTTTTCGAAGTTGCCGCCGGAAGCGTCAGTGATTTTGACGGTCTGCGTGCTCTTATCGATAAACACGTCATCGGTCGGCGCAGGCACGGTTACGGTACCAACAGTTTCGCCAGCCTTGATGGTGATGCTTGAACCGTTGTCGAGTTTCAGCGTGACGTCAGTGCCCGCTTTGTTGGACAGCGTGGCGGTGTACGTGATCTGGCCACCTTCGTTAACAGCACTTGGCGCAGTCAAGGTGACAGTCGTGGTGTTATCGGTGCCCGGTGTATCAGTAACGGTGGTGTTAACCGGGGTAGTACCTGGAACCAGATTTTCGAAGTGCTCGCCGCCGGTCACGCCTTTGATAGCAGTGGTGACGGTCTGGTCGCCCTTGTACACGTCATCAGGAGCAACAACCGAAACGCTACCGCTCGATTGGTTTACGCCGATGGTGATGGTTTTGCCGTTATCCAGGGTCACGGTCAGCGGATTGGTGATGTTGGTCACCGGTGCGCCATTTTTATCCACAAGGCTGGCCGTGTAGACGATGTTGCCGCCTTCACCCACGGTAGTGGTGGCGGTCAGAACTACATCCACCTTGTCGATGGTGTCGTTGATCGTGGTGGTTGCGCCGCTGCCTGCAACTTCCAGTTTTTCGAAGTTGCCGCCGGAGGCGTCGGTGATCTTGACGGTCTGCGTGCTCTTATCGATAAACACGTCATCGGTAGGGGCAGGCACGGTTACGGTGCCAACAGTGTCGCCAGCCTTGATCGTGATCGACGAACCGTTATCCAGCTTCAGGGTGACGTCAGTGCCCGCTTTGTTGGACAGCGTGGCGGTGTACGTGATCTGGCCACCTTCGTTAACAGCACTTGGCGCAGTCAAGGTGACAGTCGTGGTGTTGTCGGTACCCGGTGTATCGGTAACGGTCGTGTTAACTGGGGTAGTACCTGGAACCAGATTTTCAAAGTGCTCGCCGCCGGTCACGCCTTTGATGGCGGTAGTGACAGTTTGATCGCCTTTGTACACATCATCCGGCGCGATGGTTGTAATAGAGCCACTCGACTGATTCACACCAATGGTGATGGTCTTGCCGTTGTCCAAGGTAACGGTCAACGGGTTGGTGATGTTGGTCACCGGTGCGCCGTTTTTATCCACAAGACTGGCGGTGTAGACGATATTGCCGCCTTCGCCGACGGTAGTTGTAGCAGTTAGAACTACATCCACCTTGTCGATGGTGTCGTTGATCGTGGTGGTTGCGCCGTTACCTGCGACTTCGAGTTTTTCGAAGTTGCCGCCGGAAGCGTCAGTAATCTTGACGGTCTGGCTGCTCTTGTCGATGAACACGTCATCGCTAGGAGCGGGCACGGTCACAGTGCCAACAGTGTCGCCAGCCTTGATGGTGATCGAAGAACCGTTGTCGAGTTTCAGCGTTACGTCAGTGCCCGCCTTGTTGGACAGCGTGGCGGTGTACGTAATCTGTCCGCCTTCGTTAACAGCGTTAGGCGCTGTCAGCGTCACAGTAGTGGTGTTGTCGGTACCCGGAGTGTCCGTAACGGTGGTGTTCACCGCGGTAGTGCCCGGCACCAGGTTCTCGAAATGCTCGCCGCCGGTCACGCCTTTGATAGCGGTGGTGACAGTTTGGTCGCCCTTGTACACATCATCAGGAGCAAGAACCGAAACGCTACCGCTCGATTGGTTTACGCCGATGGTGATGGTCTTGCCGTTGTCCAAGGTAACGGTGAGCGGGTTGGTGATGTTGGTCACCGGCGCGCCGTTCTTATCCACAAGGCTGGCGGTATAGACGATATTGCCGCCTTCGCCGACGGTAGTGGTGGCGGTCAGAACTACATCCACCTTGTCGATGGTGTCGTTGATCGTGGTGGTTGCGCCGTTACCTGCGACTTCGAGTTTTTCGAAGTTGCCGCCGGAAGCGTCGGTGATCTTGACGGTCTGAGTGCTCTTGTCGATGAACACGTCATCGGTAGGCGCAGGGACAGTGACGGTCCCAACAGTTTCGCCAGCCTTGATGGTGATCGACGAGCCGTTGTCGAGTTTCAGCGTGACGTCGGTCCCCGCCTTGTTGGACAGCGTGGCGGTGTACGTAATCTGTCCACCTTCGTTAACAGCGTTAGGCGCTGTCAGCGTCACAGTAGTGGTGTTGTCGGTACCCGGAGTGTCCGTAACGGTGGTGTTCACCGCGGTAGTGCCAGGGACCAGATTCTCGAAATGCTCGCCGCCGGTCACGCCTTTGATAGCAGTGGTGACGGTCTGGTCGCCCTTGTACACGTCATCAGGAGCAACAACCGAAACGCTACCGCTTGATTGGTTTACGCCGATGGTGATGGTCTTGCCGTTGTCCAAGGTAACGGTCAACGGGTTGGTGATGTTGGTCACCGGTGCGCCGTTTTTACCCACAAGGCTGGCGGTGTAGACGATATTGCCGCCTTCGCCGACGGTGGTAGTAGCGGTCAGGACCACATCTACCTTGTCGATGGTGTCATTGATGGTGGTGGTTGCGCCGTCGCCTGCCACTTCGAGTTTTTCGAAATTGCCGCCGGTGGTCTCGGCGATCTTAACGGTCTGGGTGCTTTTATCGATAAACACGTCATCGGTAGGCGCAGGGACAGTGACGGTGCCTACGGTTTCGCCAGCCTTAATGGTGATGCTTGAACCATTGTCGAGTTTCAGCGTGACGTCGGTGCCGGCCTTATTGCTCAAGGTCGCGGTGTAGGTGATCTGACCACCTTCGTTAACGGCACTTGGCGCTGTCAGCGTCACAGTAGTGGTGTTGTCGGTACCCGGTGTGTCCGTAACGGTGGTGTTCACCGCGGTAGTGCCCGGCACCAGGTTCTCGAAATGCTCGCCGCCGGTTACGCCTTTGATAGCGGTGGTGACGGTTTGATCGCCTTTATAGACATCATCAGGAGCAAGAACCGAAACGCTACCGCTAGTCTGGTTTACGCCGATGGTGATGGTCTGGCCATTATCCAAGGTGACGGTCAACGGATTGGTGATGTTAATCACCAGCGCGCCGTTTTTATCCACAAGGCTGGCGGTGTAGACGATATTGCCGCCCTCTCCAACGGTGGTAGTGGCGGTCAGAACCACATCGACTTTGTCGATGGTGTCGTTGATGGTGGTGGTTGCGCCGCTGCCTGCAACTTCGAGTTTTTCGAAGTTGCCGCCAGTGGTTTCGGTGATCTGTACGGTCTGGGTGCTCTTGTCGATGAACACGTCATCGCTAGGCGCAGGCACGGTCACAGTGCCAACCGTGTCGCCAGCCTTGATGGTGATCGAAGAGCCGTTATCCAACTTCAGCGTGACGTCGGTACCGGCCTTATTGCTCAAGGTCGCGGTATAGGTGATCTGGCCACCCTCATTCGCTTCGGTCGGAGCTGTCAGCGTTACGGTAGTGGTGTTATCGGTGCCCGGTGTATCAGTAACGGTGGTGTTAACCGGGGTAGTACCTGGAACCAGATTTTCGAAGTGCTCGCCGCCGGTAACACCCTTGATAGCGGTGGTGACGGTTTGATCGCCTTTATAGACATCATCAGGAGCAAGAACCGAAACGCTACCGCTAGTCTGGTTTACGCCGATGGTGATGGTCTGGCCATTATCCAAGGTGACGGTCAACGGGTTGGTGATGTTAGTCACCGGCGCACCGTTTTTATCCACAAGGCTGGCGGTGTAGACGATGTTGCCGCCTTCGCCAACGGTGGTGGTGGCCGTCAGGACCACATCAACTTTGTCGATGGTGTCGTTGATCGTGGTCGTTGCGCCGTTGCCTGCCACTTCGAGTTTTTCGAAGTTGCCGCCGGTGGTTTCGGTGATCTTGACCGTCTGCGTGCTCTTGTCGATGAACATGTCATCGGTAGGCGCAGGGACAGTGACGGTGCCAACAGTGTCGCCAGCCTTGATGGTGATCGACGAGCCGTTATCCAGCTTCAGGGTGACGTCAGTGCCAGCCTTATTGCTCAAGGTCGCGGTGTAGGTAATCTGACCACCTTCGTTAACCGCACTTGGCGCAGTCAGGGTGACAGTCGTTGTGTTGTCGGTACCGGGGGTATCGGTGACAGTGGTGTTCACTGCCGTAGTGCCAGGGACCAGGTTTTCGAAGTGCTCGCCGCCAGTCACGCTTTTGATAGCCGTGGTGACGGTTTGGTCGCCCTTATACACATCATCAGGAGCAATAACCGAAACGCTACCGCTCGATTGGTTTACGCCGATGGTGATGGTCTGGCCATTATCCAAGGTGACGGTCAACGGATTGGTGATGTTAGTCACCGGCGCACCGTTTTTATCCACAAGGCTAGCGGTGTAGACGATGTTGCCGCCTTCACCAACGGTGGTGGTGGCCGTCAGGACCACATCAACTTTGTCGATGGTGTCGTTGATCGTGGTGGTCGCGCCGTTACCTGCAACTTCCAGTTTTTCGAAGTTGCCGCCGGAAGCGTCGGTGATCTTGACGGTCTGAGTGCTCTTATCGATGAACACGTCATCGGTCGGCGCGGGCACGGTTACGGTGCCAACCGTGTCGCCAGCCTTGATGGTGATCGAAGAGCCGTTATCCAGCTTCAAGATGACGTCAGTACCGGCCTTGTTGTTCAAGGTCGCGGTGTACGTAATCTGACCACCTTCGTTTGCCTCAGCCGGAGCCGTCAACGTAACGGTGGTGGTGTTATCGGTGCCAGGGTTATCGGTGACAGTAGTGTTCACTGCCGTCGTGCCAGGGACCAGGTTTTCGAAGTGCTCGCCGCCGGTCACGCTTTTGATGGCGGTAGTGACAGTTTGGTCGCCTTTGTACACATCATCCGGCGCGATGGTGGTGATAGAGCCACTCGACTGATTCACACCAATGGTAATGGTCTTGCCGTTATCGAGGGTGACGGTCAGCGGATTGGTGATGTTAGTCACCGGTGCGCCGTTTTTATCCACAAGGCTGGCGGTGTAGACGATGTTGCCGCCTTCACCAACGGTGGCGGTAGCGGTCAGAACCACATCAACTTTGTCGATCGTGTCGTTGATCGTGGTCGTTGCGCCGCTGCCTGCAACTTCCAGTTTTTCGAAGTTGCCGCCGGAAGCGTCGGTGATCTTGACGGTCTGAGTGCTCTTATCGATGAACACGTCATCGCTAGGAGCGGGCACGGTCACAGTGCCAACCGTGTCGCCAGCCTTGATGGTGATCGAAGAGCCGTTATCCAACTTCAGCGTGACGTCGGTACCGGCCTTATTGCTCAAGGTCGCGGTATAGGTGATCTGGCCACCCTCATTCGCTTCGGTCGGAGCTGTCAGCGTTACGGTAGTGGTGTTATCGGTGCCCGGTGTATCAGTAACGGTGGTGTTAACCGGGGTAGTACCTGGAACCAGATTTTCGAAGTGCTCGCCGCCGGTAACACCCTTGATAGCGGTGGTGACGGTTTGATCGCCTTTATAGACATCATCAGGAGCAAGAACCGAAACGCTACCGCTAGTCTGGTTTACGCCGATGGTGATGGTCTGGCCATTATCCAAGGTGACGGTCAACGGGTTGGTGATGTTAGTCACCGGCGCACCGTTTTTATCCACAAGGCTGGCGGTGTAGACGATGTTGCCGCCTTCGCCAACGGTGGTGGTGGCCGTCAGGACCACATCAACTTTGTCGATGGTGTCGTTGATCGTGGTCGTTGCGCCGTTGCCTGCCACTTCGAGTTTTTCGAAGTTGCCGCCGGTGGTTTCGGTGATCTTGACCGTCTGCGTGCTCTTGTCGATGAACATGTCATCGGTAGGCGCAGGGACAGTGACGGTGCCAACAGTGTCGCCAGCCTTGATGGTGATCGACGAGCCGTTATCCAGCTTCAGGGTGACGTCAGTGCCAGCCTTATTGCTCAAGGTCGCGGTGTAGGTAATCTGACCACCTTCGTTAACCGCACTTGGCGCAGTCAGGGTGACAGTCGTTGTGTTGTCGGTACCGGGGGTATCGGTGACAGTGGTGTTCACTGCCGTAGTGCCAGGGACCAGGTTTTCGAAGTGCTCGCCGCCAGTCACGCTTTTGATAGCCGTGGTGACGGTTTGGTCGCCCTTATACACATCATCAGGAGCAATAACCGAAACGCTACCGCTCGATTGGTTTACGCCGATGGTGATGGTCTGGCCATTATCCAAGGTGACGGTCAACGGATTGGTGATGTTAGTCACCGGCGCACCGTTTTTATCCACAAGGCTAGCGGTGTAGACGATGTTGCCGCCTTCACCAACGGTGGTGGTGGCCGTCAGGACCACATCAACTTTGTCGATGGTGTCGTTGATCGTGGTGGTCGCGCCGTTACCTGCAACTTCCAGTTTTTCGAAGTTGCCGCCGGAAGCGTCGGTGATCTTGACGGTCTGAGTGCTCTTATCGATGAACACGTCATCGGTCGGCGCGGGCACGGTTACGGTGCCAACCGTGTCGCCAGCCTTGATGGTGATCGAAGAGCCGTTATCCAGCTTCAAGATGACGTCAGTACCGGCCTTGTTGTTCAAGGTCGCGGTGTACGTAATCTGACCACCTTCGTTTGCCTCAGCCGGAGCCGTCAACGTAACGGTGGTGGTGTTATCGGTGCCAGGGTTATCGGTGACAGTAGTGTTCACTGCCGTCGTGCCAGGGACCAGGTTTTCGAAGTGCTCGCCGCCGGTCACGCTTTTGATGGCGGTAGTGACAGTTTGGTCGCCTTTGTACACATCATCCGGCGCGATGGTGGTGATAGAGCCACTCGACTGATTCACACCAATGGTAATGGTCTTGCCGTTATCGAGGGTGACGGTCAGCGGATTGGTGATGTTAGTCACCGGTGCGCCGTTTTTATCCACAAGGCTGGCGGTGTAGACGATGTTGCCGCCTTCACCAACGGTGGCGGTAGCGGTCAGAACCACATCAACTTTGTCGATCGTGTCGTTGATCGTGGTCGTTGCGCCGCTGCCTGCAACTTCCAGTTTTTCGAAGTTGCCGCCGGTGGTTTCGGTGATCTTGACCGTCTGCGTGCTCTTGTCGATGAACACGTCATCGGTAGGCGCAGGGACAGTCACGGTGCCAACCGTGTCGCCAGCCTTGATGGTGATCGAAGAGCCGTTATCCAACTTCAGCGTGACGTCGGTACCGGCCTTATTGCTCAAGGTCGCGGTATAGGTGATCTGGCCACCCTCATTCGCTTCGGTCGGAGCTGTCAGCGTTACGGTAGTGGTGTTATCGGTGCCCGGTGTATCAGTAACGGTGGTGTTAACCGGGGTAGTACCTGGAACCAGATTTTCAAAGTGCTCGCCGCCGGTCACGCCTTTGATGGCGGTAGTGACGGTCTGGTCGCCTTTGTACACGTCATCCGGCGCGATGGTGGTGATAGAACCGCTCGACTGGTTTACGCCAATAGTGATGGTCTTGCCGTTATCCAGGGTCACGGTCAGCGGATTGGTGATGTTGGTCACCGGTGCGCCGTTTTTATCCACAAGGCTGGCGGTGTAGACGATATTGCCGCCTTCGCCGACGGTGGTAGTAGCGGTCAGGACCACATCTACCTTGTCGATGGTGTCATTGATGGTGGTGGTTGCGCCGTCGCCTGCCACTTCGAGTTTTTCGAAATTGCCGCCGGTGGTTTCGGTGATCTTGACCGTCTGCGTGCTCTTGTCGATGAACACGTCATCGGTAGGCGCAGGGACAGTCACGGTGCCAACAGTGTCGCCAGCCTTGATCATGATCGACGAGCCGTTATCCAGCTTCAGGGTGACGTCAGTGCCAGCCTTGTTGCTCAAGGTCGCGGTATAGGTAATCTGACCACCTTCGCTCGCCTCGGTCGGAGCCGTCAGCGTCACGGTAGTGGTGTTGTCGGTACCCGGTGTATCAGTCACAGTTGTAGTGACGTTATCTGTACCTGGGACCAGGTTTTCAAAATGCTCGCCGCCAGTCACGCCTTTGATAGCCGTGGTGACGGTTTGGTCGCCCTTATACACATCATCAGGAGCAATAACCGAAACGCTACCGCTCGATTGGTTTACGCCAATGGTGATGGTCTTGCCGTTATCGAGGGTGACGGTCAGCGGATTGGTGATGTTGGTCACCGGTGCGCCGTTTTTATCCACGAGGCTAGCGGTGTAGACGATATTGCCGCCTTCACCAACAGTGGTAGTGGCGGTCAGAACTACATCAACCTTGTCGATGGTGTCGTTGATCGTAGTGGTCGCGCCGCTGCCTGCCACTTCGAGCTTTTCGAAGTTGCCACCACTGGTTTCGGTGATCTTGACGGTCTGGGTGCTCTTATCGATGAACACGTCATCGGTAGGGGCGGGCACGGTCACAGTGCCAACAGTGTCGCCGGCCTTGATGGTGATGCTTGAACCGTTGTCGAGTTTCAGTGTTACGTCAGTGCCCGCTTTGTTGGAAAGCGTGGCGGTGTACGTAATCTGTCCACCTTCGTTAACAGCGTTAGGCGCTGTCAGCGTCACAGTAGTGATGTTGTCTGTACCTGGTGTATCAGTAACGGTGGTGTTAACCGGGGTAGTACCTGGAGCCAGATTTTCAAAGTGCTCGCCGCCAGTGACGCCTTTGATAGCAGTGGTAACGGTCTGGTCGCCTTTGTACACATCATCAGGAGCTAGAACCGAAACGCTACCGCTCGATTGGTTTACGCCAATAGTGATGGTCTGGCCGTTATCCAAAGTCACAGTCAGCGGATTGTTGATGTTGGTCACCGGCGCGCCGTTTTTATCCACAAGGCTGGCGGTGTAGACGATGTTGCCGCCTTCGCCGACAGTGGTAGTGGCCGTCAGAACTACATCGACCTTGTCGATGGTGTCGTTGATCGTGGTGGTTGCGCCGTTGCCTGCGACTTCTAACTTCTCGAAGTTGCCGCCAGTGGTCTCGGTTATCTTGACGGTCTGCGTGCTCTTGTCGATGAACACGTCATCGGTAGGGGCGGGCACGGTGACGGTCCCAACAGTTTCGCCAGCCTTGATGGTGATCGACGAGCCGTTGTCCAACTTCAGCGTGACGTCAGTGCCCGCTTTGTTGGAAAGCGTGGCGGTATAAGTGATCTGGCCACCCTCATTCGCCTCGGTCGGAGCTGTCAGCGTTACGGTAGTGGTGTTATCGGTGCCCGGTGTATCAGTAACGGTGGTGTTAACCGGGGTAGTACCTGGAACCAGATTTTCGAAGTGCTCGCCGCCGGTCACGCCTTTGATGGCGGTGGTGACGGTTTGGTCGCCCTTGTACACATCATCAGGAGCAACAACCGAAACGCTACCGCTCGATTGGTTTACGCCGATGGTGATGGTTTTACCGTTGTCCAAGGTAACGGTCAGCGGGTTGGTGATGTTGGTCACCGGCGCGCCGTTTTTATCCACAAGGCTGGCGGTGTAGACGATATTGCCGCCTTCACCGACGGTGGTGGTGGCGGTCAGGACTACGTCGACTTTGTCGATGGTGTCGTTGATCGTGGTGGTCGCGCCGTTGCCTGCGACTTCTAACTTCTCGAAGTTGCCGCCAGTGGTCTCGGTGATCTTGACGGTCTGTGTGCTCTTGTCGATGAACACGTCATCGGTAGGGGCGGGCACGGTGACGGTCCCAACAGTTTCGCCAGCCTTGATGGTGATCGACGAGCCGTTGTCCAACTTCAGCGTGACGTCAGTGCCCGCTTTGTTGGAAAGCGTGGCGGTATAAGTGATCTGGCCACCCTCATTCGCCTCGGTCGGAGCTGTCAGCGTTACGGTAGTGGTGTTATCGGTGCCCGGTGTATCAGTAACGGTGGTGTTAACCGGGGTAGTACCTGGAACCAGATTTTCGAAGTGCTCGCCACCAGTGACGCCTTTGATAGCGGTAGTGACGGTCTGGTCGCCTTTATAAACGTCATCCGGCGCGATAGTGGTGACAGAGCCACTCGACTGGTTCACACCGATGGTGATTGTCTTGCCGTTATCCAAGGTCACGGTCAGCGGGTTAGTGATGTTAGTCACCGGTGCGCCGTTTTTATCCACAAGGCTGGCGGTGTAGACGATGTTGCCGCCTTCGCCGACAGTGGTAGTGGCCGTCAGAACTACATCGACCTTGTCGATGGTGTCGTTGATCGTGGTGGTCGCGCCGTTGCCTGCCACTTCGAGTTTTTCGAAGTTGCCGCCAGTGGCCTCGGTGATCTGAACGGTCTGCGTGCTCTTGTCGATGAACACGTCATCGGTAGGCGCAGGGACGGTCACGGTGCCAACGGTTTCGCCAGCTTTGATGGTGATGCTTGAGCCGTTATCCAACTTCAGCGTGACGTCAGTGCCCGCTTTGTTGGAAAGCGTGGCGGTGTAAGTGATCTCGCCACCCTCATTCGCCTCGGTCGGAGCCGTCAGTGTCACGGTAGTGGTGTTATCGGTGCCCGGTGTATCGGTAACGGTCGTGTTAACTGGGGTAGTACCTGGAACCAGATTTTCAAAATGCTCGCCGCCGGTCACACCCTTGATAGCAGCGGTGACGGTCTGATCGCCTTTATAAATATCGTCTGGCGCCACGGTGGTAACGGTGCCGCTGGATTGGTTAACACCGATAGTAATGGTCTGACCGTTATCCAAAGTGACGGTCAACGGGTTAGTGATGTTAGTCACCGGTGCGCCGTTTTTATCCACAAGGCTGGCGGTGTAGACGATGTTGCCGCCTTCGCCAACGGTGGTGGTAGCGGTCAGAACCACATCAACTTTGTCGATGGTGTCGTTGATCGTGGTGGTCGCGCCGTTACCTGCAACTTCCAGTTTTTCGAAGTTGCCGCCGGTGGTTTCGGTGATCTTGACCGTTTGGGTGCTTTTGTCGATGAACACGTCATCGGTAGGGGCGGGCACGGTCACGGTGCCAACGGTTTCGCCAGCTTTGATGGTGATGCTTGAGCCGTTGTCCAACTTCAACGTGACATCAGTGCCCGCTTTATTGGAAAGCGTGGCGGTATACGTCACCTGACCACCTTCGTTCGCCTCGGTTGGGGCTGTCAGCGTCACAGTGGTGGTGTCGATCGAATCGGTAATGGTGGTAACCGCTGGCGTGGTGCTCGGCACCAGGCTCTCGAAATTGCCGCCAGTCGCGCCCGTAATCGTCGTACTGACGGTGCTGCCGTTGACGTAGACGTCATTAGCTGGCGTATCAACGACAACGCTGCCTGTCGACTCACCGGCCTTGATGGTGATCACCGAGCCATTGCTCAAGGTGACATTCACAGGCGTCTGCGCCGGGTTGGTCAAGGTGGCGGTGTAGGTGATCTGACCGCCTTCGGTCACGGTCGAACCAGCGGTCAGGGTGACCGTGGTGGTGTCGATCGAATCGGTAATGGTGGTGACCGCTGGCGTGGTATTCGGTACCAGGTTCTCGAAGTTACCGCCCGTTGCGCCCGTGATGGTGGTGCTGACGGTAGAGCCATTGTTGTAAACGTCGTTGGCCGGCGTATCGACCACAACGGTACCCGTCGACTCACCGGCCTTGATGGTGATCACCGAGCCATTGCTCAAGGTGACATTCACAGGCGTCTGCGCCGGGTTGGTCAAGGTGGCGGTGTAGGTGATCTGGCCGCCTTCGGTTACGGTCGAACCCGCGGTCAGGGTGACCGTGGTGGTGTCGATCGAATCGGTAATGGTGGTGACCGCTGGCGTGGTATTCGGTACCAGGTTCTCGAAGTTACCGCCCGTTGCGCCCGTGATCGTGGTGCTGACCGTCGAACCATTGTTGTAGACGTCGTTGACCGGTGTATCGACCACAACGGTACCCGTCGATTCGCCCGCCTTGATGGTGATCACCGAGCCATTGCTCAAGGTGACATTCACCGGCGTCTGCGCCGGGTTGGTCAAGGTGGCGGTGTAGGTGATCTGACCGCCTTCGGTCACGGTCGAACCCGCGGTCAGGGTGACCGTGGTGGTGTCGATCGAATCGGTAATGGTGGTGACCGCTGGAGTTGTATTCGGTACCAGGTTCTCGAAGTTACCGCCCGTTGCGCCCGTGATTGTGGTGCTGACCGTCGAACCATTGTTGTAGACGTCGTTAGCCGGCGTATCCACGACAACGCTGCCTGTCGACTCACCGGCCTTGATGGTGATCACCGAGCCATTGCTCAAGGTGACATTCACCGGCGTCTGCGCCGGGTTGGTCAAGGTGGCGGTGTAGGTGATTTGACCGCCTTCGGTCACGGTCGAACCAGCCGTTAGAGTGACCGTGGTGGTGTCGATGGTGTCGGTGATCTGCGTCACGGCCGGGTTAGGGTCGATGGTCAATACCAGGTTGCCGCCACCGGTGGTGCCCGTAACGCCCACGCTGATCTGGCTCGGGTCGTTGTACGGGGTGTCGTTGGGCGCCAGGGGTACGTTGACCGTACCGGTCAGTTGGCCTGACGGGATAGTAATCACCGCGCCATTGGACAAGGTGACGGTAAGGTCGCTGCTGGATGGCCGCGTCACGGTCGCGGTGTAGGTCAGCACACCACCGGCTTCGGTGATGGTGGGGGTTGCGCTCAGGGACAGGGTCGAAGGCTGTAGCACCAGGTTGCCTGCGTCAGCGGAGCCTGGGGCACCGGTCAGCGCGTTGAGAGCCGAAGTGCCCTGACCAAGCGTACCGGTGGGGAAGCCGATGGTCGGATCGACACGGCCGGCGGTCGCGTCCAGCACCACGAAGCTGTGGCCACCCCCGGCTGCGCCGTTACCGGCAGCGTTTGCGCCGGCGGCGGTGGCTTCCAGGTCGGTGGTCGGGTCGGCGCCAGCGGCGATGGCTTGTTGCAGCTCGGCAACCGATGGCGCGGCTTGCTCGCTGGCAGCGGCGAGGTCGAGGCTGGAGTCCGGCAGGTCGGCGCTCCACTGGGTGTCACGGCCCAGGTCCAGAATGCGACCGTCGGCCAGCTCCAGGCTCACGGCGCCCGACATACCGGTGTCGATCTGGTCGCCCGCGAACAAGCGATCACCTTCAACGAGGACGCGCCGAGCACCTTCCGGAGAAATAACGAAAACTTGACCAACAATGCTTTTGACGATGGCAACAACACTGCTCATTAAAATTTTCTCCGGCGATCCGTTTCGACAAATTCCATTTCGCAGCGCGCTATTAGGGCTGCCAATTGGGAGGGCGTAGTCTATATATGCATTGACGTCAAATAATTGGCTAGATTTTTTAGCTATCTAGTTAGTGCCAAACTATTGACCTTAGGGCCGCCATCCTAAACAATCGGCCCCGTAATGTCACATTGATATTTATGCGGCGAACCGTCCTACATGTGTGTGAAGCAGTTCCGCTTTTTGAACTTTCCGACGTACGGTCATTACGGTAGCCATTATCCGACGCAGCGGTGCCAATCGCTGTGATTTGAGACAAGAAGTCCTAGGGAATTTTAAATGCGTCTGCACCTGTTCAAGGCAATACCGTTCGTTCTCGCCGCCAGTTTCGTACAAGCCCAGACACTGCCCCAAGCCATGCAACAGGCATTGGATGTACACCCGGAAATCCAGGCAGGTGTTAACAGCCGCATCGCTGCCGATTACCAATTGCGCGCCGCACAAGGCGGCTACCTGCCGCGTGTCGACCTGAACGCCGGTTACGGCCGCCAAGGAACCGACAACGCCACCACCCGCGCCAACAACCCTGGCGGCAATCACTGGGACACGCTCAACCGCGGTGAATCCAGCCTGCGCCTGCAGCAAATGATTTTTGACGGTTTCGCCACCTCCAGCGAAGTCGGGCGTCAACAAGCCAACGTTAATTCCCGCGCTTACTCTTTGCTCGGGACTTCCGAGCGCACCGCGCTGACCGTTGCCCAGGTTTACCTGGAAGTATTGACCCGTCGTGAGTTCGTACGCCTGGCCGAAGATAACCTGCGCAACCACGAACGCATCTACGACCAGATCAAGTTGCGCACCGAGCGCGGCGTCGGCAACGGTGCCGACCAGGACCAGGCCGAAGCGCGCCTGGCCCAGGCCCGTAACAACTTGATCACCGAGCAGACCAACCTGGCCGATGCGCAGGTCAACTATCTCAGCGCCGTCGGCCAGATGCCCGACGAACTCGAGCGTCCGGCCCCATTCATGGCCATGCTGCCGGCAGACCTGAATGAAGCGCGTCGCCAGATGCTCGACAACAGCCCGATCCTGCGTTCGGCCGAGTCGGATATCTCAGCCGCCGAGAAGCAGTACGACGCCGCCAAGTCCAACTTCTATCCGCGTTTTGACGCTGAATTGGGTACCAACGCCGACAACAACGTCTCCGGTGATCCCAACCACAGCAATGGTTGGGAAGCCATGGTGCGCATGCGCTTCAACCTGTTCGCCGGTGGTAGCAACAAGGCCGACCTGCAATCGAAGTCCTACCAGGCCAACCAGGCGCTGGACATCCGTAACAATGCCTTGCGCCAACTCAATGAAGAACTAGGCTTGGCCTGGAACGCCCTGAACAACGCCAATGCGCAATTGCCGGTCGCCCAGCAGTACGTGGATCACAGCACCCGCGTACGCACGTCCTACCAGCAACAGTTCAGCCTTGGTCAACGTACGCTGTTGGATTTGCTCGACAGCGAAAATGAATTGTTCACCGCTTCCCGCCGCCTGGAAGAAATCAAGAACATTCAGTTATTTACTCAGTACCGAATCAAGGCGACCATGGGCGAATTGCTCAAGAGCCAGGGAGTGGTTGCACCAATGGCCTCCGTCGTGCAGAACGACGTGAAACCTAAAGTCCAACTGCCTGGGATGAATTGAGCCACCCCAATAGCCCCATCTGTTAGTCGAGAGTGCCCCGCGTGGAACCTGAAGTCAGTCGAGTTCATCTCAGTCATGATCCACGCGCACTGCACGACGACCCGTTACTTGACGGGTTGTTGGCGCTCTGCGCCCTGCATCAAAAACCGGCCAGTGCGGCCATGCTCACCACCGGCCTGCCGCTGCCTTCGCAACGCTTGAGTGCCGAACTGCTACCGCGTGCCGCTGCGCGGGCCGGGTTGCAAGGCCGGCTGCTGCAACGCAAGTTGGAACAGATCCCGACCATTGCACTGCCGGCGCTGCTGTTGCTCAAGGACGGTCGCAGTACCGTGCTGGTGGGCTGGGAGGGCGAAGATGAAGCGCGGATCCTGCTCAGCGAAAGCGACGGCGGTGAAGTGCTGATCAAGCGCGAAGCACTGGCCGACGACTACATCGGCAAAGTCTTCTTTGCACAGCCGCAGCACAAGTTCGACGTCAACCACGGCAGCCTGATTCCGCGGGCACGCTCGTGGTTCCGTGACACCCTCATGCGTTCACGCTGGCTCTACACCGACGCCATCGCCGCCAGCTTCCTGATCAACATCATCGCCATGGCCGCGCCGCTGTTCGTGATGAACGTGTACGACCGCGTTGTGCCGAACCAGGCCACCGCCACCCTGTGGGTGCTGGCCGTGGGCATCTGCGGTGCCTACCTGTTCGACCTGATCCTCAAAAGCCTGCGCAGCCTGTGCCTGGACCTGGCCGGTAAAAAGACCGACCTGATCATCTCGGCCACGCTGTTCGAGCGCATCGTCGGCATGTCCATGAAATACCGCCCGGCGCGGGTCGGCAGCTTCGCGCAGAACATCCATGAGTTTCAAAGCCTGCGCGACTTCCTCGCGTCGCTGACCCTCACCAGCCTGATCGACTTGCCGTTTACGCTGCTGATCTTCCTGGTCATCGCCATTCTCGGCGGGCACCTGGTGTGGATCCCGGTGCTGGCGTTCCCACTGGCCCTGGGCATCGGCTACGCCTTGCAAAAGCCCTTGGTCGCGACCATGGAACGCACCATGGCGCTGGCCGCCGAGCGCCAGTCGAGCCTGATCGAAACCCTCGCCGGGCTTGATGCGGTCAAGGTCAACAATGCCGAGAGCGAGCGTCAGTACGGCTGGGAACAGACCATCGGTACCCTGAGCCGGCTTGAGCTGCGGGTAAAGTTGCTGTCGGGCCTGTCGATGAACATGACCCTGCTGATCCAGCAACTGGCCGGCGTGATCATGATCGTGTTCGGCGTGTACCAGATCATCGACGGCAACCTCAGCATGGGCGGCCTGATTGCCTGCTACATGCTCAGTGGCCGTGCCTTGAGCCCGTTGGCCTCGCTGTCGGGCCTGCTGACTCGCTATCAGCAAGCCAAGGTCACCATGACCTCGGTGGACCAGATGATGGAGCTGCCCCAGGAGCGTAATTTCGAAGAGCGCCCCATGAGCCGGCGCACCCTGCAAGGCGCCATCGAGTGCCGGGGCCTGAACTTCACCTACCCGAACCAGCAGAACCTGGCGCTGAAAAACATCAACCTGGTGATCAAGCCAGGGGAAAAAATCGGCATCATCGGCCGCAGCGGCTCGGGCAAAAGCTCCCTGGCCAAGCTGATCGTCGGCCTTTACCAACCCGACTCCGGCTCCTTGCTGGTGGACGGCGTGGACGTGCGCCAGATCGACGTGAGCGAACTGCGCCACAACATCGGCTATGTCGCCCAAGACATTCAATTGCTGGCCGGGACCCTGCGCGACAACCTGGTCAGCGGTGCGCGCTACGTCGAGGATGAAATGGTCCTGCAAGCCGCCGAACTGGCTGGTGTGCACGAATTTGCCCGGCTGCATCCCCAAGGCTACGAACTGCAAGTCGGCGAGCGTGGGCAGAACCTGTCCGGCGGCCAGCGCCAGAACGTTGCACTGGCCCGTGCGCTGCTGCTCAACCCGCCCATGCTGTTGCTGGATGAACCCACCAGCGCCATGGACAACACCGGTGAAGAACGCTTGAAGCAACGCCTGCAAGCCGTGGTGCAAAACAAGACCGTGGTGCTGGTCACGCACCGAGCCTCACTGCTCTCCCTGGTTGATCGCCTGCTGGTGGTCGACCGTGGGCAGATTCTCGCGGACGGCCCGAAAGCCGTGGTCATGGAAGCGTTGAAGAAGGGGCAGATCAGTGTTGCTTAACTCCATCAAGAGTGCGGTCGGCCGCTACTTCAAAGGCTCCGATTCGCTGCAGGGCCAGCCGCTGCCCGAGGTCAACAAGGCGCTGATCGAAGATGCGCCACGGGTCATCCGCCTGACCATCTGGGCAATCATCGCGTTCTTTGTATTTCTGATGGTGTGGGCCGGTTTCTCCCAGATCGACGAAGTGACCCGTGGCGACGGCAAGGCGATTCCGTCGTCCAAGCTGCAGAAAATCCAGAACCTTGAAGGCGGCATCGTCGCCGAGCTGTACGTCAAGGAAGGCCAGATCGTAGAGGCTGGCGCGCCGTTGATTCGTCTCGACGACACGCGGTTTGTCTCCAACGCCGGGGAAACCGAAGCCCTGCGCCTGGCCATGCAACTGCGTGTCGAGCGTTTGAGCGCCCAGGTGGATGACCGCCCGCTGAACATCCCTGACGAGGTGCTCAAGGCCGCGCCGAGCCAGGCCGCCAACGAGCGCTCCTTGTATGAAAGCCGCCGCCAGCAGTTGAAAGACGAAGTCGGCGGCTTGCAGGAGCAACTCGTGCAACGCCAACAGGAACTGCGCGAGTTCACCTCCAAGCAGGGCCAATACCGCAGCCAGTTGTCCCTGCAACGCCAGGAAATCAACATGTCCGAGCCGCTGGTGGCCCAGGGCGCGGTGTCGCCGGTAGAAGTGCTGCGCCTCAAGCGCGCCGAAATGGAAACCCGCGGGCAGTTGGACGCCACCACCCTGGCGATCCCGCGTGCTGAATCGGCGATCAAGGAAGTGCAACGCAAGATCGATGAAACCCGCGGCAAATTCCGCAGCGAAGCCCTGACCCAACTCAACGAAGCCCGTACTGAACTGAACAAGGCCGAGTCCACCGGCCGCGCGCTGGAAGACCGGGTCAGCCGCACCCTGGTCACCTCGCCAGTGCGCGGGATCGTCAAGCAGTTGCTGGTCAACACCGTTGGGGGTGTGATCCAGCCGGGCAGCGACATGGTCGAAATCGTGCCGCTGGACGACACCCTACTGGTAGAGGCCAAGATCCGCCCGCAAGACATCGCCTTCCTGCACCCAGGGCAGGAAGCGGTGGTCAAGTTCACCGCTTACGACTACACGGTCTACGGTGGCCTGAAGGCCAAGCTCGAACGCATCGGCGCCGACACCATCACTGATGAAGACAAGAAGACCACCTACTACATGATCACTCTGCGCACCGACCGCAGCCACTTGGGCACCGATGAGAAGCCGCTGCTGATCATCCCCGGCATGGTTGCTTCGGTGGATATCATCACCGGCAAGAAAAGCATCCTCAGCTACCTGCTCAAGCCGATCATCAAGGCGCGGGCCGAGGCGTTGCACGAGCGTTGATCTTCAGCGCCTGTCCGACCTTATCGCAGGCAAGCCAGCTCCCACATTTGAATGCGTTCACCAATCAGAATGTGGGAGGGGCTTGCCCCCGGTGAGCCGTCAGCATCACGCTACAGCTCAAACCAAACGCCATATCCATATGCGCTAACGGTATTTAAGCTTCCATCCTTATGCCTATAAATTCACTCCCCTGTCCGCCGGGAATGAATCAAATGTCTGCCACCACCGCCCTCCAAACCTTCGACATCCACCCCTTCCCCGGCAGTGTCGGCGCCGAGATCATCGGCCTGGACTTGTCCCGCCCAGTCAACGAGCAGGACTTCGCCCGCATCCATCGCGCACACTTGGACTACCACGTCATCGTGTTCCGCGACCAACGCATCACCCCCGAACAACAGATCGCCTTCAGCCGCCGTTTCGGCGTGTTGCAGATCCATGTGCTCAAGCAGTTCCTGTTGGCCAACCACCCCGAGATCCTGATCGTTTCCAACATCATCGAGAACGGCCAATCCATCGGCCTGGGGGATGCAGGCAAGTTCTGGCATTCGGACCTGTCATACAAAGAACTGCCCAGCCTGGGTTCGATGCTGCATGCCCAGGAACTGCCATCTGAAGGCGGCGACACTCTGTTCGCCGATATGCACAAAGCCTGGGAGCACTTGCCAGGTCACCTGCGCAACGCGGTCGAAGGCCGCAGCGCCGCGCATTCCTACACGGCGCGCTACAGCGAGACCAAATTCGAAGGCAACTGGCGCCCAACCCTTACCCCCGAACAGCTCGCCCAGGTTGCCGAAGTGGTGCACCCCGTTGTGCGCACCCACCCGGAAAACGGCCGTAAGGCGCTGTTCGTCAGCGAGGGCTTCACCACCCGTATCGTCGGCTTGCCCGATGACGAAAGCCGTGACCTGCTGGCCCAGCTCTATGCCTACAGCGTGCTGCCGGAAAATATCTACCGTCATCAGTGGCAGCCCCACGACCTGGTGTTCTGGGACAACCGCTCGCTGATCCACCTGGCCGCCGGGTGCCCAAGCCATCTGCGCCGCAAGTTGTACCGCACCACGATTCAGGGTGACGCGCCGTTCTAACCCGATAAAGCCTGCTAGGATTGCGCCCAGTTCACTCCCAACGGACCACGAGTGCTTGGCATGCAACTACCAGACATGAACCTGCTGGTCGCCCTCGACGCGTTGCTCGACGAGGGCAGTGTGGTGGGCGCCGCGCGGCGGATGAACCTCAGCCCGGCCGCCATGAGCCGCACCCTCACGCGTATCCGTGAAGCGGTCGGTGACCCGATCCTGGTGCGTGCCGGCCGTGGCCTGGTGCCGACGCCCAAGGCGCTCGAGCTGCAAGGCCAGGTGCGCAATGTGGTGGAGCAGGCTGCGTTGCTGTTCCGTTCGGCGGACCAAGTCGATTTGAGCACCTTGCGCCGCCGCTTCAGCGTGCGCGCCAATGACTTTTTCATCGGCGTGTATGGCGGGCGACTGTTCGACACCATGGAGCGTGTGGCGCCGTTGTGTGAGCTGCGCTTTGTGCCCGAAGGCGACACTGACGATGAAGCCCTGCGCGAAGGGCGGTTGGACTTGCGGGTGAGCAACACCATGCCTGCCAGCCCGGAAGTGAAGGTGCAGAACCTGTTCTCCACCACCTTTGTCGGCCTGGCACGACAAGACCACCCGCTGTTCGACGAAGAAATCACGGCGGCACGCTTTGCCAGCTACTCCCACATCAGCATCTCCCGGCGCGGCATCGCCCGTGGGCCCATCGATACCGCGTTGAATGCCCAAGGCCTGGAGCGCCGTGTGGCCATGATCGCCCCAGGCTTTCACGGTGCGATGTTCATGCTGCCCGATTCCGACCTGCTGCTGCCGGTGCCCAAGGAAGCCCTCCTGAGCGCCAAGCGTCTGAACCTGCCACTGCGTGCATTTGCCTTGCCGATTCCACTGCCAACCCTGGTCCTGGCCCAATCCTGGCACCCACGTTTCGACAAAGACCCGGCGCACAAATGGCTGCGTGAAACCATGCGCGAAAGCTGTCATGCCACCTGGCTAGAAGCCCAGCCGGTATAAAGCGAACGCGGATGAATGTGGGAGCTGGCTTGCCTGCGAAGGCGGCGTGTCAGTCACTGAATCTCTTACTGAACTGGCGCTATCGCAGGCAAGCCAGCTCCCACAGGGTTCAGTGTTGATGTTCAAAGTTGCGCCTGGCGCACTTATAACCTGCCAACAAGTAACTTTTTGTCATGAGAGTGCCTGATTAAACTGCTCGGGTATTTCTCATTCCGAGTTACCTGTTCATGACGTCCCTCGCTGCCCCCGTCCTCCAGGCCGCAGCCAAACCTACGGCCCCGAGCCCACCCGTGTTCGGCCCGCGCATCATCATCGGCTTGCTCGGCGTGTTGCTGGCGGTGCTGGTCTCCGGTCTCAACGAGATGGTCACCAAGGTTGCTCTCGCCGATATCCGTGGCGCGCTGTACATCGGTTTTGATGAAGGCACGTGGTTGGTCGCCGCCTATACCGCCACCTCCGTGGCAGCCATGGCCTTCGCGCCGTGGTGTTCGGTGACGTTTTCCCTGCGTCGCTTCACCCTGTGCGCTATCGGTTTGTTCACCGTGCTGGGCATCCTTTGCCCGTTTGCGCCGAACTACGAAAGCCTGCTGCTGCTGCGTACCGTGCAAGGCCTGGCCGGTGGCGCGCTGCCGCCGATGCTGATGACCGTGGCGCTGCGTTTTTTGCCGGCCAACGTCAAGTTGTACGGGTTGGCCGGTTACGCACTGACCGCCACCTTCGGGCCCAGCCTGGGCACGCCGCTGGCGGCGTTGTGGACCGAATACGTCGGCTGGCAGTGGGCGTTCTGGCAGATCGTCGCGCCGTGCCTGCTGGCCATGGCGGCCGTGGCCTACGGTTTGCCACAAGACCCGCTGCGCCTGGAGCGCTTCAAGCAGTTCAACTGGCGTGGCCTGCTATTGGGCTTTCCGGCGATTTGCATGCTGGTGATCGGCCTGTTGCAAGGCAATCGCCTGGACTGGTTCGAGTCGGGCCTGATTACCTTCCTGCTGTGTGGCGGCACAGTGTTGCTGGTGCTGTTCATGCTCAACGAATGGTCACAGCCGCTGCCCTTCTTCAACCTGCAGATGCTCGGCCTGCGCAACCTGGCCTTCGCCCTGATCGTGCTGGCCGGCGTGCTGATGGTGCTGACCTCGGTGATCATCATCCCGTCCAGTTTCCTCGCCCAGGTCCAGGGTTACCGGCCGCTGCAAACTGCGCCGGTGATGCTGCTGATGGCGCTGCCACAGTTGATTGCACTGCCGCTGGTGGCGGCGCTGTGCAACCTGCGCTGGGTCGATTGCCGCTGGGTGCTGGGCATTGGCCTGAGCATGTTGGTGCTGTGCTGCATCGGCAGTTCTCACCTGACTTCGGCGTGGATTCGTGACGACTTTTACGGCTGGTACCTGCTGCAGATTTTCGGTCAGCCGATGGCCGTGCTGCCGCTGCTGATGCTGTCCACCGGCAGTATCCAGCCCATCGAAGGGCCGTTTGCCTCGGCCTGGTTCAATACCGTCAAAGGCCTGGCTGCTGTGATCGCCACTGCGGTGCTGGATACATTGACCACCCAGCGCGGGCATTTCCATTCAACCATGTTGGTGGACCGCCTGGGCAATTCGCCCCTGGCCGACGCTGACGCGCCGGGCCTCGCCCACCGCTTGCACGAGCAGACCGTGGTGCTGACCTCTTCGGATCTTTACGTCGTCATGGCCGGTGTCGCGGTGGCGTTGATCCTGCTGATTTTCTGGATGCCCACGCGGATCTATCCGCCTCGCGCTCCGGCCTGACCTCAAGGACTTTCCATGAAACGCAAAGACAAAATTGCCGTCTCCGTTATTGCTGTATTTGCCGTCGGCGTGCTGGTTTACCTGATTGCGCCGGGCGTACTGGGCAGCAAGCACCAGACCACCAACGACGCCTTTGTCGCCGCCGACTTCACTCTGGTGGCGCCGCGGGTGGCAGGCTTCATCAAGGAAGTGCTGGTAGAAGACAACCAGCGCGTCAAGGCTGGCCAACTGTTGGCGTTGATCGACGACCGCGATTTTCGCGCCGCCGCCCAGGCCGCCGATGCCGACACCCTGGTCGCCCAGGCCCAGCTGAAAAACGCCAGCGCGACCCTGGAGCGCCAAAGCTCGGTGATCGCCCAGGCCCAGGCCACCGTGGCAGCAGATCGCGCAGAAGTGGCGTTTGCCGAGCATGAACTGAATCGCTACAACCACCTCGCTGGCGTTGGTGCGGGCACCGTGCAGAACGCCCAGCAAGCCAAGACCCGCATCGACCAGGCTACCGCGCGCCTGGCCAAATCCACCGCCGTGCTGGCCGCCGAACGCAAGCAGGTGGAAATCCTCACCGCCCAGCGCGACGCCGCCGAAGGTGGGCTCAAACGCGCCCAGGCCGCGCTGGAAATGGCCAGTTATCAGCTGTCTTACACGCGCATTGTCGCACCGGTGGATGGCATGGTCGGTGAGCGTGCGGTGCGGGTCGGCGCCTATGTGACACCGGGCAGCAAGATCCTCGCGGTGGTGCCACTGGCCGAAGCCTACGTGGTGGCCAATTTCCAAGAGACCCAACTGTCGCATATGCACGCGGGGCAAGCGGTGCAAGTCAGCGTCGACAGCCTTGACGGCGAACTGCTCAAAGGCCATCTGGAAAGCCTGGCGCCTGCCACCGGGGTGACCTTCGCCTCGGTCAAGCCCGACAACGCCACCGGCAACTTCACCAAGGTGGTGCAGCGTATTCCGGTGAAGATCGTCCTCGAACCGAACCAGCCACTGACCGAGCGTTTGCGCGTCGGCATGTCGGTGGAAGCCAGCGTCGACACCCGGCCGGTCGCGCAACAGCGTGAGGTGGCCCAGCAATGAAACACCTCGCTTGGCTCACCTTGAGCCTGATCAGCCTGAGTGCCTGCACGGTCGGTCCCGACTTCCAGCGGCCCGAGAGCCCGCAGATCAATCAGTGGAGCGAACCCCAGGGCCGCCAGGCCGCCAGCCGCGCCGTCAGCGACCCCTTGCAGGAACGCTGGTGGGACGTGTTCCACGACGCGCAGCTTTCCGCCCTGACACGCCGCGCCCTTAGCGATAACCTCGACTTGAAACTGGCCAGCAGCCGCCTGCAACAGAGCCGCGCCGTACGCCAGGTGACCACCGCCGAGCGTTACCCCAATGTGGATGCCGGTGGCGGCTACCAGCGCAAACGTAACAGTGGCAAAGGTTTGAACGACCCTTCCGGCGAGAATGGCCGCGCAGCCTTCAACCAATGGGACATGGGCTTCTCCGCTTCTTGGGAACTGGACTTCTGGGGCCGGGTCAAGCGCGAAACCGAAGCCGCCGACGCCACCCTGGAAGTCGCCGAAAACGACCGTCGCGCCGTGCTGTTGTCGGTACTGGCCGAGACCGCCCAGGATTACATCCAACTGCGCGGCGTACAAAATACCCGCGCCGTGACCGAGCAAAACCTCGACGTCGCGCGCCACAGCCTCAAGCTCTCGCAACTGCGTCTGGCCGACGGCGTCGCGACCGACCTGGACGTGGCCGAAGCCGCCGCTCAAGTCGCGGCTATCGAGGCGCGCCTGCCGGATTTACAACAGCGCCAGGACCAATTGATCAACGCCCTTAGCCTGCTGATGGGCGAGCCGCCCCAGGCCCTGCACGCGCAGCTGTCCAAGGATGCAGCTGTGCCGCAAACCCAGCGCCAGGTCGCGATCGGCTTGCCATCGGAGCTGGCTGAACGGCGCCCAGACATCCGTCAGGCAGAAGCTCGCTTGCACGCCGCCACTGCCAGCATCGGCGTGGCCAAGGGCGATTTCTACCCGCGCATTACCCTGTCCGGCAGCCTCGGCTCCCAAGCCCTGCAACTGTCGGACCTCGGTTCCTGGGGTTCCCGTGCCTTTGCCTTCGGCCCGCAATTGAGCCTGCCGCTGTTCAACGGCGGGCGCCTGCAAGGCATGGTCGATTTGCGTGAAGCCCAGCAACAGGAAGCGGCGCTGGCCTACCAGCAAACCGTGCTACGCGCCTGGCATGAAATCGATGATCAACTGTCCCGCTACAACGCCAGCCAACTGCGTCGCGACAGCCTGGCCGAAGCGGTGCGCCAGAACCAGATCGCACTGACCACTGCGCAACATCAGTACGTCGAAGGCGTGGCGGATTTCGTCAACGTACTCACCGTGCAAAGCGCATTGCTGGCGACGCAGGAGCAGTGGGTGGAAAGCTCCACCGGCGTGTCGTTGGCCATGGTCGGGCTGTACAAAGCGCTGGGAGGAGGGTGGGAGTCGGTGTACCCGTTGCAGACCGCTGTGCGCTGAGCGAGAAAGAGTTTTTGTCAGTCGCCAAATAAGATGTAATGATAATTGCTCTCAATAACACGTCTGAGCTTTTCATGGGCATCGCGACTGACGGCCAGCAACAGCTTCACATCCTGTACCGCGACCATCATGGCTGGCTGCAAGGCTGGTTGCGCAAGCGCCTGGGCGACCGCGAACAGGCCGCCGATGTGGCGCAGGACACCTTCCTGCGCCTGCTGGTGGCCGGGCGCTTCCCGGGTGACAAAGAAAGCCGCAGCTACTTGGCGCAGATCGCCCGCAACCTGGTGATCGACCAATGGCGCCGCCTGCGCATCGAGCGTGCGTACCTGGAAAGCATCGCGCACCTGCCCGAGCCCGAGTCGCCTTCCCTGGAAACCCGCGCGCTGATCCTCGAAACCCTGATGCAGATCGACGCCATGCTCGACCGCATGCCCGACAATGTACGCCGTGCGTTTTTACTTTCGCAGTTCGAAGGCTTGAGCTATGCGCAAATCGCCGAACGCCTGGGCGTCACCGTCAGCTCGGTGCAGAAGTACATGACCCGCGCCATTGTCGCCTGCTACCAGGTGGTGTACGAAGAATGAAACACGACGCGCCTATCGCCCCCGCGATTGTCGAGCAAGCCAGCGAGTGGTTGATGCTGCAATGGGGCGGCGAGCTCAAGGGCGAGCAGCGCCAGGCGTTTGCCCGCTGGCAGGCCGCAGACCCGGAACACCGCCGCGCCTGGCAGCGCTTGCAGCAGCTGCAACACACCCTGGGCGGCGTACCTGCCGACAGCGCTCGCGCAGTATTGCGCGACACCCCGGATACCCAACGCCGGGCCGCGCTCAAACTGCTCGGCCTGCTGTTGGTGGCCGGTGGCAGCGGCTACCTGGTGCAACGCAGTGAAACCTGGCAAGCGGCCTTTGCAGAGCTGCGTACCGCCACGGGCGAAATTCGCCATATGACCTTGAGCGACGGCACGCAACTGGACCTTAACAGTGACAGCGCCGTAGACCTGCGTTTCAGTGCTACCGAGCGGCGTATTCGGCTGATCCGAGGCGAGGTCCTGCTGACCAGCGGCCACGACGCCTCGCGCCCGTTGATCGTCGAAACGCCAGCCGGTGATGTGCAGGCGTTGGGCACGCGCTTTGCGGTGCGTGAACTGCCCGACGGCAGCCGCGTGGATTTGTACGAAGGTCGCCTGCGGGTCACGCCGTTGCAGGGTACGCCGGTGCATATGCAGGCAGGGGACAGCCTGTGGTTCAACGCGCGTCAAAGCACCGCGTTGCCGGCAGTGAGCGCCAATGCCGGCAGTTGGACCGAGCACCGTCTGGTTGCCGAGCGCCAGCCGTTGGGTGAGTTCGTGGCGCAACTGAGCCGCTACCGCCCGGGCCTGTTGCGCTGTGATCAGGCGGTGTCGAAGCTGCTGTTGACCGGCGTGTTCCCGCTGAACGACACCGACGCGATCCTGGCGGCCTTGGAGCGTTCATTGCCCGTGCACGTGCAGGCGGTGACCCGTTACTGGGTAACGATCAAGGCGCGGGTCTGAAAATACTTTGTACAGGGCTTGTCGGTTTCTGCGGCCCGTTCGGGATACCTCTTGAAAGCCAATCAAGAAGCGTTCTCACGGGGAGTCCTGCCATGTCGCACCACCCAATCCAACCTTTGGCCCGCGCGCTGCGTCGTGGCCTGTTTGCCGGCCTGCTGGCAACGGCGCCTGTACTGCCGAGCATGGTTCAAGCCGAAGAAAGCACCGAAGCGCTGCGCAGCTATGACATTCCCGCGGGCAGCCTCGACCAGGCGTTGAACCGTTTCGCCAGTGCCTCAGGCATCTTGCTGTCGGTTGACGCATCGCTCACCGACGGCAAGCGCAGCGCCGGCTTGAAAGGGCGTTACGGCGTAGGTTCGGGGTTGCAGCGCTTGCTGGCGGGCAGCGGTTTGGCGGCGGTGCAATCCCAGGGCGGTTGGTCGTTGCAGGCCCTTTCCGGCGACGGAGCCTTGCAGTTGGGCGCGACCCAGATAAGTGGCCGGCAGGAGCAGGAAAGCGCCTGGGGCCCGGTGGACGGTATTGTCGCCAAGCGCAGCGCCTCTGGCAGCAAGACCGACTCGGCGCTGGTGGAAATTCCCCAGACGATCAACGTGATCACCGCCGCCGAGATCAAGGCACGTGGCGCCCAGAGTGTCACCCAGGCGTTGCTCTATACCCCCGGCATGACGGCCGGCGGCTTTGCCGACCGAGTCAAACTGTTCGACGAGCCGACGTCACGCGGCTTCTCGCCCACGCCGCTGTACCTGGACGGTCTGCACCTGCCTTATGGCGGTGGCAGCACCGGGGGCGCGTTGCAGATCGAACCGTATTCCCTGGAACGCATCGAAGTGCTCAAAGGCCCGGCGTCCGTGCTTTACGGCCAGAACCAGCCGGGCGGTATCGTCAATATGGTCAGCAAGCGCCCCAGCGAAACGCCGATACATCAAGTGGTACTGGAAGCCGGCACCTACGAACACAAAAGCGCGGCCATCGACCTGAGCGGCCCGTTGGACGAGGAGGGGCAGTTTCTCTACCGCCTGACCGGCCTGGCGAATGACGCGCAAGACGAAATCAACTACGTCGAAAACAAGCGCCAGTTCATCGCCCCCAGCCTCACCTGGCGCCCCAACGACGACACCAGCCTGGCCCTGTTCGCCCAGTACCAGAAAGACAAAGGCGTGCCCGAAGCCCAAGGCCTGCCGGCGTCCGGCACGCTGTGGGACAACCCCAACGGCAAGATCAAGCGCGATGTGTTTATCGGCGAGCCGGGCGTCAACCAGTACAACCGCGAGCAATACGTGCTGGGTTACGAAGTTTCCCATCGCCTCAACGACATCTGGACCCTTAAGCAAAACGCCCGTTACGCCGAGGTCGACGACCGCTACACCGCGCCCTTGCACGGCTACCGCTTTGTCGCCAACCCCAACACCGGCGTGCAGGACCAACGCTACCTGCAACGCTTCGGCGTGGACTGGTCGCAGACCAACAAAGTGTTCGGCGTGGACAGCATCGCCCAGGCTGAATTCGACACGGGCGCACTGTCCCACACCTTCATCGTTGGCCTGGACTACTACCATTCCAACTCGCAGTTCCATGGCCTGTATGACCGCAACCCGCCGATCATCGACCTGTTCAAACCGGTGTACGGCCAGCCCTTGAACTTCGGCCAACCGTACCGCTGGGACCGCACCATTACCCAGACCGGCCTGTATCTGCAGGACCAGATCAAGCTGGATAAATGGGTGCTGGTACTCGGTGGCCGCTATGACTGGGCGAATGTGGTGAACAAGGAGCCGATACAGGACACCCGCTTTGCCAGCAAAGACCAGGCATTCACCGGCCGTGCGGGCCTGGTGTACCTGTTCGATAACGGCGTGTCGCCCTTCGTCAGCTATTCGGAATCCTTCCTGCCGCTGGCCGGCACTGATGCGAACCGAAAATCCTTCGAACCCTCCACCGGCAAACAGTACGAAGTCGGCGTGAAGTTCCAGCCGCCGGGCCAGAAGAGCTTCATCCAGGCCTCTGTTTATCAACTGGATCAGGAAAACGTGCTGACCACCAACCCGGTGGACACCACCTTCAGCACCCAAAGCGGCGCCCTGCGCTCGCGAGGTGTTGAACTGGAAGCCAAGGCCGTCTTGAGTGATGCCTGGGACGTGGTCGCCTCGGCTGCGCGCAATGACGTCAAATACACCAAGGACAACGATGGCCGCCAAGGTCGCCACCCGGCCGGCATCTCCCCACTCACCGCCTCGATGTGGGTCAACTACACCGTGCTCGGCGACACGCCCTTGGCGGGGCTGGGTGCAGGGCTTGGCGTGCGTTACGCCCGTCAAAGCCTGGGCGACTACTACGAAGGCGCCTTCAACGTGCCGTCCTACAGTGTCTACGATGCAAGCCTAAGCTACGACCTGGGCGCCTCGCCGCTCAAGCTCAAGGGCGTGAAGCTGGCGATGAACGTGCAGAACCTCAGCAACAAGACCTACGTCTCGCAGTGCACCAGTGATCTGGATTGCTACTACGGGGAAGGACGCACGGTGGTGTCGAGCCTGACCTACGATTGGTAACTTAGCGTTTAGGTGATATTTGCTGCGGCGCGCACCCTTCAAGGGTGCGCTCTGTTGCCGCCCTACACCAGGTCCGCTGCAAATCGTGTACACACATTGGAAAGCATGCGCACCTCGGCACCGCTGCAGCCTGCTGCTTCGAAAAAACCGGAGGCTTCTCGCACGACGGCATACATATCCGTGACGATGGACCTTGCTTCATCGGCCCCCAACCCAAAGCGTTCAGGCGTACTCAGCAAATTACTGACAGACGATAACCGGCCTTCATTGCCGATGATGAGCGCCTGCAAGCCTAGTTGGGTAGGGTGGGGCAACACGTCAAATACTGGCGCAAGGGAATAGCCCGAGGCGCTGGTCAGCAGTAGCCCGGTTTGTTTCAGGTGGTCGTCGCTATTGCCGATGAGCACATTGAAAGCCATACGCTTGTAAAGCTCACGCATGTCAAAGGTGGCATCGTCGCTGACCTTCTTCAATACGTCGGCGATCCTGGAGTAGGAAACGGCACCGTCAGCCGCATCAACCCGCATTCTCGGCTTCTCAGTGCTTACCAGAGAGTTGCAGCTGACATAGTGCTCGCGACCAGCGGCTTCATGTCGGTCAAAACGCTCGACCATCAACACCGGTTTGCCGGCGACCTCTACCAACTTGTGCTTGGCTGCGGGTAGACCTGCTGCATCCGCCATTTGAAGGCTGGCGAATTCCGCCCGTGGCTGGTCGAACACATCGTCGCTACGGCCGAGTTTAGCTATCCATTCCTTGCCTTCATGGGTCACGGTGACCTTCGGCCTGGCGCCGCCCATGGAACTCCCAAACTCGAATAACCGTGCGATTTCCGCAGGCAGGTCGACGTCACCCTTCTCGACTCGATCAAGGCCCACCATGATTTTCTCAAGGTCTTCAAATTGCGGGGGTTGGTGCAGGGTTGGCAGCTGACTTCTTGACGCACTGAACAGCAGGCAACCCACTCCTGCTCCCCGCGAGGCAAGCAGCCATTCAACTTCGTTTTGTGGATGCTGTTTGTGGGTCGCCAGCAGAACACGCCGACCCCAATTATCGGGCGTTGCATCGTCGAGCACACCAAACATGCGCGTCGAGGAATACTGGTTAGGGGTCAGTGGCAAACTCAGCGGGTCAATCGCAAATGCGTCGGGCCGTGCGAGCCAACTGTTGGCGTAGCGAAAAACGAATCCATTCCCATGCATGGCCACTTCGCCAACAGGGACCGGGTCACCGACTAAGTGAGCTGAAAAAACAAAGGCATTACCAATCGGCTTCCAGGACATCGTGTTCTCCTTCAGTGCGAATTCGCTCAGGCTCACGGGCGAGGCTCATGGTAATCCCAACCTGGTCAAGCTCTGGTGACGCGATGCTCGCCATGCTTTCTTCCAAGTCCATCGCGCTCAGCACGTTCATCAGCACGCCGAGGGATACGCCGGCCTCGCCCTGTCTCAGCCGCTGATACGTCTGCCGTGTAATGCCCGCCCGGCTGCATATGGTGGAGATTTTCAACCGACGACGAATGCGGGCTATTTCGATACCGTTGCCGATACCTCTCATCAGTTCAGCGCTTCTCTCTGAGATGTACCCTTTGTGGGGGTAGGGCTTCGCTGTTTCTTGCATGATATATCACTCTTTAAAACAGTAGAGGTAACTTATATCATCCAAGTCTCTAGGGCTACCTGCAAAAAATCGGCTCGATGCCAAGGCTTTTTGTAGGAGCGAGCTTGCTCGCGAAAAACTCACAGGCGCCGCGTTCAATCAGGAAACACGCGTTGTCGTTGACGTTTTTCGCGAGCAAGCTCGCTCCTACAGGTGTTACCAAACTTCAAAGATTCTGCAAAAACACCACATACCCCCGAAACCACTCATTGCCCCGCAGATACCCCGGCTCTTGCCACTCTCCGCCCTGAATCAAGCCAATCTTGAACGGCACCCCCAGCCGATTCATCCGCGGCAAATACGCCGCGAAATCCGGGATGCTGTGACGCCCTTGATAGGTCTGCACCACCACTTCATCCACCACGCCCTTGAGCTGGGCGATGGCGGCCGGGTCGGCGTTGCTGCTCCAGTCCATCAGGCCGGTGATGCTCAACCGCAGGTCGGCAGGCAGGCGCTGGCGCAGGTCGCGCAGAAAATCGGCGTATTCGTGCAGGTATTGGGTGCGAGCATCGAAGTCGATCTGGATACCGATCACTGGGTTACCCGTGTCGCGCCAGCGTTGCACCTGGCCGAGCACTTGGGTGTAGACCTGTTCCGGCCAGTGCAAGGTGTGGGCGCGATAGACCACCCAGATTTCGCCTTGGGTAATGCGGGGCACACTGATGCCCTGGGCGATCAATTGCACGCCGCGCTGGGGCGCGCGGCGGGTGGAGTTGATCTGGCCTTGCAGGATGTACAGGGTTTTTGCCTGCTTGATCACCGGCTGAGGCTCGACGCCACTCCACAGCCAGAAGGCGTCATAGTCGCGGGCGTCGACGGCACCAAAAGCCGGGCTTGCCAGCAACAGCAAGCCCAGCCACAGCGACTTCACCAGTAGTACTGCAGCGATTTGCCCCACTGGGTGTCGGCAAAACCGGTCTTGAGTTGGCGGAACCAGGCTTTGCGCACCGCTGGCGCAACGTCTTCACCACCGCAACTGTTATAGCCGGCTGGCGCGTAGCAGTTGATGGCGCGAAACAGCGCATACGCCTTGTCGGTTTTCGGCGCCTTGGCGTTGGCGATGACCTGCTTGTAGCCGTCCAGACGCGAGAAGGTTTCCCCCTTGAACTGCGAGGCGGTGCTGCCCAGGCTGCCGGCGGCGCGGGGTTGTTCCAACGGCATGCCGTCCAGGCCGTTGCGCAGGATGAATTCACCGAAGCAGTTCAACGCGTGCGGGTTTTTGGCCTCGTTCTGCAGGGTCGCCGCGGTTTGCGCGATGCTTGGGCACGCGTACCCAGATTCGGCCTTGTCGCCGTTCCATTGGAACAGCTTCAAGGTCTGGCCGCTGGTATAGGTGTAGCCCAGGCTGGTGCCGAGTTTGTCGTCAGAGAGCGAGGCCTGCTTGAGGTCATCGGCGAAGTTGGCGTACTGGCCGCGCAGCAGGTCTTTGTAGAGGAGCACGAATTGCGCGCTCTGACGCTCGATCGGGTCGCTGGCGTTGGCGATCTGCTGGCGTAGCAGGTCGGGGCCGGCGACGTTGCGCAGCAGGATGTAGCGCACTTGCTTGGCGCTGATCGGTGAGTCGGCGGCGAACACCTTGGCCAGTTGGCCGCTGCGCTCGTAGTTCATGGCCAATGCCAGCTCCAGCTGGTCACGTTGCAGCGGTTGCTTGGCCAGCGGCAGCAGTTGCAGCCACAGGGCTTCGGCGCCTTTCCAGTCCTGCTTGGCCTCCAGGGCGAGGGCGCGCAGGGTCTGTTGGCTGAAGGCGAAGTAATCCAGGCTCGATGGCACATCCGCAGGCAGGTGCTTCAAGGCCGTGTCGGGTTGGTGCTCGACGTACAGGGCATAGCTGGCTTGCAGGAAGTCAAACAGCGCGGGCTCAGTGGCGAAGGTGCTCTTTTGCTTATCCAGGTCTTCGCGGCTCAACAGCGGCGGGGTGTGGGCCCGCATCGCCATCAGGTCGCTGACCACTTGCAGCATCGGGCTGTTCGCGGCTTTGTTGCCGACCATCAGTAACTTGAGGTCGGCCTCTTCCACCAGTTCGTCCACGCTCACATTGCGCTGGGCGTCGGTGGCCTCGGTGAATTGCCAGGTGAAGTCTTCGGCAAGCTTGGCATCGTCGTTCGCCAGCCAGTGCACACGGCGCAAGAGCCCACGGGCGGAGGCGACGTAATCGCCCTGTGGGTAAGTTTTCAGGTAACCGAGAAAGCCTTGCTCGGCATCGCTCAGGGCCGACTTATCCACATGCTCGCGTTGCGGCATGCCGTATTCGTCGAAGGCTTCGGCCTGGGCCTGATTCAGCGACGTACGCGCAGTCATGTACAGCGCCGTTTCCTTCAGCCATGGCACATCGCTGGTGGCGGCGGCGGCGAACCCGCGCTCGGCGTAATCGAAGCGCCCGCTGTAGAAATCGCCGGCGGCCTGCAAGTAGGTGCGAAACAACTGGGCGTTGGCCGAGGGGGTCAACTGCGCGTCCACGACCTGGCGGCTCCAGTCACAGGTGCTCAGTAATTGCAGGCGTGCTTTGACCAACACATCGCGCTCGGCGGGCGGCATCTGGGCCTTGATCACCTGGCTGATAAACGCCGTGGCGCTGTCATCGTCATTGCTGCGGCAACGGCTGCCTTCGCCATTCAGGAAGGCCTGGCCTGCGGTCTTGTACTCCTCGCGCTTGATACCCAGGGGCTGGAGCAAAGTGTCGAGTTCGGCTGTGCGTGAATCGTCAGCCTTGTTGTCAGGCTCCTCATTCGTGGCCGGAGCCGGCACCAGGCGGTACACCGGAAACGGCACCGGGCCGAACCCTTGCGCCAAATCGTCTTCGCCCAAGGCATTGGGGGCCAGGGGCGCTGCTTTCTTGTCGGCCAGCAACAGGCGCAGGTTCACTCGGCTGTCGTTGCCCGGGCTGAGAAAGGGCTGGTTGCTGCAAGGCTCGTAGCTGTCACGCGATACCCGCCAGTCGGGGTAGCACGAGTCGTCAGAACTGGCCTGGGCCGGTAGGGAAAAACCGGCCAGCAGGGCCAGGGCCAGAGGTGACAACAAACCGATGCGCATAACGTTTCCTTGATCCTGAGTCCTTGGAGAAGGGGCAATAATAGCCTGATCCGGCGAGTGCTTCGGTGAAGGCCTACACAAATTGCTGATTTGTCCGATTCCAGCAGCGAGGCCAGGGCTTTTGGCCTAGAGTGGCGGTGTTTGCGCATGCGCAGTGTTTGTCCTGTAAGAGGGCAGTAGTAGCGGAGTCGATATGCGTCGGTCTGTGGTAGAGCAACACGAAAAAGTCGAGGCATTGCCTGCCTTTCATCGCTTGAGCTGGGAGGGCGCCGGCTGGCTCAGCCGTTTATGGTGGGTACCGATCCTGGCGCTGGCCATGGCCCTGCGGTTTTACCACCTCACCTCGGCGGCGATCTGGGGCGACGAAGGCTCCAGCCTGTTGCTCAGCGAATACGCCCTGGCCGACCTGTGGTTTCACGCGGCCCATGAT
The DNA here is from genome assembly GCF_009827115.1 of Pseudomonas sp. J380. Taxonomy (NCBI): domain Bacteria; kingdom Pseudomonadati; phylum Pseudomonadota; class Gammaproteobacteria; order Pseudomonadales; family Pseudomonadaceae; genus Pseudomonas; species Pseudomonas sp. J380. The sequence goes on along the minus strand of NZ_CP043060.1, from coordinate 3,879,068 downwards.
GTGCACCCGCCGCTGTACTTCTTGCTGCTGCGCGGTTGGATCGAGGTGTTCGGCGACAGCATCGGCTCAATTCGCAGCCTGAGTGCGATCCCCGGCGTGGCCGTCGTGGGCCTGGGCATCTGGCTGACACGGCAACTGTCCACCCGACGCGCAGCCGTGCTGGCGGGGATCCTGCTGGTTCTACTGCCCACTGCGGTGCGCTACAGCCAGGAAGTGCGTATGTATTCGCTGCTCGGCGTGTGGCTACTGGGCGCCACGCTGGCGCTGGTGTACTGGGTGAGGCAGCCCGAACGCGCGCGCTATTTGGCTGTGTATGTGCTGCTGATGAGCGCCGGCTTCTATACCCACTACTTCACTGCGCTGTGCGTGCTGGTGCATTGGGCGTACCTGGGGTTGCAGGCGCCGGGTCAGCGCTTGATCACGCGACCTGCCTGGTGGGTCGCCAACGTGGCGATAGTGTTGCTGTATCTACCCTGGCTGCCCAACCTGCTGGACCTGGTGCAGCACGTCGAACAGCTCAAAGTCGGCGGCGACATTGGTTGGGAAGAGCCGGTCAATCTGCTGTCGCTACCGTCGATGGTCTGGCAGTTCCTGTTGCAGGATGACGGTCTCGGCCTGTGGCCGCCGCTGTTCTGGCTGTTACCCCTGCTGCTGGCCGTGGTGGTTGTATCGACGGCCTGGCGCAATAACGCGGCGCGCCTACCGGCACTGTTTTGCCTACTACCGCTGCTGCTGGTCTATGGCGTGTCCTTTATCTCGCCCGTGTTTATCGAGCGCTACCTCACGGTGTATGCGTTAGGCCTGCCGATAGTCCTGGCGCTTGCCATCGACCGTTTGCCGTCCCGTTTGTCCTGGCTGGGCGTGGCGTTGTTCGCACTGTTTGTTGGCGTAGAACTGCTGGGGTTAAAAAACAACTTCGAGGTGGATGAACACGACCAGTTCAACGTGCCGGTGGAGTTCGTCAATCGCAACTACCAGGAAGGCGACCGCATCGTCCTCAGCGACATGATGTGGTACCTCAGCTACGTGTATTACGACCAGACCGACGCGCAACTTCAGCTCTACACCCCCCCCAAACCCGACGGGACTGCCACTCGCCCGAACGCCTATGGTTTCGGCACACTGGTGGACCAGGACGGTGGCCGCATCTATCTGGACCGCCTCTCAGCACTGCCTGCTCAAACGCGACGGGTATGGTTGATCAGCAGCAACGAAGCCCCGGATGAATTCGCGCCGCTGCCCACCAGTTGGCACGAACTCAGTCGCCAGGACGGCGGTGGCGCCAGGGCGCGGTTGTTCGTGCTATGCAACGCACCGGCGCCGCAACCTGAAGGCTGCCGCTAGACTCACTTCAACCTACTTATGAGGAACCCTCCATGGAATCGCCAGTGCACAGCCTACCGGCTTTGTTCAAACAGCTTGGCTTGCCGCACGACCCGGTCAGTATCGAGCAATTTGTCGCCTCTCATTCGCCGCTCAAGCCGGAGTTGAAACTGGCGGATGCGTTTTTTTGGAGCGACGCCCAGAAGGCATTTTTGCGTGAAGAGATTCTGGATGATGCGGATTGGGCGGTGGTGGTGGATGAGTTGAATCTGATGTTGCGGGGTGGACGAGGGGTGTAAAAAAATATCCAAATAAGGGCGAGTATGTAAAAAAAAATGGTGAGCGGTAAAAAAAACTGGGCTTTAATCGCCTAAGTGAATTTTTTCTGGAAAGCATCGCCATGCCAACAGTCGGATACGCTCATCTGTGTGAGGCGCTGGATCTAAAGGTTATCGCACCCTTGAGGACTGCGATGATCAAGCCGGTGACCAGGATTACCTTGATCGGCGACTGCCTGGCAGTTCCCCATTCGGTGGCGCCCGCCCAACATGCGCTGTTTGAGCATGTGTTATTTGCGCTTAAGCATGAAGGCGTAAACCTGGCGATACTTGCCCAGGTGTTTGAACAGCTCGGCCCAGAACCGTTTTTGGACGCGCTGGCCGACTCGCCTAACGGTGCGTTTATCCGAAAAGCCTGTTTTCTGTGGGAAGGCTTTACCGGGAAAATGCTGGATCACACCCTTCCTGTTCGTGGTCGCGTTGTTCCCTTGTTCGATCCCCAGCGCTATGTAACCGGCCCGAGCATTCGCAACAGTCGTTGGCGAGTGGATTTCAACGGTTTGGGCTCTTTGCATTATTGCGCCACCGTAGAGCGAACGCCTGAGCTGGAAGCGTTGTTGGCGCTTGATGTATTGGCTCGTGCCAAATCCTTCATGGCCACCCTCCCTCCGGAAATGATGGACCGCGCCATCCAGTGGGCATACCTGCACGAAACCCGCGACTCATTTGCCATCGAAAAAGAACAACCCAGCGAAGAAAAATCCCGCCGCTTCGTCCAACTCCTGCGCCAGGCCCACGAAGGCCGGTTGCTCACCGAGGACTACTTGGTCGAGCTGCAAAACAGCACCATCTCCAATCCGTTTGACAAAGCCGTCGCGTTTCGCCACGAACAGAACCATCTGCACAACGGGCTACGCGGCGCAGCCGGTGTGAGCTACGTGCCGCCAGCTCCCGCGCTTTGCCAGGAATTGATGGAAGAGCTGATGGCCTTCGCCAACCAGCCCGTGCGAGACGTCGATCCTTTAGTGGCGGCCGCGGTCACCGCTTTTGGTTTCGTCTTCCTGCACCCGTTCATGGACGGGAATGGGCGCCTGTCTCGCTTCCTGATTCACCAGACGCTCTGCCACTACGGCGCACTGGAAAATGGCTTGCTGCTACCGGTCTCTGTCGCCATGAAGCACGAGGAACAAGCCTATCTGGAGGCACTCAAGACCTTCTCCCAGCCGACTCGGGAATTCTGGAACGTCACCTGGCTGGACGCCGACCACATGGCGTTCGACTTCATCGGCCACCCCTCGATCTATCGCTACTGGGATGCGACCCGCTGCGTCGAATTCACCCTGCAAATGGCCCGCCGCGCACTGGAAGTGGAACTGCGCGAAGAAACCGAATTCCTCGACCGTTATGACCAAGTGATCAAAGCGGTGAACCAACGCTACGACGTGCGCGGCAGCGATCTGTCGAAGCTGGTGATGATGTGCCTGGATAACGGTGGGAAGCTTTCCAAGCATCGGCGTAAGCAGTTTCAGTACAGTGTGGCGGAAGAGGTGTTTGGGTTTATTGAGGAGGAGAGCTTGAGGTTGATGGGCGAGTAAGAGGTCATCCAGTCACGCCAGATGAGGCGTCTGAAAAAAAGGAATTCCGTATCTGAGTGATGTGATAAGCGCCTCAGATGTTTTGCGAGAGCACAGTGATGTGCAAATTGTCATGTTTATGGGGGCGTTGGTTGGTTTTACAGGCCTCAATTTTCGCATCCTGTGCCATGTTTTTTCTTCAGAAAAAATCAGTCAGGTGGCTTGTCTTTTTTCAAACCCCCTTACGACTTGTGCACATTATTCCGTCCGTTTCGCTCCTGTTGATTGGCGCTCGAGTTTTCCCGCATTACAACGTACTGGCAATGGCTGGATTGATCGGTGCGTCGGAGATTTTAAAAGTCTGGAGCGTGTGGCGATGGAGCAAAAAATGCTGACGCTGACCTAATGTGGGAGCGGGCTTGCCCGCGAAGGCGGCGTGTCAGTCACTGAATATTCAACTGAACCACCGCTTTCGCAGGCAAGCCAGCTCCCACATTTTGTTTGTCGTATGGTGAATATCAGCGATTTGCTGATGCCTACCCTAAAACCCGCTTTACTCAAGCCACATCCCACCACTCATCTGCGAAATTGTTTCAAAACTTGACGATGCTTCATGCATCGACCATATTGATAGTTAGCAAACTAACTGTATGCGAACTATCCAGTGCCTCAATCCCTCGAACAACTCCAGATGAGCCTCAGCAGCAGCATGGTGGTGGGCGCCCGTAATTGGCGCAAAATCTGCCAGACCACGCTGGTCAGCTATGGCATCTCCGAAGCCTGCGCCGTGCCGTTGTTGATGATCGGTCGCTTGGGCGACGGTGTGCACCAGGTCAAAGTAGCCCAGGCTTCCGGTATGGAAAGCCCATCACTGGTGCGCCTGCTCGACCGGCTGTGCGGTGACGGTTACGTCTGCCGCACCGAAGACATCCACGACCGCCGCGCCAAGGCCTTGAGCCTTACCGAGCGTGGCCGTGAGCTGGTGCAGGCGGTGGAGGCGCAACTGGTGCGCCTGCGCAAGGACGTGTTGGCGGATATCGCCCCCGACGATCTGCAAGCGGCACTGCGTGTATTGCGCGCCTTCGAAGCGGCCGAGGCTGTGTCGCCTTGAACGGATTTTTTACCGGCTTCCCGCCTGCCCGCGATTGGTTCTACGGGGTGCGTACCTTCGCCGCGTCGATGATCGCGCTGTACATCGCCATGCTCATGCAAATGCCGCGTCCGTACTGGGCGATGGCCACGGTGTATATCGTCTCCAGCCCGTTTGTCGGCCCTACCAGTTCCAAAGCCCTGTACCGCGCCATCGGCACCTTGATGGGCGCGGCGGCGGCGGTGCTGTTTGTGCCGATGTTCGTGCAGTCACCCTACATTCTGGTGGTGGTGATTGCGTTGTGGACCGGCACCTTGCTGTTTCTGTCCATGCACCTGCGCACCGCCAATAACTACGCCCTGATGCTGGCCGGCTACACCTTGCCGCTGATTGCCTTGCCGGTGGTGGATAACCCCTTGGCGGTCTGGGATGTGGCGGAGGCGCGTACCGAAGAAATCTTCCTCGGCATCGCGGTCGCAGCGGTGGTGGGCGCGATGTTCTGGCCTCGGCGCCTGATGCCGGTGTTCGATGGCTCGGTGGCCAAGTGGTTCAGCGACGCCCAGGTCTATAGCCAGCGCTTCCTCACCCGTCAGGTAGACCCAGAAGAAGTCAGTAACCTGCGCGGCGGCATGGTCGCCACCTTCAACACCCTTGAATTGATGATCGGCCAGCTGCCCCACGAAGGCGCACGCCCGCAGACGGTACGCAACACCAAGGAACTGCGCGGGCGCATGATTCACCTGCTGCCAGTGATCGACGCTTTGGACGATGCGGTGTACGCCATTGAGCACCGTGCGCCAGAGTTTCTCGATCAGCTCACGCCGCTGCTGGAAGATGCCAGCGCCTGGCTGCAAAGCACCACCGAAGCCGCGCCACTGGAAAGCTGGCGCGTGCTGCGCGACAAGATCGACGCCGCTCAACCCCAGGGCGAAGCGCTGGATGACCGTCATACGTTGCTGTTCTCCAACGCCCTGTACCGCCTGGGCGAATGGGTCGACCTGTGGCAAGACTGTCGTAGCCTGCAAGCCGCCATCCAGTGTGAAAGCCAGGACACCTGGCGCGCCGTCTACCGCCACTGGCGCCTGGGACGGCTCACGCCGTTCCTCGACCGTGGGCTGATGTTCTACTCGGCGTTCTCCACCGTGACCGCGATCATCGTCGCCTCGGTGCTGTGGATTCTGCTGGGCTGGACCGACGGCGGCAGCGCGGTGATCCTTGCCGCCGTCGCCTGCAGCTTTTTCGCCTCGATGGACGATCCGGCACCGCAGATCTACCGGTTCTTTTTCTGGACCGCCATGTCGGTGCTGTTCGCCAGCTTGTATCTGTTTCTGGTGCTGCCCAACCTGCATGACTTCCCCATGCTGGTGCTGGCCTTCGCCGTGCCGTTTATCTGCATCGGCACCCTTACGGTTCAGCCACGCTTCTACCTGGGCATGTTGCTGACGCTGGTGAACACCTCGTCGTTCATCAGCATCCAGGGCGCCTATGACGCGGACTTTCTCAACTTCGCCAACGTCAACCTGGCCGGGCCCGTGGGCCTGCTGTTCGCGTTCGTGTGGACGTTGATCGCCCGACCCTTCGGCGCTGAATTGGCGGCCAAGCGCCTCACCCGTTTCAGCTGGCGCGACATCGTCAGCCTCACCGAGCCCGCCACCCTGGCCGAGCACCGGCACATGGCCGTACAAATGCTCGACCGCCTGATGCAACACCTGCCGCGCCTGGCCCTCACCGGCCAGGACACTGGCATCGCTCTGCGCGACCTGCGCGTGGCGCTGAACCTGCTCGACCTGCTGGCCTACTCGCCACGCATCCTCGGTGTGCCACGGGTGTTGCTCAACCAGGTGGTGGAAGGCGTGGGCGGTTACTTCAAGGCCTGCCTCAAGGCGGGTGAACGCTTGCCCGCGCCCAGCGGTCTGCTGATGACCCTGGACCGCACGCGTCGCGCCCTCAATGGCCAGGGCCTGCAAGACGAAGACGACACGCGCCTGCATCTGCTGCACGCCTTGGCCGGCCTGCGTCTGGCGCTGTTGCCCGGTGTGGAGTTCATTGGCGGTACAGAGATGGAAGCGCCGTTACCTGATGGAGCGCCTTTATGATCGGTGACCTGGATATCAGTGGGGTGTTCCTGCCTACGCTGCTGGTACTGATGGGCATTACTTATGTGTTGTTTCTGGTGGTGCACGGGCTGTTGACGCGCATGCACTTCTATCGCCTGGTCTGGCACCGGGCATTGTTCAATGTGGGGCTCTACGCGCTGTTGCTGGGCGCGGTGGACTCACTCAGTCGATATTTGATGACATGAAAAAACCTTTTTTGACTATCGGCCGTGTCGTCCTGACGTTGTTGATCGTGAGTTTCGCGGTCGTCGTTGTGTGGCGCATGGTCATGTACTACATGTTTGCGCCCTGGACCCGTGACGGCCACATCCGTGCCGACATCGTGCAGATCGCCCCGGACGTTTCCGGGCTGATCCAGCGCGTTGACGTGCGCGACAACCAGTTGGTGACCAAGGGCCAGGTGCTCTTCGCCGTCGACCAGGACCGCTTCAAGCTGGCCCTACGCCAAGCCCAGGCCGCCGTGGCCGACCGCCAGGAAACCCTGGCCCAGGCCCAGCGCGAGTACAAGCGTAACCGTGGCCTGGGCAACCTGGTGCCCAGCGAGCAACTGGAAGAGAGCCAGTCCCGCGTCGCCCGCGCCCAATCGGCACTGGCCGAAGCGCAAGTGACGGTGGACTCCGCCCAACTCAACCTCGACCGCTCGGTGATCCGCAGCCCTGTGGACGGCTACGTCAACGACCGCGCACCGCGTACCCAGGAGTTCGTCACCGCCGGGCGCCCGGTGCTGTCGGTGGTAGACAGCAACTCCTTCCACATCGACGGCTATTTCGAAGAGACCAAACTCGACGGTATCCACGTCGGCATGGGCGTGGATATCCGTGTGATCGGCGACAACGCGCGCCTGCATGGCCACGTGCAGAGCATCGTCGCCGGTATCGAAGACCGCGACCGCAGCAGCGGCTCCAACCTGTTGCCCAACGTCAACCCTGCTTTCAGCTGGGTGCGCCTGGCCCAGCGGATCCCGGTGCGCATTGCCTTCGATGACGTGCCGGCGGACTTTCGCATGATCGCCGGGCGCACGGCGACGGTGTCGATCATTGACGACAAAGTTAAAGACGGGGACAAACCATGAAGCGGCTTCTGGCAACCGCTTCCCTGGGGTTGTTGCTGTCGGCCTGCCAAGTTGTAGGCCCGGATTACAAACTGCCGGAACAGGCCGCAGTCAACCGTGGCGACCTGCAAGGGCCGATCATGGGTGAAGGCAAAAACGTGGTGTCGGCACCGGTGCCGGCGGATTGGTGGAAGCTGTACAAAGACCCGCGCCTGGACGAACTGGTACGCCAGGCCATGGCCTCCAACACCGACCTGCGCGTGGCCGCCGCCAACCTGCAGCGCTCGCGTTATCAGGTGCAGCAGGCCGAATCCGCTGGCGGCTGGAGTGCCGGCGTCAAGGCCGAGGCCCAGCGTTTACAGGAGTCTGGCGAGGCCTTCTTGCTGCCGGACAAAGTCCCGGTAGGCAATATCGGTAGCGTCGGGATTACCACGTCCTATCAATTCGACCTGTTCGGCACCTTGCAGCGCGGCATCGAAAGCGCCCAGGCCAGCGCCGATGCCACCCAGGCCGCGGCGGATATCGCCCGCATCACCCTGGTGGCCGATGTGGTGCGCTCCTATACCCAGGTGTGCGCGGCCAACGAAGAACTGGCGATTGCCAACGAGTCCCTCGACCTGCAAGCCCAGAGCACCAAACTGACCCAGCGCTTGCGAGATGCCGGGCGTGGCGATGAGACCCAGGTGACTCGTTCGCAAACCCAATACAAATCCCTGCGCGCCGACATACCGCGCTATGAAGCTTCGCGTCAGGCGGCGCTGTTCCGGCTGTCGATGTTGCTGGCCAAACCTGTCGACCAACTGCCAGCCGGCACGGGCACCTGTGCCGAGCTGCCACATATTGCTCAACTGCTGCCGGTAGGCGATGGCGCCACGCTGCTCAAGCGCCGCCCTGATGTGCGCCAGGCCGAACGCCAGCTGGCCGCCGCCACGGCGCGTATTGGCGTGGCGACCGGCGCGTTGTACCCGGATATCAGCATCGGCGCCACGGTCGGCACCGTCGGCTTGTTGGAGAACCTCGGCACGCCTGCCACCAACCGCTGGGGCTTTGGCCCGATGATCAGCTGGACTGTACCGACCAACGGCGCTCGCGCCCGCGTGCATGAAGCTGAAGCCGCGACCCAGGGTGCCCTGGCCCACTTCGACGGCGTGGTGCTCAACGCCATCCGCGAAACCCAGACCGGCCTGGCCCAATACACCGCCGTGTTGCAACGCCGCGACGCCCTGGCCGACGCCGAACAGTCGGCGCGAGAAGCCGCCGGCCAGACCCATCGCTTCTTCCAGGCCGGCCGCGAATCCTTCCTGGCCGACCTGCAAGCCACGCGCACCTACACCGATATGCGTGCGCAACTGGCGGCGGCCAACACCCAGGTTGCCATGAGCCAGATCGACCTGTTCCTGGCCCTGGGCGGCGGTTGGGAAAGCGGACGAACGCAAGGGGAAAAACCCGGCAAACCGTGAGGTGATTGCTATGCTTTCTTGGGTGAGGCCCGCTGGCGCCTCACCCGACAAAGCTCGCGTTTGCTCATGGGGATTCCAAGAATGAAAAACCCTTATGCTCCCGCTTTCTGGTGCGTGCTCTTCGCACTGGTTTTGTTATCGGCCGCGTATTTTTACGGCGTCATGCTCGCCCATCAACTCGACAAGGCCATGGTGTTCCTCGACAGCGCCTGCCTGGTGATCGGCACCTTGTCCATCGGCGTAGTGGCCTGGGCGTCGTATCAAAACCAGCGCGTGAAGAAAAAACTCCTCGAACAGGGCAAGACCCGCGTGGCGATCTGGGACACCAAGGTCGCCCTGCGCCGTGTCGAAACCGTGTTCGATCGCTATTTCTGGGGCAGTTACTGGCAGCCGGGGCGCACGTTCCAGGAAGTCATGGGCGACCTCACCGGCACGCCGCTGGAAAAAAGCCTCGAAGTCCTGAAAAAACAATGTGTGCTGCTGGATCGGCAGGTTGCCGACGGTAGGCACTGGCTCAATAACGCGCGGGAATTGTCCGACGTGGCCACGCAAATGGCCCGGGAGCGCTACCAGCTGGACTTTTGCGACCCCAAGGCCGACACCCCCGGCAATGCCGTGATACATCGCGAGTTCGAGGTGCTGGTGTACACCTGGACCGCACGCTTGAAGAGTTTTGATCACCAATTGGATGAAGTCGAGCAGGAGTACTCCTGAACTCCTGCTGAACTGATCCCTCTGAAAGGTTGGGCCGTTTACGCCCGCCAGTGCTAATCTTCCCCAGCCTTTGGCCACACGGGCCACGACTGTAGGAGCGAGCTTGCTCGCGAAAGACGCCAACGATAACGCGTGCATTCTGAATGAACGCGATGCCTATGCGTTGTTCGCGAGCACGCTCGCTCCTACAGGAACCCCTACAGGGTTCAAGGAAGACAGCCCACTTCTCACAGGATTTGATCAGGTCACTTCATGAATAAGCCAGCCGTTGTTTTCTTGGGTTTTGTTGTCGCCGTCGGCGCCGTCAGTGCGGGCGGTGCCTGGTACACCGGTAAACAACTGGAGCCGGTCCTGCAAACCGCTATCCAGAGCGCCAATAAAGAACTGCAGACCTCCATGGCCGGCGTCGATGGCAGCGTGACCCTGGAGCTGGTGTCCCTGGACCGTGGCGTGTTCAGCAGCACCGCGCACTATCGCCTCAAGGGCCAAGGCAGCGTGTTCGGCGAAGACAACCCGAACCCCGAATTGCTGTTCGTCGACCATATCGAACACGGCCCGCTGCCGTTCTCGCGCCTGGTGACCCTCAAGTGGTTGCCGGTCATGGCCACCAGTCACTACGAACTGGAAAAGAACCCCACCACCGAAAAATGGTTCGCCGCCAGCAAAGACGTGTCGCCGCTCAAAGGCGTGGCGAATATCGGCTATAGCCGTTCGGTCAGCGGCAACATCGAATTGCTGCCCCTGGAGTTCAAGGACGCCACTTCCTCGGTGAGCTTCTCCGGCGCCAACCTCAACTTCGACAGCAGCGCCGAAGGCCAGAAGGTCAAGGCCGAAGGCTTCATGAACAGCCTCAAGGTTGCCGCAGTGGACGCCGAAGGCGCACCGTTCGAAGCGGAGCTGGCCGGCCTGACCGTCGCCAGCAACCTGGAAAAAACCACCTTCGGTTTCTACACCGGCCAGAACACCGTGGAGCTGACCGACACCAAGGTCACCTTCGGCCCGCAGAAAGCCGTGCTGACCCTCAAGGGTTTCGAGCAGAAAGACTCCAGCGAAACCAAGGACAACAACCTGGCTGGCCGCGTCGACTACAAGATCGACGAGATCGGCTACCAGGGCAAAGCAGTCGGTTCGGCCGCCATGGCCGTGAGCATGAAGAACGTCGACATTCCGGCGATGCTGGTGCTGACCAAGCTCTACCAGGACAAGATGCAACCGGTGCAAGCTGCCGCTGCTGCCGGTCAACCGGTGCCGGAGCTGCAAATGACCGAAGCCGAGCAAGCCCTGGCGGAAGCCAACGTCAACCAGGTGCTGGCCGCCAAGCCGCAACTGGCCGTGGAAAACCTGTCGCTCAAAACCACCCGTGGCGAAAGCAAGTTCAACCTGGTGGTGGACCTGGCCAAGCCAACGTCCATGGAGCTGCCGCCGGTTGAACTGGGCAAGCAAATGGTCTCGCTGCTGGATGCCAACCTGACCCTGTCCAAGCCGATGATCAGCGACGTGGCGGCCCTGCAAGCCCAAGTGGGCGGCGTGACCGACCCGCAAGCCATCGAACAGCAATCGCAGATGGCGGCCGAGATGGTCAGCAGCATGGCGGTCGGTACTCAACTGGCGACCCTGGTGGGCACCGACGTGGTTTCCAAGCTGCACTACGCCAACAACGAGGTGACCTTCAACGGCCAGAAGATGACCGTTGAGCAGTTCCTCAGCTTTGTGATGTCCAAAGCCGGTGCGGTCAGCGGCGCCCAATAAACCTGAAATGCGATAAAAAAAATGTGGGAGCTGGCTTGTGTGGGAGCTGGCTTGCCTGCGATAGCATCGCCCCGGTCTGGCTGGACGACCGAGGTGCCTGCATCGCGGGCAAGCCCGGCTCCCACACAAACCCGGCTCCCACTTTTGTTTTGTGTGAGGGCAAAAAATCGCGGTCGTACAATTCTGAACAATTGTTCTGAATTGTGCTTCCCCCTACTTCCCTAAGGGATAGTTCCTACAGGAAAGCTAGGTCGGGTCCCGAGACGCCGACACCCTGAAGCGTTTCGCTCAGGACCATCTATCGTTAGAGCTTTCCGTGTGTAAGGAAGCTCACGACATGCTGCGAAACCACCCCTACAGTGCCTCAGGCCGGTTGCGTCTGCTTATCGGAGCCGCACTGTGCAGCCAATTGCTGGTCCCAGGCCTTGCGTTTGCCGACCCCGCCTACGATGCCTTGATCATTCAGGCCCGCAACGGTCACTTCACGCCGGCGCTGACCCAACTTCGCCAACTCTCCGCCGAACGCCAGACCCCAGGCCAGGTCAGCGACCACCTGGTGATCGCCGGCTGGGCCGGGCAAGATGCTGAAGTGCTCAAGGTTTACGAGACGCAAGGCAAGCATCGCAACCTCACCACCCAGGCACTCGCCACGGTGGCGCGCACTTATCGCAATCAAAAGCAGTGGGCTCAGGCCGAAGCGGTCTATCGCCAGGCGCTGCTGCGTGAACCCAATAACGTCGACCTGCAACTGGGCCAGGCCCTCACCCAGGCCGATGGCGGCAAAGCCAACGAAGCGGTACAACGCCTGCGCACGCTGGTGGCGGCGCAACCCAATGACCCCAATCGCCGCATGGCCCTGGGATATGCGCTGACACGTGCCGGCCTGAACTACGACGCGCTGTTCGAATTCGACCAAGCCTTTATCCGGGCGGGCGATAAACCCGAAGTGGCGCGTGAATACATCGTTGCCCTGCAAAAGGCGCGGCTGCCGGAGCCGGCACTGCGCCTCTCGGCCAAGCGCCCGGGGCTGGTGGACGCAGTCACCCAGCGCCGCCTCGAAGGTGACCTTGCCGCCGAGCGTGTGCGCTTGGCTGAGTTCGCCACACGCAGCGAGAAGGAACGCTACGTCATCGCAGACCGTGCCCTGCAGGACTACGACAAACTGATCAGTCGCTGGGCGCCGGACGCCACAGCCAAGGACGACGTCATCCGCTGGCGCATTGACCGCCTGGGCGCGCTCAAAGCGCGAGCACGGCATGCCGAGGTGATCCGCGATTACCAGACCCTCACTGGCGAAGGCGTGCAACTGCCTACCTACGCGTTGCGTTGGGTTGCCGGCTCTTACCTGGAACAGCGCCAGCCGGAAAAGGCCGAGCCGTTGTACCGCCAGGTACTCACCGCCCCCGACACCGATGCCAGCTATCGGGTCGATGACAGCACGGCGCTGTTCTACGCCTTGTTGGAAAGCGACAAGGTCGAAGAGGCTCGCCAGGTCGCCAACAACCTGGCCAAGGAGCAAAACCCCCGCGTTGAGCTCAAGGGCTTGCCCATTGGTAACCCCAATGACAACTGGATGGACGCCCAACAATTATCCGCCCAGGCCGGTACCTATGGCGGTGACCTGCCCGGCAGCGAAGCCAGCCTGGAAGCCCTGGTGGCCAAGGCACCGGGCAATGTGGGCCTGCGCCTGGCCCAGGCCGACATGTACCGCGCCCGCGACTGGCCGCGTCGCGCCGAAGGCACGCTCAAGGAAACTGAAACCCAGGCTCCCCGCGATATCGGCCTGGAAGTCTCCCAGGCCTATACCGCCATGGACTTGCAAGAATGGCGGCAGATGGACGCGCTCACCGACGACGTGCTCGCCCGTAACCCGGACAACCGTCAGGTGCAGCGCCTGAGCCGCCTGCGCGATGTGCACGACATGGCCGAGTTGCGTGTCGAGGCCTACACCGGCAAGAGCTACGGTGGCGGCAATAACAACGACGCTGGTGCCGTCTCCGGCAGCCGAGACTGGGGCATTGAAAGCGTGATCTACACGCCTCCCATCGACGAAGACTGGCGCCTGTTCGCCGGTGCCGGCTATGCCACCGCCGACTTCCAGGAGGGCACTGGCCAACATCGCTGGCAGCGCGTGGGCGTGGAGCGTCGCACCCGTGACATGACCATCGAAGCCGAAGTGTCCAACCATTCCTATGGCGACGGTTCCAAGCAAGGCGCCAGCGTGTCGATTGCCCGCGACATCAACGACCACTGGCAATACGGCGGCAGCCTTGGCTATTTGCTCAGCACCACGCCGTTGCGGGCCCTGAATGACGGTGTCACAGCCAACGGCGGCAGCGGTTTTATCCGCTGGCGCGCCAACGAAAGCCGCGAGTGGAAACTGACCCTCAGCCCGTCCCATTTCAGCGACGGCAACGACCGCTTCGAAGCATTGCTCACCGGCCGCGAGGGCCTCTACAGCTCGCCCCATGTGCAAGTGGACCTGGGCCTGGAAGTGGGCGCCAGCCGCAACAGCAAGGAAGACACCGTGTACTTCAACCCGAAGTCGGACTTCACGGTGTTGCCCATGATCAACGTCAATCACGTGCTCTATCACCGCTACGAAACCCAGTGGAGTCAGCAGTTCCAAATCGGCGCGGGTACCTACAGCCAGCGTGACTACTCCACCGGCGGTATTGGCCTGATTGGCTACGGCCAACGCTATCGCTGGAATGACGTACTGGAAATGGGCGCCAACCTCAGCCTGATCAGCCGACCTTATGACGGTGATCGCGAACGCGATCTGCGCCTGCTCGTCGACCTCACTTACCGTTTCTAAAAGAGCCTGACCATGACCGTCCTCAGCCGTTGCTTGTTGGTCCTGGGTGTAATGCTGGCCGCCGCCTGCGCCCAACAACCCGCGCCCTACACTCCACCCGCCGAACGGCCGATAGCGCCCAACGAAGCGCCGTGGCCGAAGAACCACTTTTTGGGCATTGCCTATCACGACGTAGAAGATCGCGACCCCGATCAAGCCGTGGTGGCGGTGCGCACCGAGCGTTTGATCGAGCAGCTGGCGTGGCTGCGTGAAAACGGCTATCAGGCGGTCAGCGTCGACCAGATCCTGGCAGCCCGGCGCGGCGGCCCGGCATTGCCGCCCAAGGCGGTGATGCTCAGCTTCGATGACGGTTATTCCAGCTTCTACACCCGCGTGATGCCGATTCTGCGTGCCTACCACTGGCCTGCATTGCTGGCACCGGTGGGGTCTTGGATCGACACGCCGTTGAACAAACCGGTGGATTTTGCCGGTACGCCACGACCACGGGGAGAGTTCCTGACGTGGCAGCAGATTCGCGAGGTGTCGCAGTCTGGCCTGGTGGAAATCGCCGCCCACACCGACGCCAATCACAAAGGCATCCTGGCCAACCCCCAGGGCAACCTGGAACCGGCCGCCACCACGCGAAGCTTTGACCCCAAAACCAACGGCTACGAAAGCGAAGCGCAGTTCCAGGCGCGTATGCGGGCTGACGTCGCCGCGATTTCGAACAAAATCCGAACCGTCACCGGCAAGGCGCCCCGTGTATGGGTGTGGCCGTACGGGGCCGCCGATGGCACCTCGTTGGCGGTGGTCGGCGAGCACGGCTACGAGATGGCGCTGACCCTGGAAGACGGGCTCGACGACCTCGGCAACCTGATGAACAGCCCACGCTTTCTGGTGGCCTCAGACCCGGACGGCGAGCATTTTGCCAACAGCATGGTCGCCGTGCAGACCAAAGCGCCGATGCGCGTGCTGCACGTAGACCTGGACAACGTGTACGACCCCGACCCGGCCCAGCAGGCACGCAACCTCGACGTGCTGGTTCAGCGCGTGGTGGACATGGGTGCTGGCACCGTCTTCCTGCAAGCCTTTGCCGACCCCAAGGGCGACGGCCTGGTGCATTCGCTGTACTTCCCCAACCGCCACCTGCCGATGCGGGCCGACCTGTTCAACCGGGTTGCCTGGCAATTGCATACCCGTGCCCATGCCAGTGTGTACGCTTGGATGCCGGTGCTGAGTTTTGCCCTGGACCCCAAGCTGCCGCGTGTCACCCGCTGGGACCCGAAAACCGGCCAGGTCGGCCCCGACCCGGATCAATACAAACGCCTGTCGCCGTTTGATCCCAAGGTGCGGCAGGTCATCGGTGAGATCTACCAAGACCTGGCGCGTGTAGGGCCGATTGACGGCATCCTTTATCACGATGATGCGGTGTTCAACGACTTCGAAGACGCCAGCCCCGCAGCGCTCAAGGCCTATGCGGCCCAAGGCCTGCCGGACACCATCGCCGCCCTGCGTGCCGACCCGGCCGTGATGCAGCGCTGGACCCGTTTCAAAAGCCGCTACCTGATCGACTTCACCCATGAGCTCACCGCCAAGGTCCGCGCTATCCGTGGGCCGCAGGTACTCACCGCGCGCAATATCTTCGCCGAGCCGATGCTCAACCCTGGCAGCGAAACCTGGTTCGCGCAGAACCTTGATGACTTCCTCCAGGCCTACGACTGGACCGCGCCGATGGCCATGCCGTTGATGGAAGGCCAGGAAGTGAAGACCTCCAACGCCTGGCTGGAAAAACTCATCGCCACGGTCAAGGCGCGCCCCGGCGCCATGGAAAAAACCATCTTCGAATTGCAAGCCAAAGACTGGCGCACCCAGGCCGCACCGGATATCAGCGCTGAGCGATTGGCAGAGTGGATGGGTGTACTCAAACGCCAGGGCGTCACCAGTTTCGGCTACTACCCGGACAACTTCCTGGAAAACTCCCCGGACTTGAAAACTATTCGTCCGGCCCTCTCCAACCAATGGAACCCTTGATCATGGTTGACAGAATCCTGGCTCTATTCGTGTTGGCACTGGTACTGGGCTTGCCCCTGGGCCTGATCTTCCTGGTGACCGGGCAGTTCCTGATGGACTTCGTGTTCTTCTACCCGTTGTTCATGTCGGCACTATGGATAGCCGGTGGCCTTTACTTCTGGCTGCATTGGGAACGCCACTGGCCGTGGAAAGAAGACACGCCGGCGCCGACCCTGGCCGGCGAGCCGCTGATCTCGATCATCATCCCTTGCTACAACGAGGGCGATAACGTCGCTGACACCATTGGCGCGGCCCTCGGCCAGTTGTACCCGAACATCGAAGTGATCGCGGTCAACGACGGCTCCAGCGACAACACCGCCGCAGTTCTCGATGCCCTGGCGTTGCAACACCCGCGCTTGCGCGTGCTGCACCTGGCGCAGAACCAGGGCAAAGCCGTGGCCCTGCGCATGGGCGCCGTGGCCGCCCGCAGCGAATACCTGGTGTGCATCGACGGCGATGCCTTGCTCGACAAAAACGCGGCCGCCTACATGGTCGCGCCGATGCTCGACAACCCGCGCCTGGGGGCCGTCACCGGCAACCCGCGCATTCGTACCCGCTCGACCCTGATCGGCCGGGTGCAGGTGGGCGAGTTCTCCTCGATCATCGGTTTGATCAAGCGTACCCAGCGGGTATTCGGTCGGATCTTCACGGTCTCCGGTGTGGTGGTGGCGTTTCGCAAGAAGGCCCTGGACCGCATCGACTACTGGAGCACCGACATGATCACCGAGGACATCGATGTCAGTTGGAAGCTGCAACTCGATCACTGGGCGATCTTCTACGAGCCGCGCGCGCTGTGCTGGATCCTCATGCCCGAAACCGTCGGCGGCCTGTGGAAACAACGCCTGCGTTGGGCCCAGGGCGGCGCTGAAGTGCTGTTCAAGAACATCCGTGGCATCTGGCAATGGCGCCACCGCTACCTGTGGCCGCTGCTGTTCGAGTACTGCCTGTCTACCGGTTGGGCCTTCACCTTCCTGCTGTCGGTGATCTTCTGGGCCGTGGGTAAATTCGTCACGCTGCCGGCGGCGATCACCGTGAGCTCGTTGGTGCCGCCCGCGTTCACCGGCCTGGTGCTGGCGATGGTGTGCCTGCTGCAGTTTGCGGTGAGCATCCTGATCGACCGGCGCTACGAAAAAGACCTGTGGAAAACCCTGTTCTGGACCGTGTGGTACCCGATGGTGTTCTGGCTGGTGAGCCTGCTCACCACCCTGGTCAGCTTTCCCAAGGTGTTGTTCAACCAGCATCAGAAACGCGCACGCTGGGTCAGCCCGGACCGCGGTATCAAACCTGCACAAGAGGAGGCGTGATCATGAAACTGGTCAGAACTCGCCAAAACACACTGATGTGGATCGTCGATGTGCTGCTGACCCTGCTGGCCTGGGGTGGGTTGATCTGGCTGCTGGCGCGAGGCATCAGCGCCATGCTTGAAACCCACGGCGGCCCACGTATCGAGGCGCCTATCTTTGCTGCGCTCAACACCTTGCAGGTTTACCTGTGGATCGCGCTGTTCAATGCGGTGATCCTGATCAGCTGGGCACGTTATCAGCAGCATCGCGGGCGCAAATTCGCCCAGCGCCGCGCCGAGGCCAATGCGCTGAGCGACCAGCACCTGAGTGAAAGTTTCAACTTGGGCGACGGCGACCTCGAACAACTGCGCCGCCCCGGCGTGCTGGTGATTCACAACGATGAAGAGGGCGGCGTCGAAGAAGTGAAGTCCCACGTCTCCCGCGACGTCGAACGCCCCGGCCTGACCCTGGTACCCGACAAAGACAAGGGCATTGGCTAGACCTAAGCGAACGCAATGCCCAAAGCAATGAAGACCCAATGTGGGAGCTGGCTTGCCTGCGAAAGCGATAGTGCAGTAACAGTTGCAGTGACTGACACACCGCCTTCGCGAGCAAGCCCGCTCCTACAGGTAGTATTTCCACCCATGGCTTGCAGTGGTTCACTCCTCTTGTTGGAATTCCGATAAATGGGATCCAATTCACAAAACCCCCGCGAACTTTTCCCCCTTCTCCGGTACTAACCTAACTCGACGAACACCTGATGGCTAAGTAATGGCAATCGGAAAGTCATTCGTCGAATCACCATCAAAACAGTTGCCGCTTGTCGGAATAATCACCGTAAGTGCCCGACTTAAACTCTTTTGATGAAAAATTATCATTAATAATCAACAGGTTAGAAAACTAATCAGTCGAACGGCCCCACGTCGCCCGTTTCTAGGCGGGCTGGAAGTTCGATGTTAGTTTCGCGGCCCTTGATTTTCGATGGATCGAACATGTCTTCGTTATTGCCACGGACCCGGTTACTGCTCTGCACCCTCCTGCTCACCTGCATGGGCCTGAACAGTGCATCCGCCGCCCCCACGCCTGGCGATCAAGACTTGATCCGCGACCGGCAGAACCGCTTGCTTGAAGAGCAACAGCGGCGCCTCCAGGAGCTGCAGGACCTGCCCGGCAAAGCGGACAAGCCCCAAGCCCCGGCAACCCCGGCCGACACCCGTTGCTTCCCGATCAAAACCATCGAACTCAAAGGCGCCGACAGCCTGCCGGCGCCCGACCGCGAGCGCCTGCTCAAGCCCTACATCGGCCAGTGCCTGGGCGTGTCCCAGCTGAACGACCTGCTCAAAACCATCACCGACTACTACCTCGGCAAAGGCCGCGTCACCAGCCGTGCCTACCTGCCGCAGCAAGACCTCTCCACCGGCCATCTGCAAGTGCTGGTGGTGGAAGGCAAACTCGAAGCGTTGCGCAGCGCCGAAGGCAGCACGGTGACCGACCGCGAACTGGCCATGGCCTTTCCCGGCAAAGTCGGCGAAGCACTTAACCTGCGTGAAATCGAGCAACTGGTGGACCAGCTCAACCGCCTGCCGTCCAAACAGGCGCAGATGGAACTCACCCCCGGCAAGCAAATCGGCGGCAGCGACGTGGTGGTCAAGAACACCGCGCAAAAGCCCTGGCGCGCCAGCCTGTCGCGCAACAACGATGGGCAGAAAAGCACCGGCGAACAGCAATGGGGCGCTGGCCTTGAGTGGGACAGCCCACTGGGCCTGGGTGACCAACTGATGCTGCGCGGCGGCCACGACGCCATCAGCGACCACCAGAAAACCTCGAAAAACACCATGCTCTACTACAACCTGCCCTGGGGCTGGTGGAACTTCAGCTACACCTACAGCGAGAGCGACTACCGCACCTACGGCGTGACCGACGGCTTCAAATTCAAGCAGGACGGCGACAACCAGAACCACCAACTGCGCGCCGAGCGGGTGATCCATCGCGACGACGTGAGCAAGACCTCGGTCAACGTCGGCCTGGCGCGCCTGCGTACCAACAACTACATCCTCGACACACGCACCGAGGCCAGCAGCAACCGCCTCAGCGAACTGCAACTGGGCGTCAACCACGGTCGGCGCATCGGCAGTGCCTTCGTCAACCTGGACCTGGGCATGCAAAGCGGCATCGGCCTGCTCGACGCCCAGTCTCAAGACGAGCGTGACCCGCTCGGTCGGCGTCAGCCCAATTCGCGCTACCGCAAATACACCGCCACCGTCAGCTACCTGCAACCGTTCAGCCTGTGGGGCGAGTCGTTCAGCTTCAGCAGTTTGGCCACCGGCCAACGCAGCGAAGACATTCTGTTTTCGCCCCAGCGCATGAGCCTCGGCGGCTCGGCGTCGGTGCGCGGTTTCAAGGACCAGTTGCTGACCGGCGACAGCGGCGGCTACTGGCGCAACGAAGTGCGCTGGGCGCGCCCGGTGACCCTCGACTGGATGCGCCCGGCCTTCGCCGAGTACGGCGCCAGTGTCGGCTACGACCAGGGCGTGATCCGCAACGACCGCTACAACGACAACGTTCATGGCCGGGTGTCCAGCAACTCCCTGGAGCTGTTCGCCCGTGGCAAACACGTCAGCACCAGCGTGACCTTTGCTCATTCGTTAGAAAGACCCGGTGTGGTTACCGAGCGCGAAGCGCCGATCTACTTCCGCATGGATTTTTTCCTGTAATTCAACGCCCCGCTGCATGAGAGCCTGACAATGGATGTTCGCCAATTCGCCTTCCTGGCCCGCCAACCTTCTGCCGCCCTGAAGCGCCGGGACGCGTTCTTCGGCCTGCCCAAGCGCGGGCTGGCGTTGATCCTTGCCAACGCACTGTTCTGGCAGCCGCTGCTGGCCCAGGCCGAGGGCATTGTGGTCAGTGCGCCGGGCACCACCGTGGGCGCGGCGGGCAATGGCGTGCCGGTGGTAAACATCGCTACCCCCAATGGCGCGGGCTTGTCCCATAACCAGTTCAAGGACTACAACGTCGGCCCCAACGGCGTGATTCTCAACAACGGCAACACCGCCATGGTCAACACCCAACTGGGCGGGATCATTGTCGGCAACCCCAACCTCAAGGGCGGCGCGGCGAACGTCATCCTCAACGAAGTCAACGGCGGCAGCCCCAGCCAGTTGCGCGGCTACACCGAAGTGGCGGGGCAGTCGGCCAAGGTCATTGTCGCCAACCCGTACGGCGTGACGTGCAGCGGTTGCGGCTTTATCAACACCCCCAACGTCACCCTCACCACCGGCAAACCGGTGCTCGACGCCAGCGGCCAATTGCAGCGCTATGAAGTGGATGGCGGCGCCGTGACCATCGACGGCGAAGGCTTGAACGCCAGCAACGTCGAACGTTTCGACATCATCACCCGCTCGGCCAAGATCAACGCACAAATCAACGCCCGCGAACTCAACGTGATCGCCGGGCGCAACGACGTCGATGCGCAAAGCCTGAAAACCACCGCCCGCGCCGATGACGGCAGCGCCAAGCCGGAGCTGGCGATCGACTCGTCGGCCCTGGGCGGCATGTATGCCGGCGCGATCAAACTGGTGGGCACCGAGGCAGGTGTGGGCGTGAAGCTCGACGGCACCCTGGCCGCCAGTGGCGGCGATATTCAGCTCGACGCCAACGGGCGCCTGAGCATGGCGCAGGCGGCGGCCACCGGTAACGTCAAGGTCACCGCGCAAAACGTCGACCTCACCGACAAGGTCTACGCCAACGGCAACGTGCAGGTCACCAGCGCCCAGGCCCTGGTCAACCGCAAAAGCATCGCCGCCGGCCAGCGCATCGACATCAACGCGGCCAGCGTGAACAACCCCGGCATCATCGAAGCCGGCGTCGCCGCCGATAACAGCCGCAACACCACCGGCGATCTGGTGGTAAACGCGCAAACCGTCACCACCAGCGGCAACCTGTTGGCCAGCCGCGCACTGGCGATTACCGCCGCGCAAGCGCTGACCAACCAGGGCGCGATCATCCAGGCCAAGACCGTCGAGGTCAGCAGCGCCAAACTCACCAACCAGGGCGCCAGCGCACGTCTGTTTGGCGAACAAACCCTGGCGATCAACTCGCCGGCCATCGTCAACCTCGGCGGCCTGATCCGCTTCGGCGAAGGCCAGGCCGCCACGCTCAACAGCGCCTCCCTGGACAACCGCCAGGGCCGTATCGAAATGGCCGGCGGCAGCCTGGTGCTCACCAGCGCCGACCTGAACAACAGCGGTGGGCAAGTCATCGCCAACGACCTGACCGTCAACGCCGGCAGCCTGAACAACCAGAACGGCGTGCTGGTGGCCAAGACCGCGACCGTCACTGCCAGCAACCTCGACAACAGCCTCAAGGGCCTGATCCAGGCCGACGGCGGCGCGCTCAACCTCGCCGTGTCCAACACCTTTAACAACAACCAGGGTTTCGCCCAGGCCAGCACCGATCTGAACGTTACGGCCGGCACCCTCAGCAGCAACGCAGGCGGCGTACTGAGCGCCGACACCGGCAAGCTCACCCTCACCGCCGCGCAACAGCTCAACAACGCCCAGGGCCGCTTGCAGGCCGGGCAGGGCGATATCGAACTGCACGCCGCCAACCTGGATAACCAGGGCGGCACCATCGTCGGCAAGCAACTGCTGCTCGACGTGGCCGGCGGCGATATCGACAACCGCGCCGGGCGCGTGTTGGGTGACCACCTCGACGTGCGCGCCTCGGGCCTCGACAACCGCAACGCCGGCCTGCTGGCCGGTGGCGCCCAGGGCGTAAGCCTGCTGCTCAAAGGCCCGGGCCAGTTGCTCAACGCCCAGGGCCGCATCCAGAGCGAGGGCCTGCTGCAACTGCAAGGCGAGCGCTTCGACAACAGCGCCGGCATCCTGCTGGGCCAGACCGTCGACGTCACCGCGCAGACCTTCACCAACAGCAACAAAGGCGCGCTGGTCAGCGATGGCGGTGATGTGGTGCTCAAGGTCAGCGACCTGCTCACCAACGTCGGCGGCCAGATCGACGCAGGCGAACGCAGCGTGCTGGTCAAGCAGCTCACCACCCTCAACAACGACGGCGGCACCCTGCGCGGCAAGCGCCTGGACATCGCCGCCCAGCACCTGAACAACGACAACGGCCAACTGCTGGCCGGCGCCGAAGGCCTGAGCTACAGCGGCCAGGATGTAAGCAACCGCAAAGGCCTGATCCTCAGCGGCGGCGCCCTCACCGAACTGAACACCACCCGCCTGGATAACCAGGGCGGCACCGTGCAGGGCGACAGCCTGAGCGTCACCGCCAACAGCGTCGACAACGCCAGCGGCGGCCTGATGGCCAGCCTGGTCGGTAACCTGCAACTGACCGTAGAAGCCCTGGCCAACCGTGGCGGCAAACTGTTCGGCAAAGAACAAGTGACCGTCAGCGGCGCCACCCTCGACAACAGCGCGGGCGGCCAGGTCAGCGGCAATCAGATCAACCTGACCTCACGCGACACCCTCACCAACCAGGGCGGCCTGATCGAAGCCAACCAGGGCCTCGCCCTCACCGGCGGCAACCTGGACAACAGCGCCAACGGCCAACTGCGTGCCCTGGGCGGCGCCAGCAGCAAACTCAACCTCAGCGGTGCGTTGAACAACCAGAACGGCACCCTCGAATTCGGCAGCCAGGCCTTCAGCCTTGACGCCGCCAGCCTCAACAACCAGAACGGCATGCTGCAACACGCCGGCACCGGCCTGTTCCACCTCAACACCGCCAGCCTCGCAGGCAGCCAGGGCAATATCCAGGGCATGGGCAGCGCCGACTGGGCATTCGGCAAGGTCGACGGCCTGGGCCGCGTGCAACTTAACGACGTGCTCACCTACAAGAGCGACCAAGGGCTGGCCCTCAAGGCCGGCGACCGCATGGCCAGCGCCAAGGGCTTGATCCTCAACGTGGCCAGCCTGGACAACGGCGGCGAACTGCTCAGCGACGGCGACATCAGCATCACCACCGGCGATATCACCAACAGCGGCCGCGTCTCGGCCCTGCAAACACTCACCCTCGTCGCCAACAACCTCAACCAGAACGGCGGCCGCCTGGCAGCCACCCATGCGCGCCTGACCCTGGGCGGCACCCTGGACAACCTCGGCTTCCTCACCGCCCGCCAGCAACTGGACATCGCCGCCGCGCAAATCAACAACCGTGGCACCCTCGGTGCCCAGGGTGCAGTGAACCTCACCGCAGTCAACGGCATCACCAATGCCGCCGACACGCTGCTGTTCAGCGGCGGCGACATGACCTTGCGCAGCAATGGCTTCAGCAACAGCTATGGCGATGTCTACAGCAAAGGCAACCTGAGCTTCGCCGCCCGCGATGGCGGGCGTGCCGTGCTGTTCAGCAACCGCTCCGGCACCGTGGAAAGCGAAGGCTCGATCGCCATCAATGCGGGCTTTATCGAAAACGCCAAAGATGAATTCGAACTCGGGCAAACGCTGACCACCGGCAGCTTGAGTTGGATCTGTGGCCAGCACTGCGGCGAGAGCGACAACTGGGAACGCGGCGAGATCACCATCTACGAAACGTACCTCGAGGCGGCGACCAAGGACTCGGTAGCGGCGCGCCTGGTGGCGGGCAAAAACATGCTGCTGCAAGGCGACAACGTGCAGAACCGCTACAGCCTGATGGCCGCCAATGGCGACCTGAGCATCACTGCCGGTGACCTGCTCAACCAGGGCGCCGCCACGCGCACGGGCCAGCGCAAGCTTGTCATCGGCACGCCAGGTCACGTCTCCGACGATTTGTTTGAACGCATGCAATACGTCGACGTGCCCGCGTTCAATGCGGCCACGGCGGCCGGGAATTTTGATAAGGCGCGCTTCGAAGAACTCAAAAGCCGCTCACCCAACAGCCTGCCGTTCGCCTACGCAAGTGACGTGACCACCTGGACCAACAACAGCGGCCCCGGCTACGACGCCACCCTGCAAGCGGGCGGCACGGTCAACCTCAACGTCGCCCGCACCCTGCAAAACGGCACGCTGCACAACAACACCCTGGCCCAGTTGACCGGCACCCTCGGCGACGACCAGACCGGCATCCCCGTCGGCGGCATCAACATCAACCTGAGCAAACACGCCAACGACCCGAGCGCCCAGGCGCCCGGCAGCGTATTGCCCGTGGTAGGCGTGGCCCCTGGTGGCGGCTTCGTGCCCGTGGACTACACCGGCACCGCGTTTGCCCCGGTCGACCCCACCACCTCGCCCACCTTCCAACTTCCCAAGGGCGAGTACGGCCTGTTCGTCAAAAACGCCGACCCCGCCAGCCACTACCTGATCGAAACCAACCCCGAGTTCACTTCCGTATCGGGCTTCCTCAGCTCCGACTACCTGCTCGGCAAGCTCGGCTTCAACGCCGACAACGCCTGGCGCCGCCTCGGTGACGGCCAGTACGAAACCCGCTTGATCCGCGACGCCGTCCTCGCGCAAACCGGCCAGCGCTTCCTCGCCGGCGGCCTGTACAGCGACGCCGAGCAGTTCCGCTACCTGATGGACAACGGCCTCGCCAGCAAAGACGCCCTGCGCCTGAGCCTGGGCGTGGCCCTCACCGACCAGCAAGTCGGCGCCCTGACCCACGACATCGTGTGGATGGAAAACCGCGTCATCGACGGCCAGACCGTGCTCGTACCGGTGCTGTACCTGGCCCAGGCCGACTCGCGCAACGTGCGCGGCAACAGCCTGATCCAGGGCCGCGACCTCAACCTGGTCACCGGCGGCGACCTGATCAACGTCGGCACCCTGCGCGCCAGCAACAACCTCTCCGCCATCAGCAGCGGCAGCATCTACACCGGCGGTCTGGTCGAAGCCGGCAACAACCTCAACCTGCTGGCCCAGGACAGCATCCGCAACGCCATGGCCGGCGAAATCCGCGGCAAGCAAGTCAGCCTCACGGCGCTCAAAGGCGACATCACCAACGAAACCACCGCCATCCAGGTACGTGACGGCGCCGGCATGCGCACCCTCACCGACACCAGCGCCGGCACCATCGTCGCCCGCGAAAACCTCGCCATCGACGCCGGGCGCGACCTCACCAACCGAGGCGCACTCGTAGCGGGCAACGACGCCAACCTCACCGCCGGCCGCGACCTCAACCTCATAGCCGCCAGCGACACCCGCGTCAAACACGAGACCCGCGACGGCGGCGAAAAATCGAGCATCACCACTGACGTCAAAAACCTCGCCGCCAGCGTCACGGCGGGCGGCAACCTCAACATGCAGGCCGGGCAAGACGTCAACATCATTGGCAGCACCGCCACCGCCGGCAAAGACCTCAACATCGCCGCCGGCCGCGACCTCAACGTCGCCTCGGTCAGCGACATGCACAACGTCGAGGGCAAGGAAAAGGACGGCAAAAAACGCATCAAGACTTCGGACGACCAGACTACTCAAGTGGCAAGCGTGCTGACTGCGGGTGGGGATTTCGTCAGCCAGGCGGGGCGTGATACCACGATTGTGGCGAGCAGGATCAGTGCGGGGAATGAGGCTTATCTGTATAGCGGGGATAAGTTGAACCTGCTGGCGGCGCAGAACAGCACCTACAGCCTTTACGACATGAAGGAGAAGGGGGGCTGGGGCGCGAAGAAGACCAAGCGTGATGAGGTGACCCACGTCACGAATGTGGGGACTGAGATCAAGACTGGTGGTGATCTGTCGCTGGTCAGTGGCGGTGATCAGTTGTATCAGCGGGCCAAGCTTGAGAGCGGTAAGGACCTGGCCATCACCAGTGGCGGCGCGGTGACCTTCGAGGCGGTCAAAGACCTGCACCAGGAGAGCCACGAGAAGAGCAAGAGTGACCTGGCGTGGACCAGCGCGAAGGGCAAGGGGAATACCGACGAGACGTTGCGCCAAAGTGAGTTGAAGGCACAGGGTGAGTTGGCGATCAAGGCGGTTAACGGGCTGAAGATCGACATTAAACAGATTGATCAGAACACGGTTAGCCAGACGATTGATGTGATGGTCAAAGCAGACCCACAGTTGGCTTGGTTGAAAGAAGCCGAGAAGCGTGGGGATGTGGATTGGCGGCAAGTGCAGGAACTGCATGATTCGTTCAAGTACAGCCATTCCAGCTTAGGCCAAGGAGCCATGCTGGCGATCATCATCGTAGTGACAGTTTTGACGGCTGGGGCCGCAAGTAGCGTCGCGGGCGCTGCTGCGGGTGCCAGTGCCGGGTCTGGTACGGCAATGGCTGCGGCAGGCAGTTCGGCTATGGTCTCAGCTGGTACGGCGGTTGGGACCGCAGCAGCCGGTTGGGGCAACGTTATGGCAACTGCTGCGTTAACTTCAGTTGCCAGTGGAAGCACCGTCAGCTTCATCAATAACGGCGGAAACATCGGTGCAACTTTTCAAGACATTACGTCAAGCAAAGCCTTGAAGGGGTATGCAACTGGGGCGTTAGCTGCAGGTTTTACCGCTGGCGTGCTTGATCCTGCGTTTGGTGTAACTGGCGACAACGTCAATCACATTACAAAAGGGTTTGACCTCAGTTCCGCGTCTGACATCGGTAGGTTTGCCGTCTATTCGGGGGCGCAAGGAGTTGCCCAAGCAAGTTTAAACACTGCTATTCAAGGCGGTAGTTTTGGAGACAATCTCGGTAGTTCCCTACGGTCGCAGTTGCAGAGCACGTTGCAAGCGGTCGCCTTTAACGCTGTAGGCGATTACTCGAAAGGCCAAAAATGGTCAGAATCAGGGCCTCAAAAAATCGCTCTGCATGCTTTGGTTGGCGGGCTTTTGAGTGAAGCTGGCGGCGGCAGTTTTGCTACGGGCGCTCTCGCTGCTGGAGCTAACGAAGCACTGGTAACCTCACTGGCGAAAGTGGTAGATGGCGATCCAGCGTTGTTGCTAGCCGCTTCGCAATTGGTCGGAATTGCGGCCGCTGGTGCGACTGACGGTGACGTGCAGAAAGGTGCTGAAATCGCGAAAAATGCCACGGCCTATAACTACCTAAATCACCATGAAGTTGATGATTTAGTTAAGGATTTGAAAGGGTGCCGTGGGGCAGCCAGCCCTTCATCCTGCCGTAGCGATGTGGCTACTAAGTACGCAGGAATCAGCGATAAGAAAACTGGCATTACGCTGCTGAAGTGTGATGATCCTACGAGTTGTAATGCGCAGCGCCTAGACGTGGAGGCGGGTAATGCAGCGCTGGATAAATATGATCAGAGCGGCGGGCTCAACAAAGCAGAACAGTCTATCGTTCGGGGCTTCCAAGATAAGAATCAGGACGACACGCGCCTCGCGGTGCAGCAAACTATGAAGGGTGATCATGCCGAAATGGTTGGCATGATGTTCGGCGGTGGGTTAGGAGGGGCAGGTAAGGTTGCTGGGCGAGTCGTTGAAGGAGCAGAGTTAGGAGCAGCCAAAGGCGCTGCGTCTAAGAATGCAAACGCAACAAGCATGTTTACGGATTCCGAAACCGCTGCACTGGCCGAGAGGAATGTTATAGAAGGGGCGGCTAAGGGCGCGGCTCCGAAAGTAGCTGCAGAGGGAAAGGTAGGTGGACAAACCTTCCAAGACGTCAATCAGACCTCTCGTCCGCTCAACGAGGCAGACCCGAAAATACCTTCGTTGATCACGGATAGGATTGCAGATAAAGCTGCTACGAATCCTGGCAAGCTTTATCCAAACGGAAATATGAAAGATGCCCACGCAGAAATAGGTGTGATTCAGCAAGCATATAGCTCTGGTAAAACTGCGGGGGCGGACATGTCCATGACGGTCGCAGGAAAAGATGTATGCGGTTTCTGCAAAGGTGACATTGCTGCTGCCGCAGAAAAAGCTGAGTTGAAATCGCTCACCGTGAAAGCTATAGATGATAAAACGGGACTTCCGAAAAACTATTACTGGGAGTCAGGCATGAAGTCCATTAAGGAGAAAAATAGATGATAATTGGAGGGTATACACTTAATCCTGAACACGGTAGATTGCAAATCCCTCTTGTTCGCCAACCGTCCCTGGAAGATGTGAAGTCCATTATAAGCAAGTATAGAAAATTTGACGGTGTCGCTTCGTTGTCTATTTCACCGACGCCTGAATATGGACCGTATGAAATCAATCTTTACGCTGATTCTGGAAATTATCTTTTGATGCTAAATCAATACCTTGAAGATGGTGAGCACGTCGTGCGTACTCTTAATAATACGTCGATGGGGACAAGTTCAGTTGAGATTTTGGGCGACTATTACCCGGCGAGTTTCATAACTAGAGATATAGGTGTCGTTACTTCTTGTTTTCAAGAGTTTTTGAATTTTGGTGATGTGAGTTCGTTCGTCTTGAGTGCATAGAAATAATAAAAATGTAATAAAAGAGTAAAAGGGGACAGTAAAAGGGGACAGATTTATTTTAATTCGAGATGGCGGTAAAGCCCTATTAAATAAATCTGTCCCCTTTTGTTCGTGCCGCCTGCTCTGCTTGTAAATTATGGAGCACTGTACGATAAGTACCGCCCAGCAATTGAGCCGGAGAAAAAGCGTGAAAATTAATAAATGGCTTTTAGTAGTATTATTGTCGGCCTTGGCTGGCTGCGCACCTTCCCATTCCAATTGGGAAAATGGAATGAATCTATGGGTAGGTACTCATTTCGATTCCCACCTTTACAAAGACTGCACTCGAGGATGTGGCGACTCATATTGGTCGCCTGTAAATAAAAATAAGACCTTTGATAAGGTTGTTGATGAAAACGGAGGCAGGCGGTATTACATAACTTGGATTAGGGATTGCCGATATTCGGTTTTTGTCGCTGCGGATCGGCTAATAAAGTCATGGAGATACGAAACTTCTAACGTAAAAGGATGTTATGTCGTTTAACTGCTGTTTTAAGGGTAAAGAAAAGAGAGAAAAGGGGGCGGATTTATTTAAATTAGAGTTTAAAGGTGCATTAAATAAATCAGTCCCCTTTTGTTGAGAAGAACGAATTAGTATGGTTTCCAATTTCGGTGAGCTGCAGAAAACCGTGAGTTTGATAGGCGCTAAGTTGGGAGCGCCTAAGTCTATGCTGTTGGTTAGAGAGAGCTCCCCCGAAGATGGTACTCCTCACGTGGAGTTTGAAAGTGAGGGTTTTGAATATGTCTCCTCAGAAAGAGGTTATGAGAAAGGGGACAGATTTATTTAAATTAGAGTTGAAAAGCATATTAAATAAATCTGTCCCCTTTTGTTATGTTCAGGGTTCGCCACTTACTGTGCCACTGCCTGATACACGGCATTTGGATGCGCATATGCCAGGAGGGTTTAGATATAATCCAGGCGGTCCAGGGTCGGCTCTCCCGGCATACCCTCCAAAAAAAGGAGCTGAATAATGCATTCCGTACCGCTAGAACATGAGAAGCAAAAGTTGATTTTCTACGTGGCTCAAGACTTAGATCAGTCTATTAGATCTAATGTGCAGCAGCTCGTGAATGAGCTCGCTGCGTCAAGAATATGGAGCATTGCCCCGCCAACCTTTATTGACGCGATAGACGAAGGGGGCGCGGAAGTGGTGGGTGGAATGTTGGATATTTATTCAGCACTGCAACCGAATATACTGTCTGTTGATATGGATTCAAAAAATCTAGATGAAGTGGAAGAAATAGTCTGTGCCGTAAAAAAGTTATCGGAAAAGGAAGATATTTCCTTTGAGTTTCAGTTGGATACAACTTTTGTCGGCGCCATTGATGATGGTGTTGTTGATCGAGTCTTGTTGGAGGGACTGCTCGTGCCGTGGCGAAATCATATAAATGGAAAAAGTTGAGTCGGTGCCAGAGCGGAGATGAATAAAAAAGTGAGAAAAGGGAAAGGCTTATTTAGAATTAGAGTTGAAAAACGTATTAAATAAATATGTCCCATTTTTCACATTTTCACGGAGAGAAAACGTGAAAAAAATTAGCGTAATAATGGTAGTTGTATTTCTGATTGTGGGTTGCGCGCCGTCACGGTCTGCGTGGGTATCCAGTAAAGATGGATGGGTAGGTACCACCTTTTAATCTCACGAGAAAAGGGGACAGATTTATTTAATATTAGAGTTTAAAGGCGCATTAAATAAATCTGTCCCCTTTTGCAGTGATCCTCATGGTAAGCAGTACTTTAGCCCCGCGACTACTTTTGAAAAGAATTTTTCAGGTTATGTTGTTGTTCCAAAGGATGCTCTGAAATGAAATTAAGCATTAAGTTTCCCGAGAATTTGTTAACCCACAGCCTGCTCGAGCAAAGGCTGATTCCTTGCATTTGCAAAATTGCAACGGAGTTTGAAATTGAATTTTTGGACCCTTTGCCAGAAGCTGCAGGAACCGTTCTGGAGTGGGATCGTGCAGAACTTGAAAAAAGAGCGATAGGTGGGGTAGGTGGGCAATACTCTCACTATGCACACGGTCGGGTGTCGTTAAAAAAAGTTGATATTGATATCTACCAAATATTGGATCTTGAAATGTTTTATAGGCTTTTTGGATGGTGCAGCATCTTGGAAGATGGTAACTATGCGCCGCCGGGGCAGTTATGGGATGATGAATAAGTTGAAGAAAAGGGGACTGAAGAAAAGGGACAAGAAAAGAGGGCAGATTTATCTAGACTAGAGTTTAAAGGCTGTCTAGTCCTGAAGCAGGTGTAAACCTATTTCAGGACTAGACAGTCCCCTTTTTTCGTTGATTCGTGACAAAAATATTGGAAGGGATTAAGTCAGAAGCAGTAATCGTGGGTAGTGAAGTTAATAAATGGCTTACGAGGGACTGAAATGAGATATTACTTAATGCGACAAGATGTAACTGTCTGCGATAGGTGGGTGCTCGGAGATGTACATCATGTAGATAACTGGCATTTCAGTGATCCTCCAGTTAATTTTATGGAGCCAGGCACATATACCCTCGATGTAAGGTTCGACGGTAAAGAAGTTGATTATTCCCTCGCTGGATACGCCAGTATTCCTGTTTTAAGCGAGAGGGCAAAAAATTCGCTCGCCGGTTTGCCAGAGACAGACGAACTTTATCAGCATGTCGTTTTTGAGCCGGTGAAGATAAACAATAAAGTGGTTTGCCAGAGCTATTTTTTGATGATTATTGAAACGCAAATTGATTGCGTGGATGAAAAGCGCTCTCGCTATAAAAAGTTTG
Organism: Pseudomonas sp. J380; assembly: GCF_009827115.1. Taxonomy (NCBI): domain Bacteria; kingdom Pseudomonadati; phylum Pseudomonadota; class Gammaproteobacteria; order Pseudomonadales; family Pseudomonadaceae; genus Pseudomonas; species Pseudomonas sp. J380. Next base: position 3,847,470 of record NZ_CP043060.1, on the reverse strand, counting down.
AGGTAGATGATCCTGTTAGGCCAGATATGGCCGGCAACTATCGTGCTTTCTACAATTTAGTGGTTGACCCGGGCAGGGTCGGATCAAGTCATATATTTAGACTTAAAAAATATTTGGGTGCGGTCATAGTAAGTGAAGAAGTGAAACGGCGATTTATGGCGGCTGGTGTTGTCGGCGTACTGTTTGATTCTGTTAATGGCGATCAAGAAACCGTTGCCTAGTTAGTCAGGTAGTTGTGAGGGCGGCGAATTTACTTAATTCGTGGTGGTAGTACAAAGGCTATTGAGTAAATCTGTCCCCTTTTGTTGAATTAAGGTGGTGGGCTAATGGCTGGGTTTAGAGAAAGTATATATTTGTCTTATTCGCAATTTTGCGTGTTTTTAAGCTCGCTTGATCAGCCGTATAATGATTGGAGTGATCGTAGTTATGCGCAAGGATTTGCGTGGAGGTTAGGAAGTGCCTCTTTTAGAGCTTTGATCGACGAAGGGGATCATATAATTAGCGTTTTCATTAACGAGCAAGTGCCCGCTATTAGCGCAGACGTGGTTCGGGCTCTTAAAGTTCCCTTCACGGTGAAAGATAGAAATGTTGAGCTTGGTAGTATTTCGAGTACGGTTCCTCTAGAACTGCCTGAAGGAGATTATTCTCTTCAGGTCGAATTTATAAGACCCTCCTCAAGTGGAGCGTATGAAATAAATGTCCATTTGAATTTAGGGGGCTGCGATTTTGAGGTGTTGAGAGCAGACGCCGAAATTGACGAGCAAGGTGAGTTTGATATCGATGCGGTTCCAGCAGGATAAAAATTCGGAGAAATGGGTAGAAAAGGGACAGATTTATTTAAATTAGAATTGAGAGCCTATTAAGTAATTCTGTCCCCTTTTGTTGTATTTAATTACATAGGGGGCGATTTGTGTCGGACAAACAAGTATATGAGCTAACGATTGATGATCTTGATAGCTATAGCGTTTGGTTTTTTCCGATGGACGAAACAGTGGAGGATGAGTCAACTGTACGCCCCCTCGCCGAACAGGAAACGTGCTCAGATTTTCAGATTATCGTTCTAACTGATTTTCTTGGTGAAAGTGGCGCTGTGTATCGCGGTTATTTATATTGGGACTCCAATGCCGCAATTGAATACGTAAAGCCTGTTATATTGTCTGATAAGGGAGACGCAGTAAGTTTTTGGAGCGGTATAGTCACTCCAACGTGGGAAAGTTCGGAGTTTGCCTGTTCGATTAGAACCGAGCTGCCTATTTCTTATGCCTCAGAATCGGTTTTCGGTCTTCCTTCCATTTGCGGAAAGCTGGAGGGACTTTATTATCTTTCGGATGATCAGGTTTGCTGCGTGAAATGACGAAAAAAGTGGACTGGTTTATTAAGTTGAATTGCTCACGCATAAAGGGGGCGACACTAAGGCCGCCCGATTTTCACTCAGGACGGATCGGCATTCAGCCTGCGACTGATGACATCCAGCAAGTCACACCCATCGCGCAGCGGAATGGCCAGCAAATGGGCGAAGTCTGAAAGCACGACGGCATCGCTGCTGAGTTGTTCGCGGAAGGCCAGGTTTTCCAGCAGTTGGGTGACGGCCCGAATGCGGTGCACGGCGGCGTCGTGAAGGACGTCGAGAGGTGCCTGGGTGTCGATGATCAGGGCTGGGACGGTGCAGTCGTGGCCGGTTAGGGGAATGTATCGATTCATCATTAAGCTCTCTGGATTATTGAGGGCTCGTTCTTCGGGTCGCCAAACCCGGTCGCTTTTTGAGCGACGGCCGGACTATAAGCCGCACCGCCAAGCCCGCGCAAGGCATCAAAATGCCGCTGCTTCGGAGCGTGCCCGCAGCGGCTAACATCTTGCTATCCATTGCCGACATACTGCCCACGAACAAACGCACTACGAATACGCAAATCCGAAGCCTCACCCCAAACATTAAAGGACCAATGTGAAAAACCTCCTCCTCATTCTCTTCACCACCCTCATCCTCGGCGGCTGCGTCAGCCACCCTCTCACCCCCGAAAACCGCGCGCAGATCAAGACCGTCAAAGTCCTGCCCGTGAAGTGGGAAAAGAACATGGTGTACTTCGGCCGCGAACAGGCCTGGGGCGCGGCCCTGGGGGCCGGGGTTGGTGCGGGTGTTGGCATGGCCAGCGGAGCGTCCAAGCTGGGTACTGCGGCGTTGAGTGGCGCCGGGTTTGCCGGCGGCATGAAGCTCGGGCAGTTGGCCGAGATGCCGACGCCGGTGGCTATTCTGACGGTGATGGAGGCGGAAAAACTCGATGTAGGCGTGTTGCTCAAGCAGGGCTTTGTCGATGAGTTGGGCAAGACTTCGACGCTCAAGGTGGTCGGCGACGATGAGCCCGCTGATGCGCAGATTCAGCTGACCGTGTCCGAGTGGGGCTTTCGCCTGACCCAGGGTTTCAGCAGCGTGATTTATCCGACCCTTAACGTGTTAGCTCAGATGGATCGCGGCGATGAGATGGTCTGGCGCACCTTTGAAGCGGTCACGCCGTTCAATGGTCAGAACGTTTATGGCTATACACCGTTAACCTACCGCACGGACCCTGAAGCTTTGCGCCGGGCGTTGACCGGGATTACGCAGATTTCTGCGCAGTATCTGGTGAAGGAGCTCAAGTAGGGCTGTGCGAAGGCTGGCGGCTGTTGATGGGCGGGCTTGGGCTAATGCCAGTCAGGGTTAAGCGCAGTTCCCCTGTGGGAGCGGGCTTGCCCGCGAAGGCGGTGTGTCAGTCGCTGCATCTGTTGCTGCACTATCGCTTTCGCAGGCAAGCCAGCTCCCACATTGGATCTTCGTTGCTTTGGGCATTGCGTTCGTTTAATTGATCGGCATTGGGCTTGCCCGCGAAGGCGTTGTGTCAGTCGCTGCATCTGTTGCTGCACTACCGTTTTCGCAGGCAAGCCAGCTCCCACATTTGATCTTTGTTGCTTTGAGTATTGCGGTCGGCAGTAGGCTAAGCCCCCCCACCTATGGCCGAAACAACTTGAGAACCGCTCTCAACCCCGTAAAATGCCGCAGCCGTTGCATCACCGTCTTTCAGGGAAGAATCCAGGCCAGCGCGTTTTCAAGCTGCCTTTCTCCTTGGAAAACCCAGCAACGCTGATTTCCTCACCCAAGGAGCACCCTGTGAAGACACTGTCCAAAATCCTGCTGTCGGGCCTCACCGCCGCGGCGCTGTTGACCGTGGCCGGTTGCGCCACCGAGAGCAACCGCGCGATGCCGGTGGAGCAAGTCGCCAGCGCCCACGTGGCCTATTCCGGCGTGCGTGTGCCGATTGCCGTGGGTAAGTTCGATAACCGCTCCAGCTACATGCGCGGCATCTTCTCCGATGGCGTTGACCGTCTCGGCGGCCAGGCCAAGACCATCCTTATCACCCACTTGCAGCAGACCAACCGCTTCAGCGTGCTGGACCGCGACAACATGGGCGAGATCTCCCAGGAAGCCAAAATCAAAGGCACCGTGCAGAAGCTCAAGGGCGCTGACTATGTGGTGACTGGCGATGTGACCGAGTTCGGCCGCAAAGAGACCGGCGACCGCCAGCTGTTCGGCATCCTCGGCCGTGGCAAGACCCAAGTGGCCTACGCCAAAGTTGCGTTGAATATCGTCAACATCAATACCTCCGAAGTGGTGTATTCCACCCAGGGCGCCGGTGAGTACGCGCTGTCCAACCGTGAAGTGATCGGCTTCGGCGGCACCGCCAGCTATGACTCCACCCTCAATGGCAAGGTGCTCGACCTGGCCATGCGCGAAGCGATCAACCGCCTGGTCGACGGCATCAACGCCGGCGCCTGGAACCCGCGTAACTGATCAGCCACACCACAAGGAGCAGTACACGGATGAGCAAGGCAGTGAAGTTGGCGCTGACGCTGGCAGCAATCGCAACGGTAGCCGGGTGCCAGACGGCGCCCCAGCCCCTGTATCAATGGGAGAGCTACCAGCCGCAGGTTTACGAGTACTTCAAGGGCGAGCCCAAGGAAGCGCAGGTGGAAGCACTGGAACGCGATCTGCAGAAGATCAACGCCAGTGGCCGCAAGGCGCCGCCGGGCTACCACGCGCACCTGGGCATGCTGTACATGAACATGGGCAAGGATGACCAGATGGTGCAGGAGTTTCGCACCGAGAAGGCCCTGTTCCCTGAGTCTGCTGCGTACATGGACTTTCTGTTGAAAAACGCCAAGACCGGAGTCGCCACTAAATGAGCCTGTTAAAAATCACCGGCGCCTTGCTGGCCCTGGCGTTGCTCGGCGGTTGCGCCGCACACAAGACGGTTGATTATTCGGCGTACAAACAGGCGCGGCCCAAGTCGATCCTGGTATTGCCGCCGATCAACGAATCGCCGGAAGTGCAGGCGTCCTACAGCCTGGTGTCGCAAGTCACCTACCCGCTGGCCGAAGCCGGCTACTACGTGTTGCCGATTGCCCTGGTGGACGAAACCTTCCGCCAGAACGGCCTGACCACCGCCAACGATATCCAGGCCGTACAACCGGCCAAGCTGCATGACATCTTTGGCGCGGACGCGGCGCTTTACATCACCATCAGCGAGTACGGCACCCAGTACATGCTGATCTCCAGCGACACCTCGGTGACGGCCTCGGCCAAACTGGTGGACCTGCGCACCGGCACCACCCTGTGGACCGGTTCGGCGCGGGCGTCGAGCGAAGAAGGCAACAACAACGGTGGCGGCCTGGTGGGCATGTTGATCACGGCTGCGGTCAAGCAGGTGATCAACAGCTCTACCGATGCGGCGCATCCGATTGCCGGTATCACCAGCGCACGGTTGCTGTCGGCGGGGCAGCGCACCGGGATTTTGTACGGCCCGCGTAACCCGAAATACGGCACGGACTAAGAGAACACCGCCATACAACTGTGGGAGCTGGCTTGCCTGCGATAGCGGTGGGCCAGTGCTGGAAAGGCTGCCTGACACACCGCTATCGCAGGCAAGCCAGCTCCCACATTGATCGAGGTGAATTTCGAGGGTTTAACCCGAACCCAACCTACCTCGCGTCTGACCTTGTGAACGGCTCATTCATTCACGAGGTTCAGCCCCATGTCCCGCCCTCTGCTTTACCTGCGTCCCGCTGCCCAAGGCTTCACCGTTACCCTGCTGGTGGCGCTGGCTGGGTGTGGGCTGTCATCGTCCCCCGAAGTCTCCAAACCGGTTGAACCGGCGCCTCTCGCCGAGCTGCACAGCGCGCCGATCCAGAATGCAGTGGTCAAACGCATGGCCATGCCGGCACCGATGGCGGTGCGTGAAATGGCGATGATGAATGACCGCAGCGAACCCCGAGAGCAATACGCCAACCTGCCCGACAACCCTGTGCACCGCGTTACCGAAACCCCCGTCTCCACCTTCAGCGTGGATGTCGACACCGGCAGCTACGCCAACGTACGGCGCTTCCTCAACCAAGGCCGCCTGCCGCCCGAAGGCGCGGTTCGGTTGGAGGAAATGGTCAATTACTTTCCCTATGACTACGCACTGCCCACCGACGGCTCACCCTTTGGCGTCACCACCGAAGTGGCCGCCACACCGTGGAACCCGCGCACAAAACTGCTGCGCATTGGCATCAAGGCCTCCGATAAATCCGTGGCCGCACTGGCCCCCGCCAACCTGGTGTTCCTGGTGGACGTGTCCGGCTCCATGGACCGCCGCGAAGGCTTGCCGCTGGTCAAAAGCACGCTGAAGTTACTGGTGGATCAACTGCGTGATCAGGACCGCGTGTCACTGGTGGTCTACGCCGGTGAGTCCCGCGTGGTGCTCAAACCCACCTCGGGCAGTGAAAAAGCCAAGATCCGCAACGCCATCGACCAACTCACCGCCGGCGGCTCCACCGCCGGCGCGTCCGGCATCGAACTAGCCTATCAGATGGCCCGCGAAGGCTTTATCGACCAAGGCATCAACCGCATCCTGCTGGCCACCGACGGCGACTTCAACGTGGGCATCAGCGATTTTGACAGCCTCAAGCAGATGGCGGTGGCCCAGCGCAAAAGCGGCGTATCGCTGACCACCCTCGGCTTTGGTGTGGACAACTACAACGAACACCTGATGGAACAACTGGCCGACGCGGGCGACGGCAACTACGCCTACATCGACAACCTGCGCGAAGCGCGCAAGGTGCTGGTGGAGCAACTCAGTTCCACCCTGGCCGTGGTGGCGCGGGATGTGAAATTGCAGGTGGAATTCAACCCGGCCCAGGTCAGCGAATACCGCCTGCTGGGCTATGAAAACCGCGCCCTGAAGCGTGAGGATTTCAACAACGACAAGGTCGATGCCGGTGAGATTGGCGCAGGGCACACAGTGACGGCGTTGTATGAAATCGTGCCCAAGGGCGAGAAGGGCTGGTTGGAGCCTTTGCGCTATGCCGCTGCGCCTGCGGACGCAGGCCAATCCGCAGAGCTTGCGATGCTTCGGGTGCGCTACAAACTCGCTGCGGGCGGTAACAGTCAGTTGATCGAACGCCCCATCGCCAACCAAACCACCCCGGCCAGCGATGATCTGCGCTTCGCGTCTGCCGTGGCCGCCTTCGCTCAACAGCTCAAGGGCGATGGCCGCTACACTGGCATCATGAGTGTGCAAGACACCGCCAAACTGGCGCGCTCGGCCCGCGGCGATGACCCGTTCGGGCTGCGCAACGAATTCGTGCAACTGGTGGAGCTGGCCCAAAGCCTCAAGCCCTGACCTCGCTCACAACCGAGATCAAATGTGGGAGGGGGCTTGCTGCTAAAGCTTTTTGTAGGAGCGAGCTTGCTCGCGAAAAACTCACAGGCACCGCGTTTATCCAGGAAGCACCCGTTATCGTTGACGTTCTTCGCGAGCAAGCTCGCTCCTACAGTAATCCTGCTTCGGCTGACAAAAAGGAGTTCGCCCATTACATGGCCGTTCCAGACGACTCACCCAGCGACGAATCGCTGCTGGCCCGCTACCGAACCGGTGACGCTGCCGCCTTCGAAGCCTTGTACACGCGCCACCGCCAGGGCCTGTACCGCTTTCTCGTGTCCCTGTGCAACAAAGCCGAACTGGCCGAAGAAATCTACCAGGACACCTGGCTCAGCCTGATCCGCAGCACCACCCAGCCACAAGGCCGGGCGAGTTTTCGCACCTGGTTGTTCCAGATCGCCCGCAACCGCCTGATCGACCACTGGCGCAAGCACGGCATCCACAACCCCCTGCACGACAGCTACGATGAACAGCTCCACGCCCAGGCCGATGACAGCGACGGCCCCGAGCAACAACTGACCCTCAGCCGCGACCAGGCGCGCCTCGACGCGGCCCTGCAAGCGTTGCCCGAAGACCAGCGCGAAGTGTTTCTGCTGCGCCTGCACGGCGAGCTCGAAGTACCGCAAATCGCCACCCTCACCGGCGCCCCGCTGGAAACCGTAAAAAGCCGCTTGCGCTACGCCCTGCAAAAATTGCGGCGCCTGCTGGCCGAGGAGGTACCTGTATGACTGACTCCCGACACACCCCGGACGACGCGCTGCTCCAGCACTACCGTCAACACAGCACGGGCGAACCGCCCGCGTCCCTCGACGCCTTCATCCTCAACGCCGCCCGCCGCGAAGCCCCGCAGCCGCAACCCAGCCTGTGGCAACGCTGGCTGCAAGCCTGCCAACGCCCGCGCTGGCAAATGGCATTTGCCACCGTCGCCGGGTTGGCACTGATGATCGGCGTGGTCATGCGCTCCCCCGTGCCGCAGCCCGAAATCTCCACCGCGACATTCTCCGCGCCGCGCCACGAAGAAGCGGCTCACCCGGCGCCGCAAGCGTTTTCCGCACCCGCGCCAATGGCCCGCATGGCCGTAGCGCCTAGGGTTGAAAGCGCGCCTGCTCAAGCCGAAAGCGCATTGGCGGATCAGCCAGCGGCAAAACTCAGCAAACGGACACTGCCTACGTTGGAAGAAGGCCTGCAGGAGATTGTGAACCTGCGTCGAGCGGGGGAAACCAAGGCGGCGGACGAGAAACTGCTGGCGCTGTACCAACGCTTCCCCCAGGAGGACTTGCCGGCACGCTTAGAAGCACTGCAAACGCGTTAAACCTGCCGCCACAACAAAGCCCCAGGTCCGTCAACCTGGGGCTTTTTATTACAACCCGCCGTAGGCCCGGGACCACGCCACCGTGTCCGTGAGGGTCTGCTCCAGCACACGAAAGCTCAGCCCCAGTTCCTCTTCACTTTTGCGAGGATCAAAGCGGGTACGGTGCTCCTCGCGTATCAACAGCCGCAACGTCGCCATGCTCAGCAAGATGGGCTTGCCGGTCAGGTAGGCGTAGGCCTCTTGCATCGCTGCCAACAGGTACAGCGCGGGCAGCGGCAGTTGGCGGGAGGGCACCTTGACCCCGGCAATACGCCCCAGCGCCGGAATCAGCTGGCGCATGGTCAAGTTGCGACCGGCCGCGAGATAACGCTCGCCCCGTCGCCCGCTTTGGGCAGCAGCAATGTGCGCCCAGGCCACATCGCGGGCATCGACCAGCGAAAAGGTGCCAGGAATCAGCCCCGGCAACTTGCCGTTGATCACGTCCCGGACCAACTGCCCCGAAGACGTCGGCCCACGGTCACCCGGCCCCCACATCCAACCGGGCAAAACCATGCAGGCGTACATCTGCGGATGGCTTTCAAGAAACCTCAACACCTCCCGCTCAGCCAGGATCTTGCTGCGGTAGTAGTCGTCCGCATCGGCTTCGGCCCGTAGGCACGTCTCGTCGATCGGCGTACCGGGGGCACCGTCGAGCACGGCAATCGACGAGGTATGCACAAACCGTCGCACACCGGCGTCATACGCCTGTTGCAGCAGGGCTCGGGTACCGACGACATTGATCTTCTCCAGTTCCTCCCAATGGCTGCCGCCCTTGTAGTTATCCCGAAAGAACGCCGCGCAGTGAAACACCGTATCGCAGCCTTGCAACGCCGCCGCGAAGGCATCCACATCCGCCATGTCTCCCACCACCTGTTCCACATCCGGCAAATCGCCGAACTGCTGCGCACCCTTGGCCGCCGAGCGCACCAGCGCCTTCACCGCATAACCCCGTGCGACCAGCTCCCGTACCAGGTTATTGCCCAGCAAGCCGGTGGCACCGGTCACAAAGGTGCTGCGCAAGCGATTGGGGTTCGTGTTCATACAGGCCATTCCATTTGTTGAGAAGGCCAGTAGATATACCGGTCAGCCCGCGCCGTAAAAACAGTGCCTGCGGCATAATGGCTTTGCACATCTGCACACCAGGGAAGCGCGGAGATATGGCATTGCAGGCAAATTGGGACGATCTTCGACTGCTGCTGGCAGTCTCACGGCGCGGCAGCTTTTTACAGGCAGGCCAATTACTGGGTATCGCGGCCTCTACCGTCTCCCGCCGCCTCACCCAACTGGAAACCGCCCTGGGCGAGCCACTGGTGGAACGCGGCGTGGAAGGCTGCCGGCTCACCTCCCGAGGCCAAGCCCTGGTAGACGTCGCCCTGGCAGCCGAATCCGGCCTGCGACGTCAGGCCCCCGCCGATGGCACGCCCAAAACCCTCAGCGGCACCGTGCTGGTGAGCGCCGGCGAAGGCTTCTCTGCCAGCGTGCTCGAGGCCGTCAGCCGTTTCACCGCGCAGCACCCAGGCTGCTCGGTAGAACTGCAGGTCACCACCGACTTTCACAAAATCGTACGAGGCGTGGCCGACATTGCCATACGCACCGTACACCTGGGCGAACCTTCCCTGATCTACCGAGGGCTCGGCAAACTGGACTACGGCGTGTTCGCCACCGCCGAATACCTGCAACGTTTTCCTGCGCTAACGCCAGCCACTGCCGCCAGTATTGCCTTGCTGCCACCGCTGGATCTGCTCCCGCAAATGCGCGCCGCGAAAGCTGCGGGGCTGGACCATGCGCCGATCAGGGTGAGTTCGTTTGCGGTGCAGCTTGAATCGGTGAGGCGGGGGATGGGGGTGGCAGTGTTGCCGCGTATATTGGCGACGGGGTTGAGTGAGGTTTTTCCGGAGATAGAACTGCCGGCGATGGAGGTTTATTTGGTTACGCGGCCACAGGCGTTGAAGCAGGGGCATATTCAGGGTTTTTTTGGGGTGTTGGAGGGGGTGTTGCGCGGTGAAATTTCAAGCCTGGAAAAGCAGCATTCCGGGAATTCATCAAGGCCTTCGTAATACTCAACCCATCGGGATGTAGGCGCTTAGCCACTCGTAGCAACATCGAGTTGCGCGTGCAAGTGGCTCACAAAAAAGCCCCGGGTCTAAAGACCTCGGGTGTTTCATTCATATCTGGCTCCACACTTCTGCGGCGATGGTGCTGGCGTCCTTTGACATTTCCAACACACCAATGCGTTCTTGCCATTCCTCGAATTTGACAGGTAGAAAGGACGCATTTGTAATGCGCAGCGCAGCTTCGGTGATATACCTCTAAGGCATTAACTGCATCTGCGACAAACCGTATTCCCCCAACGAATACAGCAACGTCCCATACCCCAGCTGGACGTAGCCAACCCTGTCAGCACCATAATCCCCGCCACCACCTTCCACTTGGACGTTATTTGCCATGGCCTGCACATTCGGTGCGCTGAGGCCCTTTCGCACGGCGTAGTGGTTGTAGAGCAGTTCCCATATCGGACGGGTTTCGCCGCGATGATCGGCCGAGATGACGGTCTGTTTGAAGCTGCTGTTGGGGATGGGGGTAAACGGCACCTCCTGGCCAAGGTTGTACTTGGCCACATACTCGGCGCCCTGCAGCACGCGGTTGTTCTGGTAGCCGAACAGGTCGTTGCCCTGGCTCCAGGCCATTTGGCAGAAACTGCCGAGCAGGGCTATGTCGAGCATTGCGTGTGACTGATCACGTCCGCTTTCCTGGACTTGACCAAGGCCATCGCCGTAGAGCTTCCACACCGCGTGGGCGATGGCGCCGTTACCGGTGCCGTGCTTGAAGTAGTCGACGGCCTCGTTGTAGAGATCGCGGCGGTCGGTCAGTACGCCGATGGCCAGCATCGAGTTCATGTTGGCTAGGTCCCAGCTGGCCCCATGATGATCAGGCCGGGCGCCGTCGTGGTTCACCAGGAAGTCATGATTGATGGGGTAGAACACAGTGAGCATCATGCCTTGAAAACGCTGGAAATCTTCCGCCCGCCACTTTGGGTAGCTGCGCAGCAGTTCGGCCGCGTTGGCCAGTTGGTAGCCGTACAAGCCTGCCACCAAAGCTCTGCCGGGCTTGTCTTTGATCGCGGTGAGGGTCAAGGCCCACTGGTTCAAAATACTCACGGCCTTGTCGGCATACGCCGGGTTGTTGGAGATCTGCCAGCGCAGGGCCAGTGCATACGCGGCGGCTGCGTCGTTGAACAGAACACTGTCGTTATTCGGGCCGCCTGAAGTGGGGTACACCACCGGCATCGGGTTGGGCTGCCAGGCTAATGAGGCATGGGGGTTGGCGATCAGCTTCTGCCAGCCGGCCAGCCACGGCTGGTTATAGTTGGCCAGCTTCTCGCGTATCCGCGTGAAGTCCTCCCGGGTCTGGAGCAGGCCAGGATGCACGAACGCTTCGGTATGCAGGGTGGGGGAGGCTTGACTGCCGATACTCATCAATAGCGCATAGAGCAGCACGGCTCTTTTGGACAGGTACTTCAAACGGATCATCGTGTGTACGCCCTGATGGGGAGAACCTTGCGCGGTCTGAAAAGCCATTCGCACAGGACTGGAATCTGCCCCAGGGATAGTTCAGATGAAGCCTGCATACCCGGGGCTTGTTGTCAGAACGTGTAGTTGATTGCAAACAGGCCCAAGCCTGCGGTTTCGCGCCTTACCAGCGGGCTGTCGCTGGCCTGGTCAGCGTATTGAGTCAGCGTCAGGCTGGCCAGCGTTGACCAGTGCGCGTCGAAGGTGTGCTGCCAGTTCAAGGCAGCGGAGTAGGCATAGATCCCGGCGTCGGCGGTGTACTTGCTGTAGATCGAGCGTTGGCTCTGAGCCTGGGTGACGCCGAAGAACGTCTGGTTGTAGCGGCTATCGCCGGCATGGGCGTCGATGGCCAGGCTCAGGGTGTCGCGGTCTGTGTGCAACAAGATGCCTTCCAGGCCAAAGCGGTAACGGTTGCCTCGGTGCTCGCCGGCCATGCGCAGTTCGGCTTCGCCGTTGACCGACAGCCAGTCAAGCAGTTGTTGGCTGAGGGTAAAGTCGGCGACGGTTGCGCCGTTGATATCGCCCATACCTCTGAGCTCGTCGCCGCCCGGGCTGGTGATGCTGTCCTTCTCTTTGCGGCCCAGGTCGTAGTTGATCGCTGCGCTGGCGCTAAAACCACTTTCGGATTGAAATTGCAGGCCCACGCCGCGAGTGGTGTCGGCGAACAACGCTCCGTGCTGGATGCTGAGCATCGGCAGTACGAGCGGACGGTAGCGGTCAGCACCCATGTAGCGAGGCGTGACACCCATGCCAAGGCCCAGGGTAACGGTGGTTTCTTCGGCTGTCGGGCTGGCGTCGGTCGCCTGAGCCTGGGGCGCGAGCGCGCAGCACAGCAGCGTGACGGCGCCCAACAGAACGTTGTGGGTAGGGGAGGTGGTGAAGTTCATGGTCAAGCCCTATGTGCAAAAGAAGACAGCAGTGCGCCCGCCGACGCGCGACACAACACCTCCCTCTGATCGAGCTGTTCAGGCCCGTTGATAGGCTTGGACAGCGATGCAGTGGTCGGCATAGGATCGGCTCGCGAAAGCGGGCGTAGGGCAATACTGGCAGCGCACTTTCAATAAACCGTTCGTAAATTATCAAGGTTTCATCAAGAGGCTTCTTTGTGTCAGGAAAACGTATCCTCATCGTCGAAGACGACGCCGACAGCGCCAACATTCTCGAAGCCTACTTGCTCCGGGATGGCTATGAGGTGGCCCTGGCCGAAGACGGCCAGCGCGGTCTGGACCTGTACAAAAGCTGGCAGCCCGACCTGATCCTGCTCGACGTGATGCTTCCGCGCTTGAGCGGCACCGAGGTGTTATCCGCCGTGCGCCGTAGCAGTGACACGCCGGTCATCATGGTCACGGCCATGGGCGACGAACCGGAAAAACTCGGTGCCTTGCGTTATGGCGCGGACGACTATGTGGTCAAGCCTTACAGCCCGCGCGAAGTGGTGGCGCGGGTGCACGCGGTGTTGCGGCGCACCACCGGCAACCAACCGGTCGAACACCTGCTGCGCCATGAAAACCTGCGGGTGGATCTTGTTGCGTTTACCGCGGCCATTGAGCAGGGCGAAGCACCACCGCAATGGCTGGACCTGACCCCAACGGAATTTAAGCTGCTGGTGACGTTGCTCAAGACGCCGTCCAAGGCCTTCACTCGTGATGAGTTGCTGGAAATCTGCCTACCGGAAAGCGAAGCCCTGGCCCGCGTCGTCGACACCCACGTGCACAACCTGCGCCGCAAGCTGGAAAACCACGGCATCACCGGCGTTCTGGTCACGGTGCGCTCCATTGGCTATCGATTCAGGTAACGCACATGCTTGAGCAACCGCGGGTCAACGACAAACCCATGTGGCGCTGGATCGGCCTGCGCATGAGCCTGCTGGCGATCGGCGCGGTGGTGGTGATCTCGGTGTGCATGTGGATCAACGTCACACTGTCGGACTGGTATTTTGTGCAGCATCTGCCGCCTGGGCCGCGTGAGGAGCTGCTGGCGTTGCGCGCCGAGCCAGAGCTCAATGAGGCACGCTTGCGTCAAGTGGTTGCCCAGTACTATCCGCTGGACTATTTCCAGCCGGCTATCGCCAATCGCGACTGGCTGATACTGATCGGCCTGGTGCTGGCCGCGATCCCTATCATCATTGGCTTCGGCCTGTGGTTTTCGCGGCCCTTGTCCAGCCAGTTCTCGGCAATTGCCCAGGGCGCCCGGCGAGTCGCCGGCGGTGATTTCCTGACTCGCCTGCCGGTGCACCGCGACGCGCCCGACGAGCTGCAACGGCTGGTCAGCGACTTCAACAGCATGACCACGCAACTGGAGCGCTATGAGCGCGATGTGCGTGAATCCAGCGCGGTCATTGCCCACGAACTGCGCACACCCTTGAACGCCGCCATGGGGCGCGTGCAGGGTATGCTCGATGAGGTATTCCCCAGCGATGCCATGCAGTTGGGCATGGTCAAGCGTCAGCTCGATCAACTCAGAAAGCTGGTGGATGATTTGCACCTGTTGTCGATGGCTCGTGCTGGCCGGCTGGTGCTGGAGCGCAGCGAGTTTTCTCTGGTAGCTCTGGTGGCGGAGCGGTTGGCGTGGTTCCAGCCGCAGTTGGATGAGGCTTGCGTGCTGACGCAGGTCAGTATTGCTGATGGGCTTCGTATGCATGCCGATCGTGATCGCCTGGGCCAGGTGATCAACATTCTGGTCGATAACTTGCTGCGTTATGCGGCCGGGGGAGGCGAGTTGAATGTAACGGCGCGCCGGGTTCACGGTTCGGTGGTGATTGAAGTCGGTGACCGAGGGCCAGGTATCGAAGCCCAGCATCTGGACAGCGTGTTCGACCGCTTCTGGCGTGCAGAGCGCTCCAGGGCACGTTACTCGGGGGGGAGCGGGCTAGGCTTGTCCATCGCCCGTGCGATCTGCCACGCCCATGGCGGTACCATTACTGCCCGCAATCTGGCCGAAGGCGGTACGCTGATCAGGGCGGAGGTTCCTGTGTAGGCGTTTCTTCTTTGCTTGAGACCGGCGCTCAAGACGGTGAAATCGTAATGATCGTAGAGCTGGAAAACTGCTTGGGAAAAAGGGAGGGGAAAAGGGGATTTATTTTCACCTCTACTATCCCGACGCGACTCAACACTCTCTCACCACCCACCAAACGCACAAAAAAGCCCCAGATCTCCCGACCTGAGGCTTTTTCATTCCAAATCTGGTGCCCCGGCGTCGTTTGAACTGGGCTATGAAGCCCCAGTATTTACCGAGGCTGGCAGACAAGTTTTCGGTTAGGCATACATGTGGGCATACACGGCCAGCTCGCCTGGCCCATTAATGCCCTATGCAATGCTGCCATCTATTTTGGGTTACTAGCTGGTGTGACACTGGTTGGAACAGTAGTAGCAGCCGTTAATCCGGCTATCCGACCATTTTTGTTTAGCTGCGGCTACGGCTCCATGACAAGTGGGATAGGTGCCAACTTCGACCTGGTTTTCAAGGGAAGGCATGAACCGGCATCCGTTGGTCGCATCATGGACTTCATGATCACCATTCGCCTGGGCGTTCTTGTTGATGATAAATCTTGGCATTGGCTGTCTCCTTGGCTGCGTCATTTTTATTTTTAACCGACCAACAGCGGTACAGCGTTCACCTGGTCGTGAGGGCCAGTTTGGAGCGGTAGTATGAGAGCACCTACACAGCCCCCTCTAAAACCGGTGTAACGCGTGTTACTCGTGTAACGCCTATCGCCAAGCGCCTGTTTTCATTGGCTTTTAGGGCCGTTACACAGTTTAGATGTCTAGCGTACATCCGATGTAACGCTGCCCCTGCGTGTAACGCAGAAAGTCAGCGCACGTCTGCTGCGGGGCAAGCGTTCTGCACCTAGCGGCTTGGAGAGTAGCTGGGGAATTGGGAAATGCCATTAAGCCGCACCCTCTATTCAACCCACGGTCTCGCTGTCGTTACAGAGTGGCATGCAGCTATTCGAATTTTCGGCGACGGAAGCTAGCCTGGTGCCAAAAACTGGCGGGGCCCCTGGGAGTATTAAGGTGGTACGGGGCGTGAAACCCGCGGGATCGAGTTAGTGGGAGGCGTTGAAAGTTACTGAAATTTCAATCGTTGAAATTGAAAGGATTTTGAAGAAAAGAGGGCATCGTTACCGTATCGGTAACGGTGCTCTCAAATGGCTTACGGGGTAGGGCAGATGCACAGGTGAACTGGAGTTCACCAGGTTCACCTGTTCACTAAGCTGGGTGACTTTCCGCTAGCACGATCCCGCGGGTTTCCTACCCCGCGTCTTTCCGAAATTCCTAGGGTCCCAAGCGACTTTCCGATTCCACGTACAAATACATTTGTGGATGTCTATCTGGTTCACATGATTACCAAACAGTAAGCTGTACACTTTTCATGCTGAAACGATCATGCAGTGTCCCAAACGTAACCAGTCAGATCGCTTAGAGACTCCCTTGAAGAAGACTGACATGGTTGCGACCTATGTCGCTGGAGGTTAATTCACCTCTGGGGCGAGGGGGCTCTGAAAATTGGTGTTGCAGGTATTACTCGTGTAACAATTTCTTATGCTCATGTTTTATAAGGTTTTTTATTTTGTACACGTCTTGGAGTTGCGAAAAATAAGTAGTGTAATAATCTTAACTTGTGTTACATGACATGGAGATGTTCTGAATGGCTGGTCCCGCTACGATTCCTGTTGACTAAGGGCCCTTGACTGCCAAAATCGAAAATGTGGCTTGATGCCGGTTGTTTAGCAGTTTTCACAGTAGCGCGTATTGACCTGAAGGTTTTAGTACGTACGCGAAGGGCAAAATAGTATTCTGTTGCTAGTTTGTCTTCTATCCGAGTCAGCAGCTTCATCAGATTATCTCGGATGTCTGAATATTGCGTTGTCGGCAGGCTTGGAATTTAAGCTATAGTATTACATGCAGCTATAAGGGACTTTAGCAAATGATTACACGTTCACAGAAATGGCGTAATGATTATCTTCTCAATCCATACTTGAGTCATTTATACAGTGCTGAGCTAGAAGATCGGGCTAAGGATGTTTTAAACCTTATCTCTGTTTTGGACTCGGCCGGCCGACTGAGTGTGCTTACTGGGAAAAATATGAATGTTGAGATGTGGGTGAAGTGGACTCATATTTTAGCTGAGATGGAAAAGCGCTATGGACCGTATCCTAATGGATTTACTAACGGATTTGTGAAAGGTGCCAATATTGTAAGTCCTACTTTTCCGTCGGCCCCCCTAGGAAGAGATGCTATGACCAAAAAGGGGACAGATTTATTTTCAAACCGTCGTGAAGCCGCGTAAGGAGGGAAACACCTCGTCGACAAATGAGACGTTGCTGGTGCCGCATAAGCGCTTTCCGAACTAGGTTTATCAGCGCGGTTTGAGGTGTTGCATAAGCACTAAATCACCACCCACAAAAAAGCCCCAGATCTTTCAACCTGAGGCTCTTCCATTCAACATCTGGTGCACCCGGCGGGATTCGAACCCACGACCCCTGCCTTCGGAGGGCAGTACTCTATCCAGCTGAGCTACGGATGCTTGTGCGGGCGACATCATACCCATGTCGACCTGATGCGTCCATTCCGGCATTCCCCCCGCCCCCTGTCGTCCATTTCCGCCAAAAAATGGCTAATCGCCACCCTCATTCACAACTCCCCGCGCCGCACGTCCCTTTGTTTGCTTTGCTCTTGTGGCTTTAACCCCGCTTCCACGCCGCAATTCCTCAGGTGAACGCATGCATTCCAAAGGAACCGTGATGCTCGATCTCCCGCTCAGACAAACCCTGCTGGCTCGCTCCGATTTGTTTCGAGGTATGCCGGAGCATCTGTTGCGCTACGTCGCCACCCATATGGTGGAGCGCACGCTGGATGATCGTGAGCTGTTGTATTTCAAGGATGACACCCTCGAATTCATTGCGTTGGTAGTGGAGGGCCGGATTTATTCGGTGGTGCATGGGCCGGATGGGCGCGAGCAGATTATCGGCAGTACTGGGGCCGGGCAGGTGGTGGGGGAGACGGCGTTGATCAAGGATCATGGGCGCGAGTCTTCTACCTTTGCCAGCGGGCCCACGCGGTTGTTGCAGTTGGGTAGCCGGCATTTTGGTGTGCTGTTTGAGGAGCCGGCGTTTCTGCGGCGTTTGTTGATGTTGATGATGCTGAGGTTGCTGCACGCCATCGAGTTGCTGGAGTTGGTGTGCCTGCATCGGCTGGAGTCGCGGTTGGCGCGGTTTTTATTGGCGAACCTGGGCGAGATCGACCTGGCGTTGGCCTTGCCCAGTGTGTCGTTGCCCGCAAGCCAAGGGGTGTTGGCGTCGATGCTGAATACCAGTCGCCCCAAGTTGAATGTGCAGCTGCAAGTGTGGCGGCGCAGTGGCGTGATCAGCGGCGATCTGGAGCGCATGGTGATCAACGATGTCGAGCATTTGCGGCGCAAGGCTTTTGCGCTGAATTAGTTGTGGCGGTGTTCCCCAGGTAACAGCGTACCCCCGTCGAGCCCTCGCAGACTGGCCCTTCATCAAGGATGCACAGGAGTGCTGGCGATGGGGATGACTGTTCAGTTCAAGGATCAATGGGCCGCCGATGACCGTTTGTTCGAAGCGAGTTGGCGCGCTGTGCACGGCGAGCTCAGGCGCCGGGCGTTGCGGAGGGCCAAGGGCAATCTGGATCAGGGCCAGGAGTGGTTGGCGGCCACGGCGATCAAGGCCCTGTTGTTTTTTCGGCGCTCGCCGGAGCGCATTCGTGACCCCGAGGGGTTTCTGTTTCTGGTGCTCGATCATGTGTTTCTCGACAGCCTGCGGCGCAGCAAGCGCGAGGGGCGGCTGTTCGATGATTCGGTGGACCTTGAGCACGATCACCTTGCCGCGCTCGCCGCGCCCTGCGCCTCGGTGCTGGAGCGGGTGGAATGTTATGAGCGTCTGGAGCAGATCGAGGCGCACGTCGCACGGTTACCGCTGTTGCAGCAGCGCTTGTTCGAGATGCGTTTTGTCGATGACCTGCCTTACCCACAAATCGCCGCCGAGCTGCACGTGAAGCTGCCGCTGGTGCGCAAGCGTGTGCAACTGCTGCGCAGTGCCTTGCGCTGAAGGCGATTCACAGACGTTGGCGTGGGGCGTTCTAGTGGTATGAGCGCAGCACGCCGCCGCTATCCACACCCAAACCTGGGTGAATGCCATCAAGGAGAGATGTATGACAGAGGTCAACAGCCAGATCACCGACGCGGTCACTCAAACCAACGTCAAGGTGGTGGCCGAGGCGCCAGCCCAGGCCATCGCGTCCCTGTACCAGGTGGCCAGCAGCGCGGCGGGCCTGTCGTTGCAGAACGCGGTCAACAGCCAGCAGGCGATGAATCAGATTTCCAACGCGGTGATCTCCAAGGCCGTGGCGCTGATCATGCAGATTGGCGAGAAGGGCTGAGCCCTCGGGAGATTGATTATGTCGTGGTTCAGCAGAAAGAAACCCGCCGCCTCCCAAGCAACGCCCGCCGCCGACCCACCTGCGTCGGCGCCCGCCGCACCGGCCTCGCGCTCGATCATGGCGCGCATGAACGAGCACCTGCTCAACCAGGTGAGCACGCCGTCATCCGACAGCACGGCGGCGCTCAATAGCCAGATCGTGCAGGCGGTGCAGTTCACCAACGCGCAGAACTTTGCCTATGCGCCGGCGCAGATCGCGGTGCCGGCCGACATGATGATCAGCCAGGCGGCCGGGCTGGTGGCGCAAGCGGCGGCGGGGTACTTCGATGGGGTCAGCAAGATCGCGTTGGCGGCCCAGGCCGTGCTGCTCCAGCAAATGACCGAGAACATCGTCAAGGACAACCTGCCGGCCGCTGCCGAAGACGCCTTGGGCGCCTTGGCCACCGACCTGCTGGTAGGCGCCGCTGCCGCCGTGGCTGCCGCTGCCGGTGCGATGGAAGCCGAAGCCGCCAGCGTGGCCATCGACAAGATCGACCAGAGCATCGCCAAGTACGCCGACACCTTGGCCAACCGGGCCGCGCCAGCGGCCTGAACCGAGCACAGCGCTTCGGCGTTCTGCTGGGGCGGTGCAACAGCAACTTGAAAGCAACTTTTCTTGAGTGAGGAGCGACATCATGGACGTTGGAGATCTTATTTTTTCGGTGAAGCAAGAAGATGACAGTACGACGCGGGCTTTCATCAAAGCCGGTCAGTTGGTCAAAGCCAAGGTGTTCTCACAGGACACGACGTATCTGAATGTGGTCCACCCGGCAATTGCGGTGAGCAAGACCATGGTGATCGAAAGCGTCGGCACTGGCCTGGCGTTGACTGACGTGAGCCTGGAAAAACCCCCTCGCACCGCCATGGTGTTTTCCTGCCGTGACACTGAGCTGGGGTTTGCGGCGGCGCTGGCGGCCAAGCAGTTCTATTTCGACAGGCTCGGCGATGAAATCGACGGCAGTTATAGCGCGTGGAACGCGATGCTTTCTGCATTCAAGAACTGGAAGGCCAACGACACCCTGCAGGCTCGGATCAATGAGTCGATAGCGATAGGCAGCGGTTCCTTTTGCTCACAATTCGCGGCCAACGCTTATGAGGTCGGCAACCTCTACAACGCGGCCAATCTGGTTCCGCCACCGCCGGCCATCTTCAATCGGCAACCCTCAGCGATGACACCGGCAGAGCTCGCGACGTTCTGTGCTGCGTCGCCGCGTTTTTTCTTTGCCGGTTTCTGGGAAGACGGCAGGGAGGTGCGGCTTTAGCGGCCCTTTTGCAGGCGACGTAAAACCCAAGGAGATCGACATGGCACCCCCTTCCACACCCTCGGTCCTGTCTGCCGATGACCGCCAGCGGCTCGAAGCGATGCTGCGCAACCCGCAGATCTTCGCCGGAACGCCCCAGGCCACCGTCGACGAAACCCTCAAGCGCGCTACCGAAGTGCTTGCGCAATCGAAGGCCAACGAACAAGCGCTCAAGACCGCTGCCCTGCAACGTGAAGCGGCGCTGCGCCAGGTGTTGGACGGCGCAGCTCCCGACCAGGATGCGCAACGCAAGGAAGTGCAGGCACTGATCCAGGGGTTGATCGCCCAGATTGAAGCGGCGCTGGGCCCCACTGCAAAACCTTGACCCTGCGTTTCACAGCGCCTGTTCCGCAACGTTCATTGATGAACACGGAATGCACCGTGTACTAAATAAGGAAATTGATCATGCCATTAGTCAACGAGCAAATTACCGACGCGGTCACCCAGACCAACGTCAAAGTGGTGGCCGAATCGCCTGCGATGGCGATGAGCACTATCTATCAATCCATGGCGCAGGCCACGGCGATTCTGTTCCAGAACGCCGTGTCGGCCCAGCAGCAGCAAAACACCCTGGCCCAGGCGGCCACCAACCAGGGCGTGATGCAGATCTACAGCGTCGATACCACCGCAGGTGCGGCGGCTACCGAGAAAGTCGCCCAGGGCGGCGTGTCGGATAACCTCACCAGCCTGTTGACCGTGCTCAAGTCGTTCCAGCCGTAAGCACTGAGCAATAACGGATGTTGTTCTTTCTCAACCCAGGAGTTTCAACCATGAGTACAGTCAGCCCGCAAATCACCGATGCCGTCACTCAGACCAACGTCAAGGTGGTTGCCGAATCACCCGCGATGGCCATGAGCACCATTTACCAATCCATGGGCCAGGCCACGGCAATCCTGTTCCAGAACTCGGTCTCGGCCCAACAGCAACAAAACACCCTGGCTCAGGCGGCCACCAACCAGGGCGTAATGCAGATCTACAGCGTCGACACCACCGCTGGCGCCGCCGCCACCGAGAAAGTCGCCCAGGGCGGCGTGGCCGACAACTTGACCAGCCTGCTGGCCGTGCTCAAGTCGTTCCAACCTTAAGCTGCAAGGCCCCCAACAGCCCCGGCGCCCACAAGGCTCCGGGGCTGTTGTCGTGTGTGCGTTTGATCCGAAAGATGAATCGGATGCGCCATATTCGTTCTTTTTTTCGAACATCCTATTGCCCTGTACCCCCATTGATCCTAGGATTCGTTTGAGATTTCAAACGCTCTGTCTCCCGTGCGCTCTTTCATTTTTTCTGCGCGCTGGGGCTGATTTCCCTGACGGCAGCCCACAAGGCGCCTTTCAACAACTCTAATTCGCTCCGCGTGCGCGCGGTGCTGTTAAGGAAAGCCGACATGCAGCTTAAAGACACCCAGTTGTTCCGCCAGCAAGCCTTTATCGATGGCGCTTGGGTCGATGCGGACAATGGTCAAACCATCAAGGTCAACAACCCGGCCACGGGCGAGATTCTCGGCACCGTGCCGAAGATGGGCGCCGCGGAAACCCGCCGCGCCATCGAAGCCGCCGACAAGGCCCTGCCAGCCTGGCGTGCACTCACCGCCAAGGAGCGCGCCAACAAGCTGCGCCGCTGGTTCGAACTGCTGATCGAAAACCAGGACGACCTCGGCCGCCTGATGACCCTCGAACAAGGCAAGCCGCTGGCCGAAGCCAAGGGCGAAATCGTCTACGCCGCCTCCTTTATCGAGTGGTTCGCTGAAGAAGCCAAGCGCATTTACGGTGACGTGATCCCCGGCCACCAGCCCGACAAGCGCCTGATCGTGATCAAGCAGCCCATCGGCGTGACCGCAGCCATCACCCCGTGGAACTTCCCGGCGGCGATGATCACCCGCAAAGCCGGCCCGGCCCTGGCTGCCGGTTGCACCATGGTGATCAAGCCGGCCTCGCAAACCCCGTTCTCGGCCCTGGCCCTGGTTGAGCTGGCGCACCGCGCCGGTATCCCCAAAGGCGTGCTCAGCGTAGTCACCGGCAGTGCTGGCGACATCGGCGGCGAGCTGACCAGCAACCCCATTGTGCGTAAATTGTCCTTCACCGGCTCGACCGAAATTGGTCGCCAGCTGATGGCCGAATGCGCCAAGGACATCAAGAAAGTCTCCCTGGAGCTGGGCGGTAACGCACCGTTCATCGTGTTCGACGACGCTGACCTGGATAAGGCCGTCGAAGGCGCGATCATCTCCAAGTACCGCAACAACGGCCAGACCTGCGTCTGCGCCAACCGCCTGTACATCCAGGATTCGGTGTACGAAGCCTTCGCTGAAAAGCTCAAGGTGGCGGTGACCAAATTGAAGATCGGTAACGGTCTGGAAGACGGCACCACCACCGGCCCGCTGATCGACGAAAAAGCCGTGGCCAAGGTGCAGGAACATATCGCTGATGCCCTGAGCAAAGGCGCCAAGTTGTTGGCCGGTGGCAAGGTGATGGAAGGCAACTTTTTCGAACCGACCATCCTGGTCGACGTGCCGAAAAACGCCGCCGTGGCCAAGGAAGAAACCTTCGGCCCGCTGGCGCCACTGTTCCGCTTCAAAGACGAAGCCGAAGTGATCGCCATGTCCAACGACACCGAGTTCGGCCTGGCCTCCTACTTCTATGCCCGCGACCTGGGCCGAGTGTTCCGCGTGGCTGAAGCCCTGGAATACGGCATGGTCGGCGTCAACACCGGGTTGATCTCCAACGAAGTGGCGCCGTTCGGCGGCATCAAGGCCTCGGGCCTGGGCCGTGAAGGCTCCAAGTACGGGATCGAGGACTACCTGGAAATCAAATACCTCTGCCTGGGTATCTAAGGCACGGGATTGCAGTAAACGCAGAGGGCACGAGAGCGCTGCCCCTTTGCGTGTTTCACATGGTTATTCGCAGTGGCCGGGAAAGCTGTGGCAGTCGATCATCGCATGCTGCCGTAGTTGCCTCCCCGCCACCTATCCTTAAGCCACGCCGCCCGATGAGCGGCGAATGAGGACTTTATGAGCAAGACCAACGCATCCCTGATGAAACGCCGCGAAGCCGCTGTACCGCGCGGTGTTGGCCAGATTCACCCGATCTTCGCCGACTCCGCGAAGAACGCCACCGTGACCGACGTTGAAGGTCGCGAGTTCATCGACTTCGCCGGCGGTATCGCCGTGCTGAACACCGGCCACGTACACCCGAAAATCATCGCGGCCGTGACCGAGCAACTCAACAAGCTGACCCACACCTGCTTCCAGGTATTGGCCTACGAGCCCTACGTAGAAGTGTGCGAAAAAGTCGCCGCCAAGGTGCCGGGTGATTTCGCCAAGAAAACCCTGCTGGTCACCACCGGTTCCGAAGCGGTGGAGAACGCCGTGAAGATCGCCCGCGCCGCCACGGGCCGTGCCGGTGTGATCGCCTTCACCGGCGCCTACCACGGCCGCACCATGATGACCCTGGGCCTCACCGGTAAGGTCGTGCCTTACTCGGCCGGCATGGGCTTGATGCCGGGCGGCGTGTTCCGTGCGCTGTACCCGAACGAACTGCACGGTGTGAGCGTCGACGACTCCATCGCCAGCATCGAGCGCATCTTCAAGAACGATGCCGAGCCGCGTGATATCGCCGCCATCATCATCGAGCCGGTGCAGGGCGAGGGCGGCTTCTACGTCGCGCCGAAAGCCTTCATGAAGCGCCTGCGCGAACTGTGCGACAAGCACGGCATCCTGCTGATCGCCGACGAAGTGCAAACCGGTGCCGGCCGTACCGGTACCTTCTTCGCCATGGAACAGATGGGCGTTGCCGCCGACCTGACCACCTTCGCCAAATCCATCGCGGGCGGCTTCCCGCTGGCCGGTGTGTGCGGCAAGGCCGAGTACATGGACGCCATCGCCCCAGGCGGCCTGGGCGGCACCTATGCCGGTAGCCCGATTGCCTGCGCAGCAGCCCTGGCCGTGATGGAAGTGTTCGAAGAAGAGCACCTGCTAGACCGCTGCAAGGCCGTGGGCGAGCGCCTGGTGACTGGTCTCAAGGCCATCCAGGCCAAGTACCCGGTGATCGGCGAAGTGCGTGCCCTGGGCGCGATGATCGCGGTCGAGCTGTTCGAAGACGGCGACACCCACAAGCCAAACGCTGCCGCTGTTGCCTCCGTGGTAGCCAAGGCACGTGACAAGGGCCTGATCCTGCTGTCCTGCGGCACCTACGGCAACGTGTTGCGCGTACTGGTGCCGCTCACCTCGCCGGACGAGCAGTTGGACAAAGGCCTGGCGATCATCGAAGAGTGCTTCTCCGAACTCTGACCAACCTTAGTCACTGTGGCGAGGGAGCTTGCTCCCGCTGGGGCGCGAAGCGGCCCCGCTCTTTGATTTGGGACTGCTGCGCAGTCCAGCGGGAGCAAGCTCCCTCGCCACAGGTTACAGCCCGTACAAAAAAACCGCTTCGGCGGTTTTTTTGTGCCTGCTTCATTGTACGCACGCGCCTGCATTGTCTAAGGTGCAAGCATTGCCGATGGAGCGTGCTGGATGACTGCTGTTGATTTACCCGCTGTACCCCGAGTGTTAATCGCCGAAGCAGACCCTTGGTCGCGGGACCTGCTCAAGCAAGTGCTGTTGAATGTGCGCTGTGACGCACGGCTGGATGTGTGCGCCGATGGGCAGCACGCCGCTACGCTGTTGGGAGAAAAAACCTATGACCTGATCCTGGCGGATTGGGAGCTGCCGAGCGTGGATGGCCTGAGCCTGCTGCGCAGCGTGCGCCAGAAGCGCCGTTCGCTGCCGTTTATCTTGCTGAGCAGTCGCAACGACAGCGCCAGCGTGCGCGAAGCCTTGCCCCTGGCGCCCACCGCCTACCTGACCCGCCCGCTGAACATGGAAAGCCTGACCCAGCGCTTGCAAGACCTGCTGCTCAACGAAGGCGAAAGCGTGTACTGCGAAATCCCACCGCTGACGCCGGGTATGACCTTGCCAGCCTTTCTGGAGCGACGCCGCGAGGTCTGCGATGGCGCGCCGCTGCGCGTGGATGTGAAAACCGCCGTGCAACGCAGCCTGGGGCCCGAAGGCCTGGACCTCAAGCAGTTGGAAGACCAGGTGCACAGCGACCCGCAAATCACCGCCGTACTGATCGCCGCCGCCAACAGCGCCGGCTACCACGGCACGCCAGTGCAGACCCTGTCAGAGGCCCTGCATAAGTTGGTGCCCGGCCAGAGCATGAACCTCATCCTGGGCCTGGCGCTCAAGCACAACGTGGTGTTGGGCGACCCTGGGCTGGTGGCCTACGCCGAGCGGCACTGGCAATTGTCCCAGGACAGCGCCGACTACGCCCGGCGCCTGGCGCGCATGCTGGAGCTCGACCACCAGCGCTGCTACAGCGCCTGCATCCTGCATCGCTTGGGCGACCTGGCCTTGTTGCGCTGCCTGGAAGACTGGCGCCAGGGCGGCGGCGCCCTGGATGATGAAGCCATCGGCGAATCCCTCGACGCCTTTGGCGCCGCCTACGGTTCGGCGTTGCGCACGCGTTGGCGCTTGCCGCTGGAGTTGCGGCAGTTGATCGCAGGGATCTATTCACTGGAAGGCGGGGTGTATTCGCGCGAAGCCCTGGTGGTGAACCTGGCGGTGCAAATGGCGCGGCTGACCGAGCACGAAGGGCTTGAAGAACTAGCCGCCAGCAAGACCGCGCGGCTGCTCAAGGTCGGCTTGTCGGAACTGACCCGAGTGCGCAAAACCTGAAACACACACCGATCAATTGTGGGAGCTGGCTTGCCTGCGATAGCGGTGGGGCAGCCAAGACGCCATCGCAGGCAAGCCAGCTCCCACAGTTGATCAGTATTAACCGGCTATAACGCGGTTCTTGCCTTGGCGTTTTGCCTCGTACATTGCCGCATCCGCCCGAGCGAACAGGCTGTCGAGGGTGGAATCATCTTCACGCAGGCCGGCCAGGCCCTGGCTGACGGTCACATTGAATTCATGCCCTTCGTAGCTGAACACCAACGCCTGGATTTCCTTGCCCAACCGCTCGGCCACCTGCAGGGCCATCTCCGGTGGGCAACCCGGCAGGACGGCGGCGAATTCTTCGCCGCCAATGCGCCCGAACAGGTCGCCACGGCGCAGTACCCCGCGACCGCTTTCCGCGATGCGCCGCAGCACCTGGTCGCCCTCCAAGTGGCCGTAGGTATCGTTGATGTCTTTGAAATCATCAATGTCCAGCAACAGGAACGCCAGCGGGGTGCCCTGCACGCAGGCGTTGTCGAAGGCCTGGTTGGCGAGTTCGAAGAAGTGTCGGCGGTTGCTGCTTTGGGTCAGTACGTCGGTGGTGGCGAGGCGATGGAGTTCCAGCTCAAGTTGCTTCTTTTCGGTGATGTCTTCGGCGATGCCCACCACGATCAGCGCTTCACCGGGCACCACCTGCTGGTTGATGTAGCACTTGTCACTCAACCAGCGGATCTGACCGTCAGCGGTGATGATGCGGTACTCGCGGTCCTCCACGGCGCCCTGTTCCAGCACACGGGCCAGGCTGTGTTCGGCGTAGTCGAGGTCTTCGGGGTGGACGCTGTTGCGCCATTCACGGTGGTCGGCCAGCAGCAGGCCGGCGGAGCGGCCAAACAGGCGCTCGTACGCCGGGCTTACATACAGCACGCGGCGTGTTTCCCAATCGATGGCCCACAGCACGGCGTTCACGCTGACCAGCAGGGAACTGAGCAGTTGCTCACGCTCACTCAGCCGCTCGACTTCACCTTGAGCATGCATAAGCGCCAACAGGGTCGCCGCCGCGGCCGGGCGCGGCGGCTCTGCGGTGGGCACATCGGGCAGGCTGGGCTTTTCGTGAACCATCGGTACAACTCTCTCTGGGCGCGCCGCAGGGTGCAAAAGCGGTCACTACAAGGGGTCACCATGATGGCGAAGTGTTCTTTGAGAGAGGGGAATTGCGGTGAAGTTCCGTGATCAGCATGCATTGACGGTGCCCGGAAAATGGCGCCAAAAAGCCAGTGCGTGGGAGGGCGAACCCTCCCACGGCGCCCTCACGCCGCTGTAGGACGCAACGAGTAAGTCTTCAACTGGTGGGCAAAATCGCGCAGGGATTGGATGCCACTGGCCTCGGCTTCATGCACCCATTCCTTGATCGCAGCCAGCATGTCGTGGCCGTTGGAACTGGTCTTGAGCCAGATCTGCTGCAGCGCCAGGCGCTTCTCGTAGATCACCGTGAGGGCATGGCTGTGTTCCAGCATGCTCTGGATGCGCAAGTGGTGGCGGTCTTCCAGCAAGCTGGTTTCCCGCGACAGCAGGCGCTTGGCGCGGTGGAACTGGTGGCGCACCGAATGATCGACCTTCTCCAGCTCCTGCTTGACCAGCGGGCCAATCACCAACTTGCGGTATTGGGCCATGATCTGGAAGCGGTTGTTGAGGATCGCCATGGCGGTGTCCATGTCCAGGCTGCCCTTGCCTTCGACGCGGTGGGCGATGGGGGCCACGCGCTGCACCTTGGCCAGGCGCAGGAAGCTGAACACTTTTATCCAGGCCCAACCCAGGTCGAACTCCCACTTCTTCACCGACAGCTTGGCGGAGTTGGGGTAAGTGTGGTGGTTGTTGTGCAGCTCTTCGCCGCCGACGATGATGCCCCACGGCACCAGGTTGGTGGCGGCGTCACGGCATTCGAAGTTGCGATAGCCCACGGCATGCCCCAGGCCATTGATCACGCCTGCGGCCCAGAACGGAATCCACATCATCTGGATCGCCCAGATGGTGATACCGATGGTGCCGAACAGCAGCAGGTCGATTACGCCCATGAGCGCCACGCCCAGCAGCGGGTAGCGCGTGTAAAGCTTGCGTTCGATCCAGTCGTCCGGGCAGTTTTTGCCGTAGATACGCAGGGTCTCGGGGTTTTCCGCCTCGGCGCGGTACAGCTCGGCACCTTTGCGCAGCACGGTGGACAAGCCCTTGATCACCGGGCTGTGCGGGTCATCGACGGTTTCGCACTTGGCGTGGTGCTTGCGGTGGATGGCGGTCCATTCGCGGGTGTTCTGCGCCGTGGTCAGCCACAGCCAGAAGCGGAAGAAGTGTTTAAGGCCGGCATTGAGCTCGAGCGAGCGATGGGCCGAATAACGGTGCAGATAGACAGTGACCCCAATAATGGTCACGTGGGTCATCAACAGCGTGACTGCCACCAGTTGCCAGGCGGACAGATCAAGAAAACCGTTGTACCACATAGGCTGTATGGCCCTCAGATAAAGAAAAAAACAGCACCCGCATTATCACTTCCTTTGCAGATAAAACCAGTCACCGTTTCAGATAAGACTTACAAAGTGTTTCCTACTCTATAATCCTGATCCTTTGTAGGGCGATTCTGGTTATTTAGTAAGGATTACTAAGCATATGCTGTTTTCATACCGAGGTGCCCTACGTGCGGGGTTGGTGTACCTGCTGGTTTCCATCCTTTGGCTCCAGCTCAGCCATTACCTATTAATCAACTTTATCGATGAACCCCTGGAGCTGGGACGTTGGCTGCAAGCGCGTGGTTATGTGTGGGTCAGCCTCAGCGCCTTGCTCATCTACTGGATAGGCCGGCGTTTTGCCCGTGCCCATGCGTTGCAACAACCCCTGAAAGAGAACCGCGAGCGCCTGCGCCAGGCCGCTGCGGTTTTCGATTGCACCCGCGAAGGGGTGCTGGTCACCGATACCCAAGGGCTGATCGTGCACGTTAACCGCGCTTTCATGGAGATCACCGGCTACCAGTGCGAAGACGTCATGGGCCAACGGCCAAGCCTGTTCAAGTCCGGGCGCCACTCGGCGCATTTCTACCAGCAAATGTTCCAGGCCCTGGAAAGCACCGGCGAATGGAGCGGGGAAATCTGGAACCGCCGTAAAAGCGGCGAGGTTTACCCCCAGTGGCAAACCATCCGGGTGATTCACGACGACCAGGGCCAGGTCAGCCACTACGTGGCGGTGTTTTCGGACATCAGCGCCATGAAGAACTCCGAGCACGAATTGGCGCACCTTGCCCATCACGACCCGCTCACCGACCTGCCCAACCGCCTGCTGTTCACCGATCGCGCCGAGCAGGCCCTGGCTTCCGCGCAGGTGCATAAGCGTGGCTGCGCTCTGCTGTTGATGGACCTGGACCACTTCAAGATCATCAACGACAGCCTCGGCCATAACGTTGGCGATCAGTTGCTCAAACTGGTGGCCGAACGCCTGAGCGGCCTGTTTGGGCCGGGGGTTACCCTGGCGCGCCTGGGGGGCGACGAATTTGCCGTGCTGGCAGAAAGCTGCCCGCAGGTGGTGCAAGCGGCGGCCTTGGCGCAGCGCATGCTCAATGCCATGAAGGCCCCGTTCATTTTTGATGGCAACCAGCTGTTTATCAGCGCCAGTATCGGTATCAGCCTGTTTCCCAGTGACGCCCTGAGCGCCGAGCAACTGCTGCGCAACGCCGATTCCGCGTTGTTCAAGGCCAAGAGCGCCGGGCGCGAAGGCTACGCGTTGTATACCGAAGAGCTGACCGCCCACGCCCAGCATCGGGTGGAAATCGCTGGCGAGCTGCGTCGCGCCCTCGACCAATATGAGCTGCGCGTCTATTACCAGCCGGTGCACGACCTGCACGACAGCCGTCTGGTCGGCGTTGAAGCACTGGTGCGCTGGCAGCACCCGGAACGCGGCCTGGTACCCCCGGGCGAGTTCATCCCCATCGCCGAGCGCACCGGGTTGATTGCCGACATCGATGCGTGGGTGATGGACCAGGCCTGCCGCCAGATGTGCCAGTGGCTGGCCGACGGCGCGCCGCTGAGCTTTATCGCAATCAATGTCTCCAGCCGCCTGTTTGCCCGGCGCGAGCTGTATGAGCAAGTGGCCCAAGTGCTGCACGCCACTGGGCTGGATCCGGCCTTCCTGGAGCTGGAAGTCACCGAGAGCGCCGTGATGGACGACCCGGAAGTCGCGTTGGAGCAACTGCACCGCCTGCGCGAACTGGGCCTGCGTCTGGCGATCGACGACTTTGGCACCGGCTATTCCTCGTTGTTGCGCCTCAAACGCCTGCCGGTGCAGAAGCTCAAGATCGACCAGGGCTTTGTGGCGGGCTTGCCGTGGGACGAAGACGACGCCGCGATTGTGCGCGTGGTGATCGCCCTGGCCAAAAGCATGGGCATGCAGGTGCACGCCGAAGGGATCGAGCAGGTGGAACAGGCGCGGTTCCTGCTGGATCAGGAATGCGACATGGGCCAGGGGTACTGGTTTGGACGGCCGATGCCGGCTGATGAAATCGACTGGACCCGAGCCCCTCTGATTCGTCAGGACTGACTCGGCCAATGTGGGAGCCGGGCTTGCCCGCGAAGGCGGCGTGTCAGTCACTGTATCTGTAACTGCACCACCGCTTTCGCAGGCAAGCCAGCTCCCACAGGGGTTCTGCGGCGCCTGTGTGTGAGCGTTTTTTCTGCCGAAACCCTTGCAACCCCATGCCCTATCAGAAAATTCTTTCTGGTTATATAAACATTCTTAAATAGTATTTTTAAGAATATCCGCGCTTATCTACTATCGCCCTCACCCCGCAAGCAGTGCCGCCACTGCCAGGCACTACTCATTTTCAGGAGCGAGACCATGAGCGCATCTCTACGTAGCGTTGACGGCCAGGACGAAGCAGCCATTTTGCGTGAAATCCAGAGCGCCCTGCGCGATCTGCGGTTTGGCGCGGTGGAAATCACCGTACACAACGCCCAAGTGGTACAGATCGAACGCAAGGAAAAATTCCGTCTGCAGAACCCCGGTAACAAACCGAGCTGAGCAAGAACGGCGATAGACCCGCAATTACAAGAAAAGCCAACACTCAAGAATTTCAGGAGCTTCTATGTCGTCGATTCGCCGTTATGCCTTGGCCGCATTGGCCAGTGCCGTGTTTGCCGGTTCCGCCGTTGCCAAGGACTACGAGTTGCTCAACGTCTCGTACGACCCCACCCGTGAGCTGTACCAGGATTACAACGCTGAATTCACCAGCTTCTGGAAACAGTCCCACCCCGGCGACAACGTCAAGATCCAGCAGTCCCACGGTGGCTCGGGCAAGCAAGGCCGGGCGGTGATCGATGGGCTGCGCGCCGACGTCGTCACCCTGGCCCTGGCCGGTGACATCGACGAAATCGCCAAGCTGGGCAAGACCCTGCCGGAGAACTGGCAGACCCGCCTGCCGGACGCCAGCACGCCCTACACCTCCACCATTGTGTTCCTGGTGCGCAAGGGCAATCCCAAGGGCATCAAGGACTGGGGCGACCTGATCAAGAAAGACGTTTCAGTGATCACGCCCAACCCGAAAACCTCCGGCGGTGCACGCTGGAACTTCCTCGCCGCCTGGGCCTACGGCCTCAAGGCAGGCGGCAGCGAAGCCAAGGCCCAGGAATACGTCAAAGAGCTGTTCAAGCACGTGCCGATACTGGACACCGGCGCACGCGGTTCTACCATTACCTTCGTCAACAACGGCCAGGGTGACGTGCTGCTGGCGTGGGAAAACGAGGCGTTCCTGGCCTTGAAGGAAGACGGCGGCGCCGACAAGTTCGACATCGTCGTGCCGTCCCTGTCGATCCTGGCGGAACCGCCGGTGGCCGTGGTCGACAAGAACGCCGAGAAAAAGGGCAACACCGAGATCGCCACGGCGTACCTCAACCACCTGTACAGCCCGGCGGGCCAGGAGATTGCGGCGAAGAACTTCTACCGTCCACGGGATGAAAAAGTCGCCGCCAAATACGCCCAGCAGTTCCCGAAACTGGACCTGGTGACTATCGACAAAGACTTCGGCGGCTGGAAAACTGCCCAACCGAAATTCTTCAATGATGGTGGTGTGTTCGACCAGATCTACACGGCGCAATAATCAACACCGACTATTGCGCGGGGCTTGTTGTGGCGAGGGAGCTTGCTCCCGCTGGAGTGCGAAGCACTCCCAAAACCGGTACTCACGGTACATCGTGGTTGCCTGGTTCTGGGGCCGCTTCGCAGCCCAGCGGGAGCAAGCTCCCTCGCCACAGTGGGCCGTACGCATATCCGTTCCGCTAACCAAGGACTCTTATGTCGCGTCGTATCTCCCCCGTCATACCCGGCTTCGGGCTGACGCTGGGCTACACCGTCGTGTACCTCAGCCTGATCGTGCTCATCCCGCTGGCGGCGATGTTTGTACACGCCGCTCAACTCACCTGGGATCAGTTCTGGAACATCATTTCCGCACCTCGTGTACTGGCGGCCTTGAAGCTGAGCTTCAGCACCGCGCTGTACGCCGCACTCATCAACGGTGTGATTGGCACTTTGCTGGCCTGGGTGCTGGTGCGCTACACCTTCCCCGGGCGCAAGGTCATCGACGCGATGATCGACCTGCCGTTCGCCCTGCCCACCGCCGTCGCCGGTATCGCGCTGACGGCGCTGTACGCGCCCAACGGCCTGGTCGGCCAGTTTGCCACCGACCTGGGCTTCAAGATCGCCTACACCCCCCT
Source organism: Pseudomonas sp. J380 (assembly GCF_009827115.1). Classification (NCBI taxonomy): domain Bacteria; kingdom Pseudomonadati; phylum Pseudomonadota; class Gammaproteobacteria; order Pseudomonadales; family Pseudomonadaceae; genus Pseudomonas; species Pseudomonas sp. J380. Next base: position 3,814,654 of record NZ_CP043060.1, on the reverse strand, counting down.
GGGTATCACCCTGGCGCTGACCTTCGTCACGTTGCCCTTCGTGGTGCGCACGGTGCAGCCGGTACTGGCCGATATCCCCCGGGAAATCGAAGAGGCCGCGGCCTGCCTCGGCGCCAAGCCGTTGCAAGTGTTCCGCTACATCCTAGTGCCGGCATTGCTGCCCGCCTGGCTGACCGGCTTCGCCCTGGCCTTTGCCCGAGGCATGGGTGAGTACGGTTCGGTGATCTTCATCGCCGGCAATATGCCGATGAAAACCGAAATCCTGCCATTGCTGATCATGGTCAAGCTCGACCAATACGACTACCGCGGCGCCACCTCCATTGGTGTGCTGATGCTGGTGGTGTCCTTCGTCTTGCTGCTGCTGATCAACCTGTTGCAGCGGCGCATCGAACGTCCATAAGGAGGCGCGGAACATGTCCCAATCGTCTATTTCTGCCGCGTCCTCGGCCAACGCCGCCCGCCGTGGCAGCGCGACCTCGCGACGTATCCTGATCGGCCTTGGCTGGCTGGTATTCGCGCTGTTCCTGCTGCTGCCGTTGCTGGTGGTGGTGTCCCAGGGCTTGAAAAACGGCCTCGGCACGTTCTTCAGCGCAATCCTTGAACCCGACGCGCTGTCGGCGCTGAAACTCACGGTGGTCGCCGTGCTGATTTCGGTGCCGCTCAACCTGGTGTTCGGCGTCAGTGCTGCCTGGTGCGTGAGCAAGTACTCGTTCCGTGGCAAGAGCATCCTGGTCACGCTGATCGACCTGCCGTTCTCGGTGTCGCCGGTGATCGCAGGCCTGGTATATGTGTTGATGTTCGGCGCCCAGGGCTTCTTCGGGCCGTGGCTGCAAGACCACGACATCCAGATCGTGTTCGCCCTGCCGGGCATCGTGCTGGCGACCATCTTCGTCACCGTGCCGTTCGTGGCCCGTGAGCTGATCCCGCTGATGCAGGAGCAGGGCACCCAGGAAGAAGAAGCCGCACGCCTGCTGGGCGCCAATGGCTGGCAGATGTTCTGGCATGTCACCGTGCCGAACATCAAGTGGGGCCTGATCTACGGCGTGGTGCTGTGTACGGCGCGAGCCATGGGTGAGTTCGGCGCAGTGTCGGTGGTGTCCGGCCACATTCGCGGCGTCACCAACACGCTGCCGCTGCATGTCGAGATTCTCTACAACGAATACAACCACGTTGCCGCGTTTGCGGTGGCCAGCCTGTTGCTGATCCTGGCGCTCTTCATCCTGCTGCTCAAGCAGTGGAGCGAGAACCGAATCAACCGCCTGCGCAACAGCGCGGGTGAGGAATAAGTCATGTCGATCGAAGTCCGTAATGTCAGCAAGAACTTCAACGCCTTCAAGGCCCTGGACAGCATCAACCTGGATATCCAGAGTGGCGAGCTGGTGGCGTTGCTGGGCCCGTCCGGCTGCGGCAAGACCACGCTGCTGCGCATCATCGCCGGCCTGGAAACCCCGGATACCGGCAGTATTGTGTTCCACGGCGAAGACGTCTCCGGCCACGATGTGCGTGATCGCAACGTGGGCTTTGTATTCCAGCACTACGCGCTGTTCCGCCACATGACCGTGTTCGACAACGTCGCTTTCGGCCTGCGCATGAAGCCGAAAAACCAACGCCCCACCGAAAGCCAGATTGCCAGCAAGGTTCACGAGCTGCTGAACATGGTGCAGCTTGATTGGTTGTCGGACCGTTACCCGGAACAACTCTCCGGTGGCCAGCGCCAGCGTATCGCCCTGGCCCGCGCCCTGGCGGTGGAGCCCAAGGTGTTGCTGCTCGACGAACCCTTCGGCGCCCTTGATGCCAAGGTGCGTAAAGAACTGCGCCGCTGGCTGGCGCGCCTGCACGAAGACATCAACCTGACCTCGGTCTTCGTGACCCACGACCAGGAGGAGGCCATGGAAGTCGCCGACCGTATCGTGGTGATGAACAAGGGCGTGATCGAGCAGATCGGTTCACCGGGCGACGTCTACGAAAACCCGGCCAGCGATTTTGTGTACCACTTCCTGGGTGACTCCAACCGCCTGCATTTGGGCGAAGACAAGCACCTGCTGTTCCGCCCCCACGAAGTGTCGTTGTCACGCCATGAACTGGAAGATCACCATGCGGCGCAAGTGCGGGATATTCGGCCGTTGGGCGCGACCACTCGCGTGACCTTGAAGGTTGAAGGCCAGAGTGAATTGATCGAGGCCGAAGTGGTGAAAGACCATGACAGCCTCACCGGCCTGGCGCGGGGCGAGACCCTGTTCTTCAAACCCAAAACCTGAGCCTCACGTGATCGTTCCCACGCTCTGCGTGGGAACGCCTCTGGTGACGCTCTGCGTCACGCTTTTGGACGCGGAGCGTCCTGGCCTGCATTCCCACGCAGAGCATGGGACCGATCAAGACCGCGCCGCGCCACCGGCCCAGAGCGCGCTTCAATCTGGCGCTTGAGGTCCTGCCGCAACCCCAGCAAAAACGCCAACTCCGCCACCACAAACAACGGCCCCACGATCAGCCCAGACACATCGTCCACAAACGCAGGCTTCCTGCCTTCGTAGTAATGCCCGATGAACTGAATCACCCAGCCCACCACAAACATCCCCACGCCGCTGCTCAGCCACACCGCCGTGCTTTGCGCCGCCAGCACATGCCCGGCCCACACCGACAAGCCCATTAGTACCGTCATCAGCACCCCCAGGGCCAGTTCCAGGCGCAGATAAAACCACGCCGAAAACAGCGCCAACAGCACCGCAGGTGATAGCCACAGCCCGCCCACCGACCATTCGGGGCGCGACAGCAGCACGGCCACCGCCACCACAATCAACGGAATACCGATGAAGTGGCTGGCGATGTTGCGTGGGTCGCGGTGGTACGCGGCGTATTGACTGAGGTGGTCGACGAGGCTTTTCATTGTTGTTCCTCCTGTAGGATGTTTGATCATGCCCTGTCAGTCGGTGCCTAACTGTCAACTGGGCGACAATCTTCGGAGTTCGCATGGACACAGGGACATGGCACGCGCAATTGGCTCGCGGTCATTGGTTCAGCCATTTGCCGCCTGACTTGCAGCGTAGCCTGCTGGAGGCGGCGCGGTTGCGTGTGCTGATGGCGGGGCAGTACCTGTTCAAGCGCGGTGACCCGCCGTGCGGCGTGTATGCGGTGCTGGAAGGCACGGTGCGCATCAGTGCGGTCAGTGCCCAAGGCAAGGAAGCGGTATTGAGCCTGGTGGAAACGCCCTACTGGTTCGGCGAGATCTGCCTGTTCGACAACTTGCCGCGCACCCACGATGCCTTGGCCACGGGTGCTTGCAGGCTGCTGCAGGTGCCGCAGGCGGCGATGCTCGGCATTCTCGAACGGCATCCGCTGTTCTGGCGGGAGATGGCGCTGTTGATGAGCCATAAACTGCGGCTGTCGTTGATCAATATCGAACAGATAAGCCTGATGCCCGCCTCAGAGCGGCTGGCCCATCGGTTGTTGATGATTGCCCAAGGCTACGGCGAAGTGGATCAGGCGCGCCGCGTGCTGCAACTGCCCCAGGAGGATCTGGCGGCGATGCTGGGCCTGTCGCGCCAGACCATCAACAGTCTGCTCAAGGCGCTGGAGCAACAGGGCATTATCGGCTTGAGTTACGGTGCCATCGAGATACGCGACCTCAATGGGCTGCGGCTGGCCGCGGGCCTATGAACCGCGATAGGTAGAGAAGCCGTAAGGGCTGAGCAACAGCGGGATGTGGTAGTGCTGGTCGGCCTGCTTGACCTGGAATATCACCGGTACCTCAGGGAAAAACGTCTCGCGGTTAGCCTTCTTGTAGTAATCGCCGGTCTTGAACACCACGCGGTACTCGCCCGGCTGCATGCTGCGGTTGGCCGGGAACAGCTCGGCGATGCGGCCTTGCTGGTTGGTCACACCTTCAGACAGCGACTGCCACTTATCGCCCACATGCTGTTCAAGGGTGACATTGACCCCGGCGCTTGGCAGGCCGTTTTCCAGGTTGAGTACGTGCACGCTCAGGGGGTTGCCGTCGGCCAGGGCCAGGTTGCACAGGCCGCTCAGGCTCAGTACGGCGAGGGTCATGCTCAAGGTTTTCATCGCGAAGTCCTTTTGAGGGAAGTGGAATCAAGGGGTGATTTTCAGGCCCAGTTGCTCGGCGGCCTGTACGGCGCAGGCTTCATCCTGCGCGGCGCCACCGGCACCGGCGATGCCTAGGGCACCGACCAGTTCGGCGTCGGCAAACAGCGGCACGCCACCGCCGAGCAACAGCAGCTCGGGCAAGCTGTTGAGGTTGGCGGCTTCGGGGTTATTACGCGCCCGTTCGGCAAACAGCCGGGTCGGGGTTTTTGTCGACAGCGCCGTGTACGCCTTGCGTTGGCTGGCGAGGCTGTTGTGTGGGCCGACACCGTCAGCGCGCAGGCCCAGCAACAGGTTGCCACCGCGGTCGAGTACGGTCAGCGCAGCGGTGCAGTGGGCCAGGCTGGCGTCGGCCAGTTGGCGAGCGGTGTGCAGATCCAGCTCGGCATGGCGTGGTAATTGTGGCGCCGCCTGGGCGACGGTGGCCACGGCGAGGCTCAGGAACAAGGCAGTGCGGTACATAGTGAGGGCTCCAGAAAGCAGGCCGTCACGGTAACCAGCGGACGCGGACAAAAGCCGCACAATTGGATGACAGGTTTGTAATCAAACTCAGGGATTTGTGGTGGTTGTACTGGCCTCATCGCAGGCAAGCCAGCTCCCACATGATGTGAACCCATTCTCCTGTGGGAGCTGGTTTGAACTGGTCAAGTAATCCCGGACACCGATTACGGTGTTTATGCCGCTTTTTGCTCCATGGCTATTGGCGACAGGTAGTTGTTGTAGCTGTGGAGCCTGATTCGATTGTATCGCATGAAGAAGCTGGTCATATCCTGCCTGGCTTCTTCAACTGTCGTATAACCCTTGGTGGGCACCCACTCTGACTTGAGCGTCCCGAAGAAACGCTCTGTTGGCGCGTTGTCCCAGCACTGCCCCCTGCGGCTCATGCTTTGCGTTATCCCATGTTCCAGCAGCTCAGACTGAAAGCGCTGGCTGGTGTATTGGCAGCCTTGATCCGAATGAAAGATCAAGCCTGCATGTTTGCCTCGAACCTCCACCGCCATTCTCAGCGCCTTGCTAACCAGGTCGGCGTCATTGATCAGGGAAAACGCCCAGCCAATGATTCGGCGGGCGAACAGATCAATGACCGCTGCCAAGTGATACCAGCGTTTACCAACCATCAGGCTGGTAACGTCGCCGCACCAGACCTGATTAATTGCGGCTGGCTCGAAGTTACGCTCGAGCAAGTTCTTGGCCACAAATGCTTCGACTCCTCTAGAGCGATACTGATGGCGGCGGCGCTGCCTGCTGGCCAGATTTGCCTCCGCCATGAGTTTTCCGGCCAGATGCCGTCCCACCTTGATCTGCTGGGCCTTCAAGTGCTGAGAGATCATCCGCGCGCCTGAACTTCCCCGGCTTTCGTCATGCAGTTGCACGACTTTTGCTCTGAGTGCGTCACGCTTGGTATTCGGCGCTGAGCGACGCTTAAGCCAGTCATAAAACGCGCTACGGGAAACGCCCAGCGCACTGCAAAGCAGGCAGGTCGGATATGAACTCGACTCTCTCAGTTCCTCGATCAGGAAAAACGATCGGGATCCGACATCAAGAGAGCCGTAGCCTTTTTTAAGATTTCAGCCTCGGTCTCCAGACGCTTGATCTTGGCTCGCAGCTGCTGCAGCTCTCGCTGTTCTTCGCTGATTGCCTTGGTACCAACCACTGGCTGCCCTTTCAGGCGTTCTTTACGAACCTGATCAACCCAGCGGCGCAGAGCCGTAGGGCCAACTTCCATCGATGCACATACGTCGGGAACTGAGCAATTATCATCAAGAACCATGCTTGCAGCACGTTGCTTGAACTCGCGGGTGTAGGTCTTTCGCTCTTGCATGGAAACCTCCTGATTGGGCGAATCATATCGCCCTTAAGAGGTGTCCGGGAGCATTAGGCCAGTTCAGTTTGCCTGCGATGAGGCCCTTCCTACTGCAACCCGTCGCGAAACTGCCCCGGCGTCATCCCCGTCCAGCGCTTGAACGCACGATTGAAACTGCTGGTATCGGCAAACCCCAGCAAATGGCTGATCTCGGCCAATGAGCACTGCGGGTCGCGCAGGTGCAATAACGCCAGGTTTTGCCGGCACTCATTGAGCAATGCGTCAAACCGACACCCTTCATCGGCCAGATGCCGCTGCAAGCTGCGCAGGCTCAAATGCAGCGCTTGAGCAATGTGTTCGGCGCTTGGCTCGCCGTCTGGCAATTGCGCCTCGATGGCGGCGCGCACCTTGCGTTCCCAGGTCAGCGGTTGCAGTTGGGCGAGGGTGCGCTTGAGCACGGTTTCGTTGTGTTCGGCCAGCTCCGGGTTGGCGTCGTCCAGATGGCTGTCGAAGTCGCTGGCGGCGAATTCCAGGCGGTCTTCGTCGGCGGCAAACCGTACCGGCGCGCGAAATACCCTGTGCCACGGCTCGGGGTCGGCGGGTTCCGGGCGCCGCAGGTAAACGGCCAACGGCGCATAGTCGCGACCCAGGCGGTTGCGACACGTGCGCACGTAGATCGCCGCAAAGGCATCAATCGCTTCCGGCGCGGGCGCAGGGCTGCCTGGGGGTTGGAGCAGGCGAAAACGGTAGACGTCGCCGTGGCGGCTCAGCTCCAGGTCCAAGGCATCACTGACCACCTGGTGATAGCGCACGATGCGCTCGAACACCTCGCGCAAGCTGCCGCTGGCCACCAATGCGTAACCCAGCGCATGAAAGGTGGTGGGGCTGACAAACCGCGACACCCGCAGCCCAATCGCCGGGTCGCCACTGGCCTGTACCGCCAGCGCCCATAGGCGCGTGGTGGCCGACAACCGGTAGCGGGCGTTGGGGTCGTCCATCTGCTGCGGGTCGAGCCCGGCTTCGGCGCACAGCGCGGCGCTGTCGAGGCCCAGGGCGTCGAGCTGCTTGCGCAGGGCACGGGTCCAGCTAGCGAGGGAAGTGGGTTCGGTCATGGCAATTGGCGCTTGTGGTCAACAGATTGGCGTGCGCGGCTAGCGTCCTGCGCTAGGGTTGGGTGCAGGATGCAGGCATCACTTCACAAGAGAATGGAAGCATGGACGGTACTTCTGCAAGCCCCCAGCCGTTGAACGCACAACAGCGTTCGGCGCATATCCGCGAGGTGGTGATGGCCGAAGGCGTGCGCTTGCGCCAGCGGCACCCCTGGTTGTTGCATCAGGACGCGCTGGGCGCAGGCATCCTGGCCTTTGCCCTGCTGGGCATGTTCGGCTCGGCAGCGCTCTATATCAGCGGTCATATGGCCTGGTGGGTGTGTCTGCTGCTCAATGCCTTCCTCGCCTCGCTCACTCATGAGTTGGAACACGACCTGATCCACAGCATGTACTTTCGCAAGCAACGCGTGCCCCACAACCTGATGATGGGCCTGGTATGGCTGGCGCGGCCAAGCACCATCAACCCATGGATACGCCGGCGCCTGCACCTCAACCATCACAAGGTCTCGGGCACCGAAGCCGACATGGAAGAGCGCGCGATCACCAATGGCGAACCCTGGGGCATCGCACGGTTGCTGATGGTGGGGGACAACATGATGTCGGCCTTGATCCGCCTGTTGCGCGCCAAGACCTGGCCGCACAGGTTCAGCATCCTCAAGCGCGTGCTGCTGGTGTACGCACCGCTGGCCTTGCTGCATTGGGGCGCGTGGTACGTCTTCCTGGGCTTTCATGCCGCCAATGGGATTGCCAGTTTGATGGGCGCGCCCATTCAGTGGTCAGCCAGTACCTTGCAGGTGATGCAGGTGATCGATATCGCTGCGGTGGTGATCATCGGCCCGAACGTGTTGCGCACCTTCTGCCTGCACTTTGTCAGCTCCAACATGCACTACTACGGCGATGTGGAACTGGGCAATGTGATGCAGCAAACCCAAGTGCTGAACCCTTGGTGGCTGTGGCCGTTGCAGGCGTTCTGCTTCAACTTCGGCAGCACCCACGGCATCCATCACTTTGTGGTGAAAGAACCGTTCTACATCCGCCAGATGACCGCCAAGGTGGCGCACAAGGTCATGGCCGAGATGGGGGTGCGCTTCAATGATTTGGGCACGTTTGCGCGAGCCAATCGCCTGGAGCCCCAGGAACACCCGCGCACTGAGCTCTCTTTCAGCAAGCAATGAACGCCAATGGCAGGTCGCGGATCTGTTCGCGCACCGGCGGTTGGTAATGGTCGTCGCTGGTTAATTCGTGCAACAGCTCTTCGCGTAGCTGGTGGAATTCAAAACTGCTGCGCTGGCGCGGATGAGGCAGGGCGATCTCGACGACCTGCTTGATTCGCCCCGGACGCGGCTCCATCACCACCACGCGATCGGCGAGGAAAATCGCCTCTTCCACATCGTGGGTCACCAGTACCGTGGTGATCCTGGCGCGGGCACGAATCGCCAGCAGTTCGTCCTGCATCTGCTGGCGCGTCAGTGCATCCAGGGCGCCGAAGGGTTCGTCCAGCAACAGGATGCGCGGGCTGGCCACCAGGCCGCGGGCAATCGCCACCCGTTGCGCCATGCCGCCGGAGAGTTGGTGGGGGTAGGCGCGAGTGAAATCGGTGAGGCCCACCAGTTCGATAAAGTCGCTGATGCGCCGGTTGCGCTCGGCCTCGTTCAGGGGCTCGTTGACCAGGCCCAGGCCGATGTTTTGCGCCACGGTCAGCCACGGGAACAGGCGGTGCTCCTGGAACACAATGCCGCGTTCGCCGCCGATCCCGCTGACGGCTTTGCCATCGACCTGGATCTCGCCGCGAAACTGCGTATCCAAGCCCACCAGCAAGCGCAGCAGTGTGGATTTCCCGCAACCGCTGGAGCCGACAATCGCAACAAATTCCCCTTCGGCCACCTCCAGGTTGAATTCACGGATGGCTTCCAGTTCGAAGCCATCGACGTCGAAGGACTTACCCACGTGGTTGAAGCTGACAATCGGTGCGTTCATGCGTGTCTCCAGCGGGTGGCACGGGTTTCGATGCGTTGGCCGATCAGGTTCAGAGCGGCGCCGGTGAGGCCGACCAGCAGCATGCCGCTCATGATCAAATCCATGCGCAGCAACTGTTGGGCGCCGATCATCAGACTGCCGATGCCGCCATCTGAGGGCATGAAATATTCGGCGCCGAGGGTGCCCATCCAGGCGTAGATCAGGCTCAGGCGCAGGCCGGCGAAAATCCCCGACGCGGCGCCCGGCAGTACCAGGCGGCGCAAGCGTTGCCAGAGGTTCAGGCGCAGCACCTGCGCGGCTTCGCGCAGCTGGGGCGACAAGTTGAGCACGCTGCGCTGGGTGGCAATAAACAACGGGAAGAAAGCGGCGAGGGCGATAAACACCCACTTGGCCAGTTCACCCAGGCCGAACCAGGCGGTGAGCAGCGGCACCCAGGCGAAAATCGCGATCTGGCGCAGCGCGGACAAAGTGGGGCCAAGTAGCCGCTCACTGCGCCGCGACAGCCCCAGCCACAGGCCCATGGCAAAGCCCAGGCTACCGCCCAGCAGCAACCCGCCCAGGGCCCGGCCAAGGCTTTTGCCCAGCGCCGTAGTCAGGCTGCCATCCAGCACGCCCGCCACGCTGGTTTGCAGCACCGCCCAGGGGCTGACCAGAATGTTTGGATCGACCCAATCCTGCTGAGTCGCTACTTGCCATAACGCCAATAGCAGCAGCGGCAACAGCCAGGGTTGCAAGCGCTGCCAGCCTTCGTAGCGTGGCCCGCGTCGAATCTGCGCAGTGGCCGGATGGGGCCAGTGCACCCACTTGCGGTCCAGCCAGCCGATGCCGCGGTCCATCACCACACCCAGCACGCCAATGACCACGATGCACACGAAGACGATATCGAGCATGAACAACTGGCGCGCCCACACCATCAGGTAACCGATGCCTTCGCTGGAGGCCAGCAGCTCCACGGCCAGCAGGGAGGTCCAGCCCGCCGCCAGGGCCAGGCGTACACCGGCCATGAACGCAGGCAGTGCGGCGGGCAGGACCAGACGGCGGATCAGCAAGTGGCCAGGCAGGCGCAGTACACGGGCGGCTTCGCGCAGGTTGGGCTGGGCGTCGCGAACGCCTACCAGGGTATGCAGGGTCACGGGCACCACGATGGCCTTGACCAGCACCACCAGCTTGAGGGTTTCGCCAATCCCGAAAAACACCATGAACAGCGGGATCCAGGCGAGGGTCGGCACTTGCGCCAGCGCGCTGAACGTCGGGAACACCAAGCGCTCGGCGCGCGCACTGAAACCCAGGAACGCGCCCAGTATCGCGCCGGCACTGACACCGGCCAGCAGGCCCCAGAACAAGCGCTGCAAGCTGATGGCCAGATGGCTCCATAACTCGCCGCCGGCCAATTCCACCGCGCTGCTCCACACCAGGGCGGGAGTGGGCAGAATCTGCTCGCTCATCCAATGATTGCGGCTGGCCAGCCACCATAAAGCAAACAGCGTGAGCGGCAGCAGCCACGGCAATAAACGCTGGCCCAACTGCGGCCAGCGCGGCGCGATGCCTTTGGGCGGGGCCGCCAGCGGCAGGCTCAGAAGTGAAATCCGGGCCATGGAAGACCTCCGAATGCGTTATGTGATTTCGATCTTACAAAAGCGTGATCAAGATGATTGTGAGATAAGAAAAGTCATTTAAAGCCTCACGCCGCCACGCATCCAATGCATTCGAAGAATATTTTCGATGCTGTTTATGCATATGCCTCTGGAGGCTGCGGGTTAGCTTGCATATTTCTAAAAGCTATTAAATTGTGAATTTATAGTATTTAAAGTTTTGTTCAGTCTGTGCCTACTTTTTGCTCACCAGGCGACCGTCGCCCACCAGGAGCTGCGCTTATGAAACTGCCCTTTAAACGTCTGATCAGCCTGTTCGCCGGCACCGCCCTGGCCGGGTTGGTGCATGCCGCCGACCTCAAGGAAATCCGCATCGCGGTGCCCGACCTCAGTGCCGGCAGCCAGCACAGCGGTGGTGGCATCACCGACGTGTTGCGTGAACAGCAGATCTTTGAAAAAGCCTTTGCCGACCAAGGCATCAAAATCCAATGGAATTACTTCAAGGGCGCCGGCCCGGTGATCAATGAAGCGTTCGCCAACGGCCAGGTGGACCTGGCCTATCTGGGCGACCTGGCAGCGATCATCGGCCGCTCCAATGGCCTTGACACGCGGCTGCTCAGCGCCTCTGCACGGGGAGTGAAACACTACCTCGGCGTGGTGCCGGGCTCCGGCATCAAGACCCTGCAAGACCTCAAGGGCAAGCGCGTGGCGGTGTTCCGTGGCACGGCCAGCCAGTTGTCGTTCGACAGCGCATTGGCCAGCCAGGGCTTGAGCGAGAAGGACCTTAAGGTGATCAACCTGGACTTCAACGCGGCCGCTGCCGCCCTGGCGGCCAAGCAGATTGACGCCACCTGGGGCGGGTCCACCCTGACGGCGTTGCAGGCCAAAGGTTTGGCAGAAATACCGCTGACCACCAAGGACCTGGGCGATGCCGGCAGCATCCAGGCCGTGCTGGTGGGCAGCTCCAAATTCGTCGATGAACACCCAGACGCCGTGGCCACGTTGCTCAAGGCCCAGCAGCAAGCGGTGCAGTGGTTGACCGATGACAACAACAAACAGGCGTACATAGCGCTGGTATCAGGGCTGGCCAGTTACCCGCCGGTGATCCTCACCAATGATTTGAAAGACCAGAAACTCAGCGAAGTTTTCCCCTCGACCCTAGACCCGGTGTTCCTGGGCAAATTGCAGGATGCGGTGGACCTGGCGTCCAGGGAGAAGTTGATTCGCAAGTCGTTTCAGGTGAGCGATTGGGTGGCGCCTGGGCTGGTGGCGGCGGGGCTCTGAGCTTGTCGGTGCCTGGGCTATCGCCATCGCAGGCAAGCCAGCTCCCACACTTGAACGTATTCACCGCTCAATGTGGGAGCTGGCTTGCCTGCGATGAGGCCCTTCAAACCGCCACACTGACCTGCTGACTATCCACCTCCACCAACATCTCGATCATCGCCTTCGCCGCCGGCGACAACCGCGACCCCGTGCGGCTGACGATCCCGCAGCGTGCGCTCAGGGTATCCATGTGCTGCGGCAAGTTGCGCCAGTGCAGCAGCACCAGCGCCCCCCTGGCAATGTCCTCGGCAAAGGCTTCTTCAGTGCCGACGCCGATGGCATTGGTTTGCAGCACGATGCTCACCAGTGCCGGGAAGTGCTCGGTCTGGATGCTCGGTGAAAAATCCATGCGCCCACTCAGGTTCGCCAGCAGTTTGCGAATGCCTTGGGAGATCAGCGGCGCCGCCAGCGGGTAATCGAACATATCGTTGGTGGACAGGCTGTCCTTGGCCAGCAAAGGATGCCCAGGGCGGCAGAAAAACACCCCGCGTTTGGGGGTGAGTGCGCGGGTCTGGAAATTCGGGTCGGCTTCGAACTGGCGGATGTCGGCGATAAAGAATTCGATCTCTTCACGGCTCAGGCGGCGGCTGAGGGTTTCCCAGTTATCCACCTGAAACGTGGTGCGGATTTTCGGGTGGGCGTTGATAAACCGCGCCACCGCATCCGGCACCAGTTTCACGGCTGGCGCCGGGCCGCAGCCGAAGCGCAGGTCGCCGGCGTCGAGCTTGGTCATGCGCGTCACTTCACTGCTCAGCAGCGCTGCGCCATGCACCAGGCTCAGGGCGTGCTGCAACACCACCTGGCCTTCCGGCGTGGGGCGCAAGTCCTTGTGACCGCGGTCTACCAACACGCAACCAAACTCCTGTTCCAGCCCCTGGATGCTGCGGCTGAACGCTGGTTGGGTGATGCCCATGGCGTCCGCGGCGCGCACGAAACTGCGGTGTTCGTTGAGGGCGATGAAGTAGCGCAGTTGGCGAAGATCCATATGCTTTCCCGGCATTTTAAAAATAGGTCGAAGGCATTTGCGACCGAGCAAGCTCAGGTTTTAAATGCAAGCTCTTATTCCGTCAACGAAGCATTCATTCATTTGCTAGATCTAAATTGCATATGGATAGAGCGTTGCTGGAAGCGTCCCCCCACCGTTTCGCAGGCACATGAGGGTCATCACAATGAGCAACGCCGCATTAGCCGTTCAACCCATCGCCCAACCACTTGATATTCACCCGGTAGCCGGGCGGATCGGCGCCGAAATCCGTGGCATCAAATTGTCCGGTGAGCTGGATGTCGCCACCGTCGAGGCCATCCAGCAGGCGCTGGTGCAGTACAAGGTGATTTTCTTTCGCGAGCAGACCCACCTCGATGACCAGAGCCAGGAAGCCTTTGCTCACCTGCTCGGCGAGCCGATTGCCCACCCGACGGTGCCGGTGCGGGACGGCACGCGGTTCTTGATGGAGTTGGATGGCACCCGTGGCCAGCGCGCCAATTCCTGGCACACCGACGTGACCTTTGTGGATGCCTACCCTAAGGCCTCGATCCTGCGTTCGGTGCTGGCGCCTGCTTCCGGCGGCGATACCGTATGGGCCAACACAGCCGCTGCCTACAACGACCTCAGCGTGGAACTGCGCGCACTGGCTGATCACCTGTGGGCGGTGCACAGCAACGAATACGACTACGCCGCACGCAAGCCGGATGTGGCGGTGGAGAAGCTGGAGGAATACCGCAAAGTATTCACTTCCACGGTGTATGAAACCGAACACCCGGTGGTGCGCGTGCACCCGGTCAGCGGTGAGAAAACCCTGCTGTTGGGGCACTTCGTCAAACGCCTGAAAGGCTACTCCCAGGCAGAGTCGGCGCAGTTGTTCAACCTGCTGCAAGGCCACGTCACCCGCCTGGAAAACACCGTGCGCTGGCGCTGGAACACCGGTGACGTGGCGATCTGGGATAACCGCGCCACCCAGCATTACGCGGTGGACGACTACGGCACCCAGGAGCGCATCGTACGCCGGGTTACGCTCAAGGGGGATGTGCCGGTGGGGGTGCAGGGGCAATCAAGCAAAACCACTAAAGGTCTTTAAGCCGGGTGAGGATTAAAAGTGTGGGAGCGGGCTTGCTCCCACATTTGGATTTGTGGTGTTTACCAGACTCCGATCTTCACCACTTTCTCTGCCTCTGGCTCACCATAACGAAACCATTGCCCGCGCACCTCAACCTCCGTGTGGCTGATGGTGGTGCGCCGCTTCAACCCGCGCAGCCAGTCGAACAGATAACCCAGGTGCGTCTCGCGTACCTCGGCATAGGCGGGATCGCTCCCCAGGTCGTGCAGTTCTTGCGGGTCGTTTTCCAGGTCGAACAGTTGCGGGCGAAAGCCGTCGTAGGCCAGGTACTTCCAGCGCTCGCTGCGCACCATGGTCATGCGGCAACGGTCGATGGGTTGCTCCAGGCGCTCACGAGCGGGAGCCTGGAAGGCGTAGTCGTATTCGGCAATGGCATAGCGGCGCCAGGTGGGTTGCGCGCCCTGCAGCAATGGAATCAATGAGCGGCCTTCCAGGCGATGGTCGGCGGCGGGCAAGCCCAAGGCGTCGAGGAAGGTGGGCAGGGCGTCGATGGTTTCCACCAGGCGCTCGTCTACGGTGCCGCGGCTGACATCGGCGCCGGCACGCGGGTCGCGCACGATCAACGGAATGCCCACCGCAGGCTCCAGCAAAAACTCTTTTTCGCCAAGGAAGTGATCGCCGAGGAAGTCGCCGTGGTCGCTGGTGAACACGATCAGCGTGTCATCCCAACGGCCAGTGCTTTGCAGAAAATCAAACAGCCGCCCGAGTTGATCGTCAATCTGTTTGATCAGGCCCATGTAGGTCGGAATCACCGTGAGGCGCACCTCGTCACGGGAGAAATTCTGGCTCTCCTGGTGTTGGCGAAATGCCTGGTACACCGGGTGATCGCTGGTGTGTTCAGGTTGAATCGGCGCCTGCACATGCTCGGTTCCGTACAGCGCGTGATACGGCGCCGGCGCGATGTAGGGCCAGTGCGGCTTGATATACGACAGGTGCAGGCACCAGGGCTGTTCACCTTGTTCGTCGATAAAATCGATGGCGCGGTCGGTGGTGTAGACGGTCTCCGAATGTTCTTCGGCCACCCGTGCGGGTTTGCCGGCGTTGCGCATATGCCAGCCGCTAAGCACTTCGCCGTTCTCACCTTCGGCGGCGTTGGCCCATTCGTGCCAAGGGTTGCTGCCGTGGTAGCCGTGATCACGCAAGTATTGGGTGTAGGGCGCGGATTCGCGCTTATCCTCGAACAGCGGGCTGTCGGGATAGATGCCGTCGTGACGAAGATACGCATCGAAACCGACCTCATTGAGTGGCTCGGCCTGGGCACTGTCGGGGTCTATCTGCAGGCGCTGCAAGGCCTCAAGGTTCGGCGTGGCGTGGGTCTTGCCCACCAGGGCGGTGCGGATGCCGTGGGGGCGCAGGTAGTCGCCGATCGTCAGCTCCTCGAGCGGCAGCGGCACTGCGTTCCACGCCACCTGATGGCTGCTGACATAGCGCCCGGTGTAGGCCGACATGCGCGACGGGCCGCAGATGGTGCCCTGTGTATAGGCCCGACTGAAGCGCACGCCAGCGTCGGCCAGGCGGTCGATATTCGGCGTGTGCAAATGGGCATGGCCGTAGCAGGACAGGTAGTCGCGGCGCAGTTGGTCGCACATGATGTAGAGCACGTTGCGCACGGGTTTGGGGTCAGACATAGGAATTTACCGAACGGAGGACAGGTGGGTTTTTTCGCCGTTCGAGGGGCGCTCTGGCAAGTGCATTTGGGGACTGGGTTCTATGCATTGAGTGCATGGGTGTGGCTGCTGGCGTCATCGCAGGCTAGCCAGCTCCCACAGTTGAAATGCATTTCCCTGTGGGAGCTGGCTTGCCTGCGATGACGGCCTGACAGCAGATACATATCTACCTGCCACCCCGCGATCAAATGGTGGGAGCAGGCTTACCCGGCGAAGGACCTGATGTGAGCGGCCAGTCCTGCCAGCGCTTTATCATCTGCCCTGGAAGCGTCATGGGAGGAGACATAGCCTTCATAACGCTCAAAGTATTTGTCCTGGGTCGAACTGATTTTTTTGAAGGCGCTATCTTCCCCGGTCCCATGCATCGGGAATAATTTGGCGTGCAGATGATCGACGCCATAACCCTCCAGAATCATGCCCGTTCTAGCCACACCTTTTAGCGCTTTGTCCAAAAGCTTCGCCGTCTTCTTGGCTGCGATGATCAAGTCACACAGCACGGTGTCCGGTTCGGCAAACGCATAGCTGCCGTGATGGGTTTTGGGGATAACCACACTGAACCCCGGCGTATTGGGAAATATGGAGAGAAAGGCCATGTGGGTCTGGTCTTCCCACAGGAGGTGGGAGGGTGCAGTACCGCGGGCAATGCTGCAAAAGATACAGTCCATCAAATGCGCTTCCTCGTGCGGGTCAAAAGGTTATAGACCCTCTTGTAGGTGATCTTTGTTATCTAATGATGACTTCACTGACGTTGCGGGCCGCTGTTCACCGCTTGGTCAGACCGCAATATTTTCCAACGCATAAGCATCCTCGTCTCTCTCATCAATCTCCTTGATCTGCTCAATCATCGCCTGCGCCAGCGGCGACAACCGATACCCTGCACGGCTGACGATCCCGTAGCGGGTGTAGCGCTCCTCCAGGTTTTCGTCCAATCCCTCAATCTGCAAACACACCAGTTCACCGCGGGCCATGTGCAGCACGTCACTGTTGGCGCTGACGATGCCGATGGCGTCCGAGCGCAGCACCACGCCCATCAGGCTATAGCCGTTTTCGCATTCCACATTGGGCTGGTAATCCGGCCGGCCGCTGAGGTCGACGATGACTTTGCGCAGGTTCGGCGGGCGGATGGTCACTGCCAGTGGGTAGCTCATCAGTTCGGCGGCGCTGACGCTGTTACGCGCGGCCAGGGGGTGCCCGGCGCGGCAGCAGAAGTGCCAACGGCGCGGGCGCAGGCGGTGGGTGTGGTAGTCGGGGTTGGCTTCGAAGTGGCGGGTGTCGGCGACGAAGAATTCGAACTCTTCGCTGAGCAGGCGCTTGCCCAGGCTTTGCCAGTCATCCACCTGGAACTGCACGCGGGCCTTGGGGTAGCGCCCGATAAAACTGCCAATGGCACGCGGGACTAACCCACCGGCCGGCGCGGGGCCGCAACCGAAGCGCAGTTCACCGGCTTCCAGGCCATTGAACTGGCTGATTTCGTTGGCCAGTTGTTGTGCGCCACTGACCAGGCGCCGTGCATGTTCGAGCAGCACCAGGCCTTGTTTGGTGGGGGCCAGGTCTTTGCGTCCACGGTCCACCAGTTGGCAACCGGCACTGTGTTCCAGGGCCTGGATGCTACGGCTGAACGCCGACTGCGACAGGTTCACCGCTGCGGCTGCCGCGACGAAACTGCGCTGTTCGGCGAGGGCGATGAAGTGGCGAAGCTGGCGCAAGTCGATATGCATTTTTCACATCAAAAATATCCGGGAAATGCATTGGCTATGCATTACGTCGACTCCTTATAAAGGCTATCTCTTATGCAGTAAATGTTCGTAAAAACATAAATAAATAACCTTTAGGAATATGAGGCGACGAGTATTCCGGGGTTCTGGAGCCGCTTATGAGTTTGTTCAAGTCCTTGCCCCTGGCTGTTCTAGTGGCCGGTAGCAGCAGTTGGTCGCCGGCCCAGGCCGCTGAAACACCCGCGCCTGCCGGCAAGGGCGAAAGCGCCAGTGGCCAACTGGAAACTGTCACGGTCACTGCCCGGCGGCGTACCGAAAGTGCCCAGGCCGTGCCGACGCCCATGAGCGTGGTCGGCGGCCAGGCCCTGGAAACCCAGCGGGTGTACCGCATCCAGGATTTGCAGCAACTGGTGCCCAGCGTCAACGTCGCCTATATGCATGCGCGCCAGTCCAGCGTGTCGATCCGCGGCCTGGGCAACAACCCGGCCAGCGATGGCCTGGAAGGCAGCGTGGGGCTGTATATCGACAATGTCTACCTCGGGCGCCCGGGCATGGCGGTGTTCGACCTGATGGACATTGAGCAGCTTGAAGTTTTGCGCGGCCCCCAGGGCACGTTGTTCGGCAAGAACACCACTGCCGGGGTCATCAACATCAGCACCCGCGCACCGAGCTTTACCCCGGAGCGCAGCATCGAAACCTCCTTGGGCGAGGACGGTTATTTCCAGACCAAGGGCACGATTTCCGGCCCCCTGACCGATGACCTGGCAGGGCGTTTCTCGGCCTATCGCACCCGCAGCGACGGCGACATCAAGAATGAACACGATGGCCATGATCTGAACGGCGGTTCACGTCAGGGCTTTCGCGGGCAACTGCTGTACAAGCCCAACGAAGCGTTCAACCTGCGCTGGATCGGCGACTACAACGAAGAAGACTCCAGCGCCGGCACCCGCGTGCTGTACAGCACCGGGCCGACCATCAATGGCACCAACCTGTATCAATCCCGGGCCAACGCGGCAGGCGCCACCCTGGTGGACGGCACCCATCGCAAGGTCAACCTGGACAACGACCAGCACGTCACGGTGTTCCAGGGCGGTACCTCGCTGGAAGCCAATTGGACGCTGCCCAGCGACTTCACCCTGACCTCGGTGAGTGCTTACCGCTGGTGGAATTTCACCCCGCGCAACGATGATGGCCTCAACGTACCGGCGTCGTATAACGCTGGGGTTTCGGTGGAAGATAAGCAGTGGTCCCAGGAATTCCGCTTGGCGTCGCCCAGCGGTGGTTTCTTCGATTACGTGCTCGGCGCCTACTACTTCGGCTCCGACCTGGATAACAAATCCTTTGCCTACTACGGGCCCAAGGCCGATATCTGGAACGGCACGCCCGCCGGTGCGTTGAGCAATGTGAGCAGTGTGGGCAACGGGCATATCCGCACCGACAGTTTCGCGCTGTTCGCCCAAGGCACCTGGCACCTGACCGAGCGCCTGGATTTCACCGCCGGTGTACGCGGCACCTACGAAGAAAAAAGCGCCTGGGTCACGCGCAATGCGCCCTTCGGTGGCGCGGCGGTCAGCGGGGCCGCCGCCATGGCGCGGCGTGGGCGTACCGGGGCCTATGACTCGGGCGACCTGTCGCAATACAGCGCCACGCCGTCGGGGCTGCTTAATCTCAGTTATCACTTCAATGAAAACCTGCTGGGCTACGCGACACTGTCCCATGGCGAGAAGTCCGGCGGTGTGAACCTGGCGGTGGGGTCTGCGCCGACAGCCGGAGCCGACTCGTTGTTGATCGGCACCGAGCGCGCCAACAACGCCGAGCTGGGCT
The DNA here is from genome assembly GCF_009827115.1 of Pseudomonas sp. J380. Taxonomy (NCBI): domain Bacteria; kingdom Pseudomonadati; phylum Pseudomonadota; class Gammaproteobacteria; order Pseudomonadales; family Pseudomonadaceae; genus Pseudomonas; species Pseudomonas sp. J380. The sequence goes on along the minus strand of NZ_CP043060.1, from coordinate 3,795,431 downwards.
TCAAGAGCACGCTGTGGGACCGCCGCCTGCAACTCAATGCCAACCTGTTCTGGACCCAGGTCAACGGCTACCAGACCAACGCCTACGACCAGGACAACCGCGTGCAGTACCTGACCAACGCCGGCTCGGTGCGCTCGCGGGGCGTGGAAGTGGAAAGCACCCTGGTGCCGATCAAGGGCCTGACCCTGAACATCAACGGCTCCTTCAATGACGTGACGTACCTGTCTTACAAGGATGCGCCATGCCCGCCGGAAACCAGCCTGCGTCCCGGTGCGCCGGCGTCCTGCGACTTGAGCGGCCACCAGGTGGTGGGCGCGTCCAAGTGGATCGCCAACGCCAACGGCGAGTACAAGTGGAACCTGGCGAACGGCTTCGAACCCTACGTCACCGCCAGCTACGCGTTTCGTTCCAAGGCGGTGGGCACGGTGGAGGATTCCGACTACGGGCAGATCCCGGCGTATGCGGTGGTCAACCTGTCTACCGGTTTGCGCGGCGACTATGACCAGGGGCAGTGGGATGTGTCGCTGTGGCTGAAAAACGCTTTCGACAAAACCTACTACACCACCCTGTGGACCGGTGGTAACGGCGGTTACGAGGGCCTGCTGGGCACGCCGCGCACCCTAGGCGTGACTGGGCGCTACGACTTCTAGGTCGGTGCGATAGGTGGCCGGGCTGAACACCCGCGTCACCAGCAGCATCGCCACCACCGTCACCGTCAGCACCACCCATGCACTGACAAAGTTGCCGGTAAGCTCGCGCAGCCAGCCGGTCAGCCACGGCGAAATCGCATTGATCAAAAAGCCTACGCCTTGCACGAACGCCGCCAGTTGCCCCGCTTGGCGTGGGTCGCGATGGTGGTCGAGGGTCAGCAGCAGGCTCAGGGCAAAGCACGCCCCTAACCCGAGGCCGCACAAGGCCACCCACAGGTGGGGATATTCCTGCGGCGCAATGATCAGGCCGAGGTAGCCGATGGTTTGGGCCAGCAGGCTGATGCTGAGCAATGGGCGGCGGTCGATACCGCGTTGCGCCAGCACCGGCATCAGCAGGGCGGCCGCCACCTGAAAAATCGTCATGAATGCCAGCAACGACCCGCTGGGCAGCACGCCCCAGCCCAGTTGCTGATAGTAGGCCGGCAGCCACGCGACCATGCTCATGTAGCCGCAATTGACCAGGCCGAAATACAGCGCCAGCAGCCAGGCGCGGCGGTTGCGCAACCCTTTGAACGCAGGCGCCTGCAGTGGATTGCGCGCGGCGCCCAGCGGTAGCCAGGCCCACAGCAGCAATGCCCCCAGCGCCGGCAATAACCACACACCCAGGCCTGCCTGCCATTGCTGGAAATGCGTGGCTATCACCGGGCTGAGCAGCGCCGCCAGCCCACCGCCGGCCATCAGCGACGCCGAGTACACCCCCATCGCTACGGGCACACGGTGATGGAATTCACGCTTGATCATTGCCGGCACCAGCGCCTGGATCAGCGCAACACCCGCACCGCCAAGCAGCGCGGTAACCAGCAGTGCCGAGGCTTCGCCTATCAACCAGCGCGCCAGGCACGCCAGCAGAATCATCAACAAGCCCAGGGCGATGCCGCGACGCTCGCCCAAGCGAGCCTCCACGCGCACGCCCACCAGTGCCACCAACCCCATGCAGATCACCGGCAGGCTGGTGAGCAGGGCACTGCTCTGAAAGCTCAGGCCGGTGGCCTGGCGAATCTCGCCGAGCAGTGGGCTGATGGAACTGAGGATCGGGCGCAGATTCAGGCCGAGCACCACCAGCAGGCCCCAGCCGGCGAGGGATTTATTCAGGGTCATGCAGGGTTTTCCACTGGTGATACAGCGCAGTCATTGCGGCATCGGGCAGGTGCTGAATGGGCAGGCGTTGCGCGTCGATGGGCAAGCCAACCTGTTGGCTGATGGCTGCGGTCGACAGGCCGAACGGCTCGGCCATTTCGTTGCTGGCGGCAAACACTACGCGCTCGACGCCGCACAGGTACATGGCGCTCAGGCACATCGGGCAAGGCTGGCCGCTGGCGTAGATCACGCACCCCTCCAGGCGTGCACCCAACTGCCGGCTCGCTGCGCGAATTGCCAGCAGCTCGGCGTGGGCGGTGGGGTCCTGGGTCAGGTGGATCTCATTCACGGCTTCCACCAACATCTCATCGTTGCGCGTCAGCACCGCACCGAAGGGGCGGCCACCTTGGGCGACGTTGGCGCGGGCCAACGCAATAGCGCGTTGCAGGTGTGGTTGATCGTTGGTCATACAAGGCCCCGGGGTGCGATGAAAGGTGAAGTATGGTCAGCCAGCAAGGTATGCTGAAATTAAATATAAACATGCCAATCAGTGGCAAACGCAATGGTGATGACGTTGTTCGATCCCGTGTTGTTGCGCAGCTTTGTCGCCGTGGTGGACTGCGGCAATTTCACCCGGGCGGCCGAGCGCCTGCATTTGACTCAATCCACCGTCAGCCAGCAGATCCGCCGTCTGGAAGACGCAGTGGCCTGTCAGTTATTGGACCGCGATCAGCGCCGGGTAGTGGCCACCGCCGAGGGTGAGCGTCTGCTCGCGTATGCGCGCCGTATTCTCGCGTTGCACGAAGAAGCCGCCGACGTGCTGATCAACCAGCAAAGCGACGGTGTGTTGCGCCTCGGCGTGCCGGAGGATTTCGCCGCCGAGCGCCTGATGCCGCTGCTTTCGGCGTTTGTGGTGGCGTACCCACGGGTGCGGCTGGAAGTCACCAGCGGTCTGGGCCCCGAATTGCAGCGCCAGTACCGGGGCGGCGAGTTCGATGTGTTGCTGGTCAAGCAGATGGGCGACAGCGACGACTGTGTGGCGTCGTGGCCCGAGCCCTTGTATTGGGTCGACAGCCTGAGCACCCCGGCCCTGGGCCGCGACCCGCTGCCGCTGGTGGCTTTCCCCGTGGGCGGCCTGTATCGCAACGACATGCTGCACCATCTGGAACGGGCCGGCTGGCGTTGGCGCATCGGCTATTCCAGCGCCAGCCTGGCCAGTGTGTGCTCGGCGGTGGCGGCAGGCTTGGGCATCAGTTTATTGCCAGAACGGGTGTTGCAACCGGGCCATCGCATACTCGGCCCAGAGAGTGGCTTGCTACCTGTTCATGGCGTGCGGTTGGCCCTGTATGGCCGCAGTGGTTTGGGCGCAGCGGGCCAGAGTTTGCTGGGTGAATTGCTGGCCTTGTGCAGTGGAAACCCGCACTGAGCTCATACCTTTGCCGAATATTTTGTATGCCTTTAAGGCATTGAAAAACAACGGCTTGAAGCCAGGCCACGGACCCCGTGGCTTTGGTGTGATCGGCTGTTTTGTTTATGCGTTTTTGTTCTATCTATAACTTTAAAGATTACTTTAAGAGATAAGTGTCTGGCACCGATGATTCAGCCCTCGACGGGCCTTCACGCTGGCCCGTCGGTTTTTCAAAACCGCAGGGAGTGAATCAATGGGCAATGTCCAGACCGCCGCCAGTGCACCTGAGGCGCAGTGGCGTCAGGCACCGAGTGGTGAGTTGGTCGACCTTGGCCGGCCGCATCGCGCGCCGTTGGGTCAATTGCGCCTGCAGAAAACCCCGAAGCGTTTTTCCAGCCGCCGCGAAGGGGTTTTGCTCGGGTTGCTGGTGTTGGCGCTGCACGGTGCAGTGATCTATTGGGTGAGCCAGAAACCCACGCCGGTGCTGCCGATTGTGCCGCCGGAAATTCCACCGATGACCATCGAATTTTCCCAGCCGGCGCCGCCGGTGGTTGAGCCGCCACCGCCTGTACCGCCACCACCGCCTCCGCCTGTGGTCGAGCCCCCGCCGCCGCTGGTGGATGAGTTGGCGGCCAAGCCGGCGCCGCCCAAACCCATTGCGAAACCCAAGCCCAAGCCCGTGCCTAAACCTGAGCCCAAGCCGGCCCCCAAGGCCGTCGAGCAACCACCTGCACCACCGACGCCAGCGCTACCTGCACCGCCCGCACCTGCGGCGCCAGCGCCGGTGACGCCTGCTTCGGCCAACGCCGCGTACCTGAAAAACCCGGCGCCGGAATACCCGTCACTGGCTCAGCGTCGCGGTTGGGAAGGCACGGTGTTGCTGCGGGTGCAGGTGCTGGCCAGCGGTAAACCGGGTGAGATCCAGGTGCAAAAAAGCAGTGGTCGCCAGCAGTTGGATGACGCGGCATTGGCGGCGGTGAGGCGCTGGAGTTTCGTGCCTGCCAAGCAGGGCGATGTGGCCCAGAACGGCTGGGTGAGCGTGCCCATCGATTTCAAGATTCATTAATTATTCAGCGGCGCAGAGGGAAACATCATGGCATTGGCATCTCCACTTGAATCCATCGAAAGCACGGTGATCTGGCTGCTGGTGGCCTTTTCGGTCGCCACTTGGGGCCTGGCCTTGCTCAAGGGCGTGCAGTTCGGTCGCCTCAAGGCCCAGGATCGCAAGTTTCACAAACAGTTCTGGGCGGCATCGAGCCTCGACTCGGCCGCCGAACTCGCCGAAACCCAGCCTGGCGCCGCCGCCCGTGTAGCCCAGGCCGGTTATGCCGCGATCCAGGTGGGCGATACCACCCACGCTGCGGATTTGAGCCAGGCGATCAATCACCAGGACCGCCTCGAACGCGCTCTGCGCCAGCAAATTGTGCGTGAGCGCCGCTCCCTGGAAACCGGTCTGGCTGTAGTCGCCAGTATCGGCAGCACCTCGCCGTTTATCGGCCTGTTTGGCACCGTGTGGGGGATCATGGAAGCGCTGAAAGGGATCAGTGCTGCCGGGTCCGCCAGCCTGGAAACCGTGGCCGGGCCCATCGGCGCGGCACTGGTGGCGACCGGCGTGGGGATCGCCGTCGCGGTGCCTGCGGTGCTGGTCTACAACTACTTTTTGCGCCGCCTGAAGCTGACGGCGGCAGACCTGGATGACTTTGCCCACGACTTCTACAGCCTGGCGCAGAAAAACGCGTTCCGCGTGCTGCTGCACCCGGCGCTGACCAAGGCCGGCGCCGGTAGCCCGCAGAAAGTGAAGGAGGCGTCCTGACATGGCCTTCTCCACGCAAGACAGTGATGAGGTGCTGAGCGAGATCAACGTCACGCCGCTGGTGGACGTGATGCTGGTGCTGCTGGTGGTGTTTATCGTCACCGCGCCGCTGTTGACCAACTCGATCCCGATCAACCTGCCCAAGACCCAGGCCGTGGCGCCGGTTGAGCAAAAGGACCCGCTGGTGGTGAGCATCGACGGCGCCGGCAAATTGTTTATCAACAAGGACGAAATCCAGCCGGATCTGCTGGAGTTCAACCTGCAGGCGGCGAAGGCCAAGGACCCCGATGTGCGGGTGCAACTGCAGGCTGACGATGGAGTGAACTACGGCGAAGTGGCACGAGCCATGGCGTCGATTGAGCGTGCGGGCATCACCAAGTTGTCGGTGATCACTGCACGTTAGTTTCAAAAAGTCTCGACAGTTTTTGGGCCGCTTTCCTTGGCAGGGTGCGGCCCTTTTTTTATCTAAGCATTGCATGTTTACAGATGTTGCACAGGAAAAGAATTTACATGTATCCGAGCGTGCAATTTTCGGCTGCATGCTTATTCTGGTCGGCGCATAGAGTGATTTAATTAATGGAGTAATTGCATGTCTATACGCGTTCCTGTCCAAGTCGTGAATACGTTCGTTAATCCCCATTTAACGGTTGAAAAGCCTGAAGAAAAGCCTGCGGTAATGGCATCTTCGAACGATCGCATGGCCGGCATGAGACATCCATCAGCCTGTATTTTGCCCACGCTGGCTGACTATAAGAGAAAACAGAGTTTACTGCAGGGTGCTGAAGCAAGCCCTACGCCAAGAGGCGGGAGCAACTCGGCATTCAAAAAAAATGCTCGTTTAGAATCTTATATCAGCAAGCAAACCGCCGACTTTGTAACGCCCGAAAAAGAAATTTCCACTATTTTATCTGCAAAGATAAAGCAGCAATGGGGTGTGGATATTGATCCAGATAAAACCTATCTAGTAACATTTAAAGATGACAGTGAGGATGAAAAAGAGGTGGTAGAAAAAATCACCCTGACACAAGCGGCATTGAAAAACAGGCAAGATGTAACAATTAAGAATGATGAAAGCTGGTTTGTAAAAATTGGCAAGTACTTTTCGCCAGCGATATATATTTACAACCAGATTGACGGTTGGGTGCAGGAAGCAAACACTCGACAAGGTATTTATCGGGAGCCCAATGCGCCGGGCGATGCCCCCTATAACGCCGACACCCGCGTTTCCATACCGGTGGATGACTTCAAGGCATTAGTCTGGGATACAGACCGGACCCAACTGTATAAGAAGACCCTTGATGGGTTTTGGGACAAGCACAGCGAATCTTATACGGCATTGAGTAAAATCTCGTTTGTCAAAGCCATCAATCTGCAGCGCCTGGAAGGGAGCCTTGGCCCTGCCGAGACGGCACTCGCCCAGCGAGCGTTGGGGCCTGTTGCGCAAAAGGATTGGTCCAAGCTGACGGTCCAGGATTTTGAAGGGCCTGCCGTGAAGGACCCGGATCTGGACATCGGCCTGCTGAGCATCAATGGGTTTGAGTCGACCGACTTGATGTGTGTGACCGATCGGAAAACCCAGTTGACGTTGCTTTACATCCCTGGCAACTCCTCGCCAATACATCGCTTCGATAATCCTCAGCAAATGACAACGTGGCTGGCCGGGCAAGCCTCGGACCCCGTAAAGCGCGCGTCCTTGTTGACGCACTTTTCCCTCAAGGATCAAGCTGACAGAACGTTTTCAGACGGCGTACGTCAGACCCTGCAGGGGATGGGAAACTGGTCCGATGCGCAGGCATCAGGCAATGCTTTCCTTGCGAGCCTCAACGGTTGGGTGCCGGATCGTTTCATCGCTGTTGAGCAGTTGCACGGTGATCCTTTCGAAGCGGTCAAGGTTCGGCAAAAAGCACGGTCCTATTCGGACGCCGACAATGCGATTGTCAGTGACGGGGACTACACCAAGAACCAGGTGCTGCATGTCGTGGAAGAGGCTACCAAGGTCGCCATGTTCATGACGCCGCTGGCGCTGGTGATGCCCGAAGTCGCTATAGGGCTGGATGTTTTCTTCCTGGCCGCCGGGGCTGCCCAGACAGGTATCGGTATTGATGATGCCGTCCAGGGAAAAGCAACGGCTTCCGACCGCATTGTGTTTGGCGTGTTGAACGCCGTACCGCCGTTGGCCACTCACGCCGGGGCACCACTGGCGAAAGCGCTGACAGAGAGGGTGTCCGGCGGTGGCGTTGCAGCAGGGGTTGATGCTGCAACCCGCACACCCACCCAAGTGACTGAACAAGCGCGCCCATTCTTCAGGCCACCACAACGTGTCAATGGGCATATCGGATACCCGATGGGGCCCGTCTCACCTCCAGTGATCCTTGAGGAGGTCAGGGTTCCCATGGATGACGTGAGGCGCATGATCGGGAAAGACTATATGGTTTATGTCGGTCAATACGGTACCAAAGTTACGTATGACGTCGAAGCGGGTCTTTGGCGCGGGCTCCAGGCCAATGGTCAGGTGAACGACATCTTTTATTGGCGTAAAGGTCAAGGACGGTGGCTGGGTGGCACTCAAGCCGAAGCGATTGAGGCCAGTAAAAATGCGCCTGCTTCGATGACAACCAAAGTACTGAAACTACCGAGAATGCCGGTACTGCCGTCCGGTGCTACAGACGTGCCGAAAGTGATCCACTATTTTTGGGCCGGCAATGAAATGCCGGAAAATCTACTCAATAATATTATGGAAAATTCCCGGAAAAGCCCCGGGTATAAGTCGATTGTTCACGTCGATGCCAATAACGCAGATACTTTTCAGAAAATACATTCAGCATTGGATCATAAAGTGGGTGGGCTTGAAGTTCATGATTTAAAGGCCGATGAAAGTTTTCAGGCTCTGAATGCAGGTCAATACGGCGAGATGTATCAGTTTTTCCGTTCAGGGCGTGGGCAGAATTTAGCGGCGTCATCGGACGTCATGCGCGCTGTGCTAATGAAAAAGTACGGTGGCATCTATCTGGATACGGATGATGCGCTGACCTTTAATGTGGGCGAGGTCACATTGAAAGCCACGCCTAATGATATCTTGATGAACGTGCCGGTTACTTACGAACCTACGGACTTCAATGGCTTCAACACCAGTAATTTTGCCAGTCATCCAGACAACCCTGTATTTGACGAGATTCTGGAGACGGCGTATGAGCGATACAAGGCAAACGAAGAATGGCTGAACGCTAATCGTCCCTTTCTGAAGGAAAACTCGACAGCCGCAGAGCGGCAAATTTATAACGAGTATGTAAAGAAAATTTTCGAGATCACTGGGCCGAGAATGTTTGGTGATGTATTGGCGCAAAAAGAATATGGGTTTTTTTCAGAAGTTGAGGAACTGACGGAACTGTTGGAAGCGCGTATTTTACTTCCGCAAGCGTATGCGGAAAAACTTACACAAGTGCGTGATTATTATATGGCGATGAACCATAAGTTCGGAGTTGCTATCGGCTCGGAACACTCTATGCATCATTCTCGCTGAGGTTGGCCCGGTCATTGCGCCGCGGTGGCAGGGACGCAATGGCCGGTTTTAATGAAGGGCTTGGTAAAGCAAGTTCTGAAAAGGGCGTAAATTCCTTTTGGTTATTAATAAATTCTTTTTTATTCCTTATTGGTGCGTGAGCCTCACCCTATACTGACCAGCAACGTTAAACGCTGCAGGAGGGCACACCCATGCACAGCGAGTCGATTCGTTATCTGATCGTGCCGGGCTGGCAAGGATCGCCAGAAGATCATTGGCAAACCCATTGGCAAAACAGCTTGCCCAACAGCGCACGGGTGGAACAGGCCGATTGGCTGACGCCGCGTCGCGAGGATTGGGTCGCCGCACTGGCCGAGGCCATCGCTGCCGACAGCACGCCGGTCATCCTGATCGCTCATAGCCTGGGTTGCATCACCGTGGCCCACTGGGCCGCCACTGCCCCCGTGCAGTTCTTGCGGCAGGTACGCGGCGCATTGCTGGTGGCACCGGCGGATGTCGAGCGTCCTGCGTGTGCCCCTGCACTGCGCAATTTCGCCCCTATTCCAACTGACCTGCTGCCATTTCCCAGCCAGGTGGTCAGCTCCGACAACGACAGTGCCGTAAGCGCCCCCAGGGCTCTGGAACTGGCGCGTCAGTGGGGCGCCGAAGCCGGCATCTTGTCGGGCGCCGGGCATATCAATGTGAAGTCCGGCCACCGGCGCTGGGAGCAAGGGTTTGCTTACCTCTATCGCCTGCAACATCGCCTCGAGCACCACGCTCGGCGCAGCGCCTAATATTTTTCAACGCCCCGTCCCTGTGTGGATTGGGGCGGGAGCCTGCCATGAGTCTGCATGAAACCTTCGGCCAGCCGCTGCTGACCTTTCCCGATGCTGAAAAAAGCCCGTTGAGCATCCGCGCCAAGGCGCTGGTGTTCGTCGACCCACGCTCACGCCAACTGCGTGAAGAGTTGGAAAGCCTTGCGCCGCGCGCCTTACCCGTATTGATTCGAGGAGAAACCGGCAGCGGTAAAGAGTTGCTGGCGCGGCACATCCACCGTGGTAGTGACCGTACTGGCCTGTTTGTCTCGGTCAACTGTGGCGCCATCAGCCCCACCTATGCGGATGCCGAGTTGTTCGGCTATGCCGCCGGCAGTCACAGTGGCGCGGCGAGCAGCCGGGCGGGTTGGTTCGGCTCGGCCAATGGCGGCACCTTGTACCTGGATGAGATCGGCGACTTGCCGCTGCCGATCCAGGTGAAATTGCTCGCGGCTTTGGAAAACCACGAAGTCACCCGCGTTGGTGCCCACCAGCCCAGCCCGGTGGATGTGCGCCTGGTGGCCGCCACCAGTATCGACCTGGCCCAGGCCGTGGCCGTGGGCAAGTTTCACGAGCGTCTGTTCCATTATTTGAGTGAGGGCCGGTTGGACCTGCCGGCGTTGCGCGAGCGGGTGGGGGATATCTTGTCCCTGGCCGAATATTTCCTCGGCATCTACAGCCAGCGCCTGGACCTGCCGGTGCCACTGATCAGCGACGCCGCCCAGCAGGTGCTGGAACACCACACTTGGCCGGGTAATACCCGCGAACTGGAAAACGTCATTCACTTTGCCTTGCTGGTGAGCAGCGGCGATGAAATCTTGCCCGAGCATTTGAACTTGCCAGCGGCGGGTTCGCCGCTGGAGCAAGTGCGACGAATTTTGGCCAGCGCCAGCCCGGCCGAGCAGGAATCGGTGCGTAAATTCCTGTATGAGCAAAATGGAATATCAACGTGAATAAAAGATATTGTTCGGGAATAAAAAATCTAGGTATTGTCCTCTCCACGCCGCGATAGCACTTCGCTGGCACCTCACATAAAAACGGTCGTTAGAAGGACATTGCATGAAAAAGGTTCTGTTGTTTACCGCTCTGGCGGCTGCCCTGACTGCTGGCTTTGCCCAGGCCAGCGAGAAACTGGTGGTGGCTGCTACGCCGATTCCCCACGCCGAAATCCTCGAGCTGATCAAGCCGACCCTGGCCAAGGAAGGTGTGGACCTGCAGATCAAAGTCTTTACCGACTACGTACAGCCCAACGTGCAAGTCGCTGAGAAACGCCTGGATGCCAACTATTTCCAGACCCTGCCGTACCTGGAAAACTTCAACAAGGGTAAAGGCACCAATCTGATTACCGTGGTGGGCGTGCACGTTGAACCCTTCGGCGGCTACTCGAAAAAGATCAAGAAAATCGAAGATCTGAAAGACGGCGCCACCGTGGCGATTCCGAACGAAGGCTCCAACAGCGGCCGCGCCCTGTTGCTGCTGCAAAAGGCCGGTGTGATCACCCTCAAAGACCCGACCAACGCCCTGGCCACGCCGAAAGACATCGCCAGCAACCCGAAGAACCTGAAGTTCAAAGAGCTGGAATCGGCCCTGCTGCCACGGGTGCTGGACCAGGTTGACCTCGACCTGATCAACACCAACTACGCCCTGGAAGCTGGCCTGAACCCGGCCAAGGACGCGTTGATCATCGAAGACGCCAAATCACCTTACGTAAACTTCCTGGTGGCCCGCCCGGACAACAAGGACAGCGATGCTATCCAGAAGTTGGCCAAGGCCCTGACCAGCCCGGAAGTCAAAGCTTTCATCGAGAAGAAGTACAACGGCGCGGTGGTGCCAGCGTTCTGATGTAAGCCAAAACCCCCTTCAAGGTTTCAACGCCGACGGCTACTACAGCGTCGGCGTTTTTTTATCTGAAATACAGTCAAAACTGTGCGATTGCTCGTTCCCACGCTCCGCGTGGGAACGTCTCCTGTGACGCTCTGCGTCACGACTTTAGAGCGGACGCAGAGCGTCCTGGGGCTGCATTCCCACGCAGAGCGTGGGAACGATCGACAGCTCCCACAGAGGTTAGGTTTTTGGGTGATATCAATATGCTATTTCGGTATTTAAACTTTGATTTTTATACCTTTAAAGTTCGCGCTAGCTGACGTTATCCACGTCGGCACGGACTGCGCTCGCGGCATTACCCATGCGGCGATATGGACTGCACATGACCTTCGATTTCGCTTTTATCCTCAGCACCCTGCCGGCGTTTCTCAAGGCCGTGGGTGTGACGCTGCAAGTCGGCCTGATCGCCATTGCCACGTCCTTGCTGGTGGCGCTGATCAACGCTGCGCTGCTGGTGTTTCGTACGCCTTACCTGTCGCGCCTGGTGGCGCTCTATGTGGAGCTGGCACGTAACACGCCGCTGTTGATCCAACTGTTCTTCGTCTACTTCGCGCTGCCGGCCCTGGGTTTCAATATTTCCGGGTTCTGGGCGGCGATCATCACCATGACCTTTCTGGGCGGCGCCTATCTCACCGAGGTGCTGCGCGCTGGTGTGGAAGCGGTGCCGCTGGCGCAAATCGAGTCGGGCAAGTCCATTGGCCTGTCCGATTGGCAGCTGTTGCGCCATGTGATCCTGCCCCAGGCCGGCATCCTCAGCCTACCGGCGCTGTTCGCCAATTTCATCTTTCTGCTCAAGGAAACCACGGTGGTTTCCGCCGTGGCGGTGCCGGAAATTCTCTACACCACCAAGAGCTACATCGCCCTCTACTACAAAACCTACGAAATGCTCGCTGTGCTGACGCTGATTTGCGTGCTGTTGTTCTTGCCGTTGTCGCTGTTGCTCAGCCGCCTGGAAAGGAGGCTCCAACATGGCCAGTTCGGGTCTTGAGTTGCTCTGGGTGTCGTTGCCGCAACTGGGCAAGGGCGCTGCGCAAACCCTGTCGATTTCGTTTTTGAGCATCGCCTTCAGTACGGTTGGCGGCGTGCTCTACGGCGTGCTGCGCACTTTGAATAACAAAGCGATCAACGGCGTGCTGCGGGTCTACCTGGAACTGTTCCGCGCCATTCCGGTACTGGTGTGGTTGTACCTGCTGTTTTTTGGCGTGCCGATCTTCTTCGGCCTGAGCATCCCCAGTTTCTGGTGCGCGGTGCTGGTGCTGTCGTTGTGGGGCGCCAGCGAGGTGGGCGAAGTGGTGCGTGGCGCGTTGCATTCGCTGCCCCGTGGCCAGCGCGAAGCAGGCTTGTCGATTGGCCTGTCCGGCCCACAGTTGTACGGCTATGTACTGCTGCCCCAGGCCCTCAAGCGCATGACGCCGCCGACCATCAATGTGTACACGCGCATCATCAAGACTAGCTCCCTGGCGGTGCTGATCGGCGTGGTGGATGTGATCAAGGTCGGCCAGCAAATCATCGAGCGCACCTATGAGTCGGTATTGATCTACGGTGCGCTGTTCCTGTTTTTCTTCTTTATCTGCTACCCGTTGTCAGCCGCCTCCAAGGTGCTGGAACGGCGCTGGGCCCAAGCATGAGCGCATTGATCGAGTTCCAGGGTTTCAACAAATTCTTCGGCGAGGCGCAGGTGCTCAAGGGTATCGACCTGAGCGTGCAACGCGGCGAAGTGGTGGTGATCCTCGGCCCCAGCGGCTGTGGCAAAAGCACCTTGCTGCGTTGTTTGAACGGGTTGGAAGTGGCACACAGCGGCAGTCTGCGGTTCGCCGGCAAAGAGCTGCTGGATAAAACCACCGACTGGCGCCAGGTACGCCAGGACATCGGCATGGTGTTCCAGAGCTACCACCTGTTCCCGCACATGAGCGTGCTCGACAACATCCTGCTCGGCCCGCTCAAAGTGCAAAAGCGCGACCCCCGGGAGGCCCGTGAGCAGGCGGAAAAATTGCTGGAGCGCGTGGGCCTTGCCGACAAGCGCGACGCCTTCCCACGCCAGCTTTCCGGCGGCCAGCAGCAACGCATCGCCATCGTCCGCTCGTTGTGCATGAACCCCCAGGTCATGCTGTTTGACGAAGTCACCGCGGCCCTCGACCCGGAGATGGTCAAGGAAGTGCTGGAAGTGATCCAGGACCTGGCCCGCGATGGCATGACCCTGCTGATCGTTACCCACGAAATGGCCTTCGCCCGCGCCGTCGCCGACCGCGTGGTGTTCATGGAGGCCGGTCGCATCCTCGAACACAACACCCCCGAGGCATTCTTTACGAACCCGCAGACCGCGCGCGCGCAGCAGTTCCTGGAGAAGTTCTCCTTTGTTTCAACACTGCCCAAAAAGATCAAGGAACTGGAGCTGATATGAAAAAGTTACTGCTGCCACTGTTTGCCGTCGCCTTGCTGGCCGGCTGCGATAAAAAGGCCGAAGAGCCGGTAAAACCCGCGGCTGTGAGCTACATCGACAAAATCAAAGCGCGGGACAAGCTGATTGTCGGCGTGTTTACCGACAAGCCGCCATTCGGTTTTGTGGACGAAGCGGGTCGTTATGTCGGCTTCGATACCGACATCGGCCGTCAATTCGCCAAGGACCTGTTGGGCGACGAAAACAAGGTGGAATTTGTCGCCGTGGAACCGGCCAGCCGCATTCCGTTCCTGCAAAGCGACAAGGTCGACCTGATTCTCGCCAACATGACCGTGACGCCTGAACGCAAGGACGCGGTGGACTTCACCAACCCCAACCTGAAAGTCGCGGTGCAGGCTCTGGTGCCGAATGACAGCGCCGTCAAAAGCCTGGATGACCTGGCAACCCGCACGACCATCGTCACCACCGGCACCACGGCGGATATCTGGCTGACCAAGAACCATCCGGACTGGAAGCTGCTCAAGTTCGAGAAGAACTCCGAGTCGCTGCAAGCTCTGTCGGCCGGCCGTGGTGATGCCTATGCCCAGGACAACCTGGTGCTGTTCAGCTGGGCCAAGCAGAACCCGGGTTACCGCGTGCTGGAAGAGAAGCTGGGTGATGAAGCGCCGATTGCCCCGGCGGTGAAGAAGGGCAATACCGAGCTGCGTGACTGGGTGAATGCGGAGTTGGCGAAGTTGGGCGAGGAGAAGTTTCTGCTCAAGCTTTATGACCAATATGTGCGCAAAGAGCTGAGCGATGACACCAAGCCTGAAAGTGTGATTGTTGAAGGCGGTAAGTGGCAGGGCTGATTGATCACCCCGTCCTTGTAGGAGCGAGCTTGCTCGCGAAGAACGCACAGGCAACGCGGGCTACCAGATAGCGCTGCGTTATCGTTGACGTTTTTCGCGAGCAAGCTCGCTCCTACTCCGGCCAATGCCACGCCGGCGCATCCAAAATGCCCTGCCCTACAATCCGCGTTTCCCCCATCACCTTCTCCAACACAATCGAATTACACCCCTCATCCTGCTGCAAGGCCGCAATCAAGCGGCTGGCATGGGACACCACCCACACCTGGCACTGCTTCGACGCCTGGATAATCAAGCGCGCCAGTGCCGGCAACAGGTCGGGATGCAGGCTGGTCTCCGGCTCGTTCAGCACCATCATGGTCGGCGGGCGTGGGGTCAGCAGTGCTGCGATCAGCAGCAGGTAACGCAGGGTGCCGTCCGACAGCTCCGCCGCCGACAATGGGCGCAGTAAGCCTTCCTGATAGAACTCAATGGCAAAGCGTCCGCCCTGCAACGGTTCGATATGCAACCGTGCGCCGGGGAAGGCATCACTGACCGCGTGCTGCAACGCCTCGACATCGCCCACTTCGCGAATCGTCTGTAACGCGGCCGCCAAATCCCGACCGTCGTGATGCAGCACCGGCGTGCGCGTGCCTAATTGCGGCTGGCGTACCGGCGCATCCACATCGCTGCGAAAGTGATCATAAAAGCGCCAGCCACGGATGCTTTCGCGCAGCAGCAACACTTCCGGCGAACCGCGCAGGCTGCCGACCTGATCGAACAGGCTGTGATAGTTGGGCGTGTGTTGGGCCAGCACGTCCCAGGCGCGGCCATCACGGGCGCGTACCATCGGCCCCGAGCGCTGAACCAGCAGGCTGGCCGGACGGTAGAGAGGGCCGGCCCAGATACATTCCTTTTTAATCTCCGGGTCCAGTTTGAACTCGCTGCCGGGAACCGGGATGGGCATGCCCAGGGAGATGGCGTAGCTGAAGTCCTCTCCGGCAAAGCCCAGGCGCAAGCGTTTGACGCCTTGGGCGACCACGGCCTCCACCGGTACTTCGCCGCTGCGCATACGCCGGGTGATGGTTTCCGGCCCGGCCCAGAATGTGGAATCCAGCCCGCCTTCGCGGGCCAGCGCATTGATCACCCCGCCCTGGGCAGTTTCGGCCAGCAGGCGCAGGGCGCGATACAGGTTGGACTTGCCGCTGCCATTGGGCCCTGTCACCAGGTTCAGCCGGTCCAGGGGCACCACCAATTTGTTGATCGAGCGGTAATTGGCCACCGCGAGGGTTTTAAGCATGTGTATTTAGTCAGCATGGGAACCATTGGAGTATGGGATCCTCCATGCAGATAAGGAACCCTGATCTAAGCTCACAGTCGCATACACACTTGAACGTCGGCATCACGCAAAAGGAGCCTGCATGGGCGGTCGCACCTCGACATTTATTTTCAGCCTTGGCCTCCTGGCGCTGCTCAGCGGCTGTGGCCAGGACAAAGCCGAGCCCAAGCAGCATTCGCGGGTGTTCGTGCAAACCGTGCAGTCGGCGGATTTTGCCGCGGCGGTGACGCTGACCGGTGATATCCAGGCGCGGGTGCAAACCGATCTGTCCTTTCGCGTGGGCGGCAAGATCATCCAGCGCATGGTCGACGTGGGCGACCGCGTCACAGCCAGGCAAGTCCTGGCCAAGCTCGACCCCAAGGACCTGCAAACCAACGTCGATTCGGCCCAGGCCCAGGTCGTGGCCGAACAGGCGCGGGTCAAGCAGACCGCCGCCGCCTTTGTGCGCCAGGAAAAACTCTTGCCCAAAGGCTATACCAGCCGCAGCGA
Organism: Pseudomonas sp. J380; assembly: GCF_009827115.1. Classification (NCBI taxonomy): domain Bacteria; kingdom Pseudomonadati; phylum Pseudomonadota; class Gammaproteobacteria; order Pseudomonadales; family Pseudomonadaceae; genus Pseudomonas; species Pseudomonas sp. J380. Next base: position 3,779,175 of record NZ_CP043060.1, on the reverse strand, counting down.
ATATGACGCCGCCCAGGCCGCGCTGCGCAGCAGCCAAAGTGCCCTGGCCGCTGCCCAGGCGCAGTTGGCCAATGCCCGCGAACAATTGGGCTACACCGCGTTGATCGCCGATGCCCCGGGGATCATCACGGCGCGCCAGGCCGAAGTCGGCCAAGTGGTACAGGCCACCGTGCCGATCTTCAGCCTCGCCCGCGATGGCGAACGTGACGCCGTGTTCAACGTGTATGAGTCCTTGCTGGTGGAGCCGCCGCCCGACGCGCCGATTACGGTGAGCCTGCTGGACAACCCGAGCATCAAGGCCGTGGGCAAAGTCCGCGAAGTCACGCCCGCCGTGGCCGCCAATACCGGCACCGTCCAAGTGAAGATCGCCCTGCAAAGCCTGCCCAAGGGCATGGAACTGGGGTCGGTGGTCAGCGCCACCGCCAATGGCCCGGCCAAGGCGAGCATCGAGCTGCCTTGGTCAGCGCTGACCAAAGACCTCAACGAGCCAGCCTTGTGGCTGGTGGACGGCGAAGGCAAGGCGCAGTTGCACAAGGTCACCGTGGCGCGCTACCTCACCGGCAAAGTGATCATCGGCGAGGGCCTCAAAGGCGGTGAAAAAGTCGTGATAGCCGGTGGGCAATTGCTGCACCCCGGCATGGTCGTCGAGATCGCCCAACCCGGAGCGCAGCCATGAAGCAATTGACGCTCATTGTCGCCGCCAGCCTGTTGCTGATGGCCTGCTCCAAGGAAGAGGCGCCGCCCGAACCCATACGCCCGGTGCTGTCCATGGAAGTGAAGGCTGAAGACCAGGAAAACCTGGGCCGTTTCGCCGGCACCATCCAGGCCCGCTATGAAAGCAACCTGGGTTTCCGTGTGCCGGGCCGCATCGCCCGTCGCGCTGTGGATGTCGGCGCCGAAGTGGAGAAGGGCGCCCTGCTCGCCGTGCTTGACCCCACCGACCAGCAGAACCAATTGCGCGCTGCCCAGGGCGACCTGGCGCGCGTACAGGCGCAGTTCATCAACGCCCAGGCCAACGCTCGGCGGCAACAGGAGCTGTTCAACCGTGGCGTCGGCGCCCAGGCCCAGCTGGATGTGGCCCAGACCGACCTGAAAACCACCCAGGCGACCCTCGACCAGGCCCGTGCTTCGGTCAACCAGGCCAAGGATCAGCTCAACTACGCCGAACTGCGCACCGACCATGCCGGCATCGTCACCGCCTGGAATGCCGAGGCCGGCCAAGTAGTCAGCGCCGGCCAGCAAGTGGTGACCCTGGCCCGTCCGGACATCAAGGAAGCGGTGATCGACCTGCCCGCCGGCCTGGCTGAACGCTTGCCTGCCGATGTGGTGTTCCTCGTCGCCGGCCAACTGGACCCCAGCGTGCACACCACTGCCGTGGTGCGTGAGATCGAGCCTCAGGCCCAAAGTGCCACGCGCACCCGTCGCGCACGCCTGAGCCTGGCCGAAACCCCGCCGGCGTTCCGCCTGGGCACGGCAATCAGCGTGACTTTGAGCACCGCCATCGCCCCGCGTATCGAACTGCCCCTGAGCGCCTTGCAGGAAGTCGACGGCAAGACCCGTATCTGGCTGCTCGACACCCAGAGCCAGACCGTGCAACCCCGCGAGGTCACGGTTATCAGCCGTGATGCTCACAGCGCCTTGCTCAATGGCAGCGTCAAACCCGGCGAGCACATTGTCACCGCCGGCGTGAACAGCCTGAAACCTGGGCAAAAAGTCAAAATCGACGAGGACAGCCCGCGATGAAAGGGAGCTTCAACTTATCCGACTGGGCCCTCAAGCATCAGTCCTTCGTCTGGTACCTCATGTTCGTCGCGCTGCTGATGGGCGTGTTCTCGTACATGAACCTGGGCCGTGAAGAAGACCCGTCGTTCACCATCAAGACCATGGTGATCCAGACCCGCTGGCCGGGCGCGACCCAGGAAGAAACCCTCAAGCAGGTCACCGACCGCATCGAGAAAAAACTCGAGGAACTCGACTCCCTCGACTACGTGAAAAGCTACACCCGGCCGGGCGAGTCCACGGTGTTCGTGTTCCTCAAGGACACCACCAGTGCCAAGGCCATCCCGGAGATCTGGTACCAGGTTCGCAAGAAGATCGATGATATCCGCGGCACCTTCCCCCAGGGTTTGCAGGGGCCGTCGTTCAACGATGAATTCGGTGACGTGTTCGGCTCGGTGTATGCCTTTACCGGCGATGGCCTGTCGATGCGTCAGCTGCGTGATTACGTGGAGCAGGTGCGCGCCGAAATCCGTTCGGTACCGGGGCTGGGCAAGGTCGAAATGATCGGCCAGCAGGACGAAGTGATCTACCTGAATTTCTCCACGCGCAAACTCGCGGCACTGGGGATTGATCAGCGCCAGGTCGTGCAAAGCCTGCAATCGCAGAATGCGGTAACGCCGGCCGGGGTAATCGAGGCTGGGCCGGAGCGGATTTCGGTGCGCACCTCCGGGCAGTTCGCCTCGGAGAAAGACCTGGCCAACGTCAACCTGCGCCTCAATGACCGTTTCTACCGGCTGGCGGATATTGCCGACATCAGCCGTGGCTATGTGGACCCGGCGCGGCCGATGTTCCGCTTCAACGGCAAACCGGCGATTGGCTTGGCCATCGCCATGCAGAAGGGCGGCAATATCCAGTCGTTCGGCAAGGCCCTGCACGGGCGCATGGACGAGCTGACCGCCGACCTGCCGGTGGGCGTCGGCGTGCACAAGGTGTCCGACCAGGCCGAAGTGGTGGAAGAAGCCGTCGGCGGGTTTACCAGCGCGTTGTTCGAGGCGGTGATCATCGTGCTGGTGGTGAGCTTTATCAGCCTCGGCATGCGCGCCGGGTTGGTGGTGGCGTGCTCGATTCCGTTGGTGCTGGCGCTGGTGTTCGTGTTCATGGAATACAGCGGCATCACCATGCAGCGCGTGTCGCTGGGCGCATTGATCATCGCCCTCGGCCTGCTGGTGGATGACGCGATGATCACCGTGGAGATGATGATCACGCGCCTGGAAAAAGGCGAAACCAAGGAACAGGCGGCGACATACGCCTATACCTCCACGGCCTTCCCGATGCTCACCGGCACGCTGGTGACCGTGGCCGGCTTCGTGCCGATTGGCCTCAACGCCAGTTCGGCGGGCGAGTACACCTTTACCTTGTTCGCGGTGATTGCCGTGGCGATGCTGGTGTCGTGGGTGGTGGCGGTGCTGTTTGCGCCGGTGATCGGCGTGCATATCCTCAGCGCCAATGTGAAACCGCACAACGCCGAGCCAGGGCGCATTGGCCGGGCCTTCAATGGCGGCATGCTGTGGGCCATGCGCAACCGTTGGTGGGCGATTGGTATCACCGTGGCGCTGTTCGTGGCCTCGGTGTTTTCCATGCAATTTGTGCAGAACCAGTTCTTCCCGTCGTCGGACCGTCCGGAAATCCTCGTCGACCTGAACCTGCCGCAAAACGCCTCGATCAACGAGACGCGCAAGGCGGTAGACCGCCTCGAAGCGATCATCAAGGACGACCCCGATATCGCCCGTTGGAGCACCTACATCGGCCAGGGCGCGATCCGTTTCTACCTGCCGCTGGACCAGCAGTTGGAAAACCCCTACTACGCGCAACTGGTGATTGTGAGCAAGGGCCTGGAAGAGCGTGGCGCCCTGATCGCCCGCCTGCAACAACGCTTGCGCGATGATTTTGTCGGTATCGGCAGCTACGTGCAGCCGCTGGAAATGGGCCCGCCGGTAGGGCGGCCGATCCAGTACCGCGTGTCCGGCAAAGACATCGACCAGGTGCGCAAACACGCCATTGAACTGGCGACCTTGCTGGATCAGAACACCCACCTGGGCGAGATCATCTACGACTGGAACGAGCCGGGCAAAGTGCTGCGCGTCGACATCGCCCAAGACAAGGCGCGGCAACTGGGGCTTTCGTCGGAAGACGTGGCGCAGTTGATGAACAGCGTGGTCAGCGGCGCGGCGGTGACCCAGGTGCACGACGATATCTACCTGATCAACGTGGTCGGCCGCGCCGAGGATGCCGAGCGCGGTACGCCGGAAACCTTGCAGAACCTGCAGATCGTTACGCCCAACGGCACCTCGATTCCATTGCTGGCCTTTGCTACGGTGCGTTACGAACTGGAGCAGCCGCTGGTCTGGCGCCGTGACCGCAAGCCGACGATTACCATCAAGGCCGCGGTGCGCGATGAGATGCAGCCGACCGACCTGGTCAAGCAATTGGCGCCGACCATCGAGAAATTCAGCGAAGGCTTGCCGGTGGGCTACAAAGTCGCCACCGGTGGCACTGTGGAAGAAAGTGGCAAGGCTCAGGGACCTATCGCCAAGGTGGTGCCGTTGATGCTGTTCCTGATGGCCACCTTCCTGATGATCCAGTTGCACAGCGTGCAGAAGATGTTCCTGGTAGCCAGCGTCGCGCCACTGGGGCTGATCGGCGTGGTGCTGGCGTTGATCCCCACGGGAACGCCCATGGGCTTTGTGGCGATCCTGGGTATCCTGGCGCTGATCGGCATCATCATCCGCAACTCGGTGATTCTGGTCACACAGATCCACGAGTACGAAGAGGCCGGCTACACGCCGTGGGATGCGGTGGTGGAAGCCACAGAGCACAGGCGCCGGCCGATTCTGCTAACGGCTGCGGCGGCGAGCCTGGGCATGATCCCGATTGCACGAGAGGTGTTCTGGGGGCCGATGGCCTACGCGATGATCGGCGGGATCATCATTGCGACGTTGCTGACGTTGCTGTTTCTGCCGGCGCTGTATGTGGCCTGGTACAAGATTCGCGAGCCGAAACAGGAACATCAGCCACAACAGGATTAATTCTGTAGGAGCGAGCTTGCTCGCGAAAAACGTCAACGATAACGCGTGCTTCCTGAGTAAACGCGGCGCCTGTGAGTTTTTCGCGAGCAAGCTCGCTCCTACAAAAGAGCCTTAACTGACTGAGGCTGTGTGAAGCTTCTGAAAAATCCCGACGTCATCCTGGCTGACCCTTGCATGTTGTACCCTCTGGTCCTCATTCCAAACCCAGGTCGGTCCTCATGCAGTGCCTGCGTATCACCTTGCTGTTTTGCGCGTTGCTCCTTGCACCGCCTGCCTTCGCCGCCACCGTACTGGAAAACGCCTTGTGGCGCGTCGAACTCGACCCCGCCACCCTGGCGCTGCGCGTGACACCCGCAGGCCAGACTTCGGTGCAGGCATCCAGCGGTGTGGCCGCGCATGCCGTCAGCCAATTGCAAAACACGCCTGACCAAGCCACTTGGCAATGGGACAACGGCGCCTATCGCCTGAGCGTCCGCATGGAGCAGCGCGATTTAGTCCTGACCATCAAGGCCCGCGCGCCCGGTGAGCTGGCCCTGCTGCGCCAGCCTGCCGAGGCCATGGGGCGAGGGTTGATCTGGCCCTTGGCCGAGGGGCATTACGTGCCTGCCGGCAATGCGATCTGGAAGGCGTTTCTGCTGGAGCGGGGTGAGCTCAATACCACCCAGGACCTGAGCCTGCCGCTGTGGGGCGTGGATCACGGTGGCTTCACGTTGAACTGGCTGTTGACCAACCCCTACAACAACCGCCTGCAATGGCAAGCCGACGGCAACGGCCTGGCCCTCTCCGCGGCCCATGAATTCACCTCGCTGGCGCCTGATGCGCCGATGACGCTGCGGCTGTACCTGGGCGATGCCGACCCATTGGCTGGCGCCAAGCGCTACCGCCAGTGGCTGGTGGAGCAGGGCCGCTATGAACCGTTGGCGGACAAGCTGCGGCAAACACCTGAAGCCCAGAAGCTGCTGGGCGCCAGCCATGTGTACCTCTGGGACAACGGCCTGCTGGCTATGGGCGATGTGCGTGATTGGGCCAAACTGATCAAACGGCTGCGCAGCCATGAACTCAAGACGCTGATGGACAAAGAGAGCGCACAGCTGCTGGCGCAGCCCACTCCATTGAATCGCTATGAGCAAACCGTGCTGCTGCGCGGTCTCAACGCGGCGATCAACACCAAGGCCCGGCAGGCCTGGCAGGTGGAAGAGCCCGACATGACCCGCCTTGCCGCCCGCTATGGTGAGCTGCGCAGTGAACTGGCCGTGGACTTTGCGGGGGCCTTGAGTGACAGCCCGCAAACCTGGGGCAGTAGCACGATTCAAACCCTGCGCGACGCCGGGCTGCAGCGTCTTCTGCTGACCTTGGGCGAAGGTTGGGAGGGTGGCCTCTGGCATCCCGAAGCGATTCGCGCGGGGGTGGAAGCCGGTTTTCTGATGGCGCCTTACGACTCCTATGAAACGGCCCTGTCCGCCACCGAAAACCCCGATTGGACCACTGCCCACTTGGGCGCCAAGGCCTATCGCGACTGCGCGATCGTGTTGAAAGACGGCAAGCTGAAAACCGGTTTCCAGAAGTCCGGCCATTACACCGACCCGCGGTGTGTCCGGCCGCTGCTGGAGGCGCGGGTGAAGGCGGTACACGCCAAGGCTGGCTTCAATGCCTGGTTTCTCGATGCTTACGCCACCAGCATGCTGTTCGACAGCTATCGCAGCAACGCCAGCATGACCCAGGCACAAAACGCCGAAGGCAATATCGACGCCTCCCGCTGGATCAACACCGTGCCGAAGCTGGTCACAGGCTCTGAAGACGGTAACGCGATCACCGCCCAGGGCATCCTGTTTGCCCACGGCATGCAGACCCCGGTGATCGGCTGGGGTGACCGCGAGATGACCCATGACCCGCAGTCGCCGTACTTCGTAGGCAACTGGTACCCCACGGAGCAACCGGCGGTGTTCTTCAAATCGGTGCCGTTGAAGGAGCCGTTTCGCACGCTGTATTTCGAACCGACGATGCGCCTGCCGTTGTATCAGGCGGTGTTCCACGGCTCGGTGATCACCACCCATCATTGGCTGTTCGACAGCCTCAAACTGAGCAATGTGCAGGGCGACAATGAACTGACCCAACTGCTCTACAACGTGCCGCCGCTGTACCACCTCAGTGCTGCGACGCTCAAGGCGCGGCTGCCGATTATTCAGCGCCAGGACCGCTTCTTCCGGCCGTTGCACCAGCGCTTGGCGACCCAGGAAATGACTGGTTTCCGTTGGCTGACGGTGGACAAACAGCTGCAGCAAACCACCTTCGCCGATGGGACGCGGCTGGTGGCGAATTTCTCGGCGGTGGAAAAACAGGGGTATGCCGGGCGCAGTGTGACGGTGCTTGTGGCGGGGGAGGAGCCGGTGGTGTATCAGGTGAAATAACGCTGCCCGTTACGGCGCCATCGCGGGCAAGCCCGCTCCCACAGGGGAATGCATTCCAAAGGTGGGAGCTGGCTTGCCTGCGATGAGGCAGGTACAGGCGATGCAGTACTAAAGTTTACGCCACACACTCGCCAACCAAGGCTGCTGTTCCCGCGGCAACCCGGCCGGCCGGTAGTAATGCTCCAACTCTTCAAACCCTGCCGCGGTCAGCAAGGCCTGCCACGCCTGCAGGTCGTGATAAGAGCCATACCGCGGCCCATTCCAGCCCTCTTGGTTCTCACCCCGAGGGTTGGAGCTGAACAGCACGCCCCCAGGCTTCAACGCGCCGTGCAGCTCTTTGAGCACTCGGGGCAACTCCTGCTTGGGAATATGAAACAGCACCGCATTGGCAAACACCCCATCGAAGCGTTCGGCGGGCAGGTCCAGCTTGAGAAAGTCCTGCTGCAACACCTCACAGCCACTGTCTTCGCGGGCCATCTGCGCAAAACGCTCGGAGCCATCCAGGCCCACGGCGATATGCCCCATGCGCGTAAACGTCTGCAAATCCCGCCCTGGCCCACAGCCGAAATCCAGCACGGTGAACGGCGGCGTGCCCTGGATATGCCGCAACAGCGCGTCGATGTTCTGGCTCACATCGTGATCGCGAGTGCCTTCACGGAAGTCTTCGGCCACCTTGTTGTAATGGCCCAGGGTGGTGGAGGTGATCTGGTTGAGGTCGTCGGGAGCAAGTTTCATGGCATGGCGCACGGCTGCGGCTGAGGTAGCGGGACTATACCCCGGCCCACTCTTGAGTTGAAAACCGTGTATCCGCTGTAGGGCACTTCACGGCAGTCGCAATGCGCGCATCCGACAGACCGCCACGGGAAATTATGGGTAAGATTTGGCCCTCATTTGCAGAGGGCTACACATCCATGGAAGAGGAAAAATGTTCACCCGTTGGCAACGACACCGCACCGAACAAGGTCGACCAATACGCCACGAGATTGAGCAATGGGCTGTTCTGGCTCAATGAGCGTGCCTGGCCGCTGACGGTGGGGGTTCTCTCGGTGGCGGGCCTGTACCTGTACCAGTACATCCAGGTGGAAAAGGTGCCGCTGAGTATCTTGTCGGCGTCGGCGTTCACTGCCCTGCCGGCCATGTTCGCCATGTTGGTATTTGTGATCGGCATGATGGGCGCGTCGATCCTGGTGCCCACGTTCATCTTGTTCACGCGCCTGAACGGCACCGGTGTGCGCCTGAGTGATCAACTCAATCTCCGCCCGCAGTCGCCCCAAGAGACGGCCCAGCATAGGCGCTTATTGGGGCATTGGACTGTCAGTCTGGTCGTAATGGGTGTTTTCTGGATGTCCGCTGTATACCTGTCTGTGAACGCCGAAAGTGGGTTTTGGCTGACCTTCAGCTGGATCGTCGCATTCATGGCGGCGATAGTGGCCTATGTCGGCATCATCATTCGTGCCCGGCCCGCCGATGTTGCCCTGCGTGAGCTGACCGGCGAGTTCTGGCTGGCCAGTGCTGGCGCCGGGGTCGTTCAAATGGTGGTCATTCTGATGGTGACGGTGCCGGTCTCCCGCGCCTTCAGCGAGTACTCCGATAGCGCCGTGTTCTTTGCGCCGTTCATGGCCGCCGAACTGGGCGTGCTGGTCTTGATCCAGGGGAGCGCCGCCTGTCTGGTGGCGCGCATGCGCGATCAAAAAAACCCGGTTGCGTTCGCCTCGATGGCGGCCTTTGCGCTCATCGTTTTACTCGGGCTGATCCCGGCGAGCGGGGCCAAGTTGGGTGGCCTGCCGCTGCAAGGCTCCGCCTCGGGAGGGCGCGTTTGTACGTTGATGACCTGGGCGGCAGAGGCCAAGGTCCCCGGCGCGCTGGTAGACGCCGACAACCCCAAGCGCAGCGTAAAACTGCGAGTGATGGCCGACTCGGATGGCAGCTACATCGTGCGGCCCTGGCAGGCCAAGGAAAAAACCATCACCTTCGTGCCCCGTGCCAGCGTTGCCCAATTGGATGAGTGCCCGTGACGTCAGCGCTTGTTCAATACCCGCGCCAATCGGTCCCCGCTCAGCTGGATCACCGCTACCAGCACCACCAGCAGCACAATCACCGTGAGCATGATCTGCGTATCGAAGCGCTGGTAGCCATAGCGGTAGGCAATATCGCCCAGGCCACCGGCGCCGATCGCCCCGGCCATGGCCGATGAGTTGATCATGGTCACCAGGGTGATGGTGAAGCCGCCGACGATGCCGGGTAACGCCTCTGGCAACAGCACATGCCAGATGATGTGCCAGCGGCGGCAACCCATGGCCTGCGCGGCTTCGATCAGGCCATGGTCGACCTCGCGCAGGCTCACTTCAGCGATGCGTGCAAAGAACGGCGTGGCGGCGATGGTCAGCGGTACCACTGCCGCCCAGACGCCATAGGTGGTGCCGACGATCAGGCGCGTGAACGGGATGAGAGCCACCATCAGGATCAGAAACGGAATGGAGCGGAACAGATTCACGAATGCTCCCAGCACGCGGTTAAGGGCCGGTGCCTGGTAGATGCCGCCCTTGTCACTGGTGACCAGGAAGACCGCCAGCGGAATGCCCACCAGCAGCGCGATCAGCGATGACACCCCCACCATCAACAAGGTGTCGATGGCGCCCTGCACTAAACGATCAAACCACATAGCCCAGCACCTCCACCTGTTGTGCCCAATTGGCCGCGCGTTTGCGCAGTTCTTCGGCGTTGTGCGGCGATCCATTCACCGCCAGCAGCAGTTGCCCCAAGGCATGCCCCTGGATGCGTTCCACGCCGCCTTGCAGTAAACGCACACGGCCGCCGAGCGCACTGAACAGTGCCGCGAGGTCTGGCTCCAGGGTGTCGCTGCCGGTGAACTGCAGGCGCAGTACCAGTGCGGCGTCGGCCGAGGCTGGCGTGGGTTGCAGGCGGCTTTGCAACTCTGGCGGCAAGCCGTGTTGCAGCGGTGCGAGCAGGGTCTTGCTGACCTCATGTTGCGGATCGCCAAACACCTGCCACACCGGGCCTTGCTCGACGATACGCCCGTGCTCCAGCACCACCACGCGGTCGCAGATGTCGCGGATCACCGCCATCTCATGGGTAATCAGCACGATGGTCAGGCCCAGGCGCTGGTTGATCTCGCGCAGCAGGCCGAGGATCGACTGGGTGGTTTCCGGGTCGAGGGCCGAGGTGGCTTCGTCGCACAGCAGAATCTCGGGGTCGTGCACCAGCGCGCGGGCGATGCCGACGCGCTGTTTCTGCCCGCCGGACAGCTGCGCCGGGTACGCCTTGTGTTTGTCTTGCAGGCCTACCAGCTCCAGCAGTTCATGCACCTTTCGTGCGCGTTGTGCCTGGGGTACGCCGGCGACCTTGAGCGGCAACTCGACGTTCTGCCACACAGTCTTGGCCGACATCAGGTTGAAGTGCTGGAAGATCATGCCGATGCGTCGCCGCAGCGCCACCAGGTGGTCTTCATCGAAGCTGCCGATGTCCACCTGGTCGATCAGCACCCGTCCGCTGCTGGGTTGTTCCAGGCGGTTGATGGTGCGGATCAGCGATGACTTGCCGGCGCCGCTGCGGCCGATGATGCCGAACACTTCGCCACGCTGGATCGCCAGGTCAATGCCTTGCAGCGCATGCACCGTGCCGTCATAGGTTTTGCCCAGGTTGATGAACCGCACATGGGCGCGGTTCAAGTCCGGGTGCAGTTCAGTCTGTTCGGCGTGGCTGGGCGCAGGGGCCAGATCGTGCAATCGGGCGTTGGCGGCACTCATGGTTTAGCTTCCCAACCGACCTGGTAGAGCTTGCCGAGGGACTTGTCCAAGGCCGCACGCACCACCGGCGAGTGTTGGTAGATATCGACGAACTTGATCACCCGTGGGTCGGTTTTGCTCTTGGGCTGGATGACGAACTGAATCACGTATTCCGGGTGGTCGAGGCCGTCGAACAGCAGCGCCGACTCGGCATCGAAGGTCTTGGACAGGCGGATGTACGCCGGGTAGCCCTGGACCAGATCAGCGTCGTCATAGGCGCGCACCAGTTGCACCGCTTCCACTTGCAGGATCTTGATGTTTTTCGGGTTGGCGACGATGTCTTCTTCGGTGGCTTTGTAGCCCACGCCCGGCTTGAGGGTGATCAGCCCGGCCTTGGCCAGCAGTTGCAGGCCGCGACCGCTGTTGATCGGGTCGTTGGCAATCGCCACGCTGGCGCCTGCGGGCAGTTCGTTGAAGTTTTTGTACTTTTTCGAATACAGCCCGACGTTATTGATGATGCCTGGCGCATACGGCACCAGGTCAAACCCGGCGGCGGCCTTGGCGTTTTCAAGGAAGGGGATGTGCTGAAAGTAGTTCACGTCGATATCGCCGGCGGCGAGGCTGACGTTGGGCGCGATCCAGTCGGTGAACTCCACCAGTTCGACCTTCAGGCCCTGCTTGCCGGCCTCTTCTACGGCGGCTTCCAGCGGAATAGCGAAGGCAGCGGTGGTGCCGATTTTCAACGGGGCGTCGGCGGCAAATACCGCCGAGCTGAATAAGCCGAAGGCCAGGGCCAGTGCTTTGACTGGGTGGTTTAGGAATGTCTTTTTCATAATGGTTTTCCAGTCATAAGGTCTTAGGTAGCGAGATCGTTCCCACGCTCCGCGTGGTAATGCAGCCAGGGACGCTCCGCGTCCCACAAGCGAACGCAGAGCGTCCAAGAGGCATTCCCACGCGGAGCGTGGGAACGATCAAACAATGTGGCGGTAGGTAGAGCCGGTGTGTTGGCTGGGTAAGCGAGCCGTGTCGTGGAAGACTTTTTCCCGCAGCGTTCCCTGCGCATATTCCGTCTTGTACGAGCCCCGTCGTTGTAGCTCCGGTATCACCAGCTCAATGAAATCCACATAGCTCTCCGGCGTCACAATGCGCGTCAGGTTGAAACCATCCAGCCCGGTTTCGCTGATCCAGGATTCCAGCTCATCGGCCACCTGTTCAGGCGAGCCCACCAGGGTGATATAGCGCCCGCCCAAGGCGTGCTGTTCAAGCAATTTGCGCCGGGTCCAGTCGTTGTTCTGCAGGTTCTGGGTGGCCGACTGGATCGCGTTGCTTTTGACGTACTGGATCGGTTCGTCCAACGCGTACTGGGCAAAATCAATCCCGGTCGAGGCCGAGAAGTGCGCCACGCCGGCTTCCGCGCTGGCGTAGCTGAGGTACTCGGCGTGCTTGTTCCAGGCCAACGCTTCAGTGGCGCCAACGATGACGTTAAGGCCCATGAACACCTTGATGTCGTCCGGGTTGCGCCCAGCCTCCACTGCGCTGGCGCGCACCTTGTCCACCTGGCGTTTGGTCGCTGCTTTGTTTTGCCCGCTGATAAACACGCACTCGGCATGCCGCCCGGCGAACAGCAAGCCGCGCTCGGAACTGCCGGCCTGGAACAGCACCGGCGTGCGCTGCGGCGAGGGCTCGCACAGGTGGTAACCCTCCACCTGATAGAACTCGCCGTGGTGCTCTACCTTGTGCACCTTGCCCGGTTGCGCATACACCCGCGCTTGGCGATCGTTGCGCACCGCGTCGTCTTCCCAGCTGCCTTCCCAGAGCTTGTACAACACCTGCAGGTATTCATCGGCCTGGTCGTAGCGCTGGTCATGCTCGACCTGTTCGGTAAGGCCCATGGCCTTGGCGGCGCTGTCGAGGTAGCCGGTGACAATGTTCCAACCCACCCGGCCACGGCTCAGGTGATCCAGCGTCGACATGCGCCGTGCGAACAGGTACGGCGGCTCATAGGTGAGGTTGGCGGTAAGGCCGAAGCCAAGGTGCTGGGTGACGGCGGCCATGGCCGACACCAGCAGCAGCGGGTCGTTGACCGGTAGCTGGATCGACTCCTTGAGGGGCACGTCAATGGAGTCCTGATAGACGTCATACACGCCGACGATATCAGCGATGAACAAACCGTCGAACAACCCGCGTTCAAGGATCTTCGCCAGTTCAGTCCAGTATTCGAGGGTCTTGTACTCGGTCGAGTTGTCTCGTGGATGAGCCCACAAACCGTGATTGATGTGCCCGATGCAGTTCATGTTGAAGGCATTGAGCAGGATTTTCTTTTTGCTCATCAGATGGTCCCCCGCAGCGGCGGGTTTTCATCGTTGAGGTAGTAGTTGCCGACCGCATGGTATTTCCAACGCACCGGGTCGTGCAGGGTGTGCACCCGGGCGTTGCGCCAGTGGCGGTCCAGGCCGTGTTCGGCCAGGGTCGCCTGGCTGCCAGCCAGTTCGAACAGCGTGCTGCCGGCCGCCAGGGAGATCTCGGTGCTCAGAGCGCGTACTTCGGCAACGGCGATGGAGGCTGCGGCGACGGTCTGGGCATTGCTGTCGGCCTGGGCGCGGTCGAGGAATTCACCCGAGCGTTCCAGCAAGGCTTCGGCGGCGTGCAGCCGGCTGCTCAGGTGGCCGAAACTCTTGAGTGTCAGCGGGTCTTCGGTGGCCTTGTCGTTGCCGGCGTCGATCCACGGGCGGGTCTTGGTGCGTACAAAATGCAAGGCGTCCTCAAAGGCCGCGCGGGCGATGCCGGTGTCGATGGCTGCGTGGAGGATCTGCGCCAGCGGGCCGACGGTGGTCGGGCGTTCGAAAGCGCTCTGGAACGGCACCACGTCTTGCGCCGCGACCCACACGTTGTCGAACACTACCGAGCCGCTGCCGGTAGTGCGCTGGCCGAAGCCGCTCCAGTCGTCGATCACCGTCAGTCCCTCGCTGTCACGCGGTACGAAGGCCAGTTGCTGCACGCCATTTGCATCCACCACCGAGGTGGGGATGCGTTGGGCATAGATCGCGCCGGTGGCGTAGAACTTGCGCCCGTTGATGCGAAAACCGTCGCCGTCGCGGGTGAGGCTGGTAATGCGGTCGTGGGCGGTCTTGGTGCCCAGCTCCGCCAAGGCGTTGCCAAAGCGTTGACCGGCCAACACCTCGGCGTACAGGCGTTGCTGCTGTTCGGGGCTGCCGTTCACGCGCAGTACTTCGAGGGCATAGAAATGGTTTTGCGGAATCTGGCCCAACGAGCCATCGGCCTGGGCGATCAGTGCGATGACCTTGGCCAGGGTGACGTTGGACACGCCCGCGCCACCGTAGGCCTTGGGCACGCTGATGCCCCACAGGCCAGAGCGGGAAAACACGTCCAGTTCGGGCAATGGCAGGCGGCGTTCGCGGTCGCGCTGGGCGCTGTCGCGGCGCAAGTCTTCAGCAAGATCGCTGGCGACAATAAGCGCTTGTTCGTCGCTGGTGATGACCGCGACGGGGTGAGAAAGGGTCATGAGTTTCTCCAGAAGCTCGTGGAAAAGTGTTCTGGTTGGTTAAATCCAGGAATGACGAGCCGGCAAGGTGCCGTTGAGCCGATAGGCGCCGATGGCGTGGTACTTCCAGCGCACCGGGTCGTGCAGGGTGTGCACCCGGGCGTTGCGCCAGTGACGGTCAAGGTTGAATTCGGCCAGGGTGGCGCGGCTGCCGGCCAGTTCAAAGAGCTTCTCGGTGACTTGTAACGCCACTTCGGTGGTCAGCACCTTGGCCTCGGCCACGGCAATCGAGGCGTGGGCGGCGGACTGCGCGGTGATCGGTGCGGCGCTGACCTGGTCAAGCACCTGGCCGGCCTTGCGCAGCAGGGCTTCGGCGGCGTGCAGTTCGATCTTCAACTTGCCGATATCAGCGATCACATACAGGTCGTCGCTGGCCCGTTCGACCTTGGCGTCGATCCACGGGCGTGAGCGTTCACGCACGAAGGCAATGGCATCGTCGAGGGCGCCTCGGGCGATGCCAGCGTCGATGGCGGCCTGGATCAGTTGCGACACGGCCCCCTGGATATTCGGGCTTTCGCCCAGGCGCCAGTTGTCGATGACCAGTTCCGGCTCCACGGCCACGCGATCAAGCAAGACGGTACCGCTGGCGGTGGTGCGTTGGCCAAAGCCCGACCAGTCATCGACGATGCGCAGCCCCTCGCTGCCGCGCCGCACGAAGGCCATGACTTGCTTGCCGTCATCGTTCAACGCTTTTATGGCGACCCAGTGAGCAAACAGTGCGCCGGTGGAGTAGAACTTCTGGCCGCTGACCACGTACCCATCACCTTCGGCCGTAATGCGTGCCTTGAGCTCCAGGGTATTTTTGGTGCCGCGTTCCGGGCCGCCGTTGCCGATGCGCCAGCCGTCGAGCACGCTCTGGAACAGCTGCTTTTTCTGACGCTCGGTCGCGGTGCCCTGCAATACGTACAAGATGCCGAAATGGTTCTGCGGGATCTGCCCGAGTGCCGGGTCGGCTGCGCTGATGATCGCGAAGACTTCGGCCAGGGTCACAAACGACACCTGTGGGCCGCCGTATTCACGGGGAATGGAAATACTGCCCAAGCCGCTGCGGGTGAACTGTTCGAGCTGCGCCCAGGGCAGTTTGCGTTGCTGGTCGCGCTGGGCGGCGTGCAGGCGTGCAGCCTGGGCCAGTTCGTGGGCTGCACTCAGTGCCTGGGCGTCGTTGCGCAACACCGTGGCGGGCAACAGCAGGGGGGCTACGTCCAGATCACTCTGGGGGGGTGTTAGAGCCAAGTTAGACATCAGCGCCGCTCCTTGGCTGCACGCAATGCCCTGGCGTTGCGCACCGGGGTAATTCTGACCATACCGACCTCGCATTCAATGAAATAAACAGAAAAATCAGGAATGTCCGGTGGTCCGGTGCATATACCCTAAGCGTGTTAATTATTTAAATAAACTAACTTTTAGGAATATGCATAGAAGGGCTGTCACCCCGGTTCACAGGGTGAACCGAAGCGACGCGGTTGATAGCCCGGTGCGGGCGAGGCAGGGCGGGGCGGTGTGCAGGCGGCGATGCGCAGCGTGCGGGCGGGCGCCCAGCGGGAGTTGTTACCCACGCGGTCGAGAATGCAGTAGGTGACTTCCAACCGGCAGTCGTCGCCGGCTTCGACAATCACGTGGGGCGGCACCCACACCTGCACCGCCAGGCCGACGCTGTTGGCTTGGATGCGGGGCAGGTCCAAGCGTACATCGCCCCAGCGCAACGTAATGGCATCGCCCGTGCTCATGTTCAGGTAAGGCTCGATGGTCAGCGGAATGCCGCGCCTTACCTGGCTGCTGTTGACGCCGTGGCGGCGAATCGTCTCGGGCAAGTTCACGGGCGCCAGATTCTGGTTTTCAGTGTCGCCTTCAGGGTTCAGGCGCGGCGAAGGCTGACCGCCCGGATAGCTGGTCTTGACCCGCACCAGCGTCACCGCCGAGCGCATCGGGCCATGGCCGATCTGCAAGACCTGGTAATGGACGCGTGCCGGTCCGTCCTGCACAAAGCTCTGCGGTACGCATAAGTGGGTACACGTGCCGATCCTGCAGGCCGTCACCTTGCGCGAGGCGGCGAAGCAGTTGTTCCAGAACAGTTCGATCAGGTCGCCTTCTTCCATGCTCGGGTAGGGTGAAATATCGACCTGCAAGTGGGCGGAGGCCAGGGCGCTGATGCCGTTTCCAATAGCCTGGGGAAGCCTTGGGGCACTGAGCGTGGCCGGGGTTTGAGTGTGTGTCATAAGTAATCTCCTTGATGCAGCCAGCAGCAATCGTTCCGAAACCTGGACGCACAGGCGCAAGGGGGTTCGAAAGGCACGATTCAGTCAGTAGCCGGGATAGGATCCAATCCTCAAGGCGCTAGATAAGAGGGTTGGCCAAGGAGCGTCAATGGAGGCAAAGGGCTAAACGGCGGGTTTGGCGAGATTCAGACGGGTCTGACGGGGCGGGGGATTTCAAGAGGCAGGCGGCAGGGTCTTTTACGGGTTGGAATGGCGACTCCCTGTAGGGCCTGGCTTATGTGGGAGCTGGCTTGCCTGCGATAGCATCTCCCCATTTTGACTGCTACACCGAGGCGCTTGCATCGCAGGCAAGCCAGCTCCCACACAGAACGTCAGTGGGCGAGGAATTTGCTCAGGAACTGCTTGGTACGTTCTTCCCTGGGGTTGGCAAACAGCGCCTTGGCTTCGCCCTGTTCGACGATCACGCCCTTGTCGAAAAAGATCACCCGGTTGGCCACATCACGGGCAAAGCTCATCTCGTGGGTGACGATGACCATGGTGCGGTTTTCTTCGGCCAGGCTGCGAATGGTCGCCAGGACTTCGCCCACCAGTTCCGGGTCGAGGGCCGAGGTGGGTTCGTCGAACAGGATCACCTCCGGCTCCATGGCCAATGCGCGGGCAATCGCCACACGCTGTTGCTGGCCGCCGGACAGGCGCCGCGGGTACGACGCTTCCTTGCCCGCCAGGCCGACCCTTGCCAACAGCTTGCGCCCCAGTTCGGCCGCCGCTTCCCGTGGCATCTTCTTGACCACGATGGGGCCTTCGATGACGTTTTCCAGCGCGGTGCGGTGGGGAAACAGGTTGAAGTTCTGGAACACAAAGCCCACATGCTGGCGCAGGCGCCGCACCAGGCCCTGTTGCTGGTTGAGCGGCCTGCTGCTGTCGATCTCGATGTCACCCACCTTGATACGGCCGCTGGTGGGTTCTTCGAGGAAGTTCAGGCAGCGCAGGAAGGTGGTTTTGCCAGAACCGCTGGGACCGATGATGGCGACCACTTCGCCTTCCTTGACCTCCAGGTCGATGCCGTTGAGCACCACCTGGCCGTTGAATTGTTTGGTCAGTTTTTCAACCACGATCATGCTTCAAGACTCCAGGTCATGCCGGTTGACCCGGTCTTCCAGACGATTTTGCAGATGCGCCAGGATGCTCGCCAGGATCCAGTAGATCAGGGCCGCGGACAGATACATGGTGAAAATTTCAAAGGTACGTGCCGACACCAGTTGGGCCTGGCGGAACAGCTCCGGCACTTGGATGGTGGCGGC
Organism: Pseudomonas sp. J380; assembly: GCF_009827115.1. Taxonomy (NCBI): domain Bacteria; kingdom Pseudomonadati; phylum Pseudomonadota; class Gammaproteobacteria; order Pseudomonadales; family Pseudomonadaceae; genus Pseudomonas; species Pseudomonas sp. J380. The sequence goes on along the minus strand of NZ_CP043060.1, from coordinate 3,761,137 downwards.
CAGCGCCGTGTCTTTGACCAGCGAAATAAAACTGTTGCCCAAAGGTGGCAACGCCGTGCGCATCGCCTGGGGCAGGATGGCCCGGCGCAACGTCTGCGCACGGGTCATGCCGATACTGGCAGCGGCTTCCCACTGGCCACGCTCGATGGAGGCGATGGCGGCCCGCAGGATTTCACACGCATAGGCAGCCATGTTCAGCGAAAAGCCGATCATGGCGGCCGGGATCGGGTCCAGCTCGATGCCCACTTGTGGCAAGCCGTAGTAGATCAGGAACAGCTGCACCAGTAACGGCGTGCCGCGAAAGAACGACACGTAGACCCGGGCGGTCCAGCTCAAGAGCTTGAAGCGCGACAGGCGCATCAAGGCCAGGCCGAAGCCCAGCAGCAGGCCGAAAAACATCCCGCCCAGGCTGAGGATTACCGTGTAGTACGCGCCCTTGAGCAGAAAGGGCGCGGAGTCCAGCGCGAGTTGGAAACCTGCTTCCATTATTGCGTGACGTCAGCGTTGAAGTACTTCTCGGACAGCGTCTTCAACGTGCCGTCGGCGCGCAGTTTGTCCAGAGCCTTGTTCACCGCATCGAGCAGCTCGGGCTCACCTTTGCGCAGGGCGATACCGGATTCCTGACGGGAGAAGGCGTCGCCGGCAGCGGCGGTGTCGGGGGCTTTCTTGGCGTATTCCAGGGCGGCCAGGCGGTCGATCAGGATGGCGTCGATACGGCCGATGCGCAGGTCCTGGAACTTGGTCGGGTCGTCGTTGTAGGTCTTGATAATGGCTTTTGGTTGGTTGTCCTTGAGCCATTGTTCGTAGTTGGTGCCCAGGCCCACACCGACTTTCTTGCCGGCCAGGTCGTCGGCTTTCTTGATCGAGTCGACGTTCTTTTTCAGCACCAGCGCCTGGATGCCGGACACGGTGTAAGGCTTGGAGAAGTCATACTTTTTCTTGCGCTCTTCGGAGATGGTCACCTGGTTGACCACGGCGTCCAGGCGCTTGGATTCCAGCGCGGCGAGGATGCCGTCCCAAGGGGTGGCTTGCAGCTTGACCTTGACACCCAGCTCCTTGGCCAGCGCCTCGGACAGTTCCACTTCGAAACCGCTGAGCTTGCCGCTTTCATCGACAAAGCTGAACGGCGGGTAGGTGCCTTCCAGGCCGATCTTGATCTCGCCGGCCTTCTTGATGGTGTTCAATTGCTCGCCGGCAACCGCCTGGCCCAACCAGCCAGCGCCAAGCGCGAGGCCCAAAGTGCCAACCAACAGCGTGCGACGAAATGCAGAAATAGTCATGGAGAGCCCCTGTGTTTTTTATGGTGAGCGAAGCAGGTGACGCGGTAGTCGTATCCTGCCCTAAAGCGCGAAGCGCGTCTTCGCCTTCGGCGCGATGATAAGGTGGGTTTTAAGTCTTGAAAATAATAAAAATACCATTTCATATTCTTTTTAGAAATATGTACAGCTCCCACATCGACAGTATTCAATCAGTTGAATACTGAGTCATAGGCAAACAATGCCGGCGCGCCACCGGTATGCAGGAAAATGATCGGCCCCTCTTCAAAGCGCTGGCGCCCGATGCCGTCGAGCAAACCGGCCATGGCCTTGCCGGTATACACCGGGTCCAGCAACAGACCTTCCTGGCTGGCCAAAAGTTTGATCGCCGAGAGGGTGCCAGCGTTTGGCTCGCCATACCGCGGCCCGAAATACTCGTCCCACAGGGTGACCTTGAAGGCGTCGGGGATAGCCACACCGAGCAACTCGGCAGTGCGTTCGGCCAGGCCCTGCACTTTCGGGCATTGCGCTTGCTCGGAGCGCGACACGGTGATGCCGATCACTGGCAGCTGCGGCAGTGCTTCGCTCAAGGCCAGGGCCAGGCCGCTGTGGGTACCCGCACTGCCAGAGGCGAGCACCACGGCGGCGAATTGAATGCCGCTGTCTTCAATTTGCGCGGCCAACTCCAGCCCGGCGCGCACGTAGCCCAGCGCGCCGAGTGCATTGGAACCGCCAATAGGCACCAGGTACGGCTTCTTGCCGTTACTGCGCAGGCGGTCGGCGAGGGCGTTGAGTTGGTCGTCGGCGTTGTCGAGGTTTTCCACCAGCTCCACTTTGGCGTCGAACAGCTCCAGCAGCAGGCGATTGCCGTTGCCCAGGTAGTTGGGGTCGTCGGTGCCGGTAGGGTTTTCCAGCAGGGCAACACAGCCCAGGCCAAGCCTGGCGGCGAGCGCGGCGGTCTGGCGCACATGGTTGGACTGGATCGCGCCGGCGGTGACCAGGGTGTCGGCGCCCTGGGCGATGGCGTCGGCGGCCAGGTATTCGAGTTTGCGCAGCTTGTTGCCGCCCATGGCCAGCGGCGTGGTGTCATCGCGTTTGACGTAGATGTCCCTGCCCAGCCAAGCCGACAGCCGCTCGAGTTTTTCCAGGGCCGTGGCACTGCCCAGTAGTTCCAGACGGTTAAAACGGTCGAGCTGTTGTTTGATCATGGTTACGCACGGTGGCTGAGTGATTGGGGGACTATAGGCAGGCACTTTTCATCGGGCAACCGCCAATCGCTTATGACTAAAGGTTCTTAGCTCCACACCATTGGTTCTTAAGAGCTGCCTGGGTGCATACCGTAAAGTGATGGCCATTTCGTCAGGAGTGAATACCGTGAGTGAGCGTTCCAGTCATTGGCAATTGCAGACCATCGTCAGCCAGCTGCGCGGCGCCCGCGACCAGTGGCGAACGCGCAATGGGCGCTTGAGTGGCGAGCATGGTGGCCGCGAGTTGCCGTCCCGCGAGGCGGTGGCACAGATTCTTGAGGCCTTGTGCGGCGCCCTGTTTCCGATGCGCCTGGGCCCGGCGGACCTGCGCGAAGAAAGCGAAGACTTCTACGTGGGCCATACCCTCGACGTCGCGCTCAACGCCTTGCTCGCCCAGGCGCGCCTGGAGTTGCGCTATGCCGCGCGCCAGAGCGGTGAGGACGACAGCGAAGTCAACGCCCACGCCATTCGCCTGATCCAGGATTTCGCCCTGGCGTTGCCATCCTTGCGCAGCCTGCTGGACACCGACGTACTGGCCGCCTACCACGGCGACCCGGCCGCACGCAGTGTGGATGAGGTGCTGTTGTGCTACCCGGGCATCCTGGCGGTGATCCACCACCGCCTGGCCCACCACCTGTACCGCGCCGGCCTGCCGTTGCTGGCGCGGATCAGTGCGGAAATCGCCCACTCGGCCACCGGCATTGATATCCACCCCGGCGCACAGATCGGCCCGAGTTTCTTTATCGACCACGGCACAGGCGTGGTGATTGGCGAGACCGCGATCATCGGCGAGCGGGTGCGCATCTACCAGGCCGTGACACTGGGCGCCAAACGCTTTCCGGCGGATGAAGATGGGCAATTGCAGAAAGGCCACCCGCGTCACCCTATTGTTGAAGATGATGTGGTGATTTACGCCGGGGCGACGATCCTGGGGCGGATCACCATTGGCCAGGGTTCGACCATCGGCGGCAATGTGTGGCTGACCCGCAGCGTGCCGGCCGGGGCGAATATCACCCAGGCGAATTTGCAGCATGATGATGGGGCGCAGAAGTAATACCTGAGTCAAACGCCGGTCAGTGTGGGAGCTGGCTTGCCTGCGATAGCGGTGTATCAGTCAACAGATGGGTGGCTGACCCAGCGCTATCGCACGCAAGCCAGCTCCCACATTTCGTATGTATTTCACCGTCGGGTTGCTGAACGATTCGTCTCCTTCACGCGTCATACCAATCCCTGAGCTAGTGTAGGAAACACCTACCACTCAGCCCTGCGATTAGTCCCAGACCGCCTATTCATGTTTAACTTGAACGTTCGTTCAAGTTAAACCGGTGGTTCGCTGCCCGCTCACAACAGGAGGCTTACCTTTGCTGAGTCCGTTTTTTACAGCCATATCCCGCAACCTTGAGGTGCATCGTTCATGAGTGCATCGTCCACCCCTTCCAGCGGCATGGTGCGCATGAATGCGCCCGTTTTCTATTTTGCCGCGACCGTCATCCTGCTGTTCGGCATCACGGTCATCGCTATCCCGCAACAGGCCGGTGCCTGGCTGCTGGCGGCGCAAAACTGGGCGGCCAATACGGTCGGCTGGTACTACATGCTGGCGATGACGCTGTATCTGGTCTTCGTGGTGGTCACCGCGCTATCGGGCTACGGCAAGATAAAACTCGGTGCCGACCACGACGAGCCCGAATTCAGTTACCTGTCCTGGGCTGGCATGTTGTTCGCCGCCGGGATCAGCATCACGCTGTTTTTCTTTTGCGTCTCGGAGCCGCTGACGCACCTGGTGCAGCCGCCCCAGGGCGAAGCAATGAACGCCGATGCGGCGCGCCAGGCCATGCAGGTGTTGTTCCTGCACTGGGGCCTGCATGGCTGGGGCGTGTTCGCGTTTGTCGGCATGGCCCTGGCGTATTTCGCCTACCGGCATAACCTGCCGCTGGCGTTGCGCTCGGCGCTGTACCCGCTGATCGGCAAGCGCATCAATGGCCCTATCGGTTACGCGGTGGATGGCTTTGGCATCATTGCCACGGTGTTCGGCCTGGGCGCCGACATGGGCTTTGGCGTACTGCACCTCAACTCTGGCCTGGACTACCTGTTTGGCATTGCCCATACCCAGTGGATCCAGGTGGGCCTGATCACCCTGATGATGGGCGCGGCGATCATCGTGGCCGTGGCCGGCGTCGACAAGGGCGTGCGGGTGATGTCCGACATCAACATGCTGCTGGCCTGTGCGCTGCTGCTGTTCGTGTTGTTCGCCGGGCCTACCCAGCACCTGCTCAACACCTTGATCCAGAACATCGGTGACTATCTGGGGGCGCTGCCCACCAAGAGTTTTGATGTGTACGCCTACAACGAGCCGAGCGACTGGCTGGGCGGCTGGACGGTGTTCTACTGGGCCTGGTGGATCGCATGGTCGCCGTTCGTGGGCCTGTTTATCGCGCGTATTTCCCGTGGTCGTACCATCCGCGAGTTCGTGTTTGGCGTGCTGCTGATTCCACTGGGCTTCACCCTGGCGTGGATGTCGATCTTCGGTAACAGCGCCATCGACCAGGTGCTCAACCATGGCATGGCTGCACTGGGCCAGTCGGCGATCGATGACCCATCGATGAGCCTCTACCTGCTGCTGGAAACCTACCCGTGGAGCAAGACGGTGATCGCGGTCACGGTGTTCATCAGCTTTGTGTTCTTCGTGACCTCGGCTGACTCCGGCACTGTGGTGCTGTCCACTCTCTCGTCCAAAGGCGGCAACGCGGATGAAGACGGGCCGAAGTGGCTGCGTGTGTTCTGGGGCGCGATGACCGCCCTGGTCACCAGTGCCTTGCTGTTCGCCGGCAGTATCGACTCGCTCAAGTCTGCGGTGGTACTGACCTCGCTGCCGTTCTCGCTGATCCTGCTGCTGATGATGTGGGGGCTGCACAAGGCGTTCTACCTGGAGTCGCAAAAGCAGATCGCGCAGTTGCATTCCCTGGCACCGATCTCCGCTTCGCGCAAAGGCCGAGGTGGCTGGCGCCAGCGTTTGAGCCAGGCGGTGCATTTCCCATCCCGCGATGAGGTATACCGTTTCCTCGACACCACGGTGCGCCCGGCGATTGAAGAAGTGACCGCAGTGTTTGTCGAGAAGGGCCTTACGGTGGTGACCCAGCCCGACCCGTCCAACGACAGCGTCAGCCTCGAAATCGGCCATGGTGAAGAACGTCCGTTCATCTACCAGGTGCAGATGCGTGGCTATTTCACACCGTCGTTCGCCTTGGGCGGCATTGGCAAGAAAGAGATCAACAACCGCCGCTACTATCGGGCCGAAGTGCACTTGAGTGAGGGCAGCCAGGACTATGACCTGGTGGGCTACACCAAGGAGCAGATCATCAATGACATCCTCGACCAGTACGAGCGCCATCTGCAGTTCTTGCACATGGTGCGCTGATAGCGTTCCTCTCAAGTAGGTCTTTGCTGTAAAAGGAAGAGGCAGACTTAAGCGATTCAGCTGCTTAAAAGGCCCGGGAATATGCCTATTCCCGGGCCTTATTTGCCCTAGATCAAGAGAGGATTCGATGACGTACATTGCTGCCGAAAACCGCTATGAATCTATTCCTTATCGCCGCGTAGGCCGTAGTGGATTGGTGCTGCCGGCACTGTCCCTGGGGTTGTGGCACAACTTTGGTGACAGCACCCCGATCGACACCCAGCGCGCATTGCTGCGCACGGCGTTCGACCTGGGTATCAACCACTTCGACCTGGCCAACAACTACGGCCCGCCCTACGGCAGCGCCGAGATCAACTTCGGTCGGTTGCTGCGCGAAGACTTCAAGCACTATCGCGACGAGTTGATCATCTCCAGCAAAGCCGGGTGGGACATGTGGCCCGGCCCTTACGGCCAGGGTGGCGGCTCGCGTAAATACGTATTGGCGAGCCTGGACCAGAGCCTGCAACGCCTGGGCGTCGATTATGTGGATATTTTCTACTCGCACCGCTTCGACCCCGACACGCCCCTGGAAGAGACCGCCAGCGCCCTGGCCACCGCCGTGCAGCAGGGCAAGGCGTTGTACATCGGTATCTCGTCTTACTCCGGGGTTAAAACCCGCGAAATCGCAGCGTTGCTCAACGAGTGGAAAGTGCCGTTGTTGATCCACCAGCCGGCCTACAACCTGCTCAACCGTTGGGTGGAAAAAGACCTACTGGACACCACTGAAGAACTCGGCGCCGGGGTGATCGCCTTCACGCCGCTGGCCCAGGGTTTGTTGACCGATAAATACCTCAACGGGGTACCGGCCGATGCGCGGGTCAATCGTCCGGGTGGTGGCTCGTTGCAGGCCCAGCACCTGTCCGAAGCCAACATCGCCCATGTACGCGGCCTGAACGAAATCGCCAAACGCCGTGGCCAGAGCCTGGCCCAGTTGGCGCTGGCGTGGACGTTACGTGATCCACGGGTAACCAGTGCGCTGATCGGCGCAAGCCGGCCGGAGCAGATTATCGAGAACGTCGGGGCGTTGAAGAACTTGAGCTTCAGTGCAGAAGAACTGGCGGAGATTGATAGGTTTGCGCAGGAAGGTGGGATCAACCTGTGGGAAAAGCCATCCACCGCTGAATAACCTTACACCACTGGGTGATCGTTCCCACGCTCTGCGTGGGAATGCAGCCCGGAGGCTCGGCGTCCGCTCTAAAGTCGTGACGCAGAGCATCACAGGAGGCATTCCCACGCAGAGCGTGGGAACGATCTGTCGCCAAGCGTCAGAACGGCACATCCCCAAGAATCGTCGCCCGATGCATCACCCGCCGCTGCGGCCGGTAGTCATCCACAGCGTAATGCTGGGTGACGCGGTTATCCCAGAACGCGACGTCATTTTCCTGCCAGCGCCAGCGGATGGTGAATTCCGGGCGGGTGGCGTGGGCGAACAGCAGCTTGAGAATGGCCTCGCTTTCGGCCGGTTCCAGTTCATTTATTCGGGTGGTGAAGCCGTCGCTGACGAACAGCGATTTACGTCCACTCACCGGATGCGTGCGCACGACTGGGTGCGATAGCGGCGGGTTTTTCTTGCGGGTTGCTTCCCAGCGCACAAGGTCCTCGGCGGTGTTGCCAAAGCGCTCCAGCGGGAACGACTTGGTGAAGTCGTGTGTGGCGGTGAGGCCATCGAGCAAGCGCTTTAGCGGTTCAGACAGTGCTTCATACGCCGCAATCCCACTGGCCCACAAGGTATCGCCGCCGAATGCGGGCAACAGCTTGGCGCTGAGCACTGCGCCCAGAGCAGGCGTGGGCAGGAACGTCACGTCGGTATGCCACACCGCGTTATCACGCACATCCGTGACGGCGGTGTCGAGGATCAGCACTTCGGGCTGTTCCGGCACGTTGGGGTAGATCGGGTGGATGTGCAGGTCGCCAAAGTTTGCCGCGAACCGTGCCTGTTGCGCAGGGGTGATCGGCTGGTCACGGAAGAACAGCACCGAATAGTCGAGCAACGCCTGTTCAATGGCGTCGCGCTGTTCGGGATTCAGCGGCTGGGTGATATCGACGCCGCCGATCTGGGCGCCCAGGGCGGAGCTTAATGGGGTAATGGTCAGGCTGCTCATTGTGGGTTCTTCACTCAGTGTGCCTGGCCATGCCAGGGCACTAATTTACGCTGCAGGGCGCGCAGGCCCATTTCCATGGCGAAGGCGATCAGGGCGATGACCAGGATGCCCAGCACCACCACATCAGTGACCAGAAACTGCGCCGCCGACTGCACCATAAAGCCCAGGCCGCTGGTGGCGGCAATCAACTCGGCCGCCACCAAGGTCGACCAGCCCACGCCCAGGCCGATGCGCACACCGGTGAGGATATCGGGCAGGGCGCTGGGCAGGATCACATGGCGAATCAGTTGCGCGCGGCTAGCGCCCAACGACTGCGCAGCGCGTAATTTTGCCGGGTCGACGGTGCGCACCCCAGTGGCGGTGGCGATGGCAATCGGGGCGAAGATAGCGAGGTAGATCAGCAGCACCTTGGACAGCTCGCCAATGCCGCACCAGATCACGATCAACGGCAGGTAGGCCAGGGGCGGAATCGGCCGGTAGAACTCGATCAGCGGATCGAGAATGCCACGGGCAATACGGTTGGCACCGATGGCGATCCCCACCGGCACGGCGGTCAGTACTGCAAAGCCCAGGCCCAGGCCGATGCGACTGAGGCTCGCGCCCAGGTGCTGCCACAAAGTGGAATCCATGTAGCCGGTGGTTGCCAGCAGCCAGCCTTTTTGCAACACGGCGGACGGTGGTGGCAGGAACAAAGGTTCGATCAAACCGGTGGCGGTCACCGCCCACCACAGGGCCAGCAAGGCCGCCAGGGTCAGCAGGCTGATCCAGCGCGTGCTCAGGCGACGGCGCAGCGGGATCACGGGATGTGTCGCAGGCTCGGTGGCCGTGGCGGGAAGTTCGTAACTGCTCATGCGTACACCTGCCGTTGGGAGAACACTTTGCCCAGCACATGTTCACGGGTTTCGATAAAGCGCGGGTCGGACTTGATTGCGCGGGCTGATTCGCCGGCGGCGTAACGTTGGCCGAAATCCAGCTGCAAGCGTTCGACGATCTGGCCGGGGTTGGGCGCGAGCAGGATCAGGTCCGTGGCCAGAAACACCGCTTCTTCGATGTCGTGGGTAATCAGAAATACCGGCTTGGCCGTGCGCCGCCACACTTGCAGCAGCAACTCCTGCATCTGTTCACGGGTGAAGGCATCCAGGGCGCCGAAGGGTTCGTCCATCAGCAGTACGCGCGGGTCGGCCGCCAGCGCACGCGCCAGGCCGACGCGTTGCTTCTGGCCACCGGAGAGTTGCCAGATGCGGCGGTTGTCGAAACCGGCCAGGTCCACCAGCGCGAGCATTTCACGCGCCCGCACGTCGCGCTGCGCCTTGGGCACGCCGGCCAGTTCCAGGCCGAAAGCCACATTGGCCAGCACGTCCTGCCAGGGCAGCAGGGCATCGTCCTGGAACACCACGCCGCGCTCGGCGCTGGGGCCTTTGACCGGCACGCCATCGAGGGTGATACGCCCGGCAGACGGTTCGACGAAGCCGGCAATCAGGTTCAACAACGAGGTCTTGCCGCTGCCGGACGGGCCCAGGGCGACCAGCAATTGCTGGGGCCCAAGCTCCAGTGAAATATCGGACAGTACCGGTTCCGGGGCGCCTGGGTACTGTGCGCTGATGCGCTCCAGTTGTAGCAAGGCCATCGCAGTGAACTCCTGGGTCAGTTGGTAATGAACTTGGCGCTGACATAAGGGGCGTAGTCGGGCAGCACGGCCTCGACCTTGCCTTGCTCCTTGAGGAACGCAGCGGTGTCGGTGACGGCCTTGGTGGTCGGTGCGCCCAGCAGCGTTACCTGGTCGGCGGCCAACGGGTAGACGTTGCCTTGCAGCAGCAACGGGATATCGCTGGCCTTGGCGCCGGAGAGTTTCACCAGTTTGTCGACGTTGCCGGAATCGGCGAGCCAGGCTTGTGGGTCTTTGCGGTAGGCGGCGTAGGCATCCAGAGTGACCTTGGCGAAGGCGGTGACGATCTCTGGGTGCTTCTCGGCGAAGTCCTTGCGCACGATCCAGGCATCGAACGTCGGCGCGCCGAACTTGGCCAGCTCCCCGGAGGTGATCAGCACCTTGCCGGTTTCCTTGGCCACGCCCAGGGCTGGGTCCCAGACATAGGTGGCGTCGATATCACCGCGCTTCCAGGCGGCAATGATGGCCGGTGGGGCGAGGTTGAGAATGGTGACTTTGGCCGGGTCGATGTTCCAGTGCTTCAGCGCGGCGAGCAGGCTGTAGTGGCCGGTGGAAACGAAGGGCACGGCGATTTTTTTGCCGACCAGGTCCTGAGGGCTGTTGATCCCCGAACCGTTACGCGCCACCAGGGCTTCGGCGCCGCCGATCTGGGTGGCGACGAGGAAGGTTTGCACCGGGACTTTACGGGTTATCGCGGCGGTGAGCGGGCTGGAACCGAGGTAGCCGATCTGCACGTCGCCGGACGCGATGGCGGCGATGATGTCGGCGCCATTGTCGAATTTGCGCCAGTCGATCTTGGCGTTAGTGGCTTTTTCATAGGCGCCGTCGGCTTGGGCGACTTTGGCCGGGTCCACGGTGGTCTGATACGCAATGGTCACGTCCGCCGCCTGGGCAAACAGGCTCGCACCGGCCAGGGACAATGCGGCCAACAGGCGCAGAGGGGTCAGCAGTTTCAAAGGGAAGCTCCTCAATCAGGCGGCCGAGGGTCGGCGTGAGAGGAGACTAAATGATCTAAGAATTCGAAAATAAATAACTTTTTCGAATTAGCTTATGAGGGTAAATGGCGAAGCCTGTTTTCAGGCTGGCAGAATAATGTGGGAGCTGGCTTGCCTGCGATAGCGGTGTATCAGTCAACAGGTGGGTTGCTGACCCACCGCTATCGCAGGCAAGCCAGCTCCCACACAAGCCAGCTCCCACAGGGGAGCGAGCCTGAGGTTAGTTGCTGATGGCGAGGATGCTTGCCTGGTACGAACCGACAAACACATCGAAATCGCCTACTTCGTTCTGCTCCAGCTCTGCCTGTTGCGCCAGCGACGCACGGGCCAGTTCTTCAAAATGCGCTTGTTCCTCAGGCGCCAAAGGTTCTTTGCGGAAGTATTCGGCATGGACTTCGCTTTGATGCAGGGAGAACTGCGCAAAGCTTTCCTTGCGCTCAGCCATGGCTGCCAACACCTGCGCCGACGGCGTCAGGGACGGGTCCTTGACCTTGGCCAACTGGGCGTCCAATGCCTCGCTGTGCTCGGTGATGCCATGGCTCTGATCGAGCAGGGCGGCCAGCGGGGCAATCTTCTCCAGCAACTCGGCCGCCCACTCCTTCATGTCCACCGGCTGGCCGTCACGCTGCAATTGCAGGCCCGGACGGCGGCCTTCCTTGACCACGCTGAGGAAGTTGGAGGTGGCGTTGCCGCACTCGTTGTTGGCAAACAGTGGGCTGTCGTTCAGCGCGCAGTACAGCAGGAATGCGTCGAGGAACCGCGACTCTGGCAGGTCGATACCCATCGGCAGGAACGGGTTGATGTCCAGGCAGCGTACTTCGATGTACTGGATGCCGCGCGCCATCAACGCCTGGATCGGCCGCTCGCCGGTGTAGGTCACGCGCTTGGGACGGATGTTGGAGTAGTACTCGTTTTCGATCTGCAGGATGTTGGTATTGAGCTGCACCCACTCGCCATCCTTGTGCGTGCCGACTTCGACATAGGGCGCGTAGGGTGTTGCCACCGCTTCGCGCAGGCTGTCGGTGTAGCTGGCCAAATCGTTGTAGCACGGCGTCAGGCCGGCCTGGGCGTTGCTCTGGTACCCCAGGTCGCTCATGCGCAGGCTGGTGGCGTAGGGCAGGTACAGCGTGTCGGCGTCGAGGACTTCAAGCTGATGCGAGCGTCCGCGCAGGAAGCCGGCATCCAGGGCTGGCGAGGCACCGAACAGGTACATCAACAGCCAGCTGTAGCGACGGAAATTACGGATCAGCGCGATGTAGGCCGTGGATTGATAGTCACGGTCGGTGCCGACAAACCCTTCTGTTTCCTTGAGCAACGGCCATAACGCTTCCGGCAGGGAAAAGTTGTAGTGGATGCCGGCGATGCACTGCATGGTCTTGCCGTAACGCAGGGCCAGGCCCTTGCGGTACACGTACTTGAGCTGGCCGATGTTGGAGGTGCCGTAGTAGGCAATCGGAATATCTTCCTCGGCCGGCAACGGGCACGGCATCGAGGGGCTCCACAGGTATTCGCTGCCCAGCTTGGTGTAGGCAAAGCGATGGATCTTGTCCAGGCTGCTCAGAGTATCGGCCGGGTTCGGCAGGGCAGGGGTGATGAACTCCAGCAGCGATTCCGAGTAGTCGGTGGTGATCTGTTCATTGGTCAGCGCGGCGCCCAGGGCTTCGGGGTGCGGCGTTTGCGCCAGTCGACCTTCGTTGGTGACGCGCAGACATTCGCGCTCGATGCCGTGCAAGCATTGCTCTAGCAGGGAGAGGTGTTCGCGCTTGCCGAGCAGGGCCAGGCGGCGGTTGAGAAGTTCGCTCAAGTTGGATTCCTTCACGCGTCAGTCGCCCCAATATGGGGGTGGGCAGGACGGTCTACAAGGGTGAAGTTGAAACTGGCGTGATCGCCTGGTTTTGAGTCGATTTGACCCGCTCTGAATTTGCCGACTTCACTCCATGAATTGGGCTACAGCGCAGCGAGAAAATTCCGACGCTGTTATCGCAGCGCCGAAATTAACTCAAATCGGGGGTGGGGAGCTATAGGACAGCGAACGTGCCCTGTGCTTTTGCGACAAGTCTTTCGCTCTGATACACGTCGGCCTCGACCACCAGGGTGCGGCGACCGGCGTGGATCACCCGGCTGGTGCACAACACCTCACCGTCTTCCACGGCGCGGATATAGTTGATCTTGCATTCGATGGTGGCGCTCTGCTGGTCGAAACCATGGGCGCTGGAACAGGCCAGGCCCATGGTTATATCCACCAGGCTGAAAATCGCCCCGCCATGGAGCTTGCCCGCGCGGTTGCGCAGGTGCGGCTCCAGGGTCAGGGCCACCTCGGCAACGCCCTCTTCCAGGCGTTGCAGGCGGCAGCCGATCAGTTCGCTGAATGCGCTCTGGGTCAAACCGGCCGGAATTTCCATCAGCGCTTCTTCAACTGTTTAGCGTTGGCAAACAGCGACGCCATGGCGTTGTTGCTTGGCGCGGCGGTGGTGGTTTCCTTGCGCGGGGCGTTGCTCTGCGACTGGCGCGGCGCCGAACCGGGGCGAGCGCCACGGGCACCGTCGATTTTCTCGCCGGGGGTATCGCTCATGCGCATCGACAGGCCGACGCGTTTGCGTGGGATGTCGACTTCCATGACCTTGACCTTGACCACGTCACCGGCTTTCACCGCTTCACGTGGGTCCTTGATGAACTTCTCCGAAAGCGCGGAGATATGCACCAAACCGTCCTGATGCACGCCGATGTCCACGAACGCGCCGAAGTTGGTCACGTTGGTCACCACGCCTTCGAGGATCATGCCCGGTTGCAGGTCCTTGAGGTCTTCGACACCGTCCTGGAACTCGGCGGTCTTGAACTCCGGGCGCGGGTCGCGACCCGGTTTCTCCAGTTCTTGCAGGATATCGGTGATGGTCGGCACACCGAAGGTTTCGTCGGTGTACTTCTTCGGGTCCAGGCGCTTGAGGAACGCGGCATCACCAATCAACGAACGAATATCGCGGTCGGTTTCGGCGGCAATGCGTTGCACCAGCGGGTAGGCTTCCGGGTGAACCGCAGAGGCGTCCAGCGGGTTGTCGCCGTTCATTACGCGTAGGAAACCAGCAGCCTGTTCAAAGGTTTTTTCACCCAGGCGTGCGACCTTCTTCAGTGCGGCGCGGGTTTTGAACGCGCCGTTTTCGTCGCGATGGCTGACGATGTTCTGCGCCAGGGTGGCGTTGAGGCCGGAGATTCGCGCCAGCAGGGCCACGGATGCGGTGTTCACATCCACGCCCACGGCGTTTACGCAGTCTTCCACCACCGCATCCAGGCCGCGTGCCAGCTTCAGTTGCGACACGTCGTGCTGGTACTGGCCGACGCCGATGGATTTAGGGTCGATCTTCACCAGTTCGGCCAGCGGGTCTTGCAGGCGACGAGCGATGGACACTGCGCCACGGATCGACACGTCGAGGTCCGGGAATTCCTTGGAGGCCAGCTCCGAAGCCGAGTACACCGAAGCGCCTGCTTCGGAGACCATGACCTTGGTCATCTTCATGGCTGGGTATTTTTTGATCAGCTCGGCGGCCAGCTTGTCGGTTTCGCGGCTGGCGGTGCCGTTGCCGATGGCGATCAGGTCCACCGCGTGCTTGGCGCACAGGGCGGCCAGGATCGCGAGGGTCTGGTCCCACTTATTGTGCGGTACGTGTGGGTACACGGTGGCGTGGTCCAGCAGCTTGCCGGTGGCGTCGACCACCGCGACCTTGCAACCAGTGCGCAGGCCCGGGTCGAGGCCCAGGGTGGCACGCGGGCCAGCCGGTGCGGCCAACAGCAGGTCGTGCAGGTTATGGGCGAACACGTTGATCGCTTCGGTTTCGGCGCCGTCGCGCAACTCGCCCAGCAGGTCGGTTTCCAGGTGAGTGTAGAGCTTGACCTTCCAGGTCCAGCGCACCACTTCGCCGAGCCACTTGTCTGCCGGGCGGTTCTGGTTCTGGATGCCGAATTGTTGACCGATCATGCCTTCGCAGGGGTGCATGGTGCCCGGCAGCTCGTCACCGACTTTCAGCGCGGAGCTGAGAATGCCTTCGTTACGGCCGCGGAAAATCGCCAGGGCGCGGTGGGACGGCATGCTTTTGAGCGGCTCGTCGTGTTCGAAGTAGTCGCGGAACTTGGCGCCTTCTTCCTCTTTGCCGGCGATGACGCGGGCGCTGAGGATGGCTTCCTGCTTGAGGTAGGTACGCAGTTTTTCCAGGAGGCTGGCGTTTTCGGCGAAGCGCTCCATCAGGATGTACTTGGCGCCTTCGAGGGCGGCCTTGACGTCGGCGACGCCTTTTTCCGCGTCGATAAAACGGGCGGCTTCGGCTTCTGGCGTCAGCGAGGGGTCGTTGAACAGGCCATCGGCCAAGTCACCCAGGCCGGCTTCCAGGGCGATCTGGCCCTTTGTACGACGTTTCTGTTTGTACGGCAGGTAAAGGTCTTCGAGGCGGGTTTTGGTGTCGGCGAGCTTGATGTCGCGTTCCAGTTGCGGGGTCAACTTGCCCTGTTCCTCGATGCTGGCGAGGATGCTGATACGCCGTTCGTCGAGTTCTCGCAGGTAGCGCAGGCGCTCTTCCAGGTGCCGCAGTTGGGTGTCGTCGAGGCTGCCGGTCACTTCTTTTCGGTAACGGGCGATGAAGGGCACCGTGGAGCCTTCATCCAGTAGAGCGACGGCCGCTTCGACCTGTTGTGGGCGTACGCCGAGTTCCTCGGCGATGCGGCTGTTGATGCTGTCCATAAAACCACCTGAAATTCTTAAAATCAGCGCGCCGGCCCGTAAAAACAAGGCTCGGCGAGGCTGGTTGAGCGGCCCGACTGGCGCCGCTGCCTGGGTCAAGAGGCTGGCTATTGACCCTCGAAATCGAAAAAGTCACGACAAGCGGGTAAAAAAAGCCCGGCAGCAAACGGTAACGATCTGACGTTGCCCTGCACGGAGGCGCCGCATTATAACCAGCGTTCCGCCCTTGGGGGCTACTGCGCCGCAGCTTGTAGGGCGCGGGTTCGCTGGCAGTAGATGAAAAATCTGCTAACAATGCACACGGTGCGTATAACGGCAGCTACGCCATAATGCGCGCCGAGATAAGAGGAGCATCCAATGAGCAGCACCGCACAAACTGCTGAAGGCGAAAAAATTCTCATCGTTGATGACGATCCGGGGCTGAGCAGCCTGCTGGAGCGTTTTTTCAACTCCAAGGGCTATCGTGCCCGCGCGGTGCCGAACACCGAACAGATGGATCGTCTGTTAGGGCGTGAAGTTTTCAACCTGGTCGTACTCGACCTGATGTTGCCCGGTGAAGACGGCCTCACCGCCTGCAAGCGCCTGCGCGGTGCGAACAATCAGATCCCGATCATCATGCTCACCGCCAAGGGCGATGAACTGAGCCGCATCAAGGGGCTGGAGCTGGGCGCTGATGACTACCTGGCCAAGCCGTTCAATCCCGATGAGCTGATGGCGCGGGTCAAGGCCGTGTTGCGTCGCCAGGCACCGGCGGTACCGGGTGCACCGGGCAGCGAAGACGAAAGCGTCACCTTTGGCGATTACGAACTTTCGCTGGCCACCCGTGAGCTCAAGCGCGGTGAAGAAGTGCACATGCTCACCACCGGCGAATTCGCAGTGCTCAA
Source organism: Pseudomonas sp. J380 (assembly GCF_009827115.1). Lineage (NCBI taxonomy): Bacteria > Pseudomonadati > Pseudomonadota > Gammaproteobacteria > Pseudomonadales > Pseudomonadaceae > Pseudomonas > Pseudomonas sp. J380. The sequence continues at coordinate 3,744,807 of NZ_CP043060.1, read as the reverse complement.
GGCCCTGGTGATGAACGCTCGCCAGCCGCTGACCCGTGACAAGCTGATGAACCTGGCCCGTGGCCGGGAATGGGACGCCCTCGAGCGCTCCATCGACGTGCAGATTTCCCGATTGCGCCGGATGATCGAGCCAGACCCGTCCAAGCCGCGGTATATCCAGACGGTGTGGGGTGTGGGTTATGTGTTTGTGCCGGATGGCACCGCAACCAAGTGACCGATGATTTGCAGGGGCGGGTATCCTGGCGTTTGACTCCATGAGGGTCGACGGGATGCCCGGCGTCTGCAATTCTGCGAGCGCCGCTCGTTCCTGCAAGGTGTGCAGCTTTCATCTATGAAAACCCCGCTGTGGTTCCCACAAAGTTTCTTCTCCCGCACCCTCTGGCTGGTGCTTATTGTCGTTCTGTTTTCCAAGGCGCTCACGCTGGTTTATCTGTTGATGAACGAAGACGTGCTGGTGGACCGGCAGTACAGCCATGGTGTCGCCCTGACGTTGCGTGGCTATTGGGCGGTAGACCCTGAGAACCGCGAAAAAGTAGCCAAGGCGTCGACGCTGACGCGGGTTGACGGCGCTGGTGTGCCTGAAGGCGAGCAGCATTGGCCTTACAGCGAGATCTACCAGCGCCAGATGCAGGCCGAGTTGGGTGCCGACACCGAGGTGCGGCTGCGTATGCATGTTTCGCCTGCGCTGTGGGTGCGAGCGCCAAGCCTGGGGGATGCCTGGATCAAGGTTCCGCTTTATCCGCACCCGCTGCGGGGGCAAAAAATCTGGAACGTGTTGGGCTGGTTCCTGGCCATTGGCTTGCTTTCAACGGCGTCCGCGTGGATTTTCGTCCGCCAGCTCAACCAACCCCTCAAGCGCCTGGTGTTTGCCGCTCGCCAACTGGGCCAGGGGCGCAGTGTGCGCTTGCCGGTCAGCGACACGCCCAGTGAGATGACCGAGGTGTACGGCGCCTTCAACCAGATGGCAGAAGATGTCGAACAGGCTGGGCGCGAACGCGAGTTGATGCTGGCGGGGGTGTCCCATGACTTGCGCACGCCGCTGACGCGATTACGGTTGTCCCTGGAGTTGATGGGGGACCATACCGACCTCACCGATGACATGGTGCGCGACATCGAGGACATGGACGCTATTCTGGACCAGTTCCTGGCGTTCATCCGTGACGGGCGGGATGAAGTGGTCGAGGAGGTCGACCTCACCGACCTCGTGCGTGAGGTGGTTGCGCCCTATAACCAGAATGGTGAGCAGGTGCGCACGCGCCTGGAGCCGATCCAGCCGTTCGCATTACGCCGGGTGTCGATGAAGCGCCTGCTGAACAACTTGATTGGCAACGCCTTGCACCATGCCGGTTCCGATGTGGAAGTGGCGGCGTACGTTTCTGGCGACAGTGCCGCGCCTTACGTGGTGCTGAGCGTGATGGACCGTGGCACAGGAATCGACCCGGCTGAGCTGGAGGGTATCTTCAACCCCTTCACCCGTGGCGACCGCGCCCGAGGAGGCAAGGGTACCGGGTTGGGGCTGGCGATTGTGCGGCGGATCGCGTCGATGCATGGCGGCAATGTCGAGCTGCGCAACCGGGAAGGCGGTGGGTTGGAAGCGCGGGTGCGGCTGCCGCTGGGGTTGATGCTGCCTCGAGACGCTGTCTAACAAGCAATATGAATGCAAATGTGGGAGCTGGCTTGCCTGCGATAGCGGTAGTTCATTCAACGACGATGTTGAATGTACCGGCGTCATCGTAGGCAAGCCAGCTCCCACAGTGGTTTGCGGCGTGTGGCAGGTGTGGGTATTCAGCCCTTTCCCTTGGTCCGAGTCATATTCGGCCCGCCATTCTTTTCCAGATGCTGAATGATGATCCCCGCCACATCCTTACCGGTGGTGGTTTCGATCCCTTCCAGGCCAGGCGATGAGTTTACTTCCATCACCAGGGGGCCATGGTTGGAGCGCAGGATGTCCACACCCGCCACGCTCAGCCCCATCACCTTGGCCGCCCGTAGCGCGGTCATGCGCTCTTCCGGGGTGATCTTGATCAGGCTGGCGCTGCCGCCACGGTGCAGGTTGGAGCGGAACTCACCGGGCTTGGCCTGGCGCTTCATGGCTGCGATCACCTTGTCGCCCACCACGAAGCAGCGAATGTCCGCGCCGCCCGCTTCCTTGATGTACTCCTGCACCATGATGTTCTGCTTGAGGCCCATGAACGCCTCAATCACCGACTCCGCCGCCGTTGCTGTTTCACACAGCACCACCCCGATGCCCTGGGTGCCTTCCAGTACCTTGATCACCAGCGGTGCGCCATTGACCATCTCGATCAGGTCGGGAATGTCGTCCGGAGAGTGGGCAAAACCGGTGACCGGCAAACCGATACCCCGGCGCGACAGCAGTTGCAGGGAGCGCAGCTTGTCCCGCGAGCGCGCAATGGCCACGGATTCATTCAGCGGAAACACCCCCATCATTTCAAACTGGCGCAATACCGCGCAGCCATAGAACGTCACCGAAGCGCCGATACGCGGGATTACCGCATCAAAGCCTTCCAGGGGTTTGCCCCGGTAGTGGATCTGCGGCTTGTGGCTGGCAATGTTCATGTAGGCACGCAACGTGTCGATCACCACCATTTCATGGCCACGTTCAGTGCCGGCCTCGACCAGGCGACGGGTGGAATACAGACGCGGGTTTCGCGACAGCACAGCAATCTTCATGCAGCACCTGGGGCAGAAATAGTGGAGACCGGGAACACCGGCTTGTCTTGAACGTACTTGAGGCCTGGATTGACCACCAACTGGCCGTCAATCAGCGCCTTGGAGCCCAGCAGCAGGCGGTAACGCATGGCTTTGCGACAGGCGAGGGTGAACTCCACCCGCCATACCCGATCACCCAGGGCCAGGGTAGTGCTGATCACGTAGCGCACCTGTGCATGGCCGTTGGAGCTCTTGATGGTTTTCATCGTCACCAGGGGCGCTTCACAGCGGCGGTGACGTAGTTGCACCACGCTGCCCAGGTGCGCGGTAAAACGCACCCACTTTTCACCGTCGCGCTCAAAGGGCTCGATATCGGTGGCGTGCAGGCTTGAGGTACTGGCACCGGTGTCGATCTTCGCCCGCAGGCCCGCCACTCCCAAGTCGGGAAGTGCCACCCACTCACGCAGACCCACAACGGTCAAATGGTCAAATGTCTTCAATATGGTTAACCGGTCAATTCGCCCAGGCTTGAGGAGATACCTCAGCCAACGCTTTGAATGCAGGCTTGGCGAACCAGAAGCCCTGCATCAGAAATATTCCGCAGTCGGACAGGAAGTCGCGCTCGCCGGCACTTTCGATGCCCTCGGCGATGACAGTAACCCCCAACTGCTCACAGATTGTGACAATCCCCCGGACGATCACCTGACGGACACGATCCTGGTCGACATCGCGAATCAGCGCCATGTCGAGCTTGATCAAGTCAGGTTGGAAATCGGCCAGCAGGTTCAGCCCCGAATAGCCCGCGCCGAAATCGTCGATGGCGGTCTTGAAGCCGAATTCGCGGTATTCACGCAGAATATTCGTCAAATGGCGATAGTTATCTACGTGCTCGCTTTCCAGGGTCTCGAAAATCAGCCGGTCCAGCGGGAAATTGTGCGCCCGGGCGGCCTCCAGAGTGCTGCGGATACACAGTTCCGGACGATATACAGCATTGGGCATGAAGTTGATGGAAAGGTGAGTCTGCATGCCCAGGGCTGCGGCACCGGCGATGGCCTTGGTCCGGCAGCGCTGGTCGAAGCGGTAGCGATTGGTTTCGTTGACCTGAGCCAGCACCGACAGCGCGCCTTCTCCCTGGGGACCGCGCACCAAGGCTTCGTTGGCGAAGATCGAATGGTCACGCAGGTCTACGATAGGCTGGTAGGCGAACGCGAAATCGAACCCCAGAGGCTCGCTTTGCTGGCAACCCACGCACCGCTGGTTGGGCGAGGTGAGTGAGAGGGGAAAGTCGGTCACGGCGTATCCTCGCGAAAACAGGGTGCTACCTGGCGTATCTTAGGTGAGCCTTGGGGTTTATGCGTCGAAGGGTTTCAACGGTAAAGTTGCGACATTTTTCAGAGCGAGGAATTCAAGTGGCTCAAAAGCAGGAAGAGGAAGAGAAGGTCCGGCTGGACAAGTGGTTGTGGGCAGCGCGGTTCTACAAGACCCGCGCTCTGGCCAAGGCCGCTATCGAGAGCGGCAAGGTGCATCATCGCGGCGAGCGCTGCAAGCCGGGAAAGGAGCCGCGCGTCGGCGACGAGTTTCAGATTCGTACAGGCTTTGATGAAAAAACCATCGTAGTACAGGCGCTTTCCATCGTCCGCCGGGGCGCGCCTGAAGCGCAGGCACTGTATGCCGAGACCGAAGCCAGCATCGCCAAGCGCGAAAACGCTGCGGCCATGCGCAAGGCAGGGGCTTCAGGCCTGACCACTGACGGCAAGCCGAGCAAGAAGCAGCGCCGCGATCTGTTCAAGTTTCGCGGCAGCGGCAATGACGATTGATTGCACGAGTCGCCCATGCAAACTCGATCAAATGTGGAAGCGGGCTTGCCCGCGAATACGGTGGGTCAGGCACAGATGCATTGATTGACACCCCGCGTTCGCGAGCAAGCCCGCTCCCACTTTTAGCCCTGGGGGGTTACGGAGTTGTGCGCATGACACTCAACCGCCCAATAACGGGCAACTTGCTCAGTAGCCCGAAAAGCGGCGCCGTCATTCGCAACAAAGCGCCCGACACCTTCGCCGCAAACGGCGTGTAATACCCCCACCCCAGCGCCAACAGCGCCAGCAGTACGCCACCGATATAATCGTCCTGGCCCCAGTGCGCGCCGGCTACCAGCCGCGGCATCATGAACAGCAGCGCCAGGCCCCAGATCACCAGCACCTGGCCGATGCGCCGGGCGAACACGCTCATGAACATCGCCCAGATCAATAGCACCGAAGCATGGTCGCCGGGGAAGCTCTGGCTCGAGCGGTCCTTCAATTCCCAGGTTTTCTCCAGCCCTGGGAAAAAGTCGCTCATTTGAATCGCGCCGCTGATGACCATCGACGGGCTACTGTGCTGCCAGCCCATGTGCGCCGCGAGTTTGGAGAACAGCATGCGGATAAAAAGCAATAGCAGCAGAATGCCGAGGAAGCCAAAAAACGCCTGGCGCACCTGTACGGCCTTGAACACCCAGTCGCCGCGGATCAACAGCGCCAGCAAAATCACGCCGACCACTGCATCAAACGGCCGCAGGCTGGCCACGGCCCACACATGTAGCCAGGTCGAGTTCGTGGCCAATGGGCCATTGAGCAGATGAAACAGCCACTCGTCGAAAATCACACAGAGCATCTGGCCCGTGGGCCACAGCCAAAAACACAGCAGTCCGATAGCGAGTAGATTGCAAAGAGCCCATCGCCGGAGGTTCCAGTTGGCTTGGAACAAACCCGGATTGTTCATAAACTGTCCCTCATCGCTCTATTCAGCTCCTTGAATTCAGGAGAAGTCGCACCAAGATGGTGCTAAAGCGTTTAATTTTATAAACCTTGTAATCATTTTGTCATCACTTCAGATACCCAGACCTATGACTGATCTACCGGATACCGACTTCACCCAACGCTTCATCTTCGATGAGAGCGATGCCCGCGGCGAGATGGTTTCGTTGGAGCTCAGCTATGCCGAAGTCCTTGCCAAACATGCCTATCCGGAGCCGGTCGCGCAATTGCTCGGCGAGTTGATGGCCGCCGCGGCGCTGCTGGTGGGCACCATGAAGTTCGACGGTTTGCTGATCTTGCAGGCTCGTTCCGAAGGGCCAGTGCCCATGTTGATGATCGAGTGCTCGAGCGAGCGCGAGATCCGTGGCCTGGCCCGTTACGAGGCTGACCAGATTGCCGCAGATGCCACCTTGGCCGACCTGATGCCCAACGGCGTCCTGGCACTGACTGTCGACCCGACTGAAGGCCAGCGGTACCAGGGTATTGTCGACCTCGACGGCCAGACCCTGTCGGAATGCTTCACCAACTACTTCGTTATGTCCCAGCAAGTGGGCACCAAGTTCTGGCTTAACGCCGACGGCAAGCGCGCCCGTGGTTTGCTGGTGCAACAACTGCCGGCCGATCGCATCAAGGATGAGGATGATCGTGCCGAAAGCTGGCGGCATATCATCGCCTTGGCCGACACCTTGAAGGCCGAAGAACTGCTGGGCCTGGACAACGAAACCATCCTGCACCGCCTCTACCACGAAGAGGCCGTGCGCCTGTTCGACGCACAGGGCCTGCATTTTCACTGCAGTTGCTCGCGCGAGCGTTCCGGTAACGCGCTGGTCAGCCTGGGCCTGGAAGATGCGCAAAATCTGGTGGTGGAACATGGCGGCCATATCGAGATCGACTGCCAGTTCTGCAACCAGCGCTACCTGTTCGACGCGGCTGATGTAGCGCAATTGTTCGCCGGCGCAGGCAGCGACACCCCTTCCGACACCCGCCACTAAAACGTTTAAGCACAGGTAAATCACCTGACAAACGCCGGATTAGAGGTGTTCTGACGGGAGGGCCCTACTCTTTTTGGGCTTTTCTGGCATAATCCGGCCCACTTTTTTCGCGGTAGTAGTGCGCAACTTTCTACTACAAAACGTTTGGAGCACTCGGCCATAGGCCGACGGGGAACCTCATGACGCAAGCCAATAACGCCGTATACACCGATCTGAGTGTTGACGATCTGGTCAAAGAAGCCCTGCAGCGCGGTGAAGGCGTGCTTGCCGATACTGGCGCGCTGGTCGTAGAAACCGGTCACCGCACCGGTCGTTCGCCGGTTGACCGTTTCATCGTTGAAGAGCCTTCCACCCAGGACGCCATCGCCTGGGGCCCGATCAACCGCAAGTTCCCGGCCGACAAGTTCGATGCCCTGTGGGCTCGCGTCGAGGCGTTCAATAACGCGCAAGAGCATTTCGTTTCCCATGTTCACGTAGGGGCTGCAGAAGACCACTACCTGGCCGTGAAAATGACCACCCAGACTGCCTGGCAGAACCTGTTCGGTCGTTGCCTGTTCATCAACCCGGCCCAGTACAACCCGGCCGGTCGTGAAGAGTGGCAAGTGCTCAACGTGGCCAACTTCGAGTGCGTACCAGAGCGTGACGGTACCAACTCCGACGGTTGCGTGATCCTCAACTTCGCTCAGAAAAAAGTACTGATTGCCGGCATGCGTTACGCCGGTGAAATGAAAAAAGCCATGTTCTCGGTGCAGAACTTCCTGCTGCCGGCTGCCGACGTGCTGCCGATGCACTGCGCCGCCAACATTGGCGAAGCAGGCGATGTGACCCTGTTCTTCGGCCTGTCCGGCACTGGCAAGACCACCCTGTCCGCCGACGAAAGCCGTTACCTGATCGGTGACGACGAGCACGGCTGGGGCGAAGGCGTGGTGTTCAATATCGAAGGCGGTTGCTATGCCAAGTGCATCGACCTGTCCGAGAAGAACGAGCCGGTTATCTGGAAAGCTATCAAGCACGGCGCTGTGCTGGAAAACGTCGTGATCGACGAGGCCAAGCACGCCGACTACGCCGACGTCAGCCTGACCCAGAACAGCCGTGCCGCCTACCCGCTGGAGCACGTTGCCAAGCGTTCCGAGAAGAACCTGGGCGGCGAGCCAAACGCGGTGATCTTCCTGACCTGCGACCTGACCGGCGTACTGCCGCCTGTGTCGATCCTCAGCGAAGAACAAGCGGCCTACCACTTCCTGTCCGGCTACACCGCTCTGGTGGGCTCGACCGAAATGGGTTCGGGCAGCGGCATCAAGTCGACCTTCTCCACCTGCTTCGGCGCGCCGTTCTTCCCACGCCCGGCTGGCGAATACGCAGAGCTTCTGATCAAGCGTATCCGTGGTTTCGGCTCAAAGGTCTACCTGGTCAACACCGGCTGGACCGGCGGCGGCTACGGCGTCGGCAAACGCTTCAACATCCCGACCACTCGCGGCGTGATTGCAGCGATCCAGAGCGGTGCGTTGATCGGTGCGCAAACCGAACACCTGGACACCATCAACCTCGACGTGCCATTGGCCGTACCGGGCGTTGAAACCGGCCTGTTGAACCCACGCAACACCTGGGCTGACAAGGCTGCCTACGACGAAGCAGCGAAAGCTCTGGCTGGCCTGTTCATCGAAAACTTCAAGAAGTTTGAAGTCAGCGATGCGATCAAGGCGGCGGGTCCTAAGTTGTAAGATTCGCCGTTGTAAAAAAGCCGCCTCTTAGGCGGCTTTTTTATGGGCGATTAGTCGGCGATGTGCAGTACCACTGCACCGACCAGCACCAGTACAACGCCTGCGACCTGCACCGCTGACAAACGCTCCTTGAAAAATACAAACCCCAGGATCGCCGCGATCCCTCCAGAGAGCGTACTGATCACCGTCACCACCGACACCGAGCCGGCCATCGCGCCCCACGAAAATGCCGAGAACCCGCCGAGGTTCATCAAGCTCGCACCGGTCAACGTCGCGCAATTTTTCAGCGGCGGGATCTTCAAGCCATCCTTGATCTTCAGCACCATCACCACCAGCACGCACAAGCCCACCAGGTAACCCAGCCACAACATGGTGATTGGCCCCAGCGCTGGCAGTGTGTAGCGACCTTGCAGCCAGAAACTGGTGCCGTACAGGGTTGCGGCGGACATGGCGTAGGCAATGGACAGGCGCGGGTTGTTGTGAGGCGTACCGTTGTCCTTGTGAATGCTGGACAGCACAACGCCGATCACGCACAGGGCGATGCAGCCCAGTTGTATCAGGCTGATGTGTTCACCGCTGGCCCAGGACAGCAAGGTGGTCACGACCCCATAGGACGTCACCAATGGCGCGACGATGGCCGCTTTGCCCAAGGCAAAGGCTTTGGACAGCGCAAGGGCGCCGGACACCGTCAGCAGAGCGGCGGCGACGCCCAGGAGCCAAACGCTTAACGGTGCATCAAGGGATTTGAAAAGGAAGGCTGGGAAAATGACCAGCAGGAGGGTCATGATCAAAAAACCGAGGGCTTGGCCGAAATACACCGCGCGTTTTACGCCAACGGCTCGGGCGTTGAGGCCCACCAGAAAGTCCGTGCCGCCCCAGAGCAGGGCGGCCAGCAGGCCCATTGTTACGTCCATGTAAGGTCCTTGTTATTTATACGGCTCGCCAGATTAGCGCAGATCCAGTGTGGGAGCAGGCTTGCCCTAATACTGTAGGAGCGAGCTTGCTCGCGAAAAACGTCAACGATAACGCGTGCTTGCTGAATGAACGCGGCGCCTGTGAGTTTTTCGCGAGCAAGCTCGCTCCTACAAAAAATCCTTCATTGGATTCAGCTCAGGTTTTCCAGCGTCTGCGTGTCCCAGCGGTGGGTCTTGATCGCCAGGTAGAGCATGCCGATGGTCAGCGGAATCTTGTCACCACGGCCTTTGGCGCGACGCTTCAGGAACACGTCGAACACCGGCGGCTGGAAGTAACGATAAGCGTCGTAGTCGCTCAGGTCGACACCAAAATCCTGCTCCAGCGCCTCCATGAATTGCTTGGCCTCAGCACCATCGCACCCGAGGTCGAAGTTCAGTGAGGTGTGCAAGCCAATGGTCTTGTGTGTTGGCAAGCCGATTTCTTCATGCAGCAATTGCACAAGTTGCTGCATGGCAGGGTCTTCTGGGAAGTTGGGGGCCAGGTTCATGGTGGGGGCACGCAGGAGTGGGTGAGGGGGCCTGTCACGTTGCAGGCGGTATTTGTTTCGCGTGATGAAGAGAACCAAGCCTATCAAGAACAAGGCCAGGGGAAGAAGTTGAATGTTCAGGACAATGGCGATGTAGGGTAGCCAGAACAACAGAAGCAGTCCCGTTACGATGAAGGTAACGGCGAAACGCGTTCTTAACGTGCCGTCAGTGATTTTGTAATACAGCAGCAGATGGAGAGCGAACAATAGCGCTGTTTGTAGGTAAAGCCATTGACTAAAGTTCATCTGGAGTGCACATGCATTGTGACACTTGAGCGCTGCGGGCCTATGCCACCGCTGACCTGAGCATCCAGGCCGATGACGATGTCTGCGCTGTGAAAGTTGCGGATCCTGCGAGAAATCAAATCGCTGATAGCGTTCTCGACTATCGATTCTGCTTTGCTGGATATGATCCCGACAGGGGCTGCAACTGCGCCAGAAATGATTTCTTTTATGAGGTTGTTCCGATTGTTCAAGCTATCTGCGTGCTTCCTGGTCAGTGGCTTTGAGACGGCCACTGTCATGACGCAGGGTAGATCTCGGGCGAGCATCCTTTCGTACAACTTCTGAAGCCGCAAGCGGACCTCTATCGCTGAAGCTTTTGCTTCCAGCAAGCAAAGTGTGGCTAGCTCTTGTCGATTGCTTGGCATCACGGTGAGTCGAATTACCGTGAAAGTGATGCCATAGTGGCCGATATATTGAGTCCTTTCGATGTTCACGGTTTTTTCCGAGACAGTTGATAGGAGGTTATGTTCAGTCGGCTACGCGTAACTGGTATAGAGGGTTGAACGGGTATTTGAAGCAGTTTGGGAAACGGATGGCGTGACGTTTGGCAGTATCTTACAAAAGCCTCCGGCATTTATGGCTTGCAACGATGTGATGGGTAAAGCTGATCAGTTGTAGGAGCGAGCTTGCTCGCGAAAAACTCAAGGGCGCCGCGTTTTTTCTGATTTACCGCGTCATCGTTGGCGATTTTCACGAGCAAGCTCGCTCCTACACAGGTGTTGCTTAGACTTGCGCTTGTTCAGGTTGCAGCTGAACGTGTTGCGCGGCTTCCAACAAATCACAGCCGTCCTGAACGAGCAGGTACAGCGCATTAATGATGTGGGAAATGTCTTTGAGGTCAGCGTGTTCGAAGGTCAGGCAAGAGAAAGTTTCCAATCAGTCGCTGGCGGCGCGGATACGCTGGTGGGCGGCGGATTGGATGTCTTTGGCTGATGCTTGAGTGTCGATGAGAAGCGGGTGACAGGCGATCAAGGTCGTAGGGCGGCGGAAAGAGTGGAAGGTTGCCTACGGCGATTTCGGATAATTCCCGCTCGGCCTGGTGCAGGCGTGCCTCATCGAGCAAATGGAGGCGGTTGCGCAGAGTGCTGCTACCGGGGTAGCAGTATGGGGCCTGGCCCACCCCGTATTTGTCGAGCATCAGCTAGAGGTGTTGCGGTACTTGGCAAGGACGGCTTCGCGTGTCGGCAGGGGTTTGTCGACGTCGGTCGGTTGGGTATCGAACCCTTCCAGGCGCAGGCTGGCCAAGTAATTGGAACGCCGGATCTTGTGATAGTGATCCTGTTTTTGCTCAAACGTCAGTTCGCTCATTGCTGCGTCCTCTTGGAAAGCAAGGCTTGAATGTAGCGCAATGCGTAGCTCGGTAGGCGGGATAAAACGCCCGTCACAACTTGTATAAAAAATCTGCCAGCGAGCTCATTTCAGCGTATGTTTCACCGCAAAATCTTGTAGGGCGATTCCGCCCACTACTTAAAGGGAGTTAAGCATGGGTTTGCTTCGTGTCGCCTCGGCGATGTCTTTGTGTGCGGTGGCGTTTTCTGCCCAGGCCGAGCAGTTGCCGATTGAAGTGCTGAGCGCGGTGGTCAAGGACCAGAAAATCGCCGATGCCGAGGTGCTGCTGCAACGTAATGGCGCGCAGAACGTGGTGGGCCGTACCAACGCGCAAGGCCAGGTAACGCTGACCAGTGAAGCGGCTGACGATGCCAGCAACCTGCTGATCATCAAGAAGCCTGGCTATTCCAACCTGGTGGTGAAGTGCCCGTGCAAAGGCATGACCTATGCCATCAGCCCGGTGATGGAAAATCTCGACGGCCTGCGTGTAGTGTTGACCTGGGGCAAGGCTCCGCGCGACCTCGACTCCCATATGATCTTCCCCGGCAATAACATCTTCTTCAACAATAAAAAGGGCACCGACGCCGAACTGGACGTGGATGACACCGATAGCTATGGCCCGGAGACCATCACCCTGCAGAAAAAGCATTACGGCGAAAGCTACGTCTATGCCGTGCACGACTATTCCAACAGCGGCTCTCCCACTTCCAGCGAGTTGTCCAACAGTGAGGCCAAGGTGTTCGTGTACATGGGGCAATCCCTGGTACGCACTTACTATGTGCCGCAGAACCGCACGGGCAACCTGTGGACCGTGTTCCGCATGACCGGCAGTGGCGACTTCCAGGACATCAACACCTTCACCGGCGTGAGAGTCGGCGCCGAAGATGTACTCAACGAGGTCAAGCCGTTGCTGGACGACAGCGTTGCCGCCACCGCCGTGACGGTGAGCTCGTCGGTACAGGCCGATGCGAAGAGGCTGAACCTCAAGGGCGAAGCGGCCTACCAGGCCGGTAACCTGGACCAGGCCATCGACTTCTTCCGTCAAGCCATCGAGCTGGATAACAGCTTCGGCAAGGCTTACGGCAACCTGGGCCTGGCGTATCAGAAAGCCGGCAATACCGCGGAGTCGATCTGGGCCAACCGCAAGGCTATCGCCCTGGCCACCGGTACCAATGCCGCGACTGTGCGCGCCGGTGCCTACTACAACATTGCACGCATCTACGAAGCGGCCGGGCAGTTCCCGGATGCGCTGCGTCATTACCAGTTGGCCAAGGAGCAAAAGGCCAACCCGGTGTATGACACGGCGATCGAGCGGGTGCAAAACCGCTGATTCAGCAGTAGCACGGTTTTAAAATGTGGGAGAGGGCTAGCCAGCTCCCACATTTGTATCTGCTGCGTCTTGTTACTTTCTCGGAAAAGTCCCACTTCGGCCCTGAGCCATCCTTCCCTCTGTGTATCATCCTGTCTCTTTTTTCCTCGCGACCTTTCTCGATTCGCTGAGAATCCCGGGCTATGTTTTTGAGCCAACTCAGCGGTCAATGGAGTGACAGCCTTATGCACGACACCCTCCAGCAGGTCTTTGGTTACCCACACTTTCGCTTGGGCCAGGAAGAGACGGTCAGCGCCGTGCTGGCTGGGCGATCTGCCGCCGCCATTTTCCCTACGGGGTCGGGCAAATCCTTGTGTTACCAGCTGTCGGCCGTGTTGCTGCCGCACCTGACGCTGGTGGTGTCGCCGTTGCTGGCGTTGATGCAGGACCAGTTGGGTTTCCTGCAGCGCCACGGCATTTCGGCGGGCAGTATCGACTCGGCCCAGAGCCGTGATGAGGCCAATGATGTAATGGCCCGTGCGCGATCGGGCGAGCTCAAGATTCTGATGATTTCCGTGGAGCGTTTGAAGAACGAGCGTTTCCGTAATTTCCTGAACAGCGTGCAGATCTCGTTGCTGGTGGTAGACGAGGCGCACTGTATCTCCGAATGGGGCCACAACTTCCGCCCGGATTATTTGAAGCTGCCGGACTACCAGCGCCAGTTCAACATCCCTCAGGCGCTGTTGCTGACGGCCACGGCCACGCCCCAGGTGATCGCCGACATGCAGGCCAAGTTCGCCATTGCTGCCGAAGATGTAGTGACCACGGGCTTCTATCGCCCCAACCTCAACCTGCTGGTGGAACCGGTCAGCGGCCACGACAAACGCCGCAGGCTGCTGGAATGGATGAAAGCGCGGGCCAACCAGCCGAGTATTGTCTACGTCACCTTGCAGAAAACCGCCGAACAGATTTCCGAGCATCTGAACCGCCACGGTATTCAGGCCGAGACTTATCACGCGGGGCTGCCCCATGAAAAACGCGAAGGTATCCAGCAGCGTTTCATGGGCGGGCGTTCCAATTGCATTGTCGCAACTATCGCGTTTGGCATGGGCATCGACAAGAGTGACATCCGCAATGTCGTGCACTTCGACCTGCCCAAGTCAATCGAGAACTACAGCCAGGAAATCGGCCGCGCAGGGCGTGACGGGCAGCCGTCGGATTGCCTGGTGTTGGCCAACCGCGACAGCCTCAATGTGCTGGAAAACTTCGTGTACGGTGATACGCCGGAGCAGGACGGCATTTTGCGCGTACTGGAGGAATTGCAGGCCGCGCGTAGTGAAGGGCAGTGGGAGTTCCTGCTCAGGTCGCTGTCGGACCACAGCAATATTCGCGAGTTGCCGCTCAAGACGCTCCTGGTGCAGTTGGAGCTCAAGGGCGTGATCGCGCCGCGCTATGCGTTTTATGCGGAATACCGTTTCAAATACCTGATCGAACCCGAAGCCTTGCTGGCGCGTTTTTCCGGCGAGCGGCAGCAGTTTGTCGCGGCGATCATCCAGGTGTGCAAGCGCGCTAAAACCTGGGCGACGGTCGATTTCGATGCGCTTTATCAACAGCACAATGCCGAGCGTAGTCGGGTGGTGAAGGCACTGGATTATTTTCAGGAGCAGGGCCTGATCGAGCTCGAAAGCAAGCAGATGACTGAGGTCTACAGTTTGCTCGACACCCATTTCGACCCCCACGCGTTAAGCGCCGAGTTATACACAGGCTTCAAGCAGCATGAGGTGACGGAGGTCGCGCGGATTCACGCCATGCTCGACCTGTTAGCCACCGACCACTGCCTGGGGCAACGTCTGGCGCACTACTTTGGTGATGATAATGCGCCCCGGCGTTGCGGGCATTGTTCGGTATGCCACGGCCAGGTCGCCCATCTGCCGGCGCCGCCGAGCTTGCCGCCGCTTGTGGATAAAAACTTCATGGGGCTGTGCGGTGATTTTATCCACAGGCATCATGAGCACACGGGGCACTTGCCGAATGCGGAGCGTTTGACGCGTTTCCTTGGCGGTATCAGCGTACCGTTGTTTACCAAGTTGAAGGCGCGAGGCATTCCCGGTTTTGCTGCGCTGGAAGACTACCCCTACGCCGAGGTGCGCGACTGGGCCCATGCTCAATTGGATCAACTTTGATGAGACTTGCCGATGCCTGACTCAACGCCTGTGCGCGACGATTACCGCCACTTCCAACCGATCACCACGCGTTGGCACGACAACGATGCCTACGGCCATGTGAATAACGTCACTTACTACAGCTTCTTCGATACAGCCGTTAATACCTACCTGATCGAACAGGGCGGGTTGGATATTCATGACGGTGAAGTGGTGGGGTTTGTGGTGAGTTCGGCCTGCGATTACTTCGCCTCGATCGCTTTTCCCGAGTGCATTGAGGTCGGTCTGCGGGTGGGCAAGCTGGGCAATAGCTCGGTGCAGTATGAGCTGGCGGTATTCAAGGCGGGTGAGGAGGAGGCGCGTGCGGCGGGGCGCTTTGTCCATGTGTTTGTGGACCGAGCCTCGAACCAGCCAGTGCCGATTCCGGGAATGTTGCGCGAAGCGATGCAGCGGCTGCTGGTTTGACGCACCTACAAGCAATACAGACCAAATGTGGGAGCCGGGCTTGCCCGCGATGGCGCAGTATCAGGCAGTACGTCTAAACCTGATTCACTGCTATCGCGGGCAAGCCCGGCTCCCACATCGGATGTGTTCGTCAGAGCGCGGGTTTATCAGTCGCGATAACGATGCTTGTTCTTGCGATGCCCATAGGCATGGCCGCGACCTGGGTGGCCATCGCGGTAGTAGCGACGATCATCACGGTCGCGATCGCGGTAATGGCGGCTGTCGCGATCACTTTCGTTACCCATGTAGTTGCCTAGCGCGCCGCCCGCGCCACCGCCGGCTGCGGAGCCGATCAGTGCACCGGTGCTGCCGCCAACGCTGCGCCCTACGACGTTACCGCCGGCTGCGCCCAGTGCGCCACCAATGGCGGCTTCGCCACGGCTACGTTTGTCGGCGCCGACTGCACTACCGCCTGCGCCGCCCAGGGCCGCGCCAATGGTCGAACCGGTGTTGCCGCCCAACTGCTGGCCGACAACAGAACCTAGTACCCCACCCAATGCGCCGCCTACACCGGCTTCGGTGGTGCCGCCTGCCATGGCTGCGCCACTGACCAGGCCAAGGGACAACAAGAGAATCGAGGAGAACTTCATTCAGGGAAACCTCAAGGGATGACGGCGCGATCCTGAGGTTGTATCGAGGCGCTGACAATCGAAATCCGACCGGCGGCAGAGGTTGTATACAATTTGCTAAGTTGCTGTTTTGTATGGGGAACTTAAGTCGTTTTTACGGGTCTTTAGCTACTTCGGAACGGCCGTTTTTATGCAAAAGCGGCCTTTTTTTGTGCCTGCAGAATGTGCGGTGCTTGTGCTGGCCTCTTCGCGGGCAAGCCCGCTCCCACATCAGATCGGTCCACACAGTCTCAATGGTGAACCCATCCCAGTGTGGGAGCGGGCTTGCCCGCGAAAGCGTTAGTTCAAGCAACACATATCTCGGATCGAGTCAGGCCGAGCGCGCCATGATCAACCCACTGTCACTCGCCGCTTCCAAGCGAATCGCAACAAACTTGGACGTTGGCGTATGGCTACCGTCGCCAGTGCTTTCCAACGGCACCAACGGGTTCACTTCGGGGTAGTAAGCCGCCGCCTGCCCCGCCGGAATATCAAATGCCAGCAGCGTAAAGCCCTTCACGCGGCGCTCACGACCGTCTTCCCACAGCGACACGATGTCTGCCTTCTGCCCCGGCTTGAAGCCCAGGCGGATGATGTCGGCTTCGTTGACGAACAGCACGTCACGCTGGCCTTTGACCCCGCGATAACGGTCGTCCAGGCCGTAGATGGTGGTGTTGTACTGATCATGGGAGCGCATTGACTGCATGATCAGGTCCGGCACCCGGCCCGTGGCGTGGGTGCGCTCGTGGATCAGGTCTTTGGGCAAGATGTTCGGGCGGAAGTTGGCGCGACCTGACGGAGTGTTCCAGCGCCGTGCGCCGGCGGAGTTGCCCAGATAGAAACCGCCTGGATGCTTGATCTTCTCGTTGAAGTCCTTGAAGCCTGGGATGGTGTCGGCGATCAGGTCGCGGATGCGCCCATAGTCGGCCACCAGCCAGTTCCAATCCACGGGCTTGCTGCCCAGAGTGGCGGCAGCAATGCCCGCCAGGATCGCCGGCTCGGACTTCATCAGTTTCGACAGCGGTTGCAGTTGGCCGTTGGAGCCGTGGACCATGCTGAACGAGTCTTCCACCGTCACCGCTTGCGGGCCGTCGGCCTGGATGTCGATGTCGGTGCGGCCCAGGCACGGCAGGATCAACGCATCTTTACCGTGCATCAGGTGGCTGCGGTTGAGCTTGGTGCTGATCTGCACGGTCAGGTCGCAATTTCGCAGCGCTTCAAAGGTACGCGTGCTGTCTGGCGTGGCTTGGGCAAAGTTGCCGCCCAGGCCGATAAAGACTTTGGAGCGGCCTTCAAGCATGGCGTGAATCGCTTCCACCACGTTATGGCCATTGTCGCGAGGCACCTGGAACTGGAAACGACGCTCCAGCCCGTCCAGAAACGCCACCGGTGGGCGTTCGTTGATGCCCATGGTGCGGTCGCCCTGTACGTTACTGTGGCCACGCACCGGGCACAGCCCGGCACCTGGGCGGCCGATATTGCCGCGCAGCAGCATCAGGTTGGCGATTTCCTGGATGGTCGGCACCGAGTGGCGGTGCTGGGTAATCCCCATCGCCCAGCACATGATTACACTCTTGCCTTTGGCGTACATGCGTGCCGCTTGCTCGATCTCCACCAGGGTCAGGCCGGACTGCTCGACGATCTCCTCCCACGAGGTATCGTCGATCTGACCCAGGTATTCCAGGACGTTGGCAGTGTGCTCATTGAGGAAGTCGTGGTCGAACACCGCTTCCTTGCCTTCGGCCAGGGCTTGGCGTTCCCACAGCAGCAGGAACTTGGCCATGCCACGCAAGATAGCCATATCGCCACCCAGCGCCGGGCGGAAGTAGGCGGTGTTGGTCGGCTTGTCGCCGTTGGTGAGCATTTCCAGCGGATGTTGCGGGTGCTGGAAGCGCTCCAGGCCGCGCTCTTTCAGGGGGTTGATACACACCACCTGAGCGCCGCGTTTCACCGCTTCGCGCAGCGGCTCGAGCATGCGTGGGTGGTTGGTGCCGGGGTTCTGGCCCCAGACGAAAATGGCATCGGCATGTTCGAAGTCATCAAAGGTTACGGTACCTTTGCCCACCCCGACACTCTGCGCCAGGGCTACGCCGCTGGCTTCGTGGCACATGTTCGAGCAGTCCGGGAAGTTGTTGGTGCCAAAGGCGCGTACGAACAACTGGTACAGGTAGGCGGCTTCGTTGCTGGCGCGGCCCGAGGTGTAGAACTCGGCCATGTTCGGGCTGGGCAGCGCGTTGAGGTGCTTGCCGATCAGGTCGAACGCCGCATCCCAACTGATGGGCAGGTAGCGATCGGTCTCGGCGTCATAGCGCATTGGCTCCGTCAGGCGGCCCTGGTACTCCAGCCAGTAGTCGCTTTGCTCCAGCAACGCCGTGACGCTGTGCTTGGCGAAGAAGGCCGCATCGACGCGGCGCTTGGTGGCTTCCCAGTTGACCGCCTTGGCGCCGTTTTCGCAGAACTTGACCATGCCGCTTTCCGGCGAGTCGCCCCAGGCGCAGCCCGGGCAGTCGAAGCCGCCGTTCTGATTTGTCTTGAGCATCATGCGCAGGTTTTTGAGGGCGTTGTCACTGGTCAGCCAGGCTTGCGCCACACTGATCAGGGCGCCCCAGCCACCGGCTGGGCCTTTATAGGGCTTGTAGCGTGGGGTGGGGGTCTGGTCGGCTTGGTGGTGAAGGCTCATGGCTGGTGCTCCATCGCAGGGCTATAGACCCGTGGCGCGCTTTTTTGCGGCAGGTGGATGAGGTTGAGGTTGTGCCGGCGTGCCCATTGCAGGGCCAGGCCGGTGGGCGACGACAGGCTGACCAGGGTCTGGATACCCGCGCGCAAGACTTTCTGAATCAATTCGAGGCTGCAGCGGCTGGTAACAATCGCCAGGCCGCCGTCGGTCGGAATCTTTTGGCGGATCAACGCGCCAATCAATTTATCCAGGGCGTTATGCCGGCCGATGTCTTCGCGACCCATCAGCAATTCCCCCTGGCTGTTCATAAAAACCGCCGCGTGCACGGCGCCGCTGTGCTGGCCCAGGGGTTGGAACGCGCTGATACGCTGGCGCAGGCCGTCGAGCCACTGCGCCGGCGGCAAGGGCGCGCCGGGCAGTACCTGGAGGTCGGGCAATGCTTGCTCTACCGCTTCCACGCCACACAGGCCGCAGCCGCTGGTGCCCGCCAATTGGCGGCGTTGCTGCTTGAGGTTCCAGAACGCACGGCTGGACACCTGAACCTGGGCGTACTGGGCTGCGCCCGAACCGCTGATTTTCAGGTCATAAATATCGTTAACGTCGGTGATAATGCCGCTGCCGAGGCTGAAACCTACAATGAAGTCTTCCAGGTCCGTAGGCGTCACCAGCATCACCGCCTGGCTGATATCGTTGTAGGCAATCGCCAACGCCACCTCTTCGGCCAGCGCAGTGCTGGCGACTTCAGTGTGTTCAAGATTGCAATAGTGATAGCTCTGGCTGGCGACGGGCGCGGTCGATTCGAGAGCGGGCGCCGCGCAGTGAGGGCGCTTGGCGTTCATGGGGCAGTACCACCGGCGGATTGATCAGTGATTAGACTAGGCGCGACAAAGGGTCGCGTCTAATCGCCTGTATTGATCTATTGATAGAGGGCGTCGATCAAGGTTCACCCGCGTTTTCGTCGGGCTTATTCCAGGCAGGGGTGATTGCGATACTTTTGAGTCTTTAGCCAGTCTGGAACCCAAGTCGGCAGGACTGGTCTAGTCTTGGGCATCTGGAAATTAAATCCCAAGGAGAGCGCACCATGAGTATTTTTAGCTTTATCAAAGAAGCCGGCGAAAAGATTGTCGACCTGTTGACGCCGGGTAATGCGAACGCCAGTGAGCAGTTGAAGGAGCATGTTAGCAAGGTGGGCCTGGGTAATCCAAACGTGCAGACCACGGTGGATGGCGACAAGGTCACGGTGACCGGTGAAGTGGCCACGCAGGAAGAGAAAGAAAAGATCCTGTTGGCGCTGGGCAACATTGCCGGCGTGGCAAGTGTGGATGACCAGATTACTGTCAGTGGTCCAGTCGTGGTGGCTTCACGCTTTGTTGTTGTGAAAAGCGGTGACACTCTCAGCGCAATCTCTAAAACGGTCTATGGCGACGCGAATAAGTACAACAAGATTTTCGAGGCTAACAAGCCACTGTTGTCGCACCCGGACAAGATCTACCCGGGCCAGACACTGCGCATCCCTGAGTAATACGCAGGATAAAATGAGCAAGCTCGCCCTTTTGTAGGAGCGAGCTTGCTCGCGAAAAACTCACGGGCACCGCGTTTATCCAGGAAGCACGCGTTATCGTTGACGTTTTTCGCGAGCAAGCTCGCTCCTACATAAGCCCGGTAATGAGTTCTCGATAATCCCCGACGGCCGCAAATTCCGCGGTGTCCTTTGAGCCTTTTTTGCTATCAGGTTCTTTCACTGCCAGTAAATGTCCCACGCCGAAATCCCGGGCACTGCGCAGGATCGGCAAAGTGTCATCTATAAACAGGCTACGGGCCGGGTCAAAGTGGATATCCGCTTGTAAGGCCTCCCAGAATTGCGGGTTTTCCTTGGGGAAACCGTAGTCGTGAGAGCTGATCAATCGCTCGAAATACGGCGCCAGTTCAATGCGCTCCAACTTCAATGACAGCGAATCACGATGAGCGTTGGTGATCATGATCACGCGCTTGCCGGCCTGTTTGATCGCCGCCAGGAAGGTATCGGCATCCGGACGCAGGGCAATCAGGTGGGCGGTTTCCAACTTGAGTTCGCGCACCGGGATCTTGAGCTCGGCGCTCCAGAAATCCAGGCAATACCATTGCAACTGTCCGGCGTTACGCTCGAACAGTGGCTGCAACTCCATCTCGGCCATGGCTCGGCTTACGCCGTGCAGTTCGGCATAGCGTTGCGGCAGGTGTTCCATCCAGAAGTGGTTGTCGTAATGCAGGTCGAGCAGGGTGCCGTCCATGTCCAGCAGGACGGTGTCGATGGCGTGCCAGGGCAGAGAGGGCATGGTGGGGTCTCATGTAAGTAAAAATATCCGACACAGACAATCGGAAAAGCCACGGTATAGTAACCCGATCACGCCAAGGAGCCGTTTATGCGCCAGAAACCCACTGTCCTCGCCCGCGAAATAGTCGCCAGTAGCCGTTTGTTCCGCGTGGAGGAAGTGCAATTGCGCTTTTCCAATGGCGTTGAGCGGACCTATGAGCGTCTTGTCGGGCGTGGCACGGGCTATGGCGCCGTGATGATTGTGGCGATGATCGATGAAGATCATGCAGTGCTGGTGGAGGAATACTGCGGCGGCACTGACGAATATGAATTGTCGTTGCCCAAAGGCCTGATCGAGCCCGGCGAAGACGTGCTTGCAGCGGCAGACCGCGAACTCAAGGAAGAGGCCGGCTACGGTGCACGGCAGTTGGAGCACATCACCGAGCTGTCATTGTCGCCCGGCTATATGAGCCAGAAGATCCAGGTGGTGTTGGCTACCGATCTCTACGAAGAGCGTCTTGAAGGTGATGAGCCTGAACCAATGCGGGTAGACCGGGTCAACCTGCGTGAGCTGTCGGCGCTGGCGCAAAACGAGCAGTTCAGCGAAGGTCGCGCCCTGGCTGCGCTGTATCTGGTGAGAGACCTGTTGACCCAGCGTGGAGCGTTCACCGCATGAGCGAACTGTTTTTAGGCCACCCGTTTATCGCACCGGTCATTGAACTGGCTCGGCAGGCGGGTGAAGCCATCCTGCCGTACTGGCGTGCCGAGGTAGCCGTGACGTCCAAGGCGGATGATTCTCCCGTGACGGCTGCCGACCTGGCTGCCCATCATCTCATTCTCGCAGGCCTCACCGCGCTGGACCCAAGCATTCCAGTGCTGTCTGAAGAGGACGCCGATATCGATCAGAGCGTGCGTGCCGGCTGGCAGCGTTGGTGGTTGGTGGACCCTCTGGATGGCACCAAGGAATTCATTTCTGGCAGTGAAGAGTTCACCGTCAATATTGCATTGATCGAACAGGGCCGCGTGGTGTTCGGCGTGGTGTCGATACCGACCACTGGCCGTTGCTACTTCGGCGGCGCGGGCCTGGGGGCTTGGCGGTCGGACGTCAATGCAGCGCCCAAGCAGATTCAAGTACGCCAGGCCCCGGCCTCGGGTGAGGCCTTTACGGTGGTGGCCAGCCGTCGTCATACCAGCCCTGAGCAGGAGCGCCTGCTCAATGGCCTCAGTGAAGGCTTGGGCGAGTTGAAACTGGCGAATATCGGCAGCTCCTTGAAGTTTTGCTTATTAGCCGAGGGCAGTGCCGATTGTTATCCGCGCCTGGCGCCGACCTCGCAGTGGGATACCGCAGCGGCCCAGGGTGTATTGGAAGGAGCTGGGGGTGAAGTATTGGAGTTGAATGGCAAACCGTTCAGTTACCCGGCGCGGGAGTCGTTGCTGAACCCGTTCTTTCTGGCGTTGCCGGCCAAGGCGGCGTGGCGTGAGCGGCTGTTGACCCTGGCCAGATCTTAAGGCCACTGCAGAGCAAAATGTGGGAGCGGGCTTTCCCGCGATGGCGGAGTGTCAGTCATACAGCTATTGGCTGATCCACCGCTATCGCAGGCAAGCCCGCTCCCACAGTTGTTTTTTGTCATGGCTGCTAGCGATGCAGGACGTATTGGCCGGTAAAGACGACGGCACGCTCCGCACTGCCTTCATTCACAATCCACGTCTCCAGCGCCAACCGCGCCCGCCCATAGCGCTGATAGGTCGCCACAAAGCGCTTCCAAATCTTTTCATCCGGCGCCGCGCAAATGGCTGTCGCGTCCTGGGTCACCGGCAGCGGGTAGCTGATCTGCCCTTCCTGAATCACGATGTGCCCGTCTTCAATCCCGGCTTCACGCAGCTTCAGGTGCAGCCAACCCCAACCCGCCAGCACGGCGCCGCAGTAGAGGCTGCCGCCAAACATGGTGCTCTTGTGGTTGATATTGGCTTGCAAGGGCAGGTGCAGTTGCAGTTGGTCGTGTTGCCAGTCGAGCACCCTGAGGCCCATTTCCCGGGTGAGTGGGATGTCGTGGTGAAGGATGGATTCCAGGTAACGGCTATCACGGCTCATGGCGGCCTCTTTGTAGGTGGACGATGTCATTCGTCATCGGCGCTCTGGCCGGCACTGTCGGCGAAGTTCAGGCCGTGTTTGCGCAGTTTGTCGTGCAAGGTTTTGCGCGGTACGCCCAGGGCTTCGGCGAGGCTGCGCACAGAGCTGTGGGGGCGGGTCAGTTCGGCGGCGATCAGGCTTTTTTCGAACTGTTCGACTTGCTCGCTCAGGCCTCCGGGCGTGGAGGTCAGCACACCGGCGGCGGGGTGGTCCTGGGTGTTATCCAGGGCCAATTCCAGGCCGAGGGCGAAACGCTCCGCGGCGTTTTGCAGTTCCCGCACATTGCCCGGCCAGCTGTGGCGCAGCAACAGCGCGCGCTGGCCCGGTTGCAGTTCGTGCAAGGGCAGGCCGTGGCGGCTGCTGGCCTCGTCGGCGAAGTGCTGGAACAGCATCAGCGCATCTTCACCCCGTTCCCGTAGCGGGGGAATGCGCAGCGGCGCCACATTGAGGCGGTAATACAAGTCGGCACGGAAACGGCCCTGGTCGGCGGCCTGGCGCAGGTCTTCCTTGGTGGCGGCGATAATGCGGATATCCAGCGGGATCAACTGATTGCCACCCAGGCGTTCCACGACGCGCTCCTGTAAAAGGCGCAGCAACTTGACCTGTACATCCAGGCTCATGCTTTCAATTTCATCCAGAAACAGCGTGCCGCCATTGGCAAACTCGAACTTGCCGATGCGGCGCTTTTGCGCGCCGGTAAACGCGCCGGGTTCATGACCGAACAGTTCGCTTTCCACCACCGATTCCGCCAGTGCTCCGGCATTGATCGCCACAAACGGGCCGCTGCGTCGGCTTGAGAGGTCGTGCAGGGCGCGGGCGACGACCTCCTTGCCTGCCCCGGTTTCGCCGAGGATCAGCACATCGGCCTTGGTCGCGGCCAGTGCACCGATTTGCTCGCGCAGGCGCAACATCTGTGGCGAGTGCCCTACCAGGCGCGTACTGAGTTGCTGGCGGTCGCTGAGAGCCAGGCGCAGGCTGCGGTTGTCCAGCACCAGCCGGCGCAGGGCCAGGGCACGGCGCACGCTGTCGAGCAGCGCGTCGCTGGCGAAGGGTTTTTCCAGGAAGTCATAGGCGCCGGCACGCATGGCTTGTACCGCCAGCGGTACGTCGCCGTGGCCGGTGATCAGCAGCACCGGCAGGTCGGGGTCCTGGCCGTGCAGTTCAGCCAGCAGTTCCAGGCCGTCCATGCCGGGCATGCGAATGTCGCTGACTACCACGCCCGGCCAGTCGCGGGACAGGCGTGCGGTGAGCCCGTTGGCTTCTCCCAGGGGCAGGACTTTCAGGCCGGCCAGGTCCAGGGTCTGGCACAGGGCCTGACGCAGGTGTGGATCGTCGTCGATCAATACCACCTGAATCGAGTTGTCGATACTCATACACTGCGGTCCTCGGACGGTTGCAGACTGACGCCCGGCGAGCCGGCGCGCAATTTCAAGGTTAACAGCGCGCCGCCCTCCTTGTGGTTGGCGAACAACAGTTCACCGCCGAAGGCGCGCATCAGGGTGTCGCAGATCGCCAGGCCCAGGCCCAGGCCCTGGGTGCGCGTCTTGGTGGTGTAGAACGGCTCGCTGGCGCGGCCCAGGGCTTCCATGCAAAAGCCCGGGCCATTGTCGCGAATGTACAGGTTGACGCCCAGGGGCGTGGTTTCGGCACTCAGCCAGAGTCTGCGTGGCGGGCCTTTTTCGGTGAGGGCGTCCAGAGCATTGGCCAGCAAGTTACCCAGCACCTGGCGCAGACGGGTTTCACCGGCCTGCACCCACAAGGTCGCCTCTGGCAAGTCGCGAATCAACTCCACCTCCATCGAACGCCGACGCTTGGCCAGTAATGCCAGGGCGTCATCCAGTGCCGGTTGCAGGGCCACGCTCTCCGGCGCGTGACGGTCACGGCGGGCGAAGGCACGCAAGTGGGCGATGATCGAGGCCATGCGCCCGGTCAATTCACTGATCAGCTTGAGGTTGCCGCGGGCATCGTTGGTGCGCTCATGGTCGAGCAGGATCTCGGCGTTTTCGGCATAGCTGCGAATCGCCGCCAGTGGCTGATTCAGTTCATGGCTGATACTCGCCGACATGGTGCCCAGCGCCGAGAGTTTACCGGCCTGAACCAGATCATCCTGGGCGCGCACCAGTTCTTGCTGGGCATGCTCGCGCTCCAGCACTTCCTGTTTAAGGCGCCGGTTAAGGCCCTCCAGGTCGCTGGTACGCTCGGCCACGCGCATTTCCAACTCGCGGCGGGCCTTGGCTTCGAAGGCGATGCGTTCCAGATAGTGCCGGCGGCGCTGCATCAGCAACCCCAGCAACAGCATCAGCACCAACAACGTGGCACCGCCCACGGCGACGACCGTGCGCACCGGGCGGTTGATCAGCGAGCGCGGCGCGAGGATTTCCACGTTCCAGCCGGTCTCGGCGATAGCCGTGGACTGGCGCAGCCAAGCGCTGCTGCTGAGGCTCAACGGCTGCGGGTCGCGGGTGGGGTAGGGCTGGATAGCAATGATGGCCTGGCGTTCTTCGGCGGTCAGTGGCCGCGTGGCGCGGAATCGCCATTGCGGTCGCGAAGTGAGGATCACCACGCCGTTGTGGTCGGTGACCAGCAATTGTTCCGGGGTATTGCCCCACAGGCTTTCGGTGTGGTCCAGGTCGACCTTCACCACCAGCACGCCGATGATGGTATCGCCGTCACGCACCGCGGCGGCGAAGAAGTAGCCGCGCTTGGCCGAGGTGGTGCCCAGGCCGAAGAACCGTCCGAGGCGCCCGGCCATGGCTTCGCTGAAATACGGACGGAAGGAAAAGTTGCGCCCCACAAAGCTGTCTTGCTTGTCCCAGTTGGAAGCGGCGAGGGTCTTGCCGGTGGTGTCCATCAAATACATCACCTCTACCCCGGCCTGGGCGGCGACGTCCTTGAGCAACTGGTTGGCATTGACCAGGTGGGTGCTGACGTGGGGCGCGCCCAATGCAGTGCGCAGGGCCGGTAAGTCCCCGAGGATCTGCGGCAGTATTTCGTAGCGGTGCAGGGTGCCCAGCAAGTTGGCGACGTAGAGGTCGAGGGTCTGGCGGTTTTGCCCGGCCAGCTCGCTGCGGTAATAGCGCTCGGCCAAATGCTCCAGCGGCCACAACAGCGGTGCCAGGCACAGAGCCAGCAGGGCGAGGCTGCGCCAGCGGGGTCTTCGCGGAAGGGGTGGGGTCATGGAAGTCGCGCCTGTGGGTACAGGCGCATTATGCCTAGTGCTGCTGTGCAAGACACTCGTGCAATGCGTCTTGCCACTGTGGCTGGCTGACGTGCCATTGCTGTTGCAGGCGAGTGCAGTCCAGGCGCGAGTTCAGCGGGCGCTTGGCGGGGGTCGGGTAGGCGCTGGAAGGGATCGGCTCCAGCTCGGCGCAGGCCTTGCCCTCGGCGCGCAGTTGCTCGCCAATGGTTTGGGCAAAGCCGAACCATGAAGTCTCACCCTGGGCAGTGAGGTGGTAAACACCCCAATCCCCTGCCTTACCGGCCTGCCACTGCTCGATCAGCACGCGGGTGCTGTTGGCGATAGTCCCGGCCCAGGTCGGTGCACCGATCTGGTCGGCCACGATGCGCATCTGCGGTTTTTCCTGCAGGAGGCGCTGCATGGTCAGCAGGAAGTTCTTGCCGTGGCTGGAATAGACCCAACTGGTGCGCAAGATCAGGTACTCGCCGCCTGCAGCCGCAATCGCCTGCTCACCCGCCAGCTTGCTCTGGCCGTAGACACCCAATGGGTTCGGCGTGTCGCTTTCGGTGTACGGGGCAGGTTTGGTGCCGTCGAACACGTAGTCGGTCGAGTAGTGAATCAGCGGGATACCCAACGCCTTGGCCTCTTCGGCGAGGATTCCGGGGGCGATGGCATTGATGGCGAACGCAGCGTCCGGCTCGCTCTCGGCCAGATCGACGGCGGTGTGGGCCGCAGCGTTGATGATCAGTCCAGGGCGATGGGCGCGCACTTGCCGGCGGATAAGGTCTGCGTCTGTCAGGTCAAGCTGGTCGCGGCCCATGACGAGGAGTTCGCCCAGGCCCTTGAGCCGCTGTTGCAGCTCCTGGGAGACTTGGCCGTGTTGGCCGGTGATGAGGATTTTCATGGGAACAAGTCAGCTTCCATCAGCAGTTTGCCGACCTGATCCTTGGCGGAGAGTTGCGGCGGTTCGGCCAGCTCCCAGTCGATGGCCAGCGTCGGATCATTCCAGAGAATGCTGCGCTCGGCGCTTGGCTGGTAGTAGTCGGTGGTTTTGTACAGGAACTCTGCGTACTCACTCAACACCACGAAACCATGGGCGAAGCCTTCCGGCACCCAGAGTTGGCGATGGTTCTGTGCCGACAGGCGGACACCCACCCACTGGCCAAAGTTGGGTGAGCTGCGACGGATGTCGACCGCTACGTCCAACACTTCACCGTAGGTAACACGTACCAGCTTGCCCTGAGTGTGTTCAAGCTGATAGTGCAAACCTCGCAGCACGCCTTTTTGCGAGCGTGAGTGATTGTCCTGCACGAAATTACGCTTGAGCCCGGTGGCTGCTTCAAAGGCGCGCGCATTGAAGCTTTCGTAGAAGAAACCGCGTTCGTCGCCGAATACCTTTGGCTCGAGGATCAGTACGCCGGGTAGTGTGGTTTCAACTACATTCACTGGGTCTCTCCGGCAAGCGAGTAGAGGTATTGGCCGTAGCCGGTCTTGCCAAAGTACTTGGCGCGCTCCAGCAGATAATCACGATCGATCCAGCCATTTTCATAGGCGATCTCTTCCAGGCAGGCCACTTTCAAGCCCTGGCGGTGCTCGATGGTCTGAACGTAGGTCGAGGCTTCCAGCAGGCTGTCATGGGTGCCGGTGTCGAGCCAGGCGAACCCACGGCCGAAGCGTTCAACGTGAAGATCGCCACGCTGAAGGTAGGCATTGTTGACGTCGGTGATCTCCAGCTCGCCGCGTGGCGAAGGCTTGACCGCCTTGGCGATCTTGATCACGTCGTTGTCGTAGAAGTACAGGCCGGTCACGGCATACGGTGACTTGGGCTTTGCCGGTTTTTCTTCGATGGAAAGGGCGCGGCCCTCTTTATCGAAATCAATCACACCGAAGCGCTCCGGGTCTTTCACCCAATAGCCGAAAACAGTAGCGCCCGAGGAGCGCTCGGCTGCGGTGCGTAACTGATCGCCAAAATGCTGGCCGTGGAAGATGTTGTCCCCCAGAATCAGGCACACCGCGTCATCACCGATGAACTCTTCGCCAATGATAAATGCTTGAGCCAGCCCGTCCGGGGAAGGCTGTTCGGCATACGTGAAACGCACGCCAAACTGGCTGCCGTCTCCCAGCAGGTTTCGGTACTGCGGTAGGTCTACCGGAGTGGAGATCACCAGAATGTCCTTGATGCCTGCGAGCATCAGCACGGATATCGGGTAGTAGATCATCGGCTTGTCATACACCGGCAACAGCTGTTTGGACACTCCCAACGTAATGGGGTGTAGGCGAGTGCCGGAGCCGCCAGCCAATACAATTCCCTTCATCATGCGATTAGATCCTTCAAGTCGGTGTTGCCCAATCGTTCTCCCTGATAACTGCCGTCCTGGACCCTGCTGCACCATTCCAGATTATCGAGGTACCACTGTACGGTTTTGCGCAGGCCGGTCTCGAAGGTTTCTTCCGGGACCCAGCCCAGTTCGCGTTCGATCTTGCTGGCGTCGATGGCGTAGCGTTGGTCGTGGCCTGGGCGATCCTTGACGAAGGTGATCAGGTCAGTGAATTTCTCCACACCGGCTGGGCGTTGCGGCGCCAGTTCTTCCAGCAGGGCGCAGATGCCACGTACCACGTCGATGTTCTTCTGTTCGTTGTGGCCGCCGATATTGTAGGTTTCGCCCACAACCCCAGTGGTGACCACTGTGAGCAGCGCACGGGCATGATCCTCGACGAACAGCCAGTCACGCACCTGCAGACCATCGCCATACACCGGCAGTGGCTTGCCCGCCAGGGCGTTTAGAATCACCAGCGGGATCAATTTTTCGGGGAAATGGAACGGCCCGTAATTGTTCGAGCAGTTGGTCAATAGCACCGGCAGGCCATAGGTGCGCTGCCAGGCGCGTACCAGGTGGTCGGACGCTGCCTTGCTCGCGGAATACGGCGAGCTCGGTGCGTAAGGCGTGGTCTCGGTGAAGAGGTCGTCCACGCCGTGCAGGTCGCCATACACCTCATCAGTGGAGATGTGGTGGAAACGGAATGCGCTTTTTGCCGGCTCTGCCAGCTTCTGCCAATAGGCTCGCGTGGCTTCCAGCAGGCTGTAGGTGCCAACGATGTTGGTCTGGATAAAATCCGACGGGCCGTCAATGGAGCGGTCGACATGGGACTCGGCCGCCAAGTGCATGATCGCATCGGGTTCGAAGCGTGCGAGCAAGGCGCTGACGGTGACCTGGTCGATGATATCGGCCTGGACAAACTCATAGCGGCTGTTGGACGCGATGCTGGTCAGCGACTCGAGGTTGCCGGCGTAAGTCAGCTTGTCCAGGTTGAGCACCTCGTGCTCGGTGTGCTGGATCAGGTGGCGGATCAGGGCTGAGCCGATAAAGCCAGCGCCGCCAGTAACGAGAATGCGCATATCGGAGGGCCCTTTCCTTTGATAGACATTATGCGGATGAAGCATAGCTTGAGTGGTGCGAGCCGGGTGGTGCAAGCGCTGTATTACTGGGGGGTTGCCTTGTGCCCCTGAACAATGGCGATATAGACGCCTGAAAAAACAAAGGTCGTCACAATGTCGTTAGCCACGTTGACCCACCGTGCCAGCTTGCCTTGCCCACAAGTAACCCCCGAGCAAGCAGCATGCCTGCTCGAGCGGCACTATGGTATGGCGGGCAAATTACACTCGTTGGGCAGTCAGCAAGACCTCAACTATCGAATTGACAGCACACGGGGCCGCTTCGTTTTGAAAATCTGCCGGGGTGACTACGCCGCGGTTGAACTTCAAGCCCAACACGCAGCGCTCAACAGCCTGGGCGCGCATGCCGGCCTGCGTGTTCCCAAGGTCATCCAGACCTTGGCGGGTGAGGAGTTGCTGACGGTCAACGTCGATGACCAAACCCTGCACCTGCGGCTACTGGACTACATCGACGGCCAGCCCCTGACGCATTTACCCCACCTGAGCCGCACCGTGATCGAAGGCTTTGGTGAGCTGTGCGGGCAGATGAGCCTCGCGCTGGCAGGTTTCGAGCACCCTGGCCTTGCGCGCACCCTGCAATGGGACCCGCGCCACGCGCAAGCATTGATCACCCACCTGCTGGCAACCTTGCCAGACCTGCCGCAGCGTGCTGCTTTGGAGCAGGCAGCCAGGCAGGTCGAGGCGCATGTCCAGCCGTTGGCGGCACACCTGCCTTGGCAAGCGGTGCACATGGACATCACCGACGACAACGTGATGTGGCAGCGTGATGCCCAGCGGCACTGGCGTATACAAGGCGTGATCGATTTCGGCGATCTGGTGCACACCTGGCGAATTGCCGATCTGTCGGTGACCTGCGCGGCGCTGTTGCACCATGCCGACGGTGATCCATTTGCTCTCTTGCCGGCGATCCAGGCCTGCCACGCGGTCACGCCGTTGCAGCGCGAAGAGCTGGAGGTGTTGTGGCCGTTGATCGTCGCTCGCGCGGCGGTGTTGGTGCTCAGCAGTGAGCAGCAGCAACGCCTGGACCCGGACAACGTTTATCTAAAGAAAAACGCCGAACACGAGTGGGAAATCTTCCATATCGCCACGTCGGTGCCCTTCGAACTCATGCAAGCGGCTATTCTGCGCAGCGTCGGCAAAACATTACCGCCCGTCGCCAACCAAGACTTCGCGCCTTTATTGCCAGGCTTGGTGGGCCGCGAGTTTGCGCTGATCGACCTGGGCGTACTCAGCCCGCATTTCGAGGCTGGCAATTGGGAGACTCCCGGCATCGATCGGCGCTTGCTGGATCAAGCGGCGACGGTGCATGGGCTGGCGGCCAGTCGTTATGGGCAATACCGCTTGTCGCGCACCCGCCCCGACAGTGCGCTAGAGCCCGAGACGTTCCCCCTGCATGTCGAACTGCATCTGCCCCACGGCACAGTGTTGGAAGCACCCTTTGCGGGAATGCTGCGTGAAGGTACCGACGGCTTGCTGTGTTTGCACGACAGCGGCCTGAGCCTGCGCTTGTGGGGCGTGCGCACATCACTCAAGCCGGGCGCAACCTTGGTCAAAGGGCAGGTGCTGGGCGAGGTTCATGCGCCGTTGACTGTGCAGTTGTGCCGCGCCGACCTTGAGCCACCGCTGTTCTGCACACCTTCCCGGGCGTTGGCGTGGCAGGCGTTGTGCCCGTCACCCGCAGCTCTATTGGGCCTGGCCTGTGATGCGGAGCCGGAACTGGACCCAGAAGCCCTGCTGGCCCGGCGTGATGCCAGCTTTGCCCGCTCCCAGAAGCACTACTACGCCGACCCACCGCGTATCGAGCGCGGCTGGCGTAACCACCTGATCGATATGCAGGGCCGATCGTACCTCGACATGCTCAACAACGTGGCCGTGCTGGGCCATGGCCACCCGCGCATGGCTGAAGTGGCGGCTCGGCAGTGGTCGTTGCTCAACACCAACTCGCGGTTTCACTACGCGGCGGTTGCCGAGTTCTCCGAGCGCCTGCTGGCGTTGGCGCCGGAGGGCATGGACCGGGTGTTCCTGGTCAACAGCGGCACCGAGGCCAATGACCTGGCGATTCGTTTGGCCTGGGCCTACAGCGGCGGGCGCGACATGCTCAGTGTGCTGGAGGCCTATCACGGCTGGTCGGTGGCGGCGGATGCCGTGTCCACGTCGATTGCCGATAACCCCCAGGCCTTGAGCAGCCGCCCGGATTGGGTACACCCGGTGACCGCGCCCAATACCTACCGCGGTGAATTCCGCGGGCCGGACAGCGCGCCGGACTATGTACGAAGCGTGGAGCATAACCTGGCGAAAATCGCCGCGAGCCAGCGTCAATTAGCCGGGTTCATCTGTGAGCCGGTGTACGGCAATGCCGGCGGCATCTCCCTGCCACCGGGTTACCTGCAACAGGTGTATGGCCTGGTCCGTGCCCAGGGAGGCGTGTGCATCGCCGATGAAGTGCAGGTGGGTTACGGCCGCATGGGGCATTTCTTCTGGGGGTTTGAACAGCAAGGTGTGGTGCCTGACATCATCACCATGGCCAAAGGCATGGGCAACGGCCAGCCGTTGGGTGCAGTGATCACCCGCCGAGAAATTGCCGAGGCGCTGGAAGCCGAGGGTTACTTCTTCTCCTCATCAGGAGGCAGTCCGGTCAGTTGCCGGATCGGCATGGCGGTGCTGGATGTGATGGAAGAGGAAAAGCTGTGGGAAAACGCCCAACTGGTAGGTGGGCATTTCAAGGCACGGTTGGAGGAATTGATCGATCGCCATCCGCTCGTCGGTGCCGTGCACGGTTCGGGCTTCTATCTGGGCCTTGAACTGGTGCGCGATCGCCAGACCCTCGAACCTGCGACTGCAGAAACCGCCTTGTTGTGTGACCGGCTGCGGGAACTGGGGATTTTCATGCAGCCTACCGGTGATTATCTGAATATCCTCAAAATCAAGCCGCCGATGGTGACGTCCAGACGCAGTGTGGACTTCTTTGTGGACATGCTGTCGAAAGTGCTGGATGAGCAACTGTGATTTATCGATTGTTATCGGCTATTTTTTGCAGACCCGAGCATCTATCATGTTTTTAGTCTGTTAAAGCCGATTTTTATCCATTATAAAGTTGCCCTTGACCCCATTCGGAGCCCTGATCGCCATGACCACCTTGCACAGCACACCTCGCGCCGATGGCTTTCACATGCCTGCCGAATGGGCGCCCCAGACCCAGACCTGGATGATCTGGCCCGAGCGCCCAGACAACTGGCGCCTGGGCGGTAAGCCTGCTCAGGCGGCCCATGTGGCGGTGGCCAAGGCTATCGCACGTTTTGAGCCGGTGACCGTCGCGGTCTCCGCCAGCCAGTACGAAAACGCCCGTGCCCGCCTGGACGTACCCAATATCCGCCTGGTGGAAATGTCCAATGACGACGCGTGGGTTCGCGACACTGGCCCCACTTTCGTTATCAACGGCAGTGGAGAAGTACGGGGTGTGAACTGGGACTTCAACGCCTGGGGTGGTTTTGACGGCGGCCTGTATGCACCGTGGAACCGCGATTCCCAGGTGGGAGGCAAGATCCTCGAGATGGAGCGCGCACCGCGTTACCGCACTGAAGGCTTTGTGCTTGAAGGCGGTTCGATTCATGTCGACGGCGAAGGCACCCTGATCACCACCGAAGAATGCCTGTTGAACCGCAACCGCAACCCGCACTTTGATCGTGCGGCCATTGAGGCGGTACTCAGCGATAACCTGGCGGTAGACAAGATCATCTGGTTGCCGGATGGGTTGTTCAACGACGAAACCGACGGCCATGTGGATAACTTCTGCTGCTACGTGCGCCCGGGCGAAGTGCTGTTGGCCTGGACCAATGACCCGCAAGACCCGAACTACCCACGCTGCCACGCAGCCATGGACGTGCTGCAAAGCAGCACCGATGCCCAGGGCCGCTCGTTCATCGTGCATAAAATGCCGATCCCGGGTCCGCTGTATGCCACTGAGGAGGAATGCGCCGGGGTAGACCTGGTTGACGGTAGCCAGGAGCGTAATCCGACCGTGCGGTTGGCCGGTTCCTACGTCAACTTCCTGATCGTCAATGGCGGCATCATCGCGCCGAGTTTCGATGACCCGTTGGACGATCAGGCCAAGCAAATCCTGCAGAACCTGTTCCCACAACATGAAGTGGTGATGGTGCCGGGCCGCGAATTGTTACTGGGTGGGGGCAATATCCATTGCCTGACCCAACAGCAGCCAGCCCCGCAGCGAAAGTGAGTGCAGTTGTAACAGCGCCTTGATGGCGCACGAGCACCGCGCGTTTGCAGTGTTCCCCGCAAGCCCGCGACCCAGCCCGGTCGCGGGCTTTTTCATGCCTGCATGCCGGTGAACAGGGCACATTGGCATAGCTCTTGTATCGCTGTGGTTACAGTGGCCCAAGGGGGATGACCGTGCAGTTCTGTCACAAACCTTGAGTAAGTTAGCCGCTCACGCAGCAGGAGAGAGCGCTGAAATGAATGCCGATGTCCACCTGATGAACACGCGTACGTTCCACCCTTTGCGTGTCGACGCAGACGCCATCCATGCGTTGGCCCTTTGGTTGAAGGCGAACGGCTCGCCACAGGTCAGGCAATTGCCTGATTTGCGCAGCGTGATGAGTGAGCGCTACCCGGTTGGGTTGTTCACGGAGGACGAAGTGCAGGCGTTGTGCGAGTTGATGAGCAACTAAAGAACACACCTGAAACCGACTGTGGGAGCTGGCTTGCCTGCGATGGCGGTGGTTCAGTTGAAGATTGGGGGACTGGCACACCGCTTTCGCGGGCAAGCCCGCTCCCACAGGGATCTGCGCCAGGCGCTGATGTTGTGGGCAATACCTAACCAGTGTGGGAGCTGGCTTGCCTGCGATGGCGGTGGTTCAGTTGAAGATTGGCTGACTGGCACACCGCTATCGCGAGCAAGCCCGCTCCCACAGGGATCTGCGCCAGGCGCTGATGTTGTGGGCAATGCCTAACCAGTGTGGGAACAGGCTTTGGTTCCCATGAGGTGTGTCAGAAGCTGTAGGTACCGGTGACCACCAGGCTTCGCGGCTCGCCTGGTTGAATCTGCGCCGCACTGGTCGCCGAGGCGTAGTAGTTTTTATCAGCGATATTGTTCAGTGCTGCCCGCACGTCCCATTCTTTCTGACGGAACCCGGCCAGCGCGTCCCAGCGACCATAACCAGGCAACACCACGGTGTTGAGGTTGTCGGCGTAACGATCGCCCACCAGGGTCAAACCGGTTTCCGCGTACCAGCCCATCTCCGGCTTCCAGGTGATGAACAGGCTGGCGTTGCGCTTGGCCACGTCGCTGATCCGTTTGCCCTCAAAGCCGTTGTTGTCCTTCTCGACCTTGGCATCCTGCAGGCCTACGCCGCCGCGCACATACCAGTTGTCGAAGATCTTGCCGGTGGCGGTCAGCTCCACGCCGCGTGAGCGTTGTTCGCCGGTGAGCAGGGTAATGGTACGGTCCAGCGGGTCGCTGGTGCGGCGGTTGTAGAGTTCCAGCTCGTACACAGCCAGGGTGGTGCTCAGGCGCTCATCGAACCAGTCGCTCTTCACGCCGACTTCTTTTTGCTTGGTCAACTCCGGGCTCAGGTCGTTGACGTTGCCGGTGGCGTTCGGCGTGATGCCGATCAGGCCGCCGCCGGCTGGTGTGAAGGTCTTGCTCCACGAAGCATAGAACGAGTGGTGTTCCAGGGGCGTCCACACCAGGCCGACGCGCGGGCTGGTGCTGTGGCTTTTCACGTTCTGTTGGATGTCGAGCAGCTTGTTGGTGGTGTCCACTTCGAAACGGTCGTAACGCAGCCCGCCCAGCAGTTGCCACTGGTCGTTCAGGCGCAGTTGGTCCTGCACATACAGGGCGCGGCTTTCGACTTCGGTGTGGTTGTTACTCGACAGTCGCATGCTCCCGGTGTGGCTCAGGCGACGATTGGGTTGGTTGAGGTCCAGGCTCGGCACTGTTCTGCCATCCCGAGCGGAGTACAGCTTCGGATCGCGGCGCTGGCTGCCCAGCTCAATACCGGTGAGCAGGCGGTGTTCCAGGCCGAAGGTGTCGAAACCGCCTTCCAGCTCCAGGTTGTTGAACACGTTGCGGGTGGTCAGGTCCTGCTGCCAGTGTTGGCGGGTGACGCTGTTGGTTTTCGGCTCATAGCCGGTCTGGTAGGTATTGTCGAAATCACTGTCGAGCTTGAACACGCCGAGGGTGTGGCGCAGTTGCCAGTCGGCGTTGAGCTCGTAGGCGAGTTTGGAACGCAGGGACTGGGATTTATCGTCGATGTAATCGCCGTGATCAAAGTAAGTGGTGCTGCGGCTCACATCCGCCGGGCGCCCGTTGACGCCCGGAATGCCACGGTCTGGGGTGCGGTTGTAACGGCTGTATTCGTATTGCACCAGCCAGTTCAGCTCTGGAGTGAGCTGCCAGCTCATTGACGGCGCGAACAACTGGCGGTTGCCGCTGACGCCATCGCGAAAGCTGTTGTTGTCCTGGTTGCCCATGTTCAGGCGCAGGCTGATGTTATCGGTGGGGTCGGTACTCAGGTCGGCATACAGGCTGCGCAGATCGTTGCTGCCGCCTTGGGCTTCGATGCTGGACTTTTGCCCTGGGCTTGGCAGTTTGCTCACCCGGTTGACGATCCCGCCCTGGCCGCCTCGCCCGTAAAGCACGGCGGCCGGTCCCTTGAGCACTTCGATACGCTCGATGTTATGCAGGTCACGTACGTACTGGCTGTCGTCGCGAATGCCATCCAGATAGAAGTCATTGCTGGCGTCGAAGCCGCGTATGCGCAGGCTGTCGAAGCGTGTATCGGCGCCGCTGCTGACGTTGGGGATACCGCTCAATGCCTGGCCCAGGTCGTTGGTGCCATAGGAGCGCAGGCTTTCGGTTTTGACTGAGTCGATCGCCTGGGGCACATAGCGAACAGCCGTCGCGGTGCGTGTGGCCGTGCTGGTCTCTTTGACCCGTGGGTCGTCTTCGTCTGCTTCCACGCTGATCGAGGTTTCGGGCAGGACCGTGGCCGCACCGGCAAAACCAGCAGACAGCAGGACAGAGAGCCCAAGGGAGAGGGGCGTCAGGCGAGGGGCAGGCATGGGAGTGTATCCAAATGATGTGGCAGGAAAATTGTGCGCGAATGGTAATGCTTTGCATTTGCGCGCGTTATCTATTCCCTAACGCATTGCATGCGGATTTGTTACTTAATGTGTTTACAAGGGCTGATCAAGGTGTTTTCAAGGCTTTCATCCCGCCGCTTTAGCCCGCTGCTTAGACGAATATCGCCTAAATACAGACGATTCACGAAATTGACACATAGTTCAACGCCCGCATAGGATTGCGCCCAACGCCTGTGGCTAACCACCATGACTAAATCCAATAAAAAAAGGCCCGCGGCAGTTCAGTCGTCCGCGGGCCTTCTTTTTGCTGGCAAGGTCGACACCAGAAAAGCAACAGGAGCCTGGTGTCACAGCGCGTACTCAACCCGTAATAAGGAATATAAGAAAATGTTGAAGCAACGGATGAGTCTGATCGCTCTGGGGATTTTGAGCGCATCGACAGCAATGGCAAACGACCAGGAGCAATCCAAGGGTTTCGTTGAAGACAGCCACCTGAACATCGCAGCACGTAACGCCTACATCAGCCGTGACTACAAAAACGGCAAGCAGGACAAAGCTGAATGGGGCCAAGGCTTCATCGGCAAGTTCGAGTCCGGCTTCACCCAAGGCACCGTCGGTGTGGGTGTGGATGTGATTGGCCAATACGCTATCCGCCTGGATGGTGGTAAAGGTCGCAGTGGCGCTGGCGGTATCGACTTCTTCAAGCAAGGTGACAGCGGAGAAGCCGCCAACGACCTGGCCAAAGGCGGCGCAGCCGTCAAGGCGCGTATCTCCAACACCGTGATCAAATACGGTCAGCAGATGCCAGCCGTGCCGGTCCTGCAATACGACAACTCGCGTCTGCTATCGGAAACCTACGAGGGCACCTCGATCGTTTCCAAAGAGATCGCCGGCCTGCAACTGGATGCTGGTCACTTCACCAAGGAAGCTCGCAAGAGCGCCGAGGGCAGCGACAGCGGCCGCTTGAAGAGCATCAACTACATCGGTGGTAGCTACAAATTCACCGAAAGCCTGTCGGCTGCTTTGTACGCCTCCGACATGCAGGACGTGCTGAAGAAGCAATACGTCAACGTCAACTACGTGCTGGCCCTGCCAGAACAACAGTCGCTGACATTTGACTTCAACGGCTACAAAACCAAGCTGGACCGCAGCTTCGCCCTGGAAAACCAAGGTGATGCGGACGCTCGCGACAACAAGATCTGGAGCCTGGGCGCTACCTGGGCCGTTGGCGCGCACAGCTTCACCCTCGCTCACCAGCGCAGCACCGGTGACACCGGCTACCTGTACGGTGGCTACCGCAACGCTGGCGGCATTGGCGACGGCGGCAATACCATCCTGCTGGCCAACTCCTACTGGTCCGACTTCAACGGCAAGGACGAGCGCTCCTGGCAAGCAGGTTATGGCATCGACTTCGCCACCTTCGGCGTACCGGGCCTGACCTACAACATTGCCTACGTGCGCGGCACCAACATCGACGACGGCACTGGCCGTGGCGATGGCACCGAGCGTGAAATCTGGAACCAGTTCAAGTACGTGGTACAGAGCGGCCCAGCCAAAGACCTGAGCCTGCGTGCCCGTGCCTCGTGGTTGCGCGTTTCCAACAACGCCAGCAACTACAACGTAGGCGGTAACGAAATCCGTCTGTTCGCCGACTACCCGATCAACGTTTTCTAATTGATCGAATGTCGTGCCTGATGCCAGGCGATAAAAAACCCCGACTGGTTCGGGGTTTTTTATTGTCCGCTCGCGGGGGCGTCAGGCTTTGACCGGTGCGAGCTTTTTGCAGTTCTCTTTGCGCGTCGGGTACTGCTCGCATTTGCGCAGTACGCTTTGCACCTGCTGCGCATTCTGCAGTTGCTGGTTGGCCAACAGCTTCTCGGTAATAAACAGTTCTTCCGAGCCCAGGTTGCGTTCCGCCTTGTCGATCATCGCCAGGGCCGATTGCCCGTCACCGCGCTTGAGGTGGTAGCTGATCATCAAGTCATAGGTGGAAGGCCCTGCCAGGGACCAGTCCTTGATCGCCTGCAACTCTTTCACCGCTTCGCTGTTTTTGCCTTGGGCCAGGCGCACGGTATAGGCGGTGCGCCGAATGCTCGGCTGGTCTTTTACCGGCGAGGCCAGAGCCTTGCGGATGAAAGCGTCAGCCTGCGGCACCTTGTTTTTCTCCAGGGCATCAATTGCGAAGTACGCGTCTTTATAGCCCTGCAAAGCCTTCGCCACCTGGGGCGTATTCTTCATTTTCGACCAGCTTTGCGGGTTGACCCGGGCGCGGCGTTCCTGGCGATACTCGCGTTGCAAGTACTGGCGCAGCTCGGTGTCGCGGTCCATCGCCGACATATGTGAGCGGTTGAAGTATTGGCTGGTCGCGGTGATGCCGGTGGTCAAGCCATCCTTGACCAGCACGTCCAGCTCTTTGGTGAATTGGTTGAGATTGAACTGCTGCAGCGAATCCTGCATGGCATTCTTGCGCGCCGTGAGGAACCCCGTGAGCAAGGGCTTCTGCTTGCCCTGGAAGTCGTTGAGGCGCTCCAGACTATGGGTGGCGGCTCGCGGCGCGTAACCGGCACGGATCATCAAGTCGGTGCCCAGCAAGTCGGCCTGGTCTTCCTGGCTGCGGCCCCAGGCGGTGCTCCATACCTGATCGGAAAAGGTATTGGCCAGAGCGGTGTACAGCACGGTGTTGCCGATGGTCTTCTGGGTGCCGGCTGGGTCTTTACTGAACAGTTTCATCGTACCGGAGCTGCGGTCCACGCCCGTATCGGCAGCCATGGTGGCCAAGGCGACCGTGGAGGCGACGGTGGTGAACATGTCTTTCTGTTGCTGGAAAGCGGCCATGCGGTCATGGTGATGCAGCAATACGTGGCTCATTTCATGGCCCAGCATCGCGGCGATTTCGTCTTCGCTGGCGACGTTGTCCAGCATGCCCAGCGGCACGAACAGGTTGCCGTAGGGGTCTGCCGACGGCCCGAAGCCATAGCTGTCGGTGATCTTCACCTGCAGCGGCGGCAACTCCCCCGGCCAGCCCTTGGACAAGCGCGTGACGATGCCCTGCAAGTAGCCTTGCAGCATCGGGATATCCACCAGGTTCTGCTGGCGCGCTTCAGCGGCCGGTACCGCACGCCCGTCGTAGCTCAAACGCTGCTGGCTCTGGCGCTGTGGGTCGAGCTTGTAATACTGGCGTACGTCGCTGTTATCCACGTAATGGCCCTGAACCCGGGACTGGGTCGAGGGCCCCACCAGGTTCATAAACGCCTGGTCTGCGCCTTTCATGGTGGCGCAACCACTGAGCACCGAACTGGCCAACAGGCTGGCTGCTACTAGATATCCCTTCACCGCAACGCTCCTTTTATTGATTGCAGCCGGCACCAAAACCGATGGTGGAGTTGTTGCGGCTGTCCTTGGCCTGGCTTTTGGTCAGGCCCTGGCAGGGCAGGTCGACGACGTTCAGCGGGGGCTCGATGCGCAAATCCATGGTGTCCAGCCACACCTTCTGGCCTGCCAGTTCTACCTGCACCAGGTCCAGTGCCTGGTTGTACTGCAATACCGGCAGGGGCTGGGTGGGCGCGTCCTTTTTCGCCAGCTCACGTTGTTGCTTGCCCTGCTCGTCCAGCACTGTCACCGGGTCGGCGAGGAACGCCTTGATACTGTGGGTTTCTGCCCAGGCGCCCTGGGTGAAGAGGGCGGCGAGCAAGACGATGAGGCTTCTGTTCATCCTTGGTTTCCTTGAGTCAGATAGCAGAGCGGTGCACTCAGCGATCGCGGTCGAAGAAGGCTTCGATCCGCTCGCTGAACAGCACCAACGACAGCAACACAATGCCCAGTACGTTGACCGGGGTGATGTCATTGAGGCTCAGCAACACACTGACCCCCGCCAACATCGACATCACCAACAGCCACGACGGGCACGGCGAGGTAAAGAACCAGATTTCCTGGCGCCGCCACCGGCTCCAGGTGCGATGGCCCGCCAGGCGACGTGCGTGCAGCGCCTTGAGCACGGCGATCAACGCCAGCAGCCCGAGCTCCAGCAGGTCCAGCCAATTGAACGGCAAGTGGGGGAAATTGGCAGGTTCATGGTCGTAGTCCATGCCCGCATTGATCAGGTTGTCCAGCGCCATGGCGTGCAGGTAAACGCCAGGGAGTTGGCCGTGTACCGGCGACTCCACCAGGTCCCCTGTAGACGCGATATTGGCGCCCACCAACACCAGGCGGTCGCGCAGTAAGTCGGCGACCAGTGCCTGGTCATCGGGGTCGCTGACCTCCAGGTCACTGGCCGACAACGTCAGCGTATAAGGGCAGCGCGCCTGGGCCGAGTCGTCGAGCTTCCAGAACACCGCCTGAAATAACTGCGCCACCCCGTCCAGCAAAAAATGCCGTGCCGGCGCGCAGTGGCGGATATCGGCAATACGTGCCTGTTCGGGCGCCAGCTTCAGCCCCCACTGCACCGCGATGGGCTGGCGCTGCGCAGCGGCTTGCACATCCACCGGCGGCTGCTTGCAGTGCTGCGTGGCACAGAACACTCGATACAGCGACAGGGCGGGAGTTTCCATCAGCCCTGCATGTGTGCGCATCGCCAGTGGATACTTGTCATCCACCCCTTCCCATACAACCAGCGCCGGCTGGCTCACCTGCATGAACGGCGCCAGCGTATTCGCCTGGCCCGCCTCTGCCCGAGTCAACCCAGTATTGGCCAGCCACAACGGGATGCGTTGGCGTTGATAACGCTCAAACACATTCGCCAGCAACTGGCTGCCCCGCGTCGGGTCGCCAAACGAGTGGTCGTGGCTATAAAGCAAATCCACAAACACCGCCTGGGGCTTGTACGCCAGCAAGCGCTTGAACAACTTGCTCTGCTCGCCATAGGGCATGGGCCACGAACTGTTATTGCGCATCAGGTAGGCATCATCGATCAACACCACCGCCACCCGCTGCTGCCCAAGGCTCGGGTAGTGACTGGCGAACATACGATTGAGCCACTGCGCCGACGCCTTGTCGCTGGAACTGGCCAGGCCGAAAGGATCAAGAATCGCCAGCAACACGATGATGACCGCCAGCCAATAGCGGCGGTATTTGAACAGCGGGGGTTTGGACAACATCCATGTCTCGATAAAAACGCAAGCAAGGCGGGGTTTTTAACGGAGTGGGGAGGGGGTGTCAATTGGAAAAGTGGCTATGTGCCATGTCGCTATGGGCGCATGGGTTGTCATTCGTAAAAAGCCCTGGCCTATCCAGGCCAGGGCTTTGCGCTGTGGGCGCCGGGCTTGCCCGCGATGAAATCAGCCCGCGTCCCGCACGAGTTCTTGTCGATGACTCGTCGCATCTCCCCTGAGCGCTCGCGGGAGTGGCACCGGGTTCTCTGACTCAGGCATGATGTGAACCTGAGCCAACGGAGAGGCGCTATGGGCAGTCACGATAACCCAGCGGTTTCACTGGCCCTTCGTTCGTATTCGGGCCAAGTCGAATTGCACGATCACGACTTTCATCAGCTCGTGCTGCCGCAGTCCGGCTCCATGGACATCGAAGTCGACGGTCGGGCCGGCAAGGTCGACTGGAGTCAGGGCGTGGTAATTCCTGCCGGTGCTCGCCATGCGTTTCTGGCGCAAAAAGCCAATATCTTTCTGGTACTCGACGTGCCGGCCACGACGTTCGGCGGGCCCAAGAATCTCGACCTGTCGACCAGACTCCAGGCCGACAAACGCTTTTTCCCAGTAGGCCCGGAAATCCGCCATTTACTTGAATACGCCAGCCGCAGCGCGCCCTTGCTGACCAGTTCACCTCAGGTGGCGGAGTCCTGGAGTACTTTGCTGCTGTCTTCGCTGACGCTGCCGCCCGGAATCATCCCTGAGCATGGTCAGTTCACCCTGGCACGGGCACTCGCTTACATCGAAAGCCATCTGGACAGCCGGCTTAGCGCCACCGAGATTGCACGGGTGGCAGGCACCAGCGAGCGGCAACTCTACGTGCTGTTCGCTCGCCATTTGAATAGCACGCCTTTTGCGCATATCGCCACCTTGCGTCTCAACCGTGCCATCGACTTGCTGTGCGAAACCGCGCTGTCGATCACCGAGATCGCCCACCGCGTCGGTTATGCCGATCAAAGTGCACTCACCCACGCCCTGAAAAAGAACCGCGACCTGACGCCGGCCACGGTGCGACGAAGTTCGCGGGTAAGGTGAATCCGGCAGGCCTGAACAAATCTTCAGCAGTGCTCATCAATACCCGCCCGGCCGGACCTTTCTATGATTGCCCCACCGACAAGGATAAATCAGACGGGGCGTAGATGACCGAAGTGACGCGCATTGCCAAAACACAGGTGTCTGTCAGAGCCGCAGCCTCGGCCACCGCCATCGGCGTGATCGCGGTGTTCCTGTGGTCATGCCTGGCGTTGCTGACCAGCCTCACCGAAGGCATTCCACCCTTCCAACTGCTGACCCTGAGTTTTGCCGTCGCGTTTGTAGCGAGCCTGTGCATCCTTGGCCGCAACGGCATGGCGGGGTTTCGCAGCTGGCGTCAGCCCTGGTCGGTATGGGCGGTCGGTTTTCTAGGGATATTCGCCTACCACGCGCTGTATTTTTTCGCCCTCAAGGCTGCCCCGGTTGCCGAGGCGAGCCTGATTGCCTACCTGTGGCCACTGTTGATTGTGCTGCTCTCGGCCTTCAGCGCGGGGGAACGGCTGCGCAAACGCCAGTTACTCGGCGCGCTGCTGGGGTTGGCCGGTACGGCGTTCATCATGCAACAGCGCGCCTCGGATGAAGCCGCCGCCATGCCGGTAGCCGGCTACCTGGCCGCCTTCGCCTGCGCGCTGGTCTGGTCGTCCTATTCGGTGATCAACCGCCGTTTCAGTGACGTGCCAAGCAGCATCATTGGTGGCATCTGTGGCCTCGTCGCAGTGGCCGGCCTGGTCTGCCATCTGGCGTTTGAAACCGCGGTCATTCCAAGCGCCGGGCAATGGGCGGCCATCGTCGGCCTTGGCCTGGGGCCGGTGGGCCTGGCGTTTTTCGCCTGGGACCACGCCACCAAGCACGGCAGCCTGGCGATGCTCGGCGCTCTCTCCTATCTGGCCCCCCTGATCTCGACCCTGCTGCTGGTGGCCATAGGGCAAAGCCATGCCAGCCCGATCCTGATTATTCCCACACTGCTGATTATCGTTGGCGCTGTTATCGCCACCTCGAAAACAGGCCAGCCCAACGCCGACATCACTGTTGTAAAGGAGCTTTGAGATGGACCTGATTGCCTCTGAAGGCGCCACAAGAATTGAACGCGACCTGCCACGGTTCAGCGTGGCGCCCACTCGTCCTGCGCTCCAGCATCTGGGACTACCGTCATTGAAGTCCAGCCGCAGCGGCATTCGCCGCCGCGCAAATGGCGAAGCGCCACGTGTGTTGCTGTTCGTGCCGCCTTACACGCGGCTGATTGAGCCGGTACCGCTGGGCAGCGCATTTGCCGACATCGGCATCGACACGTTCGAAGTAATGAAACGCGCCGGCACGCCCATTGGCCTGTTGCGCATCGCCACGGTGGCCAAGCGCGCCGGCTACGAGGTGCAGATCGTCGACGCGCCATTCGCCGGCTGGTCCCAGGAAAACACTCTGGTGAACGTCGATCAGGGCCATTTGGTCCGCTATGGCCTCACCGATGTGCAAATGCGCAAGATCATCGAAGATGCACAACCGGACATCGTCGGCATCCAGTGCAACTACACCGTGCAATGGGGCAATGCCCGGGCGCTGGCCGACCTGGTGAAATCCATCGATCCAAATTTGCTGCTGGTGACGGGCGGTGCCCATTCCAGCGGTGACTGGCAGAATGCCTTGCTGGACTCGCCTTTCGATTTCACCCTGATCAACGAAGCGGATCGCGCCTTCACGCTGCTGCTCGACGCGGTCACCCATGAAGGCGGCAATGTCGACGCGGTGCCGGGCATCGCCTATCGCAGCTACAGTGGCCAACTAGTTCGACCGACGCGCAAATCCAGCTACT
Source organism: Pseudomonas sp. J380 (assembly GCF_009827115.1). Classification (NCBI taxonomy): domain Bacteria; kingdom Pseudomonadati; phylum Pseudomonadota; class Gammaproteobacteria; order Pseudomonadales; family Pseudomonadaceae; genus Pseudomonas; species Pseudomonas sp. J380. The sequence continues at coordinate 3,700,123 of NZ_CP043060.1, read as the reverse complement.
TGAGCATTGTCCCGGCCCGGCAGGATCTGGATGAGCGGCTGGGCGTCATGCCGTTGCCGGATTTCAGTTTCCTGAACATGAACAACTACTTGCAGCCCTATCATTCCTCCGGTGCGCGGGTGCGCAAGACCGGCGCCTGGGCGCAGATCTTTTCCACCATAGGCTGCAACGTCAATTGCAACTTCTGCTATATCCCCAAAATCAACGGCCCCTGGCGGGCATTGGGGCTGGACTGGTTCGACCTGCATCTGGCGGATTTGGTCAAACAAGGCGTGACCGAAGTGTTGATCGAAGACGATCACTTGATGCATGACCCGCTGTACGCTATGGAGGTCGGCAAGCTGTTGAAGAAACACCATTTGCCGTGGGTCGAGGAAGGTGGGCTGAGCCTGTTCAATCTGGTGCTGCTGCACAAGGGCGAGCGATTTCTGGCGGAACTTGATGAGCAGGAACTCAAAAGCCCGCACTACCGCAACGTCATCGCTGCCATTCGCGGCGGTCTCACGGCGAAGACGTTTATCCGTTCAATCGCCGACAACGGTTGCTACAACATTTACCTTGCGGTGGAGAGCGCCAACGAAGAGAGCCTGGTGAACTCCAACAAGTCGCGTTTCAACGCGATTCAGCAGGCAACCTTTGAGATCATCCAGATGTTTACCGAGTGCGGAATTCAGGTGACGGGCGGCTTCATGCTCGGCTTCGTCAACCCGCCGGCCTCGGCTGCCGAACAGCCGTTCATCGAAAGCCTGGGGCAAATCGGTAATACCATTGATTATGCCGTCAGCCTTATGGGCGCAGGCATGGCCTACGCCAACCCGTTTATCGTGACCCCGATTCCGGGCACCGAGATGTGGGCATACCAACAGCAGTATGTGGTCCGTCACTACGACAATGGCTGGTCTCACGAAAAAGCCACCATGGCCACCGAGCAATGGAGTGCCGAGGACATCGAAAAAGCCCGTATGGAATTGCTGGTACGCGCCAATGGTGCTGATCGGGTGCGGGAAATGGTGCGGCGCGGAACGTGGCCAGTGGATGTCTGATTTTTTACACAGCCCTACTCGTTCAATGACTTCGAGCGAGTAGCCAAACAACCTCACACGTCAATTGAGCCATTTACACCATCAGCCTGCTTCTGACCGGTTTTTGACCTTCATCTATAGGTTGAATTTTCCTAAGCGAAGAGTGAGCAAATGCGCGGTCAGTAGCCAGTAATAGCGCGTCGATTCAGCGTGCTGGTTCACGTGACGGTTTAGAAACCATGCGAGATGCTTTCGCTGCCAGGTCCATGGATTATCTTTGTGCAAGCGATTAGAGATCTCCGCTTGAATGGTCTTTGCTTGGCGTAGGTGACGTTCGCGAATGGCATGCTAGCCGGTGAGAAGATCCGCCAGGAACAGCGCCATGTCGAATGTTTTGCTCGTGCTCGATCATCGTTATAAGCCGATACCACGTCGAGACGACCATGCCCCAGTTCGTCGCTGATTTGTGTGCAGGCCTGCTGATGAAGGATGGGCGGGCAGGGCGGACGATTGCCCGTGAAAATCGAGGTGGTTTTCGGCTGGTATCCATAAGATTTTGGCGGAATCCGACGGAATGTCAAAACGAAAAAACCCGCCAGAAGGCGGGTTTTTCGGGGGTTCCAGAGATTTTGAAAGCTTTCTTTGGAACCTTGTATGGTGCCGGCACCAGGAGTCGAACCCGGGACCTACTGATTACAAGTCAGTTGCTCTACCAACTGAGCTATACCGGCGTGTTAGGGCGACGATTATAGCGATTGGAAAGGTTCTGTAAACCCCTGAATTCTGACTATTTTTGCAAAGTCGGAGGTTTCTTGCGATTAGGCTGTCTTGGGCTCGTTTTCACAGGTTGCAAGCCTGTGGAAAAACACACGCTGAAAAGCCATTAAATTGACTATCTACCGTCCATCTAAAAAATCGAGCATAAAAACAGCAAAATAATGACACTTTCAATCCTTTGTCACAGAATGCCCCCAACAAGGGCGCCTATAAAAAGACCTGCGGCAAGTGCCCGCACTTGCTGACCTTCACGTCTTTAAGCTGCGTCGTGAGGAGCAGGCTATGAGCCTAAGCAAAGAAATTCTGGCGTTGTTTGGCAAAGACGTTACCCATGATGCCGACGGCATCAATGCAAGAATGCACTTTTTCGGCAGTGTTCCTGACGAAAGTATTTACCAACAGCCCCTCAATGCCCCGGAGCTGCGCCCTAAAATAGTGGCGTTGGTGTCTATCAATGGCGGTGTGGGCCGCAGCACGCTGGTCACGGCCTTGAGCAGTGGGTTGCAGCGCCTGGGCGAGTCGGTGGTGGCGCTGGACCTGGACCCGCAGAATGCCTTGCATCATCACTTTGGGGTCAGTTCCACCTTGCCCGGAATCGGCCGCACCAGTCTGGAGCATGGGCAATGGGCGCCCTTGCAGCAGTTGGGCTTTGCCGGTTGCCAGGTGATGACGTTCGGCGATATCGATATCCAGCAGCAGGAAAGCCTCGAGCGCTGGCTCAAGCAGGAGCCCGGTTGGCTGGCGCAGCGTCTTGGGTGCCTGGGGCTCAGCGAGCGGCACACGGTGATCATCGATACGCCCGCGGGTAATAACGTCTATTTCCATCAAGCGTTGAGCGTTGCCGATGTGGTGCTGGTCATCGTGCAGGCGGACGCTGCTTGCCTTGGGACCCTGGATCATCTGGACCTGCTGCTCGCTCCGCACCTTGAGGGCGAGCGCCCGCCGGTTGTGCAGGTGGTGATTAACCAGGTGGATGAGAGCAACCCCTTCAGCCTGGACATGGTCGAGGCGTTCAAGCATCGCTTGGGCAAAGAGCCGTTGGAAGTTCATCGCGATATGGCCATCAATGAGGCGTTGGCCTACTCATCCGACCCACTGGATAACGTGGCGAAACGGCTGGCCAGTGATGATATCAACGAGGTTTGCCTGTGGCTGAAGGCGCCAAAACAGACCGCATAAAGCGCCCGTTATTCGCGTGGCGCCAGATGCTTATGCACAATCGGTTGGTAACGGGTGTCACGAAACAGCCATTTTGTGCAGCAGTTCTCAGCACGCGGCAACTGCCTGTTTTGTGTGCACTTTATTTTGTGAACAAAAAATAACCAGGCCAGCTTTGGGTGTGAAGTGCCGATATCTAGGGCCTCTGCAAAGTATTCATCAACAGAGTTATCCACAGGGCGTTTGTAGGATTTTTTGCCCTTTATTCGCGCTCGGCCAGCACCATCAGGTTGCGAGGGGTCAACGATGGTTCGCAGAAGCTGCCGACCTCGACGTTGTAGCCCTGTTCCACCATGAACAGTGCCCGGTCCAATACCAACCACAGTTCCAATGGGCGTCGAAACAAGCCTCTCACTAACTCAAGGTTGCGCACCTCTGCCAGGCGTTGCCAGCCGTGGGCTTCCAGGGCTGGCCAGTTCTGCTCGCCTGTGGATAAGCCCTTGAGGCTTGCCAGTTCCTGGCAATAGTCGGCAAAGGGTTTATCCAGCCAACTGGCAGGCAGGGAAGGTGTTGGCAGGTAGTCGTCGCAGCCACGCAGTTGCCGTTGCAGTTGGTCAAAGCCCAGGCGGCGGGCCATGGATGTGTCCCGTTGTTGGCGTACACGGTTGCCGGCGGTGACGGTTTCGCTCAGTGGCAGGCCCAGGTCCTCAATCGACAGTTGCAGCAAGGAGGCACGCCCGGCGGCGGAGAGGGCTTGATAACGGTCGGCGGTGATGCGGTTGTAGCAGCAGGGCGCCAGGGCCAGTTGTTTGCAGCCGGCGGCGCTGGCCAGTTGCAGCAGGCGCACATGCAGGTCGCCGCAGGCATGCAGGGCGACCGGCGTGTGTTCGGGCTGGATCGCGACATCCGCCATCACGTCTTGCAGATGATGGATTGCGGGCAGGTCGTGGCGATCACTCAAGGCTTGGCCGGAGGCGATCAGGGCGGGGTCATATTCCAGGCAAGTCAACCGTTGGCCGGGTTGCAGCAGGCGGCGGCCTAGGTGGCCTTTGCCGGCGCACCAGTCCAGCCAGTGGGCAGGCGTTTGGGTAAAAGTCAGTGCGGCGCCGAAGGCTTCGATCTGTTGCCATTTGCGCCCTGGCACGTCGACATTCAAACGATGGCGAGCGGGCTCAAGGGTGTGCGTGGGGAACTTATCCACAGTAGCGAGGCGCAGCGCGTGAGCGGCCAGCTGTGGAAAAGGTGTGGGCGCGGGCAGGTCGTGGGGTTGGTTGTGACTGGCTTCAGCTTCGGCCAGCGAACGCTTGCGCAGCCACTGGGATAACTCGGGATGCTCGGTTTCCCAGGGCAACTGCAACTGAGTAAAGGGCCGTGGTCGCCACAGCCCTTGGTGTTCGGTCAGGAACGCATCCAGTGCCTGGAAGCGTGCCTCAACGTCCTTGGCATGCATCGACGCGCAGCCATTTTTCCAGCAGTTTGAAGCCGCGCACCAGCACGTAGGCCATCAGCAGGTAGAACAACCCTGCAGCGAAGAAAATCTCCACCGGCAGGTAAGTGCGAGCAATGATGGTGCGCGCCATGCCGGTCAGTTCCAGCAGGGTCACGGTACTGGCCAGGGCGCTGGCCTTGAGCATCAGGATCACTTCGTTGCTGTAGGCCGGCAGGCCGATGCGCGAGGCGCGTGGCAGGATAATGTAGAACAGCGTCTTGGGCTTGGACATGCCCAGGGCCCGCGCTGCTTCGATTTCGCCCGGCGGAATGGCCTGGATCGCACCGCGCAGGATCTCGGCAATGTAGGCGGCGGTGTGCAGGGTCATGGTGGCGGTGGCGCACCAGAACGGGTCTCGCAGGTACGGCCACATGAAGCTGTTGCGCACGGCGTCGAACTGCGCCAGGCCGTAATACACCAGGAACAACTGCACCAGCAGCGGCGTGCCACGGAAGAAGAAAATATAGCCGTAGGGCAGGGCGCTCACGTACCAGCGGCGCGAAGAGCGGGCGATGCCCAGAGGGATCGCCAGCAGCAGGCCGGCGATCACGGCGATTGCCACCAGCTCCAGGGTCAGGGTTGCGCCCTGGGCCAACTTCGGCAGCCACTTGATGATCACTGCCCAGTTCAGGCCCAGGTCAAAGTGCGATAGCCAGCTGTAGTCGCCGCTCATTGGGTGCTCCTTGCAAAGCCGCGGGCGGCGCGTTTTTCCAGGAAGTGCATGCTGGTCATCGCCAGTACGGTCAGGCCCAGGTACATGAAGGCGGCGACCATGAAGAAGGTGAAGGGTTGCTTGGTCACGGTCACGCCGATCTGCGCGTGGCGCATGATTTCTTCCAGGCCGATCACCGACACCAGCGCGGTGTCTTTCATCAGGATCATGAACAGGTTACCCAGGCCCGGCAGGGCGATGCGCCACATCTGCGGCATGATCAGCCGGGTGAAAATCCGAAACTTCGACAGCCCCAACGCCACACCGGCTTCGCGGTGGCCCTTGGGAATGGCGAGGATCGCGCCGCGGAACACTTCCGTTGCATAGGCGCCGAAGCACAGGCCCAGGGCGATGACGCCGGCGGCGAAGGCACTCAGCGACAGGTCGGGGTTGCCGAAGAACTCACCGAGCGCACGCATCAGGTTGACGGTGCCAAAGTAAATCAGCAGCACCCACAGTAATTCGGGAATACCGCGAACGATGGTCGAATACGCACCGCCCAGCCATTGCAGTGGCTTGTACGGGGAGGTCTTGGCCAAGGCGCCGGCAAGGCCGAGCACCAGCCCCAGGCACAGGGCCGTGAGCGCCAGTTTGACGGTCATCAGCGCGCCGGCGGCAAGGGCCGGGCCGAATCCGTAGAGATCGAAATTCATGGTGTTTTCATATCGCGGCAGGCATTGCTAAAAGCCAGCGCGCTCGCAGGAGCGCGCCGGGCAGGCCGTTCAGATCATTCGATGCTGAACGGGAAGTACTTGTCGTTGATCTTCTTGTAGGTGCCGTCTGCCTTGATCTCTGCCAGGGCTTTGTTCAGGCGCTCGCGCAGCGGGTCGCCTTTGCGTACGGCGATACCAATCTTGTCGCTTTCTACCACCGGGTCGCCTTTGAATTCATAGGCCGAACCGTCTTTGCTCTTGAGCCATTCGTACTGCACGTACTTGTCAGCCAGGATGCCGTCGAGGCGACCGGAGGTCAGGTCGAGGTAGGCGTTTTCCTGCGTGTCGTAGAGCTTGGCTTCGGTGTCCGGCAGCTTGTCTTCCAGGTAGGTACCGGCCAGCGTTGCGCGCTGTGCACCGATCACCTTGCCTTTGAGGTAAGTGGCGTCGGTCTTGAAGTCCGCAGTGGCTTTGGGCGCAATGAACTGCAGCTTGTTGGAGTAGTACGGGTCGGTGAAGTCAACCGCCTGCTTGCGCTCGTCGGTGATCGACAGCGAGGACACCAGGAAGTCGAACTTCTTGGCGTTCAGGGCAGGGATGATGCCGTCCCAGTCGGACACATACACTTCGCACTTCTCGACTTTCATCTTGGCGCACAGGGCGTCGCCGATGTCCTTGTCGAAGCCGACAACGTTGCCGCTGGCGTCTTTATTGTTGAACGGCGGGTAGGCCGCTTCGATCCCCATCTTCAAGGTTTCTGCCATGGCCGTGGCGCTGAATGCCATCGAGACGGCCGCGGCCAGAAGGAATTTCTTATAGGTCTGCATGCATGTTGCTCCGTTAGCGGTTGCTGGACATGAATTGTTTGCAGCGCGCCGAAAGCGGGTTTTCAAATACCTGCTGTGGCGATCCTTGCTCTTCGACCAGGCCCTGGTGCAAAAACACCACTTCGCTGGATACCTGGCGGGCGAAGCCCATTTCGTGGGTGACCAGCAGCATGGTGCGGCCTTCTTCGGCCAGCGCGCGGATCACATTAAGTACTTCCTGGACCATTTCCGGGTCAAGCGCCGACGTCGGTTCGTCGAACAGGATGACTTTAGGCTGCATCGCCAGGGTACGCGCAATCGCTGCGCGTTGTTGTTGGCCGCCAGAGAGTTGCGCAGGGTAGGCGTGGCGCTTGTCGGCGATACCAACCTTGGCCAACAGGGCCTCGGCCACTTCTATCGCTTCGGCCTTGCTCTGGCCGAGCACGCGCCGAGGAGCCTCGATGATGTTGTCGAGGATGCTCATGTGCGGCCACAGGTTAAAGTTTTGAAACACAAACCCGATTTCGCTGCGCAGGCGGTTGATCTGCTTGCCGTCGGCGGCCATCAGTTCGCCGTTTTTCGCGGCCTTTAGCTTGAGTTCTTCGCCGGCCACCAGGATCTGGCCCTGGTGCGGGTTTTCCAGCAGGTTGATGCAGCGCAGGAAGGTGGACTTGCCGGAACCGGAGGAACCCAGGATCGAGATCACATCGCCGTCGCGAGCGGTCAGCGAGATACCTTTGAGTACCTCAAGCTCACCATAGCGTTTATGCAAGTTGCGGATTTCAAGCGCGGGCGTGGCCTCGGCCATGTGCGGTCCTCATTGTGTTCGTTGCGATCTTCGCTGTTGGGCCGCCTTCCTGGCGAGGCGCCAAGCTAGCATAGCGTTTGGATGACAGCCAACAGCGCTGCGGACGGTTAACCGGTGGTCTGCGGCAGGGTGTCGCATCGGCGCAGCAGTGTGTCGCGCCATCAACAACCTACAGACGTTTGACCCGGAAAGATCCACAGGCTTCGCGTAAAAAAGGGCGCGATGGTGCCAGCTTTGGCCGGGTGTTGGAAGGGTTAACCGGGCAAACGGTCCATATCAGCCCGGTTATGGGGCGTCACGTACTTTTTGTGTGTGTTTTTGGTGCGTCGCAATGCCACGAATGTGAGTCGCACGGTAACGCTATAGCGGAATGCCATTGTTCTCAATGACTTGCGATGAGTAGTGAATTGTCCTACAGCCCCCGCCAACTGTGGTTCTGAAATATTTTGGCGCAAATCTTGCGTAAAAAATAAAGAACGCTCTGTTGGATTCTTTTCACGAGAAAGGCTGCAAGCCGGGCGAACCGTTTTCGCAATTCCTCGCAAAGGTGTGTCAATGAGTAGTACGCAAAGCTCCAATGACCTCGAACAGGGGCTCAAACCGCGTCACGTCACCATGCTGTCGATTGCCGGTGTCATCGGCGCCGGTTTGTTTGTCGGCTCCGGCCATGCGATCGCTGCTGCCGGCCCGGCTGTGCTGTTGGCCTATGCAGCCGCCGGTACGCTGGTAGTCCTGGTGATGCGCATGCTGGCCGAGATGGCCGTTGCGTCACCGGATACCGGTTCGTTCTCTACCTATGCCGACCGGGCAATCGGCCACTGGGCCGGTTTCACCATTGGCTGGCTCTACTGGTGGTTCTGGGTGCTGGTGATTCCGCTGGAAGCCAACGCGGCGGCGACCATCCTGCACGCCTGGTTCCCCGACGTGGCGATCTGGGTGTTCACCCTGGTCATTACCTTGCTGCTCACCGCAACCAACTTGTTCAGCGTGAAGAACTACGGCGAGTTCGAGTTCTGGTTTGCGCTGATCAAGGTCGTAGCGATCGTGGGCTTTGTGATCCTCGGCCTGGCCGCGATCTTCGGCTTCTTGCCCACCAGCCAGGTCAGCGGTGTTTCGCACCTGTTCGATACCCAAGGGTTCATGCCCAACGGCATGGGTGCCGTATTGGCGGCGATCCTGACCACCATGTTCTCGTTCATGGGCACCGAGATTGTCACCATCGCCGCAGCCGAATCGAAGAACCCGGGCCAGCAAATCACCAAGGCCACCAACTCGGTGATCTGGCGGATTGGTTTGTTCTACCTGTTGTCGATCTTCATCGTGGTGTCCCTGGTGCCTTGGAACGATCCGACCCTGGCTGCCGTAGGCTCCTACCAGACCGTGCTGGAGCGCATGGGCATTCCGAACGCCAAGCTGATTGTCGACCTGGTGGTGCTGGTTGCCGTGACCAGCTGCCTCAACTCGGCGCTGTACACCGCGTCGCGCATGCTGTTCTCCCTGGGCCGTCGCGGTGACGCACCGGCCTTGGCCAAGCGCACCAACAAGAGCGGCACACCTTACTGGGCGGTGTTGCTGTCTACCGGCGCCGCGTTCCTGGCGGTATTCGCCAACTACGTCGCTCCGGCGGCGGTGTTCGAATTCCTGCTGGCCAGCTCCGGCGCCATTGCGTTGCTGGTGTACCTGGTGATTGCCGTGTCGCAACTGCGCATGCGCCAGAAGCGTGCGGCAGCGGGCGAGAAGATCGTCTTCAAGATGTGGCTGTTCCCAGGCCTGACGTACGCGGTAATGGTGTTTATCGTCGGTACGTTGACCATCATGCTGTTCCAGGAAGCGCACCGGGTCGAGATCATCGCCACCGGGGTTCTGAGCTTGCTGGTGGTATTGGCGGGGTTGGTGGTGGCGAGCCGTCGCAAGGCCCAAAGAGTGGGGGCTGCGGCGCTTAGCTGACGAGAGACGGTGGTAGTGCACCGCGCAACAATGTGGGAGCCGGGCTTGCCAGTCAGTTAAGACAGAATCGGTAACTGTGGCGAGGGAGCTTGCTCCCGCTGGGGCGCGAAGCGGCCCCAAAAATGGGACTGCTACGCAGTCCAGCGGGAGCAAGCTCCCTCGCCACAAGTCACTGGTTGTCTGCTTGAGCTCTTAACTGACTGGCATTAGGGCAAGCCCGCTCCCACACTTTTTATTTTGTGTCAGTCGGGGGCGTTGGCCAGCGCCTGGGACGCCGCCACATAATCGGCCTGGAACTGCGGCGACTCAATCCACGCTAACGCCGCGGCTTCGTCATCGCTGTCCGTCGCCCACTGCCGATACTCGATCAGCGCCGCCAGGATAAAGTCGGTCGCTTCTTCTTCGCCTTCCTGCTCCAGCACCAGCGCCAGCAACGGGTGCGCCAGGAACACCGCACACAGCGCCTGCTGGCTGATCTCGCCAGCGGCACGCATTTCGACGAACAGTTCAGTCAAATCCACCGACTCAAGGTCGATGCGGCTGTCGTCGCCAGCAAAAGCATCCGGCTTGTGCGCCACGGCGCGCTGGGTGCGGTTTTGCTTGGCCTTGGCTTTTGCCCGGTGGGCGCGTTTTTGCTGCTTGTTTGGCGAGGCCATGGGCTCAACGTCCTTGGGGGTCTGGTCTGGAGGGTGTATTGAAGCGCAGGTTGGGGTAAATCCCAAGGGTTTCTCGGGCGGCAATGATTGCTGTAGTGCTCGACCTTATCTGCGCGGGTACTTAGGCTGACAGTCTATTGACCCACCAGAGCCCGCCCATGACCCGTGACACCCTGGAACACCATCAGGTCCCGATCTACTTTGTTGCCGTCTTTGTGGCCGTCACGTTTGGCCTGTTCTGGCCCTTGTCGGCGCAGGGCTTCAGCCTTTGGGTGACACCTGCCATCGCCGTGCTGATGTATGCGATGTTTTTGCAGATACCCTTTCTTGAGCTGCGCCAAGGCTTGGGCAACAAGCGATTCATGGCGGCCTTGCTGCTGGCCAATTTCATTCTGGTGCCTTTGCTGGTGTGGGGGTTGACCCGCGGCCTGGTGGAGCGTCCGGCGTTGCTGGTGGGCGCTCTGCTGGTGTTGCTGACGCCCTGTATCGACTACGTGGTGGTGTTTACCCATATCGGCAAGGGCGATTCGCGTTCGATGCTGGCGGCAACCCCGCTGTTGCTTTTGCTGCAACTGCTGCTGTTGCCGGTATACCTGGGGCTGATGTTGGGCGAGCAATCCAGCGTGGTGGTAGCGGCGGGGCCATTTGTAGAGGCGTTCGTGGGGTTGATTGTGGTGCCGATGCTTCTGGCTGTCCTCACCAGCGCGCTTGCGCGGCGTTCGAGCGCTATCGGTCTTTGGAGCAGCGCCTGGGCGTGGTTGCCGGTGCCGGCGATGGCGCTGGTGTTGTTTGTCGTGCTCGCTTCGCACATCACTGCGGTGGTGCGAGATATCAACTTGTTGTTGCCGGTCATTCCAATCTACGTGGCATTTGTACTGTTGGCACCGTTGATGGGCATTGGGGCTGCGCGGCTGTTCGCACTGCCAGCGGTGACGGCGCGGGCGGTGACGTTCAGTGCGTCGACGCGTAATTCGCTGGTGGTTTTGCCATTGGCGCTGGCCCTGCCGGAGGATGTGCGCGGTTTGGCCGCAACGGTGGTGATCCTGCAGACCCTGATCGAGCTGGTTGCCGAACTGCTCTACGTTCGCCTGATCCCGGCAGTGGTGTGGCCCACCAGTCGGTAACCGCGTGAATGTTCAGGTCTGTTCAGGCGCCATTCAGGGGCGCGTTCGGCACCATACGCCAGCGCTTCCCACCTGACAGGTCACCCGATGGATCACCGCAACCGTTTTCGCCTGGAGTCACTGGGTATTTTCCTGGTCGCTCTCTTGTTGTTCACAGTAGGTATCTGGGATCAGCAGCCCCAGGGTTTTGACGGGCGTTGGGCGCTGTTCCTGCAGGAAATGTATCGCCATGGCGCGAGTCTTTTCCCCACCACCTACGGCCAGCCCTATGCGGATTACCCCGGCACCGCGACCTTCTTCAGTTATCTATTCGCGCGCTTGTTTGACGCGCCGAACCACTTGGCGAATGTGCTGCCCACAGCGCTCGCGTCGGCGGGGGTGATCGCGCTGATGTATCGCCTGCTGGCGCCCTACAGCCGTGCCTGGTCGCTGCTGACGGTGCTGCTCACGCTGCTCACCGCCCAGTTGCTCGAGAAGTCGCGCTCGGTGTGCCTGGACCAGATGGTTGCATTGTTATGCGTGGGCAGTTTCTACCTGCTGCACACCGGCGAACGCCTTGGGTCGCGGCTGAGGCAACTGGCGGTGTTCCCGCTGTTCATCCTGGGTTTCGCCATACGTGGGCCGCTGGGGTTGATTGAAGTCTGCGCGGTGGTGTGTGTGTATTGGGCACTGAGCAAGCCGGGGGAGCGTGTCCGGCAGGTGTTGATCCACGGCATTGTCGGCCTGGTGTTGCTCGCCGCGTGCTGGTGGCTGCTGATGAAGCTTGCGCGGTTCAGTGGTGGCGATGCGTTTGCCGATGAAGTCTTCAAGATGCAAGTCGGCGGGCGTCTGGATGAGTCGGGTGAGCCGTTTTACTTTTATTTCCAACTGAGCTTGTACCGCTACTTCCCGGTGGTGCCGCTGGCGTTTGCGACCCTGTTTGCGTTGCGCCATCGCTGGCCCGAGCGTTGGGCCAATGAGCACCTGCAATTGCTGGTGCGGTTCGGGGGCTGCGGCTTGATGATTCTGCTCGGCCTGTCGGTACCGCATTTCAAGCGCGCTTATTACATTCTGCCGATGGTGCCGATGTTTGCGGCTGTCGCTGCCTATGGGCTGCTTCACGCGCAAGGCTGGCTGGTGGGTGTGCGCCGTTGCTATGAATGGCTGGTCGCGGCGCTGCCGGCGTTGTGCGTGGTTGTGTTGTTTGTGTGTCGACACGCCTGGCAGAAACAGGGCTACTGGCCGGAGATTTCCTTGCCGTTGATGATCGGCGTGCTGGTGGTGCTGCAAGCCGCAGCGTTGATTGCCTGGCGGCGAGCATGGCGGTTGGTGTGGCTCAGTCTGATCGCGCTGGTGGCGCAATGGCTGTTGCTTGTGACAGTGATAGAGCCGGCCAAGGACCTGCAATTCGACACCCGGCGGTTTGTCAGCCAGGTGGAGGCGTTGCGCCAGGCGCAGCCAGGTCCCTTGGTGTTTGTCGATCTGGCCCGGGATACCTGGGCGGTGCGCTACATGATGAACCTGGATCACGATGAACAGCCGCTGTTTGTCGGGCGTCACGAGCTTGAGAAGTTGGCGGCGCTGCCCCGGCCCTCCTGGGTGATCGTGTCGCGCAAGGAGACCGCGCTGTTGAAGGGGTCGCCGGTGGAGAACTTGGCGCCGAGCTATCAAGGGCGCTTGAATGACAACCCGTTGATGGTGTTCTTGCTCAAGTAAGGAGGCCCTTGAGCCAAGGGCCTGTCGAGCAGATGATTATTTGCAGCGGAAGCTTTCAGGCATCGTGACCGTGTAATTGCGCTGCACGCGGTCCTGGAAATTCAGATTCTGCAAACCCTGCTGTACCAGGAAGGCTTCGACCTTGGCGGCTTGGCAGTCGTCGTTATAGGACGACGCCCTTAGCAGGTAGACAGCGCGCCTGCTCACTTCATCACGAGCGGTGACCCGGAAGGTGGTGAGCGTGGTGTAGCCGGTGCGCTCCGAGGTCCCTACCGGGCCGTAGGAGGTGTTTGGAGTGCTGGTGCAGGTCAGTTGGTCGGTCTTTTTCTTGTTCTTCTTGCATTGAGTGGTGGTGCTTTTTGCCACCTGCCCGTATTCGGTGGCGGTATAGCGATACGTCACCTGCTTGCTGTCGACGTCCAGGGTGACGGTCATTTTGATCGGCGCGTGGTTCTTGGGCAGGGTGGTGTCGGTGAAGACATTGCGAAAGCCCTGGTCCTGCATGGCGCGGACCATGTCACGCAGGTAGTAGCGAGCATTGAGTGAGTTTTCATCACTTCCGCCAGTGGAGGTCACCAGCACGGTTGCCTGCCGGTCGAAGTGATAGTCGGGATCAGGCGTCGCGTTGATCGCTACGTCCAGCTGCGTGGCACACCCACTGAGCAGGGCGGTCAGTAGTAACAGGGTGCAAAGCAAGAAGCGGGTCATGAAAAAACCTTACAACTGAGATTTGGGTAAAGGCTGAACGATTGAGTCCAGCCAAAAATAACCCTCAATCGTCCTGCTGCGACATCGTGTCCGTAAATGCGTGAGTCGCATTAAATCGCAGGCAATAAAAAACCCCAAGGAACGCATTGTTCCTTGGGGTTTCTCGGTATTTTGGTGCCCAGAGACGGAATCGAACCGCCGACACGGGGATTTTCAATCCCCTGCTCTACCGACTGAGCTATCTGGGCAACGGGGCGCATTAAACGGGTTTTTCAGGGGGTCGTCAAGCAAGTTTTCAAAAAATATTTAATTATTACCGTCGCTTACGTGCAGACCCTGGTTTTTGATCAATTATTGAGCAGGCGGCACGTAGCCGTCGGCCTTGGCGTATTCCTCGCCGGAAAAGAACTTGTCCATTTCGCCGGCCAGGTATTTACGGTCTTCGGCGTTCATCATGTTCAGGCGTTTTTCGTTGATCAGCAGGGTCTGGTGTTTCAACCAGTCGCCCCAGGCTTTGGCGGAGACGTGCTCGTAGATGTCCTGGCCCTTGGCACCTGGGTACGGAGGGCGCTCCAGGGCTGGCAGTTCTTCTTTGTACTTGCGGCACATGATGGTGCGGGTCATGACGAAACTCCTGCGTTCAATACGTCGGCCGCGCGCTTCAGCAGTTTTTTCACCGGGGCGGCAAGGCCCAGGCGCGGCGGGGTGGCGAGGTTATACCAGAGCCAGTCGGCCTCGGCCACGTGATGGGCGGTTTCCTCGACCTGGACCAGCCAGGGTTCGATGGCCAGCTGGAAGTGGCTGAAGGTGTGGACCAGCCCGGGCAGTTCCTGATGCTTGCCCAGCGCCAGCGCGTGCTGGTTGGCGAGGTGATCCAGGTCTTGCAGGTCGTCCAGCTCCGGCAAGCTCCACAAGCCGCCCCACAAGCCCGTAGACGGGCGACGGTAAAGCAGGATCGCGCCCTCGGCGTTGGCCAGCATGGGCATCAGCGTGCGCTTTTGCGGGATGGTCTTGCGCGGCTTCGGGATCGGGTAGCGTGTTTCCAGGCCCAGCATGTGAGCTTCGCAGCCTTTTTCCAGCGGGCACAGCAGGCAACTGGGTTTGCTGCGGGTGCACAGGGTGGCGCCCATGTCCATCATGGCCTGGGTGTAGGCGTTGACGCGCTCAAAGGGTGTGAAGCGCTCTGCGGTGGCCCACAGCTGTTTGGCGACCTTGGGCTCGCCCGGGTAACCCTCTTGCGCGGTAAAGCGCGCCAGCACGCGTTTGACGTTGCCGTCGAGGATCGGCGCGCGCAGGCCCATGCTCAGGCTGGCAATCGCGCCAGCGGTGGACAGGCCGATGCCCGGCAGCTCGGTGAGCTTTTCCACGTCGCGGGGGAATTCGCCGCCGTGTTCGGCCACCACGATCCTGGCGGTCTTCTGCAGGTTGCGCGCCCGGGTGTAGTAGCCCAGGCCCGTCCACAGGTGCAGCACTTCATCTTCCGGCGCAGCGGCCAGGGCTTCGACGGTTGGCAGGGAGGCCATGAAGCGGTCGAAGTAGTTGAGCACGGTGCTGACCTGTGTCTGTTGCAGCATGATCTCCGACACCCACACCCGGTAAGGGGTGATGCCCTGTTGCCAAGGCAGGTCGTGGCGGCCATGGCGGTCGTACCAGTCCAGCACCGCTTGTGAAAACTGCTCGGTTCTCATCGGTTGAACAAGCCTTTCAATGCGTCTTTGAGCTTGGGGTTAACCTTGTCGAGTTTCTCTTCCAGCTTCTCGTTGAGGCGGTTGCCGGCAGCCTTGAGGGCGACCTGGCCCAGGCCGTCCTTGTCCAGGCGGCAGGCCTTGGCGCCAAGCTCAAGCGGGCCTCGGCAGCGCAGTGGCACCTCAATGCCCTGGAAGTTGGCGCCGACCTGGCAGGCCGGGTCCGGCACGTCGCGCTTGTCGCCTTCGACGATGATGCCGACGCGGTAGTCCATGCCCAGCACGCGTAAATCCACATCACCGTTGCCGTTGAGCGTCAGGCCAGGAATGCGTACTTTCAGGTCGGGGTTGCTGGCCACGCCGTTACGGAACGTGAGGTTGCCGCGCAGTTCCTGGAAGGGCGTGTCCTTGCCGCCTGGTGTGGCGCTCAGGGTCTTGCGGTTGAGCAGGGCGATGCCGGTACACAGTTGCTGCTCGATGTTGGCATTGAGCAGCACACCGTTGTTGATCACGATGCTGGTGGTGCCGTTGAGGCTGTCGATCAAGGCCTTCTGGCTGTTGCCGCGGCCGGTGAGGTTACTGTCGAGGGTGAGCTGGCCTTTGACCGGCGGGTTTTTCCCTTGGGCCTGCAGGATGCGCTCAACGGGCACCTGCTTGATGTGGCTTTGCAGGGCCAGCACTGGCGTGTCCTGGCGTACGTCGAGTGTGCCGTTGGCCTGGAACGTGCCGTTGTAGAGACCGCCGCTAAGGGTGTCGAGCTTGAGTTGCCCGTCAATGCCGGAGGCTTTGAGCACCGCGTTCTGAATGGGCAACTGGCTCAGGGTCAGTTCGCCAAAGGCCAGGTCTGCATTCACGTCCAGGCTGCGCAGGCGCGTCAGCGGCAGCAGTTTGTCGTTGCTCCAGGCACCTTTGGTTGGCGCCTCCGGCAATGGTGTACTGCCGCCTGCCGCCATGGCGCCGGCTTCGCTGCTCTGTACTTCGGCCTGGCGTGCGGCGGTTGCGCCTTTGGCGGCTTCGGATTTGGCCGGCAGGTAATTGTCGGCATTGAAGGTATCGCCCTTGAGCTGCACACGCAGTGACTGCTTGGCGAAGTCATCCACGGCGACGCGGCCGGTGAAGGTGCTGGCATCGAGCTTCAGGTTCAAGTCTTCCAGGGCGACGCTGGTGGGCGTGCCCTTGAGGCGGCTCACCAGTTCGACCTTGCTCAGGCTGCCTGGGGCCATGGCAGGCAGTGGGTGGCCGACGCTCTCAAGAAACTTGGCCAGGTCAAACTGGGCAACCGACAGGGCGCCGCTGATCTGCGGGGTTTTGTCCAGGTCATTGGCCTTCAGTTCCCCCAGGGCGCGCAGTTGGTTGGCCGCCAGTTTCAGGTTGGTCCATTCGGCGACGTTGGCCGCCAAGTCCACCAGCAGTTGGCCCTGGGTGGAGAAGCTCACGGTCTTGCCTTGCAACGGCTCACCGGTGGCTTCGCCACTCAAGCGCATGTCTTCGAACTGATAACGCTTGAGCGCGCGCTGGATGCGCAAGTTGCCGTTCAGCTCAGTCTTGACCCGCATCAGCGGCTGGTTGCTACCCAGGAACGCCGTGAGTTTCAGCGGGATGCTGGCGCCTTCGTGGATGGCACCGGCACTCAACTGGATACTTTCGGCACTCAATTGCTTGCCGGTCTGTTCATCGGTGTATTCGACGCGGGCGTTGTTGATGGTCAGGCTGTCGATGTCCAGGCGGATCGGCTGCGGCGGTTTTTCCGGCTTGGTTTCAGCCACCGGTTCGACCGGCGCGGGAGCGGGGGCACCGGCGGTTTCGTCGGGCAGGTTCTTGCCGATGTCTTCCCAGTTGCCGTGGCCTTGCTTATCGCGGTTCAGGCGCAGGTTCAAGCCCTCGACACGCACATCGCTCATTTGTACTTCGCGGCGCAGCAGTGGCAGTACGCGCACCGAGAGGCCGAGCATCTGCAAGTCGGCAAACGGTTGAGTCGGTGCGGTCAGGGTTGCGACGCTGGCTTCATGAAGCTCCAGGCCCAGCCAGGGGAACAGGCTCCAGCCGATATCGCCATTGAGCGTCAGCTCGATGTGGGCCTTGTCGCGGGCTATCTGGCGAATTTCTTCTTTGTAGTCGTTGGGATCGAAAAGGTGGGTCAGGGCAAAGCCGAGCGCCACAATGATCAGCAACAGCCCGAGAAGTACCAGACCCAGGATTTTGCCGAACGCTTTCATGGGCGAGTCCTTGTATGTCGATTTCAAAATTTAGCCGCAGAGTATAACGCCCGAAGGCCGGCGTCAGTTCACGGATCGTTACATTGTATCCACCGGTGCGGAAATGGGATTTTGACGTCAAGAAAATACAGATAATCGAAAAAAGGTAGTGGCAGTTTGATTTTTCCGTCATCCACTGGTGCTAATCTCTGCACGTTCGTCCGCCTTCTGCGACTTAACGTCGCGCCTAAAAGGGAGCTTCACTCAACAAAACGGCCACGCTTTGCGTGCAAGGCCGAGGGAGAGAGCGCCTGACGGACGCATACCAATAACTGGGGGAAACACCAATGAGCACTAGCACTGTGGCCGGCAATGCCGCCGCACAGCCTGCGTTCCTGTCCAAGGAGCGCATCATCGCCAAGCCGGGCTTCAACCGCTGGCTGGTTCCACCGGCCGCACTGGCCATCCACTTGTGCATCGGCATGGCCTACGGCTTCTCGGTGTTCTGGCTGCCCTTGTCCAAGGCGCTGGGCATCACCGCACCTGTGGCCTGCGCGCCGGACATGAGCTTTATCGCCCAAGTCTTTTCGTCCCAATGCGACTGGCCCATCTCCATGCTGGGCTGGATCTATACCCTGTTCTTCATCTTCCTGGGCTGCTCCGCAGCAATCTGGGGCGGCTGGCTGGAACACGCCGGGCCGCGTAAGGCTGGTGTTGTCTCGGCGCTGTGCTGGTGTGGTGGCCTGCTGATCTCCGCCTTGGGTATCTATACCCACCAGATCTGGCTGATGTGGATCGGCTCCGGGGTCATTGGCGGTATTGGCCTGGGCCTGGGCTATATCTCGCCCGTTTCGACCTTGATCAAGTGGTTCCCGGACAAACGCGGCATGGCGACCGGCATGGCGATCATGGGCTTTGGCGGCGGCGCGATGGTGGGTGCACCTTTGGCCGCGGCGCTGATGGGCCATTTCTCTTCACCGACCAGCGTCGGTGTATGGCAGAGCTTTGTGGTCATGGCGGCGATTTACTTCGTGTTCATGATCGGTGGCGCACTGCTGTATCGCGTGCCGCCAACCGGCTGGAAGCCTGAGGGTTGGACTGCTCCGGCGAAAAAAGCCAGCAATGCGATGATCACTCACCGCCATGTGCATGTGAATGTCGCGTGGAAAACCCCGCAGTTCCGCCTGGTATGGCTGGTGCTGTGCCTGAACGTGTCGGCCGGTATCGGCATCCTGGGCATGGCTTCGCCACTGCTGCAGGAAGTGTTCGGCGGCAAGTTGCTGGGTGTTGATGTGCCATTTGGTCAATTGGATGCGGGCCAGTTGGCCTCCATTGCAGCCATTGCCGCTGGTTTTACCGGCCTGTTGAGCCTGTTCAACATCGGTGGCCGGTTCTTCTGGGCGTCGTTCTCCGACTACCTGGGGCGTAAAAACACCTATTTTGTGTTCTTCGCCCTGGGCTTTGCCCTGTACGCGCTGATCCCGAACCTGGGGCACCTGGGTAACGTGGCGCTGTTCGTGGCCGCGTTCTGCATCATTCTGTCGATGTACGGCGGTGGTTTTGCCACGGTTCCGGCCTACCTGGCGGACTTGTTCGGCACTCAGATGGTTGGCGCGATCCACGGTCGCCTGTTGACCGCCTGGGCCGCTGCGGGCGTATTGGGCCCGGTGCTGGTGAACTACCTGCGTGAATACCAGTTGAGCATCGGCGTTGAACGCGCCGCGGCCTACGACATCACCTTGTACATCCTCGCCGGCCTGCTGGTGCTGGGCTTCATCTGCAACCTGCTGGTGCGCCCGGTGGCCGACAAGTACTTCATGACCGACGCAGAACTTGCCGCCGAACAGGCGCTGGGCCATGACAAAGGTGCTGATGCGAGCACTGTGCTGGAATGGAAGGCCTCCGCCGCCAGCAAGCCGCTGGCGATTGCTGCGTGGCTGGTAGTGGGTATTCCGTTGGCGTGGGGTGTGTGGGTGACCCTGCAGAAGACGGCGGTACTGTTCCACTGACACCGCAATAAGGGTGGGCCCGGCTCCTGTGGGGCCGGGCTTGTGTGGGAGCTCCCACATAAGCCCATGCTCACATGTATGCACATGTCTATCCCCGACATTCCTCGCTCCAACTCGTCAGTCTTATCCCCTTCGTTGTTTCTGTTTAGCGCCTGCGCCCCTATAATGGCTGCCTTTTTCGCCCAATGATTTTGCGGAGCTGGTGATGGCCGAACGTAAGGCATCTGTCGAGCGCGACACTCTGGAAACCCAGATCAAAGCCTCGATCAACCTGGATGGCACCGGAAAGGCCCGATTTGATATCGGTGTACCTTTTCTTGAGCACATGCTGGACCAGATCGCCCGTCACGGGCTGATCGACCTGGATATCGTCGGCAAAGGCGACCTGCATATCGACGACCACCACATGGTGGAAGACGTGGGCATCACTCTCGGCCAGGCGTTTGCCAAGGCTATCGGCGACAAAAAAGGCATCCGTCGCTACGGCCATGCCTATGTCCCGTTGGATGAAGCGCTGTCCCGTGTGGTCATCGACTTCTCCGGTCGCCCGGGTTTGCAGATGCACGTGCCGTACACCCGCGCTAACGTGGGCCGTGGCTTTGACGTCGACCTGTTCCAGGAATTCTTCCAGGGCTTTGTCAACCACGCACTGGTCAGCCTGCACATCGACAACCTGCGCGGCACCAACACTCACCACCAGATCGAAACCGTGTTCAAGGCTTTCGGCCGCGCACTGCGCATGGCCGTGGAAGTCGATGAGCGCATGGGCGGGCAAATGCCGTCGACCAAGGGCGTCCTGTAATGCAGACGGTCGCGGTTATCGATTACGGCATGGGTAACCTGCACTCGGTGGCCAAGGCCCTTGAGCATGTAGGCGCTGGCAAGGTGCTGATCACCAGCGATGCCAACGTGATTCGCGAAGCCGACCGTGTGGTGTTCCCCGGCGTCGGCGCGATTCGCGATTGCATGGCCGAGATCCGTCGCCTGGGCTTTGATAGCCTGGTGCGCGAAGTCAGCCAGGACCGCCCCTTCCTCGGTATCTGCGTGGGCATGCAAGCCTTGCTCGACAGCAGTGAAGAGAACGGCGGTGTCGACTGCATTGGCCTGTTTCCAGGGCAGGTGAAGTTCTTCGGCAAAGACCTGCATGAAGATGGCGAGCACCTCAAAGTCCCGCACATGGGCTGGAACGAAGTGCGCCGCACCGTCGACCATCCGCTGTGGCATGACATCCCGGACATGGCGCGTTTCTACTTCGTGCACAGCTACTACATCGCCGCCGGTAACCCGCGCCAGGTGGTGGGTGGCGGGCATTACGGCGTCGATTTTGCCGCCGCACTGGCCGATGGTTCGCGCTTTGCCGTGCAGTTTCACCCGGAGAAAAGCCATACCCATGGCCTGCAATTGCTGCAGAACTTCGCCGCGTGGGATGGTCGCTGGTAAATGGCCAGGAAGCCGAAGCCGCCGATCTTGAACCTCGCGCCCGAGCAGGAGCGTGAGGCTACCGACAAGATCAAGCAGTTCATGGAAGACCGCTTCGAGCTCAAGCTGGGCTCGTTCGAGGTCGCCGAAATTCTTGAGCTGTTCACCACCGAAGTGGCGCCGCATTATTACAACAGGGCGATTTTCGACACGCAGACGCTCCTTAAAGAAAGGTTCGAAAGCATCGAAAGCGACTTGTGGTCGCTTGAGAAACCCTGATTTCCCAAGCATTGCTGAATATCGAATAAGGTTTGCCAGATGCTGATTATCCCCGCTATCGATCTCAAGGACGGCGCTTGTGTCCGCCTGCGCCAAGGCCGCATGGAAGATTCCACCGTGTTCTCCGATGACCCGGTGAGCATGGCTGCCAAATGGGTAGAAGGGGGCTGCCGTCGTCTGCATCTGGTGGACCTGAACGGCGCCTTCGAAGGCCAGCCGGTCAATGGCGAGGTGGTCACCGCCATCGCCAAGCGCTACCCGACCCTGCCGATCCAGATCGGCGGCGGTATCCGCTCCCTGGAGACCATCGAGCACTACGTGAAAGCGGGCGTGAGCTACGTGATCATCGGCACCAAGGCCGTGAAAGACCCAGCCTTCGTCGCCGAAGCCTGCCGCGCTTTCCCGGGCAAGGTGATCGTCGGCCTGGATGCCAAGGACGGCTTCGTCGCCACCGACGGCTGGGCTGAAATCAGCACCGTGCAAGTGATCGACCTGGCCAAGCAGTTCGAAGCCGACGGCGTGTCCGCCATCGTTTATACCGACATCGCCAAAGACGGCATGATGCAGGGCTGCAACGTACCCTTCACCGCAGCCCTGGCAGCGGCCACCAAGATTCCGGTGATCGCTTCCGGCGGCATCCACAACCTGGGCGACATCAAGTCGCTGCTGGACGCCAAGGCGCCTGGGATCATCGGCGCCATCACCGGCCGTGCGATCTATGAAGGCACTCTGGACGTCGCCGAAGCCCAGGCTTACTGCGACGCCTACAACGGCTGAGGACTGACCATGGCGCTGGCCAAACGCATCATCCCTTGCCTGGACGTCGACAACGGTCGCGTGGTCAAGGGCGTCAAGTTCGAGAACATCCGTGACGCCGGCGACCCGGTGGAAATTGCCCGTCGCTACGATGAGCAAGGTGCCGACGAGATTACCTTTCTCGACATCACCGCCAGCGTCGATGGCCGCGATACCACGCTGCATACCGTCGAGCGCATGGCCAGCCAGGTGTTTATCCCGCTGACCGTGGGCGGCGGCGTGCGCACAGTGCAAGACATCCGCAACCTGCTCAATGCCGGTGCGGACAAGGTCTCGATCAACACCGCCGCGGTGTTCAACCCCGAGTTTGTCGGCGAAGCCGCGCAGCACTTCGGTTCGCAATGCATCGTGGTGGCTATCGACGCCAAGAAGGTCTCCGGCCCGGGCGAAACCCCGCGCTGGGAGATCTTCACCCACGGCGGGCGCAAGCCTACCGGGCTGGACGCGGTGGAGTGGGCGATGAAGATGGAAGGCCTGGGCGCCGGTGAGATCCTGCTGACCAGCATGGACCAGGACGGCATGAAAAACGGTTTCGACCTGGGCGTCACCCGCGCCATCAGCGATGCACTGGGCATCCCGGTGATCGCGTCGGGCGGCGTCGGCAACCTGCAACACCTGGCCGATGGCGTGCTTGAAGGCCACGCCAGCGCGGTGCTGGCGGCGAGTATTTTCCACTTTGGCGAATACACCGTGCCCGAGGCCAAGGCCTACATGGCAGCGCGCGGTATCGTCGTGCGCTAAACGCTGCTGGACACCATGGCAGGCTCGCGGCACTCTCTGCGCTTGCCATGGATTCCGGTAGCCTTCATGTTCAAACACCTGCTGCTCGCCCTCGCCAGTTCCTCCATGTTCATGGTGGCTACGGCACACGCCGAACAACCGTCTGACGCCTCCCTGGTGTTGCTGACGGAAAATTTCCCGCCCTACAACATGGCGAAAAACGGCAAGAACTTCGCCAAGGACGAGAACATCGAAGGCATTGCCGTGGACATCGTGCGCGAAACCTTCACGCGCGCTGGCATTTCCTACAACCTCACTCTGCGTTTTCCTTGGGAGCGAATCTACAAGCTCGCCCTGGAACAGCCAGGTTACGGCGTGTTTGTGATGGCGCGGTTGCCAGATCGTGAAGTCTTGTTCAAATGGGTCGGCCCTATCGGCCCGGACGATTGGGTGTTGCTGGCCAAGGCAGACAGCAAGATTGAGTTGGAAAATCTGGAGCAAGCGCGCCGCTACAAGATTGGCGCCTACAAAGGCGATGCCATTGCCGAAAGCCTGGACAAGCAGGGGCTCAAGCCGATAGTCGCCCTGCGTGACCAGGATAATGCGCAAAAGCTTATGGAAGGCCAGATCGACCTCTGGGCCACAGGCGACCCTGCTGGGCGTTACCTGGCGCGGCAGGTGGGGGTGAACGGGCTCAAGACGGTATTGCGCTTCAACAGCGCGCAGCTTTACCTGGCGTTGAACAAGGACGTGCCGGATGAGCTGGTGGCCAGGCTCCAGGCCGCGCTGGATGAGTTACGCAACAGCGGCCGTATAGACGAAATCATGGCGCAATATCTGTAAGTGAGCTGTTGTGGCGAGGGAGCTTGCTCCCGCTGGGCTGCGTAGCGGCCCTAAAATCGTGGGAGCGCTTCGCACTCCAGCGGGAGCAAGCTCCCTCGCCACAGTGACTGTCAGCGATAGATGCCGTTCTTGCCATGCCCGGCCATCGCCCGATTACTGCGCACGCTGATCATCAACTTGATATCGATCCACTCCACGCCCTGCGCCTTGAGCTTGGGCAACTCGCGCTCCAGCACCGCCAGCGTCTGTGGGTAAGGATGCCCGATCATGACTGCCGAACCCTGCTTGTGCGCCAGTTTGATCGCGGTCTGCAGTTGCGTGGTAATCGCCGCCTCGGTGCGTTCGTCATCGAGAAATACATCCCGCGACACATGGGCCAAACCGATCTTCTGCGCCTCGGCGGCGGCGACGGTTTGCGCACTGGTGCGGCTGTCGACGAAGAACTTGTGACGCCGTTGCAACTCACCCATCAGCCAGGCCATCGCTGCCGGTTGTGCGGTCATGCGGCTGCCCATGTGGTTGTTGATGCCGGCGGTGCAGGGCACGGCTTCAAATGCCGCGTCCAGGCGCTTGCCCAGTTCTTCGATGGACAGCTCCGGGTGCCAGGCGAATGGGCCGGTGGCCGGGTCCATGGGCATGTGCAGGATCACGATCTTGCCAGCCTTGTGGGCCTCACGGGCAAATTCGGCGGCGTGGGGCGTGTCCGGCATGATGGCGGCGGTCACCGGGCCGGGTAGCGCAAGCACGCGACGATCCCGAGGCAGGTTTTGCCCCAGGTCGTCGATGATAAGCGTCAGGTAGGCTTTGTGCGGTTCGCTGGCAGTGGCCGCTTGAGCGACCCCCGCCAGGCTGCACAGCACAGCGAAGATCAGGGCAAGACGCATGATCAACGGCTGCGGGTGATGCTCAAGCCCTTGAGCAGGCTGAGCGCCTGGGCCAGTTGGTAGTCATCGTCCTGCGGCATCGGCTTGGCCTTGGCGCGGCTGCCGGTTGGCTGGTCGGCACCGCCGTTGCCATTGCCCAGGTGGCCTTGCAGGTCGGCCTCTTTGTAGTATTCGCCATCGATCTCGTTGGTGATCTTGGCGCGGCGTACTTCGATGTCCGGCACAATGCCCTGGGCCTGGATCGAGCGGCCGTTCGGCGTGTAATACAGCGCCGTGGTGATCTTCAGTGCACGGTCGTTGTTCAGCGGCAATACGGTCTGCACCGAGCCTTTGCCGAAGCTGGTGGTGCCCATCAGCACACCGCGCTTGAGGTCTTGCAGGGCGCCGGCGACGATTTCCGAGGCCGAGGCGCTGCCGCCGTTGATCAATACCGCCAGTGGCACGTTCTCGCTGAGGTCGTTGCCGGTGGCCGAGAAGCGCAACTCGGAGTTGGCGATACGGCCCTTGGTGTAGACGATCAGGCCCTTGGTGACGAAGTGGTCGACCACCTCGACCGCCGACTGCAACACGCCGCCTGGGTTGTTGCGCAGGTCAAGCACGATGCCGTTGAGCTTCTTGCCGTTGTCCTTGCGCAGCTTGGCCAGGGCCTTGGCCACTTCGTCGCCGGTCTTGACCTGGAACTGGGTGATACGGATATAGCCGTAGCCCGACTCCAGCAGCTGGCTTTTCACGCTCTTGACCGTGATGGTCGCACGGGCCAGGGTCACGTCAAACGGGTTGCCGCCGTCGCGTACCAGGGTCAGGGTGATCTTCTGGCCGAGCTTGCCGCGCATCTTGTCGACGGCTTCGGTCATGGTCTGGCCACGGGTCGGCTGGCCGTTGATCTTCACGATCAGGTCGCCGGCCTGGATGCCGGCCTTGGACGCCGGGGTGTCGTCGATAGGCGAGACCACTTTTATCTGGCCGTCTTCGGAGCCCACTTCGATGCCCAGGCCGCCGAACTCACCGCTGGTGCTTTCCTGCAGCTCGGCGAAATCTTCCGGGCCCAGGTAAGCGGAGTGCGGGTCGAGGTTGCTGAGCATGCCCTTGATGGCATTTTCCAGCAGGGCCTTGTCGTCTACGGGTTCGACATACGCTGCCTTGATCCGGTCCATGACCTCGGCAAAGGTGCGCAGCTCGTCCAGCGGCAATGGCGCCTTGGTCGTCGCAGCCATGGCAGGTGCAGCCGGTGCGGCCTGGTCGGCAAAAGCCAGAGGCGCGCCGATCACCAGGGCGATCGTCAGGGCCAGCGAAGTGAGGCGGGACAAATGCAGCATGTCGAACGAACTCCTAATGTAGATGCGACCCTATCCTTGGGACCGGCACCATTGTGCAGGGTCGCTCGGGCGGCCCTGCTGACGAATAGCGAAGTACAGCGCCGGGGTGTCCTGGCCGCCACTGTTACCGACAGTGGAGATGGATTCACCGGCTTTTACAACATCACCTGCCGACTTGAGTAGTGTCTGATTGTGGCCGTAAAGGCTCAAATAGCCATTACCGTGGTCAAGAATCACCAGCAAGCCGGCGCCCCGCAACCAATCGGCGAACACCACGCGCCCACCGTGCACCGCGTGGACCTGGCTGCCGGCAGAGGCGCTGATCATCACGCCATCCCACTTGGCGCGGGTGTCATCGCCACGGGTTTCCCCAAAGCGTGCCAGTAATCGACCATCAACCGGCCATGGAAGTTTGCCTCGTGCTGAAGCAAAAGGGCCGCCGAACGACTCGCCGCTGCTGGAAACCAACGGGCCAGGCGCTGCACGCGCCGGTTTGCGCGGGGCCGGAGCGTCGGTGGTGGCAGCCAGTTCGGCCTCACGCTGACGCTTTTTTTCGGCTTCCTGCTGGGCGATCAGCGCTTTTTGCCGCGCTTCTTCGGCCTCGCGTGCCTGGCGGGCCAGGGTTTCTTCAATGGTCTTGAGGACTTTGGCCAGGTCGGCCTGGTCTTGCTCGCGGGCCTGCAACTTGGCGTCGCGGGCTTTTACGTCGCTGTTGAGCTTGGCCAGGGCCTGCTGGCGTTCCTTGCGTACTTTATCGAGCTGGTCGCGCTGGGTGTCGAGGGCAGTTTTCTGGTCGAGCAGCTGCGATTGCTGGTCGGCGATTTCCTGTTCGACATTGGCCAATTGGCGCAGGGTTTCGTTAAACCCCTTCAATTGCGCCAGGCGCGCCTGGCTCAGGTAGTCGTAATAGGTGAGGGTACGGGCGAATTTTTCCGGGTTCTGCTGGTTGAGCAGCAGCTTGAGGTACTCCTGGCGGCCGCTCTGGTACGCGGCACGGGCCTGGATCGCGATCAGGCGTTGCTGTTCAACGCGTGCGCTCTGGAGTTTTTTTTTCTCAGCGTCGAGTCGCTCCAGTTCCGACTCGCTCTTCTTTAGTTCTTTTTGTAGCTCCTGGACCTGCTTCTCCAGCTTGCCCATTTCGGTTTCCGTGCCGCGCAGGTCTTTCTGCACCCCGGATTTTTCTTCCTGGAGCTTGCCGAGCAGCTTTTTCAGCTCGGTAATGTCCTGACGCGTAGCGTCCAACTGTTGTTGGGTTTGTGCGCGCTCATCGGCAAACGCCGGTTGGAGCAGGCAGACAAGAGCAAGGGTTATCAAGGCGCGAAGCATAGAGGCGGGCGACACCAGGGGAAAAGGACGGCCTAGTATGCCCGCCAAGCGCTGCAAAAAAAACGCCCAATTGGGGCTGGTGGGCAAGATAGGTGCCGAGTGGTGCTGGTATGGCAAAAAGATATCTCTCAAAGCGCCGCAAACCAATGTGGGAGCGGGCTTGCCCGCGATTGCGGTGGGTCAGCGACATAGATGTCGACTGATTAGCCGCTATCGCGGGCAAGCCCGCTCCCACACTGTTTTGTGGCGTACTTTGGATCAGACCAGGATCGAGGTCCCGGTCATCTCCTTCGGCTGCTCCAGCCCCATCAGCTTGAGCATGGTCGGCGCCACATCCGCCAGCACGCCACCTTCACGCACTTTCAGGTCACGTTTGCCGACATAGATGAACGGTACCGGTTCGGTGGTGTGCGCGGTGTGCGCCTGGCCGGTGGATTCGTCGGACATCTGTTCGCAGTTGCCGTGGTCGGCGGTGATCAGCGCTTCGCCGCCGACTTTTTCCAGCGCGTCGACGATGCGGCCAACACATTTATCCAGGCATTCCACGGCCTTGACCGCCGCTTCCAGGTTGCCGCTGTGGCCAACCATGTCGCCGTTGGCGTAGTTGACGACGATCACGTCATAACGCTGGTGATCAATGGCGTCGACGATCTTGTCGGTGACTTCCGGTGCGCTCATTTCCGGCTGCAAGTCGTAGGTAGCGACTTTTGGCGACGGGATCAGGATGCGCTCTTCGCCGGGGAACGGCTCTTCGCGGCCACCGGAGAAGAAGAACGTCACGTGGGCGTATTTCTCGGTTTCGGCGATGCGCAGTTGGGTCTTGCCGTTCTTGGCCAGGTAGTCGCCCAGCACGTTCTCCAGGCTGCCCGGGGCGAATGCCGACGGGGCCGGGATGTTGGCGGCGTATTGGGTGAGCATGACGAACTCGACCTTCGGCTGGCGCGCGCGTTCGAAGTCCTTGAAGCCTTCATCGACGAACACATGGCTCAGTTCACGGGCGCGGTCGGCGCGGAAGTTCATGAACACCACGGCGTCGCCGTCTTCGACTTTCACCGGCTCGCCGATGGTGGTGGCTTTGACGAATTCATCGCTTTCACCACGGGCGTAGGCCGCTTCCAGACCTTCCTGGGCGGTGGCCGCGTTGAATTCGGCCTGGCCGTCGACGATCAGGTTGTAGGCCTGGGCGACACGGTCCCAGCGGTTGTCGCGGTCCATGGCGAAGTAACGGCCCACCAGGCTGGCAATACGGCCCTTGCCCAGAGCGGCGAAGGTGGTATCCAGCAGTTCGATGGAGGATTGCGCGCTTTTAGGCGGCGTGTCGCGGCCGTCGAGGAAGGCGTGCAGATAGATTTTGTCAGCGCCGCGCTTGAACGCCAGTTCGGCCATGGCGACCAAGTGATCCTGATGGCTGTGTACGCCGCCGTCCGACAACAGGCCCATGAAGTGCACGGCCTTGCCCGCGGCAACGGCTTTATCGACCGCGGCGCAGATGGTCGGGTTCTCGAAGAACTCGCCATCGCGGATCGCCTTGGTGACACGAGTGAAGTCCTGGTACACCACTCGTCCGGCACCGAGGTTCATGTGGCCGACTTCCGAGTTGCCCATCTGGCCGTCCGGCAGGCCCACGTCCATGCCGGAACCTGAGATCAGGCCGTTGGGCACGGTGGCGGTCAGGCGGTCCAGTACCGGCTTGTTGGCCGAGTACACCGCGTTGTCGTGGTGGCTTTCACTGTGTCCGAAGCCATCGAGAATTATCAGGACCAAAGGTTTAGGCGTGGTAGTCATAGATCCTCTCGCGGCGCTAATAAAGGAAGACAATTGAAAAGGGAGTGGCAGTTTAAAGCGAAGTTCCAACCACGTCACCGCTTTACGGGGGTTGGCCCCCCCTGGCGGCTGTGTATACTTACCGCCATTTTAACGCCCTGGAACCTCCTTGATGGTTGATCACCTGATTGCATTTGCCACTGCCCACTACCTGCTTGTGGGCGCCTTCGTCATCCTGCTGGCGCTGCTGATCGCTCACGAACTGAGCCGCGGTGGTCGCAGCCTGAGCACGTCGGAGCTGACCGCGCTGGTCAACAAGGATGAGGCCGTCGTCGTCGATATTCGCCCGGCCAAGGATTATGCCGCCGGCCATATCGTTGGCGCCCTGAACATTCCCCAGGACAAGCTGATTGCGCGTCTGGGCGAACTGGAAAAGCACAAGGCCAAGACCATCATCCTGGTCGATGCCCAGGGCCAGCACTCCGGCACCCACGCCCGTGAGATGCTCAAGTCCGGCTTCACCGCCGCCAAGCTGTCGGGTGGTATCAGCAGCTGGCGTGGCGATAACCTGCCGTTGGTGAAGTGATATGAGCCAGGTTGTCGTGTATTCCAGCGATTATTGCCCTTATTGCATGCGGGCCAAGGCCTTGCTTGAGAAAAAGGGTGTTGCCTTTGAAGAGATCAAGGTCGATGGCAAGCCCCAGGTGCGCGCCGAAATGGCCCAGAAGGCTGGCCGCACGTCGGTCCCGCAGATCTGGATCGGCACCCGGCATATCGGTGGTTGCGACGACCTGTTCGCTCTGGAGCGCGCCGGTAAACTTGATGCGCTGCTGTCCGCCTGACGCCTAAACCCTCAAGAACCCAAGATAAAGAAGGATCTGCGATGACTGATCAACAGAACACCGAAGCAGCAGAAGCTCAAGGCCCACAGTTCTCGCTGCAGCGGATCTACGTGCGCGACCTGTCGTTCGAAGCGCCAAAAAGCCCGGCCATCTTCCGTCAGGAGTGGACCCCAAGCGTTGCGCTGGACCTGAACACCCGTCAGAAATCCCTGGAAGGTGACTTCCACGAAGTCGTGCTGACCCTGTCGGTCACCGTCAAGAATGGTGAAGAAGTCGCTTTCATCGCTGAAGTGCAACAGGCCGGTATCTTCCTGATCCAGGGCCTGGACGAGGCGTCCATGAGCCACACCCTGGGCGCGTTCTGCCCGAACATCCTGTTCCCGTATGCCCGTGAGACCTTGGACAGCCTGGTCACCCGTGGTTCGTTCCCGGCCCTGATGCTGGCCCCGGTGAACTTCGATGCCCTGTACGCCCAAGAGCTGCAGCGCATGCAACAGGAAGGCGCGCCAACCGTTCAGTAATTTGCTGAGCGATGCCGTTCTAAAATGTGGGAGCGGGCTTGTGTGGGAGCTGGCTTGCCTGCGATAGCATCACTGCGGTGTGACTGACACACCGAGGTGCCTGCATCGCGGGCAAGCCCGGCTCCCACACAAGCCCGCTCCCACATTTGTTATGCGGTGTTATTTAAAGCCCAGTTGGCGCCAGCCTTCATAGACGGCAACGGCTACGGTGTTCGACAGGTTCAGGCTGCGGCAGCCTTCACGCATCGGCAAGCGCAGGCGATGGCCATCGGGCAATGCGTCAAGCACCTCGGCCGGCAGGCCTCGGCTCTCCGGGCCGAACAGGAACGCGTCGCCCTCGGCAAAGCTGGCATCATGAAACGGCCGCGAGCCCTTGGTGGTGAACGCGAACAGCCGAGGGTGGCCCAGGCTCTCCAGGCAACTGGCGAGGTCGGCATGGCGCTTGAGGGTGGCGTACTCGTGGTAGTCCAGCCCGGCACGGCGCAGGCGCTTGTCGTCCATGTCAAAGCCCAACGGCTCGATCAAATGCAGGTGGCAGCCACTGTTGGCGCACAGCCTGATAACGTTGCCGGTATTCGGCGGAATTTCTGGTTGAAAAAGGATGACGTGAAACATGCACGGCTCCGAAGGCAAAGATGCGCTGCATTCTACCCCCGAAGACGACCCGAGACCGAAGCTATTGCCGAGGGTGTTGGGCTCATTGGCGATTGTCGGCTTGATGATTGGCTTGATGATCGGTCGCTTGACCACCCCCGAGCCGCTTGAGCTGCAACAGGTAGAACCTGCGGCGGATGGTTTGGTGGTGTGGTTCAACGACGAACCCAAGCTGCACGGCGAGCATATCGACGGCACCGTGGCGTTGCTGTTTGACGCCCAGGGCAAGGCTGCCAGCGGGCAGCTCAAGGTCAATGACAAGGACGTGAATTGGCGCATCCGCAAGACCGACGCTGGCCTGCTGCTGAATCTGGTGGCGGCTCGGCCATTGCGTGGGGAGTGGAGCGGTGCAGAGGTCGATGGCCGCTGGCGGCTGGAGATCCATCTCCAAGAGCAATAAAAGAGGGAGTTCCCGGCCTGCCTGTACCAGGGCTCCCAAAACGGGGTGAAGCCTAAGGCTTCGGTGTTAAAGAGGGGATTCTCGGCCTGCCTGTACCAAGGTCCCCGAAACTGGGTAGTACTGGGGTTATTGCAGGGGGCGTGCCAAAACTTGCAATTGCTGCTGGAAAAAAATGCCAAAAAGCGCAAAGCCCCGGAATACGGGGCTTTGTTTGTTTCTACTGCCAAGAAATTTGTAGCGAAAGCGATATGCGAGTTTTTTGGTCTGTGCTCAATGCCGGTTCATCGTGCATTGAAGCGGTGCACAGTCTGCAGGCACAAAACCAATGTGGGAGCTGGCTTGCCTGCGATGACGGCGTGTCAGCCCTATACCGGGTGACTGACACACCGTCATCGCGGGCAAGCCCGGCTCCCACACGGGGCCTTCAGCGGTCTTGGGGTTCAGGCCTCATCACCCTCATCATCATCCCCTCCATCCACCTTCATCCCCAATTCCTTGATCTTGCGCGTCAGGGTATTGCGCC
Source organism: Pseudomonas sp. J380 (assembly GCF_009827115.1). Classification (NCBI taxonomy): domain Bacteria; kingdom Pseudomonadati; phylum Pseudomonadota; class Gammaproteobacteria; order Pseudomonadales; family Pseudomonadaceae; genus Pseudomonas; species Pseudomonas sp. J380. The sequence goes on along the minus strand of NZ_CP043060.1, from coordinate 3,668,372 downwards.
CCCAACCCAGCAGCACGGCGGCATCACGGCGGCGGCCGGCGGTGTGTTTGAGCGCGGTCTCGATCATGATCCGCTCGAACGCTGGCACGGCGCTGTCCAGCAGGTTCGACTGGCCGCGTGCCAAGGCCTGGTCGGCCCATTGGCGCAGCGCCTGTTCCCAGTTGGTCACGGGAGCCGAGTCCTGAGGCAGGCTCAGCAGCTCCGGCGGCAGGTCGCTGATGTGCACTTCGCGCCCGGAGGCCATTACGGTGATCCAGCGGCAGGTGTTCTCCAGCTGGCGCACGTTGCCGGGCCACGGCAGATTCTTGAGGTATTCCTCGGTCTCGCTTTTGAGCAGCTTGGGCTCGACGGCCAGCTCCAGGGCAGCGCGGCTGAGGAAATGGCGGGCGAGGGTAGGGATATCTTCGCGGCGGTCCGACATGCGCGGGATGTGGATGCGGATCACGTTGAGGCGGTGGAACAAGTCCTCACGGAACTTACCCGCATGCACCAGTGTTTCCAGGTTCTGGTGGGTGGCCGCGATGATGCGCACATCCACCTTCACCGGCGTATGCCCGCCCACACGGTAGAACTCGCCGTCAGCCAGCACCCGCAGCAAGCGAGTCTGAGTATCGGCCGGCATGTCGCCGATCTCATCGAGGAACAGTGTGCCGCCGTCCGCCTGTTCAAAGCGTCCGCGACGCAGGTTGGCTGCCCCGGTGAACGCGCCTTTTTCATGGCCGAACAGCTCGGACTCCATCAAATCCTTGGGAATCGCCGCCATATTCAGCGCGATAAACGGCGAAGCCGCCCGTGGGCTGTGGCGGTGCAGGGCGTGGGCCACCAGTTCTTTACCGGTCCCCGATTCGCCATTGATCAGCACGGTGATGTTGGAATGGCTCAAGCGCCCGATGGCGCGAAACACTTCCTGCATCGCCGGCGCTTCCCCGATGATTTCCGGGGTGCGGGTCAGGGTCGGCGGCGCTTCCTGGTTCTGTTGTTCCTGGGCGTGCTGGTTGGCGCGCTTGACCAGCGCCACCGCCTCATCCACATCGAATGGCTTGGGCAGGTATTCAAAGGCGCCGCCCTGGTAGGACGCGACAGCGCTGTCCAGGTCCGAGTGGGCGGTCATGATGATCACCGGCAGGCGCGGGTGCTGCTCGCGAATGCGCGCCAGCAAGTCCAGGCCACTGGCGCCAGGCATGCGGATATCGGAAATGATCACGTCCGGCTGCTGACGTGCCAGGCGGCTCATCACCCCATCGGCGCTGTCGAAGCTCTGGGTGGTCATGCCTTCTTGTTGCAAGGCTTTCTCGAGGACCCAGCGGATAGAACGGTCGTCGTCGACGATCCAGACAGTTTCACTACGGCTCATGTCGTGGGGGCTCCTTGTTCCAATGGCAGGAAGATCGAGAACGTGGTGTGGCCAGGGTGGCTCTCACATTCGATCAGGCCCTGGTGCTGGCTGATGATGTTCTGGGTGATGGCCAGGCCCAGCCCGGTACCGTCCGGGCGGCCGCTGACCATGGGAAAGAAGATGGTTTCCTGCAGCTCCGCAGGAATGCCGGGGCCGTTGTCGATGATCTCCACCTTGGTCACCAGGCGGTGGCGCACATGGCCGATGGTGAACTGGCGCAGGGCGCGGGTGCGCAGGCTGATGCGGCCCAGGCGTAGCTCATTCTGGCTGCTGATGGCCTGCATGGCGTTGCGCACGATGTTGAGCACCGCCTGGATCATCTGTTCGCGGTCGATCAACACGTCGGGAATACTTGGGTCGTAGTCGCGCACCAAGGTGATGCAGCCTTGGCTTTCGGCCTCGACCAATTGGCAGACGCGCTCCAGCACCTCATGCACGTTGGTCATTGCCAGGGACGGCAGCTTGTTGGAGCCCAGCATGCGGTCCACCAGGTTACGCAGGCGGTCGGCTTCTTCGATGATGACGTTGGTGTAGTCCTTGAGGTGCTCGTCCGGCAGCTCGCGGGACAACAACTGTGCCGCGCCGCGAATACCGCCCAACGGGTTCTTGATCTCATGGGCGAGACCGCGCACCAGCATCTTGCTGGTTTCCTGCTTGGACAGCTGTGCTTCCTCCTTGGTGATGCGCAGCAGGCGGTCGCGGGGGTGGACTTCGAGCAGCAGCAGGGTCGCGCCATTGCTCAGGATCGGGGTCACGGCGTAGTCGACGGTCAACGTTTGCCCGGTGAGCGCGGTGAGCATCGCTTCGCGCTTGGTGAACGGGTGTGCCTGCTCCACGGCCTGGCGCAACGAACTCAAGGCTTCGGCCGACTCGGTGAACAATTCGCTGATGAACTGCCCATGGCTGCGCTGGCCGCTGATGGCCAGGAGCATCTCCGCCGCCGGGTTCATGTACTCAAGGCGCAGGTCGGCATTGAGCAGGATGGTCGCGGTGGTCAGGTTGTCGAGTAACAAACGGTGCAGTGCATCGCTGATGGTCATCGGGACCTCTTTTGGAGCAAGGCGTGGGCTTGAGGCACACGCTGATACAAGGAAAATGCAAAAACCAAACCAAGGCTCCGAAAAGAAGCGCTAATGCCCTGAAATAAGGGTTTCAGGCGCGAAACTGTGGCGTTCTGCCAGCCTCAACGGGAAGTTTCGAACCAAAATGGGCTGGGCAATTGAGAAGGGTGCAGGCTATCGCACCAATATAGTGCGGTTTTGTGAAGGTTGTTCAGCAACTGAAGATTTAAGGCGAATCGCAGTCAGTGTGGGAGCTGGCTTGCCTGCGATAGCGGTGGTGCATTCAACAACGCTATCGCAGGCAAGCCAGCTCCCACATGTTTGAATGGGGTTGCAGTCACTCGCCTTTGTAGATGCACAGCTCGGCGGTGGCGCGGATCATCGCCAGTTGGCGCAGCGGATCATTCAGCGGTTCGTGCACGGCCTCGGCCAGCCATTGGGGGCATTTGGGGTCTGTGCGCAGGGGGGTGAAGTCGGCCAACTGCTGCAGCAGCCTTTTTTGCAGATCGTCCAGTTGCGGGCGGATCTGCTGGACCAGGTCCGGGCGCGGGTCGTCGGGCGCTTTGCCCTGGAACTGCCAATCGGACAGATGGGTGTATTGCACCAGTTTGTTGGCTTCGATCTGGGCGGCGAAGAACTGCTCGGCAGCGGCCGGGTCCAGCTTGTAGCGCGGCGCCTGGGCAGTGACGCTGGCGATCACCTCTTGCTCGCGCTTCTTGTCCTCCACGGGTTTGTGGCTGTCCCATTTGCTCAGTGCTACCTGGTCGGCAATCTCCAGGCGTTCGGCGATGCTGTTGAGCAGGGGTTCCAGCGTAGGCGGCGCTGCGCTCGCACTGGCACTGATGAACAGCAGGGCAAATACAAGTCGATGTTTCAAGGGCGATCCTCTGTAGGAGCGAGCTTGCTCGCGAAGGTCGCTAACGATAACGCGCCAATGTTGAAAAAATGCGGTGTCTTTGCGTTTTTCGCGAGCAAGCTCGCTCCTACAGGAGGGGGACGTAAATAATCTCAGGCAAAAAAAAAGACCTCCCGAAGGAGGTCTTTCTCATCACGCTACCTCAAGCAGCGCTACCGGATCAGCAGCTGTAGTACAGCTCGTATTCCAGTGGGTGTACGAAGGTGCGTACTTTGATTTCTTCTTCGCTTTTCAGGGCGATGTAAGCATCGATGAAGTCGTCGCTGAAAACGCCGCCTTTGGTCAGGAACGCACGGCCCTTGTCCAGCTCTTCCAGGGCTTCTTTCAGGCTGCCGCATACTTGTGGGATCTCTTTGGCCTCTTCAGGCGGCAGGTCGTACAAGTTTTTGTCGGCGGCGTCGCCAGGGTGGATCTTGTTCTGGATACCGTCCAGGCCGGCCATCATCAGGGCGGCGAAGGCCAGGTAAGGGTTGGCAGCCGGGTCTGGGAAGCGCGCTTCGATACGACGGCCTTTAGGGCTGTTGACGTAAGGAATACGGATCGAAGCGGAGCGGTTGCGTGCCGAGTAGGCCAGCATCACCGGCGCTTCAAAACCTGGGACCAGACGCTTGTAGGAGTTGGTCGACGGGTTGGTGAAGCCGTTCAGGGCCTTGCCGTGCTTGATGATGCCGCCGATGAAGTACAGAGCGGTGTCGGACAGGCCGGCATAGCCTTCGCCGGCGAAGGTGTTCTTGCCGTCTTTGGAAATCGATACGTGAACGTGCATGCCCGAGCCGTTATCGCCGTACAGCGGCTTAGGCATGAAGGTAGCGGTGCGGCCATAGGCATCGGCAACGTTGTGCACGCAGTATTTCAGGGTTTGAACTTCGTCAGCCTTCTTCACCAGCGTGTTGAATTTCACGCCGATTTCGTTCTGGCCGGCAGTCGCCACTTCGTGGTGGTGAACTTCAACGGTCTGGCCCATTTCTTCCAGTGCGTTGCACATGGAAGTACGGATTTCATGGTCGAAGTCGAACGGTGGTACTGGGAAGTAACCGCCTTTCACGCCTGGACGGTGGCCTTTGTTGCCGCCTTCCACGTCCTGGTCGGACATCCACGAGCCTTGCTCGGAGAAAATCTTGAACATGGAGCCGGAGATGTCGGACTTGAACTTCACCGAGTCGAAGATGAAGAACTCTGGCTCAGGGCCGAAGAATGCGGTGTCGCCGATACCGGTGGACTTCAGGTATTCCTCGGCACGGTGGGCGATGGCGCGTGGGTCGCGGTCATAGCCTTGCATGGTCGAAGGTTCGATGATGTCGCACACCAGGATCAGGGTCGGCTCTTCGGTGAATGGGTCGAGTACGGCGGTGCTGTCGTCTGGCAGCAGGATCATGTCGGAGGCTTCGATGCCTTTCCAGCCGGCGATGGAGGAACCGTCGAACATCTTGCCGACTTCGAAGAAGTCATCTTCCAGCGCATCGCGAGCCGGCATGGTCACGTGGTGCTGAGTGCCTTTTGTGTCCGTGAAGCGCAGATCAATCCATTTAACGTCATGATCTTTGATGAGTTGAACCGACTTCGACATGGTGTCCTCCGGGTGGCTTCGGGCTTGGGTAGTGGAGTTAGCCCTTGAAATTTGGGTGATGCCGGCGCGGATACTCCGCCAAGGCAACCTGCCTCACAAGAGAGCAAATTGCATGCCAGTGCGCCAACATGGCCGTTTTGCCTCAAAATGGCCCCTATAACGGTGCAATCGGCAAAAACGGCATAAATCGCGCACTGCAATGTAGCGTTTATTTGTGTAAATGACCCGTTTTGGTGCATTGCGTATGCAATGCATATTAACTGGTTAAACCTTGAGCGATTTCCGCTATAATCCGCGCCCCCCTTTTTCAGCAGGCCCGGCGCGCGCTGTTTCCATGAAATTAATCGTTAAAGTCTTCCCCGAGATCACCATCAAAAGCCGACCGGTACGGACGCGTTTCATCCGTCAGTTGGCCAAGAACATCCGTGCCGTGCTCCGTGACCTGGACCCGGCTGTGGTGGTGAACGGCGTGTGGGACAACCTCGAGCTGGAAACCCGCATTACCGACGCCAAAGCCTTGAAGGACATGACCGAGCGCCTGAGCTGCATGCCGGGCATCGCGCATTTCCTGCAGGTGGATGAGTACCCGCTGGGCGACTTCGACGACATCACCGAAAAGTGCAAGCAGCACTACGGTAGTGCGCTTGAAGGCAAGATTTTTTCGGTGCGCTGCAAGCGTGCCGGCAAGCATCCGTTCAGCTCCATGGACGTCGAGAAATACGTCGGCAGCAAGCTGCGTCGTGAGTGCGGCGCCGCTGGAATTTCCCTCAAAGCGCCACAAATTGAAGTGCGCATGGAAATTCGCGACCAACGGTTGTTCGTGATCCACAGCCAGCACAACAGCATCGGCGGCTACCCGCTGGGTGCCCTGGAACAGACCCTGGTATTGATGTCCGGCGGTTTCGATTCCACGGTTGCGGCCTACCAGATCATGCGTCGCGGCCTGATGAGCCACTTCTGCTTCTTCAACCTGGGCGGGCGTGCACATGAATTGGGCGTGATGGAAGTTGCGCACTTTATCTGGAAGAAATACGGCAGCTCCCAACGCGTGCTATTTGTAAGCGTACCGTTCGAGGAAGTGCTGGGCGAAATTCTCGGCAAAGTCGATAACAGTCATATGGGCGTAGTATTGAAGCGTATGATGTTGCGCGCTGCGTCCCGAATCGCCGATCAATTGCAGATCGACGCCCTGGTGACCGGCGAAGCGATTTCCCAGGTTTCCAGCCAGACGCTGCCTAACCTGTCGATCATTGACTGCGTGACCGAGAAGCTGGTGCTACGCCCGCTGATCGCCAGCCACAAGCAGGACATCATCGACCTGGCAGAGCAAATCGGCACCGCCGACTTTGCCAAGCATATGCCTGAATACTGCGGGGTCATTTCGGTGAACCCCAAGACCCACGCCAAGCGTCACCGCGTGGAGCATGAAGAAAAAGAATTCGACATGGCGATTCTGGAGCGTGCGCTCGAGAACGCCAAGCTGGTGCCAATCGATCGAGTGATCGACGAATTGGGCCAGGATGTGCAGATCGAAGAAGTCAGCGAAGCCCTGGCGGGCCAGATCGTCGTCGACATCCGTCATCCGGATGCCGCCGAAGACGAGCCGCTGGAAATCGCTGGCATCGACGTGCAAACGCTGCCGTTCTACGCACTGAACGCGCGTTTCAAGGAACTGGATAACAGCCGTCAGTACCTGTTGTATTGCGACAAAGGCGTGATGAGTCGCCTGCATGCCCACCATTTGCTCAGTGAGGGGCATGCCAATGTGCGCGTTTATCGACCGAGCTAAGAGCCCGGGGCTGTTTGCCTGTGGCCTGCGTCACCGGCCCCCCGACTCTGCCGTCAAGCTGTAACGGCAAGGCCTGACTCTACTGTTAATCGCTGCCACGACCTGTCAGCACACCGAATCCTCTGATCGAGATACACAAGTGATCGAAAATCTACGTAACATCGCCATCATTGCTCACGTTGACCATGGTAAAACCACCCTGGTAGACAAACTCCTGCGTCAATCCGGCACCCTGGAGCGCAACGAGCTCAACGACGAGCGCGTGATGGACTCCAACGACCAGGAAAAAGAGCGCGGTATTACCATCCTGGCAAAAAACACCGCTATCAACTGGAACGGCTACCACATCAACATCGTGGATACCCCGGGCCACGCCGACTTCGGCGGCGAAGTAGAGCGCGTAATGTCGATGGTTGACTCCGTTCTGCTGCTGGTTGACGCTCAAGACGGCCCTATGCCGCAAACCCGTTTCGTGACCAAGAAGGCTTTCGAAGCCGGCCTGCGTCCGATCGTGTGCATCAACAAGGTTGACCGTCCAGGCGCACGTCCGGACTGGGTTCTGGACCAGATCTTCGACCTGTTCGACAACCTGGGTGCCACCGAAGAACAGCTGGACTTCCAAGTCATCTACGCTTCGGCCCTGAACGGTATTGCTGGTCTTGACCACACCGACATGGCTGAAGACATGACTCCGCTGTACCAGTCGATCGTCGACAACGTACCAGCACCGAAAGTCGACCGTGAAGGCCCGTTCCAGATGCAAATCTCGGCACTGGACTACAACAGCTTCCTGGGTGTTATCGGCGTTGGCCGTATCGCTCGTGGTAGCGTCAAGCCGAACACCCCGGTTGTCGCTATCGGCGCTGACGGCAAGAAGCGTAACGGTCGTATCCTGAAGCTGATGGGTCACCACGGCCTGCACCGCATCGACGTTGAAGAAGCTTTCGCTGGCGACATCGTATGCGTGAGCGGTATGGACTCGCTGTTCATCTCCGACACCCTGTGCCAGCCGGACAACGTCGAGGCGATGAAGCCTCTGACCGTTGACGAGCCAACCGTTTCCATGACCTTCCAGGTAAACGACTCGCCTTTCTGCGGTAAAGAAGGCAAGTTCGTGACCTCCCGTAACATCAAGGAGCGTCTGGACAAGGAGCTGCTGTACAACGTTGCTCTGCGCGTTGAAGAAGGCGACTCGGCTGACAAGTTCAAGGTCTCCGGCCGTGGTGAGCTGCACCTCTCGGTACTGATCGAAACCATGCGTCGCGAAGGCTTCGAAATGGGTGTTGGTCGTCCGGAAGTGATCATCCGTCAAGTTGACGGCGTGAAGCAGGAACCGTTCGAAAACGTCACCATCGACACCCCTGAAGAATCCCAGGGCAAGGTCATGGAAGAGATGGGCCTGCGTAAGGGCGACCTGACCAACATGGTGCCGGATGGCAAAGGCCGTGTACGTCTGGAATACAACATCCCTGCTCGTGGTCTGATCGGTTTCCGTAACCAGTTCCTGACCCTGACCAACGGTGCTGGCATCCTGACCTCGATCTTCGATCGCTACGACACCATGAAGTCCGGCGACATGTCCGGCCGTCAGAACGGTGTTCTGGTATCGGTAGAAACCGGCAAGGCGCTGACCTACTCCCTGGAAACCCTCCAGGCGCGTGGCAAGCTGTTCGTTGAACACGGTCAAGAGATCTACAACGGCCAGATCGTTGGTCTGAACAGCCGCGACAACGACATGGGCGTGAACCCAACCAAAGGCAAGAAGCTCGACAACATGCGTGCTTCGGGCAAAGACGAAACCATCGCTCTGGTTCCACCTGTTCGCTTCACCCTGGAACAGGCCCTGGAATTCATCCAGGACGACGAGCTGTGCGAAGTCACGCCTAAGTCGATCCGCCTGCGTAAGAAGATCCTGGACGAAGGCGAGCGTACCCGCGCTGCCAAGAAAGCCAAGAACTGAGTTAACTCAGGCTGAATGAAAAACGCCCCCGGTCGAAAGGCCGGGGGCGTTTTTTTATGCCTGCAGTTTGTGTGTTGTGATCGTGTGATCGTTCCCACGCTCCGCGTGGGAACGCCGCTTGGGACGCTCCGCGTCCTGCTTTCAAGAGCGGACGCAGAGCGTCCACAGCTGCATTCCCACGCGGAGCGTGGGAACGATCAAAAACTTAGAACTTGTCGAGGGTCTTGAAGTTGGTCTCGCGCACCACTTCCTTGGGCTTATACGCGCAATACCCCGGCCGCGGCCCGATTTTCGGGTGGTTGCGGCACGTATCCGGGCGCTTGTCATAAATAGTGCAAAAGCGCGTCTTACGATCCAGGTACAGGCAGTCGTTGTTGCTCATGCGCTGCAGGGTAAAAATTTCGGACTTGTTGTTGTACCGCTCGACGATGCCTTCTTTCTGCAAACGCTTGGCGATGTTCTTCGGCGGATCGCCGCGCTCGAACTCATCGACGATGCCAATGCGGATCAGGTCCTTGATCTTCACCTCCACCGGCAGCGTGCAGCAGCTGGACACGCAGCCGCCGCACATATGGGCGGAATATTTCTGCCAGGTCTCTAGACGGTCGAGTTCCGCGGCGGCGATCAGTTGAGGCTTCATCAAGGTTCCAAGGTGGGGCGTTATCCGGGCGCGCGATCATACCGGGATTGGTGGTTTTTTGAACAATATTTTGCAGGTTTCAGCTCAAAGGTTTAGCCACGGTCTGATCGGGCACGACCCCTGCATCAAATTCAGCCCATGGCGAATGAGTTAAAAAACTGCCGAACCAGCACGTCTACCGTCTGTCAGACCGACTAGGCTCTAGCAACTCCTTCAATCTCGCCCGAGGTCGCACCGATGTCTCAGGAACCGCTTGCACGAGAAGCAGAGGTAGCCGCATTCCGCGATGCTGTCTTGACCAAACTCACCTACGCGGTGGGCAAGGACCCGGATCACGCCTTCGACCATGATTGGTTCGAAGCCATTGCGCTGGCCGCCCGCGACCAGATGGTCGATCACTGGATGGACCACACGCGACGTATTTATCGCAAAGGCCAGAAGCGCGTTTATTACCTGTCCCTGGAATTTCTCATTGGCCGGTTGCTCTACGACAGCCTGAGCAACCTGGGTGTGCTGGAGATCGCTCGCGAAGCGCTGTCGGAGCTGGGCGTGGATCTGGAACGCATCCGCCTGCTGGAGCCCGACGCGGCGCTCGGCAACGGTGGCCTGGGCCGGCTGGCGGCGTGCTTTATGGAAAGCATGTCGACCCTCGGCATTGCTGGCCACGGCTATGGCATTCGTTATGAACACGGCCTGTTCCGCCAGGCCATTGTCGACGGTTGGCAGCAGGAACAGACCGAACGCTGGCTGGATTTCGGTAACCCTTGGGAATTCGAGCGCGCCGAAGTGATTTACCCGATTGGCTTTGGCGGCAGCGTCGAAACCGTTGCGGACGCCTCCGGCAAGATGATCCAGGTATGGTCGCCCAACGAAACCGTACGTGCTGTTGCCTATGACACGCCGGTCGTCGGTTGGCGCGGCGCCAGCGTCAACACCCTGCGCCTATGGCGTGCGCGGGCTGTAGAAGACCTGCATCTGGAGCGCTTCAACGCCGGTGACCACTTGGGCGCCGTCGCCGAGGTGGCCCGTGCCGAAAGCATCTCCCGAGTGCTTTACCCGGCCGACAGCACCGAAGCAGGGCAGGAACTGCGCCTGCGCCAGGAATATTTCTTCGTCTCCGCGTCCCTGCAGGATTTGCTGCGCCGCCACAAGAACATGCACGGTTCGGTGCTCAGCCTGGGCGAGCACGCCGCCATCCAGCTCAACGACACCCACCCGTCCATCGCCGTGGCCGAGTTGATGCGCCAACTGGTCGACCTGCACGATGTACCGTGGGAAGCCGCGTGGGATGTCACCGTCGAGACCCTTTCGTACACCAACCACACCTTGCTGCCCGAGGCCCTGGAAACCTGGCCTGTCGGTTTGATGGAGCGCATGCTGCCGCGGCACATGCAGATCATCTACCTGATCAACGCCCAGCACATCGACTCGCTGCGTGCCAAAGGCATCCACGACTTTGATGTCTTGCGCGCTGTGTCGCTGATCGAAGAAGACAACGGCCGCCGCGTGCGCATGGGCAACCTGGCATTCCTGGGCTCCCATAGCGTCAACGGCGTGTCCGGTTTGCATACCCAGCTAATGCGCAGCACGGTGTTCTCCGAACTGCACAAGCTCTACCCCGAGCGCATCAACAACAAAACCAACGGCATTACCTTCCGTCGCTGGTTGTACCAGGCCAACCCCAAGTTGACCGATATGCTGGTGGAAGCCCTGGGCCCGGATATTCTGGACCAGCCCGAGCAGCGTCTTATCGAGTTGGAACCCTTTGCCGAGAAACCGGCCTTCCGCAAAGCGTTCGCTGAACAGCGCCTGCACAGCAAGCGCGCACTGGCGCAGATCATCCATGAGCGCCTGGGCATTGCGATCAACCCGGCGGCGATGTTCGACGTGCAGGTCAAGCGCATCCATGAATACAAGCGCCAACTGCTCAACCTGCTGCACACTGTGGCGCTGTACCAGGCGATCCGTGCCGAGCCGGGCATCGATTGGGTGCCGCGGGTGAAGATCTTCGCGGGTAAGGCAGCGGCCAGTTATCACCAGGCCAAGCTGATCATCAAGCTGACCAACGACATCGCCCGCACCGTCAACAACGACCCGACCGTACGCGGCCTGCTCAAGGTGGTGTTCCTGCCCAACTACAACGTCAGCCTGGCGGAAAGCATCATTCCGGCAGCGGATTTGTCGGAGCAGATTTCCACGGCCGGCTTTGAGGCGTCGGGTACCAGCAACATGAAGTTCGGCCTCAACGGCGCGCTGACCATTGGCACCATGGACGGCGCCAACGTGGAGATGCACGAGCGGGTCGGCGCCGAGCACATGTTTATCTTTGGCCTCAGCGCCCAGCAGGTAGAAGCCCGCAAGCACGCCGGCGAGTTCAGCGCCGGGCCGGACATCGCCGCGTCCCATCGCTTGAACGACGTGCTGCAAGCGATCCGTGGTGGGGTATTTTCGCCGGATGACCCGGGCCGCTATGTGGGCCTGATCGATGGGCTGATCGACTACGATCGCTTCCTGGTGTGTGCCGACTTTGACGCCTACTGGGACGCGCAGGCGCGGGTCGAGGCGCATTGGCACGACTCCAAGGCCTGGTGGCGCTCGGCGGTGCTCAACACGGCGCGCATGGGGTGGTTCAGCTCTGACCGCACCATCCGCGAGTACGCCACCGAGATCTGGAAAGCCCTCGACTAACTGATACCCCTGTAGGAGCGAGCTTGCTCGCGAAGAGCTCCAACGATAACGCGTGCTTGCTGAATGAACGCGGCGCGTGTGAGTTTTTCGCGAGCAAGCTCGCTCCTACAGAGGGCTATTGCGTTGGGTCGTGAACTCTATTGGCGTTAAATCCTCTGATTAGAGGAAATCAGCCCCGACTCGCGCTAAACTGCGCGGGTTTTTAGCCCCCCATTCTCCGGAGCCGTCCATGTCCCGCGTTACCTTGAGTCGCTATTTGATCGAGCAGACCCGCAGCAACAACACGCCTGCCGATCTGCGCTTCCTTATCGAAGTGGTGGCGCGTGCTTGCAAGGAAATCAGCCACGCCGTTTCCAAAGGCGCACTGGGCGGTGTCCTGGGCAGCATGGGCACTGAAAACGTGCAGGGCGAAGTGCAGAAGAAACTGGACGTTCTGTCCAACGAAATCCTGCTCGAAGCCAACGAATGGGGCGGCCACCTGGCCGGCATGGCGTCCGAAGAAATGGACAATGCCTACCAGATCCCAGGCAAATACCCGAAGGGCGCATACCTGCTGGTGTTCGACCCACTGGACGGTTCGTCCAACATCGACATCAACGCACCGGTCGGCACCATCTTCTCGGTACTGCGTTGCCCCAACGAATACCTGAGCCAGAACGAAGCCCTGAACGAAAAGGCCTTCCTGCAACCAGGCACCGAGCAGGTTGCTGCCGGCTACGCGATCTACGGCCCACAGACCATGCTGGTGCTGACCCTGGGCGATGGCGTCAAAGGCTTCACCCTGGACCGTGAAATGGGCAGCTTCGTACTCACCCACGAAGACATTTCGATTCCTGCTTCTACCCAGGAATTTGCCATCAACATGTCCAACCAGCGCCACTGGGAAGAACCGGTGAAGCGCTACGTCAACGAGCTGATGGAAGGCGAAGAAGGCCCGCTGAAGAAGAATTTCAACATGCGCTGGGTGGCCGCGATGGTTGCCGACGTACACCGCATCCTGACCCGTGGTGGGCTGTTCATGTACCCACGCGACAGCCGCGAGCCGTCCAAGCCAGGCAAGCTGCGCCTGATGTACGAAGCCAACCCGATGTCGTTTTTGGTTGAACAGGCAGGCGGTGCGTCCACCGACGGCCACCAGCGCATCCTCGACATTCAGCCTGAAGGCCTGCACCAGCGTGTGGCGGTATTCCTGGGTTCGAAGGAAGAAGTTGAGCGCGTGACGGCCTATCACAAGAAGTAAGCCGTAACGAGCGGTGAGCCGCTGTATTGTGAGATGGATCACCGTTAAAGAAGCCCCGAAACGTTTCAGCGTTTTCGGGGCTTTTTTGTTTTCGCTCGTCGGGAACCAGACACCCCTTTTCCCTTCTAAGCTTCTGGCAGATACCCCAGCTGCTTTGTCTCTCCAGGAGCTTTTCCATGTCTATACGCCGTCTCGCCCTGCTGGCTTTTTGCGTGCTCTTAGCCGCTTGCAGCAAGGTCACCCAAGAAAACTACCAAAAGCTCTCGGCCGGCATGGCCAAGGCCGAGGTGGAGTCGTTGCTGGGTAAGCCAACCGATTGTTCCGGCGCACTGGGCATGTCCAGCTGCACCTGGGGCGATAAAAACAGCTTTATCAGCGTGCAGTACGCCGGTGACAAAGTTCTGATGTTTTCCGGGCAAGGCCTGAAGTAAACCGGGGCGCGAGCCTGCGGGAGAAGAAGAATGATGCGTTTTGTTTTGTTCCTTTGCGCCAGCCTGTTTTTGGCGGGCTGCGCCAGCCATTCTGGCGATGATCTGCAACCCAAGACTGCGAGCAACGTCAACCTCAAGCGTTACCAGGGCACCTGGTATGAGTTGGCCCGGTTGCCGATGTACTTCCAGCGCAACTGTGCGCAATCCGAAGCCCGCTACACCTTGCTGCCTGATGGTGACATGTCGGTTTTCAACCGCTGCCTGACGCCTGAGTGGAAGTGGCAAGAGGCCAAAGGCACGGCAACGCCGCAGGTGCCAGGCAAGACCGACAAACTGTGGGTGGAATTCAATAACTGGTTTACATCGCTGTTGCCGGGCGTTGCCAAGGGCGACTACTGGGTGCTGTATGTCAGCGATGACTACAAGACCGCCATCGTCGGCAGCCCGAGCCGTCGCTATATGTGGATCCTGTCGCGCACGCCGACGGTGAGTGCCGATACCCGCGAAGACCTGCTGAGCAGGGCGCGACAGCAAGGCTATGACACCACGCGGTTGATCTGGCGCACGTCGGATAAGCAGATGGCGAAGACGTCTCAGTAATTTGCGGCCCCTCAATCAAATGTGGGAGCTGGCTTGCCTGCGATAGCATCAACCCGGTGTAACTGAAGCGCCGAGGTGTCTGTATCGCAGGCAAGCCAGCTCCCACAGTTGTTATGGGTTGGTCGTCAGTTCAGCAAGTCCTTCAGGACCTGGGTGAATGCCCGACTGCTGTCTTCTTCGCCAGCATGATGCCCATCTCGCACCACCCATTTGCCATTGACCAGTACATCGCGCACTTGCCGATCACCACCGGCAAATAGCCAGCGGTTGAGAATTCCATCCTCACTGGCCGTCGCCAAGTACGGGTCGCTACCGTCCAGCACTATCCAGTCCGCACGCTTGCCCACTTGCAGTCGACCAATCGGCTGGCCCAGCGCTTGTGCGCCACCGTCCAGCGCAGCATCGAACAGCGTGCGACCCACCATCGGCTGATCGCTGCGATACAGGCGGTTGCGCCGTTGATCGCGCAGGCGCTGGCCGTATTCCAGCCAACGCAGTTCTTCCACCACGCTCAGTGACACATGGCTGTCGGAACCGATGCCCATGCGGCCGCCCTGAGCGAGGAAGTCCACCGCCGGAAAAATCCCATCGCCCAGGTTGGCTTCGGTGGTCAGGCACAAACCGGCAATCGCTCGGCTGTTGGCCATGCGCGTGACTTCGTCGGCATCGGCATGGGTGGCATGCACCAGGCACCAGCGATCATCCACCTCGACATTGTCATACAGCCACTGCAACGGGCGCTTGCCGCTCCAGGCCAGGCAGTCGTCGACTTCTTTTTGCTGTTCGGCGATGTGGATATGCACGGGGCAGTTTTTGTCACTGGCGCCCAGCACGGTATGGATTTGTTCGGGGGTTACGGCGCGCAGGGAGTGGAAGCACAGGCCCAGTTGCTGCGCCGGTTGTGCCGCCAGAATGGGCTGCAGGCGTGCTTGCAGGTCCAGGTAGTGTTCCGTGCTGTTGATAAACCGTCGCTGGCCTTCATTCGGCGCTTGGCCACCAAAACCCGCATGGGTGTAGAGCACCGGCAGCAAGGTCAGGCCGATCCCGCTGCTGGCGGCCGCCTGGCTGATCTGGCGGGACAGCTCCGTACGGTCGGCATAGGGCTGGCCGCTGAGATCGTGGTGCACGTAATGAAACTCGGCTACCGAGGTGTAGCCGGCCTTGAGCATTTCGATATACAGCTGACGGGCGATGACCTGTAACTGCTCGGGGTTGATCTTGCCGACCATGCGGTACATCAAGTCGCGCCAGGTCCAGAAACTGTCGTTGGGGTTGCCGGCCACTTCGGCCAAGCCCGCCATGGCGCGTTGGAAGGCATGGGAGTGCAGGTTCGGCATGCCCGCCAACACCGGGCCCCTGAGCCGTTCCGCGCCTTCTGCACTGGCATTGGGCTCAACCTTTGTCAGCAGGCCATCGGCGCCGACTTCAAGACGTACATCATTGGCCCATCCATTAGGCAGCAGTGCGCGTTCGGCAAAGAAAGCGGACATGATCAAGGCACCCCGGTCGTGTGTTTATTTGTATATACATATACAGACGTTTGCCTGCTCGGTAAACTCCGGCAATCTATGCATCTTTTTCCCCTGCAAGGATTCCCTGTGCCGACTCCGCCCGCCAACTCTTCGCTGGCTGCCCACATGGACGAAAGTCCGGCGCCCTTGTATGCCCGCGTCAAACAGATGATCAGCCAGCAGATCCTCAACGGCAACTGGCCGCCCCATTACCGCGTGCCGTCGGAAAGCGAGCTGGTCAGCGAGTTGGGCTTCAGCCGCATGACCATCAACCGTGCCCTGCGCGAGCTGACCGCCGAAGGCTTGTTGGTGCGTATGCAGGGTGTGGGTACGTTTGTTGCCGAGCCGAAAAGCCAGTCGGCCCTGTTTGAAGTGCACAACATCGCCGATGAAATCGCCTCCCGCGGGCATCGGCACACTTGCCAGGTCATCACCCTGGGCGAAGAAGCTGCTGGTTCCGAGCGCGCCGTCGCCTTGGAAATGCGCGAAGGCGGGCGGGTGTTCCACTCGTTGATCGTGCATTACGAGAACGACATTCCTGTGCAAATCGAAGACCGTTTCGTCAACGCTCTGGTCGCGCCGGAATACCTGCAGCAGGACTTCACCCAGCAAACCCCGTATGCCTATTTGAACCAGGTCGCGCCGTTGACTGAGGGTGAGCATGTGGTTGAGGCGATTCTCGCCGATGCCGCCGAGTGCAAGTTGTTGCAGATCGAGCCGAGCGAGCCGTGCCTGTTGATTCGCCGACGCACCTGGTCGGGTCGCCAGCCGGTGACTGCGGCGCGGTTGATCCACCCCGGTTCCCGTCACAGCCTCGAAGGACGCTTCAGTAAATGAGTGAGATCAACGTCTGGCGCGCCGCCGACTACGTACGCATGCCGTGGAAGAACGGCGGCGGCAGTACCGAAGAAGTCAGTCGCGACGCCGGCACCGGCCTGGATGGATTTGGCTGGCGTTTGTCGATTGCCGATATCGCCGAGTCGGGTGGGTTCTCCACCTTCGCCGGTTACCAGCGCGTGATTACGGTGATCAAAGGCGCCGGCATGGTGCTGACCGTAGACGGTGAGGAGCAGCGCGGGTTGTTACCGTTGCAGCCGTTCGCGTTCAAGGGCGAAAGCCAGGTGTCATGCCGTTTGATCACCGGGCCGATCCGCGACTTCAATCTTATCTATTCGCCCGAGCGTTACCATGCACGCTTGCAGTGGATGGATGGCGTGCAGCAGTTTTTCAGTACTGCGCAGACGGTGCTGGTGTTCAGCGTGGCGGACGAAGTGAAGGTGCTGGGCGAGAAGCTCGGCCACCACGATTGCCTGCAAGTGGACGGTAACACTGAACTGCTGGAAATATCGGTCACAGGCCGCTGCTGCATCATCGAACTGACCGCACGCGGTTAAAAACTGTGGGAGCTGGCTTGCCTGCGATAGCGGTGTATCAGGCTAGGATGTGCTGACTGACACACCGCTATCGCAGGCAAGTCAGCTCCCATATTTGTTTGTGCGCTGTTCCCAAGACCGCGCACCAATTTGTTACCGAACGCCCCAGCGTGACGCAAAGCCACGCTGTCGTGACAAATCCTCTTTGCTGTAAAACGCCTCCGTAAGAAATTTCATCAAACCTCCAAGCCTTGATTATCAAGGCTTGCGCGCGCCTTTGGAAAAAATCTGCGAGGCTCATTTCAAAAGTTGGCCGCTCGATTGCATATGCTTGTACATACAAGTAAAGATGTGTGCGTAAGACTTCGCACCATCCATGTTCGCGCATCGATCGCCGAGGAGTCCTAGCTGTGACCAAGCCTACAAAATACCGTGACGTCGAAATCCGCGCCGCCCGCGGTAACAAGCTCACCGCCAAAAGCTGGCTGACCGAAGCGCCGCTGCGCATGCTGATGAACAACCTCGACCCACAAGTGGCCGAGAACCCCAAAGAACTGGTGGTGTACGGCGGTATCGGCCGTGCGGCGCGCAACTGGGAGTGCTACGACCAGATCGTCGAGAGCCTCACCAATCTGAACGACGACGAAACCCTGCTGGTGCAATCCGGTAAGCCGGTCGGCGTGTTCAAGACCCACAGCAACGCCCCGCGCGTGCTGATTGCCAACTCCAACCTGGTACCGCACTGGGCCAGTTGGGAGCATTTCAACGAACTGGATGCCAAGGGCCTGGCCATGTACGGCCAGATGACCGCCGGCAGCTGGATCTACATCGGCAGCCAAGGCATTGTCCAAGGCACCTACGAAACCTTCGTCGAAGCCGGTCGCCAGCATTACAACAGTGACCTCACCGGCCGTTGGGTACTCACCGCCGGCCTCGGCGGCATGGGCGGCGCGCAGCCACTGGCCGCGACCCTGGCCGGCGCCTGCTCGCTGAACATCGAGTGCCAGCAAGTCAGCATCGACTTCCGCCTGAACAGCCGCTACGTCGACGAGCAGGCCACCGACCTCGACGACGCCCTGGCGCGTATCGCCAAGTACACCAAGGAAGGCAAGGCCATCTCCATCGCCCTGCTGGGCAACGCCGCCGAGATCCTGCCGGAACTGGTCAAGCGCGGCGTGCGCCCGGACATGGTCACCGACCAGACCAGTGCCCACGACCCACTCAACGGCTACCTGCCGGCCGGCTGGACCTGGGACGAATACCGCGCTCGCGCCAAGACCGAGCCGGCCGCCGTGATCAAGGCCGCCAAGCAGTCGATGGCCGTCCACGTCAAAGCCATGCTCGAATTCCAGAAGCAAGGCATCCCGACCTTCGACTACGGCAACAACATCCGCCAGATGGCCCAGGAAGAGGGCGTGGAAAACGCGTTCGACTTCCCAGGTTTCGTACCGGCTTACATCCGCCCACTGTTCTGCCGTGGCATCGGCCCGTTCCGTTGGGCGGCGCTGTCCGGCGACCCGCAAGACATCTACAAGACCGACGCCAAAGTCAAAGAACTGATCCCGGACGATGCCCACCTGCACAACTGGCTGGACATGGCCCGCGAGCGCATCAGCTTCCAGGGCCTGCCGGCACGTATCTGCTGGGTCGGCCTGGGCCAGCGTGCCAAGTTGGGCCTGGCGTTCAACGAAATGGTGCGCAGCGGCGAGCTGTCCGCGCCGGTCGTGATCGGCCGTGATCACCTGGACTCCGGCTCGGTCGCCAGCCCGAACCGCGAAACCGAAGCCATGCAGGACGGCTCCGACGCTGTGTCCGACTGGCCACTGCTCAACGCCTTGCTCAACACCGCGAGCGGCGCCACCTGGGTCTCGCTGCACCACGGTGGCGGCGTGGGCATGGGCTTCTCCCAGCACTCGGGGATGGTGATTGTCTGCGACGGTACTGACGAAGCGGCCGAGCGGATTGCCCGCGTGCTGCACAACGACCCGGCGACCGGGGTGATGCGTCATGCGGATGCGGGTTACCAGATCGCTGTCGACTGCGCCAAGGAACAAGGCCTGAACCTGCCGATGATCAAGTAACTCAATGTGGGGTGGGCTTGTGTGGCGAGCAAGCTCGCTTGCGCTGGGGTGCGAAGCAGCCCCAAAAAGCCGGCTCCAGCTTCGCTGTCGAACGGGAGCAAGCTCCCTCGCCACAGCAAGCCAGCTCCCACAAGAGCAAGATGCATACAAAACAATCCATCAGAGGTTGAACAACATGGCTGCAAACGACACCACCCCGTTGATCGAGAAACGTTCGATCGACTACATCCCGGAAGCGGAAAGACATGGTCGTCTATTCAGTCAATTCACCCTGTGGATGGGTGCCAACCTGCAGATCACTGCGATTGTCACCGGGGCGTTGGCCGTGGTGCTGGGCGGTGATGTGTTCTGGTCGTTGATCGGCTTGCTCATCGGTCAATTGATCGGCGGTGGCGTCATGGCGCTGCATGCGGCGCAAGGGCCCAAGCTTGGCCTGCCGCAGATGATTTCCAGCCGGGTGCAGTTCGGCGTGTATGGCGCGGCCATTCCGATTGTGCTGGTGTGCTTGATGTACTTGGGTTTCACCGCCACCGGTACCGTGTTGTCGGGCCAGGCGCTGGGCCAGTTGTTCGGGGTCAGCGACAGCGTCGGCATCCTGATCTTCGCCAGTGTCATCGTGCTGGTCACGGTGCTGGGTTACCGAGTGATCCACTTCATCGGCCGGGTTGCCAGCCTGATTGGCGTGGTTGCCTTTGTGTACCTGTTCAGCCGCCTGATGAGCCAGACCGACGTTGGCGCGCTCCTGCAGATCCGCCACTTCAGCTGGAGCAGTTTCCTGCTGGCCGTGTCGCTGGCGGCCTCTTGGCAGATTGCGTTCGGCCCTTACGTGGCGGATTACTCGCGTTACCTGCCGAGCCACACGTCATCGGTTAAAACCTTTCTCGCTGCTGGCGCAGGCTCAGTCATCGGGGCCCAAGTGGCGATGGTCCTCGGCGTGTTTGCCGCGGCCATGTCCAACGG
This sequence comes from Pseudomonas sp. J380, assembly GCF_009827115.1. Classification (NCBI taxonomy): domain Bacteria; kingdom Pseudomonadati; phylum Pseudomonadota; class Gammaproteobacteria; order Pseudomonadales; family Pseudomonadaceae; genus Pseudomonas; species Pseudomonas sp. J380. Next base: position 3,648,159 of record NZ_CP043060.1, on the reverse strand, counting down.
GCAGTTTGCCGGTCACGAGGTGGCGTACATCGTTGGCTTGAGCGGCACGGGGGCCACCGCTGCGTTGCTGTATTTCAGCATCGCGTTCGGCAAGGTCACCATCTCGACGCTCAATTCCTACGGCAGCTTCATGTGCATCGCCACTATCATCAGCGGCTTTCGTGGGCGTCTGGAGGTCACGCGTCTGCAGCGTCTGGTATTCGTGTTGATGATCGTCGGCACGGCCACGCTGATCGCGTTGCTCGGCCAGCATTCGTTCCTCGGTGCATTCAAGTCGTTCATCCTGTTCCTGTTGGCGTTCTTTACGCCCTGGAGCGCGATCAACCTGGTGGATTACTACTGCATCACCCGCGAGCGTTATGACGTGCCGGCGCTGGCCGACCCGAACGGTCGTTACGGCCGCTGGAACCTGCTGGGCATCAGCGTCTATGTGTTCGGCGTGCTGGTGCAGTTGCCGTTCATCTCCACCAAGTTCTACACCGGCCCCCTGGTGGCCGCGCTGGGGGATGTGGATATCTCCTGGATCATCGGCCTGGTACTGCCGGCGGCCCTGTATTACGTGTGTGCAAAAAAATGGCACGGCACGGTACCCGATCACCTGATCCTGCCAAAAGAGCAGGGCGCTTCACCCATAACAAACGAGCTGGCTGCACAAGCCTGATGGGACGTGGACAGGGCAGGACGCCTACTGACTGCCGTAATCCATTTCATGATTGGGAGCGTCACAACAATGACTATGAATAAGACCTTGCTGGCTACTTTGTTCGCGGCTGGCGTGCTGGCAAGTGCCGGCGCCCAGGCGGCCGGTTGGTGCGAGTCGGGTAAACCGGTGAAATTCGCCGGCCTGAATTGGGAAAGCGGCATGTTGCTCACCGACATCCTGCAAACCGTGCTGGAAAAAGGCTACGACTGCAAAACCGACAGCTTGCCGGGCAATTCCATCACCATGGAAAACGCCCTGGGCAGTAACGACATCCAAGTGTTCGCCGAGGAGTGGGTAGGTCGCAGCGAGGTCTGGAACAAAGCCGAGAAGGCCGGCAAAGTCGTGGGCGTCGGGGCTCCGGTGGTGGGCGCGGTCGAAGGTTGGTACGTGCCGCGCTATGTGATCGAAGGCGACGCCAAGCGCAAGCTGGAAGCCAAGGCCCCGGACCTGAAAAGCATCGCCGACCTGGCCAAATACGCCTCGGTGTTCAAGGACCAGGAAGAGCCGTCCAAAGGCCGCTTCTACAACTGCCCGGCCGGCTGGACCTGCGAGCTGGACAACAGCGAAATGCTCAAGAGCTACGGCCTGGAAAGCACCTACACCAACTTCCGCCCGGGCACCGGCCCGGCGCTGGATGCGGCGGTGCTGTCGAGCTACAAGCGCGGCGAGCCGATCCTGTTCTACTACTGGTCACCCACACCGCTGATGGGCCAGGTCGACCTGGTCAAGTTGGAAGAGAAGCCCGGCGTGGACAAAACCGTGAGCATCAAGGTCGGCCTCTCCAAGACTTTCCACGAACAAGCCCCGGAGCTGGTGGCCGTGCTGGAAAAGGTCAACCTGCCCATCGACCTGCTGAACCAGAACCTGGGCCGCATGGCCAAGGAGCGGATCGAGTCGCCGAAACTGGCGAAAATATTCCTCAAGGAACATCCTGAAGTCTGGCACGCCTGGGTGAGCGAAGACGCAGCCAAGAAAATCGACGCGGCCTTGTAGGTCAAGTGTGCACGGCTACCCTCAAGGGTGGCCGGGCGGCTGGCCACAACCCACTGGATCGAGAGCACGATATGTTTCCTGAGAGCTTTACCTTTTCCATCGCCGACTGGGTCAACGGTTGGGTGGACGCACTGGTCACCAACTACGGCGATGTGTTCCGGCACATCTCCGATACGCTGCTGTGGGCCATCGTCAACCTGGAAGGCCTGCTGCGCGCAGCGCCCTGGTGGCTGATGCTGGCCATCGTCGGGGGCATCGCCTGGCACGCCACACGCAAGGTGGTGACCACGGCGGTGATCGTCGGTTTGCTGTTCCTGGTGGGCGCCGTTGGCCTGTGGGACAAGCTGATGCAAACCCTGGCATTGATGATGGTGGCCACGGTGATTTCGGTGTTGATCGGCATCCCCCTGGGTATCTTGTCGGCGCGCAGTAATCGCCTGCGTTCGGTGCTGATGCCGCTGCTGGACATCATGCAAACCATGCCCAGCTTCGTGTACCTGATCCCGGTGCTGATGCTATTCGGCCTGGGCAAGGTCCCGGCGATTTTCGCTACGGTGATCTACGCCGCGCCGCCGCTGATTCGCCTGACAGACCTGGGTATTCGCCAGGTCGATGGCGAAGTCATGGAAGCCATCAACGCCTTCGGCGCCAACCGCTGGCAGCAACTGTTCGGCGTGCAATTGCCGCTGGCGTTGCCGAGCATTATGGCCGGGATTAACCAGACCACCATGATGGCGCTGTCGATGGTGGTGATCGCCTCGATGATCGGTGCCCGTGGCTTGGGTGAAGACGTGCTCGTCGGCATCCAGACCCTCAACGTCGGCCGCGGCCTTGAAGCCGGGCTGGCGATCGTGATTCTCGCAGTGGTCATCGACCGCATTACCCAGGCTTATGGCCGCCCACGGCATGAGGCGAGCAAATGACGACTGTCAGCAAAATCGAAGTCAAAAACGTCTTCAAAATTTTCGGCGCACGCGCCAAGGATGCGCTGGCCATGGTCGGCCAGGGCAAGACCAAGGACCAGGTACTGGCCGAGACCGGTTGCGTGGTCGGCGTCAATGACCTGTCCCTGAGCATCGGCACCGGTGAGATCTTTGTGATCATGGGCTTGTCGGGTTCGGGCAAATCCACCCTGGTGCGCCACTTCAACCGCCTGATCGACCCCACCAGCGGCGCGATCCTGGTGGACGGCGAAGACATCCTGCAACTGGACATGGAAGCCCTGCGCCAATTCCGTCGGCACAAGATCAGCATGGTGTTCCAGAGCTTCGGCCTGCTGCCGCACAAGAGCGTGCTCGACAACGTTGCCTACGGCCTGAAAGTGCGTGGCGAGACCAGGCAAGTCTGCGCCGAACGTGCGTTGCACTGGATCGAAACCGTGGGCCTCAAAGGCTATGAAAACAAATACCCCCACCAGCTTTCCGGTGGCATGCGCCAGCGCGTGGGCCTGGCCCGCGCCCTGGCGGCCGACACCGACATCATCCTGATGGACGAAGCCTTCAGCGCCCTCGACCCGTTGATCCGCGCCGAGATGCAGGACCAATTGCTCGAGCTGCAAAAGACCCTGCACAAGACCATCGTGTTCATCACCCACGATCTCGACGAGGCCGTGCGCATCGGCAACCGCATTGCGATCCTCAAGGACGGCAAGCTGATCCAGGTCGGCACGCCGCGAGAGATTCTGCACTCGCCGGCGGATGAGTATGTGGACCGCTTTGTTCAGCGGCGGGCGGCGGTGGTCTGATCCGGGCTTGAACGTTCTCACGCTCCGCGTGGGAACGCATTTCGTGACGCTCCGCGTCACTTGGGGGGACGCAGAGCGTCCCAGGCGGCGTACCCACGCAGAGCGTGGGAACGATCAATGCTGCCTAAGAATTGAAGAAGGTATGAAGATGTCCCAGGCAACCAAAATCATCATCGCCGACACCCCCATGCGCTGGCAGGACGTCACCGCCGTCGCCCGCCACGGCGCCATGCTCGAACTGTCGGGCCACGCCTGGGCGCGTATCGACAATGCCCAGGCCATCGTGCAGCGCATCGTCACCAGCGGCGAGCGTGCCTATGGTGTCAACACCGGCCTGGGCGCGTTGTGCAACGTCTCGCTCAAGACCGAGCAACTGAGCCAACTGTCGCGCAATACGCTGTTGAGCCACGCCTGCGGCGTCGGCCCGGTGCTCAGCGATGAGCAAACCCGTGCGATCATCTGCGCGGCGATCATCAACTACAGCCACGGCAAATCCGGCCTGCATCCGCAGGTGGTGCACGCGCTGCTGGCGCTGCTCAACCACGGCATCACCCCGCAAGTACCGTCCCAAGGCTCGGTGGGGTATCTGACCCACATGGCCCATATCGGCGTGGCCCTGCTGGGCGTTGGTAATGTGAGTTATCGCGGCCAGATCGTCACGGCGCAACACGCGTTGCAGGCTGAAGGCTTGCAGCCGGTGGTGCTCGGCGCCAAAGACGGCCTGTGCCTGGTCAATGGCACGCCGTGCATGACCGGCCTGAGCTGCCTGGCCCTGGCCGACGCGCATCACTTGCTGCAGTGGGCCGACGTGATCGGTGCCATGAGCTTCGAAGCCCAGCGCGGCCAGATTGACGCCTTTGACGAAGCCATCATCGCCCTCAAGCCGCACCCGGGCATGCAGCACGTAGGTATCAACCTGCGTGCCCTGCTCGACGGCAGTGAGGTGATTGCCAGCAGCAAAGGTATTCGCACCCAGGACGCCTTGAGCATTCGCTCGATTCCGCAGATTCACGGCGCGGCCCGCGACCAGGTAGAACACGCCACGCGCCAGATCGAGACCGAACTCAACAGCGCCACCGACAACCCGCTGGTGCTGGGCACGCCGGATAATTACCGCGTGGTGTCCCAGGCCAACCCTCACGGGCAGTCCGTCGCGTTGGCGGCCGACATGCTCGCCATCGCCATGGCCGAGATCGGTTCGGTGGCCGAGCGTCGCCTGGATCGCCTGGTCAACCCGCATGTCAGCGGCCTGCCAGCCTTCCTGGTGAGCAACCCGGGCGTCAACTCCGGAATGATGATCGTGCAGTACGTCGCCGCGTCCTTGTGCGGGCAGAACCGCCAGTTGGCGCAACCGGCGGTGCTCGACAATTTCGTCACCTCAGGCCTGCAGGAAGACCACTTGAGCATGGGCACCAACGCCGCGCTCAAGTTGCACCAGGTGCTGGCCAACGTCACCCAGATTCTCGCTATCGAGTACCTGCTGGCGGCCCAGGCTTTCGAGTTTCTCAAGGACCAGCGCTTCGGCGCCGGTACCGACCGCGCCTGGCGTTTGCTGCGCGAAGTGGTCCCTGCTTATGAACAGGACCGCTGGCTGGTGCCGGATATTGCCGCCGCTGCCCAATTGCTTAAAGACACTGCTTTACCGAATTTGCACTGAACACCTAAGAACAATTCACAAGGAGTATGAATGTGACTGCGCTAAACCTGATTCCAGGCCAACTGAGCCTCGCCCAACTGCGTGCCATCTACCAGCAGCCAGTAACCCTCAGCCTGGATGACAGCGCCTCGGCCCAGATCGAAGCCAGCGTTGCCTGCGTGGAGCAGATTCTCGCCGAGAACCGCACCGCCTACGGCATCAACACCGGTTTTGGCCTGTTGGCATCGACCCGCATCGCCAGCGAAGACCTGGAAAACCTCCAGCGTTCCCTGGTGCTGTCCCACGCCGCCGGCGTCGGTGAGCCGATCAGCGATGCACTGGTGCGACTGGTCATGGTGCTCAAGGTCAACAGCCTGAGCCGTGGCTTCTCCGGGATTCGTCGCCAGGTGATCGACGCGCTGATCGCGCTGATCAACGCCGAGGTGTACCCGCACATTCCGCTCAAGGGGTCAGTGGGTGCTTCCGGTGACCTGGCGCCGCTGGCGCACATGTCCCTGGTACTGCTTGGCGAAGGCAAGGCGCGTTACAAGGGCGAATGGCTGGAAGCCACCGAGGCACTGAAAATCGCCGGCCTCACGCCGCTGACCCTGGCCGCCAAAGAAGGCCTGGCGCTGCTCAACGGCACCCAGGTGTCCACGGCCTATGCCCTGCGTGGCCTGTTCGAAGGCGAAGACCTGTTCGCCGCTGCCCTCGCTTGCGGCGGCCTCACTGTGGAAGCGGTACTGGGTTCGCGTTCGCCGTTCGATGCGCGTATTCATGCGGCGCGTGGCCAGCGTGGCCAGATCGACTCGGCAGCGGCCTATCGTGACCTGCTCGGTGAGAGCAGCCAGGTGTCCCAATCGCACCAGAACTGCGACAAGGTGCAAGACCCGTATTCCCTGCGTTGCCAGCCGCAGGTCATGGGTGCATGCCTGACTCAATTGCGCCAGGCCGCCGAGGTGCTGGTGGTAGAAGCCAACGCAGTGTCGGATAACCCGTTGGTCTTTGCCGCCGAAGGCGATGTGATTTCCGGTGGCAACTTCCACGCCGAACCCGTGGCCATGGCCGCCGATAACATGGCGCTGGCCATTGCCGAAATCGGCTCCCTGAGCGAGCGTCGGATCTCGTTGATGATGGACAAGCACATGTCGCAACTGCCGCCGTTTCTGGTGGGCAATGGCGGGGTGAACTCCGGCTTCATGATCGCCCAGGTGACCGCTGCCGCGCTCGCCAGCGAGAACAAGGCGCTGGCCCATCCCCATAGCGTCGACAGCTTGCCGACTTCGGCCAACCAGGAAGACCACGTGTCCATGGCACCGGCTGCGGGCAAGCGTTTGTGGGAAATGGCCGAAAACACCCGGGGCATCCTCGCGGTGGAATGGCTCGCGGCGTGCCAGGGCCTGGACCTGCGCGACGGCCTGAAGACCTCGCCCAAGCTGGAAAAAGCCCGTGGCATCCTGCGCGACAAGGTGGCGTTCTATGACAAGGACCGCTTCTTCGCCCCGGACATCAACGCCGCCAGCGAACTGCTCGCCAGCCGCTGCCTGAATGAGCTGGTGCCGGCCAAGTTGCTGCCAAGCCTCTGACCGCGACTCGGTCTGTGCCTGATCATTCCCACGCTCCGCGTGGGAATGCATCCTGTGACGCTCTGCGTCACCGCTCTAAAAGCAGACGCGGAGCGTCCAGGTCGGAGTTCCCACGCCGAGCGTGGGAACGATCTTCTCCTCATAAGAATAATTAGGGACGAGAAATGCACCAGCCAGAAAAAGGTTTGAAACGCGGGCTCAACGCCCGACATATTCGCTTCATGGCCCTCGGTTCCGCGATCGGCACCGGGCTGTTCTATGGCTCTGCCTCCGCCATCCAAATGGCCGGTCCTGCCGTGCTGCTGGCCTACCTGATCGGCGGCGCTGCTGTATTCATGGTGATGCGCGCCCTCGGTGAGATGGCCGTGCACAACCCGGTGTCTGGCTCATTCGGCCACTACGCCAGCACCTACCTGGGGCCCATGGCCGGGTTTATCCTCGGCTGGACCTACGCCTTTGAAATGATCATCGTCTGCCTCGCCGACGTCACCGCGTTCGGCATCTACATGGGCTTCTGGTTTCCCGAAGTGGCCCGTTGGGTCTGGGTGCTGGGCATCGTATTCCTGATCGGCGGCCTGAACCTGTGCAACGTCAAAGTCTTTGGCGAGATGGAGTTCTGGCTGTCGTTGCTCAAGGTCGGTGCCATTGTGGCGATGATCCTCGGCGGTTTTGGCATCATGCTGTTTGGTATTCACTCGGCAGGCGAAACCCAGGCCAGTGGCTTGAGCAATCTGTGGGCCCACGGCGGCTTCATGCCCAACGGCATCGGTGGGCTGATCGCCTCGTTTGCGGTGGTGATGTTTGCCTTTGGTGGCATCGAAATCATCGGCATCACCGCCGGTGAAGCCAAGGACCCACAGCGGGTGATCCCCAAGGCGATCAACGCTGTGCCGCTGCGTATCCTGCTGTTCTACGTGCTCACCCTGTTCGTGTTGATGGCCATCTACCCGTGGCCGCAGATCGGCAGCCAGGGCAGCCCGTTCGTGCAGATCTTCAGCAACCTGGGGATTGGCTCGGCGGCGACCATCCTCAACATCGTGGTGATCTCGGCGGCGGTGTCGGCGATCAACAGCGACATTTTCGGCGCCGGGCGCATGATGTACGGCCTGGCTCAACAAGGGCAGGCGCCCAAGGGCTTCGCGCAATTGTCCAAACAAGGCGTGCCATGGATGACCGTGGTGGTCATGGGCGCCGCCTTGCTCGGCGGTGTGGTGCTCAACTACCTGATCCCGGAAAACGTGTTCTTGCTGATCGCCTCGATTGCCACCTTCGCCACCGTGTGGGTATGGCTGATGATCCTGTTTACCCAGGTCGCCATGCGCCGCTCGATGACCAAGGCGCAGATCGCCGAACTGAAATTCCCGGTGCCGTTCTGGCCTTATGCGCCGGCGGCGGCCATTGTGTTCATGCTGTTTGTGTTTGGTGTACTCGGTTACTTCCCGGATACCCAGGCGGCGTTGATGGTAGGCGCCGTGTGGATCGTGCTGCTGATCATCGCCTACTGGCTGTGGGTCAAGCCTGCCGCCGGGCAAACGGCCAAGGTCGATTACGACCCGGTTTTGTCTCATCGATAACTTAGGGAGGCGTTGATGAAAACGCTTTGGCAACACTGCCACGTCGCAACCATGGCCAACGGCAAATACTCGATCATCGAGGATGCCGCCATGGTGACTGCCGGCTCGCTCATCGAGTGGGTCGGCCCCCGCAGCCAGGCGCCAACCGCGGATTACGCCCAGGTGCATGACCTGCAAGGCGCGTGGGTCACCCCCGGGCTGATCGATTGCCACACCCATACGGTGTTCGGTGGCAATCGCAGCGGCGAATTCGAGCAGCGCCTCGAAGGTGTCAGCTACGCCGAGATCGCGGCCAAGGGCGGCGGCATTGCCAGCACTGTGCGCGCAACCCGTGCGGCGAGCGAAGATGAGCTGTTCTTGAGCGCTGAAAAGCGCCTGCGCAGTTTGCTGCGTGACGGCGTGACCACGGTGGAGATCAAGTCCGGCTACGGCCTGGACCTGGCCAACGAACGCAAGATGTTGCGCGTGGCTCGGCGCCTGGGTGAAGCGCTGCCGGTCAGCGTGCGCGCCACGTGCCTGGCCGCCCACGCGTTGCCGCCGGAGTACAAGGACCGCGCCGACGATTACATCGAGCACATCTGCAGCCAGATGCTGCCGGCCCTGGCCGCCGAGGGGTTGGTGGATGCGGTCGATGCCTTCTGTGAATACCTGGCATTTTCCCCCGAGCAGGTTGAGCGGGTATTCAAGGTCGCCCAGCAACTTGGCTTGCCGGTGAAGCTGCACGCCGAGCAACTCTCGTCGTTGCATGGCTCAAGCTTGGCGGCGCGCTACCACGCGTTGTCGGCCGACCACCTGGAATTCATGACTGAAGAAGACGCCATCGCCATGGCTGCGGCCGGTACCGTCGCCGTGCTATTGCCGGGCGCGTTCTACTTCCTGCGTGAAACCCAGTTGCCGCCCATGGACGCCCTGCGCAAACACGGCGTGAAGATCGCCATCGCCAGCGACCTCAACCCCGGCACATCACCGGCGCTGTCGGTGCGGCTGATGCTGAACATGGCCTGCACCCTGTTCCGCATGACCCCGGAAGAAGCCCTGGCCGGCGCCACGCAACACGCGGCCACCGCGTTGGGCCTGGGCGATACCCATGGTTCCCTGGAAGTGGGCAAGGTCGCGGATTTTGTCGCCTGGCAGATCGATCGCCCCGCCGACCTGGCCTACTGGCTGGGTGGCGAACTGGATAAACGCGTCGTGCGCCACGGCGTCGACGTCACTGTTTGAGAGGATGCAGTTGTGGATAAGGTTCTGACATTCAAACAAGGCCGCGTGCCGCTGCTGATCAGCATGCCCCACGCCGGCCTGCGGCTCACCCCTGCGGTCGAGGCCGGGTTGATCCCCGAGGCGCAAAGCCTGCCGGATACCGATTGGCATATCCCGCTGTTGTATGACTTTGCCGAAGAGCTGGGCGCCAGCACCCTGGCGGCGGAGTACTCGCGGTTTGTCATCGACCTCAACCGGCCCTCCGACAACGCGCCGCTGTATGCCGGTGCTACTACCGGCCTGTACCCAGAGACGCTGTTCGATGGCGTGCCGTTGTTCCGTGAAGGGCAAACGCCCTCCGACGAAGAGCGGGCCAGCTACCTGCAAAAAATCTGGGGGCCGTACCACCGCCAACTGCAAGAAGAACTGGCACGCCTCAAGGCCGAGTTCGGTTATGCGTTGCTGTTCGATGCGCACTCGATCCGCTCGTTGATCCCGCACCTGTTCGACGGCAAATTGCCGGACTTCAATCTGGGCACCTTCAACGGCGCTGCATGCGACCCGCAGCTGGCAAGCCAGTTGGAAGCCATCTGCGCTCAGCATCCGCAATATACCCATGTGCTGAACGGGCGCTTCAAGGGCGGCCATATCACCCGTCACTACGGCAACCCGGCGCAGGATATTCATGCGGTGCAGCTGGAGTTATGCCAGAGCACCTATATGGAAGAGTTCGAGCCGTTCCGTTATCGCCATGATTTGGCCGAGCCGACGCAGGTGGTGTTGAGGCAGTTGCTGGAAGGGCTGTTGGCTTGGGGGCAGAAGCACTACCGGTAATTGTTGGTGCTGCTGCAATAGCTTTCGCGAGCAAGCCCGCTTGACCGCGCTCTATCATGAGAATGCGCTCGAAATGTGGGAGCTGGCTTGCCTGCGACAACGGGGGTTCAGCAACACTTTTATCAACTGACACACCGCCATTCCGGCAAAGGGCTGGCCCACGGTTGTTTGCGGGCACGCGGCCAGGTGCCGGAGGTGGATCGGCTGTATGACTATCTGCTTGGTTACCTGAGGCGCGAACTGCTGACACAGGTCTAAGTGCTCAAGGACATGCTCATTGCACAATTCGGGTTTATGATGCCAGACGGCAAAATAATAGACGTCCCCCCAGGGATGAACCCGACACCCTACGGAGCACGCAATGCAGACTTGGTACCCGCAGATCAAACCCTACGCCCGGCACGATCTGGCTGTCGATGACACCCACACCCTGTACGTCGATGAAAGTGGCTCCCCCGAAGGCTTGCCTGTCGTGTTCATCCATGGAGGCCCCGGCTCCGGTTGCGACGCCCAGAGCCGCTGCTATTTCGACCCGAACCTCTACCATATTGTCACCTTCGACCAGCGTGGCTGCGGCCGCTCTACGCCAAGGGCCAGTCTCGAGAACAACACCACCTGGGATCTGGTCGCCGACCTTGAGCGCATCCGCGAGCACCTGGGCATCGACAAATGGGTGCTGTTCGGCGGTTCCTGGGGTTCGACCCTGGCCCTGGCCTACGCGCAAACCCACCCCGAGCGCGTGCATGGCCTGATCGTGCGCGGCATCTTCCTCGCCCGCCCGCAGGATATTCGCTGGTTCTACCAGGAGGGCGCGAGCCGCCTGTTCCCGGACTACTGGCAGGACTATGTGGCACCCATCCCGGTGGAAGAGCGCCACGATATGATTGCCGCTTACCACAAGCGCCTGACCGGCAACGACCAGATCGCCCAGATGCATGCGGCCAAAGCCTGGTCGGGCTGGGAAGGCCGTATGTTGGGCCTGTGCCCGAGCCCGCAGCATGTGGAACGGTTTTCCGAGCCGCAGCGCGCCTTGTCCATCGCACGTATCGAATGCCATTACTTCACCAACAACTCCTTCCTGGAACCCAACCAGCTGATTCGCGATATGCACAAGATCGCCCATCTGCCTGGCGTCATCATCCATGGCCGCTACGATATGATCTGCACGCTGGATAACGCTTGGGAGCTGCATCAGGCCTGGCCCAACAGCGAGTTGCAGGTGATTCGCGAAGCAGGGCACGCGGCGTCCGAGCCGGGCATCACCGACGCACTGGTGCGTGCGACCGGCGAAATGGCCCGGCGCCTGCTCGACCTGCCGCCTGAAGAAGCATGAAGGGCTTGTTGCAGCGGGTGCGTGGCGCCCGGGTTGAGGTCGCAGGGGAGGTGATAGGCTCGATTGACCAGGGTTTGCTGGTGCTGGTGGCCGTCGAGCCTTCAGATACGCCCGAAAGCGCCGACAAACTGCTGCACAAGCTGCTTAACTATCGGGTGTTCAGTGACGAGGAGGGCAAGATGAACCTGTCCCTCAAGGACATCGGCGGCGGTTTGCTGCTGGTGTCGCAGTTCACCCTGGCGGCGGATACCAAAAGCGGGCTACGGCCCAGCTTCTCCACAGCGGCTCCTCCGGCCCTGGGAGCGGCGCTTTTTGAGCACTTGTTGTTACAAGCGCAACAATTGCATGGCAAGGTGGCGTCGGGGCGTTTTGGCGCGGATATGCAGGTGCACTTGGTCAATGATGGCCCTGTGACCTTCCTCTTACAGACATGAATGTATGAAAAACGACGTTAATGCCTAAAAACGCAGGGTTTCGCTACAAATACTTCACTGTCCCTGATGCGTTGTCTCGCGGGCTACTAGATAATCGCGCGCTACGGGGATCAGCGTTGTTTGGTCCATTTTTGACTTAGGTAGAGCCTTGTCCGACAACCGCATGGGGAATCATTTCGCCCCAGAGGAGTCGGAACATTGCTCGCCAACCTGGCATATAGATAGCTGGCCGTTGGTTTTTTGATCTGTTTTCGGCGAGGGTTGCTCGTGATTGTTAGTCCCTGTAATGCACCAAAATTGTCTGCCAAACGGTTACGAAACGCACTGGTGACGGGCTCTGCCCTGTTTTGCCTGTTCGGCGCGGGTCAACTGTGGGCGTTCAGTCTGGATGATGTGTCGGCCAAGGCAAAAGAGCTGGCTGGGCAGAAATACGAAGCTCCGCGCAGCAATTTGCCGAACGAATTCCGCGAAATGAAATTCGCTGACTACCAGAAGATTCGTTTCCGCAATGAAAAAGCCGAGTGGGCCGATCAGAACACCCCGTTCAAGCTGTCCTTCTATCACCAGGGGATGCATTTCGACACCCCGGTGAAAATCAACGAAGTCACCGCCGACAGCGTGCATGAAATCAAGTACGACCCGACGCGTTTCGATTTCGGCGACGTGAAATTTGATCCTAAAGCCACCGAACAGCTGGGTTACGCCGGTTTCCGTGTGCTTTTCCCGATCAACAAGGCCGACAAGCAAGACGAAATCATGACCATGCTCGGCGCCAGCTATTTCCGCGTCGTGGGCAAGGATCAGGTGTACGGCTTGTCTGCCCGTGGCATGGCGATCGACACCGCGTTGCCGTCTGGCGAAGAATTCCCGCGTTTCACCGAGTTCTGGATCGAGCGTCCAAAGCCGGGTGACAAGCACCTGGTGATTTTCGCGCTGCTGGATTCGCCACGCGCCACTGGCGCTTATCGCCTGATCCTGCGTCCTGGCACCGACACCGTAGTGGACGTCAAATCCCAGATGTTCCTGCGTGACAAGGTCAGCAAGCTGGGCGTTGCGCCGTTGACCTCGATGTTCCTGTTCGGCGCCAACCAGCCGTCCAAGGTCCTCAACTACCGCCGCGAGCTCCACGATTCCAGCGGCCTGTCGATTCACGCCGGCAATGGCGAGTGGATCTGGCGTCCGCTGAACAACCCTAAACACCTGTCGGTCAGCAACTTCAGCGTCGAGAACCCGCGTGGGTTCGGCCTGCTGCAACGTGGCCGCAACTTCAGCCACTACGAAGACCTGGACGACAACTACGACAAGCGCCCAAGCGCCTGGATCGAGCCTGAAGGTGACTGGGGCAAAGGCTCTGTCGACCTGGTCGAGATCCCGACCGCCGATGAAACCAACGACAACATCGTGGCGTTCTGGAGCCCGGCCGAACTGCCGGAAGTCGGCAAGCCGCTGGACGTGGCCTACCGCCTGCACTGGACACTGGACGACGCGGCCTTCCATTCGCCGGACAGTGCCTGGGTCAAGCAGACCCTGCGCTCCACGGGTGATGTGAAGCAATCGAACCTGATCCGTCAGCCGGATGGCAGCGTGGCCTACCTGGTGGACTTCGAGGGCCCGTCCCTGAAGAAACTGCTGCCGGACGCCCCGGTGCGTAGCCAGGTGAGTGTGGGTGATAACGCTGAACTGGTTGAAAACAGCGTGCGCTACAACGAACACACCAAAGGCTGGCGCCTGACCCTGCGTATGAAGATCAAGGACTCAAGCAAGCCGACCGAAATGCGCGCGGCACTGGTGCAGGATATCGTGCAGCCTGAGGCTGAGTCGGTTTCCAACCATGTGCTCAAGGCCGATAAAGTCTTGGCCAAGCAGCATGAGAAACAGGCCAAGAAAGACGCCAAGGACAAGGAAGCCAAACAGCCTGAGGCTGCCCCAGCCACGCCGGAGCCGATCAAGACCGAGCAAGTCCTGACCGAAACCTGGAGCTATCAGTTGCCTGCCGATGAGTAATTCTCAAGTCAAGCCAGAGACTCTGTCCGAGTATCTGGCGCATCTACCCATGACGGCTGAGCAGCGCGCCGAGCTGGCGGGCTGCAAGTCCTTCAGCGAGCTGCACGAACGTCTGTCGTCCAAGACCTTCGACGCACCGACCGACGCTGCCCAAGCGTCGGTTGGCCGCCGCTTGACCCTCAACAGCGCCGAAGAGCTGCAAGACGCCGAGATGCTGGCGCTCGATGCCAGCGGTCGTGTGTGCCTAAAGGCCACGCCGCCGATCCGTCGGACCAAAGTGGTGCCCGAGCCTTGGCGCACCAACATCCTGGTGCGCGGTTGGCGCCGGATGACCGGGCGCACCAACCCGCCCAAGCCACCGAAAGACGAGCGGGTACTGCCGGCTGCGCGCTGGCGTACCGTGGGCTCGATCCGTCGTTACATCCTGTTGGTGCTGATGCTGGGCCAGACCATCGTGGCCGGCTGGTACATGAAAGGCATCATGCCGTACCAAGGCTGGTCGCTGGTCGACTTCGACGAGATCCGCAACCAGACCCTGCTGCAAACCGCTACCCAAGTACTGCCTTACGCGCTGCAAACCAGCATCCTGATCATGTTCGGGATTCTGTTCTGCTGGGTGTCGGCCGGTTTCTGGACTGCGCTCATGGGCTTCCTGGAGCTGCTGACCGGTCACGATAAATACCGTATCTCCGGTAAAAGCGCCGGTGACGAGCCGATTCCAAAGGATGCGCGCACCGCCCTGGTGATGCCGATCTGTAACGAAGACGTGCCGCGTGTATTCGCCGGTTTGCGTGCGACGTTCGAATCGGTGGCCGCAACCGGTGACCTGGACCGCTTCGATTTCTTCGTGCTCAGCGACAGTAACGACGCCGACATCTGCATCGCCGAACAGCAAGCCTGGCTCGACGTATGCCGCGAAGCGGGTGGTTTCGGCAAGATCTTCTATCGCCGTCGTCGCCGTCGCGTAAAGCGCAAGAGCGGCAACCTCGACGACTTCTGCCGTCGTTGGGGCGGTGACTACAAGTACATGGTCGTTCTTGACGCTGACTCTGTGATGAGCGGCGAGTGCCTGACCAGCCTGGTGCGCCTGATGGAAGCCACGCCGGATGCCGGGATTATCCAGACCGCGCCGCGTGCGTCGGGCATGGACACCCTGTATGCGCGTATGCAGCAGTTCGCCACTCGCGTCTATGGCCCGTTGTTTACCGCCGGCCTGCACTTCTGGCAGTTGGGTGAATCCCACTACTGGGGCCACAACGCCATTATCCGTATGAAGCCGTTTATCGAGCACTGCGCCCTGGCGCCGCTGCCCGGTAAAGGCGCGTTTGCCGGTGCGATCCTCTCCCACGACTTCGTTGAAGCCGCGCTGATGCGCCGTGCCGGCTGGGGCGTGTGGATTGCCTACGACCTGCCGGGCAGCTACGAAGAACTGCCGCCGAACCTGCTGGACGAACTCAAGCGTGACCGTCGCTGGTGCCACGGTAACCTGATGAACTTCCGCCTGTTCCTGGTCAAAGGCATGCACCCGGTGCACCGTGCGGTGTTCCTCACCGGCGTGATGTCCTACCTGTCGGCGCCGTTGTGGTTCTTCTTCCTGGTGTTGTCCACGGCCTTGCTGGCGGTGAACACCCTGATGGAACCGCAATACTTCATGGCGCCGCGCCAGTTGTACCCGCTGTGGCCACAATGGCACCCGGACAAGGCGGTGGCGCTGTTCTCCACCACCATCGTGCTGTTGTTCCTGCCTAAACTGCTCAGCATCATCTTGATCTGGGCCAAGGGCGCCAAAGAGTTCGGTGGCAAGTTCAAGGTGACCCTGTCGATGCTGCTGGAGATGTTGTTCTCCATGCTGCTGGCGCCGGTGCGGATGATCTTCCACACCCGTTTCGTCCTCGCCGCGTTCCTCGGTTGGGCCGCAACCTGGAACTCGCCGCAACGTGACGATGACTCCACGCCCTGGAGCGAAGCGGTCAAGCGTCATGGTCCGCAAACCCTGCTGGGCTTCCTGTGGGCCCTGCTGGTGGTGTGGCTGAACCCGAGCTTCCTGTGGTGGTTGGTGCCGATCGTCGGTTCGCTGATGCTGTCGATCCCGGTGTCGGTGATTTCCAGCCGGGTCAAGCTGGGCCTCAAGTCCCGCGACGAGAGCCTGTTCCTGATCCCTGAGGAATACAACCCGCCGCAAGCCTTGCTCTCGACCGAGAAGTACACCCACGAAAACCGTTGGCACGCCCTCAACGACGGCTTTGTGCGTTCGGTGGTAGACCCGCAGCAGAACGCCCTGGCCTGCGCCTTGGCGACCTCGCGGCACCGTGAGGCCGAGCCCATCGAATACCTGCGCATGGAACGGGTTCGCCACGCGTTGAAAGTCGGCCCGGCCGGCCTCAACAACAGCGAACGCCTGGCCTTGCTCAGCGACCCGGTGGCCCTGGCTCGCCTGCATGAGCAGGTGTGGAGCGAAGGCCACGCCGAGTGGCTAGGCGCTTGGCGTGCCTCGATCAAGGCCGATCCGCACGCGCCGTTGCTGCCCCTGCAACCACAGTCGTCCCAGGCCCAACCGGCCTGATTCAGGCACCCCCGAAGGCTCACTTCGGGGGTGTTTCAAACGTTGGTCCTACAGCGTTTTTCGCTTCTTCCTTTTTATCGCTAACTCCTTGTTATTTCGAAACAAAAGACCTTTGATCGAGGCGTATTGCCGTGCCCGCGGCTGGGTTAGGATCGCCCCCAAAATTGGACTCGCCACGGGGGCATTCATGATCAAAAGGTATTGTTTGGCATTGCTGATGGGCTTTTTCCTGGGGGGGCACGCAGGCTTGCTTTACGCGGGCGCGCTGGACAACGCTGTGCGCCGTGGCGTGCTTAAGGTCGGTACAACCCCCAATAACGTCCCTTTCGAAATGCTAGATAAGCAGGGGCGCATCGTCGGCTTTGAAATTGACTTGCTCCATACCATGAGCCGCGCACTTGGCGTAGAGCTTGAATTGGTGGCAGTGCCTTACACGGATCTGTTGCCGGGGCTGACGACGAACAAGTTTGATCTGATTGGCAGCGGCATGACGGTCACTCAAGAGCGCAACCTCAAACTCAACTTCAGTGACTCGTTTGTCGTGGTGGGCCAGACGGTGCTGCTGCACCCACGCATGGCGGGGAAGGTCTCCAGTATTGAAGAACTGGACGACGCCAGTTACCACGTGGTTACCACCCAAGGCACCACCGGTGAAGCCGCAGCACAACGCTTTCTCATATCAGCGCGGCTCAGCAGTGTGCCCAACCCGGAAGAAGGCGTGCGGCAGGTCGTTGAAGGCAAGGCCGATGCTTTTATCCATGATGCGCCCTACAACCTGATCGCGATGAGTCGGCCACAGAACAGTGCATTGTTGGCACTTGAGCAACCCTTCACCTTTGAGCCCTTGGCGTTCGGCCTGAAAAAAGGCGATTACGACAGCCTCAATTGGATCAACCATTTTCTCAACCAGATCGCCCAGGACGGCACCTACGATCGCCTGCATGACAAGTGGTTCAGGGATACGGCCTGGATAGCCGAGATCGACTGATCGTCATAACTGCTTACACATCAATCCCTGATCGAGAGGCCGCGCTGAAGCGTCTGCGCCTGTGTTTGGCCGGGTCGCTGTCAGGGTTTTCCGACACACGCCGATAACATTTACCGGTGAAACCTTTGTGGCGGACAACGAGTGGGTTAGGATCGCACCCCGAAATGGCGCAGCCCTCTTGTGCGCCAACCTTATAAGAATCGTTCAGGGGTCTTGATGATGAAAAAGTATCTTTCGATGCTGATGCTCGGCGTCACTGCGCTGGTCGCTGCCACTGCGGCCCAGGCCGGCGCCATTGATGAGGCTGTCAAGCGCGGCACGTTGAAAGTTGGCATGGACCCCACCTACATGCCGTTCGAAATGACCGACAAGCGCGGTGAAATCATCGGTTTCGAAGTCGACATCCTCAAGGCTATGGCCAAGTCCATGGGCGTCAAGCTGGAGCTGGTGTCCACCGGTTACGACGGCATCATCCCGGCCTTCCTGACCGGCAAGTTCGATATGATCGGCAGCGGCATGACCCTGACCCAGGAACGCAACCTGCGCCTGAATTTCAGCGAACCCTTCATCGTGGTCGGCCAGACGTTGCTGATCCGCAAGGAACTGGAAGGCACCATCAAATCCTACAAAGACCTGAACGATGAGAAATACCGCCTGACCTCCAAGCTCGGCACCACCGGTGAGATGGTCGCCAAGAAGCTGATCTCCAAAGCCAAGTACCACGGCTACGACAACGAGCAGGAAGGCGTGCTCGACGTGGTCAACGGCAAGGCTGACGCGTTCGTCTACGACGCACCGTACAACGTGGTGGCCGAGAAGAAAGTCGGTAACGGCAAACTGGTGTTCCTGGAAGAACCCTTCACCTTTGAGCCCCTAGCGTTCGGTTTGAAGAAAGGCGATTACGACAGCATCAACTTCATCAACAACTTCCTGCACCAGATCCGTAACGACGGCACCTACGATCGCATCCATGACAAGTGGTTCAAGAGCTCCGAGTGGCTCAAGGACATGGAATAAGGCCTGACACCGAGTTGCCTGTATCGCAGGCAAGCCAGCTCCCACATTTGACTTATTCACACATCAACCTGTGGGAGCGGGCTTGCCCGCGATGGCGGCCTATCAGGCGACACCTATGCGGAAAGTGAAATGAAACAGAAAAAAGCCCAATGGCCCTGGCACCTGCTGACGGTGGTCGTGCTGGTCGGCCTGGCGGGTGCCTTGTACTACGCCACGTCGTTGATGTCTTACGAATGGCGCTGGAATCGCGTCCCCCAATACTTCGCCTATCAAGCCGAGACCTCCCAGCGCGCCGCGGATATTTCCACCGTGGTCGAGTTGGTGCGCAAAGGCGATACGGCCGAAGTCACCCTGCGCAACGACGTCGGAGTCGAGCAAAAGCTCACAGTCGCCGATAACAGTCTGCAAGTGGCGCGCGGCGACGATGTGGCTGAAGGCGATGTGGTCGGCGTGACCCGGCAATGGGCATTGGGACCATTGATGTGGGGCTTGTGGACCACGCTGTGGCTGTCGGTGGTGTCCGGCATCCTGGGTTTGGCGATTGGCTTGGCGACCGGGCTGTGCAGGCTGTCGAAAAATCCCACCTTGCGCGATCTGTCGACAATCTATGTCGAGCTGGTGCGGGGCACGCCGCTGCTGGTGCAGATCTTCATTTTCTATTTCTTTATCGGCACGGTGCTCAACCTGTCCCGGGAGTTTGCCGGGATTGCCGCGCTGTCGTTGTTCACGGGTGCCTACGTGGCCGAAATCGTGCGCGCCGGCGTGCAGTCCATCACCCGTGGCCAGGATGAAGCGGCGCGTTCCCTGGGCTTGAGCGCCAGCCAGTCGATGCGCCACGTGGTACTGCCGCAGGCCTTCAAGCGTGTGCTGCCGCCCCTGGCCGGGCAATTTATCAGCCTGGTCAAGGACACGTCCCTGGTGTCGGTGATCGCGATTACCGAGTTGCTCAAGAGCGGCCGCGAAGTGATCACCACCTCCTTCTCGCCGTTTGAAATCCTGTTTTGTGTGGCGGGCTTGTACCTGCTGATCAACCTGCCGCTGTCGAAGATGGCCAGCCGGCTTGAGCGGAGGCTTGCCCAAAGTGATTGAAGTACGCGATCTGGTAAAAGTCTTCGATACCCGTGGGCAACTGGTGCGCGCGGTGGATCACGTCACCACCCAAGTGGCCAAGGGCGAGGTGCTGGTGGTGATCGGACCTTCGGGTTCCGGCAAGTCCACCTTCTTGCGCTGCCTGAATGGGTTGGAGGCGTTCGATTCGGGTTCGGTGAGCATCGACGGCCTGCAACTGGCCGACCCTAAGACCGACGTGAATGCCTACCGCCGTGAAGTCGGCATGGTGTTCCAGCACTTCAACCTGTTCCCCCACATGACCGTGCTGGAAAACCTGTGCCTGGCGCAAAAGGTCGTGCGCAAGCGCGGCAAGCAAGAGCGCGAGGCCAAGGCCCTGGCGCTGTTGGAAAAGGTCGGTATTGCGCAGAAGGCCCACGAGTTTCCATCGCGCCTGTCAGGCGGCCAGCAGCAGCGAGTCGCCATTGCCCGAGCCCTGGCCATGGAGCCCAAGGTGATGCTGTTTGACGAGCCCACCTCGGCCCTCGACCCGGAAATGGTCGGTGAAGTGCTCGACGTGATGAAGACCCTGGCCCTGGAAGGCATGACCATGGTGTGCGTCACCCACGAGATGGGCTTTGCCCGGGAAGTGGCAGACCGGGTGTTGTTTTTCGATCACGGCAAACTGCTGGAAGACGCCGCCCCGGCCGAGTTCTTCAATGCGCCAAAAGACCCGCGTGCCCAGGCCTTCCTGCGCCAAGTCCTGTAGAAATATTTGCCTCTGTGGCGAGCGAGCTTGCTCGCGCTGGAGTGCGAAGCGCTCCCAAGATTTTGGGGCCGCTGCGCAGCCCAGCGGGAGCAAGCTCCCTCGCCACAGGTCAAAGCTTGAATTTGTCGACCAGCGTCTGCAAGTCCAGGCTCAACCTTGTCAACTGAACACTCGCGGCCGCCGTTTCCTCGCTGGCGGCGGCGGTTTGTTCCGACACGTCCCGCACCTTCAACACACTGCGGTTGATCTCCTCGGCCACAGCGCTTTGCTGTTCCGCTGCGGCGGCGATCTGCGGGTTCATTTCCTGGATGATCGACACCGTGCGGGCAATGGCGCTCAGAGCGTCGCCGGCGTCGCGGGTCAGGGCGACGCTGTTGTCGGTCAGGTTGCGGCTGCTGTCCATGATGTCTGCCACCTGCTGAGTGCCATTGTGCAGGCCGAGGATCAGCCCTTCGATCTCCTCGGCCGATTCCTGAGTGCGTTGGGCCAGGCTGCGCACTTCGTCGGCGACCACCGCAAAGCCTTGGCCGGCAGTGCCCGCACGTGCCGCTTCAATGGCGGCGTTCAGGGCCAGCAGGTTGGTCTGCTGAGAAACAGACTTGATCACGTCCAGCACACTGGCGATCTTCTGGCTCTCCTGTTGCAGCGCGAGCATCGCACGGCCTGACAGCGCCATTTCACTGGCCAGGTTGCCAATCTGCTCCACGGCCTGGGTGACCACCTGCTCACCGGCGCCGGCCTGATGGTCGGCTTCTTGGGCCGCCACCGAGGCGCGTTCGGCGTGGCGCGCCACTTCCTGGGCAGTGGCGAGCATTTCATTCATTGCCGTCGCCACCTGGTCGGTTTCATCTTTCTGCTCGTTGAGCCCGCTGCGGGTCTGCTCGGTGACGGTGGATAACTGCGTGGCCGCTCCGGCGATCTGCCGGGCGCTGTCACCGATACTACTGATCAGGCTACGCAGGCTGCCGGTCATTTGCCCGATGCTTTGCTGCAACTGGCCGAGTTCGTCGCGACGGTCGACCGCCATGTCATGGCTGAGGTCGCCCTTGGCAACACGGTGGGCGGCGCCGAGAATTTCTCGCAGTGGCGCCGCAATCTGCCGGGCGATCCACCAGGCGGCCAGCGTGCCCAGTGCCAGGGCGGCCACTGTCACGCTGATCAGCAACGTACGGGTTTGGTCCGCCTCGTTGTTGCGCCTGGCGTTCTGGCTCTGGCTCAGCAGATTGCTCTTGTCCCGCAGCTCGTTGAGTTGCTGTTCGAGGCTGTTTTGCACGGTTTCGGTATCGAGCTGGGCTTGCTCGAGCTTTAGCAGTTGTTCACGGTAGTTGGCCAAATCGGTCTTGAGCAGCGTCGAGTCCACCGGGAGCGCGGTGATGGAAGCCAGCGCGGCCTGCAGTTCATCAAGCGACTGGTCGAACGCATTGGCGTAGGCCTTTAAGGTAACGGCCGCCCAGGCGGGGCTCTGCGCTCGATCTTCGGCTTGCTCCATGGCCTGGCGCAGGTTCTCGATGGCGTCGAGGGCCTTCTCGTCATTTTGATCGGGCAAGTCACTGGCCAGTTGAGCGAGGGTGTCACTGGCCTGCAGGGCGGACTTCTTGAGCGCTGGACGGATCTGCTCGCGCGCGGCCAGCAACGGTGGCAACTGTACGAGCGCGGCTTTCGAGCCCGACACCAACAGAGCCGCTTCTTCCAGCCATTGTCGGTCGGTGGCGGCTCGCAAGCGGCTCGAAAGGCCGGTCAGATACTGGTCGATCTGTTCAATCCTTTGGTTCATCTTGTCCAGGCTGTTGCTGTCCATCAGCGTGCGGTACACGATGCGGTCGGCGCGCATGGCCTCGGCTTCGACAGCCAGATGGCCCAGGACCGTCAGGCTGTCGGATCGGTAAAGCACGGCGCTCAAGGCTTGCCAGCCGGTGGCTGCGATCAGGAAACTGAGGATCAGCACTTGGCCAAAACCCAGGGCTAGCTTGAGGCGGACGCTGGCATTGACCAGCATGCGGGTCAGCCGAAGAAACATGGTGAACCTCCGAATCAGAGAAAGCGTTTCGCGACACATGAAACGCTAATTCGATTCGGGACCGTGGAGGGCTGATAACTGTGTAGGAGATTTCACAAGTTGCGGCGGCTTTGGTAAGCCGCCGTGTAGGGTAATTCAGACTCGGAAGCGCCCGACGAGGGTCTGCAGGTA
Source organism: Pseudomonas sp. J380 (assembly GCF_009827115.1). NCBI lineage: Bacteria > Pseudomonadati > Pseudomonadota > Gammaproteobacteria > Pseudomonadales > Pseudomonadaceae > Pseudomonas > Pseudomonas sp. J380. Next base: position 3,625,546 of record NZ_CP043060.1, on the reverse strand, counting down.
GATCCCCAGGCGCGCCAGTTCGGCACTGGAGGACGCAGTTTCTTCGCTGGCCGACGAGGTTTGCTCGGAGATGTCGCGCACATTCAGCACGCTGCGGTTGATCTCTTCAGCCACGGCGCTTTGCTGCTCGGCGGCGGTGGCGATCTGTGAGTTCATGGCCTGGATGGTCGAGACGGTACGGGTGATATTGCCCAGCGCGTGGCCGGCCCGGCGCGTCAGCTCAACACTGCTCTCGGTCAGCCCGCGGCTGTTGTCCATGATGGTTGCCACCTGCTGGGTACCACTTTGCAGGCCGACGATCAGCTCTTCGATCTCTTCAGTGGACTTCTGCGTGCGCTGGGCCAGGCTGCGCACCTCGTCGGCCACCACGGCAAAGCCGCGCCCGGCCTCACCGGCACGCGCCGCCTCAATGGCGGCGTTAAGGGCCAGCAGGTTGGTTTGCTGGGCCACGGATTTGATCACGTCGAGCACACTGCCGATCTTGTCGCTTTCGCGCTTGAGTTCACCCATGGCCACCGTGGAATTACCCACTTCGGTGGCCAAGCGCTCGATCTGGGCGATGGCTTCACCCACCACCTGGTCGCCTTCACGGGCTTGCTGGTCGGCAGCCACGGCGGCTTCCGAGGCCTCTTCGGCATTGCGCGCCACTTCCTGCACGGTGGCCGCCATTTCGTTCATGGCGGTGGCCACCTGATCGGTCTCGACCTTCTGGCTGTTGACCCCGGCGCTGGTTTGTTCGGTCACGGCTGACAACTGCTCAGCGGCGCTGGCGATCTGGGTGACCCCGTCGCTGATCCCGCCGATCAACTCGCGCAGGCCCACGGTCATGCTTTGCATGGCACGCTGTAATTGACCCAGTTCGTCCTGGCGGCCCGATTCCAGGTTGTGGCTCAGATCGCCGGAGGCCACACGCTCGGCGACTTCGAGGGTCTGGTTCAGCGGGATGACGATCTGGCGGGTGATGGCCCAGGCCGCGAAGACGCCGACGATCAGCGCCAGTACGGTGGCAAGCAGCAACAGGTATTTGGCCTGCGCGGCATCTGCGTCACGCACGGCGGTCTGGGAGACGGTGAGTTTTTCACTGTGGCCCAGCAGGATGTCGCCTTGGGCGATCATGGTTTTCAGCGCTGCTGCGCTGGCGACCTGGGAATCGCGATACTGGCTGACGGCAGCGCGGTAGGCTTGCAGTGAAGCCCCGGCTTCTTGCAGGTTGGCCTGGTATTGCGCAGGCAACTGGCCTTGCAGTTCGGTGATTTTTTTCAGGGCGTTGTCGATGGCATCCAGGGCCGGTTGCTCGGCTTCGACCTTGCCGCTGTAGGTGTAGCCGCGTACCTGGAAGCGCGATTGCTGGATCAGCTTGCTCTGCTCGACCACGCTGTTGAACTGGGCGAGGCTGTCACCTTGCAGCAGGGCTTTTTCGATTTCGTTGATCTTGGCGACGGCATTGTCGGCGGTGTCTCCGAGCTTGCTGCGGGCGCCCTCACGTTTGAGGCCCGCCTGGACCATGGCGGCGAAGGCCTTTTTGTATTGGTTCAAGGCTTCCTGCTGTTGCTCGACCAGGGCTTTGTCGTCAGGTTGCTCGATCAGCTCGGCGGCGGTCTTCAGGCCGCTGTCGAGGTGGGCGAGCAGGCCGTCGACCTTGTCCGTGCCTTGCTCGCCACGGCGCATATCGAAGTCCAGGCGTGCCAGGCGCAGGTCTTTGGTCAGGCCATTGAGGCTGGAAATGAAGCCCAGCTTGTCGCCGCGACTGATCACATCCCCCAGGCCGGTCCAGCCGGTAAAGGTGATCAACAGCGTCAGGAGCAACACCAGGCCAAAGCCCACGCTCAGCTTGCGGTTGACGCTTACATTCCCCAACTTCTCGGCTAACCAACGATACATGCTGCGAACTCCCCTGGAACAAGGCTTGGACTTATTCAAAGGCTATCGGCAACGCACGGGGATACTTGATCGTTCCCACGCTCTGCGTGGGAATGAATGGCGTGACGCTCTGCGTCACAAGGGCGGACGCAGAGCGTCCTGAGCGGCATTCCCACGCAGAGCATGGGAACGATCAGTCGGGGGTTAGAACAGACGGGCGAGCAGGGCCGTTACGGCGGTTTCGACGCGTAAAATACGTGCACCCAGTTGCACCGGCTGTAAACCAGCCTTGGCCAGCAGGTCCACTTCATAGGGAATCCAGCCGCCTTCCGGGCCGATCGCGAGGGTCACCGGTTCCTCGAGGGCTCGGGGGCAGGCCGGGTAATCGCCCGGATGGCCGATCAGGCCCAAGGTGCCAGCCGCCATGGCCGGCAGACGATCTTCCACAAACGGCTTGAAGCGTTTCTCGATAATGATCTCGGGCAGCACCGTGTCCCGCGCTTGTTCCAGGCCGAGAATCAGTTGCTCGCGCACCGCTTCCGGCTCCAGGAACGGGGTTTGCCAGAAGCTTTTTTCCACGCGGTAGCTGTTGACCAGTACCACCTTGGGCACGCCCATGGCCGCCACGGTTTGCAGCACCCGGCGCAGCATCTTCGGGCGGGGCAGGGCCAGCAGCAAGGTCAGGGGTAGTTTGCTCGGTGGCGGTTGGTCGAAGCTCACTTGCAGTTCGGCTTCAGTGGCTTCCAGGCGCAGCAGTTGGGCATTGCCCATCAGCCCGCCAATGCGGCCCACACGCAGGGTGTCACCGACGGCGGCGCGGTGAACCTCCTGCATATGCACCAGGCGACGATCACGCAGCACTACGCGGTCGGCCGCGATAAAGTCGGCCTCTTCGAGCAGCAGCAGGTTCACGGCTGGGTCGCTGGCGGTTGGTCGTCGTCGGCAGGCGCGTCATCCGGGTGTTCGCCACGCTTGCTGATCAGGCCGCTGAACAGGATGCCCACTTCGAACAGCATCCACATCGGCACGGCCAGCAAGGTCTGGGAGAAGATGTCCGGTGGCGTGAGGATCATGCCGACCACGAAGCAGCCGATGATCACGTACGGGCGGATCTTTTTCAGGTACTTGACGTCGACCACGCCGATCCACACCAGCAACACTACCGCTACCGGAATTTCGAATGCCACGCCAAAGGCGAAGAACAGCGTCATCACGAAATCGAGGTAGCTGGTGATATCGGTCATCATCTCCACGCCGGCCGGGGTGGCGGCAGCGAAGAACTTGAAGATCAGCGGGAACACCAGGAAGTAGGCGAAGGCCATGCCGGTGTAGAAGAGCAAGATGCTCGACACCAGCAATGGCACAGCGATGCGCTTCTCGTGCTTGTACAGGCCCGGCGCGATAAAGCCCCAGATCTGATGCAGGATCACCGGGATCGCCAGGAACAGTGAGACCATCATGGTCAGCTTCAAGGGGGTCAGGAACGGCGACGACACATCGGTGGCGATCATCGTCGCGCCGGCCGGCAGGTACTGGCGCAGGGGCGTCGAGACGAAGGTGTAGATCTGCTGGGTAAAGGCGAACAGCCCGGCAAAGATGATGAAGATCGCCGCCACGCAACGCAGCAGGCGGGTTCGCAACTCGGTGAGGTGCGAGACCAGCGGCATGTGCTGGTCGTTTTCCGGTTTATCAGCGCTCATGGGGCTCGCGGCGGCAATGTAGGGTCATGGGGCGCGGGCGACGCGACGGGCGTCGGCGCAGGCGTCGGTGGGGCGGGCGCTGCCGGTGTGGCGTCGGCCACAGGGGCTGGCGCGATGCTGTGCTCGGCCACCGGCGTTACCGGCTTGGCCGGCTCTTGCACCGGGGAAAGAATCTTGCGGGCTTCCTGCTCCAACGAGAGGATGTGCTCGTTGTGCAATTGCCGACGGATTTCGTCGGCACCGATTTCCCGTTCAACTTCCTGTTTGATCGCGTTGAAACTGCGCTTGAGGCGCCCGATCCACAAGCCGGCGGTGCGTGCGGCACCGGGCAGGCGTTCCGGCCCCAGTACCAGCAGGGCCACCAGGCCGACGAGCAGCAGTTCAGAGAAGCTGATACCAAACATTAGTCAGTGCTCACGAGTCTTTGCGGGTCGGCTCTTGGACCTTTTCAGCCTGCACGTCGAAGGTACGGCGCTCGGTGATCGGCTGGGTGGCCTGCGGGTGAACAGGCTGGGCCGGTGGCACCGGGTTGGCGCTTGGCTCGGCCGGCTTTTCATCATCGTTCATGGCTTTGCGAAAGCCCTTGATCGACTCGCCCACATCGGTGCCCAGGTTCTTGAGCTTCTTGGTGCCGAACACCAATACCACCACCACCAGAATGACGATCCAGTGTTTCCAGTCAAAAATGCCCATGCTTCAAATCCTCAAGTCTCAGTTATTCAGGCGGACGGGCGCGAGGCCTTCTCGGCGTGCCCGGACAAGCCGAAGCGACGGTCCAGTTCATCCAGCACGGCCTGTGGGTGCTGCCCCAGTTGGGCGAGCATCACCAGGCTATGGAACCACAAGTCTGCGGTCTCATAGATTACATCGCTGTAATCACCGCTGATTTGCGCGTCCTTGGCCGCAATGATGGTCTCGACGGATTCTTCGCCGAGTTTTTCCAGAATCTTGTTCAGGCCCTTGTGGTACAGGCTGGCGACGTAGGAGCTGTCGGCATCCGCGCCTTTGCGGTCTTCCAGCACCTGGGCCACACGGTTCAGGGTATCGCTCATGTTCAGTGTCCTGCTGGGTAGATGGCGTGCGGGTCTTTGAGCACCGGCTCCACAACCTTCCATTCGCCATTCTCGAACACGCGATAGAAGCAACTGTGGCGGCCAGTGTGGCAGGCAATGCCGCCGATCTGCTCGACCTTGAGGATTACCACGTCGGCATCGCAGTCCAGGCGCAGCTCGTGCAGGGTCTGCACGTGCCCGGATTCTTCGCCCTTGCGCCACAGTTTGCCACGCGAACGTGACCAGTAGATGGCGCGCTGCTCGGCGGCGGTGAGGCTCAGGGCCTCGCGGTTCATCCAGGCCATCATCAGCACGCGCCCGGTCTTGTAGTCCTGGGCAATGGCCGGCACCAGGCCGTCACTGTCCCATTTGATCTCATCCAGCCAGTCTTTCATGTTCGGCTCCGGCAATTTGCGACAGTGTATAACCGGATGGGCTATCGACGCACGATCAGATAAACGCCCACGGCGACCATGATGCCCGCTGGCCAGTGGCCTAGTTGGTTCAATGGCCCACCAATCGCCAGCATCACGCCGCCCACCAGGTGCGCGGCGCCGAGCAGGCGCAGGAACCAGTCGTCCTTGCGCTTGCGCCACGGTGGCTCAGGGTCCTTGGCATGGGGCTGGGACATGCGCTCCAGCAGGTCGCGGGTCATGTTGGCCAGGTGCGGCAGTTGCTCGAACTGGCTGTGCAGGTTGCCCAGCATGGTTTTCGGGCTCATGCGCTCGCGCATCCAGCGTTCCAGGAAGGGTTGCGCAGTGTTCCACAAGTCGAGGTCCGGGTAGAGCTGGCGGCCCAGGCCTTCGATGTTCAGCAGGGTCTTCTGCAACAGCACCAGTTGCGGCTGCACTTCCATATTGAAGCGCCGCGCGGTCTGGAACAGGCGCATCAGCACTTGGCCGAACGAAATATCCTTTAACGGTTTTTCGAAGATCGGCTCGCACACGGTGCGGATCGCCGCTTCGAATTCGTTGAGTTTGGTTTCCGCTGGCACCCAACCCGAATCAATGTGCAACTGCGCCACACGGCGATAGTCGCGCTTGAAGAAGGCAAACAGGTTGCGCGCCAGGTAATCCTGGTCTTCCGGGGTGAGGCTGCCGACGATACCGCAGTCGATGGCGATGTACTGCGGGCTCCACGGGTTGACGGTGCTGACGAAGATGTTGCCCGGGTGCATGTCGGCGTGGAAGAAACTGTCGCGGAACACTTGGGTGAAGAAAATCTCCACACCGCGTTCTGCCAACATCTTCATGTCGGTGCGCTGGTCGGCCAGGGTCGCGAGGTCGGTAACCTGCACGCCGTAGATGCGCTCCATCACCAGCACTTTTGGCCGGCACCAGTCCCAATACACCTGCGGCACATACAGCAGTTGCGAGCCTTCGAAGTTGCGTCGCAATTGGCTGGCATTGGCCGCTTCGCGCAGCAGGTCGAGTTCGTCGTAGATGGTTTTTTCGTAGTCGGCGACCACGTCCACCGGGTGCAGCAGGCGCGCATCGGCGGAGAAGCGTTCGGCGGCGCGGGCGAGGATAAACAGCCATGCCAGGTCCTGGCCGATGATCGGCTTGAGGCCTGGGCGAATGACTTTCACCACCACTTCTTCGCCGGTCTTGAGCTGCGCGGCGTGAACCTGCGCGACCGAGGCCGAGGCCAGGGGCTCGACGTCGAAGCGGCTGAACACCTCGCTGATCTTCTGGCCCAGCTGTTCTTCGATCAGCGCCATCGACTGCTGCGAATCGAACGGCGGCACGCGGTCCTGCAGCAGCATCAGCTCGTCGGCGATGTCTTCGGGCAACAGGTCGCGGCGGGTGGAGAGGATCTGCCCGAACTTGATGAAGATAGGCCCCAAATCCTGCAACGCCAAGCGCAGGCTGGCGCCACGGCTCAACGGCGACGGCTTGCGGGGCAACCAGCGCCACGGCAGCACATAACGCACCGCTAGCAGGAACCACGGCAAGGGCAGGGCAAACAGCAGGTCATCGAGACGGTAGCGGATTACGACGCGCTGGATACGAAACAAACGGCGGACGGCGAGCAGCTTCATGCGTTATCGCTTGGATCAAGGGAACGGCTCAAGCGCTCGAAGCGGGCCTCGAGGCGTTCCAGGTCGATTTTGGCCTTGTCGAGCTCGCGAAAACGCGCTTGCGCTTCCCGTTGCCCGACCAGGGTGCGCGATTCTTCGCTCAGGTATTCGGCAAGGTTCTGGTTGAGGCTGGCGAACCCTTGCTGGTACCAGCGCGAGCGGCTGCGCAGGTGCCCGCTGATCAACTGGGTGGCGACGGGGCCGATCCAGCGCGACAGTTCATATTCCCAGTCCAGCTCCAGGTCTTGCAGCACGGCGGCCAAGTCCATCAGCACCGCACTGTCGCCTTCCAGCTCCACCTCGGGGCTGTGGAGGATGGCGGTCTTGTTGCGGCTCAGCGCCAGGTGCAACAGGCTGGAGGCCGGCGCACGCAAGGTGCAGTCGGCTTCAGCGGCCCATTGGGTGGCGAGCAGCAGGCCTTCATCGCTGGGCAGGATAAACAGCTGCACGGCGGGGCTGCGGCAATCAACGGCAATGACTTTGCCGGTCAGGTGCGCGAGCCGCGCCAGGGCGGTGCTGTCCAGGCGCAGTACACGGTTGAGACCGTGCTCAACGCTGGCGAGAAGACCTTGCAGCAGCATCAGGGCTTGATGCCGCGGTGTAGGGCGACGATGCCGGACGTCATGTTGTGGTAGGTCACGCGGTCGAAACCAGCCTCCACCATCATCGACTTCAGGGTTTCCTGATCCGGGTGCATGCGGATCGACTCGGCCAGGTAGCGGTAGCTCTCGGCGTCGTTGGTGATCAGCTTGCCCATCAGTGGCATGAAGGCGAACGAATAGGTGTCGTAGACCTTGGACATCAGCGCGTTGGTCGGCTTGGAGAATTCCAGCACCAGCAGGCGGCCACCCGGCTTGAGTACGCGCAGCATCGAGCGGATCGCGTCTTCCTTGTGAGTCACGTTACGCAGGCCGAACGCGATGGTCACGCAGTCGAAATGGTTGTCGGGGAACGGCAGCTTCTCGGCATCGGCCTGGACGAACTCGATATTGCCGGCCACGCCTTTGTCGAGCAGTCGGTCGCGGCCAACCTTGAGCATCGAGCCGTTGATATCGGCCAATACCACCTGGCCGGTGGGGCCAACCAGCTTGGAGAACTTGGCCGCCAGGTCGCCTGTGCCACCGGCGATGTCCAGCACCCGGTTGCCGGTGCGTACGCCCGACAACTCGATGGTGAAGCGCTTCCACAGGCGGTGCATGCCGCCGGAGAGCACGTCGTTCATCAGGTCGTACTTGGCTGCCACGGAGTGGAACACCTCAGCGACTTTTTCCGCCTTTTGGCTTTCCGGGACGTTCTTGAAGCCGAAGTGAGTGGTGGGTTCGGCATCGCTGCCTTTGCGCTGATCAGTCATATCGCTGTCACCAAAAGAGAATGCGGGACATGATAATCCCCAAGGCCTGCTTTGTCTTGGCAAGGCTGCAGGTAAGATAGACGCTCATCGAGACCTTTTGCCGCATGGCGGGTGTTCTGAGTCGTTATAAAGAGGAGTCATTGCAATGGCCCGTATTACCGTTGAGCGTGAACATACCCTGGGAAAAGAACAGGCGCGGGCCAAGGCGGAGCAATTGGCGCGCAAACTCGAGGATAAATATGGGGTGGAGTCTTCGTGGGCTGGCGACACCCTGAAGCTCAAGCGCTCCGGGGTTAAAGGCACGGTATTGGTGGCCGATGATTCGCTGCGCATTGATGTGGAACTTGGCCTGCTGATGTCGGCCATGAGTGGCACGATCAAGTCCGAAATCGAAAAAGCCCTGGATAAGGCCCTGGCTTGATACGGCTGTGCTTAGGGTGCCGATTCTAATTTTAAACCTTACTTTGTGCCCAAGCCCTCAACTCTTGCGGGCCGTCCGCCACCCAATTCTGTGTGAGGTGCACCATGGCCAAAGTTATTTTGAAGAAAAAAATCGACGTTCAGACCACCCCCCTGAGTGAGGTTAAAAGCTACGCCCGCAAGATCTGGCTGGCGGGTCTTGGCGCCTATGCCAAGGTCGGCAGCGAAGGCGGCGAGTACTTCAAGGAACTCGTTAGAAGCGGTCAACGTGTTGAAAGTAAAGGTAAAAAAGTTGTAGTTGAACAACTTGATGCCGCCAACAGTCAGATTGACCAAGTAAAGAGTAACGTCTCCGGCGTCAAAGGCCTGGTCGAAGTTCAACTGGATAAAGTTGAAAAAGCTTTTGATACTCGTGTCGGCAGTGCCTTGAATCGGATCGGCATTGCGTCTAAACATGACGTGGAGACACTCTCTGCTAAGCTCGAAGAGCTGACGGCATTGCTCGAACGTGTCGCGCGTAAACACTAAGGAGACATCGGGATGGCTGTTAAAAAGACTACTCAGAAAGAAGGCAGCTCGTGGGTCGGGAAAGTTGAAGAATATTCCCGCAAAATCTGGCTCGCTGGTTTAGGCGTGTACTCGAAGATCGACAGTGACGGCAGCAAACTCTTCGAGACCTTGGTCAAAGACGGCGAGAAGGCCGAGAAGTTGACCAAGAGCACGGTCGGTAAAAAAGTCGACGCTGCCAAGGCGAGTGCGGGTTCCGCCAAATCGAGTATTTCGGATACCTGGGGCAAGTTGGAAGAAACGTTCGACAAGCGCCTCAACAGTGCTATTTCGCGACTGGGCGTACCGAGCAAGGCTGAGTTGAAGGCGCTGCATAGCAAGGTTGATACCTTGACCAAGCAAATCGAAAAACTCACCGGCGCCAAAGCGGCTCCCGCCAAGACCGCCGCCGCCAAGCCTGCAGCAAAACCGGCGGCCAAACCAGCAGCTAAAACCGCCGCTGCAAAACCCGCCGCCAAAACTGCCGCCAAGCCTCTGGTTAAAGCCGCCGCCAAGCCAGCTGCCAAACCCGCTGCCAAAGCGCCGGCCAAAGCCGCGGCGAAACCTGCGGCCAAGCCAGCGGCTAAAACTGCTGCCGCCAAACCGGCTACCAAGCCTGCCGCTAAGCCAGTGGCCGCTAAAGCCGCCGCGAAACCTGCGGCTAAACCGGCTGCCAAACCTGCGGCTAAAACCGCTGCCGCTAAACCTGCTGCCAAGCCCGCCGCTGCGAAACAAGCTGCCAAGCCTGCAGCGGCCAAAAAGCCTGCGGTAGCGAAAAAACCGGCAGCCGCAAAGCCTGCCGCGGCGGCCAAGCCAGCCACGGCACCAGCACCGGCTGCTTCTACCGCCAATTCGGTGTCCGCGCCGACGCATGCGGCTGCTACCCCGACTGCAACGCCGGTTACCCCGACGCCATCCAGTCAGTCCTGATTTTTACGGGACACATAAAACGCCCGGTCTGCGAAGATTGGGCGTTTTTTATGCAAGCCTCAAAAACGCCGCATTCCCCATTTTGTAGGAGCGAGCTTGCTCGCGAAAAACTCAAAGACGCCGCGTTTATTCAGGAGGCACTCGTTATCGTTGACGTTTTTCGCGAGCAAGCTCGCTCCTACATGTTTAATCGGTGTCATCCAGGTACTTCAAGGCGAACCGCTCGGTCGCCTGCCGCGCCGTTGGCAGCAGATGCGGCGCCACCAGCATCATGATCTGGTACACCACCACCCGTACCTCACCTTCACGGTCCAGAATCCGTTGGTAATCCAACGAAAACAGCAATGTCAGGGTGATCTGCTCCACCAGTTGCCCCAACGCCTGGGTATCGCTAACCAGTTGCCCTGCCGCCTTCAGCCGCGCAAGCAATGACGCCAAGGTGCGCTTGAGCGCCGTGAGCAGGTGACGGATCCCCTTGGCCAGCTTGGGCAAGCGCCCCGCCAGGTTCGACAAGTCCTGGAACAGGAACCGATAGTGGGCCATGCGCTCGACAATCAGGTGCAAAAACAGCCAGTAGTCCTCAGCTTCCAGTTGCGCATCCGCAGGAGGGTCCAGCAGTGGCGCCAGCTCACACTGAAAGCGCTCGAACAGCCCCAGCACCAACGGCTCCTTGCCATGGAAGTGGTAGTAGAGGTTGCCGGGGCTGATCCCCATCTCATTGGCCACCTCCATGGTCGATACGTTCGGTTCGCCCTTGTGGTTGAACAACTGCAGGGCGCATTCAAGGATACGGTCGCGGGTCTTCATCCAGTCTTCTTAAAGTTGATTGCTGAGCTCAGCGCACGCGCACGTAAGTACCCGGCGCCGCTTCCATCGGTGGGTAATTCTGGTTGCCCAGGGCGGTGATGGTTTCGCGTTGTACGCCGGAGCGTTTTTGTACCCACTCCAGCCATTGTGGCCACCAACTGCCTTCGACGTGCTGGGCGTCGTAATACCAGGCGCGCGGGTCGCTGCTCAGCTTGAGGTTCTCGACGTAGTTGGCCTTGGGGTTGCCCGGTGGGTTGAGGATGCTCTGGATATGCCCGCTGTTGGAGAGCACAAAGCGCCGCTCGCCACCCAGCAGTTGCGTGGAGCGGTACACCGCGTCCCACGGCGTGATGTGGTCATTGATGCCGGCCACGCTGAAGCTGTCCACCGAGACCTTGCGCAAGTCGATGGGCGTGCCGCATACCTCCAGGCCACCGGGATGGCTCAGGGGGTTGTGCTTGAAGAAGTCCAGCAGGTCGCCGTGCAGGGCGGCGGGCAGACGCGTGTTGTCGTTGTTCCAGTACAGGATGTCGAACGCCGGCGGTTCCTTGCCCAGCAGGTAATTATTGATCCAGTAATTCCAGATCAGGTCGTTGGGGCGCATCCAGGCAAATATCTTGGCCATGTCGCGGCCATCCAGCACGCCTTGCTGGTAGGAGCGGCGCTTGGCGGCTTCCAGGGTTTGTTCATCAGCGAACAATGTTGCGGGGCTGTCGATCTGGCTGTCCAGCAGGCTTACCAGGTAACTGGCGCTGGAGATGCGCCGCAACTGGCGCTTGGCTTGCAGGTGGCCTTGCAGCGCGGCGATGGTCAGGCCGCCGGCGCAGGCGCCCATCAGGTTGACCTCGCGGGCGCCAGTGATGGCCCGGCATACGTTGAGCGCTTCTTCCAGCGCCGCGACGTAGGTGGACAGGCCCCATTCGCGATGCCGCACGTCCGGGTTGCGCCAGCTGACCATAAAGGTCTGCAGGCCGTTTTTCAGTGCGTATTGCACAAAGCTGTTGGCCGGGCTCAGGTCGAAGATGTAGTACTTGTTGATTTGCGGCGGCACTACCAGCAGCGGCTTGGCGTATTGTTTTTCGCTCATGGGCTTGTACTGGATCAGCTCCAGCAGTTCGTTGCGAAACACCACCGAACCGGGCGTGGTCGCCACGGTCTTGCCCACTTCAAAGGCGTGATTGCTGACCTGGCGCGGCAAACCGTTGTTGTGCAGCAGGTCTTCGAACAAGTTGCTCACGCCGCGCACCACGCTGTTGCCGCCAGAGTTGAGCAGCTCCTTGATCGCCAGCGGGTTGAGCAGGGTGTTGGAAGGGGAGACAGCATCGTTGAGTAGGGCGAAGGCGAACTGCGCGCGGGCGCGATCATCGTCACTGAGGGTGCTGTCGTCGATCCACTGCCGTGTCTGTTTTTGCCAGCTCAGATAGGCTTGCAAGCTGCGCCGGTACAGTGGGTTGAGCTTCCAGGTGGGGTCGCTGAAGCGATGGTCCCTGGGGTTGGGTTCGTGCACGGTCTCACCCAGCAGCACGCGGCCCAGCTGGCCGCCCAGGGCCAGGGCGTGGCGGGCGGTGTGCACCGGGTTGCGCAGGCCGTGCGCGGCGACGGTACGCAGGGTCGACAGCAAGTCCCGGCCGCGCAGGCCGGTGATCGCATTTTGCGCGTTGATGAACGCAGCGGGGGTGGGCGCCGGGTTCGTCACGGGTCTTTCTCGCATGAGCCAACACTCCTTCGTCAAGTCATCAAGCAGGCACGCCAATCCAGAACCATAGTAGGTTCCTGGCAAGTTGCGCGGTGGTGTGTTCCTTCACACCGCCGGTCGCGGATGTATCACGGCGCGCAGGCGCTCCTCCTCCAGAAACTTCATGATGATCGGCGCCACGGCTTCGGCCCGGGTGATCAGGAACAGGTGGCCGTCATCGATGATGTGCAACTGTGCATTGGGGATGCGCCAGGCGAGCATGCGCATGTTGACCAGCGGGATCAGCGGGTCATCGTCCCCGGCCAGCACCAGGGTGGGCTGGCGGATCTTGTGCAGCCAATGAATGCTGGTCCAGCCCAGCCCGGCAAACAGTTGCCAGTAGTAGCCCAGCTTGCCGGCCGAGCGCACTTTGCTGGCGTGCTCGGCGGCCAGTTTGGAATCACGGCGGAACGAACCGCCATAAATCATCGGTGCAATGCGCACCACGTGGGACGGCTGGATATAACGCCTGGGGCTTGCCATCAGCCACAAGACCTTCGGTTTGCCCGGCACCATGAAGGCCCCGGCCGCGGTGGCCGCGAGGATCAATTTCTTGCAGCGCTCGGGGTAGTCATACGCAAATTGCTGGGCCAGCGCTCCGCCCCAGGACACGCCCACGGCGTTCACTTGGCCATAGTCGAGGTAATCGAGCATACGCGCGGTGAGTTTGGCCAGACCGGGGAAGCGATAGGGTCGGTTCGGCGTCGAGGAGCCGCCCACGCCGGGCACGTCGAAGGCGATCACTTCCAGGTCCGGGTCCAGGGCCTGGACGAACGGAAACACCAGCTCAAGGTTGGCGCCGATGCCGTTGAAGATCAGCAGCGGGGTCAAGTGCGGCTTGCCCGGGCGTACCGCCGTGCGGATGGTCTGGCCATCCAGGTCGATGGTGCGGAAGATGAACGGTTGCGCCATGCTCAAGCCCTGTGAAGTGGTGCTATTGGTCTGTAGGAACTCGGTCAGTGTGGGAGCTGGCTTGCCTGCGATGGCATTCTTTCAGGCCGCGATTAGTGAGCAGGCCCATCGCTATCGCAGGCAAGCCAGCTCCCACATCTGATCTCATTTCAATCACAAGAATGCCTAGCGTTCATGTACATAGGTACCCGGCGCCGCTTCAGCGGCTGCATAGGTTTTATTGCCTAATGTCGTCGGGGCTTTTTTCAGTTTTCCCGCCCGCTCCGCCTGCCACACCTGCCAGTGCAGCCACCACGAATCGGTGTGCTTGGTCGCATTCTCCTGCCACTCCAACGCACTGCCGGCCAGGCCCTCACTGGTCTGGTAGCGTGCCTTGGGGTTGCCCGGCGGGTTGAGGATGCTCTGGATATGCCCACTGCTGGACAGCACAAACTCGACCTTGCCGCCGAACAACTGCGCTGATTTGTAGCAGGACTGCCACGGCGTGATGTGGTCGTTGGTGCCGGCCAGGGAATAGATATCGGCGGTGACCTGCTTGAGGTCGATGGGCGTGCCGCACACTTCCAGGGCGTTGGCGCGTACCAGTGGGTTGTTCTTGAACAGTTCGATCAGGTCGCCATGGAACGCGGCCGGCAAGCGTGTGGTGTCGTTGTTCCAGAACAGGATGTCGAACACCGGCGGCTCGTTGCCCAGCAGGTAGTTGTTGACCCAATAGTTCCAGATCAGATCGTTGGGGCGCATCCAGGCAAAGACCTTGGCCATGTCGCGGCCTTCCAGCACGCCGGCCTGATAGGAGTGACGCTTGGCCGCTTCCAGAGTCTGCTCGTCGACAAACAGCGCCACCTGGGTGTCCAGGGTGGTATCCAGCACGCTCACCAGCAGCGTCAGGGCGTTGACTTTCTTCTCGCCCAGCGCCGCGTAGTGGCCCAACAGTGCGGTGCAGGTGATGCCGCCGGAGCAGGCACCGAGCATATTCACATCCTTGCTGCCCGTAATCGCCGTGACCACATCCACTGCTTCCTTGAGCGCCTCGATATAAGTCGACAGGCCCCATTCGCGTTGGGCCTTGGTGGGGTTGCGCCAACTGACGATAAAGGTCTGCTGGCCATTGCGCAGGCAGAAGCGCGCCAGGCTTTTATCCGGGCACAGGTCGAAGACGTAGAATTTGTTGATCTGCGGCGGCACCACCAGCAGCGGGCGCTCATGCACCTGCTCGGTAATGGGCTTGTACTGGATCAGCTCCAGCACATCGTTGCGAAACACCACCGCGCCTTCGCTGGTGCCCAGGGTCTTGCCGACTTCAAAGGCGCCCATGTTGACCTGGCTGGGCATACCGCCGTTGTGCACCATGTCCTTGGCCAGGTGGGAAAGGCCGTCGAGCAGGCTTTTGCCGCCGGTTTCAAAGAAGCGTTTGACCGCCGCCGGGTTGGCCGCGCTGTTGGTGGGGGCCATGGCTTCGGTCATCAGGTTGATCACGAAGTGGCCGCGGCTGATGTCTTGTGCCGACAGGTTGCTGTCGTCGATCCAGTCGTGAAGCTCCTTGCGCCACGCCAGGTAAGTCTGCAAATAACGTTTGTAGAGCGGGTTCTGGCTCCAGGCTGGGTCGTTGAAGCGACGGTCGTCGCCCTCGGGCACCAGCGCGGATTTGCCGAACATCACATTCTTCAATTCAACGCCAAAGTGGGCGACGTGCTTGACGCTGTGCAACGGTTGCTTGATGGCTTGGGTCAGCACCATCTTGGCCGAGGCCAATAAATCCTTTTTGCGTAACGCGATGATCGGGTTCAACCCCAGGGTGTTTTCCGAGGCCTGGCGTTTCAAGTCATCGTTATTCTTGTTACTCATCTACGACGCTCCATTGTCCGAAAGACGAGTACCGGCGATTGCTGCGCACCCAATTTCGATACACGACACCAGCCTGGTACTGCGACTCGGGTGACCGTTGATACCGCATCGTCAAATGCAGGGAACTTGCCAGCTCCATTGGTTACCCGAGTTTATTTTTTTTCGCAAGCAGGCCAATCGTTGGCCACGCGACAGGGCATTCAAGCAGATGAAATTAGAAAATGCGCTCTAAACAGCAAGACCCCTGTGCTAGAGCATCAGCCGCACGACCGACTCACTCGGATCGCGGGTTTTTCCAGCGGCTTTGAGCTCGTCCAGGTAGTTGGCCCATAGAGCGTCCTGACGTACGGCCAGCTGATAGAGATAGTCCCAGGTGAACAGTCCGCTGTCATGACCGTCGTCGAAGGTCAATTTCAGTGCGTACTGGCCGGCGGGTTCCAGCTTGATCAACCGGACGTTGAGCTTGCCGAATTGCAGGATGGGTTTGCCGTGGCCCTGGACCTCGGCAGAAGGGGAGTGCACCCGCAGGAATTCGGCGGGCAACTGGTAGGTTTCGTCCGGCCCGTAGGTCAGGCCGAGGGTGTTGGAGGTTTTGTGCAGGTTTACTGCGGTAGGAAATTTCGACATTGGAGATAACCCTGAAGGAACCGGCCCAAAATGTGGAAGGGACCAACGTGGGAGCCGGGCTTGCCCGCGATGCAGGCACCTCGGTGTTTCAGGAACACTGAAGTGATGCTATCGCAGGCAAGCCAGCTCCCACACAAGCCACTCCCACATTGAGTGAGGCTTACAGGATATAACGAGACAAGTCTTCGTTCTGCGCCAATTCGCCCAGGTGACCGTTCACATACTCGGCATCGATCTTGATCGCTTCGCCATTCTGCGCACCGGCCATGTCGCCGGCGCTGAAAGACACTTCCTCAAGCAGGCGCTCAAGCAAGGTATGCAGGCGACGGGCACCGATGTTCTCGGTCTTCTCGTTGACCTGCCAGGCGATCTCCGCCAGGCGCTTGATACCGTCAGCCTGGAATTCGATACCCAGCCCTTCGGTTTTCAGCAGCTCGCGGTACTGCTCGGTGAGCGAGGCATGCGGTTCGCTGAGGATGCGCTCGAAGTCGCCCGGCGTCAGTGCCTTGAGCTCCACCCGAATCGGCAGGCGGCCTTGCAGCTCGGGCACCAGGTCGCTGGGCTTGCTCAGGTGGAAGGCACCGGAGGCGATAAACAGGATGTGGTCAGTCTTGACCATGCCCAGCTTGGTGTTGACCGTGCACCCTTCGATCAGCGGCAGCAGATCGCGCTGCACGCCTTCGCGGGAGACATCCACGCCGCCGGAGTTGCCACGCTTGGCCACCTTGTCGATCTCATCGATAAACACAATGCCATGTTGCTCGACCGCTTCCAGGGCCTTGGCCTTGAGTTCTTCCTCATTGACCAGGCGCCCGGCTTCTTCGTCGCGCACCAGCTTGAGCGCATCCTTGACCTTGAGCTTGCGGCTTTTCTTCTTGCCCTTGCCCATGTTGGCGAACAGGTTTTGCAACTGGCTGGTCATTTCTTCCATGCCAGGCGGGGCAGAGATATCCACGCCGGACACTTCGGCCACTTCGATCTCGATTTCCTTGTCATCCAACTGGCCTTCACGCAGGCGCTTGCGGAACAGCTGACGGGTGTTGGAATCCGACGAAGGTGCGGCGTCTTCGTTGAAACCCATGCGTGCCGGTGGCAGCAGGGCGTCGAGGATGCGCTCTTCAGCGGCGTCTTCCGCGCGATGGCTGACCTTGGTCACTTCCTGTTCGCGCAGCATCTTCAGGGCGGCGTCAGCCAGGTCGCGAATGATCGACTCGACATCGCGGCCCACATAACCGACTTCGGTGAATTTGGTCGCTTCGACCTTGATGAACGGTGCATTGGCCAATTTGGCCAGGCGTCGGGCGATCTCGGTTTTGCCGACGCCGGTAGGGCCGATCATCAGGATGTTCTTGGGCGTTACTTCAACGCGCAGTTCTTCCGGCAGTTGCATCCGGCGCCAGCGGTTACGCAGCGCAATGGCAACGGCGCGCTTGGCATCGTCCTGGCCGATGATATGGCGGTTGAGTTCATGGACGATTTCGCGGGGAGTCATGGACATAGTGTTTGGCGGCCTCAAGCCTGAATAAGCCCAGGGCTTATTCGGCGAGGTCCTGCTCCTCAATGGTCTGATTGTGGTTGGTGAACACGCAGATATCGCCAGCGATACCCAGGGCGGTCTCGACGATTTCACGGGCCGACAGGTCGGTTTTCTTCAGCAGCGCGCTGGCCGCAGCCTGGGCGTAGCCGCCACCTGAACCCATGGCGATCAGGCCATGCTCGGGTTCAACCACATCGCCGTTGCCGGTGATGATCAGGGAAGCGTCTTTGTTCGCAACCGCGAGCATGGCCTCCAGGCGGCTGAGGGAGCGGTCGGTGCGCCATTCTTTGGCAAGTTCCACAGCGGCGCGCACCAGGTGGCCCTGGTGTTTCTCAAGCTGGCCTTCGAAACGCTCGAACAGGGTAAAGGCGTCGGCGGTTGCGCCTGCGAAGCCGGCAAGTACCTGGCCGTGGTACAGGCGGCGCACTTTCTTGGCGTTGCCTTTCATCACGGTGTTGCCCAGGGAAACCTGGCCGTCGCCGCCCATGACAACTTTGCCGTGGCGACGTACTGAAACGATGGTGGTCAAGGGGAGAGTCTCCACGCAGCGGGGCGAAAATGCCCTGATGGAAACTCATATGGGGGTGGCGAGGGGGATTTCAACCGTAGGAAGGCAGGGCAGACGAGTGGTGATCGTTCCCACGCTCCGCGTGGTAATGCCGCCTTGACGCTCTGCGCCTGCTCTGTGACGCAGAGCGTCAAGGGACACGTTCCCACGCGGAGCGTGGGAACGATCAGTGAGTATGAGTCAGCGGCTCTGGCGTTGTTGTAACAACAGGTTGCTAAACCCGGCGCCGGCCAATTGCTTTTGCGCCACGGTCAGCTGTTCGCGGTTGCTGAACGGCCCCACCAATACGCGATACCAGGTCGCGTCCTTCACCGTGCCGGACTCAACCGATACCGATTGGCCCAACAGAATGATCTGTGCGCGTACACGGTCCGCATCCGCCTGTTTCGGGAACGAGCCCGCTTGCAGGAAGAACTTGGTCACCGGCGCAGCCTTGGTGGCTGCCACTGGCGGTGCTGGCGGCGGCGTGATACCGGCCAGCGCGGCCTGGGCGCGCGCCGTGTCGATTTTTGCCGCTTCCGCTGGGGTTACCGGCGTGGTCGGCACTTGTGGCGTCGGCAGGGTTTTTTCCGGCACGGCGTCAGGCGGCACGATCACTTCCGATTCCGGCAGCAGCGTGTAGAAGTCGTACTTGGGCTTTACCGGTGCGGTCGGGCTTGGCGCGGTCTTGTTGGCTTCGGCGATTTTCGTGGCCTTTTGCTGCTCCTGTTTGACGCGCTTGACGTCATCGCCCTGGCCGGGCTCCAGCTTCATCAGAAACACGATAAATGCGCCGACCGTAAGGCCGATGGCCATCCACAGCCAACCCGGAATCGGTTGCTTCGCCGGGGCCTGGTAGCGGCTGGCGCCGCGCTTGGGTGCAGGTTTTTTCTTGGCAGCCAACTTACATACGCTCCAGAGTTTCCAGGCCCAAGAGTTCCAGGCCTTGCTTGAGGGTGCGTCCAGCCAATGCGGCAAGGCGCAGGCGACTTTGTTTCTGGGCTTCGTCGTCGGCGGTCAGGATCGGGCAGTTCTCGTAGAAACTGGAGAACAGGCCGGCCACTTCGTACAAATAGGTGCACAGGATGTGCGGCGTGCCTTTTTCGCCAACGCTGTTGAGCACCTCGCCAAATTGCGCGAGCTTGGCCGCCAGTTCCTGTTCATGGACGGCGTCCAGCGCGATCTGGCCTTCGACTTCGCTGAAGTCCTTGCCCAGCTTGCGGAACACCCCGGCCACGCGGGTGTAGGCGTACAGCAGGTACGGTGCGGTGTTGCCTTCGAAGTTGAGCATCAGGTCGAAGTTGAAGCTGTAGTCGCTGGTGCGGTGCTTGGACAGATCGGCGTATTTCACCGCGCCAATGCCCACCACGCGGGCGATGTTGCGCAGGTCGGCCTCGGCCAGCTCCGGGTTCTTTTCCTTCACCAGGTTGTAGGCACGTTCCTGGGCTTCGGTCAGCAGGTCGATCAGCTTCACGGTGCCGCCGTCGCGGGTCTTGAAGGGGCGGCCATCGGCGCCGTTCATGGTGCCAAAGCCCATGTGCTCCATGTGCATCGGGTGGGTGACGAAACCGGCGCGACGCGCCACTTCGAACACCTGCTGGAAGTGCAGGGCCTGGCGCTGGTCGACGAAGTACAGCGCACGGTCAGCCTTGAGCACGCCACTGCGGTAACGCACGGCGGCCAGGTCAGTGGTGGCGTAGAGGTAGCCGCCATCGGCCTTGACGATGATCACCGGCAGCGGCTCGCCGTCGGCGGTCTTGAATTCTTCGAGGAACACGCACTGGGCGCCGTTGCTTTCGACCAGCAGGCCTTTGGCCTTGAGGTCGTTGACCACGTTGATCAGGTCGTCGTTATAGGCGCTTTCGCCCATCACGTCGGCCATGGTCAGTTTCACGTTGAGCAGCTCGTAGATTTCCTGGCAATGGGACAGGGATATTTCACGGAAGCGGTTCCACAGCGCCAGGCACTCTTCGTCGCCGGCTTGCAGCTTGACCACCAGGCCCCGTGCGCGGTCGGCGAACTCTTCAGACTCGTCAAACCGCTTTTTGGCGGCGCGGTAGAAGTTTTCCAGGTCGGCCAGCTCGTTGCTGGTGATCGGGTTTTCCTGCAGGTAGGCCATCAGCATGCCGAACTGGGTACCCCAGTCGCCCACGTGATTCTGGCGGATCACGGTGTCGCCGAGGAATTCCAGCACCCGTGCCACGCCGTCGCCAATGATGGTGGAGCGCAGGTGGCCCACGTGCATTTCCTTGGCCAGGTTCGGTGCCGACAGGTCAATGACCACGCGCTGGCTGTCGCCGGCCTTGCGCGCACCGATGCGGGCATCGGCCAGGGCGGCATCCAGGCGTGACGCCAGGGCCTGGGTGTTCTGAAAGAAGTTGATAAAGCCAGGGCCGGCGATTTCGGCCTTGGTGACACTGGCGTCAGCCGGCAGGGCTGCGATGATTTTTTCTGCCAGGTCACGCGGCTTCATGCCGGCCGGCTTGGACAGCATCATCGCGATGTTGCTGGCGAAGTCGCCATGGGTCTTGTCGCGGGTGTTCTCCACCTGGATCGCCGGCGACAGGCCTTCAGGCAACACACCTTCGTGGACGAGTTGGGTGAGGGCTTGTTGGATCAGCTGGCGAATGGTGTCTTTCATGGTGTTCTCTTTCGACCGCAAGCGGCGGCGCGCGATGCGCAGGTGGAAAAACTGGGCATTATCCGTGGCGAGGGCGGGCTTGCCAACCGTTCAGACTATATGGCGGACCTGCGGGCCTCTTCGCGGGCAAGCCCGCTCCCACATTTAAGGGGGTTTATATTTCATAATG
The DNA here is from genome assembly GCF_009827115.1 of Pseudomonas sp. J380. Classification (NCBI taxonomy): domain Bacteria; kingdom Pseudomonadati; phylum Pseudomonadota; class Gammaproteobacteria; order Pseudomonadales; family Pseudomonadaceae; genus Pseudomonas; species Pseudomonas sp. J380. The sequence continues at coordinate 3,604,787 of NZ_CP043060.1, read as the reverse complement.
TGGGAGCTGGCTTGCCTGCGGTGACGTAATTACCCTCAATACAAATCTACCGGGTCTACATCCAACGACCATCGCACCTGCCGACCGCTGGGCAGTTGCTCCAGCTCAAGCATCCAGCGACTTAATAGCCGATGCAGCGGGGCGCGGGAGGTTGCCTGCAAGAGTAGCTGAGCGCGATAACGTCCGGCGCGCCGCTCCATGGGCGCTGGCACCGGGCCGAGTAGTTCGATGCCACTGAGGGCCAGTTCGCCCAATAAACGCTCAGCGGCGCTGCAGGCCTCATCAAGAAAGCCTTCGGCCTGCCCGGGTTTGTGAGCTTCGGCACGCAGCAGCGCCAGGTGCGCAAAGGGCGGGAGGCCGGCGGCGCGGCGTTCGCTCAAGGCCTGTTCGGCGAAGGCAAAGTAGCCTTGTTCCGTCAGTTGAATCAGCAGCGGGTGGTCGGCCAGGTGCGTCTGGATAATCACCCTGCCTGGCTCTTCGGCCCGCCCGGCGCGTCCTGCCACCTGCACGATCAACTGCGCCATGCGCTCGCTGGCGCGAAAATCCCCGGAGAACAGCCCTCCATCGGCATCCAGGATCGACACCAGGGTCACCCGTGGGAAGTGATGCCCTTTGGCAAGCATCTGCGTGCCCACCAGGATGCACGGTTGGCCTTTGTGGATGGTGGTGAACAGTTGGTTCATGGCGTCTTTGCGCGATGTGCTGTCGCGGTCCACCCTTAGCACCGGGTAGTCCGGGAACAGAATGCCGAGGCGTTCTTCGGCGCGCTCGGTGCCGGCGCCCACGGGCCGCAGGTCCACCTTGCCGCACTGCGGGCAATGGCGCGGTACCCGTTCCACATGGCCGCAGTGATGGCAGCGTAACTCGCCGTGGCGCTGGTGCACCGTCATGCGCGCATCGCAGCGCTCGCACCCGGACATCCAGCCGCAGTCATGGCACAGCAGCGTCGGGGCGAAGCCGCGGCGGTTGAGAAATACCAATACTTGCTGGCCGGCGGCCAGGGTCTGGCCAATGGCCTGTTGCATCGGGCCGGAAATACCGCTGTCCAGCGGACGGCTTTTCACGTCCAGGCGCAGGAAGCGCGGTTGTTTGGCGCCGCCAGCACGCTCGTTCAGGCGCAGCAGCCCGTAACGGCCGGTGTAGGCGTTGTGCAGGCTTTCCAGGGACGGCGTGGCCGAGCCCAGCACAATCGGGATGTCTTCCTGGCGGGCGCGTACCAGCGCGAGGTCGCGGGCGTGGTAGCGCAAACCTTCCTGCTGTTTATAGGAGCCATCGTGCTCCTCGTCGACGATGATCAGCCCGGGGTTTTTCATCGGCGTGAACAGTGCTGAGCGCGTGCCGATAATAATGTCGGCCTCGCCGTCCCGCGCCGCTAGCCACGACTCCAGGCGTTCACGGTCATTGACCGCTGAGTGCACCAGGGCGATCCGGGCATTGAAGCGTTGCTCGAAACGCGCCACGGTCTGCGGGCCCAGGTTGATCTCGGGGATCAGCACCAGTGCCTGCTTGCCCGCCTGCAGGGTTTCGCGGATCAGTTGCAAATAGACTTCGGTCTTGCCGCTGCCGGTGACGCCGGCCAGCAGGAATGCATGGAAACTGTCGAAACCGGCGCGAATCGCCTCATACGCGGCGCGTTGCTCGGGGTTCAGCGGCAACTCCGGCTGGGCCAGCCAGTGTTCGTGGCGCGGGTCCGGGGCGTGTTTGCGGATTTCCACCTGCACCAGGCCCTTGGCCAGCAGCAGGTCGAGGCTGTCTTTGCTCAGCATCAGCTTGCTTAATAGCTGATGGGCCACGCCGTGTGGGTGTTGTGCCAAGGTGGCCAGGGCCTCACGCTGGCGCGGAGCGCGGGCGATGCGCGGGTCGTCGAGGCGTGCGCCGGGCACCATCGACCAGAAACGCTCCTGGCGCGCTTCGGCCAGTTCGCCCTGGCGCAGCAGCACCGGCAGCGCCCAGCTCAAGGTATCGCCCAGGCTGTGTTGGTAATACTGCGCGGTCCACAGGCACAGCTTGAACAGCGCGGGCGGCAGCGGTGGTGTGGCGTCGAGCAGGGCAATTGCCGGCTTGAGCTTTTCGGCAGGCACTTCGCTGTGGTCGGTGACTTCCACCAGAATGCCGATCATTTCCCGGCGCCCGAACGGCACGCGCACGCGCATGCCCGGTTGCAACTGCGCACGCGACACGCCGGGCGGGGCCCGGTAATCGAACAGGCGGCGCAGGGGCGAGGGCAGGGCTAGGCGCAAAATGGCGTCGGGCACGCGAGGATTCTCATCAATAAAGGCAAGCGGTGGCGCAGGGGCGCGAGCCTAGCAGACCGGGGGTGTCCCGTCTCCAGTACTGGAATCGGATCTTGTGGGAGCTGGCTTGCCTGCGAAAGCGCTAGTGCAGTAACAGATGCAGTGACTGACACACCGCCTTCGCGGGCAAGCCCGGCTCCCACATTGACGGCGGTGTGTGAGGAATATCTGATGAAAGGAAGTTTTCGACCATTCCCGCCGCTTGCGTGATTAAAAAGGTCTGGTAGAATCCGCGGCCTAATTACGTGCGGTATTCGACAATAGTGTCGAGTGGCGGCACGCTAGCCCGAGGAAGTGCCATGAAAGCCGATATCCATCCAGCGTACGAAACCATCGAAGTCACCTGCAGCTGCGGCAACAAGTTCGAAACTCGTTCGAACCTGTGCAAGCCACTGGGTACTGACGTATGCAACGAGTGCCACCCGTTCTACACCGGTAAGCAGAAAACTCTGGACACCGGCGGCCGCGTACAGCGCTTCGCAGATCGCTTTGGTGCTTTCGGCAAGAAGCCTGCTGCTACTCCAGCAGAGTAAGGTTCAAGAGCCTTATGGGCTTTTACCCGCTGTTGAAAAAGGCGTCCCTTGTGGGCGCCTTTTTTGTGCCTGGGATTTGGCTGGCGACCGCTCAGGCCAACCCCTTCTGCCCCGCCCCGGCGGCCATCGTGCGTGTGGAGGTACAGCGTGTGGTGGATGGCGACACGGTACGCCTCAAGGACGGTCGCAGCGTGCGCATGATCGGCCTCAACGCGCCGGAAACCGGCAAGAAGGGCCGCCCTGACGAGCCATTCGCTGTCGCCGCCCGCCAGCGCCTGCAGGCGTTGGTCAAGGCCAGCGATGGGCGTGTCGGCCTGGTGCCGGGGCGCGAACCCAAAGACCATTACGGGCGCACCCTAGCTCACCTCTACGGCGCCAATGGCGAGAATCTGGAGGCGCAACTGCTGGCCGAGGGCCTGGGGTACCAAGTGGGCGTGGCGCCGAATGTGGACCTGGTTGCCTGCCAGCAGGCGGCCGAAAACAGCGCCCGCCAGGCACGGCTTGGCCTGTGGCGCCAATCGCCGGTGCACAGCGTGGCGAATCTCAAGCGCTCCGGGTTTGCGCTGGTGGCCGGTCGGGTCAGCAAGATCGAGCGTAATCGCGGTGGAATCTGGATTGAGCTGCAGGGCTCACTGGTATTGCGTATTGCGCCCGAGCTGATCAGCCAGTTCGATACGGCCATGCTCGATGGTCTGCAAGGCCGCACCATTGAGGCGCGCGGTTGGGTGCAGGATCGAGCCCGCCGTGGCGGCCTGAAAAAAGGCCAAGCGCGCTGGCTGTTGCCAATAACCGACCCCGGCATGCTGAAATCGGCGCTTTGAATAAAAAATTGTAGACATTTTTTATTTCGATTGTGAACAGTTGAGCCCTTGTATCCCGTGGCTCTTGGCCAAAAGTCGTAGCGCAGGGCCCTTGACACCTGTGACTGCCCAGTCTTGTAGGGACTTTACGACACGCGTATCCTCGGCGGTCCGTCGACCAACAGTAAAAGCGGAATGCCGATATGTCTGATTTGAAAACTGCCGCTCTCGAATACCATGCCAATCCTCGTCCAGGAAAGCTGAGTGTAGAGCTCACCAAAGCCACTGCCACTGCCCGCGACCTGTCGCTGGCCTACAGCCCTGGTGTTGCCGAACCCGTACGTGAAATCGCCCGTGACCCAGAGCTGGCGTACAAGTACACCGGCAAAGGCAACCTGGTTGCAGTGATTTCCGATGGCACCGCGATTCTGGGCCTGGGTAACCTCGGCCCATTGGCTTCCAAGCCAGTCATGGAAGGCAAGGGCGTGCTGTTCAAGCGCTTTGCCGGCATCGACGTTTTCGACATCGAAGTCGATTCCGAAAGCCCGCAGGCGTTCATCGACACCGTCAAGCGCATTTCCATCACGTTCGGTGGCATCAACCTGGAAGACATCAAGGCACCTGAGTGCTTCGAGATCGAAAAGGCCCTGATCGAGCAGTGCGACATTCCGGTATTCCACGATGACCAGCACGGTACCGCGATCGTTACCGCAGCCGGCATGATCAACGCTCTGGAAATTGCTGGCAAAACCCTGGGCGAGGCGAAAATCGTCTGCCTGGGCGCCGGTGCCGCGGCCATTTCCTGCATGAAGCTGATCATCAGCATGGGCGCCAAGCTGGAAAACATCTACATGGTCGACAGCAAGGGCGTGATTCAGTCCGAGCGTACCGACCTGAACCAGTACAAGGCGATGTTTGCCCATCCGTCCTCCAAGCGCACCCTGGCTGACGCTCTCGACGGTGCTGACGTGTTCGTTGGCCTGTCCGGCCCGAACCTGCTGAGCGCTGAAGGCCTCAAATCCATGGCGCCGAACCCTATCGTGTTCGCCTGCTCCAACCCGGATCCGGAAATCTCTCCTGAGCTGGCCCACGCCACTCGCAGCGACGTGATCATGGCCACCGGCCGTTCGGACTACCCGAACCAGGTCAACAACGTATTGGGCTTCCCGTTCATCTTCCGTGGTGCCCTGGACGTTCGCGCCAAGCGCATCAACGAAGAAATGAAAGTGGCCGCTGCCAACGCCCTGCGTGAACTGGCCAAACTGCCGGTACCTCAGGACGTGTGCGACGCCTACGGTGGTGCCAAGCTGGAATTCGGTCGTGAGTACATCATTCCGAAACCAATGGACAAGCGCCTGATCACCCTGATCTCCGATGCCGTGGCCAAGGCCGCTATCGAGACTGGTGTGGCTACCCTGCCGTATCCAAAGAACTACCCGCTGCAAAGCGTGGATGATGTGTTCAACGGCTAAGCCGTTGTAGACACACCCGCAAAAAAAGCCCCGACTGAGTGATCAGTCGGGGCTTTTTTGTGGCTGATTGTCCCGTGGCTGATCGTTCCCACGCTCTGCGTGGGAGCGCCCACCTGGACGCTCCGCGTCTGCTTTTAAGGTCGTGACGCAGAGCGTCACAGGATGCATTCCCACGCGGAGCGTGGGAACGATCGGCCGATCAGCGTGATCAGGTCAGAACAAATCGATCGGCGCGCCTTCATCCGCCGGCAGCGGGCTGCCCGGCACTACGCCGTTGCCCAGTTCGTTGACCGATGGCGGTGTGTCTTCGCTCTTGAACAGCTCGAAGTACGCATTCGGCGTGCTCGGTGAAGCTGCGCGGCCACTGATCGGGTCAATGCGCAGGCTGAGGATGCCTTCTGGCTCTGGCTGGGTGTGCAGCGGCTTGTCCTTGAGCGCTGCGCCCATGTAGCTCATCCAGATCGGCAGGGCGACGGTGCCACCAAACTCGCGGCGGCCCAGGCTTTCAGGTTGGTCATAGCCGGTCCACACGGTGGTCACGTAGTCGCCGTTGTAGCCGGAGAACCACGCGTCCTTGGACTCGTTGGTGGTACCGGTCTTGCCAGCGATATCCGCGCGGCCCAGGGCCAGTGCGCGGCGGCCGGTGCCCTTCTTGATCACGTCTTGCAGGATGCTGTTGAGGATGTAGGTAGTGCGGCCATCCACGATGCGCTCGGCAACCGCTGGCGCTTGCGGTTCGGCCGGTGCGCCGGCATTTGCGGCCGACGGTGTGCCTGGCGTCGGCTCGATGGTGATACCGCCGTTGCTCGGGACCGCAAGCCCGTCGGTCGCGGCCACACCATTGACCACGTCGCCTGGTACCCGTGGAGGGTTGGCGGTGAACAGGGTGTCGCCATTGCGGCTTTCGATCTTGTCGATCAGGTAAGGCGCGATCTTGTAGCCGCCGTTGGCAAAGGTGCTCCAGCCGGTGGCGATTTCCATCGGCGTGAGGGTCGCGGTACCCAGGGCCAGGGACAGGTTTGGCGGCAGGTCCGACTTGGCGAAGCCAAAGCGCGTCATGTAGTCGATGGTCTTGCCTACGCCCATCGCCTGCAACAGGCGGATCGACACCAGGTTGCGTGACTTGTACAGCGCCTCGCGGATACGGATCGGGCCGAGGAACGTGTTGGTGTCATTCTTCGGGCGCCAGACCTTGTCCAGATATTCATCGACGAACACGATTGGCGCGTCGTTGACCAGGCTGGCGGCGGTGTAGCCGTTGTCCAGCGCGGCACTGTAGACAAACGGCTTGAAACTGGAGCCCGGCTGGCGCTTGGCCTGGGTAGCGCGGTTGTAGTTGCTCTGCTCGAAGGCAAAGCCGCCGACCAGTGCGCGGATCGCACCGTTCTGCGGGTCCAGGGACACCAGGGCGCCCTGGGCGAGTGGCACCTGGCTGAATTTGAGGCTGTCATCCTTCTGGCGTTGCACGCGGATCAGATCACCCACTTGGGCCACGTCGGATGGCTGCTTGGGCATCGGGCCCATGCTGTTGGTGTTCAGGAACGGGCGTGCCCACTTCATGCTGTCCCAGGCTACATGGGCTTCGCCAGAGCGGGTCAGCACTTGTATGCCGTCCTTGGTTACCTGGGTGACGATGGCCGGGTCCAGGCCGCTGATCGAACGCTGTTTGCCCAATTCGGTGGTCCAGGCACTCAGGGTCTTGCCCGGCAGGCGCGACTCGGGACCGCGGTAGCCGTGACGCTGGTCATAAGTGATCAGGCCTTCATGTACCGAATGGTTGGCGATTTCCTGCAAGTTGCTCGGCACCGTCGTGGTGACGCGGAAACCTTCGGTGTAGGCCTCGCTGCCATAACGGCCAACCATCTCGGCGCGGGCCATTTCAGCGATATAGGGTGCATTCACTTCGGGCGTCGGCACGTGATAGCTGGCATTCAGCGGCTCGGCCACGGCGCTTTCATAAGCGGCCTGGTCGATCTTGCCCAGCTTGTACATGCGGCCCAGGATCCAGTCACGGCGTTCTTTGCTGCGCGCCGGGTTGGCCAGCGGGTTGAAGCGCGACGGTGCCTTGGGCAGGCCGGCGATCATCGCCATTTGCGCCAGGCTGGCGTCACGAATCGACTTGCCATAGTAGACCTGGGACGCGGCCTCGATGCCGTAGGCGCGGTTGCCCAAGTAGATCTTGTTGACGTACAGCTCGAGGATTTCATCCTTGGTCAACTGGCGTTCGATCTGCAGCGCCAGCAGGATTTCGGTGGCCTTGCGGGAAAAGCTGCGCTCGCTGGTGAGGAAGAAGTTCTTCGCCACCTGCATGGTGATGGTGCTGCCGCCCGATTGAATATGTCCGCTTTTTACCAGTTGTGTGGCTGCACGCACCAGGCTGCTGGGGTCTACGCCGTAGTGGTTGGCGAAATTATCGTCTTCGGCGGACAGCAATGCGCTGATGAAATTGGGTGGAATATCGGCGAAACGGATCGGTGTGCGGCGCATTTCGCCGAACTCCGCGATCAACTTGTCATCGCTGCTGTAGACCCGCAAAGGAATCTGCAACTGGATACTTTTGAGGGCCTCTACGGAGGGCAAACCCGGACTAAGGTAGAGGTAGGCCCCGCTGAATACGAGCAGCAGCCCGCAGACGATGGCGACAATGGAGTACCCGAAAAACTTCAGCAGACGAATCAAGGCTTTTGGATTTCCAGAGAAAAGAAAGAGTTACGCGTCGGGGCATGCATGGCAAACGATGGATCGACCCGGGCAGCAGATAAAAAGCGGGAAAAAACGCTGGGCATTAAAGCATTTTTCGGCTTGGGGCGTCATTCGCGAGCCTTGAACAAGCCGACCGAATGCAAGGTGCCTGGCAGCAATCAGGCGAGATGACAGCCGGTATGACAGGGAAAGTTTTGGGGAGTTTTATGGGAAAGGGATTTTTCAGGCGAAAAGTCGACACGGTGTTGGGGGTCGATATCAATGACAGCGGCATCAAGCTGATCGAACTGGGCCGCTCATCAGCCGGTTTCAGCGTCCAGGGCTACGTTATGCAAATGCTGCCGCCCCAGGCGGTGGTGGACGGCACCTTGCTGGACCTTGAGGGTGTGGGCCGTGTGCTGCAACAGGCACTGTCGAGGCTGGGTACCTCGGCCCGGTACGCTGCCGCGGCGGTCGCGGGCCCGTCGGTAATTACCCGGCTGATTGACATGGACGCCGGCCTCAGTGATGAGGAAATGGCCTGGAAGATCCAGATGGAGGCCGACCAGTTCATCCCCTATCCATTGGACGAGGTGGCCATCGACTTTCAGGTTCAAGGGCCATCGGCTCAAGGCCCGCAGTGGGTAGAGGTGATGTTGGCGGCTTGCCTGCGTGAGCAGGTCGAAGCGCGCGAGGCGGTTTTGGCCCTGGCGGGGCTGGTGCCGCGGGTGGTCGATGTAGAAGGGTTTGCATTGGAGCGCGCTTGCCTTCAGGATTTTGCCAGCTTCACGCCGGGTCATAGAGTCGATGGTGCACAATGGGCCTTGGATGCCCAAGGGATGGGAGTGGCTTGCGGGCTGGCCCTGAGGAGTTTCGCTGGATGACACGAATCAATCTTTTGCCTTGGCGCCAGGCCCTCGCGGAGCGCAGGCGCAAATACCTGTTGGTGCTATTGCTGGCGTTTGCCTGCGTGGCGCTCGCGGCACTGTGGTTGGCTGATCAAGTGATCGACCAGGCGATAGACCGGCAGGTAAGCCGCAACAGCCGCCTGGAAGAGCACATCGCTACCCAGGACTCGCGGATCAGGACCATCGACGACTTGCAGGAGCGAAGCCAGCAACTGGCCGAACGCATGAAGGTGGTTCAGGACCTGCACGATGCCCGCTCTTCCGGTGCTCGATTGTTCGAGCAATTGGCTCGCTCGGTGCCTGAAGGTGTCCATCTGCATGAGGTGGTTGCGAACGGCGACACCATCAGCATTCGCGGCACGGCAGAAAGCAACCAGGATATCGCCCGTTTGATGCAGCAGCTCAAGCCAATCCACGGCTCCAGTTCGACCCGTCTGCAGCGCGTGCAATCCGAAGGTGCACGCGGCGAAAGTGAATTCCAGCTGATGGTGCGCCAGGGAGAGTCCAGCGAGGCGCAACCATGAGCCTGCCCAGGCTCGATTTTTCCACGCTCTCTTACAGCGCTGCCAAATGGTCCCTGCCGGGCAAGGTGCTGCTTGGCTGTGCGCTGGCCGGCCTAGTGCTGGTGCTAGGCGAGGTTTCGCATGGGGGGCCGCAGCGGGAGCGATTGCACGGGCTTGAGGCGCGGGAGCAGGCGCTGCAGCAGCAACTCACAGAAAAGACCGGCCTGGCCGCGAGCCTTGAGCTGCGCACCCGGCAAGTCCGGAGCATGGAAGACAACCTTGCCGGCCTTCTAGGGCAATTGCCCGGCGAGTCCGAGCTGCCTGCCGTGCTGGAAGACATCGCCCGGCTGGCGGCTGTTCATGGGGTGTGGGTCGAAGGCATCACCGTGCTGGATGAAGCGCCTCGGCAGCTTTATATCGAACAACCCATGCAGATAAGCGCGTCCGGGGTTTACCACGACCTGGCGACGTTTGTCAGTGCCTTGGGTGGGTTGCCGCGGGTCGTTACCGTGCAGGATATTGCGCTCGGGCATCAGGGCGCCTTGTTACGTCTGAACATGCTCGCCAAGACCTATCGCAGCATCCTGCAAACCGGCAAGGCCCGTCAGGTGCTCGACCCAGGGCCGCAATTTGTCTACGAGCCCTCGTCCTTGCGCGACCCGTTCACGCCGCCCGCCTTGCAGGCACCGCACGTTCCGGGCCGCCCGGCCCTTGCCCCGGATTTCACCCGGCCACGGGGACTGTTGGAGGGTATGCGCCTCGATCAGTTCGAAATGGTCGGTACGTTGTCCCGTGGTGCGCAGGCCTTTGCCTTGTTGCGGGCTGGGGCCAGGGTGTATCGGCTGGCGGTGGGTGATTACCTGGGGCCGGACCATGGCCAGGTCACGGCCATTCAAGACGCTGCTGTCGAGCTGGTGGAGCTGTTTCCCGATGGACAGGGCGCCTGGCTGGAACGCCCGCGAACCCTTGTGCTGAACGTCAACTCATAACGGAATCAAACAATGAAAAGGACCTTCTCGTCCTTCGGTGTGGCGCTATGGATAGCGTTGACGGCACCGATGGCTGCTGCTGTGCCCAATCGCCTGGACCTTATCCAACTGCCGCCGCCCGACAGTGCCCAGCCGTTCAGCTATACAGGCGCCAAGCTGACCCTGAATTTCCAGGACATCGACCTGCGCGCGGTCTTGCAGCAAATTGCCGATGTCGCCGGGCTCAACCTGGTGACCAGCGATGATGTGCAGGGCTCGATCACCCTGCGGCTCAAGGATGTGCCCTGGGACCAGGCTCTGGACCTGGTACTGCAAACCAAGGGCTTGGACAAGCGAGTCAAGGCGGGCGTGTTGCTGGTGGCGCCCGCCGATGAATTGGCTGCTCGCGAGCTGTTGATGCTGGAGTCGCGCAAGCAGATGGCCGAGCTGGCTCCCTTGCGTCGGGAGCTGCTGCAGGTCAATTACGCCAAGGCCGCCGACCTGGCCAAGCTGTTTCAGTCGGTGACCGGCTTTGAGGGCTCCACCGATGAGCGCGGTTCGGTGGCGGTGGATGACCGCACCAACAACATCATCGCCTACCAGACTGGCGAGCGGCTCGAAGAGCTGCGGCGCATCGTGGCGCAACTGGATATCCCGGTACGCCAGGTCATGATCGAGGCGCGGATTGTGGAGGCCAATGTCGACTACGACAAAAGCCTGGGTGTGCGCTGGGGTGGGCGGCTCACCCGCGGCAACAGCGGCGTTGGCGGTATTGGCAAGCCGCTGGCGGAGGGTGCCGAGCCGCCGCAAAACCCACCCAGTTCACCCTTTGTCGACTTGGGGTCGCTGGCCGGAACCTCGGGCCTGGGGATCGCCTATATCACCGACAACCTGTTGCTGGACCTTGAGCTGACCGCCATGGAAAAAACCGGCAACGGTGAGATCGTCTCGCAGCCCAAGGTCGTCACCTCCGACAAAGAGACTGCACGCATCCTCAAAGGCACCGAGATTCCTTATCAGGAATCCACCTCCCAGGGTGCCACCTCGGTGTCGTTCAAAGAGGCCTCGCTGTCGCTTGAAGTCACGCCGCAAATCACTCCCGACGACCATGTGATCATGGCGGTCAAGGTCACCAAGGATGAGCCCGACTACCTGAACCGACTCAATGACGTGCCGCCGATCAAGAAAAACGAGGTCAACGCCAAGGTTCTGGTCAGGGATGGCGAGACCATCGTCATTGGCGGGGTTTTCTCCAACACCCAAAGCAAAGTGGTAGATAAAGTGCCATTTTTGGGCGATGTGCCGTATCTTGGCCGCCTTTTCCGGCGCGATGTGCTGGCGGAGAAAAAATCCGAGCTGCTGGTATTCCTGACTCCGCGTATCATGAATAACCAGGCGATTGCTGTGAGTCGTTGATTCTGTGCGAAATTTGATTCTTGTAGGGCCGATGGGGGCTGGAAAAAGCACCATCGGCCGTTTGCTGGCCAAAGAGCTGCGCCTGCCGTTCAAAGATTCCGACAAGGAAATTGAATTGCGCACGGGTGCCAATATCCCATGGATCTTCGATAAAGAAGGCGAGCTGGGCTTTCGTGACCGCGAGCAGGCGATGATTGCCGAGCTGTGCGGCTGCGATGGCGTGGTATTGGCGACCGGCGGTGGCGCCGTCATGCGCGATGAAAACCGTCGGGCGCTGCATGCCGGTGGTCGGGTGGTGTATCTGCACGCGTCGGTCGAACAGCAGGTGGGCCGTACCGCCCGTGATCGCAATCGCCCGTTGCTGCGCACCGCCGACCCGGCGAAAACCCTGCGGGACCTGCTGGCGCTGCGCGATCCGCTGTATCGGGAAATCGCCGATCTGGTGGTGGAAACCGATGAACGGCCACCTCGGATGGTCGTACTTGACATCCTTGAGCGCCTGCAACGGTTGCCACCCCGTTAAAGCCTGGCCCGAAATGCGCTATTCTCGGCGGCGCGCCATGACCTTGTAAGGTATGGCGTAGAGCCACCAGGCGGTGTCGAGATGTCGACAGTGCCGGTCGTTAATACATCTTCAACGCGGGGACACATGCAGACACTTAAGGTCGATCTAGGCGAGCGCAGCTACCCGATCCACATTGGCGCAGGTCTGTTGGACCAGCCCGAACTGCTTGCGCCGCATATTGCCGGCCGACAGGTGGCAATCATCTCCAACGAAACGGTCGCGCCGCTGTACCTTGAGCGTCTGAGCCGCAGCCTGGCGGCGTACTCGGTGATCTCCGTGGTGTTGCCTGACGGCGAAGCCCACAAAAACTGGGAAACCCTGCAACTGATCTTTGATGGCCTGCTGACTGCGCGCCATGACCGTCGAACCACTGTGGTCGCCCTGGGCGGCGGTGTGATTGGCGACATGGCCGGGTTTGCCGCGGCCTGCTACCAGCGCGGCGTGGATTTCATCCAGGTGCCGACCACCTTGCTGTCCCAGGTCGATTCGTCGGTGGGCGGCAAGACCGGCATCAACCACCCGCTGGGCAAGAACATGGTCGGCGCGTTCTACCAGCCTCAGGCTGTGCTGATCGACACCGCTACCCTCAACACCTTGCCGCCGCGCGAGCTGTCGGCGGGTCTGGCGGAAGTCATCAAGTACGGCCTGATTTGCGATGAGCCGTTCCTGACCTGGCTGGAAGAACACATGGACGCCTTGCGCGCCCTCGATCAGGTAGCCCTGACCGAAGCGATTTCCCGCTCCTGCGCGGCCAAGGCGCTGGTGGTCAACGCCGACGAGCGTGAGTCCGGCGTGCGGGCCACGCTGAACCTGGGCCACACCTTCGGCCATGCGATCGAAACTCACATGGGCTATGGTGTGTGGTTGCATGGGGAAGCCGTAGCGGCTGGCACCGTGATGGCATTGGATATGTCGCAGCGCCTGGGCTGGATCAGCGCCCAAGAGCGCGATCGCGGTATCCGCCTGTTCCAGCGTGCCGGTTTGCCGGTTGTTCCGCCCACGGAGATGACCGAGGCGGATTTCCTTGAACATATGGCGATAGACAAGAAAGTGATCGACGGTCGACTTCGACTGGTACTGCTGCGCCACATCGGCGATGCCGTGGTGACCGACGATTATCCAAAAGAGATTCTACAGGCCACGCTGGGAGCGGATTACCGCGCCCTGGCCCAGCTCAAAGGTTAATAAGACCCGATGACTAGTTTGCATGCCGACGAGGCGTTCCTCGGCCATTATCACTTGAGCCACGACCCCTTCGCACCACGGGTGCCGGGTTTCAAGTTCTTCCCCGCCCAGCGCAAGCCGGTACTTGGGCAGTTGCATCACCTTGCGCGCTACAGCCAGTTGCTGCTGGTGGTGACCGGCCCTCTGGGCAGCGGCAAGACCTTGCTGCGCCAGGCGCTGGTGGCCAGCACCAACAAACAATCGGTGCAGAGCGTGGTGGTATCTGCCCGCGGTGCCGGTGATGCGGCTGGCGTACTGCGCGAGGTGGCGCAAGCGTTGAACGTCTCCAACGCCGAGCCGAACGCGATTCTCAAGCAGGTGGTGCAATTGGGCCTGACCGGCCAGGAAGTCTACCTGTTGGTAGACGACGCCGAGCAGCTCGACGAATCGGCCCTGGAAGCCTTGCTGGCGCTGGCAGCGGGTACGCCGGAAGGTCGCCCGCATGTGTTCCTGTTCGGTGAGTCGTCGTTGATCGCCGATCTGGAGCAGATCAGCGGTGAGCAGGAGCTGTTTCACGTCATCGAGTTGCAGCCGTACGAAGAGGAAGAAACCCGCGAATACCTTGCACAACGTCTTGAAGGCGCAGGGGCGGGTATCGAACTTTTCACCGCTGCGCAGATCTCTGATATTCACGAAAGCTCCGATGGCTGGCCTGGAAATATCAACCAGGTTGCCCGCGATGCCATGATCGAAGCCATGATTGCCAGCCGCTCTGCGGTCAAGCGTCCAAAGATGGGGTTCACTATGCCTAAGAAGCACGTATTGGCTATTTCCGCCGTTGTCGTGGTCGCTGTTGCCGCCGCCTGGTTGATCCCGGGCCGCAACAAAGCACCGACAACCACTGGCGCGCCAACCGAACAGGCGCAGTTGCCACTGGGCAAGCCCACGCCAAACGTCGAATTTGCCAACTCCGGCCAACCGACCAACCTGCCGATGGTCGGCCAACCTGTGATGCGCGGCCCTCTGGCCGAAGAAGCCGGTGGCATCTCCGAAGGTGACGACGGTGTGCCGGTGGAAGGCTCCAGCGCCACGCCGCCGACCGTGACCACCACCGCGCCACCTGCAGGCGTACCGGCCGGTGTGCCAGCGACACCGGTTGCTCCGGTCGCCAAGCCGACTCCGACGCCGGCGCCCACCGTTGCTACCGCCAAGCCTGCTCCGGTGACCAAGCCTGTCGCACCAGCGCCAGCCGCCAAACCAGCCCCGGCCGCCAAGCCTGCGGAAAAACCAGCCGCCACCGTTGCCAAGGCCGGCGCTGCTGGCAGCAGCTGGTACAGCAGCCAGCCTACCGGTAACTTTGTGGTGCAAATCCTCGGCACCAGCTCCGAAGCCAACGCCCAGGCGTTCGTCAAAGAGCAGGGCGGCCAGTACCGTTATTTCAAGAAAGTGCTCAACGGCAAGCCTCTCTACGTGATCACCTACGGCAGCTTCCCAAGCCGCGCCGCAGCCGATTCTGCCATCAAGGCCTTGCCAGCGAAGGTTCAGGCTGGTAAACCTTGGCCTCGCACTGTTGCCAGCGTTCAACAAGAACTGGCAGCAACTCGCTGAAGATCCGGCGGCCTTACCCAGGCCGCCCTCCCGGCACCTCAAAAAAATCCGCAAGTGCGTGCAGTCTCCCGAGACCGCGCGCTTTGTGGTGTCTGCGTCACAGTGGCTTTTGAGTCGTAGCGGTCAGAATTAAAAAAGTTTTGACTAGCACAGCATATCGCTTTAAACCTTTCATAAATGCGACATAGATTTGCGACATTTCGTCGCTAAATTTGTGAGCGTCTGTGTCGGTGTGTACAATGACCTCCCTTTTGCCCCCGCTAAGCCGGCGTACGTTCGGCGTGGAAGGTAACCGGTTGAATTGAAAAGAAATTTGCCTCGGTAAAAGAGGCAGCCTGGTGAGAAAGTGTCTATGAAAGCAGGTCTGTACCAACCCGATGAATTCAAGGATAACTGCGGTTTCGGCCTGATAGCCCACATGCAGGGCGAACCCAGTCATACCCTTTTGCAAACGGCCATCGAGGCCCTGACCTGCATGACCCACCGCGGTGGGATCAACGCCGACGGCAAGACCGGTGACGGCTGTGGCTTGCTGATTCAAAAGCCCGACCAGTTCCTGCGCGCTGTCGCCAAAGAGCAATTCGCGGTCGAACTGCCCAAGCAGTACGCCGTGGGCATGGTGTTTTTCAACCAGGACCCGGTAAAAGCCGAAGCCGCTCGCGAGAACATGAACCGCGAGATCGCCGCCGCCGGCCTGCAAATTGTCGGATGGCGCAAAGTGCCCATCGACACCAGCGTACTCGGCCGCCTGGCCCTGGAGCGCCTGCCGCAGATCGAACAAGTATTCATCGCAGGCGATGGCCTGAGCGACCAGGACATGGCGATCAAGCTGTTCACGTCCCGTCGTCGTTCGTCGGTGCTCAACGCCGCCGACACCGACCATTACATCTGCAGCTTTTCCCACAAGACCATCATTTATAAAGGCCTGATGATGCCGGCGGACCTCACCGCCTTCTATCCAGACCTTAGCGATGAGCGCCTGCAAACCGCAATCTGCGTGTTCCACCAGCGCTTTTCCACCAATACCCTGCCGAAATGGCCGCTGGCCCAGCCATTCCGCTTCCTCGCCCACAACGGCGAGATCAATACCATCACTGGCAACCGCAACTGGGCCCAGGCCCGTCGCACCAAGTTCGCCAACGATTTGATGGACCTCGAAGAGCTCGGCCCGCTGGTCAATCGCGTGGGTTCCGACTCCTCCAGCATGGACAACATGCTCGAACTGATGGTCACCGGCGGCATCGACCTGTTCCGTGGCGTGCGCATGATCATTCCGCCAGCGTGGCAGAACGTCGAGACGATGGACCCGGACCTGCGTGCGTTCTACGAGTACAACTCGATGCACATGGAACCGTGGGACGGCCCGGCCGGCGTGGTCATGACCGACGGCCGCTATGCGGTGTGCCTGCTCGACCGTAACGGCCTGCGCCCGGCGCGTTGGGTGACCACCACCAACGGTTTCATCACCCTCGCCTCGGAAATCGGCGTGTGGGACTACAAGCCTGAAGACGTGATCGCCAAAGGCCGTGTGGGCCCTGGCCAGATCCTGGCCGTGGACACCGAGACCGGGCAGATCCTCGACACCGACGCCATCGACAACCGCTTGAAGTCCCGTCACCCGTACAAGCAATGGCTGCGCAAGAACGCCCTGCGCATCCAGGCGACCATGGAAGACAACGACCACGGTTCGGCTTTCTATGACGTGGACCAGCTCAAGCAGTACATGAAGATGTACCAGGTCACGTTCGAAGAGCGCGACCAGGTGCTGCGTCCGCTCGGTGAGCAAGGCTACGAGGCCGTCGGCTCCATGGGCGATGACACGCCAATGGCCGTGCTGTCCCAGCGCGTACGCACGCCGTACGACTACTTCCGCCAGCAGTTCGCCCAGGTGACCAACCCGCCGATCGACCCGCTGCGTGAAGCCATCGTGATGTCCTTGGAAGTGTGCCTCGGCGCCGAGCGCAACATCTTCCAGGAATCGCCTGAGCATGCCTCCCGCGTGATCCTCAGCTCGCCGGTCATTTCCCCGGCCAAATGGCGCTCGCTGATGACCCTGGAGCGTCCGGGCTTCGATCGTCAGATCATCGACCTGAACTACGACGAGAGCCTGGGCCTTGAAGCCGCAGTGCGTAACGTTGCTGACCAGGCTGAAGAAGCCGTGCGTGCCGGTCGTACCCAGATCGTACTGACCGACCGTCACATTGCGCCTGGCAAGTTGCCGATCCACGCGTCCCTGGCGACCGGTGCGGTGCACCACCGCCTGACCGAAAAAGGCCTGCGCTGCGACTCCAACATCCTCGTGGAAACCGCCACTGCCCGCGACCCGCATCACTTTGCGGTGCTGATCGGTTTCGGCGCTTCGGCGGTTTACCCGTTCCTCGCGTACGAAGTGCTGGGTGACCTGATCCGTACCGGTGAAGTGCTGGGCGACCTCTATGAGGTGTTCAAGAACTACCGCAAGGGCATCACCAAGGGCTTGCTGAAGATTCTGTCGAAGATGGGTATCTCCACGGTCACCTCGTACCGTGGTGCTCAGTTGTTCGAAGCCATCGGTCTGTCCGAAGAAGTCTGCGAGCTGAGTTTCCGTGGCGTACCGAGCCGCATCAAGGGTGCGCGTTTCGTCGACATCGAAGCCGAGCAAAAAGCCCTGGCCGGCGAAGCCTGGAGCGCGCGCAAGCCGATCCAGCAAGGTGGCCTGCTCAAGTTCGTGCACGGTGGCGAATACCATGCCTACAACCCGGACGTGGTCAACACCCTGCAAGCCGCTGTGCAGCAGGGCGACTACGCCAAGTTCAAGGAATACACGAGCCTGGTGGACAACCGCCCGGTGTCGATGATCCGCGATCTGTTCAAGGTGAAAACTCTGGACACGCCGATGGACATCGCCGAAGTCGAGCCGCTGGAGTCGATCCTCAAGCGCTTCGACTCCGCCGGTATTTCCCTGGGCGCCCTGTCGCCCGAGGCTCACGAAGCCCTGGCCGAAGCCATGAACCGCCTGGGTGCGCGTTCCAACTCCGGCGAAGGCGGTGAAGACCCGGCGCGCTACGGCACGCTCAAAAGCTCGAAGATCAAGCAGGTGGCCACCGGCCGTTTCGGGGTGACCCCGGAGTACCTGGTGAATGCCGAGGTGCTGCAGATCAAGGTGGCCCAAGGCGCCAAGCCGGGTGAGGGTGGTCAATTGCCAGGCGGTAAGGTCAACGGTTTGATCGCCAAGCTGCGCTATGCGGTGCCGGGCGTGACGTTGATCTCGCCACCGCCGCACCACGACATTTACTCGATTGAAGACTTGTCGCAGCTGATTTTCGACTTGAAACAAGTCAACCCCCAGGCCCTGGTCTCGGTGAAACTGGTGGCAGAAGCCGGCGTCGGCACCATCGCCGCCGGTGTGGCCAAGGCCTATGCCGACCTGATCACCATCTCCGGCTACGACGGCGGCACCGGCGCTTCGCCGCTGACCTCGATCAAGTACGCCGGTGCACCGTGGGAACTCGGCCTGGCCGAAACCCACCAGACCCTGCGCGGCAACGACCTGCGCGGCAAGGTGCGAGTACAGACCGACGGCGGCCTGAAAACCGGCCTCGATGTGATCAAGGCCGCGATCCTCGGCGCCGAAAGTTTCGGCTTCGGTACTGCGCCCATGATCGCCCTGGGCTGCAAATACCTGCGCATCTGCCACCTGAACAACTGCGCCACCGGCGTGGCGACTCAGAACGAGAAACTGCGCAAGGATCACTACATCGGCACCGTCGACATGGTGGTGAATTTCTTCACCTACGTCGCCGAAGAAACCCGTGAGTGGCTGGCCAAATTGGGCGTGCGTTCGCTGGAAGAGCTGATCGGTCGCACCGACCTGTTGGACATCCTCGAAGGCCAGACCGCCAAGCAACAACATCTGGACCTCACGCCGCTGTTGGGCAGCGATCACATCCCGGCAGACAAGCCACAATTCTGCCAGGTGGACCGCAACCCACCGTTCGACAAAGGCCTGCTGGCCGAGAAAATGGTCGAAATGGCCGGCTCCTCGATCAACGACGCCAGCGGTGGCGAATTCGCCCTGGATATTTGCAACTGCGACCGTTCCATCGGCGCACGCATCTCCGGCGAAATCGCACGCAAGCACGGCAACCAGGGCATGGCGAAAGCGCCGATCACCTTCCGCTTCAAGGGCACTGCGGGCCAGAGCTTCGGCGTGTGGAACGCCGGCGGCCTGCACATGTACCTGGAAGGCGACGCCAACGACTACGTGGGCAAGGGCATGACTGGCGGCAAACTGGTCATCGTTCCGCCGGCTGGCAGTGTGTACAAGACCCAGGACAGTGCCATCATCGGCAACACCTGCCTGTACGGCGCCACCGGTGGCAAGCTGTTTGCCGCAGGTACTGCCGGTGAGCGTTTCGCCGTGCGTAACTCCGGTGCTCACACCGTGGTGGAAGGCACTGGCGATCACTGCTGCGAGTACATGACCGGAGGCTTTGTCGCGGTACTGGGCAAGACCGGTTACAACTTCGGTTCGGGCATGACCGGCGGTTTCGCCTACGTGCTCGACCAGGACAACACCTTCGTCGACAAGGTCAACCACGAGTTGGTCGAGATCCAGCGCATCAGCGGCGAAGCCATGGAATCCTACCGGAACCACTTGCAGCACGTGCTGGACGAGTACGTCGAGGAAACCGGCAGCGAATGGGGTCGTAACCTCGCCGAAAACCTCGATGATTACCTGCGTCGTTTCTGGCTGGTCAAGCCCAAGGCTGCCAACCTGAAATCGTTGCTTTCCAGCATCCGTGCCAACCCGCAGTGATATGCGCCTGAACAGTTTGATGAGGTTTTAACATGGCTGAACGTCTGAATAACGACTTCCAGTTCATCGATGTCGGGCGCAAAGATCCGAAGAAGAAACTGTTGCGTCAACGCAAGAAAGAGTTCGTGGAAATCTACGAACCCTTCAAACCCCAGCACTCGGCCGACCAGGCCCACCGTTGCCTGGGGTGCGGTAACCCGTATTGCGAATGGAAGTGCCCGGTGCACAATTTCATTCCCAACTGGCTCAAACTGGTGGCTGAGGGCAATATCCTCGCCGCCGCCGAGCTGTCGCACCAGACCAACACCCTGCCGGAAGTCTGCGGCCGGGTGTGTCCGCAAGACCGTCTGTGTGAAGGTGCCTGCACCCTCAACGACGGCTTCGGCGCGGTGACCATCGGTTCGGTGGAGAAGTACATCACCGACACCGCGTTCGCCATGGGCTGGCGTCCGGACATGTCCAAAGTCAAGCCGACCGGCAAGCGCGTCGCGATCATCGGCGCGGGCCCTGCTGGCCTGGGGTGTGCCGACGTGCTGGTGCGTGGCGGCGTGACTCCGGTGGTGTTCGACAAGAACCCAGAAATCGGTGGCCTGCTGACCTTCGGTATCCCTGAATTCAAGCTGGAAAAAACCGTACTCAGCCACCGTCGTGAAGTGTTCAATGGCATGGGTATCGAGTTCCGCCTCAATACCGAAATCGGCAAAGACATCACCATGGAGCAACTGCTCGCCGAATACGATGCGGTGTTCATGGGCATGGGCACCTACACCTACATGAAGGGCGGCTTTGCCGGTGAGGACTTGCCCGGCGTGTATGACGCGCTCGACTTCCTGATCGCCAACGTCAACCGCAACCTGGGCTTTGAAAAGTCGCCGGAAGATTTCGTCGACATGAAGGGCAAGAAGGTCGTGGTGCTGGGCGGTGGTGACACCGCGATGGACTGCAACCGCACCTCGATCCGCCAGGGCGCCAAGTCGGTGACCTGCGCTTATCGCCGTGACGAAGCCAACATGCCCGGCTCGCGCAAAGAGGTGAAGAACGCCAAGGAAGAAGGCGTGAAATTCCTCTACAACCGCCAGCCGATCGCCATCGTCGGTGAAGACCGTGTGGAAGGTGTGAAGGTGGTCGAGACCCGTCTCGGCGAACCGGACGCCCGTGGCCGTCGCAGCCCCGAGCCGATCCCGGGTTCCGAAGAAATCATCCCGGCCGACGCCGTGGTCATCGCCTTCGGTTTCCGCCCAAGCCCGGCGTCGTGGTTCGAGCAGTTCGAAATCCAGACCGACAGCCAGGGCCGCGTCGTGGCCCCGGAACAAGGCCAGTACAAGCACCAGACCAGCAACCCGAAGATCTTCGCCGGTGGCGACATGGTGCGTGGGTCGGACCTTGTGGTCACCGCGATCTTCGAAGGCCGTAACGCCGCCGAAGGCATCCTGGACTACCTGCAAGTCTGATGATCGTTCCCACGCTCTGCGTGGGAATGCCGCCAGGACGCTCCGCGTCCCGAACAGCATGACGCGGAGCGTGGGAGCGATCCTGCGGCGGCATTGCCGCGACAAATTGACCCGATAGACAAAAGGCACGGTGCATTCCGTGCCTTTTGCGTCGCGCTCTGAGAAAATGCCCGCACTTTTTTTGCGGATGCCGACATGACTGCCCTCAAGAACGACCGTTTCCTTCGTGCCCTGCTCAAGCAACCCGTAGACGTCACCCCGGTGTGGATGATGCGTCAAGCCGGTCGCTATCTGCCGGAATACCGCGCCAGTCGCGCCAACGCCGGTGATTTCATGAGCCTGTGCATGAACCCGGAGTTCGCCTGCGAAGTCACGATGCAGCCGCTGGACCGCTACCCACAACTGGATGCGGCCATCCTCTTCTCCGATATCCTCACCATCCCGGACGCCATGGGCCAAGGCCTGTACTTCGAAACCGGCGAAGGCCCGCGCTTCAAGAAAGTCGTCAGCACCCTGGCCGATATCGAAGCCCTGCCGATCCCTGACCCACACAAAGACCTGGGCTACGTGATGGATGCTGTGAGCACCATCCGCCGCGAGCTCAACGGCCGCGTGCCGCTGATCGGTTTCTCCGGCAGCCCCTGGACCCTGGCCACCTACATGGTTGAAGGCGGCTCGTCGAAAGACTTCCGCAAGACCAAAGCCATGCTCTACGACAACCCGCAAGCCATGCACCTGTTGCTGGACAAGCTGGCGCAGTCGGTCACGTCCTACCTCAACGGCCAGATCATGGCGGGTGCCCAAGCGGTACAGATTTTCGACACCTGGGGTGGCAACCTGTCGGCGGCGGCGTACCAGGAGTTCTCCCTGGCCTACATGCGCAAGATCGTCAGCGGCCTGATCCGTGAGCACGAAGGCCGCAAGGTTCCGGTGATCATGTTCACCAAAGGCGGCGGCCTGTGGCTGGAAAGCATCGCTGACGCGGGCGCCGATGCATTGGGCCTGGACTGGACCTGCGACCTCGGCGAAGCGCGCCGTCGCGTCGGCAACCAGGTTGCCCTGCAAGGCAACATGGACCCGACCGTGCTGTACGCCAAGCCAGAAGCGATCCGCGCCGAAGTCGGACGCATCCTGGCC
Source organism: Pseudomonas sp. J380 (assembly GCF_009827115.1). Lineage (NCBI taxonomy): Bacteria > Pseudomonadati > Pseudomonadota > Gammaproteobacteria > Pseudomonadales > Pseudomonadaceae > Pseudomonas > Pseudomonas sp. J380. The sequence goes on along the minus strand of NZ_CP043060.1, from coordinate 3,582,488 downwards.
AGCTATGGCAAGGGCAGTGGCCACGTGTTCAACCTTGGCCACGGCATCACACCGGAAGTGAACCCGGAGCACGCGGGTGCGTTCTTGCGCGCAGTGCACGAACTGTCGGCGCAGTACCACGAATGAACGCCACCAAATAAAAAACGCCCGGTTTATGCCGGGCGTTTTTACATTTGGATCATGTGTCTATTAATTGTTCTGCAAACCGAGCTATTACATGGTCGAATGCTTGTTGTTCACCTAAGGGTGTATAACGCAAAACCGCCATGAGAGTCTTGAAGTCTTCTACATTGGCTGCCTCAATGAATGAGGGGTCAAAGACGCGTTCAATTGCATCTTGGCGTCTGTTGTTTAAATAGGCGATATCTAGGGCGAGAACTTCGATCATTTTAGTCGCTGCTGAATCAGAGGTGCTCGCCGCCTGTATTTGTCCTGTCAGAAGATATCGAAAGCGCTGTTCACAATTTTCCTCTAAGGGAGAAATATGTTCGGCTTCGTCGAACCAGTTTTCTTTCGCGTGCCCACAGTGTAATGGGGCGCCGGGTTTGGTTTCCCTGATACAAGAAGCATGAAGGTTTTGGTATGCCAGAGCGAGGTCGTCAAAAGTTTCTTGTGGTCGAAAGTGCTCGATATGACTGGATGTCGCATCAATGTCTCGGCCACAGTAGCAACAGAAATAACCTTGCTCCAGTAGTAGGCTATTGTGCAGGTCGCGTTTCTGAGGGTTCTGAAGAGTGGAATAGGTAGGCTCCCACTCTTCGTTGGTTGACGCCTTCCATTGGGTAAATGACGCTGGCTCGGATCCTTTGAATATTTGTTTCATTTTCCGAGGATCTCCTTGCGACGGATCAACGCTTGTGCTCCTGCGAACTCAGGAAGATCGGGCGCAACTTTCCTGAGCGCTTTGAGCTGGGCTTTGGCTTCTACCAGGTTGTTGTCTTCAATGGTGCTGAATAGTTCGCTGAGGAGCGTTTCCACTTCTGGCTCGCGCTCGGATACGCCCATGATCTCCTCGAGCACTCGGCTGGAATCTAGTCCGTAGGATACGCGTGGGTGTGAAGCATCTCCGTCGTTCAGAAGCATGATTTCATTTGGCATCAAACCACCGATTATCTGTGGAGAGTGACTTGCAGCTATGAACTGTATCTTTGGAAAAGCTTTTTTTAACGTCGAAACGATACTGCGCTGCCAACCTGGGTGTAAATGAATGTCCAATTCGTCAATTACGATGATGCCGTTAGTCTTCTCTAAGACTTTGCTACCCATGTGGGGGTTAATAAGACACATTCGGCGTGCAATGTCGGCGATCAAAGAAAATAAACCACGCTGCCCATCACTCAAACTTGAAAATGGCAGGGTTTTGTTTTGATTTAGTTGAACTAGCAGAGTGCGCAGTCCGAGGTCGTATTCGATACCTTTTGAATCGGGTAATACGGATTTAAGTGCCAGATTGACCCAGAGCAACTCATCGTCGAAAGAGTTTTTAGCTTCTGATCGCGACATCCGTTGTAGGCGCTCCAGCGTTTTTCCAATAAACCAACTTTCAAAATTTGTAAGATTTATTGCGGCATCGGACCAGTTTGCGTAGGCATCCAGACGTGATGACTTTTGTGTGGCCGCGAACTCAGCGGTCACATTCGGAGAAGCCCAACGGCGGTTGGCACGATAAAAAGCTATTATGGGAAGGTCCATTTGACCTTTGGAGTCTAAATTGTCGAGCTGCGTAGATACAGTTGTATGGACTACGTGATTGTAAGATTGCCCTTGGTCTTTTCGCTCTTTAAATATTTCCCAATTGTCAAGGCCGAAAGCTGAGCCTTTGGCATTAAGTTTTAAAGGGTATAAATGCTCGAATCTGTAGCGATCATCGTACTGCTGGATGGTAAATCGAACATCTTGATCAGTAATTTGAGCGTCTCTATTTCCCATTGCTGTGGAAAAGTTATAGAGGCTAGACGCAACTGCCTGCAATAATGAAGTTTTTCCACTCCCATTAACTCCCACCACCAGGTTAAATCCCGGCTGAAAGTCAAAAGTGGCATCCTCGTAACAACGAAAATTCTGAATATGAAGCTGGTCCAGGCGCATTCTGGCTTTCCTTTACCAAGACTGACGAATGCCAACAGTGTACCTTGGCCCGTCAGAACCGCCAGGGGCGTAGGTGTTACTAGCTTTGGAGCTGTCCCAGTGGCGGCAACTTCGCCAGCTTCAACGCTACCAGCAACGCGCCAACCAACAGAGCGACGATGAACGCGCCAATCCCGTTCCACCCGGCAAAGTGCCAGAAAAACCCACCCGCCGTCCCGGCAATGCTCGACCCGACGTAATAGCAGAACAGGTACAGCGACGACGCCTGCCCCTTGGCTTTCACTGCGCGGCGGCCGATCCAGCTGCTGGCGACCGAGTGGGCGCCGAAGAAGCCGAAGGTGAACACCAGCATGCCCGGTACCACCAGCCACAAAGGCGTGAACAGCGTCAGGGCCATGCCGGCGAGCATCAGCACGATGGTGCCCCATAGTACGCGGCGGCGGCCGAGGCGGTCGGCCAGGGAGCCGATTTTCGCCGAGCTGTAGATGCCCGAGAGGTACACCACTGACAGCAAACCGACCACCGCCTGGCTCAACTCGTAGGGGGAGGCCAGCAGGCGATAGCCGATGTAGTTGAACATCGTCACGAACGCGCCCATCAGCAGGAAGGCTTCAAGGAACAGCCACGGCAGGCCGGCGTCCTTGAAGTGCATGACAAAGCCGTCCACCAGGCTGCGTGGCTTGAGGCTGCTGGCGCGGAAGTTGCGCGATTCGGGGAGGATCTTCCAGAACACCGTGGCAGCGATCAACGCCAGGGCGCCGATGATCAGCATTGCGGTGTGCCAGCTGACGAAGTCGATCAACACGCCGATGATCAGGCGCCCGCTCATGCCCCCAATCGCGTTGCCGCCGATGTACAGGCCCATGGCCAGGCCGATGTGCTGCGGGTGGATCTCTTCGCTGAGGTAGGTCATGGCCACGGCGGCCAGGCCGCTCAAGGACAAGCCCACCAGTGCACGCATCAACAGGATGCCCTCCCAGCTCGGCATCAAGCCGCTGGCGATGGTGGCCAGCGCCGCACAGAACAACGCAGCGACCATCACCGGCTTGCGCCCCAGCCTGTCGGATATCGGCCCGGTGATCAGCAGGCCGCAGGCGAGCATGGCGGTCGCGACGGACAAAATCAGGCTGCTTTGCGCCGCATTGATGGAAAACTCGTGGGACAGCGCCGGCATCATCGGCTGCACGCAATACAACAGCGCAAAGGTGGCGAAGCCGCCGGAGAACAGCGCCAGCACGGTGCGCATGAACATCGGCGTGCCTTTTTCGATGTACGCGTCGTTGAGCTGCGCCACCACGTCATCAAGGGCTGAGGGCGGGGTGTGTTGGGCAAGTGGAGCAACAGCAGGATTCACGAGGGACCTCGGGGAGGAAAGTCTGCCAGGACTGACAATACGAAAAAGCATATAGCTGGCTAATGATTCTTTCCAATATATTGTTCGACCTGTTTGATAGCTTTTACAACCTAATGAGGCTTGCATGGAATTTCGCCATTTGCGCTACTTCATCGCCGTTGCCGAAGAACTGCACTTCGGCCGCGCCGCGCAGGTGCTGGGCATCTCGCAGCCGCCCCTGAGCCAGCAGATCCAGGCGCTGGAACACGAGCTGGGCGCACGCTTGTTCGAGCGTACCAATCGTCGGGTCGAGCTGAGCGAGGCCGGGCGCTTGTTCTTGCAAGAGGCACGGCTGGTGCTGGCCCAGGTCGACAAGGCGGCAGATGTGGCGCGGCGTGCGCAGTTGGGGGAACTGGGTGAATTGAAGATCGGCTTCACCTCGTCTGCGCCGTTCAACGCCAGCATTCCCCAGGCGATCTTTGCCTTCCGCCAGGCATTCCCGGCGGTGCATCTGAACCTGCAAGAAATGAGCAGCACCCAAGTGGCCGAGTCGCTGGTGGACGAGTCGATTCAGGTTGGGTTGATGCGGCCTTTGCCCTTGCCCGACTCACTGAACGTGATCGAGTTGATGCGCGAACCCTTGGTCGCGGTATTGAGCGCCGGCCACCCGTTGGCGCAAGGCAGCGAGCGCGGCTTGCATCTGGAGCAATTGGCCGAGGAGCCTTTCGTGTTCTTCCCGCGCAGTTACGGCAGCGGCTTGTACGCGCAGTTGCTCAACCTCGCTCGTGACGCCGGGTTCAGCCCGCACTTTGCTCAGGAAGCAGGGGAAGCAATGACCATCATCGGCCTGGTGGCGGCGGGGTTGGGGGTGTCGGTGCTGCCGGCGTCTTACCAGCGCATCCGCATTGATGGCGTGGTCTATCGCACCTTGCTCGACCCGCAGGCAGTGACGGCGGTGTGGCTGGTGCAGCGCAAGGGCGCGCAAACGCCAATGGCGAAAGGGTTTGTGGAGTTGTTGACGCGTAAGGCCGCTCAATAACCTGTGGCGAGGGAGCTTGCTCCCGCTGGGTCGCGTAGCGGCCCTAAAAAATGGGCCTGCTGCGCAGTCCAGCGGGAGCAAGCTCCCTCGCCACAAGGGGGTCAGTTTTGGGGCGAAGTATTTGCTTCATTCACGCTGTAAGTACGCAACCCCGCCAGAATATCCCGATCCAGCATGCTCACCCAACGGTTGTAGTTGCGATGGATCTTCCCGTCCTTGTAGCCCAGGTCGCGGCTGTCGCGGTAGGTGATGGCGTAGCTGTTGCGGGTGTAGCGGATGTCGATGGCGGCGTAGAACTGGCCGCGCACGGTGATCTCGGCCTGCACCAGTTGCGGGCTCAGGCGTTGTACCGTCCACTCGCGTTTTTGCAGGGCGGCGACGATCACTTGCTTCATTTTTTCTTCGCTGACCTGGCTTGTGGCCGGTAACTCATGCTGGGTGTTGAGCACGGGTTTGCTGGTGCAGCCAGCCGTGGTCAGCAGGGCCAGGGTGATCAGGGCAGCGCGTAGCAGGGAAGACATTCCGTTTTCTCCAATCGATTAAAAAGTCAGGCCCAGCGGCGGAAGATCAACGAGGTGTTGACCCCGCCGAAGGCAAAGTTGTTGTTCATCACGTAGTCGTTGTGCATCTGGCGAAAGCCACCTTGCAGGTAGTCCAGCTCGCCGCATTGCGGGTCGACCGCGTCCAGGTTGAAGGTGTGCACGTACTGGTCGCGGTTCATCATCTCGATGCTGAACCACGATTCCAACGCCCCGCACGCGCCCAGGGTGTGCCCCAGGAAACTTTTCTGCGAACTGATCGGCATACGGCTGCCAAACAGGCTGCTGGTGGCCAGGGTTTCGGCGATGTCGCCCTGATCGGTAGCCGTGCCATGGCCGTTCACGTAGCCGATGGCGGACGGTTCAAGACCTGCGTCTTCCAGGGCCAGCTCCATGGCGCGGCGCATGGTTTTCTGTTCCGGGCGGGTGGTGTGCTGGCCGTCGGCGTTGCTGCCGAAGCCGACCAGCTCCGCATGAATATGCGCGCCTCGCGCGAGTGCGTGTTCCAACTCTTCGAGCACCAACATGCCGCCACCTTCACCGATCACCAGGCCGTCGCGGCCGCTGTCGTAGGGACGAGGGCTGGTTTGCGGCGCATCGTTTTTCAAGCTGGTGGCGTACAGCGCATCAAACACCATGGCTTCGGTGGGGCACAGTTCTTCTGCGCCGCCCGCAAGCATCAACGGCAGGCGCCCGAACTTGATTGCCTCATAGGCGTAGCCGATGCCCTGGCTGCCGCTGGTGCAGGCGCTGGAGGTAGGAATCAGCCGGCCCGTGAGGCCAAAGAAGATGCTGATATTTGCCGCCGTGGTGTGCGGCATCATGCGCACATAGGAGTTGGCATTGAGCCCCTCGGCCACCGAGTTGAGCAGCATATTGCCGAACGCCTTGATCTCATCGGTGCTGCCGGTGGACGAGCCACAGGCCACGCCCATGCGCCCGTCCTTGATCGACTCGTCACCCAGCAAGCCGGCGTCCCGCAACGCCTGCTCCGCCGCCCACACCGCCAGGCGCGAGACGCGGCCCATGCTGCGCAGTTGTTTGCGCGTCCAGTGAGCGGGCACGACGAAATCGTCGATAGGGCCGGCCAGGCGGGTGTTCAGTTCGGTGAAACGGTCCCACTCATCCATGCGCCGAATGCCGCTGCGGTTGGCGCGAAAGTTCGCGGCGATGGTGTCCCAGTCGCTGCCCAGGGAGGTCACGCCGGCCATGCCGGTGACGACAACGCGCTTCATCAGCACAGGCCCCCGTTCACGGCCAGCACCTGGCGCGTGATGTAGCCGGCTTCGGCCGACATCAGGAAGTTCACGGCGCCGGCGACTTCTTCCGGCGTGCCCATGCGTTGGGCCGGGATCATTTTCATCAGTTCTTCTACCGGCACGTTTTCATCCAGCATCGCGGTGTCGATCAGGCCCGGCGCCACGCAGTTGACGGTGATCTTGCGCTTGCCCAGCTCGATGGCCAGCGCCTTGGCCGCGCCGATCAAGCCGGCTTTGGAGGCGCTGTAGTTGACCTGGCCGCGGTTGCCGATCAGCCCGGACACCGAGGTGATGCACACGATACGCCCGGCGGCGCGGCGCCGAATCATCGGCATCATCACCGGGTGCAGCACGTTGTAGAAACCATCCAGGTTGGTGCGCATCACCACATCCCAATCGTCTTCCGACAGAGCAGGAAAGGCGCCGTCGCGGGTCAGGCCGGCATTGAGCACCACGCCGTAATAGGCGCCATGCCGCTCCACATCGGCCTCAAGGATCTCTTTGCACGCAGCGCGATCCGCCACGTCGAACTGCAGCACGCGTGCCTCGCGCCCCAGGGCTTGGACCTCGAGCTGTACCGCGTCGGCTTCGGCACGACCGCTGCGGCAATGCAGCACAATGTCATGGCCGGCCTGGGCCAGGCGCAGGGCAATGGCGCGGCCGATACCACGGCTGGAGCCGGTGACCAGTACGGATTCAGTCATGGCGTATCGTCCTTCGATTCATCTAAATAGTTGGCCGCCTGGGGCGGTCGAAATACGTTTAGGCGCGCGCTGGCCTGGATACCGTCGCCGGTGAGGTGGCATTCGAACACACCCATGCCGTTGTCGTCTTCCAGGGAGCGCAGGCCGTGGATATTCAGCTCGGCACCGGCCGGGAAGTGCTCCACGTTGCACTCGAACTTACGTGTGCCCAACAGGAAACCGAGTTCCACGGCCTTGCCTTGCTGGCGTGCATGGCAACCGGCATACGCGGCGACGCTTTGCGCCATCAGCTCGATGCCGACCCAGGCTGGCAGGCTACCGTCAGCACGGTTGAACAGGCCGCCGGGCTTGACGGTGACGCGGGTGTGGATCTGCTCTTCATCGAACGACAGCACCTGGTCGATCAGGATCATGTCGCCCGCATGGGGCAGCAGTTCAGCAAGTGGCCAATCGATCATGGGGCCTCTGCGATTATCAGGCTGACATTGTTACCGCCGAAGGCAAACGAGTTGCTCATCAGGCAGGTTTTTTTCAAGCTGTCGCCGCTGCGCACCCATTGCAACGCGGGCAGCGCCGGGTCGGGATGGCCGTCCCATACGTGGGGTGGCAGCAGGCGATGGGTCAGGCTCAGCCAGCAGAACGCGGCTTCCAGTGCCCCGGCAGCGCCGAGGGTGTGGCCGGTCATGGGCTTGGTCGATGAGCAGGCGACGCCGCCGGGAAACAGGCTGGCGACCGCCAGGCTTTCCATGGCGTCGTTGTGTTGGGTCGCGGTGCCGTGCAGGTTCAGGTAGCCGATCTGCTCGGGCGAAAGCTTCGCGCAGGCTAAGGCCTTGCGCATGGCCAGCAACGCGCCCTTGCCACTGGGCTCGGGCGCAGAGATATGGTGCGCGTCGCAACTGGCGCCGCTGCCCAGCAAGGCGATGGGGGCCGGCTCGCGGCTCATCAGGAACAGCACCGCCGCTTCACCGATATTGATGCCGTTGCGGTTCACCGAGAACGGATTACAGCGCTCGGCAGACACTGCTTCCAGCGCGGTAAACCCGTTCAGCGTCAGCTTGCACAGGCTGTCCACGCCGCCGCAGATCACCGCATCGCACACCCCCAGGTCCAACAGGCGCTGGGCGCTCATCAATGCTCGGGCGCTGGAGGTGCAGGCGGTGGAAATCACATAGGCCGGGCCGCTTACTTTCAACCAGTCGGCGAGGAAGTTGGCCGGGGCGCTGAGTTCCTGTTGCTGGTAATCGTAGTCAGCGGGGAACTGCGTGTTCTGCAGGTAATGGGCAATGCCACGGCTGGCTTCGTCAATGCCCGAGGTGCTGGTGCCCAGCACAACCCCGACCCGGTCAGGGCCATAGGTTTGGATGGCCAGACGAATCTGATCTTCAATTTGCAGCGCCGCTTCCAGCAGCAACTGGTTATTGCGACTGCTTTGCTGGGCCAGTTCCGGGGGCAGGCTCGCCAGTTCGCCGTGTACGGCGGCCACCGGCACTACGCGTTCCGGCACCCAGCCGCTTTCGGCACGCATGCCCGAACAGTCGCCGGCAAACAGCTTGCGGCTGACTTGCGCCTGGCCACGGCCAAGGGCGCAGATCACGCCAAGGGCATTGAGGTAGGCGGTCATCGGCTCACACTCAGCGGGCTGATGCGGTAACTCAGCGGCGGGTCGGCCATGTTCACGCTGAACACCTCCGAAGACTGGTAGACGATCTGCCAGTGGCCCGGCAGCGTGCGCGTCAGGTCCATGGCCTGGGCAGTGGGATACAACGCTGGTACGTCACCAGGCGCGGTCAGGGCAAACAGCAGCGCGGCAAATAGCGTGCGCGCCTGGGGGTTGGGCGGCAGCAAGCCGTCTGCCTGCCACTGCCCATCAAGCAGTTTTTGCCGGGCCAGCGGAATGCCCAGCGGGTCCATCATCGACCAGCGAATCGCGCGGCCTTCGCGCTGGATCACCAGCAGCCAGTCCTGGCTCTGGCCGTCTGCCAGGCGCTGCACATGCAATTGCATCGGCAAGGCCAGGGCCGGCATTTTTTCCGGCAGCGGCGCCTGGCTGGCACAGGCGCTGAGCAGCAACAGGCAACTTATCAACAGCAGGCGCATCATGGGGCCGCATTCTCCACAGGTTTACGGGCCACGCAGTTGACCAGGGTTTCCTCGCGCTGACCCACCGGCGGTGCCTTGCGCAGGCCCCAACGTTCCAGCAGGCCGAAGTCACTGGAACGGCTCCACCACAAGTAAGGGTACGAAATGTTCTGAGCAGCGAACTCAAAGCCCTGCTCGCGCAGCATCTCCAGGTACTCTTCGGCGCTTTTCTGCACATGCATCGGGTGGCGGAACAGCCAGCGAATCACCCAGGTGTCGATGTAGGCTTCGGTGGATTCGGCAAACAGCAGATAGCCGCCCGGCTTGAGCACCCGATAGAACTCCTTGAGTGCGCGATGTTGTTCCACCAGATGATGGAAGGTCTGGTGGCAGAACAGGATATCGACGCTGGCATCCGCTAGGTTGAGGGTCGCGCAGTCGCTGCCGATCAGCTCGACGTCCAGGCCCAGGCGCGCGGCTTCTTCGCGGCTCAGTGCCAGGCTGTGAGGGTCGGCATCCAGGCCGATCAGGCGCGAAGGCGCGAACACCTGATGCAGCAACTGGAAGGATTTGCCCTGGCCGCAACCGGCATCCAGCAACACCGGCGCCACCGGCAGCGGTTCGCTGAACAGGCTGCGCAGGTCATTGATCGCCACGCGCAATACGTGATGCTGCCAGGTATGGCTGCGCAGGAACCAGAAGCCGAAGCGGGTTTCTTCGACGTAGTTTTGACTCAGGTAGTTTTTTTCGACGCCAGGGCTGCTCATACCGCTTCACTCGCACAAATATCCGACAACATCCGCAAGCGCCGCTTCGGCTCGCTGACAAACGGGTTGTGTTCATCCCAGGCGTAACCGGCCAGGATAGAGCTGATCATGCGGCGAATCTCCGGTGAACTGCCAGGATGGAAAATCACGTCCTGGAACGTGCCCGCGTACCAGCCCTCGACGTAGCAACGGAAGGTATCGACACCGCGCTTGAGCGGTTCGGCGAACTCGGTTTGCCAGTCCACCGTTTCTCCGCTCAATTGGCGGTGCAGCACTCCTGCGGCCATGCTGGCCGAACGCATGGCAATGGTCACGCCGGAAGAGAACACCGGGTCGAGGAATTCCGCCGCATTGCCCAGTAGCGCAAAGCCTGGGCCGTGCAGGGTTTTGACGTTGGCCGAGTAGCCGCCGATGGTGCGCGCCGGGGTATCCCAGACGGCATTTTGCAGCACGCCGGACAGGCTTGGGGTTTGCTCGATAAAGCCGCGCAGGCAGGCGTCGAGGTCGCTGTCGGCACCCTCGAAATGCTCTTTGGCTGCGACCACGCCTACCGAGCAACGGCCGTTACTGAACGGGATGGTCCAGAACCAGATATCGCGCTTGGTCGGGTGAGTGGTCACCAGGATTTTGCTGCGGTCAAAGCCTGGGTGTTCGATACGGTCTTCGACGTGGGTGAATACGGCCTGGCGCTGCGGGAAATTCGACGGTGCTTCCAGGTCCAGCAGGCGTGGCAACACACGGCCGTAGCCGCTGGCATCGAGCACGAACCTGGCCTTGAGGTGGTACTCGCTGCCATTCTGGCGGCGCACATGCAAATACCGGCTCTCGGCAGAAAAATCCACGCCGACAATGGTTTGGCCGTAGCGGATTTCCACGCCTTGCAACGCCGCCTGGTCGGCCAGCAATTTGTCGAACTCGCCGCGCTGCACCTGGAAGGTGGTGGGCTTGCCGTTGCTGAAGGTGTCGCTGAAATCAAAGGCACTGTAGCGCTCGCCCCAAGCGAATGCGGCGCCGGTTTTTACCTGGAAGCCTGCAGCTTGCACAGCGTCGAGCATGCCGGCTTCTTCGATGAAGTCGATGCAGTGCGACAGCAGGCTTTCGCCAATCGAGAAACGCGGGAAATGCTCGCGCTCGATGATCAATACATCATGCCCTTTGCGCTTTAACAGCGCGGCCGCGATGGCACCGGAAGGCCCGGCACCGATCACCACCACCTGGCGACGTTCCATTTCAACTGTGGGCACGAGGGCTCCTTGCCGCATGGGCGCTAATCACATTCATAAGGCGTGTTTCTGGCGGCTGGCCCAGGGTGCCAGCATAAAGCTGAACGCCAGGCCCAGGCTGACCGACAAGCCGAAATTGCTCACGGCCGGTGTACTGGAGACGGCCAGCAGGCCGAACGACAACCAGGTCGTCAGCGCCGCCAGCAGCGTTCCCAACAGGCTGACGGCAGGGCCGCCGATCTGCTCGCGCATTAAAATCGCATAGTCGACGCTGATGGCCGTGACCAGCAGCAGGCCAAACAGGCTGAACAAAGTCAGCGGCTGGCCCAGCCAACCGAGGCTGGCCAGGCTGCACAACGCAGCCAGCAGCGGCAAGGCAACGATACGCAAGGCGCCGCCAAAGCCGAAGGGCGCAATCAGCAATAGCACGATCAGCACGCAAGACAGCAACTTCAATTCGGCAGCGCTGATCTGCGTGTCGGCAAACACCCGGTTCAAGTCACCCAAGCGGTCCACCAACTGCACGCCTGGCAAGTCCAGTGCCTGCACCCGCAGCAGCGCCGGGTTGTTCAAGCCTTGCAGGCTGACCATGGCCGCCACGCCACCGTCCACCGGGCCGAGCCACAGCGTGCGCCAAGGCTCGGCCAGCGGGCCTTGCAATGCGGCGCCGATGTCTGCGGTGGGCAGCGCCTGCAACTGCGCCACTTCGGCTTGCAGGGCGCTGAGGGGCACGCCGAGGTCCAGTAGCGGTTGCCAGTGCGGCGCCAGGTTGTTCAGCGCCTCGCGCAACTGTTGTTGTTCGGCGGGGAGGTTGACCAGTTGATTGAGCGCCAGGTAGCCCTGGAGCTTGTCCATCTGCACCAACTGGTCCAAGCGTTTGCCCAGGGCGGCCTGGCGCTCCAGCAACTGCTGCTGATTGTCCGCTCGCACCAGGAAAAACTGGCTGGTGGGCTGGAACCCGGTGATGCGCGCCACGGCCTGGGCTTCGTGCAGCAACTGCGGCGGCGCACCGATCCATTGGCGGATATCGTTTTTAGTGTTCAGTTGCCACAGGCCCGCCGCGCAGAACAGCAGCACCCCCACCAGCAGTACCGAACTGGGCACGCGTTTGAGCAAGGCCGTGCGCAGCTGCCATAGGCTTTGGGCGACACGCAGCGGCCATTGCGCCGGGCGCAGTTCCACGCCCTTGAGCAGCGCGGGCAACAGGCACACGGCACACAAATAGGCACCGACCAAACCGGCAGCCGAAAACACCGCAATCTGGGTCAGCGCCGGGAACGGCGTCCAGGCCAGAGCCAGGTAGCCGATAGCGCTGGTGGCCAGGCTCAGGCTCAGCCCTGGCAGGGTCAGGCGCAACGCCGGCCAACTGCGCCACGGCTGCAGGCTCCAGCTTTTGGACAGGTAATGCAGCGGGTAATCCACTGCCACGCCGATCAGGCTGGAACCCAGCACCAGGGTCATCACATGCATATGCCCAAACAGCGCCACACATGCCACCGCGCCAAACAGCATGCCCACCAGTACCGGCACGAATGCCAGCAACACTCGCCAGCGTCGGAACGCCAGCAGCAGCAATAACAGGATGCCCAGGGTGGCGCCGCCGCCGACCCAGGTCATTTCCCGAGTGGCCTGCTGTTGCCCGTTGGCCGCATAGAGCAAACCGCTGGCGGCGAGCAGTTGCGCGCCGTGTGCGCTGGCTTGCTCGCGGCTGGCCTTCAGCAAGTCCGCCACTTGCAGCGGCAACTTCATGTCGAAGGCGTTGCCGGTAGTGCGGGCCCGCAGCAGCACCCAGCTTTTGCCGTCGGCATCGGCGATCAAGGCGCCGCTGCCGATGTCCATTTGCACCGCACCGTGTTGCGGTTTGCTGTTCTGGATACGCCCGGTGAGGCCGAGCCAATCGTCCTGGCTTGGCACCAGGCTGAAACCGGTGAAGGGGTCGAACAGCGATTGCACGCGTTGCTGGATGAACGCCTCAGGCTGCTGGATCAGTTGTTCGCGGTCCTTGGACGAGAGCATCGACAAACGCCCACGCAGCAGTTGTTCGCGCAACGCTGGCAAGTCGGCTTGCAGGTTCCACTGCACCTTTTCAAACAGGCCGCTGGCCTGCCAACGCTCACCCAGTTGCTGCGCCACGGCCACCGCTTGCTGGCGGTCGGCATGCCCCACCAGTACCAGCATTTCGCGGTTGAGCGGCTCTTGCATGCGCTGTTCGGCTTGCAGTTCCAAGGCGTCCGGCGTGCTGCCGGGCACCAGTTCCATCAGGTTGGCCGACAACGGCGCGCCGTCACGCCACTGCCAGCCTGCCAGGGCCAGCACGGCCACCAGCAAGGTCAGGAACAGGCGCGGCAGCAGGCGCTCACTGGGCAAAGTCGTGTTGCTCCGCATTGCTCAACGGCTGGTCGGCGGTACTGTCCTGCATGCGCAACAGCGTGCTGTCGCCTTGGGTTTCCAGCAGTTCAATGGTGCGCACCAGTGCGCCACCGTCGATATTGATCTGGGTGAACACTTGCTTGAGCAGCAGCGAACGCGGGGTCAGCGTGAGCTTCCATTGTTGGGCCTCGCCTTGCAGTTGCAGGTCGAAGTCGCGCTGCAGGCCACTGCTGTCGCCCTGCAGTACCGCCAGGAACAAACGATTCTGTTCGGCGCCGGCACTCTTGTTTGGTAGTAGTTGCCAGCCATTGGCGTCACGGCGGGCAATGCCTTGGGAGGTGATGCGGTAGTCCTGTTGCAGCGGAGTTTTCAACAGCCACAGCAGGCCGTGATCCTTGGCGAGCACGAAGGTGCCTTTGCTCACCAATGGCTGGGGCAGGGCGCGCAGGTGTTTTTCCTGGGTGAAGTTGCCGTGGATCACGGAGGGTTTGGCAAGCTGATCGCTGAGCTGTTGCAGGTCGAAGGCATTCGCCAGGTTGGGAATGCATAACAACAGGATGAGCAGGAATCCTGTGGGAGCGGGCTTGCCCGCGAAGGACGTTAACGATAACGCGCGTTGCCTGACACTCAGCAGGGCTCTCAGGATCTTCGCGGGCAAGCCCGCTTCCACAGGGGTCAGCATTGCAGGGCCCTTTCGACGGCGTCGGTGAAGACTTTGGGCGAGGCCAGCTGCATTTCGCGGCTGGCGATTTCCACCGCTACTTGCACGGTGCTGGCGCGGGTCAAGCGCTCGCCGCTGGCCAGGTCGGTAATCAGATAGTTCACCTTCAAACGGTTCTCCCATTCCACCAGGCTGGCGCGCACGTTGATGGTCTGGCCGAAGGTCGCGCCGCGTACATAGCGTAGCTGCATGTCGATCACTGGCCAGGCGTAGCCGGCTTCGAGCATCGCCGTATAGTTATGGCCGATCTTGTCCAGCAACGCACAGCGCGCCACTTCCAGGTACTTCACGTAATGCCCGTGCCACACCACGTTCATGGTGTCGATGTCGAAAAAAGGCACAAGGATTTCAGTGTCGCTGTGCAACACGCCAGGGCTACGCATGCAGCCTCCAGTGTTGCGCGGCGATACGTTGCAGGCACAGGCGCAGTTCGCCTTCCAGGGCGCGGTCTTCGATGACCGGCGCAAAGTCCTGGGCCAGTTCGGCGTGCATCGCGGCCAGTGCCGGTGGCAGTGGGCGGGCCTCGGCCTGGGCGCGCAGCCACACGCCTTGGTTGGCGGCGAGCAAGGTCGCGGCGGCGACCTGTTCGGTCAACTCCAGCACGCGGATCGCATCGCGGGCAGCGATGGTGCCCATGCTCACCTTGTCCTGGTTATGGCACTCGGTGGAGCGCGAGAACACGCTGGCCGGCATGGTGTTTTTCAGCGCTTCGGCGGTCCAGGCGCTGGTGCCGATCTGCACGGCCTTGAAGCCGTGGTTGATCATGGCGCGGTCAGCCGGGGCGCCTGAGAGGTTGCTCGGCAGGCCATGGTTGTAGCGTACGTCCACCAACAGTGCGAGCTGGCGGTCGAGCAGGTCGGCAACGTTGGCCACCAGGGTTTTGAGGCTGTCCATGGCGAAGGCGATATGCCCGCCGTAGAAGTGCCCGCCATGCAGCACACGTTCTTCTTCGGCGTCGATGATCGGGTTGTCGTTGGCGCTGTTCAGTTCGATCTCGATGAACGAGCGCAGCCAGTTCAGGCTGTCAGCCAATACGCCGAGCACGTGGGGCGCGCAGCGCAGCGAATAACGGTCTTGCAGGCGATGCAGGGGGGCGGTGGGCGCGTCGATGGCCAGATCCTTGCGCAGCCACGCGGCGACTTGCATCTGCCCAGGGTGTGGTTTGGCGGCGAACAGGCGCTCGTCGAAGTGTTCCGGGTTGCCTTGCAGCGCCACCACGTTGAGCGCGGTGATGCGCGTGGCCAGTTGCAACAGATAGTCGGCGCGGGCAAAGGCCAGGCAGGCCAGGCCGGTCATCACCGCGGTGCCGTTCATCAGTGCCAGGGCTTCCTTGGGCCGCAGTACCAGCGGCTGCCAGCCCAGCTCGCGGTGCACGTCGGCCGACGGACGGCGTTCGCCACGGAATAGCACCTCGCGCTCGCCGGACAAGGTCGCGGCCACGTAGGACAGCGGCGTCAGATCACCACTGGCGCCCACCGAGCCTTCTTCCGGGATCAGTGGCAGCACATCGTTTTCGAGGAAGGCATGCAGGCGTTCCAGCAGTTCCACACGCACCCCGGACACGCCATGGCACAGCGACTGCAAACGCGCCGCCAGCACGGCGCGGGTGGCTTGGGCGTCGAGCAACTTGCCCAGGCCGCAACCGTGAAAGGTGTACAGATGACGCGGCAAGGCTTCGACATGTTCCAGCGGCACCGCTACCACGCAGGAGTCGCCGTAGCCGGTGGTCACGCCGTAGATCACACCTTCCTTGTCCAGCAGCGAGTCGAGGAACTGCGCGCCCTTGGCGATGCGTTGGCGGTACGCGGCATCGTCCTGCAGGCGAGTGGGTACCTGGCGGTTGGCCAGGGCCAGCACGTCTTCGATGCGCAGGGGGCGTTCACCAAAGGTGATGGGCTCAAGAGGCGTCGTCATCGGTCTTCCAGAAAGGGTAAAAGTTGAACCATTGTTGGGGCGCTTGCAGGCAGAACTGGCCCAGGCGTGCGGCGTAGCGGGCGGTCCACAGGGCGATGACCTGCTCGCGGGTACTGCGCTTCCACTCGATCAAATCGGCAAAGGGCTCGATAGTCAGGCGATAGCGGCCCTGGTGCTTGAGACACATCAGCAGATTGACCGGGCATTTGAGCAAGCCCGCCAGCAGCCATGGGCCTTGGGGAAATGCCGCCGTATGGCCGAGGAAGTCCACGCGCACCGTACGCCCGCCGTGCAGCGGGATGCGGTCGCCGGCAATCGCCAGCCACTCGCCATCGTCCAGGCGCTGGCTGAGCAGCAGCATGGTGGCCGGGTCCAGTTCGCTGACCTGGATCAGGCGCAAATGGGTCGCGCCGGCCTCGCCCAGCAGACGGTTGAAACGCTCGGCGTGCTTGGTGTGCACCAGCACATTCATGGTGACCTGCTCACCAATCTCCGCGAGGGCGCGGCACACTTCCAGGTTACCCAGGTGCGCGCCCACCAGCATTTGCCCGCGCTCGCCACGCAGTTGGCTGCGTAACTGTGCCGGGTCGTTGATTTCGATTTGCTCCAGGCGCAGCTTGCCGTTCCACACGTCCAGCTTGTCGAGCAGCGAATCGGCGAAGGCCATGAACTGGGCAAAGACTGTGCGGTGGCTCGGCAGCAAGTCATCGCGCCCGCTCCATTGCGCCAGCCGCTGCTGGTATTGCCAGGCGCTGTGGCGTGCGGTGCGGCCGAACAGGAAGAAGTAAAAGACGATGCTGTAGAGCAACGGGCTCAATAGGCGACGGCCGAGGACTTTGACCGCGACCGCGGTGAATTTCATCAGCCAGAAGCTGCCGCGCTCCTCGCGGTCGGCCCAATGCTTGGTGCTGTCGTTCATGCTTGCCACCGTCGCCACAGGATCATCGGCGCGCGCACGAGCATGCCGAAGAACAACCGCGTGTGCATGGCGCTGATGCGCAGGTTGTCACGCAACAAGCGAAAGTGCGACAGGCCGTCGGTGGGGTAGTGCACCTGGGTGGGCAGCCAGCGCATCGGCTGGTTGCGCCAGGCCAGGCGTACCAGGATGTCCGAGTCGAAATCCATGTGCGTGCCAATGTAGGCCGAGTCCATCAGCGCCAGGGTCGGCGCCAGTGGGTACACGCGAAAGCCGCACATCGAGTCGCGAATCTCAAGCGACAGGGTATTGATCCACACCCACACGTGGGTCAGGTAACGTGCGTACAGGCGACCCTTGGGCACGCTGTCGTCGTATTCAGGGTAGCCGCAGATGACGGCGTCGGGGTGCTGGCGTGAGGTGTGGATAAAGGTCTGGACTTCGCGCAGGTCGTGCTGGCCATCGGCGTCCACTTGCAGAGCGTGGGTATAGCCCAGGCGCGCGGCTTCGCGAAAACCGGCCATCACGGCGGCGCCCTTGCCCTGGTTGCTGGGCAGGGTCAGCAGGGTGACGTTATCCAGCGTCGCCAACTGCGCCAGCACGGCTGCGCACGCGGCGCTGCTGCCATCGTCCACCAAGAGGCAGGGCAGGCCGCTCTTCAGCACACTGTGGACCACGGCCGGCACGGCGGCTTCGTGGTTGTATACCGGGATCAAAGCGCAGGGGTTATGCATATTCAAAGCCTGCGCAAACCCCGTGGCGAGGGAGCTTGCTCCCGCTGGGCTGCGAAGCAGCCCCAATGGAGGCGACCGAGATCATCCTGGGAGTGGGTGATGCCTGGGTTGGGAGCGCTTCGCACTCCAGCGGGAGCAAGCTCCCTCGCCACAAGAACAGGTTATGCATACGCGGCCTCCAGCACGATCCGCCCGCTTGAGCACGCTGCAACCCCATTGCGATAGGCGAAGTACAGTTTGCTACGCTCCCGATCAAAGCGCAGATGCAATTCGATGTGATCGCCCGGGCGCACCAGTTGCTGGAACTTGAGCACTTCCATGCCGGCGAACCGGGTTGGCAGGTCGAGCAATTGTTGGCCCAGGTTGAACGCCCATTCCACCTGCACCACCCCCGGCAATACCGGGGTGACCGGGAAGTGCCCGCTGAAATAGGCCAGGTCCGGTGGGATGCTCAGTTGCAAGGTCCATTCACCTTCGGTTTCGATTTGTGCCAACACCTCAGGCCCCTTGGGGCGAGGCGCCAGCAACAAGGCTTCGATATCGGCCTGGGGCAATTTGCCCTGGCTGTTCAGCGGCAGTTGGCGCAACAAGCGCCAGCGGCGTGGCAAGGCCAGGGCTTCGCAATGTTGGCTCAGGTGCTGGCGCAGGGTCTGGGTGAGCGTGCGGCGTCCCTGGTTGCGCAGGGCATGCAGCCCCGCGTCGGTGAGCACCACCACGGCACCCAGGGACGCACGGTTTTCCTGCACCACGCCCAGGCGGGTGTCGGCCACCCATTCATGGGCGATCAGCGCTTGTTCCAACATCGGCAGGGAGATGCGTTTTTCTTCCAGCTTGACGATACGGTCCAGGCGGCCCAGCAGTTCGAAGCGCCCATCGGCATGCAGGCGAACGGCGTCGGCTGTCTGTTCGACATGCCCTTCGGGCAAGTACTTTGAGGCGATGCGTAAAGCGCCGTCGGCATCCTGGCTCAGTTGCACGTCGGCAAACGGCTGCCAGGGTTGCGCACCCTGGCGCCAGGCGATGCCGCCGGTTTCCGAGCTGCCGAGGATTTCTGTGGGCCATTGCTGTAAACGGTTGTAGAGGCTGCCGGCCGCATCAACCGGCAACGCGCCACCGGAGGAAAATACCCGTGCAACCTGGCTCAGTGCCGGCCAGTCGAGGTTGTCGCCCATGCGCTTGAGCAGCGCCGGGCTGGCCACCCAGGCAAATTGCGGGTGCTCACGGCTGGCGCGCTGCATGTCTTCGGGGAACGCCAGTTGCTTGCGTACAAAGGTGCGGCCGGCACACAGCGGCCACAACACGCGAAACAGCAAGCCGTAGATATGCTGGGTAGCGACGCTGCCGATGATGCAGGCGTCCTTGAGATCTTTGCCCCACAGGGCTTCCAGCGCCTCTACTTCATTGGCCAACTGGCGCAGGGACTTGTCGATGCGCTTGGGCTCGCCGCTGGAGCCGGAGGTGCACAGGCTCAGTTGGCAGTTGTCCAGATCGAGGGCGGCGGCACTCAAGGGCGCTTGATACAGCGCGTCCAGGTCGCTGGCTTCGACCAGCCAGGCATCCACGGCGTCGGCCCAGCGCTGGCGCGTCTGGGGTTGCAGGTCGGCGGGCAGCAGTACGCTCGCACCGGCCCGCCAGGCGCCCAGCAGCGCAATCGCCAGCAGGCCGGCGTCTTCCAGGTGCACGGCCAGGCGCCGGATACCCCGGGCCTTGAGGCCTGCGGCGAGGCTCAGGGAGTGCTCGCACAGTTGCGCGTGATTCATGAGGGGCTCGGCGGTCACCCCGCGATCTTGCAGTGGCTCAAGCAGCAAGTGCTCAAGTTTCAACCCTTTCATACGCGGCCTCGAACCCTTTGTCGTACCAGCCATTCCACGGCAAACAACAAGCCCATCAACCCGTAGGCGATCAGGCCGTTGTACAACGTCCACCAGCTCAGCGGCGCCCACAGGGTGAGCGCGGCGGCGAGCAGGCCATTACAGAGAAAAAACACACTCCACACCAGGGTGACCCGGCGGGTATACACCACCGCGTGGGGCGGCAGGTGCGGGTCGGTCATGCGTGCCAGGCGCTCGACTATCGGCGGGCCGTACTTCAGGCTCAGGCCGAACAGCGCCAGCATGAATCCGCTGACCAGGCTCGGGTACCAGCGCAGCCACTGGGGGTTATCGAACCATGCCAGTGCCAGGCAAAACACGATCACCACCACCGCCATCCAACGGCTGCCCGGGCGCCGCGCAGCGGTGAACGCGCGCAACAGCCACAGGCTGCCCAGCAGCAAGCCGAACTGCCAAGGTGCAAAATGCTCGGTGCCGTAATACACCGCGAAGGGGTACAGCAGCCCCGCCAATAACAGGCCAAGGCCGATCAACCGGCTCATGCGGCGGGCTGGACCAGACGGTACACCGCCTCTACCACGTCGTTCACCGTGCGTACCGCCTTGAACTCTTCGGCGGCGATTTTCTTGCCGGTCTGGCGCTTGATGTGGTCGATCAGGTCCACGGCGTCGATGCTGTCGATTTCCAGGTCCTGGTACAGGTTGGCGTCGAGGGTGACGCGTTCCGGGGGCAGTTCAAACAGTTCCACCAAGGCGTCGCGCAGGGTGTTGAAGATATCGTCACGAGTTTGCATGGTACGGTCTCAAGCTGCCTGTCGGGCCGTGACGAACGCCGCAAGGCTGGCCACGTTGGTGAAGTGATTGCGGGTGTCCTTGGCGTCGGCATCGATTTTGATGCCGTATTTTTTCTGGATCGCCAGGCCCAATTCCAGCGCATCGACCGAATCCAGGCCCAGGCCTTCGCCAAACAGGGTCTGGTCGCTGCCAATATCGTCGGGGCTGATGTCTTCCAGGCCCAGGGCCTCGATGATCAGCGTCTTTATGTCGTGCTCAAGGCGGTGTTGGTCGCTCATCTTCGGCGAGCTCCTTAATGAAATAGTGATGCAGGTGATCGTTGAGCTTGCGTGAAGCCTGGGGCGCGGGCCCGACTGCGGCAAACGCTTGTGGCTCTATATCGGCGCCCACGCGCAAACTGAAGTGAAATCGACGGTGGGGGATGCGATACCAGGGTTCGGCCTTGGTCAGGGTGGTGGGGCTGACCGTGATCACCACTGGCGTGATGATTGTCGCACCGCGCAGCGCAATGGCCGCACCGCCGCGATGAAAGGCCGGCGCCGCGCCCGGCGTGGTGCGGGTGCCTTCGGGAAAGATGATCAGCGTCTGGCCGGCGCGCAGGGCATCGGCTGCGGCATCGAGCATATCGGCACTGCCGTCGTTGCTGATATAGCCGGCATCGCGTACCGGGCTGCGGGTGAACGGGTTCTGGAACAGGCTCTGCTTGACCACGCAGTTGGTCTGGCGCATCAGGCCGATCAGGAACACCACGTCGATCAGCGACGGGTGGTTGGCGACGATCATCTGGCCAGGGCGGCCAAGCTTTTCGGCTCCCTCGACGCTGTAGGTGAGAATGCCCAGGCCCTTCATCAAGCGAATGAAAAACCAGAACAGGCAACTGATGGTGTGGCGTGCGCGCCGTTGATGCTGGCTGGCATCGCCCGGCAGGCAACTGAGCAGCGGAAACACCAGCAAACGCAGGCACAGCCCGCCGATGCCAAACAGGCAAAAGCTGAGGGCCGTGGCGAACAGGCGCCAGTAATAGGCCTGCCGTGGCTTGTGGGTCAGGGCTTGCGTTGCCAGTTCCATACTCGGTTCTTCCAGGCATGTTGGCAGGCGCCCTGTTCGGTCAGCAGGGTGCGCAGCAGGTTCAGGGCGTGGGGCCACTGGGTTTGAGTGAGTTGGACAGTGCCGGTGGTGAGTTCCAGTTGCCACTCGTCGCCCGGCGTGAGCAACAGGCCGAGGGCATAGGGGAACGGCACATCCGTAATCCAGCTGGCGTAGGCGTGGGGCGGTTGTTCTTCAGTGATCACCAGCAATACGGCAGCGGCGTCTTCGTTGAGCAGAGCGGCGGCTTCGAGCAGGCCATGTTCGAGGCCATCGCCGGCGGCGGCGAGGGCGGTCATCTCGCTGGTTTCATTGCGCAGGATCGACCACAGGCCAATTACCGCGTTATGCACCGACAGGCTGAACTGAGTCGGCGACAGCGGCTGCTCGTTGGCCAGGTCGCTGAGGATGTCCAGCGTACGCGGGGTTTCGCCGTGGCGGGAAATAAACACCAGTGGCAGGTCTTCAAGGCCCTCGGCCAGCGGCCAGCCGACGCTGAATGCCATGCGCGCCAGCCGGCTCAGACGACGGCGCTGCATGGCTGGCAAAAATGACACATCGGGGGACGCTTCGCTGACAGGCGGCAACACCGGGTCCCGGCACCAGGCGTACCAGTCGTCCGCACTCGCAAGGCCAGGAGCCCAGGCGCGCCATTGGGCGATGTTGAAGTTGATCACTGAGAAGTTATCCCGCCCCTGCGGGCTTCCATGTGCGGCCAATGGCCCCGGATTCCGGGACAGGGAGCAATGGCCGTATGGCGCGCATTATCCCGGTGCCGTGGGGTTCTAGCAAATAGTGGTGAAAGTTTGTTCACTATTGATCACAAATAAGTTGGAAGAATTTACAGATTATCGGCGAGCGAAGGCCGGACTCGATCGGTGCGCGGTTTCCATTCATTTGTGAGCCAGACAGCGCGTAAGGATGAACGAGGTAGCTAACCGGCGCTTTTGCGCTCTACACTCGGGGGATTCATTGATACACGGAGGTTTTTCCATGCGGCGCGTGGTGTTCAATCAAAAAGGCGGTGTGGGCAAGTCCAGCATCGCCTGCAACCTGGCGGCGGTCAGCGCCAGCGAAGGTTATCGAACCCTGTTGGTGGACCTCGATGCACAGGCCAACTCAACCCAGTACCTCACCGGGCTGACGGGCGACGACATCCCCATGGGAATCGCGGATTTTTTCAAGCAAACCCTGTCGACGGGGCCGTTTTCGAAGAAAAACAGGGTAGATATCTACGAAACCCCGTTCGATAACCTGCATGTGATCACCGCCACCCCGGAACTGGCCGACCTGCAGCCCAAGCTTGAGGCCAAGCACAAGATCAACAAGTTGCGAAAGCTGCTGGATGAACTGAGCGAAGATTACGACCGAATCTACCTGGATACGCCTCCAGCGCTGAATTTTTACGCGGTTTCAGCGCTGATTGCCGCCGATCGCGTACTGATCCCTTTCGATTGCGACAGCTTTTCCCGCCAGGCCCTGTATGGCCTGCTGGCTGAGATCGAAGAATTGAAGGACGACCATAACGAAGGCCTGGAAGTGGAAGGCATCGTGGTCAACCAATTCCAGGCACGGGCGAGCCTGCCGCAACAGATTCTCGATGAGTTGATTGCCGAAGGGCTGCCGGTACTGCCGGTGTACCTGGCCAGCTCCGTGCGTATGCGCGAGTCGCACCAGGAGAGCAAGCCGCTGATCCACCTGGACCCACGGCATAAGCTGACGCAGCAGTTCGTAGACCTGCACAACCTGCTGGAAAACGCCTGACCCAACAGGCAACACCGAACACGGTGGGAGCCGGGCTTGCCGGTTACGGCCTGACAGCCCACGCTGATCGAGATGAGGCACCGCGATCCAAATGTGGGAGCTGGCTTGCCTGCGAAGATATCGACTCGGTGTGCCTGAATCACCGAGTTGACTGCATCGCAGGCAAGCCAGCTCCCACATTGACCGAGTTGATTGAGGGGGATGTTTACACCCCCTGGCTGCTCAACCAACTCATCAACTGCGGCAACGGGAATGCCCCGCTCTGGCGCGCCACTTCGCGGCCGTTCTTGAACAGAATCAAACTGGGAATCGAGCGAATCCCCAACTGCGCCGACAACTGCTGGTTAGCTTCGCTGTCCAGCTTCGCCAGCCGGCACTTGCCTTCCAACTGCCCGGCTGCCTGTTCGAATACCGGCGCAAACGACTTGCACGGCCCACACCAGTCGGCCCACACATCGACCAAAAGCGGCAGGTCGCCCTTGATCTGGCTGGCATAGTCGCCCTGTTTCAAATCAAAGGGTTTGTTCAGCAACACCGGCTGCTTGCAACGCCCGCACTTGGGCGCGTCACCCAGGCGTTCGCCGGGTATACGGTTGAGGCCGTTGCAATGAGGGCAGGGGATGACAAGAGGTTCGGACATCGGAGGCTCCTGGGGTTTGGCCAGTTGGGTATTTGGTGTCGAGACAGAGGTTTATCAAGGATATAGATACTTATTCGCTCACATTTTCGTCCTCGCCAGCGTGAACGGTGTGGCTAGGCTTTTTGTTGTGCACCACCGGTCTGTTTGCGGCTATAGCAAATTGCGATAGTTCGAATTCAGGTTTAACCTTCATAGCAAGATGCGATAAGGACGTTGCATGCGAGTCATCAGTGAAAGCAGGATCTGGGAAGCAAAAGGAAAATGGCCGCGCTCTGCAACAGCTCTGGATCAGTGGTATCGCGTGATCAAGCGCAACGCCCCCAAGGACTTTGCCGCAATGAAAGCCATGTTTCCCGCCACCGACAAGGTAGGTGAATTTCATGTATTTGATATTGGCGGTAACAAGCTGAGGTTGATTGCGTCGGTGCAGTATCGAATGCAGCGCGTTTACATCAAACGCCTGCTTGACCACCGTGATTATGAGAAAAACAAATGGAAGGAAAAAATCAGATGAGCGCACTTATGCGAGTGGCGGCAGAGCACTGGCAGTTCGTTTCGCCTGTGCTGCGCAAGCCGGAAAACGAGGCAGACTACGACGCATTGGTATGCGGTTTGGATGAGCTATTGAGTCTGGTGGGTGAAGACGAGGACAGCCCGCTGATGAGCCTGGTCGACATTCTGAGCGACTGGATCGAAGCTTATGATCGTGAGCATCGCCCAATGCCCGTCGCCATCGGGGTCGATGTGCTGCGCTACATGATGCGCGAGCACAATCTTACCCAGAGTGACCTTCCTGGCGTTGGGGCGCAATCGGTTGTCTCGGAGATACTGAGCGGAAAACGCCAGCTCAACGTGCGCCAGATTCGTTGGCTGGCCGAGCGTTTCGGGGTGTCGGTGGAGACCTTTATCTAAGGGGTCACGACGAACAACTAATCTCCAAATGCTTGCCCCAATCCGGCGGCCGTTGCGCGTACTGCTCCATGCCAGCTTGTTCCTCAAACGGCCTGGTCAGCACGTCATGCAGCCGCCGCACTTCGCTGTAGTCGCCTGATTCGGCGGCGGTGATGGCGTTTTGGGCCAGGTAGTTGCGCAGGATGTACAGCGGGTTGACCGCGTGCATGCGCTCACGGCGCTGTTCCTGGGTGTAATCCCCATCCCGTGCAACACGGGCCTTGTACCGCTCGGCCCAGGCATCAAACCCGGCCATGTCGACAAAGTCATCACGCAACCGCGCCACGGCTAACGTCGCCGATTCGTCGCCCAGGCGGCGGAAGAACAGCGTGTAGTCCACACCGCTGTTCTGCATCAGCTTGAGCAAACCCTCCACCAGCGTCTGGTCGTCCTCTTCGGCGGTGGTCAGCCCCAGCCGGCGGCGCATCAGGTCCAGGTAGTGCGCTTGATACAGCGGCAGGTACAGGCCGAGGGCTTCTTTCAGTGCGTCAACGCTGATGAACGGTGTAAGCGCCTGGGCCAAGGCGCTGAGGTTCCACTGCCCGATCGGCACCTGGTTGCTGAAGGAGTAGCGCCCTTCATGGTCGGAATGATTGCAGATGAAGTGCGCGTCAAAATCATCGAGAAACGCGAAGGGCCCGAAGTCGAAGGTAATGCCCAGGATCGACATGTTGTCGGTGTTCATCACGCCGTGGCAAAAACCATAAGCCTGCCATTTGGCGATCATTTCGGCGTTGCGCTCGACGATCTCGCGGAACATCGCCAGGTAAGGCTCGGGTTGCTCGCGGCATTCGGGGTAGTGCAGGTTCAGCACGTGCTCGGCGAGTTCGGCCTGCTGCTCAGGCTTCTTGGTGTAGTAGAAATATTCGAAGTGTCCGAAGCGAATATGGCTGTGGGCCAGGCGTAAAACCATCGCCCCGCGTTCCTGTTTCTCCCGCCATACCGGCGTGCTGGAACCGATCACGCACAGGGCGCGGCTGGTGGGGATGCCTAGCGCATGCAGGGCCTCGGAGGCGAGGAATTCACGAATCGAAGAGCGCAACACGGCACGCCCGTCGCCCATGCGCGAGTAAGGCGTCATCCCGGCGCCCTTGAGGTGTAAATCCCAATGCTCGCCGGCCTCGTTATAGACCTCGCCCAGCAATAACCCGCGGCCATCGCCCAACTGCGGGGTGTAGCCGCCGAATTGATGCCCGGAATACACCATCGCCCGTGGTTCTGCCTCGGCCCACAGCTTGTGGCCGCCGAACAGCTCGGCAAATACCGGGGTTTCGGCCACGGCCGGGTCGAGGTCAAGCAGGGCCATGGCGGCCTTGCTCGCGACGACCAGGCGCGGCTCATCGAGGGGCTCTGGCAGTACGTGGGTCGAAAATGCGTCGCCCAGGCGTGCGAAGCGGTTGTCGAAGGTCAGTTCGTCGAGGGCTTTCACCGGCCATCTCCAGCAGAATTTCCGAGCATTCTGCTGGGGATAGGGCGTTTAGTCGAGTTTGCTGGGTGGCGGCTCCGGCGCATCCACGACTTTGCCTGCAGGAGGCTCGGGGGCGTCGGGCTTGTCGAGCGGCTCGGCAATGGTCTTGCGCTCGTCTTCGGCCGGCACCAATTTGTATTCCTGGCCGTGAAGATTCTTCAGGTAGATTTCCATCTGCCGGAACGAGATGTTGATGTGCTGTTTCTTGAACTCACGATTGATGTAGCGGTTGACCTCGTCCAACACCGGGTTGCGATCGCCCAGGTCGCGAACATGCATGCGCAGTTCGTGGTCGAGGGTGCTTTCGCCGAAGTTGAGGAAATACACGTGGGGTTCCGGCTCTTTGAGTACCCGTGGGTTTTCTCGCGCCGCCTTGAGTAGCAATTCCTTCACCAGGTCCAGGTCGGAGCCATAGTCCACGCCCAGTTTCAGGGTGACACGGGTGATGGTGTCGGTCAGCGACCAGTTGATCAGTTGCCCGGTGATGAAGGTCTTGTTGGGGACGATGATGTCCTTGTTGTCGAAGTCGGTGATGGTGGTGGCACGAATGCGGATCTTGCTTACCGTACCCGACAGGTTGCCGATGGTAATGGTGTCGCCGATGCGCACCGGGCGTTCGAACAAAATCATGATGCCGGAGATGAAGTTGGCGAAGATCTCCTGCATGCCGAAACCCAGGCCCACCGACAGCGCGGCCACCAGCCATTGCAGCTTGTCCCAGCTCACACCGAGGGTGGAAAGGGTGGTGACAAAGCCCACGCCGGCAATGATGTAGGACAGCAAGGTGGTGGTGGCGTAGGCGCTGCCTTGGGCCAGGTCGAGCTTGGACAGCACCAGGACTTCGAGCAGGCCGGGCAGGTTGCGCGCCAGGGCGAAGGTGATACCGATGATGATCGACGCGCCCAGCAGGTCGCCGATGCTGATGGGCACCATGCTGATATTTGCACCTGTGCCGCTGGTGTATTCGTACAGGGTGACGTTGTCCAGGTAGGAAAATACCGAGATCAGGTCCGACCACACCCAGTACAGCGCCGCGATAAAGCCGCCGAGCAGGGCCAGGCGGATCAGGCGCATGGACTGTTCGTTGACCTGCTCGATGTCCAGGGTCGGCTCTTCGATCACCGCTTCGCCGTCACCGGCCTCCTTGGCTGCCTGGCGTTTGGCCAGGGCCCGGGCGTAGGCCAGGCGCCTTGCGGCAACACCCAGGCCGCGCACGAAGGTGGCCTCGATCACCAGCCAGAACATCAGCAGGTACAGGGTATTGATCAGCCGGTCGCTGAGTTTCAGCGCGGTGTAGTAATAGCCAAAGCACACGGCAATAAACAGAGCGATGGGCAGCGCGGTGAACACCACCCCGATAGCTTTGCGAAACAACGAGGCCTTTTCGTGGGTTGGGCTGTTCAGCAGCAGGCGGCCCAGCAGCCAGGCCATCAGCCCGTAGCAGGTCAGTACCACGGCGATACCCAACACGTCGTCAGCCAGCGCCGCCGGTTGATGTTCGGCAATTGCGACCACGGCCACCAGCGCCAGTACCACCAGCCCGAGCTTGCGTATCCAGCCTTGCAGGAATTCGACCTGCGGCCTTTCCCAGCGAAAGTGCAGCTCCGCCACGCCGCCCGGCGCGAGGATGCGGTAGGCGGTGTAGAACACCAGCCAGGCTTGGGCGATCTGCAGCAAGGCCGCGCCCAGGTTGGCGTTTTGCCCGCGGGCGTCGATCTGCAACGCGTAGCCGCACAGCGCCAGGCCCAGGGCCACGGGCATCGCCAGCAGGATGTTGATCAGGATGGCCTGCGGCGTATGCCACTGGCTGTCGCGCTTGAAGTGGCCGATGTCCTGGTGAACCTTTTTCAGGCGCACATACAGCGCATTGCGTCGCCACAACAGCGCGCCGATCAGCAACAGCAACGGCAGGAACAGCAGTGGGCGTTGGGTCAGGCCGTCATACAGCTCACTGACGCTGGACGCCCAAGGCAGGGTGGTGACCTGTTTGCTCAGATGCGCCGGTACGGTTTCCAGCCATTCAGTGTCCAGCGGCTTGTTGCTGGGGATCCAGAACATTTGCTCGTCGAGCGTGGCCCGCAGGGTGCTGGCGGTGCTGAGCAGTTGTTTCTGGTTCAGTTGCAGGGTGATGGATTCGTTGAGCAGTGCACTCAGCTCGCGGCTCAGACGCTCCAACAGGTCGCTGCGGGTGATCGCCACTTCCAGCAAGGTGCGGCGCAGTTGCGGGGTGACCTCATCCGGTGGCTGGTTCGCCAGCAGGTTGTCCACATAGGCGCTTGGGGAACTGATCAGCTCACGCTGTTGGTTGACCTCGAACTGATACAGGCGAATGTTGGCGATGTCGTCGGCCAGGTCTTTGTCCACGGTGAGACGCGGCAGGGCCTGCTTTTGTTTATAGAGAATCTTGGACAGCAGCAGGCTGCCCTTGAGCACGTTGATCTGCTCGTCCAGGGCCGAATCGCTTTGGGTCACGGTGTCCAGTTGCTGCTTGGTCTGCAGGTTTTTCTGGGTCAGGTCGTTGAGGCGGTCGGTGCTTTTGAGCAGGTAGTCGGACAGCTTCAGGTTGTCTGCGCTTTCCTTGGCAAGGATGCTACTGCCGCCGGCTTTCTGCGCTTCGATGGACTGTTGGGTCACCGTCTGCTGGGACTGGGCCAGGCGTTTCTGGTTGATCAGGGTTTGCAGGTCCTGGATTTCTTGCTCCAGGCGTGCGGTTTTTTCCTGAATCAGGTCGTGCTGGCTGTTGCCCAGGTCTTGCAGCTGGCTGTTGCCGGCCAATTCCTGGCGGCGCAGGGGAATCAAGGCATTCAGGGCCGCCAGTTCGGCGTTGAGCTGGTTGCGCTGGTCGCCGCTGAGAGGTTTGCCATTGTCTTTGCCAAGCTTGAGCGTCGCGTTGATTTGCTGGATGCGCGTCTGACTGCTGCTGATCTCGGTCTGGGCGCGCTCAGGGCGGGTCTGGGCGGCGATGGTCAGGCTGTTGGCGTCGGCCAGTTCTTTTTGCAGGTCGCCTTGCTGGGTGCTGCGTTGCACCAATAACTGCTCAAGCTGCGGCACCGGCAGGCTGGCGTAGCGTTGGGCCACCGGAATGATTTTGGTGGCCTTGAGGCGCGCCAGCTCACGCTGGTTCTCATTGGTCTGGCGCGGGGCCTCTTCCAGCTGGCGCTTGAGGTCGGCCAGGCGCTGCTCGTAGTCCTGCTGATTGCCCAGGTAGGTCAGGGTCTGTTGCAGGGTCGCCTGCAGCGCCTTCATGTCGGCGTCAGGCAGCTTGCGGTCGGGCAGTTTATCCAGGCTTTGCTGGACGGCTTCGGCGCTGGGCGGGTCGGCGGCGTATACGCTGCCAACACAAAGGGTCAGGCCCAGCAGGGCAGTGGCGAGAAAAGTACGCAGGGTTGGCATAGAGACCGGTCTTGCAAAGTGAAGAATCGGGGCGTCGTTGTCCCGCAGTTTAGAGGAAGAGTCCGGGGCCCGGGCGACTTCCTTCGGGGAATCTGACGCCGACTTTGCCAATCTTGTTCCCGTCCATGACGGCGACGGTCCAGATGGTGTTGTTCCACTCCACCTGGTCGCCGACTACCGGTGCACCGCCAACCTTCTGGGTAATGAAGCGGCTCAATGGCATGTCCGGGTCGATACCTTCAAGCTTGAGCCCGTACAAGGCGGAAACCGCGCCCAGCTGGGCGTCGCCTTCGAGTACGAAGTCACCGAAGAAGCGCAAATCGAGGCCCCGTTGCGGCGCCTGGCTGAACAATTTGCCCAGGGCCGGCAGGTTGTGTTCGTGGCCGATCACACAGAGCAAATCGCCGACTTCCAGCACCGTACTACCCGACGGATGGAGCAGTTGCTGGCCACGAAACAGCGCGGCGATGCGCGTGCCTTCGGGCATTTTCAGCTCGCGCAGGGCCGCGCCGATGCACCATTTTTCGGCGCCCAGGCGGTAGACGAACAGCTCCCACTCGCTGGTAACGTGCACTTCCAGGGCCGCGCGGGAGATCGGCGCCGGGTCTGGCGGTACGGTGACTTTGAGCAACTTGGCCACCCACGGCAGGCTGGTGCCCTGCACCAACAGCGAGACCAGCACGATAAAGAATGCCAGGTTGAAGTACAGCTGCGCATGGGGCAGGCCGGCCATCAGCGGGAACACCGCGAGGATGATCGGTACCGCGCCGCGCAGGCCCACCCAGGCTATAAAGGCTTTTTCGCGCCCGTGGAACGCCTTGAATGGCAGCAGGCCAACCATCACCGACAGCGGCCGGGCAAACAGGATCATCCACAGCGCCAGGCCCAGGGCGGGCAGGGCGATGGGCAGCAAATCGTGAGGCGTGACCAGCAGGCCCAGCACCAAGAACATCCCGATCTGCGCCAGCCAGGCCATGCCGTCGAGCATATGCAAAATGCCATGCCGGCTGCGCACCGGGCGGTTGCCGATGACCAAGCCGCACAGGTACACGGCGAGGAAGCCGCTGCCGTGCAGGGCGTTGGTCAGGGCGAATACGAATAGGCCGCCCGCGATCACAAGGATCGGGTACAGGCCGTTGGCCAGGTTGATGCGGTTGACCAGTTGCAACATCAGCCAGCCGCCGCCCAGGCCTACCAGGCCACCGATGCCGAATTCGCGGATCAGGTGCGTGAGCAGGCTCCAGTGCAGGCCGGTCTGGCCGCTGGCGAGCATGTCGATCAGGGTGACGGTGAGGAACACCGCCATCGGGTCGTTGCTGCCGGATTCGATTTCCAGGCTGGCGCTGACCCGCTCGTTGAGGCCCTTGCCGCCCAGCAGCGAGAATACCGCCGCGGCGTCCGTGGAGCCGACGATGGCGCCGATCAGCAAGCCTTGGATGATGTTGAGGTCGAACAGCCAGGCCGCCGCCATGCCCGTGAGGCCGGTGGTAATCAACACCCCCACCGTGGCCAGGGACAAGGCCGGCCACAGCGCCACGCGGAAACTCGCCACCCGGGTGCGCAAACCGCCGTCGAGCAGGATCACGGCGAGGGCGAGGTTGCCCACCAGATAGGCGGTGGGGTAGTTATCGAAAATGATGCCACCGCCATCGACCCCGGCGGTCATGCCCACGGCCAGGATAATCACCAGGATAGGGATACCCAGGCGTGACGAAAGCGAACTCACCAGAATGCTCGCAGTCACCAGCAACGCGCCGATCAAGAACAGGCTGTTGATGGTCGTCGCATTCAAAGGCAGTACTCCAGGGCAGGGGGAAGACAGGGCGCAAACTGACCATGCAGTCTGCGTGCCAGGGATTCTAACCTGTTGAATTGCTGCGCTGTCAAAAAGCTTTTGTGGCTGCACATCGCTCAAATGTGGGAGCTGGCTTGCCTGCGATTGCGGTGTGCCAGGCGCCATGGGCGTCAGCTGACAGATTGCTATCGCAGGCAAGCCAGCTCCCACAAGGTATGCGGTGTGAGCAAAGGCTTATTTCAGAGGCGGAACCTTCCGACCATCCCATTCAGATCCACCGCCAAGCGCGACAACTCACCGCTCGCCGCGCTGGTCTGGCTGGCGCCGGTTGCCGATTGCACCGACAGGTCACGGATATTCACCAGGTTGCGGTCCACTTCCCGCGCCACCTGGGCCTGTTCTTCCGCCGCACTGGCGATCACCAGGTTGCGCTCGTTGATCTCCACAATCGCCGTGTTGATAGTGTCCAGCGACAGGCCCGCGCCTCGGGCGATGTTGAGTGTCGATTCGGCGCGCTCGGTGCTGTTGCGCATCGAATCCACCGCGTGTTCAGTGCCTGTCTGGATGCTGCCGATCATGCGCTCGATTTCGCTGGTGGACTGCTGGGTGCGATGGGCCAGCGCCCGCACTTCATCGGCCACCACGGCGAAACCACGCCCGGCTTCCCCGGCTCGAGCTGCTTCGATCGCGGCGTTCAGGGCCAGCAGGTTGGTCTGGTCAGCCAGGCCACGGATCACGTCCAGCACTTTACCGATATCCCTCGATTCATTGGCCAGGTCGCCAATCAGGGAGGCGGTGGCCTGCACGTCGGTACTCATGCGTTCGATAGCGCTAACGGTTTCCTGCACCAGGTCGCGACCGTCACCGGCAGAGGTGGTGGCATTGCGCGAGGCTTCGGAGGTGCTCACCGCGTTGCGTGCGACTTCTTCCACCGCACTGGTCATCTCGTTGACGGCAGTGGCGGCCTGTTCGATTTCGTTGTTCTGCTGGGTCAGGCCACGGGCGCTTTCGTCGGTGACCGCATTCAGCTCTTCAGCGGCAGACGCCAGCTGGGTAGCGGAGCCGGCGATACGTTGCAGGGTGTCGCGCAGTTTGTGTTGCATCTTGGCCATGGCCGCGAGCAGGCGCCCGGCTTCGTCGTTGCCGTCCACACTGATCGGGCGCGTCAGGTTGCCTTCGGCCACTTCTTCGGCGGCTTCTAGCGCCTGGGCGATGGGCAGGGTGATGCTGCGGGTCAGCAACCAGGCAAACAGCAAGGTCAGCGCCGTGGCAATCACCAGCAGGCCTACCACCAGGTCAAAGGCCATGTCGTATTGGTCTTTGGCGCGCTGGTTGGTGGCGTTGGCGTCGTCGTTATTGATATCCAGCAAGCGGGTCAAGACCGCATTGACCTGCTCGGAGTTGTCCAGCAACTCGGTGTTGAGCAGGCTGCGCAGCTCGTTGACCTGATTGGCGCGAGACAGGCTCTTCATGCGCTCTTCAATCTGGCGGTACTGGCCCAGCAGGCGCACGTACTCGTTGTAAGCGTTGCGCTCTTCGGTGCTGGTGATCAGTTTTTCGTAGATGTCCTGGGCTGTGCGAATCTGTTGATTGCGCAGTTCGAAGGCTTCCAGGGTCTTTTGCTGTACATCCGGCTCGCGGTTGGTCAGCAAGCGGTACGACAGCACGCGCAGGCGCAGGGTCAGTTGGGTGAATTCATCCAGGGCGCGAATGCTGGGCACGCTGGCCGAGGTGATGTCTTCGGTGGCTGCACGAATTTTGCTCATCTGGTTCAGGGCGAACACACCGAGCAACAACATCAAGGCGCCAATAAACGCGAAGCCGAGGAAGGCCCTCGGGGCGATATTCATATTACGAAGAGACATGCTGGAGTCCTGGGGGAGGCGCTATCCATGCGGCCATGAGACGAGGTGTGCCCGCCTTATCGGCCATGCGACTAAAGTCTTAAGGGGGCGCGCGCTTTTGTCGCATCGGACCAGGGGTTGGGTGAGTTCAGGAACCAGATCGGGTAAATGCAGTCACTAAGGCTCGAAAGTGCGGCCCGGCCTTGCATCATCGGGCTGCGCGGCCAGGGATAACCCTGGCATCCGAGGTGAATTTTCTTTATCGTCACCGCCCTTTTTAAAAGCCCGAGAAATCAAAATGTTAGAAGCATCCCTCAGCCAATTGGAACAACTGGTCAGCGACCTCGTACAGCAGAATCAAGAATTGCTGGGCAGCAACGAATCCCTCAAGGCCGAGCTGGCCCGCGCCAAGGACGAAAACGACAGCCTGCAACTGAACCTGATGGAACAGGAAGAAAAGCACGGCGCCACCGCCGCCCGCATTCAGGCGCTGGTTGAGCGTGTAAGTGCAGGGCCTGTCAGCGCATGAGTGAGGGCATAAAGGTCGTTTCGATTCTCGGAGAGGATTACTCGATCAAGGCACCGGCCGGCGAAGATCAGACCCTGATGCATGCCGTGACCATGCTCAAGGCCTCCCTGGCGGTTACCAAGAAAAAGTACCCGACCCTGATCGGTGACAAACTATTGGTACTGGCCGCGCTGAACTTGTGCGCCGAGCAGATTGAAATGCAACAGGCTCACCAGCAGGAACTCGACCGTTACCAAGAGCAAGTCAGCGCCACGGTCGATGTGATCTCCAAGGTGATCGGTCAGCCTTAGAACCACTCGTCTTGCATGCCCAGGCACGTATCGTCGCGTGCTTCCAGAATCGCCAGTTCATGATGGCAGCTCGGTACTTCCCAGGTCAGGAAGTACCGGGCGGCCTGGAGCTTGCCCTTATAAAAGGCCGCGTCAGCCGCGTCACCCTTGGCCAGCCCTTCTTCGGCGCGGATCGCCTGTTCCAGCCAGCGCCAGCCAATCACCGTGTGCCCGAACACTTTCAAGTACAGCGCCGAGTTCGCCAGGCTGCTGTTGACCTTGCCTTGGGCGAGATCGGTCAGCAGGCCAATCGTGACGCTTTGCAGCCGGTTTACCAGTTGCTCCAGAGGCTCTCGCAGTGCCGTGAGTGAAGGGTGCTTTTGCGCCCGGGCTCCAGTTTCGGCGATCAGGCGGATCAATTGCTTTAAGCCGGCGCCGCCGTTCTGCGCCAATTTGCGCCCGAGCAGGTCCAGGGACTGGATGCCGTGGGTGCCTTCATGGATGGGGTTCAGACGGTTGTCGCGGTAGTACTGCTCCACCGGGTATTCGCGGGTGTAGCCGTGGCCGCCGAGAATCTGGATCGCCAGCTCGTTGGCCTTGAGGCAGAACTCCGACGGCCAGGATTTGACGATGGGCGTAAGCAGGTCCAGCAGTTCGTGGGCTTGTTTGCGCTCAGTGTCGGTTGCCAGGGTGGTGGTGTCGTCGAATACCCGCGCCGCGTACAGGCCGAGGTCAAAGGCGCCTTCCACATAGGCTTTCTGGGTCAGTAGCATGCGCTTGATGTCGGCGTGCTGGATGATCGCCACCGGTGCGGTGCTCGGGTCTTTGCTATCAGGCAGGCGCCCCTGGGGCCGTTCGCGGGCGTAGTCCAGGGAGTAGAGGTAGCCGGCGTAACCGAGCATCACCGCGCCCATGCCCACGCCGATGCGTGCCTCGTTCATCATCTGGAACATGCAGCTCAGCCCCTGGTGCGGCTTGCCCACCAGGTAGCCGACACAGTTGCCGTTATCGCCAAAGTTAAGCGCCGTGGACGTGGTGCCGCGCCAGCCCATCTTGTGGAACAGCCCCGCCAGCAGCACATCGTTGCGAGCGCCCAGGCTGCCGTCATCGTTGACCAGGAACTTGGGCACGATAAACAGCGAAATGCCCTTCACGCCTGCGGGAGCGTCCGGCAATTTGGCCAGCACCATGTGCACGATGTTTTCCGACAGCGAATGGTCGCCACCGGAGATAAAGATCTTGTTGCCCTTGAGCCGATAACTGCCGTCAGCCGCGGGTTCTGCACGGGTCCGAATGTCCGACAGGGAGGAACCGGCATGGGGCTCGGTCAGGGCCATGGTGCCGAAGAAGCGCCCGTCGATCATTGGCTGCAGGAAGCGTTGTTTCTGCTCCTCGGTGCCGAAGCTCTCAATGAGGTTGGCGGCGCCCATGGTCAGGAACGGGTAGGACGTCGAGGCGGCGTTGGCCGATTGGAAGTGCGCGAAACAAGCCTGGGACAACAGGGTCGGCAGTTGCATGCCGCCTGCTTCAAAGCTACGTGCTGCGTTGAGGAAGCCGGCTTCAAGGAAGGCGTCCACGGCGGGTTTGACCTCCGGGATCAGGATCGCCTGGCCGTTTTCATAGCGCGGTTCGTTTTCGTCGTTCTTGCGGTTGTGAGGGGCGAAGTACTTTTCTGCGATGTTGCGCGCCGTGCTGATCGCGGCATTGAAGGTTTCGCGGTTGTGTTCGGCAAACCGCTCGCGCTGGGTCAGGCCCTCGGCATCGAGGACTTCGTACAGCTCGAAAGCCAGATTGCGGGAACTGAGCAGCGTCTCGGACATGGCGGCGTACCTTTGAAGGAATTGGCCTGAGTCTAAGTCCGCGAATGGAGGGTGGATAGCAAGATTGATTTAAGTGATAGAAGGGCAGAACGCTGGCGAGGCATCGAGATCGTTCCCACGCTCTGCGTGGGAACGCCTCTTTTGACGCTCCGCGTCACGCTTCTGGACGCAGAGCGTCCTTGAGCTGCATTCCCACGCGGAGCGTGGGAACGATCAGCCGCGATCAGCCGCGTTGTGTCAGTTAGCCGATGGTCATCAGGCTGGCGTTACCACCCGCTGCAGCAGTGTTGACGCTCAACGCACGCTCGATCACCAGACGCTCCAGCGCAATCGCCGTTTCGCCTTGCGACATGCCATGCACCCCAACAATCGCCCCACCGCGCTGCGCCACTTGCTGGCACACCGCACGCAGTTGGTCGGAATCACCGTGATGCAGCACAGCGTCAAACACCACGTCGTCCTTGGACCAGTCGGCCACGCGCTTGATCTTCGCCTGAATCTCTTTAGGCAGGCGTGGGAACAAGGCCTTGGTCAGCTCGGTTTCCGGCCATACCGCCGAACCGCCGACGGCCAATACCGCCGCCAGTTGGGTCAGCAGGTCGCCTTCCACTTCGGCCAGGCACAGTACGTGTTCGCGCGGCAGGATGGCGTAGCTGTTGCGCTCGCCGGTCGGGCCGGCCAGTTGGCGGGTGATACCGCTTTGCGATTGCGCTGCGAACTGCGTGCACAGGGCGCTCAGTTCACTGAACTTATTGCCGTCGGCCCAGGTTTTCAGGGCGGTCAGCGATTGGCTCATGGCATCACGCAGGCGCACATCCGGCGCGGCCAGCTTGTCGCCCCGTACGAAGGATTGCTCGATCGCATCGGTAGGACGAGTCGACAGCAAGCGGTACAGGTACAGCGGGCCACCGGCTTTCGGGCCTGTGCCGGACAGGCCTTCACCGCCGAACGGCTGCACGCCGACCACGGCGCCAACAATGTTGCGGTTGACGTAGACGTTACCGGCATTGACGTTGTCGATCACCTTGGCGATGGTCTCGTCAATGCGCGTGTGCACGCCCAGGGTCAGGCCGTAGCCGGAAGCGTTGATCTGGCCGATGAGCTGGTCGATCTCTTTGCGCTTGTAGCGCACTACGTGCAGCACCGGGCCGAAGATCTCGCGTTGCAGTTCGTCGAAGCTTTCCAGCTCGATCAGGGTCGGCATCACGAAGGTGCCGCGCTTGATCTCTTCACCGTCGGCAATCGCCACCTGGTAAACGTTGCGGCCTTTGTCACGCATGGCCTGGATGTGTTTCTCGATACCGGCCTTGGCTTCGGCGTCGATCACCGGGCCAATGTCGACCGACAGGCGTTCCGGGTTACCCAGGCGGCATTCAGCCATGGCACCCTTGAGCATTTCGACCACACGGTCTGCCGAATCTTCCTGCAGGCACAGTACGCGCAGGGCCGAGCAACGTTGACCGGCGCTGTCGAAGGCCGACGATACGACGTCGATCACCACTTGTTCGGTCAGTGCCGAGGAATCGACGATCATCGCGTTCTGGCCACCAGTCTCGGCGATCAGTGGAATCGGGCGACCCTGGGCATCCAGGCGACCGGCGACATTGCGTTGCAGCAGGCGCGCCACTTCGGTGGAACCGGTGAACATCACGCCTTTGACGCGATCATCACCCACCAGACGGGCACCGACGCTTTCGCCCTGGCCTGGCAGCAATTGCAGCACACCTTCCGGAATGCCAGCTTCAAGCAGGATGCGTACGGCCTGGGCTGCCACCAAGGGCGTCTGCTCGGCAGGCTTGGCCAGCACCGGGTTACCGGCAGCCAGCGCTGCAGCTACTTGGCCGCTGAAGATGGCGAGCGGGAAGTTCCACGGGCTGATGCACACCACTGGGCCCAATGGGCGGTGGGCGTCATTGGTAAAGTCGTTGCGCGCCTGCACTGCGTAGTAACGCAGGAAGTCCACGGCTTCACGCACTTCGGCGATGGCGTTGGCGAAGGTCTTGCCTGCTTCGCGGGCCAGCAGGCCCATCAGCGGCTGGATCTCGCCTTCCATCAGGTCGGCGGCGCGTTCCAGGATGGCAGCGCGTTCGGCGGGCGGGGTGGCCTGCCAGATCGGCGCGGCGCTGATGGCGCACTGGATGGCGTTGTCGACGTCTTCGACGGTGGCTTCCTGTACCTGGCCGACCACATCACGCAGGTCGGACGGGTTCAGCACCGGTTGAGCCGCTTCATTGCTGGCGGCGCAACCGAGCATCGGCGCGGCCTTCCAGTTGTTGTGAGCGGTGGCCAGCAGGGCGCAGGACAGCGAGGCCAGACGATGTTCGTTGGCCAGGTCGATACCGGCCGAGTTGGCGCGGTCGCTGCCGTACAGGTCACGCGGCAAAGGGATGCGCGGGTGTGGCAGGCCGAAACCGCCTTCCTGGGTTGCCATTTGCTCGATGCTGGCCACCGGGTCGGCTACCAGTTCCTGGATCGAGATGGACTGGTCAGCGATACGGTTGACGAACGAGGTGTTGGCGCCGTTTTCCAGTAGGCGGCGTACCAGATAGGCCAGCAGTGTTTCGTGGGTACCAACCGGCGCGTATACACGGCACGGACGGTTCAGCTTGCCTTCGGAAACCTTGCCTACAACCTGTTCGTACAGCGGTTCACCCATGCCGTGCAAACACTGGAACTCGTACTGGCCGGGGTAATAGTTCTGACCGGCGATGTGGTAGATAGCCGACAGGGTGTGGGCGTTGTGCGTGGCGAACTGCGGGTAGATGACTTCCGGCACCGACAGCAGTTTGCGCGCGCAGGCAATGTAGGAAACGTCGGTGTACACCTTACGGGTGTACACCGGGTAGCCTTCCAGGCCTTCGACCTGGGCGCGCTTGATTTCGCTGTCCCAGTACGCGCCTTTTACCAGGCGGATCATCAGGCGATGGCGGCTGCGGCGGGCCAGGTCGATGACGTAGTCGATCACATATGGGCAACGCTTCTGGTACGCCTGGATCACAAAGCCGATGCCGTTCCAGCCGGTCAATTGCGGCTCGAAGCACAGGCGTTCGAGCAGGTCCAGGGACAGCTCCAGGCGGTCGGCTTCTTCGGCGTCGATGTTCAGGCCGATGTCGTACTGCTTGGCCAGCAAAGTCAGCGACAGCAGGCGCGGGTACAGCTCATCCATCACACGCTCGTACTGCGCACGGCTGTAGCGCGGGTGCAGGGCGGAGAGTTTGATGGAGATGCCCGGGCCTTCATAGATCCCACGGCCATGGGAGGCTTTGCCGATGGAATGAATGGCTTGTTCGTACGAGGCCAGGTACTTCTGGGCGTCGTGTTCGGTGAGTGCGGCTTCACCGAGCATGTCGTAGGAATAGCGGAAGCCCTTGGCTTCGAATTTGCTCGCATTGGCCAAGGCTTCGGCGATGGTTTCGCCGGTGACGAACTGCTCACCCATCAGGCGCATGGCCATGTCGACGCCCTTGCGGATCATCGGCTCGCCGCTCTTGCCGATGATGCGGCTCAGGGACGAGGTCAGGCCTGCTTCGTTGTGGGTGGACACCAGCTTGCCAGTCAGCAGCAGGCCCCAGGTAGCGGCGTTGACGAATAGCGATGGGCTGTTGCCCAGGTGGGGCTGCCAGTTGCCGGTGCTGATCTTGTCGCGGATCAGCGCATCGCGGGTGCCTTTGTCCGGGATACGCAGCAGCGCTTCGGCCAGGCACATCAGCGCCACGCCTTCCTGGGACGACAAGGAGAATTCTTGCAGCAGGCCCTGAACAATACCGGCACGGCCGCCGGCACTCTTCTGATTGCGCAGTTTTTCGGCAATGCTCGCGGCCAGCTTGTTGGTGGCTTCGGCCATCGGTGCCGGCAGGCGCGCCTGTTCGATCAGCATCGGTACCACTTCCGGCTCGGGGCGGCGGTAAGCGGCGGTGATTGCGGCACGCAATACCGATTGCGGCAGGATGCTCTCGGCGAACTCAAGGAAGCACTGGTGGGCGTGGTCGGCCTGGACCTCGCCGGCATCATCGGCCTCCTTGGTGCTCAAGCCATTGAGCTCGGACAGGGTTGCACCACCCTCGAGTTTCTCCAGGTAATTGAAAATCGCCTGCTTGATCAGCCAGTGCGGCGTGCGATCAATGGAGGTCGCGGCGGCCTTCAGGCGTTCGCGGGTCGGGTCGTCGAGTTTGACCCCAAGGGTGGTCGTTGCCATTTTTTTATCCTCATGGGTGCCACTACCGAGTGGCATCTGCTGGCGGCAAGATTAGCTTTGCCCATCCTGAGGTGCAACCGGGTGCAACCCTTTTGTTGGTTAAATATTCGACGCTTGATCGGAAAAAAATAAACACGCGACCGAATCCGCTTCGCGCTGGTGCATTTGCTTCTGAGATCAGCTGTTCTTGCTCCGAAAAGGAGCAAAAAAAGCGCGTTTGTCCTAAAACATACTTGGGTGCAACTTAAACGGCAGAAACTGGTTGCACCTTATTTGCTTTGTTGAATAGCATTCGCGCACCAAGGTGCAACCAACCCTCTGGGTGGGTTCATCGGCTGGCGGCTTTCCTGGGGAAACGCCAGTCATAAATGCGCGGCATGCAGGTTCGTCTATCCGGTTATCCACGGGTGGCCGTCCCCATGACCGTCGCTACATAAAAACAAAGCCAGGGCGTCACTCCTATGAGCGTTAGTAATCCAACCCTGATCACGTTCGTGATCTACATCGCAGCAATGGTGCTGATCGGCCTGATGGCCTATCGCTCCACCAACAACCTTTCCGATTACATCCTGGGCGGTCGCAGCCTCGGTAGCGTGGTGACAGCCTTGTCCGCCGGTGCTTCCGACATGAGCGGCTGGCTGTTGATGGGCTTGCCGGGCGCGATCTACATGTCCGGTCTGTCGGAAAGCTGGATTGCCATCGGCCTGATCGTCGGTGCCTACCTCAACTGGTTGTTCGTGGCCGGCCGCCTGCGCGTGCAGACCGAACACAACGGCGACGCCCTGACCCTGCCGGATTACTTCTCCAGCCGCTTCGAAGATAAAAGCGGCCTGCTGCGGATCATCTCCGCCGTGGTGATCCTGGTGTTCTTCACCATCTACTGCGCCTCCGGCATCGTCGCCGGCGCCCGCCTGTTCGAAAGCACCTTCGGCATGTCCTACGAGACCGCGCTGTGGGCCGGTGCTGCAGCGACTATTGCCTACACCTTCATCGGTGGTTTCCTGGCAGTCAGCTGGACCGACACCGTACAAGCCACGCTGATGATCTTCGCGCTGATCCTCACGCCGATTATCGTGCTGCTGGCCACCGGCGGCGTAGACACCACCTTCCTGGCCATTGAGGCCAAGGACCCGACCAGCTTCGACATGCTGAAAAACACCACCTTCATCGGCGTTATCTCGTTGATGGGCTGGGGCCTGGGCTACTTCGGCCAGCCGCACATCCTCGCGCGTTTCATGGCGGCGGACTCGGTTAAGTCGATCGCCAAGGCGCGTCGCATCTCCATGACCTGGATGATCCTGTGCTTGGGCGGCACCGTGGCGGTGGGCTTCTTCGGTATCGCTTACTTCTCGGCGCACCCGGAAGTGGCGGGCCCGGTGACTGAAAACCCAGAGCGTGTGTTTATCGAGCTGGCCAA
Source organism: Pseudomonas sp. J380 (assembly GCF_009827115.1). Classification (NCBI taxonomy): domain Bacteria; kingdom Pseudomonadati; phylum Pseudomonadota; class Gammaproteobacteria; order Pseudomonadales; family Pseudomonadaceae; genus Pseudomonas; species Pseudomonas sp. J380. The sequence continues at coordinate 3,541,005 of NZ_CP043060.1, read as the reverse complement.
AATCCTGTTCAACCCATGGGTTGCCGGTGTGTTGCTGTCGGCCATTCTGGCGGCTGTGATGAGCACCCTGAGCTGCCAACTGCTGGTGTGCTCCAGCGCCCTGACGGAAGACTTCTACAAGGCGTTCCTGCGCAAAGGCGCTTCCCAGCTTGAGCTGGTATGGGTCGGTCGCATCATGGTGCTGGTAGTGGCCTTGATCGCCATCGCCATGGCCGCCAACCCGGAAAACCGCGTACTGGGCCTGGTCAGCTACGCCTGGGCCGGTTTCGGTGCAGCCTTCGGCCCCGTGGTACTGATCTCGGTCATCTGGAAACACATGACCCGCAACGGCGCCCTGGCCGGCATCCTGGTCGGCGCGATCACCGTGATCGTGTGGAAGCACTTCGAATTGCTGGGCCTGTACGAAATCATCCCAGGCTTCATCTTCGCCAGCCTGGCGATCTACTTCGTGAGCAAGATGGGCGCACCGACGGTGGGCATGGTCGAGCGTTTTGATGCTGCGGAAAAAGATTACAACTTGAACAAGTAATTCGCTGGGCGTTTAACGCCTGCTGAACGAACAAGAAAGGCCCACGTCCGAAGGACACTGGGCCTTTTTTTGTGTGGGCTGATTGGTGCAATTGCCGTCGATGCTCGTGGGTTCCAGCGGTGCTCACGTAGGACCTTACTTATTTGCCGAGGCAGCGCTCGGCAAGGCGAACGGCTGGTGCAGAATCGACCGCCCACCCTTCGCAGAGAAACACCGGATGTTCGCTCCTGCCAACCAACCTGCATTTACCCTGGCCCTGGATGGGGCGCCGAGTGATTTCGAGGTGTTCGCGTTCGACGGCACCGAGGCCATCAGCCAGCCCTATCGTTTTGAACTTGAGCTGGTCAGCGAGCAGCCGGATATCGACCTGGAGGGCTTGCTGCATCGCCAGGTGTACTTGGGCTTCGACGATCAGGGGCATGGCGTTCACGGCCTGGTGTATCGGGTTGCCCAGGGCGACTCGGGCCGGCGCCTGACGCGTTACCAGCTCAGCCTTGCGCCGCATCTGGCGTACCTGGCACACAGCAGCCACCAGCGCATTTTTCAGCATAAGACGGTGCCGCAGATTGTTGCTCAGGTGCTGGCAGGGCAGGGGATTCACAGTGATCGCTTTGAGTTCCGGTTGAGCGGTGATTACCCGGAGCGTGAATATTGCGTGCAGTTCGGCGAGAGCGACCTGGCGTTCATCCAGCGCCTGTGTGCCGAGCTGGGTATTCACTATCACTTCCAGCATTCCCCCGCAGGGCATCTGCTGGTGTTTGGCGATGACCAGACCGTATTTGCCCAGGCAGATCAGCCCACGCCGTACCGGCCTGGTTCGGGAATGGTCGCCGCTAACCCTGCGATCAAGCGCTTCACCTTGCAATTGGCGACCTGCACCACGGCGTTGAATCTTCGCGATTACGACTTTCGCAAACCCCATGTCGAGCTGGAAAGCGCAGCCGTCGACAAGTCATTGCCCAAGCTTGAAGCGCAGCACTACCCCGGCAAGTTTTCCGACCGAGCCCAAGGCAGATGCCTCGCCCAGCGTGGCCTGGAGCGGTACCGCAGCGACTATCGTAGTGCCCATGGCCAGGGCGATGAGCCGGCGTTGGCCAGTGGCCGGTTTCTGCAGTTGCGTGAGCACCCCCGTGAGGACTGGAACGACCTGTGGCTGGTGACGCAGGTGCGCCATGAAGGCAAGCAGCCTCAGGTGCTGGAGGAAGCGGTCACCGAGGAGGACGGAGGGGAACTGCGCCAAGGGTATCGCAACGCATTTGTCGCCGCGCCATGGGATGCGGTGTTTCGTCCGCCCTTGCCGGAGCAGCCGCGCCCGACGGTATCGGGATATCAAAGTGCAGTGGTCACCGGCCCGGTTGACAGTGAGGTTCACTGTGACGAATACGGCCGGGTCAAGGTGCAACTGGCCTGGGATCGTGTCGGCGAGCACAACGACCATTCCAGTTGCTGGCTGCGGGTCGCCAGTGGCTGGGCCCATGACCGTTATGGCGTGGTGCTGATACCCCGGGTTGGCATGGAAGTGCTGGTGGGGTTCGTCAATGGCGACATGGATATGCCGCTGGTGGTGGGGTGCCTGCCCAACGCCGCCACGCCTGTGCCCCTCGACCTGCCCGCGGACAAGACCCGTAGTCTCTGGCGTAGCCAGAGCAGCCCTGGCGGTGGTGGCTACAACGAACTGCGTATCGAGGACCGCAAGGGTGCCGAGGAAATCTACCTGCGCGCCCAGCGGGACTGGACCCAGCATGTGTTGCACGACCAACAGGTACAGGTCGATAACCAGCGTCGCGTGCAGGTGGGCGGCGAGTCGCGCCATGAGTTGCAGGGCCAGGAGCAGCGCATCACCCACGGCAACCGTTTGACCGAGCTCAAGCAGGATGACCATCTGGTGGTTGGCGGTTCGCAGCACATGCGTGCCGGGCAAATCATTGCGCTGGGGGCCGGGCAAAGCATCATCATTGATGCGGGTGCCAGCGTGACGATCCAGGCGGGCGGGCAGTCGATCACATTGTCAGCGGGCGGGATTTTCAGCAGTGTGCCGATCCAGCTCGGCAGCGCGCCTGCCCCGACGCCGGCGCCGTTAATGCCTGGGTTGAAAGAGGCTGTATTGGCAGCGGTTCCCGCGCCGTTAAGCCGTGCACAAGTGTTCAGCCTCAAACGCAGCGCGCCGTTCTGCGAAGAATGCGAGCGCTGCAAGAACGGCCAATGCGACATCGACGCCCATACACGGAGTGCGTCCTGATGCCCGCGCTCTTGACGCCCAATGCCTGGCTGGCGCAATACCCGTTGCAGCCTGATGAACAGCTGTACGCCGTGCTGGGCAATGCCAGCGACGCCAAGCCGCTCGCCGCCTGGCAAGCCACGGCCGCTGCAAAGATGCCGCGACCGATCTGGGCGGGCACGGCCTACGCTGACTGGGATGAGGTCATGCCCTACGTTGGCGTCGTTGAGCCGAGCAGTGCCTTTCTCGATTGGATAGCCACCACCCAAGCGTCGGATTGGGGCTGGCTGGCGGTCTCGTCCAGCCCGCTGGAGGTGGTGATCGCGCATTTTAAGGGTTTGACCCAGGTGTACCTCTCTGAAAACCAGCCGGTGTTTTTGCGTTTCTGGGATGGCGCGCACCTTTTGCCGATGTTGCAGTCATTAGGCGACGAGGCCGGGCGCGTGTTGCCAGTGTTCCAGCGCTACTTGATCAACGGCCAGCCGCTGTCGGTGGCGGCCAAACCAGTCACTGCGGCCCCAGCCAGCCCCTGGTGGCAGGTGCCGGAATCGTTGCTCAAGCATATGGCGCAGCAGTCACCGCAGGTGCTGGTCGACAACCTGCTGCAATGGCTCCAAGAGCAGCGTCCTGACCTCTATACCGCGTTTACGCCAGCAACCTTGCAGCATAAAGTCGCCTACTTCGCACGCAGGCCGCAAATCAGCCATGGTGCACTGGCTGATTACCTTGCCTCGCAGCTCAGTTGAGCCCCTGGCGATAGCGTCACTTCCGTGCCGCCCGCCATGCGGCCCTGCACCTTTGCACCGGTAGAAGGTAAACTTCGCCCCCTGCGCAGGAGCAACCATGAATTATCGTCACGCCTTTCACGCCGGCAACCATGCCGATGTCTTCAAACACCTGACCTTGACCCGCCTCATCGCCCTGATGTCGCGCAAGGAACAGCCGTTCGCCTACCTCGACACTCACGCAGGCATTGGCTTGTATGACTTGCAGGGCGACCAGGCCAACCGCACCGGTGAGTACCTGGAAGGCATCGCCCGCCTGTGGGGCGCAAGCGACCTGCCGCCGCTGACCGCCGACTACATGCGCGTGTTGCACGAGATGAACCCGGATGGCCAGTTACGCTACTACCCGGGCTCGCCGGAACTGGCGCGCCGCCTCACGCGGCCCCAGGACCGTGTGTTGCTCAACGAGAAGCACCCTGAAGATGGCGTGCTGCTCAAGGACAACATGAAGGGTGATCGCCGCGTCAAAGTGCACCTGGGCGAAGGCTGGCACGTGCCACGGGCCTTGCTGCCAGTGCCGGAAAAGCGCGCGCTGATGCTGATCGACCCGCCGTTTGAAAAACTCGACGAAATGCAGCGTTGCGCCGCGTCCCTCAAGGAGGCTGTTAGCCGTATGCGCCAGACGGTGGCGGCGATCTGGTACCCGGTGAAAGACCAGCGCATGTTGCGCCGTTTCTACCAGGACCTGGCCGGTACCGGTGCACCGAAGCTGCTGCGTGTGGAGTTGCTGGTGCATCCGCTGGACACGCCCAATACCCTCACCGGCTCGGGCCTGGCGATTGCCAACCCGCCGTGGGGCCTGGAAGAGGAATTGCGTGAGTTGCTGCCATGGTTGTCCAGGCAACTGGGCCAGACCCAGGGTGGCTGGCAGATGGATTGGCTGATCGCCGAGTAACCGATCGTTCCCGCGCTCCGCGTGGTAACGCAGCCTGTGACGCTCCGCGTCACGATGTTAAAAGCGGACGCGGAGCGTCCAGTACGGCATTCCCACGCGGAGCGTGGGAATGATCATGGCACAAGGGTCAGATCGGGCAGGTCACGCCTGTGCCGCCGATCCCGCAGTAACCCTGGGGGTTCTTCGCCAGGTACTGCTGGTGATACGCCTCGGCGAAGTACACCGTCGGGGCCTCTTCGATTTCCGTGGTGATCTCACCCAGGCCGGCCTTGCTCAGCTCTTGCTGATAAGCATCAGCACTGGCTTTGGCCGCCGCCAATTGCTCCGGCGTGGTGGCGTAGATCACCGAGCGGTACTGGCTGCCGATGTCGTTGCCCTGGCGCATGCCCTGGGTCGGGTTGTGCAGTTCCCAGAACATCTTCAGCAGGTCTTCGTATTTCACCTTGGCCTGGTCATACACCACCAGCACCACTTCGCTGTGGCCGGTCAGGCCCGAGCAGACTTCTTCGTAAGTCGGGTTAGGCGTGAAGCCGCCGGCGTAGCCGACCACGGTGCTGACCACGCCGTCGCGCTGCCAGAACTTGCGTTCTGCGCCCCAGAAGCAGCCCAGGCCGAAGATCGCAAAGCCGACGTCATCCAGGAACGGGCCCAGCAGTGGGTTGCCGTTGACGAAGTGCGTTTCCGGTAACTTCATCGGGGTTTCACGACCAGGCAACGCTTGTTCTTGAGTAGGCAGCACGTTTTTGTTCACCAGAATTTCCGAGCGCAAGACCATGATCAGTCCTCTCGTCAGGTTGAGTAACAGTAAATTGTCAGACAGCCAGTGTGCCCGAGTGTTACAGCGCTGTCAGGCGATTGGCCCGCGCGGGTAGCGTTTAAGCCTCTGCATCAGCTCGGCACCCGGGATCGGGCGGTCGAACAGGTAGCCCTGGCCCACGTCGCAACGGTGCCGGCGCAGGAACGCCAACTGCTCAGCGGTTTCGATGCCTTCGGCCACGACCTTGAGTTTGAGGTTGTGGGCCATGGCGATCACCGCCGAGGTGATTTCCATGTCGTCCTGGTTGTCCGGGATTTCATGGATAAAGCTGCGATCAATCTTAATGATGTCGATGGGGAATTTTTTCAAGTAGCTCAGCGACGAGTAACCGGTACCGAAGTCGTCCATCGCCAGGGTCAGGCCGAAGCTCTTGAGCTGGTCCAGTTGCAGGCGCGTATCTTCAGTGGCTTCCAGCAGCAAGCCTTCGGTCAGCTCCAGCTCCAGCAGGTTGGCCGGCAGCTGTTCCTCCTTGAGGATGGTGGCAATCGAGGCCACCAGGTCCGGGTCGGAAAATTGCTTGGGCGACAGGTTGATGGCCACCTGCAAGTTGCCCAGGCCTGCGGCCGTCAATTGCCGGCTCATGCGGCAGGCCTGGCGCGCGATCCATTTGCCGATGGGGATAATCAGCCCGGTTTCTTCAGCCACGCTGATGAACTGGTCGGGGCGGATCATGCCTTTTTCCGGGTGGTTCCAGCGCAACAGTGCTTCCATGCCCAGCAGGCGACCGCTGCGCAGGCATAGCTTGGGCTGGTAGAACACGTCCAGCTCGTTCTGGGTCAGGGCACGACGCAGGTTGTTTTCCACGAACAGCTTGTAGCTGGCCTCGGCATTCAGCGCTTCGGTAAACACTTGCACCTGGTGCTTACCGTTGGCTTTGGCCTTGTGCAGGGCCAGGCCGGCGTTGCGCATCAGGGTCTGCGGGTCGCGGCCATGCAGCGGCGCGCAGGCCAGGCCCACGGAACCGGTTACGCTGATCAACTGGTTGTCGACGAACATCGGCTTGTCGAGGGTGGTCAGCAACTGGCTGGCCACCTGCTGGCCGGTCTCAAGGTCGGCATCGTCCAACAGCACCGCGAATTCGTTACTGGCAAAACGCGCCAGGCTGCCGCCGCTGCTCAAGCTGTTGCGCAGGCGGCGCGCCAGGCTGATCAGCAACTTGTCGCCAGTCTGGTGGCCGAGGCTGTCGTTGATGCGCTTGAAGTTGTCGATGTCCACCAACAGCAGGCTGATCGGGCTGTCGCTGTCGCGGGCAAAGCGCTCGTCGAGGTTGCGAATGAACGCGGGGCGATTGCCCAGGTTGGTCAGGTTGTCGGTGTAGGCCAGGCGTTCGATGCGCTGTTGCGCCAGCTTGGTCTGGGTGATGTCTTCGTAGATGCCGATGTAGTGGGTCAGCTCGCGGTTGTCGCCATACACCTTGGAAATCGACAGCTGGCCCCAGTACGGTTCCAGGTTCTTGCGGCGGCTCTTGAACTCGCCTTGCCAGCTGTTGCTTTTGGCCAGGGCCGAAGGCGCGTCGAACAGCAATTCGCTGAGGTTTTCCAGGGCGGGCAGTTGGGCCAGGCGATGGCCGTGGACTTCTTCGGCGCTGTATTGGGTAATCGCGGTGAAGCTGGGGTTGACGTACTCCACCACGCCGTCGCAATTGACCAGCAAAAACGCGTTGGCGCTTTGCTCCACGGCGCGCTGGAACAGGTGCAGGGCGCTGGTGGCAGTGCGGCGGTTGTGGTTGTTGATGACTTGGGCGAACTGGTCTGCCAGCTCGCCGGCGAACGCGATTTCATCGGACTGCCAGGCGCGTGGGCTGCCACCTTGCTCCAGGCACAGCACGCCGACGACCTGGCCGTCGACGCGGATGCTGGCGTCGAGCATCGCGTGGATGTCCTTGGCGCGCAGGCTTTCAGCCATTTCCCGGGTGCGTGGGTCGCGCAGGGCGTGGGTGGCGTCGATCGCGCGGCTGGAGTGCAGGGCTTCCAGGTAATCCGGGAAGCCGCTGGCATCGATGGCTTCAGGCAGATGGTGTTGTTGATCGGCGCGGTGATAGGCGGAGATCGGTACCAGATGATGGCCTTCGAGGTTCCAGATGCTGGCGCAGTCGATCTGGTAAATGTCGCAGGCGCTGCGCGTGATGAGTTCAGCGGCTTCTTGCAGGGAATTTGGCGTTGTGTAGCGTTGGCGCGCCAGCAGCAGGATCAGTTCTTGCTGGGCGCGCACTCGCTCCAGGTGTTGCAACTGCTCCTGCTGCGCTCGCTGGTTGAGCTCCAGGGCGATTTGCAGGCGGCTGTTCTGGTTTTCCAGGTCGACCGTCGGGGCGGGTGCGCTGGTCTCGCTGAACAGCCCCTCGACCACCATCAGGTAGCCGCGCACCAGGTGGCGGTTATGTTGTTTGTAGGCCTCGCCCATCTCCAGCACGCTCAGCGGGCCGTCATGGGTGTGCAGGTTGTAGCGCACCAGATAATGGGGGCTGTGGGCCAGTTGCTGCTGGATCGCATCGTGCAACTGGTAGCGCGCCTGGGGTTCCATCAGGCTGGCGTAGGGCGTGCCGATCAAGGCGCAGAGTTCAACCGCCGGCAGGCCGAACTGGCGTTCGCAGTTGGGATCGAGGTAGAGCAAGGCCCAGCTTGCCTCATTAAGCCGCTCGAAACGCAGCATACCGAGGCGCGAAGGCACCGGTAATTGCGTCACTACCTCGGCCGCCATACGGGCGACATCGGGTTGGCTTTTCATGGGGAAACTCGCTTGGGAAAATGCGCACTGCGCTGGGCTCACGCCCTCTTGACTGTCGACTGCGGCAAGGTTGCATCATGCAGGACGCAGTGACAAGAGAGGATGAAGGCTAAGTGCTATAAGCCTGTTATCGGCCGCGCGAGGGATTTCTGTAATTGGGGTGATCGGTGGTGCGTTGACGCAGGTAGGGTGCTTGCGTGTGGCGAGCAAGCTTGCTTGCGCTGGGCTGCGCAGCGGCCCCAAAATCTTGGGAGCGCTTCGCACTCCAGCGGGAGCAAGCTCCCTCGCCACAGCAAGCTCGCTCCTACAAAATACAGGCAAAAAAAGCCCCGCCAAGTGGCGGGGTTGAGGTACGAGCGTGGCGCTCGGAAATCGGTGCGGCAAGGGCCTTCCCCGTTAAGGGAAGGCCCTGCGGCTTACAGCAGGATGGTGCGGATATCGTTCAGCAGCTGGCTCAGGCGCTGGGTGAAGCGCGCAGCCGCAGCACCGTTGATCACACGGTGATCGTAGGACAGCGACAGTGGCAGCATCAGCTTGGGTTGGAACGCTTTACCGTCCCACACAGGCTGGATGGTGGCCTTGGACACACCCAGGATCGCCACTTCCGGCGCGTTGACGATTGGCGTGAAGCCAGTGCCGCCAATGTGGCCGAGGCTGGAGATGGTGAAGCAAGCGCCCTGCATGTCGTCCGGGGTGAGCTTCTTGTCGCGGGCCTTGGCAGCCAGCGCAGCCGCTTCGCCAGCGAGTTGCAGCAGGCTCTTCTGGTCGACATTCTTGATGACCGGTACCAGCAGGCCATCCGGGGTGTCGACCGCAAAGCCGATGTGCACGTACTTCTTGCGAATGATCGCCTTGCCGCTTGGCGCCAGCGAGCTGTTGAAGTCCGGCAGTTCCTTGAGCAGGTGTGCACAGGCCTTGAGCAGCAGTGGCAGCACGGTCAGCTTCACGCCGGCCTTCTCGGCCACGGCTTTCTGCGCAACGCGGAACGCTTCCAGGTCGGTGATATCGGCCTGGTCGAATTGGGTCACGTGCGGGATGTTCAACCAGCTGGCATGCAGGCCTGCCGCGCCGATTTGCATCAGGCGGGTCATCGGCACTTCTTCGATTTCGCCGAAGCGGCTGAAATCCACGGTACGGATCGGCGGAATGCCCGAACCACCGGTAGCGCCGCCGGCAGCCGGAGCTTCCTTGGCTTTTTGCATCATGGCTTTGACGTAAACCTGCACGTCTTCCTTCAGCACACGGCCGTGAGGGCCGCTGGCTGCAACAGCGCTCAGCTCGACGCCAAATTCACGGGCCAGCTGACGCACGGCTGGGCCGGCGTGAACCTTGGCACCGCTTGGCGCAGGCGCAGCAGCCGCAGGGGCTGGTGCAGCTTCGGCTTTTGCGGCCGGAGCAGGGGCAGCAGCGGCAGGTGCCGCTTCAGCCTTGGCAGCCGGAGCAGCAGCCGGTGCTGGTGCGGCGGCTGGCGCAGCACCTTGTACTTTAAGCTTGAGGATGAAGTCACCGGTGCCGACTTCGTCTTCCAGCTTGACCGCGATGCTTTCCACCACGCCGGCAGCCGGCGACGGGATTTCCATGGAAGCCTTGTCGGACTCCAGGGTGATCAGCGACTGGTCGGCTTCGACGGTGTCGCCGACCTTGACCAGCAGCTCGATGATCTTGGCCTTGCCCGACGAACCGATGTCCGGGACGTGAATGTCCTGGACGGTCGCGGCGGCCGGTGCAGCGGCCGGGGCTGGAGCAGCCTCGGCAGCGGCAGGCTTTTCAGCAGCAGGTGCAGGTGCAGCGGCGGCCGGAGCAGCGGCCGCAGGGGCTGCATCAGCAGCGCCTTCGATTTCCAGCTCCAGCAGTTCGTCGCCTTCCTTCAGACGGTCGCCCAGCTTCACTTTCAGGCTTTTGACCACGCCGGCCTTGGGAGCAGGGATTTCCATGCTCGCCTTGTCCGACTCGAGGGTCAGGATGCTCTGGTCGGCTTCGACGGTGTCGCCGACCTTCACAAACAGCTCGATTACTTCACCTTCACCGCTGCCGATGTCAGGTACGCGAATGAGTTCGCTCACAAAAAATCTCCTCAGCAGTCCAGTGGGTTGCGTTTTTCCGGGTTGATCCCGAACTTGACGATAGCGTCAGCCACCACCTTGGGTTCGATCTCACCACGGTCAGCCAAGGCTTCCAGGGCTGCCAACACCACGAAGTGACGGTCGACTTCGAAGAAGTGACGCAGCTTCTTGCGGCTGTCACTGCGGCCGAAACCATCGGTGCCCAAGACTTTGAATTCCTTGGACGGGACCCACTGGCGAATTTGTTCAGCAAACAGTTTCATGTAGTCGGTAGAGGCAATGACTGGACCCTTACGGCCGGCCAGGCACTCTTCGACGTAGCTCTTGGCTGGCTTCTGGCCAGGGTGCAGGCGGTTGCTGCGCTCCACGGCCAGGCCGTCGCGGCGCAGTTCGTTGAAGCTGGTAACGCTCCACACGTCGGCACCGACGTTGAACTCGTCGCGCAGGATCTTCGCCGCTTCACGCACTTCACGCAGGATGGTGCCGGAGCCCATCAGCTGTACGTGGTGCGCCGCTTCCTTGGTGTCTTCTTCGAGCAGGTACATGCCCTTGATGATGCCTTCTTCCACACCGGCCGGCATGGCTGGCTGCTGGTAGGACTCGTTCATCACGGTGATGTAGTAGAAAACGTCCTGCTGCTCTTCGGTCATCTTCTTCATGCCGTCCTGGATGATCACCGCCAGCTCATAGCCGTAGGTTGGATCAAAGGTGCGGCAGTTCGGGATGGTGGCAGCCAGGATGTGGCTGTGACCGTCTTCGTGTTGCAGGCCTTCGCCGTTCAGCGTGGTGCGGCCGGCGGTGCCGCCGATCAGGAAGCCACGGGTGCGGCTGTCGCCAGCGGCCCAAGCCAGGTCGCCGATACGCTGGAAGCCGAACATCGAGTAGAAGATGTAGAACGGCAGCATTGGCTGGTTGTGGCTGGAGTACGAAGTACCGGCAGCGATGAAGGAGCTCATGGCGCCCGCTTCGTTGATGCCTTCTTCGAGGATCTGGCCCTTCTTGTCTTCCTTGTAGAACATCACCTGGTCTTTATCGACTGGCTCGTAGAGCTGGCCGACGGAGGAGTAGATGCCCAACTGACGGAACATGCCTTCCATACCGAAGGTACGGGCTTCGTCCGGGATGATCGGGACGATGCGCGGGCCGATGTCCTTGTCCTTGACCAGCTGCGCCAGGATGCGCACGAAGGCCATGGTGGTGGAGATTTCACGGTCGCCCGAGCCGTCAAGGATAGCCTTGAGGGTGCTCAGGTCTGGCGTCGGTACGCTGAAGCTGTTGGCGCGGCGCTGTGGTACGAAACCGCCCAGTGCGCTGCGACGCTCGCTCAGGTAGCGGGCTTCGGCGCTGTTTGGCTCTGGCTTGAAGAACGGCAGGTTCTCCAGCTCTTCGTCCTTGACCGGGATGTCGAAGCGGTCGCGGAACAACTTCAGGCTGTCGACATCGACTTTCTTGGTGTTGTGCGCGGTGTTCTTCGCTTCGCCGGCACCGGTGCCATAACCCTTGATGGTCTTGGCCAGGATGACGGTGGGTTGTTCTTTGTGGTTGACCGCTTCGTGGTACGCCGCGTAGACCTTGTACGGGTCGTGGCCGCCACGGTTGAGCTTCCAGATTTCGTCGTCGGACAGGTCGGCAACCATGGCCTTGAGTTCAGGCGTGTTGAAAAAGTGCTCGCGAACGAACGCGCCGTCTTTGGCCTTGTAGTTCTGGTACTCGCCGTCGATGACTTCGTCCATGCGACGTTGCAGGATACCGTCGACGTCCTTGGCCAGCAGTGGGTCCCAGAAACGGCCCCAGATGACTTTGGTCACGTTCCACTGAGCACCGCGGAACACGCCTTCGAGTTCCTGGATGATCTTGCCATTGCCGCGAACCGGGCCGTCGAGGCGCTGCAGGTTGCAGTTGATGACGAAGATCAGGTTGTCGAGCTTCTCGCGGCCGGCCAGGGAGATGGCGCCCAGGGATTCCGGTTCGTCGCACTCGCCGTCGCCCAGGAAGCACCAGACTTTCTGCTTGCCTTCCGGGATGAACCCACGGGCTTCCAGGTACTTCATGAAGCGTGCCTGGTAGATCGCCTGGATCGGGCCAAGGCCCATGGAAACGGTCGGGAACTGCCAGAAGTCAGGCATCAGCCAAGGGTGAGGGTAGGACGACAGGCCCTGACCGTCGACTTCCTGGCGGAAGTTGTTCATTTGTTCTTCGCTGATGCGACCTTCCATGAACGCACGGGCGTAGACGCCTGGCGAGGTGTGGCCCTGGAAGTAGATCAGGTCGCCGCCGTGTTCGTCGGTCGGGGCCTGGAAGAAGTAGTTGAAGCCGATGTCATACAGGGTTGCGCTGGAAGCGAAGCTGGAGATGTGACCGCCCAGGTCCGAATCTTTCAAGTTCGTGCGCATTACCATCGCCATGGCGTTCCAACGTACCAGCGAGCGAATGCGGCGTTCCATGAACAGGTCGCCAGGCATGCGTGCTTCGTGGGTAACGGGGATGGTGTTGCGGTATGGCGTAGTGATGGCGTAAGGCAGTTGCGAGCCGCTGCGGGTCGCGAGTTCGCCCATACGGGTCATCAGGTAGTGAGCACGGTCTTCGCCTTCTTTGTCGAGAACCGATTCCAGGGCGTCCAGCCATTCCTGGGTTTCGACGGGATCGAGGTCTTGCATGGCTTGCTCCAGGGCGGAAAGGCTACCAGAATCGGTTGCCTGAAGTTTGCGACTGGCCTTGTGGGCAGACGACATAAATTCTTGGATGGCCGAAGGTTGCTTCGGCGTCCTGTAGTTTTACTACAAATCGTCGGCCATTTCAGCCTTTCGAATGTATATACGAGTAGTAAAACTACACAAGACTGAGCGTATGGCTCGGTCTTGCTGGTGAGCATAATCGTTATTGTTGGTCTATTGCGAACAAGAAAAGGTGAAACTTTGATATTGCCTGCCAAGATTAATTTAATTTCAGCTATTTCTAACCTTTGTTCGACAGTCCTTCACCGAGCATGGCTCTTGCCTTCACAACTACACGCCATTTACACGCCGATCAAGGATAGACCATGAGCCTTCCAACGCTGGCCGAACTGCCGGCCATTCTGTTGCCTTACGCCAACCGGGCCGAACAGTCATTTCGTGACGCGGTGGCCGCGCTGGATGACGATCATGGCCTTTCTGCGTGGGCGCCGCAACGGTGGGCCGACTTCGCCCGCGTGTGCGCCGCCAGTGATTTCGTCATTGAACAGAGTGTTCGTGACCCTTTGATGTTGCTGGAGCTGGTGGCCTGGGGCGAGCTGGACCGCGGTTTCGCGCCCGGCGAGCTATGCAGCCAGATAGCCGGTGCCGTGCAACAGGCCGAAACAGAAGATGAACTGGGCCGCGTGCTGCGCCGCCAACGCACGCGCCAGCAGGTGCGCATCATCTGGCGCGACCTCACACGCCAGGCCGACCTGGTGCAAACCTGTCGCGATCTGTCCGACATGGCCGACGCCTGCATCGACCAGGCCTATCAATGGCTGTACCAGCGCCACTGCGCCCAGTTCGGCACGCCGACCGGCGCACGCAGCGGCGAGGCACAGCACATGGTCATCCTCGGCATGGGCAAGCTCGGTGCAGTGGAGCTGAACCTGTCGTCGGATATCGACTTGATCTTCGCTTATCCCGAAGGTGGTGAAACGGTGGGCGTGAAGCGCGCCCTGGATAATCAGGAGTTCTTTATTCGCCTGGGTCAAAAACTGATCAAGGCCCTGGACCCGATGACCGTCGATGGTTTTGTCTTCCGCGTCGACATGCGCCTGCGCCCCTACGGTTCGGCCGGCGCCCTGGTGCTGAGCTTCAACGCGCTGGAGCAGTACTACCAGGACCAGGGTCGGGACTGGGAGCGCTACGCCATGATCAAGGCGCGGGTGGTGGCCGGCGACCAGGTGGCTGGCGCGCAACTGCTCGACATGCTGCGCCCGTTTGTCTTTCGCCGTTATCTGGACTTCTCGGCCATCGAAGCGCTGCGCACCATGAAGCAACTGATCCAGCAGGAAGTGCGGCGAAAGGGCATGGCCGACAATATCAAGCTGGGCGCGGGCGGCATTCGTGAGGTGGAATTTATCGCGCAGGCATTCCAACTGATCCATGGCGGCCGCGACCTCAGCCTGCAGCAACGCCCGCTGTTGAACGTGCTGGGCACGCTGGAAGGCCAGGGGTATTTGCCCGCGGCGGTGATCAGCGAGCTGCGCAGCGGTTACGAGTTCCTGCGCTACACCGAGCATGCGATCCAGGCGATTGCCGACCGCCAGACGCAAATGCTGCCGGACAGCCCCGAAGACCAGGCACGCATTGCCTTTATGTTGGGCTTCAGTGACTGGGGCGCGTTCCATGAGCGACTGATGTACTGGCGTGGCCGTGTGGATTGGCACTTTCGCCAGGTGATTGCCGACCCTGATGAAGAAGAGGGCGAAGAAAGCGAATTGGTGGTCGGTGGTGAATGGCTGCCGCTGTGGGAGGAGTCCCAGGATGACGACGCCGCGTGTCGCCAACTGAGTGAAGGCGGTTTCACCGATGCCCCCAAGGCCCTCAAGGCCTTGGCCAGCCTGCGCGCCAGCCCGCAGTTGCGCGCCATGCAGCGCCTGGGGCGCGAGCGCCTGGATGCGTTCATCCCGCGCCTGCTGGCCCAGGCCGTTGAACATGCCAACCCGGACCTGGTCCTGGAGCGCGTGTTGCCGCTGGTGGAAGCCGTTGCCCGGCGTTCGGCCTACCTGGTGTTGCTGACTGAGAACCCCGACGCCCTGCGTCGCCTGCTGACATTGTGCGCGGCCAGCCCGTGGATCGCCGAGCAGATCACCCGTTTTCCGCTGTTGCTGGACGAATTGCTCAACGAAGGCCGCTTGTTCAAGCCGCCGCTGGCGCCGGAGCTGGCCGCTGAGTTGCGCGAGCGCCTCACGCGCATTCCCGAAGATGACCTTGAGCAGCAAATGGAAGCCTTGCGCCATTTCAAACTGGCGCACCGCCTGCGGGTGGCCGCTTCCGAAATCGCCGGCAGCCTGCCGTTGATGAAGGTCAGCGACTACCTCACCTGGCTGGCCGAAGCGATTCTTGAACAAGTGCTGGCCCTGGCCTGGCGCCAGACGGTCGCCCGTCACGGCTCGCCGCAGCGACTGGACGGCACCCTGTGCGATCCTGGGTTCATCATTGTCGGTTATGGAAAAGTGGGCGGCATCGAACTGGGGCATGGTTCGGACCTGGACCTGGTGTTTATCCATGACGGCGACCCCCAGGCCGAGACGGACGGTGCCAAGCCGATCGATGGCGCGCAATTCTTCACACGCCTGGGCCAGCGCATCATTCACCTGCTGACCACCCAGACCAACTCCGGCCAGCTGTATGAAGTGGACATGCGCCTGCGACCTTCCGGCGCATCCGGCTTGTTGGTGAGTTCCCTGGGGGCGTTTGATCGGTATCAACAAAATGAAGCCTGGACCTGGGAGCATCAGGCCCTGATCCGCGCGCGGGTACTGGTGGGCAGCCAGGATGTGGGCCAGGCGTTCGAGCAGGTACGGGCTAACGTGTTGGGGCGTGAGCGGGACTTGGAGAAGCTGCGCCAGGAGGTCAGCGAGATGCGTGCCAAGATGCGTGACAACCTGGGCACCAAGGCCACGACGGCCGGCAGGGGCGCCAATGCCTTCGAGGCCACGGCGCTGTTCGACCTCAAGCAGGACGCCGGAGGTATCGTCGATATTGAATTTATGGTGCAATACGCGGCTTTGGCGTGGTCTGCGCAACATCCATCGTTGCTGCGCTACACCGACAATATCCGCATTCTGGAGGGCCTGGAGCAGGTCGGGCTCATGCCCGCCGCCGATGCCCATTTGCTGCGTGAAGTGTACAAGGCTTACCGCTCAGCCGCGCACCGCCAGGCTTTGCAGAACGAGGCCGGTACGGTAGCCGGGGACCAGTTCGCCGACGAGCGGCGACAGGTGATGCGAATCTGGCAGGCGCTGGGCTTAAATTGAAACTCGACTGATTGGCGTCGCCAATTTTTATATGGGATGCGGATTGATGTGGGAGCCGGGCTTGCCCGCGATGCAGGCGCCTCGGTTTATCAGGGATAGCGAGGTGATGCGATCGCAGGCAAGCCAGCTCCCACATAAAGATGCTCCCTGGCGCACCGCGATCTACAGTCATTATCGAGGCGGGGAGGCATAGGCCTCCCCGCATCGTTTGTGGAAACTACATGAATATTCTGATCGTTGGGCCCAGTTGGGTCGGTGACATGGTGATGGCACAGACACTGTTTCAGTGCCTGCG
The DNA here is from genome assembly GCF_009827115.1 of Pseudomonas sp. J380. Taxonomy (NCBI): domain Bacteria; kingdom Pseudomonadati; phylum Pseudomonadota; class Gammaproteobacteria; order Pseudomonadales; family Pseudomonadaceae; genus Pseudomonas; species Pseudomonas sp. J380. Next base: position 3,524,699 of record NZ_CP043060.1, on the reverse strand, counting down.
CCTGCGCTATCCAGACTGCCAGATCGACGTGCTCGCCCCTGAGTGGAGCCGGCCGATCCTTGAGCGCATGCCCGAGGTGCGCAAGGCCTTGAGCTTCCCGCTCGGCCACGGCGCCCTTGAGTTGGCGACCCGCCGACGCATCGGCAAGTCCATGGCCGGCCAGTACGACCAGGCGATCCTGCTGCCTAACTCGCTGAAGTCGGCGCTGGTGCCGTACTTTGCCGGTATCCCCAAGCGCACCGGCTGGCGCGGCGAGTTTCGCTATGTGCTGCTCAACGACGTGCGCACCCTGGATAAAGCCCGTTACCCGTTGATGATCGAACGCTTTATGGCTTTGGCCTACGAGCCGGGTGCTGAACTGCCCAAGCCGTACCCACGCCCCAGCTTGCAGATCGACCCGGTGACCCGCGACGCGGCGCTGGCCAAGTTCGGCCTCACCCTGGATCGGCCCGTATTGGCCTTGTGCCCTGGCGCCGAGTTTGGCGAGTCCAAGCGCTGGCCGTCGGAGCATTACGCCAAAGTCGCTGATACCAAGATCCGCGAAGGCTGGCAGGTGTGGTTGTTCGGTTCCAAGAACGATCATTCGGTGGGCGAAGACATTCGCCAGCGCCTTATACCCGGCCTGCGTGAAGAAGCGGTGAACCTCAGTGGCGACACGTCCCTGGCTGAGGCCATCGACCTGTTGTCGTGCGCCGACTCGGTGGTGTCCAACGATTCCGGCCTGATGCATGTGGCGGCGGCGCTGAACCGTCCGCTGGTGGCCGTGTACGGCTCCACATCCCCAGGCTTCACTCCGCCGTTGGCCGACAAGGTCGAAGTGGTGCGCCTGGGTCTGGATTGCAGTCCGTGTTTTGACCGCACCTGCCGCTTCGGCCACTACAACTGCCTGCGCCAGTTGCTGCCCCAGCCGGTAACCGATGCCTTGCAGCGTTTGCAGGGCGACGTGGTCGAGGTTCACTGAGTTGCGGGTTCTGGTAATCAAGACCTCATCCCTGGGCGACGTGATCCATGCCTTGCCGGCCCTCACTGATGCAGCACGGGCGATTCCCGGCATTCGGTTCGACTGGGTGGTGGAAGAAGGCTTTGCCGAAATCCCAACCTGGCACCCGGCGGTCGACAAGGTCATCCCGGTAGCGATTCGCCGCTGGCGCAAGAACCTCTGGCAAACCATCAAGAGCGGTGAATGGCGGCGGTTCAAGCAGGCGGTGCAGTCGACCAAATATGACCTGGTGATCGATGCCCAGGGCTTGCTCAAAAGCGCCTGGCTGACCCGCTATGTGCGGGCGCCCATCGCCGGCTTCGACAAAGATTCTGCGCGTGAACCCCTGGCTGCGCGCTTTTATTCGCGGCGCCTGGCCGTGGCCCGTGGGCAGCATGCGGTGGAGCGCTTGCGCCAGCTGTTCGCCGTGGCGCTGGGCTACGACCTGCCCCAACGCCTGGGCGACTACGGCCTGAGCGTTGAAAAGCTGCTTGGCCTGCCGCCGAAAAAACCGTTCGTATTGCTGCTGCACGGTACTACCTGGGACACCAAGCACTGGCCCGAAGCCTATTGGCGCGAGCTGGCCGAACGCATGGGCCGTTTGGGCGTCGATGTAAAGCTGCCGTGGGGCAACGCCGCCGAAAAGGCGCGGGCCGAACGCCTGGCCCTCGGCCTGCCCAACGCCGAAGTGTTGCCCAAGCTCAACCTGGCGGGCGTTGCCCGTGTCTTGGCGAGCGCCCGTGCCTGCGTGGCCGTCGACACCGGCCTTGGCCACTTGGCGGCGGCATTGGACGTGCCGACCATTTCCCTGTTCGGCCCCACCAACCCAGGCCTCACCGGTGCCTACGGCAAGGGCCAGATTCACTTGGCCAGCGACTGGCCGTGTGCGCCTTGCCTGCAAAAACAGTGCACTTATCAACCCACTGCCGACGACCTGCGGCGGTTCGACATCGCCCGCGAGTCGCCCCTGTGCTTCACGCGCTTGAACCCTGAGCGTGTCGCAAGCCGGCTGAGCACGTTGTTACTGGCCGAGGAGCAGCACTGATGCAACTGGCTTTTGTTCTGTACAAGTACTTTCCTTTCGGTGGCCTGCAGCGCGACTTCATGCGCATCGCCCTGGAATGCCAGCAGCGCGGCCACAGCATTCGGGTGTACACCCTGATCTGGGAAGGCGATATCCCGCCAGGCTTTGAGGTGCTGGTGGCGCCGGTCAAGGCCTTGGTCAACCACCGCCGCAACGAAAAGCTCTACGCCTGGATCCAGGCCGACCTGGCCAAGCGCCCAGTGGACCGCGTGGTGGGCTTCAACAAGATGCCGGGGTTGGACCTGTATTTTGCCGCCGACGGTGTGTTCGAGGACAAGGCCCAGACCCTGCGCAACCCGATGTATCGCTGGTTCGGGCGCTACAAGCACTTTGCCGAATACGAGCGCGCCGTGTTCGATAAAAACGCCAAGACGCAGATCATGGTGTTGTCCGAGCATCAGCAACAGCTGTTTACCCAGTATTACGGCACCCAGGCCGAGCGTTTTCACCTGTTGCCACCGGGTATTGCCCGCGACCGCCGCGCGCCGCCGAACGCTGCCGAGATCCGCGCCGAGTTCCGCGCTGAATTCGGCTTGGCCGAGGATGATCTGCTGTTGGTGCAGATCGGTTCGGGGTTCAAGACCAAGGGCGTCGACCGCAGCCTCAAGGCGCTGGCCGCTCTGCCTTCGCGCCTGAAGAAACGCACCCGGCTATTTGTAATTGGCCAGGACGACCCCAAAGTATTCCAATTGCAGAGCGCGGCGCTGGGCCTGGGCGACCAGGTGCAGTTCTTCAAGGGCCGCAATGATATTCCGCGTTTCCTGCTGGGGGCGGACCTGTTGATTCACCCTGCGTACAACGAGGCGGCCGGCATGGTGCTGGTCGAAGCGGTGGTCGCCGGCCTCCCGGTACTGGTGAGCCAGGTGTGCGGCTATGCGTTCTACATCGACAAGGCCCAGAGCGGCCGGGTGTTGGACGAGCCGTTCGAGCAAACCCAGCTCAACCAGTATCTGGTCGATATGCTCGACGACCCACAAGCGCGTGCGACCTGGAGTCGCAATGGTCTGGCCTTCGCCGAGACGGCCGACCTCTTTAGCATGCCGCAGTACGCTGCGGACCTGATTCTGGCGGAGCCAAACCGATGAAGTTGATTCTAGCCGAACCCTTCAAGACCCTGTGGGCCGGACGCGATGCGTTCGCCGAGGTCGAGAAGCTGGAAGGCCAGGTGTTCCGCGAGCTGGCCGCTCGCCGTACGTTGCGTACGGTGGTCGAGGGCCAGCCTTATTTTGTGAAGATCCACCGTGGGATCGGCTGGGGCGAAATCCTCAAGAACCTGGTTACTGCCAAATTACCGGTGTTGGGCGCGGGCCAGGAGTGGGTGGCGATCCAGCGCTTGCAGGCGCTTGGTGTACCGACCATGACCGCCGTGGCGTTCGGTGAAAAAGGCAGCAACCCGGCCGACCAGCACTCGTTCATCATCACCCAGGAACTGACCCCCATCATCAGCCTGGAAGACCTGACCCTCGACTGGGTCAAGCAACCGCCCGTGCCGGAGATCAAGCATGCCTTGACCCTTGAACTGGCGCGTACCGTGGGCGCGATGCACCGCGGTGGCGTCAACCACCGTGACTGCTACCTCTGCCATTTCCTGCTGCACACCGACCGGCCCATCAGTGTCGACAACCTCAAGCTGTCGGTGATCGACCTGCACCGTGCCCAGGTGCGTGTGACGATCCCCGTGCGCTGGCGCAACAAAGACTTGGCCGGCCTGTATTACTCCGCGTTGGAGATCGGCTTGACCCAGCGCGACAAGCTGCGTTTTATCAAGGCCTATTTCCAGCAGCCGCTGCGCCAGATCCTGGCGGAGCAAACCGCGCTGTTGTCTGCGCTGGAACGCATGGCAGCAAAGCTGTATGCGCGTAAACAACGATACGGGGATGCGATCTGATGGCGGGTTGGAATCTGGAACCTGCCTACGCCGCCCTGGCGGATGACTTTGGAAGCCTGGACGCGGTGTTCGCCTTGCAAGGCGAGCGGCTGACCCGCGACCCGTTGTCGGAAGTGATTCGGGTGGAGCGTGGCGGGGTCAATTATTACGTCAAGCGCTACGTAGGTGCCGGCAAGGGCCTGCGTCGTTACCTGGGTCGGCCGCGGGTGAAGTCCGAATGGCAGAACCTCAAGCGTTTCGCCAAGTGGGGCATCCCCACCGCCGACGTGGTGGCCTGGGGCCTGGACCGCAAGGGCCTGGCCTATAACCGTGGCGCCATGATCACCCGTGAACTGCCCAAGACCGAAGATCTGTCGGTGCTGGCCGAGCGTCACGATGAGCGCCTCAAAGACCCCCGGTGGGTCGATGGCATCAGCCGCCAGCTCGCCGAATACACGCGCACCATGCACGATCACCGCTTCACCCATAACGACTTGAAGTGGCGCAACCTGCTGGTGGACGACCAGCGCACCCTGTACCTGATCGACTGCCCCAACGGTGATTTCTGGCGCGGCTTCTGGCTCAAGTACCGCATCACCAAGGACTTGGCCTGCCTGGACAAAGTCGCCAAGTATCACTTGTCGGCCACCCAGCGCCTGCGTTTCTACCTGCAATATCGCCAGCGCGCGCACCTGACCGCGTCGGACAAACAGCGAATTCGCCATGTGGTGAAGTTTTTCGAGGGACGCGAATGAGTGACTTCCTGGCGGCTGAAGACCGCGCTCTGCTTGAGCGCAACGGCCTGGCGACCTTCGACGCCCTGTGGGCCAAGCAACTGGATGCGGTGGACGAGCCGAACACCAGCGGCGACGGTTGGAGCAGTGTGTATCGCCTGGAGCTTGAGGGGCAGGGCTACTACCTCAAACGCCAGAGCAACTACCTCACACGCACCTTGCACCGGCCGTTTGGCGAGCCGAGTTTTGCCCGCGAGTTTCGCAACATCAGCCTGTATCGAAAGCTCGGCATCCCGGCCCTGCAAGCGGCGTTCTTCGGTGAGCGCAAGGTCAAGGGCGAGCGCCGGGCGATGCTGCTCACCCGTGCGCTGGATGGCTGGAATGACCTGGATTCGTTGCTGGAGCAGTGGGCGCAATTGAGCGCAGCACAGCACAGTGCGATCCTGTTGGCCTGCGGCAAGCTGGCGCGTCATCTGCACAGCGTCGGGCAGGTGCATGGCTGTTTTTACCCCAAGCATATTTTCCTGCAGCCTGCCGGTGAGGGGTATGCCGCACAGTTGATCGACCTGGAGAAAACCCGCCCGCTGTTGTTTGGCTGGCGTGACCGGGTCAAGGACCTGGAACCTTTGCTGCGCCGCGCGCCGCAATGGTCGGATGCGCAGGTGCGCCAACTGCTGGCGGCGTACCTTGAGCAGCCCGAGGACGGTGCCCTGGTGTCCACTTGGCACCAGCGCCTGACCGCGCGCCGCAGCCACAAGGAGAACCGCTGATGCGTTTATCCGAGCTGAAATCGGCTGGGCGTACCCCCAGCCTGCCACTGACCCTTGACCTGGCGGATGCCGCCGGCCCTGGGCAATTGCAATTGCTGAGCCTGCTGCGGGTGTTGCCGGGGCAGCGCTACGTGGGTGCCGCCGTGTGGCGCGGTCGCCCGGTGTTGGCCAAGTTGTTGGTGGGCAGCAAGGCGGCGCGGCATTTTCAGCGTGAGCTCACGGGTGTGCGTCTGTTGGCTGAGCAAGGCCTGACCACGCCGTTGCTGCTGGCCGATGGCTTGCAGGACGGCGAGGGTGGTTGGCTGCTGTTTGAATTTATCGAGGGGGCCCAAAGCCTGTCCGACGCTTGGCTCGCCGTCGAAAACCTGCCGCCGTTGGCGGACGAACAAACCGCTGTGCTCGCCGAAGCGCTGGGCGCGATCGCCCAGATGCATGCCAAGGGCCTGTGGCAAGAAGACCTGCACCTGGACAACTTGTTGCGCAAGGATGGCAAGCTGTATCTGATCGATGGCGCCGGCATTCGTGTCGAAGAGGCGGGCAAGGCGCTGTCGCGCAATCGAGTGCTGGAGAACCTCGGTGTGTTCTTCGCCCAACTGCCGAAAAACCTCGAACCTTTTACCGAAGAGTTGCTGGTGTATTACTTGCTGGCCAACGGCGAACACGCCTTGCCAATGCAAGCCCTGGAAAAACAGGTGCGTAAAGTCAGCGCCTGGCGCTTGAGAGACTACCTGGACAAGACCGGCCGCGAATGCACGCTGTTCAGTGTGGTGCGCGGCGCTTTTGGCTTGCGTGCGATCCGCCGCGAAGAGGAAGCTGCGATGGTGCCGGTGCTTGAGCAAGCCGATGCGTTGCTCGACCAGGGTCACCTGTACAAGACCGGTGGCGCGGCGAGCGTGGCCAAGGTCGACGTGGCCGGCCGGCCGCTGGTGATCAAGCGCTACAACATCAAGGGTTTTGCCCATTGGCTCAAGCGCTTCTGGCGCCCGAGCCGCGCCTGGCACTCCTGGCGCGAAGGCAACCGCCTGGCCTTCCTGGGCTTCGCCACACCCAAGCCGCTGGCGGTGCTGGAGAAACGGTTCCTGTGGTTGCGCAGCCGCGCCTATCTGGTCACCGAATACCTGCCTGGGCCGGACATCATCGAGCGCTTTGCGCCGTATGTGGAGAGCGGCGAGGCGCCCGAGAGCGAGTTGCAGGCGCTGGACCAGCTGTTTGCCGACTTGATCCGCGAGCGCATCAGCCATGGGGATTTCAAGGGCCATAACCTGTTCTGGAATGACGGGCGCTGGGCGATGATTGACCTGGATGCGATGTGCCAGCACTCTTCCGCTGCCAGCTTTGCGCCGGCCTATGCCAAAGACCGTGCAAGGTTTATGCGTAACTGGCCGCAGGGCAGTGCGCTGTACCAGGTGATTGACCAGCGCTTGCCCAAAGAGGCGGGTGTCGGCAGTTAAACCTATCGCGGGCAAGCCCGCTCCCACACTTGATCTGTGAACGCGGTCAAAATGTGGGAGCGGGCTTGCCCGCGATGGCGCCCGTCCAGGCGCTGCATTCAGAACTGGTACTGCGCCCCAGCCCCCGCATACCACGAGCGCCCCGGCGCCGCTTCGTAGTAGCGGTTATTGCCATCCCCCACAATCACCGACCCCACGTACTGACGATCCAGCAGATTATCCAGGCGCAGGGTCTGGTGAAAGGTCCAGTGCTCTACCTTCTGCTCAAACCGTGCGCGCCAGTTGAAGACGCTGTAGGCCGGCGCGGCGTGTTGTTGGTTGGTGTCTTCTACGTAGACCTTGCTGCGGTACATGCCTTCGATGGCGGTGCTGACCCAGTCCCGTGGTTTCCAGTTCAGTTCGGCGAACAGGGTGGTTTGTGGCACGCCGGGGAGGTAGTTGCCTTTGTCGATGGTGTTGGCGCCGCTGGTAAAGTCGCTGTCGTAGGTTGCGTGCAGGCGGGTGTAGGCGAGGCTGGTGCTCCAGTGGTCGCTCAGCTGGCTTTCAACACCCAGTTCGAAGCCGCGGCGCAACGTGCGACCGGCGTTCTGGTAGCTGGTACGGCCACCGATGGATTGCTGCACCACCAGTTCGTCCTCGGTGGTGATCTGGAAAATGGCGGCGTTGATCCGCGTGTTGTTCAGTTGCGCTTTCACGCCCATTTCATATTGCGTGCTTTCAGACGGCTTCAAGCCGAAGTTGAAGCCCTCGGCGTTGCCCGGTGCATAGGCCAGCTCGGCCTGAGTCGGGGTTTCAAAGCCTTTGCCTGCGCTGATGTAGGCGTGCAAGTCGGGGGTGAACGCGTACATCACGCTCATCGAAGGGGTGTTTTTCTGGTAGGTCTTGTTGCCGCTGGCGTCGCCATTGCTCAGGAACTGATCGTCAACGTCCATTTGCATCGTGCTGTGGCGCACGCCGGCTTGCAGGGTCCAGCGGTCGAGGGCCCAGTTGGCTTGGATATACGGGTCGAGGCTGCGAGCCGTGTCGATTTCGTCGCGGCGTAGTTGGCCTTTCACGCCGAGGGTGTTGCCGCTGTAGTTCTGATAGCCATGGCGGCTGTCTTCGCTTTGGTCGAAGTCCAGGCCGGTAATGATCGTCAGCTCGCCAGGCGCGCTTTCGATGGGCTGCAGCCAGCGCACGCTGCCGCCGTAGAACTTTCGATCAAATTGCACTACGCCACCGCCGCGTTCGTTGGCGGGCGTGCCCTTGGGGATCGACAGGTACTGAATCACACTGCGCCTCCCGGTGTAGGTATTGACCTGCAAGGTCGCGCCACCGAAATACCGCTCGTAATTCATCCCCAATTGCTGGTGATCGATACTTTTACGCGTGTTGTAGTTCAGCGCATTGGCGCTTACCGAGCGCGGGTCTGCCTTGTACGCTGCCCAGGTTTGCCCCAGTGGATCTTGCGTACCGTTCTGCTCCAGGCTGCTGTAGATCAATGCCAGCTTGCTGTCGTCATCGGGCTCGACATTGAGCTTGGCGAAGGTCTGGTCGCGGCGCGCGCTGCTGTGATCGCGGTAGCCGTTGGTGTCCATGCGCGAGGCGTCGAGCACAAACCCGGCGCCATTCGCCGCGCCCTCGGCGCTGAGGTGGTTCTTGTTCAGGCCGTCGCTGCCCACCAGGGTTTCGGCGCCGATACGCGGCGGGCCTTCACCGTCGCGGGAGAACATCTGGATCACGCCCCCGGCGTTGCTGCCATACAGCGTCGCCGCCGGGCCGCGCAGCACTTCGATGCGCTCGGCCGTGTCGAGGTTGAACGTCGCGGCCTGGCCCTGGCCATCCGGGGTACTGGCGGGGATGCCGTCGGCGATCAGCTTGATGCCGCGCACGCCGAATGCTGAACGGGCGCCGAAGCCTCGGGACGAGATCTGCAGGTCTTGCGCGTAATTCTGACGGTTCTGCACCACCAGGCCGGGCACGCGGGACAGGGCTTCGGAGGCGTTGATGCCGAGCTGGCCGTCACTGATCTGCTCGCGGTTGATGCCGTCCACGGAATAGGGCAAATCGAACGTCGGGCTGGCGCTGCGCGAGCCGGTGACCACGCTGGGGTCCAGGATCAGGGGCGTATTGTCGGCCTGGGCGGTGTTACACAGGCCCAGCAGTAAGGCAAGGCAGGTTGGGGCAGAAGGAGTCATGAAAAGGCCGGTTGGTAGCGCGCAAGTGAGGGGCGTAGGCGAAAATGTTACAAGTTTAACGACTCGCCCTCTGATTTGCCGAAATCCTTACCGCTGGGCGCAATGGGATGCATCCTACGCTTAGCGTCGACTGCGTAAGCCTGAAGCCTTGGTTCTGTGGTGTTAGGTTTTCGGTCTTTATTAACAAACAAGAAGAATCAACTATGCGGACTCCTATTCTGAGGTTGCTGGTATTGCTGGGAATATCGTTGCTCATGGGCGGCTGCGGCACTACGACCACGGTACTGCGTGGCGATGACGTCACTGTTCTGAACCTCAAGAGGAAGAAAACGTACTGCAACTCTGTTCCGCGTGTTTATAGCGGCGTGGTTTATGACTTGTGTGTCTTGCATGGACCGCCGAACTCCGCAAGTGATCTCTCGCTGAATGGTATTCCCTGGGGCATTCTTGATGTGCCCGTTTCTGCTGTCCTGGACACGCTCGTCCTGCCCTACACGATCTACCGCCAAAGCGCGGACGGCAGCATCGAGCTGCGCTAACAGCTTCCTACTGCTTTTAAGCTATAATCCCGCCCTTTAGCTGTTTCCCGCCCCGGCGGGAAACACACTTTTTTCAGGCGCGATGCGCCTGCATGCAGACTAAAAGAGGCTAGACCCCAGTGGCATTGACGATTCTTGGCCTGTCCGGCGCCCTTAGCCATGATCCTTCCGCAGCCCTGTATATCGACGGCAAGCTGATTGCGGCCGCCGAAGAAGAGCGCTTCGTACGCGACAAACATGCAAAGAACCGCATGCCCTACGAGTCGGCGAAGTTCTGCCTGGAGCAGGCTGGCATCAAGCCTTCGGACGTTGACGTGGTGGCGATCCCGTTCGCCCCGATCAGCCTGTTCGGCGAGGCGCGCTGGCACTACGCCAAGCGTTACTGGTACGCCCCGGACCGCGCCCTTGACGCGATCCTGATGGGCAACCGTCGCTACAAGCGCTATCGCAACAAGATCGTCTGGTGCCTGGAGCAACTGGGCTTCGATCCGAAGAAAATCAAGATTGAACCGGTAGAACACCACCTGGCTCACGCATCCAGCGCCTACCACTGCTCGGGCTTCCAGGAAAAAACCGCGATCCTGGGGATTGACGGCAAGGGCGAGTACGCCACTACCTTCTTTGGTTACGGCGAAAACGGCAAGATCCACAAGATCAAGGAATTCTACGATCCGGACTCCCTCGGCGGCCTGTACGGCGCAATCACCGAGTTCCTCGGTTTCGAAATGCTCGACGGTGAGTTCAAGGTCATGGGCATGGCGCCGTACGGCGATGCCAGCAAATACGACTTCTCGCGCCTGGCCTCCTTTGAAAACGGCGAACTGGTGATCAACACCGACTACGCCAACGTCATCGGCCTGCGCCGCTACAAAGAGAAGGGCAAGGGTTTCTACTTCTCGCCAAAACTGATCGAGTGGCTGGGGCCGAAACGCGAAGGCGACATCGCCGACGAACCGTACATCCACTATGCAGCCAGCATGCAGGCGCTGTTCGAAAAACTGGCCTTGCAGATGATCGACCACTACCTGGGCGACATCCTCAAGGACACCGGCAAGCTGGCCTTCGCCGGCGGCTGTGCGCTGAACGTCAAGCTGAACCAGAAAATCATTGCCCGTGACGACGTCAAAGAGCTGTTCGTACAGCCGGCTTCCGGCGATGCCGGCACCGCCGTCGGTGCGGCGGCCTACGTGTCCCATGCTCGTGGCGTACCGGTCGAGAAGATGGAACACGTCTACCTCGGCCCGTCCTACAGCAACGAAGACGTGATCGCCGCGTGCGCCAAGCACGAGAGCAAGCCGAACTGGCGCAAGATCGAGAACATGCCCAAGCGCATTGCCAAGATCATGGTCGACGGCAATCCGGTAGCCTGGTTCCAGGGCCGCATGGAGTTTGGCCCGCGTGCCTTGGGCGGTCGTTCGATCATCGGTTGCCCGAGTGCGACCGGCGTGGCGGATCGCATCAACCACCAGATCAAGTTCCGCGAGCGTTGGAGGCCTTTCTGCCCGTCGATGCTCGACACCGTGGCCCCACAGATGATCAAGGTCGATCATCCGGCGCCGTTCATGACCTTCACCTTCGAAGTCGCCGAAGAGTGGAAGACCCGTGTACCGGAAGTGGTGCACGAAGACGGTACTTCCCGCGCCCAGGTGCTCAAGCGCGAGTACAACCCGCGCTACTACGACATGATGAAAGAGCTGGAAGTGCTGACCGGTAACGGCGTGTCCCTGAACACCTCGCTCAACCGTCGTGGCGAAGCGATGATCTGCTCGCCGACCGACGCGCTGAACATGTTCTTCGGCTCGGACCTGCAGTACCTGATCATGGAAGACATCCTGGTGGTCAAGGACGGCGTGGACCCTTATGACGCCGTGGTTTAAATGCTGAACCGCTTCCAGGGCTGGCGTGAACGTGGCTGGGCGCCTGTCGAGGCCGAGGTTTACGCCCAGGCCTGGCAGCGTTACGGCGGCAGTGTGGCGACCCATCCCCAGGTGATTGAGCGGTTGGCCGGGCTGGCGCAGATACCTGTGCGCTACCTGGGCTGGGAGCACGGTGGTGAACTCAAGGGGGCAATCGCCACCTGGGGACGCGACCTGGCGCTGTCCAAGGATGTGCTCAAGCGCAGCGGCAAGAAAGGCCTGTTTGACCTGGGCAACGCCGAGATCATCCTGCCGATTGCTGCCGATGCGCAGCTGCCGTTGCGTCATCGTGCGCGCTACCTGTCGACGCTCAATCAAGGGCGCGTGAGCACCCTCAAGCCCCAGGCCGAGCAATTGGCCATGGCGCGTACTCCCGAAGACCTGTCGAAGAAGTTTCGCTACAACCAGCGGCGTGAACTGCGCCTGTTGGAAGAGGCGGGCGGCTTGGTAAGGGCGGTCAGTGAGTTTTCCAGCGTAGAACTGGCGGCGATCTATTGCGACCTGTTCCAGCGTCGTTGGGGCTTCCCGGCGGCGGGCGCGGCGCGTCTGGCCGAGGTGCTGGAGTTGCTCAAGGAATTCCTGTTCGGCTCGGTGCTGTTTCTGAACGACGCGCCGATTGCAGTGCAATTGGTGTATCAGGTGCAGTCCAACGAGTGGTTCAGTGCCGAGTATGTCAATGGCGGCGTCGACCCTGAAACCCGTGCATTCAGCCCCGGCAGCGTGCTGAGTTTTCTCAATACCCAAAGTGCCTGGGAGCAGGCGCGGGCGGCGAACAAGTCGCTGCGCTTCTCCTTCGGGCGTTCCGACCGTGAATACAAGGAGCGCTGGTGCAACCCGGTGCCGGTGTTCAGCATATGAGCCGTAAACAGCAACTGCTCAAGCGCCATCGGCGTAACAAACGTATTGCGCTATTGATCGGCGTGCTGGTGTTGGTCGCCACCGGCGTACTGGTCGCCTGGTGGTTGCCGCTGATCCTTGCAGGGCTGCTGTGGGCCGCCCATGAAGCCTGGTTTGCCGATCACCTGTTTTACTCGCCCAAAGACAGCTATGAGTATGCCTTCCCGGCTGGCAGCGAACAGCCCGGCTTGCGCCTGGAGGCGGGCCGGCTGCTGCTGGATACGCCGTTGGCGGCGGATGAAACCCTGATCGTCGGCGTTGAGTTGAAAAGTACCTGGCTGGGGCGTTTCTTCGATCCTGCGGTGGACCTGTTGGGCCTGCAAAGCCCGGACCGGCAAGCCTTCGAACGCGGCGTCGCTGGGCGGCGTTATCTGAACCTGACCGGCGCCGCCGAAGCCTTGGCCGCGGGCAAGCTCGAATTGCGCGGGCGTTTTTGCCGGATCAAGGGGCAGCCGACGCTGTGGCGCTTTCGCCAGCCGGACTATCGCCAGCAACGTGTGATGGTGATCGCGCCCCATGCCGACGATGCCGAGCTGGCTGCATTCAGCCTTTACAGCCAGGCGACTGAAAGCTGGATCGTCACGCTGACGGCCGGTGAAATCGAAGCCGAGCATTATCAGCACATGGGCCTGCCCAAGGCTGAAGCTGCGCGCCTCAAGGGCCGTTTGCGAGCGTGGGACAGCGTCGCCGTGCCCCGCTGGGCGGGCGTGCCCGAGGCGCAGTGCGTGCAGTTGGGGTACTTCTGCATGCAGTTGCAAGCCATGCAGGCCGCGCCAGATCAGCCTCAAGCCTCCCGCGAAGCCGATTTGGCCGATACGCGGCTGTTTCGCCAGTTCAATGGTTTTGCCCTGCCTGGCGATGCTGATGGCGCGCCGACCTGGCATAACCTGATCGCCGACCTGCGGGCGCTGCTGCTCAAGGCGCAACCCCAGGTCATCGTCTTGCCCACGCCGTTGCTGGACCCTCACGCCGACCATATCTGCGCCCACGCGGCAGTGCTGGAAGCCTTGCAGGGCCTGGAGTGGCAGCCCGACACATTGCTCGGCTACGCCAATCACCTGCATGATAACGACCGCTGGCCCATGGGCGATTCCGGCGCTGGCGTGGCGCTTCCGCCACGTTTCGATGGTGCTGTGGAACTGGTGCCGTGCAGTTTCGCCCTCGCCTTGAGCCAGCAGCAGGACAAGGCCATGGCCCTGGGCATGATGCACGACCTGCAGCCGCCAGCGCCGTTCAAGCGTCGGGTGCGTAGGTGGTTGCAGCAACTGCTGGCGGGCCGTAGTCCATCGCCCTATGGCGAGAACGAATTCTTCCGCAAGGCCGTGCGCCGTCACGAGCTGTTGTGGGTCCTGAAGCAGGACTGAGAGCCGATTGAAGGCAGGCCGTTATGCGCCTGTCGCCCTTTTTACCGGGCTGCGTGCCCGTAGCCAGATCGCTGCATGGAGAGTTATGAAGCCTCGTTTCAAGGTTTTGCAGTTACAGCCGGACTACAACGTCAAGACCCATGACTTCGCGGACTTGGGTGAGCAAATCGTCAAATCCCTGCCGGCTGAGCGCTTCGAGGTGACCTCCGGATTTCTCAGTGGGCGCCCGCTGCCCGGCCAGCCCCTGAGCGTGGCCGAGCACTCCCATTATTTCGAGCTGCCGGAAAAGTCCCTCAAGGGCATTCGCTTTGGCGCCATGTGGCAGATCTACAAGTACTGCCGCGAGCAGAAGTTCGACGTGGTCATCTGTAACCGCTTCAAGTCGGTGAACATGATGCTGTCGCTCAACCGCTGGTTGAAGATCCCGCTGTGCATCGGCATCTCCCACGGCTTTGGCGAGTACGCCCGTGGTTACCGTCGGCGTCAGACCCAGCGCTGGGTCAGCCCGGCGTGGCGCTTTGTCGGGGTGTCCGAAGCGGTCAAGGACTACCTGGTAGACCTCAACTGCGGCTTCACCCGTGAGAACACCACCTACGTCACCAACGCTATCGACATTCCCCAGGCCGAGGCTTTGCAGCTGTCTCGTGAGGACGCGCGCAAGGCCCTGGGCCTGCCAACGGATGCACGGATGATCGGCGCCCTGGGCCGCCTCGTGCCGATCAAGGGCCATACCCACCTGCTGCAAGCCTTCGCCACGCTCAAGGACAAATACCCTGAGGCGCAGGTGGGGATTATTGGTTCCGGCCGTGCCGAAGCCGACCTGCGTGCCGACATCGAGCGCCTGGGCCTGACCGGCCGTGCGCACTTGCTGGGCTTTCGCGAAGACGGCATGAAGTACGTGCGTGGCTTCGATATCTGGACCATGCCGTCGCTGTTCGAAGGTCTGGGCCTGGCCTTGCTGGAAGGCATGAGCGGCCATCTGCCGGTGATTGCCTCCAACGGCCCGGCGATGCTGCCACTGGTGCAGGGCGCGGGCGGCTTGTCCCATGATCCGGGCAACGTCGAACAATTGGCTGCGGCCCTGGACACTTACCTGGCCATGAGCGATGAACAATTGCGCGCCAAGGGTGAGGAGGTGTTCCGCTATCTGGAGGCCAACCACACCCTCGATGAGTTCAAGCACAAGTACCTGACCCTGATTGAAACCGGTTTGCGTGAAGTAGGTAGAGCATGAATCAGCCACAACCTCTGGTCTCGGTGATCATCGCTTCCTACAACCATGGCCAGTACATCGAGCAAAGCATTCTTAGCGTGCTGGGGCAGACCTACCCCAATATCGAGCTGTTGGTAGTCGACGACGGCTCCAAGGATGACAGCGTCGAACGCATCCAGCGCTTGCAGGCCGAGCACGGCTTTGATTTCCAGGTGCAGCAGAACCAAGGGCTCAGCGCGACCTTGAACGGTGCGATTGCTCGCGCCAAGGGTAGCCTCATCGCACCGTTCGGCTCGGATGACATCATGTTGCCGGACCGTATTGCCACCCAGGTGGCGTATATGGACGGCAAGCCGAAGGTGGGCATGTGTGCTGGCAATATCGAGCTGATCGACGGGGATGGCAACCTGCACCCGGAGAAGAAACAGCGTCGCGACGTGCCGTTTCGACGTCTGGACTTCGATGACCTGTTCCTGGACCGCAAGCCGTTTCCACCGGCGCCGACCATGCTGATTCGTCGCGAAGTGCTGGAGGAGGTCGGTGGTTTCGACCCGCAGATTCCCCTGGAAGACTTGCTGATCCAACTGAAGATCACGGCGGCGGGCTACACCATCGACGCCCTTGACGTGGTGATGGCCAAGTATCGCCAGCACGCCAGCAACACGTACAAGAACCACCGCTACATGATCCAGAACATCCTCAAGACCTACGCCAAGTTCAGCGAGCACCCGGCCTATGACGCGGTTCGCTACAACTTCCTGAACTCGATGTTTCTCAAGACCGCCGACCGCGACCGCCCGTTGGCGCGGGAGGTGCTCAAGCAGATCCCTTTGAAGTTCTGGGGGCGCAAGACCTTGCGCGGGCTAGTGCGGTTGTATCTGGCGCCGCTCAAGAACTGAACCGACGCCGCCACCTGTAGGAGCGAGCAAGCTCGCTCCTACAGGTGTTTACAGGCTCTGGACCTGCTCGCGGATTTTCGCAGTGGCCGCTGGGCTCGCCTCCGAGGCGTAACCTTTGACCAATTGTTCGAAGTGCGTTTCGAACAGCCAGTTGCGATCCTGAGGATAACGTTGCATGTGGCGCAGGTTGCGTTGGCGCAAGGCGTAACGCAGTGAAGACGGGTAGATGCGCAGGTCAGCCACGTCGATCAGGGCGAACTCACCGTCGTCCATCAACAACACGTTACCCAAGTGCAGCGAACGGAAGTACACGCCGCGCTCGTGCAGTTGCGCCATGAACCGTCCAAAGCGCTCAACCAGTGATTCACGCAGGCTGCTGTCCAGGCTTTGCAGCGCTTGGCGCAACGTCAGGCCGGGCAACGGCGTGTAGCGCACCGCGCTGCTGGCGTCGCTCAGGCGGTAGAGCCCGAGGATGTGCGGGGTAGGAATGCCCAGGGTGCGCAGTTGCTCGCTGTTGCTGGCAAAGCGCTCGGAGTACGGGTTGAAGCTGCCGGAGGTGTACCAGCGGCGTGGGCGGAACAGCTTGAGGAAACTGCCGTCCTCCAGGCGCAGGACTTTGGGACCCAGGCCATCGGCCTCAATCACGTGGGCGTTGCTGCAAAGTTGTTCAAACGCTGCGGGCTTGAGGTTCTGCACCGGCATGCGCAGCAGGCTGCGATGGCGCTGGGCGATGCTCAGGCCGGTGATAATTGCCAACGGAATCCACAGCAGGAACCAGTGCTCCTTAGGGCGCGACAGAATGCCGCCGCCTTCGGTCAGGCCCGCACCGATGCCGTAGGCCAGCAGTGACGAAGCCAGGATGAACAGCGGCTGGGCGCGTTGCTGCAGGCCTTTGTACAGGCCCCAACCGAGCATGAATATCCACGGGATAAAACCAATGATACCGACGTAGTAGAGCACCCCGAGGGCAAAGCTGTGAGGTTCGCGCAGTTGGTCTCCATCTGGCAGAGTCAGAAACAGCTCGGAGTCGTAACTATGACCGATCCACGGATGTTCGGAGATAAGCCGCAACGACATGCTCCACAGTTCCAGGCGGAATGAGCTGCCTCGTTCAGTAATCGATTCGGGGTATAGCAACAGGAGCGCGGCAGCACCCAGGACCATGCCGCTGAGAAGTAAAGCCGAGCGACGGTTGCGGCTGACAAAACTCATCCACAGGATGGACAGCGTCAACGCCACCAAAGGCGTACGTGAGCCGGTTGCCAGCACGGCCGCAGTCATGATTGCCAGCGCTGGTACGCTGAACCACAACACCTTCAGGCGCTGGGTGGTCATGCAGACGTACAGCCAATACACAGTGAAAAAGCCAAAAAGGTGCGAGCTGAGCAGCGGGTTATCTAGGGCGCCAAGGCCACCGATCATGCGCATGCCGGGCTGAAAGACTTTTGCAAACGCCACAACGTTACCCAGACTCACCACCAGCGCAATGATAGCAGCGCTAAAGAAGATAGGCTTGAACAGCTCATTGCGATAATGCAGCAGGAGGCCACAGCCACCAAACAGCATGAAGGTGTTCAGCGGCCGCTTGAACAGGTCGGTATCGGAACTGGGCTCAGGGCTCCAGAGCAGGCTGGTCAGAGCCCAAACGGAGAAGGATAGAAACGCAATAGCCAGGGGCTCTCTTAACAGATCCTTGAGTTCCCGGGGACGCATGAGCAGCAGAAACAAGGTCGGTACGCTGAACAGGATGTATACGATCCGATGCAGTACATTACGATTGCCGACGAAGAACAGTGCACTCAGGAGCAGCAACAAGCCAACAGGTAAAATCCACAGGACCAGGAAGTCGAAAACGCGATTTGAGCCATAGATAAGGCGCTTGGAGTGCATACAGTAGAGCCATTCCAGAAATAGAAAGCCAACCATCTTAAGCTAGTGGCTAAGTAATGTCGCCGGTAGGATCCAACCGGGCCGCGGCTTACGCCGGGTGCAAGTACAACAGAGAAGCTGTGCTAAAGTCAGCCTCCTTTTTCAAAACGCCGCGTGATATGACCGACTCCAGTCCGAGCGCAAGCCCTTCGAGCTTGAAAATATACTTCCGCCTGCTCAGTTACGTTAAGCCCTATATGGGCTTGTTCGCGTTGAGTATCCTTGGATTTCTGATTTTCGCGTCGACCCAACCGATGCTGGGTTACATCCTCAAGTACTTTGTCGACGGTCTCTCCAATCCGGAAGCTGTGCTGTTCCCGACCGTGCCCTTTTTGCGCGACCTGCAATTGCTGCAGGCAGTGCCGCTGCTGATCATCCTGATCGCGGCCTGGCAGGGCCTTGGTTCGTTCCTGGGCAACTACCTGTTGGCCAAGGTCTCCCTGGGTCTGGTCCACGACTTGCGGGTGCAACTGTTCAACAACCTGCTGACGCTGCCCAACCGCTACTTCGATAATCACAACTCCGGGCATCTGATTTCCCGCATCACCTTCAATGTGACCATGGTCACGGGGGCCGCGACCGATGCCATCAAGGTGGTGATCCGCGAAGGCATGACGGTGATCTTCCTGTTCGCCTCCTTGCTGTACATGAACTGGCGCCTCACATTGGTAATGATCGCGATCCTGCCGTTGATTGCCGTGATGGTCAGTACCGCCAGCAAGAAATTCCGTAAGCAGAGCAAGAAGATCCAGGTGGCCATGGGCGACGTGACCCACGTGGCCTCGGAGACCATCCAGGGCTACCGCGTGGTGCGCAGCTTCGGCGGTGAAATCTACGAACAGAAGCGCTTTTTCAAGGCCAGCCAGAGCAACACCAACAAGCAACTGCGCATGACCCGCACCGGGGCGATCTACACCCCGGCGCTGCAATTGGTGATCTACTCCGCCATGGCCGTGCTGATGTTCCTGGTGCTGTACCTGCGTGGCGACGCCTCGGCGGGTGACATGGTGGCCTACATCACTCTGGCGGGCTTGTTGCCCAAGCCGATCCGCCAGCTCTCGGAGGTCAGCTCGACTATTCAGAAAGGTGTGGCGGGCGCCGAAAGTATCTTCGAACAGCTGGACGAAGACGTGGAGGTCGACCACGGCACTCTCGAACGCGACAAGGTCAGCGGTCGCCTGGAAGTTCGTCACCTGAACTTCACCTACCCTGGCACCGATCGCCATGTGCTCAAGGACATCAGCTTCACCGCCGAGCCTGGGCAGATGATTGCGCTGGTGGGGCGCTCGGGCAGTGGCAAGTCGACCCTGGCCAGCCTGATCCCGCGCTTTTACCATCATGAAAGCGGTGAAATCCTGCTCGATGGCATCGAGATTGAAGACTACAAGTTGCTCAACCTGCGCAAACACATTGCCCAGGTCACCCAGCATGTGACCCTGTTCAGCGACACTGTGACCAACAACATCGCCTACGGCGACCTGGCCGGTGCACCTCGTGCCGATGTGGAAGCGGCGGCAGCGGATGCCAATGCGAAGGACTTCATCGATCAGTTGCCCAAGGGCTTCGATACCCAGGTGGGTGAGAACGGTGTGCTGTTGTCCGGCGGCCAGCGCCAGCGCTTGGCGATTGCCCGTGCATTGCTCAAGAACGCGCCGTTGCTGATCCTCGACGAGGCCACCTCGGCCCTCGATACCGAGTCCGAGCGGCATATCCAGGCGGCACTCGATAAGGTCATGCAAGGCCGCACGACCCTGGTGATCGCGCACCGTTTGTCCACCATCGAGAAGGCTGACCTGATCCTGGTGATGGACGACGGGCGGATTGTCGAGCGTGGTACCCATGGCGAGTTGTTGGCGCAGAACGGTTACTACGCCCGCCTGCATGCCATGGGTCTGGATGCACCGGTGCAGGCTGATATCACCTGATCCAACCGGCATCACGGTGTAAAGGAAATGTAGGAGCGAGCTCGCTCGCGAAAAACCTCAACGATAAACCGCGCTTCCTGAATAAACGCGGCGTCTGTGAGTTTTTCGCGAGCAAGCTCGCTCCTACAGAGAGCAAATCCCCTCCCACATTTGCCCTGCGGTGGTCGCAAGCCATCGCAAACCCTGTGCTAATATCGCGCCCCTGTTCATTTTGTATGTGGGTTGCTCCATGAAGTTGTCCATGCCGCGATTCAATCAAGCCGCTGTCTTGGTGGTCGGCGATGTCATGCTCGACCGTTACTGGCATGGTGGTACCTCACGGATTTCCCCTGAGGCTCCGGTACCGGTCGTCAAGGTCGAGCAAATCGAAGACCGCCCAGGTGGCGCTGCCAACGTCGCGCTCAATATTGCCGCCCTCGGCGCCCCGGCCTGCCTGGTGGGGGTGACCGGCGACGACGAAGCGGCCGAAAGTCTGGCCAACAGCCTGCAGGGTGCCGGCGTGCATGCGTTGTTCCAGCGCATCGCCCATCAGCCGACGATCGTCAAGCTGCGGGTCATGAGCCGTCACCAGCAGTTGCTGCGTATCGATTTCGAAGAACCCTTCGCCACCGACGCCCTGGCCCTCGGCGACCAGGTCGACGCGCTGCTCGACGGTATCAAGGTGCTGGTGTTGTCCGACTACGGCAAAGGCGCCTTGCAGAATCACCAGGTGTTGATCCAGGCCGCCAAGGCTCGCAACATTCCGGTGTTGGCCGATCCCAAGGGCAAGGACTTCTCGGTTTACCGAGGCGCCAGCCTGCTCACGCCCAACCTCAGTGAGTTCGAAACCATCGTCGGCGGTTGCGCTGATGAGCACGAACTGGTGAGCAAGGGCGCGGCGCTGATGGCCGATCTCGACCTGGGCGCCTTGCTGGTGACCCGTGGCGAGCACGGTATGACCCTGTTGCGTCCGGGTCACCCGGCGATGCACCTGCCGGCGCGTGCCCGTGAAGTGTTTGACGTTACGGGCGCCGGTGACACGGTAATCTCTACTCTGGCTGCGTCTATCGCGGCTGGCGAGGAACTGCCCCACGCCGTGGCCTTGGCTAACCTGGCCGCGGGCATTGTGGTGGGCAAGCTGGGTACTGCAGCCATCAGCGCACCTGAGTTGCGCCGTGCGATCCAGCGTTCCGAAGGCTCGGAGCGCGGTGTGCTGGGCCTGGAGCAGTTGCTGCTGGCAATTGACGATGCTCGAGCTCACAACGAAAGCATTGTGTTCACCAACGGCTGCTTTGACATCCTGCACGCCGGGCATGTGACGTACCTGGAGCAGGCAAGCGCCCAAGGCGATCGCTTGATCGTTGCGGTCAACGATGACGCTTCGGTCAGCCGCTTGAAAGGTCCTGGCCGCCCGATCAACAGTGTTGACCGGCGCATGGCGGTACTCGCGGGCCTGGGCGCGGTGGACTGGGTGATCAGCTTCTCCGAAGGCACCCCGGAAAACCTGTTGGCCCAGGTCAAGCCCGACGTGCTGGTCAAGGGTGGTGACTACACTGTCGATCAGGTAGTCGGTGCGGACATCGTCAGTGCGTATGGCGGCACGGTCAAAGTGTTGGGTCTAGTGGAAAACAGTTCAACCACCGCAATCGTGGAGAAGATCCGTAATAATGATTGATACTAAAAAATGGATTCTGATCACTGGCGGGGCTGGGTTCATCGGCTCGCATTTGGTCGATGCGCTACTTGCTGGAGGCTATTGGGTCCGTGTGCTGGATAACCTCTCCACCGGTAAGCGAAGCAATTTGCCGCTTGATAACGAGCGATTCGAATTACTTGAAGGTGACGTCGCCAATGCTGAAGAGGTGGCGCGAGCCGTTGTTGGTATGACGGCGGTGGTGCACTTGGCGGCAGTAGCCTCTGTTCAAGCATCGGTGGATGATCCCGTCGGCACTCATCAGAGCAATTTCGTCGGCACCTTGAATCTCTGCGAGGCTATGCGCAAGGCTGGCGTGAAGCGTGTGGTATATGCCTCCAGTGCAGCTGTATATGGCAACAATGGTGAAGGTGCTTCGATTGACGAGGAGACGGCTAAAGCTCCATTGACGCCCTATGCGTCAGACAAGTTGGCTGGCGAATATTATTTTGATTTCTACCGTCGCCAGCATGGCCTGGAACCGGTGATTTTCCGCTTCTTCAATATTTTCGGACCCCGTCAGGATCCGTCATCGCCATACTCTGGCGTGATCAGCATCTTTAGCGAGCGTGCTCAGCGCGGCTTGCCTATCGCCGTGTTCGGCGATGGTGAGCAGACCCGCGATTTCATGTATGTGGGAGATTTGGTTGATCTGCTGGTACAGGCCGTTGAGGTGCCAGATGCACCCTTGGGTGCTATTAATGTCGGTTGGAACCGTACCACCACCCTGAGGCAGGTTCTGCGGGCGTTGGAAGAGGCACTCGGCTCGCTTCCTGCTGTGACGTATGAACTGGCGCGCTCTGGCGATATTCGGCACTCCAGGGCGAACAACCAAAGGTTATTGGCCAGTTTCACGCCGCCCGAGCCTACCCCGTTGAAAGTGGGGCTGGAGCAGCTGTTGAACGGCTGACTGCTGGACCTGCATGAGTCGAGGTGGACAAAACCGTCCGCCTCGCGCCTCAATGAAAGGGTTAACGCATCAGCTTCTGACTTTTTTCTTCGGCACGATCTTGCGCAGCATCTGCCGTGCCTTGCCGGTCAAGCGCTTGAGCTTGGAGTCTTTTTCCGGTTCTGCCAGGCCCTGCTGCCTGAGCCAATCCTTCCAGCGAATCCGCTCATCGCGCACCAGCCAGCCTTCTTGCTGGGCAAAACTTTCCGCCAGATAGAGGCCGCGCGTGCTGGCCGGGTACAGTTGGTCTTTCTTGACCGTGTACAACTCTGCCAGTGGCTCGCCATCTTTGAGCGGCATCAAGTACAAGTCCGGGCGCTGACGGTCCAGGCGCGCCACCAGTTGGTCACCCTCCAAACGCTCATCCACATGAAACAAGCTGAGGGACTTGGCTTCCTTCGGCACTTCCAGGCGCAGGTCATAAATCAATTGCAGCGAGGCGGTCGGCAGGTGCACATAGGCCCGTGGGCGCTCGATCAGTTGCATGGTGGCGCAGCGTACCGGGCGTGCGGCGCCGGACAAGGGGCTGAGCCGAAACGGTAGGGCCTCGCGGTAATGCAGGGCGGCGGAGTAGGGCGCCGGCAGCCAGGTGTCGTTGAAGCGCCCGCCGAGCCAGCCTTCTGGGGTTTCGAGCAGACACTCTTCGGCAATTTCCTGGATGGCGGTGTGCAGCGGCAGGTTCAGTTCATGGGCCGGGACGTAGCCGGAGATCAGCTTGAGCACCACATCGCCACGGTCCTGGCGGCGTTGGCGCACCAGCACCCAGTAGTCCTTGTTTTGCCAGTGCAGGGTCAGGCGTACCGAGACGCCGAGGTTCGCCAGTTCCAGGGCGAAGCGTTCGGCATCTGGTACCTCGACCGGCTTGCGCCGTTGCAGGGTCTGGGCGAAGTTGAGCGGCATGCCGACGCTCTGGTAGCTCAGGCCTTCGGGGGTGGCTTCGACGTGCAGCGGCAGTGTCTTGAAGTTGCTGGGGTTCTTTCTTATGAGCGTACGCGGCATGTCGGCTCCTTCTTGCGACGGGGTCGGCCGCGTGGGCGGCATCAGAGTTGACGAATGACCCGGGCAGCAGTTGCTACGTTATGGGCCAGGTGCAGCGGATTAATGGTCCCGACAATAGCACTGGCGACGCCCGTTTGCGCGAACAACGAGGTGAAACTGGCCTGAATTGGATCCATTCCCGGTTCCAGGCATACGTGGCCGCTGGCCAGCGCCTTTTTCACCAGGATGCCCTTGCCGTGGGCGGCCGCATAGTCGATCACGGCCTTCTCAGCCTGTTCGTTGAGGTTGTAGGTGACCATCGCACAGTCGCCCTGCTCCAGCGCTTTCACCCCGCCTTCGACGGTTTTGCCGGAGAAGCCGAAACCGCGGATCTTGCCGTCTTTCTTCAGCTGCGCCAGGGTCTGGTAAACCTCGCAATCATTGAGGATATGCAAGTCGTTGCCGTCGGAGTGCACCAGCACCAGGTCGATAAAATCCGTTTCAAGTCGTTTCAGGCTGCGTTCAATCGACATTCGCGTATGGGCCGCGCTGAAATCGTGGTGGGACACGCCATTGGCAAACTCTTCGCCAACCTTGCTGACGATTACCCAGTCCTTGCGCTGGTCACGCAGCAGCGGCCCCAGGCGCTCTTCGCTCATGCCGTAGGCCGGCGCGGTGTCGATCAGGTTGATGCCCAGCTCGCGGGCCTGGCGCAACAACATGCGGGCGTCGTCGTCGCCAGGGATCTGAAAGCCGTTGGGATATTTCACCCCTTGGTCGCGGCCCAACTTGACGGTGCCCAGGCCGAGGGGCGACACCAGCAGGCCGGTGCTGCCCAGGGGGCGATGCAGGTCGTGCAGGGTTGGCAGGCTCATGGCAACAGTTGCTCCCAGGCGGGTTGGCCGATTGCCGGGGTTGGCAGTTCGGGCAGAGGGGCGCTGGCGCTGGGGCGTATGCCGTCGCGCTCCAGGGCGTGGAGTACGCGGTCGGCGAAGTCCGGCGCCAGGGCCAGTTTGGTGGGCCAGCCCACCAGCAGACGGCCGTCTTCGGCAAGGAACGCGTTATCGGGACGGCTCAGCCCCGATTGCAGCGGCTCGGCGCGATCCACCCGCAGGGTGGCCCACTGAGTCTGGCTCATGTCGATCCAGGGCAGCAGTTGCGCCAGCTCTTTTTGCGCGGTGGCGATCTGTTCTTGCGGCGTACGCGCCACACCGTCAGCCTCGGCGATATCGCCGCCCATGTACCACACCCAGTTGCCGTCGGCGGCCGGGTGGGTGGTTACGGTGATCCGCGGCTTGGTGCCGCCGCCCAGGCAGTGGGCGTACAGCGGCTTGAGGCCGGGGCCTTTGGCGATGATCATGTGCAGCGGGCGTTTTTGCATGGCCGGCTGGCTATGGCCCAGGGCGGCGAGCAAGTCTGCCGTGCCGCCGCCAGCGCTCAGGACTATGCGTTGGGCGCGGATTTCACGGCCATCGACCTTCAAGCCCACCAGGGTGCCACCCTCCAGCAACGGTTCGATGTGCTGACCAGCAAGCAGACCGTCACCGGCCAATTGCGCCAGGCGGTTGATCAGGCTGGGCACGTCCACCACCAGCTCGGCCAGGCGATAGACCTTGCCTTTGAAGCGACGGTCCTGCAGCGCCAAGGGCAGTTCGTCGCCCTTGACCTGATCGACGCGGCCACGCACGGCCTTGCTGGCAAAAAAGCTGGTGAGGTTGCCGGCAATCGTGCCGGGCGACCACAAGTAATGCGCCTGGGACAGCACGCGCACACCGGACAGGTCCAGCTCGCCGCTGCCGGCCAGGGCTTCACGCCAGCGGCGCGGCATATCGGCAATGGCTTCGGAGGCGCCGGTGAGGGCGCCATGCAGGGCGTATTTCGCACCGCCGTGAATGATCCCCTGGGACTTCAGGCTTTGCCCGCCGCCCAGGGTGGCGCTTTCCACCAGTACCGTGGAAAACCCCTGGCCGCGCAGGCGCGCATTGAGCCAGAGGCCGGCAACCCCGGCGCCGACAATCAGAACGTCGGTGGAAATAACGGATGGCATCGGCGACCTCAGTGTTCAAGACAAGAGGCGCAGTATACAGGCTGTTGAGTGGCGGTCAGTGCCCGGCGGTTTTCGAGAACAGCTGAATCACCACCACGCCCAGCACAATCAGGCCCATCCCCAGCATCGCCGGTACATCCAGCTTCTGCCCATAGATGAACAACGCCGCGATGCTGACCATCACGATGCCCATCCCGGCCCATACCGCGTATGCCACGCCGACCGGCACGGTGCGTACCACTAGGGTCAGCATCCAGAACGCCACGCCGTAACCGACGATCACCAGCAGCAACGGGATAGGGGTGCTCCAGCCTTTGATGGCTTTCATGGAAACGGTGGCGATCACTTCCGAGCAGATGGCGATGGCCAAGTAGTAGTAGGCGGCATTCATGGGGCAATCCTCGACGTGATGCGCATTTGATAAGGTCGGCATTCTAGAGGTTCGCCAGATGGGGTAAAGTCATTACCTATCTGGAATTGAGATGGGTTGAGCCATGAGCGTGCAATGGGATCTGGAGCAGATGCGGCTGTTTGTCAGCGTCGCCGAGCAGCGTTCGTTTTCTGCCGTGGCCCGTGGGCAGCGCAAGGCGCAATCGGCGGTCAGCAGTGGCATTGCCCTGCTGGAGGCGGACTTGGGCGTTGTCCTGTTCGAACGTAGCAGCGGCCGGCAACCGCGCCTGACCGAGGCCGGCAGTGTGTTGCTGGAGGAAGCGCGTGAGGTGCTGCGCCAGTGTGAGCGCCTCACGGGCCGGGCGTTGTCGTTGACCCGCGGCGAGGAAGCCTGCCTGCGCCTGGCTCAGGATGAGGCGATGTTGTTCCAGCCTGTGCTCGACAGCCTGGAGGCGCTGGCGGTGCACTACCCGCTTTTGGAGGTGCAGTTGTCCAGCGCGGCTCAGGGCGATGTGGCGCGCAAGCTGGTGGAGCGCAAGGCGGACCTGGGGCTGTTGTTCTATCACGACCAGATTCCCGAAGCCCTGGAGCGAAGGGTGGTGGGCAGTGTGGAAATGGTCACGGTGTGCGGAGTCAATCACCCGTTGGCCAAGGAGCAGTACGTGACGTGCCAACACCTGGCCCAGTTTCGGCAGTTGCTGATGTCGACCCAGACCAGCGTCTACCCCGGCAGCGAGGCGGCCAGCCCCTTGGTATGGCGTGCCGACAGCTTCTACGTATTGGCCGAATGGCTGATGAGTGGCCTGGGCTGGGCCTGGCTGCCTCGGCATATCGTGCAATACCCGACCTATCAGCAACAGATGGTCGAATTGGCCAGCGAATGGACCCCGCCCGCCCTGGTGGTGGAACTGGTGTGGCGCCGCGACGAGCACCTGGGGCCCGCCGCTCGCTTCTTGGCCAAACGTTTTGCCGAGTGCTTGCAGGCGATCGACTGAAAAAGCCGATAAACTCCGCCGCCATGAATAGAACTCTCTACAGCTGTCTGTTTTACCTGGCGCTGCCGTTGGTGGCTTTACGCTTGTGGTTGCGTGCGCGCAAAGCGCCGGCCTATGCCAAGCGGGTGGGCGAGCGGTTTTCCTATGGCTTGCCGGTGATGCGGCCCGGCGGGATCTGGGTGCACGCGGTGTCGGTCGGCGAAAGCATTGCCGCCGCCCCGATGATTCGCGGCTTATTGGAGCGTTATCCACAGCTGCCGATGACTGTCACCTGCATGACACCCACAGGTTCCGAGCGTATCCAGGCGCTATTTGCCAACGAACCGCGCATCCAGCACTGCTATTTGCCGTACGACTTGCCCTGCGCCGCCAAGCGTTTTCTCGACCGCGTGCAGCCTACGCTGGCGGTGATCATGGAAACCGAGCTGTGGCCCAACCATATCCATGCCTGCGCCCAGCGCGGTATCCCGGTGGCGCTGGCCAATGCGCGGCTGTCGGCGCGTTCGGCCAAGGGGTATGCGCGATTTGCCAAGCTGACGGCGCCGATGCTGGCAGAAATGAGCTTGTTCGCGGTACAGACCGAGACAGAGGCCGAACGTTTTCGCGGCCTGGGCGCACGGCCTGAAACCGTGGAAGTGACCGGCTCGATCAAGTTCGACCTGAGCATCGACTCTCAGTTGACGGCCCGCGCCGCCGCCCTGCGTGAACAATGGGGCGCCAGCGAGCGTCCGGTCTGGATCGCCGCCAGTACCCACGAAGGTGAAGACGACGTGGTGCTGGCAGCTCATCGCCAGTTGCTGGCGAACTATCCCAATGCACTGCTGATTCTGGTGCCCCGTCATCAGGAGCGCTTTGGCCCGACGTTTGAGCGCTGCGTGCAGCAAGGGTTTGCCACCGTGCGTCGCTCCAGCGGTGAGCCGGTCACCGAGCAAACCGCGGTGCTGCTTGGCGACACCATGGGCGAATTGCTGTTTCTTTACGCCCTGGCCGACAGCGCATTTGTCGGTGGCAGCCTGGTGCCGACCGGCGGGCACAACCCGCTGGAACCGGCGGCGCTGGGTAAGCCAGTGATCATGGGCCCGCATGTCTTCAATTTCCTCGACATCACCGCGATGATGCGCGACGCCGGGGCGTTGCGAGAGGTGGACGATGCCGATGGGCTGGCCGAGGCGGTGCGACAGTTGTTCGAATTGCCCCAGGACGCACGCAAAATGGCGCAGGCGGGGCTCAAGGTGATGCAGGCCAATCAGGGCGCGCTCAAGCGTTTACTGGACGGTTTGGACAAACTGATCAAACACTGACAACACCAACCCAATGTGGGAGCTGGCTTGCCTGCGATAGCATCACCTCGGTGTACCAGATATACCGAGGTGTCTGCATCGCAGGCAAGCCAGCTCCCACATGGGTTCGGCGGTGCGCTTAATAGCCGGGGCGGGCCTTGAGCTGTTCGGCAGCGGCTTTGGCCAGGTCCGGCGGCAGGAAGTCTTTGTCCGGGTTGTAGTCGGCCTTGAGATAGCGCGCCAGATCCTGCAAATCCCCCGGGTTGAGCGTGCCTGCCGCCTGCTTCAAGCGCAGGTTATCGAGGATGTAGTCGTAGCGGCTGTTGTTGTAGTTGCGCACTGACGCGTACAGCTGGCGCTGTGAGTCCAGCACGTCGACGATGTTGCGCGTACCCACCTGATAGCCGATTTCCGTGGCTTCCACCGCGCTCTGGTTGGAGATGATCGACTGACGGCGTGCCTGTACCTGCTCCACATCGGTGTTGACTGCACGGTGCAGGTTGCGGGTGTTTTCCACTACCTGGCGGCGCAGGCCTTCGCGCTGTTGTTCGGTCTGGTCGAGGCGCGAATAAGATTCGCGCACTTGCGAACTGGTGAGGCCGCCGCTGTAGATGGGGATGTTCAAGCGCAGGCCGACGGTGCGTTGCGACACATCGCCGCCGTACGGGATAGGCAACTGATTCGGGTTGCTGAAACCCAGGGCGTCGTTGTCGCCTTTTTCGTATTGCGCAACCGCATCGAGCGTCGGCAAGTGGCCGGCTTTGCGCTGCCGAAGGGTTTCTTCAGCGGCGGTTACCGCGTAATTGCTGGCGAGCAGGTTAAGGTTCTGACGCCCGGCAGTTTCGACCCAGGCCTTGGCGTCGTTCGGTGCCGGCGGCAGCACCGGCAGCGTGTGGACGATACCCTGAATCGAGTTGTATTGGCGGTTGGTCAGGGTGATCAGCGCTTCGAAAGCGTCGTCCACCTGACGCTGGGCCAGGATGCGGTTGGCCCGGGCAGTGTCGTAGCTGGCCTGGGATTGCAGCACATCGGTCTTGTCCGACAGGCCCACATCGAAGCGTTCGTTGGACTGGTCGAGCTGGCGCTTGAAGGCATTTTCTTCGGCCTTGGTCGACGCCAGGTTGTCCTGGGCGCGCAGCACGGCGAAGTAGCTCTCGGCACTTTGCAAAATCAGGTTCTGCTCGGAGGCCGACAGTTGCAGCGAGGCTTGCTCGTTAACGGCTTGGGCGGCTTGCAGCTGGAACCAGCGGTCGGCACGGAACAGCGGCTGGCTCAGGGTGGCCCGCCAGGAGTGGGCGTCACGGTTGGCCGTGGCGGCCGGTTGGTCGATCTGGGTACGTACGTTATTGCTGTCGGCGCCGGCCGACAGATTCGGCAGCAAACCTGCGCGGGCCTGGGGCACTACTTCTTTTTGCGCGCCGTACTGCGCACGGGCAGCGGCCAGGTCGGCGTTGTTGTTCGCCGCTTCCTGATAGACGCTGACCAGGTCGGTATTGGCGGACAAGGGCGCTTCAGCTGCCCAGACCAGTCCGTTGGTCGCACAAGACACGGCAACAGCCAGTGAGAGTTTGCGCAGCATGAGGCGATCCCTAGTAAGAATATTACGGTGATAATTCAGCGCCCAAGGCTAAGGCTGGCCATGCCTGGCGTCAAGCCTTGAGGCCGTGCCCGAGTGTAGTGGCCGTACCGTCACACAACAATCCCACGATCACGCCATTCATCACGCTGAATGCACCGCTATTGGCAATTTGCCCACGCCATGGTCTAGACTGGCAGCGTTCTTGTCGGGGTGCCTTGTTGGAAGGCTGAGATCGGTAAATACCGGATCCCGTTGAACCTGATCAGGTTAGCGCCTGCGTAGGGAACAAGATTTCTCGTCACCCGGCGAGTCCTCTTGTGCTTCGTCCGGGATGTTGTTCGACAATCGAACAGCCCTCGTGCGCCAAGCACAGCACTGGTTCCAGTGCGTCCGTCCGTCACAGGTTCGCTCCGACAAAAATCCACCGCCTGGATAAGTTGGAGAGCCTGTGATGAGTACAAAACTAAAAAATACCGTGCACCTGAGTGAATCGGCCAAGGTCGACTCCGGCTCCGTGCAGCCATTTACCCGCTCGCAAAAAATCTACGTGCAGGGCTCCCGCCCGGATATTCGCGTGCCGATGCGTGAAATCAGCCTGGACGTGACCCCCACTGAGTTTGGTGGCGAAATCAACGCCCCTGTAGTGGTCTACGATACCTCCGGCCCCTATACCGACCCCAATGTCATCATCGACGTGCGCAAAGGCTTGGCCGATGTGCGCTCGCCGTGGATCGAAGAGCGTGGCGACACCGAGCGGCTGGCCTGCTTGAGTTCACGCTACGGCCAGGAACGTCTGGATAACCCCGACCTGGCCTACCTGCGCTTTGCCCACCTGCAAAACCCGCGTCGGGCCAAGGCCGGCGCCAACGTCAGCCAGATGTACTACGCGCGCAAAGGCATCATCACGCCAGAAATGGAATACGTGGCCATCCGCGAAAACATGAAGCTTGAGGAAGCTCGCGCCAGCGGCCTGCTCAAGCAACAACATGCCGGGCACAGCTTCGGCGCCAGTATTCCGAAAATCATCACGCCCGAGTTCGTGCGCGAAGAAATCGCTCGCGGCCGCGCAATCATCCCGGCCAACATCAACCACACCGAGCTGGAACCGATGATTATCGGCCGTAACTTCCTGGTGAAGATCAACGGCAACATCGGCAACAGCGCCCTGGGTTCGTCCATTGAAGAAGAAGTGGCGAAGATGACCTGGGGCATTCGCTGGGGCTCGGACAACATCATGGACCTGTCCACTGGCAAGCATATTCATGAAACCCGCGAGTGGATTATCCGTAATTCGCCCGTGCCGATCGGCACCGTGCCTATCTACCAGGCCCTGGAAAAAGTCGACGGCGTTGCCGAAGACCTGACCTGGGAGCTGTTCCGCGACACCCTGATCGAACAGGCCGAGCAAGGCGTGGACTACTTCACCATTCACGCCGGCGTATTGCTGCGCTACGTGCCGCTGACCGCCAATCGCGTCACCGGCATTGTCAGCCGTGGCGGCGCGATCATGGCCAAGTGGTGCTTGGCCCATCACAAGGAAAACTTCGCCTACACGCACTTCGAAGAGATCTGCGAAATCATGAAGGCCTATGACGTCAGCTTCTCCCTGGGGGATGGTCTGCGTCCGGGGTCGGTGGCCGATGCCAACGACGCTGCGCAATTCGGTGAACTGGAGACTCTGGGCGAGCTGACCAAGATCGCCTGGAAGCACGACGTACAAACCATGATCGAAGGCCCCGGCCATGTGCCGATGCAACTGATCAAAGAGAACATGGACAAGCAGTTGGAGTGCTGCGACGAGGCGCCGTTCTACACCCTCGGCCCGCTGACCACTGATATTGCGCCGGGCTACGACCACATCACCTCAGGCATTGGCGCGGCGATGATCGGCTGGTTCGGTTGCGCCATGCTCTGCTACGTCACCCCCAAGGAGCACTTGGGCCTGCCGAACAAGGATGACGTGAAGACCGGGATCATCACCTACAAGATCGCGGCCCACGCGGCCGACCTTGCCAAAGGCCACCCTGGCGCGCAGATTCGCGATAACGCCCTGAGCAAGGCGCGCTTCGAATTCCGCTGGGAAGACCAGTTCAACCTCGGCCTGGACCCGGATACCGCACGGGCATTCCACGACGAGACGTTGCCCAAGGAATCTGCCAAGGTCGCGCATTTCTGCTCCATGTGTGGGCCTAAATTCTGCTCGATGAAGGTCACCCATGAGGTGCGTGAGTACGCGGCCAACCAGCGCATCGATGCGGTGGATGTGGATGTAGCCAAGGGCTTGGCCGAGCAGGCTGAGCGGTTCAAGCAGGAAGGTAGCCAGCTCTACAAGAAGGTCTGATCCCTAGGCGGCGGTGTCTGCACCGCCGTCATCGCGGGCAAGCCCGGCTCCCACAGTTGGCCTAAGTGGACACAGATTTTGTGTTCACAGCCGGTCCCCTGTGGGAGTCGGGCTTGCCCGCGATAGCGATCTGACAAACACCCAATCTCTCCCTGCAATAACAACCGATCAGCGGCGTGCCGGCACCAGCTCAGGCTTGATCACGCCGGTTAGGCGCGTATAGGGCAGGGTGATTTCGATCAGCCCCTGTGCGTAAGGGGCGATGGTGCTGACGTTGTACTTGAGCACCACGCCGCCGCTGGTCAGGGCCACGTTCGGGGTTTTCTGGAACGGCCAGCTCTTCACGAACTCCGGATCGCGATCCATCTTGGTGCTGATCAACCAGCTGTTGTGGGCAACTTTAGCGGTATTCCAGAAGGCCTGCTCCTGGCCGGGCAACAGCATGTCGGCCAGGGTCAGTTCCTTATGCAGAATCCGTGAATAGTTGATAAACCCGCGGCCTGGCTCGCCGTGGGCGACGCCGGTGTCCAGGTAACTGGACACTTCAACGATCACCAGTCCGTCATGCTGGTCACGTACCTTGGCTTGCAAGTACATGCCATGGCGGTCCGGCGACTCACGCAGGAAGGTGTTCCGGTAGGCGTTCAGGCTCGCCGGGACGCTGGCGCCAGGCGTGGTGCGGGTCATTTGCAGCAAACGCTGTTCCACCAGGCTGTCGAGTTGTGGCTCGGTGGGGAAATGCACGGTGTCGATGTTCACCAGCGGGCAGGCCGGGCTGTCACAGCCGGGCTTGATCTGCTCCGATTTGTCGGTGGTAACGTCCAGCGGCTTGAGATAGGCCGGTTGGAACAGGCTCTGGCAAGCACCCAGGGTCAAGGCAATACAGGCCACGGAGGC
The DNA here is from genome assembly GCF_009827115.1 of Pseudomonas sp. J380. Lineage (NCBI taxonomy): Bacteria > Pseudomonadati > Pseudomonadota > Gammaproteobacteria > Pseudomonadales > Pseudomonadaceae > Pseudomonas > Pseudomonas sp. J380. The sequence continues at coordinate 3,491,827 of NZ_CP043060.1, read as the reverse complement.
GATTTTTAAAAGCGACATGTGTGTCCTTCGTAAATCGATGGAAAGCGAAAAGAGTAGCGCTTGGACTGCCAACGTGGCCGCCAGTTCGCCACTAAACTGATTGCAGCGAGTTTGACGCTCGCCGCCTCTCCCGGCAACCGCAAAGGGGCTGCATCAACGGGCGTCGGCGCGTTAGGATGGCGCCCATTGCACGAGCTTAACGAGGGACACCATGACGGACATCGCGAAGTCGACGCCGAACAAGATCGAGATTGTTCAGCGTGACAATGCCTATAAAGGCTTCTACAAGCTCGATCGCGTGCAACTGCGCCACGAAAAATTTGACGGCGGCATGAGCCGGGTGATCAACCGCGAGGTGTTCGTGCGTCACGACGCCGTGTGCGTGCTGCCCTACGACCCGCTGCGCGATGAGGTGGTGTTGATCGAACAGTTCCGCGTCGGCGCCATGGGCCGCGCCGACAACCCCTGGCTGGTGGAGATGGTCGCTGGCCTGATTGACAAGGATGAGCAACCCGAGGAGGTTGCACACCGCGAGGCCGAGGAGGAAGCTGGGCTGACATTCTCCGCGCTGTGGCCGATCACCAAGTATTTCCCGTCGCCGGGCGGCAGTACTGAATTTGTCCACCTGTACCTGGGCCGATGCGACAGCTCGGGCGCGGGTGGTGTCCATGGATTGGAAGAAGAAGCAGAAGACATCCGCGTCACCGTCTGGGCATTCGAAGATGCCTTGCAGGCGGTGCGCGATGGCAAGATTTCCAACGCAGCCAGCATTATCGCCCTGCAATGGCTTGCGCTTAATCGCGCGGAAGTGAGGGGGTTATGGCAGTAAAGGCACGGGAACGTTATCGAGTTGACCTGATCGGGCTGCAAGCGGCCTGCGAGGCCAACTATGCGCGGCTGATGCGCCTGCTCCCCGACATGCGCCACGCCCCCCAGGCGCGGCGCATTGCTGTCACCCATGGCGACCAGATGCTCGGTGTGCTGACCCTGGAAGTCATTCTCACCTGCCCCTACACCACCACCCTGCGGGTACGCCAGGAACACAGCCTGCCGTGGTTGCCGGTGCCGCAACTGGAAGTACAGGTGTACCACGACGCGCGTATGGCCGAAGTGATCAGTGCCGAGCACGCACGACGCTTTCGCAGCATCTATCCTTACCCGAATGTGTTCATGCACCAGCCCGATGAGAAAGCACAGCTCAATGTGTTCCTCGGCGAATGGCTCAGCCACTGCCTGGCCTTGGGCCATGAGTTTGAAGTGGTGCGGTAGATGTGAACTGTGCCTGCTTCCTTGGGTTTCCTCTTTGTGTCCTGCCCCAGCATAATCGCGCCAAATGTCCATTCCTGTAGTTGCCAGGGAGAGCGCCTTGCCGAGCGTATCCGCCGTGAATCCTGATGCCGTGTTGCTGGTGCAGTTGTCCGACAGCCACCTGTTCGCCGACGCTGACGCCACGTTGCTGGGCATGAATACCCGTGAAAGCCTGCAGCGGGTGGTCGAGCTGGTGCGTGCGCAACAGCCGGCCATCGACCTGATACTGGCGACCGGCGACTTGTCTCAGGACGGCACGCTGGCGTCCTATCAGCAGTTTCGCGATTTGACCGCTCCCCTTGGCGCCCCGGCGCGCTGGATTCCCGGCAACCACGACGAACCGCAGGTCATGGCCCAGGCTGCCATGCACAGTGATTTGCTCGAACCGGTGGTGGATATCGGCAACTGGCGTATCACCCTGCTGGATTCGGCGGTACCCGGTTCGGTGCCGGGCTACTTGCAAGACGAGCAACTGCAACGGCTGGCGCAGGCCTTGAGCGAAGCGCCGGACCGCCATCACCTGGTGTGTTTCCACCATCATCCGGTGCCCATCGGTTGTGCGTGGATGGAGCCTATCGGCCTGCGCAACCCCGAGGCGCTGTTTGCCGTGCTTGAGCGCTTCCCGCAGACCAAGGCATTGCTTTGGGGCCACGTGCATCAGGAGATCGACGGCGACCGCAATGGTTTGCGGTTGCTGGCTTCGCCGTCCACCTGTATCCAGTTCTCGCCGGGAAGTGAGGATTTCCAGGTCAGCGAGCAGGCGCCGGGTTATCGCTGGTTGCGCTTGCATGGCGACGGACGGTTGGAGACGGGGGTGGAGCGTTTGGTGGGCTTCGCATTCACCGTCGATTACGGCAGCAACGGCTATTAAGACCTGCAAACACTGATCAAAGGGTGGGAGCTGGCTTGCCTGCGATGGCGGTGTACCTGGCGCTGACTCGTTGACTGAATCGCCGCCATCGCAGGCAAGCCAGCTCCCACATTGGGTCCGCTTCTGCCTGCATTCCCTGTAAACTGCGCCTCTTTGGCCCCAGCACGGAGAGCCCGGCATGTCCGCTTCGATCCTGTATATCCACGGTTTCAACAGTGCGCCGGCTTCCAACAAGGCCAGCCAGTTGACCACTGTGATGGGCACCCTCGGCCTGTCCGACCAGCTACGTGTACCGGCGTTGCATCACCACCCTCGTCAGGCGATTCTTCAATTGGAGCAAGCGATTGCGCAACTGGGCCGGCCACTGCTGGTCGGCAGCTCACTCGGCGGCTACTATGCAACCCATCTTGCAGAACGCCATGGTCTCAAGGCGTTGCTGGTCAACCCGGCGGTCAGTCCCCATCGGATGTTCGACGGTTACCTGGGCACCCAGAAGAACCTCTACACCGATGAGACCTGGGAATTGACACAGGACCACGTCACGGCCCTGGCCGAGCTGGAAGTACCGGCGCCCCAGGATGCGGCGCGTTATCAGGTGTGGTTGCAGACCGGGGACGAAACCCTGGATTATCGCCTGGCCCAACAGTATTACCGGGCCTGCGCCTTGCGCATCCAGGCCGGTGGCGACCATGGCTACCAGGGGTTCGCCCAGCAATTGCCGGCACTGTTGTGTTTTGCCGGCATTGGCGCAGATCAGTTTCAATCCTTCGATTTTTCGTCACTGTAAAAAATCGCAGGTCACTTTTTAATCGAACGACTCACGACGAGACCCCATGGCCACTCCCAGCGCTAGCTCTTATAACGCCGACGCCATCGAAGTCCTCTCGGGCCTCGACCCGGTGCGCAAACGCCCCGGCATGTATACCGACACCAGTCGGCCGAACCACCTTGCCCAGGAAGTCATCGACAACAGCGTCGACGAAGCCTTGGCCGGGCACGCCAAGTCGGTGCAAGTCATCCTTCACGCCGACCATTCCCTGGAAGTGTCCGACGATGGTCGTGGCATGCCGGTGGACATTCACCCCGAAGAGGGTGTGCCGGGCGTCGAGCTGATCCTTACCAAGCTCCATGCCGGCGGCAAGTTCTCCAACAAGAACTACCAGTTCTCCGGCGGTTTGCACGGTGTGGGTATTTCCGTGGTCAACGCGCTGTCGACCCTGGTGCGGGTCAAGGTCAAGCGCGACGGCAACGAGTACCAGATGACCTTCGCCGATGGCTACAAAGCCACCGACCTGGAAGTGATCGGTACCGTTGGCAAGCGCAACACCGGCACCAGCGTGTACTTTGCGCCGGACCCCAAGTATTTCGATTCGCCCAAATTCTCCATCAGCCGCCTCAAGCACGTGCTCAAGGCCAAGGCTGTGTTGTGCCCGGGCCTGCTGGTCAGCTTTGAAGACAAAGGCACCGGCGAGAAGGTCGAGTGGCACTACGAAGACGGCCTGCGTTCCTACCTGGAAGACTCGGTCAGCGACTTCGAACGCCTGCCCAACGAGCCGTTCTGCGGCAGCCTGTCGGGTAATAAAGAAGCGGTGGACTGGGCGCTGCTGTGGTTGCCCGAAGGTGGCGACAGCGTGCAGGAAAGCTACGTCAACCTGATCCCCACGGCCCAGGGCGGCACCCACGTCAACGGTTTGCGCCAAGGCTTGCTGGATGCCATGCGTGAGTTCTGCGAATACCGCAGCCTGTTGCCGCGCGGCGTCAAACTGGCGCCGGAAGACGTGTGGGAGCGCATCGCGTTCGTGCTGTCGATGAAGATGCAGGAACCGCAATTCTCCGGGCAGACCAAGGAGCGCCTGTCGTCCCGCGAGGCAGCGGCGTTTGTCTCTGGCGTGGTCAAGGACGCCTTCAGCCTGTGGCTCAACGAGCATCCCGAGCTGGGCCTGGCCCTGGCGGAGCTGGCGATCAACAACGCCGGCCGGCGCTTGAAGGCGAGCAAAAAGGTCGAGCGCAAGCGCATCACCCAGGGCCCGGCACTGCCGGGCAAACTGGCCGATTGCGCCGGGCAAGACCCGATGCGTTCCGAGCTGTTCCTGGTGGAAGGTGACTCCGCCGGCGGTTCCGCCAAGCAAGCGCGGGACAAGGAGTTCCAGGCGATCCTGCCGTTGCGCGGCAAGATCCTCAACACCTGGGAAGTCGACGGCAGCGAAGTGCTGGCCAGCCAGGAAGTGCACAACATCGCCGTGGCCATCGGGGTCGACCCGGGTGCAGCGGACATGAGCCAGCTGCGCTATGGCAAGATCTGTATCCTCGCCGACGCCGACTCTGACGGCCTGCACATTGCTACCTTGCTGTGCGCGTTGTTCGTTCAGCATTTCCGCCCGTTGGTGGATGCCGGTCACGTCTACGTCGCCATGCCGCCGCTGTACCGCATCGACCTGGGCAAGGAGATTTTCTACGCTCTGGACGAAGCCGAGCGCGATGGCATCCTCGACCGCCTGGTGGCCGAGAAGAAACGCGGCAAGCCACAGGTCACGCGATTCAAGGGCCTGGGTGAGATGAACCCGCCGCAACTGCGCGAAACCACCATGGACCCGAACACCCGGCGCCTGGTGCAGTTGACCCTGGAAGACTTCGCCGCTACCTCGGAAATGATGGACATGCTGCTGGCTAAGAAACGCGCTGGCGACCGCAAGACCTGGCTTGAATCCAAAGGCAACCTGGCCGAGGTTCTGGGCTGATGCGCACAGGCTTCGCCCTGGCGATCCTGATGTTGAGCGGGCTGGCGGTCACCCAGGTGGCCGCAGCCAGCGTGGCAGAGCTCAAGCTGGTCTCGGAACACCCGGTTGACGGCATGCGCGGTGGGAACCTGTCGGGCCTGGCGTTGTGTGGCAACGAGCTGTGGACGGTTTCGGACCGCGATGACGACCAGATTTACCGCCTGGATACCCGTGCGCCGACGTGGAGCGCGCAAGCGCTGAAGATCGACGTGCCTCCCGTGCCCGAGTCCGGCCTGCCTTGGGGCTTGCGTTCGCGCACCAAGGCCGCTTCGTTCATACGTGGTGGTGACCTGGACTTTGAAGGCATCAGCTGTGATGCCGCAGGCAACCGTTACATTGTCAGCGAAGCCCATGCCGCGGTGTTGCAGGTGCCCGCGATGGGCGCGCCGGAGTGGTTGAAAATCGCGCCGGGCATGGTGCGTGAAGCCAGGGCCAGTGGCATGTTGTTGCACTTTAATGCCTTGTTCGAAGGCTTGGCGGTAAACCCTGAAGGCAATCAGATCTGGCTGGCTGCCGAGCGTGAACGCCGTGGCCTGGTCTCGATCAAGCGTGGGCAGAGCGTATGGGATTGTGATGGCCGTTGTGTATTGTTGAGCGAGGCCGGCCAGGAAGTGCAGCCGGCGCAGTTCCCCAACGCCAAGGCCGTGTCCAAGGACTTTGCCGACTTGTCGCTGTTCAACGGCAAGCTGTTTACCCTGGAGCGCAATGCGTTCCAGATCTGCCGGCGCGACCCGCTCACGGCCAAGGTTGAGCTGTGCTGGTCGTTTGCCGACGAAACCCTGACGCCGCAGCGACGTTACCCACAGTCGTATGGCCTGGCTGAAGCCCTGTTGGTGGATGCCGACGGTGCCTGGGTCGGGATTGATAACAATTTCGGCCCGCGTGCCGATGGTGAAAAACGTCCGATGGTCTATCGTTTTGCCGCTCCGGATGGCGGCTGGAGTGCCCAGCCATGAGTCGAGATTTTTTTGAATTGAATCAGCGCAGCGGCAGTTCCGCTGCGCCTTACCCCATGATGAGGCCCGCATGAGTGACATCCTCGCAGACAGCTTAGATGGCGTAGAACGCCGGTCGCTGGCTGAATTCACCGAAAATGCCTACCTCAATTACTCCATGTACGTGATCATGGACCGTGCCTTGCCGCATATCGGCGACGGCCTGAAGCCCGTGCAACGGCGCATCATCTACGCCATGAGTGAGTTGGGCCTGGACGCCGATTCCAAGCACAAGAAGTCGGCGCGTACCGTCGGTGACGTGCTCGGTAAGTTCCACCCCCACGGCGATTCGGCGTGCTATGAAGCGATGGTGCTGATGGCCCAGCCGTTCAGCTACCGCTATACCCTGGTGGACGGCCAGGGTAACTGGGGGGCACCGGATGACCCCAAATCCTTCGCCGCCATGCGTTACACCGAGGCGCGGTTGTCGCGTTATTCCGAAGTGCTGCTCAGCGAGCTGGGCCAGGGCACTGCCGACTGGGGGCCGAACTTTGACGGCACCCTTGACGAACCCCTGGTGTTGCCGGCGCGTTTGCCGAATATCCTGCTCAATGGCACCACCGGTATCGCGGTCGGCATGGCCACCGACGTGCCGCCGCACAACCTGCGCGAAGTCGCCACCGCCTGCGTGCGCTTGCTCGATGAGCCCAAGGCTACGGTCGAGCAGCTCTGCGAGCATATCCAGGGCCCGGATTACCCGACCGAAGCAGAGATCATCACGCCGCGCGCCGACCTGCTGAAGATGTACGAAACGGGCAAGGGCTCGGTGCGTATGCGTGCCGTGTACCACATTGAGGACGGCGACATTATTGTGACGGCGCTTCCGCACCAGGTATCGGGTGCCAAGGTGCTGGAGCAGATCGCCGCGTTGATGCAGGCCAAGCCGTCGAAATTACCGCAAGTGGCCGACCTGCGTGACGAGTCCGACCATGAGAACCCGTGCCGTATCGTGATCATCCCGACCAACAGCCGGGTGGATCATGAAGTGTTGATGCAGCATTTGTTTGCCAGCACCGACCTGGAGTCCAGCTATCGGGTCAACGTCAATATCATCGGCCTGGACGGCAAGCCGCAGTTGAAGAACCTGCGCAATCTGCTGGTGGAATGGCTGGAGTTCCGTGTACAAACCGTGCGCCGCCGCCTGCAATTCCGCCTCGACAAGGTTGAGCGCCGCTTGCATCTGTTGGACGGTTTGCTGATCGCCTACCTCAACCTGGATGAAGTGATCCATATCATCCGTACCGCCGAGCATCCGAAGGCCGAGCTGATCGCGCGTTTCGAGCTGAGCGAAATCCAGGCGGACTACATCCTCGACACCCGCTTGCGCCAGTTGGCACGCCTGGAAGAAATGAAGCTGCGCGACGAGCAGGATGCACTGCTCAAGGAGCAAGCCAAGCTGCAAGCCCTGCTGGGCAGCGAAGCCAAGCTCAAGAAGCTGGTGCGTAGCGAACTGATCAAAGACGCCGAAACCTATGGCGATGACCGTCGCTCGCCTATCGTCGAGCGCGCTGAAGCCAAGGCCCTGACCGAAACCGAACTGTTGCCCAACGAGAAAATTACCGTCGTTCTGTCGGAAAAGGGTTGGGTTCGCTCCGCCAAAGGGCATGATATTGACGCCACCGGCCTTTCGTACAAAGCCGGTGATGGCTTCAAGACCGCTGCCGCCGGGCGTTCCAATCAGTTTGCGGTGTTTATCGACTCGACCGGGCGCAGTTATTCGGTGCCGGCCCATACCCTGCCGTCTGCACGGGGGCAGGGCGAGCCGTTGACCGGGCGCCTCACGCCGCCGCCGGGGGCGAATTTCGAGTGCGTGCTGTTGCCGGACGATGATTCGCTGTATGTCATCGCCTCCGACGCCGGTTACGGTTTCGTGGTCAAGGGTGAAGACCTGCAGGCCAAGAACAAGGCGGGCAAGGCGCTGTTGAGCCTGCCGAACAATGCCAAGGTGATCCTGCCAAGGCCGGTGGAGGATCGTGAAAGCAACTGGCTGGCGTCGGTGACCACCGAAGGGCGCTTGCTGGTGTTCAAGATCAGCGACTTGCCGCAGTTGGGCAAGGGTAAAGGCAACAAGATCATCGGGATTCCCGGTGACCGGGTGGCCAGTCGCGAGGAGTATGTGACTGACATCGCCGTGGTCCCGGAAGGCTCTACCCTGGTGCTCCAGGCCGGCAAGCGCACGTTGTCATTGCGCCCTGACGACCTTGAACACTACAAGGGTGAGCGTGGCCGGCGAGGTAACAAACTGCCACGAGGCTTCCAGCGAGTGGATGCCTTGCTGGTCGAAACGCCGGTTTAAGCGGTACTAGAGGCCTCGATCTACGATTTAACGCGTAGATCGATGCTTTCGCGCTGGAGTCATGGCGCATATTCACGGATGATATGGCCTTTCCAGCGCCGGCGTGGCCGAGCGTGTTCAGGTTATTTTTAGTATTACATTGTGGTTCGCCTTGTGGCAGCCACTTGGATGGGATGATGACTGCTCCACGCCTTCCTCTATTTTTGATGCTCGCTGGCCTTTTGGGGTTGGCGGGTTGCAGCACACATCAACCGGTGTCGCTGTACCAGCTGGACAGCGGAAGTCCGGCTCAGCCAGCCCAAACCGCTGGCATGGCAGTATTGCTGGGGCCGGTAGTCGTTGCCGATTACCTGCAACGCGAAACCCTGCTTCAACGTCAGAACGACGGCAGCCTGCAAGGTTCCACAGATGGTCGTTGGGCCGGTAGCCTGTCGTCGGATATCAACCAGTTGATGTTGCGTCAGGTCGCCGGCCAGTTAGACAGCCAGCGAGTAGTCCTGGCGCCGGGACCCTCCGGGTTCACCCCGGATGTACAGGTGTTGCTGACCATTACGCGGCTGGATTCCGGCAAGTCGCAACCGGCGATCCTGGATGCACAGTGGCGCCTGATCGACCGTCGCGGGCAGGTGCGGGACAACCGCATTGTGCACCTGCAGGAAGAACACGCCGGCACCACTGCGTCCCAGGTCCAGGCCCAGGGTGTGCTGTTGCAGCACTTGGCACAGCAGTTGTCGGTGGCGCTCAAACCACTGGCCAACCAGCCGCCGATTGCCGAAGCGCAGCCGCGTAAACAGGCCCCCGCCCAGGCCAAGCCTGCGGCCCCGGAAAAGCCGAAGATGCCGATGGCCACGCCGATTCGTACGGATCTGGAAGTGTTCAGGTTCTGATCTGAAATTTATTTTTGAAAAAGCCCGCCAAGCCCGCGGGCTTTTTCATGCCTGCTGTAAAACGCCAGCGCCTAATTCTGCGTACCTGTTAATTCTGACAGTATCCAGCTGCGCATAAGGTCTCTAGTGTGATTTCAGTCCTATCTCTTAAGGTACTGAACTCATGAAAAAAATATCGATCTTCCTCGCTTGGTTTTTTTGTAGTGCATTAAGTGTTGCTCTCATGGGCTGTAGCCATGAAGTTAATCGTGAATTTGGCGGCCTTGAAAATGATGAACTTCCGCCCGCCGAAGGTGAACTGTCAAGCTTGAGTCAGATAATCCGCCCTGTGACGGGCACCAAGAGGATGCTGGTCACGGTAACCCATTGGCAGGGAGAGCGAGTGTTGGACAGGGATCAGGTGGAGTTGCATACGCTGTCTACTGATCCTAATTCATTACGCTCTTATATTCTGGCTGCGTCCGGTGGAAAGCTGAAGTTGGAGGGGCGGGTAGTGGAGGCGACGTCTGGACCGAAGCCTGAGGGATGCTCTATGTCCACGTCTATCGCGGAGGGTCGCAAGACTGCCGAAAAGAATGGCCTTAATCCCGATGATTTCGACTATGAAATTAACATCGTTAACTGTGGCGGTGGCGCCTTGGCCTTTACCCCCGGTAGGCATGTTGGAGTGTTTGGCAAGGCAGGCTCACCGCATGTTTACAAGCACGAGCTTGGTCATAATTTAGGCTTTCGTCATGGGGGAAGCCTCATAGGCTGCCCCCGCAATGGCGCGTCTGTGAGTGCGCCTGTTGATTGCACTTACGTTGAGTATGGAGACACTGGTGACTCAGTGTCAGGTGGTGGCACGCTTTATCCTGCGGTCAGCCGCCGCTATGCCGGCTGGCTGGATGATGGCCAGGCGACGACTATCACGCGCACCGGCCTTTACAGTTTGAAGGTGTTGGGACGCGAAGGCCCGCAGCTGTACCTGATCAAGATCCCTGAAACCCATTCGCCCGGTGGGGCCTACTACCCGTTGTTGTCGCTCGAATACAGGAAACCTACGGTCTTTGATAACTTTCCGGAGAATGACAACCGGGTCAATGGCGTGTGGATGCGTTATGCGAGGGAGCAAGGCGTGCAGAATGTGCAGATTGATGCCACGCCAGAGACGCCAAGAACCAACGATCCTACCTTACTTACGGGGCAGACATTTGAGGACTCTTCCGGCAAGGTTAAAGTGCTTGTGTGCAGCGCCGGGCCGGACGAGGCGATAGTCGCGGTCGCGCTTGATGGGGCGGGTTTTCCTTACTGTACAACCACGGTCCCCGCTCCCGTCATTGCGGTCCCCCTCGAGGGGGCCAGCACCGGTAAACAGCCAGTGTTTGCCGGCACTGCCTGGCCTGGCGCACGTATTGAAATAGTAAATGCTTCCAAGCCCGCGGAAGTCGAGGGCACTGCCATTGCCGATGGCAACGGCAACTGGTCGGTGTACTCGCTGTCAGTGCATGATGTTGGCAGTTATTCCTATACCGCTCGACAAACTTTTGGGGGAAGAACCTCGGTGTTATCTGGCAATCGCAGCTTCAAGGTGGCTGAACTGAGCGTGCCTGCGGCAATAATCGAGACCCCCGCCCAAAATGTCGAAGTTGGCCGCCTGCCGCAAGTGTCAGGTACCGGTGTCCCTGGTGCTACTGTGGTGTTGCTTAAATCCTACGACCCTTACAATCCGCTGGCCACTACTAGGGTCGATGGCTATGGCCGCTGGTCAGTGCGCATAGAGCGCCCTCTACCGATAAGTCCACCCGCCTTTACCATGACCGGCTATCAAACCCTTGATGGAAAACGTTCGGGTTGGCTGGCGAACAGGACACTCAAGGTTGTTAATGTACCTGATCCGGCGATTATCCAAACGCCGGCCCAAAGCGTCAGAACGGGCCGCCGGCCTTTTGTGACAGGTACGGGTGTAGCAGGTGCTACTGTTGTGTTGATGCAGTCGTACAAACCTGAAAATATTTTAGCCACTACTACCGTCGATGGTTATGGGCGATGGGCCACGCAGGTTGATAATCCGCTGCCGATAAGCCCACCAGCCTTTACCATGACTGGATATCAGTCGATTGAGGGGAAAAGATCCGGTTGGTTGGCCAATAGAACTATCCAGGTTGTCGATGCTCCCGATCTGGCGATTATCGAAACCCCTGCACAAGGTGTGAAAACAGGACGTCGGCCAGTTGTGTCAGGTAGTGGTATTGCGGGCGCGACCGTCGTGTTGCTCAAATCGGGTGACCCGTATAACGCCTTGGCGACCACCACTGTCGATGGCTATGGACGCTGGTCGGTGCAGGTTGATCAGCCTCTGCCGGTCACAAACTCCTTTGTCATGACGGGCTATCAGCAGCTTGACGGTAAAATCGCCCGCTGGTTGGCGAATAGGACCTTCCAGGTAGTGCAGGTTCCCGATGCTCCGGTTATCGAAACCCCTGCCGAAAACCAGACCGTTGGCCGCCAGCCTCTTGTAAAAGGCAGTGGCGTTGTGGGGGCCGTGGTTGAGTTGAATCAGGAGAACAGGCCCGGAATTCCACTTGGGTACGCGGTTGTCGATGGTTTTGGACAATGGTCTGTCCAGATAGAAAGGCCGCTACCCGTCGGGTCCAACTTTAAAATGAGTGGGTATCAGCTTTTGGACCAGGTCAGGTCAGGCTGGATTCCACGCCGAACCATTAATGTCGTGGATAGCAAGAAAATCAAATAGTACTAAAAAGCCCGCAGGTGTTCGTTCTCTGCGGGCTTGTGATCATCAATGCATTAGTCTTGGAGTCGACCCTTGTTGCGGGTCTCATGCATCCGCGCCAATTGCCGCTCCAGCATCGACGGATACGGCTCCATCAAGCGCTCCACACAGCTGGCCCCTTCAGGGCTGGCAATCGGGCGGATACGTGCGCGTTGGCGGATCAACGTGTCCTCACTGATCTTGCGCTCCACCAACAGCAGGTTACGGCTGTGCTGGGACAAGGCCAGGGCATCCTGGGCGATTTCGGTCAGCAGCAGGTCGATCTGGCTGATGCCAAACAGGTCGTCACCCACGGTTAGACCCAGCTGCAGTTGCAGCGTAATGCCGCTGTCGGCCACTTCGATCTGCAGGGCATGGCCCAGGGCGCGCAACAGCTCGCCGCAGCAGATGGCATTGGTCAGGTAGTCCTCGCCGCTGTCTTCGCTGTGGAACAGCATCAGCGTGCTGCCATCGTTCAGGGTGTGCAGTTCGCTCTGGTAGAGCGAAGCGGCCTGGTCGAGGCAGTCGCGGTAGCGTTCGAGCAGTTCGGTCAGGCGGGCACGGGGCAGGCGGCGCAGTTGCTCCTGGGCGCCCAGTTGCACGGCGAGTACGGCACTGTGCTGTGGCTCGGCGTTCTTGACCGCAACGGGTTTGGGCGCAGCGACTGGGGCGGCTGCCGAGGTGTCGCGCAGGTCGGCGAACGGGTCTTCGTCGTCCAGCTCGTCTTCCTCGGCCTTGATCACATGGCGCGGCGCAGGCTTGAGGCCGGCCACCGGGGCGCTTTCGTCGAAGCCTGGGTCGCGCAGGTCGCGCACTTCAAACTCAGGCTCGTCATTGTAGTCCTCGGTGTCGTCGTACTCAGGCTCGGGCTCGACTTCAGGCGCTTTTGGCTCCGGGGCAAAGCTGGCGTGGAGCTGACGCGCGAGGTCGCCGATTTCGTCCTGGCGATCGGTGGCCGGGGTGTGTTCGTCGATATCCCGCAGCCAGATGCGCAGTTGCATCAACGGCGTGGAGATATGCCGGCCCAGGCGCAGGCTCAAGGCCAGGGCCAAGGCCAGTAGGATCGCGCTCAGAATGCCCATGCTTTGCAGGCTGATGGTCATCGGCTGCTGGAACTGTTGCATATCAAGGCTGATACGCAGTTGGCCGGCCTTCACGTCCTGGAACGTGATATTGCTCTGATACAGGCCTTCGGCCTCACCGAGCAGGCCGTTTTTCGGGCGCTGCCCGGCCTCGGCCATGATCCGGTTGTCCACGCTATAGATGGCGGCGTGGGCCACCAGCGGGTTCTTGGTCAGGTTGTTGAGCAATACGTTGAGGCTGAGGATGTCGTTGGACACCAGCAACTCAGTCGCCGAAGTGGCAGTCTGGGTTGTCAGGCTCGCGCCCAGGGCGTCAGCTTGCTCGTGCATGGCCTGCTTGAACTGCAAACCCATCACGCAGGCGTAGATCACCAGGGCCAGAGCGACCAGGATCACGTTATGGCTGGCGATGCGCAATGCAATCGGTACACGGCGATGGCGCAGTGCCCGGAAGATCAGCAGGAAGAAGTTATCGGTTTTTACTGGCGTGGGCCGGTTCACTTGCGCTCGGCTCTTGGTCCGTGAAGTTGACGCGCAGTATAGCGACAGGCCCCTGGCCGGCAAAGCGCTGGCTGTGCCCGATGGTCACTGAAAGTGGGTAGAATGCGGTTTTTTTCCAGCCTGGGGGTGCGCTTTGCGCGAAATTGTCCTGATCAACATCACGGGTGAAGACCGACCGGGTCTCACCGCAGCCATTACCGGCGTCCTGGCCCAGGGTGGTGTGAACATTCTCGACATCGGCCAGGCAGTGATCCACGACACCTTGTCGTTCGGCATCCTGGTGGAGATCCCCAGCACCGAACAGGCCTCCTCGGTACTCAAGGACATCCTGTTTACGGCGTATAAGCTCGATCAACAGGTACGTTTCACCCCGGTGTCCGAAGCTGACTACCAGCACTGGGTCGAAGGCCAGGGTAAAAAGCGCCATATCGTCACCCTGTTGACCCGCAAGGTAACGGCTGAGCAGTTGCAGCGCGTCAGTTCGATCACCGCGCAATACGGATTGAATATCGACCATATCGACCGTCTGTCGGGTCGCATGCCCTTGGACACTCCGGCTGACAAAGGCAAGGGCTGCATCGAGTTCTCCGTGCGCGGTGAACCGGCTGACGCGCAAGCGCTACGCGCCGATTTCCTGAGCGTGGCCCAGGAACTGAATGTCGATATCGCCTTCCAGGAAGACTCCCTGTTCCGTCGCAATCGCCGCTTGGCGGTGTTCGACATGGACTCCACCTTGATCGAAGCCGAAGTCATCGACGAGCTGGCCAAGGCGGCCGGTGTGGGCGAGCAAGTCTCGGAGATTACCGAGCGCGCGATGGCCGGCGAGCTGGATTTTCGTGCCAGCTTCAAGGAGCGTCTGGCGCTGCTCAAAGGCTTGGACGTTGGCGTGCTGGATTCGATCGGCGCGTCGCTGCGCCTGACTGAAGGCGCCGAAACCCTGTTCGCCGAACTCAAGCGCCTGGGCTACAAGACCGCCATCCTGTCCGGCGGCTTCACTTACTTTGCCAAGCAGTTGCAGGCCAAGCTGGGCATTGACTATGTATTCGCCAACGAGCTGGAAGTGGTGGATGGCAAAGTGACTGGCGTCGCGGTGGAGCCGATTGTCGACGCCCAGCGCAAGGCCGACCTGCTCAAGGAATTGGCCCATAAGGAAGGCTTGCGCCTGGAGCAGACCATTGCGGTCGGCGACGGCGCCAATGACTTGCCGATGCTGGCGATTGCCGGGTTGGGCGTGGCCTTTCGCGCCAAACCGTTGGTCAAGCAGTCAGCCAAGCAGGCGATTTCGACCTTGGGGTTGGATGGCGTGTTGTATCTGCTGGGCCTGCGTGACCGAGACGGTCAGCTATAAGCCGATCTCACTGTCACTGATCGTTCCCACGCTCCGCGTGGGAGCGCCTCCAGTGACGCTCTGCGTCACGCTTTGGGCGCAGAGCGCCTCGGGCTGCATTCCCACGCGGAGCGTGGGAGCGATCAACTGCAATATCAGGCTTTAGCAGCGGCGATGCCCTGGCCCATCTGCACCGGCGTACCCGCTGCCAGTTCTTCAGCCCACTTCACCTGGTCCGGGCCGAACAACACGATGGCGGTCGATCCCAGTTTGAAGCGACCCAGCTCCGCACCTTTCTCCAGATAAATCGGCGCGCGGGCCGCTTCGTCGTAGCGGAAGGTTTTCAGCTCGCGTTTCGGCGGCGTTACCAAACCGGCCCACACGGTTTCAATCGACGCAACGATCATCGCACCTACCAACACCACGGCCATCGGGCCGCGTTCGGTGTCGAACAAGCAGACAACGCGCTCGTTACGGGCGAACAGCTCCGGCACGTTTTCGGCGGTGGTCTGGTTGACCGAGAAAATCCGCCCTGGCACATACACCATCTCGCGCAGGGTACCGGCCAGTGGCATGTGCACCCGGTGGTAGTCCTTGGGCGACAGGTAAATAGTCGCGAAGTCCCCGCCCATGAACGGCGCAGCCATTGCCGCATCGCCACCGAGCAGTTCCAGCACGCTGAAGCTGTGGCCCTTGGCCTGGAAGATACGACCATGTTCGATCGGGCCTAGCTGGCTGACCGCGCCATCGGCAGGGCTCAGCACTGCGCCTGGGGTTGGATCCAACGGACGGGCGCCGTCTTTCAGCGCGCGGGTGAAGAAGGCGTTGAAGTGCTCGTAGGCGGTCAGGTCTTCCACCAGGGCCTGGGACATGTCCACCTGGTAGCGCTTGGCGAACCAGGCAGTGAAGGCGTTCTTGAACCAGCGCACGCGGCACTCGGCGATACAGCCGGCCAGGCGCGACAGCAAGTGGTGCGGCAGCAAGTACTGGCTGAGGATAAACAACTGCTTTTTCATAACTGTCCTTAAACCTTAAATCTCAACGGGGGTGTCGGGGTGGTTGCCCCATTCGCCCCAGGAACCGGCATAACCTTTGACTCGCGGATAACCGAGCGCCTTGGCCACCAGGTAGGTGAAGCCAGAGCGGTGGTGAGTCTGGCAGTGGGTGATGATTTCTTTGTCTTTGGTCAGCCCGAGGTCTTCGAGGATTTGCGGCATGTCACGGCGGATACGCAGGTTGCGCGCCTTGTCCATGCCGGCGGTCCATTCGAAGTTCACCGCGCCGGGAATGTGGCCGCCCTTGGCTGCGAGCACTTTCTCGCCGGAATACTCCAGCGGGCCACGAGCGTCCCAGATCCCCAGGTCGGCCGCGCCGAGACGGCTTTGCAGGTATTCACGGGTGGCGGTAGGGCCGTCGTGCAGCGTAAGGCTGACCGGGCCGCCGGCTGCTGGGGGCACATCGGTGGAAAGCGGGTGCCCTTCCTCCAGCCAAGCCAGCAGGCCACCGTCGAGGTAGTGATATTTCTGGTGGCCGATCACGTCGAGCATCCAGATAAAACGCCCGGCCCAACCGCCGCCTTCGTCGTCGTAGACCACATAGGTGGCGTCCGGGGTGTGGCCCAGTTCGCCGAACAGTTTTTCCAGGTCGGCCTTGCTTGGTAGCAGGCCGGGTGCCGGTGGCTGTCCCAGTTGGGTGCGCTTGGGGTCAACGAAATGCGCGCCGGGGATATGCCCTTCGGCGTAGCGGGCGACACTGGTGAGGTCTACCAGTATCAAGTGCTTGGAATCGAGGCGACCCAACAGGTCGGCGGATTCGATCACCAGCGGCAAGCCAGAGAAGTCAGGCATGTGAGGTCTCCTGGGCACAAATGTTGGCGATAAAGGCCGGTGATTGTAGCGCAAGCATCAGGCGCTGCGGTTGGTAAAGCTGTGCAGGGCTTTCTCGATGCATTGGGCGGTTTTGCCGAACGCTTGCACGGTGGTTTCCGAGAGCGGCCCGCCGCCCTGGTCCGCCACGATCAGCATGACCACACGGCCGTTGCAGCTCAGTGAGCGCAGTAGCAGATGCTCGCCAATAAACAGACGACGCAGGATCGGTGGCAGCAATGCGGAAAACTGCGCATGGTTGTCGGGGTTCAGGCGTACCTGGGCGGACTTTTCCAGCAGGCGTTGCAGCAGTGTGCTGTTCACCACATCCAGGCTCAGGTGAGCCGCGTCCTTGGGCAGGCCGTCGGCCTGGTGTACACGCAAGGTGCTCAAGGCGCGATCTGCCATGAATATCAGTACCCGCTGCATGCCACTGGCGACCAGGGCTTCCTTGGCGCAAGTGGTCAGGTGCATGGCGTTGGCAAAGCGGCTCGGCTCCACCAGCAACTCGGTGCAGCGCGTGCGCCACGCGGCCAAGGCTTCGGCCGTGGGCGGTGGTGCAGGCAGCAAGCCGCGATGGACTTTGTGCACATGCCACGGCCAGATCAGCGACAGCGCCGGGTGCCAGAGGTCGGGCATCAAGGTGGTGCGAGCGCTGGTCACCGCTTGCTGGTGGGCTTGCTGTTGCACATCGCTCAATGGCGTTTGCAGGTACAGCGCCGTCAGGTATTGCCAGCGCTCTGTGTGCGGGCAGGTCCAGGATTCCTGGGCCGACATCGCCAGGCCGTTGGCCAGCAACACGGTATTGGCCGGCTGGTTCAGCCAGCGTCGCAGGTTGGGCTCGGCATCGAGCAATTGCTGGTGACGCAGGGCATCGTCTTGACGGGCAATGTGCAGCGCCTTGACCAGCAGGCGTTGCTCGGCCAACAGCAACTTGTAGCCCTGTGAAACCCAGATCGGCAGGTGCCAGGCTTCGGTCAGGCCCAGGCACAGGTCGAGCAAGCGCACGCCGAATAGCTGTTGCTCGACCTGGCGTGCCGATTGGCCTTTATGGATCACCCGCAACTCCCACTCTTCCAAAAGCTTGGGGTAGGCGACGGCCATCGGCCACAGTGGCGACAAAAACAGCAGGCTGCCCCAGTGGATGTCCTGCCACAACCGCGCCAGGCGACTGCCGAACAAACCGTTAGCTTGCTGGGATGCGTGCTGGCTGATCAGCAACAGCTGACGCAAGGCCACGGGGATTTCCTGGGCGGGTACCGAAGGCAGGCGCGCCAACAGCTCTTCGGCACGTTTGAGGCCAAGACGGTTAAGTGCGACTTCAAGGTTTTCCGCAGGTTCGGCCAGGCTGCCGTGGGCTTGGCTGTTGGCTTCGCGCATCACACTCAGCACCAGGGCCGGACTGTTTTGCATCAACTCAGCAATATCTCGCAATGAACTGCGGCTATCGCGAATAGCTTTGCACACGCGTTCATGGCTGGCCTGGGGCACGGGCAGCAGCACGTCGTCCAGGCACTTGATCCAAGCGGCGAGGGTAGTGGGGCGGTTTGTTGGGACTGTCGTTTCAATTGCCATGATTGGGGCGCGATCATCACTTGCGTTCAACACGCCCGGAACGGGCCGAATTGGCTTTTCGCCTTAACGGGCTATAGTCTGGCGCAGTTTTGCCGATAAGTAGAACAAGAGTTTTCTGCTGCACCCCATATGTCCATGAACCCGACGGCGCAAGTACCCCTCTCCTATGGCTAAAATTATCGGCATCATTGTCGTCATCGCAAGTGTGCTCGGAGGGTACGTCCTCTCCCACGGTAAAATCGCAGCACTGATCCAGCCTTTCGAAGTGCTGATTATCGGCGGTGCCGCGTTCGGCGCATTTTTGCAGGCCAACCCAGGCTATATGACCATGCACGTGGTCAAGAAGTCCCTGGGCATGTTCAGTTCGCGCTTCTCCCACACGTTTTATCTGGAAGTGCTGGGGCTGATCTACGAGATCCTCAACAAAAGCCGCCGCGAAGGCATGATGGCGATCGAAGGCGATATCGAAGACGCCGCGGCCAGCCCGATTTTTGCCAAGTACCCGGCCGTGCTCAAAGACGAGCGCATGACCGCGTATATCTGTGATTACCTGCGCATCATGTCCTCCGGCAACATGGCGCCTCACGAGCTGGAAGGCCTGTTCGACATGGAGTTGTTCAGCCTCAAGGAAGAGCTGGAGCATCCTTCCCACGCCGTGACCGGCATTGCCGACGGCATGCCCGGTTTTGGTATTGTCGCGGCGGTACTGGGGATCGTGGTGACCATGGCGTCCCTGGGCGAGGGCGATCAGGCGGCCATCGGCATGCACGTAGGTGCGGCGCTGGTGGGCACCTTCTTCGGTATTCTCGCCGCCTATGGTTTCTTCGGCCCGCTCGCCACCTCCCTGGCCCACGATGCCAAGGAAGAGATCAACCTCTACGAAGCGATCAAGGCGTGCCTGGTGGCATCGGCGTCGGGCATGCCGCCGTCGCTGGCCGTGGAGTTCGGGCGCAAGGTGTTGTACCCCAAACACCGCCCAAGTTTCTCCGAGCTGGAACAAGCGGTTCGCGGTCGCTAAGCCATGGAAAACAACCAGCCGATCATCATCAAGCGCGTCAAGCGCTTCGCTGCGGGGCACCATGGCGGCGCCTGGAAAATCGCCTTCGCCGACTTTGCCACGGCGATGATGGCGTTCTTCCTGGTGTTGTGGCTGATGTCCACCGCTACGCCAGAACAGAAAATCGCCATCGCCGGCTACTTCAAGGACCCGATTGGCTTTTCGGAAAGCGGTACGCCGTTTGTCATTGACCTGGGCGGCTCGCCGGAACTGGCGCCCGAGCGCACCATCAACCCGGAAGTGCAAACTGAATCGCCTCAGGAAAAAATCCCGATTGAGCGCGACACTGTCGAATCCATGGCCGAGCAGGTCGAACAGGAGCGACTGGAACTGTTGCTGCAGGAATTGCAGAACAAGGTTGAAGAAAACCCACAGTTGCTGAAGTTCAAGGACCAGATTTCCTTCGAGATCACCCCCGAGGGGCTGCGCATCCAGATTACCGATGCGGCCAACCGGCCGATGTTCGACTCTGGCAGTGCGCGGTTGAAGCCGTACTTTGAAGACATCCTGCTGGCCATGGCTGACACCATCAAGGCGGTGCCGAACAAGATCAGCATCAGCGGGCATACCGACGCCAAGCCCTACGCGGGCCAGGGTGATTTCGGCAACTGGGAACTCTCGGCCAACCGCGCCAATGCTGCCCGGCGTGCGCTGGTGGCCGGCAGCTACCCGGACCCGCAAGTGGCGCGGGTAGTGGGTTTTGCCTCCTCGCAACTGTTTGATCCCAAAGACCCGTTCAACCCGGTCAACCGCCGTATCGACATCGTGGTGCTGACCAAAAAAGCCCAGCGTGCGATTGAAGGCGATCAACCCCCGCCACCGGCACCGACCCAGGGCGACGGTGCGCCAGGCGAAGTGCCGGCCGACCCCAACGCGCTACCGCCGGAGCAGGAACCGCTGCCAGCCCATGAGCTGCGCCAGAAGCTGAACCTGTTTGATGATGGGGGCGTCAAGGATCCTACGACGCCTGCGCCGAAGCCGTAAGTTCCAGATACAACGAGGCCGCGATAATCGCGGCCTTGTTGTATCTGCGCTGTCATAGATATCTACACAATTTTGGGGCGACGCTGGGCCTGTGGCGAGGGAGCTTGCTCCCGTGACGGCCTGACAGCCGGCGCCTATCTACCTGACGCCCTCAATCCAAATGTGGGAGCTGGCTTGCCTGCGATGGCGATTTGCCGATGTACATATCCATTCCTGCGGTAACGGCCACCGATACCGATGCTGCATTGTAGGAGCGAGCTTGCTCGCGAAAAACGTCAACGATAACGCGTGTATCCAGGATGCCCGCGTTGCGCTTGAGGTCTTCGCGAGCAAGCTCGCTCCTACAGAGGTGGGGGCTGCTTAGTAGCTGCTCTCGGGCAAGCTCGCAATAATCGACCGATAGCTGTTCATCCGCTGCTGCTGCACGCGCCCATCTTCCAGTGCCTTGAGCAGCGCACAGCCCGGCTCGCGGTCGTGTTTGCAGTCGCGGAAGCGGCAGGTGCCGATCAGGTCGTTGAACTCAATAAAGCCGGCTTCCACATCGCTACGGCTGACGTGGCCCAAGCCAAATTCACGGATACCCGGCGAGTCGATCAACTCGCCGCCGCCCGGGAAGTGGAACAGCCGTGCGGTGGTGGTGGTGTGGGTGCCTTGGCCGGACAGCTCCGACAGCGGGCCCACGCGGGTTTCGACTTCCGGCAACAGGCTGTTGACCAGCGACGACTTGCCCACGCCAGACTGGCCGACGAACACGCTGATCCGCCCGTCCAACTGCTGTTGCAGCTGTTCCATGCCGTTGCCGTGGTGAGCCGACACTTCCAGCACCGGGTAGCCCAGGGTGCGGTAGACCGCCAGCAATGCGTTGAGCGCCGGGGCGTTCTGCTCGTCGATCAGGTCGAATTTGTTCAGCAGCAGCAACGGGCGGATGCCAGCATGCTCAGCCGCGACCAGGTAACGGTCGATCAGGTTGGCATGGGGCTCGGGCAGTGGCGCGAACACGATCACGATCATGTCGACGTTGGCCGCCACCGGCTTGAGCTGCCCACGGCTGTCGGGGCGGCGCAGTTCGGTGCTGCGTGGCAACTGGGCGACGATGACGCCGATGCCTTGGTTGCCGGCACGCCACACCACCTTGTCGCCGGTGACCAGCGCGGGCAGGTTGGCGCGCAAGTGGCAACGGAACACCTGGCCTGCGAGTTCGCCTTCGAGCGCCTCGACTTCGACCTGCACACCAAAGTGCGCGATCACCAGGCCCGTTTGTTCGGGGCCCAGGTCGCCGCCCTCGAGCGCTTCCACGGCGGAGGATTCACGTTTGGCGGCGCGGGCGGCGCGTTCACCTTGAATCTTTTCGATGCGCCAGTTTTGGCGACGGTTGAGCTGGCGTTTGGCCATTGGTGTTCCGTGTCGATAATGCAAAAGTTGGGTAAAACGGTCGCGAGTCTAGCACGCCCCCGCCTGCTAAACTGCCCGGCTACGCCAAGGTGCCAAGAGAATCAAGCCATGCAAAACCCACAGAACCTGATTTGGATCGATCTGGAAATGACCGGTCTGAACCCCGACACCGACGTCATCATCGAGATGGCGACCATTGTCACCGACAGCAACCTCAACACCTTGGCCGAAGGCCCGGTGATCGCCATCCACCACAGCGACGCCGTACTCGCCACCATGGACGAGTGGAACACCCGCACCCACGGTAACTCCGGGCTGACCCAGCGCGTGCGCGACAGCCGCATCAGCATGGCCGAAGCCGAGGCCGAAACTATCGCCTTCCTGGAAAAATGGGTGCCCAAGGGCAAGTCGCCAATCTGCGGCAATAGCATCTGCCAGGATCGTCGCTTCCTTTATACGCACATGAAGGGGCTGGAAAGTTACTTCCACTACCGCAACCTGGACGTGTCGACCTTGAAGGAACTGGCTGCGCGTTGGGCGCCGGAAGTCAAAGACAGCTTCCATAAAGGCAGCACGCACCTGGCGCTGGACGATATTCGTGAGTCGATTGCCGAGTTGCAGCATTATCGCAAGCATTTCATCAAGGCTTGATTCTGCGGCGCCAGTGAGTGCGCTATCGCAGGCAAGCCAGCTCCCACATTTGACTGCATTCGCAAATTCAAAGTGTGGGAGCTGGCTTGCCTGCGATACAGGCGACGCGGTTTATCGCCAAGCGCCCCCTTTTGGTGCCCTCGGCAAATGATTAGACTGCCGGCCTCTCTGTCAGGATCGCAATCATGTTGCTGATGCTCTACCTCGTCGCCATCACCGCCGAAGCCATGACTGGCGCCCTGTCCGCGGGTCGGCGTGGCATGGACTGGTTTGGCGTGGTGCTGATCGCTTGCGTGACAGCCCTGGGCGGCGGTTCGGTGCGCGATGTGTTGCTCGGCCACTACCCGCTGACCTGGGTCAAACACCCGGAATACTTGGTGCTGACCTCTGTTGCAGCATTGGTGACGATCTTTATCGCGCCCTTGATGCGCCACCTGCGCTCGCTGTTCCTGGCGCTGGATGCAGTGGGGTTGGTGGCGTTCACCCTGATCGGCTGCATGACCGCCCTGGAAATGGGCCACGGTATGTTGGTGGCGTCGGTCAGCGGGGTCATCACCGGGGTATTCGGCGGCATCCTGCGGGATATCTTCTGTAACGACATCCCGCTGATCTTCCGCCGCGAGTTGTATGCCAGCGTGTCTTTCCTGGCAGCGTGGTTCTACCTGCTGTGCCTGTACCTGGAGCTGCCCAGCGAGCAAGCGATTCTGCTGACGCTGTTCAGTGGTTTCCTGTTGCGCCTGCTGGCGATCCGTTTTCACTGGGAAATGCCCAAGTTCGTCTACAACGACGATGTGCACTAGCGCGCAGCGTGTTGCTCCAGCGCCCATTCCACGTGTTCGCGTACCAACTCCGACGGGTAGTCCCGCCGCGCCTTCAAGGCTTCCAGCACTGGAATGCTGGAGGGCGCATTACCCAGGCCCACCGCCAGGTTGCGTAACCAGCGCTCGTAACCGGCGCGACGCAGGGGCGAGCCCTCGGTGCTGCTGAGGAATTTATCCTCGTCCCACATAAACAATTCGGCCAGTTCTGCGTTATCCAGATTGTGCCGTGGCTTGAAATCGCTTTCGGCGGTAGGTCGAGCGAAACGATTCCACGGGCAAACGATCTGACAGTCATCGCAGCCAAATACCCGGTTACCAATCAGTGGGCGCAGGTCTTCGGGGATAGCGCTCTTGAGTTCGATGGTCAGGTACGAAATGCAGCGTCGCGCGTCCAGCACGTAAGGGCCGACGAAGGCGTTGGTGGGGCAGATGTCCAGACACGCCGTGCAGCGGCCGCAGTGCTCGGTGGTGTGGGGTGGGTCTACCGGCAACGGTAGATCGACAAACAGTTCGCTCAGGAAGAAATAACTGCCGGCCTTGCGGTTGAGAACCAGGGTGTTTTTACCGATCCAGCCCAGGCCCGCTTGCTCGGCAATGGCTTTTTCCAGGACGGGCGCGCTGTCGACGAAGGCGCGAAAGCCGAACGGCCCGATCTGCGCCTGGATGCGGTCGGCCAGTTGCTGCACGCGCTTGCGGATCAGCTTGTGGTAATCGCGGCCCAGGGCGTAGCGCGAGATGTAGGCTTTTTCTGGTTGGGCCAGCAATTGCGCCATCTGGGTGTCGCCAGGTAGGTAGTCCATGCGCAGTGAAACCACGCGCAGGGTGCCGGGCACCAGCTCTTCGGGGTGGGAGCGTTTGCTGCCGTGGGCGCCCATGTATTCCATCTCGCCGTGGTAACCCGCGTCGAGCCAGCGTTGCAGGTGCTGTTCATGCTCAGCCAGGTCGAGGCCGCTGATGCCCACTTGTTGAAAGCCCAGCTCGCGACCCCAGTCTTTGATCGATTGGGCGAGGGCGGGCAGATCGGAGGTAATAGCAGGCATGAGACAGGGGAAACCACAGGTTAGATGCGTATAATTCTGCCAGACATCGGAGCTTGAAGACGCATGCCTCAGACAAAACACCCAATTACCGACGTTCAGCTGTTGTTGCCCGGCCATTTGCCGCAACTGGCTGCGCGTTCCCCGGACGCCCATAAGGGCCAGTTCGGCCACCTGTTGGTCATCGGTGGTGACCGTGGCTTTGGCGGCGCAGCGTTGCTGAGCAGCGAAAGTGCCCTGCGCAGCGGCGCCGGCATGGTCTCGCTGGCGACGCGGCCGGAACACGTGCCGGCCGCTCTGGCTCGGCTGCCGGAGGTCATGGCCGTCGGCGTGAGCTCGGCCAACCAGTTGATGGGCCTGCTGGAAAAAATCTCGGTGATCGTCATTGGCCCAGGCCTGGGCGATGACGCCTGGGGCAAGAGCCTGTTGTCGGTCGCGGCCAATGCCAGCGTGCCGCAGGTGTGGGATGCCGACGCGCTCAATCAACTGGCCACTGGCAGCGTCGAGCTGCCGGCCAACTGTGTGATTACCCCTCATCCGGGCGAAGCTGCGCGTTTGTTGGGGCTATCGACAGCCGAGGTTCAGGCAGATCGCCTTAAGGTGGCGCGCGCGTTGAGTCAGAAATTCAATGCAGTGGCTATCCTCAAGGGTGCTGGCAGTTTGATTGCAAGTCCGGATGGACGGCTTGCCCGTTGTGATCAAGGCCATCCGGCGATGGCGACGGCGGGGCTCGGTGATGTCTTGGCCGGTCTGGTCGGGGCACTATTGGCTCAGGGGATGCCCGCGTACGAAGCGAGCTGCCTGGCCGTGTGGTTGCACGCGACCGCCGGAGACCGCCAGGGTAGTTTTGGTCGCGGCTTGGCTGCCAGCGACCTGATCCCCGCCATTCGTCAATTGCTGGAGGAGCAGTCGCCGTGCCTGAAGTAATTCTTTTCCTGGCAGATGAAGAGGCCATGGTCGCGTTGGGCCAGCGTATTTCACAGGTCACGCAAGGGGCCGGGTTGATCTTTCTCGAGGGTGACCTGGGCGCAGGCAAAACCACACTGTCCCGAGGGATTATTCGCGGCCTTGGCCATACCGGCGCGGTAAAAAGCCCGACCTTCACGTTGGTCGAGCCCTACGAGATCGGCGACGTGCGTGCTTTCCACTTCGACCTCTATCGCCTGGTCGATCCGGAAGAGTTGGAGTTCATGGGCATCCGTGATTACTTCGACGATGATGCGCTGTGCCTGATCGAGTGGCCAAATAAAGGCACAGGCTTTTTGCCAAAGCCGGACCTGACCATTACCATTACGCCGCATGAGCACGGACGTCAGCTGAAGTTGTTGCCCCAGAGCCCACGCGCTGAGTCGTGGTGTGCTGCTCTGGCATTGGAATTCAAATAATTGGTGGGGTTAGGTATGCGCTTTCGCGCGTTGGTTGCTGTCGTGGGGGTGTTGCTTGCGGCAATGACTGTCAATGCTCTGGCTGCTTCACAGGTGAAAAGTGTTCGCCTGTGGCGAGCGCCGGATAACACGCGACTGGTGTTCGACCTGTCTGGCCCGGTCCAGCACAGCGTCTTTACCTTGACGGCGCCTGATCGCCTGGTGATCGATATCAACGGTGCCAGCCTGGCCGCGCCGCTGAAAGTCTCCACCGCCAACACGCCCATCACCGCCATGCGCTCTGCCCAGCGTACGCCGACCGACCTGCGTGTGGTCATTGACCTGAAAAAGGCCGTGACCCCCAAAAGCTTCTCCCTGGCCCCCAACGCCCAGTACGGCAACCGCCTGGTGGTCGACCTGTTCGACAACCCCGCCGACGCCGCACCGCCGCCTGCGCCAACGCCAAGCGTGGCGACGGTGCCTGCGGTGCCGGTCAACCCTTCGCAACCCCAAGTCAAGCTGCCACCGCCGCCGCCTGCACCGGCAGGCAAGCGCGACATTATCGTGGTGATCGACGCCGGCCACGGTGGCGAAGACCCGGGGGCTTCCGGCTCACGCGGCCAGCACGAGAAGGACGTGGTACTGGCCATCGCTCGTGAGCTGCAACGCCAGGTCAATGGCATGAAAGGCTACCGCGCCGAGCTGACCCGTACCGGTGACTACTTCATTCCGCTGCGTGGCCGTACTGAAATTGCCCGTAAGAAGGGCGCGGATCTGTTTGTGTCCATTCACGCCGACGCCGCGCCTTCAACCGCTGCCTTTGGCGCCTCGGTATTTGCCCTGTCGGATCGCGGCGCCACCTCCGAGACTGCGCGCTGGCTGGCCGACAGTGAAAACCGTTCAGACTTGATCGGCGGGGCCGGCAACGTTTCCCTTGATGACAAGGACAAGATGCTTGCCGGGGTGCTGCTCGACCTGTCGATGACGGCCTCGCTGACTTCCAGTCTTAACGTCGGGCAGAAAGTGCTGAGCAATATCGGTCGCGTGACGTCGCTGCATAAACAGCGTGTGGAACAAGCCGGGTTCATGGTGTTGAAGTCGCCGGACATCCCGTCGATCCTGGTGGAAACCGGGTTTATCTCCAACGCCAACGAAGCGTCGAAACTGGCCAGCGCCAGCCACCAGCAAGCGCTGGCGCGCTCGATCAGCGCCGGTGTGCGGCAGTTCTTCCAGCAAAACCCGCCGCCGGGCACCTATATCGCCTGGTTGCGCGACTCCGGCAAAATCGCCCAGGGCCCGCGTGACCATCGTGTGCAACCCGGTGATACCGTGGCCATGCTGGCGGTCCGTTTCCAGGTCACGCCTGCAGCCTTGCGCAGCGCCAATAACCTGAAAACCGACGAGTTGAAGATCGGCCAGGTGTTGACCATCCCCGGCACTTCATTGGCGGCGCAGTGATGAGCGAATCCACCTTGAACAGCGGCTCGCGCATTGAATTGCTCAGCCCGCGCCTTGCCAACCAGATCGCCGCGGGTGAGGTGGTTGAACGCCCGGCGTCGGTCATCAAGGAGTTGCTGGAAAACAGCATCGACTCCGGTGCCAAACGCATTGATGTCGATGTGGAGCAGGGCGGCGTCAAGCTGCTGCGGGTACGTGACGATGGCAGCGGCATCTCTTCGGATGACCTGCCCCTGGCCCTGGCCCGTCACGCCACCAGCAAGATCCGCGACCTGGAAGACCTGGAGCGGGTCATGAGCCTGGGCTTTCGAGGCGAGGCCCTGGCCTCCATCAGCTCCGTGGCCCGTCTGACCCTGACCTCCCGCACCCGCAGCGCCGAGCAGGCCTGGCAGGTGGAAACCGAAGGCCGCGACATGGCGCCTCGGGTCCAGCCGGCGGCGCATCCGGTGGGCACCTCGGTGGAAGTGCGCGACCTGTTCTTCAATACCCCGGCGCGGCGCAAGTTCCTCAAGGCCGAGAAAACCGAATTCGATCACCTGCAAGAAGTCATCAAGCGCCTGGCCTTGGCGCGTTTCGATGTGGCGTTTCACCTGCGCCACAATGGCAAGACCATCCTCAGCCTGCACGAAGCCAACGACGACGCCGCGCGTGCTCGGCGGGTGGCAGCGGTGTGTGGCAGCGGGTTCCTGGAACAGGCGCTGCCGATTGAGATCGAGCGCAATGGCTTGAGGTTGTGGGGCTGGGTCGGGTTGCCGACGTTCTCCCGCAGCCAGGCCGACTTGCAGTATTTCTTTGTGAACGGCCGGGCGGTCCGCGACAAGCTGGTGGCCCACGCGGTGCGCCAGGCTTATCGCGATGTGCTGTTCAACGGGCGACACCCGACCTTTGTGCTGTTCTTTGAGGTTGACCCTTCGGTGGTCGACGTCAATGTGCACCCGACCAAGCATGAGGTGCGCTTCCGTGACGGGCGCATGGTGCATGACTTCCTGTATGGCACGCTGCACCGTGCCCTGGGTGATGTGCGCCCGGATGATCAATTGTCGGCGCCGATCGTCACCGCGGTGGTGCGCCCGAGCGGTCCCGAGGCCGGTGAGTTCGGGCCGCAAGGTGAAATGAGCCTGGCGGCCAACCTGCTGCAATCGCCGCAGGCGCAGCCAGCCTACACGGCGCCGAATTCGGGTGCCGGTGCGGGTTATCAGTATCAATACACACCGCGCCCGCAATCGACGGTGCCGGTGGCCGAGGCCCAGGCGGCGTACCGTGAGTTTTTCGCGCCGCTGCCGGGTGCCGAGTCGGGTGCTGCTGTGGCGTTGCCCGAAGGCGGCGGTGATATTCCGCCGCTGGGTTATGCCCTGGCGCAGCTCAAAGGCATTTATATCCTCGCCGAAAACGCCCATGGCCTGGTGCTGGTGGACATGCACGCTGCCCATGAGCGGATCATGTACGAGCGCCTGAAGATCGCCATGGCCAGCGAAGGCCTCAGCGGCCAGCCGCTGCTGGTGCCCGAATCCCTGGCGGTGAGCCAGCGTGAAGCCGACTGCGCAGAAGAACATCACGGTGTGTTCCAGAGGCTGGGCTTCGAGCTGCAACGCCTGGGCCCGGAAACCCTGGCGATCCGCCAGATTCCCGCGCTGCTCAAGCAGGCCGAGGCCAACCGCCTGGTGGCCGACGTGTTGGCAGACCTGATGGAGTACGGCACCAGCGACCGTATCCAGGCGCATATCAACGAATTGCTCGGCACCATGGCCTGCCACGGCGCCATCCGCGCCAACCGCCGCCTGGCCCTGCCGGAAATGAACGGCCTGCTGCGCGACATGGAAAACACCGAGCGCAGCGGCCAATGCAACCATGGCCGACCGACCTGGACCCAGATGGGCCTGGATGATCTGGACAAACTGTTCTTGCGCGGCCGCTGATGAGTGCCTTGCCCCCCGCCATTTTCCTGATGGGCCCCACGGCCGCCGGCAAGACCGACCTGGCCATCGAGCTGACCAAGGTGCTGCCCTGTGAGTTGATCAGCGTCGACTCTGCCCTGGTTTACCGGGACATGGATATCGGTACGGCCAAGCCGTCGAAGGCGCTGTTGGCCCAATATCCGCACAAGTTGATCGACATCATCGACCCCGCGCAGAGCTATTCGGCGGCGGACTTTCGCACCGACGCCCTGGCGGCCATGGCCGAGATCACCGCGCGCGGCAATATCCCGCTGCTGGTGGGCGGCACCATGCTCTATTACAAGGCGTTGCAGGAAGGCTTGGCCGATATGCCGCCTGCCGATGCCCAGGTGCGCGCCGAACTTGAAGATGAGGCTGCGCGCCTTGGCTGGCAGGCCCTTCACGACCAGTTGGCGGCGGTAGACCCGGTTTCTGCGGCACGTATTCACCCCAATGACCCCCAGCGGCTCACACGCGCCCTGGAAGTATGGCGTGTCAGTGGTCAGACCATGACTGAACATCGCCTGAAACAAACTGCGCAAAGTACTGATGCAGGCGCATCTGGACAGTCACAATTGCCCTATACTGTGGCGAATCTGGCCATCGCTCCGGCAAGCCGCCAGGTGTTGCATGAACGAATTGCACAAAGATTCACAATAATGTTGGAACAGGGGTTTGTGGACGAGGTCGTAGCATTGCGTTCAAGAGGCGACCTGCATGCAGGGCTGCCTTCGATACGTGCTGTAGGCTACCGCCAAGTCTGGGATCATCTGGATGGCAAGCTGACGTCCGCCGAAATGCAGGAGCGCGGCATCATTGCCACGCGCCAATTGGCGAAGCGCCAGTTCACCTGGCTGCGCAGCTGGAGCGATTTGCACTGGTTGGACAGCCTGGACAGCGACAATCTGTCACGCGCCTTGAAATACTTGGGAACGGTCTCCATATTGAGCTGAGTCCTTGCAATTGCCGTCTATCCTTGGGGGTGTGACGGCCATAAGCTATCTATTTTCCGATTTTTTATTATTGATCCTTAAAGGAGTGCGGCACATGTCAAAAGGGCATTCGCTACAAGACCCTTACTTGAATACTTTACGTAAAGAGAAAGTTGGGGTTTCCATCTATCTGGTCAACGGCATCAAGCTGCAAGGTACGATCGAGTCGTTCGACCAATTCGTTATCCTGCTGAAAAACACCGTCAGCCAGATGGTTTACAAGCACGCTATCTCGACAGTCGTTCCAGTTCGTCCAATCCGTCTGCCTAGCGCAGCAGGTGACGAACAGGGTGACGCTGAGCCAGGTAACGCCTGATAGGAGTCTCCTTTGTTCTTTGAGCGCCACGGTGGTGGTGAGCGAGTAATCCTCGTTCACTTGGATGGACAGGACCCTGAGGCGCGCGAAGATCCGCAGGAGTTTCAGGAGTTGGCAAATTCGGCCGGCGCCGAGACCGTTGCGTTTTTTAACGTACCGCGTCATCGGCCAACCGCCAAATACCTGATTGGCAGCGGCAAGGTCGAGGAACTGCGCGACCTGGTTCATGCCGAAGAAGCCGATCTGGTGATCTTCAATCACACCCTCACGCCCAGTCAGGAACGTAACCTCGAACGTGTTTTCGAGTGTCGCGTGATCGACCGTACCGGTCTGATTCTCGATATTTTCGCCCAGCGCGCCCGCACCCATGAAGGCAAGCTCCAGGTTGAACTGGCCCAGCTTGACCACATGAGCACCCGCCTGGTTCGCGGCTGGACTCACCTTGAGCGTCAGGGTGGCGGTATCGGCATGCGTGGCCCGGGTGAAACCCAGTTGGAAACCGACCGGCGTCTGCTACGGGTTCGCCTGCGTCAGATCAAGGGCCGCCTGGAAAAAGTGCGCAGCCAGCGTGAACAGTCGCGACGTGGCCGTTCCCGTGCGGATATCCCGACCGTGTCCCTGGTGGGGTACACCAACGCCGGCAAGTCCACGTTGTTCAATAACGTGACCAAGTCGGATGTGTACGCGGCCGACCAACTGTTCGCCACCCTCGACCCGACCCTGCGGCGTCTGGACATCGACGACCTGGGGCCGATTGTGCTGGCCGATACTGTGGGTTTCATTCGTCACCTGCCCCACAAGCTCGTCGAGGCATTTCGGTCTACGCTCGAAGAGTCGAGCAATTCCGACCTGCTGTTGCACGTGATCGATGCGGCCGAACCGGATCGTATGTTGCAGATTGAACAGGTCATGGTGGTGCTGGGCGAGATTGGTGCCCAGGACTTGCCGATCCTCGAGGTCTATAACAAACTCGATTTGCTTGAAGGCGTTGAGCCACAGATCCAGCGCGACGAGAACGGCAAGCCCCAGCGGGTCTGGTTGTCGGCGCGAGATGGCAGTGGCTTGGAGTTGCTGGAACAAGCCATTGCCGAATTGCTCGGCAGCGATTTGTTCGTCGGCACCTTGCGCTTGCCGCAGCGTTTTGCTCGACTGCGTGCACAGTTTTTCGAGTTGGGCGCGGTACAGAAAGAAGAACACGACGAAGAAGGTGTCAGCTTGCTGGCCGTTCGATTGCCACGCTCGGAACTCAATCGGCTGGTCAGCCGAGAGGGTGTTGTACCGGCAGAGTTCATCGAACAACACACTTTGCAATAAAAGCCTGAGAAAGCGGTTGTGCCGCAGTAGCAGGCATTCTGTAGCATTGGTCGGCGCGCCGTGGGTGCGTCTTTGCTTTATCAGATGGAGAGCGCTATGGCTTGGAATGAGCCGGGTGGCAACTCGAATAATCAGGATCCTTGGGGTGGTAAGCGCCGCAATAATGGCGACCGCAAGGGGCCACCGGATCTCGACGAGGCCTTCCGAAAGCTGCAGGAAAGCCTGAATGGGTTGTTCGGTGGTGGAAAAAAACGTGGTGGTGACGACGGCGGTCGCACAAGCAAGGGCGGTGGCTATGGCCTGCTGGGCCTGGGTCTTGTCGTGCTCGCGGCCGTATGGCTGTACAGCGCGGTCTACGTGGTGGACGAGCAGGAGCAAGCCGTGGTGCTGCGCTTCGGCAAGTACTACGAGACTGTCGGGCCAGGCCTGAACATCTATTTCCCGCCGATCGACAAGAAGTACATGGAGAACGTGACGCGTGAGCGTGCGTACACCAAGCAGGGCCAGATGCTGACCGAAGACGAGAACATCGTCGAAGTGCCGCTGACCGTGCAGTACAAGATCAGCAACCTGCAAGACTTCGTGCTGAACGTTGATCAGCCGGAAATCAGCCTGCAACACGCAACCGAAAGTGCCCTGCGCCACGTGGTGGGTTCCACCGCCATGGACCAGGTGCTCACCGAAGGTCGTGAGTTGATGGCCAGCGAAATCAAGGAGCGTCTGCAACGCTTCCTCGACACTTACCGCACCGGTATCACCGTTACCCAGGTGAACGTACAGAGCGCAGCGGCACCGCGTGAAGTGCAGGAAGCCTTTGACGACGTGATCCGTGCACGTGAAGACGAGCAGCGTTCGCGCAACCAGGCTGAAACCTATGCCAACGGCGTTGTGCCGGAAGCCCGTGGTCAGGCCCAGCGCATCCTTGAAGATGCCAACGGTTACCGCGATGAAGTGGTCTCCCGCGCCAAGGGTGAGGCAGATCGTTTCACCAAGCTGGTCGCCGAGTACCGCAAGGCTCCTGAAGTGACCCGCGAGCGTCTGTATCTGGACACCATGCAGGAAGTCTTCAGCAACACCAGCAAGGTTCTCGTGACCGGCAGCAAAGGTGGGCAGAACAACCTGCTGTACCTGCCGCTGGACAAGATGATCGAAGGTGGTCGTAGCGGCGCCAGTGCACCGTCCACCGGTTCGAATGCCGCTGCCAACGAAGCGAGCGCCCGTGCGGCCGCTGACTTGCTGCAACAGCAAACACGTACCAGGGAGAGCCGTTGATGAGCAATAAATCGCTGACCGCCCTGATTGTGGGCGTCGTCGTGGTCATCGCTGCCTGGAACTGCTTCTACATCGTCGCTCAGACCGAGCGTGCGGTGCTGCTGCAATTCGGTCGCGTGGTCCAGGCGGATGTCCAGCCGGGCCTGCATGTGAAAGTCCCCTACGTCAACCAGGTGCGCAAGTTCGACGCCCGCCTGATGACCCTGGATGCACCGACACAGCGCTTCCTGACCCTGGAAAAGAAAGCCGTGATGGTTGACGCCTACGCCAAGTGGCGCGTCAAGGATGCCGAGCGCTTCTACACTGCGACTTCCGGCCTCAAGCAGATTGCCGACGAGCGTTTGTCCCGTCGTCTGGAATCGGGCCTGCGTGACCAGTTTGGTAAGCGCACCCTGCACGAGGTGGTATCCGGTGAACGTGATGCGCTGATGGCTGACATCACCCGTTCGCTGAACACCATGGCGGAAAAAGAGCTGGGTATTGAAGTGGTCGACGTTCGCGTCAAGGCCATTGACCTGCCCAAGGAAGTGAACCGCAGCGTGTTCGAGCGTATGAGCACCGAGCGTGAGCGTGAAGCGCGTGAGCACCGCGCCAAGGGTAACGAGTTGGCTGAAGGTATCCGTGCCGATGCCGACCGTCAGCGTCGTGTACTGCTGGCAGAAGCCTATCGTGAGTCTGAAGAGGCTCGTGGTGACGGCGATGCTCAAGCCGCGGCGATCTACGCCAAGGCCTACGGCCAGGACCAGGAGTTCTACGCGTTCTACCGTAGCCTGCGCGCTTACCGTGAAAGCTTCGCGAACAAAACCGACGTACTGGTGTTGGACCCAAGCAGCGACTTCTTCCGCTACCTGGAAAAGTCCAAGTAACCAGCCCGTGATTCTGTAAGGCGCACTCCGTCGGGCGGCTAAAATGCCTGGCGGGGTGATCCTTTCAGAAAACGGGTGTATGATGCGGCAGCCGGGAAATTCCCGGCTTTTTTGCGTCTGCATGTTTGATTCGGCAGGCGTGACAGGTTTTTCGAGGAAAGTGCCCGACGAGGCCGTTTGCAGGCCGTTCGTCACGTCGCTCTTGCGCGTGGTTTATGCAAGGGGCGGGTATTTTCTGCTTCACTCAAGGCTCGGCCGAGGGCTGGCCGCCCGGATCAAAGGGGAATGGCGTAATGGCAACGGTAGACCGCTGGCTGCTGCCAGATGGCATCGAAGAAGTACTGCCACCAGAAGCTGCGCGCATTGAAGTAGCGCGTCGCCAGGTGTTGGATCTGTTCCAGAGCTGGGGTTACGAGTTTGTCGTGACTCCCCATATCGAGTACCTGGAATCCCTGCTGACCGGCGCGGGCCAGGACCTGGATCTGCGCACCTTCAAGGTCATCGACCCGCAATCGGGCCGGCAAATGGGGTTCCGTGCCGACATCACGCCGCAAGTGGCGCGCATCGATGCGCACACCCTGCGTCGCGAAGGCCCGAGCCGCCTGTGCTACGCCGGCAGCGTACTGCATGCCCAGCCGCGCGCCTTGTCGTCTTCCCGTAGCCCGATCCAGTTGGGCGCCGAGTTGTACGGCGACGCCAGCCCGAGCAGCGATGTGGAAGTGATCAGCCTGATGCTGGCCATGCTGCAACTGGCGGATGTGCCGGACGTGCACATGGACCTGGGCCACGTCGGTATCTACCGTGGCCTGGCGCGTGCTGCCGGGTTGTCCGGTGAAGTGGAGCAACAGTTGTTCGATGCCCTGCAGCGCAAGGCGATCGATGAAGTGATCGCTCTCACCGAGGGTGTGCCTGCTGAACTGGCTGGCATGCTGCGGGCGCTGGTAGACCTGTGCGGCGGCCGTGAAGTGCTGGTGGCTGCGCGTGAGCGCCTGGCCAATGCGCCGGCACCGGTATTGGCAGCACTGGACGATGTGCTGGCAATTGCCGAGCGCCTGTCGGCGCGGTTCCCGGAGCTGCCGCTGTATTTTGATCTGGGTGAATTGCGCGGCTACCACTACCACACCGGTGTGGTGTTCGCGGTATTCGTCCCGGGTGTTGGCCAGGCCATCGCCCAAGGTGGTCGCTATGACGATATCGGCGCCGACTTCGGTCGTGCGCGTCCGGCCACTGGTTTTTCCACCGATTTGAAAACCCTGGTGACCCTGGGGCGTGCTGAGGTCGAGCTGCCGTCTGGTGGCATCTGGATGCCCGACAGTACGGACGCAGCGCTCTGGCAGCAGGTTTGCCAGTTACGCCGTGAGGGTCAGCGTGTAGTCCAGGCCTTGCCTGGGCAGCCATTGGCCGCCGCCCGTGAAGCGGACTGCGACCGGCAATTGATTCAGCAGAACGGGCTTTGGCAAGTATCGCCACTGGCTTCTTGAGTTTTCCTGCCGGCCATCGCCGGCACCAAGTTTGCGCGAATGAGGACAAGTGTTATGGGTAAGAATGTCGTAGTCCTGGGCACCCAATGGGGTGATGAGGGCAAAGGCAAGATCGTTGATCTGCTGACCGAACATGCTGCCGCCGTAGTGCGCTACCAAGGTGGCCACAACGCTGGCCACACCCTGGTCATCGATGGCGAAAAAACTGTCTTGCACCTGATCCCGTCGGGTGTCCTGCGCGAAGGCGTGCAGTGCCTGATCGGCAACGGCGTGGTGGTTGCACCTGACGCTCTGCTGCGCGAGATCACCAAGCTGGAGGAGAAAGGCGTACCGGTGCGCGAGCGCCTGCGTATCAGCCCGTCCTGCCCGCTGATCCTGTCCTTCCACGTTGCGCTGGACCAGGCCCGTGAAAAGGCGCGTGGCGAGCTGAAGATCGGCACCACCGGTCGCGGCATCGGCCCGGCCTACGAAGACAAGGTTGCACGTCGTGGCCTGCGTGTGGGCGACCTGCTCAACATGCCGCGCTTTGAAGACAAGCTGCGTGAACTTGTGGATTACCACAACTTCATGCTGGTCGGTTACTACAAAGAGCCAGCCATCGAGTTTGAAAAGACCCTGGCCGAGTGCAAGGAATACGCTGAGCTGCTCAAGCCGCTGATGCTGGACGTGACGGCCGAGCTGCACGACCTGCGTCGCGCTGGCAAGGACATCATGTTCGAAGGTGCCCAGGGTTCGTTGCTGGACATCGACCACGGTACCTACCCGTACGTGACCAGCTCCAACACTACTGCTGGCGGCGTTGCCACCGGCTCGGGCGTTGGCCCGATGTTCCTGGACTACATCCTGGGCATCACCAAGGCTTACACCACCCGTGTAGGTTCGGGCCCGTTCCCGACTGAGCTGTTCGACGACGTCGGCGCGCACCTGGCCAAGCAAGGCCACGAATTCGGCGCCACCACTGGCCGTGCTCGTCGTTGCGGCTGGTTCGATGCCGTTATCCTGCGTCGCGCTATCGATGTGAACAGCATCTCGGGCATCTGCCTGACCAAGCTGGACGTACTCGACGGTCTGGAAGCCATCAACATCTGCGTCGGCTACAAAGACGCCCAAGGCAACGATGTTGCCCCGACTGACGCTGACAGCTACGTGGGCCTGCAGCCTGTGTACGAAGAAGTGCCAGGCTGGACCGAATCGACCGTGGGGGCCAAGACCCTGGAAGAGCTGCCAGCCAACGCCCGCGCCTACATCAAGCGTGTGGAAGAGCTG
Organism: Pseudomonas sp. J380; assembly: GCF_009827115.1. Taxonomy (NCBI): domain Bacteria; kingdom Pseudomonadati; phylum Pseudomonadota; class Gammaproteobacteria; order Pseudomonadales; family Pseudomonadaceae; genus Pseudomonas; species Pseudomonas sp. J380. Next base: position 3,455,386 of record NZ_CP043060.1, on the reverse strand, counting down.
ATCGGTGCGCCGATCGACATTATTTCGACGGGCCCGGACCGCAACGAGACCATCGTTCTGCGTCACCCGTTCGCGTAATAAGCTGTTGATGTGAAAAGCAAAGGGCTCCTTCGGGAGCCCTTTGTCGTTTCTGCCTGGCAAGCGGCACGACCCTTGCTGTGTTTCCCTCTTTCGAGGTGCTATCAAATTAGTGGCACCCGTGGTGGAGGGATTTCCAGTGTCTGCCGTTCTCTCGTTGTTACAAAGCCGTCTGTTGCGGCCTGTGTTCGTTACCCTTGGTATCGCTCTTTTGGTGCAAGTGCTGGTGGCCGTCGCGCTGACGCGGAGCACGGTGACGGCGCTGGAAGCCGATTTGGGCAATCGCCTGGGCATTGATAGCCAGAAGTTGTCTGGCGAACTGGCCCAAGCTGGCAAGGAAGTCACGTCCAGCCTGGACAGCCTGTCCGCCAGCACGCGCCAGCGACTGACAACTGGGCTTTCCACGCGCTTGCAGGAAGAGCAAAAGCAGTTGCGTGCGACGCTGGAAAAAGACCTGCAGGACTCCGCCAATGACATGGCGCAACTGCTGGCCTCGGTCGCGCCCCGTGCCATGTGGGACAGTGACGTGCCGACCCTTTCTGAGTTTGCCCGCCGGGCCCAGCGCAACCCCAATGTGCTGTTTGTGGTGTATGACGACGCCGCAGGCGAGCACCTGACCCGATACCTGAACCGCGAAAACCCGATCAACCAGGCCCTGCTGGCAAAGGGCGCAGGGGAACGTGCCCTGGACAAGGTGCTGGACGCGGCCAAGACAGACCCCTCCGTGTATTACGTCGAAGCCTCCATCAGCCCCAACGGTGTGGAAATCGGCAAGGTGCGCATGGGCGTGTCGACCGCGACGGTTGAAGCCGACCTGCAAGCCTTGGATAAGCGCTTTGCCGCGCTGATCGCCAGCGGTGATCAACTGGTGGGTGACAGCCTCAAGGGAGCCGCCGCTGACAGCGCCAACGCCATGGGCGCCCGGCTGCAATCGGCGCAAGCCACTGCCACGCAAATGACGGCCAATACCGCCAGCGCCGTGCAAGACGCGGCGGGCACCCTGCGCTGGCGCATCGGCATGGGGCTGGCACTGGTGGGGCTTGGGGTATTGCTGCTGATCGCCATTGTGCTGGGGCGACGCGTGGTCAATCGCCTGAAGTTGCTGATTGCCGCGATGGATGATCTGGCGGCCGGCGAGGGCGACCTCACCAAGCGCGTGCAGATCAACAGCAAGGATGAAATCGGCGATATGGCCTCGGCGGTCAATCGCTTTGTGGATAAGTTGCAGCCCATCGTGCGGGAGGCAGGCGACGTGGCCCGGCGTACTGGCGTGGAAATCGGCGCCATGACGTTGCGCAATGCTGGCGCCGATGCGGCGGCGGGCTTGCAGCGTGATGAAGTGGCCGAGAGTTTGCGCGCTTTGTCGCAAATGGCCGATGAGGCCCAGGCCGAAAGCCACGCCATGCAGGCGGCCCTGCAGCAGGTGGTGGATATTCGCCAGGCCACGGATGAGAACTCACGGACCTCGGCCGAAGTTGGCAGCTTGATCGAGGCGTTGGCGGGGCAGGTACAGGCCGGTTCCCAGGTGATCGAACGGCTGGCGCAGCAAAGCGAACAAATTGAAGTGGTGTTGACCGTGATTCACGGTATCGCCGAGCAAACCAACCTGCTCGCTCTCAACGCGGCCATCGAAGCGGCACGGGCTGGCGAGACTGGGCGCGGCTTTGCGGTGGTGGCCGATGAAGTGCGTGCGCTGGCCAGCAAGACTCAAAGCTCCACTGGCGATATCCAGGCGCATATTGTTGCGTTGCAGCAGGGCGCGCGTGAGGCCGTAGAAACCATCGGCAAGGCGGGGCGCCAGGCCAGTGAGGGCTTGCTGGTGCTGCGCGACAGCGTGCGCTTGCAGCAGACGGTGCAGGCTTCTGTGGAGCAGGTGCATGCGGCGATTGGCCTGGCGACGCGTGCGGCCGAGCATCAAGCCCAGGGCGCGCATGCGGTGCGTGGGCGCGTGGAGGTGATCCATGCCCAGGCCGAGCGTGCGGCGCAAGCGGTGGTGGAGACGACGGCCAGTGGCAAGGTGCTGGATGGGTTGGCGGCGCAGTTGAAGGCGAGCTTGGGGCAGTTCAGGGCTTGAGGTTGTCTGGACGGGCCTCATCGCAGGCAAGCCAGCTCCCACGTTCAACTGCATTCCAAAGTTGGAACTCGGTCACTGTGGGAGCTGGCTTGCCTGCGATAACTGTTTCAGCGACTCAGATACATCCGAGTCGTGAGCAGATACACCGGCAACCCCGACACCAATATCAACAACGCCGCATACGGTGCCGCCGCCGCAAATTCCACATTCGAGGTATGCGCCCAGACGGCCGTCGCCAAGGTATTCAGCCCGGTCGGGCTCAGCAGCAATGTCGCCGTCAATTCCTTCATCGCATCCAGGAACACCAAGGCAAACGCCGCCCCCAGCGCCGGAAAGATAATTGGCAACGTCACCCGGCAAAACGCACTGAAGGACGATGCGCCTAACGTGCGCGCAGCCTCTTCCAACTGTGGCGCCGCCTTGTTCAGCGCTGTACGAATCGGCGCCTGCGCCAATGGCAAAAACAGCAGCGCATAAGCAATCAGCAGCAATGCCGAGGTCTGGTACAGCGCCGGCACGTAATGCAGGGCGAAATACACCAGGGTCAACGCAATGACCAGACCGGGCAGGGCATGCAGCAAGTACGGCAAGCGTTCGGCCCATATTGCCAGTTGCCCTTTGTAGCGCACCACTAGCAAACCAACCGGTACTGCCAGTACCAGGCACAGTGCGGCGCCGCCCAGCGAGAGCGCCAGGGAAGACAGCAGCGCCTCACCGATCTCGGCCATCGGAAACGCTGCCGACGAACCGACTGCCAACCAATACCCGAGCATTCCCAGTGGGATGCCGCTGCCGATGATCGCTAGCGCCAGGCAATACACCTGGCCCAATGGCGTCCACTTGCCCAGTCGAACCTGCTCGGCGTGCCGCGCCGCGCCCTGGCCGATGCGCACGTGCCGGCCTTTTCCGCGTACGCGCAGTTCCAGCCATAGCAGGGTCAGGCACATCGCCAGCAGCACTGCCGAGAGCATTGCCGCATTGGCATTGCTGAATTCCAGTTCGAACTGCTGGTAGATCGCGGTGGTGAAGGTCTGCAGGCCAATGATCGACAGCGCGCCGAATTCCACCAGCATGTGCAGTGCGATCAATAGTGAGCCGGCCAGCAGCGATGGCCACAGCAGCGGCAAGGTGATGCGAAAGAACACGCCCCAGCGGTTGAGCCCCAGCGTGCGGGCCGATTCTTCCAGGGAGGGGTCAAGATTGCGTAGCGTTGCCGCCACCGGCAGAAATACCAGCGGGTATTTGGACAGGCTCATCACCAGGATCGCGCCGCCAAGCCCCTCGAACTGGGCGCTCAGCGACACCCAGGTAAAACTGCTGACGAACGCCGGCACCGCAAACGGCAGGCACAGGATCACACCCCAGATGCGCCGCCCTGGCAGGTTGCTGCGTTCCAGCAGCCAGGCCAGGGACAGGCCGATCACGCCGCAGGTCAGGGTCACGCCGACCATCAGCGCCAGGGTGTTGCGCAGCAGTCCGAACACATAAGGCCGCCACAGTAGATGCACCGCCTCCGTCCAGCCCGCCTGCCAGGCTTTGAGCCCGACGTAGGCGAGCGGCAACAGGCTCAGGCCAACCAGCAACATCACAGGTAGCAGCAGCCAGATCGACGGGCGTTTGCGACGGGGGGTGAACCCCGCGACGGAAAGCGATGGGTTCATCAGTTCAAGCCAACGTCACGTTCCAGTTCCAGGGCTTCTTCGGCGTTGCCCAGGTCTGCGGGGGTGACTTTCGGCGGCTGCAACTCGCTGAATGGCTTGAGGCCGCGGTTCGATTCCATGCCCTTGCGCAGCGGGTACTCGGCCGACGTGTTGGTGATCACGCGCTGGCCTTCTTCGCTGGCCATGAATGCCAGCAATTGCTGAGCTTCTTTGGGATGCTTGCTGGATTTGAGTGCGGCAGCGGAGGATACGGTGATCAGGCCGCCAGCATCACCATCGGTGAAGTAGTGCAGTTGGGAATCCAGATTGGTTTTTTCCTTTTTCAGGGCAAACCAGTAGTAGTTATTCACCAGCACGGTGGCCACTTCGCCTTTTTCCACGGCCTTGAGGGCGACCATATTGTTGCTGTACACCTTGCCGAAGGCGCGCAGGCCGGTCAGCCATTCTTCTGCGGCTTCGCGACCGTGCAGCTTGATGATCGCCACGGCTTGCTCCTGAAACGCGCCGCTGGTGGGGACGAAGCCGACTTTGCCTTGCCACTCGGGGCCGGCAAAATCCAGTACCGACTTGGGCAGGTCTTTTTCGGCAATCAGTTTGGGGTTGAAGGCTACGACGCGGGTGCGTGCGGTCACGCCCATCCAGTCGCCGTTTTTGCCCACGTAATCCTTGGGCAGGACATCGAGGGTGCTGGCATCGATTTTTGCCAACAGGCCTTGCTCGCCGAGTTTGTTGAGGGGCGGTGATTCTTCGGTGTAGATGACGTCGGCAGGGGAGCGCTCACCTTCTTCGACGACCTGGCTGGCCAGCTGGTTGCTGCTACCTTTGCGCACGTTGACGTGGATGCCGGTCTTGGCTTCGAAGGCCTTGGCGAGTTCATCGCCGACTTCTTTGTGTTGGCCGTTGTATAAGGTCAGGGAGACCTTGTCGGCAGAGTGGGCGGCGGGCGAGAGCAGGGTCAGGCTGAGTAGAGTGAGGGTCAGGCCGCGCAGAAGGGATGTCTTGAGTCGGTTGTCACGGATCATCATCCGAAGTGTTCCTCGCTTATATGCAACAAATCATTGCAAGGATAAACGATAAATCTTCTCAAGTGCGGATGAGGGGGAAATCATGGGGGAAGTTTTCAAACCTCGGAAACGAAAAAACCCGCTTTCGCGGGTTTGATCTGAATTTGGTGCCCAGGAGAAGACTCGAACTTCCACGACCTTGCGATCACCAGCACCTGAAGCTGGCGTGTCTACCAATTTCACCACCTGGGCATTATCTAACAACGTTGCCGCTGTTGATGGGGCGAACTATACGGCGGGGCTTTTGATCTGTAAACCCCTGATTCGAAAAATATAAATCAATTTTTCCGTTAAAAATCAGAGGCCTGAAACGAAAAAACCCGCTTTCGCGGGTTTGATCTGAATTTGGTGCCCAGGAGAAGACTCGAACTTCCACGACCTTGCGATCACCAGCACCTGAAGCTGGCGTGTCTACCAATTTCACCACCTGGGCAGCATCAACAACGTTGCCGTCGTCGATGGCGCGCACTATACGGAGCGATATTTGAGCTGTAAACCCCTGCCATGAAAAAAGCCTGGAAAATTTCGCCAGTGGTCGTGCAAGGTGCGCGCCGGGGGTCGCAAAGGGCTTTTAAACGCTTGTTGATACCTGAAATTTCCCGTTTCAATACGCGTATGCCAAACTAACCCGCATATAGACAAGGTGAAAACTCTCTAATGGCCGATTGGCAGTCCCTCGATCCCGAGGCCGCTCGTGAAGCGGAAAAATATGAAAACCCTATTCCTAGCCGCGAACTGATCCTGGCGCACCTCGCCGATCGTGGTTCGCCTGCTAGCCGTGAGCAACTGGTTGAAGAATTCGGTCTGACCACCGAAGACCAGCTCGAAGCCCTGCGCCGCCGTCTGCGTGCGATGGAGCGCGATGCTCAATTGATCTACACCCGTCGTGGCACTTACGCGCCGGTCGACAAGCTGGACCTGATCCTGGGTCGCATTGCCGGCCACCGTGACGGCTTCGGCTTCCTGATCCCGGACGATGGCAGCGACGACTTGTTCATGAGCCCGGCGCAAATGCGTCTGGTGTTCGATGGCGACCGTGCCCTGGCGCGGGTTTCTGGCCTCGACCGCCGTGGTCGTCGTGAAGGCGTGATCGTCGAAGTGGTGTCCCGCGCCCACGAATCCATCGTCGGCCGTTACTTCGAAGAAGGCGGCATCGGCTTCGTTGTGCCGGATAACCCGAAGGTCCAGCAGGAAGTGCTGATCACCCCGGGCCGCAATGGCGCCGCGAAGGTCGGCCAGTTCGTCGAGGTGAAAATCACCCACTGGCCTACTGCGCGCTTCCAGCCCCAGGGCGATATCGTTGAAGTGGTCGGCAACTACATGGCGCCGGGCATGGAAATCGACGTTGCCTTGCGCACCTACGATATCCCTCACGTCTGGCCTGAGGCCGTGCTCAAGGAAGCCGCCAAGCTCAAGCCGGAAGTCGAAGAGAAAGACAAAGAAAAACGCATCGACCTGCGTCATCTGCCGTTTGTCACGATTGACGGTGAAGATGCCCGCGACTTCGACGATGCGGTCTACTGCGAAGCCAAGCCTGGCAAGCTGCGCCTGTTCTCCGGCGGCTGGAAGTTGTACGTCGCGATTGCCGACGTGTCCAGCTACGTGAAGATCGGTTCGGCCCTGGATAACGAAGCCCAGGTGCGCGGCAACTCCGTGTACTTCCCAGAGCGCGTGATCCCGATGCTGCCCGAGCAACTGTCCAACGGCCTGTGCTCCCTGAACCCGAAAGTCGACCGTTTGGCCATGGTGTGCGAGATGACCATCTCCAAAACCGGCGAAATGACCGACTACCAGTTCTACGAAGCGGTGATCCACTCCCAGGCACGCCTGACCTACAACAAGGTCAGCACCATCCTGGAAACGCCGAAGACCAGCGAAGCCAAGGCCCTGCGTACCGAGTACGCTGGCGTGGTGCCGCACCTCAAGCAGCTGTACTCGCTGTACAAGGTGTTGCTGGGTGCCCGTCATACCCGTGGCGCGATCGATTTCGAAACCCAGGAAACCCGCATTGTCTTCGGCTCCGAGCGCAAGATTGCGGCGATCACCCCGACCACCCGTAACGACGCGCACAAGCTGATCGAGGAGTGCATGCTGGCGGCCAACGTGGCCACTGCCGAGTTCCTCAAGAAGCACGAAATTCCTGCGTTGTACCGTGTGCACGACGGCCCGCCGCCGGAGCGCCTGGAAAAACTTCGCGCCTTCCTCGGCGAACTCGGGCTGTCCCTGCACAAAGGCAAGGACGGCCCGACGCCGAAGGATTACCAGGCCCTGCTGGCCAGCATCAAGGACCGTCCGGATTACCACGTAATCCAGACCGTGATGCTGCGCTCGCTGAGCCAGGCGGTGTACAGCGCCGATAACCAGGGCCACTTCGGCCTGAATTACGAGGCGTACACCCACTTCACTTCGCCAATTCGGCGTTACCCGGACTTGCTCACGCACCGGGCGATCCGCAGCGTGATACATTCCAAGCAGAACACCCCGCACGTCAAGCGCGCCGGTGCCATGACCATTCCGAAAGCACGGATCTACCCGTACGACGAAGCGGCCCTGGAACAACTTGGCGAGCAGTGCTCCATGAGCGAGCGCCGCGCTGACGAAGCCACCCGCGACGTGGTGAACTGGCTCAAGTGCGAGTTCATGAAGGATCGCGTGGGCGAGTCGTTCCCGGGTGTCATCACCGCCGTGACCGGCTTTGGCCTGTTCGTCGAGCTGACCGACATCTACGTCGAGGGCCTGGTGCACGTCACCGCCTTGCCGGGTGATTACTACCACTTCGATCCTGTGCATCACCGCCTGGCGGGCGAGCGCACCGGTCGCAGCTTCCGCTTGGGCGATACCGTTGAAGTGCAGGTCATGCGTGTCGATCTCGACGAGCGCAAGATCGACTTCGGCATGCCTGACAAGCCGGCAGAGCCTGCGGGTCGTAAAAAACGTGGTGAAACCACGGCGCCTGCGTCCAAAGGCAAAGCGGCCACCCCAAAAACCACGGCCGAGCCTGCACCTGCCAAGGCTGGTCGTCGTTCTTCCGCCAAGGACAAGGCCCCTGAAGCCTACCGCCCAAGCGACGCGGCGGCGAAAAACGCCGAGCTGCGCAAGAGCCGCGAGTTGAAGCAGCAGTTGCTCAACGAAGCCAAAAGCGGTGGTAAAGCGGCGTCTGGGGGAAAGTCCCACGGGGCGGAAAAGCCGTCTAGCAAGCCAAGTAAACACCGTAAAGGCCCGCCAAAAGCGGGTTCGGCTCCCGCAAAAAGCGGCGGGTCGCGCAAACCTAAGGCCAAGTCATGAGTCTGGAAAAAATCTACGGCGTGCACGCCGTAGAAGCACTGCTGCGTCACCATCCCAAGCGCGTCAAGCAGGTGTGGTTGGCCGAAGGTCGCAGCGAGCCGCGCGTACAGGCGCTGGTCGAGTTGGCTACGCAGAATAAGGTTGCCATCGGCCAGGCCGAGCGTCGTGAAATGGACGTGTGGGTCGAAGGCGTTCACCAAGGTGTGGTGGCTGACGTCAGTCCGAGCCAGGTGTGGGGCGAGGCGATGCTCGACGAGCTGCTAGACCGTACCGAAGGTGCACCGTTGCTCTTGGTGCTGGACGGCGTGACCGACCCGCACAACCTCGGCGCCTGCCTGCGTTCGGCGGATGCTGCCGGTGCGCTGGCAGTGATCGTGCCCAAGGACAAGTCCGCGACCCTGACGCCGGTGGTGCGCAAGGTCGCCTGCGGTGCGGCGGAAGTGATTCCGCTGGTGGCCGTGACCAACCTGGCGCGTACCCTGGAGAAGCTCCAGCAGCGCGGCCTGTGGGTCGTGGGCACGGCGGGGGAGGCTGAGGTCAGCATTTATGACCAGGACCTTACCGGCCCTACCATCCTGATCATGGGCGCCGAAGGCAAAGGCATGCGCCGCCTGACCCGTGAGCATTGCGATTATCTGGTGCACCTGCCGATGGCCGGTAGTGTCAGCAGCCTCAATGTTTCGGTGGCGACGGGCGTGTGCCTGTTTGAAGCCCAGCGTCAGCGTGGTGCCAAGGCTAAGGCCAAGCCCAAGAAGTAATCACCATGTGGGGCTTGCCCCAATCCTGATGTAGGAGCGAGCTTGCTCGCGAAAAACGTCAACGATAACGCGGGCTTCCTGAATGAGCGCGGTGTCTGTGAGTTTTTCGCGAGCAAGCTCGCTCCTACATTTGTGTTTGTGGTGCTTGGGGTTGTTCAAATAATCACCAATTGCCTTGCGCCGCTTCTCCCCCTTCTCTACAATTGCGCCCCTTGCCTTCCTGGCAGGCACCGATGTGCCTCCCCTGCGGCAAGATCCATAAGTGTCATTCACTCCTTGTCTGACCGTTTTTGAGCGGCAGGCTACAACCCGTAAGGAGCATTCATGCGTCATTACGAAATCATCTTTTTGGTCCACCCGGATCAAAGCGAGCAAGTCGGCGGCATGGTTGAGCGTTACACCAAGCTGATCGAAGAAGACGGCGGCAAAATCCACCGTCTGGAAGATTGGGGCCGTCGTCAACTGGCCTACGCAATCAACAATGTTCACAAGGCTCACTACGTGATGCTGAACGTTGAGTGCACTGGCAAGGCCCTGGCCGAGCTGGAAGACAACTTCCGCTACAACGATGCTGTGATCCGTAACCTGGTCATCCGTCGCGAAGAAGCCGTTACTGGCCAATCCGAGATGCTCAAGGCTGAAGAAAACCGCAGTGAGCGCCGTGAGCGTCGCGACCGTCCTGAGCACGAAGGCGCTGATAGCGCTGATAGTGATGACAGCGACAACAGCGATAACGCTGACGAGTAATCCACGGACCTTTTAAGGAGCCTATCAAATGGCACGTTTCTTCCGTCGTCGTAAATTCTGCCGCTTCACCGCTGAAGACGTGAAAGAGATCGATTACAAAGATCTCAACACTCTGAAAGCCTACGTATCCGAGACCGGCAAAATCGTTCCAAGCCGTATCACCGGTACCAAAGCACGTTATCAGCGTCAGCTGGCCACCGCTATCAAGCGCGCCCGCTTCCTGGCCCTGCTGGCCTACACCGACAGCCACGGCCGCTGAGACCGGGCAGTCGACAAGTAGTAAGGGATTGAATGCATGCGCGCCTTAGCTGAGTTCATCATGCGCGGTCGCGTGCAGGCCACTCTGGTAGTGGCTGGATGTGCGGCATTGCCGTTGCTTTATTGGTTGGGTGCTGCCGCAGGTTGCCTTGTGCTACTGCGGCGCGGTTTGAAGGACGCCCTTGGCGTTCTTGCCCTGGGTTTGTTGCCGGCCTTGATCTGGTGGCTGCAAATGGGTGATCCACGGGTACTTCTGGTACTGCTGGGGTCATCGAGCCTTGCGTTGGTTTTGCGCGCAAGTGAGTCCTGGGTCCGCACGCTGCTGGTCAGCGTGGCATTGGGGTTGGTGTACTCAGTGATGCTTGGCGCGGCTTTCCGCCCGCAGATCGAGGCGCTGGCGCAGGAGATCGTCAAGATCCTGCCGTTGGCCCTCGGGGATCTCTACCAGCATTTGTCGGTAGATGAGCGAGCGCGGTTTGCGTCACTGATTGCCCCGGTCCTGACCGGCCTGATTGCGGCTTTGTTGCAGGTCGTCAGCGTGCTGAGCCTGATTCTTGGGCGTTATTGGCAGGCGTTGTTGTACAACCCGGGTGGTTTTGGTCGCGAGTTTCGCAGTATCAGAATCCCAGCGGGGCCGGCGATGTTGCTGCTGGCGTGCATGGTTGTCGGGCCGAACTTCGGCCCACAGATGGCCTTGCTGGCGCCGATTTGCAGCGTACCGCTGGTGTTTGCCGGGCTGGCCCTGATTCATGGGCTTGCCGCGCAAAAGCGACTGGCCAGGTTTTGGCTGGTGGGGTTGTACGTCACGCTGTTGCTGTTCATGCAGCTGATCTATCCGTTACTCGTGGTCTTGGCCATTGTTGACAGCCTGATTGATTTTCGCGGTCGTCTGGCGTCGAAAGACGCCGATAACGCGAACGGTGAAGGTTAAAAGTTAGAGGATTTTCACATGCAACTGATCCTTCTGGAAAAAGTCGCCAACCTGGGCAACCTGGGCGACAAAGTGAACGTTAAGGCCGGCTACGGTCGTAACTACCTGCTGCCATACGGCAAAGCCACCGCTGCAACCGCTGCCAACCTGGCTGCGTTTGAAGAGCGTCGTGCTGAGCTGGAAAAAGCCGCAGCAGACAAAAAAGCGTCGGCCGAAACTCGCGCTGCCCAACTGGCTGAGCTGGAAGTGACTATCACTGCCACCGCTGGTGACGAAGGCAAGCTGTTCGGTTCGATCGGTACCCACGACATCGCTGATGCACTGACCGCCTCCGGCGTTGAAGTGCAGAAGAGCGAAGTTCGTCTGCCGAACGGCACCATCCGCAACGTAGGCGAATTCGACGTAGCCGTGCACCTGCACGCCGAAGTTGAAGCCACCGTACGCGTTGTCGTGGTAGCAGCTTAAGTCGCACCTAACTGACTGGCACCTCGCGTGCCAGCCGGTTAACATCGGGCACGATCCTGTTTACAGGTCGTGCCTTTTGTTTTTCTACACACCCCAAATTCCAAGTGGCCATGAACGAAATCTCTGCTCCTGAGCAATACGATCTGCAAACCGCTGCCCTGAAGGTGCCGCCGCATTCCATCGAGGCCGAACAGGCCGTGCTCGGTGGCTTGATGCTGGACAACAACGCCTGGGAACGCGTGCTGGATCAAGTCTCGGACGGTGACTTCTATCGTCATGACCACCGCCTGATCTTCCGCGCCATCGCCAAGCTGGCCGACCAGAACTCACCGATCGACGTGGTAACCCTGGCCGAGCAGTTGGACAAGGAAGGCCAGACCTCCCAAGTGGGTGGTCTGGGCTACCTCGGTGAGCTGGCAAAAAACACGCCGTCCGTCGCCAACATCAAGGCCTATGCCCAGATCGTCCGCGAGCGCGCCACGTTGCGCCAGTTGATCGGCATCAGCACCGAAATCGCCGACAGCGCCTTCAACCCCGAAGGCCGCACCGCTGCCGAGATCCTTGACGAAGCCGAGCGCCAGATCTTCCAGATCGCCGAGGCCCGCCCGAAAACCGGCGGCCCGGTCAGCGTCAACGACCTGCTGACCAAAGCCATCGACCGCATCGACACCCTGTTCAACACCGATGCCGCGATTACCGGTATTTCCACCGGTTACACCGACCTCGACGAAAAGACCAGCGGCCTGCAGCCGTCCGACTTGATCATCGTCGCCGGTCGTCCGTCCATGGGTAAGACCACCTTCGCGATGAACCTGGTGGAAAACGCCGTGTTACGCAGCGACAAGGCGGTGCTGGTGTACTCCCTCGAGATGCCAGGCGAATCGTTGATCATGCGTATGCTCTCGTCGCTTGGCCGTATCGACCAGACCAAGGTGCGTTCCGGCCAGCTTGAAGACGACGACTGGCCGCGCCTGACCTCAGCGGTCAACCTGCTCAACGACCGCAAGCTATTCATTGATGACACTGCGGGTATCAGCCCGTCCGAAATGCGCGCGCGTACCCGGCGCCTGGTGCGTGAGCATGGCGACATCGCCCTGATCATGATCGACTACCTGCAGTTGATGCAGATCCCCGGTTCCAGTGGCGACAACCGTACCAACGAGATTTCTGAAATCTCTCGTTCCTTGAAGGCCCTGGCCAAGGAATTCAACTGCCCGGTGGTGGCGTTGTCCCAGCTCAACCGTTCCCTGGAACAACGTCCCAACAAGCGTCCGGTGAACTCCGACTTGCGGGAATCCGGAGCGATCGAGCAGGACGCCGACGTGATCATGTTCGTGTACCGCGACGAGGTGTACCACCCCGAGACGGAACACAAGGGCATTGCCGAAATCATCATCGGCAAGCAGCGGAACGGCCCGATCGGGTTTATCCGGTTGGCGTTCATCGGCAAGTACACGCGTTTCGAGAACCTGGCGCCGGGTAGCTACAACTTCGACGACGACGAGTAGTTTCAAGCGCCTGTAAGGGCCTCATCGCAGGCAAGCCACAATTCCGACTACTACCGTCGGAATTGGTCAAAATTTGTGCTATATTCCGCGCCCGCGATTTTTCATCTTCACACCGGTCACCGTCATGCAAACAGCCAAGCCGTTATTTGACTATCCCAAGTACTGGGCCGAATGTTTCGGTCCTGCGCCATTCCTGCCGATGAGCAGGGAGGAGATGGATCAGCTTGGCTGGGATTCGTGCGACATCATCATCGTCACCGGTGATGCCTATGTTGACCACCCATCGTTCGGCATGGCGATCATCGGCCGGCTGCTGGAGTCCCAGGGCTTTCGCGTCGGGATCATCGCGCAACCGAACTGGCAGTCCAAAGACGACTTCATGAAGCTCGGCGAGCCGAACCTGTTCTTCGGCGTCGCGGCCGGCAACATGGACTCGATGATCAACCGCTACACCGCCGACAAGAAAATCCGCTCCGACGACGCCTATACCCCTGGCGGCATGGCTGGCAAACGCCCCGACCGTGCGAGCCTGGTGTACAGCCAGCGTTGCAAGGAAGCCTACAAGAACGTGCCGATCGTGCTTGGCGGCATCGAAGCTTCCCTGCGTCGTATCGCCCACTACGACTACTGGCAGGACCGCGTGCGCAACTCGATCCTGATCGACGCCACCGCCGATATCCTGCTGTACGGCAACGCCGAGCGGGCCATCGTCGAAGTTGCCCAGCGTTTGTCGTGGGGCCACAAGATCGAAGACATCACCGATGTGCGCGGTACCGCGTTCATCCGCCGTGATACGCCGGCCGGTTGGTACGAAGTGGATTCCACGCGCATCGACCGTCCGGGCAAGATCGACAAGATCATCAACCCGTACGTCAACACCCAGGACACCCAGGCCTGCGCCATCGAGCAGGAAAAGGGGCCGGTGGATGATCCGGAAGAAGCCAAGGTTGTGCAGATCCTGGCCAGCCCGCGCATGACCCGTGACAAGACCGTGATCCGCCTGCCATCGGTGGAAAAAGTCCGCGGCGACGCGGTGCTCTATGCCCACGCCAACCGCGTGTTGCACCTGGAAACCAACCCAGGCAACGCCCGCGCCCTGGTGCAGAAGCACGGTGAAGTTGACGTGTGGTTCAACCCGCCGCCCATTCCGATGACTACCGAAGAAATGGACTACGTGTTCGGCATGCCTTATGCCCGCGTACCGCACCCGGCGTATGGCAAGGAGAAGATCCCGGCCTACGACATGATCCGTTTCTCGGTGAATATCATGCGTGGCTGCTTCGGCGGCTGCACCTTCTGCTCGATCACCGAGCACGAAGGCCGCATCATCCAGAACCGTTCCGAAGAGTCGATCATTCGCGAGATCGAAGAGATCCGCGACAAAGTGCCGGGCTTCACCGGCGTGATCTCCGACCTCGGCGGCCCGACGGCGAACATGTACCGCATCGCCTGCAAGAGCCCGGAAATCGAATCCGCGTGCCGCAAGCCGTCGTGCGTGTTCCCTGGCATCTGCCCTAACCTGAACACCGACCACTCGTCGTTGATCCAGCTGTACCGCAGCGCCCGTGCGTTGCCGGGTGTGAAGAAGATCCTGATCGCTTCCGGCCTGCGCTACGACCTGGCCGTCGAGTCGCCGGAATACGTCAAAGAGCTGGTCACCCACCACGTCGGTGGTTACCTCAAGATCGCCCCGGAACACACCGAGGAAGGTCCGCTCAACCAGATGATGAAGCCGGGCATTGGCAGCTATGACAAGTTCAAGCGCATGTTCGAGAAGTACACCAAGGAAGCGGGCAAGGAGCAGTACCTGATCCCGTACTTCATCGCCGCCCACCCGGGTACCACCGATGAAGACATGATGAACCTGGCCCTGTGGCTCAAGGGCAACGGCTTCCGTGCCGACCAGGTGCAGGCGTTCTACCCGTCGCCGATGGCCACCGCCACCGCGATGTACCACTCGGGCAAAAACCCGTTGCGCAAGGTCACCTACAAGAGCGACGCGGTGACCATCGTCAAGAGCGAGGAGCAGCGCCGCCTGCACAAGGCGTTCCTGCGTTACCACGACCCGAAGGGCTGGCCGATGCTGCGTGAAGCATTGACCCGCATGGGCCGTGCCGACCTGATCGGGTCGGGCAAGGACCAGTTGATCCCGCTGCACCAGCCGTCCACCGACAGCTACCAGAGCGCCCGGCGCAAGAACTCGACGCCGGCCGGCAGCCATAAGGTCGCCAAGGAAACCACCACCAGGATTCTCACCCAGCACACCGGCCTGCCACCCCGTGGCAGCGACGGCAGCAACCCGTGGGACAAGCGCGAGCAAGCCAAGGCTGCGGCCCAGGCGCGCAATAAGCAGGCGGCCAAAGAGCGCAGCGATGCGGCCAAGGGCAAGGGCGGCAAGCCTACGCGCAAGCCGGTTGTACCGCGGTGATCGACGCCTGAAATGCAAAACGCCAGCCTCGTGCTGGCGTTTTGCTTTCTGGTCGGTGGTGAGTCTGTTTGGTAAGGTGGCGCCCATTAGATTTCTATCGCAGGCAAGCCAGCTCCCACAGGAGAATGTATTTCAAGCGTGGGAGCTGGCTTGCCTGCGATGAGGCCGGTCTGGGCACTCTCGATTTCAAGGAAGAACACTTATGGGCAACCCCTTGCTCAACATCGGCATGGACTCCAACCGCTCCCAATTCATGGCGCGCCAGCGCATTGAGAGCCAGATCAACCTGCCGCGGCTGTTCGCCGTCATTGACGCCGACCCCAGCATCGTCGGCGCTGGCGTGGTGTACATCGACGCCGACTTCAACGTGATCACCCTGCGCGAATTCAAACCCATCTGCAGCATCAAACCCAAGCGCGTCATTTTGCGCGAGGCGCAGAAGTACATCTCGCCGGCGCAGTTTGTCGAGCAGGTGAAGACCGACCCCCGTGAAGGGCGCCTCCAGAAGGAGGCCTTTGACATGGGGCTTTCCTGTGGGGCGGCGGTGATCGGCTGGATCGTGGTGTTCAGTGGCAGCGTCGCCGTACCGTTCACCGCCGGTGCCAGTGCTTTTGTGGTGGGTATCGGTGTCACGGCGGCGCTGGCCAGCAGCGCTCAGTGCGGGTTTGGCGTGGCCCGGACCTATAACGAGATCCTTGACCCAGATGCCAACGACCGCATGGACGACGCCCAGTGGTATGGCGCGGTGTCACCGATTCTCGATGCCGCGTCGTTGGTCGGGATCGGAACGGGAGCTTTCACCACATTAAGGCTGCTCAAGGCCAAAAAAGCCGCTGCGTTGGGCAAGAGCTGGTATGAATTGCTCAAGGGCTTGAATCGCCAGGAGCGCAAGAAGTTGACCCAGGAATTGCTCAGTCTCAAAGACCCAAGCCTGACCCCCAAGTTGCTCAAGTTGCAGCAGCGCGCCGGCACGTTGCCCAAGCGCTACAGCTCCACGGAAATTCGTCATGCCACGCTCACCCAGCTCAAGGACGCCTTGGGCGGCATGTTGGGTATCTGGGGCAGCTATCGAACCGGTCACGTTGGCTCGGCGTCGACGCTTGCCATTGGCCTGTATGAGGAACTGACGGAATGAAGGGGTTTCCCGATAGGCGCAGTTTCCTTGCGCGTTATTTTCCGGTGTTCATGGGCACCATCTTCATGGCGATTTTCTCTGGTTCGGTGGCTGTCTCCACGGCGGGCGTAACCTATTTGCGCGGGGTTGAACCGGCGCTCAAGGCCAACTACTCCGGGGCTGCAATACTGGTGCTGGTAGCGGTACTGGTGTTTGGTAATGTGATGATTGCACGCGGGTACCCCTGGGCGACCCGGCTGGTGGCGGGCTATCTGGTGTGTTGCCTGCTGTTCGTTTTGCCGATGATTCAATACGGCCTCAATACCCTGGTGTACGGTTCGGCGGTGCTGTTTCCGCTGCTGGGTTTGTTGCTGCTCAACAGCAAGCGCCATCGTGAAATGCGTCAGCGATTACTCGAAATACGTCACCTGCGTCGGGCGGCGATTGCGCAACGCAAGACCCGTTGATTAGATAGGTTTATTGGCGGTAGGTGGCCTGTTTGTTAGGGGGGCGCTCATCAGATTGCTATCGCAGGCAAGCCAGCTCCCACAGGGGAATGCATTTCAAGTGTGGGCGCTGGCTTGCCTGCGATGAGGCCGGTCTGGGCACTTTCAATTTCAAGGAAGAACACTTATGGGCAGCTCCTTGTTCAACATCGGCATGGATTCCAACCGCTCTCAATTTATGGCGCGCCAGCGTATCGAGAGCCTGATCAACCTGCCACGGCTGTTCGCCGCCATCGATGCAGACCCCGCCATTGTCGGTGCAGGTGTTGTGTATATCGATGCCGATTTCAACGTTGTCACCCTGCGCGAATTTCAGCCCATCTGCAGCATCGCACCCAAGCGTTTGATCCTGCGTGAGGCGCAGAAGTACATCGCGCCAACGCAATTCGCTCAGCAGGTGCAAGACAATCCGCGTGAGTCCCGCTTGGTGGGCGAAGCGGTCAATACCACGCTATCGTGTGCCGGCGCGGTTATCGGTTGGATCGTGGTGCTCAGTGGTTCCGTCGCAGTTCCGTTTTCGGCGGGGGCCAGTTCGGTGGTCGTGGCGCTCGGCTATACGGCCGCGGCAGCCAGTTCTGTGCAGTGCTTTGCCAGCGGCTATCGCACCGTCAATGAGATCCGCAACCCCGCGCGCAATGATCAGCTCGACAGTGAGGAGTGGTACCAATACACCATGATTGCCCTGGATGCGGCGTCGTTGGTTGGGGTGGGTTCATCGGCATTGGCAACGGTCAAGCTGGTGCGGCTGAATAAGGCCTCTACCGGGAAAAGTGTGAGAGAGGTGCTCAGGGGCCTGAATCGACAGGAGCGCGCCAAGTTGACCAAAGAGCTGCTGAGCATCAACGACCCACGCTTGACGTCCAAGATGATCAAGTTAAAGCAGTTGTCGGGCGAGTTGCCTAAGCGGTTCACGCCCACCGAGGTCAAGCATGCAACGGTCACGCAGATCAAGGACGCGTTGGGCGCAGCCATCGGTTTTACCGGTAGTGCGGTGTCAGGGAACGTACGCACAATTGCCATAGGTCTGTATGAGGAGGCCGAACAATGAACGAGCTGCCTAGCATTCGCAGTTTTCTGTCGACGTATTTCCCCGTCTTTATGGGGGCGATATTCGTCTGCATTTTCACCCTCGTGTTTGCGGTTCCGGTGTTCTTCGATAGCTATATGCCAAGCCTGTCCATGGCAGATAATGCCAAATACTCCTTCCTGGCGGGTATCGCACTCACGCTAGTCATTGTGCACTGCAATTTCATGATCGCACGCGGGCGTCCCCAATGGATTTGGCCGCTAGTGTTGCTGCTGGGGGTATGCTTTCTGGGTGTATTGCCAACACTCAATGATCAACCGAACGGGGTGGTATATGCCTTGAGCCTGATGTTTCCATTAATTGGGCTATTGCTGTTCAACAGCAAACGCCACCGTGAAATGCGCCAGAAACTGGTTGAAGTCCGCTGCCTGCGCCAGGCCATGATTGCCCAACACAAACACCATTGATTGGGTAGATTCACCACCTGCCCTCAGCCCGGCGCTACAAATGTGTGCAGCGCCTGCACCATAGCCACAACGTTGGCGCCGTTTTGGTGCTGTACTGCACCGGGCCTGACGTTTTAGTGCAATGACTGCTGCTGTGGCATAAGTCTTGCGCGCGTTGTGCTTATGCCCTGGCTCGCAGGAGGCCGCCGTGTCGATTCATGTCGCGTTGCACCACGTTACGCATTACCGCTACGACCGTGCTGTCGAACTCGGCCCACAGATCGTTCGGCTACGCCCGGCAGCCCATAGCCGTACGCGAATACTGTCCTACGCGCTGAAGGTGTTGCCCGAGCAGCATTTCATCAACTGGCAGCAAGACCCCCAGGGCAATTATCTGGCGCGCCTGGTGTTCCCGGAAAAGACTGACGAGTTGCGCATTGAGGTCGACCTGGTCGCCGAGATGGCGGTGTTCAATCCGTTCGATTTTTTCCTCGAGCCGTACGCCGAAAAAATCCCGTTCAGCTACGCCGCCGATGAGCAGCGCGAGCTGGCGCCGTACTTGGAAACCCTGCCGCTGACGCCAAGGTTTGCCGCTTACCTGGCCGGTATCGATCGCACGCCGCTGCCTGCTGTGGATTTCCTGGTCGGCCTCAACCAGCGCCTGGCCGCCGATATCGGTTACCTGATTCGCATGGAGCCGGGTGTGCAAACCCCGGAATTTACCCTGGAAAACGCGTCCGGCTCCTGCCGCGACTCGGCCTGGTTGTTGGTGCAATTGCTGCGCAACCTCGGGTTGGCGGCGCGATTTGTCTCTGGTTATCTGATTCAACTGACCGCCGACGTCAAAGCCCTCGACGGCCCGTCCGGTACCGAGGTGGACTTCACCGACCTGCACGCCTGGTGCGAAGTGTATCTGCCCGGCGCTGGCTGGATTGGCCTGGATGCCACGTCCGGGTTGTTCGCCGGTGAAGGGCATATCCCCTTGGCCTGCAGCCCCGATCCATCGTCTGCCGCGCCCATCAGTGGGTTGGTTGAGCCGTGCGAATGCGAGTTCACCCATGAGATGTCGGTGGAGCGCATCTGGGAAGCGCCACGGGTGACCAAGCCCTACACCGAAGAACAATGGTTGGCGATCCAGGCCCTGGGCCGGCAGATCGACGGCGACCTGCTCAAGGACGACGTACGCCTGACCATGGGCGGCGAGCCGACCTTCGTCTCTATCGACGACCCAGACGGCGCCGAATGGAACACCGCAGCCCTGGGCCCGGACAAGCGTCGCCTGTCGGCCGAGCTGTTCCAGCGCCTGCGCCAGCACTATGCGCCCAAGGGCCTGGTGCATTTCGGCCAAGGCAAGTGGTACCCCGGCGAGCAACTGCCGCGCTGGTCGCTCAATTGCTACTGGCGCCGCGACGGCGTGCCGATCTGGCACAACAGCGCACTGATCGCCGATGAGCAAGAAGACTACGGCGCCGATGGGGTGATGGCCGGGCGTTTCCTGGCCAGCGTCGCCGAGCGCCTGAAACTGCCGGCGCGCTTTGTGTTCCCGGCGTTCGAGGACAATTTCTACTACCTGTGGCGCGAAGGGGCGCTGCCCCAGAACGTCACCGCCCAGGACCCGCGCCTGAGCGACGACCTGGAGCGTGAGCGCCTGCGCAAAGTGTTCAGCCAGGGCCTGGATAAAGTCATCGGCCAGGTGCTGCCGCTGGCACGTACTGCGGCCAATGACCGCTGGCAGAGTGGGCGTTGGTACCTGCGCGACAACCATTGCCGGTTGGTGCCGGGTGATTCGCCGCTGGGTTACCGGCTGCCCTTGGCTTCCCAGCCCTGGGTGACGGCGGCTGAGTATCCGTTCATACACCCCACCGACCCGAACCAGGACCAGCCCGAGCTTCCCACTGCGGCGCAATTGCGCAGCCATGGCGAGCCGGCCCCGGACGACGAGCGTGTGCCCAAGGTCGACGAGTCCGCCGACTGGCTGACCCGTACCGCGCTGTGCGCCGAAGCACGGGAAGGCCGCCTGTACCTGTTTATGCCGCCGCTGGAGCGCATCGAGGATTACCTGGAGCTGGTGACTGCCATTGAGGCCACCGCCGAAGAGCTGCATTGCCCGGTACTGCTGGAGGGCTACGAGCCGCCAGCGGATACGCGCCTGAGCAATTTCCGGGTCACGCCAGATCCCGGTGTCATCGAGGTCAACGTACAGCCGTCCGCCACCTGGGACGAGTTGGTAGAACGCACCGAATTCCTCTACGAAGAGGCCCGGCAAACCCGCCTGACCACCGAGAAGTTCATGATCGATGGGCGCCATACCGGCACCGGTGGCGGTAACCACTTCGTACTGGGCGGTGCGACGCCCAAGGATTCGCCCTTCCTGCGCCGACCGGACCTGCTGCGCAGCCTGATCAGCTACTGGCATAACCACCCGTCGTTGTCCTATTTGTTCTCCGGCCTGTTTATCGGCCCCACCTCCCAGGCACCCCGGGTGGATGAGGCGCGCAACGATGCGCTGTATGAACTGGAAATCGCCTTCGCGCAGATGCCGGCACAGGGCGAGGACTGCCCGCCATGGTTGGTGGATCGCCTGTTGCGCAACCTGCTGATCGACGTGACGGGTAATACCCATCGCGCCGAATTCTGTATCGACAAACTTTACTCACCCGACGGCGCCACTGGCCGCCTGGGGCTGCTGGAACTGCGCGCCTTTGAAATGCCCCCCCATGCGCGCATGAGCCTGACCCAGCAGTTGTTGCTGCGGGCGCTGGTCGCGCGGTTCTGGCGCGAGCCCTATGCGCCGCCGAAGCTGGCGCGCTGGGGCACTGAACTGCATGACCGTTTCCTGTTGCCGCACTTTATCGAGCAGGACTTTGCCGACGTGATCGTCGAGCTGAACGCGGCCGGCTACCCGCTGCGTGCCGAATGGTTCGCGGCGCATCTGGAGTTTCGTTTCCCCAAGGTGGGCGACTACGCCGTCAGCGGTATCGAACTGGAACTGCGCCAGGCCTTGGAACCCTGGCACGTGCTGGGCGAGGAGGGCGCAGTGGGTGGCACGGTGCGGTATGTGGATTCGTCCCTGGAGCGCCTGCAAGTGAAGTTGAGCGGGTTGCCACCGCAACGCTACCTGCTGACCTGCAATGGCGTGCCGGTGCCGCTGCAACCAACCGGCCGCGTCGGCGAGTTCGTGGCGGGCGTGCGTTACCGCGCCTGGCAACCGGCCAACTGCCTGCAACCGACCATCCCCGTGCATGCGCCGCTGGTATTTGACCTGCTCGACACCTGGATGCAGCGTTCGTTGGGTGGCTGCCAATACCATGTAGCGCACCCGGGCGGGCGCAATTACGACAGCCTGCCGGTGAATGCCAATGAGGCGGAGAGCCGGCGCATGGCGCGGTTTTTCCGCTTGGGGCATAGCCCGGGCAAGCTGCCAGTGCCGACTGTAACGGTAAACGATGAGTTGCCAATGACCCTGGATTTGCGGCGTTTCACAAAAAATAAGGAATGAACATGATCCAAGTGTGGGAGGGCTTTTGTGGCGAGGGAGCTTGCTCCCGCTGGGGTGCGAAGCGCCCCCAATAGCAGGCGACTGCTGCGCAGTCGAGCGGGAGCAAGCTCCCTCGCCACAACAAGCCAGCTCCCACATTGGATCGTAGTGAATTTGAGTTAACCTGACTTCCCTTGCCTCTGCCGAGCGTTCCATGTCCGACTTGCTCGACCGTTACCCGCTCACCGCGGGCACCTATCACGAACTGCTGGACGCCAGCGGCGCGGTGCGTGCCCATTGGCGACGCTTGTTCGATCACCTGCAACGCAGCACGCCCGCACAACTGGCCCAGCGCCAGGCGTTGTTGACGCGCCAGATCCAGGAAAACGGCGTCACCTATAACGTCTACGCCGACCCCAAGGGCGCCGACCGTCCCTGGGAACTGGACCTGCTGCCTCATGTGCTGGCGGCCGAGGAGTGGCAGCAACTGTCGGCCGGTATCGCCCAGCGTGCGCGCCTGCTCAATGCGGTGCTGGCCGACCTGTATGGCCCTCAGCGACTGATCAAGGAAGGCTTGCTGCCGGCCGAACTGGTGTTCGGGCATAACAATTTTCTGTGGCCGTGCCAGGGCATCCAGCCGCCCGACGGTGCGTTCCTGCATCTGTACGCGGTCGACCTGGCGCGCACGCCGGACGGCCGCTGGTGGGTCACCGCCGACCGTACCCAAGCCCCATCGGGCGCCGGCTACGCCCTGGAAAACCGCACCATCGTGTCCCGCGCCTTCCCGGACCTGTACCGGGATATGCAGGTGCAGCACCTCACCGGTTTCTTTCGCACGCTGCAGGAAACCCTGGCGCGCCAGGCCCCTGGCGATGACCAGCCGCCACTGATCGTGCTGCTCACGCCGGGGCGTTTCAACGAAAGCTATTTCGAACACCTGTACCTGGCGCGCCAGCTCGGCTACCCCTTGGTAGAGGGCGGCGACCTCACCGTGCGCGACAGCACCGTGTTCCTGAAAACCCTTAGCGGCCTGCGCCGGGTGCACGCGATCATGCGTCGCCTTGATGATGATTTCTGCGACCCGCTGGAGCTGCGCACCGACTCCGCGCTCGGCGTGCCGGGCCTGCTCGACGCCGTACGCCAAGGCAATGTGCTGGTGGCCAATGCCTTGGGCAGCGGCGTGCTGGAGTCCCCGGGGTTGCTGGGCTTTTTGCCCAAGATCAACGAGTTTTTGTTCGGTGAAGCCTTGATCCTGCCGTCGATTGCCACCTGGTGGTGCGGCGAAGCGCCGGTGCTTGCCGAAGCCCTGGAAAAACTCCCGGAGCTGCTGATCAAGCCGGCATTTCCCTCACAAAGTTTCGCCCCGGTGTTTGGTCGCGACCTTGACGACGAACAGCGCCAGGCCCTGGCTGAACGCATGCGTGCGCGGCCCTATGCCTATGTCGCCCAAGAGCTGGCGCAACTGTCTCAGGCGCCGGTATGGCACACCGTGGATGACCACCTGCAACACCGTGCCATTGGTATGCGTGTCTACGCCGTGGCCAGTGAAGACGGTTATCGGGTACTGCCCGGTGGCCTGACTCGCGTGGCGGCCGACGCCGATGCCGAGGTGGTGTCGATGCAGCGCGGCGGGGCGAGCAAGGACACCTGGGTACTCGGCGAACGTGTGCCGGGTGGCGAGCAGTGGCGCGCCCAACGCACCATTGGCGCCTATGACCTAGTGCGCCGCGATCCCTATCTGCCCTCGCGCGTGGTGGAAAACCTGTTCTGGTTCGGTCGTTACTGCGAGCGCTGCGACGACAGTGCGCGCTGGCTGCGCATTGTGCTGGCGCGGTATGTCGATGGCGACGATCCGCTGGCGTTGCAGGCCGCCGTCGAACTCGGCGAAAGCCTGCGCCTGTTGCCGGAGGAGGGCGAGCTGCCTGAGCGCCTGCTCGCCGCCTTGCTGGGTGATGACTGGCCTTCAAGCCTGCGCGCCAATTTGCAGCGCTTGCAGTGGGCGGCGTCCCAGGTGCGCGGCAAGTTGTCCAGGGAAAACTGGCAGGCCCTGGTGGAGCTGCAACGCGAAGCCATGGAACTGGAAAGCGACACTGCAGACTTTGGCGAGCTGCTCGACTTTCTCAACCGCCTGGTGATGTCCCTGGCGGCACTGTCCGGGTTTGCCCTGGACGACATGACCCGCGATGAGGGCTGGCGCTTCTTGATGATGGGCCGGCGTATCGAGCGTCTGCAGTTTCTGAGCAGCAGCCTTGCGGCGTTCCTGCGTGGCGTGGCGGTGTTCGATCAGGCCGGGCTGGAATGGTTGCTGGAGCTGGGCAACAGCAGCATCACCTACCGCTCGCGCTACCTGGCGGTGCCGCAGTTGATCCCGGTGCTCGACTTGCTGCTGCTCGACGAGCAGAACCCCCATGCGGTGCTGTTCCAGCTCAAGTTGGTGAGCCGAACCCTGCGCCGTCTCAATGATGATTTTGGCGTGCCCCGTGAAACCGGGCTGGCGCCGTTGGTCGAGCGCCTGGCGCGTTTTGACCTGGGCTGCCTGGAGGACGGCCTGTTTGGCGAAACCAGCGTGCGTGCCGCGCTGGACGGCCTGGCCGACTTGCTGCAAGCGGTGGCCGATGAAAGCGGGCAGGTGTCGGATCGCCTGGCGCTGCGCCATTTTGCCCACGTGGATGATGTCAGCCAGCAAACGGTGTCGGTGTAATGAGCGCGCGCTACCAGATTTTCCACGATACCCATTACCACTATGACAGCCCGGTGTCCCTGGCCCAGCAACTGGCGCACCTGTGGCCAAGGCCGTGCGCCTGGCAGAAGTGCACCTGGCAGCAGTTGGATATCAGCCCGGAACCCACCTCGCGCCGCGACGAACTGGACGTATTCGGCAACCCGATCACTCGCCTGGCGTTCGAACGGCCCCATGATGAATTGCTGGTGAACGCCGGGCTCACCGTGGAAGTGCTGGCGCGACCCGCTCTGGACTTCCAGCGGTCGCCGCCCTGGGACCACACCCGCGACAGCCTGACCTACAGCAGCCAGGCTTTGAGCGCCGAGCTGATCGAAGCCTGCCGCTATCGCTTCGAGTCGCCCTATGTCCATCTGAAGAAAACCTTCGTCGAGTTCTCCGAAAGCTGCTTCCCGCCCGGCGAGCCTTTACTGCTGGGCACGCAGGCATTGATGGAGAAGATCTTCAGCGAATTTACCTTCGATGCCGAAGCCACCCAGGTCGCCACGCCGCTGGTTGAAGTGCTGGAGCGCCGTCGCGGCGTGTGCCAGGACTTCGCTCACCTGATGCTTGCCTGCCTGCGTTCCCGTGGCCTGGCGGCGCGCTATATCAGCGGCTACCTGCTCACCCAGCCACCGCCCGGCCAGCCACGGCTGATTGGCGCGGATGCTTCCCATGCGTGGGTTTCGGTGTTTTGCCCGGTATCAGGCTGGGTGGATTTTGACCCGACCAACAATGTGCAGCCGGCGCTGGAGCACATCACCCTGGCCTGGGGCCGGGACTTTTCTGATGTGTCGCCATTGCGGGGGGTGATTCTGGGGGGAGGCAGCCATGACCCGGAGGTGCGGGTGACGGTGATGCCGCTGGAATGAAAAACGATCATTCCCACGCTCTGCGTGGGAATGCCTGCTGTGACGCTCTGCGTCACCCTTGCGCTGGCTTCAAGCCTGGTGCGGGACGCGGAGCGTCCGGGGCTGCATTCCCACGCGGAGCGTGGGAACGATCATTCAGCTGGGTCTTTCGGGGTTTCGGTCTCGTCAGTTGCCGCTTCACCTTCGGCATCCGGGTTCAGCGCGCCGGCTTCTTCCTCTGCAGCGGCTTTCTTGCGTTGCAGCTTTTCCTCTTTCTTCTGTTCCTTGGCCAAGTCTCTCTGACGTTTGGCGAAGGAGTAATTAGGTTTGGCCATGGGCGATCCTCTAGGGTCGAAGGTGAGGGTGGGCGGCGCGCAGCTGCCTCGGGTCGTCATGGTAGCAGCTTCGGGGGGGCGTTTGCTTTCACTTACCGCAGGCGTAGGCAGCCAGGAGGCCGTTGAACAGGTGATTGAGGTGCATGGCATGAACTCCCGTGAGTGATGGGCCGATCATAATCAGGGTGCGGCAGTTTGGCTGGTTGATTGTGTTGATGAAGCTGATAGCCTAAAGTTGTATACAATCTGTTGATTCAGATCATAAGAACTCAAGCCTGATTGAGGCACCCTTACCGCAATCCGCGTTTTTAAAACCCTGCCTTGGAGATTCACATGTTTGCCAAACTCGTTGCTGTTTCCCTGCTGACTCTGGCGAGCGGCCAGTTGCTTGCTGCAGAGTGCAAGGTCACTGTCGACTCCACCGACCAAATGTCGTTCAACACTAAAGAAATCACCATCGACAAGAGCTGCAAGCAGTTCACCGTTGAGCTGACTCACTCGGGTAACCTGCCCAAGAACGTGATGGGCCATAACTGGGTGCTGACTACCGAAGCCAATATGCAACCGGTGGCAACCGACGGCATGGCTGCGGGGATCGACAAGGATTACCTGAAAGCCGGTGATGAGCGCATCATCGCCCACACCAAGATCATCGGTGCCGGCGAGAAAGACTCGGTGACCTTCGACGTCTCCAAGCTGAAGGCCGATGAGAAATACAGCTTCTTCTGCTCGTTCCCAGGCCACATCTCGATGATGAAAGGTGCTGTGGTCCTGAAGTAAGACCGCGTTACCGTTCATCGCAGGCAAGCCAGCTCCCACATTCGACCGCATTCCCATGTTGGAATCCGGTCAAGTGTGGGAGCTGGCTTGCCTGCGATGGCGATCTGACAATCAATGCAAAACGATCGGGTTCACCTCAAGGCGCAAACGGCATCACCCGCTTGTGCTCGGTCTTGCGATAGGTCTCGCAGATAATCCTGAACGCCTCCTCACGCACCGGCTCCCCCTGCAGGAACGCATCGATCTCGGCATAGGTCACGCCATGTGACGCCTCGTCCGGCTTGCCCGGCGACAGGTCTTCGAGGTCGGCGGTCGGCACCTTCTCCACCAGCGATTCCGGCGCACCAAAGTGGCGGGCAATGGCCCGCACCTGATGTTTCACCAGCCCGCTCAACGGTGCCAGATCGCACGCGCCATCACCGAACTTGGTGTAGAAGCCCATCACCGCCTCCGCCGCATGGTCGGTGCCGATCACCAGCCCACCGGCCGCGCCAGCGATGGTGTACTGCGCCACCATACGCATGCGCGCCTTGGTGTTGCCCAGCACGAAGTCACGGGACGCCGCGGCCTTGCCTTCAAAGGCGGCCACTTCATTGGCCAGGGCTTTAACCGCCGGGCCGATGTTCACGGTGTGACGTTCATCCGGCTCGATAAAGTCCACAGAGGCCTGGGCGTCGTGCTCGTCGAACTGGGTTTCGTAGGGCAGGCGCACGGCGATAAAGCGGTACGCCTCATCGCCGGTGCTGGCGCGCAGTTCCTGCACCGCACGTTGGGCCAAGAGGCCTGCGGTCAGGGAGTCGACACCACCACTGATGCCGAGCACCAGGGTCTTGAGCCCGGAATTGCGCAGGCAGTCCTGGATAAAGGCCACGCGCCGGGCAACCTCGGCTTCGAGTGCGGCCTGGTCCTTGAACGGGGCTTGCACCTTGAGCTGTTGTGCAATCTCACGCTGTACGGCTTGCATGATTCACTCCTTGCTGGATAGGGCAGGTACTTTGAAAACGTGACGCAAATAGGCGACAAAATTCGGGTCGGTGCAATGGGTCTTGCCCGCTTCATCGGAGATCTTCGCGACGGGCTGGCCATTGCAGGCGGTCATTTTAAGCACGATGCTCATCGGTTCCACCCCTGGAATATCACAGGTCAGGTTGGTGCCGATGCCAAAGCTCACATTAATGCGACCGCGCAACGCCCGGAATATTTCCAAGGCTTTGGGCAATGTCAGACTGTCGGAGAACACCAGGGTCTTGCTCATCGGTTCGATGCCCAGCTTGTGGTAGTGAGCGATGGCTTTTTCTGCCCACTGGATCGGATCACCGGAGTCATGGCGCAGGCCGTCGAACAGCTTGGCGAAGTACAAGTCGAAGTCGCCGAGGAACGCGTCGGTAGTGATGCAATCGGTGAGGGCGATACCCAACAGGCCCCGGTACTCGCGCACCCAGCAATCAAGGGCGGCGATCTGGCTGTCGATCAGGCGCGGGCCGAGTTGCTGGTGGGCCATGATCCACTCGTGGGCCATGGTGCCCAGCGGCTTCATATCGAATTCGCGCGCCAGGTGCACGTTGCTGGTGCCGACAAAGCGCCCAGGGAAATCGTGCTTGAGCACGCTGACCACTTCCTCCTGTACCCGGTAGGAAAAACGCCGGCGCGTGCCGAAGTCTGCCACTTGCAGCTCCGACAGCTCATCGCTGCTGGCGTTGGCGGTCAACCAGTCGAACTTGCGATACAGCTGCTCGCGGGCCTGTTCAAGGATCACGGTCTGGTAGCGGTAGCGGTTACGCACCTCGCTGACGATGGCCAGCATTGGCACTTCAAACAGGATCACATGCAGCCACGGTCCGCGCAGGCGGATAAACAACTCGCCGTTCTCGATGCCGGTTTGCACATACCGCAGGTTGAAGCGAAACAGCCCGAGGAAGCGCAGAAAATCCGGTTTCATAAAACTGATGCGTTCCAGGAAACCCAATTGATCGGGGCTCAGGCTCAGCTCGGCGAGGCGCTCGATCTGGTAACGAATCTCCGCCAGGTAAGGGCGCAGGTCTTCACTGTTACGGCAACGAAACTCCCATTCAACTTCCACGTTCGGGTAGTTGTGCAGCACCGCCTGCATCATGGTCAGCTTGTAGAAGTCGGTGTCGAGCAGGTTCTGCACGATGCGATCGGCAAACACACTCTCGCTCATAACGGGAATCTCCAGACGGGTCGGCGATGGAGGCCGGCCTTTACGCACAATTGAGGAAGGGGGTTAGTGGCGCATAGACTTGTGGGGTTTTGCCAGTGATTTTTTCAGTAAGGCCACTGGCGCCATCGCAGGCAAGCCAGCTCCCACATTTGGAGTGCATTCCAAACGGTGGGAGCTGGCTTGCCTGCGATGGCGATTCTCCAGGCGCTAAAGCACCTGCTCCATCATCCACTTCACAAACTCGCGTACCTTGGGCACCTCCGCCGAATGCTCAGGATACGCCAGGTAGTAAGCATCCTGGCTTGGCATCGCATGTTGCCAGGGGATCACCAACTTGCCCTCGGCCAATTCCTCCTCCACCAGAAAACGCGGCAACAGCGCCACGCCGCATCCCACCTGCGCCGCACGAATACACATATAAAACGTGTCGAACCGCGGCCCATGGTAGCTGTGCTCGGTATGGAAACCCTGGCTGGCGAACCAGTCATGCCAGCCTTGGGGCCGTGACGCGTTTTGCAGCAGCACCAGCTCGCTCAGTTGTGTGGGGTCGGTGAAGGGCTGGGCGGGCAGGCTGTCGGGCGAACACACCGGTACCAGCTCTTCACTGAACAATTTCAGGCTCTCGGTGCCGGGGCGTGCGCCCTGGCCGAAATAGAACGCCATGTCGGCCTTGCCTTGCAGTAACTCGTCCGGGTCCTGTTCGTTGCACAGGTCCAGGTGGATCTGCGGGTGGCGCAAACGCCAACCCTTGAGGCGCGGTACCAGCCAGCGTGCGCCAAAAGTGTAGGGCGTGGACACGCGCAGCACTTCGGTTTCACCGCCGTAGGAGCGCAGGTAGTGGGTGGACATTTCCACTTGGGTGAGGATCTTGCGCACTTCCACCAGGTACAGGTCGCCCGCCGGGGTCATCTGCAAGCGGCGGCGCACGCGGCGAAACAGCAAGTGTTGTAACAGCTCTTCCAACTGCGCTACTTGTTTGCTCACCGCGCTTTGGGTGAGGTTCAGTTCCTCGGCGGCGCGGGTGAAGCTCAGGTGGCGGGTGGCCGCTTCGAAACACTGCAGGGCGGTGATCGAGGGCAAATATCTTTTGTTCAGCACGGCATGCCTCTTTTTATTCTTTGCATGAATAAAGGGAATGATATCTCGCCTAATCGTCGTTTGTTGGCAAGTCTTGGGCCAGCTACAAATAGGCTCAGGATCGCCGTGCAAGCAGCGGCGCGATTTTTCTACGCAGATTTGAAGGAGTGACCCATGGTTGCCGCATTGCTTGATCGTCTCGGGGTAAACCCGGCGCTGTACCAGGCTGGGAAACAACCTGTGCATTCACCGATTGATGGCAGCCGTATCGGCAGTGTCCATTGGGAAGGTGCCGCCGAGGTGGAGCAACAGGTCAGTCGCGCCGAGCATGCATTCGAAGCCTGGCGCAAAGTGCCGGCGCCGCGACGTGGCGAGCTGGTGCGCCAGTTCGGCGACGTATTGCGCGAGTACAAGGCCGACCTGGGCGAACTCGTTTCCTGGGAGGCCGGCAAGATCACCCAGGAAGGTTTGGGTGAAGTGCAGGAAATGATCGACATCTGCGACTTCGCCGTCGGCCTGTCGCGCCAGTTGTACGGCTTGACCATCGCCTCCGAGCGCCCCGGCCACCATATGCGTGAAACCTGGCACCCGCTGGGCGTGGTCGGCGTGATCAGCGCCTTCAACTTCCCCGTGGCCGTGTGGGCGTGGAACACCGCGCTGGCCTTGGTGTGCGGCAACGCGGTGATCTGGAAACCGTCGGAAAAGACCCCGCTCACTGCACTGGCCTGCCAGGCCTTGTTCGAGCGCGTACTGAAAAAATTCGACGGTGCCCCCGAGTACCTCAGCCAAGTGATCATCGGCGGCCGCGACGCCGGCGCTGCGCTGGTGGATGACCCGCGCGTTGCCCTGATCAGCGCCACCGGCAGCACGCGTATGGGCCGTGAAGTGGCACCCAAAGTCGCCGCGCGTTTCGCCCGCAGCATCCTTGAGCTGGGCGGCAACAACGCGATGATCCTCGGCCCAAGCGCCGACCTGGACATGGCCGTGCGCGCTATCCTGTTCAGCGCAGTGGGCACAGCCGGCCAACGCTGCACCACCCTGCGCCGGCTGATCGCCCATGAGTCGGTCAAGGAAGAAATCGTCACCCGCCTCAAGGCCGCCTATTCCAAAGTGCGCATCGGCCACCCACTGGAAGGCAACCTGATCGGCCCGCTGATCGACAAGCACAGTTTCGACAACATGCAGGACGCCCTTGAGCAAGCCTTGAGCGAAGGCGGCAAGGTGTTCGGCGGCAAGCGCCAACTGCAAGACAAATTCCCCAACGCCTACTACGTATCGCCGGCCATCGTGGAAATGCCCGAGCAAAGCGACGTAGTGTGCAGCGAAACCTTCGCGCCGATTCTTTACGTGGTCGGCTACACCGACTTCGCCGAAGCCCTGCGCCTGAACAACGCCGTGCCACAAGGCTTGTCATCCTGCATCTTCACCACTGACGTGCGTGAAGCCGAGCAGTTCATGTCGGCGGTGGGCAGCGACTGTGGCATTGCCAACGTCAACATCGGCCCGAGCGGCGCAGAGATCGGTGGCGCGTTCGGGGGTGAAAAAGAAACCGGCGGCGGGCGTGAATCGGGCTCGGATGCGTGGCGCGGGTATATGCGCAGGCAGACCAATACCGTGAACTACTCGCTGGAGCTGCCTCTGGCACAAGGCATCACGTTCGACTGAGCCTCAGGTCGGAGTGAGATCAATGTGGGAGCAGGCAAGCCAGCCCCCACAGGTGATACTGATCGTTCCCACGCTCTGCGTGGGAACGCATCCTGTGACGCTCTGCGTCACGACAATGCGGACGCGGAGCGTCCAAGGCTACATTCCCACGCAGAGCGCGGGAACGAGCGGTGGTGAATTCATCCCGGAGTCTGGCAATGGCACTGCGCGAAACATGTTTATGGGAACACCTCACTCCAGGCCGCCCCGACCGAGCCGCGCTCAAGGGCGCGGTCAAGGTGGATGTGTGCGTGATCGGCGCTGGCATCACCGGTTTGTCGGCGGCCATTCATTTGCTGGAACAGGGTAAAAGCGTCGCCGTACTCGAGGCCCATCGCACCGGCCACGGTGGTTCGGGGCGCAACGTCGGGCTGGTCAACGCCGGCCTGTGGATTCCACCGGACGAGATCGAGGCCGGTTTCGGCACGGCGGTGGGCAGCCAGCTCAACCGCATGTTGGGTGCGGCGCCGTCCCTGGTGTTCAGCCTGATCGACAAGTACAACATCGACTGCCAATTGCGCCGTGAAGGCACCTTGCACATGGCGCACAACGCCCGTGGCGAGGCGGATTTGCGCAGCCGTGAGGAGCAATGGAAACGCCGGGGCGCACCGGTTGAGTTACTCACCGGCCAGGCCTGCGAGCAAGCCACCGGTACCCGGAAAATCGCCGCCGCGTTGCTGGATCGGCGCGCCGGCACCTTGAACCCCATGGCCTACACCACTGGGTTGGCGAATGCCGCCGCAGCGTTGGGCGGGCAGTTGTTCGATCATTCCCCGGTCACCCAGCTTGAACGCCAAGGCGCCGATTGGTCGGTGCAGACCGCTGAGGGCGCGGTGCAGGCCGCGCAGGTGGTGATCGCCTCCAACGCCTACACCGAAGGCGAATGGACCGAACTGCGGCGTAACTTCTTCCCCGGCTATTACTATCAGGTGGCCTCGGCGCCGCTGACCGATGACGCGGCCAAGCAGATCCTCCCCGGCGGCCAGGGTTCGTGGGACACGCGCCAGGTCCTGAGCAGCATTCGCCGCGATGCCGATGGCCGCCTGTTGCTGGGCAGCCTGGGTAACGGCAACCAGAAACCGGCGTGGTTCCTCAAGGCGTGGGCCGATCGGGTGCAGCAACACTACTTCCCGTACCTCAAACCGGTGCAGTGGGAATACACCTGGACCGGCTGCATCGCATTCACTCCCGACCACTTGATGCGCCTGTTCGAACCGGCCCCCGGCCTGGTGGCGGTTACCGGTTATAACGGACGCGGGGTGACCACCGGCAGCGTGGTGGGCAAGGCGTTTGCCGACTACCTGTGTCACCAGGACACCCAAGCCTTGCCGATCCCTTTTACGCCCATGCAACCCTTGGCCGCGGTGGGCTTGCGCAGCTGCCTGTATGAAGCCGGCTTCTCGCTCTATCACGCCGGGCAATGCCTGAGGATCGTGATCTGATCAGCGAAATACCCTTCAAAAGCCTGCGTTTTCTTAGCAGGCTACCCATCTGTATTGGTGCAAGTCGTAGCAATCACGCACTGTAAATGTGCAGTTCCGTTACGCACATTGTTACAGCTGCAGGAACTGTCGTTTATGCCTGTGGTTGCAGGTGCGACCTGCCAGGGTTGTACTTTTTTGAAGTGTTGGTTGCACCTATAGACGCTAGACGGTTGCACGTCCTGGCAAAAGGCGTCGAAACGCCTGTAATAACAATGACACCGTGTCTTTTTGAAGAATAAAAAAGTAATGGCACGCGGCTTGCTCTGAGCTTTCGGTGAAAGGTTTGAATGCAAGTTGTCGTGCCAAATCAAAAATATCGGAGCACCACTCATGTCCCAGACGTTTTACAAGAAAGGTTTTCTGGCCCTCGCCGTTGCTGCGGCGCTGGGTGTTTCTACGTTTGTTCAAGCTGATGTGAAAATTGGTGTGGCGGGCCCGATGACGGGTGCCAACGCCGCTTTCGGTGAGCAGTACATGAAGGGTGCCCAGGCGGCAGCCGACGTTATCAACAAGGCCGGCGGCATCAACGGTGAGCAGATCAAGCTGGTGGCGGGCGATGACGCCTGCGAGCCCAAGCAGGCCGTGGCCGTGGCCAACCGCCTGGCCGACCAGGACAAAGTGATCGGTGTGGTCGGGCACTTCTGCTCATCCAATACCATCCCGGCGTCTGAGGTTTACGACGAAGCAGGCATCATCGCCATCACCCCAGGCTCCACCAACCCACAAGTGACCGAACGCGGCCTGGGCGCCATGTTCCGCATGTGCGGGCGTGACGACCAGCAAGGCATCGTCGCCGGCGACTACATCGTCGATGTGCTCAAGGGCAAGAAAGTCGCGGTGATCAACGACAAGGACACCTACGGCAAAGGCCTGGCCGACGCCACCGCCGCCCAGTTGACCAAGCGCGGCGTCAAGCCGGTGCTGGAAGAGGGCCTGACCCGAGGTGAGAAAGACTTCAGCGCCCTGGTCACCAAGATCCGCTCCCTGGGCGCCGACGTCGTGTACTTCGGCGGCCTGCATCCGGAAGCCGGCCCACTGGTGCGCCAGATCCGCGAAGCGGGCTTGAAAGACGTCAAGTTCATGTCCGATGACGGCGTGGTCACCGACGAGCTGGTGTCCACCGCAGGTGGTGCGCAGTACGTCGATGGCGTGTACATGACCTTCGGCGCCGACCCGCGCCTGCTGCCAGACAGCAAGACCGTGGTGGAAGAGTTCCGCAAGAACGGCACCGAGCCTGAAGGCTACACCCTGTACGCCTACGCTTCGATCCAGGCCCTGGCCGCCGGCTTCAACGGTGCCAAGTCCAACAAGGGCGAAGACGCTGCCAAGTGGCTCAAGGCCAACCCGGTTAAAACCGTCATGGGCGAAAAAGCCTGGGATACCAAGGGCGACCTGAAAGTCTCTGACTACGTGGTTTACCAGTGGGACAAAGACGGCAAATACCATCAGTTGGAAAAGCAGAAGTAAGTACAAGCACCACGGGCCTAAGGTTAGGGGGGCTTGCTGTGGCGAGGGAGCTTGCTCCCGCTGGAGTGCGTAGCACTCCCAACCGCTTACCGAAATACATCTGATGTATCTCGATTGCCCAGTTTGGGGCTGCTTCGCAGCCCAGCGGGAGCAAGCTCCCTCGCCACATAAGCCAGCTCCCACAGAGGGCGTGGTTGCCTGCTCCATTGCAACAAACCTGTCTTTTCCTCCAGAAGCGCCGCACACCCCTCGGTGTGCAGGTGCTCACCGCGTGAGATTGCGTTATGGATGGTATTTTCCTGCAGCAACTGGTCAACGGCCTGACCCTTGGGTCGGTCTATGGCCTGATCGCCATCGGCTACACAATGGTCTATGGCATCATTGGCATGATCAACTTCGCCCACGGCGAGGTTTATATGATTTCCGCTTACCTCGCGGCGATCAGTCTGGCACTGCTGGCTTACTTCGGCATCGAATCCTTCCCGCTGCTCATTCTCGGTACCTTGATCTTCACAGTGGTCGTCACCGGCGTGTACGGTTGGGTGATTGAGCGTGTCGCCTACAAACCCCTGCGTAACTCCACCCGCCTGGCACCGCTGATCAGCGCCATCGGTATCTCCCTGATCCTGCAGAACTACGCGCAGATCGCCCAGGGCGCCAAGCAACAAGGCATTCCCACCCTGCTGGCCGGCGCCTGGCGCGTCGATATCGGCACCGGGTTCGTGCAACTGACCTACACCAAAGTGTTCATCCTGGTCGCCGCTTTTGCCGGCATGGCCTTGCTCACCTACATCATCAAATACACCAAGCTCGGCCGCATGTGCCGCGCTACCCAGCAAGACCGCAAGATGGCCTCGATCCTGGGCATCAACACCGACCGCGTGATCTCCTACGTGTTTGTCATCGGTGCCGCCATGGCCGCCCTGGCCGGCGTGCTCATCACCCTCAATTACGGCACCTTCGACTTCTATGCCGGCTTCATCATCGGCATCAAGGCGTTTACCGCGGCGGTACTCGGCGGCATCGGCTCCCTGCCTGGGGCGATGCTGGGCGGGATCATCCTCGGTATCTCCGAGTCGCTGTTCTCGGGGTTGATCAACTCTGACTACAAAGACGTGTTCAGTTTCTCCCTGCTGGTGGTGATTCTGATTTTCCGTCCCCAGGGCCTGCTTGGTCGCCCACTCGTGGCGAAGGTGTAAACATGTCTGCTGCCAAATCCATTGATATCAAGAAAAGTGTGGTCGATACGGTACTCGCGGGGCTGATTTCGCTGATCGTGTTCGGCCCGATTGTCGGCGTGGTGCTCGACGGCTACAGCTTCAACCTGGAACCTGCGCGGGTTGCCGTGCTGGTCGCCATCGTGATGGCCGGGCGCTTTGCCCTCAGCCTGTTCCTGCAAACCCCCAAGGGCGTGAAGATCCTGCAGGGGTTCGAGAGCAGCGGCTCCGGCGTGCACGTGCTGCCACCGGATTACAAGTCGCGGCTGCGCTGGATCATCCCGGCGCTGATCGTGATCGCCATCGTGTTTCCGATCTTCGCCAACAAATACCTGCTCACCGTGGTGATCCTCGGGCTTATCTACGTGTTGCTCGGCCTGGGCCTGAACATCGTGGTGGGCCTGGCGGGCCTGCTCGACCTGGGTTACGTGGCCTTCTACGCCATCGGTGCCTACGGCCTGGCGCTGGGTTATCAATACCTGGGCCTGGGCTTCTGGACGGTGCTGCCACTGGCGGCCATCGCGGCGGCGTTGGCGGGTTGCATACTCGGCTTCCCGGTGCTGCGAATGCACGGTGACTACCTGGCCATCGTGACCCTGGGTTTTGGTGAAATCATTCGCCTGGTGCTCAACAACTGGCTGTCGTTCACCGGTGGCCCCAACGGTATGCCCGTGCCGTCACCGACCTTTCTGGGCCTGGAGTTCGGCAAGCGTGCGAAGGATGGCGGCATTCCGTTTCACGAGTTTTTCGGCATCGATTACAACCCCAACATCAAGTTCATGTTCATCTACATCGTGCTGTTTCTGGTGGTGCTGGCCGTGCTGTACATCAAGCATCGCCTGACGCGCATGCCGGTCGGCCGCGCCTGGGAAGCCCTGCGCGAAGATGAAATCGCCTGCCGTTCCATGGGCCTGAACCATGTGCTGGTCAAACTCTCAGCCTTCACCATCGGCGCGTCCACCGCCGGTTTGGCCGGGGTGTTCTTTGCCAGCTACCAGGGCTTCGTCAACCCGTCGTCGTTTACCTTCTTCGAGTCGGCGTTGATCCTCGCCATTGTGGTGTTGGGCGGCATGGGCTCGACGGTTGGCGTGGTGATCGCAGCGTTCGTGTTGACCGTGGCGCCGGAACTGCTGCGTAGTTTTTCCGAGTACCGCGTGCTGCTGTTTGGGGTGTTGATGGTGGTGATGATGATCTGGCGACCGCGTGGCTTGATTCGGATTAGCCGTACCGGTGTGACGCCACGCAAAGGGGTAGCGCCATGAGCAAGGAAGTCGTGCTGTCTGTCGAACACCTGATGATGCACTTCGGTGGTATCAAAGCCTTGAGCGATGTAAGCCTCAAGGTTGAACGCAACTCGATCTTCGCCCTGATCGGCCCCAACGGCGCCGGCAAGACCACGGTGTTCAACTGCCTCACCGGCTTCTACAAAGCCAGTGGCGGCAAGATCGAGCTCAACGTGCGCGGCAAGCAAACCAACGTGATCCAACTGCTCGGCGAGCGCTTTGAGGCCACCGACTTCGTGTCGCCCAAAAGCTTCCTCAGCCGCGTTTACTACAAGATGTTCGGCGGCACCCACCTGGTGAACCGTGCCGGCCTGGCGCGCACCTTCCAGAACATTCGCCTGTTCAAGGAAATGTCGGTGCTGGAAAACCTGCTGGTGGCCCAGCACATGTGGGTCAACCGCAACATGCTTGCCGGCATCCTCAACACCAAGGGCTACCGCAAGGCCGAAAGCGATGCGCTGGACTGCGCGTTCTACTGGCTGGAAGTGGTCGACCTGGTGGACTGCGCCAACCGTCTGGCCGGCGAGCTCTCCTACGGCCAGCAGCGCCGCCTGGAGATCGCCCGCGCCATGTGCACGCGGCCGCAGATCATCTGCCTGGACGAACCGGCAGCGGGCCTCAACCCGCAGGAAACCGAAGCCCTCAGCGCGATGATTCGCCTGCTGCGCGACGAACACGACCTTACGGTGGTGCTGATCGAACACGACATGGGCATGGTGATGAGTATTTCCGACCACATTGTGGTGCTGGACCACGGCAACGTGATCGCCGAAGGCGGCCCGGATGCGATCCGCAACGACCCGAAAGTGATCGCCGCCTACCTGGGCGCGGACGAAGAGGAGCTGGTATGAGCGCACCTATCCTCGAAATGAAGGACCTGGACGTGTTCTACGGCCCGATCCAGGCCCTGAAAAAAGTCTCGCTGCACATCAACGAAGGCGAAACCGTCAGCCTGATCGGCTCCAATGGCGCGGGTAAGTCCACGTTGCTGATGTCGATCTTCGGTCAGCCTCGGGCCGAGTCGGGGCAGATCCTCTACAACGGCGTCGACATTACTCACAAGTCGTCCCACTACATCGCTTCCAACGGCATTGCGCAGTCGCCGGAAGGGCGGCGGGTGTTCCCCGACATGACCGTCGAGGAAAACCTGCTGATGGGCACCATCCCCATTGGCGACAAGTTCGCCAGCGAGGACATGCAACGCATGTTCGAGCTGTTCCCCAGGCTCAAGGAGCGACGCAACCAGCGGGCGATGACCATGTCCGGTGGTGAGCAACAAATGCTCGCCATCGCCCGTGCGCTGATGAGCCGGCCCAAGCTGTTGCTGCTCGATGAGCCAAGCCTGGGGTTGGCGCCGATTGTGGTGAAGCAGATCTTTTCCACCCTGCGCGAGCTGGCGTCCACCGGGATGACCATTTTCCTGGTGGAACAGAACGCCAACCATGCGCTGCGCCTGTCGGACCGGGCGTATGTGATGGTCAATGGTGAGATTCGCCTGACAGGCACCGGCAAGGAGTTGCTGGTGAACGAGGAAGTGCGCAACGCCTACCTGGGCGGTCACTGACCCAAGATCCAGGCGCATCAACCCTGTGGGAACCGGGCCTTATGTGGGAGCCGGGCTTGCCCGCGATAGCATCACCTCGGTTTAGCTGACATACCGAGGTGGCCGCATCGCAGGCAAGCCAGCGCCCACCCAAAGCCGGTTCCCACATTTGTTTTTGCGGTGTCAACAAGCCCTCCACCAAATTGTGGAAAACAAATCCAGCCCACCTCAAAAGCGCGACATATAGCCGCCGCAAATCCCTGTTTTGTCACAGTTTTGACTTGTCCCCATCCACTGTGGAACCGGCTGTGGGTAACGTGGGAGTAGCTGGCTGAAAGCCTTTAACCACGTGGCTTGTAGCGTGTTGGTTGTTTTTCGATCAGGGTATTTTTCGCGACCGTCTCAAGGGTTTGTCAACCTGTTTAAAGACACAGGTATATGAACGAAATAAGTCCTTCCAGCCTGTGGATAAGTCTGTGACTAAACTCTGGAAAGACTTGCGCAGGGGCCGGAATGACTGGCCTGGAGCCATCGTTGTGTTTTTCTGCATTTGTCAGCGGCTACATAGGCGCTCGCCCAGGTCAAGCAAAAAACTTTATAAAACCGCCTGCAACCCTTGTACACAGCGGCTTTGAGCCGTTTGCACTTGCCCCCAAAGACTGTGGGCGCAGTTGTGGATAACCTGCGTGTATATGGCTGCAAGCTAAGGTTTATACGGCTTTGCGAGGATTGGTTAAAAAATGATCAGCCAGGCATGCGTGTGTGTGCACAGCGGTTGCCGCAAACGCGGCGTAAGGGCATTCTGCTGGCTGTTTTTTTCCCCGATGCCCGCAAGGAGAACACCATGTCCGACACGCTGTTTATCACTGGCGCTACTTCAGGTTTCGGCGAAGCCTGTGCCCGTCGCTTTGCCGAGGCCGGTTGGAAACTGGTGCTCACTGGTCGTCGTGCCGAGCGCTTGAACGCCTTGGTCGAAGAGCTTTCCAAGCAGACCGAAGTGCATGGCCTGGTGGTGGATGTGCGCGACCGCAAAGGCATGGAGGAGGCCATCGCCAACCTGCCGGCGTCGTTCGCCACGCTGCGCGGCCTGATCAACAACGCCGGCCTGGCCGTGGGCACCGACCCTGCGCCCAAGTGCGACCTCGACGATTGGGAAACCATGGTCGATACCAACATCAAGGGCCTGCTGACCACCACTAACCTGCTGTTGCCGCGCCTGATTGCCCATGGCCGCGGTGCCGGGATCATCAACCTGGGTTCCATCGCCGGTAACTACCCGTACCCGGGCAGCCACGTATACGGCGGTTCCAAGGCGTTCGTGAAGCAGTTTTCGCTGAACCTGCGCTGCGACTTGCAAGGCACCGGCGTGCGCGTGACCAATATCGAGCCGGGCTTGTGTGAAAGCGAGTTCTCCCTGGTGCGCTTCGGCGGTGACCAGGCGCGTTATGACGCCACCTACGCAGGTGCGGAGCCGATCCAGCCGCAGGACATTGCCGATACGATTTTCTGGGTGATGAACACTCCGGCGCACGTGAACATCAACCGCCTGGAGTTGATGCCGGTGAGCCAGACTTGGGCGGGGTTTGCGATTGAGCGTGGGGCCAAGGGCTAAGCGCCTGCGCGACACACGCTGATCGTTCCCACGCTCCGCGTGGTAATGCCGCCGGGGGCGCTCTGCGCCCCGCTTTCTGCTGGTGACGCAGAGCGTCACGCGATGCATTCCCACGCGGAGCGTGGGAACGATCAGTGGCGGCAAATCGGTCAAAATGCGGCATAAGGTACACTGCCCGCCTGAAAACCCCACCGCACCCAGCGGTTTAAAGGTTTTGACAGGAGGCAATGTGAGTAACCGAGGTGAGCAGGCACTGCTCAAACAATCGACTATCCTGATGTTCGCAGTCGCGATCGCAGGGATTGTCACGGGTGTGATATCCGGCGCCCAATCCATTCTGTTCGACGGCTTTTTCTCGCTGATCGCCACCGCCATCAAGGTGCTGATGCTGATCACGGCCAAGCTGATCGCCAAGAAAAGCAACGAGCGTTTCCAGTTCGGCTATTGGCACCTGGAGCCGATGGTGCTGCTGATAGAAGGCAGTTTCCTGCTGTTGATCGCCATTTATGCGTTCCTCAATGGCGTGTTCGGCATTATCAATGGCGGGCGCGAAATCGAGTTGGGGCTGGTGATCATTTATGCGGCGGTATTTACCGTCGTGGAGTTCGCGTACTTCTTCTATGTGCGCTACCGCAATCGCACACTCAAATCGTCATTGATCCAGTTCGACAACATCAGCTGGCTGGTGGACGCGATGCTGTCGGTGGGCTTGCTGATCAGCTTCCTGGCGGCGCTGTTGCTCAAGTCCCAGGGCTATGGCGAGTGGGCGGTCTACGTGGACCCGTTGATCCTGATCCTGCTGGCCCTGAGCATGCTGGCGCCGGCGTTCAAGATCCTGCGCCCGGCGCTGCGCGAAGTGTTGGGGATCGCGCCGGATCACTTGGACGACAAGGTCCGCGAGGTGATGGACGCGGCGCAGGCCAAGCATGGTTTCGACGACTACGTGTCCTATGTGCAGAAGCACGGGCGGGCGCGGTTTATCGAGATTCATGTGGTGCTGCCAGCGGATTACCCGGTGGATAACGTCGCCACCCTCGATGGGCTGCGTGAAGAGATATCCACAGGGCTGGGGGCGGCGGATGCGGCGCGGTGGTTGACGATCAGTTTTACGGGCGACCGCAAGTGGATTGCCTAAAGTCTGTTAGAGCGAGGTGAGGCTATCGCAGGCAAGCCAGCTCCCACATTTAAATGTGCGAACACAATCAACTGTGGGAGCTGGCTTGCCTGCGATGGAGCCCTGCAGGTCAGCCCAGATGCTGGACCAAACCCTGATAGCAAGTCGCCAAATGATAGGGCGTAGTCGAAGGCATATCCCGCCGGCTCACCTTACCCTCGGCATCCAGGCATTCATGCCAACCCTTGGCATGCAAAAAGCGCTGTTGCAGCGCCTGCAACTGACGCTGCAGCATCGCCTCGCTGCCTGGCCGCAAAGTCAGTGCCCGCAGGTACTCCGCCTGAGCCCAGATCCGTTGGGTACCGTCGCGCACCGTGCCATCCAGCGCCAGCATGCCGCTGACCGCACCGCTTAACTTATCCACACCCTTTTGCTCGGCATAGGCAAATGCCCGTGTCAGCGACTCATGCAGTGCAGTGCCGCGCAGCACAGCTGAAGATTCCAGCAAAAAGAACCATTCGAACTGGTGCCCCGGCTCAAACCAGTTATCCACAGCGCCCAAAGGTTTCTCCATCATCACGCCGTGCTCGCGGTCGATGAAGCGTTGCTGCATGGCCGTCGCCAGTGCCAGCAGTGCCGCTTGTACCTGGGCGTCCTCACGCACCGCGAGGGTGGCGAGGAATCCTTCAGCCAGGTGCATCAACGGGTTTTGCAACGGGCCGGAGTCGAGCGAGGCCCAGTTGCGCTCCAGTACGGCCTCGTACAAGCCGTCACCGGTGGCAAAGCGTTGGGCGACGACTTCCAGGGCAGCGTTGAGCACCGACTCGACCAACGGCTCACGCACCTTGGCCCAGTAATGGGCGCAGGCAAAGATAATGAAGGCGTGGGTGTAGAGGTCTTTGCGCTCGTCCAGCGGCTGGCCGGCGGGGTCGATGCTGTAGAACCAGCCAC
The DNA here is from genome assembly GCF_009827115.1 of Pseudomonas sp. J380. Classification (NCBI taxonomy): domain Bacteria; kingdom Pseudomonadati; phylum Pseudomonadota; class Gammaproteobacteria; order Pseudomonadales; family Pseudomonadaceae; genus Pseudomonas; species Pseudomonas sp. J380. The sequence continues at coordinate 3,413,239 of NZ_CP043060.1, read as the reverse complement.
CGTGTTCGGCATCATGAAAGTGCCGTTGCAGGGAGCGAAACAGCGCAGCCGCACGTTCTTCGGCGAAAGCCGCGCCGGGTTCGCCAATCAGGCTGGCGAACAGGTACAACTGCCGGGCGCAAGCCATGGCGCGATAGCGCTGTGGGGGCAGTGGCTGGTGATCGGCATCCAGTGCCTCAAAGGGCAGTGCCAGGTCGGCATTCCAGCCCGGGCCTTGCCAGAGGGGCACGATCAGGTCATGGAAGTGCGTGAGCACAGGCGTCAGGGAAGAGGGGGAAGCGATGGGCATTGGCTGGCGTCGTCACGGCAGGGGTGTAGGCGCGCATGGTAGCAGGCTGATCGTTCCCACGCTCTGCGTGGGAACGATCTTTTCCTCAGCCCGCCAGCAACCACATCCCAGTCGCCGCCGAAGCAGCCCCGGCCACTCGCACCAAGGGTGCCGCAGCTGCCGGCAAAAAGCGCACCACTGCATAACCCGCAGCGTGCAACACGGCTGTTGCCCCCACGAACCCAGCCGCATACGCCCAAGGGCTGGTCATATCCGGCAGTTCCAGGCCATGGGCCACGCCGTGAAACAGCGCAAACAACGCCGTGGCGCCCACGGCCACGAACAGCGGCGGCCGGACCGCCAACGCTACCGCCAGGCCCAAGGCCAGCACCGATGCAGCAATCCCGCTTTCCAGCGCCGGCAATTGCAGCCCTTCGAAACCCAACACCCCGCCGATCAGCATGGTGCCGACAAAGGTGCACGGCAGCGCCCAGCGCGCGGCGCCTTTTTGCTGGGCCGCCCAGAGGCCCACCGCAAGCATGGCCAGCAAGTGATCGAGGCCGCCCAAGGGGTGGCTGATACCGGCCACCAGGCCATTGTCGCCATGGCCCGGATGGGCGAAGGCCAAGGCAGGGGCGAGCAGCAGCGCGGCGGCGGCGAAAAGTCTGTTGAGTCTCATGGACAGGTTCCTTATGGGTTGATCAGGCGGCGGTCAGCAGGCCCTGGCGCTCGATGAAGGCGACGATGTCGTCCAGGCCGACCCCGGTCTTCTGGTTGCTGAACACAAAGGGTTTGCCGTTGCGCATGCGCTGGGTGTCGCTGTTCATCAGTTCCAGCGAGGCACCCACCAGCGGGGCCAGGTCAATCTTGTTGATCACCAGCAGGTCGGATTTGCAAATACCGGGCCCGCCCTTGCGCGGCAGTTTGTCGCCCGCAGAGACATCAATCACATAGATGGTCAGGTCCGACAGTTCCGGGCTGAAGGTGGCCGACAGGTTGTCGCCCCCGGACTCCACCAGAATCAGGTCCAGGCCGGGAAAGCGGCGGTTGAGTTGGTCCACGGCCTCCAGGTTGATCGAGGCATCTTCGCGAATCGCCGTGTGTGGGCAGCCACCGGTTTCCACGCCGATGATGCGCTCCGGCGCCAGGGCCTGGTTACGCACCAGGAAGTCGGCGTCTTCACGGGTGTAGATGTCGTTGGTGACCACCGCCAGGTTGTAGCGATCGCGCAGCGCCAGGCACAGGGCCAGGGTCAGGGCGGTCTTGCCCGAGCCTACCGGGCCGCCGATACCGACGCGCAGGGGGTGTGTGTTCATGTGCTTCTCCAGAATCAGGAACGGAACAGGCGGCTGTACTGGCGCTCGTGGGCCATGCACGCCAGGGACAGGCCAAAAGCGGCGCTGCCCAAATGGTTAGGGTTAATGCGTTCGGCATCCTGCTGTGCTTGTTGCAGCAGCGGCAGCAGTTCGCTGGTCAACCGCTGGGCCGCTTGCTGGCCCAATGGCAGGGTTTTCATCAGTACCGCCAGTTGGTTTTCCAGCCAGCTCCATAGCCAGGCGGCAAGAGCATCGCCGGGGTTGATGTGCCAGGCGCGCGCGGCCAAGGCCCAGCCCAGGGCCAGATGCGGTTCGTCGCGTTGTGCAAGAAAATCACGGGCGCTGTCGTCCAGTTCCGGCAAGCCGTTGAGCAGTTGTTGCAGGGAATAGCCCATCTGACGACTCTCCTGATACAGCTCCCGGGTCTCACGGCTGGCGCGATGCTCGTCGCACCACTGCGCCAATTGGGCCCAGTCCTGTTCGCCGGCTGCGCGGCAGTGGGCGAGCAGCAGCGGGGCTTCGAAACGCGCCAGGTTGAGCAGCAACTGGTCACTGATCCAGCGCCGGGCGCTCGCGGCATCCTGCACGCGGCCGTTGTCCACCGCCATTTCCAGGCCTTGGGAATAGCTGTAGCCGCCAATCGGCAGTTGCGGACTGGCCAGGCGCAGCAGCGCCCAGGCTGGGTTCATAGACGCACGCCGAACTGATGCAGCTTGGGCGCGTAGTTGAAGTCTTCATCACCATGCCGTGAATGATGATGGCCGCCGCCATAGGCGCCGTGCTCGGGTTGAAACGGCGCCTCGAGGGTCTGCGCATCGGCACCCAGTTGCTCGAGCATGGCCTTGAGCACGTAGTCATCGAGCAGGCGCAGCCAGCCGTCACCGACTTGCAGGGCCACATGGCGGTTGCCCAGATGATACGCGGCACGGGTGAGCTCGAAGGCGTTGCGGCAGGTGACGTGCAGCAGTTGTTCAGGGCGGGCGCATACCCGTACGACGCGTCCGTCTTCTGCCTGCAGGAATTCACCATCGTGCAAGGGCGGCTGGCCCCGCTCCAAAAACAGGCCGACGTCTTCACCGTCGGCACTGAAACAGCGCAGGCGGCTTTTGCTGCGGGCTTCGAAGTTGAGCAGCAACTCGGCGGCCCAGAGGGCTTGGGGGGCGATTCGACGGTGTATCACCAGCATCAGAGAGCTTCCAACTGTGAGCGATGAAAGACCTAGAGCAAGGTGCTTGCCAATCACGGAATCGAGTAGGAATTCCCTGTAGTCAGGCAGGCATGCTGCTCAATAGGGCGTCGGATGATTTCCGCGCGTGTATCAATTTGGTGCGTGCCGAGGTTTATAGCACCGGGGAAGGGCATTCTGCGTTGATGGCGCCGCTCAGTTTGATGAAGTTTCTTTCATCTTTTTCTTTGTAGGTGTTTTTTAGGATTTTTCCTACGGGTCATCAGGATTTGGAGCTCATGAGATTACCTGCGGGTTCTTTAGGCTATGCGGCCTGTTTAATTCCACCGCGACGTTCATCATGCTTCGATCAATTTTTTGTGTATGCCTTGTCAGCCTGACCTGCTTTATTTCATCGGCAAAGGCCAATTTCCAACCCCGCGCCACCTTCAGCTCTTCGCTGCAAAGCATCAAGCCGGCCTCTATCGACGATGTCATTGACCGCGCCCATGAGTTGCTGGGTACGCCCTATAAGTGGGGCGGCACATCGGCAGAGCAGGGCTTCGATTGCAGTAGCTTCCTGGTGTACTTGTTCAAGACCCAAGCCAATATCCAGCTACCCCGCACCACTGCCGCCATGCACCGTTCATCGGCGACAACCATCAAACGCAGTGCTTTAAAGCCAGGGGATGCAGTGTTTTTCAAAGGCAACGGGCGGGGCCAGGTCAGCCATGTCGGCCTTTATATCGGCCAGGGCAAATTCATCCATTCGCCGCGTACCGGCAAAACCATCCGTATCGATTCATTGAGCAATAGCTACTGGAACAAGCACTACACCACCGCCAAACGGTTCCACACGGCGGGTTGATTGACTTACTCGGTACTGCCCAGCCCTTGCCAATGTTTAAGGCCGATAAAGATAAAGCGCAGTTGCTGGGTGATTTTCGCCTGGGGCGTAAGGTGGGCCGGCAAGGCGTGGGCCGGTGGGTCGATGATATCGGGCAGGGTGGCGAACACACTCTTGACGATCAGGTCGGCCATCACGTGCAAACCTTCGGCATCCAAGTGCTGAAGTTTGGGCATCAGTGTCAGGTCGGCGGCCAGGTCGCGAGTGATGTCTTCGCGCAGGGCGGCGATGGCTTGGCGCACGGCCAGGCAGCCGCCGTACTGTTCGCGAGCCAGGAACAGGAACTGAGAGCGGTTAGCCGAAACCACATCGAGAAAGATGCGCACCGAGGCATCAATGATGCCGCCCATCACGAATTCATTGTGGCGCACCAGGCGGATCGTGGCGCGAAAGGTCTGGCCGACCTCGCTTACCAGTACCAGCCCAAGTTGGTCCATGTCGGCGAAATGGCGATAGAAACCGGTGGGCACGATACCCGCAGTCTTGGCGACTTCGCGCAAACTCAGGCTGCCAAACCCGCGGCCACACTCCATCAGATGGCGGGCTGCGTCCATCAGGGCGAGGCGGGTCTGTTGCTTCTGTTCGGCGCGGGGCAGCATGAGCGGATGAGCTTTGTCGGCAAGTACAGCGACGCACTCTAGCAAAAGCGCTTTGCCGGCGTCGAACTTGGCAGGGGCGGGGCGTGACGCGTTCTATATAAAAGCAAAAGCCCGATCGGCAGATCGGGCTTTTTTCTGGGCCACCACAGGCTTAGCTCTGTGCTTGATGCAGTTCTTGCAGACGGTCGGCACCGCCTTCAGCAACGCCTTCGGTGTAGGCGCGTTTGTTGGCTTGTTCAGCACCGCCTTCGACCAGACCTTTCTCTTGCAAGCGGTTGTAGCCATTTTCAGCTACGGCGCCTTTGGCGTAATCACGGTTTTCGTCTTCTTGCGAACCGCTGCGAGCCACGGTTTGGCTGGTTTGCACGGCTTGAGCTTTGTTCTGCGGGGTGGCCTGTTCGGCAGCTGGCAGGGCAAAAGCGCTGGAAGCCAGGACAGATAACAGAACGGTAGCGAGTAATTGGCGTTTCATGATGGTTGCTCCTAGGGAGGGCGATAAAGTGGGTACAGGGCTAATGTTACCCTTGATAAGTCGATATAAAAGTTCATAAACACAATGGTAATAATCAACAGAATTGATTGTTCTCGCCGGAGGCTCTAGATCGAGCCTCTCAAGCCCGCGGCTTTGCACCGATGTGGGTATTTTCGACACGAACCTGGGTAACAATGGTGCGTCGTCGATGGGGAAAATTGTCTGGTTGATCAGGAAAATCGCTTTTTTCGGTTAAATCCGCGGTTGCGTTAAACCCCCAGGCACTTTGCCAGTCGTAGTCCTATAAGCTGTTTAAAAGGCTGTTGCCCAGCCAGTCGTATTCAGGAGACCTGTGCAATGACGCGCACTCGTAAAATTCTCGCTTGGAGCTGCGCCAGCTTCGTTCTGTTGATTGCCATCGTGGTACTGGTGTTGGTGTTCTTCGACTGGAACCGCATCAAGCCGCCCCTCAATGCCAAGGTCTCCGAAGAACTGCATCGTCCGTTCGCCATCAACGGCAACCTCGCCGTGGTGTGGCAGCGTGAGCCCGATGAAGGCGGCTGGCGCGGCTGGGTGCCGTGGCCCCATGTGATTGCCGAAGACCTGACTCTGGGGAACCCCGATTGGTCGAAACAACCGCAGATGGTCACGCTCAAGAAGGTTGAGCTGCGCATTTCGCCCCTGGCCTTGCTGGTGCAGCGTGTGGTGATCCCGCGCATCGACCTCACCGAACCCAGTGCCCAGTTGCAGCGCCTGGCTGATGGCCGCGCCAACTGGACGTTCAAGTTCGACCCCAAGGACCCCAACGCCGAACCGTCCAATTGGGTGGTGGATATTGGCGCCATCGGCTTTGACAAAGGCCATGTGACCCTTGACGATCAAAGCCTCAAGACCCAGTTGGATGTGATCATCGACCCGCTGGGCAAGCCGATTCCCTTCGGTGAAATCGTCGGCGATGCCGATGCCAAAAAAGCCCTGGAAAAAGGCTCGGCGCCCCAGGACTACGCGTTCGGCCTCAAGGTCAAAGGCCAGTACCACGGCCAGAAACTCGCGGGCACTGGCAAGATCGGTGGCTTGCTGGCCTTGCAGGACGCGGCCAAGCCGTTCCCGCTGCAAGCCCAAGTCAAGATCGCGGACACCAGCATCGCCCTGGCCGGCACCCTGACCGACCCGCTGAACCTCGGTGCCCTGGACCTGCGCCTGAAACTGTCGGGCAGCAGCCTGGGCAACCTGTATCCGCTGACCGGCGTGACCCTGCCGGATTCGCCGGCCTATTCCACCGACGGCCACCTGATCGCCAAACTGCATGAGGCCAGCGGCGCCTCCTTTCGCTACGAGAATTTCAACGGCAAGATTGGCAACAGCGACATCCACGGCGACCTGGCCTATGTTGCCAGCCAGCCACGGCCCAAGCTCAGCGGCGCGCTGGTGTCCAACCAACTGCTGATGGATGACCTGGCGCCGCTGATTGGCGCAGATTCCAATGCCGAGCAAAAAGCCCGTGGCGGTGAAAGCAAGCAACCGGCGACCAAAGTGCTGCCGGTTGAAGAGTTCCGCACCGAACGCTGGCGCGAGATGGATGCCGATGTGGAGTTCACCGGCAAGCGTATCGTGCACAGTGCCGACTTGCCCTTTACCGACCTCTACACCCACCTGGTGCTCAACGACGGCCAACTGAGCCTTGAACCCCTGCGCTTTGGCGTGGCCGGTGGGAAGCTTGATGCGCAGATTCGCTTGAACGGCCGCACTACGCCGATGGAGGGCCGCGCCAAGCTGACGGCGCGCAACTTCAAGCTCAAGCAGCTGTTCCCGACTTTCGAACCGATGAAAACCAGCTTCGGTGAACTCAACGGCGATGCCGATATTTCCGGGCGCGGCAACTCGGTGGCGGCACTGTTGGGCACGTCCAACGGTGACCTGAAGATGCTCATCAACGATGGCGCCATCAGCCGAAGCCTGATGGAAATCGCCGGGCTCAACGTGGGCAACTACGTGGTCGGCCGCCTGTTCGGCGACGAGGAAGTGAAGATCAACTGCGCAGCGGCGGACTTCGGCATCAAGACTGGCCTGGCGACCACGCGGCTGTTTGTGTTCGATACCGAGAACGCGATCATCTACATCGACGGCACCGCGAATATGGCCACCGAGCAGTTGGACCTGACCATCACGCCGGAATCCAAGGGCTTTCGCCTGTTCTCCCTGCGTTCACCGCTCTACGTCAATGGACCTTTCATCAAGCCCAATGCTGGCGTGAAAGCCATTCCGTTGGCGCTACGCGGTGCGGGCATGGTCGCCCTCGGCGTGATCGCCGGGCCTGCTGCTGGCTTGCTCGCCTTGGTTGCCCCAAGCGGTGGCGAGCCCAATGAGTGCGCACCGTTGCTGCAACAGATGAAGGAAGGCAAGGCGCCCAAGACCGTGAAGTAACTGTGGGAGCGGGCTTGCTCGCGATAGCGGAGTATCAGTCAATGATTTATCAACTGATCCAACGCTATCGCGAGCAAGCCCGCTCCCACAGGGGGATGTTGCGGTGTTAGTTATTACAGATCCTGCAGAATATCCGCCATATCGTCGGCGTGTTCTTCTTCCTGAGCCAGGATGTCTTCGAAGATGCGACGGGTAGTCGGGTCTTTGTCACCGATGTACTGGATGATCTCGCGGTAGCTGTCTACCGCGATCCGCTCGGCCACCAGGTCTTCGTAGACCATTTCCTTCAAGGTGTTGCCCGCCACGTATTGCGCATGGGAGTTTTTCGACAGCAGGTCGGGGTTGAACTCCGGCTCGCCGCCCAGTTGCACGATACGCTCGGCCAGTTTGTCAGCGTGCTCGGCTTCCTGGGTCGCATGTTCCAGGAACTCATCAGCAGCCACGCTGGCCTTGAGGCCGTTGGCCATGAAGTAGTGACGCTTGTAGCGCAACACGCAGACCAGTTCGGTGGCCAGCGACTCGTTGAGCAGGCGGATGATTTCTTCGCGGTCGGCGTCATAGCCTTCGGTCACGGCGCCGTTTTCGACGTTCTGGCGGGCGCGGCTGCGCAGGGTTGCAACGTCAGTCAATCGTGCTTCAGTCATTTCAATCTCCTGGGGCTAATCCGGTTGTACGCCACGCTCTGCCGGCGTGATCGCTATTGGTTGTGAGTCCCGGGCCAGGCGAAAAGTTTTATCGGATTTAACAGGATGTGTCCTGAGGGCGTCTGACCGGTGTGGTCCAACGCTCTGACAGAATTACTCCACCCAGGGTCAGCAAGCCCCCCACCAGGTGATACAGCGCCAACTCCTCCTTCAGCACCACGGCTGCAATCAGCGCGGTAATCAACGGCAGCAGGTTGAAAAACAGTGTGGTACGGCTTGGCCCCAGGGTCTTGACCGAGTGCATCCACGCCAGCGGTGCCAGCATCGAAGCCAGCAGGCAGGCATATAGCACCAGCGGAATATTCGCCCAGCCCAAACCGGCCTTGGCCGAGAACAGATACAGCGGCAGCAGCACCACCACCGCGACCAGCACCTGCAAATACAGCAGCACCAAGGGCGGCAGGCGCAGTTGCCATTTTTTCAGCAGGGTGCTGTAGACCGCATAAGCCAGGGTCGCCACCAGCATCATGCCGTCGCCCAGGTTGACCCCATGTTGCAGCAAGGCGCCCAGGCTGCCGGCCGACACCACCACTACCACGCCTGCGAACGACAGCACCGCGCCGGTCAGCGCGCCAAAGGTCAGGCGTTGGCCGAGGCTGATAATCGCGGCGGTCAACGCCATCAGTGGCATCAGCGAGAGGATGATGCCCATGTTGGTGGCACTGGTCAGCGTTGCGGCGTAGTAGGCCAGGCTTTGATACACCGCCATGCCGAGTACGCCGAGGATAAAGATCTTGCCCAGGTTGGGGCGGATCTGCGGCCAGTGGGCGATCACCGGCTTGAGCATGAACGGCGTGAACAGCAACGCAGCGAACAGCCAGCGGTAAAAGCCGATTTCAGCCGGGAAGATCGAGCCCACGGCCAATTTGTTGACCACGGTGTTGCCGGCCCAGATAAAGATAGCCAGCAGCGGATACGCGTATTGCATTGAAAAGAAATCCAGTGTGTTGACGAGGCAGGATTATCCTCTGTCTGGATCGAAGCCTATACTGCGATCCAGACAACTGAGCGCTGAATCCAGACAATATGTCCCGACATACCGTGCGCCTGCCCGATTTTGCCCGCCTGCCAAGCCCGGTGTACTTTCGGTATTCCGATTTTGCCCCGGACACCGAATGCACCCCGCACCAGCACACCTGGGGCTCGCTGGATTACTCGGCCAGCGGTGTGATGCGCATGGAAGTGGCGGGCAATCGCTTCATGTCGCCACCGCAATACGCGGTGTGGGTGCCGCCGCATACTGAGCACAGCTCCTACAATGCCGAGGCGATTGTCTACCACTCCGTAGGGCTGGCGCCGCAGCTGTGCGAGCAGTTGCCGCAGCAGCCTTGCACGCTGGCGATCAGCGACATTCTCAAGGCGATCCTCAAGGATTTCGCCCTGCGCGATGTCAATGCACCGCGCACCGACGCCGACATCCGCCTGGCCCAGGTGCTGGTGGACCAGCTCAGGCAGGCGCCGGTCCACGACTGCTTCCTGCCCTACGCCCGCCACCCGGGATTGCTTGGGGTCTTGGAGGGCATGCAGGCAGAGCCGGGAGACAACCGCCCTCTGGCGCAATGGGCCGAGCAGGTGCATGTGAGCGAGCGCACCCTGGCGCGCCAGTTTGTGCGCGAGCTGGGCATGAGCTTTGGCGAATGGCGCCAGCGCCTGCGCTACCTGGCGGCCATCGAGGCACTGGACAGCGACCGCAGTGTGCAACACGTGGCGTTTGATCTGGGCTACAGCACCGCCTCGGCGTTTATCGCCATGTTCCAACGCCACGCCGGCTGCACGCCGGAGCAATACCGGCGGGCGAATATTCGTGGCCGGTGAAGTTGTAACAGGTTTTGACTACACTGCGCTGTAGGTCGTGCCCGTCGGCACGGTAACAGGGAGAAAACTCCATGAAGATGCTGCGTATTCCGTTGTTGATGATGGGCCTGCTGATGTGTGCTCAGGGTTTTGCCGCCACTGCCCAGCAGAACAAAATGACCACCTGCAATGCCGAGGCCACCACCAAGACGCTCAAGGGCGATGACCGTAAGGCCTTCATGAAGACCTGCCTGTCGGCACCTGCCGCCAACGACGCCAAGACCCTGACCCCGCAGCAGCAGAAGATGAAAGACTGCAATGCGTCGGCGAAAACCCAAGCCTTGGCCGGTGATGCGCGCAAAACCTTCATGAGCACTTGCCTGAAGAAATAATAGCCCCGGGCCATAGAAGGCTGCGACACTCGCACACAGCCCCTTTGTAGGAGCGAGCAAGTGTGGCGAGGGAGCTTGCTCCCGCTGGAGCGCGAAGCGCTCCCAAACCGAACAGACGAGTATGCCTGGTGCACACCGGCTCAATGGTTTGGGGCTGCTTCGCAGCCCAGCGGGAGCAAGCTCCCTCGCCACAGTAAGCTCGCTCCTACAACATCCTTCAACGCCGTTTGTTTTGAGGCTGTATGCCAACGTTTTCTCAGCGTCATGTGTTGTTGCTGTCCAGCTACATCATCATTTTCGGCGGGTTGCTGCTGGTACTGCCGCTGAAATTGCTGCCCAGCCTGCTGGCCGGCCTGTTGGTCTATGAACTGGTCAACATGCTCACCCCTCAACTGCAACGCCTGATCGAAGGCCGGCGCGCGCGTTGGCTGGCGGTGGCCTTGCTGGGCACCTTGATCGTCAGCGTGTTGGCCTTGATCTTCGCTGGCGCCATCAGCTTCCTGCTCCACGAAGCGGAAAACCCGGGGGCTTCCCTGGACAAATTCATGGGCGTGGTCGACCGCGCGCGCGGTCAATTACCGCCGTCCATCGACGCCTATTTGCCCGCCAGCGCCGCGGAGTTTCGCGTGGCCATTGGCGATTGGCTAAGCAAGCACTTGAGCGAACTGCAACTGGTCGGCAAAGACGCCGCCCACATGTTCGTCACCTTGCTGATCGGCATGGTGCTGGGTGCGATCATCGCCTTGCAGCGCGTGCCCGACCTGACCAAGCGCAAACCCTTGGCCGCCGCGCTGTTCGACCGCCTGCACCTGCTGGTCCAGGCGTTTCGCAATATCGTGTTCGCCCAGATCAAGATCGCCGCGCTCAACACCGCCTTCACCGCGGTGTTCCTGGCAGTGGTGCTGCCGTTATGCGGCATTCACCTGCCGTTGACCAAGACCCTGATCGTGCTGACCTTCCTGCTCGGTCTGCTGCCAGTGATTGGCAACCTGATCTCCAACACCCTGATCACCATCGTGGCGCTGTCGCTGTCGATCTGGGTGGCGGTGGCGGCACTGGGGTATTTGATCGTGATCCACAAGGTCGAGTACTTCCTCAACGCGCGAATCGTCGGCGGGCAGATCAGTGCCAAGTCATGGGAGTTGTTGTTGGCGATGCTGGTGTTTGAGGCAGCGTTCGGCCTGCCGGGGGTGGTGGCGGGGCCGATTTACTATGCCTATCTGAAGAGCGAGCTGAAGCTGGGTGGGATGGTTTAAGCCTTGTGTCGCCTGGGCTGACGCCATCGCGGGCAAGCCCGCTCCTACATTGAAATGCGATCATCTGTGGGAGCTGGCTTGCCTGCGATGACGGCCTCACAGCCGGCCCCTATCTATCTGACGCCCCGCGATCAAACTGTGGGAGCGGGCTTGCTCGCGAAGGCGGCCTGACAGCCGACCGGGATGTTGGATTTGACCGCGTACATATCCGTTATTTAGGTAACGGCCGCTTAGGGTTACGCCCTGACGGCGTCTCACTTTTGAGAAGCGCAAAAGTAAGCAAAACGCTCTTGCCCCACCACTCGGCACCTCGCTTGGGCTCGGTGTGCCCGTAATTCGCCAGTGATTTGGGGGGCCGCCGCCACGCGCCATCCATGGCGCGGGGCGGCTAAACCGGCATCCCTGCCGGTTTACCCCCCAAATCCCTGTCGAATTCCGGCCAGCGTGGTTTAACGGGGCGCCTAAGATCAAAAGCAGATCAAGATCAAAAGCGGCTCGCTTCGCATCGTGGTTACCGTCAAGTGGGCGCGCCACGGTGTCAGCTACAACTCAGCAACCGTAACGCTTGCTCGCCTCAATCGCCAAACCACTGCCAATACTGCCGAAGATATTGCCTTCCACATGCCGCGCATTCGGCAGCATTGCAGAGATGCTGTGGCGCAGCGCCGGGATGCCGCTGGAACCGCCGGTAAAGAACACCGTGTCCACCTGCGCCACGCTCACCGAGGCGTCGTTGAGCAACTGCGTGACGCTGCCGCGTACACGTTCCAGCAAGCTGTCGATGGACGACTCGAACAGTGCGCGGCTCAGGTCTACGCTCAGGCCCGCTTCGATGCGGTCCAGCGGCACGTGGCGGCTGTCTTGATGGGTGAGCTGGATCTTGGTTTCTTCCACTTCCATGGCAAGCCAGTGCCCGGCGCGCTGTTCGATCAGTTTGAACAGACGGTCGATGCCGCCGGTGTCTTCGATGTCGTAGCGCATGCTGCCCAGGGCCAGCTGGGATTTTTGCGAGTACACCGAGTTGATGGTGTGCCAGGTGGCCAGGTTCATGTGGTGGCTGGTGGGCATGTAGGCGCCGCTCTTCATGCGGCTGCCGTAGCCGAACAGCGGCATCATGCCTTGCAGGCTGAGCTGTTTGTCGAAGTCGGTACCGCCGATGTGCACGCCGCCGGTGGCGAGGATGTCGCTCTGGCGATTGTCGTTGTGACGACGATCCGGCGACAGGCGCACCAGGGAGAAGTCGGAGGTACCACCGCCGATATCGACGATCAACACCAGCTCTTCTTTCTCGATGGTCGACTCATAGTCGAACGCCGCTGCAATCGGTTCGTACTGGAACGAGATGTCCTTGAAGCCGATTTTGCGCGCCACATCCACCAGGGTGTTTTCCGCTTCCTGGTCGGCCATCGGGTCGTCATCGACGAAGAATACCGGGCGGCCCAGTACCACTTCTTCGAATTCACGACCGGCGTTGGCTTCGGCGCGGCTCTTGAGTTGGCCGATAAACAGTGCCAGCAGGTCGGTGAAGGGCATGGCAGTGCCGAGCACGCTGGTGTCGTGCTTGATCAGCTTGGAACCCAGCAGGCTCTTGAGCGAGCGCATCAGGCGGCCTTCGTAGTTCTCCAGGTATTCGTGCAGCGCCAGGCGACCATATACCGGGCGGCGCTCCTCGAAGTTGAAGAACACCACTGACGGCAGGGTGATCTTGTCGTCCTCCAGCGCGATCAGCGTCTCCTCGCCGGGGCGAATCCAGCCGACGGTGGAGTTGGACGTGCCGAAGTCAATGCCGCAGGCACGGGCTGGAGATTCGTTTTTCATGTCTTACAGGTTCCGGTCAAAAAACGGCCGCGCAGTGTATGTCACTCGCGAGCGGATGCGTAGACCGGTGATCCGTAAATTGGCGCGTAATCGCGCTATATAGCTACGTCTTGAACCGGCAGGGGCTTGGTTAGGCTCGGGTTTTACTGCCCTCACGGACGAATCGCTATGCCTGATGCAACCTTCAACGCCGACCTGCGCGGCGTGCATTACGACTTTCTCAAACAACGCGTGCCGAACTGGTTCATGGAAGGCACGCCGCAACGCCAGCAAGAGCTAGGCACGCACGAGATGGATATTCCTGCCTGGTACCTGGCCGCCACTCACCAAGACAAAACCACTCTGGCTGCCCGGCACACGCGCTTTCGCGAAACGCTCAATGCGATTGAAGAGCACCTGGGCCAGATCGAAGACGTCCTGGCCTTCGCCGAACAGCCGCTCAAAGAGGCGATCAAGAAAGAGTTCAACCTGGAACTGGATGTGCGCAATGTATTTTTCGTGCGCAAATACGGCTCAAAAGGTGCTCGCGATGACTTCTACGGTGCCTTTGTTTTCGAGCAGCAAAACGACCCGTCACTGAGCTACAGGTATCGCGGCATTTCCCTGTTGGAAGCGGCCCTGGCCAATTTCGAGGCCGATGAAGAGCAGCCGTCGTCGTGCACCGATTGCCAACTGATCACCACCTTCAACCTAGAAAACCCCCACATCATTGCGACCTTCGCGGCCGTCCATGCACAGGCGGTGGCGATCACGCCCCATGCTTTCGCCAGGCTTTGCCGCACATTGGACCTTGGCGCGCTTTATCAGGCGCATATCAAGGCCATTGTAGAGCCCCAGGACGCGGATGAACGCCAGGCGCTTGAACAGCTGTTGGAAGAGCATCAACGCGAGCAGTTGGCACTGTGCATCGATATTGCCCGGTTGCAAAGCACCGGACCGCTCAGTGCCGACGCCTGCCAGATGCTCCAGAATGTGGTCACGGGCTCCGCCACGCCGAAACTGGCCGGGAAGCCAGTGACATACACCGCGCTCAACGTGTTCGACAGCGTATTGGTGGGGCCGCTGCTGATCGGCCCTGATCGGCAAAACACCAACCGCCCCGAGCCTCTGGTGGTGTACATCCCCGGCGACCCGCAACAGCCCCTCAAGGAGTATGCGTCCAGTGGCGAATTCATGGCCGACTTGCGTACCCGTCTGCACAGCGCATCGTACCGGCGCTTCTTCAGCCGCTTTGTGCCGGTGCGCGAACAAGGCGGGTTCTTCACCCGGTTCAACCGTCTGTACCAGCCTGCCAGTAACGGCAATGGCGGCGCGGACTACCCGTTGCGCACGCCGTTGGCGCGCTTGCCTATGCAAGAGTTCGCCCTTGCCGGTGAGCTGTGGCAGCGCAGTCGCCAGGCGCATATCAGCAAGATCCTGAGCGATGCACGCGCAGTGGCCGTGCCCACCGAAGACGAGGACCGCAAGGCCCGGCTTGAACGCCTGGAAGGCTTTTTCGAGGCGGCCGTCAGCGTATTCAATCTCGCCGCGTTCGTGGTGCCGGGGCTCGGCCCGATCATGTTGGCCGTGGGCGCATCGCAGATGTGCTACGAAGTATTTGAAGGCATCGAGGCCTACGATCAAGGCGAGCCCCGCCAGATGTGGGCGCATTTTGCATCGGTAGCCCTGAATGTAGCGTTCATCGCCACCGGGTCCAAGGTGCTGCCCGCCGTCAAATGGCAAAGCGCAGTGGATCACCTCAAACCGGTGACGCTGCCCACGGGCAAGCAGGTACTGTGGAACCCCGACCTCAGGCCCTATGCCTCTACCACCAAACCGGCGCCAGAGGTCAAGCCCAATACGTTGGGCCTGTACGATCATGCCGGTCAGCAATGGGTGTCGTTCGAGGATACGCATTACCAGGTCAAGCAAGACCCGAGCGGCCAGTACCGTATTCAGCACCCGACTCGCCCCGACGCCTACGCGCCGGAATTGGAACACAACCATAACGGGGTGTGGACCCATGAGCTGGAAGAACCGCTGACCTGGGACGAGCCCACCTTGATCAAGCGCCTCGGGCTGGTCGAGCAGGCGGATCCGTTGCGTATCAGCGGCGTCGAAACTGACACTCTGCGCCAGGTTGCGGTCGATCATGAACCCTTGCCGCTGTTGCTTGACGACACCATCAAGCGCTTCGAGCTGCATCAGCAATTGACCACCTTTGTCGAGCAAATCAAAAGCAGCGACCCGCTGGTCTACCAGAAGGCCGAGCCGGCACTGCAATTTGACCTGCTTCAACGCCGTGGCCTGCTGCCTGATGGCGTAGCGCTGAAAGTCATCGGCCCAACGGGCGAGGTCGTGTGGGAAAGCGCCGATGCGTCGCCCTTATTGCCCAAGCGCGTGATGGTGTTGACCGAGACCGCCATGGCCCAGGGCCGTTTACTCAGGGAGTTGCTGTACACCTTGCAAGGCGTCGACCCGCAGCTCAAGGAATTCCCCGGCAGCCCCGAAGAGTCACTGGACGTTCGCGCCGCCAAGCTGCGCCAGTACCTTGGCGATGCCGTTGATAGCCTCAAAGGACCGCTGCTGGAGGAGCGTTATCGTACGTTGAACCCAACGCCTGACGCCGATGTGCAACGCGTGCTGGATACCTACCCGGCCTTGCCGACGCTGGCCGCCGAACGCTTGCTGCAAGGCGCTGCTGTGGATGAGCTGACCGCTTTTCGCAGCAGCGGGCGCCTGCCTGACCGGTTGGCCACGCAGGCTAAATGGTGCGCGCAGGAAACCCGCGTGGCGCGCGCCTACGAAGGGCTGCACCTAGACACTCAGACCCACCTCGACAGTCAGCGCCTGGCCTTGCGCACCCTGGAAACCCTGCCGGGCTGGCACCGTGGCTCGCGGGTGGAGTTGCGTCAGTACTCGGCGGAGGGCACGCTGATGGACGCCATCGGCTCCCCCGACTTCCCGCACAAGCGCAGCCTGATACTGCTGGACAGCGGTGAGTTCCAGGCAACCATGCCCGGCGATTTCTACAGCGCCATCTGGGAGCAACTCGCGCCCGATGAGCGTCAGCGTCTCGGGTTGGGCAGCGCGGTCGAATTGAAGCAGGCGATTCAACGCAGCCCTCTTTCGCGCCAGGCGTTGCGCACGGTGCTGGAGGACCAACCGCTGCGCAAGCCCGAGTACGATCCGATGGTCCGCTTGATGGGCGGCGCTCCGGGCTTTCGGCATATGGCAAGGGTGGCGGCTAATGTGCTGCGCTCTCCAGCAGAGCGGGTACGCCGGTTGTATCCATCATTCACTGAGGAGCAAGTCACAGCGTTTATTCAGTCGCTGGGCGAAGATGTCCCAGGCGGGTTGGCCAGTCGTGAGCTGGAATACCACCACCTGAAAAAATCCTTGAAAGCGTGGGCTCGCTCCAGAGGGCCACATGCCCTGGCGTACTACAGCGCCGAATGGCGTGTGAGTGATGCAATCAAACGCTGCTGGCGTCGCGAGACCGGAAGCCAGTTGAATATCCGTCGTTCAAAAGACGAGATTCGTTGGGTGGATTTGCCGCCGCTGAAGGCCGACTTCAGTCATGTCCAGGAAGTGGCGTTATCGGGGCTCACATGGAAGGGGCACTCCAGCTCGTTGTTCCTCGAAAATTTCACGCATATCAAGAGCCTGAGCATGACTGGCGCCGAGTTGGTCGAGTTGCCGGCGGTGATCGGCGATATGAAGCAGCTCACGTCGTTGAAACTGCCCTCCAATGAACTGAAACTGAGCGAGCGTAGCGCGGCAAGCTTGAGCGCTCTGGATGCCTTGCAAGTGCTGGATCTTTCGGAAAATCCGCTGGGTACATTGCCTGATTTCGGCGGTATGCCGCATTTGAGAGCGCTGAATCTATCTTTCACCCGAATCGAGCGTTGGCCTTCGGGGTTGAGGACGCAGACTGGGCTGGAGCGCGTCGACTTACGTCACAATCGACTGCTGCAGGTACCGCAGGACAATCTTGTTCCGCCGGCAGATCAACTGGAAACGATCGTGCGGATCAATAACGTCACCTTGCTTGATGGCAATCGCTTCCCACACGATTACTGGGAAACATTCGATAAGTATTGGCAGGACGTGAACCAGTCACGCCCCGACCTTGTGTCAGGCGCTCTCGATGGCGCCTTTGACAGCAGAAACCCACGCCTGGAAATGGTGCAGCACATGTACCCCGAGTATTCCCTGCAAAAGGCCCGGGAGCTTGTCTGGAGCTGGGGCGAAGGCGCCGATACCGAGCTGGACCGGCGCTGGCAGGAGTTTTCTGTGCTGCTCAGGCAGTTGAACGCGTGGGCATTTTCAGGCGGCGGCGAGCGCCAGCGCTATGTGCGCGTGGGGGAGCGCGCCACCGATGCTGCGTCACTGCGTGATCGCAACCTGGCGCACAACCGCATCATGCGCTGCTGGCGCCGTGAAACCCCGCAACAGCTCACCAACGACGGCGAGCCCTTCGGCCTGGAGCTGGACCTCAGCGGCCTGACGCTGCCAAGCCTGCCCGACCTGGATGCGGACTTCAGCCACGTAGGCTCACTCAAGCTGAGCAACATGAACCTCAGTACTTCGCCTGAGGGGTTCCTCGCTCGCCATCAGGGCGTACGCTGGCTGGACATGTCGCGCAACCAGTTGCGCGAGTTGCCGCCGGCGCTGGGGCAGATGCATGGCCTGACCCGGCTGTCGTTGCAAAATAACCAGATACGCCTGAACCCGGAGTCGGCTGCGATGCTGGCGTCGCGCAGCACCCTCAGAGCCTTGATCCTCAATTCAAACCCCCTTGATATCGCGCCGGATTTCAGCCAGATGACGGATTTGCGTTCGCTGGGGATGGGCAACACCCATATTGAAACCTTTCCCACCGGGCTGGGGGCGCAGCCTAGCCTGGATGCGGTGTACCTGAGGGGCAGTCGGATTTCAACGCTGCCCGATGCGCTGATTGCCCCCTCGGACGAGGCGTTGGCGCAATCCCTGCGGGTAACCAGCGTCACTGATCTGGGCCTGAACCCCTTGTCCGCCGAAACTCAGGCGCGAATCGCCGATTACAACCGTCGGCTTACCGACCCGGAGCGAGCGGCCAACAGGTTGGTGCGCAGCACTCTGGAGGTGGCTGTGCCGCAGGCCGTTACTGGCGACTCAGCGCCGTTTCAGCGCTGGGCCAGAGGGTTGTCAACGCAGCAGCTTGCCCAGCGCCAAAGCCAATGGTCCACCCTGCGTGCACTGCCAGGCTCGGACGGTTTTTTCGACATGCTCAGAGACCTGAACGTGGCGCCCGCTGAATATGAGGATGTGCAGCAGCGGGTGTGGGAGGTGATCGACGCGATTGCCAGCCACAGCGCCGAGTCGGAGCAGCTGCGCAAGGAGATGTTCGAATGGGCGGGCCAGGCGACGTGTTGCGACCGTGCCGCGTTGACCTTCGGTAATCTGGAAATCCTGCTGATGACCAGCAATGCCAAGGCCCAGGCGTTGGATTCGACTCAGGGCGCCGCGCTGGTGAAGCTATCCAGGGGCTTGTTCCGTCTGGAGGAAGTGGAAAAGATCGCCCTTACGGATATCGACCAGCGCCGGACTGCGATCAATAGCCGCGAAGACCTGACGGCGACGCAGAAGGCTGACGCTCTAAGGGCTCTGGAAGAAGTGGAAATCAGGCTGGCCTATCGTTACGGCCTCAAAGAGCGGCTTGACTTGCCTGGCCAGGCGCAGCAGACCAGATTCATTCGTTTCGGCAACGTCAGCCAGGCGATGCTGGATGCTGCGTACGATAAGGTGATCGGCCTGGATAATTCGGTGCATGAGTTTCAAGCCATGCTCGCCAGGGAATTCTGGCAAGACTACATCGCGAACAAATACCGCTCGCGGTTCGAGGCGCAGAACCAACCCCATCACGAACAAATGAATGCGTTGTTGCGCGATTTCGAGTCCGGTGCAATCTCCAAGGCGGTGTTCGACGGTGAGGCCGAAGCACTGCAGGGGCAGTTTGCAATCGAAGAAGCACAGCTGATTCAAACCCTGTCCCGCGATGAAGTGGCGCAAGCGTTGATGCCCACTGCGAGCCTTGAAGTGTTGGTGGAGCCTGTGGGTCAGGAGCTGCAACTGTCTGAGGCTAAAGCCATCGATTTCAACGGCAAACAGTATTTTGTCGCGAGCATGCCGGATGCGGGCGATGGCGAGCATTACATCTTGCGGGTGCAGGCACCCCAGAACCCGTTGGCGCTGGTCAGCAGTGGGGTGGTAGCCAAGCCCGATATCCATGGGGTCTGGAAGCGCAGGGGGTTGGCGGGTGGGATGAAGCCGCAGGGCTCCGACGATGAGTTTTTCGACGCGTCGGAGTCCATGCCGGTAACGCCCTACACGGCGGAGGAACTGCGCCATATGCGTCGCGATATCCACTTTACGGCCAGCCCCAATCGCATCGGCAGTTATAACCGTGCCAATAACGGCAAATACCCGCTCAGGGACTATCAAGGCCGGGCGATCCGCATTCGCGAATTGGAGCAAGCGGTCACGATAGATCCCGGTGTGCGCTACACCTCGGAGCAGATCAAGCCCTACATTCAATTTCAGGGCTATGAGCAGGTGGGCGCACGCTATGAAGAGAAACTCCAGCTACGTTCGTTTACGGCCCAGGACATGAAAGCGCCCGGTGAAAGCGCGTTGATAGGCCAGGCCACGGTGGTTGCCAACCGGCGTATCGCCAAGGGCGAGATCGTCGGCGTGTACGGCGGAACGGTATTGCCCATGGGGATCTTCGGACCCAGCGGGCAGACGTACACCATGAGGGTAGGAAGCAAGGAGGTCGCGCGGGGCAATACCCTGGTAGAGGAGCCGATCCACCTGTCGGGGGATAATATTATTTCCAGAATCAATACCCTCTTCGAGTATGACGCCCAGGGCAAACCGTTGCGCCAGGCCCCCAGTGGCTACAACGTTGAAGCGGTGGGCTTCAATGTCGAGGCAGACAGGTGGATGGGGGTAGGGGAGGGTGCGCGAACCAAACGCGAGAATTTGATACTGACGGCGGTATTTGCCACTGAAGACATTTCAGCGGGCGCCGAGCTGCGCATGGATTATCAGTACACTGAGGGGGCAATAAAAAACCTGTTCGCTTGATCCTACCCGAGTAAGTAACGGGTCTGTCGTCGTAAATAGCCATATCCCATCTTGAAAGGGCGGGTTTTGCCCCAATCTTGTGGGCATATCCAGGCGGTACACAGTGATTGCACTGACCCTGTGTGCCGCCGATTAACTTATGACGCGCCCTGACATCAATTCCCAGGCTGCCAGCCATGGCGTGCCGTGTGGCGGGCTGCGCGATATCGATAACGGATGGTGATGCCCCCATGGATTTCAAAGACTACTACAAGATTCTCGGTGTCGAGCCCACGGCTGATGACAAAGAGATCAAGTCGGCTTATCGCAAGCTGGCGCGCAAATATCACCCGGACGTCAGCAAGGAAAAGGACGCCGAAGCCAAGTTCAAGGATGCGTCCGAGGCCTATGAAGCGCTTAAAAGCGCCGACAAGCGCGCCGAATACGACGAACTGCGCAAGTACGGCCAGCATGGCCAGCCGTTCCAGGGTCCACCGGGCTGGCAGAGCCGTGGCGGCTTTGGTGGTGGCCAGGACGCGGGCGACTTTTCGGATTTTTTCAGTTCGATCTTCGGCTCGCGTGGTGATGCTTTCGGTGGCGGCCAGCGCCGTCCTACCGGGCGCAAGGGCCAGGATGTGGAGATGCAGCTCACGGTCTCCCTGGAGGAAACCCTGTCCACTGAGTCCAAGCAGATCAGCTTCCAGGTGCCGCAATACGATGCCTCCGGTCGGCATGTGAGCAACACCACCAAAAGCCTGAACGTGAAGATCCCGGCCGGTGTGGCCGATGGCGAGCGCATTCGCCTCAAGGCCCAGGGCGCGCCTGGCATTGGCGGCGGGGCCAATGGTGATTTGTACCTGATCATCAAGTTTGCGCCCCATCCCAGGTTCGAGGTGGACGGCGAAAACCTGATCATCAACCTGCCGCTGGCACCCTGGGAGTTGGCGCTGGGCACGGAAGTGGCCGTGCCGACCCTCACCGGCAAGATCAACCTCAAGGTGCCTGCCGGTAGCCAGAACGGCCAGCGCATGCGTGCCAAGGGCCATGGTTTGCTGAACAAGGCCGGGCAACGCGGCTATCTGTTCATCCAGCTCAAGGCCGTCATGCCCAAGGCGGCGGATGATGAGGTCAAGGCATTGTGGGAGGCCCTGGCGCAAAAGGCTGCGTTCAACCCGCGCGAGCAGTTTTGAACGGGTCATTGATTTAGTTAGCGCCAGCCGCAAAAACGGCGTGCCTAGGATGACAACCTCTTCCAAGAAAAAGGTTGTCATCCCATGCCGGACTTTCAGGTCACCGACCCCGCCACGCCGCTTCCCGGTGAGCAGGGCCAACATTACGAGCTGATCAAACAGGCGATCCCCACTTGCCTGGTCAACAGTTCGCCCTCCCGTCGCAAGGCCCTAAAAGACACGCCGCCAGCCATTCCCCGCTGGTATGACGCTGCTTCCCAGGCACACAAAGATCAGCTCAACGTGTTGCTGGACGCCCGTTGCGATTCGCTCAACGAACTGGAGAAAACCTTCAGTCACATACACTCGGAGCAAGCGTTTGCCCAACCCTTGTTGGAAGCCAAGCTAAAGGCTATCGGCCACGAGCTGGACGTCAATCAAACCTGGTTGCGCCTGTATGTACCGGTGGAAGATGCCTTTGGCGTAAAGACCAGTGGCTTCAGGGTCAAAACGTTCTCCCTGCTGCACGCTGCCCTTGGCAACTTTGAGCAACGCGAGACTCGAGAGGGCTATTTCGACAGTGCCTCAGGTTTCATCACCCAACCGGACGTGCGCGATCATTTCGAGCGCCACACCACGACCCTGAAGATTCATGCGTTCACCCAGCTGTGCCGAGACCTGGACCTGGGCAAGCAGTACCAGGCTCACCTCAAGGCGCAGTTGAAACCTGACCACGCCGAGTCCCAGGCCGAACTGCGCGAGCGTTATGTCCGGCACCAGAAAGCCGCCTTCAAGGCGGCAGCGTACCTGGCGTTGCTCAAGGGCGACATTGGTGACAGCGACCACGCCTTGCTGATGCGTGTGGCGGCCGGGGAAAAACACATTCTCAGCGACGGCAAGCCCATCGTGTATCGCAGCCTGAGCCTGATGAACCTGCACCTGCATGATTGCCTGGTCATCGACGCTTGCGCCAAGCCTGGCTACACCTGCTGGGTCATCGTTTATATTCCCGATGACCCCGACCATCCCATCAAGCGTTATGACACCTTCAATGACTTCAGCACTGCATTGACCGAGCGCCTGAGCGCGAAAACCACCCAGCAAGCTGACCGCTCTCAAGGCTGGAGGGCTACGCCGAACCAGCATTTTTTTGCCCGGTTCGTTGCCGACAAAGACCGCGCCTACTACTACAAACGGCTGACCGAACTGGTGCTGGACGCACCTCCCCAGCCGTTTGGCGCACAGGCCTTGCGATCCGAATGGGGGCGCCTGCTCACTTCTCCGTCCTTTGCCACGCCTTCGACACTGGGCGAACCACATCCCTACGTGCGCGTGCATGCCACTGCCCCTGAATTCAACATTCGCGCTCATACCCTCGTTGACCTTTGGCAAGTTCCGGACCTGTGGACCTATCGCCTGGGCAGCCTGCGTGCCCGCCTGTTCGAGAATGCGCGGCATCGTGCGGTGAGCACCGCCGATGTCGATGAGGCCTCGCGCTCACTGCGCGCCGCGCATTACATGAGCATTGGCCTGTTCGGTCTCAACCTGGTGGCCATGGCGGTGCCACCGCTTGGCGTGCTGATGGCCGTGGCGATGGCCGGGCAAATGCTCTACGAAGTCATCGAAGGTGTCATCGAGCTGAGCGAAGGCGATCGCGAAGAGGGCTGGGCGCACATCACCGACGTGGTGGAAAACCTGGCGACGCTGGCGGTGCAGGCAGCCGTGGTGCACTTCACCGTGTCGCCGTTTATCGAGCAGCTCAAGGCCGTCACTCTCCCCAGTGGCAAGACTCGGCTGTGGAAACCCGACTTGTCGACCTATGAGCACACCGCGTCCCTACCTTCAGTGGCGGCGGATGAGCAAGGCCTGCACCGGCACAACGGCCAGACCGTGCTGCCATTGGAGGGTAAACGCTATGCCGTGCAACAAGACCCGCTGACCGAGCAATACCGCATCCTCCATCCCACGCGCGCCGAGGCCTATCAACCGATATTGAAGAGCAACGGCGCTGGCCTCTGGAACCATGAAGTGGAACGCCCGCACACCTGGGAAGGCGCCACGTTGATGCGGCGATTGGGCCCGGTGACGGAGGGCTTCAGTGATGCCGAGTTGGAGCAGGTGCGCAGCGTTGCGGCGGTGAGTGAGGACGTGCTGCGCCGCGTGCATGTGGAAGGCGAGCCGGTACCGGCGATCCTGCTCGACACCCTGCGCCAGTTCAGGGCGTATCGCGATGCGGTGAGCGTCGCCGAGGGTATTCGCCAGGGCTCGCTCAGCAGCGCACTGTGCAGCTATGCCGCATCCCTGGCGGTGGAGTTGCCGGGATGGCCAGCGAGCAAGGCGATCGAGGCATTTTCCGGCACCGAGTTGAGCGGGCCGTCGATCAAATACGGTAATCAGCAGGCTGCGGCGGCGGACACCGTGCAGGTCCACCGCGCCGAATTGATGAGCGGCCAGTTGCCCATACGCATTATCGAAGCGTTCAGCGAACCTCAGCGCGATGCTCTGGTGGGCAGTTACACCGCCCGCACACCCGAGGCGAGAACCGAGGCCCTGCAATTGAAACTCGAACAAAGGGCCATCGAGGTGCGCGAGCGGTTGATGAAGAGTATTTACGTCGAGCAGCAGCCACCTTCAGACACCTCGATTATGCTGATCCAGCGTGACTTCAGCGGTGTGCCGACGATTTTGGCGCGCGAAGTGCTGGCGGACGCGACGCCGACCGAGCGCGACACGATGAGCCGCGCCAAGCGCATTCCCCTGCGCCTCGCTGAAAAGGCGCGCCGGGCGCAGCAGCAAATGCGCCTGACCCTCGCGTATGAAGGCTTGTACCTCGATGCGTTGGCCGGCCCAGACACCGAAACCCTGGCCCTCCACACACTGCCGGCGCTGCCCGGCTGGTCGGACAATCTGCGCCTGGAAGTGCGCGAGGGTCGGTTTGAAGGCCCATTGCGTGCCAGTTTTGGCCCTCAGGAGGCGAGCAATCGCAAGGTCCTGGCACGTACGGAGGATGGACGTTATCAAGCCTTTGATGAGCGCGGTCAGGATCTGCATGGCCTCAATGGTTTCTATGGCGCCTTGCAGCACGCGTTGACCGACGCCCATCGCAACGCGATTGGCCTGCCCCATGTCGGCCAGGGTGAGCAATTGAAGGGGTTGATCCAGCAACATGCATTAGGCCGAGCACCGTTGCGCAAAGCCTTGGGCATGTCGCCGGAAAAGCTGCCGTTTTTTCGACCGCCGAGCGTGTTGCCGGGCGAGCGTCGCGGCTATCCATTGAGCGGGCGCGGTGGCACTGAGTGGGAAAAAATCACACGCGAGCGGGTCCGCAGCCTGTACCCGGAAATCACCCGGGACGAAATGCTCGCCCTGATCAACGAGCGCGGCGCGCTGGATCTGAGCTGGCTGCGTGCGTTGGAGCAAGAGTACAAGACCCTGCAGGCCACCTTGCACAACTGGCTGAGCACACCGCCCCAGGGCATGGAACCGTTCGGTGACCAGCAACGTCAGGTGCTGAGGGCCAGGCGCAAGATTTATACGGCGCTGGATGACGCCTGGAGAAAGGTTGGCCCACGGCACTACGATCGAAATGGGCGCCTCTTGGGGCAGAAAATCGAATGGTTGGAAGAGGACCTGGCGCAGCAGCTCCGAACCTTGCCCGCACTGACTGCAAACTTCGACCATGTCAGCTACTTGGGCATTGTGGGAACCGAAGGCTCGCAGCTGACGGATGCGGATGTGCGGCCACTGCTCGCTAACTTTCGCGGTCTGCGTCAATTAGGGATCGAGGCCGCTCAACTGACACGCCTGCCGTCAGCCATCGAACAGATGCCGCATTTGCAGCGGTTGCATTTGGGCGGTAACAGTATTGTCCTTACGCCTGAAGACGTCTTGCGCTTGAAAGATCGGGTGCATCTCAAAGAGTTATTTTTGGAAATGAACCCACTCGGCTTGCCACCCGATGTCGGGCGCATGCCGCGCTTACATACCTTGCTGCTCAATGAAACAAGCCTGGTGGAGTGGCCTAGCAGTGTGTTCCGTGTGCCCAGGCCGGAAGACTTCATTCTGGATATGCGGCAGAACCCGATAGCGCGGATTCCCGAGTTCGCGCCGGGCTCGGATAAGGCATTGATTGTGGCGAAAACCTTCCTCACCCGTGAAACGCTGACGCCTGAACTGCTTGCTCAATTCAAGCGGTACATCGAGGCTGCCGGCCGGGATCCGGATCGCCAATTGCCGAAAAGGGGCGCGCGCGACAGCGAGCAGTGGAAAACCGGTTATTCGGCGCAGGAATGGCCCTCCAGGCAAGTGTTATGGGACATGCTTGAAGGTTCGTTTGGCTCTGAGGGCTTTTTCAATGTTCTTCGTGCCGTCAGAAACTCCGGGGACTCGACACTCAGGGGCGGCGTATGGTTGCCGGAACTGACCGCCAAGGTCTGGCGCATACTCGAGGCGATGGGCGAAGACGCCGAATTGCGCGAGCAGTTGTTCCTGATGGCCCGGGACCCTGCAGCCTGCGTGGACGCCGGAGCCCAGATGTTCAATGCGATGGGCGTTGCCGTGCTGCATTGGTCGGCGTACTTCAGCGAGGACGTGGCCTCCGTGCGCAAAACTGTCTTCAACCTGGCCAGGGGCAAGTGGCGGCTCGATGAGTTGGGCCGTATCGCCCATGAGCGCGTGTCCCAACTGCAGGATGACGGCGTCAAGTTTCCGGAGTACGACGCCAAAGGCGCACGCATCGATCATTACGATGCCCGCGGCAATTTGATCGCTGATATCGACGAAGTCGAGATCTACCTGGCGTACACAACGCCATTGGCAACCCGTCTGGACCTGCCCTGGCAATCGCGGAGCATGATGTTCCGCGAGGATTATGTGACGGCGCCCATGGTCGAGGAGGCATTCAACCGCGTACAGCTACTGGACCAAGGCGAGCTGCTGCGTGGCAACCTGCTGGAGCAACCGATGTGGACCGACTTTCTGCAGCGGGCTCATCCAGCTGACTACGCGTCGATTGCCGCAAAATTCGATGCACTGATTGACTATCAGGCCGCGCAGGAACAATGGGCCGCCGCAGCCAACCTCCCTGAGAGCGCGAGGCAGGCCCTGCGCCAAACCATCAGCCGGTCGGCTCAGCGCCTGGGCCGACCGGCTTCGGAAAGTGAGCCGGGGCAACTGATGTCCCAGCAAGACTACGACGACACCTTTGGTCGCATCAATGGCGAACTGATCACCTTGAACCAGACACTGACCGATCAAGCGATCCGCGCCATCCTCTAGAACAGGAAGTACCGCTGGGCCATCGGCAACACCTCGGCCGGTTCGCACCACAGCAACTGACCGTCAGCCTTGACCTGATAGGTCTGTGGGTCCACCTCGATATCCGGCAGGTAATCGTTGTGGATCAGGTCGGTTTTCTGCACGTCGCGGCAACCCTTGACCACCGCGATCTGCTTCTTCAGGCCCAGGGCCTCGGGCAGTCCGGCCGCCTGCGCGGCCTGGCTGATAAACGTCAGGCTGGTGGCGTGCAGGGAGCTGCCGAAGCTGGCGAACATGGGGCGGTAATGCACCGGCTGCGGCGTCGGGATCGAGGCGTTGGCGTCGCCCATCAGGCTCGAAGCAATGGCGCCGCCCTTGAGGATCAGCGTGGGCTTGATGCCGAAAAACGCCGGGCGCCACAGCACCAGGTCGGCCCATTTTCCGACTTCGATGGAACCGACGATATGGCTGATACCGTGGGTGATCGCCGGGTTGATGGTGTACTTGGCAATGTAGCGCTTGGCGCGGAAGTTATCGTTGCCCACGCCGTCGCCCGGCAGGGGGCCACGCTGTTTTTTCATCTTGTCGGCGGTCTGCCAGGTGCGTGTGATCACTTCGCCGACACGGCCCATGGCCTGGCTGTCGGAGCTGATCATCGAGAACGCGCCGAGGTCGTGCAGGATGTCTTCGGCGGCGATGGTTTCGCGGCGGATGCGGCTTTCGGCGAAGGCCACGTCTTCGGCAATGCTTGGGTCCAGGTGGTGACACACCATCAACATGTCCAGGTGTTCGTCGATGGTATTACGCGTGAACGGCCGCGTCGGGTTGGTGGAGCTGGGCAGCACATTGGGGAAGCCGCAGGCCTTGATGATGTCCGGTGCATGGCCGCCACCGGCACCTTCGGTGTGGTACGTGTGGATGGTGCGGCCCTTGAGCGCGGCGAGGGTGGTTTCGACAAAGCCCGACTCATTGAGGGTGTCACTGTGGATCGCCACCTGCACGTCGTAGGCATCGGCGACGCTCAGGCAGTTGTCGATGCTGGCGGGCGTGGTGCCCCAGTCTTCATGTAGCTTCAAACCGATAGCACCGGCCTTGACCTGCTCGATCAGCGGCTCGGGCAAACTGGCGTTGCCCTTGCCGGTAAAGCCAATGTTCATCGGGAACGAATCGCTGGCCTGCAGCATCCGCGCAAGGTGCCACGGGCCGGAGGTGCAGGTGGTGGCGTTGGTGCCGGTAGCCGGCCCCGTGCCGCCGCCGATCATGGTGGTGACGCCGCTGGTCAGGGCCTCTTCGATCTGCTGTGGGCAAATGAAATGCACGTGGGAGTCGATGCCGCCGGCGG
Organism: Pseudomonas sp. J380; assembly: GCF_009827115.1. NCBI lineage: Bacteria > Pseudomonadati > Pseudomonadota > Gammaproteobacteria > Pseudomonadales > Pseudomonadaceae > Pseudomonas > Pseudomonas sp. J380. The sequence goes on along the minus strand of NZ_CP043060.1, from coordinate 3,385,268 downwards.
TGAGGATCATGCCTTCCCCGGCGATCACTTCGGTGCTGGCGCCGATGGCCATGGTCACGCCGGGCTGGATGTCCGGGTTGCCGGCTTTGCCAATCGCGTGGATGCGGCCATTCTTCAAGCCGACGTCGGCCTTGACGATGCCCCAGTGGTCGATGATCAATGCGTTGGTGATCAGCGTGTCGACTACTTCATGGGCGAGCAATTGGCTCTGGCCCTGGCCGTCACGGATAACCTTGCCGCCGCCGAATTTGACCTCTTCGCCGTAGACGGTGAAGTCCTGCTCGACTTCGACGAACAGTTCGGTGTCGGCCAGGCGCACCTTGTCACCGACGGTGGGGCCGTACATGTCGGCGTAGGCTTGTCTGGATATCTTCATGGGTGTGTCCTCGATCGTTCCCACGTTCTGCGTGGGAATGCATCCTGTGACGCTTTGCGTCACGACGTAAAGAGCGGACGCAGAGCGTCCCTGGCGGCGTTCCCACGCGGAGCGTGGGAACGATCTAAACGATCTAATTGCATTCCAACGGTGGGAGCTGGCTCGCCTGCGATGAGGCCCTAAAGGTCGCCCATGACTCGCCCTGCAAACCCAAATACCCGCCTTGCACCACTCAACTCCACCAACTCCACCTCCCGACGTTGCCCCGGCTCAAACCGCACCGCCGTGCCCGCCGGAATATTAAGGCGCATGCCACGGCTGGCCGCGCGGTCGAATTCCAGCGCGTCATTGGTCTCGAAAAAGTGGTAATGCGAGCCCACCTGGATCGGCCGGTCGCCGCTGTTGGCTACGCCGAGGATGAGGGTGCGGCGGCCGACATTCAGTTCGATCTCGCCAGGCTGGATCTGATATTCACCAGGAATCATGCAGGTTGCCCCAGGGTCTTGTAGTAGATGGCGGTCGGGCTGTAGCGCCCGTCCGGGCTTTGGCAGTAGTCGGGCAGCTCACCGAGCTTGGTGTAGCGCAGCGACTGATAAAAGGCTTCGGCGCCGGAGCCGGCCTCGGTGTCCAGGTACAGCAGGCCACGCTTGTGCTGGCGCGCGGCGAGTTCCAGGGTATTCATCAATTGCTGGCCCAGGCCATGGCGACGGGCGCTGCTGTGCACCAGCAACTTTTGCACCTCGGCGCGGTTCAGGCCGTTGGCTTTCTGGCACAACGCCAATTGCACGCTGGCGATCACCTGCTCGTCGCGCACCACTACCCACAGCAGCAGGCTGGTGTCCTCGACGCCGGCTTGCACGCCGGTCAGGTAGTCCCGGGCCTGGGCCTCATCGAAGTCGGCCATGAAGCCCACCGAAGCGCCGTGCTGCACCGCGTCCAGCAACAGCTCGATCAAGCCCCGGCGGTAATGGGCAAAGCTTTCAGCATTGACTCGACGCAGTTGTGCAGCGCTCATCGATCTCACTCCTGGGGCGGTTCGGCGCCCGGATTCAACGTCAGTTGCATAAAGGTCAGGTCCAGCCAGCGGCCGAACTTGATGCCCACTTGCGGCATTTGCCCGGTAGTCACGAAGCCCAGGCGCTCATGCAGGCGGATCGAGGCCAGGTTGCCGCTTTCGATGGCGGCGACCATGACGTGCTTGCCGCAGCTGCGGGCGCGCTCGATCAGGGCCTGCATCAGGTGTGGGCCGAGGCCTTTGCCACGCTGGTCACTGCGCACGTATACCGAGTGTTCGACGCTGTAGCGGAAGCCTTCGAAGGGGCGCCAGTCGCCGAATGAGGCGTAGCCGGTGACTTCGTCGTTGTCCACCGCCACCAGGATCGGGTATTGCTGCGCCTGGCGCGCACTGAACCAGGCCTGGCGGTTGGCCAGGTCCACCGGTTGCTCGTTCCAGATCGCCGTGGTGTTCAACACCGCGTCGTTGTAAATGGCGCGGATTGCCGGCAGGTCGTGTTCGGTTGCATCACGAATCATGGCTGCGCCTCAGGCAATGGGCTGGTGGACGGTGACCAGCTTGGTGCCGTCGGGGAACGTGGCTTCCACCTGGATATCCGGGATCATTTCCGGGATGCCTTCCATAACCTGTTCGCGGCTGAGCAGGGTGGTGCCGTAGTGCATCAGGTCGGCCACCGTGCGGCCATCGCGGGCGCCTTCCATCAGGGCGGCGGAGATATAGGCGATGGTCTCCGGGTAGTTGAGCTTCACTCCGCGTGCCAGGCGCCGTTCGGCGACCAGGCCTGCGGTGAAGATCAGCAGTTTGTCTTTTTCCCGAGGGGTCAGGTCCATGGTTCAGGGTCCTTCATAAAATTCATTCTTAAATACATAGAAGATCCCATGTGAAGCTGATTTATGTGGGAGCTGGCTCCACAGTTTGATCTTCATGTGCTCCAGATTCTTGGTGATATCGCTTCCCTGCCGAGTACGGCCGGTCGCAAAAGCCGCCATAAATCAATCAACCACCCCCGCGCCAGCAGCGCTTCACTGGCCAAACAACGCGCCACCAGTAAGCCAGGCAATTGGGTCAAATCCCCGCGCACCGCATGGGGCAGTGAGCGGCATTGCTCAAGCAGTTCAGGGTCGATCTCGCCTGTCACCAGCAACGTGGCAAACACCGGTTGCCCATCCAGCCCGATAGGCGAATCCAGCAATCCATCGGCGCCCACAATGCGCTGGCGCTCATGCCAGAGCAACTGGCCGTCGCGGCGAATGTCCAGGTGCGATTGAAAGTGGCCAAGGTCGAACCGTTCGCCACTGGCCGGGCGGCCCAGAGCGACCACATCCCAGTAGAACAACCGCGCATCGCCCGACAGCTCCACTCGCGTGGTCAGTTCGGCCTGGGCGGCGCTGAATACGATGGTTTCCTGGGGCAGCCATTCCAGCGTCGCGCCGGCCTCGACGGTCAACTTGACGTGTTGAAACGCCGGGCCGCTGGCGCGGTACCACTTGGCGGCGCCGGGGCTGGTCAGTTGTGCCCAGGCACCCGTGCCCACATGGGCGCTGATGTCCAGGCGATCGCCACCGGCAATCCCGCCGGGCGGATGCACGATGATGTGCTGGCATACCTCGGGGCCTTCGGCGTACAGGTGTTTTTGCACCCGCAGCGGGCCAAGGTGGCGGCGCAGCACCGGGCGCGTGGTGTCATTGACACGCGCGTAGCCGAGTTCCAGCTCGGCGTGCCAGCTGGGCGTGAACAGGGCAGGGGTAACGGGCAGGTTCATGGCGTGTGCTTATCGTTAGGAGGCTACAGATTAGATGGTTACCAGCCCGCGCACACCTTCGCGTTCCATATTTTCACCACGGCCCTGCTGCATGATTTCGCCACGGGACATCACCAGGTACTGGTCAGCCAGTTCAGCGGCAAAGTCATAGAACTGCTCCACCAACAGGATCGCCATATCGCCGCGCTCCGCGAGCTTCTTGATCACCGCGCCGATTTCCTTGATCACCGACGGCTGGATGCCTTCGGTGGGCTCATCGAGAATCAACAGGCGCGGGCGGCTCGCCAGGGCACGGCCAATCGCCAACTGTTGCTGCTGCCCGCCGGACAAGTCACCGCCACGTCGATGCTTCATTTGCAGCAACACCGGGAAAAGCTCGTAGATGAAGGCCGGCACCTCTTTGGCTTCGGAGCCGGGAAAACGTGACAGTCCCATCAGCAGGTTTTCTTCTACGGTCAGCCGCCCGAATATCTCCCGGCCCTGGGGCACGTAGGCGATGCCGGCATGTACGCGCTGGTGCGGCTTGAAGCCGGTGATGGCCTTGCCTTCCCAGTTCACTGCGCCCTCCTTGGCCGGCAGCAGGCCCATCAGGCACTTGAGCAGGGTGGTCTTGCCCACGCCGTTGCGGCCCAGCAGGCAGGTGACTTCACCGATCTTCACGTCAAAAGACAGCCCACGCAGGATGTGGCTACCGCCGTAGTACTGGTGCAGCTTGTCGACTTGCAGCATGTTCGATTCTCCTCAATGATCGTTCCCACGCTCTGCGTGGGAATGCTTCCCGTGACGCTCTGCGTCACCGTTGCTCAGCGGGACGCGGAGCGTCCAACTTGGCATTCCCACGCGGAGCGTGGGAACGATCAGCCGTTCGTGTCAGCGTTAGCGGCCGAGGTAAACCTCGATCACCCGCTCGTTTTCCTGCACCTGTTCCAGCGACCCTTCGGCCAGCACGCTGCCCTGGTGCAACACCGTCACGTGGTCGGCAATCGAGCCGACAAACCCCATGTCATGTTCCACCACCATCAACGAGTGCTTGCCGGCCAGGCGCTTGAACAGCTCGGCGGTGAATTCGGTTTCGGCATCGGTCATGCCTGCTACCGGTTCATCCAGCAGCAACAGTTGCGGGTCTTGCATCAGCAACATGCCGATTTCCAGAAACTGCTTCTGGCCGTGGGACAGCAAACCGGCGGGGCGATGCACGGAGGCGGTGAGGCGGATGGTGTCGAGCACTTCCTCGATGCGGTGCTTCTGTTCCCCGTTCAGGCGCGCACGCAGGCTGGCCCACACCGACTTGTCGGTCTTCTGCGCCAGCTCGAGGTTTTCGAACACGCTGAGGGCTTCGAACACCGTGGGCTTCTGGAACTTGCGCCCGATGCCGGCCTGGGCGATCTGCACTTCGCTCATGCGGGTCAGGTCCAGGGTTTCGCCAAACCAGGCCTTGCCGTGGCTGGGCCGGGTCTTGCCGGTGATCACGTCCATCAGCGTGGTCTTGCCCGCGCCGTTGGGCCCGATAATGCAGCGCAACTCGCCCACGCCGATGTACAGGTTCAGGTCGTTGAGGGCCTTGAAACCGTCGAAGCTGACGCTGATATCTTCCAGGGTCAGAATGGTGCCGTGCCGGGTGTTGAGCCCTTTGCCCGCGACCTGGCCGATGCCAATCGCATCGCGGCCGCTGCCTGCGTCGAAAATTGGTTCAAGCATGACGTTCCTCATTTCTTCAGCAGGCCGATAACGCCCTTGGGCAGGTACAGGGTGACGATGATGAACAGCGCGCCCAGGAAGAACAGCCAGTACTCGGGGAAGGCCACGGTAAACCAGCTCTTCATGCCATTGACCACACCAGCGCCGAGCAACGGCCCGATCAACGTGCCACGCCCGCCCAGCGCTACCCACACAGCGGCTTCGATGGAGTTGGTCGGTGACATTTCGCTGGGGTTGATGATGCCCACCTGCGGCACATACAGCGCACCGGCAAGGCCGCACAACACTGCGCTCAACACCCACACGAACAGTTTGAAACCGCGTGGGTCGTAGCCGCAGAACATCAGGCGGTTCTCGGCATCCCGCAGGGCGGTGAGCACTCGGCCGAACTTGCTTTTCGCCAGGCGCCAGCCGATGTAGAGGCTGGCCACCAGCAACAGCACCGTGGCGAAAAACAACACCGCCCGGGTGCCAGGTTCAGTGATGCCAAAACCTAAGATGCTGCGGAAGTTGGTAAAGCCGTTGTTGCCGCCGAACCCGGTCTCGTTGCGAAAGAACAACAGCATCCCCGCGAACGTCAGGGCCTGGGTCATGATCGAGAAATACACGCCCTTGATCCGCGAGCGGAACGCGAAGAAACCGAACACCAAGGCCAGCACACCGGGGGCCAGTACCACCAGGCACAACGCCCACAGGAAGTGGTCGGTGCCGGCCCAGTACCAGGGCAATTCGGTCCAGGACAAAAAGGTCATGAACGCCGGCAACTCGCTGCCTGCCGCCTGGCGCATCAAGTACATGCCCATGGCGTAGCCGCCCAGGGCGAAGAACAAACCGTGGCCCAGGGACAACATCCCCGCGTAACCCCACACCAGGTCCAGCGCCAGGGCGACGATGGCGTAACAGAGAATCTTGCCCACCAGGGTCAAGGTGTAGGCCGACACATGCAGCGGGTTGTCCGCAGACAATAACGAACACAGGGGCAACGCCAGCAGCAGGAGCAGGATGACTGCACCGACTGCAATCGTGACTTTGGGGCCGGCTTTTTGCGTGACCGTAAGCATCAATGGCTGGTTCATCAGTCGATCACCCGTCCTTTCAGTGCGAAGAGTCCTTGCGGGCGTTTCTGGATAAACAGAATGATCAGCGCGAGGATCAGGATCTTGCCGAGCACGGCGCCGATCTGGGGTTCGAGGATTTTGTTGGCGATCCCTAAGCCAAAGGCGGCCATGACACTGCCGGCCAACTGGCCGACGCCGCCAAGCACCACCACCAGGAACGAGTCGATGATGTAGCTCTGGCCCAGGTCCGGGCCGACGTTGCCGATCTGGCTCAGCGCCACGCCGCCCAAACCCGCGATACCGGAGCCGAGGCCAAAGGCGAGCATGTCCACGCGCCCGGTGGGCACGCCGCAGCAGGCGGCCATGTTGCGGTTCTGGGTGACGGCGCGCACGTTCAGACCCAGGCGCGTCTTGTTCAGTAGCAGCCAAGTGAGCACCACCACGAACAGCGCAAAGGCAATGATCACGATGCGGTTGTAAGGCAGCACCAGGTTGGGCAGTACCTGAATGCCGCCAGACAGCCAGGCCGGGTTAGACACTTCGACGTTCTGCGCGCCGAATACCAGACGCACCAGCTGGATCAGCATCAGGCTGATGCCCCAGGTGGCGAGCAGAGTTTCCAGGGGGCGGCCATACAGGTGGCGAATCACCGTACGTTCCAGCGCCATGCCGATGGCCGCGGTGACAAAAAACGCCACCGGCAACGCGATCAACGGGTAGAACTCGATGGCCTGGGGCACATAGCGCTGCATCATCAATTGCACCACATAGGTGGAGTAGGCGCCGAGCATCAGCATCTCGCCGTGGGCCATGTTGATCACGCCGAGCAGGCCGAAGGTGATCGCCAGGCCCAGGGCCGCCAGCAGCAGGATCGAGCCCAGGGACATGCCGCTGAACGCCTGGCCGAGGATCTCACCCATCATCAGTTTGCGTTTGACCTGGGCCAGGCTGGTCTCAGCGGCGGTGTGTACGGCGGCGTCGGCTTCCACGCCTGGCGCCAGCAGCGCCTCTAGGCGCGTGCGGGCCAGCGGGTCGCCGGTGCTGCCGAGCAAGCGCACGGCCGCCAGGCGCACCACCGGGTCGGGGTCGACCAGTTGCAGGTTGGCCAGGGCCAGGCTGAGGGCGCTGTGCACCTGCTCATCCGTCTCGGCGGCGACCTGCTGGTCGAGGAATTTAAGTTGTGCAGGCACCGCGCTTTTTTGCAGGGTGCGCGCTGCGTCCAGGCGCACCTTGGGGTCGGCGGCGAGCAGTTGCTGGCTGGCTTGCACGTTATTGATCAAACCGCGCAGGCGGTTGTTCAGGCGCACGGTCTTGGTTTCACCGTTGAGTGTGAGTTGGCCTTGCTCAAGGGCATCCACCAACTCGATACGCGTTGGGTCGGGTTGGGCGGCCCAGTCCTGCAGGAGTTTGGCTTGCTGCACCGGGTTGGCGGCAAGGAAGTCTTCGGCGTCGCTGGCGTGTGCGCCAAAGGGCAGCAACAACAGCAGGGCGAGGATGAGGCGGTGGAGGGCAGTGGGCATATAAAAATGTCCTGGTCATGCGGGGACAGTGTGGGAGCAGGCTGTGTGTAAGAGCTGGCTTGCCTGCGATGGCATCGCTGCGGTGTGTCAGGCACACCGAGTTGTTTGCATCGCAGGCAAGCCAGCTCCCACAGTGACCATGTCCCACATTCGAGCTGTGGGGGCGTTAGTTGCTCTTCACGGCATAGTCCGGTTTTTTGTCATTGCCCGGAATGTAAGGGCTCCACGGCTGTGCACGAATCGGCGCTTCGGTCTGCCACACCACCGAGAACTGCCCGTCGGCCTGGATCTCACCGATCATCACCGGCTTGTGCAGGTGGTGGTTGGTCTTGTCCATGGTCAGGGTGAAGCCCGACGGCGCAGCGAAGGTCTGGCCGCCCAGGGCTTCACGCACCTTGTCGACGTCGGTGGACTTGGCTTTTTCCGCCGCCTGCGCCCACATATGGATGCCCACATAGGTGGCTTCCATCGGGTCGTTGGTCACGGCTTTGTCGGCGCCCGGCAGGTTGTGTTTCTTGGCGTAGGCTTTCCAGTCGGCCACGAACTTCTGGTTCACCGGGTTTTCCACCGACTGGAAGTAGTTCCAGGCCGCGAGGTTGCCCACCAGCGGCTTGGTGTCGATGCCGCGCAGTTCTTCTTCACCCACCGAGAACGCCACCACCGGTACCTCGGTGGCTTTCAAGCCCTGGTTGGCCAGTTCTTTGTAGAAGGGCACGTTGGAGTCGCCGTTCACGGTGGAGACCACCGCGGTCTTGCCACCGGCGGAGAACTTCTTGATGTTGGCGACGATGGTCTGGTAATCGGCGTGGCCGAACGGGGTGTAGACCTCCTCGATGTCTTTATCCGCCACGCCTTTGGAATGCAGGAACGAGCGCAGGATCTTGTTGGTGGTGCGCGGGTACACGTAGTCGGTGCCGAGCAGGAAGAAACGCTTGGCGCTGCCGCCTTCTTCGCTCATCAGGTATTCCACCGCCGGGATCGCCTGCTGGTTCGGGGCCGCACCGGTATAGAACACGTTGGGCGACATCTCTTCGCCTTCGTACTGCACCGGATAGAACAGCAAGCCGTTGAGTTCTTCGAACACCGGCAGTACGGATTTACGCGACACCGAGGTCCAGCAGCCGAACACCACGGCCACCTTGTCCTGGGTCAACAGTTGCCGACCTTTCTCGGCGAACAGCGGCCAGTTGGACGCCGGGTCCACCACCACCGGTTCGAGCATCTTGCCGTTCACCCCGCCCTTGGCGTTGATCTCGTCGATGGTCATCAGCGCCATGTCTTTGAGCGAGGTTTCGGAGATCGCCATGGTCCCGGACAGCGAGTGCAGGATGCCGACCTTGATGGTCTCGGCGGCCTGGACGGTCCAGGTCAAACCCATGGCGGCAATAGATGCCGACAAAGTGAAAGCCTTGATCAAGCTGCGACGCTTCATGGTGCGATCTCCGTGTACCGATAATTGTTGTGGGGCAGATACACAGGGCTTTGCAAAGGCTGTGCCTGCTACGCCAGACACGGTTTACCGGCGGGTTCGGGAGGTAAAGCCGCTCCGTGGCGCACCAGGTTGGCGCCACGGAGGCCGTTGAGTGCACGGCAGGCTTCAAAAGAGGGCGTTGCGCGACAATGCTTCAGGCGGTTGCGCTGATGCGTGACAGCAACAAGCGATCCAGCGCCCACACCAGGACCAACGAAGCCCCTACCAACGGGAAAATGATCGCCAGCCCGAGCATGATCGCCATCGCGGTTTTCCACTTGGGCAGGTCATGGCGCAGCGGCGGCACACCCAGCCCGCCTTGTGGCCGGCGCTTCCACCAGATCACCACGCCGCTGACCGCGCTGAGCAGAATCATCAGGCAGATCACCAGCACGATCAGTTGGTTGACCCAGCCGAACATCTTGCCCTCGTGCAGCATCACGCCGGTTTCGGTGGCGCGTGCGACCAGGTTGTAATGATCCCAACGTACATCGGCCAGGACCTTGCCGGTGTACTGGTCCACGTGCAGGGTGGCGTCGTTGCGCGGGTCGTCGGCGAACACCGCGACGGTGAATACACCAGTGGCGGTGGTGGGGAAGGTAATGCTGTAGCCGGGCTCGACCTTGCGTGCGTTGGCCAGGTCGACCACCTGTTGAAGACGCACCGTGGGTGCGGCCGGGCCTGCGTGCATTGCGCCGTGATTCATATGCTCGGCGTGGTCGCCGGACATTGGCATCGGCGTGTTTTCCAGGGCCCAGGGCACGGTCTGCTGGGTGGCGGTGTTGAGCACACGGGCCTGCTGGTCGGACTGCGGCACGCTGTTCCACATCGCGGCTGGGAAGGTGTTCCACAGGTCGGCGTATTGCTTGCCCCAGAAGCCGGTCCAGGTCATGCCGCTGAGCAGCATCACCAGCAGGAACGCTGCGCCCCAGAACCCGGCGACTGCGTGCAGGTCACGCCAGAACACCCGACCACGGGTATTGAAGCGAGGCCACAGAATGCCTGCAGATGACTTGCCCCGCGGCCACCACAGGTACAGGCCGGACACCACCAGCATCACGCCCCAGCCGGCGGCGAGTTCGATCAGGCGATCGCCGACGGTGCCGATCATCAGTTCGCCGTGCAGGGCGCGGACGATGGCTTGCAGGTTGTTGTTTGCGTCCTGCTCACCGAGGACGGTGCCGCGATAGGGGTCGATGAACACCGTCACTTCGTGGGCGTCGTTGCGCATCACGAACTGCGCGCTGCGAGTGGCATCGGCAGGGGGCAGGTATTTGCTGATCGCGGCGTGGGGGTAGGCGGCTTGGGCGCGCTGCAGTTGCTCGTCGGCGCTCAGCGCGTGTTCGGCGGCGGGCACGGTGAGCAGGTGGCCGTACATCAGCGGGTCGAGCTGGGGTTTGAACAGGTAGATGATGCCGGTGAGGGCCAGCAGCACCATGAAGGGGGCGACGAAGAGGCCGGCGTAAAAGTGCCAGCGCCAGGCCAGGTTATAGAAGGAAATTTTTTGTGTGGTCATCGGGTGCTCCGCATAAGGCTTTTGATTTTTCTTGGTCTGTTACACCGCCATCGCAGGCAAGCCAGCTCCCACAGGGGACTGTAATCCACCTGTGGGCGCAGGCTTGCCTGCGACGCTTTTAGAAGCTCATGTCCACCTTGGTCCAGAGCGTACGCCCCGGCTCCTTGATGGCCTGCGGGTCGTTGGCTGGGTAACCGAAGCCTGCGTTACCGGCCAGATTCAGATGCTCGGCATAAGCCTTGCCGAACAGGTTGTCGACCCCGGTGCTGACCTTGAAGTGCTTGTTGACGCGGTATGCCGCGTTCAGCGAGAACACGCCGAAGCCGCCACTCTTGTCGTAGTCCTTGCCGACCACGTTGCCTTTGTTCGGGTCGATACGGTGTTGCGCTGCAACCACCCTCCACAACGCACCAGCGCTCCAATCGTCTTCGCTGTAGGTCAGGCCCAGGCGCGTGTCCAGCGGTGGCATTTGTGGCAGGGCCTTGCCGTCGCTGCTGTTCTTGCCCCAGGCATAGGCGAGGCTGGCGTCGGCTTTCCAGTGTTGGCTCAGCTTGTACGCTGCGCCCACTTCGCCGCCCATGATACGTGCGTCCACATTGCGCGCCTGGGAGGTGGTGCCCATCATGCCGGGCCTGTAGTCAAACAGGATGAAGTCGCGCACCTGGCCGACATAGCCCGACACCCAGGCTTCCAGGTCGGCGCTCTTGTACTGGGCACCGAAGTCGAGCTGGGTGGTTTTCTCGGGCTTCACGCCGTCGAAGGCATTCACCGAACCGGCCGCGCCGGTGTTGGGGGAAAACAGCTCCCAGTAATCCGGGAAACGTTCCGCGTGGCCCAGGCCGGCATACAGCGTGGTGGGGCTGTCCGCCAGGTCGTGTTCATAACGCACAAAGCCCGAGGGCAATGTATCGGCGCGGGTGTCGCCGGCGGTCGGGTTCGGGCGTGACATCATTCCCGAGCCGGTGCGTTGACGGAAGTCCTTGGCCGAGGCGCGGTCCAGGCGTGCGCCGGTGATCAGGCGATCGTTGTCGGCGGCGTACCAGGTCAGTTCGCCGAACACACCGTAGTTGTGGAAATTGGCGTCCTTGTTGCGCGGCAGATCCTTATACGTGTCGATGCCCATGCTGCTGCGCGCACGGTGTTCATTGGTCTGTGCATCCAGGCCGCTGATCAATTGCACATCCGCCCAGCGCCAGGTGGCCTTGATGCGTGCGCCAAGGGTGCGGCGGTCGACGTTGGACGCCATGGGTCCCGCCATCATGCCGGTGCCCGAAGGGACACGCAGGCTGTAGTTGTCCATCACATGGTCGGCGTAGTTGTAGTAGACCTGGGCCTCGACCTTATCCAGCACCTCGCCGATATTGGATTTCTCGAAACGCAGCCCCAGGCTTTCGCGCAGGAACTGCGAGCCGTCCATGCCGCGACCGGCGTAGCGCGCTTCACCATCGCCACGCCCGGCGGTGAGTTCCAGCAGGGTGTCGGCGTCGGGCGTGAAGCCCACAGCCACGTCACCGTTCCACTTGTCATAGCGCGAGGCGACGGTGTCGTTGTTGCCGTCCTTGTAGTCGTCGGCATGGGCCTGGTTGCCGATCACGCGCACATAGCCCAATGGGCCGCCTGCAGCGGCATCGATGACCTTGTCGAAACGCCCGTTGGAACCGGCCAATACGCTGGCGTTGACCCGCGTGCCCAGCTCGCCGAATTGCTCCGGCTCACGCTCGAACAGGATGGTGCCCGCCGACGCTCCCGGGCCCCAGAGCACGGTTTGCGGGCCTTTGATCACGGTGAGCTTGTCGTAGGTTTCCGGCGAAATATACGAAGTTGGCGCATCCATGCGCCCCGGGCAGGCGCCGAGCATCATGCCGCCGTTGGTGAGGATATTCAGGCGCGAGCCGAACATGCCGCGCAGCACCGGGTCGCCGTTGGTGCCGCCGTTGCGCACCAGGGCGAAGCCGGGGATGGTCTTGAGGTAGTCGCCGCCATCGCTGGCGGGCACCGGTTGGCGAGGGTCTTTGGGGTTGGTGACCACGGTCAGCGGTGAGCTGGGGGCGATCGCGGTGATGACGGTGGGGCTCAGCTCATGCTCGTCGGCGTGAGCGTGGGCAGCCAATAGTGCGCCGCATAAGGCGGTGAGCAGGGCAGTACTTCCCAAACGGGTGTCAGCAGAAAACCTGGACATGACAAATTCCATCAATCAATCGTAAACAACACGGCCAGCAGCCTGCGGCTGTCTGTCTAAAGTCGGCCGGGGTGAAGTAACGCGGTGAAGGGCTTACGAAACGATGGGCGGCGCGCGGCTGCGGGCTCCGGGGAAGATGCTCTGCCGGGCATGGCCCAGGCGCGTGGCGGGGGTGAGGGCGTTGGCGGGCGGCGGGGTGCCGAGGGTTACGTAGGAGACGCTGCCGGGCAGGGCCGGGCAACTGAACAGCAAGCTGCAATAGCCGCATTTTTCCCAGAGAACATGATGCTCGTCGGGGGCTTTGCTGTGCTGCGCAGGTTCACCATGGCAGTTGGGCATGTCCATGGTCATGGACATGCTGGCGTGATGATCCATCGGCATCGCTTGGGAAATCAGCGGACCGATAAAAATCATCAGCATGGCGAACAGGCTGATCCAACTGCCGCGCATCAGGCGGCGGTGGAGAGACAACCTGGCGCGAGGGGCGCCCATCGGGTTTGGCTTACTGGGCGTGCAGATGCTCGTGGCCGGCCATTGGCGGCGCTTTGTGCACCGACACTTGCACCTGGACCTTGCCGGCGTTTTCGAAGGTCAGGGTCAGCGGGAATTGCTTGCCGTCGGCCAGCAGGCTGCGGTCTTTGAGGCCAAGCAGCATGACGTGATAGGCCATCGGCGCGAAGGTCAGTTCACCCTTGGCCGGTACGGCAACGCTGAGCACTTGTTGCATCTTCATCAAATCGCCTTGCATCACGTGCTCATGCAGCTCGGCTTTTTCGGCAACGCTGGTTTCAACGCTGAGCAGGCGATCCGGGGCCGCCCCGGTGTTATGAATTACGAAGTAGGCGGCGACGGTAGGCGCATTCGGTGGCAGTTCCTGAGACCAGGGATCGCTCACCAACAGGTCACCGGCCTGGTAGTCCTCGGCATTGGCAGCACTGAACACCGGCAGCAGGAACGCGGCCAGAAGCAGGGAAGATTTAAGCATGGCAGTTCTCCAGAACAGTTCTAAACGCAGTTCACTTGCGAAGAAGCTCAGACCGTTGGAGAGGCGCGGGGGTTAAGGCTCGGCCATTGCTGGCGCGGGGTTGGATTGCGCAATAAGCGCGGCGGCAAGTTCTGCACCGCCTCGAAGCGCGTCACATACAACTGCGGCACATGCCCCGGCAACGCCACCAACGGCGCAGAGCCCGAGCAACACCAGCAATGCTGCATGGCAGAGTGATCGTCCGGCGGTGCGGGAATTTCCAGCTTGCCCAGGGCAATCGCCTTGAGGCTCGCGCCATTGGACGAACAGAACCCGCCCCACATCAGACGCTTGACCGGGTCATCGGTCTGCTGCATTGCACTGGCCAACGGCATGGCAAACGCATTGAACAGCACTGCAAGGCAGGCGATCCAGGCAATTGCAAAGCGTTGACGGGCCATGGCGGATAATCCGTAGGGTTAAACGATCAGGCGGGTATTTAGCCTGATCGGGGGGGATAAGTAAAAAGGGCGGGTGTGGTTTGGTGTCGCAGTGTTGGGTTTGAGGATAGACGAGAACGGCCGCTTGCCAATTTTGCAGAAAGGACGCGGCGCACCAGGCGGGCTGATCGTTCCCACGCTCTGCGTGGGAATGCCGCGTTGGACGCTCTGCGTCCGCTTTTAAAGCCGTGACGCGGAGCGTCACAGGATGCGTTCCCACGCGGAGCGTGGGAACGATCAAGTCAGGTATAGGGCTTTTTCCAGCCAATGGTTGCGCAGTTGATTGAGCTAGCGCCTTGGCTGGCTGATCTACTACCGTCATTTGATAACGCAATTCCAAAGTGTGGGAGCGGGCTTGCTCGCGAAAGCGGTGTGTCAGTCGCTGGATGTTTTGGCCGACACACTGCCTTCGCGAGCAAGCACGCTCCCACATTGGATAGGTGGTGTTTAGAAAAGAGTGATTGCTTGTAGCAACGCCGGCACTGCTGTGAACTCTCGATCTACGGCAGCCAACACCGGCCGCTTCAACACCAGCACCGGCACCCCACGCTCACGCGCCACTTCCAGCTTCGGCTCTGTGGCGGTGCTGCCGCTGTTCTTGCTGATCAGCACATCAATTCGCCGTTCTTCGAACAACGCCCGTTCGTCCTTGATGATGAACGGTCCGCGTGCGCCGATCACCTCACAGCGCTCGTTGCCGGGATACACATCCAGCGCGCGCAAGGTCCAGAACTGCTCGGCGGGGATTTCGTCGAGGTGCTGCAAGGGTTCGCGACCCAAGGTGAACAGCGGGCGCTTGAAGGGTTTGAGCGCTTCGACCAACTCGGCCCAGTCAGCGACCTCGCGCCAATCATCCCCCGGCTGCGGCTGCCACGCCGGGCGTCGCAATGCCCAGCAAGGCACATCGCTCAATCGCGCCGCTTGGGCCGCGTTTTGGCTGATCTGCGCTGCATACGGATGGGTGGCGTCAAGGATCAGGCTGATACGTTCGTCACGAATAAACTGCGCTAATCCTTCAGCGCCTCCGTAACCCCCGACACGAACCTTGCAGTTCAGGTCGGTTGGTACGCGGCCCACACCGGCCAGGCTGTAGACGTGTTCCGGCCCCAAGGTACGGGCGATGGCCAGCGCTTCCGTGACGCCGCCCAGTAATAGAATCCTTTTCATAGCGGCTTGATCACTTCCAGCAACGTGATCGGCAGCGCCTGGCGCCAGGTATCGAACTCGCCCAGGGGCTGCGCCTGGGCCACGTGGATGCGGGTCAGTTCACCGCCATGCTCGGCGCGCCAGTTCATCAAGGTCATTTCGCTTTGCAGGGTCACGGCATTGGCAACCAGGCGGCCACCGGGGCGCAGGTGTTGCCAGCAGGTGTCGAGCACGCCGTCGCGGGTGACGCCGCCGCCGATAAAGATGGCGTCCGGCGTTTCCAGGCCGCTTAACGCCTCCGGCGCCTTGCCGCGAATCAATTGCAGGCCGGGCACGCCGAGGGCGTCGCGGTTGTGTTCGATCAGGCTTTGTCGGCCTGCGTCGGCTTCGATCGCGAAGGCGCGACAGCTGGGATGGGTGCGCATCCATTCAATACCGATGGAGCCACTGCCCGCGCCCACGTCCCATAACAGTTCGCCCGGCATGGGCGCGAGGCGGGCGAGGGTCATGGCGCGCACATCGCGTTTGGTCAGCTGGCCGTCGTGCTTGAAAGCTGCGTCGGGCAAGCCTGCAAGACGCGACAGACGCGGTGCGTTCGCATCCGCCAGGCAGTCGATGGCGATCAGGTTCAAATCGGCAACCGCCATGTGCTCCCACGCTTGCGCATGCCCGTCGATACGCCGCTCAGCCGGGCCGCCCAAGTGTTCAAACACAGTTATCCGACTGGGGCCAAAGCCGCGCTCGGCCAACAACGCCGCAATCAACGCGGGGCTGTTGCCGTCATTGCTCAACACCAACAAGCGCACGCCACTGGCCAGATGCGCATTAAGTGCCGCCACCGGACGGGCCACCACGGATAACGTCACCACCTCCTGCAACGGCCAGCCCAGGCGCGCCGCCGCCAGGGATACCGACGATGGCGCGGGCAAAATCAACAACTCTTCAGCTGGCACTTGCCGCGCCAGGCTGGCGCCGACGCCATAGAACATCGGATCGCCACTGGCCAGAACGCACACAGGCTCCCCGCGCCGCGACAACACTGGCTCCAGGGAAAACGGGCTCGGCCACACCTGGCGTTCGCCACGAATACACACCGGCAACAGGTCCAACTGGCGTTGGCCGCCTATAATCCGCGTGGCGCGCAACAGGGCATGCCGGGCATTTCTGCCCAGGCCTTTGAAGCCGTCTTCACCGATGCCTACAACCGTCAGCCAGGGCGACATATCAATTCCTTGAACGACATCCGACGGGCAGGCTTTTCATGCCGCCGGACAAAGCAGGCATAATACCGCGCCTTTACCCGTCAACCGGTAGCCCCGTGAACCCAACGCCCGCTGTGAATACCTTGCGCCCCTCGGCTTGTCCGGGGTTGCTGCGTATTGTCCAGGCGTTGGACGGTGGCATTTGCCGAGTCAAATTAGCGGGCGGCGCGATCACTGCCGCCCAGGCCCACGCCGTGGCGGACGCGGCCCAGGCGTATGCGGGCGGGGTGATTGAGGCGACCAACCGCGCCAACCTGCAGATCCGCGGCATCGGCGCCGAGCAGGAGGCGTTGATCGCCCGACTACTGGCGGCGGGCCTGGGCCCCAGCAACGCGGGCGGTGACGACGTGCGCAACCTGATGCTCAGCCCCAGCGCCGGCATTGACCCGCAGATGCTGTTCGACACCCGCCCACTGGCCGCGCAGATCCTCGCCACCCTGGAGAACCATCCGCGTTTCCATGAACTGTCGGCCAAGTTCGCGGTGCAACTCGATGGCGGCGAAGACCTGGCGATGCTCGAGCATCACCACGACCTGTGGTTGTCGGCCTTCGTACGCCATGGCGAAACCCTGCTCGCGTTCGGCCTGGCCGGCTGTCCGGGCCTGGATGCGCCCCTGGCCGCCGTGCCTTTGAACCAGGGGCATGGGTTGGTCGTGGCCGTGCTGGAAGCGTTTCTGGACCTCGCCACCCCAGAACAAACGCGCATGCGCCATTTGCCTGTGGATAACGTGCTGAACCATTTGCGCTTGCCGTTGCTGCCAGCCGACGGCTTCATACGCCCGCCCAGCGACGCGTCGCTCCAGGTGGGCACTTATCCACAAGTGCAAAAGAATCAGTTCTACGTCGCCGCCCTCGCGCCATTGGGCCGCCTGAACCCGGCGATGCTCAAGGGCGCCGCCCAACTGGCCAGTGACTATGGGGACGGCACCTTGCGCTTTACCCCCTGGCAAGGCGTGCTGGTGCCCAACGTCGAAAAGCCTCACGCCTTGACCGAGCGCCTGGCGCAACTGGGCTTTATCTGCTCGCTCGGCCACCCGCTGGCGCGCATGATTGCCTGCACCGGTTCCAGCGGCTGCGCAAAAGGCCTGGCCGACACCAAGGCCGACGCCGTGCAACTGGCCGCTCTGCAATCGGGCGTTGAGGTGCATCTGTCCGGCTGCCCGCGCTCCTGCGCTGCCGCGCACACCGCGCCAGTCACCTTGCTGGCGGTGAGCCCCGGCCACTACGACCTCTATTTTCGCGATGCAGCCCAGCCTGGTTTTGGCCGGCTTCACGCGCGCACTCTTTCCATTGAAGCGGCGGGCGCCCTGTTGCGCGCTCGTCCACGGAGCAACACCGATGATTGATTACATCCGCGACGGTCAGGAGATCTATCGCAACTCCTTCGCCATTATTCGCGCGGAAGCCAAGTTGGACCGCATCCCGGCCGATTTGGAAAAACTCGCGGTGCGGGTGATCCATGCGTGCGGCATGGTCGAGGCCATCGACGGTCTGCAGTTTTCCGAAGGTGCGGGCAAGGCCGGGCGCGATGCGCTGGCCGCTGGTGCGCCGATTCTGTGCGATGCGCGGATGGTGTCCGAAGGCGTGACCCGCGCACGCCTGCCAGCCAATAACCAGGTGATCTGCACCCTGCGCGACGACAGCGTGCCGGAGCTGGCGCGGGAACTGGGCAATACCCGTTCCGCCGCCGCCCTTGAACTGTGGCGCCCGCATCTGGAAGGCAGTGTGGTGGTGATCGGCAACGCGCCGACCGCGTTGTTCTACCTGTTGGAAATGCTCGACGCCGGCGCGCCGAAACCGGCGTTGATCCTGGGTTTTCCGGTGGGCTTTGTCGGCGCCGCCGAATCCAAGGCCATGCTCGCGGCTGATAGTCGTGGGGTGCCGTTCGTGATCATGCAAGGTCGCCTGGGCGGCAGCGCCATGGCTGCCGCCGCCGTCAATGCCCTGGCCACGGAGGTCGAATAATGCAGGTGCGCGGACGTTTGATCGGCCTGGGCGTCGGCCCCGGTGATCCGGAACTGATTACCCTCAAAGCCCTGCGCCTGCTGCGTGAATCGCCGGTGGTGGCGTACTTCGTGGCCAAAGGCAAGAAGGGCAACGCCTTCGGCATCATCGAGGACCACCTGGTGCCGCAACAGACCCTGATGCCGCTGGTGTACCCGGTGACCACCGAAGTGCTGCCGGCGCCGCTGTCCTACGAGCAGGTGATCAGCGACTTCTACGACAATGCCAGCCTCGACGTGGCCGCGCACCTGGACGCGGGCCGCGACGTGGCGGTGATCTGCGAAGGTGACCCGTTTTTCTACGGCTCCTACATGTACCTGCATGACCGCCTGGCCGAGCGCTACGAGGCCCAAGTGATTCCAGGTGTGTGCTCGATGCTCGGTGGTGCCTCGGTACTCGGCGCGCCGTTGGTGTATCGCAACCAGAGCTTGTCGGTGCTCTCGGGCGTATTGCCCCATGAGGATCTCAAGCGCCGCCTGGCGGATGCCGATGCCGCAGTGATCATGAAGCTGGGGCGCAACTTTCCGAAAGTGCGCCAGGTGTTGGAAGAACTGGGTCTGGCCGAGCGGGCGTTGTACGTGGAACGCGCGACCATGGCCAACCAGAAGATCGTGCCGCTGGATCAGGTGGAGCCGATGTCGTCGCCGTATTTCTCGCTGATCATCGTGCCCGGTGAAAGGTGGCAAGGTTGATGACCCCGGCGATTGTGATTCTGGGCCAAGGCAGCCTGGCGACTGCGCGCAAGCTCCAACAGGTTTACCCCGGCGCGTTGATCCACGGTTTGGCCACACGGGTTGAGGGGGCAGACCGTACCTACAGCGAATTCGGCGCGACCTTGCGTCAGCTCTATCAGCAGGGCACGCCACTGATTGCCCTGTGCGCCGCGGGCATTGTGATTCGCACCCTGGCACCGTTGCTGCTGGAAAAGGGCGAAGAACCCGCCGTGCTGGCCGTGGCTGAAGACGGCAGCGCTGTGGTGCCGTTGCTCGGTGGCCTGGGGGGCGTAAACCTCATGGCGCGCGATATTGCGGCAGCGCTCGGCGTGTCCGCCGCCATCACCACCAGCGGCGAGTTGCGTTTTGGCACCTGCCTGCTCAACCCGCCGGCGGGCTATCAACTGGCCGACATCGAGCTGGGCAAACGCTTTGTCTGCGACCTTCTGGCCGGCGAAAGCGTGCGCATTGAAGGCGCGGCGCCATGGCTGGAGGACGCTAACCTGCCTCAGGATCAACAGGCGCGCCTGGCGATTCATGTGGGCAGTGCCGAGCGCACACCGGCAGCCAACGAGTTGCTGATTTACCCGCAGAATGTCTACGTCACCTGTCGGCCGGGTGTGCAGTTGGCCGAGCGTGTGCGCTCGGCGTTGCAGGAGGCGGGCGTGGCCGTGCAATCCCTGGCCTGCCTGCTGGCCAGCGACCTGCAGATGGCTGACGCGTCCTTGCATGAAGCCGCGTCGGCCTTGGGTGTACCGCTGCGTTTTGCCGTACTGGAACCCGTTGCGGACATCAGTATCACCGTGGCCGAGCAGCCCTTGGATCTGTCACAGGTTGGGCGCCCCCGCGGGCGTCTGGCGGTGATTGGCCTGGGCCCCGGCGCTGCTGAATTGATGGTGCCGGCGGTGAAGGCGGAACTGGCGCGTTGCACCGATGTGCTGGGGTATGAAACCTACGTGCGCATGGCCGGGCCGTTCCGGGACGACCAAGTGCAACACTGCACTGACAACCGCGAAGAAATGCAGCGCGCCCGCCACGCCTTCGAGCTAGCCGCGCAAGGCCGCTCGGTGGTGGTGGTGTCCTCTGGTGATCCGGGTGTATTCGCCATGGCCGCAGCGGTGATCGAGGCGCTGCACGAGTCCAGCGAGCCGGCCTGGCATCAGGTCGACCTGGAAATCCTGCCGGGGGTTTCCGCTTCGCTGGCCACCGCTGCCCAGGCGGGCGCGCCGCTGGGGCATGATTTCTGTGTGATGTCGCTGTCGGATAATCTCAAGCCCTGGGCGATCATCGAAAAACGCCTGGACTTGGCTTCCCAGGCCGACCTGGCCTTGGCGTTCTACAACCCGATCTCCAGGTCGCGGCCTTGGCAACTGGGACGCGCCCTGGAGATCGTCGCGCTGCATCGCACGCCGCAGACGCCGGTGGTGCTGGGCCGTGACATCGGTCGTCCAGGCCAGACGCTACGCGTCACTACCTTGGGGCAACTGACGCCCGAGCAGGTGGACATGCGCACCATGGTGCTGATCGGTTCATCCACCACCTGTGTGTTCCCGCGCGCGGGTGGCGGCGAGTGGGTGTACACACCACGTTGGTATGGCGACAAACCCAACTCCTGAAAACAGCCCGGTTGGCTGCCGGAAAGCTCCGAATAACCCAGGGATTCCCCTGGCGTTGTTCGGGGCTTTTTCTTTTTTATGCGATGAAAACCGCACGCCTGCCCGCCGCGCCTTGTCATTGCTGGACGCTGGTTTTGGGCGGGGCAGTCCAAGGGATGTTTATCGCATGGAAACCCCGCTGCTCTCTGGACTAGGGTGGAAGCAAGCCCCACGTGGGGTGCTTGTGGAGAACAGAAAATGGAGCGACGTCACAGAAGGATCAACAGTAAAAAAAGGCGCAAGTTGATTGCCGCCTACAAATTGCCGGGCGCACCTGCCAGGCAGGCCGCTTGCGCGCTGGATAGCGACGATGATTGCAATGCGGCCGTGGTCAACAACGGGGTGATTTCATTTGCCGAAGGCTTGTCGGCGTTGAATCGCGAATACGTACGCAAAAGCTATCTGCTGGCCAGCAGTTATGTGAGCGATGTGCTGAAGGTCCAGCGGGGCAGCGAGGCGTGGTACGAGGAATTTATCAAGGTGATGGTCAGCCTGGGGTGGCTGCCGCTGCGCAGTCGCTTTGAACGGGTCTCGCGTGCGGGCAATGGCCTGACGGTGCAACTGGCGGCGCTGAATATCATCGCCTCGATGCTGACGTCGACGGCGCTGTTCGGGCCACTGCTTAGCGCCTTGCCCAAGCTGGCCGCCGATGCGCTGGATGCATTGAAGCGTCAGCCAGCGTCTTTCGAGCTGTTCAAGCGCAATTGCGCGGTGCATGAGGGCGGCGATTTCGGCCTGGCCTCCTGCGCTGAAACAGACGGCGAGTTGATCATGGTGCTGGTGACCTACAGCACCCATGGTGTGGATAAACAGGTGGGCCTGCCCTTCCTGGAGTGGGATAGCTCCTCGTTCGAGGCCTTCAGCGGGCAGACTTGCCTGGTGCTCAATACCTCTATGGTCAACGAGAAAACCATCCAACTGATGCGCGAAAGCGCCGGTGACAAAGTGGAAATGGCTATCGCCAAATACCGGATCTAGGGCACCAGGTAGCCGCGTACCCCGGTAAAAATGATTTGCGCGGCCAGGGCGCAGACGAACAGGCCCATCAACCGGCTGACAATCTGCAAGCCCTGGTCGCCGAGAATGCGTTCGATACGGTTGGACAGGTACAGCACCACGCCCACCGTCAGGCTGGCCAGGGCAATACTGAGGATGGCGGTAAGCTTGTCGTCCCAGTGTGGTTGGCTGACGCCCATCACCAGCAAGGCGCCGATGGTGCCGGGGCCGACGGTGAGAGGGATGGTCAGCGGCACGATGGTCACGTCCTGCTGCACGTTGTCGGTCTGCACCGCCGACTTGCCCTGGGCCATGCCCAGGGCGGAGATAAACAACACACTGCCGGCGCCGATACGGAACGCGTCGACGGTAATGCCGAACACACTGAAAATCACCCGGCCAAACAGGTAGAGCAGCACGCTCGATACCAGGGTGGCCAGTGCAACTTTCCACGCCAGGCGCCGACGCTCCTTGCTGGAGTAGCCACGGGTCAGGCTGATAAAGCAGGACAGCACAAAGAACGGGCTGTAGAGCACCAGCATCTTCAGGTAAACGCTGAATAACACATGGAGCATGGGGGCGGCTCGCGGGCGGGGAAAGTGTGGAGGAGTCTATCCGACACAGATCAAATGTGGGAGCTGGCTTGCCTGCGATAGCGGTGGGTGTGATCGTTCCCACGCTCTGCGTGGGAATACATCCAGTGACGCCCTGCGTCGCGTTCAAGCAGGACGCGGAGCGTCCCGGGCGGCATTCCCACGCGGAGCGTGGGAACGATCATCACGGGCTGTAGAGCACCAGTATCTTCAGGTAAACGCTGAATAACACATGGAGCATGGGGGCGGCTCGCGGGCGGGGAAAGTGTGGAGGAGTCTATCCGACACAGATCAAATGTGAGAGCTGGCTTGCCTGCGATAGTGGTGGGTGTGATCGTTCCCACGCTCTGCGTGGGAATGCATCCAGTGACGCTCTGCGTCGCGTTCAAGCAGGACGCGGAGCGTCCCGGGCGGCATTCCCACGCGTGGGAACGATCATCAGGAAAGGGTGCTGTGCTCAGGGCGCTGTTGGCGCTGCGCGACCCAGTAGTCCACCAGCTCGCGCAGCTGCGACAGTTCCACCGGCTTGGCCATATGCCCGTCCATGCCTGCCTGGCGTGCGCGTTCTTTGTGTTCCGACAGGATATGCGCGGTGAGCGCCACCACTGGCGTGCGCACGCGTTGGTGGCTGACTTCCCATGCCCGCAGTTGCTGTGTGGCGGAGAAGCCATCGAGAATCGGCATTTCGCAGTCCATCAATACCAGGTCATAGCGCTGGGCTTTCATCGCTTGCAGCGCTTCTTCGCCGTTGCTGGCGGTGTCCGGGTCGAGATTGAGCTTGCCGAGCATGCCACGAATCACTTTGGTGGAGATGCTGTTGTCTTCGGCTACCAGGATGCGGAAATCGCTGGGCACGGTCATGGCTGCCGGTGCGCTGGGGGCCGGGCGTGCCACGGGGGCGCCTTTGCTGCGCTGGGCCAGTTCATCGGCCAGGGTGGTCTTGAGGGTGTAGCCAGCCACCGGTTTGGCGAGGATGCGCTTGATCCCGCAGTTGCGCGCAATGATCTTGCTCGGTGCGTTACTGATTCCGGTGAGCATGATCAGCAGGATGTCGTGGTTCAGGCTCGGGTCTTCCTTGATTTTCGCCGCCAGTTGCATGCCGGTCATGCCGGGCATGTTCTGGTCCAGCAGTACCACGTCGAAATAATCACGCAGGTGCGCCTTGGTGCGCAGCAGCGCCAGGGCCTCCTTGCCCGAAGGCACGGCGCTGACGTTCAGGCCCCAGGCCGTGCATTGTTGCACCAGGACTTTGCGGCAGGTGTCGTTGTCGTCCACCACCAGCACGCGGGCGTCCTTGAGCGGGCCGTCGAGGTCGCTGGTCGGGTGTTCCAGGCGTTCCGGGTCCAGCGGCAGGGTCAGCCACAGGGTACTGCCCTGGTGGCTCCCACTCTTGACGCCGAACTCGCCGTTCATCAACAAGATCAGCTGGCGTGCGATGACCAAGCCCAAGTGGCCGCTCAAGCGCGTCGCCGAAAGGAAGTTCTTGCTGTGCAGTTCGCTGTGCAACAGGGCGTCGCGTTCGGCAGCTTCCATGGGCACGCCGCTGTCTTGCACGGCAATGCGCAGGCGTGGCTTGGTGCTGCGCTCATCCAGGGCGACAACGATCAGCACTTCGCCTTCATCGGTTTTGTGCAGGGCGTTTTCCAGAAGGCTCAGTAAAGCCTGGCGCAGTCGCGTCGGGTCACCGCTGATCACTCGTGGTACCTGGGGTTGGATGAAGCTGATCAGCTCGACATTCTGTTGCTCGGCCTTGGCGCGGAAGATGCTCAGGCAGTCGTCGATCAATGCATTGAGATCGAACTGCACATCATCGAGTTCGATCTGCCCGGATTCGAGCTTGGAAATGTCGAGAATCTCGTTGATCAGGGTGAGCAACTCATTACCGGCGCTGTGGATGGTCTGCACATAGTCGCGTTGCTTCACCGACAACGGCGTGCCCAGCAGCAACTCGGTCATGCCCAGCACACCGTTCATGGGCGTGCGGATTTCGTGGCTGATCTTCGCCAGGAACTCGGCTTTGGCGGCGATTTCGGCATTGCTGGCCGCCAGGTCGCGGCTCAGGCTGAAACGGGTTTCGACAATGGCGCGCTGGCGCTCGCCGAGGGCCAGGCTCATCAGCAGGCCACTGAGGCAGATAAAGCTCAACAGGGTGACGATCAGCCCCTGTGGCGCCACCAGGGTAAGGCCGAGCAGTGCGGGCAGAATGATCAACGTGCCGATGTTGAATACCACCATGGCCGCCACGAACAAGCGCGCCGGGCGGTAGCCTTTTTGCCAGTGATAGGCCGAGACAAACAGCATGCTCAGGCCCGCCAGCGCGACCAGGGCATAGGTGATGATGTTCAGCGGCAAGGTGTTGACGAACAACAGGAGCAGGCCGCACAGGATGATCAGCAGGATGTCGGCCATCAACACTTTGTTCAGCGGGTGCGGGCCCAGGGGCATGAAGAAGCGGTAGGCGAACATCAGCCCACAGGGTGCGGTCAGCAGCAGGGCCAGGTAGGCACCGGGGGTCTGGATTGCGTGCCAGTTCGGCAGCCATGGCCCCACCAGGTTGAGCAACAGCGCCAGGCTGAGCATCAACAGGAACTCGCACGCGGCCAGCCACAGGCTGCTGCGCGAGCGGTGGTAGGCGAAGCGCGTGAGGTTGTGCAGGATCAGCATCGACAGCACGCCGAACAGCAGGCCGTAGATCAGCGTCTGGTTCTGGTTGGCGGCGGCCAGCACCGCTGGTTCCAGGGTGATGTAAGGGCGCAGCTCGTGTTCCGAGACCAGGCGCAGGTATACCTCCAGTGGCCGTTGGCTCTGAGGCATCGGCAGCATGAAGTCACTGCTGGGCAACGAGCGCTCAGCCTGGGGTTGGCGTGTGCCGGTGGTTTGTTGCTCCACCAGGGTGTCGCCGTCCAGCACATACAGGCTCAGGCTGGAGAGGTCCGGGGCGAACACCCGCAGCACTTGTTCGTGCTTGCCGGGCTGCAACCTGAAACGCACCCACAACGCACCGTCCGGCTGCGCGGCGGTGATCCGGTCCAGTTCGATGGGGCTGAATTGATTGGTATAGCGGGCGGAACGGATATCGCTCAGTTGCAGGTCGGCCTGTTCATCAAGCAATACTGCCCAGCCACTGCCTTGCGCAGCGGCCTGGGCCGGTAGCAAGCAGAGCAGGGTCAGCAGACTGATTGTGAAACCTATGGCGATCCTGAGCCAGCGCACGGCGAAATCCCTTCGGTAGGTGGATGCACGGGTTAACTATGCGCGGGGCAACAGGGTACGGCAAGGGCCAAAGGCCCTTACCTAACCGAACGGATAGCTACTGCAAGTGTAGCTGCTCAGTTGTTCTCACCGCGTTCGCGGGCAATGGCACGGTAGCCAATGTCGGTGCGGTAGAAGCAGCCCTTCCAGTCGATTTTCGCCGCCAGTTTGTATGCCTGTTGTTGCGCGGCATCGACACTGGCACCCATCGCGGTGGCGCACAACACGCGGCCACCGGCGGTTACAACTTTGCCGTCCTTGAGCGCGGTGCCTGCATGGAACACCTTGCCTTCCAGCGCAGCGGCGGCGTCGAGGCCTTCGATCACATCGCCCTTGGCGTAGTCGGCGGGGTAGCCACCGGCCGCCAGCACAATCCCAACGCTAGGTCGTGGGTCCCACTGCGCTTCGACCTTGTCCAGGGCCTGGGCGAGGGCGGCTTCCACCAGCAGCACCAGGCTCGATTGCAGGCGCAGCATCACCGGTTGGGTTTCCGGATCGCCGAAGCGGCAGTTGAACTCGATGACTTTGGGGTTACCGGCTTTGTCGATCATCAGGCCGGCATAGAGGAAACCGGTGTACACGTTGCCTTCATCCGCCATGCCGCGCACGGTTGGCCAGATCACCAGGTCCATGACGCGCTGGTGGACGTCGGCGGTGACAACGGGCGCCGGGGAGTAGGCACCCATGCCGCCGGTGTTCGGGCCACTGTCGCCGTTGCCGACGCGCTTGTGGTCCTGGCTGGTGGCCATCGGCAATACGTTCTTGCCGTCGACCATCACGATAAAACTGGCTTCCTCGCCGTCGAGGAACTCCTCGATGACTACGCGTGAACCGGCGTCACCAAAGGCATTGCCGGCGAGCATGTCGCGCACGGCGTCTTCGGCTTCCTGCAGGGTCATGGCGACGATCACGCCTTTGCCGGCAGCCAGGCCATCGGCCTTGATCACGATCGGTGCGCCTTTCTCACGCAGGTAAGCCAGGGCCGGTTCGATCTCGGTGAAGTTCTGGTAGTCGGCCGTCGGGATCTTGTGGCGAGCCAGGAAGTCCTTGGTAAAGGCTTTCGAGCCTTCCAGCTGGGCGGCGCCAGCGGTAGGGCCAAAGCAATCCAGGCCACGGCTGCGGAACAGATCGACGACGCCTGCTACCAGTGGCACTTCCGGGCCGACGATGGTCAGGGAAACATTCTTCTCGGCAAAATCCGCCAACTGCTCCAGGGCCAGCACGTCGATGGCGACGTTTTCACACTTGGCTTCGATGGCGGTGCCGGCGTTGCCGGGAGCAACGAAGACTTTCTGCACGCGTGGGTCCTGGGCTACTTTCCAGGCCAGGGCGTGTTCACGGCCACCGCTGCCAATGATCAAAACATTCATTTCAAAAACCTCGTTAGGATGATCGTTCCCACGCTCTGCGTGGGAATGCCTCTACGGACGCTCTGCGTCCGAGGGACGCGGAGCGTCCCTGGCTGCGTTCCCACGCGGAGCGTGGGAACGATCAATCAGTGGCGGAAGTGGCGCATGCCGGTGAAGACCATCGCAATGCCAGCTTCATCAGCAGCGGCGATGACTTCTGCATCACGCATCGAACCGCCCGGTTGGATCACGGCGGTCACGCCAGCTTTCGCGGCGTTGTCCAGGCCGTCACGGAACGGGAAGAACGCATCGGAAGCCATCACCGAACCCACCACCTGCAAACCGGCATGTTCAGCCTTGATCGCGGCGATACGTGCCGAGTTCACGCGGCTCATCTGGCCGGCGCCGACACCGATGGTCTGGCGGTTCTTGGCGTAGACGATGGCGTTGGACTTGACGTATTTGGCCACTTTCCAGGCGAAGATCAGGTCGTTGATCTCTTGCTCGGTCGGCGCGCGCTTGGTCACGACTTTCAGGTCATCGCTGCCGATCATGCCGATGTCGCGGCTCTGTACCAGCAGGCCGCCATTGACGCGCTTGTAGTCCCAGGCCGCGGCGCGGTCTGCCGACCACTCGCCACAGGCCAGCAGGCGCACGTTGGTTTTGGCGGCGACGATGGCGCGGGCTTCTTCGCTGACGCTTGGGGCGATGATCACTTCGACGAACTGACGCTCGACGATGGCCTTGGCGGTCTCGGCATCCAGTTCGCGGTTGAAGGCAATGATGCCGCCGAATGCGGATTCGGTGTCGGTGGCGTAGGCCAGTTCGTACGCCTGGCGGATACCGCCTTCAGCGTCCGGGCTGACTGCCACGCCGCACGGGTTGGCGTGCTTGACGATCACGCAGGCCGGCTTGACGAAGCTCTTTACGCATTCCAGCGCGGCGTCAGTGTCGGCCACGTTGTTGTAGGAGAGTTCTTTGCCTTGCAGTTGAGTGGCGGTGGCGATGCCCACTTCGGCCGGCTTGGCTTCCACGTAGAACGCCGCACTCTGGTGCGGGTTCTCGCCGTAGCGCATTTCCTGGGCCTTGATGAACTGGCTGTTGAAGGTGCGCGGGAACTGGCTGCGACCTTCTGTGCTCAGGGTGTCAGCCGCTTGGTTCACGGTGCCCATGTAGTTGGCGATCATGCCGTCATAGGCGGCGGTGTGTTCGAACGCCTTGAGCATCAGGTCGAAGCGCTGGGCGTAGGTCAGGCCACCGGCCTTGAGGTTTTCCAGGACGTTGGCGTAGTCGCCGGCATTGACCACGATGGCCACGTCCTTATGGTTCTTGGCCGCCGAGCGCACCATGGTCGGGCCGCCGATATCGATGTTTTCGATGGCGGTCGGCAGGTCGCAACCTGGCTTGTTGATGGTGGCTTCGAACGGGTAGAGGTTAACGGCCACCAGGTCGATCGGCTTGATGCCGTGCTCGGTCATGATGGCGTCGTCGATGCCGCGACGGCCAAGGATGCCGCCGTGAATTTTCGGGTGCAGGGTCTTGACGCGACCGTCCATCATCTCTGCGAAACCGGTGTAGTCCGCGACTTCCACTGCGGCCACGCCGTTGTCCTGCAGCAGTTTGAAGGTCCCGCCCGTGGAGAGGATTTCCACACCCAGGGCTTCCAGCTCCCGGGCAAATTCAAGGATCCCGGTCTTGTCGGAAACACTGATCAAGGCACGGCGGATCGGCAGGCGGGTGGTCTGGTCGGTCATCTCAATTTCCATCAAAAGCAAAGGAAGTCAGCAAAAAAGGCGACCGGTTTTACGCGGGCGCCTTTCTGGTTTGATTGAATGCTTACAGCAAATCGTACTGCTTGAGCTTTTTGCGCAACGTGCCACGGTTGAGGCCCAGCAGCTCACTGGCTTTGGTCTGGTTGCCCTTGACGTAGTTCATCACGCTTTCGAGCAAGGGCGCCTCGACTTCGGAGAGCACCAGGTTGTACACATCCGTGACGGAAGCGCCCTCAAGGTGGGCGAAATAATTGTGCAGCGCCTTCTCGACACTCCCGCGAAGGGTCTGGCCTTCTTCGCTGGGCGTGTTGAGGTGCTGTTTCAAATTGACATTGTCGCTCACGGGTGTTGTTCCACTCACTAAAGTCTCGGTCATCATCGTCATGCGGCCACCCCTTCTCCATCCCCTGTTCCCAGGCTCTTGTCGCGTCCGGCGAAGAACTCACGAACGGTGGCGACCTGTGCCTGCGTTTCATCCAAACGATTGAACTGAGCGCGGAATTCCTTGGCGCCCGGCAAGGTGGCGAGATACCAGCCGACATGCTTGCGAGCAATGCGTACTCCCATCACGTCCCCATAAAAGGCGTGCAGGGCGGCCAGATGCTCTAGCAGAATACGTTCCACCTCGACCAACTCTGGTGCCGGCAAGACTTCACCGGTACGCAGGAAATGCTCGATTTCACGAAAAATCCACGGCCGCCCCTGGGCGGCCCGGCCAATCAACAAGCCATCGGCACCGGTCGCGTGCAGCACGCGCCGGGCTTTCTCGGCACTGTCGATGTCGCCATTGGCAAAGACGGGCATCGACACGGCCTGCTTGATCGCGGCAATGGTGTCGTACTCGGCTTCACCGGTATAAAGGTCGGCGCGGGTACGGCCATGCACCGCCAGCGCTGTAATGCCTGCCTGTTCAGCGATCTTCGCCACCGTCAGGCCATTCTTGTTGTCCCGGTCCCAACCGGTACGAATCTTCAGGGTCACCGGTACATCCACTGCGCCGACAACGGCCTGCAGGATCTCGGCGACCAACTGCTCATCTTTCAACAGTGCGGAACCGGCGGCCTTGTTGCAGACCTTCTTGGCCGGGCAGCCCATGTTGATATCGATGATCTGTGCACCCAGCTCCACATTGGCCCGTGCGGCATCCGCCAGCATCTGCGCATCGCCCCCGGCGATCTGCACCGAGCGTGGCTCGGGATCACCTTCGTGGATCATGCGCATCCGCGACTTGCGGGTGTTCCACAGACTCATGTCGCTGGTAACCATTTCAGAGACTACTAGACCCGCGCCCAGACGCTTGCACAGCTGACGAAAGGGCTGGTCGGTGACACCCGCCATCGGGGCGAGGATCAAGCCGTTTTGCAATGTGTATGGGCCGATGCGTACCGCCGACATAGGACTTCCCTGTTGTGGGGCCGGATCATTAGAGTTCGAAAAAGGGTTGGCATGATACCCGCTCTCGATGACTGGTTAAAGGCTGAATTGGATAAAATCTGAACAGTTACTTTTTTATCGCCATCGGTTTGGTTGACGGCGGTCAAGTCAATAATCCGCCGTCAAACCTCGGTGGGCACGCCGTTTTACTCGGGCGAGTGGAAGCTCAGGCTGTAGTTCACGGCTCTATTGCCCGGATCAAGAATGTCCAGGGAGATGTGGATAGGCGTCTGCGAGGGCATTTCGCTGACGCCAGCCAACTCGCCGCTGAGGTATTCGGCGGGCTTGAAGCGACGACTGGCAATCAGGCTGCCGTTCAAGTCCGCAAAGCGCAACTCCAGCAGCGGGAAGGGCTGGGAGAAGGTCGCACGGTTATAGATGATGGCATCGACCACCAGCGCCCCGGCGAATTCGGGGTGGCTGCGCACCACCAGATTGCTGCTCTTTATGTGAGTAATGTCGACCCGCGATGGCACGGTGCACCCCAGTTTCGGGCATAACGCCTGGAACCAGGGACGGTAGGCGTCCTGGCGGGCCAGGTCGTCGAATTGGTAGGCGATGTACTGGCCGGCCAGACCGGCAGCGGCGAGTACCACCAACAATATCCAGACCAGACGGCGACCCCAGCTTGACGGACGCTTCTGCGCATACAGGTGCAGGGGGTCGTCTTCCAGGTCCTGGAGTAACTCGTCGTGTACACCAGCCTCCGTTCGCGCGCGCTTGGGGCGCGGCTGTGCGCGGTCTTCGGGTTCAGGTTCATCGTGCTCGTCGCGGGTGGGTATCAGCGGCGGGTCGAGGTCGTCATCCACGGTAGTGGCGTGCAGAGCTGGTTCGTCATCGAGTTCGTCGACGTGGGCCGACATGGACGGTTCGGTGCGCTGTTTGGACGCAGGTGCCTTAACCGGCTCGGGCTCTTCTTCTGGTGCCTGGGCGCGCTCTTCGGGTGGCTCACTGAACAGGCTGGCCGCCCACTTTTCTTCCTCGGCCTTGACCGTATCGCGGCTGGCGCTGAAGGACTCTTCCTTTTGCCGGCGGTCGGCACCTGGCTGGCGACGTTCCGCACCCAAGGCCTGGGTATGTTGGATCTCGCGACGTTCCAGCTTGGCCAGTTCCTTGTCCAGGTTATCCAGGTCCAGCTCTTCGGCCGTCCACTGTTTCTGGCTGATGGCCCGTGGTGGCTCGGGAGGTGCTTCGCCAATCGGTTCGGGGGTTGTCGGCGCTTCAGGTTCCGGCGCAGACGCCTGGGCACGTTGCTCCAGCAACTGGCGAGCGGCGTTGAACACTTGCAGGCACGAGCCGCAACGCACCACGCCGCGGGCCACGCTCAATTGAGCGTGGTTGACGCGAAAGCGCGATTGGCAATGTGGGCACTGGGTGACGAAACTGTCGGTCATGCGGCCATCCGATTCAGGCAAGCGCTCATTCTAGCGCCGACGACCGCTGATGCGTACCCAGCCATCACGGTTGGCGATCGGGTCCAGCTCGAAGTCTTTGGCGTAGGCCGCAGCCACGTCTTCACCTTGCTCGGCGAGGATGCCCGACAGCGCCAGGCGCCCGCCCGGCTTGACCAGGCTCGACAGTTGCGGCGCCAGCGACACCAGTGGCCCGGCGAGGATATTGGCCACCAGCACATCGGCTTGAACCTGGGGCAGGTCCTCAGGCAGGTAGAGTGGGAATTTGCCTTCGGCAATGTTGTTGCGCCCGGCGTTATCGCGGGAGGCTTCCAGGGCCTGCACGTCGATATCGGTGCCCACGGCCTCCTTGGCGCCCAACAGCAGGGCGGCGATGGCCAGGATCCCCGAGCCGCAACCGAAGTCCAGTACGTTGCTATCGGTCAGGTCCTGGCCGTCCAGCCATTCCAGGCACAGGGCGGTGGTCGGGTGCGTGCCGGTACCGAACGCAAGGCCCGGGTCCAGCAGCAGGTTGACGGCGTCTGGCTCGGGCGCGGCGTGCCAGCTTGGCACGATCCACAGGCGCTGGCCGAAACGCATGGGCTGGAAGTTGTCCATCCAGCTGCGTTCCCAGTCCTGGTCTTCGATGACTTCGCTGTGATGCTCGGGCAGCGGGCCGCCGGTGAGCAGTTCCATATGGGCCAGCACGGCGGCGGCGTCGGTGCCGTCCTCGAACAGGGCCAGCAAGTGGGTGTGGGACCACAGCGGCGTGGTGTTGAGTTCCGGCTCGAAAATCGGCTGGTCTTCGGCGTCCATGAAGGTCACCGACACGGCGCCCACTTCGAGGAACGCGTCTTCGTAGGTTTCGGCTTGTTCTGGGCTGATGGCGAGACGGACTTGCAGCCAAGGCATGGCGGGCACCTTTGAAAAAAATGAATGTGCGGCGGGCAGGCCGCGAAAGCGCGCAAGTTTACGCGAGAGCAAGCCAGAAGACGACTGCGCCGACGATCGTTCCCGCGCTCGGCGTGGGAATGCCGCCTCGGACGCTCCGCGTCCCGTTGTTAAGGCGTGGTGCGGAGCGCCACAAGAGGCGTTCCCACGCGTGGGAACGATCAGGGGGCGGTGGCCCATAAACAACAAAACCGCCCGAAGGCGGTTTTGTTGGGTGGAGCACTTACTGGTTGGCCAGCTTGTGTTCCAGGTAGTGAATGTTCACACCACCTTCGCAGAAGCCTTCATCACGAACCAGATCCCGATGCAGCGGGATGTTGGTCTTGATGCCGTCGACCACGATTTCGTCCAGGGCGTTGCGCATACGGGCCATGGCCTCGTCGCGAGTGGCGCCCCAGGTGATCAGCTTGCCGATCAGCGAGTCGTAGTTGGACGGAACCTTGTAGCCGCTGTACAGGTGCGAATCCACACGTACGCCGTTGCCGCCGGGCGCGTGGAAATGCTTGACCAGGCCAGGGCTTGGGATAAAGGTTTTCGGGTCTTCGGCGTTGATGCGGCACTCCAGGGAGTGGCCGTGCATCTTCACGTCGTCCTGGGTGAAGGACAGCACGTTACCGGCTGCGATGCTCAGCATCTCCTTGACGATGTCGATACCGGTGACCATCTCCGATACCGGGTGCTCTACCTGCACACGAGTGTTCATCTCGATGAAGTAGAAGCGGCCGTTTTCGTAGAGGAACTCGAAGGTACCGGCGCCACGGTAGTTGATGTCGATGCACGCCTTGACGCAACGCGCCAGTACTTCCTGGCGGGCTTTCTCGTCCAGGCCCGGTGCCGGGGCTTCTTCCAATACCTTCTGGTGGCGACGTTGCAGCGAGCAATCGCGATCACCCAGGTGGATGGCGTGGCCCTGGCCGTCGGACAGTACCTGGACCTCCACGTGACGTGGGTTGGTCAGGTACTTCTCCAGGTAGACCATCGGGTTGCCGAACCAGGCGCCCGCTTCGGAGCGGGTCTGCTTGGCGGCTTCGATCAGGTCTTCTTCCTTGTGCACCACGCGCATGCCGCGACCACCACCGCCACCGGCGGCCTTGATGATCACCGGGTAGCCGACTTCGCGACCAATGCGCAGAGCGGTTTCCTCGTCTTCAGGCAGTGGGCCGTCGGAGCCTGGAACGGTGGGCACACCGGCCGCGATCATGGCGTCCTTGGCCGAGACCTTGTCGCCCATCAGGCGAATGGTTTCGGCTTTCGGGCCGATGAAGGCAAACCCGGATTTTTCCACTTGTTCGGCGAAGTCGGCGTTTTCCGCGAGGAAGCCGTAGCCCGGGTGGATGCCATCGGCGCCGGTCACTTCTGCCGCGGCGATGATATTCGAGACTTTCAGGTACGAGTTCGTGGCCAGTGGCGGGCCGATGCAGATGCTTTCGTCCGCCAGTTTCACGTGCATCAATTCGGTATCGGCCGTCGAGTAAACAGCGACGGTCTTGATGCCCTCTTCCTTACAGGCGCGCAGGATACGCAGCGCGATCTCGCCGCGGTTGGCGATCAGGACTTTTTGCAGTTTCTTCGCAGGTTTCAACATCGAAGGCGCTCCGCGGTTCAAACGATGGTGAACAGCGGCTGGTCGTACTCAACCGGCTGACCGTTTTCTACCAGGATGGATTCAATGACGCCGGCTTTTTCCGCGGTGATGTGGTTCATCATTTTCATCGCTTCAACGATGCAGATGGTGTCGCCCACTTTCACGGTCTTGCCCACTTCAACGAAGGCTGGCGAGGTCGGTGCCGGGGTGCGGTAGAAAGTACCGACCATTGGCGACTTGACCACGAAGCCGTTCAGCGCAGGAGCGGCTGGGGCGGCAGGTGCAGCGGCGGCGGCAGGTGCGGCAGCCGGAGCTGCAGCGGCTGGAGCCGGTGCTTGCATCTGTGGCGCGTAGAACTGTTGGGCCGGGGTCTTGCTGTGACGGCTGATCCGTACGGACTCTTCGCCTTCCTTGATTTCCAGCTCGTCGATACCGGATTCTTCCAGCAGTTCGATCAGTTTCTTAACTTTACGGATATCCATGAATCATCAACTCCCAAGGGTCGGTCAGGGGCGTTTAGCCTGTTCTTCAATGTGTTCCAGGGCGGCCTCCAGGGCCAGTCGGTAACCGCTGGCGCCAAGGCCGCAGATCACTCCTACCGCTACGTCGGAGAAGTAAGAGTGATGGCGGAAAGCTTCGCGTTTGTGCACGTTCGATAAATGCACTTCGATGAATGGGATGCTCACCGCCAGCAGCGCGTCACGTAATGCAACGCTTGTGTGCGTAAAAGCGGCGGGATTGATCAGAATAAAGTCCACGCCTTCGCCGCGCGCGGCATGGATGCGATCAATCAATTCATACTCGGCATTGCTTTGCAGGTAGAGCAAATGGTGGCCGGCTTCACGGGCCCGCTTTTCCAGGTCGAGGTTGATCTGGTCCAGGGTCACTGCCCCGTAGACGCCCGGTTCGCGGGTGCCAAGCAGGTTCAGGTTGGGTCCGTGAAGAACCAGTAAGGTCGCCATTGGCTGTTCCTTGTTATTGGTGTGGGTGCGTCAGAACCCGGCGACTATGCCGCAAAGCCTTTGTGACTGTCCAGTTCTATGCAGTAGCCGGCACGATTAGCGAGGATTGCGCAAAATTTGTGACTGGGAGACGGCATTTGGTCAGTGTGGGAGCTGATCGCACCCACGCTCCGCGTGGGCACGCATCCAGTGACGCTCTGCGTCACGGCTTTAAAGCGGGACGCGGAGCGTCTGGGGCGACATTCCCACGCGGAGCGTGGGAACGATCAGCCACATTGCGGTCTTCATAGAGGGCCGGATCGGGTTAGACGCGGAAGGCTTGCACGGCGGTAGTCAGTTGCCCACCCAGTACCAGCAGGTGCTCGCCCTGGCTACGGCCCTGGCCAATACGCAGCAAATTATCCTCACCCAATTGATGAATCCGCTCACTGTTGTCGCGTATCTCGCTCACGGCGCCACTCTGCTGCGCGGTCACATCGGCAATGCGTACGGCGGTATCCGAGATGGTCTGGATCGCCCCGACGATTTCATCCAGCGCGCCATCCGCCGCCTGGGCCTGCTGGGCGGTGGCTTCGGCGTGTTCGACCTGGGCGCGCATGCCTTCTACCGACTGGTGCGCGGCGCTTTGCAGGCCGGCGATCAGGCCCTGGATTTCGGCGGTGGCGCCGGCAGTACGCTGGGCCAGGGAGCGCACTTCGTCGGCTACCACGGCGAAACCACGTCCGGCTTCACCGGCGCGGGCGGCTTCGATAGCGGCGTTGAGCGCCAGCAGGTTGGTCTGGTCGGCAATCGAGCGAATCACCGTGAGCACGCCGCCGATGGTGGCGGACTCTTCGGCAAGTTTCTCGATCATCTGCGCGTTTTGCTGCACTTCGCCTACCAGCGCATGCAGCCCGGTGAGGCTCAGGCCGATAACGCGCTGGCCTTGCTCCACGGCTTGGCCTGCACTGCGACTGGCCCCGGCGGCCTGGCTGGCATCCCCGGCGACTTGCTGGATGGTGGCTTCCAGCTCGCCCAGGGAATCACGGATTTGCGCGGTGTCGCCGGCCTGGCGCTCGGCTCCGTCGTGCAGGCCGCTGCTCAGTTCGGCCAGGGCGCGGCTGCTGCCTGCCACTTCTTCGGCATTGCCACGGATGGTGCCGACCAGATCCACCAGGTAGGCGCGCAGGCGGTTAAGGGAGGCCTCGATATCGTGCAGTTCACGGTTGGTCTTGCCCAGGGCAATCGGTTGGCTGAAGTCGCCTTCGGCCCAGGTCGACAAGGCGGGTGCCAGGTTGGTCAGCACGCGCGCCAGGCGGCGTTGCAGGGTATCGATCAGCAATGCGATCAGCAGGATCAGACCAATCATCACCCCCTGCATCACACGCACTTCACCCTGAATCTTCGCGTGTTGCGCGCGCACCACGGGTTCCAGGCCGGCGATGGCCTGTTGTACGTTGGTGATTTTAAGGTGGGTGCTGGCGGCGAGATCGGCGCGTTGCTGGATCTGTTCACGGGTGCGTTGGAGTTCGGCGGGGTAGCGGGTCAACAGGCTGTTGAGTTCGCGCTTGAGGTCGACGCCGGTGTCCTGGGCTTCGGTTTTTTCGGTATTTTCCAGGCCCATCAACGCGGAAAAATCATCGGTGTTTGATTCAGCGCTGGCCTTTATTCCCAATAAGGGCAACTGCGCAAGCAGGTCGGCCTGAGTGCGCAGGTTGGTCACTTCCCGCTCGACATCCGCGGCCAACTCGGCGCGCCCGCTGCTGACTAGCTTGTCGCGGGCCAGGGACAGTTTGCCCAGGTGCTGTGAGGCTGCGAGCAATGGCGACATATAATGCGCAGCCTCCGCGGAATTGACACCGCTGGCGTACTGGCTCAATTGTTCCAGGTTCGCGCCCAGTTCACGCTCGGCTTGCAGCAACAGGGCTTGCGGGTCGCCAGCCAATTTACCGGCGGCCAACAGGTCGGTCTTGCTGAAAGTCTCCAGGTCCATGAGGCTGGGGCGCAGGTTTTGCGCCAAGTCGGGCGGCAGTTCGCCCAGCTGAAGCTGCAGGCTTTCCAGGCTCTGGGTGGCACTGCTCAGCCGCAGGGCATCGCCGCTGGCCAAGTAGTCCTCGATGTTACGGGCAGCCTGGTTTTGAAAGACCTGGGACAACCCGAGGTAGCGCTCCATCAACAAGTACGGACGCTCCAGCGCCCGTTGCGACCACCACAGTGTCGCCCCGAGGGCCAGGCACACAGCCACCAGCAGAAGGGTATTGAGATTGGTCAGCAGCTTCAGGCGCATGCGGGGTTTCAACCGACGGCAAGAGATAAGCGCCTGAATTTATTGCGTTTGTATTACAGCGTTATGACCGAATCGGTGGATTCTGGTGAAAAGATGGCACTTTGCTTTGATGTACGAGCGGCTTGCACGCGATTACGTCCGGCGTCTTTGGCGCGGTACAGCGCTTCGTCAGCCTGGGCGGCCATCATCAAGCTGTCGGAACCGTCGCACAGCTCCACCAGGCCGGCGCTGAAGGTGCACCACAAATCCTGCGGTTGGGCGGGGTAGTGGATTTCTGCAAAGCGCCGACGAATGTCGTCCAGCACCTTGCAGGCCGATTCCAGGTCGGTGTCGGGCATCACGATGGCGAACTCTTCACCGCCGTAGCGGCCGATGTAATCGGTCTTGCGCAAACGCTGCTTGAGAAACAGTGCCAGGCTCTTGATCACCCGGTCGCCCATGGGGTGGCCGTGGCTGTCATTGACGCGCTTGAAGTGGTCGATATCGAGCATGGCAAAGCTCAACGGCTTGTTCTCACGGCGTGCGCGGAAGCTGCAATCTTCGAGCAGTTGCAGGATATGCGTGTGGTTGTACAGCCCGGTCAGGCTGTCGCGCACCATCCGTGCCTTCAGGTTGCGTGCACGCGACGCACGGTTGCGCACGGTGGTGATCAGGTGACGCGGCTTGATCGGTTTGGTGAGGAAATCGTCACCGCCCTCGCTCATCGCATCCAGCTGTTTATCCAGGTCGTCCTCAGCCGACAGGTAAATGATCGGCACACTGACGTAGCGGTCGTTGTGGCGAATCACCTTGGCCAGTTCGGTGCCGGTACAGGCAGGCATGTACATGTCGAGGATGATCAGGTCGGGCTGGAAATCCGCCAGCTCGGCCATGGCCTGGATCGGTTCGGTCAATGTGCGAGTGACAATGCCGGCACTGTTGAGCAGGCGTTCGGTGTGCAGCGCCTGGGCCCGCGAGTCGTCGATGATCAGCACTTTGTACGGTTCGTACTGGGCCGCGCAGGTTAGCACTTCGATCTTTTCCAGCAGGCTTGAGGCCTCCAGGGTGCCGGTCAGGAACTCTTCGCCGCCGGCGCGTACGGCGGCCAGGCGTGTCGGGGTGTCGGTTTCGTGCAGGCTGAAAAACAACAGCGGCAGCTTTTGCTCCAGGCCCTCCTGGGCCTCTGCCGCGAGCTTCAGGCCCAGGCCCGTGCCGCAGAAGTCCACGTCCATCACGATCGCTGACGGCAAACGCTCGGCCATGGACGCGCGAAAGGCGGCGACGCTGTCCAGGGCGTGGGCGCCCATGCCGAAGAACTCCAACTGCTTGGCCAGGCGTTCGGCGCGGTCATGGTCGGCCAGCATCACATAGATCGGCTTGCGCATCGGCGGCAGGAAGGTTTGCTCCAGCTGATCGCCCTGGCGCAGGCCGGTGCGGGACAGGCGTTGCATCAAGCGGTTGAGCTCGGTGATCAGTTGGCTGCTCAGACGGCCACGGTTCTCGTCCACAGCCTGCAAGGATTGACTGATATGCCGTGCCAGTTGTGTGTGTTCGGGCTGTTCGAAGCGTTCGGCGAAGCGTTGCAGGCGCAGGTTGGCTTCGCTGAGTTCGGAAAAGTCGGCGTTCGACCACTCGCTGCGTTGCAGGCGCTGCCAGATCTCAAGAATTTGACGTGCCTGATGAATTACCCGCTGGGCAAAGTGCTGCTTGAGACGCTCGCGGCTGGGGTCTTCTGACTCGGTCATATCCTGACTACTGTGAGGGTGCATGCTGAGGTCGACTGATGGCTCTATGCTAGCACCTCTTTTCTGATAGATGAGTGTCATACGTCAATTAAGTCTGCGTGCCTGCCATTCAGTTATTGACCAGTGGGTCGCGCAGCGTAAATCGCGTGCATCCTTTATAGTCCAAGCGCGCTGGTGCGCCACTTTCGTGTAAAAGCCCCGCACCGATGGGCACGATGGGGTAGGGTTGTGGTCGGAATGTCTGAACGCACCCGGACAATTGACGTGCATGAACTCAAGTGATTGAAAGGATATCGCCATGCTGGACTGGAAAAACCGCGAAGGCAGTGCCAAAGGCCCCGCCCCTGAGCCCAAGTCGGCCAACCGCAGCTATTTTCGCAACCTGCTGATGAGCCGGGCGTTGCTCAGCATCATCGGCTTGTACCTGCTGGTCACCGGTGGCCTGGGTTGGTACTGGAGCCAAGAGCCGGCGCTGTTTCCGGTGCAGCAAAATGCCCAGCTTGCCGCCGAGAAGGAAGGCAAGCA
Source organism: Pseudomonas sp. J380 (assembly GCF_009827115.1). Taxonomy (NCBI): domain Bacteria; kingdom Pseudomonadati; phylum Pseudomonadota; class Gammaproteobacteria; order Pseudomonadales; family Pseudomonadaceae; genus Pseudomonas; species Pseudomonas sp. J380. The sequence goes on along the minus strand of NZ_CP043060.1, from coordinate 3,345,629 downwards.
GATGGTGGTGGGTTACACCACCGTCGAAACCCTCAAGACCGTGGTTGGCACCTTGCTGAACAAGCCAGGCGGCTACATCTCCAACGACCGTTTCCCGCCAGGCTTGTGGATGGACAACATGCCGAGCTGGGAATACGGCGTGCTGGTGCAGGTGCGTGACCTCACCCGTGCCCTGCGTAAAGACTTCGCCCGCTCCCAGTCGCAGTCGGCTGAAGACGCTGACTTGGCCAAGGCCGAGCCGCGCTTCAACTTCGACAACAAGAGTTGGGTGCTGCCATCCAGTGAGTCGGAATACCAGGAAGGCATCAATTCCCTGAGCCGCTACGAAGCGCGCCTGTCTGACCCGAACCAGCGCGGCGCGCTGTTTTATGCGCGTGCCGACAACCTCAACAACTGGCTGGGCGATGTGGCCACACGTTTGGGCTCGCTGTCCCAGCGTCTGTCCGCCAGCGTGGGCCGGGTCAAGTTGAACACTGCGCTGAAAACCGAGGCGCTGGCGCCGGGTGAAGTGCCGCAGGTCGATGAAGAAGTGGTGGAAACCCCATGGATGCAGATCGACAACGTGTTCTACGAAGCGCGCGGCCAGGCATGGGCGCTGTCCCATCTGCTGCGTGCCATCGAAGTCGATTTTGCCGACGTACTGGCCAAGAAAAATGCCACCGTCAGCGTGCGCCAGATCATTCGGGAGCTAGAGGCCTCGCAAGAACCGGTATGGAGTCCTATGATTCTTAACGGCAGTGGCTTCGGCGTACTGGCGAACCATTCGCTGGTGATGGCCAACTATATTTCCCGGGCAAACGCTGCAGTGATCGACTTGCGTCAGCTCCTCAACCAGGGTTGATGATGGACGCTACTCAAAAGGAGGCCGCACACCGAGCAGCCTCCGACGCTGAACTGATCTGCTGGGTCGACGAGCAGGACCACCTGCTCGGTCACCTGGTCAGGTCCGACCTGCGCCAGCGCGGCTTGATCGGCCGTTGCACGTTTATCTTCCTGTTCAATTCCAAAGGCGAGCTGTGTGTGCACCGGCGCACGCTGAGCAAAGCCCTGTACCCGGGGTTCTGGGATACGGCGGCGGGCGGGATGGTGGCGGCGGGAGAAAGCTATGCCCTGTCGGCACAGCGGGAATTGGCGGAAGAGCTGGGCGTGAGTGGCGTGGAGTTGGTCGAGCACGATCATTTTTACTTTGAAGATGGCGACAGCCGCCTGTGGTGTACGTCCTACTCTGCTGTATGGGACGGCCCACTGTGTTTGCAGCCTGAAGAGGTCATGGAAGCGCGTTTTCTATCCATTGAAACGGTGCTTGCAGAGGCCGAGCAAAAGTCTTATTGCCCGGACGCCCAAGAGGGCTTGCGGCGGTATCTCGCCTCACGTCGCTAAAGTTGTATAAATTGGCGCCATTTGGCTCTTAGCAACTTGGCCTTTTGCCGTTACACTGCGCGCCTTTTCACCCGAACCGCTATTGTTTCACCCTGTAGGAGCGAGCTTGCTCGCGAAAAACGCCAAGACACCGCGTGCTGGCTGAATGCCCGCGTTATCGTTGACGATCTTCGCGAGCAAGCTCGCTCCTACAATGGTGGTGGCCTTGACGGTTCGGTAGCGCTGCCCCTGCCTGAGTGGGGCTTCGCGGTCGGTCACCGCCTTGTGCGGCGCCGATCAGTCTTCATCCTCCCAAGAGGATTGCCGGTGGCCAAAAAAGCCGCATCCTTCGCCGCCCTTGGTGGCCTGGTATTTTCCACCGACGCAGGTCGACACTGCCCGGACTGTCGTCAGCCCGTGGATTCGTGCACCTGCAAACAGACCCTGATCCCCGAAGGCGACGGTATTGCCCGCGTGCGTCGCGAGAGCAAAGGCCGTGGCGGCAAGACGGTGACCACTATCACCGGCGTGCCCCTGGCTGAAGAAGCCCTGAAGGAATTGGCCACCTCGCTGAAAAAGCGCTGTGGCACCGGTGGCGCGTTGAAAGACGGGGTTATCGAGATTCAGGGCGATCACGTCGAGTTGCTGTTGGCCGAGCTGATCAAGCTCGGGTACAAGGCCAAGAAGTCCGGCGGCTGAAAGCCTCTTCCCAACCTGTGGCTAAACTCTGTCCTGCCAGTGGGGTCTACTTCCCTTGCAGGCAAATCGTCATTTTCATTCTTTAGACTGCGCCAGCCTCCGCGAGAGGTGGCGCCTTCGCCTTCATTAATAGGGGACTTCGATGTCCGTACGACGCACACGCAAAGACGATGGCAGCCAATGGACAGTTGCGGACAGCCGCAGTGTTTACGGGATTCGCCATTGGGGGGCCGGGTATTTCGCGATCAATGAAGCCGGTCGCGTAGAAGTCCGTCCGAACGGCCCGAACAGCACGCCCGTCGACCTGTACGAGCAAGTCGATGAGTTGCGCAAAAGCGGCCTGTCGTTGCCGCTGCTGGTGCGCTTCCCCGATATCCTGCAAGACCGCGTGCGCCAATTGACCGGTGCCTTCGATGCCAACATCGAGCGCCTGGAATACCAGAGCAAGTACACCGCGCTGTACCCGATCAAGGTGAACCAGCAGGAAGCGGTGATCGAGAACATCATTGCCACCCAGAACGTTTCCATCGGCCTGGAAGCCGGCTCCAAGCCTGAGCTGCTGGCCGTGCTGGCCCTGGCGCCGAAGGGCGGCACCATCGTCTGCAACGGTTATAAAGACCGTGAGTTCATCCGCCTGGCGCTGATGGGCCAGAAGCTCGGCCACAACGTGTTCATCGTGATCGAGAAAGAGTCCGAGGTGGGGCTGGTGATCGAAGAGGCGGCGAGCCTCAAGGTCAAGCCGCAGGTGGGCCTGCGTGTGCGCCTGTCGTCCCTGGCATCGAGCAAGTGGGCGGACACCGGTGGCGAGAAATCCAAATTCGGTCTGTCGGCAGCCCAGTTGCTGTCAGTGGTCGAGCGCTTCCGCGCAGCCGGCCTGGACCAGGGCATCCGCCTGCTGCACTTCCATATGGGCTCGCAGATTGCCAACCTGGCCGACTACCAGCACGGGTTCAAGGAAGCCATTCGTTACTACGGCGAACTGCGCAACCTCGGCCTGCCGGTGGACCACATCGACGTCGGCGGTGGCCTGGGCGTGGACTACGACGGCACGCACTCGCGCAACGCCAGTTCGATCAACTACGACATGGACGACTACGCCGGCGTGGTAGTGGGCATGCTCAAGGAATTCTGCGACGCGCAGAGCCTGCCGCACCCGAACATCTTCTCCGAAAGCGGCCGCTCCCTGACCGCTCACCACGCCATGCTGGTGGTGCAGGTGACGGACGTCGAGAAGCACAACGACGAAATCCCGACCATCGAAAACAAGGAAAGCCTGCCGGAAACCGTGCAATGGCTGGTGGACCTGCTGGGCCCGACCGACATCGAGATGGTCACCGAAACCTACTGGCGCGCCACCCACTACATGAGCGACGTGGCCACCCAGTACGCCGATGGCAAGCTGACCCTGGCCGAAAAAGCCCTGGCCGAACAGTGCTACTTCGCGGTGTGCCGTCGCCTGCACAACTCGTTGAAAGCCCGCCAGCGCTCGCACCGCCAGGTGTTGGACGAACTCAACGACAAGCTGGCCGACAAATACATCTGCAACTTCTCGGTATTCCAGAGCTTGCCGGATACGTGGGCCATCGGCCAGGTCTTGCCGATCCTGCCGCTGCACCGCCTCGACGAAGAGCCGCTGCGCCGCGCCGTGCTGCAAGACCTGACCTGCGACTCCGACGGCAAGATCAAGCAATACGTCGACGAGCAGAGCATCGAAACCAGCCTGCCGGTTCACGGCTTGAACGAAGGCGAGGACTACCTGCTGGGTATCTTCCTGGTCGGCGCCTATCAGGAAATCCTGGGCGACATGCACAACCTGTTCGGTGACACCGACTCGGTGAACATCTACCAGCGTGAAGACGGTTCGGTGTACAGCGCCGGGATCGAGACTCACGACACCATCGAAGACATGCTGCGCTATGTGCACTTGTCGCCGGAAGAGTTGATGACGCACTACCGCGACAAGTGCGCGAGCGCGAAGATCTCGGCGTCCGAGCGTACCCAGTTCCTGGATGCGTTGCGTCTTGGGTTGACTCGTTCTTCTTACTTGTCTTCTTGAGTCGTGCGGCCTCACCGGAACTGAGCGAGTGTTCGTTTAGTTCCTGTGAGGCCGGCCGCATTGGCACGACGTTGATCAAGTCACCTTACGAGCAAGCATTGCGTCACTGGGCATTTGCTCTCTGAGTGAACGTTGAGGGCTATCTGCGTTATTGTGCCCTGACTGTTGAGGCGCGACAGGAGCACCTCTTTTCCATCGATTGTCAGGTCCTTTGATTCGCCTTTGGTGATTCTGTGCTGTTCAGTCCCATGTATCACCACGAGTGTGTACTCACCGGCCATTTGGTTCTCCACCCGCAGTGTCCCGGCCGGCTGCGCTGTTGAGTTCGATGGCGCCGTGCAGCCTGCGGTAGTCAGCGTGGCGATTACCCAAAGGGTGACGATGCCTGTTTGTCGTTTGATATTCATAGCGATTTTCCTTGGCGTAAGCAGGGGAGGTTGCCCACCGCTATTCAACGCTTGAAAAATCGGCTTGTAACCTGTCAGAAGTAACAGGTAGGGGCTCGTGTCAGCGGGTATCGCTCAGCCAGCGATTCTGCGTGCTCAGCCACCAGGCAATCGCCCCCAGGATCAAGCTGCGTACCGCCATGAATAGCAAAAAAGTTATCCACAGTCCGTGGTTGCCCAAGCCCTGCAAGGCCCAGGCAATCGGCAGTACCAGCATCACCGTCAGCAACATCCCATCGCGCATTTCCCGCGCCCGCGTTGCACCGATAAACAGCCCATCGAGCAAATAACTCCACACCGCAATCAACGGCAATACCGCGAGGTAGGGCAGGTAGATAGCGGCGGTTTCGCGCACGCTGGGGATATCGGTTTGCATGGCGATGAACAGATGGCCGCCGAAGGTGAACAGCAGGGCGAAACCCACGCTGGCGATCAGCGACCAACCACAGGCAACCACCAATGACTGCCGTAACGCTTGCCGGTCACGTGCGCCGATGGCGTGGCCGCACAGAGCCTCGACCGCGTGAGCCAGGCCATCCAGGGCATGTGCCGTCAGTAACAGCCCATTGAGCAGCAAGGCATTGGCTGCAACTGTGGCATCTCCCAGCCTTGCGCCTTGCACCGTGATCATGAAAAACACCGACTGCAACGCCAGGCTGCGGATAAAAATGTCGCGGTTGACCGCCAGCAACGGGCGCCAGCTTTGCCACAATTTCAAGGCGGCCCAAGCGATATGCCCAGGATAGGCGCGCAGGGCTTTTTGCGTAAGCGCCAGGCCGAGCAGGGCGCCGGTCCACTCTGCGATCACCGAGGCTCGGGCGGAGCCGACCACGCCCCAGTCCAGCCCGAGGACGAACCATAGGTTAAGCGCGATGTTGACCAGGTTGGTGGTCAGCAAAATCGCCAATGGCGCTCGTGCATTCTGGGTGCCGAGGAACCAGCCGACCAGTGCATAACTGGCGAGAGCGGCGGGCAGGCCGAACAGGCGGGTGTGGAAAAACTCGCGGGTAAGTTGGTTCAGTTCGGGCGAGGGCTGCATCCATTCCAGGGCCAGATGGCTCAGGGGAATGCCCACGGTACCCAGTAAAATCGCCAGCCCCAGCGCCAACAGCAAGCCTTGCAACAGGATTTGCCGCAACGCTGCACCATCGTTACGCCCGGCGGCCTGGGCGGCGAACCCGGTGGAGCCCATGCGCAGGAAACCCATGGCCCAGGCGAGGAAGGTATACAGGCTGGCGCCGACAGCCACGGCACCCAGTTGGTGGGCGTGGGGCAGGTGGCCGATGACCATGCTGTCCACCAGAGCCACCAAGGGCACCGAGATATTCGACAGGATCATCGGCGCGGCCAGGGCCCAGACGCGGCGATGGGTGGGGCGGTGGCGCCAGTCGGTCAGCAGGGCGGTCATGAAGGCTCCTTGGTAGAGCGGCATTGTAACCGTCAACCCGCCACACAGCAGAACCAATGTGGGAGCTGGCTTGCCTGCGATAGCAGTGGGTCAGCCAGTGAAGATATCGGCTGAAAGACCGCTATCGCAGGCAAGCCAGCTCCCACCGTTTGATCTCCAGTGGCTGTGGGATTTGGCTTGGCTTCATGCCCACCTAGAACCAACCGCCCCTCCGTCGGTCAATGTGACCGGCGCCGCAGCAGCTTGGTCGGCGCTGATATATAGTTCACCCCTCGGTTCCCTCTGACTATGAGTGCCCCATGCTTAACAAAGGACTGTTCCTGGCCTGCGCGCTGGCCCTGCTGAGCGCTTGCGATTCTTCCGATAAACCCGCTGCACCGCCTGCGCCCACCGTGGCGGCAGCGCCGAAGCCGGTGAAAGCGGCGGTGGACGTGGCAGTGTTGAAGCAACGCTATGCCGGGCGTGAGCTGAGCGTGGTGGATGTGTCCGAGGTGCAGTTGGATGGGGCCAGCACGCTGTCGGTGAGTTTTTCCATTCCGCTGGACCCCGATCAGAAATTCGCCGACAAGCTGCACCTGGTAGACAGCAAGTCCGGCAAGGTCGATGGCGCCTGGGAACTGTCCGATAACCTGATGGAATTGCGCCTGCGCCACCTTGAACCGCAGCGCAAACTGGTGCTGACCGTGGACGCAGGGGTGAAGGCGGTCAACGGCAACACCCTCGCCGCCGAATACAGCGCCCGCCTGGAAACCCGCGACCTGCAAGCCACCGTCGGCTTCGCCAGCCGTGGCACCCTGTTGCCGACGCGCCTGGCCGAGGGCCTGCCGGTGATCGCGTTGAATGTCGACAAGATCGACGTGGAATTCTTTCGGATCAAACCCGAATCCCTGCCGTCGTTCCTGGCGCAGTGGGGGCGTAATACCAGCCTGCAAAGCTATGAGTCCCGTGAACTGCTGCCAATGGCCGAACTGGTGTACGGCGGGCGTTTCGACCTGAACCCGGCGCGCAATACCCGCGAAACCCTGTTGCTACCGATTGCCGGCCTCAAGCAGTTGCAGCAGCCGGGCGTGTACCTCGCGGTGATGCGCGCTTCGGGCACCTACAACTATTCGCAACCGGCCACCCTGTTCACCTTGAGTGATATCGGCCTGTCGGTGCACCGCTACGCCAATCGCCTGGATGTGTTTACCCAGGCCCTGGAAGGCGGCAAGGCACTCAACGGCGTCGAACTGGAAATCCTCGATGCCGAAGGCCGCGTGCTCGGCCAGGGCAAGACCGAAGACGTTGGCCACGCCGAGTTGCCGCTGCCGAAAAAAGCCCAGGTGTTACTGGCCAAGCAGGGCGAGCAAACCAGCCTGCTGCGCCTGGACAGCGCCGCGCTGGATTTGGCGGAGTTCGATATCGGCGGGCAACCGTCCCACCCGTTGCAGTTCTTTGTGTTCGGCCCGCGTGATTTGTATCGCCCCGGCGAAACCGTGCTGCTCAACGCGCTGTTGCGTGACAAGGATGGCAAGGCGGTGAAGCCTCAGCCGGTGAGCGTCGAAGTGCGGCGCCCGGATGAACAGGTGAGCCGCAAGTTCGTGTGGGAGGCCGACGCGTCGGGCCTGTATCAATACCCGTTGCAGCTGGCTGGCGAGGCGCCGACCGGGCGCTGGCAGTTGGTGTTCGACCTCGGTGACGGCAAGCCGCAACTCTATGAATTTCTCGTCGAAGACTTCCTGCCCGAACGCCTGGCGCTGGAACTCAAGGGCAGTGACACGGCGTTGAGCCCGGCGGATAACCCGGTCATCCAGGTCAACGGTCGTTACCTCTACGGCGCGCCCGCCTCCGGTAACCGCGTCAGTGGCCAGGTGTACGTGCGGCCACTGCGTGAGGCGGTCAAATCCCTGCCGGGCTACCAGTTCGGTTCCGTCACTGAAGAAGAGCTGAGCCAGGATTTCGAACTGGACGAAAGCGTACTCGACGCCAATGGCGAGCAAGCGCTGACCCTGGAAAGCAAGTGGGCCGAGGCCAAGTCGCCGTTGCAACTGATTGTGCAAGCCAGCCTGCAGGAGTCCGGCGGTCGGCCGATCACCCGGCGCCTGGTGCAGCCTATCTGGCCGGCCGAGCAATTGCCGGGCCTGCGTGGCCTGTTTGACGGCAAGGAAACCAACGGCGATGGCCCGGTGGAATTCGAAGTGCTGGTGGCCAACCAGGACGGTCAGAAACTGGCCGCGCAAGACCTCAAGGTGCGCCTGGTGCGTGAGCGCCGCGACTACTACTGGAACTACTCGGAGAATGACGGCTGGAGCTACCACTTCAACGAGAAATTCCTCAACCTCGATGAGCAGAGCCTGAACATCAAGGCGGGTGACACCGCCAAGGTCAGTTTCCAGGTGGAGTGGGGCCCTTACCGTGTGGAGGTTGAAGACCCGCACACCGGGTTGGTCAGCAGCCTGCGTTTCTGGGCCGGCTACCAGGCCCAGGACAACACCGAAGGCGGCGCCGTGCGCCCCGACCAGGTCAAGCTGGCGTTGGACAAACCCGCCTATGGCGATGGCGACACCGCCAATGTCACCGTCACGCCACCGGCTGCCGGTAAAGGCTACCTGTTGGTGGAGTCTGCCGAAGGCCCGCTGTGGTGGCAGGAAATCGACGTGCCGGCCGAAGGCAAAAGCTTTGCGGTGAAGCTCGACCCGAAATGGTCGCGCCACGATCTGTATGTGAGCGCCCTGGTGATTCGTCCCGGCGAGCGCAAAGCCAATATCACGCCTAAACGCGCCGTGGGCTTGCTGCACCTGCCGCTGGATCGCACCCAGCGCAAACTCGGCCTGACCCTCACTGCACCTGAAAAAATGCGCCCCAAACAACCGCTGACGGTGAAGATCGCCGCCAGGAACGCCGATGGCAGCGTGCCCCAACAGGTGCACGTACTGCTCGCGGCGGTGGACGTGGGCATCCTCAATATCACCGAATTCCCAACGCCCGATCCGTACGCCAGCCTGTTTGGCCGCAAAGCCTATGGCGTCGACCAATTCGACATCTACGGCCAGTTGATTGAAGCCGGCCAAGGGCGCCTGGCCAGCCTGGCATTTGGTGGCGACGCGGCGTTGGCCAAAGGCGGCAAACGCCCGGACACCAGCGTAACCATCGTCGCCCTGCAAAGCGCCCCGGTGACGCTGAACGACAAAGGCGAGGGCGAAGTCAGCGTCAATATCCCCGACTTCAACGGCGAACTGCGCCTGATGGCCCAAGCCTGGAGCGATGATCGCTACGGCATGGCCGAAGGCAAGACGGTGATCGCCGCCCCGCTGATTGCCGAGTTGTCGGCGCCGCGCTTCCTGGCCGGGGGCGACCAGACCACCCTGGCCCTGGACCTCTCAAACCTGTCGGGCAAGGCGCAGAAACTCGATGTGCAATTAACGACGCAAGGGCCGTTGGAACTGGTCAACAGCGACACGCAATCGGTTGAACTCAAGCAAGGCCAGCGCACCACCCTGCGCATTCCGGTAAAAGCCTGGGGCGGTTTCGGTCAGGGCAGGGTCAAGGTTACGGTCAATGGCCTGGACCTGCCGGGGGAAAACCTGCCGCCGTTCAGCCGTGAGTGGACCCTGGGCGTACGCCCGGCGTACCCGGCCTTGCTCAAGCATTACCGCGCCGTGATCAAGGATCAGCCGTGGAGCTTGCCGGCGGGTGCGCTGGATCAGTTCGATGCCTCGGGGCGTGAGGCGCTGTTGAGCCTGTCGAGCCGGCCGCCGTTGAACCTGGGCGCGCAGATCAGTGCGCTCAAGGCGTACCCCTATGGCTGCCTGGAACAAACCGCCAGTGGCTTGTACCCGTCGCTGTACGCCGACGACGCGCTGCTCAAGCGCCTGAGCATCAAGGGCGAGCCGGATGCCGAGCGCAAGCGCAAGATCGAGTTGGGCATCGAGCGCCTGCTGGGCATGCAGCGCTACAACGGCAGCTTCGGTTTGTGGGGCGCTGATGGCGAGGAAGAATATTGGCTGACTGCGTATGTCACCGACTTCCTGCTGCGCGCCCGCGACCAGGGTTTTGCAGTACCGCCTGAAGCCTTGAAGAAGGCCAGCGAGCGCCTGTTGCGGTATGTGCAGGAACGTAACCTGATCGAGGTGGACTACAGCGACAACGCCGAACACACCCGGTTTGCCGTACAGGCCTACGCCGGTATGGTGCTGGCGCGCAGTCAGCAGGCGCCGTTGGGTGCGTTGCGCAGTCTGTTCGAACGGCGCAGCGACGCACGCTCCGGCTTGCCGCTGGTGCAGTTGGCCATTGCCCTGCAGAAAATGGGTGACCAGCCGCGTGCGGATCAGGCGTTGTTGGCCGGGTTGGCGGCGCAGCGCAGTGCCAAGGAGTGGCTGGCCGACTACGGCAGCCCGTTGCGCGATCAGGCGATGATTCTGGCGTTGCTGGAGGAAAATGACTTGGCCAAGGGCACGCGTGAAGAGCGCCTGTTTACCTTGTCGGACCAGTTGGCGGCCAGCCCCTATCTGTCGACCCAGGAGCGCAACTCGCTGTTCCTGGCCGGGCGGCTGGGTTTCGCCCAGCCAGAATCGGCGTGGAAGGTGCTCTTGGATGGCAGCGACGGGGAGCATGAGCTGAACAACCAACAGTCGACGCTCAACCTGGAAGGCAAGCTGCTTTCCGGCAATTTGAGCCTGACCAATCAAAGCGGTGTGCCGGTCTACCAGCAACTGACAATCTCGGGTTACCCACAAGTGCCGCCTGCCCCGGGTGGCGAGAACCTGAGTATTCGCCGCGAATACCTGGGCATGAATGGCCAGCCGTTGAATCTGCGCAGCCTCAACAGCGGTGACCTGGTGCTGGTGCACCTGGCCGTCAGTGCCAAGCAACGGGTGCCGGATGCCCTGGTGGTGGACTTGCTGCCCGCCGGCCTGGAACTGGAAAACCAGAACCTGGCACAAAGCGCAGCGAGCCTGGAGAACGCCAGTAGCCAGGTCAAGGAGTGGCGCGAGTCGATGCAGAATGCCTCGCTCAAGCACCAGGAGTTCAGGGATGATCGCTATGTGGCGGCGATGAATCTGGATGGCTATGGCACCACGCACTTGTTGTACCTGGCGCGTGCGGTGACACCGGGAACCTACCGCGTGCCGCCGCCGCAGGTAGAGTCGATGTATCGGCCGAACTGGCAGGCGGTGGGCGAGACGCCGGTGGATATGGTGATCAAGGGCCGCTGAAAGACACTGTAGGAGCGAGCTTGCTCGCGAAAAACGTCAACGATAACGCGTGCTTCCTGAATCAACGCGGCGTCTGTGAGTTTTTCGCGAGCAAGCTCGCTCCTACAGGAGAGGATCGAAATATCAGTGTACGACCCAGCTCAGCAACCAAAGCCCCAGCATCAGCCAGATGATTCCCACGATAATCGAGGCCCGCATAAAGGCGCGTACCGCCGAGTACAGGAAGAGCAACCCGACGATCAGAGTGATGATGCTGATGATCGAGGTGTCCATGCCCAAGGTGCGTGACAGGCCGTCGATAAAGTTGCCGCCGGCGTGGGTCAAGGCCCCGAACAAACCGCTGAGCCCGTCGACGATAAAACGGATGACGGAACCGAGCGCCTGGCCCAACCATTCGAAAAAGCTTTCTACCTGCATGTGCGTGTCCTGATGAGAAGGTGGGCGTAACTGTGCCTTTGGTTGTCGATAACGCAGGCGAGTTCCCTGCAAGCATAGAGGTTTGCCCGTTTGAGTTTTAGTTTAATCACACCTGGATGTACTCCGCCCAATGTGGGAGCGGGCTTGCTCGCGAAGGCGGCGTGCCTGTGACATCTCTGCCAACTGACCCACCGCTTTTGCGAGCAAGCCCGCTCCCACAGTTATTGCGCTGGGCTTTGGGTTGTGTGGTGTTGGTGGTTGCCCTGCTATGGCTGGCCGATCGCATCTGGCCTTTGCCCCTGCCCCAGGACGACCTGGCCCGGGTAGTGCTGGCCGAAGATGGCACGCCGCTGTGGCGATTTGCCGATGCCAATGGCGTATGGCGCTACCCGGTACAAACCCGCGAAGTCTCACCCTATTACCTCGACGCGCTGCTCACCTATGAAGACCGCTGGTTCTACCACCACCCCGGCGTAAACCCGTTGGCGCTGGTGCGTGCGACCTGGCAAAACCTGAGCGGCGCGCGGGTGGTCTCCGGCGGCAGTACCTTGTCGATGCAAGTGGCGCGCCTGCTCGACCCGCACTCACGCACCCTGCACGGCAAGTTACGCCAGCTGTGGCGTACCGCGCAGTTGGAGTGGCACCTGTCCAAGGACGAAATCCTCAACCTATACCTGAACCGTGCGCCTTTCGGCGGCACGCTGCAGGGCGTGGCGGCGGCGAGTTGGGCGTACCTGGGCAAGTCGCCTTCACAACTGACTCACGCCGAAGCCGCGTTGCTCGCGGTATTGCCCCAGGCGCCGAGCCGTTTGCGCCCGGACCGTCATCCGCAGCGCGCGCAGCAGGCCCGGGACAAAGTGCTGCGCCGCCTGGCCGAGTTTCAGGTATGGCCGCAATCGGCGGTGGATGAAGCCTTGGAAGAACCCCTGTTGCTCGCCCCACGCCTGGAACCGAGCCTGGCGCCCTTGCTCGCACGTCGCCTGAATCGCCCCGACAGCCCGCCACTGATTCGCACCACGCTGGATGCCACCTTGCAACGCCGTCTCGAAGACCTGCTGTTGGGCTGGCGCGCACGCCTGCCGGAGCACACCTCCGCGGCCATCCTGGTGGTGGAAGAAGAAAGCATGGCGGTGCGCGCCTACCTGGGGTCGGTGGATATCAATGACACCAAGCGCTTTGGCCATGTGGACATGATCAGCGCGCTGCGTTCGCCCGGTTCCACCTTGAAGCCTTTTCTCTACGGGATGGCGTTGGATGACGGCCTGATTCACTCCGAATCGCTGTTGCAGGACGTGCCTCGGCGCTATGGCGATTACCGTCCAGGCAACTTTTCCATGGGTTTTACTGGCGCGGTGCCGGCGAGCACCGCGTTGTCCAGTTCGTTGAACCTGCCTGCGGTGCAACTGCTGGAAGCCTACGGGCCCAAGCGCTTTGCCGCACAGATGCGCATCGGTGGCATGCCGTTGGCGTTGCCGGCATTGGCCGAGCCGAACCTGGCGCTGATCCTCGGCGGTGCGGGCAGTCGTCTGGAAGATCTGGTGAGTGGTTACAGCGCCCTGGCCCGCGATGGCAAGAGCGCCAGCCTGCGGTTACAGCCGGACGATACGCTCAGGGAGCGGCCGTTGCTGTCGCCCGGCGCCGCATGGATTGTGCGGCGCATCCTCAGCGGCCAAGCGCGGCCCGACCGCGACCCGCGTGCCGAGCTGGTCCAACGGCCGGTGCTGGCATGGAAAACCGGCACCAGTTATGGCTTTCGCGATGCCTGGGCGATTGGCGTGGGCCCGCGTTACCTGATTGGCGTATGGATCGGCCGGCCCGATGGCACGCCGGTACCGGGGCAGTTCGGCCTGGCGTCGGCAGCACCATTGATGTTGCAGGTGCATGACGTGCTGACCAACCGCGACAGCCAGCGCGGCATCAGTGCGCCAGTCAAATCGGTGCCTGCCAATATCGGCGTGGCAGCGATTTGTTGGCCGCTGGGCCAGCCCATGAGCCGCAGCGACCCCAATTGCCGCCGCCAGCGTTTTGCCTGGACCCTGGACAACACCACGCCGCCGACCTTGCAGGCATTGGATCAACCCTTGAGCGTGGGCTTGATGGAAAGCATCTGGGTTAACCCCAAGGGTTTGAGGGTCGATGCCCATTGCCCTGGCGCAACCCCCAAAAACATCGCGCTGTGGCCGGCGCCGCTGGAGCCCTGGTTGCCAAGGATTGAACGCCGGGAAGCGCGCATTCCTGCGCCTGACCCGGATTGCCCTCCACCGGCGCTGGCTGCGGCGTCGCCGTTGTCCATCGTGGGCGTGCGCGAGGGCGATCAATTACGTTTGCCCGCCGCCAGTCAGCAAGCCTTGCGCCTGAACATCTCCGCCCTGGGCGGCAGTGGCCGGCGTTGGTGGTTCCTCAATGGCGCGCCGTTGGGGGACAGCGCCAATCAGGACAGCATCAACGCCAGTTTTGAACGGCTGGGGCGCTATCAGCTCAGCGTATTGGATGAAGCCGGCCAAACCGCCAGGCTCGAGTTCAGCGTTGTCGACTGATCGCTGATCGTTCCCACGCTCTGCGTGGGAACGCCGCCTGGGACGCTCCGCGTCCCGTCATGGGGTAAGCTATACCCATTCAGGAGCCCCCGCATGAACCTCGAACACCTCACCGAACGCCTGCACCGCATCCGCGATACCAACGACTGGAAGCAGTTCCACAGCCCGAAAAACCTGGCCATGGCTGCCAGCGTGGAAATGGCCGAGCTGGTGGAAATCTTCCAATGGCTCACCGAAGACCAATCCCGCCAACTGCCCGCCGATAAACTCGCCCATGCGGGCCAGGAGGTCGGCGATATTGTCCTGTACCTGCTGTTGCTGTGCAGTGAGCTGGGGCTGGATATGAACGAAGTGGTGCGCGCCAAGCTGGCCGATAGCGAACGGCGGTTTGCCCATGAGTGATCGTCATTTCGACCAGTTGGCCACGCGCTTTGCCGAAAAAATCTACGGCGGTGCCAAGGGCGCGATTCGCTTGGCGGTGCTCCAGGCCGACCTGTTAGAAACCTTGCCGCAACGCCCATTGCGCGTGCTGGATATCGGTGCAGGCCTTGGGCACATGTCGCTGTGGCTGGCCGAGCAGGGCCACGAGGTAACCCTGGCCGAACCCGCGGCGCCGATGCTTGAAGGGGCGCGTCAGCGCTTTGTTGACGCCGGCCAGACCGCGACCTTTATTCATGCACCGTGGCAGGACTTGCTCGGCCAACTCACCGAGCCTTACGATCTGGTGCTGTGTCATGCCGTGCTGGAGTGGTTGGCCGAGCCCCACGCCATCCTGCCGGTACTGCACCAACTGACGCTGCCGGGTGGCTGGTTGTCCCTGGCGTTCTACAACCGTGATGCGTTGATCTACCGCAATCTGCTCAAAGGCCACTTCCGCAAAATGCGCAAGAACGACATGGCCGGCGAAAAGCAGAGCCTGACGCCGCAACAACCCCTGGACCCACGGGAGTTGGCGGCGCAACTCGAAGGGCTGTGGCAGGTCGAAAGCCAAAGTGGCGTGCGGGTGTTCCACGACTATATGCCGGTGGAATTCCAGGCTCGCGCCAACCTGCAGGACTTGTTGGAGATGGAGCTCGCTCACCGTCGTCACCCAAGCTTTGCCGGGCTTGGGCGATATTTGCACTGGATCTGCCGCCCGGTTTAAGCGGCCCAGCGTGGGAGGTCGACATGCGTCGTCTCGGTTTAATCCTGTTGTCTCTAGGCCTTGGGGCCTGCTCGAGCCCCAATCCTTACGTGGCCAGTTCGGCACCGATGCCGCCGGCGCCCGCCCAGGCGGCCACTACCTTTGATGCCAGCGCCTACCCCGCGCCGGTGCGCGACTATGGCGCCTACCGCAGCTGGGGTTGGCTCAACGGTCAGTTGCCGGCGGGCACGGCCTGGGCCGATTCGGCACAGATTGCCGAGGCGGTCAGCGGCGCCCTCGATCAGCGCGGCTTGCGCCCCTTGCATGACAAGCGTGCGCCCGACCTGCTTGTGAGCGCCGATGTACGCCTGGAAAAACGCCTGCGCCAGGTCCAGGACGATTATGGTTACGGCTACGGCGGCTATAACCGCTATGGCAACGGTTACGGCATGTACAACAGCGTGCCCGTGGTGCGCACCTATGAAGTGACAGTGGCCGTGGCGCGTATCAGCCTGTTCGATGCGCGCACCCGCCAGCCGGTGTGGAGCACCAGTGCCGAAACCACTAGCCAGGGCAGCCTGAGCGAACGCGCCGATAGCTTGCGCAAGGCGATGCAGAAGGCAATGGCTGCCTATCCGCCCAGTTAGCAGCTATTCTCATTACATGCCCACGTTGTTTTTGGAGAACACCATGCTTCGTCGCATCGCTGCGCTTGCTGTTGTCATGTTGCTGGGCGGTTGCCAGAGCAACCAGGTCAACCACGATTTCGACGCCAGCCGAGACTTCGGCGCCTACCGCAATTGGGCCTGGAAAGACCCAGCGTTGCAGTACCGTCCCGATGACCCGAGGATCAAGAGCGACCTCACCGAGCAACGCATCCGCCAGGCCGTGGGCGAACAGCTGGATCAGCGCGGTTTGCGTCCTGCGGCGGCGGGCACCAAGGCTGACCTGAATGTACAGGCCTACCTGATCGTCGAAGACCGCCAGCAGCAAGTCACCACCAACTATGGCGGTGCCTGGGGCGGCCCGTGGAATGGTTACTGGGGCGCGCCGATGTACAACGAAACCCGCAATATCACCTACAAGGTCGCGACCATCCAGATCGACCTGCTCGACGGCAAGGACGGCAAGCTGGTGTGGCGCGGCAGCGACGAACAGATGATGGCCAGCACGCCGAACCCCGAGGAACGCAACAAAGCCATCCGCAGCACCGTGACCAAGATCCTTTCCAACTACCCCCCGCGCTGATCGCTCACTGTAGGAGCGAGCTTGCTCGCGAAAAACGTCAACGATAACGCGTACTTCCTGAATCAACGCGGCGTCTGTAGGTTTTTCGCGAGCAAGCTCGCTCCTACAGTATCAGGGCGTATCAGGGCATCTCCGCCAGTCGCCAATGTGGCGAGTTGCCAGCAACCTGCCGAAGCCTTGTCTACACTCCAGTGCAACGGAGAGTTAGCGCAGGAGTGCTTCGATGTCTCCCCGATTCGGCTCCAGACAGCGTGGTGCAATTGGCTTGATGGCGGCAGGCACTTTGGCCTTGGCCTTGGTGTTTACGTTGCTGGCGGTCGACAGCGGGCGCTTGTATTTGGAAAAGCGCAAGCTGCAATCCGTCGCCGATACCTCGGCGTTGGAGGCAGCCAGTCTCGGTGGCCAATGCGGTACCAACACCACCGCAAACGCCTATGCCACGCAAAATGCGGCGCGCAACGGTTTTGTGGTCGGTAATGGCAGCACCCTGGCGGTGACATGCGGCACCCTGGCGACCAATGCTCTGAACACCCGTGTGTTTACCGCTGATGCCACCAAGAGCGACGCTATCCGCGTGGTGGCTTCCCGCACTGTGATGACCAGCGTTGCCAATGGGCTGTGGAACCTGTTCAGTGGTGCGCCGATTACCCCGCAAATCAACTTGAGCGCCACCGCCGTCGCGGCGACACCACCGCCCGTGGCGCAGCTGTCGATCCGCAGCAGCCTGGCCAGCGTCGATTCAGGCAAATCCCCGCTGCTCAACCTGGTCATCGGCAACCTGCTCGGCGGCAACCTTTCGCTCACGGCGGCGGGTTGGAACGGCTTGCTGCAGACCAACGTCAACCTGCTCAGTTATTTGGACCAACTGGCGATTAACCTGAACGTGAAGGCCGGTGACTACGATGCCTTGCTCAGTACCGCAGTCTCGGCTACTCAACTGATCGACGCTGCTGTGAAGGTTTTGCAGAAAAACGGTGCGGCGGTCACAGCGGTCGTCAATGACGTGATTTCGATTCAAGCCATTGCGCCCAACAGCAAGCTGTTGACCGTGGGTGACCTGATTGACATCGCCACCGGCACGCCGACGGCGGCGCTGAATAGCAACGTGCAATTGTTTCAACTGTTGGAAGCGGTGGCGCAGTTGTCCAGCAGCAAGAATGCGGTGAGTGCGGCGGCGCAGGTCGCGATTCCGCTGGTGGGCAATGTGTCGATCCAGACCAAGGTCATCGAACCGCCGCAGCTGTCGGCCATTGGCAATCCTATGCTGGCCAAGAAGGGCTTGCAGAATACCCCGCCGACCGATCAGATTTTTGTACGCACCGCGCAAGTGCGCACGTTGGTGACCGTGCAGGCGCCGATCATCAAGGCGGTCTCTGGCGTGGCGTCCATATTGACGGGCCTGGGCACGCCGGTGTCCCAGGTGGTCAAGGGCTTGTTGAACCTCAACCTGCCGGCGGTGGTTGGCGGTGTGTTGTGCCTGGTGGCCTGTAATGTGGCTGACGTCGATGTCACCACATCGCTGGCCATTTACATCGAAGCCGGCAGTGCGCAAACCAATGTCACGGATTTCAATTGCGACTCGCCGGCCTCCAAATCCTTGACGGTGAAAGCCACTACGTCCCTGGCGACCCTGGCGGTCGGTACAGTGGATCCGGTGGCGGCTTTTTCTTCCTCCGCAGCAGTCGATGTGCAGCCGGTCAGGCTGATCGATTTTGGCCAGCGCTACTGTGTGGTCCTGACGCTGCTGTGCAGCCCCAACCGTACACCCAATGTGGGGGGTGGTTTGCTGTTGAAAGCCAACTCCACCATTGCCGCGCAAACCAGCACGATGGTGTTTGCGCCGGTGGCCGAGATGAATGCGCCGCCCACCTACAAGTTCGCGCCGGGCACCGCCAATATCGTCGGCAGCCTGGCGGCGACCCTTAATGGCTTGCAGGTGACTTACGCACCGCCCAGCGGCAGTGTCTCCAGTGGCGCGTTGGCTGGGGTTGCCGGGCTGTTGGCGACCATTACCACGGCGGTGGTGGGGCTGATCCAGAATGTGCTGTCACCGATTCTCGACCCTGTCGTCAACACCTTGCTCAGCGCCTTGGGCATCAACCTGGGCAATGCCGAAGTCGGTGCCAATCTCTCTTGCCATATGGGCCGGGCTTATCTGGTGATTTAGCTGACTCCCCGAGTTCCAAATGTGGGAGCTGGCGTGCCTGCGATGGCGGCCTGCCAGCCGACGCCTATCTACCTGACCCCCCGCGATCCAACTGTGGGAGCGGGCTTGCTCGCGAAGGCGGCCTGGCAGTCAACACAGTTGGAACGTGTACATATCCATTCCTGCGGTAACGGCCACTTAGGGTTCCGCTTTTACAGCGGCTCACTTTTGAAAAGAGCCCAAAAGTAAGCAAAAGGCTCTTGCCCCACCACTCGGCACCTCGCCTAGGCTCGGTGTGCCCGCAATCCGCCAGTGATTTGGGGGGCCGCCGCCACGCGCCATCCATGGCGCGGGGCGGCTAAACCGGCATCCCTGCCGGTTTACCCCCCAAATCCCTGTCGAATTCCGGCCAGCGTGGTTTGACGGGGCGCCTAAGATCAAAAGCAGAGCAAGAGCAAGAGCAAGAGCAAGAGCAAGAGCAAGAGCAAGAGCAAGAGCAAGAGCGGCTCGCTTCGCATCGTGGTTAGCTGATTGAGTTTTGCGCGATGGGTAACTCGACGCAGAATTTCGCGCCGGCCTCGCCGTTGGTGACGCTCAGGCGCCCACCCATGTTTTCCACAATCCCATAGCTCACCGAGAGCCCCAATCCGGTGCCGACGCCTATCGGCTTGGTGGTAAAGAACGGTTCGAAAATCCGCTCCAACAGGCGCGGGTCGATCCCGCCGGCGTTGTCTTCGACCCAGATACGCACATGGCGGCTGTCGTGCTCGCTGTGCAGGGCAATCCAGGGGCGCAGGGCGGGGTCTTTTTCTCGCCGGCTGAGTAATGCGTCGCGGGCATTGACCATCAGGTTGATCAGCACCTGTTCCAGCTGGTCGACATAGCCTTTGACCTGCACCGAGAAGTCCGCAGGGCTGATGCGCACGTCTACACCTTTGCCGCGCAGGCCTTCGCTGAGCAGGGACAGGGTGCCCTCCAGCGCCTGCGCGGGGTCGAACGGTTGCTGCTCGATTTCCGAGCGGCGGCCGAACACGCGCATATGGTCGACCACCCGTGCCGCGCGTTGCACCTGGGCGTCGATACGCTGCAGTTTTTCCGTGAGGTAGTCGATTTGCACATCGCCATTGCCCAGGCGCTTGAGCACATTGGTGATGGCCATGTGCATCACGTTCAGCGGCTGGTTGATCTCATGGGCCAGGCCGGTGGCCATTTCGCCGAGGGTGGCCATTTTCGCGCTTTGGGTCAGTTGCTGCTGGGAGCGGCGTACTTCGGTGTTGTCGCGGCCCACGGCCTGCACTTCGATCAGAGCGCCTTGTTCATCGAAGACGCCACGGTCCGACCACACCCACCAGGCATGTTCGCGCCCCGGCAGTTGCAGGCTGATTTCCGCGGTGCTCACCGGGAATTCCGGGGTCAGTTGCTGAATGCGTTGCATAAAGGCGGCGCGCTGTTCATCCGACAGCCACTGGCCCAAGTCGATGCCTGGCAATTGGTCGGGCCGGGATTCCAGGTAATTGGCCAGCGGCGTGTTGCCGAAGGTGAGGATCAGGTCGGGACGGTAGCGACAGATCATCGCTGGCGAGTCTTCCACCAGGATGCGGTAGCGCTCTTCACTTTGGCGCACCTGCTCGGCGGCCAGGGTCGCCTCTGTGACGTCCAGCCAAAGGCCCACGGCTTCCACCGGCAAGCCGAGGTCGTCGCGCAAAAGCTTGGCTTCGTCGAGCAGCCAGTGGTAGTTGCCTTGCTTGTCGCGCAGGCGGTAGCGGCTGCGCACGTTGCCTTCGCGCAGCAGCTGGCGGGTGCGTTCGAAGTAGTGTTCTCGGTCGTCGGGGTGGATCAGCGCCGCCAGGGTGTCGTGGTTGCAATCGGCCAAGGTCCAGCCCAGCAGCGGCAACAGGCTGGCGCTGAAAAACGCTGGGTGCAGCGCGCCGTTGACGTAGCGCTGCACATAGATGACGGCCGGTGAGCTGGCGATCAGGTTGTCCAGGCGCGCATGGGCGGCGGCGGCTTGCAGTTGCTGGTTCTGAATGTCGCTGATGTCGAGCATGAAGCCGACCCAGCGCCGTTCATTGCCGGCTCCCAGCACTTGGCCTTGTATGCGGTACCACAGGGGCGACTGCTCGGACTCGGTGCGTTGCAGGCGCACGTTGGTCAGCAGTGGCTTGCCCAGGGCTTGCAGGTCTTGCAGGCGGCTGTCGAGGGCCTGACGGTCGGCGGGGTGGATGAGCTCGAGCCAGGTACCGAGGGGTTGGCGGGTGGGGCCGTCGTCCAGGCTCAGGTTGCGCAGCAATTGTGGCGCCAGTTGGATTTCCTGGGTAGCGGGCAACAGTTCCCACCAGCCAGTGCCGAGCAGGCCTTGCAGGGCTTCTACCCGTTCCAGTTGCTGGTGGTGACGCTGTGCGCGCAGACGGCCCAGCAGCGGCGCGGCGAGTGCTGCGCACAGGTTCAGCCAGTCACGCTCGCCGGTGTGGTGTGCCTGGCCGTTATAGAAGCCACACAGCAGCCACGCGGCGGCGCCATGGCTGTCGCGGTACGGCACCAGGAAGCCGTCGGCATTGCCAAATACACTGTGCAGGCGCGGGTTGTCGCTGCGCCCCTGGGCAATGTCCAGGCTAAGTGGTGTGTTGCCGTTGATGCTGTCCAGGCTGGTGCCCAGGTGTTGCCCGGTCTGCCACAAGGCCGGGGCGTCGTGAGCGGCGTAGTGACTGTAGATGCGCCAGCCTTGATCATCTTCGTCGAGCAGTGCCATGGCGACGCAGGGGATGCGCCAACGCTGGGCCACGCTGCGCAGGTGTTCGCTGAACACCTCGGGCAGGCGGTTGGGGCTGCACACGCGCAGCTGTTCGCTCATCAGGGCGGCGAGTTGGTGGTTCTGTTCGCGTTGCTGCACCCGTACTCGGTCGGCCAGCAGGTCAGTGATGTCCAGCAGGTGCAGGGCCCAGCCGTCGCCCTCCGGCTCGATCCAGCCGCGGGTATGCAGGACCTGGCCAGCAGCGCCCTGGAAGTCGAGGTCCAGGCCGTGTCGTTGCCACTCCTGCGGCGTGCCCTCGACACTCCGCGCGCTGTCGGCACACAGCAAGGTCTGCAAGGGGGGGTTGGGCGCGTTGGCAAGATGCTGGGCAAGTAAAGGCTTCAAGGTGCCCGAGATGTTCAGCACCCCACCCAGGTTGTCCAGTTGCACTTGCAGGCCCGACGCGGGTGCTGCTGGCGCGTCCAAGGCCAGGGCGCTGGTGCGCCCGCGCAGGCGTGCGAACAATTTATCCCCCGTCGTCAAAACTGAAGGCTCGAGGTAGCAGTGAGGTTGGTGGGCAGGTTGGGTACGGTGCCCACCCCGGGCAATACCAGGGCCGGCAAGACCGCTTTGATATTGGCCGAGGGGTAGGTGATCTTCACTGTCAGCAAATTATTGGTGTAGGTGGCGGTGATATAGCCGGGCAAGAATTTCAATGAGCCGGGGATCCAGTTCAATTGGGCCTGGGCGGCATCCTTGGCGCGTTGCACCACCAGGGCCGAATAGCCTGCGGTGCTGGGGTCCAGGGACACACTGCGGCGTACCCCTTCGGCTGCCGCTTGGTGAAATGACTGCATCAACAGCAGCGGCAAGCTGTAGCTGAGCATGCCGTAGAACACTGCAAAGAAAATCACGAAGACCAAGGCAAACTCGATCGCCGCAGCGCCTTTTTGCTTTCTCGGGAGGCTCGATTTCATGACTGCGTCTACCCTGAGTCGAGTACTTGATATCAGCATAGAATCATTCAGCCAAAAGGGATGTTTTTTACGTGATCCAGACGCTAGTGATTGTGCTGTGGTTGGGCGTATGTGCTGTGCAGGATATTCGCCAGCGCCAAATTTCCAATACGCTGACCCTGGGCGTAGGCCTGCTGGCGTTGATCTACCTGCTGTGGGCGGGGTCGACCTGGCTGGGCGCACCCCGCAGCGAGGGCGGCCTGGCCTTGGCTTTGGCACTGGTACTGACCTTGCCGGGCTATGCGTTGGGCCGCTTTGGCGCGGGGGATGTGAAGTTGCTAGCCGCCTTGGGGCTGGCCTCCAATATCGACTACCTGTTGGGGGCGTTGATCGGTGCCGGCATCGTCATGGTGGCCTGGACACTTATGCATCAATGGCTTAGCTCAAATCGCGTTGAGCGGGCAGGGCAAGCGTCAACAAAACAGCCCTTTGCGCCCTTCGTTTTGACAGGTTTTGCCGGCAGCTGGTTTTGGATCCATCAGTCGCACGAGTTGATTAATGCTATGTACATAGTCGGAAAGTACGTCTACGTTTAATGAGTAGTTGTGTAGGAGTTTTCGTCAGAAAGGATAGGTCATCATTTGGCTTGCCAGGCATGGAGTAGCGCGTGAACAAGCTTACGTCTGCAGTAAAAGTGCTCGTTGTCGACGATCAACCATTGATAGTGGAGGAACTCTGTGAATTTCTTGAAAGCAGCGGGTACCGTTGTGTCCCGTGCGAGTCCAGCCAGCAAGCGGTCCAGCGTTTTGGCGAAGACCTTCAGATTGGTTTAGTGCTGTGTGACCTGCACATGCCGGACATGGACGGCATCGAACTGGTCCAGGCGCTGCAACGGATCGCCGGCAAACATCGTGCGTTCGAAGCGATCATGCTCACCGGTCGTGCCGACAAACAGGATGTGATCAAAGCCCTGCGTGCGGGCATCGCCGATTACTACCAGAAGCCGATCAACCTCGATGAATTGCTCGAAGGCCTCAAGCGCCAGGAAGCGGCGTTGGAGGAACGGCAAAAAGACCTGCAGCTGGGCACGCTCAACCAGAAGTTGCAGTACCTGTCCGAATCGATCAATGACTTGTATATGGACTTGGACAAAGTGCGTCGCAACCCGACGCTCCAGGACCATGATGGGGACCCATCGGCCGATGAAGCCGGGCCGTTGGAGATCCCGGCGATTTTCAATCAGCTGTCACCGCGCCAGCTGGATGTGGCTCGCCTGGTGGGCAAGGGCCAGACCAACTATCAGATTGCCTGTGAATTGGGGATTACCGAGAACACGGTGAAGCTGTACGTGTCCCAGGTGCTGCGCCTGACCCATATGCACAACCGCACGCAGTTGGCGCTGGCGTTGTCACCGAGCAACTCGGCGATGCGCCAGCGGGTGACTGCGCACTAAAGGCCCAAGCAAACCTTGCAGGAGCCATCTTTCTGTGGCGAGGGAGCTTGCTCCCGCTCGACAGCGCAGCTGGAGTCGGCTTTTCTTGGGGGCGCTTCGCTCCCCAGCGCAAGCAAGCTTGCTCGCCACAGTAGCTTTACTTGCTTCCACTTTGCGCAGTGCCGCCTATTTTCTGATCAAAGAACTCCGGAATCGGGTGCTTGTTGCTGTCCAGCCAGCGCTTGAGCGCCTGTTCGCGTTCTGCCGGCGTGGTTTTCTGGGGGTTGGCCGAGGCTGCGCGCCCGCTCAGTTGCAGTGCCATCCAGTTTTCCGTTTCGGCCTGCCGGGGTGAAGACGGCCCCGCTTCGATGGCCGAAGCGAGGAGGGGCAGGGCCAGGCATGCAAGGCCGGCGAGGTATTGGAATTTCATCATCGACTCCTTATTTCACAGAGGCCGGCAGCGTATCGCTGACCGCCGCTACCTGATCTTTGACTGGACGCTGCGGTGCCGTGCCAGCGTCCTTGAGGTGTTGCGCCCGTGCCTGGGCTCGGGTCACCTGATCAGGGCTCAACCCGAGTTGGCCGACCACTTTCGCGGCTTGCTCCCAGTTGTCCTGATAGATCAGCAAGGTCACCAGGTTGACCGCCGCTAATTGATCGCTCTGCTTGAGTTCGATGGCGGTCATGAATTCAAAGCGCGCGTCTTCAAGGCGCCGTTGATCGAGGTACACCACGCCGAGGTCGTTGCGGATTTTTTCGTCGGTGGGCGCCAGCCGTGCTGCGCGTTGCAGGTGAGCCATGGCCTGGCCGTTGTCGCCCTTGGCCGACGCCAGTTGCCCCAGGCCGTGCTCACCGTCGGCGGCCAGGCAGGTGCCCAGCAGGCTGCGGTACAACGGCTCGGCGTCGGGACGGCCTAGCAAGCGATAGGCACGGGCCTGGCGCTGACGAACCTGGGGCAGGGCGCTGGGCAGGTTCTGCAGGTTGGCAAGGCTGGCGTGCAGCTTGCCTTCGTTGGCCATGTCATCGGCCAGGTTCAGCGACAGCTCCTGGTCCGAGCTGGGCTTGGGGCAACTGCCCGGCGCCAGCAACCCGGCCCACGGAACCTGGCCGTTGCTGGCACAGCCGCCCAGCATCAGCAGGCTCAAGGCGACGATCAGTGGTTTCATGGCAGGCTCCTCAAAAGTTATTCAAGGCTCGGGAGATGGCGATCATGGCCGGCCCCCCCAGCACGATCAGCAAGGCGGGAAACAGGAACACCATCATCACCACGGACATCTTCGCTGACATCTTCGAGATGTATTCCTGCAGGCGGGTCAGGCGGCGGTCGTCAAGCAACTGCTTGAGGGCCAGCAAGGATTTCATCGCGCCGCCGCCCTGGTGGATCAACTGCTGAAGGATGATGCAGGTGTCGGTGAACTCATCCACGGCCAACAGGCGTGCGGTCTTGCCCAGCTCTTCGGACAGTTCCAGGCCCGAGTCGACCCTTGCCAGGATCAGGCGCAGTTCATGGGTCAGGTCTGGCAGCAAGCGCTGGGCTTCGGTGCTCAACACCCGCAGCGATTGCTCAACTGCCATGCCGGATTCGAACAGGATGCGCAGTAACGGAATGAAGGTGGAGATTTCCCGAGCGATACGCTCCTGGCGGTATTTCGCACTGAGGGCGAGGATGCGTTTGGGCAGCAAGTAACCGATGCCTAGGGCAATCGCCGGGGCAATCCAGGGTGAGCCGGCATGGGGAAACAGCAGCTGTTGGCCGAGCAGGGTCAAGCCCAGCAACACGATGGGCACGCCGATCTGGAAAGCGGCAAACATGGAGCGCTGGTTGGCTTTACGCCAACCGACTCGGTTGAGCAGGGTCTGGGTTTCGTTGTCCAGGCTGACCGAGCGCTGGGCCACGGTGCTGGCGCCCAACTGGCGCATCAGGCTGCCGAGTTTGTCCTCGCGGGTCAGTTGGCCTTGCAGGCGTTGGCTGACCAGGCGTTGTCGGCGCCTTTGCTCTAGCAGGTTGCCGACGATCAAGGCGACGGCGGCGAGCGACAACAGGATGCAAATCAGGATGGCCATCTCAAATACTCCGCAACATGCGCCACATGACGAAGGTGCCCGTGATGTCGAGCGCCACCGCGGCCAGCAGCAGGTGGCGCCCGGTTCCGTCATTCCACATGCTCATCAGGTAGCCCGGGTTGACCATCAGGAAGTAGCCGACCATGACGATAGGCAAACCCGCCAGCACATAGGCGGTCATGCGCGTTTCGCCAGTCATGGCCTTGAGTTGGCGCGCACCCTGTTCGCGCTCGCGGATCATCTTGATCAGGTTTTCCAGCAGCTCGCTGGCGTTGCCGCCGTAGCGGTGGTTGACCTTCAGGCCAAGAGCAAACAGGCGGAATTCATCGCGCTCGTAAAACTCGGCAAAGTCGCTGACCGACTCCGGCAGGCTCACGCCCATTTGCACGTTGCGCTGGATGCGGCTCATGGCCTGCTTGAGCGGCGCTTCGGTGCTGTCGATCGCGCCCAGCACAGCGTCCGCCAGGGTGCGCCCAGACTTGAGGCTGCGCACGCTGTGGTCCAGCAGCTGCGGTAATTGTTCGACCATGCGCTGCACTCGCCGTTGGTAGCGCCAGGCGATATACACCCGCAGCAGCAGCGGCGGCAGGATCAGCATGGCCAACAGTCCCAGCCCGCCGGCCAGCAGATAGCCCAGCAACATGCCCAGCGCCCAGCCGCTCAGCCACAAACCCAGGCGGTCGGTGGGCTTGCCCAGGCCGGCGCGCTGGAACATGCGCTCCAGCGCGACCCAGCTGCCGTTCGGCTCCTGGGGCACCGGCTGGCCGTCGCTGAGCCGCTCCAGCACCCGGTCGGTGCCGGCCTGGCGCAACCCTCGCTGGAACAGCCAGACGGACAGGCTGATCAGCAGGATGCAAATGAGCAGCAAGACAAGTCCGGTCATGAGCCCTCTCTACAACGGCAATGCCGATTCGCGCCGCAACTTGTCGCCGGCCGGGTTGAGCGCTTCGCGCAGAAAGCCGAAACCGGTACGGCGGTCGAGGCGGAACAGGGTGTTGGTGACATACACGTCGTCGCGCACCCCCACCACTTCCACCACCTCGCTGACGCAACGGCGCCCATCGGGCAGGCGCGTCAGTTGCACCACCACATCCAGTGCGGCACAGATCATCTGCCGCAGGGTTTTCTCCGCCACCACCCGGCCGGTCAGGCCCACCAGGGTTTCCAGGCGCAGCAACGCGTCCTGGGCATTGTTGGCGTGCACGGTGCTCATGGAACCGTCATGGCCGGTGTTCATGGCCGTCATCACGTCGAGCACTTCGACGCCACGGATCTCGCCAAGGATGATGCGGTCCGGGCGCATCCGCAGGGCGTTGCGAATCAGGTCGCTGGCCTTGACCTCGCCATGCCCCTCGGCATTGGGCGGACGGGTTTCCAGGCGCACCACGTGGGGGTGGCCCAGTTGCAGCTCGGCGACGTCTTCGATGGTGACCAGGCGTTCGTGGGGGTTGATCAATTGGCTGAGGATATTGAGCAGCGTGGTCTTGCCGGTGCCGGTGCCGCCACTGATCAGGATATTGCAGCGCTTGCCCACCGCCTCCTGGAAGAACTCGAAGATGTTGTGGTCGATGGTTTGCATCGCCACCAGGTCGCTGCTCTTGAGCATGTCCTTGCGAAATTTACGGATCGACAGGCACGGGCCGTCCAGGGCAATCGGCGGGATGATCGCATTGACCCGGCTGCCATCCGGCAAGCGCGCATCGACCATCGGCGACGACTCATCCAGGCGCCTTCCAAGGGGCGCGAGAATGCGCTGCATCACGCGTTCTACATGGTGCGCGTCGATAAAGCGCAGGTCGCTCTGGTGGAGTACTCCGTCACGCTCGATAAACACCCTGTGCGGGCCGTTGACCAGGATCTCGGTGATCGACACATCGCGCAGCAGTACTTCCAGCGGGCCGAAGCCGGTCAGCTCATCGACGATTTCCTCGGCCAGGCGCTCCATCTCATAGCGCGAAATCGCCAGGTGCATGCGCGTGATGTATTCGGCCACTTTGTCGATGACAAATTGCGCCAGGGATTGGCGCGAGCCTTCCAGCAGGTTCTGGCCCGACTCTTCGATGGCATCGATGATGTAGCGATGCAGCACCAGTTTCAGGCCGTCGTGGTCGTTGTGCGCGGCACTTCCACGGGCCGGTGCGCCGAAGAGTTTTTCGCCGTTCATCGACTCGCTCCCAGCAGGCGTTCGAACCAGCGCGTCGAAGGTTTATCCAGTCCTTCGGTGCGTTTGGCCAGGCGCTCGCCCAGGTGGCGCAGGGCTTGGGTCAACGCTTCGCGGGGGGCCAGGGTGAACAGGCTTTGCCCCTGGTTCTTGGCGTTCAGGCGCACTTCGGGGCTCAGGGGCAGCACGGCGATGCACTCCAGGCCGAAGCTTTTTTCCAGGGCTTCGGTGCCGGGGGCGCAGCCTTTGACGTAGCGATCGACGAGCAGCTTGGCATGGTCGAGCTTCATGCCTTTTTCGCGCCACAGGTTCAGCATCGCCAGGTTACGCCGACAGTCGAGTACGCACTGGTCGGTGCACCACAACAGCTTGTCGCAGTGGCTGACAAAGGTGCGCAGGGCTTCGCTGTCCGCTTGCCCGGTGAGGTTGACTACGATGTGCTGGAAGTGCTGACGCAAGGCGCTGAGCAGCATGTACAGCTCGGCGGCGCTGGTCATTTCCAACGGGTCATCGCTGGCGGCGTAGGCGAGGATCCGCAGGCCGTCGTCGGTGCTGGTGAACGCGCTGTTGATCAGGGTGGCGTCCAGGCGTCGCAGGTGGCGCAAGGCGTCACCGAAATTGAAGGTGCTGTCCAGGCCCAGCAGCGCCAGGCTGTCGCCCCTGGGCAGGCCGAGGTCGAGCATCAGCGTCTGCTGGCCGCTCTTTTGCACCACCATCGCCAGGTGGCTCGCCAGCAGGGCGCCATCGGTATTGCCCTGGGCACCGTAGAGCACGGTGAGGCCGCCCAGATGGGCGTTCGGCGCGCTGGGCGGCAAGCGCTTGCTCAGGCGCCGCACCAGCCCGGCCACTTCGCTGGAGCGTGAACCATAGGCGACAAAATCCCGCGCACCGGCACGCATGGCGTTGAGTACCAACTGGTTGTCCATGCCGTCGCCCAAGGCCACCACCGCCAACATCGGCTTGGCTTCCAGGGCGCCTTCGATCAAGGCGCTCTGGGCTACCAGGTGCTCGCGGTCCAGGCCCACGAACACCAGGTTGGCGAAGGTCACGTCCACCAGTGCCAGCAATTCATCCAGGCTGCCGCCGCCCACGTTGATCACTTGGCCAAGAGGGGCGAGGGCACCCTGGAGCCATTCCAGGTCGGTGCTGTTACGGGTGATTGCCAGGAAGGTCTGGCTCAGGCTATCGCTCATTGGGAAAGTCCACTGCGACGGTCGAAGTTGCCGTTTTCCAGGAAGAACAGGCGGAACCAGTTCGGGTCATAGGTGCGCAGTTTTTCGCCGGGCAGCGACGGCAACTGCGCATTGGCAGCCAGTGGCTGGACCAGATGCGGCGTGACAATCATCAGCAGTTCTTTTTCTTCGCTCTGGATATTGGAGTCGCGGAAAAACGCACCAAGGATCGGGATATCGCCCAGGCCCGGGAGCTTGGCGATGGTGGAGCGGTTGGTGCTGCTGATCAGGCCGCTGATCACAAAGCTTTCACCGTCGGCCAGTGACACACTGGTGTCGGTGCGCCGGACGGTCAGGGCCGGCACCTGGATATTCTGGATTCGGATCGCGTTGCTGTAATCCAGCTCGCTGACTTCCGGGGCGACTTTCAGGGCGATGCGGTTGTGGTCGATGACCGTGGGCGTGAGGGTCAGGCGAATACCGAACTCCTTGTATTCGATGGTGATGGTGTCGCTGCCGGCACTGGGCACCGGAATCGGCACTTCGCCGCCGGCCAGGAAGGTCGCGCTCTGGCCGCTCATGGCCACCAGGCTCGGGCGCGCCAGGGTATAGGCGAAGCCGCTGCTTTCCAGGGCGTTGATCAGTGCCTTGACCCGGCCACCGCCAAACCCGATGTTGAAGTTGTCGGCACTCACCGGCAATTTGAAAATGCCCTCTGACGGGGACAGCAAGTCGGGGCTGCCGAGGAAGAAGTTTTTACCCATGCCCAGGATCTTGGTGCTGGCTTCCTTGAGCTTGGTGCGGCTGACCTCGACGAAGCGAATATCGGTCTGCACCTGGCTGGGTAGCGTCGGGTCTTCGGAGGGCGACAGCGATTGGCTGGTCAGCGCCGAAGTAGCCTTGCCCTTGACGAACACCATGCTCTGGCGCGGCGTGGTCGAGCAGCCGGTCCACACCATCAGGCTGGTAGCGCCGCTGCCGACGCCAGTGAGCAGGAAATGGCGGTCGCCGTTGACCCGCACATCGGCAATTTTCGGGTCGCCGATAGCCAGGCGCGTAATCGCTACCGGCGACTGCAGCTCGGTCTGCAAGCCTTCGCCTACCTCGATCACGGCGGGCAATTGGCCCAGGGCGTTGCAGCTGCCCGATGCGCCCATCGCCATGCCCAGGGGCAGGCACGGCAGCATCAAGGCCAAGGCCAATTGAGCGTAGCGTTGGCTCATTCAAGGCATCCTTGTTCAATCAGGGGGTAGGTTGTGCTGCCGCCGCGCCGCGAATCACTTCGATACCCCGACGCTGGCCGGTGACGGCCACCGCAGGGGTGATTTTTTTCGGCGGGCCGCTGAGGGCCAATTGGGTGAATTGGTAGAGGTCGCGGTTGGCGCTTTGCACCTTGTCCGGGGTGTCGCTTTCACCGGCCCAGTAGCGGCTGAGCAATTGTTCGTCGGCACTGCGCACGGCCAGGCGCAGCGTGCCGGCTTGGGAAGCGAGCATCAACCGACTCAGCAATTGTTCGGGCACCGCCAGCACCACACTGCGCGCGGCGGTGCGACGTTGAGCCGCCTGGGCGCGTTCTTCGGCGGTGGCGGGTGGCGGTACTGCCGGGCTGCCGTCGTTGGCCAAACCCAGTTGGTCGCCGACGCTGAGCAGGCGAATCGCCGGGATGACCACCTGCGCCGATTGCTCGGCATTGGCATTGTCCTGGCGCAAGAACAACAAGACATCCACGTAGTCGCCGGGGCTCAACTGGCCACCGGCACCGATAACCTCGTCGACGGCGACGGCGAGCGCGCGTTCATCCGCACGAATCATGCGGGCCAGGGGGCCGCCGGCGGTGAAGCTTTCATCATTGAGCCAGGTGCCGGCACCCAGGGCCCGCAAAGGCGTACGACCGATGGCCTGGTCAACGCTGGTCAGGCTGCCTGCCGGCACGGTGCGCAGTTTTTCCACGGCTACATCGGCAGCGGTGAGGGGCACAAAAGGCGCAACCGCGTGCACCAGTACCACGACGGGCTGGCGGGTCTGGTCTTCCACGACTGCAACGGTTTTTTCCACGGAAATGACAGGTTGTGGCGAGGGTGCTACGGCAGGTGCCGGTGGACGGCTGAGCACCAGGCCCCAATACCCTGCCACCAGGGCTCCGATAAGCAGCAAGCCAGCCAGGACCATGCTGATGCGACTGTTCATGACGGCGCTCCCTATCCTGTTGCACTACTTTTATTCCCGTTAATCCAAACGAGTTAAATTCGCAACTGGGCTGTGATGAACAACTAACGATTTGGCTATTTGAAGGTAGCTCAGCTAGGACGAAATGCCATTACCGAACGAAAAATTTATCGATGTTTTTAGAATCGGGCCTTTAAACAACGGACTTGCAGGGCGCATGGAGCCACTAATACTTTATGATTAATTCATTCTTACAGTTGTGAGTGTTAAATTTGTTGACAATGCTCTAGTGGCACACGGCAATCATTGTGCGGGCCAGCTGTATCGGCGCTTTGTGGCGCATGAAGGAGATCTCAACATGATCCTTGACCTGTTCTTGAAATTTTATGTTCACGCTCAGTTATTCCTGCGCCGCAGAGATGGGGCGTCGGCTATTGAATATGTGATTATCGTCGCGATAGTTGCGTTGGTGATCGTCGGTATTGGTACTGGGCTTGGCGATAAGATAAAAGGCATCTTCGAGCAAGTGTCCGATGCGCTGCCAGCGGCGACTTAGCCGTCATTGCGGTATTCTTTCGTTCCGGTGATTCTTTTTATCAGGTACCGCCCATGACCCACCCTTCGTCATCCCGCCAACAAATCCTATTGGTGGACGACGAGGAGGATGCGCTGGTGGAGTTGGCCGAATCCCTCGAAAACGAGGGGTTCGTCTGTTTCACCGCGACCTCCGTCACCTTTGCCTTGCAAGAATTGACACTTCACCCTGATATCGCCCTGGTCATCACCGATCTGCGCATGCCCGAGGAAAGTGGTATCTCCTTGATCAAGCACCTGCGCGAACATACCTCACGCTCGCATTTGCCTGTGATCGTGATGTCTGGCCATGCAGAAATGGACGATGTCAGCGATATGCTGCGCTTGCAGGTGCTGGACTTGTTTCGCAAGCCGATCTACCTGGTGCGCTTGCTCGATACCCTCAACAGCCTGTTTCCCCTCACCAAACCTGACCGGTAATGTTCGCGCGCCATTAAAAAATGTGGGAGCTGGCTTGCCTGCGATGATGGCCGAACAGTCAACGACTAACTGCCTGACACTCCGAAACCCAACTGTGGGAGCGGGGTTGCTCGCGAAGGCGGTATGGCAGGTAACCGAGATATGTACTCATTCCAACCCAATTGTAGGGTCGACCCGAAGAGTGCCATCGCAGGCAAGCCCGCTCCCACATTGATTACAGGTGCCCTCGTCACAGTTGATAACTGAAGCTCAGCGTATACCGCGGCCTGCGGTTAAAGCTGTCGAGGGCGATATCCGACATTGGCTTGGCCGCTTCCAGCGCGATGTTGTAATACTTGTTGTCGCCAAAGCGTAAACCTACCGCCGCCGACGACATGTCGTTGGCCTTGACCGGCAGGTCGTTGAACCAGGATTTGGCGCGATCGACTACGACGTAGGGTTGCAGGATTTTCACCCAGTTGCCGGCGCGGTTGAAGCTGTAGTTGACCTCGTACGCCACCCCCCAGCCCTTGTCGCCCGAGCCTTGGTCGTCCGGGTAGCCACGGCCGAAATTTTGCCCACCGAAGGTGGCGCGTTCGCTGTCGGGCAGGGTGTTGTTGCTCCAGTACAGCGCGCCGGAAAGTACGCCTTGCCAGTTGTCGAAGAACTTGTCGCTTTGCACGCCGGAGAGGCGCAGGCGGAAGAAGTCGAGGTCGGGTTTAGCCACGTCCAGGTCACTGCGGGCCTTGGCGCCCAGGCCATCGATGCCCTGGTACAGGCCACCGCTGATGATGCGTAGGCGTCGCGCGTCGGCTTTGCGCCAATCACCTTCGAAGGCCAGGGCGCGCAGGTTGGATTCGATGTCGAAACGCAACGGGTAACCCACCAGTTTATAGCGCGTGGTCTGGTCGACCGCGTACAGGCGTGTGCCCAGGGTGAAGGACTCGGTCGGGGAGGCAATGAACGGGTGGCTCAGGCCGATGGAGTAGCGGTCGATGGACTGGTGCGGCTTGAGTTCGAAACCGCCGTCCAGTTGCACGCTGCTGCTGGGGTCGGCGCGATAGCGCTCGGCGGCGAGCGCCAGTTGGGTGCCTTCGGCATTGATGAATTGGTTGTAGTCCACGCGGTAGTAATGCTCTTTGTCCTCGCCGGGTGGGAACAGGCCGCTGACGCTGAGCTGCTCGCCCATGGACGTCTGGGAATTGCTGGTGGCGCTCAGCAACGCTTGCGTGCCGCCACGGCTTTTCTGCACCAGGCTCATGCTGGTGGTGAAAGGTTTGCGGCTGGCCTGGATCTGCATGTGCGTGGCGCCATCGGTGGTGCCTGGCGGCGGTACTTGCGCTTGTACGCTGAGGCCGGGGATGCGGCTCATCAGCGTGGTATAGCGCTCGAAGGTCTTGCGAGTCAGTGGGCGTTCGGCCAGGAGCTTTTGCGCGAGTTTATCGACGTAGGCCGACACCGAACCAATGTCGCCGGTTTGTTGATAGTCCTTGATGTAGCCTTCCACCAGTACCACGCGGACCAGGCCATTTTCGAAGTTCTGTTGCGGCAGGAAGGCGTAGGACAGCAGGTAGCCATCCTCCTGATAACGGCGGGTGATGCCACGGGTCGCTTCAATCAGTTGCGCAAGGTTGGTTTCACGTCCAATCAACGGCGCATACACCTGCGCCGTCTCGGCGAGCGGGTAGACCGTTCCGCCTTCGATCTGCAACTTTCGAATAGTGACCTTGGTGTCCATCAACAGCGGCTGGCCTGCAGTCGGCGGCGCCTCGGGTACTTGGGTTTTCGACGTGGGTGGTCGGTAGGCGTCCGCGGGCAGGTTGGGTACCGGCAGGGTGCGGACAGTGTCGTTGCTGTTGAGAAAGCTGGGAAGGGTCTCGGCCTGGGCGTAAGCACTGAGGGTGAGCAATAACAACGGGGTCAACACGCGCATAGGACACTCCATGGTCAACTGCAGCAGCGCTTCGGGCCCGCCGGGTTCTGGGACGCGGTTCGGGAGGGCGGCGACTGTTCACAGGTGTCGCTGCCCATAAAAAAGACGAGAGACTTATTAAAGGTCTCTCGTCTCAACCAAGCGTAGGCGCTGTAGGGGAGGCCGTCTAATCGGCCAGGTGCATTTCTATTTGCCGGTCAGGCCATTCAACAAACCGCCCAGACCGCCTGTGGCCGTAGTGCCGCCCGTGGTGGTGGCAGTGCCGGTTGCTGTGGCGGTGGTGCCGATATTCAGGCCGCCGAGCAAACCACCGCTGGTGCCGCCAGTCGCGCCGCCGGTTACCAGGCCACCCACCGAGGCGACGGTGCCGCCGACCGCTGTGACGGTGGTGCCTACCGCGTTGGTGATCGGGTTGGCATTGGCTGCCGTCAAGTTAGTGCCCACGCTGCTCACAGCGCCGCCGACTTGAGTCACCAGACCATTGACCGGAGCACCCACACCGGTAGTGGTGCCGATGGTTTGGGTCAGGTTGGTGACGCCGCTGGTCACAGGGTTGAGCGCTGCGCCGACATTGGCCGCTACGGTGGCGACCGGTGCGGTAGCTGCGGTGTTTGCTACACCTGTGCCACCCAGCGCAGTGCCCAGCGACGCAACGGTGCCGCCGACTGCACCACCGGTCACACCCGTTGCACTGACTGTGCCGTTGGTATTGCCCACGTTCAGGCCGGTACCCACGTTAGCCACCAGGCCACCCACCAGTTCCGGAATGCCGGGAGCCGAGGTGCCACCGGTTGGGGCGACATAACCACCTGATTTATCCAGTGTGCCACCGACGCCAGTGAGTACGGTGCCGACAACGCCGGTGACCGGGTTGCCCGTGCCGCCCGTGCTGGCGACTTGAGTACCCAAGCTGGTGACGGTCGAGCCGACCTTATCCAGTACGCCATTGAGTGGAGTGCCCAGGCCGGTTGCGTTACCCAGGTTGCCGGTGGTGTTTTCCACCAGCGACACCACAGGCACCACGACTTTGCTGCCCAAGGTGTTGGTCAACGAACCCAGCGGGCCGGTGGTGCTGGCCGTACTGAGGGTATCGCCAAGCATGGTGACGGTGGTGCCGACTTTATCCACGACGCCACCTACCGCAGTGCCCACTCCGCCTGTCGCGCCGCCGACCACAGGTATTCCGCCGAGAGTGGTTGACAGTGTTTGGCCGGTGGTCGAGAGGCCGCCGCCCAGGTCGGCCACGCCGTTACCTACGCCTGCCACCGTGGTGCCCAAGGAGTTGGTGTTGGTGCCCAGTGAGCCCAAGCCGGCGGTTACGCCAGTGCCGATGCTGTTAACGGCGGTGCCTGCCGAGGTGACCAGGCCGCCAGCGGTTGCGCCGACGATGGGTACGCCATTCAACGTCGAACCCAGGTTACCGACCGCTGTACCGACATTGCCCACAGTGGTGCCAAGGGTGCCGGCAATCTGGCCGGTGACCAGTGGGGTGGTTGTCGAACCTGTTCCGCCACCTGTTCCGCCGCCAGTGCCGCCGCCGGTGCCGCCGCCAGTGCCGCCGCCGGTGCCGCCGCCGGTGCCGCCGCCGGTGCCGCCGCCGGTGCCGCCGCCGGTGCCGCCGCCAGTACCACCGCCAGTTCCGCCGTCACCACCGCCCGTGCCACCGCCGGTTCCGCCACCAGTACCGCCACCAGTACCGCCGTCACCGCCGTCTGTGCCACCACCGGTTCCACCGCCAGTACCGCCGTCACCGCCGCCTGTGCCACCACCGGTTCCGCCGCCAGTACCGCCGTCACCGCCGCCTGTGCCACCACCGGTACCACCGCCTGTACCGCCATCACCGCCACCAGTACCGCCTCCGGCACCTGCACCTGCATCCGGCGATGACGCCGCCACGCTGGATTTATGCCCGCCACCACCGCTGCTGCAGCCGCCCAGGCTCATTGCCAGAATCAGGGCCAGCGCGGTACTTGCTTTCCAAAACACGACTTGAGTTTTCATGATTGAGTTCCTTGCACCTGGTACAACCTTGGTTGTTTCAAACCTTCGTTACTTCTTCGGATAACGATAGGTTTGTCCGTGTGGCTATCTCAGGCGAGGGCACTCTTTCACGCAACGCTCAACTTGGTATTAACGATTTATATACATCCGGCCATCGTCGGCTTAATGACTAATACCAAAGGTGTAATGGAAGGGTGTTTCAGGATTTTTATATTAGTAAAATCAAAGTGTTGTAAATAAAGACGGACCTCGTAAGGTCCGCTATAACTTAGGGTGTATATATACAATTAATCAGGGTTTTCAGGCAGTCGGCTGCCACTGCCCCAACATATGTTGTATATCCCCAGCGCCTTTGAGTTCCAACGTCCCGCTGGAACCGGCCGCGCTGCTCATCAATATCACTTCACTGGGCAGGCGCACCGGCTTCATGAACGCGACGTCGATTTCAATATTGGCGGCCGGTAAGTGTTCTGCCAGCGCCGCGAGAGTGCGCGCCTTGTTCCATAACCCGTGGGCGATGGCCTGGGGAAAACCGAACAACTTCGCGGTCGGGGTACTGAGGTGGATGGGGTTGTAGTCGCCAGACACTCGGGCGTAGCGTCGGCCAATATCAGGGGGGGCTTTCCAGCGCGTCAGTTCGGTAAGCGTTCCTGGAGTCTGCGATCCGCTGTCCGCAGCTTCGCCTTCAACCTTTACGCCCCGACATAGCATTTGGCTTTCGCCCTCCCACAAGAGCCCAAGGGCATCCTCGACAACCGTCACGATGTCAAAGGTGGCCCCCTTGGGATGGGTGCTGAGATTGCGTGCGTAGACACCGACACTCACGTCACCCACGCCACCCAACGGGCGATGAATACGGATGCGATTGCGCAGGTGGATCAACCCCAGCAACGGAAACGGAAAGCTCTTGTCCGTCAGCAGTTGCAGTTGCAGGCCGAACGCGAGGATATGCGGATAAGTCGCCGGCAGCATCGGGCTGTCAGCAAAACCGCACACCTTGCGGTACGCGGCAACGGCGCTGGGGTTGATACTCATCCGGCAGCGCAACCCACATTCGGGCAGTGAGCTGCCGGTGATCTTGCGCTTGAGCGCCGCACGCCAATACAGCGGCAGTAGGGGCGGGGTGCTGTCCAACGTTTGCCATTGCATGCTTACGCTCCCAGAAGACTTTGCCCACACACCCGCAGCGCTTGGCCGCTGACCGCACCGGAACCCGGCTGGCTCAGCCAGGCGACGGCTTCGGCCACGTCCTGGGGCAAGCCACCTTGGCCCAGGGAACTCATGCGGCGCCCGGCCTCGCGCAGGGCGAAGGGAATATGCGCGGTCATCTGGGTTTCGATAAACCCTGGCGCGACGGCGTTGATGCTGATCCCACGCTCCTTCAACAGCGGCGCCCAGGCTTGAGCCAGGCCGATCAACCCGGCCTTGCTTGCGGCATAGTTGGTTTGCCCACGATTGCCGGCGATGCCACTGATGGAAGCCAGCAACACCACCCGTGCATTGTCCTGCAGGGTGCCGCTGTCGAGCAGGGCCTTGGTCAGCACTTGCGCAGCCTTGAGGTTGACCGCCAGCACTGCGTCCCAGTATTCCGGGGTCATGTTGGCCAGGGTTTTGTCGCGGGTGATGCCGGCGTTGTGCACCAGGATGTCGAGCCCGTCTGGCAGGTGCTCGATCAGTTGGCGTGCGGCATCTTCGGCGCAGATATCCAGGGCCACCGTGCGTGCATTCAGGCGTGCGGCCAGGGCTTCAAGGTCGGCCTTGGCCTGGGGCACATCGAGCAGAATGACCTCGGCGCCGTCGCGGGCCAGGGTTTCGGCGATGGAGGCACCGATGCCTCGAGCGGCGCCGGTCACCAACGCCTTGCGCCCGGCCAAGGGGCGCGTCCAGTCTTGCACCGGTGTGTCGCAAGCTGACAGGCGAATCACCTGGCCCGATATATAAGCGCTTTTGGGCGAGAGAAAAAACCGCAGCGCGCCCTCCAACTGGCCTTCGGCACCGTCGCCCACGTACAGCAACTGCAGCACGCCACCGCTGCGCAACTCCTTGGCCAAAGAGCGGCTGAACCCTTCCAGGGCGCGCTGGGCGCTGGCGGCGAACGGATCGCTGAGGCTTTCCGGCGCCCGGCCAAGGATCACCAAGTGGGCACTGTGGTCGAGGTTTTTAAGCAGTGGTTGGAAGAATTCGCGCAGCTGCTTGAGCTGGTCGGTGTGCTGCAAACCGCTGGCATCGAACACCACCGCCTTGAGCTTGGGGCCGTGTCCTGGAATCCACGCGGGTGCTGTCGAGGCTTCGGCGCCGTAGCTGTAGACGGCGTCGGTGAGTCGGTTGGCAAATGCCAGCACCTGGGTAGCCAATGCGCCACCGCCCAGCAGCAGCGCACCTTCGACCGGGCGCAGGCGCCCGGCTTGCCAGCGTTCCAGGCGTACCGGTGACGGCAGGCCAATGGCGGCGACCAGGCGATGGCCGAGGCTTGAGTTGGCGAAGTCGATATAACGGTCAGACATGGAACGCTCTCCGAAGGCTGGGGTTCAAAGGTTGACCACCCTGGGGTGGCAGTCGTTCGATTGAGCCTAGGCTAGGCTTGATGATTCCACCCACCACCACAAGGGAGCTTTCCATGACTCAATTGCGCCGTGTAGCGATCATTGGCGGTAATCGCATTCCTTTCGCCCGATCCAATGGCCCCTACGCCACGGCGAGCAACCAGGCGATGCTGACTGCCGCGCTGGAGGGCCTGATCGAGCGCTACAACCTGCACGGCCTGCGCATGGGCGAAGTGGCCGCCGGCGCGGTGCTCAAGCATTCCCGTGATTTCAACCTGACGCGTGAATGCGTGCTCGGTTCGCGCCTGTCACCGCAAACCCCTGCGTACGACATTCAGCAAGCTTGCGGCACGGGGCTTGAGGCGGCGCTGCTGGTGGCCAATAAAATTGCCCTGGGCCAGATCGAATGCGGCATTGCCGGCGGGGTGGACACCACCTCGGATGCACCGATTGGTGTGAATGAAGGGCTGCGCAAGATCCTGCTGCAAGCCAACCGCAGCAAATCCCTGGCAGATAAATTAAAACTCCTGTTACAACTTCGTCCTCATCACCTCAAGCCGGAACTGCCGCGCAACGGCGAACCGCGTACCGGTCTGTCCATGGGCCAGCACTGCGAACTGATGGCCCAGACTTGGCAGATCCCTCGTGCCGAGCAGGACCAGCTTGCGCTGGAGAGCCACCAGAAGATGGCGGCGGCCTACGCCGAAGGCTGGCACAACGATTTGCTCACGCCCTTTCTCGGCCTCACCCGCGACAACAACCTGCGCCCCGACCTGACCCTGGAAAAACTCGCCAGCCTCAAGCCGGCCTTCGAGCGCAGCGAAAAGGGCACGCTCACCGCCGGTAACTCCACGCCGCTGACCGATGGTGCCTCTCTGGTGCTGCTGGGCAGCGAGGCGTGGGCCAAGGAGCGCGGCCTGCCGATCCTGGCTTACCTGCGCGATGGCGAAGCAGCGGCGGTGGATTTCGTCCACGGCGCCGAGGGCCTGTTGATGGCGCCGGTGTATGCGGTGCCACGCTTGCTGGCGCGCAACGGCCTGACCTTGCAGGACTTTGATTACTACGAGATCCACGAGGCCTTCGCCGCCCAAGTGCTGTGCACGCTCAAGGCCTGGGAAGACGCCGACTATTGCAAGACCCGCCTGGGCCAGGACGCACCGCTGGGGTCGATCGACCGCAGCCGGCTCAACGTCAAGGGCAGTTCCCTGGCGGCGGGCCATCCGTTTGCCGCCACCGGTGGGCGGATCGTCGCCAACTTGGCTAAATTGTTGGATGCGGCGGGCAAGGGCCGTGGGCTGATTTCCATTTGTGCCGCCGGTGGCCAAGGCGTGACGGCGATTATCGAACGCTGATTGCCGACAAAATTGGCCCATTGAATGCATTCTCAAGGGGTCAGAGGTCAGTAGCCTCTCCCCCCGGCGAGCCGATTGCCGTATAACGAGTGCCACACGCGTGTTTGGTAATACAGGACCCACAATAAAAGCTGATGAAGACTCCTAAACGCATTGAACCCCTGATCGAAGACGGTCTGGTCGACGAAGTGCTGCGCCCTCTGATGAGTGGTAAAGAAGCAGCTGTTTATGTGGTGCGCTGCGGCAATGAATTGCGTTGCGCCAAGGTTTACAAGGAGGCGAATAAACGAAGTTTTCGTCAGGCATCCGAATACCAGGAAGGCCGTAAGGTCCGTAACAGCCGCCAGGCACGAGCCATGGCCAAGGGCTCCAAGTTCGGCAAGAAAGAAACCGAAGATGCCTGGCAGAACGCGGAAGTGGCGGCGCTGTTTCGCCTGGCCGGTGCGGGCGTTCGTGTGCCCCAGCCGTTCGACTTTCTCGAAGGCGTACTGTTGATGGAACTGGTGGCCGACGAATACGGCGATGCGGCGCCGCGTCTGAATGACGTAGTGCTGGAGCCGGACCAGGCGCGCGAATACCACGCTTTCCTGATCTCCCAGATCGTGCTGATGCTGTGCACCGGCCTGGTGCACGGTGACCTTTCCGAGTTCAACGTACTGCTCACGCCTACGGGCCCGGTGATCATCGACCTGCCCCAGGCGGTGGATGCGGCGGGTAACAACCACGCGTTCAGCATGCTGGAGCGCGACGTTGGCAACATGGCTTCCTACTTCGGGCGTTTTGCCCCGGAGTTGAAGAAAACCAAGTACGCCAAGGAAATGTGGGCGCTGTATGAAGCCGGCACCTTGCACCCGGCCAGTGTATTGACCGGTGAGTTCGACGAACCGGAAGAACTGGCGGATGTGGGCGGTGTGATCCGCGAAATCGAAGCGGCGCGGCTGGATGAAGAGCGTCGCCAGGCGATTCGCGCGGCGGATGATGCGCCACCAAGCAAAGTGCCGGACGAGCCACCGCCGCCGCCTTGGATGCAGTAACTTACAGCGACGCTGATCGTTCCCACGCTCTGCGTGGGAATGCATCCCTGGACGCTCTGCGTCCTAAAGCGTGACGCGGAGCGTCGAAAGCGGCATTCCCACGCGGAGCGTGGGAACGATCATTGTGCTGTCTGTCAGGCGCAGCAGTTGCCCGCTGCCAACTCCTTGAGGATCGGGCAATCGGGCCGGTGATCGCCCTGGCAGTGCTCCATCAGGTCCTGCAAGGTATCGCGCAGTTGCCCCAGCTCGCGAATCTTGTGGTTCAGCTCGTCGATGTGCTGGCGCGCCAGGGCTTTTACGTCGGCGCTGGCCCGCTGCCGGTCCTCCCACAGGGTCAGCAACTTGCCGACTTCTTCCAGTGAAAACCCCAGGTCTCGCGAGCGCTTGATGAACGTCAGGGTGTGCAGGTCGTCGTGGCCGTACACCCGGTAGCCGCTGTCGGTGCGGTGGGCGGTTTTCAGCAGGCCAATGGATTCGTAGTAGCGAATCATCTTCGCGCTTAGCCCGCTGGTGCGGGCGGCTTGGCCGATGTTCATGGGCGTTGATCCTCCAATTCCTTGGGTTTCCAGGTTTTCAACAACAGGGCATTACTCACCACGCTGACGCTGGACAAGGCCATGGCGGCGCCAGCCAGTACCGGGTTGAGCAGGCCGAAGGCGGCCAGGGGAATGCCGATCAAGTTATACACAAAGGCCCAGAACAGATTCTGTCGAATTTTCGCGTAGGTCTTGCGGCTGATCTCCAGGGCGGCCGGCACTAGGCGCGGGTCGCCACGCATCAAGGTGATACCGGCGGCGTGCATGGCCACGTCGGTGCCGCCGCCCATGGCGATGCCGATATCGGCAGCGGCCAGGGCTGGTGCATCGTTGATACCGTCGCCGACCATGGCCACCACGCCGGTTTTTTTCAGCTCGGCCACGGCAGCGGCTTTATAGGCGGGCAGTACTTCGGCATGCACA
Organism: Pseudomonas sp. J380; assembly: GCF_009827115.1. NCBI lineage: Bacteria > Pseudomonadati > Pseudomonadota > Gammaproteobacteria > Pseudomonadales > Pseudomonadaceae > Pseudomonas > Pseudomonas sp. J380. The sequence goes on along the minus strand of NZ_CP043060.1, from coordinate 3,303,498 downwards.
TCGTCGATGCCCAAGGCCTCGGCCACCACCCGTGCACTGCCGTGGTTATCGCCGGTGATCAGGTGGCTGCTGATGTGCTGCGCCTTGAGTTGTTGCACGGCTTGCAACGCGCCGGGCTTGAGCGTGTCGCCAAAGGCAAACAGCCCCAGCACACGGGGTTGCGCGCCTTGTTCGATCAGCCAGGACAAGGTGCGGCCTTCGGCTTCCCATTTCTTGGCTCGCGGGCCTAAATCGCCTGCGTCCAGGCCGGTCTCTTCCAGCAAGCGGCGATTACCCAGCGCCAATGGCCGACCGTCGAGCGTACCGGCAATGCCGCGCCCGGTCAGGGATTGGCTGGCGCTCACATCGGCCACGTCCAAGCCTCTGTCGCGACAAGCATCCAGCACGGCCTTGGCCAGTGGGTGCTCACTGCCGCGCTGCAGGGCGCCGGCCTGTTGCAATAACAGGGCTTCATCGCCATCCACGGCCGCCAAATGCGCAATGTTGGGCGCGCCGGAGGTGAGGGTGCCGGTCTTGTCGAACACTACGGCGCTCACGGCATGGGCGCGCTCCAGGGCTTCGGCGTCCTTGATCAGGATGCCGTGGCGTGCGGCGACGCCAGTGCCGGCCATGATCGCGGTCGGTGTGGCCAGGCCCAGGGCACAAGGGCAGGCGATCACCAATACGGCCACCGCATTGATGATGGCGGTTTCCAGGGATGCGCCATACAGCCACCAGCCCACTACGGTAATCAGCGCCAATACCAGCACGGCCGGCACGAACACCTGGCTGACTTTATCCACCAGTTTCTGAATCGGTGCCTTGGCGGCCTGGGCGTCTTCGACCAGGCGGATGATGCGCGCCAGCACGCTTTCCGCGCCCAGGGCCAGGGTGCGCACCAGCAGGCGGCCTTCACCGTTGATGGCGCCACCGGTGACCGCGTCGCCGGGTTGTTTGGGCACCGGCAGGCTTTCGCCGCTGATCAGGGCTTCATCGGCATGGCTCTGGCCTTCCACCACCTCACCGTCCACCGGGAAGCGTTCGCCGGGTTTGACCAGCACCAGGTCGCCGTGCTTCAACGCACTGATGGCGACGTCTTCTTCACGGCCGTCCTGCACGCGAATCGCACGTTCCGGACGCAAGGCTTCAAGGGCGCGGATGGCGCTGGCGGTCTGGCGCTTGGCGCGGCTTTCCAAGTATTTGCCCAGCAGCACCAGGGCGATCACCACCGCCGAGGCTTCGAAGTACAGGTGCGGCGTCACGCCTGGGGCGGCGGTGAGCCATTCATAGATACTCAAGCCGTAGCCGGCACTGGTACCGATCGCCACCAGCAGGTCCATATTGCCGGCGCCGGCGCGCACGGCTTTCCACGCGGCGACATAGAAGCGCGCACCCAGGATGAATTGCACCGGCGTGGCCAGGGCAAACTGTATCCAGGCGGGGAGCATCCAGTGCAGGCCGAAGGGTTCTACCAGCATCGGCAGCACCAAGGGCAGCGCCAGCAGAATGCCCGCCACCAGCGACCAGCGCTCGCGGCGCAGGCGCCGGGCCTGATCGGCGTCGGTAGCGGTTTCGCTTTGGGGCAGGCTGGCGGTGTAGCCGGCTTTGTCGACGGCGGCGATCAACACGCTGGGGTCCATCTGGCCCTGTACTTCGATGTGCGCGCGCTCATTGGCCAGGTTGACGCTGACACGTTGCACGCCAGGCACTTTGCCCAGCGCGCGTTCGACCCGCCCGGCACAGCTGGCACAGGTCATGCCGCCGATGGGCAGGTCAAAGGTGGTGGATCCATTCATGGGGCAGTCCTCCAGAAGAAGTTGCCACTAGGATCAACCTTAACCTGTAGGGAAGGTCAAGCCCGATCGTTCCCACGCTCTGCGCCGATCGTTCCCACGCTCTGCGTGGGAATGCAGCCCGTGACGCTCCGCGTCACCCTGGCGTTGAAGCAGTGCCTTGTACCCTGGACGCAGCGCGTCCGATGAGGCGTTCTCACGCAGAGCGTGGGAACGATCGTGGGGTTACTCAGTATTCCAGTTTCGCCGCTTTGAGGTACATGCCGTCCGGGCCCAGTGCAATGCGTAATTTGCGTACATCCCCGGCTTTCAAGGTGATGTTCTGCGCGGGAGGCGCGAGCATGCCTGGCAGACAGCCGGGGGCCTGACTCGGCAACACTTTCAGGCGCAGCGACACATCGCCGGGCGGAAGGTTGAAGGAGGTGGCCTGTTCCTGGAACAGACGCCCGGCCAGTTGGTCCTGGATATACAGGCCGATCTCGCAGTGGGTCGGCACTTCCAGGCGTTCGCGGGAAATAATCAGCACCGCATAATCTTCAGCTGCCAGGGCCTGGGGCGCAGCGGCAGGCAAGCTCATCAGGCCGGCAAGGGCAAAAAACGACCAGCGCATGGCGAATGCTCCATGGTTCACAGCTAGGGAGGTTGAAGCTTGGACGACGCCGCCGCCGAATACCAGCCCGGCAGAAATACTGAGAACTTGACCTTGCCATCATGGCAAGCTCGACACTGGGCTCAACCTCATCAAAGGAGTCATGTCATGCAAATATTCAGCGTTGAAGGAATGACCTGCGGCCATTGCGTTAAAGCGGTGACCCAGGCGGTACAGAGCAAGGATTCGGCAGCAAGTGTGGAGGTCGACTTGAAGGCTAAAGAAGTGCGGGTGGCAAGCAGTCTGTCCTCTGACCAAGTGATCGACCTGATTGCCGAGGAAGGCTACAGCGTCAAGTTGGCGTGATTTTCTGATCGTTAGCCACCTAACGTAATGTTCATGGCACCCAAGCGCGGCTAGACTGTTGAGCTGCCGACTCACTTGGGTGTCTGATGAACCTTCGCATAATCCTGATTCTGGGCGCCTTGAGCGCCTTCGCGCCGTTGGCGATCGACTTTTACCTGCCGGGCTTTCCGGCAATGGCCTCAGCCTTCGCCACTGACGAAAAACATATCCAGCTGACCCTGGCGGTGTATTTCGCGGGCCTGGCTATTGGCCAATTGATCTACGGGCCGCTGGCCGACCGCTTTGGCCGGCGCGTGCCGCTGCTCAGCGGCGTCACCCTGTTTACCCTCGCGTCTTTCGCTTGTGCGTATGCGCCGTCCCTGGAATGGCTGATCGGTGCACGCTTCGTGCAGGCCCTTGGCGGGTGTGCGGGCATGGTGATTTCCCGGGCGGTGGTCAGTGACAAATGCGATGCCGTGGGTTCGGCCAAGGTGTATTCGCAACTGATGCTGGTGACCGGCCTGGCCCCGATCCTGGCGCCGTTGGCCGGTGGCCTGATGGTCGGCGTGTGGGGCTGGCAGTCGATTTTCCTGGCGTTGTCGTTGTTCAGCGTGATGGCGGCCATCGCCGTGGCGGTCGGGTTGCCGGAAACCTTCCCGGCCAATCAGCCGCGCCAGCCGTTGTCGGGCTCGTTGCGCCGCTACGGCTCGCTACTGTCAGACCGGGTGTACCTTGGCTATGCCTTGACCGGCGGCATCTCGATTGCCGGGATGTTTGCCTACATCGCCGGTTCCCCCTTCGTGTTTATCAAGCTCTATGGCGTACCGGCCGAGCATTACGGCTGGTTGTTTGGCTCCAACGCCGCGGGCTTTATCCTGGTGGCGCAACTGAACGCAAGATTGCTCGCCAAGCGCGGCCCGGCGTTTTTGTTGTCGCGTACCGTGTGGGTGTACGTGGCGGCGGCGTTGACGCTGTTGGGAATTGCCGCGTTGCGCACTGAGGCACTATGGCCGTTATTGGTGCCGCTGTTTATCTGTATCGCCAGTCTGGGCTGCATTTTGCCGAATACCTCGGCCTGTGCCATGAGCGGGCAGGGGGCTCGGGCCGGCAGCGCATCGGCGTTGCTCGGTTGCATTCAGTTCGGTGTGGCTGCAGGGGCGGCGTCGTTGGTCGGTGTGTTGCACGACGGCACGGCGATGCCGATGGCCATGGTCATCAGCCTCTGCGGGGTGCTGGCGGTGACCATTGCCATGGCGACCCAGCGCCTGCAACGGGCAAGGGCCGTACAGGCGCAGGTCTGAAGTTCGGTTTAGCCAGCGGAACGTTGCTGGTTGAGAGGGAAGCGATGGGGCGCCTGGATCCGGGCCTGCAGCGTGTCGGCGAAGGCGCGGGCCTCGGCTTCACTGCGAAAGGTGATGGCCTCGCCGTCGAGACGAACTTGCCATTGGCTGCCTGGGGATTTTGCTAACGCTTTTATCAGGATTTTCATTGCTGACTTCCTCACGTAAAAGAATCGTGGCAAAGGCGGCCAATATAAACCTGAACGGGCGCATAAATATGACAAGGATCAACTCTCGGACTAATGGTGTCGTCCGTTACCTACGTGGATAACAGACGACACTGACAGCCGTTTTTTCAGAACCCTTCCAGCACGATCTTGCCCTTGGCCTTGCCGCTTTCCAGTAGAGCGTGGGCGCGGCGCAGGTTCGCCGCATTGATCACGCCGAAGTGCTCGCCCACCGTGGTTTTCAGGGTGCCGGCGTCGATCAGTTCGGCTACGCGATTGAGCAGGTTGTGCTGCTCGATCATGTCTGGCGTTTCGAACATCGAACGGGTGTACATGAACTCCCAGTGCAGCGACAGGCTCTTGCGCTTGAGCTTGCTCACATCGAGGGCCTTGGGATCGTCGATCAACGCCAGCTTGCCTTGGGGTTGCAGTGCTTCGACCAGTTGGTCCAAGTGTTGCTCGGTCTGGGTCAGGCTGGCGACGTGGGTCACTTGCCCGTGCCCGGCCTGTTTCAACACTTCGCTCAGCGGCTGGCTGTGGTCGATCACCACGTGTGCTCCCAGGGCCTTGGCCCATGCGTGAGTCTCGGGGCGCGAGGCGGTGCCGATGACCTTCAACGCGGTGAGCTGGTTGGCCAACTGAGTCAGGATCGACCCCACACCACCGGCAGCGCCGACGATCAGCAGACTCTGGCCTTGATCGTCTTTGCCTTCAGCGACCTGCAAACGTTCGAACAACAGCTCCCACGCAGTGATAGCGGTCAATGGCAATGCGGCCGCTTCGGCAAACCCCAGGCTTTGGGGCATATGGCCGACGATGCGCTCATCAACTGTGTGCAATTCGCTGTTGCCGCCTGGGCGTACCAGGGAACCGGCGTAGTACACCTTGTCGCCGGCCTTGAACAACGTCACGTCACTGCCGACCGCCTTGACCACACCCGCCACGTCCCAACCCAGCACCTTGGCGGCGCCATTTTCCGGGGCGACGTTCTGGCGCACCTTGGTGTCCACCGGGTTGACCGAGATGGCTTTGACTTCCACCAACAGGTCACGGGGGCCGGCCACGGGGGCTGGTAGTTCGATGTCTTGCAGGGATTCTGGATCGTTGATCGGCAGTGAGGCGTAGTAGGCAATGGCTTTCATGATGACTCCAAGTGAATACGGTCAAGGTAGGAGCGAGCTTGCTCGCGAAGATCGTTAACGATGACGCGGTGTTTCTGGTTTCGCGCGCCGTCCTTGGGTTTTCGCGAACAAGCTCGCTCCTACAAAAAGGCGGGATCAGGCGAGAAATTTCAGGCGCTTGAGTTCGAAGTGTTCGATCACATCGGCGGCCTTGGCGCGAAAGCTCTGGATATGCGCGCTCTGGTCGTGGTCGGCCAGTGCAGCGTCGTCGCTCCAGCGCTCGAGCATGTAGAAAGTCTCGGGGTGCTGCAGGTCCTGGTGCAGGTCGTACTGCTCGCAACCGGCTTCCAGGCGGGTCGGTTCCAGCAGGCCGCGCAGCAGGGTTTCCAGGGTGGCGTGCTGGCCGGGTTTGGCGATCAGCGTGGCGATGACATTAAAAGCGGTGGACATAGTCGACTCCGGGCACGGGCTAACGGGATGGGCAGATGATTGGCTATTTCCCACGCCGATAAAAGCGGCTAAAACAGCAGGCTGTTTCAACCAAATATTGATAATGAACGGAAATGCATGCTGCGTTTTGATGATTTGCAGTTGTTTGTGCGGGCCGCCGACTTGGGTAGCCTGTCGGCTGCGGCGCGGGTCATGGACCTGTCACCGGCGGTGGCCAGTGCCGCGCTCAAGCGTATCGAACAGCAACTGGGTACGCGCTTGCTGGCGCGCTCCACCCGCAGCCTGCGCCTGACAGCCGAAGGCGAGGGCTTCCTTGCGTACGCGCGGGCGTCACTGAGCGCGCTGGATGAAGGGCGGCGCCTATTGGCCAGTGGCCAGGATCATGTCAGTGGTGTGCTGCAATTGTCGGCACCCTCGGATTTCGGCCGCAACCAACTGTTGCCGTGGCTGGATGCGTTCCAGCAGGAGCATCCGCAACTGAACGTGCGCCTGTTGCTCGGTGATCGCATCGCCGACCTGTTCCGCCAGCCCGTGGACATTGCCCTGCGTTACGGCGAACCCGAAGACTCCAGCCTGATTGCGCTGCCCATTGCTCCGGACAATATTCGCGTACTCTGCGCCGCCCCCAGTTACCTCGCCCGGCATGGCGAGCCGCGCCATCTGGAGCAATTGGCCCAGCACAATTGCCTGCTGTACATGCTCGGCAGCCGCGTCCACGACCACTGGGGTTTTTACGATGGCAAGCGCCATGTGGGCCTGACGGTCAGCGGCGATCGCTTCAGCGATGACGCCGATGTGGTGCGCCGCTGGGCGGTGGCGGGCATGGGCATCGCCTACAAGTCCTGGCTGGATGTGAGCACCGATGTGCTGGCCGGGCGCTTGCGTCTGATCCTGCCGGAACTGCAGGGTGAGCGCACCCCGCTCAACCTGCTGTGCGCCCACCGTGCGCAATTGAGTAAACCCATCAATCTGCTGCGGGACATGCTCGTGTCCCGTTGTGCGACATTGACGGCCCAGCGACCGGGACGAATGGCTTCTCGTCAATAGCCTGCGCCACGCTCGGAAGTTTCACTCATATCTTGTCCTGATTTGCACCGTCAGACACCGGGGAACCTACTGCCTGCGCACCTATACTTGGGCGTCAACCGCAGCAGAAAAATGGTTTAACAGGGAGTGAATACATGGGAGCAGCACCTTGCATCAGTCAGATCGCCAGCTTGCTCGCCGAGCCTAAACGCACGGCCATGCTCTGGGCCTTGATGGACGGTTCGGCGAAGACTTCCGAAGAGCTGGCGACGCTGGCCGGGCTGTCGCCGGCGTCAGCCAATGCACATTTGGCGCGGCTGTCCGGCAGCGGCCTGTTGCGGATCGAGGCGCGGCGGGGCCAGCGCCTGTTTCGTGTAGCGGCGGCCGATGTCAGTGCCGCCATTGAAGCGCTGGCCAGCACCACTATGGCCAGCGCGGCCCGCAGCACACCTGATGTTTTGCCAGCGGCGCTGCGCGCACCGCCATTGCTGCGCCGTGCCCGCTGGTGCCATGGCCACCTCGGCGGCGAGCTGGCGGCGCAGTTGTATCAACGGATGCTTGAGGCCGGGTGGATCGAGCGCCATGAGCCGCGTACAGAGGTGACGCCCAATGGCGTGCAGGCGTTGGCGCAGTTGGGCATTTTTACCCAGGCATTGGCATCGCCGCTGGCCTGCGACTGTTTCGACTGGAGCCAGCAACAACCCCACCTGGGCGGTGCGTTGGGGGCGGGCTTGATGCAACTGTTTCTGCAGGCGAACTGGATCAGCGTGATCAACGAGTCACGGGCCTTGTCTGTTACTGATGTGGGACTTGAGCACATAGCCCGCATCGCCAAACTGTAGGAGCGAGCTTGCTCGCGAAAAACTCGAGTGCGCCGCGTTTTATCCAGAAACCCCGCGTTATCGTTGACGATCTTCGCGAGCGAGCTCGCTCCTACAGGCGCTGGCGTCGTTCTCAGCTGTCGTCAGGTCGCATCCAGCAATAGCCGGCGCAAACGATGCCGCACACTCGCAAGGGGGATTTTTCATACGAGGGGTGTGGCATGGGTAGGCAGGGTTATAGCGCGGCGGAACGCCTGGAACGGTTGCCCATCAGCGGTTACCACCGAATCATTTTCATCATCATCGCCCTGGCGTTTTTCTTTGACTCCATGGACCTGGCGATGATGACCTTCCTGTTGGGCTCGATCAAAACCGAGTTTGGCCTGAGCACGGCCCAGGCCGGGTTGCTGGCCAGTTCGAGTTTTTTCGGCATGGTGGTGGGCGCTTCGCTGTCCGGGATGCTTGCTGATCGATTCGGTCGCAAACCGGTGTTTCAGTGGAGCATCGTCCTCTGGGGGTTGGCGAGCTACTTGTGTTCCACGGCCCAGACGGTGGAGACGCTGACGTTGTTTCGGATCCTGCTGGGCATTGGCATGGGCATGGAGTTTCCCATTGCCCAGTCGATGCTGTCGGAGCTGATCCCCGCCAAAAGACGCGGGCGCTATATCGCCTTGATGGATGGTTTCTGGCCGTTGGGCTTTGTGGCTGCGGGCGTATTGTCTTACTTCTTGTTGCCGGTGATTGGCTGGCGCGACATCTTCCTGGTGCTGGCGGTACCGGCGGTGTTCGTGCTGGCCATCCGTTTCTTTATCCCGGAGTCGCCGCGTTGGCTGGAACAGGCTGGGCGCCATGAGGCGGCGGACAAGGTCTTGCTTGGCATCGAGCAGAAGGTGCGCGATTCCCTGGGCGGCGCCGACTTGCCGGAGCCGATTGCCCTGCCACGGATCGAGAGTGCGCCGGGGACGTTTTTCTCCGCGTTCCAGCAGCTGTGGTCGGCGCAGTACCGCCAACGCACGATGATGATCTGGAGTGTGTGGTTCTTCGCCCTGCTTGGGTTCTACGGGCTGACGTCGTGGTTGAGTGCGTTGTTGCAGCAATCGGGTTTTGCCGTGACTCAGTCGGTGTATTACACGGTGATCATTTCCCTGGGCGGAATCCCAGGTTTTTTGATGGCCGCGTGGTTGGTGGAGCGCTGGGGACGCAAGCCTGTGTGCGTGGTGACCCTGCTGGGCGGCGGGGTGATGGCGTTTCTGTATGGGCAGAGCGCAGTGTTTGGCGGCAACGTGGGCCTGCTGATCACCTCGGGGTTGTTGATGCAGTTCTTCCTGTTTGGCATGTGGGCGGTGCTGTACACCTACACGCCGGAGTTGTATCCCACCTCGGCACGTGCAACCGGCTCGGGGTTTGCGTCGGCGATTGGGCGGGTTGGTTCGTTGCTGGGGCCGTTGGTGACCGGGTTGGTGTTCCCGATAACCGGGCAGGGCGGTGTATTTGCCTTGGGCGCGCTGTGCTTTGCGGTGGCGGCGCTGGTGGTGTGGCTGTTCGGGATGGAGACCAAGGGCAAGACCCTGGAAGAACTCACCCAGGCTTGAAGCTGATGGGGCCATGTGGGAGCCGGGCTTGCCCGCGATAGCGGTAGGTCAGGCAATAAGAGGCTGGCTGATACACCGCTATCGCAGGCAAGCCAGCTCCCACAGGTTGAGTCCAAGTCTATTCAGTTACGGTTTCACGAGCCGCGCATCCAGGCTGTTCTGCGCCAGGCGTTTGGCCTGGTCCTGGGTCATGCCCAGGGAGGTGTGCAGCGCGTGGAAGTTCTCGGTGACATAACCGCCGAAGTAGGCAGGGTCGTCCGAGTTCACGGTGACTTTTACACCACGCTCGAGCATGTCGAGGATGTTGTGCTGGGCCATGTCGTCGAACACGCAGAGCTTGGTGTTGGACAGCGGGCATACCGTCAGCGGGATCTGTTCGTCGATGATGCGCTGCATCAGGCGTTCATCTTCAATGGCTCGCACGCCGTGGTCGATGCGCTGGATTTTCAGCAGGTCGATGGCTTCCCAGATGTACTCGGGCGGGCCTTCTTCACCGGCGTGGGCCACGGTCAGGAAGCCTTCGTGACGGGCACGGTCGAACACGCGCTGAAACTTGCTCGGTGGGTGGCCCATTTCCGAGCTGTCCAGGCCGACGGCCACGAACGCGTCACGGAACGGCAGCGCCTGGTCGAGGGTTTTCTGCGCTTCGTCTTCGCTCAGGTGGCGCAGGAAGCTGAGGATCAAACCGCTGGTGATGCCCAGTTGCTGCTCGCCGTCTTTAAGCGCAGCGGCGATGCCGTTGAGCACCACTTCGAACGGCACGCCACGGTCGGTGTGGGTTTGCGGGTCGAAGAAGGGTTCGGTGTGGATCACGTTCTGGGCTTTGCAGCGCAGCAGGTAAGCCCAGGTCAGGTCGTAGAAGTCCTGGGACGTGCGCAGCACATCGGCGCCCTTGTAATACAGGTCGAGAAACTCTTGCAGGTTGTTGAAGGCGTAGGCTTTGCGCAGGGTTTCGACGTCGTTCCATGGCAGCGCAATCTTGTTGCGCGCGGCCAGGGCGAACAGCAACTCAGGCTCCAGCGAGCCTTCCAGGTGCAGGTGCAATTCAGCCTTGGGCAGGGCGTTGAGCCAATCGTACATTTTTAAAATCTCATCAGGTGCAATGGCGGCATTCTACAGGCCATGGCTGAAATAATCGGCAAAACCTGACCAGCAGGAGAGTATTTCCGTCACTCACGCAAGGGCGGCCTGAACTAAGGTGTAACGAAACGTTAGCGGCTCGGCGCAGTCTGTACCCCATCAATGACTGATTCGCTGTACGAAAAGGCCCGGAATGCTCACATCCCTCAAGCAAGAAAAATTCATGCTGCTGGCGCTGATTGCCGCCATCGCCGCCTACCCGCTGGAGCACTGGATGCTCCACAGCGGCCAACTGGTTGCGTTGCTGGCCGGCTTTGCGCTGATCGCGTTTATCGTGATGGCGTCGATGCGCGTGGCCCATCACGCCGAACAGTTGGCGGAAAAAGTCGGCGACCCCTACGGCACCATGATCCTGACCCTCGCCGCGGTATTGGTGGAAGTGGTGATCCTGGCGATCATGATGAGTAACGAGCCATCGCCCACCCTGGTGCGCGACACCATCTACTCAGCGGTGATGCTCGATATCAACGGTATCCTCGGCCTGGCCGCGCTGATGGGCGGCATCAAGCATGGCGAACAGTCCTACAACGATGACTCGGCGCGCACCTACAGTGTGATGATTCTTACCGCCATGGGGGTGTCGATGGTGGTACCGGAATTTATCCCCGAAGCGGACTGGAAAATTTACTCGGCTTTCACCATTGGCGCGATGGTGGTGCTTTACACCTTGTTCCTGCGCATGCAGGTGGGGCCGCACAGTTATTTCTTCAGCTACAGCTACCCGGAGAAACGCCGTAAGAAACAGCCGGAAGACGAGCACGCGCCGTCTGTCAGCCTGACGTTTTCCATTGCGACCCTGGTGTTTGGGGTGATCGTGATTGGCGCGCTGGCCGAGGTGATGTCCAAGACCCTCGACCTGGGCCTGGAAGGCACAGGCGCACCACCAGTGATTACCGCGATTGTGGTGGCGGCTATCTCGGCCGCTCCGGAAATCCTCACGGCATTGCGCGCCGCGTTGGCCAACCGCATGCAATCGGTGGTCAACATCGCGCTGGGGGCTTCGTTGTCCACGGTGATCCTGACGGTGCCGGTGATGGAAGCCATGGCGCTCTACACCGGGCAGCCGTTCCAGATGGCGATGACGCCGGTGCAAACGGTGATGGTGTTTATCACGCTGATCGTCAGCGCGATCAACCTCAACGATGGTGAAACCAATGCGATAGAAGGGATGACGCATTTTGTGTTGTTTGCGACCTTTATCATGCTGTCGCTGTTGGGGCTGTAACCCGATTTGAAAGGCGCCGCAGACCCAATGTGGGAGCCGGTTTTTGGGGGCGCTACGCACCCCAGCGGGAGCAAGCTCCCTCGCCACAGAAGCCCGCTCCCACATTTTGATTGGTGCCTGGCTTAGGTGCCCGCGATCAACTGCCGCGCGGCCTGGCTGTGATCGGCGATCAAGCCCTTGAGGTCCAGGCCTTCGACTTGACCATCGATCACCCGCCATTGACCCGCGATCATCACCCGGTCTGCACGGTCCGCACCGCACAGCAGCAGTGCGGAAATGGGGTCATGGCTGCCGGAGAAGCGCAGCTCATCGAGCTTGAACAGTGCCAGGTCCGCCTGCTTGCCGACGGCCAACTCGCCAATGTCTGTGCGCCCCAGCAACTGCGCCGAGCCCTTGGTGGCCCAGCCCAATACGCTTTCGGGGGTGATCTTTTCCGCGCCGTAGCGCAGGCGCTGGATGTACAGGGCCTGGCGGGCTTCAAGGATCATGTTCGAAGCGTCGTTGGAGGCCGAGCCGTCCACGCCCAAGCCGATCGGGGCGCCGGCGGCAAGCAGGTCCAGGGTGGGGCAGATGCCGGAGGCCAGGCGCATATTCGAGCTTGGGCAATGGCAGATGCCGGTGCCGGCTGCGCCCAGGCGCTCGATTTCGTCCGGGTTGAAGTGAATGCCGTGGGCCAGCCAGGTGCGCGGGCCGAGCCAGCCGACGCTGTCGAGGTAATCAACGGTACGCAGCCCGAAGCGTTGCAGGCAGAAATCTTCCTCATCCAGAGTTTCCGCCAAATGGGTGTGCAGGCGCACGTCCAGCTGGTTGGCCAGCTCGGCGCTGGCTTGCATGATTTCGGGGGTGACGGAAAACGGCGAGCACGGCGCCAGGGCGATCTGGATCTGCGCACCGTCACCGCGCTGGTGATATTCGCGGATCAGGCGCTGGCTGTCTTCGAGAATCACCTGGCCTTGCTGCACCGTTTGCTGCGGCGGCAGGCCGCCATCGGCTTCGCCCAGGCTCATGGAACCGCGGGTGAGCATGGCGCGCATCCCCAGTTCACGCACGCTGCCTACCTGCACATCAATGGCGTTTTCCAAACCATCGGGGAACAGGTAGTGGTGATCGGCCGCCGTGGTGCAGCCCGAGAGCAGCAATTCGGCCAGGGCGACTTTGCTGGCCAGGGCGAGTTTTTCCGGGGTGAGCCGCGCCCATACCGGGTACAGGGTTTTCAGCCAGGGAAACAGCGGCTGGTTGACCACTGGGCCCCAGGCGCGGGTCAGGGTTTGATAGAAGTGGTGGTGGGTATTGATCAGTCCAGGCAGCACCACATGCTCGCGGGCATCGAACACTTGTGCGCAGGGTTGTGCAGGCGCTTGCCCTTGGGCCAGCACTTCGGTGATGACACCGTCTTGCAGCACCAGGCCGCCACGGGCATCGAGGCCATTGGCAGTGAAAATCGCGAGGGGGTTTTTTAACCAGATACGGGTCGCAGGCATTGGCCGGCTCCTCTGAATGATGGGTTCAGGTTTGCCAGCTCAGTGTTGCCCTGTCTGCTGATCCAGGGTCGCCGGGGAGGGCGAGGTGGGCAGTTTACCTCTGTGGGAGCGAGCTTGCTCGCGAAAATCATCAATGATGACGCGGGCAGTCTGGTTTAACGCAGTGCTTGGGCGTTCTTCGCGAGCAAGCTCGCTCCTACAGTTGAGGGTGGTTACCAGGTGATGGTGTCGCCCTTGTAGTCGACGAAGTGATGGCCGCCTTTGCCGGTGTAGGCATTTACCTGGTCCACCAGGCCGCGCACGCTGGTCTCGACGTCGATGTGGGCATTTTCGCCGCCCATGTCGGTCTTCACCCAACCTGGATGCAGCGACAGCACCGTCGGCTTGGGCTCGCCCAGTTGCGTGATAAAGCTATTGGTCATCGAATTGAGGGCGGCCTTGCTGGCCTTGTACAGCGCCAGGTCCGAGCCGTCGGGAATGGTCACGCTGCCCAGTACCGAACTCATGAAGGCCAGCACGCCGGTGTCTTTGCGGATCTGCCCGACAAAGCGCTGGGCCAGGTTGATTGGCGCCACGGCGTTGGTGAAGAACAACTGGCCGACTTCCGCCAGGGTCGCGTGGCCGGGCTCCTGGTTGGCCGGGCCCTTGACGCCGGCGTTGACGAACAGCAGGTCGAAGGTGCGGTCTTTCAGGCGTTGGGCCAGGGCGATCACGGCTTGCTGGTCGTCCATATCCAACTTCTCGATCTGCACCGGCCCCACGGCTTTCAGGGCATCAGCCTTGTTCGGATCGCGCACGGTGGCGGTCACGTCCCAGCCGTCCTGGAGCAGTTGCTTGACCAGGCCAAGGCCCAGCCCGCGCGAGGCGCCGATGATCAGTGCGGTTTTTGGCGTAGACATGAAAGGCTTCCTTTGAAATCGCGGTTCAGGGAGTTCAGCGCATAACAGTAGCAGTTTCAGCGTTCGAGCAGGATGCGCCCACGGCTCAGGTCGGCGAGCTGGGTTTGCAGGGTGTCGATGTGCGCCTCCCCCAGGGCGAGTTGCAGCTCTACACCGTTGGCGGTGAAGGTTTCTTCCACCACAATCCCGCCGAGTTCAGCGACGCGCAGCTTCACCAGGTTCAGCTCGGAGAAGCCACAGGCGCAGCTCAGAGGTATGCGGCTGATCAGCTCGATGCGCTCGGCATTTTGCAGGCATTTATTGGCCCCGCCGCCATAGGCACGGGCCAAGCCACCAGTGCCCAGTTGAATGCCGCCGTACCAGCGGATCACCAATACGGCCACCTGATCAAAGCCCTGGGCCTCGATGGCCGCAAGGATCGGGCGCCCGGCGGTGCCACCGGGTTCGCCGTCATCGCTGCTGCGGTATTGATCGCCCAGCTTCCAGGCCCAGCAGTTGTGCGTGGCGTTCAGGTCGCTGTGTTGCTCGAAAAACGCTTGGGCGTCCTGCGGGCTGGTAATCGGCGCCGCCAAGGTGATAAAGCGGCTCTTGCGTATTTCTTCACGAAACTCGCAAAAACCGGTGAGCGTAAAAGACATAAATCGCTTCGTTTATAGGGCTGGCTTGATGCCGCAGCCTTTGAGAATGATATGGATCAGGTTGGTGCCGGCATCTTGCATGTCCTGCTTGGTCAGCTTGGTGCGACCGGTGACGCGGCAGATCTGGGTGGCGAAGTCAGCGTAGTGCTGGGTGCTGCCCCACAGCAGGAAGATCAGATGCACGGGGTCGACGGGGTCCATTTTGCCGGCGTCGATCCACGCCTGGAACACTGCGGCACGGCCACTGAACCAGGCCCGATAGTCCTGGCCGAAATATTCCGTGAGGCATTCGCCACCGCTGATGATCTCCATGGCGAAGATCCGCGAGGCTTGGGGTTGGCGGCGCGAGAATTCCATCTTGGTGCGGATGTAACGAGCGAGCGCCACGGCTGGGTCATCCTCGGCGGTCAGCGCGTTGAAGGTGCTGTCCCAGAGTTCGAGGATGTTGCTCAGCACTGCGATGTACAGGCCCAGCTTGTTGGTGAAGTAATAGTGCAAGTTGGCCTTGGGCAGCCCGGCGCTGGCAGCGATGGTGTTCATGCTGGTGCCTTTGTAGCCATGGCGCGCGAATTCATCTTCAGCAGCCTGGAGAATCGCTTGTTCATTCTTTTGCCGAATGCGGCTGGCGGGTTTACCGCCGTGGTTGCTGTGGGCAGGAACTTCGAGGCTCATGGAGGTTTCCGTGCTGATCGATAGAGACGACGTGTGCACAGATAACCCACCCTCAAGCCTCAGACAAGTCCTGATGCAATAAAACCGTCAAAGCGGTTCCAGGCTGTCGCGTTCCGGGGTGTGGTTTGCGGCGGTGGTACTTGCCTTGGCCTCCGGCAGTAACAGGCACAGGAGGATGGCGGTGATACCGCCGCTGGTGATGGCGGAGTCGAACAGGTTCTGCACCAGTGTCGGCATCAGGTGCAGCAGGTTAGGTTGCGCGGCGATACCCAGGCCAACACCGAACGAGGTGGCGATAATCAGCATGCTGCGTCGATCCAGCGGTGCCTGGGCGAGAATGCGCACGCCGGCTGCGGCCACACTGCCGAACATCACCAGGGTCGCGCCGCCCAGCACTGGCTTGGGGATTTGCTGCAGCACGGCGCCGATCAGCGGAAACAGGCCCAGACAGAACAACAACACACCGATGTACAAACCGACGTAGCGACTGGCCACGCCGGTGAGTTGGATCACGCCATTGTTCTGCGCAAACGTGGTGTTGGGGAAGGCGCTGAAGGTTGCGGCGATCATGCAACTCACCCCATCGCCGAGGACGCCGCCCTTGAGCCGGCTGATATAAGAAGGGCCGCTGATGGGCTGGCGGGCAATCATGCAATTGGCGGTGAGATCGCCGACGGTTTCGATGCTGCTGATCAGATAAATCAGCGCAATCGGCAGGAAGGCGCTCCAGTCGAAGTTGAAACCAAAGCGGAATGGTGTAGGCAGGCTGACCAATGGCAGGTCAGGCAAAGCCTGGGGAACAAGTTTACCGCTGAACCACGCCGCGAGGCTGCCCAGGGCCAGGCCGATGATGATGGCCGACAGGCGCACCCAGGGAGTGTTCGAGCGGTTGAGCAGGATGATCGTCAAAACCACGAACAGGCCCAGCGCCAAGTTGGCGGGGGCGCCGAAGTCCGGTGCATTGAAACCGCCGCCGAGGTCGGTGATACCCACTTTGATCAGGCTGATGCCGATCAGCGTAATCACAATGCCGGTCACCAGCGGTGTGATCACGCGGCGCAGCTGGCCGATAAAGCGGCTCAATACAATCTGTACCGCCGCGCCGAAGAAGCACACGCCGAAAATCATCGCCAGAATGTCTTCCGGGCTGCCGCCGCGTTGTTTCACCAGAAAGCCTGCAGACAACACCGCGCCGAGAAACGCAAAGCTGGTGCCTTGCAGGCAGATCATGCCGGCACCGATACCAAACGGCCTGCGTGCCTGGATGAAGGTGCCTACGCCGGAAACCATCAACGCCATACTGATCAGGTAGGGCAAGTGGGCGGTGAGGCCGAGGGTGGAGCCAATAATCAGAGGCGGCGTGATAATGCCGACGAACGCCGCCAGCACATGTTGCAGCGCCGCGAGCAGAGCCGGCAGTGGTTTCGGCCGGTCGTTGAGGCCGTAGATGAGGTCGCTGGGGCTGGAGGATTCTGGGGGCATGGCGGGTCAACTCAAGGCGGACGGTTCAAGGTCCTTGAGTCCTTGCAAAAAGCTGTCCAAGTGCTCAGCTTTTTGTGCGACGCCCGAATCAGCGGGTGGCGGCCAGGCTTTCCAGGAAACTTTCCAGCACCAAATGAGGGCGACGGCCCTTGCGCGTGACCGATGCCAGGCTCAAATCGTAAAAACGTGTAGCCGGTTTCAGCGCACGCAGTCGGCCTTGTTGTACCCATAGGCTGGCGTAGTGATCGGGCAAGTAGCCGATATAACGCCCGGTGAGAATCAGGAACGCCATGCCTTCACGGTCTGAGGCACTGGCGGTGCAGTTGAGCGCCTGGTAATGGGCCTGGATTTCCGCGGGTAAGCGGAAGGTGGGGGCGATGGCGTCCTGGCTGTCGACGCGCTCGTCGTCGAGTTGCTTGTTGTCGGCGTAAAACAGCGGGTGGCCGACCGCGCAATAGAGCAAGGAACGTTCGCTGTACAACGGCTGGTATTCCAGGCCCGACAGTGCGCTGGCCTGGGGCACCACACCGACGTGCAGGCGACCGTCGAGTACGCCTTGCTCCACTTCATTGGGGGCGATCATGCGGATCTGGATCTGCACGTCCGGGCCGCGTTCTTTCAACTGCGCCAATGCGTGGGTGATGCGCATATGGGGCAGAGTGACAAGGTTATCGGTGAGGCCAATGATCAACTCGCCGCGCAAATGTTGGTGCAGGCCGTTGACCTCGGTGCGAAAACTTTCCAGGGCACTCAGCAGTTGCAGGGCAGATTGATAGACCTCGCGGCCTTCTTCCGTCAGGGAAAAACCGGCGCGGCCGCGTTGGCAGAGTCGTAGCCCGAGTCGTTGCTCAAGGTCGCTCATCTGCTGGCTGATGGCCGAGCGCCCGATGCCGAGAACGGTTTCCGCTGCCGAGAAGCCGCCGCACTCCACTACGCTGCGAAAGATGCGCAGCAGGCGAATATCGAAGTCACTGACTTGGGCCAAAGGGTCGGGACGACGGCTGCTCATAGTTTAGTGAAGTCCTGACTGAAGGTTAGAAGAGTTGGATTTCACCGACTTTATCCCCGTGGCAATTTAGCTGCAACAACGCTTTTTCAATCCCGACGCTGCCTTTTGCCCTGCGAGGTTTTGCTGATGAACATGCCCGAAAACGCCCCATCGTCCCTGGCCAGCCAATTGAAGCTGGATGCGCACTGGATGCCTTACACCGCCAACCGCAACTTCCAGCGCGATCCACGCCTGATCGTGGCCGCCGAAGGTAGCTGGTTGACCGATGACAAGGGGCGCAAGGTCTATGATTCGTTGTCGGGCCTTTGGACCTGTGGCGCCGGGCATACGCGCAAGGAAATCCAGGAAGCGGTCGCCAAGCAATTGGGCACCTTGGACTACTCTCCAGGCTTCCAGTACGGTCATCCGTTGTCCTTCCAGTTGGCGGAAAAAATCACCGAGCTGACCCCAGGCAACCTGAATCATGTGTTCTTCACCGATTCGGGCTCTGAATGTGCCGATACGGCGGTGAAGATGGTGCGGGCCTACTGGCGCCTGAAAGGTCAGGCCACGAAGACCAAGATGATTGGTCGCGCCCGTGGTTACCACGGCGTGAACATTGCCGGTACCAGCCTGGGCGGTGTGAACGGTAACCGTAAGCTGTTTGGCCAGGCGATGATGGATGTTGACCATCTGCCTCACACCTTGCTGGCCAGCAACGCTTTCTCCCGGGGCATGCCGGAGCAGGGCGGTATTGCCTTGGCCGATGAGTTGCTCAAGCTGATCGAGCTGCATGACGCGTCGAACATTGCGGCCGTATTTGTCGAGCCTATGGCCGGTTCCGCTGGGGTATTGGTGCCACCGCAGGGGTATCTCAAGCGTCTGCGCGAAATTTGCGACCAGCACAATATCCTGTTGGTGTTCGACGAAGTGATCACGGGCTTTGGCCGCACCGGCTCGATGTTCGGTGCCGACAGCTTCGGCGTGACCCCGGACCTGATGTGCATTGCCAAGCAAGTCACCAACGGCGCGATTCCGATGGGCGCGGTGATTGCCAGCAGCGAGATCTACCAGACCTTCATGAACCAGGCGACGCCGGAATACGCAGTGGAATTCCCCCACGGCTACACCTACTCGGCGCACCCGGTAGCTTGCGCGGCGGGCTTGGCGGCATTGGACCTGTTGCAGAAAGAAAACCTGGTGCAGAGCGTAGCCGAAGTCGCGCCGCACTTTGAGAATGCGCTGCACGGTTTGAAGGGCAGCAAGAATGTGATCGACATTCGCAACTACGGCCTGGCCGGTGCGATTCAGATTTCCCCACGTGATGGAGATGCCATCGTGCGTCCATTCGAGGCCGGCATGGCGTTGTGGAAGGCCGGTTTCTATGTGCGTTTTGGCGGCGACACCCTGCAGTTCGGGCCAACCTTCAACAGCAAGCCGCAGGACCTGGACCGTCTGTTTGACGCGGTCGGCGAAGTGCTGAACAAGATCGACTGATTTCTCCTTCTATATAGAACAATTTTTCAGGAGCCCTGCATGAGCCTTATCCAGCATTTGATCAACGGTGAACTGGTCAACGACAGCGGTCGTAGTGCCGACGTCTATAACCCGTCTACCGGGCAGGTGATTCACCAGGTGCCTTTGGCCAGTCGTGAAACCATTCAACAGGCGATTGACTCAGCCAAGGCGGCGTTTCCGGCTTGGCGCAATACGCCGCCGGCCAAGCGTGCCCAAGTGATGTTTCGTTTCAAGCAACTGCTGGAGCAGAACGAAGCACGGATCTCGCAGTTGATCAGCGAAGAACATGGCAAGACCCTGGAAGACGCCGCGGGTGAACTCAAGCGTGGGATCGAGAACGTGGAGTACGCGTGCTCGGCGCCGGAGATTCTCAAGGGTGAATACAGCCGCAACGTAGGGCCGAACATTGATGCGTGGTCGGACTTCCAGCCGTTGGGCGTAGTGGCGGGTATCACCCCGTTCAACTTCCCGGCGATGGTGCCGTTGTGGATGTACCCGCTGGCGATTGTCTGCGGTAACTGTTTCATCCTTAAACCTTCAGAGCGCGACCCGAGTTCGACGCTGTTGATCGCGCAGCTGTTGCAGGAAGCCGGATTGCCCAAAGGCGTGCTCAGCGTGGTGCATGGCGACAAGGGCGCGGTGGACGCATTGATCGAAGCGCCGGAAGTCAAAGCCTTGAGCTTTGTAGGTTCGACGCCGATTGCCGAGTACATCTATTCCGAAGCGACCAAACGCGGCAAGCGCGTGCAGGCGCTGGGTGGGGCGAAGAATCACGCGGTGCTGATGCCGGATGCAGACCTGGATAACGCTGTGAGTGCCCTGATGGGCGCGGCTTATGGTTCCTGCGGTGAGCGTTGCATGGCGATCTCGGTGGCTGTGTGCGTGGGCGACCAGGTAGCGGATGCGTTGATCGCCAAGCTGGCGCCTCAGGTCAAGGCGTTGAAGATTGGTGCGGGCACTTCTTGCGGGCTGGATATGGGCCCGTTGGTGACGGGGCAGGCGCGAGATAAAGTCAGTGGCTATATAGAGGACGGTGTGTCGGCGGGGGCTGAGCTGGTCGTTGACGGCCGTGGCTTGAGTGTTGCAGGGCATGAGCAAGGTTTTTTCCTCGGTGGCAGCTTGTTTGACCGCGTCACCCCTGAGATGCGTATCTATAAAGAAGAGATCTTTGGGCCGGTGCTGTGCGTAGTGCGGGTGGATAGCCTGGAAGCGGCGATGCAGCTGATCAACGATCATGAATACGGCAACGGTACTTGTATCTTCACCCGTGACGGTGAAGCGGCGCGCCTGTTCTGTGATGAGATTGAAGTCGGCATGGTGGGGGTGAACGTGCCGCTGCCGGTGCCGGTTGCGTATCACAGCTTTGGTGGCTGGAAGCGTTCGCTGTTTGGCGACTTGCATGCCTATGGGCCGGACGGGGTGCGTTTCTATACCCGTCGCAAGGCAATCACCCAGCGTTGGCCGCAACGGGCCAGCCATGAAGCGTCGCAATTCGCCTTCCCTAGCCTGTAAGGCTCGGTAGGTAAAAGGCCGGCCCCTTGGGGCCGGCCTTTGCATTATTGGGGCTTTTTTGACTTATATGACAGAAATGTGAAAAAGAAGGTTGACGGCAGATTCTGGAAGCCTATAATTCGCCCCACTTCCGGCGCAGTCGAAACGGAAAACTCCTTGGTAAACAATGAGTTACGCAGTTTTCGGCAGCAAGTTGCTTCAGTTCATCGAAGCCAAAAGGAAGTTGAAAAAGAGGTGTTGACAGCAGCGTGTAACGCTGTAGAATTCGCCTCCCGCTTACGAGAGATCGCAAGCGCAAGTGGTTGAAGTTGTTGAAGAAATCTTCGAAAACTTCTGAAAATAACCACTTGACAGCAAATGAGGCTGCTGTAGAATGCGCGCCTCGGTTGAGATGAAAGATCTTAACCAACCGCTCTTTAACAACTGAATCAAGCAATTCGTGTGGGTGCTTGTGGAGTCAGACTGATAGTCAACAAGATTATCAGCATCACAAGTTACTCCGCGAGAAATCAAAGATGTAACCAACGATTGCTGAGCCAAGTTTAGGGTTTCTTAAAAACCCAAAGATGTTTGAACTGAAGAGTTTGATCATGGCTCAGATTGAACGCTGGCGGCAGGCCTAACACATGCAAGTCGAGCGGTAGAGAGAAGCTTGCTTCTCTTGAGAGCGGCGGACGGGTGAGTAATGCCTAGGAATCTGCCTGGTAGTGGGGGATAACGTTCGGAAACGGACGCTAATACCGCATACGTCCTACGGGAGAAAGCAGGGGACCTTCGGGCCTTGCGCTATCAGATGAGCCTAGGTCGGATTAGCTAGTTGGTGGGGTAATGGCTCACCAAGGCGACGATCCGTAACTGGTCTGAGAGGATGATCAGTCACACTGGAACTGAGACACGGTCCAGACTCCTACGGGAGGCAGCAGTGGGGAATATTGGACAATGGGCGAAAGCCTGATCCAGCCATGCCGCGTGTGTGAAGAAGGTCTTCGGATTGTAAAGCACTTTAAGTTGGGAGGAAGGGTTGTAGATTAATACTCTGCAATTTTGACGTTACCGACAGAATAAGCACCGGCTAACTCTGTGCCAGCAGCCGCGGTAATACAGAGGGTGCAAGCGTTAATCGGAATTACTGGGCGTAAAGCGCGCGTAGGTGGTTTGTTAAGTTGGATGTGAAATCCCCGGGCTCAACCTGGGAACTGCATTCAAAACTGACTGACTAGAGTATGGTAGAGGGTGGTGGAATTTCCTGTGTAGCGGTGAAATGCGTAGATATAGGAAGGAACACCAGTGGCGAAGGCGACCACCTGGACTAATACTGACACTGAGGTGCGAAAGCGTGGGGAGCAAACAGGATTAGATACCCTGGTAGTCCACGCCGTAAACGATGTCAACTAGCCGTTGGAAGCCTTGAGCTTTTAGTGGCGCAGCTAACGCATTAAGTTGACCGCCTGGGGAGTACGGCCGCAAGGTTAAAACTCAAATGAATTGACGGGGGCCCGCACAAGCGGTGGAGCATGTGGTTTAATTCGAAGCAACGCGAAGAACCTTACCAGGCCTTGACATCCAATGAACTTTCCAGAGATGGATTGGTGCCTTCGGGAACATTGAGACAGGTGCTGCATGGCTGTCGTCAGCTCGTGTCGTGAGATGTTGGGTTAAGTCCCGTAACGAGCGCAACCCTTGTCCTTAGTTACCAGCACGTAATGGTGGGCACTCTAAGGAGACTGCCGGTGACAAACCGGAGGAAGGTGGGGATGACGTCAAGTCATCATGGCCCTTACGGCCTGGGCTACACACGTGCTACAATGGTCGGTACAGAGGGTTGCCAAGCCGCGAGGTGGAGCTAATCCCATAAAACCGATCGTAGTCCGGATCGCAGTCTGCAACTCGACTGCGTGAAGTCGGAATCGCTAGTAATCGCGAATCAGAATGTCGCGGTGAATACGTTCCCGGGCCTTGTACACACCGCCCGTCACACCATGGGAGTGGGTTGCACCAGAAGTAGCTAGTCTAACCTTCGGGAGGACGGTTACCACGGTGTGATTCATGACTGGGGTGAAGTCGTAACAAGGTAGCCGTAGGGGAACCTGCGGCTGGATCACCTCCTTAATCGACGACATCAGCTGCTCCATAAGTTCCCACACGAATTGCTTGATTCATTGAAGAAGACGAAAGAAGCAGCCCGAAATTGGGTCTGTAGCTCAGTTGGTTAGAGCGCACCCCTGATAAGGGTGAGGTCGGCAGTTCGAATCTGCCCAGACCCACCAATTTTGTGTGGGAAACGCCTGTAGAAATACGGGGCCATAGCTCAGCTGGGAGAGCGCCTGCCTTGCACGCAGGAGGTCAACGGTTCGATCCCGTTTGGCTCCACCACTACTGCTTCTGTTTGTATAAAGCTTAGAAATGAGCATTCCATCGTTGTGATGGTGAATGTTGATTTCTAGTCTTTGACTAGTTCGTTCTTTAAAAATTTGGGTATGTGATAGAAAGATAGACTGAACGTTACTTTCACTGGTAACGGATCAGGCTAAGGTAAAATTTGTGAGTTCTCTTAACTGAGAAATTCGAATTTTCGGCGAATGTCGTCTTCACAGTATAACCAGATTGCTTGGGGTTATATGGTCAAGTGAAGAAGCGCATACGGTGGATGCCTTGGCAGTCAGAGGCGATGAAAGACGTGGTAGCCTGCGAAAAGCTTCGGGGAGTCGGCAAACAGACTTTGATCCGGAGATGTCTGAATGGGGGAACCCAGCCATCATAAGATGGTTATCTTGTACTGAATACATAGGTGCAAGAAGCGAACCAGGGGAACTGAAACATCTAAGTACCCTGAGGAAAAGAAATCAACCGAGATTCCCTTAGTAGTGGCGAGCGAACGGGGACTAGCCCTTAAGTGGCTTTGAGATTAGCGGAACGCTCTGGAAAGTGCGGCCATAGTGGGTGATAGCCCTGTACGCGAAAATCTCTTAGTCATGAAATTGAGTAGGACGGAGCACGAGAAACTTTGTCTGAATATGGGGGGACCATCCTCCAAGGCTAAATACTACTGACTGACCGATAGTGAACTAGTACCGTGAGGGAAAGGCGAAAAGAACCCCGGAGAGGGGAGTGAAATAGATCCTGAAACCGTATGCGTACAAGCAGTGGGAGCCCACTTTGTTGGGTGACTGCGTACCTTTTGTATAATGGGTCAGCGACTTATTTTCAGTGGCGAGCTTAACCGAATAGGGGAGGCGTAGCGAAAGCGAGTCTTAATAGGGCGTCTAGTCGCTGGGAATAGACCCGAAACCGGGCGATCTATCCATGGGCAGGTTGAAGGTTGGGTAACACTAACTGGAGGACCGAACCGACTACCGTTGAAAAGTTAGCGGATGACCTGTGGATCGGAGTGAAAGGCTAATCAAGCTCGGAGATAGCTGGTTCTCCTCGAAAGCTATTTAGGTAGCGCCTCATGTATCACTGTAGGGGGTAGAGCACTGTTTCGGCTAGGGGGTCATCCCGACTTACCAAACCGATGCAAACTCCGAATACCTACAAGTGCCGAGCATGGGAGACACACGGCGGGTGCTAACGTCCGTCGTGAAAAGGGAAACAACCCAGACCGTCAGCTAAGGTCCCAAAGTTATGGTTAAGTGGGAAACGATGTGGGAAGGCTTAGACAGCTAGGAGGTTGGCTTAGAAGCAGCCACCCTTTAAAGAAAGCGTAATAGCTCACTAGTCGAGTCGGCCTGCGCGGAAGATGTAACGGGGCTCAAACCATACACCGAAGCTACGGGTATCACGTAAGTGATGCGGTAGAGGAGCGTTCTGTAAGCCTGTGAAGGTGAGTTGAGAAGCTTGCTGGAGGTATCAGAAGTGCGAATGCTGACATGAGTAACGATAATGGGTGTGAAAAACACCCACGCCGAAAGACCAAGGTTTCCTGCGCAACGTTAATCGACGCAGGGTTAGTCGGTCCCTAAGGCGAGGCTGAAAAGCGTAGTCGATGGAAAACAGGTTAATATTCCTGTACTTCTGGTTATTGCGATGGAGGGACGGAGAAGGCTAGGCCAGCTTGGCGTTGGTTGTCCAAGTTTAAGGTGGTAGGCTGGAATCTTAGGTAAATCCGGGATTTCAAGGCCGAGAGCTGATGACGAGTTAACTTTTAGTTAACGAAGTGGTTGATGCCATGCTTCCAAGAAAAGCTTCTAAGCTTCAGGTAACCAGGAACCGTACCCCAAACCGACACAGGTGGTTGGGTAGAGAATACCAAGGCGCTTGAGAGAACTCGGGTGAAGGAACTAGGCAAAATGGCACCGTAACTTCGGGAGAAGGTGCGCCGGTGAGGGTGAAGGACTTGCTCCGTAAGCTCATGCCGGTCGAAGATACCAGGCCGCTGCGACTGTTTATTAAAAACACAGCACTCTGCAAACACGAAAGTGGACGTATAGGGTGTGACGCCTGCCCGGTGCCGGAAGGTTAATTGATGGGGTTAGCTAACGCGAAGCTCTTGATCGAAGCCCCGGTAAACGGCGGCCGTAACTATAACGGTCCTAAGGTAGCGAAATTCCTTGTCGGGTAAGTTCCGACCTGCACGAATGGCGTAACGATGGCGGCGCTGTCTCCACCCGAGACTCAGTGAAATTGAAATCGCTGTGAAGATGCAGTGTATCCGCGGCTAGACGGAAAGACCCCGTGAACCTTTACTATAGCTTTGCACTGGACTTTGAATTTGCTTGTGTAGGATAGGTGGGAGGCTTTGAAGCGTGGACGCCAGTCTGCGTGGAGCCATCCTTGAAATACCACCCTGGCAACTTTGAGGTTCTAACTCAGGTCCGTTATCCGGATCGAGGACAGTGTATGGTGGGTAGTTTGACTGGGGCGGTCTCCTCCTAAAGAGTAACGGAGGAGTACGAAGGTGCGCTCAGACCGGTCGGAAATCGGTCGTAGAGTATAAAGGCAAAAGCGCGCTTGACTGCGAGACAGACACGTCGAGCAGGTACGAAAGTAGGTCTTAGTGATCCGGTGGTTCTGTATGGAAGGGCCATCGCTCAACGGATAAAAGGTACTCCGGGGATAACAGGCTGATACCGCCCAAGAGTTCATATCGACGGCGGTGTTTGGCACCTC
The DNA here is from genome assembly GCF_009827115.1 of Pseudomonas sp. J380. Taxonomy (NCBI): domain Bacteria; kingdom Pseudomonadati; phylum Pseudomonadota; class Gammaproteobacteria; order Pseudomonadales; family Pseudomonadaceae; genus Pseudomonas; species Pseudomonas sp. J380. The sequence continues at coordinate 3,277,611 of NZ_CP043060.1, read as the reverse complement.
GATGTCGGCTCATCACATCCTGGGGCTGAAGCCGGTCCCAAGGGTATGGCTGTTCGCCATTTAAAGTGGTACGCGAGCTGGGTTTAGAACGTCGTGAGACAGTTCGGTCCCTATCTGCCGTGGACGTTTGAGATTTGAGAGGGGCTGCTCCTAGTACGAGAGGACCGGAGTGGACGAACCTCTGGTGTTCCGGTTGTCACGCCAGTGGCATTGCCGGGTAGCTATGTTCGGAATAGATAACCGCTGAAAGCATCTAAGCGGGAAACTAGCCTCAAGATGAGATCTCACTGGAACCTTGAGTTCCCTGAAGGGCCGTCGAAGACTACGACGTTGATAGGTTGGGTGTGTAAGCGCTGTGAGGCGTTGAGCTAACCAATACTAATTGCCCGTGAGGCTTGACCATATAACACCCAAGCAATTTGAGTCGAAAGGCCAGATTGCGGTGTGTGAAGACGCAATGAACCGAAAGTTCGACGCTCACAAAACACCACGATCTATCACATACCCAATTTGCTGAAGCGAGGCCACTTGGTCACGACTCAGTACCCGAATTTCTTGACGACCATAGAGCATTGGAACCACCTGATCCCATCCCGAACTCAGCAGTGAAACGATGCATCGCCGATGGTAGTGTGGGGTTTCCCCATGTGAGAGTAGGTCATCGTCAAGATTAAATTCCGAAACCCCAATTGCGAAAGCAGTTGGGGTTTTGTTTTGGGCGCTCGAAAAGTGTCCACCTTGTCCCCGTACACCTGTGCGCCCCAACCTCCGACCTGACTGCCCCGACAAATTTGCACAGTTATTTCTGAGCGACACCACTAGAATAGCCACCTAATCATTTTTAGAGTCAGAGCCCTATCTATGCCCGATCCGGTTGATGCCCACGAGGTATCGGATTTACCGCTAGACGATCTGGTGGCATGCCATGAGTGCGACTTGCTGATGCGCAAACCAACGCTCGCCCTCGGCGAAAAAGCCCAATGCCCACGCTGCGGCTACGAGCTATACGCTCACCGTCACAATGTGGTCGAGCGCAGTCTCGCCTTGGTACTGGCAGCCCTGCTGCTGTACGTCCCCGCGAACTTTTTGCCCATCATGCAGCTCAATCTACTCGGGCAGTCTTCGGAGGACACCGTGTGGAGCGGCGTCGTTGGCCTGTTCGATACGGGCATGCAAGGCGTTGCCGCCGTGGTGTTCCTGTGCAGCATGGGCATCCCCTTGCTCAAGCTTCTGTGCCAGTTGGCAGTGCTGCTCAGTATTCGCTGGAACATCGGGCGCAATTACGGGCTGCTGCTATATCGCATCTACCACCACATGAAGGACTGGGGGATGTTGGAGGTCTACTTGATGGGTGTGCTGGTGGCGATCGTAAAGCTCGCCGACATGGCCTCCATCACAATTGGCCTGGGTCTGGTCTGCTTCGTGAGTCTATTAATGGTTCAAGTTCTGCTTGAGGTGGTGATGTCGCCCCATCAGATCTGGCAAGCGCTGTCAGGAGAGGATGACCATGCGGGCGATTGATGCAGGTATTCTGATTTGTACAGAATGCCATGAGTTGAACAAGCAGGAAGCGGATAGCGAGGAGCAACTCTGCACCCGTTGTGGCGCGTTGATCCATGCCCGTCGCCCCAATAGCCTTACACGTACCTGGGCGCTGTTGATCACCGCGGCGATCCTGTATATCCCCGCTAACCTGTTACCCATCATGACGGTCAGCTCCCTCGGCCAAGGCGACCCCAGCACCATCATGTCGGGTGTCATCCAGCTGGTGCAGCACGGGATGTTTCCTATCGCTGCCGTGGTGTTCATCGCCAGTATCCTGGTACCGACCTTCAAGTTGGTCGGCATTGGCCTGCTGCTGTTCTCGGTGCAGCGTCACCAACCGCTGTCCGCGCAACAACGCATTGTGATGTATCGCTTTATCGAGTTCATTGGGCGTTGGTCCATGCTGGATATCTTCGTGATCGCCATCCTGGTGGCGCTCGTTAACTTTGGGCGGCTAGCCAGTATCGAGGCCAACCTCGGCGCTGCGGCGTTCGCCAGTGTGGTGATCTTGACGATGTTTGCCGCAGTAACTTTCGATCCCCGACTGATTTGGGATAACACGGAGTCGGACGACGACCATGAGTGATTTGCCTAAAGCTAAAACCCGCCCAGCCTCTAACTGGTCGGCCATTTGGGTGCTGCCCCTGATTGCCCTGATCATCGGTGGCTGGCTGGGGTGGCGTGCCTATTCCCAGCAAGGTATCGAGATTCAAGTTCGCTTTGAAAGCGGCGAAGGTATTCAGGTCAACAAGACCGAAGTGGTCTACAAAGGCATGACCGTGGGCAAGGTCAAAACCCTGGCCCTGGATGACGAAGGCAGCAATCGCGGGGTGATCGCCACCATCGAGATGAACAAGGACGTGGAGCAGTACCTCAAGACCAACACCCGCTTCTGGTTGGTCAAGCCCAGCGTCAGCCTTGCCGGTATCACCGGCCTGGAAACCCTGGTTTCAGGTAACTACATCGCCGCCAGCCCCGGTGATGGCGAGCCCACGCGCAAGTTCAAGGCGCTCTCCGAAGAGCCGCCGTTATCCGACGCCAAGCCCGGCTTGCACCTGACCCTCAAGGCCGATCGCCTGGGCTCGTTGAACCGTGGCAGTCCGGTGTTCTACAAGCAGATTCAGGTCGGTCAGGTCAAAAGCTATCTGCTGTCTGAAGACCAGAGCACCGTCGAGGTCAAGGTCTATATCGAGCCGACCTATGCCAACCTGGTGCGCAAACACACGCGTTTCTGGAATGCCAGCGGCATCAGTATCGACGCCAACCTTTCCGGCTTGAAAGTGCGCAGCGAATCCCTCTCCAGCATTGTCGCCGGAGGTATCGCCTTCGCCACTCCTGAAAACCGCAAAGACAGCCCGCCCACCGACCCGAGCCTGCCTTTCCGCCTATACGAAGATTTCGATGCCGCCGCAGCGGGGATCAAGGTCAAGGTCAAGCTCACCGACTTTGAAGGCCTGCAGGCCGGGCGTACGCCGGTCATGTACAAAGGCATCCAGGTCGGTAGCCTGAAAACCCTGAAGATCGACCCGGACCTGTCCAGCGCCAGTGCCGAGCTGACCCTCGATCCATTGGCTGAAGACTACCTGGTCGAAGACACGCAATTCTGGGTGGTCAAACCGTCCATCTCCCTGGCGGGCATCACCGGCCTGGAGGCCTTGGTCAAGGGCAACTACATCGCGATTCGCCCAGGCGACAAAGGCACCCCGCCACAACGCGAATACGTAGCCCGCGCCAAGGCGCCACCTTTGGACCTGCGTTCCCCGGGCCTGCACATGGTGTTGCTCACCGACAGCCTGGGCTCGTTGGATGTCGGCAGCCCGATTCTGTACAAACAGGTCAAAGTCGGTTCGGTGCAGAGTTACCAGTTTTCACGCAAGAAAAAACAACTGGTGATCGGCGTTCATATCGAGAAGGAATACGAAAGCCTGGTCAACGGCTCGACGCGCTTCTGGAATGCCAGCGGCGTCACCCTTACGGGCGGGCTCACCGGCGGTATCCAGGTCAAAAGCGAATCCCTGGCCAGCCTGATGGCGGGCGGTATCGCCTTCGAAACGCCGGAACCGAACGTGCCATTGAAACATCGCATCCCGCGCTTTCGCCTGTATGCCGACCGTGATGCCGCCAACCAGCACGGCACTCTGGTGACCATCAAAGTCGACCGAGCCGACGGCCTGAGCGCCGGCACACCGGTGCGCTTCAAGGGGCTGGATGTGGGCAAGATCGAGAGTGTCGACCTCAGTGCCGACATGCAATCGGTGCTGCTCAAGGCGCGTATCACTCAGGTTGCGGACCGTATTGCGCGTACGGGCAGCCAGTTCTGGGTGGTCAAGCCGGAACTGGGGCTGATGAAGACGGCTAACCTGGAGACCCTGGTCACCGGCCAATACATCGAAGTGCAACCGGCCGCGAAAAACGCCGGCCCGCAGAAGAGCTTTGTCGCCCTGACCCAGCCGCCTGAAACCGTGCATCAGGAAGCTGGCCTGAGCCTCACACTCAGCGCCGCCCGCCGTGGTTCGTTGAAGGAAGGGGTACCGGTGACCTACCGTGAAGTGACGGTCGGCAAAGTCACCGGCTATGAGCTGGGCCAGACCGCCGACCGTGTGTTGGTGCACATCCTGATCGAGCCCAAGTACGCACCTCTGGTACGCAGTGGCAGCCGCTTCTGGAACACCAGCGGCTTTGGCCTCGACTTCGGCTTGTTCAAGGGCGCGACCGTGCGTACCGAGTCCCTTGAAACGCTGGTGGCCGGCGGCATCGCCTTTGCCACCCCGGATGGCGAGCGCATGGGTAACCCGGCACGGCCGCAGCAGACGTTCCCGTTGTTCGACAAGTTTGAGGATGAATGGCTGACCTGGGCGCCTAAGATTCCACTCGGTAAATAAACCGAGGCGCGGCTATCGCGGGCAAGCCCGGCTCCCACAGTTGGAATGCATACTTGCTGAAAATGCATATCCCTGCGGGAGCCGAGCTTGCCCGCGATGAGGCCCACAAACACACCGCAAATCCCAAACCGAAAAAAAGGCCGCGATCCAAAGGATCGCGGCCTTTTTGCCTTTCAGTACAACCCGTCAGACTTCATCCAGCTCCGGCTCGTCCGCCTGTACATTCATCGTCGCCTTCACCACATCATGGCGACGGATGTACTTCCAGTCCGCCTCATCGATGTAGATCCCGTTCGGCCCGCTGCCGCCTTCCAGGTCGATAGCCACCTGGGCAGAGACCTGCGGCTTTACACTCGCCAGGATCGGCACGAAGCCCAGCTGCAAGCTGGTTTCCAGCAAGGCGGCCTGGTTCTTCTCATCGATGTCCGCCGCCTCATCGAGGTAGTACGGCAAGCGCACACGGCCGGCCTGGTCGCGGTCCATCAAGTGCAGCAACAGGTACATGTTGGTCAGCGCCTTGATGGTCATGGTGGTGCCATTGGACGCAGCGCCGTCGATGTCGGTATGGATCACCGGCTGGCCGTTGACCTTGGTGATCTCGAACGCCAATTCGAACAAGTCCTTGAGGCCCAACTGGTTATGGTTGGCGGCTACCAGGCGAGCCAGGTATTCCTTGGCTTCTTCGTTCTTGTTGTCCTGTTCGGCGCTCTGGCTGAGGTCGAACACCGAGAGGGTCTCGCCTTCTTCATACTGACCGGCACTGTGGATGATCTGGTCGATATGCTTGAGCGCTTCCTTGTTCGGCGCCAGTACGATGCGGAAGCTTTGCAGGTTGGAGACCTGGCGCTTGTTGATCTCGCGGTTGAACAACGCCAACTGGTGTTCCAGGCTGTCGTAGTCACTACGGATGTTGCGCAGGGTACGGGCGATGTCGGTGACCGCTGCACGGCGCGCCTTGCCGAGGGTCAGCGCCTCGTCGGTACGGTGCGCATAGGCGTTGATCAGCAGTTGCAGACGACGCTCGACATCATCCTCACTGTCGAACTTGGCCACGCCCTTGAGACGCACCTGGGCGTACAGCGCTTCGATCTGGCCATCGGCGCGCAGCAAACCCTGCCAGCTGTCCTGATAGTCATTGAGCAGCGGCAGCAGGTTGTCCATGGAGTCGTCGACCGGGTCCATGAACGGCGTACCGAACGGCAGATCCGCCGGCAACAGCTGACGACGGCGCAACGCGTCATCCAGCGTGCGTTGCTTGGCTTCCATATCGCCGATCTGACGGCCGACCAGTTGCAGCTTGGCCGACAGTTGCTGGACGCGCTCGGTAAAGGCATCGCTGGAACGCTTCAACTCGTCCTGGGCCGCTTCCATCTGCGCCAGGTTTTCCAGCTTCTCGCCTTCTTCGGCGCTCAGGGTCTGGGTGCGGCGGAAGTCTTCCAGGGCCTTTTGGGCATCCAGTACCTGCTGGTACAGCGCTTCGGTCTGGGTCTTGCTTGCGGCGCGGTCGGACGCCACGGCCTGCTGGGTTTTCAGTTGCTTGAGCTCTTTTTCCAGGCGCTCTTTCTGGTCACGCAACGCGGCGCGATCCGCCAGGGCTTGCAGTGCCGGCGGCTCGATGTGCGAGATGTCGATGGACAGCCCCGGCACCTCAAAGCGCTCGCCCTTGAAGCCATCGAGAATCTGCTCCAGGGATTTGACCCACTGGCCGTCCTCGTCCAGCGTGATGCCATGTTCGCCCAGCGGCAAGCTGAACAGCGAGCTGTTGAACAGGCGCATCAGGCGCTCGACATCCTGCTGCGAAAATTCTTCGCGCAGCTTGGCGTAGCTGTTGTTGTCCGCGTGATCGAGCTGCTGCTTGACCGACTTCAAGCGCTTTTCCAGGTCGCGCAGGCGTTCTTCCAAGTCCTCGGCGCTGAACTGTCGCGACTGCGCCAAGGCGCCCGCCAGTTCATCGTGGGCATCCTTGGCGGCGAGCAATTGCTGCTCCAGCATCTTGACGTCATCCACCAGGGCAAAGCGGTGCTTGAGCACCGACAACTCGCCCAACCAACGCTGGATGCCACTGATTTCCCGCTCCAGGCGCATCAGCTCCTGTGTGCCGCCGCGCTGGTCGTTTTGCAGCGCGTCCTGCTCGTTGCGGTAGTGTTCGGCCTGGATGGTCAGCTCTTCCTTGCGCGCACTGGCGTAGTCCGACCAGGTGCCCAGCAACGAATCCAGCAGCGGTGACAGGCGATGCAGTTTGCCGCGCAGGGCGTCGCGCTGTTTCACGCCATTGGCCAGGGCTTCAACCAAGGGGCCGGCAGCCACCAGCGAGTTGTAGTCCTGCTCCATGCGTCGCACATCACGGAAGGCTTCTTCACAGGCCGCGATGTAGTCGACACTGCCCGAACGCAGGCTGTGTTCGAAGGCATCAAGGAACAGTTGCTTGAGCTTGGCCGCGGTGATTTCGCGCATGTGCAGCAGGTTGATAAACAGCGCGCGGAACGTCTTCAGGCTCTGCTCGCTGGTGGAGCGCAGCGGAATCAGCGTCAGGTCCAGCGGGACCGACGTATGCCCGCCCACCAGCAAGCGCCGCAGTTCATCGGGCTTGAGCTCGTAGGCTTTCAGGCCCTCGCGCTCAAGGTTGGTGAACAGCTCTTTCTGACGCAGGCAGGTGTCGTTTTTCTGGTAGTGGGCCAGGTCCAGCTTGCCGGCGTAGGCAAAGAACTGGTGACCAAAGCCGCCGCCCGGGCCGCGGCCGACCACGCCGATAACGTGCGGGCCGTGGGGCAGAGAGACTTCTACCAGGATGTAGCTGGTGTCGGTGGCAAAGTAGAAACGCCGCGATTGTTCCAGGGTGTACTTGCCGAAGCTCATGTCCGACATGCGTGCCAGGATCGGGAATTGCAAGGCGTTGATCGAGGCGGATTTACCCAGGTTGTTGGCGCCGTACACCGACAGCGGTTCTTCCAGCGGGAACAAGCCCAGGCTGTAACCGGCGGTGTTCAATAGGGCGAAGCGGCGGATGCCGTAGCGTTCCTTACTCATGCGTCGGTCTCCTGTTCTTCGGCAATGGCACGGGCCAGGGCATCTTCTTCGCTTTCTTCGGTGAAGGCGCTCAGATCCAGCGGGTCATCGGTCTTCAGCAGTTTCTCGTCGCTGTCTTCGTCGAATATCACCGGTGCCGGCAGCGGCAGTACGCTGTGTACGCTGGCGGCAAGGTCGCGGTCCTGCTGCACCGACAGGCACACATCCAGGAAGCGGTGCATCGGCGGCAGGAAGCGGTAGATACCGTTGTCTTCGCTGGCAAAACCCAGTTGGGTCATGCGGCGCATGATTTTTTCTTCGAGCTCTTCCTGGGTCTGTACCTCGGCCTGGATAAACAGGTCACGGTATTTCTCCAGCAACGAAGGCAATTCATCGCGGCCCAGGCTGCCGCCGTCGAGCACCGCAATCGGGTCGCGACCCTGGTCGGCCAGGTGTTCGACGATGATGAAGGTGAACAGGGCCAGGCGCTGGGCGGTTTTGTTCACCTGCGCGGCAGCCACGGCAGTGTCCGGCACGAAGTAATAGAAGCCGCGGGTATCGCACACCAGCTCAAAGCCCAGGGCCTTGAACAGCGTGCGGTACTGGTCCTGGAAGTTCGACAATTGCGCGTACAGCTCCGGGTCGCGACGGCTGACGTGGTAACCCTTGAACAGCTCGCGAAAGATCGGCGCCAGCTGGGACAGTTCGGATAGATCAAGATGCATAAGGCGTGCTCGCAGAATTCTCGGTGGCATCGACGCCGGCCGGGAGCAGGGCGAAGGAGCGCAGGCTGACCTGGTGCTCGTGGGTGTGGTAATCGCGACGTTCCAGGCGCTCGCGCTTGAAGCGTTTTTCCCGGGACAGGCGCGAGAACCAGTACAGCAATTCATCGGTGGCGCCGTCCGGTTCCTGCTCCAGCAGCCAGGTCATCAGGTCGGGCATCGGCAGCGCGTCTTCGCAGCGTTCGAGCATTTCCTTGACCGTACGCGGTGCGCGCGGGGCTTCGCCTTTGTGGGACTTGTGCGCCTTGGGGAAACGCGCCGGCTTGGGCTCGAAATTGGCCAGGGCATACACATAGGCCTCGACCTGGCTCGCACTGCCCAAAAAGGTACTTTGCGGCCGGGTGAACATCGGCATCGCCGCTTGCGGCACCGCGTCCAGGCCTTTGCGGCGAATCGCCGACAGGGCCAGCGCCGCACCGCGAGTCACGGCGTTATGCCGGCGTGCTTCTTCACGCAGCGGCAGCAGCAACTCCCGCGCATGGCGCAAGGTCAGCTGGGCGCTGGTTTGCATCTCGAGGATGCGCGCATGGGTGCGCAGCAGCATGTCGTCATCTACCAGGTGGCCAAGACGCTGTTGCTCGGTGAGCATGCGCAGCAGCACGTTTTCCACCTTGCGTACGCCTTGCTCGAAGGCGCCGTCGGCGTTCACCAGTTGGATCATCGGCTCGACGTATTCGTCCCAGGTCGCCAATACCTCGGCGTAACGCTGGCGCAACGGGATCTGGCGGTCGCTGGTCTTGGCGCGGTCGGCCACGGCGGCGAGGGCCTGTTCGTCGTTGGCGAGTTTTTTGAGCACATCGCGCACGCGCATATCCAGCAGGCGCAGTTGCCGGGCCAGGTCGTGGCCGTCACGGATGTCGAAGGCGTCCTGGATGTAACCGGCCAGACGCTCCAGGTGGCGCAGGTAGGCTTCGATTTCCAGGCACAGGCCAAGCCGGTGCTCCTTGCGAAGATAGGCGAGGAAGTCGTGGATCTGCGCGTTGAGCTCGAAACGGTTCGGGCTCTTGGCGACAGGTACCAGGATATCCAGGCGAATCCACACGTCCAGTAGGCTGGTGATGTCCTGGGGCGTGCTGTCCAGTTGTTGGGCGGCCAACTGTGCGCGCAGCTCGGCCAGGCTCAGGGTGCCTTGGTCGAAGTGTTCGCACAGAGGCTCAAGTAAGGCCCAGTGTTCGGCGAGGGCGCGCAGGACGCGCTTGGGTTCGATCATGGGAATGGCCGGCTGGTTGGCGATTAAAAGTCGCGATTGTACTGCATCAGGCGCGGGATTTATCCACAGCCGGTCAGTGCGCAGTGGGCGATTGTTGCCGAACAGCGGTAGAATCCCCGCTCTTTACTTATCCACAAGTGGCCGAACTGTGCTTATCGAGTCCCGACGTCGCGCTTACTTGACCGCCATGCAGGTGGTCAACTGGCTGCCCCGCACCGAACTGCCGTTTGCCGCGCCGTCGCGGCCCGAGTTGTTGCAGGCGCTTGAGCCTTATGAGGCGTTCGAGTCGTCGGGGGAAGAAGCGGCCGCGCCCGTGGCGGTGGTCAAGCCCACCCCTGAGACGCGCCCGGTGGTCGAACGGGCCAAGATCGAAGTGCCGCGCCCTGCGCCGGTGACCAAAGCTGCCAAGGTGGTGGAGGAGGCTGCGCCGGTGGCCAAGGCGCCGGTCGTGCCGCCGCCACGCTTTGCCCTGCAATTGCTGCGGGCCGGGCGTTGCCTGTTGCTGGTGGAACTGCCGACCGGCGAACGTTTCCAGTCCCGCGACCCGGCCTACCTTTTGCTCAAGGACATGCTGCGCGCCGCCGGCCTGCCCGACAGCCCGCAAATCGTCGGTGAGCCGGTGCGCTGGCCGCTGCTGGTGCGCGGCACCATGGACCAGGGCCCCGAGGCCGCACGAGATTTCGTCCAGGGGTTTGTCTCGGCACGCCTGGAAGACGAGCCTTGCGTGTGCCTGTGGCTGATCGGCCTGCCCGCTGTGCGGTTTGCCGGTGAAGCCAACGCCGAGGCCTGGTACCGCGAGCTGCAGGTTGAAGGCCTGGGTTCGGTATGGGCCCTGCCGGGCCTGGAATTATTAATGGAAGAGCCACAGCGTAAGGCTGATGTCTGGCAAGCCATGCGCCGGCTGATGGCGCGCTGGAAAACAACTGATGAGTGAGGCTTTATCCTTTCGCCCGATGACCGAGGCCGACCTCGACGCCGTGCTGAAAATCGAATACGCGGCGTTCAGCCACCCCTGGACCCGCGGGATTTTTCTCGACGGGCTGGGCAAGTACCAGATCTGGCTGATGTTCGAAGGCGAGCAGCAAGTGGGGCACGGGGTGGTGCAGATCATTCTCGATGAAGCGCACTTGCTGAACATTACTGTGAAGCCGGAAAACCAGGGCCGTGGTTTGGGCCTTGCTTTGCTGGAACACCTGATGTCCCGTGCCTATGCGGCCAATGCCCGGGAGTGCTTCCTGGAAGTGCGCGACAGCAATACCGGCGCGTTTCGCCTGTATGAGCGTTATGGCTTCAACGAGATCGGCCGTCGCCGGGATTACTACCCGGCGGTGGGTGGCCGCGAAGATGCAGTCGTGATGGCCTGCACCCTAGTCGACTGAACAACCGTGAGCTGTAGGAGCGAGCTTGCTCGCGAAAAACGTCAACGATAACGCATGCTTCCTGGATGACCGCGGCGCCGGTGGGTTTTTCGCGAGCAAGCTCGCTCCTACACTTACATAGGGTGATGATCGATCAGCGCTTGCGGTTCAGCGGGTCCAGATCAGCCAGTTCCGCCTCATCCAACCCATTCCCGCCACCAATGTCATTCTCTCCCACGACGCTCAAGTCATAGTCGGCGGCATTGTCTTCGCCTTCCTCCTGCGCATCCCGCGCGCCGTCCTCACGGATCAGCGTCTCCGGGCTCATATCGTCATCGGTGGCTTCATGATCATCCGTCGATGCGCCGGTCAGCCCGGCTTCGCGCACCCGTTCGTCGGGCATCAGATGGTCGCGCTCACGGCGGGGCAGCTCGTCGCCGATTTCCGCAGTCTGGTCCTGCTCGTCAAAATCCAGCTCGCGCATCTCACCCATGCGGTCTTCGTTGTCATCGATCGGTTCCGGCTGCGTTGCGCCGTAGGGACGTCGTGATTCAGTCATGGCCAATCCTCATACTGTGGGGCTTATAGTGTGTGGACAGGCATGGCAGCCAAAAAATTCAAGCTAATTAGCGCCTGGCGTGACCCGGACGAGGGCTTGTCAGTCACAAACCTGCGCATCATTCCTGAGGCTTCCCTGATGAACGAACTACAAGACCTGCTTGATAACAACGAACGCTGGGCGGACGCGATCAAACAGGAAGATCCCGAATTCTTCGCCAAGCTCGCCCGCCAGCAGACCCCGGAATACCTGTGGATCGGCTGCTCCGATGCCCGTGTACCGGCCAACGAGATCGTCGGCATGTTGCCCGGTGATCTGTTTGTGCATCGCAACGTGGCCAACGTGGTGCTGCACACTGACCTCAACTGCCTGTCGGTGATCCAGTACGCGGTGGACGTGCTCAAGGTCAAACACATCCTCGTCACCGGTCACTACGGCTGTGGCGGCGTGCGTGCGTCGATGCAGGACCGTCAGTTCGGCCTGATCGACGGCTGGCTACGCACCATTCGCGACCTTTACTACGAAAACCGCGATGTGCTGGCCCAGTTGCCGACCGAAGAAGAGCGTGTGGACCGCATGTGCGAGCTCAACGTGATCCAGCAGGTGGCCAACGTCGGCCACACCAGCATTGTGCAAAATGCCTGGCATCGTGGGCAGAGCCTGTCGATCCATGGCTGCATCTATGGCATCAAGGACGGTCGCTGGAAGAGTTTGAACACCACCATCAGTGGCTTCGAGCAACTGCCGCCGCAATACCGCCTGCGTCCGTTGGGCGAAGCCTAAGGTCGTTTGTGCTCACGCCACCAGGCCATGAAGGCCTGGCCTTCGGCGTTCAGCGGCTCCTTGCTGCCGGTGATCCAGCCCCGGCAGTTCAGCTCGCCGCAATGGCAAGCGAACTGCCGGGCCAGTGTGTCTTCGGTGGTGGCGTAATCCAGCGTCAGCAAGCTGCCGGCGCCGATGGGTTGCACCGTCCATAGCTCCAGGTACGTCGTGTCTAGAAACACGTTCGGGTTGCAGGAGTGCTGTAACAGGCCGCAGAGCCAACAATCGTACAAGTGGATGCGGGGTGACAGTTGCAGCGTGTACGGGCGCCGTTCGCTCACGGCATAACCGGAAACCTTAGCAATGCGCGTGCGACTCTCAAAGGCCACGCGCGCCGTGACCCTGGCCGCAACCCCTTCAGCCTCTTGCTTGACCTCAAAGTGCTCGGTCGAGGGGTAACCCTGTTCCACGAGCAGCGTCTTGAAGGGATAGAGGCAGTCATTCACAGCCGTTTCAGCCTTATCCATGGCTCGAGTTTTCATCACTCTCCTGAGCGGGGCTGCATGGACCTGCGGGTCTGACGGCCAGTCTTGCAGCAAATGGGCGCGGCCCTAGATTCGCCGAAGTGGGATCCGGTTTCTACTGTCAAAGTTGACAGTAGAAACGGTTTCTTCGCCTTAAAGCGCGGGGGCTATGACGGTGGGCGTGGGAGCGGCATTTCTCAACAGTTTCAACTGCGCTTTGATAGGCGCTGTGGCGCACTTGGCGTTGGCCTGCTCGGGCGTCAGGTGGCGCACCGAGGTGTAGAACAATTCACACGTCTGCTCCTTGCGCGTGACTTGCCAAGTGTTCAGGCAGGCCTTGAGCAATACGTTCGCATCGCTGGCGGGTTTCTGGCCCATGCCTGCTTGCCAGCAGGCGGCGCTCAAGTCCTGGCCCATCACTTTCAAACCGGCGTCATCAGCCTTTTGTTCATCACCGTCATAGCTGTCGGGGCTGGCCGCATACCAAATGTAACTTGGGTGGTTGGCGCCCAATACCGCGACGGTTTTGCCAGGCTCCGGGCTGATCTGCGCCAGGCTCAGCACGCCCACGGTTTGCCCGTATTGTTGCTTGATCCAGCTACGCACTGGCGCGCCGAAGGCCACCATGGGTAATGCGCCGCCAGGGCGCAGGCTCAGTTCCTTGACCATGCGGGTCTGGTAGTCGGTGAAATACCCGTAGACGGTTTCCAGGTCTTTGCCGGCATTGGACGGCGCAGCGATGGGCGCGATATCGATGATGGTCTGGTACGCCGGCGTTTCCGTGGCCGGTACGCCATTTTCGCTTAACAAGGTGGCCCAGCGGTCGGTGGTGGCCGATTCCAGGTAATCCTGGGCCTGGGTCAGCGAGTAATCCGGAGGGAAGTGCAACAGCTCGATGCTTTTGCGGTTTTCCAGGGCCATGCCCAACGGCAGGAACAGGTACCAGTTGTAGGCCCATTTGCCATCGCTGTTGAGCTGGCTGGCGCCTTGGTAAGCCAGGTCGGCGGTATTGAGCAGCGTGGTCAGTGGCTGGCCGTAACTGTCGGGCACGCCGCTGAAGGTCGCCGTGACCTGACCGTCGTGGGTCTTCACACTGACCTTGGCCCGGCTGTAACCGTCACGTTGCAGGCTCTGGTTCAAATAGTGTTCGGCGGTCTGCTCCAGTGACCATGGCCGGAAGCAGATCACATTGCAGTTGTTGGGGTACGCGAACAACTGGGTGACGCGCTGCGTGCTGCCCAGTGGCACCTCGATGTCGGCCTGTACGACCGCACTCGCCAGTAGTGCGGCGAGGGTGAAGGACAGCCTGGTCGGTTTAAACATAGTCGATTCCTTGTCAGCGAAGCCCGTCTGCGCGGGATGGAAGCCCACCTGCACACAGTAGCGGCTGACCGGGAAAATCGCGTGTTAAATCGCCCGGCATGTCGTTATTGGATAAGCCCCTACAGGCTGAACTGCAAGGCATTGCTCAGATCGCCCATGGGTTTCTGGCCGCGCGCGATCATCGCGTCATCGCGCTGCTTGAGGCCGTCCAGGGTTTCCAACTGGAACACCCGGGTGATCAAACGCAGGATCGATGCCGTGTCGTACACCGTATGGTCCACCGTGCCTTTGCGGGCAAACGGCGACACCACCAGCGCCGGAACCCGCGAGCCCGGGCCCCAGCGGTCACCCTGGGGCGGCGCCACGTGGTCCCACCAGCCGCCGTTTTCATCCACGGTCACCACCACCACCATGTTTTTCCACTGCGGGCTTTCTTGCAGCACCTTCAAGGCGCGGGCGATATGGCGATCGCCCGAGGCCACATCGGCATAACCGGCGTGCATGTTCAGGTTGCCCTGGGGCTTGTAGAAACTCACGGCGGGCAGCTTGCCGGCCTGGGCGTCGGCGAAGAACCGGTTGGTGCTTGACTCATCGCCCAAACCGCCGTCGCGCAGGCGCCTGGCACGTTCTGCCGGGTTCTGCGGCCCTTGCTGCTTGAAGTAATTGAACGGCTGGTGGTGGTACTGGAAATTCGGAATCTTGGGGATGCCGCCGGAGTCCTTGAACTGCTCCAGGGTGGCTTGCCACGCACCGGCGTACCAGGCCCAGTCGATGTTCTTCTTCGACAGCTTGTCGCCAATATGCTCGTGGGTTTGCGGCACCAGCACATTGGGCAGGTCTGGCTTGGAATAATCCGGGTTTTGCGGGTCGCGGATCCAGGTGGGCCAGTAGGGTGGGGCCAGGGTGTTTACGCCGTAACCATCGGGTGTCAATGCGCTGGGGCCGAATTGTGGTGGGCCGGTCATGGCGCTGGCCGGTGACGTGTCCAAGGGCTTTAGGCGCGTGCCGCTGGGGTCATCGCTTTGCAGCGTGGCGATCTGCGCCTTGGCCACCGACTGCGCGGCATTGGGATAAAACGGCGCGGTGGCGCTGATCAGGTACTGGTGGTTAAGGAACGAGCCACCAAACGCGCCCTGGAAGAAGTTATCGCACAGCACAAACTCCTTGGCCACGTCCCACAGGCGCAGGGCATAACGGCTTTGGGCGTAATGGCCCATCACCAGCCCACCGGAATCGCCCCAGGCGACAAAACCATCATTCTTGCCGCCGTTGATCTGCATCTGGTTCTGGTAGAACACGTGCCATAGGTCGCGGGTCACCAGGCTCAATGGCAGGTCTTCGCCCTGCGGGCCTTTGAGGGCGAACGGCGCGTTGGGCAGGTTTTGCTGGAATTGCACTTCGCTGGGGTAAGTCACCCCGTCCACCGTTTGTGGGCCGACCTGCAACACACCGCCCCAGCTCGGTGGCAGGGCAGGCAATACGCTGCCATCGCGGTCGCGCTGCTGGAAGTCCTTGGCGGTTAACGCCGACAGCGGTTTCTCCACCCCGGGGAAATCTGCGAACAGGTTGTTGAAGCTGCGGTTCTCGGCATAAATCACCACCACGGTTTTCACCTGCTCGCGCAGCGCCTTGTCCAGTTCCTGGGGCGTGAGCGGCCGCGCCACGGGTGGGTTCGGTGCTTCGCTGGTATTGCCGCAGGCACTCAAGGTCGCCCCCACCCCCAACACCGCCGCACCGCCGAGGAAGCGCCGACGGCTGGTGTCTACCGGCGTTTTGGGGGCGCAGTCGTGGGCAGGGTGGTCGTTGTGCTCGTCACTCATTGCGAGGAATCCTTGGCGAGATGTTGCAAGATATTTCGCAGGACGGTAGCAATGGAATGTGACGGAACAAAGACAGGCGTGTGATGGGCGGGGCGTGTCTACACGGCTCAAGCGCTGCTAGACTGCCCTTCTAATGCACATCACTGAGGTGAGTCGTGAGACCTTCAACTGCACTTGATCTGCAACGAACGGCTGTACGAGAAGTGGTCGGACGTTTCCGTATTTCCAATCCCAGAGTATTTGGGTCGGTACTGATGGGGACTGACCAAGAAGGCAGTGATCTTGATTTGCTGGTAGACGCGCCGCCGGGCACAACGCTCTTTGATCTCGGTGGGTTGCAGGTCGAGCTTGAGGACTTGCTCGGCGTTAATGTCGACCTGCTTACGCCTGGCGACTTGCCTTTGAAGTTTCGCGATAAAGTGCTAGCGGAGGCCCGGCCAGTATGACGGAAAGTCGGCTAGGGGATTATCTGGAGCACATAAGGCAAGCTGCCACTGACGCGATCACTTTTGTAGAGGGCTTGAGCAAAGAAGAGTTTTTGGAAGACCGGCGAACACAACAAGCTGTGGTCATGAGCCTGATCATCATTGGTGAAGCGTCGACGAAAATCATGGATCAGCATCCGGACTTCGCGGCACGCCATTCACATATTCCTTGGCGCAATATGCGAGCGATGCGCAACCGAATCGCTCATGGTTACTTCGATATCAACTTGGATGTTGTTTGGGACACGATACAGAGTGCATTACCTGATCTATTGGCACGCCTTCCTGTAAATCCTTGACCGCAACTGTTCTACCAACAGTTGCGGTCACTCGTTATTCAGGGCATCACAGGCGGCAGATACTTCAGCGTCGTCCCCAACGCCCACAGCAAAAACAACACCAGCGGCGTGTGCACCAGCAACTGCACAAACGAAAACCCGATCAAATCCCGCGCCTTCAGCCCCAGCACACCCAGCAACGGCAACATATAAAACGGGTTGATCAAGTTCGGCAGCGCCTCGGCGGCGTTGTAGATCTGCACCGCCCAGCCCAGGTGGTATTGCAGATCATTGGCCACTTGCATCACATACGGCGCTTCGATGATCCACTTGCCGCCACCTGAGGGGATGAAGAAGCCCAGCACTGCTGAGTAAACGCCCATCAGCAGGGCGTAGGTGTCGTGGGAGGCGATGGAGGTGAAGAACGTCGAGATATGGTGCGCCAGAGTCTGGCCGTCGCCGCCCTTGACCACCGTCATCAGTGCGGCAATCGAGCCGTACAGCGGGAACTGGATCAGCACGCCGGTGGTGGTCGGCACCGCACGGGCCACGGCATCGAGGAAGCTGCGCGGGCGCCAGTGCAGCAGCGCGCCCACCATGATGAACAGGAAGTTATAGGTATTGAGCCCCGAGATGGCGCTGATCGCCGGCTTGGTCGAGAACTCATGGAACAGCCAGCCGGCCGCCAGCAACGCCAGCAGAATCGTCAGCAACGGGCTGTGTTCCAGCCATTCACCGGGGCGCGTCGGCGCCTGCGGCTTGGGCAGGTTGAAGGCCGGGTCAATGCCGCAGGCCTTGGCATCCCGGGCGCTGTTGGGGCCAGGCGCGGTGGCGTAGGCGATGATCAGCGACACTACGATCAGCGCCAGCAACAGCACGCCGGATTGCCACAAAAAAATAGTCTCGGTGAACGGGATCATGCCGGTGATCGACAGAATCGACGGCGGCAAGCTGGCCGGGTTGGCCTGCAACTGCGCGGCCGACGACGACAGCCCCAGCGCCCATACGGCCCCCAGGCCCAGGTACGCTGCAGCGCCAGCGGCACGGTAGTCCATGCGCAAATCCGTGCGCCGGGCCAATGCCCGCACCAGCAAACCGCCGAACACCAGGGACAGGCCCCAGTTAAGCAACGACGCCACCATGGAAATCAACGCCACCCAGGCCACAGCCGAACGGCCATTCTTGGGAATGCGCGCCAGGCGGTCGATCAACTTCACTGCCGGCGGTGAACTGGCGACCACGTAACCGCCGATCACCACAAAGGCCATCTGCATGGTGAACGGGATCAGGCTCCAAAACCCATCGCCAAATGCCTTGGCCGCTTCGGCCGGTGCGGCGCCCATGCCCAGGGTCGCGACGGCGACGATAATCACGGCGAGGGCGGCAAACACCCAGGAGTCAGGAAACCAGCGCTCGGCGAAGTTGGAGCAACGCAGGGCAAATCGGGCATAGCGGCTGTCTTCGATAGCATCGGCCACGAGTCTTTCCTCTTGTAGTTATTATGGGGTTTGGCAGTTTTACGGCATGTTCCTCTACGGCCATTGATTTGGGAATGTTGTTATCTTCAACGATCAATGAGTAAAACAAATATATCCGTCACGATTGCCATCAATGGGCTCAGCTCATAACCTGCACGCCATTTTGTTTGTCTGCCGAGCCTGCACATGACTGCCACCTTTTCCCCACGGGCGCAGCGTTTTTCCCGCTCCGACTACAAAACCCTGGGCCTGGCCGCCCTCGGCGGCGCCCTGGAAATCTACGACTTCATTATCTTCGTGTTCTTTGCGCTGACCCTCAGCCAACTGTTCTTCCCGCCGGAAATGCCCGAGTGGCTGCGCCTGTTGCAAAGTTTCGGCATTTTCGTCACCGGCTACCTCGCCCGTCCATTGGGCGGCATCCTGATGGCGCACTTTGCCGACCACCTGGGACGCAAGCGCGTCTTCAGCCTGAGCATTCTCATGATGGCCTTGCCCTGCCTGCTGATCGGCGTCATGCCGACCTATGCGCAAATCGGCTATTTCGCCCCGCTGATCCTGCTGGCGCTGCGCGTGCTGCAAGGCGCAGCGGTGGGCGGCGAAGTGCCCAGCGCCTGGACCTTCGTCGCCGAGCACGCGCCGCGTCACCATCGTGGCTATGCCTTGGGTTTTTTGCAGGCCGGCCTGACCTTCGGTTACCTGCTGGGGGCGCTGACCGCCACCTTGCTGGCGCAAGTCTTCAGCCCCGCCGAAATCCTCGACTACGCCTGGCGCTTCCCCTTCCTGCTCGGCGGCGTATTCGGCGTGATCGGCGTATGGCTGCGCCGCTGGCTCAGTGAAACCCCGGTATTCCTGGAGATGCAGGCGCGTCGCCAGGCCGCCGCCGAAATGCCCTTGCGCACCGTGCTGCGCGACCATCGCGCCGTGCTGCTGCCGGCGATGATCCTTACCTGCGTGCTGACGTCTGCCGTGGTAGTGCTGGTGGTCATTACCCCGACCATGATGCAGAAAACCTTCGGCATGAGCCCCAGCCACACCTTCGCCCTCAGCGCCCTGGGCATCGTCTTCCTGAATATTGGCTGCGTGCTCGCCGGCCTGCTGGTGGACCGCATCGGCGCATGGCGCGCGGTATTGGTCTACAGCCTGTTGCTGCCGGTGGGCATTGCGCTGCTGTACGCCAGCCTGATCGCCGGCGGTGTGTGGCTCGGCGCGGCGTATGCCGTGGCGGGCCTGAGTTGCGGCGTGGTGGGCGCGGTGCCGTCGGTGATGGTCGGGCTGTTTCCGGCGCAGGTGCGGGTGTCGGGCATTTCCTTCACCTACAACATTGCCTATGCACTCTGGGCAAGTACTACACCGTTGTTATTGATCGCGCTGATGCCGACCAGCCCGTGGATCTGCGTGGGGTATTGCGTGGTGATGGGGGCGGTGGGGGTGGCGAGTGTGGCGTTGTTTGGCAAACGCCACAGCCTGGCCGCCTGAGGATCAGGTCAGGAAGTGCCAGAGCAACAAAGTGCCCACCAACCCGACCACCGAAACAATCGTCTGCAACACCGACCACACCCAGATCGTCTGTTTCAACTGCAAGCCAAAGTACTCACGCACCATCCAGAACCCGGCGTCATTGACGTGGCAGAAGAACACCGAGCCGGCGCCGATGGCCAGGGCGACCAATGAGCTTTGCGTTGCCGCCAACCCGGCCATCATCGGCGCGAGGATGCCGGCGGTTGTGGTGGTGGCGACGGTGGCCGAGCCGGTGGCCTGGCGCAGGGCCACGGCGATCAGCCAGGCCAGCAGCAGGTAGGGCATGTGCGCGCCTTCGGCGACTTTGCTGATGGTCTGGCTGACGCCGGCGTCCAGCAGGGTTTGCTTGAGGCCGCCGCCGGCGCCGATAGTCAGCAGTAGTACGGCGATGGGCGCCAGGGCTTTGCGCAGGGTGTTGCCGACGTCGGCGCGTGGCATGCCCGCCGCCCAACCCAGGCAGACGACCGCGGCGATTACGGCCAGGCCGAGGGCGACCAGCGGTTCACCGAGGAATTTCAAGGTCAGGGCGAGGGTGCTTTCCGGCGCCAACGCGACTTTAGCCAAGGTGCTGCCGAGCATCAGGATTACCGGCAACAGAATGATCAGCAGCGACACACCGAAGCTCGGCTGGCGCGGGGCCTTGGGCGGTGCGCTGAACAAGGCGCCGATATCGGCCGGCTCATCCACGTGCAGGCGCTTGGACAGCCAGTTGCCATACAGCGGCCCGGCCAGGATCACTGCCGGCACCGCCAGGCAAAAGCCCAGCAACATGGTCAGGCCCAGGTCGGCGTGCAATGCGCCTACGGCAATCAGCGGCCCAGGGTGAGGTGGCATCAAGGCATGCAAGGTGGTCATGCCCGCCAGTGCAGGGATGGCGATCTTCAGCAACGGCTGGTTCGAACGCTTGGCCATCACAAAGATGATCGGCACCATCATCACCAGGCCCACTTCGAAGAACAGCGGCAGGCCGATCACCATGGCGACCAACGCCATCACCCAGGGCAATGACTTGCCTTTGCCCAGCCCGAGCAACGTGGTGGCAATACGGTCGGCCGCGCCGGATTCGGCCATCAGCGCGCCGAGCATCGCACCCAGGGCAATGATGATCCCGGCTTCGCCGAGAATCGCCCCGGCGCCTTTACTGAACGCCTTTGCCACTTCTTCCGGCGGCAGGCCAGCGCCGACCCCGGCGATAAAGGTGCCGATCAAAATCGACAGGAAGGGCGGCAGTTTGGTCGCGCTGATTAGCACAATGATGCTGGCGATCGCCAACAGCACGCAGAGCATGAGGCGGGTGTCGTGAACCATCCACGCGGCAGTCGATAACTCCAAGACGGGACTCCTTATCGAGCAGGTTGGCTAATATGTTTCTTTTTGTTTCGGCCCGAAAAGCATACCTGATACATCTTCCCCAACGCGTGCATGAACGATTTTGGTGCGCCCGAAGCTAACGACCCTCTGGCGCTCAGATGACAATTTTGCAAACCATGCCAGTGGATCTGGCCTATAGCTCTATGATCCGCCCCATCCCAACCCACGAGGACATTTCATGAGCGCAGGACACAGCCACGCCCAAGTACGCGCCGGCCACGAACGCAAGTTATGGATCGCCCTGGGGCTGACCGGCAGCTTCATGCTGGCCGAAGTCATCGGCGCTTTTATCACCGGCAGCCTCGCGCTGTTGTCGGACGCGGCGCACATGATGACCGACGCCCTGGCCCTGGCGATTTCCCTGGTGGCGATCCAAGTCGCCAAGCGCCCGGCAGATCGCAAGCGCACCTTCGGTTATGCGCGGTTCGAGATCCTGGCGGCCGCCTTCAATGCATTACTGCTGTTCGCCGTGGCGTTCTACATCTTGTACGAGGCTTACCAGCGGCTGCAGGCGCCCGCCGAAATCCAGTCCACCGGCATGCTGGTGATTGCGCTGCTGGGGCTGGTGGTCAACCTGATCTCCATGCGCCTGCTCAGCGCTGCCAGTGGCGAGAGCCTTAACGTCAAGGGCGCCTACCTGGAAGTCTGGAGCGACATGCTGGGCTCCGTCGGCGTGATCATTGCCGCGCTGGTGATCATGTTCACTGGCTGGGGTTGGGTTGACTCCGTGGTCGCGGCCGCCATCGGCTTTTGGGTATTGCCGCGCACCTGGACGTTGCTTAAGGCGAGCATGAACATCCTGCTGCAAGGTGTGCCGGAGGGTGTGGACATCGAGCAGGTGGAGCAGGCCATCCGCAGCGTGCCGGGGGTCAGGGACGTGCACGACCTGCATATCTGGGCCCTCACCAGTGGCAAGAACGTGCTGAGTACGCATCTGGTCGCGGATGCGTCCCAGGGCACTGAGCAACAGATCCTCAGCCGAGTGACGGAGTTACTGCACGAACAGTTCGATATTTCCCACGCCACGATCCAGGTCGAGGGCGAGGGTTTTCAACATGACGATCACGACGAAGTGCATGCCTGAGCCTGGCTAACGGATTTGTAATCTTTCGCCCACGGCCCTGATAAGTACCGAAAGCTACATTGCCCCCGCTGGGAAACCTCAGCGACTTCATGGGCGTGGAACTCTCGTTATGGCAATTTTCGTTAGAACACTGTTGGGGGCGGCGGCACTGGTAGTGTGGATATCCGCAAACGCCGCCCAGGCACAACCCCTCACCCTCGATGCAGCCTTGCAAACCGCCTTCGCCAACAACCCGGACCTGGCGGCCGCACAATGGGAAATCGACATCGCCCAAGGCGGCCGGCAACAGGCCGGCCTGATCCCCAACCCGGTGGCCTCCTGGGACGCCGAAGACACCCGCCGCAACAGCCGCACCACCAGCATCAAACTCAGCCAGACCCTTGAACTGGGCGGCAAGCGCGGTGCACGCATCGAGGTGGCCACCCGCGCCCAGGATGCCGCCGCGCTGACCCTGGAGCAGCGTCGCAACCAGTTGCGTGCCGAGGTCATCGACAGCTACTACGGCGCCCTGCGCGCCCAGGAACGCCTTGACCTGGCGCAACGCTCCATGACGCTTGCCGAGCGCGGCCTGGTGGTCGCCAATGGGCGCGTCACCGCTGGCAAGTCGTCGCCGGTGGAAGCCACTCGCGCCCAGGTGCAGGTGTCGCAAATCCGTCTGGAATTGAACCGCGCACAGATTGGCCTCACTGACGCCTACCGTCGCCTCGCCACCAGTACCGGCAGCGCCGCCACCGACTTCCAGGCCGTCGCCACGCCAAGCACCTCGGTACCGGCGTTACCCGCCGCCGCGCCATTGCTGGCACGCCTTGAGCAAACTGCCGAATTGCGCCTGGCCGAACTCAGCATTGTGCAGAACGAAGCCAGCGTGGGCCTGGAAAAAGCCCAGCGCATTCCTGACCTGGACGTGTCGATCGGCAGCCAATACGACGCCAGTGTGCGCGAACGGGTGAACCTGGTGGGCGTGTCGATGCCGATCCCGCTGTTCAACCGCAACCAGGGCAACATTCTCGCGGCCACCCGACGCGCCGACCAGGCCCGCGACCTGCGCAACGCCGCCGAGCTGCGCCTGCGCACCGAAACCCGCCAGGCCCTGGACCTATGGCAAACGGCAAATACCGAAGTGCGCGCGTTCAACCAGCAGATCCTGCCCGCCGCACAAAGTGCGGTAGACAGCGCCACCCGTGGCTTCGAGATGGGCAAGTTCAACTTCCTCGACGTGCTCGACGCCCAGCGCACCTTGATCGCGGCCCGCACCCAATACCTTGCGGCCACCGCCCAGGCCACCGAGGCCTGGGTACGCATCGAACGCATTTACGGCGACCTCGCCCGCTTTTGATTTTTCCTGGAGTCTCCTGATGAACAAAAAACATGGCATGGCGCTCGCCGTCGCCCTGGGCCTGATGCTTTCCGGCTTCGCCCACGCCGAGGAAGAAGAAGGCAAGCTCGAACTCACCGAGCAGCAGATTCAAGCCGCCGGCATCCAGTTGGCCCAGGCGCAACCGCGTGCCATCAGCACCGTGCTGACGCTGCCGGGCGAAGTGCGTTTTGATGAAGACCGTACCTCCCATATCGTGCCCCGTGCGGCAGGCGTGGTGGAGGCGGTGAAGGTCAACCTGGGCCAGTCGGTGAAGAAGGGTGAGCTGTTGGCGGTGATCGCCAGCCAGCAGATTTCCGACCAGCGCAGCGAATTGGCCGCCAGCGAGCGCCGAGTCGAACTGGCGCGCACCACCTTCCAGCGCGAGCGTCAGTTGTGGCAGGACAAAATTTCTGCCGAACAGGATTACCTGCTGGCGCGGCAAACTCTGCAAGAAGCCGAAATCGCCCTGAACAATGCGCGGCAAAAAATGACTGCGCTCAGCGGCAGCGCGGTACTGGCCGGCGGCAATCGTTATGAACTGCGTGCGCCCTTCGCCGGTGTGGTGGTGGAAAAACACCTGGGGGTGGGCGAGGTGGTCAGTGAAACCAGCAATGCCTTTACCCTCTCGGATCTGTCCCAGGTGTGGGTCACCTTCGGCGTATTTCCCAAGGACTTGAACAAGGTTCGCGTGGGCAAACCGGTGAAAGTCAGCTCGACGGAAATGGGCACCGAAGTGCTGGGCACCGTGGCCTATGTGGGCAACTTGCTCGGTGAGCAGACGCGCACCGCCACCGTGCGCGTGACGGTCCCCAACCCTGACGACGCCTGGCGCCCGGGCTTGTTTGTGGCCGTGCAAGTGGCCACCGATACCTACCAGGCCAAGGTCACCGTGCCGCAAACCGCTGTCCAGACCGTCGAGGACAAACCCTCGGTGTTTGTGCGTACCGCGGACGGCTTTATCACCCGCCATCTTGAACTGGGCGTCAGTGAAAACGGTTACGTCGAAGTGCGCAAAGGCCTGGAGGCCGGCGCGCAGGTGGCGACGGCTGGCAGCTTCATCCTCAAGTCCGAACTGGGCAAAGGCTCGGCCGAACACGCCCATTGATCCTGCGAGTGATTCCCCATGTTTGAGCGCCTTATCCAATTCGCCATCGAGCAGCGCATCATCGTGTTGCTGGCGGTGCTGTTGATGGCCGGTGTCGGCATCGCCAGCTATCAGAAACTGCCCATCGACGCAGTGCCTGACATCACCAACGTACAGGTGCAGATCAACTCGGCGGCGGCCGGTTTTTCGCCGCTGGAAACCGAGCAGCGCGTCACCTTTCCCATCGAAACCGCCATGGCCGGCCTACCGGGCCTGCAGCAGACACGATCGCTGTCGCGTTCCGGTTTGTCCCAGGTCACGGTGATTTTCAAGGACGGCACCGACCTGTTCTTCGCCCGCCAATTGGTCAACGAACGCCTGCAAGTGGCCCGTGAGCAATTGCCTGACGGCATCGAAACCGCCATGGGGCCGATTTCCACTGGCCTTGGGGAAATTTTCCTGTGGACCGTCGAAGCCGAGGACGGTGTGCGCAAAGAGGACGGTACGCCTTACACCCCCACCGACCTGCGGGTGATCCAGGACTGGATCATCAAACCGCAACTGCGCAACGTGCCAGGCGTGGCCGAGATCAATACCATCGGCGGCTTCGCCAAGGAATATCAGATTGCGCCAGACCCCAAGCGCCTGGCCGCTTACAACCTGACCCTCAACGATTTGGTCACGGCGCTGGAGCGCAACAACGCCAACGTCGGCGCCGGCTATATCGAGCGCAGCGGCGAACAGTTGTTGATCCGCGCGCCTGGCCAGGTGGCGTCTATCGACGACATCGCCAACATTGTCATCACCACCTCGGACGGCACACCGATCCGCGTGCGCAATGTGGCCCAGGTCGACATTGGTCGTGAGCTGCGTACCGGCGCCGCCACCGAAAATGGCCGTGAGGTGGTGCTGGGCACGGTGTTCATGTTGATCGGCGAGAACAGCCGCAGCGTGTCCCAGGCGGTGGCGAAAAAGCTTGAGGAGATCAACCGCTCGCTGCCCGAAGGCGTGGTGGCGGTCACTGTTTACGACCGCACCAACCTGGTGGAAAAAGCCATCGCCACGGTGAAGAAAAACCTCTTCGAAGGTGCGTTGCTGGTGGTGGCGGTGTTGTTTCTGTTTCTGGGCAACATCCGTGCGGCGCTGATCACGGCAATGGTGATTCCGCTGGCGATGCTGTTCACCTTCACCGGCATGTTCACCAACAAAGTCAGCGCCAACCTGATGAGCCTGGGCGCGCTGGACTTCGGCATTATCGTTGACGGTGCGGTGGTGATCGTCGAGAACGCCATCCGCCGTCTGGCCCACGCACAGCAGCGCCACGGCCGGTTGCTGACCCGCAGTGAACGCCTGCAC
This sequence comes from Pseudomonas sp. J380, assembly GCF_009827115.1. Classification (NCBI taxonomy): domain Bacteria; kingdom Pseudomonadati; phylum Pseudomonadota; class Gammaproteobacteria; order Pseudomonadales; family Pseudomonadaceae; genus Pseudomonas; species Pseudomonas sp. J380. The sequence continues at coordinate 3,251,829 of NZ_CP043060.1, read as the reverse complement.
GAAGTGTTCGCCGCGGCCAAGGAGGCACGACGCGCGCTGATCTTCGGGCAGTTGATCATCATGGTGGTGTACCTGCCGATCTTCGCTCTCACGGGCGTGGCCGGGAAGATGTTCCACCCCATGGCATTCACCGTGGTGATTGCCTTGCTCGGCGCGATGATTCTGTCGGTGACCTTCGTACCGGCGGCGATTGCGTTGTTCGTCACCGGCAAGGTCAAGGAAGAAGAAAACTTCGTCATGCGCAGTGCGCGTCGGGTGTATGACCCGGTGCTCAACTGGGTGATGGTGCGTCGGCCCCTGGTGTTCGGCCTGGCCGCACTGACCATCGTCGTGTCGGGGTTGGTCGCCAGCCGCATGGGCAGTGAATTTATCCCCAGCCTCAGCGAAGGCGACTTTGCCCAACAGGCGCTGCGTGTGCCTGGCACCAGCCTGACCCAATCAGTGCAGATGCAGCAGCAACTGGAAAAAACCTTACTGGCCCAAGTGCCGGAAATCGAGCGGGTGTTTGCGCGCACCGGTACGGCGGAAATCGCCTCCGACCCGATGCCGCCGAATATTTCCGACAGCTACGTGATGCTCAAACCCAAGGACCAATGGCCGAACCCGAAGAAGTCCCGCGAGGCAATCATCGCCGATATCCAACGGGCCAGCGCGATTGTGCCGGGCAGCGTGTATGAGCTCTCGCAGCCGATCCAGTTGCGCTTCAACGAGCTGATTTCCGGAGTGCGCAGCGATGTGGCGGTGAAGGTGTTCGGCGATGATATGGCGGTGCTCAACCAGACTGCCGGGGAAATCGCCGAGACCTTGCAGAAGCTCCACGGCGCCTCGGAAGTGAAGGTGGAACAGACCTCCGGCCTGCCGGTGCTGACCATCAATATCGACCGCGACAAGGCCGCTCGCTTCGGCCTGAATGTGGGTGATGTGCAGGACACCATCGCCGTCGCTGTCGGTGGGCGCCAGGCCGGTACGCTGTACGAGGGTGATCGGCGTTTTGACATGGTGGTGCGCTTGTCCGACACGTTGCGCACCGATATCGACGGCTTGTCACGGCTGTTGATCCCGGTGCCGGCGCTGGCGAGTAGTACCTCGGGGCAGTTGGGCTTTATCGCCTTGTCCCAGGTTGCCAGCCTCGACCTGGTGCTGGGCCCCAACCAGATCAGCCGCGAGAACGGCAAGCGCCTGGTGATCGTCAGCGCCAACGTGCGCGGGCGCGATATCGGCTCGTTTGTCGAGGAGGCCGAAGCCGCCATCACTACCCAGGTGAAAGTCCCTGCCGGTTACTGGACCACCTGGGGCGGCCAGTTCGAACAGTTGAAGGAGGCGTCCGAACGCTTGCGCATCGTGGTGCCGGTAGCGTTGCTGTTGGTGTTCGGGTTGCTGTTCATGATGTTCAACAACCTCAAGGACGGCCTGCTGGTGTTTACCGGCATCCCCTTCGCGCTTACCGGCGGGATCATGGCCTTGTGGCTGCGCGATATTCCGCTGTCGATTTCAGCGGGTGTGGGCTTTATCGCCTTGTCGGGCGTGGCGGTGCTTAATGGCCTGGTGATGATCGCGTTCATCCGAAACCTGCGCGAGGAAGGCCGCTCGTTATCGGTGGCGATCCACGAAGGCGCGTTGACCCGCTTGCGCCCGGTACTGATGACCGCGCTGGTGGCGTCCCTCGGGTTTATCCCCATGGCACTCGCCACCGGCACCGGCGCCGAAGTGCAGCGTCCATTGGCGACGGTGGTGATTGGCGGGATTATTTCTTCGACTTTGCTGACCTTGCTGGTGCTGCCGGCGTTGTACCAATGGGCTCATCGCCGCGATGAAGAGACCGCCTGACAACCGTGAAAACGCCGCAATGTGCGGGCTTACCCTCTGTCGGAGCGAGCTTGCTCGCGAAAAACCCACAGGCGCCGCGTCTATTCAGGAAACACGCGTTATCGTTGACGTTTTTCGCGAGCAAGCTCGCTCCTACATTGGGCCTAGGCTGGCTTTGAAGGAAACACCAGGCTGAACCGCGTAAAACGCCCAAGCTGGCTGGTGACATGCGCATGGCCCTGATGCAAATGCATGATCGACTTCACAATGGCCAACCCCAACCCGGTGCCGCCCTCGGCGCGGGTACGACTGCTATCGGCGCGGTAGAAACGTTCGAACAGGTGCGGCAGGTGGTGCGCTTCAATGCCTCGCCCCGGGTTGCCCACCGACAGCGATACGCTCTGCTCGTAGGTCTCCACCAACAGCAACACGGTAGAGGCCTCGGGTGTGTGGCGAATGGCATTGGAGAGCAAATTGGAAATCGCCCGCTGGATCATCAGGCGGTCGCCGGTCACCCAGGCATCGCCGCGCAGGCTCAGGGTGACGCCTTTATCTTCGGCACTCAGGGCAAACAACTCCATCACGCGCTGGGCTTCCTGCGCTAGGGACACCTCGGTGAATGAGGCCCGCGCCGCCGGGTGGCTGACCTGCGCCAGAAACAGCATGTCGCTGACAATCCGCGCCAGGCGTTCGAGTTCTTCGGTGTTGGATTCCAGCACCGCCTTGTATTCCTGCGGCGGGCGCTGGCGCGACAGGGTCAACTGGGCCTTGCCCATGAGGTTGGTCAAGGGTGCGCGCAGTTCGTGGGCCAGGTCATCGGAGAATTGCGAGAGTTGCTGCACACCGGCATCCAGGCGGTCGAGCATCACGTTGATGCCGTGGGCGAGTTCACCCAGTTCGTGGGGCAGGTTGTCCACGGACAAGCGATGGGTGAGGTCTTGGGTGGTGACTTTCGCCGCCACCTGGCTGAACTGCTTCAACGGTGCCAGGCCCCGTTGCACCAGCCACCAGGCGCCCATGCCAATCAGTATCAGCAGTAGCGGCAGCGCAATCAGCGTGGCGCGCAGGTAGGCACTGAGCAATGCCTGGTCGTCCATGCGGTCCAGGGACAGCAGCACCCGCACACGTTCACCGTTGGCCAGGCGCATCAAGCTGGAGGCACTGAGTACCTGGTTGCCGTAGCTGTCGACCCAATTGAGGTAGCCCAGGGTTTCCCGTGGCTTGAAGTCGGTGAGCAGTGGTTCCTGGGGCTTGCTGCCGACGTTCAGCAGCACGCTGTTATCGGGCGCGGTGCCGACGATGGTCAGGTGGAAATTGTCGTGGCCGATCACCAGGTCCATCAGCGAGTGCGGGCGGGCGCGAATACCATGGGCGTCCAGGCCCAGGGCCAGGCTGTGCTGGATCTGTTCCATCTTGCTTTCCAGGTTTTTTCGCGCGAGTTTTTCCAGCTCATGGGTGAGGGCCAGGTAGGCCAGGGTCGCCAGCAGCAACACCAGACCCGCGCCCATCAGGCTGACCGTCAGGCCCAGGCGCATCGACAGGCTGCCGGTCTTCATGGGCGCGCTTCCAGCACGTAGCCTACGCCGCGAATAGTGTGGATCAGCTTGACCTCGCTCTGGTCATCCACCTTGGCGCGCAGGCGGCTGATGGAGACTTCGACCACGTTGGTGTCGCAGTCGAAATTCATGTCCCACACCAGGGAAATAATCTGTGTGCGGGTCAGCACTTCGCCGGCCTGGCGCATGAGCACTTGCAACAGTGCGAACTCCTTGGTGGTCAGGTCGATGCGCCGGGTGCCGCGATAAGCGCGGTGGCGGCGCGGGTCCAGTTCCAGGTCCGAGACGCGGAACACTTCCGGCTGTGGAATGTGCTCGCTGCGACGCATCAGGGTGCGCACGCGGGCCAGCAGTTCGGGAAACTCGAACGGCTTGACCAGATAATCGTCGGCGCCCATGTCCAGGCCCTTGATCTTGTCAGCCAGCCGGCCACGGGCGGTGAGCATCATCACGCGCTGGGTGCCGTTGCGGCGCAATTCTTCCAGTACTTGCCAGCCATCCTTGCCCGGCAGGTTCACGTCCAGAATCACCAGTTCATAGGCGTGTTGCCCGGCCAGGTGCAGGCCGTCGACGCCATTGGCGGCGCAGTCGACCACGTAGCCACTTTCGTTCAGGCCCTGTTGCAGGTAGTCGGCGGTTTTCTGCTCGTCTTCAACCACAAGAATACGCATGGGGGTTACCTCTTGAATTAGGGGAGAGAAGGCGCCCATGTCCCTATGGCGGCGGGTTCGGAAGTGGGAAAAGTCTGAAGGCTAAAGTAGCTTTAGGGTCAACTGCGACCGTCGGTCGCATGTGTCGCAGGCAAAAAAAACGCCCCAAGCGGGGCGTTAAAAATTCATCTCTTTCCAAAGGAGCTACACAAAAGCTTCAGAGATGAATGTGCTCGGGTGAATAAGTTGAAGCGAGTATAGAAAGTTCCACTTAACGAGAAGCTGAGGCCAATATTACAATTTTGATAACTGGCTATTTGTGAACAGATGTTAGTTAATCGCGAGCGAATGTAAGGGCTACAGCACGACCAATGGGTATTCGGCAATCAGACGAACTTCTTCCAGGTCTGATTCAAACGCACTGGAGCGCACGGTGGCCTGGCGCAAGCGCAGGGACAAATCCTTCAAACGCCCACTTTGCACCACGTATTTGGCCTCGATATCCCGTTCCCAGCGGCGTTGATCGGTCAAGGGGTTACCCGCTGCATCGCGGCGCATATACACGGCATTGGCGTTGCTATAGTCGGCGCCGGTGCCTTTGCCGTAGCGGGTCATGAACGACAGGCCGGGAATGCCGAACGCTTGCATGTCCAGGTCGTAGCGCACCATCCATGAGCGCTCCTTGGGCGCGTTGAAGTCGCTGTACTGGATGGAGTTATTGAGGAAGATCGAGTCTGATTGGCGCAGGTAGTCGAAGTCATCGTCGCCGTTGTTACGCTGGTGCGACACGGCCACGCTGTGGGCACCGACCTTGACCCCGAGCCTGGCGCTCCAGATGTTGTTGTCGAACTCGCCGAGCCGTTTCTGGCCTTCGTCCACGGCCTTGTAGTAGTTAAAGTCGCCGAACAATGACACGTCGTCGGTCAATGCGTAATTGGCATTGCTGCCGAAGTAGTACTGGTCCCAGGCGTCCTTCAAGCGGCTGCTGTACAGGCTAAAGCCCAGATGGCTGTTGAGCTGGTAGTCACCGCCGAAATAGGCGATCCAGGGCGAGTCGACCTTTCCCGCATAGAAGGTGGCGAAGCCTTTGTTCATGCCGCTTTCACTGGGCTGGCTCATGCCGCTCAGGCGCCCGCCTTGCAGGCTCAAGCCTTCCAGGCTGGTGTTTTGCAGGGTGACGCCGCGAAAGCTCTCGGGCAACAGGCGAGAGTCGCCGTAGGCCACCACCGGCGTGAGTGGGAACACGTCGCCGGCCTTGATCACGGTGTCCAGCACGCGCAGTTTCGCCGCGCCGCCGATTTTGCTGTAGCTGTTTTCCGGCTGGTTGTCGCTGTTCACCGGCAGCACGCCGAACGAGCCTTTGCCGCCGCTGCGGCCGCTGCCCGAGTCAAGTGTGAGGCCGTACATGGCGAATGCGTCCAGGCCAAAACCCACGGTGCCCTGGGTAAAACCGGATTCGAATTTGCCAATAAAGCCCTGGGCCCAGGCTTCGGAGTAACCATTGCCAGTGGGGCTGGACTGGCCTTTGCGGTCATCGCGGTTGAAGTAGAAGTTGCGTGCCAGCACGTTGATGCGGCTGCCCTCTATAAAACCCTCGGGCTTGTCCTCCACTGCCATGGCGGCCATGGGCAGTGCAGCCATCAGTGAAAAGGGAAGGGTGTAATGACGAATGCTCATGATGCGCTCCTCGGTGATGGCAGTTATCGGCTTCTTATAGAGGCGGGCGTTTTTATTGATCTGGCCCTGGCTGATAGTTGCAAATGGCGGATAACAACTGCATGGCTTGCACATTACAATTCTGGAAACTAACGACCATCTAACAAATAAGTAATGTTCTGGTGAACCTGCCGTCAGGGTGGGTTGGTTAATCTCGACACTGAACTTTTCAGTCGAGGAAACCGCGATGAACTTTTATAAAGCAGGTTTGGCTGTATTAACGGCTGTGTTGTCATTTGGCGCACTGGCCGAAGGGGGTGGGGACCGCACCTTTGCCCTGATGATGGAGCGCAATGAGAAAGCCATGGCCGCGTACGCCATCAAAAAAGGCAAGCCGGTGCCTGAGGTCCAGGCGTACCGCTATGGCATGGACCTGGACATTGCCAAGGTCGTCAACGTGACGCCGCCGATCCGCTCGTGCAACGCCGTACCGTCGCGCATGACCTACGAAGACTCCAGCGGCAAGCTCAATACCCTGGAATATCAGGTCATGGGCGTATGCCGTAACAATGGCGGTTGAAAATATAGTTCGGCCCAGGGCTCAAGCGCTCTTCAGAAAACCCCGGCAGCGCCGATGCAAGTGAGTACACCTACCTCACTTGCCTAACGGTGCCCCATGTTCAATACCCGCCTGAAGCAGGAGCTGACCGCTCTGCGCGAAGAATTGTCGAGCTTGCTCCAGGTGAAAGAGAGCCTGGAAAGCGAAATGCTCTGCCTGACACTGGACCCTGAAGGCCGTGTGGAGTGGGCCAATGCCAACTTCCTGCAGGAACTGGCTTATTCGCTGGGCGAGATTGTCGGGCGTGCTATCGAAGACCTGGTGCCGGCACATGTGCGCCAGGACGAGTTCCAACTGCGCTTCAAGCACGCGCTGGCCCGCGGCGAACACTTTGCCGGCGCCGTACGCCTGATGCGCGGCAATGGCAAGGAAGCCTGGTTGCGCTCAATCGTGCAGCCGGTGCGCAGTTCAGAGGGGCGCATCAAGCAGTTTTCGATTTTTTCCAGCGACCTTACCCGCACCATCGAGAGCTCGCGTGAACATGAAAACCTGATCACTGCACTGATGCGTTCCACCGCGTTGATCGAGTTCGACCTGGAGGGGCATGTACTCACCGCCAATGACCGCTTCCTCGGCGCCATGGGATACAGCCTGGCGCAGATCGAAGGCAAGCATCACCGTATGTTCTGTGAGCCACAGGAATACAACAGTGCCGAATACCAACAGTTCTGGAAGCGCCTGAACGCCGGTGAGTTCGTCGCCGCGCGCTTCAAACGTGTGGACAGCCACGGCCGCCTGGTGTGGTTGGAGGCCACCTACAACCCGGTGCTGGACGCCAATGAGCGGCTGTACAAAGTGGTCAAGTTCGCCACGGTCATTACCGACCAGGTCAACCGCGAGCAGGCAGTGGCCGAGGCCGCCAATATTGCCTACAGCACCTCTTTGCAAACCGACGACAGCGCCCAGCGCGGCACCACCGTGGTCACCCAGGCCGTGGACGTTATGCGCGACCTGGCCCAGCACATGCAACAGGCCGGTGAAGGCATCGAGGCGTTGAATGCCCAGTCCCAAGTGATCGGCAGCATCGTCAAGACCATCAGCGGCATTGCCGAGCAAACCAACCTGCTGGCGCTCAACGCCGCCATCGAAGCGGCGCGTGCCGGTGAGCAGGGGCGTGGCTTTGCGGTGGTGGCCGATGAAGTACGGCAATTGGCGTCACGTACCAGCAAAGCCACCGAGGAAATTGTTGGTGTGGTGCGCCAGAACCAGGACATGGCCCGCGACGCGGTGGCCTTGATGGCCGACGGTCGTGCGCAAGCCGAGCAGGGCCTGGCCCTGGCGGCGGAGGCGGGTACCGTGATCGTCGAGATTCAGGACGGTGCGCAAAAAGTAGTGAGTGCGGTCGGGCAGTTTGCCAATCAGCTGTCGAGCTGACCTGTCGGGCTTGTGCTTGAGGTATCGTAGGTCTTTTCTCGCTTGCAGAGCTGATCGACCATGAGCCCTACGTTCCGTCGCCCCGTCCCATTGTCCAAGGCTTACCGTTTGCTCAACCACGGGCCGACCGTGTTGGTGAGTGCAGCCCACAACGGCCAGCGCAATATCATGGCCGCTGCCTGGGCCATGCCGTTGGATTTCGAACCACCGAAAGTCGCGGTGGTGCTCGACAAGGCCACCTGGACCCGCCAGCTACTTGAAGGCGCCGGCACTTTTGTGCTGCAGGTGCCTTGTGTTGTGCAGGCTGATCTGGTGCAGACGGTGGGCAATACCCGCGGCGTTGAAACCGACAAATTCGCAGCCTACGGCCTGCACACTTTCAGCGGTGAGCACACCGAGGCGCCGATGCTGGAAGGCTGCGTGGCTTGGCTGGAATGCCGCCTGCTGCCCGAGCCGCATAATCAGCAGACCTATGACCTGTTCCTGGGCGAAGTGGTCGCGGCCTATGCTGATGAGCGGGTATTCAGCGAGGGCCGCTGGCATTTTGACGGGCATGATGAACTGCGCACGTTGCACCATGTGGCGGGCGGGAATTTCCTGGCCATTGGCCAACCGATTGTCGGGCGCCAGCTCTGACAGAGGCGCAAAGCCACGAAGATCAACTGTGGGAGCTGGCTTGCCTGCGATGGCATCACCTCGGTGTATCTGATGTACCGAGGTGTCTGCATCGCAGGCAAGCCAGCTCCCACAGTTTGAACGTATTCCAACCCAGTACTCAGCGTCCGAGCATTTTCACCCAACGCGATGGCGGCATGCCGTAGGTGCTGCGAAATTGGCGGGTCATGTGGCTTTGGTCGGTGAAGCCTGCGGTCATCGCCGCATCCACCAACGATTGGCCCTGGGCCAACAAGTGGCGCACCAGGTCCAGTCGGCGCATGGTCAGGTAGCGGTAGGGGCTGGTGCCGAATAACAAACGAAAATCCCGCGATAACGCCCACCGGTCGCGGCCGGCGTGGTCGGCAATTTCATCCAGGGTGATGCTGCGGCCCAGGGCGCTGTGGATGAATTCACGGGCGCGTTCGGCCGCAAAGTAGTCAAAGGATTTACGGCGGATGATGGCCCCGGACGCAGCGCTCAGCGCGTGGGCCAGGTCGAACAGGGCATCTTGCTCTTGCATCGGGTCTATCGGGCAATCCAGGCTTTGCAGCAACACTTCGCTGGCGCGGTGCAGCCGTGGGTCGGTGGACAAGCCGCCGGGGATAAACGGCAACGGCTGCCCACCGAGGATCTGCTGGATCAGCGCCGGCTCCACATAGATCATCCGGTACTTGAAGCCTTCATCGCTGCCGGCACGGCCGTCATGGGTTTCATCGGGGTGGATCACCATGGTGGTGCCGGGCAGGCTGTGGGTTGTGCCGCCGCGATAATGAAAACTCTGTACGCCGAACAACGTGCGCCCTATGGCGTACGTGTCATGGCGATGAGGGTCGAAGGCGAAGCCGGCAAAGTACGCCTCGATACGGTCAAGGCCACTGGCGTGGGGCGCGCGGTGCAGCCAGTCGAGGGAGTGGATGGGGTTGCCCATGGTGACTTGTCACAAAAGGAAGTGGAAACACGTTAACTGAGTCTGCACCGGTTGTCTGCTGGGGTCTTGTACGATTGTGCAGGTGTGGGGCAATGCACATCGGGTAGCGAATCGCTAACCACCCATGGTAAGAAGCCTTACTTTCAACAGTGAGGCCGGGTCATGAGCAAGGTGCGGGTAGGGATTATTTTTGGTGGCCGTTCGGCTGAGCATGAGGTCTCGCTGCAATCGGCGCGCAACATTGTCGATGCCCTTGATCGCTCACGCTTCGAGCCGGTTTTGATCGGTATCGACAAGGCCGGTCACTGGCACCTCAATGACACCTCCAATTTCCTGCTCAACCAGGAAAACCCTGTGCTCATCGCCCTCAACCAGTCCAACCGTGAATTGGCCGTGGTGCCCGGCAAGGCCAACCAGCAAGTGGTGGAAACCTCCGGGCAGGGCATGCTGGAACACATCGACGTGATCTTCCCGATTGTTCACGGCACCCTCGGTGAAGACGGTTGCCTGCAAGGCTTGCTGCGCATGGCGGACTTGCCCTTCGTCGGTTCCGACGTGCTCGGCTCGGCTGTGTGCATGGACAAAGACATCAGCAAGCGCTTGCTGCGCGACGCGGGTATTGCGGTCACGCCGTTCATCACCCTTACGCGAGCTAATGCGGCGCGCACCTCATTTGAAACGGCCGCTGGCAAGCTCGGTGTGCCGATGTTCGTCAAGCCCGCCAACCAGGGTTCGTCGGTGGGGGTAAGCAAAGTCGGCAGCGAAGCCGAGTACCGCGCTGCCGTTGAACTGGCGTTGGGGTTTGATGAGAAGTTGCTGGTGGAGTCCGCCGTCCAGGGCCGTGAGATCGAATGCGCCGTGCTGGGCAATGACGAGCCCATCGCCAGTGGTTGTGGCGAGATCGTGGTGAGCAGTGGTTTCTATTCCTACGACAGCAAATACATCGATGGCCAGGCCGCCCAGGTGGTGGTGCCGGCGGCGATCAGTCATGACGCCAGCGAGCGGATCCGCAGCCTGGCCATTGAGGCGTTTGAAGTGTTGGGCTGCGCCGGGTTGGCGCGGGTGGATGTGTTCCTGACGCAGGACGGCGAAGTGCTGATCAACGAGATCAACTCACTGCCCGGTTTTACCCGCATCAGCATGTACCCCAAGCTGTGGCAGGCGGCAGGCATGAGCTACAGCGAGCTGGTGAGCCGGTTGATCGAGCTGGCGCTGGAGCGGCATGCGGGGCGCAAGGGCTTGAAGATCAACCGCCAGTGATTGGCCCGAAGCAGTAACGCGATCAGGCGTTACTGAGTACTTCGCGAAAAACGTCCGGCCTTATGGCCGCAATATGCAGTAGCGAACGTGCTGCTCCGGAAGGTGCGCGACGCCCTTGCTCCCATTCTTGAAGGGTTCTTACTGACACGCCCAGAAGCTCGGCAAATTTGGGTTGTGAGAGCCCTGTCTTGCTTCTTGCTTCGGCAGCCTGAGTGACCTCAACGTGCTGCACTGCACCGTAACGTCCCGCTTTGACATCCTGAATGGCTGTCAGTAGTTCTTCGCCTATATTGCGTTTGGCGTCACGTTCCTTCAGTTCTTTATCAGTGAGTGGCATGGTTCATTTCCTTTGCGATTTTGTACAGGACATGTGCCGGAATATTCTCCGTGGCGCTCTTGCCATAAATCAGTAGCGCAACCACTGCTCCGCACTCCAATTGTGTGGTGTAGATAACCCGCACTGATCCACTTTTACCCCGGCCCTCCAGGCTCCAGCGTATCTTTCGGCAACCTCCCGAGCGCGGGATGACATTTCCAGCATCAGGATGGCTGGCGAGAAACGCCATGAAGATACCTTTTTCATCTTCAGTCCAATAATCAGGCCATTGCCTGCTGAAGAGAGGGGATTCTATGAGAGTGAACACGCGTAATTCTACGTCTTTGACGTAGCCTCTGGCAAGAAAGGGCGGGCCAGAAAATCGCAGGTGAGAAGGGGCTGCTCAAGAAGGTTTCTTTCGCAAAAGATGACATGGCACTATGAGTTCTGGCGCTCTGCGTAGGATTTAAGGCGTAAGGTTGCAGCTCTTTTTTTAAAAGCCTGTACGAATAGATCAACACCTTAATCACCCAACGCCTCACCTTCACGCCGAGGATCAGCGCCACCACTGAGCGTCACCTTGCCCTGGGCATCCCGTGTGCGCACGATGGCCTGCACGCCGCTGGTCATCTCGATCTCGCTTAGGGCGTGGCCCTTGTCCTTGAGCACCTGTTTCAGCGCCGGGCTGAACAGCCCAGCTTCCAACTCGGTAGCACCATTGCGACTGCCGAAGTTAGGCAGGCTGATGGCCGCCTGCGGGTCGAGCTTCCAGTCGAGCATGGCCACCAGGGATTTACTCACGTACTCGATGATCTGCGAGCCGCCGGGGGAGCCGACGGTAGCCAGCAGTTCGCCTGTCTTGCGGTCGAACACCAGGGTCGGCGCCATGGCCGAGCGTGGGCGTTTACCCGGTTGTACGCGGTTGGCCACAGGCTGGCCGTTTTCTGCGGGGATGAACGAGAAGTCGGTCATCTGGTTGTTGAGCAAAAAGCCCTGGACCATCACGTGAGAGCCGAATGCCGCTTCAACCGTGGTGGTCATCGACACGGCGCCGCCCTGGTCGTCCACCGCCACTACCTGTGAGGTGGAGATGCGCAGCGGCGAGCGGTCTGGTGCGTACGCCACCTGAATACCGGCGGGTTGGCCGGGCTTGGCGATGCCCATGCTGCGCTCGCCGATCAGCGTGGCGCGTTGTGCCAGGTAACCTGGCGCGACGAGGCCGGCGACCGGGACGGGGGTGAAGTCTGCATCGGCCACGTACAGCGCGCGGTCGGCAAAGGCCAGGCGCCCGGCTTCGGCGAGCAGGTGCACGGCCTCGGGTGTCGGCTCAAGCCCGGCCGGCGAAACACTCTTGACCGGTGTCATGGGGGCGATGGCCAGGCGTGGGTCGCGGGTTTCCAGCGCCTGCAATGTCCCCAGGATCTGCGCCACGGCAATCCCGCCCGAGGACGGCGGTGGCATGCCGCAGACCTTCCATTGTTTGTAGTCGGTGCACAGCGGTGCGCGCTGCTTGGCGGTGTAGCCCTTGAGGTCGGCCTGGGACAGGCTGCCGGCATTGCGATGGCCCTGTACCTTGCGTGCGATTTCATCGGCAATCGGGCCTTGGTATAGCGCATCCGGCCCTTCCTTGGCGATGCGCTTGAACACCGCGGCCAGTGCCGGGTTTTTCAATCGTGTACCGGTGGCTTTTGGCGAGCCGTCGGCATTCAGGAAGTACGCCGCCATGTCGGGTGATTGCGCGATAAAGCGGTCAGCGGCGATCAAGCTATGCAAGCGTGGGGAAATGGCAAAGCCTTGCTCCGACAGACGAATTGCCGGCTCGAACAGCTTGGCCCATTGCAGGTGGCCGCTCTTTTTGTGCGCCATCTCCAGGGCGCGCAATACCCCAGGCGTGCCCACCGAGCGCCCGCCAATCTGCGCGTCTGTGAACGCCATCGGCGTACCGTCGGCCTTCAGGAACAGACGCTCTGTCGCCCCGGCCGGTGCTGTTTCGCGGCCGTCATAAGCCTGCACCTGTTGTCCATCCCACAGCATGATGAATGCACCGCCGCCGATGCCGGACGACTGCGGTTCCACCAGAGTCAATACCGCTTGCATGGCAATCGCCGCATCAATGGCTGAGCCGCCTTGACGCAGCATTTCACGCCCGGCTTCAGCGGCCAGTGGGTTGGCGGCGGCGGCCATATGGCGCTCGGCGTGGCGGGTGCTCAGGTCGGTGCGATAGCCCGAACCCAGCTCTGGCGCCGGAGGCTGTTCGTTGACGGGCGTGTGGCAGGCTGCGAGGGCCAGGGTTGCGGCGATGACTGTCAGGCTGCGGCGGGAAATCAAAAACACGCGCTGAACTCCGTTCATGTTGAGAAGGTGCTGTGGTCCTTGGGCTACTGCGTTTTTTACAGGTAAATCGTGCCTTGCATGTACAGCACGGCCTTGCCGGAAATAATCACCCGGTCACCCTGGAGTTCACAGCGCAACTGGCCCTTACGCTGGCCGCCTTGTTCGGCGCTCAATTGTGACTTGCCCAGGCGCTCGGCCCAGAACGGTGCCAGCGAGGTGTGCGCCGAGCCGGTAACCGGGTCTTCATTGACGCCCACATTCGGGCCGAACCAGCGCGAGACAAAATCAAACCGCGTGCTCTTGGCGGTCACCGCAATACCGCGTTTAGGCAGGCCTTTGAGTCGCGCAAAGTCCGGTGCGAGGGTCGCTACCTGCGCTTCATCTTCCACCAGCACAATATAGTCGTCGGTGCCAAACACCTCGGCGGTTTCAAGCCCCAGGGCACTCAACATGCCGTGGGGCGGCTCGCAGCGTTCGGGTTTCTTTGCCGGAAAATCCATCGCCAGCTCATCGCCGTTGCGCGTTACCCGCAACTCGCCGCTACGGGTGGCAAAGCGCAGAACCTGCGGGGCGTCCGCCAACTTGTGAATCAATACCCACGCGGCTGCCAACGTGGCATGGCCGCACAGGTCCACCTCAACTTCCGGCGTGAGCCAGCGCAACTCATAGAACTCGCCACGGGGTACAAAGAACGCGGTTTCCGAAAGATTATTCTCGGCCGCAATCTGCTGCAGTTGCTCGTCGGGCAGCCACTCGGTGAGCGGACACACTGCTGCCGGGTTGCCGCCGAAGGGATGGTGGCTGAAAGCGTCGACTTGGTAGATGTCCAGTTGCATCGGGGGCACTCCGTGTTCAGGGGAGGCTGGACACTAACAGTGGGGTAGGGGGGCGTCAAAATACAGTTAGGGAGTTTTTTGCGCGCATAAAAAAACGGCCTACCTTTCGGTAAGCCGTTTTTAGTACTTGGTGGCTACACAGGGACTTGAACCCCGGACCCCAGCATTATGAATGCTATGCTCTAACCAACTGAGCTATGTAGCCAAGTGGCGCGCATTATTCGCTTGGAACGGCAATGCGTCAAGCGTTTTTGTAGAATTTTTTTCTACGCTTTCAACTGTTTAAGCCAAAGCGCTGGTTTTGGCGACGGGCGGTGACGAATGCGTTGTGGATGAGGGGAGTGGAAGCGCTTGGCGTCTTCGAAGGTTTACTCGCAGGCCATGTCCGACAATGTTGGGCAGATATCCCTGTCGCCCAACACGTGACTGGCTAACTCAACTTACCGATGCAGTGGGGGGTGGGTGACGCGCTTGAGCTGTTCGCGGGCCCGTGACAAGCGCGAGCGCACGGTGCCGATAGGAATGTCCAGTACATCGGCGGTGTCCTGGTAACTGCCGTCGGTTTCCAGCGAGGCGTACAGTGTTCTGCGCATCTCGGTCGGCAAGTGGTCAATCGCACTCAGGGTATTTTCCAAGCGCCGGTTGACTTCGAACTCCCAGTCCAGGCTGTGGTTTTCTTCATGGCCATGCCACAGCGACTCGTCGAATTCGCAATGTGCAGGCTTGGCATACAGGCGCCGGAAGTGATTGCGGATCAGGTTCTGCGCGATGCCGCACATCCAGGTACTGAGTGTCGCGGTACCACTGAAACGTTCGCGATTGCGCCAGGCCTCCAGGTAAGTCAATTGCAAAAGATCATCCGCGTCTTCCGGGTTCAGGACCCGTTTGTGAATGAAACGGCGAAGTTTTTTCTGTTGATCGTCTGTCAGATGGAGCATGAATTGAGGCGAACTGCCACCAAGGTGAACGAGGGCTTCAATAGGGATATTCATGATTTTTCCTTAAGGTAGACGCAGTCGAAATAGTTTCGGCGGTTACCTCTTTTGCACTGCCTGTGCCAAAGGAGAATCATTGTGTAACCATATGATTTATATAAATAAATACGTTATGGTCGTGGTGGTTTTGTGCAGTAATTTGCAAAAGGCACCAGGGACCTGTGCGGGTTTTTTCATCTTGTTGGATGAGTGAGTTTCAGTGGAACCATCTGGGCGGGCCTGACCACATATGGACACTCTCTTCCTGTACTGGCCTGCCCATGAAAGTCGAATCTACCAACGAAGTGCCAATGATCCCGCGGGTGGAACTCCCCACCGCTAGCCCGGCCGCCAAACCTGAGCCAGGCCAAGGTGTCGATGATCTTTCTCTGCACTTCAGTCAGGAGGTGGAATCCAGCAGTCGTACGTTGGATAAGCGTGTAATTGACGTGCGTGTGCCTCCTGTCCAGGTGCTCGCGCAGCTCTATGAGCAGTTGGGGCATCCGGCCCAGGAAAGCTTTGCCGCGGTAGTACGTCGAATCAGGCAGAAATTACTCACGCAACCCAGCATCGATACATTGCTGGAGCTCACTGGCGGTGATCCGGCGCGCACCTTCGTGGTACTCAAGGCGGTGTGCGGGCAGGCCGAGGCCGACGTGCGCAACTCCGAAGCCGACCTGGCGCGGGATGCAATTGCCAAGCTGGAGATCCGCTTCAAAGGGGAGATCCAGGCGGGCCTGAATATTGCCATGGCCTTGCATAAGAAGAGTGGCGATCCAGAAGAGCTCCAGGCGCTGCGCGCGCTCTATTACGCCAGTGTGGTGACACGGCAATCCCTGGCGACCATGATGCACGCGCTGCTCGGCATCTACAGTGACGACCGTTTTGCACATGGGTTGAAAATGATGTCCAGCGCCCTGACGGCCGACATTGCCGCCCATGTGTCCTCCGTCCCTACGGCAATGTTGCGCACCTTGCTGACAGGACTGGGCAAATGTGGCGCATTGAGCGGGGTGTTATGCAGCTGTCGTGAGCTGATTCAGAACCTTGCAATCGAAATGCATGCGGTAAGCCTGCTGCGACGCATGCTGGGTTATGCAGACACCGGCATCGTGACAAATGAAGTCATGCGCCTGGCTGAAGATATGGGGGCCAGCACATCAAAACTCGTGTCTCTCAATGCGCTTTATAAGCTGTTTCAAAAGTTGCCCGAGGCCTTGTGGCCGGATAGCAAATCACGCCAAGAGGCGCTGCACAATTTTCTGCTGGTGATGGACGAGCTTGCTCGCCTCGAACGCATACGCCCTGGTTTTCCTAATTCGACTATCCTGGCGTGAGCGTGCTGTCCACCCTCAACGGTGTACTGCTCAAGGTGGCGCAGCGTGCCGAGGTCTTGGGCGCGGTGGTGATCATGGCCATTGTGTTCATTTTCATCGTGCCGCTGCCTACCTGGCTGGTGGACATTCTGATTGCGCTGAATATCTGTATTGCCTGCCTGTTGATCATGCTCGCGCTTTACTTGCCCGGGCCTTTGGCGTTCTCTTCCTTCCCGTCGATTTTGTTGCTGACCACCATGTTCCGCCTGGCGTTGTCGATCGCAACGACGCGCTTGATCCTGCTCGAACAGGACGCCGGCGATATCGTTGAGGCCTTCGGCAATTTCGTAGTGGGCGGCAACCTGGCTGTTGGGATGGTGATCTTTCTAATCCTGACCCTGGTCAACTTTCTGGTGATCACCAAGGGCTCTGAGCGGGTTGCCGAAGTGGCGGCGCGCTTCAGCCTGGACGCAATGCCGGGCAAGCAGATGTCCATCGACAGTGACTTGCGTGCCGGCTTGATTGACGGCGTGCAAGCGCGGGACAAGCGTGAGCAGTTGTCCCGCGAGAGTCAGCTGTTCGGGGCCATGGATGGTGCCATGAAATTCGTCAAGGGGGATGCCATCGCGGGGTTGATCATCGTTGTGGTCAACCTGTTGGGCGGCTTCTCCACAGGTATGTTCCAACATGGCTTGAGCGCCGCCGACTCAATGGCGCTGTATTCGGTGCTGACGATTGGCGATGGTCTGATTGCGCAGATACCGGCGCTGTTGATCTCTCTCACCGCCGGCATGATCATTACCCGCGTGGCACCGGAAGGGCGCAAGGGCATCACGAACATGGGCGCCGAGATCGCACGCCAGATGACCAGTGAGCCCAAGAGCTGGATGATCGCCTCGGTGGCCATGCTTGTGTTTGCGATCGTGCCTGGCATGCCGACCCTGGTGTTTATTCTGCTGGCGATGATGACCGGCGCCTTGGGTTATTACCTCGACCGTCGGCGCCGACGTGAAGCGCAGCCAGAAGCCGAAGCCGTCGAAGCCGTGCGGCCTGAAGAAAATGGCAAAGAGGATCTGCGCGGGTTTGATCCGTCCCGGCCCTATCTGCTGCAGTTTCCCTCGGCTTTGCGCGGCACGCCTGAGGTGACCGATCTTATTCACGGAATCCGTCAGGTTCGAAATTCCCTGGTTGCCAATATTGGCCTGACGTTGCCGCCGTTTGAAGTCGAGATCGATGACTCGCTGGACGATGATGAAATGCGCTTCTGCGTCCATGAGGTACCCATGGTCAAGGCGTCGGTGGTCCAGCACGTTGCCGTGGAGCGCAGCGCCCTGACGGTTGAGCCTGAGCATGGCGTACCGGGATTGGCCGAGCGCAATGAGCAGGATTGGCTCTGGCTGCCACCCGACGACCCACTGCTCAATGACGCGCAGTTGGAGCGCTTCACGGCGACGAGCCTGATCGTCGACCGCATGAAGAAGGCGATGATGCTCAGTGGGCCGCAGTTCCTGGGGATTCAAGAGAGCAAGTCGATCCTCAGTTGGCTTGAGAACAACCAACCCGAGCTGGTGCAGGAACTGCAACGCATCATGCCGATCTCGCGCTTTTCGGCGGTGCTGCAACGCCTGGCCAGCGAAGGGGTTCCGCTGCGCGCCGTGAGGTTGATTGTCGAATCGCTGATCGAATATGGCCAGCACGAACGCGAGCCGGAAGCACTGGCTGACTATGCGCGCATTGCCCTCAAGTCGCAGATCTACCACCAGTACAGCGAGGCCGATGGGCTGCATGCCTGGCTGTTGTCACCGCATACCGAAAACATCCTGCGCGAGGCGCTGCGCCAGACCCAGACCGGGGTGTTCTTTGCACTCGACGGCGATAATAGCGCTGCGCTGGTCAACCTGCTCAACCAGGCCTTCAGTGCACGGGCAAAAATAAAAAGTGTGTTGTTGGTGGCGCAAGACTTGCGCAGCCCCTTGCGCACCTTGTTGCTTGAGGAGTTCAACCATGTGCCGGTGTTGTCTTTCGCCGAGCTGGGAAGCACTTCCAAGGTCAAGGTGCTGGGGCGTTTTGACCTTGGCCAGGATGAGTTGATGCACGGGACATTGGCATGAACACAGCGCTACTTGCAGAGTACGGGGGGACGTACTGATGTTCGAACTCCGAGTGTTGGATGGTTTGCATCAAGGGGCCGCGCTGCCTCTGTTTGGTGAGCAGTGGAGCCTTGGCGCCAACGCGGACGCTGATCTCTTGCTGGATGATCCCGGTATCGCCGAGCACCACGCGCGCCTGCTATTGCTCGAAGGGCGCTGGTCGGTGCAGGCTGAAGCGGGGCTGCTGAAAAACGGCGATGGGCAAATGTTGGCGCAGATCGGCGATCTGGCACTCAACACGCCGTTTATGATTGGCCCCGTCAGCTTGTGTGTCTGCCCTGCCGATCATCCTTGGCGGCAGGCATCGGTGCTCAAGCCGCCCCGGCCGGCAACGGAGCCCTTGCCCCAGGCGCCATTGCCGCTGACGCTGTCTTCCATTCCCTTGTTGCAGCAAAAACGCTTGGTCAGCCTGGTTCTGCTATGCGCCGTGATCATCGCTGCGGTCGGCATTATCTTCAGCGGTGAGCGTGAGGCCCAGGCATCGCTGATGCCGGCGGTCATTCAGAAACCCGGGTTGGACTCACCCGCTGAGGTGCGTCAGCAACTCATGAAGATGCTCAACGAACGTGAATTGCTCCAGCGCGTCAGCTTGCAGATCGTCAATGGTCAGATTGCCCTCAATGGTGTTGTTTCCCAGGATGAAGTGGAACTGATTGCGCGCATGCTCGACCGTTTTGCCGAGCAATTCGACACTGTGGTGCCGGTGCTCAGTCGCGTACGGGTACGCGAAGGCAGGCTACCGTTCAAGATCTCGCAGATAGTGGGTGGCCCGAATGGCCACGTGGTGCTGGAGGAAGGAAGCCGCTTATTCGTGGGTGATGAAGTGGATGGCCTGCGCCTGGTTTTGATCGATAACAGCAAAGTGGTTTTTGACGGCGAGCAACGCTATGAGGTGGGCTGGTGAAGGGGGCGCTGCAGGAGCGTCTGGAGGCCTGGCAACTGAACCAGTCACAGGCGTTGAGCAGTTTCGCGCCGGTGACAATGCTCGGTCGTATCCAGCGCGTGAACGGCATGCTGCTGCAGTGCCGGTTGCCGCAGGCACGTATTGGTGACCTATGCAAAGTCGAAAAAGGGCCGGGCGACTACATGCTCGCCGAGATCATCGGGTTCGATCAGCGCGATGCGGTGCTCAGTGCCCTGGGCAACCTTGAAGGCGTGCGTGTAGGCGCCAGCGTCGAGCGGTTGGGGGTTCCGCATCAGGTCCGGGTCGGTGATGAGTTGTTGGGGCAGGTGCTGGATGGTTTTGGCCGCCCGATTGCGGGCGATGGTGTGAGCGCGTTCGTGGAAGCGGACACCCCTGGGGCGACCACAGTGTTATGCGAGGCGCCTCTTCCTACCGAACGGCCGCGGATCAACCGCGCACTGGCTACGGGGGTGCGCTCGATTGATGGCCTGATGACCCTGGGGGAGGGCCAGCGTGTCGGGCTGTTTGCCGGAGCCGGTTGTGGCAAGACCACCTTGTTGGCCGAAATCGCCCGTAACGTGGAGTGCGATGTGATCGTATTCGGTCTCATCGGGGAGCGGGGCCGGGAACTGCGCGAGTTTCTCGATCATGAACTGGATGAGCAGTTGCGTGCCAAGGCCGTGTTGGTGTGTGCAACCTCCGACCGCTCAAGCATGGAGCGCGCGCGTGCCGCGTTCACGGCAACTGCGCTGGCCGAAGGTTTCCGGCGCAAGGGCCAGCGGGTGCTGTTGCTGATCGACTCTCTGACCCGTTTTGCCAGGGCCCAACGTGAAATCGGCCTGGCTGCCGGTGAACCCTTGGGGCGCGGTGGTCTGCCGCCGTCGGTCTACAGTTTGCTGCCACGTCTGGTGGAGCGTGCCGGCTTGACCCGTGAAGGCGTGATCACGGCCATCTATACAGTGTTGATCGAACAGGACTCCATGAACGATCCGGTAGCGGATGAGGTGCGCTCTCTGCTCGACGGTCATATCGTCCTGTCGCGCAAGCTGGCCGAGCGCGGCCATTACCCGGCGGTCGATGTCCTGGCCAGCCTTTCGCGGATTCTAAGCAATGTTGCCGAGCCCGTGCATATCCGTGCCGGCACGGCGCTACGACGCTTGCTGTCGGCTTACCAGCAGATCGAGCTGATGCTCAAGTTGGGGGAGTATCAGCCCGGCAACGATGCACTCACCGACCTGGCTGTTGACAGTCGGCAGGCGGTAGATGGCTTTCTGCGCCAGGACTTGCGCGAACCTTCGCCGCTTGCCGCCACCATGGACCAATTGGCTGAGCTGACCGCCCATGTCCCATTCTGAAGTGTTACCGGCTGAAATCGATACCCTGCGACGTTTGCGCCGACACCGTGCAGACCGCGCCGAGCGTGCGCTGCGTGAGGCAAAAAGGGCGCAGCAAGCGCTGGTCGCGCATATCCGGGAGGCGCAGGAAATCCTCGAGCAAACCCGCCTGGAAGAGGCCCGGCAATGCGCGCAGCTGTTGAGTCAGCACCAGGGGCAGGTGGTGACGTTCAAGGCGCTGAAAAACTGGAGTGCCAAGGAGCGGCAATTATCGGCGGGTACCCGGCGTGAAGAAGGCCAATTGTTGCAACTCCAAGAGCAGCAGCAAGAGCGGGCTGCACGGGTCGGCCAGGCGCAGAAACACGTCACCTTGTGCTTGCGCCAGGTAGAAAAAATACAAGAGTTATCTGAGTTACTGAGGCAGGAGCCGATATGAAACAGGTTTCAGTTAGTCCGCCTGAACGTCAGCGTCCGCGCGAGTCTCGCGATGATCGTGCACCTGAATTCGGTACCCTGGTGCCTTGGGAGCAAGGGCGATTGTTCGCCCGGTTGTTTGACGATGGGGGCCAGGACAGCGGGGGGTATGGAGCGTCTCTGAACGGAATCAAAGCCTCGGGCGATGTCGCCATGATCGGGGCACTGACCGAGCAGTTGGCGCCGCGAATGCTCGTTGGTTCGCAATGGCCGTTGATGGCTGTTTTTCACCTGGGCCGCCTGGGGCGGATCAACGCCAGTATCCGCCGGGAGCAGGGGGGCTGGAACGTCGAGCTGCATGCAGAGCAAGACAATACGGTGCACTGGCTCAGTGGTGTACGCCAACAATGTGAGCAACGGTTGGCGCAGAGCCTGCGCCAGCCTGTCAGTTTGTATCTGGCAAAATCGACGTAGGCATGATGCTGCCACCTTTGATACTTCCCAGATTCAAAACCGATATTGCGGTTGCCCGGCAGCGCTTGGGGCAAGGGTTGTGTATGCCGTTCGAGGTCGCTGGGTCGAGTGGCGAGTTGAGAATGGAGCCTGGTACTGCTCCTGTGGGCATCCAGCCGCTCTGCTTCGAAACCGCCTGTGGCGTCTTGGCCTTCAGTGAGCCAGGACCACAGTTCAGCTTGATGGGTGAATGCCCCGTGACGCTCGAGCAGGCCGGGAATGATCCGGACGCCTGGTTCTGGGAGTTGTTCCAGCATCATCTGAGCCCTCAGGTGCAGGCGTTGTTTGGGTACCTGCGTTTGCTGCCAGGCGCTCGCCCCATGAACTTTGGTTGTCGACTCTGCGTGACGCTTGGGGCCTCTCGCGTGGCGGGCTATCTGTGGCTGTCTGTCGAGAGCTTTCTGGCGCTATGCAAGGCGGGGCCGTGGCGATCCAGGGCTGAGCCGATGCCGGCGCAGTTTCGGCTGGCGGTTGACGTAACGCTTGGGCACCTGCGGTTGTCCATGCACCAACTGCGCGGCTTGCGGGCTGGTGACGTGCTGGTGCTTGAGCGAGCCTTTTTCAGTGCGTCGGGAGCCGGCCACGTGCAGGTTGGCAAACAGCGCCTGGTGGGCTGGATCGACGCTGAGTCCGGGCCGATGCGCCTGACCCTTACTTCTATCGAGGATATGTTTGTGGATGAGGATTTTGCAACACAGCCCTACTCAGAGCATGAGGATGAAACAGCGGTGATGGATGTGTTCGGGCATGAACCATTCGACGAGCTGAGCATGGCGCTCAATGTACGGTGCGGTACGCTGAACCTGACCCTCGGCGAATTACGCAACCTTGCGCCCGGCGCGGTGTTGGGGGTTGCCGGCTATGCCCCCGGCACTGCCGGTCTCTATTACGGCGACCGCCCCCTCGGCCTGGGCCAGTTGGTTGAAGTGGACGGGCGGCTGGGGCTGCAGATGTCTCGCGTGATCTTTTCTCGATGAATAGTTTCCAGGGAATAGATCCGGTCGTCCTGGCAATATTTCTTGGGGCACTGTCGTTGATGCCCATGCTGTTGGTCGTCTGCACGGCGTTCCTGAAGATCGTGATTGTGCTGATGATCACCCGCAATGCCATCGGTGTGCAGCAGGTGCCTCCGGGCATGGCCATCAATGGTATTGCCCTGGCGGCAACCCTGTTCATCATGGCGCCTGTAGGCTATGAGATGGCCGAGATCGTCAAGGTGTCGCCCCTGGACCTGACCAGCGTAGGCGCACTCCAACAGACGGGAATGGAGGCGATCAAACCATTGCGCACCTTCATGCTGCGCAACAGTGACCCGGATATTCTTACCCACCTGTTGGAAAATGCCATGCGCATGTGGCCGGCGCAGATGGCGCAGGAGGTCCAACGTGAGGACCTGATCCTGCTGGCGCCGGCCTTTGTGCTGTCACAGTTGCAGGCGGGGTTCGAAATCGGCTTTCTGATCTATATCCCTTTCATCGTGATTGACCTGATCGTTTCCAATCTCCTCTTGGCTTTGGGTATGCAAATGGTCTCGCCCATGACCATTTCCCTGCCGCTCAAATTGCTCTTGTTCGTGATGGTCTCCGGGTGGTCGCGGTTGCTCGACAGCCTGTTCTTTTCCTATCTCTGAGTGACCTATGGAACCCATCGTACTGTTCAAGCAGGGCATGTTGCTGGTAGTCATGCTAACGGCGCCGCCGCTGATCGTGGCGGTGGTGGTGGGGGTCATGACCTCCCTGGTGCAGGCACTGATGCAGGTCCAGGACCAGACGTTGCCCTTCGGTATCAAGCTGGTGGCAGTGGGGATCACCCTGATCATGACCGGTCGCTGGATCGGTGTGGAGTTGATCCAGTTGATGAACTTGACCTTTGACATGATCGGTCGATCGGCCCTGCACTGAGGTCTGCCTGTGCTGTTATATCTTGAATATTTGCCCTCCCTGCTGGTCGCCATGGCGCGTATATACCCCTGCGCTTTCCTCGTGGCGGCATTCTGTTTTCAACATATACGCGGCATGCTGCGGCACACCATTGTGGTGGTCATGGCACTGCTGCCTGCACCTGCCATTCATGTCTTGCTGGAGGGCCAGGAACACTCGGCGCTGATGCTCGGAGGGCTGGTCCTCAAAGAGTTGGCCCTGGGGTTATTGCTGGGCGTGTTGCTGTCGATGCCGTTCTGGCTGTTCGAGTCGGTCGGGGCGTTGCTGGATAACCAGCGGGGCGCTTTGGCCGGTGGTCAGCTCAACCCCTCGCTTGGGCCAGACGCGACGCCGGCCGGGCATCTGTTCAAACAATTGGCGATTTTTTTGCTGATGGCCAGTATGGGCCTCGGGGCGTTGACGCAGGTGATCTGGGACAGCTATCTGCTCTGGCCACCGACGGTGTGGTTTCCACTGCCCGCTGCCGATGGGTTCGATGTATTTGTCGGCCTGCTTGGCGATACCTTCACGCACATGATGCTCTACGCTGCCCCCTTTATTGCGGTGCTGCTGTTGCTGGAGTTCGGCATCGCGCTGCTGGGGGTCTACAGTCAGCAATTGCAAGTGAGTACGCTGGCGCCGCCCCTCAAGAGCCTGGCGGGTATCGGTGTGCTGTTGTTGTATTTTGCGTTGCTGCAGGACCTGATCGTCGGGCGCATGGGCTTGCTTAAAGACCTCAAGCACTCCCTGGGCGTGTTCTTCAAGGTCTCGCTGTCATGAGTGATTCGGGGGAAAAGAAGCACCCCGCATCAGCCAAGAAGCTGCGTGATCAGCGTAAGAAAGGCCAAGTCGCCCAAAGCCAGGATGTGGGTAAGCTACTGGTGCTGACAGCTATCAGCGAAATCGCCTTGTTCACCGCCGAGAGCAGC
Source organism: Pseudomonas sp. J380 (assembly GCF_009827115.1). Taxonomy (NCBI): domain Bacteria; kingdom Pseudomonadati; phylum Pseudomonadota; class Gammaproteobacteria; order Pseudomonadales; family Pseudomonadaceae; genus Pseudomonas; species Pseudomonas sp. J380. The sequence goes on along the minus strand of NZ_CP043060.1, from coordinate 3,227,384 downwards.
CTGCAACGTTTCCAGCAGTTGATGCTGCTGCCGATCACGCGTCTGTCCTTGCCTTTCCCGCAGGCGCTGGAAGAAGTGATGGTCGAAGGTTTGATGTTGTTTTTCTCCTTCGCCCTGTTGATGGCCGCGGTGGCGATTATCACGAAGCTGGTCAGCAGTTGGATGCAGTTCGGGATTCTGTTCGCGCCGGACGCCTTGAAGCTCGACTTCAATCGTCTCAACCCGCTCAGCCAACTCAAGCAAATGTTTTCTGCCCAGTCGGTAATGAACCTGTTGATGAGCATCGTCAAGGCAACACTGCTGGGCCTGATCCTGTACGTGGTGATCTGGCCTTCCCTGGGGGCGTTGATCAATATGGCCACCAGCGATCTGCAAAGCTACCTCCTGGGATTGATCGCCCTGTTCCGCTATCTGCTGCATGCCTGTCTCGGGTTATTGCTGGTGCTGGCGCTTATCGACCTCGCAATGCAGAAATACTTTTTTGCCAAGCGCATGCGCATGACCCAGGTCGAGGTCATGAAAGAGTACAAGGACATGGAGGGCGATCCCCACGTGAAGGGGCAGCGCCGCGCCCTGGCGCAGCAATTGGCCCAGGAGGAGCCGAAGGTCAAGCTGCCCAAGCTGGAGGAGTCCGATATGCTGGTGGTCAACCCGACGCACTTTGCCGTGGCCTTGTATTACCGCCCCGGCAAAACGCCGCTGCCCCTGCTGGTGAGCAAAGGGACTGATGATGACGCCCGTGCGTTGATCGCTCGCGCCAAAGCGGCTGATGTACCGGTGATCCAGTGCGTGTGGCTGGCCCGTACGCTGTATACGAACAAGCTGGGGGCGACAATTCCTCGTGAAACCCTGCAGGCCGTGGCATTGATCTACCGCACCCTGCGCGAGCTTGATGATGAGGCCAAGCGTGAAACCCTGGAATTGCCGGAGCTTGATCTGCGTTGATCAGCGCCGGGTACGCGCATCCAGGGTTTCAAGGTTGGCCAACGACAACATTCGGCTGAGGAGCCTGTCGAGCAGGTTGGGCTGTGGGGGCAGTGCATGCCAGATCACCAGCGCGTCCTGGGCGTCAATGTAGATAAAGCAGCCATCGAATGCCACGGCCTGCTCGAAACGCCGCTCCAGCGCGTTCTGCAATTGTGAGGCTTGCAGCGCCTCGCGAGCCACGTGCAGGGCCAGACCCTGACGGGTTCCGGCTTGCATGTTGCTGGCTGTTACCCCCGGGCCAAGCGTCAGGTGGGCGGCAGAGCCGCCCACCAGGCTGTCGAGGAAGACCTGGCGTTCATCGGCCGGGGTTCCCTGGGCGCTCATCGTTCCAGCGACACCGTCTGATAGTCCGGACGCTCTCCGGCAGGGCCGGGTTCGACGCGCGTTTGTGAAGGCCACCAAATCACCAGCTTGTCCTTGGACGATTGCGGACGTGAGCAGGAGTCGCCCTTGCAGGTGGGCGTACAACCGGCGACGAGCAGCGCCGCGCCGATCAGGGTGACGTACAGCGAGCGATGTTTCATGGCTTGGCCTTTTGAGTTGGAGTGATCAGGGAGGGACGGGGCACGCTGATGTGTTCATCCTTGACCACCGGGCGCATGGCGATAAACACTTCTGCTTCCTCGCCCGGCTTGAGCCAGGCGCGGGGCCAGACACTCACGGCCAGGGTTTGCGAAGTACTGCATTCCTTTTCGTCGATGCGCACATTGCGATTGAACTGGTTGCGCAGCACCACCACGGCTACGTTGTACTGCGGGCCGGCGTACCACTGGCTGCGCTCGGTGTTCAGCGCCAGCAAGTTGCGGGTACTGCACAAGGTGTTCAGCCCCAGGGGCATCGGCGCTACCTTGAAGGCTTTGGGCACTTGCCCGGTGACCAGGTGCGCCAGGGTACTGATAATGTCGCTGCGCTTGATCACTGGCTGGTGAGGGTCGTAGCGCCTGGCCAGGGGGGTGAGAGCGGCTTGCAATTCGACCTGGTCTGCCTGGGGCAGGTAGCGTGACGGGTCGGTCTGGTCGCCGATAACGCGTGGCGTGAGGATAAATAGACGTTCGCGCCGATTGTTCTGTCGTTCAGTGGAGGAAAACAACGCCTTGCCCAACAGCGGAATATCCCCCAGCAGGGGTACTTTGCTGTGCTTGTCGGTGCTTTCGGTGACGTGGAAACCACCGACCACGAGCGAACGTTTTTCGGCCATGATGGCTTGGGTGCTGACTTTGCCTCGGCGTACATCGAAGCTACCGGGAGTAGGGTTGGCCTCTTCGAAGTTACCGTCCTCGATATCTACCAACAGCTGAATCTGATGGCCACCACGGCTCGTGATGACGCGGGGCACGACCTGGAAGCTGGTACCCACGGTGATCGGTAAAATCGTAGCGTTCTGCCGACCGCGAGTCAGGTATTGGGTCCGGTTGAAATCAATTACCGCTGGCTGGTTTTCCAGTGTCAGGACTGACGGATTGGACACCATGGTTGCCAGGCCCTTGGCTTCCAGCGCGCGTATCTCCGCGTCGAAACGACCGCGGTTTTCAATTGTCAGCTGAGCGTTGCCGGAAATCATGTTGGCTGCGCCACTGAAGCGACTGTTCTGAAAGCCCCATCTCACCCCGAATTCGCGCAGTTGCGTGCGCTCGATGTCGAGGATGATGGCATCGATTTCCACCAGTTTGCGTGCCACGTCGAGCTGGGTGATCAGTTCGCGATACATTGCCTGCCGTTCCGGCACGTCATAAATCAGGATGGCGTTATTGCGCAAGTCGGCTTCGACGCGGATACGGGCAGGGCTGAGGGGGACCCGCCGGGTGATTGACATGCCCGTATCGGTCGAGTCGTTCAACCCGGTTGTCGGCGTGGAGCCGAGCATTTGCCCCAGCAACGGGTTGCTCAAGCGTGGCACCACCGGTGTGATGAACGGGGGCTGGGTGATGGAGCGTTGAGACTGCGCCGAAGACGATGAGGGTGAGCGCGGTTCCAGGAGCCCTCTTAGCATGGTGGCTACACCGGGGATGATGATTTTTTCGTTGCGATATTCCATTTGGCGATCCGCCGCGCTGGCGAATTTCAGTGGATAGCTCAGCACGCTCTGTTTTTCATCCGTAGAACGGCGCTGGCTGCTGAAGCGCTTGATCTGTTCGATATAAACCTTCGGGCCGGAGACCAGCACAACACCGTCTTCCGGCAACTCGCCCCAGCCGAAACGACTGTCGAGCAAGCCTATATCGGTCAGCGCTTGTTTGAGGTCCGCGATGGTCTCGGAGGAGACTTCCAGGCGCGCGGATTCTTGCTGGTCCAGGGTGCTGATATAGAGGGTGTTGTTATACATATACCATTGGAAACGGTGTTCGACCCCCAACCGGTCGAGCAATGATTGCGGCGTATTTGCGCGTATCTTGCCGTTGACGTTACCTTCGAGCAGGCCCTCGACCTGGAGCTGAGTACCAAATGTCTGGGCAAAATCCTCCAGCACTTCGCGCACTGGCTTGTGCTGGGCTTCATAAGCGTAGGCCGTGTTCTTCCACTCAGGAGGTATTGCGGCCAGCGCGCTATCCAGTGGTAGTAGCCACCCAGGCAGCATAATGAGCCAACACCAGGCGGCGCGGGGAGTAAAAGCAGGTACGTGAGGGCGCAAGCGTTTGTGCTTGTCGTTTTTATCAGGCATGGGAAAGTCTCTGGTTAGTACGGTGTCGAGCGCAGCGACGTGGATATGAATGTGCGTACAGGCCGCGCCTGGCGCGCGACGACGGCGCGCCAGGTGTCGCGTTGGTTGAGGAGGGACTCGAGACACTTCGCCAGCGCTTCGCCGTGCCCCCTCTCCACGCATTGAATAAGCCAAAGCGCACCGGTGGTCGGCGCCAATGCAACTGCACCGTGAAAATAGCTCAGGCTAGGGCCTCCCAGGCGCATCCAGGTGCGCAACTGGGCTTTGTGATCGCCCGCCTGGGTCAACTGGACCTTTACCAGCAGTCTGTTCGAAACGCGTTGAAAGATGATTTCGTCGTCGCTCTCAAACAAGGTGAGCTGCTCTTCGTGGCCATTCAGCCAACCGGCAAGGAGTGCTTGCAACTTATTGCACGCCATCCAGCGCTGTTTTGAGCAGTGTATGTCTGGAGCGCGTGTGTTCGTTGAACGCGATGACTGAGAGCTTCTGTTGTTTCATGAGGTTGCTGAAGTAATCGATATCTGCATCGAGCGCTTCCGGATCTTTATAGGCCGTATTCACCCGCTTGATATCAGCCTGAACTTGCCTCAATAAATGGTTTTTCAGGTTTCCGTGAAAGTCCATGATTTTTACTCCAGATGTGTCTGAACTGTGTGGCGGGTTGTTTGCCACCAGTTCCATCGGAAGAAATTTTTTTAAAGATATCGCCTGCCTCTACCGCTATGTCCCTACACGTTTGTAAACAATATTTCTCGCATCGAGGCCCAGTCGATCCGAAAATCGCCCTCATCTGTTTCCAGTAGCAGCGATTGAGGTTTGACCTGGTCATCGGGGCGAAGCTTCCAAGGTGTAGAGCCCAGCTGGACCAAGGCTTGGGCTATCTGCTCATGCTCGAGCGGGTTGCAAACCAAGGTGGCCTTCATAGGTGGAATTTGCGTCGTTACCAACTGTTTGACCAATGCCGAAAGGCGCTTTGGGGGAGGCACTTCCTCCAACAGGCAGTGGAAGGCTCGGTTGGCGATGGATGTTGCGTAGTGTTCGAGGTTGTCACACATCGCCTTGCGTTGGCGCTCCCACGCACTGAGTTGCGCGTGGGCGCGTGACCAGAAGTCGAGGCGGGCCTGCTCAAGCATTTCTTCACGATGCTCAACCGCCTGGCGCAGCAGCTCTTCAGCTTGGGCCCGTGCGCTATCTAGCAACTGCGCGGACTGAAAGCAATCGGCGAGCATCTCCCGGGTAATCAGTACTTTTGGCTGCCCGGAAGCGCCGTCGTGCAATTCGATTTTGCGTTGGGTCAACATAGACAATGCTCTGGTGTGTTGCCGTTAACGACGAGTTGTTTCACTACCCGTTGCGTCGATACGCCAGACAATCGCCTGCCACAGCGTATTGAGCCGGCCATGCGCATCGTCAAATGGCAGGTGTGTGGTTTCAAGTGCCTGCACCCGGTCAGGCGGCAAGCGCAGACGAAGGCGTTGCCAGACAGCAGGCTCGACCCAGGCCCTCAGCAATTGCATTGGATCATCCTCCGGCTGCAACAGGGCGTCAGGGTGTAGCGCCTTGGCAAGGCGCTCACACCACTTGCGGTGTTCATCGCACAAGGGGCTGTCGAGGTTGGGATGGCACGTAAGCTCCAGCAGTGCCATCGCCAGATCGAACTGCTCCCGTGAAGCCAGGGCCAAACCAAGCACCGTTGCACAGGGAGGGGGAGGCAGGCATGGCTCGATGCCCAACGCTGCGCACGCCAGCGCGGGTTGGCTGCGGCACAAGGCGGGTACTGCGTGGTAGGCGTGAGCGCTGGTCGCGTCCGGGTGCGAAAACTGCCACGGACTGGCCCACCATTGGGCCCAGGCCAGATGATCACTCATTCGCTAGAGGCGCTGAGGCTACAGGTTCCTGCCTGGATCGTTGGCTTCGTATGCGCCAGAACAGCGCCAAGGCGAGTGTCAGTATCGCGCCGATAACCAGAGCGCTCATAGCGGTACGCCAAAAACCGACGTCTTCCTCAGGGATCAGGAACGGACCGAAGTAGCTCAGGCGTTGTTGTTCCTGGTAAGCCGTTGCCGGTACAAAAACCACCGTGAGCTTCTGCGCGTTATCCAGTGCAGTGGTCATGCCAGGAATACTACTGGATACCATCCTGCGTACGCGCGCGCGGATGCTGTCGGGCTCCAGTCGTGGGTCATGTTTGATGAACACTGAGGCGGAGGCGGGTTGGACGGGCTCACCGGGAGCCACGCGTTCGGGCAGCACCACGTGCACACGAGCGACGATGACCCCATCGATGTTTGACAGGGTCGCCTCCAACTCCTGGGACAGGGCATAGATATACCGGGCACGCTCTTCCAGTGGCGTAGAGATGACGCCCTCCTTGCGGAAGGTGTCCCCCATCGTGGCACGGGCGACCTTGGGCAATCCGACCGCTTCCAGTGTGCGAACGGCGCGGCTGATATCGGCTGCATTGACACGCACCACGACGCCGTCCTTGGCAGGCACTTTTTGTGCGCGTATGTGTTTGTCAGCCAGTTCCGCGATGACCTCATTGGCATCCTGCTCGGAGAGTTGGCGATGCAGTTCGACACTTTCGCCGCAGCCGCCCAGCATCAGCGCCAGCGAGAAAACTAATCCGACGGATAGAAAACGAGTCATTTTTTCCTACTGCAGGTTGCTGATTTTTTCTAGGCATTGCGCGCCCTTGCCGACGCACTTCACCAGGGTTTGGGTCAGTAGAATGGAGTCTGAAAGATTGGGGGTGTAGTTGAGCCGATTTTTTTCTTTGAACTCATTGTTGAAGTCCTTGAGACCTCGACTCATACCACTTTTAGCCTTGTCCAAATACTGCAAAGCGTCGGTCAGTGCGTTCGCGGATGGCGTGGCGGTAACCCGTTGCATCGAGGGGGCCAATAACGCGCTGAAAAAGCTCGCATCTTCGCTGTGGTGCGTAGGTTGGGTAGGGGACCTGTGGGCTGTAAGGCCGTTTTGATATTCGCGTAATACGTCGACTTCTTCTATTTGCATATGGACCTCTAAGGGGAAACCCGCCCTTTGATGACCAAGGGCGGTGAAGCTATTTAACGCAGCGCGTCGTTGTTCTTTTTCTGCTCACTGATCCTGAACGCCTCATTGCTTTCTTTCATGGATTCGCGAAGCAGTTGCTTCCTTTCTGCCTTAAGGTCTGCGTTTTCGCCACCGGTGACCGGGGGGTGGTAGCTTTGCGGGTTGATGCCAGAAATACTCATAGTGATGCTCCGCTATCTAAGAAATGACATTTGAGCCTTGATGCGTAGTTGCAATAGTGTTGCTGCCGATAGGCACTAAATATATCAGGCTCATCCTTGTGTGGTTCAGGCTCGAATATGGTTCCCGCTTTTACTTAAAGGGTGTGTCTGAAGGTGTCTTCGGTGTGGGCTGAGCAGCGGGCTACTGTATATCTAGTTGTTTCATTCGGTAGTAAAGCGTTCTCTTTGCCATGCCCAACTCTACAGCCACCTCGTCCACACAGTAGGTATGACGCCGCAGCGACTCTTCAATCAGAGCTTTCTCGATTTGTTGCAGGCGTTCTTTCAGGTTGGTGGGTTGGTTTGTAGCGTTCGAGGGCGAGCTTGATAATGGCGCCAGACCCAGCACGAAACGTTTGGCAGTCGAGCGCAGTTCACGCACATTCCCCAGCCATGGATGGCACAGCAACTGTTGGACTAGCTCACTGCAAGGGTTTGGGGCGAGACACTTATAGTGCTCGGCTTCCTCTTGAATCATACTCAGGAACAACGGGACGATTCGGTCACGGCGATTGCGCAGCGCAGGCAGATTGATATTTACGACGTTCAGGCGGAAATACAGGTCGCGCCTGAACTTTCCCTGCTCGACCATCTCATGCAGGGATTGTTGCGCAGAGGCGATGACTCGCATGTCCACCGGGATAAACCGGGTTGAGCCCAGGCGCTCGACGCCACGTGACTCCAGCACACGTAGCAGTTTGGCCTGCATGGAAAGCGGCATGCTGTCGATTTCATCCAGATACAAGGTGCCCAGGTGTGCGGTTTCGATAAAACCCGCACGTGATTGCACTGCTCCTGTATAGGCGCCGCTGTTGACGCCGAACAGTTGGCTCTCTGCGAGGCTTTCCGGGATGGCGGCGCAGTTCACTGCGACAAAATGACCTCGTCGCCTCGACAAACGATGGATTCGTTGGGCCAGGGTATCCTTGCCAGTACCCGTCTCCCCCAACAACAAAATATCGATATCGAGCGCTGCGGTACTCTTGAGCGTACGTTCGATATCCAAGGTTTCAACAGAAGGGAAGTATGTCTCATTTGTTGTCTTGTAAGAGGCTGACATAGTCAGGGTGCTCCACTATCGCTATCACTTCACTGTTGATAGAACGCTGTTGGCGTGCGGTCAGTAGAGCGCAAATAATCAAAAATGTCATCGTGCTTATTAGTATGAAAATACTGCGCGAGAGCGTGTCAAATATTAACTATGTCAGGGCGCTGTATTGTTCAAGTGCATTCTTGATGGTTGTTGAATCTTTAGTGTAGGAGAAGACTTAAGGCTTGAAGGATTCATCGTTTAAATCGATCAAGGGTTATGAGTGATTAAGTTTTCTATGTGTGGGGCTTTTAGTTGGGTGGCAGGTAGAAACAGGAGGCAATAAAAAACCGACGCAATGCGTCGGTTTTTTTGTATCGGGCAGAGGTTCAGCTAACGCTTACACGTTGAAACGGAAGTGCATCACATCGCCATCTTTGACAATGTAATCCTTACCTTCCAGGCGCCACTTACCGGCTTCCTTGGCACCGGCTTCACCCTTGAACTGGATGAAGTCGTTGTAAGCGATCACCTCAGCGCGGATAAAGCCTTTCTCAAAGTCGGTGTGGATCACGCCTGCCGCCTGTGGCGCGGTAGCACCGACCTTGACGGTCCAGGCGCGGACTTCTTCGACACCGGCGGTGAAGTAGGTCTGCAGGTTGAGCATTTCGTAGCCGGCGCGGATTACGCGGTTCAGGCCAGGCTCTTCCAGGCCCAGGGCCTCGAGGAACATGTCCTTTTCTTCGCCGTCATCGAGCTCGGCGATTTCCGCTTCGATCTTGTTGCATACCGGAACAACGATGGCGCCTTCTTCGTCGGCAATGGCCTTGACCACGTCGAGCAGCGGGTTGTTCTCGAAGCCGTCTTCGGCAACGTTGGCGATGTACATCACAGGCTTGGTGGTCAGCAGGTGGAAGCCCTTGATCACGGCCTTCTCATCGGCCCCCATATTCTTCATCAGGCTGCGCGCCGGTTTGCCTTCGGTAAAGTGCGCGATCAACTGCTCCAGCAGGCCCTTCTGGACCACTGCATCCTTGTCGCCGCCCTTGGCGTTACGCGCGACTTTCTGCAGTTGCTTTTCGCAGCTGTCGAGGTCGGCGAAGATCAGTTCCAGGTCGATGATCTCGATGTCGCGCTTGGGGTCTACGCTGTTGGAGACGTGAATCACATTCTCGTCTTCAAAGCAGCGGACCACGTGGGCGATAGCATCGGTTTCGCGGATGTTGGCCAGGAACTTGTTGCCCAGGCCTTCACCTTTCGAGGCGCCGGCGACGAGGCCCGCGATGTCGACGAACTCCATGGTGGTCGGCAGGATGCGCTTGGGATTGACGATGGCCGCCAGTGCGTCAAGACGCGGGTCCGGCATTGGTACGATGCCGCTGTTGGGTTCGATGGTGCAGAAGGGGAAGTTCTCCGCCGCAATACCGGACTTGGTCAGGGCGTTGAACAGGGTGGACTTGCCGACGTTGGGCAGGCCGACGATGCCGCAATTGAATCCCATGGTGTTTCCCCTCGGATAAGAGTCAAGCCTTCTGGCTGTGCAGGTTTTTCATCGCACGGTTCCATTCACCGGCGAAGATATCCGGCAGCACGCCGAGGGCAAAATCGATGCTGGCATCGAGTTTTTCCTGTTCGGCGCGTGGCGCACGACCCAGGACGAAATTTGAAACCATACTGGCAACGCCTGGGTGGCCAATGCCGAGCCGCAGACGGTAAAAATTATTCTGATTGCCCAACTGCGCGATGATGTCACGCAGGCCATTGTGCCCACCATGCCCGCCGCCGAGCTTGAGCTTGGCTACGCCGGGTGGCAGGTCCAGTTCGTCATGGGCCACCAGGATTTCTTCGGGTTTGATCCGGAAGAAGCCCGCAAGCGCCGCGACAGCCTGGCCGCTGCGGTTCATGTAGGTGGTGGGAATCAACAGACGAACATCCTGACCCTGATGCGAGAAGCGCCCTGTCAGGCCAAAATATTTGCGATCGGCCACCAGATTGATGCCTTGGGCGTGGGCGATACGCTCAACAAAAAGGGCCCCCGCGTTATGCCGGGTCTGTTCGTATTCGGCGCCTGGATTTCCCAGGCCAACGATCAGTTTAATGGCAGTCACGACGGGGGCCCTTCCTTTGGAGTTGTGGATAACATCGCCGTACCCAGGTGCGGCGAAAGTGGACGACACTACATCATTTACTCAAGAGTAAACGCCGCGTTATCGCCCGCTTTCTCGCTACGTTTCGGTCCGCGATGTTTCCTCAAGCTCCGGCAATACAGAGTGAATTACTCTGCAGCGCCTTCTTCAGCTTCTTCTGGAGCAACGCGTGGAGCGTGAACGTTGGCAACAGCTTTGTCATCACCGTGAGCCAGTGCAACAAACTCAACGCCTTTAGGGGCCTTGAGGTCGGACAGGTGAACGATGGCGCCGATTTCCAGAGCCGACAGGTCGACTTCGATGAACTCAGGCAGGTCTTTCGGCAGGCAGGTCACTTCGATTTCGTTCAGGACGTGAGAGATCTCGCCGCCTTTCTTGACCGGAGCTTCTTCACCCACAAAGTGCACAGGCACGATGGCGGTCAGTTTCTGGCCAGCTACAACGCGAACGAAGTCAGCGTGCATGATGAACTGCTTGGAAGGGTGACGCTGCATTGCTTTAACGATGACGTTCTGCTTGGCGCCGTCGACGTTCAGCTCGATAACGTGGCTGTAGGCAGCTTCGTTTTCGAACAGCTTGGCGATTTCCTTGGCCAGGATGGTCACGGATTCAGCAGGCTTGTTACCACCGTAGACAACGGCTGGGATGTTGGCGGCGTGACGCAGGCGGCGGCTCGCACCTTTCCCCAGGTCAGTACGCGCTTGGGCGTTCAGAGTAAATTCGTTCATGTTGTATCTCCAAAATAGCCATCATCGAGGGGCGTTTGCGACCAGCGCCGAACTCGATATGGGCAAAAAAGCCCCGCCCCAGCGGAATGCTGGGGCGGGGCGCTTTTCGTCAGTGAGGTGATCCGTTGGTTTGACCCTTAACGGAACATCGCGCTGATCGATTCTTCATTGCTGATGCGGCGAACCGCTTCGGCAACGACCGGTGCAATATCCAGTTGGCGGATACGTGCACAGGCTTGAGCTGCGGCGGACAACGGGATGGTGTTGGTCACCACCAGTTCGTCCAGCACGGAGTTCTCGATGTTCTCGATCGCTCGGCCCGACAGCACAGGGTGTGTGCAGTAGGCGAAGACTTTTGCTGCACCGTGCTCTTTCAAGGCTTTCGCCGCGTGGCACAGGGTGCCGGCGGTGTCGACCATGTCATCAACCAGAATACAGGTGCGCCCTTCGACATCACCGATGATATGCATCACTTCAGAGTGATTGGCTTTCTCACGGCGTTTGTCGATGATCCCGAGGTCCACGCCCAGGGATTTGGCAACAGCCCGTGCACGCACGACGCCACCAATGTCCGGGGACACGATCATCAGGTTTTCAAAGCGCTGGTCTTCGATGTCATCCACCAGGACGGGGGAGCCGTAGATGTTATCTACTGGAATATCGAAGAACCCCTGGATTTGGTCAGCGTGCAGGTCAACCGTGAGCACACGGTCGATACCTACCACGGTCAGCATGTCAGCAACGACTTTCGCGCTGATAGCTACACGTGCGGAGCGCGGACGGCGATCCTGACGGGCATAACCAAAGTAAGGGATTACAGCTGTGATTCGAGTCGCTGAGGAGCGGCGGAAGGCATCAGCCATCACGACGAGTTCCATCAGGTTATCGTTGGTCGGAGCGCAGGTCGGCTGAATAATGAAGACGTCTTTACCGCGGACATTTTCATTGATCTCGGCTGTAATTTCGCCGTCGGAGAATTTACCGACAGAGATGTCACCGAGAGGGATATGCAGCTGACGTACGACACGTCGAGCCAGATCGGGGTTGGCATTCCCCGTAAAGACCATCATCTTGGACACGCGCAGTACCTAGAGGCTGAGGGTAACCTGGATGAGTATTAGAAAATGGCAGGGGCGGCTGGATTCGAACCAACGCATGGCAGGATCAAAACCTGCTGCCTTACCGCTTGGCGACGCCCCTGTATCTGTTGCAACGAGTGCCTAACACTCGGTTCCTTTTAGAGCAGACTTTGCAGCTTGCGATGCAACATCGAAACGTTGCTTCCTTTTGCTACAAACCCTGTAAGGGTCTCTGTAAGAAGGGCCGAGACTTTATCAGCTTCAGCTTTGCTTGGGAAGCCCCCAAACACACAACTTCCAGTTCCGGTTAATTTTGCTTCGGTAAATTTACCTAACAAATTCAAAGCGTTACGTACCTCTGGATAACGCCTTGCTACAACCGGTAAGCAGTCATTTCGACTGTTTCCCTTGGGAACGGGGCGCACTTTAATGGGAGAAGAGTTACGTGTCAACAACGGATCTGAAAAAATTTCTGCTGTACTTACAGATACTTGCGGCACCAGCACGACATACCAAGGTTCTTCGGGCTCTACAGGGGTGAGTTTTTCCCCGACGCCTTCAGCAAATGCGGCGTGCCCCCGCACGAAAACCGGGACGTCGGCGCCCAGCGTGAGGCCCAGCGCAGCAAGGCGATCGTGGTCCCAGCCCAGTTGCCATAAGTGATTGAGGCCCAACAAAGTGGTCGCGGCATTTGAGCTGCCGCCACCGATACCACCGCCCATGGGCAGGATTTTGTCGATCCAGATATCAATGCCAAGTGGGCAGCCGGATTGTTCCTGAAGTTTTTTGGCCGCCCGCACAATCAGATTGCTGTCGTGGGGCACACCGTCGAATTCGGTGTGCAACTGCACTACGCCATCGTCACGCACGGCAAAGCTGAGCTCATCGCCGTAGTCGAGAAACTGAAACAGCGTCTGCAACTCGTGGTAGCCATCTTCACGGCGGCCAAGGATGTGCAGCATCAGGTTGAGCTTGGCCGGGGAGGGCAGGGTCAATTTTTGTACGGACACGTTATTGCCCCAGCTTGCGCGGTTGCCAGTCCTTGATCACCAGCGTGACATCAAGGTCGGTGCCATGCAGCTTGATACGTTCGGGCAGCCAATACCCGCTTTGCTCCACGTAGCTCAAATATTCGACCTGCCAGCCATCCTGCTCCAAGGTGGCGAGGCGGCTGTCGCCATTGAGGCTCAGACGGCTCTTGCTGTCAGGTGCCGGCAAGCCGCGCACCCACCAGACCAGATGCGAGACGGGCAACTTCCAGCCAATCTGCTGCTCCAGCAGTTCTTCCGGGGAGGTTGCCTCGTAGCGGCCCTGATTGGCCACTTCCAGGCTCACTTGCCCTGGCCTGCCAGTCAGGCGGGCCGCGCCACGGCCCAGGGGCCCCGAGAGGCGAATGTCGTAATAGTCCTGGCGCTGCAGCCAGAACAGCGTGCCGCTGCCAGAGTCTTTCGGCGCACGCACCCCGACCTTGCCCTCGATCTGCCAGCCATCAATGCTGCTGAGTTGGTCCTTGTGTTGTTTCCATTGTGCCGGGTTGCCCTGGCCTTCAACGGATTCACGGCTGCCGATGCCCGCGCAACCGGCGAGCAGGGCGATGAAGCTGAAAACGATAACGTGGCGCAAGAACATAAGCTTAAAGGGTCTCGGATCCGGTCAGGCGCTTGATGGTGCTGCGCAGGATGGGGCTGTCGGGTTGTTCCTTGAGGAATTTTTCCCAGATTTGTCGGGCTTCGCGCTGCTTGCCATTGGCCCAGAGCACTTCGCCCAAGTGTGCGGCAACTTCCTGGTCCGGGAAACGCTCCAGGGCCTGGCGCAGCAAGCGCTCGGCCTCGTCGAGGTTGCCCAGGCGGTAATTCACCCAGCCCAGACTGTCGAGCACGGCAGGGTCTTCCGGGTTGAGCGCATGGGCTTGTTCAATCAGCGCCTTGGCTTCGGCGTAGCGCGTGGTGCGGTCGGACAAGGTGTAGCCCAGGGCGTTAAGTGCCATGGCGTTGTCCGGGTCGCGCTTGATGATCAGCCGCAGGTCTTTTTCCAACTGCGCCAGGTCATTGCGTTTTTCTGCCTGCATGGCGCGGGTGTACAGCAGGTTCAAATCGTCGGGGTATTGCAGCAACGCCTGTTGCAACAGTTTCCAGGCGCGTTCGCCCTGTTTGTTGGCCGATAAGGTCTCGGCCTGGATCAGGTACAGCTGGATGGCGTAGTCCGGTTCGGCATCGCGGGCCGCGGCCAGGCGTTTTTCCGCTTCGTCGGTGCGGCCGTTGCTCATCAGGATATCGGCCTGGCGCAACTGCGCTGGCAGATAATCATTGCCGGGGCCGACCTGGGCGTATTCAAGCAGGGCCGCTTGAGGGTCGTTGCGCTCTTCAGCGATGCGGCCCAGGTTCAGGTGCGCCGAGTCCACGTGGCTGTCACGTTCGATCAGCTCTTGCAGGTAGCCCTTGGCCTCGTCCCAGGCTTTGGCTTCCAGGCACACCAATGCCAGGGAATAACGCAGTTCGTCGTCGTCCGGGTATTGCTGGACCAGGTTGGCGAACTGCACTTTGGCGTCTTCCATACGGTCCTGCTCAACCAGCATACGTGCATAGGTCAGGAGCAGGCGCTTGTCGCCGGGGTATTTCTTGATGCTTTTTTCCAGCAGCGGAATCGCTTCCTTGCCGCGGTTAAGGCTTTGCAGCAGGCGTGCACGCAACAGGATGGGCGCGATTTCACCTTCTTCCGGCGGGTTCTGCTCCAGCAGCTTGAGCGCGGCGTCGGCTTCATCGTCCTGTTGCAGCAGCAGGGCCTTGCCGAAAATCAACTGGCTGTTCTTCGGGTGCTTTTGCAGCAGGCGATCGAAACTCTTCATCAGGCCGTTGCGCGTGTCCTGGTCGGTGTCGGCGGCCGACAGCGCAAGAAAGTCAAAATGTGTGTCGCCTTTGCCCTGCAGGACCTTCTCCATATAAACCATGGAGTCGTCATAGCGCCCGGCACGCGCCAGTTGCACGGCTGCGGCGCGCTGGGCTTCCAGATCATCCGGGGCATTTTTGGCCCAGATCAGCGAGGTGTCCAGCGCTGCCTGGTCGGCGCCCAGGTATTCGGCGATGCGAAACGCTCGCTCGGAAATCCCCGGGTCCTGGGTGTTGATGGCCTGGGTCACGTAATTATCCAGCGCAATATCAAAGCGATTGCGTTGGCCGGCCAGCTCAGCTGTCAGCAGGCTGTAGATCGTTTCTTCACTGAACGAGGAATAAACCTTGGGTTTTTCAGGGGCGGGAGTGCTGTCTTCCACCGGCGACGTAGCGTCCGGCGACACGGGTGCCATGGCCTGGCAGCCGCTGAGGAAGACAAAAGCGAGGAGCAACGCGGAAGATCTATTCATATAGGAAGAGGACGACTAACCTGCGGTCGGATCATCATGACACAAGCCTTCGGCCAAACATAACCGGGGCACTCGGAATACGACTATTGCTGCCTTTTGCCTTTCCTTTGTAGGAGCGAGCTTGCTGGCGAAAAACCTGAGAGCGCCGCTGGGCGCCCGGCTTGCCGCGTTATCGTTGACGATTTTCGCGAGCAAGCTCGCTCCTGCAAAAGTGCATTGATAGGCATAAGGTATAGGGACAATAGACGACGGTGGTTGTTCTGAATCTTTCGAAGTAGGACAATTGTCGGCTTCCCGACATCATCAGCGATATTGAATGGCCTTCCTCGCACTCGGTATTAACCACAAGACTGCCTCCGTAGACGTGCGCGAGCGCGTGGCGTTTACGCCAGAGCAGTTGGTTGAGGCCTTGCAGCAGCTCTGCCGGCTTACCGACAGCCGCGAAGCTGCGATCCTTTCGACCTGCAATCGCAGCGAGCTCTATATAGAGCAGGAACATCTCTCGGCGGATGTGGTGCTGCGCTGGCTGGCCGATTATCACCATTTGAGCCTCGATGACCTGCGTGCCAGCGCTTATGTGCATGAAGAGGATGCGGCAGTTCGTCACATGATGCGCGTGGCGGCCGGTCTCGACTCGCTGGTGTTGGGTGAACCGCAGATTCTCGGCCAGATGAAGTCTGCCTACGCCGTGGCGCGTGAGGCTGGCACCGTCGGCCCATTGCTGGGCCGCCTGTTCCAGGCCACCTTTAATTCCGCCAAGCAAGTGCGTACCGATACGGCCATCGGCGAAAACCCGGTGTCCGTGGCCTTTGCCGCTGTGAGCCTGGCCAAGCAGATTTTCAGCGACTTGCAGCGCAGCCAGGCCCTGCTGATCGGCGCTGGTGAAACCATCACCCTGGTGGCCCGTCACCTGCACGATCTTGGCGTGAAGCGCATCGTGGTCGCCAACCGCACCTTGGAGCGCGCCAGCATTCTGGCCGAGCAGTTCGGTGCCCATGCGGTGCTGCTGTCGGACATTCCCGCTGAACTGGTGCGCAGTGATATCGTCATCAGTTCCACCGCCAGCCAATTGCCGATTCTGGGCAAGGGCGCGGTCGAGAGCGCGTTGAAGCTGCGCAAGCACAAGCCGATCTTCATGGTAGATATCGCCGTTCCACGGGATATCGAGCCCGAAGTCGGCGAGTTGGACGACGTTTACCTTTATAGCGTCGATGATCTGCATGAAGTGGTCGCTGAAAACCTCAAGAGTCGTCAGGGTGCCGCCCAGGCCGCCGAGGAAATGGTCAGCACCGGCGCTGAAGATTTCATGGTGCGCCTGCGTGAACTGGCGGCAGTGGATGTGCTCAAGGCGTATCGTCAGCAGGGCGAACGCCTGCGTGATGAAGAGTTGCTCAAGGCCCAGCGCATGCTGGCCAACGGCAGCGGCGCCGAAGAAGTGCTGATGCAATTGGCCCGTGGCCTGACCAACAAACTGCTCCACGCTCCTAGTGTCCAGTTGAAAAAGCTTACCGCCGAAGGCCGCCTCGATGCGCTGGCCATGGCCCAGGAACTCTTTGCCCTCGGTGAGGGCGCGTCAGACAGCTCTTCGGATAAAAAACCGCAATGAAAGCGTCACTGCTCAATAAACTGGATGTGCTCCAGGACCGTTTCGAAGAACTGACCGCCTTGCTCGGCGATGGCGAGGTCATTTCCGATCAAACCAAATTCCGTGCTTATTCCAAGGAATACGCCGAAGTTGAGCCCATTGTGGCCACTTATAAACACCTGCTGAAAGTCCAGGCCGACCTCGAAGGCGCCCAGGCCCTGCTCAAGGACAGCGACCCGGACATGCGCGAAATGGCCGTGGAAGAAGTCCGCGAAGCCAAGGAAAAACTCGCTGAGCTTGAGGGTGACCTGCAACGCATGCTGCTGCCCAAGGACCCTAACGACGGACGCAACGTTTTCCTCGAAATCCGCGCTGGTACCGGTGGCGACGAGGCGGCGATTTTTTCCGGTGACCTGTTCCGCATGTATTCGCGCTATGCCGAGCGTCGCGGCTGGCGCGTGGAGATCCTCTCCGAGAACGAGGGCGAGCACGGTGGCTATAAAGAAGTCATCGCCCGGGTTGAAGGCGACAACGTCTACGGCAAGCTGAAGTTCGAATCCGGGGCGCACCGCGTGCAACGGGTGCCTGCGACCGAATCCCAAGGCCGTATCCACACCTCGGCGTGCACCGTCGCGGTGTTGCCTGAGCCGGACGAACAGGAAGCCATCGAGATCAACCCGGCGGATTTGCGTGTCGACACTTACCGCTCATCCGGCGCGGGTGGCCAGCACGTTAACAAGACCGACTCGGCGATCCGTATCACACACTTGCCGTCGGGCATTGTGGTGGAGTGCCAGGAAGAACGTTCCCAGCACAAGAACCGTGCGCGGGCCATGTCCTGGTTGTCGGCCAAGTTGAACGACCAGCAGACCAGCGCCGCGGCCAACGCAATTGCCAGCGAACGCAAGCTGCTGGTGGGCTCCGGCGACCGCTCCGAGCGTATCCGTACCTACAACTTTGCCCAGGGCCGGGTCACGGACCATCGGGTCAACCTCACCCTGTATTCCCTCGACGAAATTCTCGCCGGGGGCGTGGATGCGGTGATCGAGCCGTTGCTCGCCGAATACCAGGCCGACCAACTGGCGGCGATAGGTGACTAAATGACCATCATCGCCAGCCTGCTGCGCGCCGCTGACCTGCCCGACTCGCCGACGGCGCGCCTGGACGTGGAGTTGCTGCTGGCCGCTGCCCTGGGCAAATCACGCAGCTATCTGCATACCTGGCCGGAAAAGATCGTCAGCAGCGAAGACGCGCTGACCTTTTCCGGCTACCTGCAGCGCCGCCGCAGCGGCGAGCCGGTGGCCTATATCCTCGGCCAGCAAGGCTTCTGGAAACTCGACCTGGAAGTGGCACCGCACACTTTGATCCCCCGCCCGGAAACTGAGTTGCTGGTGGAAGCTGCCCTGGAATTGCTGCCCGCCACGCCCGCCCAGGTCCTGGACCTGGGCACCGGTAGCGGCGCCATCGCCTTGGCCTTGGCCAGCGAACGTCCGGCCTGGCAGGTCACGGCGGTCGACCGTGTGCTGGAGGCCGTGGCCCTGGCCGAGCGCAATCGTCAACGCCTGCACCTCACTAACGCCACGGTGCTCAACAGCCACTGGTTCAGCGCCCTGCAAGGCCAGCGCTTCGACCTGATCATCAGCAACCCGCCCTACATTGCCGACAATGACCCGCACCTGGTGGCCGGCGATGTGCGCTTCGAACCGGCCAGTGCGCTGGTGGCGGGGCACGATGGCCTGGACGACTTGCGCCTGATCATCCAAGAGTCTCCCGGCCACCTGAACGACGGAGGCTGGCTGTTGCTCGAACACGGTTACGACCAGGCCCAGGTCGTGCGCGATTTGTTACTCAACCAAGGCTTTGACGGCGTACACAGTCGCATCGACCTTGGCGGTCACGAACGCATCACCTTGGGGCGCCGCCCGTGCTGACCGATCAGGAGCTGTTGCGCTATAGCCGGCAGATTCTGTTGCAGCATGTCGACATTGATGGTCAATTACGCCTGAAACAGAGCCGCGCGTTGATCGTCGGCCTGGGTGGCCTGGGCGCTCCGGTGGCGCTTTACCTGGCCGCTGCTGGGGTGGGCGAATTGCACCTGGCGGATTTCGATACGGTCGATTTGACCAACCTGCAACGCCAGATCATCCATGACACTAACAGCGTGGGGCAGACCAAGGTCGATTCGGCCATGGGGCGCCTGAGAGCGATCAACCCTGAAGTCGCCCTGGTCGCCCATCGTGCTGCGCTGGATGCCGACTCGCTGGCTGCTGCGGTCAACGCAGTGGATCTGGTGCTCGATTGCAGCGATAACTTCTCTACCCGCGAGGCGGTCAACGTAGCCTGCGTTGCCGCCGGCAAACCGTTGGTCAGTGGCGCGGCCATTCGCCTTGAGGGGCAATTGTCGGTATTCGACCCCCGCCGCGCTGACAGTCCCTGCTACCACTGTTTGTATGGGCACGGCAGCGACACTGAACTGACCTGCAGCGAAGCCGGCGTTGTCGGGCCGTTGGTCGGTGTGGTTGGCAGCCTGCAAGCGCTGGAAGCCTTGAAGCTGCTGGCCGGTTTTGGTGAGTCGTTGGTAGGGCGCCTGTTGTTGATCGATGCGCTGACCACGCGTTTTCGCGAGTTGCGCGTCAAGCGTGACCCAGGCTGCAGCGTCTGCGGGGCAAAGCATGGTTAAGGGCGCGCCTGTTGGTGTGTTCGATTCCGGTATCGGCGGCTTGACGGTGCTGGAAGAAATCCAGCAGTTGTTGCCCCACGAGTCACTGCTGTACGTGGCGGACTGCGGGCACATTCCCTATGGTGAGAAAACGCCGGCGTTCATTCTTGAACGTTCTCGCTCGGTCGCTGAGTTTTTCCGCGAGCGGGGCGCCAAGGCCTTTGTGATTGCCTGCAACACGGCGACGGTCGCCGCGGTGGCCGATTTGCGCCAGGACTACCCCGACTGGCCGCTGGTAGGCATGGAGCCTGCGGTCAAACCTGCTGCCGCGGCCACGCGCAGTGGTGTGGTGGGTGTGCTCGCCACTACGGGCACACTGCAAAGCGCCAAGTTCGCCGCCTTGCTCGACCGTTTTGCCACCGATGTGCGGGTGATTACCCAGCCGTGCCCGGGCCTGGTGGAGCTGATTGAAGCCGGCGACCTCAACAGCCCCGCCTTGCACTCCCTGCTGCAAGGCTATATTGAGCCGCTGCTTAGCGCCGGTTGCGACACCATCATCCTGGGTTGCACTCATTATCCCTTCCTCAAGCCACTCCTGGCGCAGATGCTGCCCCCCAGCATCATCCTCATTGATACCGGCGCCGCCGTGGCGCGCCAGCTCAAGCGCTTGCTGGGTGAGCGCGACCTGCTGGCCATTGGCGAACCTGAACCTGCACAGTTCTGGACCAGCGGCGATCTGTGTCACCTAAGAAACATCCTACCGACACTTTGGAAACATCCTGGAGTTGTGCGAAGCTTTGGCTCGTGAAAATTTCGTGAAATCAGCCTGAAAAAAGCTGAACTTCTGGCTATGCGTCGGCTTCTATAGCCCGTTAGCCTGTACACAACCCAATTATTCCGTTTGCAAAGGATGTTTCACATGAAGCGCTTGTTCTGTTTGGCTGCGATTGCGGCCGCTATGTTGGGACACTCTGTTTCAGCCCAGGCCGCCGGCCTGGAGTTCGGCTTGGGGAGCACCAGCGATTCGACGCTGACCTACCGCCTGGGCCTGACCTCCGATTGGGACAAGAGCTGGATGCAGAGCAATGTCGGCCGACTGACCGGCTACTGGAGCGGCGCCTATACCTATTGGGAAGGGGATGATCGTGCGGGCGCCAGCAGCCTGTCGTTCTCGCCGGTGTTTGTGTATGAGTTTGCCGGCGAGTCGGTCAAACCCTACATCGAAGCCGGTATCGGCGTGGCGTTGTTCTCTCGCACTCGGCTGGAAGACAACAACATCGGCCAGTCCTTCCAGTTCGAAGACCGCCTGGGTTTCGGCCTGCGGTTCAACGGCGGGCATGAAGTGGGCATTCGTGCCACGCATTATTCCAACGCCGGCATTAGCAGCAATAACGATGGTGTAGAGAGTTACTCGCTGCACTACACCATGCCGCTGTAATGCACTGTAGGAGCGAGCTTGCTCGCGAAGAACCTCAACGATAACGCAGCGAATCAGGTTTAACGCGGCGTTCTCAGGTTTTCGCGAGCAAGCTCGCTCCTACAGAATCAGCGGTAGGCCGTGGTAATGCCTTCACGCTCTTCAAGGCATTCCGGCGCCCCCATCTCGAACTCCCGGCAAATCAACGGCCGAAGCTCATAGATCGTGCACATCATCGTGTCGCGGTCCAGCGCTGCGCACCAGCCGTCGTCCAGGCGCAGCATCACCTCGCCCCCCCAATCGTCGGTATCGATAAAGCGTTGTGGTACGCCGGTGTCGGTGATCAGCATGACTTCCAGCTGGCAGCAACAAGCCGCGCACGTCGAGCACGTGACGGGTTCGGTGATTTGAATGTGAGGGATGTTGGTCATAGGCGCGCAGTGTAAGGCAAGTGCGTCAGATGCGTATGAATGCTCGGACGGGCGTCAGTGTTCCAGCCTCTGCGCAACCCCGTGTAACAGCGGAAAGAGCATGGCCCATAACAGCGCCAGGCCGATCAGTGTTGGGGCGGTGCCGTACGCAAAACTCACGCCTGCCAATTGACTGCCGGCGTAATAAGACAACGGCCCGCCCACCGCGCCTAGCAGGCTGGCGAGCCACCAGGGCCGTGCGCTCCAGGCCAGGCAATGGCGCAAGGTGGTGGCCAGCAAGGCCCATAACAGTATCAGCCACAGCGGAATCAGTGGCCCCGGCGTATTGAACTCAAACACGCCGAGCCCACGCAGTGCCGTATCGACCAGTGTTCCCAGCACCGTCACGGCCAGAATCACTTGCCCCTCTCTTGCCCAAGAGCTTATCCACAGCAAGTGTGCGCCCAGTACCGCGATGCCGATCAGCAGCCAACGGCTATCGCCGCCGAGCACGCAGGCAAACCAGCCGCACTGAAACAGCACGGTGTTGGCCAGGGATTTAAGCACTGAAACGCCCAAGCAGCGGCGGATTGATGGCCGCCGGTTTGGCCAGCAGCAACTGCGCGGTGCCGATGGTGCGCTCCATAAAGCCACCTTCGCAGTAGCACAGGTAAAACTCCCACAGGCGCAGGAAGTATTCGTCATAACCGAGTTCGGCAAGACGGCCATGGGCGCGGCGAAAGTTTTCATGCCACAGGCGCAGGGTGCGGGCGTAGTGCAGGCCGAAGTCTTCCATGTGCAGCAGGTTCATGTCGGTGTCACGGCTGACGATCTGCAGCATGTTTTGTACACAGGGCAGCGCGCCACCAGGGAAGATGTAGCGCTGGATAAAGTCGACGCTGCGTTTGGCCTGCTCAAAGCGTTGTTCACGAATAGTGATGGCTTGCAGCAGCATCAGGCCGTCGGGCTTGAGCAGCTGGGCACATTGTTTGAAATAGGTGGGCAGGAAACGATGGCCCACCGCTTCAATCATTTCGATCGACACCAGCTTGTCGTACTCACCGGTGAGGTCGCGGTAATCGCTCAGCAGCACGGTCACACGATCTTGCAGGCCCGCCGCCTGGATACGCTGCGCGGTGTAGGCGAACTGTTCCTTGGACAGGGTCGTGGTGGTGACCCGGCAGCCGTAATGCTGCGCCGCATACAACGCCATGCTGCCCCAGCCGGTACCGATTTCCAGCAGATGGTCGCTGGGCTTGAGCGCCAGTTTCTGGCAGATGCGCGCTAATTTGTTCAGTTGTGCCTGTTCCAGGGTGTCATCGGGGGTCAGGAATTGCGCGGCCGAGTACATCATGGTGGGGTCGAGAAATTCTTCGAACAGGTCGTTGCCCAAGTCGTAATGGGCGGCGATGTTTTTTTGCGAGCCTTTGCGTGTGTTGCGGTTGAGCCAGTGCAGGCCCTGAGTGAACGGCCGCGCCAGGCGTGCCAGGCCACCTTCCATGGCGTCGAGCACCTCCAGGTTGCTGACCATCACCCGCACGACGGCGGTGAGGTCGGGGCTGGTCCAGTAACCATGGATAAACGCTTCGCCGGCGCCGATCGAGCCATTGGCCGCCACCAGCCCCCATACTGCCGCGTCGAGAATCTGGATCTCGCCCAGCAGGTGCGCTTCCCGTGCGCCGAAGACTTGCCGCTCGCCATCCTCGATGATGACCAACTGGCCATGGCGCAATTGGCTGAGCTGGCGCAACACGCCTTTGCGCAATAGCGCAGCGGTCATGCCGTTGACGTTCAGGCGGTTAGCCTTGACCGATAAGCTAGGGGATTTCATGGTGGCGATCCTTGGTATACCCGACTGCGGTGCGAGAGGCGCCATCGGCGGCCTGGTGGGAAAAAATCGGAGTGCGTTTGAGCAGCAGGCGCAAGGCTTGCCAGTAGATCGCAAGGCCGGTCTTGGCGGTCATCCAGGGAAAGCGCCGCAAATAGCGATGCAGGCTGGCGCGGCTCAGTGCCTGTTTTTCCAGGCTCAAGGTGGCGTCGAAGACTTTTTGCGTGCCCTGCCAATCGGCCATGTGCACGCCGAGCCTGGCGGCGGGCGGGCTGAAACTCATGCGGTATTCCAGCTCGCGAGGCAAAAACGGCGACACATGGAAGGCCTTGGCCACGGCGAAATGCTGGTGCTCATCGGCGCCCAGTGCCTGGGCGGGCAGCACGTAGTGATAGCGCTCGCGCCATGGGGTGTTGGTCACTTCACACAGGATCGCGGCCAGTTGCCCGTCAGCCTCGAAGCAGTAGAAGAAACTCACCGGGTTAAAAGCCAGGCCCCAACTGCGGGCCTGGGTCAGCAGGCAGATAGCGCCCTGGGGTGTTTGCCCCAGGGCCTTGCCGACTTCCTGGCGCAC
Source organism: Pseudomonas sp. J380 (assembly GCF_009827115.1). Lineage (NCBI taxonomy): Bacteria > Pseudomonadati > Pseudomonadota > Gammaproteobacteria > Pseudomonadales > Pseudomonadaceae > Pseudomonas > Pseudomonas sp. J380. The sequence goes on along the minus strand of NZ_CP043060.1, from coordinate 3,203,645 downwards.
GGCATCGCTCAGGCTCATGCCGTGGCGCGTGAATTCACGCAGGTAATCCTGCTGGCGGAAACCGAAAGGCGCCAGGCGACCCGTGCCGGCCAGCGGCGAGAGCCCCAGTACTTCATCCTCTTCACTGAGGTCCAGGTACAACAGGCCGATGCGGTAGCGAAAGGCGTGGGCTTTGGGCGTAAACCGGCGATGGGCGATCCAGCCGCTGTACAAGGCGCTGTTCACAGGGTTTCCCCAAACGCCTGGGCTACGCGCAGAGCGCTGACCACGCCGTCTTCGTGAAAGCCGTTGGCCCAGTAGGCCCCGCAGTAAAAGGTATTGCGCACGCCGTTCAATTCTTCCCAGCGTGCCTGTGCGGCGACTGCGGCCAGGCTGTATTGCGGATGGGCGTAGGTGTAGCGCGCCAGGATCTTCAGCGGGTTGATCATCGGCGTCTGATTGAGGCTGACGCAAAAGGTAGTGGCGCTGTCGATGCCTTGCAGGATGTTCATGTCATAGGTGACGGCGGCCTGTTGTTGCACGTTGCCCGTCAGCCGATAGTTCCAGCTGGCCCAGGCCAGTTTGCGGTCGGGCAGCAGGCGTGTGTCGGTGTGCAGCACCACGTCGTTTTCGGCGTAGGGCAGGGCGCCGAGGATCTGCTGTTCGGCCTGGCTGGGGTCATCGAGCAAGGCCAGGGCCTGATCGCTGTGGCAGGCGAATACCACGCGGTCGAAGGTTTCGCTGCCGGCCGGGCTGTGGATAACTACACCTTCGTCGCTGCGTTGCACCTTATGCACAGGGCAGTTGAGCCGTATCTGTTCGCGAAAGCTGCGGGTCAGCGGCTCGATATAACAGCTGGAACCGCCTTCGATCACGCACCATTGCGGGCGGTTGCTCACCGAGAGCAAGCCGTGGTTCTTGAAGAAGCGCACAAAAAACTGCAGCGGAAACTTGAGCATATCGGCCAGGGACATCGACCAGATGGCAGCGCCCATCGGCACGATGTAATGCCGGATAAACCTGGGGCCATAGCCGCCAGCGGTGAGGTAATCGCCCAGGGTCATGTCGGCGCTGATGCGCTGCTCTTGCAAGTCCAGGGGCGCCTGGCGATTGAAGCGCAGGATATCGCGCAACATGCCCCAGAACCCCGGCGACAGAATATTGCGGCGCTGGGCAAACAGGCTGTTGAGGTTGTTGCCGTTGTACTCGAAGCCTGTGCTTTGGTCGCACACCGAAAAACTCATCTCGGTGGGTTTGAACCTGACCCCGATCTGCTCCAGCAGACGGATGAAGTTCGGGTAGGTCCAGTCGTTGAACACAATGAAGCCCGTGTCCACCGCATAGTTTTTGCCGTCGACCGTCACGTTGGCCGTGTGTGTATGCCCGCCAATGCAGTCATTGGCCTCGAACAGCGTAATGTCGTGGCGACGGCTAAGCAGGTAGGCGCTGGTCAGCCCGGCGATGCCGCTGCCGATAATGGCGATCTTCACAGGTCGTCCTTCTTCGGTGGCGGGCTGCGCAGCATGCGTTTGCCGATGATCAGTTGCGCGCGGTTGGGCAGCTTCGACAGCGGCCACAAGGTGGCAATGAACAGGGCCGGAAAGGCGATTTCCAGCGGGCGTTTTTCCAGCTTGGCGAAAATGTGTTTCGCGGCTTTGTCGGCCGGCCAGCTCAGGGGCATCGGGAAATCATTGCGCTCGGTCAGCGGCGTGTCGACGAAGCCTGGGCTGATCACCGTGACATCGATGTTTTCCGGCGATAGGCCGATACGCAGGGATTCGAACAAGTAACGCAGGCCGGCCTTGGACGCGCCGTAGGCTTCGGCGCGGGGCATGGGCAGGTAGGTCACGGCACTGGCCACGCCCACCAGGTGCGGGGTGCGCCCTGCGCGCAACAGTGGCAGCGCGGCCTCGATGCAATAACTGCTGGCCAGCAGATTGGTACGCACCACGTGCTCGATGATCGAGGCGTCAAATTGCCGGGCGTCGACGTATTCACAAGTGCCGGCGTTGAGGATCACCGTGTCCAGCGAACCCCAGACCTCGCTGATACGCTCGCCGATCTCGCGCACGGTCTGGCTGTTGGTCAGGTCGCCGGCCACCACCAGAACCTGGCCTGGATATCGAAGGGCGAGGGCATCCAGCGGGCCTTGGGTGCGGGAACTCAGGGCCACTTGGGCGCCGCTCTCGAGCAACTCCACGGCCAGCGCCGCACCGATACCACTGCTGGCGCCGGTCAGCCAATAACGACGGGGCGGTGTAAGGCTCATCCCATTCTCCTTTTCAGCCAACGAATAACGCGACCCAGTAGGGGGACATGTTCATAGAGCAGGGCGCCGGCATCGAAATAGTCGCGATGGCGGTAAACCTTGTCGTGCCACAACAAATGGGAACAGCCTGGCACCTCGATCACCTGCCCACCGGCCAGGCGTGGGTGACGAAAACGCATAGTCCAGCGCAGGTAGCCCTCGCCTTCGGCCACGGTATCGAAGCCGTGGAAGTCAAAATGCAGCTCGCTGACGTTGCTGTACAAGTCGGCAAAGTAACGCCGCAACGCTGGCAGGCCCTGGACTTCATGCAGGGGGTCGGCAAAGGCGGTGTCCTCGCTGTACAGGCGGCCGAGCAGGTGCAGGTTGTGCTTGTCCAGCGTGGCGAAGGTGTGGGCAAACTGGTGCAGGAAGTCACTCATGTTCGGCCATCTCCTGACGCGAAGGCAGCCGGCGAAATGCGGCCAAGGCGCGCTCGCGAGACTGTTTCAAATCGACGATGGCACGCGGGTAATCCGCCACGCCGAACAGGCCCCCAGCCGCTTCGGGGTTGTGCACTTGTTTTTTATTCAGCGCGGCCAGTTCCGGGAGCCAGCGTTTGATGAACACGCCGTCACCGTCGAATTTTTCCGATTGGCTCAGCGGGCTGAATATCCGGAAATACGGCGCCGAGTCGGTGCCCGTGGACGAACTCCATTGCCAGCCGCCGTTGTTGGCCGCCAGATCACCGTCGATCAGGTGGCGCATAAAGAAGCGCTCGCCCTCGCGCCAGTCGATCAGCAGGTTTTTGGTCAGGAACATCGCCACCACCATGCGCAGGCGGTTGTGCATCCAGCCGGTTTCCAGCAGTTGGCGCATGGCCGCGTCGATGATCGGCAAGCCGGTGCGCGCCTGTTGCCAGGCGGCCAGGTCTTCGGGCGCCTTGCGCCAGGCCAGCGCTTCGGTTTCCGGGCGAAACGCGCGGTGGCGGGAAACCCGTGGGTAGCCGACCAGGATGTGCTTGTAGAACTCGCGCCACAGCAGCTCGTTGATCCAGGTGATGGCGCCGATGTCGCCGCTTTCGAACTCGCCCTGGTTGGTTTGCAGCGCGGCGTGCAAGCACTGGCGCGGCGAAACCACTCCGGCGGCCAGGTAGGCAGAAAGCTGACTGGTGCCGGGCTTGGCCGGGAAGTCGCGTTCGTCCTTGTAATAGCTGATCTGCTGATCAGCGAAGGCATCGAGGCGACGGCGCGCCTCGTCTTCGCCAGCGGGCCAGAGGGCACGCAAGGTTTCGCTGGGTGTCGGGAACCCTTCGACTGCCGTTGGCACAGGGTCGCTTTTCACGCCAGGCTCGGCCTGGGCCTTTGGCGTCGGCACCACGCGGGGCAGGGCGCTGTGCAGGCGGCTGTAGCAGACCTTGCGGAACTGGCTGAACACCTGGAAGTAGGTGCCGGTCTTGGTCAGCACACTACCCGGCTGGAAAAACAGTTGGTCCAGGTAGCTGTGGAAGGTCACGCCGTCAGCTTCCAGGGCCTGGGCCACGGCGCGGTCGCGGCGGCTCTCGTGAACGCCATATTCCTCGTTGACGTGTACCGACTCCACCGACAGCTCGCGGCACAGTTGGCTCAGTACCGTCGGCGCCTGGTCCCAGGTCGCGGCGTGGCGGATTAACAGCGGAATGTTGAGGTTGCCCAGTGCCTGGCTCAGGTGCTGCAAGTTGCGCAGCCAGAAATCGACTTTGCACGGCGCGTCATCATGCGCCTGCCATTGCTCGGGCGTGATCAGGTAAACAGCCGCGACGGGGCCGCGCTGGCACGCGGCCGCCAGGGCAGTGTTGTCGTGCAGGCGCAAGTCGGTGCGCAGCCAGATCAGATGCATTTAGACAATTCCACGCTGGATCAATAATTGATGGGCCGCCAACAGGTCCTCGGCCACGAACAACTCAGGGATGTCCTGGGTTAATACGCCCAACTCGGCGTGGTGGATGCACACCGTTGGTCCGGCAATCACCGTTGGGCAATGGATGCCGCCCAGCAGTTTGCTGAGTGCCGACACTTGCAACGCCTTGCTTGAGTACAGCAGCACCGCACGGGGTTGCAGGTGTTCCACCGCCAGGGCCAGTTCGCCGACAGGCAGTGGCCAATCGAATACTTCCACCGGGCAATCGGCACTGCTGGCCAGCCAGGCGCTGAGCCACAGGTGCGGTTCCAGGGGCAGGTCGGAATGATTGACCAGCAACAGGGGCGCGCCGTGGAGTTGACGATTGTTGTGATAGATCCGTGCGCCAAACTTGCTGCGCAGCCAGGACAGGAAGAACACCCGCTCCATCTGCGCGCCGAACTGGCCCTGCCAGCGTTGTTCCAGCTCGTTGAGCAGCGGTAGCATCAATTGCTCGCACAAGGTGCGTGGCGGGTAAAGCGCCATGGCCTGGTTGAAGGCGTCATCGACCCGGCGCTCGGCCAGTTCACTGATGGCACTCACCAAATGCTGGCGCAGGCTCTGCCACTCGTTTTCCATCGGCTCCGGGCTACCTTGGGCGGAGTCGATCAGCCCTTTGACCTGGCTGACCGGCACGCCGCGATTGAGCCAGGTGAGGATGGCCTGGATGCGTTGCACATGTTCGGCGCTGAACAACCGATGCCCTTTGGGCGTGCGCTGGGGCACGATGAGGCCGTAGCGGCGCTCCCACGCGCGCAGCGTCACCGCATTCACGCCGGTCTGGCGCGCCACCTCGCGGATCGGCAGCCAGCCGTTTTCCAGGGCCAGGGCGAGGTCTTCGCCGGGTTCGTCGAGCAGGGCAGGTTTCATGGGTTAGATCGCATTACGCAGGCTGAGGTTTTCCGGGTGCGGTTGCAGGTAGGCCTGCTGCGCGATGTAGCGGTCCGGATGTTGGCGAAAGTGGTGTTTGAGCAGGGTCAGCGGCACCACCAGTGGCACGATGCCGTGGCGGTATTGGCCGATGACGGTCTGCATTTCCTGTTTGTCATCGGCACTGATGGCTTGCTTGAGATAGCCACTGATGTGTTGCAGCACATTGGTATGGGTACCGCGAGTCGCGCATTTTTTCAGGCCCGCCATCAGTTCGCTGAAATAGCCGTCGGCCAAAGCTTGCAGGTCAATGCCCTTGCCCATGCTGCCGAGCAAGTGGCCCAGGCTTTTGTAATGCGCCGGGCTGTGGGCCATCAGCAGGTACTTGTAGCGCGAGTGAAACGTCAGCAAGCGGTGACGGGTAAGGCCGTCGGCCAACAGTTGCTGCCAACTGGCGTACACGAATACGCGGGTGAGGAAGTTTTCCCGCAGCACCGGGTCGTTCAGGCGACCGTCTTCCTCCACCGGCAGGTTGGGGTGTCGAGCACAAAACGCCTGGGCGTAAATGCCGCGCCCGCCACCGTCGACGGGCGTGCCGTTGTCGCGGTACACCTTGACCCGCTCCAGGCCGCAGGACGGTGACTTTTGCATGAAGATGTAGCCGCACAGGTCGGTATGTTCCCGGGCCATTTGCTGGCCGTAATCATCCAGTGGCTGAGTGACATTGAGCGCAGGGTTTACGCTGCCCACGGCCTGCGGGTGGTTGGGGTCCCCGACCAGGCGGATCGCTTGCCGAGGAATGCCCAGGCCGATGGCAACTTCAGGGCACAACGGGACGAAATCGAAATAGTCACTGAGGGTCTGACTGCATAGCAGGGACTGTTTATGACCGCCATTGAAGCGCACGTTCTCACCCAGAAGGCAGGCGCTGATGGCGATCTTCGGTTTCACACGGCTGGACATAAGCAAACCTCTGCAAGAATCCTGTACAAGCTACAAATCTTGTACAACTAAATCTCATCATAGGCTCGATGTTGTACAAGTCAAATATTTTGTACAGGGTTGTGCCGCCGCTTTATTTCCAGCCGATTGTCCAGTCCTCAGCGTTTTTCAGGGTCTGCCAGGGCAGGCGTTCGGCGCGCCGAGTAAGGATGGCCTGCAGTTCGATGTCCAGCACCGTGCCCTCGTCGTCACGGAACAATTCGGTGACCAGGAAGTGTTTTTCCTTGTGGCGGGGATGAGCTGCCGTCCATTTTGACAGCAGCAGTTTGGCGGGGTTGATGCGGTTCATTGCAAGTGCTCGATCAAGCGTCGCGCCGCTTCCTGGCCACTCAACCAGGCACCTTCCACCCGGCCGGAGAGGCACCAGTCACCACAGACGAACAGGCCCAGGTCGGCGTCGGCCAGCACGCCGAATTCATGGCTGCTCGATGGGCGCGCGTAGAGCCAACGGTGCGCCAGGCTGAACGACGGCGCAGGCATGGCGCTGTGCAGCAATTCGGCAAAGGCGCCGTGCAGGTGTTCGATCACCGCTTCCTTGGGCAGGTCCAGGTGGGCCTTGCTCCAGGCGCTGGTGGCGTGCAGCACCCAGGTGTCGAGGGTGGTATCGCGCCCGGGCTTGCTGCGGTTGCGCGCCAGCCAGTCGAGGGGGCTGTCTTGCACGAAGCAGCCCTCCATCGGCGTATCCAGGGGCTTGTCGAACGCCAGGGCGATGGCCCAGGTCGGGTCCATTTTTACCCCGGCGGCGGCGCTCGCCAGCTTGGGCGCGGCGGCCAGCAGGGCGGTGGCTTGGGGCGCCGGCGTGGCAATGATCACGTGACTGAAAGGGCCGTGATTGCCGCCGTCCGCGTCGAGCAGGTTCCAGTGCTGCGTGCCCTGGAAGACTTCGGTGATGCGGCAACCGAACTCCACCGGCAAGTCGTCGAGCAGGGCGCGAGTGATGGCGCTCATGCGCGGCGTGCCCACCCAGCGGATCTGCTCATCGGGGGAGGGCGTCAATTGCCCGGACTTGAAGTTATACAACTGGGGCTTCCACTGCTCGGCCCAGCCGTTGCTTTGCCAGCGCTGCACTTCGTTGACGAAGCGCCGGTCGCGAGCGGTGAAGTATTGCGCGCCCATATCCAGCGCGCCGGCGTCGCTGCGCTTGCTGGACATGCGGCCACCGCTGCCGCGGCTTTTATCGAAGAGATGCACTGCATGCCCAGCGTCTTGTAACGCTCGGGCGGCGGAGAGACCGGCGATGCCGGTACCAATGATCGCGATGGGAACAGTCATGGGAGGCCTCGTTTTACCGTTGGGTACAGACTACGCCGACACCAATAGCTGTACAATATTGTTTTTTGGTATAAGTTTTGGCGTGCCTGATTGTGTGGCGTGACCTATGGTTAAGCTAAGGCTTGAACCCCCGTCACGCTCAATTATCAAATTGATCCCTGCTTATAAAATAGACCAGTGAGCGGCGGCGAACGTTACATGAGGAGAGTCCCATGCATATTTTGCTGACCGGCGGTACCGGCTTGATCGGCCGTCAACTCTGCAAGCACTGGCTCGCGCAAGGCCACCGCCTGACGGTGTGGAGCCGGCAACCGGAAACGGTCGCCCGGGTGTGCGGTGCGCAGGTGCTCGGAGTGGCTCGCCTACAAGAGGTGATTGGCACGGTGGACGCGGTGGTCAACCTGGCAGGCGCGCCTATCGCGGACCGGCCTTGGACCCATAAGCGCAAGGCATTGCTGTGGAACAGTCGCATTCACCTCACCGAAACCTTGCTGGCCTGGATGGAAAGCCTGGAACAAAAACCGGCGGTGCTGATCTCCGGCTCTGCGGTGGGTTGGTACGGCGACGGCGGCGAGCGCGAACTGACCGAAGCCAGCGGCCCGGTGCTGGATGACTTCCCCAGCCAGTTGTGTATCGCCTGGGAGGAAACCGCCCAGCGTGCCGAAGCCTTGGGCATTCGCGTGGTGCTGGTGCGTACGGGGTTGGTGCTGTCTGCCGAGGGCGGCTTTTTGTCGCGCCTGCTGCTGCCGTTCAAACTGGCGCTGGGCGGGCCGATTGGCAATGGACGGCAGTGGATGCCCTGGGTGCATATCAAGGATCAAATCGCCCTGATTGATTTTCTTCTGCACAAGCAAGACGCCAACGGTCCTTATAATGCCTGCGCGCCGCACCCGGTGCGCAACCGCGAATTTGCCAAGACCCTGGGCCAGGTGCTGCACCGCCCGGCGTTCATGCCGATGCCGGCATTTGCGTTGAAGGTTGGCCTGGGTGAGTTGTCCGGCTTGTTGCTGGGCGGGCAAAAGGCTTTGCCTGAACGGCTGCAGGCCGCAGGTTTCACTTTCCAGTTCACTGAGTTGCGTGCGGCTCTGGACGACTTGTCCAGCCGCCTCTAAAGATAGGATGTTGCATGACCGATCACGCGTTGTTACTGGTCAACCTGGGTTCGCCAAAGTCCACTTCAGTGGCCGATGTGCGCAGCTACCTCAATCAGTTCCTGATGGACCCTTATGTGATCGACTTGCCGTGGCCGGTGCGGCGCTTGCTGGTATCGCTGATCCTGATCAAGCGCCCCGAGCAATCGGCCCATGCCTATGCGTCGATCTGGTGGGACGAGGGTTCTCCGTTGGTGGTGCTGAGCCGCCGCCTGCAGCAGCAGATGACCGCGCAGTGGACCCAGGGCCCGGTGGAATTGGCGATGCGTTACGGCGAGCCGTCCCTGGAAACGGTCCTGACACGCCTGGCCGCCCAGGGTATTCAAAAAATCACACTGGCGCCGTTGTACCCGCAGTTTGCCGACAGCACCGTCACCACGGTGATAGAGGAAGCCAAGCGAGTGGTGCGCGACAAGCAACTGAATGTGCAGTTTTCGATCCTGCAACCGTTCTACGATCAGCCTGAGTACCTCGATGCGCTGGCGGCGAGTGTGCGCTCTTATGTGGAGCAGGATTACGATCACTTGCTGCTCAGTTTCCATGGCTTGCCTGAGCGTCATCTGACCAAGCTCGACCCCACGGGCCAGCACTGCTTCAAGGATGCCGACTGCTGCAAGAACGCATCCCCTGAAGTGCTTGCCACCTGTTACCGCGCGCAGTGCTTCAGCGTGGCGCGGGATGTGGCCGAGCGGCTGGGTTTACCGGAGGGCAAATGGTCGGTGGCGTTCCAGTCCCGCCTGGGCCGGGCCAAGTGGATCGAACCCTACACCGAGGCACGCCTTGAGGCATTGGCCCAGCAAGGCGTGAAGAAGCTGCTGGTGATGTGCCCGGCGTTCGTCGCCGACTGTATTGAAACGTTGGAGGAAATTGGCGATCGCGGTCGCGAGCAATTTCGTGAAGCGGGGGGCGAGGAGCTGGTGTTGGTGCCTTGCCTGAATGACGAGCCGCAGTGGGCGGCAGCGCTTAATACCCTGTGCGAACGAGCGCCGACGACGCTGTAACCCGGGCCGGATTAAGATCAAAATGTGGGAGGGGGCAAGCCCCCTCCCACATTTAGTCCTATGTTTGTCAGAGGTTGAGGGTCAGGCTAACTGTGAAGTTGCGCGGCTCACCCGGGTTGACCCAATAGTTGCTGTAGGACCGCTCGTAGTACTTTTCATTGAACAGGTTGTTAAGGTTCAGCCCCACCGTCACATTCTGCGTAGCCTTGTAATGTGCCAGCAAATCCACGGTGTGGTAGGCGGGCAGTTCGAAACCCGTGCCGGCTTCGCCTGAGCGGTCACCTACATAGGTGAACGCTGCGCCCAGGTCTGAGCCACGCAACGCGCCTTCCTGGAACTCATACACGCCCAACACACTGCCACTGCGCTTGGCCACGCCCAGAATGCGGCTGCCCGTAGGAATGGTTTTGTCGCCCTTGGTCACTTCAGCGTCGATGTAGGCCAAGGCGCCGATTACGCGGACTGCGTCGGTCACTTGCCCGGTTACTTGCAGGTCGAACCCCTGGCTGCGGGCCTTGCCCATGGCGCGGTTGAGGTTGGTCGCCGGGTCCAGGGTCAGCACGTTTTCCTTTTCGATATGAAAGGCCGCCAGGGTAGCGCTGAGGCGGTCGTCAAACAGCTCGCTCTTGACCCCCACCTCATAACCCACGCCTTCTTCGGGCTTGAAGGACTTGCCAGCGGCATCCAGGCCGCTATTGGGCTTGAACGACGTGGAGGCGTTGGCAAACACGCCGACTTCTGGCGTGAGCTGGTAGAGCAGGCCGGCGCGCTGAGTGAAGGCGTCGTGGGTTTGGCGGCCCTTGGCGTGGTTGCGGGTGAAGTCGTCGGTGCTTTGTTCGAAGTGTTCGAAGCGCGCACCGATCATACCGCGCAGGCGGTCGGTGAAGATGATCTGGTCTTGCAGGTTGAGTGCGTGGCTTTTGGTCTGTTCGAAGAAGTCGGTACCGGAGCGTTTGCCGTTGGGTTTGGGCTGGCCGTACACCGGCTTGTAGATGTCGATGGGATAGTCGCCAGCGATCGCCGTCACACGCTCTTTCTTACGGTAATCCTCGTACTCGGTACCGATCAACAGTTCATGTTGCCAACTGCCCATATCGAACACCCCACGCAGTTCCAGCTGGGTGATGCTGTCATGCCAACCGGTGGAGCGTTCACGGTAGCGGCGATTGACGCTGTGGCCGTCTGCGTTCAACGCTCGGCTTTCCGAAGCATCGCCCCACAGGCTGCCTTGCTTGTAATGGCTGGCCAGGCGCAGTTTCCAGGCGTCGTTGAGGTGGTGTTCCAACGCCGCCTGAATGCGGTTGTTGTGGTTGCGGATATTGCCGTCGTTGGGCTCGCCGAGGAAGGTGGAATGGGACATGCCGGTATTGGCGACGATGCCTCGGTCGAAGGTGGAGCTGTGGCGCACGAACTCACTTTCCACCAGCAGGGTGGTGTCCGGGTCCAGTTGCCAACTGAAGGAGGGCGCGACAAACACACGCTTGGCGTCCACGTGATCGCGAAAGCTGTGGTTGTCTTCAACGGCCAGGTTCACTCGCGTCAGCACGCGCCCCTCGCTGTCCAGCGGCGTATTCACATCCAGCGCCGTGCGGTAGCGGTCCCAACTGCCTGCGCTGGTCTGCAGCGTGGTGAAGGCCTCGGGCTGGGGTTTCTTGGTGACGATATTTACCGTGCCGCCGGGATCGCCACGCCCATACAGGCTGGCGGCGGGGCCCTTGAGCACTTCAATGCGCTCGATATTCGCCGCGTCCGGGGTACTGGGGTAACCACGGTTGGCGCTGAAACCATCCTGGTAGAACTCGGACGTGGTGAAGCCGCGCACGCTGTATTCGTAGAGGGTCAGGCCGCCGAAGTTGTTTTGCTTGGATACGCCGCCAGCGAATTCCAGGGCGCGCTCCACGCTGGTACTGCCCAGGTCTTTGAGTACCGTGGCAGGAATCACGCTGATCGATTGCGGGATGTCGCGCAAGGCCGTGTCGGTCTTGGTCGCACTGGCAGAGCGGGTGGCGCGGTAGCCGTCGACCGGGCCGGTGGCGGATTCATAGGCGTCGGAAGTGACGCTGATGGTGTCCAGTTCCAGGGTGTTTTCTTCGGCGTAGGCAGGGTCGAGCAGCAAACTCAGGGCCAGGCCGGCCAAGGGCACAAACTTTCGAGACGGCATGATAGAGCGTTCCAATAGCGATATTGAAACAATATAACATGCCTAATGAGAATGAATCGCTAAGAAATGTAGCCTTACCAGCGCCCGCGAACGGGCGCTAGGATCGCGACGGTTATTGCTCTTCTTTCACTGGCGCGGTCGCCGGTGGTGGGCGCAGTCCGATTTCCGCCGACAGTTTGATCTCCTTGCCGTTGCGCATCACCAGGATCGCCACCTTGTCGGTCGGCTTGATCCGCGCCACTTGGTTCATCGACTTGCGGCCATCACCCGCCGGGGCGCCGTCGATGCTGAGGATCACATCGCCCAGTTGCAGGCCGGCTTTCTGCGCCGGGCCGTCGCGGAAGATCCCCGCTACCACGATGCCTGGACGCCCGGTCAGGCCAAATGACTCGGCCAGTTCCTTGGTCAAGGGCTGTACCTCAATGCCCAGCCAGCCGCGAATCACCTGGCCGTGCTCGATGATCGACTTCATCACTTCCATCGCCAGCTTCACCGGGATCGCAAACCCAATGCCCTGTGAGCCGCCGGACTTGGAAAAAATCGCGGTGTTGATGCCCGTCAGGTTGCCATTGGCGTCCACCAGCGCACCGCCCGAGTTGCCGGGGTTGATCGCGGCGTCGGTCTGGATGAAATCTTCGTAGCTGTTAAGGCCCAACTGGTTACGCCCGGTGGCGCTGATGATGCCCATGGTCACCGTTTGCCCCACCCCGAACGGGTTGCCGATGGCCAGCGCTACATCGCCCACGCGCAAACCGTCGGAGCGGCCGAGGGTGATGGCCGGCAGGTTCTTCAGATCAATTTTGAGTACCGCAAGATCAGTTTCCGGGTCGCTGCCCACCACGCGGGCCAGGGTTTCGCGGCCGTCACGCAGGGCCACCACGATCTGGTCGGCGCCCGTGGTCACATGGTTGTTGGTGAGGATGTAGCCCTCGGGGCTCATGATCACGCCGGAGCCGAGGCTGGATTCCATGCGGCGCTGCTTGGGGCCGTTGTCACCGAAGTAGCGGCGAAATTGCGGGTCTTCAAACAACGGATGCGCGGGCTTGTTGATGACCTTGGTGGTGTACAGGTTGACCACCGCAGGGGCCGCGATGGTGACCGCGTCGGCATAGGTGACCGGGCCCTGGACCACTGTGTTGGTCTGCGGCGCCTGTTGCAGGTTCACATCCAGTGTGGGCAGGCCCACCCACTGGGGATAACGCTGGATAATCAGCATCGCGATCAGCACGCCAGCCAACAATGGCCATCCAAAAAAACGCAGTGCCTTGAGCATCAAGTAAGTCCTGACAGGTTGCAGGGGGCGGGAGAGCGCCCATAATGTCGCGCATTATACGAGGCTGTGACGCCTGCGAACGGGATATTTAGGAGTCTTTTATGGCCGTGCCCCTTACTACCCTCGTCGAGGAAGCCGACCGCTACCTCGGCAGCGCCAAAATTGCCGATTACTGCCCCAATGGCCTGCAGGTCGAGGGCCGGCCCCAAGTGATGCGCATCGTCAGCGGCGTGACCGCCAGCCAAGCCCTGCTGGACGCCGCCGTCGAAGCCAAGGCCGACCTGGTGCTGGTGCACCACGGTTACTTCTGGAAGGGCGAAAACCCGTGCATCACCGGCATGAAGCAGCGCCGTCTCAAAACCCTGCTCAAGCATGACATCAGCCTGCTGGCCTACCACTTGCCCTTGGACCTGCACGCCGATGTCGGCAACAACGTGCAACTGGCTCGCCACCTGGACATCACCGTCGAAGGCCCGCTGGACCCGGGCAACCCAAAAATCGTCGGCCTGGTCGGCTCCCTGGCCGAGCCCTTGTCACCTCGTGACTTCGCCCGTCGCGTGCAGGACGTGATGGGCCGCGAACCGCTGCTGATCGAAGGCAGCGAAATGATTCGCCGCGTCGGCTGGTGTACCGGTGGCGGCCAGGGCTACATCGACCAGGCGATTGCCGCGGGTGTCGATTTGTACCTGAGCGGTGAAGCGTCCGAACAGACCTTCCACAGCGCCCGGGAAAACGACATCAGCTTCATCGCCGCCGGCCATCACGCCACCGAACGCTACGGCGTGCAGGCCTTGGGCGACTACCTGGCGCGGCGCTTTGCCCTGGAGCATCTGTTCATCGACTGCCCCAATCCGATCTAAAGCACAGCATTGAACACTGTGGGAGCTGGCTTGCCTGCGATACAGGCACCGCAGCCATTCAGGCTCACCGAGGTGAGGCCATCGCAGGCAAGCCAGCTCCCACACTTACAGTGTTGAAGCCCAAACTGGGCGGCATATTCATATATCGTTTCGGTCTAGCTGGCGCCCTAAATAGAAGAAGTTGCTGTGCTAGCATGCCTCGCTCGAACACGGCCCGCTGGCCGTCCATAAGATCGTTTTTCCGTGAGTAACCATGGTCGACAAACTGACGCATCTGAAACAGCTGGAGGCGGAAAGCATCCACATCATCCGCGAGGTCGCCGCCGAGTTCGATAACCCGGTGATGCTCTACTCGATCGGTAAAGACTCCGCCGTGATGCTGCACCTGGCACGCAAGGCCTTCTTCCCGGGCAAACTGCCATTTCCGGTGATGCACGTCGACACTCGCTGGAAATTCCAGGAGATGTACAAGTTCCGCGACAAGATGGTCGAGGAGCTGGGCCTGGACCTGATTACCCACATCAACCCCGATGGCGTGGCGCAGAACATCAACCCGTTCACCCACGGCAGTGCCAAGCACACCGATATCATGAAGACCGAGGGCCTCAAGCAGGCGCTGGACAAGCATGGTTTCGACGCAGCATTCGGCGGCGCCCGTCGCGATGAAGAGAAATCCCGTGCCAAAGAGCGCGTGTACTCGTTCCGCGACAGCAAGCACCGTTGGGACCCGAAGAACCAACGCCCGGAGCTGTGGAACGTCTACAACGGCAACGTCAACAAGGGCGAGTCGATCCGCGTGTTCCCGCTGTCCAACTGGACCGAGCTGGACATCTGGCAGTACATCTACCTGGAAGGCATCCCGATCGTGCCGCTGTACTTCGCCGCCGAGCGCGACGTGATCGAGAAGAACGGCACGTTGATCATGATCGACGACGACCGCATCCTTGAGCACCTGTCCGACGAAGACAAAGCCCGCATCGTCAAAAAGAAAGTACGTTTCCGCACCCTTGGCTGCTACCCGTTGACGGGCGCGGTGGAGTCCGAAGCCGAGACGCTGACGGACATCATTCAGGAAATGCTCCTGACGCGAACTTCCGAACGCCAGGGCCGTGTCATCGACCACGATGGTGCAGGCTCGATGGAAGATAAAAAACGTCAAGGCTATTTCTAAGGGGCTGTCATGTCGCATCAATCTGATTTGATCAGCGAGGACATCCTCGCCTACCTGGGCCAGCACGAGCGCAAAGAAATGTTGCGCTTCCTGACCTGTGGCAATGTCGACGACGGCAAGAGCACCCTGATCGGGCGCCTGCTGCACGACTCCAAGATGATCTACGAGGATCACCTGGAAGCCATTACCCGCGACTCGAAAAAGTCCGGCACCACCGGTGATGATATCGACCTGGCATTGCTGGTCGATGGCCTGCAGGCCGAGCGTGAGCAGGGCATCACTATTGATGTTGCCTATCGCTATTTCTCCACCGCCAAGCGCAAATTCATCATCGCCGACACCCCCGGGCATGAGCAGTACACCCGCAACATGGCCACTGGTGCGTCCACCTGTGATCTGGCGATCATCTTGATTGACGCTCGCTACGGCGTGCAGACCCAGACCCGTCGCCACAGCTATATCGCTTCGTTGCTGGGTATCAAACACATCGTGGTGGCCATCAACAAGATGGACATCAACGGCTTTGACCAAAGCGTATTCGAGTCGATCAAAGCCGATTACCTGAAGTTCGCCGAAGGTATCGCATTCAAGCCAAGCACCCTGGCCTTTGTGCCGATGTCGGCGCTCAAGGGCGACAACGTGGTGAACAAGAGCGAGCGTTCGCCCTGGTACACCGGGCAGTCGCTGATGGAGATCTTAGAGACTGTCGAGATCGCCAATGATCGCAACTACACCGACCTGCGTTTCCCGGTGCAGTACGTCAACCGCCCGAACCTGAACTTCCGTGGGTTTGCCGGCACCCTGGCGAGTGGCATCGTGCACAAGGGCGACGAAGTGGTGGTATTGCCGTCGGGCAAGAGCAGCCGCGTCAAATCCATCGTCACCTTTGAAGGTGAGCTGGAACACGCAGGCCCAGGCCAGGCCGTGACCTTGACCATGGAAGACGAGATCGACATCTCCCGTGGCGACCTGTTGGTGCATGCTGACAACGTGCCGCAAGTGACCGACGCCTTCGACGCCATGCTGGTGTGGATGGGCGAAGAACCGATGCTGCCGGGCAAGAAATACGACATCAAGCGCGCCACCAGCTACGTGCCGGGTTCCATCACCAGCATCGTGCACCGCGTGGACGTAAACACCCTGGCCGAAGGCCCGGCGAGTTCGCTGCAGCTCAACGAGATTGGCCGGGTCAAGGTCAGCCTGGACGCCGCCATCGCCCTGGACGGTTACGACAGCAACCGCACCACTGGCGCGTTCATCGTGATCGACCGCTTGACCAACGGCACGGTGGCCGCGGGCATGATCATCGCGCCACCGGTGGGTCATGGCGGCGCTGCGCAGCACGGCAGCCTGGCGCATGTGGCCACCGAAGAGCGCGCCCTGCGTTTCGGCCAGCAGCCGGCCACGGTGTTGTTCAGCGGCTTGTCGGGCGCTGGCAAGAGCACTCTGGCCTATGCGGTCGAGCGCAAGCTGTTCGACATGGGCCGGGCGGTGTTCGTGCTGGACGGCCAGAACCTGCGTCACGATCTGAACAAAGGGTTGCCGCAAGACCGTGCCGGGCGTACCGAGAACTGGCGTCGTGCGGCTCATGTGGCGCGTCAGTTCAACGAAGCCGGCCTGCTGACCCTGGCGGCTTTCGTTGCGCCGGATGCCGAAGGCCGTGAACAGGCCAAGGCGCTGATTGGTGCGGACCGACTGCTGACCGTCTACGTGCAGGCATCGCCGTTGGTGTGCGCCGAGCGTGACCCGCAAGGTTTGTACGCGGCCGGTGGGGATAACATCCCTGGCGAATCCTTCCCCTATGACGTGCCGTTGAATGCCGACCTTGTGATCGACACCCAGGCGTTGTCGCTGGAAGACAGCGTCAAGCAAGTGCTGGAGCTGTTGCGTCAGCGCGGCGCGATCTAAGCTTTATAACCGCACAAAAAAGCCCGCCACCGAGTGATCGGTGGCGGGCTTTTTACATATTCTCAAATGTGGACTCGGTCAATGTGGGAGCTGGCTTGCTTCCACATGTGATCAGCGGCTGGCCGGAAAGTCTTTGTGCAGCTGTTCCAACAATGCATCCTTGTCTTGCCACAACTGGTTGATCCAGCCCTGGAACGCCAGTCGATATTCCCCATCCTGCTCATAATTCTTGCCGATGAATTCGGCCGGTATCTGCACCTCTTCAAAGTGCACCACCACGTCCTTCACGTTACCGCACAGCAAATCCCAATAACCTGGGCGCCCGGCGGGGTAGTGGATGGTCACATTGATCAGTGACTTGAGCTGCTCGCCCATGGCATCCAACACAAACGCAATTCCGCCCGCCTTGGGTTTAAGCAGGTAGCGAAACGGTGACTGCTGCTGCGCATGCTTGCCCGGCGTAAAGCGTGTGCCTTCGGCAAAGTTGAAAATCCCCACGGGATTGTCGCGAAACTTCGCACAGGTCTTGCGCGTGGTTTCCAGGTCTTTGCCTTTCTTCTCCGGGTGCTTCTCCAAATAAGCCTTGCTGTAGCGCTTCATGAAGGGAAAACCCAGCGCCCACCACGCCAGGCCAATCACCGGTACCCATATCAGCTCTTGCTTGAGGAAGAACTTCAGGGGGCGAATGCGCCGATTGAGCACGTACTGCAACACCATGATGTCGACCCAGCTCTGATGGTTGCTGGTCACCAGGTACGAGTGTTGGTAGTCCAGGCCCTCAAGGCCAGTCAGGTGCCAGCGCGTACGGCGCACCAGGTTCATCCAGCCCTTGTTGTTGGTAACCCAGGCTTCGTGGGTGTGGTTCATCAGCCATTCGCTCAGGCGCTTGGCGAACGGCAGCGCCTTGAACAGCGCCACGATAAACAGGAACGAACACAGCAGGATCGTGTTCAGCGCCAGCAACAGCGAAGCGATCACCCCGCGCACGGCGGCAGGTAGAAAATCCAGCATTTAGATATCCATGGGTCGGTTGGCGGCTTGGATCGCCGTCAGGGCGATGGTGTACACGATGTCGTCCACCTGGGCGCCACGTGGCAGGTCATTGACCGGTTTGCGCAGGCCCTGAAGCATCGGCCCCAGGCTCACGCAATCGGCGCTGCGTTGTACGGCTTTGTGGGTGGTGTTGCCGGTGTTCAGGTCCGGGAATACAAAGACGGTGGCCTTGCCCGCCACCTGGCTGTTGGGCGCCAGTTGTCGGGCGACGTTTTCGTTGGCGGCGGCGTCGTATTGCAACGGGCCGTCGATCAGCAACGAACTTTGTTGTTCGTGGGCGAGCAGGGTGGCTTCGCGGACTTTTTCCACCTCCTCGCCGCTGGCCGAGTCACCGCTGGAGTAGCTGATCATCGCCACCCGTGGCGTGATGCCGAACGCCGCCGCCGAGTCGGCGCTTTGCAGGGCGATTTCCGCCAGTTCCGCAGCGCTTGGGTGCGGGTTCATCACGCAGTCGCCGTACACCAGTACCTGCTCGGGGAACAGCATGAAGAACACCGACGACACCAGGGTGCAGCCCGGCGCGGTCTTGATCAGCTGCAGCGCCGGGCGAATGGTGTTGGCGGTGGAGTGAATCACGCCGGAGACCAGGCCATCCACTTCGTCGAGGGCGAGCATCATGGTGGCGATCACCACGGTGTCTTCCAGTTGCTGCTCGGCCATGGGCGCGTTGAGGCTTTTGCTCTTGCGCAAGGCGACCATTGGCTCCACGTAGCGTTGGCGAATCAGGTCGGGGTCGAGAATCTCCAGGCCTTCGGGCAGGTCGATACCTTGGGCGCGGGCGACTGCCTCCACATCCGCAGGCTTGGCCAACAGCACGCAACGGGCAATGCCGCGGGCCTGGCAGATCGCGGCGGCCTGTACGGTCAGCGGCTCGCTACCTTCGGGCAACACGATGCGTTTGTTGGCGGCCTGGGCGCGTTGGATCAACTGGTAACGGAACACTGCCGGCGACAGGCGCATCTCCCTTGGCGTGCCGCAGCGCTGGTGCAGCCAGCGCGCATCGAGGTGGCTGGCGACGAAGTCGGTGATGATTTCCGCACGCTCGCGGTCATCGATAGGGATTTCCTTGTTGAGGCTATTGAGCTGGTTGGCGGTGTCATAGGAGCCGGTGCTCACCGACAACACCGGCAACCCGGCCTGGAAGGCGCCTCGGCACAGATCCATGATGCGTGGGTCGGGCAGGGTGTCGCTGGTCAGCAGCAGCCCGGCCAGCGGCACGCCATTGATGGCGGCCAGGCTGACGGCGAGGATGATGTCATCGCGATCTCCCGGGGTTACCACCAACACACCGGGCTTGAGCAGCTCGACGGTGTTACGCATGGTGCGCGCGCAAATGATGATCTTGGTCATGCGCCGGCTTTCGTAGTCGCCGGCGTTGAGGATCTGCGCGCCCATCAGGTCGGCCACGTCGCGGGTGCGCGGGGCATTCAGCTCGGGTTGGTAGGGGATGCAGCCGAGCAGCCGGAAATCACCGCTGCGCAACAGCGGCGAATGCTCTTTGAGGCGCGCCGAGAAGGCTTCCATGCTTTCGTCGGTGCGTACCTTGTTGAGAATTACGCCCAGCACTTTCGGGTCTTTGGGGCCGCCAAACAGTTGGGCCTGCAATTCCACACGGCCGGAAAGCTCGGTGAGCACTTCATTTTCCGGCGCCGAGACCAGGATCACTTCCGCGTCCAGGCTCTTGGCCAGGTGCAGGTTGACCCGTGCCGCGTAGCTGGCGCTGCGGGTCGGCACCATCCCTTCGACGATCAGCACGTCTTTGCCTACGGCTGCCTGTTGGTAAAGGGTGATGATCTCTTCGAGCAACTCATCGAGCTGGCCGTCGCCGAGCATGCGCTCTACGTGAGCCAGGCCCAGGGGCTGCGGCGGTTTCAGGCCGTGGGTGCGCGCCACCAGCTCGGTAGAGCGTTCCGGCCCGGTATCGCCAGGGTGTGGCTGGGCAATGGGTTTGAAAAAGCCGACTTTCAGGCCGGCCCTTTCCAGTGTGCGCACCAGCCCAAGGCTGATGGAGGTCAGACCCACACCAAAATCGGTGGGCGCGATAAAAAAAGTCTGCATGCGAATTCTCTGGAGGTGCATGGCTTGGGTGGCGCTCTATGGGTGAGTGCCTACCGCGAATCAGACGCCAAGGTTATCGTTATTCGTGCCCTTGCGCACACCAGCCGCACGCAAAGGCCTGGCCTATTTTTTCAAGGCGTTGCGCGGGGTCGAGCACCCAGGCGCGTGACTGCCAGGGCGGCTGGTGGCGCAGGTGCTGGGTGTGGCCGCAAGACAGCTCGGCCACCCAGTGCCCATCGTCGTCCTGATGAAAACCTGTGATCGTGACCGTTGATCGGCCCCGTCCGTCCGGGTTCCGTTCGCTTTCGGGCAAATCCTTGTTTAGACTTGTCCGTTCTTCATTCTTATGCAAAAGGTCTCGCCCCATGACGATCGCCGCTAACAAGGCTGTCTCCATCGACTATACCCTGACCAACGACGCTGGTGAGGTCATCGACAGCTCCGCCGGCGGCGCGCCGCTGGTTTACCTGCAAGGCGCAGGTAACATCATCCCAGGCCTGGAAAAGGCTCTGGAAGGCAAGAACGTCGGTGACGAACTGACTGTCGCCGTAGAACCTGAAGATGCCTACGGCGAATACTCCGCCGAACTGGTCAGCACCTTGAGCCGCAGCATGTTCGAAGGTGTCGATGAGCTGGAAGTGGGCATGCAGTTCCACGCTTCCGCGCCGGACGGCCAAATGCAGATCGTCACCATCCGCGACCTGGACGGCGACGACGTTACCGTTGACGGCAACCACCCTCTGGCTGGCCAGCGCCTGAACTTCCAAGTGAAGATCGTGGCCATCCGCGACGCTTCCCAGGAAGAAGTGGCTCACGGCCACGTCCACGGTGAAGGCGGTCATCACCATTGATTGATGTTTTGATCAGGTGGTAGCAAAAACGCCCCGACTGGTTCGGGGCGTTTTTTTTGCCTTGAGAATATTCCCGGTCAACTTTCTGTAGGAGCGAGCTTGCTCGCGAAAAACCTGAGAGCCCCGCCGGGCGCCAGGCTTCCCGCGTCATCGTTAACGATCTTCGCGAGCAAGCTCGCTCCTACAGTTTTCAGGGGCAAACAAAAATGCCCCGGACCTTTCGGTACGGGGCATTTCTTAACTGTTACACAGCCTGGGCTGCGTTGCAGTTGTTACCACTTAGGCTGCAGCAGGAACGCTCAGAGCCTTGATGTGGCCATTCAGGCGGCTCTTATGGCGAGCGGCCTTGTTCTTGTGGATGATGCCTTTATCGGCCATACGGTCGATAACAGGCACAGCCAGAACGTAAGCTGCTTGAGCTTTTTCAGCGTCTTTGGTGTCGATGGCTTTGACTACATTCTTGATGTAGGTGCGAACCATGGAACGCAGGCTGGCGTTGTGGCTGCGACGCTTCTCAGCCTGTTTTGCACGTTTTTTGGCGGAAGGTGTGTTGGCCACCGTCGAGCTCCTCGAAAGACTTTTTAGGAAATAGCAAACAAAATAGGCCGCGAATCATGCCGATGACTTGACGGGTTGTCAAGGGCGGCTGATGCGAACTGCTGAGTGGTCGATCTGAAGAGGCGGGTGATTTATTTCCGGCGCTTGACCTGTAAACTCGCGAGCTTTGGCTCTGTGCTGTTGCAGGCGCGCAGTATCGCATAAGTGGGCGCGTAGTTCGCCTGCTCTTTATCTATAGGCGCAAACTCTTTCAATGAATCTGCTCAAATCGTTGGCTGCCGTCAGCTCTATCACGATGATTTCCCGGGTATTGGGGTTCGTGCGCGACACCCTGCTGGCCCGCATCTTTGGCGCCAGCATGGCCACGGATGCGTTCTTTATTGCCTTTAAACTGCCCAACCTGTTGCGGCGGATCTTTGCCGAAGGCGCGTTTTCCCAGGCGTTCGTGCCGATTCTGGCCGAATACAAGACCCAGCATGGCGAGGAGGCGACTCGTACGTTCATCGCCTACGTCTCGGGTTTGCTGACGCTGGTGCTGATGCTGGTAACCATCGTCGGGATGCTCGCCGCTCCCTGGGTGATCTGGGCCACGGCGCCCGGTTTTGCCAACACGCCGGAAAAGTTCGCGCTGACCACTGATCTGCTGCGGGTGACCTTTCCTTATATATTGCTGATTTCCCTGTCTTCGCTCGCCGGGGCGATCCTCAATACCTGGAATCGTTTCTCGGTACCGGCCTTTGTGCCGACCTTGCTGAACGTCAGCATGATTATTTTTGCGCTGTTCCTCACGCCGTATTTCGACCCTCCGGTCATGGCCCTGGGTTGGGCGGTGCTGGCCGGCGGCCTGGCGCAGTTGTTGTACCAACTGCCGCACCTGAAAAAAATCGGCATGCTCGTACTGCCGCGCCTGAACCTCAAGGACACCGGCGTCTGGCGCGTGATGCGCAATATGCTGCCGGCGATCCTCGGGGTGTCGGTCAGTCAGATTTCGCTGATCATCAACACCGCGTTTGCCTCGTTGCTGGTGTCCGGGTCGGTATCGTGGATGTATTACGCCGACCGTCTGATGGAGTTGCCATCCGGTGTGCTTGGCGTGGCATTGGGCACGATCCTGCTGCCGACCCTGGCGCGCACCTATGCCAGCAAGGATCGTCAGGAGTATTCGCGCATTCTCGATTGGGGCCTGCGTCTGTGCTTTCTATTGGTGTTGCCATGCGCGCTGGCCTTGGGAATCCTCGCCGAACCGCTGACGGTCTCGCTGTTTCAATACGGGCAATTCGATGCACATGACGCCTTGATGACTCAGCACGCGCTGGTTGCCTACTCTGTCGGCCTGCTCGGTATTATCGTGATCAAGGTGCTGGCGCCGGGCTTCTACGCACAGCAAAACATCCGCACGCCGGTGAAGATCGCGATTTTCACGCTGATCGTCACACAGTTGCTCAACCTGCTGTTTATCGGTCCGTTGGCCCATGCCGGGCTGGCGCTGGCGATCAGTGCCGGTGCCTGTATCAATGCCGGCCTGTTGTTTTATCAGCTGCGCAAGCAGCAGATGTACCAGCCGCAGCCGGGTTGGGGAATGTTCACGCTCAAGTTGCTTGTGGCGGTGGCCGCAATGTCCGCGGTGCTGGTGGGGCTGATGCAGGTGATGCCGGCCTGGGGTGATGGCGATATGCTGGAGCGCTTCATGCGCCTGGGCGCGTTGGTAGTGGCGGGCGTGGTGGTGTACTTCGGGATGTTGCTGTTGCAGGGCTTCCGCCTGCGCGATTTCAATCGCAAGTCGCTGGGATAGCGAGTTTGCCGCGATAAAACAGTTGTTTTATCGATTCGACCCATTTGGCCTGCGCTGTTGCCTGTCGTCCGGGGCTGGGTGTGGTTATAATCGACCACTTTATGAGCAAGAAGCGCGTTATGCAGCTGGTTCGAGGTCTCCACAACCTGCGCCCCGAGCATCGGGGCTGCGTCGCCACTATTGGCAACTTTGACGGTGTTCACCGTGGCCACCAGGCTATCCTGGCTCGGCTGCGCGAGCGTGCGGTCGAGTTGGGCGTGCCCAGCTGCGTGGTGATTTTTGAGCCACAACCGCGGGAGTTCTTTACCCCGGAAACGGCGCCGGCACGCTTGGCGCGCTTGCGGGACAAGTTGCAGCTGTTGGCGGAGGAGGGCGTGGACCGTGTCCTCTGCCTGGCATTCAACCAGCGTTTGCGCAGCCTCAGCGCCGCCGAGTTCGTCGACCGCATCCTGGTGGACGGCTTGGGTGTGCAGCACCTGGAGGTCGGCGACGACTTCCATTTCGGTTGTGACCGGGTCGGGGATTTCGATTTCCTGCAACATGCCGGTGTGAATCAGGGTTTCACTGTCGAGGCCGCGCAAACCGTCGAACTGGACGGCCTGCGCGTGAGCAGCACCCAGGTGCGTAACGCCCTGGCCGCCGCCGACTTCGACCTGGCCGAGCGTTTGCTCGGCCGCCCGTTCCGCATTGCCGGACGGGTATTGCACGGCCAGAAGCTGGCGCGCCAATTGGGCACGCCAACCGCAAACGTGCAACTCAAGCGCCGTCGTGTGCCGCTGACCGGGGTTTACCTGGTAAGTGTCGACATCGATGGCCAATCGTGGCCGGGAGTCGCCAATATAGGCGTCAGACCCACGGTTGCAGGTGATGGCAAGGCCCACCTGGAAGTTCACCTTTTGGATTTTGCCGGTGATTTATACGACCGGCGTTTGACGGTGGTTTTCCACCAGAAGCTGCGTGAAGAGCAGCGTTTCGCCTCCCTGGAGGCGTTGAAAACGGCGATCAATGCGGATGTCGCCGCCGCCCGTGCACTAGCCGCACCTAGCGCCCATCGCTAACCGAAGAGCCTTAAATGACCGACTATAAAGCCACGCTAAACCTTCCGGACACCGCCTTCCCAATGAAGGCCGGCCTGCCACAGCGCGAACCGCAGATCCTGCAGCGCTGGGACAGTATTGGCCTGTACGGAAAGTTGCGCGAAATTGGCAAGGATCGTCCGAAGTTCGTCCTGCACGACGGCCCTCCTTATGCCAACGGCACGATTCACATCGGTCACGCGCTGAACAAGATTCTCAAGGACATGATCCTGCGCTCCAAGACCCTGTCGGGCTTCGACGCGCCGTATGTCCCGGGTTGGGACTGCCACGGCCTGCCGATCGAGCACAAAGTCGAAGTGACTTACGGCAAGAACCTGGGCGCGGACAAGACCCGCGAACTGTGCCGTGCCTACGCCGCCGAGCAGATCGAAGGGCAGAAGTCTGAATTCATCCGCCTGGGTGTGCTCGGCGAGTGGGACAACCCCTACAAGACCATGAACTTCAAGAACGAGGCCGGTGAAATCCGCGCCTTGGCCGAAATCGTCAAAGGCGGTTTCGTGTTCAAGGGCCTCAAGCCCGTGAACTGGTGCTTCGACTGCGGTTCGGCCCTGGCCGAAGCGGAAGTGGAGTACGAAGACAAGAAGTCCTCGACCATCGACGTAGCCTTCCCGATCGCCGACGACGCCAAGCTGGCCGAGGCTTTCGGCCTGGCAAGCCTGAGCAAGCCAGCGGCCATCGTGATCTGGACCACCACCCCGTGGACCATCCCGGCCAACCAGGCGCTGAACGTGCACCCGGAATTCACCTACGCCCTGGTGGACGTTGGTGATCGCCTGTTGGTGCTGGCCGAAGAAATGGTCGAGTCGTGCCTGGCGCGTTACGAGCTGCAAGGTTCTGTGATCGCCACCACCACAGGGTCTGCGCTGGAACTGATCAACTTCCGTCACCCGTTCTATGACCGTCTGTCGCCGGTGTACCTGGCGGACTACGTGGAGCTGGGCGCCGGCACTGGCATTGTTCACTCTGCGCCCGCCTATGGCGTAGACGACTTCGTGACCTGCAAAGCCTATGGCATGGTCAACGACGACATTCTGAATCCAGTGCAAAGCAATGGCGTGTACGCGCCGTCCCTGGAGTTCTTCGGCGGCCAGTTCATCTTCAAGGCCAACCAGCCGATCATCGACAAGCTCTCGGAAGTCGGCGCGCTGTTGCACACCGAAACCATCAAGCACAGCTACATGCACTGCTGGCGCCACAAGACCCCGCTGATCTACCGCGCCACTGCGCAGTGGTTTATCGGTATGGACAAAGAGCCGACCAGCGGCGATACCCTGCGTAACCGCGCGATCAAGGCCATCGAAGACACCACGTTCGTTCCGGCCTGGGGCCAGGCGCGCCTGCATTCGATGATCGCCAATCGTCCGGACTGGTGCATCTCCCGCCAACGTAACTGGGGCGTGCCGATTCCGTTCTTCCTGAACAAGGAAAGCGGCGAGCTGCATCCTCGCACCGTCGAACTGATGGAGTTTGTGGCCCAGCGCGTTGAGCAGGAAGGTATCGAAGCCTGGTTCAAGCTGGACGCCGCCGAGCTGTTGGGCGATGAAGCGCCGCTGTACGACAAGATCAGCGACACCCTCGACGTGTGGTTCGATTCGGGCACCACTCACTGGCACGTGCTGCGTGGCTCGCATCCGATGGGTCACGAGACCGGCCCGCGCGCCGACCTGTACCTGGAAGGTTCGGACCAACACCGTGGCTGGTTCCACTCGTCGCTGCTGACCGGTTGCGCCATCGACGACCACGCACCGTACCGCGAACTGCTGACCCACGGTTTCACCGTCGACGAGAACGGCCGCAAGATGTCCAAATCCCTGGGCAACGTGATTGCGCCGCAAAAGGTCAATGACACCCTGGGCGCCGACATCATGCGTCTGTGGGTGGCCTCGACTGACTATTCGGGTGAGATGGCTGTTTCGGAGCAGATCCTGCAACGCAGCGCCGACGCCTATCGTCGTATCCGCAATACCGCGCGCTTCATGCTGTCGAACCTGACCGGTTTCAACCCGGCCACCGACCTGCTGCCGGCCGAAGACATGCTCGCGCTGGACCGTTGGGCCGTGGACCGTACCCTGTTGCTGCAGCGTGAGTTGCAAGAGCACTACGGCGAATATCGCTTCTGGAATGTCTACTCCAAGATCCACAACTTCTGCGTGCAGGAGCTGGGCGGTTTCTACCTCGACATCATCAAGGACCGCCAGTACACCACCGGCGCCAACAGCAAAGCTCGCCGTTCGGCGCAGACCGCGCTGTACCACATCAGCGAAGCGCTGGTGCGCTGGATCGCACCGATCCTGGCGTTCACCGCCGACGAGCTGTGGGAATACCTGCCGGGCGAGCGTAACGAGTCCGTCATGCTCAACACCTGGTACGAAGGCTTGACCGAACTGCCGGCCGACTTCGAACTGGGCCGCGAGTACTGGGCGGGCGTCATGGCCGTCAAGGTTGCGGTGAACAAGGAACTGGAAGTCCAGCGTGCGGCCAAGGCCGTGGGTGGCAACCTGCAAGCCGAAGTCACCCTGTTTGCCGAGGATGGCCTGACTGCCGACCTGGCCAAGCTGAGCAACGAACTGCGCTTCGTACTGATCACCTCCACCGCGAGCCTGGCACCTTTCGCCCAGGCCCCGGCAGATGCCGTGGTCACCGAGGTACCGGGCCTGAAGCTCAAGGTGGTGAAATCGGCCTTCCCTAAATGCGCCCGTTGCTGGCACTGCCGTGAAGATGTCGGTGTGAACCCTGAGCACCCGGAAATCTGCGGTCGTTGTGTCGATAACATCAGCGGTGAAGGCGAGGTTCGCCACTATGCCTAATGCAGCCAGTCGTTTCGGACGTCTGGGCTGGCTCGTACTGAGCCTGCTGGTGCTGGTTATTGACCAGGTCAGCAAGGCTCACTTCGAGGGCTCCCTGGAAATGTTCCAGCAAATCGTGGTGATTCCGGATTACTTCAGCTGGACCCTGGCCTACAACACTGGCGCCGCCTTCAGCTTCCTCGCTGACGGCGGCGGCTGGCAGCGCTGGCTGTTCGCGGTGATCGCCGTGGTGGTCAGTGCCGTGCTGGTGGTGTGGCTAAAGCGCCTGGGTCGCGACGACACCTGGCTGGCTATCGCGCTGGCCCTGGTGTTGGGCGGCGCGCTGGGTAACCTGTATGACCGCATCGCCCTGGGCCATGTGATCGACTTCATCCTGGTGCACTGGCAGAACCGCCACTACTTCCCGGCGTTCAACTTTGCCGACAGCGCCATCACCGTTGGTGCAATCATGCTGGCGCTGGATATGTTCAAGAGCAAGAAAACCGGAGAAACCGTCAATGACTGATCAGGTATTGGCTGAGCAACGCATCGGCCAGAACACGGAAGTCACTTTGCATTTCGCATTGCGCCTGGAGAATGGCGACACGGTAGACAGCACCTTCGACAAAGCCCCGGCGACCTTCAAGGTTGGTGACGGTAACCTGCTGCCTGGTTTTGAAGCGGCATTGTTCGGGTTCAAGGCGGGCGACAAGCGCAACCTGCAGATCCTGCCGGAAAACGCCTTCGGCCAACCCAACCCGCAAAACGTGCAGATCATCCCGCGTTCGCAGTTCGAGGGTATGGACCTGTCGGAAGGTTTGCTGGTGATCTTCAATGATGCGGCGAATACTGAACTGCCCGGCGTGGTAAAAGCTTTCGATGACACGCAAGTGACCATCGACTTCAACCATCCGTTGGCCGGTAAAACCTTGACGTTTGATGTTGAAATCATCGACGTTAAAGCGCTCTAACTGACGAAACCGGTTCCTGTGGGGCTGGCTTGTGTGGGAGCTGGCTTGCCTGCGATAGCATCACCTCGGTGTACCTGATACATCGAGACGTTTGCATCGCGGGCAAGCCCGCTCATACAGACGCTTATTCTATAGAGCTGAGTTGATCCAATTTCTTGGCCTGCAAGGCACGAGGCACAGCATGCAAATCAAACTCGCCAACCCCCGTGGCTTCTGCGCTGGCGTGGACCGGGCGATCGAAATCGTCAACCGCGCCCTGGAAGTCTTCGGGCCGCCGATTTATGTGCGCCACGAAGTCGTGCATAACAAGTTCGTGGTCGAAGACCTGCGCGCACGCGGTGCGATCTTTGTCGAAGAACTCGACCAGGTACCCGACGACGTTATCGTCATCTTCAGTGCCCATGGCGTGTCCCAGGCCGTACGTACCGAAGCGGCCGGCCGTGGCCTAAAAGTGTTCGATGCCACTTGCCCGCTGGTAACCAAGGTGCACATCGAAGTGGCGCGTTATAGCCGCGACGGTCGCGAATGCATCCTGATCGGCCATGCCGGTCACCCGGAAGTCGAAGGCACCATGGGCCAGTACGACGCCAGCAACGGCGGCGCCATCTACCTGGTTGAAGACGAAAAAGACGTCGCCAACTTGCAGGTGCACAATCCCGACCGCCTGGCTTTCGTTACCCAGACCACCTTGTCCATGGACGATACCAGCCGCGTCATCGATGCCCTGCGCACGCGTTTCCCGGCCATTGGCGGCCCACGCAAGGATGACATCTGCTACGCCACGCAAAACCGTCAGGATGCGGTCAAGCAACTGGCGAATGAGTGTGATGTTGTGCTGGTGGTCGGCAGCCCTAACAGTTCCAACTCCAACCGCTTGCGTGAGCTGGCCGAACGCATGGCCACGCCGGCGTACTTGATCGACGGTGCCGAAGACATGCAGCGCAGCTGGTTCGATGGCGTTGAGCGTATCGGCATCACGGCGGGTGCCTCCGCTCCGGAAGTGCTGGTGCGCGGTGTGATCCAACAGTTGCAAGCCTGGGGTGCTACCGGCGCCGATGAGCTGGCGGGTCGTGAAGAAAACATCACGTTCTCGATGCCCAAGGAACTGCGGGTCCGCTCGTTGCTCTGACGGCCAGGGTGCTGGAATAGCCTCGGCATAATGCCTGTTCGGTCTTGTCATTGCGCAGGCTGACGCGCCCGCTGGGGGCCAGCACGATCTGATACACGCTCTGTGCATGGTCCTTGCCACACACATGCACGGTGCCGGCACGAAATCCCCCGCCGGCGAACACTGGCTCCCCCAGGCCGCTGAAGCGCACCTGGCTCGTAACCGGGCCATTACCGGCGACCGGCACGCGCCCATTGCTCTCGCGCTCCAGCAATACCGGATTGTCGTCATCCAGGTGGCCGCGCCCACTCACATCCAGTATCACGCGCCATCCCAGGCTCCAGTCCTCGTCCTTTGCATGAATGACCACCGCCCGGTTACGCGCGATGGCCTCGGTGCGTGCGTAGCGCAGCCCGGAGGCAAGTGCTTGGGCCACGTTTTGTCGTTGCTGCGATTCATGTAAACCCTTGAAACCGGGTACGGCCAGTTGCGCGAGGAAACTGGTGACGATCAGCCCCAGCAACATCTCAATCAGGGTGAAACCTTCTTGTTTCATGTGCGTTCCCTCCTTGGGCACGAGTAGGTTTTTTAGGTATAGCGCTTGGTCGTTGGCGCTGGATGATGGCCTTTATGTCCAAAGTATTTCCCTTTGTTCCGGGAGCAGCGCCGCTCGAAAACCGACGCTAGTCTTGGGTCGCACAGCAGGTCTTGCCTGCTTTTTTTCACCGGCCTTCGACATGGATGACGACGCAAATGCCAGCCTGCCAGAACCGATTCCTGCGCGTTGCGCACTCGCGCCAATCCGGCATGACGCTGGTCGAGGTGCTGGTAGCGCTGTTGATTTTGGCGATCGGCCTGATGGGCGCTGCGGTGCTGCAACTCAACGCGCTCAAGTACACCAACAGCGCCAGGATGACCAGCCAAGCCAGTTTTATTGCCTATGACATGCTCGACCGCATTCGCACCAATGCTGGCGCCGATTACACATGGGGCAGGGCGGAGCTGGCGCCGCCCAACACTGCCACCGCCAGCGTGCGTGACCTCGACCTGCACGATTTCGAGGCCAATATCACGGGTTTTGCCGGCGAGGATGCCAAAGGTTCAGTGGTGGTGAACGGGCAAGAGGTCACCATCAGCATCAGTTGGGCGGATGCCCGAGCAGCAAACCGCCCAGGGGCGCGGGAAACCTTCACCCTGACCAGTCGAATCAGTAATGAACAGGGAGTGTCGCAATGAGGCGTCTTGGGCGAGGTTTTAGTCTGGTGGAAGTGTTGCTGGCGCTTGCCATCGGGTTGGTCTTGATACTGGGGGCGAGCCAGATACTGATCAGTTCGCGGTTGACCCATGCCAGCCAGCAGGCCGCCATGCTGCTGCAGGATGATGCGCGGTTTGTGCTGAGCAAGATCACCCAGGATATTCGCCAGGCAGGCATGCTGGGGTGTTTGGCCGTGGCCGCTATCGACAATGCTCCGGCTGCCTTTGATCGGCCGATAAGCTGGGAAGCGGCGGGGAGTGCGAAGTCACTGACGCTGGTGACCGCGAATGTCGCCGATGGCGTCGGCAAGACTGACTGGACAGTGTTGTCCGACTGCAAGGAGGCGGCCAGGGCTTATGCAGGCACACCACCCGGAGCCGAATCCGGCCAACTTCGCTTTGGCATACGCCAACTTACCTACACCTACGAATCGGGTCAGTTGAAGATCAGTACCCCGGCAGCACCGGCCAAGGCAGTATTGATGGATAACGTGCGGGCATTCGACGTCAGCTTCGGCATGGCGGCCACCTCGGTATCGACAGTTGTGGTGCGCTATGACAGCCATCCGGCCGATGAGTCGCTGATACGCAGCGTGCGCATTCTCATGACCCTTCAAGATCCCGCTGGGCGGGTGAAGGACCAGACCTACAGTGTCGTGGCGGCACTGCGAAATCGGCTGGGGTAGGGGCAATGACCATGCAGGGCGGTATCCAAATGCGGCAGGCCGGGACGGTGCTGCTGATCAGTCTGGTGTTCCTGTTGGTGCTGTCGCAGGTGGGGCTGTCCTCGATACAGGCTGCGGTCTCCCAGCAAAAAGTCGCGAGCAGCCTCTGGCATCGCAATCAATCGTTTCAATCTGCCGAAAGCGGCCTGAGGTTGGGGGAATCGGCCGTGCAAAAGGTTGGCCAGGCGATGCCTGTCTGCCACTCGATCACCCGTTGTGCGCCGCCTGCTGAAGCGTTTTCCTTGACGGCGGCCGGGACGAACCCTGTCTCGGCGATCACCTGGCTTGCCTTGAAGAATGGGTTTTATGGCATTCAATCCCTCGGCGAGGGTAAAGGGCTGGCTCATTTGCCGTCCCATTCCCTGGCCACGCTTTTTCGAGTCACTTCGGTCGGTCTCGCGGGGCAATCGCGCACGGTGCTGGAGACGGTCTATGCCCGTGTAGAGGAGGGCGGCCGCGTCAGGTTTCGACGGGTCTTATGGCGGCAACTTCAATAAGGAGCAATCGGATGGGCAAGGAGAGCCAGGGTTTTACCCTGATTGAGTTACTGATCGTCGTGGCGATCATCGCGTTGCTGGCCGGGATTGCGTATCCCGGGTACCTCAGCCAGGTGAAGAAGGCGTATCGGGCGCAGATCGTCGCGTTGTTGAGCGAACAGGCCCAGCAACTGGAGCGTTCTTATACGAGGAATGGCACTTTTATTGATGCAGGCGACGTCAGCGCGGGCAATGATCATTATAGAATCAGTGCCGTCCTCAACCCTCAGGATTTTGACCTGCTCGCCACACCCGCTGCGGACTCGGTCATGGCGAACGACGCGTGCGCAGCATTCAGCTTGACCAGCACCGGTATGCGCGGCAACCCGGGAGCAGGGCCTGAAATGTCGTCCAAGGTCTGCTGGGGGCAAGGATGAGCGTACTTGAAGCGTGGGCGCCGGGCGCGCCTTTCCCTGTTTATCGGCTGGATCAAATGATGGCTAAGCAACAGCAAGTGGTGATTGTCGGCGGCGGAGTAATCGGGCTGTTGACGGCGTACAACCTCGCCAGTGAGGGCCAGGCGGTCACGCTGCTGGAGCGCGGTGGGCTTGGGCAAGAGTCTTCCTGGGCGGGCGGTGGGATTGTCTCGCCGTTGTACCCGTGGCGCTATAGCCAGGCGGTCACTGCCTTGGCCCATTGGTCCCAGGATTTTTACCCCCAACTGGCGCAACGGCTGTTTGCTGCTACCGGCGTCGATCCAGAGGTGCATATTACGGGGTTGTATTGGCTCGACCTGGATGACGAAGCGCAAGCGCTGGCCTGGGCTGCCCGTGAAGGGCGACCGTTGAGCAAAGTGGACGTATCTGCGGCCCATGACGCGGTGCCGGTGCTGGGGGGCGGCTACTCCCAGGCGATCTACATGGCCAACGTAGCCAATGTTCGCAACCCGCGCCTGGTCAAGTCATTGAAGGCGGCGCTGCTGGCGTTGCCGAACGTGACGATTCGCGAGCAATGCGATGTGTCGGGCTTTGTACTCGGCGGCGGCAGGGTGGTGGGTGTGAATACCGCTACGGGCCACGTTTTGGGGGGTCACGTGGTGCTCGCGGCCGGCGCCTGGAGCGGGCAACTGCTGGATACGCTGGGCTTGGGGCTACCCGTGGAGCCGGTTAAAGGCCAGATGATCCTGTACAAATGCGCGTCCGATTTTTTATCCAGCATGGTCCTGGCCAAGGGGCGTTATGCGATCCCGCGGCGGGATGGGCACATCCTGATCGGCAGCACGTTGGAGTATGAGGGATTCGACAAGACGCCGACCGACACCGCGCTTGAAAGCCTCAAGGCATCTGCGCAGGAACTGATTCCCGCCTTGACGGACGCCGAAGTGGTCGGGCATTGGGCCGGTTTGCGGCCTGGCTCACCCGAAGGTATACCGTTTATCGGTGAGGTCCCTGGCTTCAGGGGGCTGTGGCTCAATTGTGGGCATTACCGCAATGGTCTGGTACTCGCACCGGCATCTTGCCAGTTGTTCACCGATTTGCTGCTGGCGCGGGCTCCGATCATCGATCCAGCGCCTTACGCCCCCGCAGGTCGCCTCAACGCTGGATAGACTTTGGCCCTTGTTCCAGGTGCGCCTGGGTGCAGTACCATTCCTGACGTGAGCTCAGTGCGCGGTCCTGCGGCAGGTGCACGCCACAGTGAGCGCAACGCACCATCAGGGCTGCATCCGGCTCGGCAGGCCGTTGCTGACGGGAGGCAGGGTTTTTGAATTTGCGCCAGAACCATACCGCGGCAGCAATGACGGCAATCCAGAACAGTAGACGAAGCATGATGGGCAGTTTCTCGACAAGGAATGCGCCAGTTTAGCCAAGGTGGTCACGGGCGCACAGGGCAATAAATACTCGCTCATAAAAAAGGGAGCTCCTTCAGAGCTCCCTTTTGCGTTGCGTCGAACAATCAGTCGAACACACCGAAGGTCATGTAGCTGAACCACGAACGGTCCTGGTTGTCGCCCAGGGCTTGCGGCTCTTCTTCTTCGATCACATCGCCGTTCTCGTCGTGCGGCTTGAGCTCCGAAGGAATGGCGTCCTTGGCGTCCTGGTACTGCTTGATCACGTCCTGGTTGGCGCGGGTTTCACCCGGCGGCAGCGGTGGACGGGACTCGATCAGGCCTAGGGTGTACTTGCTCAGCCACGAACGGTTGTCCGCTTCGTCAACCTGAGGCACGAACTGGCCGTCTTTCAGGCTAGGGTGGTCAGGGTAGTTGAGCTTCAGGGTTTCCAGGCTGGTAGTCGCGAGGGTGTCCAGGTGCAGACGCTGGTAAGCCTCGGTCATCACGGCCAGGCCGTCACCCACGGACGGGGTTTCCTGGAAGTTTTCCACCACGTAGCGGCCACGGTTGGCTGCGGCCACATAAGCCTGACGGGTCAGGTAGTAGTGGGCCACGTGGATCTCGTACGAAGCCAGCAGGTTGCGCAGGTAGATCATGCGCTGCTTGGCGTCCGGCGCATAGCGGCTGTTGGGGTAGCGGCTGGTCAGCTGGGCGAACTCGTTATAGGAGTCGCGGGCAGCACCCGGGTCGCGCTTGGTCATGTCCAGCGGCAGGAAGCGCGCCAGCAGGCCAACATCCTGGTCGAACGAGGTCAGGCCCTTCATGTAGTAGGCGTAGTCCACGTTCGGGTGCTGCGGGTGCAGGCGGATGAAACGCTCGGCAGCGGACTTGGCAGCTTCCGGCTCGGCGTTCTTGTAGTTGGCGTAGATCAGCTCAAGCTGGGCCTGGTCGGCATAGCGGCCGAACGGGTAACGCGACTCCAATGCCTTCAGCTTCGCTGTGGCGCTGGTGAAGCTATTATTGTCCAAGTCTGTCTGAGCTTGCTGGTACAGCTCGACTTCGCTCAGGTTTTCGTCGACGACGTCCTTTGTTGACGAGCAAGCAGCAGTCATGGCGAGGATGGCGATCAGCAGCAGGTGTTTCACTTGCATGGCGGCTTGCGTCCCTATGACGGCCGCTGTCTTGGGCGGGGCCGTCCTGTTATGATGAGCGCCCCGTTGAAAGCCTCGGGGCAAAAGACGCCGTATTTAACCACAAGCGCGCAGCCGAAACCAAAGGCTACGCCACGCCTAGTCTGAGCATGTCCGATAAAATTGAACTTCGCGCAGAGGTGCCGTCCGAATTGGGCGGCCAACGCCTCGATCAAGTCGCCGCACAATTATTCGCTGAGCACTCGCGCTCGCGCCTTTCCGCCTGGATCAAAGACGGCCGCCTGACTGTGGATGGAGCGGTTATCCGCCCGCGAGACATAGTCCATGGCGGTGCGATTCTTGAGCTGACTGCCGAGCAGGAAGCCCAGGGAGAATGGGTTGCCCAGGACATCGAGCTGGATATCGTCTATGAAGACGATGACATCCTGGTCATCAACAAACCCGCGGGCCTGGTGGTTCACCCGGCCGCCGGGCACGCTGATGGCACCTTGCTCAATGCCCTGTTGCACCACGTGCCGGACATCATCAATGTGCCGCGCTGCGGCATCGTGCACCGTCTGGACAAGGACACCACCGGCCTTATGGTGGTAGCCAAGACCATTCAGGCGCAGACGCAACTGGTTACGCAATTGCAGAGCCGTAGCGTCAGCCGCATCTATGAGTGCATTGTGATCGGCGTCGTTGTGGCCGGTGGCAAGATCAACGCACCCATTGGCCGTCACGGCCAGCAGCGCCAGCGTATGGCGGTGATGGAGGGCGGCAAGCAGGCCGTCAGCCACTACCGTGTGCTGGAGCGTTTCCGCTCCCACACTCATGTGCGGGTCAAGCTGGAAACCGGGCGTACCCACCAGATTCGCGTGCACATGGCGCACATCAACTTTCCGTTGGTCGGCGACCCAGCCTACGGTGGCCGCTTCCGTATTCCGCCGGCGGCCAGCCAGACCATGGTTGAGTCGCTCAAGACGTTCCCGCGCCAGGCACTGCATGCACGCTTCCTGGAACTGGATCATCCGACGAGCGGTAAGCGCATGAGCTGGGAATCGCCACTTCCAGACGATCTGGTCTGGCTGCTTTCGCTGCTCAAGCAGGATCGCGAGGCGTTTGTCGGATGAATGACTGGCTGATACCTGACTGGCCCGCGCCGGCTCGGGTAAAAGCCTGCGTCACCACCCGTGCGGGCGGCGTCAGCTTGGCGCCGTTCGACAGCCTCAACCTGGGCGATCATGTCGAGGACAGCCTTGAGGCCGTCCTTGAAAATCGTCGTCGCCTGAGTGACGCCTTCGATATCCAGCCTGCCTGGTTGCGTCAAGTCCATGGCACTCAGGTGGTTGAGGCCGATCCGGGCCGTACTGTCGAGGCAGACGGCAGTTGGACCAGCACCGCTGGCATCGCCTGCACATCCATGACCGCCGATTGCCTGCCTGCGCTGTTCTGTAATCGAGCGGGCACCCGCGTTGCTGCAGCCCATGCCGGTTGGCGTGGCTTGGCCGCTGGGGTGCTGGAGGCCGCGTTCGAAAGCCTGGATAGCGCTCCCGCAGACGTTCTGGTCTGGCTCGGCCCTGCCATTGGCCCGCAAGCCTTCGAAGTTGGCCCGGAGGTGCGTGAAGTGTTCATGCAGCAACTGCCGGCCACCGCTGAAGCCTTTGTTCCCAGCCACAACGCTGGCAAGTTCATGGCCGACATCTACCAGCTGGCGCGTCTGCGTCTGGGAGTGCGCGGTGTTTCCGCTGTGTATGGTGGCGGTTTGTGCACTGTGACCGACCCGCGTTTCTTTTCTTATCGCCGCAGCCCGCGTACAGGCCGATTCGCCTCCCTTATCTGGCTTGAACGCTAGACTGTCCTGACCTGTATCAACCGTCCGCCGCTTGAAACGCCCAGAATCCACCCCATCTATAAGGGTATCTGGCAGGTTTCTTCATTCAGGATGTGTTTGTTCATAGCTCCGGCCTGCTCAAAAGGAAGGTGACTAATGCGTATTGATCGTTTAACCAGCAAATTACAGTTGGCCTTGTCCGACTCTCAATCCTTGGCGGTGGGCCTCGACCACCCGGCCATTGAACCTGCGCACTTGATGCAGGCACTCCTGGAACAGCAAGGTGGTTCTATCAAACCCTTGCTGATGCAGGTGGGCTTTGACGTTAACAGCCTGCGCAAGGAGTTGAGCAAAGAGCTCGACCAACTGCCGAAAATCCAGAATCCCACCGGTGACGTGAATATGTCCCAGGATCTGGCGCGCCTGCTCAACCAGGCCGACCGCCTGGCCCAGCAGAAAGGTGACCAGTTCATCTCCAGCGAACTGGTGCTGCTCGCCGCCATGGACGACAACAGCAAGCTCGGCAAATTGTTGCTGGGCCAGGGCGTGAGCAAGAAAGCCCTGGAAAACGCCATCAACAACCTGCGTGGCGGCGAGGCGGTGAACGACCCTAACCATGAGGAGTCGCGCCAGGCCTTGGACAAATACACCGTCGACCTGACCAAGCGTGCCGAAGAAGGCAAGCTGGACCCGGTGATCGGCCGTGACGACGAGATTCGTCGCACCATCCAGGTGTTGCAACGTCGCACCAAGAACAACCCGGTGTTGATCGGTGAACCTGGCGTGGGTAAAACCGCGATTGCCGAGGGCCTGGCCCAGCGCATCATTAATGGTGAAGTGCCAGACGGCCTCAAAGGCAAGCGCCTGCTGTCTCTGGATATGGGCTCGCTGATTGCCGGTGCCAAGTTCCGGGGTGAGTTCGAAGAGCGCCTCAAATCCTTGCTTAACGAATTGTCGAAGCAGGAAGGGCAGATCATTCTGTTTATCGACGAATTGCACACCATGGTCGGTGCCGGTAAAGGCGAAGGCTCCATGGACGCCGGCAACATGCTCAAGCCCGCCTTGGCGCGCGGTGAGTTGCACTGCGTCGGCGCTACTACGCTCAACGAATACCGTCAGTACATCGAAAAGGACGCAGCCCTTGAGCGTCGCTTCCAGAAAGTGCTGGTGGAAGAACCGAGCGAAGAAGACACCATCGCGATCCTGCGTGGCCTGAAAGAGCGCTATGAGGTCCACCATAAGGTGGCGATCACCGACGGTGCGATCATTGCGGCGGCCAAATTGAGCCACCGCTATATCACCGATCGCCAGTTGCCGGACAAGGCTATCGACCTGATCGACGAAGCGGCAAGCCGCATCCGTATGGAGATCGATTCCAAGCCGGAAGTGCTGGATCGCCTGGATCGGCGCCTGATTCAACTGAAAGTCGAATCCCAGGCGTTGAAGAAAGAAGAAGACGAAGCGGCCAAGAAGCGCCTGGAAAAACTCCAGGAAGAAATTGTCCGCCTGGAACGTGAGTATTCGGACCTCGAAGAAATCTGGACCTCGGAAAAAGCCGAAGTACAGGGTTCGGCGCAGATCCAGCAAAAGATCGAGCAGTCCCGCCAGGAACTTGAAGCGGCGCGCCGCAAAGGCGACCTGAACCGCATGGCCGAGTTGCAGTATGGGGTGATCCCGGACCTGGAACGCAGCCTGCAGATGGTCGACCAGCACGGCAAGCCTGAAAACCAGTTGCTGCGCAGCAAGGTGACGGAGGAAGAAATTGCCGAAGTAGTCTCCAAGTGGACCGGTATTCCTGTGTCTAAGATGCTCGAAGGCGAGCGCGACAAGTTGCTGAAGATGGAAAGCCTGTTGCATCAGCGCGTCATCGGCCAGGAAGAGGCCGTGGTGGCGGTGTCCAACGCGGTACGGCGTTCCCGGGCAGGTTTGTCCGACCCGAACCGTCCAAGCGGCTCGTTCATGTTCCTCGGCCCGACCGGTGTGGGTAAGACCGAGTTGTGCAAGGCCCTGGCCGAGTTCCTCTTTGATACTGAAGAGGCCATGGTGCGGATCGATATGTCCGAATTCATGGAGAAACACTCGGTGGCTCGCCTTATCGGCGCACCGCCAGGCTATGTAGGCTATGAAGAGGGCGGTTATCTGACCGAAGCCGTGCGGCGCAAGCCTTACTCGGTGATCCTGCTGGATGAGGTCGAGAAGGCGCACCCGGATGTGTTCAACATCTTGCTGCAGGTGCTGGAGGATGGTCGCTTGACGGACAGCCACGGGCGTACGGTGGACTTCCGCAATACGGTGATCGTGATGACTTCCAACCTGGGGTCGGCACAGATCCAGGAATTGGTGGGTGATCGTGAAGCTCAGCGTGCGGCGGTGATGGACGCGTTGACCACGCACTTCCGTCCGGAATTCATCAACCGGGTCGATGAAGTGGTGATCTTCGAGCCTCTGGCGCGGGATCAGATCGCGGGCATCACCGAGATCCAGTTGGGCCGCCTGCGTAGCCGTCTGGCTGAGCGCGAACTGGACCTTGAGCTGAGCGGCGAAGCGTTGGACAAGCTGATCGCGGTCGGTTACGACCCGGTGTATGGCGCACGGCCACTCAAACGTGCAATCCAGCGCTGGATCGAGAACCCACTGGCGCAGCTGATTCTGTCGGGCAGCTTTATGCCTGGCACCCGCGTCACGGCGACGGTGAAAGACGACGAAATCGTCTTCCATTAAGCCCTGCGCTTGGCGCAACCATAGAAGGCCCCGCATTGCGGGGCCTTTTTTTTCGATAGGGCGTTGAACTGTAAGGCAAAGGCTTGTAAAGTGCGCCCCGCAGCAACGTCAGCCCACGGGTTTCTTCTCCCCAAGAAGAAATCAGAAAGAAGCGCAAATCATTGTCTTAAAAGCAATTTAAAGGGTTGACAGGGGTTTTTAAGATTGTAGAATAGCGCGCCTCAGAGACGCTAACGTAGCGATACGGACAGGGTCGAAGAGGAAGCAACACAGCAGTAACTTTGAAATATGTAGTTCCGTGATAGCTCAGTCGGTAGAGCAAATGACTGTTAATCATTGGGTCCCAGGTTCGAGTCCTGGTCACGGAGCCAATTTCAAACCGGGGTATAGCGCAGTCCGGTAGCGCGCCTGCTTTGGGAGCAGGATGTCGGGAGTTCGAATCCCCCTACCCCGACCATATTTGGGTCGTTAGCTCAGTTGGTAGAGCAGTTGGCTTTTAACCAATTGGTCGTAGGTTCGAATCCCACACGACCCACCATTTTTGAGACCAGTTGACGCTGGAATCAAATCTTAAAATCAGAGGTTCTAGCTCTGATAGAGGCGGTTTTACGGTTTTGGAAAGTGTTACAGCACTTAGATATCGCCGTAGACATGCAGCCGTCTGAGGCGAACAGTAGTTTCGGTTCGTCATGATGTCAATGTGCATAGGCTTTGCGATGCGCATTCCGGGGTATAGCGCAGTCCGGTAGCGCGCCTGCTTTGGGAGCAGGATGTCGGGAGTTCGAATCCCCCTACCCCGACCATATTTAATGAAAAAGGCGTCTTTATGACGCCTTTTTTTGTGCCTTGAGCAAAGTCGTACCGTTCGTCTGGAAAAAATCCGGATTTCGACCTGGTTCTTTATTCCGGGCATGCGAAAGCCTCTGGCCAACCAGAATTCCCTATAGCCAGTGCGCTTTGATTATGAGCGTACTAGGGCGATGCTCTGGAAAATGATGAGCTTCGCATTGAATGCTCAGTTGAGGTGCGTTTCCTGAATGTGCCGACACCAAGCCCGCTCGCCATTAGCGTCAATAGTAGACTCTGCTCTACTTGATCTACTGGTGGGTCCATAGAGCATGTCATTGACTCGCGATGCAGTTGCGCAGATGCGAGCTCGAGAGCCTTCTGTAGCGCGCTTCGGCCAGTCGACTTGGTCCGCCGATCAATACTGACCTCTGTGCTGCTAGATTGTTGTGGAGCTGGCAGCTTCTTGGGCTCTGGTTGAGCGGTTTCCTGTGAATGCACACCTATTTTGGCGGGTAAGGGGGCAGAGGGTTTGCCACTTGGATCAACCCGTGTCACTCGGCTCAGAGCGCCCTGAGCCCGACTCCGCTCATGTAGAACAGCACGCATATGGTCGTAGTCCGCCTCTATGTAATTCATCGTTGTCGCTAGATTCGAATGATTCAGCAGGCTTTTCGTGAGATGAATGTTTCGCTCAGGCTGCTTCATCAAGTCTGTTGCTAATGTGTGCCTGAAGCGGTGAGGGGTCATGCGCACGCCGATCTTATCGGTGAGCTTGCCGTACATTGACTCCACCTGGTCGATGTTCATTTCCTTGCCATGGAAGTGACGAGAGAATCTGTTGACGTTGAACAGCTGATCGTCTGGTGAAAAACCGATTTTCTCGGCCTCCCCCAAGATCCTGGATAAGTGTGGAGCGAGTCCTTCCATAATGGGGAGGAAAAACTCCCGATGGGTCTTCTCTGTTTCACCGCGGACCAAGATCATCTGGCTGTCCCAGTCGATATCTTTGTAACGCAGGCACAGCAGGGCATTCAGACGTATGCCTGTGTAATAAAACATCTCGAAGACGCTGAGCCAGAACCAGGCAGGTGTGATCTGGCTACGTTCATGCGTACAACGTTCTTGGCCTACAAGGGATATGAGCCAGTTGCGTGCTCGTTGGATGGCGTCTCCATTGATTGTCTTGCTGGCTCGCTTTGGTGGGATAACGCTGGTTTTCTTGAATGGGTTGATCGTGGTATGGGTCATCAGGCCGTGTTCTATGGCGTAGCCCCAAACAGTTCGAAGGTGATTTGAATAGGTGTTCCAGCTGCGTTTGGATAATCCGTTCTCAAGGACTTTTTTTCGCCATGTCAGAACCGCACGATGATCGATCTCCTCAACTGAGGCCGTTCGGAAATGCTTGAGTAGTGCTTTGGTCGAGGCGCGATAGATCTTTGCACTGGCAGGCCGCAGATCATGGGCAAAGATGTATTCCTCCGTCAGATTCGAGGGCGTCGTCATTGTGGCGGCTCCGTTGCTTCTGACTTCAAGGACAGGCTGATATTGTCGAAAGGGACCTCAGAGAAGATTGTTCGCGGGTCTAGTAGTAAGTACCCCTTGAGCTGCTTGGATTTTCGAGGTCCAACAACGTCACAGGTCCAAATATTCAAACTCTTATGCGTTTTTCGATGAAGTTTCTGTTTCTCGAAACTACGTTGAACCAGCTGCCAGGCGCTGACTTGCTGTACTTTGGCTTGCTGTTCGATATGGGGGAATTCAAGGACGTAGCGTTTGAAAATTCCAGGCGTTACCAGCATAGCGGTCCCTGCTACGGTATGAACCAGCGCTTTGGTATCGTTGATAATGATGGTCCGGGATGCGATGCCTTTCTTAAGCCATTCAACAAATCCCTGACCGATCTCGGTGTTATTGCTAGGCATCGGAGTGACTTCTTCGATTATTGCTAAAGGCGCACCTCCTTGATTGGAGGTTTGGGAAGGCTGGATTTCATCCAGTTTCGGAGGCGCGGTATGTGCCGCTGAGACCGCTTTGTTTTTGGTGTCTTCTGATGGCTCATTGATGTTACCAAGGAGCGCCAGTAGCTCGTCAAATTCATCTGTACTGCTCGAGGAATGCTGAGGTAGTTCGAACGGTGATGGCTGTGCCGGTGCTAAAGGCGCCGGCACAGGGCTGGATTGAATTTCCGAAGGCAACTTTTTGGCCGGTGTGGCGACGGTATTTTCAGCTGCAGAGTCTTCTACCGGGTTGCCAGCTTCTACCTCAAGAGTCCCAGCGTAAGCTGTGGGCCGATCACTTGGATCATTCCAGATCAGTGCCGGTGAGAGCTTCAGCAGGGTGAAGGTGTTTCGCCAGCCACGACCATTGTCTATCGTGGCTTTCCAGATTGCCTTGTCTTGGGCATTGGTTTGGATTACCCCCTGATCTTGCAGCATGTTGAAGAAAGGCGCATTCGTACTGGGTACACCTTCAACGCCTTTGGTCAGCAAATAGGCTCGCAATTGATCAGCAATAGGCTTGCTAACCAGCCAAAGAGCATCCTGTGTCAGCCATCCATCTGACGGTCCATCGGGTTGATTCAGTTTGAATGTATCTCGGACCAGGTGACGCAACCCATCTGCTAATTGACGCTGCAAAGACTGTTTGGGCGCGGACAGCGCGCGGGCTGGATTTCCACCGAGCTCCTGTGCGACGGACGCCTGATCGGCCTTGACCACGATCTCTCCCAAAATGCCGGCATGTTCGTACTGACCAGCCAAAATGAAGATTAACTGCGACCACACTTCGGGGAAATTACTGAGCCAATCTAAGATTTCTGAGGAGAGGATCTGCGCGTAGATCAGTGCGGCAGCGGCTCCGTGAAGTTGGTAGTTGCGTCCTTTCACGTAACGGAATCGATAGGGACGATCGATTGGGCCGTGCCACGGGTGCCAGGTTTTACCTCCTGCCAGCTCGACGTGCACGTCGACGGCGATCTTGCCGAGGTCGTGTATCAGAGCGCCGTAAGCCGCGGCGGCAGTCCAGGCCTCAGCCTGTGCTGATTGAGACTCCGGCGGTGCGCCTATAGGAAGCAGGTAGCTCTGTCGAATTTTCAAGGCATAGGCGACGATTTCAAGCCCGTGATCCAGCATGCCGCCAGGGTGTGCATGATGGTGGTTTTGCGAAGCAGGGAGCTGCTGGACCAACTCCGCGTAGCGCTCAAGTGGACGCCTATAGAGCTCGACAAACTGTGAGCGAGATAACGATGCGCGCTGCCAAATGTTCTCCAGTAGTTTCTGACGGCGCGGCGATGCCAGTAGTGCTTGGCTAGAGGCCGGCTGTATAAAACCGTTAGGGGAGGGGCTTTGGGCGGGTAGCGCTTTATTGCGGCGGAAAATAGAGAACATCGCCTGCTCCGTAAATGATTCATGGGGCAGGCTTTTCTCCTATCAAAGGGGGGGCGAGCAAGGGGAAAGGATCACTGGTTGCCTCGGGTATTTCTTTTGGCGAAGAGCCATCTTTCTATGGTGGTGACGGAGAAAGGAATGCAGAATTATCGTCGTTTCGGTCTAAGGGCACGGGGCCGCAGATCGACTATGTGAGGAAAAAATGATGGTTTCACTTCGCTACGCTACGAAATCAACCTCAGATAATGTTTGGGCACTTTGTGATTTGATACGTGACAATAAGTGTGATGAGATCATTCTTTTTGCTAGTGTAGGGAATGATCTTGATGATGAGGAAGCAAGGTGGGACAACAACCTTCCTCTGGTTGTGGCCTTAGCTAAATATATTATTCCTCACGTTGATAGCGTCTTGGTCATTTTTGATGGAGTGTTTCTAACCGCTGCGCGTTCCGCTCGTTATGGTGAAGTACGTGAACTGCTGGATGTAGCTATTGCGTCTGACAAGGTTTATTACTCTGGGCAGAGAGCCCCACTTACTAGCGAAATGACTCCTGACGAGGCTGTTTCAACTCTTATTAATTTAGGTTCTATCCAACCGTTGACGGTTGAGTCCAGAGCTGAATACTTTTCTTTGCTTAGTAATTTTACAGAAGACGAGTTAGTTGAAGTTTATTCGACTCGCGAGATGCGTTGATGAGATTGGACCTTTTTCCCGCTGAAAGCGGCCCTTTCGGGTAAGGCTTTTACCCTTGTGAACCATTCCATTCGCTTCTACAAAACCTTTTACCTTTTGGGCCATTTTTGTTGTGAAAGGGGGGCATCTGGTGCTGAAGGCAAAGGCCGTTTGTCTCATGATCTTGCAGCATAGAAAAATCGGTATTATAAGTAATGTCAAATCGCCCCTAGACCGGGTAAGAAGGAGACGCAC
Source organism: Pseudomonas sp. J380 (assembly GCF_009827115.1). Taxonomy (NCBI): domain Bacteria; kingdom Pseudomonadati; phylum Pseudomonadota; class Gammaproteobacteria; order Pseudomonadales; family Pseudomonadaceae; genus Pseudomonas; species Pseudomonas sp. J380. The sequence goes on along the minus strand of NZ_CP043060.1, from coordinate 3,159,469 downwards.
CATGACCGCACAGACCTCTCAGGGAGTAGCAAGTCGCTTAGGCTATGGCCTGGGTCAGGCTGCGCGCCTCGTTTGGTGCAGTCAGAACCGTACCCTGCGTTGGGTCAAGCGTCTGGTTGTGGCTGCCGTACTCCTATATTTTTCTGCAGACATTTTCAGCGGGATTATCAGCGTTGCAGTATTTACCTTGGTTTTGGGTGGAGGGCTCTGGGCGTTGAATCACAGACCTACGCCTCGCAGAAACCAGATAGAGTATGGTCAATGCTATGGCCCCGATGGCTATGGGTACTATGTTGCTGGTCAACGTGTAGACGACGATGATTAAGGGTCTCATATCAATGATATGAGACCCTTACGTTACATAACGCTACGTTTGACAGTATTCACCCCTTCCTGACCTGCCTTTTGAACATCTTTTGTTCCGCTGGTAAGGCCTTCCAATGCTTTTCCTGCGCTCACCCCTGCCCATCCCAGCGCGCCCATCCAAAACACTGGCAGGATGATGAACATCGAGCCCATCACGAAGTTTAAGATTGCGTCCTGGGTGGCAGTGTTCAAACCCATCACAGGATCAAATGATAAATGCGGAGAACCGGCTCCATATAAAGCGTCCAATATCGTGGTATCGACCCATCTAGCCAGTTGAAACCAAAAGTCCACGAATATCAGAGCGAAAAAAACAACGGACATAGTCATGGCCACTTTTAGTTGGTAAGCCCCGACGATTAGCACCAAGGGAATGCAAATCACCATCGCCATTTTCAAGAACGCCATGACCATCGGTAGCGCCTGGCGAACCATGTCCATCGCTGGAAAATAGGCCATAGATCCTAATGCAACCCCGAGAGTCCCCGCTGCCCGGGCTGCACCATTCCACACAGTTCCGTCGATTTGTCCCCCGTAGTCCGTATAAACATCCCCTTTCACCTGGTTCGACGGCGAGACCAGTTGCCGGACAAGCGAGTCAGTGACTTCGTCCGGGGACAACCACTTTGCCCAGCCGAGCATTTTGGTCATGAGGTCCGGCGACACTTGAGCCTTGATACGGTCCCGCAGTCCCACTCCGCTATCTGACCACCATTGTTTGCAAGTTGGATAGCCCCCACCTCCACCCACTTGTGGTAAACCCACATCACGAGATGCGTTATAGGGCCATGATGCCCTTGGAGTTTTGGAGTAGTCCGTGTCGTAATAACCCGAGGTGTTCAATAAATAGTGCGAACCAATCCAGCTGAGTTCCTGCGCAAAACGAGGGTCATTCCCTTGCGCTCCCAATTCGGGTTGGCGCATGAATAATCTGGCACGGGAGGGTCCATAGCAATCGTGCGTAAAGTCGCCAATTTCCTGAGCCAATAGCGGGTTGTTGATCTTGGTGTTGCTAACTTCCATGCGTACTTGCCGTAAATCAGTCCCGCAGGGAATTGCTGCTACAGCGCCATTGGTTAATCCCTTTGATAATGCATGCATTAATGCCCACCACATGGGCATCTGGGCACTCTTTCCTGCCAGTGAGCTGAATGTTGTGTTCCAGCCTGTGTCTGTGGGTTTAGGTAAGTTGTATTGACATTGCTGAGCTCTACTCTGGTCAAATGCCAAGGTATCAAAACTCACATTGACGGCTGGTACAGCGAAGAATGCGACTACGATGTAGCCAACGTAGATATTGGTTTCGATACGTGCCAGTGAGAGAACGCCTTTGTTGCCCTCATCGGCCCCCTCACCACGGACTTTCAGCCACTCTCGAATAACGATGATGCAGAAGGGGAGGGCGAATAGACCGGTATCTGAAATCATCGCCCAGATACCATTGTTGATGATCCAACCGACCAACGTCAGGTAGTACTCTAAATAGTCATTGGTGTAGAGCGTCACAGAACACCCCCTGCCTGATACAGCACCTTGCTCAGTTCAACCATCAGAAATAATAAGATCACCATTATCTCGATCTTCAACAGGCCTTTGCGCCGTTTCGAGCGTTCTGAGTTCGATAACCGTACCTTGAATTTGAACCAGGCAACGGTCAGTGCGATATAAAGCATTAGGCGCCAGGTAAAGAGCGGCCAATAGTGGTCGGTGCGCCAGGCTTGCCATTGCTCGGCGCTGTCGAACATGTTCATCAGGACAGCGCTGAGTAGGACTACGAGGGCGGCAGTCGCGAGCAAAACACCCAGAACAAGCAGAATGCTCCTCCCGGTTCGTCGAACCAGCGAACGGTTGGGAGCGGCGACAGGCTCCTGTATTTCGGTCATGGCCTTTCTCACTGTTTGTTCTGGGCGGGTGACTGCAACTGGTCCAATCGATTCGTTTCTGGGGCTCCCGGGGACACGCCACGAGAGTCTTCTGCCCGTGCTTTGCTGCGTTCAATGATGGTCAGAGGCGAGTTCTTCGCGAGCTGCTGACGCATGTCCAGTTCCATTTTGAGGTTGCCGATCTCCTGTTGCAGCGAGGAGCTCTGCTGGCCGACTGCCTGGACGGCGAGGTCATTAGCCGCGACGTTCGGTTCCCGACTGCCTGCCATCAAGGTGCGCTGTAGGGTCAGAGCTTTCTCCAACACATCGGACAACGCGACTTCGGAGGCAAGCCGGCGAGCGAGTACGTCCTGGTCGCGCTCATCCTTGAGTGCTGCTACAACGCCTCGGGTGATGGGTAACGAGTTGCTGCTCGCTGCTTCCAGGTTTTCTAGCGACAGCGTTTTGCTTCCGCTCAGCAGTTCCTGCAGGGCCTTCAGCTTGGTGTCGTACGTTTCCTGGATCAGCGGCGTGAGGCCGACGCCTGCGGCTGTCACCGTTTTAGGGCAACTGTCACAGGTCTGCTGTTGTTGTTCACCCAGGACACGATTGGCAAAGGTGGTGGCTTCCTGGGGCGATGACCAGACATTGCACACCATGCCGTTGTTGCAGTTCGCTTTACTGATGGATGCGGTGTCGCCGGCCGCGCGCTTGTTCAGAAGGTTGTAGCCCGCCTTGGTGACGTCGCCTACGATACGAATTGGCTTCTGACCGGAACCACCTGCTCTATCACCACCAACCCAAGTGACGCCATCGTTTCCACCTTTCTTTTCGACTTGTTCCACCGCCGACACTGCGTCTGTGTTGGATGTTAGCGCCTGACTCATAGCCTGACCTTCAGCAAGCTTGCCCCAGCCCATTTGGTTACCGGCGATATCCGCCATCTTTTCGCCAATGGCGCGGCAGGTGCCTTTGGAGCGGTCGAAGTCCAGGCGGGCCTGCAAAATGCCGTTGGTGATGAGGTTGTATAGCGCCGGGTTCGCACGTTGAAGAATCAGTGCCGGCAGCGAAGCCACGGCGCTGGTGGCGCTCTGTACCACCGAGCTCATGATGTTTTTGAAGCCGGAAGTGGCACCATTCAATTGGTTTTCAAGGGTTGTGCTCAGGCTCATGTTTCCGCAGATTAGATTGGTATTCCAACCGCCTCCCACAGAAATACTATCCATGTTGCCTGCGCTCCCCATGGTGACTGCGTTGCCGCCGCCAATGCTATACAGCACGTTGTCCCCAATGACGCTTCCGGAGGAGGAGACGTTGATTGGATCAGCAGAGAGCGCTATTGCACTGCTGAGGCTGCAGGCGAGCCCTATCGCCAAGGTAGTGAGTTTCATGCTTTGCTCCGATCGCTGTTTCATTGGAAGTCCGTACTGCCGAGGAAGGTCTGTCCTCGACGCTGGCAACACGAATAAGGGCGCCAGAGTGCCCAGGCGTAGCCGCCATCCTGCGCATCGATGTTCGGATCGATGGTGGGAAAGGTTGCGCAAGTCGGGTTGAGGACTGGGGTGAGCTCTTGCCACTTACCAGTGGAGGCGTCACCTTCGCGTAGCGGCCCTGCGGGCCAGTAACCGGGGTAGGGAAGGGCGAGCATCGGCAAGTAGACATGGACCTGGCCTGGGCGGGTAACCACGTCGCCGGCACGCTGCGCAATAACTGCGCCCGTTTTGTAGTCGTCAGTCTGGTTAAGGAAGCCGCTACGCGGGTAGACGTTCCCCCAGCTGCTTGCTGAGAGCAGGCTACCGACTTCGCGCATGCCCGGAATGAGTGCTTCGGGGTATACGGATTCCGGGACGCCGTATCGCCAAGCAATGGGGTCAAGGGTGCTCAGAAAGTAAGGCACAAGCGGTAAGGTTGCGCCTTTGCATACATAGCCCGAGGCGCTGGCAAACTGACTCAACGCCGCACCACCTGGATGGCCGATGACATCGGCTTCCTTAAATTTGATGATGTTGTTCTCTGCAACGTGATTGGTAGTGCCGTCGTTGCCCGCTTGGGCCATCGGATTCGGGGTGCCAAGAGGTGACATCTCTATCCAAGGGTTCATCCCGGTATTCGCATATGCAGACACCACAGCGTCCGGTACGTAGTGACGAACCTTGGTCGAGGTTTTGACTTTGCATCCGAATGGCGTGCAGAGCAGCCAATAGCAGATGCCGACCACTTTGTACTCCAGGCAGGTTGGTGACAGGGTCGAGGCAATAATCGCTGCCGAGTTGATCGCAGCCGATGCACTGAATGACAGGCTGAAAGTGATAGCCAGCGACAAAGGCCGGATCGCAAAACGTGAGCGTCTCATCGTGACAGGCTCCGTGCTCGTTCAATCAACGCGACGGCTTTAGCTGCGTCAGGCTCGCCGTACACGACGTAGCGACGATCTACGACCACGGCTGGGAGTTTTTCGACTCGCAGGCTCCAGGCGTCTATGACGCCCTGCTGGGCTTGGGCCAACTCGTTTTGCAGATGCTTCCCTGCAGGGCTGACAAGGTAGCGTTGAATGGCCGCTTCTGCCTGGCGTGGATCGGCGGGTAGTTGGTTGGAAAGTTGTTCTTCAAGGCGCTGCTGATCATCCAGGAAGATGACGCGAGCGCCAGAAGGTGCGGATACTGGATGTGCTCGGTTTGTAATGACCCACGTCTCCGCGTGGGACGCAGTTGACAAGAACAGTAGCAGTGAAAACAGCCAGCGCCGCGTTTCGCTAATGTGGGTAAGGATCTGGAGCATGGCACCGTACCTGATATGGATTCAGGTACAGAAGACCGGATGGCTGTCTTGAGCGCAGTAAGAAATAGGAATTTGGAAGCTTTGGGTATTTGAGAGCGACGAATTCGTGTGGGTTGGATTAGAGATGGCACTTGGTCGGCTCAAATTGACGACGCAGTGAGTACGCAGTTAACTGGCTATCCACACAGCAAGAGTTCAAGCCAAGTTTATGAGGCGACCCTTCTTGGCCCCATCGCCGCCGATGGTCCACAGTACGCCAGTCGGACGAGTCTCGCCACCGCCCCACGACATAACGAAAAATCACTTCTATTGAAGCTTCGGGCGACATCAACGGCAAAATGCTCGCCCTGCCGATATCGTCAGCGGGTTTGGTCGTGCTGGAGAAAACAACCTCAAGATTCGAAGGCTTTATCTTTATCCTTGGGCAGGCAGTAGTTTGTGCTGTCCTGCTTGAGATCCTTCACGATCAAATGTTGCAAACGGAGCGCCTGCTGCACAGCTTCAATGTCATCTTCGATGACGTTAAGGATAAGATAAAAACCTATCCTCCGAGACCGTATTGCTGTTAAAGACCATCCTGCCGATTGCGTTTTCGGTGCTCTACGTAGTGCCTAATTTCCGCAGCCCATGAGGCTTTTGTGACACGTTCGTAGTCTCATTTAGCTACGCCCAAACGATTCATCCGCCTGTAGCGGTCAAAGCCGCTTTTCATAATAGGAAGATATGCATTTTTATAAAAAATCTCTAGATGCTCCAGGTGGGATACGAGTTGATTTCTGATGGTCGTATGATGCATTCAGCGTGCTCTGCCAATAAAGCTAAACTTTAAATAGTTGAACTCACGAGCTCTACGAGAGGCCTTACAGATATGTAATATTCGCGGCAGCTTCCTGAAAGGCATCACTGGTTATCCTCTAGTCAGAAGTAAGTGAGCACTAGGAGAAAATCATGAAATTATTAAAAGTTGTTTTTGCCGCTTCCATCTTGACCATGTCTTCTTTGGCCATGGCTGAAGGAGGTGGTGACCGTGTTTATGGTCGAATGATGCAAGAGAACCAGAAGGCGATGGAGCAGTACGCCTTAGAAAACGGAAAGGCGACACCTGAAGTTGTTCATTATGAATACGGAATGAACCTCGATGTCCAGAAGGTAATCAGTACCACTCAAGCCAATAAAACCTGTGGCGTAGCCCCTTCGCGCATGACCTATGAAGATTCGGCGGGCAAGCTCAACACCTTGGAATACAAGGTTATGGGTACTAACTGCCCTCACGGAAGTTAATTAGCGTTAGCCCTGACTGCGCAAGGTTGTTCGGTATGTTTTGAGCCTGCTTGCTGTTCGCTGACACAGAAGTAATTTTCAGGTCACGCTGGAGTTATCTATTGTATGAAATTATGTCTGCCGGCACGTAGGAGAAATCCTCACGTGCTGGTGGCTTTTATAATTATAAAAAATATTTCATAAAGAAACTCTGCCAAGCTAAAGCCTGGAGTGTTAAATGAACAATAAAAGCATTTATGGTCTTTCTCTCATTTCCCTTGGCATGAGCATGGGGCAAGTTGCAGTAGCTGTGGAGCAAAAGCCTGAAGGGTTCATTGAGGGGAGCACCTTTAGTATTCTCAATCGGAATCTCTATCTCAATCGTGATTATCGAAAGGGTCAATCAAGCCCCACGGGCAATGGTTACTCAGCCGAATGGGCTCATGGCATCATTGGCCGATTCGAATCAGGCTTTACTCAAGGTACCGTAGGCTTCGGCATTGATGCGTTTGCAATGGAAGGCCTCAAGCTCGATTCAGGTGATGGTCGCTCGGGAGCCCGTAGCTCAGTCGATGTCTTGCCGCACAATAGCAAAGGCCAACCTGAAGACTCCTACTCAAAAGTAGGCGGGGCCGCAAAAGTGCGTTTCCTGGATACAGTCGTCAAGGTAGGCGACGTATTTCCATCGACGCCTGTCGTTGCCTATGGGGATTCCCGACTTCTCCCGGAGAGTTTCCGGGGTGCAACGTTCACTAATACCAGCATCAAAGGCCTGACCCTTCAGGGGGGCCGGCTGCATGCGATGAGCCAACCCAATTCCAGTAGCATGCGTGACGGCTTTTCAACTTTTTACGCCGGTGTAGTAGATGCTCCATGGATCGCTTATCTAGGGGGCGATTACACGGTCAATGAACACGTAGGTGTGAGTCTTTACACCAGCCAATTCAAGGATGTGTGGAACCAATACTACGCGGGCACCACATTGAGCTATCCACTCTCAGAAAGCGTATCGCTAATTGGCGGCTTTAATTACTACCGAGCGGTTGATGAGGGTGAAAAACTTCTGGGAAGCTTCGATAACAAGATCTGGAGCGGCAAGACCGGGGTCAAATTCGGAGCGCACGCCGTGACCGTTGGTTACCAGCGCAATAATGGTAACGACGACTTTGACTACCTTCGCCAGTCCGACTCAATTTTTTTGGATAACTCCATTCAGTACAGCGATTTCAACTCACCGAAAGAGCAATCCTTGCAGCTGCGCTACGATCTAGATATGCAGGCTTTCGGCATCCCCGGTCTGAGCTTCATGACCCGCTACGCTAAGGGTTGGGATGCGGACTATTCCAACGCAAACAGCGTGTACATGCGTCGCGGAGCGGACGGTGCCCCATTGCAGGACCAAAAGCGTTGGGAGCGAGACATCGAGGCTAAGTATGTCATCCAGTCAGGCTCACTGAAGGACATGTCTTTACGTGTCCGCCAAGCAACGACACGAGCTACCGATTTCGAATCTGATTTGGACGAGGTCAGACTGATTGTTGAATATCCACTGCAACTCCTTTAACGGGCATTAGCCATCGGCATCAACTGTCCGGTATCCCCGATACACCCCGTCTCCTTGTTTCTCCTTTGGTTTGGAGACGGCTTAGGCGCCCTAGTGGCGCCTTTTTTTGTGGATTGAAGGTAAGCGTCCGAACTACACCGCCTTGCATCTCAGACCTTAATCCCCTTTAACCGCTGATTGACGCGCTCACACTCAAAAACTGCGAAATTGCACCCCACTTGACCACCCATTTGCGTTGCAACTGACCAATCATTTGCATTCGAAGTGATCAGGACTCTCGGCTCTGTAGGGTAAGAGCGTGGCTAAAAGCAGACCGTAGGTTTGGCCAGTCAACGGGGCTCATTGAGCGCCGCTCTTTTCCTGTTCAAGCCGACAAACAGGGGGGCAATGAAACGGGAAATCGTAGGCTAAGGCGCGAAGTTTTCGTGGCTATCTATTCCATGCAGCGAATCGATCAGCGGGCAGCTAACCGTCCCGTGGCTCGCGCAACAGTCATCAACCAACTGCGCCAGGACCAACTCGATCCGCCGCAGATCCGCAAGTTTCCCCCGCACGTCTTCGAGCTTCTGCTCGGCGTGCACACGCGCATCATTGCAGTGCGTACCGTCATCGAGCCGCAACAGTCCGGCCACTTCATCGAGGCTGAAGCCCAGCCGTTGTGCGGACTTCACGAATTTCACCCGTGCAATATCCGCCTCGCCGTAGCGACGAATGCTGCCGTAGGGCTTGTCCGGTTCGGGCAACAGCCCTTTGCGTTGATAGAACCGAATGGTTTCCACGTTAACCCCGGCTGCCTTGGCAAAGACGCCAATGGTCAGGCTTTCCGCAGTGTTTTTCATACCGCTTGACTCCGTACCTGACTACGGAAATAACCTTAACCCATCGATCAAACATTCGAAAGGTTGAACCCATGTCTGAATCACAAAAGGGCCGTGGTGCACTCCTCGCTGGAGGTCTGGCGGCGATCCTTGCGTCCACCTGCTGCCTGGGCCCGCTGGTGCTAATTGCCCTGGGCTTCAGCGGCGCCTGGATCGGTAATCTCACCGTTCTGGAGCCCTACCGCCCGTTTTTCATCGGCGCGGCATTGTTGGCGCTGTTCTTCGCTTACCGGCGCATTTTCCGCCCGGCTCAAGCCTGCAAACCCGGTGAGACCTGCGCAATTCCGCAGGTACGAACTACCTACAAGTTCATTTTCTGGCTCGTGATGGCACTCGTGCTGGTCGCGCTCGGTTTCCCCTACATCCTCCCGTTGTTTTACTGATCAGGCAGGAGTCTCCCATGAAAAAGCTGTTTGCCGCTCTCGCGCTCATTGCCGTGGTTTCCCCGGTGTGGGCCGCCATCCAAACCGTCACCCTGTCGGTACCGGGCATGACCTGCGCCGCCTGTCCGATCACGGTCAAGAAAGCGCTGACCCAGGTCGAGGGCGTGACCAAGACCGAGGTGAGTTTCGAGAAACGCGAAGCCATCGTGACCTTCGACGATGCCAAGACCAACTCCGAGGCCCTGACCAAGGCGACCGAGGATGCCGGCTATCCATCTACCATCAAGCAATAGGAGGAAATACCAATGAGAAATCCTCTCAATCTGTTCACGCGGATCGGTGACAAAGCCAGTTCCGTCGGTGTGCTGGTTTCAGCCCTAGGCTGCGCCGCGTGTTTTCCTGCTCTGGCTAGCTTAGGCGCTGCAATCGGTCTGGGCTTTTTGAGCCAGTGGGAAGGCCTGTTCATCACCACGCTACTGCCCTTGTTTGCGGCCCTGGCGCTGCTCGTCAATTCCCTTGGCTGGCTCAAACATCGGCAGTGGCAGCGAACTGCACTCGGCCTGATAGGCCCTGTCCTGGTCTTGGCTGCGGTGTTTTTGATGCGGGCTTATGGCTGGCGGAGCGGTTGGCTGCTCTATATCGGTCTGGCCCTCATGCTTGGGGGCTCGATCTGGGATCTCGTGTCGCCCGCCCACCCCCGTTGCGCCCCGGGTGCCTGCCCACCACAGCCAAAACAGTAATGCCGCAAAGAGACCCATTTGAGGAAGTAAACGCTATGACCACACTGCGAATCCACGGTATGACCTGCGCCTCCTGTGCCGACCGCGTCAGAGATGCTCTGGAGGGAATCTCCGGCGTGCACCGGGCGGACGTCTCCTACGCCGGTGGGAAGGCCGAAATGACGGCCGACGCGGCTGTCAGCCGTGAACAAATGCAAGCCGCCGTCGAGGCCCTTGGGTATCAAGCGTCGTTCGAAGTCGCCTCGCTACAACCGCGCCCCGGCCAGCTCGATAAGGCGCTGGGCTGGTTGCGCAGCGACACCGAGGTCGGCAAAAACGGCGACGCGCTACACATTGCAGTCATAGGCAGCGGCGGTGCGGCAATGGCGGCCGCCTTGAAGGCGGTGGAAGCCGGCGCCCGCGTCACTCTGATCGAGCGCGGCACCATCGGCGGCACTTGCGTCAACGTCGGCTGCGTGCCGTCGAAAATCATGATTCGCGCCGCGCATGTGGCTCATTTGCGCCGCGAGAGTCCGTTCGATGACGGAATGCCCGCCACGCCGCCGACCGTCCTGCGCGAGCGGCTGCTCGCGCAACAGCAAGGCCTTGTCGACGAACTGCGTCACGCCAAGTACGAAGGCATTCTGGAGAGCACACCAGCCATCACCGTGCTGCGTGGCACCGCTCGCTTCCAGGACGGCCACACGCTCAGCGTCGAACTGGTCGAGGGGGGCGGGCGCGAAGTCGCGTTCGACCGCTGCCTGATCGCTACCGGCGCCGGTGCGGCCGTGCCGCCGATTCGCGGGCTGCAAGACACCCCCTATTGGACCTCGGAGGAGGCACTGGCCAGCGCCAGTATTCCGCAACGGCTCGCCGTGATCGGCTCATCCGTGGTGGCCTTGGAGCTGGCGCAAGCCTTTGCCCGGCTGGGTAGCCGCGTCACCATCCTGGCGCGCAACTCGCTGTTCTTCCGCGAAGATCCGGCCATCGGCGAGGCGCTGACCGCAGCCTTCCGCATGGAGGGCATCGACGTGCTTGAGCAGACACAAGCCAGTCAGGTGACCCACGCCAACGGCGAATTCGTACTGACCACCAACCACGGTGAACTGCGCGCCGACCAACTGTTCGTCGCCACCGGCCGCACGCCCAACACCCAAAGCCTGAACCTGGAAGCGGCGGGTGTACTGTTGGATGAACGCGGCGCCATTCAGATCGATCAGGGCATGCGCAGTAGCGCAGTGGATATCTATGCAGCCGGCGACTGCACCAACCAGCCGCAGTTCGTCTACGTCGCGGCGGCGGCTGGCACCCGTGCGGCGATCAACATGACCGGCGGCGAAGCTACGCTTAATCTCGATGCCATGCCGGCGGTGGTGTTCACCGATCCGCAGGTGGCCACCGTCGGTTACAGCGAAGCGGAAGCACAGCGCGCAGGCCTCGAAACCGACAGTCGCACGCTGAGCCTGGACAACGTGCCGCGTGCGCTGGCCAACTTCGACACGCGAGGGTTCATCAAGCTGGTCGCCGAAGCGGGTTCTGGTCGGTTGCTCGGCGTGCAGGCGGTGGCCCCGGAAGCGGGCGAGCTGATTCAGACGGCGGTGCTGGCTATTCGCAACCGCATGACCGTGCAGGAGCTGGCCGACCAGTTGTTCCCCTACCTAACCATGGTCGAGGGCCTGAAGCTCGCGGCGCAGACTTTCACCAAGGACGTAAAGCAATTGTCCTGCTGCGCTGGATGAATGGAGAGCACCATGAAATTTGCCCGCTACATTACCGAGATCGCCGAACGTCTCACCCCGACCAACCGGCCCAAAGGTTTTGCGGAGTTCTTGGTCGCGCTACTGGGTGAACTTGCCAAGGGACGCCCGATTTCGCGAACTACGCTTGCCAGGACTCTTGGCTGGCCCGCTGAGCAAGTGGCGGCTGTGCTCGAACAAGCCACCAGTACCGAATACGACAACGATGGGAACATCATCGGCTATGTCCTCACCTTGCGCGAGACGTCGCATGTCTTGGAAATTGACAACCGCCGGCTGTATGCCTGGTGCGCGCTGGACACCCTGATGCTCCCGGCGTTAATCGGCCGTACAGCTCGCGTCTCGTCGCATTGCGCTGCAACTGGAGCACCCGTTTCGCTTACGGTTTCACCCAGCGAGATACAGGCTGTTGAACCTGCCGACGTGGCAGTGTCACTGGTATTGCCGCAGGAGGCGGCCGACGTTCGTCAGTCCTTCTGTTGCCATGTGCATTTCTTCGCATCTATCCCAGCGGCAGAAGATTGGGCCTCCAAGCATCAAGGATTGACTATCGTAAGCGTCCAAGAGGCGTTCGGCGTGGGCCAGGAGCTTAATCGACATCTGTTGCAGACCCTTCCAATGAGAACATCGTGATTGGATTTCGACTCAATGTCCTACGGAGTGGGCATCGGATTTCTCTTTCCGACTTTGATCCGGTGATCCCAGCCATCGCCAAAGTCATAGACCTAGCGGAATGTCCTTTTCCCGTTCAACGCTTTGATCAGAGTCTTGCGGGTCTCCGAGTTCACGGGAGGCCCCCATCCATCGGAGTCGGGAATACCGTAACTCTCACCAGCTATTTCAAACTCATGCAGATGGTCATCGTGCCAGCCCATTGCGATCTGGATCACCGCGTGCAATTTGCCTAAGGTGATGTTCTCGGGCACCGCCACACGGCGCCAGATGGCAGGTTCGATCCACTTCAATTCAATGTGCAGTAGCAACAAATCAGGTTCGGGTTTTGGCAAGCGAACAGTTTTGACCATGGATCAGGCGGCCTCGCAGAGTTCCGTGGAGGCGAGAGAAACGTTCCAGGGCAGCAGTTCGTCGACCCGATTGATCGGGTGGTCGGCGATGCGCTCCAGCACGTGTGTCAAATAGGCTTGCGGGTTCAGGTCGTTGAGTTTGGCTGAACCCACCAGGCTGTAAATCGCAGCCGCTCGTTCGCCGCCGGCGTTGGAACCGACGAACAGATAATTTTTTCTGCCTAGCGCGACAGCACGTAGCGCGCGTTCGGCAGCGTTGTTGTCGATCTCAATTCGCCCGTCATCGCAATAGCGCACCAAGGCCTGCCACCGATTGAGGGCATAGAGAATCGCACCGCCCAATGCCGATTTTTTCGACAGTTGAGTCAGCGTCTGGTTGAGCCACGCGTGGAGTTGTTCCAGCAGCGGACTGGCTCGGCTTTGCCGAACCACTTTTCGCAGGTTGGGCGGTTGCCCTCGAATCTCGCTTTCGATGGCATACAGGGCCGCAATCCGTTGCAGCGCCTCGGCGGCAAGTGGTGAAGCCAGGTCTTTGTAGACCTCGTAAAACTTGCGCCGGGCGTGAGCCCAACACGCCGCTTCCTCAATGGTGCCCGTGGCATATAGTTGAGCAAAACCGGCATAGCCGTCCGCCTGCAAGATCCCGCTGAAGCGCTTGAGATGCGCGCGGGGATGTTGCCCCTTGCGATCCGGCGAGTAGGCAAACCAGACCGCCGCCGGTGTCGCGTCCCCCGTAGGTCGGTCGTCCCGCACGTACGTCCACAGGCGCGCCGATTTGGTCTTGCCGTTGCCCGGCGCGAGCACGCCAATCGGCGTGTCGTCGGCATGGACTTTGTGTCCGCTCATGACGTGGTGCTCAAGGGCGTTGATCAGTGGTCGCAGCAACTGACTGCTCTGGCCAACCCAGTCGGCCAGGGTTGAGCGCTCCAGCTCCACGCCCTCACGGGCGTAGATCTCGGACTGCCGATACAACGGCAAATGATCGACAAACTTCGAGACCAGCACATGGGCCAACAACCCTGGGCCGGCAAGACCTCGGGCGATCGGGCGACTCGGTGCCGGCACCTGGGCGAAGTGCTCGCAGCAGCGGCAAACCCACTTCGGACGGACATGGCGAATGACTTTGAAACGTGCCGGAACGTACTCCAGCACTTCGGACACATCCTCACCTAAATGGCGAAGCGTCCCACCGCAGCCAGTGCATTGCGACTCGGGCTGATGAACGTGGGTTTCGCGAGGTAGGTGTTCAGGCAATGGTTTACGGCGCGAAACTGCGCGAGGTGCCGGCTCGACTGGAGGTGTCATTTCGGCTTGGCTGATTTGCAGCTCATCAAGGCTCAACTGGAGCTGGTCGATCATCGCTTCCAGTTGCTCGGAGCTGCGACCGAACTGCGTACGACGCAGCTTGGCGATCATCATCTTCAAGCGCTCAATCTCTGCGTGCTGGGCAGCGATCAGCGCCTTCAAGGCTTGAAGATCATTCGGCAGGGAGTCGGTCACGAGGGTCATGCCCGAATATTACTGGGGATTTTTTCAGCGCGGCAAGTCAGACCGCGAGGACGGGTGCTGTACGAATTGGCCGGCGCCAATCAATGCCCTCCAACAGCATCGACAACTGCGCGGTCGTCAGCGACACGCTGCCGCTGGTTGCTTGCGGCCAGACAAAGCGTCCTTGCTCCAACCGTTTGCAAAACAGGCACAAGCCGTCGCCATCCCACCACAACAGTTTGATCCGGTCACCACGCCGTCCGCGAAAGGCGAAGATCTGACCGGAGAAGGGATCGGCTTCCAGTTGAGTCTGCACCATGGCCGCCAAACCGTCGAAGCCACGACGCATGTCCGTGACGCCAGCGGCGATCCAGATACGGGTTCCAGCGGGAGGGGCAATCATCGCACTAACTGCTGCAAGACGAGTTGCAGCGTCTGCGGGTCTGGTGCTCCGGTGATACGCAACTTGGCTTTTCCTACCTCAACTGCGATCTCGGAATGACACTCTGCCTGTGGCTGGAAGACTGGCGGCAGATCCATTGGCGCCTCGATCACCTGGACTGGCAAAAACGAAGCACTCTGGCTGACCGGGCCGAATAGCCCTTCTTGGTATTGCTGCCGCCAGCGAAAGACCAGATTGGCATTGACGTCATGTTCGCGAGCGATCAATGACACGGAGGCGCCAGGCTGGAAGGTGGCCTCGACGACTTGGCGTTTAAAGTCCAGCGGAAAGTTGGGGCGGCGACCGGCTCGACGGGCTGGGGCAACTGTATCCAAGATAGTGTCCACTAAAAAATGGTGTCCACTATCTTGGCCAATTTGGAGGGCTGTCAGGAGAGGGTGCTGGCCGGACGGTTACGATTGAAGAAACTGTTGGTATATCCATCCCGGCGGCGAGCGTCCCTGGGGTTGTATGGCTGATTGGAACGTGTGAACATACTCTCAATATAGGTAGGGGGGGTATGGTATGGGTCATATGAGATCAAGCAAAGACAATCTTCTTAAGCGTGTAAAGCGAATCGCTGGGCAAGTCCAGGCGATTGAGCGAGCACTCGACTCTGATGATGACTGCTCGAAAACCCTGCTTTTGGTCGCTTCTGCCCGTGGCGCTATCAATGGGCTGATGGATGAAATTATCGAAGACCACGCTCGTGAACACGTTGCGAATCCGACACTCAGCAACGAAGAAAGAGCGAAAGGCGTCGATGAGCTTCTCGAAGCCATTCGCCGCTATTCCAAATAGGATTTGCCCAGATGAGTAATTCGTACACCGACTATTCCCACGACCATATGTTCCTGGGGAAATCACATGAAGAAAACGCCAAGCGAACCTTGTGGGTAGTGGCTCTGACCGTCGTAATGATGGTTGCTGAAATCACCGCAGGTTATCTCACTGGCTCAATGGCGTTGCTTGCTGATGGATTTCACATGGCAACACACGCTGGAGCACTTGGCATAGCCGCAGCTGCTTACGGTTACGCAAAAAGACATGCCTCAAATGCTCGCTACAGTTTTGGAACTGGCAAGGTTGGAGACTTGGGTGGCTTCGCATCTGCTCTGATTTTGGGACTGGTCTCTTTGGGAATTGCCGGAGAGTCGCTATTTCGTCTCTTTCAACCGACTCAAGTGCAATTCGGGACAGCGACTCTTATCGCAATTGTCGGATTAGCAGTGAATGTGGTGAGCGCGCTTTTGCTGTCTGGCGGTCATAATCATCACCATGGGCATGACCACGGCCAAGATGAATCTCACCATGCACATCATGACAATAATCTGCGCTCTGCTTATATTCACGTCATTGCAGATGCACTGACTTCGGTTCTGGCCATCGCAGCACTGCTTGCTGGTCGTTACCTTGGTTGGGTCTGGCTCGACCCTGCAATGGGGATTGTGGGTGCAGTTGTCATCGCACGCTGGGCTTGGTCGTTGATGCGGGTGACTGCGAGTGTATTGCTAGACCAGACAGATGATCATGTCGCTGAAGAGATTCGTGAACTGGTTGAGCGACAGGGAGATGCTTCGATCATAGATCTTCATGTCTGGCAGGTAGGGCCGCAAGCCCGCGCCGCTATTGTGAGTGTTCTAGGCAGCCCAGCAGTGAATGCACAAAACATACGAGAACGGCTTGCGACAGTTCATGAGATCACTCATCTGACAGTTGAGTACCGCACGAAGCCGGGCGCTGTTTCACCCGATCAGGTCGCCGTTCAGGCTTAGCAATGAGCCCGTAGTTCGCATAAGTTCGCCGAGGAATTGACCAATGGCCAAGGACATCGAGAATCCGTGTACTTCTGTCTGCCAGTTGAACAGCGAACTGTGCGTCAGCTGCGGTCGCACCAAGGAAGACATCAGAAAATGGAAACGAATGAAGCGTCCAGAAAAAATGGCCGCTGTACAACGCGCGACCCTGCGTCTGAAAAGCCTGCAAAAAAAGAACTCTCAAACCACTGTAATTTAACTTTTCTACGCTTTCAGCCGAGACAGATGTCCAGATTCGGAAAGGCAAGCTGAGTGGCAACGCCACCCGAACTTAGCACTATCGTGGTCAGATGCGCAGTGCTTGTCAGCAGACGGAGCATGGCGTCATCTCAAATTGTTATTGAGGACAGCGGTACGGGGTTATCCGATTCGGCGCAGGCGCGCCTTTACAGCTTGTTGCTGATCGTCCTTTGCGTATTGCTTGAGAATGAAATCAACATAGCATGTCCCGCTGCATGGCCATGAGCTGGGACCATGCTGTGGCCGAATGGATGAGGTGGGATTAGTTTGCGGGGTATTCAGCAATGACCTGATCTACGCCGGCTTTGGTCAGGCCGATTATTTGGTAGGTCTCATGTACTCCGTCGACTTCCATTCCTGGAGAACCTGCTGGCATTCCAGGAGCAGCGATCCCGAGAAGGTCGTCACGCTTACTCATCGCAATTATTTGCTCAACTGGCACATGACCTTCAACAAACTTCCCGTTGATCATCGCAGTGTGACAAGACGAGAGTCGTGGAGCGACACCTAGATCTTGTTTGACAGCACTCATGTTGGTTTCTACATGATCAATGACGGTGAAGCCATTGGCCTCAAGATGCTGAATCCATTTTTTGCAGCATCCGCAGTTTGCATCTCGATGCACATCGATGGTCAGGGCCTGCGCCGCTTGAGCCGTTGAGCCGATGAACAGCGCAGCGAATGTTGCAATACGCAGAAATCGACTTGAAAGTCGGAAGCTACCTGTCATGAATATTTCCTTTTCCCTTGGAGACGGCGAGATGTTCTACGAAGCAATAGAACCCCACTCAAGCGTTCATGCCGCTGCAAAGGTTACATTGAAGGATCTACTTTAGAGTCGGGGAGCCAACTCCCCGATCATTTGAATTCGTAGGGCTAGTGCTCAAATCGCTCAGAACCACATCCGAATACCAGCTACAAACCGGGCCTCGTTTGTCTTTTCCCCTTCATCGCTGGCTAGGTCAGCCGTCTTACCATATGAGCGATTCCAGCTAACACCAATGTAGGGTGCGAATTGACGAGTAATTTCGTAGCGCAACCGCAGGCCTAGTTCGGTGTTGGCCAATCCAGATCCTATGCCGCGCTGAGGATCATTTTTCCCGTACAAGTTTACTTCGGCGGTCGGCTGCAAGATCAGGCGATTGGTCAACAGGATGTCGTAATCGCCTTCAAACCGAGCTGCGGTTTGACCGTTCTCACCAATATAAGCAGTCGCTTCAGCTTCAAAGTTATAGAGGGCCATGCCCTGAATACCGAGCGCTCCCCATGTTTGAGGTGACCCAGGTTTGAAGTCTTGTCGAATGCCGGTGACGACATCCCACCAAGGACCGATGGCGTGTCCCCACAGAGCCTGAAGTTCAGCGTTCTCGGTTACGCCATTGGTACGTTCGCCTTCCGAACGCAACCATAGGCGATCGACGTCACCGCCGATCCACCCTTTTGCATCCCAAGCCAGCGCACTACCGTTGTCAGCGTCTTGGTACTCAAATTTATCCAGGAGGATGAACGAGTTAATTTTTTTATCGTGCACACCATGGCCTGGTAAGTCTGGAAAAGCGGCGGCCCGGTCAGCGTCGGTAAGTACGGGGATTGGGGTTCGGCTTGTGGTAGTCGCCCCTCCATCCATGCTTTCCATACCGTCCATTTGCCCGTTATCGCTGTGATCCATAGCCCCCATCTTGCTATGGTCCATGGCTCCCATTGAGCCGTGGTCCATCTTGGAGTGATCCATCGCGGCATCTTTCGGTTTGGCGGGTTTGGATTTTTGTGCAGTTGAAGACTTTGCGTCCGCACTTGATGGCATCGCCATCGACGGATCCATCTCTTCAGCGGCTTGAGCCATGAAAAAGAATGCTGGACCGGTAGAGACTGCAAGTGCCATCAGCGTTGGGCGTAAAAACTTACTGGTCATGATCTCAATCTGCCTTTTTGGTTTTTTGGTCATGATCCATCGACTCATGGCTCATCTGGCTATGGTCCATCGCCCCGTGATCTAGCTTCGAATCGTTTGCCGTTGCTGGCTTGTCCGTTGCTGTAACAGGAACAGTGGTTGAATGGTCGCTGCCATTTTCCTCTGCCAGCACCGTGGACGAGAGTCCACCCAGCAGGACAGCGGCAAAGAGGCAACCCACGAGGGAATTACGATTTCGGTATGTGCTCACAGATCGTCTCCTTTACTCATCAACCCGTACTTCACGGAACATGCCCATTTCCATATGGAAAAGCAGGTGACAGTGATATGCCCAACGGCCTAAGGCATCAGCGGTGACTCGATAGCTGCGTTTGGTACCTGGTGGCATATCGATCGTGTGCTTGCGCACCATGAACTTGCCGTTCTCGTCCTCAAGGTCACTCCACATGCCGTGAAGGTGGATGGGGTGTGTCATCATGGTGTCGTTCACCAAGGTGATGCGCAGACGCTCGCCATACTTCAGGCGCAGCGGTTCGGCGTCAGAGAATTTGATGCCGTTGAACGACCACGAAAACTTCTCCATGTGACCGGTCAAATGAAGCTCGATGGTACGATTTGGCTCGCGGCCGTCAGGGTCTTGGAAAGTGCTTTTCAAGTCGGAGTAAGTGAGCACTCGACGACCATTGTTCCGCAAGCCTATGCCCGGATCACTTAGCTTTGGCGTTGGATTCATGGCTTGCATATCAACCAGGGGATTGTTGGTTTCAGAGGCAGGGTGTGTCTGCATTTCTCCACCCATACCACCCATGCCAGCCATCCCTGACATATCACCATTGCCCATCCCAGCCATCTTGCTGTGATCCATGCCCGCCATGTTAGTCATGTCACCGCTGTCCATGCCGGTCATCCCGGTCATGTCACTTTGGTCCATACCGGTCATCTTGCTGTGGTCCATGCCCGCCATGCCCGCCATGCCGGACATGTCACCTGGTGTCTTCTCTGCGCCGCCCATACCAGCCATGCTGCCATGGTCCATACCAGCCATACCGCCCATCCCCATGTCATCCATAGTGACGATTGGACGTGGATCTATAGCAGGTACCTGAGCAACTAGCCCTTCACGAAGAGCGAGGGTTCCGCGTGCATAACCCGTCCGATCCATAGACTGGGCGAAGATGGTGTAAGCCTCTTCACTGGCAGGCTCTACGATCACGTCATACGTTTCAGCTACGGCGATGCGGAATTCGTCAACACTCACTGGGTTGACGTGTTGGCCGTCGGCGGCCACAACGGTCATTTTCAAACCAGGAATGCGGACGTCGAAATAGCTCATCGCCGAGCCGTTGATAAAGCGTAGTCGTAGCTTCTCACCCGGCTTGAAAATACCGGTCCAGTTACCGTTTGGCGCCTGGCCATTCATGAGATAGGTGTAAGTATCTGCGCTGACGTCTCCAAGGTCGGTTGGGCTCATGTTCATTTCAGCCCACATCTTCCTGTCAGCTACTGTAGCTGACCAACCTTGCTTACTGACATCGTCGATAAAATCACCAACGGTGCGTTTATGGTGGTTGTAGTAGCCCGACTGTTTCTTAAGCTTGGCCATGACGCGACTAGGATCTTCATCGGTCCAATCAGTCAACATCACCACATAGTCGCGGTTGTATTGAAAAGGTTCAGGCTCTTTCGAGTCGATAACGATTGGCCCGTAAACCCCTGCCTGCTCCTGTAAGCCCGAGTGGCTGTGGTACCAGTACGTACCATTCTGATGAACCTTGAACTTGTACTCGTACATGCCGTCGGGTGCGATGCCATGGAAACTCAAGCCAGGTACACCGTCCATATTGGCCGGCAGAATGATCCCGTGCCAATGGATTGAGGTGTCTTGGTCCAGGCGGTTTTTTACACGCAGGGTGACTGTCTCTCCTTCGCGCCAACGCAGCAAAGGTCCTGGCAATGATCCATTGATGGTCATGGCTGTTCGCGGCGAGCCGGTAATGTTTACAGGTGTTTCACCAATAAACAGATCAAATTCATTGCCGGTGAGTACGCTCGGCAGACCTGGACTTGTCACCGCCCATACTGGAGTGCGCCAAAGGCCAAAGCCGCCGAGAATGCCACCAGCGGCCAAGCCTTTTACGAATGTCCGTCTAGAGGTTTTGGAATGCATGCCGTTTATTTCCAATCAGTCAAAAGGGAAGCCGTGCGAAACAACCGATCATGAGTTGCCCGGATCAGCTTTGCCCACCGTCACAAAAGACAAACTCTTACGGCAAGCGAGCTCAGAAATTGCCACATTTAAACCACCGCAGTGATTACATTTCTGTCAGCTTGGAGGGCTAGCTATTTAGCAATTCTTGTGATCCATCGCCTTGGCTTTGCTTTCAGCGACGGGATGTTGGGCATTTTGCGTTTGAGCTACTCGGTACGATTCCATCGAATTATTCCTGGCCACTTCCATGCGTGCGAAAGTCCGGTCACCACCCCCTTCAGCCATAGCCAAAGAAGAGACGGTCAGAGCCGCGATGACGAACAAGGTTTTGATAGGGTTCATTTGGGGGGCCTCGGATGATTATTGGTGACCCCTGAATCCACATCAGTCGTTGACTCTAGGGGGTGAGCTTGAGGCTCAATAGGACTATAAGACTCATCCCCTGTCAGGAAGCTTAGGCCAATATTACAGTTGTGTCAGGTTGCGATATTTCTCTTGAGATGCAGAGTGATTAGTCCGTAAGGTCTAAGCTATCCAACGACACATAACCTCCATCCACCATCTAAAATTTACCTGTGCGGCGTTGTAAGTTTCCGGTCACTGCACGATGGCGTGGCGTTTTTTGAGTTTTTCGCTGAAATCATACATCGGCTCGGACGCACTACGTTAAGCACTTGAGTGTTCGATAGGTGGGAATTAAATGGCAGCGTAACTAAAGGTGGCCACCGGTGAGTATTAATTTTGACAAAGCGCTTGGCTCCGCAGAAAGAGCATTACGTTTTCGCAGCCAACGAGCTGAGGTACTTAGCAATAATATCGCTAATGCCGACACTCCTAACTTTAAGGCCAGGGACTTGGACTTTTCTGCTGTACTGGCTAGCCAAACAAAAGGAGGTTTGGCTACTCCGTTCTCTTTAAAAACAACAAACCCAAAACATATTGCCGTAAACGAATTAGTAAGTGATATTCACGGCGGTGCTTTGCTTTACAGTACGCCGAACCAACCTTCCATTGATCAAAATACTGTGGATCAACAGGTCGAGGTCGCAAAGTATACGGAAAATGAAATTCATTTCGAAACCGCCTTTACTAGATTAAATGGAGCATTTAAGGGGCTACTTAAAGCTCTGCGAGGTGAATAATAAACTTTACCCAGCGAGGGAATCAGCGCCTCAGGCGCTGATTTGGGAAGGGAAACCGAGTGCTTCGACAGTTTTACGGACTTGCTCTGGGTTTTCACTGCTTTCAACGCTTACCTTACCTGCTGCGCGATCCACGGAAATCATAGCCTCGCTGTCCAGTGACTGAATTGCTTTGGTGATTTTGCTGACGCAGCTACCGCAACCAATGCCTGATACGTTTAAGACGAACATGGTTATTCCTCTTGTGCTGAGCAGTCTATTTTCACCGCAACAACAAGATCAACGTTGACACCACGGTAAGGTCAAGAGTTATGTATAGCGGGCTGTGAGCATCGGTTACGCTCATTCAATTCGGGTATTCCTCAGCCTCAAAGCATTGAAAACTACAGACGCAGAACTGACGCTCATGGCTAACGCAGCAATCATTGGAGACAGAAGGTGCCCCGTCAGTGGATAGAGCAGGCCTGCGGCGAGGGGAATACCCATTGAGTTGTAAAGGAAGGCGAACCCCAAGTTTTGCCGCATGTTTTTTACCGTTGCAACCGAAAGTGCCCGTGCCCGTAAAATCCCCATCAGGTCGCCTTTTACCAGCGTGAGCTGCGCGCTATTCATCGCGACGTCAGTCCCTGTACCCATGGCAATGCCCACATCTGCTCGCGCCAAGGCCGGTGCGTCGTTGATACCGTCGCCGGCCATGGCAACCTTTCGACCGGATTGCTGGAGGTCCGCCACCAGGCGCTCCTTGTCCTGAGGTTTCACTTCACCATGAACCTCTTCAATACCCATCTCCTTGGCGACAGCACGTGCGGTGGTGAGCCCGTCTCCCGTGGCCATGATGATTTTTACGTTATCAGCCTTAAGCTTGGTGACTGCTTCTTTAGAGGTCGGTTTTATCGGGTCTGAGACCGCTAGTAATCCTGCCAAGACCCCGTCAACTGCTAGATAGATGATGCTGATGCCTTCAAGGCGCAACAACTCTGCACGTTCTTGTAAGACCTTTGTGCTCACGCCGGCAGCTTCCATCAGTGCAGTGTTGCCCAGCTGTACTTTCTTGCCATCAACGAGACCACTCACCCCAATCCCTGAGCCGGACTCAAACGATTCAGGCTTGGTGAGCGCAATATTTTCAGTTCGGGCGTGATCGACGATGGCGTGTGCCAAAGGATGTTCGCTGCCTTGATCAAGGCTAGCGGCCAGTTGAAGCACATCGCGTGGGTTGAAATCTGGTGTGGCCTCCACACTGTGAAATACCGGCCGTCCCTCTGTCAGGGTTCCCGTTTTATCGACAATCAGTGTGTCGATCTTGCAAAGGTTTTCGATGGCACTGGCATCTCTGAACAGCACACCCATACTGGCGGCTTTACCCGTCGAAACCATGATCGACATGGGCGTTGCCAGACCCAGAGCACAGGGACAAGCGATGATAAGCACGGCGACAGCGTTGATCAGGCCGAAGACCCAGCTGGGTTCCGGGCCGAACAGTCCCCAACCTATGAGGGTCAGCAACGCAATCGCGATAACCGCCATCACAAAGTAGCCGGCGATCGAGTCGGCCATTCGTTGCATGGGCGCTTTGGAGCGTTGGGCTAGTGCGACCATTTGTACTATCTGCGACAGCATGGTGTCAGCGCCGACCTTTCGCGCCTCCATCACCAAGCTTCCATGAGTATTAAGCGTGGCACCGATCAGACTATCCCCTGCTCTTTTCATGACCGGCACAGGTTCACCAGTGAGCATGGATTCATCCACCGCACTTTCTCCCTCGAGTACAGAGCCATCAACTGGCACTTTTTCACCAGGTCTGACCCGCAAATGGTCTCCCAAGTGAACATGGGTAAGAGGAATGTCTTCCTCCTGACCATCGGCGTTGATCCTGCGTGCAGTCTTGGGAGATAGGCCAAGAAGGGACTTAATGGCGGCGGAGGTTTGTGACCGTGCTTTGAGCTCAAGAATCTGCCCAAGCAAGGTGAGCGAGATGATGACCGCAGCGGCTTCGAAGTAGACGCCGATGCGTCCATCTTGCATGAAGGTGGTGGGAAAACTTTGGGGAAATAGGGTTGCCGCGACGCTGTAAAGATAGGCTGCGGCAGTACCTAAACCAATCAGAGTCCACATGTTTGGACTGCGATTTCTAACGGATGCTATGCCTCTTACAAAAAAGGGCCAACCTGCCCATAAGGTGACCGGAGTGGCAAGAGCGAACTCGATCCAGTTTTGAACCGAACCATGGAAGATTTGTAATGAGTGACCCGCCATGGCTAGAAGGGCCACCATTACGGTTAAAGGCAGCGACCACCAAAAGCGGCGGGTGAAATCCAGGAGCTCGGGTTTGTCATCGTCATCAAGCGCGGGCATGACGGGCTCTAATGTCATGCCACATTTAGGGCAATTGCCGGGCCCTGGCTGTCTTATTTCCGGGTGCATAGGACAGGTAAACTCAGTGGCTACCTGTAGCGTGGGCTCTATAGCGGCGCTGCTGGGTTCAGCGCTGGGATGATTACCAATGTAGCGTTCTGGATCTGCCCGAAATTTCTCTTGGCATTTCTGGCTACAAAATTGATACGTCTGTCCTTGGTAAGACTCGCCAAATTTACTTGGAGGTATAACCGCCATACCGCACACCGGGTCGCGTAGACCACCGTCATTGGGTGAGGCAGCGTGGGCGGGACCGTGATCGTGGTGGCTCGGTGGAGTGGGCATAGCTATTTCTCTTCCTTGTTGGTTCCTGCCTGATCGCCATGGTCATGTCCGCCATGTCCATGTCCAAAAAAATGCATCAATGGACAGATCAACAGGATGAGGTAGGGCAAATACGGATAAACGTGGGTGAAATGTTCCCGCACCCCGTAAAAGGCACCGATCGCAATGAGCATGATCAGTACAACGCCTGTTTTGCGCCTCCAAAATGGTGGGGAGGTGCTTCCAGCCGGATGCTGATGCTTATCCATGATCTAGACCCCGTGTGTGAGCGTGTTGCTCTGATCTCTGCCTCAGAGCATAGCGAACTCTTGCGTCGACGCGGTTTTAGCGGTCGGTTCAGGCTTACTTCAAGTCAAATTGACCGACCATCCCCGACTGGTAATGACCTGGCACGTTGCAGGCAAATTGAAGTCCAGTTGTGTTGTTGAAGGTCCAGATCAACTCCTTGGTTGCCCCTGGCTCGATCAGCACGCTATTCGGGTCGTTGTGTTCCATTCCAACCATCTTCATGCCTCCCATGCTATGGCCCATGTTGCCCCACATTTTTCCAGTTCCGGTGGGTGTAAGCGTTCCATTCTGGAACATGCTCGCCATTTCTTTTTGGTGCGCCGCGTGAGCAGCGGCTTGGCCGATATTGAACTCGTGCAGCAACGCCCCTTTGTTGTGAAGTACAAAGCGAACCGTTTCACCGGGCTTTACGTCGATGCTTTTAGTTTTGAAGAAAATATCACCCATCTCTACATCAACCGTGCGAGTGACCTCTGAGGCGACTCCAGGCTGACCGATATCCTCTTTCCCATGACCTACGCTGGCCATCGCCGTAGCGCCGAGGAGTAGGGTGATTGCCGCAATAACTGGAGTAATGAGCTTAGTTTTCATGGTGACCTCGAGAGCCAGTGGAAAATACTAGCTATGCTAAAGGGATAGAGCTGAGCGTTAACTGACTTGAACACTACATTTCTGTCAGTTTTCCTGAGAAAACACGGCGCCCAGATGACGCCGTGTCTAGTGGGCGGTTCAGAGAGCCCCGTAGGAGTTATTCGGTTACTGATGGTTCTCAGAAAGCATCAGTTTGTGCTCGCGCTGCATTTGGTTCAAAACGTCATCAACCATGGCGTCGTGTTTTTCCATCCAGGCGAGATGTTCCTGAGGTGACATTGATGCTTTTGGATGATCTAGATGAAGCTGGCCCATGATCTCGCCCAGTATTTTCATATGCTCGGCCATGTGAACATGGCGCTGCCCTTCAGGAGCTTTTTCAGCTTGTACCAAGGTCGCTTCGGCTTTATCGCGCAGGCTTTCCATGCGCTCCATAATCCGATCTGCACCACCTTCAGCCAACGCAGATGCTGAGATGAGTATCGAACTAGCAAAGAATAGGACTTTTAAACGGTTCATGAGGAAGCTCCTTTTTGATTTGTTTTCCGGCTCCTCTAGCTTTCATGGTTAAGAGTCGGTCGAGCACCAGAAAGTACTCATGCTCGAACCCTAGACAGCACTCGCTGACATCTACCTGAAGCCAATATTACTTTTCTGTCAGTTGCTGGTTGGCAGAGGCATTTCATTGCAGACTCAGCCTCACAATTATTCGAGAGCCATCCCCATGAGACTTCTGGTTGCGGAAGACGAACCCAAAATAGGTATTTATTTGCAGCAAGGACTCACCGAGGCGGGGTTCAATGTTGATCGTTTTACCAATGGCAAAGACGCGCTTCAGCACGCCTTGAGCGAGGCGTATGACCTGCTGATTCTCGATGTGATGATGCCTGGGCTGGATGGCTGGGAAGTACTTCAGAAAGTGAGAGCATCCGGAAAAAATGTCCCTGTGCTTTTCCTCACGGCGCGAGACCGAGTTGAGGATCGGGTAAAAGGACTTGAGCTGGGGGCTGACGATTACCTGATCAAACCCTTCGCATTTTCTGAATTGCTGGCTCGCGTCAGAACGCTGCTGCGTAGAGGTACCACTGCCCCCTCCCAAACCCATATGAAATTGGCTGATTTGGAGGTGGACCTCCTCAAACGCAGGGTTATCCGCGCAGGCAAACGTATAGATCTAACGGCCAAAGAGTTTGCGTTGCTCGAATTGCTGCTCCGTCGTCGAGGTGAGGTTCTGCCCAAGTCGCTTATTGCTTCCCAGGTCTGGGACATGAACTTTGACAGCGATACTAACGTCATCGAGGTTGCTGTCAGGAGGCTCAGAGCAAAGATTGATGATGATTTTGAGGTCAAGCTTATCCACACCTCTCGAGGCATGGGGTACATGCTGGATGCGCCGGATTCGGGGACGGGGTCGGAATGAAGCGAATGTCCCTGACTACGCGCATGAGCCTGATGTTCATGCTAGCTGTAACGGCTGTGCTCACCGTCGCTGGACTCAGTTTTAACAACCTCAGCCGGCATCATTTCAAGATGCTGGATCAGCAGGCGCTGAACGAAAAGCTTCACTCGACGCAAAGAATTTTGACTGGGTTGAACAGCATTGATCAATTCAGTGATGTTAAGCCTGAGCTGGAGGCACTGCTTGGTGCTCATCGTGATTTGACAGCTCTTATCATCGATGGTGACGGTAAGCTCCTGTTTGCTGACCCAGGTCCGATCGTAGTTCCTGAAGACTTCCGAACGGTCACAAACAGCAATGTCTGGGAGTGGCGAGACCAGGAGCAGATATTTCGAGGCGTGACGGCGCAAGCCATAGTGACGGGGCAGGACAAGCCATTGACAGTGATGTTGATCTTTGATGTTACTCAACATATGGCCTTCTTCGAGACGCTTGAACGATGGTTTTGGATAGGACTGGTGATAAGCGCGCTGGTCAGTGCTGCACTGGGCTGGATGGTAGCGCGTAGTGGACTACGACCTATTCGCCTAGTCACTCAGGTAGCAGCTTCGATGTCAGCTAAATCGCTCAAAGAGCGTATTCCATTAGGTCCCGTTCCCCAAGAGCTCCAGCAGATGGTGCTCTCGTTCAACGCAATGTTATCTAGACTGGACGATGCGTTTGTTCGTTTATCGAACTTCTCTGCGGACATTGCTCACGAATTACGGACACCCGTTAGCAATTTGATGACTCACACTGAAGTGATTTTATCTAGAAAAAGAAATATTGAGGACTACGAGGACAATCTGTACTCAAATCTTGATGACTTGAAACGTATGGGACGTATGATTGATGACATGCTTTTTCTAGCGAAATCAGATAACGGTCTAATTACACATGAAAACAAACCGATTGACCTGGTAGCAGTAGTAGAGAAATTACTCGAGTACTACCGTTTGCTGGCTGATGAGCGAGGGATCGACCTGAAGGTCACAGGCAGGGGTAGCGTCCGAGGTGACGTACTCATGCTCGACAGGGCCATCTCTAATCTGCTCTCAAATGCGCTCCGGTACACCCCCGAAGGAAAGTGTATTACTGTCGATATTCGGCAGAAAGGAACTTCAATATCAGTCTCTGTGGAGAACCCGGGAGAGCCCATTGCGTCCGAGCATCTTGAAAAGCTGTTTGATCGATTTTATCGCGTGGACCCAGCTCGCAGAGAAGGAAGTCCAAGTAATGCAGGGCTAGGTTTATCGATTACTCGATCTATCATTGAAGCGCATGACGGAAAAATATGGTGTACGTCGTTAAACGGAATAACAGCCTTTCATATTGAACTCCCATGTGCTGATGCAAGAAAGGTCTAAGACACCTTGTTCATATGTATGCAGGCAACATGTGGTTAGCTCAATAGGATCGTTTTTGGATGAGAGAAAACTCTTGGAGCGTTCCAAAGAAAGTCGCGTATTTGGCGCCGTATCCGGGCAGATCAGTGCCAAAAACCCGCCCCAAGCTGACTGAAATGTAATCGAACAGTTTGCGTTCATGTGGCATCGTGTACTCGCACTGTGACGTTGGAAATCTTGTGATTCCTCCCTGTCCAGCCGGCCCTAGAACACGGAATTTGCTAGGTATTCGTCAGTGGTTTTAACGAGCGTCAAAAAGTAAAAAACTAGATATTCCCTAAAAACCTAGAACCAACAGCTTTTGCTGTCAGGAGTCTTGCATGTCATTCCTTAAAACTACCACCGTAGCTGTTGCGCTGACTGCGGGTTTGCTTCTGAGTGCAGTTGCTCAGGCGCATCCAAAGCTGGTTTCTTCTACTCCCGCTGAAGGATCGGATGCGGCGGCTCCGTCTAAAATCGAACTGCACTTTTCTGAGAATCTAACGACTCAGTTCTCTGGTGCAAAGCTGATTATGACCGATATGCCTGGTATGCCGAATTCACCTATGGGCGTAAAAGCTAACGTGGCAGGTGGCGGTGATCCGAAGACGATGGTTATTACACCCGCATCGCCATTGACCACGGGTACTTACAAAGTCGAATGGCGTGCCGTTTCCTCGGACACTCACCCGATTACCGGCAACTTTTCTTTCAAAGTGAAATGATTCATGAGCGACTCATTAAATATCGTTGTTCGCTTTGCTCTTTATTTCGACCTGATGCTGTTATTTGGACTGGCAATTTTTGGTCTTTATAGCCTCAGGGGAAAAGAAAGAATATCGGGAACAGTTTTGAATTTTGAGTCGCTTCTTTACAGTACTTCTGCTGTAGGTGTAGCTCTGTCCCTTGCCGCCATGTTGTTACTTGCGAAAGCAATGAGTGGCGTGTCGGGTTTCATGGAGCTACATCACCATATCTTTCAAATGGTTCTCATGGGGACTGACGTCGGTTTGACCTGGATGGTCCGAATAGGGGCGTTGGTGACGGCCATTATTGGCGTTTCCCTGAACAAGCGCTTTCCAACACTGAGTCTTTGGATTGTCACTGTCTGTGGCGCGATTGCGCTAGCGACGCTGGCATGGACAGGGCACGGAGCAATGGACGAGGGGAGCCGTCGCTACTGGCACTTTATTAGCGATATCTTCCATCTTTTGGCCGCAGGCGGTTGGTTGGGTGCGCTAGCGGCATTTGCCCTGCTGCTGCGTTTGAAATCACTGAAAGGTGAGCGAGAAGCACGAATTCTTGCTCGGGTACTGACAGGGTTTGAATCGGCCGGCGCGGTGATTGTAGTGATCATCAGCATTACGGGAGTGGCGAACTACCTATTTATCGTTGGGCCAAATCTCGATGAGGTGATGCTCAGCACTTATGGCGAGTTGCTATTTTTGAAGGTCCTGCTCTTTGCCGGGATGATCGTATTAGCGACGCTCAACCGTTTTCACCTAAGCCCGCTCTTGGAACGTTCTGTTCGAAATGGAGACTATGCTGTCGCGGTCAATGCCTTGCGCCGTAGCATGAAGCTCGAATTTTCAATGGCAGTCATCATTATTTGTCTAGTCGCATGGTTAGGTACTTTAAGCCCGGTCATGGAAATGAGCGCGGCATAGCGGTTGGTGATGGCCGACTAAGGAGTCTCAAGGGTGAATTGTAAGGGCCATTTGCACCGTCTACACTCCAGCTCATGAAACGCTACCTGCGGTTTTGCCTAATTTTCCTGATTAGCTTGGCGCTTCCCCTCAGCGGGATGGCGGGTGTTCAGACATCGATTGAACCATGCCCGATGAAAACCATGGGCATGGCGATGATGGATGGTATGGGGCAAGACTGCTGCCACGACATGAAAAGTCCCACCGAGCATGGCAAACCTTGTAAGCCCGGTCAGGAATGCAAAACTGGCGGCATGTTGCAAGTATCGATCATCAAGCCTCCTATCACCCTGTCCAGTCCTCTCATTCTATCATTCTCCAGCCATTTCCCGCTCGTACAAACCTCTTCAGGGGTATGGCGACCCCCACGTACTTGATTCCTGTACCACACTGAGCCTCATTCCGCGTTAGCGGGATGGCATATCTGCGCGCATGTCTTATGAAGCGCGCGGTGGATCATCACAGGAATCGTGAACATGAACTCCAAGTGCTGTTGCACAGGTTGGTCCTTCCTGGCCGGCCTGGCGGCAAGCGTACTTGCATTGCCGAGCTTCGCTAGCGCATTGACATTCGATGAAGCGCTGCGTCTGGCCGAAAACAATGCACCATCGTTGACCGCACAAGACGCCAAAATTCAAGCAGCCACTAGCGCGGCCATTCCCGCCGGCGAACTACCCGATCCCAAGCTACTGCTGGGCGTGCAGAACTACCCCATTGGTGGACCCGACAGATGGAGCATCGACCAGGACTTCATGACCATGCAAGTGGTCGGGATTAGGCAGGAGATGCCCAACAGCGACAAGCGCAAAGCACGTATCGAGGTCGCGGATGCGGCTGTTGATCGAGCGTCAGCCGAGCGTCGAGTGGCGCGTCTGAACGTCCGACAGTCCACGGCATTAGCCTGGATCAGAAGCTACTCGGTTGAGCGTAAAGATGCGTTGTTCCAGGACTTCTACAAAGAAAACCGTCTTCTGACCGATACCGTCAGAGCTCAGATTGCGGGTGGCCGAGCCCAACCCGCCGATGCGGTGACACCTAAACAGGAAGCTGCTCAACTGGCTGAGCAGCAGGATGATTTAGTTCGTCAACGTGCACAGGCCCGGGCCGCCCTCAAGCGCTGGATTGGCCCTGCCGCCGATGACAAACCGGTAGGCGGTTTGCCTGATTGGCCTATTGAGACCTCAGGTTACTCCCATAAGCTGCAACATCACCCCGAATTAGCGGCTTTTGTGCCGATGACCCGTGAAGCACAAGCCAAGATCCGTGAAGCTGAGGCGGAAAAGCAGTCTGACTGGAGCTGGGAATTCGATTATCAGCACCGAGGCCAACAATTCGGTGACATGGTCAGCGTGCAGTTTTCATGGGATCTCCCGCTGTTCCCTAACTCTCGGCAAAACCCCAAGATTGCGGCCAAGCACGCCGAACTAAACCAGCTTGAGGCTGAGCGCGAAGCCCTGTCACGCGAGCATACCCAGCAACTGGAGGATGAGTTGGCTGACTACGAGCGCCTCAATCGTGCAGTCAGCCGTAATCAGGAAAGCTTGTTGCCGTTGGCTAAAGAAAAGGTCGAACTCACGATGGCCAGCTACCGCTCCGGCAAGGGTGATTTGAACTCGGTTGTTGCCGCCCGACGCGAACTCATCGAAGCCCGTCTCAAGCAGGTTGACGTTGAAGAGCAACGTGCCCTGACCAGCGCTCGCCTGTATTTCTCTTACGGGGAGTCCGCTCAATGATTTTTAAATTATGGAAAGGGACTTTAATCATCGGCATCTCGATTGCCTTGGGTGTTGCCGGGGGTTACTGGTTAGCCCAACCGCGAATGAGCGGAGTAGCTGGTGTCGTACCGGATCATGAACCCAAAGCCTCTGCCGATCGAAAAGTTCTGTATTGGTATGATCCCATGTACCCACAACAGAAATTCGATAAACCGGGTAAGTCACCCTTCATGGACATGCAGATGATCCCTCAATACGCAGATACCAAGGGGGACAGCGCTGCCATTCGAATTGATCCAAGCCTGACTCAGAACCTTGGTGTGCGACTGGCTAGTGTCAGTCGAGGCGTATTTGCCTCGACACTGAACGTGGTAGGTGTGCTGGCCTTCAACGAACGGGACGTTGCAGTCATTCAGGCCCGTACAGCGGGTTTTGTCGAGCGTGTGTATGCCCACGCACCTGGTGATGTGCTGAAAGCGAATGCCGCCTTGGCAGATATCTTGGTGCCGGAGTGGGCAGCTGCTCAGGAGGAATTTCTCGCCCTCAAGCGTAGTGGCGATGCTGGCTTGCTGACAGCGGCCCGGCAGCGACTGCGGCTAACCGGAATGCCACTTACGTTAATTGCTCAAGTTGAGCGCACTGGCAAAGTTCAATCGAACCTGACGCTGACCAGCCCTATTGGTGGTGTGCTTCAAGAGCTGAGTGTGCGTGAAGGTATGACGGTGGCCGCAGGCGAGACGTTGGCTCGTGTTAATGGTTTGAGCAGTGTCTGGCTGGCCGTGGCTGTACCAGAGGCGGAAGCTGGGTCAATCGTAGTAGGGCAAGCAGCTGAAGCGCGTTTATCCGCATTCCCTGGAGTTGTGCTCAAGGGCGTCGTCAGTGCGATTCTTCCGGAAACCAGTTCGGACAGTCGCACACTTCGCGTTCGAGTTGAGTTACCCAATCCAGATGGCCGACTCAGACCAGGTTTGACCGCACAGGTAAGCCTCAATCGTTCAACGGAGCAAAGTGTTCTGTGGGTGCCGAGCGAGGCCGTCATTCGTACCGGTCGACGTGCGTTGGTCATGCTCTCTGAAGACGCTGGTCGATATCGCCCGGTGGAGGTGCAGCTAGGCCAGGATAACGATGGCAAGACGGCGATATTGAAAGGCTTGGAAGAGGGGCAGAAAGTGGTGACCTCTGGCCAGTTCCTGCTCGACTCGGAGGCCAGTCTCAAGGGCGTTGTCGCAAGCTCATTGGACGTTTCGCCATCTACTATGCCCGTTGGCGCTTTGCATGAGGCCGATGGTCAGATCGTTGAGATCAACGACAAAGAAGTCACGCTCGCCCACGGTCCCTTCAAGACATTGGGTATGCCAGGCATGACGATGACTTTCCCTCTCGCCACTCCTGCTCTGATGAAGGGCCTAAAAACGGGCGACAAGGTTCGGATCGCTGTTAGCCAGACGGACGATGGTCTGCGTGTTGAACGTCTGGAACGCTCTGGGGGCCAGCCATGATTGCGGCCCTTATTCGCTGGTCGGTGGCCAACCGCTTTCTTGTGTTGCTGGCGACGCTGTTCGTCACGGCATGGGGGATCTGGGCGGTTCAAAGTACGCCCATCGATGCATTGCCAGACCTGTCGGATGTTCAGGTAATTATCCGTACACCTTACCCAGGCCAAGCCCCACAGATCGTCGAAAACCAGGTGACCTATCCACTGGCAACCACCATGCTCTCGGTACCTGGGGCCAAGACTGTGCGCGGTTACTCCTTCTTTGGCGACAGCTTCGTTTATGTGCTGTTCGAAGACGGAACTGACTTGTACTGGGCCCGCTCGCGGGTGTTGGAATACCTGAGCCAGATACAAAGCCGCCTACCAGCCAGTGCTAAGCCAGCCTTAGGACCTGATGCCACTGGCGTTGGCTGGATTTTCCAGTACGCGTTGGTTGATCGCAGCGGTGGGCACGATCTGGCGCAACTGCGAGCCCTACAGGACTGGTTTCTCAAATTCGAGCTCAAGACGCTGCCGAACGTTGCGGAAGTTGCCACCGTAGGTGGCATGGTCAAACAGTATCAGGTCCAGCTCGATCCGCTAAAGTTGGCGAACTTGGGTATCACGCAGTCTGAGGTGACCGAGGCGATCGGCAAAGCCAATCAGGAAACCGGTGGAGCCGTGCTGGAAATGGCGGAGACAGAGTTCATCGTACGAGCTTCCGGCTACCTAAAGACGCTCAATGACTTTCGCGCCATCCCGCTCAAACTGGGCGCGGGCAGTGTGCCGGTCACGTTGGGCGATGTTGCCACGATTCAGTTAGGGCCTGAGATGCGTCGAGGCATTACCGAACTCGACGGTGAAGGTGAGACCGTCGGCGGCGTGGTGATTCTGCGCAGCGGGAAGAATGCTCGTGAAACCATTGCGGCGGTCAAAACCAAACTCGACGAGCTGAAAAGCAGTCTGCCGGCGGGGGTTGAAATCGTCACCACCTACGACCGCAGCAAGTTGATTGATCGTGCCGTGGAAAACCTCAGCCACAAGCTGATCGAAGAGTTCATCGTCGTCGCGTTGGTCTGCGGAATCTTTCTCTGGCACCTGCGTTCATCTCTGGTGGCAATCATTTCCCTGCCGGTTGGGGTGCTGATCGCCTTCATCGTGATGCGCTATCAGGGTATCAACGCCAACATCATGTCCCTTGGCGGGATTGCCATCGCCATCGGCGCTATGGTCGACGCTGCCGTGGTGATGATTGAAAATGCCCACAAGAAGGTCGAGGCTTGGCACGTGGCCAATCCTGGGGAGGAACTGAAAGGTGAACGTCATTGGCACGTGATGACTGAAGCGGCTGCCGAGGTAGGACCTGCATTGTTCTTCTGTCTGCTGATCATCACCCTGTCGTTCATTCCGGTGTTCACGCTGGAGGCTCAGGAAGGACGTCTATTCGGTCCATTGGCGTTCACCAAAACCTACGCTATGGCCGCAGCGGCTGGACTGTCGGTAACTCTCGTACCGGTGTTGATGGGGTATTGGATTCGTGGACGAATTCCCAATGAGCAGCAGAATCCGCTAAATCGCTGGTTGATCCGGATCTACGAACCCGCTCTGGACGCCGTATTACATCGACCTAAAATAACGCTGCTGGTTGCGTTGCTAGTCTTTGTCAGCGCGTTGTGGCCGATCTCTCGTCTGGGTGGTGAGTTTCTTCCCCCGCTGGACGAAGGGGACCTGCTCTATATGCCATCAGCTCTGCCTGGATTATCGGCGCAGAAGGCCGCGCAACTGCTTCAACAGACTGACCGTCTGATAAAGACAGTTCCAGAGGTCGAACACGTTTTCGGCAAAGCCGGCCGCGCTGAAACCGCGACTGACCCAGCACCTTTGGAAATGTTCGAAACCACCATCCAATTCAAACCACACGAACAGTGGCGCCCAGGCATGACCCAGGAAAAGCTCGTTGAGGAGCTAGACCAAGCGGTGCGTGTCCCAGGATTGACCAACATCTGGATACCGCCGATTCGTAACCGCATCGACATGCTGGCCACTGGCATAAAAAGCCCTATTGGTGTGAAGGTTGCCGGTACCAACCTGACGGAGATCGATGCCGTCACCCAAGCCATCGAACGTGTTGCCAAGGATGTCTCAGGTGTGAGTTCAGCGTTGGCCGAACGACTGACCGGTGGCCGCTATATTGATGTGGATATCGATCGTAAAGCTGCGGCCCGCTATGGGTTAAATATTGCCGATGTGCAATCGATCGTGGCCGGCGCAATCGGCGGTGAAAACGTCGGGGAGACGATTGAAGGGTTGGCTCGTTTCCCAATTAACGTACGTTACCCTCGTGAGTGGCGGGATTCACTCGGCGCTCTGGAGCAGTTACCTATCTATACCCCTCTAGGCAGCCAGATCACTCTTGGCACCGTTGCGAAGATCAAGGTCAGCGATGGTCCGCCGATGCTTAAGAGTGAGAACGCCCGACCTTCAGGCTGGGTGTATATCGACGTGCGGGGACGGGATATTGCTTCGGTAGTCGCCGATCTACGACGGGTCGTCAGCGAGCAGGTTAAGTTGCAGCCTGGTATGAGCCTGAGCTACGCAGGACAGTTCGAATTTCTCGAAAGGGCCAACGCACGACTCAAGCTGGTGGTGCCTGCCACGCTGTTGATCATCTTCGTGCTGCTTTATTTAACCTTTGCTCGCTTCGATGAGGCCTTGCTGATCATGGCCACTCTGCCATTCGCACTGACTGGTGGGGTATGGTTTCTCTATCTATTGGGATTCAACCTGTCGGTCGCCACTGGTGTCGGCTTTATCGCTTTGGCCGGTGTTTCTGCCGAATTTGGCGTAATTATGCTGCTTTATCTGAAGAACGCCTGGGCTGAGCGTGAAGACCTCGGCGATAGGACCGAGCACGGGCTGATGGCCGCGATTCGTGAAGGCGCTGTCCAGCGCGTTCGGCCCAAAGCCATGACTGTGGCTGTCATCATTGCTGGCTTGTTACCCATTTTGCTGGGCAGCGGGACCGGCAGCGAGGTGATGAGCCGAATTGCGGCACCCATGGTTGGAGGCATGATTACCGCGCCCTTGCTGTCGCTGTTTGTCATTCCGGCAGCCTATCGACTGATGCGTCGCCGGCACCTCTCAGTTGAGCCCATCAATCCTCAAGAAAAAGTCGTATGAAACTGACCCTGATTGCAGTTGCAAACACCGTATTTGCGCTGTCTCTTTCGGCCCACGCGTAGGACATGCCGGGCATGAAAATGTATGAATGGAATGCAAGCTCATTTAATGACAATGGCTAAGTGATTTAACGTTCGACTTTTGCAGAGCGTCGCAGCTCTTTTTTTGAGCCAGCCAATCACGAGCTGATAATAACAATACCCCGTCAGCTGGTCCCTCAAGCTTTACGGAGCTGCCAGTCGTGTTGTCTTTAATTATCACAGTAGGAGTTGCCGTAATGCCCGCTTTGAGGGCCTCCTCGACCTGTTGGCCAACATGCCGGGCGATCACTTTGTCGGTAGCTGCACAGGACAATAAGTCCTGGTAAGTAACATCAACGACGTTCAGATGCCCATTGAAACCCTCACCGTTGCTACGGGTCCGGTCAAAAATCTGGTCAATGGCTTGCCAGAAGGCAGGTGCGCCACCAAGCGCCCCCGCACATTCAGCGAGCTTGGCTTCGTGTAATGCGGTCGGACCGTGCACATCCAGTGGCAGATGATGCCACTGCAGGTTTACATCCTTCTGCTGCTGTATCCAGGTTTTCAACGCAGGTGTGTACGTCTTGCAGTAGGGGCACTCCAGATCCGCGAACTCAGTCACAGTCCAGCGTGCTTTGGAAGGACCAAACAACCACGGGCCTGTGTTGTGCGGGGATGGTATCTCACTTCGAGTGAGGGCTAAGCAGGCCATCGATGTGCCTGCCAAAACGCACCCCAGCATCAACCAATATTTGCGAAGGCCTATCATGCCCGAGCCTCTGCTGGCTTCGATGAAAGCAGCGCTTGTTTACGAAGGGCCTCAAGAAGAGCGTTCTCAGCATTCTCGGGTTGTGGGTGCTGTAGCAGCCAATTGGCTAACACCGCGTGAAGTTGGGACTCGATGTCACGACGATCCACCGCACGAACCAAAACCTGTTGCAGTTGCTCTATCAAAACGGGGGCACACACCTCAAGGGTTTGAAGGGCGTCTTCACCCGGTTGTTCAAGCAGCTGGGTCAGACTTTCTATAAGGTTCTGGGTCAGGGAATTCAATGCTCTCATGCTTGGCGCTCCAAGGCCGTGACTTGCTCGGGGAAAGTAATGATGTGAGGTTCGATACCGCGATAGCGGTCAAGCGTTGCAGCAACTTCAATGGCCGCATCCAGCTCGCTGCAGCCTTTGGCTTGCATGATGTCGAAGCGTTGCTTTTTCTCTTCCGGCTCGGTCATGGCCAGGGCCAGATACAAACTCGGTGGTACCGCCCGGAATAACATTTCCATGCTTTTGGACAACACGACGCCCTCGGTGAATTTGCCGCTTTCTTTACGCGCTGACAGCATCATCGACTTCTGTGCAGGAGTCAGTTCACGAAACCGCGCGATCTTCTCCACCTCATCAGGCGGCATGTTTAAGCACATCCACCACTCGATCATGTTGAGCAGGGCTGAGGCCTCTGGCGGCACGTCGTCAACGTTCTGGGTGGCCATCCAGAACCAGGCGCCGAGCTTTCGCCACATTTTGGTAATCTTGACGGAGTAGGGGGATAGGAGTGGGACCTTCAACTGGATGTGGCCTTCGTCGGTGAAGCAGATCAGCGGACGGCCTTTAAACTGGTCACGCTCGGCAATGTTGTTGACCGTGTTGAGCAGGGAAATATAAGCGATGGCCATCTGTGCGCTATAGCCTTCTCGCGCATAGGTGGCAAGGTCGACAATGGTAATGTCCGCTTCTGGCCATGGGGTGCCAGGACGGTTGAACATGTCGCCTTCGGTGCCCATACAGAACATGGACAAGGCTTCCGCCATCTCCAAGAATCGTGAGCTTCGGGCGTCTGGAATACCGGGCTCGAGTCCCATTTCTCGCAGCGCTTCACGGATATCTTCCGGCAGAACGATACGTTGCTCCGTCACGCATTTTTTCGCTGCATTCAGTATGCATTGGCGGATGGCGCTACGGTCGGCACGAGTAAGACGGGCATCCTCTTTTTCTTCACCACCGGTGATCATCAGCCTGGCCGCAATTTCCATCTCGCCCAGGATGTCGCGTTGTTCATCCTCGGTCTGGCTAGTCAGATGTTCGTCCGACGCCTCAAGATCATCAGCTTGGATAATCTTCACGTTTTGGCTGGGTTCGATGAGCTTCACGGCATCAGCGAATGGCGCGAGGCTGACACCCGATCCAGGTGCAAGTCGAACCCGGTTTACCGTCAAACCCAACTTTTTGGCGAAATCACCGAGTAAGCCGAAGCTGTTGCCAGCCTCCACAATGAATAGACGTGGCCGATAGATGGCGATGATTTGGCTAAGGATGTTTGTCGCGCTGGCCGATTTACCTGAACCCGTAGGCCCGAAAATGAACAAATGCGCGTTCATCTGCCGGTCCAGCTTGTTCAGCGGGTCGAAGGTTATCGGCGCTCCCCCACGGTTAAACAGGGTAATACCCGGGTGCCCGGTTCCGGTCGACCTACCCCAGACGGGGGCCAGGTTCGCAATGTGTTGGGCGAACATCAGTTGTGCGTACCACTCCAGTGCTTTGCGCGCATTGGGGTCGAAGTTGCCGGGTAGCCATCTAAGGTAGGAGTTCAGCGGTGCCACTTCATCCCGAGGTTCCACCGGCTCCATGCCCGCACCCAGCAATGCGCTGCTGAGTTGCAAACTGCGTTCGTGCAGCTGGGCATCATCTTTACCCCGCAGGTAAAACGCTACGCTACCTCTGTACAGCTTGTGCTTGCGCCCGAGCAACTGACGGGCGGTGGCGACGTCTTCGCGTGTCAGGATCGAGGCCTGAGTGTCTCCAACTGCCTTGCGTGAAAGCTGTTCCAGATGCCCTTCGAGAATGTCCTGCGGGGTGATCACGAGAGTGATACAGAGAATGGTGTCCTCTGGCATTTTGTCGAACAGTGCGTTGAGCGCATCACCGCCCTTTCGGGTTTCACCGGTTAAGTGCCCGGTCTTGGGAGCATCCCTCAAGCGGTCAAGCATCACCACCTGATGGGGAAGGCCGTCGAAATACCACAGACCTTTCTCTATATCTGACAGTGGTTCGCGATAAAACAGGTTTTGCGAGAAGTCAGTGCCGCTGGCGAGCGGCAGCTCGCCCTCTGCAGCACCAGGTGCTTGCTTGCACACCAATTCGTAGAAGCGGCGAATATCTGCATCGGCAGGGCCAAGATGATCGGGACGTGGATTGAACCAATGAATCAGCCAATGGCGAATGGCGTGGCCATCCATGCGATGGGTTTTAATGCCGGCGTTCGCCAAGCCGCCCACCAAGCGATCGCAGATGATTTTCAGGTAAGGACCTGGTGCCTGGCCTCGCACATCCGCTTGCGCGCCTTGGGTACGGCGGTAGACAACAACACGGACGCGGCGCTGTTGGCCCCTCCAGGGCAGTTGGCTGACCTTGGTGTCTTCAAACAGCCCGCCTGGTTTGGAGATGGATTCCAGGTGTTGCTTCATCAGCTTCAAATAAAGCTCGGTGAATGCACTGCCTTGTGCGCGTGGTTGAACGTAGTCATGCAGTTGCTGAAGGTAATCGTCCCAGCTGGTTTCGTCCTGGGCATAGAGCTGAACCACCCAGGGTGAGGTTTCAAGCTCGTCGAAGGAGTCCTGGAGGGCGTTTTCCAGGGCGTCGCGGGCCTTGCGTAACCATTCGGGATCCCGACCTTCAGTACCAATCGGTGTCAGCTCAAAAAAGGCAGCACGAGACACGCCGTCTTCCAATAGCATGGCTTTTTCTGCAGGCAGGTAATCTACCCACGGCAGTAGGTCTACGAAGGAGGGGTTGACGTGGTATAGACGGTCAGCATCAGCGGTTGTGGCTGGCTTTTTCTTTGGGTTACGCCAATCGCTCGGCGAGGGAATACCCATGGCAGCAAGGCGTTCGTAGTAACGCTCTGTAGCAGCCTCAAACGTCTCGGTTGCTGGTCCCTGCACATCGTCAGATAACGGCGAACCTGGTGTTACGCCAGGTTCCACACGCTCTGTCGCCCGTCGCGTTTTGAATCGTTCAAAAAAACCCATCAATATGCCTCCGTGCGTTCGCCAGGCATGGCGTATTGCACCCGCTGATACAGCGGAAACACCGTGGTGTAGCCTGGGATCGGTGCCGGGTCTGAACCCGCTAAATGAGGAAAGACGTACATCACCAGGTCGGGATTGGGTAGGCGTTTAAATTGGCTGTAGATCTCGTTTTGTGCGGTACGTGTGAACATGGTGTTGTCTGTTTCCCTCGTCTCCAGAGGCCGACGAAGATCTTGGCGTGCATCGAGCAATTGGCGGCTGCTCGAGCTGCTTGAGCCGCTGGAGCCTTGATCCCAAACGTCCATCATTGTGCGGTCCCCATGGGGGAGCAATTCGTCTTTGTTGGTGGAACAGGCCGAGGCGAGTAGGGCGATGGCCAGGTATGCACCTAGTTTTAAGCCATGATTAGTCAAGCGCAGTCGAAACATGACGGGCTCCTGAGCGATAGTTGACCTTGCGGCCATTGAGTTCGTAATCGATGGTCAGTTGCTGGTCCAGGTGCACAGCTATCTTTGCCCCGGGTTGTACATACACCGCTGCGAAGGCTTGCCCGTAGAGTTTGTTGACCCAGCTGGAGACGTCATTGACGCCCTGGCCAATAATTTTGCCCATGGCTTCACTGCCCGAGCCGCCGACAGAACCGATGGTCCCGGACTGAGGGTTTATAAAAGAGCCGCTGTTTCCATCTGACTTGATGAGGGAGGCAGCACCTGCGCCGGCGGCGGTAATCAGTACCTGCGAGCCAATGTATTGCGAGGCGTTGCTTTTGCGGTCGCCACTGATACAAGGAATGCCATAGGCATCGCTTATCCAGCCCAGGCCACCCTGAATGGTGGTTTGGTTGCCATTGTTCTGATTGTTACTATTTTGACTGCTATTCGTTTCTTCCTGAGGTTGTGGCAGCGTGCGCACAGTGCCGTCATTGAAGACGAACGTCAGGC
The DNA here is from genome assembly GCF_009827115.1 of Pseudomonas sp. J380. Taxonomy (NCBI): domain Bacteria; kingdom Pseudomonadati; phylum Pseudomonadota; class Gammaproteobacteria; order Pseudomonadales; family Pseudomonadaceae; genus Pseudomonas; species Pseudomonas sp. J380. The sequence continues at coordinate 3,118,167 of NZ_CP043060.1, read as the reverse complement.
TTTTGATCTGACCGCGTACGCAAGACAGGGTCCAATCGCCGGAAGCCGTTCCGCTGGCCACCGCGCCGGCGACGTCGGGCAAGTCGATGCCGTTGGCCGTGAGATTGTCCGGCCCGATCAATACCTTGAACGGGTAGGGGTCGTTGACAGTGCCGTCAATGGGCACCCGGCCGATCAGCGCGGACATGGCCACCGAACCCATCAATGTCGAGTTCTGCGGCAAGGTGTAGACCTTGCGCACCTGTTTGCGGGCCTCCTGTGGCGAGATTTCATTCGCAACACTTTGAGCGCCCGTGCGCAGTGCATTTTGTCCTCGGTCCACGGACTCGCCAAAAGAGGTCGGGAAGTTGAAGCCGCTTGCCGTTTGATTTGTCCCTGCAGCGATGGGCTTGCCGTTGACATCGACCGGCGTTGCGTCCTGCGGCTCTATCCAAACAACGTCCGCGCCAGGTCCGCCTTTGAAGCCTTGACCGTCACCTGGCTGAACGCCGAAGCCGATCGGCAAATCAGATCCAGACTCATTGCCACTGCCCGATTTGCTGCTCAGGGTATTGTACTGCTGCTGCAGTGTGTCCAAGAGGGTTTGGCTCTGTTGTTGCGCCTCCTGCTTCATCGTTTGCTGAACGTTCTGCAGTTTGTTATCGACGTTGAGGTCGATGTTCTGCAGGCGTTTTTGCAGCTCGATGTTCTGTTGCTTTAGTTCGTCATTGTTCTTCAAAGCATTGGAGACTTGGTCCTTGAGTTGTCTGCTTTCCACGACAATGGTGCGCAATGTGTCGCTGGGTGTATCTCCGTCAACCCCAAGCTTTTTAGCCTCCTTCGTACTAAGTACAACCGTTTCCGGCGCATGAACCTGTTGGTCGGCACTTTCGCGATTGAATAATTTGACCACTACGTATATCGCCAGGATCGCGAACGGTATGACCAGGTATTTAACAAGTGGATTACTCTTCACGACGGCCTCCCTTCGGATCGATCTGGCTGATGGCGGCCGGCAATAACGATTCGGCTAGACCATGACCACGGGTCACCAAGTAGACCGTCGAGGTGTCGCTGGAATCACCTTTGGCGCCAAGGTAGGGATGCTGAAAAGTCGCGGTGACAAAGTCACCCATCAGGTCACGCGGATCCAATGTGAGGTTTTGGGCGCTTGTGTTACGTAGCTTCACCGCCGTGACCCAATACTCGTCTAACCGCCACGACCCCAACGCAGAGGCTTCGACCGGCAATATCGGCATTAGGGTGGTGAGGTCCAAACCGCGCTTCAGATTGATCTGAGCAATCCCCTCCACGGGCTCAACGGTGCGTAGGGGCGCGTAAAGCATCTGTGCGGCATAGCGCGTCATGACCACCGGAAGAGGGGTCTCACGACGCGGTTTCGGCGCGTCCTCATCCTCCTCGGCTTGAGCGCTGGCTTGGGCCGTGGAAGAAGTTGAATGGTTGCTTGTAGGTTTGGCGTTGACTTGGCCGTAACGCGGGGCGGGACTGTCCCCGGCTACAATTTTAGCCGGCTCGGATGCGACCTGATTTGGTTTCCCTACCGTTGCGATGATATCCACGAGCATGATCTCACCGGAGTTCATGTTCTGCAGCTGTAAGCGAGTCGGTTCAATCGGCTCTTTCGCCAACAGGTAGAGGGCACCACCGGTGCTCTGCACGCGCAGTTTGTCGACGAGGTTACGAGGCAGACCCACCCGTACGTTTTGGTCCACAAAGACAATACGCTCCTGACCCACGATCAAGGGCAGTGCTATAGGGATACGATCCCAGCGCAGGATTTCGACGGCGTTGGCCAACCCGCAGAAGTGAAGGGCTACGAGCCCGATGATCAGTAGGCGGCGTGTCATCATTTGCCTCCTGCTCTGGTCGTTTCTGCGGAGACTTCGATGCGTTGTGGATTACTGCTATAACAGTCCCAGGCCAAGCCGAATGGGTTTTTTTCGGGATCGACGTCGAATCGGATAATTCTTAACGGATAGCGAGCAAATGCCCGCTTTACGCGCTCCCCGCCGTAGTGCTCGTCAGCGGTGATGTCCAGGTTGACGGTCCAGTCATTGATGCTGTGCTGTTCAATATGTTGCTCAGACTTATCGTCGATGCCTCTGCCTGGAATTTCAAATACACCCCGCTCACGTTTGCGCAGTTCCCCGCTATTGCGGCGTAGCTCGAAATCTTTCTGCAAGTAGGCTTTGCAGCTGGGAGTCAGGTAGCTTTCCAAGCGGGTAATGTTGTCCTCGTAGTCGGTTTCACCGTCAACGGGCCAACGGTTCATCTGCTGAAAAATGTACAGACCGAAGGCGTATACCGACTCCGGTGGAATATCCCACCACTTACGGGTGCTACCTGAACGTAGATCTGGAGGTACATGAACAGTTAGGTCACGCGGTGCGCTCTGCCAGCCATAAGCCATGTACAGACCCAGGGCAATGAGAAAACCAATGACCATGCGCAGGCTGTTAATGTGGGCCAGTTGGGCGTCTACTTTTTTACGGTAAGTCATTGAACCTCCGTTCGATGACAGGTCCACGCACCTGTACGAGTAATCAGCAGGGCTTTATTCCAGGTAGGAAAGAACCGCGCGATGTTCAATTGCATCTGGCGGTATAGCCATGTATCAGGTCGGCCGCGTTTCCACCGACGCAAGAAACGACTGGCAAGAAACAGCCCTAGGACAGCACAGAGCATGGCGGCGCCGATGATAAGTGCCCAAATCTGGGTCAATATCGCGGCCGGAATACCGATAACCAGCCCTGCGCCGGTGCTCAACGCCAAGGTGGCCCACATTTCGTCAGCGGTAAGGCCGCCCATGATGACTGGCTGATTGTTCAATCGCACAGGGAGGAAAATCAGGGTCCCATCGTCTGAGAGTTCTGTCATGGCCACGGCTCTTTTAAAGAATATTTGAAGCCTTGGTGACCAGAAAAATGGCGACACCGAGGATGGCGACGCCAACGGCGGCTGTCGCCCCCAGATCTCCCCATTTTTTCTTGCCAAGTTGAATTTCGTGGTAGGTGCCGAAGGCATGCCAAGCAACGCCACTGAAAATGACTGCGCAGATGATGAGGCCAAGCAAAGTAAAACCGTCAAAGGCGTAGTTCTGCATGGTTTGCATCAGGTTAGAGCCTTCCCCCCGGGTAGGAGGCTGAGACTGCGGAAGAGCCGCCATGGCCAGTTGGGGGAGAGCAAGCAACCCGATCAGCATGCGGCCCGGTTTTAAGAATGAAGTCATGGTGTATCTCCCATAGGGTCAACTAAGAACAAATGTGGTGAGGATCATGCAAAGCAGTAGGATGCGGACGAGCGAGGTCGAGGCAATCGTTCGATCAAGGTTGCCAGTGGCCCATCCTCGGTAGCAGCTCCAGATAGCCCAGGCGCCCCACATAAAGATGATGGCTACAGCGACGCCGACGAAAAACAGGTAGCTCGTCGAGGCAGGAAATCCTCCTGCCGCTTGAAACGCAGCAGCCTGAGCGCCGCTCATGCTCATGGCTTGCGTCCTTCGGTCGTGTATTGGCCTGACAGCTCAACAGGATCACGAGGCTGGGCTCGGGTTGGGGTTAGATAGCCCTCCAACCCATGACGAATTCGAGCGATATCACCTGCTAGACGCTGGTAATCGAAGAAGTAACGCTTGCCAGGTTCGTCGGCCACTTGAGCGCTATGACGTGCGGTGTCCTCTAAGGCATTCAACTGGCGGATCATCACGTCCAGGTTGGCCTGTTCGGAGGCTGAAGCAGCGGTCGCATGAGAGACAGGCAGGCCGCATCCAAAAAGTGCGATGAGGCCTGGCAAGGCAAGTCGGCAAGTGAGTGCAGTGAGACGCGGGTACTGGATCACGGCTGGGCTCTAGTCATTCCTGATGCCGTCAGCTTGCCGTGATCAAGCTATGGTCGCCGCAAGAAAACCATATTCAGGACTGTAAGGATTTCTTCTGACGGTACTGACACCATCAATCACAGTGGATAGGGCGTTTGAAGAACAGCAGATACCCGATGGGCAAGGCGAATCCGTAAGCCCAGCCTTGGGCGTTTTGATTGCCAACCTTGACTTCTCCTTTGACCACGGGCTGCACGCTGACCAGCTCCCAGCCTTCGCTGCCTAATTGAGCAAGGCGGTTTTGACGTTCAGAATCTTCCAGAAAACCCTGGGTGTCGGGTTCAGTGGTGGGCTCTTCGGACTTGAACATGAAGAGCTTTTTGGTTCTGACAACGTACTGAAAGGGAGAGAACTCAGTGTGGTATTCAAATTTCTGACGGCCCATGGCGACGTCCTCAATGTGCAGAGCTACCAGGGTTTCAATAATAAGCGCGTGCCAGCAATCTGAAATAGTTTGTTGCTAAGCGCGTGATTTCTGAGGTTGGAGTGCAGAGGTCCGAGCATCGACATAGCGCTGCATGATAGAAAGCACCATTGAGTTCAACGCTAGGATCTTCATCCCTCGCGTCACCGCCACGTACAGCAAATTCAACTCGTCATCTTTACGACCTTGATCGATATCGGGTGAAAGCGGATCAGCGCTAAAGTCGTCATACAGGCTGACAAAGTCCCACTCCAGCCCCTTGGCCTTGTGCCCAGTCGTGAGTGTCACGGTGGCGTCGAGCTCGTTATCTACAGAGCGGGAACGTAGGGTTTGGATCCGCTGGGGCAGGTCCGGATAGGCTGTAATGATCTTGATCGATCGCAACATCTCCGTATCCTGGCTTACCTCGGCTATTTCCACGTACTGTGAAAAGTCCCGGTAATCTCTCAACAGCCTGCGGTTCTGCACCTCATGGTTACGGTTGCGGCTGAATAGGTATAAATCTTCCAGATCGCGTAGCGAGTAGCTGTCGATACCGCCGACCCAGAAAATCTTGGGGTTGCTTGCGACCAGCTGCAGGGCGTTCTCGATGACGCCGGTCACGGTACGATGGATAAACGTGCGATGCGGTAGCTCTTCAGGCAGAGCCCGTTTAACCAGGGTATTGCAACCTAACCCCTGCAGCTTTCGTGTCTCACCCTTGTAAAAAAGAATGATGTTGGCCACATGCGCGACGGCAGGGCCGAAGCGAAAGCTTTGGGTCAGGTAGTGACGTTCGGCGTCGGCCATCCAGTCGCTGTTGAGCGCATCTTCTGCGCCGCGGAAGCGATAGATCTGCTGGTGGGGATCGCCGACTGCCACCTTGCGGACCCGTTGTATTTTTACTATGTCGGCAATAACTGGGTTCACGTCTTGACCTTCGTCGAGCAGAATGGCGTTAAATCGTTCGCTCAGGTCGGGCTTGCTTAGCTGATACAGCTTCAAGTAAGCGTCATGGGTGATCGACATTGCTGTGTCCTGCAGATCGATCATCCGGTTCCAGATGGTTTTAGCCACGTTTAAAGCATTGTTCAGGAAACGTTCCTGGGCACTTGTGAGCATTCGTTGCCCCTGGAATCTGGGAAAATGCACACGGCCCAACTCGTCATCGGCGCTGGCCATGAAGTTGTTAAGCGTGCTGAGGACATCCCGCACGAGCTCCCAGTCCTGGGTGTTGATGGCCCTTGCGATGTCCGTCAGGCGTAAGTTATTGGTCTGCTTGGTGGCGTACTGACTGCCATAGACTGCATATGCGAGGCCATGCGCCGTCTTACACACCACGTTTCTGCGTGGAAAGCGGCCCCTGGCAGCGAGCTCGACGGATTTGTTGTAGCAGAGGTAGAGCATTTTCACCGAGGCGTGTTGTGTGGCGTAGCCCACCAGTGTGGTGGTTTTGCCGGTACCGGCAAAAGCCTGAACCAGTAGCTTGTCAGCCGTGGAATGGATGATGGGCTGCTGTTCTTGTGTCCACTGCATGGGCAGCTCCTAAAGGTATTTTTTGAAGCTTGAAACGGTGATGTAAACGGACACACCCAACAGCACGGCGCAGGGCAACAGAATCAAAAGGGGGCTGATGCTGATGGGGATGGCCAGGTAGACCGTCCAGGGCACGATGGTCAGCGGAATGATCGTCCCCCGGGCTTTGTGATACAGGTAACTTGACTCGCGGCCGGAGCCGAATTTTCGTAGATCACGCCGCACCAGGCCATCGACCAAGCCAGTGAACGCCGCCAGTGCGAACAGCGGAATCGTCAACGTCAGAATGACCATTCGCACACAGAAGGTCAGGACTGTGTATAACGCGGCTAAGCCATAGTCCTGGAATTTGATCATCGCCCGACCGAGTTCGTAGCGAAGGTTCAAGGTTCCCGTTTGTTGTGGTGATGTTGAGCGAGCGTACTGTGTCAGTGCATTTATATTGTCCTGCATGCCGGTTTTCACCATCAGCCAGTCATAGACCGTTTGTGCCAGCCAGGTTGCCGTACGCCCCGGTTCTTTGATGACAACGCTGTGCAGCAGATCCTGGGACAGCCAGCCCAGTTCATGTTGGAACATCTGCTGAGCATGTTTCCAGCCGGCATCCGGCCAGAACGTGTACATGCAAAGCCATTCAACGACGATGGCGCCGAGCAAGGAGCCGAACATCACCCCCAAGAAATGAAAAGGGGTAGAGAACAGCATGCCCAGGAAGTTTTTTTGACCTTCCTGCTGTTGCTGGGCTTTTTCCGCGATATCGGCCATGGCTCTGTTCCTTCAAGCCTATGCGGCTTTTCCGTTATTGGCCATCTGGCGGAAGTCGTCTACCAAGTCATCAGGAAGCGACTCACTTAGTGCGTCATATCCCGGTGCTTGCCACCAGTCGCTGCTGGTTCCGGATCCTTTACGCATGCCCTCAACCAAGGCCTGAAGATCCTTGGGCATCACTTCATCGGGATCGCTTGCCGGCAACGGCATACGAATCTTCCACAAATTCCCGCCCTCTATCAGGGCAAAGCATTGCCCCTTGGGTAGGGCAACCACATGCGCCGGTTCGATCATCGGTACGCTGACACTTTGGATCTGATCGTGAGTGTTAGAGGTGAAAGCGGTGTTGCCGTTAATAGCGTCGTTTGCACTGCTTGCTGGTGTACTGGTAAACACCTGGACCTTTGGCAACTGGTTGGTCAGCAGCTCGGCGGTTGCAGTCTCACGTACACGTAACATGAACAGGTTGTTGAAGTTACCGATGACTTGGCCAGCTTTAGCCCGGTTACCGATTTTTGCCTCAATATCGCTCATGGTTTGGGTATAGGCCGTGACCTGCATGCCGGCACCACCGCCTTTGTTGATCATCGGTATGAATTCATCGCCCATCAGTTCGTTGAATTCGTCCGCATGTACGTTAATTGCTACCTTGCCGCCGGTGGCCCCGGGCAAGCCATCATCGATGCCAAACTTATAGATGTGACCCGCAACTGACACCAGGTCGCTGAACATCGAGTTGCCCACCGCTGCAGCTACCTCTGTATCAGATAAAGCGTCCAGGCCGACATAGACCACTGCCCGTTTGCGGATGATCTGCATCCAGTCAAAGATTGGTCGTGGGTCCTCAAGATCCATGTAGTCGGGAGATAGCAGCTCTGCAATCCGGCCTGTGGTCAGTTTTTCCAGCAATGGCAGAAGGCTGGCCACGATCTTGTCGAAATAGGTTTTGTCATAGCGTACGGCTGATCGCAGACCCTCCATCACTGGGTCGGAGATGCGTTGCTGAGTGAGGTACATGTCCAGGGCCACCACGCGTAGCGGTCGATCCTTCATGGCGAAACTGAGGTTCTTACGATCGATCTTTCCTTCCAGCTCAACGATGGTTTGCCAGGCTTTGGGATCATTTTCAGCAAAGTGCTTCTGCGCATACTCAATAAACAGCGCGTCAATGTTTGTCACATGCTTGAGGATCTGTTCATAGTCCGGCCGACGTCCCAGTGCCACGAGGGCGCGCGCGATGATGTTGACGAAACGCCAGGCGAATTCCCGGAATGCCGCGGAATTGCCTTCCCCCGAAAGTTGGCCGGCAATGCGGGTGGCAACCTCCGAGATCCGACCAAACCGGCCGACGGCGTTGTAGCGAGCGGAGTGATCGGGCCAGCCTAGGTGGAACACGTAGAATTCCTCCAGTCGGTTTGCGCGCTTGCATTCGATGTACATGCGCTTCAGGAGGTCTGCGTCGCCTTTAGGATCGAAGACAATCACCACTTCGCGGTCCAGGTCCATTTCTACATTGCGCTGGCTTCGATGAACGGGTTGCACGCGGCGCCCCATATGAACGCGGCGCCGGGGGCTACGGCGGGTACGCCTGATGTCTTGGGTGATAAACAACTCTGCCAAGCGGGTTTTTCCAACACGAGTAGTCCCCAATACAAGGGAGTGTCCAACCCGCTCACCCAGTGGCAGGCTGACATCCGCTTCGTTCGGCTCTATACCGTGTAAGCGCGGTAGCCCCCCGACTGGAGGAAGTGGACGCGCCGGGTTAAATGGCACATCCCACGAGGTAGCCTTTGACAGCAATTTGAGTGGAAAGGGTGCGAACTCCAGACGCTCCTCAATTCTGCGAGCAAAGGTATAGATAGACGTGGGCTCGACATACTCGGCGTACTTTGGGAGGTAAGTCTCCATCAACCGCTGAGTATGTTTTTGGGTCCAGCGAAAGCCTTTACCGATGAATAGCCGCTCATTGCTGACCGGCATGTCTTTGCTGGTCATGGTGTAGTGGGGTAGGCGCCGAATATTGCGCCGGTAACGCAGCACTACCAACGCTTGTTTGAGGCGGACGAACCCTAGACCCAGAAAGCCTGTACCGGCAACCATGCCGAATAAAGGCGTCAGAGCAACCGCCCAGGGCGCGAAAATACAGAGCAACGCCGCAGCGGCACATACGCAAACTGTGTACAGCTCAACAGCAGGGCGTAGTAACGACTCAATGGTGTAGGAGGTGGTCATGGATCACTTCCTATGAGTGAAAGGGGACAATGGCCCCACTGTTTCGAAATGGAAAACGACTGGCTTGCCTGTCTCAGCGATCAGCCCATAGGACTTGGCCAGGCGGTATATGGGGTGGTAGCTGTTAAGGGAGTTGACGTGTCCAGCAATGCGCTCTCGCCAGACTTCTAGTGGCATCGCTGCCTTGCTCAAATTACACGGCACGCACGCGGGCATCATGTTGCTGATGGCGTGGCTCTCTGGCCGCCCCAAAATGATGGCACCGGAGTACTTGCCGTCCACCCTCTCTGGTTCTCGCCATACTGCTTCCATGTGGTCCGCATGCCACCGGTCACCCAACAGCACACCGCAGTATGCGCAATGGCCCGCGAATTTAGCGTGAAGCTCGCAGCGTTGCTTCTTGGTCAGCTTCATGGGGCCGGGATCCTCCTTTCATGCGTGATGATGAATTGGCCAACTCTTGCCTCGCTTGCTCAACTGCCTCGGGCAGTCGTTCTTTTAGCCGCTGACATAGCTCCACCTCGTCACCAGGTACGCGGGCGATGACGGTGCCGCCATAGAGCTTGGCGACATAGGTGACCTGTTCAAAAAGCAGTTGGCCTGCTCGTGGGTCATCTGGTTGCTTGATGACCAAGGTGATGTGCGTAAGAGAGGCCATACCCTGGTTACTGCTGGATCGTTGTGGCAGTGATCAACAGCGGGTAATGCTGGACTCCCAAGCGCTGTGCCAGATCATTTGATGGAGCCGGGACCAACTGTAGATTTCCTGCCCATCGTTGGATTTCGGCAAACCGCTCGGCGCTGGCCACGTTAACCACAAGGCCCACTGCCTGCAGTTGCTGTAACTGATCGCGGCGCTGTGATAACCACTTTCTGGAGCTTTCATCGTCGCCTACAAGAAACAATGGTTGCAGGCCAGGTGCATTGATTACCCGGCCCTGTACCTGCCCGGGTGTCAGTTGGTCAGAGCGCACTGGAAACGAGCCTTGCCCACGCACACCAATATTCTCTGACTGTGCTGACTGCTCAGTAGGTTCTGGAGCCAAGTACTGGTAGTAGGGCAGAGCGGAAACACCCCCTCGGTCTTCAACAACAATCAGCGAGGTGGCATGCACTGCCATGGGGGAGGCCAAAGACAGCAAAACAGGCAGATGCAGCAATCTATTCATGGATTATTCGCCATCAGGTTGATACCGGTGACCCGGCTGAGGTGTTTGGCAAAAGCTCGTCGGTATCGGGCAGCGGGTTCGCCTCCGGCAGGGCGGTGGTACCGACCAGCAGCGGTGATCCAGTCGCCTCCTTTGGCTTTTTGCTCAGCCAGGATCTGGGCCGTAACCGAGAGGTTTTTGTACGGATCCAGCCCTTCGCAGGGATAGCTATAACGGTGGCCGTTGGCACCGATGTTGGTTTGTCCAAGCCCGACGTCGACTCTATTTGGGCCTGCGGTCTGAAGGGCGATCATCAACGCTCTGCAAGCATCGCTGCGTGTCGCAAAGCGATATCCGGCGCCGGCGACATTCAACGTCCAGGGCCAGGGGACGATCTGGCCGCGAAGTCGGGTGCCACTCTCTTGCAGTGCAACGGAGTACAGCACCTCGGACGGAACGCCGGCAGGCAGGGCAATCAACTGATAGGCCGGTGGCGGAACCTCGGCACCGTTAGCAAATGCCGCGGTGAGCAGTAGCCCCCCCGTTAAAGCCGCGCGAATTACAGACGCTGCCATTGTCCATTCACCTCGCGTACCACGGCCGGCAGCTCACCGCCGAGTCCAAGGCCAAGCCATCGACCGGCATCGTGATTCAATGTGATCTGTCGGCTTCTCACGCTGGCCGGTTCGACTCCAGCCAAGATGGCCCAGCGGCGAATTATTTCGTCATCACCTTGACTACCAACGAAGTACAGATCAAAGGACTGTTTCTGGTTTTGTAAGTCTTTGACGCGGTCAATACATGCGTTGCAACTGTCTTGAACAAAAACGGCTAGTCGTCCAGTGCCTTTCACAGCAGTTACCGCTCCCGAGCCTGGAGCAGATGCAGGGTTGGACGATAGTTGGATGACTTTTTCATTGGGGTAAAGACGTGCGAAGGCTTGGTCATAGGCCCTTTGGTACGCCAGTTCCTTATCGATACGCTGTCGCTCGGCTCGCACCTGCAGCTCTGCATAGCGTCGGCGCTCCTCCTCCGACTTCGCTTCGATGCCAAGTGCTGTCAGAGGATCCAGGCCTGGCGAATAGATTCCGCGAGGACCCTCCATCACAGTTTGAAAGCGGGACCATTCTTGGGGGGTTAATCCCCACTCGCGGGCGAGTTCTGTCTGACTGGCTCCTTGAGAAGAGTTGTGAACTTCACTGTTCTGAGTGTTCGAGATCGACGTTGATTGCCCCGAAGCCGCATGACAGACATATGCAAACGCGAAGGTGGCCAAGCCTGCAATGAAACCCAAAACGTAAAGAGCAATGTTCCTGGGCTTCTTTGTTTTCGAGGAAGTGGTAGGGGAGTGCATAAAGGAGGTCCTATTGCGCGACGGTTACGGTTTGAGGTGTTCCGGCCACGTCAAAGCGTGCGGATCTTCCGTCCAGCGCGTTGAGGCGCCAGGCGGTGCCCGCCACAGCGTCACCAGGTCGGATAAGGTAAATTTGATTCAACTGCGTGCTGCCAGGCGGTGCTACGGACAAAAAGCGTTCACCGCCGCGATACTCGATACCGACAACGGTAAAAGGGGGTGTTTGCGGTGTGACAGTGGTGGTAGCGGGCGGTGTTGGCCGCTTTGGTTGGCGGGCAACGGGCTTAGGCTTGGGCTTGAGGGGAACAGCAGTGGTTTGTTTGATGCGTGACTGACTGAGTTCTTGAAGACGGCTATCGAGTGTTTCGACGCTGGCTTTGAGGACTACCAATTCACCAGCAGACGCAGCATTTTGAGAGATTTCTTGCGCAGACTCCGTCGCTTGCTTTGCATACGCTTGTGCGGCATCAATTCGATTCGATAAAGCCTGCTGCCCGGCTCGGAAGTCCTCATTGGTCACCAGGTGGTTGCCGGCTACCGTGTCCAGTCGCTCATCGACTTTGCCCAGCCGCGTCAACAACGCATCGAGCGACTCTTTGTCTGCAGTCGCAGCCAAGCTGTTGCTGAGTTGGGAGAGTTGATGATGCTCATAACCCAGAATGCCTGCCAATAATGCAAGGCACAGACTGAGTATCGCTGTGGTTCGAGTAGGGCGTGGTAGGTTCATGGGCGTCCTCGCGAAAAAGCGAATACACCCTCTCAAACCGGTCTCTTAGGTGCATCAGGAAATAGGTTTTCCAGGACGCATGGTTTTTGAAGTGTCGAGTTGGCCGCTGGTAAATTGGGATCGTTATAAAAAAATGGCCACCCGAAGGTGGCCGTCAAACTATGAAGCAATGAGCTGCCTTGCAAGTGTCATTTCAACTGAATCACCATCTTGGTTCAGCGAGTCGAGACCAGAATCTGGCACATCTCCCGACGTGCTTTGAGCCACGGCGATTTTCTTGGCCATCAACTGCAGGCAAGTAATCTGAGAGCTGCCGGCATAGCCAAAAAAAACCACCCGCACCGGCTGCTTTTGCCCAATCCGCCATGACCGTCGAGCTGCCTGTTGCAAGGTGTACACGTTGTACCCCGTCTGCAGGAACGCAATGGTCGGAAAATCGAGCAAATCCAACCCGGTCTTGACCAGCTCCGGGTTAGTGATCAGTACGTCGACACCTCTGTCTACCTGGTCGAGGATCCAATCCTCGCGCCTGGCGGTATCCACTGACGCCCTCAGGACCGCTACTTTTAAACCAGATTGCTCCAGCAGTCGTTTCAGGCGAGAGGTGGTGTCTCGCGTGCCGCTGTACACGGTATAGGCCAGAACCTTCCGGCCTTTGGCTTTTTCCGTGAGGCAGAGGTCGAGCAGTGCTTTCTCCTTCGGCATTATTTGCTCATCTGCAAAGATCGAGGGGACGAACGCCAAGGTATCTTTGCTACGAGGGTGCTTAACGATCTCCGGTCGAAAGCAGCAGTCAGGCCAAGCCAGCAGCACGTTGAGTACTACCCCTAGCAAGGTAGTGTCTCGACGGGCCAATGCTTGGCGAAGTTCCTGCGTCAGTTTTCCTGCCAATTGCTGATAGGCCGACGCTTGTTCTGCAGACATGCTGATATCGACAAATTCCTCCTGGTACGCCGGCAACACGTTGCCACCGATATCTTTAAGTTTCAGAAACACGGTGAACGGCAACACAAAACGGTGAATGCCTTTAGGGCCGAAGCCTGGGGCTTTCACCGTTCGCACCGAGAGTTTTTTTCCCTTGGCTGTTTTGTGTGACACGTTGTCCCGCTCGGTGTAAATGTCCTTCAATACGCCGTGGTCGCGCATGAATGACATCGCGGCCGGAGCCATACTTCCGCGCGCGTTTGGTTTGTAACCGTCCTCGATCATTCGCCGGGTAAGTATTCGGAACAGGAGGTAGAACAGATCATCGGCATAGCCACCCATGAGGGTGCCTGTCAGCAGCACGGTTTTCCGTGCTTTCGCTGCCAATACACCCATGGCTTGACCCTGGGCCGAGCCACTGTTTTTGTATTCATGTCCTTCATCCACCACCAGCAGGTCGAAATATCCGTCTGGTAGGTAGCGTTTGATGAACTCGGTGGGTTGGAAACCGCCCTCGCCAAAGCCAAACTCAATGTTGGCCATGGCGCGCTCCATGCGTTTGGCTTGGCGGTCGCTGAAGATGAAATTGCCCTGAGCGTCCATCAGGTTGATGAATTCGCTGACGTTGTCGATCAGCATCGAAGCGAGGAAGTCCTCCCCGAAGTCATTCAGCAATCTGTCCGCACGTACTGGACCGATAGTCGGAATCCGACACATCGATTTTAGTATGGTCGCACGACGAGTTCCGTTGTCGGCTTTGCCCGGGCGCATCAGCGTCCAGAGTTGTCCTTGGCAATAAGGGCAGCTGCGACGGCGTTCCTCTCGGTGAAACTCTTCGACAGTCACACGGTTGCCTTCTAAGTCCAACAGAAGGCGTCCGCAGTCGGGGCATCCTGCGAAGTTGTATCCGCCGCTGGCGCGACGTGGCCAACATACCGTACGCCAGTGATACCCCATGCGCATTCGCACGCGTCCGAGAATGAAGAACTCTTTACGGCCATCGTAAGGATCCCCCAGTTGGTCACGTAGCTTGATCAGCTTAACCAGCGTATCGGGTCCATTGAGAACCCACACGCGTGCGTCTGGGATGGTTTCGAGTATCTCCCGTCGCCATTTGTAGACCAGGTGTGGAGGCGAAACCACCAAAGTGCGGCGGTAGCCCGCACTGTGCATGACAGCGGCTACAGCGATGGCCATCATGGTTTTCCCAGTGCCCATTTCTGCATTGATAACGGCTGCCTGCTCGTTGCGGTCTAGCAATAAAGCTGCAACGGCCTGCACTACATCAGCTTGAGCAGGGAACGGCTGGCGTTTGAGTTCGCTCATAACCCGTTGATAGGCTTCGTTGATGCTGCCGGAATAAACCGGTGGGTTAGAGCGATTGAGGGAGTCCAATAATTCATCACCGAATTCGTCGATGAACTCAGTCAGGCCGATGGCCAAGGGCGATACAGAGACTTGGGATAGGTCGTTCATGAGTGTTTCTCCAATAGGAACGAAACAGGGCATGCACGACACCCCGACGGGTATGGTGAATACCCTGCGGGTTGGTTAACGGATGGCCAGGTTGGCGTGGTGGGTCAGTAGTCCGATGGCAGCAACACGGTTGTTGCACTGCGGTCAGCTTCGGTGATGATCCAGAGCCGGGTCTCATCGCCGGCGCATATGTCATAACAGGAGAACAATCGATCCCCGTAGGTCAAAGCCCGTTGGTTACTGCTCCAGTCTTCTTTGGGCAGTTCCCCCCAGTCACCGGAGAAATGCCGTCGCAAGTAAGTGCTTGGATCGAGATGTCCACGCTCAATCAGGTGGTGCACTGACTGGGTCAGCACTAAGCGGCCAGGTTCAAATGTCACTCGTGGTGGTGGGGTCAGTGTTGGCTGTGTCACCACCTCATCAGCCTCATGCGGCGTATCCGCCGATGAACTGATGGTGATCACGCGGCCTTGGTTGGCAGAGCCTGGCGTCATGTCCCATGCCCGAATGATGGGCACGAAACGATCAGTCAGGATCCTTACCTCGGACACGTTGCCGTCCTGGTCTTCGGTGAACTCGGTCTTGCGGACCTTATCTTTGTAGGTATCGCCTTTGAGTACCAATACTCGGCCGGTTTTGGATTTCACTACGCCGGAAATCGCACCGGCAGCCAATGCCAACGCCAAGTGCCAGCGCGACAGCTCCCTCACGGGAGGTCGTGGCTGAGCGCCGCTTTGACCAAAGTGCAGTGTGAAGTCAGGCCACATGCCACGAAGTCTTTTGATTTCTTCGCTGAGCTGTTCAGGTTCAAGGCTGATACGGTAGAAGTGTTCCAGCTCGTTGGATGCCGAGAGAACCCTGTAGGGCTCCCATGGCCAACTGGTTGGTAACGCTTCCGCGCTCAATGTGCCGGTACCGATCGCCTGAAGGCGTGCGCGTACGTTTTTGACTTCTTGCGGTCGAGCGAGGTCCTGCCGGCGGATTCGTATACCGAAGATCACTACCTGTTTAAAGGTTGGATCAGCGGCTTTGTAGATCCGCAGTTCAGTAAAGTGATTGCATAGCCAACCACACAGCTCATCGTCCAGCACGTAGTGCGGAACAATCAGCACCAAGACTCCCCCGTACTGCAGCAGTGGTAGCGTCCGTTGATAGAACATCTTCTCCAGGCGCCGACGGCCGTTACCTTGGTACTGAGATGCACCTGCATGGTCAGCGACCAGGTTACCGTAGGGCGGGTTGAGCCAGAGCAAGCCGAAGGCCTGGCGGCTGATCATGGTGTCCATCAAGTCGCTGTGCAGCACGCAATCCAGCAGTGTCTTGCTGTGTTTGGCACGCTCCTGGTCATACTCGACTGCGTAGGTCTCAACGCGGTCACGCCCGAGTGCATGAGCAGCTTCAGCTAAGGCAACGCCTTCGCCTGCACAGGGATCGAAGATCCGCATCTTCCCGCTTGGGGATGGTGCCAACGCTTGTAGGGTGAGTTCCAGCGTCGTTTCGTCAGTGGGGTAGTAGCCATTGCGAGCGAAGTTGCGCGCCAATCGTGGGAACATCAAAGCCATGGTGAGGCTCCTGGATCAATGCTCAAACTGAGCGTGGGTTGAGAGCTGCCCCTGGCGAATGAGCTCGCCTAGGGCTGTTTCGAGAACGTCGAGTTGCAACGACAAACGCCATGCCGCAACAGCACCGGACGTTCCAGGTAACAGCTGCAGCATGTCGTGTTGGGTGAGCAACCCCATTACCTGCTCCTGCCAATGAGGCAGTAGCGGTAATGGACAGGTGTCCTGTATCAAAGGCCAAAGCCGTTGATGAGGTGACTGCCCGTTCTCAAGAAGGGCGTAGGCGAAGTGGTTGGCCCGATCCGGCTGTACGCAGCGTCGGTCAAACAACCAGAGGTGAATCAAGCTGCCGAATAACGTACCGCGCATTTGTCGCGTGGTGCGCTTCTCCAACAGATCGATGTTGGGGAAAACAGGAAGACTTCGGCCATCTACAACGATGTGAAACCGGCTTAGACCATCTTCTGTCGTGCCGAGGGTCAGCCTGGCCAGGAACTCCTGCAGCGCCGTGTCTCGACCCCATGCAGAAAGGAACACCAGGTTGCGTTGTTCGTCACACGCGCAAGCGTCGACGAAAAGATCATTGCACTCCTCGATTGGGAAGAGCGGGGTAGGGCTGGGCATGGGAACCTCCATAATGGAGGGGGAACCCGCCCGGAGGGGCGGTGAGCCCCTCGGGGGTGTTAGCAGTAAGTGTTATTGCTTGGGAAACAGCAGGTTGTCCGATTTGAACGTTTTATCGTTCGGGTCAAACGAGACCGTCTCGTCTTGAAATAGAGGGCTGTGCCCAGTGAGAAAAATTTGCCCCAGGTATTTGGGGCGAAGGGCAACGGCGGCATCGGCTTGTTCTGCCGTCATTTCGAGCTCCTCTACCAAGAAGTCCCAAAGCTCCTCATTCGTCGACACCTCGTTATTGGCGAGCTGATCTTCGATGTTTTCGAGGATTTCTTGGGTCAGGTTATTGAAGATTGGATTCATGTGCTGCTCCTGCTAAGTCGAGGAGCGCCCAGGAGGGAGCCCCTCATGGGTTGTGCCGATTGGCTTGGCGTATCGCGGGCTTCGTCAGGTATTGGAGATATTCCATACCTGCAGTTTGAAGTTGTGTACATAGCCGAGCTCAGAGAGCCGACTGCACTGTTGGCGTAGTTGCTGACGATCAACAGTTGTGTCCAGCCTGACTGTATCGCTTAGAGGCCAGATTGTGCCGAACAACTCAGCATCTGCCTCGAGGTCGTTGGTTCCGCCGGTCGGGGTCATCCCAAACGGGGCATCCTCTTTTGATACCTGTTTATTAGAGGCCGGTACTGCGGGTGGATTATTCCGCTGCACTGGCTTGGAGAGGTTGGAGGAAGACTCTTCATCCATAGGGTCAGGCTCGTTTGGCGAGAGCCTGGCGGCGTCTTCCGGTGTCAGATTGTCCACGTCGTCGAGGCTCATGCTTTCCAGCTTTGCACGGATCTCAACGACCAGGCGACCTGCTGTGGAGTAATACGAAGGACGGATCTCCGTTATCAGAAAGTCGCCTCGGTATTTTCCTTCATCGTACTGATCAAGGAGTGCGTCTTTGATCACGAACTCACCGATAGAGGTCGAGAGCCGTCCGACGTTGAATTCGCCATTGCGGCCACTGATGGTACGGATGGCCAGTTGGCCGGGGATGTTGATCATGGGCAGCTCCACACTGCTACGAATGAAAAAAGCCCGACAGATGTCGGGCTTTGGGTAGTGCTGTGAATGTCGAAGGATTATGGGCAAGAAGTATGAGTTTCTTCCTTGAGTGAGATGTACAGATAGAAAACGCCTGGCGGTGATTCTATGCGGTCAAGTTTTAGGTCCAGCCAGACTCGATCGGTGTTATTGCCGGCAGGCAATAAACGATAGAGGCCGAAATGGATCTGTGTGCTGTCAGGTTGCAAATGCAGTTCTCGATAGGCCTCCAGGACAACATCGCCCAGTCGCTCACTGACAACACTTGCATCCTGTGGGTTTTCAATATGCACCGCTTCCTGCCAGGCCCGGGGTGTTAAAACGACCGGGAGTTTGAGCAGGTCAGACGATACGAGGTTAGTGGTGGTTTGCATGTTTATCTCCAGGTGCGAAAACCACCTGGCCCGGTCGGGAGATGGTTTCCCGATGGGTCTTTATGCTGATTTGGAATCAGCGTGAGAGTCAGCCTATGCTACGTGGCGAGTTAGTAGTATTCGGGGTGGATAAGCTTATCTTCCAACTCCCAGCGAGCCCTTCGATATTCCTTGAGAAGTCCGTACTCCGACAACAGTGGGCTGTTTTCGGGATTGAATTCATCTCGATGGTCCATCTTTGCCAATGTGATAACCCCATCCAGAACTTCTAACCAAAGATCAGAAGTACGGGTGTAGCGCGGGTCATCATCGGGATCGAGTGCCGGGTTGCTCGGAAGTATTTTATCCAGCTCGCTGTAAACACTAGCTTGTGCTGCTAAAAGACCGATCTCGGTCAGCAGCGGCAGTCGTTGTGGGTTCATCATCATGGCTCATCTCCATTGCTCGGAAATCACCAATCCCGAAGGGTGGCGTTCCCTTCGATATGTAAATTGAAGTCACCCAGAGGGCGCTTGACTTCATGCAGCGTCACTTTCAGGTTGCGGATCTAAACGATCGCGGGCCTGCCAATACTCTTGGAGAAGTCCGAACGCCGATAAGGTCGGGCTGATGTCTGGGTTGAAATCATCTTTGTGGTCCATTTCGGCCAACTTAATAACCCCATCCAGAGCATCGAACCATAGGTCCGATGAGAGGAAGTAGTGCGGGTCATCATGAGGGTCAATTGCCACATTAATTGGACGTTGTTTGTCTAAGGCACTGTGAACACGAGCCTGAGCCGCTATTAGACCGATCTCAATCACCAGCGGCAGTCGTTGAGGGTTTATGATCATGGCGAATCTCCAGTCTTCGGAAACTACCAATCCCGAAGGGAGGCGTTCCCTTCGATACGAATATTGAAAGGCGCCCAGGGGGCGCCATGATTTCAATCATGCAGATTGACGTTGTTCAGGTTCAGGTTGTCCTTGGGCGTCATCCGAATCATCTCCAGCAGCACCATCCTGGGCAGGAAGGGGCTCAGCAGAGTCTTTCGGTTTGGCTTCATAGACAGTTACCCCATCCACCTTGATCCAGCCGATAAACAACAGGCGGCCCTTGAGGCTTGCTCCAGGTTGACCTTTTTTATCGCCTTTTTCGTAGGTAAATGCGTCGGTCCAGATATCACCGATTCGGAAGCTCACAAGGACCTTCTTTCCGGCTTCAACGGCTGCTTGGCTGCGACGAATCAGCTTTTCAGCTTCAGCGCCGACCACGTTGCAGTCGATATAGGAATACTCGGCATCATCCATCGAGCCGCGTAGTGCCGCAACGGTAACTGCCATGAATGGCTTACCTTTGCCGCGAGGTTTCACTTCACGGATACGGTTGAGATAACCGATACCAGTGGTGTGAAGGTCGAAGAATTTTGCTTCGTTGGATTGATTAGTGCTCATGGTGATTCTCCAGTTTCGAAATAACAGAAAGCGGAGAAACACTTCGCCCTGGGGGGAAAGTATTCCCCGCGAGGGTGGGTGGAGCTTAAGGTTGTTTAATGCATCAGCTTCATTGCAGCAATCATTACACCGACAGCTGCAGACAACATGACGCCCATGCGAATGGTGAGCTTGACTTCAAGCTGTGAAATCTCAGATTTGAACTCTGCAGCAAGAGCAGTTAAATCTGCCTTGGTAGCCAAACGTGAAAGCATGTCGGTCTCCAAAGCTTCAATAACAGCATTTGCCTTCTGTTCCGGGACGTTAATCGAAATCAACGCCTGGTAGAGAGCCAGTTCAGTTTTCATCAGACCTCCAAAAGTGAGAGGCCTGCCCTGACGGGGTAGGCCCGTCATGGGTGGGAAAGGTGCTTCCATCGACTAAGTCGACTGATCGCGCTACCGGAAGCTATGGCGATCTTGGGAGTGGATCAATGCGGAAAACCGCATCGTAGTCTTGCGGATCCAGACTACTTGGGCATGTTGCTGACGACGTCAGCGATACATGTGCAGATCATGGAAATACGATTGTCGCTTGTCAAGCCCCTACCGTGAAATCTCTGAGGAAACCTTCCCTTTGGGAAGGCTCCCTACAGAGGCGAAGGACGCAGACTTAGCAAGTTGCTGGCACCAACGAGCGTGCAGCTGGCTTCTTACGCGGTTTCCGAGCGGGCTTTTCGACCACTCGAGTGTTAGCCGCGTACCAAAGGTTCAGGTCGACACCTTTACGAGTTATTGCCGGTACATGATCCATCTCACGTACGAGACGCTCAGGTACGCAGGGCGGTGGAAGCAACGGAGCTGCTTTGGTATGGATAGCTGTGGGCGCAGCGCTGGTTTTCTTTACCGCACGCAGAAACTGTCGCGTGATGGTGCCAAGCGCGAAACCGAAGCCATAAGCAAGTTTGGACATGGTGATTCTCCTGCAGGTTGAATGCGGAGAACCCACTGACCCCGTTGGGGAAGTGATTCCCCGCGAGGTGAGTTGCATAAGGTGCTTCCATCGACGATTGTCGACCGACCGCGCTACCAGAAGCTCAGCGGTCTTGGGCGGATCTGACACGAACATCGTGTCGCAGTCTTCAAGATCCTGACTGCCTGGGCATGATGCTGACGACGTCAGCAAAGCACGTCCATATCATCGAAGGGGGGATGGTGATGTGTCAAGCGGAGAGGGATATTTCGCGGAGGGCAAAGAAGGTTCAGGTCGACAGGAGAAGCTACCGAGAGTAGCTGGGTCAACAGTCACTCTCGGATGTAGTAAGTAGCGTCTTTCAGAAAAAAATACCACCTGTGCGGGATGAAGGCGTTGTTGATCCCTGGGCTGTGATCTGAACGTCTTACTTCCAACACCTGGCCGATTATCGTGGCTGAGGCCAGCTAGCATAAGGCACGCATCCGCGCACAAAGGGAGCCCTGCGTTTCGCCGGCGGGCCACCGGCAAGGAAAAGCAGCTACCAATAGGTAGCCTGATCATCCTTTGCAAGATGATCAGGCTACCTATTGTGTGAGCTTTAAAAAGTGTGGGCCACAACACCAGTGTGGCCCTTAGACTACGGTGCTTCGAACCTCAACAGAGCCCTATGTGCCTTTGAACTCGCAATTCACGAGTTAGACGGCTGCGTGTCTGGCTTGAACAGGGAGACACAGGGAGAGCTCTGAACCAGGTCCGCACGCCCTTCCCGGAGCTATGCGTGCTTTGGGGTTGGTGATGAGGCAAGCCGCATCACCGGGCGCTACTGATGACCGCCAGTAGCCAACGGGGTGGAAACGTTGTTGTGATCATTATGTTGATAGGCCGGAGCTTATGCAACCCGGCGCCTTTCAAAGTCGGTCGACTCAGACTAATTGACGGCGACGACCGCACCTTCGGGAACAGGGGACGGAATTGCTATACCGGTCGCCCCAGTTATCTGTGAAATCAGCATTCCTGAACGCTTAAAACCAACGGTCGTTGTCTTTGTCAGGTCTACCAGCACAGAAGGCAAGCCTGACGGTGCAACCCCATCAAAATAAGTATAGGCCGTTCCTGATGAGATGTAAGAACCTACGCCCACAGGTTTCACAAACCACCCAGGTAGGTTGAGCGCAGAATCGCTCGGTACCCCGCTGAAGCCCGGGTTGGCCTGGGCATATTCGGTAGCGGCAGATCGGTACACCAGAAAGCCGCGACCCAGCGAGTCGAGGGTAGCGTAGTCGGATGTACGTTGGTCCTGATGTTGGTTCTCCATGAAAATGCTGGAGGCAATGAGCACAATCATCAAAACGAGCCATTGCATTGTCATGATATGAGCTCCATCCACAGAACGGTGGTTGTTACCACCTACGCGTCAATAACAAAACTATTTCGTGAGGATAATCAATGTTAAGCAAATTCCTACTAAGCCAAGCGCAATGACAGTCCACTTTGCGGCTCGCTTGATGCTCATTGGTTTGCGTTGTGGATTGATTAATTCCATAGTGGCGATCTTTTTTACTAAATAACGACCAGAGGCCGTTGGTTGTAACTTGTAAGTGAACTCGCCGACCTCGAATGCCTCTTTTCCTTCTAGTGCGCGACGCCATAGCACAGTTGAGCATATCCTGCTTCGGGTGCTTAGCCAGGTCTGTAATTCTCCAGCACTATACTCAACGTTATTCTCAAGCGTCTGCACTGCAATAATCCCCATAGACATACTATAAAACGTTTTGGAATTTATAAATGGATGCTTTATTTGAAGCAGCTCCAATAGAAAAGACCTGGCCAGGAAAGTCGAGATGTGGAGAGAAACCATCCACTTGCATTTCTGAAGATGTACCCAGTCTCACTATCCCCAATGCCAAAAGCGCCAGTTAAAGAGCACGACTTCCATGTAGTGTCGCCAAGGGAGCAGGTCACACTTCCTCTGGCAGGCGCCTGGCAGGTGCCCTGGATCAGCTGGAATTCCCACCCACCTGGTCTTTTCCATAAGCCTTGTTCGCAGGACAACGTTATTCCCGCGGCGCTTTTTGCAAGAAGGGTTCGGTCACTGCACTGTTGCCCCTCGGTAGCTATGCCTCCCAGGGACAAATATTCATTTGTCTGAATGCGATCATAGGCCGTTATCTTGCCCGTCGAGGTTATCTTTCCACCCCATAGTTCACCTCCGGTTGAAAAGTTTTTGTCGTTATAAACTTGGACCCAGTTGGGGCTATTTTGATAAATCCCGCCTCCCCATTTTTCGCTGTACCAGCCTGTGTCACCACGTGTTCTGAACCAACCACCTGTGCTGGTATCACCGTTAATGGTTGCAGTAGCGGCATTAACATTGGCTGTGGCGATAACGTTTCGAGCTGTAATGTCGGCGTTAGCTGTTATGTTGCCTGACGCTGTGATATTTCCTGCGTTGTTAATATTGTGGTTGCCCATCGTGATATCAGTATTCATCGTGTTGAATTCTGGATGATTGGGCACAGCGTTTCGATATAGATAGTCATTAGCCAACGCTCCATCCATAAGAAAAAGTGCGCTAGCTGTATGTCCTGGGCCAGGAGCTATAGCATAGTTACTTAGTGCTACCTGCCATCCACCCCGCACGCCCTGGACGATGTTCGGATTGGCAGAAGAGATGAACCCACCAGGTCCTCCGAGATTTTCAGCGATGGTTCGAATACCCATTTCAGGAATCGTCTGCCCACCTGTAGTAACCACAATCACTTCCAGTTGATTGGCGTTGGGTTTCCGGGCGAGGCCGACAATGGTCTGCCCAAAGGCGTTAGTGGGACTGAAACCCGCAGGAAGGTAGTTGGTGTTGACGAGCATCGGAACGGTTATTTGCACCGGTACGGTTGCTGCCGCGTTGGCCAGCACCACGCTGTAGTTATCCTTCAGATATTTGGCCAATGCCTCTGAAATGGTTCTCTGTTGATCAGCCGCAATTCGATAGTCCTGAGAATCCATCTGCTTGATTTGCCATGCGATCGCCAAAGTGACGACAACGGAGAAAACGGCCAATCCGATCGCCATGTCCAAGCTCAAGAAGCCCCGCTGCTTGTTCCTACTGGTCATTCCAGAGACTCCTTGATGATTGGTGAGCGATGTCGTGATCGAGCATCGTGATCTTTCCTGCATGGACTTTCTCTCGGATGCCCGGTCCGTCATCGCCCGTGAACAGCAGACTCTGCAGGGTTAATCGACGACTCCCTTCGTTGCCGCTTGATAAGGACTGGTGAAGAACGGCCACTAGCCCCTTGGAGAGCAGCTCTCGGGCGTTATTGAGTAACGGCTGAGCCAGGGCTGATATACGCTCAATGCCTTGAGTAACGCTGCCTGCATGGCCTGTGCTGATGATGAGATGGCCATTGATCGAGGCTTGAATTACTTGTGCTGCTGTCGAGCTGTCGCGAATTTCTCCCACGAACAGGAAATCGGCTCTTGTGCGCAGCGCTAGAATCAACGCTTCCTCGTATCCCCCCATCCGGCGAGAGACCGGAACTTGAATGCAGCGCCCACTGCCATGCCGACCATTCAAAAACGGTTCTGGAGGATCCTCGACAGCCACACAAATGCCTCCCCAGGCCTCAAGGCGAGCTTTCACCAGTGATGCAGCACTGGAGGTTTTCCCTGTGCCCATTTCCCCACAAATGAATATCAGGCCGCGAACCGTGTCACTCATCAGCGCGTCCTGCAGATAGTCGGGCAGACCCAGCATGTCCAATGGACGGATCTGGACTGAGGATTTGCTTACGACACACACAGGTTTGCCATTCAAATCCAGCAACTGGGTTACACGAAGGACGACGCCATCTTCAATTAGGGCGAACTCTGGATCCTGGGTTGCCTTGTGCTTTTCCTCGCACTGCGCCCGTAAGCGCTCAAGGTCTGCCCGCCATTCGGCGGGCGCTTCAACCCTTCGTGCCTGCCCAGGGAGACCTTTGGCGTCGGCAAATCCATCGCCGAGGTACAGGTCGACGAATTCAGCATCAGAGATCACGCTCACACTGAATTCCTTAGTACGAAGTCCAAGCGATGGTATTGGCGTCCGAGGAGCAGCTGGTCGCAGCTGCCACCGCAGTGATTTCGCCGGCAATTGCAGTGCCGCCGTTGATCGCCGTAGTTGTCTGTTTGTCCTTGGCCATGTTCGAGGCAAGGGTGATGCAGGCATTTTTCGGAAGGTTGGATTCTGTGATGGTGAAGGTCATGCCGTTGCTCATCACGGTCACTGCGCCGTTCCAGCGGTTGGACAGGGCATTACCGTTGATGCTCATGCCGCCAGTTGCCTCGAGGTTGATCAAAGAAGGCGCTAAGTTGGTGCCTGCCGTGGCGTAACCCGTGGTGCTTTTCAGTCGTTTGGTATTGCTCAGCAACGTGCCGAGATTGCTCTGTTCAATAGTGACGTCCGAGCTGCCGAACGTTCTGTAGCCCATGAACACGATGAAACCAAGTGCCACCGCGATCAGCATCAACCAGAACATCCCGTCTAGGGAGAGAAATCCGCGTTGGTTGTTTGGAGTGTTTGTTGGCATTTCCAGTACCTCATTTAGGTTTGATTTAAAGCGTTGCAGTCACATTGCCGGCCAACTGGAAGATCCCGATCACTACCAGAATCATCATGACCCCCATGGCCATGGAGGACATGCCGATAAGAGATTTGGCGATGGCTTCGACGCGCTGAAGCGTTTGCTCCAGCCACCGGTTGGAAAACCGTTCCATCGACTCAGCGAAGCCTTTGCGGGTGGCGAGCACTTCCAGAAAATGCATCGCCATGGGGTCTGGGAATTGATGACCCGCAAGCTTCAATGCGGTACCGAAGTTTTTGCCGGCGCTCACTCCGTAATGAATGGCGCTCAGGCGCTCTTTCAACCATGGAGAGGCATTGCGTTGAAGAGAGGTCAGCGCATCTAGTTGGTTGATGCCGGAGCGCAGCATCACAGCCATGTTGAGCAGAAAGATCGATCCGTGGAGCGCCTTGTAGACTGACCAAGGCGGGAGCCTCTCTGCTCGGACTCGCAGGACCTGGAGCAGCTTGTTCAACTGCAGCTTCCACGAAGGGCTGGCGGCCGTAATCTGAAGGCCGCAAAACACGGGTAGAGTGATGATCGATATGAGGATGAAGACGATTACAGCTATCAGCGTCACTAGCCCGTAGTGGGTCACGAAATTCGATAGGGCATAGAGGAAGGCCGGCACGCCGGTCCACGCCTCGGGGTTGGAGCGTCGTGTCATGGAGGGCACCATCCACACTGCAATCACATACAGCAACGCCGCCATGACGCTCCACACCACGGAGGGGAAAACGGTGGCGGACGCTACGAGTTTGCTGATCCGCTGACGTACTTCGATGATCCTCACGCAGTCCCGAAATGCCTGCACCAGGTTGCCGGTGTCTTCCCCGGAAGCGATCAAAGAGTTCTCGTCATAGGGAACCCAGCCTTCGCAGGAAATGCTCAGCGATTTCCCACCTTTTACCGATTGCGCGATATCCCTGCAGGCAAGGGACACTGGATGGAGCTTCTGCCCGTTATCGCTGAATGCTCTGGCCACCGTGTGCAGTGCGTCCTCAAGCGACACACCATCCTCAAGGATGCCCATCAGGCTCTCGTAGAACTGGATTCTTTCGTTTTTGCCAAACTGCTTGGCATAGAAGGTCTCTGCCCAACGATTCAGCATCGCTCTGACGTCACTCAGCATGAGCGAGCTCCAGGATTTGCCGGTCAAAGTCCAACGGCCCCACCGTCATTTCGGCGTGGCGGGGGTCTACTAATCCTTGTTTCAGTTTGATGATCGTGTGTGCGGTCTTGGTAATACCGCCCATTTCCTTGACCCAGTGGCGACGTGCCGCACTTGCACCCTGCCCATTGAAAACGCGCATGAACTCAAGGTCGGTGAGCAAAGTTTCCGCAACCACCGTGCGACCGGTGATGCCCAAGCCTTTGCAATGCGGGCATCCCGGTCCTTTGAGGTAGGTCTCATCAATCGCTTCCAAATCGCGCAAGCGCTGCACCAGCGCACTGTTGAGCTGCCCGAGATGCTCGCGTGCGGGGACGCGGCAGTGGGAACACAGCACGGGCAAAAGGGATTGATTGACCACGCTTGTCATCAGTGCAGGATCAGTAACCAGGTGTCGGTCTACACCCATGTCGATCAGTCGTTGAAGAGCTGCTACAGCGTTGTTGGTGTGCAGTGTCGTCAGCACCAGGTGACCAGTCATACCGCCGCGGAAAGCCGCTTGTGCTGATGCAAGGTCCCGGATCTCCCCATACATGAGAATGTCAGGGTCGAGTCGCATGGAATTGGTGATACCGTCATTCCAGGTTTCACCGGCGCCCAGCGGTGACTGATTGGCGAGAAGTGGATATTCAGGTGGATCTTCCATCGTCAGAATGTGTTTTGTTCCACCGCACTCTTCGTGCAAGAGGTTCAGGTTTACCTGCAGCGACTTCGATTTGCCGGAACCGGTGGGTCCAGTGATCAGGTTCACCCCATAAGGCAAGCTGCGGATGCGGCTGAATGCATCAATTTGCTGCGTCAGGAAACCGAGATCACTAAGCGTCATTTTGGTTTTGTCGTCATACAGCAGACGCAAAACCATCAGAGGGCCATCTACGAGCGGCCGAGTGGCGACTCGGGCACCGAACAAACCGAGTTGGTCGACATAGGCGCGTTTTACCCTGGCGTCCTGGCTCACCTGCGGCTGGTAGTGGTCTTTCGCGACATCGCACATGCTGTTGTAGAGGGACGAGCAGAGCTCCATGCCCACCTGGCTCTGGTGCTGCTCTGCCTCCCACAAGAGCCCGTGGATGCGAAAGAAGATTCGAGTGATATCGTGACCTACGACAAAGTGGACGTCGCTGGCATTGCGCCGGTGGGCTTCTCCTAAAAGCTGCACCACCTGGGCCTGGCGCTTCGTCTCAGTCGCCGATAGTGC
This sequence comes from Pseudomonas sp. J380, assembly GCF_009827115.1. NCBI lineage: Bacteria > Pseudomonadati > Pseudomonadota > Gammaproteobacteria > Pseudomonadales > Pseudomonadaceae > Pseudomonas > Pseudomonas sp. J380. The sequence continues at coordinate 3,090,726 of NZ_CP043060.1, read as the reverse complement.
TTTACCATTTGCATCATCATTGGCGCGGTAGAGTGCCTTGATTGTGCTCATCGAGCAGACCTTGACCTCAAAGTGGTGATTTTCGTGTTCCAGCTGGTCCTCGAATGCCATGACATAGGCATCCGTTTGGTGTTGGGCTGACACATACAAAATCCCATCGCTGGTCAACGCACATAGTTGACGCAGCTCGGGTTTCAGCTCAAACGGTCCACCAGGGGCCGTCAGCAGTGTTTGGTGCGACGTCAGTAGGACTGCAGCAGACTCATCACTGTCAGGCTCTATGACATCTGGTTTTTCAGTCAGGATCGTCATCGAACTTCTCAATCAACGTTGGCCAGGGATCAGCCCAGGCGGCATAGGTGCTGATGGGGTAATGCTGGGGGCTGAATTGTTAACGTTGCTCAAGCTGGCCGGGGGCGTACTGGAAAAGCCGAGGGGGTAGCGCTTACCGCCACGCTCGAGGGTCACGTTTTCGACGGAGAGGATGGCCATGCGATAGCCACCGGGTAACTCCCGAGATGAGGCATCTGCGTCTACTTCAAATCCGCTGCTGTAGAGCAGAGTCGCACGCAGCCGTTTTGCTGAGCCGAATACCGCTTTCACGACAGGCAAGTCAGACTGTGTATCACTGCTGTGCGCCGAGGCTGCAGCCGGCTGTGTGAGGTTTCCTTGAGAAAAAAACACAGTTGACGGCTGCGTCGTCGCACTTTGGTCTTCGCCCTTGATCGATCTTTCGGCCTTGGCCTTCTCGGCTTTGGCATTCAACAAGATCGTCTGGCTTTGAATCTGGGCCAGCTCGCCGACGTTCACCCCAGATAGGGTGTTCTCATCTGCCCAGCTCGATGGTGCCCCTAACGCAAGGATGGAGCACAAAAAGCACAGCGCTTTATTTCGCATATAGGTCACCTATTACTGACCAGACAAGGTGGCCGGTCTCATATTTGGTTGTGATTTCGCGCAGCCGTAAGCCCTGACTGGGTGCGCCGGATAATGAGTCCAGCGGCGTAATGCCAGTGGCATAGCTCAGCTCGAATTGCTTCCATTGAGGCGGTGGGGGCGGCGGTGGCGCAGGTTGGCCCGGTATCGCTGGTTGAATGGGCACAACGACCGGCACTTCTTTCAGCACTGGGGTTTGAGTGAAGCTGTGCAGCCAAGACGACAGGTTCGCCAACATCACGATGGCGTCTTTTAGAGGCTCATCACCGGCTGCGGGTAGAGAGATGTCGAATTTCAACGTGGCCGAGTTGCCCTCGTCAAAGAAGGCCGGCCGATCAGAAAAGTGGCCCTGCGTCGCCTGTATCAGTTTGTCGGCCGTGCTATTGCCCGAGCGCTTATAGGAGGACAAAACCTGTGCGCCGTCGCAGACGGCACTCGTGAACTGCCATCCCTGAATGGACAGAGGCAACTGATAAATGACGTTGCTGCAACCCTCCAGGAAATCTGCAACAGATGGACGTTTGGCCCAAGGGTGTTCAAGCGCTTGGGGCGTCTGTTCCATACCGGATTCTTTTTGCAGTCTGGCCAACTCTGCCAGGCGTTGCTGTTCAGCCTGGAAAGCCGCCTCTTTGGCTATTTGGTCCTGATGGCTCTGCCATTGAGCCCACCCGATGATGCCGGCAGCGATCAGCGCGCCAAGAACCGCCAGCTGCACAAGTTCTGGTTTGGATAGCCCAAAGACGAGTGGCCGTAGCCGGTACTCGCGTTTTAGATGCGACGGCTGAAGTAGCTCTGCCACGTCCAGTGGTTGACCGCCCATATCGAACTCTGGGGGCAGGTACTCGTTGTCGAAGTTGATCCCACGACTGCGTTGTTGCGCGACTCGGCGGCGGACCTCAGCACCAGTGCCGATCATGTCGCAGCCAGAGATCACGCCACCTTGATACACAGCAACGAGGGCATATTGGTCAATCTCGCTCTCAGTTTTCCAGGCCGCGATCCATGAGTCCCCCAGCTGTCCAGCCAGGGTGGCCGCGAGCGAGTACATCCCTTTGGTGACCTCCTCGCTGCGCGCTACAAAACCTGCCTGAATAATGGCTGGTGTTCTTCTAATGGCGACAATGTCGAGGTGGTGCTCACGACCGTACTGGCGCGCTTCCTTCATGTGCCCGGTGACACTGCCCAGCGGATGCCAGCGCAGACCGGTGACAAATGATTTTCCACGATACTGGAGTACCTGGACTCGAGCAGAGCGTGCATTTTTTGAGGTTTCCGCAACCATGGCTTACCCCTTGGAACCTGTGCAATGCAGCAGTGGGGTATGGCAAGAGCCCCAAGGCTCGTTGGCAGCAGGTGAAATCACCGCGCTGGGGCTGCCTGTTTCGCTATCAACAACAGGAGTAATCAGCACTACGAGTACGCTGTGCCCTGTGGTGCGGATACGGCTGCCGCCCAAACCGAAGAATCCAGGATCACCTACGCCAGACTTGGTTGCGTTTTCGCTGTTCTCCTCAAAACCAGTCAGTACGAGGGTTTGACCGCTGCGCAATTTGACCTTGGGCGACAGGTTCTTGGTGTCGTAATCCGCTGTCTGGACACTGGAGCCGTTGCTCGTAAAAGTGGTGAAGGTCGGTTTGCTACTCATGCTCAGGGTGATCATCAGCAACATGTTGTCCTGGTCGATGATTCGAGGGAGCAACATCATGTTGAAGCCGCTGGTGATAGTCGCGGGGGTGAGCGAAGTAGACGATCCAACGGAAGCCGTGGTGGTTGTCGAGCTTGATGCGACATAGCTCTTTACGTTGCCGATCTGGATGGGTGCCGGCTGCAGATTCAGCGTGGTGACCGACGGCGAGCGAACGTTCGAGATTCGGCCCTGTTCGGAAAGTGCTTTGATGATTAAGTTGGAGCCAGCCCAAGGAGACTTCGACGTGTCCAAAATACTCAACGAGCCCGACACCGCGCCCGTGCTTATGCCGGTGGTGGCATTCTTCAGCGAAAAGCCCCATTTGTTGCTCAAGGACGTATAGACAGCCGTCCAGTCCAGGCCGGTCTGGTCTGTGTCGGTGAGAGTTACCTCGAAAACTTTGACGTTGAACAACACCTGACGGGTGATACTGCTGTTGATCGAATTCAGGTATTTAGCAACGTTTGAGAGTACTTCTGGTCGATCACTTACCGTCAGGGTGCCAGTGGAACGCGAGAGGAACATCCGACCTTGGGGCTGTTGGCTCAGCATCGCCTTGACGTTTTTTTCAATGTCTCCGATCAGCGAGGTCTTGATGGTAACGGTGGTGCTCTGGTTGCTGCCTGATTCACCCGATGCACCTGTCGACGAAGATCCGCCGCCACCACCACCGGAACTGCTCCCGCTGCCTGTAGCAGTCAGCAAGCCCGACTTCACTGTGCTTTCAATGACCTGGTCATCACCAAATGCCCAGACGTCGAACGTCTTGGTGTCGAAGTAAGTGACATGCACGCTTCGATCATCGGAGGAATAATTCCACGCTAAGCCTAACTGGGAGGTCGCTTGATTCAACAACCCTGACAGCTTGCCGCTGTACTTAATGGGGAATGTGTTGGGCGCAGTCAGCCCAATCGAATTCATTGAGCGGGCGTTGCTCGGAACATTGCCGATGACGCCGGCGGGCATGAAGTTGGTCAGGTTGTCGGCAGAGCCCAAACCAGGTGGAACTGCAGGTCCTGAGTTGCCCTGCGTCGAACTGGAAAGGACACTTGGGTCGATTGCGTCAGGGGCTACGATGACCGGTACACCACATTCACTAGTGATGTACTGCGCGATCTCAGCGATCCCAACGTTATATGAGGGGCGATAGGTGATGTCGCAATCCATGGTCAGCGGTAAACCACGCTTGGCGACCAGCGGTTTTTTGGATACCCATGGTTTGTCGCTGAACACCACCGTAGCGCGCGCGGACTCTTGCTGCTGATTTCTCAGAAATCGGCTGTATTGAGAGGCTGTCGCAGCGTCATTTTCAGCTCGGCTGGCCGATTCATTCACACGCTGCAGCGAACAGGAACTCACCAGTGCGACGATAAGTGACAAGGCTGTGCTTTTGATCCAGAGACGAGCAGTCATCATTTGTTCCTCTCTGTAATAAAAATCAGCCGCTGTGAGGAGTTACTGTCGACCACATCGACCAGAAAGGACCGTGGAGCCGAGTCGTAGAGTGGGAAAATCGACCCAATGGCTTCTTGGAAACTGCCCTCAAATCGAAGTGGAGCGTCAATTGAGTAATCCAAATCATCGACCTGCCACATCAGTTTCCAGCCCGCTTTTTCAGCCCAGCCTTCGACGGTTTGACGAAGGGTTGAGCCAGTTGAAGCCGTCCATGTCTGGGCCAGCGGCTTCGGCGCTGCAATGTCCGTCGCAACCGGCTTTGGCGCTGCAGAAACTGCGGCCGGCGCGGTGACCAGTTTCGGAGTTGAAGCGGCCTTGGCATCTGGGTTGCTGGACGAAGTCGAGGCCGGACTCTGAGTCGGCAAGGCAGACGTTTGTTTTGTAGAGCCATCCTTGGTAATCACCGTAGGAGGGGCCACGGTTTTGGCTGGTGCAGCGTTCGCCACAGGGGTAGCGGCTGATGCCGTTGTTGTGAAAGGCGCTGTTTGGGGAACGGCGGCGACTACTACTTGGCTGCCCGCATCATTGTTATTGCTCTTCGCTGCGATAGGCTGTGCAGCTGTCGATGTGTTGAGTTGAGCAATCTGAGTTGATGCAGGACGTGGAGAGTCCGGGAGCTGGTAGCCAGGGCGCAGGACGTAGCACACCTGACGGTTGACCTCGTCGACCTTCACCTGCCAGGCCGGACCTGCGAGCACCTGCAGGGTGTTACGCAGGGTCATAGGGCCAAGTTTATATTGGGCTGCTGGGAGTGGTCGGGTGTAAAGGATGTTGACGTGGCCAGAGTCTGCCGAGCAAAGCGTATAACCTGAACGGTCCACCACGTACTGCATGGCCTCATGCACATTTGGGTGCATGTTGGCTGGAATGCTGATGTCGATAATCTGAGCCATCAGGTCACGTTGGCCAGAATCTGGCAGCGTGCTGACGAGGGTGTAGCGGCCATAGCGCACTACTGGTTCTTTTTCAGGAACGGCGCCGCCAGGATAGAGGTCTGGCGTCAACATGTCCGGATTGCGACTGCTGTCGAAAGCGGGCTTGGGTGTCTGCGCCGTTTGGGTCGTGCAACTGGCGATTAACGCTAGAAGCGAGAGCGTGGTGACGTGCCTGATCATGTGCCGAGAGGCCCCCTGTAATGATAGGGGAACGGTGACAGGCTGGTACCAGCTGCGCAGTAGGAAATAGAAAACTACGTCTATAGGTATTTATAGGCTATACAAAGATGATGCGACCGAGGTGGAAAATTACCTAGTATCTGATCACCCATTTCCATTCACGCTGAGCATTCATTTGCATTCACGCTGACCACTCAATTGCATTCGACCTGACCAGCTATCCTGCCATTACGCCTAGAGTAATGAATCCAAAATCGCGTTCAGCGAACATCCATTCGAACATCAAATCTCCGTCCGCGTGCTGAGGCGATTGTTAATCCCTCCTGGTCGTTACCCTGTGGTCGACCGGTGAGCATTGATCCCCATCGTTAACTCCCGCCACAGGCATTTGTGCAAGCAGGCTGAACGTGGTTAAATCTGCATATTCGATTATCCACATATGCAGAGCGATTGCTTATGAGCCTTACACCACACACATTCTTCAAGTGCTTGGGTGATGAAACTCGCGCCCGGATCATGCTCATGCTTTCGGCTGAGGGTGAGTTGTGCGTGTGCGAGTTAATCTGGGCACTGGACGATAACCAGTCGAAGGTCTCCAGGCATCTTGCCCAACTGCGTGCTTGCGGGTTACTCGCAGATCGGAGGCAGGGTCAGTGGGTTTACTACCGGCTGCATCCCGAGCTTGAACAGTGGGCACTGGATGTTCTGAACGTCACTACGCAGGCACACCAGTCCTGGGTTAACGACCATCAAGGACGGCTGGCTTCCATGGAAGACAGACCCGTGCGCCAAGCCTCCTGCTGCTGACATCCTGATCTGGAACATACTCATGCTCATCGCAGCATCGATTTTCGTAGTTACGCTCGTCTTTGTTATCTGGCAACCCAAGGGGTTAGGTGTCGGCTGGAGCGCGGCAGCGGGTGCCGTTCTGGCACTACTGACTGGCGCCGTAAGTCTAGGGGATGTGCCGGTTGTGTGGCACATCGTCTGGAACGCTACCGCGACCTTCATTGCTGTGATCATCATCAGTTTGTTGCTCGATGAAGCGGGATTCTTCAAATGGGCGGCGCTTCATGTCGCTCGCTGGGGTCGGGGCAAAGGCGGACGTCTGTTTGCGCTGATGATCCTGCTCGGTGCAGCCGTTTCGGCACTGTTCGCCAATGATGGAGCCGCACTGATTCTGACCCCAATCGTCATCGCGATGCTGACGGCGCTTCGCTTCAGCCCGGCATCCACCTTGGCATTCGTGATGGCCGCAGGCTTCATCGCTGATACCGCCAGTCTGCCGATGGTGGTGTCCAACCTGGTGAACATCGTTTCGGCAGACTTTTTTGGCGTGGGTTTCGGTGAATACGCTTCTGTCATGTGGCCAGTGAACCTAGTGGCCGTGGCCGCGACACTGTTCATGCTCTGGATGTTCTATCGCAAGGACATTCCCGCCCAGTACGACGCGGATCAGCTTGAGGCCCCGGAGTCGGTGATTCGAGATCGGGCGACCTTCATTGCTGGCTGGTGGGTACTTGGCCTGCTGCTGGTTGGTCTGTTCGCACTGGAGCCGTTAGGTATCCCCATCAGCGCTGTTGCTGCTGCGTGTGCAATGATCCTGCTGGTCATCGCAGGTAAAGGCCAAATCATCTCCACGAGAAGGGTCATCAAGGACGCGCCCTGGCAAATTGTCGTGTTTTCGCTGGGCATGTATCTGGTGGTCTATGGCCTGCGTAATGCTGGCCTAACCGACTCGCTCTCGGGGCTGCTGAACATATTTGCCGAGCATGGCCTATGGGCCGCTACCTTGGGCACCGGTATCACCGCTGCGCTGTTGTCCTCGATCATGAACAACATGCCGAGTGTGCTTATCGGCGCTCTGTCCATTCAGGGCAGCGACGCTACAGGACTGGTACGTGAGGCCATGATCTACGCCAACGTCATCGGTTGCGATCTTGGCCCCAAGATCACGCCCATCGGAAGCCTGGCCACGTTGCTGTGGCTGCATGTGCTAGCGCAGAAAAATATCCGCATCACCTGGGGTTACTACTTCAAAGTCGGCAGCATCCTCACCCTCCCTATCTTGCTGGTAACGCTGGTGGCACTGGCGTCGCGGCTGAGCATCCCTGTCTAGGAGAAACCCATGAAAGTGCTATTTATGTGTACGGCAAACAGCTGCCGGAGCGTTCTCTCGGAGGGGTTGTTCAACCACCTGGCCCCGAGCGGTTTTAACGCCGTCAGTTCGGGCAGCTTCCCAAGCGGACAACTGAATCCACGCGCCGTGAGTACGTTGCAAGCGCTTGGTATCGACACCACAGATCTCTACAGCAAAGGCTCAGAGGTGTTTTCGGACTCACCACCGGATGTGGTGATCACCGTGTGTGATAAGGCTGGAGGCGAACCCTGCCCGGTCTATTTCGGGCCTGCTGTCAAAAGCCACTGGGGCCTCGCCGACCCTTCCGATGTAGAAGGCACAGACAGCGACATCCAAGCCGCATTTGACGCGACCGTCGTCCAGATTAAAAAGCGTTTCGAGGCATTCTTCAGCTTGGATCATTCGGCGCTCACACCGCAGGAACTGAAGCGCGAGCTAGATCAAATAGGTGAACTGTAATGGACGAATTTTCCTCGGAAAGCAGCCTGGATCTACCTAATCTGGATCAGTCGCTAATCGACTTCGTCACACTGGATCGCCTGCAAGGCAACGAGCAACCGACTCACAAACCACGCATCTTGTTGCTGTATGGCTCAACCCGTGAGCGCTCTTTCAGCAGGCTGCTGACCCAAGAGGCCGCGCGCATCCTGACCCTAATGGGAGCCGAGACCGTCATCTTTGATCCCTCGGGTCTGCCTCTCCCTGATGACGCTCCGGAAGACCATCCAAAGGTTAAAGAGCTGCGGGATCTGGTTCTGTGGTCAGAGGGACAGGTGTGGTGTTCGCCAGAGCGTCACGGTGCAATGTCTGCTGTATTCAAAGCCCAAATAGACTGGATACCTCTCACGTTGGGCGCTGTCCGCCCCAGCCAGGGCAAGACGTTGGCCGTCATGCAGGTCTGCGGTGGATCACAGTCCTTCAACACGGTAAACCAGCTTAGGATCCTCGGGCGCTGGATGCGGATGATCACCATCCCAAACCAGTCGTCAGTACCCAAAGCCTTTCTGGAGTTCGACGACGCAGGGCGTATGAAGCCATCCGCCTACTACGACCGTGTTGTGGACGTGATGGAGGAACTGATGAAGTTCACGCTGATGGTTCGGGGCCGGGAAACGTATTTGGTAGACCGCTATTCGGAGCGCAAGGAAAGCGCCGAAGCACTCTCGAAACGAGTCAATCAAAGATCGATTTGAGCGACCAAGGGGATAGAGGATGAGCAACACCACAGTAAGGATTGCGCAGATTTCGGACGCTCAAGCCATCCAGGCAATTTACGCACCGATGGTTGAGCATACGGCGATTTCGTTTGAGCTTGAGCCGCCCACAGTCGAAGAGATGGCCAAGCGGATTGGGTCGACTTTGCCGACTTACCCGTATCTGGTAGCGGAGCGAGACGGCCAGCTCATCGGCTATGCATATGCCAGTCAGCACCGGGCTCGTGAGGCCTATCGCTGGTCGGTCGACGTCACCGTTTATATATCGCCAGAAGCGCACCGTAGCGGGGTCGGCCGGGCACTGTATGGCGTGTTGCTGCCGACATTGAAAAGGCAAGGGTTTCACGCAGCCTTTGCCGGGATCGCGCTGCCAAACGATGGCAGCGTGGGGCTGCATGAAGCACTAGGCTTCGCTCACATCGGTACGTATCCAGAAGTAGGATTCAAGCATGGCGCTTGGCATGATGTTGGATATTGGCGTATCGCGCTGGATTCAACGAGTCCGCCAAAACTGTCCGTGCCTTTCAGTGAGATCAGTCTCTTCTGAATGGGTCTCGACGGCCATTATGAGCGATGGGAAGATTCTAATACGTAACAAAGTCAATTATGTTCGACTCCTCGAAATGAATACGAGCAAAGTGGGTAAAATCGAAATAGATTTGCCACTTTCGGAAGTTTGCAGATATCGAACGAAACTATTGTTGCCGATGGGGAGGCCTATTAGATTCCAGAAAACAAAAGTAATGGTTCCAAGTACGTTTACAAGGTCTCAGCCACTAAGAAGCAGTGATATACCGCAGATCTACAAATTGGTCGCCAATGCTTGTCTCGCGTTGCCGGCCGCGTCGGGCTCAATGAGGTCACTTGCCAACTGACGCTTATCCTGCAGCATTTGCCAAAGCATCTGGTCGATTGTGTTTTCCACCAGCGGGATTTTCACCACGACCATGCGCAATTGCCCATTGCGGTAGGCCCTGTCCTCAGCCTGGTCCTGCAGTCCAGGCGTCCAGGGGAGGCCCAGGAACATCACATAGTTGGCCGCAGTGAGGTTGTTGCCGGTGCCGGCAGCGGAGGTAGTGGCGGCAAAGACGCGGGTTTCTGGATCACTTTGGAATTGATCGATCGCCTTCTGCCGTTTGCCTACAGAGTCACTGCCGACAACCGTGACGCACCCGTACTCAGCTTGCTTGCACCGAGTGCGAAGTGTTCCTACCGTATCCTTGAACTCACAGAACAAGATTACTTTGTCCTCCGCGTCCAGTTCGCACAGCAGATCCATTACGACACGAATCTTTACCTGCTCAAGCAACTGACGCAGTGATCCCAACCTGGCGAGGCTAGGCCTGTCTTCGAGCCGAATTTGATCGTATTGCTTGCGCTCTTCAGCAGTGAGTTCGATGGGTAAAGTTTGGCGCTGTTTGCCCTTGAGACCGGGCAAGACATCCTTGCGTCGACGGAGCATCCAATCGCCGATTGCGCCCCGCAGATTCATGCGGAAATCCTGACTGCCGGCGAACTGTTCGCAGAATTCTTTCAAGGGCAGTTTCCCAACGGGGTGGCCGGATAGCCGTAGCAGCGTGTGCAGCTCAGATTCTCGGTTGAGGACTGGCGTACCCGTCAGCAGGTAACGGTTGGGTATCTTGGCGGCAATGTCGAAGCCGTGACGTGTCCACGCGGCGGTCGGCTCTTTCAGGCGGTGCGCCTCGTCGATGATCATCACTTCAAAGTGTCCTGCATGCAGAACAAAATCGCCAAGGCGTTCGTAGTTGGTGATAATCCATTGCGAAGAGGGATCAAAGACCTGTTGGCCGATAGTGGCCTTGGGATACACCATCTGGATTTCGCGTTGCCAGTTGATGATCAACGTCGACAGGGTGATAACCAAGATGGGTCTATTAGCTGCTCGGATTGCAGCGGCAATGATTGCTTGGCGAGTTTTACCAAGCCCCATGTCATCCGCAAGCAAGGCGCTTGTGCGCTGTAGCAAGTGCCGGATGCCTGCCGGTTGATGGTCCAGTAAAGAATAACCAGCCAATGCCTGGTTAATCTGTTCGGTAGTGGACCCGGTGCGCTCGATTGAGGGCACCGCGGCTAAATACACATCGGTTGAGGTGCTATCGTCAGCCGCTTTTGCTGCGCGCTCTTGTGGCGGTCCACCAAGACTGATGCGGGTGATTTCATCAGCTGGAACAACGGATCCGTCGGTCAGCAGCTCTTGCACGGTGTCGAGGATTTCGAACTGATCCTCCGACAATCCAAGCTCCAGGATCAAGTTGCTTCGCACCACTTCCGCACCAGCGTCAATGCGCCAGGACTTGGAATGCCCGAGAAACACGCCGTGCATGCGCCTTGAAACGGCGACCGCGCCAGGATGGTAGTCACCTGACAGCAGGATCCCGCCCTGAACGAGTGGAGCTATCCGAAAGGTCAGCCCCCACGTGAATGCCTGCCGATCTGGGTCGTTTTGTGCGGCTGTGATTTTATGTGAAAACGTCTCCCAACTTTCATTGAAACGGTCCTCGGACAACTCCATCAAACGGTGGAAGAGCACATCCAGGTCATCCAGCAACTTGCCTTTTGGTAATCGCCAATAGCGATGTTGAGGATGCTCGGCACGCCGAATATAGAAACCATTACGTTCGAGAAACAGCCGGTTCGCACCCTCAACGTATTGCATTAAGACCCCGAAGTCATAGCCGTCAAAAATGACTTTTTCGACCAGGTCCTGCCGGCGGTTCATCAGACGTGGACGACTCATGTCCTGCTCAATCGTTGGTTGATCCATTCCGCACAGGCCTGGGCATGCATTTTTTTCCGGTTTCGATTTGTATAGCGCGACATGGATAGTGTTTGGTCGGGCCATTCCAGGTTAATGGCGAGCTCACCCGATTTGATCTTTGCCCAAAACCATTGATAGGCCCGGTCAACCCTGGAGCCCGACTTAGGTGTGCGATTGCGGAGCCCTCTCAGTTGTATCGTCACCAGGTGTTTGGGAGTCAATTTTGCTAACGTTTCGCCCCAGGCACTTTCATCCATTTGGATTTCTGCAGAGGCCAACGATTTCCCGTTTTCGCGAACCGAAAAAAGACGGCAGATGCCCCGATAAGCACTGTAGTCGTAACCATCAATGCAATGGCCCAGCGCTCGATGTTCCGCATCAAGATCGGCGGGGCACTTCAGTTCGATAATTTGCAGCCCATTTGGACTCACGAGGGGTGTGCTGGTTGAATAAAGCAGCGGCTTCCAGGGCGTTAAAGAGTCTGTTCTTGTTTGTGGATCTACTGCATCTAAAGCCTCACGGATGTCTATCAACGCGAGGTGAAAGCCATTCACCAAGCTGGCGATCTGGTGATAGGAAGCAGTAGCAATGAAGCTTTTGAGTTTCTGCAGTGCTTCACCAGAAGCTGGTCCGTCGCTCTCATCAACGTTGTTAAAGAGCTCGTTCAGGTCTCGAAAGTCGTCGGCGATTTTGGACCAATTGTCGTCCGACCAATCAGTTGGACACCCTGACAGCAGCCTGTTCCAGTCCTGCGTTTGATCCAGCAGTTGATACGGGATTTTATCCAGCAGCGCGAAGAGAGTGATCCAGTGCGCTTTTTTAAGAGGACGGCGATTGCCCAGTGAGGCTCCCAGCAGCAGTCGATGCCAGGGTCCTTGTGGCCCCTCGCGGCTGATACGGGTCAATGCACTGCCGGTATCGAATACCCGCTGTTGACCCAGGTAGCGCACTGCAGCGCGCGGCGCCTGTAGCAGCCAAGCCAGTGTGTCGGAAAGGGGGAGGCCCGCGTCGGCTATGCGACCTACCAGGCACTCTTCAGCGGAAATCAAATAACGGTCCTCACTCCAGTATGGGCGCCACGCCTGAAGTTCATCCCATGGGCAGTTCATGTATACCTGCTGCTGCCCATCCCACGGCCACGGCCATTGATCTGCTAGTACCAGAAGTGGAATCAGTACTGGCTGGGCTTTTAGGGCCTGAAGGCGGCGTTTTCGGTCACCTTGAGCCAGCCAGTTATAGAGCTTGGGTGAGGGACATTGCGCTGAACGAATGGCGAATAAAAGCTCTTGGTCCAGACACTGGCAAAACTGCTTCAGCGTGCTGCCAATCTGCTTCAGGTAAAATCGGGTGCGGGGATTGAAGTACCGATTGTTGCTCGCCGTCCAATCGAAGCCGCGGCGATTAAAGCTTCCTAGATCTTCAATCGAAAGGGCTTTCGCCCTCTCTCCAGCAGACTTGCAGAAGGAGGTCAGTAGGACGTCTGCATACCAGCGTTTTTCAAACCTGAGCAGTAGCTGCTGGGCCACCATTGCGGTGGGTTTTCTCTTATGCACGCGGTCCTTGCTGAAGATTTTGCAGGCCTTAACCTGATGACCATCGAAGTACTGGAGGTGATCGCCGATTCTGGCCAGGAGCCGCCGTGTTTGATCATCTGTAGAGGGCAGGGCTACGCACCAGCAACGAGTATGGACAGTGGAACTCAGATAGGTATCGATGAAGGAGGTCAGCTGGGAGGGCGGTACGTTAAATTGTAAAGCCCAGGTCTGGGCGACTTCAATTTGCCGATGTGAGAACTTCTCCAGCTTCGGCGCTAAGATGCGCAGCCCCACCACCGATTGTCTCTTCTGTACGCTCACCCATGACCTCCTCTGCAATTTCGCAGAGGACTGTCAGGTATAGGAATGGTGGGCTTCTAGGGTTAATGCGTAACGGCGTTGTCGGTGATTTATATCGGCAATGGCAGAAGTCACACCCCTCTGGGTTTATTGAGATCTGGTTTGCCATTCAAGTTTGGAAAACTCACCTTGCATCCATTCGATTTGAAGCCTGTGCAACCCCAAAAGTCATAGCCACCGCCCCCTTTTTTTTGTCGCCTTGCGAGGGGTTGATTGCACTTGGGACAGTTGAAAGCGCCACCTGCTGTGGCTGGGCGTGGAGCGGACGCCATCGGCACACTCGGCATTCCACGTTGCTGAGACAGTTCCTCTTCCAGGCGTCTATGCAGACGCGCAACGACAGCTCCATAGGTGTCTTGGCCCTGGGCGACTTTGTCCAAATCCCGCTCCAGCTCCCTCGTAAAATCGAGCTCCACGAAACTGTAGAACCCTTCCAGCTTCGCGATTGTTTCCTCCCCCAGCGGCGCCGGTACCAGCTTGCGGCTTTTTTCCTCAATCATTCCTTTGCTGGTGATGTTCTTCAAGATCGAGGCGAACGTGCTGGGACGACCAATACCGCGGCGCTCCATTTCTTTGATTAGACTGGCCTTGGTGTAGCGGGATGGCGGCTGAGTTTTCTTCTTCAGCAGTTCTCCGTTGTGCACAGAGATGATCTGTTTTGGTGTGAGTGCAGGAACTGGGTTGCTCGCTGCTCCATCTTCCTCATCGTCTGTGTCATCGCCCTTGAGCAGTTTCCGCCACCCAGGATGAAAAAGGGTTTCACCAGTTGCATTGAATCGCAAAGCCTTACCATTTGGGCCAACCGCGAGCAGTTTTACAGCACGCACGTCGAATACCGCCGCTTCGATCTGGCTGGCCAGCGCCCGGACCCAAATCAACTTGTACAGGGCGAGTTCCTCGTCGTTCTCACCAGCTTTTGTATCAGCCCAATGCGTCGGGGTAATAGCGGGGTGGCCTTCCTGCGCGCCTTCGGCGGCCTTGAATGTACGTCGCTCGTCGACGGTCTTCAATCCGATAGATCTAGCTACGGTTCTAATATCCTCCATGGCCTCGTCTGGTACGTTGGGATTATCCGTCCTGTGGTAGGTGATCACGCCTTGTTCATACAATCGCTGGGCGACTTGCATGGTCTTGTCCGGGTCCCATTTCAAGGCGTTGCTGGCTGCTTGTTGAAGGGTGGAAGAGATGAAGGGCGCGGGTGGGTGGCGCTCGGCCTTGCGGTCTTCACAGGACTCGACGACGACATTACGTGTGCCGGCGACGAGTCGGGCCAGGTTGGCATCTTGAACGTAAGGAAAGTCTTTGCTCGCGAAATCCGGTACCGGTTGCCAGTCTGCATACCAGGTGGTGCCCTGATTCATATCCACAAAGTTCAGACGCACACCGAAGTGGTTGATTACCTGAAAGTTGCGGATCTCGCGCTCGCGCAAAACCACCAGGTATACGGCAGGCGATTGCACGCGGCCTGCAGAGGTGGGCTTGCCCATCAGTCGGCGTAGCTCCTGAGTCACCAGGTAACCCACCAAACGATCAAGTACACGCCGGCATTCTTGTGACGCGACTCTGTTCAAATCGATTTGGCGAGGATTGGCTAGAGCCTCTGCGACACGCTTCAGGGTGATTTCATTGAAGGTGATGCGTTTGTAGGATTTGACCGCCAGTACCTGCTGGATGTGCCAGCTGATGCTTTCACCTTCGCGATCCGGATCGGTTGCGAGGTAGATTTCATCGGCCTGTTTAGCTGCGGCCTTGATGGTCCGCACGGCCTTGGCGCTCTTATCCAGGATCTCGTACACCGGTGTGTAATTTTTGCGGACGCCTGTGGTGATCATGCTGTCGTCCTGCCCTCTGGCGGGCAAGTCACGTATGTGCCCACCACTGGCGACAACCAACCAGTGTTCGCCTGGGCGCAGTTTCTTCATCATTGGCTGAAGCTTTTTCAGCTTCCCAGGTGCCTCGATGATCAATAGCTTCACGGTGTGCCCCTTCTCAATTATGCAGAGCGGGACTGTCACGTCATGGCAGGTAAGGCTTCAATGGGAAATGGTCAATGCACAACGGGAGGCTTTTAGCGGCTAGAGGTCCAGCGTCAGCTGCTGTTCCTGGGCAAAGCCCTTTAGCCACGACGCGCGCATCGCAGGATGGTGGTAAGGGCAGTCATACACCCGTAGCCCTTTTCGGGCGGCGTCAGCACCGGCTATTTGAACGGCAGTATGGGGGTTATTGAATTGCCGCCTATCTGCTGGTTTCAAAGAAGTTCGAGATTGCGCCATTGGCTATCGGTCCCCGAAGAACAGATCTATCAGACAGTAACATCACGAATAGCGCATTTTTTTGCATCAAAAACGGAAGTTTTAAACTTCTGTGCTTGAGATAGCCGAATGGAAGTGTGACTCAACCTGAAAGTTAACGAATGGCGCGATTTTTTGCCAACCAATTGGCGGTTTGATGTCAATTCGAAGCTGGCTCGTCCGTCCAGTTCGCAACTCTGATCCACGCGATGAAGTCCTGAGTGGATTGTCCGCTTTGAACACGTAGTTGTTCCAGCTTGCCGTATAAGTGTTCAGTCATTTCGTCGTCGTCGTCAAAGTCGACGCGGTATTCAGTATCTAAGCGGTATTCATCGAGCAAGGTGTTGATAAATCGGCGGGCTTGCCAGGTATCAAGGTCTGTCTCTCCACGGCCCCCCATCAGATACTCTCCCGTTCGCCACCCAACTGGAGCCCATGATGCTCGGTTTATGTCCAGGGTGAGCCCGTAGTAGTCCGGAGCATTCACCTCGCTTTCATCAAAGTAAGCCCAGTAAACACGGCCTAAAGCTGGGTGCTCTGCGCCAATGACAACGTACCCTGTTGGGTCCCTCAAAACTTCATCCATCGGCACGTCCTAATTTGTAGTGGTTCTCTAATGAGGTCGGGGGAAACGATGAGCTGTTTCCCCCAACACCGACAGCTACACGAATGGGCCGAAAAATTAAGCCCCTGTTTTCAGAATTGCGGTGGATCGGTATCTGGATATTCATCCGGGCCTGGAGCTGGCTGCGGCCGCGATTCGGGTCTGTTGGACTGTTGCGAATTCTGGTTTTGCGAAGGCGCCAGATTCACCATGGTCACGCGGTGTGGCAGCATGCCGACCCGGCTGGCCTGGATTTTCAAAGCTTCGAATTCGCCATCGTCGTTCTTCCAACGGTCCATAACGGCGCGACCGGAAACCAGCACTCGCATACCTTTCTGGAACAGTTGCGAATAATGCTCGGCGTCCTTGTGCCACCACTCCACATTCGCCCAAAAACCGCCACGATCTTCGTAGCCGCCTTTGCCATCCGGAATCGAATTGTCGAAGTAAACGTTGGCTCGCATGAGTCGACGTGGGTCTTTATTGCCGTTGGGGAATTCTTTGAATTCCGGTGCAGAACCGATATTGCCTTCCCAGCCTTGTACGGGCGTGCCCATGAGTATTCTCCGAGGTTATTGGTGTTGCGTTGGGTTGTTGAGCTGCTGCAGGCGAGCGGTATACACGGCCTCTGCCTGGCCCATTTTTTCTGCGCACTCGGCGGCCTGTTTGGTGATCGAGTGCAGCAAACTCATTTGCATATTCAAGGTGATGCGCTGCAGCTCCATCACGTAAAGATCCTGCAGCATGGATTCCGGTGTTCTGGGTGAGCCCATCATTTCTGCCCAAACCCCTACGCCCATCCGCCGATCTGTCACCTGCTGCCATCTCAAAAACTGGGTGCCGGCTTGGGTGTTCTGCTCAGTCAACCGCACTGGAACTAGGGTGAATGGATATCGGCGGGCCTGGCTCAGCACTTCCTGGGCAAGAGCTTTTAAGTCCGATTCTTGAGCTCGGCAAAGATCGGCAAATTGGGTCAGCTCCCCCTTACCTTTAAAAGGCTTTAAAAGGCCCTTTAGTGAGGCAGCCTGTTGCAGTCGCTGAAAGGCTTCCTGTTGCAGTGGCCGGAAGGCGGTCTGTTGCAGCGACCCATCATTGGAGGGAATCTGGCCCATGCTCTTTAACCCTCAACGGGGTCATCGAGATGATCATCCGTCTCGGTTTGCTGCTGACCGCGGATGATCGGTGGCGCGAAATTCGAACGGCGGGTGCCTTCCAGGATGTCTTGTGGCAGCTCACCGTACCGCTCGTACATTTTGCGGGCTGCTTCAGCCTTGGCATTGTTTGCAGCGAAGTCGTCGCGGGCAGCGCCTGAGTACTTATAGATCTGGGCCAGACCAAACAGTCTCCGCAGTACCGCTGCGCCTTCGTCGATCCAGGTTTCCATATCGTGGCGCCCGACAAGGCCAACGTGCTGGGCCAACAGAATGCGTCTGACAATTTCGTCGTAGTTCGTCAGCAGGTACACAGCCTGAAATCCCAGGGGATTGGAGATGTACAGCGGGAGGCTGACAGGCTGGATCGAGAGGTTTTCGCTAATGCTGATGGCCGGTGGAAGAGAGGCCATGGCTGTGTCCAGGCGATCTTCGATGGTCTTTAACGCTTCCTTGGAATCGTTGATCTTTTCCTCGAGGAGGATCATCCACCAGTCAGAGTAGGGATCATCCTGTTGGGCGCCTCGAGACATTCGATTGACGACAGTGCAGAACCCTGACAGACCAATGATGCCGGCTTTGAGGTCATTTTTAGGGCGCCCCATCCATATACGAGCGGCGTGGTGAGTGTGAAGGGTGAGCTTCACATCGCTGCGCAGTGAACCGATGTTGAGCCGGAAGTTATCAGCCATGGTGCAGTGTTTCCTTGGGAAGAGGATTGACGTACCCATGCTGCAATTTGGCTATAGGAGACGCAGCATTAAATACGTAGCCCGATGGAAGGGGATTTGTTGAGGCTTCTATATAGGAAGAGCTGAAACTCGCCGGTGCGGACCGAATCCCCTGCGTGGCGGCCACCTCCGGTGCCGGATGCTGTCAGGGTGTTGTGGGCCACAACACTTGCCATGTCGCCGGCACGGATGCCGGATCCTGCCAAGGTGGTGCGGGCCGCACCACTTATATGGCTGCCACCTCCGGTGCCGGATGCTGTCAGGGTGTTGTGGGCCACAACACTTGCCATGTCGCCGGCACGGATGCCGGATCCTGCCAAGGTGGTGCGGGCCGCACCACTTATATGGCTGCCACCTCCGGTGCCGGATGCTGTCAGGGTGTTGTGGGCCACAACACTTGCCGTGTCGCCGGCACGGATGCCGGATCCTGCCAAGGTGGTGCGGGCCGCACCACTTATATGGCGGCCACCTCCGGTGCCGGATGCTGTCAGGGTGTTGTGGGCCACAACACTTGCCATGTCGCCGGCACGGATGCCGGATCCTGCCAAGGTGGTGCGGGCCGCACCACTTATATGGCGGCCACCTCCGGTGCCGGATGCTGTCAGGGTGTTGTGGGCCACAACACTTGCCGTGTCGCTGGCACGAATGCCGGATCCTGGGCAAGTGATTTGGGCCGAGTCACTTGCGTGGCGGCCGCGGCGTATTTCGGTTCCTGTCAGGGTGTTGCGGGCCGCAACACTTGCTGTGTAGCTGGCACAGATTCCGGTCACGACCGCTTCGCTCTGGGCCGCGTTACCACGATATTCTGGTTGTCCACCTGACATCATGGATGTGTACCCCGATTAGGCTTCAGCAGATGCAGCATTCCGCTGAGTGTGTGTTTTGCGGTTTGTATCGACTCAGGGCTACGCGTCTGCGTTAGCGTCTTCGTCGGCTGCTCTGCGCCCTCTGGCGGGGCTGAAGCGTCTTGACGCTCGGGGCTCGCTTTTGCCTTGTCGTCAGGGTTCCATTGGCTGTTGAAATCGCCGCGAACGGCCATGCCGACGAGCGTCATTAAGTATCCAAGCGGGTTTCGGACCCCTCCCGAGTCACAGCGGTGGACCCATTGTTTGATGAGCGCGGTTTTCAACTCTGCTGGAACCTTTTGCAGCGCCAGGACCGCGTTCTGTTTTTGCTCGACCGGTAGTCGATGCAGTGCACCGAGCAAATCGGCAGCGATGTCGTTTGGTGTGGGCGGTACATGTACAGAGCTTTTACAAACATCTTTGTGTGTATCTGTATACGTACTATATGAGTTCGGATGCCGAACTAAGTCCGAACTCAGTGATTTACGGCTGAGTTCGGCATCCGAACTCTGCTCCAAAGCGATTCGCTCTTCGCCTTTTTCACTGAGTTCGGTATCCGAACTCAGTGGAGATAGAGCTATATTTTGCTGAGTTCGGATTCCGAACTCAGTCGCTTTAAGAACGACTGGAGCCTGCGCTTTGGTCCAGGCCTGGCTATTCATGCGGGATTCGATGATGTCCAGCCTGCTAGGTAAGCGTTGGCCAACATCAGGATCAGCTGCAAATTCCTTCCAGGCAATTTCTGCCACTTCGCGAATCACCTTGGTCTGGTGCTGCATTGACTGCGCGAGTAGCTGCAAGTAGTCCTTGTCGAACTCTATAGCTTCGGCCGGTGTGACCGGTTCGTCGTGAAGCAGGTAGACGTTGCCTTGCACTTGTCCACTCAGATCATTGCGCACCCGTCGCCCCAGGCTAAGCCAACGGGTGAGACGTAAGGTCACTAATGCTTTTGATACAGTTTCACGCGAGGCAGGCCTACCGGGTTGCATACCCAAATATGGCCGCAGTTGGTCATAGGTAGGGAACGCCGTAAGGCCGTCGTCATTGATCAGTAGGCGAAATACCTGCCAGGTGTTTCTTTCAAGCGGGGTTAAGCGATCATCCAAAAGCAATCGGCGAGGAACCGTTTCGTGTGGGTTCCCGCTGAAAATAATTCCGGAGTAGGGGGAAGACCCTTCAATCCCCGGAGGCGCCGACTCTTTTTTCTGAAGCAAATGAGCTTCAAGGTGACCCGAGGCCGAGTCTAAAAGCGTCGACAAGGGAAGCCGAGACAACCTCATAATACAGAGTCACCTTCCACCGATGTCGCTGCAGGCTGTGCAAGTCGTTGAGAAGACACAAGCTGTAGCCTTCTCGGAAGGCCAGGGTTTGCAGGAGGGTAAAGCCCTTCCTTTATCCAGGACTGAATGCGATGCCAGATGATGGCCAGGCTGAGGTTTTCGTGGGTCTCATCTGGGCTAGTATCCTGTGGAGCATTGAGTTCCTCGGCGACCAACATGGCGATGTCCAGCAACGCGAGACTGTCGCCAAGCTCTACCTGATGCTCTTGCATTAGGTGCGTCCATCGGTACCAAAGCTGAGCGTCCATCTCCTCACTGAATTCGCGCCAACGGCCACGACGTGCCGTCACGCCGATCATTAGGCGTTGAAGGGCCACATCCTGCGGAGACAGCCCGAAGAACTGTTGCAGCATTTGAGTGGTCGCGCCAAGTCGCAGCGCACGTTCAATCATGCGCACTTCTTCATCAGAACGCTGCGCGCCTGACAGTAGTTTTTTTACCATGTCCCCATCAATGGTGACGTTGCACCAAGACACGGGAGTGTTAAGCAGCAAGCTCAGTACTGAAGGTTGTTGGAGCTGAGCCAATATCTCTGGCTCCAGGCCCATTTCGATGCAGCGCCGAAGTTGGCCATTACGCATGTGATGAAGCACCTGTGACAGGATTGCTTCATTTATTGGTGTCTTGGACATGACGACTCCCCCTTGTAGAGTCCGTGTGTTAACTGGCTGAATTCGGACCGTTGTTGGCGACTGACTGGATTTCCAGGTCAATCAAACGTCTTGCGAGACGAATAATGCGGAACAGCTTCACTAGAGCGCCGTCGCTGAGACGGCATTCACTTTCAGGGGGCTGATCTTTTGTGTGAGGCTGGCCCAGTAAGATCTGGCCCAGTCCGGCTGCGAACTCAAAGTCAGCCAACGCGTCGATTTGAAGCTTGGGTTGCTGCTGAATCATTTTCAGTACGATGGCCATCGAGCCGCTCAAAGACTGGAGCAGCGTCAAGGTATGTTGGGCTGTGGCAGTAATTTCGACTTCCGCTTCGGGGTGTCGGTAGCTGAACCCGACGCCACCATCGATATCGATAAATTGACCTGGGGCTTTGACCGAGCTGGCTATTTCGCGAGCCAATTGAGCGATGTGCTGACGCAGGGTCGCGGTATTGTCTATTTCGCGTTCGATGTACCAAAGGTCAGAAATGGGATTGAGTCCGCCAGCTTGAACAGGGATGGCCACCAAGGCATTGGAGGCGAAGTCGGGCAAGACCTCACCGTCAAGCGCAGCGAGCTCCCGTTTCATCTTGTCGACTCTGGGAGAAGTCTTCACAGGGCTCGCAACGTGCCCATCGATACGTGCTTGGCGCTCTTGTGGGCTCATTTGCTCCTGCGGAGTTGGGGCCAGTTGCTGTTGCACCCCTTGAGGTGAAGGACTCTCTTTGGAGGGCGTCGTCTTATGTGTGCTGCCCCCCGAAGTAGTAGGGGGTAGTTGTAGAGGGTTCTGATTAGCCTCAATGCCATTGTTCGAAACGTTAAGTTGAGTCCCCCCCTCAAATTGCGATGCAGGGTACTGTGGCAGCTCAAGAACCGGCGTAGACCGGCGCAATTGGTCCTGGTTCTGAGTGATTTCCAACAGTATTTGCTCGTAGCCGAGGTTCAGCGGCTTTTTAAGGTGATCTATCAGTTCGTCCTGAAATCGCTGGAATAGAAATTCTTCAGCGTCGCCCTCAAACTGGGACAGTACATCTTGGAAAAGCGTATCGAAATCAAGGTGCTGCTCCTGCTCTTGATAATTGCGATCCCAGCACTGAAGAGCTGTTTTGCGCAAAGACAGAAGCTTTATGATTCTGTCTACTCCCAGTCCAGAGTACAGCGCGCCTGGAATTGCTGGCAGTAAGTACCGAATGGTGTCGTGCATACGACTCAAGTGAGACGCGGAGACCGGGTAGCCATCCGCTGACAGCCGCCGTGAAAGCTCACGTAATGAGATAGACTCCCCTGCCTCTGTTTCATACAGCGCTCTCGCTTTGTCGACCCCAATAGCCCGCTCAATGAACAGGAGCTGGCCTTGGAGGTCGTTTTCAGCCAAGTGGCCGGTGAGCGAGATGATTTCGCCCCGAACGGCGTCCCAGGGTCGAAATAGGCAGTGAAACTTGAAGTACTTCTCGTCGCCGGTCTCACGATACAACTCGTTTAAAATTGCCAGGCGAGTGTTGCCGCCGTTGCGGATCCGGTACTTATCTTCCCCAGGTTTACGAGTGACGGGAGGTGGCGTATCGAGTCCCCGATTTCGTATCGACTCTTTAATTTCATCGTACTTCGGGTTACGAGTCGTCCTTGGGTTTTCGTCATACGGCAGCGTTTCGTCGAGAGTCAACAGCATGGGGGTATCGACGATGGGGTCGCTCATTCGCGCTGCCACCGGCGACTTCGATTCAAACGCCGGCAGCAACAGCTTATCTTTCATGGTTTGGGCCAAAGACGCTTTCATACTCTGGCTCCTGGCTGCTCATAAGCCGGGCTTGCCGCCAAAAGCTGGTCAATGATTTTCAAAGCACGATCCAGAGCAGCTTCAAGTTCGGCAGTTGTCTCCAGCCGATAAACAATTTCTGAGTTCATCGACCTGGCGTTTTCACGTGCTTCCAACGCGATGCGTTCGCGCATCCCGTCGGGCAGGCGAATAACGAATTTTTCTTCATGCAGACGCTGTGGTTTGTTACTCATGGTGGGCTCCGATGCCTAGGGTAGAAAGTGTGTTCAGCGACGTTTCAACTGATCAGTGAGTTGGGTAGGTAACCCCTTGATGACTAATGAATTGGACGCCTCGTCGTACTCGATCTTGTCCCCTAGCAGATGCGCTTCAAAACTGATGGACAAGCCTTCGGCACGGCCGGTGAACCGACGGAATTGGTTGAGAGTGCGTTTATCCAGGGGGATTTCCGGCGACAGGCCGTAGTCCTTATTGCGGATATGGTCGTAGAACGCCTTGGGGCGATCTTCATCGATCAAGCCTGACAGTTCCTCCAGGCCCATGGGTTCACCGAGCTTGGCCTGGCTGGTGGCGTAGTCCACCAGGGCCTTGGTTTTCTCGCGGGCCGATTCGTCTGGCAGGTCTTCGTTTTCAACGAAGTCGCTGAACGCCTTGAGGAGGGCGCGGGTTTCGCCCGGGCCGTCGACGCCTTCCATGCAGCCAATGAAGTCGCTGAAATACCCCGAGATCTTCTTACCGTTTTTGCCTTTGATGTACGAGATGTACTGCTTGGATTGCTTGTTGTTCTGCCACTCGGACAAGTTGATACGCGCTGCCAGGTGCAACTGGCCAACGTCCAGGTGGCGTGAAGGAGTGACGTCCAGATCGTCAGTAACCACCACGCCTTCACTGTGGTGGAGCAGGGCGACAGTTAGGTAGTCGGTCATGCCTTGCTGGTAATGGGCAAACAGTACGTGGCCACCGGTGGAGAGGTTGGACTCTTCCATCAGCTTTTGCAGATGCTCGACCGCCGTGTGGCTGAAGGCGGTGAAGTCCTGGTCACCTTCAAAGTACTGCTTTAACCAGCCGCTAAACGGGTGCGCGCCGGACTCGGCATGGAAGAAACCCCAGGCCTTGCCTTGTTTGGCGTTATAGCTCTCGTTGAGGTCGGCAAGCATGTTCTCGATGGCGACCGATTCGGATAGCTCCGAATCGCGTGCCTGGAGAACAGCAGGTGTGCCATCGGGTTTTTTGTCGATCAGGTGGACGATGCAATGACGGATAGGCATTAGATTGCCTCCTGCGAGTGTAGGGTTTGAGCTCGATCAGCACGACGAATACGGGCTTTGGCGTTGAGGCCTGAGCGGTAATCGCTTGCGGTTGATGAGGTGTAAATCGATCCAAGGCCAGATTTCGTGAACTTGATATGGCCACCTTGAGTGCGAGACACCGTCCAGCCATTCGCTTCAGCAAACTTCACGAGTACACGAAGGCTCTCGCTTTTTCCGCGTAGGAGATTGGTGGTCATAGCTCTGCATCCCTGTCTGCCAGAACGTTACCGGTCTGGATCGCGATGATTTCAGCCTGATCGCCAGGAAACTTGGTACCGAGCTCATGCAAAAAGTGACGCGTAGCCTCACGTGCTCCAGGCACGCGGAACACCACGCTGCAGTGCTGAACTTCCGCGGTGTGTTGCAGGTGAGACATGACGGCCACTTTCAGCGAGCAGCACTGGAGGTAGCGGGGCACCCAAACCGACCAGAAGTAGCTGGATAGCAAGGCGCCCGCACAGAGCAGTTCAACGGTAATTGTTGCGCTGGGCGTGTTGGTCAGCTCGACGTAGCCGAGCTTCTCAAACTCCAACAGATCCTCACGCATGCTCATTGGGACCACGGTGCTGTGGTCACGAGCAAGGCGGCCGATCGCTTGAGCTAATGCGTCGAGCTCCACCGGGTTGATCCCAGATTTATGGGCATGAGCCACAGCAGAGGCTTCGAACACGGCACCGGCATGGATACTAGGAAATAGCTCGGCGCTACTGTGCATCCGACACCTCCTGAAGCTCCTCGATGTCATAGCTATTGCAAGTAGGGCAAATAAGCTCGTCCACTTCACCGCCGGGTAAGGCTGGAGCGCCACTCACTTGATGTTTCGGGTGGTGGCTATCGCATTGAAGGCACCAGTGAGTGATGCGTACGAGAGTATTCATCGCTGAGGTGTGCTTTTTCATAGTTGAGCCCCTTGCCAGCCGGCGTTGGGACTGAGGTTGGCAAACCGGGTCTGATTGGCGATGAAGGCTGTTCGTACGGTCCCAGTTGGGCCGTTACGCGCCTTGCCGAGAATGATTTCTGCAATGCCTTTGTGTTCGCTCTGAGGGTGGTACACCTCGTCCCGGTAGACGAACATAATCAGGTCCGCGTCCTGTTCAATCGCACCGCTATCACGCAGGTCTGCGTTGATCGGACGCTTATTTGGCCGTCGCTCCAGTTCTCGGTTGAGCTGGGAAAGCGCAACCACCGGGCAATTCATCTCTTTCGCTAGGGCCTTGAGGGACTGGGATATAGCGCTGATCTCGTTGGCCCTGTTTTCCTGACCTGGGCAGCGCATGAGCTGCAGGTAATCGATCAGGATCAAGCTCGGGTGTCCGAAGCGACGAGCTGCTCGACGAGATTTAGCTCTGATTACTGCAGGCGTGAGCGCTGATGAGTCGTCGATGACCAGCCGCTCTCCATAGCCATTAATACGAGAAACCGCTGCAGTCAGCTTCGGCCAATCATCATCATCGAGCTTGCCCTTCAATAGCCTGCCCAGATCGATATGGCCTAGGATGCCCATCAATCGATACATCAGTGCTTTGGCCGGCATTTCCATGCTGAAAACCTGAACTGTACGATCAAGCTTTGCCTGCAGAGCCGTATCTATGAAGTTCAAGGCCAGAGAGGTCTTCCCCATAGACGGGCGCGCGCCGAGGATGATCAGGTCGGCTTCTTGAAAACCCGACGTCAGCTCGTCCAGGTCCTCCAGGCCTGAAGGCAGGCCGGTCACGGTGATATTGCCGTTGAAATGTTCGTCTATTTGTTCGACGACGTTCGTCAGGCATTGGTTGATATTGACGAATTCCGTTGCGCTCTTGCCTTCACCCAGAGCGAACAGTTGCTGTTCAATTGATTCTTGAACATCCTCCGCACTTGCCAACGGGTCTGTCGCCTCGCGAGAGCATTGGTATCCAAGGGACATGAGCTGTCTGAGCCGAGAGCGATTACGCACGATGGATGCGTAATGCTCGATGTTGGCTACAGACGGCGTGTTTTTGGCCAGCTCGCCCAGATAGCTCAGCCCTCCGGCTTCGTCTGGCTCCTCCAACGCGTTGTGGACGGTGACGATGTCGAACGGAATGGACTTGTCAGCAAGGCTTGCCATTGTCCGGAACAGCAACCGATGGTCGTGTCGGAAAAAATCAGAGGCATCCAGTTTGTCTGCGACGAGATCCCAGGTGTTGTTGTCGAGCAGTAGCCCACCTAACACACCTTGTTCAGCCTCTACGGAGTAGGGAGGTGAGAGGTCAAGGTGATTCATTTCCCAGACTCCTGGCCTATCTGAAGAAAACCACTCCCGTTGCGTGCCCCCAGGGCTTTGACCATGTCGACTTCAACCTTCGCTGAATTGATCATGACCTGAGCAACCTCGGCAACCGCTTTGGCCCGTTCGATTTCCATTGGTCTTTCTGGGTCCAGGAGGCTCTCGATCGCGACGAACAGGTGATTACGTAGATCTTCAATCTTGTTCTTCATGTTCAACCTCCCGGATGGTGCGTTTGAGTTTGCCGATAGCGCGTATTGCGGATTTCAGCTCTTCCGGATACCGATGAATGGTGTTCCGACGCATACGTTCTGCTCTCGTCAGCAACTCCAGGTTATTCAGGGCTATATGGGCCTTGTTGCCGTCCTTGAAGCACACGCACATGTTTATAGGGACTGGTCCGTGATGCTCCTCCCAAAGCAGTACATGCACGGCTTTCCAGTCAACGGGTGGGTAACCGGTATCGGTGATTTTCTTCTGCTGATAACCGTCAGGAGTTGTGCGCAGGCTGCCAATAGGCAGCCAGTTCCCCGGTTTATTGCCGGCCTTAAACTGCGTCTGAGTCATACGGCCAGAGGAGGGGAGCCCCTTAAGGCCCTTATTCCATGGGACGGATCCCTTGGGAAAGCGGAATTCTGCGCCCAACTTGCCGTCAAGCCGGCCACAGAGACTACTGCGAAGAAACTCGGCGCTTTTGCTCAAGCCCAGCCGTTTGGCTTTGGCATAGACCTGATAGACGCTGAGCCCCAATTCGGCGGCTAGGACCTGAGTCGGTTCATTGGGATAGCGGGCAATGAGCGAGCGCTCTTCTGCCTCACTCCAAACATGGTGTTTGTGAACCGGGGCAAGCCCAAGTTGGGATCTGGCTTGTTCCAGCGCCGCCATGGCCAAAGGTGAAAGCGAATGAGTTCTCATTGGCTCCCTCCATGCCCAAGGGCTCCTTGTGACTGCTGTCCGACACCACGATGCAGCCTGGCATGCTTGCCCTGGTCCCATCCCGCTTGCAAAGAGCGGGTGTCATGACCTTTGGCTTCGATGGGCTTGATAATGGCTAGCGTTAGTTTTGGATGATGCCATTCCAGGTAGGCTTGGATCTCCAGCGCAGTGTTTTCGTCTATCCCACCTGCAAACTGGTTCACCTTAGAGGCGACGGCATTGAGCCAGCCCTCGGCAAACAGTTGGCCGCGGTGACGTTTGGTTTTCAGTTGGCAGCGCTTCTGCTGGGCAACATGAGCTCGTCGGGCTGCGACAAGCTGGTGATGCAGCGTTGAATAGGTGTGAGCTGCCAGATCGGGTGAAATACCTTTCCCCAAGAACTTGAAGGACCAGCCAAGTAGCGGATTGAAATACGCCAAGTGGCTGCAATCGAAGGCTTGGGAACAGATTGAGGCCAGGTTGTGCAGCCAATCCTGCGGTGCCCGACGGGTTTTGGTACCCACAATGGATTCTTCGATTGTATGGGCAGCGACTTCGGTGTGTTCCAAGTTGTACTGATTCATCAAATGGCGAGCTTGACGAAGTGCAATTTCCACTTCGTTTGGGGCAGCGCCTTGTGACTTGGCCAGCGCCATGAGTTTGGCGACCTTGCTGAGGACTTTTTGCTTGTCCATCATTCACCCCCTTCCTGTTGGAGGCGGGGGGAGAGCGCCTCTGACCACAGGCGAAGTGTTTCTTCCTCATCAGCAGAGAGGTGAGTCCGGGCAAGGCAGTCCGCAACCTTCTGTTTCAGGGCATCAAGGCGGTCTTGAACACTTGACCCATCGTCGTAAGCAATCTCTTGCTCAACAGCTTGCACAACGTCATTACGAAGAGAGAGAACCGTGCTTATCCAAAAAGCACTTGGGCTGGTCCAGCCAATGAGCTTTCGAGTTCTGGCAGGCGACAGGTAATCACGGAGCCTGAGATTGAACTCCCTAGGGGAATAACCATTCCTGAAAACGTCTGCTCGATTAAGCGTCAGCGCTGTTTTAAGAATATCTAGAAGAGGGTCCAAAGCCGTTGGCTCAGGAGCAAAGGGTTCTAAATATGTTTCAGCTACCAGGCGTTTGGCTTCGGCATATCGACTTTGCTGACGGCGTTTGGCTTGGTTTTCGTCGCGGCCGCGCTTTTCCTTCGCGTGCTTAATGTTCGAGTTCACTGACTCGATAAGCTTCGCGGCGTCCTGCAAAAGCTGAAGCTGGTCAACGCTCAACTGAGCGCCAATCCGACCGGGTAATTGGTAACCGCTTGTCAGGGCTCGGATTTCTCGTGCGGTTCCACTGAGCTTGGCTTGCAAGCTGCGCAATTGCTGAGCGCTGTAGTACTTGCCAACCTCTAGGATGAGGTTTGCAGTAATACTGCGGGCGTCGGTAATGGAGGGCTTCGCCATTTCAACGACCCTCCCTCACCAAGTTAGCTACCTTTTCCTCGGTCATGGCCTCGAAGCGGTCACGCCATTCTGGAAAAAGCTCAATGGCCAATTGGCGGATCACGACAAGGGCTGCAGGGGATATGCGGTTGGAAGGCTGTCTGTATTCCAAGCGGTGTACTGGGACGCCCAGGGATGAACTGTTACGAAACACCACTGCGGAGGGGACGACGCATTCCAGAACGTTGATTTCGTCATTGTCCTGGAAAATTTCCCGTACCGACTGCTCGATCATTTGCGCGTCGGTGGTTTGGTCGAGATTGTTGACGACGATCCGCACAGGAGGGATTTTCATGCCCAGGCGCCCATAGGCGCGCAGGCCGTCCAGCATCTGCATGGATCCCCGGCTGAACTCCCGTGCAGCGAGCATATTGGGCGGAAGTGGGGATATGACCAAATCAGAGGCTAGGACCACCATTTCGAGCATTGCCGACCTGGCGCCTTGGGTGTCAATCAGTACCAGGTCGAAATGATCTTTGAAGCCCGGCATCAGGTTGGCGAGTCGCAACCGTCCGTCAGGTGCTTGCAGGATCAGGCTGTTCAGTTGGTTGTTGATGTCGTTGGAAATGACAAGCGACAGGTTTGGTATCGTGGTGCTGGATATGATCTTGGCTGATTCGGTGATATTGAATGCCAGCAGGTCGTAGATGCCTCCTTGAGCTTCATCGACCAATTGGTAATACGAGGAGAGCGAAGGCTGTGCAGGATCTAGGTCGATCATGAGCACGCGCAGGCCTGCATCCGCACAAAAAGCGCCGAGGTTGGCCTCGATGGTAGTTTTGCCTACGCCGCCTTTGGTCGAAACGACCGCAGAGATTTTCATGGTTTGGAGCCTCTAATGTGGGTTCATTAGAGGCTGCGAGGCCACGGAAACAGCTATGTGTAGCGAACACGATCCTGGGCTATGAAGCACTAAAACCAATTGTCTTTTAACCAATTGGTCGTAGGTTCGAATCCCACACGACCCACCATTTTTGAGACCAGTTAACGCTGGAATCGAATCTTAAGATCAGAGGCCAAAAGCGCTGATCGAAGAAGGCGACTGAAAGGTCGCCTTTTTATTACCGGGGTATAGCGCAGTCCGGTAGCGCGCCTGCTTTGGGAGCAGGATGTCGGGAGTTCGAATCCCCCTACCCCGACCATATTAAAAATCCTCGTATCGAAAGATACGGGGATTTTTTTTGTGCGCGCGAATCCTGAATTCTCCGCAAAACAAATGTGGGAGCAAGCCCGCTCCCACATTTGCCAGGCCTCCTTCGAGACCAGGTTGTTAATGCAATTTAAGGCGTGGCTCGGTGCCGCGGCCGATCTTGCTGCCCAGCATCAGCATCGCCGTGCGGAAGAACCCATACAGCGCCATCTGGTGCATGCGGTACAGCGACACGTAGAACATCCGCGCCAGCCAGCCTTCCAGCATCACACTGCCCGTCAAATTGCCCATCAGGTTACCCACCGCGGAAAAGCGCGACAGCGAGATCAGCGAGCCGTAGTCGGTGTACGTGTAGGTCGGCAGCTCCTTGCCTTCAATCCTCAGCTTGAGCGATTTGGCCAGCAACGACGCCTGTTGGTGAGCCGCTTGGGCCCGTGGCGGCACATTGCGGTCGGTGCCCGGTTGCGGGCACGCGGCGCAATCACCAAAGGCGAAGATATTTTCGTCGCGGGTGGTTTGCAGAGTTTGCAGGACTTGCAGCTGGTTGATGCGGTTGGTTTCCAGACCGTCGATGTCCTTGAGGAAACCGGGTGCGCGGATACCGGCCGCCCAGACCTTGAGGCTGGCCGGAATCACCTGGCCGCTGCTGGTGATCAAGGCATCGGCAGTTACTTCACTGACCGCCGAGTTGGTCAGTACCGTCACCCCTAGTTTTTCCAGGGTCTTGTGCACTGGCCCACCGATCCGCTCCGGCAGTGCAGGCAATACCCGCGGGCCGGCTTCGATCAGAGTGATGTGCATGTTTTCCGGCTTGATACGATCCAGGCCATAGGCGGCCAGTTCATGGGCGGCGTTATGCAGCTCGGCGGCCAGCTCGACCCCGGTGGCACCGGCACCCACGATGGCGACGCTGATCTGTTCAACGGCGTCGGTTTGCCCGGCATGGGCGCGCAGGTAGTGGTTGAGCAGTTGCTGATGGAAGCGCTCGGCCTGCTTGCGGGTATCGAGGAACAGGCAGTGTTGCGCTGCGCCCTCAGTGCCGAAGTCGTTGGTAGTGCTGCCTACCGCAATCACCAGGCTGTCATAGCCCAGCACGCGGGCAGGCACCAGTTCGCGGCCTTCTTCGTCGAGGGTGGCGGCCAGCTGGATTTTCTTCTGCTCACGGTCAAGCCCGCTCATGCGCCCTAGCTGGAACTCGAAGTGGTTCCATTTCGCCTGGGCAACATAGTTGAGTTCGTCTTCAGATGAGTTCAGTGAGCCGGCCGCGACTTCGTGCAGTAACGGCTTCCAGATGTGGGTCAGGTTGGTGTCGACCAGCGTGATGCTGGCCTTGCCACGCTTGCCCAGAGTCTTACCCAGGCGGGTAGCCAACTCCAGGCCGCCGGCACCGCCGCCGACGATAATAATACGATGGGTCATGGGGATATCTCGCAAGGCTAAAAGAAATCGGAGCAGTTACCCTCGCGAGCGCCAGGCGGCTCATAGCGTCAGGTAACTCAATAGGCGGCTCAGCGCACCGAGCCCGATTACCACGACCAGCACCACGCAGAGGAGCAGCCACGGCCGGAAAGGCTTGCGCTCGACTCTGTGCTGGGAAAGTCGCAGGTACTCTTCGACACGCTCTTGGTCATCGGGTTTCAGGCGGCTGGTCATAAAGGCCTCGTCAGGTAGACGTTGCAAAGGGGCGCCACGTTACAGCCAGGGGCATCAAAGGCTGATGCCGACATCAAACACTATGCTGCGGCCCAGGTTGTTGCGCAAGAAATCCGGTGCGTCCGGGTGCGCGAACAACACGCGGGCGAAGGTTGGACCCACCAGTGACAGCGAGCGCCAGCCCTGGCGCAGGTATTCGGTCGGCGGCGGAAAATGGCTGTTGAGGTCCAGTACTTCGCGCTTGAGGCTGGTAAACGCAATGAGGTCCAGCTCCCCCAAGTCCATCCCGCGCTCTTTATAGTTGTGGGCTTTTTTACGCAGTGTGGGGGCCAGGCGCAGGAGGAATTCATGGGCGGGGATTCGCCGTGGCTTGGCTTCGCGCCGTACCAGTTGGCTCAAGGAGAAAGCACTGCGCCTGCGCAGCAACTCATCGCGCCACTCGTCGTTCAGGCGGCGGCCCTCATCCAACACAAAAAAGACCTCGAAGCTGGCGTCGCGAAACAGCACGTCGGGCGGCTCCTGGCCCGCTGCGTGGAATTCTTCGACACGGTAGGGCACATTCAAGCCTTGTAACAGGCGCTGGCAGACCCAACGCTCACGCTCCCACTTGCGGGCATTGGACAGAAACGCATTGGCTTGTTCGGCTGCTACGGTGAGCAGGCGCAAATAATCTGAGTCATCCATAGTCGCAGCTTAGCGTTCAAATGATGACCACAGGAAGTCTTGCCTTAAAACCCGGGTGTAGAATGCTTGCGTGAAACAGGCCCAGGGACGAGGTGTGTGATGAGGTTTTTGGTAAAGGCAGAGCATCCGTGATCAGTGCAGCGGTTCTGGCACCCCAGACTCTCGGCTTCGGCTGGCTGGTATATGCGCCCGTGGTGATGTGGGCGACTCTGCGCTCGCCATGGGTGGAGCTGTTTGCCGACCGTCGGCGCCAGCATTTGCTGTTCGGTACGGTGTTCGCGCTGTTCATGCTGTGGCTGGTGCGACGGGATTTCGATACCGGCGTGTCCTACCACTTTATCGGCATGACCGCCGTGACCTTGCTGCTGGATTGGCCGCTGGCAATCGTCGGAGGCTTTGCCGCCCAGCTTGGCTTGATGTTGCTGGGGCGCCAGGACTTGGCCGCGCTTGGCATCAATGGCCTGCTGCTGATCGTGCTGCCAGTGCTGGTCACCGAAGGGTGCGCGCTGCTGGTAGAACGGGCGCAGCCGAGAAACCCCTTTGTGTATATCTTCTGTTCGGGCTTTTTTGCTGCCGCACTGTCGGCATTGCTGTGCCTGTTGGCCGGCCTGGGCCTGTTGTGGTTGGACGGTCTTTTTGCGATGCCTGAGTGGTTGGAAGATTTTGTCGGTTACCTATGGCTGATCATCTTTCCCGAAGCCTTCATCAACGGCATGGTCATCAGCGCGCTGGTGGTGTTTTGCCCGGAATGGCTGGAGACGTTCAACCGTACCCGCTACCTCTCGGCGCCGTGGAAGGACGACGACTCGCGGCGTTGATCCAGGTCAAACGCCAGGCAGCGGCGCGGGTCCATGCTCTGCAAAATTTTCAGGAGCACGGATCATGAGTGTGTACGAGTGGGCACGGCAGGAGTTGCGCAGAAGCCAGGATGCAGCGCAGGAAATCGGTTTTGACCCCGGCTTGACCTTGCGCGCCATGCTCAGTGCGGTGGTGCAGCAAAGCAAGGGGGTACGCAGTTTTGAAGACCTGGCCGACGAGTTGCAATACCTTGCAGAAAACCTCGACGACCAGCAGGAATATGCCTTTATGCGGCCTTAGTGGCGCGGCGGCAGGTCTTCGGAAAACAGTTCATCTTCGGCGTCAGGGGCCACGGGAATCTTGTGTTCTTCAGCGGCCCAGGCGCCCAGGTCGATAAGCTTGCAACGGTCCGAGCAGAACGGTCGGTTGAGGTTGGTCGCTTTCCATTCCACGGGTGCACCGCAGGTTGGGCAGTCGACGGTCAAGGGTTGGCTCATGATCGGCCTCCACGTAAAGTAAGGTAAAAGTGGTGCAGTCGCTCGACCTCGCCGTGCAGCCAGGCGAGGTCCTTATCGTTGACCAGCACGTCATCGGCATGGTTCAGGCGGTCTTCGCGGCTGGACTGGGCCTTGAGAATCGCCTGCACCTGTTGTTCGCTGATGCCGTCGCGCTGCAGGGTACGCTGAATCTGCAGCGATTGCGGCACGTCGATCACCAGGATGCGCTGGGTCATGCTGTACTGTCCGGACTCGATCAGCAGCGGCGACACCAGGATCGCGTAGGGCGATTGGGCGCGTGCCAGGTGGCTGCGAATTTCCTCGGCGATCAGCGGGTGCAGCAAGGCTTCCAGCCACAGGCGCTCTTGTGGGATCTCAAAGATCAGTTTGCGCAGCGCGGCACGGTCCAGCTGGCCGTCGGGTTGCAGCACGCTGGCGCCGAAATGTTCGGCGATGCGTGCCAGGGCAGGGCGGCCAGGCTCGACCACCCAGCGCGCGGCATGATCGGCATCCACCAGGTCGATGCCCAGCTTGATAAAGTGCTCGGCCGCAGCGCTTTTGCCGCTGCCAATGCCGCCCGTGAGTCCAAGAATCCAGGGTGTTGCAACAGAAGTGGTCATCTGAAACCGACAGACTGCAAATAGAAGTCGGTTATTTGACCACCCCAGAGCAATGCAATCCAGCCGGCAATTGCCAGGCAGGGGCCAAACGGCATTGGCGCTGACACCTGGGCCTTACGCAAACGCAGCAGGATCAGCCCGGCAAATACGCCCAGCAGCGAGGCCATCAGCAGGGTCATCGGCAGAATCTGCCAGCCGCCCCAGGCTCCCAGCAAGGCCAATAACTTGAAGTCGCCATGGCCCATGCCGTCTTTGCCGGTGGCCAGCTTGAACAGCCAGAACAGGCACCACAAGCTCATGTAGCCGATGACCGCGCCCCACACTGCATCGGGCAGTGGCGTCAGCAGGTCAGCACTGTTGAGGATCAGCCCCAGCCATAGCAGCGGCAGCACCAGCACATCCGGCAGCAGTTGGTGGTCCAGATCAATCAGGCTCATGCCCAGCAAGCCCCAACTCAACAGCATCACCGCGCCGGCTTGCCAGCCGAAGCCGAAGTGCCAGGCGACAGCGGTTGAGATCAGCGCGCACGCGAGTTCGGTGAGGGGGTAACGCAGGCCGATAGGGTCGCGGCAGTGGGCACAACGCCCGCGGAGCAGCAGGTAGCTGAGCACCGGGATATTTTCCCAAGGCCGAATCGGTTGATTGCAGTGCGGGCAGCAGGAGTTCGGGTGCATCAGGTTATAGGCCGGCCCACCGGGCTCGGCTGGCAAGTCGAGAATCTCATGGGCCTGGGCACGCCATTCCCGCTCGAGCATTTTGGGCAGGCGCCACGCCAGCACATTGAGGAAGCTGCCGACGATCAGGCCCAACACCAGCGCCAGGCCAACAAACGCCCAGGGATGTTCGCTCAGCAGCAGGCTCAAAACGCCGTCCCCAATTGAAACACCGGCAGGTACATGGCGACTACCAGCGCGCCGACAATCCCCCCCAATACGACCATGATCAGCGGCTCCATCAGGCTGGTGAGGTTGTCGACCAAGGTATCCACGTCTGACTCGTAGTGGTTCGCGACTTTTTCCAGCATGCGGTCCAGGGTGCCGGACTCCTCCCCGATTGCGGTCATCTGGATCGCCATGCCTGGGAACAGGCCGCTGTTATGCATCGATTGATTCAGCTGCATGCCTGTGGATACATCGTGGCGCATACGTTCGATTGCCTGTTTGAAGGGGCCATTGCCGACGGCGCCGGCCACCGAACCCAATGCCTGTACCAGAGGGACGCCCGCCGCAAAGGTGGTGGAAAGTGTGCGAGCGTAGCGAGCAACCGCAGATCTGTGCAGCAGTTTGCCTGCCACGGGTACTTTCAACAAACCTGCCGCCAACCAATGGCGAAAGCCCGAGTAAGTTCGATAAGCGTGATGCCCAGCGACCATTATGGCGCCCACGGCCAGCGCCAGCATCCACCACGCGTGTTGCAACAGTTCCGACAGCGCAATGACCGCCAGGGTAAACCCCGGCAATTGGCCGTTGACCCCGGCGAACAAGTTCTGGAACTGCGGCACAACGTGAATCAACAGGACTGTGCTCACCCCTGTGGCAATTACCAGTACCGCGACAGGGTAGGTCATGGCTTTCTTGATCCTGGTTTTGAGCCGTTGGCTTTTTTCCAGATGAATCGCCACGCGCTCGAGCAAGGTTTCCAGGGCGCCGGCTATTTCGCCAGCTGCTACCAGATTGCAATACAACTCATCGAAGTAGCGGGGATATTGACGCAGGGCAGCGGCCAAGGGGTGGCCGCTGGCAATGTGCTGTTTCAACGCCTTCACCAGTTCGCGCAGCTGTAGGTTTTCGACGCCTTCGCTGATGATGTCGAAGGCTTGCAGCAGCGGGATGCCGGCTTTGAGCAAGGTGGCTAACTGGCGAGTGAACAGGGCAATATCTGCGGGCGTTATTCGCGTCTTGAAGATGTGTAAACCGCAAGATTTCTTGCGCACACGCTCAGGGCAGATCCCTTGCTGGCGCAGTTGTACCTTGATCAGCGCAAGGTTATGCCCGGCGATTTGCCCGGAAACCCGGCGGCCTTTGCGGTTGATGCCTTCCCAGGCATAGATTGTTGGAGTGTCGTTCATGTGAGGTTGGCGCACCCAGGTCGTGAAGAATTTATAGCTTAGTCAGGTGGCGAATTCGGGCAGGCTGGCGCTTGGCGATAAAATGTCAGATTGTGCGTCTTGCAGGCGAACGGCTGCGTGGGGATGAGTACACTGGCGCCGTTGCACACTACGGGGCGCAGGATGCGCCTTGTCATGGTTCTATTCTGGAGAGTGAAAGAGATGCGTCAAAAAGGTTTTACCTTGATCGAATTATTGATCGTCGTGGCAATCATCGGCATTTTGGCCACCATCGGTCTGCCCATGTACACCAAGCACCAGGCCAAGGCCAAGTTCACGGCGGGGTTGGCTGAAATCAGCGCGCTAAAGGCCGGCTACGAGGACGCCATCAACCAGGGCACCGTGCCAACCCTGGCCCTCATCGGGGGCACAAGCCCTACCGCCAACTGCACCATCGAAGTGACAGGCGATGTGGCCTCGGGCGCAGGCTCCATCCGTTGTGAAATCTTGGACGCGCCCGCGCCCGTGCTCGGCAAGACCATCACCTTGACCCGCAGCGCCACCACCGGCTGGAGCTGTGCCACCACGGTAGAGCCGCAGTACGCTGCCAAGGGCTGCGGCGCCAACGGCGCGTGACAGTCGCCGGGCGGTGAGCGAGTTGGTTGCTGCATGCCCAATGCAGTGCTAGCTTTAGCCCACCGCCCGTGTAGCTCAGCCGGTAGAGCAGCGCACTCGTAACGCGAAGGTCGCAGGTTCGATTCCTGTCTCGGGCACCATTGACCGGTCTCATGTAGTGCCAAGCAGTTTCATGAGATCTCATTAAGCCCGCCTAGCGCGGGCTTTCTCTCTCATGCGGTGCCATCCGGTTTCATCCAAGCGCTTGTCTTGTGAGTACCTCCCTGAGTACCATTCCCTAATTCAATAATCTATGGGTACTCAGCATGGCTTTGACGGCTCTGCAGGTGAAGAATGCTGCGCCTCGTGAGAGGGACTATGGCCTTGCCGATGGCGGTGGCTTGTTCCTTTGG
This sequence comes from Pseudomonas sp. J380, assembly GCF_009827115.1. NCBI lineage: Bacteria > Pseudomonadati > Pseudomonadota > Gammaproteobacteria > Pseudomonadales > Pseudomonadaceae > Pseudomonas > Pseudomonas sp. J380. Next base: position 3,053,674 of record NZ_CP043060.1, on the reverse strand, counting down.
GTGCGGGCGGCAGGCGGCAAGTCTTGGCGTTTCCGATTCCGTCTGGATGGCAAGCAGTCTCATATTTCCCTTGGCACCATCGACAAGGTGACCCTCGCTCAAGCGCGGCAGCTTGCTTCTGAAGCTCGCCAACTTGTGGCGCAAGGACGGCATCCTGGGCTTGAGCGGAAGGTTGTGCGTGCCCAGGCGGCAATCTCCCGCGCTAATACGTTCAAGAGCCTTGCGCTGGAGTGGCACCGACATAAGTCGTCACGGTGGTCGATAGGTTATGCCAGTGATGTTATCGAGGCTTTCGGGTTGGACATTTTCCCCAAGGTGGGAAGTTTGCCGTTGACCGAAATTAAACCCATGCAATGGTTACAGGTTTTTCGCCACATAGAGTCGCGAGGTGCCTTGGAGAAGCTGCGCAAAGTTCGCCAGCGCTGCCAAGAGGTCTACCGTTTCGCGATCGCCACTGGGCGTGCTGAGTACAACCCAATCGCAGACATCGGAGGGGCACTCCAGACCCCTACCTCCCGGCACTATCCCTTCTTGCCTATTGAAGAAATTCCGGAGCTCATAAACAGTATTCAGGCGTGTCCGGGGCATGACGTAGTCAAGATCGCCACTCGTCTGTTGATTCTCACGGGTGTTAGAACGGCTGAGTTGAGAGGTGCTCCTTGGTCGGAGTTTGACCTCAAAAACTCGCTCTGGCTCATCCCTGCTGTGCGCATGAAGATGCGTCGCGCTCATCTAGTTCCGCTCTCCAAACAGGCTGTGGCTGCATTACGTGAACTGGAGAGTATTACAGGCGGTTACACGCTCGCGTTCCCTGGGCGCAATGACCCGGCGAAACCTATGAGCGAAGCTGCAATTAACCAGTTACTGAAGCGCTCAGGCTACGACGGTCGTGCCACAGGCCATGGGTTTCGTCACACGATGTCCACCACTTTGCATGAGCAGGGGTACTCCAGCGAGTGGGTCGAAACTCAGTTAGCGCATGTGGATAAGAACAGCATACGCGGCACCTACAACCATGCTCAGTATCTGGAGGGGCGACGAGATATGCTTCAGTGGTATGCCAACCATCTGGATATTTTGCGACGCAGCAATACGCAGTCCTCCATTAAAAGCATGGAGGAGGTCGTATGAATGCTGACGTGATACGCCTGACTGATTTGGTGCCGGAATACGCTCGCCAATATAAAACTGGACCTAAAGAAGCTGCATTTGCTCTTCATGAACTGTTTTTAAATTTGTATACCGAATACCATGTGAAGCGTGAAGAAACGGTGATTCCCAGTCACATATTATGGGTAGGTAGTGCAGGGAGCTCAAAACTTGCAGTCAAGAGTTATAAGCTGTTCTTTAATGGGCTAATTGAGTATTTTAATAATCTATTCAATCCCCTGCCCGAGATTGATGATGGTCTCGTCCGCTGCTACTGCGTAAGCGATAGTGAGGCTAAAGATATCCCGGCAGGAATTTTTTATTTGTCTAGGACATCCCTTAGTGCATGGGTTCTTAATGCGGGTATCGAGCCTCCAGAATTCATATCAGGCAGTAATGCAGATCAAGAGACGAAAGTAACTGAAGGGGCGAAAGAGTTTAAGACGATAGAGCTAGGATACATTAGTAAGATTTTCAGTGGATTAGTTGAGCTCGTTAAGGAGGTTGATAAGGCTCACTCTGTGCAGTCACTTGATGATGCAGGCAGGAGGCGTGCGGATGCTATCAAGCGTGGTGCATCCAGACTCAGCAATCCGTCGCGTAAGAACTTTGACTTGTACTCCGCCCTAATATCTCTCGCTGAAGATGCTGGAGTGGACATGCCAAAAGACCATAAAACGTTGAGGAAGTATATGCTCGCCCAGTCTAAGTCAAATAGCGCCAATTAATCCTTATAGCGAAATTTGGGATTCTCCTTGAGAACTTGGGGATTCCCATGACTCCTAATTTGAGGTGCCATTAAATCCCTAGCCATCCAATCCGGTCCTAAGGAGACCCGTCCAGATGGCTAATCAATCTGTCTCACCTCTACTACTTCGCCTGCCTGGTGTCTGTGCCTTGGTCGGGCTTAGTAAGTCTCAGATCTATCGGCTGATCCGGGCCGGCGAATTTCCTTCTGGTGTTTCCCTTGGCGCGAACTCAGTGGCTTGGCCTGCCGAGCAAGTTTACGCGTGGGTGGCAGAAAAAATCAGCGCATCTACTTCTCAGCGATGACTACAAATATGTCACTCCCTAGCCGTATGTTATCTCTGCTGGAGGAAAACCGAAAACGTTCTCTAGCGAAGCCGAAAGAGGTCAAGGTAGATGATGTTGACGCTGCTAATTTACTACCTAACTGGTCCGAGTCAGTTCGTCGTGTTCCTAACGCCGCTCTCCGCTCAGCGTTATTCGGTGCAATTGGGAAAGGACACAGGCCCTACGTTGAGCAAATGGAAATTAACGCCTTAGGTGGAATCAGCATCTTTTATACAGGTGCGCTACTTGATCAAGGTGATCTGAATGTGTGGGAAACCGTGTTGCACCTAGCGCGTATGCAGGAGCTGGGTTCTGAGTGTCGGGTCACTGCATATCGCCTTTTGAAAATTCTCGGTAAAACGGATACAGGGAAAAATCGAAAGATTTTAGATAAATATATTAGTAGGCTCAAGGCTACTGCCTTGCAGGTTAAAGTGGGGAAGCATTCATATGAGGGTAGTTTGATTCATGAGGTTTACCGTGCTCAAGATGAGCGCAGTGAGCGTATATATGTAATTCGATTGAATCCTAAGCTTCATGTACTATTTAAAGGGGACCAATACACCGATGTGAATTGGTCTATTCGTCAAGCGCTAAATGGAAAGCCGCTTGCGCAATGGGTGCATGGTTTTTATTCAACGCATGCAAGACCCTTCGATTATAAGGTCGAGACGTTGCACCAACTATGTGGAAGCCGTGCGAGCTCTTTATCTGATTTCAAAAAGGATTTGCGGCGGTCTCTTGAAGCTGTCGCGCATGCAAGCACCGCAGAGGGGCAGCCATTTAGCTATCTTCTGGAGGGAAATCTGGTGCAAGTTAAAACTACTCCAAGCGCTTCTCAGCAGCGCCATCTGGCGAAAAAGCGCTAATACCGTTCCAGCCCCCTATTTTTTGCCGTTCCAGCGCCCCCGACCTTACCGTTCTAACACCCTAGGCTACCGTTCCAAGCCCCCGGCGTTACCGTTCCAGCACCCATGATGTACCGTTCTAGCACTCCTTGAGTTCGACTGTGAAATCGCTCTCTAGCCCAGCAAGGGTAAGGGATGCAGCGATTTTTACTGAGTACACTAATCTGTTATTAATCAATTCTAATCACTGCCGTTTCGGTTGAATCCATGAGGTTTTCAAGGATGAACCACGAACCATTGCCTAGCACTTGGGTTATCGAGGAGGCGCGAACGTTTATGAGAGCTGCTCAGATACTGGAGCAAAGGGCTACTGATGACCGCGATCTGAATCTGTTCTGGCCAGCCGTTATGAATTCGGCGCTCGCCTGTGAGCTATTTCTGAAATCGTGCTTGGTGGAGGCTGACCCCCGACATCCGAGAACTGAGCATGACCCCGAAGGGCATTTGCGGCTCGCTGTGCGGATGCCTGGAAATGGTCATGGCCTGGCCGATCTGTACAACGTCATTTCGCCTGAGCTGACCAATCGACTATGCGAAGTATCAGAGCGTATAGCGCCAGATTTCCCCCTAGAAAAATGGATTAAAACAGCCTCGAAGCTATTCGTCGGAACTCGATATCCGTACGAAGCGAACTCCGTCCAAGGCGTGGATTTGGAGGTGCTGAAGCTTGCTCCGCATTTAGATTGCGTGCTGTCGGAGATGACGCGGTGAGCCCTGAATTGGGCCTATAACAGGGTATGAAAACTGCGAGTGCGCTCGGCTTTAAGGGCATGTCTGACGGCAGAAGCTGTTTCGTCGCCCCCAAGAGCCCAGGAGTCCATCAATGCGGTGACTTGATCCAGCCGGTCCTGCATCAATCGGACCTGTTCTTGGTCTCTGTAGGCGGCTCTCAATGCCACGTCGCGGTCTTGGTCAGAAATGGCAAGGACGTCACGCAGGCTTTCGACTTCTTCATCGTGCCGCTTTGTGATTTCAGAGATATGGCCACGGTGGTGCAGCTCTGCCTCTTTGAGCGCGTCGCTGTGTTCCTTCAGCAGAGCTTTATGCCGCTCGACACTGGCGTTGAGGGTGGCTTTGAGCCGCGCTCTAGATTTTTTGCTTTCCAAGAGCATCACTGCCAAGACACCAATCACAATCACTGATACGCCGATCACGAAGAGCAAGCTGCTGCTGATCCACGTAGGGTCGATGTTTATTCTCAACGCAGATAGACCTCTGTAATTTCCGGCCGGAAGTGGCCCATTTCCTGTGAAACCACCGCCAGAGCCTGTTTTCGCGTTAAGTGGCGTTGCAATGTCGCCATGCGCTCTTGGGCGTAGGTATGCCGCAGTCCATGTGCGCCGTTCGACCAGCCGAGCGCTCCTTTGGAGGCTGCACTAACACTTTTGCTCCAGGGCTGACCGCCGCCAATCCCGTAAAACTGTTGGTAGTTGATTCCTCGATCTTTAACGATTCGTGGCTCTGCCAACCGTGTTCTTTCCAACCGTTGGGCTAGGGGAATCGGAATACGTACTTCGCGGATTAGCCCGCCCTTGCCGTGGACGGTATAGCTGATAGTCGTCTCGCGAATCCCTGAAAACTTCATTCCATGCGCCGGACGTTGATCCGGCACACGTTGGTGCGTTCTGCGAAGGCCGAGTAACTCATGAGCACGAAGGCCGGCGGCGTGCGCAATCTCTGTCGCCAGTGCGTTATGCGGAGCTTGGCGAGCTGCAATCAATGTCATTTGCTCGCGGTTGTATGCTCTTGCCTGATCAGCAAGCCTGCGACCCAAAGTGGGATGGTTTGTCGTTCCCATGCGACTTGTAGCGGTGCTCCTGATTACCTCCAAAGTTTGTCCTGGTGGTAGCTGATGAGTGACATGCTGCATCATGGCTTGGAGGGCTTGGCGCTCCATGTCCAAGGTTTTCTGACCAACGACGGTTGCACGTTGCTGGAGGTATTCAAGAGCACGAGCAGGTGTCATTTCACGGAGGCTGCCTAGTCGATGCTCTTGAAGGTAACTGGTAATGCGCACCAAACGTTGCTCATAGTTGCGAACGGTGCCGACTGAGCGGATGTGGGTGCCTTGGAGGCTTTTCATCACGGACGCGGCTTGTTTCGCAGGCTTGGCAAACTTAGCCATTCTGGCGATTCCGATGTAGCCATCGGTGCACTGTCGAGCGTTGGATCTTGATGCCTTTCTCCGCTATCCAGCGTTGCAGTTCGCTGCCATTGCAACCTGCTGAATCAAGCTGCAACAGCTCGTACTTGTAGTTATCCAGCAATGAGCGACGTTGGGCATAGGTTCGGGGTTTTCTCCGAATCCTAGATTCGGCCTTGAGGCGTGCAGTAATGCTCTGCGCATCGAATTCGCTCATGGGATTCTCTCTATCAGATGTAAGAACTCCTGACCGTTGCCGGTTCAGCGACACACCATCCGTAGATGGTTCGTTGTGTGCCTGTTCGCCCCCCTTTGCATCAGATGCCGGCGGGGACTGTTCGCGCCTACTCGGAGTCTCCGAGTGAGTTCCTGAATGTCCGCTCAGGTTCGGTTGCCATTAGGTCTGGCTGACCATGCTGGGTTGTTTTTTCTCCTTAGGTGATTGTGCGTTGATGGTTCCGACACGTAGTCGGCGTCAGGCCGGTCACACACGCGATGACGCAGGTGTGGCCGATGGGCAACTGTCCGCGATGACGCAGGCCGAGCCCACTGCCACTGTCCCAACCCATGAATCACACGGGTAACGGGACTGCCGGGCAGTACGGTTTGGTGCCTGATCAGCTTACGAAAATGGGGATTGGCAAACAACGCAATGTCGCTGCGTTGTTTTTGTTGCGTCAAATCTAAATGGTCGAGCGCGCCCGCTATGTAAAGCGCCTTTTAGGCGCGTTACATAGCGGGCGCAGAGGCGCCAAAAAGTGCGGCGATAGTAACTACATCGGGTTGAGTGGAGATGCAAAAGGGGGATCGATAGGCTGGAGGTTATTCAGCCCTATTACCGGAGAGATGTGAGCATGAAACTGAGGAATTTTCTGGATTCAATGCACCTACGGATGCCTCTTGTCACAAAGTGCGTAGGCAGGGCAGGCGTTGTCCTCGGACCAATCCTTGGCCTACTGCACTTGGTCGCTGCGGCAGTTATGCCGCCATACGGTCAGCACGTGGTGGAGCAGTACGATGCCGTTCAGCGCACAGGCGATCTGTTGGCAGCGCCGGCGGCCCAATATTTCATCCTGCTAGGTTTCGCACTGTGTTTGCTCTGGTTGGGCTTGTGGGCCGCCAGAATTGGTCTGGCCCTGCGTAACTGGATAATTCGGCGGCGGGCAGCCTAATGAGTGTAGCGACGGCAGAGGACTTTGCTGGGTTCAACTGGGTGTTCGGACTGTGGGAAAACGTGGCACTGACGATCATGACCGCTACCGAACCATTATTTGTAGCACTCAATGAGACGAGCACTGAGCTAATCGGAGTCGTGGGATTTGGCTGGTTGCTGCTGGTTGTGCTGCGTCTCGGTGAGAGTGCGAGCCGTACATTCTTTGCAGGTATCTTAATTTTCCTGGTTCTGGGGTACGGCATGCGGCCGGCGACTGTCACGCTTCCGAGTAGTGCATCAGTGCAAATGGTCGAGGTCCAAGCGGTTCCGCTTAAAATTGTCATGGCGATACACGTGATGTATCGGCAGGCATTCGATCAGGTTTTGAGCGACCAGACAGTGGCCGGCACAATCGTCCCGGCGCAGGCGGCAATCGACAATATGGTTGGGCGCTCAGCGGATGTGTTCGCGGGTAGCGATCTGGCCAGGCTTATCAGGGATTACAACGCAAGTTGTGCCCCAGCACCGGCTGAGCTAGCAGGGCCCGAGCATGCAGCCAAAGTGGAGGCATTACATGCCATTGGCTTGATGGGCGGTGGCGGCCTCGGGATTCCGGATAAAGAAGTCGGTCTCATTGCGCAGGCACGTACCACTCTTGGTGGTACGTGGACTTACGTGTTTGGTTCGGCTGAGGAAAATGGCGGTTGGGGCGCCTACCTGCTGGGCGGCGGAGCTGCTCGAACTGGTTTGGAGCACATGCTCGACCAGAGAGCCATCCAGTCACGCCGGGAAGCCGGTATCCGTGCTTTGGAGTCTGCTGGCCCGTTCATGGGGAGCAATTATGCATTGCCGACGCAAGCACACTGGGCTGCAAGACTCGCGGGTCAATCGGAGGCAACTCCATCCTATTTGCCGATCAGCAAATTACCAAGTCAGAAATCGTCAATTGTCGGAGATGATCAAGGAATCATGTTTCGACCATCCAGCTGTGTCGAGGCTTACCAGATTGCGCAGATGGGGGCGGAGCAGGCCTATCAAGCATTGCGCGAATCAGGTGAGGTCATCGCGGGTGGGCAGCGAGTCAGCGCTGAGGTGGGAGCCGTAAGTACCGCAGTGGCGTGGCAACGATTCATGGCTCGTTCTCTAGAGAGAACGACAGGCGCATCGCATGAGGGCAGCGAGGTCGCCGGAGGGATCTTGGCCGCCGCTCAAATGTTCAAAAATTTCAGTGGATGGCTGGATCTGCAAACGCTCCTGCCTGGATATGTCATCATGTCGGCTTGGTTATTTTGGATTGTCTTAATCCTCGCCCCGCTTTTCCTGCTGCTAGCACCTCTGCGGGGAGGTAAGATACTTGTTAATTGGTTTTCCCTGCTTCTTTTGCCGGTCATCGCGGTGATGACCGCGCAGATGATCACTGTTGCGATCTCGCAAACCATGGCCGCTGTAGCTGTAGCGCAGGCGGGAGCTGCCAGTGGGTGGACTGGAGTAGGGGCTGATTACGATGGGCTTCGTGGTTTGATGTCAGCCGTAGCTGCTGTATCGCTTGGCCTCTCCACTTGGGTTACTTCGAGTATGCTTGGTGTTTCGTTGGGAGGGCTAGCAGGCAGCCTTTCAGGCGCTGTGGCTACAGCTAGCGATGCTGGTCGCTTCGCCATGAAAGCGGTTGGCGTCGCCATGTTGGGTTCAAGGTTGGCGGGGATGGGAACAGCTGCCTCGTCTGGACGTGGAAGTGGTTCAAATCTTCAGAAAGGTTCTGGAGAATCTCCATCAGTCCCTCGGCCTGCTAATCCGGTAGGGCCTAGCTCGATTCCACCGCCTCGCCCCAGTCAGGGGGCGCGGCGGTCGCTAAACCCTCCGAAACCTAAAAAATAGAGTTTGGGCAGGAGGGGCGGCGTTGACCGCCCTGGTGCAGATGATGACGTCACAGTCAGTGGGGCTCATCTGCACAAGCCCCCATTCCTCAGGCAACAAGCGCAGCCTGCATACCCTCGCAAATCTCCGCTTTCGCATCGCCTCGGTATCTAGCCGCACAGCTTTACCATTGGCATGCAAGTGAGCCACTTCAGATCGCCTTTAAAAAGTCCCACGAAGCCTAGCGCTACCTTCGATGTGTCCGCCGGCCAACTAACGGAGTCACTGCCGCACCAGTGACAGATCATTTGCGATCACAGACGAACCGTTGAGGTTCATCCTTATATCCTGCGGCGCCTCGTAGTATCGCCTGCGCACCATGGGGCTCCAAAAAAAATCATCACGGCATCCCCAGTTCCCAGCAGGGGAACTGAGCATTTTTTACCGGAGTGCCATGACACGCCCTGAGGAAAGGTAACTTCAGGTTCACATGAGCGTGGAGGTGGGTATGAAGCAGATGCTGGTCACTGTTGTGTGCGCTGGGGCGGGGTTTTATCTGGGGGCGCACCGTTTGGTTCCCCTATGGCTGATCATCGTCCTGGCGGTGCTCGGTGCAGGGTTGTGGGGCTTGGCCGAGTGGCTTGAGCGGCTGGACTCTAAAAGCGAGCGCAACCCATGATGTGCGCCGATCTTCAAGAGCTCGTTGTGCTCTCCGCAATGTTTCCCTCCTGGTCGTGGAAGCAGGCGACAGCGCGTCGGGTCATTGTGGCGTCGGAGGGTTCTGTGATCCGCCTGTACTGGATGCCGGCGCTCTTATGCCTGGACGAATTCCGCAGCCAACTATTTGTGCAGCAGCTCAATGCATTTGGTTCGGGCCGGGGCATTGGCGAGGATTAAATAGAACAATGGCATATTGTGGTAAGGAGCGTGCAGGGTGAAGAAATGGAAATTGGCTTTACTGGCGATGGTATCAGCGTCCGTAACTGGATGCTGGCAGGACGATTACGCGTTCGAGGGAAGGTATTTCGCCACTGAGGGCGAGGAATGCACTACGCCGTCCAGCGTCATAGATCGAGAACAATACTTTTTGGAGATTACCAAGCAGGTTCACAACGGTGTCGCTTCGTATACCGCTAAATTTCCAATCGCTTCAAGGGCCGGAGCCCCTATCACGAGTGCCCAAAGCGCATCTGCAACGGACGAGCATAAGCTGACCTTCAATTTCACTAAATCGGAGGTGCCTGGCGTGTTCACGGGAAGTCCAGCGGTGGATATTGTAATCACCGTGGTTCCGAACAAAAGCAAGCAAGGGCATCTCTGGCTAACGAACGCGGAGCTCACAAGTGTTCGGGGCGGGAAGGTTAGCGAGGCTGATCTCTTGGAAAATCTGAGAAAAGCTATCTACATTGGAACGGCGGGAGCTTGTCTAAAAAAAGCTACACCAGCTATGTGATCGTCGAATGTCCAAGAGCGCTCGCCGTTTGCCGTCTTTTGTCAAATCAATCTAAAGCACGGGCGGCGCGCACTACTTGGACAGTGCTCTATACAGCGTCGCTCTATGAACCCCCAATAGACGGGCTGCCTCTGCAACAGGCCGTTGCTCTTCGGCAATCAATTGCCGCGCATGACTGATCTGTTCCGGTGTGAGTACCGGTTTAGGACCAAACCGAACGCCGCGAGCTTTGGCCGCTGCTCTCCCGGCGCTGGTGCGCTCGCCAATCAGTGACCGTTCAAAGTCAGCAATCCCTGCGAAGATCGTTAACACCATGCGACCTGCTGGTGAGGTGGTATCCGCCCAAGGCTCTGCAATAGAGCGTAGGCCTGCATCTACGTTTTTGAGCCGCTCTGCAATATGGAGCAAGTCAGTTGTTGAGCGAGCCAATCGATCCAATCTGGTTACGATCAGCACATCGCCTGGCCGCAGATGATCAAGCAGTCGGCTCAGTTCCGGACGGTCTCGGTTGGCCCCACTGACTTTTTCTTCAAAGATCCGCTTGCATCCAATTTGCCCTAGGGTAAGTCGCTGCTGCTCTAGATCTTGAGCTTGCGTCGAAACCCTGGCGTATCCAATTAGCTGTCCTGAGGTCTGCATCGCGCACCTGTCGCATAAGTTATCGCAGGTAAATTATCACTTGCGACATACTTATGCGACAGCGCGCAGACAGTAGACCAAGGTCCAATACGTGTGTCGCATAATTTAGGAATAGAGCGACGAACCATTTTGGAGCGAAGAGCTGCTATCGACCAACAAATGGGAAGATATGCTAGAAAAATCTACATTAAATTTACGCGAAATAGGAAGGGCGCTCGCGCTCGCGCTTCAGCTTGTCGGTTAGGGGGGGCTGCGCGCTTGGCTGTGGTGCTCAGTATGGTAATGTTCGCCGCAATCCTGACCGTAGCCTTCTGGAAAAAGTATCCATGGAAGAAAAACCAGTAACCCCAAGCATTTGGTCCGAATCTCGCCGTCCTCGCACACATACCACGGGGGACGGAATGGCTAAACGGACCACTGAGCAAGGGCTTATGGGAGATTCATCCAGCCTTAGCGCATTCACACATCGTTCGGTGTTTCAGCAAGACTATGATCGTTTGCTTTTCTCGACTCCGGTTCGTCGCTTGGCTGATAAAACTCAGGTTTGGCCCATGGAAGAGAATGATGGAGTGCGTACTCGTTTGACGCATTCCCATGAGGTTTCCAACCTGGCACGCTCGATTGGCGCTCGCGCGTACAAGGGCGCTCGTGACGCTTTCAGGCAGAATGGCTGTGGTGACGATAGTCTCGCTGAGATGATTAACCCTCTGCTTCTGTCGATAGGTCTCGGACACGATTTAGGTAACCCTCCGTTTGGGCACCAAGGTGAGGTTGCTATTGGCCGCTGGTTTGAGCAACGCAAAGACTGGATTTTTACTAACATCAAGAAGGATGAGGACCTCCTGGAAGCTCCAGTTCCAGAGGAGTACTGGCCTGAGTTTGTTGAGTTTGATGGAAATCCACAGAGCCTTCGTCTTTTAACCAGACTGCAGACACATATTGACGGGCTTGGTCTTGACTTGTCTGCTGCTACCTTGGCCGCAGGACTGAAATATCCTGTAAGTTACTTAAACAGAGATAAAGATGATCCAGTTAGAAAAAAAGGTGGTTATTTCGAGTCGGAAAAGGACTTGGTTGACTGGATTAGAAAACAGACCGGATTGGGGGAAGGGCAGCGTCATCCACTGACTTGGATTATGGAGGCGTGTGACGATATAGCTTACTCCGTTCTGGATGTTGATGATGTCCTCAAAAAAGGGATTATGTCTCCAGATGATGTGCTCGTTATACTTCGCCAAAACTTTAGAGCAGATGGCGTGATTGGTAAAACTCAAGAAAAATTTGGAGAAATTGAGTCTCGTCTGTTTTCTCCCGAAATTCAACGCGATATTAAGATTGAATATCTACGAGCTTACCTTATAGAAAGTCTAATTGAACACGCGAGCAAAACATTTGTAGAAAATGTGCCTGCAATTTTTGGTTTCAAATCAATAAAACCTTTGATGGATGACAGTCGGCTTTGCGACGAGCTGAAGAAAATTGCGCGGCAAAATGCTTTCAATCATTCATCTGTACTGCGTATGGAGGCCTTAGGTTCACAGGCCATCGACGGTTTGATGACTGTGCTATGGGAGGCTATTTCCTGTCGTGAAAAGTTTGATGAGATTCGATCAAAGCGAATGGGTGCTCGTGCGAAGTATGTATTCTCCTTGATAAGTCCAAACTATATTGAACAAGCTGACAAATGTATAACTTCATCAACGGTCGCTTCGGTGTTGCGCTATCGTGAACTTCGCTTGCTTACAGATATGGTATCAGGAATGACTGATACTTTTGCCATGCGTCTCTGGAAAGATATTGAGGTTATGCCTGATGGCAATTGCGCCTAATAAGTCAGCTTTAAAGCGCCGATTGGATCGATATCTTTGGGCCAACAAGTCTGGAGAGATGGAAGCTTTGCAGGCCGTTTTGAAGTCTAACTTTCGATCCTTTGATCGAGTCGCGGTCATAGGGGGGCTTGTTCGTGACTTTGCTCGCGAGGGGCGAACAGGTTTTAGATCTGACGTAGATTTAGTGATTCACGATTCTAAAGAGGAAGTAGCGCTTTTGGCTGAAAAGCTTAGTGCTACGCCTAATCGATTTGGAGGCTATGGATATAAGAGTGGGCCTTGGAAAATTGACTTTTGGGCTCTAGAAACTACATGGGCAAAAAAGCATGTCCCAATGCACACGCTGGAAGATGTTTTGCTTGGTACATTCTTTGATTGGGATGCGGTTGCGTATGACTTGTGGGAGAGAAAGTTGATATGTCACGATGACTACCTTGAGCGCTTAAGAACTAAAACGCTTGAAATCAACTTGCGGCCTAACCCATCTCCCATGGGGAATCTTGTTCGAGCCATTCGAAGGCTAGTATTGTGGCAGTTAGTTCCAGGTGAACGATTAATGTGCTTTATTGATGAGTATTTAGATGAGGACGCTCTTCACTATTTGCAGAAGAAAGAAGAAGAGCTGTTTTCTTATTGTGTTTCAGCTCGCTGGAAAACTGTTGAGGAGGCTAAGTGCTACCTTTTTCATGAGAGGGAGTCTGAAGATCTTCAGCTTGATCTTTTTCAGATAAAGCATCAAGGCTCAATTTAAGATTGCTACTGTTTTAATAGGTTTAACTCATGCCTAGCACCACTTATCGATTTTAAAGAAGTCCCGTTAAATTGTAGACTTTTATTTCTATTTTTATATGTTCCTTCTGGTGGCAAGCAACTGTTAATGATCGCCGCTTTCGGCCACAGTGGTTATGCGTGCAGAGCGATCAGGGCCAGACCATGAATCGTGAGGCCGCACCAGCTTAGTATGTACCCTGATCTCTCGGTGAGAGAACGCTAACAGCTGTTAATCTCTAAGCTGTTATCGCTACGCACGCGTTGTTCCATTTGTCAGATAGGTGATGAATCTATCATAGTGGAAGTCATTGCGAGCGCTAACCCATACTTTGAGTTCTTCACTTGCAAAATCTCCAGATAAAAGCGCTTGTTTTGTGCAGTTCCTGGTCGCGGAAAGCGTCGATAGTTCTGTAATTATTGCTTTCTTTTTTAGGCAAAGGTAGTCTCTGGTGAATACCTTTTTGTTAGTCAGAGCATTAACCTCATTAAATAAGTCTTGACCTTTATACTGGCATGCATCCACTACGATATAAACCGCGTCGTCAAAGCTTAATATTTCGTTGGCGGTTGCACAATTGAACTCCGGTGAAAAGCAGTTGGTTCTTTTGAAGCGGGTATTCAACTCATTTGAAAAAGCAATGTTTTTCTTTTGGCTTGCGCTTGGTGCCTGTTCGGGGTCTATGTGTTGGAATATCATATTAAATTCTTGAGAATTCTTGATGGATTCTTTTTCTCTGTCAAAATCACGAGCGCCTGCTGATCTCAATGAGATAGATAAGTCGGACGTGGATCGCAAAGCGTTAGGCTTGAACACAATCTGAATAGGTCCGTACGGATTAGGCTGAGAGTTGGACGTTTCTTTTGTGAACTCGCGACCGAAATCTGAAAAATTCCCGAAAACTTTATTCCAAACGTCATTTTTTTTATCAATATTATCAGTATCGAATACCGTAAAATCTAATTTGCTATTCAGAAGTTTGTTTCTGGAAGGGATTCCTCCTAGACGGATGTATGATCTGAAGTCCTTAAGTTGGCAGGCGTGGTATAGAAGAGCATTTCGATCTTCTAGTGATTTTACAATTTTTTCAATTTCTGCTTTGTCTTTTATGGTCATGGTTTGCTCCCTGCTAGATGAGATTGCCTTGGTTTTTAAGAGTTGATTGATACAGGTTTGAGGAGTTTTCTAACTCGTTTTTTAATGCGGTCTCTTGGGGTGCTAGTAGTTCATGTAAAAAGCTTGAACTGTCACGCCAGATAGTTTCGGCTTTGCCGCGACCTACGCCTTCTGTTTCTAATCGCCAGGACTTTTCTCTTTCCCACCATGGAGAAGGTTGAAGGTTTGCGCATTTCGCACTTTCAAAATAAAACTGAATCCATCCAAGAGTGGTTCTATCGAGATTGAATTTTTCTGCGCATTTTGCTAGTGCCCTTTTTCCTATAGATGTATGCTTGTCTATGGCCACCCAAAAGGGAAAGTTAACAGGGGGTAATGAATTGAACGTTGTTAGTACTGGTACATCATCCGTTACAAACAAGTAGGCACTTGCAATAGCAAATGCTTTATCCCATGGCCATCCAGCCAGCTTGAATCCGGATTCGGCTTTTTCTAAGAATTCAAATCCCTCTTCGTCTGATTTTAACTGTCTTGCCCAGCGCCAGAAATCATCAGGGCGTCTAACTGCCTCCGCGATAATTTTAATGTGCTTATTTGTGGGTTCATTTTTTGCTAGTATTGACCCGGTTCCTTTAGAAAGCTCATATCCTAGGCTTCCTAAGCCCGCTGCATTTTTATTTTTTGATGAACTTGCGAGCTCCTTATATTGCTTTATGAGAAGCTCTTCATTTGTTGTGAAGTGAAGTTTTTTTGTGAGTGTCCAGGTTTCTTCAAACGTGATAACGCCTAATCTGTTTTTGAGCCATACTGTCTCTCCCTTTTGGATAAGGTGAATTGTTGCGCTCTCCGCAACATCTACAGCTCCTCGCCGGACAGCTTTTTGCAGTAGTGATCTACAGATTTGGTCACCTCTATAGGTGCTGGATTTTTTCATGATCTGTCAAAAAACATAGAGTCCGAAGGTCTAGCGAACCCGTTATGATTTAAATTCGTTGCATAAATATAAGTTGTGCCGAATATCATGGGGGCGCCTATGTTTAAAATCACTAGCCTACTATCTGGTTTTGCCAGTTTTTATGATTGATTTTGGCGTGTTCGATAATAATAGCTCTCGCCTATGGGCCCGCCCGCAGGCTTAGCTGAATAGCGTCGGGACGCGCTATGACCAGTTCGTAGGAAGGGACTGTTCATGGAAGATCGATCCCCAAGCGATCCTTGAGCACTTGCTTGCCGTATGCTTTGCCTATTTCCAGCATCACCGCCAGGCTTACTCCACCGGCTTTCTCCGCGCCAGCTTTGGTCAGACGCCAAACCTCCCGATCTCGAATGGTATCGAGGAACTCATGGCCTCTGATCGTGAGTCGTTTTGGCCGCCAATCAAAGTCACTTATTGAGCAAAGATCTTGCGCCACGATGAATCCCGCTTCGTGCAGGAGCATCACGTGATAGGAAACCTCATCATTGCTGTGACTTTCGAGAGCGAGGTCAATCCAAGAGTCAGGGGTTTTGTCGCTGGCTTCAATGGCCAACAAAATTTCGCGTACCAAATCTTTATCTAACTTCATCGAGGACGTCCATTCCTGTATTTGATAAAGGACATTATCACATGAATGATTATGGATACTTTACCTTGCAACAGCGGCGGCCAGCAGACCGCCATAAACCTGCTCAAGGGGGGAGAAAAAGTTCAGCCCAATCCAGGTCATGCCGGGAGGGCTAGGAATCTTCCCTAGGACGAATGCATGTTCATTCTGACCGTGATGATGGAACAGTGGCCCAAGCGCAGCAGCTGGGCTAAGCTGGTTTGGCATGGCAGTAAAGGCTGACGGCACGTCTCAGTTTTTACTGAGTTCCTAAATGAGTACCTATTTTTCTTTTTTAGCTACAAGTCTTACCGTTTTTACTGAGTCGGGCTCGATTGGTTCGATTCCTGTCTCGGCACCACAGGCACCACTGTTTCAACGGCAATGTTTTCAGATGATCCCAGAATGGTTCTGAAGGCCAGGTGAGCCGGGCATTTGCCCCCGCTCTTTTGTATCTGCGCAACCTTGAAGACCCAGATGCATTCCCATTCCTCGATCTAAGAGAACGACATGACCACGACTGAGATGACCCAGGAAGCACGGCACGAACAAGCGCTCAAGCATTACCTTGAAGCGACGCCGCAGCTTAAAGAAGAGATCAAGGACCTGAGTGCCGACGATCAGCGCGACCAGATTCAGTGGGCATTCGAAGATGAGGCCGAGAGTCAGGGCTACCAGCCTTGGGAGTTGACCCTCAAGTACACCTCGACGCCGGAAGAGTTCGAAGCCGCGCGGTTGGCCTTGCACAAAGAGGCGGCCGAGGTGCTGGGTGTCGATTGGGACGAGTACTGCGAGATGAATAATCTGGTGGTCTAGGCACGGCGGGCTTGTTGTGGCGAGGGAGCTTGCTCCCGCTGGGCTGCGAAGCAGCCCCAAATTGGATAATCGAAATACATCAGGTGTACGTCGATGAACGGTTTGGGAGCGCTGCGCACTCCAGCGGGAGCAAGCTCCCTCGCCACAATCGCCCGGCCCTGCATGGTTTCTCAGATGCTCAGGCGCATCGACAGATCCACCGCCTTCACATCCTTGGTCATCGCGCCGATGGAGATGTAGTCCACGCCGGTTTCAGCGATAGGCAGCAAGGTGGTTTCATTGATCCCGCCGCTGGCTTCCAGCTTGGCCTTGCCTGCGTTCAGGCGCACGGCTTCGCGCATGTCTTCCAGGCTCAGTTCATCCAGCATGATGATGTCGGCACCCGCCGCCAGGGCCTCGCGTAATTCCTCCAGGCTTTCCACTTCGATTTCCACCGGCTTGCCCGGGGCAATCTTGTGGGCGGCGGTGATCGCTTGGGCAATACCACCGCAGGCGGCGATGTGGTTTTCCTTGATCAGGAACGCGTCATACAGCCCGATACGGTGGTTGTGGCAACCGCCGCAGGTCACCGCATATTTCTGCGCTAAACGCAGGCCGGGCAATGTCTTGCGGGTGTCCAGCAGCTTGACCTGGGTGCTGGCGACAAAGTCCGCCAAAAATTGCGCACGGGTGGCAACCCCTGACAGCAATTGCAGAAAATTCAACGCGCTACGTTCACCACTGAGCAGCGAGCGGGCCGGGCCCTCAAGGTGGAACAACGCCTGGTTGGGGCTCACCCGTTCACCATCAGCCACCTGCCAGTGCACAGCAACCCGTGGGTCCAGTTGACGAAACACCGCATCCACCCACGCCGTGCCGGCGATAACAGCCGCCTCACGGGTAATGATCGTGGCCTTGGCCAGCCGTTCGGCCGGGATCAACTGCGCGGTGATGTCGCCACTGCCGATGTCTTCCAGCAGTGCGCGGCGCACGTTGGCTTCGATTTCGGCGGTGAGGTCGGCAAGACGGAGGTTCGGCATAACAGGCTCCACAAACAAAGTGCCTCGATTATAGGGCCAGCGTGCGTTCTAACCCAGGCTAGCCACTCATTTACCGCACAAAGTCAGAGTGTGCTGGCGCAACTGCCCTCGTTTGCAAGATAATCTCGCGCCTTGCAATTGGCGTCATAGCTTTGACGTCCTGGTGGTGATCGGGTGTTTGCAGTGCCTGCCGGGCCTGCGCTCCGTCTCTCCACCGCTCAAAACCGCCGTTTCAGGAGGCCAGGATGCACAATGACGGGAAGGTGGTGCCTATCAACAGGGCACAGGCCACGCCATCGCCGCTCGCGCGCCTGCCGGTGGTGTTGCTGCAGGTGCGTGACAAGGCTGCGCAACAGCTGCAGCAAGGCTTGCAGGAACTGTTCGATAACGCCGACGACACCCTGTTCGAAATGGCCGAAAAGGCCCGTAGCACCGTCGACCATCATATTTTTTTCGAGGCCATGCGCGACCTGCGCCTCAAGCGCAAGAACTTCGAGCGCGTGTTCATGGAGCAGCTGTTTGTGGCGTTCGCCAACCTGGGCCAGGCCCGGTGCAGCGGTGCACACCTGGTGCCGCTGGTGTCTTATGAGGCGGCACCCGGCACCAGCGCGGATGACGTGGAAAAAGCCGTGGCTCTGGAGGCGATGCTCGGTCGGGTGCGGCATCGTGATGGCTTGGCCCTGGGGCAGTTGGACGCACGCTTGAGTGAACTGCTCGGCAGGCGCCTGGAGGACCCTGAAAACCCCTTGGGCCCTGCGCGGCTTTGTGAGTTTTTCCTGCAAGCAGGGCGCAGCCTGGGGGTGGAGATTCGCGTCAAGCTGGTCATGCTCAAGCTGTTTGAGAAATACGTGCTCAGTGATGCCGACCTGTTGTATGGCGAGGCCAACCAATTGCTGATCGCCACCGGCGTATTGCCGCAACTCAAGACGGTCCCGTCCCGTCGAGCTGGGGGGCGCGAGGCCCGGGAGCACCAGCATTACACCAGCCAAGCGGTGGCCGATCGGCCGCTGGACAAAAGCGGCCAGCAAGCGTTCAGTGCCTTGCAAAAGTTACTGGTAGCCGTGCGTGGCAGCGTGGCCCCGACCCTTGAAGCCAGTGCCGAGCCGCAGCCGATTGCCACCCGCGATCTGCTACGGCTGTTGTCGCATTTGCAGCAATATGTCCCGGAGCCCGGTGGCGAGGACGATTTCGACCTGCGCAACCAGCTGGAACAGTTGCTGACCCGGGGCAGCGTCAAAAGCGGCAAGTCGAGGGTGTTAGAAGAGGCAGACGAAGATGTGACCAATCTGGTCGCCATGCTGTTTGAGTTCATGTTCGATGACAGCGGTGTGCCGGACGCTTTCAAGGCGCTGATCGCTCGCTTGCAGATCCCGCTGCTGAAAGTGGCGGTGCTGGACAAGAGCCTGTTCAGTTGCGCAGAGCATCCGGCGCGGCGCTTGCTCAATGACATCGCGAGTGCCGTCATCGGCTGGAGCCCGCCCCATGACCACCCACGGGACAACCTCTATCTGTGTATCGAGCAACTCGTACAGCGTGTGCTGAATGAGTTCGTCGAAGACCCGGCGATTTTCTCCCAGTTGCTCACCACGTTCAGCGCATTCATAGCCCAGGAGCGCAAGCGCAGCGAGCGACTTGAGCGACACACCCGTGACGCCGAGCAAGAGCGCCTGCAGGTCGAGGTGGCGCGCCAGCGTGTGGCGCACGTGCTCAATCGGCGGCTCGTGGGCAAAACCTTGCCGCCATCGGTGCTGCAATTTGTGCAGCAGGCCTGGAGCCAGGTGTTGTTAGTGGCCGTTCTCAAGCACGGTGAACAATCGCTGCAGTGGCAGGCGGCGCTGCGCACCGTGGATGAATTGATCTGGAGCGTCGGCCTGCGTGAAGACACCGAAGCGGGCCGGCGTTTGCTCGAGCAATTACCCGGGCTGCTCAAGGCCTTGCGTGACGGGTTGGCCGGTGCGGCCTTCGATCCTTTCAGTACCCGCGAGTTCTTCCTGCGGTTGCAGGCCATGCATGTTCAGCCGCTCGACGACGAGGTGCTGGTTGAAGTCCGTGAGCCTTTTATCCTGGGGGCTGGCCCGCCGGGTGCCGACGAACCACTGCCCCATGATGACCCCGACCTGCTCAAAGCCAAGCAGTTGCGAGCCGGTACCTGGGTAGCGCTGCAGCAAAATGAAGCCGGTACCCTGCGCTGCAAATTGACCGCCATCATGCCGCCCGCCGATACCTATGTTTTTGTCAGCCGCGCGGGCCTCAAAGTGTTGGAGAAAAGCGCGGGCCAGTTAGCGCTGGCGTTCAAGCAGGGCGTCCTGCACGCCTTGGATGATGGCCCGCTGTTCGAGCGTGCGCTGGCAGCGGTGGTGGACAACCTGCGGCAACTCAATCGCGGCAAGTGATCGCAACCGCAGGGTGGAACGCGGCATACTGGTCACACCTCTTATCATTCAAGGAGCCTGTATGCAGTTGGACCCCGCCAGCGGTTGGTGCCAGGGCATTCGTCATTGCCCTTCGCCCAACTTCAACGAGCGCCCTGAAGGCGAAATCTCGCTGTTGGTGGTGCATAACATCAGTTTGCCCCCGGCGCAGTTCAACACCGGCAAGGTGCAGGAATTTTTCCAGAACCGCCTGGATATCTCAGAGCATCCCTATTTTGAAGGGATCGCGAGCCTACGAGTGTCTGCGCATTTTCTGATTGAACGTGACGGCACTGTGACGCAATTTGTTTCGTGCCGCGACCGTGCCTGGCATGCCGGTGTTTCCGTCTTTGAAGGGCGCGAGGTCTGCAACGATTTTTCTCTGGGAATCGAGCTGGAAGGCACGGATGACCTACCGTTTACCAATGCCCAGTATGCGGCGCTGATCGACCTGACACGCCAACTGCTGGCCGCATACCCAGATATCACCCGCCAACGTATTTGTGGTCACAGCGACATCGCTCCGGGGCGCAAGACCGACCCGGGCCCCGCTTTTGATTGGGCGCGCTTTCGCAGCGCCCTGCAGGATGGAGGACACGAACGATGAGTTTCCTGGTGTTGGTGCTGGCCGTGTGGATCGAGAAGTTCTCGGCCCTGCGCCTGCGGTTGCAGCGCGACGGTGGATGGCTGCGTGAGCTGGCCAAGCTGGAATCGAGCCCGCGCATGGGCAAGCGCCCTTGGTTGATCCTGCTGATATTGGTGCTGCTGCCGGTGGCATTGCTGGCATTGTTGTTGCTGGTCCTGGAACCGGTGGCCTATGGCCTGTTGGCATTGCCGGTGCACTTGCTGGTGGTGATCTACAGCCTGGGCCGTGGCGATCTATTGGCGGGGCTGGGGCCGTTTCGCGACGCCTGGCGGCGCGGTGACCTGCAAGCGGCCGAGCATGTGGCCGAACGCGACCTCAAACTTGGCGCCGACAGTGGCGAGCAATTGCTGGAGCGCGTCCAGGGCTACCTGCTGTGGCAGGCGTATCAAAGCTTTTTCGCGGTGATTTTCTGGTATTTCCTGCTGGGCCCGGTGGCCGCCCTGGCCTACCGCCTGTTGGCGCTGGCCAGTGAAAACAGCCAGAACCCGTTGGTGGCCGAGCGCGCCACGCAATTGCGCCACGCATTTGACTGGTTGCCGGTACGCCTGCTGGCGGCCAGCTTTGCCTTGGTGGGCAATTTCGTCGGGGTCAGCCGTGTGATGCTTCACGAACTGTTGAGCTGGGACATCAGCGCGGCACAGTTGGTGGAAAAAGTCGGCCTGGCCGCCGCGGAAATTCCTGCGCCAGTGGTGGGGGCCGATGGCATCAACAGCCTGGATCGCCTGTGGGAGCTGCTGCTGCGTGCGGCGGTGCTGTGGTATGCCGGGTTTGCCATCTGGACGGTGTTGCCCTGATGGTAGGAGCGAGCTTGCTCGCGAAAAACGTCAACGATAACGCGTGCGTCCTGAATAAACGCGGCGTCTGTGAGTCTTTCGCGAGCAAGCTCGCTCCTACATGGCGTTAGGGCTTTCCCCTTGCCACATTTGGCCTCCAGACACGCCGTTAACCTTACGTTACAAAACTCCCTTTCGAATTGAGCTATACAGATAGCGCGCCAAATAGTGGCTATCTGCCGCCGCCCTGCGCCTCAATAAAAATAAAAGAAGGGGAGGTCACCTGTGAAGAGCTTGCTCTATCCCGCCGTCGCGCTGATGAACCGCCTGAGCTTCGGCATGAAGTTCAGCCTGATCAGCGTGCTGTTCCTGCTGCCGATGCTGGCGACCAACTATTACCTGGTGCGCGATTCGTGGCGCGAATACCAGGGCACCCGGGTCGAACTGCAGAGTCTCGACCTGCTCGGCAGCAGCCTGGCGTTGCGCCGCGATCTGGAAACCCTCAACAACCAGGTAGAGATCAATGCCACCCTCGGCCAGTCCGGCAAAGCAGCAGACCTGGAGACCAGGATCAGCGCCTTGGAAGCCAGTGTGGTGGAGCGCTTGCAAGGCTTGCGCGCCATCGCGACCCAGCCCGAGCAAGTTGCCGTCTTCGACAGTAAGCGCGATGAGCTGATCGCTGCGTTCAAGGCCCAGCAACAGGAAACCTCGTTGCTCAACAAAGCGGCGTTGATCGGCAAGTTACTCAACCAGGCCCAGATGTTCAGCCAGATCATTGCCAGCCAAGCCGGCTTGAGCCGTGATCCGCAAAGTGATCTGCGCCAGCTCAGCGACCTGGTCACCACCGTCACCCCTCAAGTCACCCAGGCCTTGGGCGAAGGCCGTGCGATGGGCGCGTACTCCCTGGGGCAGGGCTTCATCAATTCATCCTCCAGCACCCGTTTTGACGAACTGCTGCAGCAGCTGGAAAAACTCCACGGGGAATATGGCTTGAAGCTGCAGGACGCGTTGGGCGCCAGCCAGGCCGCGCATGCAGCCCTCGACGTTTCGGCGCAAGCCAGCCAGGTCAGCCTCAAGCAAGGCAGCGAGTTTTTTGAAGAGCAGGTGGTGATGGCCGAGACCCTCGATACGTCTTGGCAGGGTTTTTATGACGGCGTCAGCCAGTTGATGGCCAAGACCTATCAATTGGATGACGCCACCCTGGCGTTCCTCGGGCAGCAGTTGCAGCAACGCCTGGCGCAAAACCGCCTGCACATGGTGTTGCTGGTCACGGCCCTGGCGGCGGTGTTTGCGTTGATTTTCTATCTCTATGCCGGTTTTTTTGTCTCCACTCGTACCACCTTGCGCCGCCTGGGGGCGATGATGGACAAAGTGGCGGCTGGTGACATGACGGTCACCTTCGTTGCTCAAAGCCGCGACGAGCTGGGCGACTTGGGCCAGGTGTTCAATGGCACCGTGGCCAAGATTCATGACCTGATCGAACGTGTTGGGCATACGGTCAGCCAGGTGGAGCTGCAGGCCGGCCAGGTGCAGGCGGTGTCGGCACAGAGTAACCAGGCGGTGTCCGGCCAGCGCAGCCAGATCGAACAAGTGGCGACCGCGATGAACCAGATGTCCGCCACTGCCCAAGAGGTCGCGCGCAGCGCGGCGGCGGCGGTCAGTAGTGCCCAGAGCGTCAATGATGAAACGGTCACCGGGCGTGCGCTGGTGCAATCCCAGCAAGGCGGCATCGCCCGCCTGGCGGCGGAGATTGACGAATCGGTGCGGGTGATCAACCAACTGGCTGCCGACAGCCAGTCCATCAGCAGCGTCCTGGAAGTGATCAAGAGCATTGCCGAGCAGACCAACCTGCTGGCGCTCAACGCGGCCATCGAAGCCGCGCGCGCCGGTGACCAAGGGCGTGGTTTTGCGGTGGTGGCCGACGAGGTGCGCACCCTGGCTCGGCGCACCCAGCACTCCACCGAGGAAATCGAGCAGATGATCAGCCGCTTGCACAGCGGCGTGGGCGCGGCGGTGAAGGCCATGGGCAGCAGCCATGAAATGGCGAATGGCACGGTGGGGCAGTCGGAAAAAGTCCAGCAAGCCTTGGAAAATATCTTGGGGGCAGTTGGGATGATCGTCGATCAGAACCAGCAAATCGCCGCCGCCGTGGAGCAGCAAACGGCGGTCGCCCACGACATCGACCAGAACATTGTCGAAATCAACCTTGCTGGCGAGCATGCAGCGCAAGGCGCCCAGCACACGGAAGCGGCCAGTCGACAACTGGCAACCCAGGTGGTTGAGTTGAAGCAATTGATTGGTGCGTTTCGGGTGTAGGGCGGTTCTGAAGGGCTGAACCACGGGGCCTGTGGCCCATGTCTTGATTTACCGATGCGTCTTTTATCGGGGCGTGAATAGGTGAAAATTTATTTCATCCGTCACGGTCACGAGGGGACAAAACGATGGCCGCCGCAATCGGTATCAGGGGGCACTGCGCCCAGTGCAACATGACGTTTGAACTCAAGCCTTGGCAACTGAACGCCATCGCCATCGATGTGCCGTTTGACTGTATGTATTGCCACTGCGGGTTGCAGTTGGGCTGCGTCAAGCAGTTGCGCCAATTCAGGGCCCTGGACCAATGGGCGCTGGTGCGGCCGAGCATGATCATGCTGACGTGCGCGACCTTGCTGGTGGCCTTGGTCGCCGAGTGGCTGGGGCTGCTCAGTGTCATCGCGCAGTTCAACATTTCACTGGTCGCGGTGTTGATCCATTTGCTGGTGGTGCGCTACGCCCGTCATCGCCAGACAATGACCTTGAACTTGCAGGCCATCAGTGCGCTACCAGTTGAACAGCTCGCACGCATTGCGTGTGCTCGCCTCAGCCAGCAATAGAGGGCTGATACCCATGCGCTCGGCCAGGGCCGTGCAGATGTCTGGCAGGTGCTGCGGGCTATTGCGCTGGTTGGGGTACATGGCCGGGGCCATATCCGGCGAGTCGGTTTCCAGCACCACTGCGTCGAGGGGCAATTGGGCCAGTACCCGGTGCATGCGCAGGGCCTGGGGCCAGGTGGCAGCGCCACCCAGGCCCAGTTTGAACCCGAGCTTGATGTACTCGCGTGCCTCTTCAACGCTGCCGGCGAACGCATGGATGATGCCGCCTCTGGGCAGGCGGATACGCTTTAAGGTGGCAATTACCGCGGCGTGGCTGCGGCGAACGTGGAGCAGGGCCGGCAGCTGGAAATCCACCGCGAGTTTCAGCTGGGTTTCAAATAGCGGTTGCTGGCGCTGGTGGTCCAACTGTTCAAGAAAGTAATCCAGGCCAATTTCGCCCACGGCGCACAGTTGCCGGTGGCCATGCAGGCGCGTCAACCAGTCGCCCAGCTCCAGCAGGTCGGCGGGGCGATGCTCATCGAGATACACCGGGTGCAAGCCGAAGGCGGCGAACAAGCCTTCGTCCTGTTGCACCAAGTCCCATAGCCGCTGCCAATTTTTCTGGTACACCCCCAGCACCACCAGGCGCCGCACGCCGAGTTCACGGCTGTGGGCGAGGACGTGCGTGCGATCCTGGTCGAAGTCCTCGAAGTCCAGGTGCGTGTGGGTGTCGATCAGCTCCACGCTCAGGCCTCGTGGATACGCTGCTTGAAGGTCCGGCCAATCGCATGCACGCCGGGTTGGTACTGTTCTTCTTCAACGGCGGCCAGGGCCAGGCGCAGGGCGGTCTCGGCGATCAATTGATGTTGTTGGGCCATGGCGTTGACCGGCAGCGGGAGGAAATCCAGCAACTGGGTATCGCCGAAGGTGCCCAGGCGCAGGGGGCGTGACTTGAGAGGGAAGTCATGCAGCGCATCAAACACGCCTTGGAGCAGTACGTAGGAGGTGGTTACCAGCGCGTCCGGCAGATGCCCCAGGCGTTGAAGCAATTGCTCCATCAGCTCTCGGCCGCAGTCACGACTAAAGGCTTCGCCCTGTTCGATGATCACTTCGCCCGTAAAGCCTTGCAGCGCATCGCGGAAACCGGCGGTACGCGCCTGGCTGATGCTCAGCTCGGGCCGTGCGCCGATCAGCGCGATCTGCTTGGGCAACGGTTGCAGCAGGCTGCTAGTGAGTTGCTGGCAGGCCTGGTGGTCGTCGCTGACCACGGAGCAGAACTGGTTCGGCTCCATCTCCCGGTCAATGGCAATCACCGGCAGCCCCTTGGCCTGCAGCTCGCGATAGCTGTCATCGCTGGCCGGCAGGCAACTGGCGACGAACAACGCATCGCAACGCCGCGCCCGGAACAGTTGCAGCAGTTGGCGCTCGCTCTCCGCTTCGTCATCGGAGCTGGCGATCAGTAACTGATATCCCCGCGCCCGTGCACCTTGTTCCAGCAGTTTGGCGATGCGTGCGTAGCTGGGGTTTTCCAGGTCTGGCAGGATGAACCCCAAGGTCCGCGTATGCCGGCTGCGCAGCCCCGCGGCTTGAGGGTTGGGGGTAAAGCCATGGGCTTGGACCACGGCACGCACACGCTCAACGGTGGCGTTGCTGATGCGCTGCTGTTCGGCCTTGCCGTTGATGACATAGCTGGCGGTGGTAACGGACACACCGGCCAGACGTGCGATATCACTGAGTTTCAAACCGGGATTTCCTTGTTTTTTGGCGCTCGCCCCGACATTTTGTCCAATCGTAACCGATTCCAGCATTCGACCAATGTCCCACAGCAAGCGCCGAGTGGCCCTTAAAGCTTGCGTAATTAACGCGTAATCTGCCATAAATTCTAGATTAAACGTTTCAGCAAGCGTATTTTTACGATGTTCGCTACTGAGTGACCACTGCCAATTGACCGCTCAGTCAGTTAATTTTGATCATATTTACCTACAACAATACCTAGTGCGCCTGTCGCACTAACTAGGAGAACGGCATGCTTGAGCTCACTGTAGAGCAGATATCCATGGGCCAGCTGGCTGTGGATAAATCTGCTGCCTTGCACCTGCTCGCTGACAAATTAGTGGCCGATGGCCTGGTTGCCGAAGGTTATCTCAGTGGCTTGCAAGCCCGTGAAGCCCAAGGTTCGACCTTTCTCGGCCAAGGCATTGCTATCCCCCATGGCACGCCAGAAACCCGCGACCAAGTGTTTTCCACCGGTGTGCGCCTGCTGCAGTTCCCCGAAGGGGTGGACTGGGGCGATGGCCAGATCGTCTACCTGGCGATTGGCATCGCGGCTAAATCCGATGAACACCTGCGCCTGTTGCAACTGCTCACCCGTGCCCTCGGTGAAACCGACCTGGGCCAGGCGTTGCGCCGTGCCGGCAGTGCCGAAGCGCTGTTGAAACTGTTGCAAGGCGCGCCCCAGGAACTGGCGCTGGATGCGCAGATGATCAGCCTGGGCGTGTCGGCCGATGATTTTGAAGAGTTGGTGTGGCGCGGTGCGCGCCTGCTGCGCCAGGCCGACTGCGTGAGCAATGGCTTTGCCGCCGTATTGCAGCAAGTCGACGCGCTGCCCCTGGGCGATGGCCTGTGGTGGTTGCACAGCGAGCAGACGGTCAAGCGTCCGGGCCTGGCCTTTGTGACGCCGGACAAACCTATGCGTTACCTCGGCCAGCCCTTGCACGGCCTGTTCTGCCTGGCGAGCCTCGGTGAAGCGCACCAGACCCTGCTTGAACGCCTGTGTGCCTTGCTGATTGAAGGGCGCGGCCAGGAGTTGGGACGCGCCACCAGCAGCCGCGCGGTGCTGGAAGTGCTGGGCGGTGAACTGCCGCCGGACTGGCCCAGCGCCCGTATTACCCTGGCCAACGCCCACGGCCTGCACGCGCGCCCGGCCAAGATCCTGGCGCAATTGGCGAAAAGTTTTGACGGCGATATCCGCGTACGCATCGTCGATGGCGCGGTGGGCGCCGTGTCGGTCAAAAGCCTGAGCAAGTTGCTCAGCCTCGGCGCACGTCGTGGCCAGGTGCTGGAGTTTGTGGCCGAGCCGACGGTGGCCGGCGATGCACTGCCCGCCCTCTTGGCCGCCGTGCAAGAGGGCCTTGGCGAAGAGGTCGAGCCCTTGCCCACGGTGAGCGCACAGCCCGCACAGGTCGATATCGAACCGGTGCTCAGCGCGCCACTGAGCGGTAGCCAACTCCAGGCCATTGCCGCCGCGCCGGGTATCGCGATCGGCCCGGCTCATATCCAGGTGCCGCAGGTGTTCGATTACCCGCTACGGGGTGAATCCGCCGCCGCCGAACGCCAGCGCCTGCACACCGCCTTGAGCGACGTGCGCACGGATATCCAGGGCTTGATCGAGCGTAGCCAGGCCAAGGCCATCCGCGAGATTTTCATCACCCACCAGGAAATGCTCGACGACCCGGAACTGACCGACGAAGTCGACACCCGCCTCAAGCAGGGCGAAAGCGCCGAAGCCGCTTGGATGAGCGTGATCGAAGCCGCTGCCAAGCAACAGGAAGCCTTGCAGGATGCCTTGCTGGCCGAGCGTGCTGCCGACTTGCGTGACATCGGCCGCCGCGTGCTGGCCCAGTTGTGCGGCGTCCAGAGCGTGCAGGAACCGAGCGAGCCCTACATCCTGGTGATGGAAGAGGTCGGCCCTTCTGACGTGGCGCGCCTGGACCCGGCCCGCGTTGCCGGCATTCTCACCGCCCGGGGCGGCGCCACCGCTCACAGTGCCATTGTCGCCCGCGCCCTGGGCATTCCGGCCTTGGTCGGCGCTGGCGCTGCGGTGTTATTGCTCAACCCGGGCACGCCACTGTTGCTCGATGGCCAGCGTGGTCGCCTGCATGTGGACCCCGACGCCGCCACCCTGCAACGGGCCACCGTGGAGCGCGACAGCCGCGAACAGCGCTTGCAAGCCGCATCGGCCCAGCGCCATGAAGCGGCGCTGACCCGTGACGGCCACGCCGTGGAAGTGTTCGCCAATATTGGCGAAAGCGCCGGGGTGGCCAGCGCAGTGGAGCAGGGCGCCGAAGGCATTGGCCTGCTGCGCACCGAACTGATTTTCATGGCTCACTCCCAGGCGCCAGACGAGGCCACTCAGGAGGCCGAATACCGTCGCGTACTCGACGGCCTCAATGGTCGCCCGTTGGTGGTGCGCACCCTGGATGTGGGCGGCGACAAGCCTTTGCCCTATTGGCCGATCGCCGAAGAGGAAAACCCCTTTCTGGGTGTGCGCGGCATTCGCCTGACGTTGCAACGCCCGCAGATCATGGAAGCGCAACTGCGCGCATTGCTGCGTGCAGCAGACAACCGCCCGCTGCGCATCATGTTCCCCATGGTCGGCAGCGTGGATGAGTGGCGCGCCGCCCGGGACATGACCGAGCGCCTGCGCCTGGAGATCCCAGTGGCAGACCTGCAACTGGGGATCATGATCGAAGTGCCCTCAGCCGCGCTGCTGGCGCCGGTCCTCGCCAAGGAAGTCGACTTCTTCAGCGTCGGCACCAACGACCTGACCCAATACACCCTGGCCATCGACCGCGGCCACCCGACCCTGTCGGCCCAGGCCGATGGCTTGCA
The DNA here is from genome assembly GCF_009827115.1 of Pseudomonas sp. J380. Lineage (NCBI taxonomy): Bacteria > Pseudomonadati > Pseudomonadota > Gammaproteobacteria > Pseudomonadales > Pseudomonadaceae > Pseudomonas > Pseudomonas sp. J380. Next base: position 3,024,879 of record NZ_CP043060.1, on the reverse strand, counting down.
CCCTGCAGTCCTGCAACTGATCGACATCACCGTGCGCGCCGCCCATGCCCACGGCAAATGGGTAGGCGTGTGCGGCGAGTTGGCGGCGGACCCGCTGGCGGTGCCGGTGCTGGTCGGCCTGGGCGTGGATGAGTTGAGCGTGTCGGCCCGCAGCATTCCTGAAGTGAAGGCGCGGGTGCGTGAATTCAGTCTGAGCGAGGCCCAGGGCCTGGCGCAACAAGCACTGGCGGTGGGTTCGCCCGCCGAAGTGCGTGCCCTAGTGGAGGCCGTGTAGATGGCGAATATTCTGACCCTGACGCTGAACCCGGCGTTGGACCTCACGGTACGCCTGGCGCACCTGCAACCCGGTGAGGTCAATCGCAGTGAAGCGATGCTCACCCACGCCGCGGGCAAGGGCGTGAATGTGGCGCAAGTGCTGGCGGACCTAGGCCATTACGTCAGCGTGGGCGGGTTTCTCGGCAGTGCCAACCCCCAGGCTTTCAATGCGCTGATCAAGCGCCGTGGGTTTGGCGATGCCTTCATCCGGGTTCCCGGCGAAACCCGGAGCAACATCAAGATTGCCGAACAGGATGGGCGTGTCACCGACATCAATGCACCGGGGCCGCTGGTGACTGAAGAGGCGCTAAAAGCGCTGCTCAAGATGGTCGCGATCATTGGCCCGGAGTTCGATGCGGTCGTGGTGGCCGGTAGCTTGCCGCGCGGCGTCAGCCCGCAATGGTTTAAAGGTTTGCTGGAGGCGTTGAAGGACCTCGGTTTGAAAGTCGCCCTGGACACCAGCGGCGAAGCGCTGCGCCTGGGGTTGGAGGTTGGCCCGTGGCTGGTCAAACCCAATACCGAAGAGTTGGCCGAGGCCTTGGGTAACGCCACCGATGCCATCAGCCGCCTGCATCAGCAAGGCGTCGAACATGTGGTGGTCTCCGACGGGGCCGCAGGCGTGACCTGGTACCGCCCGGGTGCGGCGCTGCACGCCACGCCGCCCAAGGTGGCAGTGGCCAGTACCGTGGGCGCCGGCGACTCGCTGCTGGCCGGGATGCTCCACGGTTTGCTCAGTGGCGATACGCCGGAGCACACCTTGCGCCGGGCCACGGCGATTGCCGCGATGGCGGTGACACAGATCGGTTTTGGCATCAGCGATGACGCGCAGTTGGCGCATCTCGAAAGCGGCGTCGATGTGCGCACGCTGACAGAACAATAAGAGGGTTTGTGATGAAGTTAGCCATTGTTACCGCCTGCCCGAACGGCATGGTCACCAGTGTGCTGTGCGCCCGCTTGTTGGACGCCGCCGCCCAGCGCATGGGCTTGCACACCAGTGTTGAAGTCGTCGATGTACAGCGCCCGGAGCGCCAGTTGTCCCAGGCGACGATTGATGATGCCGAGTGGGTGCTGCTGGTCAGCAGTACCCCGGTGGAGATGCAGCGGTTTGTCGGCAAGCGTGTGTTCCAGAGCACACCGGCCCAGGCATTGGCGGATGTCGAAGGCGTGCTGCGCCGGGGCGCCGAAGAAGCCCGGGTGTATGTCGCCGACGCCGCCCCGGTGGCGGCCAAGGCTGCGCCGCGTATCGTCGCGATTACCGCGTGCCCCACCGGTGTGGCCCACACGTTCATGGCCGCCGAAGCCTTGCAGCAGACTGCTCAGCGCCTGGGTTATGACCTGCAGGTCGAGACCCAAGGTTCGGTGGGCGCCCGCACGCCGTTGAGCCCGCAAGCGATTGCCGATGCCGATGTGGTGTTGCTGGCGGCCGATATCGAAGTGGCCACCGAGCGTTTCGCCGGCAAGAAGATTTACCGCTGTGGCACCGGCATTGCCCTCAAGCAATCCGAAGTCATCCTCAACAAAGCCCTGGCCGAAGGCGCGGTGGAAAGCGCGGCCGGCGGTGCACCGGCCAAGGCGGAGAAAACCGGCGTCTACAAACACCTGCTCACCGGCGTGTCGTATATGTTGCCGATGGTGGTGGCGGGGGGCTTGCTGATCGCCTTGTCGTTTGTGTTCGGCATCCATGCTTTCGAGCAGCCCGGCACCTTGGCGGCGGCGCTCAAATCCGTGGGTGACCAGGCGTTCCTGTTGATGGTGCCGTTGCTGGCGGGCTACATCGCCTACTCGATTGCCGACCGTCCTGGCCTTGCGCCCGGCATGATCGGCGGGCTGCTGGCTGGGACGCTGGGGGCTGGGTTTATCGGCGGCATCCTGGCCGGCTTCGTCGCCGGGTATTGCGTCAAACTGATCAGCCGCGCAGTGCAACTGCCCCAGAGCCTGGAAGCGCTCAAGCCGATCCTGATCATCCCGTTACTGGCGAGCCTGTTTACTGGCTTGGTGATGATCTACCTGGTGGGCCCACCGGTCGCCCGCTTGCTCACGGGCCTGACGGATTTCCTCAGCACCATGGGCACCACCAACGCGGTGCTGCTGGGCATTTTGCTCGGCGGCATGATGTGCGTGGACTTGGGCGGGCCGATCAACAAGGCGGCCTATGCGTTCTCGGTTGGCCTGCTGGCCGCGTCGAGCGGCGCGCCGATGGCCGCGACCATGGCCGCCGGCATGGTGCCGCCAATTGGCATGGGCATCGCCACGTTGCTGGCCCGGCGCAAGTTCGCCCAGACCGAGCGCGAGGCCGGCAAGGCGGCGATGATCCTGGGGCTGTGCTTTATCTCCGAAGGCGCGATTCCCTTCGCCGCCAAAGACCCGCTGCGCGTCATCCCGGCCAGCATCGCCGGTGGCGCGTTGACCGGTGCGCTGTCGATGTACTTCGGCTGCAAACTCGCCGCGCCCCATGGCGGGTTGTTTGTGTTGGTGATTCCGAATGCGATGAACCATGCGTTGTTGTATTTGTTGGCGATTGTGGCGGGCAGTGTGTTGACCGGCTTGGTGTATGCCGTGCTCAAGCGACCGGAAGCGGCCGAGCTGGCCGTGACTGCCTGACCAGTAAAAGTGTGGGGGCAAGCCCAAATACCCTGTAGGAGCGAGCTTGCTCGCGAAGAACTCGCAGGCGCCGCGTTCATTCAGCAAGCCCGCGTGATCGTTGACGTTTTTCGCGAGCAAGCTCGCTCCTACAGTTGTAGCCTGTCATCTGCGCTTCATCCCGTCGTGCTTTAGTGGCCCTTTTGATACTCAAGAGGGCACCTGCATGAGCCACTTCGATCTCGGTCGCCGCCGTGTGATGCAAGCTGTGGGCGCTGGCCTGCTGTTGCCGGGCCTGGCGCCGGCGGTGATCGCTTCGGTGAAGGACCGACCGCAACTCACTGACGGCGTGCAATCGGGCGACCTGCAGGGCGATCGCGCAATGATCTGGAGCCGCAGTGACCGCCCGGCGAAGATGGTGGTGGAGTGGGATACCCGCAGCGTGTTCAGCAACCCGCGCCGATTCGTCTCGCCCCTGGCCGACAGCCGCACCGACTTTACCGCCCGTGTCGAGCTCACCGGGCTGCCGGTCGACCAGGCGATTTTCTACCGCGTGCATTTCGAAGACGCCCAGACCGGCATTGCCAGTGAACCCTGGTTCGGGCACCTGCGTAGCGTGCCGCAACAGCGGCGTGATATCCGTTTTGTGTGGAGCGGCGACACCGTCGGCCAAGGCTTCGGCATCAACCCGGACATCGGTGGCATGCGCATCTATGAAGCCATGCGCCTGCGCCTGCCGGACTTTTTTATCCACAGCGGCGACACCATCTACGCCGACGGCCCGGTCCCCGCGCAGCTCACCACTGAAGGCGGGCGCATCTGGCGCAACATCACCACTGAAGCCAAAAGCAAAGTCGCGGAAACCCTCGATGAATATCGCGGCAATTACCGTTACAACCTGCTGGATGAAAACGTACGCCGCTTCAATGCCGAGGTGCCGCAGATCTGGCAGTGGGACGATCACGAGGTGATCAACAACTGGTCATCGAGCAAGCAGTTGGATGAGCGTTACCAGACCCGTGACATCAACACCCTGGTGGGCCGCGCCCGCCAGGCCTGGCTGGAATATTCGCCCATGCGCCGACAGAGCGCCGACGGTGGCGGGCGCATTTATCGCAAGCTCAGTTATGGGCCGCTGCTGGATGTGTTTGTGTTGGATATGCGCAGCTATCGCGGGCCGAATGACGACAACCTGGGCGCTGAAAAACCCTTTCTTGGGCGTGAACAGTTGGACTGGCTCAAGCGCGGGCTCAAGGCATCGCAAGCGCAGTGGAAGGTGGTAGCCGCAGACATGCCTATCGGCCTGGGCGTGCCCGACGGTGAGGTCAGCCCCGGCGTGGCGCGTTGGGAAGCGATCGCCAATGGCGACCCTGGCCCGGCGCAAGGGCGTGAGCTGGAGATCGCCGAACTGCTGGGGTTCCTGCATGAGCACAAGGTGCGCAACCACCTGTGGCTGACGGCCGATGTGCATTACTGTGCGGCGCATCACTATCACCCTGACGGCGCGGCGTTCCAGGATTTCGAGCCGTTCTGGGAGTTTGTGGCGGGGCCGTTGAATGCTGGGAGTTTCGGGCCCAACCCACTGGATAAAACCTTTGGCCCGCACGTGGTGTTCCAGAAGGCGCCACCGGCGCAGAATACCTCGCCGTTTGCGGGCTTTCAGTTTTTTGGTGAAGTGCAGATAGATGGGCAGACGGCGGAGTTGACGGTGATGCTGCGGGACTTGGACGGGGTTTCAGTGTTCGAGCAAAAACTGCAACCGGCCTGATCGTTCCCACGCTCTGCGTGGGAACGCATCCTGTGACGCTCCGCGTCACGCCGTCAAGAGCGGACGCGGAGCGTCCAGGGCGGCATTCCCACGCGGAGCGTGGGAACGATCAAATAACTGCTGGGGTTCCTGCATGAGCACAAGGTGCGCAACCACCTGTGGCTGACGGCCGATGTGCATTACTGTGCGGCGCATCACTATCACCCTGACGGCGCGGCGTTCCAGGATTTCGAGCCGTTCTGGGAGTTTGTGGCGGGGCCGTTGAATGCTGGGAGTTTCGGGCCCAACCCACTGGATAAAACCTTTGGCCCGCACGTGGTGTTCCAGAAGGCGCCACCGGCACAGAACACCTCGCCGTTTGCGGGCTTTCAGTTTTTTGGTGAAGTACAGATTGATGGGCAGACGGCGGAGTTGACGGTGATGCTGCGCGATCTCGATGGAGTCTCGGTGTTCGAGCAAAAGCTGCAACCGGCCTGATCGTTCCCACGCTCTGCGTGGGAACGCATCCTGTGACGCTCCGCGTCACGCCGTCAAGAGCGGACGCGGAGCGTCCAGGGCGGCATTCCTACGCGGAGCGTGGGAACGATCAAATATCAATAGACATCCCTGCGATAGCGACCCTGTTCGATCAGGCGCTCCAGCGCCTCATTGCCCAAGATGTCTTTCAGTGCCTGATCCACCCCCGTCGCCATCCCCTGCAAGCTGCCACACACATAAATCGCTGCGCCGTCCGCGAGCCATTTGCGCAGCACATCCGCTGACTCGCGCAGGCGATCCTGTACGTAGATCTTCTCCTCTTGATCGCGGGAAAATGCCAGGTCCAGCAGGGCCAGGTCTCCACTGGCGAGCCAGCCTTGCAGTTCGTCCTGGCACAGGTAGTCGTGGGCGATATTGCGCTCGCCGAACAGCAGCCAGTTTCGCTGCTGGCCGTCGGCAATGCGGGCTTTGAGCAAGCTGCGCAGGCCCGCAAGCCCGGTGCCGTTGCCAAGCAGAATCAGCGGCACAGGCGCGTCGGGCAAATGGAAGCCGCTGTTGCGCCGCAGACGCAGGCTGATGGCCGAGCCGAGGGCGGCGTGTTCAGTCAGCCAGCCGGAGCCAAGCCCCAGGCTGCCGTCGGGGTGGCGCTCCTGGCGCACAATCAGCTCCAGCACGCCGTCGCTGGCAATCGAGGCGATGGAGTATTCGCGCATGCCCAGGGGGACCAGCGCATCCACCAATGCCTGGGCGTGCAGGCCGACCAGGTGCGTGCGGTTTTCCGGCAGTTGGCGCGTGGCCAGGGCCTGATCAAGGGTGTGGGCGACGCCGTCGATCACCACACCGTCGCTGCCGACCAAGCCCAGGCCGGCCAGGAAGTGTTCGATGGCCCAGGGGCAATTGCGCGGCAGGACTTCCACCAGGTCGCCGGCCAGCCAGCTGTGCGCAGACGTGGATGTGAGGCCCAGCAGGTAGACGGGCGAGCTGACACTGTCGGGGTTGAGCAGGGTGCGTTGGCTCAGGGTCCAGTTTTCGTACTGGGCCGTCGGCCAGGCCGCTGCCGGCGCATGCCCGGTGAGCTGGCCCAGTTGCTGTTGCCAGGTCTGCAGCGCCAGTGTATCGCCGCTGTCGACTTCCACCGGGGCAAACAGCGGGGTGCCGCCCTGGTTGGTCAGCCAGAAATGCAGGCGCCGGGCAAAGCCGCAAAAATGTTCGTACTGCCGGTCACCCAGGGCCAGCACCGAGTAGTTCAAGCCTTTGAGGGATAGCGCCTGGCCGAGCACGCTACGCTCGAAACCTCGGGCGCTGTCGGGCGCTTCGCCGTCGCCAAAAGTACTGACCACGAACAGCGCGTTCTGCGATTGGCTGAGGTCGTCGCGGCTGACACTGCCCAGGGGCTGCACCTTCACCGCCAGGCCCGCAGCCTGCAGTTGCCCGGCCGTTTGCCAGGCCAGTTGTTCGGCAAAGCCGCTCTGGCTGGCGAAGCCGATCAGCCAGGCCGGGGCATCGCTGTGGTTATCTGTCAGGCCTTTGCGGGCATCGCGGACCTGGCGCTTTTTGCGGCGTCGGTCCAGGTACAGCAGCCAACCCGTGATGAAAAACAGCGGCATAAGCAGTGAGCTGACGGTGAGGACGATGCGCCCGACCAGGCCGAAATAGCTGCCGGTGTGCAGCGCATACACGCTCGTCAGCAACTGCGCCTTGAGGCTTTTGCTGGCGTAGCGCTCGTGAGATTTGACCTCGCCTGTGGCCGGGTCCAGGTTGATCTGGTTCAGCGCACGGTCATGGGGCGATGAAGTGAGCAGGTAATACACGGTGGCCGGTTGCCCGGCGACCGCGGGCATCCGAATGTTATAGGCGCTCAAGTCGGGGCCGGCGTTGCTGTAGATGCTGCTCCAGATCGCGTCGTAGTTGGCCACCGGAGCCGGGCCTGCGGGGGCTGGGCCGCGCTTGCGCATGCGCTCGTTCTGCGGCGCGTCGGACAGCAGTTTGGTCACGCCACGGTTGTACCAGTCGTACGACCAATACAGCCCGGTCAGCGCTGCCAACAGATAAAACAGCAGGCACCAGGTGCCGAATACCGAGTGCAGGTCCCAATTGAAGCTGCGGCCCTTTTTGCGCCAGTCCAGGGTCAGCCAGACACGCCAGCTTTTCACCTGGCGCGGCCAGCGCAGGTACAGGCCGGAGAGGCAAAAGAACAGCAGGATCAGGGTGCAGGCGCCGGTGATGTTGCGCCCGGTGTCGCCGATGGCGAGGAAGCGGTGCAGTTGCAGGATAAAACCGAACAGGTCCTGGCCGACCGCGTCGCCCAGGTAGTCGCCGGTGTACGGGTCAAAGTAGCGCATCTGGCCACGGCGCTCGCCAGGCGGCGGGGTGAAGGACACGCGGCCGGCGTTGCCGCTCTCGCTTTCTACCCACAGCATGGCCACGGTCTTGCCTTCGGCCGCTTCCAATTTGCGTACCAGCTCGGCGGGCGGCAGTACACCGGCCTCGCGTTTCTGCACGCTCAACACGGTGGGGTTGAGCGCCCGCAGGATCTCGTCCTGGAACGAGTACGCGGCCCCGGTGACCCCCATCAAGGCCAGCACCAGCCCGGCCGTGATGCCGAAGAACCAATGCAACTGGAACAGGGTTTTCTTCAACACGTCGGAGCGCCTCGCTTAGCTGGATATCTGATCACGGCGCGCATTATGCCGTGAGTTGCCGGGAAACACGCAAAAGCCCCACGCATCCGATGTGTGGGGCTCCTGGCTGAACCTTGACCGCTTTTAGAAGTGGAAGCTGGTGGTCAACAATGCCGTACGACCGGCCGCCTGGTTGGCGAAATGCGTGGAGAAGGCCTTGTCGTAGTAGGTTTTGTCGGTCAGGTTCTGCACGTTCAGTTGCAGGTCGACGTTCTTGGTCAGCTTGTAGCTGGCCATGGCGTCGTAGCGGGTGTAGGAGGGTACATACACCGTGTTGCCGACATCACCGTAAACCTCATCGACATAGAACGCGCCGCCGCCGATGGTCAGCTTGGGCGTGATCTCGTAGGTGGTCCACAGGCTGAAGGAGTTCTTCGGCGTGTTGGGCATCTGATTGCCTTTGTTGGAGCCCGCACTCACGACACCGTTACGCCCGTTGAGGCCGGATTTGACCAGTTCGCTGTCCAGATAGCTGTAGCCCGCAAACACCTGCCATTGTTCGGTAATTTTGCCGCTGGCGGACAATTCGATGCCGTCGACCTGAGATTCCCCGGCGTTCTGGTAGGTGAGCGCATCCACCAGGATGCGGGTGTTTTTCTTCTCGGTGCGGAACACGGCTGCGGTCAGGGACAGGCGGTCGTGGAACAGGTCCCACTTGGTGCCCAGTTCGTAGTTGACGGTTTCTTCTGGCTGCAAGTCGCTGGTGGCGGCACCGGCAGACAGCGGGTTGCCGTCGGATCCTTCGCCTACCAGGCCACCGGCTGGCGTGGCCGATGTGGCGTAAGAGGCGTAGATGCTGGCGTTCTCCACCGGCTTCCACACCAGGCCGGCCTGCCAGTTGAAGAACTGACTGTCGTCCTTGATCTTGGTGCGCCCGGCGACGGCGTTGGTGTTGGCTTCGGTGTCAAAGGTGTCGTAGCGCAACCCCACGTTCAGCAGCCATTTTGGATCGAGTTCGATGGTATCGAACACGTAGGCGGCGCGGCTGGTGGCCTTGGTGTTGGTACCGTTGTAGTTGCGCGCGATGCTGCCGTTCCAGGCGTCGTCGGGGTTCGGGTTGCTCAGTGAGGTGCACTGGCCGCCCAGGCTGCCCTTGGCCGTTGTGCACACCGGGTTGGCGTTAGGGCTGACGGTGTAGCCGCTGACACGGGTTTCTTCGCCGGTAAATTCCAGGCCGGTGGAGTAAGTGTGCTTGAAGCCCAAGGCCTGAAAGCTGCCAAACAGATCGGTCTGGTTGGTGGTTGTGGTCGTGGTGGAGACACGGCTGTTGGCGCGACGCCAGACAGTGCCGTAGCGGTTGACGTTGAACTTGCTGTCATCCGGCTGAGTGAGCACATAGTCCTGGCCGGTGCTGCCGTGGCGCAGGGTGTTCTTGAGCGTCATGTTGTCGTTCAAGTCGTGTTCGATGGAGAACGTGCTGATGTCCGCACGGGTCTTGCGGAAGTCACGGCTTTTCAAACCGTAGAAGTTGTTGCTGTCGCCGCCGTCGTTGGGTTTGTCATGCACGTGGGCTGTGGCGGTCGACGAACCGTAGCCGTAGGGAATCCCCGAATCCGGCAGGTCATCACTTTCCATATGGTAGTAGCTGAGGTTGACACGGGTCGGCGTGCCCAAGCCGAAAGTCAGCGACGGTGCCACGCCCCAACGGTCGTAATTCACCGCGTCGCGGCCAGCCACGTTTTGTTCATGGCTCATCAGGTTCAGGCGGAATGCCGCGCTGTCGTCCAGAAACTGGCGGTTCACGTCGAGCACGTAGCGGCGGGTCTGGTCGGAGCCGTAGGTAAAGCCGCCGTTGGTGAAGTCCCGCGCTTGTGGGGTCTTGCTTACCAGGTTGAGGCTGCCACCGGCCGAGCCACGGCCGCCGAACGAGGAGTTCGGGCCTTTGCTGACTTCGATGGACTCGATGTCGAAGATCTCGCGGCTCTGGCCTCCGGTGTCGCGTACGCCATCGAGGTAGGTATCGCCCTGGGCGTCGAAACCACGGATGAACGGGCGGTCTCCCTGAGGATTGCCACCTTCACCGGCGCCGAAGGTGATACCCGGTACGGTGCGCAAGGCGTCCTGCAGCGAGGTGGCGGCGGTGTCCTTGAGTACTTGTTGCGGCACCACAGTGACCGAGCGCGGCGTGTCCACCAGCGGCGCGGTGTACTTCTGCGACGAGGCTTTCTCCACTTGGTAGGAGGTGTTGTCCTGCTCCTGGCCGGTGATGTTGGTGGCGCCGAGGGAGATAGGGTTGCGCTCGCCTGTTGGCTCGGTATTTTCAGCGGCCTGTGCCAGGTGGGCGGCGGAGCCGGCACTCAGGGCAACGCCAATGGCGGAGGCCAGCATGCGTGGCGAACTGGCCGGTATTTTTAGAATAGTGCGCGACATGACGTGTCCCTTCCCCAAGGATGTGAGGCCGCGGAATATAGGGCCAACAAGACTTTGTATCAATTGCGAGATATTGCTATTCGCATCAAATTTACATTCTTTACACTTTTTTGTTACGGATTTTGCGCTCTCGTTCGTCCCTGTATTTTACAGAGAGGATAAGAATCAATACCATTGACACCTCTCTGATCGCAGGTATTGCCCCATGTTGCTGCACATTCCCGGCCTGTTCTCTCGCGAGGAGGTGCTGCGCATTCGCCAGGCCCTGGAAGAGACCGAATGGGCTGACGGCAAAATCACCGCCGGTCACCAGTCGGCCAAGGCCAAGCACAACCTGCAATTGCCTGAAGGTCACCCGTTGGCCAAGGAAATTGGCGCAGCCATGCTGGAGCGGTTGTGGAGCAACCCGCTGTTCATGTCGGCCGCGCTGCCGCATAAAATCTTCCCGCCACTGCTCAACTGCTACACCGCTGGCGGTAGTTTTGACTTTCATATCGACAATGCGGTGCGCCAGCCCAAAGGCAGCCACGAGCGCGTGCGCACCGACCTGTCGTCCACGCTGTTCTTCAGCGACCCCGACGACTATGACGGTGGGGAACTGGAGATTCAGGATACGTTCGGCCTGCAGCGGGTCAAGCTACCCGCCGGCGACATGGTGCTGTACCCCGGCTCCAGCCTGCACAAAGTCAACGCGGTGACCCGTGGCGCGCGTTATGCCTCGTTCTTCTGGACCCAAAGCCTGGTGCGCGAAGACAGCCAGCGCACCCTGCTGTTCGAGATGGACGGCGCGATCCAGCAACTGACCCGCGACGTCCCCGACCACCCTGCGCTGATCCAGCTCACCGGCACCTACCACAACCTGTTGCGCCGCTGGGTCGAGGTCTGAGCATGGGTTTTTTATTGCGCCGCGAAGAAGTGCTCAACGTCGCACAATTGCAGAGCATGCTCGATGACTCCCCGGTGCGCGCCGCCCAGGCCATCCTGATCGCCGCCAAGGCAGGTGTGGTCGAGGCCCAGGCCCTGCTCGGGCAAATCCTGCTGGAAGGGCGCGGCATTGCCCGCGATGAAGCCCTGGCACTGCGCTGGTTCCAGATTGCGGCGCAGGGCGGGCACCTGATGGCGCGCAATATGATCGGGCGTTGCCGGGAGCATGGCTGGGGCTGCGCTGTCGATGAGGCCGCCGCAGCACGGGAATATCGCCTGGCGGCACACGCCGGGTTGGATTGGGGGCAGTACAACTACGCCAACCTCTTGGCTACCGGCCGTGGCGTTGTTGAAGACCAGGCGCAAGCACTGGCGCTGTATCGCCAGGCTGCCGAACAGGGCCATGCCAAGTCGATGAACCTGCTCGGGCGTTACCTGGAAGACGGGCAGCATTGCCCCAAGGATGTTGAGGCGGCCGTTGAGTGGTACTGCCGCTCAGCCGAGGCAGGTGATTTTCGTGGGCAGTTCAGCCATGCGGCGGTGCTGGCCGACAGCGGCCAGATCGACGCGGCGCTGGAATGGTTGCACAAGGCGCTGGCAGGCGGGAATCTCAAGTTTCTGCAAACGGCACACAAGGCGCTGGCACGGGCGGATGACCCGCGAATTCGCGCCATGGCCAAGTTGTACCGGCAACGAGCTACGAGCTGATCGTACCCACGCTCCGCGTGGTAATGCCGCCCTGGACGCTCCGCGTCCGCACTTGAGCGCGTAACGCAGAGCGTCACAGGAGGCGTTCCCACGCAGAGCGTGGGAACGAGAGGGGGAGGGGTTAAACGTAGAAGGATTTCAGCGGCGGAAACCCATTGAACTCAACCGCGCTGTAGCTGGTGGTGTAGGCACCGGTCGATAACCAGTACAGGCGATCACCAATGGCCAGGTTCAACGGCAGGCCGTACTTGTAGTTTTCGTACATGATATCGGCGCTGTCGCAGGTCGGGCCGGCGATGACCACTTCTTCCATCTCGCCTTTCTTCTCGGTCCAGATCGGGAACTTGATGGCTTCGTCCATGGTTTCGATCAGGCCGGAGAACTTGCCCACATCCGTGTACACCCAGCGCTCGACGGCGGTACGGGACTTGCGCGCCACCAGCACCACTTCGCTGACCAGGATACCGGCGTTGGCGATCAACGAACGGCCAGGTTCCAGGATGATTTCCGGCAGGTCGTCACCGAAGTCTTCTTTAAGGAAACGGATGATTTCTTCGGCGTAGGTTTCCAGGCTGTTGGTGCGGGTGATGTAGTTGGCCGGGAAGCCGCCGCCCATGTTGATCAGCTTCAGGTGGATGCCGTCTTCTTCTTTGAGGCGTTCGAAGATCACCTTGACCTTGGCGATGGCTGCGTCCCACACGCTGATGTCGCGCTGTTGCGAGCCGACGTGGAACGAGATGCCGTAAGGCACCAGGCCCAGGTCGCGGGCGAGGATCAGCAGGTCCATGGCCATGTCGGTCTGGCAGCCGAATTTACGCGACAACGGCCAGTCAGCAGTGGTCGAGCCTTCGGTGAGGATACGCACATACACTTTCGAACCCGGCGCAGCCTTGGCGATGTTGCGCAGGTCGGCTTCGGAGTCGGTGGAGAACAGGCGCACGCCCTTCTCATAGAAATAGCGGATGTCCTTGGATTTCTTGATGGTGTTGCCGTAGCTGATACGGTCGGCGCTGACGCCGCGGTCCATGACCTTGTCCAGCTCATAGATCGAGGCGATGTCGAAGCTCGAACCCTTGTCTTTCAACAGGTCGATGATCTCAACGGCCGGGTTGGCCTTGACGGCGTAATACACCTTGGCGAATTCGAAACCGGCGCGCAGGTCATCGTAGGCCTGGCTGATCATCGCGGTGTCGATCACCACGAACGGGGTTTCTTGCTTGTCGGCGAACGCCTTCATTTTGTCAAAAGTGGCGCGCGCGAAATAATCTTCGACGTTGATCGACATGCTGGGAACTCCTAAGGGCAAACTAATTTGATCAATGGGTGCAAATGAACGTCCTCCGTATCCCCACTTTGGTTCGCCTACTTCCCAAGGCATGTCGCCGAAAGCAAAAAGGCCATGGGGTAAGCTGCCCTTGGCCTTGCTGTCTCGTCGTCAGTACTTGAGCCGGATGGATCGTTTCCAGCATGGACGTTCGGCGCGAACTTTAGGGCTTGGCGGGCGTGGGATCAACTAAAAATGTCGCGTTTTTGCACGCGTTCGTCGCGCGGCCGCGTGCAGCTACTTATGTAACCGACCGGTGTGACGGATTGATGTTCCCCGGATGGGGCCAATCAGGTGGATTTGCGGTGTATTCATCGCAGGCAAGCCAGCTCCCACAGGGGAATGCATTCCAACATAAGAATGCAGTTCAAATGTGGGAGCTGGCTTGCCTGCGATAGCGGCGGATCAGACCAGCGCGGTCTCGGCTGGAGACACGATACTGGTCTTGCCCCCACGCGATTTGCCAGAGCTCAGGTACTCGGCAATCGACTCCTGGGTCACCTCACCCAAGAACACCCGCTCCGCATCCATCACCGGCAGCCACGAACGGTTGAACTCGTACATGCGCGACAGCAGGATGCGCAAATGCTCGTCATACGCTGCCGTGGCGTTGAACTCGCGCAGGTACTGGCCGCAGGTGCCGGCCTGGCGGTGCAGGTCGCGACGGCGTACGTAGCCCAGCGCCTTGTTCTCCGAACAGGTGACCACCACATAGCGGCGGTCGTGCTCGTCCATCAATTCCAGCGCATCGGCCACGGGTGTTTCCGGGCTCACCGACGGGGCGTTGTCCGCCGCGTCTTCGGCTTTTACCAGCAGCAGGCGCTTGAGGGTGCTGTCCTGGCCCACGAAATTGCTGACGAACTCGTCGGCCGGGTGCGCCAGCAGCGTGTCCGGGTGGTCGATCTGCAGCAGCTTGCCGGCGCGGAAGATGGCGATCTTGTCACCCAGCTTGATGGCTTCGTCGATGTCGTGGCTGACCATGATCACGGTCTTGTTCAGCGCGCGCTGCATCTCGAAGAATTCGTTCTGGATCATCTCGCGGTTGATCGGGTCGACCGCGCCGAACGGCTCGTCCATCAGTAGCAGCGGCGCATCCGCCGCCAGGGCGCGGATCACACCGATGCGCTGTTGCTGGCCACCGGACAGTTCACGCGGATAGCGATGCAGGTACTGCTTGGGCTCCAGCTTGATCATGCTCATCAACTCGCGGGCGCGGTCGTGGCATTTCTGCTTGTCCCACCCGAGCAGCTTGGGCACCACCACGATGTTCTCTTCGATGGTCATGTTGGGGAACAGGCCGATCTGCTGGATCACGTAGCCGATGTTGCGACGCAGGGTCACCTCGTCGAGGTCGGTGGTGTCTTCGCCGTTGATCAAAATCTTGCCCGAGGAGGGCTTGATCAGTCGGTTGATCATTTTCAGCGTAGTGCTCTTACCGCAGCCCGAGGGCCCCAGGAACACGCAAATCTCGCCTTCGTTGACGGTCAGGCTCACATCGTTGACGGCGGTGACCGTCTTGCCGTTGCTTTGGAAAGTCTTGGACAGGTTTTGAAGTTCGATCATTTGAGCAATCCTTTTGGAGTCAGCGAGCGTTGCAGCCATTGCAGAAGCAGGTCGGCGAAGATGGCCAGGAGACTGACCAGCACGGCGCCGACGATCAGCATCGACATATCGCTGCGGCTGATGGAAGCCAGAATAAGTACACCCAGGCCACCGGCACCGATGGTGGCGGCGATGGTCATCACACCGATATTCATCACCACGGCGGTACGCACGCCAGCGAGAATCACCGGCACCGCAATCGGCAGTTCGACCATGCGCAGGCGCTGGCCGAAGGTCATGCCGATGCCGCGTGCGGCTTCGCGAATGCCTGGCTCAACGCCGGTGAGGGCCAGGTAGGTGTTACGCATGATTGGCAGCAGGGAGTAAAGGAACACGGCGGTGATCGCCGGCATTGGCCCCAGGCCCTGGCCGAACTTGGAGTAGAACGGCAGCAGCAGGCCGAACAGCGCGATGGATGGCACGGTCAGCAACACTGTGGCGCTGGCTTGCAACGGGCCGGCCAGGGTCGGGAAGCGCGTCATCAGAATGCCCAAGGGCACGCCGATGAAGATCGCGAGGATCACGGCGATGCCGACCAGGGTAATGTGCTGCCAGGTCAGGTGCAGGACCTGGGCCCAATCAAGATGGGAAAAGGCGTTCAAAAATTCCATGTCTTCTCCTTTTTAGTTGATTGGATGTTGGCGCAGGAAATCGGCGGCAACGGCGGACGGGCTTTCATGGTCGACGTCGACCCGTGCGTTCAGTTGGCGCATGGTTTCATCGTCGAACAGGTTGGCCAAAGGCTTGAGTTCGGCGGCCAGCTGCGGGTGTTTGTCGAGGTATTCCTGGCGGATCACCGGGGCTGCGGTGTAGTCGGGGAAGTAGTGCTTGTCGTCTTCGAGCAGCTTCAACTTGAACGCGTTCAGGCGGCCGTCGGTGGTATAGACCAGTCCGGCAAACACCTGGCCATTACGCAGGGCGGTGTAGACCAGGCCCGCGTCCATCTGCCGGGTGTTGTTGCGCGTCAGGTTCATGTCGTACAGCTTGACCATGCCCGCCAGGCCGTCGGAGCGGTTGGCGAACTCGGTGTCCAGGGCGACCAGGCGGTGCTCTTTGGTGTCTTCGGCCATGGCTTTGGTGAGATCGCTGATGCTGTTGATCTCGGGATGTTCCTCGGCAACTTTCTCCGGCAGCGCCAGTGCGTAGGTGTTGCTGAAACGCGACGGCGACAGCCAGACCAAGCCTTTTTTCGCATCGAGTTCTTTGACCCGAGCGTAGGACTGTTCGCTGTCGAGTTTCTCGTCGATATGGTTGTAGGCCACCAGCGACACGCCGGTGTATTCCCAGGTCAGATCCAGTTGCCCGCTTTCCTGGGCGCTACGCGCCAGGTTGCTGCCCAGGCCGCCGGTCACACGGGCGTCGTAGCCCTTGGTGCGCAGGTACTGGGAGGTGATTTCGGCGAGCAGGGTTTGCTCGGTGAACACCCGGGCGCCAATGCGGATCACGGGTTTTTCAGCGGCTTGCGCAATACCTGCAAACAGCAGGGCGCAGCCTAATATCAAGCTCAGCTTTTTCATGTGATTTCCTTTACCGGGCCTTAAGACGGGCGCAACCCGCGTTCCAGCCAGAGGCGGCTGGCCATGGTCACCAGGCCATCAAGCAGCAATGCCAGCAGCGCGGTACACGCGGCGCCGAGCAACAGTTGCGGCTGGTTGTTCAGGGCGATGCCAGGGAAAATCAGGCTGCCCAGGCTGTTGGCGCCAATCAGGAACGCCAGCGGTGCGGTACCGACGTTGATCGCCAGGGCCACGCGTACACCGCCGATGATGATCGGCACGGCGTTGGGCAGCTCCACGCGAAACAGCACCTGGCGCGGGGTCATGCCGATGCCGGTGGCGGCTTCCTTGAGGGAGCCCTGAACGTTTTTCAGGCCTTCGTAGGTGTTGCGCACGATGGGCAGGAGCGAGGCAAGGAACAGCGCGAAGATGGCCGGGCCGCTGCCGATGCCGAGGACGCCGAGGGCGATGGCCAGTACGGCCAGGGGAGGGACGGTGTTGCCGATGTTGAAGATCTGCATGAAACGTTCTGCGCGCCCGACCATGTTGGGTCGGCTGAGCAGGATACCGGCGGGGATGCCCACAATCAGGGCCGCCAGCATGGAGACTAAAACCAGAATCAGATGAGCTTGCAGGTAAAACAACAAATCGTCGCGGTACAGTTCGATCGTGTTGATGCCGATCCAGTGGACCAGCAGGGCCAGGAGAGCGACGACAACCACTGCTCCTATCAGCCCTTTGCCATAGCGAATAGCCACAGGCGGACTCCTTTTTTTCTTTTGTCGGCGAACACATTTCCGAGCGGCAATGCCATTCCTGGCTGCCTCTGATGAGTTCGCGAAAAGCAGCTCGCCGATACTGGCTATGCAGTATGCGATCGAGCCATAAGCGCAGCCTCGTCAGGCTAACTTGCTGATTTTTCAGCCCCTGTTCCGAGTGCGGTAGCAGGGGAGTGGACGTCTCGACCTTTTAAAAGGTTCCACACTTGGGCGCATTTAGCCACCCCCAATGGGCTCAACGGTGGTCCGTACCCTCGCGTTTGCGCTATACTCGCCGCCCTTTTTTGACTCACCTGCCAGGCGATTTCCCATGACCCACCAGGCCGCCGAAGTCGCGAAACGCCGCACTTTCGCCATTATTTCCCACCCCGATGCCGGTAAAACCACCATCACCGAAAAGCTGTTGCTGATGGGCAAGGCGATCGCGGTAGCCGGCACGGTGAAATCGCGCAAATCCGACCGCCATGCCACCTCCGACTGGATGGAAATGGAAAAACAACGGGGTATTTCCATTACCACGTCGGTCATGCAGTTCCCGTATCGCGAGCACATGATCAACCTGCTCGACACCCCAGGGCACGAAGACTTCTCCGAAGACACCTACCGCACCCTCACCGCGGTGGACTCGGCGCTGATGGTCCTCGACGGCGGTAAAGGCGTCGAGCCACGTACCATCGCGCTGATGGACGTGTGCCGTCTGCGTGACACGCCGATTGTCAGTTTCATCAACAAACTCGACCGCGATATCCGCGACCCCATCGAGCTGCTGGATGAAATCGAAGCCGTCCTGAAGATCAAGGCCGCGCCGATCACTTGGCCGATTGGTTGCTACCGCGACTTCAAGGGCGTGTACCACCTGGCCGACGACTACATCATTGTCTACACCGCTGGCCACGGTCATGAACGCACCGAAACCAAGATCATTGAAAAGCTCGACTCCGACGAAGCCCGCGCCCACTTGGGTGACGAGTACGACCGTTTCGTCGACCAGCTGGAACTGGTGCAGGGCGCCTGCCATGAGTTCAACCAGCAAGAGTTCCTCGACGGTCAGTTGACCCCGGTGTTCTTCGGTACCGCCCTGGGCAACTTCGGCGTCGACCACGTACTGGACGCCGTCGTGGACTGGGCGCCGCGCCCGCTGGCCCGCGTCGCCAACGAGCGCACCGTGGAGCCGGTGGAAGAGAAGTTCACCGGCTTCGTGTTCAAGATCCAGGCGAACATGGACCCCAAGCACCGCGACCGTATCGCCTTCATGCGTATCTGCTCCGGCCGCTACGAAAAAGGCATGAAGATGCGCCATGTGCGCACCGGCAAGGACGTACGCATTGGCGATGCCCTGACGTTCTTCTCCTCCGAGCGTGAACAGCTCGAAGAAGCCTACGCCGGCGACATCATCGGTTTGCATAACCACGGCACCATCCAGATCGGCGACACCTTCACCGAAGGCGAAGCGCTGGGCTTCACCGGTATCCCGCACTTCGCCCCGGAACTGTTCCGCCGCGTGCGCCTGCGTGATCCGCTCAAATCCAAGCAACTGCGCCAGGGCTTGCAGCAATTGGCCGAAGAGGGCGCCACCCAGGTGTTCTTCCCCGAGCGCAGCAACGACATCATCCTCGGCGCCGTGGGTGTGCTGCAGTTCGACGTGGTCGCCAGCCGCTTGAAAGAGGAATACAAGGTGGAGTGCTCCTACGAGCCGATCACCGTGTATTCGGCGCGCTGGATTGATTGCAGCGATAAGAAGAAGTTGGAAGAGTTCTCCAACAAGGCCGTGGAAAACCTGGCGATCGACGGCGGTGGTCACCTGACCTACCTGGCCCCGACCCGGGTCAACCTGGCGCTGATGGAAGAGCGTTGGCCGGATGTGAAATTCCGCGCGACCCGCGAACACCACTAAGGCCTGGGCGGGTGAAAGAGGGGCGAAGCTGTGATGGCTTCGCCCCTTTTTATTGGCTTCAACTACCCTGGGTCTGGTCTCTATAAGGTTGGAAATTGGCGATAACCCTGCATTGGGTCTAGCTTTCACACAGTGACTGTGAAGGAGAGCACCGTGCGAAATGTTCGATTCGCCATCCATCTGGTGTTGCTGGCAAGCCTGGGAGCGACGACCTTTCCGACTTTTGCCGATACCGGCACGCCCCAATGGAAAGACACCGGTCCGGTCAGCAAAAAAAAGGCCAATGAAGTCAACTCCGGCAGTTGGCAGCCCCAGGTCCAACCGGCGCCCAAGGAGGATCAGGAGAACCCCTATAACGAAGGGGAAGCCAGCGATACCTATGACGACGGCGAGACCTGAAGCCTGGCGTAAATCCAGAATCGCGACTAGCGTCAACGCGGGTGGCGGCAAGTTATTGCCGGCAGAGTTCATCTATTGACTGGACGGAATCGACCATGGGTATTGTTCAACGTGTAGTGCTATTGATGAAGGTGCTGGTGCTGTTGTGGTTGGGGATGTCGACGGCCTGGGCGCACGCCCCGGTGCATGGCCCAGAGATGGTGGCGAGTAGCCAGATTTCGGACTTGCAGTTGGCCAAGTCCGAAGCGGAGCCAGGCGATAAAGGCCAGGGTGGCAGCGAAGACGATGACGACTCGACCACCGACGAGCCTGACAGCGACGACGCAGACGAAGGCGATAGCCAGACGTAGGCTCGCCAAGGGGAAGCGTTCCAAACAATCAATGCCTTGGAAGGGACCCCCAAGACATTTTTATTGGCCGCCCTTTTCTTCAGAACGAAGTGGTCACCGACGCGAAGTAAGCACGGCCCGGCTCGTTGTAAGTCTGCGCGCCCGCATCCTCGGCGTTGCCTTTGCGCGACAGGCGCTTGTCCAGCAGGTTGTTGATGCCCACCCGCACGCTAAGGTTTTTGCTGAACTCATAGCCGCTGCTCAGGCCCATCAACCCGTACGGGTCGACGTCCTGCTGGGCGCTGCGATCGTAACGGCTGGCGCTGCGTGAGTTGAGCGTCGGTGCTTCTTGTTTGCCGTAATAGGTGCCGCTGACCTGGAATGACAGCTTGTCAGTGGCTTGCCAGTCCAGCGTGGTGTTGACGGTGTACTTGGGGATGATGCTCAAGGGCTCGCCGGTGTCTTTGTCCTTGGAGTCGATCATATAGGTCAGGTTGGTGTTCAAGTCCAAATCATCGCGCAGGCTGACGAACAGGTTGCCTTCAACGCCCTGTACCAAGGCTGGGCCGCTGTTTTCCCACTCCAATACACGTCGGCCGTTGCCCAGACGGAACGCCGCCTCGTTACTGGCGTTGATCTTGTTCTTGTAGTCATTACGGAAATACGTCGCACTGGTGCGCCAGGTGCCCTTGTCGAAAGCCAGGCCGATTTCCTTGTTGACACTGATTTCCGGCTTCAGGTCCCGGTTGCCCACCAGGTAGCAACCGCCCATGTTGGCTTCGCTGGCGTTGCAGCCATTACCACGGCTGTAGAGCAAATAGTTCGGGTTGGACTGGTACAGGTTGGGGGTTTTGTAGGCGCGGGCAATGCCGCCCTTGATGCTCAGTTCGTCGGTCAACTGGTGCGAGGCATTGAAGCTGGGGCTCCAGTTGCCGCCGTATTCCTCATGATCGTCGAAGCGCAAGCCAGGCGTGATGACGGTTTTGCTGCCCAACTCGATGTTGTTCTCGGCAAACAAGGCGTAGCTCGAGGCGGTGGTCTTGGTGCTGTAGCGGCTGACGCCCGGGATGGCGGGTACGCCGCCGGTGCCCGGGTCATAGCTTTGCGGGCGCAACGAGCCTGGGTCGTTCATCGACTCATAGAGGTATTCGCTGCCCAGGGTCAGCACCTGTTCGGCACCGACGCTCAGGGGCAGGTTGACCTCGGCAGTGGCCCGGGTGTTGCGCAATCGCGACTCGAAACGACCAGCACTGGCGGAGGGCGCGCCTTCGCCGGAACCGGCCAGGCCTTCGTTGAGACGTTCGTTGCGAGTCAGGTCGTGGGTCAACGAGGCCAGTGTCGAACCCCAATCGAATTCGCCGCGGTGCGTGGCTGAAAAGCTGCTGCGCTGAATCACACTGGTTTCCTTGCCCACCAGGCTTTCCACGAATGCGCCACCGCCGTTGAGCATGGTGTCGCCGGCGAAAATATTGCCCTGGCGGCTGTAGCTGGCCTCCAGGTCGAGGGTTTGCTCGGGGGTGAACTGCCAGCTCAGCAAACCATTCACGTCTTTATTGCGCACGCCTTCGCGGCCGGCCACCAGCGAGTCCGGGGTCGCCTGCGCTGCGCGGTTGATGTCGGCGTCATCGGCATCGGTCTTGTTCAGGCCGCCATAGACGCGGAACGCCAGGGTGTCGGTCAACGGGCCGCTGAGGTTGAAGTTGGTGCGCTTGCTCGCCCCTTCGGCATCGTTTTCGGGGAAGGCGGTGTAGGCGGTCAGCGAGCCGTGCAGTTGGTCGGTGGGGCGTTTGGTGATGATGTTGATCACCCCGCCCATGGCGCCGGAGCCATAACGGGCAGCAGCCGGGCCGCGCAGGATTTCAATGCGTTCGACTTCTTCGGCCGGTACCCAGTTGGTTTCGCCACGGGTATCACGGTCGCCACTCCAGCCATAACGCACGGCGTTGCGCGAGGTCGACGGTTTGCCATCGATCAGAATCAGGGTGTTTTCCGGGCCCATGCCCCGCAGGTCGATCTGACGGTTATTGCCACGGCTGCCGCTGGAACTGTTGCCGGTCAGGTTCACGCCCGGCTCGCGACGAATGATCTCCGACAGGTCGTTGGTGGGCGGGCGCTTCTTGATGTCTTCGGCAGTGATGATCGACACGCCGGGCGCTTGCTTGAGTTCTTCGGCGGCGGTGCCCAGCACGTGCGTCTCGCCCAGCACCAGGGCTTGGGGCGTGCCGTCCACAGGCAGGTCTGTCGCTTCGATCGGCACCTTGTCGCGTTCTTTTTCCACACTCTGCGCCAGCAGCGCGGGGGACGAAAGGGTAGCGATAAACGCCAACGATAGATGGCTGAGCCTGAATTGAGACGACATGTCCACAAAGTCCTTTAGGAGGGGCGATTGAACGAGAGTCGTCTGAATTTTTTCGTGCATCCAGCGCTCTCCATGCGCCGTAATGGTATTGATTCTCAAACAGAAGTAAATTGCATTTACAATCTATACACTTTCCTTAAGGCTCTGGCTCAATGTTTTCAAGGCTGGCGGCTGTGAAGGGCGAGGTTTAATCGGTATGTTCTTTGTTACAAACGCGCAAAAAAAAGCCCCTCCCGCCAGACTGATGCGCAATCTGGCGGGAAGGGCGATGGAACTCATTGAAACCGCGGCCGCTGTAGGAGCGAGCTTGCTCGCGAAGAACGTATGAATACCGCGTTAAACCAGACTACCCGCGTTATCGTTGACGTCTTTCGCGAGCAAGCTCGCTCCTACAGGAGGAGGTTGTGTTGCTTCAGGCCACGAATTGCTCCGCGTAGTGGCAAGCCACCTGCCGGTTATCCAAAGGACGCAACAGCGGCTCTTCACTGCTGCAACGCGCCGTCGCATACGGGCAACGCTTGTGGAACGCGCAGCCAGGCGGCGGGTTCAGTGGGTTGGGCAGTTCGCCAACGATCTTGATCTTCGGCTTGCTCGGGTCTGGGTGAATGGTCGGCGTGGCCGACAGCAGCGCCTGGGTGTAAGGGTGCAGCGGGCGTGCGTAGATGTCTTCCTTGGGGCCCACTTCCACTGGGCGGCCGAGGTACATCACCATCACATCGTCAGCCACGTGCTGCACCACCGCCAGATTGTGAGAGATGAACAGGTAGGCGGTGTTGAATTCCTGCTGCAGATCCATGAACAGGTTGAGCACCTGTGCCTGGATCGACACGTCCAGTGCCGAGGTCGGTTCGTCCGCCACCAGCACTTTGGGTTGCAGCATCATGGCGCGGGCCAACGCGATGCGCTGGCGCTGGCCGCCGGAGAACATGTGCGGGTAGCGCTGATAATGCTCAGGGCGCAGGCCCACTTGCTTCATCATCGCCTGCACTTTCTCGCGGCGTTCGGCGGCGGACAGGTTGGTGTTGATCAGCAGCGGTTCGGCCAGTTGATCACCGACTTTCTGGCGTGGGTTCAGCGAGGCATAGGGGCTCTGGAACACCATCTGCACGTCTTTGCGCAATTGCTTGCGCTGGGCCTTGTCGGCGCCGGCCACTTCTTGCCCGGCGATTTTCAACGAGCCCGACGAGGGCTCTTCAATCAGCGTGAGGGCGCGGGCCAGGGTGGATTTGCCACAGCCCGACTCGCCTACCACGGCGAGGGTTTTGCCGGCTTCCAGCTCAAAAGACACACCATTGAGGGCACGCACGGTGGCATGACCCTTGAACAGGCCGCGGGACACTTCGTAGTGACGGGTGAGGTCGCGGGCGGTAAGTACGACGGCCATTACGCCACCTCCTGGTTCAGCGGGTAGAAGCAGCGGGCAAGGCTGTGGCTTTTCGGATCAAGGCCCGGCCGCTGGGCGCGGCAGGAGTCCTGCACGTACGGGCAGCGCGGCGACAGCAGGCAACCCTGCGGACGGTCGTAGCGGCCGGGCACGATGCCCGGCAACGTGGCCAGGCGCGTTGCGCCGAGGCTGTGCTCGGGAATGGCCTTGAGCAACGCTTCGCTGTACGGGTGTGCCGGAATGTCGAACAGCTGCGGCACCTGGCCGACTTCCACCGCCTGGCCTGCGTACATCACGCACACGCGCTGGGCGGTTTCGGCAACCACCGCGAGGTCGTGAGTGATCAGCACCAGGCCCATGTTCTGCTCTTTTTGCAGGGCCAGCAGCAGTTCCATGATCTGCGCCTGGATGGTCACGTCCAACGCAGTGGTCGGTTCATCGGCAATCAGCAACTTGGGCTCACCGGCAATTGCCATGGCGATTGCCACGCGTTGGCTCATACCGCCGGACAATTGGTGCGGGTAGGCATCCATACGGCTGGCAGCGCCTGGGATCTCAACTTTTTCCAGCAGCTCGATAGCCCGCTTGCGCGCTTGTTTGCCGGACATTTTCAGGTGCAGGCGCAGCACTTCTTCGATCTGGAAACCCACGGTGTAACTGGGGTTCAACGCGGTCATCGGGTCCTGGAACACCATCGCCAGGTCTTTGCCGACAATCTGGCGGCGCTGGCGGTTGCTCAACTTGAGCATGTCCTTGCCGTCGAAGTTCAGGGCGTCGGCGGTGACGATGCCAGGGTGCTCGATCAGGCCCATCAGCGCCATCATGGTCACGGATTTACCCGAGCCCGACTCGCCAACGATCGCCAGGACTTCGCCTTTGTCGACCGAAATGTCGAGGCCATCGACCACCGGCACGGCGGTCTTGTCGCCGAAGCGCACGTTGAGATTCTTGATTTCTAACAGTGACATGGGAATCTCCTCAGGCGGCGTTCTTGAGTTTCGGGTCCAGCGCGTCGCGCAGGCCGTCACCCATCAAGTTGATTGCCAGCACGCTGAGCAAAATGGTCAAGCCAGGCAGGCTCACGACCCACCAGGCGCGTTCGATGTAGTCTCGGGCCGAAGCCAGCATGGTGCCCCACTCAGGGGTTGGCGGTTGTACGCCAAGGCCGAGGAAGCCCAGGGCCGCGGCATCGAGAATCGCCGAGGAAAAGCTCAAGGTCGCTTGTACGATCAGCGGCGCCATGCAGTTAGGCAGCACGGTGATGAACATCAGGCGTGGCAGGCCGGCGCCAGCGAGGCGGGCGGCAGTCACGTAGTCGCGGTTCAGTTCGCCCATCACGGCGGCGCGGGTCAGGCGCACATAGGATGGCAACGACACGATGGCGATGGCGATCACGGTGTTGATCAGGCCAGGGCCGAGGATGGCGACAATCGCCACGGCCAGCAGCAGCGATGGCAGGGCCAGCATGATGTCCATCAGACGCATGATGGTTGGGCCGAGCAAGCGCGGGAAGAACCCGGCGAACAGGCCCAGCAGGATACCCGGGATCAGCGACATCACCACCGACGACAAACCGATCAGCAACGATAGACGCGAGCCCTGGATCAGGCGCGAGAGCAAGTCACGGCCCAGTTCGTCGGTGCCCAGCAGGAACTGCATTTGCCCACCTTCCAGCCACGCCGGTGGTGTGAGCAGGAAGTCGCGGTATTGCTCGCTGGGGTTATGCGGGGCAACCCACGGGGCGAAGATCGCGCAGAACACGATCAGCAACATGAACAGCAGGCCGGCGACCGCGCCTTTGTTCTTGGAGAAGGCTTGCCAGAATTCTTTGTACGGGGACGGGTACAGCAGGCTCTGATCGACTGCTGACACTTGAGTAGGTGTGGTCATGGTCATGATCTCAGCGCTGGTGACGGATGCGAGGGTTGGCGAAGCCGTAGAGGATATCCACCACGAAGTTCACCAGGATCACCAGGCAGGCGATCAGCAGAATGCCGTTTTGCACCACCGGGTAGTCCCGCGCGCCAATGGCTTCGATCAGCCATTTGCCGATGCCGGGCCACGAGAAGATGGTTTCGGTCAGTACCGCACCGGCCAGCAGCGTGCCGACCTGCAGGCCGACCACGGTGAGCACCGGGATCAGTGCGTTACGCAGGCCGTGCACGAACACCACGCGGGCTGGCGACAGGCCCTTGGCCCTGGCGGTACGGATGTAGTCCTCACGCAGCACTTCGAGCATCGACGAACGGGTCATGCGCGCGATCACCGCCAGCGGGATGGTGCCGAGCACGATGGCCGGCAGGATCAGGTGGTGCAATGCATCCCAGAACGCGTCCGGCTCGTCGGCCAGCAGGGTGTCTATCAGCATGAAGCCGGTGCGCGGCTCGATGTCATAGAGCAGGTCGATACGCCCGGATACCGGGGTCCAGCCCAGGCTTACCGAGAAGAACATGATCAGGATCAGGCCCCACCAGAAGATCGGCATCGAATACCCCGCCAGGGAGATGCCCATCACCCCATGGTCGAACAGGGATCCTCGCTTGAGTGCCGCGATCACCCCGGCCAACAGGCCCAGGATACCGGCGAACAACAGCGCGGCCATGGACAGCTCCAGGGTCGCGGGGAAGAGAGCGGTGAATTCGGTCCACACGCTGGTGCGTGTGCGCAGCGATTCGCCAAGGTCGCCCTGGGCGAGCTTGCCGACATAGTCCAGGTATTGCGCATACAGCGGCTTGTTAAGGCCAAGGCGCTCCATTGCCTGTGCGTGCATTTCTGGGTCAACCCGTCGCTCGCCCATCATGACTTCTACGGGGTCGCCTGGAATCATGCGAATCAACGCAAAGGTCAGCAACGTGATGCCGAAGAACGTGGGGATCAATAACCCCAGTCGGCGGGCAATAAAACTAAACATCTTGGTGTGTACCTCAATCAGCCGGTTAGGCAGGTCCGGCACCGTCAGTGTCGACGGTGCCGAGCGTTTTTCTTATTACTTCACCTGGGTGGTGGCGAAGTTATTCGTACCCAGAGGGCTTTGGATGAAGCCTTCTACGTTCTTGCGCATGGCGGTGAACAGTTTCGGGTAAGCCATGGGAAGCCATGGTTGGTCTTTTTCGAAGACATCCTGTGCTTGTTCATAGAGCGCGGCCCGTAAGGCCGGTTCCTTTTCCGCACGAGCTTTGTCGATCAAGTCCTGAAACTCTTTGTTACACCAGCGCGCGTAGTTTTCGCCGTTTTTCGCCGCATCGCAACTCAGGTTCGGGGTGAGGAAGTTATCCGGGTCGCCGTTATCACCGACCCAGCCTGCCGACACCATGTCGTGCTCGCCGTTTTTAGCGCGTTTGAGCATTTCGCCCCATTCCATGACTTTGATATTGACCTTCAGGCCAACCTGCGCCAGATCCGCCTGCATACGCTGGGCGCCGAGCATCGGGTTAGGGTTTGTCGGGCCGCCGCCGTTACGGGTGAACAGCGTGAACTCGGTGCCTTCCGGCACGCCGGCTTCCTTGAGCAGGGCGCGCGCCTTATCCAGGTCGCGCGGTGGGTTTTTCAGCTTTTCACTGAAACCCAGCAAGGTCGGCGGATACGGGCCGGTGCCCACGACTGCATTGCCTTTGCCGAACAGCGCTTCGGTATAACCGGCCTTGTCGAACGCGATGTTGATCGCGTGACGTACTCGGGCATCGCTCATGTATTTGCGAGTGGTGTTCAATGCGGTGTAGCTGGTGGTCATCGCCGCCAGTTCATCGACCTTCAGGTTCGGGTCTTTCTTGATGCTTGGAATGTCATCCGGCTTGGGGAACAACGCGATCTGACATTCGTTGGCCTTGAGCTTTTGCAGGCGCACGTTGTTATCGGTGGTGATCGCCAGAATCAGCGGGTCGACCGCCGGCTTGCCGCGGAAGTAGTCCGGGTTGGCCTTGAAGCGCGCCTGGGCATCTTTCTGATAACGATTGAAGACGAATGGGCCAGTGCCGATAGGCTTGGCGTTGAGGTCTTCAGTTTTACCGGACTTGAGCAACTGGTCGGCGTATTCCTTCGAGTGGATTGAAGAGAATGCCATACCCAGGTCGGCCAGAAACGGAGCTTCCGGACGGGTCAAGGTAAAGACGACGGTGTGATCGTCGGTCTTTTCTACGCTCTTGAGCAGTTCCTTGAACCCCATGCTTTCGAAGTACGGGTAGCCCACGAGGGACTTGTTATGCCACGGGTGATTCGGGTCCAGCTGGCGCTGGAAGCTCCAAAGCACATCATCGGCATTCAGGTTGCGCGTGGGTTTGAAATAGTCGGTGGTGTGGAACTTGATGTCGTCACGCAGATGGAAGGTGTAGGTCAGGCCATCGGCGCTGATTTCCGGCAGGTCTTTGGCCAGGGCAGGGACCACTTCAGTGGTGCCGGGCTTGAAGTCCACCAGGCGGTTGAACATGGTTTCAGCGGCGGCGTCAGCAGTCACTGCAGTGGTGTACAGGACCGGGTCGAAACCTTCCGGGCTGGCTTCGGTGCAGACCACCAGCGGTTTGGCCGAAACGCCGATCGCCACGCTCAACAGCGCAGCGGCCATGGCGGCTTGTAGTGGGAGCATTTTCATTCAGAGCCCTCTGCAATCGATGGAGCCAGAAAAGCGTAGGCGGCGGGCTCGTCCTGAGCTCGCCGCCTGCCTGGCGCTAATTAAAGGATGTTGAACGGGATGGTGGTAACCAGACGGAACTCTTTGATGCTGCCGTCGGACTGGAACTCGCTGCCACGGTGCTCAACATAGGTTGCGCGCACGGTGGTGGCTTTGAGCGGGCCGCTCTGCAGCGCGTAAGAGGCGCCTACACCGTATTCCTGGTGCTTCTCGCCGTCCTGGGACTGGATGCCGTCATAAGCAAACTTGGCCCGGCCATTGTTGCCGGTGTAGTGGGTACCGTCGATGCCCCAGCCGCGTGCCGAGTAAGCGTTGAACTTCAGGCCGGGTACGCCGTATTCAGCCATGTTGATGGCATAGGCGATCTGGAAGGATTTCTCGTTCGGGCCGTTGAAGTCAGACGTCAGGGAGTTGGCCAGGTAGATACCGTTGGTTTCGTGCAGGTAGTCGAAGTACTCGTTACCGTTCACTTGCTGGTAGCCGAAGGTCAGGCTGTGTGCCTGGTGAGTCAGGCCCAGGGAGAGGGAGAAGGTATCGTTGTCGATTTCCCCCATCTCTTTTTTGCCTTCATCGACAGTCTTGTAGTAGTTGAAGCCGGTGGTCAGGCCCAACTGCTGCGCGTCGCCCAGCTCGTGGGTGGCGCCGAAGTAGTACTGGTTCCAGAAGTCCTTCACGTTGGCGGCGAAGAAGCTGGTTTTCAGGCTTTTCAGCGGCTGGTAGTTCACACCCAGGGTCGACACTTTGTCGGTTTCTGCGCCATTGCCGTATTCGCTACGGAATTTCGACAGGCTCTGCTCGCTACGTGGCGAAACGCGGTCGAACACGCCGCCCTGGAACGACAGGTTGCTGAATTCTTCGCTGTTAAAGCTCACACCCTGGAAGCTCGAAGGCAGAGCACGGTTGCCGATGGTGTCGACGATGCCGCTGCTGAAGTTCTGGCGACCGGCGGTCAGTGTGGTGTTGGACACGCGGAATTGCACGTTGGCCAGGCCCAGTTTGCTCCACTGGTCTACGGCGTCACCGTTGGAGTCGGCCAGGGTACGGTTGGAGCCGCCTTTGATATCACGCTTGCTGCGATCCAGCACCAGGGCGTTGTACACCGCCACTTCAGTCTTGACCCCTACGGTGCCCTGGGTGAAACCCGAGCTGGCGTTGAGGATGGTGCCCTGCACCCAGTTGGTACGGTTGCGATCGGTCAGGGTCTGGCCGTGCTTCTGGTACGAGAAGGTGCCCCCACGGTATTTGCTTTCATGGGAGTACCAGTTACGCGTGGTGCCGCCCAGGCTGAAATCTTCGATAAAGCCTTTGGCCTCGCTTTGGGCGCTGGTGCCGGCCAGGGTGGTAGGAACGAAGTCCTGGCTTTGCGTTTCAGCGTAGGCGGTGGCCGTGATGCTGCTGATGGCCAAGGCCAGAAGCGCTTTGCTGCTCAGTTTCATGGGTGAAGCTCCTTTGGTTCTCTTTTTTAATGCCGGTCTTTTTGGGTGATCCGGCTATTGGGTGTGGAACTCGTTCAAGCTATTGCAAACGTTTGGCGTAGGAAATTTCCCAACAAAAGCCTGCACGTTTGCCGGGGAGCGTATTTCGCTCCCCGCCATCCGGTTATTTTCTTATGGGTTGATGCTGACGCCCGAGAACACGTTGCGGCCGAAGGGGCTTACCTTGAAGCCCTCGACTTTGGCGCTTAACGGCTGGTTGACCGTCGAGTGGGCGATGGGCGTGATCGGCACCTGCTGCTTGAGCAATTGCTGCGCCTGTTTGTACAGAACAGTCCTTTGTTCACGGTCGGTCACGACCTTGGCTTGCTTGATCAGCTTGTCGTACGCCGGGTCGCACCACATGGAGTAGTTGTTCCCGCCGATGGCGTCGCAGCTGTAGAGGGTGCCGAGCCAGTTGTCCGGGTCACCGTTGTCGCCGGTCCAACCGATCAGGCTGACATCGTGCTCACCATTCTTGGTGCGCTTGATGTACTCGCCCCATTCATAGCTGACGATCTTGACCTTGAGGCCGATCTTGGCCCAGTCGTTCTGCAGCATTTCCGCCATCAGCTTGGCGTTGGGGTTGTACGGGCGTTGCACTGGCATGGCCCACAGGGTGATCTCGGTGCCTTCCTTGACCCCGGCGGCCTTGAGCAACTGCTTGGCTTTTTCCGGGTCGTAAGCGGCGTCCTTGATGCTGTCGTCGTAGGACCACTGCGTCGGCGGCATGGCGTTGACCGCCAGTTGCCCGGCGCCCTGGTACACAGCATTGAGGATGCTCTGCTTGTTCACCGCCATGTCCAGCGCCTGGCGTACTTCAAGCTGATCGAATGGCTTGTGGCGCACGTTGTAGGAGATATAGCCCAGGTTAAAGCCCGGCTTGGTCAGCAGTTGCAGGTTCGGGTCGGCCTTGAGGGCCTCGACATCGGCAGGGCGTGGATGCAAGGTCACCTGGCATTCGCCGGCCTTGAGCTTCTGTACGCGTACCGAGGCGTCGGTGTTGATGGCGAAGATCAGTTGGTCCAGCTTGACGCGGCTCGGGTCCCAGTACTGTTTGTTGCCCACGTAGCGGATCTGCGAGTCTTTCTGATAGCGCTGGAACACGAACGGGCCAGTCCCGATCGGCTTCTGGTTGATGTCGCTGGGCCGGCCTTGCTTGAGCAACTGCTCGGCGTATTCCGCCGAAAGGATCGCTGCAAAGCTCATGGCGATGTTCTGCACGAACGCGGCGTCGACCGTGTTCAGCGTCATCACTACGGTGTACGGGTCGGTTTTCTCGACCTTGGCGATGTTCTTGTTCAGGCTCATCCCGTTGAAGTACGGAAACTCGGTGGGGTAGGCCTTGCGGAACGGGTGCTCGGGGTCAAGCATGCGGTTGAAGGTGAACAGCACGTCGTCGGCGTTGAAGTCCCGCGTCGGCTTGAATTCCTTGTTGCTGTGGAACTTCACCCCTTCACGTAGGTGGAAGGTGTAGGTCAGGCCATCCGGGGAAATATCCCACTTGGTTGCAAGCCCAGGGACGACGTCGGTCGCGCCTTTTTCGAACTCCACCAAACGGTTATACAAAGGCTCCGCCGCATCGTTGTCGGTCGCGGTGGTGTATTGCGCAGTGTCAAACCCTGCCGGGCTGCCTTCGGAGCAGAACACCAAGCTCTTTTTCTCGGCGGCTTGGCCCATGGTGGCCATGGCCAGCAGGCTGGTGGCAAACAGAGCGGATACAACGGTGGTATGGCGCATGACGATCCCGGTCCTTGTTTGTAGTTATCAACAGCGAGCCTTCCTGCTGGCTTACAGCCAGGCAGACATCACTGATCCCACACACAGCAAGTGCCCTTCCCAGAGTGATGCCTCTGCTGTCCTACGACCTTATGGGGCGCTGACCTTGCAGTAAATGCGTCAATTCTGACTGACCTTGTAGGCAACGGAGGCACGGGTCGCAGTTCATTGCTGTAAGACGGCAACGCTTGCAAACGTAGTCTGTTTCCTAAGGTCCAGGCGGATGGAATAACGGCGACGTTATGAAACGTCGCCGTTATTGAACCTTACTTGCCGCTGACGCTAACGCCGTAGAAGGAATTCAAGCCAAACGGGCTGATCTTGAAGTCCTGCACGGTATTACGCATGGGTTGATACACCGTCGAGTGCGCGATAGGTGTCATCGGGACTGCATCTTTGAGGATATGTTGCGCCTGCTTATACAGCTCGGTGCGTTTGGCGACATCCGATGTGGCCTTGGCTTCTTTAACGATGCCGTCGAATTTCTTGTCGCACCATTTGGAGAAGTTGTTGCCCGACAGCGAGTCGCAGCCGAACAGCACGTTCAGCCAGTTGTCCGGGTCACCATTGTCGCCGCTCCAGCCAATGATCATGGCCTGGTTCTCGCCGCCTTTGGAGCGCTTGATGTACTCGCCCCACTCGTAGCTGACGATGTTGACCTTCAGGCCGATCTGTTTCCAGTCGTTCTGCAGCATCTCGGCCATCAATTTGGCGTTGGGGTTGTAGGGGCGCTGGACCGGCATGGCCCACAGGGTGATCTCGGTGCCTTCCTTGACGCCAGCGGCCTTGAGCAATTCCTTGGCCTTGGCAGGATCGTACTTGGCATCCTTGATGGTGGTGTCATAGGACCACTGGGTCGGCGGCATGGCGTTGACCGCCAGTTGGCCGGCACCCTGGTACACGGAGTCGATGATCTGCTGCTTGTTCACCGACATGTCCAGGGCTTCACGGACGCGCAGATCAGCCAGCGGGTTCGCGGCGGTCTGGCCCTTGAGTACTGGCATGACGTTATAGGCGATGTAGCCCAGGTTGAAACCGGCCTGGTGCGGCAGTTTCAGGTCCTTGTCCTCACCCAGCGCCTTGAGGTCGGCCGGACGTGGGAACAGGGTGATCTGGCATTCG
Source organism: Pseudomonas sp. J380 (assembly GCF_009827115.1). Classification (NCBI taxonomy): domain Bacteria; kingdom Pseudomonadati; phylum Pseudomonadota; class Gammaproteobacteria; order Pseudomonadales; family Pseudomonadaceae; genus Pseudomonas; species Pseudomonas sp. J380. Next base: position 2,992,493 of record NZ_CP043060.1, on the reverse strand, counting down.
TTTTTCTTGAGCTTCTGGATACGCACCGACGGGTCGGTGGTGATAGCGAAGATCAGGTTATCGATCTTCACGTCTTCAGGTTTCCAGTAGTCCTTGTTGCCGGTGTAGCGAATGTTCGAGTCTTTCTGGTAGCTCTTGAACACGAACGGGCCAGTGCCGACCGGCTTCTGGTTGATGTCGGCAGGCTTGCCTTCCTTCAACAACTGCGCAGCGTATTCGGCGGACTGGATCGAGGCGAAGCTCATGGCCAGGTTCTGGATGAACGCGGCGTCCACGGTGCCAAGGGTGAACTTGACGGTGTGGTCATCGATTTTTTCGATGTTCTTGATGTTGGTGTCCATCCCCATGTCCGTGAAGTACGGGAACTCGGTGGGGTAGGCCTTACGGAATGGATCGTCTTTATTGATCATCCGGTTGAAGGTGAACAGTACGTCGTCAGCCGAAAATTCACGAGTTGGCTTGAAATACGGGGTGGTATGGAACTTGACGCCTTCGCGAAGGTGGAAGGTGTACGTCAGGCCATCCGGGGACACGTCCCAGCTAGTGGCCAGGCCAGGAACGACGGCGGTGCCGCCACGTTCGAACTGGCTCAGGCGGTTGAACATGGTTTCGGCCGAGGCATCGAAGTCTGTTCCGGTGGTGTACTGGCCTGGATCAAAACCGGCCGGGCTCCCTTCGGAGCAGAACACCAGGTTAGTTGCCGCAAGGGCTACGGGGGCTGCGGCCATAAGGCCAGCGCTCACTAATAACGGAAGGACTGCGTGTTTAAGCATGTTGGCCTCATGATTTGTTGTCATTTTTGGTGGTGAGGGCGACCTCGTGAGTCGGCCTGCGGATACTTATGCAGGCGCCATACCCAATGCAAGATGCAGAGCGGTTGCAAAGGGAAAACTGTGGTACGAACGTACAGGAATGTCGCAATTATGAAAGTTTCGACACAAAAGTGCCTGTTTGGAGGGTTTTTTCGGTGCAAATGGCGCACCAAAAAAGCCCAGCCGAGGCGTCTAGCGCACTCGGTTGGGGCGCGGCTGTTACTTATCTAGACCCACACCGTAGAACGGCGTTAGCCCAAACGGGCTGATCTTGAAGTCACGCACTTGCTTGCGCATAGGCTGGAAAACCGTCGAGTTCGCAATAGGCGTTATAGGTACCTGTTCCTTAAGGATTTTCTGTGCCTGTTGATACCACTTGATGCGCTGCTCGCGGTCGCTGCTGACCTTGGCTTGCTGCACCAGCTTGTCATACGCCGGGTTACACCATTTGGCGTAGTTGCTGCCCTTGACCGCAGCACAACTGTAGAGCACGCCCAGCCAGTTATCGGGGTCGCCATTGTCGCCGGTCCAGCCATAAATCATTGCATCGTGTTCGCCATTTTTGGCGCGCTTGATGTATTCGCCCCACTCATAGCTGACGATGTTGGCCTTGATGCCGACCTTGGCCCAATCCTGTTGAATCATTTGTGCAGACATCCGCGCATTCGGATTTGAGGCGCGTTGTACGGTCATTGCCCACAGGTTGATGGTGGTACCTGGTGCAACCCCTGCTTCTTTTAGTAGCAACCTTGCCTTGGTCGGGTCGTAGGGGGCGTCCTGGATTTTCGGGTCATAAGACCACTGCGCGGGAGGTAGTGCGTTCTGCGCCAATTGCCCGGCGCCCTGGTACACGGCCTTGATGATTGCGGGCTTGTCGATGGCCATGTCCAGTGCCTGGCGAACCTTGAGTTGATCCAGCGGCGGGTGAGTCACGTTATAGGCCAGGAAGCCCAGGTTGAAGCCCGCTTGTTGCAGTACGCGCAGGTTGGGGTCTTGCTTCATCACCTCGATATCGGCGGGGCGCGGGTAACCGCTGACCTGGCATTCGCCCGCCTTGAGTTTCTGCAGGCGCGCGGCGGCGTCCGGGGTGATGGCGAACACCAGGTTATCGAGCTTCACATCCTCGGGCTTCCAATACTGTTTATTGGCCACATAACGGATCTGCGAGTCTTTCTGGTAGCGCTTGAACACAAACGGCCCGGTGCCGACCGGTTGCTGGTTGATCTGCTCCGCCTTGCCTTGTTTCAACAACTGGGTGGCGTATTCGGCCGATTGCACAGAGGCGAAGCTCATGGCCAGGTTTTGCACGAACGAAGCATCGACCGTGTTCAGGTTGAACCGCACGCTGCGCTCGTCGAGTTTTTCGACGTTCTTGATCGTGGTGTTCAAGCCCATGTCGGTGAAGTAGGGCGACTCTGAGGGGTAGGCCTTGCGAAACGGGCTGTTGGCATCGAGCAGGCGATTAAAAGTGAACAGCACGTCATCGGCGTTGAAGTCACGAGTCGGGGTGAAGAAGTCGGTGGTATGGAACTTGACGCCTTCACGCAGGTGAAAGGTGTAGGTCAGGCCATCCTTGGAAACATCCCAACTGGTGGCCAGGCCAGGTTCGACTTCGGTACCGCCGCGCTTGAACTGGGTCAGGCGGTTGAACACGGTTTCGGCGGACGCATCGAAATCGGTGCCGCTGGTGTACTGGCTGGGGTCGAAGCCGGCGGGGCTGGCTTCGGAGCAGTAGACCAGGGTGGTGGCTGCCTGGGTCATTGGTATAAAGGCCAGAAGGCTTGCGGCGAGGAGCAGTGGCTTGACGGCGATTTTTTCCATGGAGACCCCTGAGGCGGCGGGCATCTTAAAGCAGCCCAAACAAAAACGGCGGTCACCGAGGTTACCGCCGTTCAGCTGGCTTAGGTAGGGGATACCTTTATGCGGGGGATACCTCTATACGGGTGGGAGCCGATTTATCGATTGTAACGGGCGGGCCGTCTATTTCATTACTTTCACGAAGGGTGAAAGTCCGAGTGGCTGTTATTTTCACGTCATCGACGAGGGTGGACTCACCTCTAACATCATATTTCAGGTGCCATTGGGTGACTATTGTGACCTCGGTCTCATTTTTTAGAGGGTTGTAGTCGATGAAGTACTGCCGGTCGCCAACGCTGCTGCTATAGCCGTCTTTCACTCGCGGAGGTTGCAATTCAAACCACGCAGGAGCGGAAGAACCTTGATGAGCAACCTCTGAAATTGCCGCTCGCATGTCAGGATTGGGCACGGTGCGCTCAAATGTATCGATCCCGTCCCTTACCAGACCCTCACGAATTGACCCTTCTAAGTTATCTGGGATGGTCATTCCTGCTAGCTGCCGGGGTATGTTGATCTCAACGTTCTCCAGGCCAGGGCGTCTTATTGTGTAAGGGTCTCGGTCGATGTCTTTGATAAAGTATTCGGAGTAATTGCTGCTACCAAACGAGGAGGGGGAGGCTGTTTCCGATGCAAGTACGGTGAAATCCGCGCTGTCTGCTGTCCAGGAAAAGACAGGACGATTTTCTAAAATACCGTTATTTTCCCTGAAAGTGACGCCATATTTATAGTTCGCTTGCTCTTCAACGTTGAAATACTTGTCGAATAGGTCAGCGCCTTTCATTTTGGTGCCGTCTAACTCAATAAAATTATCCGATACATGTGCGGGCGTTTTTAAATCGTTACTGGGTGTCGGGGACTCAGGACGTTGCCACGGCCACGGCCATTTTATCCCGCCATCACCCGGTGCCCGCGCCCACTCTCCGTTACGCCCGGGTGTGATGACCATCAGCCCAGCGCCGTTATCGGGGTTGATGACTCTGGCAAATGCATCACCGGTCCGGTAACGCCCCGATATCTCAAATACCTTGCTCGCCCCCGTCTCGTCGGTAAGGCGCACTAACTGGCGCAGCACTCCCTGGCTGTCGGTTACTCGATAAACACCCAACGCGTCGCGAGGCGCGTTCTTTATCAGCTGTTCACCCTCCGGGACGGCATATTGCGCCATTGGAATGAGTGAACGTGATCTGGGGAGTGGGGCGTTAACGGAGTCGCTAACCACAGGGATGCCTGTGGACGTCCCAGGTTGTGGTTCGCGAGCGTTTGCCCTGGGGAGAGGCTGGGGCTTAAGGCGCGGCAGTTCTTTTTCTGCGGGCAGTGCAAAAGGGTCTTCCGGCACAGCACTGGCACCGTAGGAAAACACTGTATTGAGTAAGCCATCGAACGCTTTGGAGGCGCCCTCATCCCGCTCTGTCACGGTGTCGCCAGACGAGGTTTTTTCTGCCCCTAGCGCCACCTCGGTCAACCCGGCCGCCACCGCTGCGGCGGCTACGGGCGCGGCGATGGGCGCGAGTTTGACCAGCAGGCCGGCGGCTACGGTGATGTCGTTCAGCCACGTATCGCGAATCACCTCGCTGTCGGACTTGATGACTACATCGGCGTCACTGTTCATCCGTTCTTTGGCGGCCGTCGCCAATGTGGAAAAAACGTCGTCTTTAATGGCAGCGTGGCTGCGGTCAATCGCTGACCCCTTCAACTCACCACTGGCCATTTTCGCCAAGAGGGTGTCCAGGCCATCCTTCTTTTCGCCCACATGGGTGAACCACAGAATGGGCATCAGTACTTTTGCCGCGCGTTCAGCAAAGCTCTTGGTCTGGTCCTGGCGATAGATCATCGGGAAGTGAGCCGCCAGTGCTTCGCGTTTTGCAGGGTCCTTGGCTTGCTCGAGCAGCCACTGATCCAGCTTCTCAATAGAATCAAAGCGCAAGAATGCGGGTTCGGCGCCCGGTATATAGAGCACTTGCCGGCCACCGTCCGCAGCGCTGAATCTCACTATATCGCTGGACGTAACCCCGTGGAGGCTCAGGGCATGCGCTTGAACGTTGCCGTTTGCCGGTGCTTTGGCCTTGAGTTGTTCCACGGTGATCGGGGCGTTTTCATCGAGCGTAAGGTTGGACACAGCACCCATCACCAAACGGTAGTCGTCACGGGTGAACTGGTGCTCGGGCGCTTGCAAGGAACGTTCAAGAGGGGGTCTGCTCTCGGCGCTTTTCAATTGCTTGCGGGCCTGGAAGATGAATTCACCTTTGATCGTCGTCTCATACTCGTCGTTATGCGTGCTCCAGAAGTGGTCAATCTTCTGGGTCATTTGGGTCTGAAAGTCGGTTTTCCAGCTTTCATGCATCACTTGGGACGGCTTGAGGTCGATTTGATTGTGTTTGCCGTAGCCGCCTTTTTCGCTTTGCCCAGCAGGCTGGGTATATAGCCCCGCTTCCAGGTCCAGGTTGCCGGGCACCCAGTCGTGCTCGGAGAAGTTCTTCAGCAAGGCGTCGGGCAAGCGCAGCGAAGACCAGGGTTCTTGAAAGGTGTGTTCCCAGCCGGTCGCCGTGTCTGCGCTTTCGCCACCTTTGAAACGGTTCAAGTACACGGTGTCGGAGTCGATAGGTTTGCCCGTGAGTTTGAGCAGCAGGTCATCCGCCCACTTTTTGGCCTCTGCCCGCGTATTGGGCAGGTTGTCGGCGACGTCAACGGCCAGGCGCTTGTAAGCCAAGGCTTGTGGTGCGGTGCTGTAGTAGTTGGCGGCGTTGTGTTTTTGCACCTGCAGCGCCTGTGGCGAGCGGCTGCTGGCAGGGCGCAGGCGGTCATCGGCGGGGATAGGATCGAAGGTGTCTTTGTGTTCCAGGTGCCTTATTTGTGTTCGAGCCTGTGACAGCTTTTGGGGAAGGGGCACACCTTCAAAGTTGGCCACCACTTTTGCGCTGACCTTGATGGAGTCCTTGCCCAGCCTCACACGTAAATCACCGTTATTTCCAGGGGCGATAATCTTTGCGGCGTCCAGCAATGGTCCTGAAATTTGTCCCCAGCCTGATGAATCCGAGAGATGGAAGGTTTTAGTTTTGCCCTCGACCTTGGCGGACAAGGTACCTGTAGACGGGTTGATTGAAAGCAAGGTGTCCGGGGCGAAGTGTTGTTCCTGCAGCCAGCCTTGTACCACGGCGTTTTCCAAATGCATGCGATACAGCCCAAGCCACTGGCCCAGAGTGCTCTGGGGCGGCACGGTTATAAGCCCGGCATTGCCGTGTAACACCTTACGTTGTGCGGCCTCGAGATAGGCCTTGAGCAGTGCTGTTTCGTCGGGTTGGGCGGTTTTTGCAGTGGGCGGTGTCGCCTGCGCTTGAATGGCCGACGTCGGTTTGGCGACTACGAGTGGCAGCGATAACCTGTGGGTTGAGTTGAGTGACAGGGACATAAATTCGGCTCTCATTGTATGAATAAATGCCAGCACATCCCTCCCTGGTAGCTATGGCAGTAATGAGTCGTGGAAGCCGGGCACTTGATTCCTGCGAGATGTACTGCTGGATATGACGTGGCGCTAACGCGCAAAAAAAAGGCGCAAGCCCCATGGGATTGCGCCGTTGTCCTGTCTAAAAAAGTTACTGTAAAACTTCGATCACGCCGTCGGCGCTCATGTTGACCTGGCTGGTGCCGGCTTCCACTTCAGGCGTCGGTGCTGAATCGGCCATGGCGGCTTTCATCATCATGCCGCCATTGCGGGCGTAGGGCATCGGGTAGCCATTAGTGTTGAAGTTCAGGTTGACGATCTTGTAGCCCTTGCCACCGAGTGCATCGGTAGCCAGTTGCGCACGCGCCTTGAATGCAGCCACGGCATCTTTGAGCAGCGCATCTTCGCTGGCCTTGCGCGTGGCATCGGCGATGGCGAAGTCCATGCTGTCCATCTTCAGAGTGTTGAGCAGCTCGCCGGTAAGTTTGGACAGTGCCGGGAAGTCCGCGCTTTCCATACGCAGTTCTGCACGTTCACGCCAGCCAGTGATCTTCTGGTTCTTGCTGTCGTAGATCGGGTAGCTGTTGCGGCTGCCCTGGCGCAAGGTCACGCCTTTGACTTCGCGAGCCTGGCCCAGCGCCTGGTTCAGGGTGGTGGTGATTTCGGCCGCGAGCTTGGCCGGGTCGGCGTTTTGCGATTCGGTGTAAAGGGTGACGATCATCTTGTCGCGGGCCACTTCCTGGCTGACTTCGGCGCGCAGGGAGATCTGGTTGTAATTCAGTGCATCGGCGGCCATGGCCGGCAGGCTGGCCAGGGCGCTGGCGCTGAGGGTGAGAACAACTGCACTGCGAGTGAAACGAGACATGGAAGCTCCTGGGGATATTCGTGTTCGGTAAGACTGTAGACGTAGCCTTGGGGTTCGTCGGGTTTACCCAATACAAATAAATTTCAGCGTGGCGTGCGCTACCCTCACGCCACGCGAGGACCCTGTTACAGGGTGGCCCCTTTTGGAGTAAACGTCACAGGCTTGTAGCTGAAATTCCACCATTTGAACGGGTGATCGAAAATCGAATACGGGTTGGTCTTCACCGGCTTGAATTCTTTACCCGAAACGCCATCGTCGGGACTGGGATGATCGAAGGTTACAGGGGGTTTGCCACTTTCGTAGATTGTCTGGTTATCTCCCAGGATCTCTTCGGGCGAGTACCTGGCAGTCAGTTCACCTACATAGCCTTTCACTGGGCGTCCGGTGAGCCGCTGAAATTGAGCGGCGAAGGAGTTCTCGCCCTGCGCCCCGGAGTAACAGCTCAGAATGCGAATATTGTCATAGCTCTCCGGGAAGATGCCATTGCGCTTGAGCGTGTTGTACAACCCCTGCGGGGTGTGTTTGCCACCTTTGTAATAAATATGGGTGCCATCGCCATGGCCAATGATGTTGAGGCGATGCTCCAGGCCATTTTTATTCATGTCGGTGAAAATGTGCAGGTTGTCTTCGACTTTGACCAGGTTATCCTTGGTGCCCGTGAGGGTGACCAACTTACCGTCCGTCGACAGTGTTTCGGAGACCGGCGCCACAGGTTCCGATTCGGGGAGTAAGGAGGCAAAGTTATTGTCGACGTTAAGGTCGACCGAGGGCTTGCCCGGATGGGCATCAGTCACTGGCTGCCCAACAGGGCGTTGCGAACTGGCCGAGGCCCCTTCTTCCACCACTGTACCGGCCTGGGACACCAGGCGTGTGGCTACAGGCAGCGCGGCATTGAGCACGCCAAAAATCAAATGACCGACGCCGCCGGGTTTGCCCTTGGCCAAATCGTCGGCGCCAATGCCTGCTTCGGTGATACCCGAGGCGATGTACAGCCCATCCAACGCCAAAGCCACTTCGGGCACGGCGATGGCCACCGGGGCAAAGAGCATCGCGATCATGGCTGCCTTGCTGAGACCCGACAGGATATTGGCTTTGGTGACGTCGGCATCGGAGGTGATCTGCGACTTGGCGTCGTCGAACGACCGATCGTATTGGCGTTGGCCGATCTGTTGAAAGACATCGGCGGTGGCGTCGATATCAGGGCCGGTATTTGAACGCCCGGTGGCGTTGAAGCGCTGGAGGCTCAAGGTCGTTGCAGGAGGCCAGGTACGGTGGTGCGCATATTTGGGCCACACGGCCATCCCTTTGAGCATTTCACGCACGCCGCTTTTGAACGGGCCGCTGTTCAAGTCCTTGAAGGTGAAGTGTCCTTCCAGTGCCTTGAGTTTTTCCGGGTCTGCGGCCTGGCTCGCCAACCACTGCTTCATTTGCTCTACGCTGTCAAAAGCGTGGATTGGCGAAGAGTTGCCCGGGATGACCAGCAGTGTGCGGTTGATCGGTTTGCCATCGGCACCCTGGCGGGTGTTTTTGTCGGTGATCACCATCAGGTCGGTGGATTTGTATTGCCCTACGCTCAACAGGCCTACGTCTAGTCCAGGATCGGGCCGCGTCGGGCGTGTGAGGTCGTTGAACAGCGTATCGGCCCAGGCCAGGGTGTTGCCAGGCAGCCCCGCTGCGCGCAGGACCAGTTGTTTGTCTTCCTGCGTCAGGCTGCCCTCCTGATGTTGCGAGTGTGCAGCTTTGACGAGTGCCGCCTTGGCCACAATAGGGTATTGACGGTCGTGCTTGTCCCAGAAGTCGTTAAGGAACTCGATGTAGGGGCGCTGGAAGTCGGTGGCCCAGACTTGCTCCTTGAAGTCCTTTGGCGACACTGACAGCTGGGTTGAAGGCGCATAGACCTGCGGGGTGCCGGGCGTGGATGCGGTATAAATGCCTTGGTAGGTGTGGGTAATGTGGGCCGACTCGCGATTGGGGTTGAATCGGTCGGCGACGTCGAATACGCCTGGTGCAATATGGGGCAGGTGATCGACCAGCCTCACTGCTGGGCCGCCGGCATAATGAGGAACCAGCGCCCCCCTTCCTTCGGGCGTAGTCTGGCTGTTTTTTACCAGGGCGTCCGTCAGTGTAATCTGTTCGACCAGCTTGGCCGGGTAGGGCGGCTTGCCGGTAGTGTTGTAGTTGAACGTCGTCAGATACGTTCTGTCCGGGTCGATGTCCAGGTTCCACTTGTCCTTGAACAGTTGCTTGACCGTCTGCGCGGCATCTTGCGTTACCGACTTGAAGGCCAAGGCCAGGTTCTCGGCATTGCTGGCGCTGTCGATATTGATCCCCACATCCACGGGTACAATTGTTTTGTCATGGGCTCCCACCGTCTTGCCGGGATCGTGGTTCACGCTGACGAGTTCGTAACCGTCACCACCGTTATTGGATAAATCCCTGCGCACGCTTTCCACGAGGTATTGCTCGTTGTTTGGGCTCTGGTCTATTGCACGTCGCTGGCGGCTAAGAGTGGCACCTGATGGCGGTTCAGCGGTGTAGGGCCTTTGAGTGGGGAGTGCGTTATTCATCTGCATGAAAGCGTTCCTGAGTGGCGAGGCATGATGATGCCCATCGGTGGGCGGTAGGCCTCTGGGTGGTCCGATGCTCACCTTGGTTCCTGTAAGTAATGCGCCAAATTATGTGGGCAGGAGAAGGTCGCGCTGTGGCGGTTTGCCGCATAAGCCCTGCCGTCCTCGTGTCTTGGTTATACTCGGTGCGATATACCTGCAGCGCTCATCAGGAGAGCTCATGCTCGCCGCCGTAAAACTGACTTCCGCCACCCGCCAGAACCTTTGGCGCCTGACGTTCATTCGCACCCTGGTATTGGCCGCACAGGCCGGTTCCGTCGGGCTTGCCTATTGGTTCGACCTGTTGCCGCTGCCCTGGCTGCAATTGGCCGTGACCCTGGGGTTCTCCACCGTATTGTGTGTGTTCACCGCCATTCGACTGCGCACCACTTGGCCTGTGACCGAGCTGGAATACGCCCTGCAACTGGCCTGCGACCTGTTTATCCACAGCGTGTTGCTGTACTTCTCCGGTGGTTCTACCAACCCCTTCGTCTCCTACTATCTGGTGCCTTTGACCATCGCTGCCGTCACCCTGCCGTGGCGCTATTCGGTGGTGCTGTCGGGCATTGCGCTGACGCTGTACACCCTGCTGTTGGCGCAGTTCTACCCCTTGCAGACATTCCCCATCGCCCGGGAAAACCTGCAGATCTACGGGATGTGGTTGAGCTTCGCCCTGTCTGCGGCAGTCATTACCTTCTTTGCCGCGCGCATGGCCGAAGAATTGCGCCGCCAGGAAGAACTGCGCGCCATTCGCCGTGAAGAGGGCCTGCGTGACCAGCAACTGCTGGCCGTTGCCACCCAGGCCGCTGGCGCCGCCCATGAGTTGGGCACGCCGCTGGCGACCATGAGCGTGCTGCTCAAGGAAATGACCCAGGACCATCACGACCCGGCCCTGCAAGATGATTTGAGCGTACTGCAGGAGCAGGTCAAGCAGTGCAAGTTGACACTCCAGCAACTGGTGCGCGCCGCCGAAGCCAACCGCCGTCTGGCGGTCGAAATGCAAGATGTCACCCAGTGGCTCGATGAGGCGCTCAACCGCTGGCACCTGATGCGCCCCGAAGCCAGTTACCGCTTCAACCTGTTGGGCCAAGGCAGCGTACCGCGCATGGCGCCGCCGCCGGACTTGACCCAGGCGCTGCTCAACTTGCTGAACAATGCAGCCGACGCCTGCCCTGAAGGCCTCGGGGTGCAGTTGGACTGGGACGCGGAAAACGTCACCATCAGCATTCGTGACCACGGCGCGGGCGTGCCGCTGGCCATTGCCGAGCAAATCGGCAAACCCTTCTTTACCACCAAGGGCAAAGGCTTCGGCCTGGGCCTGTTTTTGAGCAAGGCCAGCGTGACCCGCGCGGGCGGCTCAGTGAAGCTCTATAGTCATGAGGAAGGTGGCACGCTCACCGAGCTGCGCCTGCCCCGTGTCGCACGAGGAGATATCGATGAGTGACGAGATCCAAGTCGAAGGCGAAGAACTGCCGCACCTGTTGCTGGTAGATGACGACGCGACCTTTACCCGCGTGATGGCGCGCGCCATGAGCCGGCGCGGTTTTCGCGTCAGCACCGCAGGTTCTGCCGAAGAGGGACTGACCATCGCCCAGGCCGACCTGCCGGACTACGCCGCCCTCGACCTTAAAATGGACGGCGACTCGGGCCTGGTGCTGCTGCCAAAGCTGCTGGAACTCGACCCGGAAATGCGCGTGGTGATCCTCACCGGTTACTCCAGCATCGCCACCGCCGTCGAGGCGATCAAGCGCGGCGCCTGCAATTACCTGTGCAAACCCGCGGATGCCGACGACGTGCTGGCCGCCTTGCTGTCTGAGCATGCCGACCTCGACACCCTGGTGCCGGAAAATCCGATGTCGGTGGACCGCCTGCAGTGGGAACACATCCAGCGCGTGTTGACCGAACACGAAGGCAACATCTCCGCCACCGCCCGCGCCCTGGGCATGCACCGCCGCACGCTGCAACGCAAGTTGCAGAAGCGCCCGGTACGACGCTGAACGGCGACTGAACAACTCGCTTCAGGCTGCACGGACGCACGAACCGATCACCTATGATCGGTTCAAACGCCTGTGACTTTTTCCTACCGAGCCTGAACGATGAATCAGAATGCTGAATATCGCGCGGTCAACGACGCGGTGCGTGGGCAATTCTTCCGCCGAACCTGGGCGATGATCACACCCTATTGGCGCAGTGAAGAGAAGGGCAGGGCCTGGCTGCTGCTGGCCGCAGTGATTGGCCTGTCGCTGTTCAGCGTGGCGATCTCCGTGTGGATCAACCACTGGTACAAAGACTTCTACAACGCCCTGGAGAAGAAAGACACCGCGGCCTTCTGGCAACTGATCGGCTATTTTGGCGGGATCGCGGCGGTGGCGATACTCGGCGCGGTGTACCGCCTTTACCTGACCCAGATGCTGACAATCCGCTGGCGCGCCTGGCTCACCGAAAAACACTTCAGCCGATGGCTGGCCCACAAGAATTATTACCAGCTGGAGCAGGGCGGCTACACCGATAACCCGGACCAGCGGATTTCCGAAGACCTTAACAACTTCACCTCCGGTACCTTGAGCCTGGGCCTTGGGTTGCTGCGTAACGTGGTCAGCCTGGTGTCATTCTCGATCATCCTGTGGGGCGTCTCGGGTAGCATCGAAGTGTTCGGCGTCACCATCCCCGGTTACATGTTCTGGTGTGCACTGCTGTACGCCGCTGTGGGAAGTTGGCTGACGCACTTGATCGGCCGGCGCTTGATCGGCCTGAGCAACCAACAGCAACGCTTCGAAGCGGACCTGCGTTTTTCCATGGTGCGGGTGCGTGAGAATGCCGAAAGTATTGCCCTGTACAACGGCGAGCCGAATGAAAGGCAACGCCTGAGTTCGCGCTTCGGCAAGGTCTGGCAGAACTTCTGGGACATCATGAAAGTGTCCAAGCGCCTGACCTTTTTCACCGCTGGCTACAGCCAGATCGCGATCATCTTCCCCTTTATCGTCGCCGCGCCGCGCTACTTCACTGGCAAGATCGAGCTGGGGGAGCTGATGCAAATCAACTCGGCGTTCGGCAACGTGCAAGAGAACTTCAGCTGGTTTATCAACGCCTATTCGGAGCTGGCGACATGGCGCGCCACCAGCGACCGTCTGCTGAGTTTCCAGCAGGCCATGAGCGACAACGAGCAACGCACGCCGGCGATCGACGTGCGCCCTGAAGGCGAGCGCCTGGTGATCAAGGACCTGGGCATGGACCTGGCCGACGGCCGCCATTTGCTCACCGACGCCGACATGACCGTGGAGCCTGGCCAGCGCGTCATGCTCAGCGGGCGTTCCGGCAGCGGCAAGAGCACTTTGCTGCGGGCGATGGGGCATCTGTGGCCCGCCGGTCATGGCAGCATTCGCTTGCCGGCGACGCGCTACCTGTTCCTGCCGCAAAAGCCTTACCTGCCGATTGGTACGCTCAAGGCCGTGTTGAGTTATCCACAGGACGACAGCGTCTATTCACCAGAACGTTATGCACAGGTGCTGGAAACCTGTCGCCTGCCCCATCTGGTCAGCCGCCTGGATGAAGCCAACCACTGGCAACGCATGCTCTCGCCCGGCGAGCAACAGCGCCTGGCCTTTGCCCGCGCGTTGTTGTTTGCACCGCGATGGCTGTACATGGACGAAGCGACCTCGGCCATGGATGAAGAAGACGAGGCAACCTTGTACCAGGCGTTGATCGATCAATTGCCGGGGTTGAGCATCGTCAGCGTCGGCCACCGCAGCAGCCTCAAGCGTTTCCATGGGCGGCATGTGCGCATCGACGGTGGGCGGTTGCAGGAACAACAACTCACTTGAGTGCCTGCTCGCTCAATGTGGGAGCCGGGCTTGCCCGCGATGGCGGAGTGCCTGAGGCAGGTGTGTCAACGGGCACACCGCTATCGCAGGCAAGCCAGCTCCCACAGGGGCATGGTGTTGTCTGATGGTTCAGGCACCCAACAAAAAGCCCGGCAGATCATCGATCAGCCGGGCTTTTTGTTGCTCGAAGATGACTTACTTCTTCAAGCCGTAATGCTCATCCAACATGCCTGGAGCGTTCGGCGTCTTTGGCGCGTAGTCCCGTGGTGGCTCCTGGTTTTCCCGAGGCGGGGTCAGGCGTTCCCGTGGGGTTTGCGGTGCATCGGAATGCAGCGCGGCCAGCAGGCGCTGGCGGGTGATGTCGTCGAGGGCCAGGCGGTTAGCGCCATCGGCGAGGTGATCCTGTACTTCCTGGTAGCTCTGGGTGAGCTTCTTGACCAGGGTCGCGGTGCTGTTGAAGTGGGTAACAACCTCGTTCTGATAACTGTCAAAACGTTCCTGAATGTCATCCAGCTGACGCTGCGTGCGGTTAGGCGCGGCATTCGGCAGCAGGCGGGCAACCAGGAAACCAATGGCGACACCGGCAACCAGGGCAAGAGTCGGCAACAACCAAACTAAGAGCGAGTGTTCCACGAGTCCTTCCTCTATAAACGGCTTTGCTTTACGTTAACGGCTCAAACCTGCGCTGTATACCGCGATTAAGCTCGCAATGATGCCATGCACAGACTTTAGCTAGACGAGTCGACCCCTTGAGAGGTCACGGAGTTCATCCTTGCTCATGCGTGAAACCCCCGTTTTGATCGATGGCCCGGTAGGCCAATTGGAAGCCTTGTACCTGGATCACCCCGAACCACGTGGCCTGGCGCTGGTTTGCCACCCTAACCCGGTGCAGGGGGGGACCATGCTCAATAAGGTCGTCTCGACCCTGCAACGCACTGCCCGCGATGCGGGTTTGATTACTTTGCGCTTCAATTACCGTGGCGTGGGTGCCAGTGCCGGTACTCACGATATGGCCAGCGGTGAGGTGGACGATGCTGAAGCGGCCGCCGCCTGGCTGCGGGAAAAGCACCCGGACCTGCCAATCACCTTGCTCGGTTTTTCTTTCGGTGGGTATGTGGCCGCCAGCCTCGGCGGCCGCCTGGAAGCCAAAGGTGAAAAGCTCGCACACCTGTTCATGATCGCCGCTGCGGTGATGCGCCTGCGCGATACCGACGCGTTACCGCTGGGCTGCCCGTTGACCCTGATCCAACCGGAAAGCGACGAAGTGGTTGACCCGCAGCTGGTCTACGACTGGTCCGCCGCCCTCAAACGCCCCCATGAGTTGCTGAAAGTGGCAGAATGCGGACACTTTTTTCACGGCAAGCTGACCGATCTCAAGGATCTGGTGCTGCCACGCCTTTCGAATTGATGACAAGCGATCACCCATGACGACCCGTACCCGTATCCTCACCGGCATCACCACCACCGGCACGCCGCACCTGGGCAACTACGCCGGTGCGATTCGCCCGGCGATCCTCGCCAGCGAAGACGCGAATGCCGATTCCTTCTACTTCCTGGCCGACTACCATGCCCTGATCAAATGCGATGACCCGCAGCGCATCCAGCGCTCGCGTATGGAAATCGCCGCGACCTGGCTGGCCGGTGGCCTGGATGTGAACCGGGTGACCTTCTACCGCCAGTCGGACATCCCGGAAATCCCCGAGCTGACCTGGCTGTTGACCTGCGTTGCCGCCAAGGGCCTGCTCAACCGCGCCCATGCCTACAAGGCCTCGGTGGACAAGAACGTGGAAAACGGTGAAGACCCGGATGCGGGCATCAGCATGGGCCTGTACAGCTACCCGGTGCTGATGGCAGCGGACATCCTGATGTTCAACGCGCACAAGGTGCCGGTGGGCCGCGACCAGATCCAGCACGTGGAAATGGCCCGCGACATCGGCCAGCGCTTCAACCACCTGTTCGGCAACGGTAAGGAATTCTTCACCATGCCCGAGGCGTTGATCGAAGAAAGCGTGGCCACCTTGCCAGGCCTGGATGGTCGCAAGATGTCCAAGAGCTACGACAACACCATCCCGTTGTTCACCAGCGCCAAGGACATGAAGGACGCGATCTCGCGGATCGTCACCGACTCCCGTGCGCCAGGCGAAGCCAAGGACCCGGACAATTCGCACCTGTTCACCTTGTACCAGGCGTTTGCGACCAAGGCCCAGGAAGCCCAATTCCGTGGCGAGCTGCTAGAAGGCCTAAGCTGGGGCGAGGCGAAGAACCGTCTGTTCCAACTGCTCGACGGCCAGCTCGGCGAAGCGCGCGAGCGTTACCATCAACTGATGGCGCGCCCATCGGACATGGAGGACCTGCTGCAGGTCGGCGCCAAGAAGGCCCGCGCTGTGGCGGCACCGTTCCTGGCCGAGCTGCGTGAAGCGGTGGGCCTGCGGTCGTTCGTCAACCAGGCGGCGGCGCCGGTCGCCACCAAGAAAAAAGCAGCGAAGGCTGCACGGTTTGTGAGCTTCCGTGAAGACGATGGCAGCTTCCGCTTCCGCCTGTTGGCCGCCGACGGCGAGCAATTGCTGTTGTCGCGCAACTTTACCGATGGCAAAGCAGCCGGCGCGGTGACCAAGCAACTGCAAAGTGGCGATGCGCTGGACGTACGCGCCGAGGCTTTGGGCTTCAGCGTATGGCTGGACGGCGCCGCAGTAGCTGACAGTGCCGAGTACGCCAATGAAGCATCGCGTGACGCGGCCATCGAAGCCTTGCGCGCTGCGTTAGCCCCAATCGAGGATTAACCCGACCAAGGGTTGATTGCCATTATCCAGGGCCGTCGTTACAGTGTCGGCCCGTTTTTGTTGCCTTGCTAACGAAATTATGACGCCCCTAGAACGATATCAAGCTGATCTGAAACGCCCCGAGTTCTTCCACGACGCGGCCCAGGAAAATGCCGTGCGTCATTTGCAGCGCCTGTACGAGGACCTCGTGGCCGCGTCGCAAAGCAAGCCAGGGATGTTCAGCAAGCTGTTTGGCAAGAAAGACCACACGCCGGTCAAGGGCCTGTATTTCTGGGGCGGCGTGGGCCGTGGCAAGACTTACCTGGTAGACACCTTCTTTGAAGCGCTGCCGTTCAAGGAAAAGGTGCGTACGCACTTCCACCGCTTCATGAAGCGCGTGCACGAAGAGATGAAGACCCTGCCGGGCGAGAAAAACCCGCTGACCATCATCGCCAAGCGTTTCTCCCAAGAGGCCCGGGTGATCTGCTTCGATGAATTCTTCGTCTCTGACATCACCGACGCCATGATCCTCGGCACGCTGATGGAAGAACTGTTCAAGAACGGTGTGACCCTGGTGGCCACGTCGAACATCGTGCCCGATGGCCTGTACAAGGACGGCCTGCAACGTGCGCGCTTCCTGCCGGCCATTGCGCTGATCAAGCAGAACACCTATATCGTCAACGTCGACAGCGGCGTCGACTACCGCTTGCGTCACCTGGAGCAAGCCGAGCTGTTCCACTTCCCGCTCAACGAAGCGGCGCACGAAAGCCTGAAGAAAAGCTTCCGTGCGCTGACGCCGGAATGCACGCAAGCGGTGGAAAACGACAAGCTGATGATCGAGAACCGCGAAATCATCGCGCTGCGCACCTGCGATGACGTGGCCTGGTTCGAGTTCCGCCAACTGTGCGATGGGCCACGCAGCCAGAACGATTACATCGAGCTGGGCAAGATCTTCCACGCCGTGATCTTGAGTGGTGTGGAACAGATGGGCGTGACCACCGACGATATCGCCCGACGGTTCATCAACATGGTCGATGAGTTCTACGACCGTAACGTCAAGCTGATCATCTCGGCGGAAGTCGAACTCAAGGACCTCTATACCGGCGGCCGCTTGAATTTCGAATTCCAGCGCACCCTGAGCCGTTTGCTGGAGATGCAGTCCCACGAGTTCCTGTCGCGCGGGCACAAGCCTTAATCAATCTCCGGCTCAATGGAGATCTAATGTGGGAGCCGGCTTGCCCGCGATGGGGGTGTATCAGCCAACTATAGGCTGGCTGATACACCGTCATCGCAGGCAAGCCAGCTCCCACAATGGTTTGTGTTGGTCTGAGGTCAGGCGGCTTGCTGGAATTGCTGCCTGTACTGGTTCGGCGACAACTCCGTGTGCTGCCTGAACAGCCGCGCAAAGAAACTCGCATCGTCGTAACCCACCTCGTAGCTGATGGTCTTGATGCTCTTGCGGCTGCCCGAGAGCAAGCCCTTGGCCGTTTCGATGCGTAGGCGCTGCAGGTAGTGCAGCGGCTTGTCACCGGTCGCGGTCTGGAAGCGGCGCATGAAGTTGCGGATGCTCATGCCGTGTTCCCGGGCAACGTCTTCAAAGCGGAATTTGTCGGCAAAGTGCTCTTCAAGCCAATGCTGGATCTGCAGGATGATCACGTCCTGATGCAGCTTCTGCCCGCCAAACCCGATCCGCCCCGGTGAATAGTTGCGCTGCACCTCATAGAGAATGTCGCGGGCCACCGCCTGGGCGATGTTGGCGCCGCAGAAGCGTTCGATCAGGTAGATATAAAGGTCGCAGGCCGACGTGGTGCCGCCGGCGCAATACAGGTTATCGGCATCCGTGAGGTGCTTGTCCTGGTTGAGTTGCACCTTGGGGAAGCGCTCTGTGAAGGCATTGAAGAAGCGCCAGTAGGTGGTCGCCTCCTTGCCATCGAGCAGCCCGGCTTCGGCCAGCCAGAACACCCCGGTGGCCTCGCCGCAGAGAACGGCGCCGCGGGCGTGCTGTTCGCGCAGCCACGGCAGCACCTGCGGGTAGCGGGAGCACAGGGCATCGAAGTCGTCCCAGAAGGCCGGCAGCACAATGATGTCGGCGTCTTCGAGGCCGCCGTCCACTGGCATGATCACATCGCTGAAGCTGCGCACGGACTGGCCGTCGGGGCTGACCAGGCGCGTTTCGAACCCTGGGGTCAGGCCCAGGCCTTGCTGTTTGCCATGGCGCAGGCTGGCGAGATGGAAGAAATCCTTGGCTTGCATGAGGGTTGAAGCGAATACCCGATCAATGGCCAAAATGCTGACGCGCCGCAACGGCGTGGAGATTTGGTTAGACATAATTTCATTTATTCTTATAGGGGAAAGTGGTCACCAGACGGCTGGATCGTCTTATTTTTTGTCGCATGTGTCCAGTGTCCCGTGACACCTTCGGGGCATAGGCTCTGTGGGCTCGTCCTTGTCCGACAATCCACGCAGGTGACCCATGATCCCTAGAACCTTGTTCAGCTCGGAGCACGAACTCTTCCGTGAGAGCGTGCGCACCTTTCTCGAAAAGCACGCCGTGCCCTTCCATGGGCAATGGGAAAAGCAGGGCTATATCGAACGTAACCTGTGGAACCAGGCGGGGGAGGCGGGCATGTTGTGTTCCCACCTGCCAGAGGAATATGGCGGGCTGGGCGCGGATTTTCTCTACAGCGCGGTGGTGATCGAAGAAGTCAGCCGCCTGGGTTTGACCGGCATCGGCTTTTCCCTGCACTCGGATATCGTCGCGCCTTACATCCTGCATTACGGCAGTGAAGCACTGAAGCACAAGTACCTGCCCAAGTTGATCTCCGGGGAGATGGTCACGGCCATTGCCATGACCGAGCCGGGCGCTGGTTCCGACCTGCAGGGCGTCAAGACCACAGCGGTTTTGGAGGGTGATGAGTACGTGATCAACGGCTCCAAGACCTTTATCACCAACGGCTACCTGGCCGATCTGGTGATTGTCGTCGCCAAGACCGACCCCAAGGCTGGCGCCAAGGGCACCAGTCTGTTCCTGGTGGAAGCCGACACGCCGGGCTTCGACAAGGGCAAGCGCCTGGAGAAAGTCGGCATGAAGGCGCAGGACACCTCGGAGCTGTTCTTCCAGGATGTGCGCGTGCCCAAGGAAAATCTGCTGGGCCAGGCGGGCATGGGCTTTGCCTACCTGATGCAGGAACTGCCGCAAGAACGCCTGACTGTGGCGATTGGCGCGCTGTCTTCAGCCGAAGCGGCGTTGCAATGGACCCTTGAGTACACGCGAGAGCGCAAGGCGTTCGGCAAGGCGATTGCCGATTTCCAGAACACCCGGTTCAAGCTGGCGGAGATGGCCACCGAGATTCAGATTGGCCGCGTGTTTGTCGATCAGTGCATGGCCTTGCATCTGGAAGGCAAGCTGGACGTGCCCACGGCGGCGATGGCCAAGTACTGGGCCACCGACCTGCAGTGCAAGGTGCTCGATGAGTGCGTGCAGTTGCATGGCGGCTACGGCTTCATGTGGGAATATCCGATTGCCCGGGCCTGGGCGGATGCGCGGGTGCAGCGCATTTATGCGGGGACCAATGAGATCATGAAGGAGATCATTGCGCGGGCGCTTTGATTGTTAGGTGCTCTTGATTGATCGTTCCCACGCTCCGCGTGGGAACGCCTCATGTGACGCTCCGCGTCACGACTCTGAAAGCGGACGCAGAGCGTCCAAGGCGGCATTCCCACGCAGAGCGTGGGAACGATCAGTGCGGATCAATCAAGGTGCTGGATTCGGATGATCCTTCTGAATCGCCTCAATCCCTTCCAGCACCTCTTTCGACAATTTCAGTTCGGCACTGGCGATGTTGCTGTCCAGTTGTTCCAGTGATGTGGCCCCAATGATATTGCTGGTCACAAACGGCTGCTGTGTCACAAACGCCAGCGCCATCTGCGCCGGGTCCAGGCCATGCTTGCGCGCCAACGCCACATATCGGCTGCACGCCGCTTCCGATTGCGGGTTGAAGTAGCGGCTGAAACGGCTGTACTCGGTCAGGCGCGCCTTGGCCGGACGTGCGCCGTCTTCATACTTGCCACTGAGCATGCCGAACGCCAAAGGCGAATAGGCCAGCAAGCCGCACTGCTCACGAATGGCAACCTCTGCCAAGCCCACTTCAAAGCTGCGGTTGAGCAGGTTGTAGGGGTTCTGGATCGACACTGCACGTGGCCAGCCGCGGGCTTCGGCCAGGGCGAGGAACTTCATGGTGCCCCACGGCGTTTCGTTGGACAGGCCAATGTGGCGGATCTTGCCGGCCTTCACCTGTTCATCCAGGGCTTCGAGCGTTTCCTCCAGTGGCGTGAGGTCGTCTTCGTCCTTGTGCTTGTAGCTCAACTGGCCGAAGAAGTTGGTGCTGCGCTCCGGCCAATGCAGTTGGTAGAGGTCGATCCAGTCGGTCTGCAGGCGCTTGAGGCTGGCGTCGAGGGCTGCGCCGATGTGCTTGCGGTTGTGGCGCAGGTGGCCATCGCGGATGTAGTCGATGGTGTTGCCGGGGCCGGCGATTTTGCTGGCAAGGATCCAGTCGGCGCGGTCACCACGGCTTTTGAAGTAGTTGCCGATGTAGCGCTCGGTGGTGGCGTAGGTGTCGGCCTTGGGCGGCACCGGGTACATTTCTGCAGTGTCGAGGAAGTTGATCCCCGCGGCCTTGGCCCGTTCGACCTGCGCGAAGGCCTCTGCCTCGCTGTTCTGCTCGCCCCAGGTCATGGTGCCCAACGCGATCGCGCTGACATTCAGATCGGTGCGGCCCAGCTGTCGGTAATCCATCGGGTACTCCTTCGGGGGAAAACAATCATAAAAGCAGGTTGAATTTTTTTTCGCAATCTGCATAATTGCCCACCTCTTTCTGCAGTGGAAGTGATGCGCCGCCTGCCGAAGAATCTTGCCGTTGAACGGACGCGCCGACCCGAGCCCCCGATAGCGTCTGTATCCGGCTGCCTTTGACCTTGTCAAAGTACGCACTATTCAGTAAGATCCGCCGTCTAAATTTACAGGCGGCCCCTGAGGCTATTAAAGAATGACAACTTTTACTGCAAAACCGGAAACAGTTCAGCGCGACTGGTTTGTCGTCGACGCCGCTGGTCAGACCCTGGGTCGTCTGGCCACTGAAGTCGCCAGCCGTCTGCGTGGCAAGCACAAGCCTGAATACACCCCGCACGTTGATACCGGCGACTACATCGTCATCATCAATGCTGAGCAGGTTCGTGTAACCGGCAACAAAGCAAGCGACAAAATGTACTACCGTCACTCCGGTTTCCCAGGCGGTATCAAGTCTTCCAACTTCGAAGGCCTGATTGCCAAGAAGCCTGAAGCCCCGATCGAAATCGCGGTCAAAGGCATGCTGCCTAAGGGCCCACTGGGTCGCGATATGTTTCGCAAGCTGAAAGTCTATGCGGGCGCTGTACACCCTCATGCTGCTCAGCAGCCCCAAGAACTGAAGTTTTAACGGAATAGTTCATTATGTCGGCGACTCAAAATTACGGCACTGGCCGTCGCAAAACCGCAACCGCACGCGTTTTCCTGCGTCCGGGCACTGGTAACATCTCGATCAACAACCGCTCCCTGGACAACTTCTTCGGTCGCGAAACTGCCCGCATGGTAGTTCGTCAGCCGCTGGAATTGACCGAGACCGTTGAAAAGTTCGACATCTACGTCACCGTTATCGGTGGCGGTGTAAGTGGTCAAGCTGGCGCAATCCGCCACGGTATCACTCGCGCTCTGATGCAGTACGACGAAACCCTGCGTGGCGCTCTGCGCAAAGCTGGCTTCGTGACTCGCGATGCTCGTGAAGTTGAACGTAAGAAAGTCGGTCTGCGTAAAGCGCGTAAGCGTCCGCAGTACTCGAAGCGTTAATTCGCTTTACGTTCCACAAAAACGCCCAGCCTCCTCACGGAGCTGGGCGTTTTTTATTGCCTGTGATTTATGCACATTTTTCGCCGTGACAACTTGCCACATCCGTAGACCCCCTATACTACAAGGCCTGGAGACGGAGCCCCGGGCAATTCCCTTGTCATACGTGGGGCTTTTCATTACCATCCGTCAAAATTTTTATAAGTAAAGATTCAACACTTAGTAGACGCCTGATTTAACAGGCCAAAAAGCTGATGGGAGAGGACTGAATGAGCAATGACGGCGTGAATGCAGGCCGGCGTCGCTTCTTGGTAGCAGCCACATCCGTGGTGGGTGCTGCAGGAGCGGTGGGGGCTGCGGTCCCGTTCGTGGGGTCATGGTTTCCCAGTGCCAAGGCGAAAGCCGCAGGTGCACCGGTGAAGGTGAATGTCAGCAAGATCGAGCCAGGCCAGCAGATGATTGCTGAGTGGCGCGGCCAGCCGGTTTTCATTGTTCGTCGTACCGAGGAAATCCTGGGGAATCTGAAGAAGATCGAAGGCCAGCTGTCTGACCCGACATCCGAAAAGTCCGACCAGCCCGCCTACGCCAAGAACGAAGCACGTTCGATCAAGCCAGAGATTCTGCTGCTGGTTGGTCTTTGTACCCATCTGGGTTGCTCACCTACCTTCCGCCCGGAAGTGGCGCCTGTCGATTTGGGCAAAGACTGGGTCGGCGGTTATTTCTGCCCGTGCCACGGTTCTCACTATGACCTTGCGGGCCGCGTCTACAAATCCCAGCCCGCCCCCCTGAACCTGCCGGTTCCTCCTCACAATTACGAATCTGACGACATCATTGTCATTGGCCTCGACAAGGAGAACGCGTGATGAGCAAGTTCATGGATTGGGTGGATGCGCGCTTCCCCGCCACTAAAATGTGGGAAGACCATCTCAGCAAATATTACGCGCCGAAAAACTTCAACTTCTTCTACTTCTTCGGCTCCCTGGCCCTGTTGGTGCTGGTCAACCAGATCGTCACCGGCGTGTGGTTGACGATGAGCTACACGCCGTCGGCGGAAGAGGCGTTTGCCTCTGTCGAATACATCATGCGTGATGTCGAGTACGGCTCGATCCTGCGCCTGCTGCACTCCACCGGCGCGTCGGCGTTCTTTATCGTCGTCTACCTGCACATGTTCCGCGGCCTGCTCTACGGCTCGTACCAGAAGCCCCGTGAGCTGGTGTGGGTCTTCGGCATGTTGATCTATCTGGCGCTGATGGCCGAAGCCTTCATGGGCTACCTGCTACCTTGGGGCCAGATGTCTTACTGGGGCGCCCAGGTGATCATCTCGCTGTTCGGCGCAATCCCGGTGATCGGCAACGACCTGACCCAGTGGATTCGTGGTGACTACCTGATCTCCGGCATCACCCTGAACCGCTTCTTCGCCTTGCACGTGGTGGCCTTGCCGATCGTGATCCTGGGTCTGGTGGTATTGCATATCCTGGCGCTGCACGAAGTGGGTTCCAACAACCCGGATGGCGTGGACATCAAGAAGCACAAGGACGAAAACGGCATCCCGCTGGATGGCATTCCGTTCCACCCGTACTACACCGTGAAAGACATTGTCGGCGTGGTCGTGTTCCTGTTTGTGTTCTGCTCGATCGTGTTCTTTTTCCCGGAGATGGGTGGTTATTTCCTGGAGAAGCCTAACTTCGAACAGGCCAACGCCTTCAAGACACCTGAGCACATTGCCCCGGTCTGGTACTTCACGCCGTTCTACGCGATCTTGCGTGCGATCCCCGACAAACTCATGGGCGTGATCGCCATGGGCGCGGCCATCGCGGTGCTGTTCGTGCTGCCGTGGCTCGACCGTAGCCCGGTCAAGTCAATGCGCTACAAAGGCTGGCTGAGCAAGATCTGGCTGTGGGTGTTCTGCATTTCGTTCGTGATCCTGGGTGTGTTGGGTGTATTGGCGCCCACCCCTGAACGGACCTTGCTGTCGCAGGTCTGCACCTTCCTGTACTTCGCCTACTTTATTCTGATGCCGTTCTATACCCGGCTCGAGAAGACCAAACCGGTTCCGGAAAGGGTGACTGGCTGATGAAAAAATTACTCGTTGCATTCGTGCTTGCGGCGCTGCCGCTACTGTCCTTCGCTGCCGAACATGGTGCGCAGCTGGAAAAAGTCGATATCGATGTGTCTGACAAAGCCGCCATGCAGGATGGGCTGCGTACATTCACCAACTACTGCATGGGGTGCCACAGCGCCAAGTTCCAACGGTACGAGCGCGTTGCCGATGACCTGGGCATTCCCCATGAAGTGATGCTCAGCCACGCGGTGTTCACGGGTGCCAAGATCGGCGACCACATGAACATCGGCATGCAACCGGCCGACGCCAAGACCTGGTTCGGCGCCGCGCCGCCCGACCTCACCCTGGTGGCTCGTGTACGCGGTACCGACTGGCTCTACGGTTACCTCAAATCCTTCTACGAAGACCCTGCACGCCCCTATGGCGTGAACAACAAAGTCTTCCCGAACGTCGGCATGCCGAACGTTCTGGTCGGCCTGCAGGGGCGCCAGGTGGTAGGATGCAAACAGGTTCAGGTCGTTGAAGACGGCAAGAAGCAATATGATCCGTTGACCGGCACGCCGCTGACCCATGAAGCGTGCGATCAACTGACCATCGTGCCCAAGACCGGTACGCTGAACGAAGAGCAGTTCGACGAGAAGGTCAAGAACCTGGTGACCTTCCTGGCCTACTCGGCCAACCCGGTCAAACTGCAGCATCAGCGCATCGGTACCTACGTCTTGCTGTACCTGGCTTTCTTCTTTGTATTCGCTTATTTGCTCAAGCGTGAATACTGGAAGGATGTGCATTGATCCAACCGTAAGC
Organism: Pseudomonas sp. J380; assembly: GCF_009827115.1. Lineage (NCBI taxonomy): Bacteria > Pseudomonadati > Pseudomonadota > Gammaproteobacteria > Pseudomonadales > Pseudomonadaceae > Pseudomonas > Pseudomonas sp. J380. The sequence continues at coordinate 2,967,590 of NZ_CP043060.1, read as the reverse complement.
AATTGCTGTTAATCTTGCGCGCCCAGCGGCATCTCTGAACACGTAGCGTCGGTTTGAACCGGACGTTACAGGGATGCTTTCTGGGCGCGCTCGTTTTTGAGCTTTCGATAATTTCAACAAGCGAGGAGGACCGCCATGGGCGTGACCAACCGGTTGGCCTGTTACTCCGACCCCGCCGACCACTATTCCCACCGAGTACGCATCGTGCTCGCAGAGAAGGGTGTCAGCGCCGAGATCATCAGTGTGGAGGCGGGCCGTCAGCCGCCGAAGCTGATCGAAGTGAACCCTTACGGCAGCTTGCCCACCCTGGTCGATCGTGACCTGGCGTTGTGGGAGTCGACCGTGGTGATGGAATACTTGGATGAGCGTTACCCTCATCCGCCTTTGCTGCCGGTGTACCCGGTGGCGCGTGCCAACAGCCGCCTGCTGATCCATCGGATCCAGCGTGACTGGTGCGGGTTGGTGGATGTGATCCTGGATTCGCGTTCCAAAGAAGCCGCTCGTGTGCAGGCGCGCAAGGAATTGCGCGAGAGCCTCACCGGCGTTTCGCCGTTGTTCGCCGATAAACCTTTTTTCCTCAGTGAGGAACAAAGCTTGGTGGATTGCTGCCTATTACCCATACTCTGGCGCTTGCCGATTCTGGGCATTGAACTGCCACGGCCGGCCAAGCCGTTGCTTGATTACATGGAGCGCCAGTTTGCGCGTGAGGCTTTCCAGGCAAGTCTGTCTGGTGCCGAACGTGATATGCGCTAAGGCTTAAGGAGCCGTTGATGAACTCCAGTCGACCTTACCTGGTCCGCGCGCTCTATGAGTGGATTGTGGACAACGATTGCACCCCGCACATGCTGGTCAATTCCGAATTTCCTGCGGTTCAGGTACCCCAGGGTTTTGCCAGTGACGGACAGATTGTGCTGAACGTATCGCCCAGTGCCGTGCGCCACCTGCACATGGACAACGAAGCGGTGAGCTTCGAAGGGCGTTTCGGCGGTGTGCCCCATACGCTGTTCGTGCCCATCGGTGCCATCCTCGGGATCTACGCCCGGGAAAATGGCCAGGGTATGGTGTTCGATCTGGAGTCGCCTTTGGAGGATGACGAAACGATCGAAGGCGAAGACGGTGATGATGTACCGCCACCGGATACCGAGCCGCCGCGCCCTAGCGGTCGGCCAAGCTTGAAAGTGGTGAAGTAGGCGGATTTCGCTTACAGATCCATCTGAAAAATGCCCCGACGTCTGTCGGGGCATTTTTTTTGCGTGAAGGATATGGATGAAAGTCGCGCCAGAACGGTGATCGTACAACCACCATGGGCTATGATGCGGTCTTTAGTTCGTCGAGAAAGATGGTTCATCATGGAAAACGCCAGCGCCGCCCCACGTCTTCCCCGCAAGCGCCGCAGCCTTGCCCAGGAATTGGTCACGGTGTTGTCCGAGCAGATCCGCGATGGCCAGCTCAAACGCGGCGACAAGTTGCCCACCGAGTCGGCGATCATGGATGCCCACGGCGTCAGTCGGACGGTGGTGCGTGAAGCCATCTCGCGCCTGCAAGCGGCGGGGCAGGTCGAGACTCGCCACGGTATCGGCACCTTCGTGCTGGACACGCCAAGCCCCAGCGGTTTTCGCATAGACCCGGCCACCGTGGTGACCTTGCGCGATGTGCTGGCGATTCTGGAGCTGCGTATCAGCCTGGAAGTGGAGTCTGCGGGCCTCGCGGCGCTGCGTCGCAGCGATGAGCAACTGGCGGCCATGCGTGCGGCCCTCGATGCCTTGAATGAGAGTGCGGCCCACGCCGGCGATGCGGTGGCGTCGGACTTTGCCTTCCACCTGGAAATTGCACTGTCTACCGGCAACCGCTACTTCACCGACATCATGACCCACCTGGGCACCAGCATCATTCCGCGTACCCGCCTGAATTCGGCGCGCCTGGCCCATGATGATCAACAGCACTACATGAGCCGCTTGAGCCGCGAACACGAAGAGATCTACGAGGCGATAGCCCGCCAGGATTCGGATGCGGCGCGGGCTGCGATGCGCTTGCATTTGACCAACAGTCGCGAACGACTGCGCCATGCCCATGAAGAGGCAGAGGCGCAGCGGGTCTGATCGTTCCCACGCTCTGCGTGGTAACGCCTCTATGGACGCTCCGCGTCCCGATGCGCGTGAACTTCTCAAGCCCTCGCAGGGTGACCCGGAGCGTCATAGGCTGTATTCCCACGCAGAGCGTGGGAACGATCATGCCAGCCGTTAGTTGACGGGTTGGTTTGGCTTGTAGTCTTTAAGCAGCAAGTACGTACTCCACCCCCACCAATCATTGGTCCAGTGCTTGTCGTTCAAATCGTTGACGTCCTTGCGCCGCAGCACCTTGTCCCCCTCCATCTTGAACAGCGGCGAGAAGTTATTCGTCGGGTTTTGCGCGGCGTTCAGGTCGGGCACATACAGCGGTGCCTTGAATTCAGCCGGGAAGGGCGCGATACCGCTGATGAAGGTTTCGAAGATTTCATCTGCCGAGGCCTGTACCGCCTGTTTGACCTGCACGCGATTGTCGGCGTCGATGCTGTCGAAGTAGCGCTTGTCGCCGTAGGCATGCCACTGAGCGCCCATGGCATTGCGCACCTTGAGCCCGAATTTGCTGTCTTCATCGTGCATGAAGCGGCTGATCAGCGAGCCGAGTTCTCCAGGCGTCACGACCGCTGCCAGTTGTTTGCGCGGTACCCGCAGGTGGCCGGCGGAAAACAGGTCGGTCAAAAAATGATCGGCAAAGCTGTTCATGGCGTAGGCCAATTCCAGGGCCTGGTCGGTGCCGGTCTGATGGGCCACTACTGCCTGTTGCAAGGCTGCCGTATGGCCGGCCAAGTAGGCGGACAGGGCCCATTCACCGAAGTGGTCGGCGTTGTCCGCTGCCAGCTTCAGGTAGCGGCCCAGCGGCACGAGGGCCGAAACAGCACTGCCCCCACCGGTAATACGGTTCCACTCCTCCGACAACGTATCTCCCAAGGCGTCATAGGCTTCATGAGGCTGTTTGCCGTCCTTGATCGCCTGGTTGACGGCGTTGATCTCCTTTTGCATCACCGCCAGGATCTTCTGCGCTTCTTCCCGTGAAGCAGGCAACACGGCAAGAGAATTGAAGGCCGCGGTGAAGCGTTGCACGCGCTCGGCCGGAGAATTGCCCTCGCTGATCGGTTGGCCGGGGATGCCATAGAAGTCGCCGCCCAGGGCGATCACTTGGCCATAGGTCAGCGCAAGCCCGTTGGGCAGGTGCAGTTCGACTTGGCGCGCAGGAATGGCCGGGGCGTCCTTGACGAAGCGAAGCAGGGTGTCATCGCCGATGGCGGTGTGTTCACCGCCTTCGAAGCGCAGGGTAGGTGGTGTTTTTTCGGGTGCTGCGAGTTCAAGACCTGACATGTTAGCTCCTTGCTATGTCGTAGGAATCTTCCGTGATAACTGTATATGCATACAGCTTTCTGAATCATATGTGAGAAATTTCCTACGTCAAGAGCCGCGTCTTAAGCCTTCGCGGGATGACGCCGGATGAATTGCAGTTGACGAATCTATTTATAGTTGTACGATGACGTACGACATCATCAAAACCAACAACAACCTTTCGTTAGAAAGTCTTCGCCCAGGGTGTTCGAATAATGAATCCACAAGAACTGAAGTCCATCCTCTCCCACGGTCTGCTGTCTTTCCCGGTGACCGATTTCAACGCCCAGGGTGATTTCCACCAGGCGGGTTACATCAAGCGCCTGGAATGGCTGGCCCCTTATGGCGCCAGCGCCTTGTTCGCCGCAGGTGGCACAGGTGAGTTTTTCTCCCTGGCGGCCAGCGAATATTCCCAGGTGGTGAAAACCGCCGTGGATACCTGTGCGTCCAGCGTGCCGATCCTGGCCGGTGTAGGCGGTGCCACCCGCCAGGCCATCGAGTATGCCCAAGAGGCCGAACGCCTCGGCGCCAAAGGTCTGTTGCTGCTGCCGCACTACCTCACCGAAGCCAGCCAGGACGGGGTTGCCGCCCACGTTGAAGCCGTGTGCAAGTCGGTCAAGATCGGCGTGGTGGTGTACAACCGCAATGTCTGCCGCCTGACCGCACCGCTGCTGGAGCGCCTGGCCGAGCGCTGCCCGAACCTGATCGGCTACAAGGATGGCCTGGGTGATATCGAGCTGATGGTGTCGATCCGCCGTCGCCTGGGCGACCGTTTCAGCTACCTCGGTGGCTTGCCGACCGCAGAGGTTTACGCCGCGGCCTACAAGGCCCTGGGCGTGCCGGTGTACTCCTCGGCGGTGTTCAACTTCATCCCCAAGACTGCGATGGATTTCTACCACGCCATTGCCCGCGAAGATCACGCCACCGTTGGCAAGATCATTGACGACTTCTTCCTGCCATACCTGGATATCCGTAACCGCAAGGCCGGTTACGCGGTGAGCATCGTCAAGGCCGGTGCGAAAATCGTCGGTTATGACGCAGGCCCGGTGCGCACGCCACTGACCGACCTGCTGCCGGAAGAGTACGAAGCCCTCGCCGCGCTGATCGACAAGCAAGGCGCGCAATAAATTATCCACAAGGCCGCTGAGCAATCAGCGGCCTTTTGCGTCAGGAGAAGATTCGTGTCCCAGGCAAAGCGTTTTGAGAACTACATCAATGGCGAATGGGTAACCGGCGCCGACTACTGCACCAACATCAACCCGTCGGATGTGTCCGACGCCATTGGCGAATACGCCAAAGCCGACGTGGCCCAAGTCAACGCGGCCATCGACGCTGCCCGCGCCGCGTTCCCGGCGTGGTCCACCTCCGGTATCCAGGCGCGTCACGATGCGCTGGATAAAGTCGGCAGCGAGATCCTCGCCCGTCGCGAAGAACTCGGCACCCTGCTGGCCCGCGAAGAGGGCAAGACCCTGCCTGAAGCCATTGGCGAAGTGACCCGCGCCGGCAATATCTTCAAATTCTTCGCCGGTGAGTGCTTGCGCCTCTCGGGCGATTACTTGCCTTCGGTGCGCCCGGGCGTCAACGTTGAAGTGACCCGCGAAGCCCTCGGTGTGGTGGGTCTGATCACCCCGTGGAATTTCCCGATCGCCATCCCCGCGTGGAAAATCGCCCCGGCCCTGGCCTACGGCAACTGCGTGGTGATCAAGCCTGCCGAGCTGGTGCCGGGCTGCGCCTGGGCCTTGGCCGAAATCATCTCCCGCGCCGGTTTCCCCGCCGGTGTGTTCAACCTGGTGATGGGCAGTGGCCGTGTGGTCGGCGACGTGTTGGTCAACAGCCCGAAAGTCGATGGCATCAGTTTCACCGGGTCGGTGGGCGTTGGGCGTCAGATCGCGGTCAGTTGTGTATCGCGCCAGGCCAAGGTGCAGTTGGAGATGGGTGGCAAGAACCCGCAAATCATTCTCGACGATGCCGACCTCAAGCAGGCTGTCGAGCTGTCGGTACAGAGTGCGTTCTACTCTACCGGCCAGCGTTGCACGGCCTCGAGCCGCTTGATTGTCACCGCGGGGATCCACGACCAGTTTGTCGCCGCCATGGCCGAGCGCATGAAGTCGATCAAGGTGGGCCACGCTTTGAATAGCGGCACCGATATTGGCCCGGTGGTATCCCAGGCCCAGTTGGATCAGGACCTGAAATACATCGACATCGGCCAGAGCGAAGGTGCCCGGCTGGTGAGTGGGGGCGGCCTGGTGACCTGCGACACCGAAGGCTATTACCTGGCGCCCACACTGTTTGCCGACAGTGAAGCGGCCATGCGCATCAGCCGTGAAGAGATCTTCGGCCCGGTGGCCAACGTGGTGCGCGTGGCGGACTACGAGGCGGCGCTGGCCATGGCCAATGACACCGAGTTCGGCTTGTCGGCCGGCATCGCCACCACCTCGCTCAAATATGCCAACCACTTCAAGCGCCACTCCCAGGCTGGGATGGTGATGGTCAACCTGCCGACGGCGGGGGTGGATTACCACGTTCCATTTGGTGGCCGTAAGGGTTCATCCTACGGTTCGCGTGAGCAGGGTCGCTATGCGCAAGAGTTCTACACCGTGGTGAAAACCAGCTACATCGGTTCGTAACACGCAGCATCCTCTCTGTAGGAGCGAGCTTGCTCGCGAAAAGCTCAAATTCACCGCGTGCATCCTGAATGCCCGCGTGATCGTTGAAGTTCTTCGCGAGCAAGCTCGCTCCTACAGGGAGGCGCAACCAGGCAATACAAAATCATTACCCGCAAAAAAAATAATTAGTGGGAGTACTTCTACATGCAAGCGACCAAGCCGACCCACGTCCGCTATTTGATCCTGCTCATGCTGTTCCTGGTGACCACGATCAACTACGCCGACCGGGCCACCATCGCTATCGCCGGCTCCAGCCTGCAAAAAGACCTCGGTATCGACGCGGTCACCCTCGGTTATATCTTCTCTGCATTCGGTTGGGCCTACGTGGCCGGGCAAATTCCCGGTGGCTGGCTGCTCGACCGTTTCGGCTCGAAAAAAGTCTATGCCCTGAGCATCTTCACCTGGTCGCTGTTCACCGTGCTGCAAGGCTATGTCGGTGAGTTTGGCGTCTCCACTGCGGTGGTCGCGCTGTTTATGCTGCGCTTCATGGTGGGCTTGGCCGAGGCGCCGTCGTTTCCTGGAAATGCCCGTATTGTTGCGGCGTGGTTTCCTACGGCTGAACGCGGCACTGCGTCGGCGATCTTCAACTCGGCCCAGTACTTCGCCACGGTGTTGTTCGCGCCGTTGATGGGCTGGATCGTCTATCGCTTCGGCTGGCAGCACGTGTTTATCGTGATGGGCGTGATCGGCATTGTTTTCTCGCTGATCTGGCTGAAAGTTATCCACAGCCCGCGCCAGCATCCGATGATCAACGAGGCCGAGTTCAATCACATCGCCGCCAATGGCGCGATGGTCGATATGGATCAGGACAAGGGCAAGGGTAAGAAAACCGACGGGCCGAAGTGGGATTACATCCGCCAGCTCCTGACCAACCGCATGATGCTCGGCGTCTACCTGGGCCAGTACTGCATCAACGGCATCACCTACTTCTTCCTGACCTGGTTTCCGGTGTACCTGGTGCAGGAGCGTGGCATGACCATCCTCAAGGCCGGCTTCATTGCCTCGTTACCGGCGATCTGCGGCTTTATCGGCGGAGTGCTCGGCGGGGTGATTTCCGACTACCTGCTGCGCAAAGGCCATTCGCTGACCTTCGCACGCAAGGCGCCGATCATCGGTGGACTGCTGATTTCCAGCAGCATCGTGGCGTGCAATTACGTGGACATCGAATGGATGGTGGTGGGCTTCATGGCCTTGGCCTTCTTCGGCAAAGGCGTTGGCGCACTGGGTTGGGCGGTGGTGTCCGACACCTCACCGAAACAAATCGCAGGCCTCAGTGGCGGCTTGTTCAACACCTTCGGTAACCTGGCCTCGATCACCACGCCGATTGTGATTGGCTACATCATCAGCACCACCGGCTCGTTCAAATGGGCGCTGGTGTTCGTGGGCGCCAACGCGCTGGTGGCGGTGTTCAGTTACTTGGTGATTGTCGGCCCGATCAAGCGCGTGGTGCTCAAGGAGCCGCCTACCCAGGGCCCTGAGTTGACCAACCTTTCTCAAGCGCATTCCTGAGGTTCGTGTGATGCAGTTGATTGAACATGCCGACTCGCCGCGCTCGATCCGTTTGCACGAGCGCGACAATGTGGTGATCGTGGTGAACGATCAAGGGGTACCCGCCGGTACCGAGTTTCCCGACGGCCTGGTCACCGTGGATTTCATCCCGCAGAGCCACAAGGTGACGCTGGAAGACATCCCCGAGGGCGGCCAGATTATTCGCTACGGCCAGACCATCGGTTATGCCCTGGCGCCGATTCCGCGTGGCAGTTGGGTGCAGGAGGACCAGTTGCGCATGCCCACCGCACCGCCGCTGGACAGCTTGCCGCTGTCCACCGAGGTGCCTGAAACCCAGGCGCCCCTGGAGGGGTTTACCTTCGAGGGCTATCGCAATGCGGACGGCACCGTGGGCACGCGCAACATCCTCGGCATTACCACCACCGTGCAATGCGTTACCGGCGTGCTGGACCATGCGGTCAAGCGCATCAAGGACGAGTTGCTGCCCCAGTACCCGCATGTCGATGACGTGGTGGCGCTGACCCACAGCTACGGCTGCGGCGTGGCGATTACGGCGACGGATGCCTACATTCCCATCCGCACCGTGCGCAACCTGGCGCGCAACCCCAATCTGGGCGGCGAAGCCTTGGTGATCAGCCTGGGCTGTGAAAAGCTCCAGGCCGGCCAGGTGATGCACGACAACGACAGCTCCGTGGACCTGAGCGAGCCGTGGCTGTATCGCTTGCAAGATTCCAGCCATGGTTTTACCGAAATGATCGAGCAGATCATGGCCCTGGCCGACGTGCGCTTGAAAAAACTCAACCAGCGTCGCCGCGAAACCGTGCCGGCCTCCGAGTTGATCCTGGGAATGCAGTGCGGCGGCAGCGATGCGTTTTCCGGCATCACCGCCAACCCGGCGCTGGGGTATGCCTCGGATCTGTTACTGCGCGCCGGCGCGACGGTGATGTTTTCCGAAGTGACTGAAGTGCGCGATGCGATTTACCTGCTGACCTCACGCGCGAAGAACCCGGACGTTGCCCGCGAGCTGGTCCGGGAAATGGACTGGTATGACCGTTACCTGGCCAAGGGCGAGGCAGACCGCAGCGCCAATACCACGCCGGGTAACAAGAAAGGCGGGCTGTCGAATATTGTCGAAAAGTCGTTGGGCTCCATCGTCAAATCCGGCAGCAGTGCAATCAACGGTGTACTTGGCCCTGGCGAGCGCTTCAAGGAAAAGGGCCTGATCTTCTGCGCCACACCGGCCAGTGATTTTGTCTGCGGCACCTTGCAACTGGCAGCGGGGATGAACCTGCACGTGTTCACCACCGGGCGCGGCACGCCGTATGGGCTGGCGATGGCGCCGGTGGTGAAGGTCTCCACCCGCACCGAGCTTGCCCAGCGTTGGCCGGACCTGATCGATATCGACGCCGGGCGCATTGCGACGGGGCGTGCGAGTATCGAGGAGCTGGGTTGGGAGCTATTCCACTTCTATCTGGATGTGGCCAGCGGCAAGAAGCAGACCTGGGCAGAGCGGCATAAGCTGCATAACGACATCACGCTGTTCAACCCGGCGCCGATTACCTGAAACCAGGCGCTAACCCTGTAGGAGCGAGCTTGCTCGCGAAAGACGCCAACGATAACGCGTGTTAACTGAATGAACGCGGCGCCTGGGAGTTTCTCGCGAGCAAGCTCGCTCCTACGACGGCAAGCCAGCTCCCACATTTGAATGGCGTTGCCCACACGAACCCGCTCGTACTGGCTTATCATTAGCCAACTAACGACGCCCACCAAGGTTCTCCCCGGCATGCTGGCAATCTTCCTCACCACCCTCACCATCACCGCGCCGGTGTTTGCCATGCTGTTCCTGGGCGTGTTTCTAAAGCGCATCAATTGGATCAACGACAACTTTATCCACACCGCATCGTCCCTGGTGTTCAACGTGGCCATGCCGGCGCTGCTGTTCCTTGGCATTCTGCATGCCGACCTGCACTCGGCGCTCAAGCCGGGCCTGCTCATCTACTTCTGCGTCGCCACCCTGGTGAGCTTTGCCGTGGCCTGGGGTTGGGCGATCTTTCGCTGCAAGCGCGAAGACCGAGGCATCTACGCCCAAGGCGCGTTTCGTGGCAATAACGGGGTCATCGGCCTGGCACTGGCGGCCAGTATGTACGGCGATTACGGCATATCCCTGGGCGCGATCCTCGCCGCGCTGGTGATCCTCTTTTACAACACGCTGTCGACCATTGTGCTGGCGGTCTATAGCCCGGTGATCAAGTCCGACCCGTGGAGCATCTTCAAAAGCGTATTGGCCAACCCGCTGATTATCAGCGTGATCGTCGCTACGCCGTTCGCGTACTTCCAGATCGGCGTGCCCGGTTGGCTTGAGAAATCCTTGCAGTACCTGTCCGATACCACGCTGCCGCTGGCGTTGATTTGCATCGGTGGCACCTTGTCCATGGCCGCGCTGCGCAAGAGCGGCAACATGGCGTTGAGCGCGAGCCTGATGAAGATGATCTGGCTACCGGTGATCGCCACCCTGGGCGCGTGGTTGCTGGGGTTCCGAGGGCCGGAGTTGGGGATTCTGTTTCTGTATTTCGGTGCGCCGACCGCCGCCGCAAGCTTTGTGATGGCCCGGGCGGCGCAGGGTAATCATGAGCTGGCGGCCGCGATTATCGTGATCACCACGCTGATGGCGGCGGTGACCACGAATATCGGGATTTTTGTGTTGCAGGCGGGTGGTTGGATCTGAAATCGGCGGGCAGCTTGAGGCCCCATCGCAGCGATGCGGCGACCCGACAAGCCAGCTCCCACATGTGGGCGTGTGAATACCCTCAAGTGTGGGAGTTGGCTGGCCTGCGATAGCTACAGGACAGTCACTGCTGATCGGCCTGATACGCCTCAATCACTTCCTGCGCCGCCCGAAACGCATCAATCGCCGCCGGCACCCCTGCATACACCGCGCAATGCAGCAGCGCTTCGCGGATCTCCTCCACCGTACAGCCATTATTCAGCGCACCGCGCACATGGCCCTTGAGTTCCTGCGGGCACTTGAGGGCGGTGAGGGCGGCGAGGGTGATCAGGCTGCGGGTCTTGAGCGGTAACCCTTCGCGGTTCCAGACGCTGCCCCACGCGTGCTCATTGACGAAGTCCTGCAGCGGTTGGGTGAACGCCGTGGCATTACCCAGGGCGCGGTCGACGAACGCATCGCCCATGACCTGGCGACGTACTTCAACCCCGGGTTTTTTCTGTTCGGTCATTGCGATTCCCTCTTGTGTTGGCGGTGCCAGGCGCGCAGTGAGGTGAACAACAGCAGAGCCCCTAACGCTGGCAGGACGTAATACAGCATCAATTGTTCAAGCTTGTTGGCCAGCGGCATGCCAGTGGTGAAGGCCATGACATGCAGCCCGTACGCCAGGTACAGCCCCAGCAGCACCAGCCCTTCGATACGTGTTACCCGATAGCCGGTATAGAACACCGGCAGGCACAGGATGATGGCGCCGAGCATCACCGGTAAATCGAAGTTCAGGGCGTTGGGCGAGACCGACAGCGGCGTCGGCGCCACCAGTGCGGTAAAGCCCAGCACGCCGAGCAGGTTGAACAAGTTGCTGCCGATCACGTTGCCCACGGCGATCTCCCGTTCGCCACGCAACGCGGCGATCAGCGATGTGGCAAGGCACGGCAGCGAGGTGCCGACGCCGATCAACGTGAGGCCGATGACGCGCTCCGACAATCCGAGATCGCCCGCTACATCCACCGCTGCGCCGAGCAACAAATGCCCGGCCAGCACCAGCACCAGCAAACCGCCGAGCATCAGCAGCACACTGCTCAGCCATGGCGCCTTCGCCACGGTGTCCAGAGTGCGCGGGCGGCGGGAATGACGCGTCTGATAATGCAATACGCCAAGGTAGGCCACCAGCGCCACCAGCAGCACGGCGCCATCGAAGGGCGTCAGCATTTCGTTAGCCGCCAGGATAAATACCAGCAGGCCGGCGACGATCATCACCGGGATATCTACGCGCACCAGTTGCCGCGAGACCCGCAACGGAATGATCAGTGCGGACAAGCCCAGGGTCACGAGGATGTTGAAGATACTGCTGCCGATGACACTGCCCACAGCGATATCCGTGTTGCCGGCCAGCGTGGCCTGAAGGCTGACGGTCATCTGCGGCGCACTGCTGCCGAAGGCGACGATGCTCAAGCCGATGATCAGTGGCCGAACCTTGAGACTCGCCGCCAGGCGTACTGCGGCGCGTACCAGGATTTCAGCGCCGATGATCAGCAAGATCAGGCCGCCCACCAGTTCGAGCAGGCTCCAGGGTGAGAGGGCGTTCAATCCGAAAATGCTCAAGGCTGCCTCGATCAGTTGTTCAGGGCTTGCACGCGTACCCGTGCGGTACCGCTGCGCAGCATGCGCAACTGCTCGGCAGCCTTGCGTGAAACGTCGATCAGGCGGCCACGGGTATGCGGGCCGCGATCAGTGATACGCACCACGACAGAACGGTTGTTGTCGAGGTTGGTCACCTTGACCTGCGTACCGAAGGGCAGGCGCCGATGGGCGGCGGTCAAGGCGTTCTGGTTGAAAGGTTCACCGCTGGCGGTTTTCTTGCCATGGTGCTTGGCGCCGTAATAGGACGCGGTGCCGGTTTCGTCGTAGCCGTTGGGGTCGATGAGGCCGCTGGCGCAACCGGCCAGCAGGGAGGACAGGGCCAGGAGGCCGAGTAGACGCTTCATTTCAAGATGTCCCCGTTGGATCGTTCCCACGCTCTGCGTGGGAATGCAGCTGGTGACGCTACGCGTCACAAAAGCGGACGCGGAGCGTCCCGTGAGGCGTTCCCACGCAGAGCGTGGGAACGATCATGGATCAGCCTTCGAGCTTGCTTTTGAGCAGTTCGTTCACCTGTTGCGGGTTGGCTTTGCCCTTGGAGGCTTTCATCGCCTGGCCGACAAAGAAGCCGAACATCTTGCCGCGCTTGGCTTCGTCTGCGGCGCGGTATTGCTCGACCTGTTCGGCATTGGCCGCGAGCATTTCATCGAGCACGGCCGAGATGGCGCCGCTGTCGGTGACTTGTTTGAGGCCACGCTTCTCGATGATCTCGTCGGCATTGCCTTCACCGGCGGCCATCGCTTCGAACACGGTCTTGGCAATTTTGCCGGAGATGGTGTTGTCCTTGATGCGCAGCAGCATGCCACCCAGTTGTTCGGCGGTGACCGGCGCGTCGTCGATTTCCAGGCCCTGTTTGTTCAACAGGCTGCCCAGCTCGACCATCACCCAGTTGGCCGCCAGCTTGGCGTCGCCGGCAATGCTCACGACTTTTTCGAAGTAGTTGGCTTGTTCACGGCTGGAGGCCAATACGCTGGCATCGTAGACCGACAGGCCGAATTGCTCCTGGAAGCGCTCGCGTTTTTGCTGCGGCAGTTCCGGCAGGGTGGCGCGGATGTCATTGAGGAACGAATCCTCCAGCACCACCGGCAACAGGTCCGGGTCGGGGAAGTAACGGTAGTCGTTGGCTTCCTCTTTGCTGCGCATGGCGCGGGTTTCGTCTTTGTTCGGGTCGTACAGGCGCGTTTGCTGGATCACCTTGCCGCCGTCTTCGATCAGTTCGATCTGGCGACGTACTTCGCTGTTGATCGCTTTCTCGATGAAGCGGAACGAGTTGACGTTCTTGATCTCGCAGCGGGTGCCGAACTCGACCTGGCCCTTGGGGCGGATCGACACGTTGCAATCGCAACGCAGCGAGCCTTCGGCCATGTTGCCGTCGCAGATGCCCAGGTAGCGCACCAGCGCGTGGATGGTCTTGACGTAGGCCACGGCTTCCTTGGCGCTGCGCATGTCCGGCTCGGACACGATCTCCAGCAGCGGCGTGCCGGCACGGTTCAGGTCGATACCGGTGGCGCCCGGGAATTCTTCGTGCAGGCTTTTGCCGGCGTCTTCCTCCAGGTGTGCACGGGTGACGCCGACGCGCTTGATGGTGCCGTCTTCCAGGGGAATGTCCAGGTGGCCCTTGCCGACAATCGGCAGTTCCATCTGGCTGATCTGGTAGCCCTTGGGCAGGTCCGGGTAGAAGTAGTTCTTGCGCGCAAACACGTTGTGCTGGCCGATTTCGGCGTCAATCGCCAGGCCGAACATCACCGCCATGCGCACCGCTTCCTGGTTCAGCACCGGTAGCACGCCGGGCATGCCCAGGTCTACCAGGCTGGCCTGGGTATTGGGCTCGGAGCCGAACGTGGTGGCGCTACCGGAGAAAATCTTCGATTGGGTGGCGAGCTGGGTATGAATCTCCAGCCCGATCACAACTTCCCATTGCATAGTGTTCTCCTCAAAAGCCGGTAGGGGTGCGGGTGTGCCAGTCGGTGTTCAACTGGTACTGGTGCGCCACATTGAGCAGGCGGCCTTCCTGGAAATATGGGGCGAGCAATTGCACGCCCACCGGCAGGCCATCGACGAAACCTGCGGGCATGGACAAGCCCGGCAAGCCCGCGAGGTTGGCGGTGATGGTGTAGAGGTCTTCCAGGTACTCGGCGATCGGGTCGCCGGTCTTGGCGCCGATCTTCCACGCGAGGTTCGGCGCGGTCGGGCCGAGGATCACATCGACTTCTTCAAAGGCGGCCATGAAGTCGTTCTTGATCAGGCGACGGATTTTTTGCGCCTTGAGGTAGTACGCGTCGTAGTAGCCGGCCGACAGGGCGTAGGCCCCGACCATGATCCGGCGCTGCACTTCACTGCCGAAGCCTTCGCCACGGGAGCGCTTGTACAGGTCGGTGAGGTCTTTGGGGTTTTCGCAGCGATAGCCGAAGCGCACGCCGTCGAAACGCGACAGGTTGGAAGAGGCCTCTGCTGGCGCGATCACGTAGTAGGCGGGAATCGCGTGCTGGTTGTTCGGCAGGCTGATTTCCTTGATCACGGCGCCAAGCTTTTCCAGCTCTTTGATGCTGTTTTGCACCAGTTCGGCGATACGCGGGTCGAGGCCGGCGCTGAAGTATTCCTTCGGCACGCCGATGCGCAGGCCCTTGATCGAGGTGTTCAGGCTGGCGCTGTAGTCCGGCACTGGCTCGTCGATGCTGGTGGAGTCCTGTTTATCGAAGCCTGCCATGCCTTGTAACAATATTGCGCAGTCTTCAGCCGTGCGTGCCAGGGGGCCGCCCTGATCGAGACTTGAGGCGTAGGCGATCATGCCCCAGCGGGAAACGCGACCGTAGGTCGGCTTCAGGCCGGTGAGGTTGGTGAAGGCGGCTGGCTGGCGGATCGAACCGCCGGTATCGGTGGCGGTAGCGGCCGGCAGGAAGCGTGCGGCCACGGCCGCAGCCGAACCACCGGACGAACCACCCGGGACGTGTTCCAGGTTCCACGGGTTTTTCACCGCGCCGTAGTAGCTGGACTCATTGGCCGAACCCATGGCGAATTCGTCCATGTTGGTCTTGCCCAGGTTCACGGCGCCGGCGGCGGCCAGCTTGGCGACCACAGTGGCGTCGTAGGGCGCCTTGAAGTTGTCGAGCATCTTCGAGCCGCAGCTGGTGCGAATGCCCTGGGTGCAGAACAGGTCCTTGTGGGCGATCGGTGCGCCGAGCAGCGCGCCGTTCTCACCGTTGGCGCGACGGGCGTCGGCGGCCTTGGCCTGGCTCAGGGCCAGCTCCTCGGTGAGGCTGATGAAGCTGTTGACCTTCGGATCGAGCGCGGCGATACGCGCCAGCAAGGTCTGGGTCAGCTCTTCGGAAGAAAACGATTTGTCGGCGAGACCGCGGGCGATCTCGGCCAGAGTCATGTGATGCATGAAAGGCTCTTTCCCTTTAGTCGATGACTTTCGGAACCAGGTACAGGCCGTTTTCGACCGCTGGCGCGATGGACTGGTAGGCCTCGCGATTATTGCGTTCGGTCACGACGTCTGCGCGCAGGCGCTGGCTGGCTTCCAGTGGGTGAGCCAGGGGCTCGATGCCGTCGGTATTCACGGCCTGCATTTGGTCGACCAGCCCGAGAATGCTGTTCAGGGCTGCGGTGGTCTGTGGAAGATCGGCATCATTAAGGCCAAGCGAGGCCAAATGTGCGATTTTTTCCACGTCGGAGCGTTCAAGCGCCATGGGATTCTCCAGTGGAAAACAGAACGGAGGGCGTCCGTGTGTTAGATTGTCGGAACACTACCGCATTTCTACGGTCATAAGGCCGCGATTGTGGGGGTTGGTGCACAGAAAGTCGGCCAATTTAGCACATTGGCGCCTTGCCCAAAATCCCTGTCGTTGTTAGAGTTTGCCGCACTTTTTTACCCACGCGTTGCCTAGGGTCCTTTCCCCATGTTCAAGAAACTGCGTGGCATGTTTTCCAGCGATCTCTCCATTGACCTGGGCACTGCCAACACCCTTATTTACGTGCGCGAGCGCGGTATCGTTCTGAATGAGCCATCGGTTGTGGCCATTCGGACCCATGGTAATCAGAAAAGTGTCGTTGCCGTTGGCACCGAGGCCAAGCGCATGCTCGGCCGTACACCAGGCAATATTGCTGCCATTCGTCCGATGAAGGATGGCGTGATCGCCGATTTCAGCGTCTGCGAAAAGATGCTGCAGTACTTCATCAACAAAGTTCACGAAAACAGTTTCCTGCAGCCCAGCCCTCGCGTGCTGATCTGCGTTCCGTGCAAGTCCACCCAGGTGGAGCGTCGCGCCATCCGTGAATCGGCCCTTGGCGCCGGTGCCCGTGAAGTATTCCTGATCGAAGAGCCAATGGCGGCTGCGATCGGTGCCGGCCTGCCGGTGGAAGAAGCGCGCGGTTCGATGGTGGTGGATATCGGTGGTGGTACTACCGAAATCGCCCTGATTTCCCTGAACGGTGTGGTGTATGCCGAATCCGTGCGCGTGGGCGGCGACCGCTTCGACGAAGCGATCATCACTTATGTGCGTCGTAACTACGGCAGCCTGATCGGCGAATCCACCGCCGAGCGCATCAAGCAGGAAATCGGCACCGCTTACCCAGGCGGTGAAGTGCGCGAAGTCGATGTGCGCGGTCGCAACCTGGCCGAAGGCGTTCCACGTGCCTTCACCCTGAACTCCAATGAAGTGCTGGAGGCTCTGCAAGAGTCCCTGGCCACCATCGTTCAGGCGGTGAAAAGTGCCCTGGAACAATCGCCGCCGGAGCTGGCTTCCGATATTGCCGAGCGTGGCCTGGTACTGACCGGTGGTGGCGCCTTGCTGCGCGACCTCGACAAGTTGCTGGCCCAGGAAACCGGCCTGCCAGTGATCGTCGCCGAAGACCCGCTGACCTGCGTTGCCCGTGGCGGTGGTCGTGCGCTGGAAATGATGGATAAACACACCATGGACCTGCTCTCCAGCGAATAAGATTGCCTGGATGGTTCATGCTTCGTCGGCAGGCAGCACTTTGCAGTGCTGCCTGTTGGCGTTTATCTTCTTCAATCTGCATCCAGGCCGGTTTGATGCCGTATGAATAAAGAGAACATTTGCCTGGGAGGAGCGGCTTATTAAACCGCTTTTCGCCAAAGGCCCCTCATTGGGTGTGCGCTTATTGGTGCTGACCGTGCTTTCGGTCGCGCTGATGGTGGTCGATGCCCGCTTTGCACTGCTCAAGCCGGTGCGCAGCCAGATGTCGCTGGTGTTGATGCAGACCTACTGGATCACCGACCTGCCGCAACGTCTCTTCCAGGGCGTGTCCAGCCAATTTGGCAGCCGCACCGAACTGGTCGCCGAGAACGAAAAACTCAAGACTGAAAACCTGCTGTTGCAGGGGCGCATGCAAAAGCTGGCGGCCCTCACCGAGCAGAACGTTCGGCTGCGCGAGTTGCTCAATTCTTCCGCGCTGGTCAACGAAAAGGTCGAAGTGGCCGAGCTGATCGGCATGGACCCCAACCCCTTTACCCACCGCATCATCATCAACAAGGGTGAGCGCGACGGTGTGGTGCTTGGCCAGCCGGTGCTCGATGCCCGTGGCCTGATGGGCCAGGTGGTGGAGTTGATGCCCTACACCTCGCGGGTGCTGTTGCTGACGGACACGACCCATAGCATTCCGGTACAGGTCAACCGTAACGGTTTGCGCGCGATTGCCAGCGGCACCGGTAACCCGGAACGCCTGGAACTGCGCCATGTGGCCGACACCGCTGACATCAAGGAGGGCGACCTGTTGGTCAGCTCTGGCCTGGGCCAGCGCTTCCCGGCGGGTTATCCGGTGGCGACGGTCAAAGAGGTGATCCACGATTCCGGCCAGCCGTTCGCTATCGTTCGGGCGGTACCGACTGCCGCGCTGAACCGCAGCCGTTACCTGCTGCTGGTGTTCAGCGACAACCGCACCCCGGAAGAGCGCGCTAACGACGCTGCCCAGGCCCAGGAAGCGGAGGACCAGCAGAATGGCACCGCGCCTATCGTGCCGGCCACGGTGCCAAAACCTGCTTTTGTTGGCCCACCTGCACCCGCGCCAGCCACGTCACCTGCACCGGCAGCTGCAGCACCTGTGGCAACGCCGGCCAAACCTGCCGCGCATAACGCGCGCCCGGCTAAACCGACCGCCGCTCCGGCCACCACACCGCAGAGGGGGGACTAATGGCGGGTACTCATTCACGCAATGGCTGGATCGTCTGGCTGACCTTCGCCATCGGCTTGCTGCTCAGCGTCTCGCCGCTGCCGCAGTTCATGGAAATCCTGCGCCCGCTCTGGCTGGCCTTGTTGCTGGCGTTCTGGTCATTGAACCTGCCGCACAAGGTGGGCATGGTCACGGCCATGTGCCTGGGTTTGGCCGAAGATGTGTTGTATGGCACCTTGCTGGGCCAGAACGCGTTGATCCTGACCCTGATTACCTTTCTGGTGCTGTCGCTGCAGCAGCGCTTGCGCATGTTCCCGATGTGGCAGCAGTGCCTGGTGATCCTGGTGATCTTCGGCCTGGCGCAGTTGGTGCAACTATGGCTCAGCGCGTTGACCGGCAACCGCCAGCCGACCCTGGCCTTGGTTCTGCCGGCGCTGGTCAGCGCCTTGTTATGGCCCTGGATCAGTTTTGGCCTGCGTGGGCTGCGTCGTCGCTATAAAATCAATTGAATGGATTGCGAGGCTCTGCCTGGTTATCGAACCCCACAGGGAGAGTCTGCAATGAATTCGCTTTATCTGGCCTCGGGCTCCCCGCGGCGACGTGAACTGCTGGCCCAGATCGGTGTGCCCTTCACCCTGGTCAGCGCCGCTATTGATGAAACTCCCCTGAACGACGAACCTGCCGTTGCCTATGTCGAGCGCCTTGCGCGGGGCAAGGCGACGGCAGGTTTTGTCGCGCTTGGCCACACCTCGGGCACCTGCGTACTGGGGGCCGACACGGCGGTGATTGTCGATGGGCGGATCCTGGGCAAGCCGGTGGACCAGGCTGATGCACTGGCCATGCTGATGGCCCTTTCCGGCCGCGAGCATGAAGTGCTCACCGCCATCGCCCTGACCGACGGCCAGCAATGTGAAACCCGATGTGTCAGCAGCCGTGTACGTTTCCGCGAGGTTTCTGTGCGGGAGGCTACCACCTACTGGCACAGTGGCGAACCGCAGGACAAGGCCGGCGGCTATGCTATCCAAGGGCTGGGCTCGGTGTTTGTGGCCGGGCTGAATGGCAGTTATTCCGCCGTGGTGGGCCTGCCAGTCTGCGAAACCGCGCAACTGCTCGCCCAATTCGGCATACCCTGTTGGCAAAACCTTACCGTGTGCTGAACGCCGTATTCCAGCGCCAAGCCTTAAGCGAACGGTCACTATTGTGAAAACGCCTGAACGAGACCCAGCCATGAGTGAAGAGATTCTGATCAATATCACGCCGATGGAATCGCGCGTGGCGGTGGTAGAGAACGGTGTTCTGCAAGAAGTGCATGTCGAGCGCACCCAGAAGCGCGGGATCGTCGGCAATATCTACAAAGGCAAGGTGGTGCGCGTATTGCCGGGCATGCAGGCGGCCTTCGTCGACATCGGCCTGGACCGTGCAGCGTTTATCCATGCCTCGGAAATTTCCTTGCGCGAGGGTCCTGCGGTGGAAAGCATCAGCGCTCTGGTGCACGAGGGCCAGAGCCTGGTGGTGCAAGTCACCAAGGACCCCATCGGTTCCAAGGGCGCCCGCTTGACCACCCAACTGTCGATTCCCTCGCGCTATCTGGTGTACATGCCGCGCACCGCCCATGTGGGCATTTCCTTGAAGATCGAAGATGAAGCCGAGCGCGAGCGCCTGAAGAAGGTGGTCAGCGACTGCGTCGCCGCCGAGGGCATCAAGGAAGCGGGCGGGTTTATCCTGCGCACCGCCGCAGAAGGCGCAGGCGCTGACGAGATCCTCATGGATATTCGCTACCTGCGGCGCTTGTGGGACCAAATCGACGCGCAGATCAAGACCATTGGCGCGCCCAGCGTCATTTATGAAGACCTTGGCCTGGCGTTGCGCACGTTGCGCGATCTGGTCAGCCCGAAGATCGAGAAAATTCGCATCGATTCGCGGGAAACCTTCCAGCGCACCACGCAATTTGTTGCTGAGTTGATGCCAGAAATCGCCGATCGCCTGGAACACTACCCCGGCGAGCGGCCGATATTCGACCTGTATGGCGTCGAAGACGAAATCCAGAAAGCCCTGGAGCGCAAGGTGCCACTCAAGTCCGGCGGCTACCTGGTGGTGGACCCGGCAGAAGCCATGACCACCATCGACGTCAACACCGGTGCCTTCGTGGGCCATCGCAACCTTGAAGAGACGATCTTCAAGACCAACCTCGAAGCGGCCACGGCCATCGCTCGTCAACTGCGCCTGCGTAACCTGGGCGGCATCATCATCATCGACTTCATCGACATGGAAGATGAAGAGCACCAGCGCCAGGTGCTGCGTACGCTTGAAAAACAACTGGAGCGCGATCACGCCAAGACCAACATCATCGGCATCACCGAGTTGGGCCTGGTGCAGATGACCCGCAAGCGCACGCGTGAGAGCCTGGAACAGGTACTGTGCGAGCCGTGCAGCAGTTGCCAGGGGCGCGGCAAACTGAAGACCCCGGAAACGGTTTGCTACGAGATTTTCCGTGAGATCCTGCGGGAGGCACGCGCCTATCAGGCCGAAGGTTATAGAGTGCTTGCCAATCAGAAGGTGGTGGATCGCCTGCTGGACGAAGAGTCCGGTAACGTCGCCGAACTGGAAAGTTTTATCGGTCGCACCATTCGCTTCCAGGTCGAAACCATGTATTCCCAGGAACAATACGACGTGGTGTTGCTCTGATCCCCAACTGTGCACTTTCTTCGAGACCGGCAGACCTTGATCTGCGGTCCGCTAACTGTTTTTTGAGGGTCGCCTGACATGGAGCGTCTGATACGCTTTTTTGCCGCTTTGACCCGTTGGAGTCTGGGCCTGTGTGCGTTGTTGCTGGTATTGGCGGCGGTGTACGTGAGCCTGGGGCGCGAACTCACCCCGCTGGTGGCCGAATACCGCGCCGAAGTCGAGGCCAAGGCCCAGGCTGCGCTGGATACACCGCTGCATATCGGCAGCCTTGAAGGCCGCTGGAGCGGGTTTGCCCCGGTATTGCTGGCCCACGACGTCATGGTCGGCGAGGGCAGCAGTGCCTTGCGCCTGGACCAGGTGGAAGTGGTGCCGGATATGTGGGCCAGCCTGTTGGCCCGCGAAGTGCGTATCGCCCATCTGCAAGTCAGTGGCTTGCAACTGAGTGTCAAGGAAGACCAGGACGGCCGCTGGACCCTGCAAGGCTTGCCGGTGCAGGACGACCAGCCGTTGGACCCGCAACAACTGCTGACGCGCATGCAAATGGTCAAGCGCGTGTCGGTGCTGGACAGCCAGGTGACCCTGCAACCCTTCGACCAGGCACCAGTGACCGTGACCTATGTGGGCCTGAGCCTGCATACCGGCATGAGCCAGCAGCGTCTGGACGCTCGCCTGACATTGCCCGATGGCCAACCGTTGGCGGTCAGCCTGCGTAGCCGCATTCGTGCCAGCCAGTGGCAAGACGCTGAGGTCGATGCCTACCTGAGCCTGCCGCAAAGCGACTGGGCCAAGTGGATTCCCGCCAAACTGACCCAGCAATGGAAGCTGACGCAATTGAAGGCTGGCGGCGAGTTTTGGCTCAGTTGGGCCAAAGGCACGGTGCAAAGCGCGGCGGTACGCCTCAATTCGCCCCAAGTGAAGGGCAGTTACGCCGACCGTAAGCCGGTGCACCTTGAAAACCTGGCCCTGACCGCCTACCTGCAGCGCAGTGACGCTGGCCTCAAGGTGCTGTTTGATTCCCTGGCGATGAACATTGGCGAAACCCGCTGGGAGTCGCGCCTGCAATTGCAGCAAAGCCTGGCGACCGACAAGGAACAGGAAGTGTGGAAATTGCAGGCCGACCGCCTCGACCTGACCCCCATTACCCCGTTGCTCAACGCCTTGGCGCCGCTGCCAGAAGGTTTCGCCAAGGCCGTCGAACACCTCAAAGCCACTGGCCTGTTACGCAATGTGCTGGTGGACTTCCGACCGCAAGACACCACCGACCGCAAACTCAGTTTTGCCGCCAACCTGGAGCGTGTCGGCTTCGATGCCTACTTTGGCGCGCCGGCCGCACGCAATGTGTCCGGCAGCATCAGTGGCGACCTGGGCCAGGGTGAGTTGCGCATGGACAGCAAGGACTTTTCCTTGCATCTGTATCCGATCTTCGCCAAGCCGTGGCAGTACATCCAGGCCAATGCGCGCCTGACCTGGAAGCTGGACAAGCAAGGCTTCACCCTGATCGCCCCGTATATCAAGGTACTGGGCGAGGAAGGCAAGGTGGCGGCGGACTTCCTGATTCGTCTGCATTTCGACCACAGCCAGGAAGACTACATGGACCTGCGGGTCGGCATGGTCGATGGCGATGGCCGTTTCACCCCCAAGTATCTACCCGCCGTGTTGAGCCCGGCGCTGGATGAATGGCTGCGCACGGCGATCCTCAAGGGCGCGGTGGACGAAGGCTTCTTCCAGTACCAGGGCTCGCTCAGCCACAATGCGCTGCCCGCATCGCGCAATATCAGCCTGTTCTTCAAGGTGCATGATGCCGAACTCGCCTTCCAGCCGGGCTGGCCTCATGTGAACAAGGTCAATGGCGAAGTGTTTGTCGAGGAGAGCGGCGTACGCATTCTGGCGAGCAAGGGCCAGTTGCTCGACACCCAGGTCAAGGATGTCTACGTCAATATCCCCCACGCCCCAGCGGGCGGGGACAGTCATCTGCTGCTCACGGGCGGGTTCTCCGGCGGTTTGGGCGACGGCCTGAAGATCCTTCAAGAAGCCCCTATCGGCACGGCGTCTACGTTCGCCGGCTGGAAAGGCGAGGGCGACCTGCAAGGTAGCCTGGACCTGGACGTACCGCTGGCCAAAGGCACTGAGCCCAAGATCGTGGTGGACTTCAAGACCGACAAGGCGCGCCTGCAATTGGCCGAGCCGCCGCTGGACCTGACCCAGCTCAAGGGTGATTTTCGCTTCGACAGCGCCAAGGGCCTGAGCGGGCAGAAGATCTCGGCCCAGGCGTTCGACCGCCCCATCACGGCGCAGATCTTTGCCGAAGGCAAACCGGGTAATATCAGCACGCGGGTGACTGCCAATGGCCAGGTCACCGTCAAGCGCCTTACGGACTGGTTGAAAATCAGCCAGCCGTTGCCGGTCTCCGGCGATATTCCGTACCAGTTGCAAGTGATCCTGGACGGCGCGGACAGCCAGTTGATGGTCAACTCCAACCTCAAGGGTGTCGCGGTGGACCTGCCGGCACCGTTCGGCATGCCCGCCAGCCAGGGGCGTGACAGCACCTTTCGCATGACCTTGCAGGGTGCTGAGCGCCGTTACTGGTTTGATTACGGCGAGTTGGCGAATTTCACTTTTGCCGCGCCGCCGGACAAGTTCAATGATGGCCGCGGCGAACTGTTCCTCGGCGACGGTGATGCCATGTTGCCCGGTGCCAAGGGCCTGCGCATTCGTGGCGTGCTGTCGGAACTGGATATCGATCCCTGGAAGAAACTTGTGGATCGCTACGCGGGCAATGATCCAGGTGGCAATGCCAAGCAGCTGCTCAGCGGTGCGGACTTCAAGGTGGGCAAACTGACCGGGTTTGGTACCCAGTTTGATCAGGTCAGCTTGCAGCTCGATCGCAAACCAGCGGCCTGGGGCTTGCAACTCGATAGCCAGCAAGCCAAGGGCGCGGTGTACCTGCCGGACGCCAAAGGCGCGCCGATTGCGGTCAACCTCAAGTATGTGAAATTGCCTGCGCCAGACCCGACCGCGCAGGCGGACGAAAACGCGCCGGACCCGCTGGCCGATATCGACCCAAAAAGCATTCCGGCGCTGGATATTGCCGTCGACCAGCTTTTCCAGGGCTCGGACCTGATCGGGGCCTGGTCGCTGAGGATCCGCCCCACCGCCAAAGGGCTGGCCTTCAATAACCTCGACCTTGGCCTCAAGGGCATGCTGCTCAAGGGCGCCGGGGGTTGGGAAGGTGCGCCAGGCGCCAGCAGCAGTTGGTACAAGGGCCGCCTTGATGGCCGCAACATTGCCGACGTGCTCAAGGGCTGGGGTTTTGCGCCTACGGTGACCAGCGAAGACTTTCATCTGGACGTGGATGGCCGCTGGCCGGGGTCGCCGGCCTGGGTCGGGCCCAAGCGGTTTTCCGGCAGCCTGGATGCCGCGTTCCGTAAAGGTCAGTTCGTCGAAGTGGAGGGCGGGGCCCAGGCGTTGCGAGTGTTTGGCCTGCTTAACTTCAACTCCATTGGCCGGCGTTTGCGTTTGGACTTTTCCGACTTGTTCGGCAAGGGCTTGAGCTACGACCGGGTCAAAGGCTTGTTGGCCGCCAGTAATGGCGTGTTCGTGACCCGCGAGCCCATCACCATGACCGGGCCTTCGACCAACTTGGAGCTTAACGGCACCCTGGATCTGGTGGCCGATCGCGTCGACGCCAAATTGCTGGTCACCTTGCCTGTGACCAACAACCTGCCGATTGCGGCACTGATTGTCGGTGCGCCGGCCATTGGTGGTGCGCTGTTTTTGATCGACAAGCTGATCGGTGACCGGGTTTCGCGCTTCGCCAGTGTGCAATACAAGGTGCAAGGCCCCTGGAAGGATCCAAAAATCACCTTCGACAAGCCATTTGAAAAGCCAAACTGAGAGCCTGTGGAGTAGCATGGCCCCATGCCCTGTATGGAGTGTCGGCCCATGTCCTTTGCGGTAATTCAAATGGTCAGCCAGAGTGACGTGCTGGCCAACCTCGCCCAGGCGCGTCGCCTGCTGGAGCAGGCGGCGGCCGATGGTGCGAAACTCGCGGTGCTGCCAGAGAATTTCGCCGCCATGGGCCGCCGCGACCTGGCCGACATAGGCCGTGCCGAGGCGTTGGGCCAAGGGCCTGTGCTGCCCTGGTTGAAACAGGCCGCCCGCGACCTCACCTTATGGATAGTGGCCGGCACATTGCCGCTGCCGCCCAAGGACCAGCCCCACGCCAAACCCAATGCTTGCTCGCTGCTGATCAATGATCAGGGTGAAATCGTCGCTCGCTACGACAAACTCCATCTGTTTGATGTGGACGTGGCGGATGCTCGCGGTCGTTATCGCGAATCTGACGACTATGCTTTCGGTAACCATGTGGTGGTGGCGGATACGCCGGTGGGCCGTGTGGGGTTGACGGTGTGTTACGACCTGCGTTTCCCCGAGCTGTACAGCGAGTTACGTGCGGCGGGGGCTGAACTGATTACCGCGCCCTCGGCCTTCACGGCGGTGACCGGGGCTGCACACTGGGATGTGCTGATTCGCGCACGTGCCATCGAAACCCAGTGCTACCTGCTGGCAGCCGCCCAAGGCGGTGTGCACCCAGGCCCACGGGAAACGTTTGGCCATGCGGCGATTGTCGACCCTTGGGGCCGAGTGCTGGCGCAACAGGATCAAGGCGAAGCGGTGTTACTGGCCGAACGCGACAGCAGTGAACAGGCGTCGATACGGGCGCGCATGCCGGTGGCCAATCACCGGCGCTTTTTCTCGCAGGGCGCGCAGCGGCCTGCTTCAGAACGATGAATTTAAGGCCAAACCTATGAGCGAGTTGTTGTCCTCAGTCAGTGATCACCTCCTGGCACCCGGTGGCGTGACCATCGAAAGCCTGCAAACCGTACTTGGCGATCTGGCCGGGCCGGGTATCGATGCGGCTGACCTGTATTTCCAGGGGCAGATTTCCGAGTCCTGGGCGTTGGAAGATGGGATCGTCAAGGAAGGCAGTTTCAACCTTGACCAGGGCGTAGGCGTTCGCGCGCAATCGGGTGAGAAGACCGGATTTGCCTACAGCAATGCGATCACCCTGGAGGCCCTGGGCCTGGCGGCGCGTGCCGCCCGTTCGATCTCCCGTGCCGGGCAGAATGGCACGGTGCAGGCGTTCAGTACCCAGGACGTGGCGCAGTTGTATGCGCCGGATAACCCCTTGGAAGTGATCAGTCGTGCGGAAAAGGTAGAGCTGCTCAAGCGTATCGACGCTGCTACCCGTGCCTTGGACCCGCGTATCCAGCAAGTGACCGTGAGCATGGCTGGCGTGTGGGAGCGCATCCTCGTGGCGTCCACCGACGGTGGGCTGGCGGCGGATGTACGGCCGCTGGTGCGTTTCAATGTGAGTGTGATCGTCGAACAGAACGGGCGCCGCGAGCGCGGCGGACATGGCGGCGGTGGGCGCACCGACTACCGTTATTTCCTTGCTGACGACCGTGCCATGGGCTATGCCCGTGAGGCGCTGCGCCAGGCATTGGTCAACCTGGAAGCGATTCCCGCGCCGGCCGGCACCTTGCCGGTGGTGCTGGGTTCGGGTTGGTCTGGCGTGTTGCTCCACGAAGCCGTGGGCCATGGCCTGGAGGGCGATTTCAACCGCAAGGGCAGTTCCGCCTACAGCGGGCGCATGGGCGAAATGGTTGCGTCCAAGCTGTGCACCATTGTCGATGACGGCACCCTGGCCGGCCGCCGTGGTTCGCTGAGCGTCGATGACGAAGGCACGCCGACCGAATGCACCACCCTGATCGAGAACGGCGTGCTCAAGGGCTACATGCAAGACAAGCTCAACGCCCGCCTGATGGGCGTGGCGCGCACCGGTAACGGTCGTCGTGAGTCCTATGCGCATCTACCGATGCCGCGCATGACCAACACCTACATGCTCGGTGGTCAAAGCGATCCGGCAGAAATCATTGCCTCGGTAAAACGCGGTATCTACTGCGCCAACCTCGGCGGCGGCCAGGTGGATATCACCAGCGGCAAGTTCGTGTTCTCCACCAGCGAGGCGTACCTGATCGAAGACGGCAAGATTACCGCGCCGGTCAAAGGGGCGACGCTGATTGGTAACGGGCCGGAAGCCATGAGCAAGGTGTCGATGGTCGGTAACGACCTGTCGCTGGACAGCGGCGTGGGCACGTGCGGCAAGGATGGGCAGTCGGTGCCGGTAGGTGTCGGCCAGCCAACGTTGAAAATTGATGCGATTACCGTGGGTGGCACGGGATCGTAGGAGCCGGAGCTTCGGGTGGCGAAGACCGCCACCCGGGGAAGAGGATCAGCGCAGACCGCGTTGAGTCTCGTCCAGCTCACGGATGTACTTGAAGATTTTACGGCTGGTGGCCGGCGCCTTGTTATGCGCCAGCTCGTGCTGGGCCTGACGGATCAGGGAGCGCAATTGCTGGCGGTCCGCGTCCGGATAGTCCAGTACGAATTTCTCCAGCACCGCGTCATCGCCCGAGATCAGGCGGTCACGCCAACGTTCGAGGTTGTGGAAGCGTTCGTTGTACTGGCGAGTGGAGGCATCGGTTTGATCGAGCAAAGTCAGAATGGCGTCAATGTCTTGGTCGCGCATCAGTTTGCCGATAAACGAGATGTGCCGTTTACGCGCGATATTCGCGGTGTGCTTGGGCGCATCGGCCAGGGCCCGACGCATTTCGTCGGTCAGTGGCAGTTTGGCAACCAAATCCTTTTTGAGCGTTGTAAGGCGCTCGCCAAGGTCAACCAGAGCATGCAGCTCACGTTTGACCTGGGTTTTGCTTTTCTCCCCATCGAGGGAGTCGTCGTAAGAATCAACCATGGTGGCAGTCCGCAAAGAAACGCCGCCATGATAACCAGTCGGGGGCCGCTTGTCCGGCCCGGTCGCTCGATGGCCATTACCGAAAGCAGAATTTGAGTGGAGAAAACCATGAGTGCAGCCCAAAGCGTCGGTCCACAAGCGTTACCGGCACTGCAGGAACAAGTCGAGCAGATCCTTGCCGAAGCCAAGCGCCAGGGGGCCAGCGCCTGTGAAGTGGCGGTGTCGCTGGAGCAAGGGTTGTCGACTTCGGTGCGCCAGCGGGAAGTGGAAACGGTTGAATTCAATCGCGACCAAGGGTTTGGCATCACCTTGTATGCGGGCCAGCGCAAAGGTTCGGCCAGCACCTCGGCCAGTGGGCCGGAGGCGATTCGCGAGACCGTCGCCGCAGCACTGGCGATTGCCAAGCACACCTCCGAGGATGAAAGCTCGGGCCTGGCCGACAAGGCGCTGATGGCCAAGGATGTGCAGGATTTCGACCTGTTCCATGCCTGGGATATCACCCCTGAGCAAGCCATCGAGCTGGCGCTGACCTGCGAAGCGGCAGCGTTCGATGCCGATGCCCGCATCAAGAATGCGGACGGCACCACCTTGAGCACTCATCAGGGTTGCCGCGTCTACGGCAACAGCCATGGCTTTATCGGTGGTTATGCCTCCACGCGTCACAGCCTCAGTTGCGTGATGATTGCCGAAGCCAATGGGCAGATGCAGCGTGATTACTGGTACGACGTAAACCGCCAAGGCGATTTACTGGCAGACCCTGCAAGCATTGGCCAGCGTGCGGCGCAACGGGCCGCGAGCCGCCTGGGCGCGCGCCCGGTGCCGACCTGCGAAGTGCCTGTGCTGTTTTCCGCAGAGCTGGCTGGTGGTTTATTCGGCAGCTTCCTGGGCGCGATTTCCGGTGGCAACCTGTATCGCAAGTCTTCGTTCCTGGAAGGCGCCATCGGTCAGAAACTGTTCCCTGAGTGGCTGACCATTGACGAGCGCCCGCATCTGATGCGCGCGATGGGCAGTTCGTCGTTCGACGGCGATGGCCTGGCGACCTATGCCAAGCCGTTTGTCGAGAAGGGTGAGCTGGTGTCCTATGTGCTGGGTACTTATGCCGGCCGCAAGCTGGGCCTGCCAAGCACCGCTAACGCAGGCGGTGTGCATAACCTGTTCGTGACCCACGGTGATGAAGACCAGGCGGCGTTGTTGCGGCGGATGGGGCGCGGGTTGCTGGTGACTGAATTGATGGGCCATGGCCTGAACATGGTCACCGGTGACTACTCGCGGGGTGCGGCGGGCTTCTGGGTGGAGAATGGCGAGATTCAGTTCGCCGTCCAGGAAGTGACCATCGCCGGCAATATGCGCGATATGTTCAAGCAGATCGTTGCCGTGGGTAACGACCTGGAACTGCGCAGCAATATTCGCACGGGTTCGGTGCTGATCGAACGCATGACGGTCGCTGGCAGCTAATCCCTCCCGCACGTCCTGAAAGGCGCGCCATCGCGAAGATGGCGCGCCTTTTTTTATTGCCTTGTCACGGCAGGATTAATGGGCTGCTCTTGTTTTGATTCTCAATATCATTTAATAATAAATATCATTACCGAATGAGTGTGGCTCATGAGTTCTGTCCTGCATGAGGATCCCTATCTGGAAAGCTGGCGTTGGATGAGCCGCCAGATTCGCTGTGGCCTGGATCCCAATGAACCCCGCCTGATTGAGCACTACCTGAACGAAGGTCGGTATCTGGCGTGTTGCACCGCAACCCATCCGTGGACGATCGCTGAAACCTCATTTCGTTTGTTGATCGACACCGCCGCTGATGTCGCCTTGCCCTGGCATTGGCGCTCCCTGTGCCTGGACCAAGCCTGGCGGCCACTGCGCGACTTGGAAAAACTCTCCCACTGTGCCTGCCGCCTCAAGCGCTGGCAGACCTTTGCCTGGCAATTGGCGAGCTGCGAATTACTGCCTTCGATTTCCGTTTCTGACTTGGTGCAAGGATCTAATGATGAGTGACACCCGTATCGAACGCGACAGCATGGGCGAACTGCATGTGCCGCAAGAAGCTTTGTATGGCGCACAAACACAGCGTGCGGTGAACAACTTTCCCATCAGTCATCAACCCATGCCGGCGCAATTCATCCGCGCCCTGATCCTGGCCAAGACAGCCGCGGCCAAGGTCAACGTCGAGCTCAAGCAAATCAGCGAAGGGCAGGGCAAGGCTATTGTCGATGCCGCCCAAGGCTTGCTGGAAGGCGACTACATGCAGCACTTCCCGGTGGATATCTTCCAGACCGGCTCCGGCACCAGTTCCAACATGAACGCCAACGAAGTGATCGCGACCCTTGCCAGCCGTTTGCTGGGCGAGGCGGTCAACCCCAACGATCATGTGAATTGCGGCCAGAGCAGCAACGACATCATCCCCACCACCATCCACGTCAGTGCCGCGTTGGTGCTGCACGAGCAAACGTTGCCGGCCCTGCTGCATCTGGTGCAAGTCATCGAGCAAAAAGCCGAGGCGGTTCACCCGTTCATCAAGACCGGCCGCACGCATTTGATGGACGCCATGCCGGTGCGCATGAGACAGGTGCTGAACGGCTGGGCGCAGCAGCTCAAGGCCAATATCGGTCACTTGCAGGACCTGCTACCGGCGCTGCAAGCATTGGCTCAGGGCGGCACGGCGGTCGGTACCGGGGTCAACGCACACCCCGAGTTTGCCAGGCGCTTCAGCCAGCAACTGAGCCTTTTGACCGGGGTGAAATTCACGCCCGGCAAGAACCTGTTCGCGCTGATTGGCTCCCAGGACACCGCCGTTGCAGTCTCTGGCCAGTTGAAAGCCACGGCGGTGTCGCTGATGAAGATCGCCAATGACCTGCGCTGGATGAACTCCGGGCCATTGGCCGGCCTCGGTGAAATCGAACTGGAGGCGCTGCAGCCAGGCTCTTCGATCATGCCGGGCAAGGTCAACCCGGTCATTCCGGAAGCGACCGCCATGGTGGCCGCCCAGGTCATCGGCAATGACACAGTGATCACGGTGGCCGGCCAATCGGGCAACTTCGAGCTGAATGTGATGCTGCCGATCATTGCCCAAAACCTGCTCAGCAGCCTGGAATTGCTGGCCAATGCCAGCCGGTTGCTGGCGGACAAGGCCATTGCCAGCTTCAAGGTCAATGAGCCCAAGCTCAAGGAAGCGCTGTCGCGCAATCCGATTCTGGTCACCGCACTTAACCCGATCATCGGCTACCAGAAAGCCGCTGAAATCGCCAAGAAGGCGTATCAGCAAGGCCGCCCGGTGATCGATGTCGCCCTCGAACACACCGACCTGCCTCGCAGCCAACTGGAAGTCCTGCTGGACCCGGAAAAGCTCACCGCCGGTGGCGTGTAATCAACGACCCTGCTTTGGAGGCTCACCATGGAGCACTGGAAACGCACGATCGAACGGGCCAATCGCTGCTTTATGGCAGGCGAGTTGGTTGACGCTCGCGAGGCCTATCTGCAAGCCCTGGCCCTGGCCCAAGTGTTGTTCGAACGCTGGGCGGATGCTGACGAAGCAGTGGCGGCCTGTGTCATTTCCCATCACAACCTGGCGGACCTGCACTTGCGCCTGAACCAGCCTGAGGAAAGCGCCGAATACCTCTGCGCTATCCATCAGCGCCTCTTGCAGACCATGCAGGACCCACGCCTCAGCCCGTCACTGCGCGAGGCCGCGTTGCGCCAGAGCAGCAAGACCTACGTCGAGCTGCTGAATTTCATCAGCGATCACGGCGAATACCCGCGCACTCATCGGCTGCTGGGAAGTGCTGCGACGCCACCGTCCACGTCCCATTATGGAGCACATTGATATGACCTATACCTTGCCGGCCTTGCCTTACGCCTACGATGCCCTCGAGCCGCATATCGACGCGCAAACCATGGAAATTCACTACACCAAACACCACCAGACCTACATCAATAACCTCAATGCCGCGGTCGAGGGCACTGAGTTCGCCGGCTGGCCCGTGGAGAAGCTGGTGTCCAGCGTCGAAACATTGCCGGAGAAATTACGCGCTGCCGTGGTCAACCAAGGAGGCGGGCATGCGAACCACTCGTTGTTCTGGGCGGTCATGTCACCGACAGGGGGCGGCAAACCCGAGGGCGCGCTGGGCAAGGCTATCGACGAGCAATTGGGTGGTTTCGACAGCTTCAAGGAGGCCTTCACCAAGGCGGCGTTGACGCGTTTCGGTAGCGGCTGGGCCTGGTTGAGTGTCACGCCACAGAAAACGCTGGTGGTGGAAAGCAGCGGCAACCAGGACAGCCCGCTGATGAGCGGCAATACACCCGTGCTGGGCCTGGACGTTTGGGAGCACGCCTACTACTTGCAATATCAAAACCGACGACCTGAGTACATCAATGCATTTTACAGCGTCATCAACTGGCCGGAAGTTGCCGCGCGGTATCAGGCGGCCTTGGCCTGACACTCACTCCATAACAAGATCTAAGGCCGACTATGGGCACTCAAACACTGGCGATCGGTAGCGTACGAATGTTTCGTTATGCGTTTGGCACGCTGCTGCTATTGGCAGGTACTGCGTTATTGGTGGCCCATGGGCTGGCCTGGTTGAACCTAGAGCCGCGCATCCTGCGCGCTTTGCAGGGTGGAGCGATCTGCGCGCTGGGCGCGGCGCTGGGCGCGGTGCCGGTGTTGGTGATTCGGCGCATGCCAATGGCGCTGAGCGATACCTTGCTGGGCTTTGGTGCCGGTGTGATGTTGGCAGCAACCGCTTTTTCCCTGGTCGTGCCGGGTATCGCCGCCGCTGAAAACCTGGGGCTTTCACCTTGGGGGGCCGGTGGCTTGATCAGCTTCGGCATCATGCTCGGGGCGTTCGGCCTGTACCTCGTAGACCGCAAAGTTTCTGGCGCCAGCCCGGAAATGCTGGTGGGTACACCGGATAAACCGGTTATCCCGCCGCGTATCTGGTTATTCGTGTTTGCGATCATTGCGCACAATATCCCGGAAGGCATGGCTGTAGGTGTTTCTGCGGGCGGAGGCATGGCGGATGCCGACAGCCTCGCCATGGGCATTGCCTTGCAGGATGTACCTGAAGGGCTAGTGATTGCGTTGGTATTGGCTGGGGCGGGAATGTCGCGGATCAAAGCCTTCCTGATTGGCGCTGCATCGGGCTTGGTTGAACCGGTATTTGCGGTGCTCTGCGCATGGCTGGTGAGCCTTGCCGAAGTGTTGTTGCCGCTGGGTTTGGCGTTGGCCGCCGGGGCAATGTTGCTGGTAGTGACTCATGAAGTCATCCCCGAGTCGCGCCGCAATGGCCATGAAAAGCTTGCCAGCCTTGGGCTGTGCCTCGGGTTTTGCGTGATGATGGTGATGGATACGGCGTTGGGCTGAGGGTGGTTCCATGTGGGAGCGAGCTTGCTCGCGAAAAACCTGAGAACACTGCGTTAAACCAGGATGCCCGCGTTATCGTTGACGTTTCGCTAGCAAGCTCGCTCCTACATAAGGGGGTTATTCGCCTTCGTCGAAGTAGTTGTTGATCAACTCGACCAGTGCGGCCATTGCTTCGTCTTCTTGCTCGCCCTCGGTGCTCAGATGAATTTTTGTGCCTTTGCCGGCCGCCAACATCATCATCGCCATGATGCTTTTGCCATCTACCATGGACTCTGGCGTACGCCCAGCACGGATCTGGCAGGGGAACTGGCCGGCCACGCCGACGAATTTAGCCGACGCCCGTGCGTGCAGGCCCAGCTTGTTGATGATTTCAATTTCCAGAGCAGGCATCGCGCAGGTGTTCCTTTCAACTCAGGTCGCGGTGGCGAACCTGGACGTTCTTGAGGGTTTGTTGCAGCACCTGGCCCAGGCGCTCAGTCAGATAGACCGAGCGGTGGTGGCCGCCAGTGCAGCCAATGGCAATGGTGACATAGGCTCGATTGCTGGCGGCAAAGCGCGGCAACCATTTGAGCAGGTAGCTGGAGATATCCAGGAACATCTCTTCTACGTCCGGTTGTGCGGCCAGGTAGTCGATCACGGGCTGATCCAGCCCGGACTGGTCGCGTAACTCCGGTTTCCAGTAAGGGTTGGGCAGGCAGCGCACATCGAACACAAGGTCGGCATCTACCGGCATGCCCCGCTTGAAGCCAAACGACTCGACCAGAAACGCTGTGCCCGGCTCAGGCTGGTTCAGCAGGCGCAGCTTGATCGCGTCGCGCAACTGATACAGGTTCAGGTTGGTGGTGTTGATCTTCAGGTCGGCCAGGTCAATGATCGGCCCGAGCAGCTTGGTCTCGTCCTCGATGGCTTCGGCCAGGGAACGGTTGGCGCTGCTGAGGGGGTGGCGTCGACGGGTTTCGGAGAAACGCTTGAGCAGGGTCTCTTCGTCGGCATCCAGGTACAGCACATCGCAATGAATGTGCTTGGCACGCACTTCTTCCAACAGTTCCGGGAAGCGCGAGAGGTGGCTGGGCAGGTTGCGCGCATCAATCGAGACCGCAACGAGCGGCTGCGCCAATTCGGTATGGATCAGTGCACGCTCCGCCAGCTCTGGCAGCAGGCCGGCAGGCAGGTTGTCGATGCAATAGAAGCCGTTGTCCTCAAGCACATTGAGGGCGGTGCTCTTACCGGAGCCGGAGCGACCGCTGACGATGATCAAACGCATGATTACTGCCCGTTTTGTTCATCCAGGACAACTTGGTACAACGCTTCATTGCTGGAAGCGCTGCGCAGTTTGTCGCGTACATCCTTGCGGTCTAGCATGCTGGCGATCTGCCGTAGCAGTTCCAGGTGCGCATCGGTGGCGGCTTCCGGGACCAGCAGCACAAACAGCAGGTCGACCGGGGCGCCGTCGATGGCGTCGAAATCAATCGGAGCGTCTAGGTGCATCAGCGCGCTCACGGGTTTATCACAACCTTTGAGGCGGCAGTGGGGGATCGCGATGCCGTTGCCAAAACCGGTGGAGCCGAGTTTTTCACGGGCAATCAGAGCTTCGAAGACATCTTGCATCTCCAGATCCGGAATTTCCCGGGCGATCAGGTTGGCAATTTGTTCGAGGGCGCGCTTTTTACTGCCGCCCGGCACGTTCACGAGGGAACGGCCGGGGGTCAGGATGTTTTCAAGTCGGATCATGGGGGGAGAGTTAACGACCTGTACCTTGCATCAGGTGCAGATTCTTTTCCTTATGCTTTATGAGTTGGCGGTCGAGCTTGTCGTAGAGGGAGTCAATGGCCGCGTACATATCTTCATGTTCCGCATTGGCGACGAGCTTGGCATTCGGTACGTGCAGGGTGGCCTCGATTTTCTGCTTGAGCTTATCGACCTCCATGATGACCTGCACGTTGGTGATCTTGTCAAAATGCCCCGCAAGCTTGTTCAGTTTGCTCTCGGTGTATTCACGCAGGGGCTTGGTGACTTCCAGCTGGTGTCCACTGATGTTGACTTGCATACAGCTTCTCCTTCGTTGCCAGTGCATAAAGCGGTGGGCAGGAATACCCACCACTGGAACGCTGTGGCCCGCCCGTCACATCAACCGCTTACGCTCGCTGGAAGGCGCGATCCCTAGGGACTCGCGGTACTTGGCGACGGTTCGACGGGCGACCTGAATGCCTTGTGCCTCCAGTAAACCAGCGATCTTGCTGTCACTCAACGGCTTTTTCTGATTTTCAGCGGCAACCAGTTTTTTGATGATCGCACGGATCGCCGTGGACGAGCATTCACCGCCTTCAGAGGTGCTGACGTGGCTGGAGAAAAAGTATTTCAGCTCATAAATACCCCGTGGGGTATGCATGAATTTCTGCGTGGTAACCCGGGAAATCGTCGATTCATGCATGCCGACGGCTTCGGCGATGTCGTGCAGCACGAGAGGCTTCATGGCCTCGTCGCCGTACTCCAGGAAACCGCGCTGGTGTTCGACGATCTGGGTTGCGACTTTCATCAGGGTTTCGTTGCGGCTTTGCAGGCTCTTGATGAACCACCGCGCTTCCTGCAACTGGTTGCGCATGAAGGTGTTATC
This sequence comes from Pseudomonas sp. J380, assembly GCF_009827115.1. NCBI lineage: Bacteria > Pseudomonadati > Pseudomonadota > Gammaproteobacteria > Pseudomonadales > Pseudomonadaceae > Pseudomonas > Pseudomonas sp. J380. Next base: position 2,932,032 of record NZ_CP043060.1, on the reverse strand, counting down.
GGCGCTGGTGTCGGCGCGGCGCACAAAACCTGCGTATTGCGGGTTGACCCGCAGGCGCGGTACCGACTCCTGGTTCAGCTCCACCAGCCAGCGTTCGTTGTCCTTGCGCACAATGACGTCGGGCACCACATATTCGGCTTCGCTGGACTCGATCTGCGAGCCCGGACGCGGGTTGAGGCTTTGCACCAGTTCGATGACCTGGCGCAAGTCATCTTCCTTGAGCTTCATACGGCGCATCAGTTGGCTGTAGTCGCGACTGCCCAGCAGGTCGATGTAGTCACTGACCAAGCGTTGCGCTTCCGTGAGCCATGGCGTCTTGGCCGGTAATTGGCGCAGTTGCAGTAACAGGCACTCGCTGAGTGTGCGTGCGCCGATGCCTGCGGGCTCGAATTGCTGGATGCGGTGCAGGACGGCTTCGATTTCGTCCAGTTCGATATCCAGTTCCGGGTCGAAGGCCTCGAGGATCTCGTCGAGGGTTTCGTCCAGGTAACCCTGATTATTGATGCAATCGATCAGGGTGACCGCGATCAGGCGATCGGTATCGGACATCGGCGCCAGGTTCAGTTGCCACAGCAAGTGGCTCTGAAGGCTCTCGCCCGCCGACGTGCGGGTAGTGAAATCCCACTCGTCATCATCGCTGCTTGGCAGGCTGCTGGCGCTGGTCTGGTAGACGTCTTCCCAGGCGGTGTCCACGGGAAGCTCGTTGGGAATGCGTTCGTTCCAGTCGCCTTCCTCCAGGTTGTCCACCGTCGGGGCGGTTTCCTGATAGGAGGGTTCCTGCACGTCGGAATTGGGTTTTTGCTCGATGTTATCGGCCAGAGGATCTGCGTTATCGAAGTCGTCGCCTTCTTCCTGGCGTTCGAGCATCGGATTGGACTCCAGGGCCTCCTGGATCTCCTGTTGCAGGTCCAGGGTCGACAATTGGAGCAGGCGGATGGCCTGTTGCAGCTGCGGTGTCATCGTCAGCTGCTGGCCCATTCTCAGGACTAGCGATGGTTTCATGGCAGGGGCTTAACACCTTATTCGCCGGCGCAATGCGCCATCCACGACAGGGCGCGTGAGCGCCAAACATAAGCAAATTATATGCCTGATCTCGGGGCCTTTGCCTAGAGCGCGGTAACAATAAAAAAACCGAGGTTTCCATTGACTCCCGCACGCTCCAGGTAAGAGCGCGATACCCCTGTGTTTACAGGCGGAACTCGTGACCCAGGTACACTTCCTTCACCAGCTCGTTGGCCAGGATGGTTTCGGCATCGCCTTCGGCAATCAGCTGACCATCGTTGACGATATACGCGGTTTCGCAGATATCGAGGGTTTCGCGCACGTTGTGATCGGTGATCAGCACGCCAATGCCCTTGGCCTTGAGGTGATGGATGATCTGCTTGATGTCGCCCACCGAAATCGGGTCGACGCCGGCAAAGGGTTCATCCAGCAGGATGAATTTCGGCGCGGTCGCCAGGGCGCGGGCGATTTCCACGCGACGACGTTCACCACCGGACAAGCTCATGCCGAGGTTGTCGCGAATATGGTTGATGTGGAATTCCTGCAGCAGGCTTTCCAGCTCCTGGCGGCGGCCATCGCGATCGAGTTCCTTGCGGGTCTCGAGGATCGCCATGATGTTGTCGGCTACCGACAGTTTACGGAAGATCGACGCCTCCTGCGGAAGATAGCCGATACCTGCCCGTGCACGACCGTGCATGGGTTGGTGGCTGACGTCCAGGTCGTCGATCAATACGCGACCCTGGTCCGCCTGGACCAGCCCGACGATCATATAGAAGCAGGTGGTTTTGCCGGCACCGTTAGGACCGAGCAGGCCGACGATCTGGCCGCTGTCGATCGACAGGCTGACGTCGCGTACCACCTGGCGGCTTTTATAGGCCTTGGCCAGATGCTGGGCTTTCAGGGTTGCCATTACTCGGCCTTCTTCTTCGGCTGGATAACCATGTCGATGCGTGGGCGGGGTGCGGTGACCTTGTTGCCGTTGGCGCGACCGGCGTTAGCGATCTGCTTCACGGTGTCATAGGTGATTTTTTCACCTTCCGTGGAGTTGCCGTCCGGGCTCAGCACCTTGGCCTGATCAATCAGTACGATGCGGTTCTGCTGGGCGTGATACTGGATAGTCTTGCCGTAGCCTTTCATGGGGCCTGTATCGGTAGCGGACTGCTTCTGCTCGAAATAAGCCAGGTTGCCGACCGAAGTCACCACATCGATATCGCCGGTCTTGGTACGAGTCAGGGTCACCGTGTTGCCGGTAATCTTCATCGAGCCTTGGGTGATGATCACGCCGCCGGTGTAGGTGGCGACACCTTGCTTGTCATCGAGCTGCGCATCGTCAGCCGAGATGTGGATCGGTTGCTGGCTATCGTTCGGCAGAGCCCAGGCGCTCACGCTTCCCAGTGCTGCGCCCAGACCGAGCAAAATAGGGAGAGTTTTAACGAGCCTCATACTGTCCTCTTACGTTCGATAGCAGGTGTATCCTGCTTTCTTTCAAATACGCTTTCATTCCCTTGCCAGTCGATACACCGCCAGCGCCGTCGATTCTAACGTCTTGCTCGGTCTGCGCATATTGCTTCTGTGGGAATACGGTCATGCGACTGCTGGTAATGATGGTGTCGCGGTTCTGCGCGTCTGTACGTGCGACGCGAACCGAGTCGATCAGTTCAACTTCGGTGCCGTCAGGGTTGACTTCGCCACGCTTGCTGGTCACGTGCCAGGGAAATTCGGTGCCGCGATACAGGTTCAGGTCCGGATTGGTCAGCAGGCTGACTTCGGAAGCCTTCAAGTGCTCGACCTTGTCCGATGTCATCTCATACTGCACCTTGCCGTCGGGCAGATACTGAATGCTGTAGGCATTGGTGGCGTAATAGTCGATAAGGCCTTCGTCAACCTGTGCAACAGGCTTGTCGAGAAAGCGCTCCGGGCTGATATTCCAGTAGCCCACCGCCAGGAGCAGCGCGGCGATGACCCCGAATAACAGGAAGTTGCGAATCTTTTTACTCAGCATATAACGCTCTATAGGTAGGCGGCGTGGGCCGCTTCAAGACTGCCTTGGGCACGCAGGATCAACTCGCAGAACTCGCGGGCGGCACCCTCGCCGCCACGGGCGGTGGTGATGCCATGGGCGTGTTCGCGGACAAACGCCGCGGCATTTGCGACGGCCATGCCCAGGCCCACCCGGCGAATCACCGGCAGGTCTGGCAGGTCGTCGCCCAGATAGGCGACTTGTTCATAGCTTAGGTTGAGTTGGCCAAGAAGCTCGTCCAGCACCACCAGTTTATCCTCGCGGCCCTGATACAGGTGAGGAATACCGAGGTTTTGTGCACGGCGTTCCACAACCGGTGTTTTTCGACCGCTGATAATTGCGGTTTGCACGCCTGCTGCCATCAGCATCTTGATGCCTTGGCCGTCGAGGGTGTTGAAGGTCTTGAATTCGCTGCCGTCTTCGAGGAAGTACAGGCGGCCATCGGTCAGCACGCCGTCAACGTCGAAAATCGCCAGCTTGATGTCTTTACCGCGTTGCAACAGGTCGCTGTTCATTTACATCACTCCTGCGCGCAGCAAGTCGCCAAGGTTAAGGGCCCCGATCGGCCGGTCATCGTCGTCGACCACGATAAGAGCGCCTATGCGGTGATCTTCCATGATTTTCAACGCTTCGGCCGCGAGCATTTCGGCGCGCGCGGTCTTACCGTGAGGGGTCATCACTGCGTCGATGGTCGCGGTATGGATATCAATGGTGCGGTCCAGGGTGCGACGCAGGTCACCGTCGGTGAATATCCCTGCCAGTCGGCCATCGGTTTCGACGATGGCAGTCATGCCCAAGCCCTTGCGGGTCATTTCCATCAGCGCATCCCTGAGCAGGGTGCCGCGTGGAACGCTCGGCAGCTCGGCGCCGCGATGCATGACATTTTCCACTTTCAGCAGCAGGCGACGGCCCAGTGCGCCACCCGGATGGGAAAATGCGAAGTCCTCGGCCGTAAACCCGCGGGCCTCCAGCAGTGCCACCGCGAGGGCATCGCCCATTACCAGCGCGGCGGTAGTGGAGGAGGTGGGCGCCAGGTTCAGCGGGCAGGCCTCATGGGCTACGTGCACGTTCAGGTTGACGTCGGCGGCCTTGGCCAGCGTTGACTCAGGGTTGCCAGTGAGGCTGATCATCTGGATGCCCAGGCGCTTGATCAGCGGCAGCAGGGTCACGATTTCGTTGGTAGTACCGGAGTTGGACAGGGCGAGGATCACGTCGTCCTTGGTGATCATGCCCATGTCGCCGTGGCTGGCTTCGGCCGGGTGCACGAAAAACGCGGTGGTCCCGGTGCTCGCCAAGGTCGCTGCGATCTTGTTGCCAATGTGGCCGGACTTGCCCATGCCGACCACCACAACGCGGCCCTTGCTGGCCAGAATCATCTCGCAGGCGCGCACGAAATCCGCGTCGATATGCGCCAGCAAGCCCTCTACGGCTTCAAGCTCAAGGCGTATGGTGCGTTGTGCGGATTGAATAAGGTCGCTGGATTGGCTCATGTCTGAAATCGTATAGCCTGACGAAAAGTCGGCGATTATAGCGGTAATGATCAATTCCCTCACGCAAGTTCGTCAGGCTTTGTGCGCGGGATAACTGAAAACCACCGTCGGTAACATAGCAAGCAACGTTTTTTCCCTGTCTCAAATCTGAACCAGCGCTGTTCCGGCCTTGGGGGCTCTGTACCAGCAGTGATATAGTTCGCCGCCAGTTCGGTCCGCCCAACCCATGTGCTCAACTATTGCGCATCTGTTGAAAACCAAAGTCGCACACATGGTGTCTGAGTGAAAGGCTGCATCCCAAGGAGATTAGATGAGTGCCGATAACGCCTACGCGGTCGAGCTGAAGGGTCTTACCTTCAAGCGCGGTACGCGCAGCATCTTCAATAACGTCGATATTCGCATTCCTCGCGGCAAGGTCACGGGCATCATGGGGCCTTCCGGTTGCGGCAAGACCACCCTGTTGCGCCTGATGGGCATGCAATTGCGCCCCAGTGCCGGGGAAGTGTGGGTCAACGGCCAGAACCTGCCAACGCTGTCGCGTAGCGATCTGTTCGATGCGCGCAAGCATATGGGCGTGCTGTTCCAGAGCGGCGCGCTGTTCACCGACCTCGATGTGTTCGAAAACGTAGCCTTCCCGCTGCGGGTGCACACCCAGCTGTCCGATGAGATGATTCGTGACATCGTGTTGTTGAAACTGCAGGCCGTAGGGCTTCGCGGCGCCATCGACCTGATGCCGGACGAGTTGTCCGGCGGCATGAAGCGCCGTGTCGCCCTGGCGCGGGCGATTGCCCTCGACCCACAGATCCTCATGTATGACGAGCCATTCGTGGGTCAGGACCCGATCGCCATGGGCGTGTTGGTGCGCCTGATCCGCCTGCTCAACGATGCATTGGGGATCACCAGCATCGTGGTTTCCCACGACCTGGCCGAAACCGCGAGCATCGCCGACTACCTGTATGTAGTGGGTGATGGTCAGGTGCTGGGGCAGGGTACGCCTGAAGAGCTGATGAACGCCGATAACCCGCGCATTCGCCAATTCATGACCGGCAACCCCGATGGCCCGGTGCCTTTTCACTTTCCGGCAGCGGACTACCGCTCAGATCTTCTGGGGAAGCGCTGATGCGCAAGACATCTCTTATCGAGAAGGTTCGCCTTTTCGGTCGCTCGGGCATCGACATCGTCGAAGTGCTGGGGCGTTCGACCATTTTCCTGTTTCACGCCTTGCTGGGGCGCGGCGGTATCGGCGGCGGCTTTGGCCTGCTGGTCAAGCAGCTGCACTCGGTGGGGGTGATGTCCCTGGTGATCATCGTGGTCTCCGGCGTATTCATCGGCATGGTGCTGGCGCTGCAGGGTTTCAATATCCTGTCCAGCTACGGCTCGGAGCAGGCGGTAGGGCAGATGGTGGCCCTGACCCTGTTGCGTGAGCTTGGCCCGGTGGTTACCGCCTTGTTGTTCGCGGGGCGTGCAGGTTCGGCGCTGACCGCTGAAATCGGCAATATGAAATCCACTGAGCAGCTGTCCAGCCTGGAAATGATCGGCGTGGACCCGCTCAAGTACATTGTTGCCCCGCGCCTGTGGGCCGGCTTCATTTCCCTGCCACTGCTGGCAATGATCTTCAGCGTGGTGGGTATCTGGGGTGGTTCGTGGGTGGCGGTTGACTGGCTGGGGGTCTACGACGGCTCCTACTGGGCCAACATGCAAAACAGCGTGACCTTCACCGGTGACGTGCTCAACGGCATCATAAAGAGCATTGTCTTTGCCTTTGTGGTGACCTGGATTGCCGTATTCCAAGGCTATGACTGTGAGCCCACTTCAGAGGGGATCAGCCGTGCCACTACCAAGACCGTTGTATACGCTTCGTTGGCGGTACTGGGCCTTGACTTCATTTTGACCGCCTTGATGTTTGGAGATTTCTGATGCAAAACCGCACTGTGGAAATCGGTGTCGGCCTTTTCTTGCTGGCTGGCATCCTGGCTTTACTGTTGCTGGCCCTGCGAGTCAGTGGCCTTTCGGCCAGCCCTACCGCCGATACCTATAAACTTTACGCGTACTTCGACAATATCGCCGGTTTGACGGTCAGATCCAAAGTGACCATGGCCGGTGTCACCATCGGCAAGGTCACGGCAATCGATCTGGATCGCGACAGCTTTACCGGTCGGGTGACGATGCAACTGGACAAGAAGGTAGATAATCTGCCAACTGACTCCACGGCATCTATCCTCACTGCGGGTTTGCTGGGCGAGAAGTACATCGGGGTCAGCGTGGGGGGGGAAACAGCCCTGCTCAAGGATGGTTCGACCATCCACGACACACAGTCGTCGCTGGTGCTTGAAGACCTGATCGGGAAATTTTTGCTCAATACGGTCAATAAAGACGCTAAATGAGGAATCTGTTCATGATCTCTACCTTGCGACGTGGCCTGCTGGTACTGCTTGCAGCATTGCCGATGATGGCCAACGCGGCAGGTTCTGCCCACGATTTGGTGCAGGACACCACCAGCAAAATGCTGGCTGACCTCAAGGCTAATAAAGAACAGTACAAGCAAGACCCTTCCAGGTTCTACAACGCGCTCAACACGATCGTTGGCCCTGTGGTCGATGCTGAAGGCATCTCCAAAAGCATCATGACGGTCAAATATTCGCGCAAAGCTACGCCTGCGCAAATGCAGACGTTCCAGGAAAACTTCAAGAAGGGGCTGTTCCAGTTCTACGGTAACGCTCTGCTGGAATACAACAACCAGGGCATTATCGTTGATGCGCCCAAGGACGAGTCGGGCGACCGTGCCGAAGTCGGAATGAAAGTCTCCGGCAGCAATGGCGCCGTGTACCCTGTGTCCTACACCCTGACGAAGATCAACGGTGAGTGGAAACTGCGTAACGTGATCATCAACGGTATCAACATCGGCAAGCTGTTCCGTGATCAGTTCGCCGACGCGATGCAGCGCAATGGCAACGATCTGGACAAGACCATCAATGGTTGGGCCGGTGAAGTGGCCAAGGCCAAGGAAGAAACCGATAAAGCTGCCGGGAAGCCTGCGCAATGACCGAGTCGGCTGTTCGTATCGGCGACGCCGGCGAGCTGTTCCTCAGCGGCGTGCTGGATTACCGCACCGGGCCTGACCTGCGCAAGCAGGGCCAGGCGCTGATCAAGGCCAGCAAGGCGCCAGAGCTGGTGCTTGATTGCTCGGCGGTGACCAAGTCCAGCAGCGTCGGCTTGTCGTTGTTGCTGTGCTTCATGCGTGATGCCGAGGCGGCGAAAAAGCCGGTAAGCATCCGTGCGTTACCAGAAGACATGCGCGAAATTGCCGAAGTTTCCGGTTTGACCGAGCTGCTGGCGCATCCCTGATACACATTATTAAAGAAGCCCCCCGTCAGAGTCCTGCTATGCGGGGTTCGCAGGCGCGGGGCTTTTTTGTATGATGTGCGACCCGTGCGCACTGGGCGCCGATAGAGGTTGAGCATGCAGGCCCTAGAAGTTAAGAGCTTCCTTGAAGGAAAGCTGCCTGAAACGACTGTAGAAGTCGAAGGCGAAGGCTGCAATTTCCAGCTGAACGTGATTAGCGATGAACTGGCGGCATTGAGCCCGGTCAAGCGTCAGCAGCAGATCTATGCCCATTTGAACCCATGGATCACCGATGGCAGCATCCATGCGGTCACTATGAAATTTTTCAGCCGCGCGGCCTGGGCCGAGCGCACCTGAGCCCCCAAGGCGTCGAGATTCTTATGGATAAATTGATTATTACCGGCGGTGCCCGCCTTGATGGCGAGATTCGCATTTCCGGTGCGAAAAACTCCGCCTTGCCGATCCTGGCAGCGACCCTGCTGTGCGATGGCCCGGTGACTGTGGCCAACCTGCCGCACCTGCACGACATCACCACCATGATCGAGTTGTTCGGTCGCATGGGCATTGAGCCGGTGATCGACGAGAAGCTGGCCGTCGAAATCGACCCACGCACCATCAAGACCCTGGTCGCTCCGTACGAACTGGTGAAAACCATGCGTGCGTCGATCCTGGTGCTGGGCCCTATGGTTGCCCGTTTCGGCGAAGCCGAAGTAGCCTTGCCTGGCGGTTGCGCCATTGGTTCGCGTCCGGTCGACCTGCACATCCGTGGCCTTGAGGCCATGGGCGCAGTCATCGACGTCGAAGGCGGCTACATCAAGGCCAAGGCGCCGGAAGGCGGCCTGCGCGGCGCGAACTTCTTCTTTGATACCGTCAGCGTCACCGGTACCGAGAACATCATGATGGCCGCTGCTCTGGCCAACGGTCGCAGCGTGTTGCAGAACGCCGCACGCGAGCCGGAAGTGGTCGACCTGGCCAACTTCCTCAACGCCATGGGCGCGAAGGTTTCCGGTGCTGGCACCGACACCATCACTATTGATGGTGTAGAGCGTCTGCACACCGCCACCTACAAAGTCATGCCTGACCGCATCGAGACCGGTACCTACCTGGTTGCCGCTGCCGTGACCGGTGGCCGTGTGAAGGTCAAGGACACCGATCCGACCATCCTGGAAGCCGTCCTGGAAAAACTCAAGGAAGCCGGCGCAGAGATCACCACCGGCGAAGACTGGATCGAGCTGAACATGCACGGCAAGCGGCCAAAAGCCGTCAACGTGCGTACCGCTCCGTACCCGGCGTTCCCGACCGACATGCAAGCGCAGTTCATCTCCTTGAACGCGATTGCCGAAGGCACCGGTGCCGTGATCGAGACCATCTTCGAAAACCGCTTCATGCACGTGTATGAACTGCACCGCATGGGCGCCAAGATCCAGGTCGAAGGCAACACCGCCATCGTCACCGGGATCGACAAGCTCAAGGGCGCGCCAGTAATGGCAACCGACCTGCGTGCCTCGGCCAGCCTGGTAATCTCGGCACTGTGCGCCGAAGGTGACACCCTGATCGACCGCATCTACCACATAGACCGTGGTTACGAGTGCATCGAAGAGAAACTGCAGATGCTCGGCGCGAAGATTCGCCGCGTACCGGGCTAGTCCCTGTTTGTGGCGAGGGAGCTTGCTCCCGCTGGACTGCGTAGCAGTCCCGCTCTTCGAGGGCCGCTTCGCGTCTCAGCGGGAGCAAGCTCCCTCGCCACAGTTTGTTGTTGACTGGTTTGTTTCAAATCGAGGCTGTCATGGCCTCGATCTGTGTCTGGCGCCGTTTGCGACCGGACAGCAATAGCCTGATGAAGGACTGACATTTCCCATGTTGACCATCGCACTGTCCAAGGGCCGCATCCTTGACGACACGTTGCCGCTTCTGGCTGAAGCGGGCATCGTGCCGACCGAGAATCCGGACAAGAGCCGCAAGCTGATCATCCCCACGACCCAGGACGACGTGCGCCTGCTGATCGTGCGGGCTACCGACGTGCCGACCTACGTTGAACATGGCGCCGCCGACCTGGGTGTTGCCGGCAAGGACGTGCTGATGGAATACGGCGGCCAGGGCCTGTACGAGCCCCTGGACCTGCGCATCGCACTGTGCAAGCTGATGACCGCCGGCCGCGTCGGTGATGTCGAACCCAAGGGCCGCTTGCGGGTCGCCACCAAGTTCGTCAACGTTGCCAAGCGCTATTACGCCGAACAAGGCCGTCAGGTCGATATCATCAAGCTCTACGGCTCCATGGAGCTGGCACCGCTGATCGGCCTGGCGGACAAGATCATCGACGTTGTCGACACCGGCAACACCCTGCGCGCCAACGGTTTGGAGCCCCAGGATTTTATCGCTGACATCAGCTCCCGCCTGATCGTCAACAAAGCATCAATGAAGATGCAGCACGCCCGTATCCAGGCGTTGATCGACACCCTGCGCAAGGCAGTGGAGTCTCGACACCGCGGTTGACTCACCCGCGTAGCTGAAGAGCTACGCCCGTCTATCCGCCTCATAGCCAGAATTCTCAGGTGCCCAAGCGGAAACGACTGCTAGTTTAGGGCGCCTGAGTTTTTGCCAATTCTATTGAGGCCCTCGCTATGACCACGTCCACTGCAATTGCCCGACTCAACGCTGCCGACCCGGATTTCGCCCATCATCTGGATCATCTGCTGAGCTGGGAAAGCGTGTCCGACGACTCGGTCAACCAGCGGGTGCTCGAAATCATCAAGGCCGTGCGTGAGCGCGGTGATGCAGCGCTGGTGGACTTCACCCGCCAGTTCGACGGCCTGGACGTGCAGTCCATGGCTGACCTGATCCTGCCGCGTGAACGCCTGGAGCTTGCGCTGACGCGCATCACCGCACCGCAGCGCGAAGCCCTCGAAGTCGCTGCGGCGCGGGTACGCAGCTATCACGAAAAGCAGAAGCAGGACTCCTGGAGCTACACTGAGGCCGACGGCACTGTGCTGGGCCAGAAGGTCACGCCACTGGACCGCGCCGGTCTGTACGTGCCGGGCGGTAAGGCGTCGTATCCATCGTCGGTATTGATGAATGCGATCCCGGCCAAAGTCGCAGGTGTGACCGAAGTGGTCATGGTGGTGCCGACCCCGCGTGGCGAAATCAACGAGCTGGTGCTGGCTGCCGCCTGCATCGCCGGTGTGGACCGTGTGTTCACCATCGGTGGCGCCCAGGCCGTCGCAGCGCTGGCTTATGGCACCGAAAGCGTGCCGAAGGTCGACAAAGTGGTCGGCCCCGGCAATATCTACGTCGCCACCGCCAAACGCCATGTGTTCGGCCAGGTCGGTATCGACATGATTGCCGGTCCTTCCGAAATCCTCGTGGTGTGTGACGGCCAGACCGACCCGGACTGGATCGCCATGGACCTGTTCTCCCAGGCGGAGCACGATGAAGACGCCCAGGCGATCCTGGTCAGCCCCGATGCCGAGTTCCTCGACAAGGTCGCCGCCAGCATCAATAAGCTGCTGCCGACCATGGAGCGTGCCGAGATCATCGAGAAGTCGATCAACGGCCGTGGTGCGCTGATTCTGGTGCGTGACATGGAGCAGGCCATTGAAGTGGCCAATCGCATCGCACCGGAGCACCTTGAGCTGTCCGTAGCGGACCCACAGGCCTGGTTGCCATCGATCCGTCACGCTGGGGCGATCTTCATGGGCCGTCACACCAGCGAAGCCCTGGGTGACTATTGCGCCGGCCCCAATCACGTGTTGCCAACCTCCGGTACTGCGCGTTTCTCGTCGCCGCTGGGGGTGTACGACTTCCAGAAGCGCTCGTCGATTATCTTCTGCTCGCCACAAGGCGCTTCCGAACTGGGCAAGACCGCCTCGGTGCTGGCCCGTGGTGAATCCCTCAGCGCGCACGCACGCAGCGCTGAATACCGCATCGTCAAGGGAGAGTAAGGCATGAGCAAATTCTGGAGCCCTTTCGTCAAGGACCTGGTGCCTTACGTACCCGGTGAGCAACCGAAGCTGACCAAGCTGGTCAAGCTCAACACCAACGAAAACCCCTACGGCCCATCGCCCAAGGCGCTGGCGGCAATGCAGGCCGAGTTGAACGACAACTTGCGCCTGTACCCGGACCCCAACAGCGACCTGCTCAAGCAGGCCGTGGCCAGGTATTACGGGATCGATGCCGGCAAGGTGTTCCTCGGCAACGGTTCCGACGAAGTCTTGGCGCACATCTTCCATGGTCTGTTCCAGCACGATCTGCCGCTGCTGTTCCCGGATATCAGCTACAGCTTCTACCCGGTGTACTGCGGCCTGTACGGCATCACGTTCGACGCGGTGCCACTGGACCAACAGTTCCAGATTCGGGCCACTGACTATGCCAGGCCCAACGGCGGGATCATCTTCCCCAACCCTAACGCACCCACCGGCTGCGTACTGGCGCTGGACGCGGTGGAGCAGATCCTCAAGGCCAGCCCGGATTCGGTGGTGGTGGTCGATGAAGCCTATATCGACTTCGGCGGCGAAACTGCCATCAGCCTGGTAGACCGTTACCCGAACCTGCTGGTGACCCAGACCCTGTCCAAATCGCGCTCACTGGCCGGTTTGCGTGTGGGCCTGGCCGTGGGCCACCCAGACCTGATCGAAGCTCTGGAGCGGGTCAAGAACAGCTTCAACTCCTACCCGTTGGATCGGTTGGCGATTGTTGGCGCGGCGGCCGCGTTTGACGACCGTGAATATTTCGAGAAAACCTGTCAGTGGGTGATCGACAGCCGCAACCAGGTCGTCGCGCAATTGCAGGGCAAGGGGTTTGAGGTATTGCCGTCGGCAGCGAACTTCATCTTTGCGCGTCACCCGCGGCATGACGCTGCAGGGCTTGCCGCCAAGTTGCGTGAGCAAGGGGTGATCGTGCGGCACTTCAAGCAGGAGCGGATTGCTCAGTTCCTGCGCATCAGCATCGGGACACCGGAGCAGAACCAGGCGCTGATCGACGGGCTCGGCGAGCTCTGACAGACGCTGAAAATCAAATGTGGGAGCTGGCTTGCCTGCGATGACGGTGTAACAGTCGACCTATCTGTCGTTTGATACACCGTCATCGCAGGCAAGCCAGCTCCCACACTGATTTGCGTTTAGTCAGTTACAGCAGCGGCTCATCCGGCTTCTTGTTCTTCCAGCCATCATTGCCCGGCAGCAACAAATTCAAACCAATCGCCACCACCGCACACAGGGCGATGCCCTTGAGGCCGAAATCATCCGGGCCGGTGCCGGTACCGACCAGCACACCGCCAATCCCGAACACCAGCGTTACCGACACAATCACCAGGTTGCGCGCCTCGCCCAGGTCGATCTTGTGGCGAATCAGCGTGTTCATCCCCACCGCGGCAATCGAGCCGAACAGCAGGCACAGAATCCCGCCCATCACCGGCACCGGGATGCTCTGCAGCAGCGCGCCGAACTTGCCGATGAATGCCAGGCTGATGGCAAACACTGCCGCCCAGGTCATGATTTTCGGGTTGTAGTTCTTGGTCAGCATCACGGCGCCGGTCACTTCGGCGTAGGTGGTGTTTGGCGGGCCGCCAAACATGCCGGCAGCCGTGGTGGCGATACCGTCACCCAGCAGCGTGCGATGCAGGCCAGGCTTTTTCAGGTAATCGCGGCCGGTCACGCTGCCTACCGCAATCACACCACCGATATGCTCGATCGCCGGGGCCAGTGCTACCGGGACGATAAACAGGATGGCCTGCCAGTTGAACTCCGGCGCGGTGAAGTGGGGCAGGGCGAACCACGGCGCAGCGGCGATTTTCGCCGTGTCGACCACACCAAAGTAGAACGACATGGCAAAACCCACCAGCACGCCGGAAATGATCGGCACCAGGCGGAAAATGCCCTTGCCGAACACCGCCACGATCAAGGTGGTGAGCAGCGCTGGCATCGAAATCAGCATCGCCGTCTGGTAGTGGATCAGCTCTGCACCGTCGCCGGACTTGCCCATGGCCATGTTGGCGGCAATCGGCGCCATGGCCAGGCCGATCGAGATGATCACCGGGCCGATCACCACGGGCGGCAGCAGCCGGTCGATAAAACCGGTGCCCTTGACCTTCACGGCCAAGCCCAGGAACGTATAGACGAAACCTGCTGCCATCACCCCGCCCATGGTCGCTGCGAGGCCGAACTGGCCCTTGGCGAGAATGATCGGGGTGATGAACGCGAAGCTCGATGCCAAAAATACCGGCACCTGCCGCCCTGTCACCACCTGGAATAGCAACGTGCCAAGGCCTGCGGTAAACAGCGCGACGTTTGGATCAAGACCTGTGATCAGCGGCATCAACACCAACGCGCCAAATGCTACGAAGAGCATTTGTGCGCCAGACAGGATCTGGCGCCAAAGCGGGTCGTTGAATTCATCCTGCATGTTCACGCGTCCTTCTGCTTGGTGCCGAAGATCTTGTCACCGGCATCGCCCAGGCCCGGGATGATGTAGCCGTGTTCATTCAGGCGCTCATCGATGGATGCGGTGTAGATCTGTACATCCGGATGGGCCTTCTCGACGGCGGCGATGCCTTCGGGCGCGGCCACCAGCACCATGGCACGGATGTCCCGGCAACCGGCTTTTTTCAGCAGGTCGATGGTGGCTACCATGGAACTGCCGGTGGCGAGCATCGGGTCGATGATCATGGCCAGGCGCTCGTTGATTTCCGGGACGAGTTTTTCCAGGTAGGTGTGGGCCTGCAGCGTTTCTTCATTGCGGGCCACGCCCACGGCGCTGACCTTGGCGCCCGGAATCAGGCTGAGCACACCTTCAAGCATGCCGATACCGGCGCGCAGGATCGGTACCACGGTAATTTTCTTACCGGCGATTTTCTCCACTTGTACGGGACCGGCCCAACCGGGGATCTCGTAGGTTTCCAGGGGCAAATCCTTGGTGGCTTCGTAAGTGAGCAACGCTCCGACTTCCTGAGCAAGCTCACGGAAGTTCTTCGTGCTAATGTCGGCACGGCGCATAAGGCCGAGTTTGTGTCGGATCAGCGGGTGGCGGATCTCGCGAGTGGGCATAGGAAAGGCTCCGGCGGCGGGCAAAAAAACCGGCCTAGATTAATCTATCCGAGGGTGTTGTCCTATAGACATCAAGTACGTTAGTCCATAAAGGCTTGATTGGAGCGCACGAGAAGCGTACCTTCGCCCGCTTTTCTTGCCACAGCACCCCCTTGGAGAGCGCCATGTCTGCTGATCTCGAGCATATCCGTCAAATCATGCACGAGGCTGACTGCCTGTACACCGAAGCGCAAGTCGAAGCAGCGATCGCCAAGGTCGGCGCGCACATTACTCGCGAAATGGCCGACACCAACCCGGTGGTCTTCTGCGTGATGAACGGTGGCCTGATCTTCGCCGGCAAATTGCTGACTCACCTGCAGTTCCCATTGGAAGCCTCTTACCTGCATGCCACCCGCTATCGCAATGAAACCAGTGGCGGCGACTTGTTCTGGAAGGCCAAGCCGGAAGTGTCTTTCATCGACCGTGATGTGCTGATCATCGATGACATTCTCGATGAGGGTCACACCCTGGGTGCGATCATCGACTTCTGCAAACATGCCGGCGCACGCAAAGTGCACACCGCCGTACTGATCGACAAAGACCACGACCGCAAGGCTCGTCCTGAGCTCAAAGCCGATTTCGTCGGATTGCCGTGCGTTGACCGTTATATCTTCGGGTATGGCATGGACTACAAGGGCTACTGGCGTAACGCCAATGGCATCTACGCCGTTAAAGGGATGTAATCGATGGCCCGCTTTCTTGATCAGACCTTATTTGCAGAGTTGGCCGAGAAAGCGGGCGATAGCCCCCGTGGCCGATACCACCATAATTTCCACCAGATGGAGGAGCCGTGTCATCGCCTCGCGGTGGCGCTGCAGCCGAGTACCTATGTGCCGCCTCATCGGCACCTGAGCGCCGACAAGGCCGAGACTTTGCTGGTGCTTCAGGGGCGCCTCGGTCTGCTGATATTCACCGATGCGGGTGAAGTGATCGCCAAACGCGTGATGCAGGCGGGTGGCGAGTGCGCAGGCGTCGATCTGCCACCGGGAGTGTTTCATGGCCTGGTGGTGCTGGAGCCTGACACGGTGATGTTCGAATGCAAGGCCGGGCCTTATCGACCGGTGGGTGAGGGCGAACTGGCTGATTGGGCACCGCGAGAAGGTGATGCAGGTGTGGCTGACTACCAGCGCTGGATGCTTGCTCAGTTCGACTGAACACTGACATCCAAATGTGGGCGTCTGTAGGAGCGAGCTTGCTCGCGAAAAACGTCAACGATAACGCGTGCTTCCTGAATAAACGCGGCGCCTTTGAGCTTTTCGCGAGCAAGCTCGCTCCTACAGGTATTAGGGCGAGCCCCCTCCCACATCCGGCGTCGCGCAGGTAGACTTCAAACCCCGTGTAAATGTCTGCAGGCTGGAGTCGGTAATGCGTAAAGATAAGAAACAGGTGATTGGCGACGAAATCGGTGACGACCAGATCAAGTTGTTCCTGGACTTCGAGCCGGTCGATGCGACGTCGCCGTCCCTGCACAAACTGATCAAGGCCTATCGCGGCCTGCGTATCGACGACTTCGAGCGTTTCCTGGGCTTTTTCAAAGAAGCAGGCCTGGACCTGGACGGCAAGGACGAGCATGGCCAGACCTTCGTCGACCTGATCAAGGACCAGCGCAACGCCGCCGAGTACATCGAACTGATCGACAACGCCCGCGGCTGATCGTCCGAACAAAAAAAACGCCCCGGCTTCAGAGTCCGGGGCGTTTTGCTTTTAACGGTAGGAGCGAGCTTGCTCGCGAAGAACCTGAGAGCGGCGCCTTAATCCACTTGCGCCGCGTTATCGTTGACGTTTTTCGCGAGCGAGCTCGCTCCTACAGGTTCCACCAGCTCCAGGCTGATGTTGTTCTGCGTGTTGATCTTGCGATACAGCTCGGCGTCCGTCTCCAGCACTTTCTCGCGCGCCGGGAAGATCTCGTGCAGCTTGGTGGCCCATTCACCGGCGGCTTTATGCGGGAAGCAGCGCTCGATCAGCTCCAGCATGATCGAGACGGTGACCGAAGCACCAGGAGACGCGCCCAGCAGCGCCGCAAGCGAACCGTCCTTGGCAGCAACCAGTTCGGTGCCGAACTGCAGCACGCCGCCTTTCTTCGGATCTTTCTTGATTATTTGCACGCGCTGGCCGGCCACTTCCAGGCGCCAGTCTTCGGCTTTCGCCTCGGGGTAGAAGCGACGCAGGGATTCCAGGCGCTGTTCCATGGACTGGCGCACTTCGCTGACCAGGTACTTGGTCAGGTCCATGTTGTCGCGGGCCACGGCCAGCATCGGGCCGATGTTGCCGGCGCGAATCGACATCGGCAGGTCAAGGAACGAGCCGTGTTTGAGGAACTTGGTGGTGAAACCGGCGTATGGCCCGAACAGCAGGGATTTCTTGCCATCCACCACGCGGGTGTCCAGGTGCGGCACGGACATCGGCGGCGAGCCCACGGCAGCCTGGCTGTAGACCTTGGCCTGGTGCTGCTTGACCACTTCCGGGTTGTCGCAACGCAGCCACTGGCCGCTCACCGGGAAGCCGCCGAAGCCTTTGCTCTCTTCGATGCCCGAGGCCTGCAGCAACGGCAGCGCCGCACCGCCAGCGCCGAGGAATACGAACTTGGCATCGACGTCGCGGCTGTTACCGCTGTTCACGTCCTTGATACTCACGGTCCAGCCCGCGCCGTTGCGCTTGAGGCCGGTCACGCGTTTGCAGTACTTGACCTGGGCGTCCGGCGAGCTGGTCAGGTGGCTGAGCAACTGATTGGTCAGGGCGCCAAAGTTGACGTCTGTGCCGTTCATCACACGGGTGGCGGCGATTTTTTCATCGAGCGGGCGGCCCGGCATCATCAGCGGCATCCACTCGGCCATTTCGCTGCGGTCTTCGGTGTAGTGCATGTCCGAAAACGCGTGGTGCTGGCTGAGGGTCTCAAAGCGCTTCTTGAGGAAGGACACGCCTTTGTCGCCCTGCACGAAGCTCAGGTGGGGCACCGGGCTGATGAACGACCTGGACGAGCCAAAGGTGCCCTTCTTGGTCAGGTAAGCCCAGAACTGCTTCGACACCTCGAACTGGGTGTTGATGTGCACGGCTTTCTTGATGTCGATGGAGCCATCGGCGGCCTCCGGCGTGTAGTTCAGCTCACACAGCCCGGCGTGGCCGGTACCGGCGTTGTTCCACGGGTTGGAACTCTCCGCGGCACCCGAATCCATCAGCTCAACGACTTCCAGCGTGAGGCCGGGGTCGAGCTCTTTGAGCAGTACGGCCAGGGTGGCACTCATGATGCCGGCCCCTACCAGTACTACGTCGACTGCTTCGTTATGCGCCATTTAACGCGTCTCCAAAATCTGCAGCACCAAATTGACGGCATGGCTGCCAGGAGTGATGGGGCGGTTCACGTGTTGCCCCAGGTTACCCATGGCCAGGATCGCCATGTCCGATTCGCAATTCTTTGCAACTTCAGCACACGCTTCCTGCCGGGCTAATCTGCCTATGAACGCATTCATGGGCGCCTGTGGCAATTCGACTTATGGTCAAAGCGTGCGATTCGTGCAACCAATCCGTAGCGGACAGGCTCAAGCTCCGGTTTTTGAGGAAGGCTCGATCCTGTGTAATTGGGCTGACCCAGACGCTGATGGTGCTTGTACAAACGCCAAACTATTCATTTGCTCGCCACACTCTTGTGAAGTTGTGAAAACCCGTTTTTTCACGCTCTTTTGAAGACGTGAACCTCAAAAAAGGGCTGCCCCAGCCTGGCACCTGGCCCGTAAACCTCTGCCGACACGCGGCAAAACGGGCAAACAACTCAAGTGGCCGAGCGCAATGGCAGCTCTGGCAGATTCGATAAAAGACGGGGTGGTTTGCAAAGGAAACAGCAAGCACGCCAGCTTCACTCGATCTGTGTGGGCGGCTCTCTGTGGGCGATTTTGGGGCTAATGCCTGGGCATTAACGATGCTGCGAGGCCCGATCAGGAGACGTCCTTATAATCGGGGGGAGATTGTAGCGAAGAACGTCAGTGAAATGGGCGTGTTTTATGACTTTTATTAGGGGCCTGGTCAGGAGGCCAACGCTTGCCGGTGTCGTGGGCGAAAAACCTTTGGGTTGACCCGGGCGCTGGCCGGCAGTGGGCGGTGCATCCAGCCCAGGTGAGTCTCGGTCACTTCCACCCAGCCTTCACCGACGGGCGGCAGGCTGCACTGCTTGAAGGCCAGGCAATGTCCGTGGGCATCAAGCAGGGCAAAGTGGCGATGACGAGCGTGGGACATGAACAGGGTCTTGAGAAGGCGCATGGCTGTGTACCTAGTGTGTTACATGCTTGAAGGTTGCCAGTGTGGCATGACACTGGGGTGACGAATTTATGCGAATTTGTAATTTGCGCAGGGGCTTCAGCCGCCGTTCAGGATCGCTGGTGAGTGGTGCGCGTGCACCGTTATACTGGCGTCCTGTCTGCACCTAGTCCTGGAGAAATGCGTATGTTGCAACGCCTGTTGTTCGGTTTGATCACTGTGACCAGTTTGACCCTTGTCGGCTGCGCCAACAGCCCGCAACAACTCAGCCCGCAACCTAAAGTCACCGCGCAGTTGGCGGCGGTAGGCCACGGCCAGCCGGTTTCGGTACGCGTGGTTGACGGTCGCCCGTCGCCAACCCTGGGTTCGCGTGGCGGCCTGTATCCTGAGACCGCACTGATTTCGGTGAACGGCCAGGATGTGCTGCCCAAGTTGCAGGCCCAGGCTGAAGCCGCTGTGCGTTTGCTGGGCTTTACGCCGACCAACTCGCCAGGCGTGCCGCAACTGACCGTGACCCTGGCCGAGCTGAAATACCAGTCGCCCAAAGACGGCCTGTATGTGACCGAGGCTTCCATCGGCGCTACCTTCAAGTCTGACGTCAGTGCCGGTACCCGCCGCTACAGTGGCCGCTACGCAGCCTCGCTCAACCAGCGGTTCGGCATGTCGCCCAACCAGGAAACCAACACCAAGCTGGTCAGCGACGTGCTCAGTGATGCCTTGACCCGCCTGTTCAAGGACCCAAGCATCGGTCAACTGCTCAGCGCGCAATAAGCCGCTCACAAAAAACCGGGCTCATCGCTGAGCCCGGTTTTTTTGTGCCCGTGGTTTTTGTCATGCGGCCGTATCGACATAAAAGTCCAGCATGCTCACACCGGTGAGCAGATCCAGCTCCGGCAGATCGGCATGCTGGTGCCCGCCGAGGGCGCAATACACCAGCCAATGGCGGTCCTGAACGTTGAACGCGAGACTGCCGATCAGCGCCTCCTGTTCCTCGCTCTGGGCGATCAAATACAGCCGATCCTGGTTTTGCGCATGCAACATGACAAGCTCCTCAAGCGTCGAAGGGCAACAGAGTGGCTTGTTAAGGTGACGTTCAGGTGACGGCGTAAATTACTGGATACATTAGCCGTCAATGGGGAAGGAGCATTAAATGCGCAGGAGGCGACTGTCGTTCAGGTGTGTACCTGGACTGATACCCGAAGACTGATTTACCGAGGTTTGCGATGGCGCTGCCCGCACTGCTCATCAATATTGTTGCCCTCTTGGTTGCCTGCTCGGGCGCCTGGGTGTTGTTCATCACCCGTCTGCATGCACAGCGTGCGATAGCTGACCTGGCCCTGCGCAGCGAAGAGCGCGCTATCGACCAACCGATGCTGTTTCTGGATACACGCACCGAACGGGCGCATCGCCTGGCGTACCGCGTCGGGTTCGCCTGCCTTGGCTTGGCCCTGGCCATCTCCTGGCTCAGCACCCGCTTGTAATTCCACTGCGAAACCAAATGTGGGAGCGGGCTTGCCCGCGAAGGCGGTGTATCAGCCACTGAATCTTTAACTGAACCAACGCTATCGCAGGCAAGCCAGCTCCCACACTGGCCATGTACTGCCCGCAGAGTCAGCGCCTGCCACATATCCCCTGTGGGCTCACTATTACAGGGGGATACCGGCCTTGACTCGGTATTGGTTGCGTACCGGCGTCGCATACTGCACCACCAGATAAGGCCGATGCTCCGCCGGGCACTCGTTCAAGCGCCGCTCCCATTCCGCCTTGGCCTTGGCCAGCTCATCGGCCGGGAACACGTCCGCCGCCTTGGGCACCTGCAATTGCGGGTCGGCATCACTCCACTGCGCGTACGCCAGGTAGTGCACCGGAAACAAGCGGTAGCCACCGAGGATCTGCCGGTCCATTTCCGCGGCCAGCAGCTTGGTGTCTTCAAAACGCTCGGTGATCGGCGGCGCAAAGTTCACGTGCACCCGGCCTTTATAGCCGGTAATGCCCAAGGCAATGCTCACATCATCCTCTCCCGGTGCCTTGGTGTAGGTGCCGGTGGTGGCGCGGATATACAGCTCGCGGGCCTTGGCGGCATCGCAGGGGTCGTACTCGTAGCTGATGGACACCGGCGTCAGGTTCAACGACTGGATGACCTCGGCAAATGGCTCGTCCTTGCGGCTGACGTGGAACATCTTGAGGATCGCCGATTCGGTACGGTCATCGCCATCCTTGGCCCGGCCTTCAGCCTGGGCAATCCAGATCGACTGGCAGTCGTTGCGGATCGAATGGTTGATGTAGGCCGACAGCAGGTTGTAGGCCGCCATCTTCTCCTTTCGCCCGGTAATCGAACGGTGCACGATGAAGCTCTTGTTCAGGCGCATCAGGTCGCTGACAAACGGCTTTTGCAGCAGGTTGTCGCCGATGGCGATGCGCGGCGTCGGCAGGCCGGCGTGGTACACGGCGTAGTTGACGAAGGCCGGGTCCATCACGATGTCGCGGTGGTTGGCCAGAAACAGATAGGCGGTGCCGGATTTCAGTTGCTCGACGCCGGTATAGGTCACGCCGTCGGTCGCCCGGTCAATGGTGTGGTCAACGTAGTACTCGACCTTGTCCTGCAGCGTGGCCACGGTGGTGACGCCAGCGAACTCGCGGCGCAGTTTGCGCGCAATCATTGGCTTGAGCAGCCAGCCCAGGGCGCCTGCAAAGCGCGGGAAGCGGAAGTGGGTCAGGATGTCCAGAAAGGCCTTGTCACTGAACAGGCGCGCCAGCACTGCCGGGACTTCGCTGTCGTTGTAAGGTCGGATGGTATCGAATTCGCCCATCATGCTCTCTTGTTAGAAACGGCTAGGGTAAGTAAAAGGAAATGTCAGGGTGCGGTCCGAATAAGGGGCCGGCCAAGAATAGCCCTGTAAATAGACCGGCGATTATACGCACAAGTCACCTAGGAGACTGCGATGCTCGAAACTGCGCTGTACGATTGTCCTTATTGTGGCGAAGCGGTCGAGACGACGGTGGATTTGTCTGGCGGGGACCAGACCTATATAGAAGACTGCCAAGTGTGTTGCCGGCCGATCACGTTCGACCTGCAAGTTCATGGTGAAGAGTGGATGCTTGAAACCCGCAGCGAAAATGAATAATGCGCAGCGAGAACGAATAAAAAGGTACGCCCATGCAGCGAATCTACGAACCGGAAAATCTGATGGAGGGCGAGTTGTTGCAGCAGATGCTTGCCAGTGAAGGTATCGAGGCGCACCTGGTGGGGCGCCATTTGCTCGGCGGCACGGGCGAGTTGCCGATATTCGGCTTGCTGGGGCTGGAGGTCGACAACGACCAGGCCGCCTGCGCCCGCGAACTGATCACCGCCTATATCGGCGCCCAACCCTTGCCCGGCGACGAACCCGACAGCTTCCCTGACGTGTTGGTCTGTTAGGCTGTCGGTCGGTTTACCCAAGAGTCGTGTTGCCCCATGTGTGGACGTTATGCCCTGTTTCGCTGGAACCCTGCCTTTGCTGCCTTGCCCGGCTTCCCCGCCGACCAGCAGGCCCAGTGGAACATCTCCCCGAATGATTCGGTGCTGATCCAGCGCCTGAGCGAGGGCCAACTCACCCTGGCGCGTGCCCGTTGGGGCCTCACACCGCCCTGGCTGACAGACCTGTCGCGCACCCCGGCCCACGCTCGCGCAGAAACCCTGGCCGAACAACCGATGTTTCGTGAAGCCTTCCGCTTGCGCCGTTGCCTGCTGCCCGCCAATGGCTTTTATGAGTGGCGCGGCACCCAGCGCAAGCGCCCGTACTGGCTCACGCCGGGGGAGGGCTCCACGTTGTTCTTTGCCGCAGTGTGGGAAGCGTATCCGGTGCAGGAGCAGGTGTGGCTGAGCACGGCGGTGGTTACCCAGGCGGCGCAAAGTCAGCGGCGGCCATTGATCCTGGACGCGGCAGGGCAGGCCGCCTGGCTCGACCCCGAGACTCCGCTGCAGGTGCTGCAGGGCCTGCTGGCGGCTGAGCCTGCCGTGCTGCGCGAGCGGGTGCTGGCCAATATGGTCAACGATCCGAAGCTCAATGGGCCGGAGTGCCTGACCCCGGCATGAGCTTTGTCCGTCGAGCCGCGTTCGGATGTATCTTAAATTCAGCGGTTAAACGTCCAGGGTATCTGGCGCAGATACAAATGACCGCCTACGATACGCGCCATGTTTTCAGGGAGCGTGTTCATGAAGAAGTCATTGGTGGTAAGTGGTTTGGTTGCAGCAATGCTGCTGGCGGGTTGCCAGTCGGTCAATACCACCAGCGGCGGCGCCGTTGGGGTAGAGCGCAAGCAGTACATGTTCAGCATGCTGTCGAGTCAGGAAGTCGACCAGATGTATGCCCAGTCTTATCAGCAGACCCTGGGTGAAGCCAGCAGCAAAGGGGTGCTGGACAAGACCAGCGCCAACGCCAAGCGCGTGCAGGCCATTGCCAAGCGCCTGATCGCCCAGGCTCCGACTTTCCGCGCGGATGCGGCCCAGTGGAACTGGGACGTGAACCTGATCAAAAGCGATGAGATGAACGCCAACTGCGGGCCTGGCGGCAAGATCCTGGTGTACAGCGGCTTGATCGACAACCTCAAGCTCACCGATGACGAGCTGGCTGCCGTGATGGGTCATGAAATCGCCCACGCCCTGCGTGAACACGGCCGCGAAGCGATGTCCAAGGCCTACGGTATCCAGATGGCCAAGCAGGGCGCCGGGGCAATATTCGGTCTCGGCCAGGACAGCCTGGCACTGGCCGATACCGTCGCCAACTACGGCATGACCTTGCCCAACAGCCGCAGCAACGAAAACGAAGCCGACCTGATCGGCCTGGAGCTGGCCGCCCGCGCTGGCTACAACCCGAACGCGGCCATCACGTTGTGGAACAAGATGGCCAAGGCTTCGGAAGGCGCACCGCCGGAATTCATGAGCACGCACCCGGCTTCGGACAGCCGCATCGCGTCCTTGCAGGCGGCGATTCCGAAGGTGATGCCGCTCTACCAGCAGGCCAAGAAGTCCTGATCGACGCCGTGTAGGAGCGAGCTCGCTCGCGAAAAACGTCAACGATAACGCGTGTTGCCTGAATAAACGCGGCGCCGGTGAGTTTTTCGCGAGCAAGCTCGCTCCTACAAGCATCAGGGCAAACCATCTTCCGTGTTTGCCTTAGATCCAGCCGCTGCTCTGCATGGCCTTGTACACTGCAATAATCGCCAGCACGAAGAACGCCGTAGCCGCCAAGCGACGAATCAAGGTCAGCGGCAGTTTCTCCGCGGCAAAATTCCCCGCCAGCACCACCGGCACGTTGGCAATCAACATGCCCAGGGTGGTACCGATAATCACCAGCCACAGTTCCGGGTATTGCGCCGCCAGCATCACCGTGGCGATCTGGGTTTTGTCACCGATTTCGGCGAGGAAGAACGCAATCAAGGTGGTCAGGAAGGGCCCGAACTTACGGGTGGTACTGGCTTCGTCATCATCGAGTTTGTCCGGCACCAGGGTCCACAGCGCCGTGGCGCAGAAGCTCGCGGCGAGGATCCAGTGCAGCACCGCATCCGAGAAGAAACTCCCGAACCAGGCGCCCACGGCACCGGCCGCCGCATGGTTGGCCAGGGTCGCGGCGACGATGCCGGCGATGATTGGCCAGGGCTTGCGAAAGCGAGCAGCAAGGATGAGTGCGAGCAGTTGCGTCTTGTCGCCGATTTCGGCCAACGCAACGATTGCGGTAGGAACGAGTAGTGAATCCAGCATCAGGTAGTTTCCAGGGGCGGGTCGACACGGCTATGACACGTACAGCCTTCCCGCCCCGGGTAAGGTGTGCGTGTCATAGGTCTTGTCAAACCCCGGTCCGTCTGTGCGGACTCCTGGGTCGCATACGCCATGGTCTGCTGACCAAGTATGTTGACGTATGCCGGACGAGCATGGCTCGTGGGAGACTACTCCCCTAGGACGCTGCGGATTCTGCCTAGGCAAAACCCATTCGGCAAGCGTTCTTTTTCAAACGTCCGTCAGGGGCGCTTGGCGCGGTAAATGCGAAAACCATTGCCTTCGGCCTTGATTGCGCAGATGCCCAAATGTTCTTCGATCAGTGGCTGGTACTTCAGGAAGCTATTGGCAACCAGGCGAAGTTCGCCACCTTTTGCCAGGTGTTTCGCTGCTTTTCGCAGCAGGTTCTCCGTGGCGAAATAATCGGTGTGCACGCCGACATGGAACGGTGGGTTGCTCAAAATCGCGTTCAAACCCATGGGCGCCGCGTCGATTCCGTCGCCGGTCAACACGTCGGCTTCCAGGCCGTTCGCTGCCAGCGTCAGGCGACTGCTGGCAGCGGCGAAGGCATCCACATCCAGCATCGTCACGGTGTTATGCGGGTAGCGGCGTTTGACCGCAGCCCCCAGTACGCCAGCGCCGCAACCGAAATCGAGCAGGTTGCCGCTGGGCAGCTTGTCCAAGTGCTCCAGCAACAACTCGGTGCCGCGGTCCAGGCGACCATGGCTGAACACCCCTGGCAAGCTCACCACCTTCAGCGGACCTTCGGCCAGGGGTACGTCGAAGACCTGCGCCAGGCTCTCAAGCTCCACGGCTTGCGGCGCGTTAGCGACAGTGACCTGCCATAGTTGGCAATGCCGTGCGCTATCGAGCTTGCGCGGTTTGCCGAACGGAACCATCTGCTTGGCGGCACTTTCGATCCCCCCCTTTTTCTCGCCCACCAGAAACAGCTCGGCGCCAGGCAGGCGCGCGGCCACGGCGTTGAGCAGGTAGTCGGTGAGGTCTTTGGACTTGGGCAGGAAAATCACCGCCGCATCAAAGGCGCGCTCGGGCACTGTCACGCCAAACTGGCTGCGTTCGGCGAAGCGCGCATCGAGCGCCGCCTGGTCACCGGCATGCCAGCACCAGCCGTGGGCATTGGGCAGGCGCCCAAGCAAATCGTCGGCAGGCAAACCTACGAGCAGCAGGTTGCCTTGAAAAAGTTCGGCCTGTCGAAGCAGTACTTCACTGCGCGGATCCATAGTCTGCTCCTTGAAAAGGGGCGCAGTTTATCAACTGACGACGCGCAGCGGGGCGCCGTTGAAAAAGCCCTGGGCGTTTTCCGTGAGCTGGCCAACGATACGCTGCCGTGCTTCGCGACTGCCCCAGGCGTTGTGGGGCGTGACGATCAAGCGTGGAATGTCTCCCGCCAGCAGCGGGTTGCCATTGACTGGCGGCTCGACACTCAGCACATCAGTCGCCGCGCCGCCAAGGTGACCACTTCGCAGCGCGTCGGCCAGGGCCTGTTCATTGATCAAACCACCGCGCGCAGTATTGACCACAAATGCGCCGGGCTTGAGCAAGGCCAGTTCACGGGCGCCGATAAAGTCGCGGGTGTGTTCATTGAGTGGGCAATGCAGGGTCAGCGCATCGACCTGGGTCAGCAATTCGCCCAGCGGCACACGGTCGGCGCGGGCAGGGCGCCCAGGTATCGCGCCGAGCATCACGCGCATGCCGAACGCTTCGGCCAGGCGTGCCACGGCACTGCCCAATTCACCATGGCCGAGCAGGCCGAGGGTTTTGCCTTCCAGTTCGACGATCGGATGGTCCAGCAGGCAAAACTGTTTGGCATGCTGCCATTTGCCAGCGGCCACATCCTGTTGGTAATCCTTCAAGCGCGTGGCGAGGTTGAGCAACAGCATGATCGTATGTTGCGCCACCGACGGCGTGCCGTAACCCTGGCAGTTGCTCACGGTAATCCCCTGGGCGCGGGCCGCTTCAAGGTCGATATTGTTGGTGCCGGTGGCCGACACCAGGATCAGCTTGAGCTCGGGGCAGGCCGCCAGGGTTTGGGCTGTGAGCGGGATTTTGTTGCTGATGGCGACTTGGGCGCCCTGCAAGCGCTCCCGCACATTTTCTGGCGTGGTCTGTTCAAACAACTGCAACTGGCTGAAGCAGTCATGCAAACCGCTGAGGTCGAGGTCGCCCAAGTCCAGGGAAGGGTGGTCGAGGAAGACGGCGCGGCGATTGTTCATGATCAACTGTACCTTTTGCGACGAGGTTCGAAGGCGTAATCTGCCGAGCCTATCAGATGAAATAATCAGTTACTTAATGGAGTGAGCATGTACGTCGCCGAGTTTTTGACCGTAGCCTTGATTCACTTGTTGGCAGTGGCGAGCCCCGGCCCGGATTTCGCCGTGGTGGTGCGTGAAAGCGTGACCCACGGCCGCCGTGCTGGCACATGGACGGCCTTGGGCGTCGGTTCGGCGATTTTCCTGCATGTGGGTTACTCGTTGCTGGGTATCGGCTTGATCGTGTCCCAGTCCATTGTGTTGTTCAATGCGTTGAAGTGGGCCGCAGCCGCGTACCTGCTTTACATTGGCTTCAAGGCCCTGCGCGCCCAGCCGGCCAAGCCTGCGGCCGAGGGCGAGTTGCACCGTGAAGCGGGCGAGCGCACCCCACGCGGCGCGTTTACCGCAGGTTTTGTGACCAATGGCTTGAACCCCAAGGCCACGCTGTTCTTTCTGTCGCTGTTCACCGTAGTGATCAACCCGCACACGCCGCTGGCAGTGCAGGCCGGTTATGGGGTGTACCTGGCGGTGGCGACTGCGTTGTGGTTTTGCCTAGTGGCCATGTTGTTCAGCCAGCAGCGCGTGCGCGCCGGGTTTGCAAAGATGGGTCATTGGTTTGATCGGACCATGGGCGCGGTGTTGATTGCCATCGGGGTGAAACTGGCCTTTACCAGCATGAAATAATCATTTTTCTCAAGTGAGCACAATCCAGATGTGGGAGCGGGCTTGCTCGCGAATGCGGTGCTTCAGTCAAAGATATACCGGCTGACACTCCGCATTCGCGAACAAGCCCGCTCCCACATTGGGTCTCATTAGGTCCTCGGTAATGGCGTAACGCTAGCATTTACTGGCCCCTGCAAATCATTCCTTTGGCTGATTTGGCTGAAACATAAGCGCTCTACAGTGCAGGTCTTCAAGCCAAGACCGTGCAGTCATTAAAGGGATTCTTATGTTGCAGACCCGTGTTATCCCGCCCGCCGAAGGTGCGTACCAATACCCGCTGTTGATCAAGCGCCTGTTGATGTCCGGGACTCGCTACGAGAAAACCCGGGAAATTATCTATCGCGACAAGCTGCGCTATAGCTACCCGACGCTGATCGAGCGCGTCGCTCGCCTGGCCAATGTGCTGACCGAAGCCGGGGTCAAGGCCGGTGACACGGTGGCGGTGATGGACTGGGACAGCCACCGTTACCTGGAGTGTATGTTCGCCATCCCGATGATCGGCGCGGTGATTCACACTATCAATGTGCGCCTGTCGCCAGAACAGATTCTGTACACCATGAACCACGCCGAAGACCGCTTTGTGCTGGTCAACAGTGAGTTCGTGGGGCTCTACCAGGCGATTGCCGGGCAGCTCACTACCGTCGACAAGACCTTATTGATTACCGATGGTGACACCCACACCGCCGAGCTACCCAACCTGATAGGTGAGTACGAAACCCTGCTGGCCGCCGCCAGCCCCACCTATGACTTCGAAGATTTCGACGAAAACTCGGTCGCCACCACTTTCTATACCACCGGCACCACCGGTAACCCCAAGGGTGTGTACTTCACCCATCGGCAACTGGTGCTGCACACCATCGGCGTGGCGACCATCATGGGCAGCGTCGACAGCGTGCGGCTGCTGGGCACCAACGACGTGTACATGCCGATCACGCCGATGTTCCACGTACACGCCTGGGGCTTGCCGTATGTGGCGACCATGCTCGGGCTGAAACAGGTGTACCCCGGCCGCTACGACCCGGAATACCTGGTGGAACTGTGGCGCAAGGAGAAGGTGACGTTCTCCCACTGTGTGCCGACCATTCTGCAAATGGTGCTCAACGCCAAGGCTGCGCAGAACGTGGATTTCGGCGGTTGGAAAATCGTCATCGGCGGCAGCGCCCTGAACCGTTCGCTGTACGAAGCCGCCAAGGCCCGAGGCATTCAACTAACCGCCGCGTACGGCATGTCCGAGACCGGGCCGCTGGTATCCTGTGCTCACCTCAATGATGAGCTGATGGCCGGCAGCGAAGATGAGCGCACCACCTACCGCATCAAGGCCGGTGTGCCGGGGCCGTTGGTCGAAGCGGCAATCATGGACACCGACGGTCGTTTCCTGCCCGCCGATGGCGAAACCCAGGGCGAACTGGTGCTGCGCGCGCCGTGGCTGACTGAGGGTTACTACAACGAGCCGCACAAGGGCGCCGAGCTATGGTCCGGTGGCTGGTTGCACACCGGTGATGTGGCTACGCTGGATGCCTTTGGCGTGATTGATATTCGTGACCGCATCAAGGATGTGATCAAGACCGGCGGCGAATGGATCTCCTCCCTGGCCCTCGAAGACCTGGTCAGCCGTCACCCCGCCGTACGGGAAGTGGCGGTGGTAGGCATTGCCGATCCGCAATGGGGCGAGCGCCCCTTCGCCTTGTTGGTGGTGCGTGAAGGGCATGTGATCGATGCGCGAGAGCTCAAGGAACACCTCAAGCCTTTTGTCGAACTGGGCCATTTGAGCAAGTGGGCGATCCCGAGCCAGATCGCCGTTGTTACTGAAATTCCCAAGACCAGTGTCGGCAAGCTCGACAAGAAACGTATCCGTGTCGACATCATCGAATGGCAGGCCAACAACAGCACGTTCCTGTCCACGCTTTAAACCCTCTCGCCGCGCCCGTTCGGGCGCGGCAATGCTCTATATCAAGCCTTTACTTGTGATTTGCCGAATTTCAGCCATCCTTCCCGCGTCGACCTTCGTCGGCGTGGCGAAAGGGTTGTGGCAGACAGGTTGGTGATGCAAATCACACTTTAGAGGGATCAAGCACTACCCCCCTCTGGCTATAGTCCCTTTCAGAGTTTTTCGCGGATGTTGCGCTTCGAGCCATGGAGGCTCGGTGGCGATGCGGCATTGGAATCGTTGTATCCCGGCCGTTACATCTGAAGAAAGGGCTCACTGCCATAACAATAAAATATGCACATGGAGTAGCGTCGATGACCTCAGTAAACCAGTTCTGGCGCCGGGCAAGACTGCCCCTGGCCGTCAGCCTCGCTTCTACGCTCGCCGGGCCGGCATTCGGCGTCAGTTTCAACATTGGTGAAATCGAAGGGAGCTTTGACTCGTCGCTTTCCGTGGGGGCGAGCTGGTCCACGGCCAAGCCCAATCGTGACCTGATCGGTGCCAACAACGGCGGCAAGGGCCTGTCCCAGACCTCCGATGACGGGCACTTGAACTTCAAGCGCGGCGAAACGTTCTCGAAGATCTTCAAGGGCATCCACGACCTGGAACTGAAGTACGGCGACACCGGTGTGTTTGTGCGGGGCAAGTACTGGTACGACTTCGAACTCAAGGACGAAAGCCGTCCGTTCAAGGACATCAGCGACAACAACCGCAAGGAAGGTGCCAAGTCTTCGGGCGGGCAGATTCTCGATGCATTCGTCTACCACAACTACTCGATTGCCGATGCGCCGGGTTCCGTGCGTTTTGGTAAGCAGGTCGTGAGCTGGGGCGAAAGTACCTTCATCGGCGGCGGCATCAACTCCATCAACCCGATCGACGTGTCGGCGTTTCGCCGTCCGGGGGCCGAGATCAAGGAAGGCTTGATCCCGGTGAACATGTTCTACGTGTCCCAGTCGCTCACCGACAACCTGTCGGCCGAGGCGTTTTACCAGCTGGAATGGGACCAGACCGTGACCGATAACTGCGGCACGTTCTTCTCGCAGCCGGACGTGATCTCCGATGGTTGCAGCAATAACCTGCGGGTACTGAACAAGCGTTCGACCATTCCTGCCGCCGCCCTGCCGACCCTGGGTGCCTTGGGGGTGGACGTGAACAGCGAAGGCGTGCTGGTGCGCCGTGGGCCGGACCGTGATGCCCGCGACAGCGGCCAGTTTGGCGTGGCCATGCGCTACAACTTCGAACCGCTGGATACCGAATTCGGCGCCTACTTCATGAACTACCACAGCCGTGCGCCGATCTTCAGTGCGCAGGGCGCGCCATCGGCGGCCTACACGCGTCCGCTGGGGCCACTGGGGGCCTTGCGGCCGTTGATCGTGGCGGGTAGCTCGAACTACTTCGTCGAGTACCCGGAAGATATTCGCCTCTACGGCCTGAGCTTCTCCACCACCTTGCCTACCGGCACCGCCTGGAGCGGTGAGTTGAGCTACCGTCCGAATGCGCCGGTGCAGTTGAGCACCACTGACATTCTGTTCGCCGGCGTCACGCCGATCCCCGGCTTTGGCAATGCGTCCGTGCTCAAGGGCACGCCAGGCCAGGACCTGCACGGCTACAACCGCAAGGAAGTCACCCAGTTCCAGACCACTTTCACGCACTTCTTCGACCAGGTCATGGGCGCCAGCCGCCTCACCACCGTCGGTGAAATCGGCGTGACCCACGTGGGTGGCCTGGAAAGCAAATCCCAGGCTCGTTACGGCCGCGATCCGGTGTTCGGCCCAGGCACGCTGCCAGGTGGGTTCTGCAACGCCCTCAACAACTCCACCGCCAACGGCGCCGGCTTGCCCAACGCTGCTGGCCTGAACACCAATTGCAATAACGACGGCTATACCACCGCAACGTCATGGGGCTACCGCGCCCGTGCCATCTGGGAATACCCGGACGTGTTCGCAGGCGTGAACCTCAAGCCCAACGTGGCCTGGTCCCACGACGTCAAAGGTTACTCGCCAGGCCCTGGCGGCAACTTTGAAGAAGGTCGCAAGGCGGTCAGCCTGGGCCTGGATGCCGAATACCAGAACACCTACACCGCGAGCCTGGCGTACACCAACTTCTTTGGTGGCAAGTTCAGCACCGTGGATGACCGCGACTTTGTCGCCTTGAGCTTCGGCGCCAACTTCTAAGCACACTCTTTTCAAGTGGCATGTATTCAGGAAGACCAGAGCATGAAAATAACAAAAAGTCTGTTGCACGTGGGTGTGCTTGGGCTGTCGATCCTGGCGAGTAACGTCATGGCGGCAGTCTCGGCAGATGAAGCCGCCAAGCTCGGCACGACCCTGACCCCGATGGGCGCCGAGATGGCCGGTAACGCGGCCGGCACCATTCCTAAATGGTCGCCATTGCCGACCAATGCCGGCGCGGTGGACGCCCGTGGTTTCCTCGCCAACCCGTATGCCAGCGAGCAACCGCAGTTCACCATCACCGCGCAGAACGTCGAGCAGTACAAAGACAAGCTGGCCCCCGGGCAATACGCAATGTTCAAGCGTTACCCGGACAGCTTCAAGATGCCGGTGTACCCGACCCATCGCGGCGCCACCGTGCCGGCCGAGGTGTTTGCCTCGATCAAGAAAAACGCCACCACCACCAACCTGGTGTCCGGCGGCAACGGCCTGGAAAACTTCGAAACCGCCGTCCCGTTCCCGATTCCCAAGAGCGGCGTCGAGGTTATCTGGAACCACA
This sequence comes from Pseudomonas sp. J380, assembly GCF_009827115.1. Lineage (NCBI taxonomy): Bacteria > Pseudomonadati > Pseudomonadota > Gammaproteobacteria > Pseudomonadales > Pseudomonadaceae > Pseudomonas > Pseudomonas sp. J380. The sequence continues at coordinate 2,899,449 of NZ_CP043060.1, read as the reverse complement.
TCACCCGTTATCGCGGCGGCAGCGTGACCCGCCTGGTTACCCAGGCCACCCCGCAAACCAACGGTTCCTATAGCCTGGTGTACTTCCGCGACCAGTTCGTGTTCCGCGACAAGATGAAGGACTTCGATCCGAAAAACCCAGGCAACGTGCTGTTCTACTTCAAGCAGCAAGTGACTGCGCCAGCGCGCCTGGCCGGTGGTGTACTGCTGGTGCACGAAACCCTGGACCAGGTCAAAGAGCCGCGTTCGGCCTGGGTCTACAACGCCGGGCAGCGCCGTGTGCGTCGGGCGCCGCAAGTGTCCTATGACGGGCCGGGTACTGCCGCCGATGGCCTGCGCACCTCCGATAACCTCGACATGTACAACGGTGCGCCGGACCGCTACGACTGGAAGCTGGAAGGCAAGAAAGAGATGTACATCGCCTCCAACAGCTACAAGGTCGACGATCCCAAGCTCAAGTACGCCGACATCATCAAGGCTGGCCACATCAACCAGGACCTGGCTCGCTACGAGCTGCGCCGGGTCTGGCACGTGGTCGCCACCTTGAAGGAAGGCCAGCGCCACATCTACGCCAAGCGTGACTTCTACATCGACGAAGACACCTGGCAAGCAGCGGTGATCGACCACTACGACGGTCGCGGCCAACTGTGGCGCGTTGCCGAAGCCCATGCCGAGAACTACTACGACAAGCAAGTGCCGTGGTACGCCTTGGAAACCCTCTACGACCTGCAGTCCGGCCGCTACCTGGCCCTGGGCATGAAGAACGAAGAGAAGCAGGCCTATGACTTCGGCTTCACCGCCAGCACCAGCGACTTCACCCCAGCGGCCCTGCGCCAGGACGGCGTTCGCTAACTGATCGCTCCCACGCTCTGCGTGGGAGCGCTTCCCGTGACGCTCTGCGTCACGCCTCAAAAGTCGACGCGCAGCGTCGAAGTCTGTATTCCTACGCAGAGCGTGGGAACGATCATTCCTGGATGGGCGCGTTGTTTTTGAGCGCTTCGCGAGCAAGCTCGCTCCTACTTCTTTCCAGGAGGCTGGACGGGATATTTCTTGTCGCAGTTCTTTTTCAGTCATTTGTTGCAAAGATCTACAATCCCGCCGCTTTTACCGCTAGTCTGCGGACATCTGCAATGCCGACAACAGCCTTCTACAAGAGCCCGGCGATGACTGATCTGTCCCGAACCCATGGGCCTGCCAGTGTGGTGATGCCGACCCTGGAAGGCCGCTTCTACCGGCCCCCACTGCCTGACGGCTACGTGCTGCGCCCGCGCCTGTGCGAACGGCTGAATGCGGGCCTTGATGGGCGACTGTTGCTGGTCAGCGCGCCCGCGGGGTTTGGCAAGAGTTCGTTGGCGGTGGAGTTCTGCCAGGGCTTGCCTGCCCAGTGGCAAAGCCTGTGGTTGGGCCTGAGCCCTCGGGACAGCGACCCCGGCCGTTTCCTGGAGCGGCTGCTCGACGGCTTGCAACAGTATTTCCCGCAACTCGGCGCCCAATCCCTGGGGTTGCTGAAAATGCGCCAGCGTCACCAACCCTTTGCCTTCGAAGAATGGCTCGATGGCCTGCTCGACGAACTGGCAGTGCACCTGTCTGCACGTTCGCCGTTATTGCTGGTGCTGGATGACTATCACCTGGCCCAAGGCCCGGTGCTGGATCGCTGCCTGCAGTTTTTTCTCAATCATTTGCCTGATGGCCTAGTGGTGCTGGTCACCAGCCGGCAGCGTCCGGACTGGCACTTGGCACGCCTGCGCCTGTCGCGGCACCTGTTGGAACTGCATGAGCAAGACCTGCGCCTGACCCATGACGAGTCCCTGGCGGTGCTGGATGGACACGGCAATGCATTGCGCGGCGAGGCGTTGGAAAACCTGATTCGCCGTAGCGAGGGCTGGGTCGCCGGCCTGCGCTTTTGGCTGTTGGCGGCCTCCGAAGCCGGCAGTGAGAGCGCCTTGCCGCAAAGCCTGCACGGTGGCGAGGGTCTGATTCGCGATTACCTGCTCGAAGAAGTCATCGACTGCCTGCCTGCGGAGGTGCAAGCGTTCCTGTACGACACCGCACCTCAGGAGCGCTTTTGCAGCGAACTATGCGACGCCGTCCGCGAGGCCCATGACAGCGCAGAAATCCTGCGCTATTTGCAGGCTCATCAAGTGTTCCTGGTGCCGTTGGATGAGCAGGGCCATTGGTACCGCTACCACCACTTGTTCTCCGACCTGCTGCGCACCCGCCGCGAGAAAAGCGCCACCTTGCCGCCGGCCAGTTTGCACTTGCGCGCCTGTCGCTGGTTTAACGCCCAGGGCTTGATCGACGAGGCGGTGGAGCAGGCGCTGCGGGCCGGGCATCTGGATGTGGCGGCGAACCTGGTGCAGAACCTGTCCGAAGAGCAACTGCTGGCAGAGCAGAATGTGGGCATGCTGTTGCGTTGGAAGATGGATTTGCCCGACAGCCTGCTGATCAGCACGCCACGTTTGATCGTGCTGTATAGCTGGGCGTTGGGGCTGGCGTGCCAATTGGATGCGGCACAGGAGCTGTCCAGTTACCTCAGCCGCTTCCTGCCTGCCCCGTCGGCCACCGCGCAAAAATCCATGTTGGCCCAGTGGTTGGCGCTGAGCGGGATTATTGCCCGTGGGCGTGGGGACCGTGAGCTGACCCAGCGCTATTGCCAAGAGGCGTTGGAAAGCCTGCCGCAAAAGCGTTACGGCCAGCGCCTGATGTGCCTTTCGACCCTGTCCAACCTGGCGATCGTCGATGCCGACCTGTGGCGCGCCCGTGGCCTGAACCGCGAATCGTTGGAACTGGCGCAGCGCGTCGGTAACCCCTTGTTTGAAGCCTTGGCCCATTACGACCGGGCCCGGGTACTGCAGGCGCGGGGGGAGATCCTGCGTTCCCTGGATGAAGTCCGTCAGGGCCTGGAGCGCTTGCATGGGCTCGCCTCCCAACGCCTATATGCCGTGCGCGCGCGCCTGTCGCTGTACGAAGGCTACCTGCTGCTGGTGCGTTACCAGCCCGAGGCCGGCCTGGCGCGTTTGCGCGCCGGCCTGGCCGAGGCCCGTGCCTGCCGCGATATCAGCGTGCTGATCGGGCACTGCGTCATCGCCAGCTTCGAAGGGCGGCGTAGGGAGTTTGCCAATGCTTTTGCCGAACTGGCCGAGGCCGAGCGCTTGATGCACATCTGGGATGTGCCGCCGATCTATTACCTGGCGATGATCACCCTGATCAAATGCGAGTTGTGGCTGGCCCAGGGGCGCACTGACCTGGCCGACGCCTGGCTGGCCCGCCTGGGGCAGACCTACAACGGCGAGCACGCCGCGGCGGCCCCCGAGTTTCATCCGCACCTGCCGCAACATATCGAGCTGCAACAAGCTGCGCTCGATGCCACGCGCCATCAGCCCGACAGCGCGCTGCAACGCCTGGAAGCGTTGGCCCAACATGCCCATGACAGTGGGCGCCAGATGATTGCCCTGATGGCGCTGGTCCAGCAGGTGCAGTTACTTCTGGATAATGGCCTGGAAGCCAAGGCCCGGCCGGTATTCGCCCGTGCCCTGGAAGCCGGTTCGGGCGGTGCGTTGCAGCCGTTTCAACGGTTGTTGGAGGGTTATCCGCAGTGGATACGCGATCAGTTGGGCAAGGATTCCCATGGGCTGCTCAATCAGAGCTTGCTGGAGTTGCTGCCCCAAGCCAGCGCAGTTGAAGCCACACCTCAACAGGAAACCCTCAGCACTCGAGAGCTGGCGGTGCTGCAACTGATTGCCCAAGGCTGTTCAAACCAGGAAATCAGCAACCAGCTGTTCATCTCCCTGCACACGGTGAAGACCCACGCCAGCCATATCAACAGCAAGCTCGGCGTGGAGCGTCGTACCCAGGCGGTGGCGCGGGCCAAGGCCATGGGGTTGTTGGCCTGAGCCCTGGGTTTATGGCGTGGTCGGGCAGCCTTTGAGTGAGGTGTCGACGGTCTGATTGATCAGCGCCGCGAAACGCTTGAGGTTGTTCTGATGCGCCACCACCAACTCGTCGATGCTCGGCCCGGCAGGTGATTGCAAGGTGGTGCGGCAGGTCAAGGCCGGGCGATCGCCATTGACTTGCCTCACGCGCCAGCGCACATCGAGCAATGCGTACTGCCCCGGTACCGAGTCAAACCGCTGCACGTCTACGCGCAAAGCCACGGCTTGCCGGGCATTGCTGTTGGCTAATTGATCCACCAAGGCGCTCCTCAGTTCATCGGCGAGGGTGGCGGCCCACCACTGGGTTTCAAGAATCGCCAGGCCGCTGTCGCCCTGGCGGATCACGATCTGCGCGCGGTCGACCTGAGGCGGCACGCTGATGCTCTCAATGCGCACACCGCCGGCCTCTGCTCGCGTACTCGGGCTCAAGTGCGCCGGGGTCAGGGTATGAAAAGCGATGGGTTCACTGCGGCAGGCACCGAGCAGCAGCAGGGTGCTCAGCAACGTGATCTTCAACGGCAATGTCATGGCGGCTCCAATGGTCATTTGCGGGGTGGCCCTTGCAGGTCCGTCGGTGCGGCGTTATCGGGGCGGCCGCGAATCAGCGACTCCGGATGCCGGCCCAGGTAATCCGAAAGCTCGCGCAGGGAGCGCGACATGCGCCCCAACTCGTCGAGGGTCTGCGTCAGTTGTTCACGCTGCGGCGAGTCTTCGGCCAGGGTTGAACTGGCCGATTGCAGGGTCTTGCTCACGTCGGCCAAGGTCGTCTGCACACCCGGCAGCGTCTTAGCGTTGAATTGCGCCAGGCCCTTGCGCAGTTCGACCAGGCTGGCGTCGAGGTTGCCGGCAATGCGCTCGACAGGCAGTTGGCTGATCTTGTTGACGATGCCTTCGAACTTCTCTTGCAGTTGTTCCAGGTTGCCCGGGATCGTGGGGATGCCCACGGGGCGCTGGTTCGGGTCGAACGCGACTTTCTCGGCCTTGGGGTAGAAGTCCAGGGCGATGTACAGCTGGCCGGTCAGCAAGTTACCGCTGCGGGCCTGGGCGCGCAGGCCGTTTTCGATGAAGGTGCCGATCAGGCGTACGCCGGCTGCCTCATCGTCAGGGTTATTGTTCATGGCCTTGAGCAACTTGGTGTGGGCCTCGCCGAGCAGTTGCGGGTAGATCACGATGCCGACATTGACCGGGAAGGTGCGTTTCTTCGCATCGAAATCCAGGTTGATCGATACAACCCTGCCGAACTCGACGCCGAGGAACTCCACCGGCGCGTCGACTTTCAGCCCACGCAGGGCCTGATCGAAGCGCAGAACCATGTATTGCCCCTTGCCGTTGGGCGGGGCGAGGGCGCTTTGCTGGTCTTCGAACAATTCAAAGCTGCGACTTTCTTCGGCCGGTTTGTCATTGGGGTTGTAGGGCGGCGCCTGGAAGGCGATCCCGCCCATCAACATGGAGGACAAGGATTCGGTTTTCAGCGCGAAGCCATTGGCACCGACGCTCAAGTCGACGCCGCTGGCATTCCAGAAACGCGTGTTCTCAGTGATGTACACATCATTGGGCGCATGCACAAAGATTTCGACATTCACGCCCTTGCCCTCGTTGTCCAGCTCATAGGCCACTACCTGGCCCACCGGGATCTTGCGGTAATAGACGGGGGAGCCGATATCCAGGGAGCCCAAGGCCTGGGTGTGCAGGGTGAAGCGCTTGCCCGGCTCGCCGTAGGTGATGGGCGGCGGGTTTTCCAAGCCGGTGAAGTGTTTGGCGCGAGTCTCGGACTGGCCAATGTCTGCGCCGATGTAGTCGCCGGACAACAACGTGTCGATGCCCGACACGCCGCCTGCGCCGATGCGCGGGCGCACCACCCAGAATTTTGAATCTTCGCGGGTGAAACTTTCGGCCTGTTTGACCAGCTCGACGGTGGCATTGACGCTTTTCTGGTCATCACTCAGGGCCACGGCGGTTACCTGGCCGATCACCACGTTGCGGTATTTGACCTCGGTTTTGTTGGCAACCAGCCCGCTGCCGGTCTTGAAGTTGAGGACGATGGTCGGCCCTTGTTGCATGACGCTGTGAATCACCAGCGAGATCCCCACCAGTACGGCGACAATCGGCACGATCCAGACCAGCGAGACACTGAAACGACGCGTCTTGATCACGGGTTGCCCCGCAGGGGTGTCAGCCTTGGATGAGCTCATCCGAGGTCTCCTCGTTATGTGGATTTTCCCAGATTAGCCGGGGATCAAAACTCATGGCCGCCAGCATCGTAAACACGACCACCAGGCCAAAAAACAGAATGCCCAGGCGCGGTTCGATCGTGCCCAGGGCTTGAAACTTCACCAGCGCGGCCACCAGGGCAACCACGATGACATCGAGCATCGACCAGTAGCCGATCAGTTCGATAAACCGAAACAGCTTTGAACGCTCCTTGCGCGCCCACTGGCTATTACGCTGCACGGTGACCAGCAGCAGCCCCAGCGACAGGAACTTGATACCCGGCACGGCAATGCTGGCGATGAAAATGATCAGCGCAATGTCCCAGGCGCCATGCTGCCAGAACTCCAGCACGCCACTCATGATGGTGCTGTCTGCGCCCGAGCCGAGCATGGTGGTGTTCATCACCGGCAGTAAGTTGGCCGGGACATAAAAGGCGAGGGCGGTGAGCATGTAGGCCCAGGTTCGGGTCAGGGACTGCACCTTGCGCCGATGCAGTGCGGCGCCACAGCGATCGCACTCGGTGGGCTCACGGCGCATGTCGCAGGGCTGGCCGCAGGTATGGCACAGGCACAGGTTCAGCTCGCGGGCGGTGGGCGGTGAATTCATACGGTGTCCCACAGGTCGCGTACATCGCGCCCGGCAATGCGGATCAGCAACAGGCTCAGGGCGGCCAAGGCGAACAGGCCGGTGCCAGGGATCACATCCAGCATGCCGGCCAGCTTGAAGACCGCGACCATCGCGCCCAGCAGGCACACCTCCAGCATGCTCCAGGGCCGGAGTGCTTCGAGCCAGCGCATGCACAGCTTGAATGCCGGCGAGCGCTTGCCGGCCAACGCGAAACTCAGCACCCAGATCAGCAACAGCAGCTGAAACACCGGCGCGATAATGATGGAAATCGCCGCGACCAAAGCAATGAACGTAATCGGCCCCAGGCTCAATGCAACGACTGAATCCCAGAGCGTCGCGCTGTTTTTCAAGCCCTGCAGGCTGATGCTCATCACCGGATAAAAGTTCGCAAAGGTCCACAGCACTGCGGCGGTCACCGTCAGGGCGAGGCGTTGCTGCACCGACAGGCCGTTATAGCGCTGCAGCACGCCAGAACAACGCACACACAGGGCTTTTTGATGTTTGGCGAGCGTGACTTTCTCGTACACGCAGTCGCAGTGTTCGCAGATGATCTGTTGATTCGCCATGGGTGTTGCTCCAAATGCGACTGACTGCAGCAGGGGATTTCAATGGCGCTTGCGTAGCTTAGCAGCGGATGGACCGCGTAATCGACTCCTTCCAGAGCAGGGCCAAGCTACACCATACTGCACTTGGAACGCGCCAGAGAGCTTGCAGGACACCCATGACTATTGAAAAACAACCGTTGATTCGCGAAACCTTTCCCGTCGGCCCGTTGCAGTGCAACTGCACCATCATTGGCGACCCGATCACTAAAAAAGCCATCGTGGTCGACCCCGGTGGCAATCACGAGTTGATCCTGGCGCGCCTTGATGCGCTGGGACTGAAGGTGGTGAGCATTATCCACACCCATGCTCACCTCGATCATTTCCTCGCCTCCGGCCAATTGAAAGAAAAGACCGGCGCCACGCTGCATCTGCACAAAGATGATCAATTTCTATGGGACAACCTGGAAATGCAATGCCAGATGTTTCGCGTGCCCTACGTCCCGGTACCGTCGCCGGATCGCTGGCTGGAGCATGACGAAGAACTGGCCTGCGGCTGTGGCGTAGCCTTGCACACCCCAGGGCATACGCCGGGCTCGATGAGTTTCTGGTTCGCCGACGCCAAGCTGTTGATCGCCGGCGATACCTTGTTTCGTCGCGGCGTAGGGCGCACGGACTTATGGGGCGGCGACCAGGCGACGATCGTGCGGTCGATCAAGCAGCGCTTGTATACGCTGGACGAGGGCGCGACGGTGGTCACTGGGCATGGGCCGGATACGTTGCTGGGCGATGAGATGCGGGAGAATCCTTTCGTGCGTGCGTGATGGGTTGTCGGCTCTGATACAAAGCGGTACAGACACACAGACACAGGCCCGAGCCAAACACAGCTATGCTTTACGCACCCTCCACGGAATTTTTGCCGTTTGTCGCGTTCCAAACTCGGCACAGGTCCATTGCCAATGTCCTCTGCATCACAGAATGCAAAAGTAGGAGCTTCCTTCATGTTCACTCCGCGTCGTCTGCTTGTTGTCGCTACCGCCGTAGCCCTGTTGTCTGGCTGCGCTTCACCTAACCCTTATGACGGCAGCCAGGGACAGGCCAGCAATGGTTCCGAAAGCGGCATGAGCAAAACCGCCAAGTACGGCGGCCTCGGTGCACTGGCTGGTGCATTGGCCGGTGCGGCCATCGACCATAACAACCGTGGCAAGGGCGCGCTGATTGGCGCAGTCGTTGCGGGTGCCGGTGCGGCGGGCTATGGCTACTACGCCGACCAGCAAGAGAAAAAACTGCGTGAAAGCATGGCGAACACCGGGGTTGAGGTGCAGCGCCAGGGTGACCAGATCAAGCTGATCATGCCGGGCAACATTACCTTCGCCACCAACTCGGACGCGATCTCCAGCAGCTTCTACCAGCCGCTGAACAACCTGGCCAACTCTCTCAAGCAGTTCAACCAGAACACCATCCAGATCGTTGGCTACACCGACAGCACCGGTAGCCGCCAACTGAATATGGACCTGTCCCAGCGCCGTGCGCAGAGCGTGGCCAACTACCTGACCTCCCAAGGCGTCAATGGTGCCAACCTGAGCGCACGCGGTGCCGGTCCGGATAACCCGATTGCCAGCAACGCCGACGTGAATGGCCGTGCGCAGAACCGTCGCGTCGAAGTCAACCTCGGCCCGATCCCTGGCCAGCAATACGGCCAGCCTGGTCAGCAGCAGGCGCCACAGCAGAACAACCAGTTCCAGGGCAATCCGTACCAGCAATACCAGTAAACCCTGGGCACTAAAAAGGGCGCCGTGCAGTCAATGCACGGCGCCCTTTTTTGATCGTTCCCACGCTCTGCGTGGGAATGCCCGCTCGGACGCTCCGCGTCCCACTGATGGCGCAAAAGTCGAGGCTTGTGCGGTGACGCGGAGCGTCACGGGATGCGTTCCCACGCAGAGCGTGGGAACGATCATTGCCAGCAACGCCGACGTGAATGGCCGTGCCCAGAACCGTCGCGTCGAAGTCAACCTCGGCCCGATCCCTGGCCAGCAATACGGCCAGCCTGGTCAGCAGCAGGCACCACAGCAGAACAACCAGTTCCAGGGCAATCCGTAGCAGCAATACCAGTAAACCCTGGGCACTAAAAAGGGCGCCGTGCAGTCAATGCACGGCGCCCTTTTTTGATCGTTCCCACGCTCTGCGTGGGAATGCCCGCTCGGACGCTCCGCGTCCCATTCTTGGCGCAAAAGCTGAAGCTTGTGCGGTGACGCGGAGCGTCACGGGATGCGTTCCCACGCAGAGCGTGGGAACGATCAGGCAGCTTCGATCTACATCAGTCGATGTATTCGAATACCTTGACGATCTTCTGTACGCCCGACACGCCTTGCACCAGGTTGGCGGCGCGGGTGGCTTCTGCCTGGGTCAGCAGGCCCATCATGTAGACGATGCCGTTATCGGTGACGATCTTGATTCGCGAGCCTGGCACTGCACTGTCGGTCAGCATCTGGGCCTTGATCTTGGTGGTCAGCAAGGCATCGTTGCTGATGGCCAGCAGAGTGATCGGGTCCATGACCTGCAGTTCGTTGTGGACCTTCTTGACGCGTTGCACGCCGGCAGCGGCTTGCTCGGCCTGGGCCTTGAGATCGGCGCGGGGTGTTTGGCCTGCCAGCAGGACCACGCCGTTGAAGCTGGTCACCACGATGCGCGAGGCACCGTTGCCCAGGTCGGTAGCAGCCTTGGCGACGTTGACCTTGACCTTGGTTTCGATCAGCGAATCATCAATGGTGCTGCCGAAGGTGCGTGTGCCCCGGTCGTCCTGAATAGGGGTGTCCCGTGTAGCGGTGATAGCCGAGCTGCAGCCGCTGATGGCGACGCACAGCGTAATGGCCAAAAGACTGAGGCGATTAACGGTCATTCTTCACTCCCGAACAGTTGGCTGTCGATCAGATCGCACAGGCAGTGGATCGCCAGCAGATGAACTTCTTGGATACGTGCAGTGACATTGGCCGGGACGCGAATCTCCACGTCCTCGGGCAGCAGCAGCGAAGCCATGCCGCCGCCGTCGCGACCGGTCAAGGCTACGACAATCATTTCGCGATCATGTGCGGCCTGGATCGCTTGAATAATATTCGCCGAGTTGCCGCTAGTGGAAATCGCCAGCAATACATCGCCCGGCTGGCCTAGGGCGCGGATCTGCTTGGAGAAGATTTCGTTGTAGCTGTAGTCGTTGGCGATCGAAGTGATCGTCGACGAGTCGGTGGTCAATGCAATGGCCGGCAGGCTCGGGCGCTCGCGTTCGAAACGGTTGAGCAGCTCGGAGGAAAAATGCTGGGCATCGCCGGCCGAACCACCGTTGCCGCACGAAAGCATTTTGCCTTCGTTGAGCAAGGCATTGACCATGACCTGACTGGCTTGCTCGATGTGCGGTGCAAGTACGTCCATCGCCTGTTGCTTGGTGTCGATGCTGGCCTGGAAAAGCTGGCGAATTCGGGATTGCATGTCCATCTGTGTGACCTTAAGTAGCGCGGCTGTTTGGCACAGGTAATGTGCAGCCCGCAATGCAAAGAGCAAAAGTGAGTGGTGAGGGTGCCCGGCGAATCAGCTGTCGAAGGCATTTTTAAGCCAGGTCAGATCAGCTGTGCCTGACGGGGTGCTTTCCATGGCAACCACATCGAAACGGCAGGGGCGGTCAGCCCAGTGATGCTCTTTTTGCAGGAAAAACTGCGCAGCGAGTATCAGCTTTTGACGCTTGCGCTCGTCGATACTGGCGAGCGCGCCACCCCATTGTGCGTGTTTTCTGTAGCGGACTTCGACGAATACTACTGTATCGCCGTCAAGCATGACCAGATCAAGCTCGCCGCGTTTACATAACCAGTTCTGCGCCAGAAGGCGCAGACCCTGTTGTTGCAGGTAATCGAGCGCATGCAGTTCGGCATCCTTGCCGCTTTGTGCGCTGGACCGCTGGGGCATCAGCGTGGGGTATCGGGCAGGCGCTGTATTTCGCCGCCGACGAACTTCGCCCACGGCATCTGGCGGTCCACGCGCTGGTTGGCGCTGATGCCCAGGTTGCCCGAGAGGCCGTCGACACGGGTGTCAGGCAGTGCCTTGAGCTGGCCCAGGCGTGGTGCCAGGCGGTAGGCATCGACGCCCATTGCGTAGAGGCGGCCCAGGCTGCCATTGGCTTGCGGCCATTGCGCCGCAACCTGGTTGCGCAGTGGGTCGGTGGTGTTGAGCAACCAGGGGGTTTCGCAGAACATCACGTTGGTCATGTCCAGGTACTGGTTACGGTCACCGCTGGCACTGAACACGTGGGAGGTTGCGTACACCGGCACATCGCCGGCGTATTGGAAGTTCAGGGTCGGCTTGATCTGCTGGGCCAGTTGTGGCGTGACAGCCAGGAAGATGAACTCGATGTCCTGGCGACGCGAAGGCTGGGCGGCTACGTCGGTGCCTACTGTGCTTTGCAGGCTCTTGGCGCGGCCTTCGCTCTTGCGCAGTTGGAACAGATCGGCGATCTGCTGGGCCAGGGCAACAGGCTGATCGACATATTCAACGCCCATGACAGTGCCGCCATTGGCTTCCCAATCCTGGCGGAACGCTTTGTAGACGCGCTCGCCCCATTCGCCACGGGGCACCATGGCGGCGGCACGGTGCAGGCCGTCGGCACGTGCACGGCGCGACACTTCGCGGGCTTCGTCTTCAGCGGCCAGGCCGAACTGGAACAACTGCGCCGGGCCTTGATCGGTCTCGCTGTAGTTCAGGGCGAGGGTGGTGATCGGCAGCTGCGGGCGTGCGCTGAGTTGCTTGACCAGCGGTTTTTCCAGCGGGCCGACCACCAGTTGCACGCCAGCGGCCTGGGCCTTGGCGTAGAAGTCGTCGAGGGAGCCCAGGCGCGAGCTGTCATAGAACTCGATGACCGGTGGCTTCTGCCCGGCTTGTTCAGCCTGGTAGTGAGCCGCCATGAAGCCTTCGCGCAGCGCTTTGCCCACAGCCGCCAGCGGCCCTTCCTGCGGCAGCAGCAGGGCGATCTTGTTCAGGGGCTGGCTGGCCAGTTCCTTGAGCTTGGTCAGCGGCGCTGGCAGTTGCACTGCAGCCGGGTGGCCCGGGTTCTGTGCGCGCCAGGTGTCGATGGCGGCTTGTTGTTGCTCCAGCGTACCGGCGCCCTTGACCGCCTGGGCCAGGGTGATCCAGCCATCGAGTGTCGGGTTGCCAGTGGCTTGCAGCTGTTCGGCTGGCAACGCGGCAATCAATACCCAGATGGCCTCGTGGTTGCTGTTGGCAGCCTCACCCGTCAGCAGGGGCGCCATGGACACCCGCTCGCGAGCGGCGGCGAGGGTCTGCCCATCGGCTTCATAGGCACGTGCATGTACGGTACCGGTGCGGATCTGCTGGTCGGTCGGCAGTTCCTTCAGGCTTTGCAGGCTGGGGTGGTTCAGCGCTGCCAAAGCCGCCTTGGGCTGGTTGCGCCCCATGGCCAGTTCTGCGGCCAGGGTGCTGGCAAATACTTGCGCGGCTGGCTTCAGGGCGTCCAGGGGCACTTGCGCAAGGATCTGCGAGGAGCGGCCGGGGTTGTTCTGCTGGTAAGCCAGGTCCGCCGCGCTCAGGCGCAGCAACGCGGCTTTTTCTGGCGTCTTGGCGTTCGTCGCCTGTTCGAGCAGTTGCTCGATACTGGCATCGGGCGTGCGTGGCAGTTCGCCAAGACTGGAGGAGGGCGAACTGGCGCAAGCAGCCAGCAAGGCAGCGAGGCAGAGGGCGGAGAGCAGCCGCAGGCAAGCGATCATGTAAGTGTTCCTGATACCGATCAAATTAGCGTGGAAGTGTACCCAAGCACTGGCCCAGGCGCGATGTTCATGGCGTTAAACCGTGGATTTAGGTCGTGCAAATGTTGTGTTTAGCTAATGGTGGCTGAAACGGCATCGGCCGTGATGGCATATTTTCAAGGCGTCTACGCGCTACAATGTGGCTTTTGCCAACCATCGAGGTGTGCGCTTTGACTGCTCCAGGTCTTTTGAATTCCACTGCTGGCTCGCTTTTTGTGGTGGCGACGCCCATTGGCAACCTGGACGACATCAGTGCCCGGGCGCTGAAAGTGTTGCGCGAGGTGAAATTGATCGCGGCAGAAGACACGCGGCACTCCCAACGGTTGATGCAGCATTTTGGTATCAGCACGCCATTAGCGGCCTGCCACGAACACAACGAACGTGAAGAGGGTAGCCGCTTTATCACACGTCTTTTGGCGGGTGATGACGTCGCGCTGATTTCCGACGCGGGCACGCCCCTGATTTCCGATCCTGGTTACCACTTGGTCCGCCAGGCCCGTGCCGCAGGTATCAATGTAGTGCCTGTTCCGGGAGCCTGCGCGCTGATTGCTGCATTATCGGCCGCCGGGTTGCCCTCGGACCGCTTTATCTTCGAAGGCTTCCTGCCCGCCAAGGCTGTAGGGCGTCGGGCGCGTCTGCAGGCACTTAAAGAAGAACCGCGCACCTTGATCTTCTATGAGGCTCCGCATCGTATCCTTGAATGCCTGCAAGACATGGAGCTGGTGTTCGGCGGTGAGCGCCTGGCCTTGCTGGCCCGAGAGTTGACCAAGACCTTCGAAACCCTCAAGGGGTTGCCGCTGGAGGAGCTGCGAGCGTTTGTCGAGGGCGACAGCAATCAACAACGTGGTGAATGCGTGGTGCTGGTAGCAGGCTGGACCGCGCCGGAGAATGAAGATGCGGTGGGCAGCGAGGCCATGCGCGTCCTCGATTTGTTGCTCAAGGAAATGCCACTCAAGCGCGCCGCCGCCCTGGCAGCGGAAATTACCGGCGTGCGCAAGAATGTGTTGTATCAGGTCGCGCTCGATAAGCAGAAGGCCGAATAGTTCCAGGGGCAAATCTGTATTTCGTCTGAACGTGATGGCAATGCCGCACTTTTAATACTTGTCCTCAAGCCGCCGTGCCGTTAACCTGCGCGGCGGAGAGTCGATTGGACAGTCGCTGCCCTCTATGAAAATTAGGGGGGGGAGGAAAGTCCGGGCTCCATAGGGCGAAGTGCCAGGTAATGCCTGGGAGGCGTGAGCCTACGGAAAGTGCCACAGAAAATAACCGCCTAAGCACTTCGGTGCCGGTAAGGGTGAAAAGGTGCGGTAAGAGCGCACCGCACGACTGGCAACAGTTCGTGGCTAGGTAAACCCCACTTGGAGCAAGACCAAATAGGGTCCCAAGGCGTGGCCCGCGCTGGGACCGGGTAGGTTGCTAAAGATGTCCAGTGATGGCCATCGTAGACGAATGACTGTTCAAGACAGAACCCGGCTTACAGATCGACTCTCCACCTTTTTTCCTTGCGTTCGAATCTCGTGCGCAAACCCGGTAGTAACGCAAGAATCCCTCCCTGCCAAATCATTGGCAGATGCATCTTCGTAATACCAAAAAAATCTTACTCTTAATAAATTACTTTAACTTTAGCCTCTAGCTCTCTGAGCTATTTGCCGTTGTTGAGTCAAAAACATCGCCAAACTCTCGTTTCTCCTCCTTTTGCACTCCTAAATCTCCGTTCTGTAAGGCTTTTCCTTGAATACGCGCCTTGACGGTGTGGTGGGCGCATTCCTATAGTGTGCGCAAGTGGCGGAAAGTGGCAAAAAGTGGGTTTTTTGAACGTAAAACGCTAAAATTTGGAGAAACGCATCTGTGTTTCGCGGAGCTAACGCTATCAGTCTCGATGCAAAAGGCCGTCTCGCCATGCCGAGCCGGTATCGTGACGAGCTCATTTCGCGAAGTTCAGGGCAGTTAATCATCACGATTGACGCCGTTGACCCCTGTTTATGTGTTTACCCTCTCGATGAGTGGGAGTTGATTGAAACCAAGTTGCGCGCGCTGCCTTCATTGCGTGAAGAAAACCGCCGCCTCCAGCGTTTGCTGATCGGTAATGCCGTCGACCTTGAGCTCGATGGCAGCGGTCGTTTCCTGGTGCCGCCGCGACTGCGCGAGTACGCCAGGCTCGACAAGCGCGCAATGCTGGTAGGCCAACTGAACAAGTTCCAATTGTGGGACGAAGATGCCTGGGATGCTGTGTCTGCAGCGGACCTGGCTGCTATTCAACAACCGGGCGCCATGCCTGATGAACTGCGTGATTTGATCCTGTGACTATTGATAGCGGCTTTAACCACATCACCGTACTGCTTGACGAAGCCGTTGAGGCTCTCGCCGTACGTGCCGATGGCTGCTATGTCGATGGCACATTCGGCAGGGGCGGGCATAGCCGGTTGATACTCAGCCAGCTCGGGTCCGACGGCAAACTCCTCGGGTTCGACAAAGACCCTCAAGCGATTGCCACCGGGCAAGCGCTAGCGGCCGAAGACGGCCGCTTTGTCGTTGTGCAGCGCAGCTTTGCCGAGCTGGGTGCCGAAGTTGCCGAGCGCGGTATGGCGGGCAAGGTGGCCGGGGTTCTGCTCGACCTGGGCGTGTCTTCGCCACAGCTCGACGACCCGGAGCGCGGCTTCAGCTTCATGAACGACGGCCCCCTCGATATGCGTATGGACCCCACTCGTGGGGTCAGTGCCGCACAATTCATCGCCACCGCGCCGGTAGAAGAAATCGCCCGTGTGTTCAAGGAATACGGTGAAGAGCGCTTCGCCGGTCGAATGGCGCGTGCCGTGGTGGAGCGCCGCGAAATCCAGCCGTTCGAACGCACCGCTGACCTGGCCGAAGTGCTCAAGGTCGCCAACCCTGCCTGGGAAAAGGGCAAGAACCCGGCCACCCGCGCATTCCAAGGGTTGCGCATTCACGTCAATAACGAATTGGGCGATCTGGAAGCCGGCCTCGAGGCCGCTCTGGATGCTTTGGAAGTGGGCGGTCGCCTGGTGGTGATCAGCTTCCACTCCCTGGAAGACAGGATCGTCAAACTCTTCATGCGTCGTCTGGTAAAGGGCGAGTCCGATAACCTGCCGCGTAACCTGCCGGTGCGTTTCGAAGCCTTCGTGCCGAAAATCAAAATCCATGGCAAAGCGCAGTTCGCTTCCGAAGCCGAACTCAAGGCCAACCCACGTTCCCGTAGCGCCGTCATGCGTGTTGCGGAGAAATTGCGGTGAGCAAGCTTTTCGCCAAGCCCCTCCCGGGCGGCAGCTTCTTTATGTTGCTGCTGTTTGTCGGCGTGCTGGTGTCCGCGATAGCGGTGTCCTACAGCGCCCACTGGAACCGTCAGTTGCTCAATACCCTTTACGGGGAATTGAGCGTGCGCGACAAAGCCCAGGCAGAATGGGGCCGGTTGATTCTTGAGCAAAGCACCTGGACGGCCCACAGCCGTATCGAAGTGCTGGCTACCGAACAGTTGAAGATGCACATCCCAGGCGCGGCTGAAGTTCGCATGGTGGCGCCATGATGAAACTCGAAGGGGCACTCTACCCATGGCGCTTTCGCCTGATGCTCGGCTTGCTGGCATTGATGGTGGGCGCGATCGTCTGGCGCATCTTCGACCTTCAGGTCGTCGACCGCGACTTCCTGATCGGCCAGGGTGACGCTCGCAGCCTGCGGCACATCCCGATTCCTGCACACCGTGGCCTGATCACCGACCGTAACGGCGAGCCTCTGGCCGTCAGTACCCCGGTGACCACCCTGTGGGCCAACGCCAAAGAGCTGCAAGTTGCCAAGGACAAGTGGCCTGAACTGGCCGCTGCCCTCGGGCAGGACCGCAAGGCCTTGACCGAACGCCTGGAAGCCCAGGCCAATAAAGAATTCATCTACCTGGTTCGTGGGCTTACCCCTGAGCAAGGCCAGCAAGTGCTCGATCTCAAAATTCCCGGCGTCTACGGCATCGAGGAATTTCGGCGTTTCTACCCGGCCGGTGAAACCACCGCGCACATGGTGGGTTTCACCGACATCGATGACCACGGCCGCGAAGGGGTCGAACTGGCCTATGACGAATGGCTGGCCGGGGTTCCGGGCAAGCGTCAGGTCATCAAGGATCGGCGCGGCAGACTGATCAAGGACGTCCAGGTCACCAAGAACGCCAAGGCCGGCAAGCCTCTGGCGTTGTCGATTGACCTGCGCCTGCAATACCTGGCCAACCGCGAACTGCGTAACGCGATCATCGAGAACGGCGCCAAGGCCGGCAGCCTGGTGATCATGGATGTGAAGACTGGCGAGATCCTCGCCATGGTCAACCAGCCCACCTACAACCCGAACAACCGCCGCAACCTGCAGCCGGCGATGATGCGTAACCGCGCGATGATCGACGTGTTCGAACCCGGTTCGACCATGAAAGCCATCTCCATGAGCGCTGCCCTGGAAACCGGCCGCTGGAAACCCAGCGACAAGGTCGAGGTTTACCCAGGCACCTTGCAGTTGGGCAAGTACACCATTCGTGACGTGTCCCGCACCGAGGGGCCAGTGCTGGACCTGACCGGCATCCTGATCAACTCCAGTAACGTCGGCATGAGCAAGGTTGCTTTCGATATCGGCGGCGAGACCATCTATCACCTGGCGCAAAAGATCGGCCTGGGGCAACCCACCGGCCTCGACTTCCCGGGCGAGCGGGTCGGTAACCTGCCGAACTACCGCGAGTGGAGAAAAGCCGAGACTGCCACGCTTTCCTATGGCTACGGCCTGTCGGTGACCGCCATCCAGTTGGCCCACGCGTTCTCGGTATTGGCCAATAACGGCCGTATGGTTCCGCTGAGCCTGATCCACGTCGACGAAGCGCCAAAAGCCACCCAAGTGATCCCGGAAAACGTCGCCAAGACTATGCAAGGCATGCTGCAACAAGTGATCGAGGCACCGCGTGGCGTATTCCGCGCCCAGGTGCCGGCGTACCACGTTGCTGGCAAGTCCGGTACGGCGCGTAAGACCTCGGTGGGCACCAAGGGCTATGCCGAAAACTCCTACCGTTCGTTGTTCGCCGGCTTCGGCCCGATGAGCGACCCACGCTATGCCATCGTCGTGGTCATCGACGAGCCTAGTAAAGCCGGCTACTTCGGTGGCCTGGTTTCGGCGCCGGTGTTCAGCAAAGTGATGTCCGGCACCCTGCGCTTGATGAATATCACGCCGGACAACCTGCCGCCAACGCAACAAGCCAACGCTGGTCCACCGGCTGCCGCTGTCAAAGCCAATGGAGGGCGCGGCTGATGTCTCTTAGCCTGAACAAGATTTTTGCCCATGCCGGCCACGATCTGCTTATTCGTGAGCTGACGCTGGATAGCCGTAATGTACGCGCCGGTGACCTGTTCCTGGCGGTACCTGGCGGCAAGCTCGATGGCCGTGCGCATATCGCCGATGCCCTGCAACGCGGTGCGGCTGCGGTCGCCTATGAAGTGGAAGGCGCCACCGTGCTGCCGATCACCGATGTGCCGTTGATTCCGGTCAAGGGCCTGGCAGCGCAGTTGTCCGACATTGCCGGGCGTTTCTACGGTGACCCGAGCCGTCAACTCAACCTGGTGGGCGTGACTGGCACCAACGGCAAGACCAGTGTGACCCAGTTGGTTGCCCAGGCTTTGGACCTGCTGGGTCAGCACTGCGGCATCGTCGGCACCCTGGGCACCGGTTTCTATGGCGCGCTGCAAAGCGGCCTGCACACCACGCCAAACCCGATTGCCGTACAAGCGACCCTGGCCGATCTGAAAAAGGCCGGCGCCAAGGCGGTAGCCATGGAAGTGTCTTCCCATGGCCTGGACCAAGGGCGTGTCACCGCACTGGCCTTTGACGTGGCCGTGATGACCAACCTGTCCCGCGACCACCTCGACTACCACGGCACCATGGAGGCGTACGCCGCCGCCAAGGCCAAGCTGTTTGCCTGGAATGACCTGAAGTGCCGGGTGGTCAACCTCGACGACGCATTCGGCCGCCAACTGGCGGGCGAAGGGAGCGACGCGCGCCTGATCAGCTATAGCCTGCAAGATGCCAGTGCCTACCTGTATTGCCGCGAAGCCCAATTCAATGATGAAGGCGTGCGCGCCACATTGGTGACGCCGCAGGGCGAGCACCACTTGCGCAGCACCTTGCTCGGGCGGTTCAACCTGAGCAACGTGCTCGCCGCTATCGGTGCACTGCTGGGCCTGGACTACGCCCTGGATGAAATCCTGCGGGTACTGCCGAAGCTGGAAGGCCCGGCCGGTCGCATGCAGCGCCTGGGTGGCGGCACGCAACCGTTGGTGGTGGTCGATTACGCCCACACACCGGATGCCCTGGAAAAAGTCCTCGAAGCCCTGCGCCCACATGCCAAAGGCAAACTGCTTTGCCTGTTCGGTTGCGGCGGTGATCGCGATCGCGGCAAGCGCCCGTTGATGGCCGAAATTGTCGAGCGCTTGGCCGATGGCGTACTCGTCACCGACGATAACCCGCGCAGCGAAGACCCGAGCCAGATTTTCGACGACATCCGTGTCGGTTTCAAAGACGCCTCCAACGTCACTTTTGTGGCTGGTCGCGGCGCCGCCATTGCCCAGTTGATCGCCAGTGCCGGCGCGGACGACGTAGTGGTGCTCGCGGGTAAAGGCCACGAGGACTATCAGGAAATCAACGGTGAGCGCCATGCCTTCTCTGATCTGGTCGAGGCGGATCACGCCCTGACCGCCTGGGAGGTCGCCCATGCTTAAGGCGATGACGTTCAGCGAACTGGCCCAGGCCCTGTCGGCCCGTGTGCTGTCGAGCGACTGCACATTCACCGGCGTCAGTATCGACAGTCGTAACATCCAGCCGGGGCAGCTGTTTGTCGCCCTGGCCGGCCCGCGTTTCGATGGTCACGACTACCTCAACGACGTTGCCGCCAAAGGTGCCGTCGGTGCCCTGGTACAGCGTGAAGTGGCCGATTCTGCCTTGCCGCAATTGCTGGTAGCCGACACCCGCCTGGCCCTGGGCCGATTGGGTGCGCTTAACCGTGCTGCTTTTGATAAGCCGGTGGCGGCCATTACCGGTTCCAGCGGCAAGACCACGGTCAAGGAACTGCTTGCTGGCGTCTTGCGTACGCGCGGGCCGGTACTCGCGACCCGTGGCAACCTGAACAATGATTTCGGCGCACCGCTGACCCTGCTCGAACTGGCCCCGGAACACACGGCGGCAGTGATTGAACTGGGGGCTTCGCGCATCGGCGAAATCGCCTATACCGTGGCGCTGACCCAGCCTCACGTGGCGATCATCAACAACGCCGGTACCGCCCATGTCGGTGAGTTCGGCGGCCCGGAAAAAATCGTCGAAGCCAAGGGCGAAATCCTTGAGGGCCTCGACGCCTCGGGCACTGCGGTACTGAACCTGGATGACAAGGCCTTCGAGACTTGGCGTGTACGCGCCGCCGGTCGCAAGGTCCTGACGTTTGCAGTGCTGAATGCCGCAGCCGATTTCCACGCCTCCAACATCAATGTCGATGCCCGTGGCTGCCCGTCCTTCACTTTGCACACCCCGCAAGGTGATGAGCACGTGCAGTTGAACCTGCTGGGTAACCACAACGTCGCCAACGCCTTGGCCGCCGCCGCTGCCGCCCATGCCCTGGGCGTGTCGCTGTTCGGTATTGCCACCGGCCTGGGCGCGGTGCAGCCGGTCAAGGGCCGCACCGTGGCGCAACTGGCTGGCAACGGCATGCGCGTGATTGATGACACTTACAACGCCAACCCGTCCTCCATCAATGCCGCTGTGGACCTGCTCAAAGGCTTTGATGGGCGCAAGGTGCTGGTGCTGGGCGATATCGGCGAATTGGGCGATTGGGCTGAACAGGGCCACCGTGAAGTCGGCGCCTATGCCGCCGGCAAAGTGGACGCGCTCTACGCCGTTGGCACAAACATGGCCCATGCGGTCAACGCTTTCGGCCCTGGCGCGCGGCATTTCCCGAGCCAGGCCGAGCTGATCCAGGCGTTGACGGCGGCTGAACATGACAAACACACAACCATTTTGATCAAGGGATCGCGCAGCGCGGTGATGGAAAACGTCGTCGCAGCCTTGTGTGGCTCAAGTACGGAGAAACATTAATGCTGCTGCTGCTGGCTGAGTATCTGCAACAGTTCCACAAAGGCTTCGCGGTCTTCCAGTACCTGACCCTGCGCGGGATCCTGGGTGTGCTGACCGCGCTGTCTTTGTCACTGTTCCTGGGGCCGTGGATGATCCGCACCCTGCAGAACCTGCAAATTGGTCAATCGGTTCGTAACGACGGCCCGCAGTCGCACCTGTCCAAGTCCGGCACGCCGACCATGGGCGGTGCGCTGATCCTGTCGTCCATCGGCGTCAGCACCTTGCTCTGGGCCGACCTGCATAACCGCTACGTGTGGGTTGTGTTGCTGGTGACCCTGCTGTTCGGTGCCATCGGCTGGGTGGATGACTATCGCAAAGTGATCGAGAAAAACTCCAAGGGGCTGCCAAGCCGCTGGAAGTATTTCTGGCAGTCGGTGTTCGGCCTCGCTGCGGCGATCTTCCTGTACACCACCGCGCCGAGTGCCGTGGAAACCACCTTGATCATCCCGATGCTCAAGGATGTGAGCATCCCGCTGGGTGTGGGCTTTGTGGTGCTGACCTACTTCGTGATCGTCGGCTCCAGCAACGCGGTGAACCTGACCGACGGCCTCGACGGCCTGGCGATCATGCCGACGGTGATGGTGGGCGGTGCGCTCGGCATCTTCTGCTACCTCTCGGGTAACGTGAAATTCGCTGAATACTTGCTGATTCCTTATGTGCCGGGCGCCGGTGAGTTGATCGTGTTCTGCGGCGCTTTGATCGGTGCCGGCCTGGGGTTCCTGTGGTTCAACACCTACCCGGCACAAGTCTTCATGGGCGACGTCGGCGCACTGGCGCTGGGCGCAGCCTTGGGCACCATCGCGGTGATCGTTCGCCAGGAAATCGTGCTGTTCATCATGGGCGGTGTGTTCGTGATGGAAACCCTGTCGGTGGTCATCCAGGTGGCGTCCTTCAAGTTGACCGGGCGTCGTGTGTTCCGCATGGCGCCGATTCACCACCACTTTGAACTCAAGGGCTGGCCTGAGCCGCGCGTGATTGTCCGCTTCTGGATCATCACCGTGATTCTGGTACTGGTCGGCCTTGCCACCCTGAAACTGAGGTAGAAACGAGTGTCCTTGATCGCTTCAGACCACTTCCGCATCGTTGTCGGCCTCGGCAAGAGCGGCATGTCCCTGGTTCGCTTCCTGGCGAACCGGGGCACGTCGTTTGCCGTGGCCGATACGCGGGAAAATCCACCGGAGCTGGTCACGCTGCGCCGTGACTACCCGCACGTGGAAGTGCGTTGTGGCGAGCTGGATGTCGAGTTTCTGTGTCGTGCCGACGAGCTCTACGTGAGCCCGGGCCTGGCCCTGGCGACACCGGCCCTGCAAGCAGCTGCGGCCCGTGGCGTGAAGCTGTCTGGCGATATCGACCTGTTCGCACGCAACGCGAAGGCGCCGATCGTGGCCATCAGCGGTTCCAACGCCAAAAGCACCGTTACCACTCTGGTCGGCGAGATGGCAGCGGCGGCGGGCAAGCGTGTGGCCGTCGGCGGCAATCTTGGCGTGCCGGCTCTGGACCTGCTCAGCGACGACGTCGAGCTGTATGTGATGGAATTGTCGAGCTTCCAGCTGGAAACCACCCACGACCTGGGCGCTGAAGTGGCGACGGTATTGAACGTCAGCGAAGACCATATGGACCGCTACAGCGGCCTGCCGGCTTATCACCTGGCCAAGCACCGAATCTTCCGGGGCGCCAGGCAATTTGTCGTCAACCGCCAGGATGCCCTGAGCCGTCCGCTGATGGGCGAGGGCATGCCCTGCTGGACCTTCGGTTTGGGCAAACCGGACTTCAAAGGCTTCGGCATTCGTGAAGAGAACGGCGAGAAGTACCTGGCGTTCGAATTCCAGAACCTGATGCCGGTACGCGAACTGAAAATCCGTGGCGCACACAACCAGTCCAATGCCCTGGCGGCCTTGGCACTCGGTCACGCGGTTGGCCTGCCATTCGACGCCATGCTCGCCAGCCTGCGCACGTTTGCCGGGCTTGAGCATCGCTGCCAGTGGGTGCGCGACCTCAATGACGTCAGCTATTACAACGACTCCAAAGCCACCAACGTCGGTGCAGCCCTGGCGGCCATCGAAGGCCTGGGTGCCGATATCGACGGCAAGCTGGTGCTGATCGCCGGTGGTGATGGCAAGGGCGCCGACTTCAAGGACCTTAAAGCGCCAGTCGCCGCCCATTGCCGCGCCGTGGTGCTGATGGGCCGCGATTCGGACCTGATCGCCGCCGCCCTCGGTGACGCTGTACCGCAAGTACGCGCAGCTTCCCTGGATGATGCCATTGCCCAGAGCAAAGCCCTGGCCCAGCCTGGCGATGCGGTGTTGCTGTCGCCCGCGTGCGCCAGCTTCGACATGTTCAAGAACTATGAAGAGCGCGGCCAACTGTTCGCCCGCGCCGTGGAGGCTTTGGCATGAGCCTCAACCTGAGAAACATCATCAAGCCATACCCGTCGCCGATCATTACCGGGCGCGGCATTGACCTTGATTTCCCTATGCTCGCCGGTTGCCTGGCGCTGCTCGGCCTGGGCCTGGTGATGATCACTTCGGCGTCCTCCGAAGTGGCTGCCGTGCAGTCGGGCAACACGCTGTACATGATGATCCGCCACCTGGTGTACCTGGTGATCGGCCTGGGCGCCTGCATCGTCACCATGATGATTCCGATTGCCACCTGGCAGCGTCTGGGTTGGCTGATGCTGATCGGTGCGTTCGGCTTGCTGGTCATGGTGATCGTCCCGGGCATTGGCCGCGAGGTGAACGGTTCGATGCGCTGGATCGGCTTCGGCGCGTTCAACGTGCAGCCTTCGGAAATCGCCAAGGTGTTCGTGGTGATCTACCTCGCCGGTTACCTGGTGCGCCGTCAGAAAGAAGTACGCGAAAGCTGGATGGGCTTCTTCAAGCCGTTCATCGTGCTGCTGCCCATGGCTGGCCTGCTGCTGATGGAGCCCGACTTCGGGGCCACGGTCGTGATGATGGGCGCCGCCGCCGCGATGCTGTTCCTGGGTGGGGTCGGGCTGTTCCGCTTCACCTTGATGGTGGTGCTGGCAGTCGCGGCCGTGACCATCCTGGTGCAGGCGCAACCCTACCGGATGGCGCGTCTGATTACTTTTACCGACCCCTGGTCCGACCAGTTCGGCTCCGGCTACCAGTTGACCCAGGCGCTGATTGCCTTCGGTCGAGGCGAGTGGCTGGGTGTGGGCCTGGGCAACAGTGTGCAGAAGCAGTTCTACCTGCCGGAAGCCCACACCGACTTCGTGTTCTCGGTATTGGCCGAAGAGTTGGGTGTGGTGGGCTCGCTGTGCACCGTGGCTCTGTTTGTATTCGTCTGTGTGCGCGCCATGTACATCGGCTTGTGGGCCGAGAAGGCCAAGCAGTTCTTCGCCGCCTACGTTGCCTATGGGTTGGCCTTCCTGTGGATCGGCCAGTTCCTGATCAACATCGGCGTGAACGTCGGCCTGCTGCCGACCAAGGGCCTGACCTTGCCGTTCCTCAGTTACGGCGGCAGCTCGTTGGTGATTTGCTGCGCCTGTCTCGGGTTGTTGCTGCGTATCGAGTGGGAGAGTCGCACCCACCTGGGCAGCGAAGAGATGGAGTTCAGCGAGAGCGACTTCGCCGAGGAGCCGACTCATGGGCGCTAACGTGCTGATCATGGCGGGCGGTACCGGGGGGCATGTGTTCCCGGCCCTGGCCTGCGCCCGTGAATTCCAGAACCGTGGCTATACCGTGCACTGGCTGGGTACGCCCCGTGGCATCGAAAACGAATTGGTGCCCAATGCCGGTTTGCCGCTGCATTTGATCAACGTCACCGGGTTGCGCGGCAAGAGCAAGTTGTCATTGCTCAAGGCGCCGTTCGTGTTGCTCAAGGCGGTCATGCAGGCGCGCAAGATCATTCGCGAGTTGAAGCCGGTGTGTGTGCTTGGCTTTGGTGGTTATGTGACCGGCCCTGGTGGCGTTGCGGCGAAACTCGCGGGCGTGCCGGTGATCGTCCATGAACAGAACGCCGTCGCCGGTACCGCCAACCGCCTGCTGGTGCCATTGGCCGCGCGGGTGTGTGAAGCCTTTCCGAAAACCTTCGCCGCCTCCGACAAGCTTCGCACCACCGGTAACCCGGTGCGTACCGAACTGTTCATGGCCATTGCGCGTGACGCGCTGGCCGGGCGCAAGGCTCACCTGCTGATCCTGGGCGGAAGCCTGGGTGCCGAGCCACTGAATAAATTGCTGCCTGAAGCCGTTGCGCAACTTCCTGAGGATGTGCGCCCGGAGATCTTCCACCAGGCCGGCAAGAACCACGATGAAGTCACCGCCGCGCGTTATCGCGAGGCCGGTGTAGAGGCCAATGTACAGCCCTTCATCAAAGACATGGCCCAAGCCTATGGCTGGGCCGACCTGGTGGTCTGCCGCGCTGGTGCGCTGACCGTCAGTGAACTGGCGGCCGCCGGTCTGCCGTCCTTGCTGGTGCCTTTGCCCCACGCCATCGACGATCACCAGACCCGCAACGCCGAATATTTGGCCGGGGAGGGCGCTGCCTTCCTGCTGCCGCAAAGAACGACTGGCGCCGCCGATTTGGCCGCACGCCTGACCGAGGTTTTGATGCAACCGGAACGACTCAACAGCATGGCGAGCACCGCAAGCCGCCTGGCCAAACCTGACGCAACCCGCACCGTGGTCGATATCTGCCTGGAGGTGGCCCATGGTTGAGAATCAGAAAGCCATGCCGCAACCCGAGATGCGCCGCATCCGTCGTATTCACTTCGTCGGTATCGGTGGCGTGGGCATGTGCGGGATTGCCGAAGTGTTGCTGAACCTGGGCTACCAGGTGTCCGGCTCGGACTTGAAAGAGTCGCCGGTCACCGAGCGCCTGAAGTCCTTTGGCGCACAGATCTTCATCGGCCACCGTGCCGAGAACGCCGCCGAGGCTGACGTGCTGGTGGTGTCCAGCGCCGTGAACACGTCCAACCCGGAAGTGGCGACCGCCCTTGAGCGCCGTATCCCTGTGGTACCGCGTGCCGAGATGCTTGCCGAGCTGATGCGCTATCGCCACGGCATCGCCGTGGCCGGTACCCATGGCAAGACCACCACCACCAGCCTGATCGCCTCGGTGTTCGCCGCCGGTGGCCTGGACCCGACCTTCGTCATCGGTGGCCGCTTGAATGCAGCTGGCACCAATGCCCAGCTGGGCACCAGTCGCTACCTGATCGCCGAAGCCGATGAAAGTGACGCGAGCTTCCTGCACCTGCAACCGCTGGTTGCCGTCGTCACCAACATCGACGAAGACCACATGGCGACCTACGACGGCGACTTCAACAAGTTGAAGAAAACCTTCGTCGACTTCCTGCACAACCTGCCGTTCTACGGGTTGGCGGTGGTGTGCCTGGACGACCCGGTGGTGCGTGAAATCCTGCCCCAGGTCAAACGCCCTACCGTGACCTACGGCTTCAGCGAAGACGCCGACGTGCGCGCAATCAATGTGCGCCAGGAAGGCATGCAAACCTTTTTCACCGTGCTGCGCCCCGATCGCGAGCCTCTGGACGTGTCGGTGAACATGCCGGGCAATCACAACGTGCTGAACTCTTTGGCGACCATCTGCATTGCCACCGATGAAGGCGTCAGCGATGAAGCCATCGTCGAGGGCCTGTCGCGCTTTGCCGGTGTGGGCCGTCGCTTCCAGGTCTACGGCCAACTGCCGGTCGAAGGCGGTGACGTGATGCTGGTGGACGACTACGGGCACCACCCGACCGAAGTTGCGGCCGTTATCAAGGCCGTGCGCGGTGGTTGGCCGGAGCGCCGGCTGGTGATGGTGTACCAGCCGCACCGCTACAGCCGCACCCGCGACCTGTACGACGATTTCGTCAATGTACTGGCCGATGCCAACGTGCTGCTGCTGATGGAAGTCTACCCGGCCGGTGAAGAACCGATCCCGGGCGCTGACAGCCGCAAGCTGTGCAACAGCATCCGCCAGCGCGGCCAGTTGGACCCGATCTACATCGAGCGTGGCGTGGACCTGGCGCCTATCGTCAAGCCGCTGTTGCGTGCTGGTGACATCCTGCTGTGCCAGGGGGCCGGTGATATCGGTGGCCTTGCGCCCAAATTGCTGGCGAGCCCGCTGTTTGCAGCCGCCGCCAAGGGGAAGTCGAAATGACCACTGATTACGGCTCCCTGTTTTCCACCCTTGCGCCTGCCGACTTCGGTCGCGTGGCCGTGTTGTTCGGCGGCAAGAGCGCCGAGCGCGAAGTGTCGCTCAAGTCCGGCAATGCGGTGCTTGAGGCGCTGCAAAGTGCTGGCGTGAATGCCTTCGGTATCGATGTGGGCGATGACTTCCTTGCCCGCCTGCAGGCCGAGAAGATCGACCGTGCCTTTCTCATTCTTCACGGCCGCGGCGGTGAAGACGGCAGCATGCAGGGCCTGCTCGAATGCGCCGGCATCCCTTACACCGGCAGCGGCATCCTCGCGTCGGCCTTGGCGATGGACAAGTTGCGCACCAAGCAGGTGTGGCACAGCCTGGGCATTCCGACCCCACGTCACGCCGTACTGTGCAGTGAAGACGATTGTATTTCTGCGGCCAAGGAACTGGGCCTGCCTTTGATCGTCAAACCAGCCCATGAAGGCTCCAGTATCGGCATGGCCAAAGTGAACTCGGCCGCCGAATTGATCGACGCATGGAAAGCGGCAAGTACCTACGATTCGCAAGTGTTGGTGGAACAGTGGATTTCCGGTCCCGAGTACACCATCGCCACCCTGCGTGGACAGGTATTGCCGCCCATCGCTTTGGGCACGCCCCACACCTTTTATGACTACGACGCCAAGTACCTGGCTTCCGATACTCAGTACCGGATCCCGTGTGGGCTCGAAGCAACCAAGGAACAGGAATTGATGGACCTCACGGCGAAAGCCTGTGAGGCGCTGGGTATCGCCGGTTGGGCGCGGGCAGACGTGATGCAGGATGACCAAGGGAATTTCTGGTTCCTTGAAGTCAACACCGCACCGGGCATGACCGACCACAGCCTGGTTCCCATGGCAGCCCGTGCCGCCGGTCTGGATTTCCAGCAGTTAGTGCTGGCGATCCTGGCCGACAGCATTGAGCCAAGAGGCTAAACACATGAACGGCGCATCGCTTCGTCATCAGCCCCCACAAGCACCGAGCCGCAAGCCGGTGCCACGGGGTGCAAGCCGAATGGTGGCTAAAGAGCCGATGTCGGCGCGCCTGCCAAAAGCCAACTTTGGTTTTATCAAGGCGCTGTTCTGGCCGGTGCTGCTGGTGGTGCTGGGCTTTGGCACGTACGAAGGCGCGCAGCGTCTGTTGCCGTATGCCGACCGGCCGATCACCAAGATCAGCGTGCAGGGCGACTTGAGCTACATCAGCCAGCAAGCGGTACAGCAGCGCATCGGCCCATACCTGGCGGCGAGCTTCTTTACCATCGACCTGGCCGGCATGCGCTCGGAGCTGGAACAGATGCCGTGGATCGCCCACGCCGAAGTTCGCCGAGTATGGCCGGACCAGGTCACGATTCGCCTGGAAGAACAACTGCCCGTGGCCCGTTGGGGCGATGAAGCGCTGTTGAACAACCAGGGCCAGGCGTTCACTCCGCGTGAGCTGGCCAACTATGAACACCTGCCGCAGCTGTTCGGGCCGCAGCGGGCGCAGCAGCAAGTGATGCAGCAGTACCAGGCCTTGAGCCAGATGCTGCGGCCACTGGGCTTCTCCATTGCACGCCTGGAATTGCGTGAGCGGGGCAGCTGGTTTTTGACGACCGGGGCAGGCAGTTCCGGCCCGGGCATCGAGTTGTTGCTGGGACGCGACCGCTTGGTGGAAAAGATGCGCCGCTTTATTGCCATCTATGAAAAAACCTTGAAAGAACAGATTACGAACATTGCGAGCGTCGACCTGCGTTACGCCAACGGCCTGGCCGTCGGCTGGCGTACACCGGCTGCGCCCACGGCAGCACAACCCGCTGTCGCGAAGAATTAAGAAGAGGCAGGACCCATGGCAAACGTGCAAAGCGGCAAAATGATCGTCGGTCTCGATATCGGCACCTCCAAGGTGGTGGCGCTGGTGGGCGAGGTCGGGGAAGACGGCGCGATCGAAATCGTCGGTATTGGCACGCATCCGTCCCGGGGCCTGAAGAAGGGCGTGGTGGTGAACATCGAGTCCACCGTGCAATCGATCCAGCGCGCCATCGAAGAAGCGCAGCTGATGGCCGGTTGCCGGATTCACTCGGCGTTCGTCGGCGTGGCTGGCAACCACATCCGCAGCCTGAACTCCCACGGCATCGTGGCGATCCGCGACCGTGAAGTCAGCTCGGCCGACCTTGAGCGCGTCCTCGACGCTGCCCAGGCCGTGGCGATCCCGGCGGACCAGCGCGTGCTGCACACCCTGCCGCAGGACTACGTGATCGACAACCAGGAAGGCGTGCGCGAGCCCCTGGGCATGTCGGGCGTTCGCTTGGAAGCCAAGGTCCACGTGGTGACCTGCGCCGTCAACGCCGCACAGAACATTGAAAAATGCGTGCGCCGCTGCGGCCTGGAAATCGACGACATCATTCTCGAGCAGTTGGCCTCGGCCTACTCGGTCCTGACCGACGACGAAAAAGAACTGGGCGTGTGCCTGGTGGACATTGGCGGCGGCACCACCGACATCGCGATCTTCACCGAGGGTGCGATCCGTCACACCGCCGTGATCCCGATTGCCGGCGACCAGGTCACCAACGACATCGCCATGGCGCTGCGCACACCGACCCAGTACGCCGAAGAAATCAAAATCCGCTACGCCTGCGCCCTGGCCAAGCTGGCCGGTGCCGGCGAGACCATCAAGGTGCCAAGCGTCGGTGATCGTCCACCTCGCGAGCTGTCGCGCCAGGCCCTGGCCGAAGTGGTCGAGCCACGCTACGACGAACTGTTCACCCTGATCCAGGCTGAGCTGCGCCGCAGCGGCTACGAAGATTTGATCCCGGCCGGCATCGTGCTGACCGGTGGCACCTCGAAGATGGAAGGCGCGGTCGAGTTGGCCGAGGAAATCTTCCACATGCCGGTGCGCCTGGGCGTGCCCCATGGCGTGAAGGGCCTGGGCGACGTGGTGCGTAACCCGATTTATTCCACCGGTGTGGGCTTGCTGTTGTACGGGCTGCAAAAGCAGACCGACGGCATTTCCCTGTCAGGCCCGAGCATCCGTGACAGCTACCGCAGCGACGACGAGGCGAAAGCGCCATTGTTCGAGCGGCTGCAGGCTTGGGTAAAAGGCAATTTCTAAAGATTTACCGCGACACCGCAACACCCGCAATAAGCAGTAGGCGAAAAAACTAGAGAAAATGAAAGGAGAGGGAACATGTTCGAACTCGTAGACAACATCCCCGCTAGCCCGGTTATCAAAGTAATCGGTGTCGGCGGTGGCGGCGGCAACGCTGTCAACCACATGGTCAAGAGCAACATTGAAGGCGTTGAGTTCATCTGCGCCAACACTGATGCCCAGGCGCTCAAAAGCATCGGCGCCCGGACCATCCTGCAATTGGGCACCGCGGTGACCAAAGGCCTTGGCGCTGGCGCCAATCCGGAAGTCGGCCGTCAAGCCGCCCTGGAAGACCGCGAGCGTATTGCCGAAGTGCTGCAAGGCACCAACATGGTGTTCATCACCACTGGCATGGGCGGCGGTACCGGTACCGGTGCGGCCCCGATCATTGCCGAAGTGGCCAAGGAAATGGGGATTCTGACCGTTGCTGTCGTGACGCGTCCGTTCCCGTTCGAAGGCCGCAAGCGCATGCAGATCGCCGACGAAGGTATCCGTCTGCTGTCTGAAAGCGTCGACTCGTTGATCACCATCCCCAACGAGAAATTGCTGACCATCCTGGGCAAGGATGCCAGCCTGCTGTCCGCCTTCGCCAAGGCTGACGATGTACTGGCCGGTGCCGTTCGCGGTATCTCCGACATCATCAAGCGCCCAGGCATGATCAACGTCGACTTTGCCGACGTACGTACTGTGATGAGCGAAATGGGCATGGCGATGATGGGCACTGGCTGCGCCAGCGGTCCGAACCGTGCACGCGAAGCCACCGAAGCGGCCATCCGCAACCCGTTGCTCGAAGACGTGAACCTGCAAGGTGCACGCGGCATCCTGGTGAACATCACCGCCGGTCCTGACCTGTCCCTGGGTGAGTACTCCGACGTGGGTAGCATCATCGAAGCCTTCGCGTCCGAGCACGCCATGGTCAAAGTCGGTACCGTTATTGATCCGGACATGCGCGATGAGCTGCATGTAACCGTGGTTGCTACCGGCCTGGGTGCAAAAATCGAGAAGCCTGTGAAGGTCATCGACAACACCCTGCACACCAGCCAGGCCAGCCAGGCAGCTGCCGCTCCAGCCCCTGCTCGCCAGGAACTGCCGTCGGTCAACTACCGTGACCTGGACCGTCCGACCGTGATGCGCAACCAGGCTCAGGCCGGTGCTGCGGCGTCCCGTAGCCCGAATCCGCAAGATGACCTGGACTATCTGGACATCCCGGCATTCCTGCGTCGTCAGGCCGATTAATGGAATGTATCAGGGCTATGAAGGTGATTGGTGTTCAGCAAAGGTCTGGTCTGCTATTATCGCCAGCCTTTGTTGATACCAGTTCGCAATTTGCGCTGAAGCGGTCCAAGCCATGATTAAACAACGCACCCTGAAGAATATTATTCGTGCCACAGGTGTAGGTCTGCACTCCGGGGAGAAGGTATACCTGACCCTCAAGCCTGCACCTGTCGACACCGGCATCGTGTTTGTGCGTGCCGACCTGGACCCTGTGGTGCAGATTCCTGCTCGCGCGGAAAACGTTGGCGAAACCACTATGTCGACCACATTGGTCAACGGTGACGTCAAAGTGGACACGGTGGAGCACTTGCTCTCGGCCATGGCTGGCCTGGGCATCGATAACGCCTACGTCGAGCTCTCCGCGTCCGAAGTCCCGATCATGGATGGCAGCGCTGGCCCCTTCGTATTCTTGATTCAATCTGCCGGCCTGGAAGAACAGGACGCAGCCAAGAAGTTCATTCGCATTCTGCGGGAAGTGACAGTAGAAGACGGCGACAAGCGCGCCACCTTCGTCCCGTTCGAAGGCTTTAAAGTGAGCTTTGAGATCGATTTCGATCACCCGGTATTCCGTGACCGCACCCAAAGTGCAAGCGTGGATTTTTCCAGCACTTCGTTCGTAAAAGAAGTCAGCCGCGCCCGCACCTTTGGTTTCATGAGTGACATCGAGTACCTGCGCAAGCACAACCTCGCACTCGGCGGCAGCGTGGAAAACGCCATTGTGGTCGACGCGGATGGTGTACTGAACGAAGACGGCCTTCGCTATGAAGACGAATTCGTGAAGCACAAGATCCTCGATGCAATCGGTGACCTCTACCTGCTGGGCAATAGCCTGATAGGCGAGTTCAAAGGCTTCAAGTCGGGCCACGCCCTTAACAACCAGCTGCTGCGCAAGTTGATTGAGCAGACAGACGCTTGGGAAGTCGTGACCTTCGAAGATGCCAGCACCGCACCGATCTCTTACATGCGTCCCGTTGCGGCGGTGTAAGTAACAACTCTCTTTCTTTAGTTTTGAAAGGCTACCTTCGGGTGGCCTTTTTTTATGCCCGACGAAGATCCAAATGTGGGAGCTGGCTTGCCTGCGATAGCGGCCTGCCAGTTAGCTTATAGGTAGCTGACCCACCGCCATCGCAGGCAAGCCAGCTCCCACACCTGACCTCATCAGTTTGAGGTTTTTGAAACATCCACTATCCGGTTACGGCCGCTGTGCTTGGCCTGATACAACGCCTGGTCAGCCTTGAGCAGCAGGTCTTCAAGGGAGATACGGCTGTGCTTCTGCCAGGTACTCAGTCCGATGCTCACAGTGATCGGTTGCTCATCCCCGGCCACTCTCGGCAAGTGCTGGACCCCCTTGCGGATATGCTCGGCGATCACCCACGCGCCCTTGGCGTCGGTATTGGGCAGCACCACCGCGAACTCTTCACCGCCATAACGCGCCGCCAGGTCGGCAGGGCGGCGGATATGGCTGGCGATCACATGCGCGACTGCACGCAACGCCTCATCGCCGCCCTGGTGACCATGGCGGTCGTTGAAGGCCTTGAAGTGGTCCACATCGATCATCAGTACGCTCAACGACTCGGTGGAGCGTTGTGCCCGGTCCCATTCCAGCCGCAAGCGTTCGTCCAGCGTGCGACGGTTGGCCAGGCCGGTAAGGGCGTCGGTGGCTGCCAGTTCTGACAGCACCTGTTCAGCCCGATGGCGGCGGCGCAACTCCATGCACAGTGCCCAAGTCAGCCACAACAGGCCCACGCACAACACTCCGGTCGCGATGCTGACCAGCCACGCCGCACGCCGCCAGGGTGCGAACATTTCATCGCTGGACAAGGCCACCGCCACGATCAGCGGCAAGTTGCCCACATTCGAAAAACTGTAGAGCCGTGCCTGGCGATCGACACTGGAGATACTTTGGAAGCTGCCGTCCCGTTCGCGCAGCATGCGCGCCACATTCGGGCGCTGGCTCAGGTCCTTGTCGACGATATCTGCTTCCAGCAGAGGCTCTTGCGCCAGCAGGATGC
This sequence comes from Pseudomonas sp. J380, assembly GCF_009827115.1. Lineage (NCBI taxonomy): Bacteria > Pseudomonadati > Pseudomonadota > Gammaproteobacteria > Pseudomonadales > Pseudomonadaceae > Pseudomonas > Pseudomonas sp. J380. The sequence goes on along the minus strand of NZ_CP043060.1, from coordinate 2,865,644 downwards.
CTTGGTGGTTGAGCAGGTTGATGGTGCTGTTGCTGCCGATGTTCAAGCTGCTGAACAACTGATGAAAGTACGACAGGCGCATGGACGCGACCGCCACTCCCAGGAAACGCCCATCCGGTGACGAAACGCGACGGCTGAACGCGATGCGCCAGGGGTCGGCACACTGGCAGCGCGCCATGAACGGGCGGCTGATATACAAGCCCAGGTCGGGGTTGGTGCGGTGCGCCTGAAAATAGTCCCGATCGGCAAAGTTACCCAGCTTTGGCGTGAGCAGGGACGAATCGGCAATCACCTCGCCGGCCGGGTCCAACAGCAGGATATCGCCCTTGTAGGGCGCCGCTGCGGAACGATCAAACAGCACCAAGTGCCTGATGCTCTCTGAAACGTCTTGCAGGTCGGTGCGCTCGGTGGCGCTGATCAAGCCTTTGAGGGCCATGTCGTAAAGTTCGACATTGCGCAGCACGTCCGCGTCGATCAATTGAGTGATGGTATTGGCGGTGCGCTTGGCCGTCTGCAGGGTATTGGCATGTTCACGAATCAGCAGCGCAGTGACGACCCCCACGATCAGCAACACCGTGAGCGTACTGCCCAGGATCAGCAGGCGCTCCGGGCGGCGGTTGGGGCGGGTAAGGCTTGAACTCATCGGGCACACTTCTGCGTTGAGAATGCCCTTAGCGTAGTAGCAACTCTTAAATATGGCTGTAGGAGCGAGCTTGCTCGCGAAAACTCACAGACGCCGCGTTTATTCAGGAAGCACGCGTTATCGTTAACGTTTTTCGCGAGCAAGCTCGCTCCCACCTGTACTCAGAACACGTTGATCGGGTAATCCACGATCACACGGTATTCATCCACATCGCGGTCCACTGCAGAGTAGCCATTGCTGCCGCGATTGGTCGCCCATTGCAGGCGCACGGCCAAGTCCTTGGCCTTGCCGCCCTGCACCACATATTTCAGGTCGATATCGCGCTCCCAGTGCTTGGCGTCCTTGCCATCGGCGCTGTACCAGTTGCTGTAGCCACGACTGTTGGGGTCGACCTTGGTCAGGTCGGTCTTGCCGCTGATGTAGGACACGGCGGACGTCAGGCCGGGCACGCCGAGGCCGGCGAAGTCGTAGGCGTACTTGAGCTTCCAGGAGCGCTCGTTGGGCCCGTTGAAATCCGAGTACTGCTGGGAGTTGTCCAGGTACACGCTGTCGCCCTGGGTGATGTAGTCGAACGGCGTGTTGCCATTGACCCGCTGATAAGTCGCCGTGACGCTGTGGTTGCCCACGCCCACGGTGAAATGCAGGCTGTAGGTGTTGTTGTCGATATCCCCCAGCAGCGATTGGCCGGTGTCCTGGGTATGGTAGTAGTGCAGGCCGGGCGTCAGGCTGACCAGGTTGTTCAGGGCATAGGTGTATTCCACGTCGTAGTAATACTGGTGCCAGACGTCCTTGAGTTCGGAGGCGTACAGGTTGCTGGTCAGCCCCTCGATCCCGCTGAACGACACGCCAGCCCAGTCCAGATGCTGGCTGTCGGTGTTGGCGGGCAGTGTGCCGTAGCTGGTGCCGATGCGCCGATGGCCGCTCTGGTTGTAGAGCTTGGTAAAACTGGCCTGGCCACCTTCGATCATCCAGCCGTCAAAGCTGTGGTTGGTCAGGCTCACGCCACGGAAAGTCTGCGGCAACATGCGCGTCATGCCGCCGGCGATCACCGGGTTGTTGAGGAACAGGTCGCCGGCTTTCAGTTCGGTGTCGAAGGCGCGCAGCTTCAAGGTGCCGCCAGCCGTCGAGAACGAACCCGGCGCTTTGCCGTTGCCGCTGCCATACGGAAGGATGCTGGAACCATCCGTACCACCACCGCCGTCGAGCTTGAGGCCGAGCATGGCATTGACGTCCAGGCCGAAGCCGACGGTGCCCTGGGTGTAGCCGGATTCGAAGGTGCCGATAAAGCCCTGGCCCCATTCCTTGCTGTCATCGGTATGAATATCGCGCCGGTCGCGGTTCATGTAGTAGTTGCGGGTGTTGATCGTGAGGTGTGAACCCTCGACGAAACCTTCGACGGGCGGGGCGTCTGCCGCGTGGGCAAGGGGGATGATCGTTGCTGCGATTGCGAGGAATAACGGGGTGAACGTCAGCGAGTTCTTCACCGGTGGAGCTCCTTTGGTCAATCATGAACGGCCAGTGTCGTGGGGGTGTGCCCGGCCTTTTTTCACGGCAAAAAAAAGCCGCTGAAGTCAGCGGCTTTAAGACAGATTCCCAGTGTAGAGCCCTGGAAATAAGTCGAGGGAAATTCGGGTGAGTGGTCAGCTGCCTTTGCCGTCGCGCTCATCGATGCGTCAAAGTAACGCAGGCGAGCGGTGCGATACAGAGTGTAACAAGATAATAACTATTGCCCAAACCGCAACAGTGAGGGCCATGGGATCTTCTGTGGGAGCTGGCTTGCCTGCGATGCAGACACCTCGGTATGCCAGGCCTACCGTGGTGATGCTATCGCAGGCAAGCCAGCTCCCACATTTTGACCGAGTTGTTTAGATCGGCAGGGTGATACCAAACGTATTGCCACCGCCTTCACTACGCACAAACACATCCCCCCCATGCATCAACGCAATCGCCTTGACGATGGCCAGCCCCAGCCCATGATTGGCCCCGCTGTTGCTGCGCGATGCATCCACCCGATAGAAGCGTTCGAACAGGCGTGGCAAGTGTTCGCTGGCAATGACCTCGCCGGGGTTGGTCACGCCAATCGTCACCTGGTGTGCCTGCACTTCAATGTGCACGTCGATGACGTGCCCCGGCGCCGTGTGTTGCACGGCATTGCTCAGCAGGTTGATCAGTGCGCGACGCAGGTGGGCCTTTTCGATCTGCACCACGGCATCGCCGTGCACGCGCACTTCGACCTGGGCGTCTTCGAGGATGAAGTCCAGGTAGTCGAGGGTGGTGGCCACTTCATCGGCCAGGGCGCTTTCGATCAGCTTGGTGGCCTTGCTGCCCTGGTCGGCGCTGGCGAGGAACAGCATGTCATTGATGATCGAGCGCAGCCGTTCCAGTTCTTCCAGGTTCGATTGCAGCACCTCGAAATACTGCTCCGCCGACCGACCGCGAGTGAGGGCCACCTGGGTCTGGCCGATCAGGTTGGTGAGCGGCGAACGCAGTTCATGGGCGACGTCGGCGTTGAACGATTCCAGGCGCGAATACGCCTGCTCGACACGGTCGAGGGTGGCGTTGAACGAATTGACGAACTGGCTCAATTCCGGCGGCAGCGGCGACAGGTGCAGGCGCCCGGAGAGTTTCGGCGGTGCAAGCTTTTGCGCCTCATCCGAGAGTTTGCCCAGGGGCTTGAGGCCGATACGCGCGACCCAGAACCCCAACAGTGCCGCCAGTACCACACCGACCAGCGCCAGGCTGACCAATGCCACCAGCAAGTGATGCTGGGTGGCGCGGAAGTTCTCCGTGTCGATGGCAATCATGAAGCGCAGCGCCGGGCGCTGGTCCTTGGCTGCAAACTGGCTGACCAGCACCTTGAAGGGATAATCGTGACCCGGCAGGCGCAGGTCGCGCTTACCCGTGGCGCCCTCGGCAAAGGCACGAATCTGCGCATCCGGCTCACCGTATTCGTAGCTCGGGTCGCTGCTGACCACCCAGAAACGGATGCGCTTGTCTTCTTCCCCCAACAGCTTGAGCTTGGACCTGATCTTGGCCCAATGCTCCGGCGTGCCGAAGCGATTGATCGACGACTCCAGTACGCTGTAGCGCGCATCCAGCTCGGCACCTGGCAACAACCCCAGGCCACGGTCGACCTGCTGGTACAGCGCGCCGCCGATCAACAGAAAGATCAGCAGCGCCACCAGGGTGAACATGCCACTCAGGCGCAGGGCGATGGAATTAGCGACCACTGTGGTTTTCCTGCATGCGATTCTCCAGCACATAGCCCATGCCACGAATGGTGTGCAGCAGCTTGTGTTCGAACGGTCCGTCGAGCTTGGCGCGCAGACGTTTGATCGCCACTTCCACCACGTTGGCATCGCTGTCGAAATTGATGTCCCAGACCATCTCGGCAATTGCAGTCTTGGACAGGATCTCGCCCTGGCGCCGCGCCAATACGCTGAGTAGCGAGAACTCCTTGGCGGTCAGGTCCAGGCGTACACCGTTGCGGCTGGCCTTGCGGCTGATCAGGTCGATCCACAGGTCGGCGACGGTGACCTGCACCGGTTCATGGCCGCCGCTGCGGCGGGTCAGGGCTTGCAGGCGGGCCACCAGTTCCAGGAACGAAAACGGCTTGCCCAGGTAATCATCGGCGCCTTCGCGCAGGCCGCGGATACGGTCTTCCACGCGCTCGCGGGCGGTGAGCATGATCACCGGCGTCTGCTTGCGGGCGCGCAACGCTCGCAATACGCCAAAGCCGTCCAGGCCGGGCAACATCACATCGAGCACGATCACCGCGTACTCATTCTCCAGCGCCAGGTGCAGACCCTCGACGCCTTCACGTGCCACGTCGACGGTATAGCCTTGCTCCGTCAGGCCGCGGTGCAGGTAGTCTGCGGTTTTTTCTTCATCTTCAATAATCAGGACGCGCATGACCGCCTCAGTGTGTGGTCGCCAGCGCCAGCGCTGGTTTGGGCCTGTGGAAAAAACGTTCAAGGTACAAGTATATGACCGGCGTGGTGAACAGCGTCAGCGCCTGGCTCACCAACAAGCCACCGACCACCGCGATGCCCAGCGGCTGGCGCAGTTCCGCCCCGGGGCCTGCGCCGAGCATCAACGGCACGGCGCCGAGCAACGCGGCAAGGGTGGTCATGATGATCGGCCGGAACCGCGTGACGCAGGCTTCATAAATCGCATCTTCGGGCGGCAGCCCGCGTACCCGCTGCGCCTCCAGGGCGAAGTCGATCATCAAGATACCGTTTTTCTTCACGATGCCGATCAGCAGCACCAGGCCGATCAAGGCCATGATCGAAAAGTCCTGGCCCAGCAGCCACAACATGACCAGCGCACCGAGGCCCGCCGAGGGCAGGGTGGAAATGATCGTCAGTGGGTGCACAAAACTCTCATACAGCACACCCAGGATAATGTAGACCGCTACCAGCGCCGCGAGGATCAGCCAGGGTTGGTTGGCCAGCGAGCTCTGGAACGCCTGGGCCGCACCCTGGAAGTTGCCGATGATTGTGCTCGGCATCCCGATTTCGTTCTTGGCCTGGTCGAGCATGATCACTGCGTCGCCCAGGGCCACGCCGGGCGCGAGGTTGAATGACAGGTTGGCGGCGGGGAACATGCCGTCATGGCTGATGGACAACGGCCCGACTGTGGGCGGGTCGACTTTGGCCAAGGCCGACAGCGGCACCATTTCATTGGTCAGTGGCGAGCGCAGGTAAAAATAGTCGAGGCTTTCGGCCTTGCCGCGCTGTTGGCTGTCCAGTTCAAGTATCACTTGGTACTGGTTGATCTCGGTCTGGAACTCGTTGATCTGGCGCTGGCCGAAGGCGTCGTACAACGCCTGGTCGACATCGGTGGCGGTCAGCCCGAAGCGCGCGGCGGCCTGGCGGTCGATGCTGATATGGGTGATGCTGCCGCCCAGTTGCAGGTCGTTGGACAGGTCGCGAAACGCCGGGTTGGCGCGCAGTTTTTCGGTGAGGCGTTGGGTCCAGGTGTTCAGCGTCGGGCCGTCGTTGCTCTTGAGCACATATTGGTACTGGGCGCGGCTGGGGCCGGAGCTCAGGTTGATGTCCTGACCGGCGCGCAGGTACAGCACGATGCCCGGCACCTTCGCCAGTTGCGGGCGGATGCGGTCGATGAACTGGCTGGCGGACACATTGCGCTCACTGCGGTCTTTCAAGGCGATCCAGAAGCGGCCGTTGGCGATGGTCTGGTTGCTGCCGGTAACGCCCACCGAATGGGAAAACGCCTGCACCGCCGGGTCGGCCTTGACGATCTCGGCCAGGGCCTTGTGCTTGGCGACCATGTCCTTGTACGACACATCGGCCGCCGCTTCGCTGGTGCCGAGCACGAAACCGGTGTCCTGCACCGGGAAGAATCCCTTGGGAATGAACACATAGCCGACCACCGCCAGGGCCAGGGTTACCACGAAGATCGCGGCCATGCTGCGTTGGTGCGCGAGGGCACGGCGCAGGTTGCGCGCATAGCCGGCCAGCAGGCGTTCGCTGAAGCTGGGTTTGGCGTGGGCAGGGTGGGTAGGGGCACGCATGAACAAGGCGGCCAGCGTCGGTGCCAATGTCAGCGAAACCACCACTGAAATCAGAATGGTCGCGGTGGCCGTCAACGCAAACTCCTTGAACAACCGACCGACCACCCCGCCCATGAACAGCAGCGGAATAAACGCCGCCACCAGCGAGAAGCTGATGGATACCACGGTAAAGCCAATTTCTCCCGAGCCCTTGATCGCTGCTTCGCGCTTGCCCAGGCCTGCCTCCAGGTGCCGATGGATGTTCTCCACCACCACAATCGCATCGTCCACCACAAAGCCCACGGCGATCACGATGGCCACTAGAGTCAGGTTGTTCAGGCTGAACCCCATCACATACATCAGGGCGAAACTGGCCACCAGCGAGACACCCAGCACCGCAGACACAATCAGCGTCGCCGACAGTTGACGCAGGAACAACGCCATCACCGCCACCACCAGCAGGATGGCGATCAGCAGGGTCATTTCCACTTCGTGCAGTGAGGCGCGGATAGTCTTGGTGCGATCGGTCAACACGCTGACCTGCACCGAGGCCGGCAACATGCCTTGCAGGCGCGGCAGCTCGGCTTGAATGCGGTCGACGGTGTCGACGATGTTGGCGCCGGGCTGGCGCGAAATCACCAGGTTCACCCCAGGCGTATCGCCGGACCAGGCTTGTACGTAGGCGTTTTCCGAGCCGTTGACGACGTTGGCGATATCGCGCAGTTGAACTGGCGCACCGTTCTTGTAGGAAACGATCAGTTGGCCGTATTCCTCCGGGTGAAACAGCTGGTCGTTGGTCGACAGGGTGGACACGCTGTTTTCGCCATAGATCGCGCCCTTGGCCAGGTTGAGGCTCGACTGCTGGATGACCAGGCGTATATCGGCGAGCGTCAGGCCAATGGCCGCGAGCTTGTCAGGGGAGGCCTGCACGCGAATCGCCGGGCGTTGCTGGCCGGTGATGTTGATCTGGCCGACGCCGTCGATCTGGCTGATCTGGCGCGCCAGCAGGGTTTCCACGTAGTCGCTCAGCTCGGTGCTGGGCATGTTGCTGGAACTGACGCTGAGGATCAGCACCGGGCTGTCTGCCGGGTTGACCTTCCTCCAGGTAGGCAAGCTCGGCATGTCGCTGGGCAGCTTGCCGGACGCGGTGTTGATCGCGGCCTGGACTTCCTGGGCGGCGGTGTCGATGCTTTTTTCCAGGGTGAACTGCAGGGTCAAGAGGCTGGAGCCCAAGGCGCTGCTGGAGGTCATCTGGGTCATGCCGGGGATGGCGCTGAACTGCACTTCAAGAGGCGTGGCCACCGATGAGGCCATAGTGTCCGGGCTGGCGCCAGGCAGTTGCGCGGTAACTTGGATGGTCGGGAATTCCGCTTCCGGCAATGGCGCGACGGCCAGGTTCGGGAAGGCAATAATCCCCAGCAACACCAATGCGAAGGTCAACAGCAGGGTGGCGACCGGGTGATCAACGCACCAGGCCGAGGGCGACCGGCTGGCGCTCATGGCTGCACCTGGGCGTTGGCGGTGTGGATCACTTGCGGCGGCTCCTTGAGCACCTCCACCTGCGCACCGGCCTTGAGCCGCGATTGCCCATCGCTGACCAGCACATCGCCGGCCTGCACGCCTTTGATGATATTGATGTCGCTGTTCTGGTAGGCGACCTCCACCGGCACCACCTCGACTTTTTCAGCGCTTACGCGGTACACGAAATGTGAGTCCAGCCCGCGCTGCACCACGGTCGGCGGTACCACCAGGGCGTCCTTGTCGAGGGCCGTCTGGATTTTGATGGTCACCAGTTGTCCCGGCCATAGCTTATGCGCCGGGTTGCTGAACTCGGCCTTGGCCCGCAGGGTGCCGGTGGTGGAACTGATCTGGTTGTCGATCAGGCTCAGGTGGCCTTCGCCGAGCAGATCGCCGGTCTGGCCATCGGTGTCGGCGCCCAGGTAGGCGTCGACGGTGGCCCGGGTGGGGGCGGCGATCAGGCCCTGCAAGGTCGGCAGCATCTGCTGTGGCAGCGAGAACTCAACGGCAATCGGGTCGAGTTGGGTGACGGTAAACAGCCCCTGGGTGTCGCTCATGCGCAGGAAGTTGCCTTCGTCCACATTGCGGATGCCCACGCGGCCGCTGACCGGGGAGCGAATCTGGGTATAGGAGAGTTGTACTTGAGCCGCATCAATGGCCGCCTGATTGCCCTGCACCGTGGCCTTGAGCTGGTTGACCAGTGCCTGTTGCTGGTCATAGGTCTGTTTCGACACACCGTCGTCGATGCTTAGCGCCTTGTAACGCTTGAGATTGACCAATGCCACTTGCAACTGTGCCTGGCTTTCGCCCAATTGAGCCTTGGCCTGGTCGAGGCTGGCGCGGATCGAGCGGTCGTCGATGGTAGCCAACAGATCGCCAGCTTTCACCGATTGGCCTTCCTTGACCAGCAACTGGGTGAGGATGCCGTCGATCTGCGGGCGAATCATCACGCTGTGCAACGACAGCACTGAGCCTATGCCGCTGACAAACCTGGGAACGTCCTGTTGCGCGACGCTCACTACCCGTACCGGGATCGCCGTGGCCGCTGCCAGGCGGGGCTTGGCAGGCCGTGTTACTGCCCAGGCGGCCACCGCCAATACCAAGAGGATGCCCACCATCAGGGCCGTGTTTCGTTTTGTCTGCATGGGAGGCGCCGGGGCGCAGTTGCACGTTTTAAGCTGCAAGCTGCCAGTTGAAGGTTGGGTAGCTGCTTTATAGCCCGGTAATGCGGTCAGCACGGTGACGCCAAACTGACAGCCGCGACAGCTAGCGCTTTTTACTTGTGGCTTGAAGCTTACCGCTTGCCGCTTTGCCCCCGTATACTGGCGCTTTTACGCCTATCGCTGCGCCGGAGCCCCTATGACTTCCCCAACCCAACCCCCTGTCGACGCGGCTGACCTCGTCGATTCGGCCACCGCCGACGGCGTTGAAAAAGCCGAGATCCCGGCGTTCAAGTTCCCCTTCAAACCGGGTGAGCTGGCTGGCGCCAAGAATGCCAGCCAGCCCTGGTACAAAGGCGGCGCCAAGAACGGCCATACCAAGACGCCAGGCATGGCGCCTCCGGGCACTCGCCGCTCCATGGGTAAACGCTAAGATTAAAGCGTTGCGTGCGTTATAGGCAGTTGCCTACATCGCCCGTGGACATTTCTGCTTGTAGGTCCGCGACCGATTCTTGAAAGCTTGCACAGCGTTTGCTTCGTCCCGATGACGCTCATCGGGGCGTGGTGAGTCAGCTTTCCGGAAAAGGACATTCCCGTGGCCCTGATACACCTTTGTGCGGTGCTTGCCCTCTTGCTCTCGACAAGTGTCGTTGCCGCCGACGTTCAACCGCGGCGTGAAATCCGTTTCGCCGTCGCTGCACATTTTCCGCCTTTTCAAAGCCGCAATTCCCAAGGGCAATTGGTGGGGCTGAACATCGAACTGGGCAATGCCCTGTGCGAGCAGCTCAACGTGCGCTGTACCTGGGTTGACCAGATCGTCATGGAAAATTTCCCCGCTCTTGAGGCCAGGCAGTTCGACGCGATCATGGGCATGGCGCCCACCTGCAGTCGACGGCGACGGGTGAGTTTCACCCGTGATCTCTACCCGATCACCACTCGGCTGGTGGCGCGTAAAACCTCGGGCCTGCGCCCTAATCGACGGTCGCTCAGGGGCAAGCGTGTCGGGGTGCTGGTGCGCAGTAACCGGGAAGCCTTTGCCCTGTCGCAGTGGGCGCCGGCAGGGGTAATCATCAGGAGTTTCTGGCTCAACGACCAACTGGTGCAGAGCCTGGTTTCGGGCGATATTGACGCGACCCTTCAAGGCGCCGTGGAGATCCGAGAGGCCCTGCTAGACACGCCCCAGGGCTTGGACTTCAATTTCATGGGGCCGCCTGTGTCGTCTGGCCTGCTGGGTAATAGCGTGGCGATTGCGGTGCGAAAAACCGATACCGCGTTGCGTAATGAGCTTAATCACGCGTTTGAGCAACTGATGCACAATGGCGAATACCAACGCATCCTCCAGCCCTATCGCCTCGATGTGTTGCCTGCCCATCCATGAGCGCTATTGTGTGAGTGCAACTCTGTTCCCGAGAGGCGCCTATCTACCTGACACTCCGAGCTCCAAATGTGGGAGCTGGCCTGCGATGACGGCCTGACAGCTTGCGACTATCTAGCTGACGCCCCACAGTTGGATCGAGGGGCGTCAGGGAAATTGTCGTCGAATGGTAGGCCGTCGCGGGAGCAAGCTCCCTCGCCACAGGTCCAGCGTCGCGCTGAAGTTGAGTACATACCTACGCCAAAATAAGGCTGTAGTAGCCTAAGCCGCCCTCAACGAGATAAACGCATAATTGGCCGGCACCTCAGTGGCAATGCGCGCCCCGGCATCCAGCACCTGTTCAGCGATGTCCATCCCCGACACATGAAATACCCATTCATTGGCCATTGCCGGCAGTTCAGCCGCCTGTTCAATGGCCTGGGCAAACGCCCGCATGTCCGGCAAGTACGCGGTAAACCCGTCGCCCTTGAGTGCGGTCGTGCGAATGCCAAGCAACGCGCACACCGCTTCTTTGGTCTGCACGTCATCACGGTCGGCCTGGCGTGAACGGCGAATCAGCTCGGCCAGTTGCGCATCCATCAACTCACCACCGACGATCAGCGCAGGGCCTTGCTCCCAGGATTCCGGCGGGCAGTCCTTGGCGCTTGGGTTCAGTGGGATATGCGGGTTGATCTCCATCGGGTAGATGCGGCACACCAGCGGGCGCCGTTCGTAGATGCGGCAGCGGTTGTCTTCGTCAAGATTCCGGCAGCGTCCGGCGTTGTAGGCGGCAAAGGTAATTGCCACAAACGCCTCGGTATTGCCGCTGGGCACGATCACTGAGCGGCGCTCGGCATGTTCCCGTTGTTGCAGGGGCAGGCCCAGGCCGTTACCCAGAAAGCCCTCCACCAGAAAGATGACGTTACCGCCGTCCGCCGCCCAGCTGCGGGCTTCTTCGAGGGTCAGGGGCACATGATGGTCGCTGCAGCATTTACCGCAACCGACGCAGGAAAAGTGTGTGTTCATGGCGGATCTGTCACCAGGCAAGGTCAGAGGGCACGCTTGAGGGGTGACGGGTTTTTACCTCTATCTACCGCTCAAGGGCTCTGGAAGCAAGTTATGCGCCAGTGAGGATCAGCCCTTGGATACGATGTCGCGCAGCACAAATCGCATGCCCGCACTTTCATACAGTTGCCGGGCGCGCAGGTTGCTCTCCAGCACCTTGAGGTCCACATAGGGTTCACCGCGCTGCTTGAATACCTGGAAGCTGTGCAGCAGCAAGGCGCGGCCCAGCCCTTGGCCTTGGGCGCAGGGGTGTACGGCCAGGTTCTTGATAAAGGCGCTGGTCCAGCATTGGGCCACTGCGAGGACACCGTCGTGGTTACTGGCCACCAGACACAGCGTCGGGTCGTACTCGGCATCGGTGACGAACTGCTGGCGCCACTCCTCCAGGTGGCCGACACGGCCGCCGCCCTGGTCCTGGGTCATGCGCAGCACGGCATGGATCGCCGGGGCCAGTTCATCGCGATAATGATCCAGCCGGGTATCCGCTGGCCACTGCGGGGCGGGAAGGCTGCCGGTGAGGTCGCGACGCAGCAGCTGGTAATACTCGCCCAAGGCTTACAGGCCCTTTTGCGCCACGGTTTGTGCGGCGACGACCAGGCATTTGGTCAATTCTGGGGATGAGAATTTGGTGAGTACTGAGTCGGCACCGGCCAGGCGTGCTTTTTCGCTGTTCATCGCGCTGTCCAGGGAGGTGTGCAACAGCACGTAGAGGTCCTTGAAATCCGGGGTTTCGCGCAGGGTGCGGGTGAGGGCGTAGCCGTCCATCTCAGACATCTCGATGTCCGACACCACTACGTTGATCTGTTCAACCGTGCCTTGCAGCTCCAGCAACACGTCGATGGCTTCCTTGGCGCTGCGTGCGGTGTGGCAGGTCAGGCCGAGGTTGCGCAGGGTGTGGACCGATTGCTGCAAAGCCACCTGGCTGTCGTCCACCACCAGGATGCGGGCGTTGCCCAGCACTTCGGCTTCTTCCATGGTCAGGTCGGTCGGCGCCGCTTCAATCGGTGCCGGGGCGATGCCATGGATGACTTTCTCGATATCCAGCACCTGCACCAGCCCACCTTCCACCTGGGTCACCCCGGTGATAAACGCCCGATTGCCGCCGGAGCCGTAGGGAGGCGGGCGGATATCGGTGGTCAGGCAATGCACGATCTTGCTCACCGCCTGCACGTGCAGGCCCTGTTTGGAACGGCTGACATCGGTGACGATCAGGCAGCCGCCATCCGGGTCTTGCAAGGGCATTTCACCCAGGGCGCGGCTCAAGTCGATCACCGACAACGAGGCGCCGCGCAAGGTGGCGATGCCTTTGACGTGCGGGTGGGACTCCGGCAGCTTGGTCAACGGCGGGCAGGGGATGATCTCGCTGACTTTCAACAGGTTGATGGCCATCAGCTTGCCGCTGCGCAAGGTAAAGAGCAGAAGCGAGAGTGAGTCTGCGCGGGCTTTGGTGGTGGACATAAAAACCTTCTGTGGATCAGGGATGACGATCTATACACCGTTATCGACCTTGTCCTCGAAAACTGTAGGAGCGAGCTTGCTCGCGAAGAACTTCAAAGCGCCGCGTTAAAACAGATTTTGCGCGTTATCGTTGACGTTTTTCGCGAGCAAGCTCGCTCCTACAGTGGGGTGGGGTGTCAGCCCTTCCAGGCCTGTGGGTTCACCAGATCCTGCGGGCGTTGGCCCAGCAGGGCGCTGCGCAGGTTGTCCACGGCGCGGTTGGCCATGGCTTCGCGGGTTTCACCGGTGGCCGAACCAATATGCGGCAGGGTCACCGCATTGCTCAGCTGGAACAACGGCGATTCAGCCAGCGGTTCCTTTTCGTACACATCCAGCCCGGCACCACGAATGCGCTGGGTTTGCAGGGCTTCGACCAGCGCAGGCTCATCCACCACTGGCCCACGGGAGATATTGATCAGGATCGCGCTGGACTTCATCAACCCCAGCTCCCGGGTGCTGATCAGGTGATGGGTCTTGTCGCTCAACGGCACCACCAGGCAGACGAAATCCGCCTCGGCCAGCAACTGCTCCAGGCTGCGAAACTGCGCGCCCAGTTCCTGCTCCAGCGCGGTCTTGCGGCTATTGCCGCTGTAAAGGATTGGCATATTGAAGCCCAGGCGCCCACGCCGGGCCACGGCCGCGCCGATATTGCCCATGCCGACAATGCCCAGGGTCTTGCCGTGCACATCGCAACCAAACAAAGGCGCGCCCACGCTGGCTTTCCATTGGCCGGCCTTGGTCCAGGCATCCAATTCGGCCACGCGGCGGGCGCTGCTCATCAGCAACGCAAAGGCCAGGTCGGCAGTGCTCTCGGTGAGCACATCGGGGGTGTTGGTGAGCAGGATCCCGCGCTCATTGAAGTACGGCACGTCGTAGTTGTCGTAGCCCACCGACACACTGGACACCACTTCCAGCTTGCTCGCGCTTTCAAGCTGCTCGCGGCCCAGCTTGCGACCCACACCGATCAAACCATGGACGTGGGGCAGGGCTTCGTTGAACTGTGCATTGATGTCACCCAGCTTGGGGTTGGGCGCGATCACCTCGAAATCCTGTTGCAGGCGTTCGATCATCGGCGGGGTGATACGGCTGAAGGCCAGGACAGTCTTTTTCATGACAGAACTCCACTCAACATGTGGGAGCTGGCTTGCCTGCGATGACGGTGTGTCAGCCACTATTGTATTGGCTGATCCACCGTCATCGCAGGCAAGCCAGCTCCCACAATAAATTTTTAGGGGGTGGGAAGCAGCATTTCAAAATCAGTTCGCCATCCGCACACCACCGCTCAACTCATACGCCACCAACTCCGCCTGGTGCGCCGCCAGAATTTCCGGCAACGAACCGCGCAGGTATTCCACCCAGGTCTTGATCTTCGCATCCAGGTATTGGCGCGAAGGATAGATGGCGTACAGGTTCAATTCCTGGGACCGGTAGGTCGGCATCACCCGCACCAGTGTGCCGTTGCGCAGCCCTTCGATGGCGGCGTACACCGGCAGCAGGCCGACGCCCATGCCGCTGGTGATCGCGGTTTTCATCGCATCGGCCGAGTTCACCAGGAAGGGCGAGCTGTTGATCGCCACGCTTTCCTGGCCTTCAGGGCCGTTGAAGGTCCATTTGTCCAGCTGGACCACCGGGCTGACCAGGCGCAGGCACGCATGGTTGAGCAAGTCCTGGGGCCGCTGTGCGCAGCCCTTGGCCTTGACGTAGTCCGGCGAGGCGCAGGCGATGCTGTAGGTGATGCCCAGGCGCTGGGAAACGAAACCTGAGTCCGGCAGTTCGCTGGCCAGCACGATGGACACGTCGTAGCCCTCGTCGAGCAAATCCGGCACGCGGTTGGCCAGGGTCAGGTCGAAGGTCACGTCGGGATGGGTGCGGCGATAGCGGGCAATGGCGTCAATAACGAAATGCTGGCCGATGCCGGTCATGGTGTGCACTTTCAACTGCCCGGCCGGGCGCGCATGGGCGTCACTGGCTTCGGCCTCGGCCTCCTCGACATAGGCGAGGATCTGCTCGCAGCGCAGCAAATAGCGTTTGCCGGCTTCGGTCAGCGCGATGCGCCGGGTGGTGCGGTTGAGCAAGCGGGTTTGCAGGTGGGCCTCAAGGTTGGAGACCGCGCGCGAGACGTTGGCCGTGGTGGTGTCCAGTTGCACGGCGGCGGCGGTGAAGCTGCCGGCTTCGGCCACACAACTGAAGGCGCGCATGTTTTGCAAAGTGTCCATGGAGTGTTCTCAAGGGAGATAGCAAATTGTGACAGAAAGTTACGCTTTCAGTGATCCCTACCAACGGATTATCGCCTGAACGGTAACAAAGATTCACAGGAATGCCAGCTTATCGTCCTCCCTGGCGCCGCCTAGAATTGCGCCACCTCTCCCGCAACACCCTCTCAGGAATTCGCTTGCCGTGCCGCGTCGCATCAGCAGAGAGCTGAAGACTCTCAGTGTTTGGGCTTTAACGTCAGTCATCAGCGGTTGCATCGGAACCGGAGGAATCGCCCCGCAGGGCCAGGCGATCAACGCCAATAGCCTGGCCACCGACGCCGCGATCCAGAGCGCCGCCCGCGACGCCCACTGGCCCACCGCCCAATGGTGGCAGGCCTACGGCGACCCGCAGCTCAACCGTTGGGTCGAACTCGCCACCCGCAACAGCCCCAGCCTGGCCGTGGCCGCCGCCCGTGTACGGCAAGCCCGAGCGCTGGCCGGGGTGGCCGAGTCGGCCGAGTCGCTGCAGATCAACAGCGACACCACCCTCAAGCGCCACAACTGGCCGAAGGATCAGTTCTACGGTCCTGGCGAATTGAGCGGCGCCAACACCTGGGACAACAATTCTTCCCTGGGACTGAGCTACGCCCTCGACCTGTGGGGCCGGGAAAGCAACACGACCGAACGTGCGGTCGACCTGGCGCACATGAGCGCCGCCGAAGCGCGCCTGGCCCAACTCGAACTGCAAAACAACGTGGTGCGCGCCTATATCCAGCTGTCGTTGCAGTACGCCAACCGTGACATCGCGGCCGCCACCCTGGCCCAGCAACAGCAGATCCTGGACCTGGCCAATAAACGCCTGGCCGCCGGGATCGGCACTCACTTTGACGTCAGCCAGGCTGAAACGCCGCTGCCGGAAACCCATCGCCAACTGGATGCCCTGGACGAGGAAATCGCCCTGAGCCGTAACCAACTGGCGGCGTTGGCCGGCAAAGGCCCGGGGGAGGGCGCGCAATTGCAGCGCCCGACCCTGGCCCTCGCCGCGCCGTTGAAATTGCCCTCCAGCCTGCCGGCGCAATTGCTCGGCCAACGCCCGGATGTGGTTGCAAGCCGCTGGCAGGTAGCAGCCCAGGCACGGGGTATCGATGTGGCTCATGCAGGCTTCTATCCCAACGTCGACCTGGTCGGCAGCCTTGGCTACATGGCCACCGGCGGCGGCATGCTGGAATTCCTGGCCGGCAAGAAATTCAACTACAACGTCGGCCCGGCGATCACCTTGCCGATCTTCGACGGCGGCCGCCTGCGTGCGCAATTGGGTGAAGCCAGTGCCGGCTACGACATCGCGGTGGCCCAGTACAACCAGACCCTGGTCAATGCGCTCAAGGGCATCAGCGACCAGTTGATCCGCCGCGAGTCCATGGACAAACAGTCGGCCTTCGCCGCGCAGTCGGTGGCCTCGGCGCAGAAAACCTACGACATCGCCATGGTCGCCTATCAACGTGGCCTCACTGACTACCTCAACGTGCTCAACGCCCAAACCTTGTTGTTTCGCCAGCAGCAGATCGAACAACAGGTGCAGGCGGCACGCCTCAGCGCCCATGCCGAGCTGGTGACCGCCTTGGGCGGCGGCCTCGGTGCTGGCGATGATGTGCCCACGGCTGCCAAGACACTCCCAAGCAAGACTCCGGCGGCGCTCGCCGTGTTTGATCACTGAGTAGGCCTTGATGACTCCCTTGCCTGCACCGCTGCGCTGGCTGTATTCCCTTGAGTGGCGCCGTGGTTTCTTCGACTGGGCACGCAGTGATGGCGTGACCTGGGTGTATATCTTCAAAGTGCTGGTCGCTGCGTTCCTGACGCTGTGGCTGGCCATGCGCCTGGAACTGCCGCAACCGCGCACGGCGATGATCACCGTATTTATCGTGATGCAGCCCCAGAGCGGCCAGGTGTTCGCCAAGAGTTTCTACCGTTTCCTAGGGACCTTGGCAGGCTCGGCGGTGATGGTGCTGTTGATCGCCTTGTTTGCGCAGAACACCGAACTGTTCCTGGGGGCGCTGGCGATCTGGGTCGGCATTTGCACCGCCGGTGCCACGCGCAACCGCAACTTTCGCGCCTATGGGTTCGTGCTCGCCGGCTACACCGCGGCGATGGTCGGGCTGCCGGCCCTGGCCCACCCGGACGGCGCCTTCATGGCGGCGGTGTGGCGGGTGCTGGAAATCTCCCTGGGGATACTGTGCTCGACACTGGTCAGCGCCGCCATCCTGCCGCAGACCTCCAGCGCCGCCATGCGCAACGCGCTGTACCAGCGCTTCGGCGTGTTCGCATTGTTCGTGACCGACGGCCTGCGCGGGCGCAGCCAGCGCGAAGGCTTCGAGGCCAGCAACGTGCGCTTTATTGCCGAAGCCGTGGGCCTGGAAGGCTTGCGTAGCGTCACCGTGTTTGAGGACCCGCACATGCGTCGGCGCAACGGGCGGCTCAGTCGCCTCAACAGCGAATTCATGAGCATCACCACACGCTTCAACGCCTTGCACCAATTGCTCGAACGCTTGCGCGCCGATGAGGCAGACCATGTGGTGGCAGCGATCAAACCCGGCCTGCAAGACCTGGCCGAAGTGCTCGACAGCTTCTCTGGCCGCGCCCTCACCAGCCCCGATGCCGCGCGCCTGGTCAACCAACTGAGCGCCTACAAGGACGGCCTGCCCGCCAAGGTGCGCAGCCTGCGGGCGAGCTTCCAGGAGGGCAACCCGACGGACGCCGAGCAGTTGGATTTCCACACTGCCTACGAGCTGCTGTACCGTTTCGTCGACGACCTGCACAACTACGCGCAAACCCACGCGTCCCTGGCCGAGCATCGCCATGCGCGGGAGGATTGGCACGAAGCCTACACGCCAAAGACCAACTGGTTGGCCTGTGCCGCTGCCGGGGTGCGCGCCTCGTTTATCCTGGTTGTGCTGGGCAGTTACTGGGTGGCCACTGCCTGGCCCAGCGGCGCCACCATGACCCTGATCGCGGCGGCCACGGTGGGCCTGTCTGCTGCCACGCCCAACCCCAAGCGCATGGCGTTCCAGATGGCCTGCGGCACCTTGATCGGCGCCTTGGTCGGCTTTGTCGAAATGTTCTTCGTGTTCCCCTGGATCGACGGTTTCCCGCTGCTGTGCGTGATGCTCGCGCCGGTGATCATCTTCGGGGCCTTTCTGTCTTCACGCCCGCAATACGCCGGTGTGGGTGTGGGCCTGTTGATCTTCTTCAGCACCGGCTCGGTGCCGGACAACCTTACGGTCTACAACCCTTACACCTTTATCAACGACTACATCGCCATGGTCATTGGCATGCTGGTGTGCGCGGCGGCGGGGGCGATCATCCTGCCGCCCAACAGCCGCTGGTTGTGGCGCCGCCTGGAGCAAGACCTGCGTGAGCAAGTGGTGTATGCCATCAGCGGCAAGCTCAAGGGCCTGGCGTCGAGCTTTGAAAGCCGCACCCGCGACCTGCTGCACCAGGCGTATGGCCTCGCGGCCGGCGAGCCGCAGGTGCAGCGCGATTTGCTGCGCTGGATGTTCGTGGTGCTGGAGGTCGGCCACGCGATCATCGAGCTGCGCAAGGAGCAGGCGATTTTGCCGGTGCACCCGGCGTATGCCGAATCGCAGCCGTGGCGCCAAGCGATCCGCGTGATGGGGCGCTCGCTGGTGCGGCTGTTCCTGCAACCCAGCGCCAGCAACCTGGAGCGCGGGTTGATTGCCGTCGACCATGCGATCAGCCGTGTGCAGGCCACCGACGAACCCTTCGCCCCGCACTTCGACACCTCGGCCCTGCGCCGTGTGAAGAGCTACCTGCACTTTATTCGCACCTCGTTGCTCGACCCGCAATCGCCTCTGGCCGCCCTCAAAGGAGCCCCGAATGCCTCGTGAAATTGCATTCCACGGCATCTATATGCCGACCATGACCCTGATGTTCTTGATCGCAGCCGGGCTGGCCTGGGCGATTGATCGCTTCCTGGCCGGGTTCGACCTGTACCGTTTCTTCTGGCACCCGGCGCTGCTGCGCCTGAGCCTGTTCGCTTGCCTGTTCGGCGCCCTGGCGCTGAGCGTCTACCGTTGAGAATGCCCCGATGAAAAAGTTTTTCAGCCTGCTCGCCACCTTGCTGGTTCTGGCGTTGGCGATCTGGATTGGCCGCACGTTGTGGGTGCATTACATGCAAACGCCGTGGACCCGCGATGGTCGGGTGCGCGCCGACATTATCAATGTGGCGGCTGACGTCACCGGCGAAGTGGTGGACGTGCCGGTACGCGATAACCAGTTGGTGAAAAAAGGCGACCTGCTGATGCAGATCGACCCCGAGCACTACCGCATTGCCGTCAAGCAAGCGCAATCGCTGGTGGCTTCACGCAAGGCCACCTGGGAAATGCGCAAGGTCAACGCGCACCGCCGCGCCGACCTCGACGCCCTGGTGATCTCCAAGGAAAACCGCGACGACGCCAGCAACATCGCCGACTCGGCCCTGGCCGATTATCAGCACGCCCTGGCGCAACTGGAGGCCGCCGAACTCAACTTGAAACGCACGCGAGTGCTGGCGGCGGTGGACGGTTATGTCACCAACCTCAACGTGCACCGTGGCGACTATGCGCGTATCGGCGAAGCGAAAATGGCCGTGGTGGATATGAACTCGTTCTGGGTGTATGGCTTCTTTGAAGAAACCAAACTGCCCCACGTGAAGGTGGGCGACAAAGCCGATATGCAATTGATGAGCGGCGAGACCTTGAAGGGCCATGTGGAAAGCATCTCGCGCGGCATCTACGATCGCGACAACCCCGAGAGCCGTGAACTGATCGCCGATGTGAACCCGACCTTCAACTGGGTGCGCTTGGCCCAGCGTGTGCCGGTGCGGATTCACATTGATGAAGTGCCGGAGGGCGTGTTGTTGGCGGCGGGGATTACCTGCACGGTGATCGTCAACCCAACACAAAACTAAAAAATGTGGGAGGGGCAAGCCCTAATGCCAGTCAGTCAAGGCTTTTGTAGGAGCGAGCTTGCTCGCGAAAAACTCATAGGCGCCGCGTTCATTCAGGAAGCACGCGTTATCGTTGAGGTTTTTCGCGAGCAAGCTCGCTCCTACAGTGGGCGATGTAAGCCCCCTCATACATCTAGACCCGCGTCAGGCTTTGATAAAGGTCTCATGCAAGTGCCGCCACAGCAGCGTGCCACTGGCCTGTTTCTCGAACACCACTGTGGCGCGGCGGTCGGTCTGGGTGCCACTGTCGTCAATCTGATGCTCGCGATACGTGACCGTCGCGCCGCGTGCATGCTGGTCGATGCCGGTCATTTCACTCAGGGTGATTTTCAGTCCCGGACGCATCCCGCCCAGGCGCGTGAACAAGGCATTGACCCCGGCCGTGTTGACCCGCGTACCGGTGGCGGGCGCCACCATGCTGAACTCGGGTGAGAAGCGCGCCAGCAGATTTTCCAGCGTGCCCTCAGGCGCAACGCCGGCAAACCATTGTTCGATCTCGACGTGGGTCTGGATCACTTCTTCAAAAAAATCGCTGTAGTCAATCATGTTTGGGCTCGCTGCAAGGGTGAAGCAGCGCGCGTACCCTGGAAGCATCCAGGCGCAACACTGCGAAAAGCGGCAACAGGGTCAGAGCTGCCGCCATCGTGAAGGTAATCGCGAAGGAATCCAAGGCCGACAGTACGGCACTGAGCACGGCGGCGCCCACGCAGAAACTCACTTGCCGGTTCATGTTCCACAACGCGCTGGCGTGGCCCATGCGCTCGGCGGGAATATCCAGAAAGGCCAGGGTTTGTGCGGTGCTGCTGCACAAGCTGCCGCCCAGGCCCATCAAGACGTAGGCCGCAATAATCAGCGTCGGCTCGTTGAGCAGCAGGATACCGCCGCATTGCAGCGCCATGCCGGCCAGTAACAAGGGTTTGGGGCCGCAGCGATTGAAGAGTCGCTTGCTCAGGTAGATCGCCACGGCCGAGGCCAGTGCCCACGGCAGCATGAGCGCGCCGGTCTGGGTGGCGTCATACTCCAGGCCACGCACGTAGAGGATGGCGATCAGGCTGGTGCCGATAAATACCCCCGGAATACACAGGTAAACCAGCATTGCCACGCGCAGCATCGGGCTGGCGGCTTGTTTGAACACTCTGCCCAGGTCCAGGGGCGGGCGCTCGGTTAAAGGCACATCGGGTTTTATCCACAGCAGCGCCAGCAGCAGCGTCACTAGCGCCAGAGGCAGGTTGGCGTAGAAAATCCAACGCCAGGACAGGCTGTCGACAATCACCCCACCCAACGCCGGGGACAGCGCTGGCACCAGCAACGCCACCGACATCACCCGCGCTGTCAATTGGCTGCGCTCGGCCGCGGGAAAGTGTCGGTAAGCCATGGCTTGCCCCACCGGAATCAGTAAGCCGCCGCCGAGCCCCTGCAAGGCGCGCCAAGCTATCAACGCTTCGATGGAGCCAGCCTGGCCGACCATCACCGATGCGCCGGCAAACAGCAGCAGGCTGGTAGCGATCAGGGTGCGCTCGCCCATGAGCGCCGCCAACCACACACTCAAGGGAATGATCACTGTCAGCCCGAGCATGTAGGCATTGCTGATCCACGCTAACTGGGTGACCGAGGCGTGCAGTTCGCGGGCGATATCCGGGTAGGCGACGGTGGCGACAAACATGTTCACCAGGTCCAGGGCAAAGCCCAACAAAAAGATCCAGGCGACTTTCGAGCGGTAGGTCATGAACGCGTTCCTGCGAGTGGAGCCGGCAGGGTAGGCCGCACGCAGGGTTTGGGATACGTCGGTTTGCCTGCTAGTTTGTCAAAAATTTTTTGACAAAGGAGGGCGTCCACCATGGTCAGCCTGGACCGTTTTGACACTTTCAAGGCCGTGGTCGAGGCCGGCTCGCTCACCGCTGCCGCGGACCTGCTGGGCCAGACTCGCGCCGTGGTCAGCTTCAACCTCAAGCGCCTGGAGGCGGAACTCGGCGTCACCCTGCTGACCCGCAACACCCGCCAACTGGCACTGACCGACGCGGGTGAGCGCTTCTACCTGCGCTGCACGCGCATGCTTGAAGAGGCCCGCCTGGCGGTAGAAGAAGCCCGCAGTGAACATGCCCAGCTCAAAGGCACCCTGCGCATCACCACCACTGTCGAATATGCCCTGGCCGTAGTTGCTCCGGCGGTAGAAGCCTTTCGACGCCTGCACCCGGACCTGAATATCCACTTATCCACATCCTCCACCCACGCCGATCTGATCTCCGAGCGTTTTGACGTGGCGATTCGGCTGGGGCGCTTGCTGGACTCCAATCACCGCGCCGTGCAGTTGTCCACATTCGACGTGTTCGCCGTCGCGGCGCCGCAGTTTGCCGCAGTTCAAACCCTGGCTGAGTTGGAGCAGTTGCCCAGGCTGGGCCACGGCCGCTTGAGCGAACTGAGCGTCACCGACCCGGCAGGTCTCGACCACCCTTATCGAGCCGGCCCGTCAGCCTTGGTGGCCGACAGCGCGTCGGTCCTCCAGGCATTTGCGGTGCGCGGCCACGGTGTGGCGGTTTTACCGCAATGGTTGGTGCAGGGGGATGTCGACGCGGGACGCTTGGTGCGCCTGTTGGCGGACCACCGCTTTGCCCCGCAAGGGGTTTACGCGATGTATCCAGACACGCGGCATTTGCCGCTGAAGGTGCGGGCGTTCATTGATTTCATGAAACCTTAGAGCCTGCCGCCCAAGCCAAAGCGCTTCTTCAGCACCTTCTCCAACAACCCCTTGGGCAACAGCGCCGCCATCAACGGCAACGCGCGGCTGCCGTTGCCCGAACGCAACAGGCGCGGCGGTTGCGCTTGCTGCACCGCCTTGAGCACGTCTGCAGCAAACTCACTGGCCGGGGTTGGCTTGTCCTGGGACGCTTGGCTGCGTGCACGAATGCCCTCGCGCAATGGCCACCATGGCGACTGTTCCTGGATCAGTAACTCGGCCTGGGCGCCGGCATTCTTCGCAAAGCTTGTATTGATCGCACCGGGCTGCACTTCCATCACCCGCACGCCAAACGGTGCCAGCTCCATGCGCAGGGCGTCGCTCAACGCATGCACGGCGGCTTTGGATGCGCAGTAGGCGCCGGCGAACGGCGTCACCAATACGCCGGAAACACTGCCGATATTCACCACCAGGCCCTTGCTGCGACGCAAGGCAGGGAACAGCGCCTGGGTCACGCCGACGATGGAAAACACATTGGTTTCGAATTGGCGTTGCATCGCCTCGGTACCGCCGTCGAGCAACGGGCCCATGGCGCCGTAGCCGGCGTTGTTGACCAGTACATCCAGCTCGCTCAATTGCCCGGCCAGGAGTTGTAAAGCGGCGCTGTCATTGACGTCCAACTGCACAGCATTGAAGCCTGCGGCCGCGAGGGCGGCGACGTCATCGGGTTGGCGGGCGCTGGCCCATACCTCGAAGCCTGCGGCTTTGAACGCGTCGGCGAGGGCGCGGCCGATGCCGCTGGAGCAACCGGTGATCAGTACGTTGGGCATGGGTCCATCCTTTGTCAGTCCGAGAAACTGCCTTGCAGGTGCTCGGCGCGAAATTCCAGGGTTTGGGGGCGATAGCCGGGGCGCAGCGGCGGGGTGGGCAGGCAGTCATCCCAGGTGGCGCCCGCCTGCAACTCGCCGGGGCCGCGATAGCGTGGGGCGGCGTAGACATTGTCGGCCAGGTTGACCGTATCGCCCGGTGCGTAGGCGGCCACGCGCCAGCGCAGTTCGGTGAGCGGTACATCGTTGCCGTTGTTGAGGGTCAGTTTGAGCGGTCGGTCGGCGGGGCAGTCTTGCGGCGCGTAGGTGATGCGCAACTCAAGACGCGCCAGTTGTGACGCTTCGCGATTGTCCAGCCATACCACCCAAACCGCGACAAACCCCAGGCCGACGGCAGCGGCCAACGATACCGGCAGCGCCTTGGCCGGGTAGCGCAGCAGCAGGATCAGCCAGGTGATGATCAGGAGAACGCCGAAAAACATGGAGACCACCTCGAATAGGGAACGAGCATCCTAACTTAAGCGTAGGCGGGATGGGTTAGCTTGAGCATTGTGCTGGCCGGGCGCACGCCATCGCAGGCAAGCTGAACTGGTCAAGTAATCCCGGACACCGATTACGGTGTTTATGCCGCTTTTTGCTCCATGGCTATTGGCGACAGGTAGTTGTTGTAGCTGTGGAGCCTGATTCGATTGTATCGCATGAAGAAGCTGGTCATATCCTGCCTGGCTTCTTCAACTGTCGTATAACCCTTGGTGGGCACCCACTCTGACTTGAGCGTCCCGAAGAAACGCTCTGTTGGCGCGTTGTCCCAGCACTGCCCCCTGCGGCTCATGCTTTGCGTTATCCCATGTTCCAGCAGCTCAGACTGAAAGCGCTGGCTGGTGTATTGGCAGCCTTGATCCGAATGAAAGATCAAGCCTGCATGTTTGCCTCGAACCTCCACCGCCATTCTCAGCGCCTTGCTAACCAGGTCGGCGTCATTGATCAGGGAAAACGCCCAGCCAATGATTCGGCGGGCGAACAGATCAATGACCGCTGCCAAGTGATACCAGCGTTTACCAACCATCAGGCTGGTAACGTCGCCGCACCAGACCTGATTAATTGCGGCTGGCTCGAAGTTACGCTCGAGCAAGTTCTTGGCCACAAATGCTTCGACTCCTCTAGAGCGATACTGATGGCGGCGGCGCTGCCTGCTGGCCAGATTTGCCTCCGCCATGAGTTTTCCGGCCAGATGCCGTCCCACCTTGATCTGCTGGGCCTTCAAGTGCTGAGAGATCATCCGCGCGCCTGAACTTCCCCGGCTTTCGTCATGCAGTTGCACGACTTTTGCTCTGAGTGCGTCACGCTTGGTATTCGGCGCTGAGCGACGCTTAAGCCAGTCATAAAACGCGCTACGGGAAACGCCCAGCGCACTGCAAAGCAGGCAGGTCGGATATGAACTCGACTCTCTCAGTTCCTCGATCAGGAAAAACGATCGGGATCCGACATCAAGAGAGCCGTAGCCTTTTTTAAGATTTCAGCCTCGGTCTCCAGACGCTTGATCTTGGCTCGCAGCTGCTGCAGCTCTCGCTGTTCTTCGCTGATTGCCTTGGTACCAACCACTGGCTGCCCTTTCAGGCGTTCTTTACGAACCTGATCAACCCAGCGGCGCAGAGCCGTAGGGCCAACTTCCATCGATGCACATACGTCGGGAACTGAGCAATTATCATCAAGAACCATGCTTGCAGCACGTTGCTTGAACTCGCGGGTGTAGGTCTTTCGCTCTTGCATGGAAACCTCCTGATTGGGCGAATCATATCGCCCTTAAGAGGTGTCCGGGAGCATTAGGCCAGTTCAAGCCAGCTCCCACAGGTTGACCCTATTCCAAGGACGTACCCGGTCAAACTGTGGGAGTGGGCTCGCCCGCGATGACTGACTTACTGAGCACAAGCATCGGCCTGCAAGCCATCAATGCAAGCTTCCACCAAAGCCAAGCCAGTTTCCGCCAACTGCAGACTCGTCCAATTCAGGTAGCTCTGGTGTTCGGCCGTCCCCAGGTACCGTTCGTCGTTACTGTCAGAGTTCACAGGTTCTTTATTTTTTAGAACCACTCAGTTTGTTGGACGTAGCGGTGTATCTCTACCTGAGGGAATGCGTGGGCATGGACAACGACTCGAGAACTGACCGTCTGCTTCTTACGTTGGTCAACGAGCCCGAACGGCAAGTGGGCCTGGAAAAAGTCAGCTTCATCACCGCGATGCAGCAAATGGGCATGACGTCGGTGTTCGACATCATCGCCCAACCCAAGCCCCACTTCGTCCAACGCCTGGGTGAGATCTGCGAGGCGGATGGCGAGCTGGCCTATGACAATGCCATGTGCTATGCGGTG
This sequence comes from Pseudomonas sp. J380, assembly GCF_009827115.1. Classification (NCBI taxonomy): domain Bacteria; kingdom Pseudomonadati; phylum Pseudomonadota; class Gammaproteobacteria; order Pseudomonadales; family Pseudomonadaceae; genus Pseudomonas; species Pseudomonas sp. J380. The sequence goes on along the minus strand of NZ_CP043060.1, from coordinate 2,839,826 downwards.
CAGATCGGTCGGCTGTACCGTGAACACCAGGTATCCAACGGCAGAACCCAGTACCAGGGCCAGCAGACCGGTGTGCGTGCGCTGGTCGATGTCGGGCCGAGTTTCCCGAACCTGTTCAAGGAAAACTGGGATGAGTTCTGCAAAGTCGGCGCGATGGCGGCGGTCGATTCGCCGGTGGCCTACCTCAGCGCTCAATATCGTTTCGCTACGCGCACCCTGGAAGGCTCCGGCCAGGGTGATCGGCCCAAGATTCTGTTGAGGACTCGGCGGCCCGATCTGGAGGGGTTGATCATTGACCAGCAAAGCACCTTTACCCCCAGACCGATGCTGGAGTTGGTCAATGAGATACTCATGGCCGACATCACCCGGTACCGGACAGGAAAGCCGGATGCCAACAAGCCGATTTACGACGTACTGGCCGAGCGGCGCTATCCGTTCATGTTTCCGTATTACTACCCTCACCACCAATGCCGATTGGGGCTGGCCGAAAAGAAGCTTGAGTTGGGGGAGTTGAACTATCGCATCAGCTTGCAGTTGCCCATCAGCCAACGGGGCTTGAACGATTATGGCGTGGTGCAGAACACTGCAGCGCAAGCGCAACTGTTGATGTCGGGGTTAAGCCCTCAGCAACAGCAACTGTTGATCGAACCTTCATTGTTCACCACGTTTTATCTATCGAAGGCTCAGCTGACGCAGACCTGGGCAGGGCCGGGGACTTCTCATCTGAGTCCGCATTCGGCCATCAGGATTGCTTTACTGATATCCCCACAGTCAAGCCTGAAGTCTGTTGTGCCTCAGGCAGAAACCTTAGTCAACCAAGGGAAATTGACGAGCACGGCAACGATTGAATTCTCGGGGCCTGACGATACTAAACGAGAGGGTCTTTTCTGGATTAATTCTGGGACGCCGTTATATGCGAACACGGCTAATATTTGGACGCCTAATTATCTTCACCCCGCGAATACCTCAACAATCTGCACAGTTATCCGCTGGGGGGGAGAAGAACCGTTTCCTATCGAACCGGGCTATCGAGCCTCATTTACTGTCACCACCACCACGGGCACTACCACTAGGCCCGTTTCACTGGCGGTACTCAGCTTCACCATTGTCCTGGATGAGTACGTGACATGGACGGCCGAGCAGCAGGAGTTTTTTCAGCGCAGTTACGGTCTCCAAGGTATTGGTCACGTTGACAACCCACTGGTGCAGCTCGAGACCTTCATGCAACGTTCGGAGCTGGATGCCGAGCAGGTCGAGGCGCTTTTATCCCAGCGTCAGCATTTCCCCCACGTGTCTCCCAATTGCCCCAGCGGCAACCCACAATGGACGGGGGGCAATGGCGTCGGCAAGGCATACCCGCACGCCTCTCACTATGGCGCGTGTTATGTCAACGGCCATGGCAGCGAGCGTTATGACAGTGTTGTGCCTGCTACCGTTGTCTCGACGTGTGCGGACCAGTTCGACAATTCCATGGGCCTCAAGGAAACCACGCTCGGTAGCCGCACGGTCTGGTACCTGACTAAAACGTCCCCTCAACGGTTTGACCGCCTGCAACGCATGATTCGTCTGCAGCGCTGGCTGAAGAAAGACCTGGGTATGGACATGTCCTATGCCGAACTGGACACGCTGCTCATTTGCGCCATCCGCAGCGAGGGTGAACACAACCTGACCATGGACCTGAACACCAATACCCTGCGGGTCTTGGGTGTTTATCGTTATTTCAGCCGACGTTATGGCATCAAGCCCGAAGAATTTGCGGCGTTCCTCCACGATCTCACGCCTTACGCCACGGGTGACAAGGTGCCGCTGTTTGACCAAGTCTTTAACCCTGCTGCGCTGTTCGATACGCCGTTGGAACTCAATAGAGCCGCCTTTAATGTCAGTGGGACAGACGCTGCGAACAAAAAAATCGTCGCACAACTCTGTGCCGCGCTCGGCCTTGAGCCTACAGAGTCATCGCTTTCTCGCTTGGCCAACCAAACGAAGGATTTTGTTGGGCCGTTACTCCGCGACCTTGGCACCCTGTCCTCGCTCTACCGTCAGGCGCGTATTCCGCAAATGTTTGGCTTGTCGCCGGAGGAAGGCTGGGGCCTGGTGGATATGCTGGGGGGGCTGGAGTACCAGCGATTACTCTGTACCGGGCGCCTGCTACAACCCTCATTGTCGTCCCTCAGGCCATGGTCGTTGACTGCGCAGGGCGCCAGCGATATGAGCATCAGGCTGGTGCTGGTGGTTGATGCCGCGCATGAAGGTACCTTATTGCGTCTGCTGCCAGGTTCAGCCTTGTTTGTGCTGGCGGGGACCGACTTTGCATCAGCAGCTGGCACGCGGGTGTTTACCCTGGAACGGCAGCCCCAGCATTCAGACGAAGAAAACTTCGTGCGCAATCCTGACGGCAGCGCGCTTACGCTTGAACCGTTGAGCGCTGGTGGGACGTTGTCGCTCAGCGGCAAGCGCCTTTCAAGGACAGCTTGGGAGGTAATAACCAGCCAACCGTCTTCAGTTCACCACCTGCAAGTAAAGTGCGGCACGCTGCCTAAAAGACACCTACCGACCGTAGAGGCTTGGGAAGAGGATGCAATGGCGCCCGCGCCTGACGTTCTCGATGTGTTGATGCAGATGGATTGGGCCGTGAATTGGCTCAAGGACAGCAAGCAAAGTGTTACCGGGGTACGCCGCGCGTTGGGCCTGGAGCCTGGAGATTACCTGCCCCCCCAAGGCTTGGTGGACCGCTTGGGCATATTGGCCGCCGCGACGCGAGAGGTATTGATTACCGATGAGCAGATCTCGGCGCTGAATCTGCCTGTTTATGAACGGCCCAAGTCCGCTGCCGCACGAGAGCCCATCAAATGGCGCGAAGTGCTGCAGTATTTGCTGGACCCGCAGGGGCTGGTGAGGCCTGTTCCGCTCACAGGTCTCGAAGACCCCCATCATTACTTGCAAGAAGCGATTAACTATCGAGTGGGGCAGTTGAACCTCTTCCCTCACGAGCGCGAGCAGAGCGTGGCGAAGCTTGCCGACATGTTACTGGCCGGCCATGACCGCCAACTGCGGCTGATCGAAGGTTTGGCACAAGAAATGATCAACCTGCCGATGGACCGCACCCAAGTTGTACTGCGTTGGGCACAGACCTCGGTACACGCCCTGTTGTCAGCGGTGTTGGGGCTGGCTACCGCAGCCGCCACTGACTCATTGATCAATCAACTCGAGCGTGTATTGCGTCATGGGACAGTGGTGATGGACCTGCGGTTGAGCACCAGTGCCTTGCGTGTGTTTTTGCTTAATCCGCAATGGCTGGGAGTTCCGGGTAGAAATCTGGAGTTGAACCTCAAGAGCTTCTACCTGCTGAGCCGCTACAGTCAGTGGTTTCATGGCCAAAGCCAGGCGGAGGAGGCATTGCTGGGTTATTTCATCGCGGCCAACCCCGGAAAAACAGCGCTCAAAAACAAAACATTGCGCGCTGCAGTCAGCGACCAGGCCGCTTCCGTTTTGGCCAGGCTGTTGGGGTGGCGGCAGGACGACGTGCATGAGCTTTTCCAACTGCTGGCGCAAAAGCGCGCCTGCTCCATGGCCGACATCGACTGGATCCTGCGCAGCCAAGCCACCTGTGCCGCCAGCGGCCTGGCTGCGGCGGACTTGCTCAGGGCCACAGCCCTGCACGGCGACAGTACGGGTGTGGCCTGGCAAGCGGTAGGCAATGCGGTCATGGCTGCCCGGCGCTGAGCGCCTGCGCACTTTTACGATGAATAAGGAGCGAGCATGTCCAGCTCAATCGATAGCCAGCTCAACGAAACCCTGCGCGATGCCCTGGTTGCCTACTATCTGGATGAGGTGGTACCGAACGCAGCGGAGTTTGTCGACGCCCAGTTGAGCGACAAAATCAAGACCGCCAACGACCTCTACCAATACAAGCTGCTGGATGTGCAGGTCAGCCAGGCCGTGCCCACCAGCCCGGTGGCCTCGGCCATCGCCAGTATTCAGCAATACATCAATGCCGCGCTGATGGGCATGGAGCCGGGCTATGAAACCAAGGTGATGGAAGATCACCTGATCAGGCAGTGGCGCGAGATCGACTGCCAATACCCCATCTGGGCGGCCAACCAGCAGTTGAGCTATTACCCGGAACTGTATATCGACCCCTCGTTGCGCTTGAGCAAATCAACGTATTTCCAACAACTGGAAAACGACCTCAATCAGAACAAGATCGAGATCGACACCACTCAGGAAGCGGTGCTGTCTTATCTGGCGAGCTTTGAGGAAGTGGCCAACCTGACGATTATCAATGGTTACATCAATACCACCGATTTCAAGAATGGCATGTATTACTTTATCGGCAAGTCCCGGGCCGAGAGTGTGTACTACTGGCGCTCGGTGGATATGTCCCAGCGTACTTACATGAACCTCAACGGCACGGATCCCAACCGGCCAAAGTTCGATTATCCGCAGCCGGGGGCGTGGTCAGACTGGCACAAGGCTAACTTGCCGATTTCGGCCAGTGCGATTGAGCGCACCATCAGGCCAGTGTTGTTCAATAACCGCCTGTTTGTATTGTGGGTGGAGTGCGTGGATAACGACCCTGCTCAGATGACGGTTGAAGAAGGTTATCGCCCAGGTGGTACCCCCATACCGCCAGATCCGGGCTCACCGGTTATCAAAGTACACAGTAACCCGATGTTGCGTTTGAACATGGTCTACAAGAAGTACGACGACAGTTGGAGTATGCCGCAAACCGTCATTGAAGCCTGGAGTGGGTCACCGTTGTTCAAGACTATGGACTTGGCGGAGCAGGTTGAGAGCATTGCCGTGGCCGACAGTTCGACAATGCCGGAGTCGATGTTTGTGGCGATGTATATGGGGTATACCGCAGGTAATGCGACGGATGGTGCGGCGGATCAATATGCGTTTCTAAAAACGGCAATGATCGATAAAAATTTTAATGTAACGGCGCTGTTTCCCAATCGTGGGTATGTGCCCAGTATCGGAACTCGAAAGGAGATCAAGGCACCCCATGTCTTGAGGGTGGGACGGTTATTTGCTCAGGATAATAAAGGGCGGTTTCAGTTCAAAGTGCCTGAGCTTAGTATAGCGCTGAAAAGTGTCGAGTCGCATCGACCGCATCAAGAGCTGGATAACTGGAATTTTGAAGAGAGGCAGGTTTCGATTGTTAGCCCTTCCCGTGGGGATGATGTTACTTATGATAAGTCTACAGGGGAAGTGTTCTTTAAATCTAAAATATCAGCTGTATTTTCAAAGCCTCCGGATGTGACGTTTTCTATAACGGCTTTTGATTCGGAGACGCAAGATAGATATAAGCTTGAAATGGTTTTGCCCGCAAACCAAACGGCGGGCTATGAGACGCTTTTGAACGGTTCTAGAATTCAAGTGTTGAGTGGTTCGCAGTTTAGTGGTGGGGGGAGGTGTAGGGTTAGTTTGATATCTTCTCGTACTAATGGATACGTTGGAAGCGGGTTATTGTCTTATTTCTTGTGTGACACATATGATGTTCATCATTGTACTCTTGGTCTGCCGGATGCAAATGGTTTTATATCAATATCTTCTAAGATTGCTGTGCTGGTGCGTGATTATTTGATGCACACCGGTTTAGTATTAAAAACAGTGCAGACGGATTGGCCTGCTGGATTCCGTCACGCTGAGGTCCAGGAGTTTATAAGGCCCCCTACTTATGTTTTTCAGCACGTTATTCTGCGACCTCTGAATCTGAGTGATCCGATGGCAGCTAATCCTGGCGCGGCGTCACTTTGGCACTCCGGTGGATTCGCAGTAATAAATCCACCCGACACCCATACATTAAAGCTCCCCATTAACCCTGAAACCCTGTTGCCTGACTGGCCGGGAGCCTGGCCCATCGGCTCAAAAAAAATTCCGATTATCCATGGTATCAAGGTGTTCAACGGTACCACCTGGCAGGTTTTGGGACATGCCCTGAAAATGACCTACGTAGAACTGGAGCTTGTCGCGCAAGTCACCACACCGCTGATCGCCCCTCGCATCAACACCCGTGCCAGCCCAACTCTGGGCATCGCCGAATTCATCGATTTCACCAACTCTGGCATCAAGCTAAACGATGCCGGCACCGCTCCACGCCAACCCATCCGCATGAATACATTGTTTGCACGCGAGTTGATCAACCGCGCCAATATCGCCCTGGAAAACCTGCTGTCCTGGGATACTCAGCTCCTTGAAGAGCCCCCTCTCAATCCACCAGCGGCCATTAACCAGATGGATTTTCACGGTGCCAACGGCTTGTATTTCTGGGAGTTGTTCCTGCACCTGCCTTTCATGGTCAGCCACCGTCTGAACCAGGAGCAAAACTTCGAAGGCGCCGAACAGTGGCTGGGCTTTATCTTCGACCCTTCGCGCAAAAAAGACGAGAAGGGCCGTCCGGCCTACTGGAACGTACGGCCTTTGATGGATGACCCGGTAGAAATGGACTACGTGTCGCGCAAACCCGCCGATCCGGACGGTATCGCTAGCAGCCACCCGGTGCGCTATCGCAAGGCGATCTACATGTTCTACATCAAGAACCTGCTGGACCGGGGTGACGCCGCCTACCGGCAACTGACCCCCGACAGCCTCGTAGCGGCCAAGCTGTGGTACGTGCGCGTGCTTGACCTGCTGGGGCCGCGCCCTGATATCAACGTGGTGGACCATTGGCAACCGATCCCCCTGAAAACCCTGAGCGACGCCACCAACTCAAAATTGCGCGAGTTCGAACAGCGCCTGATCCGGCAGGACCAACTACGCGAAGAGAGTGCCGCGGCCAACGATGGCGAGTCGCTCTACCACTTCGCCGAACCGCCGCTGTACCTGCGCACTTTCGCGCCCGACCCTACCCTGCTTGATCTGGATAACAGATACCTGCGCTTGCCCTTCAACCGTGAGTTGGTCCAGAACTGGGATACCGCCGAGGCGCGCCTGGACAACCTGCGTAACAACCGTACGCTGGACGGCAAGCCGCTGATGCTGCCCTTGTTTGCCGCCCCCTTGAACCCGCGCGATCTGCTGGCGGCGTTCGGTCAGGGCGCGGCCTCCGGTGGTGCCGCGCGGTTGTTGGCCCAGGAGGTGCCACCTTATCGCTACAGTGTGATGCACAACCGTGCCAGCAGTGCTGTGGAAACCCTGATCCAATTTGGCAATACGTTGTTGTCATTGATCGAGCGCAAGGAACAGGCGCAACTGCAGGAGCTGCAATACCACCAGGCTTGGGAGTTCGCCCAGTTTGCCGTGGACCTGCAACAACAGGCACAAGCGATTGACCTTGAGCAGAAAAAAGCACTGGAGGCGAGTAAGGCGCTGGCTCAGGGGCGCCTGGATTTCTACCGTAAGTTGGCCGATGAAGTGGTGAATGCCGGTGAAAAAGCTGCTGCAGCGCTGCACTTGGAAGGGCGGGTGTTGGACAACATCAGTCAGGTGGCCAATGCCGTTGGCAGTGGCCTGAAGGCCCCCCCCAATTCGGCTGGCGGCGGCGGCGGGGCTCACGCGGGTTTGACTAATGGTGCCGTTGCCATAGCGTCCTCCGGGGGATGGCGCCTGGAGGGCGTCGCCGAAATGGTCAGTGCCTATTCTTCAGCCAGGGCGGCGATGCTCCATACCATTGCGGAGGCGACGGACCGCGCTGAAAACTTCCGCCGCCGCCACCAGGAATGGATGCAAGCCCGTGACCAAGCCACGCTGGAAATTGCCCAGATCGAGGCACAAATGCAGGTGCTTGAAGCACAGGCCCGCGCCACCACCCTGCAATTGAACCAGGCCCGCGTCGCCCAGGATCAGGCGTTGGCCAGCTATGATTTTCTGCGCACCCGTTTTAGCAATGCGCAACTCTATCAATGGCTCAACGGCCAGTTCGCGACCTTCTATTACCAGGCCTACGATGCCACCTTGGCGCTGTGTCTGGCCGCCGAAGCCTGTTGGCAATTTGAACTCGCCGACTTCAGCACGCGCTTTATTCAGGCGGGCGTCTGGAAGGACAGCTACCGAGGCTTGAGCGCCGGCGAGGCGTTGAAGTTGTCCTTATTGAAAATGGATTCGGCGTACCTGAGTCGCAATGAACGACGGCTGGAGATCACCAAGACGGTGTCCCTGCGCCAACTCAAGGACAAGGATCCGACCTCCGCCATCAATCAGGACTGGGACACCATCAAGCTTGGCCTGATAGACAACTGCCGCGTCGATTTCCAGCTGACGCAGCCCATGTTCGACAGCAATTACCCTGGGCATAGCGTGCGCCGGATCAAACGTATCAGCGTGTCGTTGCCTGTGGTCCTGGGGCCCTACGAAGACATTCACGCCACCTTGACCCAAACCTACAGTGCCGTGCAGATAGGCGACACCCTCAAGGAAAACCTGCGGGCCAGCCAGCAAATCGTTTTGTCTGGCGGGGTGGATGACGATGGGCTGTTCACTTTCAGTTTCGACGATGAGCGTTATTTGCCCTTTGAGGGTACGGGCGCTATTTCAAGCTGGGCGTTGGAATTCACCTCGACTGACGTTGCGGCGCGGAACCGCCTGTTCGAATCGCTGACCGACATCATCCTTAAGCTGCACTACACGGCCAAGGCTGGCTAGGAGGAGGCATAGTGAACCATGACGAGTCGCTGCAAATCGCCGCGCCGTCCCTGCCCAAGGGCGGTGGCGCCATCCAGAGTATCGGCAACGGCCTGGGACCGGTCGGTATCAGCGGTGGTGCATCGTTCGAGCTGCCCTTGCCAATCTCCCCCGGGCGGGGTTTTGCCCCGGACCTGACGCTGGGTTACAGCAGCACCAACGGCAACAGCTCGTTCGGAATAGGCTGGGGCAAGACGCCCAATGCGATCACTCGACGAACGTCCACAGGGGTGCCGGCGTATACCGATGAAGACGTGATCCTGGGGCCGGATGGGGAGCCCTGGATGCCGGAACGCAACCCGATGACGGGTACAGAGGTTTCAAGGGTCGAGACGGCCTATAACGGCTTGCCGGTGGGGCCTTACACCGTTGTACGCTACTGGCCTCGCACCGAAGGCGCATTTGCACTGATCGAGCGTTGGTCCGATACCGACGACCCGGGGGGGGTCTGGCTGATTCACAGTGCGGACGGCAATCTGCACCTGTACGGCAAAACCGCTGCTTCACGACGTGCCGACCCGGATGTCGATGCGCGTGTGGGGGAGTGGCTGCTCGAAGAAAGCCTCAACCCGCGTGGCGAGCATATTGTCTACCATTATCAGGCCGGCGATCACGCAGGTGCCCAGCGTTACTTGAGCAAGGTGCTTTACGGCAATGCGCTCGCCGATGACCAGCTGTATGCGTGGCGCGTTGAGGCTGGGCAAGGCGTGCTATGGCATTTTCATCTGGTGTTCGATCATGGTGAGCGTCCTACTGCCCTCATGACCGCTCCACCTTATGAGGCCACCCAGGCATGGCCTGGGCGCAGCGACCCGTTCTCCAGCTATGTCTATGGTTTTAAGCTCAGGACGCGACAACTGTGTCGGCAGGTGCTGATGTTCCACTGCTTTCCCGATGAGCCAGACATGGGGTCGGCGCCCGTGCTGGTGCGCCGACTACTGCTTGAATATCGGCCATCGTCACTGGGTTATAGCCTGCTGCATGCGGCCCATGAACAAGCCATTGACCGGGCCGGGAAGGTACAGAGTCGGCCGCCGTTGGAGTTCATCTATAACGCGTTCGAGCTCGCACCGGATCCCCAGCGCTATCAGCCATTTGAAACGATGCCGGGTCTTGACGACGGCCAGCGTTATCAATTTGTCGACCTGTACGGCGAAGGTTTTCCGGGCATTTTGTATTCTGACGATAAAGCCTGGTATTACCGCGCACCTATGCGGGCCAAGGCGGCGAGCCACCCTGACGACGTGGCCTATGACGATTGGCATGAGTTGCCAGAGATTCCGATAGCTGACCGCCTGCAAGCACCCCGGCAGTTTTTAAGCGACCTCACCGGTGATGGCGGCCTTGAATGGGTCGTAGCCCAGCCTGGGCTGTGTGGTTTTTTTACCTGCAACCCGGACCGCAGTTGGTCGAACTTCGCGACCGTGGACGCCTTCCCTCACGAGTTTTTTCATCCCCAGGGGCAATTGGCCAATCTGATGGGGGGCGGCTTGTCTGACCTGGCGATGATCGGCCCGCGCAGCGTACGTTTGTATGCCAACCAGCGGCAAGCGGGGTTTGCCCCCGCCACCCAGGTTAAGCGCAAGGAAGGCGAGGATGATCTGCCGTTGATCAGTAACGCCGCCACCGAGTTGGTCGCCTTCAGTGACGTGCTCGGCAGCGGCCAGCAGCACCTGATCCGCATCCGCCACGACCGGCTTGAATGCTGGCCCAACCTGGGGCGAGGCCGCTTTGGTAAAGGGTTCAGGTTCAGCACGCTGGGTTTTGCTTATGACGAGTTCGATGCATCGCGGGTCTTGCTCGCGGATCTGGACGGCTCCGGTGCCGCAGACCTGGTCTACTTGAAAGCCGAGTGCGCGCTGGTGTTCATGAACCGTTGTGGCAACGGCTTTGACGACGCCGTCGAGCTTCCTTGGCCCAAAAACGTTCGCTATGACAGATTTTGCCGGGTGAGTACCGCTGACTTGCAAGGGCTGGGTTGCTCCAGCCTGGTGTTGACGGTGCCGCATATGTCGCCCATGCATTGGCGGTATGACTTTGTCGCAGCCAAACCCTATTTGTTATGTGCCACCAATAACAACCAAGGCGCCGCCGCGAGCGTGAAATATCGCAGTTCGGCCCAGGAGTGGCTGGATGAAAAGCAGCAATTGCTCGCCAGCGATCAACCGGCCGTGTGTCGTTTACCTTTCCCCGTGCCGGTGGTGAGTGAGCAGGTTCAATGTGACGAAATCACGGGCAATCGGCTGACGCAACGGTTCGAATATCGAAAAGGTTTTTACGACGGACAGGTACGAACGTTTCGAGGTTTTGCCCTGCTCCTGGCGACTGATACCGACACTGCTGCCGAGGCATCACCGGAGTCGGGTTTCAGTGAGCCGGTATTGCGCAAGACCTGGTTTCATGTCGGACAAGTGATCGACCCAGCGTGCGATGAGTATTTCAACGGTGATCTGGCCGCTCACCCCTTGGGAGCAACCTTGCTTAGCCATTATCACGAAGCCGACGGTGTCGATGAACTTGTCGTACCCCAGGCCGATGAGTTGCCTGGCATGCTCCAAGCACTGGCAGGCCAGGTATTGCGTGTGGAAACCTATGGAGGGCGCAACGCAGGCGACGTCCCCTATAGCGTCGAGCAAAACCGCTACCTGGTACGCGTGCTGGATCGGCCAGTAGGCGGTCAATTCGCACCTTACAAGGTGATGCTGGCGTTATCGTTGGAGTCGATCGCCTACCAGTACGAGCAACAGGTCGATGACCCGCAGTGCCAGCACGGGATCAACCTGCGCTGGGATGCCTTTGGCAGCCTGACCCATGGCGTCAGGGTCAGTTATGCCCGGCGCCTGACGGCCCAGGATGATCCGGCCTGCCAGGTGGACCCGAATGAAATCACACCGCAGAAACGCTGGTGGTGTGATGCCCATGATTCGGCGCAGCAGGTTTACTACCTGAGTGAAAGCCTGGCGCGGTTTATTCACCTGACACACCCACAGGGCTGGCGCCTGGCCCTGCCTTTTCAGCAACGTGACAACGCGCTGGTGCTGGGTAAGGGCTCTGGTCCCAACGGCTTGCAACCCGACGCGATCAGCTATGAAGCCTTTATCGCGCAAACCGCCGCAAACCCCTTGAATCCCCAAGCTCAGCGAACACTGGTGGGGCAGTCGGTGCAGCGCTACCGGGACTTGTCCGGGGTTCACCCCTTACCGGATGGAGAGGCCATGTTCCTGGCCTTGGCCGATGAGTTGGAAATTGCCGAGCTGGATGAGGCAGCGCTCAAGGCGTACGACTTGCTGCGCAATGACGAGGGTGAAATGCCGTTTGACCTGGAGCAAAAACTCCTGGAGGTCGGGTACCACAAAATGCGCCTGGTTCTGCCGTCCATCGACGGGGCGCAAGCGCCATTGTGGTCGGTCAAGCGCGGTTTCAATACCTACGCCGGCCTCGCGGGTTTCTATAACGTCATCACCGTGCAGCAAACCCGCAGTCATGGTGTGACCCATCTGAGTTACGACCCCTATGGCTGCCTGAATACTCGGGTACGCCTACCTGACGGCTGTGAGACGCGTGTGGATTCGATTGACTATCGCTTGCTGCAACCGGCGCGCATTATCGACCCCAATCAAAACACTCAGGAGGTGCTTTACGGGGCATTCGGCCAGGTGATCGCCACCAGTTTTTTCGGCACCGAACGTGGTCAACCCGTGGGCTTTGCGTCGCTCGATGACTACCGTCCTCCACTCGGCGGCACACCTGGCCAAATCATTGATGCACCGGCCGCGGCGTTGCAGGATGCCGCCACTGCGCACTTTGCCGACCCGTTCAGTTGGATGGGCCGAGTGCCTGACGCCGACCTGCAGGATCGCCAATGGCTGGACGAATGCGTAGCGCAGGGCGACCTGCTACCCAGCGGGCATATTCGTGTGTCGGCCCGTTTGCTCTCGCCATCCGATGCATTGACGCCCGCGCGACAACGCCTGTTGAGCTTGATCCCTCAGGTGCGCCGCGAGCCTGTTCACGCCGTTACCTTGCAGGCTGATCGCTACCCGCTCGATCCGGAAAAACAAATCCGCGTCGCCTTGAGCTGTTGGGACGGTTTCGGTCGCGCCTTGCAGAGCAAGCAAAAGGTCGAGCGCGGTTATGCCTACCATGTACAGGAAGATGGCTCGTTGGCGCTTGACGGCAATTGTCGGCCGGTGACGGTACAGGATGTTGAGCGCTGGCGGGTCAGCGAGCGGGTCGAGTACAACAACAAGGGGCTGATTGTGCGCATCTACAGGCCCTATTTTGCCGATCATCATCGCTACATCAACGATGTCAGCTTCAGGCAACACGGTTACAGCGACCGACAATTCTATGACCCGTTGGGCCGTCCTACTCGTACCGTCCTCGCCAAGGAGGACTACCTGCGGCGTCATACCTACTGGCCTTGGTACAGCATTTACGAGGATGAAAACGACACCTATGAAGAGGTGATGGCGATGAAAGAGGCCCGGGGGAAGACATTGCAATGACCGCTCTTGCGCTGCACCGGCAGACCCCAGGCCTGAGTGTGAGCGACCCTCGCGGGCTGACGGTGCGCACGGTGCGCTATTGGCGTGAGAGTGGGCGGGAGCAGGCGCAGGCAAGGAGCAGTCGTAGTGGCTTCGACGGTGCGGGCCGAGTCGTGGCCGAGTGGGACCCGCGTTTGGTGGAGCGGGCCAACCTGACGCAGGTTTACTCGCTCGGCAGCAAGGTACTGGGCTCCCACAGCGTTGATGCAGGATGGCGTGTCAGCCTGTTCACGCAGGCGGCTGAACAGGTGCAAGCGTGGGACGCTCGCGGTAATGAGCGACAGGTTGAATACGATAGTTTGCTAAGGCCTGTGGCGGTGTTCGAGCAAGCTGCGTGCGTCGAACGTCATCACTACGCCGATGCGTCGCCGCACTATGCCGCGCACAACCAATGCGGCCAGTTGATCCGCCACGACACCCCGGCTGGAACGCAGCATTTCAATGAGTTCGGCTTGACCGGCGCGGTGCTGGAACAGCATCAACACTTTCTGCAAAGCCTGGATATGCCCGATTGGCCACTGCCCCTTGATGAGAGAGATGATTTGCTTGAACAAGCAGCCGGTGCTCGCAGTACTTTGCAGTTCAACCCGGTGGGCAATGTGCTGGAGCAAACCGATGCGCAGGGTAATCGGCAGCGTTTCACTCACACCATCGACGGCCGATTGCGCGAGGCCTGGCTGCAGCTGAAAAACGCGACCGCCGCGCAGCGGCTGGTACATGACATTCACTACAACGCTCAAGGACAGATAGAACAGCAAACGGCAGGCAACCAGGTCACCAGTCGGTTTGATTACTGCCCGAAAGACGGGCGATTGAACCGTCTGAGCGCTGCCGGGCCTAGCGACGAACCGCTACAGGATTTGCACTACGTCTATGACCCGGTGGGCAATATCCTTAGCCTTGAAGACAAGGCACTGCCGGTGCGCTTCTTTGCCAACCAACGCATCGAGCCGATCAACCGCTATACCTACGACAGTCTTTACCAGTTGATCGAAGCCACCGGCTGGGAGGGCGGCAGCGCTAATCGCGGGCCTGCTCATCTCGAGGATCCGGCTGCCGTGGCTAACTATCGTCAAACCTATCGCTACGACGCTGGCGGCAATTTGCTCGAGCTGATCCACCACGGCCCACAGCAACATGGGCGTGTGTTGACGGCGGCCAAGCACAGTAATCGCTGCCTGCCCGAGGTGGGCGGGAGGCCACCGACCGAAGCGGAGATTGCCGAAGCCTTCGATGCCAGCGGCAACCTGTTGATGTTGGACCGGTGCCGAACACTGAGTTGGGATGCACGTAACCAACTGAGCCATGTGCATATGGTGGAGCGCACGTTGCGCCTCAATGACACCGAGCGCTACGTCTACGGTGCCGACGGCATGCGCCAGCGCAAGGTGCGCACAGCACAAACCAACGCCCGCACGGTGATCAGCGAGACGTGCTATTTACCCGGTCTGGAAACCCGCACGATTGATGACGAAAAACTGTATGTCGTCACCGTCCAGGCCGGCCGCACCACGGTGCAGGTGTTGCACTGGGAGGGCGCGGTGCCGCGTCAACTGGCCAATGATCAATACCGCTACAACCTGAACGATCATTTGGGGTCCTGCTCGCTGGAGCTGGACAGTGAAGCGCGGATCATCAGCCGCGAGACTTATCATCCGTTTGGCAGTACGGCGTTCACTGAGAGGGGAGACTCGAGCGAGCAGAGTTATCGCACGTTGCGTTATTCGGGTAAGGAGCGGGATGCGACGGGGCTTTATTACTATGGGTTCAGGTACTACGTGCCGTGGTTACAGCGTTGGATTAACCCTGATCCGGCGGGACGGATCGACGGTTTGAATCTGTATAGAATGGTCAGAAATAATCCGGTTTTGCTCAGAGATGATGAAGGTCTGGTACCTACGAAAGAAGAGATCAACAAGTCGGCATCGCCCTCTCTATTTCAAAGAATGCTGCCAGCCTGGCTGAAAAAAAACAGCGTGATCCAAGAGCGATCATCTACGCACATCGCTGAGACGCAAGTTTACGTGTGGATCCCGCCAAGCGGAGGCGCGGCCACGGCCAATATACTGGTGACCAGACAAACATTCCAAGATGGCAGTAACAGAATTAGTTACGTGGGAGCCAACCCTGATGGTAGTGAGGAACAAAACTCTTCCGTTCATGGATATATAGAGTATGTGGTGCGCGATGACGCTGAGAAACGAGTTGCAGATGTTCATTTGTTTGATGCAAAGCCCGAGGGGAAAGGCTACGGTTCCCTGCTGCTTTTAGAGTTGACGTATGACGCTGAGGAACAGTCGATTCAAAGGGTCGAAGCGAGTGGCGTAGCGATGAGTGCTACAGGTTTCTACTTGTTGGCGGGGTTTCATCCCAGTCGGGAGGGGCACGATACCTTGGAAAGTACGATTCCAGGGCCGATAGATTTTTGGGGGGGGGAGCCGACTGATAACCGGCTTGAGCGATGGTCGGATAGCACTATATCTCCCCGAAAGTTCAATGGTTATGTAGGGGCGAACGGTGTGAAACCTATAGATGAGTTTGGCGCAAAATTATATATGGCGCGACACAGTACTGCTACTTGGGAAGGGGAAACCGCACATATAAAGGAGCAGGCAAAACTGTCGACGATAAAGCGGGGATACTTCAAACAAGTTTAATGTTAACCGCAAGGGCCCTGGCGAGTAACTGTGTACAGGCGTTATACAGTCCAAATAAAAAGCCCCCACCCAACCCACTCATAGCTGACATGGATCTTCTGAAAAAGAAGGGATCCTATGAATCTCTGAGGCCGTCAAACCTCATCACGAATGCGTCGTGGTAGGCGCAAGGATCGGCAAGATGAGGGCAAGGGTCAACGTAGGTCATTGCACCCGACGATGTGGGAACCGGTTTGAATAACTTGCCACACAGTTTGCGCAAGGAGGCTTGGTTGATCAACGACGGAACCCAACGTTGCACTTATACAATGTGAGTTTTTTATGAATATTTCAGACGCCGCTGTAAGCCTGTCCACCCCTCTCAGCGTGTCCGCACCAGCGGAGGCCTCCAGCCAGGCAGGACCCGTGCAAGCGAGTGCCGCCCCCCTCGAATCGCGCTCGGGGCCGCGTATGCAAAGTATGGGGCTTACGAGCTTGCGGCAAACTGTGCTGCAAGGCCTCGGCGATACAATTCGTTCGCATGTTTTGCCATCCTCAGTACTTCATAGCACCGACAGTTCGAAAGACAAAGCCTATGGGGCCGCGTTGACGTTCGTTGGCGGGATGGCGAAGGTGGCCGGCAAGAAGATGGCAAGCTCAGGTGGCGTTTCCTCGAAAGTCGCAGGTTCGGCGCTGATGTGGGGGGGTAAAGCGGCGGAGAAAATCGGCAAGAACACGTATAAAAATGCTGAACCCAAGGAGGACGGCAATTACAACGCGTTTGCACCGCGTAACTGGGTTCGTTAAAAACAGGCCTGACATCCCGCGAGGAGCTTTCTGTCTGTTTTGATGGTCATTGAACCGAAAAGCCCCCACCCAACCCACTGCGGATAGGGGACGCAATGGGCTGGGCGAGGGCTTCTTGTACGACTGTTTTACTGCGCGATAGTTTTCACCGATACGCCACGTTCAACCGGTGTCGAGCGCCCGTAGATATCTTCGAAGCGCTCGATATCGTCTTCACCCAGATAGCTGCCCGATTGCACTTCGATGATCTCCAACGGGATCTTGCCCGGGTTGCGCAGGCGGTGCACCGAGGCGATCGGGATATAGGTGGACTGGTTTTCGCAGAGCAGGAACACGTTGTCGTCACAGGTGACTTCGGCGGTGCCGCTGACCACGATCCAGTGTTCGGCGCGGTGGTGGTGCATCTGCAGCGACAGGCACGCGCCCGGCTTGACCGAGATGTGCTTGACCTGGAAACGCCCGCCCATGTCCACCGAGTCGTAGGAACCCCACGGACGATAGACTTCGCAGTGGTTCTGGGTCTCGCTGCGGCCTTGTTCGTTGAGGGTGTTGACCATCTGCTTGACGCCCTGGACCTTGTCCTTGTGGGCAATCATCATTGCGTCCTTGGTTTCCACCACCACGATGTTGTCCAGGCCGATCACCGACACCAGTTTGCCGTTGCCATGCACCATGCAGTTGCGGCTGTCCTGGATCACTACATCGCCTTTGCTCACGTTACCGTTGGCGTCTTTATCGTTGACCGCCCACAGCGACGCCCAGCAGCCCACGTCGCTCCAACCGGCTGCCAGCGGGACTACGCAGGCGCGCTGGGTTTTTTCCATCACGGCGTAGTCGATGGAGTTGTCCGGGCAGCAGGCGAACGTGGAGTCGTCGAAAGTTACGGTGTCGGCGGTCTGCTCGCTGCGTTCCAGGGTCAGCACGCAGGTGTCATAGATATCCGGGTCGTGCTTTTTCAGCTCTTCGAGGAAGCGGCTGGCGCGGAACAGGAACATGCCGCTGTTCCAGAAGTAGCCACCGCTTTTGACGAACTCGATTGCACGTTTTTCATCGGGTTTCTCCACGAACTGCTGCACGCGGCTCACGCCTTCAGGCAGCAGCGAGTCGTTGGTGGACTTGATGTAGCCGTAGCCGGTTTCCGGGCGGGTGGCCGGCACGCCGAACAGCACCATCTCGCCACGCTCAGCGGCCACGGTGGCCAGGGCCAGTGCGCGTTGCAGGGCTTTCTGGTCGTCGATCACGTGGTCGGCGGGCAGTACCAGCATCAGCTCGTCACGGCCTTCGTTGACCAGCATCATCGCGGTCAGGGCCACGGCCGGCGCAGTGTTGCGGCCGAAGGGTTCCATCAGGATGCGCTGGCAGTCGAGCTTGCGTGCGCTCAGTTGCTCGTTGACGATGAAACGGTGATCTTTGTTGCAGACCACGATGGGGGCGTCCATGCCTTCGAACACCAGGCGCTCCAGGGTTTGCTGGAACAAGGTGTGCTCGCCGGTCAGGGCCAGGAACTGCTTGGGGAACTGTTTACGGGAAAGCGGCCAAAGACGTGAGCCGCTACCACCGGAAAGGATTACTGGGATCATGGGTGTTTCTCCTTGAATCAGTTTGGGTCAGAGCTACGAAGGTTTGTCGTTTCACTCTTGTTTTTGTCTCGGTCCTGAGTTGAGCCCCGGTCAGTGTGGGAGCTGGCTTGCCTGCGATGGCGCCTACAAGACCGCCATCGCAGGCAAGCCAGCTCCCACAAGGGGGCGTGTCAACTCAGGGAAATAGTCAGCGGGTCGACACTGGGCGTTTCACCCACACTGGCGACAGGCTCGAACCAGAACCGGTGACATACAGCACCGCCGCTTCACCGCGTTCCAACGCAACCGGCTTCACATCGCCGACTTTCTTGTCACCGTCATACAACGCCAGGCTCACTTTCACCGGGTTGATCTCACGCTCGCCACGGCCCTTGGCAGCCACCGACTTGACCACATCGGTCTTGCCGTCGGCGGTTTTCAGGGTCAGGGCCTTGTCGCTGAGGTTCTGCACGCGCACCAGGGATTTCTGCTTGTTCTTGAACGGCGGTTCTTCGATCAGTTGCGGCTGGCCGCTGCCACTGTTGACCAGGGTGTAGTAGTGGTCGGCAGCCAGTTTGACCGGCAGGGTCTGGCTGCCGACCTTGGCGCTGTAGTCGCCGCCCGGCATGAAGCTGAAGTCGCTGCTGGCCAGTGGCGCAACGTCGCTGAGGTTGGTGCTGCCGACGGTGGCGCTGACTTCCTGGTTGCTGGCGTTGTAGATACGTACAAAGCTGGAGCCTTTTGGTGCGGTCGGGCCGTACAGGGCGGCATCACCGGCAGCGAAGGCCGACAGGGATACGAAGCTCAAGCCTGCTGCGATAGCCAGGGTTTTAGCGAGACGACGAGGAGTAGTAGTGAAAGTCATGTGAGTTACCTCTCTTTCAGTTTTGCGCCCGGTCGGGCGTCTCGGATTTAGATGTGTTGATTGCCATGTTCTGTTGGCGCGAACCGGCTTGTTTAAGCTGCGCAACCCAGGCTGGGTCGGCATCACCGATTTCGTTATTCACGGGCAGATAGCGTTCAGGAAACTCCCAGATCAGCACCTGGGGCGGGCTGTTCTTGAAGTCATCACTTTTGAGATAGCTGAGCATCGGCAGGATCGGGCCATGGCCGTCTTCGGCGTAGCTGACCACGTCGCTGTGCAAGGCTTGCTTGAGTGCACCGACGAAGTTCCAGTTGGGGTTGGCGCTGTAGCTGGTGCCGACCAGTGCCACCGGGGTTTCGCTGTCGCTGAACAGCGCGTCATCACCTTTCTCTTCGGCCAGGTGGGTGACACGTTTTTCCAGCGGCTCTTTAGGTGGCATCAGGTTTTCGAACAGCGGGTCCAAGGGCAGGAACAAACGCAGGTCGCCTTTATGCGGTTCGGTTTTCTCGGCCTCGGTGACAAAACGCTGCGGCTCGCCGCTCAGTGGGGTCTTGTCGGCAATCGCCTTGGCCAATTGCTTGGCGGCGACTTCGGCACCGTCCGGGGTCCAGTGGGTATCGGTACGCAGGAACACCTGCTTGCCGGCGAGCTTGGCCTGTTGCAGCGGGCCGAGCAGGTCTGGCGCCGGGATGTTGTCTGCCGCCACGCGGGCGTGGAAGTCCTGGTACAGGTTGGCGTGGATGCTCGCCGGTTTCACCTCACCCAAGTGCTCCGGGTACAGGCGTACCTTGGCCGGCACGATCGCCATCACCAGTTGGATGCCCTGGGCCTTGAGCTTCTGGCGTACGCCTTCGACCAGCGCGTAGTTGCCTTGCAGGTTCTGGTCTTCGTTGACGGCGGGGTTGAATTCCTCGTCGCTGTACAACCAGTGATCACGGCCCAGCACCACGCCAGGGCGGCCTTCATTGAACAGCTTGTAGTCCAGCGCTGCCCACAGGTTGGTGCCCAGGCGCTTGATCGGGAACTCGTCGTCGTAGTGAGTCTCGACGGCTTTGGTCCAGCGACCGTTAAGCACCGTGGCATCGGCGTTGGTGCTGAAGCCAAAGAAGCTGCGCAGTGACCAGGCGCCCAGTGCCAGCAGCAGCACCAGGAACAGGCTTATGTAGAGGACGCGTAATGAACGGGTCATGGTCGGCTCCCTCAGAATTGGAAGTAAAGGAACGGCGAGAAACTCTGCGCCGACAGTTTGAGAATCGACGCCACGAACAGCAGCAGCACCGCAGCGCGCATGGCGTAGCGTGGCCAGTCAGCGGTCCAGTAGGCCGGTTGCACGGCAGCGTCACGGCCCACGCTGAAACCGGGCTCGTGGATGCTGCCAGGATTGTCGCCGGGTACGGCCTTGATCAGGCTCGGGTCGGCTGGCTTGGCCTTGTCGGCAGGGCGGTTGGTGTAGAAGTCGCGCAGACCGAAAAACGCCAGGGTTGCGTAGGCCACCACCAGGGTTGCCACTTGCAGGCCGGTAAGGTTGGCGCGGTTGAGTTCCGACAGTGACCACTCGCTGAAGCTGAACATCGCACCGTACATACGCCCGGCAACGTGCAGGTTTTCGGCGCGGAAAATCACCCAGCCCATCACCACCAGCAGGAAGGTGAAGGCCCAGCGCAGCACATTGAAACTGCGCGGCGCGGTGTTCAGGCCGATGGCTTTTTCAATCGCCAGCCATATGCCGTGCCAGGCGCCCCACACGATGTAGGTGATGTTGGCGCCGTGCCACAGGCCACCGAGCAGCATGGTCAGGAACAGGTTGCGGTAAGTGGTCAGGGTGCCTTTGCGGTTGCCGCCCAGGGTGATGTACAGGTAGTCACGCAGCCAGGTGGACAGGCTGATGTGCCAGCGCCGCCAGAACTCGGTGATCGACTGGCTGATGTACGGCTGCTTGAAGTTTTCCATGAAGCGGAAACCCATCATCAAGCCCAAGCCAATGGCCATGTCGCTGTAGCCGGAGAAGTCGAAGTACAACTGCGCGGTGTAGGCCAGCGCGCCGAGCCAGGCATCGCCTGTTGTGGGGTTTTGCAGGGCGAAGCAATGGTCGGCCACCACCGCCAGGGTGTCGGCAATAAAGACCTTCTTGATGAAACCCTGCATGAACCGCGTGCAGCCCTCGGAGAATTTATCCAGGGTGTGGGTGCGGTTGTTGAACTGGTCGGCCAGGTCACGAAAGCGCAGCACGGGACCGGCGATCAGGTGCGGGAAGATCGCCACGAACGCCGCAAAGTCGATGAGGTTGCGAGTCGCCGGAGTGTCGCCACGGTACACGTCGATGATGTAGCTGATGGACTCGAAGATGTAGAACGAGATCCCGATCGGCAACAGCACGTGGGTGAGGATGAACGGCTCCAGTCCCGCGGACTTCATCATCACATTGATGCTGTCGACGCCGAAGTTGGCGTACTTGAAGTAGCCGAGGATGCACAGGTCGACCGCCACGCCGAGCAACAGCCAGCGCTGCGCCGGCTTGGTGCGCACACCGGCGGCACCGACCTTGAGGCCGATCCAGTAGTTCCACAGCGTGACGGCCGCGAACAGCGCCAGGAAGTCCACTCGCCACCAGGCGTAGAACACGTAGCTGGCAATCAGCAGCAGCAGGTTGCGATAGCGTTGCCCGCTTAAGTAGTACAAGCCGAGAAAGATCGGCAAGAACAGAAACAGGAACACATTGGACGAGAAAACCATCCCGATCTCTCCATGTTTAACCAACAGTCAAGGGCCGGAGCCCCCCCAAACCCCCCCACGATTTCGGGGGAGGTTGTGATCGTTCCCACGCTCTACGTGGGAATGCCTCTTGTGACGCTGTGCGTCACGCTTTGGGACGCAGAGCGTCCCGTGCTGCATTCCCACGCAGAGCGTGGGAACGATCAGCGACTAGCTGCCTTTGTTGCCTTTTTCATGCGCCGGGTCGTAGACCTTGGTCAGGTCGCCGCCCAGGCGGAAGGTCTTGAACGGTTGCATGCCATGCTTGCGTTCGATCACGTCCGGGGCGCAGGTGTAGAGGGTGCAGAAGGGCTCAAGCCAGGCAAATTTCATGTCTTCCTTGAGGTCCTTCATGTCCTGCTCTTTGCCGTTCTTCTGCTCGAAGATGTCCGGGTCTTTCACCCCGGCCAGCACCTTGTCGCCCAGGCGCTTGAGCGCGCTGTTGTTTTCCTGGCGCAGGTCCACGCCGTTGACCAGGGCAAAGCTGGCGATCATCGACAGCGGCGGCAGGGCGTAGTTGTGGTACGACAGGGCGCGTTGCTGGCGCTTCAATTCGTTCGGCAGGAAGCCCTGGTCATCGACCTGGTTCACGCCGACCTTGTATTCCTTCACCGCCCAATCAAACAGGTCGCGGCGGTTGGTAGCGATGGACGTTGCCATCACCGACCAGGCGGCCCAGTAGGAGTGGTTGTTGGTTTTTTCCAGGGGCAGGTTGTCCCAGTCGCTCACCACCTGGTCGGCCAGCTTGTTGAACCAGGCTTCGATTTGCTGGGCTTCCTGCGGGTGCTTGGCCAGCGGCTGCGACTCGGAGAACTTCAAGCGCACATAGGCCGAGGCCATGCTGCCCAATGCCCATTTGCGCATGGACTTGCCGGTGTGGTTGAAGTCCTTGGACATCAACGCATCGGCCTTGGCCCATGACACCAGCCAGTTCAGGGTGCATTCGAGCTGCTGTGGACGGCCGTCGCGCATGAACTGCATCACGCGCTTGCTGGTGTCTTTTTCCAGCTTGGTGATGTCGGCGGTGCTGTCGCGAAAGGCTTTTTCCGACTGCACATTCAGGGTCGAACGGGCCTTGTCAGAGCCTTCGTACTTGCTGCGAAACTGCAATGGCCCGGTGTAGGGCGTTGGCATGCTGTCGCAATCATTCTTGAAGTCGCCGGTCTTGAACGCTTCGATCGGTGCGAAATAGCCCTGGGGCGGGCGCAACGGCGCGGCCGCATTCACGGAGCCGGCAAACACGGCCAGGCCCAGCAGGGTAGGGAGCAATAACTTTTGCATAAGTAACCTCACTTCCCGAGTTGGGCGGTCTGCTGACCACCGCTTGGGAATACGTTGCGTGTGCAAATTTTCGCTTCAACCTTCTGCGCCGCAGTGCCCGCTTCGGGGCCCTGCACTTCCACGGCCAGCAAGTTCTGCGAGGCCCAGTCTTCATCGGTGCGCAGTTCAAAGGCGAAACGCCCGTCTGTATCGGATGTTTCGGGTTTCTCGATCTTGATGTCCTCGTGGCGCCCGTTCATGTACCAGAGGGTGGCTTGCAAGGTTTTCACCGACGGATCGGCGAAGCGGATATCGACCTGATGGTTGGCGTTGCGCAGGTCTTTGTTCGCGCTGTTGACCATCAGTTCGTTTTTGCCCGGTTTGAGCGTGGTGCTGGCCGACATCTGCGCGGTCTTGCCTTCGCAGCCGTTGTCCAGCAGCGCCATCATCTGGCGGTAGATGGTTTCCTGATCGAGGCGGTACAGCGGCGAGAATTCCCAGATCAGGATCTTCGGTGGGCTCTTCTGGAATTCATCGCTGCCCAGGTACTGCAGCATCGAGCCTTCCAGGCCACCGCCGGGAAAGGCGACGTTGAGGATGTCAGCGCCGATTTCTTCTTCCAGGAAGCCGGCGAAGTTGTAGTTCTTGCCGCTGTGGCTGGTGCCCACCAGGGTGATCTGCGGGTTGCCCGAATCGCCGAACAGGTCGCCGTCACCGGCTTCGCCCTTGGGCTCGGTGGTGAACTGGTCCATGTACTGGATCGCATAGCTGGTGCCGCACAGTTGCCCGGCCATGTTGTGCAGGGTGCCGGTCTTGCCCATGCGGCCCGAGCGCTTGGTCTCGAATTCACGCTTGGGAATCTCGGCATATTCCGGCATCTGCTTGACCTTGGCCGCGACGATTTTCGCGGTGCGCTGGGCGCCGTACGGGGTCCAGTGCTGGTCGCCACGGAAGTAGAAATCGTGGGCCGGCAACTCATCCGGCAGTTGCTCGTTGGTCAGCGGCGACAGGTCTGGCACCACGTAGCCCATCTTGGCGAAACGCCCGAGCATGGTTTTGTAGTTGGTCAGGGCCTTGTCGAAATCGTACTTGGCCTTTTCCTCAGGGTTGAGCTTGTTGCGGTTCACCAGGCCACGGGTCGGCTGGTAGACCACCACCAGTTCCACGCCCTTGCTCTTGAACGCATCGTGCAACTGCTGCATGCGCTTGTAGCCGGCCGGGGTGGTGTCGAACTCGGTGCGCAGGTCTTCCTGGGTACGGAACAGCCAGTCGCCCTGGGCTTGCACCAAGGTGGTGAAGTTCTGCTGGTAGCGCGTGGTGTAGTTCTTGGCGTCATGGGCGGCCGGGCACAGGCTGCAGCACGGTTCGGCGGTGAAGGTCGGAGCTTTGACTTCATCGGCGCGTACGCCCTGGCTGGCCGCCAGCAGGCCGAGGGTCAGACCCGAGAGGCTCAGCAGTTTGATCATGTGTGGGTGCATAAGGGTCATCCTCAGTCCTGCAATTCGGTCTGGCGTTCGACGGGGTCGATCAGCACGGCTTTCTGCTGGCGCACCAGCAGGTCGAGAATTTCTTCCTGGCGGTCACCCAGGATGCCGGAGAAGCTGATACCGCTGGATTTGGTCGGCGCCAGCATCGACACGCGATACAGCTCGATACTCAACGGCGAGTCGATAGACAGCGGCCCGCTGCCGTTACCCGCCAGTTCACCGCCAACCACGATCAGCGACACCTTGGCATCGAACGGGTCGAGGGCGATGTCGCGGTCGGTGTCGGTCAAGTCCTTGATGTGGCCATACACGCCGGTTAGCCCGTTGGCCATCGAGGTGTTTTCGTAGAGCTTGATGTTCACGCTGTTACGCACGCGGATCCCGTGGCGACGGTTGCTGATCACCTTGTTGCCCCACAGCAGGTTGTCGCCGCTCTCATAGAGGGTGATGCCGTCGGTGTGGTTGCGGTAGATCTCGTTGTCGGCGATCAGGTTGTTCACGCTGTTACGGTCGATCACCAGGCCCGAGAGCTTGTTGTCGTAGCTGCGGTTGTTGAAGATGAAGCTGTCGTTCACTTCCCGGGAAATGATGATGCCGTGTTTCTTTTTGGTGCCGTACACGGTGTTGTCCGCGATGATCAGGCCGTGGGAGCGGTCATGGGGGTCAATGCCGTAGACGATGTTGTCTTTGTAGGTATTGCCCTTGATCACAAAGCCTGTGGTCTCGTAGCAGTAGAAGCCGTACCACATGTCCGAGAACTCGGAGTCGATGATCCAACCGGTCGGCTCGGGGCGCTTGAGCACCTTGGCCATGTTCGGCGTGTACTGGGAAATACTCACCCCGTACGACTTACTGTTGGCGTAGCCGAAGCTGGCCATCTTGGTCTTGGAGATATAGGTCTCGGTGCCGCCCCAGGCCAGCAGGAACGGGCGGAATTCCTTGGCCGACTTGAACAGCGCCGGGCCGTTGGTTTTTTCATCCCAGCCGGTGACCTTGGTGTCACGCACGAACAGCTGGCCGTCATTGATCAAAAATGAGCCGGCTTGCTGGGACAGGCGCAGTTCCTGGGTGTTTTTGTCGATATCGAGGATGCCTTTACGGCCCACCACGATCGGCAACTTGGCCAGGAACACGCCCGGCGACGTTTCGCTGAAGTACTGCTTGGGCACCTTGCCCAGCAGGTCCTTGAGGTTCATGTAGCCGTCGTCGACAAAGATCGCCTGGGGAATGCCGTGTTGGCGCACTACCCATTCGGCCATCTTGTTATCGCCGCCGATAAAGTCCTTGAGTGCGTCTTCCTGCATCATGCGGCGGATGCTGATTTTGCCGGCTTTGGCCTTGACGATTTTCTTTTCCATCGCCTGCGCGGTGTAGCCCGACAGGTCGGGCAGCGCCGGCTTGGCCATTTCCAGCGGCGCGGTGGGCGGGCTGGAGATGGTGTAGGTTTTGGCCTGTTGCAGTTCCTTGGCGATGATCGGCGCCTTGGCCGCCGTATCGGCAAACGCTGTGGCGCTGGCCATCAGCATTGCCGCGACGAGTAGGCTTTGAGCATTCATGGCGCAGGCTCCCATCAGAATTTCCAGACCACGTCGACAAACGCGCGGTGCATGTAGGAGTCGACCTGGCTGCCATAGGCATCGCCGGGCTTGAACACACCGGCACGCAAACGCACCAGGGCTGAAGGCTCGTCGATCGACTGGCTCAGCGCGGCTGGCAGCAAGCCTTTCTTGAAGTACTTGGTGACCACCAGGTCCATTTCTTGGCCGAGGTCTTTCTTGCCGTCTTCAAGGGGCAGGGAGGTGCTGGAGAGGATCGCGCCGGTGACGTCATCGGTGTTGTTCTGCACCGCGTCGATGCCGTTGCTGCCCACCGGCTTGTTGCCGTCCACGCGCCAGAACTTGTGGTACACCAGGCTGGCGTCGTAGTCCTCGCGCAGTTGCCAGGAACCGAACAGGCTCATGGACTGCATGTTGTTCATTTCACCGCGAAACGCTTCACCGAAGCGATGCACGCGGGACTGGGTGCCGGTCCAGTTCGAACGGTTGCTTTGCAGGCCGTTCTGTTCGTACTCGGCACTGGCGCGCGAGTACGCGGCACCCACTTGCCACTGCGGATCCAGGCGCAGGCGCACGCCGATATCGGTGGCCCAGCCGCTCAGGTCATCGCTGCGCTTGGCGCTGGTGGGGCGTGTGCCGTCAGCGTTCAAGGCGTTGACCTTGTCGCGGTCGCCGCGCATGCCGGTGATGCTTGCCCAGTAGTTGACGGTGTTGGTGTTGCGCCAGTTGTAGGCGTCGCTGTTGGCTTCGATGCCCAGCCAGGTCAGGTCGCCGTTTTCGCGCTTGTCCAACGGGTCGCTGGCGACACCCGGTTCGGCGTAGTCGAGCTTGCCGTCGTCATGGGTGTGGTGGCCGCGCACGCCGATCCACTGGCCCGGCGTCCACTGGTAGGCAGCGTCGGCGTAGAAGTGCTGGCGGTCTTTGTCGACCGGCGACAGTTCCTTGAGGTCGGTGCGGTATTCGCTGAAACGTTCGGCAGCGCCGACGTTGGCCTTGAGCAAGGTGGTGTCGAAGGTCCAGTTCAACGCTTCGATGTTGGTGTCGCGCCATTGGCCGTCGTCATTGCGCAGGCGCTGGCGGCCGAACTTGAGGATCTCGCCGGGGTAGGGCGTGAAGCCGCTGTAGCCGACCCAGAACTCACGCAGGGCCAGGTAGTTTTTCTTGGCCTTGCGGTCGTCGTTGCTCGACTGCTGCTCGGTGGTGTCATCGGCCGACTGTTGCAGGGTGTCGGTCTCGATGATATCGCTGGAAACCACTGCCTGGCCCATGGCGTAGGCGCTCCATGCGCCGCTTTCGCCGTAGATCCAGGGGCGCAGGTCGAGGCCGATGCCGTTGACGTCACCGCCTTTCTGGGTGCCGAGGTCGCGGTCATCTTCAGACTGCGCGGTGGCTTTGACTTCCAGGCCGAAGTTCTTGGCTTCGGTGAGCGCGGCCAGGGTCGGGCAAGACCACAGCAGGGCGAAGGTCAGGCCGATACCGGCCTTGACGAATGGGTTGAGCTTCATAGGGATTCCTCGCCGTCTTCTTCTTGCAGGGCGTGCAGTTGCAGCGTGCTTTGGGCCAGGGTGCCGCGGGCGGCCAGTTCCTGTTGCACCAGGCGTTGGCCTTCGGCGCGTTGCTCAGGCGTCAGCGGCGCTTCGAGCTGGGTGGCCAGGTCATTGGCCTCTGGCGTGTCCTGGGCCTTGGCCAGTTGGCTGAAGACATAGGCGTTCAACGGGTCGGGCTTGGTGCCCTTGCCTTGGGAAAACAGTTGGGCAATGGCGAAGTCGGCGCTGTTCTGGCCGTTGCGCGCTGCGGTCAGCAGGTGGTCGAGGGCTTTTTGCGGGTAGACCTTGCCCAGGTAGCCACGGCGGTAAATCTGGCCGAGGTAGTAATCGGCGGCCACTTCACGGCCCACGGCTTTCTCGAAATGCGCCTCGGCAGCCTTGGCATCGGCCGGCACCCACTTGCCTTCGTAGTAGAGCTTGCCCAGCAGCAATTCGGCGCGTGGCTGGTCGGCGGCACGGCCGTTGTCGAGGTACTTCATCATCTGGTCGACATCGCCCAGTTCGGGGAAGTCGTAGAGCAGTTGCGCCAGGCTGACCCAGGACGCCGGGTAGCCAGGGGCGATTTTTTCCAGCAATGCCTGGGCAGTTTTTTCGTCCGGGGTACCGAGGGTGGCATCGCCGAGTACGCGGGCCACGCTGTCGACGCGCTGCGCAGTCACGGTGCCACGGCTGACGCCTGCTTCCATTTGCTTGAGCAGTTCGGCCTGTTGTTCCGGCTGCTGTTTTTTCTGATAGACCGTGGCCAGTTCCACGTAGCAGATATCGGTGGTGTTCAGCGCGGCTTTGCAGATGCGCTCCACATCATCCAGGTGCTGATCATAGGTATCCTGGGTGCGATACAGCAGCACCTGGGCCAGGCCGGCCTCCGGGTAACCCGCCGCCTGCCATTGGCTGATCTGCTGTTGGGCATTCACGTTGGGAAAGCTGTGTGGGTATTGCAGGTACAGCATTGCCAGCGGGATCAAGGTATTGCCTTCACCATTGGCAAAGGCTTTTTTCAGCAGGCTTTCGGCTTCATGGTGTTCGGCCTCAGTGGCGCCGGGCTTGGCCGCCAACAGGCGACCCAGGCGTGCCTGGGCACGCGGCGACGTATCTGCCGCCGCACGGTAGGTGGCTTCGGCCTGTTTGATTTGCGCGGGGTCACGGGTGCCGACCTGGATATCGGCCAGGCCCACCTGGGCCTCGCTGTAGCCCAGGTCTGCCAGTTGCTGGTAATTCTGCTGCGCGGTGACGGTGTCGCCGCGCTTGAGGGCTTCGTTGGCCAGGCGCTGGTCGGGCAGGCCGGCGCAACCGGCCAGGCTGATTGCTAGGGCGATCAACGCTACCGAACCAATGTGGGCACTGCCTTTGTGGCGAGGGAGCTTGCTCCCGCTGGGGTGCGCAGCGCCCCCAAAAGCCGGCTCCAGCTGCGCTGTCGAGCGGGAGCAAGCTCCCTCGCCACAGCAAGCCCGCTCCCACAGGGATTGTGGTGTTTTTGAGAGAGTCATCACAGGCATGTCCTCGCTTACAGACCGTGAGCCATGGCTTTGTCGATCAGCCAGTTCAGCGATGGGCCACGGTCGCTGGTGACTTCCACCGGGCGGCCGGCGTAGGTGCTGTCCAGTGGTGCATCAGGCTTGATCTGCACGCGGATGTCGGAGGACAGGTCGGCGCTGTTCAGGCTGGTGCTGCTGACGATGGTGCCGGTGCGAACCTGTTCTTCATCGGCGACCTGAAAGCTCACCGGCGTACCTGGGCGTACATCGCCAAACTGGCGGTAGGTGAAGCGTGCTTCCACATTAGCCTGGCTGCCACGCGGCACCAGTTGGAAGATCACATCGCCCTTGCTGGCGTACTGGCCGTCGGCGACCAGTTGCTGGGCCACCACGCAATCGCACGGCGAAGTCAGGGTGCCGGTCATTTGCTTGCCGAACAGTTCTTCGACCTTGGCCGGTTGCAACTGGTCTTCGTCCAGGTGGCCCTTGAGTACATCGAGCATGCTGGTGCTGAAAGTCGCCAGCGGCGCGCCCTTGGCTGCTACCGAATCACCCTTGAGCAGGCTTTGCACGGTGCCGTCACGGGGCATGGTCACGTTCATGCCCGGTACGCTGACGAGGCCGGCCTGGGCGTGGCTGACGAAGTACATGCCGTAGAGCGACTTGACCACAAAACCGAAGGCCGCCAGGCCCACCAGGAAGATCGCCAGGCTGAAGGTCACGGCGCGCAGGCGACCGAACGCGGTCATGCCGCTGCCGCCGTCCTTGACCTTGCGTGCCTTGGTGAAGTTGTCGCGTTGCAGGGTCGCGAGTACGTCGCCCATGGTCACGATGTCACCGGACAGGTGCGAGGTGATCAGGTGGCGCAGGGTAGAAATATCCTGGGCATCGAGGTTCTGGAACTGGCAACCGGTGCGGCCGGTCTGGCGGTCGTAGGAGCGAATCTGCAGCTCCACGTCCATGGCCAGGCCGAGGTTGTCGATCACGAACTGCAGGCGGCCCTTGTGCACTTGGCCGATGGTGAGCGGCTGGGTAGCGGTGAAAGCCAGGCCGCCGGCGGACAGGTCGATAACCTTTGCTTCGGTCGGCGTGCGGTCGCTGTTGAAGAAGCGCAGCTTGGCCGGGATTTTCACCCGGGCGTGTTGGCGCTGGGCTTCGGATTCGTGGACAACGTTGGCGTTTACTTGGCTATTCATCGGGTGTAATTCCTAGGTTAATTCAGGCTTGGCAGGGTCAGACCATCATCAGCAACACGGCAACGAAGATGCTGCCGGCGGAGAAGGTCATGGTCCGAGACGACCAGGTGTTGAACCAACGTTGAAAGCTGGCCAAATCGCGGGTCAGTTTGGTGTCCTGGCGGGTCCAGGACTGTTGATCAAGGCGGAAGAACACGTAGATCTTCACCAACGCGCCCATGATCTGGTTGTAATAGAGAATCAGCGGGTAGGCCGGGCCGATCTTGTGGCCGGAGCACGACAACAGCAGGGTGAGGATCAGGCGGGTAATGCCGATCCATAGCAGGTAGGCGAGGATGAACGCGCCGCCGTACTTGAAGGTGGCGATCATGGCCACGGTCAGGCCGAGCAGGGAGGTCCACATCGATACGCGCTGGTCGAACAGCACCACGCTGGTGAACAGGCCGAGGCGACGCACGCCCAGGCCCAGGGCACGGGAGTTCTGGCGCAGGTTGTTGCCGTACCAGCGGAACATCAGCTTGCGGCTGGCCTTGATAAAGCTCTTTTCCGGCGGGTGTTCCACGGTGTTGATGGCGGCGTCCGGCACGTAGAAGGTGTCGTAGCCCAGGCGCATCAGGCTGAACCAGCTGGACTTGTCATCCCCGGTGAGGAACTTGAAGCGGCCCAGGCGCCAGTGTTGCAGCGAGTCGCTTTCCACGTCGGCGATAAAGCCCGGGTCAGTCACTACGCTGGCGCGGAATACCGACATGCGCCCGGTCATGGTCAGCACGCGCTTGGACAGGGCCATGGAGCACATGTTGATGTGACGTTGGGCGAAGCGCAGCTTGTGCCATTCGCTCATGATGTAGCCGCCGCGCACTTCGCAGAATTCGTTGGTGGTCAGGCCACCGACATTGCCGAACAGCTGGAACCACGGCACGGTCTTGCGCACCACGCCTTCGGCCAGCACGGTGTCGCCATCGATCACGGCGACCACGGCGCGGTCGTCCGGCAGGTGGCGCGAGATGGCGCGAAAACCGAAGGCCAGGCCGTCACGCTTGCCGGTACCAGCGATGCGCACGAAGTCGAGCTTGACGTGAGCCGGCGGGTTCATCTTTTCCCAGAGGCTTTTCACCAGCAGCTCATCGGACATTTCCACCAGCGAGCACACCACGGTGGTCGGGAAGCCGCAGTCGATAGCTTCGCGAATCACCGAGCTGTAGACCTGGGCGGTGGTCAGCGCGTCGATACGAAAACTGGTGACCATCAGGAACACATGGGACGGGTCGGCGGCCTTGCCCAGCTTGCGCACTTTGCGGCGCAGGTGCGGGTACACCACATACAGGAACAGCATGCCGCGAAAGAAATGCGTCGCGCCCATCGAGTAGCGCCAGATACCCACGGCACCAATCAGGAAAATAAAATTCTTCGATTGCGAATCGAAGGTGCTGGCTGGCAGAGCCAGAGCTAGAAGCGCTAAAAGCCCCAGAAATAGTAGCCAGCCAGTCGCTTGGTTTAACCGTTGCATATTCGCGTCCGTCACAGAGAAGTCGGGCGGCAAGCCACAAGCTACAAGCCGAAAACCAGCGCTTCTAACTTGCAGCTTGCCGCTTGAAACTAGCCGCTGCTCCTTACCAACAAATACCTTCGGTACGGCCGCTCACGCTGGTGGCCTTGGACATGAAGCCCACCAGGTCGACCACTTGCTTGCCGTGCGGGGCTTCGTGCGCCAGGGCGCGGAACTTCTCGTCACGGTTACCGAGGATGATCACGTCGGAGTTGTTGATCACTTCGTCGAAGTCCGAGTTGAGCAGGGACGACACGTGCGGGATCTTGCCTTCGATGTAGTCCTTGTTCGCGCCGTGCATACGGGCGTACTCGACGTTGCTGTCATAGATGCTCAGGTCGTAGCCCTTGCCGATCAGCATTTCCGCCAGTTCTACCAATGGGCTTTCACGCAGGTCATCGGTACCGGCCTTGAAGCTCAGGCCCAGCAGGGCGACTTTGCGCTTGTCGTGGCTGGAGACGATGTCGAAGGCGTTCTGCACCTGGGATTCGTTGCTGCGCATCAGCGAGTTGAGCAACGGTGCTTCCACGTCCAGGGAGCCGGCGCGGTAGGTCAGGGCACGCACGTCTTTTGGCAGGCACGAACCGCCGAAAGCGAAGCCTGGGCGCATGTAGTACTGGGACAGGTTGAGGGTCTTGTCCTGGCAGACCACTTCCATCACTTCACGACCGTCAACGCCGACGGCCTTGGCGATGTTGCCGATCTCGTTGGCGAAGGTGACTTTGGTGGCGTGCCATACGTTGCAGGTGTACTTGATCATCTCGGCAACGGCGATGTCCTTGCGGATGATCGGCGCGTCGAGTTCTTCGTACAGCGACTGCAGGACGTCGCCGGAGGCTTTGTCGAACTCGCCGATAACGGTCATCGGTGGCAGGTCGTAGTCGGCGATGGCGGTGGATTCACGCAGGAATTCCGGGTTGACCGCGACGCCGAAATCAACACCGGCTTTCTTGCCGGAGCAGTCTTCGAGGATCGGGATTACCACGTTGGCCACGGTGCCCGGCAGTACGGTGCTGCGCACCACGACGGTGTGGCGGGTGGTCTTGTCACGCAGTACAAAACCGATCTCGCGGCATACCGACTCGATGTAGTTCAGTTCCAGGTCGCCGTTCTTCTTGCTCGGCGTACCGACGCAGATCATCGACAGGTCGGTGTCGCGGATGGCTTCGGCGAAGTTGGTGGTACCGCGCAGTCGACCGGTTGCGATGCCTTGGCTCAACAGTTCGCCCAGACCCGGTTCAACGATGGGGGATTTACCCGCATTGATCAGGTCGATCTTGTCCTTGGAGATGTCTACGCCGACCACTTCATGGCCACGGGCAGACAGGCAACCGGCACACACGGCGCCAACGTAACCCAAACCAAATATGCTGATGCGCATCGCAATTACCTCTATGTTTAAATCATGCCATTAGATGGCCGGAGTTCATGTTTGCAAGCGTCACTGATGCCGCGAAAGTTAGGCGAATAGACGCCGACTTACCGCGTGCAGGCATGTTAAATAGCGAGTGACTAACTATTGCACTCAAGTTGTGCGCAACGTGGCCTTGTTATTGGGGCTTGCCCTGAAATGCAGCCGGTTTTCCATGGCGGAAGGGTCCAGCGCCAGTGCCACAGGGCTTTGATACGGGCGAGAAGCCTTTTGATATCAATGCCTTGGGTGTTAACACTGGCTCATTTAGGTCAGCGCTGCCTTGGCCTTTAGGGGGTTGGCAATGAGTCCTTATCGCCGCCCTCAACTCAATCAGTTGATGATATGACCCTCGAGCCAAAGTGCTTTATGACAACTTGGCTACTTCCATTGGTCGGTATGTAAGTCATCTCTTACGTAAACAGAGAATTTCGTTACCGGTGGTATGAGCGGTGCTTCAGGACGAAGTTCCGGGCCGCTCATCCCCTTTCCGGAAATTTTTTGAAATATTAGAAAAGATGGCACTAGTACTATATTGATAGCACTTGCTATTTAGGCCAGTAGTTGTGGGGAGTTGGTGCGAGAGGATAGTTTTGTGCCACTACCGTTAAAAAAAAGTGGTGCCACTACGAAAAAAACCGACGAGTGTCGAGTGAAGAAATTGTTAGAGATGTGTCTTGATGTTTTTTGACGTCAAATAAATGACGATTGGTGGGGTGAAATGCAGGCAAAAAATGTGGGAGCTGGCTTGCCTGCGATAGCGGTGTATCAGCGACATGTGAGTCGGCTGACCCTCCGCTATCGCAGGCAAGCCAGCTCCCACAGTTGATGTTGGTGGCTGTACAGGCCTTATTCCGGTGCGTGATCGCGCAAAAACACCAGGTTATCCGGCTTGGACTGCTCCGCATTGAAGCGATAGCCCTGTACATCGAACTGCTTGAGCTGGGCCGGATCGTTGATGCGTTCTTCAATCACAAACCGGCTCATCATGCCCCGAGCTTTTTTCGCGTAGAAGCTGATGATCTTGTACTGGCCGTTCTTCAGGTCCTTGAACTCGGTATTGATGATCCGCGCGTTCAAGGCCGTGCGCTTGACCGCCGAAAAATACTCATTGGACGCCAGGTTGAGCAGCACATCGTCGCCTTGCTCGGCCAGGGCTTCATTCAACCATTCGCTGATGCGTGTGCCCCAGAACGCGTAAAGGTCCTTGCCGCGGGCGTTGGCCAGCTTGGTGCCCATCTCCAGGCGATACGGCATCATCAGGTCCAGCGGACGCAGCAGGCCGTACAGGCCCGAGAGCATACGCAGATGGTCCTGGGCATAGCTGAAATCGGCCTCGCTGAAAGTCTCGGCATTCAGGCCGGTATACACATCGCCCTTGAACGCCAGCAGCGCCTGCTTGGCGTTGGCCGGAGTGAAGGCCGGCGTCCAACTGCCGAAACGCGCGGCGTTGAGGCCACCGATCTTGTCGGAGACGTGCATCAACTCACTGATTTGCGCCGGGCTCAGTTCGCGCAGTTGCTCGATCAGTTCCTGGGAGTGGTCCAGGTACTGCGGCTGGGTGAAGCGCGCAGTGACCGGCTTGGACTCGAAGTCGAGGGTTTTGGCGGGGGAAATCACCATCAGCATGAAGTTGGCTCCTGGAATCGTGGGGGGATTCTAGGGGGTTGGAGCGTTCGACTCCACCTATCAAGCCGATAGGCCCCGGTTTTTGTAGGAGCGAGCTTGCTCGCGAAAGTCGTCAACGAGAATGCTGGCAGACTGAATAGACGCGGTGCCCGGACGTTTTTCGCGAGCGAGCTCGCTCCTACACAAAAAGGGCGGACCAGTCCGCTATGATGGGCGGTAACTCTGTAGAGGGAGACCTCGTGTGCGATTAGCGCTTTTATTGTCCGCTTGCCTGCTGTGCCTGAATGCCCAGGCCGCGCCGGTGGATGTCGCCAGCCTGGACCGTGGTACCTGGCCGGAAAAACTCGCCAGCCCGGCGCTGTTCGATGTGGCTTCGCGTGCGGAGATCCTGATGTTCGCCCACGGCCTGCTCGCCAGCGAAGCCCTGGACGACGCGGCGCTCAAGCAACGCCTGGGGCTGAAGAACATCAACCTGGCCGCCATCGGCGACCTGCGTCGCCAGCTCTGGCAACGGCTGTTGGAGAACTACACATTCGCCCAGCAGAGCTGCGAAGAAGACGCCTCGTTCTGCTACCTGGTGGAAAACATGGACGACCTGCGTGAGCAGGCCGGCAAGTTCGAGGTCAGTGACAACTCTTTCTATATAGGCTGGGCCGCCCCCAGCCGGCACTTTCACGCACGCTATCTGGACGAGTTGTTGCGCAAGGCCGCGCTGTTTCCGCAGATCAGCAGTGAAGTGGCGCGCTTTGGCGATCATGAGCGCAACGGTGATGAACTCAATGACCGGATGTTTTTACTGACCTTCGACGGTGGCCCTGCACCTGTCAGCGGCAATACCGACTGGCTCACCGATTACCTGCGCAAGCAAAAGATGAACGCGACGTTCTTTGTCCTTGGCAGCAGCTTGCAAACCCGTGTGGAGCGCAGTTCCGCCGCCGATGTGCAGGCGCTGTACCAAGGGCAGTGCGTGGGGCTTCAGGGCTGGCAGTACCGCTCCCACAGCCATTGGGTCGACTGGCAAAGCTCCATCACCCGCAGTGCCGGGCTGGTACAGAACCTGATGCCGGAAAACTATGTGCCCTTGTTCCGCCCACCGTATGGGCAGCGCCGCGCGGACAGCCAGGGCTTCTTCCAGCAACAGGGCCTGCAAGTGGCGTTATGGGACATCGACTCCCAGGACGAGCCGGGCAAGCTCAAGGCCGATGAGTCGGCGCAACGGGTGCTGACATTGATGCTGCTTTGGCGCAAAGGCGTGATCGTGTTTCACGACACCCAGGACAAGGCGCGGGTGGCATTGCCGATGGTGTTGCAGGCTACGGCGCAGAGTGGCTTGGGTTGGCAGGAGTGTCGCGAGGCATTTCGATGAAGTGCCCGGCTTTGCTGGGGATGGGGTGTTTTCGGGGCGATTTGCTGCAACATTTCGATGCAGGCGGACTTCCGACTTTAACGGGGTACATGGCACTCGGCTAGTGCTATTCGTCATCCTGAAAAATAAACTTCAAAAAAGCGTCAAAGTGCTTTTTCCTGTCATGGGTTTTGCGGTATTACGAAGTCAGACCGCCGAAACCTGCAACACAGGTGGCGTCTTCCAAGACTCCGCATGTGGGCACTGCACTTGACGTCCCTCAGGTGCACTCGGTGGTCGAATCGAGGCGCAGCACCGCCCAGGTATTGCGTCGAATGGCTCCCACAAAGGTGACCGAGTATGGATGATCATGGACGTAACCCTTCTTCCGACCAGCCAATCCTTTATGTGCTTGATACCAACGTATTGATCCACGATCCAAACGCACTGCTGAACTTCGAAGAACACCACGTCGCCATCCCGATGATCGTGCTTGAGGAGCTCGACAAACTCAAAAGCGGCCACCACAGCGTTGCCGCCGAATGCCGCCAGGCCATCCGCCTGATCGACAAGACCCTGGGTGAAGCTTCGCCCGAGGACGTCGAGGTCGGCGTGCCCATCCAGCGTGGCAAGAGCGGGCCCAAGGGCTTGCTGTCGATCCTGATGAGCAAGCGCAGCGAGCCCAACAGCCTGCTGCCGGAAAACCTGAACGACAACAAAATCATCAACCAATTGATCGACCTGCACGCCCGCGACAAGGACCTGCGCGTGGTGCTGGTGACCAAAGACATCAATATGCGCCTCAAGGCACGAGCGTGTGGGATCGCTGCCGAGGACTACAGCACCGACCAACTGGTCGACGACGTGTCGATGTTGTCCCGTGGTTATCACATGATGACCGGCTCGTTCTGGGACCGTGTCAGCAAGGTCGAAACCCGTCAGGACCACGGCCGCACCT
The DNA here is from genome assembly GCF_009827115.1 of Pseudomonas sp. J380. NCBI lineage: Bacteria > Pseudomonadati > Pseudomonadota > Gammaproteobacteria > Pseudomonadales > Pseudomonadaceae > Pseudomonas > Pseudomonas sp. J380. The sequence goes on along the minus strand of NZ_CP043060.1, from coordinate 2,802,626 downwards.
GGCACCAGGTACAGCTGATCGACAACCTGCCGGCCGTGCATATCAATGAGTTCATCGTCGACGAACAGGGCTTCGTGGGCTGGATCAAAGAGATCCAGGTCGACAAGCTGCTGATCCTCGACCTGCATCAGGAACCCCTGTTGCACCAGGAAGCCTGGGGCCTGAAACCGCGTGATATCTACCAGAGCCTGGCGCTGTATGCGCTACTCGATCCGGACATTCACCTGGTCAACCTGACGGGCGCCGCAGGTTCGGGGAAAACCATCCTCGCCCTGGCCGCCGCCATCGAACAGACCATGGTGACCAAACGCTATCGCCGCATCATCGCCACCCGCAGCGTGCAGGGCCTGGACCAGGAAATCGGTTTCCTGCCCGGTACCGAGGCGGAAAAAATGGAGCCGTGGCTGGGGGCTATTACCGACAACCTCGAAGCCTTGCACATGGATGACGAAAACACCCATGGCAGCGTCGACTACATCCTCAGCAAAGTGCCGTTGCAGTTCAAATCCCTCAACTACATCCGAGGTCGCAGCTTCCAGCAGAGCCTGATTCTGATTGATGAATGCCAGAACCTTACGCCGCACCAGATGAAAACCATCATCACCCGTGCTGGCGCCGGTTCCAAAGTGGTGTGCCTGGGCAACCTGGCGCAGATCGACACCCCTTACCTGTCCGCGACCAGCTCCGGGCTGACTTACCTGACGGAACGCTTCAAGGACTTCCCGAACGGCGTGCACATTGCGCTGCAAGGGGTACCGCGTTCGATTCTGGCTGAATACGCCGAGTCCCATCTGTAACTGCAGCGAACCTGCGACGAAAAGCCCCGGATTTTTCACGAAGTCCGGGGTTTTTGTTTTGTGCGACATTTGCCTGCGTTAACGCGTCCCGGGTGCTTGTGGTCTCTGTAATTATTTTGTTACATTTTTTCTTGCGATAAAAACTATAAGAACACTGCAAGACCCCGTCGGAACACCACCTCCTTGATTCGACGAACGTTTAGAAAACCTGTCCAGGGTTTTCACCGTGACCCTGCCTATTACAAAAGCCCGAAACACCGCTCATTGATGACGCATATATCCAAAGGGAAAGGAAAATGGACGTAGCAGGTAATGGCTTCATTGTGTCGCAACGCAATCGCACCCCCCGTTTCAAGACCACACCCCTCACACCCATAGCACTCGGCCTGGCCTTGTGGCTGGGCCACGGTTCCGTGGCCAGGGCAGACGACAACCCTTACACCCCGCAGGTATTGGAATCGGCGTTCAGGACAGCCGTCGCCTCATTCGGTCCTGAGACTGCCGTGTACAAAAACCTCAGGTTTGCCTACGCGGATATTGTCGATCTTGCGGCCAAGGACTTCGCGGCCCAATCCGGCAAGTTCGATTCGGCCCTCAAGCAAAACTATGAGCTGCAACCCGAGAACCTGACCATCGGCGCCATGCTCGGCGACACCCGTCGGCCACTGGACTACGCTTCGCGCCTGGATTACTACCGCAGCCGGCTGTTCAGCAACAGCGGCCGCTACACCACCAATATTCTGGACTTCTCCAAGGCCATTATCGCCAACCTGCCGGCCGCCAAGCCTTTCACCTACGTCGAGCCGGGCGTGAGCAGCAACCTGAGCGGGCAATTGAACGCAGGCCAGTCCTGGGCTGGCGCAACCCGTGACTGGAGTGCCAACGCGCAAACCTGGAAGACCCCGGAAGCTCAGGTCAATTCCGGCCTGGACCGCACCAACGCGTATTACGCCTATGCCTTGGGCATCACCGGCAAGGGGGTGAATGTCGGCGTACTCGACTCGGGCATCCTCACCGAACACTCCGAGTTCCAGGGCAAAAATGCCCAGGGCCAGGACCGGGTGCAGGCGGTGACCTCCACGGGCGAGTACTACGCCACCCATCCGCGCTACCGCCTTGAAGTACCCAGCGGCGAGTTCAAGCAGGGGGAGCCTTTCAGTATCCCTGGGGAATACGACCCGGAGTTCAACGACGGGCATGGCACGGAAATGTCCGGGGTGCTGGCTGCCAACCGCAACGGCACTGGTATGCACGGCATTGCCTTCGACGCCAATCTTTTTGTCGCCAACACTGGCGGCAGCGACAACGACCGCTACCAAGGCTCCAACGACCTCGACTACAACGCATTCATGGCCAGCTACAACGCCCTGGCGGCGAAGAACGTGGCGATCGTCAACCAGAGTTGGGGGCAGAGCTCGCGCGATGACGTGGAGAACCACTTCGGCAACGTCGGCGACAGCGCCGCGCAAAACCTGCAGGACATGACCGCCGCCTATCGCCCGTTCTGGGACAAGGCCCATGCCGGGCACAAAACCTGGATGGACGCCATGGCTGATGCGGCCCGGCAAAACACATTCATCCAGATCATCTCGGCGGGCAACGACAGCCACGGCGCCAACCCGGACACCAATGCGAACCTGCCGTTTTTCAAGCCGGATATCGAAGGCAGGTTCCTCTCCATCACGGGCTACGACGAAACTAGCGCCCAGGTCTACAACCGTTGCGGTACCTCCAAGTGGTGGTGCGTGATGGGCGTGTCGGGCATTCCGTCTGCCGGCCCCGAGGGCGAAATTATCCCGAATGCCAACGGCACCTCGGCCGCTGCGCCGAGCGTTTCCGGGGCCCTGGCGTTGGTGATGCAACGCTTCCCCTATATGACGCCCAACCAGGCGCGGGACGTGTTGCTGACCACCTCCAGCCTGCAGGCGCCGGATGGACCGGACACGCCGGTTGGCGAGCTGACCGGAGGCCGCACCTACGACAACCTGCAACCGGTGCACGATGCCGCGCCGGGTGTCCCACAAGTACCAGGTGTGGTCAGTGGCTGGGGCTTGCCCAACCTGCAAAAAGCCATGCAAGGGCCGGGGCAGTTCCTCGGGGCTGTGGCAGTGGCGTTGCCCAACGGTACCCGAGATATCTGGGCCAACCCGATTTCCGATGAAGCCATTCGCGCCCGCCGCGTAGAAGACGCTGCCGAGCAGGCGACCTGGGCCGCCACCAAGCAGCAAAAAGGCTGGCTCAATGGCCTGCCCGCCAATGCCTCGGCCGACGATCAGTTTGAATACGACATCGGTCATGCCCGGGAGCAGGCAACACTCACCCGCGGCCAGGACGTGCTCACCGGCAGCACCTACGTCGGTAGCCTGGTCAAGTCCGGGGATGGCGAGTTGGTGCTGGAAGGCCAGAACAGCTATTCGGGCAGTACCTGGGTACGCGGAGGCAAATTGTCGGTGGACGGCGCATTGACCTCTGCCGTGACGGTAGATAGCAGTGCCCTGGGCACGCGTAATGCCGATAACCGCGTGATGACCACACTGGGCGGCACCCTGGCCGGCAACGGCACGGTGGGTGCCTTGACCGTCAACAACGGTGGGCGAGTGGCCCCGGGGCATTCGATTGGCACACTGCGCACCGGCGACGTCACATTCAACCCGGGTTCGGTGTATGTCGTCGAAGTCGGGGCCGATGGCCGCAGCGACCAGTTGCAGAGCAGCGGGGTGGCGACCCTCAATGGCGGTGTGGTGAGCGTGTCCCTGGAGAACAGCCCCAACCTGTTGACCGCCACCGAGGCGTGCAGCTTGCTGGGCCAGCAGTTCAATATCCTCAGCGCCAGCCAAGGTATCCAGGGGCAGTTTGCAGCGTTCGCCCCCAACTACCTGTTCATTGGCACTGCGCTCAACTATCAACCGAATCAGTTGACCCTGGCGATAGCTCGCAACCAGACCACCTTCGCCAGTGTCGCGCAAACCCGCAACGAGCGTGCGGTGGCGACGGTGGCCGAGACATTGGGCGCTGGCAGCCCGGTCTACGAAAGCCTGCTGTCATCGGATTCCGCCGCCCAGGCGCGGGAGGGCTTCAAGCAACTTTCAGGGCAATTGCATTCGGACGTGGCCGCAGCGCAAATGGCCGACAGCCGCTACCTGCGTGAAGCGGTCAACGCTCGCCTGCAACAGGCGCAGGCACTGGACTCCAACGCGCAGATCGACAGCCGTGACAACGGCGGCTGGGTACAGCTACTCGGTGGACGCAACAACGTCAGTGGTGACAACAACGCCAGCGGTTACTCCTCGTCCACCAGCGGCGTACTGCTGGGCCTGGACACCGAGGTGAACGACGGCTGGCGCGTGGGCGCAGCCACCGGTTATACCCAAAGCCACCTCAACGGCCAGTCGGCGTCGGCGGACAGCGACAACTATCACCTGTCGGTCTATGGTGGCAAACGCTTTGAGGCGATTGCCCTGCGCCTGGGCGGTGCCAGCACCTGGCACCGCCTGGACACTTCGCGACGGGTGGCCTATGCCAATCAGTCGGACCATGCCAAGGCCGACTACAACGCGCGTACCGACCAAGTGTTTGCCGAGATCGGTTACACCCAATGGACCCTGCTTGAACCCTTCGCCAACCTCACGTACCTGAACTATCAAAGCGACTCGTTCAAGGAAAAAGGCGGTGCCGCAGCCCTGCATGCCAGCAAGCAAGGCCAGGACGCGACGCTCTCCACCCTGGGCGTGCGTGGCCACACTCAGTTGCCGCTCACGTCCACCTCGGCGGTGACCCTGCGCGGTGAGTTGGGTTGGGAGCATCAGTTTGGTGATACCGATCGTGAAGCTTCTCTGAAGTTTGCCGGCAGTGACACGGCCTTCGCCGTCAACAGCGTGCCTGTGGCCAGGGATGGCGCGGTGATCAAGGCCAGTGCGCAAATGGCGTTGACCAAGGACACCCTGGTGTCGTTGAACTACAGCGGCTTGCTCTCCAACCGGGGCAACAACAACGGGATCAATGCCGGGTTTAGCTTCCGGTTCTAACCTTGAATGTAGGAGCGAGCTTGCTCGCGAAAAACGTCAACGATAACGCGTGCACCCTGGGTAAACGCGGCGCCTGAGAGTTTTTCGCGAGCAAGCTCGCTCCTACAGGATGGGATAAACAGCCCTGCGCAAATTTTGACCCACAGGTTTACAATCGCTGCTCCTGATCAGGAGTATCCCTGTGCTGACTCATCTCGATTCCCAAGGTCGCGCCCATATGGTCGACGTCACCGAAAAAGCCGTGACGTTCCGTGAGGCGGTGGCCGAAGCGCGGGTGCGCATGTTGCCCGCCACTCTGCAAATGATTGTTGACGGCGCCCACCCCAAGGGCGACGTGTTTGCCGTGGCCCGCATTGCCGGGATTCAGGCGGCGAAAAAAACCAGCGACTTGATCCCCTTATGCCATCCGTTGATGCTGACCGGCGTCAAGGTGGAGCTGCGCGCCGACGGCGTAGACGCTGTGCATATCCTCGCGCGCTGCAAGCTCTCCGGCCAGACCGGCGTTGAGATGGAAGCCCTGACCGCCGCCAGCGTCGCGGCACTGACGATCTACGACATGTGCAAGGCGGTGGATCGCGGCATGACCATTGAGAGTATTCGCCTGCTGGAAAAACTGGGCGGTAAGAGCGGGCATTTCAAGGCGGATGAACAATGAGTATCAACGTACTGTTTTTTGCGCGCTACGCCGAAGCGGTGGGTTTCGACTCGCTGGAGATGGAAGGTGAGTTTGCCAGTGTTGATGCCGTGCGCCTCGCGCTAGCTGCTGACCCGGAATTCGCCGTGCTCAACGAAGCGAGCCTGATGTGTGCGCGCAACGAGGAGTTGTGCAGCCTGGACGAGCCGGTGCAAGCCGGCGATGAAGTCGCTTTCTTCCCACCCGTGACCGGAGGCTGACCATGGCCATTCGTGTGCAGGTCGAAGCCTTTGATCCCGGTGCCGAAGTCAACGCCATGCACGCGGCCAACGTGGGCGTGGGCGCGGTGGTGAGCTTTGTCGGCTATGTACGCGACTTCAATGAGGGGCGCGACGTGTCAGGGATGTTCCTGGAACACTACCCCGGCATGACCGAAAAGGCCCTGGGCAAGATCGCTGTGGAAGCCGAGCAGCGTTGGCCGTTGCTCAAGCTGGAGGTGCTGCACCGTATCGGCGCGCTGGAGCCGGGCGAGCCGATTGTGTTTGTCGGCGCGGCCAGTGCGCATCGGCAGGCAGCGTTTGATGCCTGTGCATTTGTGATGGATTACTTGAAGACGCGGGCGCCGTTCTGGAAGAAGGAGAACACCAGTGAGGGCCCGCGTTGGGTAGAAGGGCGCAGCAGTGACCACGCCGCAGCGGATCGCTGGAAGTAGCCAGCCAGACGCTGAAACCCATGTGGGAGCTGGCTTGCCTGCAATAGCATCACCTCGGCGTGACTGAAAAACCGAGGTGTCTGCATCGCAGGCAAGCCAGCTCCCACACAAGCCCGCTTCCACATTTTTTACCGCATTTCAGCTCAAGGGCGTTTGCGTTCTACAGCGCGCAACAAATGCGTCGGCGGCGTCTCACAGCTGATCTTGCGCCCCAGCAACGCCTCGATGGACGGCAACTGGTACGAGTCATCTTCGCCCGCAAAGCTGATCGACACACCCGCAGCCCCAGCACGCCCGGTACGGCCGATGCGGTGCACGTAGTCGTCCGGTACTTCCGGCAGGGTGAAGTTGATCACGTGGCTGATGCCGTCGATGTGAATACCGCGACCGGCTACATCGGTAGCCACCAGCACGCGGATCTTGCCTTCACGGAAGCCTTCCAGGGTCTTGATGCGCTTGTGCTGCGGCACATCACCCGACAGTTGCGCAGCGTTGACGCCGTCGCGCACCAGGCGTTCTTCGATGCGGCGCACTTCGTCCTTGCGGTTGGCGAAGACCATCACGCGCTCCCAACCGTTGTCGTTGACCAGGTTGTAGAGCAGCTTGTACTTGTCGGCACCGGCGACGGCGTAGATATGCTGCTCGACGTTTTCGCTGGCAACGTTGAGTGCTTCGATCTCGACGATGGATGGGTCGGTGGTCCACTGCTTGGCGAGGTTCATCACGTCTTCGGTGAAAGTCGCGGAGAACAGCAGGGTCTGGCGCTCGGTTTTCGGCGGCGTCTGACGAATGATCTGGCGTACTTGCGGGATAAAGCCCATGTCGAGCATGCGGTCGGCTTCGTCCAGCACCATCACTTCGACCATGTCCAGGTGCACGTCGCCACGCTGATTGAAGTCGAGCAGGCGGCCCGGGGTGGCGACGAGGATGTCGCAATGACGGGCTTCGAGGTGCTTGAGTTGCTTGTCGAAGTCCATGCCGCCCACAAACGTCATCACGTTGAGGCCGGTGTACTTGGTCAGGTCGGCGGCGTCCTTGGCGATCTGCACCACCAGCTCCCGGGTCGGGGCGATGATCAGCGCGCGCGGTTCACCCATGTAGCGTTCCTTGGGCGGCGGCGTTTGCAACAGCTGGGTGATGATCGAGATCAGGAACGCGGCGGTCTTGCCGGTGCCGGTCTGGGCACGGCCGATGGCGTCTTTGCCCGCGAGGGTGAAGCCCAGCACTTGTGCCTGGATGGGCGTGCAGTACGGGAAACCCAGGTCCTGGATGGCGTGCATCAGTTCCGGGGCCAGTTTGAAATCGTGGAAGCGGGTTTTGCCTTCCTGGGGTTCGACGACGAAGTCTTCGAGTTTCCAGGGGGTCACGGGCGGTTTGGGCGCACGTTCGCGACGGGGCTTGGCCACAGGCGCCGGGGCGGGTGCGGCAGGCTTTACCTGTTCAGGCGGCGTCACCGTGGTTTTGTTCGGTGAGGCGGCGGGCGCGTTCCGGCCGGGCTGTTGACCGTCATTGCGGTTGCCGGGCTTGGGGGCAGGAGCACTGGGAACAGGCGCGAGCGGCTCAGCCTCGCTTTTGCCGAACATCTTCTTGAGTGCTTTGAGCACGGTCATCTCATTAATTGATTAAGGAATGTACGCCGGCCAGTGTAATGCAAGAATCGGGCGCGGCGTAGTGCGTCTGTCATACGGCTACATAAACACGGGATTCAGCGCAGGCGTTCAGTCAGCCAGGTGCCTATATCGTGTATCTCTTGGGGTAACACTTCGTGGCCCATTGGGTATTCCTGCCATGTCACGGTGACACCACGGCCCTTCAAATGCTCGTAGGCGCTGCGGCCCATGGCGTTCTGCACCACATCGTCGTACTGGCCATGCAGGCAGAGCGTGGGAATGCGTTGCTGGCTGGCGGATAATTCCAGGTCATTATCGAAGGTTGGCGCATAGGTGGAGAGGGCGATCACACCGCCCAAGGGCCCCTCCCATTTCTTGAACGCGGTGTGGAAAACCACCGCGCCACCTTGAGAAAAACCGGCGAGGAAAATTCGCGAGGTGTCTATTCCGGTTCTCTGTTGCGCCTCAATCAGGTCTGTGACCATTTTTGCCGACGCTTCCAGTTCTTCCAGGCTGATCGAACGGGCCGGGCTCATGGCCTTGATGTCGTACCAGCTCGGCATCTCGTAGCCACCGTTAATCGTCACCGGACGCGTGGGCGCCTGGGGCAAAACGAAGCGGGTGGTCAGCAGGGTTTCCTGCAGGGCTTCGGCCACCGGCAGGAAGTCGTAGCGATCAGCGCCCAGGCCATGCAACCAGATAACGCAGGCGTCTGCGGGCTTGGCGGGCTGAAGAATCAAGGGTTCGGTCATGTCTGCTCCATAGATGTGCGGGCGCTCCGATGAGGTGCGTCGGAACGGTGCGCGACAGGTTGATCTGTTAAGAGAATGTCGCAAGGTTGAATCTTTTGCCATCGAAGCGCAGTTACAGCCACTCGGCCAAGACTCTGGTACGCGCCTTGCTATGTGTAGCTCGATGTCAGAACTCTCCCAGGGCGGTAACACTATCAGTGACTGCCGCTCGTGGGAAAGCAACTGGAATTACCGCAAAAACCTCATGCTGCTTGGCCCCAAAAAAAACCAACACGGGTCGATATCGCCTCATAAGGGTGCGCTGAGGTTGGAGCTCCGACACAACAAGAGCAATTGGAGGTTTGTAATGAAGGTATTGAAATCCACCCTGGCCATCGTCTCTGCGGCGGCTGTACTGGGTGTCAGTGGTTTTGCCCAGGCGGGCGCCACCCTGGACGCCGTGCAGAAGAAAGGCTTTGTGCAGTGCGGTGTGAGTGACGGCCTGCCGGGTTTCTCGGTGCCGGATGCCAGCGGCAAGATCCTCGGGATCGACGCTGACTATTGCCGCGCTGTGGCGGCTGCCGTATTTGGCGATGCCACCAAGGTCAAGTTCAGCCAGTTGAACGCCAAGGAGCGTTTCACCGCGCTTCAGTCAGGCGAAGTCGACATCCTGTCGCGCAACACCACCATGACCAGCTCCCGCGATGCGGGCATGGGCCTGAAATTCCCGGGCTTCATTACCTACTACGACGGCATCGGCTTTCTGGTGAACAACAAGCTGGGCGTCAAGAGCGCCAAGGAACTGGACGGTGCAACCATCTGCATCCAGGCCGGTACCACCACCGAGCTGAACGTTTCCGACTATTTCCGCGCCAACAACCTCAAATACACCCCGATCACCTTCGACACCTCCGATGAAAGCGCCAAGTCGCTGGAGTCCGGGCGTTGCGACGTGCTGACGTCCGACAAATCCCAGCTGTTCGCCCAGCGCAGCAAGCTGGCTTCGCCGAAAGACTACGTGGTGCTGCCGGAAACCATTTCCAAGGAGCCCCTGGGCCCGGTCGTGCGTAACGGTGATGATGAGTGGCTGGCCATCGTGCGCTGGGTGGGCTACGCCATGCTCAACGCTGAAGAGGCCGGTGTGACCTCCAAGAACGTCGAAGCTGAAGCCAAGGCCACCAAGAACCCGGACGTTGCGCGTCTGCTCGGTGCCGACGGCGAATACGGTAAAGACCTGAAAGTGAAGAAGGACTGGGTGGTACAGATCGTCAAGCAAGTGGGTAACTACGGCGAGATGTTCGAGCGCAACCTGGGCAAGAGCACGCCGCTGGAAATCGACCGTGGCCTGAACGCCCTGTGGAACAACGGCGGCATTCAATACGCACCCCCTGTGCGCTGATCGCTGATGGTTCTGTCACCCGGTAGGCCAACTGCCGGGTGATGTTCTGTTCCATTATTTTCGGGGCACTTCATGCAAAATCAAATCGGCGCACCCAAGCAGAAGCTCAGCTTCAGCGACCCCAAAGTGCGTGCGTGGCTGTTCCAGATCATCACGATCGTGGCGGTGGTCTCGCTGGGCTGGTACCTGTTCCATAACACCCAGACCAACCTGCAACACCGGGGCATCACCTCGGGTTTCGACTTTCTTGAGCGCAGTGCCGGTTTCGGCATCGCGCAGCACTTGATCGACTACACCGAATCGGACAGCTATGCCCGGGTGTTTGTCATCGGCCTGCTCAACACTTTGCTGGTGACCGTCATCGGTGTGGTGCTGGCAACCCTGCTCGGCTTCATCATCGGCGTGGCACGCTTGTCGCCCAACTGGATGATCAACAAGCTGGCGACCGTGTACGTGGAGGTATTCCGCAACATTCCGCCGCTGTTGCAAATCCTGTTCTGGTACTTCGCGGTGTTCCTGACCATGCCAGGGCCGCGCAACAGCCATAACTTCGGTGACACCTTCTTTGTCAGCAGCCGTGGCTTGAACATGCCGGCAGCGCTGGTGTCCGACGGGTTCTGGCCGTTTGTCACCAGCCTGGTGGTCGCTATCGTTGCCATCGTGCTGATGACCCGCTGGGCCAACAAGCGCTTTGAAGCGACGGGGGTTCCTTTCCATAAATTCTGGGCGGGCCTGGCGCTGCTGGTGGTGATCCCGGCGTTATGCGTGTTGATCTTCGGTACGCCATTGCATTGGGAAATGCCCAAGCTTGCGGGCTTCAACTTTGTCGGTGGCTGGGTACTGATCCCAGAGCTGTTGGCGTTGACCTTGGCGCTGACGGTGTACACGGCGGCATTTATTGCCGAGATCGTGCGCTCGGGCATCAAGTCCGTCAGCCATGGCCAGACCGAAGCGGCACGTTCACTGGGCCTGCGCCCGGGGCCGACGCTGCGCAAGGTCATCATCCCGCAAGCGTTGCGCGTGATCATTCCGCCGCTGACCAGCCAATACCTGAACCTGGCGAAAAACTCGTCGTTGGCCGCCGGTATCGGTTATCCGGAAATGGTTTCGCTGTTTGCCGGCACGGTGCTCAACCAGACCGGCCAAGCCATTGAAGTCATTGCCATCACCATGAGCGTGTACCTGGCGATCAGCATCAGCATTTCTCTGCTGATGAACTGGTACAACAAGCGCATTGCGCTGATCGAGCGGTGAGGACACACCCATGACTACGCATACGTTCAAACCTGATATGCCGCCGCCGAGCAAAGTCTTCGGGCCGGTGGCCTGGATGCGCGCCAACTTGTTCTCGAGCTGGCTCAATACACTGCTGACCCTGCTGGCGATCTACCTGGTGTACCTGGTGGTGCCACCGATCCTGCACTGGGCCATCCTCGATGCCAACTGGGTGGGCACCACCCGCGCCGACTGCACCAAGGAGGGCGCCTGTTGGGTATTTATCCAACAGCGCTTCGGGCAGTTCATGTATGGCTATTACCCCGTCGACCTGCGCTGGCGCGTGGACATGACGGTATGGCTGGCCATCGTGGGCGTGGCGCCGTTGTTCATCTCGCGTTTCCCACGCAAGGCGATCTATGGCCTGGGCTTTTTGGTGCTGTACCCGATCATTGCCTACTGCTTGCTGCATGGCGGCGTGTTCGGGCTGAGCAACGTGGCGACCAGCCAATGGGGCGGCTTGATGCTGACCCTGGTTATCGCCACGGTGGGCATCGCCGGCGCCTTGCCGCTGGGCATTGTGCTGGCGCTGGGGCGGCGTTCGAACATGCCGGCCATTCGGGTGGTCTGCGTGACCTTCATCGAGTTCTGGCGCGGCGTGCCGTTGATCACCGTGCTGTTCATGTCTTCGGTGATGCTGCCGCTGTTCCTGCCTGAAGGCATGAACTTCGACAAGCTGCTGCGGGCGCTGATCGGTGTGATCCTGTTCCAGTCGGCCTATGTGGCCGAAGTGGTGCGCGGTGGTTTGCAGGCGATTCCCAAGGGCCAATATGAAGCCGCTGCGGCGATGGGTCTGGGCTACTGGCGCAGCATGGGCCTGGTGATCCTGCCGCAAGCCTTGAAGATGGTGATCCCTGGGATCGTCAACACCTTCATTGCCCTGTTCAAGGACACCAGCCTTGTGATCATCATCGGCCTGTTCGACCTGCTCAACAGCGTCAAGCAAGCCGCCGCCGACCCCAAATGGCTGGGCATGGCCACCGAAGGCTATGTGTTCGCCGCCCTGGTGTTCTGGATTTTCTGTTTTGGTATGTCGCGCTATTCCATGCATCTGGAACGCAAGCTCGACACTGGCCACAAGCGTTAGGAGTTTTTTGATGAGCGAAGCAATCAAACAGCCTGTGAGCCCTGAAGGCATTATCCAGATGCAGGGCGTCAACAAGTGGTACGGCCAGTTCCACGTGTTGAAAGACATCAACCTCAACGTCAAGCAGGGCGAGCGTATCGTGCTGTGCGGCCCATCGGGCTCGGGCAAGTCCACCACCATCCGCTGCCTCAACCGCCTGGAAGAGCACCAGCAAGGCCGCATTGTGGTCGATGGGGTGGAGCTGACCAACGACCTCAAGCAGATCGAAGCGATCCGCCGCGAAGTCGGTATGGTGTTCCAGCACTTCAATCTGTTCCCGCATTTGACCATCCTGCAAAACTGCACGCTGGCGCCCATGTGGGTGCGCAAGATGCCCAAGCGCAAGGCCGAGGAAATTGCCATGCACTACCTGGAGCGTGTGCGCATTCCGGAGCAGGCCCACAAGTTTCCCGGGCAGCTTTCAGGTGGTCAGCAACAGCGTGTGGCGATTGCCCGCGCGCTGTGCATGAAGCCCAAAATCATGTTGTTCGACGAGCCGACATCGGCGCTGGACCCGGAGATGGTCAAAGAGGTACTGGACACCATGATCGGCCTGGCCGAAGACGGCATGACCATGTTGTGCGTGACCCACGAAATGGGCTTTGCCCGCACAGTGGCCAATCGCGTGATCTTCATGGACAAGGGCGAGATCGTCGAGCAGGCGGCGCCGAATGACTTCTTTGATAACCCGCAGAATGAGCGGACCAAGTTGTTCTTGAGCCAGATATTGCATTGATCGACGTTTGAAAAAATAAACCCGGCCTGGTGCCTAATGCCAGTCAGTTAAGAGCTAGAGCAGACAACCAGTGACTTGTGGCGAGGGAGCTTGCTCCCGCTGGACTGCGTAGCAGTCCCATTTTGGGGGCCGCTTCGCGCCCCAGCGGGAGCAAGCTCCCTCGCCACAGTTACCGATTCTGTCTTAACTGACTGGCATTAGCCTGGTGCCGGGTTTATTTTTGCCTGTTGGTCTGTTCAGGATGCTTGTGCCGCACGTTGTTGCTCATCTTTTGCTATGAGCAGGCGATTGAGGTCTTCTCCGACATTGAGCGCCTCGATCTCGGCCAGCAGATGCGGATGCTTATCCAGTAGGCGCATGAGTGTAAACAATGGTTCAGGAGGGAAAACCTCAGCCCTTTCGTAGCGAGAAAATGAGTTTTGCCCGCGCACAGTCAACAGCTTCACTGCCTCCTTCTGAGTGAGGTGCAGTTTGCGACGGATTCGCTTCATTTCAGCCGCGATGACTTTTCTGCCATCAATCAATAATTGGTCACTGGCATCGGAATAACGCTCTGCGCTGTCATCGTCATGATCGAATTCGATTTCCTTACAAACCTGGCATTCCCAGCCCGCGATGTTTGGAATGTCGCGCATCATGCCGCGTGTGTTGATGGTGAAGGTGCGACCTGCGAAATACTGCATTCCATTATGGGTTCCGCAATTCACGCATTGTTGGGTTTTCATAAGGTTTTCTCCTTGAAGGAGATTACGGGAGCTTCGCCGCCTGGGCGGTGAGTCACCTTGATGTAAATCTCCGTACCGTACATCTTGATCAGATAGACGTCCTGCCATATCCGGTGGTCTGCATAGGTTGTCATCGATTTGTACAACATTCGCGTTTCAAGGGCGCAGACCGCCAACCGCATCTGGCCGATGCTCAATTCAAGTTGACGAGCGCTCTCCCGCGCAGTTGCCGTAAAGGCTCTGTGGCCCAGCCGGATGACTTGCGCCTTGATCAAGGCCAGATCGTAATGAGGTGTGTACTTTTCCATAAGACACCTGAGTCCAATAATTACCCTCTGAGGGTAATTTTACCAATCGAAAATACTGCTCCTTTCCCTGCCTAAAAACCCTAGTGCGTTGCCTTTGTAGGCGACTCCTAATAGGCTGTAGGAAAATTCATCCTATGATTGGACGAAAACGTAAAGCCCATGACAGACATTGCCCCGCTGATCAAACGCTCCCTGGTTGACCAGGCGCTGGAACAACTGCGTCTGCGCATTGCCCAGGGTGCGTGGGCCGTTGGCGAACGCCTGCCCACCGAGCCCGAACTGTGCGCCGAACTGGGGATCAGCCGTAATACCGTGCGTGAAGCCATGCGTGTATTGGCATTCTCCGGGTTGATCGAAATTCGTCAGGGCGACGGCAGTTATCTGCGCTCGATGACCGACCCGTTGGGCACGATGCGTGCGTTGTCTCATTGCACCCTGGGGCAGGCGCAGGAGACGCGGCAGATTCTGGAAGTGGAAGCCATCGGCCTTGCTGCGCAACGCCATACTGCAAGTGACCTGCGAGCGTTGCGCACAGCGCTGGATACCAGCGCCGCGCTGTATCAGGGCGACCTCGAGGCCTATATCAGCGCTGACCTGGCGTTTCACCAACGCTTGGTGGACGCCGCACACAACCCGGCCTTGAGCGAGCTGTATCAGTATTTCTCCGCCATCGTCGGCGCGCAGTTGCGCCAGACCCTGAACCTTTCACCGCGTCGCCAGGCCGTGTTCGACTTGCACGTTGCCCTGCTTGACGCCGTGGAACAGCAAGACCCCGAACGTGCCAAATCCCTCTGCCGGCAGTTGATCAATGAACCCTGAAACCCAACACACACCCGAACTTGAAGAGTTGTTGATTGACGCCGAGGCCGATGACGACGTGGTGCAACACAACCACCCGCTGGTGAGCCGGCCCTGGTTGCTGTTGCTGGGCCTGATCCTGGTGGCGCTCAACTTGCGCCCGGCCTTGTCGAGCCTCTCGCCGCTGTTGGCCGACGTCTCCAGCAGCCTGGGCCTGTCGGCCGCCCAAGCCGGTTTACTGACCACCCTGCCGGTGTTGTGCCTGGGCCTGTTCGCGCCCATGGCACCGATCCTGGCCCGACGCTTTGGGGCTGAGCGGGTGGTGTTCGGCATCTTGCTGACCCTGGCTGGCGGGATCATCCTGCGCAGTTCATTCGGGGAAGTGGGCCTGTTTGCCGGCAGCCTGATCGCCGGCGCCAGCATTGGCATCATCGGCGTATTGCTGCCGGGTATCGTCAAGCGCGACTTCGCCGCACGTGCGGGCGCCATGACCGGCGTCTACACCATGGCCCTGTGCCTGGGCGCCGCACTGGCGGCAGGGGCAACGGTACCCCTGAGTCATTACTTCGGCGACAGTTGGCCCCTTGGCCTGGGGTTCTGGATTCTGCCAGCGCTATTGGCGGCGTTGTTCTGGTTGCCGCAAGTCGGGCAGAAGCACGGCGCCCATCGCGTCGCCTACCGCGTGAAGGGGCTACTGCGTGACCCGTTGGCCTGGCAAGTGACCTTGTACATGGGCCTGCAATCGTCCCTGGCCTACATCGTGTTCGGCTGGTTGCCGTCGATCCTGATCGGCCGTGGCCTGAGTGCCACAGAGGCGGGATTGGCGTTGTCCGGCTCGATCATTGTGCAGTTGTTCAGTTCCCTGGCCGCGCCATGGCTGGCTACCCGTGGCAAGGACCAGCGCCTGGCGATCGTGGTGGTGATGCTGCTGACCCTCGGCGGCCTGTTCGGCTGCCTGTATGCGCCGCTGGACGGTTTGTGGGGTTGGGCGATTCTGCTCGGTCTGGGGCAGGGCGGCACCTTCAGCCTGGCGCTGACCTTGATTGTGCTGCGCTCGCGTGACGCTCACGTAGCTGCCAACCTGTCGAGCATGGCCCAGGGGATCGGTTATACCCTGGCGTCCCTTGGCCCTTTCGCTGTGGGCGTGGTGCATGACTGGACCGGCGGCTGGACGGCCATCGGCTGGATCTTCGCAGTGATCGGCCTCGGCGCCATCGTGGCGGGCCTGGGCGCCGGACGTGCGCGCTACGTGCACGTCACCTGTGAGAAGGTCTAAAGATAAACCACTTCCAGCGTGGCCGAGCCGTCAATCGGGGTTTGCGTACTCAAGTCCAGATTCTTGCGAGCATTGATCACGGTCTGCACCGTTACGTGGCTGCCTATTATGCCAATGGCGGTGGGGCCGCTGACGCTGCCCTCGATCGACGTAAAGCCCAGGTAGCTGCGGGAACCGATGTCGATGGGGTTGAGGTTGGACGTGCGCCATGCCAGGCCCCCGGTGGTGGATTCGGTGCCGTAGAGTTGCCCGTTGTTGCTGGCCTGGGTCTGCCGAGGATCGAAGGTCATGGAGTAGACGCCCAGGGGCGTGCCGTTGCTGTCGAATCCCAGCCCGTAGTAAATCTCGCTTTCGACCAGGGTCGAGTCGCTGCGGTTGTCTTGCATGCGCAGGGCATAACGTACCGGGCCGGTACACGCCATGCCGAAGAACAGGGTCTTGGCGGGAAGACGGGTGCGGGTTTCCAGGTTCAAGTCTTGTTGAGATATTTTGCCGTAGTCAATCAGGCCGCCGTTTGACAGTTGCGGCAGGCACGCGGCGGGCGTGACCAACCCCTGGACGCTGAGGTCCACCGTCGAGGCCGCCAGCGCCGCCTGGGTGCTGGTCAATAATAGAAGGCTGCAAAGGGCAGGAATTTTCATGGTACGCACTCCTACAAGTAAATGATTTCGAGGGTGCCGGACCCATTGATACGCACGACATCGCGCAGATCCAGCGATTGGGTGGGGGCCAGGTACGTCTTGATGCGCATCGTGCCGGTCAGGACCTGTATGGCGAGCGGGCCCGTAGTCACGCCGGTCTTGTCGGTAAAGCCCATGAGGCTGTTGGCAGCCATGGGGATCTGCCGCGCAGTGGAACTGCTCCAGGCTGCGCCATTGCTGGTGGAGTCGGTGCGGTACAGCGTGGATAAGCTGTCGGCGCTGAATTCCGCTGGGTCGACCGTCAGGTAGAAACGTCCGATTTTGTTGTTGCTGGCGTCCAGGTCCAGGCCATAGGCCGTTTCATCGGTGCCGCCGGTAGCCGAGCCATCGCGATTGTCTTTCATGCGCAGGCCGAAGCGGGCCGGAGCATCGCAGGTCACGCTCAGGCGTACGGTGCGCGTCGGTAGCGGTGTTTCGTGGGTGGCACTCAGATCCTTGGCGTACAGCGTGCCGTAGTCCACGACGCCCTGGTCCGACAGTGTCGGTTGGCAGGCGGTCGGCGCGAAGTGAGCGCGCAACGTGAGGTCGCGGTAACGCCCGCTTGCGCTGTGGTACATCATCCCGCTGACTTCCCAGGTGGTGGCGTCGCGTACCTGGGTGGCGGCCGGGTCGGCCCAGGCGCGCAGAGTCAACTGCAACGCCAGGGTTTTCCCCTGCAATACCGTGCCCTGGTGCAGCGGAGCGATGCCATGGTCGGGTCGCCATTCCAGCACGCTGGCGCTGCTCACCGGCGCCTGGCCTGCGCCGGGCAACAAGCCCAGTTCCACCGCCCGGCCGTCGAGTACGGCGTTGCCGACTTCGATGGCGTAGCTGCCGTTGGGAGTGAATTGCAGGCGTTGCGCGGAGGCGGCGGTGCCGCGATAAAACAGGCTCAGGTCCTGGGCCTGGGGGCAGGTGAACGTCAGGCTCAAACGGCGCTCGCCGAGCAGGCGTTGCGGCGCACTGTCGCTTTGCGCCAGGCGACTCATCAAGCCCAAATCCACCAGCGGCTCGCTGAGGTTGAATTGGCATTCCTCAAAGGCTTGAGCGGTGCCGGCAAATGCGAGCAATAACCCCAGGCTCACGTAGCGCAAACAGATTGCAGGGTGCATGGCAGTAGTCCTCATGGTGTGTGGCAACGAGCAGGTGCGGTTTCGAAATACACCGTGGGGTCGGCTTTTGCCGGCAGTTGGTAGCGCAATTCACAGCGTTTGCCTTGCGAGGTGGTGATCCACAGCGCTCCTTGGTCCAGCACATTGGGCAGGAACACCTGGCTGGCGTCCTGCACCAAGGTGATGAACTCACCTGTGTTCGTCGTAACGGACGCTCCCACGGGCATGGGGTTTCCCTGATCGTCGCTGACGGTGAGCAGCATGCGGCGGGTCAGGCCCACGCCGAATTCGACCCGATCGACAGCGCCACGCCCGGCCGAGATCATGGCCAGGCCATTGTTGATATCGGCGTTGCGCGGTAGAGAGCGGGTCTGCACTTCCACTGGGCTGCGCCCGTAGGCGGCCACCTGCGACACCACGGCCTGGCCTTGCCAGTCGGTCCAGACCGGGCCACTGGGGGTGCTGAGTTTGATGCCGCTCATGTCGCCGACGGAAACCAGAGCGAAGGTGTCGCGCACCGGGTAGGGGGTAAATGTCATACCGTCGCCATGCACGACTACACCGCCGCGGGCGCCGCCCTGGTAGCTCGAACGCTCGGCATCGGAGCGGCTGTAGCTCAAGTCGAGTTGGGTATAGCGTGGCAATGCCGAAATGCCCACGCTGGTTTCCACCTCATGGTCACTGCTGTCGTGTTCGGCGCTGACGCGGTAGCTCAATTGGTCGTCAAGCTGTTCGGTCAGGCCCAGACCGGTACGGTTTTGGCCGCCGGAGTTGCGCACCCAACTGCGCACCCGGCGGCTTTCGCCCAACGGCACGCTGACAGTGAGGTAGACCGCGTTGTCCTGTTGCTGGCGTCCGCCCATCTGCCACTCGGCGCTGGCCGATAACGAGACTGCGCCAATGCTCGTGCCCCACGCTGCGAGCGCGCGGCTGCTGCTGTTGCCCTCGAAGGTACTCGAACGTGAAACGCCGGCGCTGAATGCGCCCAGCTGCGGATGTGACCACCCCAGGTTGATACTTTGTTGATCGCGATAGCGTGAGTTGCGCTGACTGCCGTCGCGCTCGTAGGTGCTTTCCTCCAGTTCGCGGTAGCCGCTGCTGCGCCAGGAGTTGGCGGCGCTGAACGACCATCGCTCGCTCAGGCGCTGTGACCAGGAAAGATCAGTCTGCACGCCCGAGACTTTTTCCCACGACTGGGTGTTGGACAATTGGGCGGACACCTGGATCTGACTGTCCAGCCACGGCAGCCAGCCCAGGCTGGCGCCCGCCGAGCGATACTCGCCGGTCGCCAGCACGCCACTGCCCAGGGTCAGTTGCGGATGCAAGTTCCCGGTCCAACCGGCGCTGACCACCCACGGCGCCTCTGCCTCGGCCCCGCCGACGTTACGTACGCGCCCCGCTGCGACCGAATAGCCGGGTGCAGGCAGGCCGAGACCGAGCATGGCGGCGGGTACGGTGAAACGTCGTTCCCCGCCGACACTTTCCTTGACCGTGACTTCGACGTCCGAGCGCGTATTCAGGCGACGTACATCGTTCAGCACAAACGGCCCGGCAGGCACCACGGTGGAGTGAATCAGCGCGCCGTTCTGGCGCACTTCTACCTGTGCCGGGCTGTTGGCGATCCCCTGGATTTGCGCGCTCTGGCCTTGCTCCTGAAGGGCGTGCTCGGTCAGCACCTGCACGCCGGTGATCTGTGCGCCAGACAACACCGGGTTATAGAGGTTGATCTGCCCGGCCTGCAGCACTGCCTGATGGCTGGCGAAGGTCCGTTGCGCATAGGCCTCCAAGTGGACGCTGCGCGATAAGCCATCCTGCCAGGTCTGCACCTGGCGGCTGCGCACGATCCAGTCGCCGGCGTTGAAGCCGATTTCGGTATTGGCTGAGCCAAACCGGCTGGCGTCTTCGCCAAAGCGGTTGTAGAACCCGCTCAGGTCGTAGTTGAGCATCCCGGCAAACCCGCCGGTCTGGTAGCCCGAGATGTCCTGTTGCACGGGGCGCAGTGCTTCGGTGGGCACGACCAGTGCCAACGTCAGTGTCGACGGG
Organism: Pseudomonas sp. J380; assembly: GCF_009827115.1. NCBI lineage: Bacteria > Pseudomonadati > Pseudomonadota > Gammaproteobacteria > Pseudomonadales > Pseudomonadaceae > Pseudomonas > Pseudomonas sp. J380. Next base: position 2,782,639 of record NZ_CP043060.1, on the reverse strand, counting down.
TCCGGTTCCACCAGGCTTTGCGGATACCGCACGAGAAAATCCTCACAACCCACGGGTTCAGCGGGTATCACCAGGTTGGCGGCGTCCAGCAACGCACGGTCCAGGCAGGGGTTGCCCTGTTGATCGAAACTGACCTCCAGGCGTCCCCGGCGCAGGCCATTGACCCGCAGGTTGACGTTATGACGGCCGGCGGCAAAGCGCGGTGTTGCCAGCAGCAGGCTGGCCAACTGTGGATCGATGCCGCGCTGATGCAAGGTCTGGGCGTCGAAGCCTGCGGGGCTGGTGTCGTCGGCCCACGCCTTGTCCGGCATAAGCGCATACAGCAGCAACACCAGCGGCAAGGCTGGACGAATGGGCACGGCTTCGCCGTCACGGTAACTCAATACTGTTTTCACGCAAGGTACTCGCTTAGTGAACGCACAGCCCTCATTGGGTTCGGGGCTTTGGGCGTTCTGGTGACGGTCGATAAGCCGTCACTTCGTTATCCAGGCGGCGGTCTTGGCGACGCCTGTGGTTTTCTGTCAGAGGGTGATGGGGGCGTCGTAGGCCTTGACCGCAAACCCGTACACAGTGGCCGGTTGTAGCCTCACCGTCTTGGCTTGGCCACCGCTGGCAGGCACGCTCAAGGCTTCACCTGGCAGCACGTAGGTGCGCGGCAGCATCGCCTTGCCGTCGCCGGGCAACAGCCGCAGCTCCTGGGCCAGGCGCACCACATAGGGTGTGTCATTACGCACCTGCAATTGGCCGTCGCGCAGGGTCCATGTCAGGCCGGTCCAGGGGCTGCGATTGGGTGCCAGGCCCTTGGGATGCACAATCACCGGCAGGTTCTGGCGCACGGTCACGCCCACGCGGGCATGACCGGCGGCAGTGGCTGCGCGGCCCTGGGGCATGCCTTCGAACACGGCGCGTTTGAGCCGCTGGGTGAGCAACGGTTTTTGGTTTTGCAGAATAAAGCGCACCAACTGGGATTTGGACGCTTCGACTCGAGACAGCGGCGGCGTCACCACCAGCAGGGGTTCGGTGTCTTCCGGAATGTCCTGCAAGGTCACATGCAACAACGAGAGCTGGCTGTCGGAGTTGGTCACCGAAACGGAAGCTTCACCATCGGCCTCGTGGACGATCACCACGGATGTGTCCGGGACCATGCCGTCAGCCTTTGCTTGGTTGCCGAATATCAGCAGCAGGGCAATAAGGCCGAACGCGGTGTTTGAGCATGTCATCGTCATGATGGGTTTTCCATTAGGCGAAATGAGTGGGTCAGAGGTAACGCAAATCCAGAACGATGGAGCCGTCGAGGGGCACTTCCTGATTCAGGGTCAGGTACTGCGAAAAGTTGATGGCGGTGTCCACTTGAAGCTGGACCCTCAACTGGCTGATGAAGTCGGGCTGACGGTCGCCCGTCGGAGCAAATGCCATATAGGATCGTGGATAGCCATTGGGCTCGGGCGTCCAGCTTTCGCCGCTGTTGGTGGAGGCCAGGACTTGCATGGCCTGTGAGTCCCCCACTGGGTTGCGGTACGACAACGCCACGGAGCCGAGGCGTTCGTCCGGTGCATGGATGTTTCTGCCCAGCCCATAGAAAAAATCCGGTGCCAGGGAAGACTCCGCACGATTGTCGATACCCACCAGCGCAAACAGCATGGGCCTGGCGCATTGCACCTGCAGTTCGAGTTGTCGGCTGGGCAGCACGGTGAATTCGTCGACAAGGAGGGTGTGTGCGGGGATCTTTCCGTGGTCGACAAAGCCTTCATCCGACAGCTCGATATAGCAGGCATCCGGTGTCACACGACCGGTTACCGTAAGCTCGGCAGCGCTGCCCGCACTGGCCTTGGCCGCAGCGCACAGGGATAACAACAGCACGGTAAAGAAACGGGTGAACATAGTCATCGATTCATCACTGGCACGGGTGAGCACAGCCCACGGCGAAGCCCATGCCCTTCAAGGGTAAGGGCATGGGGCGCCATGGGTCAGAGGTACTTCACTTCAAGGGTGGCGGAGCCGTCGATGGTCACTTCGTTGCTCAGGTCCAGGCCGTCGGCGCGGTGAATTGCAGTGCTTACACCCACATCAACGCTCAAGTCCTTGACCGCCAGGGGCAGGGTAAGGTCCTCCATTGAGGCAACTGACATGTACAGGCCTGGGTCCAGGAACTTCTCTTTGAACCAGGTCTGGCCCTGGTCAGTGGAACCGATCGTCTGCACTACAACGCCATCATCGGCGACCGGGTTGCTCAAGGTGAGGAAGTAGTAACCCAGTTTCTGGGTATCGTTGATAAAACCCAGGCCAAAGTACGAGCTGCTCATGCTGGAACTTGCCCGATTATCAATCGGGTGCAGGGCAAACTGAATCGGAGCGTCACAGTTGACCGTCATCGTCAGGGTGCGTTTATCCAGATATGTTGCGTCGTCCAGATTCAGATCCTTGGCGGAAATCTTGCCGTGGTCGACCACGCCACCACCGGACAAGCTGGGTGTGCAAGCGCTGGGCACGATCAGCCCCTTGACGGTCAGGTCAACGGACGATGCAGCGAAGGTTGTCGCCGAGCCGAGCAGCAATACGCCGGCGGCCAGGGTGGTCAATCGGGTTTTCATCGTAGGGACTCCTTAAAGGTAATTGACTTGTACGGTGGCGTGACCGTCGATAGGGACTTCGTCGGTCAACGTCAGGTTGTTGGCAGGTGCGATGTGGGTGATCAGGCGGATCTCGGCGTCCAGTTCCTGGACTGCAATCGGTATCACGTCGTCGCTGTGGGCGATCGCCGTCAGCAAGGTATGGCTGAGCATCACCGAAGGCATCCAGGTCACGCCGCCATCCCTTGAGGTGATGGTGCGCACGGAGACGCCGTCGGCCACGGGCATATAGAGACCCAGCCCGGCATCCCCGACTTTTTCATCACTGGGTGTGGTGCCCAGCCCATGCCAGCTGAAGTGGCTGGCGGCGGTGCCTGAACGGTTGTCGATGGTGTTGAGGGTGAAGTACGTCGGCCCGTCGCAGCGCACACTCAACAGCATGGTTTCTCTGGGCAGATCGGTGTAGGTGTCGGTGTTGAGGTCCTTGACCGACACCTTGCCGAAGTCCACAGTCCCGCCGCCGGCGATGACTGGTGAGCAAGCGCTGGGGGTGATGCTGCCGCGCACGAGCAAGTCTGTGTTGCTGGCGGCGAATGCTGTCGGGCTGAGGAGCAAGGCGCCTATCAGGCCGGATGCAAAAACATTCATGTCAGTGAATCTCCTTGGGCATGGGGCAGAGGCGTTATAGGTATTTGACTTCAAGCGTGGCGGACCCGTTGATTGGAACCTCTGTGGTCAGATCCATTCCTGCTGTCGGCGCGATGATGGTTGCCACCATGAGGTCTGCCAACACCTGCTGGACCGGGGTGGGTGCCCAGCTGCCGGTGGTGTTGTCGCCAAACGAAGCGAGGTAGGAGGCTGGCCACATGTCACCTGGGAAACTTGCCCGCCAGGTGAGGCCGTTATCCGAGGACTCAATCATGGAGATCGCTGCGCCATCGGCGATTGGATTGCTTAAGGTCAGGGAGAAACTGCCTAATTTTTTTCCGCTGACCAAGCCCAGGCCATAGCTGTTCCTCGGATCGTGGGCGTCACCAACGTTATCAATGCCCTTCAGGGCTAGCAGGGTTGGCGCATCGCACGTGATGCCCAGTTGCAGGTTGTGACTTTTAAGCACGGTCCATCCATCCAGCCTCAAATCCTTGGCCGAAATTTTTCCGTGGTCGACAATCCCGCCGCTTGAAAGGCTAGGTGCACAGGCGCTGGGTGTGATCAGCCCTTTGACGGCCAGTTCCACGCTGCTGGCTGCGAATACCGATGAACTCATGGCGAGCAGCAGGGCACTGCTCAATAGGGCTACAGGGCTCTTCATTTTTCTGTTTTTTCCATTGCAGGCTGGCAGATAGAGGTGCGTGCAACGCAACGCCCGCGCTGGTGTCGGCGGGTGGTTGTCGGTGCGACGGTCTCGATATTTTTTGCGGCTGCCGGGGAGTGGCAAGCCGTCCCTCTTTTGGGGTGGGGCACAATTTAGCGAGGAGCGTGCGCGGGGGAAATACAACTAATACGACATTGGCAGGGTGGATCGAATAGGGTGAGTTCGCGTTTTTTCGTAGTTGTTGTATCGGCTTTAAGCCATTCAAAAGGTTATTGGTTTTTCGTCGATAGCATTCAAAGGAATGTGGCGATCGTTGCTGCCTAAGTAGGCCTCTATGGCTATTGCGCCAGTGCCGAAGGTTGCTGCCGTATCAATAGCTACGAAGAGGTACTGATGGGTTCGCTGTCAGGTTCAACCGCAGGCGCGAGCCGCAAATCGAGATCGCCTGTTACTCCCCCGCCTCACTGGCGGCAGTTGCATGTCCTGGTGGCGGAGGATCATTCAGCCCACCGTCTATTGCTGGGTTGCTTGCTGCGAAAACTCGGGTTGGACCATGAGCTGGTCGCCGACGGGTATCTCGGGCGAGTGGCTTATGCTTGTCGGCCCTTTGACCTGGTGATCACTGATTGCCAGATGCCCGTTATGGACGGTTACAGCATGGCCCGCGCCATTCGCCAATATGAGCACCACGTCGGCTTGAGGCGAGTGCCGATCATCGCGTTGACCGCCGACCTGCAAAACGACAGCCCCCAGCGCTGCCGCGACGCGGGCATGGATGCCTGGCTGCTCAAGCCTCTGACCCTGGAACAATTAAGTGCCGTTTTGGCGCGATGGCTCCCGGGTGCCGATCACATGCCTATCGGTGCGGAGCCTGTTGCGAAGGTTATGGGGTGGCCCGCCCGCGCGAGCCTGGTCGCGACGTTTGGCAGTGAACAGGTGGTCAATCAACTGTTGGAAAATCTGCTGGTCGAGGCTTGGCAAGATCACGACCTGTTGGGCCGTGCCTGTGCCGCATTGAACGCATCATTGACCGCCGAACGCCTGCATCGATTGACGGGTAGCCTGGTATTTATAGGAGGAACAGGGCTTGAGTCCTGTGCCGTGAGGTTGATCGAGCAGGTTCAGCGCGATGGCGTGTCTGCGCACCAGGCGGAGTTGACATCGTTCCAGGCACGCTTGCGCACCTATCTGGATTATCTGTCCACTCTGTGAAAGGTGTTTACAGAGGGTTTAAGTTATTTGGAAGTCTAGTTTTTGCTGTAGGTGGTTTCCTATTATGTTGTAGTCCAAAAAATAGCCGCTACTAAACATTGGCTTCGGCTGCAAGTGGGTCTTTGTTAGTAGTTGTTGATGAGCGCTGACAGAGGTATTTTGCGCGGATTCAAGTTGCCACCATTCGTAGGTATCTATGCTTCGAGTAATTATTGCTGACGATCACCCTATTGTTCGAGTCGGGCAGAGAGTCGTGATTGAGGCGAATGGCAAGTGCAAGGTGGTCGGCGAAGCCGACGGTCCCGATCAATTGCTCGGGGTATTGAGTACTACGGCATGTGATGTGCTGGTCACCGATTTTGCCATGCCGGGCGGTCAGCAAGCTGATGGCTACAGCCTGTTGAGCCTGTTGCGTCGTCAGTACCCGAACGTGCCGGTGATCCTGGTGACGATGTTCGCCAACGTTGCCACCCTGCGTGCCTCCTTCGCCCATGGTGCCAAGGCAGTGGTCGCCAAAAGTGCCTCTGCCAAGGAGTTGCCCCTGGCGATCAAAGCCGTGTGCGCGGGCCAGACCTTCGCCAGTGAATGCCTGCGGGTGCAACTGGTGGAGGCGGGGACAGGCAATCAGTCCCATGAGCCGCAGTTGTCCGGCAAGGAGAGCGAGGTGGTGCGTATGTTGGCCAGCGGCATGACTGTCAGCCAGATCGCGGCCAAGGTCCACCGGAGTATTTCCACTATCAGCAAACAGAAAAGTACAGCGATGCAGCGGCTGAGTATCTCTACCGATGTTGAACTGTTCGCCTATGCGCGTGCATCGGGAATGGTGCCTTAGAAAGTTGCAGTTTTATGACAGTGGTTTAACTAAAGGCCAAGTGCAGGATTCGTATTAATTGTATGGGGCTGGTGCGCTAAGTGCTCTAAATTGTTGTTAGCGCCTGCTGGCATTAGTTGAGGGTTGTTTAAAATTCCGGTCAAATTAGTTGAGACGAAATACCCATTGTGCGATGTACTTGCTTGTGCCCGCGTAACCGCTGGTTGATCGATCGTAAGTGATGCAACCCTGCCGGAGGTCAGTTGCAACGCGCCTGCATTGATAGCCGTCAAGGCCGCGCGGCTAGTGTTCAAGTCCGCACTGCCGACCGCTGAAGAGATCCAGATCGACGGCAGCGCTATTTTTGTCATGAATGCCCATGGTCTTCGCGGCCTGTGCGGATTATCGTGCAGGCCTGACAATAATTGCTGCGGAACCTGCCCATGAGTGCTGCCCACGATGCTCTGATCCACCGCTTCTATGAGGCCTTTCAGCGCCTTGACGCCGAGGCCATGGCCGCTTGCTACACCGACGATGTGGTCTTCAGCGACCCGGCGTTCGGCGAACTGCGCGGGCGGGATGCCGGTGATATGTGGCGCATGCTTACCACGCGGGCCAAGGATTTTTCCCTGACGTTCGACCATGTGCGCAGCGATGACAGCACCGGCAGTGCCCATTGGGTGGCGACGTATTTGTTCAGCGCCACCGGCAATACCGTGGTCAACGATATCGGTGCGCGGTTCGTGTTCCGTGACGGCAAGATCTGTGAACACCACGACCACTTCGACCTGTGGCGTTGGTCGCGCCAGGCGTTGGGCCTCAAGGGCCTGTTGCTGGGTTGGTCGCCCGCGCTGAAAAACGCGGTACGTGCCCAGGCGCTCAAAGGCTTGAAGGCATTTCAGGCCGGGCGTTGATAAGCTTGGCGCTCTTCTGGTTTGCCGACATCGACTTGTGACTGATCCCTCTGAACCCAAACCCTGGTTCGTCTATCTGGTGCGGGCCGCCAATGGCTCGCTGTACTGCGGTATCAGCAATGACCCCGTGCGCCGGTTTGCCTCGCACCAAAGCGGCAAGGGCGCACGGTTTTTTCTGTCCAGCCCTGCCGTGGCCTTGGTCTATACCGAGCAATGTGCGAGCAAGGGCGAGGCGCTGCGTCAGGAGCGCTTGATCAAGAAATTGAAGAAGAGTGCCAAGGAGTGCCTGGCCGCGAGTGGCCTCGAGAGCGGCATACACAAAAATAGTTGCGAACCCATGTGAGGTAAACCTGCGCCCCATCCGTGTTGTGCTTGAAACTGCGATCTATTCGCATTAACAGCGTTTTCAACACGGGTTCTCAGAGCATGAAGTCGACGGCGGGCGGTTGGGTAAAACAGTGGCTGGGAGCTTCGGTCTTGGCGGTGTCGGGGCTGGCGTTGCTGCCCTTGAGCGTTGCGCGTGCGCAGGAGCAGCACAGCGCTCAGTTCAATTTTGCCCTGGCAGCCAAACCACTGCCCCAGGCCCTGAGCGAATTCAGCCGGGTCACCGGCATCAGCGTGATCTATACCGATGAAGCGCCCTACGGCCTCAATGCCCCGGCAGTCAGCGGGCCGATGACGGCTCAGCAGGCGCTGCAACGCCTGCTGAGCCGATCCGGCTTCACGTTCCGCCAGATCGATGCCCGCACCCTGGCGCTGGAGCCGGTGCCAACCGACGGCGCGGTCAACCTCGGCGCTACCACCATCAGCGGCGCCAACCTCACCCAGGACAGCACCAGCTACCAACCGCCGCCGACCAGCTCGGTAATGCGCTCCCATGGGTTGCTGTTGGAAACCCCACAAACCGTCAACGTAGTGCCTGCTCAAGTGCTGCGCGACCAGCAACCGCGCAACCTGGATGACGCGCTGGGCAATATCAGCGGTATCACCCAGACAAACACCCTCGGCAGCACCCAGGACGCGGTGATGTTGCGCGGCTTTGGCGACAACCGTAACGGCTCGATCATGAAGGACGGTATGCCAATGGTGCAGGGCCGTGCCTTGAACGCGACAGCCGAGCGCGTCGAAGTGCTCAAGGGCCCGTCGTCGCTGTTGTATGGCATCCAGGACCCAGGCGGTGTAGTCAATATCGTCAGCAAAAAGCCTGAGCTGGTGCAGTCCACTTCCCTGACCGCACGCGGTTCGACCTTCGGCAGCGGCAAGAACGGCAGCGGCGGTAACCTCGACACCACCGGGCCCCTGGGTGACAGCGGCCTGGCTTATCGCCTGATCGTCGACCATGAAGACGAAGATTACTGGCGCAACTACGGCACCCACCGCGAAACCCTGGTGGCGCCGTCCCTGGGCTGGTATGGCGACACCACCCAAGTGCTGCTGGCCTATGAGCACCGCGAATTTCTCGCACCGTTCGACCGTGGCACCGCCATCGACCCCAAGACCAACCATCCGTTGAACATCCCCGCCACCCGCCGTCTGGATGAACCGTTCAACAATATGGAAGGGCGCTCCGATCTGTACCGCCTGACTGTCGATCATGATCTCAACGACGACTGGAAAGCCCACTTCGGTTACAGCTGGAACCGCGAGACCTACGACGCCAGCCAGGTGCGCGTGGTCAAGGTCAACACCAACGGCACCCTGACCCGCAGCATGGACGGCACCCAGGGCGCGCTGACCACCGACCGCTTCGCCACCGCCAGCCTCGAAGGCAAGGTAGATGTCGCGGGTATGCAGCACGACCTGGTGTTCGGCCTGGACGATGAGTACCGCAAGATCTACCGTGCCGACCTGATCCGCCAGGCACCGCGGGGCACCTTTGATTACACCAACCCGGTGTACGGCAACGAAGTCGCCGGTTCCAAGGTGAGCGCGCCGGACAGCAACCAGACCGACCTCTTGCGCAGCGATTCGCTGTTCTTCCAGGATGCTATCCACCTCAACGATCAATGGATTCTGGTCGGCGGTGCGCGCTACCAGATGTACGACCAATACGCCGGCAAAGGCGTGCCGTTCACCGCCAACACCGACGGCAATGGCCAGAAGTGGGTGCCTCGGGCCGGGTTGGTGTATCGCTACAGTGACGAATTGTCGTTCTACGGCAGCTACACCGAGTCGTTCAAACCCAACTCCACCATCGCGCCACTGGCCAATAAAACCGTGTTGAATGGCAGTTTGCAGCCGGAGGAATCCAAAGCCTGGGAGCTGGGTACCAAGTTCGACCTGCCGGGGCGTATCACCGCCAGCGCAGCGTTGTTCACCATCGATAAACGCAACGTGTTGGTGCAGGTAGGCGAGGGCCTGACCTCGGAGTACAGCGTGGCCGGCAAAGTGCGCTCCCGTGGTCTGGAGTTGGATGCCAGCGGCCAGCTGACGGATAGGTGGAGCCTGATCGGCAGCTATGCCTACACCGATGCAGAGGTCACTGAAGACCCTAAGCTCAAAGGCAATCGCCTGCAGAATGTGGCAAAAAGCACCGGCTCGTTGTCGGCGGTGTATGACTTCGGCAGCATCCTGGGTGGTGATCAACTGCGCGTCGGCGCCGGGGCGCGTTACGTCGGCGAGCGGGCAGGGGATGCGGCCAACAGTTTCGAGCTGCCCAGCTACACCGTGGCTGATGTGTTCGCCAGCTACGACACCAAGCTTGAGGGGCAAAAGGTCAAGTTCCAGCTCAACGTGAAAAACCTGTTCGACCGTACCTACTACACGTCCTCGGTGAATACGCAGTTTGTGTCCATGGGCGATGCGCGGCAGGTGTCGGTGTCCAGCACGCTTACCTTCTGATTCATTTATCTGTGGGAGCTGGCTTGCCTGCGATGGCATCGACTGGGTTCGCCTGATACACCGAGTTGTCTGCATCGCAGGCAAGCCAGCTCCCACAGGAAAGCGGTCGCCACATTGATAGCGAGCTGTTAGCGTTGCCGCCATTGCATGCTTATGGAAAACGCTACTGATGTACTTTGGAAAATGGCTACGCACCGGCACCCTGCTGGTCGGTTTGAGTTTTTTACTGGGCGGCTGCGCCAGCGTCTCCCACACTTCCACTCCGGCAACCCTGGATAAACTGCTGAGCGATCCGGCGCTGCAAGGTGCTACGGTCTCGCTGATGGTACGTGACGCCCGCACGGGCACCACGCTGTATCAGCACAACCCACGCAGCCGGTTGGTGCCCGCGTCCAACCTCAAGCTGTTGACCACGGCGGCGGCCATGGATGTGCTGGGACCGCAATACCGCTTCGCCACCCAACTGCTGAGCAACGGCATACGCCAGGGCGACCGCCTGACCGGCAACCTGTACCTGCGTGGCCTGGGCGACCCGAGCATTCAGTTTGCCGACTACCAGGCGCTGGCCGCGCAATTGGCCAGCCAGGGCGTGCGCCAGGTGCAGGGTGATCTGGTGTTCGATGACACCTGGTTCGATGCCGAGCGATTGGGGGTGGATTGGTCCCATGACGATGAAACCACCTACTACGGCGCGCAGATTTCGGCGCTGACCGTGGCGCCCAATGCGGATTTTGATGCGGGCAGCGTACTGGTTACGGCCAAGGCGCCATTGCGGAACGGCTCGCCGGTGAGTGTCGATATTTTCCCGCCTACTGATTACCTGCAACTGAGCAACCGTGCCATGAGCGGACCGGGCAACAGCTATGGAATCAATCGCCGTCACGGCACCAACCTGTTGCAACTCAGCGGCGCAGTAGCGCCGGGAAAGCAGAGCCAGCAATTGGTCAGCGTCTGGGAGCCAACGCAACTGGTCGCGAATCTGTTTGAACAGGCCCTGGCGCAACAGGGCATTACCGTACTGGGGCGTCGGGTGATGGGCGGGGCAAGCCCGGCGGCGGTAACGGTGCTGGCCGAGCACCAATCGGCGCCGTTACAGGCGCTGATCACACCGCTGCTCAAGCTTTCGAACAACAATATGTCTGAAGCCTTGCTCAAGGCCATGGGGCGCAAGATGGCCAATAGCGGCACGGCAGCGGCGGGTGCTCTGGCGGTGGCCGGGTTCCTCAAGCGCCAGGGGCTGGAAACCGCCACATTCAGTCAGGTCGACGGCTCAGGCCTGTCGCGGCGCAACCTGGTGTCGTCGCAAACCCTCACCGACCTGCTGCTGGCCGCCAGCAAACAGCCGTGGTTTGACGCCTGGTACAACGCGCTGCCGATTGCCGGCAACACCGACCGCATGACCGGCGGCAGCCTGCGCTATCGCTTGCGCGACACACAGGCGCAAAACAACCTGCACGCCAAGACCGGCTCCATGGGCGGCGTGTCGTCATTGAGTGGGTACATCACCGATGCCGGCGGGCGCAAGCTGGTGTTCTCGATGCTGACCAACAACTACGTGGTGGCCGGCGCGCAGGTCAAGGCGTTGGAGGATCGCGTGGCCGTGGCGCTGGCGCGCAGCGACGATTGATTCAGGGCTGATAGCCCATCCGCCAACTCACGGCCCGGGTCGCCGCCAGCAGATGCTGCGCCGCCGGGCCATCTTCATCGGCATGGAACAGCGAGGTTGGGCCGACCACGGTCATCACCGCCGCGACTTGCCCGACCGCATTGAACACCGGCGCCGACAACGCATCCACGCCGGGCATCAGCAGGCCATGTACAAAGTGCAGGCCGCGGCTGCGGATTTGCTCGCACACGCTGGCATAGGCCTGATCGTCCGCCAAGGTGTGAGCGGTGCCGGCTTGAACCTCGCGTTCGCGCAGCTCCACGGTTTCCCGCGACGGCAAGTAGGCGCTGAACACCAGCCCGGTGGACGAACTGAGCAGCGGCAACACCGAGCCCAACTGCGTCACCACGGTGACGGCGCGCACGGCCGGCTCAATCTGCACCACGGTCGCGCCCTGGTTGCCCCACACCGCCAGAAAGCAGGTTTCATTCAACTCATCGCGCAGTTCGGCCAAGGGCAGGGCGCCGACTTTCAACACATCCATGCTGCCCAGCGCCGCCAGCCCCACGCGCAACGCTTCGCGGCCCAGGCCGTAATGGTTGGTGGCGCTGTTCTGTTCGGCAAAACCCGAGGCGATCAGCGCCTGCAAATAGCGGTGGACCTTGCTCGCTGGCATCTGCACATGCTCGGCCAGGCGTGACAGCGAGGTGGCCGGGGACAGTTCGGCCAGGGCCTTGAGAATATCGGTGCCGACTTCCGCCGAGCGGACTTTCTGTTTACCGGTGTCGCGGGGCTTTTCCATGGAAGGGCGAGAATCCGAGAGATGAATGGGCGTCTTTATAGCTTGACGGTCGACAGTGATCAAATTACGTTGTGCGTAACTGGATTACGATAAAAACAACTTCTGCACAGAGGAAGATCCATGGACCTCGAATACCTGTCGGGTTTCGGCAACGAATTCGCCAGCGAAGCCTTGCCTGGCGCGCTGCCGGTCGGCCAGAACTCGCCGCAAAAAGCCCCCTACGGGCTCTACACCGAACTGTTTTCCGGCACTGCCTTCACCATGGCGCGTAGCGAAGCCCGGCGCACCTGGCTGTACCGCATCCAGCCGTCCGCCAATCACCCGGCGTTCGTCAAACTTGCGCGGCAATTGGCCGGTGGCCCGCTGGGGGCGGTGACGCCCAACCGCCTGCGCTGGAACCCGCTGGATATTCCGAGTGAACCCACGGACTTTATCGATGGACTGGTCGGCATGGTTGCCAACTCGGGGTCGGAAAAACCTTCGGGCATCAGCATTTATAACTACCGCGCCAATCGTTCCATGGAGCGCGTGTTCTTCAACGCCGACGGCGAGTTGCTGATCGTGCCGGAGCAGGGCCGCTTGCGCATCGCCACCGAACTGGGCGTGCTGGATGTCGAGCCGCTGGAAATCGTGGTGCTGCCCCGTGGCCTCAAGTTCCGTGTCGAACTGCTGGACGCGCAAGCCCGCGGCTACGTCGCTGAAAACCATGGCGCCCCGCTGCGCCTGCCTGACCTGGGGCCGATTGGCAGCAACGGCCTGGCTAACCCGCGCGATTTCCTCACGCCCGTCGCCCGTTACGAAGACCTCAAGCAACCGACCACGCTGGTACAGAAATTCCTCGGCGAACTGTGGGCCTGCGAGCTGGATCACTCACCGCTCAACGTGGTCGCCTGGCACGGTAATAACGTGCCGTACAAATACGACCTGCGTCGCTTCAACACCATTGGCACGGTGAGTTTTGACCATCCGGATCCGTCGATCTTCACCGTGCTGACCTCGCCCACCAGCGTGCACGGCCTGGCCAACCTCGACTTCGTGATCTTCCCGCCGCGCTGGATGGTGGCCGAGAACACCTTCCGGCCGCCGTGGTTCCATCGCAACCTCATGAACGAATACATGGGCCTGATCCAGGGCGCCTACGATGCCAAGGCCGAAGGCTTCCTGCCGGGCGGCGCGTCGCTGCACAGTTGTATGAGCGCCCACGGCCCGGATGGCGAAACTTGCACCAAGGCCATCAACGTGGACCTGGCGCCGCACAAGATCGATAACACCATGGCCTTCATGTTCGAGACCAGCCAAGTGCTGCGTCCGACCCAGTTCGCCCTGGAGTGCCCCCAACTGCAACCTGCTTACGACGCGTGCTGGGCCTCGCTGCCCGCCACCTTCAACCCGAACCGGAGATAACCCATGACTCAACCAACGCAGACCCGCAGCTGGGTGGCCTCGGCCAATGGTCACGCGGATTTCCCCCTGCAAAACCTGCCCCTGGGCGTGTTCAGTATCAACGGCTCGGCCCCGCGCAGTGGCGTGGCGATTGGCGACATGATCCTCGACCTGCACGCCGCGCTGGATGAGTTTGACGGTGACGCCCGGCGCGCCGTCGAAGCCACTGCGGGCGGGCAGTTGAACGCGTTTTTCGAACTGGGCCGTGGGCCTCGCGTTGCCCTGCGCCAGCGCCTGCTGGAACTGCTGGCCGAAGGCAGCAAGCTGCAAACCCGCGAGGCGCAAGTGCTGCACCGTGCCGCCGATTGCCAGATGCACCTGCCGGCCAAGATCAATGACTACACCGACTTCTACGTCGGCATCGAGCACGCGCAGAACGTCGGCAAATTGTTCCGCCCCGATAACCCGCTGTTGCCGAACTACAAGTACGTGCCGATTGGTTACCACGGCCGTGCCTCGACCATTCGTCCCTCGGGTACAGAGGTGCGACGCCCTAAGGGCCAGACCTTGCCAGCCGGTCAGTCCGAGCCGACCTTTGGCCCATGCGCGCGCCTGGACTATGAGTTGGAGCTGGGCATCTGGATCGGCCAGGGCAATGCCATGGGCGATGCGATTGCCATTGGTGATGCCGCCGAGCATATCGCCGGTTTCTGCCTGCTCAACGACTGGTCGGCGCGGGATATCCAGGCCTGGGAGTACCAGCCGCTGGGGCCGTTCTTGTCGAAAAGCTTTATCACCAGCATCTCGCCGTGGGTGGTGACTGCCGAAGCCTTGGAGCCTTTCCGCAAAGCCCAGCCGCCGCGCCCTGAAGGTGATCCGCAACCGCTGCCTTACCTGTTGGATAAGCGTGATCAGAACGCGGGCGCCTTTGATATCGAACTGCAAGTGCTGCTCACCACGGCCTCGATGCGTGAGCAAAACCTGCCCGCCCATCGCCTGACCCTGAGCAACACCGAGCATATGTACTGGACCGTGGCGCAAATGGTGGCGCACCACAGCGTCAATGGCTGCCAGTTGCAGGCGGGTGACCTGTTTGGTTCGGGCACGTTGTCTGGCCCGCAGCCGGGGCAGTTCGGCAGCCTGTTGGAAATTACCGAAGGCGGCAAGAAGCCGATTGAATTGGCCTCCGGCGAGGTACGTAAATTCCTTGAAGACGGCGACGAAATCATTCTGCGTGCCCGTTGCAGCCGCGAGGGCTTTGCCTCCATCGGCTTCGGCGAATGCCGCGGTACCGTGGTCGCGGCGCGCTGAGAGGGCAGGGCCATGGAACTCTATACTTACTACCGTTCCACCGCGTCGTATCGAGTACGTATTGCCCTGGCCCTCAAAGGCCTGGATTTCACCGCGCTGCCGGTCAACCTGCTGGTGCCGGCAGGCGGCGCCAACCGCCAGCCTGAATACCTGGCGATCAACCCCCAAGGGCGCGTGCCGGCATTGCGTACTGATGAAGGGGCGTTGCTGATCCAGTCACAGGCGATCATTGAGTACCTGGAAGAGCGTTATCCACAGGTGCCGATGTTCTCCAGGGATTTGGTCGCCAGGGCTCATGAGCGGGCGGTGGCGTCGATCATCGCCTGTGATATCCACCCGTTGCATAACTCCAGCACCCAGAACTTGCTGCGCAAGTGGGGGCACGATGAGGCGCAATTGCTGGAGTGGATCGGGCACTGGATCAGCCAGGGCCTGGGCGCGGTGGAGCAGTTGATTGGCGACACCGGGTTTTGCTTTGGTGAGCAGCCGGGCTTGGCCGATGCGTTTCTGATCCCGCAGTTGTATGCGGCCGAGCGCTTCAAGGTGCCCTTGGCGGCATACCCACGCATTGGGCGGGTGGCGGCGTTGGCGGCCCAACATCCAGCCTTCATGCAGGCCCACCCCGCCAATCAACCTGACACCCCCTGAACCCCCTGTAATGATCGTTCCTACGCTCAGCGTGGGAACGCCTCATGTGGCGCTCTGCGTCACGGCTCTAAAAACGGACGCGGAGCGTCCAGGGCTGTATTCCCACGCAGAGCGTGGGAACAATCATAAAAAAACAGGTACCTTGCGATGCACAATCAGATTGCCAGCTTTCGTGCGGCACTCGACGCCCGTCCGGTGTCGCGCTACCAATGGTTGATTCTCCTGCTGCTGGCACTGTTACTGGTCACCGATGGCTATGACGCCCAGGTGCTGGGCTATGTAGTGCCGGCGCTGGCCCAGGATTGGGGCCTGGAAAAGTCCGCGTTTGGCCCCGTGTTCAGCGCCAACCTGCTGGGCCTCACCCTGGGCTCGCTGTTGGTGACACCGCTGGCGGATCGGTTCGGCGTGCGACGTATCCTGCTGGCATGCGTGCTGATCTACGCCAGCCTCACGGTATTGATGGTGTTCGCCAATTCCCTGACCACGTTGATGGCGGCGCGGTTTATCTGCGGCATTGGCATGGGCGGCGCGATGCCCAGTGCCATGGCATTGATGTCTGAATACTCGCCGCCGCGGATGCGCACCTTGATGGTGACCCTGGCGGCCTGCGGCTTCTCGTTCGGCGGCGCAGCAGGCGGCTTTGTGGCGGCCGGGTTTATCGATGGTTTTGGTTGGCAGGCGGTGTTCCTGGCGGGTGGTGTGACGCCGCTGCTGCTGTTCCCGTTCCTGGTGTGGCTGTTGCCCGAATCCTTGCCACGCCTGTTGCGCGATGCACCGCCGTATCTGCGTTTGCGCAAAGTCACGGCGCGGATGCTGCCCGATTGGCAACCGCCACCGGCGACCGAAGCTGAAAACTTGCAGGAACAGGGCAGCAAACTGACGGTGGTGGAGCTGTTTCGCAACGGCTACGCACGCCCGACGCTGCTGATCTGGGCGACCTTTTTTGTCAGCCTGATCCTGCTGTATTTCATGATCAGTTGGTTGCCGTCGCTATTGCTCGAAAGCGGCCTGGCGTTGAACGAA
The DNA here is from genome assembly GCF_009827115.1 of Pseudomonas sp. J380. Lineage (NCBI taxonomy): Bacteria > Pseudomonadati > Pseudomonadota > Gammaproteobacteria > Pseudomonadales > Pseudomonadaceae > Pseudomonas > Pseudomonas sp. J380. The sequence goes on along the minus strand of NZ_CP043060.1, from coordinate 2,766,203 downwards.
GCCAACCTGGTCACCTCCATGTTCCTGTTCGCTGGCACCTTGGGCGCCATCCTCATGGCCTGGTTTGCCGACCGTCTGAAAAGCAAAGTGCGGTTGCTGTCGGGCGTGCTGGCGGCGGCAGCGCTGTGCACCATCCTGCTGGGCTTGAACCACGACAACCCACGCTACCTGGTGGCCTGCGTGTTTGCAGCAGGGTTCTGCATCATCGGCGGGCAACTGACCCTCAATGCCTTCGCGAGCAACTTCTACCCGGCGCAGGTGCGCGCCACCGGCACGGGCTGGGCGTTGGGTGTGGGGCGGTTCGGGTCAATTCTGGGGCCGCTGTTTGGCAGCCTGTTGTTGGCGATGCATATACCGGTCGAGCAGATTTTCTTCTTCTGCGCGATTCCGGCGGTGATTGCAGCGTTGTTGATTATTCAAGTGCGGGCGCCTTCACTGTAGGAGCGAGCTTGCTCGCGAAGGCCGCAAGGACAGCGCGTTAAACCAGGATGCCTGCGTTATCGTTCACGTTCTTCGCGAGCAAGCTCGCTCCTACAGGGGTCAGTGCACCACTGAGTTGGGCGGCAGGTGCCCCAGCCGCTCGGTCAGGCGCAGGCGCTGAATCGGGTCGTCGCTGAGCAGCAGGGCGTGTTCCAGGTCGAAGCGTTCGGCGCTGGGGCAGTCCAGGCGTTGATACAGGCTGGCCCGCGCCAGGTAGTCGGAGGCGCTGGCGTTGCCCAGTTCCAGTACCCGCTCGGCATCCATCAGGGCGGCCAGTGGCTCGTCGTTGGCAAGGTAGAGTTGGCGCAGGTTGCGCGACAGCCGTTGCAGGATGGCCCGTGGCTCGGCGGTCAGCAGGTGATCGGCCTGCAATTTCAGCTTCGCCCCGTACTGGCGCGCCAGCAACTCGCGACAGTCGTTGGGGTACAGGCGCCGGCCGCCGCAAGGGTCCAACAGGTGGTCGGCTCCCGGTACCCGCAGCAGGAAGTGCCCAGGGAAGTTCACGCCGACCAGGGGGATATCCAGGCGCCGTGCCATCTCCAGTGCGATCAGGCCCATGGCCAAGGGTTGCCCGCGTTTGCGTTGCAGCACTTTGTCCAGCAGCGCGGCGGCGGGGCGCAACGGCGTGTGGTCATCCTGGGCAAACCCCAGGTCATTCATGCGCCGCAGCAGCGGCTGGCCGAGTTCATCCGCCGGTAACAGGGGCATGCCCAGGCTGACCTGTTGTTGTAGCGCGCCAAGGTCGTGCAGGATCAACGCCGGCTGCACGCTGGTGTCATGCTCGGCAGCAATCCACAGCGCGGCCTCAAACAGCGCGGGGGGTGAACGGTCCAGGCAGGCGAAAAAGGCGGTGCGGGGATTCATTGAGTTCTCCGGCATATGCCCCCGTTTTAGCCTTGCTGCGAATTTTCGTCCAGCATCTTGAGAGATATCCCACGCTCTTATGTCGTAGATCCCACGAAAACGCGCGGCTTATTCCAGCGCAATCCAGCAGTTTTCTGCCGCAAGCCTATACTTGGCCCACTACCAGAAGTGATTCGGGAGCCCATTGATGTTTGCGCTCATGCACAGCACCCGCCTTGAATCGCTGCACCTGAGCGTTGATCCGGTGACCGGCTTGAAGGCGATCATCGCCATCCACAACAGTCGCCTGGGCCCAGCGTTGGGTGGCTGTCGTTACCTGGCTTACCCTAACGACGAAACCGCCGTGGCCGATGCCGCGCGCCTGGCGCAAGGCATGAGCTACAAAGCCGCGCTGGCCGGGCTGTCGGTGGGCGGCGGCACGGCGGTGATCATCCGCCCCGTGCACGTGGAAAGCCGTGCGGCGCTGTTCGAGGCGTTTGGCCGTTGTGTGGAAAAACTCGACGGCCGCTTCATCACCTCGATCGACAGCGGTACCTCGGTCGCCGACATGGACTGCATCGCCCAGAACACCCGCTTTGTCACCAGCACCACCGCCGCCGGCGACCCTGCGCCCCATGCCGCCATGGGGGTGTTCGCCGGTATCCGCACCACCGCCATGGCGCGCCTGGGCAGCGACAACCTCGAGGGCCTGCGCGTGGCGGTGCAGGGCCTTGGCAACGTCGGTTATGCCCTGGCCGAACAACTACACGCCGCCGGTGCTGAGCTGCTGGTCAGCGACATCGACCACGGCAAGGTGCAACTGGCCATGGAGCAACTGGGTGCCCACCCGATTGCCAACGACGCCTTGCTCAGCACGCCCTGCGACATCCTCGCACCGTGCGGCGTCGGCGCCGTATTCAACCGTAACAGCGTCGGCCAGTTGCGTTGCGCCGCCGTGGCGGGTTCGGCCAGCGCTCAACTGACCAACCTGGACATCGCCGACCAATTGGAAGGCCGCGGCATCCTCTACGCACCGGACTATGTGATCAACTCTGGCGGGCTGATCTACGTCGCCCTCAAACACGCCGGTACCGACCTGCCAGGCATCACCGCGCACCTGTCGAACATCGGCAGCCGCCTGACCGAAATCTTTGCCCACGCCCAAGCCGAAAAACGCTCCCCCGCGCGGGTGGCCGATGAACTGGCCGAACGCTTGCTGTACAAATAGGCCAGGCATTAAAAAGGCCCTGAATCCATGATTCAGGGCCTGTTCAATTCGGGCTTTACTCCGCCGCCGGGTTCAGCAACTCGGACAATGCGTCCGGTTGGCTCTTGAACGCCTTGGCAAAGACATCGCGGTTCTTCGCCATATAGATCCCGGCTTCTTCCACCTGCTGCTCGCTCAACGACGGCACGGCTTTTTGCAACACCTCTGCCAGCAACTCAGCGAGTTCAAGCATCTTGTCATGACGGTCAGCTTCGGCTTTATCCATGAACAAACGCTCCAGATCTCGGCTGCTGCGGTATACCACTTCGACGGCCATTCACCACCTCACATGCCTTCACGATAGTTGTCTTTTGCGACTACTGTATTTATATACAGCGAAAAGGATAAGCCAAACGTCGGGGTTTGGGTAGTAGGTTTTTAATGTAGTTGGGAAATAGGGGGCTGAACCGGAAATTTCGCACGGCACGCTGAGGTCGATGGTCGATCGTTCCCACGCTCCGCGTGAGGATGCATCCCGTGACGCTCCGCGTCACCCACGAGCAGGTCTGAGGGACGCGGAGCGTCCCAGGCGGCGTTCCCACGCGGAGCGTGGGAACGATCGGGCTGTGGCGAGGGCTCGGATTTCTGTGCCTCATGCCACCGAGCCATCATCTCATGGCAGTGCTGGCCTTTTTTCTGCATGCAGAACAACCGTCACGTCCACCCCGCATTATCCGGTCGAGCCGACCTAAGGAAGCATCATCGTGAAAATCAATTGGGCCGAAAGGCTGCGTCAGCAAGTACACGGGCTGGCCGAGTCGCTGGGTAATCTGTTTGTCGAGTCGTTCCATTACCTGGCGCTGTTCGCCATTGGTGCGGTGACCGCCTGGGCGGCGGTGATGGAATTTCTGGGGATGCTGGAGAACGGCCATATCAAGATCGATGACATCTTGCTGCTGTTCATCTACCTGGAATTGGGTGCCATGGTCGGGATTTACTTCAAGACCAACCACATGCCGGTGCGCTTCCTGATCTACGTGGCGATCACTGCGCTCACGCGTTTGCTGATCTCCAACGTGTCGCACCACAACCCGCCGGACGTGGGCATCATCTACCTGTGCGGCGGCATTTTGCTGTTGGCGTTTGCAATCCTGGTGGTGCGCTACGCATCGTCGGCCTTCCCTTCGGTGAAGGTCGAAAGCCCGCGTCGCAAGGGCGAGGCGAGCCTGGAGACCGAGAAGGGCGAGCTTTAAAGCCCGACGCTGAAGGGCAGGGTACGGGCGGGCGGTCGCTGCAGGAGTTTGTGGCTGTCGCCGTCCGTCATCAGCTCCAGGATTTCTACAGCGCTATGGCCTTGCTCGATGGCAATGCCGAACTGGATGCTTTGCACCAGGCGCCTGAGGCGCTGCGGGTCGTTGCGTTGTTCGGCGCTGATCATGCGCTTGGCCACCACGCCAGTCTCGTCAGACAGGGTGAGCATGATGCTGCCGTCCAGCCGTTGGATGCTCAGGTTGACGCGGTATTGGGGGCTGAACGTGTCGGTGATGATCTGAAAAGGATTGTCCATGGTGCGTTACCGCCTGATAAGAACATGCAGTCATTGACGGCCGGTGTCGGGATTAGTTCGCATTGCCTGACCACTGGCCAAATTCCGTTTTCCTCAAAAGTTCTACAGCAAAGGACGTGCCGTACAGCGATTTACCCGACATAGATATTCAAATGTGGGAGCGGGCTTGCCCGCGATTGCGGTGTATCAGCCAACAAATACTTGGCTGAAGGACTGCAATCGCGAGCAAGCCCGCTCCCACATTTTTTGTGCTGTTTTTGGAGATCAGTGAGCTAATTCAGGGCATCACGGAAAAAACGATCGCAGACAGCGCAATCAGCCCGATCACCACCACAAATACATTGGATGCCTGGCCTGAATACTGGCGCAAAGATGGCACTCGGCGGATGGCGTACATCGGCATCAGGAACAGCAGGCACGCGATGATCGGTCCGCCCATGGTTTCGATCATGCCCAGGATGCTCGGGTTGAAGGTGGCCACGGCCCAGCAGGTCAGCACCATGAACAACGCGGTGCAGCGTTCCAGCCATTTGGACGACATCGAACGGTTGCGCCCACGCAGGGATTTGACGATCAGCCCCTGGAAGCCTTCGCTGGCACCAATGTAGTGACCCAGGAAGGACTTGGTAATCGCCACCAGCGCGATCAACGGTGCGGCGTAGGCAATCACCGGCGTCTGGAAGTGGTTGGCCAGGTACGACAGGATCGAGATGTTCTGCGCCTTGGCAGCGGCCAGGTCAGCCGGTGACAGCGCCAGCACGCAGCTAAAGCAGAAGAACATCACGGTCAGCACCATCATGCCGTGGGCGGTGGCCAGGATGCCGCTGCTTTTGCGCTCGGCCTGGGCGCCGTAGACGCGCTTCTGGTCCACGGCAAAGGCGGAGATGATCGGCGAATGGTTGAACGAGAACACCATCACCGGGATCGCCAGCCACAGCGTTTTGAAGAACAGCGGCAGCGGCATGCCTTCGCTGGCCGAGGCGAAGAACGCGCCGTTCCAGTTGGGAATCAGGCTGAATGCCAGCAGCAGCAAGGCGGCAACGAAGGGGTACACCAGCACGCTCATGGCCTTGACGATCACGCCCTGGCCACAGCGCACAATGGCCATCAGGCCGAGGATCAGCACCAGCGACAGAATCGCCCGTGGCGGCGGCGCCATGTGCAATTGGTGCTCCATGAAACTGCCCAGGGTGTTGGTCAGCGCCACGCTGTACACCAGCAGGATCGGGAAGATCGCAAAGAAATACAGCAGGGTGATCAGCTTGCCGGCGCCGACACCAAAGTGTTCCTCGACCACTTCGGTGATGTCGCCGGATTTGCCCGACACCACAAAGCGCGTCAGTCCACGGTGGGCGAAGAAGGTCATCGGAAAGGCCAGCAGCGCCAGCACGATCAGCGGCCAGAAACCACCGACGCCGGCATTGATCGGCAGGAACAGGGTGCCCGCGCCGATGGCGGTGCCGTAGAGGCCGAGCATCCAGGTGGTGTCGTGTTTGGTCCAACCGGTGGTTACTGTGTTTTCTCTGACATCGGGATTTTCGGCAGCAGGTGTACGTACATCAGTCATCGGTATTGCCTCGTTATTATTTTTGCGCGGGCTCACGTTGGGGCGGGTAGCAGTGCTCCGATCAGCACTCCACCCAGCTGACCGCCAGGCCGCCCCGTGAAGTTTCTTTGTATTTGTCATGCATGTCGGCGCCGGTATCGCGCATGGTGCGGATGACCCGGTCGAGGGAGATGAAGTGTTTGCCGTCGCCGCGCAGGGCCATCTGCGTGGCGTTGATCGCCTTGACCGCCGCAATGGCATTGCGCTCGATGCACGGCACCTGCACCAGGCCACCGACCGGGTCGCAGGTCAGGCCGAGGTTGTGTTCCAGGCCGATTTCGGCGGCGTTTTCCAGTTGCTCCGGGGTGGCGCCGAGGATATCGGCCAGGCCTGCGGCGGCCATGGCACAGGCCGAGCCCACTTCGCCCTGGCAGCCGACTTCGGCGCCGGAGATGGAGGCGTTTTTCTTGCAGAGGATGCCGACGGCAGCGGCGGCCAGGAAGAAATTGACCACGTCATCGTCAGACGCGTCGGCGTTGAATTTCATGTAGTAATGCAGCACTGCCGGGATAATTCCGGCCGCGCCATTGGTCGGGGCGGTGACCATGCGCCCGCCAGCGGCGTTTTCTTCGTTGACGGCGAGGGCGAACAGGTTGACCCATTCCATCGCCGACAAAGTCGAGGTGATCACGTTGGGCTTACCGATTTCCAACAGGTTGCGATGCAACTTCGCGGCGCGACGGGGCACATCCAGGCCACCGGGCAGGATGCCTTCATCGCGCAGGCCCTGTTCCACGCACTCGCGCATCACCGACCAGATATGCAGCAGGCCGCTGCGGATCTCTTCATCGCTGCGCCACGCCCGTTCGTTGGCCATCATCAGCTCGGATACCCGCAGGCCGTGCTTGTTGCACAAGGCCAGCAGTTCTACGGCGCTGGAAAAGTCGTAGGGCAATTGCACGTCGCTGGTCGGCGCAATGCCTGACGCAGCTTCGGCGGCTTCGATGATGAAACCACCGCCCACCGAGTAATAGGTTTGTTCGCTCAGCAGGCCGCTGTCGCCATAGGCGTGCAAGGACATGGCGTTGGGGTGGTACGGCAGGCTTTCGTCCAGCAGCAGCAAGTCGGTGTGCCAGTTGAAAGCAATTGCCTGAGAGCCCGCCAGCAGCAATTGGCCGGACTCGCGCAGTTGCTGGATACGCGCATTGATCGAGGTGGGGTCGACGCGATCTGGCCATTCACCCATCAAGCCCATGACACAGGCGCGGTCGGTGGCATGGCCGACACCGGTAGCGGACAGCGAGCCATACAGGCGCACTTCGACGCGACGGGTTTGGCTGAGCAAATGCAGGTCGGTCAGGGCTTGGGCGAATGTCGCGGCGGCGCGCATCGGGCCGACGGTGTGGGAACTGGAAGGGCCGATGCCCACCTTGAATAGATCGAAAACACTGATAGCCATGCTAAAGCCTTACAAGCAATGGAGTAGAAATCGCTGCCATGTTTTGTAGAGCAGGCGGAATTGGCGCGATACTGAGCCTCTGGATCAGTACTGACCAACGAATTATCCTAAGACACCCTTTAGCAGGACTAAACGCTATGACTCGCCCCCTCCATGGCCAGACCTATGTCTGGCTGCATGTGTTTTCCTGCGCTGCGCGGCATCTATCGTTCACCCGCTGCGCCGAGGAACTGCACATCACGCCGGGAGCGGTGAGCCAACAAATTCGCCAGCTAGAAGAGCGCCTGGGCTTTCGACTGTTTCATCGGCGTGCGCGAGGCGTTGAACTCAGCGCCGAGGGGCAGCGCCTGGCGGCCGTGGTGGGTGAGGCTTATGGCAGCATTGATGCCGAACTGCAGCGCCTGGACGCCGGGATGATCAGCGGCACCTTGCGCCTGCGTTCTATCCCCTCATTTCTGGGCAAGTGGCTGACCCCGCGTCTGCCACGTTTTCAGCAGCGCTTTCCGGACATTCAACTGCGCATGGTCGCCGAAGACAGCAGCATCGCCCTGCATGAAGGCGACTTCGACCTGGCCATCGACCTCAACGACGGCAGCTACCCTGGCTTGTTATCCACAGCCCTGTTGGACGAACAGATATTCCCGGTGTGCGCCCCCAGCCTGTTGCGTGGCCGCCCACCCTTGCATGGCCCGGCGGACCTGGCCCATTTCCCGCTGCTGCACGACATCACGGCCTGGCGTGGGAGTTATGAATATGCCGAATGGGAGTTTTACCTCAATGCCATCGGCTACCACGGTGCCGACGTACGGCGCGGGCACACCTTCAACCGCAATCATCTGACTATCGAAGCCGCCATCGCCGGCATGGGCGTGGCGATTGCGCGGCGCACCTTGCTGAACGATGAGCTGGAGCGCGGCACCTTGATCGTGCCGTTCGGCCTGGCCGTGCCCAACCATAAACGCTACGTGCTGCTGTATGCGCCGGGCGCGTTGAACCATCCGGGCGTGCGTGCGGTGCATGACTGGCTGGTGGAGGAGGCGAGGATTTTTCGCAGCTTGCACCCGTTGGGAGAGGGGCAATTGTGAGGAAAACAGAAAGTAAGAAGTTGTAACTAACTCCCCACCCTACCAGCGTTTTTGCTCGTCGTCAGGGTTAATTTGTAATGTAGGATTTATCTTTGCAAAGGGGTTGAAATGTTTCAGCAGGTGCTCAATTGTGTAATCAAGAGGTCATGGTTTCACCACCCCGGTGTTGCAGTTTGTGACCTCTGGCGAGCTAGCTGAAATAAGGGAAGAACTATGCAAATCCAAGTCAATAGCGATAACCATATTGAAAGCAGCATCCGACTGGAGGAGTGGGTACGTACTACAATTGAGAGCACGCTCGAACGCTACGAAGAAGACCTGACCCGTGTAGAGGTCTACCTGCGAGACGAGAACGGCGACAAGCCCGGCCCTCACGATTTGAGTTGCCGCCTGGAAGCACGGCCAAAGGGCCATCAACCAGTTTCCGTGTGCCATAAAGCCGATACGCTGGAGCAAGCGATCGATGGCGCCGCAGTCAAGCTCGACCACGCACTGGAACATCTGTTTGGCAAACTGCAAGGCAAGCCGCGCGCTGCCGGTAAAAACCAGCCAATCAACAAAGTGAACGAAGACGCTTTGGAAGAGGAATTCCTGGAAAACGAAAACGCTGCCATTAACGGCTGATTTTTCCACTCCCCCAATGAAAACGGGCCTGCACATGCAGGCCCGTTTTTCGTTCAGCGCTCGCGCCGGAAGAAATGCCGGCTCAGCAGCGCCAGCCCGCAGGCGCCCAACCCCGCAAACAGCATGGCCCAGCCGGCGCCGCTGCGCAGTGCTGTTTGCGCATCCAGAATGGTCAGCCCCGGCGCATCCAACTTGCCGGCGGCAATATGCTGGCTGAGGCTTGCCCACTCCATTGCCGTGCTGTCAGGCAGCACATGGGCCAGGTTGTGGCTGATCCCTAACAACAACACAAGGCCCATCAGCGCGATATTGAGCGCCAGGGTGATCAGCCGTGCGCTGAAGTCGATGCCCGAGGCCATGCCTGCGCGGTCATTCGAGACGGAGCCGGTGGTGGTGTTGGTGGTCGGCGAATTGGTCAACGCCAGTCCGATACCGGCGATCACGCAACTGAGCAGCACCAGCGCCGTGCTGGGTTGTTCGGCGTAATTAACGGCGGCCATTCCCATGAACCCTGCGCCCATTACCCCCAGGCCCAGGGGAATGATGCGTTCGGCGCCAAAGCGTAGGGCCAGGCGTTCGGCCAGCGGCGGTACCAGCAAAGTCGGCAAGGTGTAGGCGAGCAAGGCGGCGCCGGTGGTCAGCGTGTCGTAACCCAGGCCCGCCTGGAAGTACAACGGCAGGTAAATCATGAACGGCCAGAAACTGAAGTTCATGCCGATCGAGCCCATCAACGCGCCATTGAAGCGTTGGATGCGGAACACCGAGAAGTCGAACATCGGATGGGCGCTGCGCCGCTCAAGCAAGATAAACAGCAGCAGCCCGAAGACCGCCAGGCCGGCCCAGCCGAGCATCGCCGGGGCGCCAAAGCCGATTTCGCTGCCCTGGGTGATGAAATAAACCAGCGCAAACACCGTGAGTGTCATGGTCAGCATGCCGGCGATGTCGAGGCGATGGTTGGCCGGGTCGCGGGATTCCTGCACGCTGATGTGCAACAACGCCAAGGTGAACAGGGTCAGCGGTACATGCACCAGGAACACCCAGCGCCAGTCCGCCACGGCCAGGATCAAGGCTCCCACCATCGGTCCGAAACCCAGGCCCACGCCAGCGATCACGCCCCATATCGCAAAGGCCCGCGCACGCGCCGCCGGTTCGCGGAACTGATGGGACAAGATCGCAAATTGGCAAATCATCATGGCCCCGGCGCCAATGCCCTGGACGAAACGCGCCGCGATCAGTGTCGGCGCATCGTTGGCCAAGCCACAGGCCAGCGAGGCCAGGGCGAATACCCACAGACACACCACCAGCACACGCCGACGACCGAAGCGATCCGCCAAGGTCCCCGCCGCCATCAGCACGCTGGTGCAGGCCAGGGTGTAGGCATTCATGATCCATTGGGCGTCTTGAAAGCCCGTGCCCAGTTCCTGTTCCAGCGTCGGCAGGATGACCGGCACGCTGGAGATTTCCAGGCCGAACATCAGGGCCACCAGGCAGACGGCGGTGAGGGCCAGGCCGTTCCTGGCGGTGCGCGGGGGAGTGAGGGCCGAGAGTGCGGCGGCGCGGGGCATACGACATTCCTTTCGAAAGCGGGAGGGGCTATTCTCTCGGGAATCAGGTTCTTTATTAGCGATAATTTTTCCTTGAACAAGGGAATAGAGGGCGACAATTAAGCATGGCTACCCCACGTTTTGATGGTGTCGAACTCTTTCTGCAGATTGTTGAAAGCGGCAACCTCACCGAAGCCGCCGAACGCCTGAACCTCACGCGTTCTGCGGTGGGCAAGGGCCTGGCGCGCCTGGAAGCACGCCTGGGCGCTTGCCTGTTACAGCGTTCCACCCGGCGCCAGCGGTTGACCGAGGACGGGCAGGCGTACTACGAGCATTGCCTGCGCGCATTGGCAGAGCTGGAGGCCGCCGAGTCCGTGTTGGAAAGCGGCCGCCAGCAACCTCGGGGGCGTTTGAGAGTGAGCGTGCCCCTGGCGTTTGGGCATCACTATGCCGCGCCAGCGTTGTGGGCCTTGCTGGATCGTTATCCGGAACTGGAAATCGACCTTTGTTTTTCCGACCGCATGATCGACTTGGTGCAGGAGGGCTTCGATATGGCCGTGCGCATCGGCCCGTTGCCCGACACCGACCGCCTGAGCGCACGGCGCCTGGGTCAGCAGGTCATGGGGCTGGCAGCGTCGCCGGCGTATTTGCAGCGCAAGGGTGCTATTGGCAGTATCGAAGACCTGGCCGCTCATCGTGGCATTGCCTACCGCAGCAACACCGCGCAGCGCTCGCGCCTGGCTTCGCCCTTGATCGTGGACGACCTCCAGGCGGTAGCCGATGCCGCCATCGCGGGCGTAGGCCTGGCCTGGTTGCCGAGTTGGTTGATTGCCCACTATGCGCTGCGCGGGCAGTTGCAGGCCGTGCTGCCCAGCTACCGTGAGCAACCTGCGCCGATCCATGTGATCTGGCCGACGGCGGCGCATATGCCGGCCAAGACGCGGTGTGCCATTGACGCGTTGGTGGCGGCCACCCCGAGTTGCCTGGCGGGCAGTTAGATCCTGAACATACTGAAAACCATCTGTAGGAGCGAGCTTGCTCGAAAAAAACGTCAACGATAACGCGTGTTTGCTGAATGAACGCGGCGCCTGTGAGTTTTTCGCGAGCAAGCTCGCTCCTACAAAATACAGTTAGAACGCGATAGAGGTTTGTACATACACCGTACGCGGCTCACCCACGTACTTGCCCTTGTTGTTGTCATCGAACGAGCGGGTGTAGTACTGCTTGTTGAAGATGTTCTTCACCCCCACCGCCACATTCAAGTCCGACAACTGCGGGCCGAAATCGTAGGCTGCGCGGCTGCTGAACAGCATGTAGCCGGGGATGCGCCCATTGGCACCGTCGGCGCTTTCGGCCTGGGTGTTGGCGTTGTCGGCGAACTGGCTGCTCTGGTAACTGCTGTCCACATTCAGCTTCCAAGGGCCTTCGGTGTAACCCACGCCGAGGGTGCCTTTGTGCTTGGAGGAGAAGGGCACGCGGTTGCCTTTGTTGGGGCCGTCTTCGCGGATGGTCGCATCCACATAGGCGTAGGTGGCGTACACATCGAAGCCGGCCAGTGCGGGGCTCAGGCCGTCGAGGGCGTAGTTGATGCTCGACTCGATGCCTTGGTGGCGAGTTTCACCGCGGGCGATCACGGTGTCGTTGGTCTGGTTGCTGTCGTACTGGTTGTCGAAGTTGATCAGGAATGCGCCGATTTCTGCGCGCAAGCTGCCGTTGTCGTAGCGCGTGCCGAGTTCCCAGGTGCGGGCTTTTTCCGGTTTCACTTCGCCACTGTTCACACGGTTGGGCATCTGGCTGTACTGCACGCTGCCGAACGAGCCTTCGGTGTTGGCGTAGAGGTTCCAATCATCGGTGAGGTGATAGAGCACGTTCAGCGCTGGCAGTGCGGTGTTGTAGTCGCCCTTGTATTTGACGTTGCTCAGGTTGTTAGTCTGCTGGGACTCGATCATCTCGTAGCGAATGCCTGGGGTGATGGTCCACTTGCCGATGTCGATGCGGTCGTCGATGAAGAACGCATTGGCTTCGGTGCCGCCGCGCGTGTCGCGGTCGTTGCGGCTGTTGGTGGTGGGGATTTGCTGGTTGACGGCAATCGGCGTGCGGTAGCGCAGCTCGTGGCCGGCTTCATTGATGTAGCGGTAGCCAACACCCACTTCGTGGCTGGTGGGGCCGAAGTCGAAGCCCTGGGCGAAGCGCGTTTCCAGGCCACGTACCCAATATTCCCGTGGCGACAGCGACAGGAAGCTGCCTTGGTCCAGGTAGCCGCTGCGCAGGGTCTTGGTGAAGAAACTGTTGACCGTGAATTCGCGGCGGTCCTGCTCGTAGCGATAGCCCACATTGAACATCGTGCGGCGGCCCCAGAACTTGTCATACGGGCGGGTGGACTGGTACGGATCAGCCTTGTAGTCCTTGACGTTCAAACCGCCCGGCATGTCGGCTTGGCCTTCGTAGTACTGCGCCATGGCGTTGAAGCTATTGGCGTCGTCCAACTGGTATTTGCCCTTGAGGATCAGGTCGTCGATGCGCGTGTTGCTGTTTTCGCGCCAGTCGCCGCCGCGGGTGCCGGAGTACAGCAGCGCGCCACCCAACCCATTGTCGGCGGTGCCGCCAGCCAGCAAGTTGCCGGTGGTCTTGAAGCCGTCGTGGCTGGAGGAGGGGCTGGTCTCGGTCTGCAAACCACCCTTGACCGTCGGCGCATCCGGGATGGCACGGGTGACGAAGTTGACGATGCCACCGACGTTTTGCGGGCCATAGCGCACCGCACCGCCGCCACGTACTACATCCACCGCGTCCATATTGCCCATGCTGATCGGCGCGAAGGAGAGTTGCGGCTGGCCGTAAGGCGCGAAGGGCACCGGGATGCCATCCATCAGCACGGTGGAGCGCGACGCCAGGCGCGGGTTGAGCCCGCGAATGCCGAAGTTCAGCGCCATGTCGTGGCTACCGGTGCCGTTGTTGTCCGGGGCGTTGACGCCAGGGATGCGGTTGAGCACATCGCGGGCCTGGGTGGCGCCCTGGCGTTCGAATTCTTCGCGGCGGATCACATCTCGGGCGCCGGGGTGTTCGAACACGTTGGTTTGCGCCGCGTCACCGAGCCAGTCGCCGACCACGTTGGAGGTCTGCAACTCCAGGGTGGCGGGGGCGCCGGCTGGTTGCAGGCTGTAGGCGTTATCACCCTCGGCGCGGGCTTGCAGGCCGGTGCCTTCCAGTAGTTTTTGCAAGCCACCGGCAGCGCTGTAATTGCCCGACAGCCCTGGGCTTTGCATACCGACTGTCACTGCGGAGCCGAAGGACACCAGTACGCCGGCTTCACGACCGAATTGATTCAGGGCCGCTTCCAGGGTGGTCGGTGCAATGTGGTACGCCTTGGCGTCGGCTGCCATCACCGCCGGCAGTGCGGTCAGGCTGAGGCTTGCGCCGAGCAGGAGTTGGCGCAGTGTACGGGCGAGAAGCGTCGGATGCTGGGGCATGAAGGGCGGTCCTGAGAAGGAAGGATCAAGGTGGCTTTCCTTCTCTGTCACGCCAGGTGCGGAAAACGGCTCACAGCTGCAAAAAATATTTCGAGCTCACCGCCCACTGTAGGAGCGAGCTTGCTCGCGAAGGTCGTCAACGATCACGCGGGTTGTCTGGTTTAACGCGGTGGGTTGAGGTTTTTCGCGAGCAAGCTCGCTCCTACAAAAAGCGCTATGCATCACGCACGTGCCTGCACGGTCACCCAATAACGGGTAAAGCGCCGCACTTTCACCGGCAGGCTGATCTCCAGCAGGTCGAGGATGCGTTCGCTGTCATCCAGTGGGTAACTGCCGGACAGCAGCAGGTTGGCGACTTGTGGATCGCAATGGAGCTGGCCGCGACGGTAGCGTCCCAATTCATTGAGGAAGTCTTCCAGGCGCATGTGTGCGGCCACCAGCATGCCGTCGGCCCAGGCGCCGCTGTTGGCGTCGGTGGGGCGCGGGGTGTCCCAGCCTTTGCGGGTGAAATTGACTTGGTGCGCGGCGTCGACACTAAGCGGCAGGCCGTTGTAGCGGTTGGGCATCACCTCGACCTGACCGGCCAGTACCGCCAGTTGGGTGTGGTCGTTGAACTGGCGCACAGTCAAGCGCGCTGCCTGGCTGCTGAGCAGACCCTGGCCGGTCAGCACGTGCAACGGCGCCTGGCCTGCACGGGCGGTGAGCAGGATTTCACCTTCAAGCAGGCGCACCAGGCGCTGTTGGCCGTCGAAATGCACATCCACCGCGCTGCCGGTGTTGAGCTGCAACTGGCTGCCGTCGGCCAGTTGTACTGTGCGGCGCTGGCCCACCGGGCTGCGATAGTCAGCCGTCAGCGGCGGCAAGATATGTTGCTGGCGCAGACTCCAGGCGGCGGCCGAACCGGCACCCAGAATCAACAGCAATTTAAGCGCCTGACGTCGGCTGCTGGAGGTGGGCGCGTTCAACGCTGCGTGGGCCAGGGGCGAGGGCACGCCGCGCAGGCGTTGGTTGACGCGCTGGATCTGCTCCCAGGCGCGTTGGTGTTCGCTGTGGGCATTCAACCATTGCTGCCAGGCCGCCTGCTGGCGTGGGTTGAGCGCGCCTTGCTGCATTTCCAGCAACCAGTGCACGGCTTGTTCGGCGACTTGGCTGGAGACGTTCATAGGGCGAAGTAGCAGCGCATGGCCGCTTTGGTCAGGTGGCGTTTGACCGTGGCGATGGAGATGCCCAGTTGCGCGCCGATTTGCGCGTAGGTCAGGCCGTCGAGTTGGGCCAGCAGGAAGGCGCGTTTGACCTGCTTGGGCAAGCCGTCGAGCAGTTGGTCCAGTTCCAGCAGGGTCTGCAGGATGATTGCGCGGTCTTCTTCCGACGGCGCCACATGTTCGGGCATCTGCGCCAAGGCCTCGAGGTAGGCGCGCTCCAGGTCCTGGCGGCGGTAGAAGTTGAACAGCACACGCTTGGCCACGGTGGTGAGGAAGGCGCGCGGCTCGATCAGCGTTGGCGCTTCCCGCGCACTGAGCACGCGGATAAAGGTGTCCTGAGCCAGGTCGGCGGCGTTTTCCGGGCAGCCGAGCTTGCGTCGCAACCAGCCGGTGAGCCAGTGGTGATGGTCGTTGTACAACACTTCGACGGGGTTGGACGGCTGCAACGCGATCACTCCGCAAGCATTCGACATGCTTTAGAGAACAAGAATTGTTCGCATTGTAGGGTGCGTGACAAGGTTCGGCAATCGGCCAGGGCAGGTGATTCATCCGTTCTCTTTTGCTTATGAGAATATTTATCATTAATATTGCGCGCTGATGAACCAGGCGCCTGCCGCATGAAAAGCAAAACCTCATTGCCCGTGTCCTACCGCCTCGCCGTCACCTCGCGCGTGCTGGCGGCGGTGATTGGCGGTTACCTGATGGCTTCCCTGGCCGCCATTTGCCTGGCGCTCTGGCTGCCCACCTCCCGTGCCGATGCGGTGGTCACCGGCATGATGAGTTCCTTTGTGTTCTACCTGCTGGCGGTGCTCTGGTGTTTTGCCTGCCGCACGGCATGGCGCGCCTGGGCAGGGGTGATGGTGCCGAGCGCACTCTTGGCCACCCTGGCCGGCATCGGTTTTTGGATGGCTCGCACATGAAAGAGGGCTTTCGCCAGGCCATGGCCTGGCTGCACACCTGGGCAGGCTTGATCTTCGGCTGGCTGCTGTTCGCGATTTTCCTGACCGGCACCCTGGCCTATTTCAAAGATGAAATAACCCACTGGATGCAGCCCGAAGTGCAGGCCCATCCCCTGGACGATGAGCGCAGCCTCGCCGTCGCGCAAAACTATCTGCAACAGCAGGCGCCTACCGCCGCACGCTGGTTCATTACCTTGCCGAACCGCCGCGACCCCGGCTTGTCGGTGATGTGGCAAGACAAGGTCGAGCCCGGCAAGCGCGGCACTTTCATCCAGAAAGTCCTCGACCCCGTCACCGGCCAACCGGTGCAGGCCCGGGAAAGCAAGGGCGGTGAGTTCTTCTATCGCTTCCACTTCCAACTGCAAATGCCTTACCCGTGGGGCCGCTGGCTGTCGACCATCGCTGCCATGGTGATGTTCGTCGCGCTGATCACGGGCATCATCACCCACAAGAAAATCTTCAAGGACTTCTTCACCTTCCGCCCGCGCAAAGGCCAGCGCTCCTGGCTGGACGGGCATAACGCGGTGGGTGTGCTGGTGCTGCCGTTTCACCTGATGATCACCTACAGCAGCCTGGTGATTTTCATGAGCATGGTCATGCCCGCGCCCATCGTGGCGTCCTACGGTGACGACAGCCGGGCGTTTTTCAGTGAGCTGTTCCCCGCTACTGACAATGCGCCGGCCCTCGGCCAGCCGGGCAAACTGCTGCCGTTGATGCCGATGTACCAGCAGGCGCGGGAGCAGTGGGCAGGTGGTCATGTAGGGCGTGTGGCGGTCAACAACCCTGGCGATGTCAACGCCTCGGTCAATGTGTTCCGCGCCGGCTCCGACAGCGTAGTGCATGCGTCGGGCAGTACGTTGTCGTTTAGCGGCACCACTGGCGAGCTGTTGCGGGCCAGTGCCGAGCCATCGTTGCCAGCGGTCGTTGGTGGCAGTTTCTACGGTTTGCACATGGGCCATTTCGCCGGCCCGGTGCTGCGCTGGCTGTACTTTATCTGCGGCCTGGCGGGCACGGCGATGATCGGCACAGGCTTGGTGATCTGGCTGGGCAAACGTCAGCTCAAACACGCCAAGGCCTCGGTGATGCCCTTTGAACTGCGTTTGGTGGAGGTGCTGAATATCGCCAGCATGTCCGGATTGATGATCGCCATTGCAGCGTTTTTCTGGGCCAACCGCCTGCTGCCGGTGAGCTTCACCGAGCGTTCGGACTGGGAAGTGCAGGCGTTCTTTATCGCCTGGGGCCTGAGCCTGTTGCACGCCTTGCTGCGGCGCGGTCGCCAGGGCTGGGTCGAGCAACTGAGCCTCGGCGCGCTATTGTTTGCCGCCATTCCATTGCTTAACGCCATCACCACCTCGCACCACTTGGGCGTCTCCGTGCCAAGTGGCGACTGGGCCATGGCCGGCTTCGACCTCACCTGCCTGGCGAGTGGCGTGTTCCTCGCCTGGGCAGCCTGGACGATGCACCACCGCAGCGCGCCGCTACCCAAGGCCGAGCGTGCCCGCGGGTTAACACTCAAGCAGCAGGCCAACTGATGCTTCTGGCGCTATTGATGTGCTACGCCGGGTTCATGGCACTGTGCTTGTCCACCGACCGTCACCACGGCGAACTGCTGCACAGCAAACCCACGCCCATTCGGCGCTTGGGGTTGCGGGTGGGCGGTTGGTTGCTGCTGGGCGTGTCGATCTGGCCATCGGTGCTGGGCGCCGGTTGGAGTCAGGGCCTGGTGGAGTGGTGCGCGGTGTTGATGCTCAGCGCCTTGCTACTGGTGTTGCTGTTGCCGTATCGGCCGAGGCTGGCCTTGATCCTCGCGGGGCTCGCTCTTCTGGCCAGCCCTGTTGCGGCGTTCGCCCTCTCTTGAGCCGGCCATGAGGACCCAACCACCGCAATCTTCTCAGGACACTCCGCACCCGGATGCAGCGGGTGGACGCGCGCATTTCCTGCAGGTGTTTTTGTCCCAGCGCTCGCAAATGGAGGCGTTGGTCAGCCGCCGTGTGGGTTGCCGCGCCACGGCAGCCGACCTGGTGCAGGATCTGTTCCTGCGCTTCTGGCGTCGCCCGCTGGTGCAGGTCGAAGAGCTGAGCACCTACCTGCTGCGCTGCGCCGGCAACATCGCCATCGACCACCTGCGCAGCGAAAGCGCACGGGCGCGCAGCAGCGAAGGCTGGCTACCGGAACAATCCGACCACCAAGGCTGCGAACCCCAGGCGGCGCTGGAGGCGGGCAATGATCTGCGTCATGTGGAAGCCGCCTTGCGCAGCTTGCCCGAACGCACTCGCCAGATTTTCCTGCTTAACCGCATCCACGGGCGCAAGTACACCGAAATTGCCAAGGCCATGGGCCTGTCCCAAAGCGCCGTGGAAAAACATATGATGCGCGCCCTCGAAGCCTGCAAGGCCAGCCTTCGCGAACCATCGCCTCCACGCACGCCAGGGAACGCCCCGTGAACGTCACGCCCACGCCCGCCCAGGAACAGGCCGCGCTCGATTGGTTGTGCCTGCTGCATGACCAGCCCAGCAGCGGCGACCAGGCCACGTTCAGCCGCTGGTTACGCGCAGATCCCGCACACGTCGAGGCATACTCCCAAGCCCAGGTGCTCTGGGAATTAAGCGAAGTACCGGCGCGCCAGCTGGCCGACGAGGACGCGCTCGCGTTGCAGGGCTACCTCAACACGATCAACGCCTCCAAACGCTCCCGGGTAGCGCGTTGGTCTGGTGCCTTGGCCGTCGCCGCCTGCTTGCTGCTAATGGTGTCGATGGGCGTCGGTTGGCAGCCGTCACGCTGGGTCGATGAGTGGGGCGCCGATTATGTGACGGCGCCGGGGGAGGTGAAGACCTTCACCCTGGCCGATCAATCCAAGGTCACCCTCGACGCCGACAGCGCCATCGCCGTGGATTTCAGCCAGGGCGAACGGCACATCCAATTGCGCCGTGGTGCAGGTTTTTTCAGCGTGACCCACACCGGCCAACCCTTCGTGGTGGAGGCGAGCGGCGGTGAAACGCGAGTACTGGGAACTCAGTTTGAAGTGCGCCTGCAACCTGACGGCGCCGAGGTCACTGTGCTGTCCGGCCGTGTGGGCGTGACGCCCTCCAAACAGGGCCAGCAACAGGTGCTGACAGCAGGCCAGCAAGTGGCCTACGCCGATGGTATTGCCGACCCTTTGCATGGGGTCGACAGCGCCTCACGCCTGGCCTGGCGCGAGGGTTGGCTCAACTACTACAAGGCCCCCCTGGCCGATGTGGTCGAGGACCTGAGGCGTTATTACCCCGGTCGAATTCTTCTGCTTAACGAGGACATGGCCGCAAAACGCGTCAGCGGCAGCTTTCCGAGCCAGGACCCTGTAGCGGTCTTGAACGCCTTGCAAGCGGTGCTGGGTTTTGAACAGCACAGCCTGTTGGGCCGCATGATTGTGCTGCGCTAGGGCTGCGTTGGGGTTTTCGCTGCTGAATCTGTCAGGCAAGAAATACCTCAGCTCGACACGCTCGGCGATGGTGTCGCTGGAGGCCAATTTTAAATCACACCCCAGAGCTCGATGCGCAGAGCAGACTTGTGTGGGAGCTGGCTTGCCTGCGATAGCGGTGTGTCAGTCACAGGTATTGAACCTGTTACACCGCCATCGCAGGCAAGCCAGCTCCTACATTTGATTGGGTGTTACTTCAGGGCGGCCATGATTGCTTCGGGGTTGTAGTCGCGAATCAAGGTGCCGTTCACGTCCACAAACGGAATCCCGCCACCGCCCAGCGCCTCATACGCCTTGCGCGCCTTGGCATCCTTCTCGATATCGACGGCTTGGTACGGGATACCCTTCTGGTCCAGAAAACGCCGGATCTGCTTGCAGTACCCACACCACTCGGTGGCATAGAGCACCACCCGCGCAGAGGCACGTACGTGCTCGGGCGCCACCTGGGACGGGTTGAACAGCCGCTCCACCTTGCCCCAGTTCTGGATCGCAACCACCACCAGCAACACCAGCAGGACTTTCTTGAGCACCCCGCCCAGCATCAGTTACGGCGCTTGAGCTGGTCGGTCAGTTGGGTCGGCAGGCCCTTGATGATCAAGGTGCCGGCGGCTTCGTCGTACTCGATCTTGTCGCCCAGCAGGTGCGCTTCAAAGCTGATGGACAGGCCCTCGGCGCGCCCGGTGAAGCGGCGGAACTGGTTGAGGGTGCGTTTGTCGGCCGGAATCTCCGGCGACAGGCCGTAATCCTTGTTGCGGATATGGTCGTAGAAGGCTTTTGGCCGATCCTCATCGATCAGCCCGGAGAGCTCTTCCAGGCCCATGGGTTCGCCGAGCTTGGCCTGGCTGCTGGCGTAGTCCACCAGGGTCTTGGTTTTCTCGCGGGCGGACTCGTCGGGCAGGTCTTCGCTTTCAACGAAGTCACTGAACGCCTTGAGCAGGGTGCGGGTTTCGCCCGGGCCATCCACGCCTTCCTGGCAGCCGATAAAGTCGCGGAAGTACTCCGAGACCTTCTTGCCGTTCTTGCCTTTGATGAAGGAGATGTACTGCTTGGACTGCTTGTTGTTCTGCCACTCGGAGACGTTGATACGCGCCGCCAGGTGCAGTTGGCCCAGGTCCAGGTGACGCGAGGGCGTCACGTCCAGCTCGTCGGTCACTGCCACGCCTTCGCTGTGGTGCAGCAGGGCGATAGCCAGGTAGTCGGTCATGCCTTGCTGGTAATGGGCAAACAGCACATGGCCGCCGGTGGAGAGGTTGGATTCCTCCATCAGCTTTTGCAGGTGCTCTACCGCCGTGCGGCTGAAGGTGGTGAAGTCCTGGCCACCGTCAAAGTATTCCTTCAACCAACCGCTGAACGGGTGCGCGCCGGACTCGGCATGGAAGAAACCCCAGGCCTTGCCTTGTTTGGCGTTGTAGCTCTCGTTGAGGTCGGCAAGCATGTTCTCGATGGCGGCGGACTCGGACAGCTCCGAGTCGCGGGCGTGAAGAACTGCGGGTGTGCCGTCGGGTTTTTTGTCGATCAGGTGGACGATGCAATGACGGATCGGCATAGGCTTCTCGGCTGGTTGAAGGGGAGCGGTTGGCCTCCCCGAAAAGTCGCCCAGTGTACCGCACCCATTGGTCAAGACGTGCCCCGAACGGCATTTTGCACGCCCTCCCACTGGCCATATGCCTTTTTTTCACGGTTTAGAGCGATAAAGCTGACCAAATGGGTATGTTGAGGCGGATATTTCCCCGTCTCTGTGCTAGTTTTGCCCCGTCTTACGCCAAGTCTCGGCGTTAAGCGTGCATTCAGCATTTGTCAGGTCGAACCAATCCCCGTTTCAAGCATCTATAACCCCGATCTCCGTGGTTATGGCCGGGGATGCCAGGCCATGACGGTCGGGCTCGACGGCTGACACTGCACTCTGCAATCCATATGAATTTGATAGGGAAGGAACACCACAATGGCTATTACTAAAGACCAACTGATCGCTGACCTGGCTGAAGCAGTAGACGCACCGAAAACTACCGTGCGCGCTCTGCTGGACCAACTGAGCCAAGTTGTTGCTGATCAGCTGGAAAATGGCGGCGAAATCACTCTGCCAGGCGTTGGCAAACTGAAAGTGACCGAGCGTCCTGCCCGTACTGGCCGTAACCCTTCGACTGGCGCTGCCATCGAAATCGCTGCCAAGAAAGTTATCAAGCTGGTTGTGGCTAAAGGCCTGACCGACGCTGTTAACAAGTAAGACGCAGCAAAAAAACCGTGCTTCGGAGTGATCCGGGCACGGTTTTTTATTGCCTGCGATTTTATTGTAGAGCGCGGTTATTGTGGCGAGGGAGCTTGCTCCCGCTGGAGTGCGCAGCGCTCCCAGGATTTTGGGGCCGCTGCGCTGCCCAGCGGGAGCAAGCTCCCTCGCCACAATGATTCTTATCGAACCCAGCGCTGGCGCCAGATCTGCTGCTCGTTCTTGGTCTGGAATGTCCAGGCCACAAAGCGGCTCTGCTTCTGCCCTTGGGACATCTCCACCACCTGGCTTTCCAGCACGCCGGCTTTTTTCAGCGCGGTTTCGATCGCCGGCAGGTTGGACGCTTTGGACACCAGGGTGCTGAACCACAGCACTTTATGCGCAAAATGCGCGCTCTCGGCGATCAGTTGCGTCACAAATCGCGCTTCGCCACCTTCACACCACAGTTCGGCCGATTGACCACCGAAGTTGAGCACCGGCAACTTGCGTTTCGGGTCGGCCTTGCCCAAGGCGCGCCATTTACGCTCGCTGCCTTTGGTGGCTTCGTCCATGGATGCATGGAACGGCGGGTTGCACATCGTAAGGTCAAAGCGCTCACCCGGCTCCAGCAGGCCCAACAGGATCTGCTTGGGGTTGGGTTGCTGGCGCAGCTGGATGACCTTGCTCAGGTCGTTGGACTGCACGATGGCCTTGGCGGCGGACACGGCGATCGGGTCGACCTCCGAGCCCAGGAAGTTCCAGCGGTACTCCATATAGCCAATCAGCGGGTACACGCAGTTGGCGCCCATACCGATGTCCAGCACCTTGACGATCGAGCCCCGCGGGATCTTGCCGTCGTTGACGCTGGCCAGCAGGTCGGCGAGGAAGTGCACGTAGTCGGCACGCCCCGGCACCGGCGGGCACAGGTAGTCGGCAGGGATGTCCCAATGCTGGATGCCATAGAACGACTTGAGCAGTGCCCGGTTGAACACCCGCACCGCATCCGGGCTGGCGAAGTCGATGCTCTCTTTGCCGTAGGGGTTGATGATCACGAACTGCGCCAGTTCCGGCGTGGTTTTGATCAGCGCCGGGAAGTCGTAACGGCCCGTGTGGCGGTTGCGCGGGTGCAGGGTGGCCTCTTTGCGCGGCGCGACGGGTTTGGCCGTGGCGGAGGTTTTAGGCTTCTTGCGCGGTGGTTTGGGCGTAGTGGGGGCGGTCATGATGATTCTGGTGTTGGCTCAATGTGGTGGGCATTGTCACACATTCCTGAACACAACTCGGTCAAATGTGGGAGCTGGCTTGCCTGCGATAGCATCACCTCGGTCTGCCTGATACACCGAGTCGTCAGTATCGCAGGCAAGCCAGCTCCCACAGGGATAGGGTTTTGATTGGGAAATGGTGTCGTTTTCCTGGACAAAAAAAAGAGGCCCGAAGGCCTCTTTCTCTACACGGTTTCCCCTTACAGGCTGGAAATCCGCGCATGTTGCTCCGCCAGCTTGCCCAAGGCCTGTTCAGCCTCGGCCAACTTGGCGCGTTCTTTCTCGATCACTTCAGCCGGCGCCTTGTCAACGAACGCCGCGTTGGACAGCTTGCCGCCCACTCGCTGCACTTCGCCTTGCAGACGCGCAATTTCCTTGTCGAGGCGGGCCAGTTCCGCGCCCTTGTCGATCAGGCCGGCCATCGGCACCAGCACTTCCATATCACCCACCAACGCGGTGGCAGACAACGGTGCTTCGGCATCGGCAGCCAATACGGTGATCGACTCCAGCTTGGCCAGCTTCTTGAGCAGCGCATCGTTCTCGCTGAGGCGACGCTGGTCTTCGGCACTGGCGTTCTTGACGAACACGGCCAGCGGCTTGCCCGGACCGATGTTCATCTCGGCGCGGATGTTACGTGTGCCGAGCATCAGAGTCTTGAGCCATTCGATATCGCTTTCGGCGGCCTCATCGATGCGCGCTTCGTTGGCCACCGGCCAAGGTTGCAGCATGATGGTCTTGCCTTCGATACCGGCCAGCGGCGCCAGGCGCTGCCAGATTTCTTCGGTGATGAACGGCATGAACGGGTGCGCCAGGCGCAACGCCACTTCCAGCACGCGCACCAGGGTGCGACGGGTGCCGCGCTGGCGTTCGACCGGCGCGTTTTCGTCCCACAGTACCGGCTTGGACAGTTCCAGGTACCAGTCGCAATACTGGTTCCAGATGAACTCGTACAGGGCCTGTGCGGCCAGGTCGAAACGGAACTGGTCGAGCTGGCGGGTCACTTCGGCTTCTGTGCGCTGCAACTGCGAGATGATCCAGCGATCCGCCAGGCTCAGCTCATAGGCTTCGCCGTTCTGGCCGCAGTCTTCGCCTTTGTCCAGCACGTAGCGCGCCGCGTTCCAGATCTTGTTGCAGAAGTTGCGATAGCCTTCGACGCGGCCCATGTCGAACTTGATGTCGCGACCGGTGGAGGCCAGCGAGCAGAAGGTGAAGCGCAGGGCGTCGGTGCCGTAGCTGGCGATACCGTCGGCGAATTCGTCGCGGGTCTGCTTCTCGATCTTTTTCGCCAGTTTCGGCTGCATCAGGCCCGAGGTGCGTTTCTGCACCAGGGTTTCCAGGTCGATGCCGTCGATGATGTCCAGCGGGTCCAGGACGTTGCCCTTGGACTTGGACATCTTCTGGCCCTGGCCGTCGCGTACCAGGCCGTGTACGTACACGGTCTTGAACGGTACCTGCGGGGTGCCGTCTTCGTTCTTCACCAGGTGCATGGTGAGCATGATCATCCGGGCAACCCAGAAGAAAATGATGTCGAAGCCGGTGACCAGCACGTCGGTTGAGTGGAATTTCTTCAGGAACTCGGTCTGCTGCGGCCAGCCCAGGGTAGAGAAGGTCCACAGGCCCGAACTGAACCAGGTGTCCAGTACGTCGTTGTCCTGTTGCAGCGCGATGTCCGCGCCGAGGTTGTGCTTGGCACGCACTTCGGCTTCGTCGCGGCCTACATAGACCTTGCCCGACTCGTCGTACCAGGCCGGAATACGGTGGCCCCACCACAGCTGACGGCTGATGCACCAGTCCTGGATGTCGCGCATCCACGAGAAGTACATGTTTTCGTACTGTTTAGGCACGAACTGGATGCGGCCATCTTCCACGGCGGCAATCGCAGGTTCTGCCAGCGGCTTGGTGGACACGTACCACTGGTCGGTCAGCCACGGCTCGATCACGGTGCCGGAGCGGTCGCCCTTCGGCACTTTCAGGCCGTGGTCGTCAACGCTGACCAGCAAACCGGCAGCGTCGAAGGCGGCAACGATCTGTTTGCGCGCTTCAAAACGGTCCAGGCCTGCGTATTCGGCCGGGATCTTGCCGTCAATGCTGTCGTTGAGCGTGCCGTCCAGGTTGAACACCTGGCAGGCCGGCAATACGGCGGCATTCTTGTCGAAGATGTTCAGCAACGGCAGGTTGTGGCGCTTGCCGACTTCGTAGTCGTTGAAATCGTGGGCCGGGGTGATTTTCACGCAGCCGGTGCCGAACTCAGGGTCGCAGTAGTCATCCGCGATGATCGGGATACGGCGGCCAACCAGTGGCAGTTCGACGAATTTGCCGATCAGCGCCTGGTAGCGCTCGTCGTTCGGGTTAACGGCGACGGCGGCATCGCCGAGCATGGTTTCCGGTCGGGTGGTGGCGACGATCAGGTAATCATTGCCTTCAGCGGTCTTGGCGCCGTCGGCCAGCGGGTACTTGAGGTTCCACAGGAAGCCTTTCTCGTCGTGGTTTTCCACTTCAAGGTCGGAAATGGCCGTGTGCAACTTGGTGTCCCAGTTGACCAGGCGCTTGCCGCGGTAGATCAGGCCGTCTTCATGCAAGCGCACGAAGGCTTCCTTAACGGCTTCGGACAGGCCGTCGTCCATGGTGAAGCGCTCGCGGCTCCAGTCTACGGACGAACCCAGGCGACGGATCTGACGGCTGATATTGCCGCCGGACTGGTCTTTCCATTCCCAGACTTTCTCCAGGAATTTCTCGCGACCCAGGTCGTGACGGTTCTGGCCGGTGGCTTCCAGTTGGCGTTCCACCAGCATCTGGGTGGCGATACCGGCGTGGTCGGTGCCCGGTTGCCACAGGGTGTCGCGACCCTGCATGCGGCGGAAGCGGATCAACGCATCCATGATCGCATTGTTGAAGCCATGGCCCATGTGCAGGCTGCCAGTGACGTTCGGTGGCGGAATCATGATGGTGTACGAGTCGCCCGCACCTTGTGGGGCGAAATAGTTCTCGGACTCCCAGGTGTTGTACCAGGAAGTTTCGATAGCGTGGGGCTGGTAGGTCTTATCCATGCGCGGCGGGACCCTAGTTGGCATTTATTCAGGAAAGCCGGCAAGTATAACGGGGGATAGGGGCGAGGGCGAGGCGAAGACGGTTAAGACCGATGCAGAATTAATGTGGGAGCTGGCTTGCCTGCGATGGCGGTGTTTCAGTCAGCATCTTCGGCGACTGATGCGCCGCCATCGCAGGCAAGCCAGCTCCCATAGGGGTCTATGCAAGGTTTAAGACTGGTATTGGCTGAGCAACCGCTCCATCCGCGCATCCATCCGACGCTTGATCTCGGCCTCGATATGCGGCGCAAAGTCATCGATCACATCCTGCATGATCAATTGCGCAGCGGCGCGCAGTTCGTTGTCCAGGTGCAGCAGCAGGGCGTCGGGGGCTTTTTCGGCGGCTGGAGCGGGTTCTGCAATCGCAGGTGCCGGCGCGGCAGGCTTGCCGCCGACCATGTCGAACAACAGCGGAATCTGTACCTCACCCTCGACCGTCTCGGTCAGCAGCGGCGGTTGCAGGTTGTCATCACCCAGCAACTGACGGATCGACTCCAGGTCGTCCAGCAGGTGTTCGTCTTTTTTCAGCGGGTTGGGAGTGTCCATCATGTACTCAAAGTCGTTGTAGCCGGTGATCTTGCAGAGGATAGCCCTGTTCACGGTAGAAACGGAAACTCTCCCGCGCAGCCTGACGAATAGCCGGGTCTTCCACTACCACTTCCGCCACACGGGCGAACGCTTGGGCAAAGGCCGGTACTTTCAGGTCGAGGTTGACCAGCAAGTCATGGTGATCGCCGCAATTGTCCCCCAAGCCCAGGACTACCAGGCTTTCAGGTTCGGATTCGGCGGGGCCGTGGGGCACGAAGCTTTCGCCCTTGAATCGCCACAGACGTGCATCAAGTTCTTCACGTTGGGCGGCATCGCTGCAGTGCAGGTAGATGCGATGGCCCATGCGCCAGGCTTTTTCAGTGAGTTTGCAGGCAAAGTCCAGGCGCGCGAGAGGATCGGCGCTGGGCAATATATAGAAGTCGACTTGGGGCATTGGAAATCCTGGGGCTGGCCTGGTTGCCCCTCTGTAGGAGCGAGCTTGCTGTGGCGAGCAAGCTTGCTTGCGCTGTGGTGCGCAGTGCCCCTAAAAAGCCGGGGACTGCTACGCAGTCAACGGGAGCAAGCTCCCTCGCCACAGCAAGCTCGCTCCTACAGAAGGGCCGGGGCCGCTTAAGCTTTGGCGCGATCCAGCAGGTATTGGGTCAGCAGGGGTACCGGACGGCCAGTGGCGCCCTTGTCCTTGCCGCCGCTGGTCCAGGCCGTGCCGGCGATGTCCAGGTGAGCCCAGTTGAAGTTCTTGGCAAAGCGCGACAGGAAGCAGGCCGCGGTGATGGTGCCGGCTTTCGGGCCACCGATGTTGGCGATGTCGGCGAACGGGCTATCGAGCTGTTCCTGGTACTCATCGAACAGCGGCAGTTGCCAGGCGCGGTCGTCGGCGGCCTTGCCGGCGCTGAGCAGTTGCTCGATCAGTTCGTCGTTGTTGCCCAGCAGGCCCGAAGTGTGGGAACCCAAGGCAACGATGCACGCGCCGGTCAGGGTCGCGATGTCGATCACGGCCTGGGGCTTGAAGCGCTCGGCGTAGGTCAGGGCATCGCACAGCACCAGGCGGCCTTCGGCGTCGGTGTTGAGGATCTCCACAGTCTGGCCGCTCATGGTGGTGACGATATCGCCTGGGCGAGCCGCGCCGCCGCTCGGCATGTTCTCGGCGCAGGCCAAAATGCACACCAGGTTGATCGGCAGCTTGAGTTCCAGCACGGCACGCAGGGTGCCGAACACGCTGGCGGCGCCGCCCATGTCGTACTTCATCTCGTCCATGCCCGCACCGGGCTTGAGGCTGATGCCGCCGGTATCGAAAGTGATGCCTTTACCTACCAGGGCGTAAGGCTTCTCGGACTTCTTGCCGCCGTTGTATTGCATCACGATCAGGCGTGGCGGCTGGTCGCTGCCCTGGCCCACGGCATAGAACGAGCCCATGCCCAGGTCCTTGATCTTCTTCTCGTCCAGCACTTCAACCTTCAGGCCCTTGAACTCTTTGCCCAATGCCTTGGCCTGTTCGCCCAGGAATGTCGGGTGGCAGATGTTCGGCGGCAGGTTGCCCAGGTCGCGAGTGAACGACATACCGTTGGCGATGGCCTGGGCGTGGGTGACGGCGCGCTGGACTTCAGCCTGGGCGGCCTTGATGGTCAGCAGGGTGATTTTCTTCAGGGCGCGGGGTTCGGCTTTCTGGCTCTTGAACTGGTCGAAAATATAGCCGCCGTCCACCAGCGACTCGGCCAGCAGGCGGGTCTTGCCGTAGCTGTCGCGGCCCTTGACCACGATTTCATCGAGCGCCAGCACCGCATCGCTGCCGCCCAGGCCCTTGAGGGTGGTGAGGATGCCGCTGACGATCTTACGAAACGGACGGTCGCCCAGTTCGGCATCCTTGCCCACGCCCACCAGCAAAACGCGCTCGGCTTTAAGGTTGGGCAGGCTCTGCAGCAGCAGGCTCTGGCCGACCTTGCCGGCCAGGTCGCCGCGCTTGAGCACTGCGCTGATAGCGCCGCCGCTCAGTTCGTCCAGTTGCTTGGCGGCGACGCCGAGTGTGCGGCCTTCGCCGACAGCGACCACGAGGGTGGCGGTTTTCAACGTTTCGGGGCTAACGCTTTTTACAACCAATTCCATTTTCGGGTCCCTTATCAAGGTCTGTGAGCCGGGAGCTTGTACTCCGGCTTTAAAGCTCGGCAGCGTTGTAAACCGCCAGCGACAAAGGCCGCAGTTTGAACCTCGCCAACGGAGCCTGACAACCCTTGGCGCACGCTTTGTGCGTGCGCATGAGTAAGCTCCGTGACAGGCGAGGTCAATCACAGGATAATGCGCCATCTTTTTAGCCGGCCCGTGGTAAGCGGGTCGACTCGGTATGCTTGCTTGTTTGGCCGCCTTAGCCTGACAACCCTGGAGTGTCTGGTTTGATTGTCTTCCGTTATCTGTCCCGCGAAGTCCTGTTGACCCTGAGTGCCGTGAGTGCGGTGTTGCTGGTCATCATCATGAGTGGTCGTTTCGTCAAGTTCCTGGCCCAAGCCGCCGCTGGCGCCCTGGATCCGGGCTCACTGTTCCTGATCATGGGCTACCGGATGCCCGGCATGCTCCAGTTGATCCTGCCGCTTGGCCTGTTTCTCGGCATATTGCTGGCCTATGGCCGGCTGTACTTGGAAAGCGAGATGACCGTGCTGTCGGCCACCGGCATGAGCCAGCAGCGCCTGCTGGCCATGACCATGGTGCCTGCCGCCGGTGTTGCCCTGGTGGTGGCCTGGTTGAGCATGAGCCTGGCGCCCCAGGGGGCCATGCAATTCCAGCTGCTGCTGAACAAGCAGGATGCGATGACTGAGTTCGACACCCTCGAGCCCGGTCGCTTCCAGTCGCTCAGCGACGGTTCGCGGGTGACCTACACCGAAACCATGACCGACGACCGCTCCAACCTTGGCGGCGTGTTCATCTCCCAGAAGAACCTCGGTCAGAACCAGAAGGATCGGGGTATTTCGATTCTGGTGGCCGACAGCGGTCGCCAGGAAATCCGTCCCGATGGCAATCGCTACCTGATCCTGGAAAACGGCTACCGCTACGACGGCAGCCCTGGCCTGGCGGATTATCGGGCGATCAAGTACGACACCTATGGCGTCATGCTGCCCAAGGCCGAGATCAGTGACGAGGTCACCGACCGCGACGCACTGCCCACCTCATCGCTGTTCGGCAGCCCGGAGTTGCGCTCCATCGCCGAGTTGCAATGGCGCCTGTCCCTGCCGCTGCTGGTGTTTATCGTGACCCTGATGGCCGTGCCGCTGTCGCGCGTCAACCCGCGCCAAGGGCGTTTCCTCAAGTTGCTGCCAGCGATCCTGCTGTACATGGCCTACCTGACCATCCTGATTTCTGCCCGTGGTTCCCTGGAGAAGGGCAAGTTGCCACCGGCCTTGGGCCTGTGGTGGGTGCACGGGGTTTTCCTGATGATCGGCCTGGGGCTGCTTTACTGGGAACCTATCCGTTTGAAAATGAAGAGCCGTCGTGGCCTGAAGGAGTTGGCCCGTGGCTAAGCTTGATCGCTACATCGGCATTAGCGTACTGATCGCCATCCTGGCGGTACTGGGCATCATTCTCGGCCTGGCCTTGCTGTTCGCCTTCATTGATGAAGTGGGCAACGTTACTGACACTTACACAGTCACGGACGTGCTGAGCTACGTCGCACTGACCGCGCCGCGCCGCCTCTACGACATGATGCCAATGGCCGCGCTGATTGGCTGCCTGATCGGCCTGGGCACCCTGGCCAGCAACAGCGAGCTGACCATCATGCGCGCCGCCGGGGTTTCCATCGGCCGTATCGTCTGGGCGGTGATGAAGCCGATGCTGCTGCTGATGGCCTGCAGTGTGCTGATCGGTGAATACGTCGCGCCACCGGCCGAAGCCACCGCCCAGGCCAATCGCGCCCTGGCCCAGGGTTCGGGCGATGCGCAAAGCGCCAAGCACGGCCTGTGGCACCGCCAGGGTGACGAGTTCATCCACATCAACGCCGTGCAACCGGGTGGCCTGTTGATCGGGGTGACCCGCTACACCTTCGACAAAGAACGGCACATGTTGTCGTCCAGCTTCGCCAAGCGCGCGCAGTACAGTGGCGAGCAATGGCAACTGAGCGACGTCACCACCACGCACTTCCGTAACGTGGGCCAGGGCACCCAGTCCAGCACCGAAGTGGTCAACGTGCCGACCGAACAGTGGGATATCGCCCTCAAGCCGGAGTTGCTCAACACAGTGGTCATGGTGCCGGAAGCCCTGCCGATCTCCGGTTTGTGGAGCTATATCCACTACCTCAAGGAGCAGGGTTTGAACAATGGCCGCTACTGGCTGGCGTTCTGGGTGAAAGTCTTGCAGCCGGTGGTTACCGCCGCCTTGGTGTTGATGGCGATCTCCTTCATTTTCGGGCCATTGCGCTCCGTGACCCTGGGCCAACGGGTATTTACCGGCGTGCTGGTGGGCTTCACCTTCCGCATCGCCCAGGACTTGCTTGGGCCGTCGAGCCTGGTATTCGGCTTCTCGCCGCTGTTTGCGGTGCTGGTGCCCACGGCCATCTGCGCCGTGGCTGGGTTCTGGCTGCTGCGCCGAGCGGGTTGAAGCCGCGCTCGCGAAAGTCTGCGAAACGCCGCGTTTATCTAGAATAAGCGCGTTATCGTTGGTGATTTTCGCGAGCAAGCTCGCTCCTACAGTTTTAAGCCCCATTAAAGTGGGGCTTTTTTGTATTGGTCAGCAAAGATGACGTCTGGCCTGAGCATCAGGTACAATTCCCGGCTATTTTTCAGCGGGCAATCTGCCTGCAGCCTTTTTGAGTGTTGATCCGTGAGTGATTTGAGTCATATCCGCAATTTCTCCATCATCGCCCACATTGACCATGGCAAGTCGACGCTGGCCGATCGATTTATCCAGATGTGCGGCGGCCTTGCCGAGCGTGAAATGGAAGCCCAGGTACTGGATTCCATGGACCTCGAACGCGAGCGCGGGATCACCATCAAGGCCCACAGCGTCACGCTGTACTACAAGGCCAAAGACGGCATTACTTACCAACTGAACTTCATTGACACCCCAGGCCACGTTGACTTCACCTACGAAGTCAGCCGTTCGCTGGCGGCCTGCGAAGGCGCGTTGCTGGTGGTCGATGCCGGGCAGGGCGTGGAGGCGCAGTCGGTTGCCAACTGCTACACCGCGATCGAGCAGGGCCTGGAAGTCATGCCCGTGCTCAACAAGATCGACCTGCCCCAGGCCGAGCCTGAGCGCGTCAAGGAAGAGATCGAGAAGATCATCGGCATCGATGCCACCGACGCCGTCACCTGCAGCGCCAAGACCGGCCTGGGTGTCGACGAAGTGCTCGAACGCCTGGTGCACACCATTCCCGCGCCGACCGGCAACTACGAAGATCCGCTGCAAGCGTTGATCATCGACTCCTGGTTCGACAACTACCTGGGCGTTGTTTCCCTGGTACGCGTGCGCCATGGCCGTGTGAAGAAGGGCGACAAGATCCTGGTCAAGTCCACCGGCAAGATCCACCTGGTGGACAGCGTCGGTGTATTCAACCCGAAACACACCGCGACCACTGATCTGAAAGCCGGTGAAGTCGGCTTCATCATCGCTGGCATCAAGGATATTCACGGTGCACCAGTGGGTGACACCCTGACCCTGAGCTCCACGCCAGACGTCGACGTGCTGCCCGGCTTCAAGCGCATCCAGCCACAGGTCTACGCCGGCCTGTTCCCGGTCAGCTCCGATGACTTCGAAGATTTCCGCGAAGCCCTGCAAAAACTGACCCTCAACGACTCGTCGTTGCAGTACACCCCGGAAAGCTCCGACGCCCTGGGCTTCGGCTTCCGTTGCGGGTTCCTGGGCATGCTGCACATGGAGATCATCCAGGAGCGCCTCGAGCGCGAATACGACCTGGACCTGATCACCACCGCGCCAACCGTTATTTTCGAGTTGCTGCTCAAAACCGGTGAAACGATTTACGTCGACAACCCCTCCAAGCTCCCGGACCTGTCGGCCATCGAAGACATGCGCGAGCCGATCGTGCGGGCCAATATCCTGGTGCCGCAGGAACACTTGGGCAACGTCATTACCCTGTGCATCGAAAAACGTGGCGTGCAGCGCGACATGCTGTTCCTCGGTACCCAGGTACAAGTGACCTACGATATGCCGATGAACGAAGTGGTCCTGGACTTCTTCGACCGTCTCAAGTCCACCAGTCGCGGCTATGCTTCGCTGGACTACCATTTCGATCGTTACCAATCGGCTAATCTGGTGAAACTGGATGTGCTGATCAACGGCGACAAGGTAGATGCCTTGGCACTGATCGTGCACAAGGACAACGCGCACTACAAAGGTCGCCAACTGACCGAGAAGATGAAAGAACTGATTCCGCGCCAGATGTTCGACGTCGCGATCCAGGCCGCCATCGGCGGGCAGATCATTGCACGGACTTCCGTCAAGGCTCTCAGAAAGAACGTACTGGCCAAATGCTACGGCGGTGACGTAAGCCGTAAGCGCAAGCTGCTTGAGAAGCAAAAGGCCGGTAAAAAACGCATGAAGCAAGTAGGCAACGTGGAAGTTCCACAAGAAGCCTTCCTTGCGGTGCTCAGGTTGGATAGTTAGGTCCTATGTCACTAAATTTCCCGCTGTTGCTGGTCATTGCCGTTGCCGTCTGTGGTCTCCTGGCGTTGCTCGATCTGGTGTTCTTCGCCCCGCGTCGTCGGGCGGCCATCGCTTCCTATCAGGGCAGCGTCAGCCAGCCCGATGCGGTGGTGGTCGAGAAGCTGAACAAAGAGCCCTTGCTGGTTGAGTACGGCAAGTCGTTCTTCCCGGTGTTGTTCATCGTGCTGGTGCTGCGCTCGTTTCTGGTAGAGCCGTTCCAGATCCCTTCGGGGTCGATGAAACCGACCCTGGATGTGGGCGACTTCATCCTGGTGAACAAGTTTTCCTACGGCATTCGCCTGCCGGTGATCGACAAGAAAGTCATCCCCGTGGGTGACCCGCAGCGCGGCGATGTGATGGTGTTCCGCTACCCAAGCGACCCGAACGTCAACTACATCAAGCGAGTCGTCGGCCTGCCGGGCGACGTGGTGCGCTACACCAGCGACAAACGCCTGTTCATCAATGGTGAGTCGGTGGCCGAGAAGCTGTTGGGCGCCGAGCCGAATACCTTGGGCAGCGCCGAGCTGTACCAGGAGAAACTCGGTGCGGTGGAGCACCAAATCCGCAAGGAAATGAGCCGCTACCGTGCGATGCCGGATGGCCAGTGGAAAGTGCCTGCCGGGCACTACTTCATGATGGGCGACAACCGGGACAACTCCAACGACAGCCGCTACTGGGATGACCCCAACATTCCCAAGGATCTGCTGGGCATGGTGCCGGACGAGAACATTGTCGGCAAAGCCTTCGCGGTCTGGATGAGTTGGCCGGAACCCAAGCTCAGCCACCTGCCGAACTTCTCGCGGGTCGGGCTGATCAAGTAATACAAGCGGCGCTGTGAACACAGCGCCGAATGCTTTTCTGGGGCTTGGACATTTTCCGATGCCCGGTACCCATCAGGATTTGAATTTGAACACTGCGTCAATCGTCGATGGCCGCCGGTGCCATCAACTAGATATGGATAAACCGTGACCGTTTCTCTAAGTCGTCTCGAGCGTCAGCTCGGCTACACCTTCAAGGACCAGGAATTGATGGTCCTTGCCCTCACACACCGCAGCTTTGCAGGGCGTAATAACGAGCGCCTGGAATTTCTCGGTGACGCTATCCTCAATTTCGCCGCCGGCGAGGCGCTGTTCGAGCGCTTCCCCCAAGCGCGAGAAGGCCAGCTTTCGCGTTTGCGCGCACGCCTTGTGAAAGGCGAGACCCTGGCCGTGCTGGCTCGAGGCTTTGGCCTGGGCGAGTACCTGCGGCTGGGTTCCGGTGAGTTGAAAAGCGGCGGTTTCCGTCGCGAGTCAATCTTGGCTGATGCGCTGGAAGCCTTGATCGGTGCAATCTACCTCGATGCAGGCATGGAGACGGCCAAGGAGCGCGTTGTCGCCTGGCTGGCCTCGGAAATCGAAAGCCTGACGCTGGTAGACACCAACAAGGATCCCAAGACCCGCCTGCAAGAGTACCTGCAGTCCCGCGGTTGCGAACTGCCACGCTACGAAGTGGTGGATATCCAGGGCGAACCCCATTGCAGGGTGTTCTTCGTGGAATGTGAAATCACCTTATTGAACGAAAAAAGCCGAGGTCAGGGTGTGAGCCGTCGTATTGCCGAACAGGTAGCGGCCGCTGCAGCACTGATTGCCCTGGGCGTGGAGAATGGCCATGACTGATTCAACCGCAACACGCTGTGGCTATGTTGCCATCGTCGGCCGCCCGAACGTGGGCAAGTCCACGCTGCTCAACCACATCCTCGGCCAGAAGCTCGCGATCACCTCGCGCAAGCCCCAGACCACCCGCCACAACATGCTGGGCATCAAGACCGAAGGCAACGTGCAAGCGGTGTATGTCGATACTCCTGGCATGCACAAAGGCGGCGAGAAAGCCCTGAACCGCTACATGAACAAGACCGCCTCGGCCGCGTTGAAAGACGTCGACGTGGTGATCTTCGTGGTCGACCGCACCAAGTGGACTGACGAAGACCAGATGGTCCTCGAGCGTGTGCAATACGTGACCGGCCCGTTGATCGTCGCGCTGAACAAGACCGACCGTATCGAAGACAAAGCCGAGCTGATGCCGCACCTGACCTGGTTGCAGGAACAACTGCCGAACGCCCAGATCATGCCGATCTCGGCCCAGCACGGCCACAACCTCGAAGCCCTGGAGCGCGTGATCGCCGGTTACCTGCCGGAAAACGAGCACTTCTTCCCGGAAGACCAGATCACCGACCGCAGCAGCCGCTTCCTTGCCGCCGAACTGGTCCGCGAGAAAATCATGCGCCAGATGGGCGCCGAGCTGCCGTACCAGATCACCGTCGAAATCGAAGAGTTCAAGCAGCAGGGCAAGACCTTGCACATTCATGCGCTGATCCTCGTCGAACGCGACGGCCAGAAGAAAATCATCATTGGCGACAAGGGCGAGCGTATCAAGCGCATCGGCACCGAAGCGCGCAAGGACATGGAGCTGCTGTTCGACTCCAAGATCATGCTCAACCTGTGGGTGAAGGTTAAGGGTGGCTGGTCCGATGATGAGCGTGCGTTGCGCTCTCTGGGCTATGGCGACCTGTAACGGGTTGCACAGTGACTGGCGGGCTTGCTGTGGCGAGGGAGCTTGCTCCCGCTGGGCCGCGGAGCGGCCCCAACAAGGTCGACGAGGTTTTTCAGGTATAACTCGGTGGCTGCTAGAGGGGCTGCTTCGCAGCCCAGCGGGAGCAAGCTCCCCTCGCCACACAAGCGCTCTCCTTCTTTAGAGATTCCCCGTCTCATGTCGCAATCCCCACCCCCCAGCCAACCCGCCTACGTCCTGCACAGCCGCGCCTACCGCGAAACCAGTGCGTTGGTGGACTTCCTCACGCCCCAAGGCCGACTGCGCGCAGTCTTGCGCAGCGCACGGGGCAAGGCGGGTACCTTGGCGCGGCCGTTCGTGGCGCTGGACGTGGAGTTTCGCGGCAAGGGCGAGCTGAAAAACGTCGGCCGCCTGGAAAGCGTTGGCACCTCGGCCTGGCTGAATGGCGATGCGCTGTTCAGCGGCCTTTACCTCAATGAACTGCTGATTCGCCTGTTGCCCGCCGAAGACCCGCACCCGGCGGTCTTCGATCACTACGCTGCCACCTTGCTGGCCCTCGCTGAAGGCCGTCCGCTGGAACCGCTGCTGCGCGCTTTCGAATGGCGCTTGCTCGACGACCTTGGCTACGGCTTCGAACTGGCCAACGACCTGCACGGGGAGCCCATCGCCGCCGATGGCATGTATCGCCTGCAAGTCGATGCGGGGCTTGAGCGTGTGTACCTGCTGCAGCCCGGCCTGTTTCAGGGCACCGAACTGCTGGCCATGAGCGAAGCCGACTGGCACGCTCCCGGTGCGCTGTCCGCCGCCAAGCGCCTGATGCGCCAGGCCCTGGCCGTGCACCTGGGCGGACGGCCGCTGGTCAGTCGCGAGTTGTTTCGAAAGCCCTGACGTCCCCGTGTATGCTGTGCACCGATTCTTTCCCTTTTCAGGAGCGCTTCCGTGACCACCAGCAATCGCATTCTTCTTGGCGTCAACATCGACCACGTCGCCACCCTGCGCCAGGCCCGGGGCACCCGTTACCCTGACCCGGTCAAGGCCGCGCTGGACGCCGAAGAAGCGGGCGCCGACGGCATCACCGTGCACCTGCGCGAAGACCGCCGCCACATCCAGGAGCGCGATGTACTGCTGCTCAAGGACGTGCTGCAAACCCGCATGAACTTCGAAATGGGCGTGACCGAAGAAATGATGGCGTTCGCCGAGCGCATCCGCCCGGCGCATATCTGCCTGGTACCGGAAACCCGCCAGGAGTTGACCACCGAAGGCGGCCTCGACGTCGCTGGCCAGGAAGCGCGGATCAAGGCGGCGGTGGAACGCCTGTCGCGGATCGGCAGTGAAGTCTCGCTGTTTATCGACGCCGACGAACGCCAGATCGAAGCCTCCCGCCGTGTCGGCGCCCCGGCCATCGAGCTGCACACTGGCCGTTATGCCGATGCCACCACGCCGACTGAAGTGGCCGATGAGTTGCAACGCATCATCGACGGCGTGAACTGCGGGCTCAACGAAGGCTTGATCGTCAATGCCGGCCATGGCTTGCATTACCACAACGTCGAAGCCGTGGCTGCGATCAAGGGCATCAACGAACTGAATATCGGTCACGCCCTGGTCGCGCACGCGCTTTTCGTCGGTTTCAAAGGCGCCGTGGCCGAGATGAAAGCCCTGATTCTGGCCGCTGCCAAGCCCTGATCGCACATTAACCTGTAGGAGCGAGCTTGCTCGCGAAGGTCGTTAACGATGACGCGGGGAGTCTGGCTCCCCGCGTTGTTCTCAGGTCTTTCGCGAGCAAGCTCGCTCCTACAGGTTTGAGCCATGTTTCATCTGTGCGGCAATGCGAAGCCTTACTGTTTAGCCGACGCAGGTGTATCGTATCAGCCCTTTGCGGGCCCTTGGCCTGCGGCAGATACGCGAGGTTGTTGTGTCCCGATCCTTTTCCCGTCGACAAATCCTGGGTGGTCTTGCTGGCCTGGCCGTAGTAGGCGTCGGTGCCGGCGGTGGCTACCGCTACTGGCTGGGGAAAGTCGCTGAGTCCGAGGCGGGGCACGATTACGAGCTGATCGCCGCGCCCCTGGACGTAGAGTTGGTGCCGGGGCACAAGACCCAGGCCTGGGCGTTCGGCCCATCGGCGCCGGGCACCGAGTTGCGGGTGCGCCAAGGCGAATGGCTGCGGGTGCGCTTTATCAATCATCTGCCAGTCGCCACTACCATCCACTGGCACGGCATCCGCCTGCCGCTGGAAATGGACGGCGTGCCCTACGTCTCGCAATTGCCGGTGCTGCCTGGCGAATACTTCGACTACAAATTCCGCGTGCCCGATGCCGGCAGCTACTGGTATCACCCTCACGTGAGCAGCAGCGAAGAACTCGGCCGTGGCCTCGTCGGCCCGTTGATCGTGGAAGAGCGCGAACCCACCGGTTTCCAGTACGAGCGCACCTTGAGCCTGAAGAACTGGCACATCGACGAAGAGGGCGCATTTGTCGAGTTCAGCATCCCCCGTGAAGCGGCGCGTGGCGGCACGGCCGGGCGCCTCTCGACTATCAACGGCGTGCCCCAGGCGGTGATCGACCTGCCGGCTGGGCAAATCACCCGCGTGCGCCTACTCAACCTCGACAACACCCTGACTTATCGCCTCAATATTCCTGGCGTCGAAGCGCAGATCTATGCCCTGGACGGTAACCCCATCGAGCCGCGCCCGTTGGGCAAGGAATATTGGCTGGGCCCGGGCATGCGCATTTGCCTGGCGATCAAGGCGCCACCGGCGGGCGAAGAACTGTCGCTGCGCAACGGCCCGGTGCGCCTTGGCACCTTCCGCTCTGTCGCCAATACCGACGCGCCTACCGCATGGCCACCGGCATTGCCGGCCAACCCGGTTGCCGAGCCAGACCTGGCCAATGCCGAGAAACTCAACTTCAATTTCGAATGGGTCGGTTCAGTGTCGGTCAATGTCGAAAACGGCAAGCCGCCGAGCCTGTGGCAGATCAACGGCCAGGCCTGGGACATCACCGACAAGACCTGCGCCGACCGCCCGATTGCCAAGCTGGAGAAGGGCAAGAGCTACATTTTCGAATTGAAGAACATGACCCAGTACCAGCACCCGATCCACCTGCACGGCATGAGCTTCAAGGTGCTTGCGTCCAACCGCCACAAGGTGATCCCGTATTTCACCGACACCTATCTGCTGGGCAAGAACGAACGCGCCCGCGTGGCCTTGGTGGCGGATAACCCAGGGGTGTGGATGTTCCATTGCCATGTGATCGACCACATGGAAACCGGCCTGATGGCCGCCATCGAGGTGGCGTGATGCGCCAGATTCGTCCCGCCGCGATTATCGACCGCAGCCGCGACCAGGACTTTATGCGCGAAGCCCTGGCGCTCGCCGCCCAAGGCGCTGCATTGGGCGAAGTGCCGGTGGGTGCGGTGCTGGTGCAGGGCGGTGAAATCATCGGCCGCGGCTTCAACTGCCCCATCAGTGGCAACGACCCCAGCGCCCATGCCGAAATGGTCGCGATCCGCGCCGCTGCTCAGGCGATCAGCAACTATCGGCTGGTGGGCAGCACGCTGTACGTGACGCTGGAACCGTGCAGCATGTGTGCCGGGCTGATCGTGCATTCGCGGGTGGCGCGGGTGGTGTATGGCGCGTTGGAGCCGAAGGCGGGCATCGTGCAAAGCCAGGGGCAATTTTTTACCCAGGGTTTTCTTAACCATCGGGTGTTGTTTGAAGGCGGGGTATTGGCCGAGGAGTGTGGGGCTGTCCTGAGCGAGTTCTTCAAAGCCCGACGAGCCAAACCGTGATGATCGTTCCCACGCTCTGCGTGGGAACGCAGCACAGGACGCTCTGCGTCCCAAAGCGTGACGTAGAGCGTCTCAAGAGGCATTCCCACGCAGAGCGTGGGAACGATCATAGTGGTGTCATTTACGAGCGATGATCACCGCCCGCATCGGCGCCGGCAGCCCTTCAATGGTCTTGCTGTGATCCTCAGGGTCCAGGAAATCACTCAGCGACTGATACTTCATCCAGTGCGTCCCACGCTGCTCCTCAACCGTGGTCACGCTCACATCCACGCACCGCACATCACTGAACCCGGCCCGGCGCAGCCACAGCATCAACGCCGGTACCGACGGCAGGAACCACACGTTGCGCATCTGGGCGTAACGGTCTTCTGGCACCAGCACTTGTTGTTGGTCGCCTTCCACCACCAATGTTTCCAACACCAACTCGCCGCCCTTGACCAGGGTGTCCTTCAACGCCAGCAAATGCTCGATGGGCGAGCGGCGGTGGTAGAACACGCCCATGGAAAATACCGTGTCAAAGCCTTCCAGGTTCGCCGGCAAGTCTTCGAACGGGAACGGCAAGTGCCAGGCCTTGGGCTCGGACAAGTAGCGCTGCACCGCCTGGAACTGGCAGAAGAACAGCCAGTTGGGGTCCACGCCAATCACGCTGTCGGCCCCGGCGCCGAGCATGCGCCACATGTAGTAGCCGTTGCCGCAGCCCACATCGAGGATGCGCTTGCCTTTGAGGTCCAGGTGCGGCGCGACCCGCGACCACTTCCAGTCCGAACGCCACTCGGTGTCCACATGCACGCCGAACAGATGGAACGGGCCTTTGCGCCAGGGGCTCAGGCCCATCAGCGCCGTGTGCATCTGTTCGCGGGTGGCGTCGTCGCAATCGGTGTCCAGCACCAAGCCGTTGAGCAAATCTACGCTGTTGGGCTGGATCTTCGGCAGTGCATCCAAGGCGCTCTGCCAGCGCTCCAGGTCGCCATGGCCTTTTTCCATCTTGCTATCGAGCTGCGCTTGCAGGCCCTGGGCCCACACGGCCAGGGGAGTGCCGACCAGATGGCGGGCGAGGGGGGACAAATCAATCATGGCAAGGCAATCAACGAGGCAAAGTTAAGACACTGGAACCACGGCACGACTTTCGAGAACCCGGCCGCCAGCAGGCGTTCGCGGTGTTCTTCGAGGCTGTCGGGCTTCATGACGTTTTCGATGGCGCTGCGCTTCTGGGCGATTTCCAGTTCGCTGTAGCCGTTGGCGCGTTTGAAGGCGATATGCAAGTCGGTCAGCAGCGCGTGCTCTTCAACATCGTTGAAGCGCAGCTTTTCCGAGAGGATCAACGCCCCGCCCGGCAGCAGCGCCTGGCGAATGCGCCCCAGCAACGCCCGGCGCTCCTGGGGGGCGATAAATTGCAGGGTGAAGTTCAGGGCCACCACCGAGGCGGGCTTGAATTGCAGGGCGAGGATATCGCCCTCGATCACCTCCACGGGCAGCAACTCCTGGAACATCGAGTCCTGGCCATTGAGGTATTCGCGGCAGCGCTCGACCATCGCGGCGGAGTTATCCACGGCGATCACCCGGCAACCCTCGGTGCGTACATGGCGACGCAGGGCTTGGGTCACGGCGCCCAGGGAAGAGCCCAGGTCATACAGCACGCTACCCGGTTGGGCAAATTGCGCGGCCAGCACGCCGAGGTTCTCGACGATGGTGGGGTAGCCCGGCACCGAGCGCTTGATCATGTCCGGGAACACCCGCACCACATCCTCGTTAAAGGCGAAGTCCGGCACCTGGGGCAGGGGCTGGGCGAATAGGCGATCGGGTTCTTTGCTCACGGCTGTTCCGGCGACGGTGGGGGAAAGGCCGGCATTTTAGCCAAGTTGGCCCTCGGATGCGCGGGTTGTCTGATGGAAAGCCGAGGCGGTGATGCCCCATTGCCCGAGCCAGTAGGTGGCGATCAGCAAATACGGCGCTGCCTCGAACGCCAGCACAAACCGGTTGATGCCGATCAGTGCGTCGGAAACCACAAACGACACCGCACCCGCCGCCGCCAGCCACGCTGAACGCTTGGGCACCTCGCTGCCCAGTCGCGCCAACGCACGCCAGAGCATGGCGCTGATCACCAGCGCGTAAACCACCACCGGTATCAAAAGCTCACCGAGGCCGTGGGAGATCAGGATGCTCAGCAAGATTGCGCCTACGCCGAGGGCCAGCACCAGCGGCAGCAGCGCCAAGCGCCGACAGTCACTGAAATAGGCTTTGAGATAGGCCAGGTGCGCGAACAGAAACGCGCCCAGGCCAAAGATAAACAGGTCGCCTGGCCAGGCGAGCAACACGTCGCCCACCAGGGAAAAAATCAACCCCAGGCTGATCCAGCGTCGATACTCGGTGGGCGGCGCGTCATGCAGCCAACCCAGCAGCGCCAGCACCGGCAGTGGCTTGACCAGCAGGCACAGCAGCGTCGCATGGGTCGCCAAGCCATAGACAAAGGTGCCGGCGCCCATCAAGGCAAGGATCAGCCATGGCATATCAGTTCACCGTAATGGCGCAGTCAAAGGTTTCGGCAGGTTCGGCCTCCGGCTCCCAAGGTTGCTGGGATGTCAGGCGCAAACGCCCTTGCCCTGCGGCAAACGCCTGGAAGCGCCAGGTGGACTGGCCGCCACCGCCGATCACGCCGGACTCGGTGCTGCTGTAGACCTCGGGGCTCAAGGCGCGCAACACGCCGCCGGCGGAGTCCTGGATGGCCCAGCGGTAACCGGTGGTGGGGTTGCTGGGCAGGGTGAGGATCAGGTTTTGCCCGTTTTTAAGCTGGAGCGGGCAGGCGCTCTGGTTGTCCACGCTGACGTTTTGCTTGGGGGCACTGGCGCATGCGGCCAGCAAGACAAGGCTCAAGGGAAGAAGCAGGCGGGCAGCGGTCATGAAGGCTCCGTTAATACACGACGAAGGGGGAGCATAACCGAAGATGAGACAAGGTGTGACAAGGTGGGGTTTTGCGTTGGCCGATCGTTCCCACGCTCTGCGTGGGAACGTTGCCTTGGACGCTCCGCGTCCGCTTTGTGACGCGGAGCGTCACGGGATGTATTCCCACGCAGAGCGTGGGAATGATCAGGTCTGGATATTTCTCAGAAGAGCACCTTCGCCACATCCGCAAACCGCTTGGCAAAGTGCACCGTCATCCCTTCCTTCAAATAGTCCGGCAACTCTTCAAAGCTGCCACGGTTGGGCTCCGGCAAGATCAACTCGTGAATCTTCTGGCGCCGCGCCGCAATCACCTTCTCGCGCACCCCGCCAATCGGCAGTACATGCCCGGTCAAGGTCAGTTCGCCGGTCATTGCCACGCCTTTTTTCGGCGGTTGGTTGCGGGCCAGGGACAGCAACGCACTGGCCATGGTCACGCCGGCACTCGGGCCGTCTTTCGGCGTGGCGCCTTCCGGCACGTGCAAGTGCACGAAGGCTTCGTCGAAGAACTTCGCATCGCCGCCAAACGACTTCAGGTTGGAACTGATGTAGCTGTAGGCGATTTCGGCGGACTCTTTCATCACTTCACCCAACTGCCCGGTGAGCTTGAAGCCGCGGTTGAGCGTGTGGATGCGCGTCGCTTCGATCGGCAAGGTGGCGCCGCCCATGCTGGTCCACGCCAGGCCGGTAATCACGCCGGTGCCGGACAGCACTTGCTCATTACGGAATACCGGCATGCCCAGGGAGCTTTCCAGGTCCTTGTTGCCGATCTTGATCACCGAGTCCGGCTCATCCAGCAGTTTTACCACCGCCTTGCGCACCAGCTTGCCCAGCTGTTTCTCCAACTGACGCACGCCGGCCTCTCGCGCATAACCGTCGATCAAGGCGCGCAAGGCACCGTCGGTGATGGTCAGGCTGTTTTTGGCCACGCCGGCTTTTTCCAACTGCTTGGGCCACAAGTGGCGCTTGGCGATGGCGACTTTTTCTTCGGTGATATAGCCCGACAGGCGAATCACTTCCATGCGGTCCAGCAATGGACCGGGGATTGAGTCCAGGGTGTTGGCGGTGCACACGAACAGCACTTTGGACAGGTCCAGGCGCAGGTCCAGGTAATGGTCGAGGAATTCGACGTTCTGCTCCGGGTCCAGGGTTTCGAGCAGCGCCGACGCCGGGTCGCCCTGGAAGCTCTGGCCCATCTTGTCGATCTCGTCGAGCATGATCACCGGGTTCATCACTTCCACGTCTTTCAACGCCTGCACCAGCTTGCCAGGCAGGGCGCCGATGTAGGTGCGGCGGTGGCCCTTGATCTCGGCCTCGTCGCGCATGCCGCCAACACTGAAGCGATAGAACGGCCGCCCCAGGGATTCGGCG
Organism: Pseudomonas sp. J380; assembly: GCF_009827115.1. Classification (NCBI taxonomy): domain Bacteria; kingdom Pseudomonadati; phylum Pseudomonadota; class Gammaproteobacteria; order Pseudomonadales; family Pseudomonadaceae; genus Pseudomonas; species Pseudomonas sp. J380. Next base: position 2,722,389 of record NZ_CP043060.1, on the reverse strand, counting down.
ATGGACTTGCCCACACTCGTCTTGCCCACGCCCGGCGGACCTACCAGCAACACGATGGAACCGGCGACTTCGCCCTTGTAGGCGCCCACCGCTAGGAATTCGAGGATGCGGCTCTTGATGTCATCCAGGCCCGCATGGTGCTTGTCGAGCACTTTGCGCGCGTGCTTGAGGTCGAGTTTGTCTTCTCCGTACACGCCCCACGGCACCGAGGTGGCCCAGTCCAGGTAGTTGCGTGTGACGGCGTATTCCGGCGAACCGGTTTCCAGGATCGACAGTTTGTTCAGTTCTTCATCAATGCGTTTTTTCGCTTGCGCCGGCAACACCTTGCCTTGCAGGCGCTGTTCGAACTGTTCGACGTCGGCGCTGCGATCGTCCTTGGTCAGACCCAGCTCCTGTTGGATGACCTTGAGTTGTTCCTTGAGGAAGAACTCACGCTGGTGCTCGCCGATCTTGCGGTTCACTTCGGCGGAGAGTTCTTTTTGCAGACGCGCGACTTCTACCTCTTTGCGCAGCATTGGCAGCACTTTTTCCATGCGCTTGAGCATGGGCACACAGTCCAGCACTTCTTGCAGCTCATTACCTGTCGCCGAGGTGAGGGCGGCGGCGAAGTCGGTGAGCGGCGACGGGTCGTTGGGGCTGAAGCGGTTGAGGTAGTTCTTCAACTCTTCGCTGTACAGCGGGTTGAGGGGCAGCAGTTCCTTGATCGCATTGATCAGCGCCATGCCGTAGGCCTTCACCTCATCGGTCGGCTCGCTGGGCTGGTGCGGGTATTCGACTTCCACCAGGTAAGGTGGGCGGTGGTGCTTGAGCCAGGTCTTGATGCGTACGCGGGTCAGGCCCTGGGCGACGAACTGCAGCTTGCCGTTCTCGCGGCTGGCGTGGTGCACCTTCACCAGGGTGCCGTACAACGGCAGGGCGGAGGTGTCGAAGTGCCGTGGGTCTTCGGGCGGCGTGTCCATGAAAAACAGCGCAAGGGAATGGTGGTCGGATTTGCTCACCAGCTCCAGGGTTTCGGCCCAGGGTTCTTCATTGACGATCACCGGCAACACTTGTGCCGGAAAAAACGGCCGGTTGTGGATCGGGATGATGTAGACCTTGTCCGGCAGGTTTTGCCCAGGCAGGGCCAAGCCAGTATTGGACGAGGGGGTTTCAGAGTTTTCGGGGTCGGCGTAATCGTTGAGGTCGTAATCTGGAAATTCTTGCTGGTCGCTCATGGGGCACCTGCATCAGTAAGTATGCAGGTTAGATGGGGCGGGGTTGCGGTGGTTTCAATGGGGAGGCGTCGTTAGCAACAATTTGCATGAAATAACGGGAGGGTTGCGGTCAACGTACTTTACCCCTCCGCTTTTCGAACTGATCGTCAATAATGTGACGGCTAGACCCAGCTTTTATTGGGTTTACTTATCCCCAGTCCCAGCTAACCTGCTTTAATAAAATTCCCCATAAAAAAGGATGTTTTTTTGACGCCGGTTAGCAGTCGGCAGGGACGCGTATGACACAAGGAAAGCACGGCCAAGAGCGACGAGCGCGGCCCGAGGGCGCGGCCATGCACTGGCGCCACACGTTTCAGACCCGCATAGCCGGAGTGCTGGCGCTGTTGTTGCTGGTGGTCGTGGCCGCCACCTATTTTGCCGTGCACGCTGCCACCACCCGTGCGGTGGAGAACCAGGCCGACGTACAGTTGAACACCGGGCGGCAGGTGTTCGAGCGCCTGCTGGACCTGCGCGGGCGGCGCTTGCAGTACGGGTTGGACTGGCTCACCGCCGATGGGCCGTTCAAGCAGGCGGTGGCCGGCGGCCGGACGGTGCCGATCCTGGAGGCCCTGGGCACCCATGGCACCGGGGTCAGTTCCAGCGAAGTGGTGGTGCTGGGCCTGGATGACAGGGTCATGGTCAGTACCCTGCTGGTGCAGACGCGGGGCCAGTTGTTCCCGTATGCCGATGCCTTGCGCAAGGCGCGGCGCAGCGGCCAGCAAATGTTGATCGTCGCCATGGCCGGGCGCCCCTATTTGCTGGTGCAAAAAGATGTGCTCGGGCCTGTGCCGATCGCACGCGTGGTCATGGGCTTTCCCATGGACACGCAATTCGCCCATGAACTGCGCTCCATGAGCAACCTGGAGGTGTCGTTCCTCAGTGTGCAGGACGGCCATCTCGGTCAGCTGTTCACCACCCACCCTGGCAATTGGCGCCCAAGCATTATCAGCCTCTTGCATGGCACGCAGGTCGATCCTGAGGCGAAGATCCAGCTGTTCCATGGCCAGCGTGTGCTCAGCCAAGTGTTGCCCTTGGCCAACAGCGGCGAAGGCGATGAAGTGCGCGTGTTGCTGCAAAGCCCGCTGGACCATGCGCTGGAATCCTTCGCGCCGCTGGACCGGCAGTTCATGGGGATTGCCCTGGCGGTGCTGCTGGTCTCGCTGGCGGTGGCCTTATTCCTGGCGCGGCGAGTGTCACGCCCGCTCAATGCGCTGGTGCAAGCCGCTGAACGGATCGGGGCCGGTGACTACCGCACCCCGGTGCGGGTGCGCAGCCACGACGAGTTCGGCCTGCTGGCGCGGGCGTTCAATGCCATGCAAAGCGGCATCGCCCTGCGCGAACGGCAACTGGCCCACAATGCCTTGCATGACCCGCTCACCGGATTGCCCAACCGTGCCTTGGCCATGGAGCGCCTGGGCAGTGCGATCAGCGCACGGCGGTCGGTGGTGTTGCTGTACGTGGGGATTGAAAACTACCGAGTCATCAACGAAGGGTTCGGCCCCGAAGGTGTCGAGCACATGTTGTGCGAGGCCAGCCGCTGCTTGTCCAGCAGCCTGTTGGCCAGCGACACCGCCGCGCGCATCGCCGGCAGTGAGTTTCTGTTGTTGCTGGAAAACACCGAGATCGACTCTGCCGTGGCCCGCGCCGACCAGTTGCATGGGGCGTTGACCGAACCCCTGCGCATCGGCAATGACGAAGTGCGCCATGAGGTGAGTATCGGCATCGCCGCGTACCCTGCTGATGGGCAGCAGGTGGAAGAGTTGATCAACCGCGCGGCCATCGCCCGGCACGACGCGGCCAACCTGCCGGGGCATTTGCAGATCTACCAACCGGACCGCGACCTCGCCCACCAACGCCAGATCACCCTGATTCGCGACTTGCGCCGCGCCGTGATCGAAGGCGAGTTGTTCCTGTGCTACCAACCCAAGCTCGACCTGCGGCACGGGCACGTGGGCCAGGCCGAAGCCTTGCTGCGCTGGCAACACGCGACGCTGGGGCAAGTGTCTCCGGGGGAGTTCATTCCGTTGGCCGAACGCACTGGCAGCATGGGTGCCCTGACCCTGTGGGTGATCGAGGAAGCCATCCGCCAGATTGCCGAATGGGCGCAGCGTGGGCTGGTTATCCAGCTGTCGGTGAATATCTCCGTGAACGACTTGGCGGATGATGACTTGGCCATTCGCGTCACCGCGCTATTGGCCCAATACCATGTGGGCGCCGAGCATTTGATTTTCGAGATTACCGAGAGCGCCATTATGCACAACCCGCAGCAGGCCCTCAGCGTGCTGGAGCAGCTGCGCAATTGCGGGATCAGCCTGTCGGTGGATGATTTCGGCACCGGTTACTCCTCCCTCGCACAGTTGCAGCGCCTGCCGGTGCAAGAGCTGAAGATCGACCAGTCCTTTGTGCGCAACCTCGACAGCACCAGCGGCGACGGGGTGATCGTGCGCTCCACCATCGAGATGAGTCATAGCCTGGGGCTCAAGGTGGTCGCCGAGGGCGTGGAGTTCGAACACAGCCTCACCTTGCTCAAACGCTGGAACTGCGACACGGCCCAGGGCTACCTGATCAGCCGGCCGCTCAATGCCATGGCGTTCGAGCGGTGGATGCGGCGTGAGCAGGTGCCAACCTAGACAGTTTGACTGTGGCGAGGGAGCTTGCTCCCGCTGGAGTGCGAAGCGCTTCCAGGATTTTGGGGCCGCTGCGCAGCCCAGCGGGAGCAAGCTCCCTCGCCACAGGGGGGCTACTTTGGCAGCGTTCAAGCGACCAGGGCTTGCAATCGCACCCACAACCTTTGGACATGCTGATGCTCGGTGCCCAGCGCGCCGATGGACACCCTCACCATCCAGCGCTCATCGAGGATGGCGGGGGTGACGTAAGCATCGCCTGACTGGTTGAGTTTTTCTGCCCAGGCTCGCGTGTGATGGTCCAGTGCCTGGCCTTCCAAACCCGGCGGTTCATGGCGAATGCACAGGGTTTGCAAGGCGGGCGTGGCCACCAGTGTCCAGTGCTCAGTGGCTTCGATCTGCTCTGCCAGCCAGCGCGCATTGGCCAGGTCTCGCCGCAACCGCGCTTGCAGGCCGCTGACGCCTTGCTCGCGTATCAGGAACCACAACTTCAAGGCGCGGAAACGGCTGCCCAGGGAGATCCGCCAGTCACGGTAGTTTCGCACTTGGCCGTCTGCGCTGGACTGCAGGTAACTCGGGTTGGTGGTCATGATGCGAATCAAATGCTCGGGGTCGCGCACGAAGTAAACCGAGCAATCGAAGGCCGCGCCCAGCCATTTGTGCGGGTTGAGCACTAGGGAGTCAGCCTTTTCGATGCCATCCCATAAGGCCCGGCATTCTGGCAGGATCATTGCGGCGCCGGCCATGGCCGAGTCCACATGCAGCCACAGGCCGTGACGTTGGGTCAGTTCGCCAATTGCATCCAGGGGGTCGATCGCCATGGCGGCCGTGGTGCCGGTGGTGGCAATCACCACGCAGGGCGTGTTACCGGCGGCCAGGTCCTGTTCGATGGCGTGCGCCAGTGCCTGGGGCGACATTGCATGGTGTGCGTCGGTGGCGATGGTGCGGATATGGTTCTGGCCGAACCCGGCCAGGATCGCCGCCTTGTTGACCGAGCTGTGGGCATGGGCTGAGGTGTAGACGATCAGGGGCGCGCTGCTGTTTTGCAGGCCGTTGTGCATCAGCGCGTAATCGGAGCTGCGTTCCCGGGCGCTGATAAGCGCCACCAGCGTGGAGGTGGACGCAGAGTCCTGGATCACACCGCTCCACGTGTTGCCCAGGCCGAGCATGTCGCGCAGCCAGTCGGTGGTGACTTCCTCTATTTCGGTGAGAGCCGGACTGGATTGCCAGGACAACCCAATCACACCCAGGCCGGTGCTCAGGCAATCGCCCAGCACTGAGGACAGTTCCACATTGGAAGGGAAGAACCCGAAGAAACTGGGATGCTGCCAATGCAGCAAGCCGGGCATGATCAGTTTTTCGACGTCGCCCATGATCTGTTCGAACGGTTCGGCGGTGTCAGGCGGGCTGGCCGGCAGGGCAGCTTTGATCTCGCCAGGTCGGGTGGTGGGCTGCACGCCGCGTTGTTCGATGTTCTGTCGGTAGTCTGCAATCAGGTCGATCATGGCATAGCCATGTTGGCGGAATTCTTCGGGGGTCATAGATAAACGTCCATGTGCACGAGCAATAAAAGTATTAGCACCAGAAGTAAAACGGTTCGCCGGGGGTATAGCCGATAAACGACTGCATGCTGACGCGTTTTCCCGAATCGAACCCGCAGATGGCGTGGGGGCGGCGGGTATTGATGAGCACCAGTTCGTTCTTGCGTGGGCGGATGCGCAGCGGTTTTTGTAAACACTGTTCGGGCAGTTGGGCACCTTCGAAGCGCTTGACCTCATCATAGCTAAAGGCTTGGGTATCCCAGATGATCAACTCGCCCCCCGAAGGCGGTGTTTGCAGGTAGATATTGGCGCTGAATTGATGCTGCAGTTCAGCGATTGTGCGGGGCAGGCAATCCACATGGGGCACCGTTTCCGAGAGGTGCGCCGTCTCCGGGAACATGACGCGGATGATCCCGCAAAACATCGGTCGGCCCTGGAACGCAGCGGCTGTTGCACCTTGCGGCCAGAGCGCCTGGAACTGTTCCATCAGCTGTTGAATGGGCGGTTTTTGCGGCGCACAGAGGCTGTCGATAAGGCCGCGCATACGGGCCGCGTCTGCATAATATTTTTCTTGTGCGTCACCGCCGGCGGCCTTGCCGTACGTGGAGTTGAACGGGTTGCCCCAGCGATGCACACCATAGAAGTGCTGAACGATGCGCCCCTCTTCATAGGTTTCATGACCATAGTGTTCCAGGGTGGCGGTATCGTCGATGGCCTGAATCAACCGTGCGCTGGTGGTTGCGTTGGCAAATTCAGGTACCCGAATGGCAAGCACTTCGCCACTGATGAGTTTTTTCAAACTGGCAGTATTGAGGTGTTCAAGCTCCAGGATTTTTGTGGGGGTGGAAAGAATTGGTTTTGTAGCGACATGGTCCGTCATGCAGTGAAGCTCCCTTTAAAGTTTTATCCGTACGCCTTTTGTATTACGCAGGGCGTGCGCACTAAATTAGTTTTAAAGGGTTGAGGGGAAACGCTGGGGCATTATCAGCAGGCAAAAAAAAAGCGGCTGCCCGTTCGGGCCGCCGCTTTTTTACCGCCAGCGCTACTTAATCCGGCAGTTTGAACGCCATTACATAATCACCCTGCTTGGTCCCCAGGGAACCGTGACCGCCCGCCATGACCAGCACGTATTGCTTGCCGTCCTTGCCGGTGTAGGTCATCGGGGTGGTTTGCGCGCCTGCAGGCAGGCGGCCTTCCCACAGTTGCTTGCCGTTTTTCACGTCATAGGCACGCAAGTACTGGTCCAGTGTGCCGCTGAGGAACGCGACGCCACCGGCGGTGGTGAACGTACCACCCAGGCTAGGCACGCCCATGGTCAGTGGGATTGGAACCGGCGAGCTGTCACGCACGGTGCCGTTCTTGTGCATCCAGATGGTCTGGTGGGTGGTCAGGTCGACCGCCGCCACGTAGCCCCAGGCCGGTGCCTGGCACGGCAGGCCCATCGGCGACAGCAGTGCTTCAAGGATCACACCATACGGGGCGCCTTTGTTCGGCTGCACGCCTTCGGTTTCGCTGACGCGTGGGCCTTGCTTGGCAATGTCGGCAGCCGGGATCAGCTTCGATTTGAACGCCATGTAGCTTGGGTTCACGAAGGCGATCTGGCGCACCGGGTCAACCGAGATACCGCCCCAGTCGAACACGCCGAAGTTGCCTGGGTACACGATCGAACCTTGCAGGGACGGCGGGGTGAACGGGCCGTCGTAGCGCATGGATTTGAAATCGATCCGGCACAGCATCTGATCGAACGGTGTCACGCCCCACATGTCGCGTTCTTTCAACGGCGGCGGCATGAAGTTCAGGTCGGACTTGGGTTGGGTAGGGGAGGTGCGGTCGCCCGCCACTGCGCCCTGTGGCACCGGGATTTCATTGACGGGCACCACTGGCTGGCCAGTGGCGCGGTCCAGCACGTAGATGCTGCCTTGCTTGGTCGACGCCATCACCGCTTGCTTCACGCCCGCAGCGGTCTTGATGTCGATCAGCGAAGGCTGGCCGCCCACGTCCATGTCCCACAGGTCGTGGTGGGTGAACTGGAAGGTCCACTTCACGTGGCCGGTGTCGATGTCCAGGGCGGTCAGGCCCGCGGCGTACTTCTCGGACTCATCGGTACGGTCGCCGCCGTACTGGTCGGGCATCTGGTTGCCCATCGGCAGGTAGAGCATGCCGAGTTTTTCATCCACGGCGAACATGGACCACATGTTCGGCGAGTTGCGGGTGTAGGTCTTGCCCTCGGCCAACGGGGTGGTGTCGTCCGGGTTGCCGCTGTCCCAGTTCCACACCAGCTTGCCGGTGTGCACGTCGAACGCGCGGATCACGCCGCTTGGCTCGTCGATGGAAACGTTGTCGGTCACGTGACCGCCGATCACGACCAGGTTCTTGGTCACGGCCGGTGGCGACGTGGAGTAGTAACCGCCTGGGGCGAAGCTACCGATGTTGGCACGCAGGTCGACCTGGCCTTTGTCACCGAAGTCTTCGCACATCTTGCCGGTGTCGGCGTTCAGGGCGATCAGACGGGTGTCGGCGGTCGGCACGAAGATGCGTTTCGGGCAGGCATTCGGAGCGGCGGCCGGGCTGGCAGTGCCAGTCGGGCTCTGCTCGGAAGCGTAGGCGGCGTCATCGTGGTACGACACGCCACGGCAGGTCATGTGCGCCCAACCTTTGAAGCTCTCAGCACCCTGGGTGGTGATTTTCGGGTCGAAACGCCAGATTTCCTTGCCGGTATCCGGGTCCAGGGCAATCACTTGGCTGTGCGGTGTGCACACGTAGAGCATGCCATTGACTTTCAGCGGGGTATTTTCGGCGGTGGTTTCACCGGGATCGCCTGGGCCAGGGATGTCGCCAGTGCGATAAGTCCACGCCGGCACCAGCTTATGGGCATTCTCCGGGGTGATCTGTGCCAGTGGCGAGTAACGGTCACCGAAGGCCGAGCGGCCATAGGAGTTCCAGTCGCCATCGGCCTGGGTTGGCGCAGCGCTGGCCATACCCGGCACCGCGTCGCGGTCCAGTTGGCCGGTCTTGACCATTTCACCTGGGTTGGTGAATTGGCTGGCCAGGGCGGTCGCGCCCGCCAGCACCACGGCAACGCTCAGCGCGCCAGTGCCCAGCGGTGCGGCTTGGCCACGCAGCAATGGCCGACGAAACCACGGCAGCAGCATGACGATGCCGAGGGCGAACAGCAGGGCCAGACGCGGCACCAGTTGCCACCAGTCCAGGCCCACTTCCCACAGGGCCCACACGGTGCTGGCAAACAACACCAGTGCATACAGGCCCAGCGCGGCGCGGCGAGTGGCCAGCAGCAATACGCCGGTCACGGCAATGCCGATACCGGCCAGCAGGTAGTACAGCGACCCGCCGAGCATACTCAGCTTGACGCCACCGGCCAGCAAGGCCAGCCCCATGATCAGCAGCAAGACCCCCAGCAGCCTGGGCAACAGGCGGCTTGGGCTTGAGGCACCATCAGTGCTCATAGTGTGTTTCTCCGTTACGTTGGAATTATGTAACCCCGTGCTTCACTCACTGTAGATGACGATTCGGCTCGGGCTTGGTTCATCGTTATTTTTGGTTTTTTCTGTGGATAACCGGGTTATCCACAGGCGGGCAATCAATCCCCTGGCGCAGGTCGATTCAAGACAGCGCTGTCTTTGTGCAGGAAGAAATTCGGCAAAGGGAGTCGACCGGGAGGTGAAGCGTTTCAGATTGTTGCGAAGGATAATGCGGCGGGGCGTTTTGAGAAAGGGTGAATCGCAAGATGCATCATTTCAGTTTTGGTAACAGTGACAGATAGTCGCTGCAAAAATAGCCTGATGGCAGGCTCTATCTCTGTAGGAGCGAGCTTGCTCGCGAAAAACTCACAGGCGCCGCGTTTATTCAGGAAGCGCGCGTTATCGTTGGCGTTTTTCGCGAGCAAGCTCGCTCCTACAGGGGGGGTGAGGTGACGGTTAGAAAGTGGTGCGGATGCCGAACTGCACACTGCGCCCCGGCGCCGGTGCGATGTCGCGCAGGATCGAGCTGGCATAGCGCACGGTCTGGTTGGTCAGGTTCTCGCCATTGACGAACGCCAGCCACTGGCTGCCGCCCACATTGAAGCGATACCCCGCGCTGGCGCCGAGGGTGGTGTAGCCATCGGTGCCGCTTTCGTTATCCGGCACACGCCCTTGGCCTGCGGCATGTTCCACGTCGATACGCGCTTGCCAGCGATCCAGTTCCCACAGCAAGCCGCTGTTCAAACGCAATGGCGCAATGCGCGGCAAGGCTTCGCCGGTGTCCAGGTTGGTGGCGCGGGTGTAGTCGCCCGACAGTTCCAGCGCAAACTTACCGTAGGCGCCTTCGCCGAGCTTCCAGTGATCCTGGGCTTCGAAGCCGGCGAAACGTGCGCGCACACCAGAATATTCGTACTCGGGAATACCTCCCGCGTCCTCTTCGCCTTCATCGTTCAGGGTACGACCCGTGCCCAACAAGCCGATGTAATTGGAGAAGTGGCTATAGAACACGCCGAAGCTGCCCTTGTGGGTGCCGTTGTCAAAGCGCAGGGCCAGGTCGCTGGACACGGCCTTTTCTTTCTTCAGGTTGGCATCGCCCAACTCGTAGGTACCGGTGGCAACGTGGGCGCCGTTGGCGTACAGCTCGTAAAAGGTCGGCGCGCGTTCGGTGTAGCCGAGGGTGGCAGCCAGGGACCAGATCGGCGTGAGGGTGTACACCGCACCTGACGACAGGCTACCGGCGGTGAAGTCACTGCTCTTGTCAGCATTGGCAAAACGCTCGTTGCCTTTGGCGTTCGGGTCGACGCTGGTGTGTTCCAGGCGTGCGCCGAGGCTGAGTTTCAGGCGTTCGGTGGCTTGCATTTCTTCGAGGATAAACAGCGCGCCGGCGTTGGTGTCGGTCTGCGGCACGAAGGCTTCTTCGCCCAGGGCCGAGAACTCGTTGCGGGTTACTTGGGCGCCGACCACGCCATCGAATGGGCCAATCGGCTGGTGACGAGCTTCCACCCGCGCTTCATAGCCTTTGTTCTTGAAGGTGGTGCCGGTTTCACCGCCTTCGATTTCGCGGTGTTCGTAGTCGGTGTACCCGGCGTCGATTTTCACCGAGGTAAACGGCCCTTGCAGGTTGCGGATCTCGGAGGCAAAGGCGTAGTGGTCCTGTTTCATGCGGATGCGCACATCCTGCTCGGCGGGTGAGCCGTAGTTACTGTCGTAATTACTGTAGGACAGCCCGGCATAACCATCGTCCCAGGTGTAGGAACCGCCCACCGCGCCGCCGTCCTGGCGCCCATTGCTGTTACCCAGGCGCCCGTTTTTGCCGGGGCCGTTCTCGCTCTCCGGTGCATGCCGGCTGCGGGCATAGCCTGGAATTTTCAGGTCGTTGAACTCGCGGCCATTGGCATCCAGGTGCAAGGCGAAGCTGCCGTTGCCGGCTTCCAGCTTGCCCGCGCTGCTGCGGGTGGTGTCGGCACCGCCGTAGCGCAACTCGCCGGCGCCATGGATGCCTTCAATGGCCTCGGTGGGGATGCGATTGTCGAAGGTGTTGACCACGCCGCCGATGGCGCTGCCGCCGTACAGCAGGGCGGCCGGGCCCCTTACGATTTCGATGCGGTCAACGTTGATCGGGTCCAAGGGCACCGCGTGGTCGTAGGACAGCGACGAGGCATCCAGCGCCCCCACGCCGTTGCGCAGGATGCGAATGCGGTCGCCATCCTGGCCGCGAATGATTGGGCGGCTGGCCCCCGGGCCAAAGTACGAAGACGACACGCCCGGCTGCTTGTTCAGGGTTTCACCGAGGCTGCCTTTTTGTTGCAGGGTCAGGTCATCGCCTTCCAGCACGGTGGTGGGCGAGGCGAGTTGTGTGCTGCCCAGCGGGTTGCCGGTGACTACTTGGGGTGGCAGTTCCAGGGCATGGGCCTGGGAGCCAATCAACAGGGCGGCAGCGAGGGGCGACAAGCGCCAGAGAGAAGGCAGCGACATCGGAAATTCCTGGGCAAAATGACTGATAACTTAAGTTACAATATAACATCTCTTTTCTGTGAAAAAGGGGAACTTTTCCTGGCGGGCTATATTCAATGCGATGCTTCCACCTGCTCGCCCCGTCGGCTAAGGTGCGCGGCTGTGTTCCTCTTTTTGCAAAAGGCCCGGCATGACCGCGACAAGCAACGACCCGCTCCACGGTGTGACCCTGCAACACGTGCTCACCACCCTGGTGGAGCATTACGAGTGGAGCGGCTTGGCCGAGCGCATTGATATCCGCTGCTTCAAGAGTGACCCGAGCATCAAGTCGAGCCTGACTTTCCTGCGCAAAACCCCGTGGGCGCGGGAAAAGGTCGAAGGTTTGTACGTCAAGCTGATGCGTACCAAACGCCCACTGGATTGAGTGCATGAAGCGCTTTGTTGCGGCGGCGGCGTTGGCCGGTTGGGTGGGGTTGGCGATCCAGCAATACCTGATTCTCTATTCGCGCTGGGCCAGTGGCGCGAGCTTGCTGGGCGGCCTGATCAGTTTCTTCAGCTTCTTCACCGTTCTGACCAATACCTTGGTGGTCGTGGTGCTCAGCTACTCACTGGTCAAGCGCGACTCAGCCGCCAAGCGGTTTTTCCTCGCGCCTCGCATCAGTAGCGCGATTGCCGCGAGCATCGTGGTGGTGAGCCTGGCCTACAACCTGCTGCTGCGGCATCTGTGGAGCCCGCAAGGCTTTCAATTTATCGCCGATGAATTGCTGCACGACGTCATGCCGTTGTTGTTTGTGGTGTATTGGTGGCGGTGCGTGCCCAAGGGTACGTTGCGGCTCAAACACATTGCCGGCTGGGTGATCTACCCATTGGTGTACTTCGGTTATGTGCTGCTGCGGGGGCATATGCTCGGGCAGTATCAGTACCCGTTCATGGATGTGGACAGCCTCGGTTATCCACAAGTGTTTGTGAATGCCGGAGGGATTTTGGCAGGGTTTATCGTCATTGGGCTGGTGATCGTTGGCCTGGACAAGCGCCTCAAATCACCCTCGATTTAAAGTGAGCACCATTAAGGTGGGAGCAGGCAAGCCAGCTCCCACCTTATTCATTCTTCTCCGCTGCCCTCAGCACGCCAGTAACCCACGGCCTTGAGGTATTCCTCGTTGACCTTGTGCGCATCCAGCAGCACCCGCCGTACCTGGCGTGACAACTTGGTTTCGGTGGCGACAAAGCTGTACAGCGTGCCGCTGGGCAGCGTCAGGTTGCGCACCACGTCGAGCAGGTCATCCTGGCCGCGCATCACCCAAATAATCTCGACGTCCGCCGCGCTTTGCAGCGCTTGTTGCTCCGCCGCATCGGCGATTTCAATCACCGCCAGCACCTTGCGCCCGGCCGGCAGTTCTTCCAGGCGTCGACCGATGGCGGGCAGGGCGGTTTCGTCGCCGATCAGCAGGTAGCTGTCGAAAATGTCCGGCACGATCATCGAGCCTCGTGGCCCGCCGATATACAGGTGCTGACCGACCTGCGCCTGCTCGGCCCAGGTAGACGCAGGGCCATCGCCATGCAGCACGAAGTCGATATCCAGCTCGCCGATTTTCAGGTCGTAGCGTCGTGGCGTGTAGTCGCGCATGGCCGGTTGCGGGCCGTCGCCCTTGATGGCGAACGTCGGGCTTTCCAGCGCCGCTTGCTCGGCGGCGTTCTGCGGGAACAGCAGCTTGATGTGATCGTCGCTGCCCAGGCTGATAAAGCCCGCCAGCTCAGGCCCGCCCAGTGTGATGCGGCGCATGCGCGGGGTGATATCCACCACCCGCAGCACTTCCAGGCGGCGGCGTTTGATTTCGTGAGTCACGCGATGAATGGCTTGTGTGTTCATTGGTCTGTCCCGTCGGCAATGGCTTGGGCGGTGCGATTGAGCAGCGCCGCAACACGAACGATTTCCTGCGGGCTCCAGTGCCCGTTGTGCGAATGCAAGGCGTGGCGCAGGTTGTGCACCGCCTCATGAATCTCGGGTGGGCGATCGTGGCCGCGCAGCGAGCGTTTGCTCACATCGATGCGCATGCGCACGCCGTCCAGGGCAACGGCCTGCTCACTTAGAAAGAGACGACCGGCGTCGGTGATTGTGTAGTGTTTTTTCCCGCCTTCGGCATTGCCGCTGATCAGCTCGCTCTCTTCGAGGAAGGTCAAGGTCGGGTAGATCACGCCGGGGCTGGGGCTGTAGGCGCCGTCGAACAGGCTTTCGATGCGGCGGATCAGGTCGTAGCCGTGGCATGGCTGTTCGGCGATCAGCGCCAGCAGCAGTAATTTCAGATCACCCGGTGCGAAGACGCGAGGACCGCGACCGCCACGTTTTTCGAATTCACCGCGAGGTTCGTTTCTCATGCAGGCTCTCCAGACAGGTTTAGATATAACTTAAGATATATCTTAGCGTGGCGGTAGGGCTTGGCGACCAACGGTCGTCGGCGCCTTTTCCGGCAGAGGACCTTGGAATACGTGGAATACGATTAATTTTAGAGTCATAACTTTAATTAGAGTTTAAACTCAGTTAAGTTTATGTCCGGCAGCTTGTTTGTGGTATTTTTCTGAGCGAAAGTTCTTTTGGTTGGCCCTGTTTTTTGTGTTGTAGTCTTGTTCTTACAGCTAATTTAAAAGTTTTGGCAAAGTGCCATGTTTTTCTCTCAATCCCTGATTAATAGGGCTACGCAGGCGTGAGAGGTTGCCTGCATACCTACTGTTGTTTTGAGTTGATCATTGTTTGGCGTTGCAACTAACGGCGGCGCGTTCGTTGTTAAGGCGGTTACTTGGCGACGAATCACTCAATGTTGATAACTACAGGTATTGACCATGTTCAAGAAGTTCGCGATTGCTGTTCCCCTGGCTGTTATGGCGCTGTCCTCCTCGGTAACAGCTTTTGCTGCCGGTGAAGCCAGCCACACCGTCAACATGAAGGCCACCATCCCGACTACCGTGTTCCACGCTCAGCCGCGTGACCCGAACTGGGGTCGCGATGAAACCATGACCTACAACCTGGTCAGCGGTGAGCTGGCGCCGTTGAGCGCCATCTACGACATCAAGAACACCAATGGTTCGGTTCACGCCTACATCGAAGGCGGCCCGGCCGTGCTGTTCAACGGTGACCCAAGCCAGAACATCCCGCTCACCACCACCCTCAATGGTGTGACCCTGACCGGCACCCCACAGGAAGTGGTCAACGAAGCCGACTCCACCCCAGGCGTAGGTGCGGAGATGCGCATCGTCGCAGCCAAGCCTTCGGCGACTCAGCGCGGTTCGTACACCTCCGTGATGCCAGTGGTCTTCGACGCGGTACTGCCAGTAGCGCCTTGATGCCACTTAATGCCCGCTTGGCGCGGGCATGACTTTTCAGGTCGGCGAATGCCTCCTCCGTTCGCCGGCCTGGTTTTTGATTCTGGTCTCCTGGCATTCAGAGTATCCGTTCATGTTCCCGATGACGCCTATCGCGGCTGCGCTTGCGCTGCTGATATGTACGAGTGCGCTGGCGGCACCTGCTGCTTCCGGTGCAGCCACGCCCGGCAGCCTGATCACTCAGGCCCAAGGCTTGCCCGCAGGCTTTGCCGATCACTTTTTCGATGTACCCCTCGCGGTGCGCGTAGACCTGGACCACCAACTGCTTGGCGAAGCGCTGATCGTGCTGTCCCGGGACGACCGCGTCACCCTGCTCGAATTCACCGACACCGGCGACAGCAAGGTGCCGGCTGCCACCCGCGACACCTGGCAAGGCCTGCTGGAAAAAGGCGTGGCGTTGGGCGCCTGCACCCAGTCTTGCCCGCAAAAGATGATCTCTGCTTACTACAATCTGGAAAGCTCGCAGTTGTCGATCCTCACGCAGGACGTTGAACTGAGTAGCGAAGCCCCGCGCTTTTACGACCAGCCCGACGGCGGCAGCCTGGGGTTGATCATCAACAACCAGCTCAACCTCAATGGCGGTCAGCAAGACAGCCTCGGCGGCCGTTATGGTTTGCAAGCCAGTTCCAGCGTGGGCAACTGGAGCCAGGTGTTCAACCTGCAACTGGCGCGCCAGAGCGGTAATGACCAACCCATGCGCCACGCGATTCATGAGCTGTATACCCAGCGTGAACTGGAAGGGCAATTTTTTCGCCTCGGCCACTTCACCCCCAATTCCGATGGCCTGACCCGTCAACTGCGCAGCTTCGGCGCCAGCCCCGACACCGCCTTGGGCATCATGTACGGCAGTTCCGACAGCCTGGCGATCAACAACCCCAAGCCCAGCGTGTACCCGATCTACGTCACCGCCAACCGTCAGGCAGCGGTAGAGATTTATCGCAACGGCTTGTTGATCAACACCCAGGCCGTGGCCGCCGGCCTGCAAACCCTGGACACCCGGCCACTACCCGGCGGTATCTATGAAGTGGAAGTACGCCTGGTGGAAGACGGCCTCACCACCAGCACTACCCAGGAGCTGGTGTACAAACCCGGTAACTGGCGCAACGCCGAAGACCGCTGGCGCTACAACCTGTTCGCCGGGCGCGAAACCAAGCTGTTCAGCAACTGGGACGAGCAAGCCTCGGGTGTGGTGACGGCCGGCGCGTCGCTCAATTACCTGCTGCACCCACGGGTGATTCTTGGCCTGTCGGCCCGCCAGGTGCGCGAGCAACTGCAATATGGCAGCTCGGTGGACTGGACCGTTGCCGACAACACCAGCCTCTATGCCAATGTTTATCAAACCCGTGAACATGGCACGGGCCTTGACCTGCAAGGGCTCTACAGCTTCGGCGCGACCAACCTGGTGTTCAGTCACAACCGCAGCTGGCTCGACACCCGCGACACCTACGAAACCCTGCCCGACGGCACGCGCCTGCGGCGCAACACCTTTGTCGGCCAGGCCAGCAATTCGGCGTTGTCGGTCAACCATCGCCTTGATGCGAAAAACACCTTGAACATGCGAGTGTCCCATAGCCAAGGCAACGTCGAAGGTGCGGGGCTGGACCTGGGCTGGAGCCGTCACGACAGCTTTTTCGGCAGTGATGCCAACTGGCGTTTCTCGGTGTTCGACCGCCCCGGCAGCGCCGGCACCAATGACCAGCGCAACCGTGGCGTGGATGTGAGCCTGAGCGTGAACCTGGGCAGCGATGGCCGGCAGATTTCCGGCAGCATCGGCACCCGCACCGCCCGTGATGGCGGCCGCGATAACAATGCGTCGATCACGTATCGGCAGAACCTCACCGACCATGTGCTGCAAAGTGTCTCGGCCACGGCGATCACTGATACCTACGGCGTCGGCCTGTCAGGCATGGCCAACTTCAGTACCGACGTGGTCAGCGGCGACGGCTTTGTGCAGCGCAGCTCCTTCAATGGCGATTTCAGTGGTGGCTTGAACCTCAACAGCACCTTCGTCGCGGGCGCCGGGAAAATGCTGCTCAGCAGCCAGTACCAGGGCAACGGCGCGGGGATGATCATCGATGTGGAAACCGACCTCGACGAGATCGCCCTGCGCGCCGACGACCTGGGCGGCGGCAGCGCGGTACTGCGTCCGGGGCGCAACTACGTGCCGGTCTCGGCCTACAAGAGCAGCAGCGTGAGCTTCGACTTCGAAGGCAACCACCCGCCGGCGGCGAACATCCAGCCCGCGCGCTCCAGTTACCACCTGAACAAGGGCGGCGTGGACTACCGCAAGATCACCGTGATGAAAACCGTCACCGTACTCGGCCGCCTGCTGGATGAACGCGGCGCGCCGCTTAAAGGCCATCACGTAATCAATCACGCCAGCCGTGGGGTCAGCGAAGTGGACGGGTTCTTCTCCATGGAGATGAGCGCCAGCGCGCCGACCCTGCAGGTGCGCTACCAGAACCAGTTGCTCTGCCAGTTCCGCCTGGACCCGAGCACTGCGCCGGATGAAAACGACGTGCTGATGATTGGTGATCTGCGCTGCACGCCGGACACGCTGGCCGAAGCTAACCACAAGGGCGAAACCGCCGGTTGACGGCGGTTGAAACGGGAGTTCATGACCTTGATTACCGCAATGAAAAAACGCTTGGGGCTCTGTGCATTCGCGCTGGTTTTGGGCGCTACCTACAGCTTGCCGGCACTGGCTATCGTCGAGCAGATCACGGCGGTGTTTCGCCCCGATCCGGCCAACCCAACGAGCAATAAATTCGTCAATACCACGCCGCAAAGTGGCTTGTGTCCCTGGCACGTTCCAGCCAGGTGCGAGGCGGTCAATACCTTCAGTATTCGTAACAGTTCGTTCCGGGCCTATTCCAATGGGCCGATACCGGCGTTTCCGGAGGATCCGCGCCAGAGCGCCTATTTCAAGGTGCCCTCGGCATTTCGCGATCTGCAAGTGACTCACACCGTCACCGGTCGTGCGGAGACGGTACAGATGCGCATTGCCGGTATTGGGGGACGGTGGAATGTCTCTTATCCACCGGGTGTGTCCGGCTGGGCCACGCCAGGCGTGGGCTGGAACGCTTATTGGCGAGGGGCGCCGGCACCGTGCTTGCCGATCAATTACATGGCGGCGGGACAAGCGTATGCGCTTTTTTTCTGGATCGTTCCAGAGAACGCCGGAGCCTGCAGCGTTACAAATGGTATGGAAATCGGGCGGATGAGCTACAGCACGCTTGAGTACGGCTACGAACTCAAGACACCAAACCCTCTGGGTATGGACGCTGGTACTTATGAGGGGTCCATCACTTACACCATGGGCCCGGGCGGCGATATGGATTTCGGCACCACCATGATCCCCGACGAAAACACCCTGACGTTCAACTTCATCTTGTCGGTGGAGCACGTGCTCAAGATTGACCTGCCGGCGGGCGGCAATCGCATCGAGCTGTTACCCGAAGGCGGCTGGCAAGCCTGGCTCAACCAGGGGCGGCGCCCCTCGCGGCTATGGCGTGACCAGACCTTCGCAATCTCCGCCAGCTCACGTTTCAAGATGACCCTGGAGTGCGGGCTGGTGATCGGCAACACCTGTGGCCTGCGCAACAACGACGGTGACGAAGTGCCGCTTCAAGTCGCCGTGAGCCTGCCCTATGGCTTGCGTGATCAGCACGACCAGGGCGTGAACAAACTGCCCCTGCGCCTCGACGGCGTCGGCACCGAACTGTTCCAGCCGTTGCAGTACGTGAACAACCGCGAGGGCAAGTTGCATTTCGAGGTGGGCAAGGATGACGTGGCCGACATGCTCAAGAAACCCGGCAGCACCTATTCCGGCGTGGCCACGGTGATCTGGGATTCGGAAGTCTAGGCGAGCCCGGCTCGCATATCGGCTCCCTGTGGTGGGCCGCGTTCAATCAATAAGGCGTAATCAAACATGAAACATGCAGTGTTAGGGGCTGGGCTGTTGCTGATGTCATTGGCGGCGCAGGCCGGGCCGGCGATCAATGTCGGCGTGGTGTATGACTACCTGGAGGGCGACCGCAGTTCTTATCTCAAGCGGGTGTTCAACGGCGGCACCAGCACCGCCTTTATCAAGGTCAATGTGCTGGAAATTGTCTATAACGCCGACGGCACGTCCAGGGAAATCCCGGTGGCCTCCCTGACGGATGACAAGGGCGCCGCCACCAGCCGCGACGGCCTGATGGCCAGCCCGGCGCGGTTGATCGTTCCGGCGGGCGGGCGCCAGGGGACGCGCTTGCTGTACATGGGCGAGCGCGACAAGGAGCGTTACTTCCGGGTGCGCTTCATCCCGGTGGTGCCGGAGAAGGAAGACGACTTCGCCGTGACCGACGCCGAGCGCGACGAGTACAAAAAAGATCTCGCCGCCGGCGTCAACGTCATGGCCGGTTACGGCACGGTGTTTTTCGTGCGGCCCAAGGACACCCGCTTCGATACGAAGGTCGTCGAGACCGCCGACCAGTACACACTGCGCAACGCCGGCAACAGCGTGGTGGTACTCGATGAGTTCCGGGACTGTTCAGCGGCGAAAAAAACCGACTGCGAAGCCACCACCAAACACCACATCCTGCCGGGACGCCAATGGCAGCTCGAGAAGAAGCCCGGACGTGAATACCGCTTCCAGATGATCGAAGGCCGCGACAAAACACCGATGACGGTCAACAGCAACGGGTGATGACAATGTTCAAGCAACTGACGGTATGGGCGGGGCTGGTCGCAACGTTGTTCATCGGCGGGCCGGTACAGGCGTTTCAGGAGCGCCAGAGTTTTGATGTGTCGGTCACCATTCCGATCCACGAAGCCTATGTGCTGCCCTCCGAACCTGACTGGATGGCGCAGGACCAACTGCTGGCCTGGGACCTGGCGACCTCCAGGCTCGGGCGCCTGCGCAAGAACTTCGACGTGAAAAACCTCAATGGCGGCGTAGCTGCGCGGCTGGGGGACGTGCCCTATCTGTTGAGCGGCCGCGACCGTATTGATTTGCGCGTGCTGTTCAACCGGGTGCCCCTGACCCTGGACTCGACCCAGATACTCAGCGCTGACGAGGCGGGCATGGGCCGGCGCGTCGAGCTGGAGATTGCTCCGATCGAGCCGCAGGGTGGATACCAGGGCGGGTCCTACTACGGCACGGTGCACCTGATGTTTGATTTTCTGGCGCCTTGACCGCTCGGGCCCATTTCATCGAGCTGCTGGTACTTCAGGTCGAAGGTGTTGCCGTTGTTTCATTTGGCGGTGGGGTTCTGCTGCTCAAGGTAACGCTTCCAACCTTCTCAACCGGGCTACCAGCGTACTGCGATAGGCCAGATGAATACCGGCCTCGTCGTCCGATGTGAGCCGGTGCTGGTCCAGCTGCGTGCGGGTAGGGGGGCTCGAATAACAGGGTTGGGTAGTCTGTAAGTCTGATGACCTATCCTAATCACGTCCATGAAAGCATGGGTATCTACACAACTTTTTGGTGCGACGCCGGGCCTGTGGGAGGGGGCTTGCTCGCGAAGGCGGCCTGACAGCTGAAGCTGTTATCCGTGTACATATCCATTTCTGCGGTAACGGCCACTTAGGGTTCCGCTTTTACAGCGGCTCACTTTTGAAAAGCGCAAAAGTAAGCAAAACGCTCTTGCCCCACCACTCGGCACCTCGCTTAGGCTCGGTGTGCCCGTAATCCGCCATGGATTTGGGGGGCCGCCGCCACGCGCCATCCATGGCGCGGGGCGGCTAAACCGGCATCCCTGCCGGTTTACCCCCCAAATCCCTGTCGAATTCCGGCCAGCGTGGTTTGACGGGGCGCCTAAGATCAAGATCAAAAGCAGAGCAAGAGCAAGAGCAAGAGCAAGAGCAAGAGCAAGAGCAAGAGCAAGAGCGGCTCGCTTCGCATCGTGGTTAGCGTCGGCAGTGGCTACAAAAGTTGTGTAGATACCCATGCCCATGAAAGGCCAATACATAACCATTGCATCGCAGTTTGCGCTGCACGCTTATTTACCGGTGCTGCTCACGCAGGCGTTCTGCTCGTCGCCTTGCAGGTATGGCATCAATAGGGGCGCCATGCCTTTGAGCACCTGCACCGGCAGCGCCGAGGTGAAGGTGAAACCCTGCGCCGAACTGCCGGGCACGAAGGCGGTGAGCGTGCCGAAGTGGCGCTCGCCGATATAAAACACAAAGGTGGCGGTGCGGTTGATCGCTTTGGAGCTGAGAATGCGCCCGCCGGCACCGATGGCTTCGATACGATTATCGCCAGTGCCGGTCTTGCCGCCCATGGCCAACGGTGTGCCGTCGGCGTGTTTGAAACTGCCGGCGACGCGTTTGGCGGTGCCGGCATCGACCACCTGGGAGAGCGCGCCGCGCAGGGCCGTCGCCACCTCGGAAGGCATCACTCGGCGGGCGCGGTCGGGGGCATTGATCAGGCGGGTGTCATAGTGCGTGCCGGCAGCAAAGTGCAGGCTGTCAATGCGCAGCACCGGAATGCGTACGCCGTCATTGAGGATGATGCCCATCAACTCGGCCAGCGCTGCCGGGCGGTCGCCGGAGCTGCCGATGGCGGTCGCCAACGATGGCACCAGATGGTCAAACGGATAACCCACCGCTTTCCAGCGCTGATGAATATCCAGAAACGCTTCGATCTCCAGCATGGTGCGGATACGCCCGTCGCGGGCGCTCTGATGGCGGCTTTTGAATAACCAGCTGTAAACCTCCTGGCGTTCGAACTGACTGGCTTTGACGATCTCGCTGAACGTCGCGTCCGGATGGTTGAGCAGGTAGCCCATCAGCCACAGGTCCAGCGGGTGCACCTTGGCGATATAGCCCTGGTCAGGCAAGTCATAGGCGCCTGGGCCGTAGCTGTCGT
Source organism: Pseudomonas sp. J380 (assembly GCF_009827115.1). Lineage (NCBI taxonomy): Bacteria > Pseudomonadati > Pseudomonadota > Gammaproteobacteria > Pseudomonadales > Pseudomonadaceae > Pseudomonas > Pseudomonas sp. J380. Next base: position 2,700,807 of record NZ_CP043060.1, on the reverse strand, counting down.
ACAGCGTGTCGAGGCGTTTGTCGTTCAGCGTCTGCTGGCCTTTGGTTCCCGCCAGGCGCGCACGCAGGAAGCTGTTGAAACTCTCGCGGCTGGCGTCGGGCAGCAGGTATCGGTGCACGGCCGCCAGGCGGATCGGCGTGGGATGCAGACTGTCGAGGAAGGTTTCCAGGCGCGCCTGGGTGTCTTTTTTCTGGTACTTCTTCCAGAACTTGAGCAAAAAAGCGGTGCCTTCGCGGTCGGCGAATTGCGCCAGGTATTCCTGGCGGCGTGGCTCGCTGTCGTCCTTGAGCAACTGCGCGCTGTTGTTGGCGCTGGTGTAGGTGACGTAGCGCACCAGGTCGCGCATCAGGCGGATGAACGGCAGGTTGATCGACTCGCGCAGGGCATCGCGCAGGCTCGGGTTGCGGCCGTTGTCCTGGTTGCGAAAGTTATGGAAGCGGTGCAGGCCGCCACCGGTGAAAAAGCTTTCGCCGGGGCTGGCCGAATAGGTGCGGTCCAAGGCCGCTTCGAGCATGTCTGCCAAGGATTTGCCGGGATTTTGCAGCAGGTAGTCCACGGCCCAACGGCTGAGGCGGTCCTGCTCGGCGACCTCGACTTTTTTCAACGCTGCTGGCGCCAATGCGCCGTAGCGCTCATGTAGCTCGGCGATGATTTGCAGGTAGGTGGTCAGCACGCGCAACTTGGCGGTAGAACCCAATTCAAGCTTGCTGCCCTCGTTGATGTCGAACGGCTGGTCGGTGTTGTCGGTCTGCACCCGCACGCGCGCGCTGTCGGCGGTGCGCTCGAACAAGGTAAAGCTGTAGCGCACCTGCGGCGTGCTGGCGGGGGTGAGCAAGCGCTCGCCCAGCAGCCCGATCTCTTTGGCATAGACCGGGTCGGCCAGTTGCTTGAGGTACGCGGTGATCTGCTCCTGCAGTCGGCCTTGCAAGGTGCTGGTGGCGGACAGGTCTAGGCGGTCGAGGTCGTACAGCGGGCGATCAAGCAGCGCGGCCAGGCGGCTGCGGGCCACGCTAATGCCTTTGTTGGCCTCGATCTTCTGGGTGGTCGGTTGTTGCTGCCAGTCGCGGTAGGTGACCTGGCTGGCCAGCGCTGCCTTCAGTAATCCCGGCTCGATCACGCCCAGTTGCGCCAGCAGTCGCAGGTGACTGTCGGTCAACTGCGCCAGCTCATCGCGGCCCTTGGTCAGGTAATGGGACGGGCGGCGCTGGGCGATCATCAGCGACAGCACTTGGCGCAACGCCAGGCCGCGGGCCGCCAGGCTGGGCGCGGTGTTCGTGGTGTCGGCCAGGGCCCGGTTGACCTGGTTGAAGTCGGCGCCATACCACACCCGCAGGCCTTCGGCCATGCCGTGCACTTCGCCGTGGCCGGGCACTGCCGAAAGCGGCACGCTGTTGAGGTAGTCGCGCACCACGTTCTGCCGAGCGAGGAGGGTGTCGGGGCCGTGCTGATAGGCGCGCAAACTGGCCGAGAGCATCTGGCGCAGTTTTTCGCTGCCCGACAGGGTCAGGCCGTCCGGCGAATGGCGGTACTTTTCCAACTGCGTGGCCAGGGTGCTGCCGCCCGCCGTTTGCCCCGGCAGGTGCAGCTGGCGCGCAACCTGTGACCACGCGGCCTTGGCAAAGCGCGGCCAGTCCACCGCCGGGTTGGCCTGGGCTGGCTGCGGGTCAAGCAACTCGCGGTTTTCGATAAACAGCAGGCTGCGCACCATCAACGGTGGCACGTCGCTGAACTGCGCATACAACTGCGTCGGGTAATTGAATTGATACAGCGGCGCGGCGCGGCAATCGGTGATGCTCAGCCCGGCCTGGATTTTTTCTGCGTAAGGAATAAACAGGCCGTGACGGCTGTAGTTCATCAGCGCCGCGGAGAAGCGTGCCTGGGACTCGATCACGTAATTACGCTTGAGCAGGCGCGGCAGGAAGTCGCCCAGGGCGCTGTAGCCCAGGCGCTGATCGAAGGGCCCGGCGCCGGGGTACAGGATCGCATCGCTGGCTCCGGGTTCGACGCGGTAGGTCAACTGCGCGGCCCATTGGCTGAGGGTGCGAGCCTGCCAGCGAGCGCTGTGCATCTCGCGCAACACGGCAAAACCCAGGGCGAGCAGCACCAGCAGCAGGATCAGCCAGAACAGCCGGCGCCATGGCCGGGGCGGTCTGAATTTTTTCGGCAATGGGGCGGGTGACGGGCTGTCGGCTTCAGCCTTGTGCGAGTCGGTTTGCCACAGTGCGCCCATAGTCGACTGATCCATTCCTACAGATTGATCGGACTTGTCTGAAGCGTAGACGCGAATTGCCTTGCCCATGAAGTTTGTCGACGGGGCAGCACACAGCGCGTCATGGCAGGCGTTAATTGTCTAGGCCAGCGGGTCGCTCGGCGGCGGTTAGCGTTTGATTTTAACTGCCCTCAGAGTATCAACATGACCGCTTCCACCCCTCCAGCCGACTCACAGCACCTCATCACGAGCGAGCAAATCGAAACGTTGTTTCGCGAGCCGCCGTCATTGCTGGCGGTAGCGCAAGAAAGCGCCCAGGCCTACCTTGACCAGCATTTTGCTGAACACAAATGGCAGGCCGGTCTGATTTATATCGCTGCGCCCGCCGACACTGACGGTAGCCTCGTTTACCAGGCCTTGTCCGAGTGGCTGCTGCAACGCCTGGCCCTCGCCGGCCCGGTGTTGCTGGTGGCGGACTATCACGTGGTCGCCCAACGGGTGCGCGAGGTGTTTGTGGAAGGTGGCCCGAGCCTGGTTGAACTGGAACGGCTGATCAACCGTTGCGGCGCGCTGCTGTGGAGGACCTATGTGAAACGCCTGCAAGCCTGGTGGTCTGAAGAGCTGCCGGTGAACATGACGCGCTGGGGCTACCTGTCGGATGACCTGCTGACACTGCTATATGACTCACCCAAGCCGCCGGGATACAGCGAGGAGCAATTCGCCACACTGTTCCCCAAAACCCTGCTGCATCCGATTCGCCCGGATAACGAGTGGAGCGCCCACGGCGATGCATTGCGGGTGCAGGCGGTTTACCTGGCGGGGCCGCCCGTCGAGATGCTGCCGGTGCTGGTCCTTATTCACGGACAACAGCGCTTGCTGTTCAGCCCGGCCAGTGGCCTGCACCCGCTGCGCGACGAGGACGAAATCGCTGCATGGTTGCCGGCTTTTGCTGAGGGCGCGCGCGTAGAGCAATGGTTTGCCGAGGACGTTGACAGCGATCCGTTCGACGCCCTGGCCGCGAGCTACCTGGCACGTCAACTGCGCGACATCGACCGGATCGACCGCAACCTGGCACTTGCACCGGGGCAGCATCAGGCGTTGCTCGACTACATCACCGATCCGCGACGCTGGTTCGTCGCCAGCCTGGGCGCACGTCAGCAAGCGCTGCGCAGCGCCATGCCGCTGTGGCTGGCTCACGCCGACGAGCAAGACAGCATCGCCTATGCGCGCCTGCTCCAGGCGCTGGTGGTGGCCCGCGAGCAAAATGGCGGAAAACAGTATCTCGACGGTATCGACTCGATCCGTCAGTTTGCCGATGACGCGCTCAAAACTTGCCTGCACGCTCAACCTGCGGCGCGCAAAGTGCTGCCTGCCGATGTTCAGCTGACCTTTAAACGGGTGATTGCCGCCGCAGTGCCGGTGCCGGGAGGTTTCATAGCGGGCGAAGTCGACCTGATCACCGTAAGCCTGACCGAACTGGCGCTGGAAAACCTGGCCGGGTTCCCTCACACCGTCACCAGCATCACGTTGAACGACGCCCCGGCGCCCGGTTGGTTGACTTACGACCTGCTCAGCGGGTGTGTGCAAACGGCTGACGTCGGCCAGGCTTACCCGGCTTTGTTGAAAAGAAAGCTGTTGGATGATCCAACCGAAAACGCTCGGCGCTTGCAGTTGTTCAAGCGCCAATTACGCGTGCAGTTGCCGATGCTGGCGTTGGAACTGAAGATCAAGGACGAGCACGGCCTGACGCTGGATGGCTTCAGGCGCGTGCAGGCTGCGCTGCAATCGCGCCTGGCCGATCGTACGGTACAGGACCAGGCAATGGCGCTGTGGCCGCTGGCGTTCAAGGCTTCGGCGGCTGCTGACGCCGATGAGGTGACCGCGCACTTCATCATTGGCCCAAGGGCCGGGCAGGCGGGCGTGCATCTGCTGTACCGGCCATTGCTCGAACCGATGTTGCAGGAGTACGCGTCGATCCACGCGTTGTTCGAGGCCATCAAGGCGCCAGGCCCATTACAGGACAGCGTGTTGACCTGGATCGCTCCGGCACGCCAGGCGGTCTACGCCAACGGCGGCTTCAATGAACCGCATATCCGTCGCTTTTTGCCTGGCGATGAGTTCGGCGTGTATGACAAACCACCGGCGGCGCAACTGCACAAGCAGTTGGGCACGCAAGGCCCCTGCACCCTGGTGTTCAACGGCACGGCAAAGGCTCTGGTTGCCCTGGCTGACCGGCAATCGGTATCGAACGCCGAACAACGCTGGGCCCATATGAAAGAGGTAGGTTGGCTGTTGTTTGCCAGTGTCCTGCCGTTGACCAGCGGGCCGTTGCAATTGGGCGGATGGCTGGTGCAATTGGTCGACAGCCTGCAGCAGGATATTCAGGCCCTGGCCAGCGACGATGAACAGGCCAGGAACAAAGCCGTTACGGATGTACTGAGCAACCTGATGGCAATTCTTGCGCACCAGGCCACGCCCCACGCCCCCCATCAGGCGCTGCAACTGGAGCACCCCGTCTTTGCGCCGTTGGCGCACGCCGAGCCCGCCGCGTCGGCGCCTGTTCGTGTCCCCGTGCCTGCAATGTTCCACACCCCGATCCGTTGGAGTAATGCGCGTAAAGACCTGACCACCGCGCAGAATGCTCGGGCACGCCGCCTGAGCCTCAGGGTTTTCTCCGGAGAATGGAGCAACGCCGAGCAAAGCGGCCCGCGCCAGGGTTTGGTCTATGACACTTCCTTTTCACCACCGCAATGGCATGCCTTGGTACGCGGGCACGTGTATCGGGTGGTGGACGAGGCCAATGCGGTGCGGGTCGTCAGCGCCGATGGCCGCGAGAAAGGTCCCTGGTTGAAATCCTTGGGTGACGGGTATTGGGATTTTGATGCGCGATTGCACTTGCCAGGGGGCAATGCCGATTCCGCGCTCGAAGCCGAACTGCAGGCACTTGAAGTGTCCGAGCCGAGCCTTGAACAGCAATATCGTGATGCTGGGCGCGCACGTGACAGGGCCGGTGCAGCCATGATCGTGGCGCGTAAGCTGGCGCGCGAATCAAAGGGCAAGGTTACCGAGGCACAGTTGGCGCAACTTGAGGAACGCTACCGCAAGGAAATGCAGAATAAGGTGACGTCCTCGCAACAAGAACTGCAATTGCTGATGCGTTTGCGTGCGATCAAGCCACGGCCTCGGTATGAAGAAGAACTTTGTGAAGTGCTGGAATCACTGATTCTGGGCCTGCAATTACTGGATGCCGACACGCGTGAGCAGATGCTGCAGATCAATGCGCGCATCCGCCCTCTGCTCGATGTCCTGCAAGATGAGAGTGAGGACGAAGCCGGCTCCGATCTTAATCGCCAGGCCCATGCTGACCTGGACCGCAACATGCGTGAGCAAGTGGCAGCCGAGGAGGCGGCGATTCGCTGGCGCACGCTGGAAAAAACCTATATTGACCAACTCAGGGCAGTGCCGCGGCTTGGGCGCAACAAGGCCCGCGAGCTGCAAAATGACTTGGCTGCAAGGCCTTCGGTCCTGGATTTGCAAGCGTTGCAAGTGACCACACTGTGGGGCATCACCATTGATATCGAAGGCCCACCGCTGGAGGCGGAGTTTTTTGACAGCTTGAACCAGGTGATCAATCGTGCCCGCTGGGCCAGCCGCTCCCTGGCCGACCTGGAGCATCTTTCCATCGCGCGGGAAGAACGTGTAGAAGTGCTCAAAAGCCTGGGGCGCATCTATGCGCTCACCGACGGCCACATTCAGTTCTGGCGCGCCATGGCGCCGGACACCTTTGACTTGGCCAATCTGCAAAAACTCCAGACGTTGCTGTCTGGCCTGCACCGTCAGGTTGAGGAGCAACTGGCTGACCTGCTGGACACCGCCCCCGGCGTGGTGTCGGTCAAGGCAGAGGCAGCAGGCTCGCGGCAAAAAAAGATCATCCGCACGCGCAACCGCGATGTGTATGTGGCCCGGGTCAAAGGCCCGACCGGCACCGCAGAGCTGGTGGACGACAAGGGCAGTGTGATCGCCACCTTCACCGAGGCCGACGACGGCGTATGGGAAGCGGTGGAACCGCCGGCCAAACCCCGTACGGCCAACCCGCAACTGGGTGCGCTGGTGAACAAGGGCCTGCGGCTGTTGGCAGGCGTCGACAACGCGATTGCGAAGGTGCAAGGCATGTCGGACAGGTGTGAGCCCGAATCCCTGCAAGCCCTGTTGGTGGCGCAAGCCAACAGTCGGCGTATGGTGGCGGCGGATATCGACAGAAAATTACGCAGCCTGGACGTCTCACGGCTGGCCGCCACCCAGCAGGCCAACGCCAGGGTGCGGGCCAGCGACTTGCGGGCCGCGGCGACGCGCCTGGAGGCGGCGGGTGTCGAGGCGCGTGTTCGGGCCAGCAAACTCAAGCTGACGCGGGCCGAAGATGTCGATTTCCTGCACGCGCTCAATGAGGTGCGCATCCAGCGACAAGGTGCCCGCGTACGCCTCAAGGGTAAAACCGTGGATTTTCTGCAAGTCTATGTTGTGCAGGATGCGCAAACGGCGCAGCCGCTGTGTTACGCGCACTTTCACTATGGAACCCGCCTGGGCCCGGACGATCACTACACCGCCGCCCACATCAAAAGCCCCGAGCAGCAGCGACTGGGGCGCCAGGCCCAGGCCGAAGCTGAAGCCCAGGCGTTCGCCCGAATGCGCAGCGGCCAGACCGGGCGCGTGCAGCAAACCCTGGACATCGACCGTGCGAGCATTTCCCGGCTGCTGGCCAGACGTTTGTTTTTCAGTGTGGACTGAACGGCACGCCGGCTCCCACATTTGAACGGCCTCGGGGTGCAGAACCGCGCCATCATGTGCTTGCCCCCAGGTGTCCCGATCCTGACCGGTTATGCAATACTCTGCGCCGTTTTGCGCCGGGAAGGCCGATCTAGACGCTTGGTGCTTGCACCGTCCAAGCGGTTTTTCTCGGGGCTTATCGCCAAATTTCCCTGTTTATTGAGTGAAAAGACCTGACGTTAGCTTTTTATACTGCACGCCCGCTGACCTGTGCGCGTGAGTCGCACCAGGCGGATTTGCCCATGAGGCGAGTCCGGTCCAGCCGGTGTATCAGCCCATCCGCGGATACGCCCAGGCTCGGTGGCTAAATCCAATAACAAAATGAGGTTGTATTCCTATGCCTGTCGGCAAACCACTGCCCCCTGGCGAGACCGCTCAAGGCGGCCCGCTCAAACGCGAACTCGGCGAACGGCATATCCGCCTGATGGCGCTCGGCGCGTGTATCGGTGTGGGGCTGTTCCTGGGATCGGCCAAGGCCATCGAAATGGCCGGCCCGGCGATCATGCTCTCCTACATCATTGGCGGCCTGGCGATCCTGGTAATCATGCGCGCCCTCGGAGAGATGGCCGTGCACAACCCGGTGGCCGGTTCGTTCAGCCGCTATGCGCAGGATTACCTCGGTCCATTGGCAGGCTTTCTCACCGGGTGGAACTACTGGTTCCTGTGGCTGGTGACCTGCGTCGCAGAAATTACCGCGGTGGCGGTGTACATGGGGGTCTGGTTCCCCGATACGCCACGCTGGATCTGGGCACTGGCGGCGCTGATCAGCATGGGCACCATCAACCTGATCGCGGTCAAGGCGTTCGGTGAGTTCGAGTTCTGGTTCGCGCTGATCAAGATCGTCACCATCATTGCAATGGTGATCGGTGGCGTCGGTATCATCGCCTTCGGTTTCGGCAATGACGGCGTGGCGTTGGGCATTTCCAACCTGTGGACCCATGGTGGCTTCATGCCCAATGGTGTGCAGGGCGTGTTGATGTCCCTGCAAATGGTGATGTTCGCCTACCTGGGCGTCGAGATGATCGGCCTTACCGCCGGTGAAGCGCGTAACCCGCAGAAGACCATTCCCAGCGCCATCGGCTCGGTGTTCTGGCGCATCCTGCTGTTCTACGTGGGCGCGCTGTTCGTGATCCTGTCGATCTACCCGTGGAATGAAATCGGCACCCAGGGCAGCCCGTTCGTGATGACCTTCGAGCGTCTGGGCATCAAGACTGCCGCGGGTATCATCAACTTCGTGGTGATCACCGCCGCGCTGTCGTCCTGCAACGGCGGCATCTTCAGCACCGGGCGTATGCTCTACAGCCTGGCGCAGAACGGCCAGGCGCCGGCGACGTTCGGCACCACCTCCAGTAACGGCGTGCCACGCAAGGCTTTGCTGTTGTCGATCTTTGCCTTGCTGCTGGGTGTGTTGCTCAACTACCTGGTGCCGGACCAGGTGTTCGTGTGGGTGACCTCCATCGCCACCTTCGGCGCGATCTGGACCTGGCTGATGATCCTGCTGGCCCAGCTCAAATTCCGCAAAGGCCTGAGCCCGGCGGAGCAGGCGGGCCTCAAGTACCGCATGTGGCTGTACCCGGTCAGCTCCTACCTGGCGCTGGCGTTCCTGGTGCTGGTGGTGGGCCTGATGGCGTACTTCCCGGAGACCCGTGTGGCGCTGTATGTCGGGCCTGCGTTCCTGGTGCTGTTGACCGTGTTGTACTACGTATTCAAGTTGCAGCCCGCCGTCGCCAATAGCAGCGCGACCCGCTCCGTTTAAATGTGCGGGCTTGCCTGCGATAGCGGTGGTTCAGTTGCAGATTAATTGACTGGCCCGCAGCCTTCGCGAGCAAGCCCGCTCCCACAGGGGATCTGTGCCGGGCGTTGATCCTGTGGGCAATACACGACGAATGTGGGAGCTGGCTTGCCTGCGATAGCGGTGGTGCAGTTAAAAAGTCAGTGACTGACACTCCGCTTTCGCGGGCAAGCCCGCTCCCACAGGGGATCTGTGCCGGGCGTTGATCCTGTGGGCAATACACGACCAATGTGGGAGCTGGCTTGCCTGCGAAAGCGGTGGTTCAGTTGCCATCCTGGTGTCCGGCGGCGTCGCTAACTATGTAGTCGTGACGACGGCGCGGCTGGCGTAGCGTTGGTCCAGGCGCTTGTTCAGGTCCAGCCATGCCGCCAATAAGCCCATCAACACAGCGCCCGCCAAGGCCGTGGATAACTTGATCGCCAGGCTGTCGCCGGCCATGGCATTGAGCATGTCGGCCAGTGGCGCCAGCACCACGCCCAGGCAAAACACTTCCAGGGAGTAACGCCCCATCCTCGCCAATTGCAGGGCCAGCCACTGCTGCGTCCAGCCGACGTCGGGGAGCAATTTGGCGGTGACGTAGGCCAGGGCCAGGAAGTGCAGCAGGCGCACCGGCGACAGGTCGGTCTTGCTGATGGGGTACAGCCATTCGCCAATCACGCGTGGCATCCAGGCGTCATGCACCTCGGGCCAGCGCCAAGACAAGGTGATCACACAGGTCACCAACACGTAGAGCGCAGCGGCCACGAACAAGGGTTGGCGCAGCAACGGCCGCGCTTCGGCGCGGCTGGGTGAGCGCAACGCGGCTGCGCCGCCGAGGATGAACAAGCATTGCCAGGTGATGGGGTTGAAGTACCACACTCCGCCGTTGCTCGCGGGCAAATTCCAGCCCTGCCAGGGCGCCAGCAGGTACACCGCCACCGAGATCGCCACCATCACGTTGGGCACATACACCAGCAGTGGCAGGGTGAGCGGCAGGCTCAGAATCAGCACGATGTACAACGGCAACGGGTCGGTGAGGTTGGGCTTGAAGCGCAGCAGCAACTCATCCATCAAGGCCTGTTGGGTATCGCTGAGAAAATACCCCAGGCCCATTTCCTGCACCAGGTCGCGAGTCTCGATATGGCTGTTGGCGAAAATCACGATGCCCATCAACAGCGCCAACAGGAAAATATGCGCCACGTAGAGTGTCCACACCCGACGCAGGATTTTCAGGCAGGCGAAGAGATAGCCCTCGCGCTGCAGAATCTTGCCGTAGGCCAGCACGGCTGCGTAGCCGGCCAGGAACACGAAGATTTCCGCGGCGTCACTGAACCCGAAGTTCTGCACGGTGATGTTGGCGAGGGGGTTGTGAGGCACGTGATCCCAGAAAATGAAGATCAACGCCAGGCCCCGAAAAAAGTCGATGCGCGGGTCGCGTCCGTTCAGCATGGCAGCGGGCTCTTGAACAAGTTGTTTAATGACGATAGGTGAGCGCGGGCGTCGCCGCACGTCGGGCGGGCGGAGGTTGGCGGTATTTGTAAGCAATTGCAAAGGCTGGGTATTACTGAATGTCTCTAGAGATCAATGATCACCAGGGTGCCCTGGCTGCCGGCGAGCACACCGTGGGCAGTGCCGGCTTCCACTAGGTACATCTGGCCGGCGTCCACCCTGATGGCTTGATCACCGATGCGCAGGTGCAAGTACCCACTGATCACCAACAACCCTTCGTTGTAGTCGTGGGTTTCTTCCTCGTACGTCTGTTCATCCATGCGCAGTACTTTGATCCGCGCCGGGCCAACCTGGCCCAGGCGTGTGGATGTCCAACTGTCGGGCAGTTGCGCGGCGATTGCGGCGAAGTCCAGTAACGGCATGTGAATCTCCTTGTTTTCAACGATGCCGTCGGTGGTCCGGTTCAGCAGGCGGTGGGTCTTGTCAGAAAGTGTCCATCAACAAGACCCGGCACGGCTTGGCTTGATGCTCATTGATCTGGGGCACCAACCGGGTGAAGTGCTCGGTCTGGCAGTGCGCATCCAGCGCCGCTTGATCTGGCCATTGCTCGATAAAAATGAAGTGCCCAGGGTCTTTTTGATCGATGAACAAATCGTAGGCGATGCACAGCGGTTCCTGGCGGGTTTTTTCCACCAGTTCAGCGTACCAGGGGCGCACGGTTTCCAGGTGTTCGGGCTTGATGAAGTCCTCAGCGATGACTTTCAGCATGGCAGGCGTCCTTCAGGCTGCTGCGGTTTCATGAGGCTCGAAACTGTCCGCCCGCGCCATCTGCCACATGCGCGAATAGAACTCGCCATTCACTTCACCGGTGAGCAACTCCCCAGGCTTGAGGAACACATGCAACTGGGAGAACAGCTTGATCTCCGTCGCCGACATCCGACGTACCAAATGCTTGGCCGACAACTGCGACGGATGCTCCAGCCCGGCGGCGGCGAGCATTTCTGCCAGGGCGTGCAGCGTGTTGCGGTGGAAGTTGAACACGCGCTGGGCCTTGTCCGGCACCACCAGCGCGCGTTGGCGCAGCGGGTCTTGGGTGGCGACGCCAGTCGGGCATTTGTTGGTGTGGCATGACTGCGACTGAATGCAGCCAATGGCGAACATGAAACCACGCGCCGAGTTGGCCCAGTCGGCGCCGATGGCCAGGACGCTGGCGATGTCGAACGCGCTGACAATCTTGCCGCTGGCGCCGAGCTTGATCTTGTCGCGCAGGTTCAGGCCCACCAGGGTGTTATGCACGAACAGCAGGCCTTCGCGCAGCGGCACGCCGATATGGTCGGTGAATTCCACCGGCGCGGCACCGGTACCGCCTTCCTTGCCGTCCACCACGATAAAGTCCGGAAGGATGCCGGTTTCGAGCATGGCCTTGGCGATGCCCATGAATTCCCACGGATGGCCCAGGCAGAACTTGAAGCCCACGGGTTTGCCGCCGGACAGTTCGCGCAACTGAGCGATGAACTGCATCAGCTCGATCGGCGTGGAAAACGCGCTGTGACGCGACGGCGAAATGCAGTCTTCACCCATCATGATGCCGCGGGTGTCGGCGATTTCCTGGGTGACCTTGTGCTTGGGCAAAATCCCGCCATGGCCGGGCTTGGCCCCTTGGCTCATCTTGATTTCGATCATGCGCACTTGCGGGTTCTGGGCCTGCACGGCGAAGCGTTCGGGGTCGAAACGGCCGTCGCTGGTGCGGCAGCCGAAGTAACCGCTGCCCAGTTCCCAGGTAAGGTCGCCGCCGTTTTCTCGGTGATAGGGGCTGATGCTGCCTTCGCCGGTATCGTGGGCAAAGTTGCCGAGCTTGGCGCCGTGGTTGAGTGCCCGGATCGCGTTGGCGCTCAATGAGCCGAAGCTCATGGCCGAGATATTGAACACCGACGCCGAGTACGGCTGTGTGCACTGCGGGCCGCCGACCATCACGCGAAAACTGCTGGGGTCGCTCAGTGGCGCAGGGCGCATGGAGTGGCCGATAAATTCGAAGCCTGACTGGTACACGTCGATCAGGGTGCCGAAGGGTTTGTCTGCCGTTTCGTTCTTGGCGCGCGAATACACCAGCGAGCGCTGGGCGCGGGAGAAGGGCAGGGCGTCGCTGTCAGACTCCAGTAGGTACTGGCGGATTTCCGGGCGGATGGTTTCTACCAGGTAACGGATATTGCCCAGGATCGGATAGTTGCGACGCACCGCATGGGGGCTTTGCAGCAGGTCGACAATGCCGATCAGGCTGAGTACGCCGGTGACCAGCGTGATCGGCCACAGCCATTCATGTTCGATAAAGGGGAGGCTGGCGAGGGTGAAAATGACGCACACAGCAAAGAAGGCGTAGCGGCTTAACAAGGACAGGCTCATACGGTTTCCTTGGGTTCGGACTCTTCAGGTCGATTAACCATTCTGCACCTGTCGACAAAGCACGGACAAGGATTGATCGTCCAGTCAGCTATTTGAGCCTCTGCGTATTTGTACCGACAAAAAAACTATCAGCTTGATCAGGAACGTATTGCTGCCCCGTCACCATTCATTGAGTGTCTGGTTGTGACCGGGCGCGGTGAAGTAAGGACACTTTATCAAGAGGGAGTTTATAACGACCAAAACGAGTGACTTACCTATGACGACATCGATAGCGGTAGCGAATGTTTTTTCCAATGTCTGGAATTCTGCCCCCTCCAGCCACGATTGGAATAAAAGCCAGTTAACCGGCCCGCTACGGGAGCAAGTCGCCCAAGAACACAAACGCATTGAAGGCATCGAAAAACCCGAGCAGGATGTGAGCCGAAAGCCGGAGATCGCCACAGGCCGCCCACCGGGTGATAACCGCACCGCCGAACAAATCATCAACGATAATCCGATCCTCAAAAAACTGGGTCATCAAAAAGATATCAATCGCTCATTGGCTTACAAACTTCTTGGAGATTGGACGAGCAACAACAAAGACCCGGACGCACGGGCTGATGCAGCCTTCAACGCCGCGCGGGTGCTCAACTATATCGATACGTCCTTATCGGCTGACGGCGAACACCGAGGCAAGGCGCACGGAAATGGCGACCTTGAAGGCATTACCCGTAGCGGCGACGCTCGGCACGGTACACCTGCAGGCATGTGGAAAGACTTTACGGAGCAGGGTTATTTAGCCTTGCGTGAGCATCACCGTCTGGATAGTACCAGCGACACCCATGTCAGGAAGGACGGCACCAACAAAGATAACGTGCAATGGGCTGCCGGCGAGGCTGGAAAGAGAACCCGGTTTATCCCTGGACTCAGCAACATTCTTCTAGGTATTGGCGATTCGGAACCGGGAGTGATCGGAGCTATCAAAGGGGCGAAGGCGGGTTTTGACAAAACTCGGGCTGATGGTTTCGATGAAGCGCTCGCCAGCGCTACGAGAGGAAATCTTGTCGGCGTCGTTAAAGGGTATATCAATGCCGTGAAGAACAACGAAGCCAAGCCGAATGAGGCCCAGTCAGCACTGGATAAGATCAGCAGTTAAGCCAGTTTGGTTTTTAATGGTTGGACGTCCCAGGAAACGGATTTCCAGAAGGCCCCATAGCTCCTCGCGCTCTACCTTTATTGCAAGAGGTTCTCGTTTGGACGCTCGGTGTTGTGTTACTGTATAACAAATCAACCGCACCCAGACGCCCCGGAGGCCTCATGAAAGCTGGTATCCACCCCGACTACCGCACCGTGCTGTTCCACGACACCGCCGCCGATGTGTTCTTCCTCATCGGTTCCACCGCCGACAGTGATCGCACCCAGAAACACAGCGACGGCAACACCTATCCCTACATCCCCCTGGACGTCTCCAGCGCCTCGCACCCGGTCTACACCGGCCAGCAGCGCAAGACCCAGGCCGAAGGCCGGATTGCCGGGTTCAACAAGCGTTTTGCATCGTTTGGGTCGAGCCCGAAAAAAGCTGACGCATGAGCATGATTCGGCGGCGTGCCTACGCCGCCGTCTGCCGAATCGGCAGTACTACCCGAAACTTCGTACCCTTGCCCACCTCACTGCTGACGCTGATATCGCCACGGTGTTTCTTGACGATCCCGTAAGACAACGACAAACCCAGCCCGGTACCTTCGCCCACAGGCTTGGTGGTGAAGAACGGGTCGAAAATCTTCTGCACGGTGTCGGGGGCAATCCCACAGCCGTTGTCTGCGACTTCCAGCCACACGTTCTCGCCGTCCACCCCGTTGCTGATGGTGATGGTGCCGCGCTCAGGGCCCATGGCTTGTGCGGCGTTGATCACCAGATTCATCACCACCTGGTTGAGTTGCGAAGCCAGGCACTCGATTTCTGGCAGCGGCGTGTAGTGCTTGACCACATCGGCCTTGTACTTGAGTTCGCTGGCGACGATGTTCAGCGTCGAATCGATGCCTTGCTGCAGGTTCGCGAATTGCCAGGTCTGGTCGTTATCCACCCGTGAAAAGTTCTTCAGGTCCTTGACGATCTGCACCACACGGCCGATGCCGTCCTTGGATTCGCGGATCAGGATCGGAATGTCGTCCTTGAGAAAATCCAGGTCCAGCTCGTTGCGCAATGCCGTGAGCGGTTCGCGATGTTCTGGCGCCCCGATGTGCGCTTCGCTGCGCTGGTAGGCATCGAGCATCTGTTGCAGCTGCTTGAAGTAACTGTCGAGGGTGCTGAGGTTGGAGGAAATAAAGCCCACGGGGTTGTTGATCTCATGGGCGACGCCGGCCGCGAGTTGCCCCAGCGAGGCGAGTTTTTCCGACTGCACCAGTTGGCTTTCCAGGTGCTTGCGCTCTTCAATTTCCAGTTGCAGCGCTTGGGTGCGCTCTTCCACCAACCGCTCCAGCTGCGAGGTTTGCAGGGAAGCGCGGCGCGCCATGTCCCATTTGTTGGCCAGGGTGTTGGCCATTTGCTGGACTTCAATGTTGTCGAACGGCTTTTTCAGGATCAGCAGGCGGTCGTGGGCGTGCAGGCGAAACAACAGGTCATCCCAGGAATAGTCCGAGTAGGCGGTGCACACCACCACTTGCAGGTCGGGGGCGACTTTCCACAGTTCTTCAATGGTCTTGGCGCCGTCCCAGCCCTGGGGCATGCGCATGTCAACGAAGGCCAAGGCATAGGGGCGCTGTTGCGCCATGGCGCTGGTCAGCAAGCCCAGGCCTTCCTCGCCGCCATACGCGCCGTGCAGTTCGAATGCCTGGGCTTGAGGTTTGGCGGTGTCGCCGAACAACGCCGACTCCATTTCATCCAGCGCTTCGGTTGAGGCTTCGTCGGGCATCAGGATCTTGCGAAAATCCTCATGGATGGACGGTGTGTCATCGATCAGCAGGATGCGCCGGTTGGGAGGTTGGTTCATGAGCTGCTTCCGGCAAGTGTCATGGGGATGGTCAAGGTGAAGACGGCGCCAAGGCCCGGCCCGTCGCTGTGGGCGCTGAGCTGGCCGTTCATTTCCACGGCGGCCAGGGCGCAGCTGTGCAGGCCGAAACCGTGGCCCTCCTTGCGGGTGGTAAAACCGTGGGTGAAGATGCGTGCCATGTTCTCGGGCGGTATGCCTTCGCCATCGTCCTTCACACTGATCTTCAGGGTCTCGTCGCCTACCGATTCCACCGCCAGGGTGATTTGCCGTGGCCGCTCAGACAGTTTGTCCATGGCGTATTTGGCGTTGCTGATCAGGTTGACCATGATCAGCAATAACCTGTGCTTGTCCGCCAAGATCTCCGGCACCGGGGCGTACGCCTTCACAACAGTGACATGGTGACGGCTCAGCGCGCCGGCGTTCATGCGCAGGGCGTCGTCCATCAAGGCGCTGATATTGACCGGCTCCAGCAAGGTAGACGCACCCGCATAGGATTGCTGGGTTGAGACGATGTCCTTGATGTGGTCCACGCTTTTGCTCAACTGCGCCAGCTCATCGCTCATGCCTTGCTGTTCGATGGCAATCGCTTCGACCAACTGGTTCAGATAGCCCGGCAGCAACTTGCCCTTTTCATCCTCGGTAAGGAAGGTGCCCAGGTCGCCTTGGTGAGCGTTGATCAGTTGCATGGCCTTGCCCAGGCCGAGTGCCTTGCTGCTGCGCAGCTTGCGGCTGACCAGGTCGGCAGAGATGTTCACACTGTTGAGCACGTTACCGACGTTGTGCAGCACGTTGGTGGCGATCTCCGCCATGCCGGCCTGGCGGGCGCTGTTCATCAGCTCGCTCTGGGCATCCTTGAGCTGTTGCGTGCGCCGCTCCACCCGTTGCTCCAGGGTTTCGTTGGCGGCCTGCAACGCGCGGTTGACGCGATTGATCTCGGCGAAGCTACGCAACAGGCGCACCGCCAGGTAGAGCAGCATTACCACCAGCAAGGTCGAGAAGATCAGCAGGTAGCGATGGTACTGATGATCGATGAGGTCCGTAGCCTGCTGGTCCTGATTGAGGTGAGTGGTCAGGTCATCGAGGTGTTCGGCCACCGGCACGGCGGCAATCCGCTCGAGCAGGCTGTTGACCAGTGGCTGTTCGCGCAGGATCAGCGAAATATGATTGCTGAGGATCTCCACCGGTGCCTGGAACTCGCTGGGCAGGCTCTGTTGGTTGATGGCCAGCTTGCCCAGGCCCACCAGGATATCGGCGGCACGTTCGTCGCTGGTGACTTGGGCGAACTCCAGGCTGCTGAGCAGCAGGTCGTAAGTGTCGGTGGCCACGCTTTGCAGTTGCAGGCGGCCTTCGTCGGTCATGCTGTTGAATTGGGCCTGGATGTCGTCTTCGGCCGTCGGCAAAAAAGCCAATGAGTTACGCAGCACTGCGTTGTGGGATTTGAACTGGTCGACGAGCCGGGCTTTTTCCTCGATGGCCGTCAGATACGCCGCATGGCTGGCTTGCCAACCGGGCAGGTCGGCAGCGCTGTGGTAGGTGTCGCGGCTTTCCAGTTCAGCCCCGATACGGGTCATCTCGGTCAGCGGTGTGACCAGTGGGTCGTAGTTGTGGGTGATCGCGATGCGGGCCTTGAGTACTTCGCTGTCCCACTGAGCATTGAGCTGCTGGAGTTGGCGGATCAAGTCGCGCGACTGGGTATAAGTGGCTGTCTGGTCGCGTGAAGACTTGAGGTACAAAAACACCAGGGTGGAGGCCAGGAACAGGGTGATGAGGCCTAGCAGGATTTGGCTGGTGCGTCGGCGTGACAAGGGTCTCATAACGGCTTGCCCGCCCATTCGCCGGTCAGGGTCTTGAGAAACTGGATAATCAGGTCCTTGTCTTCCTGGGACGGGTTGCGCCCCAACTGGTACTTGAACATCACGTCAACCGCCTCTTCAAGGGTCTTGGCCGAGGCGTCGTGGAAGTACGGCGCTGTGACGGCCACATTGCGCAGGCTGGGCACCTTGAACACATGGCGGTCTTCCTCATCCTGGGTCAGCAGGTAGCGCCCCAGGTCCGATTCCAGCGGGTTGCCGCGGGCCTTGAAGTAATCGCCCATCACGCCGAATTTCTGGAACATATTGCCGCCAATGTTCACGCCCTGGTGACAGGCAATGCAGCCGTAATCCTTGAAGCGTTGGTAGCCGTATTTTTCCTGGCGGGTCAGGATATCGGTGTTGCCCAGCAAGTATTGGTCAAACCGCGAATTGGGTGTCAGCAGCGTACGCTCGTAGGTGGCCAGGGCGTTTTGCACATTGGAAGCGGTGACGCCATCGGGATAGGCCTGTTTGAACGCGTTCTGGTAGGCGGGCAGGGCGGACAGGTTGCGCACCACGGTATTCCAGTCGCTGCCCATTTCCACCGGGCTGATCACCACCTGCTCGACCTGGGCCTGCAGCGTGTCCACCCGACCGTTCCAGAACTGTTTGAAGTTCAGGCTGGCGTTGAATACGGAAGGGGTATTGATCTGCACCGGTTTGCCGTCAAAGCCAATGGAGAATGGCTTGTTGTCGGCGCCGCCGCTGGTCAGTTGGTGACAGCTCGCGCAGGACAAGGTGTTGTTGACCGACAAGCGCGGCTCATTGAACAACTGGCGACCCAACTCAACCTTGGCCGGGTCCAGTACTGGAATCGCCGGCAAGGGCTTGAGCGCTTCGTCCAGCGGCGCGGCTGACAGCGATGCAGTGCCCAGGCATAACGCGAACATCAGGCCGGAACGGTGGTTTACGACATTGCTCAAGCGAGCACTCCTTGCAGGCCCAGGGCTATTTATTTTATTGATCCGGCATCAGTGTCGCGCTATCCGTTTGCAGCAGCTGCACAAAATCTTTCGAAGGCAGCGCCTTGCTGAACAGAAAGCCCTGGCCCTCCTCACACCGCTGGGCTTTGAGGAAATTCAATTGGTCGACGGTTTCCACACCTTCGGCAATGATGTTCAGCTCCAGGCTCTTGCCCATGCCGATGATAGCGCTGATCAGTTGTTCGTCCTGGCTATTGATGCGCAGGCCGCGCACGAAGGATTGGTCGATCTTCAGCACGTCGATGGGAAAGCGCCGCAGGTAGCTGAGGCTGGAGTAGCCGGTGCCGAAATCGTCCAGGGCCAGGCGGATGCCCATGGCCTTGATCTTTTGCAGGGTCTCCACGGTTTCGTCGACGTTCTGCATCAGCACGCTTTCGGTGATTTCCAGTTCCAGTTGGGTGGGCGGCAGGCCTGTTTCTTTCAGGATGGCGGCCAGGTTGTCGACGAAGTCCCGTTGGCGAAAGTCGATCGCCGAGATGTTCACCGACATGCGCAGGGGCGCCAGGCCCATCTCACGCCAGGCTTGGGCTTGTGTGCAGGCTTGGCGCAGGACCCACTGAGTCAGGCGCACGATCAGGCCGCTGTCTTCGGCGACCGGAATGAACTCCGCCGGGCTGACCCAACCCGACTGCGGTCGAAACCAGCGGGTCAGCGCTTCCGCACCGACGATGCGCCCGGACTCCAGCGCCAGCTTGGGTTGGTAATGCAGCACAAATTCATCGCGGTCCAGCGCCTGGCGGATCGCGCTTTCCAGGTTTTGCTGATGCTGGGCGCGCAGGTTCATGTCTTCGGTGTAAAAGCTGAAATCCCCCGGGCCGCGTTCTTTGCTGGTGCGCATCGCGGTTTCAGCGTGCTTGAGCAAACCCACGGCATTGTCGCTGTCATCGGGGTAAATACTGATGCCCAGGCTGGCGCTCACACTCAGGTCATGCCCCGCGACATGGCGAGTCGCGCTGACAGCATTGAGTACTTTTTGCGCAATGTGCTGGGTTTGCTGGGGATGCTGGATATCGTTAAGCAGCACCACGAACTCGTCAGAGCCATAACGAAACACCGAGTCCGAGGCCCGTATCGCCGCCACCAGGCTCAGGCTCACCTGCGCAAGCACCTCGTCGCCGGCCGGATAGCCCAGGGCGTTGTTGATGCGCTTGAAGCGGTCGAGCCCCAGAAACATCACCGCCAGTTGCGTGTCGTGCCTGCGGCCCAAGGCGATCGCCTGGGTCAGGCGGTCGCCCAGCAACGTGCTGTTGGGTAACTCCGTCAGGGCGTCGTATTGCAATAAGTGCGAGACCTTGAGCAGCTCCTGCACGCGTTCCTCGATGGTGCGCTCCAGGCTGATCACTTTGAGGGCCGCGTCCTGGGCCAGTTGCCATTTCCAGGTCAGGGCGCTGGCCATCTGGCGGATTTCCAGGTGGTCGAAGGGCTTTTTCAGGATCAGCAGTTGGTCGTTGTATTTCAGGCGCGCTTCGATTGCCTCGAAGGAGTAGTCGGAATAGGCCGTGCAGAGCGCGATTTGCAGGTTGGGGTCCGCCTCCCACAACTGTTCGATGGTGTGCAGGCCGTCCCAGCCAGGGGGCATGCGCATGTCGATAAACACCATTGCGTACGGCGAGTGGGCGTCGAGGGCTTTTTTGACCAGCGCCAAGGCTTCCTGGCCCTGGTAGGCCGAGTCCAGGTCAAACGCCTGGCGCACCGGTGCAGTGGTACCAAACAGGGTGGACTCCAGGGTGTCGAGGGAGGGCTCGCCGTGCTCGTCGACACAGAGGATCTTGCGAAAATCCTGGTGGATCGAAGCGGTGTCGTCGACGATCAGGATGCGCCGGTTGGCCCGGCCCGATTCCGTCTTCATGGCGCACTCGGCACGTGCAAAAGGCTTGATGGCATGACAATTCCTTCCCTGGTTCCACAACTGAACGGGGCGCGAGCATGCACTGCAGCATAGTCGAGTTCCCTTGATATCGACGGCCAGTTGGCGTCAAATCAACATCGTTTTGGTGCTACACGGATTCAATTTAGCCTAGCTTCGTTTAATTTGAAGGCAGAGTCGCCATGGATGAACCACTCGCTACGAAGTCCGCTGTTTTGCTGGTCGACGATGAAGAGTCGATCCTTAACAGCCTGCGCCGCCTGTTGCGCGGCCAGCCCTATGAGGTGGTTTTGGCCACCAGCGGCGCCCAGGCGCTGGAGATCATGGCGACCCGGCCCATCGATCTGGTGATGAGCGATGCGCGCATGCCCGGCATGGACGGCGCCACGCTGCTGGCCGAGGTCCACCGCCTGTATCCTGCCACCAGCCGCATCCTGCTCACCGGCTACGCCGACCTCACCACCATCATCAAGGCGATCAACGACGGGCAGATCCACCGCTACATCGGCAAACCCTGGAATGACGAGGAGTTGCAGTTGGTGTTGCAGCAAACCCTCGAGCACCAACGGCTTGAACGCCTGGCCCGAGATCAGACCGAACAGCTCAAGCTGCTCAACGCTACCCTGGAAAAACGCGTGGCGGCGCGTACCGCCGAGTTGCAACAAACCGCCGACATGCTCGACCTGGCCTACGACGAGCTCAAGCGCAGCTATGTGACCGGCACGGAAGTGTTTTCGCTGCTGGCCAACCTGCGCTTGCCCAAGGACAAACAGACCAACCGTGCGTTGATCGAGTTGATCCGCGTGTATTGCGCCGCCCAGTCCATGGACGAATCCAGCACCCGTGACCTGACCATGGCCGCCGCGTTGTACAACATCGGCAAGTTGAGCTGGACGGACAGCATGATGGTTGCACCGTCGGACAAACTGCACAGCACCGACCGCGGCTTGTACCGTGAGTATCCGGGGCAGAGCGAGTCGCTGCTGATGACCCTTGAGCCGATGAAGGACGCGGCGCGGATCATTCGTCATCACCAGGAACGTTGGGACGGCGCGGGGTTTCCCGACCACCTCAAGGGCGATGCGATCCCGCCCGGTTCACGGCTGCTGAAGCTGGCGGTGGACTTTATCGAATTGCAGAAAGGCCTGATCCTGGAGCGGCACCTCAACAGCGACGAGGCGCTGCTGTATATCCGCAAGTACGCCGGGCGCCTGTATGACCCGGCGTTGGTGGAAGATTTCGTGCAAGCCTGCGCGACCTTCCTCAGCGATGTGACCCTGGGTGATCCGACGGTAAAAGTCCTCTCCACCCGTGAGCTGGAAGCCGGCATGGTGCTGGCGCGCAACCTCAATGCCGACAACGGCATGTTATTGCTCAATGCCGGCAAGGTGCTGAACCTGCCGCTGGTGGACAAGCTGATCGCGTTCGAGGCGATGGAGGGCGCCAAGTACAGTGTGTTTATCAGGGCGCCGGACGAGGTGCCGCCCCTCCTGTAGTTATACGCCCCAGGCTACGTGCTTGCTGGCGTGGTAATCAAAGATACCCCTGATGATGTAGACATCTTTGCCACCTTCTTTGCCGTTTTGTTCAATTGCCACGCGCCAAAGACCACGGCCTGTGCCGGGCTGCACCTGGGGGAGATCGACATAGGTGAAGTTGCCTATTCGCTTGCGGCTGAGGCGACCGGCTTGGATATCCTGGGTGATCTCCTCAAGTTTGGCGGTGGCGGGGGTGGGCAGGAGTTTTTTCTGGGTTTGCGCCAGTTCATCCAGCTTCACGATGTTGATGTGCGGATCGCGAGTGGGCACGACTTCCGGCCCGACAGGCAGCGCCGGCGCTGGCCTTTCAACTCTATGGGTTTGAACGCGGGGGACTTCAAACTCCAGAGGCGTTGCAAACTTGGGCAGGGCTTTTTCGAATGCTGTGACATCTCTACTGTCTACCATCGCTACGCCAGTATCTGCCCCATGCTGGCCTCGGGATAGGGCGATATAGGGAATACCGGATTTTTTGAAATCCTCTGAAAAGGAGGTGACTTTAAGCTTGGCGAGTTTGGCCTTGAAGGTCTCCGTCATGAAGGCATCCAGGGTGCTTTTTGTCTCAGGCAGCAGTAAGAATCGACGTATCGCCTCCTGGCGTGTAATTCCCAGATCTGAGGCGAGTTGATTAATACGTACGAGGTGTTCGGGCTTGTATGCAAACACTTTCAGTGCAGCATCCCGCCAAGTATAAAGTTCATATTTTGCTGCGAATTTATCCATCGCATGCTGGTGTTTGTGGGTGATGGCGTACCCGACAAATTGTGCGCCAGTATCGGGGTCGGCAACGGCAATCGATGTTCTGATTTGTTTGTCGAGGTTCTCGTTTTTGCCAATGAGCCTTTTGACTTTTTTAAACAGTTCTTCCTTGTCCCGCGCAGACAGGGGTTGCGCAAAATGTTGTGTCGACAGGTGTATATGTTCAACGGTGGCCAGTTCGAGCCGCAGGTTTAACAGGGAACTACGTAATCTCTCTTGATTGGCTCGGCTCAAGCTTTTCGAGTTCGACATCCAGCGGCGAAATTCATCTTCATCCAGGGTGCCAAGCTGTTGTCGGGCGCGAGTGATCAAATCGAGCTTCAGGGAAGCGTCGGTTTGTTCTATGACGCGCACGAAATCCCGCATTTCCCCTTCTGTTGCAAAAAGCCGCATCGCCGCGATCAGGTCCGCATCCACTTGCTGTTCAGGGGTGAGAGGACGCAGGGCACCCAGAACGGAACCTCCGCCCACAGCGTCTCGTTCGAAACGGGGCTTCCAGCTCTTTGCGTCTCCCGGTACGACCATAAAGTCCACGTGGTGACCTGCCGGGTCTTTTACATAGCGTGCGCCGTCTTCTACATAGGACTGATACAGGTGATAGCGGCCTGTTGGGTCGCGCATCGCGATGAACTGGTTATTGTGTTTATCAAAAAAACACGGTGCGCGGCCCGACTGGCGCGACAGTCTGTATCGGTGGGTGTTGGCAAACTCCACTACGTCAAAGAACGGCTCTATTTGCTCAGGCAACCGATACGGCATCACATTGACCCAGGCGGGTTCCAACGGGCGGAGGGAGGCACCCGTCAGTACAATGGCGGTGCTCCTGTCCGTACCGACTTTACTGGCCAGCCCCGGAATGCGCCGCCCCAGCTGCTTGGCCACGCCTAATCCGCGGTTGATAGCTCGGCGCAAAAACGACAGGGCGGTTTTGCCGGGTATCAACCCGAGCAGAAAATCGGCGGTTTCCACCCCGAACATAAAGGCGTTTACTGCCGATTCGCGGAAAATTTGCGCATTGCTCCGTGAACGGTAGTCGGCGTGCGCGAGTTGAAAACCCAGTTGCGCCGAATACAGGTATGCGTGGAAATTGCCGGTTATCGGCGTCAAGGTATAGCGGTACACACTGCGCGTATCGTTGAAGATCCGTGTGATCTCTTTCGTATCCTTAGTGGCCATCTGGGAAGTGAAATAGGCCTGCCATTCCGGTTTTGCTTTCAGCGTGTCCAGCTCCACCAGCCCCTTGGTCAGCTCCCGGAAGGCAACGCCATCTGGTGCATCCGGGGTATACAGCACACTGACCCCGTCAGGCTTGGTGCCTTTTCGATGAATGACCAGGACACGATGCATGACCTGCCCGCCTTGGCCCCTCTCTTGCGCGGCGCCCAATACCAGCAGGTTGACCTCTATCTCGAATTCGCTGACTCGGGGGCGGGTGGTTGAATCAGGGTGTTCAGTGACAGCTTTTATCCAGTCAAACCCACTGCCTGGCGTCTGGAACGTAAACAGTTTGGCTGCGTCAGGGTTGAGACGGTTCTCAAGCGCGTCCTTATTCATTTTTGCCGCGTTGGCGCGCTGCCAGACTGTAGCGAAGCTGCTTGTCCCGCTGCTCAGCGAGAAGGTTGACCGCAGATACGTATCGTATTTTTGGCCAATGTCAGCTTCTGTTGCGAGTGCGCGCAAATCATCGTTGCCAAGTTTTCCGTGAGGGTTGCCGGCTGTGTCAATAATGTTGGCGGTGGCACTGATCGTTCTATGTATGCCATGCACCGACCATGGGTCGACATTACGTTGGGTATAACTTCCCAGTGTGCGCAGATCCACCACGGTTTGGGTACGCCAGGTGCCCCACATCAGTTTTTTGCCTGGCAGGCACTGCGGGATATTGATCTTGCGGTCTTCGCTGATGTAGACAATGGTGGCTTCCTCGTTACGATACCCCGTCATCTCGGCCGACCGGGAGGACGTTGTGACGCGCAGATGAACCAGGCTTCTATAAGGGTCAATATCAACGTTGGCATACACAGGTTTCTGTTTTTTCAGCACCTTGTCGGTCTCCTGTTGGGAGAACGCCTCCAGTGTCAAGATTCTCTCAAGATGAGGTGTGAGTTCCTCATTGCTGTCGATCAGTTCTTGTTCCAGTTGCCTGTACCGAGCCTGGTCTTGCTCGCCGGCGGTTTTCAACCATGCGGGTTCGGCCGTCAACAGGCGTAGATTGCGCACCATAAAAGCATTAGCGACATCCCACTGTGGCGTCAGGTCTGCGGCCAGGTCGAGCTCGCCTGTGGAGGGCAACGTCTCCCTGCGCAAGGCTTCGCGAACGGAGAAATGTTGCCTGACTCGCAATGCGCGGACACTGTCAGCAATCACGTCAGCGTCTATCTGGGACGGGGCCGTCGTCAGTACGGGCAAGCCGCTTAGCGCGGTACGAGCGGCTGTCGGCAGGCTTGCGATCAACAGCTTGCCTGGCGCTGCGCCGTCTTGTATGCGGGCTGCGACGGTGTCATTCAAACGCGCCAGGTTTTCAAACTCCTCAAACTCCTCGCTTGGGCTATAGAGCATCACTTTGCCCGTCAGAGGCGTCGTGCCCGTGGGGGTCAGAATGAATGCGCCGGCGAATTCACTGCCATTCTCCAGGGCCAGTCGGTACACCGTGGGCCTGTTGTCGACGGTAAACACCTGTTCACGTGCCGCAGCACTTGGGTACTTGAGCACGTTCTGCGCCAGCGTCCGTGCATGCGCCGACAACGTGCCGTCCACCGAGCGCAATGCCAGTTGATGGGCCAGCACTTGTCGTCGCAGCGCGACCAATTGCTCCTCCGTGTTGGGTTGGGAGGGCTCGCCAGCCCCCCAGAATGTATTCAGGCTCAACGTGATGGCTATTTCCAGCCTGGCGGCCAGGGTTGTCGTCGAGGCATTGGCAGAGAGGATTTTATCGGTGTCCAGGGTGTTGCATTCGCGGTAGAAGGCGCCGCTCTCCTGGGTCAGATAAGACTCTGCGCCAGGCGCGCGTAAGGTGGCCAGCAGCGAGCCCAGTGGTTCGCAGGACAGCAGGTGCTTTTGTCCTTCCTGGTCTTCGCGATAGCGGCTATAAAAAATCTGGTTGGGATTGATGGGCAGATGTGCATCGGGAAACATCTCGGCCAATTGCTGCTGGTACACGCGGCCGACACTCGGCTGTCGCCTTACCAGCTCAGAGGTCTGTGCATTGAGTTTGTCGAGTTCACGGGTGAGGTAAGCCAGTTGTTCTTCGGCAGAAAGTGAAGCCGGCGGCACGACCGCAAGCGTCATCGGTTGCACGGTAGGGGTTGACGTGCTGTCGGCCGGCAGCGGTTGCGGTTCGTCAGTGGATGATTCTTTGAGGGTAGGCAATGAATTGTGCATGAGTAAACTCTTATAAAAGAGCGCGGCGCACCGAGGTGCAGCGAGCCCTGCTGAATATGAGTTTGCGAGTTTAGGGTGGCCGAAACTGGACCCTGCGGTGTATGTATGTCGGAAAAAATCGCCCTGCACTCGCGAGTTGCGTGTGCAGAATGCGCGTGGGATCCTTGGCCGCTTTTCAATCCGAGAGAGGGCTTTCCATGTCCAAGACTATCCGCATTGCAGCCGCGCTGTTGGTCCGTGGCGACGGTCAAACCCTGCTTGTGCGCAAGCGCAATACCCTGGCTTTCATGCAACCGGGCGGCAAAATCGACGCCGGCGAGCAACCCGCCGACGCGCTCGTCCGTGAGTTGCACGAGGAGCTGAACCTGCGCGTTGATCCGAGCCAAGCCGTCTATCTTGGCCAGTTCTCGGCACCGGCGGCCAACGAACCGGGTTTTACCGTAGAGGCGGAGTTGTTCAAGGTGCAGGTCGACGTCGCCGTCACCCCTGCAGCAGAGATTGAAGAGGTGTGCTGGATCGATCCCATGGGCGAAGGTGACTTGCATCTGGCGCCCTTGACGCGCGATTTGATCCTGCCGTTCTATCGTGATTCGCTGGCTACCGCATGATGATTCGCCCGCTGGACGCCGACGATGCGCAAGCCTATCGGGCATTGATGCTCGAGGCCTATGGCGCGTACCCGCAAGCGTTCACGTCCAGTGTCGCGGAGCGCGCCTCGATGCCATTGAGCTGGTGGGAAAAGCGTCTCGACAGCCCGCTGGATTGCCTGTTGGGCGGCTTTGATGGGGAGCGACTGGCCGGCATCGTTGGCCTGGCCTACGAGCCTCGCGAAAAGGCGCGGCACAAGGTGACCTTGTTCGGCATGTACGTGACCGAGGCTTATCAACAGCAAGGGCTGGGGCGGCAGCTGGTGCAAGCCGCACTGGAAGAAGCCCGCCGCCACCCGCGCCTCAAACTGATCCAGCTGACCGTCACCGCCGGCAATGACGCGGCCTTTGCGCTCTACCAGCGCTGCGGTTTCATTCAGTACGGCCTGGAGCCACTGGCCGTGCGGGTAGGCGTCGAATACTTCGACAAGATCCACATGTGGCGCGAGCTACATTGATCGTTCCAACGCTCTGCGTGGGCACGCATCCCGTGACGCTCCGCGTCACCACGTGGACGCAGAGCGTCCTTGGCGGCATTCCCACGCAGAGCGTGGGAACGATCGGCACTCGCCCGCACACTCAGAGCCCGCTCAACGCACCGCGCTTACGCCATCCAAGGTGGAAAACGAGGTGTCCTTGGCCGTCAGCAAGAAGTCGCGCATATAAGGTGCATCCAGCATGTCGGCACGAATGCCCGCATACAAGGTGGCGAACAAACCCTTCTCACCCAACCGCTTGGCCTTCACATACCCGCGTGAGCTGTATTCATGCAGCGCCCAGTGGGGCATACCGCACACCCCACGGCCGCTGGCCACCAGTTGCATCATCATCACGGTCAGCTCCGAAGTCCGCACCTGGGCCGGTTCCACGTCAGCCGGTTCCAGGAAGCGGGTGAAGATGTCCAGGCGGTCACGTTCCACCGGGTAGGTGATCAGGGTTTCTGTCAGCAGGTCTTCCGGCACGATGTAGGACTTGTTCGCCAACGCGTGCTGGTTGGCCACCGCCAGCATGGCTTCGTAGGTGAACAGCGGCACGTAGGTGATACCCGGCAGTTCCAGCGGGTCGGAGGTCACCACCAGGTCCAGGTCGCCACGGGCCAGGGCCGGCAGCGGCGCGAAGGCAAAGCCCGAGGCCAGGTCCAGCTCGACTTCCGGCCAGGCATCGCGGAACTGGTCGATGGTCGGCATCAGCCACTGGAAACAACTGTGGCATTCGATCGCCATGTGCAAGCGCCCAGCGGTACCCCCGGCCAGCCGCGCAATATCGCGCTCGGCACCGCGCAACAACGGCAGGGTGGCGTCGGCCAATTGCAGCAGGCGTAGGCCGGCGCTGGTGAAGCGCACCGGTTTGGTCTTGCGCACGAACAGTGGCATGCCCAGGCGCTCTTCCAGTTCCTTGAACTGATGGGAGAGGGCGGACTGGGTCAGGTGCAGGCGTTCGGCGGCTTCCACCAGGCTGTCGGCTTCGCGCAAGGCGTGCAGGGTTTTCAAGTGACGGATTTCGAGCACAGGCGCTCCATGAAGAAAATTTGCGACGAAAACGGAATGCTTGATTTTGTCTCATGTTGTGGGGCGTGTCGACCATGACCACTGGGCGCTCTTCATCAAACTGTCATCGAACTGTGGCAGCGCGCTTGAACAAACTTCATCAGACTCGCGCTCTACTGGGGTTCTGCGTTTTGGTGTTTTTCATGCGTGCGTTGTTTTTAGTGGCCGCTCTACTGTTCGGCCTGCCGTCTTTTGCGGCGTCTCGATGTGATGTCAATGTCCCGACCCAAACGGTCGACCTGGCTCAGGTGAGCATCGCCTATCAAAGTATCGGCCGTGCGTCCGACCCTGCGTTGCTGCTGGTGATGGGCCTGGGCGGGCAGTTGATTCACTGGCCGGATGAAGTGGTGGTGGCCCTGTGCGAACAAGGCTTTCGGGTGATTCGCTACGACAACCGTGACGTTGGCCTGTCCACCTGGCGGCAGGCGCCGGCGAGCGCCAACCTGACCTTCGAAGTGCTGCGCTACAAGCTCGGCCTGCCGGTGGCCGCGCCCTATACCTTGACCGATATGGCCGATGACGCCCTGGGTTTGATGGACGCGCTGCAGGTGCAGCAATTTCACGTACTCGGCGCGAGCATGGGCGGCATGATCGCTCAACACCTGGCAGCCATGGCGCCACAGCGGGTGGAAAGCCTGACTCTGATCATGACCAGCTCAGGCGCCGAGGGCCTGCCCGCACCGAACGCAGCGCTGGTGCAATTGCTCTCGCGACGCAGCGCGCCGAACCGTGAGGTGGCGCTGGAGCAACAGGCAGACTTGCTCGCGGCGTTGGGCAGCCCGGATATCAAGGACGATCGCCAGGCGTTGCTGCACCAGGCGGCGCTGTCCTATGACCGCGCCTTCAACCCCGAAGGCGTGAAGCGCCAGATCATGGCAATCCTGGCCGAGCCGAGCCGTGTACCCTTGCTCAACCAGCTGCGGGTGCCGACCCTGGTGGTACACGGCACCGCTGACCCGTTGTTGCCGGTAATGCACGGCGTGCACCTGGCTGCGCATATCCAGGGCAGCCAGTTGAAATTGATTCCCGGCCTGGCCCACCGTTTTCAGGAAGCGTTCAAGGCGCCCTTGCTGGCGGCGGTGTTGCCTTACCTGCAAGCCCATCGCCAGGATGCCGCGCACTGGGCGCAGATCGATTTGAGCGAGCCTTCGAAGGTGCTGTGAAGGTGGTGTATCGTGCAACCTTTATGTATACGCATGACTGCACGCGAGGTTGCCCACCATGAGTACTCCCCTGAAAATCGATTTCGTCAGCGACGTATCCTGCCCCTGGTGCATCATCGGCCTGCGCGGCCTGACCGAAGCCCTCGACCAGCTCGGCAGCGAAGTGCAGGCCGAGATTCATTTCCAGCCGTTCGAACTGAACCCGAACATGCCCGCCATCGGTCAGAACATCGTCGAGCACATCACTGAAAAATACGGCTCCACGGCTGAAGAGTCCCAGGCTAATCGTGCGCGTATCCGCGACATGGGCGCCGCATTGGGCTTTGCGTTCCGCACCGACGGCCAGAGCCGTATCTACAACACCTTCGACGCGCACCGCCTGTTGCATTGGGCCGGGTTGGAAGGTTTGCAATACAACCTCAAGGAAGCGCTGTTCAAGGCGTATTTCAGCGATGGCCAGGACCCTTCCGACCACGCGACCCTGGCGATCATCGCCGAGAGCGTAGGGCTGGACATTGCGCGCGCCGCCGAGATTCTTGCCAGCGATGAATACGCCGCCGAAGTCCGCGAGCAGGAACAGCTGTGGGTTTCTCGTGGGGTGAGTTCGGTGCCGACCATTGTCTTCAATGACCAATATGCGGTGAGCGGTGGGCAACCGGCGGAAGCCTTCGTCGGCGCGATTCGCCAGATCATCAACGAATCGAAATCCTGAGGCCGAGCACGCAGCAAAATGTGGGAGCTGGCTGTCAGTTGCAAATGAGTTGGCTGAAACACTGCCATCGCAGCATAGGTATCTACACAGCTTTGGTGTGACGCTGGACCTGTGGCGAGGGAGCTTGCTCCCGTGACGGACTGACAGCCGGCGCTGATCTAACTGACACACCACGATCCAAATGTGGGAGCTGGCTTGCCTGCGAAGACGGCCTACCAGCCAACGCCTATCTACCTGGCACCCCGCGATCAAACTGTGGGAGCGGGCTTGCTCGCGAAGGCGGCCTGGCAGGCGACACAGTTGGACCGTGTACATATCCATTGCTGCGGTAACGGCCACTTAGGGTTCCGCTCTGACAGCGGCTCACTTTTGAAAAGCGCAAAAGTAAGCAAAACGCTCTTGCCCCACCACTCGGCACCTCGCTTAGGCTCGGTGTGCCCGAACACAGGCTTGAATCCGTGGGCCGCCGCCACGCGCCATCCATGGCGCGGGGCGGCTAACCCGGCGTCCTGCCGGGTTACCCACGAATTCAAGCCTGCGTTCGGCCAGCGTGGTTTAACGGGGCGCTTAAGATCAAAAGCAGAGCAAGAGCAAGAGCGACTCGCTTCGCATCGTGGTTAGCGTCTGCTGTTACAACTCACAAAGTTGTGTGAAGACCTATGGCCATCGCAGGCAAGCCAGCTCCCACATTTGATCTGTGTCGGCATTAAGAGAAGCGCTGGCCCATCCCTTGCATTACCCCCCTAAAGCCCAACCGGCCTGCGGTTGGGCACTGCCATTAGGGGTGAAACTTACCTTGAATATTCTTGACCTTGACCACAGCCTCACCGGCCAGGCACCGATTGCCCGGCGGTTGGCCAGCGGTCGGGCCACGCGCCTGGACCTGCTGGACCTGGGCCCGAAATTGCGTTTGTGGTCCACCGAAAAAACCTGGAAGCGTTTCGTCGAGCGCCTGGCCCAACGGCCACGGCCCCGTGACGCGCGCCCGGAAATCCTGTTTGTCGGCTCCGGCGATTATCACCACCTTACGCCAGCGTTTTTGGCCGACCTCAAAGAGCCCGTCAGCCTGATTCACTTTGACAACCACCCAGACTGGGTGCGCTTTGCGCCCAAGCGGCACTGTGGTTCGTGGGTCAACCGGGCGCTGAAGATGCCAGCGATCCAACGCATCGTCACCCTCGGCCCGTGCAGCGATGACCTGCATAACCCGCAACTGCGCGGCGGCAACCTTGGCGCCCTCAAGCGCGGGCGTTTGCAGCTGTTTCCCTGGCAGCATCCGCCGTCCAAGGTCTGGGGCCGGGTGGGGGACGGCGCCGGCCACCAGCAACAGGAAAACCTCCTGCACTGGCGCAACCTGGCGGACCTGGATTGGGGCGCCTTCCTCGACCAGATGATTGCCAGCCTGCCCACCGAGGCGATCTGGATCACCATCGACAAAGATGTGCTCGCCAGTGAAGACGCCGCCACCAACTGGGACCAGGGCGGCATGCGCCTGACCCATTTGCTCCAGGCCCTGCGGGCGTTGGCGGCGGGTAAACGCATCATTGGCATCGACGTCTGCGGTGAGTTCGCTACGCCGGCATTCAGCAACGCGTTCAAGCGCTGGGAAGCCAAGTCCGACCAGCCGCCACCGGAGCGCTGGAGCCCGCAAGACTTGCAGCGTAATGCGGCAACCAATGAAGCCTTGATCGACCTGTTTGAGGAACTGTTCCCGTGACCCTGACCGTGGTGTTGTTACTGGCGTTTTCCATCGTCCTCGATGTGATTGGCCAGCTGTGTTTCAAATTGGGCGTGGACCGTTTGCCGCAACTCGATGGCGGTTTTCGCCTGCGTGCGTTCTGGGGCCAGGTGTTCAATGCGCCGCTGTTGTGGGCCGGCGTCGGCGCCTACGTGATTGAGTTTTTTGTGTGGCTCGAAGCGCTGTCCCGTGCGCCCTTGAGTCTGCTGTTTCCGCTGGCGGCGTTGGCCTATTGCCTGGTGGTACTGGCAGGCAGGGTGGTGCTCAAGGAGACCGTCAGTCGGCGTCGTTGGCTGGGCACGCTGGTGATTACTTTAGGTGTGATGTTGGTAGCGATCGCGGGGAATCAGGCATGACAACGCAAACAATCAATACCGGCTGGCTGCACGGGCGTGTTGGCACCCTGGTGCTATGGGCACTGCTGATCGCCACCGAAAGCGCCGGGCAGTTGTTCACCAAGGTGGCCGGCGATCAGTTGGGGCCGATGGACTTCAGTTGGCAATGGCTGGCGGACGTGGCGCGCAACCCGGGGATTCTGGCGGCGATTGCCAGCTATCTGGGTGCGTTTTTTGTGTGGATGCTGATCCTGCGGCGTAGCAGTTTGTCCCTGGCGTTTCCGCTGAGTTCGCTGGTGTTCGTGGCGGTGCTGCTGGGCTCTTGGCTGGGGTTGGGGGAGCACATCAGCGTGTTGCATTGGGTGGGCGTGGTGGTAATTATAGGTGGTATCGCACTGTTGGCTGAGGGCGAAGAACACTGAAGATAGATATGAAACACAGGCCCATTGTGGGAGCGGGCGTGCTCGCGAATGCGGTGGATCAGTGAAGTATCGGGTGACTGACACACTGCTTTCGCGAGCAAGCCCGCTCCCACATTTTGCTCCCAGGTGATTCAGTCAAAGGTGTAGCTGATCGCCGTCTGCACCTGGCCCTGATTCACATGGCCAGCCTCCTTGACGATGCTGCTCTTGGCCGCCGACCCCACCAGGTGTACCCAGCTGGCGCTGGTCAGCAGCGACCAATGGGGCGCCAGGGGGAAGGCGAAGCTTTGGCTCAGCGTCACGTTCTGGAAGCCCCCGCTCGCGTTATAAGGCCGCAAGCCTGAAGCGACAGCTTCGTTGTTGTCCACGCCGAAGAAGGTATTGGTCTGGCGCGCATCGGCAAAATGCGCAACCAGGCTATTGCTGCCGATAATCCCGCCACCCACGGGGTAACCCAGTTCGCCGCCGATTTTACCCAGGGCGCCGCTCTGGGAATGCCCGCCGCCCACGGCCTGGCCCAATTGCGCGTAGACCCGCCAGAAATTGGCCGGGGCATATTGGACGAAACCGCCCACCTCGGCCATGTCCGACACGTTGCGCAGGCCCTGCAATTCGCCGTTGGAGGTACGCCCCGGCAGGTAGTTGATATAGGGGCCAGCGGTAAGGCCGTGGGTATCCAGGGCGCTCCAGGTAAGGCCGTCATCGGTACTCAGGCTGACGTCACCCCAATCCAGGTCCAGGTAAGGCACAGGCCGGGTTTCGTAGCGGCTGCCGCTGGGGTCGTGGGGCTGATAGCTGAGGCCCACGCCCACGTCGCCCGTGATGCCTTCTGCCCACGCGGCACTGCAAAGGCCCCACCCTCCAAGTAAACCGGTGAATACAGCAGCAGCGAGCTTGGACATGGGGACGTTTCCTGAAGGTGGACAGGCGCGCATGAACGCGCAAACCGACGCGCCTGCGCAAGCACTCATGTTGTTTGTAGCAAGCTACAAAAATTGTAGCTCCCGCGACACCTATCACCGCGCATTTCGCCCTAACCCCCAGCCCTGCGGGGTTTTCGCCAGTTGGCACAGTCCCTGCTCTATCCCTTGGCAAGCGCATACAGCGCGCTCCTCCAAGGCCCTTTACCTAAAGGAAAGGCAGATGATCAACTGGCATATCGTGTGTGACTTCGACGGGACCATTACTCCCACGGATGTCATCGACAACGTCCTCCAACGCTTCGCCGGCCCCGAGTGGGAAACCATTGAGCAGGAATGGATGGATGGGCATATCGGTTCACGCGAATGCCTGAGCCGCCAACTGGCGCTGATCAAGGCCACCCCGGCTGAACTGCTGGCGTACTTTGACAGTGTCGAGATCGACCCGGACTTCCCGGATTTCGTCGATCACGTCATGGGCCTGGGTGCTTCCATCGAAGTGGTCAGCGACGGCCTCGAGCAGGGCATTGCCCGCATCCTTTCGCGCAACTACGTGACCCTGCTGCCGATCCTCGCCAACCGCCTGCGCCAGGTTGACCAGGACAGCTGGCGCATCGACTTCCCGTATGCCAGCGATGCCTGTCGCGCTGCTGCCGGCAACTGCAAGTGCAGATCCACGCCGCGCAACAAGCGCGTGCTGGTGATCGGCGACGGCAAGTCCGACATGTGCGTGGCCTCCACCGCCGACTTCGTGTTCGCCAAGGGCAGCCTCGCCGACTACTGCGTCGCCCACCAGATTCCTCATGCGCGCTTCGACACCTTTGCGCAAGTGCCGGCGTTGCTGGCCAAGCTGCCACAAGGCCTCGCCGCCAACGCCACCACCTTCAACACCTCTTCTGACAATCAGGAACTCTTCCATCATGTCTGATATCCGTATCGCTACCGCCGAAGACCAGGTGCTTCTGGATAAAGAAGCCAAGTATTGCTCCTACGGCGACACCGTTCACTACATCGAGCCGCCGCGTATTTTCAGCCGCTGCGAAGGCTCTTATGTGTGGGACACCGAAGACCAGGCCTACCTCGACCTGCAAATGTGGTACTCGGCCGTCAACTTCGGCTATGCCAACCCGCGCTTGAACAACGCGCTGAAAAAGCAGATCGACACGCTGCCGCAAATCGCCAGCCAGTACCTGCACAAAGGCAAGATCGAGCTGTCGGAAATGATCGCGGTCGATGCCAAGAACAAGTTCGGCCTCGACGGCCGTGTGCACTTCAACGTCGGCGGCTCGCAGTCGATCGAAGACTCCCTGAAAGTGGTGCGCAACGCCAGCAACGGCAAAAGCCTGATGTTCGCCTTCGAAGGCGGTTACCACGGCCGCACCCTCGGCGCCTCGTCGATCACCTCCAGCTTCCGCTATCGTCGTCGCTACGGCCACTTTGGCGAGCGCGCCAACTTCATTCCCTTTCCTTACCACTTCCGTGGCCCGAAGGGCATGACCAAGGAAGAGTACGGCAGCCATTGCGTGCAGCAGTTCGCCCGCCTGTTCGAGACCGAATACAACGGCGTCTGGGACCCTAAGACCAACCAGTGCGAATACGCAGCCTTCTACGTCGAGCCGATCCAGGGCACTGGCGGCTACGTGATCCCGCCGATGAACTTCTACCGCGAACTCAAGCACGTCCTGGATCAGCACGGCATCCTGATGGTGTCCGATGAAATCCAGATGGGCTTCTACCGCACCGGTAAACTCTGGTCGATCGAGCACTTCGACGTGCAGCCGGACGTGATCGTGTTCGGCAAGGCGCTGACCAATGGCCTCAACCCGTTGGGCGGTATCTGGGCCCGTGAAGAGTTGATCAACCCGAAGGTGTTCCCGCCAGGTTCGACTCACTCCACCTTCGCCTCCAACCCGCTGGGCACCGCCGTCGGCCTGGAAATGTTCAAGATGACCAGCGAAGTCGACTACGGCGCCATGGTCATGGCCAAGGGCAAATACTTCCTGGAAGGCCTGCAAGACTTGCAAAAACGCTTCCCGATCATCGGCGATGTGGACGGCCTGGGCCTGGCGTTGCGCTGCGAAATCTGCGGCCCGGATGGCTTCACCCCGGACAAGGCGACCCTGGACTACATGGTCGAAGAAGGCATGAAAGGCGACATGCTGGTAGACGGCCAGAAACTCGGGCTGATCCTCGACGTAGGCGGTTACTACAAGAACGTGATCACCCTGGCGCCGTCCCTGGAAATCAGCTACCCGGAAATCGATCTGGGCCTGAAGTTGCTCGAGCAACTGCTGGTGCGAGCGACCACGCGGTGAATGCTCAAGGGATCGACCTCGGTGAAGGCACTGCCGGTTTCGTTCTCGGTGATGGTCCGGTCGGGATCCTATTGATCCACGGCCTGACCGGCACACCGACTGAATTGCGCCAGGTCGCCAAGGGCCTGGCCAAGGCAGGCAACTGCACGGTGTATGTGCCCACACTGGCGGGGCACTGCGGCGACAACAGCGACCTGCAGGCCACCGGCTGGAGGGACTGGTACGAAGGCGTGCGCAAGACCTTCGTACAGGTCAAGCAACGCCACGGGCAGGTGTTTGTCGGTGGCTTGTCGATGGGCGCGGTGATGTCGATGTATGTGGCGTCCGAACATCCTGGGCAAGTCGCCGGGTTGCTGATGTATTCCACCACCTTGAAGTACGACGGTTGGAGCATCAACAAGCTGGCGTTCCTCACGCCGTTGCTGATGAAGATTCCATTCGGCGTACACATTTGCAGCTTCGAAGAGAAGCCGCCCTACGGCATCAAGAACGAGCGCCTGCGGGCCATCGTCGAGCGGCAGATGAAGGAAGGCGAGAGCAGTGAGGCGGGGTTGCTGACCATGGAAGGCATCACCGTGCGCGAGCTGCACCGCATGAACGCCGTGGTCAAGAAGCGCATGCCCCAGATCAAGGTGCCGGCGCTGGTGCTGCACTCCATCGAGGACGACATCACCAGCCGCTGGAACGCCGATTACGTGGAGCGCCACCTCGGCGGGCCGGTGACCAAGATCCTGTTGGACAACTGCTACCACATGATCACGGTCGATTTGCAGTACCGGCGGGTGATCGAGTTGAGTGCCAAGTTTGTCGAGCAGCACGCAGTGCAACTCAATCGTGTGGCGTGATTAGTTTACTTGTAGGAGCGAGCTTGCTGTGGCGAGCAAGCTTGCTTGCGCTGGGGTGCGAAGCACCCCCAAAAGCCTGCGACTGCTGCGCAGTCGAGCGGGAGCAAGCTCCCTCGCCACAGCAAGCTCGCTCCTACAGTAGAACGGTGTTGATAAGGAAAAACTGTGATAACCACCCAAGCCTTCCCGACCATCCGGGCTATCCAGCGCGATGCCTGGAACGACTGTTTTCCCGGTGCCCTGGAGGATTGGGACTATTACCTGGCCGTGGAAAACGCCGCGATCGATGACTTTCAGTGGCGTTACCTCGCGGTCTTCGAGAATCAAACGCTGGTGGCCGTGGCTGCCGCGTTCGTCACCCATTATCGCCTCGACACCACGGTGTCGGGGGCCGGCAAGCGCTTGACCGAGCGCCTGGAGCAGCTGTGGCCTGGCGTTTTGCAATTGGCGTTGTACGCCATCGGTTCGCCGGTGGCTGAACGCTGTGATGCCGGTGTCGCCAGCCATGTGCCCGAATCCCGGCGCCCGTTGCTGTTGCAGCAGTTACTGGAGGCTGCGCGCAGCGATGCCGACGCGCTCGGTATCGGCTTGCTGGCGGTCAAGGATGCGCCCACCAACGACCCGCATTGGACCCAGAGCTGCCTTGCCGCAGGTTTTCAAAGCATGCCCAGCTTGCCCACGGGGGTGTTGCCGCTGCCTTATGGCTCGGTGGATGCCTACCTGGGTTCGCTGGGCAAATCCACGCGCAAGGACCTGCGCCGCAAACTGCGCGCACCAGGGCCGCGGGTCGAGTGGCGGCGTAATATCGATGACGTGCTGCCCGAGGTCATGCGCCTGTATGAAGCCACGCTCGCGCGCGCAGACTTGCAGTTCGAACGCCTGCCCGCCGGTTACTTCACGGGCGTGCTCGAACACCTGCACGAGCGGGCGGTCTGTGTTCTGTACTGGGTGGACGAGCGCTTGGTGGCGTTCAACCTTATCCTGCTGGATGAGCATCGGCTGGTGGACAAGTTCTTTGGCCATGACCTTGCGTTCAGCCGCGAGTACAACCTGTACTTCCGCAGTTGGTTGACCAATGTCGACTATTGTATTGAACACCGTATTCCGGTGTACGAGTGTGGCCAGGCCGGGTATGCCAGTAAACTGCGCCTGGGGTGCGAGTTCGAGGGCAACAGCCTGTTCTTCCGCCACCGTAACCGGCTGGTCAACGGCCTGCTCAAGCTTGTAAAACTGTTTATTCGACCGGATCGTTCCGACCCTGCCATGGCTGCTGCGATAAGCGAAACCTGATGATTACCAAGACCCGCCAGAAAGCCCGCCCCTTTGCCATCTCGCGTTGGAGCGTCCAGCGCAAGCTGGTGCTGGCGTTCTGGCTGGTCAGCGTGATTCCCACCATGATCGCGGCTGAGCTGGCAGCCACCACGCTGTCGCAGATTTTCGACAGCAACGTGCGTATCTGGCTGCAAGAGTCGACCAAGATCGTCAAGGACGAAATCGGCGACATCCTTCACGACAACGCGCGCATGGCCAAGCTGTTCCTGCGCTATACCAGCCCGCCGTCGTCCAAAAATGCCGAGAAGCATGACCGGCTCACCGCCGACATTGCCGATGCCACCGATATCGACGTGGTCGCGCTGATCCGCACCAGCGACCGTAAAGTGATGTTCAGCACGGCCGCCGATGACATCGTCAGGCAGATCAACCTCACCAGCAACGCGGTGCTGCAAACCGTGCAAGTCGCCGGCGTGAGCACGGGCCTTGTGGTGTCCACCTTCGAAACCAGCCGTGACGGCGTTGATTACCTGTTGCTGGTCGCCACTTACCTGGACAGCAGTTTTCTCACCAGCGTGGCCGATGTGCATTCCCTCGACCTGCGTTTGTACCTGGCCAACCCTGCCGGTTTTTCCGAAATATTTTCCACCCAGCGCTTCGCCAATCACCCCTCGCGCATCCCCAAGAATGTCGAGGCCTACCTGCGCAGCACCAAGCAGCCCAGCGAGCAGTTCACTAACCAGTACAGCGGTTTGTATTGGCCGATTTTCAATGATGCCGGCGAGTTGCAAGGCGTGATCTTCAGCGGCCTGCTACGCCATACCAGCCTGGTGGGGTTGGTGAACCAGAGCAACTTGTTCGTGCTGATCTTCCTGGTCAGCTCGGCGCTGTCGCTGGCGGCCGGGTTGTTGGTGTCGCGGCGCCTGACCAAGCCCCTGCGCGATTTGTCCCAAGGCGTGGATGCGGTGATCT
Organism: Pseudomonas sp. J380; assembly: GCF_009827115.1. Lineage (NCBI taxonomy): Bacteria > Pseudomonadati > Pseudomonadota > Gammaproteobacteria > Pseudomonadales > Pseudomonadaceae > Pseudomonas > Pseudomonas sp. J380. Next base: position 2,661,917 of record NZ_CP043060.1, on the reverse strand, counting down.
CGGGCAGTTATGCGCACCGTGTGGTGGTCAGTGGCGGTGACGAACTGGCGCAATTGAGCAGCACCTTCAACCACATGACCGAACGCCTGGGCGAGTTGCATCACCTGGAAGCCCAACTGCGTCGGCGTGACCGCTTGCATGCCCTGGGTGAAGTCGCCATGGGCCTGGCTCACGAAATTCGCAACCCACTGGGCATCATCAAGACCGCCACCCAACTGTTGCATCGGCGCGCTGACCTGGCGGAAACCGACAAGCGTCACCTGGAATATGTCATCAGCGAAGTCAGCCGCATCAACGAGCTGATTACCGAGTTCCTCGATTTCGCCAAGCCCAACCCGCCGATACGCGTGCAGCAACCGGCACGCGCCCTGGTGGAAGAAATCCTCGGTTTCTGCGGCCCGGAGCTGAGTAGCCATCGCATTGACGCGCAGATCGACGACCAAGCGCCTGGCGCGACGATCTACGCCGATGCCAAGCAGCTCAAACAGGCCTGTCTCAACCTGATTCTCAACGCCGTCGACGCGATGCCCGACGGCGGGCGCCTGACCCTGGGCATTCGCAGCGTGGGCGACAACACTGTGATCAGCATCGCCGATACCGGCGAAGGCATCCCGGCGGACATGGTGGAGCGCATCTTCACGCCATTCGTCACCACCAAGGCCTCGGGCACAGGCCTGGGCCTGGCCAAAGTCTATTCGATCATGGAAAGTCACGACGGCAGCATCGAATGCGCCAGTGAGAAAGATGCCGGCGCGACCTTCAGCCTGTACATTCCGGCTGACGGTGAAGACGACGGTGAAGATGAGGACGGGCATGACGCATAACGTATTGGTGGTCGACGACGAGCCCAAGCTCTGTGATCTGCTGACCCAGGCCTTGAGCCAGAACGGCATCCAGGTGTTCAGCGCGGGCAATGGCCTGCATGCGCTCAAGGTGCTGGGGGAGGAGGACATCGACCTGGTCATCAGCGACTGGCGCATGCCGGGCATGGACGGGCCGGCGTTGCTGGCCGAGATCAAGGTGCGTTATCCGACTTTGCCGGTAATCGTGATGACGGCCTACAGCACGGTGAAAAACGCCGTGCAGTCGATGCGTAACGGTGCCTATGACTACATTGCCAAGCCGTTCGACATCGACGAGCTGGACATCACCGTGGCCAAGGCCCTGCAATTTCGCGACATCATGCGCGACAACGCGCGCATGCGCGCCGAGCTGGACGAGCATGCGCAGTTCGACAGCCTGGTGGGCGATAGCCCGGCGTTTCGCCAAGTGCTCCAGGCGGTGGATTCGGTGCGTGACAGCAACGCTACTATCCTGCTGACCGGCGAAAGCGGCACTGGCAAGGAAATGGTCGCCCGCGCCATCCACAAGCATGGCAGCCGTGCCGACCAACCCTTCGTGGCGGTCAATTGCGCGGCCATCCCTGAAGGCTTGCTGGAAAGCGAGATGTTCGGCCATCGCAAAGGCGCGTTCACCGGCGCTGTGGCTGACCGGGTAGGGCGCTTCATGCAGGCCGACAAGGGCACGCTGTTTCTGGATGAAGTCGGTGATATGCCCTTGGCGTTGCAGGCCAAGATTCTGCGCGCCTTGCAGGAGCGGGTTATCGAGCCGGTAGGCGACCCCCGCGAGCGCAAGGTGGATGTACGAGTAATTGCCGCCACCAACAAGAACCTGCTGGATGCGGTGGCGGCCAAGGAGTTTCGCGAAGACCTGTATTACCGCCTCAATGTCTTTCCGATTCCGTTGCCGTCGTTGCGCGAACGCGTGGAAGACATCGCGCCCCTGGCGCGCCACTTCGCTCACACTTTGAGCGCCACCACTGGCAAACGTATCACCGGTTTCAGCCCCGAGGCGTTGCAGGCCATGGCGGCGTATCACTGGCCGGGCAATATCCGCGAGCTGCAAAACTGCGTGGAGCGCGCAACCATCGTGGCGGCTTCATCGGTGATCGAGGATATTGATTTGCCGGGGTATCTGTTTGCTTCCACACCGAGCGAGGGTGATGTGACCGCGATCCTCAGCGACGGCCCAGGCGTGCCGCGGGATCTGGATGCGGCGCTGGCCGAAGTGGAGAAAGCCTATATTCTTGCGGCGCTGCAGGAGAGCAATGGGGTGCAGGCCGCGGCGGCGCAGCGGATCGGGATTTCCGAAAGGAGCTTCTGGTATCGCCTGAAGAAGCTGGGGATTCAGGTCGACAAGATCGTGCGCTGATCTGAGTGTGGTAACTCATGATCGCTCCCACGCTCCACGTGGGAGTGCCTCTGGTGACGCTCTGCGTCACGCCTGTGGACGCGGAGCGTCCTTGGCTGCATTCCCACGCGGGAGCGTGGGAACGATCTGCCGTGTTGCGTCAGGTGTGCAGGCGTACCCACACGCTGACCAACACCGTCGCGGCCATCAACCAGGCCACGGCGGCGACTGCCAGCGATGCCTCCAACCGCAGCCGATCGACCATCACATACAGCGTCGCCAAATACACAAAGTACGGAATGATCGACCACATCCCGAACAGGATCGTGGTCTTCAAGTCCGCAACCGTTCGGCCTTTGCCGACGATGTAATGGGCGATCAGCGCAAAAGTGGGAAACAGCGGCACCAAGCCTGCGATGTAATAGTTTCTGGTCTTGGCCAGCGCCGCCAGGATCAGCACCACTGCGGCGCCAAGTGCAGCCTTCAGGAACAGATCCATCAGTGACTCAATCCGTATTTCTTGACCTTGTCGAACAGGGTGGTCTTGGCCATCCCCAGTTCCTGGCTGGCCTGGGTCAGGTTCCCGCCGCTGCGTTGCAGGGCATCGTTGAGCAGGTTGCGCTCAAAGGCTTCCACCGCCTCGGTAAAGGCAACCCCTTGGTTGCCGCTGCCGGCGCCGCTTTTCTTGAAGGCGGGCAGGCCGAGGGCGAAACGTTCGGCGACGTTGCGCAGCTCACGCACATTGCCTGGCCAGTCGTGGCTCATCAGGCTGGACAGGGTCTGGTTGTCCAGCTCCGGCACCGCCCGGTCGAAGCGTAGCGACGATTGCTGCAGGAAGTGTTCGAACAGTTGCAGGATGTCTTCGCGCCGCTCGCGTAAAGGCGGCAGTTCCAGGGTGACGACGTTGAGGCGGTAGTACAGGTCGCTGCGGAACTGGCTGGCGCGGCTCAACTCGTCGAGGTCGGACTTGGTGGCAGCGATTACCCGGCAATCCACCGCCACGCTCTGGTTCGAACCCAGGCGTTCCAACGTACGTTCTTGCAGCACCCGCAGCAATTTGATCTGCAGGTTGATCGGCATGCTCTCTACTTCATCGAGGAACAGCGTGCCTTGATGGGCATGCTCGATCTTGCCGATGCGACGTTTGCCGGCGCCGGTGAAGGCGTTGGCCTCGTGGCCGAAAATCTCGCTTTCAAACAGGTTTTCCGGCAGGCCACCGCAGTTGAGGGCGACGAACTGGTGGGTATGGCGCCGACTGAAATCATGCAGGCAGCGCGCGACCAGTTCCTTGCCGGTGCCGGTCTCGCCTTCGATCAGCACGTTGGCCGAGGTATCGGCGACATTGGCAATCAGTTCGCGCAGGTTTTGCATGGCCGGCGAGCGGCCGATGATGCGGCCTTCCAGCGAGTCGCGTTCGGCCAGCTGCCGGCGTAGCGACCAGACTTCCCGCGCCAGCCCGCGTTGTTCCAGGGCGCGGCGTGCCACGTCCACCAGGCGTTCGGGCGAGAAGGGTTTCTCCATGAAGTCGTAGGCGCCGTTACGCATGGCGCCCACCGCCATGGAGATATCGCCATGCCCGGTGATCAACACCACCGGCAGGCTTTTATCCAGGGCCTTGAGGCGGGTCAGCAGTTCCAGGCCATCGATGCCCGGCAGGCGGATATCGCTGATGACGATGCCGGCAAAGTTTTCGCCGATGCGCTTGAGCGCTTCTTCGGCGCTGCCCACGCCGACGCTAGTGATGTCTTCGAGCGCCAATGCTTGCTGGCAACCGAGCAGTACATGGGGGTCGTCTTCGACGATCAGGACGGTAAGGTCTTGGGCTTGTGTATTCATGTCGACTCAGCTTGTTGAGCGCCCACCAATGGCAGGTTCAGGACAAAGGCGGTACCACCATTGGCCGGATGTTCCACGGCAAGGCTACCGCCGGTGGCGGCCGCGAGGCTTGCGGAAAGGGTCAGGCCCAGGCCCAGGCCTTGTTCGCCGGGCTTGGTGGTAAAAAAGGGTTCGAACAAATGCTTGCGCGTCTCGGGGTCGATGCCGTGGCCATTGTCACGCACCAACAGGCGGTATTTGCCATCGCCGCTCTGGCCTTCCAGCCACAGTTGCGGCACTGCTTGGGCCTGCATCGCATCGAGCGCGTTACCGATCAGGTTGACCAGGATCTGCTCCAGGCGGGTCTGGTCGATCTGCAATTGGGCGTTGGCAAAGTCACGGTGCACGGTCAACGGCAGGCTGTCCAGGCGCGCGCCGAGCACCTGGAACGCGGCGTCCACGGCCTTGCCGAGGCTGGCTTCGCCCTGGTCGTCACCGCGCCGGGCAAAGGAACGCAAGCTGGCGGTGATGCGGCCCATGCGGTCGATCAGTTCGTTGATGGTCTTGAGGTTGGTGCTGGCAGTGTCCAGGGCGCCGCGCTCAAGGAAGCGTACGGTGTTGCCCGACAGCGTGCGCAGCGCCGCCAGCGGCTGATTCAGTTCATGGGCTATGCTGGTGGACATCTGGCCGATGGCCGCGAGTTTGCCGGCCTGCACCAGTTCGTCCTGGGCGTGGCGCAGGGTTTCTTCGGCCTGGCGTCGTTCGCGAATCTGGCCCTTGAGCCGTTCGTTGCTGGCGCGCAGGTCGGCGGTGCGTTCGGCAATCCGACGCTCAAGCTGGCTGTTGGCTTCCTGCAAGGCTTCCCGTGCGGCGAGGCGGGTGGCGATGACCTTGCGCCGTTCGTTCCAGGCGATTAGCAGGAAGGCGACCAGGCCAAAGGCGACGGCCACCAGGATGCCCTGGTTGATCGCGGCGCGGCGCAGGTCGTTGAGGGGGGTGAGCAGGGTGAAATTCCACGGCGTGTCGTTGAGCGGGCGGGTCTGCGCCAGGTAGCTGACGGCGTGCTGGTCGTTGACCACTTCGGTGTTGGCCGGGAAGGTCAGTTTCTCGGTGCCTTCGTTCAGGCGCTCACGGGCCAGGGGTTGCAGTTCATTGAGCGTCGCCCAGTAATATTGCAGGCTGTGGGCCAGGCGGTCCTTGGTGTCATCGCTCAGCGGGCGTACAGCCTTGAGGCGACGCGCCGGGTCGCTGGAAAGAATAATGATGCCGTTCTCATCGCTCACGAAAGCTTCGAGGCGCGCACGTTGCCAGCGCTCTTCAAGGGCTTCGAGGCGCACCTTGACCACGGCGACGCCGATGATCTTGCCGTGCTCTTCCAGGCCGTGGGCCAAGTAATAGCCGGGTTCGCCGTTGGTGCTGCCGATGCCGTAGAAACGACCGGGCTGGCCGCGTACAGCGTTCTGGAAATAGGCGCGAAAGGACAGGTCCTCACCTTGGTAACTGTCGGCATCGCGCCAGTTACTGGTGGCCAGCACACGGCCGGTGGTGTCCATTACATAGATGGCGCGGCTGCGACTGCGGCGGTTCAGGCCTTCGAGGTAGTCGTTGACCGTCTTGCGGGTTTCCTGGTTCGGATCGGCGAGCAGTTGGGAAACACTGGACTCCAGCTCCAGCAGGCTGGGCAGGTAGGTGTACTTGCTCAGTTCGCTTTCGACGGTGCGGGCGTGCAGCTCCAACTGGCGTTCGCCATTGTCGCTGAGGGTGCGGATTCCGTAGTAGTCACTGACCCAGAAGCCGATATAACCCAGGCCGACCATCAGGGCGATGATCAACGGCGGCAGGAACAGTTGGCGTATCAGACGAGGCTTCACGGCAAGTGATGGCGGCGCGGCGCGATATTGATTGGGGTCGCATTTCATCACAGATGCCTTGGGTCAGCTACTTCTCGCCAGTGTAAGAGCGGGCTTGTGTGGGAGCCGGGCTTGCCCGCGATGCAGGCGCCTCGGTGTAACAGTTGCACCGAGGCGATGCCATCGCAGGCAAGCCAGCTCCCACACAAGCCCGGCTCCTACAGGACGAACGGTGTTGCTTTTAGTGCTGCAGGATTTTCTCGAGGAAGTGCTGCGCACGCTCGGAGCGGGCGCTGATGTCGCCGAAGAACTCTTCTTTCGGGCAGTCTTCGATGATCTTGCCGGCGTCCATGAAGATCACGCGGTCGGCCACTTTGCGCGCAAAGCCCATTTCGTGGGTCACGCACATCATGGTCATGCCTTCGTGGGCCAGTTGCACCATCACGTCGAGCACTTCGTTGACCATTTCCGGGTCCAGCGCCGAGGTCGGTTCGTCGAACAGCATGACGATCGGGTCCATGGCCAGGGCGCGGGCAATCGCCACACGTTGTTGCTGGCCGCCGGAGAGCTGGCCTGGGTGCTTGTGGGCGTGTGCCGACAAGCCCACGCGGTCGAGCAGTTGCAGGCCCTTCTTGGTGGCCTCTTCCTTGCTGCGGCCCAGCACCTTGATCTGCGCGATGGTCAGGTTTTCGGTGATGGTCAGGTGCGGAAACAGCTCGAAGTGCTGGAACACCATGCCTACGCGTGAACGCAGTTTTGGCAGGTTGGTCTTCGGGTCGGCGATGGAGGTGCCGTCGACGACGATGTCGCCTTTCTGGAACGGTTCCAGCGCGTTCACGCACTTGATCAGGGTGGATTTGCCCGAGCCGGACGGCCCGCACACCACGATCACTTCGCCTTTTTTAACCTCGGTGCTGCAATCGGTCAGCACCTGGAAGTCGCCATACCACTTGTTGATGTTCTTGATAGAGATCATACGGCAAACCTTTTTTGCAGACGCTTGACCAGCAGCGAGGCGGAAAAGCTGATGATGAAGTAGACGACACCGGCGAAGATCAGGAACTCATTGGAGCGGCCGATGATGTCGCCGTTGGAGCGGGCGGAGTTGAGGAAGTCCACCAGGCCCACGGTGTAGACCAGGGAGGTGTCCTGGAACAGGATGATCGACTGTTGCAGCAGCAACGGCGTCATCTTGCGGAACGCCTGGGGCAGGATGATCAGGCGCATGGTCTGGCCGTAGGTCATGCCCATGGCTTGTGCCGCCGCCATCTGGCCCTTGGGAATCGACTGCACACCGGCTCGTACGATTTCGCAGAAGTACGCGGCCTCGAACATCATGAACGCCACGACGCAGGAGGTGAACGCGCCGATAGGGGTGTCTTCGCCGGTGATCCAGCGCAGCACGAACGGCACCGCCAGGTAGAACCAGGTGATCACCAGCAGCAAGGGGATCGAGCGGAAATAGTTCACGTAGGCGCCGGCCACGCGGGACAGCAGTTTGTTGGACGACAAGCGCATCAGGGCCAGGATGGTCCCGATGATGATGCCGCCGACCACGCCCATGACCATCAGCTTCAAGGTCATGACCATGCCGTTCCACAGGCCTGGAATGGCGGGGATGATGCCGCTGAAATCGAAGTCCATTATTTGCCCCCCACGGAGATCAGGCCGGGCACTGCGACTTTCTTCTCGACCACGCGCATCAGCAGCATCAGGCTCATGTTCAGGGTGAAGTAGATCAGCGTGGCCAGGGTGAAGGCTTCAAACAGGTTGGCCGAGAACTCGGCGGTCTGTTTGGTTTGCGCCAGCAGTTCCATCAAGCCGATCAAGGACGCCACGGAGGAGTTCTTGAACACGTTGAGGAATTCCGAGGTAAGCGGCGGAATGATGATGCGGTAAGCCTGGGGCAGCAGCACGTTCCAGTAGATCTGCGGCAGCTTGAAGCCCATGGCGCGCGCCGCGGATTCCTGGCCGCGTGGCAGCGCCTGGATACCGGTACGCACTTGCTCGCACACACGGGCGGCGGTGAACAGGCCCAGGCACACCACGACGCTCAGGTAGGCCGAGGTGGTCGGGTTCAGGTCTTGTTTGTACCAGTCCTGCAGGTTCTGCGGCAGCATGTCCGGTACCAGGAAGTACCAGATGAACAGCTGAACCAGCAGCGGCACGTTACGAAACAGTTCCACGTAGCAGGTCGCGATGCCCGATACGAGGCGGTTTGGCACAGTGCGCATGACCCCCAGAATGGAGCCCAGCAGCAAGGCGATAATCCATGCCACGACAGCGATGGCGATGGTCCAGCCCAGCCCGGAGAGGTACCAGTCGAGATAAGTCTCGCTGCCCACGCCGGTGGACTTGAAGAACACGCCCCAGTCCCAGTTGTAATTCATTAGGGTCTCCCCTCGAGATCGATCGATGTACAAGCACCCGCTTGGGGAAGATCCGTTCCCGCCTGACGTTGAACGCCAGGCACACACGATCGGCTCGAAAACCGCCAGGTCGAGTGTTCCAAGTTAAAACCAGCAGGTAATTACAGACGCCTGAGGGAGGGTTGGCTCCCTCAGGACATAAGCTTAGTCAGGTATCAGATTTTTACTTCTGGCGCTGGTTTGTCGCTAGGGTTAGCGATCAGCTCCTTGACCTTGTCGCTCATCGGGAAGTTAAGGTTCAGGCCTTTCGGTGGGATCGGGCTTTCGAACCATTTGGCGTAGATCTTGTTGATCTCGCCGGACTTGTACAGGGCGACAATGGCGTCATCCACGGCTTTCTTGAAGTCCGGGTCGCCTTTGCGAACCATGCAAGCGTAGGCTTCAAAGGACTGCGGAGTACCGGTAATGACCCAGTCGTCCGGCTTCTTGGCCTTGGCTTCTTCACCGGCCAGCAGGGCGTCGTCCATCATGAATGCAACGGCGCGGCCGCTTTCGAGCATCTGGAAGGATTCGCCGTGGTCTTTGGCGGAGATAACGTTCATGCCCATCTGCTTGTCGGCGTTCATCGCCTTGATGATGCGCTCGGACGTGGTACCGGCGGTGGTCACGACGTTTTTGCCTTTCAGGTCGGCAAAGTCAGCGTAGGACGGCTTGCCTTCCTTGTCTTTCTTGACCAGCAGGCGGGTGCCGATTTCGAAGATGTTGACGGTGAAATCAACTTGCTGGGCGCGTTCGGTGTTGTTGGTGGTGGAGCCGCACTCCAGATCCGCGGTGCCGTTCTGGATCAACGGGATACGGGTTTGCGAGGTCACCAGGTTGTACTTGGCTTTGAGGTCGGGTTTGTTCAGGTCTTTTTTCAGTTGCTCGACAACGGCCAACTGGATGTCGTGGGAGTAGCCCACGGGTTTGCCCGAGCCATCCGCGATGTAGGAAAACGGAATGGAGCTGTCGCGGTGAGCGAGAGTGATGGTGCCGGAGTCGTTGATTTTCTTCAGTGTGCCGGTGAGTTCGGCGGCAAAAACTGGAGTGCTGATCAGAGCAGCAGCGATAGCTGCGCCCAGGATATGGGGAACGATGCGCATCAATACTTCCTCGACATTTGTTTTTTTTATGAAGCCAGCTGAACGGCTCTCTTGTAAAGCGACTGCCCGTGACGGCTCCTAAGGCGCCTCAGGCAATCGTTGAAGAGTGTAGAGCATGAGTCGTGCCATACCGAAAACAAAAGGATAACTTCATGATTTATATGGAAATTAACTTTTTGTTTTGGCAGTATTTTCGGTCGGTAGTCCGGCAAACCGAATAGGGCAGAGGTGCGCGTTCGGAAAACCGAATAGTCCGTAGGAGCGAGCGTGCTCGCGAAAAACGCAAAAACGCCGCGTTTATGCTGAATAAACGCGGCGCTCTCGGGTTTTTCGCGAGCACGCTCGCTCCTACACTGGGGCGGTCAGGCGGCTTCGATCTTGCTGCGGTTCTGCTCGACCTTGGACAAGTAGCGCTGCAGGTTTTCCTGCTCTTGCGGCGTGGTGAACAGGCCAAGCTTGGTACGGCGCCACAGCACGTCCTGCGGTTGTGTTACCCACTCTTCGGCGCACAGGTAGTCGACTTCGCGGATATAGAGGCCGCCACCCAAGTGGTCACCCAGATCGGCGAGCGATTGCACGCCTTCCAGCAAGCGCCAAGTGCGGCTGCCGTAGGTGGTGGACCAGCGACGGGCGATCTCGCTCGGTACCCAGTCGAACTTGGCGCGGATGGCATCGGCCAGGGCTTCTGGGGTAGTCATGTGTTCGCCACCGGGCAGGCTGGCTGTGGCAGTCCAGCTTGGGCGCATCTGGGTGAAGTACGGCGCCAGTTGGGCCATGGCCGACTCAGCCAGTTTGCGATAGGTGGTCAGCTTGCCACCGAACACCGACAGGATCGGCGCTTCGCCGGTGCCGCCGGATAGCGACAGGGTGTAGTCACGCGTAATAGCCGACGGGTTGTCCGACTCGTCATTGCACAGTGGGCGCACGCCGGAGTAGGTGTGGACGATATCGTCGCGGCTCAGCTGTTTCTTGAAGTGCGCGTTGACCACTTTAAGCATGTAGTCGGTTTCACCTTCGGTGATCGCCACTGCAGCCGGGTCGCCGGTGTATTCGCGGTCGGTGGTGCCGATAATGGTCAGGTGGTTCAGGTACGGAATGGTGAAGACGATGCGTTGGTCTTCGTTTTGCAGAATATGCGCGTGAGCACCCTCGTACAGTCTCGGCACGATCAGGTGGCTGCCCTGGATCAGACGAATGCCGTACGGTGAATCCAGCTTCAGGTCGTCCCGGATGAATTTGGCCACCCATGGGCCGGCGGCATTCACCAGGGCGCGGGCGCGGATCGAGAACAGGCTGCCGTCGGCACGTTCCATGTTCATTTCCCACATGCCGTTGCTGCGCTTGGCGCTGACGCAACGGGTCTGGGTGTGGATGTGCGCGCCTTTCTCGCGGGCAGCCATGGCGTTGAGTACCACCAGGCGGGCGTCGTCGACCCAGCAGTCGGAGTATTCAAAGCCTTTGGTGATTTCGCTTTTCAGCGGGCTGTCGGCACCGAACTTGAGGCTTTTGGAACCCGCGAGCTTTTCGCGCTTGCCCAAGTGGTCATAAAGGAACAGACCAGCACGAATCATCCAGGCCGGGCGCAGGTGCGGGCGGTGCGGCAGTACGAAGCGCATTTGCTTGACGATGTGCGGTGCCTTGGCCAGCAGTACTTCGCGTTCGGCCAATGCTTCACGCACCAGACGGAATTCGTAATGCTCCAGGTAACGCAGTCCACCGTGGATCAGCTTGCTGCTGGCCGATGAGGTGTGGCTGGCCAAGTCATCCTTTTCGCAAAGGAATACCGACAAACCGCGACCGGCTGCGTCTGCTGCAATCCCGACGCCATTGATCCCGCCACCAATTACGGCAACGTCATAGACTTCGGCAAGCGGTGGAGCAGGCAAGGTGGAAGGGTTCATCGGCTGGCCTCGCGATCTTTTCGTCTTGGAATTCGAACATTAATGTTCATTTTCGAAAATGGTAGCTGATAATTGCGGGCACAGCCACCCGACTTCGATTGAAAAAACTCATCGAAGGGCGGAGAAAGGAAGAATTATGAACAAAGGTGAATGTATCGGTCTTGTTCAGGGCGTCATCGCGGGCAAGCCCGGCTCCCACATTTGATCGCATTTCAAATTGTGGGAGTCGGGCTTGCACGCGATGACGCCTGAACCGGCGTTAAACGACTTCCAGCCGCACCTTGTGCTCATTCAGCACTTGCACCAAGGCCGGCACCGGCTGCTGGTCAGTCACCAGACAGTCCACCAGGCTGATCGGCCCCAGGCGAATCATGGCATTGCGCCCGAATTTGCTGGAGTCCGCCGCCAGGATCACCTGCCGCGCATTGGCGATGATTGCCTGGGAAACCCGCACCTCCTGGTAATCGAAGTCCAGCAGGCTGCCGTCCTCGTCGATCCCGCTGATGCCCACCAGGGCAAAGTCGACCTTGAACTGGTTGATGAAGTCGACACTGGCCTGGCCCACCACACCACCGTCACGGCGCACATTGCCGCCGGTGAGCAACACATCGAAGTCGTCCTTGGCACTGAGCATGGTGGCGACGTTGAGGTTGTTGGTGATGATTTTCAGGTGGCTGTGATTGAGCAGCGCACGGGCGATGGATTCGGTGGTGGTGCCGATGTTGATGAACAGCGAGGCATGATCGGGAATCTGCGCGGCGATGGCTTCACCGATGCGTTGCTTCTCGTCGCGCATCTGGTCGGCACGCATGGCGTACGCGGTGTTCTCGACACTGGAGTCATAGGCTGCGCCGCCGTGGTAGCGGCGCAACAGGTTGGCGTCCGCCAGCTGGTTGATATCGCGGCGGATGGTTTGCGGGGTGACAACGAATAGCTGCGCCATTTCCTCGATACTGACGTACCCGCGTTCGCGGACCAGTTCGAGGATTTGTTGTTGGCGGGGAGGCAGATTCATGGGGCGTCCTTTGGGCTGCCATACAAAAGTGGCCCATGATGACGCAGGAATCCGCTCCCTGCCAGTTACACCTGCCGTAAGCCAACACTTGGCTTATTCGGCGCCTTCGTGCGGCTCCCAGTCACGGGTGCGGCTCACAGCTTTTTGCCAGCCGGCGTAGAGTTTCTCTTTGGCCGCCTCATCCAGCTGTGGCTCGAACTCGCGCTCGATTACCGCCTTGCCGCGCAACTCGTCCAGGCTGCCCCAGAAGCCACACGCCAGGCCCGCCAGGTAGGCCGCGCCGAGGGCGGTGGTCTCGCGCATTTGCGGGCGTTCTACCTGGGTGCCGAGGATGTCGGCCTGGAATTGCATCAGGAAGTTGTTGGCAACCGCGCCGCCGTCCACGCGCAGGGCCTTGAGGCGTTCGCCCGAGTCCTGTTGCATGGCGTCGAGGACGTCGCGGGTCTGGTAGGCAATCGACTCCAGGGCTGCGCGAATAATGTGGTCTACGCGTACGCCACGGGTCAGGCCGAACAGTGCGCCACGGGCATACGGGTCCCAGTAGGGCGCGCCGAGACCGGTGAAAGCGGGTACCAGGTACACGCCGTTGCTGTCCTTGACCTTGCCGGCAAAGTATTCGGTGTCGTGGGCATCGTTGATGATCTTCAGCTCGTCACGCAGCCATTGCACGGTGGAGCCGCCGTTGAAGACCGCGCCTTCCAGGGCGTAGGCCACCTCACCGCGTGGGCCGCAGGCGATGGTGGTGAGCATGCCGTGCTTGGATTTCACCGCTTTGTCGCCGGTGTTCATCAGCAGGAAGCAGCCGGTGCCGTAGGTGTTCTTGGCCTGGCCCGCTTCCACGCACATCTGGCCAAACAGGGCCGCTTGCTGGTCGCCGGCAATGCCACCGATAGCGATGCCGCTCTTGGTACGGCCATAGATTTCCGACGACGACTTCACTTCAGGGAGCATTTCCCGTGGGATGTCGAGAATCTCCAGCATCTTCGCATCCCACTCCAGGGTGTGGATGTTGAAGAGCATGGTGCGCGACGCGTTGGTGTAGTCGGTGACATGGGTCTTGCCGCCGGTAAATTTCCAGATCAGCCAGCTGTCGACGGTGCCGAACAGCAGTTCGCCATTGCGCGCACGTTCGCGACTGCCTTCGACGTTGTCGAGGATCCACTTGAGCTTGGTGCCGGAGAAGTACGGGTCGGTCACAAGGCCCGTGGTGTCGCTGATGTATTGCTCATGGCCGTCGCGCTTGAGCTGCTGGCAGATCTCGGTACTGCGGCGGCACTGCCAGACAATAGCGTTATAGATCGGGCGGCCGGTGATCTTGTCCCAGACCACCGTGGTTTCACGCTGGTTGGTGATACCGATGGCGGCCACCTGGTCATGGTGCAGGCCGGCCTGCGCCAGCGCTTCGACCATCACCGCGCTCTGGGTGGCGAAGATTTCCATCGGGTCATGTTCAACCCAGCCAGCCTGCGGGTAGTGCTGGACGAATTCACGCTGGGCGGTACACACCACGTTGGCGTCACGATCGAAGATGATCGCCCGGGAACTGGTGGTGCCCTGATCAAGGGCAATGATGTAGTTCTTATTCTGAAGGTCGGTCATGTCAATTGCCTTGGACGAAATAAGGAAGTCAGAAATCAGCCTGGGCCGCGAAGGGCAGGGGACCAGGCTGGCGCTTTCAGGAAATACGAGTCTTGCCGTTGACAGCCGTGTCAGGTCTTTCTTCAGCGATAGCCGGTGCGGCGCTCGGCAGGTGGCGAGCAATCAGCCCGCGATAGGCCGCAGCGCCCAGGCATGCGCCGACAATCGGAGCGAAAATCGGCACCAGGAAATAAGGAATATCGCGACCGCCAGTAAAGGCCATTTCACCCCAACCGGCGAAAAAGGTCATCAGCTTGGGACCGAAATCCCGTGCCGGGTTCATCGCAAAGCCAGTCAACGGGCCCATGGCGCTGCCGATTACGGCGATCAGCAAACCGATCAGCAGGGGGGCCAGGGGGCCGCGTGGCAGGCCGTTGTTATCATCGGTCAGAGCCATGATCACGCCCATCAGGATGGCGGTGATGACCATCTCCACCAGGAATGCCTGGGCCGTGCTCAGCAGCGCATGGGGATAGGTGGAGAACACCGACGCCAATTCCAGGCTGGCTTGGGAGCCGCGGACCATGTGGTGAGTTTGTTCGTAATCGAAAAACAGATTGCTGTAGAGCGTGTACACCAGGGCGGCGGAGCAAAAGGCGCCGGCGACCTGGGCAAGAATATAGAAGGGCAGTTTGCGCTTTTCAAAATCGGCAAAGATGCACAGGGCGATACTGACCGCCGGGTTGAGGTGAGCCCCGGAAATACCGGCACTCAGGTAGATCGCCATGCTCACGCCGACCCCCCAGATGATACTGATTTCCCATAAGCCAAAGCTCGCACCCGCGACCTTGAGCGCGGCGACGCATCCTGTACCGAAGAAGATCAGCAGCGCGGTGCCCAGGAATTCGGCCATGCATTGGCTCGAAAGTGAAGGCTGTTGAAGAGCAGTTGTCATGGAAAACCTCAATTGTTGTTCTTGTCTTGCGCACGGCCTCAACGGGCAGTTGCGCGATATTCACCACGAGAAGGATCCCCATCCTGGATCGCGGCTTACTGCGGAGTACCAGAGGATTATTCCTACGGTATTCGGAAACGAAAAAATATAGACAAGAATGACCGCTGTCAAAGGTCGAAAGTGAACCATTGGTCATTTCCGAACTATTGGTGTGGTGAATGATCATGGCCAAGGCGCGTTGCTTTTGCGGTGATAGGTCTGTGCTAGAGCGTTTTAGGTAGGCTTGGCCTAGAATTGGCCATCAGTTTGCCCGCCCGGAGCCGTTATGACCCCTGCATTGGACCTGTTGAAAAAAGTTCGCGCCGAACATCATGTGCA
The DNA here is from genome assembly GCF_009827115.1 of Pseudomonas sp. J380. Taxonomy (NCBI): domain Bacteria; kingdom Pseudomonadati; phylum Pseudomonadota; class Gammaproteobacteria; order Pseudomonadales; family Pseudomonadaceae; genus Pseudomonas; species Pseudomonas sp. J380. Next base: position 2,646,724 of record NZ_CP043060.1, on the reverse strand, counting down.
TAGTTATGAACATGATCCCAAGGCAGCCTCGTATGGGCTGGAGGCCGCGGAAAAATTGAGCCTGGACCCGGCCCAGGTGTTCAAGACGCTGCTGGCGAGCAGTGAGAAGGGTGAATTGTTGGTGGCGGTTGTGCCGGTCGTCGGAAGTCTGGACTTGAAAGCCCTGGCTCATGCTGCGGGTGTGAAGAAAGTCGAAATGGCTGACCCGGCAGCGGCGCAGCGTTCCACGGGTTATCTGTTGGGCGGCATCAGCCCGCTGGGTCAGAAGAAGCGGCTGCGCACGTTTATCGATGAAACGGCGCAACCCTTTGCAACGATTTTTGTCAGCGCGGGCAGAAGAGGATTGGAAGTTGAATTGCCAGCGGCGGTGTTGGCTGAACACACCCAGGCCAAATTCGCACCGATCGGGCGGGCCTGATATTCATTCTTTGAAGTCTATGAGGATCAAATGTGGGAGCTGGCTTGCCTGCGATAGCATCAACGCGGTGTAACAGATAACCCGAGTTGTCTGCATCGCAGGCAAGCCAGCTCCTACATCCCGACCCGGTTTTATCAGTGAGCGACGCTGTGGCGGCGCACGCCTGACTCAACAGCAGGAATTTGCGCCGCTGTGCTGCCGGATGCCTGGAACACCACCAAATGCTCAGCCGCCACACGAATCCCCACCTCCGCGCCCACTTGGTGATCGGCATGGCTGGGGAAAATCGACTCCAGCTGAGCGCCGGTCGGCAGCTGTAACCGGTACAGCGTTGAGGCGCCGAGGAAGGTCTTGCCGACGATCCGGGCTTTCAACGCGCTGTCCGGCGCATACACGATATCGTCCGGGCGCAGCAGCACGTCCACCGCAGCGCCGGTCGGCAAGGTGTAGGCACGGTTGCCGCGCAGGTCGCCCAGTTCAGTGCTGACCGATTCGGGCGAGTTCAGCCGACCACGGATGAAATACCCTTGGCCGATGAAACTGGCGACGTAAGGCGTCTGCGGTTCGTGATAGAGGTTGTAGGGCGTGTCCCACTGCTCAAGGCGGCCTTCCTTGAAGACCCCGACGTGATCGCTGACGGCGAAGGCCTCTTCCTGATCATGGGTTACCAGGATCGCGCTGGTGCCGCGAGCCTTGAGGATGTCGCGTACTTCATGGCTGAGCTTGCGGCGCAGTTCGCCATCGAGGTTGGAAAAGGGTTCATCCAGCAACAGCAGTTGCGGCTCCGGCGCCAGGGCCCGGGCGAGAGCGACGCGTTGTTGCTGACCACCGGAAAGCTCATGGGGGAAGCGCTTGCCCAGGTTCTTCAAGTTGACCAGTTCCAGCAACTCGGCAACTACGCGCTCTTTTTGCGGGTGCTTGCGAATGCCAAAGGCGATGTTGTCAGCCACGCTCAGGTGCGGGAACAACGCGTAGTCCTGGAACACCATGCCGATACGACGTTTTTCCGGGGCGAGGGTGAAACCGGCACGGGAGATGACTTCGCCCGCCAGGCTGATTTCGCCTTCATGCACCGGCTCAAAGCCAGCAATCGCGCGCAGGGTAGTGGTCTTGCCACACCCTGAAGAGCCGAGCAGGCAACCGATATCGCCGGCGTTGAGGTGCAGGTTGAGGTTCTGCACGACGCGCTGGTCTTGATAGCCGCATGCCAGATTGCGCAGGTTCAGCAGTAATGACTGGCTCATGCGTGGTGGTACGACGGTGGTACGAGGAATTCGAGCAAGGCTTTTTGCGCATGCAGGCGGTTCTCGGCCTGATCCCACGCGACTGAGCGCGAATCGTCGAGCAGGTCCTGGCTGATTTCTTCGCCCCGGTGGGCGGGCAGGCAGTGCATGAACAGCACGTCTGGCGCGGCCAGGTCGAGCAACGCACGGGTCACCTGGAACGGCGCGAACTGGGCCAGGCGCTTGGCGGTTTCGTCTTCCTGGCCCATGGAGGTCCAGACGTCGGTGCTGACCAGGTGCGCGCCGACCACTGCGTCTTTCGGATCGCGCAGCAGTTGCACACGGCCATCGGCCTTGGCCATGAACTCGGCGCTGGGCTCGTAGCCTTCAGGGCAGGCGATGCGCAGGTGGAAGTCGAACTGGATCGCCGCTTCTATATAGCTGTTGCACATGTTGTTGCCATCGCCGATCCAGGCCACGGTCTTGCCTTGGATCGAGCCACGGTGCTCGAGGAAGGTTTGCATGTCGGCCAGCAACTGGCAGGGGTGCAGGTCATCGGACAGGCCGTTGATCACGGGCACACGGGAGTTGGCGGCAAATTCGGTCAAGGTGCTGTGGGCGAAGGTACGGATCATCACGGCATCGAGCATGCGCGACATCACGATGGCGCAATCGCTGATCGGCTCACCACGGCCCAATTGGGTGTCGCGCGGTGACAGGAAGATGGCCTGGCCACCCAGCTGGATCATGCCGGCTTCGAACGACAGGCGTGTGCGTGTCGAGGACTTTTCGAAAATCATCCCGAGTACCCGGTTTTTCAACGGCTCAAACAGTACACCGCGGTTACGCAGGTCTTTAAGCTCAATGCCTCGACGGATCACGCTGACCAGCTCTTCGGGCGTGCAATCCATCAGGGAGAGAAAGTGCCTTGCGCTCATCATTAACTACCTTTTGCAACAGACCGCAGATACTCAAAGCCTTGTTTATTGCGACAACGGGCGAGACCTGCGGCGAAAGCCGCACGGGGCGACGAAATAGGGGAAGACGCGATATTGACATTAAATGTCGCGTTTTACCAATAGGGCTACGGCTTTAGGGGTGTTCAAGCAGGGCGCTGGCGCGCGTTTGAAGACGAATTCCTGACAGCAGCGAACCATTTGTACACTGGCGTCCAGGCCTTTTGCAATGCGCGGGGGCGGGCTTGGGCCAGGTCGCGTCGGTTTCAGCGCCTGCTGACAAGGTTTCTGAAACATTTGCTCATGCTTAGCCATGCCCAGGCCTATGCCCGTTGATTCACAACGCGAAGGTTGCTGGCGCGCCAAGTGGTCGCGGCCCATAGTTGAGTCAAAGCCCCTATAAAAGAGACTGGCCATGACCAAGACTCTCCACCACCGTGCCTGCCAGCTGTGCGAAGCCATCTGCGGCCTCACCCTGGAAACCACCCAAGCCGAAGACGGTAGCCTGGCGATCACCTCGATCAAGGGCGACCCTCTGGACAGTTTCAGTCGCGGCCACATCTGCCCCAAGGCGGTGGCCCTGCAGGACATCCAGAATGACCCGGACCGCCTGCACCAACCCATGCGGCGGGTGGGCAGCGAATGGCAGCCGATTGGCTGGGATGAAGCCTTTGCCCTGGTGGCCGAGCGGCTTGCGGGTATCCGGGCGCGGCATGGGCAGAACGCGGTGGCGGTGTATCAGGGCAACCCAAGCGTGCATAACTATGGGTTGATGACCCACAGCAACTACTTTCTAGGGCTGTTGAAGACGCGCAATCGTTTTTCCGCGACCTCGGTAGACCAACTGCCTCATCACCTCACCAGTCACCTGATGTACGGCCACGGCCTGTTGTTGCCCATACCCGATATCGACCAGACCGACTTCATGTTGATTCTCGGCGGCAACCCGCTGGCTTCCAATGGCAGCATCATGACCGTGCCCGATGTGGAGAAACGCCTCAAGGCCATCCAGGCGCGGGGCGGAAAAGTGGTGGTGGTCGACCCTCGGCGCAGCGAGACGGCAGCCATCGCGGACCAGCATGTGTTCGTACGCCCCGGCGGCGATGCGGCATTGTTGTTTGGGGTGCTCAACACTTTGTTCTCCGAAGCGCTGACACGCGAAAGCCATTTGCCGGTGCAAGGCCTGGATGATGTACGCAAGGCGATTGCCGGCTTCGATGCCGAGGCCATGAGCCGCCAGTGTGCGGTGCCTGCCGAGCAGATTCGCCAGTTGGCCAGGGACTTCGCCGGCGCTGACAAGGCCGTCTGTTATGGCCGCATGGGGGTCTCGACCCAGGCGTTTGGCACGCTGTGCCATTGGCTGGTGCAACTGATCAACCTGGTGACCGGCAACCTGGACCGTGTCGGCGGCGCGCTCTGCACCAGCCCCGCGGTGGACCTGGTGGCCTCCACCAGCGGCGGCCATTTCAACCGCTGGCAGAGCCGCGTGTCCGGGCGGCCGGAGTACGGCGGAGAACTGCCGGTGTCAGCCCTGGCCGAAGAAATGCTGACCGAGGGTGAAGGGCAGATCCGCGCCCTGGTGACGGTGGCCGGCAACCCGGTACTGTCCACGCCTAACGGCCGCCAATTGGAACAAGCCCTGGACGGGTTGGAGTTCATGGTCAGCATCGACCTGTATATCAACGAGACCACGCGTTATGCCGACCTGATCTTGCCCTCCACCTCGGCGCTGGAAAACGATCACTACGACACTAGCTTCAATTTGTTCGCGGTACGCAATGTCACACGCTTCAATCGCGCCATCCTGCCCAAGCCTGAGGGTGCGTTGCATGACTGGGAGATCTTTGTCGGCCTGGCCAAGGCGTTTGCGGCGCACACTGGCGCGGTGCTCAAGCCCACCCTGCCACCGGCACAGATGATCGACTTCGGGCTGCGTGCGGGTGCCTATGGTGACGCATCCAGTCATAAACTGTCGGTGGCGATGTTGGCGGATCATCCCCATGGCGTCGACCTGGGGCCGCTCAAGCCCAACCTCGTGGCACGTTTGAAAACCGCGGATGGCAAGGTGCAAGCGGCACCGGCCGTGATCCTGGCAGACCTGGCGCGTTTCGCCGCGCAGCCGGTGCCGGTGGCCGACGAACTGCTATTGATTGGCAGGCGGCATGTGCGCAGCAATAATTCCTGGATGCATAACTATCACCGACTGGTGAAGGGTAAGCCACGCCATCAACTACTGATGCACCCCGATGATCTGGCTAGCCGTCAGTTGAGCGATGGCCAGCGGGTGCGGGTGAGTTCGCGTATCGGTATGGTCGAGGTGGAAGTAGCGGCCAGCACGGACATGATGCCGGGTGTGGTCAGCCTGCCTCACGGCTGGGGCCACGGTCGTCCGGGCGTGCAGATGAGCATCGCGAGCAGCCAGCCGGGGGCGAGTGCCAATGACTTGACCGACGAGCGGCAATTGGACGAGTTGTCGGGTAATGCGGCGCTCAACGGCGTACCGGTGAAGGTGGCGGCGGCCTGAGCATCCTGCTGGATTTTTGCGTTACAATGCGCCACCGTGCCGACCCGTGAGTCGCAAAGTTCCTGCAGAGGTGTTCCATGGATATCATCGAAACGATCAAAGAGCAGATTGCCAACAACACCATTCTGCTTTACATGAAGGGCGCACCTAACGCGCCTCAGTGCGGTTTCTCCGCAAAAGCGTCCCAGGCTGTGATGGCATGTGGCGAGAAGTTCGCTTACGTGGATATCCTGCAAAACCCTGAAATCCGCGCCAACCTGCCAAAGTACGCCAACTGGCCGACTTTCCCGCAGTTGTGGGTAGCCGGTGAGCTGGTTGGCGGTAGCGACATCATCACTGAAATGGCAGCTGATGGCTCGCTGCAAGCGCTGATCAAAGACGCAGCGCAAAAAGCAGCAGTCAAGACTGACGCCTAATTGGCGAGCAATAAAAAGCCCCGCTTCTCTGGTGAGAGCGGGGCTTTTTTGTGCCTGAACGCTACGGGTTATTCACCCATCTGCGATTGCAGGTAATTCTCCAGGCTGACCTTGTCGATCAGGCCCAACTGGGTTTCAAGCCAGTCGATATGCTCTTCCTGATCTTCCAGGATATCTTCCAACAGTTCACGGCTGCCGAAATCGCCCTTGGTTTCGCAGTGAGCGATACCAGCCTTCAGGTCGCTGTGGCTCTTGCGCTCAAAGCCCAGGTCGCTGCTGATCATTTCCTGGGTGTGCTCGCCGATGTTCAGCTTGCCCAGGTCCTGCACGTTCGGCAGGCCTTCCAGGAACAGGATGCGCTTGATCAGCGCGTCGGCGTCCTTCATGGCCTTGATCGATTCTTTGTATTCACGCTTGCCGAGCTTTTCCAGGCCCCAGTCATCGTACATGCGCGCATGCAGGAAGTACTGATTGATCGCGACCAGTTCATTGGCAAGGATTTTGTTGAGTTGCTGGATGACTGAGATGTCGCCTTTCATGACTGGGGTCCTGCCCTGTAATAGCTGTGTATAGGGCGGAGTCTGAGCGGTGAAAATCCTAGTGTCAAACCTAAGTTATTGAATAATAAATGAAAATTAATCGGAATAAGAATGTTTGTGTTCCGCGTCTTGGCGCTAACTAATTGAATTACAGGCATAAAAAAACCGGACACAAGGTCCGGCTCTTTAAAACATGCCTATCAGGCGTGTGTAAATTCTGTCGAGTAGGGGAGTGCGGCCTGGGCTGTTTGCAGCTGCGTCAGGGTTTCCCGTACCACTTGCTTGGCCAGGCAAGCACATTTGCCGCACTGGCTGGCAACGCCGGTGGTTTCACGCACTTCTTTGTAGCTGCAGCAACCTTCATAGATTGCTTCGCGGATTTGTCCGTCGGTGACGCCAGTGCAGAGGCAGACATACATAAGTGAGAACCGTCGCGGGTTTATGGCTTAAGTGCGATGGATCTTAATGTTAACGAGAATGATTGTCAAAATAGTTTCAGCAGCAATCCGGGGGGAATTGCCCGTGCGCTGACGAACGGTTTTTTCGGTGTATGATGGTCGGTCTTCACGAAGCGTGATTGCGTCATATTTCTGTCTGTTTCCACAGGCAGACTCGACCGGTCCTTTTACTTCAATCGTCACCCCTATATCAGGAGATATCCAATGAGCGTACTCGTCGGTAAACAAGCCCCGGATTTCGACGTACCAGCCGTCCTCGGCAATGGCGAAATCGTAGACAGCTTCAAGCTGTCTGAAGCCATCAAAGGCAAATACGGCCTGGTGTTCTTCTACCCGCTGGACTTCACCTTCGTCTGCCCTTCAGAGCTGATCGCCCTGGACCACCGCATGGACGATTTCAAAGCGCGCAATGTTGAAGTGGTCGCGGTTTCCATCGACTCCCATTTCACCCACAACGCCTGGCGCAACACCGCCATCAACGACGGCGGCATCGGCAAAGTCAAATACACCATGGCTGCCGACATGAAGCACGACATCGCCAAGGCCTACGACGTTGAGTCCGAAGGCGGCGTGGCGTTCCGTGGCGCGTTCCTGATCGACGACAAGGGCGTTGTGCGCTCGCAGATCATCAACGACCTGCCGCTGGGCCGTAACATGGAAGAGCTGATCCGCCTGGTCGACGCGCTGCAATTCCACGAAGAGCACGGCGAAGTCTGCCCTGCCAACTGGAAAAAAGGCGACAAAGGCATGAACGCTTCGCCAGAAGGCGTTGCGGCTTACCTGACCGAGAACGCTGGCAAGCTGTAAGCCAACGTCACGGTACAAAAAAACCGGCCTGAAAAGGCCGGTTTTTTTATGCGCGGGATTTGCCTTCAGTCGTTGAAGTCTTCCCAGCCGCCCATCTGTTTCCAGCGGTTGACGATGCCGCAGAACAGCTCGGCGGTCTTCTCGGTGTCGTAGCGGGCCGAGTGGGCTTCACGCCCGTCAAAGTCGATACCGGCCGCCTGGCAGGCTTTGGCCAGAACGGTCTGACCGTAGGCCAGGCCGGCAAGCGTTGCGGTGTCGAAACTGGAGAACGGATGAAACGGGTTGCGCTTCATGTCCAGCCGCGCCACGGCGGCGTTCAGGAAGCCCAGGTCGAAACTGCTGTTGTGGCCGACCAGGATCGCACGTTTGCAGCCATTGGCCTTCAACGCCTTGCGCACGCCACGGAAGATATCGGTCAGCGCCGCTTCTTCACTTACCGCCATACGCAGTGGGTGGTCGAGTTTGATCCCGGTGAATTCCAGGGCAGCGGCTTCGATATTGGCGCCTTCAAACGGCTCGACGCGAAAGAAATGGGTGTGCTCCGGGTACACAAAGCCCTGTTCGTCCATGCCGATGGTGGTTGCGGCAATTTCCAGCAAGGCATCGGTGGCGCAGTTGAAACCACCGGTTTCTACGTCGATGACGACCGGCAGATAGCCGCGAAAACGCTCGGCCATCGGATGGCGCGAGCCGCCACCGCCGTGCTCTTGTTCGTCGTCGTAATGGTCTTCACTCACTTGCTTTCCTCCAGCAGGCGCCAGCGCAGTGTTTCACCGGCGCGCAGCGGGATAACGGTCAGCTCGCCAAACGGCAGGCTGGCAGGGGCGGTCCAGTCTTCACGGACCAGGGTAATGCGGTCGGTATTCGCCGGCAGGCCGTAGAAACGCGGGCCGTTGAGGCTGGCGAAACCTTCGAGTTTGTCCAGCGCGTTACGCTGTTCGAACGCTTCGGCGTACAACTCGATGGCGGCAAACGCGGTGTAGCAGCCGGCGCAGCCGCATGCGGCTTCCTTGGCGTGCTGGGCGTGTGGCGCAGAGTCGGTGCCGAGAAAGAACTTCGGGCTGCCGCTGGTGGCGGCATCCAGCAGCGCCACCTGGTGGGTATTGCGCTTGAGAATAGGCAGGCAATAGAAATGCGGCCGAATCCCGCCCACCAGCATGTGGTTGCGGTTGTAGAGCAGGTGATGAGCGGTGATGGTCGCGCCAACGTTGGCCGACGCTTCGCTGACGAACTGCACCGCATCGGCGGTGGTGATGTGTTCAAACACCACTTTGAGCGTAGGGAACAACTCGACCACACGACGCATGTGTTCATCGATGAAGATTTTTTCGCGATCGAACACATCCACGTCGCCACGAGTGACTTCCCCGTGGATCAGCAATGGCATGCCGACCTCCGCCATGGCTTCAATCGCCGGCAGGATCTTGTCGATACTGGTTACACCGGAATCGGAGTTGGTGGTCGCACCTGCCGGGTACAGCTTGGCGGCGTGCACATAACCGCTGGCCTTGGCTTCACGAATTTCTTCAGGCTGGGTGCGGTCGGTCAGGTAGAGCACCATCAACGGTTCGAAGCGGCTGCCGGCCGGTCGTGCAGCGAGGATGCGCTGGCGATAGGCGTCGGCTTCTGCGGCATTGCGCACCGGAGGTACCAGGTTAGGCATGATGATGGCACGGCCAAACGTGCGGGCCACATCGGCCACGGTTTGGGGTAACGCAGCACCATCGCGAAGATGAATATGCCAGTCGTCGGGACGCAGCAGGGTCAGGCGGTCGGACATTGGGGATTCCAGGCGGGTCAATCTGGTGGGAATGCTACCGGAAAAGACTCTTGCAGGCACTCGCTATCAAGTTTTGCCGGATGCTACCGATATCTCCGGGTATGCCTTAACGATGTATGACGCTTTGAAGTGTTGTAGAAACCAGTGGAGCCTCCCGTGCGCCAGTATTGTCTAGCCCTGCTCAGTGTGTTCGCCAGCCTGCCTGCGGCGGCCCTCACGTTCCAGACACGTCTGGAGAATATTGAGTGGAAGGTAGAGGGCGATCAGTTCGAGTGCCGCCTGACCCAGCCGATCACCGATTTCGGTTCCGGTGAGTTCGTGCGCCGGGCCGGTGAGCAGGCAACGTTTCGTCTGAAAACCTATGGCGGCACTCTTGGCGCCGGCTCGGCAACCTTATTGGCCGCGGCCGCGCCGTGGCAGCCGGGCCGAGGTGATATCAACCTTGGGGCCGTGCGTGTCGGCAGCGGCGACGTCCTGTTCAATAGCTCCCAGGCCCAGGCCGGCCGCCTGTTCACGGGTTTGCTTGAAGGGCGCAGCCCGACCGTGCGGCATTACGGGCGTCAAGGCGGCTACTCGGAAATTCGCCTGCTGCCTGTGAAGTTCAACAAGGCGTACAACGATTATCAGGTGTGCACCACCAAGCTGCTGCCCATGAATTACGACCAGGTCAAACAGACTGAAGTGGGCTTCCCCGGTGGTGGTATTGAGCTGGACGCGGCGGCCAAGAAGAAGTTGTCGGTGATCCTGGTATTCATGAAAGCCGATCCCACGGTCAATCATGTCGAGTTGAACGGTCATTCCGATAACAGTGGCAATCGCCTGACCAACCGTGACGTCTCACGGCGCCGCGCCCTGGCGGTGATGGACTACTTCAAGGCCAACGGCATTCAGGAATCGCAAATCACGATGCGCTTCCATGGCGAAAGCTACCCCTTGGCGCCCAACACTAATGCCACCAACCGTGCGCGTAACCGCCGTGTAAATATTCAGCTTGAGCGGGTGGCTGCCCCAGAGAAACCGGCGCCTCAGGCCACTGCGCCGAGCAACTCGGCGGCTACCTCATAAGAGGCGACCATCGGTCGCCCACTCGACATAATCTGTCGCTTTATCTTCATTTGCTGTCGCGCCCCTGTAATTTCACGGTTTTGATCGGTAGAATCGTCGCCTTTCCGTACAACCCCGTGGAGTGATGGCATGGCCGACGTAAACAAGGTCGTTCTCGCGTATTCCGGCGGCCTGGACACTTCGGTGATCCTCAAGTGGCTGCAGGATACTTATAACTGTGAAGTGGTGACCTTCACCGCTGACCTGGGTCAGGGTGAAGAGGTCGAACCTGCACGTGCCAAGGCGCAAGCCATGGGCGTGAAAGAGATCTACATTGACGACCTGCGCGAAGAGTTCGTCCGCGATTTCGTTTTCCCGATGTTTCGCGCCAACACTGTCTACGAAGGTGAGTACCTGCTGGGTACCTCCATCGCACGTCCGCTGATCGCCAAGCGCCTGATCGAGATCGCCAACGAAACGGGCGCCGACGCCATTTCTCACGGCGCCACCGGCAAGGGCAACGACCAGGTACGTTTCGAACTGGGTGCCTACGCACTCAAGCCAGGCGTTAAAGTCATTGCGCCGTGGCGTGAATGGGACCTGCTGTCCCGTGAAAAGCTGATGGATTACGCTGAAAAGCACGCTATTCCGATCGAGCGCCATGGCAAGAAGAAGTCGCCGTACTCAATGGACGCCAACCTGCTGCACATTTCCTATGAAGGCGGCGTGCTGGAAGACACCTGGACCGAGCACGAAGAAGATATGTGGAAATGGACGGTCTCCCCGGAGAACGCTCCAGACAAGGCGCAGTACCTGGAACTGACTTACCGCAACGGCGACATCGTTGCGCTGGACGGCGTTGAAATGACCCCGGCCACCGTACTGGCGACCCTGAACCGTATCGGCGGTCAGCATGGTATCGGCCGTCTCGACATCGTCGAGAACCGTTATGTGGGCATGAAGTCTCGCGGTTGCTACGAAACCCCGGGCGGCACCATCATGCTGCGTGCCCACCGCGCCATCGAGTCCATCACCCTGGACCGTGAAGTCGCCCACCTTAAAGACGAGCTGATGCCCAAGTATGCCAGCCTGATCTACACCGGTTACTGGTGGAGCCCTGAGCGTCTGATGCTGCAACAGATGATCGACGCTTCCCAGGCCCACGTGAACGGTGTCGTGCGCCTGAAGCTGTACAAGGGCAACGTGATCGTCACCGGCCGCAAGTCCGATGAGTCGCTGTTCGACTCCAACATCGCCACCTTCGAAGAAGACGGCGGCGCCTACAATCAGGCGGACGCGGCAGGCTTCATCAAGTTGAACGCACTGCGCATGCGCATTGCTGCCAACAAGGGCCGCTCGTTGTTCTGAACCGTGCGCCCGTCGTGAAAAATGGCCCCTTTTGCAAGGGGTCATTTTTTTTGCCTGGATTTTAGATGCGGCGCTGTTTATTAGCGTTTAGCGTGTGTTTAAGGATTTTTCCGTAACTTGCGCAATTATTATCCAGTTTATCTTTATGTTTTTAAGGTTGAATGATTTTTTACATCTGAGGAGGAACTATGTCTGACAGAAAATTCACTCATGTAGCTGCAATGGATATGTGAGTTGTTGAATTTTCTGTAGGAATTATGGAAGTGTCGAAATATGTTAAATGGAACTAATGCGGATAGTTTTTTCGGGGCGGTTTGCTGGCGCCATTGCGACAAACAAGGGGTATTTCCTGAAAGACTTGTGCGGCACGTTTACTTTCACGGGCTGATGGTCATGATCTTTCACTCAAAATATGTACGCGTCGAGAAAGGTCTGAAAGCAACCATAAAGCTCTATGCATCTAAGTTGGCGAATTTTTGTAGGCTAATTCCTATCTTCTTGTGGGTTGGGTCTCTGCCTGCTCTTGCTCGGGGGGGAATGCTATGCCAACTAGTAATCGACTAGGCTATTGTGTTTGCTCTAAATAATTCGAACAGCGAAATTGGACTTTCTCATGAATAAAGTGCTGATCGTGGATGATCATCCCGTCATTCGTCTTGCTGTGCGCATGCTAATGGAGCGTCATGGTTATGAGGTCGTTGCCGAGACTGATAACGGTGTCGATGCGTTGCAACTTGCACGGGAACATATGCCGGATATTGTGATACTGGATATCGGAATCCCCAAGCTCGACGGTCTGGAAGTTATTTGTCGGCTGGCTTCGACCAAGCAAGCCGTCTCGTTCAAGGTGCTGGTGCTGACGTCCCAGGCGCCTGGCCATTTTTCCATGCGCTGCATGCAGGCGGGTGCCGCCGGCTATGTGTGCAAGCAGCAGGATCTGACAGAGTTGCTCAGTGCCATCAAGGCGGTGCTTTCCGGCTATAGCTATTTCCCGAACCAGGCGCTCAACTCAGTGCGGTCAACCATGGGCAATGCCAGTGAAGCCGACATGGTCGAACGCTTATCGGGACGGGAGATGATGGTGCTGCAGCAACTGGCCCGTGGCAAAACCAACAAGGAAATTGCCGATGGCATGTTCCTCAGCAACAAAACCGTCAGTACCTACAAGACGCGCTTGCTGCTCAAGCTCAATGCCAGGTCCCTCGTGGACCTGATCGAACTGGCCCAGCGCAACGGCTTGGTCTAGGAGGATATTGCCCCCCTTGAATACCCGTGTAACCGGCAGAAAAAAGCCTCCGTCAGGGAGGCTTCCGGCCGTCAACGGCTCGATCAGAGATCGAAGTCGTAATCGGCCAGCTGTTTTTGCAAGCGTCGCTCTTCCAGAAGATTGTCGATAGTGCGGCGTTTGCTTAAATTGGTCTTGGCCACCTCTGCCACAGGTGCCTCTACCACATCGTCATCCGACTCAACGAGGTCGTCTTCCACTTCCAGTTGTTCGTTGCCAGCGCTCATAAGGTCAACTCCAGGCTAAGACTGCCGTTGGGGCTCCTTATAGCGATAATCCGCGAACGGGTAAAAAAGATTTTTTCAATCGTCTGATCACAAAAACCAATGATCGCTCAATCGTCGGAGGTCTTGTCCTTGTATTCGCACAAGTCTTCGATACGGCAGCTGCCGCAGCGCGGCTTGCGGGCCTGGCAAACGTAGCGTCCGTGCAGGATCAGCCAATGGTGGGAGTCGAGCAGATAGGGCTTGGGCACGAACTTCATCAATTGCTTTTCCACCTCAATTACATTCTTGCCCCGTGCAATGCCGGTTCGGTTGCTGACGCGGAAAATGTGCGTGTCCACCGCCATGGTCAACTGCCGAAACGCCGTATTGAGCACCACGTTTGCCGTTTTGCGGCCCACGCCAGGCAAGGCTTCGAGGGCTTCGCGGGTTTGTGGTACCTCGCCTCCATGCAGCTCCAACAGCAGGCGGCACGTTTCGATCACATTCTTGGCCTTGCTGTTATACAGGCCGATGGTCTTGATGTATTCGGACAGGCCTTCCACACCCAGAGCGTAAATCGCGGCGGGTGTATTGGCCACAGGGTACAACTTCGCCGTGGCCTTGTTAACGCCAACGTCCGTGGATTGAGCCGAAAGGATCACCGCAATCAGTAATTCGAACGGTGAGGAGTAGGCCAGTTCGGTTTTCGGTTCCGGATTGTCTTCGTGAAACCTGCGGAAGATTTCCAGGCGTTTTGCGGCATTCATAGGGACAGACGTTTCCTTGCAGGCGGTCGGCGTGATGTTAGTAATACACAGCGCAGTGGGTCAGCCGTTGGCCTCGGCATCTTGCAGCGTTTGCTCGGCGTCATTCAATGCAGCTTTCAAGGTTGCCAATTGATGCTCGTCAGCATGGTGATCCCGAGCCTTTTTCAACGCTGCACGGCGCATGGCCAGCTGGATTTTTGCGCGCTTGAACTCGGCGCTTTTAGTGGTCGTCTTTGGTGGCTGCGGTGAGCTGTTGGCCTCCAGTGCGGCAAGCGCCTGCTCGGATGCCTCGAACTGTCGCTGCAGCATAATCAATTGCGACTGTTGCTCAAAGGTCGGCGGATGCCCAAACGCTTTCAAGGATTTGTGCAACTGAGCGCGACTCATGGCGACGCTGCTTTTGGCCTGCTTGATCGCAGCGTCCTGAGCGGCCTGAGTGTTATCGACCGGTGCAACCTCCATCGGCGCTGCGCGCTTGGCTCGTGCCAGTCGTTCGGCGAGCTTGCAGGCTTCTTCACGTTGCAGGCGGGCGTTACGTTGTTCGAAGCGTCGCCGCGCCCGGTTGCGTTTGAGGTCGCGTGCACGCCGTTCATCATCGTTGCTGGCCAAGTCACCGACGATAGGCACAACGTCAGCAAGCGGGCGCATCTCGATACAGTCGACAGGGCAGGGCGCAACACACAGGTCGCAACCTGTGCACTCGTCGACAATCACGGTGTGCATCAACTTGGCGGCACCCACAATGGCGTCCACCGGGCAGGCCTGGATGCATTTGGTACAGCCGATGCATTCGGCTTCGCGGATATAGGCGACTTGCGCAGGCGCATCTCCACGGCTGGTGTCCAGCTCCAGTACCGGCAGGCGCAGCAGTTGCGCGAGCCCGGCAATGGTATCCTGCCCACCGGGCGGGCACTTGTTGATGGCTTCGCCTTTAGCGATGCCTTCTGCGTAAGGCTTGCAACCCGGGTGCCCGCACTTGCCGCATTGAGTCTGCGGCAGCAGCGCGTCGATACGTTGAATGAGGTTCATGCTGTGATCATAGCGTGGACGCCCGGCCCTGGGAGGAGGGCAAGCTGAGAAGCCCCGCCGTAGCAACAGCGGGGCATTTTGCAGAGGTTACTTGATGCGTTGACCCGGCTTGGCACCGCTGTCCGGGCTCAGCAGGTAGATTTCTTCGCCGCCAGGGCCCGCCGCCATCACCATGCCTTCGGAAATGCCGAACTTCATTTTCCGTGGCTTGAGGTTGGCGATCATCATGGTCAGGCGGCCATCGAGCTTGGACGGGTCCGGGTAAGCGCTCTTGATGCCGGAGAACACGTTGCGCTGTTCGTCACCGATATCCAGCGTCAGGCGCAGCAGCTTGTCGGCACCTTCCACGGCTTCGGCCTTGATGATCAGCGCCACACGCAGGTCTACGGCGGCAAAGGCGTCGAAATCGATTTCCGGGGAAATCGGGTCCTTGGCCAGCTCGCCATTGCCCGCCGGCGTGGATTGGCCGGTATCAGTCTGGCTGGCGACCAGGTCTTCTTTCGAAGCGTCGGTCATTGCCTGGACTTTCACCGGGTCAATTCGGGTCATCAAGGGCTTGAACGCGTTCAACTGATGATTGCCGAGCAAGGTGGTGTGATCGTTCCAGCTCAACGGCGGTACGTTGAGGAACGCCTCGGCATCGGCGGCCAGCAATGGCAGCACCGGCTTGAGGAAGATCACCAACTGACGGAACAGGTTGACTCCGGTGGCGCAGATCGCCTGGACTTCAGCTTCCTTGCCTTCCTGCTTGTTCAGTGACCACGGCGCCTTGTCGGCGATCCAGGCGTTGGCGCGGTCGGCCAGGCCCATGATCTCGCGCATGGCGCGGGCAAAGTCGCGGGCTTCATAAGCGTCGGCGATGCTCGGCGCGGCGGCCAGGAAGGCGTCGGTCAGTTCCGGTGCGGCGTTCTCGGCTACCAGTACACCGGCGTTGCCCTTGTGGATAAACCCGGCGCAACGGCTGGCGATGTTGACGACTTTACCCACCAGGTCCGAGTTGACCTTCTGTACGAAGTCTTCCAGATTCAGGTCCAGGTCGTCGACGCCACGGCCCAGCTTGGACGCGTAGTAATAGCGCAGGTATTCCGGCGACAGGTGGTCCAGGTAGGTGCGCGCCTTGATAAAGGTGCCACGGGACTTGGACATTTTCTGGCCGTTGACCGTCAGGTAGCCGTGCACGGCAATACCGGTCGGCTTGCGATAGCCCGAGCCTTCAAGCATCGCTGGCCAGAACAGCGCGTGGAAGTTGACGATGTCCTTGCCGATGAAGTGGTACAGCTCGGCGGTGGAGTCCTTGCCCCAGAACGCGTCGAAGTCCAGCTCCGGGGTGCGGTCGCACAGGTTCTTGAAGCTGGCCATGTAGCCGATCGGCGCGTCCAGCCATACATAGAAGTACTTGCCCGGCTCGCCCGGGATCTCGAAGCCGAAGTACGGCGCGTCGCGGGAGATGTCCCACTGCTGCAGGCCACTGTCGAGCCATTCGGAGAGTTTGTTGGCCACGGCGTCCTGCAAGGTGCCGCTGCGCGTCCAGGTTTGCAGCATTTGCTGGAAATCCGGGAGCTTGAAGAAGAAGTGCTGCGAGTCCTTGAGCACCGGAGTGGCGCCGGAGATCGCTGACTTGGGATCCTTCAAGTCGGTCGGTGCGTAGGTCGCGCCGCATTTTTCGCAGTTGTCGCCGTACTGGTCTTCGGTGCCGCATTTCGGGCAGGTGCCCTTGATGAAACGGTCGGCCAGGAACATCTTCTTTTCCGGGTCGAAATACTGGGTCACCGAACGTTGGTCGATGTGCCCGGCTTCTTTCAGCCGCAGGTAGATCTGGCTCGACAGCTCGCGGTTTTCGTCCGAGTGGGTCGAATGGAAGTTATCGAAGTCCACCAGAAACTCGGCAAAGTCGGCGCTGTGTTCAGCCTGCACGTTGGCGATCAGTTGTTCCGGGGTGATGCCTTCCTTTTCGGCGCGCAACATGATGGCCGAACCGTGGGCGTCGTCCGCGCAGACATAAATGCATTGATTGCCGCGATGCTTCTGGAAGCGCACCCACATATCGGTCTGGATGTACTCAAGCATATGGCCAAGATGGATCGAACCATTGGCATAGGGCAGGGCGCTGGTAACGAGGATCTTGCGTGGCTCGGACATGGGGCTCGGCTACTTGATGAAACGGAGGTCGGCCACTATAAAGCGCCGGGAAATTTATTTCACCCCGTGACGCTGTTTCAGTGTCTTGCGCACCTTCGAAAGCATGCCGTTCGGCGGCTGGAACGGTTAGGATAGCCGCCTGTTTCAGTCAGTCTTTTTTCGGGAGTAGCCCATGAGCGCCGTCAATCGCGCAGCGGTGGAAGCCGTTCTTCGCCAGTACACCGACCCTTATTTGAACCAGGACCCGGTCAGTGCCGGTTGTGTGCGTGCCATCGAGGTCCAGGGCGACCAGGTGTCGGTGCAGTTGCAACTGGGTTATGCCGCGGGTTTGTTCAAAAGCGGTTGGGCGCAGATGTTGCAAATGGCCATCGAGGGCCTGGACGGCGTGGGTTCGGCCAAGGTCGATATCCAATGTGTGATCGCGCCGCACAAGGCCCAGGCGCAGATCCCGGGCCTGGCCAACGTCAAGAACGTGGTGGCGGTGGCGTCCGGCAAGGGCGGTGTGGGTAAATCGACCACGGCGGCCAACCTGGCCCTGGCCCTGGCGCGGGAAGGTGCGCGCGTGGGCATTCTCGATGCCGACATCTACGGGCCGAGCCAGGGCGTGATGTTCGGCATCGCCGAAGGCACGCGGCCGAAGGTGAAGGATCAAAAATGGTTTGTGCCCATCGAGTCGCTGGGTGTGGAAGTGATGTCCATGGCGTTTCTCACCGATGACAACACCCCGATGGTCTGGCGCGGGCCGATGGTCTCCGGTGCGTTGCTGCAACTGGTCACACAAACGGCTTGGGGCGACCTCGACTACCTGGTGATCGACATGCCGCCAGGCACCGGCGACATTCAGTTGACCCTTGCGCAGAAAGTTCCGGTGGCCGGTGCAGTGATTGTCACCACGCCTCAGGACCTGGCGCTGCTCGACGCCAGGAAAGGTGTGGAGATGTTCCGCAAGGTCAACATCCCGGTGCTGGGTGTTGTGGAAAACATGGCGGTGCACATCTGTTCCAACTGCGGGCATGCCGAGCATCTGTTCGGTGAAGGTGGGGGCGAGAAGCTCGCTACCCAGTATGGCGTTGAACTGTTGGCATCGTTGCCATTGGCGATGGAGATTCGCGAGCAGGCCGATGGTGGCAAACCTACCGTAGCGGCAGAGGCTGATGGGCAGATCGCGATGATCTATCAGGAATTGGCCCGTCACGTCGGTGCGCGGATTGTTTTGCAGGAAGCGACGACGCCGGCGATGCCGACCATTACCGTGAGCGACGATTGATTAGGCTTTAACGGTTACGCGAAAAGCCTGACGATCCGTGGTGCTCTCAGGTTTTTCGCGAGCGAGCTCGCTCCTACAGGTGGGGCGCCAATAAGGCTTGCTGCTATTTTGCGTAATGCGCGTGTAAGCATTCGCTTACTTTTCCGTAAGTGTTTGGTTTTTTTAGCGGTTACGTACGTCTTGAATCGACGAAGCTATTATCTAAGCTTTTGAAAAATAAAGATTATTTTAATTCTGGCGAGCGGAAAAGTTTGTCAGCCCGCCGTGGGGATCGCGTTGAACTTCTCTGGGAACGCTCTAACATCAGCCCCGTGTCCACGGATTGGCACAGCCATCAAGGAACGATGGTTTGAAGGAACGTCGCAGGATGCGATTCATCAGGATGATGAAAAGGAATACAGGGACTAGGGAAAAAATGTGGGCGGGTCATACCGCCCCTTTTTTTTGCCTGTAGAAAAGTGAATGCAGGCACCCGAACGCAAAAAAGGCCCTCAAGGGGCCTTTTTTTGTTGGGCAGCGGCGCTTTAGCGCTCTAGTTGCTCAATTTTGTTGGGCTTGCCATCCCATTCAGCGGCATCCGGCATCGGATCTTTGCGCTCGGTGATGTTTGGCCACACTTCGGCCAGCTCGACGTTCAATTGAATGAATTGCTCCATGCCCGCAGGCACTTCGTCCTCGGAGAAAATCGCGACGGCCGGGCATTCTGGTTCACACAGGGCGCAGTCGATGCACTCATCCGGGTGGATAACCAGGAAATTCGGGCCTTCGTAGAAGCAGTCCACCGGACAGACTTCTACGCAGTCGGTGTACTTGCACTTGATGCAGTTGTCGGTGACGACGAAGGTCATTTCTAATTTTCTCCTCAGGCGGCGGCAGCGAAACCCCTTGTGGTGGGGTTCGCGAGGTTTGAGAGCGATAGTCTGCGGACCAGGCTAAAAGCCCGCAGCATCCCAAACCGCGCGAGATTCTATCAGCTTGCAAGCGTCTGCGTTATATCCGAGTCTTCAGTGCATATAACATTTCGAGCGCTTTACGCGGCGTCAAGTCATCCAGGTCAAGTTTTGCCAACTCATCCAGCACTGGATGGGGCAAACTGGCGAACATATCGCTCTGGTGCGGCGCGGCAGGTTTCTTGCTGGCCTTGGCAGGGCTGGCGACCACGGTTTCATGGGGCAGCGCCGTTGTTTCCAGGCGGCTGAGGTGTTCGCGGGCACGGGTGATCACCTCGTTCGGCACACCGGCCAACTGCGCCACGGCCAGACCATAACTCTGGCTCGCCGGCCCTGGCAGCACATGGTGCAGGAACACGATGCGCTCGTTGTGCTCGGTGGCATTGAGATGCACGTTGGCCACCAGCGGCTCGCTTTCCGGCAACACCGTCAGCTCGAAGTAGTGCGTGGCGAACAGCGTGTACGCACGCAGATGCGCCAAGCGTTCGGCCGCGGCCCAGGCCAGGGACAGGCCGTCGAAGGTGCTGGTGCCGCGGCCCACTTCGTCCATCAGCACCAGGCTGCGTTCGGTGGCGTTGTGCAGAATGTTGGCGGTTTCGCTCATTTCCACCATAAAGGTCGAACGGCCGCCGGCCAGGTCATCGCTGGAGCCGATCCGCGTGAAAATGCGGTCTACCAGGGACAATTCGCAACTGGCTGCCGGTACGAAGCTGCCGATATGCGCCAACAACACGATAAGCGCGGTCTGGCGCATGTAAGTGGATTTACCACCCATGTTCGGACCGGTGATCACCAACATGCGGGTATCGTCGTCCAGCGACAGGTCATTGGCGACGAACGGCGTGGTCAGCACCTGCTCTACCACCGGGTGACGACCTTGCACGATACGCATGCACGGTTCGCTGACAAACCGTGGGCAATTGAGGTCCAGGTTCAACGCACGTTCGGCGAGGTTGCTCAATACATCCAGCTCCGCCAGGGCGGCGGCGGTGTCTTGCAACGGCGCCAGGCGGCTGATCAAGTCCTCGAGCAAGGCTTCGTAAAGCATTTTTTCCCGCGCCAGGGCGCGGCTTTTGGCTGACAGCGCCTTGTCTTCGAACTCTTTGAGCTCAGGGGTGATAAAACGCTCGGCGCCTTTGAGGGTCTGGCGACGTTGATAGTCGATAGGCGCCGACTCGGCCTGCTTGCTCGGCAGCTCGATAAAGTAGCCATGCACGCGGTTGTAGCCGACCTTCAGGTTGGCCAGGCCCGTACGGGCTTTTTCGCGGGCTTCCAGGTCGATCAGGAACTGCCCGGCGTTTTCGCTCAGGGATTGCAGCTCATCCAGCTCGCTGTCGTAGCCGGTTTTCAACACGCCGCCGTCACGAATGATCGCCGGCGGGTTGTCGATAATGGCCTTTTCCAGCAGCGCCGCGAGGTCCGGGTAAGTGCCAGCGGTGACGGCAAGCTGTTGCAGGTGCGGCGTGTCCAGTTCGGTCATCGCGACTTGCAGCTGCGGCAGGGCGCTCAAGGCATCGCGCAGGCGCGCCAAGTCCCGGGGCCGCGCATTGCGCAGGCCGATCCGCGCCAGGATGCGCTCGATATCGCCAATCTCTTTCAGTTGCGGCTGCAGTTTTTCAAAGCGATAGCCGTCGAGCAGGCAGGTAATGGAAGACTGGCGCGCTTGCAGCACCGTCAAATCCCGCAGCGGACGGTTCAACCAACGGGTCAGCAAACGGCTGCCCATCGCGGTCTGGCAACGGTCCACCACCGATTGCAGGGTGTTATCACGCCCACCGGCCAGGTTGGTGTCCAGTTCCAGGTTGCGACGGCTGGCGCCATCGAGCACCACGGTATCGTCGAGACGCTCATGGCGCAGGCTGCGCAAGTGAGGCAGAGCAGTGCGCTGGGTTTCCTTGGCGTAGCTGAGCAAGCAGCCTGCGGCACCGATGGCCAGGGTCAGGGTTTCGCAACCGAAGCCTTTAAGGTCCTGCACCGAGAACTGCTGGCACAGACTTTTCAGCGCAGAGTCGCGCTCGAAATCCCACGGTGCACGACGCTTGGTCCCACGACGTTTCTCTGCCGGCAAGTCCTTGGGCCAATCATCCGGAATCAACAACTCCACCGGATTGATACGCTCAAGTTCCGCCAACAGGTTCTCCCAGCCCTTGATCTCCAGCACGCTGAAGTTGCCGCTGGTGATATCCAGCACCGACAGGCCGAACAAACGCTCATCGCCCAACACCGCCGCAATCAGGTTGTCGCGACGCTCATCCAGCAACGCCTCATCACTCACCGTGCCCGGCGTAATAATGCGTACTACCTGACGCTCCACCGGCCCTTTACTGGTGGCCGGGTCGCCGATCTGCTCACAGATCACCACCGACTCACCCAGCTTCACCAGCTTGACCAGGTAGCCTTCCAACGAGTGGTAAGGAATCCCACACATCGGAATCGACTGCCCCGCCGACTGCCCGCGCGCGGTCAGGGTGATGTCCAGCAGCTTGGCGGCCTTCTTCGCGTCTTCATAGAAGATCTCGTAGAAGTCGCCCATGCGATAGAACATCAACTGATCAGGGTGCTGGTTTTTCAGGCGCCAGTACTGCTGCATCATCGGGGTGTGGGAGGACAGATCTGAGGAGTTTTTACTCATTGGGTAATAGGCAAATTCGTTGAAAGTGATGGGGCAAAGGGGGCGCTTGGCCCAGCATTTTTTGCGATGGCGGCAAGGTTAACACGCGAGGTCGGACCTTCGCAGGTCGCAAGCGGCCAGGTAAACCACGAAAGCGGTGCCGCCTCAAGAAACACCAACATAACCGTGGCGAGGGGGCTTGCTCCCGGTGGAGCGCGCAGCGTCCCTGGAAAATGGCTGCTACGCAGCCGAGCGAGAGCAAGCGCCCTCGCCACAGGTTAGCGGTTCAATCAGGCATTGCAGCAGCGTTAGACAATCCGGTCAGAGCCCTGAAAATCAGGGGCTGACTCACGCGCATTCATATCTCAATACGAGATAGAAACGCAGGTCTTGAATACGACCAGACTATTTGGATCTACGCCCACTGGCCGGAAACAACCCTCTGATCACCCCAAGAAACGCAGCAAACAAATTGATTGAAGTCGCCGTAGTGATGGCAATCACTACATTGTCCGAGAACGGCGCTTTACCCGAGTAATACGTCGACCACCCATTCCAAACCAAAAGAACCGCCCAGAAGATCACACCGCAGGCGGCAAACCAGAATGCACGTCCCGCATACTTCTTGCGCAGTTGCCGTTCGGCCTTCTGGTCTTTTAGGTTCTGGTTTCTTTCATCGTCGGTGCCTATGGCTTGCTCGCCACCGGCTTGGGTGTCCTGGTCAGGCCCTGCCGCGGGGGGCAGGGTGAGTTCCAGGTTGTCGAGTTCTTCACTCACGGATGCGGCTCTTTGGGTGAATGAGTGTTGCCATGTCTTCCCAGTCGATGGCGGAACCGTCGGCACCCTTGAGGGCCCAGGCTGTGCCGTCCTCGTGGGACAAGTTGGACAGTTGGGTGCCGGACCATTTGCCGTATTTGTTAATGATCCGGTCAATCAAACGATGGGTGTAGGTATCGCTCTCAGGAACCCTCGGTGTCACGAAGACAATGTCTTCGGCGTCGGGCTTCAGGTTGCTGAGCAGCGCGGTCACCGGGCGATTACCGTAGGATTTCAACTCATGGTAAAGCGACGGGATGACCGGGCCATATTGCCAGCGGGCGAAGTGGTCATCCATCAGGGGCTGGTCCCGTTCGCGCAAATGCCAGGACTGTGTATAGAACAGCAGTTTCTGCAGCTTCATCGGGGTCAGGCCCGAAACCTTGCCTTCCTTCGCGCGTTCAATGAAGGCGTTAGCAACAGCTAGCGCTGAATAAGCCATGAGCACCTCCGTCGTTGCTGGCTACGTTGTCAAAGAGTTTTATACATAGGCCTTGAGTTGTCGACATGCAAGGTGTTGATCGGCAGCAATACCAAGCTGGCAGAATAGTAGAATGCCGATAACTGGGTGTATATACAGTATTTTGATTCGAATTAATTGAAAGTCGGATGTTTAATGCATAAATATGCAAATTAGCATTTGCCAACCTCAGAAACTCCCGTCACTATCCGCGTTATGCAAAAACGCAACGTTTCTATCGTCTTAAGAGAACTGCTGGATCGCGACCGGATCTCCCCCACGGAGCTCCATCGGCGCACCGGCGTGCCTCAATCCACACTGTCCCGGATCCTCAGCGGCAAGATCGTTGATCCGTCGGATAAACACATCTCGCGCATCGCCGAGTATTTTCGCGTAAGTACTGATTACCTGCGCGGGCGCGCAGCAGTGGGCGTTGTGCGCGACGATGGGCGCGACCCGATGCATTCGGAACTCAAGGACATAAGCCTGTGGGACGACGACACCCCCGTTAATGATGACGAGGTGTCGATCCCCTTTCTGCGCGAGGTTGAATTGGCTGCTGGATCAGGAAGATTCGTCATCGAGGAAAGCGAGAAGGCCAGCCTGCGGTTCGGCAAGCGCAGCCTGCGGCATAATGGTGTGCAGTTCGACCAGGCCAAATGCGTGACGGTACGTGGCAACAGTATGTTGCCGGTATTGCGCGACGGCGCCACGGTAGGGGTGAATGCCGGCAAGAGCGGCATTGGCGATATCGTGGATGGCGACCTGTATGCCATCAATCACAACGGCCAGTTGCGGGTTAAACAGCTCTACCGCCTGCCTTCCGGTATTCGCCTGCGCAGCTTCAACCGTGATGAACACCCCGATGAGGACTACAGCTTCCAGGATATCCAGGACGAGCAGATCAGCATCCTCGGTCATGTTTTCTGGTGGGGCATGTACGCCCGCTAACCTCCACGCGTAAGAAGAAACCCGCTCATGTGCGGGTTTTTTTTCGTCCATAGAAAACCGGCAAAGCCCAAGCCCGCCAGGCTTCCAATGCATCCGTGCATTCCTATAGCAAAAATAAATGCATTTGTGCATTGACTGTATATGCATACATGCATATTCTTCATCTCAAGCCAGCCAACAAGGCCTGGTGGAGGCGGCAAGGATGCTGCCAAGGAAGACAAGGAAGGCACGCAACATCGGCAAGGACGCCATCGAAGCGATGGCAGGGAGGCCAGGCAACACCGGCAAGGATGCCGACGCTCTTTAGTTTCAACGCTTCAACAACAGGCAGCGATGAACCGGCCTTAACGGTTCAGAGGGTTGGCAACTGACCCGGGTGTGCAGCGTAAAGCACCAAAAGCAGTTATCCGGCAGACAGGGATCGTGGTCGGAAAAACATCGAGGAAAGGACCGTACCGCGCCAGTAGCGCCGAAAGTCCGAGGACATCATTACTGAAAAGCCCGGGCGACCGGGCTTTTTGGAATGCCTACCTACTCAAGCATTTGTAAATGAAATACGGACTATTTATTGCTCAGCCAGGAGGCGTGACATGACAAGTGAACAGCAAGCGTTAGCGGAGATGCCTATCTGGCTGGTCATCGTACTGGCAGTGATCGGCGGTGTATCCGGCGAGATGTGGCGGGCCGACAAGGAGGGCGCCCGCGGTTGGTCGTTGATCCGCCGCCTGGCCCTGCGTTCCGGGGCGTGCATGGTTTGCGGGGTTTCGGCTTTGATGCTGTGCTACGCCGCCGGCATGTCGATCTGGACCGCCGGCGCCATTGGTTGCCTGACCGCCATGGCCGGTGCCGACGTGGCTATCGGCCTTTACGAGCGGTGGGCGGCCAAGCGCATCGGGATCAACCAAGGCTCCCGCCAGGACCCGCAGTAATTGTTGCAAGGACGCTACTAAAATGACGCTTATCGAAAAGCCATCGCAACTGCCCCAGGCCATTGGCGCGGCGCTGCATGCAGCCCTTCCGGGCCTCAAGGTGGGGAGCCACCAGGATTTCCAGGGCGACGCTGAAAAAAACGGCGTAATGGTTACGGTCGAAGGTAATGGCCCTGGCATTCGCTCTCGCGAGGGGCGCAAAGCCCACGTCTTGGCCATTTCACTCAGGGCCATGGTTGCTCCCGGTGCATTGGCGTTCGATGCCTGCGACCTGGCCAGCCAACTGATGGACCTGGTGCTGGATAACCGATGGGACCTGCCCCCGGCACAGTGCGATTTGCCCGCGAATATCGTCGCTGCGCCCGCTTTGCGCACTTCCGTAGAAACGGACTACGACACCTGGACGGTTTCCTTCACGCAAACCCTCTATCTGGGGCCGGCGTTACTCGACGATCCCACAGGCCAACCGCTATTTGCCTGTACCTGGGACGTCTCCAACATCGACGACCCAACCCAATACCAGCCACTGGCGGAGTAGCCCATGTTCGACGCGCTGTTACGCATGCAATTGGGACCGATCGTCGAACGCCTGGCAGAGATGGAGTCCCAGCTCGAGGACCTCTACCGCCGCGCCGAGAGCTTCTGCCGGATCGGCATCTGCCAGCAGGTCGACGCGGCCAGCAACACCTGCAAGGTCAGCCATGGTGACTTGCTCACCCCGGCGATCCGTTTTTTCAACCCCAGCGCCGGTGCGCAAACCGAAACCCGTATCCCCACGGTGGGTGAACAATGCCTGCTGCTCAACTACGGCGGGGGCGAGGGCGGTGTGCAATCCGTGGCTCTGTTCGGCCTTAACAGTGATCGCTTTCCGCCGGTTTCCAGCGTTGCGACGCTGACCCGGCGTCGACACCAGGACGGCACCCAAAGCGACTACGACGATGCCAGCCATACCTTCAACTGGGTCAACGGCCCAACCACCGTCAGCGGCTCCCGTGAACAGGTCGACATTAAAGTCGGCGCTGCCAGCCTGACCATGAATGCCCAGAGCATCACCCTGCAAATCGGCGGTACCAGCCTGTTGCTGGATGCCGGCGGCGCGCACTTCAGCGGCCCGGTGGTGGACCATCAAGGACGCGTCATCAGCCCCCGATAAGGACACCCTATGCTCGGAATCGATAGGAACACCGGGGCAGCCGTCGATGACTGGCTGCAATTTGTGCAGCGCGCCACCCGAGCGCTGACCACTCCCATTGGAACGCGGCAAAAACGCCCGCTGTACGGCTCGCTGATCCCGCAGTTGCTCGGCCAGAACCTCGGTGACGACCTCTTGATCCTCGCCCAAAGCCACGCCGCCCAAGCGTTCTACAACATCCATAACGGCATTGGTGACTTTGACCCTCAGGTCATCGTCGCCACTCGCCAAGACGCCGGCCTGCTGTTGCGGTTTGCCGGCACCTGGAAAAACCGCCAACAATCCTTCGAGGTCGTGACATGAGCATGCTGATCCCCGGCCAGAACCAACTGGCGGAACCGGCCATCATTAAGGTCGATGAGTTCGAACCGTTGCTGGCCGAATTCAAAGCGTTTGTCATCGACTATGTCGCCACCCGTGCGCCGCAAAGCGCGGCCAAACTTCAGGTCAGCCTCGACAACGAAAGCGAACTGCTGACCCTGGCCCTGGAAGCCTTTTGCGTGCGCCTGCAAACCCACGAACGCAAATACAACGCCCGCATCAAACAGATGCTGGCGTGGTGGGCCACCGGTAGCAACCTGGATGCGCGCCTGGCCGATATGGGCCTGGAACGCCAAGTGCTCGACCCCGGCGACCCGGCCGCGTTCCCGCCGGTGCCGCCCACCTTGGAAAGCGACGACGACGCCCGCCTGCGTTACTACCTGGCACCCCACGCTCCAGCAGCAGGCTCGCGGATGCAGTATCGCCGTGAAGTGTTCACCCTTGGCGAGCGTCCAGTGGTGAAAGTACAGAGCGCGACGCCGGGGGTGGTCACGGTCACCTACACCTTCGACCCGGACGGCTATGCGGCCCAGATCAAGGACGGCAACGCCCGACGCACCGCACCGGGGGAAGTCATGGTCACCGTGCTTTCCAGGGAGGGTGACGGCACGCCATCTGCCGACTTGCTTGACGGTGTACGTCGACATTTCGCACGGCCGGATGTACGGCCCGAAACCGACCTGGTCAGCGTCCAAGGCGCGCAGATTCAACCCTACAAAATTCGCGTGGTGGCCAAGATCAACGCCGGTCCGGACTCGGGCCTGACCCAAGTGGCGGCGCAGAAACTGCTGCAAGATTACGCAGAGTCCTGCCACCGCCTGGAAGGGCGGGTGGACCCCAGCTGGATCGACTACGCCATCCACAGTGCCGGCGCTGCGCAACTGCAAATCCTCGAACCGCTGGCGCCGATTGTCAGCACCGCGTTCCAGGCCCCGCATTGCACGGGCGTCGAGGTGGAGGTGCGCACGCTATGAGTGAACCCAAAGCGAGTTTGCTGCCCGCCAACAGCTCACCGCTGGAAAAGGCGTTGGACCTGGGCTTCGGCACATTGCTTGAGCGCGTCACCCCGCCGTTTCCGGCACTGATGAACCCGCTGCACACCCCCAGCGAATTCCTGCCTTACCTGGCCGCCGACCGTGGCGTCAGCGAATGGGATGCCGAGGCCAGCGAGGCGGAAAAACGCCTGACCGTGGCCTTGTCCTGGCAGATCCAGCGCCAGGCCGGCACACCCAAGGCGCTGAGTCATGCGGTGGAGTCATTGGGCTTCACGCCCAATATCAGCGCCTGGTACCAGCAACGTCCGCTGGGCGTGCCTTACACCTTCGACGTGCAGGCGATCATCGGGCGCAGTTGGTCCAGCGGCGACCACAACCGGCTGATCCGGCGTATCAACGCAGCGAAAAGTGAACGCGACCAGGCGACGATTACCATCGTGCATGAAACCGAAGGCCAGCTCGCGCTAACGCAAGTGCTCGACGCGCCTTTAAGCGACGGCGAGTTCTACCTGAACGGCGCGTTGCCGGACTTGGCGCTGGTTGCCCGGCTAAACAGTGCCGGGGTTGCCCAGCACTACACCATTAACGATTACGACCTCAGGGCGCAGCCATGACAGATGAAATCACGCGCCTGGTGCGCTTCACCTCCAAAGGTTTGGATGAAGTGCTGCAGGCAAAGAACCAGGGTCTCAAAGGCGAAATCACCCACGTTGGCGCCGGCACCGGCCGCTACAACCCCGACGGCAGCGAAGTGGCCTTGAGTGACGAGCGCCAACGGGTGGCCATCGTCGATTACGAAGACCTGGGCGAGCGCCAACTCAGGATGGCCGCGCTGTTCGATGGCGACGGTGAGTATGAGATTGGCGAGTTCGGTTTTTACCTCGCCAGTGGGACCTTGCTGGCGGTGTATTCCGTGGCGGGGAAGTTGCTGACGTATAAAGCGGCGGCGGCGCGGGTGCTGCAGAAGTTTACGCTGGATGTTTCGCCGTTGCCGGCGGATAGCGTGACAGTGGTTGTAGGGTCGGAAAATTTCAATATTCTTATTGCTGAAGAGCTCGCATCAGTGGCGACTGCCAATATAGATAATATGGCCCGTCATCTTGGTGTGCTGTTTCGCGTTATGGATATTGAATTGAAATAGTTTTTTTATTGCTAAAGGGGTAGGTTGCCTAGATGTGAATCGTGGTTGAGTGACCTAAAGATAATTTAAAGGAGTAATTGCTTTGAGTACGGAAACGCAAATTGCTAGTTTGGTTCAGGCCTCTAATAATCTGACAAGTGCTGTAACTGGGAAAATAGGTGCCATCGATGCACGGATGGATCAAGCGCGTGCGGAGTTTGATCAGTTTCGTGCCCTGAAGGACGTTGTGGGTGAGGTAGGTCAGCCTGGAACACTGTTGATGAGTGTCTTTCAAGGACTTATATGGGGAACAGGGGCTCCTTACGACGTTGGCGCGACAGGTGGCTTGGTCGCTACGGATCTTGGATCTTCGTTGAATGTATATGCCCATTTTAAGTTGCCGTTTTCTATTAATACGGATGACCAGATGTTTTGGCTAAATATACGTGGATATAGCTATGGCAGTTCTTTGGTTTTGGACGAGACGTTCGCGGGCTATGTTTATTCGCCACAGCGAGCAGTCATTAATCAATCATGCTTCGGGAAGTTTGAGCCGGCCATGTATGCTGATGCTGCAGGTAATGCTGTTTGTAGAGTCAAGATTCCCAATGTGTATGTAACGTCACTACGGATTGATACGATGCAAGTTGGCCGCTATCGGCCGATTAAACTTGGGGACATAAAGTCGAAGCTTTCTCTTTCACCAACGGTGGTTTTTTAAATGAACGAAATTTCTATGGAGGGCGTTCCGTCCCTTATTCCCAGCAAGGAAGGTCTGGAGCTTTTGGAGTGGTCTTCTATTCGCGTTCGTCGTGATCGGCTGTTGCGCGAGACCGATCATAGTCAAGTCCAGGACAGTCCGCTGAATGACGCCCAGCGAGCCCAAGCTGCGGCATACCGCAAATTGCTGCGGAATGTCCCTCAGGATGTCGGAGACCCCTTCGCAGTTGAATGGCCAGAAAAGCCAGACTTTCTTAAATAATCAACTTGGCCGCGAAAGCGGTTTTTTTTCGCCTCCCCAAAGCCCCTCCCCGCAGGGGCTTTTGCATTTCCCACCCGGAGATTTCCACCCATGCCCACCCGCCAAACCTACACCGTCCTCATCCCATTCCCCATCGGCAACGGCCATTGGTCTACCGCCGGTGAGGAGCTGGAACTGCTCGACGTCGAAGCATCCGCCCTGCGCACCGCTGGCCGCCTGGAACTGACCAGCGTCCTCAACTCCACCCCCAAGAAGGCTGAATAACCATGGCAGAAGTCCTGAACTTCGAGCACAACGGCATCACTGTGAATGCCACTGAATCCCCCGAGGCCATGGGTGGCCTTGGCGATAACGTCATTGGCCTGGTCGGCACTGCGCCGAATGCCCATGCTTCGATCCCGAAAAACGCGCCGTTTCGCATCAACAGCTTTACCACTCAGGCGTTGCTGGACCCTACCGGCACTGAGTCGGGAACCTTGTTCCAAGCGGTGTACCAGATCCTCAAAGTGGTGAAGGTGCCGGTCTATGTGGTCATCGTCGAAGAAGGCGCTACCCCGGCCGATACGATCAATAATGTGATCGGCGGCAACGACCCGGTCACCGGTCGCAAACTGGGCCTGGCGGCCCTGAGCAGCGTGCCTGAAGACCTGACCATCATCGGCGCTCCAGGCTTTACCGGCACCAAGGCTGTGGCTGGTGAGTTCGCCTCTTTCGGCAAGCGCATCAAGGCCCGTGTGGTACTGGATGGCAAGGACGCGTCCGTTGCCGACCAAGTGACCTACAGCGGCGAACTGGGCGGGGCCGACCTGGGCTTCGACCGTTGCCTGCTGGTGCACAACATGCCGTCGGTGTACTCCAAGGCCGCGAAGAAGAACGTGTTCCTGTCGCCATCCTCGCTGGCCATCGCCGCATTGGCCAAGGTCAAGCAGTGGGAAAGCCCAGGTAACCAGGTGACCTTCGCCGAGGACGTTTCCCGCGTGGTCGAGTACAACATCCTCGACACCTCCACCGAAGGCGACCTGCTCAACCGCTACGGCGTGAGCTACTACGCTCGCACCATCCTCGGCGGCTTCTCGCTGCTGGGTAACCGCTCCATCACCGGCAAGTTCATCAGCTACGTCGGCCTGGAAGATGCCATCAGCCGCAAGCTGGTCAA
Source organism: Pseudomonas sp. J380 (assembly GCF_009827115.1). Lineage (NCBI taxonomy): Bacteria > Pseudomonadati > Pseudomonadota > Gammaproteobacteria > Pseudomonadales > Pseudomonadaceae > Pseudomonas > Pseudomonas sp. J380. The sequence continues at coordinate 2,616,015 of NZ_CP043060.1, read as the reverse complement.
GGCCGGCCAGAAAGCCATGGCCAAGAACCTCACCAAGTCCTTCATGGATCAGGAGGTCAAGCGCATCAACGACTGGCTGCAAACCCTGGTGGCCGACGAAACCATTCCCGGCGGCAGCGTGTACCTGCACCCGGAGCTGAACAGCGTCGAGAAGTACAAAAACGGCACCTGGTTCATCGTCATCGACTACGGCCGCTACGCACCGAACGAACACATGGTTTATCAACTCAACGCCCGCGATGAAATCATCGAGCAGTTCCTGGAGGACGTTCTCTAATGTTTACCAACCGAGTCAGACAGGCCATTGCGGCCACCCTTCAAGGCCTGCCGTTGTCCGCAACCGTGGAAGAGTTCACCCCGCCGAAGATCGAGTTCGACATGGAGCCCATGTCCGGCGGGCGCTTTATTGCCGAGGAAATGGCCAAGAGCGGCAAGGTGCTCAATGCCAAGCTGGTGCTGCAAGGTGCCGGCCCGGAAATCATGCTGGCCCTGGGCGTGCGCACGGGCGACGACATCTTGCTGAACGTGCGTGAAGCCGGCCAAGACCAGGACGGCAAGACCTACTTCACCTACCACACCGTGGGCGGCAAGCTCAAATCCCTGGAGGAGGCGAAGCTGAAAATGGGCGACAAGGCCACCACCACGCTGGAGCTGTCCTGCCGTACCTACAACCGTCTGGAAAATGGCATTTCGGTGATCGACATCGATGTGCGCACCCAGAAGTTCGTGCTCAACGGCGTCGACATTCTTGGCGATGCCCGCCGCGCCGTGCTGATGCCTTAAGGGCCGGCGCAATCTGAAGCGAGCACGGTCAAGGTGGGAGCTGGCTTGCCTGCGGTGCAGGCGACTCGGTATCCCTGGTGTATCGAGTGGATGCCATCGCAGGCAAGCCAGCTCCCACAGGGGCCATGCTCAGGTTTAGATTTTTCGCACTTTTCAATACCGTTCAACAAGGAATTGCCCCATGGCCTGGATGCCACCGTTGCACATCCTGCTGTCCCCGATCACCGCCGACACCGGTGCAATGATCGAGCAGGTTCAACTCAAACCGTTGTTCTACGCCGCGCAAAAAGACGCGCTGGCCCGGGCCGGTGATGACGAGGACGACCAGTTCTTCGAACTGGCGAAACTCGCCACCGGCCTGTCGGAAAAAGAACTCGACCAACTCAAACGCCCGGACTACGTGAGCATTGCGCAGTACGTACACGAAATGTCGACGCGCCCGGCCTCGTTCTTCCTGAACGAACAGGACGTGACGACCCACGACCAGCCTGTCCACCTGCTATTACCCCTGGAAGCCGCCGGCCGTACCCTGACCGAACTGCCCCTGGAAATGCCCGCCCTGCGCGCTACCAAGGTGATGAAAAAGCTAGCCACTAACAAAGAGCGTGCCGAGTTCATCACCGCCCATTGCACCGGCCTGATGATTCCCGATCTTGCCGGCCTGACCGTGCCCGACTGGACCGAGCTGCAGGAGCGCATCGACGATTTTTTAAACAAACCGGCGGACTTCTTTCGGAGCGCGACATCGAAGTGATCCTCGATGTAGTGCCGCTGGTTTACTCGGTAAACGAAGCGGAAATCCTCGACTGGGAAGCCGGCAAAGCATTGCGCCGCTACGACATCGCGATCAGTCGTCTTGGCGTCAAACAGGAGTAGAGCGCAATGGCAGATAGTAATCATGAAGCAGGGTCAGCCATTGCCAAGGACGGCGTGATGACTCAGGGCGCACTTCAGATGACAGGAATGCACGCTAGTCTCAAACCTATCACCCAAGCGCTGCCGAGCCCGCTTGAGGGGGCCCCGGGGAGTGCGGCGAGTTTGGCCCTGGCATTGGCCGATGCCAGCTTGCAGATCAAGCATCTGGCGGACGGGCAGGTCCGGTTGGTCGATACGCTGGAGCTGTTCAACGTCTCGTTGCTCAAGGTGATGGACGCCCGGCAAGCTCAAACTGCCGGGAACGCAGAGGGTACGAAGACCGTCGCGCCTACAGACAAGCGCACACCCTCGCAGGCGCTGGACGCCGCGATGACCGATATTGACCAACTGTTGATGTTTGCCCGGCATGAGCGCAAGGCATTGCGTGAAGCCAACCTTGCCATGGCGTCCGAGCCGGTGGTGGCTGCCAGTGGTGCCAGTGCCGTCGACCTCGCGAAGGTCGAGTATGCCGCCGCCCGTTCCGGTATCGGCAGTGATCGCAAGGACGCATCGGGCAATATCGACCCCGTTGGGCGCCGGGCAGACCTGCAGCAGTTCGCTCGCGACGCTGCGATCCTGGCGACGGCGTTCAAGATCGACGTCAAAAATGCCGGCGAAATCATGGGCGGCTGGCGCGAGTCAATGCACCTTGATCGCGCACAAGCCTTGGACCTTGCCGACGCAACAAACGTGCTGGGCACCCAGGTATCGCTCAAGGCCGAATCGGCGGATATCGGCGCTGTTGTGCAACTCCAGGGCGCTGCCGCGAAGGCTGCGGGCATGAGTCCCGAACAGGCTGCAGCGCTTTCGGCGGCGTTATTGAGCGCAGGTAACAGCAAGGTTGTTGCTGGTGCCGGGCTGGAAAAAATCAGCGCCGTCCTGGCTAAAGGCGACAACGCCTCTGCAGGGCAACGCAGTGCCTGGGCAGAGCTCAAGCTTGATCCAAAAGTACTCGCGGCGGGCATGAAACAGGACGCCCCACAGGCCGTGCTTACGGTGCTGGAGGCGCTCAAGTCGCAACCTGCCGAAAGGCAGGCGGTGCTGGCGACGCAGTTGTTCGACGGCAACCAGACGATTCTGAGCCTGGTACCGGTGATCGACAGCGTGAAACAGGCCTTTTCGCTGGTCGCAGAAAAATCCACCTACGCCACTTCGACGCTGGGCGACCAAGGTTCGGTGCTGCGTTCGGCCGAGGTTCGTGCGGACTCTACTTACGCACGTCGGCAAGCCTACGAGGCCAGTACCACGCGCTTGAGCACTGCCTCTGATACAGCGCTGGACCCCGTTGTGGATGCCAAGCTGACCGCCATGAACGGCCTGGTCAGTGGCGTGGCTTGGCTCGCGGAGGGCCTGCCCAAGGCTGCCGCTGCCGTCACCCTGGCGGGGGCGGTGCTGATCCCGGTGGTTTCCGGTGTTTTCGGTGCCGTGAAGGACAAGATTTTCGAAAAGGTCGCAGGGAAAGTGCTCGGAGAGGGGCCGGCAGCAGGGAATAAAACCACACCGCCGGGCAGCCCGCGCAACGCCCCGAGTAATGACGGGCACAACGGTAATCGCCCGTCTTCTTCCGGCCCAGGCATCTCTGGCAAAGCGGCGAAGGTGAGCAAGCTGGCCAAAGGGGTCCCCCTGGTTTTGGTGGTGGCCCAGGCCGGTGTCGAGATGACGCAAGGCGCGATGACCGGAAACCTGGGTCAAGAGGTTGGCACTAGCGTGGGCTCCATCGGCGGCGGTGTTGCCGGCGGTGTCGTCGGTGATGTGGCCGGGATGGCGATAGGCCGAGCGGTCGGCACGCTGGCGGGAGCTGTTATCGGTTCGGTTGTTCCGGGTGCCGGCACAGTGTTGGGCGGTGTGATGGGCGGCGTCGCCGGGGGCGCAATCGGTAAGGTAGTCGGTGGCGCCGTGGGCACTTTCGTGGGCAGTGACGTCGGTGCGTGGCTGGCTGAAAAAGTGATGGGGACGGGCGATCGCCTGCCATCCCCCACGGAGGTCAGCAAAAACCTCAACGCCCCTCAGGCCGACAACCGCCAAATCAACTTCGCCCCGCAAATCACCATCACCGCGCCTGAGCAAGCCAGCCATCACCAGCTGGCGGCGCTCGTGGTGCAACAGATCGAAGCGCAATTTACCCCGCTGTCGATGGACAACCTGCTGGCGACCCGACGCGGCGCAGCACTCACCGATGGAGCTGTGTGATGCGACAACAGATGATCTTGGGTACTTTTATTTTCGGGCTGTCCCGTGGGTTCGCCTACGACACGCTTGATCGTGGTAGCAGCGGGGGCTGGGTCAGTCTCGACATCATTGCCGGCAAACCTAAATCCAGCCAGGTCGGCCAGGGGCTCGAAACGCTGGCATTGGGCGGCAAGGCTGCGCGTGCCGATGGCATGGCGCGCCTGGATGAGTTGCGCACCCTGCAGGCCCTGCGGGCGCCGTTGCCTTTGGTGGACGGGTTGGGGCGTAACTGGGGGCTATGGACCATCCAGTCGATCAGTGAAAAACAAGCCAGCGTGATCGACGACGGGACGGCCATGGTGATCAATTGGACATTGTTACTGGAGGAGTTCGTCAATGCGTAGGGTTCGAAGTATTGCCGGCGACTCGGTGAACCTGTTGCTCTACCGCGAACTGGGGCGCAGTGATGATGCCGCAGAAGAAGCGTTGTGGCGCTTGAACCCGGAGTTGGCCGAACAGGGCGTGGTACTGCCGGCGGGCGTCAGCGTGCTGGTGCCCGAATTGGACGCGCAACCGGTTGCGAGTCGGCCGGTTTCCGCCTGGGATTAAGGAGCCATCATGGCACTCGGATTTACACCTGTAGTGGAGCAATACGGAGCCAATGCCGCGTTATTCAACGAGAGGCTCTTGGAGTGGGAGCATACCGACGCAGCGGGGTTTGTATCTGATCAACTGAAGTTGACCCTCGATATCGAGGGGCTTGAAGGGCTGCCCGATCTGGGCGGCAAAATTGGCCTGCGTATTGGCTATCTGGAATCGGGCCTGGTGGATAAGGGCGTGTTCAAGATCACCCAGCGCACGCCGTCGATGTTCCCATTGCGACTGGTGCTGGTGGCCACGGCGGCACCGTTCGACGAGCACGAATTCAAACAGCGCCGCACCGCCAGCCATGGGCCGATAACCCTGGGTGCGCTGTTTCGCCAACTGACCACCCGATATGGTTTTTCACCGCGTGTGGCGCCTGAACTCGACAGTGAGCCGATCGCGCACATCGATCAGACCAATGAAAGCGACATGGCCTTTCTGACGCGCTTGGCCAAGCGCTTCGATGCGGTGGCCAAGCCTGTCGATGAGCTGTATGTACTGGGGCGCAAAGGCCAGATCAAGACGCTGTCGGGCAAGGCATTGCCGGATGTACGGTTGTCGATCACCCATGACAATCGTCCAGGTGACCGCGCGTTCATCAGCGCCAGTTTCACCGAGACCAGCCGTGCCAAATACAACGGTGCGCAAACGTCATGGTGGGACGCGGCAGCCGGAAAACAGCGTGTCGTCAAGGTGGGCATCGCACCCTTCAAAATGGTGACACCGCGATACCAGAGCGAGGACGAAGCACGCTCGGCGGCGCAGGGAGAGATGCGGCGGGTGGGGCGCGAAGGGTTGCAGATCGATGTGGTCTGCCCGGGTAATCCTTCGTTGGCTGCTGAAGGCCTGTTGCTGCTGGATGAGTCGTGGCCGGGGTTCATGCAAGGGCGCTGGTCGATTAAAACGGTGAAATCCAGGGGCGAGCGAAAAGGTGGCTATCGGAGTACGGTCCAGGCCAGCGGTTTGTCGGTGTAGATCCTTCCTTAGAGTAAAACCCATGGTAATCACACATGCTCAGCTTCTGGGTGTAATGCCTGGAGCCCGCCTTCGCGCGGGCATTTTTTTAACCTTTCTAAATGCGGCCTTTGCGGGGCATCAGATCAATACGGCCCGTCGCGCCGCCGCCTTCCTCGCCCAAATCGGTCACGAGTCTGCCCAGTTACAGTACGTGCGCGAATTGGGTAGCGATCAATACCTGAGCAAGTACGACACCGGCAGCTTGGCCGCGCGGCTGGGCAACACCCCTGAGGCGGACGGTGATGGGCAAATGTATCGGGGCAGGGGGCTGATCCAGATCACCGGGCGCCGTAATTACATGGCGTGCAGCCAAGCTCTGTTTGGTGACGATCGTCTGCTGCGACAACCAAAATTGCTGGAGCAGCCACAGTGGGCCTGCGAATCTGCCGCCTGGTTCTGGCAAAGCAACGGCCTCAATGAGCTCGCCGACAAAGACCAGTTCACCACCATCACTCGCCGTATCAATGGTGGGCTCAACGGTCTGGACGATCGTTTGCGGTTGTGGGTGCGAGCGAAGGCGGTGCTATGCGTTTCCTAGGTGCGTTTCGCTTGGTCGGTGTGTGCCTGCTCATGGCGCTTGTTTGGCAGGTGCAGGCGTGGCGATACGGGGCGCAGTTGGAGCTGCAATCGGTCCGACATACACAGGCGCTCAGCCAACAAAGCCAGGCAATTCTTCAGCAACAACAGGCTGAACAGGCCAAACGCCTGGCCCTTGAACAGCAAATCTCTACTAGCGATCACCAACACATTCAGGAATTGAACGATGCCCTGCGTAATCAAGCGGCTCTGCGCGATCGCCTGGCCACTGCTGATGTGCGGCTGTCAGTCCTTCTCGCCACCGTCACCACTGGCTGCACAGTGCCTGCCGCCCCCAGCCCCGGCGGCGTGGTTCATGCAACCTCGCGAGCCCGACTTGACCCGGCGCATGCTCAGCGAATTATCCGCATCACCGACGACGGCGATAACGCCCTGATCGCCTTGCGTGCTTGCCAGGCCTACGTGCAGGCCGTCGCGCATTAGCGTCTTGATGCACTCTGTACCTTGCATGGTCGATGGGCTCCTGTAGGGTAGGCAAACCCCCGCCCATTCCTGGAGACGACCGTGAAGGAAATCACTCAACTGGCTGCCGAACTGGGGCGCCGTTTGCAGGTGCTCAGTGCCCACGTCACCACTGCCGAGTCCTGTACCGGCGGCGGCATCGCCGAAGCCATCACGCGGATCCCGGGCAGTTCGGCCTGGTTCGAGGCGGGCTATGTCACTTATTCCAACCGACAGAAGACCCGGCAGTTGAATGTACCGGAAAAACTGTTCGCCAAAGTCGGGGCCGTCAGCCAGGAAGTGGTGGAGGCGATGGCCCGCGGCGCGCAGGAAAAAAGCCTGGCGCGGTTTGCCGTGGCGGTCAGCGGTGTTGCCGGCCCCGATGGCGGTTCGCCGGACAAGCCGGTGGGCACCGTTTGGCTGGCTTTTGCCGTGGGCGAAGAGGTGACGGCTGAGCTTGCGCACTTCACCGGCAACCGCGACGAGGTCCGCCGACAAACGGTAAAAGCCGCGTTGGAGGGCTTGTTGCGACGAGCTGCAGCAGAAATAGACAATCAGGGGTAGGCGATCTTGGATCTTTGTGGAACAATACTGTCTACTTATACAGGTGTTGGCCGTCAGGCCTTATTGATTACGTGAGGACTTTAATGGACGACAACAAGAAGAAAGCCTTGGCTGCGGCCCTGGGTCAGATCGAACGTCAATTCGGCAAGGGTGCCGTAATGCGTATGGGCGATCACGACCGTCAGGCGATCCCGGCTATTTCCACTGGCTCTCTGGGTCTGGACATCGCGCTCGGCATTGGCGGCCTGCCAAAAGGCCGTATCGTTGAAATCTACGGTCCTGAATCTTCCGGTAAAACCACCCTGACCCTGTCGGTGATTGCTCAGGCGCAGAAAATGGGCGCCACCTGTGCGTTCGTCGACGCCGAGCACGCCCTGGATCCTGAATACGCCGGCAAGCTGGGCGTCAACGTTGATGACCTGCTGGTTTCCCAGCCGGACACCGGCGAGCAAGCCCTGGAAATCACCGACATGCTGGTGCGCTCCAACGCCATCGACGTGATCGTGGTCGACTCCGTGGCTGCCCTGGTACCCAAGGCTGAAATCGAAGGCGAAATGGGCGACATGCACGTGGGCCTGCAAGCCCGCCTGATGTCCCAGGCGCTGCGTAAAATCACCGGTAACATCAAGAACGCCAACTGCCTGGTGATCTTCATCAACCAGATCCGTATGAAGATCGGCGTGATGTTCGGCAGCCCGGAAACCACCACCGGTGGTAACGCGCTGAAGTTCTACGCTTCGGTCCGTCTGGATATCCGCCGTACTGGCGCGGTGAAGGAAGGTGACGAGGTTGTTGGTAGCGAAACCCGCGTCAAGGTCGTGAAGAACAAAGTTGCCCCGCCATTCCGTCAGGCTGAGTTCCAGATTCTCTACGGTAAGGGTATCTACCTGAACGGCGAGATGATCGACCTGGGCGTACTGCACGGTTTCGTCGAGAAGTCCGGTGCCTGGTATGCCTACAACGGCAGCAAGATCGGTCAGGGCAAGGCCAACTCGGCCAAGTTCCTGGCGGATAACCCGGATATCGCTGCTACGCTTGAGAAGCAGATCCGCGACAAGCTGTTGACCGCAGCGCCGGACGTGAAGGCGGCTGCCAACCGCGAGCCGGTAGATGAAATGGAAGAAGCCGATACTGACGTCTGAAGCAAGCGATGACTGTTGTACTGGATACACTCGTCGCCGTTCGGCGCACTGCGATGGACCTGCTCGCTCGCCGCGAGCATGGTCGAGTCGAACTGACGCGTAAGTTGCGTCAGCGCGGCGCAGAGCCTGAGATGATCGAAACAGCCCTCGACCGGTTGACGGAAGAAGGGCTGTTGTCGGAAGCCCGTTACCTCGAAAGCTTTGTGTCTTACCGCGCACGCTCCGGTTATGGACCTGCGCGGATTCGCGAAGAGTTGAGCCAGCGTGGACTGCAACGTGCCGATATTGACCTTGCGCTACGTGAGTGCGGTATCAGTTGGCAGTCGCAGTTGGAGGAAACCTGGCGTCGCAAGTTTGCTGGGCATCTTCCTATTGATGCCAAGGAGCGTGCGAAGCAAGGTCGCTTCTTGAGTTATCGCGGGTTTTCGATGGACATGATCAGCCGCTTATTGAGCGGTCGGGATATGGACGACTGAGCAAAAAACAAAAGGCCCACTATGAAAATAGTGGGCCTTTTTTTTTGCAAAAAATCACGCTGTTTCTGGTGTCATCCGTTGCTGTGCCTTGCCCTGGGCCTGTGCCCAGTTCTCCGGCAGGTTGATGTAATCCACCAACTCCCGCAATCGCCCCTGATCGCGACCGTTGAAATTGAACACCAAACGCGTCAAATGGCTGAACCTCGGTTCGTCATGGTCTTCGCCCGTATAGGCGAGTTGCTGGAACTCGCCACTGAGCCGCAGGCTGGCAAACGCTTGCTGCATATGGGCCAGGGCGCGGTCACTCAGTGGATGATTCATGCGCACCACAAACTCACGCTTAAGCCAACGGGTGGAGTGGAAGTTGGCGTAGAACTGGTTGATTTCGTCCACCGCCTCTTCGGCGCTGTAGACCAGGCGGACCAGTTTGAGGTCGGTGGGCAGGATGTAGCGATTGGCTTCCAGCTGGCTGCGGATGAAATCCAGGGCGCCTTGCCAGAATCCACCGCCCGGCGCATCCAGTAGCACTACCGGCACCAGCGGGCTCTTGCCGGTCTGGATCAGGGTCAGCACTTCCAATGCCTCGTCGAGGGTGCCGAAGCCGCCAGGGCACAACACCAGCGCGTCGGCTTCTTTGACGAAGAACAGCTTACGGGTAAAGAAGAAGTGGAATGACAGCAGGTTGTCGGTGCCATCAATGGTTGGGTTGGCATGCTGTTCAAAGGGCAGGGTGATATTGAACCCCAGGCTGTGCTCCAGGCCCGCGCCTTCGTGGGCTGCGGCCATGATCCCGCCACCGCCACCGGTGATGACCATCAGGTCGGAACTTGCCAACGCCGCACCCACCTCTCGGGCCAGCGCATACAGCGGGCTTTCCACTGGCGTACGCGCCGAGCCGAATACCGTGACTTTGCGCCGGCCCTTGAATTGTTCGAGCACCCGAAAGGCATGGTCCAGTTCACGGATGGCACGCAGGGTGATCTTGGCGTTCCAGCGATCACGGTCGTCCTGGGCCATACGCAGGACGGTGAGGATCATGTCTCGATAAAGAGGGATATTCGGGCTGTTGGGGGCGATCAACTGAATTTGTGCGTCGACCTGCTGAGTGAGGTCGGTCCCGTTTTCTTCAAAATGACGAAGCAGCAAATCATTCGATTCATAAGGCATTCAATTTCTCCTTCTTTACAGGGCCTGGGTAGTCGACGAGAACGTCGCCTGGGCCACGACACTGCTTGTGTCGCGGCATGCCGCAAGAGGGCAGGCCTTTTTTTGCCCTGAAAATATGACAGAACAGCATTAAAAACTGTGGTGGGCGGGCATCTGGGATGAACTGATCATGGGCCGAAAAACCCTTGGCTGGCAACCGCTTATTGGGGGTTCATTACGCAGTTTAGTCGTTGGTGGCAAACGCAGAGGAAGCGTGCGCGCCGCTGGGAAGCAGCGCGGGAGGGTCAAGCAGAGGTTACTTTTTCTTTTTCGCCGGAGCCGGGCAATCGGCCTCTGCGAACTTGACGGAAGCCACCGGGCGATTGGTCTTGTTCTCGGTAATTTCGTAGCGCATCACTGCGCCTTTGGCCATCAGCTCGCGGTAGCCCGGGTTGGTGCACACACTGCGGCCCAGCTGGAAATACACAGCCTTGGGGTTGGCGCGCATCTGTTCGGCACGGTCAGGCAGCACGCTGAGGTGATCGATCAGTTGCATCCCTTCAACGGTGTAGGCGACTTCCAGGGTTTTTTCATCGATTTCCCGGGGCAGGTCCTTGTTGCTTTCGGCCGCGACGCTTTGCAGCTTCTTGTTCATTTGAGCCTCCAGCAGCGAGGCCGCGTGGGCGCCCATAGGCAAGACCAGCGCAAGGGCGACGGATGGGGCAACAAGGCGCAGCATGGAACGCAGCATGAAACTCTCCTGATTCGGTTACTGGTGCATAGACCAGCCACTGGGCTGTGCGTTCAGTGGCGCGCAATTATAGGTGAGCCCTTGCCACTACAGCCAGGCGTATCGCTGGTAAACTGCGGGACTTCTGTTTTTCACGAGTTTGTTCCGTGTCGATTTCTTCTACTGCGCCGCGTGCCCGATGAGTCACGCCGTCTCCCGTTTGCGTACCCAGCGTCTGGCGCGTGCCGTCAGGCCGTTTCTCAATCGGGGTTCCCGTGCTGAGCGCTGTCCCGGCTGTCGGGTCATTCCTGAGTACTGCCTGTGTGCCTGGCGGCCTCAGGTAGAAGCCAAGTCCGCCATGTGCCTATTGATGCATGACGTTGAACCGATGAAGCCCAGTAACACGGGCTGGCTGATCGCCGATGTCATACACGACACCACCGCGTTTGCCTGGTCGCGTACCGAAGTCGACCCCGAGTTGCTCAGGTTGCTGGCCGACCCGCAGTGGCAACCCTACATCGTATTTCCCGGTGAATTCGTGGCGCCGCAACGGGTGGTCAGTGAGGTGCGCGTGGAGGAGGGCAAGCGCCCACTGTTCATCCTGCTGGACGGCACCTGGAGCGAAGCGCGCAAGATGTTTCGCAAAAGTCCCTATCTGGAACATTTACCGGTGCTGAGCCTGGCACCCGAGCAACTGTCGCGTTACAAGCTACGGCGCTCCAAGCGTGATGACCACTTCTGCACCGCCGAGGTGGCGGCGCTGTGCCTGGAGCTGGCCGATGACCTGGTCGCCAGCGAAGTGCTGGATGCCTACCTCGATGTATTCAGCACCCATTATCTGGCTGCCAAGTTCCAACTGCCACTGGATGCGGCAGACACCGTGCATACGCGCCTTGCACCCTACATCCCGGCGGGATAACCAGACGACGTTTGCATGATGGCACTGTAAGCCCGCAACCCGCTAAAATCCCCACGGGCGTAGTGCTTGACCCTCCAGGCTACGCTGGGCATGCTGTGCGCCGATTGGGCGCAACCGTGAATTATCGACGTCGTTTCATGTGTTTTTGACGTTGAGCGGGCCCTGTGGCGATCGCTGCCCGGCCGTCGCCTCGTGTATTGGTGAACCCTGAACCCATCAGGGCTCCCATAAAAAACAGGATCATTTAACCAATGGCCACATACGAAATCCTGATTGCCGATGACCACCCGCTGTTTCGCAGCGCACTGCATCAGGCCGTAACCCTGGGCCTTGGCCCCGATGTACGTTTGGTCGAAGTAGCCAGCATTGCCGAACTGGAAGCCCGCCTGACTGAAAAATCCGACTGGGACCTGGTGTTGCTCGACCTGAACATGCCGGGCGCCTACGGTTTTTCCGGGCTGGTGCTGCTGCGTGGCCAATACCCGCAGATCCCCGTGGTGATGGTGTCGGCCCAGGAAGAAGCCGACGTGGTGGTGCGCTCCAAGGAGTTTGGTGCCAGCGGTTTCATTCCCAAGTCCAGCGCGATGGAAGATATCCAGAAAGCCGTGCGCACGGTGTTGGACGGCGATGTGTCCTGGCCACCCCAGGCGTTTGAAGAAATCAATGTGTCCGATGAAGCCAAGGCCGCCCGCGATGGCCTGGCCAGTTTGACGCCCCAGCAGTTCCGGGTGTTGACCATGGTTTGCGAAGGTTTGTTGAACAAGCAGATTGCCTACGAATTGAGTGTGTCGGAAGCGACCATCAAGGCCCACGTTACGGCGATTTTCCGTAAGTTGGGCGTGCGTACGCGCACTCAGGCGGCGTTGCTTTTGCAGCAACTTGAGTCTATCTCGCAACATTAAGTTACAGCCGCTTCACGCTTTTTTGACTTTGCGTGATCTAGCTTCCCCACTTCTTTGGTTCAGTTGCCTACATCTATGTCGCCTTTCAAGGGTCAAACCGGTATCAAACGTATTTTCAACGCAGGGGGCTATTCCCTGGATGGCCTGCGTGCGGCTTTCACTGGCGAGGCGGCATTCCGCCAGTTGGTGTTACTGAACGTCATCCTGATCCCCCTGAGTTTTTTCCTGCAGGTCAGTCGGGTTGAACGGGCGCTGCTGATTGCAGTGTGCCTGTTGGCGCTGATCGTCGAATTGCTCAACTCCGCGGTAGAAGCGGCCATTGACCGTATTTCCCTGGACCGCCACCCGCTGTCGAAAAACGCCAAGGACATGGGCAGCGCCGCGCAATTCGTGGCACTGACCATGATCACCCTGGTATGGGCCGTGATCCTGATCTGACGATCAAGCGATACTCGGCAGCACGATCTCGTCGCTGCGCTGCACCCCAGCGGTGAAGGCGCGGCACAGTTCGAGAAACTCGCGCATCGCCGAGGTCTGGTACTTCTGCTTGTGCCAGATGAAGTAGAACTGCCGGGCCAGGTCCAGGTCCGGGGTTTCTACCGGCACCAGGCTGCCACGGCGGAAGGCATCACGCAGCGCCAGCCGCGAAATGCAGCCAATCCCCAAGCCTGACTCCACAGCTCGCTTGATTGCCTCGGTGTGTTCCAACTCCAGGCGGATATTCAGTGCGCTACGGTGGTGACGCATAGCCTGGTCGAAGGTCAGGCGCGTGCCCGAGCCTTGTTCTCGCAGGATCCACGCTTCGTGGGTCAACTCGTCCATGGTGGCCACGCCACGCTTGGCCAAATGATGCTGGGGCGCACAGAACACCACCAGCTCATCTTCTACCCACGTCTGTACCTCGATATCCGGGTGGCTGCAGTCACCTTCGATTAGACCCAGGTCAATTTCGTAGTGCGCCACCTGATGCACGATATGCGCAGTGTTCTGCACATGCAGTTTCACCTGGCTCTCGGGATGCTGCTGCATAAAGCTACCAATCAGCAGTGTCGCCAGGTAATTGCCGATGGTCAGGGTGGCGCCGACTGCCAGGGAACCGAAGCCGGACTTGCCGTTGAGCAGGTCTTCGATCTCCTTGGCTTGGTCCAGCAATGCCACGGCCTGGGGTAACAGCTGGTGACCGAGGGCGTTGAGACTCAGGCGTTTGCCGGCGCGGTCGAATAATTGGCAGCTGGATTGACGCTCCAGCTCGGTAATTGAGGTGCTGGCGGCGGATTGAGATAAGGCCAGAAGGCCAGCAGCGCGCGAGACGCTTTCCTGCTGGGCGACGGCGACGAAAACTTGCAGTTGACGGAGAGTAAATCGCATATCGATATAACCGATAACCCTTATCTTAATAATCCAGTTAACAGATATTGTCGCCGCCATTAGAATGCTGTGCAATTGCGCATCCATACCTTGGGCGCAGACCCATTTCCAGGAGTCCCCCGTACATGAGCAACATGAACCACGAGCGTGTCCTCAGTGTTCATCACTGGAACGACACTCTGTTCAGCTTCAAGTGCACCCGCGATCCGGGCCTGCGCTTCGAGAACGGTCAGTTCGTGATGATCGGCCTGCAACAACCCAACGGCCGCCCGCTCATGCGCGCTTACTCCATTGCCAGCCCGAACTGGGAAGAGCATCTGGAGTTCTTCAGCATCAAGGTGCCCGATGGCCCGCTGACTTCCCAATTGCAGCATTTGAAGGAAGGCGACGAGATCATCATCAGCAAAAAACCGACGGGCACTCTGGTGCTTGACGATTTGAAGCCGGGCAAACACCTGTACCTGCTCAGCACCGGTACTGGCCTCGCTCCATTCATGAGCGTGATCCAGGACCCGGAGACCTATGAGCGTTTCGAAAAAGTGATCCTGTGCCACGGCGTGCGCTACGTCAACGAAGTCGCCTACCGCGAATTCATCACCGAGCACCTGCCGCAGAACGAGTTCTTCGGTGAGGCCCTGCGTGACAAGTTGATCTACTACCCGACCGTGACCCGCGAGCCGTTCGAAAACGAAGGCCGCCTGACCGACCTGATGCGCAGCGGCAAGCTGTTCAGCGACATCGGCCTGCCGCCAATCAATCCCGAGGACGACCGCGCCATGCTGTGCGGCAGCCCAAGCATGTTGGACGAGACCAGCGAAGTGTTGAACAGCTTTGGCCTCAAGGTTTCGCCACGGATGCGTGAGCCGGGTGACTACCTGATCGAGCGTGCGTTCGTCGAGAAGTGACTTCGGGTCACTTGTAGGAGCGAGCTTGCTCGCGAAGAACGCCAACGATAACGCTGGCATCTTGACTGAACGCGGTGCCTGCTCGTTTTTCGCGAGCAAGCTCGCTCCTACAGTCGAATGCGTTGCAAAGAAAAGCCCGCGTTGCCTGTGAAGGCAGCGCGGGCTTTTGCGTTTCTGCGATTTACTGCGCCGAAACCACTTCCAGCACACAAATCATCCCCGGCTCCGGGTAGTGCCAGCGCACATCCACATCCCAGAACCGCACACCGTATTCGCGTTCCGACGTCGGAACCTGATACGCCGGCCGCGGGTCCTGTGCCAGGCACTGTTCAATCAACTCCACCAACGGTTCACCAAGGCGCTGTGCATGGCCTTGCGCCTGTTGCAGTGCAGCCTTGAGCCATTGCACGCCGATCAGCGCGGGCGCATCGCTGGCGATGTCGTTGGTGGCCGCATCCACGATATCGGCATAAGGCACATACGGCTTGATATCCAACACCGGCGTGCCATCGAGCAAATCTATGCCGGAAATCCACAGGCGCCCCCGTTCCACCTTGTCCAGCTTCACCACCGACTGGCCGATGCCATTGGGGCGATGGGTTGCGCGGGTGGCAAACACGCCCATGGACGTATTGCCGCCCAGGCGTGGCGGGCGCACTTTCAGGCGTGGCTTGTCTTCCAGGGCCTGATGAAACAGAAACAGCAGCCACACATGGCTGACCTGCTCCAGCCCCTGCACCGCCTCACCCTGGTCGAACGGCGCTACCAGCTCCAGCACGCCACGGGCAGCCGGTGCCAGTTGCGGTTGGCGCGGGATGGCGAACTTCTCCTTGAAACAGGAGCGTACGAAGCCGACGGGCGAGACCTGGTAACTCATGGCTTAGGCACGGACCCGCAAGGTCAGGCCCTTGAGGAAGTTACGCAGCAACTGATCGCCACAGGTGCGGTAGTTGGTATGACCAAACTTGCGAAACAGCGCGCTCAGCTCTGGCTTGGACACCGGGAACTCCGCCGCCTTGAGGATTGCATGCATGTCGTCTTCCTTCAGTTCGAAGGCCACGCGCAGCTTTTTCAGAATGATGTTGTTGGTCACCGGGGTTTCGATCGGTTGCGGCGGGCGGCTTTCGTCCTTGCCGCGCTTGAAAATCACCAAGCCATCGAGGAAGTGAGCCATGACTTCATCCGGGCAGAACACGAAGCCTTCTTCCTCATCTTTCTTGAGGTAGGTCAGTAGGTCTTCCTTGGTCACGTCCATGCCGCCGAGCTTGATGATCTCGACCATCTTGTTGTCGCTGATGTCGAGCATGTAGCGCACGCTGCGCAGTACGTCGTTGTGAATCATGGTGGGCAATCCTGGTATTCAACTGATGACACCGCCGGAATCAGGCGGTGTCGGGAAAAGGGAACGGCTTAAAACTTTTCTTTGCCGGACAGGTAACGCCATTGGCCCACTGGCACCTTGCCGATGGACACGCCGCCGATGCGGATGCGGCGGATGGCGATGACTTTCAGGCCAACGGCTTCGCAGAACAGCGCGATCACGCCGGGTTGCGGGTTTTTCATCGCAAAGCGCAGGCGGTTCTCGTTCTGCCAGCTGGCTTTGACGGCAGGCAGCTCTTTGCCTTTGTAGGTCAGGCCGTGGTTCAAGCGGTTAAGGCCGTGGGCAACCATGTCGCCTTCGACTTCCACCACGTATTCCTGCTCGATCTTGGCGGCATCGGCGGTCAACTTGCGCAGAATCTTCCAGTCTTGGGTGAACACTAGCAGGCCACTGGCCTTGGCTTGCAGGTCGGCGCTGGCGCTCAGGCGCAGAAAGTGCCCCTTGAGCGGGCGCTTGCCGAAACGGTGCTCTTCAGAAAGGGTTTCGGCGCTGATCGAGGCCATGGCGGTTTCAGCATCCATGCCTGCGGGGGCGTGCATCAGGATGGTCACCGGCTCTGGCGCGGTGGCTTTAGCTTCCGGGTCCAGCTCGACCTTCTCGTCAGTGACCTTGAACTGCGGCTCGTCGATCACTTCGCCGTCCACCGAGACCCAGCCGCCTTCGATAAACAGCTCAGCCTCCCGACGGGAGCAACCGACCAGTTCGATAAGGCGTTTGGAGAGGCGTATGGGGTCAGTCATGACAAGGGCCGTAACAAAAGGGGGCCACTATTGTACCTGCCTGGCGCCGGTTAATCCCGGCTCCATTTCAGCGCATGTGCCTTAACATTATTTAACTGAGGCACCACGGATCAAATGTGGGAGCTGGCTTGCCTGCGATGGCGGTATACCAGCACCGGATGGGTAGAATGACCCGACGCCTTCGCAGGCAAGCCAGCTCCCACAGTTCAGGCATTACGGGCCTGTTGCTGCTGGTGTAGACGCAGGTGCAGCAATGGATAAGGCTGCCCAAGCCCATCATGGTCCGTTCGCCCGATCACCTCGAAGCCTTGCTTGAGGTAAAAACCCAGGGCCTGGGGGTTCTGTTCGTTGACGTCCAGTTCATCGGCGTTCATGTGTTCGATCGCGTAGCCCAGCAATTGCCGGCCCAGTCCCTGGCCACGGTGGTGCGGGTCGATAAACAGCATCTCCACCTTGCCCGCCGACACTCCGGCGAACCCGGTGATGCGTTGGCATGAGTCCTTGGTGCAGATCAGCATGACCGCATCGAGGTACCGGGTCAGCACCAGGTTTTTCAACATGTCGATATAGCTGTCCGGGAGGAAGTCGTGGGTGGCGCGTACCGAGTCCTCCCAGATCTGCACCAGGCGCGTGTAGTCGCTGGTTTTAGGTGTGTGAATCACCGAATGCTGACGCATACCCGCTGTCCCTTGCTGTATTCGGGGTTGATGGACAATACGATAGACCTAAAAAAGCCCCGCATCTTCTCAGAGGCGAGGCTTTTTTATCACCGTGCGATCAGTCGCGCTTTTCAGCCCACAAGTCGTACTCGTCGGCGTCGGTCACGGTGCACCAGACTTTGTCACCCGGCTTCAGGCCGCTGGCATCGTCGATAAATACGTTACCGTCGATTTCTGGGGCGTCGAAGAAGCAACGACCTACCGCGCCTTGCTCGTCGACTTCATCGATCAGCACTTCGATTTCCTTGCCGATGCGCAGTTGCAGGCGTGCCGAGCTGATGGCCTGCTGGTGCGCCATGAAGCGCTCCCAACGGTCTTGCTTGACGTCGTCCGGTACCACGGCCAAGTCCAGCAGGTTGGCCGGTGCACCTTCCACCGGCGAGTACTGGAAGCAACCGACGCGGTCCAGCTGCGCTTCGGTCAGCCAGTCCAGCAGGTACTGGAAGTCTTCCTCGGTCTCGCCGGGGAAACCGACGATGAAGGTGGAGCGGATGATCAGCTCCGGGCAGATTTCGCGCCAGTTCTTGATGCGTGCCAGGGTCTTGTCTTCGAACGCCGGGCGTTTCATCGCCTTGAGCACTTTCGGGCTGGCGTGCTGGAACGGGATGTCCAGGTACGGCAGGATCTTGCCGGCGGCCATCAACGGGATCAATTCGTCCACGTGCGGGTACGGGTAAACATAGTGCAGGCGCACCCACACGCCCAGGCTGCTGAGGGCTTCGCACAGCTCGGTCATGCGGGTTTTCACCGGCGCGCCGTTCCAGAAACCGGTGCGGTATTTCACATCGACGCCGTAGGCGCTGGTGTCCTGGGAGATCACCAGCAGCTCCTTGACGCCGGACTTGACCAGGCGCTGGGCCTCGTCGAGCACATCACCGACCGGGCGGCTTACCAGTTTGCCGCGCATCGACGGGATGATGCAGAAGCTGCAGCTGTGGTTGCAGCCTTCGGAAATCTTCAGATATGCGTAGTGACGCGGGGTCAGCTTGATGCCTTGAGGCGGCACCAGGTCGATCAGCGGATTGTGATCCTGGCGTGGCGGCACCACCTCGTGCACGGCGTTGACCACTTGCTCGTACTGCTGCGGGCCGGTCACCGCCAGCACACTCGGGTGCACGTTACGGATATTGCCTTCTTCCACCCCCATGCAGCCGGTCACGATGACCTTGCCGTTTTCCTTGATGGCTTCGCCGATCACTTCCAGGGATTCGGCCTTGGCCGAGTCGATGAAGCCACAGGTGTTGACCACCACCACATCGGCGTCCTGGTAAGTGGACACGACGTCGTAGCCTTCCATACGCAATTGCGTGAGGATGCGCTCGGAGTCGACAAGCGCCTTCGGGCAACCCAGGGAAACAAAGCCAACCTTGGGGTTGGCTTTTGCGATGGTGGTGGACATGTCTAACCTCGGTATTGAATGACGCTGCCGGTCGTGCACGACAAGGCAACGGATGGGCGCTTGGTGCGCCTCTGATCAAAAAGTGCGCAATTCTATCGGCGGGCAGCGCACTTGACCAGCTTTATGCAGGGAAATGCGACGAGTGCTGCGCCGGGTAATCCCCATAGCTACTGGCGCGCGCTTAAGCCTGGACGTCTTGTTCTGTTCGGTGCGATACCACTTTAGACATGCCCACACCTAACGCCTGGAGGACTTTAAGCAAAGTGGAGAGCTTAGGATCACCGCCGACGCCGATGGACCTGTAGAGGTTTGCTCGATTGAGTCCTGTGTTCTGCGACAAGCTGAGCATCCCACCACGAGCTTCCGCCACTCGACGGATAGCGACAAGGAAAGCGTCCTCGCCACCGGCTTCATCTATTTCCTCAAGCGCGACAGATAAATATTCGAGGGCGAATGCTTCGTCGTTGCGAAGCATTTCCAGAACGCTATCTTCGTGCGGGCGGGTACGAATGGTCATTTTTGCTGCACCTTGTAAGATTTCCAGAGAGCCTTGGCCTGATCGATATCGTTCTGCTGTCTGGCCTTCGAACCACCGCCCAATAGAAAAATGATTTTTCGATCCTGGACTGCGTAATACACGCGAAACCCCGGGCCGAAGTCGAGCTTCATCTCAAAGACCCCATCACCCACTGGCTCGGTAACGCCAAAGTGACCAAGGGACGCCCCATCCACTCTGGTGGTGATTCTTGCTTTCGAACGCGTGTCCTGCACTGTATCCAGCCAAGCCTGGTAGATATCCACGCCGTTGATTGACAGTACGTGTTTCACTTCGTACATGAGGAGTGTACCTTAAAAGAGACAGTCCGATAGTTGAGTTTTTGTATCGACTGCGCGCCATGCGAATGCACGAATGACTGATCAGGTAATCCGGCCAAGGCGCTCCTGCTCACACCACCCACGCAGCACGACTGAGCCGGGCCAGGAATATACGGTTGGCCGTAAATGTGATCAATGCAGGCAAAAAGGCGCCAAAGTGCTGCTGTGCCCGCTATGACTGATTGCCTAAAACGACACCCCGTTCACTTGAACGGGGAAATACGACGAGTGCTGCGCTATGCTTCGCGCCGTTGCGCACGGGCAAAGCCCTTGGGTCAATAAAACGTCTGTTACGAGAAGTAAAACAGCGCATGCTAGGGTCAGCTTAGAAGCGCTGTTTATAAAAGACCTCAGGTCAAAGGGCAGGAGTGGTTGATGGGTCAGGCAAGTAGTCAGGCAGCAGGTGCCGAGCATTCAAAAGCCAAGCCGATTGGCATGCTGGTAGCGGCGGTCGGGGTGGTTTATGGCGATATCGGGACCAGCCCGCTCTACACCCTCAAAGAGGTGTTCAACGGTGGTTATGGGGTGCAGGTCAACCATGACGGCGTCCTGGGGATCCTGGCGCTGATCTTCTGGTCGCTGATCTGGGTGGTGTCGATCAAGTACGTATTGTTCGTGCTGCGTGCCGACAACCAGGGCGAGGGCGGCATCATGGCCCTCACCGCGTTGGCCCGGCGAGCTGCCGGGAAGCACACGAAATTGCGCAGTTTCCTGGTGGTGTGTGGCCTGTGTGGCGCGGCGTTGTTCTACGGCGACAGTATGATCACCCCGGCAATTTCGGTGTTGTCGGCCATCGAAGGCTTGGAACTGGCGTTCGACGGCCTGGAAAAATGGGTAGTGCCCATTGCCCTGGTGGTGCTGGTGGCG
The DNA here is from genome assembly GCF_009827115.1 of Pseudomonas sp. J380. NCBI lineage: Bacteria > Pseudomonadati > Pseudomonadota > Gammaproteobacteria > Pseudomonadales > Pseudomonadaceae > Pseudomonas > Pseudomonas sp. J380. The sequence continues at coordinate 2,595,314 of NZ_CP043060.1, read as the reverse complement.
CTGTTCCTGATCCAGAAACACGGCACCGACCGCATCGGCAAGCTGTTTGGCCCGGTGATGGTTACCTGGTTCCTGGTATTGGGCGGCCTGGGGGTGTACGGCATTCTGCAGCAACCCGAAGTGCTCAATGCGCTGAACCCGGCATGGGGCGTGCGCTTCTTCATGGTTCACCCCGGTATTGGCGTGGCGATCCTCGGCGCGGTGGTGCTGGCATTGACCGGCGCTGAAGCGTTGTACGCCGACATGGGCCACTTTGGCCGCAAACCCATCGCCCGCGCCTGGTTCCTGCTGGTGCTGCCGGCGCTGGTGCTGAACTATTTTGGCCAGGGCGCGATGCTGCTGGGCGATCCGGAGGCGGCGCGCAACCCGTTCTACCTGCTGGCGCCGAGCTGGGCACTGGTCCCGTTGGTGGGCTTGTCCACCATGGCCACGGTGATTGCTTCCCAGGCGGTGATTTCCGGCGCGTTCTCGTTGACCCGCCAGGCAATCCAGCTGGGTTACATCCCGCGCATGCATATCCAGCACACCTCCAGTGCCGAACAGGGCCAGATCTACATTGGTGCAGTGAACTGGTCGTTGATGGTCGGCGTGATCCTGCTGGTGCTGGGTTTCGAGTCCTCCGGCGCTCTGGCCTCGGCCTACGGTGTGGCGGTGACCGGCACCATGCTGATGACCACCATCCTGGTATCAGCGGTGATGCTGCTGCTGTGGAAATGGCCACCGGTGCTGGCCGTGCCGCTGTTGCTCTGCTGCCTGTTGGTGGATGGCCTGTTCTTCGCCGCCAACGCGCCGAAGATCCTCCAGGGCGGCGCCTTCCCGGTACTGGCGGGGATCGTGCTGTTCGTGCTGATGACCACCTGGAAGCGCGGCAAGCAATTGCTGGTCGGCCGTCTCGACGAGGGTGGCCTGCCGTTGCCGATCTTTATCAGCAGTATCCGCGTACAGCCGCCCCATCGCGTTCAGGGCACGGCGGTGTTCCTCACCGCGCGGCCCGACGCCGTGCCCCATGCGCTGTTGCACAACCTGCTGCATAACCAGGTGCTGCATGAGCAGGTGGTGCTGTTGACCGTGGTCTACGAAGACATTCCACGGGTGCCTGCGGCGCGACGCTTCGAGGTGGATGCCTATGGCGAAGGCTTCTTCCGGGTGATCCTGCACTTCGGGTTCACCGATGAACCGGACGTGCCTGAAGCGCTGAAACTGTGCCATCTGGATGACCTGGACTTCAGCCCGATGCGCACCACCTACTTCCTCAGCCGTGAAACGGTAATTGCCTCGCGCATCAAAGGCATGGCCCGTTGGCGTGAAGTGTTGTTTGCCTTCATGTTGAAAAACGCCAACGGCAACCTGCGGTTCTTCAAACTGCCGGTCAACCGTGTGATCGAGTTGGGCACCCAGGTCGAGATGTAAGGCGCTGCCTACCGGGAGCCGGCAATCGGCTCCCGCTTTCCTTTCTGAACCCTGTGCAAACGATGGTTGTCGACTAGGCTCTATGCACTGTTGAACAGTGCCCACAGAACCCAGAAGAGGTGCGCCATGAGTCAGCTGCTCGAACCTTATACCCTGCGCCAATTGACCCTGCTCAACCGCATCGCGGTTTCACCCATGTGCCAATACTCCAGCGACGATGGCCTGGCCAATGACTGGCACCTGGTGCACCTCGGCAGCCGGGCCGTGGGTGGCGCCGGGCTGATTTTTACCGAGGCCACGGCGGTGACCGCCGATGGCCGTATCACCGCCCAGGACCTGGGCCTGTGGAACGACACCCAGATCGAACCATTGCGGCGCATCACCCGTTTTATCGCGGCCCAGGGCGCGGTGGCTGGGATCCAGCTGGCCCATGCCGGGCGCAAGGCCAGCACCCACCGGCCATGGATCGGCAAACACGGCAGCGTCAAGCCGGAGGAGGGCGGCTGGGTGCCGGTGGGGCCCTCGCCGATTGCCTTCGACCCCAATCACACCCAGCCCAAGCCACTGGACGAAGCACAGATCCAGCAAGTAATCGCCGACTTTGTCGCCGCCGCCAGGCGCGCCTTGACCGCAGGCTTTGAGGTGGTGGAAATCCATGCAGCCCACGGGTACCTGCTGCACCAGTTTCTCTCGCCGATCAGCAACCAGCGTCAGGACCACTACGGCGGCTCCTTCGAAAACCGCATTCGCCTTGTGCTGGAAGTCACCAAGGCCGTGCGCGCCGTGTGGCCTGAGGAGTTGCCGCTGTTTGTACGCGTGTCGGCCACCGATTGGGTGGAAGACGGCTGGAACCCGGATGAGACCGTGGAATTGGCGCGCCGCCTGAAAGACCTCGGGGTGGATCTGATCGACGTGTCGTCCGGTGGTACCGCCGCCAATGCCGAGATTCCCACCGGCCCCGGCTACCAGACGCGCTTCGCCGAGCGCGTGCGCAAGGAATCGGGCATCGCCACCGGCACGGTCGGCATGATTACCGAACCGGCCCAGGCCGAGCACATCCTGCGTACCTGCCAGGCTGACATTATTTTTCTGGCCCGTGAACTGCTGCGCGACCCGTACTGGCCGTTGCATGCCGACGATGACCTGGGCGGACGCAAAGCCATCTGGCCGGCGCAGTACCAGCGGGCAACCCATCGGGACCAGCCGATCCATGAGTCGGATCTGCGGGATTGACCCTACTTATCTCTGTGCCAAACCCACCCTGATACGGTGGGTTTTTTCTTGCTCGCGTTTATAGGAAGGCTGATCCTTGGCGGTTGTTAAGCAGGAGAAGCTTATGCTGGTGGAACGCGCGTTAACCGAAGACGATATCCCTTTGCTGGCAACCATCGATCGTACGGAGCTGATCCCGGCGTGCTATCGCATGGACTGCGGCGAACTGGTGTTGTATGCCACACATCATGATATGCGCGGCTGGCCCGAAGGCGAGGCTGAACAGGATGCGGTGGCGCTGCGTGCCTGCCTCCAGCGCGGCGGGTGGTTGTGGGGCGTATTCGACGGCCAGGTGCTGGTTGCCGCAGTGGTGGTGGACAATCGGCCGTTCCATCACCAGGGCCTGCTGATGCGGCAGCTGAAATTCCTGCATGTCAGCCACAGTGCCCGCGGTTCTGGCCTGGGCGGGCGGTTGTTGGCGCTGGCTTGCGAGCACGGCCGGCAAGTGGGGGCCCAAGCGCTCTATATCTCGGCGACGGAGTCGCGTAACACTGTGGACTTTTACCTGCGCCATGGTTGCCGTCTGTTGCAGCAACCCCACGCTGAGCTTTATGCGCAAGAACCGCTAGACATTCACCTGTATCGACCCCTGCGTGAGTAATGGCTGTAGGTTTTTATTACCGCCGTTATTTTTTAAGTTAATACTCTAAAAAAATCCCACGAATGATGAGATAGTTTCTACGCTAAGGGTAAGCCCGACTCCTGGCCCAGGGAGACAGGCGGTTGGTCCGCGAAGCCGTTGCGCTTCCCGGGAGTTTGGAAATGGGCACCAGGAGTGTTTGACTGATATCAGGAGTAGCGGTCCATGGCCAAGTCCTATGGCGTAGCGGGTGCGGTGGCGTCTTTTCTGAGCCGTCGGATGTCCTTGCGGGGTCGAAGGTTGAGTTCAGATGAGATGGAGTTGCTGGTGCAATACCGGGCGCTGACCGAGAGCGATCAGGTGGCGATGCGGTATCTGATTGGTGCGATGAAAAGCGTGTCGCGGTTCTAAGCCAACTGTGATCATTCCCACGCTGCGGCGTGGGAATGATCAGGCGGTTAGTTTCAGGTGTACTTGCGCTGCTCCGGTGCTGGCGGGAAGTACTGATACAGCCAGGTTTCACTCAGGGTGCGGTCCTGGGTTCGTATAAACAGGCGCAATTCGACGGGGTCCACGCTGTCGCTGGTGGGGTACCAGTCGAACAGGATGCGATAGCCCTTGATGTTATCCAGCACCAGCACGCTGAAATCCTTCACCTCACCATGGGAACAAGTCACCACCGGCTCGATGCCGGTGCCCGCTGGCAAGCGATCCAGGCCGCCGCCCTTGAAGTCTACGGCGAAACGCCGCGCCCATACCTTCGGATAATGCTCGCCGGGTGCCCAGCCTTCGGTAAAACCGCCCATGCCCGAACGGGTCGCGTCGACCTGTGCCAGCGGCGTGCTCACCGGCGGCAGTGCGCTCCAGTACAGCTTGTAGCCGTAGTTGAGCGAATCACCCGCGGCCACGGGCTTTTTCGGGGTCCAGAAGGCCACGATATTGTCCAGGGTTTCGCCAGTGGTGGGGATTTCCAGCAAGTCGATGGAGCCTTCGCCCCAGGCCGTGGTCGGTTCAACCCACAGGCTTGGGCGTTTGCTGTACCAGTCGACGGTGTCCTGGTAGCTGGCGAACTCATGGTCGGTCTGCACCAGGCCGAAGCCTTTGGGGTTGGTGTCGGCGAACGCGTTGAATTGCAGCTTGGCCGGGTTGTTCAGGGGCCGGCAGATCCACTCGCCGTTGCCGCGCCACATGGCCAGGCGGTCCGAGTCGTGGATTTGCGGGTGAATGGTGTCGCACATGCGGCGCTCATGGGTGCCGCAGCTGAACATACTGGTCATGGGCGCGATGCCCAGTTGCTCGATGGCGGTGCGCGCATTGATGTGCGCGTCGATCGCCATCACCACTTGGTTGGCCTGGCAGTCGATATCGAAGCGGTAGGCGCCGGTGGCGCTTGGCGAGTCGAGCAGGGCGTAGACCACAAAGCGCGTGGCGTTCTTGTCCGGGGTTTCGAACCAGAACTGCGTGAAATCGGGGAATTCCTCGCGTTTTTTCGCGTAGGTATCAATCGCCAGGCCACGCGCCGAGAGGCCGTACTGGCCGGTGGAATCCACCGCACGGAAGTAGCTGGCGCCGAGAAACGACAGCACGTCATGGCGGTCCAACTCCGGCGCCTTGAACAGCTTGAAGCCGGAGAAACCCAGGTCCCCGGTCAGTTGCTGGGTGTCCACCGTGGTTTTTTCATAGTTGAACAGTGAAGGGCGAAAATGCACTTCGCGGGCTTCACGGGTCTTTGGGTCGACGCTGTGCATACGCACCGGCGTCTTGAAGCCCATGCCGACGTGGAAGAACTGCACGTCCAGTTGGCCGTTCAACTCCTTCCACAGCGAATGGTTACGGTCATAGCCGATGGCGTTGAAATTCTGCGGGGTCATGGTGGCCAGGGTCGGCGGCAGCACCTGCTTAGTGTCCTGGTAGCCACGGGTGGCCAATTGCTTGGCCTGGGCCTTGAGCGATTCGAAATCGAACGCCACGGCCTTGCCATCGGCAGCCCGATTCCCGGCCCAGGCCTGCGCGGCCAGCAGGCCACTGGCCGACAAACCGGTGTAAGCCGCAATGGCCATGGATGCTTTGAGCAAATTCCTGCGGTGCATAGAGACAACCTGTCGTGAGCAAATCCCGCGCCGTTCCTGGCACGTAGCGGATCAGAAATAACGGTTCGGACATGCCTTCGGCCAAACGCAACGGACAATAAACAGACGCCGGATAGCTTAAGCGGTTCGATGAACAAGGCAAATTGATTGATGGCGGGATGATGGCGTTGCATGTGCAACAAGACATTTCCAGCATCGCAGGATGACGTTACATCTGGAAGCACTCTAGATCGCGGCTTTTTGGCACTTAGTTTTACGCTGGAAGCCTATTGGTCCTACGAACCCAAGTGTCTGGAGGCTACGAATGAATACCCGTGGATTGCTCGATCAGTTGCTCAAGTCTGGCCAGGACATGTTGCAAAACAAGGCCGGCGGCCAACGCAAATCCAATGACAAGGGCGCCCTCGGCGGCTTGCTCAGCGGTGGCGGGCTCGGCAGCATGCTCGGCGGTGCCGGCGGCGGCGCCCTGGCGGCGGGGGCCATGGGCTTGCTGCTGGGCAATAAGAAAGCCCGCAAATTCGGCGGCAAGGCGCTCACCTACGGCGGCTTGGCCGCACTGGGTGTGATTGCCTACAAGGCTTACGGCAACTGGCAAGCCCAGCAGGCCAGCGCGCCCCAAGGCGAGCCGCAAACCATCGACCGCCTGCCGGCTGACCAGGTGGAGCAACACAGCCAGGGCATTCTCAAGGCACTGGTGGCCGCGGCCAAGGCTGATGGGCATGTGGATGAGCGCGAGCGCGCCTTGATCGAAGGCGAATTTACCAAGCTGGAAAACGACCAGGAGCTGCAACACTGGCTGCACGCCGAACTCAACAAGCCCCTGGACCCAACCGACGTTGCCCGCGCCGCCAGCACCCCGGAAATGGCCGCCGAAATGTACATCGCCAGCGTGATGCTGGTGGACGAAGAAAACTTCATGGAAAAAGCCTACCTGGACGAACTGGCACGCCAACTGAAACTTGAACCAGGCTTGAAGCTTGAGCTGGAAAAACAAGTACGGCTAAACGCATAAATAGGGCCACACGCCAGTCAAACCTGTGGGAGCAGGCTTGCCCGCGAATGCGGTGGGCCAGTCACTCTATTTCTGACTGACTGACTGACTGACTGACTGACTCACGCCATCGCGGCATAGGCACCAACACCGTAACCACGATGCGAAGCGAGCCGCTCTTGATCTTGCTTTTGATCTGCTTGTGATCTTGATCTCAGGCGCCCCGTTAAACCACGCTGGCCGGAATTCGACAGGGATTTGGGGGGTAAACCGGCAGGGATGCCGGTTTAGCCGCCCCGCGCCATGGATGGCGCGTGGCGGCGGCCCCCCAAATCACTGGCGGATTACGGGCACACCGAGCCTGGGCGAGGTGCCGAGTGGTGGGGCAAGAGCGTTTTGCTTACTTTTGCGCTTTTCAAAAGTGAGCCGCCGTCAGGGCGGAACCCTAAGCGGCCATTGCCGCAGGAATGGATATGTACACAATCCAGCTGTGTTGACTGTCAGGCCGCCATCGCAGGCAAGTCAGCTCCCACATTCAGATCGTGGGGGGGCAGGTGGGTAGGCGTCGGCTGTCAGGCCGTCACGGGAGCAAGCTCCCTCGCCACAGGTCCAGCGCCGTACCAAAATTGTGTAGATAACTGTGGCCAACGCGAGCACATCTGCATTCTGTGCACTGCACATCAAAAGCCTTGATAAAAGCGCGCAGCCGCTCAGCTATACTCCCCTCCATTTGAATGGCCCTGCGAGGAATTACTGTGAAGAACTGGACCCTGCGCCAAAGGATTTTGGCGAGCTTTGCGGTAATTATCGCGATCATGCTACTGATGGTCGTGGTCTCGTATTCGCGCCTGCTGAAAATCGAAATCAGCGAAAACTCAGTGCGGGACGATGCGGTGCCCGGGGTGTTTTTCAGCTCCATGATTCGCAGCGCCTGGGTCGACAGCTACCTGCAGACCCAGGAGTTGGTCGGGATCCACGAGAACCAGGGCATTTCCGAAACCGACAAACAGGACTACAAGTCTTTCGAGGCTCGGCTTGAGCAACATATGGCCAGCTACGCAGGGACGATCAATATCACCCAGGATCGCACCGAATTCGATGCCTTCGAAAAACTGCACCAGAGCTACAACCAGATTCTCGCCCAGGTCTTGGCGGCCCATCAGAGCAATAACGCCGCCGAAGCACTGAGGTTGTTCAACGAGCAACTGACCCCCGCCTGGACAGCAGGCCGCATGAAGCTCAATGACATTATCAATGAGAACAAGCAGGTCGCCGACAACGCCACCGCCGCCATCGATGATGCGGTAGCGGCCGCGAAGATCAGCATGGGCGTCTCGCTGTTGCTGGCGATTCTCGCCGCCGCGCTGTGTGGCCTGTTGCTGATGCGCGCGATCATGGCGCCGATGCAGCGCATCGTTCAAATCCTCGAAGTCATGCGCACCGGTGACCTGAGCAAGCGCCTGAACCTGGAGCGCAAGGACGAATTCAACGCGGTTGAAACCGGCTTCAACGACATGATGACCGAGCTGACTGCCCTGGTGTCCCAGGCGCAGCGTTCATCGGTGCAGGTCACCACCTCGGTCACCGAGATTGCCGCGACCTCCAAGCAGCAACAGGCGACCGCGACAGAAACCGCAGCCACCACCACCGAAATCGGCGCCACTTCCCGCGAGATTGCCGCCACGTCCAAGGACTTGGTCCGCACCATGACCGAAGTGTCCACCGCCGCCGACCAGGCCTCGGTGGCTGCCGGTTCCGGCCAGCAGGGCCTGGCCCGCATGGAAGAAACCATGCACTCGGTGATGGGCGCCGCCGACCTGGTCAACGCCAAGCTGGCGATCCTCAATGAGAAGGCCGGCAACATCAACCAGGTGGTAGTCACCATCGTCAAGGTGGCCGACCAGACCAACCTGTTGTCCCTCAATGCTGCGATCGAGGCTGAGAAAGCCGGTGAGTACGGGCGCGGCTTTGCCGTGGTTGCCACCGAAGTGCGCCGCCTGGCCGACCAGACCGCTGTGGCGACCTACGACATTGAGCAGATGGTGCGTGAGATCCAGTCGGCGGTGTCGGCAGGGGTGATGGGCATGGACAAATTCTCCGAGGAGGTGCGCCGCGGCATGTCTGAGGTGCAGCAAGTGGGCGAGCAACTGTCGCAGATCATCCATCAGGTACAGGCCCTGGCGCCGCGGGTGTTGATGGTCAACGAAGGTATGCAGGCCCAGGCCACCGGTGCCGAGCAGATCAACCACGCGCTGGTGCAATTGGGCGATGCCAGCAGCCAGACCGTCGAATCCCTGCGCCAGGCCAGCTTTGCCATTGATGAACTGAGCCAGGTTGCGGTCGGTCTGCGCAGCGGCGTCTCGCGTTTCAAAGTCTGATGAGCGAGCTCGCGGCTAAACGCGGTGCCGTCCCGGCAGCGAAAAAGGCGTTGTTTCTGGTGTTTCGCATCGGCAACGAACGCTTTGCCCTCAAGGCTACGGAAGTGGCCGAGGTACTGCCGCGCCTGGCGCTCAAACCTATCGCCCAAGCGCCCTTGTGGGTGGCGGGTATCTTCGCCCATCGTGGGGTGCTGGTGCCGGTCATCGACTTGAGCGCCCTGACGTTCGGCACTTCGGCTCAGGCGCGTACCAGCACGCGCCTGGTGCTGGTCAATTACCAGCCGCAGCCCTGGAGTGAGGCGCGTTGGCTGGGGCTGATTTTGGAACAGGCCACCGACACCCTGCGTTGCGACCCCGCCGAATTCCAGCCCTATGGCCTGGACAACCGGCAGGCGCCGTACCTGGGGCCGGTGCGTGAAGATGCCCAGGGCTTGATGCAGTGGATTGGCGTTGCGGATCTGTTGACCGCGCCAGTGCGCGCCTTGCTGTTTTCCGCCGAGTTGAGCCTATGAGCAATGACCCGCGGTTTTTCGCGTTTTTGAAAGAACGCATCGGCCTGGACGTCGCTTCGGTGGGCGAGGCGATTATCGAACGCGCGGTGCGCCAGCGCTGCCAGTCGTCCCAGTCGCAGTCGGCGGAGGCTTACTGGCAACACCTGCAAACCTCCCATGACGAGCAGCAGGCGCTGATCGAAGCGGTGATCGTCCCCGAGACCTGGTTTTTCCGCTATCCCGAATCCTTTGCAACCCTGGCTCGCCTGGCCCAGGCACGCTTGGCCGAGATCAACCAGATGCGCGCCCTGCGTATTCTCAGCCTGCCGTGTTCGACCGGCGAAGAACCCTATTCGATTGCCATGGCCTTGCTCGATGCGGGGTTGGCGCCCCACCAGTTCAAAGTGCAGGGCATGGATGTCAGCCCGCTGTCGGTGGAGCGCGCGCGGCGGGGCGTGTACGGCAAGAACTCGTTTCGCGGCGCCGACCTTGAGTTTCGTGACCGTCACTTCACTGAAGACGCAGGTAATTACCGCATCGCCGACCGGGTGCGCGAACAAGTGCGCCTGCAAGTCGGCAACTTGCTGGACCCGGCACTGCTGGCGAATGAGCCAACCTACGATTTTGTGTTCTGCCGCAACTTGCTGATCTACTTCGACCAGCCGACCCAGAAACAGGTCTTTGATGTGCTCAAGGCATTGACTCACGTAGACGGTGTGCTGTTTATCGGCCCGGCCGAGGGCAGCCTGCTGGGGCGTCACGGCATGCGCTCCATCGGTGTGCCGCAGTCCTTTGCCTTCAGTCGGCATGTAGAACCGGCCCCGCCGGTTGCACCTGTGGTCAAACCGACGCCCGCGCCGCTACCGCAGCGCAGGGCGGTGCCGATACCGCTCAAGCCGCGGCCGTTCAGCACCGTCAGCCCCAACGTGCCACCGGTCAAAGTGGTGACTACCGATGCCGGGGATTTGCTCAGCCAGATCGCAACCCTGGCCAACGAGGGCAAAAGTGCCGAGGCCCGAGCGGCCTGCGAACGGTATTTGAGCAGTCACCCGCCGGCCGCCCAGGTGTTTTACTGGTTGGGGCTGCTCAGCGATGTGGCTGGCAGTGCCCTGGAGGCCCAAGGGTATTACCGAAAAGCCCTGTATCTGGAACCGCAGCATCCCCAGGCCCTGATGCACCTGGCCGCGTTGCTCGAGTCCCAGGGTGACAGTGCCGGCGCGCGCCGTCTTCAGGCACGCGCCGCCCGTAGCGAGCGAGCTGACAGTGAGTCCAAACGATGAGTAGTCCTGACGCGCTCGACACCGCAGGCCTGGACCTGACGCTGACCGATACCCAAGCCATTGACGACTGTTGGAACCGCATCGGTATTCATGGCGACAAGTCCTGCCCGTTGTTGGCCGAGCATATCCACTGCCGCAATTGCTCGGTGTATTCCGCCGCCGCCACACGCCTGCTCGACCGCTACGCACTGCAACAGGACGACCATCACGCGCAGGCAACTGCCGAAGCGGATAACGAGGTGGTCACCCGTTCGCTGTTGATGTTCCGCCTCGGCGAAGAATGGCTCGGTATCGCCACCCGTTGCCTGGTGGAAGTGGCGCCGTTGCAGCCGATCCACTCGCTGCCGCACCAGCGTTCCCGAGCGCTGCTGGGCGTGGCCAACGTACGCGGGGCGCTGGTGGCGTGCCTCTCACTGGTGGAACTGTTGGGCCTGGACAGCACCAGTGCCGGCTCCAGCGGCGGGCGGATCATGCCGCGCATGCTGATCATCGCTGCCCAGGACGGCCCGGTCGTGGTGCCGGTGGATGAAGTAGACGGTATCCATGCCATCGATGAGCGCACCTTGAAGGCCGCATCGGTGTCCGGCACCCAGGCCAGCGCACGCTACACCCAAGGCGTGTTGCAGTGGAAAGGCCGCAGCCTGCGTTGGCTGGACGAAGCGCAATTGTTGTCCGCCGTGACCCGGAGCCTCGCATGACCCCCGACCAGATGCGCGATGCCTCGCTGTTGGAACTGTTCAGCCTGGAGGCTGATGCGCAGACCCAAGTGTTGAGCGCGGGCCTGCTGGCGCTGGAACGCAACCCGACCCAGGCCGACCAGCTCGAAGCCTGCATGCGCGCCGCGCATTCACTTAAAGGGGCGGCGCGGATTGTCGGTGTGGATGCCGGCGTCAGCGTGGCCCACGTAATGGAAGATTGCCTGGTCAGCGCCCAGGAAGGCCGTCTGTATCTGCAACCTGAACATATCGACGCATTACTGCAAGGCACTGATCTGCTGATGCGTATCGCCACCCCGGGCAACGATGTGGGGCCGGCGGATATCGAGGCGTACGTAGCGCTGATGGAGCGCTTGCTCGATCCCTCGCAGCCGATTGCGACGCCCGCGCCAAAACCCGAGCCCATCCCCGCGCCGCGGGTTGACGCGCTGCTGCTGGAGCCCGAGCTGGAGCCTGCGCCACCGCTCGGCAGTGACGCGCCGCGCCAGAACAAGCGCATGACCGAAGGCGGCGAGCGTGTGCTGCGGGTGACGGCTGAGCGCTTGAACAGTCTGTTGGACTTGTCCAGCAAATCCCTGGTGGAAACCCAGCGGCTCAAGCCGTACCTGGCCAGCCTGCAACGCCTCAAGCGCATTCAAAGTAACAGCTTGCGTGCGCTGGATGCCCTGGACGGCCAGCTCAAGTCGCTGGATCTGAACCTGGAAGCCCAGGAGGCCCTGGCCGATACCCGTCGCCTGCTGAGTGAAGCCCAGGCCCTGCTGGCGGAAAAAAACGCCGAGCTGGATGAGTTCGGCTGGCAGGCCGGCCAGCGCGCCCAGGTGCTCTACGACACCGCATTGGCCTGCCGCATGCGGCCGTTTGCCGATGTGCTGGCCGGGCAGGTGCGCATGGTGCGTGACTTAGGTCGCAGCCTGGGCAAGCAAGTGCGCCTGGAGATTGAGGGCGAAAAGACCCAGGTCGACCGGGACGTGCTGGAAAAACTCGAAGCGCCGCTCACCCATCTATTACGCAATGCGGTCGATCACGGCATCGAACCCCCTGAGCAACGCGTGCTGGCGGGCAAGCCGGCGGAAGGCTTGATTCGCCTGCGTGCGTCCCATCAGGCCGGGTTGTTGGTGCTGGAATTGAGCGATGACGGCAACGGTGTCGACCTCGAGCGCCTGCGCGGCACCATCGTCGACCGCCATCTGTCGCCGGTTGAAACGGCCCTGCGTCTGAGTGAAGAGGAACTGCTCACGTTCCTCTTCTTGCCAGGGTTCAGCCTGCGCGACAAAGTCACCGAAGTGTCCGGGCGCGGGGTCGGCCTGGACGCGGTGCAACATATGGTTCGTCAACTGCGCGGCGCGGTGGTGCTGGAGCAGACGGCGGGGCAGGGCAGCCGCTTCCATCTTGAGGTGCCGTTGACCCTGTCGGTGGTGCGCAGCCTGGTGGTGGAAGTCGGCGAAGAAGCCTATGCCTTTCCCCTGGCGCATATCGAACGCATGTGCGACCTGGCGCCCGACGACATCGTGCAGTTGGAAGGCCGCCAGCATTTCTGGCATGAGGGCCGGCACGTCGGCCTGGTTGCCGCCAGCCAGTTGCTGCAGCGCCCGCCGGGGCAGAACCCGTCAGATACCTTGAAGGTGGTGGTGATCCGCGAGCGCGATGCCGTATACGGGATTGCCGTGGAGCGTTTTATCGGCGAGCGCACCCTGGTGGTGTTGCCGCTGGATGATCGTCTGGGGAAAGTCCAGGACATTTCCGCCGGGGCCTTGCTCGATGACGGCTCGGTGGTGTTGATCGTCGATGTCGAAGACATGCTGCGTTCGGTGGATAAATTGCTCAACACCGGTCGCCTGGAGCGCATTGCCCGGCGCAGCCAGCAGGCCACCGAAGCGCCGCGCAAGCGTGTGCTGGTGGTGGACGACTCACTGACGGTGCGCGAGCTGCAACGCAAATTATTACTCAATCGTGGTTATGAAGTCGCTGTTGCGGTCGATGGCATGGATGGCTGGAACGCATTGCGCTCCGAGGACTTCGACCTGCTTATCACTGATATTGATATGCCTCGCATGGACGGTATTGAATTGGTCACACTTTTGCGCCGTGACAGTCGCCTGCAATCGTTGCCGGTGATGGTGGTTTCCTACAAGGATCGTGAAGAAGACCGCCGCCGTGGCCTCGACGCCGGGGCCGACTATTATCTAGCCAAAGCCAGTTTCCATGACGACGCCTTGCTCGACGCCGTGGTTGAACTGATTGGAGGCGCCCGGGCATGAGGATTGCGATCGTCAATGACATGCCCCTGGCGGTGGAGGCCTTGCGCCGCGCCCTGAGTTACGAGCCCGCCCACGAGGTGGTATGGGTGGCCAGCAATGGCCTGGAAGCGGTACAGCGTTGCGCCGAGCTGACCCCGGACCTGATCCTGATGGACCTGATCATGCCGGTGATGGATGGGGTGGAGGCCACCCGGCAGATCATGGCCGACACGCCTTGCCCGATTGTGATCGTCACTGTCGACCGCCAGGCCAACGTCAGCCGCGTATTCGAAGCCATGGGCCACGGCGCCCTGGATGTGGTGGACACCCCGGCACTGGGCGTTGGCAACCCTAAGGATGCGGCCGCGCCCCTGCTGCGCAAGATCCTCAATATTGGTTGGCTGATCGGCCAGCGCGGCACGCGGGTGCGTGCCGAAACCCCGCCGCAGCGGGTCACCGGCAAGCGTCAACGGCTGGTGGCCATTGGTTCTTCGGCTGGTGGGCCGGCGGCACTGGAAGTTCTGCTCAAGGGTTTGCCCCGGGATTTTCCCGCCGCCATCGTGCTGGTACAGCATGTGGACCAGGTCTTCGCCGCCGGCATGGCCGAGTGGCTGAGCAGCGCTTCCGGCCTGCCGGTGCGCCTGGCCTGTGAGGGCGAGCCGCCTCAACCCGGCGTGGTATTGCTGGCCGGAACCAACCACCATATTCGCTTGTTGAAAAATGGCACGTTAGCCTATACCGCAGAGCCGGTGAACGAGATTTACCGGCCCTCCATCGACGTGTTTTTCGAAAGCGTCGCCAGTTACTGGAACGGTGACGCCGTTGGCGTCTTGCTCACCGGCATGGGGCGCGACGGCGCCCAGGGCCTCAAGCTGATGCGTGAACAAGGATATTTGACCATCGCCCAGGACCAGCAGAGCTCGGCGGTGTATGGCATGCCCAAAGCGGCGGCGGCGATTGATGCTGCTGTTGAAATTCGCCCACTGGATAGAATTGCGCCCCGATTGCTGGAGGTCTTTGCAAAATGAACAAAAATCTCCCGCCGTGCTGGCTTGCAGGTAGTAATTCAGGTGATTGCACATGAATGATTTACAGCTCGACGACTTCAAGACCGACGAAAACGCCGCCATGGTGCTGCTGGTCGACGACCAGGCCATGATCGGTGAAGCCGTGCGGCGTGGCCTGGCCCATGAAGAGAACATCGACTTCCACTTTTGCGCCGACCCGCACCAGGCGATTGCCCAGGCGATCCGCATCAAGCCCACGGTGATCCTGCAAGACCTGGTGATGCCGGGCCTGGACGGCCTGACCCTGGTGCGTGAGTACCGCAATCACCCGGCCACCGCGAATATCCCGATCATCGTGCTGTCCACCAAAGAGGACCCACTGATCAAAAGCGCGGCCTTTGCGGCCGGGGCCAATGATTACCTGGTCAAGCTGCCGGACAACATCGAACTGGTAGCACGCATCCGCTATCACTCGCGCTCCTACATGACCCTGTTGCAGCGCGACGCGGCCTACCGCGCGTTGCGGGTCAGCCAGCAACAGTTGCTGGACACCAACCTGGTGCTGCAACGCCTGATGAACTCCGACGGCCTGACCGGGCTGTCCAACCGCCGTCACTTCGACGAATACCTGGAGCTGGAATGGCGCCGCGCCATGCGCGACCAGACCCAACTCTCGTTGCTGATGATCGATGTGGACTTCTTCAAGACCTACAACGACAGCTTCGGCCACGTCGAGGGCGACGAAGCCTTGCGCAAAGTCGCAGCCACCATTCGCGATGCCAGCAGCCGCCCTTCGGACTTGCCGGCGCGCTACGGTGGCGAAGAGTTCGCACTGGTCCTGCCCAACACCTCGCCGGGCGGCGCACGCCTGGTCGCGGAAAAACTGCGCATGGCGGTGGCGGCGTTGAAAATCCCGCACATCGCCCCGGCTGAAGGTGCCAGCCTGACCATCAGTATCGGGCTGTCGACGTTGACGCCGGCTCAGGGTACGGACTGTCGGCAGTTGATCATGGCGGCGGACAAGGGGTTGTACACGGCCAAGAACAATGGGCGTAATCAGGTTGGTATCGAGTAATTAGAGGCCAACTTCAATGTGCGAGGGGGACTTCCCCCTTGCACTCCTGAGTTTCGTACTCATCCGAATTGATTACATATGAAAGTTTTTGAGCTAAGAAATCTGCCATCGTTGTAGAGCCGATGGCAGGGGGCAGGACGGCGTTATTCTATTCTGAATCCAGGCTTGCCATTATTCGCGCGCCACTCTTTGACCTCTTTTACAATGCCTTCTGGACTGTCTTCTCTACCCTTTCTTGGATAATAGACGAGGTCTGACCCATCAGGATGCTCCGTAAGTCGCTTGAATTCTAATAGCATTTCGTCATCTTCTTCCTCAGAGCGAGCACTCGCATCACAAAGAGAAATTACAAATTTTAAAAATTCGCTTTCTGTGTACTCGGAAATTGAGGTTTTCATCTTAATTACCTTTGCCGTGAATACGCTTATGAAGTTTTGGAGTGACTATGTGGATATTGTCGATGTCGAAAATTTCTCCGCCTTGGGAAATGAATATTTTATGGTGAAGTTCGAATTTACTAGATTTTCCAGCATGTTCTAGTTCGCTAGTATAGGGCGCCTTGCCGTTTAGTATTCTTCTTAGGTTTTGACGGTTTAACTGACTAGCCAGTTCCGAGTCGCTAGCAACCGTTTTCCAGAAGGCTTCACGAAATGCCTTGAAGTTTTTAAATTCTTGACCTCTCAGTTTTGCGGCAATTTGCGATGGTATAGGGACTCCTTCACCCTGGGAGGCCGCTCCCAGCCAAGAGCCGGTTATAGATTGCCCATTGCCTGTCACGATTCCGGGATCTTCACGCCGATCCCTGAACATGACATAGATTGGAGGCAGGCCAGAATCGACCGGGAAAACGATGATGAAGTCGTCAAATCCAGCTTCAACAACGGCTGGAAAACTGTCAACCCTACCCTCGACTGGAATTGTGTCGGCGCCTGCATAGACGGGCGTTTCAGGCGGGGCCGGTGGCAGCGTTGTTGAGCTATCTCCAGGAGCGGAAATAGGTGTCCAAATCAACGTTCTTGGTGGAATGTCACTTGTCGTGACGGTGTATACCTTCTGCCCAGGATCATAGGTCGCAGTAACCACTTTGACCCTGGAAGGCACGCTTGCACCATCGGTGTTGACCACAAAAACTTCTGACCGCCCATCTGCGGCCGTCCTCGAACTCATTCGAACCGGCAGGTCGATTGTGCCGTTGACTGCCGAACTTATCGTCGACTCGTCGAGGCCTGGTACCAAGGTTGAGATCGGTGTGCCAAGCGCATAACGCTCTGGAAGTTCTCCGTTCGCGAGTTTGGGAGAATAGATCAGCGCTGAAACACCGACCATCAAGCCACTCGCGGTACTGGCGGCCAATTCCGTCAATGCGGCCACTGCTGCCCCAATAGCGGCTCGCAGCGTGACGGTAACCCCCTCTGCTGTAGCGATAGTTCCGACTGAGGTCATGACTATCGCTTGAGTCGCAGCAGCAGTGCCCGACAGTCGATAGGTATTGGCTACTCTTACCGCTTCAATACGCGCTTGGGCCGTTGCTACCTGCTGCGCACGTTCTGCGAGGTCGCTGATTGCATTGGAGGCGTTGGCAAGAAACCGCGCGGACTCTGACTTCAGCACAAAGTCATGATGGCTGAGCCATCTCACCCCAAGAGCGGTATTCTGCTGTAGATAAATAAGCTGTTTGAGTCCCTCAAGCTCGGGTTTGCTGAGTGGCGGTGTAACCTGTGGGTTGGCTGCGGGATAGTAAATCATCAACCCGTTCCGGTTTATGGCTAACGGTGGGTCAATAGGTTTGATCGCAGCCATCGTTTTTTCGATCATTTTGTCCAGCGTGTTTTTGTAACGCATGAGGGTCTGGTCGGGTGTCAATCCAACGACCGAACCGGCAAGAGAGGCGAGTTCCACCTGCAGGTATTCCGGCAGCAACTGCACCTGAATTTCCAACTCATCTGCAATGGCCTTCAGATACTCATTGTGTAAATTTTCCCAGCCAGGATCCTGTTCGGCTAAATTGGCCTCCAGTGTTTGCCGGGCCTTTGCCAACCCTGAAAGTTTTTTAGTCAGAATGTCTATGGAGAGCGAGAGAGCCTTGAGTTCTTGTGCGGCCCTCCAGACGTTGTCGTAAAGTGTGTAGGCATCGCCCAGATTTTTTATCGGGTCAGAAGAGGCAAGCGTTTCACGTAGCTTTGTATAAGTTAAGTTTTCCATCAGGTAAAAAGGGCTTTGATCATAGAGCCCATAGATGAGTGGCGCAGTACTGGCGTATTTGGATTTTTTCGCGTCGATGATTTCAAATGCGATTTTTTGATCGAGAATGGCTGAGGCTGTCTCTGTGAGTGCCTGTGAAGCTTTCGCGGCTTGCTGTTTCTCTGCGAGTTCGCGTTCAGTGTCAGTAGTGAGGGTTGCGAACCGTGCGCTGTACTCCGCGTCAATCAAGGATTGATTGTACTTTTGCTCTCCAATGAAATCGGCGGTGGTGCTAGGGAAGTCAAACTGCTTGAAGCGGCTACGGTCTCCTTCACCTCGACGTGGCCCTTCTTGAAGGCCCCAGCCATCTCCACTTCCTACGTAGCCTCCGCCTTCACCACCCCAATAAGTGTTTCGTCTCTCTGCGGTAATTATCGTCGGCTTGAGTTCTAAAGGTTGTCCTGGCTGCCACCCTTGTTGTGCCATAGGGCCTCTCCATTTTTATGAGAGTGATCGTTAGAGTTTGTGCGTCCTGAAGAAAAAAACTCAGGCGCTTTGATCGAACTTATTTGAGAGGGAAGAAAGAAAAAACTGATGGCGTTTTGATTTGATTTTATGTGTGTAGGAGGCTTTGTAAGACGGTTCTGAAACTGATGTATTTATATTCTTGTATGTTTATCACTTGAGTCTTGGGATGATTTGGCTAGAAACCTAATTGTTTGTTTTTATTGGAGTGGGTTGGTTTGTGGTCTTTTAGGCAGGCTCTGATTTGGATTTTCAAATTATTTGTATAAACAGATGAACGGTCTGGTTTTAGCGAGTAGTAGGTCGGGTTTTCTAACGCGCGGCATCGTCAATCTATAGGAAATGCTCTGATGGTCGCGTATCCGTCACCGAAGCAAGCGTGACGAGAGGCAAGCGCTGTCTTGGCAGAATCGACCAAGCGGGCTGCCGTTTCCAGCCGTTTGCCGTTATACTCGCCGGCTTTCAAAAGTTCGCCAACGAGTGCTGCCCGCCATGGAAATCAACCCGATCCTTAACACCATCAAGGACCTGTCCGAGCGCTCCGAAACTATTCGGGGGTATCTTTGACTACGATCAAAAGCATGAGCGTCTGACCGAGGTCAATCGCGAGCTTGAAGATCCGAGTGTCTGGAACAAACCTGAATACGCCCAGGAACTGGGGCGCGAGCGCGCTGCGCTGGCACAGATTGTCGATACCCTCGACGAACTGAACACCGGCCTGGGTGATTGCCGCGACCTGCTGGACATGGCCGTCGAAGAAAACGACGAAGGCGCAGTGGGCGATGTTGTCGCCGAGCTGGCCCGTCTCGAGGAAAACCTCGCCAAGCTTGAATTCCGCCGCATGTTCAGCCACGAAATGGACCCGAACAACGCCTACCTGGATATCCAGGCCGGTTCCGGTGGCACCGAAGCCCAGGACTGGGCCAACATCCTGCTGCGCATGTACCTGCGCTGGGCCGACAAGCGCGGTTTCGACGCGACCATCATGGAACTGTCCGCCGGTGAAGTGGCCGGTATCAAGGGTGCGACAGTACACATCAAGGGCGAATACGCCTTTGGCTGGCTGCGCACCGAGATCGGCGTGCACCGCCTGGTGCGCAAGAGCCCGTTCGACTCCGGCAACCGTCGCCACACCTCATTCTCTGCGGTGTTCGTCTCGCCAGAGATCGACGACAAAGTGGAAATCGAGATCAACCCGGCCGACCTGCGGATCGACACCTACCGCTCCTCCGGCGCCGGTGGTCAGCACGTAAACACCACTGACTCGGCCGTACGTATCACCCACGTACCGACCAACACCGTGGTCAGTTGCCAGAACGAACGTTCCCAGCACGCCAACAAGGACACCGCCATGAAAATGCTGCGGGCCAAGTTGTACGAGCAGGAAATGCAGAAGCGCAACGCCGCTTCCCAGGCGCTGGAAGACACCAAGTCGGATATCGGCTGGGGTCACCAGATCCGTTCGTACGTGCTCGATGCCTCGCGGATCAAGGATCTGCGCACTAACATCGAACGCAGCGACTGCGACAAGGTACTCGACGGCGATATCGACGAATACCTGGAAGCCAGCCTGAAATCCGGCCTCTAATACCCTCTGTGGGAGCGGGCTTGCCCGCGATCCCCCGCCGAAGGCTGGGGGCAACGAACCTGATGGAATATTTAAAGACATGAGCGACCAACAACTCGACCCGCAAGCACTGCAACAGGAAGAAAACTCCCTGATCGCCCTGCGCAAGGAAAAGCTTGCTGCCGAGCGCGCCAAGGGTAACGCCTTCCCCAACGACTTCCGTCGCGACAACTACTGCGATGCCTTGCAGAAGCAATACGCGGACAAGACCAAGGAAGAACTGGCTGAGGCTGCGATCCCGGTCAAGGTGGCAGGTCGCATCATGCTCAACCGTGGCTCGTTCATGGTGATCCAGGACATGACCGGTCGCATCCAGGTCTACGTCAACCGCAAGACCCTGTCCGAAGAAACCCTGGCCTCGGTGAAAACCTGGGACATGGGCGACATCATCGCCGCCGAAGGCACCCTGGCCCGTTCCGGCAAGGGCGACCTGTACGTCGAGATGACCAATGTACGCCTGCTGACCAAGTCCCTGCGCCCGCTGCCAGACAAGCACCACGGCCTGACCGACACCGAACAGCGCTATCGCCAGCGCTACGTTGACCTGATCGTCAACGAAGACGTGCGCCAGACCTTCCGCGTACGCTCGCAAGTCATTGCTCACATCCGCAGCTTCCTGATGCAGCGTGACTTCCTGGAAGTGGAAACCCCGATGCTGCAGACCATCCCGGGTGGTGCCGCAGCCAAGCCGTTCGAGACCCACCACAACGCGCTGGACATGGAAATGTTCCTGCGCATTGCGCCTGAGCTGTACCTCAAGCGGCTTGTTGTTGGCGGCTTTGAAAAGGTGTTCGAGATCAACCGCAACTTCCGTAACGAAGGCGTCTCGACCCGTCACAACCCTGAATTCACCATGTTGGAGTTCTACCAGGCCTACGCCGACTACGAAGACAACATGGACCTGACCGAAGAGCTGTTCCGCGAGCTGGCACAGCTGGTGCTGGGCAGCACTGACGTGCCGTACGGCGACA
The DNA here is from genome assembly GCF_009827115.1 of Pseudomonas sp. J380. Taxonomy (NCBI): domain Bacteria; kingdom Pseudomonadati; phylum Pseudomonadota; class Gammaproteobacteria; order Pseudomonadales; family Pseudomonadaceae; genus Pseudomonas; species Pseudomonas sp. J380. The sequence goes on along the minus strand of NZ_CP043060.1, from coordinate 2,574,483 downwards.
AGGTGTTCCACTTCGGCGAGCCATTCGTGCGCCTGTCGGTGTTCGACTCGATCCTCAAGTACAACCCCGAGCTGACCGCTGACGACCTCAACGACATCGACAAGGCCCGTGCCATTGCCAAGAAAGCCGGCGCCAAGGTGCTGGGCTTCGAAGGCCTGGGCAAGCTGCAGGTGATGATTTTCGAAGAATTGGTGGAGCACAAGCTGGAACAGCCGCACTTCATTACCCAATACCCGTTCGAAGTGTCGCCGCTGGCCCGTCGCAACGACGACAACCCGAACGTCACCGACCGTTTCGAGCTGTTCATCGGTGGCCGCGAAATCGCCAACGCCTATTCCGAGCTTAACGATGCGGAAGACCAGGCCGAGCGCTTCATGGCCCAGGTGGCCGACAAGGACGCCGGTGACGACGAAGCCATGCACTACGATGCCGACTTCGTTCGGGCCCTGGAGTACGGCATGCCGCCGACTGCCGGTGAAGGTATCGGCATTGACCGTCTGGTGATGTTGTTGACCAACTCGCCGTCGATCCGCGACGTGATCCTGTTCCCGCACATGCGGCCACAAGCGTAACCGTAGCGAAATCCGAAGCCGCCTTTTATAAGGCGGCTTTTTTATGTGGCCTGTTCAAGTGGTGCTTGTCATTGATCGTTCCCACGCTCCGCATGGGAATGCACCCTGTGACGCTCCGCGTCACCTCTAAAGGAAGAAGTGTGGTGAACCGCGTAATGGCTCAAGAAGGTGCCGCCGGCATTGCTGCTGCCGTGGCTGAAAGCGTTCAGTACCAGGGCCGCAAGGCCAGTCGGCGGGGCAGCGAGCAGCGCCGGCAAGACATTCTCGATGCGGCCATGCGTATCGTCGTGCGCGATGGCGTGCGGGCCGTACGTCATCGGGCAGTGGCGGCAGAGGCGGGGGTGCCGCTGTCGGCCACCACCTATTACTTCAAAGACATCGACGACCTGCTCACCGACACCTTCGCCCAATACGTGGAGCGCAGCGCCGCTTTCATGGGCAAGCTGTGGGTGCGCAACGAAGGCCTGTTGCGCGAGATGGTCGCCTATGGTGACGGCAGCCCGCAGTCGCGTTCGCAACTGGCCGATGATATCGCCCGCCTGACCGCCGACTATGTGCTGCGCCAGCTGACCAACCGCCGCGAATACCTGATGGCCGAGCAGGCTTTTCGCCAGGAAGCCCTGCTCAACCCGCGCCTGGCCGAACTGGTACGCTCCCACCAACAGATCCTGTTGCAGGGCACCGGGCAGTTTTTCCAGGTATTGGGTTCCCGTGAGCCACAGCAGGATGCCAAGGTGTTGACGGCTATCATCAGTCGGATGGAATATCAGGGCCTGTTGGGCGGCGCAGAGCCTTTGACGGGTGACGAGATGCTTGAAATTCTCAAGCGTCACATGCACCTGGTATTGGCCTCGGCCTAGCCCTGTGCGCAATCTGCTTTGGGTGGGGGCAGGCAAGCCAGCTCCTACCTCTGATGGGCCTGCTGCTCAGATGTGAAGCCGTGCGCTAACTGCGCGTGGGCCAATAACGTTTAAAGAGGAAGCACCGGGTGGACGATTACCAGCAGACGATACGCACCTTGTCCGATCGCATTGTGCTGGCGCAAACACCGATCCGCGTCCTTGATGCGGTGAAATGGGACGAGAACATTCGTCAGGGATTTCTCAAGGCCAAGGGCAAGGCGATGCCTGCCGTAGACCGTGATTACTACCTGAACCGGCCGCTGTCGTTCGATTCCAGTGCGGTGAAGTTGGAGTTTCAGAACATCGAGCGCGACATCACCCGTCGCCTTGGGCAATTCAGTCCGGTTGGGCAGATCATGCGGCGCATGTGCCGTGAATACCGCATGGTGGTGCGCATGCTTGAAGCGCGCGGCACCGAGGACTTCGGTCTGATTTCCCAAGAGCTTTACGGCGCCGCCTCCGATGCGTTCCACGCCGGCGACCCGACCCTGGCCGACCTTGGCCTGATGCTCTCCGACTACCTGAACAACATCGATGGCCGGGGTGACCTCAAGGACGAAGCCAAGACCCTCACCGCCAAGGACGCGGTCAGCCTGCTGCAAACGCGCCTGAACAAGGTGTTTGGCGAAGCCGAAGAGACCATCCGCGTGTTCGAGTCCGACGGCATTGTCGCCGATGCGGCAGCGGGCGCCGACTACATCAAGATCCGCGCCGATGCGATGTTCAATGACCGCGACGTGCGCGCCCTCGAAGTGCATGAAGGGTTGGTGCATGTGGGCACCACCCTTAACGGCCAGAACCAGCCGATCTGCACGTTTCTGTCCAAGGGCCCGCCGTCGTCCACCGTCACCCAGGAAGGCCTGGCGATCCTGATGGAAATCATCACGTTTGCCTCCTACCCCAGCCGCCTGCGCAAACTCACCAACCGGACCCGCGCCATCCATATGGTGGAGGAGGGCGCTGACTTCCTGCAGGTGTTCGAGTTCTTCCGTGAGCAAGGCTTTGAAATGGCCGAAAGCTATGGGAATGCCAGCCGGGTATTTCGTGGTTCGGTGCCCACCGGCCTGCCATTTACCAAGGATTTGTCCTACCTCAAGGGCTTTATCATGGTCTACAACTACATCCAGCTCGCCGTGCGCAAAGGCAAGCTGGAGCAAGTGCCGCTGCTGTTCTGCGGCAAGACCACCCTTGAAGACATGCGTACCCTGCGCCAGCTGGTCGACGAAGGCCTGGTGGTGCCGCCCAAGTACCTGCCGGAGCAGTTTCGTGACATGAACGCGCTGGCGGCCTGGATGTGCTTCTCCAACTTCCTCAACCACTTGAGTCTGGACCGGATCGAGGCGGATTACTCCAATATCCTTTAACTGACGAAACCGAATCAAAAAATGTGGGAGCTGGCTTGCCTGCGATAGCGCTGGGTCAGCCAGCACTCAGTCACTGATAGACCGCTATCGCAGGCAAGCCAGCTCCCACGTTTGATCTTTACTGGTCTTCAGAACTTTCGCGAGGTTTCAACGGATGAGAATCCTCGGCATTTTATGCCTGCTACTCACATTGAACGGCTGCAGCTCCTTGCTGTTCTACCCCGAGCCCGGCCTACCCTTCACCCCGGAAAAAGCCCACCTGCAATACCGCGACGTCACGCTCACCACCGCAGATGGCGTGAAACTGCACGCCTGGTGGCTGCCGGCAAAACCCGGTGTCCCGCTCAAGGGCACAGTCCTGCATTTGCACGGCAACGGCGGCAACCTCGCCTGGCACCTGGGGGGCAGTTGGTGGTTGCCGGAGCAGGGTTATCAAGTGCTGTTGCTGGACTATCGCGGCTATGGGCTGTCGGAAGGCAAGCCGTCGTTGCCGGCGATCTACCAGGATATCGACGCCGCCTTCGGCTGGATCGACAAGGCGCCTGAAACCCAGGGGCAACCGTTGGTTATTCTCGGCCAAAGCCTGGGCGGTGCACTGGCGGTGCATTACCTGGCAGCCCACCCGGAGCGTCAAGCCCAGCTAAAAGCCTTGGTACTGGACGGCGTGCCAGCCAGTTATCGTGACGTAGGACAATTCGCCCTGAGCACTTCCTGGTTAACCTGGCCGTTGCAGGTGCCGCTGTCGTGGCTGGTGCCCGACGCCGACAGTGCGATCAATGCCATTCCCCGGTTGACCGGTGTGCCCAAGCTGCTGTTCCACAGTCTGGATGACCCGATCGTGCCGGTGGCCAATGGGATCCGCCTGTATCAAGCGGCGCCACCGCCCAGGGTGTTGCAACTGACCCGTGGCGGCCATGTGCAGACCTTTGCCGACAAAACCTGGCAGACCGTCATGCTGCGTTATCTGGACGACCCTCAGCACTTCAACGGCTTGCGTCGCCTGGGGGAAATTCCGAATTACCCTATTCCTAAAGTTGACTCATCAGAGAGCCCGCAATGAGCGAAGAACGCAACATGATCCCGCTGATCCTCACCGGCATCGGTACCATCATCGGCACCGTTGGCTGCCTGTGGTACTACGGCTACCTGCACTTCGCCAAGCCCGAAGATGCGTTGCTGCTCAGCGATTTCACCATGCTCAAGACCATACCGGGCGAAGATTACAAAGTGTCCCTGACCCCGGCCGCGCAAGTGGCGCAGTGTGTTGACGGCGTGTTGGTGATGTTTGATACCGAGCAGAAAGGCTTGAGCGGCGTGCTGGTGAACAACAAGAAGCAGGCCGTACGTTGTATAGGTCAAGAAACGCCGAAACTGGAGCAGTAGGACAGGCAGTGTGGGGAAAGCTGGAACCATTTTGAGTGAGTTGCCACTGATTTGGGACCGAGCAGCAACGCTGATTCGGTTAACTCTTTAACTTGATTTGGAGTCACATATGTCTATAAGTGGAGTTGGTCCTTCCCAAGGTGGTTTTGGCGCTCAAGATGCAGGTCAACAATCCGGTGACGTGGGCAGCCTCAAGAAAGAGATTGAGGATCTGAAGAAGCAAATAGGTCAGATGCAATCTCAAGGTGCCGGTGGTTCAGAGGGCAGCGGCGGTTCGGGAGGCGCTATGGATGACCTTAAAAAACTGCTGAAAGAACTCGAGGAAAAGCTTAAAGCTATGGAAGGTCAAGAGGGTAAAGGCGCTGATGGCGAAGGCAGCAAGCCTGGTGGCGAAGGTAGCGCAAAGATTTCCATTGATTTCCAGCAGTAACATGAATAACGGGAACCGTCTTGCGTCAGAAGCCACAAAAGCGTCATGACTCATAAAGATTGGGGCCGCGACAGTGGCGATTACTATTGCTGCGATACGCAATATGTTGAACATGGCGAGAGGGCATGAAGAACTGGAGCGCAAAGTTGCCCAGACGCATGAGCTTAGCCAACTGATGGACAAGCTATCGAGCGCGAAGATAGAAATGCCGCTCGAAGATACACATCGTCCAGTCGGGTTCGACGAACCCAAAAAAAACCCACCTTAAGGTGGGTTTTTTATCCAGCATCAATCAGTTAGCAACGGAAGACCGTGGCTTGACCGGCTGGTTGTCGTTGGAAATGGTCACTTCCACGCGACGGTTCATGGCGCGGCCGGAGACGCTGCCGTTATCGGCAACCGGGTATTCCTTGCCATAACCCTGGGTCACGATACGCGAGATATCCACGCCTTGTTGAGCCAGTGCACGCTGAACAGAAGCGGCACGACGCTCAGACAGGCTCTGGTTGTACGAGTCGGAACCGGTGCTGTCGGTATAGCCTTCGACGATCACTTTACGGTCTGGGTTATCGCGCAGGAACTGAGCCAGCTTGGTGATGTTCACCAGGCCGCTGGATTTCAGATCGGACTTGTTGGTGGCGAACAGCACGTCACCGAAAGTCACCAGGGTGCCGCGATCGGTTTGTTTGGCGTTCAAGCTGTTTTGCAGTTGCTTGATTTGTGCGTCACGAGCGTCCAGCAGGGCGCGGGCACGTTCGTCACCAGCGTTTTTCAGCTTGGCCTCGGATTCGCGCAGGACGATGGTGTCCTTGGCCACTTCAACGCGCTGGTTGGTCAGGTAGGCCAACTGGTCGACTTTCTTCTCGTCTTCCTTGTCGCGGTAGGCCTTGTCAGCCTTGTCCAGCCATTCGCTGGCGTCTTTGGTTTCCAGCGCCGCCAGCTTGGTGGCTTGCGGGTTGGTTTGCAGGGACGAGAAATTGGTCCGCGCATTTTCCAGGTTCGCGTTCGGCGGGGTGGAGCAGGCCGCCAAGGCAACGCTCATCGCCAGCAGGGCAGGGATCATCAATTGTTTACGCATAGTCGTGTCGTCCTTTCAATTCGATATCAGGTGCGATGCAGTCAAGGGGCTGCGGCTTACTTCTGCATGATTGCAGCTGGGCGCATGCCTTCCTTACGCAGTTCTTCAACAGCCTTCTGGGAATCCTTCACAGCCTGTTGAGCCTTGGCAGCCTGGGCTTTACGCTCAGCGACGCGAGCATCCCACTCGGCTTGTTCAGCCAATTGGCGAGCCTTGTCGTAGTTCTTGTCGTGCATGGCAATCTCAGCTTCTTTGAGCTTGTCCTGGGCCGACTTCATTTCCACCGCCGCATACTCGGTACCGCCGGCGCTGACTGCGCTGTTGACGGCCGATTGGGTTACGGCGTACTGCTCGGTTGGAGGGTTGCCGGCGCAGCCAGCCAGAACGAAGCTGGTGCCGATTGCCAGCGCGGCCAATTTGAGCCCGCGAAGGTGGTTAAACGAGGATTTGGCAGTGCTGGTGTTCATCGTCTTCAACTCCATTGGATAACTCCTGAAAAACATCAAAATCCATCGGGGCGTATCGATTTCGGGCCCGTCGGTAAAGCACATGGCGTCCGTTCAAACGACCGTTCCACAAGTGATGGCTACTGGCTGTGACCGGAGGCTTTTTTCAAAAGTTCAGCGGATATGGCGATTTGCCTAAAAAAATATCTGACTGATTGGTCAGTGTTTGAAAAATGGAACTTTCGCGGTGCGCAGCGGTACCTCCGGGCCTGTAAAAGGCCCGGAATACGTGGGTTTAATTGACGTCAATAAATGTTTATCAGTGTTTTTGTTCGTCAGCGCCGGCCGACAAATCATGTAAGTGGCGACGGGATAAAGTAAGAAAGCGTGGCGTGGGGCCGACGTCTTCATACAGCGGGTCACCCTCTTCGTCGGTGGCAATTACCTGCTGGCCCTGGATGTAGGGAAAGCTGGCTTCCAGCTCTTCAAGGGCGGCACCGATCAACTCGCCGAGCAGTTCTTCGACATGGCGCTTGGGGTACATCTCGGCAATGGCCGCCAGCCGTGCAGCGGCTTCTACATCCAGATGAATGGCGTATTCAGTCTTGGTCAAACGACCCTTGGCGGTTTCTTCCCAATGCTGGGCCAGTTCTCGAATTTTCATGGCTACCTCAATAAAGCCTGCGATGGCAGGCGGTGATGAGCGACCAGCCGCCTGCGCGGATGACGCGGCGACTCACCGTTGAGACTAGCTGCAAGCGCCAAGGTTTAAAGTCGTTTGCGTTCGGCCTTGTCAGAAACCGACGTCGGCGGCACTCTGAAGCACCTGCGCGTCCCGGATTTCTGGCTGGAGATTGGCTGATGAGTGATATCGATGCACGCTTGCGTGAGGATGTTCACCTGCTGGGTGAGCTGTTGGGCAACACCATTCGAGAGCAGTACGGCGAGGCTTTCCTCGAGAAGATCGAGCAGATCCGCAAAGGCGCCAAGGCCGACCGTCGCGGAGCCGTTTCAGAGAAAGCCGCTGGCGATGAGTTGAGCGCCAGCCTCAACCAGTTGCAGGAGGACGAACTGCTGCCGGTGGCCCGAGCCTTCAACCAGTTCCTCAACCTGGCCAACATTGCCGAACAATATCAATTGATTCATCGGCGCGATGAATCGCAACCCGCGCCGTTCGAATCCCGGGTGTTGCCGGAGTTGCTGGCCCGTCTGCAAAGCGAAGGTCACAGCAATGAATCCCTGGCCCGGCAGTTGGCGCGGTTGGACATCGAGCTGGTGCTCACCGCCCACCCCACCGAAGTGGCCCGCCGCACGCTGATCCAGAAATACGATGCCATTGCTGCGCAACTGGCCTTGCAGGATCACCGCGACCTCACCACCGCCGAGCGCGAGCAGATTCGCGAGCGCTTGCAACGCTTGATTGCCGAAGCCTGGCACACCGAAGAAATCCGTCGGGTGCGGCCCACCCCGGTGGACGAAGCCAAATGGGGCTTTGCGGTGATCGAGCATTCGCTGTGGCACGCCATCCCCAATTACCTGCGCAAGGCCGACCAGGCCCTGCACGCCGCCACCGGCCTGCGCCTGCCCCTGGAGGCTGCGCCGATTCGCTTTGCTTCGTGGATGGGTGGCGACCGTGACGGCAACCCGAACGTCACCGCGCCGGTCACGCGCGAAGTGCTGTTGCTGGCGCGTTGGATGGCGGCGGATTTGTATCTGCGTGACATTGATCAATTGGCCTCCGAGCTGTCGATGCAACAGGCCAGCCCGGCGTTGCAAGCCAAAGTCGGCGACAGCGTCGAACCTTATCGTGCCTTGCTAAAGCAACTGCGTGAACGCCTGCGCGCCACGCGCCAGTGGGCCCACACCTCGTTGACCAGCACCACCCCGGCGCCGGCCGAGGTGTTGCAGAACAACCGCGACCTGCTGGACCCGCTACAACTGTGCTACCAGTCCCTGCACGAATGCGGCATGGGCGTGATCGCCGATGGCCCGCTGCTCGACTGCCTGCGCCGTGCCGTGACGTTCGGCCTGTTCCTGGTGCGCCTGGATGTGCGCCAGGACTCCAGCCGTCACTCGGGGGCCATGACCGAAATCACCGATTACCTGGGCCTGGGGCGTTATGAGGACTGGGATGAGGATGCGCGTATCAGCTTCCTCACCCAGGAACTGACCAATCGGCGGCCATTGCTGCCGGGTTACTTCAAACCCTCGGCGGACACTGCCGAGGTGCTCAATACCTGCAAGGAAATCGCCGCCGCACCAGCCGCATCATTAGGTTCGTATGTCATCTCCATGGCCGGCGCCGCGTCGGATGTGCTGGCGGTGCAACTGCTGTTGAAGGAATCCGGCGTACAGCGGCCAATGCGCGTAGTGCCATTGTTCGAGACCCTGGCCGACCTGGACAACGCCGGGCCGGTGATGGAGCGCCTGTTGCAACTGCCGGGTTACCGCGCGCGCTTGCAGGGCCCGCAGGAAGTGATGATTGGCTACTCGGACTCGGCCAAGGACGCCGGCACCACGGCCGCCGCCTGGGCACAGTACCGCGCCCAGGAGCGCCTGGTGGACATCTGCCGCGAGCAACAGGTGGAGCTGTTGTTGTTCCACGGTCGCGGCGGCACTGTTGGTCGTGGCGGTGGCCCGGCGCACGCTGCCATCCTGTCGCAGCCACCGGGCTCGGTAGCGGGGCGGTTCCGCACCACTGAGCAGGGAGAGATGATTCGCTTCAAATTCGGCCTGCCGGATATCGCTGAGCAGAACCTCAATCTTTACCTGGCCGCGGTACTGGAAGCGACCCTGTTACCGCCGCCGCCTCCCGAGCCTGCCTGGCGTCATCTGATGGACGAACTGGCGGCAGACGGTGTCAGCGCATACCGTGCCGTGGTGCGGGAAAATCCGCAGTTCGTCGAGTACTTCCGCCAGTCCACGCCGGAGCAGGAGTTGGGCCGTTTGCCTTTGGGCAGTCGCCCGGCCAAGCGTCGTGCGGGCGGGATTGAGAGCTTGCGCGCCATCCCATGGATCTTTGGCTGGACCCAGACGCGCCTGATGCTGCCCGCCTGGCTCGGCTGGGAAGCGGCACTGAGCAAGGCGCTGGAGCGCGGTGAAGGTCAATTGCTGGGGCAGATGCGCGAGCAATGGCCGTTCTTTCGCACGCGCATCGACATGCTGGAAATGGTCCTGGCCAAGGCCGATGCCGATATCGCCCGTCTTTATGATGAGCGCCTGGTGCAGCCGGACCTGCTGGCATTGGGTGCGCACTTACGCGACCTATTGTCGCAGGCGTGTGACGTGGTGCTTGGCCTGACCGGCCAGTCGCAGCTGCTGGCCCATAGCCCCGACACCCTGGAGTTCATCCGCCTGCGCAACACCTACCTCGACCCCTTGCACCTGTTGCAGGCCGAGTTGCTGGCACGTTCCCGTCAGCAGGAGGCTGCCCAAGACAGCCCTCTGGAACAGGCGCTGCTGGTGTCCGTGGCCGGTATCGCGGCCGGTTTGCGCAACACCGGCTGAGGTTTTTTGCGTGTACTCAATGGCTTGCGGATAAACCGCGACGACCGCCCGGAAACGGGCGGTCGTCGTTTGAGAGGGTGGGTTGCGCTCAGGCACACCCTGGCGCTGACGCATGTGCGGCGCGGGTTTCTCCGACTTTTGGCGGCTTGTATGGTGAGGGCCCGCTGTGTATCTTGATCAGCCTTTGGCCGTTTGATCGGCCTAGAACCACATTTTTACGAGATTGGCCCCACGCGGCGAATCCGAGCGTCATCTCTATAAAAAATTGAGGAGCACATCGATGCGCGTCATTCTGCTGGGAGCTCCCGGGGCCGGTAAAGGTACTCAGGCAAAGTTCATCACTGAAAAATTCGGCATTCCACAAATCTCCACCGGCGACATGCTGCGTGCGGCCGTCAAGGCTGGCACCGAACTGGGCCTGATCGCCAAGAGCGTGATGGACAGCGGCGGCCTGGTCTCCGATGACCTGATCATCAACCTGGTCAAGGAACGCATCAGCCAGGAAGACTGCAAGAACGGTTTCCTGTTCGACGGCTTCCCACGCACCATTCCCCAGGCTGAAGCCTTGGTGAAGGCGGGCGTGGAGTTGGACGCCGTGGTCGAAATCGCGGTTGAAGACGAAGAGATCGTCCAGCGTATCGCTGGCCGTCGTGTTCACGAAGGCTCTGGCCGCGTGTACCACATCGTCTACAACCCGCCGAAAGTGGAAGGCAAGGACGATGTCACCGGCGAAGACCTGGTGCAGCGTAAAGACGACACCGAAGAAACCGTGCGTCATCGCCTGTCGGTCTACCATTCCCAGACCAAGCCCCTGGTGGACTTCTACCAGAAGCTGTCCGCAGCCCAAGGCAAGCCGAAATACAGCCACATCCCTGGTGTGGGCTCGGTAGAGGCCATCACCGCCAAGGTGCTGCAAGCACTGAGCTGATCCCTTGATCAGCGGCACAGACAACGGCCCGCTTGCGGGTCGTTGTTGTTTATACTGGCGCACTTTTTTCCGACTTGGACACCCACACCGATGAGTACCCTGCTGGCCCTGGACACCGCGACTGAAGCTTGCTCCGTTGCCTTGCTGCACGATGGCAAGGTCACGAGCCACTACGAGGTGATCCCGCGCCTGCACGCGCAGAAATTGTTGCCGATGATCAAGCAATTGCTTGAAGACGCCGGGACCACCCTAGCGGCGGTGGATGCCATCGCGTTCGGCCGTGGCCCCGGTGCATTCACTGGCGTGCGCATCGCCATCGGCGTGGTGCAGGGCCTGGCCTTTGCGCTGGAGCGCCCGGTGTTGCCGGTGTCCAACCTGGCGGTACTGGCCCAGCGCGCGTTGCGTGAGCACGGGGCGTCGCAAGTGGCAGCGGCAATTGATGCGCGCATGGATGAGGTTTACTGGGGTTGCTACCGTGAGACCGCAGGCGAAATGCGCCTGGTCGGTGCGGAAGCGGTGCTGGCCCCCGAAGCGGCGCAGTTGCCCGCTGACGCCAGCGGCGATTGGTTCGGTGCCGGCACGGGCTGGGGTTATGGCGAACGCATCAAGGTGACCTGTGCCGAGCAGGACGCAGCGATGTTGCCACACGCCGAAGACCTGCTGGCGTTGGCACGTTTCGCATTCGAGCGCGGCGAGGCGATTGCGGCGGACCAGGCAGCACCGGTGTACCTGCGCGATAAAGTCGCGCAGACCAAGGCCGAACGCGGGATTATTTGACGCCAAAAATGTGGGTGTTACGCGGCAAATTTCGCCAATCGTCAGAATTTGCCTGGGTTTTTAAACCTTTTACAAATTATGTGTTCTAGTTATCACCAGAGCATTTGCGCGCCATGGAAAGTGCCGCTAAATTGCCATCATTGATACCGAGTCTGCATGTATGCGTATAGACGGTTTTTCCTCACAGTCGTACCCCCTCAAGCGTAAGCCGCGCAAGGCGAGCGTGACGGTAGACGAGTCCGTCGAGGATTCACCGGACTTCATCGAAGTACACACCGATACGCCTTCCAAAGCTCAAGGCGCCTCGAGCGCACGCATAAGCGGCGTTCCTGCCCGTCAGCAAGACATGGTCTTTCCCCGTTCCATGAGCAAAAGCGTTGCCACCGCCTTGGCCAGCTACCTGACCACCGCCGGCTTTGTCGAATGGGATATGGAAGTGCTGGGTCTCGATATCCATATCTGATGCGTTTGCCTTATTACATCGGCTGCCCGTCCTGGAGTGAAAACGCCTGGCGCGAGTACCTGTATCCCGTTGAGGCACGTTCCAGCGATTACCTCGGGCTCTATTCCCAGGTCTTCAACGCCGTTGAGGGCAATACCACTTTTTATGCTCGCCCCTCGGCCGCCACTGTGCAGCGCTGGGCCGAAATCATGCCTGATGATTTTCGCTTCACCGCCAAATTTCCCGGCGATATCAGCCATGCTGGCGATTTGCGTGAACAGCTGCCGGCGGCAGAAAGTTTTGTCGGCTTGATGAGCCCTTTGGGTGAGCGCGTTTCACCGCTGTGGCTGCAGCTCTCGAAGAGCTTTACGCCGCCACGCCTGGCGGAGCTGGCTGGATTTCTCGATGGCATTGATCGGCCGCTGGCCGTGGAGGTGCGTCATGAACAGTTCTTCGCCAGGGGTGATGCTGAGCGCATGCTCAACCGCCTGTTGCGCGATCGCGGTGTCGAGCGCATCTGCCTCGATCCACGTGCCCTGTTCAGTTGTACCTCTACCTCGGAAGCGGTGCTGCATGCCCAGTCCAAAAAGCCCCGGGTGCCACCGCGCCCAGCGGCGCTCACGCAGTTTCCCCAGGTGCGCTTCATCGGGCATCCGGACCTTGAGGCCAATGACCCGTTCCTGATTCCATGGGTGGAAAAGATCGCCAGTTGGATCGAAGAGGGCCGCACGCCCTATATGTTCCTGCACACCTCGGACAATCGTCTCGCGGCGCAACTGGCGCTGCGCTTCCACGCCAAGCTGATGGTGCGTCTGCCAGGGCTACCGCCGCTGCCTGCCTTGCATCGAGAACCCGTGGCGGAGCAGCTCGGGCTACTTTGAGGGTCGAGCCGTGGGTGTGGTCAAGACATTGAGTGTGTTGCTGGTGCTGGTGGGCGCATTTGCGTTGGCCGTCTGGCGGGGTTGGGTGCCGATGCCGGCCGAGTGGAACCCCTGGGCGCCCTTGGATGTGCGGGCCAGCCCCAACCTGTTGACGCGCTACAAGCTCAGTCGTTTGCAGGACGATCCGGCGCTGTGTGACCAGGTGTTGAACACCTCTGGTCTGCGCGTGAGCCGCCAGGCCGATACACCGGCTGATACGGCGTGCCCCTTGCGCAATATTCTGCGTGTGCAGGGCGCTGACGTGGCCTTGAGCAGCAGCTTTCTCGCCAGTTGCCCGCTGGCGGTGGCGTTCGCCTTGTTCGAGCGCCATAGCCTGCAACCGGCGGCCCAGGCCGTGTTTGGCCAGGCGGTGAGCCGCGTCGAGCATTTGGGCAGTTTTGCCTGCCGTAATATCTACAACCGTGCTGACGGTCGACTCAGCCAGCATGCCTCGGCCAATGCCCTGGATATCGCCGGTTTTCGCCTGGCGGATGGGCGCAGCATCAGCGTGCTCAAGGATTGGCCGGGGCAGGGCGACAGTGCGCGTTTCCTGCGTTTGGTACGCGATGGCGCCTGTGATGACTTCAACGTGGTGTTGAGCCCGGACTACAACGCCGCTCATCGCAACCATTTCCATCTGGACATGGGGCGTTGGTGGGTGTGTCGCTAGGGTTCAGGCGGCCAGGCGCAGGTTGTGGGTTACCAGCGGGCGTGCCCAGTAGTAATCGAAATCCAGGGCCTTTTGCTGCGCCAGCAGTTCTTCTTCAGGGTACGGCGTGGCGGCCGGTGGCAGCAGGTCCAGCTCGAATTCGGCAATCGGCAGGTGCAGTGGGCGTGGTTGTGGCGCGGGGCCTGGCTCGGGTAGCGGTTGGCCGGCGTTCAGCACGATGGGGCGCACCCACTCGCTCTCAAACGCTTGTTGGCGTTGCTGGGCGATGACTTCTTCTTCCGGGAACGGCGTCGCGGCCGGTGGCAGCAGCTCGGTTTCGAACTCGGCAATCGGCAGGAAGAGCGGCTCCGGCGGGGTGATCTCGGTGTCTTTCACATCGCACTCACGCTGGGTGAGGATCTGCGCCAGCAGGTCGGCGCCTTCGCGGGGTTCAACTGCCGGGTCTGCCGGGGCGGGCGCCTTGGCGGCGAGCGCGTCCGGCGTTTCACCGAGCTGCTCGGCCAACGCGCGGGCAAAGAAGTCCTGCCACACATGACTCACCCCGGCCAGCGCTTGGGTATTGCGCAGGCCGTAATGGTTGTGGGTCGGCAGTACACCGATGGAAAGGGGAAGAATGTCTGACATTTTTCTCGGTCGACGCTCAGCTCTGGCAAAATACCTGACTGTGATTTTTATCGGCCGTTGTTTGCCGATCCTTAATATTTTTGAGCGTGGCGATTGATGAACGAACAACCAGCGGCCAGCCGCATCCAGGTCCAAGCCTTGGCTGACAGCTTCCAGGCCCGCGCTGAACAGTGGGCTTCGCTGCTGGGGTTGCCTCTGCAGGTGGCCGATGCGGATTTTTCCCTGCAAGTGGGGGAGCACGGCTTGCAGTTGCAACAGCTTGGGCCTGATGCGCCAGGGCCGGTGCGGGTCGACTTTGTCGAAGGCGGCGCGGCGCATCGGCGATTGTATGGTGGTGGCAGCGGGCAGATGATCGCCAAGGCGGTGGGCATCGCCCAGGGCGTGCGCCCGCGAGTGCTGGACGCCACGGCTGGCTTGGGCAAGGACGCGTTCGTGCTGGCCAGCCTCGGGTGTGAGATGAGCCTGATCGAGCGCCAGCCGTTGATCGGCGCCTTGCTCGAAGATGGCCTGGCCCGCGCTGCAGAGGATTTTGACGTGGCGCCGATTGTGGCGCGCATGAAGCTGCTCAAGGGCAATTCCATCGACGTGATGCTCAATTGGCAGGGCGAGCCGCCTCAGGTGATCTACCTGGACCCGATGTTTCCGCACCGTGAGAAAACTGCGCTGGTGAAGAAGGAAATGCGCCTGTTTCGGCCGTTGGTGGGTGATGATCCGGATGCACCGGCGTTGCTCGCGGCGGCTCTGGCCCTGGCCAGCCATCGTGTGGTGGTCAAGCGGCCGCGCAAGGCACCCTGTATTGAGGGGCCGAAGCCAAGCCATGCGCTGGATGGCAAGTCCAGCCGCTACGACATTTATCCCAAGAAAGCGCTCAAGCCGTAAGCTGCAAACAGCAGCACTTATCTCCCAGGTGCGCCGCAATCCAAATGTGGGAGATTCTATGGTTGGGGGGAAGCCCCCAAACCCGCTTTTGATTGGTACTCGCTCTGGTTTTTCATGAGCGAAAAGGCGATACGCGCTAACTTGCGGGCGATGATGACCAGGACTTGAGTTGTTTTCAGTCCCCTGGCCAGATAGCCCTCGTATAAAGGCTTCCAGGCTTCTGACCTAATACCGGCTGACGCCGCGTTATGCAGCAACCTGCGGATCTCTGAGTCTCCTTTCTTGCTTAACGAACGACGTCCGTTCATTTGCCCTGAGTCGGACACCCTCAAGTCCATTCCCAGAAAAGCAATGTAAGCGTCAGCACTTTCAAACTCTCCTCGTTGAAAGGCCATAGTCAGTGCAACTGCCGTAAGAAAACCAATGCCCTCTACGGCTTGGCAGCGCCTGACTTGATTCAAGACACCCGCTTCAGTGACAGCAGCTAATATCCGTTTTTCAATGAGCGCTTCATGTCTATCAAGACAAGCTGAAATGCTCTTGGACGAGGCTTTGAGCAAAGGCTCACCTGCCCAGCTCTGGTTCAGAGCAACACGCATCTTCACCAGTGCGGCACGTCGGCGAAGCGTATCCGTCCGGCCAACACACCTTCCTGACGCAACCGCCGAAGGACCAGCCCGTTTTGCGAAACCTCGGCTGTAGTTTACGACTTCAGCCTCAGCCGGGCCGGCGAGCATGCGCGTAACTTCCTACAAGACTGGAAGGGCAAGCTGGTCTGCGATTATTTCGGCGATTACAAGGCCAGCTTCGAACTCGGCGTGACTGAAATCGGCTGCATGGCTCATGCCCGGCGCAAGTTCTTCGAACTGCATGCGACTCACAAGAGCGCGCTGGCTGAGCAAGCCTTGCGTTACATGCAGGCGCTGTACGAGATCGAGGGGGAAATCGAGGATCTAGAACCGGACATACGCCGCCGAATACGGCAGGAAAAGGCGGTACCCGTGATGGATGCGTTGCATGCCTGGATGGTTGCCCAGCGCGACATCGTGCATAACGGTTCGGCCATTGGCAAAGCCTTGGATTACAGCTTGAAACGCTGGACGGCGCTGTCGCGCTACCTCGATGACGGGGCCGTGCCTATTGATAATAACTGGTGTGAGAACCAGATACGGCCTTGGGCGCTGGGGCGCAAGAACTGGCTCTTTGCTGGGTCGCTACGCAGCGGCAAACGCGCCGCTGCGATCATGAGTTTGATTCAGTCGGCCCGGAACAATGGGCACGATCCCTATGCCTACCTGAAGGATGTGCTGACGCGCCTGCCTACGCAGCGGGCAAGTGAGATTGCAGAGTTGCTGCCGCATAGGTGGCGTCCGGCTTAGTCGTGCAAGACGGTTTGCCCGTACGCTTACAAAGAAAGCCCAGCTTGAGCTGGGCTTTCTTTTGCAGACCTACATATCACTCAAGCGTATACTTATTCTCAGCCATAAAGGCTGGCTCTTTCCAATTAGGACCTTTTTTAATTCCCCCATCAGAATTATCAATCAGCCCTTCCAGTCTCATGTTATGAACAAGCTTTAATAGTTCAAGATTATTACCAATATTTACCCAGCCATTCCTGTTATATAGTCGATCCAGCATCGGATATGAAATTGACTTATTTCTTACTATAAAAAGAACGACATCTCTTGGGGATTCAGAGTTTACGATATCATTGATGTTGCTCATGTTATTCTCCGTATATTTGTTTGTTTTCTGCGACTATAGCTTCTGGCGTATAGAGTAATTCGTCAGCATCTTTAAGCTTGAAATCCTCTAAAGTCGCGGCATGAGTATTATTCCAAGTGGCGCCATCGTCGTTCGGTTTCACTCCATCCGCTATACCTAGAGCCCTATACCGCTCTAGCTCACGAATCTCATGGGTGTAAAATCGCTTATCGACATCGGTAATGGCCAATTCGCCAGTTAGGATTTTTTCCAGACGGTCAATCATCACAACATTTGCGTCCGATGGGTCGAATCTGCTCGTATGCAGCTTAACGAGGTCAATACCTTCCTGAGTCACCGCTGCGGTTGTCCAGTCTAGACTCTGAATGGGTCCGCCCGCCTTATCAGGATTGTACATCCGACCGCTGTGCTCACCTTTGGTGGTAGCCCCTTCGTACGGACTACTAAATACCGCATAAATCGGCGGTAAACCCGAATCTGCGGGGTAAACGTAAATAGCGTCCCGAATATCCAACTGGCCGACTACCGGAAACGGCTCAGCTTTGACCTCAATCGGTGTCAGTGTAATCCCGGTATACACCGGGGTTTCGACAGGCTGCGCAGGCGTCGCCGTCGAGCTATTACCTAGTACTGCGATTGGGAACGTCAGGGTGATCGGTGGTGAGTCAGTTGTAGTGAACGTATAGGCATTGGCCACAGGATCAAGCACTAGCGCTCTTACCGGGACGGTAGGTGCTAACCCTCCAGTGGGCTGGGTGGCCACTACCGAGTATTTGGACTGATCGCCATAAATTCGGTAGGGCACATCCACAGTTCCTCCCGCCGCGGCGATCTCGGCAAGATTTTCGGGAAGATTAGGCGCTAAATCCTTGGCCGGCGTGTTAAGCATGGTCGAAGGTAGCTCACCATTACCCAGTGATGGTGAATAGACCAGCGCGCCAATGCCCACTGCCGTGGCAGCACTTACAACAGTGCCTAAGGCTACCTTTGCAGCCTGAATAGCCGCATCCAGCGTAAGACCTGAACCGGCAGTAATGGCGATAGAGCCAGCCGCAGTACTTAACTGACTCGCACCGTCAGCGGGCAGCCTATACGTATTAGCGGCTTTAAGTGCTGCAGCTTCAGCAGCAATTCTTGCTGCCTCTGCAGCGGCCTCATCAGCGATACGCTTAGCTTCTGCCTCTGCCGCGACTCGCGCCGCTTCAGCAGCGGCTGCCTCATCAGCCACGCGTTTGGCAACCCTTGCGGCTTCCGCAGCTGCCGCCTCATCGGCAATACGTTTAGCCTCGGCGTCTGCACGTGCTTGATTAGCCTGTGCCTGAAGGTTCTGCTTCAGGGCATTCAAATAGTCGATCTCGCGGTTGCTATATTTTGCAGCATACGAAGCCTCAAGTGAGGCGTACCATTCTTTATAATTTTTATCCGGAGGGTAATTTGTCTTGCTTCCGCTGATTGCATCTTTAATAAACTGCATCGTCGGATAATAAAAGAAGTCTCCATAGTAGTACTTATCAGCAATCACTTTTTGAGCAGCAGCAGCCTGTGCTTTTTGAGCAATTAGCGTATCTACCGAACGAATATGCTGTTCGATTTTCTCGACTTCGCTCGCGGGACTGCCTTCATTTTGTTCTATTGCAGTAATGCTTTGTGCAATAGATTCAGGCATCGACTGAAGATTCGCTGCAAAGCTTGCCTCCTGGTCCTTAACATTCTGGGAAATGATGGGAGGGTATGTGTTAAGCACATAAGTACGCGTTGCAACGTTAATGAGCTGTCCGGTGTGACTATGTGAAAAATCACTGTCACCACCACCCCCTCCGAATGTCTGAGGTTCATATTTATTAATAGCATTGATTTCAATTTCTGGCAGATGAATCGTATCGCCATTAGCCATAGTGAATTCTCCTTTTCGCTAGGTACAGCATAAGAGCTTTGTACATCTCAGTAGGATGGACGGATGGTTCTCTCGTTGCCTTACTACTCTCTGATGAACGGCTTCGCCTCTTGGGTTGTCAGTTTTTGAGAAGCTCAACGAACGAGAATCCCCGTCTTCTCCACTTTTCACCATATCGCATTAATACTGTATGGGTATCCAGTATCAAGGGGAAACAAAAAATGCACTTATGCATATCGCGACCGACAAACGGTAGTGGTCACTGTTCCTTACGATACGGCTCTGAGCTTGACGGTGGGGGGAGCACACCTCTGTGACCGCAACCACTGCCGGTCATTTGCAGATAATGTGAGCCCGTCACAATGGAACGCGAGTCTACGGCGTCGAATGCAAGCCCATTTGCAATTAATGTGAGCCGGAGCCTTTGGCTGGTTGCAGTTAATGTGAGCCAGAAATGCCGCTGAATGCGAGCCCGCGTGTTTTCAAACGCGAGCCGCTACACTTAGGGTTCCGCCCTGACGGCGGCTCACTTTGCAAAAGCCGGGATGCCGGCCCAGGCCAAAGTAAGCAAAACGCTCTTGCCCCACCACTCGGCACCTCGCTTAGGCTCGGTGTGCCCGTAATCCGCCAGTGATTTGGGGGGCCGCCGCCACGCGCCATCCATGGCGCGGGGCGGCTAAACCGGCATCCCTGCCGGTTTACCCCCCAAATCCCTGTCGAATTCCGGCCAGCGTGGTTTGACGGGGCGCTTAAGATCAAAATCAAAAGCAGATCAAGAGCAGATCAAGAGCGACTCGCTTCGCATCGTGGTTACCGTCGGTTGCTACCGCCTATGCAGTGCTGTCGAGCCCCGTGCTGCGATAGGCCCGCATAAACAACTTCACCACGTCCTGCACATGCTCTTCGGCTTCTTGCGCGCTCAATTGTCCGCCGCAGCCATACAACAAGCGGAAGTTCGCCGTGCCCTTGAGCAGGCAAAAGAAGTGCTCCGCGGCTTTGAACGGTGTGTCGATGCTCAGGGCGCCGCCCTGGTGAATCTTGCCGAGCAGGCGCTCCATGCCTTGCAGCATGCGCATGGGGCCGGCGTTGAAGAAGATCTGGGAGAGTTTCACGTCCTGATTGCCGGTGGTCATCATCAGGCGATGCAGGTTTACCGACTCCTCGCTGTTGATCAGCCGATGAAAGCCGCGTGCGATGTTGAGCAACACCGTCTCGACGGGCATGCCTTCAGGAAGCTCGAAGTACATCACCGGCAACTGCTCTTCACATTTGGCCACCACCGCAGCGGTGAACAGCGTCTCCTTGTCGGTGAAGTGACTGTAGACCGTGAGCTTCGATACGCCGGCCGCCAGGGCAACGGCGTCCATGCTGGTGTTCGCATAACCCTTGTCCAGGAACAGCGATTTCGCCGATTCGAGGATTGCCTGGCGTTTTGCCATGTCCTTGGGACGCCCGGGGCTTGCGGTATTCAGAGGATTGTCGGACATTTTCACCTTTAATACTGGACTGGTGAGTTTCGTATTAATAACATACCGGCCAGTATAATTATTCCAAGCTCTATTTGCGAAAGGTCCTTCAGCATGCGCAGCGCTTTCCTGCCCCTTGCTTTGCCTGTCAGCCTGGTCTTCCTGTTGGCCGCGTGCGGCCATGAAGAAGCGGCCCAGACCACCGTACGTCCGGCCATGGTGGTGCAACCGCAGCCTTCGGCACAGGCGATGGACAGCTACCCCGGTGAGGTGCGTGCCCGTTATGAGCCGGACCTGGCCTTTCGTATCGGCGGTAAAGTCAGCAAGCGCCTGGTGGAGGAGGGCGAGCGGGTCAAGGCCAACCAGCCGCTGGCCGAACTCGACCCCCAGGACGTGCGCCTGCAACTGGAAGCGACCCGCGCTCAAGTAGCCGCTGCAGAGGCCAATCTCAGCCTGGTGCGTGCGGAGCGAGATCGCTACAAGACCTTGATGGACCGGCAGATGGTCAGTCGGTCGCAGTACGACAATTCCGAAAACCTCTATCGAGCCGGTGAAGCACGCCTCAAGCAGATCAAGGCCGAGTTCGATGTGTCGAGCAACCAGGCCGGCTACGCCGTGCTGCGTGCGCCTCAAGACGGGGTGGTCGCCAAGCGTGCGGTCGAAGTGGGGCAAGTGGTTTCCGCTGGCCAGACCGTGTTCACCCTGGCCACCGATGGCGAGCGTGAAGTGTTGATCAGCCTGCCTGAACAGGGCTTTGGCCGCTTCAAGGTCGGCCAGCCAGTGTCGGTGGAGTTATGGAGCCAGCCAGAGCAACGCTTTGCCGGGCGCATTCGTGAGCTGTCTCCCGCGGCCGATCCCAAATCCCGCACTTTCGCCGCGCGTGTGGCCTTCACTGGCGGCAAAGTGCCCGCCGAACTGGGTCAAAGTGCGCGGGTTTTCATCCAGACCGACGATGTCATTGCGCTGTCGGTACCCTTGTCTGCCCTGAGTGCCGAAAACGGCGCGTCCTACGTCTGGCGTGTACAACCGGACAACACCCTTGAACGCACTCCCGTGCGCATTGGTGCCTTTGGCGAGAACACCGTACCGATACTGGAAGGATTGGCCGCCACCGATTGGGTGGTTGCCGCAGGCGTGCATGTACTCCATGAAGGCCAATTAGTGCGCCCGGTGGATCGCTCCAACCGTGTGGTTAATCTGGCGGCCAAGGAGTAGTCCCCATGGGTTTCAATCTTTCCGAATGGGCGTTGCGTAATCGCCAGATCGTACTGTTCCTGATGATCCTGCTGGCCGTGGTTGGCACCTTGTCCTACACCAAGCTGGGGCAAAGCGAAGACCCGCCCTTTACCTTCAAGGCCATGGTGATCAAGACCAACTGGCCCGGGGCCACGGCCCAGGAGGTATCGCGCCAGGTCACCGAGCGAATCGAGAAAAAACTCATGGAGACTGGTGAGTACGAACGCATCGTGTCGTTCTCCCGCCCCGGTGAATCCCAGGTCACCTTTATTGCCCGTGATTCGATGCGTTCGGCGCAGATTCCCGAGCTGTGGTATCAGGTGCGCAAGAAAATCAGCGACATCCGCCACACCTTGCCGCCGGATATCCAGGGGCCGTTTTTCAACGATGAGTTCGGCACCACGTTCGGCAATATCTACGCCCTGACCGGCGACGGATTCGACTACGCCGTGCTCAAGGACTACGCCGACCGTATCCAGATCCAACTGCAACGCGTCCCGGATGTGGGCAAGGTCGAGCTGCTCGGCTTGCAGGACGAGAAGATCTGGATCGAGCTGTCCAATCTCAAGCTCGCCACCCTCGGCTTGCCTTTGGCTGCGGTACAGCAGGCGTTGCAGGAACAAAATGCGGTGTCCACCGCCGGCTTCTTTGAAACCCCTACCGAGCGCGTGCAACTTCGCGTTTCTGGCAACTTCAAGACGGTGGAAGAGATCCGCAACTTTCCGATACGCGTGGGGGATCGCACTTTCCGCATCGGTGACGTGGCTGACATCCATCGAGGTTTCAACGACCCACCGGCACCGCGCATGCGCTACATGGGCGCAGATGCCATCGGCTTGGCCGTGGCCATGCGCGACGGTGGCGACATCCTCGTATTGGGCAAGGCCCTTGAAGCGCAATTCGCACGCCTGCAAAAGAACCTTCCGGCAGGGATGGAGCTGCGCAAAGTGTCGGACCAACCAGCAGCGGTAAAGACCAGCGTCGGCGAGTTTGTCCAGGTACTGGCTGAAGCGTTGGCGATTGTTTTGCTGGTGAGCTTTTTCTCCCTCGGTGTGCGCACCGGCATGGTCGTTGCCCTGACGATTCCGCTGGTACTGGCGATGACCTTTGCCAGCATGTATTACCTGGGCATCGGCCTGCACAAGATTTCCCTTGGCGCCTTGGTCCTGGCCCTGGGCTTGTTGGTAGATGACGCGATCATCGCCGTGGAAATGATGGCGATCAAAATGGAGCAGGGCTACGACCGGCTCAAGGCTGCAAGTTTCGCCTGGACCAGTACCGCGTTCCCTATGCTCACCGGCACCCTGATCACGGCGGCGGGCTTCTTGCCAATTGCCACCGCGCAATCGAGCACCGGGGAATACACCCGCTCGATCTTCCAGGTGGTGACCATCGCACTGCTGGCCTCCTGGGTGGCAGCCGTGGTGTTTGTGCCGTACCTGGGGGAAAAACTCCTGCCCGACCTGGCGAAGATTCACGCCGCCAAACACGGTACCGACGGCCCGGACCCTTACGGCACACCCTTCTATCAGCGTGTAAGACGTCTGGTGGAGTGGTGCGTGCAACGGCGTAAAACCGTGATCGTGCTGACCTTGCTGCTGTTTATCGGCTCGGTTGCACTGTTCCGCTTCGTGCCGCAACAGTTCTTCCCGGCTTCCGGTCGCCTGGAGTTGATGGTCGACCTGAAACTGGCCGAGGGCGCTTCGCTCAGTAACACCGCCGAACAGGTCAAACGCCTGGAGGCGTTGCTCAAGGAGCATGCCGGCATCAACAACTATGTCGCCTACGCGGGCACCGGTTCGCCGCGGTTTTACCTGCCACTGGACCAGCAATTGCCCGCTGCCAGCTTCGCCCAGTTTGTGGTGCTGGCTAACACCATCGAGGAGCGAGAAAGCCTGCGCACCTGGCTGATCGAAACCCTCAACGAGCAATTTCCCGACCTGCGTTCGCGTGTCACACGGCTGGAGAACGGCCCGCCCGTAGGCTACCCGGTGCAGTTTCGCGTGACCGGCGAGCACATCGAAGAGGTGCGCGCGCTGGCGCGCAAAGTGGCGGCGAAGGTTCGCGAAAATACCCATGTGGTCAATGTGCACTTGGACTGGGAAGAGCCAAGCAAAATCGTGTACCTGAATATCGACCAGGACCGTGCCCGCGCCCTCGGTGTGAGCACTGCCAACCTGGCGAAATTCCTGCAGAGTTCCCTGACCGGCTCCAGCGTCAGCCAGTACCGTGAGGACAACGAATTGATCGAGATCCTCCTGCGCGGCACGGTGCATGAGCGTAGCGAACTGTCGCGCCTGCCGAGCCTTGCCGTGCCCACCGACAATGGTAAAAGCGTGGCGCTGTCGCAAATTGCCACCCTCGAATATGGCTTCGAAGAGGGCATCATCTGGCATCGCAACCGCTTGCCCACGGTGACTGTGCGGGCCGATATCTATGGCAAGGAACAGCCGGCGACCCTCGTGCAGCAGATCTTGCCGACGCTCGCCGATGTACGTGCCGAACTGCCGGATGGCTACCTGCTGGAAGTGGGCGGCACGGTTGAAGATTCAGCGCGTGGGCAAAACTCGGTGAAGGCCGGCGTGCCGCTGTTTATCGTGGTGGTGCTGACCTTGCTGATGCTGCAACTGCGCAGCTTTTCGCGCACGGCGATGGTCTTTCTCACCGCACCGTTGGGGCTGATCGGCGTGACCCTGTTCCTGCTGGTATTCCACCAACCCTTCGGCTTCGTCGCCATGCTTGGCACCATCGCGCTGTCGGGAATGATCATGCGTAACTCGGTGATTTTGGTGGACCAGATCGAGCAAGACATCAAGGCCGGCCTGGCACCTTGGCAGGCGATTATCGAAGCTACGGTCCGACGCTTTCGCCCGATTGTTCTGACGGCACTGGCGGCGGTGCTGGCGATGATTCCGCTGTCGCGCAGTGTGTTCTTCGGGCCGATGGCCGTGGCGATCATGGGAGGGTTGATCGTGGCTACGGCATTGACCTTGCTCTTTCTCCCGGCGCTTTATGCCGCGTGGTTTCGCGTCAAAAAGGACGCTGGATAATCAGGCTGTCATCTCGGTTGTCGGGGCGTAGAGAGTACGCGCCCCGTCACCGTGGGCATGCGGCAGAATGAGCAATTTTCCTATGTTAGAGATAGGAAGCTCACTACACGGGCCTAGGAACCTTTCCTTATTGATTGCCACTCAATGTTACCTGGTTGGCAGGTACCTACTGCTCTTGCTCGTCGGCAGAAACAGTAGTGATTGGAATGAATTTAAGGAGTTCGCCATGTGTATAGCTAGTTTGAAGGCTTTTCTGCGTCCGCCCAGCAGGCCAAAACCTCCTGAAAAGTGTAAACCCAGCCCTCCTGAACGTTGTAAGCCCAAGCGCCCCGGGTATTGCAAACCCAAGCCCCTTGAGAGTTTCAGACCCAAACCTCCTGAGGAATGCAGACCCAAGCCTCCTGAGGAATGCAAACCCAAACCCCCTGAGTATTGCATGCCCAAACCTCCTGAAGAGTGCAATCCCGAGCCCCCTCCTAAGTGTTGCTACATAAAAACCGTTGAGCTGACGATTGTCATGAAGGCGGCCATAAATTACTGACTTTGAGGCTCTTTTTTGCGCAAACGCCTCGAGAATACGAGGCGCTTGTGGGGGGCAGGGCAGATCGGCAGGTTTTACAGCGCGCCAAACACCTTCTTGGCCAAGCTGGTAGCCGCAGCCGCTGGATTCTTGCGAATCGTTTCTTCCTGCTGCGCAATCATCTTGAACAAACCATCCAGGGCCTGCTCGGTCACGTAGTTCTCAACGTTGGCGCTCTTGGCGTCCACCGCGCCAAAGGCCGCGGCCTTGCCGGCGAGGGCGTTGTACTGCTGGGCCACGCCGACTTTGTCGGTGGCGGCCTTGACGATAGGCAGGAACTTGGCGCGAATCTCTTCACGGCTGCTTTTGTTCAGGTACTGGGTGGCGGAGTTCTGGCCACCGCTGAGAATGCCCTTGGCGTCGGTCACGCTCATGTTCTTCACAGCGTTGACCAGGATCGGCTGGGCCTGAGTCACGGCGGTTTCCGCTGCCTTGTTCATGCTGGTTTCCAGCTGCGTGACCTGGTCACCCATGCCGAACATTTTCAACTTGTCGGCGACTTTGCCGAGTTTGCCCGGCAGGCCGATCTTCACGTCCGGGTTGTTGCTGAAACCACCGGGCGTCCCGAGCTGTTTCACAGCAATCTGTGCACCTTGGGTCAAGGCATCCTTGAGGCCGCCGCTGGCGTCACCCTGAGACAGGCTGCCGAGATCCAGGGCCATGGCGCTGGCGCCGAATAGCAAGCCAGCACACAGGGCGGTGAGGCGAAGAGATTTGCGGAGCATGGGCGCTTCCTTATGAAGTGGGAATGATCAGTGTGCAGCCGCATCCACGCGCAGGCGCAGCGGTTGTGGGTCCTGGCCGTTGAGCTGCACGGTGTGCCGCTCGGTGGTGATAAACAGTAGCTTGCCGTCCAGCTCGATGCGAGCGCTGACCGAGTATGTGTGGCCTGGCTTAACCTGGGCCGGGTCATAGCTCAGGTGAAACGGCAGCGGCACCTGGCCTTTGACCGGGCCTTTCTGTTCGGCGAGGGGCACGGCCGGGGCGTCCATCAGGGACACGTCCTGCAGGCTGACACTCAAGGTGGCGGCTGGCGGCAGGGCGATGCGTTGCAGGTAGAACACTTCGCCGTCGAGGCTGGCCTTCGGGGTTGGGGTCATCGAGTGGCAGGCTCCGAGCAGGGCGGTCAGGCCCAGGAGGATGAGTTTTTTCAATGTGCGGCTCCTTTTCAACGGCGCCGGAATCCGCCCGGCGCCTCATTCAGTCTAGCGCTGTGCTTCAGGGTTGACGGCAACCGGTTCGGCCGCAGCCTCGGCTGCGCCGTCCACGCGGTGCAAGGCAACCTGGCGGATCGACAGGCGAATATCCGCCGGCAGTACGCGTTTGGCGGCGCCTTCGGCCAGTTCGCCGAGCAGGTCGTGATAGCCCAGCTTGCCGGCTTCATCGCGGCGCAGCACATCTTGCTCCAGCAACGTCTGGATAAAATGTCGGAAAAGACTCTTGTCGAAGAATTCCGGGGCATTGAGGCCGTGCAGGATCGACAGGCGCTGGGCCATGATCGTGCACAGGTCTTCCAGCTCTTCGGCGCTGATGCTGTTCTGGCCGCTGTTGAGCAGTAACGAGATCGCCATGTAGAAACGTTGCAGGGTCT
Source organism: Pseudomonas sp. J380 (assembly GCF_009827115.1). Lineage (NCBI taxonomy): Bacteria > Pseudomonadati > Pseudomonadota > Gammaproteobacteria > Pseudomonadales > Pseudomonadaceae > Pseudomonas > Pseudomonas sp. J380. Next base: position 2,548,019 of record NZ_CP043060.1, on the reverse strand, counting down.
GGGCGATGCTCTTGGACAGCAGCGTCAGCAGCACAAAGTGCCGCGAACTCGGCGCCGGGCGCAGGTATACGGCGTTTTCGAAACGCAGCAGGCCTTGTTCGACAAACGCGTCCAGCCACTGGTCGACCACGCTGTCCAGGTCCTCCAGCGACCAACGGATAAACAGCTCTGATTGCAGGTACGGGTAGAGCGCGTGGGTGTAGCGCAGGATCTGTTCGCGGGTCATGCGCGAACTGCTCTGGAAGAAGCTCGCCAGCAACGCTGGCAGGGCGAAGATGTGCAGCACATTGTTGCGGTAGTAGGTCATCAGGACGGCATTCTGCTCATCCAGATAAACGATTTTGCCCAAGGCGTCGCTCTGTTCGGACAACAGGTTCATGTCCTTGACGTGCTTGATCAGCGCCAGGCCATCGCCATCCGGCAAAGTGGTATGGGGCGAGTAGGGCACACGACGCAACAACGCCAGGTACAGGTCCAGTTGGCGGGCCATGGCCTGTTCATCCAGCGCCAGGCGAGTGGTGGACAGTAGCGCCAGCGCGACCAGGTTCACCGGGTTCACCGCAGCGGCTTCGTTCAAGTGGCGCGCCACCTGTTCGCCGAGGCGATTGGTGGTCTCGTTGAGCCACGCCGGTTTGTAGTTCGGCCCCAGTTCCTGGGCGCGCCAGTCCGGTTGCTCGGCGTCGAGGAACTCCGCCAGCTTGATCGGCTCACCGAAGTTGACCGCCACTTGGCCGAAGCGCTGCTTGAGCGCGCCGACCACTTTGAAAATATCGAAGATCGACTCTTTCTTCTTGCTCGCGCCACGCAGTTCGCCCAGGTAAGTGCGGCCTTCGAGCACGCGCTCATAGCCGATATACACCGGCACGAACACGATGGGCATGCGCGAGGAACGCAGGAAGCTGCGCAAGGTGATCGCCAGCATGCCGGTTTTCGGTTGCAGCATGCGCCCGGTGCGCGAGCGCCCGCCTTCGACGAAGTATTCCACCGGGAAACCCTTGGTAAACAGGGTGTGCAGGTATTCGTTGAACACCGAGGTGTACAAAGGGTTGCCCCTGAAGGTGCGGCGCATGAAAAACGCACCGCCACGGCGCAGCAGGCTGCCGATCACCGGCATGTTGAGGTTGATGCCGGCGGCGATGTGCGGCGGGGTCAGGCCGTTCTTGAACAGCAGGTAGGACAGCAGCAGATAGTCGATGTGGCTGCGGTGGCAAGGCACGTAGATCACCTCGTAGCCTTGGGCCACCTTTTGCACGCCCTCGATGTTATTGACCTTGATACCGTCGTAGATCTTGTTCCAGAACCAGCTCAATACCACTTCCAGGAAGCGGATCGCGGTGTAGGTGTAATCCGAGGCAATCTCGTTGCCATAGCGCAGGGCCAGGGCCTTGGCTTTTTCCGGGGCGATCTTTTCGCGTTCGGCTTCATCCGCAATGGCTTGGCGTACCAGCGGCATATTGACCAGGCCCTTGACCAGATTACGCCGGTGGGACAGGTCGGGGCCGATCACTGCCGTCTTCAGGTTACGGAAGTGCACACGCAGGATGCGCTGGGCCATGCGTACGGTGCGTTCGTGACCTTTATTGTGCTCGATCAATTCACGCAGGTTGATAGGCGCGGAGAATTGCACGCGAGTCTTGCGCCCCAGGATCAGGATGCTCAACAACCGGCGTAGACGCCCGGTGACCGCCCAGCTGTCGGCGAACAACAGCTTCCACGGGCTGGACTCGCTTTCGGGGGATTGGCCCCAGAACACACTGACCGGAATGATTTGTGCATTCTCTTCGGCGTGTTCGGTGAGGGTGTTGACCAAGCGCGTCAGGGTGGGCGGCGCACCGCGCTTGTCCTGGCGGCCGAGCCAATCCGGATCCGGCGTGAGGTAGAAGAACGCCGCAGGCTCCATCAACGGCCCCACCGACACCGGCAGCACCGGACGTGGCAGGCCAGCCTTGGTGCACTCGGCATCGACCACCGCCAACTCGGTCAGGGAGGGTGATTGCAGGACGTAGAAAACCGGCCGGCTGCGGTCCAGGTTGAGGGTTAGGGACGACTGGTTGATCGTCTCTGAGCGAACCCAGAGGTACAACAGTCGGCGCAAGGTGCCAAACACCAGACGGCGGAACGGGGAGCGGGTCATAGGCGAGCTGCTTCAAGTGGAAAAAACCGAGCAGGCGCTCGGGCGGGTAGTGTGCCGTATTCGCCGAAAATCGGCAAAAAAGCAGCGATGTAAAGTTGAGTTGATGGTTTTTGAGCCTGTCTTATACTCGGCAGTTCAATGCGAGCGACTCAACAATAAAAAACCAGTGGGAGTGAACAGATGTCAACGCGCGAAACCGGGAATGTGAAGTGGTTCAACGATGCAAAGGGCTACGGCTTTATCCAGCGTGAGGATGGCAAGGATGTGTTTGTGCATTATCGCGCTATTCGCGGTGAAGGCCACCGTTCGTTGGCCGAGGGCCAGCAGGTGGAGTACGCCGTGGTGACGGGCGAGAAGGGCTTGCAGGCGGAGGATGTGGTGGGCCTGTAACAACGTTGTTTGATCGTTCCCACGCTCTGCGTGGGAACGCCTCTTGTGACGCTCCGCGTCACGCTTTGGGACGCAGAGCGTCCCAGGCTACTTTCCCACGCAGAGCGTGGGAACGATCTTCAGGCGGTCTTCCAGGTGATCTGCTCTTCACCGTCTTCGCTGATGCGAATCCAGGTGTCGGCACTTTCCTCACCTTCTTCCTCAACCCAGGTGCCCGGCGCGCAACGCACTTCGACGTTCAGCGCGGCAAACGCGGCGCGGGCGCAGGCGATGTCGTCGTCCCATGGGGTCTGGTCGCTTTCCAGGTACAGGCTGTTCCATTTGCCCACCGCCTTGGGCAGCCAGGTCACCGGCACGCTGCCGGCCTTGCACTTGTAGGTCTGGCCTTTCTGGACCCAGTCGGTACACGGGCCGAGTGCGGCGCCCAGCCAGGCAGCGATGGCCTTGTGATCGACGTCGGCGTCCTTCAGGTAAATCTCAATATCGGGTTGGCGCATGGATGTTCCTCGTTGCGGGATTCGAAAATCCATTCGCGGATGGGTGAACGTCAGTCATTGAAGCACGAAATAATCGTAACGCATCGACACCGTGACCTGCAGCGGCTCGGCCGCCTCGATCACCTCGTGGCGGCGCTCGGCACTGGCCCGCCAGCCGTGGGGCGTCATCGCCAGCAGGTTGGCGCGGTCCTGGGCTTCGGCCAGGCTCAGGGTGAATTCCAGGGTTTCACTGTGAGCAAGGCTCATACCGTCCGGCACCAGGGCCAGGTGTTTGTCGTCGGTGTACTCGCGTACCTCGTCGTAAAGACGCTCGCGCAGTTCCATCAAGTGGCCGCTGGTCGGGCCGACCTTCATCAAACCACCGCCGGGACTGAGCAGGCGCTTGGCCTCTTGCCAGTCCAACGGGCTGAACACGCTGGCGAGGAACTGGCAGCTGGCATCGGCCAATGGTACGCGGGCCATGCTGGCGATCAACCAGGTCAGCGCCGGGTTGCGTTTGCACGCGCGCTTGACCGCTTCCTTGGAGATATCCAGGGCATAGCCATCGGCGTGGGGTAGGGCCTGGGCAATTTGCGCGGTGTAGTAACCCTCGCCACACCCAATGTCGACCCAGCGCTGCGGTGCGCGCTCGGCGGCCAGTTCGGCCAGGCGCTTGGCCACTGGCGCGTAGTGCCCGGCGTTGAGGAAGTCGCGGCGCGCCTCGACCATGGCCAGGTTGTCGCCCGGGTCGCGGCTGTTCTTGTGCTGCACCGGCAACAGGTTCAGGTAACCCTGGCGCGCGCGGTCGAAGCGGTGCCCGGCCGGGCACGCCACGCCATTGTCCACGGTGTTGAGCGGTGCGCTGCAAATGGGGCAGGCAAGCATCAGGCGAGCAACTTGATCAGGGTCTGGTAGTAAATTTCGGTCAGCACGTCGAGGTCGCTGGCCAGGATGCGTTCGTTGACCTGGTGGATCGTCGCGTTCACCGGGCCCAGTTCGACCACCTGGGTGCCCAACGTCGCAATGAAGCGCCCATCGGAGGTACCGCCACTGGTGGACGCCTGGGTCTCGCGCCCGGTGATCGCCAGGATGCTGGCCGACACTGCATCCAACAGAGCGCCTGGCTCGGTGAGGAACGGCAGGCCCGACAGCGCCCACTCCACGTGCCAGTCCAGGCCATGTTTGTCGAGAATGGCCGCGACGCGTTGTTGCAGGCCCTCGACGGTGGATTCGGTGGAAAAACGGAAGTTGAACACCGCCGTCAGGTCACCCGGGATCACGTTGGTGGCGCCAGTACCGGAGTTGAGGTTGGAAATCTGGAAGCTGGTTGGCGGGAAGAACGTGTTGCCGTCATCCCAATGCTCGGCAGCGAGTTCGGCCAGCGCCGGTGCGGCCAGGTGGATCGGGTTCTTTGCCAGGTGCGGGTAAGCCACATGGCCCTGTACACCGCGCACGGTCAAGGTGGCGCCAAGGGAGCCTCGGCGGCCGTTCTTGACCACGTCGCCCACCAGGCTGGTGCTCGACGGTTCGCCGACGATGCACCAGTCCAGGCGCTCCTTGCGTGCGGCCAGGCGTTCGATCACGGCCTTGGTGCCGTGGTGCGCCGGGCCTTCTTCATCGCTGGTGATCAGGAAGGCGACCGAACCCTTGTGGTCCGGGTAGTCGCTGACGAAACGTTCCGCCGCCACCAGCATCGCCGCCAGGCTGCCTTTCATGTCCGCCGCGCCACGGCCGCAGAGCATGCCGTTGTCATCGATCAACGCATCGAACGGGTCGTTCTGCCAGGCCTGTACCGGGCCGGTCGGCACCACGTCGGTGTGACCGGCAAAACACAGCACCGGGCCTTCGTGCTTGCCGTGGGTGGCCCAGAAGTTGTCCACATCTTCGATGCGCATCGGTTCAAGCGCAAAACCGGCGTCGCCCAGGCGCTGCATCATCAGCTTCTGGCAATCGGCATCGATCGGCGTGACCGACGGGCGACGGATCAGGTCGATGGCAAGTTGAAGGGTCGGCGAAAGGTCGGCATGGGCCGTCATGGGGGGAACTCCGGAAATCGAGGCGGCGACGTTCTAACTGTAGGAGCGAGCTCGCTCGCGAAAAACTCAAGGGCACCGCGTGCATTCAGGATGCCCGCGTTATCGTTAACGATTTTCGCGAGCAAGCTCGCTCCTACAGTGATGGGTGTAAGGCACGCAAAAGGGCCGTTATCTTATAGCAAAACGGCGGCTAAGGGCCGCCGTTTAGTGCATCGCGTGACTTTTTACGCCGCCGGCGCAGCCTCAGGCGCCGTCGAAGGTTTGGGCAGCGACGACAAGAACGCCATGATCAGCGCCGCCACATACGGCAGCGACTGCACCAGCAACATCACCACCCAGAAGCGAATGTCATTGCTCGGCAGGCCTTGCACCAGGTAGATCCCCAGCGCCGCGCCCCATAGCAGCAGCATGATGAACATTTCTTCGCGGGCTTCGGAAATCGCCACCCAGAAGCCGTGGTTATCCGCGTTTTTCGGTGTACGAAAGAACGGAATGCTGCTGGTGAAGAAGCCGTACAACACCGCTTTGGCGATGGTATGAGACAGCGCCAACCCGGCCAGTGCCGCGCAGAACGCATCTTTCAAGTTCACACCTACCGCACGACGATAGAGGAAGATGATCTTGCCGACTTTGAACACAAACAACGCCAACGGCGGGATCGCGAAAATCAGCAATGGCGGGTCGACCCGAGTCGGCACGATGATCATCGCCGCAGACCACAACAGGGCGCCGACGGTAAAGAAGATGTTCATGCCGTCGGCCACCCACGGCAACCAGCCCGCAAGGAAGTGGTAGCGCTGGCCACGGGTCAGTTCGGTGTCTTTACCGCGCAACAGGCTGGCGGTGTGGCGCTTGATGATCTGGATCGCGCCATAGGCCCAGCGGAAACGCTGTTTCTTGAAGTCGATAAAGGTATCCGGCATCAAACCCTTGCCGTAGCTGTCGTGGTAGTACGCCGCCGACAAGCCTTTTTCGAACACGCGCAGGCCCAGTTCGGCGTCTTCACAGATGCACCAGTCGGCCCAGCCCAGCTCTTCGAGCACCGAGCGGCGGGTCATGGTCATGGTGCCGTGCTGGATGATCGCGTCACGGTCGTTACGGGTGACCATGCCGATATGGAAGAAGCCTTTGTATTCGGCGTAGCAGAGCTTCTTGAAGGTGCTTTCGTTCTGGTCGCGGTAATCCTGGGGCGACTGCACCACGGCGATTTTCGGGTCGGCGAAGTGCGGCACCATGTGCTTGAGCCAGTTCGGCGATACGCAGTAGTCCGAGTCGATCACTGCGATCACTTCGGCATCCTTGGCGGTGTGCGGGATCAGGTAGTTCAGCGCGCCGCCCTTGAAACCGGCCAGGGGCGCGACGTGGAAGAACTTGAAGCGCGGGCCGAGGGTTTCGCAGTAGTCGCGCACCGGCTCCCACACCGCCGGGTCCTTGGTGTTGTTGTCGATGATCAGGACTTCATAATCCGGATAGTCGAGGGCGGCCAGGGCGTCGAGGGTCTGCTTGACCATTTCCGGTGGCTCGTTGTAGCACGGCACGTGGATCGACACTTTCGGGCGGTAGTCCGAGTCGCCTTCCACGGGCAGGAATTCACGCCGACGCTTGTGGGTCCACACCGCTTCTGCCAGCTCATGGGCTTCGGTCAGCAACACAATGAACACGCCCAGGGCGCCGAGTGCCAGCAACACACCGACCGTCACGCTGAACCACGTGCTGTATTGCTGGCTGTAGTCGTAGCCGATCCAGACCAGCACCGACCCGCACAGGAACGCAATGAAGGTCAGGAAGGTACGGCCCCGCTGGCGCAGGGCCGAGCCGTCGATCATCAACAGGGTCAGGGACAGCAGCGCAAGCACCACCGAACCGATGGCCAGTACCCGCCATTGCGGAATCGCCACCACCGGGCCGTCAAAATTGAATTTCTGCTGGCGCGCGGCATTGAATACACCCCAATACGCACCCGCCGACCCTTCGTCGCTGACCTTCCACGGCTGGTCGAAGGCCTCGATCACAAAGTAGTTGTAACCCTGGCGGTTGAGCTTGTTGACCAGCGTACGCAGGTAAATCGCCTGGTCGGCCGGCGACGACTCATTGCCACCGCGCATACGGCCGTTGCTCGGCCAGCCCACTTCCGATAGCAGCAGTGGCTTTTTCGGGAAGGCTTTCTTCAGGTCCTTGGCGCGGTCGAGAACGTACTGGCCGGCCTTGTCCATTGGGATGTATTCCCAGAACGGCAGGATGTGCGCGGCGATCAGGTCGACGTGCTTGGCCAGTTGCGGGTTCTTTTCCCAGATGTGCCATTGCTCGGAGGTGGTCACCGGGACTTTCACGGCGGCGCGCACGCGGTCGAGCAGCACGATCAGGGCTTCGGGGGTGATTTCTTCACGGAACAACGCTTCGTTGCCCACCACTACGCGCACGACGCTGCGCGAGGTGTTGGCGATCTCGATAGCGCGCTGGATCTCCCGCTCGTTACGCTCAAGGTCCGGGCTGATCCAGATCCCCAGGGTCACGCGCAGGCCAAACTCTTCGGCCAGCTTGGGTATATCCCCCAGGGGGCCGTCCACCGAGTAGGTACGGATGTTGTCCGTCAGCTTGCTCATGATCGCAAGGTCCTGACGCATCTGTTCGTCGGTAGGGTACTGGCCTTTCTGCGGGTACTGGCCTTGCTGGAACGGCGAGTAGGAAAAACCGGAGATCTGATCGGGCCAGTTGGGAGCGGTGACCGGGCGGTTGATCAGCGCCCAGAAACCGGTGAACAGCGCGGCAATTGCCAGCACCACCACCAGGTTGAGTCCAAATTTACGCGATGCCATGGTTATGTCGGGTTCCAAAGGGTGCGGAACGAAAGAGGTGTCGGCCTGCGCCGAACGGCGCGCATCCTACACTGGCGCTTCCCTGAGCGTACAGCAGACAGAGAAAAGCCGGACGTTAGTCTGCGAAACTCCATCTAAGTTCTTCACTTGTAACTTGTAGCTTAAAACTTGCCGCTCCGTAGCCCTATAATGCGCGCCGGTTTTTGGGGTAATGATGATGAGTACAGAAGATCCGCGGTTTGCAGGCGTCGCCCGCTTGTACGGGCTTGAGGGCCTGGAACGCTTGAAAGCGGCCCATGTGGCGATTGTCGGCGTCGGCGGCGTGGGTTCCTGGGCGGCGGAAGCGATTGCCCGCTGCGGGGTGGGCGAGATTTCGCTGTTTGACCTGGACGATGTCTGCGTCAGCAACAGCAACCGCCAGTTGCATGCCTTGGACAGCACCGTGGGCAAGCCCAAGGTCGAAGTGATGGCTGAGCGTTTGCGCGGTATTAATCCTGAGTGCACCGTGCACGCGGTGGCAGACTTCGTCACCCGCGACACCATGGCCGAGTACATCACCCCGACTATCGACTGCGTGATCGACTGCATCGACGCGGTCAACGCCAAGGCGGCGCTGATTGCCTGGTGCAAGCGTCGCAAGATCCAGATCATCACTACTGGCGGTGCCGGCGGGCAGATTGACCCCACGCTGATCCAGGTGTGCGACCTGAACCGCACCTTCAATGATCCGCTGGCGTCGAAAGTACGCTCTACCTTGCGCCGCGATTATGGCTTCTCGCGCACGGTGACCCGTCATTACAGCGTGCCCTGCGTGTTTTCCACCGAACAACTGCGCTATCCCAAACCCGATGGCAGTATCTGTTTGCAGAAGAGTTTTGTCGGCGACGGGGTCAAGCTTGACTGCGCGGGAGGGTTTGGCGCGGTGATGATGGTCACCGCCACGTTCGGCATGGTGGCGGCGACCAAGGCGGTGGACAAGATTGTGGCGGGAGTGCGCAGGCCGTCGGAGCGCATCAAACCCAGCTAAATCTCATTGCCGAACATAGATCCAGATTGTGGGAGCTGGCTTGCCTGCGATAGCGGTGTGTCAGCCACTGAAAATACTGACTGATTCGCCGCTATCGCAGCATAGGTATCTACACAACTTCGGCACGACGCTAAATCTGTGGCGAGGGAGCTTGCTCCCGTGACGGCCTGGCAGCCGACACAGATATAACTGATGCCCCGCGATCCAATGTGGGAGCTGGCTTGCCTGCGAAGACGGCCTGACAGTCAACTCAGTTGGACCGTGTACATATCCATTCCTGCGGTAGCGGCCACTTAGGGTTCCGCTTTTACAGCGGCTCACTTTTGAAAAGCGCAAAAGTAAGCAAAACGCTCTTGCCCCACCACTCGGCACCTCGCTTAGGCTCGGTGTGCCCGTAATCCGCCAGTGATTTGGGGGGCCGCCGCCACGCGCCATCCATGGCGCGGGGCGGCTAAACCGGCATCCCTGCCGGTTTACCCCCCAAATCCCTGTCGAATTCCGGCCAGCGTGGTTTAACGGGGCGCCTAAGATCAAAAGCAGATCAAGAGCGGCTCGCTTCGCATCGTGGTTACCGTTGAGCTAACAGAGTTATGTAGATACCTATGGCTATCGCAGGCAAGCCAGCCCACATTATTTCTGTGTACGCGTCAGGTCTTGCATGCGTTGCAGTACGGCATTCAAGCCATTGCTGCGCGACGGCGATAGTTGGCGCGACAGGCCCAGTTGATTGAACCAGCCAGGCAGGTCGACCGCTTGCAATTGATCAGCCGACAAGCCGTTGACCCGCGCCAGCAGCAACGCCACCAACCCGCGAATCATCCGTGCCTCGCTGCTCGCAGCAAACTGCCAATGGCCGTCCTGCAAGCGGCCCACCAACCACACCAGGCTTTCACAACCTTGCACCAGGTTAGCGTCGACCTTTTCGTCATCAGCCAGGGCGGGCAAGCGTTCACCCCATTGCATCAGCATCCGTGCGCGCTGCTCCCAGCTGCCCACAGCCTGGAAGGCCTCCAGCGCGGCCATGGCGTCCACTGGCAAGCTCATCGCAACATATCCAGCGCCTGGTCCAACGCTTCAAAAAAGCGTTCCAGGTCGTCGGAATCGTTGTAGAGCGCCAGGGACACTCGGATTGCGCCTGACAGATGCATTGCCTTCAATAATGGCATCGCGCAGTGATGACCGGCACGCACAGCAATGCCTTGCTCGGTCAGCAGGTGGGCGAGGTCGGCGTTGTGCACGCCCTCCACCACAAAACTCACCAGCGCCACCTGTGGCGATCCCAGCACGCGTACACCATTGCGTGCCTTAAGCCCACGCAGCAGGTAGTCATGCAGGGCGGCTTCGTGGGCGATCAGCGCGGAGGGATCCAGCGAGCTCAGGTAATCCAGGCTCGCGCCCAGGCCGATCACACTGGCAATCGGTGGGGTGCCGGCTTCAAAGCCCAGCGGCGCGGGGCGAAAGCTGGCGCTGTGGTAGTCGGCCTGTTGCACCATCTCGCCGCCGAACTGCCAGTGGCGCAGGTGGTGCAGGGCCTCATTACGGCCATACAGTACGCCGACGCCGTCCGGGCCGTAGAGTTTGTGGCTGGAGAACACGTAGAAGTCGCAGCCCAAGGCCTGTACGTCGTGGCGGCCATGGACGATGCCTTGGGCGCCGTCCACCACCGTGAGGGCGCCGTGTGCCTGGGCCAGCGCCAGCAAGGCTTGCAGCGGCTGCCAGGCACCGAGCACGTTGGACAACTGGCTCACCGCCAGCAGGCGCGTGCGCGGGCCAATCAAGCGGGCCGCGGCGTCCAGGTCGATTACGCCTTCATCGTCCAGGGGTAATACCACCAGCGTGAGCGCGCGGCGTTTGGCCAATTGCTGCCAGGGCAACAGGTTGGCGTGGTGTTCCAGGGCGCTGATGGCAATCTCATCGCCCGCATTGAATAAGTGTTCCAGGCCATAGGCCAGGAGGTTCAGCGCAGACGTTGCGCCGTGGGTAAACACAACCTGCCCGCTGTCACCTGCGTTCAACCACTGCGCGACCTTGCTGCGGCTGTCTTCAAAGGCCTGGGTAGCATGGGCCCCGGGCAAATGCTGGGCACGGTGCACATTCGCTGCGCCATTGGCGTAGTAATGACTGATGGCATCCAGCAGGGCTTGGGGTTTTTGCGTGGTGGCGGCGCTGTCCAGATAGGTCTGGTCTTGCCGTTGCAGGGTGGCGATGGCCGGGAAGTCGGCGCGCCAGGGGGAGGGCACAAGCATGGTGATCAAGACTCGTATAAGCGGGCCGCCCCCGAGGGTGCGGCCCGCTAGTGGCATCGAGTGGCTGCTTAGTTGTGAGCGTGCAGCGCTTCGTTCAGTTCGATGGCCGATTTGTGGGTTTTGCACTCCACGGCACCGGTCTCGGAGTTACGACGGAACAGCAGGTCCGGCTGGCCAGCCAACTCGCGTGCCTTGACCACCTTGACCAGTTGGTTCTGCTCGTCCAGCAGGGCAACCTTGGTGCCGGCGGTGATGTAGAGGCCCGACTCCACGGTGTTGCGGTCGCCCAATGGGATACCGGTACCGGCGTTGGCGCCGATCAGGCAGCCTTCGCCCACCTTGATCACAATATTGCCGCCGCCCGACAGGGTGCCCATGGTGGAGCAACCGCCGCCCAGGTCCGAGCCCTTGCCGACGAATACGCCCGCCGATACGCGACCTTCGATCATGCCCGGGCCTTCGGTGCCCGCGTTGAAGTTGACGAAGCCTTCGTGCATCACGGTGGTGCCTTCGCCCACGTACGCGCCCAGACGGATACGTGCAGCGTCAGCGATACGCACGCCAGCCGGTACGACGTAGTCGGTCATTTTCGGGAACTTGTCCACCGAGAACACTTCCAGCAGGTCGCCACGCAGGCGCGCTTCCAGTTGGCGCTCGGCCAGTTCATTGATGTCGATAGCGCCCTGGCTGGTCCAGGCCACGTTCGGCAACTGCGGGAACACACCGGCCAGGCTCAGGCCGTGGGGCTTGACCAGGCGATGGGACAGCAGGTGCAGCTTGAGGTAGGCCTCAGGCGTGGAGGTCAGTGCGGCGTCTTCGGCCAGCAAGGTCGCGACCAGCGGCGTGTGGCTTTCAGCCAGGCGGCTGAGCAGGGCGGCCTGGGCAGCATCGACGCCTTTGAGCGCGTCGGCCAGTTGCAGGGCCTGGCTCACGGTGAAGGTGATCGCCTGGTTGCCTTCGGTGTAACCGAGGATCGGTGCGATGGCGGCAACGATTTCAGCCGATGGATTGAGCAAGGGTTGTGCGTAAAACACTTCCAGCCAAGCACCTTGGCGGTTCTGAGTGCCGACGCCGAAGCCCAGGCTGAACAGGGAATTGGACATGCTGTTACCTCTACAAAAATGGAAGGCTGGCCTACTTGAGGGCCGCCGAATAACTATCTGGCTTGAAGCCAATCAGGGTTCTGTCACCGAGATCGAGCACCGGGCGCTTGATCATCGAGGGTTGTGCGAGCATCAATTCAATGGCTTTCGACTGATCGAGATCGGCTTTGCGTTCGTCTTCGAGTTTGCGAAAGGTGGTGCCCGCACGGTTCAAAACCACCTGCCAACCGTGCTCGTTGCACCATTGGGTCAAGTGTTCGCGGTCGATACCGGCCGTTTTGTAGTCATGGAACTCATAGCTCACCCCGTGCTCATCGAGCCAGGTGCGCGCCTTTTTCATGGTGTCGCAGGCTTTGATGCCGAAAAGGTGCAAGGTTTTGCTTGAAGCACTCAAGGAATTGCCCCCCTTTGGACGTATGAAAATGAAAGATCGCCGATTATGCCACGACCAGCGGGTTTCGGCGCCGCTCGTCAACAGCGTGCGACTTTTGTGCAAAGTGCCAGTGCGCAGCATAGGCGAGTAACATAGCCAGGTAACATAGCCGGGTAATATGGCACTTCAACGGCCAGTTGTTGCCTGATGTGTCGTTGCGAGTCGATTGTCCGGGAAACCCGCGTTATGCAAACCGCCTACACCGTTCTTATCCTGCTGATGCTGGTCAGCTTTTCGCGCCTGATCGGGCGCATCATCCCACTGCCCTTGCCCCTGGTGCAGATCGCCGCCGGCGCCTTGCTGGCCTGGCCCACGTTGGGGCTGCATGTGGCGCTGGACCCTGAGCTGTTCCTGTTTCTGTTCCTGCCGCCACTGTTGTTTTCCGATGGTTGGCGCATGCCCAAGCGTGAGTTGTGGCACCTGCGTGGCCCGATCCTGACATTGGCGGTGGGGCTGGTGCTGTTCACCGTGGTGGGCGCCGGTTACTTCATTCATTGGTTGCTGCCCTCGATCCCCTTGCCGGTGGCCTTTGCCCTGGCAGCGGTGCTCTCGCCGACGGACGCTGTGGCGGTGTCGGCCATTTCCCAGAACCGTTTGCCCAAGCCGCTGATGCACATGCTCCAGGGCGAGGCCTTGATGAATGACGCGTCGGGCCTCGTGACTTTCAAGTTCGCCCTGGCCGCTGCGTTGACCGGGGTCTTTTCCCTGGCGGATGCCAGCCTGACGTTTGTGTTGGTGGCGGTGGGCGGGCTGGCGATCGGCGTGGCGTTGAGCTGGTTGGTCGGCCGCCTGCGCGCCTGGATGATCGCGCGCGGGTGGGATGACCCGGCGACCCATGTGGTGTTCATGTTGTTACTGCCCTTTGCTGCGTACGTACTGGCTGAACGCCTGGGCGCCTCCGGCATCCTCTCGGCGGTGGCAGCGGGGATGATGCAAAGCTGGCTCGACCTGCTGCCGCGCCAGACCAGCACGCGCCTGCTCAACCGCAGCGTGTGGTCGTTGCTGGAGTTTGCCTTTAACGGCCTGATCTTCCTGCTGCTCGGTCTGCAACTGCCAGACATCATCAAGGCCGTGGTCAGCCATGAAACCACGCTGTGGCCCACCTTGATGTATCGCTGCCTGGATGTGGTGGCGATCTTCCTGGTGCTGGTGGTATTGCGCTTCATCTGGGTGCAAAGCATCTGGCGGCTGTCGGGGTTGCTGCGCAGGCTACGTGGCAAAAACGCGCTGACCCTGGTGCCGACGGCCCGTTCCTGCTGGTTGTTGACCGTCGGCGGTGTACGCGGTGCGGTGACCCTGGCGGGCGTCATGTCGGTGCCCTTGCTGTTGGCGCCTGGCCAGGATTTCCCTGAGCGTGACCTGCTGATCTTTATCGCTGCCGGTGTGATCCTGTTATCACTGGTCGCTGCCTGTATCGCGCTGCCGCTGCTGTTACGCGGCGTCGAGAATAGCCCGGATGAAAAACGCCACAAAGAAGTGCGCGAAGCCTGGAAAAAGACCGCCGTGGCCGCGATTCATGCACTGGAGGCCGACGAGCCAGCCGAGGCCGACACGCCGGACGCCGCCCAGGCGGCATTGGCTACCGAACTGAAGGCACGGCTGATGTCGGAATATCGCCATCAATTGGAAGTCTTCAACGATTCGGCTGAAGCTCAGGCGCTGGCGCAGCAAATGGACCTGCTTGAGCGCAAGCTGCGGCTCAAGGCTCTGCGCGCGCAACGGTTGGAATTGTACAGCTTGAGCCGTCACCACCAGATTGGTGATGACGTATTGAGGGAGGTGCTGGCGGAATTGGATATGAGCGAGGCGAATTTGGGTCACATGAAGTGACCCGTAAGCCCTTAACGGCGACGCTGGATAAAGTCGCGAATCCGCTCAGCCGCTTCCACGCATTCGGCCAACGGCGCAACCAATGCCAGGCGCACACGCCCCGCACCTGGGTTAAAGCCGTCCACTTCCCGCGACAGGTAAGAGCCCGGCACCACCGTCACATGTTCTTCCACGAACAAATCGCGGCAGAAGGCGGCGTCATCGCCTTGTACATTCGGCCACAGGTAAAAGCCGCCGTCCGGGCTTTGCACGTCCAGCACCGGCTTGAGGATCGCCAGCACTGCGTCGAACTTCTCGCGGTACAGGTCACGGTTGGCCAGTACATGGGCCTCGTCCTGCCAGGCGGCGATGCTGGCCAACTGGGTTTGCACCGGCATCGCGCAGCCATGGTAGGTGCGGTACAGCAAAAAGGCCTTGAGGATCTCGGCGTCGCCGGCCACGAAGCCTGAACGCAGGCCTGGCAGGTTGGAGCGCTTGGATAGGCTGTGGAATACCACACAACGCTTGAAGTCCTGACGGCCCAGTTCGACGCAGGCGCTGAGCAGGCCCGGGGGTGGGGTTTGTTCGTCGAAGTACAGTTCGCTGTAGCATTCGTCGGCGGCGATGACGAAATCGTATTTATCGGCCAGGGCGATGAGTTTTTTCAGCGTGGCGACTGGAATCAGCGCACCGGTCGGGTTACCGGGGGAGCACAGGAACAGGATCTGGCAACGTTTCCAGATATCCGCAGAGACAGCATCGAAGTCTGGATTGAAGCCGTTGCTATCCAGGCACGGCAGGTAATGCGGCTTGGCCCCGGCCAGGAACGCGGCGCCTTCGTAGATCTGGTAGAACGGGTTGGGGCTCACAACCAGTGCATCGTCGCCACGGTTGACCACGGTCTGGGTGAAGGCAAACAGCGCCTCGCGCGTACCGTTGACCGGCAGGATGTTGCGCGCCGGGTCCAGCCAGCCCTTGGGCACGTTGAAGCGGCGTTCGCACCAGGCGCCGATGGCTTCACGCAGTGCCGGGATACCCAACGTGGTGGGGTACACCGCCATTTGATCGAGGTTATTGCTCAAGGCCTCGGCAACGAAGGCCGGTGACGTGTGCTTGGGCTCGCCGATGGACAGTGCGATCGGGCGTTTGTCCGGGTTCGGCGTCACGCTGCCGAGCAGGGCGCGCAGCTTCTCGAAGGGGTAGGGCTGCAACTGGTTAAGGGCGTTGTTCATATAAGCCTCTATCACGGTGAGCGCGGATCTGTGGGAGCTGGCCTGCCTGCGATCTGCGGTCGATCGGACGGGCCGAGGTGTCTGCATCGCAGGCAAGCCGGCTCCCACATGACTCGTGTTCACAAAGTTAAGAATTCAAATAGTCAGTCTGGTCAGCTCGACACCGGGTTCCTGGGTCACGCTCAACTGCTCCACGATTGCCGCCTGTAAACGCAGGCACAGCTCCGGGTCGGACAGTGGCTGGTTGTCGGCATCGGTGATAAAGAACACGTCTTCCACCCGCTCGCCCAGGGTCGCAATCTTGGCATTTTGCAATGACAGGTCGAACTCCAGGAAAATCCCGCCGATACGCGCCAGCAGGCCTGGGCGATCCGGTGCGCTGAGCTCCAGCACCGTCACCGGGCGCTGTGCGTCGTTGGAAATGGTCACCTGAGGCGCAAAGGCAAAATGCTTGAGCTGGCGCGGCACCCGGCGCTGGATGATGGTGGGGTAGTCGTCGGGGTTGCGCAGGGCTTCGGTGAGGCCCTCGCGGATCTTTTTCACGCGCGCCGGGTTGTCGCCAATCGAGTCGCCGTCGGCGTCGAGCACGATGTAGGTGTCGAGGGTGAACTGGCTGCTGGAGGTGATGACCCGGGCGTCATGGATGTTCAGGTTGAGCTGGTCCATGGCCGCCACGGTCACGGCGAAGAAGTCGTGCTGGTCGGGCGCGTAGATGAAGATCTGCGTGCCGCCTTCGAATTCGCGCTGGGTGGTTTCCTTGATCAAGACCAACGGGCCGCCATCGGCGGGTTGCTGCAGGATCGCGTCGCTGTGCCAGGCCACGTCGCCGGCGGTGTGGCGCAGGAAGTAATCGTCACCCAGTTGCGACCAGAGTTGCTCGACGTCGTCCGGGTCGTTACCGCCGCGCACCAGGATATCCAGGGCTGCGCTTTGGGTGCGGCGGATCTGCTCTTCGCGGTCCTCCGGATTCTCCAGGCCACGGCGCAGGGCGCGCTTGGTCTCGGTGTACAGCTGGCGCAACAGGCTGGCACGCCAGGAGTTCCACAGCGTCGGGTTAGTGGCGTTGATATCGGAGACGGTCAGCACATAGAGGTAGTCGAGACGGGTCTCATCGCCGACGATGCCGGCAAAGTCGTGAATCACCTGTGGGTCGGACAAGTCCTTGCGCTGGGCCGTGGTCGACATCACCAGGTGGTTCTGCACCAGCCAGACAATCAGGCGGCTGTCCCACAACGGCAACTGGTGGCGCTGGCAGAAGGCTTCGGCATCCACCGCGCCGATCTCCGAGTGGTCGCCATGCCGGCCCTTGCCGATGTCGTGGTACAAGCCGGCCAGGTAAATCAACTCGGGCTTGGGCAGCTTGGCCATCAGCTTACTGGCCAGCGGGAATTTCTCTGACACCTGCGTGTACTGCAACTTACGCAGATGCTTGATCAGGTTCAGGGTGTGGGCATCGACGGTATAGATATGGAACAGGTCGTGCTGCATCTGCCCGACGATAAAGCCGAACTCCGGCAGGTAGCGCCCCAGAATGCCGTAGCGGTTCATGCGCCGCAGGTTGCGATGGATGCCGATGCGGCACTTGAACAGCTCGATAAACAGGCTGGTATTGCGAATGTCGTTGCGAAAATCGTCGTCGATCAGGTGACGGTTTTCCCGCAGCAAGCGGATGGTATCGGCGCGCACGCCTTTGATCTCCGGCTGCTGGGCCATCAACACGAAGATTTCCAGCATGGCGAACGGGGTGCGGCGGAACACGTTGTCGTTGCGTGCTTCGATATAGCCGTCGTGCAACTGGAAACGCGCATTGATCGGCTGCGGCGGCGCTTCGTCTTCGGGGGCCAGGATCACTTCTTCGAAGTGCTGGATGATCAAGTCGCTGAGCTGGGCAATGCTCATGACTACCCGGTAATACTGCTGCATGAAGCTCTCGATGCTGGTCTTCGCATCTTCGCCTTCAAAGCCCAGTAAGGTGGCGATAGAGCGCTGGTGATCGAAGAGCAGGCGGTCTTCGGAACGACCGGCCAGCATGTGCAGGGCGTAGCGCACCTTCCACAGGAATTCCTGGGACGAGGCCAGCAGGGAATTTTCGCTCTCCACCAGAAAGCCTTCGCCGGCCAGGGCGCGCAGGTTCAGCGTGCCGTATTGACGGCGCGCCACCCACAAGATTGTCTGGATATCCCGCAGCCCACCGGGTGAGCCTTTGACGTTGGGTTCCAGGTTGTATTCGGTGTCGTTGTACTTGTGGTGCCGGGCTTTTTGCTCGGCGCGCTTGGCCAGGAAAAAGTCTTTGCTTGGCCACATGTGTGCGGTACTGGTGACTTCGAGCATGCGCTGGCGCAGGCGCTCGGGGCCGCAGATGGTGCGGCTTTCCATCAGGTTGGTGACCACCGTCAGGTCGGCACGGGCTTCTTCGGCGCATTCGTCCACCGAGCGTACGCTCTGGCCGACTTCCAGGCCGATGTCCCACAGCAACGTCAGAAAGCGCTCGATGGAATCGCGAAAGGTCTCGTGATCGGCCTGGTCCAGCAGGATCAGCAGGTCAATGTCGGAGTAGGGGTGCAGTTCGCCGCGACCATAGCCGCCGACCGCCACCAGGGCGATATCGGCGTCGAAACTCCAATTGAACTGCTCCCAGGCCTTTTGCAGGATGTTATCGACGAACCAGGCGCGGTCTTCGATCAGGCGGCGAATATCCCGGCCGCTGCGAAAGCGCGCATCGAGCACCTCGCGGGCTTGGCGGATGGCCTTCTTGAAGGCGGCGATGGGGCTTGCCTTCAGTGCCAGCTCGGCCTGGAATTGGCCACGGTCGAAGAGTTCGGGATCCACCTGGGGCATCGTTCGGCTTTCCTTTCTATCTATCAGTCAGTCACAACACGTTGCGGGAAAACCTGGGCGACCTTCAGGCCGAAACGCGTGGGATGGTGTCGTCAGCGCGCAGGGTGAAGATCTCGTAGCCGGTGTCGGTGACCAGCAGGGTGTGTTCCCACTGGGCCGAGAGCTTGCGGTCCTTGGTGATGGCGGTCCAGCCGTCGCCCAGCACCTTGGTGTCGGCCTTGCCCTGGTTGATCATCGGTTCGATGGTGAAGGTCATGCCGGCCTTGAGTTCCATACCGGTACCGGCACGGCCGTAGTGCAGAATCTGCGGCTCTTCGTGGAACACCTTGCCGATACCGTGGCCGCAGAACTCGCGCACCACCGAGAAGCCGTTCTTTTCCGCGTGCTTCTGGATCACTTCACCGATGTCACCCAGGCGGCAGCCGGGCTTGACGATCTCGATGGCCTTGTACATGCATTCCTGGGTGACCTGGGACAGACGCTCGGCCCATACCGGCACATTACCGACGTGGAACATGCGGCTGGTGTCGCCGTGGTAACCATCCTTGATCACCGTGACGTCGATGTTCAGGGTGTCGCCGTCTTTCAGTGGCTTGTCACCGGGAATGCCGTGGCAGACCACGTGGTTGATCGAGGTGCAGATCGACTTGGGGAAGCCTTTGTAATTCAGCGGGGCAGGGATGGCTTTTTGCACGTCGACTATATAGTCGTGGCAAATGCGGTCCAGCGTTTCGGTGGTGACGCCGGGCTTGACGTGTTCGGCGATCATTTCCAGCACGTCGGCAGCCAGTTTGCCGGCAACGCGCATGCCTGCGATGTCTTCGGCGGTTTTCAAGGTAACGGTCATACAGGCTCTCTCTAGCGCGACGCGCTGAAATCAATACGGTTCACGGGGAGCGCGACAAAGGGGTACAGCATTCGCGCAAGTCCCAAAAAACGCGATTCTAACAGACGATGCTGGCAAATCATGCGCGTCTGGTGATCGCTTCTCTCTATGAGGTAGAGGCATGTTGGCTGTATTCAAGGGGTTACGCAAAGACGACGACCGGCAAGTGTGATTGCGGGTTTCGTTTTTGCCGATGCTGTGGTATAAAATGCGCCGCTTTCCGGGGATACCCCGCAAAGCTTAAATCCACACACGTGTCGACACGATGACCTGGGTGCCGGAGGCCTTGATGCCGCTGGTTGGTCATTGGGATACGTGGAGGCCAAACCCGACTTATTAAGGAACTATCATGTCCCAAGTCAACATGCGCGATATGCTGAAGGCCGGTGTGCACTTCGGTCACCAGACCCGTTACTGGAACCCGAAAATGGGTAAGTACATTTTCGGCGCGCGTAACAAGATTCACATTATCAACCTTGAAAAAACCCTGCCAATGTTCAACGAAGCGCTGACTTTCGTAGAGCGTCTGGCCCAGGGCAAAAACAAGATCCTGTTCGTTGGCACCAAGCGTTCCGCTGGCAAGATCGTTGCTGAAGAAGCAGCACGTTGCGGTTCGCCGTACGTGGATCACCGCTGGTTGGGCGGCATGCTGACCAACTTCAAAACCATCCGTGCTTCCATCAAGCGTCTGCGTGACCTTGAAGTACAAGCCGAAGACGGTACTTTCGCTAAGCTGACCAAGAAAGAAGCGCTGATGCGCTCCCGTGACCTGGAAAAGCTCGATCGTTCCCTGGGTGGTATCAAGGACATGGGCGGTCTGCCTGACGCACTGTTCGTTATCGACGTTGATCACGAGCGCATCGCGATCACCGAAGCCAACAAGCTGGGCATCCCGGTTATCGGCGTAGTCGATACCAACAGCAGCCCGGAAGGCGTTGACTACATCATCCCAGGCAACGATGACGCAATCCGCGCTATCCAGCTGTACATGGGTTCGATGGCTGACGCTGTAATCCGTGGTCGCAACCACGTTGCTGGTGGTACCGAGCAGTTCGTTGAAGAAGCTCCGGTAGCTGCCGCTGAGTAATTGACGCCCTGGCGTTGACTCAGTAAGCAAAAAGGGGGCTTGGCCCCCTTTTTGCCACCTCGAAAACCATTTGTCGGCAGCGCAGCTACATTATTTGTAACGTGCAGCGGCCTACAACGGAAATTCGGGAAGAATTGATCGCCCGTTTAATCGGGTGGAATGGTTGAAAACCTATCCAAGAGGATTTTGAAATGGCAGAGATTACTGCAGCGTTGGTTAAAGAACTGCGTGAGCGTACCGGCGAAGGCATGATGGATTGCAAAAAGGCCTTGACCAAGGCCGGCGGCGACATCGAAAAAGCCATTGATGACATGCGTGCTTCCGGCGCCATCAAGGCTGCCAAGAAAGCAGGTAACGTGGCTGCTGAAGGCGCTATCGCTCTGAAAGAAGACGGCAAATCCGCCGTTCTGCTGGAAGTGAACTCCCAGACCGACTTCCTGGCTCTGCAGGATGACTTCAAGGCATTCGTTGCTGCCAGCGTCGAAAAAGCTTTCGCTGACAAGCTGACCACTGTTGAGCCTCTGATCGAAGCTCAAGAAGCAGCTCGCCTGGTACTGGTCGGCAAGGTTGGCGAAAACGTCAACATCCGTCGCCTGGTTCGCGTTGAAGGTGATGTAGTTGGTGGCTACCTGCACGGCAACAAAATCGGTGTTGCAGTTGTTCTGAAAGGCGGCGACGTTGAGCTGGCCAAAGACATCGCGATGCACGTTGCTGCAAGCAACCCTGAGTTCCTGCTGCCTTCGGAAGTTTCGGCCGAAGCGATCGAGCGTGAAAAAGCTGTGTTCCTGCAGCTGAACGAAGAAAAAATCAAAGGCAAGCCAGAAAACATTGTTGAGAACATGGTCAAAGGCCGTATCAGCAAGTTCCTGGCCGAAGCAAGCCTGGTTGAGCAGGCGTTCGTCAAGAACCCTGAGATCAAGGTTGGCGAACTGGCCAAGAAAGCCGGTGCTGAAATCGTTTCCTTCACTTACTTCAAAGTAGGCGAAGGCATCGAGAAGCCGGTCGACAACTTCGCTGAAGAAGTTGCTGCCCAGCTGGCTGCCGCCAAGCAATAAGACAGTTCCAAACTGTCGCCGAAAGAGGCTGCCCGCTCACGCGCGCAGCCTCTTTTCAAATGGGAAGGCCAATTTTATTTGGTTTCCTCTCGGAACTGGCTTACAAAGCCGTGTTCCGATGGCGCTGTGACAGCGTCCAGCTAGAGTGAACGCAAGCCGTAAACGGCTCGCCAAGAATTTTTAAAAAATACGCCGCAGGAGAGATTCGCAATGGCTCAGCAGGGCAGTGGTTATCAGGCTCGCTATAAACGCATTCTACTCAAGCTCAGCGGCGAGGCCCTGATGGGCTCGGAAGAGTTCGGGATCGACCCCAAGGTGCTTGACCGCATGGCGCTGGAAGTCGGCCAGTTGGTCGGTATCGGCGTGCAGGTCGGCCTGGTGATTGGTGGTGGCAACCTGTTCCGCGGTGCGGCACTGAGTGCGGCCGGTATGGACCGGGTTACCGGCGACCACATGGGCATGCTGGCCACTGTGATGAACGCCCTCGCCATGCGCGACGCCCTGGAGCGCGCCAACATCTCGGCCATCGTGATGTCGGCAATTTCCATGGTTGGCGTGACCGATCACTATGATCGCCGCAAAGCCATGCGCCACCTGAACTCCAAGGAAGTGGTGATCTTTGCTGCTGGCACAGGTAACCCGTTCTTCACTACCGACTCGGCCGCATGCCTGCGTGCTATCGAAATCGATGCTGACGTGGTGTTGAAGGCGACCAAGGTGGATGGCGTATACACTGCAGACCCATTCAAAGACCCGCATGCCGAGAAGTTCGATCATCTGACCTACGATGAAGTACTGGATCGCAAGCTGGGTGTCATGGACCTGACCGCTATCTGCCTGTGCCGCGACCACAAGATGCCGCTGCGCGTATTTAACATGAACAAGCCCGGCGCCCTGCTGAATATCGTACACGGCGGCGCAGAAGGGACTCTGATCGAGGAAGGCCAACAATGATCAACGAAATCAAGAAAGACGCCCAGGCGCGTATGCAGAAATCCCTGGAATCCTTGAGCCACGCCTTTGGCCAGATCCGTACTGGCAAGGCGCACCCAAGCATCCTGGGCAGCGTGATGGTGCCTTACTACGGTTCCGACACCCCGCTGAGCGGCGTGGCCAACGTGACCGTGAAGGATTCGCGTACCCTGCAAGTTGTTGCCTTCGAGCGCAACATGCTCGCCGCCGTCGACAAGGCTATCCAGAGTGCCGGCCTGAACCTCAACCCGACCAACCTGGGCGAGTTGCTGCTGATCTCCATGCCAGCCCTGACCGAAGAAACCCGCAAGGGCTTCACCAAGCAGGCGCGCAGTGCTGCTGAAGATGCGCGCGTTGCCGTGCGTAACATCCGCCGCGATGCACTGGGCGACCTGAAGAAACTGGTCAAGGACAAGGAAATCAGCGAAGACGAAGAGCGCCGTGCCGTCGCTGATATCGACAAGCTGACCAAGGACGCCGAAGCCCAGATCACCAAGGCGACCGAAGAAAAAGAAAAGGACCTGATGGCCGTATAAGGGGTCAGGACGCCTTCATGGAAAAGACCAAGCAGACTGTGCCCTCCGTGGTGCCGCGCCATGTCGCGATCATCATGGATGGGAATAATCGCTGGGCGAAAAAACGCTTTATGCCGGGTGTTGCCGGGCATAAAGCGGGTGTTGACGCGGTAAGGGCGGTGATTGAGGTGTGCGCCGAGGCAAAGGTTGAAGTATTGACCTTGTTCGCGTTCTCAAGTGAGAACTGGCAGCGACCCGCCGATGAAGTCAGTGCCTTGATGGACCTGTTCTTCAAGGCTCTGCGTCGTGAGGCCAAGCGCCTCAACGACAACAACATCAGTCTGCGTATCATCGGTGATCGCTCGCGTTTCCATCCGGAGCTGCAAGCTGCCATGCGCGAAGCCGAGGCCATCACTGCCGGTAGTAACCGTTTTGTGTTGCAGATCGCAGCCAACTACGGTGGTCAGTGGGATATTGCCCAGGCTGCGCAGCGGCTGGCCCGCGAAGTGCAGGCCGGCCATCTGCGCCCGGACGACATCACGCCCCAACTGTTGCAAACCTGCCTGGTGACCGGCGACCTGCCGTTGCCGGACTTGTGCATTCGCACCGGTGGCGAGCATCGCATCAGCAATTTCCTGCTGTGGCAGCTGGCCTACACCGAGCTGTACTTCTCCGACCTGTTCTGGCCGGACTTCAAACACGAAGCCATGCGTAATGCACTGGCTGATTTCGCTTCCCGTCAGCGTCGCTTCGGTAAAACGAGCGAGCAGATCGAAGCTGGAGCCCGGGTTTAAATGCTTAAACAACGAATCATCACGGCGCTGATCCTGCTGCCGATTGCCTTGTGCGGTTTTTTCCTGCTCGACGGTTCCGGCTTTGCGCTGTTCATCGGCCTGGTTGTGACCCTTGGTGCGTGGGAGTGGGCGCGCCTGGCAGGCTTTGTCAACCAGTTGCCGCGTATGGCCTATGCCGCCTTGGTCGCGCTGTTGTTGTTCTTCATGTACATCCTGCCGGACATCGCGCCCTGGGTGCTGGGGGCTGCAGTGTTGTGGTGGGCGTTGGCGACTTTCCTGGTGCTCACCTATCCGCGCACCAGTAGCCAGTGGTCCAGCGTGGCCTGCAAGCTGGTGATTGGCCTGGCGATCCTCTTGCCGGCCTGGCAAGGGCTGGTGGAGATAAAGCGTTACCCGCTGGGCAACGAATTGATCCTGGCTGTGATGGTGTTGGTATGGGGCGCCGACATTGGTGCCTACTTCTCGGGGAGAGCCTTTGGCAAACGCAAGCTGGCCCCGGCCGTAAGCCCCGGCAAGAGCTGGGAAGGCGTATACGGCGGTCTGGCCTTGACGCTGCTGATCACCCTGGTGGTCGGTGTGGTGCGTGACTGGTCGGTAAAGGAAGTGCTTCTGGCCTTGCTTGGGACGGCTATCGTCGTCTTCATCTCGGTGGTGGGCGATCTTACCGAGAGCATGTTCAAACGCCAGGCGGGCATCAAGGACAGCAGTAACCTGCTGCCAGGTCATGGCGGTGTGCTTGACCGTATCGACAGCCTCACCGCCGCGCTGCCTATTTTTGCCGTGCTGTTGTGGATGATCGCTTCGTGAGCGGCCTGCAGCAGGTTACGGTGCTGGGTGCGACCGGCTCGGTCGGGCTCAGTACCCTGGATGTCATCGCGCGTCACCCCGATCGCTATCAGGTTTTCGCCCTGACCGGCTTCACGCGTTTGCGCGAGTTGCTGGCCTTGTGCGTGCGTCACTCGCCGCGCTTTGCCGTGGTGCCGGAAGCTGCTGCGGCTCGCAGTCTGCAGGATGATCTGCGGGCTGCCGGGCTGGCCACTCATGTATTGGTTGGCGAGGCAGGCTTATGCCAGGTCTCGGCCGATGCGGACGTGGATACCGTAGTGGCGGCGATTGTCGGTGCGGCAGGTTTGCGTCCGACCTTGGCGGCAGTCGATGCTGGCAAGAAAATCCTGCTGGCCAACAAAGAAGCCTTGGTCATGTCCGGCGCGCTCTTTATGCAAGCGGTGCGTAAGAGCGGAGCGGTGCTGCTGCCTCTGGACAGCGAGCACAACGCCATCTTCCAGTGCATGCCCGGTGATTTTGCCCGCGGCTTGAGCCAGGTCGGCGTGCGCCGAATTTTGCTGACGGCATCGGGTGGCCCATTCCGCCAGACTCCGTCGGCCGAGCTGGACCATGTGTCTCCCGATCAGGCATGCGCTCACCCGAACTGGTCCATGGGGCGCAAAATCTCCGTGGATTCGGCGAGCATGATGAACAAGGGCCTGGAGTTGATCGAGGCATGCTGGCTGTTCGATGCGCGGCCTGACCAGGTTGAGGTGGTCATTCACCCACAAAGTGTGATCCATTCCCTGGTCGATTACGTGGATGGTTCGGTGTTGGCGCAATTGGGTAACCCGGACATGCGCACACCGATCGCCAACGCCTTGGCGTGGCCTGAGCGGATTGATTCCGGCGTAGCACCGTTGGACTTGTTTGCAATCGCGCGCCTGGACTTCGAAGCCCCGGACGAGCAGCGTTTCCCTTGTTTGCGCCTGGCGCGGCAAGCGGCCGAGGCGGGTAACAGTGCCCCGGCGATGCTTAACGCGGCCAACGAAGTTGCCGTGGCGGCGTTTCTTGAGCGGCGCATCCGCTTTCCGCAGATCGCGAGTATCATCGAGGACGTCCTGGCGCTTGAGCCGGTAGTGGCAGTGAATGACCTGGAGGCGGTGTTCGAGGCCGACACCAAGGCCCGAGCCCTGGCCGGGCAATGGTTGGATCGCAATGCGGGTTAGGCCGCGGGCAGGTTTGAGTCTTCAGGCATTGGATTGAAATGCGGAGAAATTAGATGAGTGCGCTCTACATGATTGTCGGCACCCTGGTTGCTCTGGGTGTGTTGGTGACCTTCCACGAATTCGGCCACTTCTGGGTGGCGCGTCGTTGCGGCGTCAAGGTATTGCGCTTTTCCGTCGGTTTCGGCATGCCGTTGTTGCGCTGGCATGATCGCCGAGGCACTGAGTTTGTCATTGCTGCTATCCCGTTGGGCGGCTACGTCAAGATGCTCGATGAGCGCGAAGGCGAAGTGCCTGCGGACCAGTTGGACCAATCCTTCAATCGCAAGACCGTTCGTCAGCGTATTGCGATTGTCGCGGCGGGACCGATCGCCAACTTCCTGTTGGCGATGGTGTTCTTCTGGGTCTTGGCCATGCTGGGCAGCCAGCAGGTGCGCCCGGTCATTGGCGCGGTCGAAGCCGACAGCATCGCGGCCAAGGCGGGCCTGACGGCAGGGCAGGAAATTGTATCCATTGATGGCGAACCCACCACAGGTTGGGGCGCGGTCAACTTGCAGTTGGTGCGTCGCCTGGGTGAAAGCGGCACCGTCAATGTGGTGGTGCGTAACCAGGACTCCAGCGCTGAAACCCCGCGGGCATTGGCGCTGGACCATTGGCTCAAGGGCGCCGATGAGCCCGATCCGATCAAATCCCTGGGGATCCGCCCTTGGCGTCCGGCTTTGCCGCCGGTGCTGGCCGAGCTGGATCCAAAAGGGCCGGCCCAGGCTGCTGGCCTGAAAACCGGTGATCGCCTGTTGGCCCTTGATGGCCAGGCGCTGGATGACTGGCAGCAGGTGGTCGACCTGGTGCGTGTGCGCCCTGATACCAAAATTGTGCTGAAAGTTGAGCGCGACGGTGCTCAAATCGACGTCCCCGTGACCCTGTCGGTGCGAGGCGAAGCCAAGGCGGCCGGGGGCTACCTGGGGGCAGGGGTCAAAGGTGTCGAATGGCCGCCATCGATGGTGCGAGAGGTCAGCTACGGGCCTTTGGCAGCGATTGCAGAGGGCGCGAAACGCACCTGGACCATGAGCGTGCTGACCCTCGAATCCCTCAAGAAAATGTTGTTCGGTGAGCTCTCGGTAAAAAACTTGAGTGGACCGATAACCATTGCTAAAGTGGCGGGCGCTTCTGCCCAGTCGGGTGTCGCGGATTTCCTGAATTTCCTGGCTTATCTGAGTATTAGCCTTGGGGTTCTGAATTTGCTGCCCATTCCAGTATTGGATGGGGGGCATCTGCTGTTTTATCTGGTCGAGTGGGTGCGTGGTCGCCCCTTGTCGGATCGGGTGCAGGGTTGGGGGATACAGATTGGTATCAGTTTGGTGGTCGGGGTGATGTTGTTAGCCCTGGTCAACGATCTGGGACGTCTGTAACGCTTCGCTGAATTGCGAATCTGCCGCATTTTGCGGCAGTTTGTTTATTGCCAGTTGGAATAAGAAAGGACTTCATGAAACGTCTGCTGCTAACTGCGGTTCTCACCGTATTGATGATCGCCGAAGTTCACGCCGAGTCCTTCACCATCTCCGATATTCGCGTCAATGGCCTCCAGCGGGTCTCCGCGGGTAGCGTCTTTGGTGCCTTGCCGTTGAACGTCGGGGAACAGGCGGATGATCGTCGCCTGGTGGAATCCACTCGTGCGCTGTTCAAAACCGGGTTCTTTCAAGATATCCAACTGGGTCGCGAAGGCAACGTCCTGGTCATCACGGTCGTCGAGCGACCTTCCGTCGCCAGTATCGCGATCGAAGGTAACAAGGCCATCTCCACTGAAGACCTGATGAAGGGCCTGAAGCAATCGGGCCTGGCCGAGGGCGAGATCTTCCAGCGCGCAACCCTTGAGGGTGTGCGTAACGAGTTGCAACGTCAGTACGTTGCCCAGGGCCGCTACTCCGCGACCGTGGAAACCGAAGTGATCCCCCAGCCTCGTAACCGTGTGGGCCTGAAGGTCAACATCAACGAAGGCACCGTGGCCGCCATCCAGCACATCAACGTCGTGGGCAACACCAAGTTCCCTGATGAAGACCTGGTCGACCTGTTCGAACTCAAGACCACCAACTGGTTGTCGTTCTTCAAGAACGATGACAAGTACGCCCGTGAAAAACTCTCCGGTGACCTGGAACGCCTGCGCTCCTACTACCTGGACCGTGGCTACATCAACATGGACATCGCTTCGACCCAGGTGTCCATCACCCCGGACAAGAAGCACGTCTATATCACCGTCAACGTCAACGAAGGCGAGAAGTACAAGGTTCGTGACGTCAAGCTCAGCGGCGACCTGAAAGTGCCTGAAGACCAGGTCAAGTCCCTGCTGCTCGTGCAGAAGGACCAGGTGTTCTCGCGCAAGCTGATGACCACCACCTCAGAACTGATCACCCGCCGCCTGGGTAACGAAGGCTATACCTTCGCCAACGTCAACGGCGTGCCGACCCCGAATGATGAAGACCACACCGTGGACATCACCTTCGTCGTCGATCCGGGCAAGCGTGCCTACGTCAACCGTATCAACTTCCGCGGCAACACCAAGTCCGCGGACGAAGTGCTGCGTCGTGAAATGCGTCAGATGGAAGGTGGCTGGGCTTCGACCTACCTGATCGACCAGTCCAAGACCCGTCTCGAGCGCCTGGGCTTCTTCAAGGAAGTCAACGTCGAAACCCCGGCCGTACCGGGTGTGGATGACCAGGTTGACGTGAACTACGCCGTGGAAGAACAAGCCTCGGGTTCGATCACCGCCAGCGTCGGTTTCGCCCAGAGTGCCGGTTTGATCCTGGGTGGTTCCATCACGCAGAACAACTTCCTGGGTACCGGTAACCGTGTGTCCATCGGCCTGACCCGCAGCGAATACCAGAGCCGATACAACTTCGGCTATACCGACCCCTACTGGACTGCAGACGGTGTGAGCCTGGGCTACAACGCCTTCTACCGCACCACCGACTACAAAGACCTCGATGTTGACGTTGCAAGCTATGCGATCGACAGCCTGGGTGCCGGTGTAAACGTGGGTTACCCGATCAGCGAGACTTCGCGCCTGACCTTCGGCCTTACCGCCCAGCAGGATGAGATCAAGACCGGTATTTATACCGTGGACGAAATCTTCGACTTCACCCGTCGTGAAGGCGACAAGTTCCTGAACTTCAAGGCGTCTGCCGGCTGGTCCGAGTCGACCCTGAACAAAGGCGTACTGGCAACCCGCGGCCACTCCCAGAGCCTGACCGCGGAAGTCACTACGCCGGGCAGCGACCTGTCGTTCTTCAAGCTCGACTACCGCGGCCAGTTGTTCCAGCCGTTGAGCGATAACTACACCATGCGCCTGCACACAGAGTTGGGCTATGGCGACGGTTATGGTTCGACCAATGGCTTGCCGTTCTATGAAAACTACTATGCAGGTGGTTTCAACTCGGTACGTGGCTTCAAGGACAGCACTCTGGGTCCGCGTGGTACGCCGAGCCGCGGTTTTGACCGGACCGGTAACCAGGGCACTGTCGCTGACTCGGACAACGACCCGCTGCCATTCGGTGGTAACGTGCTGATCCAGGGTGGTGCGGAGATTCTGTTCCCGCTGCCGTTCGTCAAGGACCAGCGTTCCCTGCGTACTTCGGTCTTCTGGGACGTGGGTAACGTGTTCGACTCCAAGTGCGAACAGATCAAAAACCCAAGTGGCTTGAAGTCCAATACTCAATGCAACGACGTGAGCCTCAGCAACCTGGCGAGCTCCGTGGGCGTGGGTGTGACCTGGGTGACTGCGCTGGGCCCGTTGAGCTTTGCTCTGGCCATGCCGATCAAGAAACCGGATAACGCTGAAACCCAGATTTTCCAATTCTCCCTCGGCCAGACGTTCTAAGCGTCTGACCTAAGATAACGACAACGGATTCTGTAGGAGTACATCGTGCGTAAGTTGACTCAATTGGTCTTGCTGGCCACTGTGCTGGTCACCACCCCGGCCTTCGCCGAAATGAAAATCGCGGTCCTGAACTATCAGATGGCCCTGCTGGAGTCCGATGCGGCCAAGCGATACGCCGTGGATGCCGAGAAGAAATTCGGTCCGCAGCTGACCAAGCTCAAGACACTGGAAAGCAGCGCCAAGGGTATCCAGGACCGCCTGGTAGCCGGTGGCGACAAGATGCAGCAAGGCGAGCGCGAGCGTCTGGAGCTTGAATTCAAGCAAAAGGCCCGTGACTACCAGTTCCAATCCAAGGAGCTGAACGAAGCCAAGGCTGTGGCCGACCGCGAAATGCTCAAGCAGCTCAAGCCGAAATTGGACAGCGCTGTGGAAGAAGTCATCAAGAAGGGTGCCTTTGACCTGGTGTTCGAGCGTGGCGCCGTGATCGACGTCAAGCCTCAATACGACATCACCCGCCAGGTGATCGAGCGCATGAACCAGCTGAAGTAAACCATGACAGCGACTATCAAGCTCGGCGAGTTGGCCGAGTTCCTGGGGGCCACCTTGCGTGGCTCCAAGGAGAAAGAAATCACTGGGCTAGCCACCTTGCAGGAGGCTGGCCCAGCTCAGTTGAGCTTCCTCGCAAATCCTCAATACCGTAAATACCTGGTCGACTGCCAGGCCGCAGCAGTGTTGCTGAAGGCCGCCGACGCCGAAGGGTTTACCGGGGATGCGCTGGTGGTGGCCGATCCGTACCTGTCGTACGCCAAGGCGTCGCACCTGTTCGATCCCAAGCCGAAGGCGGCCGGCGGTATTCACCCGTCTGCCGTGATCGCCGATGATGCCCAGGTTGATCCTGCCGCCAGCATCGGTGCATTCGCCGTGATCGAAAGCGGGGCGCGTATTGGTGCTGGTGTCACCGTGGGTGCCCACTGCTTTATCGGTGCACGCTGTGAAATTGGTGCCGATGGTTGGCTGGCCCCCCGCGTGACCCTCTACCACGATGTGCGTATTGGTCAGCGTGTGGTCATTCAGTCCGGTGCTGTTATCGGCGGCGAAGGCTTTGGCTTTGCCAACTCCAAAGGTGTCTGGCACAAGATCGCCCAGGTCGGTGGCGTATTGATCGGCGATGATGTGGAGATCGGCGTGAACACCGCCGTGGATCGCGGGGCCTTGGCTGATACCGTGATCGGCAACGGTGTGAAGCTCGATAACCAGATCCAGATCGCCCACAACGTGCAGATTGGCGATCACACCGCCATGGCGGCCTGCGTGGGTATTTCCGGCAGCACCAAGATCGGCAAGCATTGCATGCTCGCCGGTGGCGTTGGGCTGGTGGGACATATCGATATTTGCGACAACGTCTTCATCACCGGCATGACTATGGTGACCCACTCGATCACAGAGCCAGGGGCCTACTCGTCCGGTACCGCGATGCAACCTGCGGCCGAATGGCGCAAGAGTGCCGCGCGTTTGAGGAAGATCGACGACATGGCACGACGTATCAAACAGCTTGAAAAGCGTGTCGGGGACGTGACCCCTGGCGGTAATGCTTCATCAGAAGGCTGATACCATTTCCATATCAAGTGTGCGCAGCCGCTAGACGGCCTCCTTGATTTGCTAGCGGGGCGTGCGCCTGGTGCGCCCGCCCCCAATCTTTATTACAGGCTTCCCCCCGAAATGATGGACATCAACGAGATTCGCGAATACCTGCCTCACCGTTACCCGTTCCTGCTGGTGGACCGCGTAGTGGACCTCAATGTCGAGGAAAAGCGCATTCGTGCCTACAAGAATGTCAGCATCAACGAACCATTCTTCAATGGTCACTTTCCTGCGCATCCAATCATGCCAGGTGTGTTGATCATCGAAGCCATGGCCCAGGCTGCCGGTATCCTTGGTTTCAAAATGCTCGACCTCAAGCCTGCTGACGGCACGCTTTACTATTTCGTGGGTTCGGACAAGCTGCGTTTTCGCAACCCGGTCACCCCGGGTGACCAGTTGATCCTGGAAGCCAAGTTCATCAGTTGCAAACGCCAGATCTGGAAGTTCGAATGCCAGGCCTCGGTAGATGGCAAGCCGGTGTGCTCTGCCGAGATCATCTGTGCGGAACGCAAACTATGAGTTTGATTGACCCTCGCGCAATCATCGATCCGTCGGCCGTACTGGCCGCCGACGTTGAGGTCGGCCCTTGGTCGATCGTCGGCGCAGGTGTGGAAATCGGCGAGGGGACTGTCATCGGGCCGCACGTGATCCTCAAGGGTCCGACCCGCATTGGCAAACACAATCGCATCTACCAGTTTTCCTCGGTAGGCGAAGACACCCCGGACATGAAGTACAAGGGTGAAGAAACACGCCTGGTAATCGGTGACCACAATATTATCCGTGAAGGCGTCACCATTCACCGTGGCACCGTGCAGGATCGCGCCGAAACCACCTTGGGTGATCACAACCTGGTCATGGCCTATGCGCACATCGGCCATGACAGCGTGATCGGCAATCATTGCATCCTGGTCAACAACACTGCGTTGGCAGGCCATGTGCACGTTGATGACTGGGCGATCCTTTCCGGCTTCACCCTGGTACATCAATACTGCCATATCGGCGCCCACAGCTTTTCCGGTATGGGCACCGCCATCGGCAAGGATGTCCCGGCATTCGTGACGGTGTTCGGCAATCCTGCCGAAGCCCGCAGCATGAATTTTGAAGGCATGCGTCGTCGTGGTTTCAGCGAAGAAGCCATCCACGCCCTGCGCCGTGCCTACAAGACGGTTTACCGCCAAGGGTTGACCGTGGAGCAGGCCCTGGCCGAGTTGGCCGAGCCTGCCACGCAGTTCCCGGAAGTCGCTGTATTCCGTGATTCTATCCAGACCTCGACTCGCGGCATCACCCGCTGATCATGGCCACTCTGCGTATTGCGCTCGTGGCCGGTGAAGCTTCCGGCGATATCCTGGGTGCTGGCTTGATGCGCGCGCTCAAGGCCCAGCATCCGGCGGTGGAATTTATCGGGGTCGGCGGCCCGTTGATGCAGGCCGAAGGCCTGACCTCCTATTTCCCCATGGAGCGCCTGTCGGTCATGGGACTGGTGGAAGTCTTGGGGCGCCTGCGTGAGCTGCTGGCTCGTCGCAAGCTGCTGATCAAGACGCTGATCGAAGAAAAACCTGACGTCTTTATCGGCATCGATGCGCCGGACTTCACGCTCAATATCGAACTCAAGTTGCGCCAGGCCGGGATCAAGACCGTGCACTACGTCAGCCCATCCGTGTGGGCGTGGCGCCAGAAGCGTGTGTTGAAAATCCGCGAAGGCTGCGACCTGATGTTGACCTTGCTTCCATTCGAAGCCCGGTTCTACGAGGAGAAGGGCGTGCCGGTGCGGTTTGTCGGCCACACCCTGGCTGACGCCATTCCCTTGCAGGCTGATCGTGCGGCTGCGCGCGCCGAGCTGGGCTTGCCCGATGGCCCGTTGGTAGCGTTGATGCCAGGCAGTCGTGGCGGTGAGGTGGGGCGTTTGGGGGCGTTGTTTTTTGATGCTGCCGAACGTCTTCAGGCGCAAAAGCCGGGAATCCGCTTTGTGCTGCCTTGCGCCAGTCCACAACGTCGTGCACAGATCGAAACCCTGCTGGAAGGCCGCAACCTGCCGTTGACCCTGCTCGATGGCCAGTCCCACCTGGCCCTGGCAGCCTGCGATGCGGTGTTGATCGCCTCGGGCACTGCCACACTTGAGGCCCTGCTGTACAAGCGGCCGATGGTCGTGGCCTATCGCCTGGCGCCACTGACCTTCTGGATCCTCAAGCGCATGGTCAAGAGCCCTTACATTTCCTTGCCCAACCTGCTGGCCCAGCGCCTGCTGGTGCCGGAGTTGTTGCAGGACGATGCAACGCCCGAAGCGCTTGCGCAAACCCTACTACCCTTGATTGACGGCGGCGAAGAGCAGACCCGTGGTTTCGACGATATTCACCGCACGTTACGCCGTGATGCCTCGAACCAGGCGGCCGACGCCGTGTTGACCCTGATCGGCCATAAACAGGAAGCCTTATGACCATGCAAATGGGCCTGGATTTCAGTCTCGTCGCCCAAGCCCACGAACTGGTGGCGGGTGTTGACGAAGTCGGGCGCGGCCCGCTGTGTGGCGCAGTGGTCACGGCGGCGGTGATCCTTGATCCGAACCGCCCGATCCTGGGGCTCAACGATTCGAAGAAGCTCACCGAAGCCCGTCGCGAAAAGCTCTATGACGAGATCTGTGAGAAAGCCCTGAGCTGGCATATCGCCCGGGCTGAAGTCGAAGAAATCGACGAGCTGAATATCCTGCACGCCACCATGCTGGCGATGCAGCGCGCTGTGGAAGGGCTGCACATCACCCCGAAAATGGCGATGATCGACGGTAACCGCTGCCCCAAACTGACAATGCCGTCCGAAGCGGTGGTAAAGGGCGATAGCAAGGTTCCCGCCATTGCCGCCGCCTCGATCCTGGCCAAGGTCAGCCGCGACCGTGAAATGGCCGCGTTCGAATTGATCTATCCCGGCTACGGCATTGGTGGCCATAAAGGCTACCCGACCCCCGTTCATCTGGAAGCCCTGGCTCGGCTCGGCCCCACCCCGATCCATCGCCGCTCGTTTGCCCCGGTGCGCCAGGCTTATGAGGCCCGTGAAAGTCTGATCGAGGTATAGCAGCAAGGCTGATGTTTTTACCCAGGCCCGGTACAATCCGGGCCTTGTTGTTTTCATGTATCAAGACAGGATCACTATGCCGGCTTCATTCGTTCATCTACGCCTGCACACTGAGTACTCCCTGGTCGACGGCCTGGTACGGATCAAACCGCTGGTCAAAACCCTGGTGGGCATGAACATGCCTGCGGTTGCGGTTACCGACCAGAACAACATGTGTTCCCTGGTCAAGTTCTACAAGAACGCCATGGGCGCCGGCATCAAGCCGATCTGCGGCGCCGATCTGTGGCTGTCCAACAAAGACCCGGATAACCCCCTGAGCCGCATCAGCCTGCTGGCGATGAACGGCGTGGGTTATCGCAACCTCACCGAACTGATCTCCCGTGGCTTTATCGATGGTCAGCGCAACGGCTCGATCATCATCGAGCGCGAGTGGGTGGCCGAAGCCAGCGAAGGTCTGATCATGCTCTCGGCGGCCAAAGAGGGCGAAATCGGTATCGCGCTGCTGGGCGGCAACCCTCAGGAAGCCGAAGTGCTGGCGCGTGAGTGGATGCAGGTGTTCCCAGGCCGGTTCTACCTGGAAGTCCAGCGCACCAACCGCCCCAACGATGAAGAGCATCTGCACGCTGCCGTAGCCCTGGCCGATAAGCTGGGTGCGCCGCTGGTGGCGACCAATGATGTGCGCTTTATCAAGAAAGAAGATTTCGAAGCCCACGAGACCCGCGTGTGCATCGGCGAAGGCCGTGCCTTGGATGACCCGCGCCGCTCGAAGAACTACAGCGAAGAGCAGTACCTCAAAAGCGCCGAGGAAATGGCGGAGCTGTTCAGCGACTTGCCCGAGGCCCTGGAAAACTCCGTCGAGATCGCCAAGCGCTGCAACATCGAAGTGAAGCTGGGCAAACACTTCCTGCCCAACTTCCCGATTCCCGATGGCATGACCATCGACGAATACTTTCGCAAAGTGTCGTTCGATGGCCTGGAGGAACGCCTCAGCGTCCTGCTGCCCAAGGACACCACCGAGGACTACGAAGCCAAGCGCCAGGTGTATGTCGATCGGTTGAATTTCGAGCTGGATATCATTATCCAGATGGGGTTCCCCGGTTACTTCCTGATCGTAATGGACTTTATCCAGTGGGCCAAAAACAACGGTGTGCCGGTAGGCCCTGGCCGGGGGTCAGGTGCTGGCTCGCTGGTGGCCTACGTACAGAAGATCACCGACCTTGACCCGCTTGAATATGACCTGCTGTTCGAACGGTTCCTGAACCCGGAACGGGTTTCCATGCCCGACTTCGACGTCGACTTCTGCATGGATGGCCGTGACCGCGTGATTGAGTACGTGGCCGAAAAATACGGTCGCAACGCGGTAAGTCAGATCATCACCTTCGGCTCCATGGCCGCCAAAGCGGTAATCCGCGACGTGGCGCGGGTGCAGGGCAAATCCTACGGTTTGGCGGACCGCCTGTCGAAGATGATCCCGTTCGAAGTCGGCATGACCCTGGAAAAAGCCTACGAGCAGGAAGAAATCCTGCGCGACTTCATCAAGGTCGATGAAGAAGCCGCCGAAATCTGGGACATGGCGCGCAAGCTCGAAGGCGTGGTGCGTAACGTCGGTAAACACGCCGGTGGTGTGGTTATTGCGCCGACCAAGCTCACCGACTTTTCGCCGATCTATTGCGATGAAGAAGGCGACGGCCTGGTCACCCAGTTCGACAAGGACGACGTGGAGGCCGCCGGCCTGGTGAAGTTCGACTTCCTCGGCCTGCGGACCCTGACGATCATCGACTGGGCACTCAAGACCATCAACCGCGACCGTGCCAAGGTCGGCGAAGAGCCGCTGGATATCGCGTTTATCCCGCTGGACGACAAGCCGACGTACAGCCTGCTGCAAAAAGCCGAAACCACCGCAGTGTTCCAGCTTGAATCCCGGGGCATGAAGGAGCTGATCAAAAAGCTCAAGCCCGACTGCCTGGAAGACTTGATCGCACTGGTGGCCCTGTTCCGTCCGGGCCCGCTGCAATCGGGCATGGTGGATGACTTCATCAACCGTAAACACGGCCGGGCCGAGCTGGCTTACCCGCATTCCGACTATCAGTATGAAGGCCTCAAGCCCGTACTGGCGCCGACCTACGGCATCATCCTGTACCAGGAACAGGTGATGCAGATCGCCCAGGTGATGGCCGGCTACACCCTCGGCGGTGCGGACATGCTGCGTCGCGCCATGGGTAAGAAAAAGCCCGAGGAAATGGCCAAGCAGCGCGGCGGTTTCATTGAAGGTTGCGCCACCAACAATATTGATGCCGACCTGGCCGGTAACATCTTCGACCTGGTAGAAAAGTTCGCCGGTTATGGCTTCAACAAATCCCACTCCGCCGCCTATGGCCTGGTGTCGTACCAGACCGCCTGGCTGAAAGCCCACTACCCGGCACCGTTCATGGCGGCGGTACTTTCGGCGGATATGCACAACACCGACAAGGTCGTGACCTTGATCGAGGAAGTGCGCACCATGAAGCTGCGCCTCGACGCGCCGGACGTGAACGCTTCGGAGTTCAAGTTCACGGTGAACGACGAAGGCCGCATCATCTATGGCCTTGGCGCGATCAAAGGCGTGGGCGAAGGCCCGGTCGAGGCCATTACCGAAGCGCGTCAGGACGGGCCGTTCAAGGACCTGTTCGACTTTTGCGCACGCGTTGACCTCAAGCGCATCAACAAGCGTACCCTCGATGGCCTGATCCGCAGCGGCGCACTCGACCGTCTTGGCCCGTATTTTCATGATGAGCCGAAGGCTTACCAGGCCAATATCGACCGCAACCGTGCGGTGCTGCTGACCGCCATGGAAGAGGCGATCAAGGCCGCCGAACAGACCGCCCGTACCCATGACAGCGGCCACGCCGACCTGTTTGGCGGGCTGTTCGTCGAAGAAGATGCGGATGTCTACGCGAATCACCGCAAGGCCAAGGAGCTGACTCTGAAGGAGCGCCTCAAGGGTGAAAAAGACACCTTGGGCCTGTACCTCACTGGCCACCCGATTGACGAGTACGAAGGCGAAATCCGCCGTTTTGCCCGCCAGCGCATCATCGACCTGAAACCGGCGCGGGATACCCAGACCGTCGCCGGTATGATCATCGCCCTGCGGGTGATGAAAAATAAGAAGGGCGACAAGATGGGCTTCATCACCCTCGATGACCGCTCGGGCCGCATCGAAGCGTCATTGTTTGCCGACGCGTTTCACTCCGCCCAATCGCTGTTGCAGACCGACGCCATGGTGGTGGTGGAAGGGGAGGTCAGCAATGATGACTTCTCCGGTGGCCTGCGCCTGCGCATCAAGCGCGTGATGAGCATGGAAGACGCCCGCACCAACCTGGCCGAAAGCCTGCGCCTGAAGGTCAAGACCGAAGCGCTTAAAGGTGATCAGCTACGCTGGTTGGGTGACCTGCTAAAACGCCATCGTGGCGCATGCCCGGTGACCATGGAGTACACCGGCAGCGATGCCAAGGCCATGTTGCAGTTTGGTGAGACGTGGCGAATTGATCCCGCTGATGGCTTGATTCAAGCTTTGCGTGACCAGTTCGGGCGAGACAACGTCTTCCTCCAATACCGTTGACGGTCATATAGATCTGATCTCGACTAAACATTTAATCTCGACCTAAACGCGCCTCTCCCTTAAGGTAGGGCGCGAATAGACAACCGGCTGGCCAGGCACCCCTTGGCCGTTGACCCAAGACGGACGCTTATGAACCCGAATTTTCTTGATTTCGAACAGCCGATCGCTGACCTGCAAGCCAAGATCGAAGAGCTGCGCCTGGTCGGCAATGACAATTCGCTGAACATCGGTGATGAAATCGCTCGCCTGCAAGACAAGAGCAGCACGCTCACCGAAGACATCTTCGGCAAGCTGACCAGCTGGCAGATCGCGCGCCTGGCTCGCCATCCGCGCCGTCCCTACACCCTGGACTACATCGAACACATCTTCACCGAGTTCGACGAGTTGCACGGCGACCGTCACTTCTCCGACGACGCAGCCATCGTGGGCGGCATCGCTCGCCTGGACGACCAGCCGGTGATGGTGATCGGTCACCAGAAGGGCCGTGAAGTGCGCGAGAAAGTACGCCGCAACTTCGGTATGCCGCGCCCGGAAGGCTATCGCAAGGCGTGCCGCCTGATGGAAATGGCCGAGCGCTTCAAGATGCCGATCCTGACCTTCATCGACACGCCGGGTGCCTACCCGGGTATCGACGCCGAAGAGCGCAACCAGAGCGAAGCGATTGCCTGGAACCTGCGCGTCATGGCGCGCCTGAAAACCCCGATCATCGCCACTGTGATTGGTGAAGGTGGTTCCGGCGGTGCCCTGGCCATTGGTGTCTGCGACCAACTGAACATGTTGCAGTACTCGACCTACGCGGTGATCTCGCCGGAAGGTTGTGCCTCGATCCTGTGGAAAACCGCCGAAAAGGCGCCGGACGCTGCCGAAGCCATGGGTATCACCGCCGATCGCCTCAAAGGCCTGGGTATCGTGGACAAGGTCATCGCCGAGCCACTGGGCGGCGCCCACCGTGACCCGGCTGCCGCTGCTGCGACCATCCGTGCCGAGTTGGGGTCGCAACTGGCGATGCTCAAGAAGCTGGATAACGAAGCGCTGCTGGCTCGTCGTTATGAGCGCCTGATGAGCTACGGCCTCTAAGCCGACGCTGTACCCAATGCGGGAGCCGGCTTGTGTGGGAGCTGGCTTGCCGGCGATAGCATCACCTTGGTATCACTGATACCTCGAGGTGCCTGCATCGCGGGCAAGCCCGGCTCCCACATTTGTTTTGTGTATGCTGACGGACGTATTCAAGCTTTGCGGCGGTGACGTGTGATGAAACCAACCCTGCCGGCCACACTCCTGCACACCCTGGCCGACTGGCGCAACGCGCCGGCCTGGCATATCGCATTCTCCGGCGGTCTCGACTCCACCGTTCTGCTGCACCTCCTGGCCTCATTGGCCAAAATCGAAAATCTGCCTCCTGTCAGCGCCGTCCATGTCCACCATGGCCTGCAAGCTGCTGCCGATGCTTGGCCCTCTCATTGCCAATCGGTCTGCGACAGCCTGGGCGTACCTTTGCGCGTCATGCGCGTGCAGGTCGGTCAGGGTGCGAGCCTTGAACGTGCGGCCCGCGAGGCGCGCTACCAAGCGTTCATGCAGGTCCTAGGGGTGGGGGAGGTGCTTTTCACTGGCCAGCATCGCGACGATCAAGCCGAAACCCTGCTGTTTCGCCTGCTGCGTGGCGCCGGTGTAAGAGGGCTGGCGGCTATGCCTGAGCATCGCCCCTTGGCGCAGGGGTGCTTGGTGCGGCCGTTGCTGGCATTTTCCCGTAGCGACCTGGAAGCCTACGCCCATCAGCATCAGTTGCAGTGGATCGACGACCCCTCCAACGTTGATCCACGGTTTTCCCGCAATTACCTGCGTCACCACGTACTTCCCACGCTGACGAAACGCTGGCCACAGGCGATCACCCACTTGGCTCGCACGGCTGAACACATGGCTGAGGCGCAAGGGCTGCTCGACGAATTGGCGATGATGGACCTGCAGCGCGCCGATCAGCCTTCTGCGTTTCCCTGGTTGCCTCTGCCGTCCCTGGCGCTTGAACCATTGCGCGAGCTATCCGATGCCCGCCAGCGTAACGCCCTGCGGCATTGGCTCACGCCACTGACCCGTTTACCCGACAGCGACCACTGGGCCGGTTGGCATGCCCTGCGCGATGCCAAGAGCGACGCACAGCCTCTGTGGCGCCTGGCCGACGGCCAAATGCAGCGTAGCGGTGAACGCATCTGGTGGTTGCCCTCGACCTGGTCGGAGTTTTCCGACGCATCGGTGAGCTGGCCCGATCCGCAAGATCCACTAGAGTTAACGGGCAATGGTCAACTGAGGTTTATCGGCAAGGCCCCCGAAGGCCCGCTGCAGGTGCGTTATCGCCAGGGTGGCGAAATCATCGACGTAGCGGGCCGAGGCCGGCGGGATCTCAAGCGTCTGCTGAATGAAAGCGGCATGCCGGGCTTCGCCCGTGGCAGATTGCCGCTGGTCTATCGGGGCGAGCAATTGCTGGCTGTGCCAAGTGTTGCGGGGGCATGGTCCAGGTCGGTGGGTGAGGTGCAATTGGATTGGTTGCCACAGACCTGCGATCAAGGTTTGAGCTGATAGCGCCTTTCCGGTAGACTACGCTCCCTTCTTGATACAACTTCTGTGGATTCGCCTGAATCGCAGTCGTTGCCGATTACCAAGCAGTCTTTGCTGGGCGATTCCAAAAAATGTGTAGCGATCAACGTACCGGTGCTTCATTGCTGGTCTGTCACAACGCGGCGGTTTTTTTGAAAGGTGCACTGTGATTAATGCAGGTGATCGGGGGCTTCGGCCTTCCTTCGCTTTCCCCGGCGGCTCGGACCGCTTTAACGCAGACTTCTAGGGTTTTTCATGACGCGCTACATATTCGTCACGGGCGGTGTTGTTTCTTCATTGGGGAAAGGCATTGCCTCCGCTTCATTGGCGGCCATCCTGGAGGCGCGGGGACTTAAGGTCACCATGCTCAAGCTGGACCCGTACATCAACGTCGACCCGGGCACCATGAGCCCGTTCCAGCACGGTGAAGTGTTCGTCACCCACGACGGCGCCGAGACCGACCTGGACCTGGGCCACTACGAGCGGTTCATCCGCACGACCATGACCCAGAACAACAACTTCACCACCGGCCGTGTCTACGAGCACGTGCTGCGCAAGGAGCGCCGTGGTGACTACCTGGGTGCAACCATCCAGGTGATCCCGCACATCACCGACGAAATCAAGCGCCGCATCATCAAGGGTGCAGGCGATGCCGACGTGGCCATGGTCGAGATCGGTGGCACCGTGGGTGACATCGAGTCCCAACCGTTCCTCGAGGCCATCCGCCAGTTGCGTTTCGAAGTCGGCGCCAAGCGCGCGATGCTGATGCACCTGACATTGGTGCCGTACATCGCCACTGCCGGCGAAACCAAAACCAAGCCTACCCAGCACTCGGTCAAGGAACTGCGTTCCATCGGCCTGCAGCCGGATGTGCTGGTATGCCGCTCCGATCACCCGATCGACATTTCCTCGCGTCGCAAGATTGCGCAGTTCACCAACGTTGAAGAGCGTGCGGTGATTGCCCTGGAAGACGCCGACACCATCTACAAGATCCCGGGCATCCTGCATTCCCAGGGGCTGGATGATTTTGTGGTCGAGCGTTTCGGCTTGCAGTGCGGCGGTGCAGACCTGTCCGAGTGGGAAGCGGTTGTCGACGCCAAGCTCAACCCAGAGCATGAAGTCACCATCGCCATGGTCGGCAAATACATGGAACTGCTGGACGCGTACAAGTCGCTGATCGAAGCCATGAGCCACGCCGGTATCAGCAACCGTACCAAGGTCAACCTGCGCTACATCGACTCCGAAGACATCGAGAACCAGGGCACCGCGCTGCTCGAAGGTGTTGACGCTATCCTCGTTCCCGGCGGTTTCGGCCTGCGTGGTGTGGAAGGCAAGATCACTGCCGTGCAGTACGCCCGTGAAAACAAGGTGCCGTACCTGGGTATCTGCCTGGGCATGCAAGTGGCCGTTATCGAGTTCGCCCGTAACGTGCTGGGCTGGAAAGACGCCAACTCCACTGAGTTCGATCACAGCAGCGGCCATCCGGTCGTGGGTCTGATCACCGAGTGGGAAGACGCCACTGGCGCCGTTGAAACCCGTACCGAAACGTCCGACCTGGGCGGCACCATGCGCCTGGGTGCACAGGATTGCCTGCTGGAAGCTGGCTCGCTGGTACACGACTGCTACGGCAAGGATGTGATCGTCGAGCGTCACCGCCACCGCTATGAAGTGAACAACAACCTGCTGCCGCAGATCAAAGAAGCTGGCCTGAAAATCTCCGGCCGCTCCGGTGATGGCAAGCTGGTTGAAGTGGTCGAGGCACCGGATCATCCGTGGTTCGTGGCTTGCCAGTTCCACCCGGAGTTCACCTCGACGCCGCGCGACGGTCACCCGTTGTTCAGTGGTTTCGTCAAAGCAGCACTGACGCAACATCAGAAGAAGGCGTAAACCTGATGGCCCAGAAGATCATTCGCGTAGGCGACATCGAGATTGCCAACGACAAGCCCATGGTGCTGTTCGGCGGCATGAACGTGCTGGAAAGCCGTGACATGGCGATGCAGGTGTGTGAGGAGTACGTGCGGGTCACCCAGAAACTGGGTATCCCTTACGTCTTCAAGGCCAGCTTCGACAAGGCCAACCGTTCGTCCGTGACCTCCTATCGCGGCCCGGGCCTTGAAGAAGGCATGCGGATCTTCCAGGACATCAAGCAAGCCTTCGGCGTGCCGATCATAACCGACGTCCACGAGCCTGAGCAGGCTGCCGTGGTCGCCGAGGTGTGCGACATCATCCAGTTGCCGGCCTTCCTGTCGCGCCAGACCGACCTCGTAGTCGCCATGGCCAAGACCGGCGCGGTGATCAACATCAAGAAAGCCCAATTCCTCGCTCCTCAGGAGATGAAACACATCCTGAGCAAATGCGTGGAAGCCGGTAACGACCAGTTGATCCTTTGCGAGCGGGGTTCGAGCTTCGGCTATAACAACCTCGTGGTGGACATGCTCGGTTTCGGCATCATGAAACAGTTCGAATACCCAGTGTTCTTCGACGTGACCCACGCGCTGCAAATGCCCGGTGGTCGCTCGGACTCCGCTGGCGGGCGACGTGCCCAGGTGACGGACCTGGCCAAGGCGGGCATGAGCCAGTCCCTGGCGGGCCTGTTCCTTGAAGCCCACCCAGACCCGGACAACGCCAAATGTGATGGCCCATGCGCCCTGCGCCTGGACAAGCTGGAGCCATTCCTGGCCCAACTCAAGCAGTTGGACGAACTGGTCAAGAGTTTTCCGACGGTAGAGACCGCGTAACTGGCATTTCTCCGGTAGAATTTCC
Source organism: Pseudomonas sp. J380 (assembly GCF_009827115.1). Taxonomy (NCBI): domain Bacteria; kingdom Pseudomonadati; phylum Pseudomonadota; class Gammaproteobacteria; order Pseudomonadales; family Pseudomonadaceae; genus Pseudomonas; species Pseudomonas sp. J380. The sequence goes on along the minus strand of NZ_CP043060.1, from coordinate 2,504,654 downwards.
CACGCTTTACGCTCAGGCCCCCGGGCCTGAGCCTTGTCGTCTGCAAGCCTGCCCCGTTGTTCCACCCTTGCGGTCGGTCAAAAGATTTCCTTCAGCTGCGTCGTTTTCGTCAACTTTGGAGTGTTTACAACAATGGCAAAAATCGTCGACATCAAAGGTCGTGAAGTTCTCGACTCCCGTGGCAACCCCACCGTCGAAGCCGACGTGCTTCTCGATAACGGCATCATCGGCAGCGCCTGCGCGCCGTCCGGTGCTTCCACCGGTTCGCGCGAAGCGCTGGAACTGCGTGATGGCGACAAGAGCCGTTACCTGGGCAAGGGTGTACTCAAGGCTGTAGCCAACATCAACGGTCCGATTCGCGACCTGTTGCTGGGCAAGGACCCGCTGGACCAGAAAGCCCTGGACCACGCGATGATCAAGCTTGACGGCACTGAAAACAAAGGCAGCCTCGGCGCCAACGCCATCCTCGCGGTGTCCCTGGCAGCTGCCAAGGCGGCTGCGCAGGACCAGGACCTGCCGTTGTACGCACACATTGCCAATCTGAATGGCACCCCGGGCGTCTACTCGATGCCGGTGCCGATGATGAACATCATCAACGGTGGCGAGCACGCAGATAACAACGTCGACATCCAGGAATTCATGGTACAGCCGGTTGGCGCCAAGTCCTTCTCCGAAGGCCTGCGCATGGGTACCGAGATTTTCCATCACCTCAAGGCTGTACTGAAGGCTCGTGGCCTGAGCACTGCCGTTGGTGACGAAGGTGGTTTCGCGCCGAACCTGGCCTCCAACGAAGATGCACTGAAAGTCATCTCCGAAGCCGTGGCCAACGCTGGCTACAAGCTGGGCACCGACGTGACCCTGGCCCTGGACTGCGCCGCCAGCGAATTCTATGAAGACGGCAAGTACAACCTGTCCGGCGAAGGCCAGGTGTTCAACTCCGAAGGCTTCGCTGAATACCTCAAGGGCCTGACCCAGCGCTACCCGATCATCTCGATCGAAGACGGCCTGGACGAGTCCGACTGGGATGGCTGGAAAATCCTCACCGACAAGATCGGCGAAAAAATCCAGCTGGTGGGTGACGACCTGTTCGTGACCAACACCAAGATCCTGAAAGAAGGTATCGACAAGAAGATCGCCAACTCGATCCTGATCAAGTTCAACCAGATCGGCACCCTGACCGAAACCCTGGAAGCCATCCAGATGGCCAAGGCCGCGGGCTACACCGCCGTGATCTCCCATCGCTCCGGCGAAACCGAAGATTCCACCATTGCCGACCTGGCCGTGGGTACTTCGGCGGGCCAGATCAAGACCGGTTCCCTGTGCCGTTCCGATCGCGTGTCCAAGTACAACCAATTGCTGCGCATCGAAGAGCAATTGGCAGGTAAAGCCAAGTACAACGGTCGCGGCGAGTTTCGCGGCTAAGCAGTAAATGGTAAAAAGTCGGCGGATTGCGTCAGAAATCTCACGTCAGTGTGAATTTCGGCGCTAATCTGCTGACTGACAAGCGCAAGCCTGGTTTTTCCAGGCTTTGTGCTATCAGTTGCTGCAAAAGGTTTGCATGACTGTCTTTTTTCACTGGATACCCGGATTTCGATGCGCAGTCCCAATTGGTTGTTCCTCGTCTTACTCTTGTTGCTGGCTGGCCTGCAGTACCGCCTATGGGTCGGTAATGGCAGCTTTGCGCAGGTGGAAGAGCTGACCCAGCAAATTGCCGACCAGCGTGCCGAAAACGAACGCCTGCTGGAGCGCAACCGTGTCCTGGACGCTGAAGTGCTTGAGCTGAAAAAAGGTACGGAGACCGTTGAAGAGCGGGCTCGTCATGAGTTGGGCATGGTCAAGGAGGGCGAGACCCTCTACCAGTTGGCCCAATGAGCTACGATTTACCGGCCTTCTGGGCCGTGATTCCTGCCGCGGGCGTCGGTGCCCGTATGGCCGCAGACCGTCCCAAGCAGTACCTGCAACTGGGCGGGCGCACTATTCTCGAACACAGCCTCGGCTGTTTTCTCGACCACCCACGCCTCAAGGGCCTGGTGGTCAGTCTTGCAATTGACGATCCTTATTGGCCCACCTTGGCATGCGCCACTGACCCGCGTATACAGCGTGCCGACGGGGGCTCGGAACGTTCCGGCTCGGTACTCAATGCGCTGCTGCAACTCAACGCCCTGGGTGCCAGTGATGACGACTGGGTGTTGGTGCACGACGCTGCGCGGCCTAACCTGAGCCGTGATGACCTCGACAAATTGTTGGCGGAACTGGCTGACGATCCGGTAGGCGGCCTGCTGGCGGTGCCGGCGCGCGACACCCTCAAGCGTGTCGACAAGCATGGCCGTGTGGTGGATACCGTTGATCGCAGCCTGATCTGGCAGGCTTACACGCCGCAGATGTTCCGCCTGGGCGCCTTGCATCGCGCCTTGGCCGACAGCCTGGTGGCCGATGCGGTGATCACCGATGAAGCGTCGGCCATGGAATGGTCCGGGCAGGCGCCGCGCCTGATCGAAGGGCGTTCGGACAATATCAAGGTGACTCGGCCGGAAGACCTGGAGTGGTTGAAGTTGCGCTGGGCTAACCGGCGGTAACCTGTCAGACCGGGTCTGCTTCATCGCAGGCAAGCCAGCTCCCACATTTGATCGCTGCCACATCAAACAACACGTCCAACTGTGGGAGCCGGGTTTGCCCGCGATGAGGCCGGTGCAGACCACCTCAATTCAATGCTTGTACTCGGGCCTCTGCGCCAACCCCACCTTCAAAAAGTCCACCAGCTTCCTCACCTTCGGCGACAAATGCCGCTGCTGCGGATACAACGCCCACACCGCAGTATTTGGCGGTTGATGAGCCTCCAGCAACGACACCAACGCCCCGCTGTGCAGATGCTCCAGCACGTAGTAATCCGGCAACTGGCACAAGCCCATGCCTTGTAACGCCGCATCCAGCACCGCTTGCCCGCTGTTGCAGCGCCAATTGCCTTGCACGCGCTGGGAAAATTCCCGCCCATCCTGGGCCATTTGCCAGATATCCGAGCTGCCAATCAGGCAGTTATGCCGGCTCAACTCCGACAAACTGTGTGGCCGACCGTACCGTTCGAGGTAGGAGGGCGACGCGCACAGGTACATGCGTCGAGGTGCCAGGCGGCTGGCAACCATGCGCGAGTCTTGCAGGCGTCCCAGGCGGATGGCTAGGTCGAGGCCTTCATGCACCAGGTCCAGCGAGCGGTTGGTCAACTCGATGTCCACGCGCAGTTGCGGATAGTGCGCCATGAATCGTGTCACCAGCGGCACGATAAAGCGTTCGCCATAGGCAACGGCGCAGGTCATGCGCAACATGCCCTTGGGTTCGCTGGTCAGGTCGCCCACCGCCCGCAACGCTTCCTCGCGACCGTCCTGCAGGCGTTGGCAGTGCTGCAGGAAGGTCTGACCGGCTTCGGTCAAAGTCACCTTGCGCGTACTGCGGTACAGCAATCGGGTTTGCAGGCGTTCTTCAAGGCGCGCCACTTGCCGGCTGACATGGGATGAAGACACCCCCAACCGTTCGGCCGCCGCCGTGAACTGGCTGCATTCGGCCACCGCGACAAACTCGTCAATGCCTTCCCAGCGGTTCTCCAGCATGGTGATTGTCCCTGTACAGCAATAATGTTTTGCTTTAGTCCGGATTATTCATCAATAGGTGATGATTTACACTCACCGTCTCAGTTTTTAACCCGATGGAGAAACCCGGATGATCAAGTCCCGTGCCGCCGTAGCCTTCGAGGCCAAGAAGCCCCTTGAGATTGTTGAAGTGGATGTCGCCATGCCCAAGGCTGGCGAGGTGCTGCTGCGGGTGGTCGCGTCCGGCGTGTGCCACACCGACGCCTACACCTTGTCGGGGGCTGACCCGGAAGGCATCTTCCCTTCGATCCTCGGCCATGAAGGCGGCGCAGTGGTGGAAGCCATCGGCGAGGGCGTAACTTCGGTGGCTGTGGGCGATCACGTGATCCCGCTGTACACCCCGGAATGCGGCAAGTGCAAGTTCTGTCTGAGTGGCAAGACCAACCTGTGCCAGGCCATTCGCGCCACGCAGGGCAAGGGCTTGATGCCGGATGGCACCACGCGTTTCTCCTACAAGGGCCAGCCGATTTTCCACTACATGGGCACCTCGACGTTCTCCGAGTACACCGTGCTGCCGGAAATCTCCGTGGCCAAGATTCCTAAAGAAGCGCCGTTGGAAAAAGTCTGCCTGCTCGGTTGCGGTGTCACTACCGGTATCGGTGCGGTGATCAATACGGCCAAGGTCAAACCGGGCGACACCGTGGCCGTCTTCGGTCTGGGCGGCATTGGTCTGTCGGCGATTATCGGTGCAGTCAAGGCCAAGGCCGGGCGCATCATCGCCATTGATATCAACCCAGCCAAGTTCGAAATCGCCAAGCAACTGGGTGCTACCGACTGCGTCAACCCGAAAGACTACGACCGCCCAATCCAGGATGTGATCGTGGATTTGACCGACGGCGGCGTGGACTTTTCCTTCGAGTGCATCGGCAACGTACAACTGATGCGTGCGGCTCTTGAGTGCTGCCACAAAGGCTGGGGCGAGTCGGTGATCATCGGTGTGGCCGGTGCTGGCCAGGAAATTGCCACTCGCCCATTCCAACTGGTCACCGGGCGCGTCTGGCGTGGGTCGGCGTTTGGTGGCGTGCGCGGTCGTACCGAATTGCCAAGCTACGTGGAAATGGCCCAGACCGGTGAAATCCCGCTGGACACCTTCATCACCCACACCATGGGCCTGGAAGATATCAACAAAGCGTTTGACCTGATGCATGAAGGCAAGAGCATTCGTACCGTCATTCACTTCTGAGGTCGGCCATGAGTCTGGAAAACCTGTCATGCCAGAAGAGCTTCGGCGGCTGGCATAAACGCTACAAGCATCATTCGGATGTGCTCGGTTGCGACATGACCTTCGCGGTCTATCTGCCGCCGCAAGCAGAGCAGGGCGGTAAATTACCGGTGCTGTATTGGCTGTCCGGTCTGACCTGTACCGATGAGAACTTCATGCAGAAAGCCGGCGCCCAGCGCATGGCCGCCGAGTTGGGCTTGATCATCGTTGCACCGGACACCAGCCCCCGTGGCCCCGGTGTGCCGGACGATCCGGACAACGCCTGGGATTTTGGCCTCGGCGCCGGCTTCTACCTCAATGCCACCCAGGAACCCTGGGCCAAGCACTATCGGATGCATGACTACGTGGTACAGGAGTTACCGGCCTTGGTGGAAGCGCATTTCCCTGCGTCGGATAAGCGCGGCATCAGCGGCCACTCCATGGGCGGTCACGGTGCGCTGGTCTGCGCGCTGCGCAACCCTGGACGTTACCTGTCGGTGTCGGCGTTTTCGCCGATCAACAACCCGATGGACTGCCCATGGGGTCAGAAAGCCTTTTCCCGTTATTTGGGTGAAGAGCGCTCTAAGTGGCGTGAATGGGATGCGTGCGTGCTGATCAGCGAAGCCTCGGAAAAGCTGCCGCTGTTGGTGGACCAGGGCGATCGCGACGATTTCCTCGCCGTTCAGCTCAAGCCCGAAGCCCTGCTGCAGGCGGCCAAGGCAGCCAACCATCCGCTGGAACTGCGCCTGCAGCCTGGCTACGACCACAGCTACTTTTTCATCGCCAGCTTCATTGAAGACCATTTGCGTCATCATGGGCGTGCTTTGCTCGGTTAATCTGAGGCAAAAGTAGGTAGAATCACGCCCTGAATTAAATCGGGGCGTTTTTTTATGCGTATTGGCCACGGCTACGATGTGCACCGTTTCGCTGAAGGCGATTTCATCACCCTGGGCGGCGTGCGCATTGCACACCACCATGGGTTGCTGGCTCATTCCGACGGCGACGTGGTCCTGCACGCATTGAGCGATGCCTTGCTCGGCGCGGCTGCATTAGGCGATATCGGCAAGCACTTTCCGGACACCGACCCCACCTTCAAGGGGGCGGACAGTCGTGTGTTGCTGCGCCATGTGGTCGGCCTGATCCATGCCAAGGGCTGGAAGGTCGGCAACGTCGATAACACCATCGTCGCCCAGGCGCCGAAAATGGCCCCCCATATTGAAGCGATGCGCGCAGTGATCGCCGCAGACCTGCAAATTGAATTGGATCAAGTCAACGTGAAAGCCACCACCACCGAAAAGCTCGGGTTTACCGGTCGTGAAGAGGGCATTGCGGTGCACTCCGTCGCCTTGTTGCTGCGCGCATGAACGACCTGCAACTGCTGGGCCCGCGGGCCTATGGCGAGGCCTTGGGCAGCGCGGTACTGAAGGCCACGGCCGAAGACTTCCAGGTTGATGAGGTGCTGGACATCCCGCTGACCGGCGATGGCGAGCACCTGTGGCTGTGGGTGGAAAAGCGCGGCTTGAACACTGAGGAAGCCGCACGGCGTATCGCCAAAGCCGCTGGGGTGCCATTGCGCACCGTCAGCTATGCCGGGCTCAAGGATCGTCAGGCCCTGACCCGCCAGTGGTTCAGCGTGCAATTGCCCGGCAAGGCCGACCCGGACATGAGCGGCGCAGAAAACGACACCCTCAAGATCCTGAAAACCGCCCGTCACAAGCGCAAGTTGCAGCGTGGGGCCCATTCGGCCAATGGTTTCACCTTGCGCCTGACCCAATTGGCCGGCGACACCGCTGCCATCGACGCACGTCTGCAGTTGATTGCCCGGCACGGCATCCCCAATTATTTCGGCACCCAGCGTTTTGGCCACAACGGCGGCAATGTGGTGGATGCTCGCGAGTGGGCTGCCCGCAAGGCCCTGCCCGAGCAGCGCAACGTGCGCTCGCGCTTGCTGTCCACGGCTCGCAGTTACCTGTTCAACCAAGTGTTGGCGGCTCGCGTCGCCGACGGTTCATGGCAGCGTGCCCAAGTTGGCGATCTGCTGGCGTTTACCGACAGTCGCAGTTTTTTTCCGGCCGGGGAAGCTGAATGCAGTGACCCGCGCCTGGCGATCCTGGACCTGCATCCCACCGGCCCGCAGTGGGGCGAAGGCGACTCGCCGGCGAAAGGTCTTACGTACGAGCTGGAACAATCTGTCGCCGCTGGCGAAGCAGACCTACGTGATTGGCTGGTGAAGGCGGGAATGAGCCAGGAACGTCGCATTCTGCGACTGCCCATTGGCGGGTTGACGTGGCATTATCCCGGGCCTGACATTCTGCAATTGGAATTCGTCCTGCCGGCCGGATGCTTCGCCACTGTCTTGGTGCGCGAGCTTGTTGATCTGGTGCCGGTGGGGCAGACGGACAGCCCATGCGTATTCTGATATCAAACGATGACGGTGCCACCGCACCCGGTCTTGCCGCGCTCCATGCTGCGCTGCAGGATTACGCCGAGTGCGTGGTGGTTGCCCCCGACCAGGACAAGAGCGGCGCCAGCAGTTCGCTGACGCTCGACCGTCCGCTGCATCCGCGGGTCCTGGCCAATGGCTTTATCAGCGTTAACGGCACCCCCACCGACTGCGTGCACCTGGCGATCAACAGTCTGCTGGAGCACCAGCCAGACCTGGTGGTCTCGGGGATCAACCTGGGTGCCAACCTGGGTGATGACGTGCTGTATTCCGGCACCGTGGCGGCCGCCCTTGAAGGGCGCTTCCTGGGCCGCACCGGCTTTGCCTTTTCCTTTGCTTCGCGGCAACTGGATAACCTGGCGACGGCGGCCTACTACGCGCGCAAGTTGGTGGAGGCCCATGCTTCCTTGGACCTGCCGCCGCGTACGGTGCTCAACGTCAATATCCCCAACTTGCCCCTCGACCATATTCGCGGTATCCAACTCACGCGCCTGGGTCATCGCGCCCGTGCGGCGGCGCCCTTGAAGGTGGTCGACCCTCGCGGCAAGGAAGGGTATTGGATCGCCGCCGCCGGCGACGCCGAAGATGGCGGCGAAGGCACCGACTTTCATGCGGTGATGCAAGGCTATGTCTCCGTTACCCCTCTGCTGTTTGATCGCACCTTCAGTGATGCCTTCAGTGGCCTTGATGGCTGGCTGGAGGGACTGCGTTGATGGCTCGTGAACAAGACGACCTGTTGCGCCGTGGCATCGGGATGACCTCCCAGCGCACCCGGGAGCGGTTGATCCAGCGTCTGTATGAAGAAGGCTTGTCCAACGCGCAGGTGCTGGAAGTGATCCGGCGCACGCCGCGGCACCTGTTTGTCGATGAGGCGCTGGCGCATCGCGCCTATGAAGACACAGCGTTGCCCATCGGCCACAACCAGACCATTTCTCAGCCCTATATGGTTGCGCGTATGAGCGAGCTATTGCTGGCGGCGGGGCCGTTGGACAAGGTGCTGGAGATTGGTACCGGCTCCGGCTACCAGACGGCCGTGCTGTCGCAATTGGTAGAGCGGGTGTTTTCGGTCGAGCGCATCAAGGTGCTACAGGACCGGGCCAAAGAGCGTCTGGTGGAGCTGAACCTGCGCAACGTGGTATTCCGCTGGGGCGATGGTTGGGAGGGCTGGCCGGCGCTGGCGCCCTACAACGGTATCATCGTCACCGCCGTGGCCACCGATGTGCCGCAAGCCTTGCTGGATCAATTGGCGCCTGGCGGGCGGCTGGTCATCCCGGTGGGCTCCGGCGAAGTGCAACAGTTGATGCTTATTATCCGTGAGGACGAAGGTTTTTCCCGGCATGTACTCGGTGCCGTGCGGTTCGTACCCTTGCTCAACGGCCCGCTGGCCTGATCATTTATTCGCAGGCAGTGAATTCTGTAAGCGCGGATGTGTCTTACGGCGGGGTCCATTGAATCAACATGCCTGGCAGCCACGATTAAACATGATGAATTTTTCCTTTCAGTCAGGTGCCAGTAAAAAGCCAATGCCCAGTTATACTTGCGTCATATTTCAAGCCTGATACAGGCGTTAACGTTCAGCCACCACAAAGGGAGCGGCGGGTGAGTCTCACAGGTCCTGCGCAGCGAATGAGTAAAACAAGCTTTCAGCGACTGGTGCTTGGCCTTGTCTTGAGTTCCTTATTGGCAGCCTGCTCGAGCACGCCATCCGGCGGTGCGCGGGTCGTTGACCGTGCCAGCGCAACCCCCCAGAGACCTACGGTCACCACCGGCCAATACGTGGTGCGCAAAGGCGACACACTGTTCTCGATTGCCTTCCGTTATGGCTGGGACTACAAGGCGTTGGCCGCCCGTAACAACATTCCTGTGCCGTATACGATCCATCCCGGGCAAACCATTCGTTTCGATGGTCGCTCAGGTTCTGCACCTACGGCAGTTGTGACAAAGTCGGGTTCTTCGCCATCGTCCTCGAGCAAGACCACCATCATCACTCGACCTGCAGGCAGCGCCACGCCTACGGTTGCGAGCAAGCCGGCACCCGCGCCGTTGCCACCTGCCGGGCCTGCGCCGACCGGATGGGGATGGCCTTCAAACGGAGTGTTGATTGGAAAATTCTCTTCAAACGGTAGTTTGAATAAAGGCATTGATATCGCCGGGGATTTGGGACAGCCTGTTTTAGCTGCGTCTGATGGGACAGTGGTGTACGCCGGGAGTGGTTTGCGGGGCTACGGCGAGCTGGTCATCATCAAACACAGCGATACCTACGTCAGTGCCTACGGTCATAACCGCAGGTTGTTGGTTCGGGAGGGGCAGCAGGTCAAGGTCGGACAGACGATTGCCGAAATGGGGTCAACGGGCACAGACCGGGTGAAACTGCACTTTGAGATTCGCCGCCAAGGGAAGCCTGTAGATCCGCTGCAATTCCTGCCCCGTCGTTGATGTGTTGCACAGCCTGTTCCCTCACGTAGAAGGAACAGGCTCCAGCGTTGCCAAGGATAGAGGCGTCGCTTGAGCTTGAGGTCGAACTCACCAAAGGACTATAACAATGGCTCTCAGTAAAGAAGTGCCGGAGTTTGACATCGACGATGAGGTTCTCCTTATGGAGACCGGCATCGATTTGGAAACGATGTCAGATAATGAAGGGGTATCACCACCTTCAGTTCGCACCAAATCCAAAAATGCTGCTGCGTTGAAGCAGCACAAGTACGTTGATTACACCCGGGCGCTCGATGCGACCCAGCTGTACCTCAATGAAATCGGCTTTTCCCCTCTGTTGACCCCCGAAGAAGAAGTCCATTTTGCGCGTCTGTCGCAGAAGGGCGATCCGGCTGGGCGTAAGCGCATGATTGAAAGCAACCTGCGCCTGGTGGTGAAGATCGCCCGACGCTACGTCAATCGTGGGCTTTCCCTGTTGGACCTGATCGAGGAGGGTAACCTGGGCTTGATCCGGGCTGTGGAGAAGTTCGACCCTGAGCGGGGCTTCCGTTTCTCCACCTATGCCACCTGGTGGATTCGCCAGACCATCGAACGGGCGATCATGAATCAGACCCGCACGATCCGGTTGCCGATCCATGTGGTCAAGGAGCTCAACGTCTACCTGCGGGCGGCGCGTGAGCTGACGCAAAAACTCGATCATGAACCTTCGCCTGAAGAGATCGCCAACCTCCTGGAAAAACCGGTAGGGGAGGTCAAGCGCATGCTGGGCCTTAACGAGCGTGTCTCTTCGGTCGATGTCTCGCTGGGGCCGGATTCGGATAAGACCCTGCTGGACACCCTGACCGATGATCGTCCGACAGACCCTTGCGAGCTGCTGCAAGACGATGATCTTTCCCAAAGTATTGACCAGTGGCTCTCAGAGCTCACGGACAAGCAGCGTGAAGTGGTGATTCGCCGCTTCGGCCTGCGCGGCCATGAGAGCAGCACCCTGGAGGATGTAGGCCTGGAGATCGGCCTGACCCGTGAGCGGGTGCGGCAGATCCAGGTAGAGGGCCTCAAGCGCTTGCGCGAGATCCTGGAGAAGAATGGCTTGTCGAGTGAGTCGTTGTTCCAATAAACGACACAAGACAAAAATGTGGGAGCCGGCTTGTGTGGGAGCTGGCTTGCCTGCGATAGCATCAACTCGGTATAGCTAGTACACCGAGTCGATAGCATCGCAGGCAAGCCAGCTCCCACATACAGCTGCGCTCCCACATTTTTTTGTGTCCGTCATTACATCGGTGTGCTGATCGTTCCACGCTTTGCGTGGGCATGCAGGGGTGATGCAGAGCGTCACAAAAAGCATTACCACGCGGAGCGTGGGAACGAGCAGCCAAAATTCAGGCATAAAAAAACCCCGCTTTTAAGGGCGGGGTTTTTTCGACTAAGTCAGTACAAGTTAGATAACTTGAACTTCTTCAGCTTGCATGCCTTTCTGACCGCGGGTAGCGATGAAAGAAACCTGTTGGCCTTCTTTCAGGCTTTTGAAGCCGTCGGATTGGATAGCTTTGAAGTGAACGAACAGGTCGTCACCGGATTGTGGAGTGATGAAGCCGAAGCCTTTTTCATCGTTGAACCACTTAACGGTACCAGTTTGGCGATTAGACATGGTGTATCTCCTTGGACAAAGTTAACTGCGACTCAGGAAAAGCCCTGGCCGAGACTGAGTGCAAAGAGCAGGAAAAATTCTTGGAGATGGTTGGATCGAAATTCAACATATCGTGTAGAGATTCTCAGTGACACAAGCAGCACAGTGGCGCCACCTTAACCCTTTTTCAGGAACGTGCCAATGGTATTTCCGAAGGTTTCTCTAATTTCGTGACTGGCGGTGGTATTTACAGTCATTGGCGCCGGGCACCCGGGCCCCGGCCACGCTGGCTGCGGCTTATAGCTGGCAGTGCATTGATCAAGAAAACCGGTGCGGCCTTTGAACCCCAACGCCGGCCCCGGTAAGATGGCCCACAGATTTTTTTCGCCTCGCTATTCAGGACACCGCCATGAGCATCAAATCGGACAAGTGGATTCGCCGCATGGCGCAGGAACACGGCATGATCGAGCCGTTCGTCGAACGCCAGATTCGTGGCGAAGGCGACGAGCGCGTGATTTCGTACGGCGTTTCCAGCTATGGCTACGACGTGCGTTGCGCCGATGAATTCAAGGTGTTCACCAACATCAATTCGGCGATCGTCGATCCTAAGAACTTCGACGAAAAGAGCTTCGTCGACGTCAAGAGCGACGTGTGCATCATCCCGCCCAACTCCTTCGCCCTGGCGCGCACCGTGGAGTTCTTCCGTATTCCTCGCGACGTGCTGACCATCTGCCTGGGTAAAAGCACCTATGCCCGCTGCGGCATTATCGTCAATGTCACGCCGCTTGAGCCTGAGTGGGAAGGCCACGTCACCCTGGAATTCTCCAACACCACCACCTTGCCGGCGAAAATCTACGCCAACGAAGGCGTGGCACAGATGCTGTTCCTGCAGTCCGATGAGGCCTGTGAAGTGTCCTACAAAGACCGTGCGGGCAAGTATCAGGGCCAACGCGGCGTCACTCTCCCACGCGCTTGATCGAAAGCGCCTACGGGTAAAGGGAATTTGTCTGCAGAAAGTGACTCTATCTAGGTGTACTGCTTCGGCGCGTGTGAAACGCGCCGGGCCATACTTGAGGAGTACCCTATGAAGATCGACCCGCGAATCAGCGCAGAACTCGCCCGGCTTGAACCCAACCAGATTGGTGTTCTGGCCTGGTCCTTGATGGCCAACCCCGCGCACGCGGGGGGCATCCCAGGTCAACCCGAACCTGATTACCCGCAGCCTACCGAGCCGGGTGAGCCGACCTTACCGGACGAGCCGCCACCCGCACCCGTTGCCTGATACCTGAGCAGGCCTGTGTCGATTCATTGAATCGGCCAGACCTGATGATCGCCAATCACAAAGATTCGCTGGTCCTGGGCCTGCTCCACGGCATAACCCCCTGTAAACGCGCCGAAGGCCGGCAGCAGGCTAACCTGAGTGCCGATCTGGAAGCATGGCAGGCGTAGCCGCTGGCGCCCTTTGCCGCGCAGGTGGTACACCGGATGTACATGCCCCGCCAGTACATGATGGCTGGCGTGGGCGTCTGGCTCATGTTGCAAGGCGAAAGGGCCCATCAGCAGGGGCTCGGGGATCACCTCGATGCCCAGATCCAACGGTGGGTCGCCGGCGCTTTTGTCGTGATTGCCGCGAATCAAGGTCAAGGCCAATGTGCGATTGCGCTCACGCCAGGCCCTGATTGCGTTCAGGGTGCCGCTGGCGTGAGAGCCGGGACCGTGGAGGAAATCACCGAGAAAGATCAACTGCGCGCACGGTAGGGCCGATACGAGCCTGTCCAGGCGTTCCAGGTTGGCCGTAGTCGTGCCCTGTGGCACCGGTTGTCCCAGGCTGCGATAGGCCGAAGCCTTGCCAAAATGCGCATCGGCAATCAGCAGGCATCGGCGTGCGGGCCAATACACGGCCTTGTCCGGCAATAGCCAGAGTTCTTCGCCTTCAACCGTCAGTGGGTAATGCATCAGCCTTGCCCTTTATCGGCGACTTTTTCCAGGTCCTTGACCATCCGCGCGATGCGCTCCGAGAGTTTTTCCGAGCTCATGCTTTCGCGCATCCGTTCTACCAGCAGCGGAAAGGCCAGGGGCGTGGGCCGCTGGATCCTGTGCAGGTCTAGCTTCAATGTCGACAGATGATTCAGCGTCTGTTCCAGTCGGCGAATATCTAGCTCGTCCCGCAGCACTTCTTCCCCGGCCTGGGCCAGCAGCAGATTTTGTGGGTCATATTGCTTGAACACTTCAAAGAACAAACCACTGGAAGCCTGCACTTGTCGCGTACTTTTTGGCGCGCCGGGATAGCCGGCAAATACCAGCCCGGCGATTCGCGCAATCTCGCGAAAGCGGCGCAGGGCCAGTTCCCCGGCATTGAGGCTGGCAATTACGTCAGCCAGCAGGCCTTGGGGGCTCAGCAACCGAGTATTCAACAATTGGGGCCACTGCACCTCGGTGGCGCTCAACAGCTCCAGGCCATAATCATTCACCGCAATCGAAAAGGTCAGCGGCTGCTGCTGGCTGACCCGCCACGCCAGCAAACTGGCCAAGCCCAGGTGTACTTGGCGGCCAGCGAACGGATACAAAAACAAGTGCCAGCCCTCCCGCGACCGCAGGGTTTCAGCCAGCAAATGCTCGCGGGTCGGCAGCCCGGACCAGCGCAATTGGGTGTGCAGCAACGGTTGCACCGCCTTCATCTCTGGGCCGTCGAAGTGCCCATGCGCGGCGGTATCAAAACGCTCGACCACCGCCTGGGCCAGTTCGTTGGAAAGGGGCATGCGCCCGCCATTCCAGCGTGGCACGGCGGCTTTTTTCGCGTTGCTGCGGCGCACATAGGCGGTCATGTTTTCCACACGCACCAGTTCCAGCAAGCGCCCGGCGAACAGAAACCCATCCCCCGGCTTGAGCCTTGCAATAAACCCTTCCTCGACACTGCCCAGGTTCTTGCCGCCGCCGCCCTTGCTCCAGAACTTGAGCTGGATACTGGCATCACTGACGATGGTGCCGACGCTCATGCGGTGGCGGCGTGCCAGGCGGGCATCCGGAACACGCCAGATGCCGTGCTCATCGGGCTCCACCCGGCGGTAATCCGGATAAGCGGTGAGTGACAGGCCACCATGGCGCACAAACCCCAGGGCCCAGGCCCAATCCGCTTCGGTGAGGTCGCGATAGGCCCAGGCGCCGCGCACTTCGTCCAACAGTGCCGCCGGAGTAAACCCGCCGCCCAAGGCCATGCTGACCAGGTGTTGTACCAGCACATCCAGCGGCTTGTAAGGTGATTCCCGCGCTTCGATGCGCCGTTGGGCGATCGCATCCTGGGCGGCTGCGGCTTCCACCAGCTCCAGGCTGTGGGTTGGCACCAACGTTACCCGTGAGGGCCGCCCTGGCGCGTGGCCGGAACGTCCGGCGCGTTGCATCAGCCGCGCGACACCCTTGGCGGAGCCTATTTGCAGCACCCGTTCCACCGGCAGGAAGTCCACGCCCAGGTCCAGGCTGGACGTGCACACCACCGCCTTGAGTTGCCCGTCTTTCAACGCTCGCTCCACCCAGTCCCGGGTCTCCCGCGATAGCGAGCCGTGGTGCAGTGCAATTAATCCGGCCCAGTCCGGTCGGGCGTCGAGAATCGCCTGATACCAGATTTCCGATTGGGCCCGGGTGTTGGTAAATACCAGGCAACTGCTGCTGGCCTCTACCTCGGCGACCACTTGCGGCAACATCTTCAAGCCGATATGCCCGGCCCAGGGAAAGCGCTCGGTGACGGGCGGCAGCAAGGTGTCGACTTTCAGTGCCTTGGCCGTTTGCCCCTGTACATTCATGCCGCCGCCCTGTGGAACCAGTACCTCCAAAGCGTGGGCCTGATTACCCAGCGTCGCGGAAATACCCCACACCATCAACTCAGGATGCCAGCGCCGCAAGCGTGCCAGTGCCAGTTGCAACTGCACGCCGCGCTTATTGCCGATCAGTTCGTGCCATTCATCCACGATGACCATGCGCAGGTGCGCGAGGCTGGTTTCACTGTCGGCACGGGCCAGCATCAGGGTCAGGCTTTCCGGAGTGGTGACCAGAGCGGTGGGTTGGCGACGGGTCTGGCGCGCGCGTTCGCTGCTGCTGGTGTCACCGGTCCGCAGGCCCACGCTCCAGGGAATCTGCAAGGCCTCCAGCGGTGCTTGCAGGGATCGTGCGGAGTCGGCGGCCAGGGCGCGCATCGGCGTGATCCATAGGACGGTCAGCGGCTCGGCAGGTGGTTTGCGTTTGCCTGTGGCGGGCGGGCGGGTAATGGCGAAACGGTTGAGTGCGGCAAACCACAAGGCATAGGTTTTACCCGCCCCGGTGCTGGCATGCAGTAACCCCGACTGGCCGGCCTTGACCGCGGCCCATACCTCTTTCTGAAAGGCGAATGGCTTCCAGCCTTGGGTGGCAAACCATTGCTTGGCGAAATCGTGGGTTTTTGCCATGCGGCAGCGGACGCTCTGGAGGGGTTAGTTCAAAGACCCCGTAGGCAGCGCCGACGTTCAACTGCCTAATGCCATTCAGTCAAGCAGAAGCGCTGCCCTGTGGCGAGGGAGCATGCTCCCGCTGGACTGCGTAGCAGTCCCAGTCTTTTTGAGCAAAGAGCGGGGGCCGCTTCGCGCCCCAGCGGGAGCAAGCTCCCTCGCCACAGCAAGCTCGCGCCTACTTCAAGTTGCCGCTCAAAAATTGTTGCAGGCGCTCGCTTTTCGGATTGCCCAGCACATCCTCCGGCAAGCCCTGCTCCTCCACCAGGCCCTGGTGCAGGAACAGCACCTGGCTTGAAACCTTGCGCGCAAAGCTCATCTCGTGGGTCACCATAATCATGGTGCGGCCTTCCTCGGCCAGGCCCTGGATCACCTTCAAAACTTCGCCCACCAACTCCGGGTCCAGCGCCGACGTGGGTTCATCGAACAGCATCACCTCCGGCTCCATGGCCAGGGCGCGGGCGATGGCGACACGCTGCTGCTGGCCGCCGGAGAGGAACGCCGGGTATTGATCAGCCACGCGCGCCGGCAGCCCGACTTTGTCCAGGTAGCGGCGGGCACGGTCTTCGGCGTCCTTTTTACTGCAACCCAGCACGCGGCGCGGGGCCATGGTGATGTTTTCCAGCACGCTCATGTGGCTCCACAAGTTGAAGTGCTGGAACACCATCGCCAGCCGTGTGCGCAAGCGTTGCAACTCGGCGTCGTCGGCCACGCGCATGCCATGGCGGTCGCTGACCATGCGGATCGCCTGGCCGTCCAGGGTCATGGCGCCATCGTTGGGGGTTTCCAAAAAGTTGATACAGCGCAGGAAGGTACTCTTGCCTGAGCCACTGGCGCCGATCAGGCTGATCACATCACCGGTCTTGGCCTTGAGCGACACACCTTTGAGCACTTGATTGTCGCCATAGCTTTTGTGCAGGCCTTCAACGGTCAGTTTGTACATGTGGCATGCATCCTCAAGGCGAAAGTAGATAACCGCTGCGGTAGGCCTGTGTGCCGGCGACATGGCAGATCACCATGCCGGCCGTGGCCATGCGGCGTAGCGAACGGGCGTAAAGCAGCCCGGCGTGCTGGCAGTGCACAGGCGTCACGCGGTCTGTAATGGGATCGATGATTTCAGCGACCAATTGCCCCGCCTCCAGGTATTCCCCCGGCAGGGCGCTGAACACGAGCAAGCCACCCACTGCAGTGGTCACTGGCTCCACCGCCGCCAACGGCGTAGCCGGGTAGGCCAGGGCAGGCAAGGGGGCTGCATTGCCGCGAATGGCGCCGAAGTGGATCAAATAATCAATGATGGCCTGGCAGTCCAGCGCGGCGAGGCCGTGGTTGACATCGCCCTGGCCACGCAGCTCGACGGTCACCGACAAGCTGCCCATGGGGATCGGGTAGCGTTCGCCGAAGCGTTGCTGCAACTGCCACCACACCAGGGTGAAACACTCGTCAAAAGACTGCCCACCGGAATCGGTGGCCAACAAGTTGGCCTCCGAGCCCAGGTAGCGCGCCAACGGTTCTACCTGTGGCCAGGCTTCGGGCGTGGTGTACAGGTGCGCCACGGCTTCGAAGTCGCAATGCAGGTCCAGCACCACGTCGGCATCACAGGCCAGGCGTTGCAGCACCAGGCGTTGGGAGTGCAACTGGGTCTGGGCGGTGTGCGCGGCCAGGGCGCGGGACAGTGCGCTGCGGATCAATTGGGCATTGCGCTGGGGATCATCGCCCAGCAGGTCTTCGACCTGGTTACCCACGTCTTCGCTGAGGTCGACGAACAGGCGATTGAAGTTCTGCCCGCTTTCCAGTTCGTAGCGGCCCAAGGGGATATCCATCAATACCTGTTCCAGGCCCACCGGGTTGGCGACGGGCACCAGCACGATTTCGCTGCGCAAGCGCCCGGTCGCTTCAAGTTCTGCCAGGCGCGCCTTTAAATGCCAGGCCACCAGCATGCCTGGCAATTCATCGGCATGCAGGGAGGACTGGATGTACACCTTGCCTTCGGGCTGCTGCGGGCCGAAGTGAAAACTGTGGATCTGCCGCGCCGTGCCGGGCACCGGTGCGATCAGGTCATGTAGCTGATGGTGCATGCAAGCTCCTTAGTGACTCGGCCCGAGAAAGGCCAGCCAACGACGTTCCGCCAGGCGAAACAGGCCGACCAGGGCAAAGGTCACCGTCAGGTAGATCAGTGCGGCAATGCCAAATGACTGGAAGGTCATGAAGGTGGCAGAGTTGGCATCCCGCGCCACTTTGAGGATGTCCGGGATCGTCGCGGTAAAGGCCACGGTGGTCGAATGCAGCATCAGGATCACTTCGTTGCTGTAGTAGGGCAACGAGCGTCGCAACGCGGAAGGCATGATCACGTAGGCGTACAGCTTCCAGCCACTGAGGCCGTAAGCCTTGGCCGCCTCGACTTCGCCGTGGGCCATGCTGCGGATTGCCCCGGCGAAAATCTCCGTGGTGTAGGCGCAAGTGTTGAGGGCGAAGGCGAGCAGGGTGCAGTTCATCGCGTCGCGAAAGAACGCATCCAGCACCGGTTGTGCTCGTACGGCGGCAAGGCTGTAGATGCCGGTGTAGCAGATCAGCAATTGGATATAGAGCGGAGTGCCACGAAACAGGTAGGTGTAGAACTGCACGGGCCAACGCACCAT
Organism: Pseudomonas sp. J380; assembly: GCF_009827115.1. NCBI lineage: Bacteria > Pseudomonadati > Pseudomonadota > Gammaproteobacteria > Pseudomonadales > Pseudomonadaceae > Pseudomonas > Pseudomonas sp. J380. Next base: position 2,486,198 of record NZ_CP043060.1, on the reverse strand, counting down.
GCGCTTGCGCGAAACGCGGGCGATGGACAGTGGAATCGACACCAGAAAACCGATGACCAATGAGGCGCTGAGCAGCCACAAGGTCATGGCCAGGCCGGTGATGTGCTGGCCGTCGCTGTAAAGAAAAGGGCGCCAGTATTCCTGCAATAGCTCAATCATCGCACTGCCTCCCGGGCGCCTGCGGAGTAGCGACGTTCAAGTCGGCGCAAGACAAAGTTGGAGGCGCTGGTGATCAACAGGTAGATCAGCGCCGCCAGCACCAGGAAATAAAACAGTTGATAGGTGCTCTTGCCAGCGTCCTGGGCGGCTTTTACCAAGTCTGCGAGGCCGATGATCGACACCAGTGCGGTGGCCTTGAGCATCACCATCCAGTTATTGCCGATGCCCGGCAGCGCAAAGCGCATCATCTGCGGGAAGGTCACGTAGCGAAACCGCTGCCCGCGCTTGAGCCCGTAAGCGGTGGCGGCTTCGAGTTGGCCGCGGGGCACGGCGAGGATCGCACCGCGAAAGGTTTCGGTGAAATACGCACCGTAGATAAAGCCCAGGGTGATCACCCCGGCGCTGAACGGGTCGATCTCGATGTATTCCCATTCCATAAAGTCGGTAAAGCCACTGAGCCAGGTTTGCAGGCTGTAGAAAATCAACAGCATCAGCACCAGGTCCGGCACACCGCGAATCAGAGTGGTATAGAGCTGGGCGGGGATACGCACAATGGCCAGGCTGGACAGTTTGGCGCTGGCGCCGAGCAGGCCCAGCAATACGCTGACGGCCAGGGACAGCACCGACAACTTGATGGTCATCCAGGTGCCTTGCAGCAACAGCGGGCCGAAACCCTTCAAGCTGAATGCGCTCAGCCCGAGGGTTTGCAACAGATCTTCGAACATAAATCAGGACCTATGGCGATAAAAAAGCGCCCCACCCGAAGTAGGGCGCCCCAGGCATTATTTGCCGCTGTACAGGTTCAGATCGCCAAAGTGTTTCTTCTGGATAGTGGCGTAGGTGCCATCATCGTGTAACGCTTTGATACCTTTATCCAAAAGCGCCTTGAGTTCAGTGTTACCTTTTTTGATACCGATAGCGGTTTTCGATGGCAGCAGCGGGTCGTCGATAGCGGCGCTCACTTCATAGCCAGCACCGGCTGGCGACTTGAGAAAGCCCAATTCGGCTTGGAGCATGTCCTGCACGGAAGCGTCGAGGCGCCCGGAGGTCAGGTCGGCGTACACCTGGTCCTGGTTGGCGTAAGCCTTGGTGGTCACCCCGGCTTTATCCAGTACGGCCTTGGCGTAGGCTTCCTGGATGGTGCCTTGCTCGTAACCCACGGATTTGCCCTTGAGAGATTCTGGCGTCGAATAGCCAGCCCCTTTCTTGAACACCAGCGAAGTCGGGCCGGAGAACAGCTCGGAGGAGAAGTCGATCGCCTTCTCGCGCACGGGGGTCACGGTCATCGACGAAATCACGCCATCGAATTTATTGGCTTTCAGGCCCGGGATCATACCGTCGAAGTCACTTTCGACCCACTTGCACTTGACCTTCAGCTCCGCGCAGATCGCATTGCCCAGGTCGATATCGAAGCCCACCAGGCTGCCGTCGGCGGCCTTGGATTCGAACGGTGCGTAGGAAGGGTCGACACCAAAACGCAATTCCTTGTATTCCTTGGCCGTAGCAACACCAGCAGCCATGCACAGAGCCAGTGCAGAAAGGGTCAGCAATGCTTTTTTCATTAGGTAATCCCTGAAAACCAAGATAAGCGCTTGTGGCGCGATTAGGACTGTTACTGAACGGTGTCAGACCCATCACAAGTAGCAATTTCTGCACCATAGTTCCGGATGGGCTTTTTAAACGGTGGGATAAGGCAGTTCCAAGTGTAGGCGGCGCCCAAAAATGGGCGTCAGCAAATGAGCGCACTATTTCGGGTCAAAGGTAGACCAGGCATGTGGGAGCGGGCTATGTCAAGTCAGCAAGTCTTGTAGCGTGGCCAGGTTGTCCGCTTCATCCACCGCCTTGTCCTGGCGCCAGCGCAGCATCCGCGGAAACCGCACCGCAATCCCGCTCTTGTGCCGCTTGGACAGGGCAATCCCTTCAAAACCCAACTCAAACACCATGCTGGGCGTCACGCTGCTGACCGGGCCGAACTTCTCCACCGTGGTTTTGCGCACAATGGCGTCGACCTTGCGCATTTCCTCGTCGGTAAGCCCGGAATACGCCTTGGCGAACGGCACCAGGGTGCGCTCGCTTCCCGGTGGGCCGTCCCATACCGCGAAGGTGTAGTCGCTGTAGAGGCTGGCGCGCCGGCCATGGCCGCGCTGGGCGTAGATCAACACGGCGTCGACGCTGAAGGGGTCGACCTTCCACTTCCACCACAGGCCCATGTCTTTGGTGCGGCCCACGCCGTAGAGGCCGTTGCGATCCTTGAGCATCATGCCTTCCACGCCCAGGCTGCGAGAGGCTTCGCGCTGCTCGGCCAAGGCTGCCCAGGTTTTGCCTTCCAGCAAGGGCGAAGGCAATAACACCGGTTGGTTGCACGTAGCGATCACCTGTTCCAATTGGGGGCGACGTTCGGCCTGGATGTGGTTGCGCCAGTCGTCGCCCTGATACTCCAGCAAGTCGTAGGCGAGCACCGCCACTGGCGCATCCTCAAGGACTTTTTTACTCAGGGTCTTGCGGCCAATGCGCTGTTGCAGCAGCGCGAAGGGTTGCACCGAGTCTTTCCACACCACGATTTCGCCATCGATCACCGTACCGTCGGGCAGGCCACTGACCAGGCTATGGAGTTCGGGGAAGCGTTCAGTCAGCAACTCTTCACCGCGAGACCAGACCCACAGGCGTCCCTCGCGCTTGACCAGTTGTGCGCGAATGCCATCAAACTTCCATTCCACCTGCCAATCGGCGGGTGAACCGAGCAGCGTGTCGAATTGCTCCACCGGTTGCGCCAGCCCGTGAGCCAGAAAAAACGGATAGGGTTGCCCGCCACGTTGCGCGTGTTCGTCGGACGATTCGGCGGCGATCAGCTTGAGATAGCCCTCGGCTGTGGGACGGTTCGACAAATCGGTGTAGCCCACTAGCCGCTGCGCCACGCGTTTGCTGTCGAGATCGGCCATGGCGGCGAGGGCGCGGGTCACCAGCAGTTTGGATACCCCGACCCGGAAGCTGCCGGTGATCAATTTGATGCACACCATCAGGCTCGGTTGGTCCAGTTGCGCCCACAGCGCCGGCAGCCGGTCTGCAAGGTCCAAGGGTGGCAGACCGCGCAGGGGCAGCAATTTTTCTTCCAGCCACACGGCCAGGCCGTCTTCGGATGTGTAGGTGGATTCTGGCAGGAGCAGTGAGATGGTCTCGGCCAAGTCACCTACGGACTGGTAGCTCTCTTCGAACAGCCAGGGTTCGATACCTGCCGCTTCGGTGGCCATGTCCCGTAGCAGGCGCGTCGGCACCAGCTGTCGTGGCCTCCCGCCGCTAAGAAAGTAAACGGCCCAAGCGGCATCTGCTGGCGGCGCCTGCAGAAAGTAGGCTTGCAGGGCGGCGAGCTTGGCATTGCTGGAAGTGGTGGCGTCGAGGTTGGCGTACAGCTCAGCGAAGGCTTTCATGCCGTGGCCTCTTCTTCGTCATCGCCGTATTCGGTGCTGAAGCCTTGGGCATCCAAGCCCTTTTCCCGCAGGTGGCGTACCAACACACCGACCGAGCCATGGGTGACCATCACCCGTTGTGCCCCGGTTTGTTCGATGGCCCATAACAGGCCCGGCCAGTCGGCGTGGTCCGAGAGCACGAAGCCACGGTCCACGCCGCGCCGCCGTCTGGTACCGCGCAGGCGCATCCAGCCGCTGGCGAAGGCGTCGCTGTAGTCGCCAAAGCGGCGCATCCAGGTACTGCCTCCAGCGGAGGGCGGGGCGATGATCAGGGCTTGGCGCAGCAGTGGGTCGGTCTTTTTGAAGTCGCCGGCATACAGCGTCTCGGGGATGTAGATGCCCGCTTCGCGGTACACCCGGTTCAACGGTTCGACCGCGCCGTGGCTGAGGATCGGGCCGATGCTGGCGTCCAGCCCATGGAGGATGCGTTGGGCCTTGCCGAAGGAGTAGCAGAACAACACGCTGGCTTTGCCGCTGGCGATATTGGCCTGCCACCAGTCATTGATCCCGGCAAAAATCTGCGCCTGGGGCTGCCAGCGGTAAATCGGCAGGCCGAAGGTGGATTCGGTGATAAAGGTGTGGCAACGCACCGGTTCGAAGGGCGCGCAGGTACCATCGGGTTCGACCTTGTAGTCGCCGGACGCCACCCAGACCTCGCCCTGGTATTCCAGGCGTACCTGGGCCGAGCCCAGTACATGCCCGGCGGGATGGAAACTCAAAGTCACGCCGTGATGCACCAACCGTTCACCGTAGGCCAGGGTTTGCAGGTTGATGTCCTGGCCCAGGCGCCAGCGCAGGATACCTTCGCCGGGGGCGGCGGCCAGGTAGTGTTGATTGCCGGTGCGGGCGTGGTCGCCGTGGGCGTGGGTGATGACCGCACGTTCCACTGGACGCCAGGGGTCGATATAAAAATCACCGGCAGGGCAGTAGAGGCCTTCGGGGCGGGCGATGACAAGGTCCATGGGGTTGCCGGGGCGGTGGGCTTGTTAGTTATGAGGCGGGGCTGGGTGCAGAAGTTCTATCTGAATGCAGGTAGTACAAATGTGGGAGTTGGCTTGCCTGCGATGACGGTCTGAAAGCCGACACCTATCTACCTGACACCCGACGATCCAACTGTGGGAGCTGGCTTGCCTGCGATGGCGGCCTGACAGCCGAAGCTGTTATCTGTGTACATATCCATTTCTGCGGTAACGGCCACTTAGGGTTCCGCTTTTACAGCGGGTCACTTTTGGAAAAGAGCCCCAAAAGTAACCAAAAAGGCTCTTGCCCCACCACTCGGCACCTCGCTTGGACTCGGTGTGCCCGTAATTCGCCAGTGATTTGGGGGGCCGCCGCCACGCGCCATCCATGGCGCGGGGCGGCTAAACCGGCATCCCTGCCGGTTTACCCCCCAAATCACTGTCGAATTCCGGCCAGCGTGGTTTGACGGGGCGCCTAAGATCAAGATCAAAAGCAGATCAAGAGCAAGATCAAGAGCGGCTCGCTTCGCATCGTGGTTACCGTCGGCTGCTATCGCAGGCAAGCCACAATGCCAGTCAGTCAAGCGGTCATCGCCGACTGTAGGAGCGAGCTTGCTCGCGAAAATCGTCAACGATAACGCGTGCTTGCTGAATGAAAGCGGCGCCTGTGAGTTTTTCGCGAGCAAGCTCGCTCCTACAAAAAGCCCTTAACTGACTGGTATTGAGGCAAGCCAGCTCCCACAGCGTTATCCAGTTTCGTCAGGGAAGCCCGGTTACTTACCAGGCGTCAGGGTCAACCTTGTCTTGCCATACACCTTTTCAAAGTTCTGCGGCTGCATCGGAAAGCTCAGGTATTGCGCCTTCAGCGACGGGTCGATGCCATTGACATAGTTGGGGCTGGCCGGGTTGCCGGATTGGCCGATGCCGCCCTGGCCCATCATCGGTTCCACTTGGCCGAAGTCGATGATCATGCGCAGCGCCGACACCTGGGTCGCGTTGAAATCCTGGCCCCAGCTATACGGCGCCGGGTTCAAGGTGTTGTGGTCGCCACCGCTGGCAAAGGGGCCGCGGAGGACCTGGCCGCTGGTGTTTTTCCATGTGGTGCTGTGCAGTTTGCCCCACTGCCAGGCCTTGTGGTCGGCGCCCAATTGGCTGTCGCCAGTGGTGATGGCGGCGGCCAGGGTGCGAGCCAGGATCGCGGGTTTGTCTTCTATTTGCGGTGTACGCGTGTCATCCCAGAATGGGCTGTCTTCACGGCCCAGCAGGTGGTCGGCGATGGCCGAGTAGGACAGGCTGGCGTTGCTGACGAAGGCTTTCCAACTGGCGCTGTTTTCCGGGCCGAGTTTGTCGAGGAAGATCTGCCGGGCGCTTTCCTGCAGGAACAGTTCGTAGATTGCCGCGTCAGCCGAGGTGGTTGCCAGCCGACCATCGAAGGTCATCAGGCGCTCCAGTGCTTCGCGGGCCTTGGCACGTTCCGCTGTCGGCAGGGCCTCGATGGCCTGCTTGAGCGGCTGGGCCATGCCGGGTGCCTGGAACATGTTCTTGAGCTTGGCGGCGAAGAGGGTGGTCTGGTCGTATTGCATGGCGATCAGGCTGCGGCTGTCATGCTTGCCGGCGTTGGCCAGTTGCGCCAGGCGCTCGCTGCGCTCCGGTGCATCCCAGGCGTTGGACAGTTGCATGCCGTAGCCACGCGGAGCGGTACGCTGGTTGGCGGTGCCGATCCAGCCTTGGGCCGGGTCCTGATCGTACGGGTGCAGCATCGCGTCGGCGTAGCCGTCCCAGTCAAAGCGCGTGTCCCAGCCCGGCGATGGCAACAGGCCTTCGCCTTCGCGGCGGTTGGGGAAACGGCCGGTGACCTGCCAGCCGATGTTGCTGGCGTCGGCGAAGATCATGTTCAGGGCGATGGCGCGAATCTCGCGGGTAGCATCCGAGGCCTTGCCGGCGTTTTGTGCGCGGGACAGGTCGAAGAACGCATCCAGGCTCTTGTCGTCCTTGAAGTCGGCGGTTTGCAAGGCCAGGCCAAGACCGCTGGTGAGCGCCTGGCTGCTGTTGAGCAGAGCGCCGTGGCGGGTTTCGTACACCACTTCGCGAATCGAGCGCTGGCCCTTGATGAAGAAGGTTTCGTTGCGCACGCCGGCCGGCAGCCATTTGCCGTTGTTCTCGTAGTACAGCGCACTGCCCTGGCGTTTGACCTTCTCCAGGAACAGGTCCTGGGTGTCGCCCTTGACCGCGCTCATGCTCCACGCCACTTTGCCGTTGAAACCCGCCAGCAGGGTCGGCAGGCCGGCAATCGAAGCACCGACGGCCTGGTATTTGGGCGCACGAATCTGCACGTAGTTCCACGGCGACGGTGCTTGTGGCTGCGCGGCGATATCGTTGGCCAACAGGCTTTTGCCGCTGCGGCTGCGTTGTGGGCCAATGGCCCAGTTGCTTGAGGTGGTGACGCCCAGGGCATTGAGGTCGCGCAATTGCTGGCCCACCGTCTCCAGCCCGGCGAGGCCGGTGATCTGGTTCAGGTTGACGCCTTTGAGCTTGTCGGCTTCGGCCAGCGGGACGGGTTCGTCCGGTGCGCTTGGGGTGAGCCAGGCCAGTTTATCGACGCCGACCTTCTGCGCCAGCACCAGGGACGAAAGCTCCTCCTGCAAGTTGCTCGACTGGCTGAAATTGAGCAGGCAGAACAGCAGCGCCGAATCTTCCGGCTTCCAGTACTCGGGCTTGTAGCCGCTCTGGGCCAGGTCCGTCGGCAACTTGTCGCGATAACGGAACAGGTAGGCGTTGACGCCTCGGGCATACACTTCAAAGAAGCGTTTGAGGCGCGGCGATGAGGCGCTATACAACTCGCCAGCGCTTTTCTTGAGGTTGACCGCCCGCATGAAACGGTCGACGTCCAGCACTTGCGGCCCCGACATTTCCGCCAGGCGGCCCTGGGCCAGCAGGCGCAGGGTGACCATCTGGGTGATGCGGTCGCTGGCGTGCACGTAACCGAGGCTGAACAGTGCGTCGTGGAAGGTGTTGCTTTCGATCAGCGGCATGCCTTGGGCATTGCGGCGCACCGACACATTCTGTGCCAGGCCCTTGATTGGCTGCACGCCAGCAACGGGCGGCAGGGTGTCCTGGGTGTTCTGGAGCTGGCAACCGGCCAGGCCCAAGGCACTGACCACTGCCGCGGCAACGCCGAACCGGGGAAGAAAATGTAAGAGGGCTGGCGAGGCCATGGCAAAGCTCCTGCGGGGGGGTAGCGTCAGTAAAGGCGCTACGTTAGTGAGCGCGGCGAAACGACGCAAGCGGGAGTTTTGGCAATTGCGTGAGAACTTGAAACAGCCACCAATCGAGGTGGCTTAAGGTTTTGTAGGAGCGAGCTTGCTCGCGAGAAACCCATAGGCGCCGCGTTTACTCAGAAAACGCGCGCTATCGTTGACGTTTTTCGCGAGCAAGCTCGCTCCTACCCGTGCGGTTTAAGCACCGTGGCACTTCTTGAATTTCTTTTCGCTGCCGCACGGGCAAGGATCGTTGCGGCCTACGTCCTTCAACGCATTGCGCACCGGCTCTTGATGAGCGTGGCCGCAGTTCGGGCCGTGGACATGGCCGTGGTCGTGATCATGATCATGGTGGTCGTGATCGTGGTTGCAGTCAGGACCATGGACATGGGGTTGCTGTGTCATCGATGTTGCTCCGGAATAAAATCGCCGGGGATTATCTCGCCATTGTGTGCCACCTGCACGTCATTACCGATGAATAATCCGGTTTTCAGTTCGCCCTCTAAACGATAAGGCACGGGCCGGTCGGGATTTTTCAGCATCTGCACCACCTCACGCACCTGTGGCCAGAGGTTGGTGCGCACCGAGACCTTGAAGAATTTATGACCGCGTGGCGGTACGGTCAGCCACTCGTTGGACTCGCCTTCGGTCAACACCAGATTGCCCAGGCTGACCTTGTAGACCAGGCCGCGCACGGTCAGGTCGGCGTCGTCGCGGTTGTCCACGCGAAAGTACAGCTTGAATTTCTGTTCCAGCAGCTTGGCCCGCACCACTTCGACCTTGACCAGGGAAACGTGGGGGGGCGGCGCGTCGTCTTCGAACCAGGACGCGCAGCCGGTCAGGGCCAGGGTCAACGCCAGCATCAAGCTATACATCCGAAGCATGGCGCTATCCCCGTCGAGTGATTAGAAGTAGCTGGAACAGCACTTCTTGAATTTCTGCCCGCTGCCACACAAACAGGCATCGTTACGTCCTGCCTTCACTTCTACCGTAGGGTCGATGAAGTACCAGCGCCCTTCATTCTGTACGAAAGAAGACTGCTCGCGGTGACTATGTTCACCGGCAGCGTCATGCCAGCGCGCGGTAAAGGTGACAAAGGCGTGCTCAGGCTGGCCGCCGAATACCTCTGAGCTTTCCACCTCCAGGCCCAGCCAGGTGCTCTGGGCACTCCAGGCGGCAATGGCGTCGCGGTCCAGGCCGGCCTGTTGCGCAGGCAGCGTAGTGGCGACCAGGTAATCGACCAGGCCCAGCACATAGGCGCTGTAGCGCGAGCGCATCAACGCGCTGGCGCAGGGGGCCGGGTGGCCGGCGTGATAATGGCCGCAGCAGGCATCCAGCAGATTGCCGCTGCCGCACGGGCAAATGGATGTACTCATCGGGTTACCACCAATACTTTCCGAAGTTTTCCGGGTTGGCCCAGAAGCGGGCGTTGAGCCAGTCCGGCACCTGTTTATAGTCAAGCAGATCATAGGTAAACAGCGTCAGCACCTGATCATCGCGTTGGAAGCGTTCGCCGGCTTGCAGGGCCAGGGAGAAAAAGTCGGTGTCCTTCCAGTCGCAGGCACCCAGGTCGACCAGCACGGCAATGCGGCTGGCGTTGAGGTTACGGATGCCTCCGAGCAGGGTCAGGCCCTGGGGTTTGGACAGGTGCTCCAGGCAGTCGACCACCAGCGCGAGGTCAAAGCGCTGCACCGCGAGGTCTTCCGGCAACGGCCCTGGCGAGGCATAGAACACCTCGGTATCCGCGTGCGCAGCCCGGAAGGCATCCAGCGCCGGAAATTGGCTGGCGCCCACTAACAACAGGCGTTTTGGCCTGTGAAGGTCCAGCAGGGCCGCCAAGGCTTGTTGGGGCGTACGGGCAGAAATTCCAGCGGTCATTGCAGATCCTCGCATCAAGACCGTAGAGACTAGCGCGGCTGGGCGCGTGGGCCTAGAGCGCGGCGGTCGATACCCACCGAGGTGGAATTGAAGTTTTTTGATCCTTCACTGGCAAATCGCCGGTAGAAGTCGTTACTGTGCGCTCAAAGAAAAATTTGAAAACACTCAGGAGCCCCATGATGCGTAAGGTTTTTCTGTTGGCCCTGTTGGTCAGCCCCGTTGCCCTGGCCCAGAGTGTCAGTGTCGAAACCAACTCGTTGATGCGCTTGCCCAGCAGTACCAGCGTGTTGCAGCTCGAGCGCCTGGACGTGGCGGACTACGGCACCTTGCTGATTCCGGCCACCATCAGCCAGGTCACGGTGGATGAGCTGCACTTGGGGCGCGACGCACGCATCACCATTGTGCCTGGCAATACCGCCTTGCAAATGCAGGTACGCGAGGCGCAGTTGGAGCACGGTAGCCAGATCACCTCACGGGGCGCCCCCGGCACCCACGAAAAACCCGCCAAGGCTGGACGTGATCTGACCTTGCGCATTAACTCGCTGACTGCCGAAGCGCTGTCGGTGGATGCCCGTGGTGGCGCTGGAGCCCAAGGATATGCGGGCCTGGACGGTGCCAACGGCGTGGACCCGGGTTGCACCTGGGGTTCAGCCGGGCGCGGCTTTAATGGCGATAACGGCGGCGATGGCCGGCCAGGGGCAGCGGGCGCCCAGGTACGCCTGGAGTTGCCACAGGAATTCCCGGCCGAACAGATCAAGGTCTGGGTCGATGGCGGGGCTGGAGGTCTGGCGGGTGTTGCAGGTAAACCCGGCAAGGGCGGGCAGTCCAAGGGCTGCCTGGTGTACCGCGCGGACGGCGGCGAAAAGGGCCGACCAGGGTTGGAGGGGCAACCGGGGCCGGCTGGGCCTGCGGGGTCTGTGACTATCCAGCGGCTGTAGGAGCCAGCTTGCTCGCGAAAAACGTCAACGATAACGCGTGCTTCCTGAATAAACGCGGCGTCTGTGAGTTTTTCGCGAGCAAGCTCGCTCCTACACGCGTTAGGGCAAGCCAACAGCTCAGAACATCGGCCGAGCCGAAGCCACCGCCACCACCACCAACCCCACGATCAAATTAATCCCCACCAACCTGCGAATCTGCCCCAGCGCAGCCGCGCCCGCCGGCCAATCCTCAGCCGCCACCGCTGCCTTCAGCTCCGGGAACTTCAAGGCCTGGATTCGGATAAACAACGCCGTCATCACCAGATACAACCCCATCATCACCTGCACATAACGCGGCGCGGTCTCAAACCCACTGAAGCGCAGTTGCAGCAAACCGATGCCGCTGATCGGTAAAAGCACCACCGCCACCCACACCCACACAAAAAAACGTTGAAACACATTTGCCCACAGCTTGAGCCGGGCAGGGCCCTCAAGCGCCGCCATGGCGGCGGGGCGCAGGATCATCCAGGCGAAAAACATGCCGCCGACCCAGATCAAGGCGGCCAGTACATGCAGGGTATAAGCGAGGCTAAACGCGGTCATTGTGGTACTCCGTTCTGCGCGGGATTAATTAGCGGGGTATGATAGCGGCCGATCCGAACCACTGAAAATTTATCCAGCGTTTTTTGCGCCCGACTATCCATGATCAGCACTGAACTCAAAACCACGATCCAGGGCGCCTATTCGCGTTTTCTCGAAGCCAAGAGCTTGAAACCGCGCTACGGCCAACGCCTGATGATCGCCGAAGTGGCAAAAGTCCTCGGGGATATCGACACCGACGACGAAGGCCGCCGCGAGGGTGAGCCTGCGGTAGTGGCCGTCGAGGCCGGTACCGGTACCGGCAAGACCGTGGCCTACAGCCTGGCCGCGATCCCTACGGCCAAGGCTGCTGGCAAGCGATTGGTGATTGCCACCGCTACCGTCGCGCTGCAAGAGCAGATTGTCTACAAAGACTTGCCCGACCTGATGCGCAACAGCGGCTTGAGCTTTACCTTCGCCCTGGCCAAGGGCCGTGGCCGCTATATGTGCCTGTCCAAGCTCGACGTATTGCTGCAGGAAGGCCACGCCCAAACCGCCACTGCCTCCTTGTTCGAAGAAGAAGGCTTCAAGATCGAGGTGGATGAGGCCAGCCAGAAGCTGTTTACCAGCATGATCGAGAAGCTGGCCGGCAACAAATGGGACGGCGACCGCGACAGTTGGCCCACCGCCCTGGAAGATTCAGACTGGGCGCGCCTGACCACCGACCACAGCCAATGCACCAACCGCCATTGCCCCAACTTCGGCCAGTGCGCCTTCTACAAGGCGCGCGAAGGCATGGGCAAGGTAGATGTCATCGTCACCAACCACGATATGGTATTGGCTGACTTGGCCCTGGGTGGCGGTGCGGTACTGCCCGACCCACGCGACACCCTCTATGTGTTCGACGAAGGCCACCACCTGCCAGACAAGGCCATTGGCCATTTCGCCCATTACACCCGCTTGCGCTCCACGGCCGACTGGCTGGAAACCACTGCCAAGAACCTCACCAAGTTACTGGCCCAGCACCCGTTGCCCGGCGACCTGGGCAAGTTGATCGAGCAAGTGCCGGAGCTGGCGCGCGAGATCAAGACCCAGCAGCAGTTCATGTTCAGCGCCTGCGAGCAGGTGGCGGACTTCAAGCCCGGTGAAGACGTCGAAGGCCGAGAGCGCCCGCGTCACCGTTTTGTCGGCGGGATGATTCCCGAGCACATGCGCGAAATGGGCATCGAGCTGAAGAAAGGCTTTTCACGCCTCACCGACCTGTTCACGCGCCTGACGGACTTGCTCAAGGAAGGCATGGATGGCGAGGTCAATATCGGCATCGCCAGCAACCAGGCCGAAGAGTGGTACCCCTTGTTCGGCAGCCTGCTGTCTCGTTCCCAAGGCAATTGGGAGCTGTGGACCGCCTTCACCGTCGAAGACCCGGAAGACAACCCGCCCATGGCCCGTTGGCTGACGTTGTCGGAAAGCGGTGCGCTGTTCGATATCGAGGTCAACGCCAGTCCGATCCTCGCCGCTGAAATGCTGCGCCGCAACCTGTGGAACGTCGCCTACGGCTGCCTGGTAACCTCGGCCACGCTGACGGCCCTGGGCACCTTTGACCGCTTCCGCATGCGCGCCGGCCTGCCGAAAAAGGCCGTTACCGCCGTGGTGCCCAGCCCGTTTCATCACGCTGACGCCGGCGTGCTGCGGGTGCCAGACCTCAAGGCCGACCCACGGGACGCTGCGGCACACACGGCGGCGATCATTCGCGATCTGCCGTCGTTGGTGGAAGGCTCCCGCGGCACCCTGGTGCTGTTCTCGTCGCGCAAACAGATGCAGGACGTGTTCGACGGCCTCGACCGCGACTGGCGCAAGCAGGTGTTTATCCAGGGCAACCTGTCCAAGCAGGAAACCCTGAACAAGCACAAGGCGCGGGTCGACGGTGGGGATTCCAGTGTGTTGTTCGGCCTGGCCAGCTTTGCCGAAGGCGTGGACTTGCCCGGTGCCTACTGCGAACACGTGGTGATCGCCAAAATCCCGTTCTCGGTGCCGGATGACCCGGTCGAGGCCGCACTGGCCGAATGGATCGAAGCCCGGGGCGGCAACCCGTTCATGGAAATCTCGGTGCCGGATGCTTCACTGAAGCTGGTGCAGGCCTGCGGGCGTCTGCTGCGTACCGAAGAAGACCGCGGCACCATCACCTTGCTCGACCGTCGCCTGGTTACCCAGCGCTATGGCAAGGCGATCCTCAATGCATTGCCGCCGTTCAGGCGCGAAATTTCTTAAGCCACCGTGGGCGGATTCGCCCACTCTGTGGTCTATCTCATCACTATCATCAGGCCAGTCATCGGCCGTTTGGGAGAACCTTGTTCGTATGATTCGCACGCTGCCCGCTCTTTTTGCCCTGCTGTTCGCTGCGCCGTTGATGGCGGCGCCCGAGGGGCAACAAACGCTGTTCAACTTCGTCCGGCCTGCCGATGTGGTCAAGGTGGCGACCCAGGACGCCAGCCTGCCGCAATACAATGCCGAACAAACGCCCGAAGGCGAGGTGCTGCGCCGCATCACCTTCAACCCAGCGGCCGAGCCGAGCCTGGTGCTCAGCCCGCAGACGGGGACGTGGGACTGGTCGCAATCGAGCGCCATGAGCCTGCGTATCCAGAGCGCGATGAACTGGGCACTGACCCTTTACGTCAAGGTGCAGAGCGCCGACGGCAAGACGCTCGTCAGCCGCATCGACCTGCCTGCCGGCCCGGCCCAGACGCTGCTCGTCCCGCTGCAAGCCAACTCACCGCTGAGCCAGGGCATGAAGGCCGGCCCGCCGATGCCGATGACCGTGGATGGCCAGCGGGTGTTGCTGGCCGCCAGCGCCGGAGAAATCGACCGCAGCCAGGTCGTCTCGGTGACCCTGTCGATGCTCAAGCCCAATGCCGCTCAAAGTATCCTGCTGGAGCGCTTTGGCGTGCAGGACAGCGAGCCGGTATTGAAGGCTGCCTACACTGAACTGGTGGATGCCTATGGCCAATCCAACCGCGCACGCTGGCCGGAGAGGGTCAGCAGTGACGAGCAACTCAAGGCATCGGCCGCCAAGGAAAAACAGCAGCTCAAGACCTGGCTGGCCGAGCGGGACAAGTCCTCCCTGGATCAATACGGTGGCTGGAAGAAGGGCCCGGCCTTCGATGCCAGCGGTTTTTTCCGCACCCAGAAGCGCGACGGCCGCTGGTACCTGGTGACGCCGCAGGGGCATCCGTTCTACTCGCTGGGGGTGAACACCGTGGCGCCGGACAACAGCCAGACCTACGTGGCGGGGCGCGAGTGGATGTTCGCGGCGCTGCCCAAGGCCGGCGAACCCTTTGACAAGTACTACGGCAGCGACGACAGCCGCACCGGCAACGGCGCCGGTGAAGGCCGCGGTTTTGGCTCGGGGCGTTGGTACGATTTCTATGGGGCCAACTTGCAGCGCACTTACGGCGGTGACGCGTTGGACCAGCCACGCTGGGTGACCCATACCCTCGATCGCCTGCAAGCCTGGGGCTTCAACACCGTCGGCAACTGGAGCGATCCGGACCTGGCTACTGCCGACCGCGTGCCGTACACCTTGCCGCTGTCGATTGTCGGTGACTATGCCAGCATCAGCACCGGCACCGACTGGTGGGGCGGCATGCCCGATCCGTTCGACCCGCGCTTTGCCATGGCCACCGAGCGCGCAGTGGCTATTGCCGCACGCGATCACCGTGACGATCCTTGGCTGATCGGTTTCTTTGCCGACAACGAACTGGCCTGGGCCGGTCCTGGCGAGGATGCAAAATCTCGCTACGCCCTGGCGTACGGCACCCTGCGCATGACCACCGACGTGCCGGCCAAGCGCGCCTTCCTCAAGCAACTGCGCGATAAATATCGCAATGAAGAGGGCCTTTCCAAAGCCTGGGGTATTCAACTGGCTGGTTGGGAACTGATGGAAGACCCAGGCTTCGAGCCGCCGATGCCCAGCCCTGAACACCCGGAAATCGAAGCCGACTTCAAGTATTTCCAGAAGACCTTCGCCGATGCTTACTTCAAGACCATTTCCGACTCGCTGAAGTGGCACGCACCCAACCAGCTGTTGCTAGGCGGCCGTTTTGCGGTGAGCACGCCCGAGGCCGTCGCTTCGTGCGCGCAGTATTGCGACGTGCTGAGCTTCAACATGTACACCTTGAAACCCCAGGACGGTTACGACTTCGCCGCCCTGCGTGCGCTGGACAAACCGGTACTGATCACCGAATTCAACTTTGGCTCCGCCGACCGCGGCCCGTTCTGGGGCGGCGTGACGCAACTGGCTCGCGAAGAGGACCGCGGCGCGGCGTACTCCACCTTCCTCAAGCAGGCAGTGGCCGAGCCGTCGATTGTCGGGGTGCATTGGTTCCAATACCTGGACCAGCCGGTAACCGGGCGTCTGCTGGATGGTGAAAACGGCCATTTCGGCCTGGTCGGCATCACCGATGTACCCTTCCAAGGCTTTGTCGAGACGGTGCGCAAGAGCAACCTGGCCGCGCTCGACCAGTTGGGCCGTGAGGCGCAAAAAGCCAAGGCCACCCAAGCGATGCGTGAAAGTGACGCCGGCAAGCCGGGGCGCGACGGCAAAGGCGCGGGGCAGGGCGCTGGGCATGCCGGTGGACACGCTGGAAACGGTCATTGATTCATCGTTGACGGGTTCACAAAACCTACAATGGCTGAAAGAATGGCGACCACTTTTCATGGTGTTTTCCGAGGGGACTTAGGTGCAGATTCAGGGTCATTACGAGCTGCAGTTCGAAGCGGTGCGCGAAGCCTTCGCCGCCCTGTTCGATGATCCTCAGGAGCGTGGTGCCGGGCTGTGCATCCAGATCGGCGGGCAAACCGTCGTCGACCTGTGGGCTGGGACTGCCGACAAGGACGGTGCCGAGGCCTGGCACAGCGATACCATCGTCAACCTGTTCTCCTGCACCAAGACCTTCGCGGCAGTGACTGCCCTGCAACTGGTGGCCGAAGGCAAGCTCAAGCTCGATGCGCCGGTAGCCGAGTACTGGCCGGAGTTTGCCGCTGCTGGCAAGGAAGCGATCACGCTGCGCCAGTTGCTCTGCCACCAGGCCGGGCTGCCGGCCATCCGCGAAATGCTGCCCACCGAAGCCTTGTACGACTGGCAATTGATGGTCGATACCCTGGCGGCAGAAGCCCCGTGGTGGACACCGGGCCAGGGCCACGGCTATGAGGCGATCACCTACGGCTGGCTGGTTGGCGAACTGTTGCGTCGCGCCGACGGGCGCGGGCCGGGGGAGTCGATCGTGGCGCGGGTGGCACGGCCATTGGGGTTGGACTTCCATGTAGGCCTGGCGGATGAAGAGTTTTATCGCGTCGCTCATATAGCGCGCAGCAAAGGCAATATGGGGGATGAAGCCGCGCAACGGTTACTTCAAGTAATGATGCGCGAGCCGGCGGCGATGACTACCCGTGCTTTTGCCAACCCACCGTCTATTCTGACCAGCACTAATAAGCCCGAATGGCGACGCATGCAGCAGCCTGCGGCGAATGGCCACGGTAATGCGCGCAGCCTGGCCGGGTTTTATAGTGGTTTGTTGGACGGTAGTTTGCTGGAAAGCGACATGCTCGAACAATTGACCCGCGAGCACAGTATCGGGCTGGATAAAACCTTATTGACCCAAACCCGCTTCGGCCTGGGCTGCATGTTGGATCAACCGCAGTTGCCCAATGCCACGTTCGGCCTCGGACCACGTGCATTCGGGCATCCCGGGGCAGGGGGCTCAGTCGGGTTTGCCGACCCTGAACATGATGTAGCCTTCGGTTTTGTGACTAATACCCTGGGTCCCTACGTACTTATGGACCCGCGGGCACAGAAGTTGGTCGGAATATTGGCCGGTTGTCTATAAACCCCTTGCTGTTTCACAATTTTTTGTTACAAAGGCAAGTATAAAAAAGATGCTGAACGACATGTTGTAACTTGAATGTTCTTTTAGCGTCTGTTTAACGGGTCCTGCGACCCTCTGGTTTTTTCTCATTTTGTGGATATCTCATGTTATCGAACAAGTCTTTGGCACTGGCGCTGTGCCTCACTATTACGGGTTGTGCACAAACTCCACAAAATGATGCCGAAGGTGGGCATTGGTGGTCATTTGGATCTGACAAAACGGCGACCAAGGATCCAGTGGCCCAGACCGACGCCAAGCCGGATGCCAAACCCGACGCCAAGCCGGCCGCCGGTGCCAAGCCTGTTGAGCCTGTCACCGCTGCTGCCGCTGCCCCGGCTGCCAAAGCCGACACCGGTTACAGCTGGTGGCCGTTTTCCACCAAGAGTGCCGAAGACAAAGCCGCCGACGCCAAGGCCGACCTGAAAGCCGACCTCAAGGCGGCAACCCCGGCCTCGGACGCCGCACCTGTCGTCGCCAAGACCGACAGCGAGCCGCGCTGGTGGTGGCCGTTCGAAAGCAAGCCAAAGCCATTGGCCAAGGTCGATGTGACCAATGTACAAATGCCTGACCCGAAGATCACCCAAGCCTGGCTGGACGAATACGAACCACGCCTGCGTGCTGCCATCAAGGACAGCAACCTGCAACTGGAGCGCCGTGACAACACCCTGGTGGTGATTGCCCCGGTAGACGGCTCCTACAACCCGAAGCGTCCGGCCATGTTGCTGCCGGTGACCCTGGGCCCGTTCACGCGGGTAGCCAAGGCCGTTGAAGCTGACCCGAAGACCGCCGTACTGGTGCTGGGCCACGTTGATGCCACGGGCAGCGCCCCGGCCAGCCAGGCGTTGAGCAAGGAACGTGCGCAGTCCATTGCCTCGATTTTCAGCCTGAGTGGTCTGAAACAGGATCGCTTGATGCTGCGTGGCATGGGCGACCTTATGCCGCGTGCCGCCAACGACAGCAATCAGGGGCGTGCGCTGAACCGTCGCATGGAAATCATGTTCACTCAGCGTACAACGATGTTGGCACTGCTGAGCAAGTACAACTCCGGCAAGACCCCGCCCGTAGCCGAAATGGTCGCGGTGCAGAATGTGCCTGCGCCAGCACCTGCGGCCAAAGCGCCTGCCAAAAAGGCCACGGCCAAGAAAGCGGCGGCCAAGCCAGCGGCTAAAAAGGCTGCGGCCAAGCCGGCTGCGAAGAAACCTGCCACGGCAAAAGCCAAGGCGGCACCCGCTTCGAACGATCAGGCGAAGAACTGAGCTGTTGAACCACAAGGATAAAGCCGCATGACCCAGGCACTGGCCGATATGCGCCGTGACTACACACGGGACGGTTTGAGCGAGGCCCAGGCCCCGGATGAGCCGTTTGCGTTGTTCCACCAATGGTTTGCTGATGCGGTGAAAACCGAACAGCCGCCAGTGGAGGCCAATGCCATGACGCTGGCGACAGTGGATCAGGACGGTCGCCCGCACTGCCGCATCCTGCTGCTCAAGGGCCTGGATGCACAGGGCTTTACCTTCTTCACCAACTATCAGAGCGCCAAGGGTGAACAACTCGCGGCGCGGCCGTTTGCGGCCATGACCTTCTTCTGGCCAACCCTGGAGCGCCAGGTACGCATTGAAGGGCGCGTGGCCAAGGTCACGCCTGCAGAGTCGGATGCTTATTATCAGGTGCGCCCATTGGGCAGCCGCCTGGGCGCCTGGGCCTCTCCGCAGAGCAAAGTCATTCGTGATCGCGAAGAGCTGCAGGCGCTGCTCAAGGCCACTGAAGAGCGTTTCAGCGATACCCAGCCCGATTGCCCCGAGCATTGGGGAGGGTACCGTTTACTGCCTGAGCGCATCGAGTTCTGGCAAGGCCGCGCCAGCCGCCTGCATGATCGCCTCAACTACCGCTTGCAAGACGGCCAATGGTGCCGCGAGCGCCTGGCGCCCTGAGCGTCACCTTTCGTCATTCCACCTGAATCAACACCGTTGCGTCGAAGTCTCTGTTCAAGAGACTTCGGACGCTTTCGGCTGTGCGGCTACACTGATCGAGCCGGTTATGGCATGGTTCCGTACCCTGGCTTGGTTACCGTTCGTCGAGTTCTCTGGTGCTGGCAGTCTGTACTCAGGCTGAATGAAAGCAAGTTTCTGCCTGGTGCGCCGTGACACGCGCCAAGCCACAGCGTTTAATGAATACCTGTCCTTTGGAGTTGATGCTATGCGTAAGTCCGTTTTACTAGTTGCCTGCTTTACCACCCTGTCGTTGCTGTTGGGTGGCTGCGCCTCGAGTCTGACCGGCGACTCGTACTCTCGTGATGAGGCGCGTCGTGTACAGACCGTTCGCATGGGCACCATCGAATCCCTGCGTCCGGTGAAGATCGAAGGCACCAAGACCCCAATCGGCGGCGCCGCGGGCGCAGTCATCGGCGGCGTTGGCGGCAGCGCCATCGGTGGCGGCCGTGGCAGCATCGTTACTGCTGTGATCGGCGCAGTTGCGGGCGGCCTGCTGGGCTCGGCCACCGAAGAAGGCCTGACCCGTACGCAGGGCGTGGAAATCACCGTGCGCGAAGACGACGGCAGCATGCGTGCCTACGTACAAGCCGTGCAGGAAAATGAAATCTTCCGCATTGGTGACCGCGTACGCATAATGACCGTCGACGGTACCAGCCGCGTTACTCGCTAAGCCTTGAGCTACAGGCGAAGAAAAACCCCCAACCGGGTGACCGGTTGGGGGTTTTTTTTGTAGGAGCGAGCTTGCTCGCGAAAAACGTTAACGATAACGCGTGCTCAATGAATGAACGCGGCGCCTCTAAGTTTTTCGCAAGCAAGCTCGCTCCTACAACTGACTGACTTCAATCATTCAACGGCCGCTTTCTTGCGACTTGCCATCGCCGTCACCGCATACCCGATGAAGGCCGCCAGGATCGACCCGGTCAGAATCCCCATGCGATCTTCACCGGCAAACTCACTGGCGCCCGGCACAAACGCCAGGGAGCCGACAAACAGGCTCATGGTGAAGCCGATCCCGCACAGGATCGCCACGCCCAGTACCTGGCCCCAACTGGCGCCGCTGGGCAGTGAGGCGATGCCGGTCTTGATCGCCAGCCAGGTGAGACCGAACACACCGACTGTCTTGCCGATCAACAGGCCCGCGGCGATGCCCATGGGCACGGAGTGGGTGAAGCTCTCCAGGCTGACACCGGTGAGTGACACACCGGCATTGGCGAACGCGAACAGCGGCAGGATGGCGTAGGCCACCCAGGGGTGCAGGGCATGTTCCAGGCTCAGCAGCGGTGAGGTTTCGGCATTCTTGGTGCGCAGTGGAATGCAGAACGCCAGGGTTACACCCGCCAAGGTCGCATGCACACCGCTCTTGAGCACGCACACCCACAGGATCAGGCCGATGATCATATACGGCCCCAGCTTGATCACGCCCAGGCGGTTCATCGCAATCAGCGCAATCAAGCACGCCCCCGCGCCCGCCAGGGATGCCGTGGACAAGTCAGCGGAATAGAACAAGGCAATGACGATGATGGCGCCAAGGTCATCAATGATCGCCAGGGTCATCAGGAACAGCTTCAGCGACACTGGTACGCGCTTGCCCAGCAGGGCCAGAACGCCCAGCGCAAAGGCAATGTCGGTGGCCATGGGGATCGCCCAGCCGGCCAGGGCGGCCGGGTTGTCCTTGTTAAGCGCCCAGTAGATCAGCGCCGGCACAACCATGCCGCCGATGGCCGCTGCGCCAGGCAGCACCACTTGCGAAGGCTTGGACAGGTGACCATCCAGCAGCTCACGCTTGACCTCCAGGCCGATCAGCAGGAAAAACAGGGCCATCAGGCCATCGTTGATCCAAAGCAGCGCCGGCTTGGCGATTTTCAACGCGCCAACCTGAGCCACCACCGGCGTGTCGAGAAAGGCGTTGTACAGGTGCGACAACGGTGAGTTGTTGATAATCAGCGCCAAAGCGGCAGCGGCGATCAACAACAGACCACTGGCGGCTTCCAGCTGGAAGAAACGGGTGAAAGTGCTACGCAGAGGCAAGGGATGCTCTCCAATCCAGGTTCAATAGGTGGGTACCCTAACCCGTACCGTTAGTTGTTAAAACAAAAGTTATATTCTTATTTGTTATAAGTGGTTGGCCGGAACATCGGTGGGTTAAAGACTAGCAATTGTGTGTCCAATTGCGTCGTCACTGTATCTGTGTGAAGCGTGGGAAACATCCTAAGATCACCGCTGAAAACCTTTAGAGAAGCCACCATGAGCGACCACCGTACCTGGGCCCGCGAAGCCATTCGTATCATTGAAGCGGACTTCCAGCGGAGCGCCGATACCCACCTGATCCCGCTGCCATTACCGGGTTTGCCAGGCATCGAGTTGTACTTCAAGGATGAGTCCAGCCACCCCACCGGCAGCCTGAAACACCGGCTGGCGCGCTCGTTGTTCCTGTATGCGCTGTGCAATGGTTGGCTCAAGCCTGGCGCCCCCGTTATTGAAGCGTCCAGCGGCTCCACCGCGATCTCGGAAGCCTACTTCGCGCGCTTGCTCGGCTTGCCGTTCATTGCCGTCATGCCCGCTACCACGTCCCAAGAGAAGATCGCCCAGATTGCCTTCTATGGGGGCAAGAGCCATCTGGTCCAGGACCCGACGCAGATCTACGCCGAATCCGAACGCCTGGCCCAGGAAAGCGGTGGTCACTTCATGGACCAGTTCACTTACGCCGAACGTGCCACCGACTGGCGGGCGAACAACAACATCGCCGAATCGATCTTCCAGCAGATGCGCTTTGAACAGCACCCGGAGCCGAGTTGGTTGATTTCCAGCCCTGGCACCGGCGGCACCACCGCGACCCTGGGCCGCTATGTGCGTTATCGCCAGCATTGCACCCGGGTGTTGTGTGCCGATGCCGAACGCTCGGTGTTCTTCGACTTCTACCAGAGTGGTGACGCCAGCCTGCGCCTGGACTGTGGCTCACGGATTGAAGGGATTGGTCGCCCACGTGTGGAGGCCTCGTTTCTGCCGGCGGTGATTGACGCCATGGTCAAGGTACCGGATGCATTGTCCCTGGCGGCCATGCATTACCTGGCTGAGCATTTGGGACGACGGGTTGGCGGGTCCAGCGGGACCAACCTGATCGGTGCGCTGATGGCGGCGCAACAGATGAAAGCGGCGGGGGAGTCGGGGTCGATCGTTGCGATCTTGTGCGATGGTGGTGAGCGCTATGCCACGACCTATTACGATCAAGCTTGGCTGGCGGGGCAGGGCTATGAGCTGGAAGGGTTGATCGCGGCGGTTGCGGCGAGTGTCGAGCGCGGTGAGGCGCTACCCGCTAACATCCTGCGCGCTAATATCTGACAAGCAGCGCCAAGTTGTAAGCTCCAAGCTACAAGAAAAGCAGGATGCATACCTGTTTTTAGCTTGTGGCTTGAAGCTTACAATTCGAAGCTTCAATCGTGGATGCCGAGCATATCCCGCGCCAACGCCTCGGCGATCCGAATCCCGTCGACACCCGCCGACAGAATCCCACCGGCATACCCCGCGCCTTCTCCGGCCGGGAACAAGCCTTTGACGTTCAGGCTCTGCATTGACTCGTTGCGGGTAATGCGCAAGGGCGATGAGGTGCGGGTCTCGATGCCGGTCAGCACCGCATCGTGCAGCGAGTAACCTTTGATCTGTTTCTCAAACGCCGGCAAGGCTTCGCGGATGGCTTCGATGGCGAAGTCCGGCAGGGCCAGGGCCAGGTCACCCAGCGACACACCGGGTTTGTAGGACGGCTCCACACTGCCCAGCGCGGTGGAGGGTTTGCCGGCGATGAAGTCGCCCACCAGTTGCGCCGGGGCCTCGTAGTTGCTGCCGCCGAGGATGTAGGCGTGGGACTCCAGGCGCTCCTGCAACTCGATACCGGCCAGCGGGCCACCCGGGTAATCCACCTCGGGGGTAATGCCTACCACGATGCCAGAGTTGGCATTGCGCTCGTTACGCGAGTATTGGCTCATGCCGTTGGTCACGACGCGATGGGGCTCCGAGGTCGCAGCCACGACGGTGCCGCCCGGGCACATGCAGAAGCTGTAAACCGAACGGCCGTTCTTGGCGTGGTGCACCAGCTTGTAGTCCGCAGCACCCAGCTTCGGGTGGCCGGCGTATTTACCCAGGCGTGCGGCGTCGATCAGCGACTGTGGGTGTTCGATACGGAAACCCACCGAGAACGGCTTGGCTTCCATGTACACGCCACGGTCGTGGAGCATGCGGAAGGTGTCCCGGGCGCTGTGGCCCAGGGCAAGAATCACGTGCTTGGAGAGGATCTGCTCGCCGCCGTCGATGACCACGCCGTTCAACTGGCCGTCTTCGATCAACACGTCGGTGACCCGCTGCTCGAAGCGTACTTCACCGCCCAGGGCGATGATCTGCTCGCGCATGTTTTCCACCACGCCGGTCAGGCGGAAGGTGCCGATGTGGGGCTTGCTGACGTAGAGAATTTCTTCCGGCGCGCCGGCCTTGACGAACTCGTGCAGCACTTTGCGACCGTGGAATTTCGGGTCCTTGATCTGGCTGTACAGCTTGCCGTCGGAGAAGGTGCCTGCGCCGCCTTCACCGAATTGCACGTTGGACTCGGGGTTGAGCACGCTTTTGCGCCACAGGCCCCAGGTGTCCTTGGTGCGTTGGCGCACTTCCTTGCCGCGCTCGAGGATGATCGGCTTGAAGCCCATCTGTGCCAGCAGCAGCCCGGCGAAGATCCCGCAGGGACCGAAGCCCACCACGATTGGCCGCTCAGCCAGGCCTTCCGGCGCCTGGCCCACCACCTTGTAGCTGACATCCGGTGCCGGGTTGACGTTGCGGTCGTCGGCAAACTTGAGCAGCAGCGCGGCTTCACCCTTCACGTTCAGGTCGACGGTGTAGATGAAGCACAGCTCAGAGGTCTTTTTACGCGCATCGTAGCTGCGCTTGAACAGGGTGAAATCGAGCAGGTCATCACTGGCGATGCCCAGGCGCTGCACGATGGCAGTGCGCAGGTCTTCTTCGGGATGGTCGATGGGCAGCTTGAGTTCGGTGATTCGTAACATGACAGGATCCGGTAGGCGGCGGGCAAGGAGGCCGGCTGTTTTGCAAACCGGCGATTATAAGCCCCAATGGCAAGTTTCCGTCAGGTTAAAACAGCACAGGGCCTAATCAGTCGTCCCGCGAGCCGCCGAATGCTGCGCAACCACGCTGCACCTGGCCGTTCACGCGCAACTCGGCGCTCATGTGTTGCAGGCTGCCGCTCACACTGTCGACGCAGCGCTGGGGCGCCACCCACAGTTCGATGTGCTGGTTGTTAGCTTCAGTCATCAGATTGAAGCGGCCGTCGCCCAGTTGTTCCTCGACGTAGGGTACTGCCAAAGGTGGATGGCCTTCGCGTTCCAGCACCATACCCTTGGCCGTGACATTCATTGCCCAGGCGGGTTTATGGCCGTTGGCCCGCAGTATCATGCGCTTGAAGTCCGGGTCGGAGCACGCTGAAGCCGAGCGTTCGACGCGATACAGCTGTTGCAGGTCCACTGAACCCTGGGTGCCGCTGGCGACCCCGGAAAACTTGCCGCGCAGGTCGGCAAACAGCTTGCCCTGCTGGCCGGCCAGCGAGGCGGCTTCCTGCAGGACGCTGGTGCCGCCGGTGTCGTTGACCACGTAGCTACGCTGGTCGCCGCACGGCTGGAACAGCAGTTTGCCGTCCACCGCGGTCAACTCACCCTGCATACGGGTCAGCCCGACAGTCGATGGCTTGGCCGGCTCGCTTTCGAACAATTGGCAGGCGGCGAATACAGGAAGCAAGGCAAACAGGACGAGGGTACGGGCGGCGCGCATTATCGGGTCTCCAGGCAAGTGCCGCCACGTTACGCAGGCTGGCCGTGCATCACAAGCCCGCTTGCCAGCTTCAGGCGTTTCTTACAGCACTCACCCTCACCCCACGATAAAGGTCTGACCAGTTTGTAGGCCCTCGACGCTTTTGGCGTAAGCCAGCGCTACATCGGCGGCGGGGGCAGGTTTGTAGCCACGGAAATAAGGGGCATAGCTGCCCATGGCTTCCAGTAGTACCGTCGGGCTGACCGAGTTGATACGCAGGCCGCGAGGCAATTCAATGGCCGCCGCTTTGACGAAGGCGTCCAGAGCACCGTTGACCAAGGCCGCCGAAGCGCCGGTACGGATCGGATCACGGTTCAGGATGCCGCTGGTGAACGTGAACGAAGCACCGTCGTTGGCGTACTCACGGCCGATCAACAGCAGGTTGACCTGGCCCATCAGCTTGTCACGCAGGCCCAGTTCGAAATCGCTGTCGTTCATGTCTGCCAGGGGCACGAAGTTGACGCTGCCTGCCGCGCAGATCAGGGCGTCGAACTTACCGGTCTGCTCGAACAGCTTACGGATCGAGGCGCTATCGCTGATATCCACCTGGAAGTCACCGCTGGTGCGGCCGATGCTGATCACTTCGTGGCGCTGGGCCAGTTCCGCCTTGACCGCTGAACCGATGGTGCCGCTGGCACCGATCAATAGGATTTTCATCGTGCAGTTCCTCTGGGGCTGATTTCCTGCAGGGGCAAGCGTGCTCGCGAAAAACTCAAGGTCGCCGGCGTGTAGTCAGGCTTACCGCGTGATCGTTGACGTTCTTCGCGAGCAAGCTCGCTCCTACAGGGGTTGGGATTTGCGTTCAGTCTAGTGTGGCTTTTTAATTGGATAAACGTGCTAATAGGCAACCTTTGGTTTTCAAATGGAAACAGTCCATGAGCGAAATGGATGACCTGGCGGCGTTCGCCGTGCTGATCGAAGCCGGCAGTTTCACCGTGGCGGCCGCACAATTGGGCTGCAGCAAAGGGCAGTTGTCCAAGCGCATCAGCCAGTTGGAAGCGCAGTTTGCCGTGGTTTTGCTGCACCGCACCACGCGCAAGCTGAGCCTGACTGCTGCCGGCGCGGCGTTGCTGCCCCAGGCACAAGCATTGGTGGTGCAGGTGGAACGCGCCCGCCAGGCATTGGCGCGGCTCAAAGATGATTTGGCTGGCCCTGTGCGTATGACCGTTCCAGTGTCGTTGGGTGAAACCTTCTTCGATGGCTTGCTGATGGAGTTCTCCAAGCAATACCCGCAGGTGCAGATCGAGCTGGAGCTCAATAACAACTACCGAGACTTGGCACGGGATGGTTTTGACTTGGGGGTACGGTCGGGCGCCATCGAACATGAACGCTTGGTGGCTAAACCTTTGCTGGCCTGGCATGAGATGACCTGCGCCAGCCCGGCTTATCTGGAACAGCATGGCGAGCCGCAGACCCCAGCGGACCTGGCGGCGCACAGCTGTTTGCTCAACAGTCATTACAGTGGCCGCGAGGAGTGGTTGTACCACCAGCAACACGAATTGCTGCGGGTAAAGGTGAGCGGCACCTTCGCCTCCAACCACTACAACCTGTTGAAAAAAGCAGCGTTGGTCGGCGCCGGTATTGCCCGCCTGCCGTCCTACGTTCTACCCACGGAGCTGGCTGACGGCCGATTGCGCTGGCTGCTGCGCGATTATCAGACACGCAGCATGCCGATGTACTTGGTGCATCCCTACCAAGGCGGTTTGCCTCGGCGTACCCAGGTGTTGGCCGACTACCTGGTGGACTGGTTCAAGCGCAGCGGCGAAGCGCTGGATCGGCTTCAGCGATAACGACGGGCAATCAGGTGGTCGATGGACAGGCACCCGGGGCCTTTGGCAAGCAACAACAATAACAGCGCAAGCCAGGTGCCGTGAGTGGGGTAGGCGTCAGGGTAGACGAACAGCTGGATGGTCAAGGTCATGCCTATCAAGGCCAGGGCCGAGAAGCGCGTGGCGAACCCCAGCAGAATCAATACCGGAAAAAAGTGCTCGGCAAAGGTTGCCAGGTGCGCGGCCACCTCTGGCGACAGCAGAGGCAATTGGTATTCGCTGCGAAACAAAAAGAGCGTCGAGGCGGCGAGTTTGGGCTCACCCCATTGGAAGGTGCCGCTGATCAGGTCAATGGCAAAGCCTTCGACCTTGGTCTGGCCAGACTTCCAGAACACCGCAGCAATGGAGAAGCGCGCGATAAAGGCGATCAGGCTGTAGGGGATTTTTTCAAACAGTGCGACGGTTCGTTTTACCAGGCAGGGAGCGGGAAAGTTCATGGCGATACCTCTGGTTGCAGATGCAAATGGGTGATGGCGTCGTGGCTGATCAACAGCGTGAGACATAGGTGCAAGTCGAATTCGTCAGAGGCTTTCAGGGCATCAGCTATGGCCATTTCCAGCCCTGCGCCTTGGTTGAGTCGGTTGATAAAGGTCACAGACCCGCGGTCGATGGCGAATACCTTGACCACCAACCCTTGGCGCAAGACCAGCCCGCCTTGGGCATGCCAGGGGTTCAAGCTGGCGATGGCCCCGTCGGCCTGGTGCGCCGCCCAAACCGATACCACCGCGTAGGAAGATTCCAGCGTGGCAAGTGACGGATGCAGTCCTACACGCAGTTGCCCCAGTTGCGCGCAACCTTGCAGTTGCCGAAGTACGCTGTGCTGATCCAGAACCTGGCAATCCGCCGCGTGATAAGCGCGGACCCTCAAGCGTTCCAGCCGGGCGACATCGGCCAGGTAGGGCACGCTCCAGGCTGGTTCGAAACCCTGGATAAAGTCAGCGAACGTGCCGCCGTACTCATTGATCAAGGGGCTGGTGGGCGGGTGGGCCTGGGCATACAGGCCGGCCATGGCGCGGAAAAACTCATCGCCGACCAGTTGCCGCGCCACCGGGTAGGCGGCTGCCAAAGCATTGATCAAAGCGCTATGGACATTGTTTCGATACACCGCAAAGCGGCTCGCCGGTTCAGCACCGTTGCTGCTGAACACGCCCTCGGGGCAGGCTGCTTGCGGGGCCAGTAAAGCCTCGGCGAATGTTTGCTGAATGCTCATCGGGCCACCTGCGACAAATACCATTCGGCCTGCCGGGCCTCTGCTTGCAACACGCTGAACGCGGGCACCTGGTTATCCCGCTCGATCAGCGTCGCCACCGCTCCGGTCCGCGCCAGTACCTGTGCGTAAAGCTGCCACACGGCGTTATCGATCGGCGCGCCGTGGTCATCAATCAGCAGGCGGTCGCCCAGGCTGTCGGTGTCTTCGGCAAAACCGGCCAGATGAATCTCACCCACTGCGTGCAATGGCAAGGCATCGATGTAGGTCAGCGGGTCGCGCTGATGATTGATGCAGGACACGTAGACGTTGTTGACGTCGAGCAGCAGGCCGCAACCGGTACGGCGGACTATCTGGCTGATGAAGTCGGTTTCGTCCAGGGTAGAGCGCTGGAACTGCAGGTAAGTGGAGGGGTTTTCCAACAGCATCGGCCGCTTGAGCGTGCTCTGTACCTGATCCACGTGTTCGCATACCCGCTCCAGGGTGCAGGCGTCGTAGGCCAGGGGCAGCAAGTCGTTGAGAAACACCGGGCCGTGGCTGGACCAGGCCAGGTGTTCGGAAAAAGACTGGGGTTGATAGCGTTCGATCAGCGTGGCCAGGCGTGCCAGGTGCTCGCGATCCAAGGGGGCTTCGCCGCCGATGGACAGGCCGACGCCGTGCAGTGACAGGGGGTACTGCGCACGAATCAACCCCAGGTAGTGATGAAACGGGCCGCCGGCCACCATGTAGTTTTCGGCGTGTACTTCGAAAAAACCGATGTCGGGGCGGGTCTCGAGAACCTCGCTGAAGTGCTCGGTCTTGAGCCCCAGCCCGGCCCGATAGGGGAGGCCGGGCACCTGAGCCGGTGAGACCGCGTGTTGGGCTGTAGGCGTCATCATCAGTACTCAGGCTGCGCGGGGTTCAGGATTTGGCGGTGAAGGCCGCTTCCTGGCCAAAACCGGTCGGCGAGGTGGTGCTTGGGGTCTTAGTGCAAGTGCCGGCGGGTACCAGCTTCCAGGCATTGGCCTGGTCTTTGGTTTTGGAGGTGCCAGCGCAGGACGTACCGGCGCCCGCGGCGCAGTCATTCTTGCCGGCTTCAGCCACGCCGAAGCATTTCTGCATGTCGTCGGCCGCGTGGGCGGTGGTGGTCAGGGCGGACAGGCTCAGGGCAGAACCAAGGGCCAGAACGAGGGTGGCGGCGGACAGTTTGGTGGTCATGGTGTGTCTCCAGCAGTGGTTGAATGCGCAGGCTTGATTGCCTGCATGCACCACTAGAGAAAGGGGGAGGGAGTTCGTTACAAAGCCATCGAAAAAAACTGCAAACAACACCTGTTTAATGACTTATACAAAGCAAATGTGGGAGTCGGGCTTGCCCGCGATGCAAACGCCTCGGTTTTTCAGATACACCGGGGTGATGCTATCGCAGGCAAGCCAGCTCCCACACAAGCCAGCTCCCACTCTGAACTCACTCTTTCTTAGCCGCCGAGGTACGCCTCCCGCACCTTCGGATCGGTCAGCAATTGCTCTCCCGTGCCCTGCATCACCACCCGGCCATTCTCCAGCACATAGGCACGGTCAGCGATTTTCAGCGCCTGGTTCGCGTTCTGCTCCACCAAAAACACCGTCACACCGTCCTTGCGCAGCTGTTCGATGATGTCGAAGATCTGCTGGATGATGATCGGTGCCAGGCCCAGGGAAGGCTCGTCCAGCAACAACAGCTTGGGCTTGCTCATCAGCGCCCGGCCGATGGCGAGCATTTGCTGCTCGCCGCCGGACATGGTGCCGCCGCGCTGGCTGAAGCGTTCCTTGAGGCGGGGGAACAGGTGCAGCACCTTGTCCATTTGTTCCTGGTAATCGCCCTTGTCGGTAAAGAACCCACCCATGGCCAGGTTCTCTTCCACGGTCAGGCGCGAAAACACTCGACGGCCTTCCGGTACCACCGCAATGCTCTTGCGCATGATCTCGGCGGAGTGCTTGCCCACCAGTTCTTCACCCATGTAGCGGATGCTGCCACTGTAGGCTTGCGGCGAACCGCACAAGGTCATCAGCAAGGTCGATTTGCCGGCACCGTTGGCGCCGATCAGGGTGACAATCTCACCCTGGCGCACTTCCACATTGACGCTGTGCAGGGCCTGGATCTTGCCGTAGAAAGTGGAAACGTTTTCGAATTGCAGCATTTTACGCTTCCCCCAAGTAGGCTTTGATCACTTCAGGATTGTCGCGGATCTGCTCCGGCGTCCCGTTGGCCAGCGGCGTGCCCTGGTTGATCACCACGATATGGTCGGAGATGCTCATGACCAGTTTCATGTCGTGTTCGATCAACAGCACCGTGGCGTTGTTTTCCTCACGCAGCACACTGATCAGCGCCTTGAGGTCTTCGGTTTCCTTGGGGTTCAGGCCCGCGGCAGGTTCGTCGAGCATCAGGATGCGCGGGCGGGTCATCATGCAGCGGGCGATTTCCAGGCGACGTTGCTGGCCGTAGGCGAGGGTGCCTGCCGGGCGGTTGGCGAACTCGGTCAGGTTGACCTTGTCCAGCCAGTACGCCGCGTATTCCATGGCCTCGCGTTCGCTCTTGCGGAACGCCGGGGTCTTGAACAGGCCAGCGAAGAAGTTGGTGTTCAAGTGACGGTGCTGGGCGATCAACAGGTTCTCGACCGCCGTCATGTCTTTGAACAACCGCACGTTCTGGAAGGTACGCACCACGCCCTTGCGAGCGATTTCGTGGCCGGCCAGGCCCTGTATGGGCTGGCCGTCCAGCAGGATGCTGCCACCGCTCGGCTTGTAGAAACCGGTAAGGCAATTGAACACCGTGGTCTTGCCGGCGCCGTTGGGGCCGATCAGTGCTACCACTTGTTTCTCTTTGACGGTCAGGGCCACGCCATTGACCGCCAGCAAACCGCCGAAGCGCATGCTCAGGTTTTCGACTTTCAGGATCTCGCGGCTCATTTGCGCAGCTCCATGTGTGGACGTTGCATGGGCAGCAGGCCTTGAGGGCGCCAGATCATCATCAGCACCATCATGGCGCCGAACATCAACATGCGGTATTCGCTGAACTCACGCATCATTTCCGGCAGCAGGATCATCACGATGGCCGCCAGGATCACGCCCAGTTGCGAGCCCATGCCACCCAGTACCACGATGGCGAGAATGATCGCCGACTCGATAAAGGTGAACGATTCCGGCGTCACCAGGCCTTGGCGAGCGGCGAAGAAGCTGCCGGCAAAACCGGCGAATGCAGCGCCCAGGGTGAATGCGGAAAGCTTGATGATGGTCGGGTTCAGGCCCAGGGCACGGCAGGCGATTTCATCTTCGCGCAGCGCTTCCCACGCACGGCCGATGGGCATGCGCAGCAGGCGGTTGATCACGAACAGTGCCGCCAACGCCAAAAGCAGCGCCACCAGGTACAGGAACACCACTTTGCTCACCGGGTTGTAGGCAATCCCGAAGTACTCGTGGAAGGTCTGCATGCCTTCGGCGGCGGTGCGGTCGAACGACAGCCCGAAGAACGTCGGCTTGGGAATGCTGCTGATACCGTTGGGGCCACCGGTGATATCGGTGAGGTTACGCAGGAACAGGCGAATGATTTCGCCGAAGCCCAGGGTCACGATGGCCAGGTAGTCACCGCGCAGGCGCAGCACCGGGAAGCCCAGCAGGAAGCCGAACGTGGCCGCCGCCATACCCGCCAATGGCAGGCAGATCCAGAAGCTCCAGCCCAGGTAATGCGAGAGCAGCGCGTAGGTATAGGCACCCACGGCGTAGAAGCCCACATAACCCAGGTCGAGCAGGCCTGCCAGGCCCACCACGATGTTCAGGCCCAGGCCCAGCAACACGTAGATCAGGATCAGCGTGGCAATGTCGACCGCGCCGCGCGAGCCGAAGAACGGCCAGATCAGCGCCGCGATGATCAACCCGATGATGATGTAGCGCTGGGTGCGCGGCAGGGTCAGAAATTGGCTGACCTTGGGCGACACCAACGGGCCACGGTTGCCCTTGAACAAGGCACCGACCTGCTGGGTGAACAGTACACGCAGGAACATCAGCACCGAACACAGGGCGATGACGGTCAGGGTCACAGGCCCGGTGCCGTGCACTTCCAGGTTGATGCCGACAATGCTCAGCTTGAGGCCGAGTACCGGGAAGGCCACGGCCCACACCAGCAAGGCGCTGAAAAACGCCGATTTAAGATATCTGCTCATACTTTCTCAACCTCCGGACGGCCCAGGATGCCGGTCGGACGGAACAACAACACCAGAACCAACAGGCCGAACGCGACGACGTCCTTGTACTGGTCACCGAAGATATCGGCGCCAAAGGCTTCGGCCACACCCAGCACCAGCCCGCCGAGCATGGCGCCCGGAATGCTGCCGATGCCGCCCAATACCGCAGCGGTAAAGGCCTTGAGGCCCACCAGGAAGCCGGCGTTGGGGTTGATCACGCCGTATTGCATGCTCAGCAACACGGCCGCCACGGCCGCCAGCGCCGCACCAATGACGAAGGTCAGGGCGATGATGTTGTTGGTGTTGATGCCCAGCAGGTTGGCCATCTTGATGTCTTCGGCGCAGGCCCGGCAGGCGCGCCCCAGACGGGAGCGGGAGATGAACAGCGTCAGGCCCAGCATGGCCACCAGGGTGACCACGAAAACCAGAATCTGCATGTACGAAATCAGCACTTCTTGTGCGCCACCCGGGCCGAAGGAGATGCTCCCCGGAATCAGGTTGGGAATGGACTTGTCCTTGGAGTCCTGGGACAGCAATACAGTGTTCTGCAGGAAAATCGACATGCCGATCGCGGAAATCAGCGGGATCAAACGGTTGCTGCCCCGCAGGGGGCGGTAGGCAACCCGCTCGATGCTGTAGCCATAGGCACTGGTTACGATGATCGACGCCAGGAACGCAGCGGTCATCAATAGCGGCAGGGAGTGGATCCCCATCATGGCCAGCCCGGCAAGGGCAATGAAGGCCACGTAGGAACCAATCATGTACACCTCGCCATGGGCGAAGTTGATCATTCCAATGATGCCGTAAACCATTGTGTAGCCAATGGCTATCAAGGCATAGGTGCTGCCAATGGTCAGGCCATTAACCAGCTGTTGGAAAAAATGATAGATCTCAGGCATTACAGCGCTCCTAAAAACCCGATACGCATTTCACTGGTGGAGTCATTTCCGGCTCGGTGCCCTGTTCTGTGACCAGGTTGCACAAAGCGTTTGCCAGCGAACCGCTGGTGACGGTTTTAAGATTTTCAGGTGAGCCAGCGCCCGGATCGCGGGTGACATGGCCCATAAACCTCGTAAAACAAAGCCCACTGCTTGCACAGTGGGCTTGTTGACCAGTAACGCCTGGCTTACTGAGGGGAAACTTCGGTTTTTGGTTTACCGAAGTGCCATTCGTAGACCACGAACTTGAAGTCCTTCAGGTCGCCCTTGGCGTCGAAGCTCAGATCGCCGGTAGGGGTCTTGAAGGTACCCGCGTGGATGGCCTCGGCCACTTTGGCGGTGTCTTCGCTCTTCGCGGCAGCGATACCGCCGGCGATGACTTCAACTGCCGAGTAGGCCGGGAACACGAACGGACCGGTTGGGTCCTGCTTGTTCTTGGCGAACTCTTCGACGATGGCTTTGTTGGCAGGGTCGGTGTCGAAGGACTTCGGCAGGGTCACCAGCAGACCTTCGGAAGCGCCCTGGGCGATTTGCGAGATAGAGTCGTTACCCACGCCCTCTGGGCCCATGAACTTGGCGTTCAGGCCTTTTTCCTTGGCTTGGCGCAGGATCAGGCCCAGCTCAGGGTGGTAACCGCCGTAGTAGACGAAGTCGACGTTGGCTTGCTTGAGTTTCTGGATGATCGAGGAGAAGTCTTTGTCACCGGCGTTCAGGCCTTCGAAGACGGCAACCTTGGTGCCTTTTTCTTCAAGGGTCTTCTTCACGGCGCTGGCAATACCTTCACCGTATTGCTGCTTGTCGTGCAGGACGGCAACGATTTTCGGCTTCACGTGGTCGGCGATGTAGTTGCCGGCCGCTGGGCCTTGCGCGCTGTCCAGGCCGATGGTGCGGAAAATCAGCTTGTAGCCACGGGAGGTGATTTCCGGGCTGGTGGCGGCTGGGGTAATCATGATGACGCCTTCGTCTTCATAGATATCCGACGCTGGCTGAGTGGAGCTGGAGCAGAGGTGGCCGACGACGAACTTGACGCCATCATTGACCACTTTGTTGGCAACGGCCACGGCTTGTTTTGGATCGCAAGCGTCGTCGTATTCCTTGGCCTCAAGCATCTTGCCGTCTACGCCGCCCTTGGCGTTGATGTCTTTGATGGCTTGCTTGGCACCCATGAATTGCATGTCGCCGTATTGCGTCACCGGACCGGTCTTGGGACCGGCGATGCCGATCTTGATGGTGTCGGCTGCGAACGAATGGCCGGCAACCCCAGCCAGGACCATAGCGGCAAACAGTTTGGAAATCTGCTTAGTAGCCTTATTCATAGTGCTCCACTCTTACTGTTGTATTTTTTATAGTTCTAGCGGCCTTGTGAGCTGCAGAACCGGATCAGATATCGCGGATATCCCCCGGCATTGCCCTGGCAACTGTACCGGTACAGTGTAGAGCGCCGGCTGATCGCTTGAAAAGCTGGCAGCTGGGGGCAAAACCTGGGTATGTCGCTTAAGTGAAAGAAAAAGACAGAATTGCGCCGGGCTCCTAACAGCTTTCAAGGCATTCCTTGGCTTTCCTGGCAGTTTCAATCGCTACTTCATTTGCTACTGGGTTTTTCTGCCTGAGCGACGGGGCTATGATTGCGCCGATTTTCTACTCAGGTGAATTCCCATGACGCAAGAACCAAGCACCCTCTATGCCAAGCTGCTCGGTGAAACCGCCGAAATTTCCTGGAAGGAGCTTGAACCGTTCTTTGCCAAGGGTGCCCTATTGTGGGTCGATGCCGGCCTGGATTTGATCGAGGCCGCCGAAGGAATGGCCGAAGACAACCGTGACAAAGTCGCCGCCTGGCTGGCTGCAGGCACCCTTGGCGAGGTGTCTGCGACGCGGGCATTGGACCTGGTCGAACGGGATCCAAGCTTATGGGCAGTGGTGGTCTCGCCATGGATCCTGATCCAGGAAAGGGCAGCATAAGAATGGCGCGCACGAAAAAGGTGCGTATTTTTCACGCGCTGAAGTGTGTAGCCGAGTAACCGCTGAACGCGTGATGGCACCTTGCCGTAGAGAAAGGTCACAGCCGAGGGTGACGTAAGCGTCACGGGAACAGTTGAGGTCCGAAGGAATGAGTGGCGCAATTGTTTCCAGGTATGACCCGGCGTGAAGAGAAGCAGCGATTACACCACCACTCCCCGTGCCTGCGTCTCAGCGAATCGGCCTGACAATAGACGGCGGGCCGATACGCCCTGGCGCCGGGTCTTTTGGCTGTGGAGCGTCGTTGTTCTCTACGCTGAGCGGGTATAGCGGGTTGCGCATGGCAATCCCCTGCATCACGCCGATGATGTCATTGAAAGGCACCGCCGGGCTGAGCAGGTAGCCCTGGATGTAGTCACAGCCATGCTTGAGCAGCAACTCGAACTGTGCCTGGGTTTCCACGCCTTCGGTAACCACCTGCAAGTGCAGGGTGTGGGCCATGCCGATAACCGCCTGGACGATTTCACTGTCTGCGGTGGATTTGGGAATGTCCTGGATAAACGAGCGGTCGATCTTCAAGGTGTTGAGCGGCAAGCGCTTGAGATAAGCCAGCGACGAATAGCCAGTGCCGAAGTCATCGATGGCCAGTGACACACCCAGGGCGCGAATTTGCCGCAACAGTGCCAGGGTGCTGCTGATGTTGCCCATCAGCGCATTTTCAGTGACTTCCAGTTCAAGTCGGTTGGTGCCTATGCCGGCGAAGCGCAGGGCGTCTTCGATTTCATCGGCCAGTTCGTCACGCGCCAGGTTCAACGCCGAGCAGTTTACCGCCATGATCAACTCGGTGTAGCCCCGGTCAGACAACAGGCTCAGGTCGTGACAGGCCTGGCGCAATACCCAGTGGTCCAGCTCGGCGATCAGCCCGTTGTTCTCGGCAATGCCGATAAAGCGGTCCGGAGCCAGGAGTCCGTGCTGGGGGTGTTGCCAGCGCACCAGGGCTTCCAGGCGCGTGACCTTGCCCAGCTTCATGTCGAAGATCGGCTGATAAAACAGCACCAGCTGGTTGCGCGTACGCAAGGCGGCGCGCAGTTCCTCCTCCAGTTGCAGCTCAAGGAACGCGCGTGTTTTCAGGTTGGAGCTGAAGAAGTGCAAGCTGTTGCGCCCGGCGTCCTTGGATTGGTACAGCGCCAGGTCGGCAGTTTTCAGCAGCTCTTCGCAGGTGTGGCCGTCCTCGGGAAACAGGCTGATGCCGATGCTGGTGGTCATCACCATGCGCCGGCCAGCCAGCTCGATGGGCTCTTTCATCTTCTGCATGATGCGCTGGGCCATCTGCCGGGCTTCGTCGCGGTGATGAATAGTGATCAGAATGCAGAATTCATCGCCGCCAAAGCGTGCCACTACATCTTCATGGCTGCGTATCGAGCCCTTGATATGCCCGGCCAGCACCGTGAGCAACTGGTCGCCCGCATCGTGGCCAAGGCTGTCATTGATGCGCTTGAAGTGATCAATGTCGAGAAAGATTACCGCCAGCATGCCTTGGCTTCGGGTTTTTTCCGCAACCTTTTCCGCGAAGATCTGATTGAAACCACGGCGGTTGAGCAGGCTGGTCAGTGCATCGAAGTGGGCCACTTGTTGCAGTGAAGCGCGGGCCTGGTCGAGTTCGCTGAGCAGCGCATTGACCCGGCGCAGGTCCCGCTCTTTGTGCTGCAGCTTTTTATCTGCCAGGGCTGCGCTGACACTACTGCCGATCACCAGCAAGGTAATTACCGCCACCGACAACCCCAGTTGAATCGGACTGCCATCCACCGGCAATGAAAGATCCGCGCCAGCGGGCACCAGCATTTGCATGGCCGCCATGCCGGTGAAATGCATGCTCAGGATCCCGGCTCCCAGCACCAGGCTGGCGGCGTATTTGAGCAACTGGTGAAACACGCCGGCTCCGTTGCGCAGGTAGCTGGACAGCAACAATGCCGCCAGGCTGGCGCCGATGGCAATCGCCACCGAGGCCAGGAACAGCCGTGTTTCGAAGTACACCTGGGCCTGGGAGCGCATGGCCGACATGCCCACGTAGTGCATCAGCGCGATACCCAGTCCCATCCACACCGAAGCCACCAGGTACTGATGAAAGCGCAGGTGGGTATGACTGAGGGTCTGCATGGCGAGCAGCGAGGCGATCAGGGCGATCAGCAGCGAGGCGAACGTCATGATCAATTCGTAGTGAATGGCGATGGGGGCCTGGAACGCCAGCATGCTGATGAAATGGGTCGACCAGATTCCGCCTGCCAGGCAACCCGCGCCCAGCCAGCGCCAATGGCGGCGGGCGGTGGGGTCTTCGACATGGCCCACACGTTCGGCCATGTCCAGCGTACCGAAGCCCGCCGCGCAGGCGACCAGGTACGCCAGTAGCACCAGAAAGGGGTTATGACTGCAATTGAGTAATAAATGCCCACTGTCTGGAAGGTCGGTAAAAAAGTGCTGCCCCAGCCATTCCATAGCGTATCCCGTCATAGAGCCATGTCACTGCCAGAGGCGATGACCGATGAGATCGAGTATAGAAGTCTCCGAAGATTTGCCATGAGTAATGGCGTTTTGATCTCAAATTATTTTGACATGCCTTCCATAGCGTTTGGTGCTAAGCGCTGATGGGCAGGTCGAGTTCGAAGTGTGGGGCTTCCAGCGGCGCCAGGCCGAATGCGGCACGGGCGGCGTCGCAATCGACATTTTGCACGCCCTGGCTCCAGGACGAGTCGAACTCACGGCATACGCTGGAGCGTTGCTCATAAATAGAGCAACTGGTGGCCTGTCCGACTTCACCTTCAAGGCTGCAGCACCGTGCAGGTTTCTGATCGGTGCCGATCATCGCCACGCGGCTGGGGTTGATCTGCACCACCAGGTCATCGGGCACCGTGCCCCCGGACGAGGCGCACTCACCCCAGAAGAAAGACACGCGAAAGTGTGAACAGCAGGCACCGCAATTCAGACACGGACTGGCTTCGGACATGGGCGTCATCAATAAGAAAAGTAGGAGGAGGGTGCTACGAAAGGCTCGCCATTCTATCCGTGCCATCGCCATTGGGAAGAGGGGCACGCACTTATATTTTCGTGGGCAAAATCCGCTGTTGCCTGGGTGAAATCATGTCCTATCAGCTTTACGAATCATTACAGACAATCACTGACAGCCTGACTATGTTGCAATGACCTGAGCAGGATGCATCGGGCATCGCAGCTCTCATAACAATAAAAGAGACGGACCCATGCAGAACTCGACCCAAGCGGCGAATGCCTGGCGCATTCTGTTCCTGCTGTTCCTCGCTAACCTGTTCAACTTTTTTGACCGCACCATTCCCGCGATCATCATTGAGCCCATCCGCATGGAATGGCACCTGAGCGACTTCCAGCTCGGTATCATCGGCACCGCTTTTACCATCGTCTACGCCATTGCCGGGCTGCCGCTCGGGCGCCTGGCCGACACCGGTTCACGCAGCAAGTTGATGGGTTGGGGCCTGTTCGCCTGGAGCGGGCTGACGGCGGTCAACGGCATGGTCGGCAGTTTCTGGACCTTCCTGCTGGTACGCATGGGCATTGGCATCGGCGAAGCCAGCTATGCACCCGCGGCCAATTCGCTGATTGGCGACCTCTTTCCCGCCCACCGCCGTGCCCGAGCCATGGGGATTTTCATGCTTGGCCTGCCGTTGGGCCTGTTGCTGGCGTTCTTTACGATCGGTGCGATGGTCAAGGCGTTCGACAGCTGGCGCGCGCCCTTCTTTATCGCGGCGGTGCCGGGTCTGATCCTTGCGGTGTTTATGTTCTACATAAAAGAACCCAAGCGTGGTGCGGCGGAAACCGTGCAAGTCCCCCAAGAGCGCGTCGACCGCCCGATCCGTCGCGTGCTTGCTGTGCCGACCTTTCTGTGGCTGGTGCTGGCCGGGTTGTGCTTTAACTTTGCCACCTATGCGTGCAACTCGTTCCTGGTGCCGATGCTGCAGCGCTATTTCCTCATGCCGTTGCAGGACGCGGCCGTCGCGACGGGTGTCATCGTCGGCCTGACCGGTTTGGTGGGCTTGACGCTGGGGGGCTGGATTGCCGACAAGATTCATCAGCGGGTCGCCAATGGCCGACTGTTGTTCGCCGCCTTCAGCTTGATCATCTCCACGGTCACCACCGCCTGGGCATTGCATGCCGGGCGTGTCGAAATCGGGGTGTTTGTCGCGCTGTTCAGTGTGGGCTGGCTGTTTGCCTACAACTTCTATACCTGCGTGTATACCGCGATCCAGGACGTAGTCGAACCACGCTTGCGCGCAACGGCGATGGCGCTGTTCTTTGCCGGGCTGTATCTGCTCGGCGGTGGCATGGGGCCGGTGGTGGTCGGGGCGTTGTCCGATCACTTTGCCCATTCAGCGATGTATGCGGCTGGGGCGCAGCAGATGACAGAGGCTTATAAAGCGGTAGGCTTGCATGACGCCATGTACCTGATTCCAGTGGCGTTGTTCTTGACCATGCTGTTTCTGTTCCAGGCCTCGCGCAGTTTTGTGCGTGATGCCAAGCGGATGAAGGAAGGGTTGAGTGCGGTTGAGGTGCCGGCAGCGGCGGCAACGGCGTGAGACAGAGTGATCGTTCCAATGCTCTGCATGGGAACGCCGCTCTG
Source organism: Pseudomonas sp. J380 (assembly GCF_009827115.1). Lineage (NCBI taxonomy): Bacteria > Pseudomonadati > Pseudomonadota > Gammaproteobacteria > Pseudomonadales > Pseudomonadaceae > Pseudomonas > Pseudomonas sp. J380. The sequence goes on along the minus strand of NZ_CP043060.1, from coordinate 2,446,440 downwards.
GACGCTCTGCGTCCGCTTAAAAGTCGTGACGCAGAGCGTCACATGATGCATTCCCACGCCGAGCGGGGGAACGATCTCTATGAGGCCGGCAAGGCCAATAAAAAGGCCCGCATTGCGCGGGCCTTTTACGTTCAGCGGATTATCAACCCGCCACCAACACCCGAATAGCTTCCAGTCGCAGTGCCGCTTTATCGAGCATGGCCAGGCCTTGCTCGCGCTGGTTGCGCAAGGCGACCAACTCGCTGTCACGCACGGTCGGGTTGACCGCTTGCAGCGCGGTCAGGCGCGCCAGCTCTTCGTCGGTGTCTGCCGCCAGGCGACGCTTGGCTTCGGCTACACGCTCGGCGTGACGCGGGGCGATCTTCTCTTCACCGGCGTTGATGCGCGGTGTGAGTTGGTCGCGCTGCGCCTGTACGAATTTGTTCGCGCTGGCCCGTGGCACGCTTTCCAGCTGGTCATTCAAGGTTACGAACGACACGCGGCCCGACAGGTCATTACCGTTGGCATCCAGCAGGCAGCGCAAGGCGGCCGGTGGCAGGTAGCGACCCAGTTGCAGGGAGCGCGGGGCGACCACTTCGCTGACATACAGCAGTTCAAGCAATACGGTGCCTGGCTTGAGCGCCTTGTTCTTGATCAGTGCCACGGCGGTGTTGCCCATGGAACCGGACAGCACCAGGTCCATGCCGCCTTGCACCATCGGGTGCTCCCAGGTGATGAACTGCATGTCTTCGCGCGACAGCGCCTGGTTACGGTCGTAGGTGATGGTTACACCCTCGTCGTCGCCCAGGGGGAAGCTGGCGTCGAGCATTTTTTCGCTGGGCTTGAGGATCAGCGCGTTTTCCGAATGGTCTTCGCTGTCGATGCCGAATGCGTCGAACAGGGTTTCCATATAGATCGGCAGGGCGAACTGGTCGTCTTGTTCGAGGATGTCCTCGACCAGTGCATCGCCTTCGCCAGCGCCGCCTGAATTGAGTTCGAGCAAGCGGTCGCGACCGGTGTGCAGCTCCTGCTCCAGGCGCTCGCGCTCGGCACGGGCTTCGTCGATCAGGGCTTGCCACTCGCCGTCGTCGGCGGCTTCCAGCAAGGGCAGCAGGCGTGGGCCGAACTGATGCTGCAAGGCGTTGCCGGTCGGGCAGGTGTTGAGGAAGGCATTGAGCGCCTCGTGGTACCACTGGAACAGGCGCTCTTGCGGGCTGGTTTCCAGGTAGGGCACGTGCAGTTCGATCACGTGTTTCTGGCCGATCCGGTCCAGGCGCCCGATGCGCTGTTCCAGCAGGTCGGGGTGGGACGGCAGGTCGAACAGCACCAGGTGATGGGAGAACTGGAAGTTGCGGCCTTCACTGCCGATTTCCGAGCAGATCAGCACCTGGGCACCGAACTCTTCATCGGCAAAATAGGCAGCGGCGCGGTCACGCTCCAGAATATTCATGCCTTCGTGGAACACCGTGGCCGGGATGCCGGAGCGCACACGCAGGGCGTCTTCCAGGTCCATGGCGGTTTCGGCGTGGGCGCAGATCACCAGGACCTTGGTGCGCTTGAGCATTTTCAACTGGTCGATCAGCCACTCGACCCGAGGGTCGAAACGCCACCAGCGGTTCTCTTCCTCGATGTCCGGTTGCGCCTGGAAGCTGACTTCCGGGTACAGCTCGGCGTGTTCGCCCAGGGGCAGTTCGAGGTATTCGTCCGGGTTCGGTAGCGGGTAGGCGTGCAGCTTGCGCTCGGGGAAGCCTTGCACCGCAGCACGGGTGTTGCGAAACAGCACGCGGCCGGTGCCGTGGCGGTCCAGCAGTTCACGCACCAGGCGTGCGCTGGCCTCGGTGTCGCCATCGTTGACGGCGGTGAGCAGGGCTTCACCTTCGTCACCGAGGAAGCCTTGAATGGTCTTGTGCGCGGTCGGCGACAGGCGGCCCTTGTCCAGCAGCTCCTGCACGGCTTCGGCCACCGGGCGATAGTTTTCGCTCTCGGCGCGGAAGGCTTGCAGATCGTGGAAGCGGTTCGGGTCCAGCAGGCGCAGGCGCGCAAAATGGCTGTCCTGGCCCAGTTGTTCTGGAGTGGCGGTCAGCAGCAGCACGCCAGGAATCACTTCGGCCAGTTGTTCGACCAGCGAGTATTCGGCGCTGGCCTTGTCTTCGTGCCACACCAGGTGGTGGGCTTCGTCGACTACCAGCAAGTCCCAGCCGGCGGCGAACAGCGCGTCCTGGGCCTTCTCGTCGTCCACCAGCCATTCGAGCGCAACGAGTGCAAGCTGGGTGTCTTCGAACGGGTTGGTGGCATCGCTTTCGATAAAGCGCTCTTCATCGAACAGCGCAACCTGCAGGTTGAAGCGGCGGCGCATTTCCACCAGCCATTGGTGCTGCAGGTTTTCCGGGACCAGGATCAGTACGCGGTTGGCACGGCCCGAGAGCAGTTGGCGATGGATCACCAGGCCTGCTTCGATGGTCTTGCCCAAACCCACTTCGTCCGCCAGCAACACGCGTGGCGCGATACGGTCAGCGACTTCGCGGGCGATGTGCAGTTGGTGGGCAATCGGTTGGGCGCGTACGCCACCCAGGCCCCACAGCGAGGACTGCAACTGGCGGCTGGTGTGTTCCAGGGTGTGGTAGCGCAGCGAGAACCACGCCAGCGGGTCGATCTGCCCGGCGAACAGGCGATCACTGGCCAGGCGGAACTGGATGAAGTTGGACAGTTGGGTTTCTGGCAGGGTGACCTGCTCGTTCTGCCCATTGAGGCCGTGGTAGACCAGCAGGCCATCGACGTCGTCGACTTCCTGTACGGTCATTTTCCAGCCTTCGAAATGGGTGATGGTGTCACCCGGCGAAAACCTCACGCGAGTGAGGGGCGCATTCCGTAGCGCATACTGGCGAGTGTCGCCAGTGGCCGGATAGAGCACGGTCAACAAGCGGCCGTCCTGTGCCAGAACGGTGCCTAACCCCAGCTCTGCTTCGCTGTCACTAATCCAGCGTTGCCCCGGTTGATACTGCTGCGCCATGCTGCCTGACTCCCGCCGTGAAAAAGCCGACTATGTTAACGGAACACGGCCCGGCGCCCAAGAACTCTGACAAAAACTACGCTGTTTGTACGGGCAGGCGGAAATTGAATCGACGGGTGGCGGGCACTTGAGAGTGTCGACTGAGTCACAGCTTGGCACGCGGGTGCTCAAGTCGCCCTGCCACCCGCCGACAGCCTGTTGATCAGGAGAATAATTATCATGCTGCCACCCATGCTGCCCGTCAGTGTTGTGCCGGTCACGTCGCAACTCGACCCGGCACGCCAGAAACCGGATATTCCGCCGGTGGTGCCCGTTCAGCCGGGCTCCAACGAGAGCACGATCGACCTGAAAAAAGGCGATGCCGAGCAATCGACCTTTCTGCTGCGCGAAGAGCAGCGTCGCCAGCAGGAGCAGCAGAAACGCCGGCGCGAAGCCGACGACGACGCGGAGCAGCATTTGCCGATTCCCGGCGACTTGCTCAACGCTGACAACACCGTGCCCGTGGCGCCGCTGATCGAAGACGCGCCGCGCCAGGGCCTGTGGGTGGATATCGAGGTTTAATCGTTCAGTTCGCGCAGCGCCTTCACCAGTAACTCAATCTCGTCATCGGTGTTGAGCGGGCTGACGGAGATGCGCGCAATGCTGTTCAACCCACGTGCTTGCATATCCAGCGGGGTGTAGGCCACGCCATTGGCGCCGATGTTGATGCGCTTGCAGGCCAGGCGTTGCTTGAGTTCAAAGCTGTCCCAGCCGGCCAGGTTGAACGCGATCAAGCCTGAATGCGTTCTGCCTAAGTCATGCAAGGTAATTCCCGGTATCTGACGCAGTGCCTCGCGGATTCGCGCGCTGGTCTTCGAGACCCTTTGCCATACTTGCTCAATCCCCAAGTGATTGATTTCTTGCAACGCATTGCCCAGGCCGGCCAGCAGGGCGAAAGAGACTTCGCTGGTTTCAAAGCGCCGGGCGTCGTTGCGCAGGTCGAAGCCTTCGGCGGTCCAGGGCGCTGAAAACACGTCGCGTTGGGCCGGGTTCAGATGCGGCAGAAAATCCGGCCTGATATACAGCAGCGCGGTACCGCGAGGCCCGCGCAGGTGTTTGCGGCCGGCGGACTTGAGCACATCGCACTGCAACGCTTGCACATCCACCGGCACCTGGCCGACGGCTTGGCCCGCGTCGATGAAGTAGGGAATGGTATGCCGCCTGGCCACATCGCCGATGGCCTGGGCCGGGTTGATCAAGCCACCGTTGGCCGGCAGCCAGGTGAGGTCGATCAGCTTCACCTTGGCATCCAGCATCGCCTCCAACGCCACCGGGCAGGCCGCGCCGCTGGCATCGCACGGGATGACCTCCACCCGCGCCCCGGCTTGAACGGCCAGTTCCATGCTCGCCAGGTTACCGCCCCATTCGTGGCGCCCCACTAGAATACGATCGCCCGGCTGCCATGGCCCCAGCGCCTGGAAGGCCATGCTCCAGGCCGTCGAGCCACTGCTGGCGAAGGCAATCGATGAGGCGGGCGCATTGAGCAGTTGGCCGGCGGCTCGGCGGGCCTTTTCCACTAAGACGGCACCCTGTTCTCCGGCCTCCATCGGGCCGTCGCGGGCTTCGCGTTGCAGCTGTTCGATGATGGCGTCGAGCGTCGCCTGGCTGGGCAAGGACGCCCCGGCGTGGTTGAAGTGCACGATGCCGGACTGGCAACCGGGCGTGGCTTCTCGCAAGTGCTGGACTTGCAGCGGGGTCATGGCTGCAGCTCGAAAATGGCGTCCACTTCCACGGCGACACCAGCCGGCAGACTGCAGACCCCTACGGCGGTGCGCACGTGCCGGCCCTTGTCGCCGAGGGCATTGACCAGCAGGTTCGAAGCGCCATTGGCGACCAGGCTTTGGCGCTGGAAGTCGGCGCTGCTGGCAATGAACACGCCCAGGCGCAGGATACGCACCACCCGCGACAGGTCATCGCCCAACGCGTCGCTCAATTGCCCCAGCAGGCCCAGCGCCGCCAATTCCGCCGCTTGGGCGCCATCTTCATCGCTGAGAGAATCGCCCAGCCGGCCAAGGTAGGCAGGTTTGCCATCGGCCATGGGAATTTGTCCCGAGATGAACAGCTGGTGTTGGCTGATCACATGATTGACGTAGTTGGCAGCGGGTTGGCTGGGCGTGGGCAGTGTCAGGCCGAGGGCGTGTACGCGCTGGCGGATGGAATTGGTCATGGTGAAATCCTCTGGTGTCAGAAGGTTCCAGCATGTTGGCGGTGGCGAGGGGCGACAAACGGATAGATCTCATCCGACGTATCGAAAAACCTCACGCGTCGGCACACGCCTGCTTCAACCACTGGCTGAAGCATTCAGCCGCCTCACTGAGCGGGCGCTGAGGTGCGATCAGCCAATAGCCGATATCGCTGTGATAGGGCGGCCAGTCAAAGGCCTCTACCAGGCTGCCGTCCTGGAGCCTGCGTTCGATCAGGCGATGGCGGCCCATGGCGATCCCCTGGCCGGCCACGGTCGCTTCGACCACGATGTTGTAGTCATGCAGCATCACGCGGGGGTGGTGATCTAGGTTGACCTGGTAATGGGCCGACCAATCGGTCCACTCGAAAGGGCGGTGGGAGGTCGCCATCAACAGCGCGCCCCTGGCGATCTGCCTGGCTTTGAACCCAGGGCTGCATACCGGTGACAGGGTTTCGGCCATCAGGCGTGTGGCGCGCACGTCGGGCCAGTCGCCCTTGCCGTAGCGGATGGCCAGGTCAACCTCGGCCGTGGCGACGTTGGCCAGTTGAATGGCGGGCAGCAACTCCACCTGGATATGCGGGTAGCACCGTAGAAACTCGGCCAGGCGCGGCGCCAGCCATAACGTGGCAAAGGATGCCAGCAAGCCGATACGCAACACACTGGCGCTGGGCGCACCCCGTTGGTTGCGCGTCGCAGCGGCGATGGCGTCCAGGGCAGGGCGGATTTGCGCGTAGTAATCTTGCCCGGCCAACGTCAGGTCAATCGCACGGGTTCGCCGGATAAACAACGGTTTGCCCAGGTGGTGTTCGAGCTTATGTACCTGGTGGCTCAGCGCGCTTTGGGTCACCGACAACTCGTTGGCCGCCTTGATAAAACTCAAGTGCCGCGCCACGGCCTCGAAGGCGCGCAGGGCCAGAAGCGGTGGAAGGTCGTTGTGCAAGGCCACCTGGATGCGCCTCCTGGGCAGGGTAGAAAGTGCCGATTTTGGTCGATGGCCTGCATTTTGTCGCCCGCTTAATTGCCGTCGGGCGGGGCAGGCCGCATTATTGAGGCATTCCCGCCACGACGTAAGCCAAGCCATGAGTGATGACGACAAGCTGATCGACCTGAACGCCGAACGTGCCAAGCGCGTGCACGACCTCAATGACAAACGCTTGAATGAAGTGCGCCAAGCCTTTGAACAAGCCATGCCCTTGGGCAAGCCCAAGAAAAAGTCCAAGAACAAGCCGAAAAAGCGTTGAAACGCCCTGCATCCATTGATGCAGGTCAGTTATTCCCCTTCTTTACGCCCCGTTGTGGGCGACATTGATCCTGGTCAATTTCCCACTGCGCCTTCTCCATTAACTTAGCCCTATCGCAACAGGGCAAGTGCAGGAGGCCGGTCATGTTTTTCGATAATGTGGTTTTCGCCGGAGTGCTGACTGTTAGCCTCATGGTGCTGTTTTTTGTAGGGTTTGGATTTTTTATCTGGAAAGACGCGAACAAGCGTAAAAAACCTTAAGTCTTTCCAGGTTACATGAGCACGCAAGGCATTTTGGGCGACTTCGGTCGCCCTTTTTTTTGGCTCGTTCCCACGCAGAGCGTGGGAACGAGCATAAAAAAAGGTGCGACCCTCGCGGATCGCACCTTTTTTATTGCCGGCTGGCTATCAGTTGCCCAAAGCCTTGGACGCCAACCAGAACAACCCGGCCGAAAGGCCTACGGTCGCTGGCAAGGTCAATACCCAGGCCATCAGGATGGTCTTGACGGTGCCACCTTGCAGGCCGCTTTTGTTGGCAACCATGGTGCCCGCCACGCCAGAAGACAGGACGTGGGTGGTGGACACTGGCAGGGCGAAGATATTGGCAAAGCCGATCATGGTGGCCGTGGTGATTTGCGCCGACATGCCCTGGGCATAGGTCATGCCTTGCTTGCCGATCTTCTCACCGATGGTCAGTACCACGCGCTTCCAGCCCACCATGGTGCCCAGGCCCAGGGCCAGTGCGACCGCGAGAATCACCCAGAACGGAGCATACTCGGTGGTGGCGGTCAGGTCTTTGCGCAGCTTGTCCAGGTCTGACTTCTCACGGGAGTCCAGGCCTGGCAGCTTGCCGACCTTTTTCGCGGTGTCATCCAGGCAAAGCAGGTAGCGACGCACTTCGATGCGGTGGTCGGCCGTCAGCGAGTGGTAGTCCGAAACGCCCTTGAGGGTGCCCAGCAGCGCGTTGATCGTCGGTTCGGTCTGCTGCGGGTTGCAGCGGAACTTGCCCGGCAGGTCATCCTTCACGCTTTTGCCCAGGGCCAGGAACTCACCGAGGGTCTCGTGGTTGCGCTGGTAGAACTGGTTCAGGTGCAGGGTGGCGTCGCGGGTACGTTCGATCTGGTAAGTGGTGCTGCCCAGGTCCAATACGAACTGCGCCGGCACGATACCGATCAGTACCAGCATGATCAGGCCGATGCCTTTCTGGCCATCGTTGGAGCCGTGCACGAAGCTTACAGCCATGGCCGAAATCACCAGGACCAGGCGGTTCCAGAACGGCGGGTGCTTCTTGTCGTCGAGTTTGCGGCGCTGGTCCGGGGTCTTGTGCATCTTAGACAGCGGGCGCCACCACTTCAGGCCGATCAGCACCAGGGCGGCGACCAGGAAGCCCGCCATCGGCGAGAACACCAGGGAGGCGCCGATATCCACGGCCTTCTGCCAGTTCACACCGTCAGCCAGGGGGATGTCGTTGATCAACGCGTTGGCCAGGCCGACACCAAGGATCGAGCCGATCAGGGTGTGGGAGCTGGAGGCGGGGATACCGAAGTACCAGGTGCCCAGGTTCCAGGTGATCGCCGCCGCCAACAACGAGAAGACCATTGCCAAGCCGTGGCCGGTGTTCACATTGATCAGTAACTCCACCGGCAGCAAGTGCACGATGGCGTAGGCGACACCGACACCGCCGAGCAATACGCCGAGGAAATTGAACACCCCGGAGAAGAACACGGCCAGGTGTGGCGGCATGGCTTTGGTATAGATGACTGTGGCCACCGCGTTAGCGGTGTCATGAAAGCCATTGATGAACTCGAAGGCGAGGACAAAGGCCAGGGCGAGCAACAGGCTCACGAGAACCCAAGCATCCAGTCCGCTGAATAAATCGATCATGAAGGTTTTCTGACCCGGTCGTAAGGGGGCGCGATTATGCCAGAAAACATCAGTAATCGATGCATTAGCTGCTCATCGGTAACAATCTTCCTGGAAAAAAAACCGGCAAGACACACGTATCCCAGGGTTTTCGGGGCTTTGGCAAGTCTTTGATTTATAAAGCGCGGGCCGCGGAAGGCGGGCTTTTGTCATGAAAATGCCATGCCTGAAACATTTGTATGAAATTTCGTGGGTGGCTGTAGGTTACTGACCAGCGGCCGCTGAACCAGTGGTTGACCGGCAGCGACTGCAAGGCGCTGAACTCGACCAAAGTGCTCAGGGCTCCTCGGTCTTGAGTTCCTGCTCGATTTTTTGGATTTCCTGGGCAAATGCCTGATCCAGCAGGCTGGCTCGTTTGCGCCATGGTTTGCGTTCCGGCTCAGGTTGCGCGGCGTAGGTGGTGACTTCCCCGCCGTAGACGTCCTTGTAACGTTGCTCCTGGCGCTCAAGTTCCGCGCGCAGTTCATCTTTCGTCACAGTATTACCTAATTGAGTTGAGTTATTGATTGCGCAGTGTCATGCCTGAAAGTCGTGCTCGGGGCGATTCCAAATAGAACAGTAGAACCGTTCAAGTTGGTATACGGGCCTGAGGGCCGTTCTTTTAAGCGAGTACTTGTGGCCGGCGTTGCCTGCAGCCTGCAATGCCTGGTGAGCTCCCCTCCCGATAGTGATACCGGGCTGACCTCTGCACAGGTTGCATTATAGCGGCGCATTTGAAGAACACTATCATCATGAAGTTAAAAAGCGTCAACGGCGTGCTTGGGTTTTGTTACATATCGCCGACGTATTTGTGAACAGCGTCATCTTCATATCTGTATTCATACTGATAGAAGGGTAAATGCCTACACTTTTCGGCGACATCAGCTAAATCTCGAACGTTATCTGCGGGATCTGCACCCATGCCGGCCAAATTGCGATAATCGCATGGTTGTCCGATAATCGCCCAATGTTACCGGCGTTGACTTGTGCAGGGCGGCCGGCACGGCTTGTAATAGCCGCCAACCCTCCCGTGGTGATAACAAGAGAAGGCCCGTTGAAATGAACGATCAATTGCGCAACTCCTTTGCATCAGTGGCGCCGCCGATCGTGGCTTCACCGGCCAAGCGCATCCAGGCATTCACCGGTGATCCGGATTTCATGACGTCCCTGGCCCGTGGCCTGGCCGTGGTGCAGGCGTTCCAGGAGCGCAAGCGTCACCTGACCATCGCCCAGATCAGCCACCGCACCGAAATTCCCCGCGCCGCCGTGCGCCGTTGCCTGCACACCTTGATCAAGCTCGGCTACGCCACCACGGATGGGCGCACCTACTCGCTGTTGCCCAAGGTGCTGACCCTCGGTCACGCCTATCTGTCGTCCACACCGCTGGCCGTTTCGGCACAGCCTTATCTGGACCGCATGAGCGAGCAGCTCCATGAAGCCTGCAACATGGCTACCCTGGAAGGCGATGACATCCTCTATATCGCCCGTTCCGCCACCACCCAGCGGCTGATCTCGGTTGACCTGTCGGTGGGCGGGCGCCTGCCTGCGTATTGCACGTCCATGGGTCGCATTCTGCTGGCCGCCCTCGACGATGCCTCGCTGCAGGATTATCTCGACCATGCCGACCTGCAAACCAAGACCAGCCGCACCCTGACAACACCGCAAGCGTTATTCGAATGCCTGCAACAGGTGCGTCAGCAGGGCTGGTGCATTGTCGACCAGGAACTGGAGCAGGGCCTGCGCTCCATCGCGGTGCCGGTGTATGACGCGTCCGGCCAGGTATTGGCCGCGCTGAATGTCAGCACCCACGCCGGTCGGGTCAGCCGCAGCGAGTTGGAGCAGCGCTTTTTGCCGAGCATGCTCAGCGCCAGCCGTGAGCTGAGTGCGCAGCTGTTTGCCTAAGCTGTTCGGTGACCGCACAGATCCCGGCGGGCTCGATTGACGGTGTTTCCCTTGGCTTATTAATGTGCGGCAGCGCTCTGAGGAGCTGCCCAATAAGAATGACGGCCCCAGGTCGTCAGCCCGCCATCGGTGTGGAATAAAAATAATGAATCAGCCTTCTGTCGGTACCACCCTGGACGTACAGTCCTTTATCAACACCCAGCCACTCTCGCGCTATCAGTGGCGCGTGGTGATCCTGTGTTTCCTGATTGTCTTTCTCGACGGCCTCGATACAGCCGCCATGGGCTTTATTGCGCCGGCACTGTCCCAGGACTGGGGCATCGACCGCGCCAGCCTGGGCCCGGTGATGAGCGCCGCGTTGATCGGCATGGTGTTTGGCGCACTCGGTTCCGGCCCGCTGGCCGACCGCTTTGGCCGCAAAGTCGTGCTGGTCGGCGCGGTGTTGGTGTTTGGTGCGTTCAGCCTGGCGTCGGCCTACAGCACCAATGTCGACCAGTTGCTGGTGCTGCGCTTTCTCACCGGCCTGGGCCTGGGCGCCGGCATGCCGAATGCCACCACCTTGCTGTCTGAATACACCCCCGAGCGGCATAAATCCTTGTTGGTGACCAGCATGTTCTGTGGCTTCAACCTCGGCATGGCCGGTGGTGGGTTTATTTCGGCCAAGCTGATTCCCGCGTTCGGCTGGCACAGCCTGTTGCTGATAGGCGGCATCCTGCCGTTGATCCTGGCGGTGGTGCTGTTGGTGTGGCTACCGGAATCTGCCCGCTACCTGGTGGTACGCAATCGAGGCACCGACAAGGTACGCAAGACCCTTGCCCCCATCGAGCCAAACATCGTTGCCCAGGCCACTCAGTTCAGCGTACCGGAGCAAAAAACCGTCAAGGCCCGCAATGTGTTCGCGGTGATCTTCTCGGGCACCTACAGCGCTGGCACGTTGCTGTTGTGGCTCACGTACTTCATGGGCCTGGTGATTGTTTACCTGCTGACCAGTTGGCTCCCCACTTTGATGCGTGACAGCGGCGCGAGCATGGAACAGGCCGCATTTATCGGCGCGCTGTTCCAGTTTGGTGGAGTATTGAGCGCGGTGGGCGTGGGCTGGGCGATGGACCGGTTCAACCCGCACAAAGTGATCGGCACTTTCTATCTGCTGGCCGGGGTGTTTGCCTACGCGGTGGGGCAGAGCCTGGGCAACATCACGCTGTTGGCCACCCTGGTGCTGGTCGCCGGGATGTGCGTCAACGGTGCGCAATCGGCAATGCCATCCCTGGCAGCACGTTTCTACCCCACCCAAGGCCGTGCCACCGGGGTGTCATGGATGCTCGGCATCGGCCGCTTCGGCGCGATTCTGGGGGCGTGGATGGGCGCTACTTTGCTGGGCCTGGGCTGGAACTTCGAGCAGGTGCTTACGGCACTGGTGATTCCGGCGGCATTGGCCACGGCAGCGGTGGTGATCAAGGGCATGGTCAGCCATGCCGATGCCACCTGAAACCAATCGCTACCCCTGTGGGAGCTGGCTTGCCTGCGATATCGGTGCTGAATCCACTCGCGCCATCGCAGGCAAGCCAGCTCCCACATTGACCCTGTTCCTTACAATGGTTAGTTAAGCAACAATCGGTTCGATAATCGAACACTCAGTCGATTATCGGATTGTTCGGCCCATTTCCCCGGCTTAACCTTCAAGCACTTCGGCGCCACCTCAGCGCCTTTTTCGATCAACACCGGGAGCCCAACCCCATGGCTGAAATCCTCACCCTGCGTGATGCGGTCAAGCGCTTCGTGAACGACGGCGATACCGTCGCCCTCGAAGGCTTCACCCACCTGATCCCTACGGCCGCAGGCCATGAAATCATTCGTCAGGGCAAGAAAGACCTGACGCTGGTGCGCATGACGCCTGACCTGATCTACGACCAGTTGATCGGTGCCGGCTGTGCGCGCAAGTTGATTTTCTCCTGGGGCGGCAACCCGGGCGTGGGTTCCCTGCATCGGCTGCGCGACGCGGTAGAGAAACAATGGCCGCAAGCGCTGGAGATCGAAGAGCACAGCCACGCCGACCTGGCCAATGCCTACGTCGCCGGTGCCTCCGGCCTGCCGTTCGCGGTGTTGCGTGCCTACGCCGGTTCCGACTTGCCCAAGGTCAACCCGCTGATCAAGACCGTCACCTGCCCCTTCACCGGCGAAGTGCTGGCGGCGGTGCCGTCGGTGCGTCCGGACATTACCGTGATTCATGCGCAGAAAGCCGACCGCAAAGGCAACGTGCTGCTCTGGGGCATTCTCGGGGTGCAGAAGGAAGCGGCCCTGGCGGCCAAGCGCTGCATCGTCACCGTCGAGGAAATCGTCGACGACCTGAATGCGCCGATGAACAGCTGCGTGCTGCCGACCTGGGCGCTGACGGCGGTGTGTCACGTACCCGGTGGTGCCCATCCGTCCTACGCTCACGGCTACAACGAGCGGGATAACCGTTTCTACCAGGCGTGGGACCCGATTGCCCGCGACCGTGGCACCTTTACCGCCTGGATCGACGAATACATCCACGGCACTGCCGACTTCAGTGAATTCCAGGCCAAGCTGGCCGCCGCGCAGGAGGCTAAGTAATGGCTTATTCCACCAATGAAATGATGACCGTCGCCGCCGCACGACGCCTCAAGAACGGCTCGGTGTGCTTCGTCGGCATCGGCCTGCCATCGAAGGCGGCCAACCTGGCGCGCCTGACATCGTCGCCGGATGTGGTGCTGATCTACGAGTCGGGCCCGATTGGGGCCAAGCCCAGTGTGTTGCCGCTGTCCATCGGCGATGGCGAGCTGGCGGAGACCGCCGACACCGTGGTGCCCACCGGTGAGATCTTTCGCTACTGGTTGCAGGGCGGGCGCATTGATGTCGGCTTTCTCGGTGCGGCCCAGGTCGACCGTTTCGGCAATATCAACACCACCGTGGTCGGTGATTATCACCAGCCCAAAGTGCGTTTGCCGGGTGCCGGTGGCGCGCCGGAAATCGCAGGTTCAGCCAAGAGCGTGTTGATCATCCTTAAGCAATCGTCCCGTTCGTTTGTGGACAAACTGGACTTCATCACCTCCGTCGGTCACGGCGAAGGTGGCGACTCACGCAAGCGTCTGGGCCTGCCCGGCGCCGGCCCGGTGGGCATCATTACCGACCTGTGCATCATGGAGCCGGAGGAGGGCAGCCATGAGTTCGTGGTCACTGCGCTGCATCCGGGCGTGACCCGCGAGCAAGTGGTCGCCGCCACCGGCTGGGCGATTCGCTTTGCCGACCAGGTGAGCACCACCGCTGAACCCACCGAGACCGAACTGACCGCCCTGCGTGACCTCGAAGCGCGCACCGCGGCTGCCCACGGCCAAGCACCGGGAGAAGCCTGATGCGCGAGGTTTTTATTTGTGATGCCATTCGCACACCTATCGGCCGTTTCGGCGGTGGCCTGTCCACGGTGCGTGCCGACGACCTGGCGGCGCTGCCGATCAAGGCGCTGATCGAGCGCAACCCGTCGGTGGACTGGAGCGCCGTAGACGAAGTCTTCCTCGGCTGCGCCAACCAGGCAGGTGAAGACAACCGCAACGTGGCACGCATGGCGTTGCTGCTGGCGGGGCTGCCGGAAAGTATTCCTGGAGTGACCCTCAACCGCCTGTGCGCCTCGGGCATGGATGCCATCGGCACCGCTTTTCGTGCGATTGCCAGTGGTGAAATGGAGCTGGCGATTGCCGGTGGCGTCGAATCGATGTCCCGCGCTCCGTTTGTGATGGGCAAGGCCGACGCGGCGTTCTCGCGCAACATGAAGTTGGAAGACACCACCATTGGCTGGCGCTTTATCAACCCGCTGATGAAGGCCCAGTACGGCGTGGATGCCATGCCGCAGACGGCCGATAACGTGGCCGATGACTATCAGGTTTCCCGCGTCGACCAGGACGCTTTCGCCCTGCGCAGCCAGCAACGCACCGCCGCTGCCCAGGCCGCCGGGTTCTTTGCCGAGGAAATCGTTCCGGTGCGGGTCGCCCATAAAAAAGGCGAAACCCTGGTGGAACACGATGAACACCCACGGGACACCACGTTGGAAGCCCTGGCCAAGCTCAAGCCGGTCAACGGCGCGGACAAGACCGTCACTGCTGGCAATGCCTCGGGCGTCAACGATGGCGCCGCCGCGCTGATCCTCGCCAGCGCCGAGGCCGTCAAGCAACACGGCCTCACCGCCCGCGCCCGTGTGCTGGGCATGGCCAGTGCTGGTGTAGCCCCGCGCGTGATGGGCATCGGCCCGGTGCCGGCGGTGCGCAAACTGGTGGAGCGCCTTGGGTTGGCTGTCACCGACTTTGATGTGATCGAACTCAACGAAGCCTTCGCCAGCCAAGGCCTGGCGGTGCTGCGCGAGCTGGGTATTGCGGACGATGCGCCCCAGGTCAACCCCAACGGCGGCGCCATTGCCCTCGGCCATCCCTTGGGGATGAGTGGTGCGCGGTTGGTGATGACGGCCCTGCACCAATTGGAAAAAACCGGCGGCAGCAAAGGCCTGGCGACCATGTGCGTGGGCGTCGGCCAAGGCTTGGCCCTGGCGATTGAACGCGTCTGATCAATAAAAGAGGATTGCTCCATGAGTGACAAGCCCGGTTACCGGCGCCCGCAAGCGGGCACTCAACCTGATTACCTGCACCCGGCCTACCAGTCGACGAACCTGCGTTCGCCGTCCCAGCCTTTGGTGTTCCTGCCCCATTCCTTGTCGGAAATCACCGGCCCGACCATCGGCGCCGAACGTATCAATGAGAAGGACAACGACCTGACAGCCCAGCATGAGGGCGAGCCGCAAGGCGAGCGCATCATCATTCATGGCCGTGTGCTGGACGAAAACGGCCTGCCAGTGCCGGGCATCCTCGTGGAGATCTGGCAGGCCAATGCCGCCGGCCGCTACAACCACAAGCGCGACCTGCACGATGCACCCCTGGACCCGAACTTCACCGGCACCGGGCGCACCGTCACCGACGCCGATGGCTGGTACCAGTTCCAGACCATCAAGCCCGGCGCCTACCCGTGGGGCAACCACCACAACGCCTGGCGCCCGGCGCATATCCACTTTTCGCTGTTCGGCCCCAGCGTGCTGACGCGCCTGGTGACGCAAATGTATTTCCCGGGTGACCCGTTGCTGGAGTACGACCCGATCTACAACTGCGTGCCGGATACCAGCGCCAAGCAACGCTTGATCGCTAGCTTCGACCTGGAAAAAACCATTCCTTCCTATGCCCTCGGCTACCGCTGGGACATCGTCCTGCGCGGCCGCGACGCCACGCCGATGGAGAAATGAGATGACACTCAACGCGACCACGTCCCACACCGTCGGGCCGTATTACCACATTGGCCTGACCTGGCTGAACCGTGAAGACCTGACCGTCACCGCCACCCTTGGCGAACGCGTGGCGATCAGCGGGCAAGTGGTGGACGGCAACGGTGATGTCGTCAACGACGCCATGCTGGAAGTCTGGCAGGCCAACGCCGTCGGCAAATATGCTCACCCCGAAGACGAGCAGGACAAAGCGCTCGACCCGAACTTCGAAGGCTTCGGCCGCGTGCCGGTGGATGCCGAAGGGCGTTTTCGTTTTACCACCATCAAGCCGGGCAGTGTGCCGGGGCTCAAGGGCACCACCCAGGCGCCGCATTTGGTGGTGCTGGTGTTTGCCCGTGGGTTGGTGAAGCACTTGCTGACGCGGATTTATTTTGACGGTGAGGCCTTGAACGGCGATGACCCGTTGCTGGCGTGTGTGCCGGCAGAACGTCGTGGCACCTTGATTGCCCAGGCGGATGCGGCAGGGGTATATCAGTGGAATGTGATTTTGCAGGGCACAGATAAGGAAACGGTGTTCTTCGACTATTGAGTTGGCTGTTGACGATCGTTCCCACGCTCTGCGTGGTAATGCATCCCGTGACGCTGCGCGTCACCCGCGAACGGCAGGACGCGGAGCGTCCCATGCGGCATTCCCACGCAGAGCGTGGGAACGATCATCCAGGCTCCACCTATCCAAAAGTCTGCTTGCGGAACAGGGTTGTTGCAAAGTATGTCTAGGCTATAACCGTTCCCACTGAGTAAAAAACATGACAACAAAAACCAGCCACTACACCGGAGAAGAACGCAGCAAACGGATCTTTGCGATTGTCGGTGCGTCCTCCGGCAACCTGGTCGAATGGTTCGACTTCTACGTCTATGCCTTCTGCGCGATTTATTTTGCCCCGGCGTTTTTCCCCTCGGACGACCCCACGGTGCAGTTGCTCAACACCGCCGGTGTGTTTGCCGCCGGGTTCCTGATGCGACCGATCGGTGGTTGGTTGTTTGGCCGGGTGGCCGACAAGCACGGGCGCAAGAACTCGATGATGATCTCGGTGCTGATGATGTGCGGCGGCTCCCTGGTCATCGCCTTCCTGCCCACTTATAACGACATCGGTGCCTGGGCCCCGGCGCTGCTGTTGGTGGCACGACTGTTCCAGGGCTTGTCAGTGGGCGGCGAATACGGCACCACGGCCACCTACATGAGTGAAGTCGCGCTCAAGGGCCAGCGTGGCTTCTTTGCTTCGTTCCAGTACGTGACCCTGATCGGCGGCCAGTTGCTGGCGGTGCTGGTGGTGGTGATCCTGCAACAGATCCTCACCGAAGAAGAACTGCGTGCCTGGGGCTGGCGCATCCCGTTTGTGATCGGCGCCATAGCCGCCGTGATCTCCCTGCTGCTGCGTCGCACCCTGAAAGAAACCACCAGCAAGGAAATGCGCGAAGACAAGGACGCCGGCAGTATCGTCGCGCTGTTTCGCGACCACGGCAAAGCTTTCATTACGGTGCTGGGCTACACCGCCGGCGGCTCGCTGATTTTCTATACCTTCACCACCTACATGCAGAAGTACCTGGTGAACACCGTCGGCATGCACGCCAAGACCTCGAGCTACATCATGACCGGCGCGCTGTTCCTGTACATGTGCATGCAGCCGCTGTTCGGCATGTTGGCCGACAAGATCGGCCGGCGTAATTCGATGCTCTGGTTTGCCGGCCTTGGCACGTTGTTCACAGTGCCGATCCTGCTGACTTTGAAAACCGTGACCAGCCCGTTTTTGGCATTTGTGCTGATCACCCTGGCCTTGGCGATTGTCAGCTTCTACACCTCCATCAGCGGCCTGGTCAAAGCGGAGATGTTTCCGCCGCAGGTGCGTGCCTTGGGCGTGGGCCTGGCCTATGCGGTGGCTAACGCGGTGTTTGGCGGTTCGGCAGAAGTGGTCGCGCTGAGCCTCAAATCCATCGGCATGGAAAACACCTTTTATTGGTACGTCACCGCGATGATGGCGGTGGCCTTCCTGTTCAGCTTGCGCCTGCCGAAACAGGCGGCGTACCTGCATCACGATCTGTAAGGGATGAGTTATGACGTTGCGCACGAGCAATCAACTGTTCGACGCTTATTTCACTGCTGACAGCATGGCCGAGGTGTTCTGTGACCAGGGGCGCTTGCAGGGCATGCTGGATTTCGAAGCCGCGCTGGCTCGGGCGCAGGCCCAGGTAGGGTTGATCCCCCAGGCCGCCGTCGCACCGATTGCCCAGGCGTGCCTGGCGTCGCTGTATGACGTGGATGCCCTTGGCAGCGCGATTGCCACGGCGGGCAACTCTGCGATTCCACTGGTGAAGGCGTTGGGCAAGTTGATCGCCAGTGAGGACGCCGACGCCGAGCGTTATGTACACCTGGGCGCAACCAGTCAGGATGTGATGGACACCGGCCTGGTGCTGCAACTGCGCCGTGGGGTGGAGTTGATCGAGGCCGACCTGGCTCGCCTGGGGGAGGTGTTGGCCGCCCAGGCTCAGCGTTACGCCACCGTGCCGTTGGCCGGGCGTACCTGGTTGCAGCACGCGACGCCGGTCACCCTGGGGATGAAAATCGCCGGTTGGCTGGGCGCGGTGACGCGCAGTCGCCAGCGCCTGGCCGAATTGAAACCGCGCCTGTTGGTGCTGCAATTTGGCGGCGCGTCGGGCACTTTGGCGGCCCTCGGCGAACACGCCATGCCTGTGGCCGAGGCCTTGGCCGCCGAGTTGCAACTGGGCTTGCCGGAGCAACCCTGGCACACCCAGCGTGACCGCCTGGTGGAGTTTGCCAGCCTGCTCGGTCTGATCGCCGGTAGCCTCGGCAAGTTGGGCCGCGATATCAGCCTGTTGATGCAGACCGAAGCGGCGGAGGTGTTCGAGCCTTCGGCGCCGGGCAAGGGCGGTTCGTCCACCATGCCGCACAAGCGTAACCCGGTGGGCGCCGCGGTGCTGATCAGCGCAGCCACCCGCGTACCCGGCCTGGTGGCGACAATGTTCAGCGCCATGCCCCAGGAGCACGAACGCAGCCTGGGCTTGTGGCATGCCGAATGGGAAACCTTGCCGGAAATTTGCCGCCTGGTATCCGGTGCCTTGCATCAGGCAATTCTGGTCAGTGAAGGGCTGGAGGTGAATGCCGAACGCATGGCACAGAACCTCGACCTGACCCAAGGCCTGGTACTGGCCGAAGCGGTGAGTATCGTGCTCGCCCAACGCTTGGGCCGTGACACCGCGCACCATCTGCTGGAACAGTGCTGCAAACGTGCGGTCGCCGAGCAGCGCCATTTGCGCGCGGTACTGGCGGATGAGCCGCACGTCACCGCCGAGCTGTCGGCGGCTGAACTGGATCGCCTGCTCGACCCTGCCCACTACCTGGGCCAGGCGTCTACCTGGGTCACGCGTGCGGTGACCGAACATTTTGCTTTGACTGCCTGAGGAGACCGCTGTGGCTTTTGTACAACTCGCCGAGGGCGAACTGCATTACCAACTCGAGGGGCCCGCCGACGCACCGGTATTGGTGCTGTCCAATTCCCTGGGTACCGACCTGCATATGTGGGACATCCAGATACCGGCTTTTACCGAGCATTTTCGTGTGCTGCGATTCGACACCCGTGGCCACGGCCAATCCCTGGTGACCGAGGGGCCTTACAGCATCGAGCAACTGGGCCGAGACGTGATCGCGCTGCTGGATGCGCTGGATATCCAGAGGGCGCATTTTTGCGGACTGTCCATGGGCGGCTTGATCGGCCAATGGCTGGGCATTCATGCCGGCGAGCGCCTGCACCGCCTGGTGGTGTGTAATACCGCGGCCAAGATCGGCACGCCCGAGGTGTGGAACCCGCGTATCGAAATGGTCCTGCGTGATGGCGCAGCCGCGATGGTGGCGCTGCGCGATGCGTCGATTGCGCGCTGGTTCACCGCGGATTTCGCCGCTGCCAACCCGCATCAGGCCAAGCAGATCACCGACATGCTCGCGGCCACGTCACCCGAGGGGTATGCCGCCAACTGCGGCGCCGTGCGCGATGCGGATTTTCGTGAGCAATTGTCCTCGATCAAGGTGCCGACCCTGGTGATTGCCGGCACCGAAGACGCAGTGACGCCGCCAGCCGGCGGCCACTTTATCCAGAACCATGTGCAGGGTGCCGAGTATGCCGAGTTCTATGCGGCGCACCTGTCCAACGTGCAGGCCGGTGCTGCTTTCAGCGACCGGGTGATCGAATTTCTGCTGGCCCGCTGAGGAGCTATTTGTGGACGAAAAACAACGTTACGCCGAGGGTCTGCAGGTGCGTCGCGAAGTACTGGGCGATGCCCATGTCGACCGCAGCCTCAATGCCCTGACTGAGTTCAACAGCGAGTTCCAGGAAATGATCACCCGCCACGCCTGGGGTGACATCTGGACCCGCCCCGGCCTGCCTCGGCATACCCGCAGCCTGATCACCATCGCGATGCTGATCGGCATGAACCGCAGTGAAGAACTGAAACTGCACCTGCGTGCCGCCGCCAGCAACGGCGTGACCCGCGCCGAGATCAAGGAGGTGTTGATGCAGAGTGCGATCTACTGCGGGATCCCGGCGGCGAATGCGACGTTTCACCTGGCGGAGTCAGTGTGGGATGAGTTGGGCGTGGAGTCCCGCCAACAAGACTGAATGTGAAGGCGATCAAATGTGGGAGCTGGCTTGCCTGCGATTGCGGTGGGCCAGTCAATATTGGGCTGACTGACAGATTGCTATCGCAGGCAAGCCAGCTCCCACAGTGGATCGTCACACGTTTAGGGTATCAGTGGGAATCAGCATCCCACACCCAATTCCACACCCCCGGCAGATGCACCGGCGCGTTCACATCCTTGACCGTACGGGCCAGCGCTGCACGTTCCAGCGCGGCATGGTCGGTATAGAACGGCTCTGCCGCTGTCTTCAATCCGTTGACCCGCGCGCTGTCCATCAGGATCTGCAAGTACTCTTGCATATGCCGCGCGGTGTAGCGGTTGATGTCATGGAAGGTCACCACTACCGGGATCACACCCTCCACTGTCGGTAGTTCACCCAAGGCGATGCGTTCGCGTACCACCGACAGTTGCCGATCCAGGTTGGCCCGCCGACGCGGGCTGGCGTTGAAGCCCCAGATCTTGCCGTCATTGGCACTCAGGTCCGTCAGCAGTACGTGCATGCCGTGGCGTTGGTAGGCGGCGAAGGTGCGCTTGTCGTAGTTCCAGAAGGGGGGGCGTACCAGCACGGGGCGCGCCCCCGTGATGGCGGCAATGTCTGCGGCCCCTTCGGTAAGGGTGTGTTCCAGGGTGGCATCGTTCAGCCAGCGATGATTGGTGTGAAACGCCGTGGCGGTGTGAAAGGCCAGGACATGGCCAGCGGCGAATTCACGTTCCATGGTCTTGCGCCCCCGGGCACTGCCGCCGGAGCGAGCGGCTTCGGTCTGCAGGAAGAACACCGCCTTGATTCCCGGCAGCACCGGGTTGTTGGCCAGGTCCGCCACTACCGAACGGCTCGGATTGTTGTAGCCCGAGGCGCTTGGGCCGTCATCGAAGGTCAGCAAAAAGCGGATCGGCGCCTGGGCCAGCAGGCGCTGTTCGGTCTGTGGCGTCAGGGCGATGGGGGCGCTGATGCAGCCCCCCAGGCTCAAGGCCAGGGCAAACAGTACGATTGCTGTAGCGAAGGATTTCATGCCGTGCAGGGCCCGAGTAAAGGCCGCTGCTGGGGGGATCAGCAGCGGCAGGCGCGCACCATACAGTAAGTGCTATGCCGGTTTACAGCAGACTGATCGGATAGCTGACGATCAACCGGTTCTCATCGAACTCGTTGTTGCTGTAGTCCCTGCGCATGCTCGAATTGCGCCAGCGCACGTTGAGGTTTTTCAGCGTGCCGCTTTGCACCGTATAGCCTACTTCGGTCTCGCGGCCCCATTCCTTGCCGTCGGTGATGGTGCCGGTGTGCACGTTGCTGCCGCTGATATAGCGGTTCATCAGGGTCAGGCCCGGTACACCGAGGGCGGCGAAGTTGTAGTCGTGGCGAACCTGCCAGGATTTTTCCTGTGCGTTGTCATAGCTGGAGTTGTAGCTGTCGTTGGCCAGGGTGCCGCCGCTGGTGCCGTTGACGCGCATCCAGGCACTGTCGCCGGTGAGTTTTTGCAGGCCGACGTAGAAGGTGTTGCCGCCGTACCTGGCCGAGAACAAACCGGACCAGGTTTTGTTGTCCAGGTCCCCGGCACGGGCGCTGCCGTCGTCCTTGCCGTAGAAGAAGCCCAGGTTGGCGCCCAGGGTCCAGTCGCCCACAGGCTGGCTGTGGATCAGATTGACGAACTGCTGGCTGTAGATGTCCTTGAGCTGGGCATTCCACACGCCGACTTGGGTGTGTTTGTCGTTGAACGCGTATTCGGCGCCCTGGAAATTGAAACGGTCGGAGGTGAAGGCGGTTTTGCCGAACATCGACATGTCGCTCATGCTGCCGTCGTCCCGCGGGCTGTTGGCGCGGAATTGGCCGCCATAGAGGGTCAGGCCGTCGATTTCCTTCGAGGTGATCTGCCCACCACGCAGGGTCTGTGGCAGGGAGCGGCCATCGTCGGAACGCAGGATCGGCAGCACCGGCATCCATTCGCCCACCTTCAACTCGGTCTTGGAAAAGCGCGCCTTGAATGCCACGCCCAGCCGACCAAATTCATCGGCTGGCCGACCGTCATGGTCCAGCGGCAGCAACTGCGTGCCGCCCGTGCCACGCCCGCCATCAAGCTTGAGCGAGTACAAGCCCAGCACATCCACACCAAAACCGACTGTGCCTTGGGTGAACCCGGACTTGGCGTCGAGAATGAAACTTTGCGTCCACTCCTGCGCGCCACCCTGAGCCTTCGTAGGATTGGTGTAGTTGCGGTTGAAGAAGAAATTACGCAGGTTGAGGTTGGCGCTGGCGTCTTCGAGAAAGCCGTGATCCTGGGCGAGAACGGGCAGGGCAGAACTGGCTATAGCAGCCGCCAGCAACAGCTGGCGCGGTTGGAAAGTGCTCATGGTGTGAACCTGTTGTTATTGGGTTTATGCAGGTGGCGGCCATGGTGCGCGGCGGTGCGGGGGCGATGAAAGTAGGGGAAGGTGGGTTGTGGGCGATGATCGAACGCAAGTTGTGAGGGCAACAATGCAGGCATAAAAAAACCGCTTCCGGTGAGGGAAGCGGTTTTTCACACCTGCGCTATCAGAACAACTTCAACGGCGGCGCTTGTTCTTTCAACGGCTCGTTCTTCGCAGTCTGCTCGTTCCAGCCACCGCCGAGGGCCTTGTACAGGTTGACCTCGCTGGTGAGCTGCGCCAGGCGATCGGTGATCAGCGATTGCTGGGCACTGAACAGTTGGCGCTGGGCGTCGAGGAAGGTCAGGTTGCTGTCGACACCAATGCGGTAGCGACGCTCGGCCAGGCGGTAGTAATCCTGGTTAGCCTCGACGAAGCCGCGTTGGGCATCCAGTTGCTGCTTGTAGGTCGCACGCGCGGCCAAGCCGTCGGAGACTTCCTGGAAGCCGGTCTGGATGGCCTTCTCATAGTTGGCCACGTTGATCTCTTTCTGGATCTTCGAGTAGTCCAGGCTTGCGCGCAGGCTACCGGCGTTGAAGATCGGGATGTTGATCTGCGGGGCAAACGCCCAGGTCCCCGAACCGCCTTTGAACAGGCCACCCAGGGTAGGGCTGGCAGTACCGGCGCTGGCGGTCAGGCTGATGCTCGGGAAGAACGCCGCACGGGCCGCGCCGATGTTGGCGTTGGCGGCCTTGAGGTTGTACTCGGCTTGCACGATGTCTGGGCGACGTTGCAGCAGGTCCGAGGGCAACCCGGCAGGCACTTCGCTGAGCAGGTCATCGGACAGCGGCTTGCTGGCGATATTCGCCGGCAGGCCGGTGCCCAGCAGCAGGGTCAGGCTGTTTTCGTCCTGGGCCACCTGGCGGGTGTAACGCGCCAGTTGCACACGGGCGTTTTCCACCGAGGTGCGTGCCTGGCTGAGGTCGAGGGCCGAGGCCACGCCGACTTCATTGCTGCGCGAGGTGAGCTTGTAGCTTTGCTCGAACGCGGCCAGGGTGTCCTGGGTCAGCTTGAGCAGCTCCTTGTCGGCCTGCCAGGTCAGGTAGGCATTGGCCACGCTGGCCACCAGGCTGATTTGGGTGCTGCGGCGCGCTTCTT
Organism: Pseudomonas sp. J380; assembly: GCF_009827115.1. Lineage (NCBI taxonomy): Bacteria > Pseudomonadati > Pseudomonadota > Gammaproteobacteria > Pseudomonadales > Pseudomonadaceae > Pseudomonas > Pseudomonas sp. J380. Next base: position 2,422,705 of record NZ_CP043060.1, on the reverse strand, counting down.
CAGTGGCGAAGTACTTTTGCAGCGCTTCTTCACTGAGGCTGCGCACGCGGCCGAACAGGTCCAGCTCATACGAACTGATGCCAAGGCCCGCCGAGTACTGGCTGGCGATGGTCGATTCGCCGGTCTGCGACAGCTTGGCCGGGGTGCGCGAACGGCTGCCGTTACCGGTGGCCGATACCGCCGGGAACAGGTCGGCACGCTGGATCTGGTATTGCGCTGCATAGGCGTCGATGTTCAGCGCCGCGACACGCAGGTCACGGTTGTTCACCAACGCGGTCTGGATCAATTGCTGCAGGGCAGGGTCATGGAAAAACTGCTTCCAGCCTTGCTCGGCAGCGGCCTGGCTCGGCGCCTGGGCCGACGAATACGCCGGCCCCTGCGGGAACTGCGCGGCCACCGGCGCTTCGGGACGCTGATAGTCAGGTATCAGCGAGCAGCCACTGAGCACGAAGGCGGTGACGGCTAGGGAAAGTAGCGACTTGCTCATTGGCCAGCCTCTTTAGGAGTTTCAGTAGTGTCTTTCTTTTTGCGTTCGCCAGCGGCGGATACCGTTGCGTAGAACAGCGGTACCCAGAAGATCGCCAGCACAGTGGCCGTGATCATACCGCCGATCACGCCGGTACCGATCGCATGCTGGCTGCCTGAGCCGGCGCCCGTGGAGATCGCCAGCGGCAATACGCCGAGCATGAACGCCAACGAGGTCATGATGATTGGGCGCAGACGCATGCGGGATGCTTCGATAGCCGCCTCGACGATGCCTTTGCCTTGCTCATGTAGTTCCTTGGCGAATTCCACGATGAGGATGGCGTTTTTCGCCGCCAGGCCCACCGTCACCAACAGGCCCACCTGGAAGAACACGTCGTTGGACAAACCGCGCATGCTGGTGGCGATCAGTGCACCGATCACACCCAGAGGTACAACCAGAATCACCGCGATCGGGATCGACCAGCTTTCGTACAGTGCTGCCAGGCACAGGAACACAACCAGCAGCGACAGTGCGTACAGCGCTGGCGCCTGGGAACCGGAAAGGCGTTCTTCGTACGACAGGCCTGTCCAGGCATAACCGATACCGGCCGGCAGTTCTTTGGCAATGCGTTCGACTTCGGCCATCGCATCACCGGTACTGTAGCCCGGTGCCGGGGTACCGAGGATTTCCATCGCCGCTACACCGTTGTATCGCGAAAGCTTGGGCGAACCGTAGATCCACTTGCCCGACGAGATGGCCGACAGCGGCACCATTTTCCCGTCGTTGCTGCGCACGTACCATTTGTCCAGGTCTTCGGGCGACATCCGGCTGGCGGCGTCGCCTTGTACATACACCTTCTTCACGCGACCACGGTCGATGAAGTCGTTGATATAGCTACCACCCAAGGCAATGGCCAGGGTCTGCTGGATATCCGCCAGGCTGATGCCTTGGGCACTGGCTTTCTCGTCGTCAACGGTCAGCTCGTACTGCGGCTCGTCGTTCACGCCGTTAGGACGCACGCCGGCCAGCACCTTGCTTTGTGCCGCCGCACCCAGGAACTGGTTACGTGCAGCCATCAGCTTGTCGTGGCCGACGCCACCCTGGTCTTGCAGGAACACGTCGAAACCCGTGGCGTTACCCAACTCCAGCACCGAAGGCGGCACGATGGCGAAAACCATGGCGTCCTTGAAGGCCCCGAAGAAGTAACCCTGGGCACGCTTGGCCACTTCGAACACCGACTGGCTCGAATCACGCTCATCCCACGGCTTGAGCATCACGAACGCAAGCCCGGAGCTCTGGCCACGACCGGCGAAGTTGAAGCCGTTCACGGTAAACACCGACTTCACCGCCTTGCCTTCGCCTGGCTCGCCTTCCTTGTCGTTCAGCAGGAAGGCGCGCATGTCGTCGACGACTTTCTGCGTGCGCTCAGCCGAAGCACCGACCGGTGTCTGCACCTGGGCGAAGATCACACCCTGGTCTTCCTCAGGCAGGAACGCGCTTGGAATACGGGTGAACATCCAGATCATGCCGGCCAGGATCAGCGCATACACCAGGAATGCCGGGATCTTGTGCTTGATCATGCCGCCCACGCCGCGCTCGTACTTGAGTACGCCACGGTCGAAGGTGCGGTTGAACCAGCCGAAGAAGCCGCGCTTGGGCTGGCCGTGTTTTTCCGGATCAATCGGCTTGAGCATGGTGGCGCACAAAGCCGGGGTGAAGATCAGGGCAACCAGCACCGACAACGCCATCGCCGAAACGATGGTGATGGAGAACTGCCGGTAGATCACACCGGTGGAACCACCGAAGAACGCCATCGGCAGCAGTACCGCCGACAGTACCAGGGCAATACCCACCAGGGCACCCTGGATCTGGCCCATGGACTTGATCGTTGCTTCCTTGGGCGACAGGTGCTCCTCGGCCATTACCCGTTCGACGTTTTCCACCACGACGATGGCATCGTCCACCAGCAAGCCGATGGCCAGGATCATGCCGAACATGGTCAAGGTGTTGATGGTGAAGCCGCACGCCGCCAGGATCCCGAAGGTACCCAGCAATACCACCGGTACGGTCATGGTGGTGATGATGGTGGCACGGAAGTTCTGCAGGAACAGGAACATCACCAGGAACACCAGCACGATCGCTTCGACCAGGGTGTGAACCACACCGGAGATCGATTCGGTCACGACCGGGGTGGTGTCATACGGCACCACCGCCTTCATGCCAGGCGGGAAGAACGGCTCCAGGGACTTGACCGTTTCGCGGATGGCCTTGCCGGTGTCCAGTGCGTTGGCACCGGCCGCCAGCTTGATCGCCATACCCGAAGCCGGCTTGCCGTTGAACTGTGCACTGATGCTGTAGTTCTGGCCGCCCAGTTCGATGCGCGCGACGTCACCCAGGCGAACCTGGGAGCCGTCGGTGTTCACCTTCATCAGAATCTTGGCGAATTCCTCGGTGCTTTGCAGGCGCGTCTTGCCGATGATCGTGGCGTTCAGCTGGGTGCCTGGCAGGGCTGGCAGGCCGCCCAGTTGGCCGGTGGCCACCTGCACGTTCTGGGCCTTGATGGCATTGCTGACGTCCACTGGCGTGAGCTGATAATTGTTCAGTTTGGCCGGGTCGAGCCAGATACGCATGGCGTACTGCGAACCGAACACCTGGAAGTCACCCACCCCCGCGGTACGGGAGATCGGGTCCTGGATGTTGGACACGATGTAGTTGGAGAGGTCGTCCTTGGTCATGCTGCCGTCTTCCGACACCAGACCGATCACCATCAGGAAGTTCTTCACCGACTTGGTCACGCGGATACCCTGTTGCTGCACTTCTTGCGGCAGCAGTGGGGTGGCCAGGTTGAGCTTGTTCTGTACCTGGACCTGAGCGATATCCGGGTTGGTACCCTGGTTGAACGTCACGGTGATGGTCATGCTGCCGTCGGAGTTACTGTCCGAGGAGACATAACGCAGGTTGTCGATACCGTTGAGCTGTTGCTCGATGACCTGCACCACGGTGTCCTGCACGGTTTGTGCGGACGCGCCTGGGTAGGTCACCTGGATATCAATGGCCGTTGGCGCAATGGCCGGGTATTGGTTGATGGGCAACTTCAGGATCGAGAGTGCCCCGACCAGCATGATCACCAGGGCAATTACCCAGGCGAAAATGGGACGGTCGATAAAAAATTTCGACATGGATTACTCCCCTTGACCAGCAGCGGCAGCAGGCGCTGCGGCAGTACCGGCGGGTTTAGCGTTGGAGGCTTCCGTGACCTTCACCTCGGCGCCTGGCTTGACGTACTGCAAGCCTTCGGTGATGACGCGATCACCGGCATTAAGGCCTTTTTCCACCAGCCAGTAGGCACCGGCGGTACGGTTGGCAACCAGTTCGCGTTGCTCGACCTTGTTGTCCTTGTTCACGATCAGCGCGGTCGGAATGCCGCGCAGGTCACGGGTCACGCCTTGTTGCGGAGCCAGGATGGCCTTGCTGTTCACACCGGCCAGCAACTGGGCGTGTACGAACATGCCCGGCAGCAGCACGTGGTCAGGGTTGGGGAACACGGCGCGCAGGGTCACGGAACCGGTGGTCTGGTCGACCGACACTTCGGAAAACTCCAGCTTGCCGTCCTGGGCGTAGGCCGTGCCGTCTTCCAGGGTCAGCTTGACCTTGGCAGCGTTTTCGCCGGCTTTTTCCAGTTGGCCGCTGGCCAGGTCGCGACGCAGCTTGAGCATTTCAGCTGAAGATTGCGTGACGTCGACGTAGATCGGGTCCAGTTGCTGGATCACCGCCATGGCGTCGGCCTGGCCATTGCTGACCAGTGCGCCTTCGGTGACCGAAGAACGGCCAATACGCCCGGAGATCGGCGCGTACACCTTGGTGTAGCGCACGTTGATCTGGGCAGTTTGAACGTTTGCCTCGGCAGTCATGCGGTTGGCAACGGCGGTGTCGTATTCCTGACGGCTGACGGCTTGCTCCTCGACCAATTGCTTGTAGCGATCGGTGATGGACTTGGTCTGGGTCAGGCTCGCTTGTGCGCTTTTGAGCGTGGCTTCATACACCGACGGGTCGATCTGGTAGAGCTGTTGCCCTTCCTTCACGTCGGCGCCTTCCTTGAACAGGCGCTTGAGAATGATGCCGTTGACCTGCGGCCGGACTTCCGCAATGCGAAAGGCCGTGGTGCGGCCTGGCAGCTCGGTGGTCAGGGTATAGGCTTGCGGTTGAATGGTGACCACGCCGACCTGAGGGGTTTGAGCGGGCGGTGCCGCTTCTTCCTTTTTACATCCGCTGAGCAGCGATGCCAGGGCGACGGCAGTGACCAGAGCGGTAACAGCTGGCTTAAGTTGCATGAAGATCCTCGGGTCAGGCGCGCAGAGTGCGCACAAGAAGTGTGGAAGGGTAAAAAACAAGCCGTGAGTGGATAAGTAGCTTGCTACGCAATATACTTACGTTCATGGTTGTTTGTAAACTCTTGACAGGCTTCGCGCAATGTTGACAAAGCACCGCCGCAAGCCTCGATTCTAGTACGTTCGGCGCCCATGACGGCGTCGTCCCACAATTATTCAGATGACGGTCAAGTACCGTCCACAGTGTCCCGATTGAGGTTTTACTGCCATGGTTCGTCGCACCAAAGAGGAAGCTCAGGAAACGCGCAGCCAGATTCTCCAAGCCGCCGAGCAAGCCTTTTATGAGCGTGGCGTAGCGCGTACCACCCTGGCGGACATCGCCGCGTTGGCGGGCGTGACGCGTGGGGCTATCTATTGGCATTTCAGCAATAAGTCCGATTTGCTCCAGGCCTTGCTCGATACGCTGCACGAACCCCTGGACGAATTGGCCCGGGCGAGTGAAAGCGAGGATGAAGTCGACCCGCTGGGCTGTATGCGCAAGCTGCTGATTCATCTCTACCATGAAGTGGCCCTGGACCCGAAAACCCGGCGCATCAACGAGATTCTGTTTCATAAGTGCGAGTTCACCGATGAAATGTGTGACATGCGCCGCCAACGCCAGACCCACAGCCTGGAATGCAACCTGCGTATCAGCCTGACGTTGCGTAACGCGGTTCATCGCGGGCAACTGCCTGAAAATCTCGACACCACCCGTGGGGCTGTCTGCATACATGCCTTCATCCACGGTTTGATCGGCCAGTGGCTGCTGGTCCCCGATAGCTTTGAACTGCACCAGGACGCCGAGCGCTGGGCTGATATAGGGCTGGACATGCTGCGCCTGAGCCCCAGCCTGCGCAATTGAAACAAAATGCGTAATTGCAACCCGTTGTGTCAACAGTAAAGCCTAAGGACGGTCAATCGTCCTTCTGGCTGATTTGTGGGGTGACTTTATATACGGCCTGGCGGGCGGTTGATAGGTAGCCGGCTAAGTATTTTGTAGCGATATTGTTGCCGTTCTGTGAAGCGATGTTTCCAGGGGGGCTACAGACAGGCACAAATGTGGGAGGGGACTTGCTCCTGACACTGTAGGAGCGAGCTTGCTCGCGAAAAACTTCAACGATAACGCGTGCTTCCTGAGTGAACGCGGCGCCTCTTAGTTTCTCGCGAGCAAGCTCGCTCCTACAGCATTGGGTTTGCGGGTTAGGTTAGATCGGCAGCGTCGGGTAGTCGATGTAACCCACCGGGCCTTTGCCATAGAAAGTTTCAGGGTGCGGCTCGTTCAACGGCGCATCGGCCTTCAGTCGCGCCGGCAGGTCCGGGTTGGCGATAAAAGGAATACCAAAGGCCACTGCATCCGCCTTGCCCGCCGCCAGCCAGGCGTTGGCGCTGTCTTTGGTGAAACGTTCGTTGGCGATGTATACGCCGCCGAAGGCTTTTTTCAGCTGTGGGCCGAGGCTATCCGCACCTTCTTTTTCGCGGGAGCAGATGAAGGCGATGCCGCGCTTGCCCAGTTCGCTGGCGACGTAGGTGAAGGTCTCGGCGAGGTTGTCGTCGCCCATGTCATGCGCGTCAGCACGCGGTGCCAGGTGCACGCCCACGCGGCCGGCGCCCCAGACTTCGATGGCGGCGTCGGTGACTTCCAGCAACAGGCGCGCACGGTTTTCCAGGGAACCACCGTACTGGTCGGTGCGCTGGTTGGTGCTGCTCTGCAGGAACTGGTCAAGCAGGTAGCCGTTGGCGCCGTGGATTTCCACGCCGTCGAAACCGGCGGCCTTGGCGTTCTCGGCGCCGGTGCGATAAGCGTCGACGATGTCGGCGATTTCAGCGGTTTCCAGGGCGCGCGGGGTTGGGTAGTCGGCCAATGGGCGAACCAGGCTGACGTGGCCTTTAGCCTGGACCGCACTCGGAGCCACCGGGGTTTCCCCGTTCAGGTAGGACTCGTGGGAGATGCGGCCAACGTGCCACAACTGCAGGAAGATCTTGCCGCCCGCGCCATGCACTGCCTTGGTGATGTTGGCCCAGCCGCGCACCTGATCGTTGGACCAGATGCCGGGGGTGTCCGGGTAGCCCACGCCCATGGGCGTCACGGAAGTGGCTTCGCTGAGGATCAGCCCCGCGGACGCGCGTTGCACGTAGTACTCGGCCATCAGCGCGTTGGGCACGCGCCCGGCGTCTGCGCGGCAGCGGGTCAGCGGCGCCATGATGATGCGGTTCGACAGTTGCACGTCGCCCAGTGTGATCGGATCGAAAATAGTCGTCATGGAAAAAACACCTTCTCTTTCAAGTTGATCAGTTGGTCGCGGGGGCCAGGTCGGCGTTGCCGCCCTGACGGAAAGTGATAAGGGTCACCAGCAGCGCGAGAATCGCCAGTGCTGCAGCGGCCAGGGGCACGCTGGTCAGGCCGAAGCCGTGGGCAATCACGCTGCCGCCGACCCAGGCGCCAAGGGCGTTGCCAATGTTGAAGGCGCCGATGTTCAAGGTGGACACCAGGTTCGGCGCGGCCTTGCCGAAGGTCACCACGTTGATTTGCAGCGCCGGCACGGCGGCGAACGAGGCAGTGGCCCACAGGAACAGGGTGATTTCAGTCGGTATCACCGCAATGCTGGTCCAGCTCAGCACCGTGGACACCACCGCCATGCTGATGAACACGCCGACCAGGGTGGCCGTCAGGCGTTTGTCCGCCAGCTTGCCGCCGATGATGTTGCCCACGGTGAGGCCCAGGCCGATCAGCAGCAGGGTCCAGGTCACGCCCTTGGGCGACACGCCGGTGACATCGCCGAGCAGCGGTGCGACGTAGGTAAAGAGGGTGAACATGGACGCGGCGAACAGCGCGGTCATGCTCAGCGACAACCAGATACCGGCACCCTTGAGGGCGGCCAGTTCAGCGCGCATGTCGAGTTTTTCTTCGTCACGCTTGGCGGGCAAGAAGCGAATCAGGCCGATCAAGGCGATCACGCCAATCACGGTCACGGCCCAGAAGGTCGAGCGCCAGCCGGCTTCCTGGCCCAGCGCCGTACCCAGGGGCACGCCCAGCACGTTGGCCAGGGTCAACCCGGTGAACATCAACGCGACGGCTGACGCACGTTTGTTGGCCGGCACCAGGTTGGCGGCCACCACCGAGCCAATGCCGAAGAAGGCACCGTGGCACAACGCTGTGACCACACGGGCAAACATCAGCACGTTGTAGTCGCTTGCCAGGGCACAGAGCAGATTGCCGATAATGAAAATACCCATCAGCGCTACCAGCGCCGCCTTGCGTGGCAGCCTGGCGGTGGCCAGTGCCATGAACGGCGCGCCGATGGCCACGCCCAGGGCGTAGCCGGTGACCAGCCAGCCGGCGCCGGGAATCGACACACCCAGGTCCGCCGCCACATCGGGCAGCAAGCCCATGATGACGAACTCGGTGGTGCCGATGGCGAAGGCGCTCAGGGCCAGTATGAGTAGCGAGAGGGGCATGGACGTGTCCTTGATGATTACGGTGCGCTGAGTTCGGTAATGAGCGCAGCGAGAAAGGCTTGGATCACTTCCTCGTTGCGCTTGAAAAAGTGCCACTGCCCGGCTTTCTGGCTGCTGATCAAACCCGCCCGTTGCAAGGTGGCCAGGTGCGCCGACACGGTCGACTGGGACAAGCCGCAGCGTTGGTCGATCTGCCCGGCGCAGATGCCGTATTCGTGGTTGTGCAATTGCTCGGGGAACTGCACTTTCGGGTCTTTGAGCCAGGTGAGGATGTCTCGTCGTACTGGGTGCGCCAGGGCTTTTATTATTTCGTCGAGGTCGATGGACATGGCAGGGTGCTCGGTGTCGTAAAGCGTTATATCGCGATGAGGCGAACCTTAAATCGTAATATTCCGATATACCAATATGATTTTGATCTGAGATCAGGTCGAATCGGTATATCGGGTTATAACGATATGCGGGTGGCAGTGGTAGACTGCGCGGCATGAATTATCTCGCACATCTGCACCTGGGCGGCCAACTTCCTGCGCAATTGCTGGGTAGCCTCTATGGCGACTTCGTCAAAGGCCGCCTGCAGGGCCAGTTCAGCCCGCAAATCGAAGCGGCGATCCAGTTGCATCGCTCCATCGACCGCTTTACCGATAGCCATCCGCTGGTGGGCGAGGCGTTGTCGCGCTTCAGTCTGACCCGCAGGCGCTATGCTGGGATCGTCCTCGATGTGTTTTTCGACCATTGCCTGGCGCGGGATTGGGCGCTGTATGCCGACCAGCCTCTGGAGCTATTCACCTCTCGGGTATATCGGGCACTGGCCGCCGAACCCGCACTACCGGGGCGGCTGGCGCAGATTGCGCCGTATATGGCCGCGGATGATTGGTTGGGCTCGTACCGCGAGTTTGCGGTGATTGAGCAGGTGCTGCGCGGGATTTCGCGGCGGCTGACACAGCCTGAGGAACTGGGGTATGCGATGCAGGAGTTGCGGGTTTTGTATGAGCCGTTGAGTGAGGACTTTCGACTGTTCTACCCAGAGTTGCAGAAATTTGCGCAATCTCAACTGACTATTGAGATCTGAATGTGGGAGCTGGCCTGTCGGCGATAGCGGCCTACCGGTTGATGTTATGGCTGACCCACCGCCATCGCAGGCAAGCCAGCTCCCACATTTGGATTGAGTTCACATTGCTTCAGGCTGCGAATGCAGGCCGAGCGGCCACTTGCTCGGTTTCCGGCACCGGGCCGAACAATGCCTTCTGCACCGCCTGCTGCGCCTGATACGCCAACGCCGCACGTTCCTGCCCGGCGCAGGCAATCGGCTTGAGCACATGAATCTCCACATCGCCGCGGTCATTGGAAAACAAGCGCATCAGGTGCGAGAGCAAATCATCATCGCCAATAAAGGGTGCCAGCGGGTCGACTTGGCCGTCGCGCAGATACCGAATCGCTACCGGCTGCAGTGATACATCCGCATCGATCGCGCTGGCCAGCAAGCGCCCGTGGAACGTGCGCAGGCCGCGCCCATCGGTGGTGGTGCCTTCGGGGAACATCAGCAAGGGGTGCTGTTGCTCCAGATGACGGGTCATTTGCTTGCGGATCAGTTGGCTGTCACCTGATCCGCGACGAATAAACAGGCTGCCAGCCTTGGCCGCCAGCCAGCCGGCCACCGGCCAGGTGCGCACCTCGGCCTTGGACAAAAACGACATCGGCGCCACCATGCCCAGCAACGGAATATCCGTCCACGACACATGATTGCTCACCCACAGCATCGGCGTTTGCGGCAACTCGCCATGCACCGTCACGCGAAAGGGCAGGGCGTTGGTCAGTCGCGCCATAAAGAAGCGCGACCAACGCTGGCGCCGCACCATCGAGTTAGCCACGCCCAGGCGCTCGAACAGGCCAAACACACTGGCCATGCTCAACCCCAGCCCCACCACCAACAGCACGCGGGCGATGCGCCCGTAAATGCGCAGGCGGTTCATCACATGGCCGCCTTGAAGTGGCGCGCGTAACGCGGGCACAACTCGTCGCGCTTGAGCAGGATAAACACGTCTGCTACCTGGAAGTCTTCATCCCAGCACGGCTCGCCGCAGATCTTCGCGCCCAGGCGCATGTAGGCCTTGAGCAGCGGCGGCATTTCGGCGATGACGTTGGACGGCAGGTCCAGGGCCGGCAGTGGTTTTTTCGGTTCGGCGCGCAGGTGTTCGTTGCACAGGTAGCGCTCGCGCAAGCGCTGCATGATCGCGTGGGCCTGGATGCCGCCATCGTGCATCGGGATGCTCGCGCAGCCCATCAGGTAGCTGTAGCCGCCCTGGTTGAGCACTTCGGCCAACTCGCCCCACAACACCGCGATGGTGCCGCCATTGCGATAGGCCGGGTCGACGCAGGTGCGGCCAATCTCCAGGATCGGGCCCTGCAAGTGCAGCAGGCCATGCAGGCTGAATTCTTCTTCACTGTAGAACCGGCCCAGGGTGCTGGCGGCCTGGTGGTCGAGCAGACGGGTAGTCGCGACGAGTCGACCGCTGTTCAAATCCCGCACGCCGATATGGCTGCAGTGAACATCATAGTCATCCATGTCCAGACCCAATTCCGCGCCTTTCAGCTTGGCGTTGAACTCGCCGCTGAACACGTTGAACCGCAGGGCCTGGGCTTCCTGCAATGCCTGTGCGCCTACCAGGCGTTCGGCTTGCAGACGGCGTTCATTGCCTTTGTCGCTGATGCGGGCGATCTGAGTCATAGCGAGTCTCCGGGTGCCGGCCAGGTTGCGGCCAGTCGACTTTGTTGTCCAAAGTCAGGCTATGTAGCCTCGGTGTCAGCTCCATGAAGTTACGGTGACGGTTGGATGACAGCCCCCTTGTCGCAAATCTGTCACTGGCGTGAGCTAGGCTCGCGGGCTTGAATGCCCCCTTGAGTTTGCGTCCATGGTCCGAGGCCTGTTGTGCGTTGCCCTGCTGTTTGTCACCGTGAATGCCCGCGCTGAAATCTGGCCTGATAAGGAGTGGGCCGTGGGTACATCTCTCGCCGGCCCCGCTGTCGATGCCCTGGACGCCTACGCTTTCCCACCCCGCGACGATGCCACCCGCAACGGTATTCGCACCGACGCGTTGCTGGTCATTCGTGACGGCGAAATCATTTATGAACGCTACGCCGCGCCCACCACTGCCAGCACGCCGCACCTGACCTGGTCTGTCAGCAAAAGCCTGATGGCTACCGTGCTGGGCGTGGCCTATGGGCAAGGCCGCTTCAAACTCAACGACCCCGCCGCACGTTTCTACCCACCGATGAAGCAGCACCCCAAAGTGAGCATGGCCGACCTGCTGCACTGGGCCTCCGGGTTGGACTGGCAGGAAGACTACGAGTACGCCCCGTTGAAATCCTCGGTGGTGGCGATGCTCTACACCCGTGGCCACACCGACATGGCGCAATTCGCAGCGGATACCGAGGCGGTCGCCGCCCCTGGCCAGGCTTTCCGTTATTCCAGTGGCGACAGCACTATCCTGTCCGCTGCGCTCAAGGGCATGCTTGGCCACAAGGCCTACATCTCCTACCCGTGGGACGCGCTGTTCCAGCCCCTGGGCATTCGCGACGCAACCTGGGAAACCGATGCCGATGAAACGTTTGTCGCGTCGTCCTATGCCTACCTCACGGCCCGGGATCTGGCACGAGTAGGTTTACTGATGGCGCGGGATGGGCGCTGGGGCGTGCGGCAACTGCTGCCCAAGGACTGGGTCGCCTTCAACCGCCGGCCCTTCGACCGCTACAAAGCCGGCCAGGATGAAGCCGTGCCGGGCGGCCATTGGTGGCTCAATACCGGCGCCCCCCAACCCTGGCCCGACGCACCGGCCACTACCTTCGCCGCGCTGGGGCACTGGGGCCAGGCGCTGTTTGTGCTGCCCGACGAACACCTGGTGATCGTGCGTTACGGCGATGATCGGGATGGCAGTTACCGGCATAACGAACTGCTCAAACGCGTGCTGGCGGCGGTGCGCTCATGATCCGTCGTCATCCGTTCATCAGCGTTTTACTGGTGTTGCTTTTCGCATTGTTCGGCTGGGTTTGGCACGAGCGCGTCAACCTGCAAGCCTTCCCCGACATCATCGCGGCGTACACCGCCAAGGAGTACTGCTCGTGCCGGTACGTGGCCAACAACCCGGCGCAGTATTGCCTGGGGTATGTGAAGCAGTACGTGCCAACCAGTGCGTTCACTGACTCGCCGGAACGCAGTGAAGTCACGGCGAGTGGGTTGGGGCGTACCCATACAGCGCGGTGGTTGGGCGACCGTCAAGGCTGCCGCCTCAACCCCTGACACACCCAAATTCCCCTGTGGGAGCTGGCTTGCCTGCGATAGCGCCAGGTCAGCCAACATCACTGGTGCCTGTGCCGCCGCCATCGCAGGCAAGCCAGCTCCCACATTTAGATTATCTGCGTGGGTTCTCGGAAAAAGAACCGGCCCTGAGGTTCCACAGGGTGGAACCACCTTTGATTGTCCTCACGCGTACATCGCGCTTAGCTGTCGATGTGTCGCCAACAAGAACGGGACCACCCGCCTGTGAGGAGAATCACCATGCGCCCGCACCAGCACATCCTGGATTGGCTCAGCGACGTTGCCAGCGACTTGCACGCTGTGCGTCACGATATCCACGCCCACCCCGAACTCGGCTTTGAAGAGAACCGCACCTCAGCGCTGGTCGCACAGTCACTCAAGGAGTGGGGTTACGAGGTGCACACCGGCATCGGCAGGACCGGTGTGGTCGGTGTGTTGCGCAATGGCAACAGCTCGCGCACGTTGGGGATTCGCGCCGACATGGACGCCTTGCCCATCATCGAAAACACCGGCGCGGCCTACACCAGCCAACATGCCGGCTGCATGCACGCCTGCGGCCATGACGGCCACACCACCATGTTGCTCGGTGCCGCGCGTTACTTGGCGGCGACGCAGCAATTCGACGGTACTTTGAACCTGATTTTCCAACCCGCCGAAGAAGGCCAGGGCGGCGCCGAGGCGATGCTTGCAGATGGGTTGCTGGAGCGCTTCCCCTGCGACGGGTTGTTCGGCATGCACAATATGCCAGGCTTGCCGGCTGGGCATCTGGGCTTGAGAGTGGGGCCGATGATGGCCTCCCAGGACCTGCTCACCGTGACGCTCGAAGGCGTAGGTGGCCATGGCTCGATGCCGCATTTGACCGTGGACCCGCTGGTGGCGGCGGCGAGCATGGTCATGGCCTTGCAAACGGTGGTGGCGCGCAATATCGACACCCAGGAAGCTGCCGTGGTCACGGTCGGCGCCCTTCAAGCAGGGCAAGCCGCCAATGTGATTCCCCAGCAAGCCCTGTTGCGCCTGAGCTTGCGCGCACTTAACCCCAAGGTACGCGAACAGATGCTGGAACGGGTCAACGCGATCATCCAGACCCAGGCCGCCAGCTTCGGCTGCACCGTGCAGATCGAACACCGGCCGGCCTACCCGGTGCTGGTCAACCACGCCGAAGAAACCGAATTCGCCCGCCAGGTCGGTGTGGCCTTGCTCGGTGCCGACGCTGTGGATGGCAACACCCGCACGCTGATGGGCAGCGAAGACTTCGCCTGGATGCTGCAACGCTGCCCCGGCAGTTACCTGTTTATCGGCAACGGTGTGTCGCGACCGATGGTGCACAACCCCGCCTATGACTTCAACGACGACATCCTGCTGACCGGCGCAGCCTACTGGGGTGCGCTAGCCGAGAGCTGGCTCAAGCCAGCCGGATAACCCGACCCCTTGTAGGAGCGAGCTTGCTCGCGAAAATCGTCAACGCTGACGCAGCGCTTTGAGGTAGCCCGTGTTGCCTGCGCGTTTTTCGCGAGCAAGCTCGCTCCTACAGCAACGCCTTTTTCTGCCGCTGGACCCTTTCCCTGTATCGGTTGAATGGAGTGTTCCTCATGCAGACTGCAAAACTCGGCGTTTCCCGCACCCGCCAAGTGGTGGCGGCGGTGATCGGCAACGCGCTGGAATGGTATGACTTTATCGTCTACGGCTTTCTCGCCAGCATCATCGCCCGGCAGTTCTTCCCCTCCGAAGACGAATACGCGTCGCTGCTGATGGCCCTGGCCACCTTTGGCGTGGGCTTTTTCATGCGTCCGGTGGGCGGCATCCTGTTGGGCATCTATGCCGACCGCAAAGGCCGCAAAGCCGCGATGCAGTTGATTATCCGGCTAATGACCGTGTCCATTGCGCTGATCGCCTTCGCGCCGAGCTACGCCGCCATTGGCATGGGTGCGCCGTTGCTGATTGTGGTGGCGCGGATGCTTCAGGGGTTTGCCACCGGCGGTGAATATGCCAGCGCCACGGCATTTCTGGTGGAGAGCGCACCTGCCCATCGCAAGGGCTTGTATGGCTCCTGGCAATTGGTAGGGCAATGCCTGGCGGTGTTCGGCGGGGCGGCGATGGTGGCGTTGGTCACGCATTTCTTTTCGCCCGAAACCCTCGACCTGTGGGGCTGGCGCCTGCCGTTTGTGCTGGGCTTGTTGATCGGCCCGGTGGGGTTGTGGATTCGTCGGCACATGGAAGACCCGGAAGAGTTCATCCAGGCGCGTAAAAACGCCACCGGCCCGGCGCCGAGCCTCATGCAAGTGCTGCGTGACCATCGGCGCAGCATCCTGGTGTCCATGGGCTTGGCCTGCGGGGCGACGGTGTCGTTCTACGTGGTGCTGGTGAACATGCCGACCTTCGCCCACAAGAACCTCGGCCTGCCGCTGGACCAGGTGCTGATGGTGCAGATGTTTGCGGTGGCGCTGATGACCGTGGTGATCCCCTTGTCCGGCCTGCTCTCGGATCGATTGGGACGGCGACCGGTGTTGATGGCCTTCACCCTGGCGTTCTTCGTGATGGTCTACCCGTTGTATGTGTGGGTGGCCGCCGCGCCGTCCATCGAGCGCCTGCTGGTGATGCAGGTGATGTTGTGCACGGCGATTGGCGGGTTCTTCGGGCCAGCGCCGACGGCATTGGCCGAGCAGTTCCCTATCGAGGTGCGCTCGACCGGCGTGTCGGTGGCCTATAACGTGGCCGTAATGGTGTTCGGTGGTTTCGCGCCGTTGATCGTGACCTGGCTGAGCAAGGTGCTGGGCACGCCGGTGGCGCCGTCGTTCTATGTATTGTTTGCGTGTGTGCTGACGCTGCTGGGCACTTACTGCATGCGCGAGGCGCCCCGGGCGAGCAAGCCGCTGCCGTTTTCCAGAGAGGTGAAGCCTTGAGTATTGTTGATTGGGATGCCACTGAGCTGTCGCGGGCCATTCATGGGCGGCAGGTGTCGTGCGAAGAGGTGATGCAGGCGTACCTGGCGCAGATCCAGCGCTTTAACCCTGGCGTGAATGCGCTGGTGTCGTTGCGCGAAAGCGAGGCCGTGCTGGCCGAGGCGAGAGCCTGTGATCGTGAGTTGGACCGGGGCCATTCCCGTGGCTGGATGCATGGCATGCCCCAGGCCATGAAGGACCTGGCGGCCACCCAGGGTTTGCGCACTACCCTGGGCTCACCGCTGTTCGCCGAGCATGTACCGAACGAAGACGCCATCAGCGTGGCGCGGGTGCGGGCCAGTGGCGCGATCATCATCGGCAAGACCAACGTGCCGGAGTTCGGCCTGGGCTCTCACACCTACAACACGCTGTTCGGCACCACCGGCAATGCCTATGACCCGCGCCTGGCGGCCGGAGGTAGCAGTGGCGGGGCGGCGGTGGCCCTGGCGCTACGCATGCTGCCGGTGGCCGACGGCAGCGACATGATGGGCTCGTTGCGCAACCCGGCGGCGTTCAACAACGTGTTCGGCTTGCGCCCCTCCCAGGGGCGGGTGCCTCACGGGCCGATGCCGGAACTGTTCGTGCAGCAACTGGGCACCGAAGGCCCGATGGGGCGCAGCGTGACGGATGTGGCGCGGTTGCTGAGCATCCAGGCCGGTTACGACCCCCGCACGCCGTTGTCATCCAGGGACGATCCCGCTGTGCTGGGCCAGCCGTTGCGACGCGACTTCAACGGCGCACGCCTCGGTTGGCTGGGGGACTACAACGGTTATCTGCCGATGGATGATGGCGTGATGAGCCTGTGCGAAGCGGCGCTGGATGATTTCGCCAGGTTGGGCTGTGAAGTGCACAGCTGCCAACCGGACTTTTCCATGGCGCGCCTGTGGCGCTGCTGGTTGGTACACCGCCATTGGCTGGTGCACGGCAACCTCGGCGCGGCCTACGCCAACCCGCAAAAACGCGCGTTGCTCAAGCCCGAAGCGCAATGGGAAGTGGAGGGCGGCCAGGGCTTGAGTGCCCAGCAGGTTTACCAGGCGTCGGTGGACCGCAGTGAGTGGTACCGCGCTTTGGGCAAGCTGTTCGAACGTTACGATTTCCTGCTGTTGCCCACCGCCCAGGTGTTCCCTTTCGATGCACAACAGCCTTGGCCGCGCCTCGTCGGCGGGCGTGAAATGGACACTTATCACCGCTGGATGGAAGTGGTGATCGGCCCGACCCTCGCCGGTTTGCCGAGCATGAGCATCCCGGCGGGCTTCAACCCCCAGGGCTTGCCCATGGGCCTGCAAATCATTGGCCCGGCCCAGGCCGACAGGGCCGTGCTGCAATTGGCCTATGCCCATGAACAACTGACCCAATGGGTACAACGCCGGCCACCGGCGTGCCTTGCAACGACCCGTTGAGCGCTGACCGGGCCTGTATCTTGCTGTGAAAAAAGATCATCCACCGGCAACAGGGAGATCGAATATGGAGACAGGCACCGTACGCTCGGTTGAGCGCGCTCTGGCAATCGTCGAGTTGCTGGGCGAGCACCAGGCCCTGGGGCTGGAAGAACTGCACTACCTCACGCAGCTGCCCAAGGCCACGGTGTCGCGCATGTTGCTGACCTTGCAGGAACAGGGGTGGGTCTACCGCGGCCTGAGCGATCGGCGTTACCGCCTGCGTGCCCGGCGCTTGTTTGGCGATACCCAGCAACGCTTCAAGCGCCAGGTGGTGGAGAGCGCCGCCCCTTGGTTGCTGGAGCTCAGCGAGCGCACTGGGCTGGTGGTGGACTTGTCGTGCTTCGATGGCGAGCGCCTGGAGGTCATGGAAAGCGCGATCCCCAGCGTGTTGCGCAAGCTGTACCCGAACAACTGCCAGATCGTCGGCCAGTACGCCAGCCTGTTCCACTCGGCGATGGGCAAGGCTTGTCTGACGCAATTGCCGGCTGACGAAGTACAGCGCCTGGCAGGCCGCAATCATGTGGCGGCAGACGAGCACTATCGCGCATGCGAGCAAACCCAGCACCAGGGCTTCGGACAGCGTACCGAGGGCTATTGGGAATACCCGGTGCGTTTGCCGTTCCTGATCCGGGCGGTGGCCTTGCCGGTGCGCGCCAACGGCCGATTGGTGGGGAGCATGGCGCTGCATTGGCCGATGCATCAGGCGCCGGTGGAGCGGGTGTTGAATTTGCATATGGGCAGCCTTGAACAGGCGGTGTGCGAAGTGCAGCGAACGCTGGTTTGAAAACACAGCAAAAACCCTGTGGGAGCTGGCTTTGTGGCGAGGGAGCTTGCGCCCGCTGGGGTGCGTAGCGCCCCCAAAAAGCCGGCTCCAGCTGCGCTGTCGAACGGGAGCAAGCTCCCTCGCCACAGCAAGCCAGCTCCCACATTGAATTTGCGCCGGTTGTGAGATTGCGCTTAAGGTTCGCCCAGGTTTTTTGCCCCATGAGTCTTTATGTTCAATGTCAAACCTCTGGTCTTCGCGCTGCTGGCCTTTGCTGCTGTGCCCGCCCACGCCGATTGGTACCTGGATAACGAATCCTCGCGCCTGTCTTTCGTCACCACCAAAAACACCGAGATTGCCGAAGTCCAGCGTTTCCTGGTGCTGCACGGCAAAGTCGACGCCAAAGGCGCGGCTCGGCTGGAAGTGGAGCTGGACTCAATCAACAGCGGTATTCCGCTGCGCGACGAGCGCATGCGTAAAGAGCTGTTCGAGATCAAGACCTTCCCCGAAGCGCAGATCAGCGCACAGATCAATCTGCAGCCCATCAATGACCTGGCGTCCGGCGCGCAGTTGGAATTGCGCCTGCCCTTGAGCGTCACGCTGCACGGCAAGACCCAGACCTACAGCGCCGAACTGCTGGCCACGCGCCTGGATGAGCGGCGTTTCCAGGTGGTAACCCTGGAGCCCGTGGTGCTGCATGCCGAGGATTTCGACCTGGCGCCCGGTGTGGCTACCTTGCGTAAGGCGGCAGGGCTCAAATCGATCAGTTTGTCGGTGCCGGTGGGTGCGGTGCTGATCTTCACGGCGCGCTGACATGAGCGGCGCGGTGTTCCCGTGGCGCAGCGCCAATCAGTTCGAATTGCTGATCGACGGGCCGAATTTCTTCCCGCAGATGCTGGTGGGCATCGCCCGGGCCGAGCAGCAGGTTGACCTTGAGTTGTACCTGGTCGAAGCCGGGGCCTGCGCCGAGGCCATGGTGCAGGCGCTGGTACTGGCCGCCGAACGCGGCGTGCAGGTGCGTTGCCTGTTTGACGATTACGGCAGCCTGGCGTTTACCCTGGGGCTGCGCAAGCGCTTGACCGATGCCGGCGTGGCGCTGCGCTTTTACAACCGCCTGAATTGGCGGCGCTGGATGCGCAACCTGTACCGCGACCATCGAAAGCTACTGCTGATCGACCAGCGCATTGCGGTGGTCGGCGGCACCGGTGTCACCGACGAGTTCTGGACGCCGGGGCAAGACACCGCCGACTGGCATGAAGTGATGGTGCAGATCAGCGGCCCGCTGGTGCTGGACTGGCAGGCCCTGTTCGACCGGCAATGGCACGCTAACGCCGCGCGCCGTGAGTGGAAACCGGCTACCCACTTTGGTTTGCCTCGCTTGCCCAAGGTGCCCGCCACCGGGCCGGGGCTGGGCCGCGTGGCGTATGCCGATGCGCGTCAGCACCGTGACATCCTGCAATCGTTGATTCGTGCTTTGAACAGCAGCAAGGGGCGTATCTGGCTGGCGACCCCGTACTTCCTGCCAACCTGGAGCGTGCGCCGTGCCTTGCGCCGGGCGGCAGGGCGCGGTGTGGACGTACGTTTGCTGCTCACCGGCCCGCGCACCGATCACCCGTCGGTGCGTTACGCCGGGCACCGTTATTATCCGCGCCTGCTGCGTTCAGGCGTGCAGATCTTCGAATACCAGCCGTGTTTCCTGCACCTGAAGATGGTGCTGGTGGATGATTGGGTGAGCGTTGGCTCGTGCAATTTCGACCACTGGAATCTGCGCTTCAACCTGGAAGCCAACCTGGAAGCGCTGGACCCGCAGTTGACGGCAGCGGTGGTGGGCAGTTTCGAAGCGGACTTTGCCCAAAGCCAGGCGGTGAGCCTGGAGGCATGGAAGGCGCGGCCATTGTGGCGGCGGGTGAAGCAGCGGGTGTGGGGCTGGATTGATCGGTTGGTGGTGAACCTGCTGGATCGGCGCGGTTAGTCGGGCCACCTCAATCAACTGTGGGAGCTGGCGTGCCTGCGATAGCATCACCTCGGTACACCTGACAAACCGAGGTGCCTGTATCGCAGGCAAGCCAGCTCCCACAAAAGCCAGCTCCCACAGCGACCGTGTTTACAGCTTCAGATCAGAGCAGTTCGAAGGTTTGCTGCTGCACATCCTGGGAATCCAAGCCGATCTGCACATTGAACTCACCCGGTTCCGCCGCGAACTTGAGTTGGGCGTTGTAGAACTTCAAGTCGTCCTCGGTGATGGTGAAGTGCAGCGTGCGCGCTTCGCCAGCCTTGAGCATGACCTTCTGGAAATTCTTCAGCTCCTTGATCGGGCGGATCATCGAACCGGCCACGTCCTGGATATACAACTGCACAACCGTTTCGCCATCGACCTTGCCAGTGTTCTTCACGGTGACGCTGGCGTCGAGCTTGCCGGTCTTGTTCAGCGTGGTGGACGACAGCGCCATGTCCGACAGGCTGAACGTGGTGTAGCTCAGGCCATAGCCAAACGGAAACAGGGGGCCGGTGGTGTCATCGAAGTACTGCGAGGTGTAGTTGCCCGGCTTGCCTGGGGTGAATGGCCGGCCGATGGTCAGGTGGTTGTAGTAGGTCGGAATCTGCCCCACCGAACGAGGGAAGGTGATCGGCAGCTTGCCCGATGGGTTGTAGTCACCGAACAGCACGTCGGCGATGGCGTTGCCGCCTTCGGTACCTGCGAACCAGGTTTCCAGGATCGCGTCGGCCTGTTGGTTCTCTTCGAGAATCGACAGCGGACGGCCGTTCATCAACACCAGCACCAGCGGTTTGCCGGTGGCTTTGAGGGCCTTGATCAAGTCGCGCTGGCTTTGCGGGATGTTCAGATCGGTACGGCTCGACGATTCGTGGGACATGCCACGGGACTCGCCCACCGCGGCGACGATAACGTCGGCGTTGTTCGCCGCCTTCACCGCTTCATCAATCAGCACCTGGGCAGGGCGCGGGTCGTCCACCACTTCCGGGGCATCGAAGTTGAGGAAGTTGAGGTAGTCGAGCACCGCTTTGTCGCCGGTGATGTTGGCGCCACGGGCATAGATCACTTTGCCTTTTTCACCGATCACGGCGTTCATGCCGTCGAGCAGGGTCACCGATTGTGCAGGCCGGCCGGCAGCAGCCCAACTGCCCATCATGTCGATGGGTGCCTTGGCCAGCGGGCCGACAAGGGCAATGGTCGCGGATTTTTTCAGCGGCAGGGTATCGTTGTGGTTTTTCAGCAACACCAGGCTGCGGCGCGCAATGTCGCGGGCCTCGGCACGGTGCAGGCGGCTGTCGGCGTAGGTGTCGGCCGGGTCATCCTCGGCCTTGCCGATGCGCAGGTACGGGTCCTTGAACAGGCCCATGTCGTACTTGGCACCGAGCACTTCGCGCACGGCGTTGTCGATGTCGCTCTGCTGGATCTCGCCGGACTTGAGCAGCCCCGGCAATTCCTTGCCGTACAGCGAGTCGTTCATGCTCATGTCGATGCCGGCCTTGATCGCCAGCTTGGCGGCTTCACGCCCGTCCTTGGCCACGCCGTGCTTGATCAGCTCGACGATCGCACCGTGGTCGCTGACGGTCAGGCCCTTGAAGCCCCAGTCCTTGCGCAGCAGGTCGTTCATCAGCCAGGTGTTGGCGGTGGCAGGCACGCCGTTGATCGAGTTGAGCGCGACCATCACGCCGCCGGAGCCAGCCTTGATCGCCGCGTGGTAGGGCGGGAGGTAGTCCTGGTACATCTTGACCGGGCTCATGTCGACCACGTTGTAGTCGCGCCCGCCTTCCACCGCGCCGTAGAGGGCGAAGTGCTTGACGCTGGCCATGAGGCTGTCGGCATTCGCGGGGCTGGTGCCCTGGAACGCCTTGACCATCACTTCGGCAATGCGTGACACCAGGTAGGTGTCTTCACCGAAACCTTCGGAAGTGCGGCCCCAGCGCGGGTCGCGGGAGATATCGACCATTGGTGCAAACGTGATATCGAGGCTGTCGGCGGCGGCTTCCTGGGCGGCGATGCGCCCGGAGCGGCCAATGGCGTCCATGTCCCAGCTGGAGGCCAGGGCCAGGCTGATCGGGAAAATGGTGCGGTGGCCGTGGATCACGTCGTAGGCGAAGAACATGGGGATCTTCAAGCGGCTGCGCATGGCCGCGTCCTGCATCGGACGGTTTTCCGGGCGGGTGATGGAGTTGAACGTGCCGCCGATGCGGCCGGCGGCGATTTCCTTGCGGATCAGCTCGCGGGGCATTTCCGGGCCGATGCTGATCAGGCGCAATTGGCCGATCTTCTCATCCAGGGTCATTTGCTTGAGCAGGTCGCTGACGAAGGCGTCCTTGTCGTTAAGCGCAGCAGGCTTTGTTTCTGCCCATACGGGGTGGCTGGCCAGAGTGGCAACAAGGCCGAGCAAACACAGCTTTTTCATGAATATCCTTTTTCGGCGACTGCGCAGCATTCAGAGAGATGCTGTCGGCCAAAATGTGGGGAACGTCTATTGTTGTTCGGGTGTTGTTCAGATAAATGCAGCACACTCTGAACTCTTTTTCGCGCTGGGCATCTTTGTAGCTGATTGGCTCAAAGCATTCCAGTGGTGGCGGATTATGCCCCAAGCGCGTGGTTTATAGGGTTAGTCGTCACATTCCATCAGATCGGGCAGGAGAAACACTATGCAAGCAGCACACACTTATCGCTGGGGCTTCAAGGCTGCGGCGCTGTTACTGATCAGCAGCGTGCTGAGCGGTTGCGGCATCAACAACATCCCGACGCTGGACGAACAGGCCAAGGCCGCCTGGGGCCAGGTGCAGAACCAGTACCAGCGCCGTGCTGACCTGATCCCCAACCTGGTAGAAACGGTGAAGGCGTATGCCGCCCACGAGCAGGAAACCCTTACCGCGGTGATTGAAGCGCGGGCCAAGGCCACCTCGATCCAGGTGGATGCCAGCACCCTGGACAACCCCGAAAAACTCAAGCAGTTCCAGCAAGCCCAGGATGGCCTGAGCGGCGCACTCAGCCGTTTGATGGTGGTGTCCGAGCGTTACCCGGACCTGAAGGCCAACCAGAACTTCCTGGCCTTGCAATCGCAACTTGAAGGCACCGAGAACCGTATCGCTGTGTCTCGCCGTGACTTTATACAGGCCGTACAGGCTTACAACACTGAGATCCGCACCTTCCCGGGCCGCCTGTGGCACAGCGTGATGTACAGCGACTTGCCGATCCGCGCCACGTTTGAAGCCACCAGCGCCGATGCCGATAAAGCGCCGCAAGTGAAGTTCAAATAAGGCTGCACTGAGGTGTCGATGCGTTTATTACGGATAGGCCTGGCGCTGTGGCTGTTGGCCTGCGTGGGCGTGGCCCAGGCGGCGCTCACCTTCCCGGCGCTGACCGGGCGGGTGGTGGACAGCGCGCAGATGATCGACCCGGCGGTGCGCGAGCAACTGACCCAGCAACTGCAGGCGCTGGAGCAGACCTCGGGCGACCAGTTGGTGGTGGTCACCGTGCCCGACCTGCAAGGCGTGCCTATTGAGGACTACGGTTATCAATTGGGCCGCCAGTGGGGCATTGGCCAAAAGGGCAAGGACAACGGCGCGCTGTTGATCGTCTCCCGTGATGACCGCCAATTGCGCATCGAAGTCGGGTATGGCCTGGAAGGCGTGCTGACGGATGCGCAATCCTGGGTGATCATCAACCAGGTGATCCTGCCCAAGTTCAAGGCCGGCAATTTCAGCCAGGGCATCAGCGACGGTGTGGCCGCGATGATCCAGGTGGTGGGCGGTGAGCCCTTGGCGGTGCCGGCCCATGTGGCGGATGCGAACTTCGCCATGGATAATCCCGGTTTTTCCATCGGCCTGTTTATTCTGCTGATCGGCGTGCTGTGGCTGTGCAATCGCATGGGCTTGCCAGTGGGCGCTATCCTGCTGGCGATTCTCAACAGCAGCGGGCGCGGCGGCGGTGGGGGCGGCGGTGGCGGTGGTTTCCGCGGCGGCGGCGGTGGTTTTGGCGGTGGCGGGGCTTCGGGCAGCTGGTAATGACAATAACGAGAATAGAGCATCTACAACCATGGCATTACTGACTGAACACGAGCAGCGCCAAGTCGCCGAAGCGATCGCCCGGGTCGAGAAAACCACCGACGCGGAGTTGGTCACCGTACTGGCGGCGCGCGCCGACGACTACGCCTACATTCCGTTGCTGTGGGCGAGCTTGATCGCGTTGGTGGTGCCGGGTGTGGTGCATTACCTGTCGGGCTACCTGACCATGTACACCTTGCTGGTGGCGCAGTGGGCGACGTTCATTGTGCTGTGCCTGGTGTTCCGCTTGCCCAAGGTCACTACTCGGCTGATCCCGCGTTCGGTACGCCACTGGCGTGCGTCCAACCTGGCGCGGCGGCAGTTTCTGGAGCAGAACCTGCACCACACGGTGGGCAGCACCGGGGTGCTGATTTTTGTCAGCGAGGCCGAGCGTTATGTGGAGATCCTGGTGGATGACGGGATTTCCAAGCGCCTGGATGACAGCAATTGGGACGCTATTGTCCAGGCGTTTACCCAGCAAGTTAAACAGGGGCAGACGCTGGCCGGGTTCATCGCCTGCGTTGAAGCCTGTGGCGAGTTGCTCAAGGTGCATGTGCCCGTTACCCAAACCCGCAACGAACTGCCCAATCGCCTGGTTGTACTCGAATAACTGCTTTTTTGTAGGAGCGAGCTTGCTCGCGAAAAACTCATCGACGCCGCGTTCATTCAGGACACCCGCGTTATCGTTGACGTTTTTCGCGAGCAAGCTCGCTCCTACACAAGGCAGCATCCTTATTCGGGTTGATTGACCGTTGATCAAATAACCCCGTGCCCTGAACCCCCATCCCGCCTAAAATGCCCGGCATTCTTTACCCGAGGCGTTTTTGTTCATGTCCGTCACCGCTCAACCTGCCCGCCCTGCGCCGGATCATCATGCCCAGTTCATCGAACTGTTGAGCGCAAGCTTGGCCCAGAACGCTTTTATCAAGCTGGTGCTGGCCAAGTACGTCGGTGAGGAAGCCGAGTTGCAGCGGCTGATCATCAAGCCGGTGGTGGTCAAGGAGCAGCCTTGCCTGTCGTTCGTCTATCGCTACAAGACCCGCGACATCACCAAGAACTTCCCCTTGGCCGACGGCGTGGCGGCGATCGCCGAGCTGTTGCCCAGCTCGTTCAAGAACGCGCACTTGCTGGCGCTGACCGACGAAGCCCAGTTGGAATACAGCAAGAAGAACAAAAGTTCGCTGTTCAAAAGCAAACCGCAGCAACTGCGCGAAGCGCCTTCAGCCGAGCATAACCGTGAAAAAAATCGCTTCCTCGACCTGAGCCGGCCGTTCCTCTCCGACCTGGGCGTGACCGACGCCAAGCAGGCGCTGATCCCCTCGATGTCGCGCAAGTGGAAGCAGATCAACAAGTTCATCGAAGTGTTCAGCCATGCGCTGACGTCGTCGCCGTTGCAACTCGACCGCCCGGTGCGTGTCGCCGATTTCGGCTCGGGCAAGGGTTACCTGACCTTCGCTATTCACGATTACCTGCGCAATACCCTCAAGGCCGAGGGCGAGGTCACCGGTGTCGAGTTGCGTGAAGACATGGTCACCCTCTGCAACAGCGCCGCTGCGCGCCTGGAGCATCCGGGGCTGGTGTTCAAATGCGGCGATGTACGCAGCGTGGCGCCCAGTGAGCTGGACGTGATGATTGCCTTGCATGCCTGCGACATCGCCACCGACTACGCGATCCACACCGGCATCCGTTCCGGTGCGTCGATCATCATGTGCTCGCCGTGCTGCCACAAACAGATCCGCCTGCAGATCCAGAGCCCGGCGTTGCTCAAGCCGATGCTGCAATACGGCCTGCACCTGGGCCAGCAGGCGGAAATGGTCACCGACAGCCTGCGCGCATTGTTCCTTGAAGCCTGTGGCTATGAGACCAAGGTGTTCGAGTTCATCTCGCTGGAACACACCAACAAGAACAAGATGATCCTGGCGGTCAAACGTGCCGAGCCTGTGGACAACGCGCAGCTATTGGCAAAAATCCAGGAGCTCAAGGCGTTTTATCACATCACCGAGCACTGCCTGGAAACCCTGTTGCGCGGGGATGGCTACCTGGCCTGAAATGGGCGCGGTTCCCTGTGGGAGCTGGCTTGCCTGCGATGACCATGGTGGCTGCACCACCGCTATCGCAGGCAAGCCAGCTCCCACAGTTGGGTGTGTGCTTAGAAGAACCGCGTCACGCTGATCTTCGCATCACGCCCCTTGGTGTACGCCCGGTCGCCGCTCAAGGCCGGGCGGAAGTTTTTGTTGAACAGGTTGTCCACCGTGAAGTTCACCTCGGTGCCTTTGAGATATGCCTGCTGTGGTGCCCATTTGGCGAACAGGCCCTGGGTGTTGTAGCGCTTGTTGCCGTACTGGTCGTAGAACACATCGCCGATGCTGGAGCCCGGGCCGCCAGAGTATTTGTCGCTGGGCAGGCGGTCGGTGGCGCCGATGAATTGGCTCATCCAGCCCACCTGGGCATCCCAGGCCGGGATGTGAGTGCCCAGTACCAGCACCCATTTGGTCGGCGGAATATCCCGCGCGGCCACGTCCGGGCCCCAGGGATTGGTGTAGGCGCCTTGGTGCTGGCCCTTGGCATAGGCGAACGACACCGAGCCAAACAGGTAGGTGGAGTTGTAGATCGATTCGAGCTCAACGCCCTTGATGGTCAGGCTGCCGATATTGCGGTAGTTGGACATCGGCCCAGGCGGGCAAGCTGAAGCGATGCTGCCGCCATTGACAGCCTGGTTCTGGCAACCCACGCCGGTGGCCTTGAAGATCTCGTCTTCGACTTTGTTGTGAAACAGGGTGGTGCGCAGTTGCAAGTTGTCGTCCTGGGCGAGCAGGTTATCGAAGCTGGTGATGTTGCCCAGGGTGATCGAGGTGATGCGCTCCGGGTCCAGGTCGACGCTGGTGGCGGTGCGACTGCCCACGCCCTGCACTTCGTATTGTTCGTCGATCACCGGGGCGCGCCAGGTCTGGCTCCAGTTGGCGAACAGCCCCACACTCGGCGTCACGGTCCAGAATAGCGCCAGGCGTGGCGACCAGCCAGTGTAGGTGCGGTCGCTGTAGTCGTGACCCACTGCCGGGTTGTTGTAGTAGGGCGCATCGTTGCCTTCGCCGCGGTTGCGCACATGGTCATAGCGCAGCGACGGCGTGATCGTCACGTCGCCCAACGTCACCGCGTCCTGGATAAAGAAGCTGTTGGTATCGACTTTGCCGTGGGGCATAAAGCCCGGCTGAAAGTGCCCGTAGTTGTAGCGCGGCGTGTTGTAGGTGGCGCCGGGCATCCACATCTCGGTTTCGCGGGTGTGCTTGCGGATTTGCCCGCCGACCGTCACGGCATGCTGCAAGGGGCCGGTTTCAAACAGGCTGACGTTACGGATATCCAGGAGCTTGTCGGTGTAGGCGGTGTCCATCTTGCGCCCGCCGGTGGCCAACTGGAAAAACGCCGTGGCGTCACGCTCATCGGTCTGTTCGGTGTTGGACTGGGAATACTTGATGGTCAAGTCCACCAGCGGGTTGTCCAGCGGCTGGTATTCATACTTGCCCGACCAGGTGGTGTCGACCGTGTCACGGTGGGCGAGGAAGCGCTTCAACGCGCCTTCGTAGCCGTAGCGGTCGATGTTGAACTGGGTCGGTGGCGTGGGGTAGCTGGCGGCGGAAAACGGGGTCCAGCGGTTGCTGTGGGAGCGCGAGTACGACAGCCCGACACTGTGCTCATCGGTAAAGTGCGCGTTGACCTTGAACAGCTTGCCGTCCACATCCTGGGCGCTGTTGGGCAAGCGCTGGGGGTTGATTGGGTACTCATTGTTGTCGTTGGGCAATTTGGCGGCCACCTTCATATCGCCGCCGTCGCGTTGGGTCAGGTAGGCCAGCGCATCGAAACGGCCGTCGTCGGTACGGCCATAGATGGCACTGCTGTAGACCTGTTCATGGTCGTTGCTGGAGTAGCCATATTTGAGCATCGCACCGCTGTTGCGGCCATCCTTGAGCAGGTCCGGAGCGTCCTTGGTGACCATGTTGACCGTGCCGCCGAAGCCGCCATTACCGGTGAACGGCGAGTTGGGGCCTTTTTCCACTTCAATGCGCTTGATCAGCTCGGGCTCGATAAACACCGTGCCTTGCTGGTAACGCTCAAAGCCTGTCTTGGTGGCACCGTCAACGGTCAGCGGCACGTCTTCGGCATCGCCGAAACCACGGATGTTGATGGTCTGGCCGCCGGGCTTCAGCGAGCCGCCCTGGCTGACACCGGGCAAGGTCTGCAACAGGCTGGGAATGTTATTGGACTGGTAACGGTCGATGTCGGCCTGGGTCAGGGTGGAGCGGTTGACGGTGCTGGCGTTTACCTCATTGCCGGTACCGATCACGCTCAGGGTGTCCAACTGGATCGCGCCACCGGTGGTGGTTTTGCCCTCGTCGGGGCGCACCACATAGGTACTGCCGACCTTGATCAGGTTGAGCTCACCGTTTTTGAGCAGGGAACGGATGGCCACTTCCGGGGTGTAGTTACCGTCAAGCGCTGGGGCCTGCACGTTCTTGAGCAGGGTTTCATCGAACAGCAGCTGGATTTTCGCTTGCTGGGCCACCTGGCTCAGGGACGTGGCCAGCGACTGGGCCGGCAGGTGCAGCTTGAGCGATTCGGCTTCGGCGCTGAGGCTCAAGGCCAGGCACGTAGCCATGAGTGTCGGTCGAAGAAACAGGTGCGAAGCGTGGCAAGGCGCGCGAAACATGAAATCCCCCGGAGCGGCTAAATAGCCAAAAAGGTGTGCGTATCAAACACAGACAGGAGGAAGACGGGGCAGGCAAAAAAAACCACACATGCGAATGCAAAATATTCTCATGTGTGGTTTCTGCCGTTTATTTGCTCGGCTCGATTCTCATGATGCCATCCGCCGAAAGCACGGTTTTCACTGGCAACAGCGCGGGCAAGGCGTTGAGCAGGGCGTCCGGGTCGCTCACATCAAGGTTGCCCGACACCTTGAGCTGCGCGACGGCCTTGCTGACCTGCAACGGCGCCTGTGGACGGTAGAGGCTCAGTTCGTCGATCAGGCTGGCCAGCTCTCGATTGCGAAACGACAAATGCCCGCTGCGCCAATCGGCGATCTCTTCGGCGCTGAGGCTTTGCGATTGCACGGTGCCTTTGGCGTAGTTGTATGAGGCCCGTTGCTGGGCGCCGAGCAGGGTGACGGGGCTTTCGCCATTTGGCGCGAAAGCGACCTGGCCATGGGCAACGCTGACCACCAATTGCTGCTGCCCACGGCGCACATCGAAAGCCGTGCCCACCACCCGTACGCTCGACTCGCCGGCCTGCACGTAGAGGGGGCGTTCCTTGTCGGCGGCCACTTCGATGTACAGCTGGCCTTTGTCCAGATGCAGCACCCGTTGATGGGCGCTGAAGTCCACGCGGATATGGGTGTTGGCATTCACATACAAGGTACTGCCATCTGGCAGATTCAAAGTGCGCATGCCCTTGGCATGGGTGGCAACCTGGTTGTGATACAGCTCGCGCGGTGCGCCGATAGAGGTCGCCAGCACGGCGCAGAGCAGAGCAGCCGCCATCGCCAGGGCAGGGCGCCAAAGGCTGGGCTTGCGCTTGGGCAGTGCCAACGGTTTGTTCAATTGTTGCAACTGGGCGAGGTCGGCCCACAGCTGTTCGAATTCGGCATAGGCGCGCGCATGCGCGGGCACCGCCTGCCAGTCGGCAAAGGCTTTACGGTCGGCGCGGCTTGCTTCGTTGCGGTTGCGTGCAAACCAACTGGCGGCTTGGGCGTCGATGCAATCGCTCGCTTGGCTGTCCAGCGCGTCTGTGTCGCTCGGGCGGTTCATTCTGGCTGCTCCGTGCCGGGGGCGGGTTGAAGGCGGCGCTTGCAGTGCAGCAGGGCAAAGGCGATGTGCTTTTCCACCATGCTGGTGGATATGCCCATGCGCGTTGCTATCTGCGCCTGGCTCAAGCCTTCGAAGCGGTGCAGCATAAGGGCTTCTCGTCGGCGCGGCGAGAGTTCGGCAAGGACTTCTTTCAACTGTTCCAGGCGTTGCAGGCGAAGGGCGGCGGCCATGGGGTCGTTGTGCTCGTCGGTGACCGGCTCGGCATCCATTTCGGCGTGATCAGGGTGGACGGTTTGCCGTACCTTCTGTTTGCGCCAGTGATCGCGCAGCAGGTTGCGCGCCATCTGGAACAGAAACGCCCGTGGCTGCTCGACCTTGGCACGGTCGCGGTAGCCCAGCCATTGGGTAAACACATCCTGGGCCATGTCCGCCGCGTCGCTGGCGTTGTCCGTGCGTTTACGAAGGAAATACAGAATGTCTGCATAAAACCCGCGACAGGCATCGGCCGCCGACGGGTCGGGCTGGGGACGAGACATGGATACCCTTCTTGACGAAGTACGACGTGGAAAAGTCGCGAATGATATCGAGAATTATTGTCATTTGTCTCCAGCTAAATAGATCTCCCGTGTTTGGCTGGAAAAAATTGGGGCATGGCCTTTAATCCTACAAGTTTGGGAGCGATATCCCACTCAAAGGAGAAAGTCATGGCTGGATGGTATGAGTTGAGTAAAAGCAGTAACGGGCAGTTTCGTTTCGTGCTTAAGGCGGCGAACGCAGAAACCATATTGACCAGCGAGCTTTACACCACCCGCGGTGCTACTGAAGCCGGCATTGCTTCAGTGCAGACAAACAGCCCACATGATGAACGTTATGAGAAAAAAGTGGCCAGCAACGGCCAACCGTTCTTCAACCTCAAGGCGGCCAATCATCAAGTGATCGGCAGCAGTGAGCAGTACACCTCTACAGCCGCACGAGACAATGGCATTGCCAGCGTCAAGACCAATGGTCCCAGTGTCACTATCAAGGACAAGACCTGACAGTTGTGCAAGAAGACCTGCACCCGGCTCGCGAGAGCCGGGCGTTTTTATACCGATGACAGCAACGCTTTGAGCTGTCCGATCCCTGCCTCACCCAACGGGAACACCGGCAAGCGCGGATTACCCACCTCCAACCCGGTCAAGCGCAACCCGGCCTTGATCGTCGCCGGCAGCCCGCCTTTGAGGATGAATTGCAGCAATGGCAACTGTCGGTAGAACAGCTCCCGCGCCTTGCTCAAATCATCGGCCAGTACGGCCTGATACAAGCTCAGGTTCAGTTGCGGGATCAGGTTCGGCGCCGCGGTGCACCAGCCTTTGGCGCCAGCCGCGAAGGCTTCCAGCGCCAGCGGGTTGCAACCGTTGTAGAACGGCACGTCACTCTGCAGTTTCAACTGGTGCATGCGCTGGATGTCGCCAGTGCTCTCCTTGACCATGGTCACGTTCTCGACCTGCTTGAGGATACGCAGGATCAGCTCCACCGACATGTCGGTGCCGCTGGTGGCCGGGTTGTTGTAGAGCATGATCGGCACGCCGATGCTGTCGCCGATGGCGGCGTAGTGAGCGAGGATTTCCGCGTCACTGAGTTTCCAGTACGAGGCCGGCAGCACCATGACCACATCGGCGCCGTGCTCTTCGGCGTAGCGGGCGCGGCGCACGGCCTTGGCGGTGGTCAGGTCGGACACGCTGACAATGGTCGGCACGCGCTTGGCGACTTTCTTGATGCTGTAGGCGCTGACTTCATCCCACTCGGCATCGCTCAGGTAAGCGCCTTCGCCCGTGCTGCCCAAGGGCGCAATGGCGTGGACGCCGCTGTTGATCAAGCGGTCGATGGAGCGCCCGAGGGCGTCGAGGTCAACGCGCTGGCCGTCGGCGCTGAAGGGCGTGATGGTGTAGCCGATGATGCCGTGAATGGTTGGGTTGGACATGGGGGAAACTCCGGTCGAAAAGGGGGGCAATCAGTTCAGGCAATCGGCGTGCTTGCGCAGGTTTTGCCGGGCGTAATAGTTGAACGCGGCGCCGTGGCGTTTGGGTTTGGAGATCCAGTCGTGGGCCTCGCGCCCCAGCTCCGGCAGGATCGGTTTGACGGTACCAGCAGACATCGCCAGCAACTGCAACTTGGCAGCCCGTTCGATCAACTGCGCAATCACGCAGGCTTCTTCGATGCTGGCCCCAGTGGACAACTGGCCGTGGTGCGAGAGCAGAATGGCGCGCTTGTCGCCCAGGGCCGCGGTGATGATTTCCCCTTCTTCATTGCCCACCGGTACGCCGGGCCAGGCCTCCAGGAACGCGCAATCTTCGTACAGCGGGCAAAGGTCCATGTGCGACACCTGCAACGGCACTTCCAGCATCGACAGCGCGGCAATGTGCGTGGGGTGTGTGTGGATGATGCAGTTTACATCCGGGCGGCCGCGGTACACCCAGGTGTGAAAACGGTTGGCGGGGTTGGGAATGCCATGGCCTTCCAGTACTTCGAGGTCTTCGTTGACCAGCAACAGATTGCTGGCCGTGATTTCGTCAAAACCCAGGCCCAGTTGCTGGGTGTAGTAGGTGCCGGGCGTCGGCCCACGTGCGGTGATCTGCCCGGCCAGGCCGGAGTCGTGGCCGTACTCGAACAGGATTCGGCAGGTCAGCGCCAGCTTTTGCCGGTCGGTCCACGTATTATCTGCCAGGCTGTTTTGCATCTGGCTCAGTGCTTGCTTGACCAGTTGGTCTTTTGGGAGTGCTAATGTCTTGGCCATATCGGTGTCCTTTGGGTGGTTCAATGGACGTCGGATTTGCTGATCGCCCGCTGCTCGCAAGGTCGTTGGGTGAATGCAAATGACACTAAAGATGCTATATGACACTTTGTGTCATTGGCAAGCCTGTCTCATCGCTTTCTGCAGGGATTAACCGCAGCACATGTCTATCCGCTTGAAAATATTAAGAAAAAAACTTGGCGTGACCCTGGAGGCCTTGGCCGAAAAATCCGGGATGACCAAGAGTTACCTGTCGAAAGTCGAACGCGGGCTTAATACGCCATCCATCGCTGCGGCGTTGAAACTTGCCAAGGCGTTGAACGTGAAGGTCGAAGAACTGTTCAGCGAAGACAACGTCAGCCTCGACAGCTACAGCCTGGTGCGTAGCCATGAGCGGCCCGACACCTCGCCGGGTTATGCGGTGCTGGCCCATCAAGTCAGCGAGCGCAGCCTGCTGCCGTTCATCATTTATCCGCCGGCGGAGTTCACCGACAAGACCTTCAAGGAGCACCTGGGGGAGGAGTTTTTATTCGTGCATGAAGGCCAGGTTGAGGTGGATTTCATGAACGAGCGCGTGCTGTTGGCGCGCGGTGATGCGCTGCATTTCAACGCGCAGAAACCCCACCGGATTCGCTCGGTGGGAGAGGTGCGGGCGCAGTTGCTGGTGGTGGTGCACAGCGCTGAGGAGTGAGACTGAGCCCGACTTGAAATGCATTCAATGTGGGAGCTGGCTTGCCTGCGATAGCGGTTTATCGGTGCCCAATCTGTCGCTGACCCACCGCCATCGCAGGCAAGCCAGCTCCCACATTTTGCTCAGCGTTCTACAGGGACGGACAATGCCGGATTGCCCAGTGGGTGCGTACGCGCGGTAAAGAACCTCAGTTCCACATTAGAGCCCTCGAACAGCTCCATATACCGCCGCTTCTGCTGACGAACAAACCCATCACTGCGCCCCGACACCGAGATCGCCAGGGTGCTGATGCGGGCCTGGCCGATAGCTTCTACCAGGTGTTTATCCTGCGGCCCCAAGTCATGCCCGAAGATGCACAGCGCGCCTTCATGGCTCAACAGCTGTTCGTAACAGAACGACAGATAATCCGAACTGCGGATACTTTTGAGTTTCTCCTGCACCTTGCCTTCACTGACAAACAGCGGCACCTCGTCGAGGGTCTTGATCGTGTTGTTGATGGCAAAACTGCTGAGCAGGGTGCTGTCGGTGGACGGCAATTTGCGCGCCGTGCCGTCGAGGTTGCGCACCAGGTGCAGGCCTCCGTGCAGGTACAGGATGCGGGTGATGTCGGTGCGCGTATTGCGCAGGTCGAAGCTTGAGTCGGCGCTGCGAAACAGGTCGTCGATACCCGGTGCGTGCAGGGTCGCCCAGTAGTTGAGCAAATCGTAGTTACTGGTGAAGACGGTGGCGTAGGTGGCCAGCTCCGCGTTGATCGTCGCCAGCGTCGACGGTTGCACCAGGCGCCAGGGAATGTGCACGGCATGGATGGTGTTGATCAGTGCTTCCTTGATCGCGTAGTAACGGTTACGCGGCGCCGCCGAGCTGACCGCCAGGGCCTTGTTGACCCGGCTGGTGGTTTTCAAGGCGCCCAGGGCTTGCTCGAAACTGCGGGTTTGCAAGGCGTCGAACACGCTGAGTTCGGAGGCGCTCAGGGGTTTTTCTTCGACGGTACGGGCGTTTTCGAACAGCGAGTCGTAGGCAAAGTCTTCCCAGATCGTGCGGCTGGCGCCGTTGCCGATCAGAATCCCGCTGAAGTCGACGGCAGCGCGCAGGGCGCTCCAGTCTTCAAGGTGGGCGTCAATATCCTGGAAATCCTTCATTGCGGCGGGTCTACTCGAAATCGGCTGGGGGGTGACTTTATCACGAGCCGGCATTGATCCTGATCAAGATGCGCCACGCGGTACAGGTTGATTCTGTCGGCATAAAGCCTTTGAGGATTGATCATGAGCAGCACGTTCTTTATCCCCGCCGTCAACATCATGGGCATCGATTGCCTCGACGAAGCGATGACCGCCATCCGCAACTACGGCTTTGGCAAGGCGTTGATCGTCACCGACGTCGGCCTGGCCAAAGCCGGTGTGGCCGGCATGATCGCCGAGAAGCTGGCGATGCAGGATATCGACTCGGTGATCTACGACGGCGCCAAGCCCAACCCCAGCGTGGAAAACGTCGAAAAAGGCCTGGCGTTACTGCAACAGAGCGCCTGTGATTTCGTCGTGTCCCTGGGCGGCGGTTCGCCCCATGACTGCGCCAAGGGCATTGCCCTGTGCGCCACCAACGGTGGGCGTATCGGCGACTATGAAGGCGTGGACCGATCGAGCAAGCCGCAACTGCCGCTGGTAGCCATCAATACCACCGCTGGCACGGCCAGCGAGATGACGCGTTTTTGTATCATCACCGACGAAAGCCGCCACGTAAAAATGGCCATCGTCGACCGCAATGTCACGCCGTTGCTGTCGGTCAACGACCCGGCCCTGATGGTCGGCATGCCCCAGGGCCTCACCGCCGCCACGGGCATGGATGCGCTGACCCACGCCATCGAAGCTTACGTGTCCACCGCTGCGACTCCGATTACCGACGCCTGCGCGATCAAGGCCATCGAATTGATCAGCGCCAACCTGCGCCTGGCGGTCCGCGACGGCACTGACAAGGCCGCACGGGAAAACATGGCCTACGCGCAATTCCTCGCTGGCATGGCCTTCAACAATGCATCCCTGGGTTTCGTGCATGCCATGGCCCACCAATTGGGCGGCTTGTACGACCTGCCCCATGGCGTGTGCAACGCGGT
The DNA here is from genome assembly GCF_009827115.1 of Pseudomonas sp. J380. NCBI lineage: Bacteria > Pseudomonadati > Pseudomonadota > Gammaproteobacteria > Pseudomonadales > Pseudomonadaceae > Pseudomonas > Pseudomonas sp. J380. The sequence goes on along the minus strand of NZ_CP043060.1, from coordinate 2,387,546 downwards.
GCTATTGCCCCATGTACAAAGCTTCAATGCCAGTGTCTGCGCCAAACGCCTGAGCGACGTGGGCCGGGCCCTTGGTGCAGATATCAAGGGCATCACCGCCGAGGAGGGCGCCCAGGCTGCCATCGCGGCGATTCGTCGGTTGTCCCAGGACGTGGAAATCCCTGCGGGCTTGCGTGAGCTTGGCGCTAAGTTGCAGGACATTCCGTTGCTGGCCAGCAATGCGTTGAAAGATGCCTGCGGGCTGACCAACCCACGGCGGGCGGACCAGCGTCAGATTGAGGAGATCTTTCGTAGCGCTTTTTGATAGGGGCAGCCTTTGGCAGCACGCGGTAAGCTACACGCTCAATGCATTCAAGCATCAAGCGTGCGGCGTGCCGCTGAGGTCACTTCATGAGAGTTCTGTTATTCGGCGCCACCGGCATGGTGGGCCAGGGTGTGCTGCGCGAGTGCCTGCTGGCGGCCGATGTGCAGGAAGTGGTGGCCGTCGGCCGCACGCCCTTGACCCAAGAGCACGACAAGCTGCATCAGGTGTTGCACAACGACATGCTGGATTTTCAGCCCCTGGAAAACCTGTTGCAGGGTTTTGATGCATGTTTCTTCTGCCTGGGTGTTTCGTCGGCGGGCATGAAGGAGGCGCGCTATACCCACCTCACCTATGACCTGACCCTCGTGGCGGCCAGCACCCTGGCGCGGCTCAATCCGCAGATGACCTTTATCTATGTGTCCGGCGCCGGCACGGACAGTTCCGAAGCCGGCAAGTCGATGTGGGCGCGGGTCAAGGGCAAGACCGAAAATGCCTTGCTGCGCTTGCCGTTCAAGGCGGTGTATCTGTTCCGCCCCGGGATCATCCAGCCGTTGCACGGTGTGCGTTCGAAGACGCCGTTGTACCAATCCTTCTACAGCGTGCTTGGGCCGGTGCTTTCGTTTGTGCGGCGACTGAAACCGGATTGGGTGGTGAGCACCGAGACCGTCGGCCGTGCGATGTTGCAGGCGGCCAGCCAAGGCGCGCCGCAGCCCGTGGTGGAGCAGGCCCAGATCAATCGCCTGGCGGCTGAGCGCCGCTGAGCTGAATCAGCGCAACGCCGCTGATCAGCAGTAACGCGCCCAACGCCCGGGAGGTTGTCAACTGACGTTCCACCAGGCCGAACAGGCCGAAATGGTCCAGCAGCAACGACGCGAGAATCTGCCCGGCCATGGCCAGCGCAATGAAGCCCGATGCGCCGAGCTTGGGCAGCAGCATCAACGCCAATGAAATAAAACACACGCCAAAGGCACCACCGGCCCACATCCACAACGGTGCCTTGCTGATAAACGCCATGTTCGGCAGAGGTAAACGTAGCGCCACAATCACCGGCAGCAGCACGATGATGCTCACCAGTAACGACGCCAGGGTGGCCCACAACGGATGGCCGAGCCCGCGCCCGAGGTTGGCGTTGATCGCACTCTGAAACGGCACTACCGCGCCGGCTAACACCGCCAGCGCTAACAAACCTACCCAATGCAACACAGTCATCTCGACGCTCCCAAAGGTTTTGCTGGACTCTAGGGTATTCGTCGCGCAAATTTAAATTCCAAATTCTTATGCTGGACATGCAGTTGATGAATGATCTGCGCCGCGTCGACCTTAACCTGCTGGTGATCCTCGACGCCTTGCTCAGCGAGCAACACGTCACCCGCGCCGCCGAGCGCCTGCACCTGAGCCAGCCGGCGGTCAGCCATGCGTTGGCACGGCTGCGCGATATGCTGGGCGACCCGCTGCTGATGCGTCAGGGCGGCACACTCGTGCCAACCGCCCGCGCCCTGGAATTGGCGGCGCCATTGACCGAAGCTCTGGCCCAGGTGCAGGCATTACTGGCGCCGAATCGTTTTGATCCCGCCTCGGCCAAGCGCCGCTTTCGCGTGGCGATGTCGGACTACAGCGCGGCGATATTCCTGCCCGGCCTGGTTCGCGTCCTACGCCATGAAGCGCCCGGTATCGACTTGCAGATCATCCAGGCCAGCCGCGAAGGCATGGTTGAGGGTGTGCTCAATGGCGATCTCGATCTGGCTGCGGGCGTATTCCCCGACATGCCCGCCGAACTGCGGACTACGCCGCTGTTCGAAGAGCATTACACCTGCCTGGTCGACCCCACCAGCCTTGCGCCCAACGGAGTGCTGGACCTGCCGACATATCTGTCACGCCCCCATGTGCTGCTGGAGATGCGCGGCAGCGGCACGCCAGAAATCGAACGGGCGCTGACGGCCATTCGTGAACGCCGCCATGTAGCTATAAGCCTACCGCACTGGGGTGTGGCGCCGCAGTTGATCCAGGGCACGGACCTGATTTTGACGGTCTCGTCCCGTGGTTTAATGAATATCGACGCTCGGCAATTGCTGGCCGTGCCACCGCCGTTTCATATTCCGTCGTTTGCCTTTGAGCTGGCCTGGCATACGCGGCGGGGTGGGGATGTGGGGTTGCAGTGGTTGATTGGCAGGGTGGTGGGTGTATTGTCCGCAGACCCACGATAACGCGAGAACACCTAGATGCTCAGCGGTTTCAACCACCTGACCCTGGCCGTCACCGATGTGCCGCGCAGCGTCAGTTTCTATCACGACTTGCTGCGCCTGCAGCTCGACGCAACCTGGGATAACGGTGCTTACCTCTCACTGCCTGGGCTTTGGCTGTGCCTGTCGCTGGACCCGTTGCGCTCGGCTGCTCCGGCGATGGATTACACCCACTATGCCTTCACTGTCGATGCTGCTGATTTCACTGCCTTGGTCGAACGCCTGCGCGCCGCCGGCGTACAGGAGTGGCGAGACAACCGCAGTGAAGGCGCATCGTTTTATTTTCTCGATCCCGACGGCCATAAGCTGGAGGCTCATGTCGGCGATCTGGCCTCGCGGCTGCAAGCCTGTCGCGCCCGGCCCTATGCTGGAATGAAGTTTTACCCACCGCGCTGAAACATGCAAAATCGTTCACCTTCAAGCGTCTGTCGGAGCGTCTACCATGACCCCATCCTTGCTGTTCGCCGTACTGGCGTCGGGTTTTATCTACGGCATTACCCCTGGCCCCGGTGTCCTGGCCGTATTCGGCATCGGTGCGGCCCGTGGCCGGCGTGCCGGGGCAGGATTCTTGTGCGGTCATTTGCTCGGCGATGTGGTGTGGTGCAGCACGGCGCTGATTGCCATCGTCGGTGCGCGAGAAGTCGGCAGCAGTGCCTTTGATGTGCTCGGCGTACTCAGCGGGGTGTATTTATTCTGGCTCGGCTGGCGTGCGATCCGCACCCAGCGCCGCAATAGCGATGCCCCTCAGGGCGCGGCGCGCCATCCGTTCTGGCACGGTATTCTGTTTGGCTTGACCAACCCCAAGGCCTACCCGGTCGCCGTGGCGACGTTCACCGCGTTGCTGTCCAGCCGGGCCGAGTTGTTGACTTGGTCGATGCTGCCGACCTTGATTCTGTTGAGCTTTATCGGTGGCTTGCTGGCCTACGCGATCCTGATTGGCGTGGTGGGTGCCCAACGGGTGCGCACGCTGTATCAACGCCATGAAATCCTGATCACCAAGCTCTGCGGCGTGATGTTTATCGGCTTCGCCCTCAATGCCCTGGCGCACGCATTGCCGGGCCTGTTCGGCAGCAAAGCGGCCTGAGGCGACGACGACCGTTCGTCGCCCAGGTAAGTTTTTTCTAAACCTTTACCGTCCTGAAAATTCGAATTCAGGGCGGGTTGTATGCTCCCGCGCCTATTTTTGCCCTGGAGGAACCCATCATGAGCCGCATGGCTATCCGGTTACGCACCGCCAGTTTCGCGATGCTGCTGGGCCTCGGCGCCAGCAATGCTTTCGCCCAGTCGCCTGCAGAATTCATCGAGCAGGCTTCGGCCAAAGGCATGGCCGATATCGAAACCAGTCGCATGGCCCACGCCAAGACCTCGTCCCAGGAAATCAAGGACTACACCATTGAGGTCATCAACGAGCGCACGCTGGCCAACCAGCACTTGGCGGCGATCGCCAAGAAGCTTGATTTGCCAGTGGCCCCACGGGAGAAGATCGTTGATAAAGCCGAAACCCTGATGCCTGAACTCAAGGACGGCGATTCGTTTGACGCTGCCTATACCGCGCAGCAGGTCAAGGAAAACGAAGACGCCATCGCCCTGTTCCAGAAGGAAGGCGCGGCGTCGGATGTGCCAGAGATAAAGGCACTGGTGGATGAGACGCTACCCAAGCTTGAAGAGCGCTTGCAAAAAGCCCGGGCCCTGGCGTCGACCTACGGTAAGGGCCATCAAGGCGACGGTTGAGGCCGCTGCCCGATCTGAAAAACGGCGGTGGGAGGGGACTCCCACCGCCGTTTTCATGCCGGGTTTTAGACGGGGTATGGGTCAATGCCGCCTATAACGCCAGTTCCGTCTGACCTGTGCCTTCAAGTGCGAGTAAATACTGCTTGGCTGCCAACCCGCCCGCGAACCCGGTCAGTCCGCCCGAGGCGCCGATCACCCGGTGACATGGCGCAATGATTGAAATGGGGTTGCGCCCATTCGCGGCGCCGACGGCGCGCACGGCTTTGGGGTTGCCGATCTGCTGTGCGATCTGGCTATAGCTGCGGGTTTCGCCGAAGGGAATGGTCAGCAGTGCTTGCCAGACTTGCTTCTGGAAGTCAGTGCCGGTGAAGTCCAGTTCCAGTTCAAACTGGTTACGCTTCCCGGCGAAGTATTCCTGCAGTTGGCGCTCGGTTTCCAAGAGCACTGGGCTGTCGTCGGCTTCGATCAATTCACCCAGGCGCACACGATTGGCACGTTCCACTTCCCAGAGGATGGCGTTGAGTTTGCCATCCCGCGCCACCAGGGTGAGTTCACCGACAGGGGAAGGCATGAGCTTGTACTGGTAGGCCATGAGCAGTTTCCTTGAAGGGCGTTGATGGGGACGACGCCACTGTAGTTCCACCAAGGGGGCTGGGAACTACGTTTCTTGCGGTCAAATTCTTGCCCAACTAGACATTCCAGTAAACCCAGTTGGAATAATAGGGGTACCAGTAGAGCCAGGCGATAATGTAAAGGGCCTTGAGTACGGACGCTGTACTTAACATGACCATAGAAATGACGTTGAGCAGGGTGACAAACAAAGCGAACACAGCCACGCGTGGGGTTGCGTGACGCCAGGCAAACCTCACGCCATACGCTGAGGAGGCAATCACTCCTGACTCCAGCAATAATCCGAGGGGGAAGGGCAGCCGTACAAACGAGACCAGCAGCGGCAAAACCAACACCCAGCCGGCTACTTGGCACAGGATGATTTTGGGTGTGGCTTTTTTGGTGTCCAGCATTGCCATGTTTCCGAACTCTGGGCCGATGAGCCTACATTATCGTGAGGTGTTGCCGGTCTTCCTGTAAGACTTTGCTTGGGCGTACCTATCGCTCCTGCTGTAATACTTTTCGCGCTGCGAATGCCAGAAACCCCGAGCAGCTTTTTCCTGTGGATGATTCAACACGTATTCAACGATGCGATTCAACAGATAGCCGAGCAGCAGATGAGTGCTGGAGACTAAATTTTAGGCATAAAAAAACCGGTCACCAAGGACCGGTTTTTTGTGCAGCCTCCGCCAGAAACCCCTGACGCAAGTGCAAATCTGAGTGGAGCGGGTAGAGGGAATCGAACCCTCAACTAAAGCTTGGGAAGCTTTCGTTTTGCCACTAAACTATACCCGCTCAGAGCGGCTGACTTTGTACCAGATGTTCAGCTGGATTTGAAGTTTTTCTTTGAAAAATGTGAGAGTTGCGTGTGGCGACAGAGCTTGCTCGCCACAGTGTCAGGCCTGATTTCAAAGCGCCCATGCATGCTGCGCCTGGCCCTGGCTATACCGTAACGGGCTTGCGGGCCGTTGGCCTTTCAAGAAGCCCACCACGGCCTCACGGCTGTCGCGGCACGCGGCTTTATGTTCCATGTCCAGGAAGTGTCCCGTCGCCTGAATGGTGCTGAAGCTGCTCTTGGCCACATGCTGGCCAAACAGCTTGGCGTCGTCTGCACTGGTGTATTCGTCCCATTCGCCGTTCAAGAACAGCACTGGAATATCGATCTGCCTGGCTGCCTTGAGGTAGCACTGCCGGTCGCTGTTGAGCACGTGGCTGATGTGAAAGTGCATCTGCCCGTATTCGTGTGCGGCCAGGTTGCTGACATGGCGGTAGTTGAAGCGTTTGAACAGCGAAGGCAGGTGCTTGCCGATGGTGCTGTTGACCAGATGGCCGACGCGGTCGCGGTCGAGGTTGCCCAAGTAGTCGACGCCGCGTTCGAGGTAGTCACGCATCGGCGCATTGATCACCGGCGAGAATGAGCTGATCACGGCTTTTTCTACCCGACGGGGGCGCTGTGCGAGGGCAACCAACGTGGCGGCCCCGCCCCAGGAGAAGGACAACACGTGTTCAGCGGCGAAGTGGTCGAGCAGTTCAAGGAGGATCTGGCCTTCGACTTCCTTGGTCAGCATCTGCTCATGACGGTTATGGATTTTGGAACGGCCAGCGTAGGGCTGGTCGTACAACACCACATTGAATTGCGGGTACAGGCTTTTCACGGTTTGAGCGAAGGACGCTGTGGTCGCCATTGAGCCGTTGACCAGGACGATGGTCTTTGCCGCCGCGTCCGCGCGATAGAACTCCGTGTACACCCGATACTGACCCTGTATATCCAACACAGCGATTTCTGGCCTCATGTCGTAAGACTCCTGGCAAGCGGGTAGTGCGCGCAGATCACTCTGCACGAGCTTTATGACAGGTAGGCATACGCCTGGAAAATGAGGGCCCATGTCGGTCCGATGACGGCTGGCCGGCGGGTGTTGTTATGGCGGGCGGTTTGCCGGGAAGGCCCATGGATCAAGCGCGGGCGAGGCAAGGTGTTTCTTGGAGGTTATAGGCGACTCATCAGTCATTATCTGGCTGAAGCCCTGATTCAAACAGTACGGAACGCATGTCGCAAGGCGACGGGCTGGTTTTTTGCCATCATCGGCTGAACGGTCGTCAGACTTTTAGGATCTCTTCGTCAGTCAGTGGCCGATACTGACCCGGCGCAAGCGACGCATCGAGCACTAAGGGCCCCATTCGCTCGCGGTGCAGGCCGATCACCTTGTTATCAAAATGACCGAACATGCGTTTGACCTGGTGATATCGGCCTTCGATGATGCTCAACCGCGCTGTCCTGGGGCCCAGCAGTTCAAGTTCGGCAGGTTGGGTGGTGAGATCTTCGAAAGCGAAATACACGCCCGCCGCGAACGTCACCGCGTACTGCGGGTTGATGTCCTGTTCGGTTTGCACGTGGTACACCTTGGGCAACTTGGTCTGCGGTTGCGTGAGGCGCCGCGACCATTGGCCGTCGTTGGTGATCAAGATAAGGCCGGTGGTGTTGAAATCCAGGCGCCCGGCGATATGCAGTTCGGCTTTGTCCGGTTCGTCCAGCAGGTCAAGGACCGTGGAGTGTTGCGGGTCCGACGTGGCGCTGACGCAACCCCGGGGTTTGTGCAGCATGAAATAGCGCGCCGGCTTGCCCGCTTGCAGGATTTCACCGTCAACGCAGACCTGGCTGAATTCACGTACGTCATGGTGAGGATCGCTGACCGCAACCCCTTCAACGGTCACCCGGCGTTCCACCAGCAACAGGCGCACTTGCTTGCGATTGAACTGTGGCAGGTTGCTGAGGAAACGATCAACGCGCATTGCGGTTACGCAACTGTTCGTCCACCTGGGCGCAGCGTGGGCACAGGCAGGCTTTATCACGCAACTCATCCGGCAGGGCTTCAAGCACCGCCGGGTCGATGATGACGCCGTAGCACCAGCAGGCTTGATCGGCAGTGCGCGGATCGGCCAGGGAGCAGTCGTTGCGGGCACCACAGGCGGGGCAAAGGGTCGGTGTGATCATGGGTCGGTTCAGAAGGGAATCGGGTAGGGCGCGTTAGTTGTTGCACGATACAGCGCGGCTGCGCGGCATTCCATCATCATGGCGTTTTGGCGGGCTTTCACTTCGTCTGAAACAGGTGTTTCCAGTTGTGTCGCGAACGCACCAGATTCGGTTTTTGATGTCAGATGTTTCGTCATTCAGTGAAAGCTGAATGCCGCTCGCCAGCGTCGCTGGAGGAGCTCTTCCGCGGTCCAGGAGGCCGCCATGTATCGACGACTGCTGCTCATCGCTTTGCTCGGCCTGACCCTTTCAGCCTGCGTGCCCTATTACGATGGAGGCGCTACCTACTATCGCTCCGAGGTCTACACCGCGCCGGCGCCAGCCTATTACTACGGCGGCCCGCGTTATTACCCTTCTGGGCGCAGCTATTACGCGCCAGCGCCTCGCTACTATGCGCCACAGCCTCGCTACTATTCGGCGCCGCGCTACTACCAACCGGCCCCGCGCTATTACCCCCGCGCCGGGTACCGGCCCTACCCAAACCAGGGGTGGGGCGACCGCTGGGGCAATGGCGGGCGTGGACGCGGTTCCGACCACGGAGGTGGCCGCGGCGGTCACCGTTAAATATCTTGAAAAACAAGCGGCGCATCATGCGCCGTTTTTTATAGGTACCGTATGTCCGTACTGTCAGATTTAACAGCTATCTTTGAGGCGCTAGCTGTACTTCACTAACGAGGAGCCTTGTGCTTTTGCGTGGTGAGACTGAGCAGATGGAAACCCTATGTTCAAACAATTGATTTGCGTGCTCCTGCTGATGAGCTGCTTCATTGCATCGGCAAGAGCGGAGCAAGGCTGTCCTTATCCGTCGCAGGTCGCGTATGCAGACGGCCATTATCGCGCCCAGGACAATGGCCTGCGCTGGCAAAGCCCGAAGGTAGCGTCGCGTGGTGTTGTCGACGGGTTCATTGGCGCAATCTTCATGCCGGGCGACGGCGAGGAGAGAGGAAACGGCTACATGGACAAGTGCATCTACCGCACCAGTTGGAACGGTGTTGTAGCGTTGAGGCCAAGCAGCGGAAATGAGGTTATCAACATGTCGTTGACCAGCACCTTGTATTGGAGGCTGCAGCCCGATGCGTTCGAGTTGCCGGTGTATACGTGCGAGGACAGCCAGCCGGACAATTGCGCTTTCAAGGTCAACGACAAGCGTACAGACCTGTCAGTAGTCAGATAAATCCGCCAGAGGATTCCTACCTTCCCAGGCCTTGTCAAAGTGCGCCTGCACCACCGTTTCCGGGAGTGTGTTGATATCCGGCCAGTGCCAACGAGGCGCCTGGTCTTTGTCGATCAGGCGCGCCCGAACCCCTTCGGCGAATTCCGGATGACGGCAGCAGTTGAGGCTCAGGGTGTATTCCATCTCGAACACCTGGGCCAATGAGAGGTGACGGGCACGCTGGAGCTGTTCCCACACCAGATGCGCCGTCAGTGGGCAGCCCTCACTGAGGGTTTTGCCGGCCCGGCTCAATAGCGGGTCGCTGTGGTCGCGCAGCAGGCTCAAGGCGCGCCAGGCACACCGCACATCTCCTACATCAAGCCATTCGTCGATCTGTGCGCGGCGCGGTAGCCATTGCGCTTCGGGTTGATCACTGTTTGCCTCCTGCGCCAGGGCCTTGAGCAAGCTGTTGAGTTGCATCGCGCTCTGTTCCTGCCAGTTCAGTTGCAGCAGGCCATCGAGCAGATCGTCTTGCTGGTCATCACGCAGGAAACGGTCGGCCAGGCCCAAGTCCAGCGCGTCGCGACCGTTGATATGGGCGCCGGTGAGGCCCAGGAACAGGCCGAGCTTGCCCGGCAAGCGGGACAAGAACCAACTGGCCCCCACATCCGGGTACAAGCCAATGCTGATTTCGGGCATGGCCAAACGACTGCTTGGCGTAACGATACGCACGGCGGCGCTTTGCAACAGGCCCATGCCGCCGCCCAATACATAACCGTGGCCCCAGCAGATCAACGGCTTCGGGTAGGTGTGCAGGCGGTAGTCAAGACGATATTCGGCGGCAAAAAACTGCGCGGCCAGGGTCGGAACTTCGCCCGGCTGTTCACGGCAAGCCTGAGCCAGGCTGCGCACTTCGCCACCGGCGCAAAAGGCTTTGGGGCCGTTGCCGCGCAGCAGCACGCAGACGATCTGCGGGTCTTTGGCCCAAGCCTCCATGCGCTCATCCAGGGCTACAATCATCGGCAGGGAGAGGGCGTTAAGGGACTTTGGCGCGTCCAGGCTGGCGATACCGATGCGAGCGCCGCCACTGCCGGTCAGTTCTTCGAAATGCAGGTTCATCGTGGCCTCAATCGAGAAGGTGAAGGATGAGTATGATCCCTTCGTGAGAAAGTGCCGGTGCTGTGTCAGATCAATTGACAAGCGGGGTCGGCTTTCCTAGGGTTCGCCTCATTCTTTTTTACAAGACAATTCAACTATGACCGATGGCGACCGTATCAAACTCGAACCCAGCTGGAAACACGCCCTGCGGGAGGAGTTCGAGAAGCCCTATATGGCGCAATTGCGCGAATTTCTGCGCCAGGAACATGCCGCTGGCAAAGAGATCTACCCGCCCGGCCCGTTGATTTTCAACGCGCTCAATTCAACGCCGCTGGACAAGGTCAAGGTCGTGATCCTCGGACAAGACCCGTACCACGGCCCTGGCCAGGCTCACGGCCTGTGCTTCTCGGTACAACCGGGCGTGCCGGCGCCGCCATCGCTGGTCAATATCTATAAAGAGCTCAAGCGCGACCTGAACATCGACATCCCCAACCACGGCTACCTGCAAAGCTGGGCCGACCAGGGCGTGCTGATGCTCAACACCACCATGACCGTGGAGCGCGCCAACGCCAACGCCCATGCCGGCAAGGGCTGGCAGTTCTTCACCGATCGGATTATCGAAGTGGTCAGCGAGCATCAGCCGCACCTGGTGTTCCTGCTGTGGGGCGCTCATGCTCAAAGCAAGCAGAAGCTCATTGATGCCACCAAGCATCTGGTGCTGACCTCGGTGCATCCGTCGCCGTTGTCGGCGTATCGCGGGTTTCTGGGCTGCGGGCATTTCAGCCGGGCCAACAAGTTTCTCGAGCAGAATGGCGAGGCCCCTATCGAGTGGCGTTTGCCGCCGGTGTGAGGCCTGGCACATTCAACATGTGGAAGGTTTTAGAGGGGGGCTGGCTGACGGTTCCAGTGCCGAAACAAAGGCTCGGCCAAAAACAGCACGAACAACAAGCGCATCACCTGCATCGCCGTCACCAAGGGCACCGACAGCTGCAGGGTTTCAGCTGTCAGGCTCATTTCAGCGATACCGCCTGGCATCATGCCCAGGGTCAGTGATCGCAGGTCGAGGTGAGTGAGGGCGCTCAAGCCCACCGCCGCTAACGTCGCCAGCAGCATGGTCAATGCCGTGCCAATCAAGGTGCGGCCCATGAACGATGGCGCGCGACGGAAGAACTGCCGATTGAAGTGGCAGCCCAAACCGCTGCCGATCAACCATTGGCCGATCTGACTGCCGCCGTCTGGCAGGCCGATGTGTAAATCCCAGGTCACACTGGCGATCGCGCTCACCAGCAATGGCCCGAACAGCCAAGGGTTGGGTTGGCGCAAGCGTTGCCAGCCCCAGGCAACCAGCGCACCCACCGGAAACAGCACGGCCAGCCACGCCCAGTCCACGGGCGCCGGATGGAATTGCGGTGCGCCGCCTCCGAGCAAATATTTGAAGATCGCTGGCACGCACAGCACCACCACCAGCACACGCAGGCTTTGCCCGGCCGCAACCCGGCTGAGCACCGCGCCATTGCGGGCGCCGAGGTTGACCATCTCCCCTGAACCGCCCGGCATGCTGGAGAAAAACGCCGTGGCGCGGTCTTCACCGCTGCGGCGCATCAACCACACGCCCACCACGCTCGACAAGCTGGTGACCAGTGCACCGAAGAAAATCAGGCCGAAGTGGCTCATCACCTGCTCGATCACCACCGGGGTGAAGTGCAGGCCGATGCCGATGCCCACCACCCATTGGCCGCATTTGCGCCCGCCGGGAATCTCTGCCAATTGCCAGGGCGTCAGGCAGCGCACCAGGATGATCGCCAGCAACGAGCCGACCATATACGGCAAAGGCCAGCCGACCAGGCTGGCCAGGTAACCGCCGGCCAGGCCGACCAGCGGTGTTCCCCACCAATGTTTAAAGGTGACCTCAGACATCGGCCAGGGCACGACGCTGTTGCACGCGTTTACGCCAGATACGCAGCAGCGGTACAAGCAGCATGATTGCGGTCAGTACCCAGACGCCAAAGGTGATCGGGCTCGACCACAAAATCTCCAGCGCACCGTTGGAAATCGACAGCGCACGGCGCAGGTTCTGCTCCATCAGGCCGCCGAGGATAAAGCCCAGCAGCAGCGGCGACAGCGGGAAGTCCAGCTTGCGCAGGATGTAGCCGAAGATGCCGATGGCGATCATCAGGAACAGATCGAAGGTGGTGGCATGCACGGCGTACACGCCAATCGCGGTAATGATGGCGATCACCGGCACCAGCGCCCAGTTCGGCACGGCGAGGATACGGGTGAAGATGCGGATCATCGGGATGTTGAGCACGACCAGCATGATGTTGGCAATGAACAACGAGGCTATCAGGCCCCAGACAATGTCCGGTTGCTGTTGGAACAGCAGTGGGCCGGGGGTGATGTTGTACAGCGACAGGGCGCCGATCATCACCGCCGTGGTGCCTGAGCCAGGAACGCCGAGGGTCAGCATGGGTACCATGGCGCCGCAGACCGATGCGCCGATCGCGGTTTCTGGGGCGGCCAGGCCGCGCATGTCGCCCTGACCGAATTTGCCGCTAGCGCCTGCGATGCGTTTCTCGGTCATGTAGGCAACGGCCGAGGCCATGGTTGCACCGGCGCCCGGCAACACGCCGATGATAAAGCCCGACACGCCGCAACGAAGATTCACAGTGAGCACCGACAAGGCTTCCTTGGCGTTGAACATCATGCGCCCGGTGGCTTTCACTGCTTCCTGGCCACGGTGGGTTTTTTCCAGCAGCAGCAGGATCTCGCTGATGGAGAACAGGCCGAGTACCAGCACCACGAACTGGATGCCGTCGGTCAGGTGAATATTGTCGCCGGTAAAGCGGTATACACCGCTGTTGGCGTCGATGCCCACGCAGGAAAGGAACAAGCCGATCAGCGCGGCAACAAACGTCTTCAGCGGTTTGTCACCGGCCATGCCGCCCAGGCAGACAATCGCAAACACCATCAGGACGAAATATTCCGCCGGGCCGAACGCAATCGCCCACTTGGCCAGCAGCGGGGCGAACAGCACCATGCCGCAGGTGGCGATAAACGCGCCGATGAACGAACTCCAGGCCGACAATGACAGTGCCACGCCAGCCAGGCCTTTGCGGGCCATCGGGTAGCCGTCGAGGGTGGTCATGACGGTGGAGGCTTCGCCCGGGATGTTCAGTAGAATCGAACTGATGCGGCCGCCGTATTCGCAGCCCAGGTACACGGCTGCCAGCAGGATCAGCGCCGACTCTGGCGGCAAGCCCAGGGCGAAGGCGATGGGGATCAGCAGTGCCACGCCGTTGATCGGGCCCAGGCCCGGCAACAGGCCGACCACGGTGCCAATCAGGGTGCCGCATAACGCGGTCACCAGATTATAGGGGCTCAGCGCAACGCCGAAACCCTGGCCCAAATAGCCAAAAGTATCCATATCAGTTCTCCAGAACGTCGAGCAGGCCGAGGGGCAACGGTACGTCCATGGTTTTATCGAACAGCAGATAAAGACCGACGCTCATCAAGGTGATGATCACCACGCTGGGCAACCAGCGGCCGCCGTACAGCCGTGCCATCGGAATACCGATCAGCATGCTGCTGAGAATGAAACCCAAGGATTCGAATGTGCCTGCAAACACCAGCAGCAGGGCCACACAGATGCCGATCTTGATCAACGTGGGTTGATCCAGCGCGGGTTCATCGTCAGTGTGTTTGGTCGCCTGCGGGCGAATCATCATGTAGATGAGCGCCAGGCCCATCAGCCCGAGCAACAGCAGGGGGAAGGCTCTTGGCCCTACGGGTTCGTAGGAAAAAGCCGCCTGATACGGCCAGGCCATCAGCGCCAGGCCGATACAGGCCAGCAATAGCACGGCAGCGAAAATGCGTTGTAAGAGCATAGAAAACTCCAAGGCCCCTCTTGTAGGAGCGAGCTTGCTCGCGAAAAACGTCAACGATAACGCGTGCTCTCTGGACGCACGTGGATGTCCTTGGGTTCTTCGCGAGTACGCTCGCTCCTACAGGGGCATTACACAAAAGAGGGGCGATTACTGGATCAGGCCGAACTCTTTGGCCAGCACTTTGTAGTCAGCCACCTGTTTCTTCACGTAGGTGTCCAGCTCCTGGCCCGTCATGGCGAACGGGAACAGCTCGCGCTGGTCACGCAGCTTGGCGAACTCCTCGGAAGCCAGCAGTTTGTCGAAGGCGTCTTTCCACCAGGCGTAGTCGGCATCGCTGACCTTTGGCCCCAGGTAGAAGCCACGCACCACCGGCCAGACGATGTCGTAGCCTTGCTCTTTGGCGGTCGGGATATCCTTCATTTCCGGCTCATCCAGGCGTTGCTCGGAGAACACCGCCAGCAGGCGCATATCGCCGCTCTGGATATGCGGCATGGAGTCGGAGATGTCGGTACTGCCCACCTGGATATGCCCCCCCAGCAGAGCCGTAGCGATTTCACCGCCACCCTCAAGGGCGACGTAACGCAGTTCGCGCGGGTTGATCCCGGCGGCCTTGGCGATCAGTGCGGTTTGCATCCAGTCCTGGCTGCCGACGGTGCCGCCGGAGCCGATCACCACGCTGCCCGGGTCTTTCTTCAGGGCTTTGACCAGGTCATCAAGGGTCTTGTAGGGCGAGTCGCTTTTCACCGCGATGGCGCCATAGCTGGTGCCCACTGCCGCCAACCAGCGCACGGCGCTTTCATCAAAACGGCCGAACTTGCCCTGGGCCAGGTTCAGCAGCGAACCGCTCGACCAGGCAACCAACGTGCCCGCATCCGCAGGGCGCTGGGCGACGACCGCGTTGTAGGCTACCGCGCCCACGCCGCCTGGCATGTAGGTCACACGCATCGGCTTGGTCAGCAGCTTTTGGTTCACCAGCGCGCTTTGCGCCAGTTTGCAAGTCAGGTCAAAACCGCCGCCTGGGGAGGCCGGGGCGATGCATTCCGGACGCTTGGGTTCGTCGGCGGCCAGCAGTTGGCCGGCGAACAGCATGCAGCCAGCGGCGAGGGCAAATTTACGCAGTGAAAGGGTCATGGTGATCTCCATCGTTTTTGTTATGAGGGGGTTACTACCAAAGTGCGACGCTGTAGCTGACCAGCAAGCGCATTTCATCTGCGTCACGGGCCGAATAGTTGGAACGATAGGTGGCGTTACGCAGGCGCACGGCCACATCTTTGAACGTGCCGCTTTGCACCACGTATTTGATCTCGCTGTTGCGTTCCCACTCCTTGCCGGTCTCGCCGTTCTTGAGCTTGATGTTGTCACCCGAGAGGTAACGGCTCATGAAACTCAAACCAGGAATGCCCAGCTTGGCAAAGTCGTAGTCGTAGCGTGCCTGCCAGGAGCGTTCTTCGGCGCCGGCAAAATCGTTGATCTGCACGAAGTTGACCAGGTATGGGTCGCTGCCATCCACATACGGGAAGGCGCTGTCGCCGGACATGTGCTGGTAGCCGGCGCTGAGCTTATGGCCATTGAGGGCATAGCTGAACAGGCCGTTGAGGGACGTGTTGTCGATATTGCCGCCGCGGGCCGAGCCGGTGTCATCGCTGATTGCCAGTCGCAGGTCGGCGGCGAAAGTGCCAGGGCCCATCGGGCGTGAGGCGACCATGCCGAGGAAGTGTTGGCGATACACGTCGTCGAGTTGGGCGAAGTGGTAGCTGCCGGTGATCTTGTCGGCGAACTTGTAGTCGACGCCACCGAAGTTGAAGTGCTTGCCGGTGGCACCGCTGAGGAAGCGGCTGTTCTTGTTATTGAGCGCGATGTCTTCGTAGTTGGTGTCGTCGCGGTCCTTGGCTTTGTCCAGGCGACCACCAGTGAATACCAGGTTCTTGAGTTCCTTGGAGGTGATCAAGCCACCGTTGAAGGTCTGCGGCAGGATGCGCCCGTCGTTGGGCTTGAGGATCGGCAGTTCGGGGATCAGCGAGCCGATCTTCAGCTCGGTGGCGGAGATTTTCACTTTGCCGGTCAGGCCCAGCTTGGAGTACTCGTTGGCGGCGCGGCCGTCATCGTGGGTCGGCAGCAGGCCGGTGCCGGTGCGGTCGGGGCTGGAGTCGAGCTTGACGCCGAGCATGCCCAGCGCATCCACGCCAAAGCCGACGGTGCCGTCGGTGTAGCCCGATTGCACGTTGAGCATGAAGCCCTGGGCCCATTCGTCGCGCTTGGATTGCTGGGCACTGGTACCGTCGCGAAAGTCGCGGTTGAAGTACATGTTGCGGGTTTCCAGGGTCGCGCTACTGTCTTCGAAGAAGGCAGCCTGGCTGAGCGGCGAAAAGCCGGCAAGGGCAGCGGCACTGGCGAGGGCGGTGTGGGTCAGGCGGGAAGAACGAACAGGCGGGCAAGCCTGTGGCTGGGTCGACAGCATCGTGGTGTACTCCGTTATTGTTCTTATTCTGGCGAAAACGCTTCGAGGCGTTTTTCGGGCGCTACGGGTCAGGCAACTCGGCGGGCATAGACCACCGTGGTTGGATGCTAAAGGGCGAAGCTTTCACTAACCTTTCAATCGCCTTTCAATGTTTTCGGGCTTCACAGGCCAGGTTGCGGCTGTAAACTGCCGGGCAAAGCGTGGCGTCGACCACCCCTGAACGAGGTAGAAATCCATGCGTGTCCTCCTGGTTGAAGACCATTTGCAGCTCGCCGAAAGCGTGGCCCAAGCGCTCAAGAGCATGGGTTTGACCGTTGATGTGTTGCATGACGGCGTGGCGGCGGACCTGGCCTTGAGCAGCGAGGAATACGCCGCGGTGATCTTGGACGTAGGGTTGCCGCGCCTGGATGGTTTCGAGGTGCTCGCACGTTTGCGGGCACGTGGAAAAAACCTGCCGGTGCTGATGCTGACTGCTCGCAGTGATGTAAAAGACCGCGTGCACGGCCTGAACCTGGGCGCCGATGACTACCTGGCCAAACCGTTTGAACTCACGGAACTCGAAGCACGGGTCAAGGCACTGTTGCGGCGCAGCGTGCTGGGCGGCGAGCGTCAGCAAACCTGCGGTGTGCTGGTGTACGACCTCGACACCCGGCGCTTCACGGTCGCAGGCGAGCTGATGACCTTGACCTCCCGAGAACAAGCGGTGCTCGAAGCGTTGATCGCCCGGCCGGGGCGCGTGATGAGCAAGGAACAATTGGCGTCCCAGGTATTCGGCCTGGACGAGGAGGCCAGCCCCGACGCCATCGAAATCTACGTGCATCGTCTGCGCAAGAAGCTCGATGGCCAACCCATCGCCATCGTCACCTTCCGGGGCCTTGGCTATTTGCTGGAAGCCCGTGATGCATAAGCCCAGCAGCCTGCGCTGGCGCTTGCTGTGCAACCTTGCGTTATTGCTGGTGTTGTTGATGCTCGCCAGCGGCATGAGCGCTTATTGGAACGGTCGCGAAGCCGCCGACACCGCTTATGACCGCACGCTGCTGGCCTCGGCACGCACCATTGCCGCCGGCTTGACCCAGGTGGACGGCACCCTCAGCGCCAATGTGCCCTATGTGGCCCTGGACACCTTTGCCTACGACAGTGCCGGGCGCATTTATTACCAGGTCAATGATATTGATCAGAAGCTGATTTCCGGTTACGAAAACCTGCCTGGCCCGCCGCCTGGCACGCCCCGCACCGACGATTATCCAGCCTTGGCGCGGTTCTATAACGCCATGTACCTGGGCCAGCATGTGCGCGTGGTGAGCCTGCTCAAGGCCGTCTCGGAACCGAACATGAACGGCATGGCCGAAATTCGTGTTGCGGAGACCGACGAAGCCCGGGTGGCCATGGCCCGCAGCCTGATGGCCGATACACTGCTGCGTCTGGGCATGCTCGCCATCGGTGCGTTATTGCTGGTGTGGTTCGCGGTGAGCGCCGCACTGCGCCCGCTGGAACGCCTGCGTACGGCGGTGGAAGAGCGCCAGCCTGATGACCTGCGGCCTCTGCCATTAGTGGAAGTTCAGGATGAGTTCGGCCCACTGGTGCGCTCGCTCAACCATTTCACCGAACGTTTGCGCGGGCAGTTCGAGCGCCAGGCACAGTTTATTGCCGACGCTGCCCACGAGCTGCGCACCCCCCTGGCGGCGCTCAAGGCCAGGCTGGAACTGGGCCTGCGTGCCGAAGAACCGGCCACCTGGCGCAGCACCCTGGAAACGGCCGCCCAGGGCACCGACCGCCTGACGCACCTGGCGAATCAATTGTTGTCCCTGGCCCGCATCGAAAACGGTGCCCGCGCCATTGCCGAAGGCGGTGCGCAACTGCTCGATTTAAGCCAATTGTCCCGTGAGCTCGGTATGGCCATGGCGCCGCTGGCCCACGCGCGGGGCGTGGCCCTGGCACTGGAGGCCGACGAGCCGGTATGGCTGCGCGGCGAACCAACGCTGTTGAATGAGCTGCTCAGCAACCTGGTGGATAACGCCTTGGCCCATACCCCGCCTGGCGGCAATGTGATTTTGCGAGTGACGGCCCCGGCGGTGCTGGAAGTCGAGGATGACGGCCCTGGCATCCCACTGGATGAGCGGGACCGGGTGTTTGAACGCTTTTATCGACGCAGCCAGCAGGGCATGGGGTCGGGCTTGGGGCTGGCGATTGTCGGGGAGATTTGCCGTGCGCACCTGGCGCAGATCAGCCTGCATGATGGCGAGCTGGCGGGGCTTAAGGTGCGCGTGAGTTTTATCGCGGGTTGATCAGTAAAACATCGACCGCGCTTCGTCCAGTTCGCTGCGCAGGGCGTCGCTGTGCAGGTCTATGCGCAACTTCATGAGGGCCGGCAAGGCGGTAATCGGCACGGTCCCCAGGGGGTGGTCGGTGCCGCGGTGGCAGTACAGCGCGGCGACCTGCACCAGGTCGACGTAGTCCAGGCTTGCAGAGTCGCGTGTCAGGTCCAGGTATTGGCCCGGCACGTTCACCAGCATCTCAGGGAAGTCCCAGACCCGCAGCAGCTTGTCCCCCAGCACCGGGTGGATGCTGTCGATGACGTGGTTGAGGCTGACGGGGTCGGCCAGCAGCTCATAGTGATCCTCGGCATACGTGAGGATCGGCAGCACGCCTATCTGATGCACCAAGCCACCCAGGGCCGCCTGGTCTGGCTTGAGCTGGCTGTGGCGACGGCACAAGGCGTAGCTCACGCCCGCCACTTCCAGGCTGCGGCGCCACACGTCGCGCATTTTCTGTTCGACCACCTCTGAGCGGGCGTGGAAGATCTGCTCCATCACCAGGCCGATAGCCAGGTTGCTGCTGTAGTTGGTACCGAGCCGGGTGATGGCGGTGTGCAGGTCGGTGACTTCCTGGCTGGCCCGTAGCAGCGGGCTGTTGACCACTTTGATCAGGCGGGCCGACAGGGCCGTGTCACGACTGATCACTTTGCTCAGGTGGCTGATGCTGATGTCCGGGTCTTCGGCGGCCTGGCGAATTTTCAGGGCCACCTCCGGCAATGTCGGCAGAACCAGGTCATCGTTGTCGATGGCCGTTACCAACGCTTGTTGGACTTTTTCCGCCAGCTTGTTCATTCATGCTCTCTAGGGTGCTGCAAAAAGTACGGCGATTAACGCTGGATCTCGCGGTCACGGTCCAGTTGGTAGGGTAGGTCAAGCAGATTCAAGCCCGGGCCCTCGAGGGTGCCCAAGCGCACGTCGCCACTGTCGGCAGCTTCGGCTTGCAGCACGGCGAGAAGTTCAATCGACTGGTCGGCTTTTGCTGCGATGACCACTTCGCCGATCGCGCTGTTATGGCTCGGGGAAAATAACGGAGTGCCTGGCTCGGGAAGCTCGTTGGCCTCCAGGCTCAGGCGATACAGGCGCCGCTTGAGTTTGCCCAGGTACTGCATGCGCGCGACGATTTCCTGGCCGGTGTAGCAGCCTTTCTTGAAGCTGACGCCGCCCACAGCCTGCAGGTTGAGCATCTGCGGAATGAACAGCTCGCGCGTCTGGGGCATCACCTGGCCGATACCGGCACGGATCTGACCAAGCAACCAGGCATTCAAGTCAGCCTGTTGCAACTGCGCGGCCAATTGGCTGCGCACGGCGTCGGCGTGTTCGGCAGGTACCCAGAGTTCGGCCCGGCCCGGGGAAACGCGGACGGCAATCGATGCCTCGTTGCGCGCCACGCTATCGGTCTCGACCGGCAGCGCGAGGCCCAGGGCGCTCAGGGCCGCGTCTGCGTTCGCCAGGCCGAAGCGCGCCCAGGCAGCGCTTTCGTCGGTGAGCTTGGATTTGGAGAACACCGCGTACTTTTTCAAATCCGCCAACTGCGGCTCAAGCAACTCGGTGGCCATGGCCAGGAGCACGCCATCACCCTGCAGCAGGATGCGGAAGCTCGACTGCATCCGGCCTTTTTGCGTGCAGCGCGCGCCCAGGCTGGCCTGGGTATCACTCAGGTAATTGAGGTTGCAGGTCAGTTGGCCCTGCAGGAACTTGGCAGCATCAGAGCCGCGGACGGCGAGAACGCCTTCGTGGGACAGGGAGCAGAAAAAAGCGGAGTCAGCCATGGGTCATCGCAGGTCAAAAAGTCATGGGTGCATCATAGAGGGGCGTCCGGCAAATGCATAGTTTCCATATAGGGCGACCAAAGCCGACTGTTCCAGTGTCGTCGGGGCTGTATACTTGCGCTCTATTTTAGGAGGGCTCCATGGTCGAAGATGTAGAAATCAATCGCCTCTACTGGCACAGCCGTCGCGGTATGCTGGAGCTGGATGTGTTGCTGGTGCCTTTCACCAAAGAGGTATACGCGACGCTCAATCAGGTGGACCGCGACCTCTACGTCAGGTTGCTCGAGTGCGAAGACCAGGACATGTTTGGCTGGTTCATGGAGCGCGCCGAATCCGAAGACCCGGAGCTGCAGCGCATGGTTCGGATGATCCTGGATCGTGTCCAGCCCAAGTAATCGTTTCGAATGCCGCTGGCAGGCCTCGCGGCTGTTGCTGGCGGCCTATGTGCTTGCCCAGATGGTCGCACTGGGCAGCCTGCTGGCTCTCGACCTGCCTTATTCAAGCCTTGGCATCCTGCTATGCCTGGCTCATTGTGCCTGGGTATTGCCGCGGCAAATCCTACTCACTCACCGTTCGTCGATTCGTGGCCTGCGCCGTGACGACGATGGTTGGCAATTATGGAGCGCCGCACGCGGGTGGCACCCAGTGCAGCTGCGGCCCGACAGCCTGGCGTTGCCGCTGATCGTGGTGTTGCGTTACCGAGTGCAGGGTGAACGGCGAGTGCGGTCCATCTGCGTGCCAAAGGATGCGCAGGCCACCGATGTGCATCGGCGCCTGCGGGTACGCCTGAAGTTCAGCCGCCGTAGGTGGTTGGCACCAGGATAGTGTCCCGGGCTTCGGGCAGCATCTGTGGGTAGTCGAGGGTGTAATGCAGGCCGCGGCTTTCCTTGCGCTCCATGGCGGACCGGATCATCAGCTCGGCCACTTGGGCCAGGTTGCGCAACTCGATCAGGTCGCGGCTGACCTTATAGTTGCTATAGAACTCGTCGATCTCATCCAGCAGCAAGCGCACCCGATGTTGCGCCCGTTGCAGGCGTTTGTTGGTGCGCACGATGCCCACATAGTCCCACATGAAGCGCCGCAGCTCGTCCCAGTTGTGGGCGATGATCACATCCTCGTCCGAATCGGTGACCTGGCTCGCGTCCCAGCGGGGCAGGGCGGCCGGTACCGGGATGCGCGCCAGTTGTTCAAGAATGTCCGCTGCCGCCGAGCGCGCATACACGAAGCATTCAAGCAATGAATTGCTGGCCATGCGGTTAGCGCCGTGCAGGCCGGTGAAGCTGGTTTCGCCGATGGCATACAGGCCCGGCACGTCGGTGCGGCCATGCTGATCGACCATCACGCCACCGCAGGTGTAGTGCGCGGCCGGTACCACGGGTATCGGGCCCTTGGTGATGTCGATGTTGAAGGTCAGGCAGCGTTCGTAGACGGTCGGGAAGTGGGTCTTGATGAAGGCTTCGGGCTTGTGGCTGATGTCCAGGTACACGCAGTCGATACCCAGGCGCTTCATTTCGTGGTCGATGGCGCGGGCGACGATATCGCGTGGTGCCAGTTCGGCGCGTGGGTCGAAGCGCTGCATGAAGCGTTCGCCATTGGGCAGCTTCAAATGTGCGCCTTCGCCGCGCAGGGCTTCGGTGATCAGGAAGCTCTTGGCCTGCGGGTGATACAGGCATGTGGGGTGGAATTGGTTGAACTCCAGGTTGGCGACCCGGCAGCCCGAGCGCCAGGCCATCGCAATGCCGTCGCCGCAGGCACCGTCGGGGTTGCTCGTATAGAGGTAGACCTTGGCGGCGCCGCCCGAGGCGAGAATGGTGAAGCGTGCGCCATAGGTATCGACTTCACCGCTGGTGCGGTTGAGTACGTAGGCGCCCAGGCAGCGTTCGCCCGGCAGGCCCAAGCGTTTTTCGGTGATCAGGTCGACGGCGACGCGCTGCTCCAGCAATTGGATATTTGGACGTTGGCGGGCCTGGTCGAGCAGGGTCTTGAAAATCGCGGCCCCGGTGGCATCGGCAGCGTGAATGATTCGGCGATGGCTGTGGCCGCCTTCGCGGGTCAGGTGGAACTCAAAGCCACCGTCGTCGCTGCCGGCATGTTCATCGCGGGTGAAGGGTACACCTTGGTCGATCAACCATTGGATGGCTTCCCGGCTGTGCTCGACGGTGAAACGCACGGCGTCTTCGTTGCACAGGCCACCGCCAGCGTTAAGGGTGTCTTCGACGTGGGATTGCACGGTGTCTGTGTCGTCCAGCACCGCAGCAACGCCGCCCTGAGCCCAGAAGGTCGAGCCGTTGGCCAGGTCGCCTTTGCTCAAAACCGCTATACGCAAATGGCTGGGCAGGGTCAGGGCCAAGCTCAAGCCGGCGGCGCCGCTGCCGATTACGAGGACATCGTGTTGAAACTGTTGGCTCATTTGACGGATTCCGCAAAAAGCGATCCAAAGGGGGGCGCAAACAGGACGCCTGGATCGGCGAATCAAAGGGTCACACGGGCCACTAGTATATAGAGGGGTGGAGCGGCACAATAGCCACGCCTTCGTGGCATTGTGAGATTATGCTGCGCAGCTTTGGGAAACGGCCGGTTGGCGGGACGGGAACTTTTTGCATAAGCCCCGACTCAATAGCAGGTTGCCCGAAAGCTGGGAAAACGTTGAGTTTATTGGCCCGTCGGGAGCATTGGACGCGTCACGAAACCGGCGACAAGATTATTCGCGCAGCCGGCACCGACCGTGCTGCGTTTTTCGTGTGTGCCAAATCAGTGCATGCCGGAAACTTGCTTGAAGGGGGAGAACTTTTGCGAAAAGCCCGAGTCTATGTTTGCAAGCCTGATCGTTTAGTTATGCAAGCCTCCTTCAAGTACAACGAGGAGTGTTCATGCTAACCCAGGAAGAGGATCAGCAGCTGGTCGAGCGCGTACAGCGCGGTGATAAGCGAGCATTTGATCTGCTAGTGCTGAAATACCAGCACAAAATTCTCGGGTTGATCGTGCGGTTTGTGCACGACACCCATGAAGCGCAGGACGTTGCGCAGGAAGCCTTTATCAAGGCTTACCGTGCACTTGGAAATTTCCGCGGTGACAGTGCGTTTTACACGTGGCTATACCGCATCGCCATCAACACGGCGAAAAACTATCTGGTGTCACGCGGTCGCCGCCCACCAGACAGTGATGTCAGTTCAGAAGATGCTGAATTCTACGATGGTGATCACGGCCTCAAAGATCTCGAGTCGCCGGAGCGTGCATTGCTGCGCGACGAGATCGAAGGCACCGTCCATCGCACTATTCAGCAACTGCCAGAAGATTTGCGTACGGCGTTAACTTTACGTGAATTCGATGGTCTGAGTTACGAAGACATTGCGAGCGTCATGCAATGTCCGGTGGGGACTGTGAGGTCGCGGATTTTCCGGGCCCGGGAAGCCATCGACAAAGCCTTGCAACCGTTGTTGCAGGAAAACTAAAGACAGCGGCGACAGCCAAGAGAGGAACCGCCATGAGTCGTGATGCCCTGCAGGAATCGCTGTCCGCAGTGATGGATAACGAAGCGGATGAACTGGAACTTCGTCGAGTGCTCAACGCATTTGATGACGCCGAAACCCGTGATACCTGGTCTCGTTACCAAGTCGCTCGGGCGGTGATGCACAAGGATCTCCTAATCCCTCGTCTGGATATTGCTGCGGCCGTTTCTGCTGCACTGGCTGATGAAGCCGTTCCGGCAAAAGCCTCGCGTGGTCCGTGGCGCAGCCTGGGTCGTCTGGCAGTGGCCGCTTCGGTGACTGTTGCTGTGTTGGCAGGTGTTCGCCTGTACAACCAGGACGAGATCGCAGGCAACGAGCTGGCCCAACAGACTCAGCAACCGGTCATGGCCGGTCCGCAAGTCAAAGGTCCGGCCGTGCTGGCTGGCTACAAGGAAAGCACTGATACCACCGGCCCTATGGCTAATGGTGTACTTCAGGGGCAATCCGGCTGGCAGGATCAGCGCCTTCCAGGCTACCTGCGTCAACATGCGCAGGAATCGGCTGCCAAAGGCACTGACAGCGCTCTGCCATACGCTCGTGCAGCAAGCCAGGAAAACCGCTGATTCGCTAAGGAGCCCTATGCGCGCCATACCGCTCCTTACGCTTTTGCTCAGTAGTTGGTTTGCACTATCCGCCCATGCCGATGAAGCCCAAGACTGGCTGATTCGACTTGGGCGTGCAGAGCAGCAGCAAAGCTTTGAAGGTACGTTTGTCTACGAACGTAACGGCAGTTTTTCTACCCATGACATCTGGCACCGTGTCCAGAATGGTCATGTCCGTGAACGCTTGTTGCAACTTGACGGCTCCGCCCAGGAAGCGGTCAGGGTTGATGGTCGGGCACAATGTGTCAGTGGCACGTTGGCAGCTGGTCTCGGTCAGTCACCTGAGGCACCCTCGCGTATTCTTGATCCAAAAAAACTCACTTCATTCTATGACCTGGCCGTTATTGGCAAATCGCGCGTGGCCGGTCGTCATGCGGTGATTGTGTCGATCAGCCCCCGTGATCCCTACCGTTATGGGTTTGAATTACACCTGGACCGTGAAACTGCGCTGCCGCTTAAATCCTTGCTGCTGAATGACCAAGGGCAGTTGTTGGAGCGTTTTCAGTTCACCCGTCTGGATGCTTCGGCCATTCCTTCTGACCAGGACTTGCAGCCCAGCGGCGACTGTTCGCCGGTAACGATGTCCGCCGCTAAAGCACCTGAGCTGTCTGCCACGCAAAAGTGGCATCTGGACTGGCTACCGCCTGGTTTCCAACAGA
Organism: Pseudomonas sp. J380; assembly: GCF_009827115.1. Classification (NCBI taxonomy): domain Bacteria; kingdom Pseudomonadati; phylum Pseudomonadota; class Gammaproteobacteria; order Pseudomonadales; family Pseudomonadaceae; genus Pseudomonas; species Pseudomonas sp. J380. Next base: position 2,362,184 of record NZ_CP043060.1, on the reverse strand, counting down.
TCAGCAGCGCTACGCGCAAAGATGCCCAAACGAAATCTACCGTCGACAGCCTGATGTATGACGATGGGCTCGCGCGTTTTTCGGTGTTTCTTGAGTCAGCCAACGGCGCCGATGTGAATGAAACCCGCGCTCAGCTTGGGCCGACCGTGGCAGTATCCCGGCGTTTAAATACGGTAGATGGCGAAATGATGGTCACGGTGGTGGGCGAAATTCCCATTGGCACTGCTGAGCGCATCGCGTTGTCGGTGCGTGGTGAAAAGGCCGCCGCCAAGCCCTGAGATTGTTAATCTTATGTTCATCCTGGTCTATCAATCTGGGCCCAAATTTCGTTGGGTGCTGGGCGTATGAAATCTCTGGATCAGCATTTTCACTTGCAAAAACTTCCCATGTTTTTTATAGGTCAGGGTTTGATGGCTCTGGCCTTGTTTGTTCGCGGAACAAAAATGCCGCTCGCAGTATCCGGCGTTTATTGAACCCTGTCGCTTAACCCTGCTCGTCGTAACGGGAGCTGTATGTCGATACCACGTTTGAAGTCTTACTTATCCATAGTCGCCACAGTGCTGGTGCTGGGCCAGGCCTTACCTGCGCAAGCGGTCGAGCTGCCTGACTTCACCCAACTGGTGGAGCAGGCCTCGCCTGCCGTGGTGAACATCAGTACCACGCAGAAGCTGCCGGATCGCAAAGTCTCGAACCAGCAGATGCCCGACCTGGAAGGCTTGCCGCCCATGTTGCGCGAGTTCTTCGAACGCGGGATGCCGCAACCTCGCTCTCCTCGGGGCGGCGGTGGCCAGCGCGAAGCCCAGTCCCTGGGCTCCGGCTTCATCATTTCGCCTGACGGCTACATCCTCACCAACAACCACGTGATTGCCGACGCCGACGAGATTCTCGTGCGCCTGGCCGACCGCAGTGAACTCAAGGCCAAGTTGATTGGTACCGATCCACGTTCCGACGTGGCTTTGCTCAAAATCGATGGCAAGGACTTGCCGGTGCTTAAACTGGGCAAGTCCCAAGATCTGAAGGCTGGTCAGTGGGTGGTCGCGATCGGTTCACCGTTCGGCTTTGACCACACCGTTACCCAAGGCATTGTCAGCGCCATCGGTCGCAGCCTGCCAAACGAAAACTACGTGCCGTTCATCCAGACCGACGTGCCGATCAACCCGGGCAACTCCGGTGGTCCGCTGTTCAACCTGGCCGGCGAAGTGGTGGGGATCAACTCGCAGATATACACCCGCTCCGGTGGCTTCATGGGCGTGTCCTTCGCGATCCCGATCGATGTGGCCATGGACGTCTCCAATCAGCTCAAAAGCGGCGGCAAGGTCAGCCGCGGCTGGTTGGGCGTGGTAATCCAGGAAGTGAACAAGGACCTGGCTGAGTCCTTCGGTCTCGACAAGCCGGCCGGTGCCCTGGTTGCGCAGATTCAGGACAATGGCCCTGCGGCCAAGGGCGGCCTGAAAGTCGGTGACGTAATTCTGAGCATGAACGGCCAGCCGATCATCATGTCGGCGGACTTGCCTCACTTGGTCGGCGCGCTCAAGGCCGGCGGCAAAGCCAAGCTGGAAGTGATTCGTGATGGCAAGCGCCAGAACGTCGAACTGACCGTTGGGGCAATTCCGGAAGAAGGCGCGACCCTGGACGCCCTGGGCAACGCCAAGCCAGGCGCCGAGCGCAGCAGTAACCGCCTGGGTATCGCCGTCGTTGAACTGACCGCCGAGCAGAAGAAAACCTTCGACCTGCAAAGCGGTGTCGTGATCAAGGAAGTGCAGGACGGCCCAGCCGCCTTGATCGGCCTGCAACCGGGTGACGTGATCACCCACTTGAACAACCAGGCAATCGATACCACCAAGGAATTCGCCGACATCGCCAAGGCGTTGCCGAAGAATCGCTCGGTATCGATGCGCGTCCTGCGTCAAGGCCGTGCCAGCTTCATCACCTTCAAACTGGCCGAGTAATCCGCTAGACCTATAAAAAAGCCCCGCTGCCGGTTACCGGCAGCGGGGCTTTTTTGTGGGCGGCGGGTTCAGCTCATCATGCCTTTCACCAAGCGCTCCTGTTCGATCAGCTCACGCTGACGGGCGTCGATGCGTGAGGACAACGGGAAGTTATTGCCGGCGCGCCGCTTGGCAAAGTCCAACTGCTGGATGGCTTGCTGGAAATCCCCCACCAATGCGAAATATTCGGCGCGAGCCTGATGCAGGCCAATGATGTTGCCGGACAAGCCGCGAGTCTCGGCGACCTGATACCACACGTCCGGATCGTCCGGTCGCGACTTGAGCAGCCCATCCAGTGCCTTTTCTGCATCGGCGGTACGGTTCTGTTTAAGCAGCAGGTCTACCCGCACCTGGTTCAGCGGATAGTTGCTGGGGTACTGGGTGAGCATGCGGTCGGTACGTTGCTGCGCATCCGGCATGCGGTTGCTGGTGATGTCCAGTTCGATTTGGGCCAGGTTGTAGGTAATGTCGTTGGGCGCCTTGGCCAGCAGCGGCGCCAGGCTTTCCCGCGCTTCCTTGAGTTGAGTACCCTTGATCTGAGCGATGGCCAGGCCATAACGCGCAACGTCATTTTTAGGGTTCTCATCCAGCTGGGCCTGGAAGCGCTTGGCGGCCAGACCTGGTGTGTCTTCGTACTTGAGCTGCACCCGTGCGCGAATCAGTTGATAGCGCAGGCTGTCTTCCTTGCCGCCAGGTTTGGCTTGTTCGGCGCGGTTGCGGGTGTCGGCGATACGCGATTCGGTTACCGGGTGAGTCAGCAGGAACTCCGGTGGCTTGGCGTCGAAGCGGTATTGGCGCATCAGCCGTTCGAACATCGTGGGCATGGAGCGCGGGTCGTAGCCGGCTTTCTCCAGGTTGAGGATGCCGATGCGGTCGGCCTCTTGCTCGTTCTGGCGAGAGAAGCGGCGCTGTTCCTGGATCGCGGCGGCTTGTGAGCCGGCAATCGCGGCGATACCGGCATCGCCGGCACCCGCAGCGGCGGCGATAATGCCGCCAAGCAGGGCGGCCATCATCGGCAGTTGCATGCGTGATTGCGCTTCCACGCCTCGGGCGAAGTGACGCTGGGACAAGTGCGCCAGTTCGTGGGCCAGTACCGACGCGTATTCACCTTCGGTCTGTGCATTGAGAAACAGGCCGCCGTTGACCCCGACGATCCCACCGGGAGCCGCAAAGGCGTTGAGCTGTGGGCTGTTGATCAGGATGAATTCCAGGCGCCGGTCATTGACCTGGCTGGTCTCCACCAGCTTGTACACGCTGGTTTCAACGTAATCCTTGAGTTGCGGATCATTGAGTTGCGAAACCTGGCCGCGCAGGTAGGCCAGCCAGGCGCGGCCCAATTGGTATTCCTGTTGCGGCGAGACTATGGCAGAGCTGGCGTCACCAAGTGACGGCAGGTCGTCAGCAAAGGCCGGGGAGGCCAGCAGGCAGGCCAGCGTCAGCAGGGTAGGGCGCAAAAAAGTCATGCACAAAGCCTTTCGACAAAGAGCTTACTGTAGCCGGACACTGAGCTTGGGACCAGATATTCTAAGCGGCCCGAATGTTTGCCTGGAGTAGCACCATGACCGACGTTGTAGCCTGTGACGCCGAACTCGACGCCAGCGGTCTTAACTGCCCTTTGCCGTTGCTCAAGGCCAAGCTGGAGCTCAATAAAATGGCCAGCGGTGCCGTGCTCAAGGTGACTGCCACCGACGCCGGCTCCCAGCGTGATTTTCGCACCTTTGCCAAGCTGGCCGGCCACACCCTGGAGCATGAAGACGCCGCCGAGGGTGTGTACCGTTATTGGTTGCGCAAGGCCTGACGGCCTTGTCGACGCAGAATCAGGCCTTATTCAGCGCCTGCGCTGCCGCCAACACGGCATCAACATGCCCCGGCACTTTCACTCCGCGCCATTCCTGACGCAGCACGCCTTGGCTGTCGATCAGGAATGTGCTGCGATCCACACCCAGGTATTCCTTGCCATACAGCTTCTTCAACTTGATCACATCAAACAGCTGGCAGACCGCTTCGTCCTTATCGCTGATCAGCTCGAAAGGAAATTCCTGTTTGCCCTTGAAGTTCTCGTGGGACTTCACGCTGTCACGCGACACGCCGAACACTTCGGTATTGGCGGCCTTGAATGCGGCGTACTGGTCACGAAAGCCTTGGCCTTCGGTAGTGCAGCCTGGGGTGCTGTCCTTCGGGTAAAAGTAGATCACCACTTGCTTGCCCTTGAGGGCCGCGAGGCTGAAGGTCTGGCCGCTGGTGGCCTGGGCCTCGAAATCGGCCACGGGTGTGTCGATGGCTACCGGCATAGAGAGGTACTTCCTTACATGGGGTTCTGTGGGCGCCATGGTTCGATCAAGGCGTCGAGGTTCAGGGCATCGGCGAAATCGAGGAACTGGTCGCGCAGCCAACTGATCTGTACGCCGGCCGGCAAGGTCACGGTAAAGGTGGCATTGAGCATGGTGCCGCCGGTTTGTGGCGCCTGGTAGGTGTCACAGGTCAGGTTTTCCAGCTCGACGTTATGGTCGATAAAGAACTGGCACAACTCGTTGACGATGTCCGAACGGTAGGCCGAGCTGACATAGGCCACGTAAGGCAAAGCCTGTGGGCGATTTTCCAGGGCGGCGCTGCGTACCACGTTGACGGTAAAGTCGTGCTTTTTGGCCAGGCCCGGCAGGCCGGTTTCAAGGCGTGCCAAGGCATCCCAGGAGCCAGAAATCTGCAGGACCAGCGCACTGCACTCGCCGTGGCGGGTCAGGCGGGAGGTCACGACGGCGCAGCGGTTCTCATGGCTGGCGCGGCACAGGACGTTGGTCAGCTCCATGGGGTTGGCGCCGAGGGCACTGATAACAAGGAATTGTTCGCGAACTGTGGGGGTGGACATGCAGCCTTCCTAAAGCGATGAGCGGTCGATACCGTGTGGGCTGTATCGATCAAAGGATCAAGGGTAGCGAAAAGCGTCGCCAAGGGCTAGGAGGTGGCGTTTTCATTGCGTGATCAGCCGGCTTCGGGCGGTGCTTTGGCCCGATGATGTCATTGCCCGACGTTTAGTTGCGCCAGAACGCATCCTCACGCGGTACTTCGCTTGTACAAGCATCTTGGCGCCAGTACCATTACGGCTCTCTTTTTCCGGCAGGAGCGGTTGCATGATTGCGGGCAGTATGGTGGCACTGGTCACACCCATGGATGCACAAGGTCGTCTCGACTGGGACAGCCTGGGCAAACTGGTGGACTTCCACCTGCAAGAGGGCACCAACGCCATTGTGGCGGTCGGCACCACAGGTGAATCGGCCACCCTCGATGTGGAAGAGCACATCCAGGTGATCGAGTTCGTGGTCAAGCGCGTTGCGGGCCGCATTGCCGTGATCGCCGGTACGGGCGCCAACTCGACGCGTGAAGCGATCGAGCTGACCAGGAACGCCAAGAAGGCTGGCGCCGACGCTTGCCTGCTGGTAACCCCGTACTACAACAAGCCGACCCAGGAAGGCTTGTACCAGCACTTCAAAGCCATCGCCGAAGCCGTGCAGATCCCGCAGATCCTCTACAACGTACCGGGTCGCACCGCGTGCGACATGAAGGCCGAGACCGTGATCCGCCTGTCCACCGTGCCGAACATCATCGGCATCAAGGAAGCCACTGGCGACCTGCAACGCGCCAAGGACATCCTGGCCGGCGTGAGCAGCGACTTCCTGGTGTATTCCGGTGACGACGCCACCGCTGTCGAGCTGATCCTGCTGGGTGGCAAGGGCAATATCTCCGTGACCGCCAACGTGGCCCCGCGCGCCATGAGCGATATGTGTGCCGCCGCCATCGCGGGCGATGCAGCCACCGCTCGCGCCATCCACGAAAAGCTGATGCCGCTCAACAAGACACTGTTTATCGAATCCAATCCTATTCCCGTGAAGTGGGCGCTGTTTGAGATGGGCCTGATGCCGGACGGTATCCGTCTGCCGCTCACCCCCCTCAGCGAAGCCTGTCACGAACCGCTGCGACAGGCCCTGCGCCAGTCCGGCGTCCTGGTTTAATTGAGGAAGCACTACGCATGAAGCGATTGGCCGGACTTTCCGCACTTGCCTTGATTATCTCCAGCACCAGTGGCTGCGGTTGGGTATGGGGCCCGGAAGGCTACTTCCGTGACCGCGGCAGCGATTACCTGGAAGCGCAAGCAACCAAACCGATGCAACTGCCGCCTGATGTCAATGTCGCCAAGCGCCTTGACCCATTGTTGCCGATTCCACGCAACGTCGCCGACGACACGGTCAAGGGTGAGTACGTAGTGCCACGCCCACAGCCGATTATGGCCGTGGCCGATGCCAGCGACTACAGCCTGCAGAAAAGCGGCGACAACCGCTGGATCGTGGCTCAGCGTCCGCCTGCCGAAGTCTGGCCGGTGGCGGTGCAGTTCTTCCAGGACAACGGTTTCCGCCTCGACCAGCAACGCCCGCAGACCGGTGAGTTCACCACCGCATGGCAGCAAGGTCGCGAGCTGTCCGCCAACATGGCCCAGCGCCTGCTGGCGGGCGGTGTAGCCGCCGACAGCGAAGCCCGTGTGCGTGTGCGCATCGAGCCCGGCGTGCAGCGCAATACCAGCGAAGTCTATGTCGTCAGCGCCGAGCGGCCTGCCGGCAGCACGGCTGACGTCGACTTCACGCCGCGCTCGGTTAACACCGGCGTCGACGCCGCGCTGGTCGACGAGATGCTGGCCAGCATGAGCCGTATCTCCGAGAAGGGCGGTTCCGTTTCCCTGCTCGCCGCCCGTGATTACGACACCCCTAGCCGCGTCAGCCTCACCGAAGACGGCAGTGGCAACGTCGTGCTGAACCTGGGTGAAGACCTCGATCGTGCCTGGGCCAGTGTTGGCCGCGCGTTGGAGCAGGGCCCTTGGCGCGTTGAAGACATCAACCGCAGCCTGGGCCTGTACTACATCAACGTGGCTGAAAAGGCTGAGAAGAAGGACGACGAGCCAGGTTTCTTCGGCAAATTGTTCGGCAGCGCGCCGACCAAGGAAGAGATCGAAACCCGTGCCGAGCGTTATCAGGTTCGTTTGAGCAAGGTGGGCGAAAGCGTGCAAGTCACCGTCGAGAAGAACATCAACACCGTCGCGCCAGCTGAAACAGCGCGCAAAGTGTTGGGCGTGATTCAAGACAACCTGGGCTGATCCGATGCGTTTTGCCGTTCTCGGCAGCGGTAGCCAAGGGAACGGTACGCTGGTCGCCCATGATGACACGTACGTGCTGGTCGATTGTGGTTTCTCCTTGCGGGAAACCGAGCGGCGCCTGTTGCGCCTGGGGGTTCACCCCACGCAACTGAGCGCGATTCTGGTAACCCACGAACATGCCGACCATGTGCATGGCGTGGGTTTGCTGTCTCGGCGCTACAATCTGCCGGTGTACTTGAGTCGCGGCACGTTGCGCGGGATGCGCAAACCCATTGAGCCGGCAGGTTTTCTGGCCGGTGGCGAGCAACTGCAAATCGGTGCCCTGAGCATCAATGTCGTCGCGGTTGCCCACGATGCCCAGGAGCCCACGCAATACGTATTCAGTGACGGCCAGCGGCGTTTCGGCGTGCTGACCGACCTGGGTTCCTATTGCGCCAGGGTGCTGGACGGATACCGGGACCTCGATGCCTTGATGATCGAGTCCAACCACTGCAGGGATCTACTGGCACGCGGTCACTACCCTTACTTTCTCAAGCAACGGGTGGGCGGCGAGCTGGGACATTTGAACAACCACCAGGCCGCATACCTGGTGTATGAGTTGGGCTGGCAAGACCTGCAACACCTGGTCCTGGCTCACCTCAGCAGCAAGAACAACCTGCCGACGCTTGCCCGGCAATGTTTTGTCGACACCCTCGGGTGCGACCCGGACTGGCTGCAACTGGCCGATCAAGATTCAGGGCTCGACTGGCGACACATCGCCTAGCCCACCTTACTCAAAGCGGAGCCCATCATGGAAAAACGTGAAGAACTCTACCGCGGCAAAGCCAAGTCGGTATACAAGACCGACGACGCCAACCGCTTGATCCTGCTGTTTCGCAACGACACCTCGGCGTTCGACGGCAAGCGCATCGAACAGCTGGATCGCAAAGGCATGGTGAACAACAAGTTCAACGCCTTCATCATGCAGAAACTCGAAGCGGCCGGTATCCCGACCCAATTCGACAAACTGCTGGGCGACAACGAGTGCCTGGTCAAGAAGCTCGACATGATCCCGGTGGAATGCGTCGTGCGTAACTACGCCGCCGGCAGCCTGGTCAAGCGTTTGGGCGTGGAAGAGGGCCTCAAGCTCAACCCTTACACCTTCGAACTGTTCCTGAAGGACGACGCCAAGGGCGACCCGTTCATCAACGAATCCCACGTCGTGGCGTTCGGCTGGGGCACCGCTGAGCAACTGGCGCGCATGAAGGAGTTGTCCCTCAAGGTCAACGACGTGCTGAGCAAGCTGTTCGACGACGCCGGCCTGTTGCTGGTGGACTTCAAGCTCGAATTCGGCGTGTTCCACGACGGCTCCATCGTCCTGGGCGACGAGTTCAGCCCGGATGGTTGCCGCCTGTGGGACAAGGACACCAAGAAGAAGATGGACAAAGACCGCTTCCGCCAAGGCCTCGGTGACGTGATCGAAGCCTACGAAGAAGTCGCCAAGCGCCTCGGCGTACCGCTGTAATCGACGCAAGCATCTGATAGCACGGAAAAAAATCGCTTCGGCGCTTTGCATCCATCAATCATGCTGTTATGATGCGCGCCGTTGGAGAGATGCCAGAGTGGCCGAATGGGACGGATTCGAAATCCGTTGTACCTTCACCGGTACCTAGGGTTCGAATCCCTATCTCTCCGCCATTTTATTGACGCTCTTGTAAATCAAGCACTTACGAGAGGTCACATAAAGCGTTTTGTACCAACGCTTTGTACCAAAAAAAATAGCCCTGATCTTCGGATTGGGGCTTTTTTTTGACCAAAATTTGTTCAGTTGCTGTGCCTACGGAGCTGGTAATGCTTTAACCCTCGACTTCCTTTCGTCACCCACGGTTGTTCCGTCCTAGGACACCTGTGCTGGGAAGTTTGTACGGAAAACGAGAGACGGGTAGGTTGGTGGGTCGTAAGCGTCTCAAAACGCTTCACAGCCCTTCTCATGGGAAAATAATCTGATCGTGTTGAGCTGAACGAGATTCAGCCCAATGGACCAATCAGCAAGGCCAAATAATCCACCATCAGAAATGCAGGAATAGCTTTAATTATAAAAGTATCTTGGCGGGTAGCTGAACGACAAACGCATGATCCAAAGTTTTGGGCTTGCAGTGCTGAACAATTTCGCGCAGCGAGTGCCCGGACGGTAAACAAAAGAATGAGCTTCAAGGATCAACCAAAGACATTGCACTGTCTAATACATTTTAATGGTTAACACATGATCCAATACCCAGTTATCGATAGCTGGTTTGCTGACGCCTTTAGGTTTTTAAAGAGATCTAAAATTATACGCGCGCGCTATAGGTTTTTAGTCCTTGATTTCCGTGGCCTGTAGAGACTTTACAGTACAAAAAATTGTACTGTAAAGGTATTTTAGAGTACAAAAAACTGTACTCTAAAGCGGTGTTTTGCAACATATTTGTGGAATTTCTCTTTTTGCAGTACAAAAAATTGTACTCCAAAGTTTGCTTTATTTTCTCATACTAAAATATTTTTCAACAAATTTGTGCTTAAACCACAATTTTGTGTTTTTCAAATGCTATCGTATTAAAACAAACTAAATAATAATCAACATGAAAATTGAGAATAGAAGATATATAAAACTGCCTACTTCTGACAACGCCTTGGAAGCTCTTTGTAAAGTGGCTTTGACAAAACACTCCGCGCATACGCTATTGATAAAACTCTGCACTGCTGCTGATAAAACAGAAACTGGCTTGCATGTCGTTTATACGGACAAAGCAGAGATTATGAAGTGGATGGATTGCACAAGCGAAAATGTACGCAGATGCATGAACGTTTTAATTGAGCAGAAATTAATTGCTGTTGAGCATGATAAAGCCCATGGAATGATGTGGATTGAAGTTAAGTTCCTTAACCTTTAATTGATAGAAAAATAAAAAGACTGCGGCAAACAGTCTAATTAATGAGTTGAGGTTGAGATGAAGAACCCTTTTAATAGTATAACATTTAATAAATTAGAAAAGAATTTTTACGCGCAGATTCTTACGAGCGCAATGCCTTATTATATTGCGGTGGTTGGTTTTGATAAAGTGGCTGGGCAAATCCTGATGGATGCAGTCGAAAATATGGATAGATTTAATGAATGCAAAGTTAACCTTCATGATCTTGATAAGTACTTGGACGTTTCTGAAAATACTCGTAAGAAATCCCTAAATGTTTTGAGGTATATGAATTTCATTGAAACTAAAAATAGTAATAGGACTGGTGGTGAAACGACTTTTAAGGTGAATGTCCAGTTTGCTTGCAAAGGTAGTATTGAAGAGAAAATGAAGATGCCTAGCGCATTGAACAAATCGTTTAGATCTGCTGCTTTGGTAAATGGGCAGATTTGTAAAGATAAATTCAAGAAATATAAGCAATTTAATAATGATATGAAGCAAGAAGGTGTTGATGGGCTCATCCCATTCTAATTGGCAATAATATTCCGCAAGGAGAAATAACAAAAAACGAGAACAACATGACAAAAACAAAAATAGCTAGAATCGACCATTTTAAAAATCAGTTAGCATCATTTGAAGCTGACAAATTCCAAGTCATATTCAACCCCGCTACAGAAACCTTGATTGCCAAAGAGAAGGCGGCTTTCTGCTTGAAAGCATTCAATGCGCAGGGGGTGAAGGATCAGTTCTTCACTGCTGATGACCTGCTGACCGACAAGCTTTTCAAGCTGATGAGCGCAAAAAACATAGAAGGGTATGACGTAACGATTGTCCCGAAGTCTAAGACCTACCACTACCTCACTATCAGCTCTGTCACGTCTTTGAAGCTCAAAGACCTGGCTAGCCTTGGCTTTGCCCCCACTATGGTAACAACCATCAAGGGAAGCCTTCACAGCAAGCTTTACGACCTGGCGTGTAGGATTGATAAGGATAAAGCAGATGACCAGTACGCATACAACGCACAGATGTTCGTGTGGGCTCTTAACAAGAGTGTCAGCACGCTGCGCGTACCTCGTCCAAAGAGCCTTGAAGCACCTATTCACGCTGCTGGATTCAAGCACCACGGCACAGGGTCATTCGTGACCTGCAATCGCTCTCTAAAGCGTTCCTGCACTGAATGTGTGGCTCAGATACAGAAGGTAAGGGGAATGAAGCTCACAGCGCCTGCTGTTGGAACTGGTAATCCTGATGACACCGCTTTCTACCTAAATGCGTTACGTGAAACGCTGGTGTACAAATCAAGGCTTCTTGGTGACGCTGTGGTTGACGATGTGATCGATAGGAAGGTCGCTAGGCAAGCATTTGCAGAGCATTACAGCGGTGATGACGTGTTGGCCTTCCTGATGAGCCAGGGACACGTCAAAGCAAGGGAAAATGCATTTGAGCATGCCGTGAAGATCATAACCTTTTGATTTTAAAAGGTAACACAACAAGAAAAATGCATTAATGCATATGTCGGGTTGCGCAAATAGCTGGGTTTATGTACAGTTGTTTTGCCTGGCGTCTAGGATCGTATGTAGACAAAACAGGACACAGTCTGCTTTTGGACTGCTGAAATTTAAGATTTGAGCATTTCTCATTTATGCCAAGTCACATGGAGATTCATATGTCTACAAATGGAATTGAGCTACCCCCTATCATCATCACACCCGATCCCCTTCCGCCTCCTCCTCCTCCTCTACCACCTGTACCAGTAGTTGTACCGGGTGTACCTGGTGCCCAGCCTCCGCATTCAGTAGACGTGCCTGTTGGTACTGACATTGAAACACTTCTGAGCCTTCCAGGAATCCGTTCCTCTTCGGGTTATGTTTTGCCTATTGCGGGTAAAGCGGCTCGATCCCAAGCGGATGCGGAAGCGTCGTACAACGCAAATGTGCCTAATATTCCAACCCAAACTGAAAGCGAAGTAATCGCTGCGCTTGGTGATGTCAGCCTTCTCACGGAATTAGAAAAAGCACAAAGAGAGAAAGCGGTAGTAGAAGGGCTGGTTGCCCAAACACAAGAGCTACTTATTAATAGTAATGCTGTCGCAAACTCTTATTTTGGGAGAGATCCTCTTGCGGTTGATTTGAAAAAGAATGCCGCAATTCTCGCAACAGATATTGTTAACGGAAAGCGTCCAGGCACTCCGATTGAAATCTATCGTGCGTTCTCTGCTTCAATTTCAGCGGTTTATACAAGTAAAATTTTGTCTGAAAAAATCCGGATCCTCACTGAAAAGTCTAACGCTTTGACCCTTGCTGTTGCAGCAGCACAAGCTGCAGAGGATGAACGTATTGCGGCTGAAGCCGCAGCAAAAAAAGCTGCAGAGGAAGCTGAAGCAAAACGTATTGCCGAAGAACAAGCAAAGGCAGAAGAGGAAATTAAGGGGGCTATTAAATTCACTGCTGATTTCTACAAAGAAATCGGTGAAAAATATAGTGCTCAGATGTCGGCATTAGCCACAGATTTGGCTGAAACTGCAAAGGGTAAAACGCTTCGCAGTGCTGAAGAGGCTTTGAAGGCTTTTGATCAATACAAGGATCATCTGGATAAGAAATTCAGTGCTGCAGATCGTGCAGCAATCGTGAACGCTCTGGATTCGCTTGATCGAGCTGAGTTGGCAAAAAACCTCAACCTCTTCGCAAAAGGGTTTGGGTATACAGGCAAAGCTTTGGATGCGTATGACTTGGTTGAAGAGGTGAAGAAAAGCTACGCATCGGGTGACTGGAACAATACCGTGCTGAAAGTGGAAACTCTTTTTGCTGGCAATGCAGCTACAGGTCTAATTGCTTTTGCTTTCGGAGTTACCGTATCCACACCAGTTGGTATCGTAGCTTTTGCGCTTATTATGGCACTTGTCAGTGCTTATATTGATGACGCGCATGTGAAGCAATTCAACGACGCACTTGATGCAATTCTGCCTTAAATGAGAAGGGGGAAAGTGGCCTTTTTAGGCCACTTTTTTTAATGCCATATAAATTAAATACATACAAAAAATTGGGACTGCTAGGATCGTGCAGGCTACATAAAAGATAGCATACAGACCATTTTTTCCTGGTGACTCAGTAAATAAGCCTGTAGTCCAGAATTCTCGCGTAGTGAAGCGAAGAGCCGTTTTTTCTATTATCATCCGCGAAAAGGGGAATAAAAAAGCACTGCATACACCCAGCGTTAGAAAAATTGGGTTTGTCCTTTCTACGAATGCCTCCCCTCCAAACCAATCGGTAAAGAATAAAATGAAAATGCCTGCCGAAATTATAAAGTTCTGAAAGTAGTATTTTAGAGACAAAGTATGCTCGCGTTTAAAGTCAATTTAATTTAATGGCTGCCATGCACGTTTCTACAATAGCAAATTCTTCAACTGGCAATGGGCCATTATCAGGGCGCGATTTCAATCCCTACGCAGGCGATTTGGATTCCAAAAGCCGGCTTGAAAAATTTTTTTGATAAAGAAATAACTCTTTTTGGCGTTATCATTAATTCAGCGATTACAAAATCATTTGTTTTTTGAAGCCTCGTACTCATCATGAATCCTTTTTACTTCAAGGCTGTTGAGGTGTTCTTGTTTTCTTAAGTCTTCATGAAGTTTATTCAAGAGTTCTCTGTCTTCTATTTGGTTCGCAGCGTGTGTTTTATGTTCGGATTTTTTCTTTGCAAGAAATAACTTGTCTTTTTTAGCATTGGTCTTTCTGAAACTCTCCGAGATTTTTGATATTACTCTTGGGTCTTTTAAATTTGAACCCGATTTTGCGAGTCTTCTTATAACCTTATTTTCATGTTTGCGGGTGTTTTTAAATAATGTGTATAGCTTTAAAGAATATATGGTGAAGCAGGCAATAGTGTAAATAACCCTTACGAAACTCAAAAGAAACACATTATGAAGAATGAATAAATATGTGGAGTCCTTATTAGGTGATAACAATTCTTCTTTGATGAACGAGAGTATAAGAGCTGCTAAGAATATGTTAATGCAAAGGTTAAGTATCATGTATAGAGGGTTGGTGTCAGCTCTTAAATTTAATCTTTTTATGGTTTGGACTAATGTTGTTCTCATTTTTAGTAAAGGTTTGTTTGTTAATCGAATTATACCATTTTGGTTTTGCAAATTAGCCCGTAAGCAATGAAAATTGCAGAGTTCCTATTTAGGATGGTTGTCGATTGATTTGAGAGCTTTCAAAGGTTGGGATGTGCCTGTGTGGTGGGTAAGGTTAGGACGGCTTCATGGCGGTGATTTCAAGGTACAAAAAAAGCCCCGTAGGGCTTCTGTTGGTGGCTTATATTAATCAAAGACCTTTACTGTGAAGCTGAAATGTTCAGGTGTTGATTTGGCGAGAGAAACGTATTTGACAGTGACTGTGCCATTGTTAACGCTTGTGCCAGAAAGCGATAGTCTTTCTAATCGAATTCTAGATTGTGTTAAGCCAGCTTGATTAATGTATTTATCCAATGTCACTGGCACTGACGATATTTTTACGTTAGCTAATTGACCTAATTTTGTTTTAAATTTTTTTACAAGATTAGTTATTTTGTTTTTATCGAAAGCCCCGGCGCTTAAATTGTCTGCATTGATATTCATCACATAGGCTTTGCCTTCAAGCTTTGATGTGTCTATTTTGTTGAGTTGGTCGATTATCAAATCGCTTTTTGAAATAGAGGTTGTAGTGAAACTCAAGTTTGAAAGAACTGAATCTTGCAAATGTTCAGTGCTAGGAGCGTTTATTTCATCGCTGACCGAAACAGCAGTGCAGGTATTTGAATCAAGAATTGGCGTGGTTCCATATGGATAAACAGTACCAGTGGAGCTTTCAGCTTTTACTAAATACTTTGTGATTTTACCTATAAATCCGGCTGGGCATTCTTCTTCAATGATTTCTTTCGTAGTCGTTGTGATTTCTTTTATGCACGATGTTGTGTCTTCGCTTTTCGTTTGGAACGTTGTGTTTGTCGCTCCGCTTATAGGGTCAAAGATTGTGATGTTGTCTCCAGTCTTGGTAACGTTTCCTGTGTACGTTCCTGCTTGTGTTCCATAATACGAATCACAGCTTACGGTTTCGCTACCGGGTTTTACTTCAACAGTGACGGGGCGTGACGCTTTGCAGCTATTTTCAGTTTCAACAATGTATGAAGAATCGTTTTGTGACCAAGAGATGTATTGTTTTAATTTTAAGTGCGTTTCTCTTATGATTTTTCCTGATTGGCCTGTTGGGCATGAAACCTCATTTGTGCTTGTTACTGTGTCTTTCATGTAGTAGCAGGCATTAGAAATAAGCACAGTTAATTTCCAATCGCTGGCAATTCCTGATGGTGTCACCGTCCTTGAATAAAGTCCGTTCGTTGTTCCCAAAGGGTAAGCCGGATTCACAACTGCACAATTTTCTTGAACAAGCTGTTTGCTTTCAGTTTTTGAACAAGTGTCTTGGGTTATTACATACCCTGAATCGTTTTTTTTGCTGCCTGTTGTCCAAAGGTCGTATGTTCTTGATTCTACCTTTTTCCCCGCGTATCCCGTAGGGCATACAAGATTATTAGTTTCAGTTACGGGTTTGAAACAATTATTTGAATTAGGGTAAAATTGGTTTAAAGCCCATTCGCTCGGCACACCGTCTTTTATAGTTCTAGTCCACGTTCCATAAATTGCGCCAAGTGGATAATCTGGATTTTTAGTCGCACAAACAGGGTTATCAAAAACCTTTGTTTCTCTTAATTGACAAGTGCTAGTAACCATCACGTTAAAACCTGTTTTGAAGTTGCTATTTACTCTATCAGGACTCCATAACGTATATGCACGACGCTTATTTATTGAACCGGTTTCTAATGGGTTTTCGCATTTTTGAGAAATTACTTCTGATACAACTTGAGATATTTTGGCTTCTTCAATTCCTGTGTTTGTCGAATCATAGCATTTTGACAAAATCTCAAATCCGTCTCCGTAGGATTCACTGCCCTTAACAAAAACCCCATTTCCTTTATTTACATAGTTTTTACTACCATCTTTATTCATAAAAAAGACTCTTCTCATACTGATTTGTTGCCCCGACTTACACCCCCCGCCTGTTGACCATTCTTCTGCGCCTAGCGATTCTTCGTATGTTTGTTCAGCAGGCCATGTAATTGCTGATGCTGTGTTTGCTATCAACAAAACAGAAAGTGTTGATATGGCTATTAGTGATTTTTGCATGATTTAAAGGTTTGTTTATTAGCTTAATTATACCATTTTGCCGTTTGCATACTTTTCCTTTGGGCAAAATTAAAGCCTCTGATGAGGCACTAATTGATAAGTGGTTAATCATGAAGCGTCTATATGGGCGTCGTAATCGTTTGTGTCTTCATAATCTTCAATAGGAATTCCTTTGAAGTCTGTGCTTAAAAAAGAACGTGACTGTGCATCAATATCAACGAAACCCACTGAGTCAACAATTTGTCTCGTGGCCTCAATCAGGTTTTGTTCATCTATATTCTGTTTTCCTGATTTGTTATGAGTTGAGTCATTCGCATGGGATAAACTCGAAAGCAACGCTAAAGCTACAAAGGTAAATAATCTGATTTTCATTTTAGTAAAGGTTTGTTGTTATTAGATAATAGCATTTACAAAACTAAAATCTAATTTTTTGAAAAAAAAATCTTCGTTAAGGCTTCGTTTTAGGTTTTAAATGGTAAACTATAAAAGCAAGCAGCATGTTGTTCTTCTTGTAGTAAAGTCCGCTGCTTGTAGTTAGGTTTGTTTTTAGAGAAGCCCGCAATCTTGCGGGCTTTTCGCTTTCTGTGATTACTAAGTGGCTTTGCTGCGAGATCTGGAGTTAGGATCAGATCGACTTCCTCCAGGGCTGCACTGACATGTCTCGACCGATCCGCAACAGGTACAACCCTAGGGAGCGCATTCAGCTAGATTTTGACGTTGCTGCGTGTGTCCTGACCCTGAATCAGCACCTACAAGCTTTCCGTGAGTTCTCGGTCTCTGATGACCGCGAAACCTTTCTACGGACATTAGGAGAGGCTGCAAGGAATGCTATGCACGTACACCAGATCATCGCCTGCTGGTTTGGGCTTTATGGCTTGGGTGAGGATGGGGAATGGCAGGAGTACTGCAGGGCGTTTATGGAGAAATTTGTAGACGTTGATAAGGGCTTTGCAGAAGTAGCTCTAGCTGATGCCGTCAGCTATTCACAGAGCCTTTTGGAATCACTCAATGCTGCTCGTAGTCAGCTTGCCGGTGGAGCAGAGAAGGGTCATTAGGCTTCAACCAGTTCTAGGATTTCACTACCGCTATCAATGATGAGCCTTCGACCTTCAAGGTGGCCTATGGGCTCTCCGTAATGGAACAGAACGTTATCAATAAGGATTCCGGCCTCTGCATGCTGGTTCTGCGCAGTGAGGCTAGAATCGAACCTATAGAGCTTTCCGTCCACCATGGCCCCAACGTCTTGGCCATTGTGCAGCACAATGCACGGAATTTGAGGGTTGTAGCTGAATTCCTTGTCCATCTGGTCAACTCCCTGAACCTACTGTATGGATGAGTATACGCTGCGGTGTGGTGCCCTGGAGTTGGACATATTCTATCGGCGTAATAGAGGCTTCGGATTCTGTTCGGAATGGCCTAGGAACGTTCTAGGGAAGGTTGAGTACCTGGTAGAGCATCCGCTGGCGCGAGAAGCACCTTGTTTGGCTTATATGATTGGATAAGTAGATTCTCGTTGAATGGTTCGGCGGTACAAAGCATAAGGCTTTTTGGGTTTATTCACGGGCTTTTCAGTGTGATGGTAGTCAATGGCAAATGGGTTGAGCTTTAGTGCTTGCCATTTGCCGCAGGCATTGAGCTTTATTTAATCCTACCTGCAAATTTATTGAATAGACCTTTCATTCCTGACGTGGTGAAGCGGCTAGCTACGATTCGTTTATAGTGATTGTACCGATTGACTTGTTTGTAATAGATGAGTTCTCTGATTAGCCACGCTACTTTTGAAATCTTCTGTGCGAACAATCCGATTGTCCATAAGCAAATCGAACAGATTATTACTAAATGGAACGGGAACATGTCGGAGATAGGTGTGCTGCGAACAGAAAAATATGCATACCAAACATAGATGTTTACTGAAATGAACGTGATAACCAACAAAGTTGGCAGAATCATCCAATACCTAAAAAGGCTGTGATCTGCTTGCATTAGCCTTCGTATTGGAAAGAAAGTCGCTAATAATCCATATGGGAAAAATAGCGCTGTCAATTTAGCTATTTTGTAGAGGTTGTCTACTTCACAATATTGGCTCATTGCATAATCGAATTGTTGCTGAATAGCGCTTTTCTCTTCATCTGAATACTGAGATTCATTTTTTGATAATTTGATTGACATTATAGTGTTAGGTTGTTTTCCTAATTATAGCATCTGCACAATCTCAAGTTGGCCATAAGGCCAACTTATATATTGTTTTTTCCGAATTTGCTTGAAGAGAATTCTATTCCTTGGGCGTGTTCAGGGAGATTTCTTTCTGTTGAATACAGAATCACTCCAATGAATTCTTTGATTTGGGTGGATCTGCGAATTATGTGAATGCATAACATCAAGACAATACAAAGGTAGATACTGATTCCCATCAAGGTTGAATAAATGTCACCAATTCCGGTGATTCTGTATCCGATATTTAAACTGCCGGTTATCTTTTCTATGTCGATAACCTTATAGATAAATAGCGCTTTTATGTACCATAAGGAGTGGTACAGCATCATGGCATAACAGGTTATTGAGAGAAAAAGTAAAACCAATTCTTGAATGAATTTAAACATATCCGTATGCTTATCAACTGTTGTTCCATTGATGTTTTGAAGAATTGTAGTCGGGGCGGTGACAGAAAAACCTATCATGGATTTTATAGATGTATATATTACGCTCAAACCACTCAGAACAATTGCAAGAGGAATTGCCCAAATCAAAGCGTTTCCACCCAAAATCAGGGAGTTAGCAAAAGTGTCCAGGAAGGCAGCCATTTGCGGAACCTTGACAATTATAGCTAGCGCTATGAGAGCTTCAGGGCCAACGCTTAATCCTACGGGGTTGTAGATCTCATTGAAGCCTGTTGTGGCTGTTATGCCTGTTGCAAGGATTGCAATCTTACCTGTGAATGATCCAAAGAAGCTTGATGCAAGGTCGATTATGTTTTTGCTAGCGTTTAATCCTGCTGACTCTTTAGTTCTGCTAAACGTGTTCTTTCTGATCGCATCATTTACTCTGAGTTCTGCCTTGATGATCATACCTACTGCAAGAAGGTTTTGCCCAAAGCCTTCAATTTCTAAAAACACAGAACCACATTCTCTGCCACTTGGCGACGTTGAGCTAGAGTACTGCAAGCAGTCAACAACTCTATCTATACTTAAAGGACCGTCATTTCCGATTGTAATGGATTTCAAAAATGCTGTGTCCCAATCCTTTGCAACTGGTGATAACTGGCTTGCATCAAGACTATTGTTTATGAAGTACTGTAAATTAATATTCGACTGAATCCTTTCGTATTCAACTGTAAAGGCTTCTTTGTCCTTAATTTCAGATGTAAGTATGCTTGAGGATTGATACATGTCTAATTTTAACGTTGAAGCTAATTGCTCACCTGGTCCAGAGAATAGGGTGTTTTTGAAATCGGTATTCAATATCTTTGCCAAAAAAGTAACCATGTTGGGATTGGTCATGTATCTGTTTTTGAAATAAAGGTTGTAAAAATTCAGTGAGTCAGCACAGTTCTTTGGGCTTGAATCATTTGCACAAGCCCTTTCTGCACAAGCTCTCAACGTTGATTCAAGAGTCGAATTGCTAGTAAAGGTGGTTGAGTTGGCATCACGATCTAAATTGGTTTCTGACCCGGCGCTGTGGTCAACAGTTGAGCAAACTCTTACCATTCGGTCTTTGGGCATCAACGCTTCTGTGTATCCTGGAACCCTGTTGAGGTCATCAATCACGCGCCCGTGCATGCATTTTGCGGCATCGTAGGCGTAGTCTTTGATGCTATTAGGGCTCATACCGCTAAGATTGAAATTCTCTTCGTCACTGCAAACGAGCTGACCTTGTGTGTATGTGTCAGGTACTCCCAATCTAGGTTTACCTGCCTTGATTACGTTCTCAGCAATTCCTTGTGCCTTCTGAATATATTCTTTCTCAATGATTTGTTTCATTGTCTCAATCGAATTATCCACATAGCTGGGTAAGCCATAACGTTTTGCAATGCTTTCAGTATTCATGTCGATAGTGAAGCTGACATCAAGTATGCAGCTCCCCACTTGGTGAAAGGCTGAGAATTCACCTGTAGACTCGTTAAAGTTGAAGAAGATTTTTTGTTTTTTTGAGGCTTCTTGCTCTGACATACTCGACGTACACAATTGAAAGCTAATCGCGTTGTACTCGTTAGCTGGTCCACCTGAATTCACAGCGGGGATAAAGCGCTTTGGGTATTCAATTTTGGTTTGTTGAGCATCGTTGAATAAATAATATTCCGCTATGGAGTGAGCTTTGTAAAACGTCCCTATCGCTAACTTTGTAAATATGTTGTATCTAATCCCCTGTTCATTCACGAAAACGGGAAAAGCAAAAGCATAAAATAGTAAGGTGATTAATGTGGCCGTTAATGCAGAGTTTTTCTCGTTCATTTTTTGAGAGGCTGCGGCAAATACTTTAATATAAAACCACCTGCTAAGAATTAAAAACGCAAGAGTGGTAATCACTGTGAGCATTTTCCAGATAGACTGATTTACTATCTTGGATACGCCGCTATTAAACTTGTTGTTCTTTCCTATGCAGTTATATTTGCCAGTCTCTGTCCCTTGAGCAATGCTCTGTGTCATTTCACAGCCATACAATGAGTCTAATACTGGCTCTGTGAATCCAGACCTTCTTTCTTCATCTGTTTGAGATTGTATATATGCAGTTGCTTTAGAACCAATAGACTCTGCATTAGCAAATTGTGGGAATAGGGTTAATAGAAGCAGAAATGCATAAGTTGAGAATTTCATTAAAGGTGGGCTTGTTTTAAAGTATTATACCATTTCAAGCCCTTCCTAATGACGCGTAATCAGCTTCGTTTGTAAGATGTTAATGAAGAAATAAAGCCTGTGCTTAACTTGTTAATCATACCTATTGAGCCGATTGATAAAACGTTTACGATTGTCATCATCCAACCTATAACCTTGATTCCCGCTTCTGCAAACATCATGTGTCCTCCGAGTAATTTAAGGGTGTTTTGCATAAAGTGCAGACAAATGCTTGTCGAAACCAATGTCACTATGAACGGTCTTATACACTCAATAAAGAATCCAACAATGTTGTCAAAGATACCGCCCCTTTCATAATAGAACGATGCATCTGTGTATACTAAAACGACCCTGATTACCTCCCAATTTATTGTATATGCAATAAGAGGCAGTATAGGGAAAACTGCAATGCTCACTGCAAACGCAAAAATATTCCTGCGCATTGCGGCGAAATTGTCAGCGTCATTCAGCCTCACGAAAGCGAAAAGGAAGAATGGTGAGAATTTGATGAGCGCAATAACAAAGTATTTTTGTGTGACCGCCATTGTGTAGAACGGCAATATAGTTACTGAGATAAGCAAAAATCTGTAACCATTACTAATCATGTCAAGTGTCAGGCTCAAAGACACAATGCTTGAACCAATACCTGCTGCTATGAAAGTTACTGTCTGTGCTAATGAGCTTCCAGCTTGGATTTTATTCGGCTTTCCAATGTTAGCTGCGCTATCGGTTTTAGGCATTTCAATTTTTGACTTGGCATAATCGTTAGCAATTTGCCCTGTAATAGCTAGGGTCAGTCCGAAGGCTCTCAAATCGCTAGCCGTATTGCTTAAGCTAGTTGCGTACAATTGATAACATTTGATCGGGTGGGTAACTGAAAGCTTGCAGCGTTTTAAGGCAGTAGAAGGCAATTCAAAGCCTATTCCTGCGCCCTGTTCAAAGTCATTGTGCATTCCAGCAGACGTACCATTATCGAAGATCAGCTTCTGAGTAATTGCTTCTGCATCAGTGATAGTTGGCAATGTTGCACGGTCAGTCTTTAAAAAGTAATTTCTGACGTATTGGCTAATGTTGACTCGGTTATTGTAGTCAGCTTCATATCCGTGCGCTCGTGCCCATTCATCATCTATGAAGAAATCCACTGCCTTTCTTTCTGAGATTTGCAAGACTTTAGTGTTGAAAAGGTTTTGATTGATGCTCGTGAAAGTAGTTTCTTCAACAAGATTCTGGTAATTGAAATAGAAATTCAGCTCCCCCTCTTTAATCATTTTTTTCAACTGGTCCAGAATCGAAGGACTTTCCAAAGCCGTGCTGAACGCATCGTTGAAGGCTAAAATTCTGTCACGATAAGTATCTTCCAGTTTCTTTCTTGTTTCGTAGAGCTTTGTTTTGTAAGTCGCTATTGGGTCTTCGCCCATCACTTGCCAGTCGTTTCCCACGCATTCAATTGAGCCCGTGCCTCTTGTCCCAATACCTTTATGTGCATCAATGTAGGTCTTTGCGGAAAGGCGCAGTTGTTTATTTTCGGCACATACCATATTCAAAACTGTTACAGCCACATCGTCAGCTAGCTTAAAATCGTTTGGTAATTCTTTGAGATAGGTGTTTGCTCTCGTGTCTTTATAGAACATCACCATTACGTTGTTTTTGATGTCTTCGTATTCAGCCTTCTTGTTTTCAAATGGACCGTTACGCAGTTCATTTCTCAACTGGTTTGCAGTAGCTTCTACTGTGCCAATGTCAGCTTCGTCCCTGAACCTTTCGTTGTATCTGACTTCCTTTAGATAAGGTGTTGCTGCACCTGCATCAAGCTCTGATTTGAATACGGTCACTGGATCAAGCTTGAACAATAGCTCTCCGTTATTGCTAAACTTCTTAAATGTGAAAGTATTGTTTTCCTGTTTTGAGATGTCAGTTAGCGAATTCGATATAACCCAGTTCGATGAGTCACTCTTGTTGAAAATGTCGTTGTAGAGTTGGCTGGAAAGCCTTACGACAATGGCTTTTGAAATTAATTGGTTTGACAATGCCGAAGCCGTAAAAGCGGCTTGTCCCTTTGTTACATCATCTACAACGCCTGTTTCAGAGTCTTTAACCGTTGTTTCCAAATATCCTTTCTGTCTAACCCAACTTACCATTTGTATGAATTTCTGCTTTGCGATTTCAGATGTTACGTCAAGCCTTATAATTACTGCGTCTGCTATGGATAAAGAGTTTTTCTGTCCGACCATCCCTAGCCCAAATATCCCTACCGCCGCTATTGCTATGAATAGGTTATTCAAGAAGCTATATCTGGCTTTTACCTGTTTTCCATGATCATTTTTTGAGTCATGAAATTCACCCGTTTTCCAAGCTTTGAGCGCCATGATTAACCATATTATAATAAATATGGCTATTATTAGGTAGGAAGCTAAATCCCTTGTGTATTGCTTGTCTCTTATAAAATGATCTTGGTTCGCTTCATCAAAACGTAACTGTGAATCCGTTTTTGTCTCTTGGATCTTTGCGTATTGTGCATCTTGATCATTGCCTAGAAGAAGAACGCCTTCGCCCACTGAACTGCTCATTAGCTTCATGGCGATATTTTCAGGGCAAAGCGTTGATGAGTTTGGATCTACTGTTTTGTTATCTGATTTGAATCCACATTCTGCTGCAGATGCTTGTGACATATACAGAAATGGCAATAGAAGAATGGCGAGAGCTAATTGACGCATTAGTAATAGGTTTGGTTTTCTAAATTATACCATTTGGCTTCGTGATTTCGGCTGATAAGCCGATTGCCTTTTTACCCATTTGCCATTCTCCTGGTGGATCTTCCACTGTCCTTGGCTAGATAGTGTGTAGCTCTCGTTCTGCTTCCTACCCCATCACATTGGATAGCTTGTGGCCTACTGTGCCGGGGAGACAAGCAAGCGCCTGGTGAGCTGTGAGAAAGATCAGACGTTGTTAGGTTGCTTTGTTCCCTGTTCTCAAGCTGTGATCCACATATTTTTTCAAAATCGTTTTAATCGACTTCCATGCACCTGATCGAGTTTGACTATCAGAAATGACACGGGGGAATAGCGTTTCCCTAAAAATCCGATTTTTATTTTTTTCGAAAAAAGTCATTTCCTTTTTGTTAATGACCTCCAGCCCTGAGAAACTAAGTGCTGCATCGATGTGTGAGCATCTATGTGTTATTTATCAAAATCATCATTTTGGATTTAATATTTTCCGACTGATTAAATGCCTGTTTTTTCTTAATTTTGGTTGTTTGACAATGTTTTTAAAATCATTAAAGTTCGCTTCATCGAATCACAGGGATTCGAAAATATGAGGCAAACAAAATGGCTAACGTATACCGCACAGAATATGAAGTAAAAGGCACAGAGCAAGAAATTAAGAGGTTTATTGTCGAGGTTATAGGCGATGGTGTAACTGAACGTCAATATTTCGATTTGGAGAAGATTATTCCTTTGGATGGGCAAGAAATGGATACCGTCTGGGGAAGCGAAAGTGAAGCATTCAATTTTCAACTGTGTCACATGAGTTCAACTAAGATTGTTTTTCGGTTTGATACTAATAGCGGTACACCTCACAACGTATGCTTTGCACTGATGAATAAATACTCTCATCTTACTTTCAATGTTCGTTCATGTTGTGAAATGCTTATTGAGGCGGTTCGTTTCGTTAAAGATTCCCGCTTTCAAGGCATTGGTTGTGAATGTCATGTGTGGAGTGATGATGGTGGAAAATGGAAAAAACACATAAAACATGAAGCCAAATATTTATGGGGTTATTCGAACAAGCCAAACCTTGAAAAGCGTGGTTTTTTAAAAATAGGAAATACCTATATAAAGGTTCATTACGGTGTTTCGCTTGAGGAGCTGCGTCCACGTTTTAAGGTTTCCTAACGATAATCGCTAAAGTACACCTTATTTGCACTACTTGAAATAGCTCTATTTCTAAAGGCTGATTGAGTTCAGCAGTGCAAGCCCGAAAAGTTAAAGTCTTTTCCGCTGGTTCATTCTGAATCCGTGCATCGCTCTGTGCGCGTGTGAAATATTTGGGCTCAAAAGCCAAACTGCTTAACTTCATTGATTCTGTAGTTAGTGATTGCGTTTCTACAATTTCAAAGCCATCAAATGAGATTGTTCTGTGTGACCTGTTCAGCGGGTCGGGCAGGGTAGCTCACCACTTTAAAAATCGTTTCAAGGTGGTAGCTAATGACCTGGAGTACTACTCATATGCGACCTTGGAAAACCTGCTGAACAATGACCCTTCGACCGTCTACGAATGTCAGCCAATCATCGACTACATGAACCACTGTATGGATGGTGTGGAAGGCTTCATTTTTCAGAATTACAGCGAAGCTGGTGGCCGTACCTTCTTCACCAATGCCAACGCTATGAGGATCGACGCTGGGGTGTCTCTGGTGTACGAGCTATATGGAAATGGAGAGCTGACTGATGGGCAGTTCTACTACTGCCTCTGCTCTGTCCTAGAGGCTGCTGACAGGGTGAGCAACACGACAGGGCTGTACTCATCTTTCCTCAAGAAATTCAATGCTGCTTCGCTCAAACCCATCGAGTTCAGAGGTTTCGACCTGAAAGAGCCCGTGGCAAGCAATGAGGTGTACCTGGCAGACGCTAACGAGCTGTTGCAGCGCGTTAGTGGTGACGTTCTGTACCTCGATCCACCTTACACATCAATGCAATACAGCAATGCTTATCACGTTCTTAACACCATCGCGCAGAACGAGCGTCCGACGATCCACGGAATCAGCGGTCGGCCTGAAGGCCGGAACGTCTCTCCATGGGCTAGCAGGCCGAAGGTTGAAGCCGAATTCAGGCAGCTTGTTGATTCGGCCAATTTTGAATACCTGGTCATGAGCTATTCCAACGAAAGCATCATGCCGATGGATCTGATTGCTGATGTGATGAGTAGTTACGGCAATTACCAAAGAAAGGAAATGCAGTACAAGAAATTCAAATCACGTAAAGAAGCTGCTAATGAAATTTACGTGACTGAATATCTACATGTGTTGCACAAGAATAAATGATCTACTGTTTTATTAATATATTTGAGTTGGAGGGATTCCAAAATGGTTACTACAGACGATTATGCAGTGTTGTTCGGTTTTATGAGCAGGGAGGAATGTGAAGCAGAATTAAAAACGCATAAGTCATCGTTTCCAATGTTCGCCGGTTTCAATAATAGGACTTCAGGTTTTATGATTCATCCTAAACGCAAGCCGGTCTACGAAATAATTTCGAGATTAATGTTCGCTACGTGGAATGAATATTTAAGATTTGATAACGACTGCTGCGATGTTCAAGCAAGGTATCTATGTGACGATATTTTTAAAAAGTGCTTTCGTCGTAAAGTCCAGGATTTAGAATTTGAGAAGATCTTTAAAGCTTTCAGCAGGATTTACAAAGCAGCATTAAAGTCAAATAACCATGTTCCTTTTTTTAAAAACGTAAAAAAGAAATCTCATGATGCAAAAACAGACCGCTAACAACGCGGTTTGTTGATGTTGGTGTAAAGCCCTCGAGAGAGCTTTACTTTGCTTTCATCCCTTCGATTTCGTAGGGTCAGCGCTACGCGGGTAGGTGCGTTCTTCCTGGATGGTCCCATCTTCTTTATGGATTTTCAGGGAGGCCGTTTTGCCTTCTAAAAAATCAACCGCTAGCTTGATGATTTCAGCCTTGGTATCAGCAGTCTTCGACGCCCGTTCAGCACCTTGCTTCTTGAGAATCCAATGGTCGCCAGACTTTGTGATGTGGTAGTTATCCATGAAGCCTCCTATTTTTTGAGTCCAATCATTCGACGCATATCAGCAGTGATCGTTTGTTTTATTTTGCCGTAGTCCTTCCATGGGTCTTCCCCAAGCTCGCCAAGACGTTCATGGAGGTTGTGTATGTTCCACATGTTCGCGCCCTTTATTGCCTACACGATTTTTCGGGCCTGATACGGCTGAAAAGCGATCAGGAATGAGCTTGGCCATGTGCTGAGCTAAACCCTTTCACTGTGTCCCAGTCGTTCAGGGGGCCGCCCATCCCTGGCAGCGAGAACGAGTCTGGGGGCTGGTTGATCCTTCAGGGTTTGTACCAACATGCAGTCTTTAACCGACCCGCATTCCGCTATCTTGGGGCTGATGCGATGGCTAGCCGTCATCTAAAGAAGGTAAAGTAGGGGATTGATTTAGCCGTCCTTGGAACCCTTTTCGAATGCCTCTATTGTCTTGGTTTAACCGTGATGCCGACCTGACGAGAGCTGCCCTAGCGCCTTACCGTCTGCTTGAGCCGGTTGCTGAACTGTCTAATGGAGAGCCTGACTCTCCGAACATGCTGATCGAAGGCGATAACCTCGACGCGCTCAAGGCGCTTCTTCCGTACTACGCTGGTCAGGTGAAATGCATCTTCATCGATCCACCTTACAACACGAGATCCGCCTTCGAACGTTACGATGACAACCTAGAACATTCGAAATGGCTGTCGATGATCTATCCACGGCTTGAGCTTCTACGTGAGCTGATGAGTCAAGAAGGCTCGATCTGGATAACAATTGACGATAACGAAGCCCATTACCTGAAAGTCATTTGCGATGAGATTTTTGGTCGTAGAAATTTCATTGCGGAGATCATTTGGCAGAAACGCACGTCTCGCGAAAACCGGGCGGCTGTAGGCTCCTCTCATGACACGATGCTTGTGTACGCAAAAATGGAAGCTTCCAAGTGGAAGAAGTATCGGAACCTGCTTCCTTCCAACGATAAGGGTTACGGGAATCCAGATAATGACCCACGTGGTCCGTGGCGGTCGATTCCGTTCTCGGCTCAAGGTTTCAGACCCAACCAGATGTATCCAATCACTAGCGATTCAGGTGATGTTCACTTGCCTCCGAAAGGGCGTTGCTGGGGATCTGTGGAGCCAGAATTCAATCGGTATCGATCCGAAAACCGTGTCTATTTCCCGAAGGACGGCAAGGGCAAACCTCGCTTGAAGCGGTTTCCCTGGGAGGACGAAGGACTTGTGCCCATGACGCTTTGGCATGCCATGGACGCTGGCACTACAGAGGAAGCAAAAAAGGAAATCTTGGCTCTGTTCCAGGATGTTGAAGCCTTTGATACACCGAAACCTGAACGCCTTCTACGACAGGTTCTGGAAGTGGCGAGCAAGCCTGGTGATTTGGTACTCGACAGCTTCCTTGGTTCCGGCACCACGGCTGCTGTGGCGCACAAAATGAAGCGCAATTGGATTGGCATTGAGATGTCCGCAAACGCTAGGCTTTTCTGCGGTCCACGCTTGCTTCAGGTTGTGAACGGGGAACAGGGTGGTATCTCAGAAGCCTTGGGCTGGAATGGCGGCGGAGGCTACCGTTACTACAAGTTGGGTGTTCCAGTTTTCGATGACGCTGGTCACATCAGAGAAGGTATTTCCTTTGAGCAGTTAGCGGCTCACGTATGGTTTGCTGAAACAGGCACGGCTCGGTCGTCATCCGCTGAAAAATCTCCCTTCCTTGGTGAGCATCAGGGCACGTCTTATTTTCTGCTGTTCAACGGCATACTCGGTGATCTGACTGCGGCAGGAGGCAATGTCCTGACCAAGCGAATACTCAAAGCTTTGCCAAAGACTGATGGTCCTATGGTGATTTACGGGGAGGCGTGCGCAATTCCGTCTGAGCTTCTTTTGGAATCGAAGATTACTTTCCGGCAAACCCCATACGACATTAAGGCTCGCTGACCATGGCTCTAACTCTAAAGCTGTATCAAAACCGCGCATTGTCTAGCCTTGAAAAATTTCTCGACGCGGCTCGTTTAGAAGGACCATCGAAGGCGTTTGAGCAAACTGTTGATGCTGGGCTTGTCAGTGAATACAAACTGATGCCTGGTTTGCCTGAAATACCTTACGTTTGTCTGCGGATTCCTACCGGTGGCGGCAAGACGGTGATGGGTGCCCATATCATCCAAATCTGCGGTTCGTCTTACCTCGAGCGCCAATACCCAGTTGTTCTCTGGATGGTGCCGACTACACAGATTAAGAATCAAACGATTGAAGCTTTTCGTGACCATCGCCACCCGTATCGCCAGGAACTTGATGATGCTTTTGGTGGGCAGGTCGCGGTTTTCGATGTGGCAGAATTCACCCGTATACGTCCGGCAGATTTGATCACGAAGGTCTGCGTGGTGATCTCCACAGTGGCTGCTTTACGTGTCGATAAAGAAGAAGGGCGAAAGGTCTACGAGCATCACGAGGATCTTGAGGGGCATTTCACAGGATCTGCCAAACAGCTCGAACATCTTGATAAAGGGAAAGACGGGAAAGCCGTTGCCTCTTTCGCTAACCTTCTCAAGCTTCATGGTCCATTGGTCATCATGGATGAAGCGCACAACGCCACAACACCGCTTTCGTACACTGTGTATGAGCGTCTAGGTCCAAAGGCTGTGGTAGAGCTTACAGCTACCCCTGATGTGTCCAGCTCGAACGTACTGGTCAGTGTTTCTGCATTCGAGCTAAAAGCAGAAAACATGATCAAATTCCCTGTGATCCTGAAGGAACATAATGGGGAATGGCAGGTTGCAGTGAGCAGTGCAGTAGCTCGGCGCAAATCCCTTTCGAAGACCGCACTCGGTGAACCGGAATACATTCGTCCAATCCTGCTGATCCAGGCTGAAAATGCTAAGAGCGAAGCGACGGTTGAAGAGGTAAAGCAGCACCTCATCGACACTGATGGGGTGGACGAAAAAGCTATTGCTATCGCGACCGGCACACAGCGGGAAATTGATGGGATTGACCTATTTGCCAAAGACTGTCCCATAGAAGTCATCATCACCAAACAGGCGTTGAAAGAAGGCTGGGACTGCTCGTTTGCCTACGTTTTCTGTTCCGTCGCGCAGGTGAAATCTGACAAAGATATTCAGCAGCTTCTTGGTCGTGTCCTGCGCATGCCATATGCAGTACCTCGGCGTCAGGAAGCAATGAGCAAAGCCTATGCTCATGTCACTACAGATACGTTTGGCCGTGCTGCTGGCGAATTGACCCAATCGCTCATCAGTATCGGCTTCAATCCGATGGAAGCGGCGGCTGCAATCCGTAAGGAAAAGACTGCAGAACTTCCTCTGCAAGGTGGGCAAGTCGGTACGCCAGAATTACCGGTCACGAAGGTTGAAGTCTCCAAAGCCCCTGATTTCACCAAGATCCCAGAGCGCGACCACGAGCGAGTCGTTTTCGTGCTTTCATCTGATGGACCTGGTGGGACGATTGAGCTGACGGACGAGTTGGATTTACTGACTGTTGAAGCCATCGTTTCTAGCGTTTCTGGCAAGGAAAAAAAGGCTGCAATTGCCGCTGAAGTTGAACGGCACCAACAAATGACCGTCGCTGCAAAAGCTCCTAGTGAGCGGGGCGTCGTGTTTCAGGTTCCACGCCTTTACTCAGTTGAGCAGGGGGAGCTTGAGCTTGTAGACCGTGGGGCTGTCTCTGCCTCATTCAGTTGGGATCTGCTGTCGTCACCACCAGACCTGTCGTCTTTCCGGTTTGATGAATCGAGTATGACTTTTGAGGTTTATCTCGATGACAAAACAGTTCAGTTCCAGAATGTGAAAGACGATGTCGGTACTTATCTTCCTGGATTTGCGCAGGACCGTACCGTTTCGGACCTGATTGGTTGGTTGGATCAAGAAATCCGTGAGCCATCTATCAAACAGCCTGTGCTTCGCGAGTGGTTACGCCGTGCAGTAATGGGACTGATTGATGATCGTGGATTCTCGCTATCCCAACTGTTGAAAGGACAGTTCATCCTTCGTAGGAAGCTTGGTGAGCAACTGTTGCTTGCGAAGAAAAACGCCTACGACAAGGGCTTTCAACAGGCTTTGTTCCATGATGATTTGGAGCTGGTAACGTCCTCAGAACCCGACCATGCGTTTACTTATCCTGCTGACATGGCGTTGTATCCTGCTACCTCGTACTACTCTGGATCATTCAAGTTCAAGAAGCACTACTACCCGTTCCCCGGCATGCTTCCTTGGAAAACGTCGAAGGGGGAGGATGCAGAGGAATACCTCTGTGCGCAGGCAATTGAGCTGCTGGATGAAGTCGAATTTTGGGTAAGGAATCTTGTTCACGCTACCCAATTCTGGATGCCGACAGCGACACAACGGACCTATCCAGACTTTGTAGCTCGTCTCAAGGACGGGCGCCTGTTCGTGATTGAGTACAAGGGAGGCGACCGTGTGAGCAATGATGACAGTAAAGAGAAGCGCCTCATCGGTGAGCTTTGGGCTAAAAAATCCGGGGGTAAGGGGATTTACCTTATGGCGCAGAAAAAGGACGATCAGGGTCGAGGGTTGCGAGATCAGCTTTTGGATGCGATCCGAAAAGGCTAATCATTCCTGAAATGGTTCAAGAATCTGTTCAGGGATTTTCATCGATGGAGATTGATAAATTCGTCTTGGTCGGTCCCTGTCCTTACAGCTCGTTCTGAATCCGCACCCTCCGAGCTGAAAGCAGCTCTAAGAGCTATTCATAGGCTCAACCTTCAACATGCCCCGGCGTCATTCGACGGGGCATTGAGAGGTCGTACATGCAGCATAAAATTATTGGTCAGTGCTAACCGGTGGAGGTAAGGGAGGATAGGCTACTATCGACTTCCAGCCACTACATTTAAAGGGATAGAAATGCATAGCGCCGCTCTCGACACCCAGCTTTTCATGAAAATGCCTATTCATTGTGATGAAACTGGTTCTAATGGAATCGTATATTTCAAGGACGTTCAACCCCATCCACTTACACTCGATGATTGGTTGGTTTTTTCTGATTCGAAAGACTTAAAGATTAAAATTGCTGGTGTCGTTGCTGGAAAACCTGATTGGGATAAAACATTTCCTCCCGTTGGCAATAGATTCCAAGCTGACTTTGCGGTCGGGCCAAGTTTAAAAAATTCTTGTTTTGCTTTGGTTAAAGGCGGATGGGTGCCTATATTTTATGCTTTTTCTAAAGGGAATATAATTGCCGACAGAAATTTGGTTTCTGAAATCCAAGCTAGATTTTCAAATGGTGAAATGTCTTCTGAAAGGGAGCATAACGATTTTTTAGATTACATCTGTGACAAGAACTGTTCATGCACTATTCATACAATATCTTATGCGCTGGAAAGTAATGAACGTAAATTACCATCGCCTGAGAAAATTATTGAGCAACATAAATCAGCTTTTAAGACTCTTTCCGAAGCTTTGCCCCATGTGAAAATCTGGCCGAAATCTGATGCTGATCTACAGTACTTACTGGATATTGCTGATAAGTACCGTGTGTATTTCTCCGAAGGGGTACGGTTACTTATAAAATTAGCACCCTTAATTGTGAATTCACCTGCTCGAAATAGAAAGGTGGAAAAATGGAAAGCTATGGCTGCAATAGCTAAAGCTGAAAATATTTCAGTCAACAATATTGCGTTCCTTGCTTGTTTAAGCGCTTCATCTGCTAATCAAAGCTTCAATCCAGCACAGAAGCTTATTAAGCCGAAAGTAGGTTACACAGAAGAAGATGCGTACAACTCTATGTATGATCTTTTTTTGATTATGCTTACTAACGTTCTCCAGACACAAGCCCCAGAGCTAAAGGTCACTCTTGTCACTCGCGATAAAAATTTGGCCTTCTTTTGGATGGGGCTTACCTTTGCAGATCCATCAAGCCCTGGTCAGCAGATGATTGGCCTTCACCAAAAGTTATTGCCAGTTTCCGAGACGGAGTTAGAAGAACTCGCGATCATTTTAGGCGAAGGCCGGGTTAACCCTTCTTGGACCGTTCCACCTTCACTAAAATATTAGTTTGGTGCCTTCATTTTTTAATGAATTTCTCAGCATTGGAGTCATCCAAATTTCTATCTGCAGTCAGATGGGGGAAGGGTGAGTGACCTAACCTCTAATATCAGGAGAAGGTTTATGTGTGGTCGATTCGTGATGTTTAGAAGCCTTGATGATGTGCAGGAGCTTGATCCACAACGCGACCTCTTCACAAGCGCTGACACCACGCCTGTTGAGCGATACAACATCGCCCCTTCTACTGATGTGCCAATCATCCATGCCGAGCCTAACGGCCCGCAGATCTCGCCAGTGCATTGGGGTTGGAAGAGGGAGGTGTCTTGGCCGAAGCCGAAGGTTGTGCAGCCTATCAACACACGCATAGAGACCATTGCGAAGGGTAGGTTCTACAAGGATCTGTTTCCTGGCCACAGGGCCTTGGTAATGGCTGACGGCTGGTACGAATGGGTCAAAGAACCTGGTGATGTGAAGAAGCAGCCGTTCTTCATCAGGTTGAAGAGCCACAAGCCTATGTTCTTCGCTGGACTGGCCCAGGTAGAGCCAGGTCCATCACCTGATGAGCCACCGGGCTTTTTGATCATCACTGCTGATGCTGCCGGGGGCATGGTAGACGTTCATGACCGCAGGCCCGTGGTTCTTTCTCCCGAGCTTGCGCGGGAATGGCTTTCTCCTGATCTGACGAAGGATAGAGCAAAGGAAATTGCCCGCGATCTTGGGCAACCTGCAGAAGATTTTGAGTGGTATCCGGTCAGTAAGGATGTTGGGAACGTGAAAAACAAAGGGGCTTATCTCATAAAGTCGATCACCTAAATGGTATAATTTGACTCATAAACAAACCTATACTTTTATGAGTAAAATTAAATTCAAATCTGACGACGAATATTTAACGCATTTCGAATGGTTGCTCGATTCTTTAAGGCGCATAGCTACTGATTATGGTTACAGCTCATCTGGTTTGTCCTTCAAGGACTATTCAGGAAAAATAATAATTTCATTAGATTACTATGATGTAAAACTTGATTCGCTAGTGAGCTGGAATGTGGTTAAGGACGTAGGCGTTGCTGTGCGCAGATTCAAGGACAAAGAGGTACTGCTTTACCGTGGTGAGACAGTAATAACTCATAAGCAGATAAAGTATTTAAAAGAAATGGAACTGCAAGCCTCCTAAAAGCATTTTTCTTATGGTTATCCTTCAGGTCGAATTCGGGAGGATAAACATTGTTTGATCAGTTCTTCAAATGTCTCTCGTCGATCATATCTTCCAGCTCATTCTTCCTATTGTTTAGTATCTGGAGCGCTTTTACTGCTTCAGGAGACACCGTGCTATAGGTCATGTAGAGAACCATTGCAGTGGCTAGCCCCAGTTCTACACAAGCTAGGAGCCCACCCTCGTACTCATAATTGCCCACGGCATAAAGCCCCACATTTTCTAAGCGGGTCATTCCCTCTTCGAATGAAATGCGGGTGTGTAAGGTCACGGTCTTGGCATTAGGGTGCGCGCCGAAGTCGATGGTGCTTTCGTACAGTGCATACATCCAAGTACCCAGTACTGGGTCATGCTTATCAACCAATTTCTGTGCATCTTTTATCGGTTTTTTGAAGGCGCTTTTGCAGGCTTTCATCCCTTCGGGGGAACTGTGCCGACCTATCCATTTCTCTGGCAGGGTTTCATCATTCGCCATCAGCAGTGCATAACAGGCGGTTTCCAATGCCGTGCGTAGAATGGGGAAGATGCCTGAAACGTGACCTGTGAGACCAATGCGAAAGCCGGTCATCAGTAGATACCTGGCATTGTTACGCATAATGTGGATTATCGGATTGTCGATCTTGACGTTTGGACCAACCACATACTGATTTAGGAACGAATCGAGGTCGTCCATCATGGTCAGGAACGGGGAACCTGCTTCAAGGATCTCGTCTAGGTTTTCGCTCCCGGCAGTGAGGTAAGCACGAAATGAATCATCACCATTGCTTCTGAACATCAGACCACCTCGTCCGGCTTGGACCTACGCAATTCAGCTTGGTATTTTTCAACCTCTGCTTCGATCCGTTCTATCGTCCATCCGAATTTGAGCCACAAGGGTTCAAGGATGGTTGTGAGAGCAGCATCTGCCTCTCGAAACAGCCCAATGTCATCGTTTAATCTGGTGACGACTTCATCAAAACCACCTGCATACAGAACGTCCATATTTTCACGGAAAAAGGTATGGGCGAGGTAATTCCGGCGCTTGTTGGATCTGCGAATCAAGTCATCAAAGGCGTCCGGTACGGTCGTCACTTTCCTCAACGAATTAACCAGAGTGCCAAACGTCTTGGAGAAATTTCCTTCAAAAAATTCCTCATACTCTGTGTCAGTCCATTCTGATCTTTTGCGAGGCAAGAAGTCGAGGAAGAAGAGGGCGTTCACGATCCCATGCTCAAGCACCTGCGCCATGTGCATGGCTGCACCGTAGTAGGCGCAGACCTCTTTAAATTGGAGGGCTTGAGGGTCAATTTCATCCATGCTGACGTTCCTAATTGAACCGTTTTAGAAATTCGTTAAGGTCACGTTCTGGACGTACACCTTTGACGCTAACCAACATCAAAACTCCGATTAATCGAGCCTCCGAAGTGGCGATTTCAGCATCCCCAAATTCTCTCCTTACGACCGGCAAAGCATGCTCCAACCACCCATTCAGAATCTCTATAGGATCTTCCTTCATGCATCCGGCGTCGAGTTCGCGTTTCTCGGTCGGGGTGATGGCTCCGAATTCTTCTGCAAGGTGGAAGGTTTGAAGGATCAACGCAAGCGCCATCCCGTGATTTTCAGGCATCTGACTGTTGGAAAATAATGCAAACCAATTCGGAAAGTGCATCCGTGTGAGCTTATTAAATTTGTCTGTTTTGGATTTTACCAAGACAACAAAAATGATAATTCCGGCCACGATTGCACCGATCAAATATTCCATTGAAAACCTCTAATAGATCCATGTAGTGCGGCGTATTTTACTTGTTTGTAAGTGGTATGCTTTTCGCGCTATCGAAAAATATCCTCGTCCATTATGCCGTTGAATAAACTGCCTTGGTAACGCTCTGCATAGAGCAGTGTTGTAACGTACCGATCAGCGCTATGCGTTCCGTTCAGCTCAAGAGGGTGGGCACCATCAGTTGCGAAAATGTTGCTTGGGTCGTGGTCCTGGATATCGTCCTCGGAAATCTTCCTGTACACAGGCTGGTAGATCGTCCCATGGTCGGCCCGCAGGTAGTACGTTGGGTACTTCGTTTCCTTGTCGAGAAGGATTGCACCGGCAGTGAGTCGAGCGGGGCCGTTTACCGTGCGAACCTTGCCATCTGAGAGTTTGTAGGTGCCATTTCGCGTGTGAAGCTCCATCACGAACTCATCCATCGACCGAAGCGGCTTGCTGACAGGTATGCCCTTGCTCGTGATGTAAACAAGGAAAGCATCAGACAGGGTTTCTGATGACAGCGAGCTACCATCAATGAACTCAACAACTCCACCGGCCAACGCCCGTTCAAGGTCAGTTGCTGCTACCAGTAGTGGTTTTAAAGAATGGTCAGCGCCTTTTGCACGATCCAGAAGGTGCAGCATGTTCAGATCGTCCTGTCCCGAGGGAACCCTATCGGTACGTTGGACCAAGAATGACTCTTTAAAAAGGCCCTGCCAGCTATCCAAGCACTCGTTTTTGGAATCCCAGATAACAAGCTGGTCCTCCAATTGCAGAGGTAAGCACGTTGAGCGGAGTGCCTCGATGAGCATGTGCAAAGGCGCGAAATAATCACCGTCCTTTTCTCGGAAGCGAACAATCAGCCCTTCATCTTTACCCGCGATCATGCCATCCAATGACCACTGACCGATTTCAGCCGTTTGGCCCGTCCAAACCATAAGAGAGATTTCGGAATGCTTGGGGATGCCGTGTGCATCAAGCTTGATCAAAGCGTTCACTTCCTCCTGGTTAAAATCACAGGGAGGCGGTTGGCTCAAAGATTTTTGGCGCGGAGTTTTCTCAAGACTGTCGATGATTTTTTCATAGTCGTCTTCCCCCGTGGAGAAGCCACGGGACTCACAGAATTCTTCCCACTCGCTCATTTTATTTGGCCTTGGCTGGGTAGCGATGATCGAAGAGGGCGGTGTAGCTCTTGTAGAGAGCGTCATACCGTTTCCATGACGTTGCCCCGGTCGGTGAGTAGGTCTTGATGGACGTTCCCTTAATCGCCGTCTTGCCTTTGAATAAGATGGTGTTGGCCATGTCGTAATAGTCGATGAGCTTTTCATCAGTGGCGTTTACGGGTACAGGGTATCGCCCAGCCCATACAACGCTGTGCTGATAGAAATTGAGGATCTTCTTCTGCGCAGGGTTTCTCTTCACACCAAGCAAATGAGCCAACAGGTTCAAGTCGTGATGCTCTGGTGGGGTAGTTCCTTGGCTAACAAGCGCCGCCTTCATCGCAACTTCCAGCGATAGCCCGCAGAGCATGTGGTAGACGTGGGAACAGGCAAGGTGCATGTCGAACCCTTCACCTAATCCAAGCTCCCTAACTGCGTCATGACCACGTCCGTTTGACATGGAAAGCCAAACGGCACCGGCAGAGGCATGAAGATCGTTAGCACGATTCCGCCAATGATTTTGATGGCTCTTGTCGTCCACCAACGTGGGCCGTTGGTGGTGCTGGTAATCCTCATACACTGGGAAATCTTCTTCCATGTTCAGTCCCTAATGGCAGACGAAAAAAAGCCCCGATAGGCCGGGGCTTCATGCTAGCAGTTTGGAACCATCAAGCGATGGTGTACCCATCGAAAGCGGTTTTCTCGGTGATAGCCTTAATGATATTTGGTCGTGTAGCTGGAACCTCGGACCCGTCTCCAAGCTTGATAGTGGCCGGATCGAGCGTTTCCTTGCCGGCAGCATCTTTGACGATCTTAAAGCCCAAGAAGGTGAATGCTGGTTCGTCTTGGGTCAGGTTCGCAGCAGCACGGCCACGGCGGGAAAACAGTTTTTCAGACTTACCCTTGTGCGTCAGGGTGTGAAATGTCGGCTCGCCGGATGGGTCTTTCTCGCTAGTTTTGCGAGTGCCCTTTGTTTTGCTACCGGCGTTCTTCAACGCTACGTGTGTGCCTTTGATGACCTCAAGCGAAATCTCATATGCCAAGGCTTTGAATTCGTCTTGGAACGCCAACAGAACACGTTCAAAAGATGTGCTTTTCTTCAATTCTGCCAGTGACTTAAGGTTGGCTTTTTCCGCATCTTTTAGCTTTTTCAATTCTTCAAAAAGCTTAACCAGCTTTTCGTCATCGCCTGAAGATGCTGCAGTAGCGATTTGAGCGTGGATGTCAGTCAGGGCTGATGAAGTCGTGACAGACAGCAGGTGCTTCAAAACCTTTGCGCCCAGCTCTTTAGCAGGAGCTGCGTGGAGATCAGCAGTAACGGCAGCTTCATATTCATTTTGAGAGGCTTTGTCAGTCATTCACTCATTCCTTGCGTGTGGGTATTTTTAAAACAATTAACTGAAGCTAATTGATGCAAAATCTATTGTCAAATTGTTTTGCGGGGATTTACAAAAGAAAATGATATAATTGTTCATATAACTAACAAATCTAATATGAAGTATTCAAAAGAAGAAGAAAGGCAGGCACAGGCAAAAAGAGATCAAGCAGTTCAAATAGATAAGGCAAAGCAAATCCAAGATATTGATGACATGCTCGTCAAGAAAGGTGTTGCTCAGAAGTTACCAGAACCAATCGCTACACAGCAAGGCATAATAAGCGGGGGAGTGAATGTTAAACGCGCAGTTCCTTTAACAAAGCTGTCTAATGAAGAGGAAGAAGAACAGCTACCAGTGGATGAATTCGTTTCTGCTCTACTGAAAATAGGTAAAAAATACGATAGAAAAGTAATGCAGAAGAAAGACGACATTCATGATGGCGTAGACCTTTTCTTCATCAAAGTTGGGCAAGAACGCGCTATTGATGTGAGCGTAAAGCATGGTGGTGATATACGATTCA
Source organism: Pseudomonas sp. J380 (assembly GCF_009827115.1). NCBI lineage: Bacteria > Pseudomonadati > Pseudomonadota > Gammaproteobacteria > Pseudomonadales > Pseudomonadaceae > Pseudomonas > Pseudomonas sp. J380. The sequence continues at coordinate 2,323,279 of NZ_CP043060.1, read as the reverse complement.
ATGAAGGCGAATTGAATTGCCAGATGAACCAAGACATTGTGAGAGCTGTAGCTCCTTTCAAATTTCACCAGCCTGACACCGTGCTTGAGGTGTGGGTAGATGATTCCAAAAAAACTCCAGAAGCAATTGCTGCGCAAGAGGAATTCATTAAGAACACTATTGGCACGTTGATAGAGTCTGGCGTTAGACTCGACCGTATTATTTTAAAAAACGAGCAATTCAACTCTATTCTTGAGAAGTACAAAACAGACGCACAAGCAGCTAATCCAAAAGAGCCCGCTGTAGCTGGTGTTAATGTCGTGAGTCAAAACAAGCCTATTGAAAAGCCAATTGAACCTGCTGCATCAGTGGCTGAATCCTCTCAAAATGCCGCTCAACCGAAAGAAGAAATTTCTGCGGAGCAGAGCGCCGATGTAGTGAAAAATAGAATTGAAGAGATCTTTTTGGGCGAAGGGTTGTTTAGGAGGGGAGATTCTATATTGGATATGATAAATAGAGGGATAGAATTAGATAAAGCAGAAGGGATTAAGATTAAAATATCACAAGATGGCAGTACCTTTAATGTCACAAAGATTGGGGGTGATGCGAGCATTCCAGATCGAAATTTTCAATTTGATACTTCAAAGATGCCTGATGCTGAAGAATACAGAAGGGTCTTCAATTCGCTTGAAGGTCAAGGTCAGTTGGCAATCATAAGATCAGGGATGAATCTCGAAAATTTTGTTAAGCAAAAATCTTATCTAAAGATAAATGGGATTGATTTGTCATTTTCAGATGATTACCAAGACGTGGTTGTTTCGAACGTAAATGGTAATACAAAAGAGAGGGAGACATTTCCTCTAAGTAGCATCGTGGTTGGGACTTCAAAATTAGGGGCGGGGTTGTTCAACGCACTGAATAATATTTCAAGCGCAGATAATCAGTTTAAAGAAATAAAGCCAAGCAATGCAGCCAAAGCAGCAAACGCGGATGCTTTGTTTGAGCCAAAACCTGTGGATGTGGAAGAGAGGCAAACAAGTCGAAGAAATAAACCTTCGATGTAAAAATAATAAGAGAACCTGCGGGTTCTTTTTTTTGCGCATAATTTGATGACTGCTAAATGGTATAATTAAAGCAATAACAAACAAATCTAAAATGAAGTTTATAGACAAAATTAAAGATAACCTCAAAGAGGTTTTTGGCGGAAAAAAAGACACGGGATTCTCAGAGAATACAGTAGATGTAATTCAGTCTTTTCAAGATGCAGATTCTACCCCTAGTGTCATTAGTGATTTGCCTGAAAACCAAGAACAATATAGCGATGATATATTAAAGGCTTTCGCAGAAGAATCTAAGACGTTTGGTGTGGGAAGCAATAGTCAAACTAAATATGATTATCTGACTGATACTGACGGGGCCTTCCGTGACAAAGTTATTGCTAGTATAAATGTAAAGCGCGTACCAGAGTCTGAGCTGGCTAAAAGCCCTGAAAACTCAATGGTTGAGGCAAAAGATTATCTAGCTGAGTTGAAGGTAATTCTAGAAAAATACAATATGTCTATAATGGAGTTTTCTAACTCAAAGATTAAGATAGCGGATGAAAGAAATAGAACTCAATTTGACCTCAATAGAACAGGTGGGGTTAGGTTTTATGTGAATATCAATGGGCCATGGGTTCAAGAGATAGTTGATTTTGAAGCAAGGCATAACTATTCCGGGAACAGAAAAAGCATTGAGCTTTCCACAGATCCAGAATTGGTAAGCCATGCAGAGCGTAAAAAGTATTTTGTGTCCTGTTATAAAACGCTGCATGATGCTGGTATTGACCACAAAAGAATCGTAATTCTTGATAAGGATTTCAGATACCTCATGGATGAATTAAAGCCGAAAATTGAACCCGTCAAGGTTGGTGCGGAATCAACTAACAACGCAAAGCCAGTGAATTCGCAAGCCCCGCCCCTGACTGGTGGTGTTAAAACTATAACTGCACAAGAAGCATTAGAACAACGCACGTTAAGAATGCTGAAGGTTTTCGGTGGTGATTTGGATTTCTTGGATAGCAAAAGACCAGTCCTCGCAAGTGAACATAATTTAGACATTACGTTCAGCGATGATGGTCAGCATGTCACAGGTTCGACTGTTGATAAAAAGCTATCTGCAACCTTTCTTACAAAAACAGTAGAAAAAGGAGAAAGGTATCTTCAGGAATTAAGCACGAGAGAGATAAGCAATTCAATTCGTAGCATTGTTATGAATTCTAAAGGCAACCTATCCACTTTTGAAGATTTAACAGGAAAGGCTTCAAATGATTTAAGTATTGATATTTCTATTTCACAAGATTCTAAAAATATTGTTGGTGAAAAAGCGAAAGACGGAAATCTACACAAAGTATCATTACAACTAAATGGCATTAATGGAGGTAAAATTCTTTCAGAAATGCACAAGCTTGAAAAGAATGAGCAAGACGACCACACGGTGAGGGAGGCAGTTAAAAGGGGGTACAAACCATGATTTCGATGAAGGGGCTGTTCTCCTTCTTCGTACCTAACCAAGCTCAAAGGCCAAGAAGCAAGGAGGCTTCCAAAGCTGCAGATGAGCTGGTGGCGAAGCCTGAATTCCTCAATAGATGTCGAGAACGTTTGATCAGCACCATGATTCGCTCGTCACGGTCTTTGCCGCTTGTTGTTTCCCATGATGGTGAACAGTTGACAGCCACGGCCAACGGCTTGGCTTCTGTTCACATGAAGGCCAAGGGATTCTGTGTCCTGGACGTGCGTACCCAGTCTGCAGAGATTGTTCTTTCCGTCATAAGGGACATACACCATGAGTTCTCAGTGGGAGCCACGAACGAAGGCCAGATCATTCTCTCCCTGGTAGCAGATGAAGCTGTAACGCCAGAAGGGGGCCTTGTAAGGCTCATCACTGACGTAATCCACAATGCGTGCCTAGATCTGCCAGATTCGGTCATGGAAGCTGGACGTGATGCCGTGGAGGGTCAGGTTTATGCTGTGATTGCGCGTAAGCTTGCTTCGACTCTTGGGCAGTACTTCGCTGACAATCTGCGCATCCCGTTAGCTGTAGCTCGTCATGAAGCCTTGAAGGCGCCTCACCTGGTGGGTGATGAAGACTTGAAAAGCTTTCTGGATAAGAAACTACAGAAGAATGCAGATGTTCTATTCGATGAACTTTACATCTTTGATACGACAAGCACCTACAGAAAAGGCGATTAAAGGTCGCCTTGTAAATCTGTGAATATCTCTGCCAAAGCCGATTTGTTCGTTGGAAATTTTAGGCAGATTGTTAGGATCTCCATGGGTTGTCTGTATTCCCATTTGACCTTTGAATAACCCATCTTGAAAATAATCCTATCCAGCTCGAATAGATTTTCTACAAAGTGAGTGTTGACCTTGTTGTTTTCGAAATGGGTATACTTAAAAATACTATAGTAGTCGTCCATATGTTTAACAAAAGCTTTTACTTCCTCAAAGCATGTTTTCCATTCAGGGGAGCCGGGTTTGATTTTCGTGTAAGTCCTAATCATGCTCGTAACAAACATTAGAGATGCACAGGATTCAATCGGTTGTTTTAGAAAATTGCTTGTAATGATTTGGTCGAAAGCCGTGCAATATTTATCCAGCGGGGCGCCTAATTTCTTTTTAATCCCTGAATAAGATTTGTCCTCTGGTGGCGGGTCAGAGTTAAAAATTTGATCAAGAATGTCAGAATTCGGATTGGGTATATCTTTTTCATCATCCCCGTTTATCCCTGAATCAAGGTTTTGCATCATTTGGTCTATCGCGTCTTCGTCATATTCGTCTGTCATAATATCCTCATGATATTGGTTGGTATTGAAAGTATTTTCATTATTCTTTGTTGAGCTTTACTAGCCGTAAGAAAGGCTCTGTAAGACTTTGCTTTTTTATTGAGATATTTCTCGTTGTACCTTTGGAACAGGTGCCCGTATTTTCTCAGAAAGGGTTCATAACTGATTAACAAGTCTTTATGAAGCGTAGGGTGTTCCGTCATATAGTCTGTTGGGTATCTAAGCCATTCCGGTTTATTCACGTAATGGGTAAAGTATCGTGCATGGTTTTTCTTTAGCAAAAAAGCGATGTATTCATTAATGCTGTTTGGTCTAGCGTTTTCAGCCCACTCATCAAATTGGCATAATTGAAAAGCATCAAAGGCCAGCCAGTTTTCTTCATTCGTAGTGAAGTTGTTAAGTGATTCTTCGTTTGGAATCTGTGCCCAATCATGTCTGATTTTAAAACGATGATCTGTACAACGGCTGTTAGCTCTATAGCCGCTGACATTGAGTGCGTCAGTAGGAAAAGCGTATAGAACCTTTAGAAAGCCTTTGAGGTCTTTTTCATAGAACCACTTCAACCGAAAAAGCAGAGGTTTGTTAGCCAATCGTTGCGAGTAATCGTCAAAGATAAGCGCACTAATTAAGTCATTTCGCGTTGGGCAGCTAGAAAAGAAAAGTAGAAATTCAATTTCTTTGTTGTACTTGTAAAGGATAAAAGGATTACTCAGCTCTGTGTAATTTTTGGCACTATTGATCTCGTCAAGGGTATTGGGCTTTGGATCGAAATCGAAAGTCTTACTGTAAAGCAATTCGTTAAAATCATTGATCGGAATCTCTCGACCTTTAGTTAGGCTGGCTTTAAACATAGTGGCATTGTTTGTTTTTTCTTATCTAATTATACCATTTGAGAGCGCTAAAAATTTACATATAGGATAAACAAAGTCAGGTATTGAGCCTGACGGTTTTTTCTTCTGTAAATTATTAGATAGGATAGGGTTATTGGTACGGCGATGTAAGCAATTGAGCCACACATAATTTGAGTGACATTAGATCGAGAAATTGCCTCCAGCCAATTTATGAAGCTAAAATTGCCCATGGAATGGCTCATGAAAATTGAGCAAGCTATCAATATGGCAAACGCAAGTATTGCAAATTTTAAGAAGCGTTCAATTTTATAGTATTTAGCATAAGCTTGAGTTGTAGATGGTTTTGAGTTTTGCATGATTGTTAAGTTTGTTTTTATAAATTATACCATTTGTTAGGATGATTCTTTAAGGAAGACGTTACTAAAATAAGCGAGGTCTTTGAGATTTGATTTAGGATAGTGTGCAAAAATCTGACAAGTGGCCGCGTCAACTGCAGCCATCGAATGTAATTCCCCTGTATTGCTTTCAATTGCTACGAATAGCTTATGCGTTCTTGATTCTATATCTTGCGTTAACTCTACAAATTCTTCCTCTCCATTTTGGATGTATTTGATGACTGGGCTTTCAAGGTCTTTTGTTATTGAGCGTAAACCTTCTAAGAGGTCTGTTTTACTTACACCAATTGGCGTTTCTGAACTGCTCCTGTACGGCATTAATTTCCTATACGCTTTGCTGTAGTCTTCGTTAGTGAAGGATTCCCAGTTGTCGTAATTCACTACTACTTTGAAAAAACGGCAAAGATGTAGCTTTAAATATTCTTCATTGGATTTTTCATATTTACCATTATGGCTAATGTCGAAATCAAAGCAGCAGTGTTGTTCGTGTTCTATGCGAATAGCTTCAGGGGCTGTAATGCAGATGTGTCTTTCTAGTAATAAGTCTCTAGTGAAATGCACCTGTATCTTTGTGCTGAAGTGTTTTCTTTGTGACGTGTATATCATCAACTCACTGGTATTTACTTGATGAAGCTTCGCAAGGGCTTGAATTAAATTTTTATTGATTGATGGCTTTCCGTTTGCTGTAAAGTCTTGAAAAGTGAGTCTCGTGGCTGGCTTTAATACGTGAAGGTTTGAATTCGGCATGTGCAGGAATTTATTTATTTAATTTATTATACCATTTGAGCTAATCGCATTTGCTATAATGACAAAAACAACTGTGTAAAACATGAATGAATTAAACTTTAACGAACCGACAGTGCAGATTGATTTACCAGATCTATTCGGAACTGAAAAAACAAAAGAGAACGTCGCGCAAAGAACTGACTCACTGATTCAGGCTTTAAGCTCAATAACAGAGAGTCGTGGCTTGAATGCATCACTCGCAGGGATGAAGCTCCCAGCACCAGCACCAGCACCAGCACCAGCACCAGCACCAGCACCAGCACCAGCACCAGCACCAGCACCAGCACCAGCACCAGCACCAGCACCAGCACCAGCACCAGCACCAGCACCAGCACCAGCACCAGCACCCATCGTAGCGCCTGCAGTAGCCTCTGTTGAGCCTTCGCAAGGCATCGGGGATGATGAGTGGCCTGTCGTTGTGCCTGACGTGATTGTGCCCCTTGGTGTGAGCGAATCTTATGAGCCTGTGGGGCACGTCCAGGTTGAAGAGGATGTAAAGCTGGATGTATGCATAGCAACGCCACCGGCTGCGCCTGTGGAACAGAAAGGCGGGACTTTGAGCGATTACAAGCGCTGGGCTCTTGAGTACAAGAAAGAAGAAGAAGCGCTTTTGCGTGATGCTTTTAAAACAGCACAGATTTTAGTCAGTTACGATTTTGACCCTACGGCAACAGAATTCGATTATTTAGAGAATGTGCTGAAAATGGCTTTTATCAAACGGGGAGTCTACAACGAATGTAGACATGAAATCTCAAGGCGTCTGTTCGACCAATTCATAAGTGAGTGATAAGCTTAAAAATAATAAAGGCCCCATATGGGGCTTTTTTTACACCTGAAGCCCTAGCTTGGTCATAGTCCCTTGAACTATGACAATGGTGTGAACTAAATCGACTATTAATGTAGAAGCGCAGAGTTGTCCCATAACGCCTATAAAGCTACGTTGTCCTGAACCCGTGGAAATTTTATGAAGGGCAAATAAAGCATTCACGAAAAATAGAAAGCCCACCATCTGTAAACCGGATATTACATTTTTAAGATTCCCTTCTAGCTCTCCTGAATGTTGCGAATCAATCATTGATTTCACCTTATCAAAGGTTGGTCCTGATATTTGACTGCTTGCAACACTCCAGCACATATCCTTATTTTTACCGATTTTCCAATCTTCAAATGCATCTTCATTGGTTATATAGCAAGCCCCTTTAGATTCTGAGTTGAAGGTTTTAACGACAGAATCCACGGTAGAAGTGATGTTGAGAATTAAAACACCAATGATCAAACCGAAAATCATCTTGTTCTTAACTTCGTGTTTGCCCTGTGCGCCTACTTCAGTGTAAAGAACCATATTTTTAAAGGCTATGACTATAAATATTAGTCCTCCTAATACACTGATTGTTTTTGTTAGCCAGATTATTATTGAAATTAAATATTGATATTCGTCCTCGTTGGAATTATCCATCACTGCGTCATAGTCATCGTCGTTGTCATCTGTTCCTACAAAACTGCTTGTTCGATCTGATGCTGTTTGGCCTGTTATTGGCTCTGCAAAGCTATTGGGGATTGTTGTAAGTGAAATGGCGACGATTGCTAAAAGAATCATTAGCCATCTTTTTATTGTTTTCATTGTTTAAGAAGGTTTGTTTCTCAAATTATACCATTTTTAAAATGCTATAATAAATACAAACAAGCCAAAAATGAAAAAGGAAATAACTGTCGATGATGTAAATGCGCTAAATGCTTTTAGTCTTGAGGTCGAAGGTGATCAGCTAAAGAGACTGTCGATCCTGGTGAAAGCCAGAATCAAGGGGGATAAGTTTTTAAGCTTTACTAAGAAAATGCAGAAGATAACAAAAATCAAAGTGATGAATTTCAGAACGCCTATATTTATCACTTTCAGTGAGTCAGCAGTTTCTGCGCTCCATGACTTAAGTCTTGAGCTTATCAGTAAGGAGGCTGTTAAATGAAAATAGGGAAAAAGAAACCATTTAATTATTACGATGATGATTTAGAGCCGATTAAACATAAAAAAACAGATGATGAGATTGACGAATGTTTGAGTCTGGATCTGAATATCCAGCTTGAGCGGAAAAAGCATCAAGATTTTAGAGAGAATTGAAAACCTATTAATACAGACCTTTGAGTCTGTTTTTTTTATTTTTTCTTAATGGTAAATTTGGTTGAAGTGAAATGCTATAATTCGCTTAACAACAAACTTTACTAAAAATGAATACATATGAAACGATTGCTTTAGAGCTGGAAGATAAGAAAGATAATGACTACGTTAAGGCTGTGAGGCTTCACAATCAAGAAGCCAAAAGAAGACGATTAGCAGAGGAATTGGCTAGATATGACTTGGTTGTTGAAGCTGACAGATTAGCTAATCTATATTTCCACAATTTTGAAGATGAATTTGCTCAAAGCCTTCCATCTACCAAGGACGCTTACCTTTTTGCAGTAGGTAAACTGTCTAAAATGAATTTAACACCCGATGAGAAGAAAATCATCAGGTTGAAAATCATCGGTGGATAAGGCTTAATCTCGTTGCTTTTTAGAAGGCAGTAGCTTTGTTCTACTGCCTTTTTTGTTCTTAAAAAATCCTGTCTTTGTATTTTTCTGTGAGTGGTATATCTCGTTTGATTTCGTTGACCTGTTGGAGCGGTGTTGTGCTTCCATTTTTATTGATCATATAAAGCTTGTTGTCTGAATCCATACCTAGATCGAATTCGTAAGGTCTTTCATCGTCTCTATCCATTTTAACGATTTTGATTGCATTATTGTATTTGCTGGGTGTGAATGTACTCACTTGAGTTCGCCCTGGTGTACCGTCCACAAATAACTGCACCTTAATAAAGCGCACGCCCTTCATGTCTGAAGGGTTGCCCGTGTACTGAATATCACCTTCTGCATAGCGAGTAATGGTATATGCGTATTCGGTTTTTTGTTGGTCGAACTTTATGTATTTCGACTTGCCAACCTGATCGATGACTTTGTTACCAAAGCCCTGAATATCCGCGCTGACTTGGTTTTCATTGTAGCTATCGTTTTTCGAAAAGCTTGTGTCAGCTTGTACGACTGTGGCTGTTGAAAACAGCATAGCTGTAAATACGAGACTGCTGATTTGTTTGATCACGGTATGAAATTCCATTTAGAAAGCGTATGGGCTTTTTTTGTCTTTTCTTGAAACGTGCTTCTTGATTGAATCGACCTGCTCTAGGTGGGTCGTAGACGTAGGGCCGTCGATTAAGAACAACTGTTTGTCTTCATCCATTCCAAGGTCGAACTCGTAAGGGCGCTCGTCGTTTCTATCCAACTTCACGATTCTGATCGCACTATTATATTTGCTAGGTGTATAAGTACTGACCTGTTTTGGAAGCTCAAACCCATCTTTGAAAGCTCTTACAAGCAAGAAAACCACACCCTTGATGTCATTAGGGTTTCCAGTATATTTCACTGAATTTGAAGCCATACGTTCGATGACATAAGCATATTCGGTCCCTTGTAAATCGAATTTCAGATACTTTGATTTGCCTGCTTGATCTAAAATCTGATTCCCAAAACCTTGTATGTCAACGCTGACCTGATTGTCTTTGTAGCTTTCATTCTTCGAAAAGCTAGGGGCAGCATGAACAAGGGGCGCAGTGGAGAAAATCAAAGCTGAAAGTACTAGTGTGGTGATTTTCATTTCACGATTCCTTTGATCATCATCGTTATTGAAACGACTGCAATGATGATGAGTGTCCACATAAATACCCGGTCCCTTTGTTCTTGGGTAAATTTGTTGACGAATTTGGTGAGCGCATACAAACCCCAAATCATCGGGATAAGGAGTATGTAGCCCAAGCCACTCTCAAAGCCCTGCGCACCCGCAAACACAAGGACGCAGGCGAAAAGGTAGATAATCTGGACAAGGTTGCCTTTCAGGCTGACTTCTTTCTGAAAAGTCTCACGCATCTCCTTGCCGTGGGTTTTGTCACGCTCATTGGCCTGAAAATGTGTTTCGTGCTTCTGGCCGTCATACGACAACCATTTGTCATCCTCATCGCGATCTGCCATTCCCTGAATCCTCAAACATACCGAACGTAGAGCCCCTGACAGACGGCGTGGTGGCCGTCTGATACCTGAAGCGGAGTCTACGCCAGCCATCGTATTCTTAGCAAAAAATCCGATGGCACAGAGCGTTTGTAGACAAGGATTTTTACTGTGAAGTGCTTGTTTGAAATACGAACAGGCTGAAAAACTGTGGTGCTTGCAAAAGCGATTAAGAAATACCGCCTAGGGAAGGGAATCACACAAGCGGAGCTAGCCAATCGGTCAGGGTTCGACCCAAAGACGATCAGTCGATTTGAAACGGGCGAGTACGTCCCAACGGTCGAGGCTGTCTACAAGTTTGCTGAAATTCTAGGTGTGCCGGTGAAGGATTTTTTTGCTGACCTTGAAGGCGAGATTGAGCAGAGGGCGTTTCTTTTTGAGGTTATCCACAACGCAGATGCTGAAGAGCTGCGGCGGCTCGTTGCGTTGGTAGGGAAAGCTCGTAAGGCGCCGAAGCCCTAGAGTGTTCCTGGGCAGTGTTTTATAAGCCAGCCTTCACCCTCTCTGGATCACCTTCTAACTTGTCTTCAACCTCTTGGAATGAGCGAGCTATCTCCAGCAGCTCGCTTGCTGCTTGCTCATCGCCAGTTGCCTTCATACGGTCAGCTACTGCGACCAGATCAACGCCAGCCCATTTGAGGGTGGCTGCTGCTTCTTTAAGATCGTCGCGCAATGCTTGTTTGGGCTGCGTGAGGGGCATGGTGCTATCCGTTGATTTCAGTTCCTGGTGAGTATGACCAAGGGAGAATGACGATCTCAAGAATCCACCCTGATCAATTGCGTTTGTCGCTACGAAGCTAGTGAGGAAGAACGGGCGCGTTGCGCGCTATGGATGGCGGTGTTACTGACCGCATCCTGGGCATTCGTTGTATCGATGGTCTTGTATGAGATCGGGGATCTGAATGCTGATTAAGGCGAAGCCCCGAATTCGCCATACCTCCGGGGCTTCTGTTCTCACCACCATCCCTCAATGTCAGCGAGCGTGGCGTGACGTTAGCAAATTGACTGGTGGGTGCCAATCCATGCATTCACTTCAGCACTGTCAGTCAAACGGGGCGATGCACTGATCAATACTCATGTGCAAAAAAAGTGGGTCTGGGCTTGGGTTCTGAACGGCTACACCACCGCTGTCTCTGGTGACATGATCAAGCTGAAAACTGCTAAATATGCAGCGTTCGGTTTCAGGGAGCCCGGTTTGCCGGGCTTTTCTGTTTCTGACGGTTGCGAGATATGGTGGTGGGTAAAAGGTTTTTAGGCTTCTTTTTTGCCAAACTCTACCTGTTGCGAGAAATGGGCTAGCCTATAGAACTCCTTTCTGCAGCTCCTTTAGGTAGGGCCAAACCGTCTGTTTTGGTATCAAGAAATCTGGAGGGGGCGAGTTAACGGAAGGCTCTCGTTTTCCGTGGTGTATGGGATTATCAAGCCAGGCCCAGCAAAATGTGCATCTGTCCTCCTGCTGTTTTCTCTTTTCTATCTACCCTATAATGTGAGAATCACATGGAGGATAAATCATGGCTGAACTCGATTTCGACAGAGCTGTAAAGGTTGCTAGAGGTAATGTTGAGAAGCTAGTTCCGAAAGCTAAGAATGTTACGTTGGAGGAAGCAATGACATCGGCTGACGGCAGGCTTTATGAGGTGACCTTCAGCTACGACATTGATAGAGAAGATAATCTGTTCGGCGTTGGTACGGACAACATCTCAAAGCTCGCTAGCTTAATGGGGCGTCGAAGGGAATATAAGATTTTTCTAGTTGATGCTGATAGTTATAGTTTTAGGGGGTTTAGAAACTATAAGGAGAAGTAGTCTTGAGTAGCCCTAGACTAATTATTGATACCAATCTTTTGCTTCTTCTTGTAATCGGAGCTATCGAAGAAGGGCGACATATCTCAAACTCTAGTAGGCTTAAAAGTTATAACGAAGAAGACTATCAGGTTGTAGTAAAGTTCATGGGCCGTTTTACAGATGTTTACATAACTCCATATATTGCGACCGAAGTATCCAATCTCATTGACTTGAATGGGTATGCTAGAATAATGGCGTTTGAAGCAGCTCAATTGCTGTTTTCACAGTTTCAGCAGATTGACTCAAATATCTCCGCAGACTCCGCAGCGAAGTTATTCAGCACCTATGGTCTAACTGATACTTCGTTAATTGGATTGGTTTCTGATTATACTATTTTGACTAACGATGGACGGATGAGTCAACCTTTATACGCTATCAATGGCGATAATGTAGTTCACCTTGAGTTTGCCAGAACTATGGTGAGGAATTCATAATCACAATTGCACACAGTGCGCTGCACGATCGCATCTTAGCGGCATTTATGTCGAGTGCCGCTAGATCACAAGCTGTTTTTAATTGTTGTGATGTTGAGTTACTATGTTCAAAGCGCGATTCTGTTTTTCCAGTAAGTCGACCTAATGACTTGACAACGAGGTTATTTCAGCAGTTTCGTTGACTTGCAGCCCGTCACTTGGGGATAGATCAGGCAAACAAGCGTTGATTTATGCTTTGGCTCAAAGCCGTGATCAATCATGCAGCGTTGCGCTTTGGCTGTGTCTCCGATGCTTGCAACGTCAAGATTTGACCCCAGTGGTTTTGCATAGCCGCATGCGTACATCACCGGCAGGGCTTCACTATCATTGGCTATCTGGACTGAGAAATGCGGTGATGCTCCCGCCTTGCGCCAGGTGACTTGCATGCGTTCATCCCGACCTGAATTAGGCTTGATTGGGTGAAATGCTTCGTCCTCCACAAATGGCAAAGCCTCGAGCTGGGACAGGCTTAGAGGATGCCCCTGCCTCTCTTCGACGCAGGCGGGCATGTCTTTCATAATGTCACAGTATTCAAAACCGTCTTTTCGGATGAAACCATGACGTTTCATACACTGGAATTGCAGCACCTGTTCGTTGATGGGCAAATGCGTCATCGAAGTGGTTACCGGGTCGCCACATTCCTTCATTGCGGCTTTGACACCCTCAACAGAGGTCGAAGGGCGTTTCCACCTCGTAAATTCGGGGGACGGCGGGCAGCCGGTCAGTAAAAGCACCGTCGCGATTAAAGCCGGGAAGGTAATGATTTGAGCTTTGTGGAACATGTTAATCCTTTATGTGCGTCAGGCTCCCCGACGCCTAGATTCTTGGGAACTTGTGCTTACGGCATCAAGCACGCCACTGAATGTAAGCAGAATGGTATCCCCTTTATGGACCTTACCGAAAGTCGACCGTTTACAACAGAGTTGGCCGATTGCCGCCTGTAGTGAGGGGCAGCAAGAACCCAATAGCTGCCATTCGTAACCGTCGAAAATTGGCTGACAATGTAGGTTTGACGGTTCTGGAGTTGGCTAAAAACTAAAGCTCATAAGGGCTGCCGGCTATTTGGTGGAGTTAACCCAAAGTGGAAGACAAATGGATACCGAGAATGATTAGATTTTCCCCTCAAGTTCACAAACAATATCACTAAGGCTAGTGCCAATAATCAAATTATCTCGCCGCCAAACACCGCCATTTTTTGATTTTTGCACATAAAGATGATTATCTTTTTCGAGAATTCTAAAAGAAATAGTAGGGGTGATCAAAACTGGGCGTCCTTCGATTACTGACCAATCTGGGATATTATTTTTGATATTATTAAGGTGAGTATGAAAAGCAGAAGCAGATGCAAATCGTTTTTCTGGATTTATATGGGTAGCTTTTCTTATTGTTCTCTTAAGGACATCTGGAACCCAAGGGGGGAGCGTAGAGAGATCAAGAATCTTCCCGCGTTGAATACGCTCTTTTATGCACTTGTCAACAAAGATCGCTTGATCAGCTCTCGACGAAAGCAAATCATGCTCACGCCTTTGTCTCTGACTTAGCCACGCCATTTCTTCATAGGGCAAATAGCCACCCAAGAGTTGATAGAGCATTACCCCGCATTGATACAGATCGCCTGCGAACCCGTAAGACCCTGCCTCAAGAGACTCCGGTGGTCTATAAAGAACAGCGTGGCTTGATGCAGGTATTGAATCTAGATCTTCGGGTATATATTTAATTGATCCAAAGTCGCCGATGATCGACCTACCATCATCACCCACGTAAATGTTAGAAGGTTTCAAATCTCTATGTAGATATCGCCGCTGGTGTAAATGAACAACGCCACACAAAACTTGCCTAACTCGCTCAACCGCTCGCAGATTGCTGTGTTCAGTCTTTTCTAGCACATCGTCAAGATCGCCATCCAAGCGAGGCGTAACAAAATATGCCCACTCCCCGTCAAGAAGGCCGGCACTCTTTACCGGCAAGATATTTGGCGCTTCAATCAACGCCAAAGTACTGGGTTCAGCATGATACTTAATGTTTCCTCCCCAGTAGTAAAACTTTACAGCTACTTCGTTATTCAGTATTCGATTTCGGCCGAAAAATAAATAACCATTTGCCCCCTTGTTTCCTTCTCTCGTAAATATTATGTCTTTACTCAAAAATCTGAGCTGATCCTTTATTTGCCGAGGAGCACCGACGGTCTCAATTAGTATCCCAGTCATAGGCCCTGCTTCCGAATGTAAAAAGCAGCGGCTTTGAAGGCGTCTTCCTGATATTTTCTAAGCCCGACTGGCAAGTTGAAAGGAACTTTTTTCTCAGATGCAGACATTCCTTGACCGGTCACAAATGTGACCTCTGAAACTCCATTTAGCTGGATAAGTGATTCCATCTTGAAGGATACCGCACCAGCAGCCATCTTTCCCTTTTGAGGACGCTTCTTTATAACTACTAGCTCGACGTTGTGCTGTCTTACAAAATTCTGAAATGTCTCAAAAAATGACTTTATGTCATCACTAGATTCGTCATCACCAAGTTTGATTTTTTGTGACTCATTTCTAAGAAATACATAGTCCGCATTGGCTTTTTCCAGCAGCACGATTACTGCTTCAGAGCCTGCCAATTCCACGCCGCATATTTTGTCCATAACATCCCTTTAGATTTCAAATAAATTCTGCATAGTTGTACAATTTACAAGGCTAGCAGGTGGCCATCAGCTCGTCCATTTTTGTCTCTGAGTACCTAACTGGGGTTTCCCCGACTCCTCTGGCGAATGGCAGAAGCGCTAAGAAGCAAATTGAGCGCTTCTGCCTATCAGCAGATGCGTAGCACGGCTGTTTCGGCTATTTTCTGTCCATGGTGAGAAAAAGAAAACGGCCCATAACGGCTCTCAAGGAACAAAGATAATTCCTTACTAGCCAGGCCTCTTCCCTTTTCCATGCATCCTCGATCGAGCATTCATCGGCATCCACTGCGGTAATGTGGCTGGGAATAATAGTTTCCAAAGCGGCCCCAGCAAGGGGGGCGTATCGTAATTTCAGACATGGGGCCTAAAACGTAGTATGCAAAGCAATACAGCGAGTGGTATTTTTATACCAAAGCACCGACGCTCAAGATCGGCAAAACAAGAATCATTAAATGCTTTAGGGAGCTAGGATGGAAATCAAGTCACGGCTAGTTTTTCTAGATACCAATATTTTTGAAAGTAAAAATTTTCAGTTTGATAATCATAGTCTAAAGGCTTTTAAGAAGCTTGTTGACGATGAGGAGATTAGGCTTCTCATAACCGATCCTACAATTCAAGAAGTTAGGCAGCATATTAGAACTAAATCTGAGGAGGCGGTTAAAGAAATAAAAAAAGTAAGGCGCTCTGCGATGCTGCTACGCAATACTCCTGATTTTGCTGTGCATGGGATATTTGAGGAATTAACTGTTGAAGCGGTAGAGGATAGGCTATGCAGAAACTTCGACGAGTTTTTACACGGGGATAATGTTGAGCATGTCACGATTGAAAATGTGAGCGCATCGATAGTTTTCGATATGTACTTCAATCTGAGAGCGCCTTTCGCAAATGGCGAAAAGAGAAAAGAATTCCCTGACGCCTACGTGCTTTTAGCGCTGGATGCACTTTCAAGAACGCGGGGCTGGCCAATACACATAATCACAAAAGACAAGGATATGTTCAGGTTTTCGGAGACTCACTCCAATCTAATATGTAGTGAGTCCATAGATGTGCTAATGGATTCGATAAATAAAATAATTTCCATAGAACCTTCTGAATTTGCCGCTACCGCCTTCATGAAAGTACGTGACGAAGCTATAAAGCGAATAAGTGATTCTTTGAATGATATCACTATCGATATAATTGACTTTGGCAGATACGATGAGGCCTCGCTTGAAGATGTAAAATTTAGAGACCTAAATCTGGTTGATAGTAATTTAATTTCCGTCGATAAAGAATACTGTACCTACAGCCTATTATTTTCAGTTTCTGTCGATACAGTTGAAATAACTAAGGACTACGATAGAAGCCCATTTGATCGAGAGGATGATAGGTATTTCTTTGTTCTTGAAAGTATTCATGCAAAATCATTTCGAGCTAACTTTTCTGCTGAGTTGGTAATAGGCTATTCAGATAGAATTGATCACTCAATATACATTGAAGAGATAATTGCGCCGGATGTTATACCGCTATTAGACCCCTATGATCATGAAGTCAGACACCTTGATGTTAACGGTGACTAACATTGAGCCATGTTCAGGATTATCTACCTAAAAACCTCAAGATCCTGGCACAGCTTCAGCTGCATTCATCTTTGAAGCGTCCCACCAGACAAGGCCGGGCGGCCGATGAGAAACATCATGTCTTACCCGGTTTGCTAGGTTGACGTATAGGGCCTCTAGGCTTACCGAATGCTAAAGAACCTGGCTGATCCGGCTTTTCCTGCTCTGTGTCCGCAGGAGCTGAATGCGTTGCAAGGGCTGGCTTTTGATCTTGCGCAGCAAGTGCCGGCACATGGGCTGGTGGTTTTGCCGGTGGTGCGTCCTCCAGGGTTATCCCTGCTCTTATGAGGATGCTGTCCATCTCGTTGGCCGAAAGCTGCTCATCCTTGCGTAGGTCGTCAATGACACGCTTCTTCACTGCCTTCGGCAGATCGTTCAGATTTTGGACGTAGGTGAAGTCCTGGAAGGGTATCCCCTTGTGTATGCCATAGAGGAAGCCATATAGCTTCGGTCGGGCATCAACCTCACGATCCATTCTGTTGTTCGTTTGTATGAACACCTTCTTCGATTTGTTGGTTGGGTTTGTTGCTCTCATGGCTACCGCGTCCCTCACGCGCTGACGGTTAGATATCACGAGCTTCTTGTACTCTTTGTCCATCATTGCATCTGCTTCTCTGACAAGCTCTGGAGAAGGCGTGTAGTCCAGAAGCGTTGTCCCGCAGATACGTGATGCAAGGTAGAGATTCGCTTGCGTCCTCGGGTTCGGCTCCCCTGTGCAGCGGATCTTGGTGTGGCCTTTGGCAACGTGGATACTCATAGTGATGAGAGCTGAATTCAGGTCAGTCTGGTAAGTCTCTACGGCATTCCCAACGATTGTGCATACGTCTCTTTGGTTGAATTTCGACACAACGGTGTTCCCCAAGATCATCTGCTTGGTGATGGATGGGCCGTATCTACTGTTCTCGTTGAACCTTGTGATGAAGTCCTGGAGGGTTTCAGTGTTGTCTATGAACCTGAACTTGATCTTCTTCTTCCTGCCGTCCCCAATGGAGATTGAGCCGTTCGCCGTGGCTTCTGTGACCTGCTTTTGGATGTTCTGTTTCTTGATCATCTGGTAGAGACTGTTGATAGATTCGACTTCTTCCATGTCAATCTTCATTTGGCTATCTATGACGATCCCGGATTTTTTGGCAGAGATTTTGAAGTCGAATTCGTCCAGGTAGATGGACCAGCCGCTGACTTTACGTTCGCCACTTTTGTTTTTGCTGATATTTGGCACAAGCCTCGCGCCTAGCTCTTGGTACAGTTTTTTGTTCAGCTCTTCAACCCCATCGCTCATGTCGGTGGCGTTTATTAGCGCCACTGCTTTTGAGACGATCAGGGACACATCTGTTTTCGTTTGATTGGCTTTGTATTTGTAAGCTGCATGCAACTCGAGCACACCCTTGGTATGAGCAGGAAGGGTGTCTATAGATAGGAAGTCATCACCATAATCCTTGTGTTTTATCTTGATGTGTTGTTTCCCTTTGAGATAATCATCCACCACTTCAAAACCACTGTCCTGGAGGGCTTGTGTGAATTGTGGATAAGAGAAATTCTGCCCGATGAATTTTGAGGTGATTGACTCAATTCTATTTACTAGCTCAACGTCTTTTCCAAAGACTTCTCCTGTATTTGGGTTTGTTGAGACATCAATAGTTTTAGCTCTGTCTTCATGCTCCATCTGTAAAAGGAAAGGATATTTTTCTTCGAGACGGAATTTTACGTCTCTCATTTTCTTGATGATGCCGCTGTGTTTTTTGCCACGGAAAAAGCTTGGTCTGTACCCATCCAGTCTACGTGTAGACATTAGGACGTGTACGTGCGGATTCCCGTCTTTCAAATGCGGAACAATCATGTATTTAAATGCAATATCCGTTTTGGAATTAGACAGCTCAAGTAAAGTTTCTTTGGCAGAATTGATAAGGAATTTTGCTTTTTCTTCGTCAGTTTTTAGTGTGGCTAGCTCGTTGTCTGTACAAGAAACGATGAACGAAAAAGCATCCGCTGCTTTGGAGGAAGACTTTTTACCTTGGTTAGAATGTTCCATGAATTCATGTGCGCAAGTAGTTGCAAATTTTAACGTGTATTTCTTTTCTTCAAAGTCGTTTTTAAAGAGGCCAAGTTTCTTCATTTTGTATGGTGAATCTAACTGTACGTCCAGATTAGTTTCTGCGTATTGGGCTCCTACGTGAGTGTCCATTCCGTCATCGTTTATTTTTGGGAGATACAGGTATGCAACTGCTCCTTTGATCCTAACCTTTCCTCTTATTTCAGGATCAGAGGATTCAACGTACTTAATTTTTGCGTTTGATGTAATGCTTGCGAATTTAAGTTTAAGCGGTGCGGCAATTATCATTTTTACTCTCGTATTCTTATCGTTTTATTATTCCTATATTTCATGTGTAAAAGCTCCAACGCTTTTGATGCTTCAAGCATTGTGCGAACCAACAATTCTTTGTAGTCCTTTCCGATTTTCACAAGCTCATTCACGTCTCTGACGCGTCGATTCAGAAGGTCGTAAATGCGCTTTCTTTCGACGAAGAAGGGGTGCTTTGAGCTAACCCCAATCTTGAATATCTTGGCTTCTTCGATTGCCCTCACAATCTGAGTAAATGGATCGTCATCGTGTTTAAAAAACCAGTATGGTTCGTCCTCCAGCAGCGCAGATAGGCGCGTTTCGCTCTCCCTATAAAGCTCGGCGCTGCGTAAGAATTTGCGTTTGGCTACGGCCTCTACACCAGTGGTTTGTTCGACGTATTCGACGTGGACATAGGTGAATTTCTCACTGAGCTGGTTCACCTTAACGTGATGCTTCAGAAGCATCGTAAGCACGTTGGGGAGCTTGACCGTCTTGCCTTGCTTGGATGTGTACTGCTGGCCTGCACAGAGGTTGAAAAGCTGCTGGATGTTGCTCTGATTCCTGTTGAACGTGTCCTTCAACGCCGCAACGCTTTTCTGATCTTTCAGAGGAATGTAAATGTCTTTATCCCTGTGGAGATTGGTCAAGAAAAGGCTCACGCCTTTACGATACTTGGCGACGATCTCAATCTCATTCACGACCTCTGGAAGCCGGGTGTAGCCACAGGCAAATACAAGGTTTTGCAAGTCGGCTTTAAACCGTTCAGAACACCTAAATCTAAGATACGTTTTCATAAATCAACCCTCACTGCTGATGAGGGTAATTATTATTTTGAGGTTGAAGTTTTGTTTTGAAAGCTTCTTTTAATTTGGAGGTGTCTCGGATGTTAGTAAGGTTCTTCATTTCTTCTACAAAATCTAAAGCCTCAATTACTAATATTGAATATTCCAACTCGGAAATTTCTGAGGATATTTTACTTCTGGCATCGACCTTTGACTTTTTTGACGACTCATTCTTTTCAATAGATTTAGTTAAGTCATTATAGGTTTTTTTGGCGGTAGATTTCGCGCTGTCGCTGGCCGATACCTTGTTTAATATTTCGTTGGCCTTGTCTCGTTTAGATCGAATAGTATTTTCTTGATCTTCGAATTTTTTAATCTCAGCAGCTAACCTGTCAAAAGCGGCCTGCTTATTTTTAATCTTTACTTTTAGGTCTGTAATCTTTTTGGAAATATTCATTTTTAATGTTGTTTGTTTGTATCTATTATAGCATTTTTTATTTCGCAAATCGTTCGATTGGATTTCATTTGAAAAAGGTATATGGCGACGGCGCTGACTATGGTGAAAACGATCAGTTCGTCTAAGTTCTGATGTGCTGTGTATGCGAGAACAATCATGATTGTTGTAAAGCTGAAATTCAGTTTTAGAAAATCTGAAAAGTCGTTCCCGTAGGTCAATGCCCTTTGCTTAACCTTGTTCGAAAGATAGATCTGTTTGTACTCATAAATAGCGTTGTCGATTTCTATTTTTGAGGTGTTCAGTCTCGCTAAATTCATTGCCTGTGGAGTGTAATCTTCTGCCTTGCTTCGCACTGATTTGAACAGAGCTTTCCTGAATTTCGTGGGTTGAGTACGCTCGATTTCTTTAAGGCATAACCGCATGCTGTCTTCTACAGAGTTTCTATGGTCTAGGAGAATTTTGTATATTTCACCTTGCTTTAATTTTCGAGCTATCTTGAGAAATCGGAAATAGGTTTTTAGGTGTTTGTATATCATCGTGTTATCAGGTTGTTGTTCTCAGATTATAGCATTTGGGTAGCGCTCAATTTTCTATAAGATACCATTTTGGTGCTTTCACTTTTTTAATGATTCAAACCTGTTTTTCGATAACACTGATTCACTGAAAGCTTTATAAAATGCGGTATCTAAACAAGCGGAGCGCGATAGATTGTTGAAATGGACTTGTCCATTACCAACCTGACCTTGCCTGCTCTAAAAAATGCTTAAAAATAGCTTTATTGAATAACCAATACTTACCCAATGACGCATAGATCTTGGTGGAATTCCCGCTATCGTGGTTATCCAACGGGGGGAGGGGAGTGAGTGAGGCATCCGACCGCTGCGCAGCCGGAATCAGCATCCCTACCTGGTCTGTTGGCCGTGGCCGGGATCGGCTGTGTCTGGATGGTTCGTGTACGTCATACAGAAGCGGTAAGAGCTTTCCGTCAGATCCAATTTAGAGGTAGGACTGTGTGACGCTGGGGTGCCCTTGGATGGGATGGTGGGAGACGTGAGTTGCTTTGCTCCAGGGCGATGAGAGATGTGCTATCGGTGTGCCATTACCTTGGGTAGAATGCTGAAAATTTCACTCAAGCTAGGGATGGTTATGAAATCATATAAAGATTTAGAAAAATATATGCCAGTTAGTCCGAAGTCTTTCTTAATTGGACTCATTGCTGGTTGTTTTTTTGTGCATTTTAAGTTTGATGGGTTTGTCCAAGAAAATGCATCTTTTCTGTTAATGAAGTGGGGCGCTGTGATTGGTGCGATTACCATGTTTGTCGCATTAATATTAAGCTTTATTCCTGCTAAATTGTTGAAGGCAGCTGTTGTCGAAAAGATACTTGAAGCAACTAATCTGTTTGTCGGGATAGGTTTGTTTTCTTTGGCGTCATGTTTAATGTTTTACTCTAAAACTGGATGGACAACTGAGCTAACAATTATGGCTCTAGCGGGATTGGGTTATTGGTTAGGCATTAATCGCGCATTTTACCAAATATCTCATGTGGAAATGTCAAACGGTAGTAGAGTATTTATTTGGGTTTTCTCAATAATCATCCTAGTGATTCTAGTTTATTTTCTCAAAGGAATGATTCTTGAAGGTAAGCTAAATTGATTAAAAAAATTTGGGCTAACATCTGTGAGTACCCATGGATCTCCGGTGTCATCGGTGTTGGCCTGCTGTTCATTTTAGGTATATTCATTACCTATGGCGTGACCCTCGGGCCGCTCTCTCACAAGCATGGAGCGTGGAGTAGCTTTGGCTCGATGTTGTCCGGTGTTTTTACCTTGTTTGGAACCACGGCAACTATAGCTACTCTGTTGTTCTTGAGTGCGCAATTTAAAGAGCAACAGAAAGTCACAGCAAAACAAATTGAAGCCTTAACGTTTGAGCAATATAAAAATCATCGAAGTCTTTTTATTACTAGGCTTGACGAGATTTCAGACCTATATCCAGGCCAGATTAAGTTTCGCAATCCTGACTATTTATACAATAAATTCTTTCCAAGAAATAATTCAAGTTTTTGCGAGTTTAAGCTTTCATCGGACTATGAAAATAAGGATCTAATTAAAATCTACAACTCTTTCAATGAGCTAACTATTTTATTCCAGGGTAAGCTGGATGAATATGAGGTTTTGGATATAGTTGGTTGTGTCGATGGGATCTCAGATTGGTTACAAATCAACTATATTTATGAGCATCGGGATGGTGATGTATTGTTTGCCGATTGCCATCTCGGTCTAAATATTTACTCGCTGGATTCGAGTATTTCTAGATTGTTTACAATATTTAATGATTTGTTGTTTTTTTCTGGCGCTTCTAGAATTAAACCTATTGAGTATCTTGATTCCGATGAGCGAGTAAGATTTGGATTTCTAAAGTTCTATTCACGTGCATCTGCTCGAATGGAACCATACGTTGTATTTAACGATGTCGATCTCTACTCTATTCATAATGTGTATGTTCTTGTTAAAGAAATACACTTGATAGATTGTGGTGTTTTAAATTTATTGGAATGGCATTTGGATGCTATTTTTAAATCGCATAGCACTCTTGGTGCTATTTACAATAAAGAGCTGCTTGAGGGTCTCGTTAAAGACAATATCAAAGAGATTGATTCAGTGTTAAAAAATAAATCTAACCTTAAAGAGATAGAGAAAATTGAACAGGTTTTGTCTATTCTTCAGGGTATGAGTTCCCGATTCTTCAATGCGAAATTAAGTCAGCTGAGATTTAAGTCGGGTCTTCCAGGTGGGAAAGGTTTTATTAATAAGTAATGGAGTTTTATTTTTTACTGAAAACCAATCTGTGACTTTGATTATGTTATAATTGGAGCATAAACAAACTTTACTACAAATGAAAAATCAACCAACAGACTCTGAAATAAAAACTCTACTACACGTCAAAAGGAATCTCCTTGAAGGTGTAGGCATGAACCTTGTTCGTATCTTGCCTATAGCGTTCTTAGGAGGATTCGTTATCAAGTCCAATATCTCTTTCTTCATAAAAGAACCCTTGAACCCAAGCTTCTTTTTCTACATATTCACGATGACGTTCCTATTGAGCTTGATCGGTGTGTTCTCCTTGGCTGCTCTCAGAGCGAAATGCGCTATCAAGGATGCTTCGTATACAGGCGGATTCAGTGGCGCTCTGAAGCAGTCTGGCGAGATCCTATCGGGAGATATTCTTTCACCTGGTGAGTACTTCAACGAAAGGAAATTGGTCATCAAGGATGCTGCTGTGTGCTTCCTTGCCCCTTCACTGCTTGTCGCTGCTGTCGGGTTCGCAGGATTGCCTTATTGGGTCAGCTTGATCGTATTAGGCGTTGCTGTGTGCCTCTGGTCTTCAAAGCTCAATGGTGTCCAGGCAGAGGCATACAGGCAGATTGTAAGCATCACTACTAAGTAATGTGCGATGGAATCAATGGGCTGCATGTGCGGCCTTTTTTTATGAATAAAAACAAAGAATATGCCTAACAGCTAACTCAAGAGTCCGAAATGGTATAATTAAGAAAACAAATCCAAAACCTAATGCGTCAATTCAAAATTCTGGCAATGCTTTTCCTCATGCTGATTGGCTCCCAATCACATGCTTTCGAATATTCAAACCTTTGTGAAGTGATGAAAACGGCAACCCCTCAATCTAAAGGGCTTGCCTCACAAATCACACCTGGAATATTCAGCTGTAATGAAGACCAAGCCTTAAGCGTTATTTATTCTCTTGAAGGTGGGAACTCTACCGCCTTATCTACCATTAAGCCGATTCTTAAAAGCGGCGGTATGAGTGAAGATCATTTTTCCACACCAAACCCAGTGCTTGATGCGTTTACGTCTTATATGTGGAACATGATAATAATCATTGTTGGCGCTTTAACTGGTTATATTGTGTATAGTTTTTTGGTTGACTGGTATCAAAGCCAAAGCATTCAAGCATCGTTGAAGAATAACACTACCCGTATCGTCTCCATAGTCATGTTAATAGTCTCGCCCTGGACATTTAGCATGTTTGCACTGCTGTTTGCAACAATATCAATTATGTTTTCCAACAAAGAATTGCTTGCAGACAGTTTGGGCAAGCTTTCAAAGGTCGATGATTACAACGTAATCAGACCCGAAGAAAAAATGGTTTTTTCTGCAAACGTCGAACGTATTAACGATATTGCAACTGAAGACACAAGAACAATAGATGCCCTTTTCGCAAATAATCGTATTGCTCTTGGAGAGGCAGGCTATACGAAAGAAGGGATGCTTAAAATAATCGCTGGAAGCGGATTGGAAATTTCCAAAGAAGAAAATTCTTGGATTGATAGTGTCAATGTTGATGTTACTACAAATATAAAAAATATCGTTAACTTGGTAAATGAAGTCCACAACTATCCAATGAGAAAGACTGCTGATTACTCTATGAGCGATAGGGCATTGAAAGGATACCCAGCGAGCGTAGGTAAATTCGTTATTGGATCAAATGGTGGTGATGTTGAAACTCTTACTGGTCAAAGTCTTAATGACGGCACGATGAAGTCGATGTTCGAAAAAGGGGCAAAGGCTAGTACAGAGATGTTGGGAGGTTCTTCGACATATCTTAATAACGCTTTCAAGCTTGGTAAAAAATACTACGCTCAAATCAATGATGATTATTTTCAAACCTCATCAATGAATGTTGTTGATGGAAAATTTGAGGTAGAAGAACAATCTATAGTAGATGATTCTTATGCTAAAACCAAAGAGCTGATGGGTATTCTTGAGATTGATCAAATAGGTGTTAGTAAATCAGCAGATGCCGAAGTCATAAAAGCTAAGTTTGCAGCCAATATTTTGTCTGGATATATGGGGCATGATTTTGATAAAAATGGTGCTTCGTTTAGAAATATCCTCAATGCGTTTAAAAACACTATTGTCCGGGCGAAGCTTGATGAGTATTGCACTACACATTGGTTTGAGCATGAGGCTTCTAGACGTGCGATAGCAGTATTCAATGAATTGCCAAATGACACGAAAGGGCGTGATTTAAATCGTATGCAAGGCATAGATTTTGATATGCAGTGCGCGACCCTCAATGCCTCATCATTAAAGATAGAAATTCTCGGTAGCCCAAACGAATCTGATGCCAAAAAATTCAAAGCAAAACAATTAGCCTATTTGACGGCATTTAATCGTGCCTATGATCTTTTTTACATTGGCGTGAAGAAGGCCCTACAGGAAAATAAAGAAGGCTTGGATATTCTCACTTATGAAGTGCTTTCAAATGTTCAAAGGGGAATATTAGGTGCTGCTTTGTCTACTCAAGCAATTACCCAATTCGAAAGCAATAAAAATCTCAGTTCACAAATACTCAAGAATTCTTTCTTTGTGTATTGGGATAATGCTGATGTGAAGAATTATGATTATGTAAACAAAAAGATCTTGTGTGGAATCACTGATGTTAAGCCTAATGGCGCAGATGGTGCCTGTAACCTGACACCTTTCGCACCAGTCGATTACAAAGGTCTTTACCTTTCTCCGATCATGAACATCACGCCTTCGACGTTGACGGAAAACGACAGTTTTCTTAGTAAGATCGATTTATATAAACTCATTTTTGAGATGATTGGATTAGATTTTACGTCAATTAAGGAAATGGCCGGTTTCGATCCCAGCTTGTCTATTCCTAAAGGGCGCGCTCAATGTGCTTCAAATCCTCAAAGCTGCGAGAATAACTATCATATTGGTTTGGCTGCGGGAATGTACAAGCTTGGCTCTGAAATGTTTGATTTCGGTGTGAACATTATATTAATCAAGGCACTTACAGGGGCTGCTGATGGTGCGCTTGATGGTTTGATGGAATTAATTGGTAATAGTGATTCGTCTTCGTCTGCAGGAATTAACACAAGTAAATTCACAGGTAAGCTTGCGAAGTTCTTAGGAGCGTTAAGTGGTAAAACCCTTCAGATAGTCGTTAAGTCGATGGATATTATCATGTCGGCATATTTACCACTTGGATATGTCTTTGCTGCTTTGGGTTTCTTTTGCAAATACATAATGCCAATGCTCATGTTTTTCATGATTTTGGGGCAGTTGATTAAGTTCGTCTATTTCGTGATTTTCTTCAAATTTATAGAAGTGCCGGTTCTTCTCAGCTATTCAACCATAAGCGGCGACAGTAAGTTCATCAAAATAATGGGCTGGAAATTCGTTTACCTTATTTCGTTCATGATGATCCTGATGTTGTTTATGCTGGTTATGAATTTCATGGGTAATAATCTAGACGCTAGAGCCGTGATTTGGGGAATCCTTGGCATGAGCGACGGAACATTCATTGGGGATATTCTTTCGATTCTCATGGTTGTGGTTTACGCAATCTACACGTTGTTCATGCTTTATAAGCACGGAATCGACTCATTCAATAGAGTGATGAAAACTATATCGAATGAAGATGCCATTCACGATGATTCTGTTTCTAGAATGCAAGCTTTCATCATGCACCCACAATTGCAAAATGCTCTTCACGCAGGCATACCCATGTTAGGTAACGCATTTGATAAAGTGGTAAAGAATAACGCATGGGCTAAAAGCTATGATGCAGAGAGTAGAAAAAGAAAGGAAGAAATTCGCAAGCAGTTCTCAGAAGAAGAACGTAAAAACTCTACAACAACAGAAGGTGAAGCATGAGTGAGAAAACAAAACCAAAGCAATATGGCCTTTTTATATTTATAATTTTTCTAGGTGTTTTGAAGGTGTGGGAGGTCTTCAGTGTTGGTCCCGCTTTGATTACGGCATTCGCTTGCGCGATATTGTTTTTGGTCTTTCTGCTTGGTGTACGCATCAATCAGAATTTAGACAAAAAGATTGAAGAGCATGATGCTAAAAATCGAGCTGTGATTGACCACAATGAGAAGTTGATAGGGTTGGAAATGGCGCGCAAGAATGAGATCAAAAGGCAGAAACTGGAAAAGCTTGGGATAGGTGATTTGTGATGCACGTTAATGGTTTCACCAGAGCCTTTCTGTGCGGTTTCCTTGCCTTGAGCTTGCCGTCCGCCAGTGCTGGCAGTCATCGACTCTCCAGCGCGGTTATACAGCCTTTTCCTGTTGCTGTGATGCCTAGCGCTGTGGATCTGGAATCCTTGTCCATTGCTAACCTGGTGGCATGGCCTGTGAGCTGTTCTGCGGATGCTTACACTCTGCATGAAGGGAAGAAGACAAACGTGTTGCGGGCGCTTCTTGGTGAAGATGTTGAACCCTTCACCGTGGCTGGTAGGTAAGCTCCCGTTCACCCTTTTGTAAGGGCTCGCCCTGGTGTTGTACAGTCCCGCAACAGCTAGTCATTTTTGGAAAGGAAACCCCTGGGTTCAGTATGAAAATTTGGGCTTGTGCAAAAGATGTGAATGGATTTATCAATCGTGAAGATGGCAGATACAAGCTTTTTTTCATCTGGCAAGCGTTGAAGATCAAGCGTGAGAACTACCAGTATTTTGAGTCTTTGTCCTTCTACAGCACTCACTCACGCGAGCATAAGCGGAAGCCGATGGTGGCTGTTAAAAACGGTTGGTTCAGATATAAAAACCTCGACAAGGCACCTGGTGGAAATTCGGATAGTGACGGCGAGTCCATTTCCCATGCTTTCGTAATCGCTGCATTGGCGCAGCTCGAAACCATCAATTTCGTCTTTGGCAACCAGATGGTGCCGTTCAAGTTCACAAGGCTCGTGGCTGACGAAGCAGAGCTTCGCTTTGGCAATGGACGCACTTACTACCCTGACCTCTACGGAGAGTTCACAGAGGACAACCCCTACTATGAAAAATGGGGTGGGAAGGTCGCCATTGAGGTGTGGGTGGAGCACCAGTGCGAACGTCCTAAAATCAATGATTTTGAGGCGCATTGCGTACCCATCATTGAGGTAAAGGTGGGGCCAGGTTTGAGAGTCGAGCAGCACATTCGCCAGGACGATATTGAAGGTAGCCTTGAGAGACGATTTGCCAAGACAAAAGAGCTGCTTTCTCAAAAGGTCTTCGCCAAGATTATTTCTGATCCGGTCAGCACCAAATACCATCGTGAATTTGCCTCTGCCCAATCTGACAAGCTCAAGGGGGTGGTGGCTAACGCCCAACTTGCCTGTGCGCTCCTTGAGAAAAAGATTTCTGCCAAGGATGAAGAGCTTAATGTCACTCACAGCAGGCTTGTAAAAGCTCATGGCCTTTGGCAGAAATCGAGTTCAGAACTCACTGAGCTGGAGGGAAAAACTTCCGACCTGAAAGCCACGCTTGATCGCAAGGAGCTGGAATTGCAGCATGCCCGTCAGCAGCTTGTCGTTGAGAAAAAGAAGAGCTTTTGGCAATGGGTGAAAGGTCGTTTTAGTCGGGAGTGATTCGGGCAACGCGGGCACAGTTCCGCGAATGCCTGCAAGCCTATAATGCGGTTCTTCTCAATTTTTCTGGATGCCTTGTATGGATGCCAAGACGCTTTACATCATCGGCAACGGCTTCGACAAACAGCATGGAATTCCCTCTGACTACCTGGACTTCAAAGCATTCGTTGAGCTTCATGACGACGACGTTTTTGGATGGGTTGAGGAATTCGTACCTGCGGGGGAAGACTGGGCGCATCTCGAAACTGCGTTGGCTGAATTGGACACAGGTTCCATCATCGAGAGCCTCGAGCATTTCATGCCCTCGTATAGCTCGGATGAATGGAGTGATTCGGGCCACCATGATTTCCAGTATGAGGTTGAGCGTGTCGCATCCGGCCTGTCATCAAGGCTGCAAACGCTTTTTGCTGAGTGGATAAGGGGTCTGCCAATACCAGATGCCGCGAGCGCTCCAGTACGGTTTGGTAGCCTCGACTCGCAAGGCTTTTACCTCACCTTCAACTACACACCAACCTTATCGATGGTGTACGAAATTGATGACAGTCGTATTTTGCATATTCACGGAAGGGGCGATGACGAAAATGCGGACCTGATTCTTGGACATGGTTGGGCACCTAGTGAGCGCCAGTCTCTGAACCATAGCTCTGATCTGGAAACGCAAGATACGCGGCTAACCGAGGCCCTGGACGAGCTGGATAGCTACTTTGAAAAGACCTTCAAACCTTCCGAAAAAATCATTGCTGAAAACGCTGATTTCTTTGAGAGATTGGATTCTGTGGAGGAAGTGGTGGTACTCGGTCATGGCCTGTCGAAAGTCGATCAGATGTATTTCAAGGCCATTGTGAAAGGACTGAAAGACCGTGGCGTTGTCTGGACGGTTGCCGTCCGGTCTCCTGACTCGTATGAGAAAAATCGACTCGCCTTGCTCGGTTTTGGTGTGCCATCTGAGCAAGTGTTTTGGAAGCTATGGTCTGATATGTGATCTGACGGATAGTTTACAGCTCCTTCTGTTAAGCCAAAAAAAGCCCTGAAGGGCTGTTTTTAATCGGGATGAATTAGTCATTTGACTCTTCTATCATTTTGAAATACTCAAGCTCATGAAGTAAATCTAGCTTTTCCAATTCATCTAGGAAGCTTGATGCTTCTAATGTTTCTATTAAAATACTTTCGTACTCGATAATGTCCTCAACCTTAACCTCCCTTTCATAATCATAAAATTCAATTTTGGATTCATTGTGTGTTAATTCGGCTCTGTGCAATAAATCTGAATATTCACAATTCTTTAACAGGCCGGTTTCCTTATCAATTATGACTATGAATTCGTAAAACAGCTCAAAGTGCACATCCTCTCTTCTGTGGCCATGAGTCAAGGTGCATGTACCAAAAAGTGCGTTATTTGAACAGTGCGTTTGCTGATCGTAAAATCTAATTGTGCAAATGTACTTGGTATCAGCAAGGTCTTGAATATTTATTGTTTTTAGTGGTTTCATGTTGTTGTCTCCGTTTTGAGTAGCTTAATTGCTCCCATGTTGTATTGTTAGCAGGCAAGTGCCTGCAGGTTATCATTCTTCAATTATGTTTCTGTCGAAATGATCATATGACAAATTCCCCTTATGGTGTCTAATAAGGTCAGCGTCTCTGATTAATATCTTTCTGCATGTTGTTATGGTTTTGTCATCGTTTATAAATGTAGCGTACTCTACTACCATTGTCTTTTGGCTATTATAATAAATATCTTGGATGCCTACGATGCTGTCGAACAAGTTGGTGTGTTCAGGTTTCGCTTCATTGATGTAGTTTTTAATTTTTTGTTCTTTTGTGGTTCTCATGATTTGTTCTCCTGTTTTTTTGGAATGAGTAATTTCCTTCCATATAAATATAGTACCATTTTCTTTTTAAAAAATTAGGGTTAAGAGCAAAAAACCCTAATTAATTTGATTTTATTTTCAATAGCTGGGTTAGGCTTTCTTCAAAGTTAATGTTCAGAGTCTCTGTTTCTTTCCATGCCAAGAATTTACGGTAAAGTTCTTTTATTGCTCGGTCAGCATTCCCGTTGATTTTTCTTGGAAACCTTAAGCTTTCTTCAATCCCAATTCCTGTTGAGTACTCTTCAAATATTGGGTCTTTCGTAAGCACTGTTTTGGTTCTTGTCCTTTTCAACTCGGTGTAATAACCGATCCTTTCATCGCTCTGATTCGTGATGTAGGCACGCATATACCCTTTATTGGAATACCTCTCTTCTATTTTGTAGCCTTGATTTACAATCTCGTCATATAGGTTCATGGTTTTAATGGTTGTTTTAATTATCGTACCATTTGATTTTGAAATTGTTAGGGTTAGACGAAAATAACCCTGTCTTTTATTTTCCTAATTCTTGGCTCACAAATTTATGCTTCAGCAACTGATGGTAAATCGCTGTGTACTCTCCAGGCCTCGCTATCTATAAGAGGTGTGACATTCGCCGGGTAGCCAAATATCTCGTAATAGCCACACGCACGAAGCTTCTCTTCACGAGTCCTGGCGCGTGATTCATAAACCTTGGCAGGGGTTATGAACCTGAAGAGGTAAGGATTTCCAGAAGTCCACTCTGTAATCACGTTTGAGCCGTGTTGTGTGAACTCGCAAAGGTCTATGTCGTTAATCACTGTGTTGGCAATGATCTGGAGGGTCGTGGTGCAGCACATGAAAGGGTCAATGTCGTTCGCTATGACAGTGGCATTTTTCGCGTGATGGGGATTTCGCTTCATCATTTGCTGCAGTGGTGCCAACACTAATGCACCAGCCCCGCAGCACATTTCCATGACCTTGAATGGCTGGTCTGTCTGCATAGGCATGAGTTCGGAGCATCCGCTTGCGAGGCTTGGAGGTGTCAGACACTGCCCGAGTCCTTTCCCGCGCTTGCCCACGAGCAGTATGCTTTCTAGGAGAAGTGACAGAACGTCAGTGTATGCAGGAGCTATAGACACGATTTCAAAGTACTGTGCCACTGCGATACTGAGTGCTTCGGAATCGCAATCATCGATCTGTTTTGAAGAGATTTCGTAAAGGGAAGGGTGGATCACTATGCATTGCATAGTTTCTGCGTCTGACAAACCCAATCGCTTGTACCGTTCGATGAAGAGCTTTAGCTGAATATTCAGTGCGCCTTTCACGAACAGCTTGAATGAGTCTTCTTGGTTTGTTCTATCGTTTTCAGGACGATTTTCGTAAATCTTAAATATGGTTTTTCTAAGGGTTTCGATTTGGTTTTTTAATTCATTCATTTTTCACCTATTCAGTAATGACGGCGAAAATATAGATCGAATTAAATGTAGTTGTCAAGATTATTATTATAGTATTGGTTCGGCGTTTGATTATAAGAAAGCCCTACAGGGCTTATTTAATTTTGCTTTGGTAAAACTTCTGATATGCGGTCTTTTGTAGTTTGTAGTCTTCGCTATCATATTCACGTAGCTCTATGCTTCTATGATTGTTATGGTGGTTTAATATTGATACCTCTTTAACTAGTCTCATGAATTCAAGTGTGTATTTTTCTCCAAGTATTTTTGAATCTAAAATCGTAATTGCTATTTTTCCTTCTTTGTCGGTTCGTATGTTTAAATACGGTTCAAGTTCCTTTGGTGCTTTAATTTTTTTTGATGATTCTTGTGTGCTAACTATCATTCTTATCTCCGGCCTGTTGATAAAAGGTTTATTCCTTTTGTAGGCATATTATACCATTTAGGTTTTTTGATTTTTTGTGTTAAGGAAATAATCTATCTTCAATTATTCATTTCAGTTTTGGTAACGCTGTTTGCGTTTCGTCTGAATGAGTCTGTTAGGCTTTTTCGAAGCTCGTCTGTCGGATGGATCTGTAGGCCGCTTGTGGCCTGCTGGCACCTGAAGCCATACTGTTTGTATGTACAGTATGAGCAAGCCCCCATGTTTTCCATCCTCGGTCCTATCAATCCCCCTGTAGATCCTCTGCGAAAGCCCATCGTGGGCAGGGTTTCGTGTGGGTTTCCATCCCCTGCGCTTGAGTACTCTGAACCGCCTTTGAGCCTTGATGAACTGGTGTGCCTGCGTGAGCCTTCGCGTTGGTTGCTACGTGCTGACGGTGATTCCTTGCAGGGGATTGGGATCTACGACGGTGACGTGCTGGTCGTGGACAAAGCTTTGGAACCCCTCAATGGTGACATCGTGGTCGTGGTCATTGGCTCAGATTTCTGCTGCAAGGAGTACAGAGAACGCCTAGGAAAATCGCCCGTTCTGCTGGCTCACAATCCCCTCAATGCAAGCATTGAGGTGGGAGAGTGGGAAGACATCGAGCTGTGGGGTATCGTCCTGCACAACCTACACCGTGTGTCTCGATAATTGAGTGCTTTATGACTAGCAGAAAAGAAGCTCTTTCCCGTTTGACCAAGCAGGTACTGGAAACGCGAAGTGAGGTACGAGCAGGTCTGGAATCTGTAGAGATAGAATTGCGTGAGTCAGTTAATGGTCTAAGAATATACGCAACCGGTAAAAGAATAGATCTATATAGAATCGACGAATGGGACTGGGAATATGGAATGTTGCATTTCGACGGAGAAAATTTAAGGATTCTTACTTCCACAACTATGGAGGATGGTCAAAATTACGGAACGCCTTACGAGGGGCACATGACTTCGCGGCATATGAGCGAGATCAAAGACGACAATGCGATTATTAAACTAACTTCTCCTGACTCAATAAACTCTATTTGGAACGCATTGGAAGATCAGGCAAAGGAGATGCTTGGTGAGGCTAAAAGCTCCGCTAAACTCCTGTCCGAATTTTCGGATGTTCAAAGTGAGAGCATCCATAAAGAATTAGTAAACTTGATGGATGGCGACTATTTTGAAAGGCAATGGGTTCGCGCAAGACTTGCAATTGAGACAGATGCAAGTGACTCCTTAACGCGCACAACCCAATTCCTTGAATCGGTCTGCCGCCATTACCTGGAAAAACGTAAAATCCCTTTGGGTAACAAGAAAACCATTACAGATTTCATAAATGCTGTCGTAGCCGATTTCCCCCCGCTGAAATTTCCAAACGGCGAAGACCATACAGCAGATATTAAAGCCTTTTTTGGCGGCGTTAAGGGAATATCACAAAGTGCCGGGGCTTTAAGAACACATTTGGGTACGGCCCATGGTGGAGATAAAACCGCCAATGCTGATGAGGCGCGCCTGTCCAATAATCTAGCGGGTGCAGTGGCTATCTACATTCTGGAAAAGCTTAAAGAGCGGATGGTTGCAGAAAATGAGTGATGACGGATTTTCTGAGCTGGCAGCTCGATCAGCGAAGGTCAAAAACGAAAACCTGCAACTGCTGCTTGGGTTGAGAGCTTTCGAGCGAAAGCTTCTCGATTTGGTTGAGGGTCTTGGGTGTGGTGGCAACAGTGAAACCATAGTTTTTGATGAAATTCTTGACCAAGAAGGTGAGCCCATTGGGCACACGCTGTGCTATCTCACTTTCACTGGCCGAGAGCTGAAAATCTGCTGGAAAGAGGCGCCTCGACCAAGTGAGTTTGATTACTGGAATTACTGCACGTTGGAGGAAGCTGGCACTGATATGCAGAGGCGCGTCAGTGACCACAAGGTTCTGAATTCGCTGGTAGCTGACCTGCAGGTGAACCTGGATAGGGAGTACCTGAAAACGGCCTCTGTGGTTCAGTCCCTTTCTCAGTTTGTCACGGTCGAGAAGGCAGAAATTGACGCCGATCTGGATACGCTGTTTAGCGGCAATACCATGCTCCTGGAGTCCTGGATGAAGGCAAGGGGTTGTGTACTGACTGATCCAGAGCTTTCTATCACCTTGAGCTGCAGCCACATTGAGACAGTACTGAAAGCGTGCCTGAAATCATTAGGTGAAACGGGCTACCAGAAAGACGCGATTGAGAAGCTTGGTAGCAAGGTTTTGGACATCCTGAAAAAGTCCTCGGTTATGGACGAACCTACCTCGCAAATGATGCGTGGAGTAGGCACCATCTTCCTTGGCGTAGGGACCATCCGTAACGCCCAAAGCGTCTCTCATGGCAAGGATGATGAATACACCCCACCTACGTCAGATCTAGCTCAGACAGTGAATCATCTTGCCGGTGTTGCCTCTGTCTTTGTGATGAAGCATACCGACCTTGTGTTGACGGGGAGGTAACTCATGGCCGTCTTCTGTTTGGTTGACTGTGACTGCTTCTACGTTAGCGCAGAGCGTCTTTTCGACCCTACGTTGATAGGTGTCCCTGTCGTTGCATTGTCCAACTCAGATGGCTGCGTCGTTTCCCGCTGCCCGGTAGCCAAAAGCAAGGATTCCAGCACTGGTGGATTGGGCATAAAAATGGGCGCGCCGTTCTTCGAAATTAAGCACCTGATGAAGTCCCATGGGCTTCGTGTGGTGTCCTCCAATTACGCCTTG
This sequence comes from Pseudomonas sp. J380, assembly GCF_009827115.1. Taxonomy (NCBI): domain Bacteria; kingdom Pseudomonadati; phylum Pseudomonadota; class Gammaproteobacteria; order Pseudomonadales; family Pseudomonadaceae; genus Pseudomonas; species Pseudomonas sp. J380. The sequence continues at coordinate 2,288,398 of NZ_CP043060.1, read as the reverse complement.
TACCAAGAAGTCAGTAACCGCGTGATGCGGGTTTTAGAGACGTTTGCGCCTCGGATCGAGGTGTATTCGATTGACGAAAGCTGGCTAGATTTCACCGGCGTCCAAGGCGACCTGGAGAAGCTTGGGCGTGAGATCCAGGCTGCGGTGAAAAAGCAAACCGGAATTGGGGTAGGGGTAGGGTTTGGGCCGACCAAGACTTTGGCAAAAGCTGCCAATTTCAGCGCGAAGAAATGGCGGAAGGAGACTGGCGGTGTCGTTGTTCTCATGGACGCAGAGCGCCGTGACAAGCTTCTTAAATGGATGCCAGTTGATGAGATTTGGGGCATAGGACGGAATCTATCTGCGAGCCTTCAAGGTATGGGAATCCATAAGGCTATTGACCTTGCACGGTATGACCGAAAGAGCCTGCGTAAGATGTTCAACGTGAACGTGGAAAAGACTTCGATGGAGCTTGAAGGGGTAAGCTGCTACGCGCTTGAAGACTCCCCTGAACCCAAGCAGACCATAGCCAGTACCAGAAGCTTTGGTGAGCGTGTTACTACGCTGCAGGGGCTGCGTGAAGCTGTTGCCACATATGCGAGTAGGGCATGTGCAAAGCTCCGGTCGGAAGGGCAGCTTGCTTCCTGTCTCCAGGTCTTCATCCAAACCTCACGCTTCGATGACAAGCCGTACAGCCGTGCTGTGATTTGTGGCTTGCCGGTTCCGAGTAACGACACTCGGGAGTTCGTTGCGTTGGCCCTTGATGGACTACAGAAGATCTACGTGCCTGGATATAGGTACGCCAAGGCCGGGATCGTGTTGAGCCAGTTCGTCAGTGGTGACGGCTATCAGCCGGATCTGTTCGCACCGGAACCACGGCGCAATTCTGAGACCTTGATGAAGGTGTTGGATGGGATCAATTCCAGGTATGGCCGGGGTAGCATCAGGCTCGCTGTAGAGCCACCCATTCCCCAATGGGGAATGAAAAGGGATTATCTGTCAGATAGTTTTGTCACTGACTGGAATCAGCTCAAAAGGGTTAAATGCTGAAGCCTTTAAGGCTTCATTTTTCGGCGGTTTTTTGAATTGGCATTGGTCAGCTCTTTATCAATTGCCTGGTCGAATATATCAACGGTGAGTTGATTGTTCATTTTGAAAAAGTCGTTTAAAGCAATTTTGAATGGACCAACACCGTCAAACACTCGGTCGGCAAACGCTTTATCAGCCTTGATAATCGCCTTGTAGTCATCCCCTTTTTGTTCATATTTTCTCTGCAAATCCCAAAAGCCAGTGTGGGGGATTCCTGATTGCTTGAAATAATTAGCGGTGATTCCTTCGATATTGTCTGTGTGCTGTAAATTGGCTAATGCGCGAACTGCTTGTTTAGTCAAGTAAGCGTTGCGACCAATAGCATCAGCTATTGTTTGTATGGCTTTATGCAAAGTATTGGTGTTATCCACGCTGTCAAATACAGCAAAGTCGTTGCCATTTATATTCAGGTTCTTAAATGGTTGAACAGATTGAATGTCGCTTGTTTGAAATCCCAGCTTTATAAAGCTCGTTTTTATGAACTCGGGAACAAACTTTTGACCTGGTTGGTTGTCGAATTTTGCTCTCAGATCTTTTAGTTCTTTTACTATATCCATGTTGGTGTTGGTTGTTATGTTTGAAGTATACCATTTAGCTTCTTAAAGAAAGGTTTTCAAATGGTATAATTAAGTAAAACGAACTCTATATAAATGAACTCCAAAAAGATTATTTCTTTGATATTTCTGCTTATGGCATTTATTTCGCCATTATCCCAAGCAGAAACGTATCAAGACGCCCAACAAGCTGACTGCTACTACGCCACTTCTGACATGGTTGGCAAATGCGCAGGTCATGAGAGTAAGCGAGATTTCGCATTTAGCTCAATTGCAAAGATGATTACGCCTCAATCAATAATGGTAGCTGGGCTGGTCCTTGCGCCATATCTCGGGGATAACGACACATTGTCAATTGTAGCTGACAAGTCAAAAGAGGGCGTCGCAATACAAGGAGTCATGAAAGACGCAGTAGGGATATTTGGGATAGTCTCTATATTCGTTTGTGGTTTAAACATATTGGCTAGGTTATTCAAGAATGCTGCCAATGCTGAATATGGCCTAAAGGAGAATAGATTCCTGGTCTTTTTAACTTTGGGTGCGGTTTTGTTTTTAGTAGGGAATGGCTGGATTATTCATTTGGTGCTTGCGGCCTTGATAGTCAATTTCGTCTTGTTGAAATCGACCGTTATGTTTTTCATGCCTTTCTACATAAACGCTTCTATCAAAGATGAATCGGCCTACGTCACTAGAGGTGTTGTTCAGGCTGAAAGCATTTATAAAATGGAGATTATCAATGCCATTCAGATGGCGTCAAATGACTTGGCGCTTCGTAGACAGCTTTTGGTAAAGCACAATTTGGTTAAAGACGTTCAGTCTGGCAAGTTTAGATTCGTAGAAACTGATTTTTCTCGCTGTCTAGAAAATCAAGCACCAGCATCTAAATATGATGGAAGCTCTTTAAAGGTTGGTGAGATTACTAAGACAGCCCAGTGCCTAACGAAGCTGCAAGTGAATGTTTATAGCGCCGGTAGCATCAATTCATCAGGTCAATTAGATGTAATCAAAGATGCCAACCTTAAAATATTTGACATGGCTTATAAAGAAGCTAGAAAAATGCAGATGTTCATGTGCAGCACAGGGCTTGATAAGGCTGATAATCGCGTGAGATACGCTGATAGTGAATTGCTGCTAAATGACTGCCTGGATATGAATGAAGATGGAACCGTGGAAGGCAAGGATTCGTTCGTCCATGAATTTAGAGACACCGTTTCTATAGAAGAGCTTCACAATGGGCGTGACCAAATGCTGAATGTTGTGAGGGCCACTGTTGATCCTGTGGTTCAAGTCCTCTTGCAGGGAATCACACCAGAAAAATTCACGTCAGATATTTTTGCTTCATTCATAGGCTTGATGAACCTCAATAACTATCAAAAGAAAATGACTAACGCCATTGATGCTCAATACTCAATTTTCAAAATCAGCGTTAATCAGAATTTCAACGCTTCGGATTCAGCAGAAGCTTTGAATGAAAATGATAAGAATCAAATGAATCAAGAAATGATAGACACTATGAAGGTGCAAAAGCTCTTTGATATAAATAAGTCCATTTATGAAGTCTATTTTTCGCAGGCAGAAAATAAACTTGGTGCTCTCGCATTGGACGGTATTCAGGCACTGCTAAATAAATTAACGGCGCGTTATTACGAAAATTTGGGGTTTCAATTTAAGTCTTGCTTTAATACAGATTCGAATTGTGTATCCCCGGTTCTAAACGTCCCAGCATCGCTTTGGAGCAATGCGTCAGAATATACACAGGTCTCATTGGTTGTTTACTATGGTTCTGAAATAATAAGAAACGGAATTTTGACATTTAATAAAAACGAAAGGTACATGACAAACCTTCTTTCATATATATCGACAGCTTCGATGTTTATGTATGCTTTCTTCATGGCTAACCAGATATTAATAGGTCTGCTACCTCTTCTATTGCTTTTGGGTGAGATTGGCGTGGTGGTTGCTAGTGCGCTTGAAATAATAGTGACAATGAGCGTCAGGCTGGTTAAGTCGATTTTTATTAATAGAAATGAACAGGAAGCATTTGACGTACTGAAAAATATTATGCTTCAACTGGTTTGGATTTGTTTCAGTGGAACAATTGTAGCCACCTTGTTCTTTGTCGGGATGACGTTAGTGTCAGTTGTCATTGTGATAGTAAACGAGTTTGTTGTTTATTTGTCTTCGATATTTTTCTCGGGTGGAACAGGGTTCATGTTCGATGTGATGAGATTGTTCGTGATGCTTTTCTTGCATTGTACTATTACTATAATGATGTTCATCGTTTTATACAGTGGAATTAAATCTATCTCGGCTGCATTCAAGGATATGTTGGTTGCAAAAGATTTATTTACAGATAAAACCATGGGTGAGCAAGCGAATACTAAAGTTAACTCAATGAGCGAGAAATTTAAAGGTGTGCTACCGTTACAACGAACAAGGTAAAGTGGTTATATCCTTTGATTCATATATTTCTAAAGAGTTAGATCTGTTTGTCGGCTAACTCTTTTCTTTGTGAGAGTAAATGCTATAATGGCAATAACTAGAAGAAGGTGAGCGACATGAAATGGGTGAAGAAGGAAAAGATAAGGTTAAATTTCTTACAAAGATTTATTTTCTTTTATGCTGTCATTGGTTTTTTACCGTTGCTCAATGGTTTGCTTTATAGCGGCATGGCTAAAATAAACTCTACCTATTTCGATGATCACCTTACGCTGATTCGTCTCGGGCCGATGATCTTCTTCTACGTGACGTTACCTGTTTTCTATCTGATCAACCAGATGGACTACAAGCCTAACTACTTCAATCCTGACGTGTGGGACAAGCGCATCAAGACGTTTAAGCTCATCATGAGTGTCATTGTTTGGGTGTTCATTTACAGATCAATGGTTGTCTTCTTCTTCGGTATTAGGTTTTGGGATTTCACTGGCGAGCTTTCTGCCGTGACGTACCTTCTCCATGGTTATTACACAAGCGAAATTGTCCATGCTCGTGCAGAATTCTCCTTGAGCGATCCATCAGCAATGTTCGGCTCTATGTTTGCGTTTACAATAATCTGGCCGATTACTCTCCTGGTTGGAATGTTCACTTTGGTGCTGATGAAGAATAGAAGCTTACGCAACGACAGTAGAAGAACAGCATGAATACAAATGTTTGGATATGAAAAGGCCACTCTTCAGTGGCTTTTTTATTGGGGGATGATTTTTCGAGGTGCATTACGGCTTTGCCGTAGATGAGAGATTTATCTGGTTCTGCACGTTGATAATTTATTGAGTGCGCTCGTTGGTAGGGAAGTACAGTAAAAATCCAACAATGCATTTATCGGCGTTTTAGACAGAATCAACACTTGTTCATTGGGGATAATCAATTTCTGGTCAGGTAGTATTAATCGGGCTTGGTTAGGTAAAATCAATTCATGTGAGTTGTTCATAGTGGCAATGGTTTGTTTAGTCTAATTATACCATTCTGGTTTTTCCTTATTTGCCATTAGCGAAAATATTCATAATTATTTATTAAATGTTTATGGAGTGGATATGAATTACTTAATAAGTGGTTATGAAATATTTATTAAGCATTTCTTAAATTATTGGGTTTTTACGGGTTGGATACGGCTTGGTGAGGCTTCCACACACGTCCTGTGTTGAAATTGGCAGGGCAATGCCACGCAAAAAAGACCAGAATTCAACACAGAGCGCCTATGCTTGAGCGCTAATAGGCGGTTTCCACGGTTGAAAAGGAGAGGGTGAGTGATGAAGGAGTCGTACAAGCTGTTGGTGACACTCAACAAAAACGAGCTTCGCCCTTTGCTGGATGAGAAGAAGATCCTGCTATCTAGTTTGTACAGTCAGGCAATAGCGCACTGCATTGACCACGCGACCAAGCACCGTGACTACACGCTATTCGTAGCTTTGGTTGAGGTCTTCGATACCCGCGACTACAAATTGTTCGTGTCAGGTTGGGTTTGTGAACGGCTTGGGTTGTTGAGCAAGATGGGACCGAACGGAGCTGTCTTTGCTCGTAGTGGGAATCCGCCGAACGAGCGCATGAGCTGGAAGGTAAGTCTTGAAGAGTTCGCGGCAAGGAAATTCAAGATTGCTTTGCCCGCGAAAAAGCTAGTCCACGACACCAAGCCGGTCGAGAAGGGTAAGAAGAGCCCCAAGAAAATAGACATGCTTGATTCCTGGGCGCGGCTACCTGGGAGTTACGGTAGCGGTAAACGCTAAAATCTGTTTCTGATGCATTTATGAAGTAGATGTGAAACCCCTATGAGGCTCTTCATAAGCATTGAGCAAATGGCTATGAGCTGGTTCTGAGCTGTTGATGAAACGCATGTGAAATGGTTCATAAGGATTTATTAACCACGTCAGAACTGTTTCATAAGTGTTTAGGAAGTGCTTATGATGTAGATCAGAGTTCAGATCGGTGATTATGAACCTCCAGGCGAAAAAAAACCCCGGTTAAGGGGCTTGGGTTTTTTGAGTCTCTATCAGTCGATGGTGCGTCTGAATTCTGCGTCTACGTCATCCAGGTAGGATTTCAGAACAGGGTCTGTCAGAGCCTTCAAGCGCAGAATGCACATGCGCTCAACGTCAACGCTGACTGAACTGCTCACGTACCCTTTGCCATAGCGCTTGTTGTTGGTGATGGACTCGAAAGCCTTGATAGCGCTATCGGTCTTGTCTGTGAACGCAAAGCTGCGAACGCTCAATTTGTTGCCTTCTGGCAGGGCTTTGTGTTCCTTCAAAGCTTGGTCGATTTTGAAAGCCAATACCTTTTGATCGTGGATAGCTTTTTCAGCGGCTGCTTGCTCGATCTCTGCTTGAATCTGTTCTGGTGATTTTGAAGCTATCTCTACCAAAGTGATTTCAGATTCTGGTGGTGTAGTAGGTGCTTCCGCTCTTTTAGCTTCTGCACGGGCTTTTGCTGCTTGTAAGTCAAATGTCATGATTGTTATCTCCTTTTAGTTTGTTAGTTAGTTTGTGATTGATTCGTTTTGGGCAGTGGCGACCACTGATGTTTCATCAATGGCTTCAAGAATCGCTTTCACCACAAGATTGAATTCAGCTTGGGCAATTTTGGCCGATTCAGTCGTGGCGTTATAAATGGTCTGCCCTTTGTTGAATTGGTTAGGGTATATCGAGCGGAAAATCAAAGGTGCTTCCAACGGCTTCTGGTGTTCACCAAACGCATCACCGAATGCCCTAATGTCTGCATCAATTTGGTTCTTACGGTCGATTTCCTTCAAGGCTTTACGTTCTGCATTACGGGCAAGTCTTGCTGCAGTCGTGGATGTATCCGTCAAGGTGAGGTTAGCGCTGACCTCTTTGGAGTTTGCCTTGATGCGTGCTGGATCGAAAGCCAACAGAGAGCGTACCTTTGTGGTGAATTTTCCGCCTAGGCTCACAGCGTCGTATTTCAAATCCTCAATGATTCCCGACACGGTAACGGCAGTCACTGCGTTCTGCGTGTCGCCCTTGTAAGGTGTAATCACCAAGTCACTAAAGCTGATAAGCCTTTTAATTTCCTTGATTGGGTTGTTTTTCGAGTCGAGAACCTTGGCTGGGACATCTACAATAATAAAGTCAAAGTGAGCGTAGTCACGTTTGATTACATCAAATTGTGCGTCCAGCTCATAAAGGCTGCGGGCAATAACGATAGGACGGTTTTCAAGTGCGAATTCATCGTACTCAAGTTGATCCAGCAAGGACTGGTTTATAGCTCTACCTTTATTTTTAAGCAATTCCACCTTGGCTTTGTTTTTGATAATGCGTTTTTCTGTTACTTCTTTGTTCTGCTCGATATGCATTTGAATAGCTGGAACGCCATCAGTGTCGATAATCAGCGTGCGATAACCTTGAAGCGCCAAGGAGTGGCTGAGATTTGAAATGGTCGTGGTTTTAGTAATGCTTTTATGACTGATTAAGGCCAAAATTTTAGCTGGTTGGTTCATGATTAAATTCCTTTGGTTTTGGTTTGTTTTTAAAATAATAACATTTGAAAAAAGAAAACAAGCCGTTAGTGTGAAATATTTCATAAATAGTTATGAAATACTTATGAGGTGCTTCATAAGTGTTTGTGAAGTGCTTAATAACGTGGTGGATCATGAATTAATTTTTGGCTTCAGTAAAATGATTGATCCATGGTTTTTAGACTGAAGGGATATCAAAACCTTTCATTTACTGATTTGCGGATATCAAAATCAAAAAAAACAGGAATTTCTTCCTGTTTATTTTCTAAAATCACATTTTATTTTCTTAGTAAATCCTTTCTGGCGGAATTTCTTTATACGGTTCATTTGTGGATTCCTCCACAAAGCATTCCTCCGTAAGCATTCCTTGCTCGTAAAGATCTATCAGCTCTACGTCTCCATCGATTAGATCTTCAAAAGCTTGTTTTCTGGTTTTCTCGAAATTATTCATATTTTCAATGTCCTCTTTTTTTGTTGTATGGGTGTGGCAGTCTCTACCTGGATGTCGTGGCTGCTGATGGTCGGCGGCTTCACCTGTGGCGTGGAATCCACTTCAGAGCGAGATAGGCGCTGTTTGATGAAGTCAGAGACGGGTAGGGTGGGGTCGAGTTCGTACTTTGCTTTAAGGTCATTCTCAAGCTTGTAGATAATCTCGTTCGCTGTGCGGTCTGCGTCTGCGGCAGCTTTGAATACCTGGTCAGGTTTGTCCCTCAAGCCCTTGAGAGCCCAACCCACATCGTAGGTCTGGTGGTTCTTGAAAAAGGCATCGTCTAACTGTTCGCGCATACCGTCTGTGAGGTTGAAGTTCAGGTGCTTGATGACACCTTGTGCTGAGAGATTTGCTACCAATTCTTCATAAGCTCGGTGTTCATCGCTTTCTGCATATTTTGCGAGGCTTTCACGGTTCTTGCGGCTTACTACGCCGTATGAGTGGCTGACTTCGTGGAGAAGCGTCGATAGCTCGTGGAGGTCGCTCTTGAAGTAGCCAGACGGGGCCATGTAGATGGTGTCTTCAATTGGTGAGAAGTAATTGCTGTGTTCCGCCCCTGCGTGCCTTTTGAGCGGTGTGGGCATCGTATCCATGACTGACTGAAGCACCGTCTGTACTTCGGCTGGTGTTGGGATCTTGGCGCGTTGCGCCATCTGCGCTTTTATCTTCTCGGGTAGCTCGCCTGTAAATTGCTGCAGGTTGAAGACAGGGGATAGCTTTGAAGCACGTCTATAGATGGCTTTGCCTTCCCCATTGGGCTCCTGGTCATCGTTACCCCCAGTACCTGGCTTTTCGCCGTCTTTTACAAAGCCGATCTGCATGCCGAAGTGGTGAACAACGAAGTCTCCCTTCTCGCCCTTGTTTGACAGGCCAGCGTCGTAGCCCTGTTTCGCTGTGAGGTAGTAGGGCAGTTCAAAGCCTTTCTCTTTCCCTAGCATGGACAGAAGCATGGAGTTTTCGAGGTTGTAGACTGTTCCTGACATGGGATTCAGGTATCGGATTTTGAAGCACGGCGAATTCCACACCGGCACGTCTGGATTTTCAGACTTGAGCATTGCGTGGATGCTATCGACCTTATCCGCAAGGAATCCCTCGAGCTTCTCTTTACTGTTGTCGATGTACTCCTTTTTTTCTTTGTATGATTTTCGTTTAGCTATTGCCATTTAAATTCAGGTTGTTATATGAGTGATTCTACCATTTGATTTTTAGAAGGCATTCGCTACGCGAAATAAAGGCAGGGAAGCTGTGTTTAGAGGAACTGTTAGGCATTGCAGGGAAAAGCAATTTTTAAGTAATATCGGCCGGGTTTTGTAGGCACTAAAATATTTCTCTGATTGATCTTGATTGATACTCAAGACTGGAGCTATGGTTTGGCCTCAAACATACAACGAGTGATTCAAATGAAAAGGATTTTGACTGCTGTAACTCTTGTCATGTGCGTAGCTTCTGCAAGCCATGCAGATGACCGATTCAGCTTTGAGAAATACCCAGCTTCTACGGTTTCCAACAAGGCTCTGGCAAAGGTCGATTGGTCGAGTAACAAAGCTCTGGCAGGGCAGTGGCGTATCAAAGAATCCATTGAAGGCACAGTTGGCAAGAAAGCCGATTTTGCAGGGCACTTTGTGGTTGCTACTTATGGTTGCGGAACTGGCTGCCAAGCCACGGTCTTCGTCGATGTGAATGATGGGAAGGTCTACAAAGCCCCAATGCAATTCCCAAGCGAGTCGGACGCGCTTGCCCCAGCTAATGGTGGGGTTGCCCACAAAGCCAGTAGCAATGCGATTTTCATGAGTGATCTGCGTTACTACAAAGCTGGTAGCCCGGACATGATGCAAAATGACGGGGTTGTGCTTTGGAATGAAAAGGCAAAGAAATTTGAACTTGTAGCCAAATCCAAACCTTTTCTTGTGAAGATGGATTGACCACTTTTCAGATTTAATTAATTTCATGTATGATTAAGTCACAACCAATTTAAAGGTAACGCACGATGTCTAAGCTTGCAGAATTCCGTCAGCTTGAAAAACACCTTGCAGAACAAATGGCCCAACTGGAAGCCTTGAAAGGTGACGCTGGTTTGGCTGAAGAAATAAAATTTGAAGAGAAGCTGCGCAATCTGCTAGGTCAATATGGCAAAAGCCTGCGTGACGTGATCGCAATCCTCGATCCAGCTTCACTTAACCGCAAAGGTGCTGCTGCTCCTGTAGCTGCCAAAGCAACCCGCCGCGAGCGCGTGGTAAAGGTTTACAAGAACCCGCACACTGGCGAAACAATCGAAACCAAAGGTGGAAACCACCGTCAGTTGAAAGAATGGAAGAGCGAGTTCGGTGCTGACACCGTTGAATCGTGGTTGAGCAAGTAACACCAGCTATCATGCCGCCGCAACGGCGGCATGTGCTTCACCTGTTCTCCTTCTGCCTAAATCTATGATGGCGTGATTGAGTGTACTATCCCATTCTCATTGCGTTTGAACAGGGGGACGACAAGGATGAACAAGGCCACAGCGGCTTTTCTATGGATTTTTTTCTGCGCTGCCTCTCAAGCTCAAGAATTTGACTTCAATGGTGCTGTGTTAGGAATGAAGCTCACTGAGTTTCAGGCCCTTCCTGTTATCAATGGGAGACTGACTCCTGACGGCAAGGCCGGGTGGTGTGACCAGAGATAAGGAAGCTGGTGTGTCACCGCGTTGGTGATGATCCATTTGGGCAAATCTACGGCCCTGCAATTGGTGACTATCACTTCGACAAAGACAAAAGCGGCGAGCTTCGTCTTTACATGATTATGGTCATGGCTGACCGTAGAAATTATCCGATAGCTGAGTCGGGTCTTACTCAAAAATGGGGAGCTGGCAAATCAGTCGTTTCAACAGCAACCAACGGTCTAGGGCAAGAAATCAAGGCTACCACGCTGAGCTGGAACAAGCCGGATTCCGCTATCACGCTTGAGGCCCCGTGTGGGAACGTCAAGTACCTTTGCCTGACATACACGCACAAATCCCTTTCAAAAGAAGTGGCTGGTTCAGCACCACCTTCAGGTGCTGGCTTCTAAGACCGTGACGAAAATCATTCGACGGGCTTTCTATATTTTCTGACCTCATCTAGAAAGCTTTTTACCGGTTTCATTGATGAGTATTTTGAATACAAGGCGTAAGAATCCATCATAGCCTTGTCTTTCTGATCTGCAGGCAAGAATCGAAAAGCATCGGATGTCTTTTGGCTTGTTTTAGTTAATTGAAATACCCCATCCCATACCGATGCTAGATATCTATTACTGATCGATCCGCTGCCGTACGTTGTAGAAATCATAAGTGCGGCATTACCTTCTCCCAACAAAAACGCTTTTTCGTAGAAGTGAATTGCTTTGAGCGCTTCAACAGAAGAATTACTGTCTCTGTAGGAATCTGCATGCATATTCCCTAAATCTCGAAAGGCTGCAATTGAGCCTGCTTCACTGGCTCTGATTAGATAGCTTTCACCTAGTGGCTTGTTTTGAGGCACGCCATTTCCATCTAGGTAAGCTCTTCCAAGGAAATACATTGCATCAACGTCGCCCTGGTCAGCAGCTAGCTTGAAGTAATGGGCTGATTTGGCATCATTCTTTAGATCCTTTTGGAGGTATGCCATGCCCAAGACGAGCTGCGCACGGTAGTCACCTTTATCGGCATAAGGCAGAAGGGCGGATACGGCTGGGCCAAATTGGCTCTGCGTGTACAGAGACATTCCTTGCTCGAGCGTAGGGGGCTTATCGCAGCCTACAAGTACCAGAGCTATCAAAATGGCAGAGAGCAGGCGCATCCATAACACCTCGGGCCGAAGGGATGAGTGCAGCATAGACGCTGATCTGTGTTCGGTTGGTAGAGCTGGTTTTCATCAACCCCTGAAATTGGCGGCTTTGACCTCGTTCAATGTGAAGCTGATGTGATACTCGAAAAGCGAGACGTTCGGCACAGCTACCACGGCATGACGCAAATTCTGGCTAATGTCCTTTGCGACAATGACTCCCTTCACCTTCGCTCCTTCTTCCTTGTTCGTAATCAGCCAGCCCATGTACCGGCTTATCTGGCCTATGGCTTTGTCGGCTGCGCGACCGCGTTTCAGCTCAAAGACGACATAGGCGCCGTCGCTGTCTATTGCCAGAATGTCTATAGGGCCAACGCCAGTGGGGTATTCAACCCCGTCTCGTCCTTGGTCATCGACGTATAGGCGCAAGCTTTTACCATCAACAGACAGTGATTCGATGTTATGGGCAATGAAGTCTCGCAACTGCCATTCCAGCTCAAAGACGCTGCCCCGAGCATCATCAGGCGTTTCACCACCTTCCTGCTCTAGCTCTTCGTCTTCTAGGTCTTTAAGTGCCGTTTGCGGCGTTCCTGGGTGAAGAATCAAAACCTGTGTCTCGGTTTCTTCTATGACCCAACCCATGCGGGCAAACCCTTTGCGAAGCTGCTGTGAGTTAGCTTCATTAGGATTCATTGGAGGGGCTTCAGTTGGGTTCTGCCTGCACCACTCTTTCATAGGGAAGAGGTCGTTGGCTCCTTCTTGCCCTGCTTTCACTATCAGGTATTTCTTAGGTGGTTGCATACGCTTCAACTTGGAGGGGGGAGGGCAAGCAGCAATTTACCATGAAGAAATCTACTGGTTGATCTAATGATGGCGATTCGATAGCTTTATGAGCTAATTCAAGGAGGCGGGGACGCGCGGGATGAAGGAAGGAATCGCAATTATTTTACAGTGCATTGGCTATGCGGTTGCAGCTTCGCTTTGCTTATTCGTTCCGGTATATCTATTTTTCTGGTTTACGCAAACGGTTTCGTTCGCGAAGTACTATTCGCTTGGCGTAACGTTGGTTATTGCTTTGGCTTACGCGTATTACCGTATATGCACAAATTTAGAAAACACAAAAACTTCTTTCACGTTATATAAAAAACAGTTAAACAGCAGAGTCATAGCTGGTGTTTTTGCTGGTTGTGCTATTGCTGGAGTAGTGGGCTATACAGCTTATGACGTTCAAAGATCCCAGCAGATATGGGAAGAGCGGCTTGCACGATTAAGCAGCAAGAAAGCACTTCCAACGTCGTGTTATGACATAGGGGTTCAGTATGGGCGAGCTTCAGCAAATGGGCTGAAGGGAGAGGTTGTTGACGGAAAAAATGATATGGCTGTTCCTGAAAGGTGCCGTAATCAGCCGGAAACAAATAAAGGTATAGTGAAAGGGGTACAGGCATCTAGCACTTTGTAACCGTATTCAATCTTATAATTTATCGTATTACACGTCGAGGCTGCTTGGCAGTCTCAAAGGGGGGATTCGTGAGTAAAATGTCCATTGGCAAACGAAATGAATTTTTGGTGTGGGCTAAGCTTATTGAGGCTGGTTTTGACGTCTATCCTTCCCTTGTCGATGATAAAGGGATTGACGGTATTGTTGGTGCAAACGGTAAGTATTTCGAGATTCAGATAAAAAGCGGGGCCAATTGGGTAAATCAGCGTGGTTTCAAAAAGGAGGTTCTAGAGGCCAATCCCACTCGAATTTATCTAGTCTATAATTATACAGTTAATGAGTTTAGGTACTTTACAGCACAGCAAATACTTGAAGAGGTATTTTGGTCTCATTCCATTTCCTGGAAATTGTCACAAATAAATTTAAACAAAGCCATGTTGGAAAAGTATAAAGCTCATGATTGGAGTGGTTTTTTATCCTATCTTACCGCAGTATGAATTGCGGGTGGAAGACACAGGTTTTTAATTGTCCTCTTCAGTTGCTAATCTGACTTCCCAGGTGCCTAGAAGATATAGAGCGAGAGAGCCCGCCAGATTTACTGCCAGTTCTGCATGGCGTGGTGCGGGTTTAATACCAGTTTTCCCTTTGCCGTGGGAATCACTGAGTCGATTCCGTAGGGCTCCTAAACCTTCCACCACCGCTGTGCATCCTCCAAGAATTTGTTTGAAAACCTGTTCAGTGTGTTGAGATGGTGCAAGGTTCAGCAGCTCAGCTGTCTGCCTATATAGTTTGTTTAAGTCGGGACTGTCCTCGTATTTCGATCCTGCATCATCAAGAATATGTTTGCATACAGACTCGAGAAGAGTGCGAGCCATTGTAATAGCGCCCTCTGGATCAGTAGTGCGTCGCTCAAGAGATTTAGTCCACGCGTTCCTAACATGCTCCGAGTCAAACCTGTCGATAGCGCCAGATACAACGTGGTCTGCGGGTGAAAAACCGCCTTTCTCTACAAAATCAAGAAGTGGACGAAATTCATCCCATAGATACGCTCTGCGCTCAGCATATGTTCCGTATTTGTTCTTTATAAACTGCCAGAATTGCCCAAGGCTCCTGCAAGTGTTGAGCAGGCGCGGCGCCAATGTGTTGAGGGTTGGATCATCCAAAATTGCGCGGCGAAGCATGACGTAAGACGTATCGTCCTCGTTTCCTCCTGTCGCCTGTGAGACAAGAATGTTCTGGAGTGCTTCTGCTTCTTCTGATAGTGGGTGCATAGGTCTCACTTGAAGTCGTAGATTGACGATTCTAAAGGTAATAATTAATTGGCATTCAATCCACTGTCACGAGTCAAAAGCCTCTGTTTCCAATGAATTTCCTTTAGCTTCATCTCTTCGACGCCGGTGTGCTTATCGGCAATTTCTAAGATGCTGAATCTGAAATTTTCAGAAAACGACTCACCACGTTTCAGGTGAAGGTCACGTATGCGGGCGTTACCGCCATGCCCATTCTTTGAGTACGTTACCCAGCGATCCCACAAGCCACCTGTGCCCGTAGCAGAGCCTACATAGAGCTGGTGTTCACCCTCGGTGCGGTCGGATATCAGGTAGACCCCTGAAACGCTGCTCAAAGCAGTCTGCCACGACACGATCCCTTCCCTGGCAATGGTTTTCAGTTCTTGAAAGCTAATGTCTACATCCTTGAAACCGGGGAATCCCCCCACGGTCATTTTCTTTTCTAAGATTTCGGACAGCATCATCGTGGGTATGCATGTCTTGAGGTACAGGTAGTTGGCCCTTGGTTTTTTGTACTCCAAGACCAAACGTCCCGCCAGCTCTTCGAACTCTGGCACACGGCGGTATTCGTAAACGTAGTCACGATTGAGCTTGCCTTGGCGTGCCTCCTTCACCTTCAACGAATCGTAGATCCCAGCTAGGAGCCATTTCTTGGACTCTGGGATCTCAACAAGGCCGATGACGTATCGGCACTCGAAATTCTTCCTTGACTGCCACGACTGCCACTCATCAAAGTCACCAGCCAGGTACACGTCCATTGGGTGTTCGATCCCGTTGTGCTGTGCCAAATGGATCTTGGTGTTATCGGGCGTCAGGGAAGGCAAGAGGCTGGTCAGGAACTGCATGAGCATGTTGGTAGAAGTCCTCGGGCGATTCGAGAATCTAGCATTTGACGCATTCCGCTGCGCGGGGATATTTGCCTACCGGGTGTGATGAGTAGATGCAGGGTTTCGAAAAACAAAAAAAGGCGCTTCAGCCCGGTCTTTTTGAATACTGAGACGTGGGCTGAACGGAGCCAGTGGTAGCGGGGTTTTGGGTAGTGATGAATAGAAGATCCTCTACCTAGTCAGCAAAGTCATATTTCAACTTTTTTATCGCCTCAAATTTCTGTTCTGGAGACGCACCATCACTGTAGATGTCCCATGTCACTTCACCAGTTTCATGCCCAACAATACATTTGACGGTCAATTCTGCAACGCCAGCGCGTTGGAGTTGTGTAATTACCGTGCCACGAAAGCTGTGAAAAACGTACTGTTCGTTGAAACCCATCGAAGTTTTCAATCGCCCAAAAGCCTTGCTCAAAAAATCTGACCTAATTCCATACTTGTTTCCAGCCGGGGAGGGCACCAAGAACCCATCCTTGGAGTTTTCTTTCATACGCTTAATGATTGGGAGTAAATCAGGATGGATCGGCACCTTACGAATTGAGGAACGGTTTTTACCATCATCCAAAGAAATACAGTAAACACCTTCGTCATCCACCAAATCTCGTTGAATTTCTAGCTGGCATATTTCTTCAATTCTCATGCCTGTGAAAGCACCAATGCGAATCGCATCCATCAAGTGTTGCCGGTTTTTGCCTTTAACTTCTTTAGCTTTGGCATAAATTTCTTCGGCTTGTTTAACCGTGTAATTTTTACGCTCTGCTTCTACTTGAGCTTTACCTTTACGTGATGTAGGGAATTCGTGGTTTTGGAATGGGGGTTTAATATTCTGATATTTAGCTTCGAAACGTGTAAGGTTATTCATTCCCCATTTGTAAAATGTATTGCCTGCCAAAACGTATTGTTTCTTTGTTTTAGGTGAAAGGGATGTTTGCGATTCAAGATAGAGACGCACGCTTTTATGTTCCAACGGCAATTTTTCTTTTTTTAGCCAATCGTTAATCTTCTCCAAGCGGCTAACTTGCATGTCTACTGTCTTGTCAATGACTTTCCGAATCTTCTTTTGATAATCTGAAAACTTTTCTAGGTTTGCTTTGGTGAAGGGCGTTTCTGGTGCGTGAGCTTCATAATGTTTAGCGGATTCCACCACATCCTTTCGCTCTGTAATGGTGAACTCATCTGTTTCGGAAAGTTCTCCCATAAGCATTTTTAAATCAAGCTGAGTGGTTAATCTGTTTAAGTACTTTACTGCGGCGACGATGGTTTCAAATCCTAACTTACCTTCCTTTTCAATGATCATGCTGTGTTTGACGTACCAGACATCAAACTCTTCTATAAGGTCTTCATATTCCTGATCAGAAATATAGCCTTGAATATGAAGGTGCATAACCCTTTCTTTTTGTTCATCCCTTTTCATTACTAATTCGGTTTCGCCAAATTCAGCGCCATTGCCGATCAGGTCGTTTACCAGTTTGGCTAAATAATCCTTTTCTTTTTCCGCCTTTGTAGCCATGTACGACACGGCTACTTCTTTAACCTCTTCAAAATCCATATTCAGCTTTAAATCACCGCTTTCGTCACGCAGCAATTTTCGCTTCGTTTCTATCTCAGCTTTCCACCGCTTGATGTGAGGGATTTTGAGATTTTGAGCATCGGCTTTGGAGCCAGTCTTCAAGGATTGGGAAAACTGACTCTTCCCGAAATATTCTCGTAGGTCCTCTGGGATGACGAATCTGGCGTGCCATGTGCCCGCTTTGAGGATAAGATTGTCCGCTGCCATGCTAGGGCACGCCTTTTTCGGTGGAGATACTGTTTTGTACCAGTATTTTGTACCAAAATGAAGCGGAATCCGCGTAGGGCTGGGGGTATAAGGGCTGTAGAGAAGGTGGCGTATTTTCCCTATCTCTCCGCCATTACATAGAAAAAGCCCCGTAGCTGAATAAACTGCGGGGCTTTTTCGTTTTCAGCCTTTATTAACGGCTGCTTCAGGGAATTGTTGTAGTCCTGCCTAACGCTGAACAAGGCGCTCAGACGCTTTGCGATAAGCCTGATCTCGTTCACGTTTATCGACGGCGACCACGAACACCGTAACTTCCTGATCTATCACTTGATACACCAGCCTGTATCCGCTGCTATGCAGTTTGATCTTGTAGCAGTCAGGCAGCCCATGTAGGCGGTTAGCCTCAATACGTGGGTTGTTCAGGACTTCGACCAGCTTCTTCTTGAGTTGCTGACGGAGGGTGTCGCCGAGTTTCTGCCATTCCTTCAATGCACGCGCATCAAAATCAAGGCTATAGGTCATCCAAAGAAACCCTTACGCGTTGAGGCGATGCAAGACGCTCACGTACGGTCGCCATCAAGGCTTCATCCTCTTCAGTCATCAGCACAGGCTTAAATGGCAACTGGCCGCGTTCGGCAACATATTGCAACGCCTGACGTATCAGTTCAGAAGGTGTGACACCGAGTTTCTCCAGCTCTAGGTAGGCACGAGCTTTCAGGTCGTCATCGATACGGATGTTGATAGATGCCAAGAGATAGCTCCTTGTGTAATGACGTTGGTCATTACATTGGAGCAGTCGGGTTTCATTGGCAAGTCTGTCTGGACATACGGCAGTCGCTCTCATCTGTTAATCCTACTTCTTGGCCGTCGGCTTTGCCGGGCGCTTTTTATCGGTTTCCTTCACCGTTTCCCTTGGTCTTCTCTTCGCCTCTTGCTCTGTTACGTATTCACCAGTGACCGCATCGCGATATCTCGTTGGCATATCAGCACCCTTGACAGTATGTCGCCACCGCGGCGACCTTTTGAGGCTAGCTTGCAGGCTTATGCACACAAGGTTCCTGGTGGGGTTCTGGTTACCAAGCTTTTCCGAAACAGGTACTTACGTTGTGCAGGTTCGGCAGTTTTCGTGCAGGGTTGCGTTGGCTGGGGTTACATCATGAATAAGATCACCGCTGATTCTACCGAAGGGCATGCACGCAAAATCTTTTGCGTAGCCGATGATGTCGGCACCGAAGAAACCCTTATAAACGCCACCGAAACCCTCTCATCCGCCCTTCAATCCGCCTACCAATGCGCCGAAGATCCAGTCAGCACGCAGTCGCCCGTGATCATGGCCCTGGCTCAATTGATTGAGAACGCGCAAGCCTTGGTGGACGCTGTCTTGGAGCGTGATTTCCCCACGGCCAAATAAATACCTGCTCCCGAAACGAAAAAAGCCTGCTGAACTCAACGCTCAGCAGGCTTTTTTGCGCCTACAACCCGGTCAGGCAGGCTGCGCCACCAGGCTATTACTCACCTTGCGCCCCAACACCAGCACGGTCGCAAACCCGAACCCCACCAACACCGTAGCCAGGCTCAACAACACCGAACTGCCCATTTGGTCGACGATCCGCCCGCCAAAGAATGAACCCAGGGCGATGATCACCTGAAACAGCGCCACGAACAGCGGCATGCCTCGTTCCACATCCTTGGGCGCCACCACGAACATCCAGATGCTGGCGCAGGCCGGGAAAGCCCCAAAGGCAAAGCCCCAGAGCGCGATCAGCACCACGGCGCCTGTCATACCGGTGGCGAAGTAGGGGAACAGTGCAGTGCTGGTACCGATCATCAGCGCGACCAGCAGCAGGGTGTTGCGTACGCTGCGGTTGGCGGCGAAGCCGGCGAACACATTGCCCAGCACGCCCGCCACGCCATACAGCAGCAACAATGAGCCAATCGTTGGCCCGTCGAAGCCGGAGCTGTGTTTAAAGAACGGCGCGACATAGGTATACGCAGCAAAGTGCGCCAGGCCGATCAGCAGTACGGCGATCAACCCGACCCGTGCTTGTGGGTTGATAAACAAAGCTGGCAGGTCACGGATCTGAATGGCTTTCTCAGGAGTGAGTCGCGGCAGCAGGAAGATTTGCGCCAACAGCACCGGAATGCCCACCAACGCCGTGACCAGGAAGGTCATCCGCCAGCCCATCAGGCCGCTGAGCCAGGTACCCACAGGCACGCCCAGAACGGTGGCCAGGGTCACGCCCATCATGATGATCGAGGTGGCCTTTGCTACGCCCACGCCCTTGGGCGCCAGCCGCCCGCTGAGGGCAATGGCCGTGGCCCAGAAGCCGCCGATGCTGATGCCGAGCAATACGCGGCCGAACAGCAGCAGGCTGAAATCATTAGCGAAGGCCACCACCAAGTTGGCGATGATCATCACCAATGTCAGGCCGATCAGCAAGTAACGACGGTCCATGGCGCCAATGCTGACCGACAGAAACGGCGCGGCGAGGGCAGCCATGATGCCGGGCAATGTCACCATCAATCCGGCGTGACCGGCACTGATGCCCAGATCGCTGGCGACGTCGTTGAGTACGCCCACCGGTAGGAACTCACTGGTCACCAGGGCAAAGGCACCCACGGCGACCGAAAGAATCGCCAACCACTGCTGTTTGACGCTTTGTTGATTATGTTCAGGATGCCCGCTAGGGGCCTGGCTCGCGCTTGGCATGGGATTGGGTTCCGGGAGGAATGTCGCCTGAAGCCAGGCGAGGAGGGAATGTGGGGCGATTATAGGAATCAGTGTCGGCAATCGTTCAGGCGCTCGTTTCGATAGTAATCATCAGTGCTATCGATGTGAGCAATCATTTTTCGGCCAACCGTTCCAGAAGGCACTCAATAAACACCCCCTCCGCCCGACTCAACTTCTGCTCCCGGTTCCACAACAGATGAATATCCACATCCGCAATCCCCTCATCCGGCGGCAACCGCCACAGCAGCCCGCGCTCCACATCGTCCGCCACCACATGAGTGGGTAAGCAGCCCAAGCCAAACCCGGCAATGACCAATCGCCGCACTTCTTCCAGGCTGGAGGATGACGCCACGATCCGCCCGCCAAACCCTTGCTGATCACGGAAAATAGTCAGCGGCGACAACATGCCGCCAATCTGGTCGCTGGTAAAACTCACGAAATTCTCCGATTGCAGATCCCCTTCGACTAACCCTGTGCGTCCGAACAATGGGTGGTGTTTTCCACAAAAGAACGCATAACGCTGACGCAGAAACAGATGCTGTTCCAGGCGCGGTTGTGGCCGGCGATTGAGGCTGAGCCCCAGGGTCGCGGTTTTTTCCAGCAGCGCGGCGACAATGTCGGAGCTGCGCATCACTTCGACTTCCAGATCGACCCGTGGATGTTCGCGATGAAAACCCGCGAGAAAGTCATCGAAAGTGTCGGAATTAATCCGGCTGATCATCAGCAAGCGCACTTTGCCGATCACTTCATCACCCGGCTTTTGCAGGGCGTTGCTCATCTGCGAGACCTGGCCGTACATCTCTCCGGCAATGGCGAAGATCTGCTCACCGGCTTCGGTGAGCACGAAGCGCGGGCCTCGGCGCAGGATGAGCTGGCAATCCAGCTGTTCTTCCAGGCGCTTCAGCGCCTGGCTGATGGCCGGTTGCGTCAGATGCAGGCGGGCGGCGGCGCGGCTGATGCTCAGTTCCTGGCCGATCACGCGGAAGGTGCGCAGCAGGTTCCAGTCCAGGCGGTCATTGAGCAGAGGGTGAATATCGCGGCGGAATTCGGGCATGGCGGCGCTCGATAATAAGTAGTTCTTATAATCAAGATAATAAATAGAAAATTGACTAATCATAGTCCCTGGCCGAAAAATCGGGTTTAACGAGCGCCACCAGAGCGCACCGGTTTGACTTTCTCCTGCCAAAAAAATAAACAAAGGAGCCAGCCCCATGAAGCCTTCCGCTTCGCCGCAGCCTCGCCGTGCTGCGGCCGCCGCCTTTATCGGCACCATGATCGAGTGGTACGACTTTTACATCTATGCCACCGCTGCAGCGCTGGTGTTCGGTCAACTGTTCTTCCCCTCCGACGATAAATTGTTCAGCACCATGGCCGCGTTCGGCACCTTCGCCGTCGGCTTTTTTGCGCGGCCGTTGGGCGGCATCGTGTTCGGTCATATCGGCGACCGCATCGGCCGCAAGAAATCCCTGGTGATTACCCTCGTGATGATGGGCGTGGTCACGGTGTGCATCGGCCTGTTACCGACCTATGCCCAGATCGGCGCTGCCGCACCGGTGCTGTTGATCCTGTTGCGGGTGGTGCAGGGTATTGCGGTTGGCGGCGAGTGGGGTGGGGCGGTGTTGATGGCTGGCGAGCACGCGCCGAAAGGGCGGCGTAATTTCTTTGCATCCTTCGCGCAGTTGGGCAGCCCGGCCGGTTTGATTCTTTCCTTGCTGGCGTTCAGTGCCGTCACTCGTTTACCTGAAGAGGACCTGCTCAGCTGGGGCTGGCGCCTGCCGTTCCTGGCCAGTGCTTTGCTGTTGATCGTCGGCCTCGCGATTCGCCTGGGTGTGAACGAGTCGCCGGAGTTCCTCGAAGACAAGGCTCTGGCGGAAAAAGCGCGAGCGATCAAGCAGGACCAAGCCCCCGTGCTGGAAGTGCTGGAGACCGCTTGGCGTCCACTGTTGTTGTGCATTGGCGCCAATACGTTGGGGATTGCCGGCGTGTATTTCACCAACACCTTCATGATTGCCTACAGCACTCAGCAACTTAACCTGCCGCGCTCGTTGATTCTGGAGTGCCTGTTCTTCGTCGCCATTATTCAGTTCTGCGTCCAGCCGCTGGCCGCCTGGGTGGCGGAGAAGGTCGGCGCTACCCGGTTTCTGTGCGCCATGTGCGTGCTGGCAATGGCCTCGCCGTACCCGATGTTCGTCCTGGTCAGCAGCGCTCAGGCACCGTTGATCATCCTCGGCATTGCCCTGGCGGTGGTGTGCATGGCGTCGTTCTACGCCGTCATCGCAGGTTTTGTCAGCGGCCTGTTTGAAACCCGTGTGCGCTACACCGCGATCTCCCTGGCTTACCAGGTATGCGGCGCGCTGGCCGGCGGCCTGACACCGTTGATCGGCACCTGGCTGGCCCATCAATACCTGGGCCAATGGTGGCCGATGGCAGTGTTTTACAGCGTGATCGCGGCGGTTTCGTTGGTGTGCGTACTGGCCTTGTCCCGCCGCCATGCCACGGCCCACCGCCTGGAAATGGCACACAGTTGAGGGAGTCAGCAATGTTGAAGATTAATGGCGAGCGCCTGTGGCGTAGCCTGATGGACATGGCCGAGATCGGCGCGACCGCACGCGGTGGCAGCTGCCGCCTGGCGTTGAGCGCTGAAGACAAGGCCGGTCGTGAGCTGTTCAGCCACTGGTGTAAAGCAGCCGGCCTGACGTTGAGCGTGGATGCCATCGGCAACCTGTTCGCCCGCCGCGCGGGCACCGACAATGACGCCGCCCCGGTGATGATGGGCAGCCACCTGGATACCCAGCCCGAAGGCGGACGCTTCGATGGGGTGTACGGCGTGTTGGCTGGCCTGGAGGTCATCCGCAGCCTCGACGACCACGGCATCCAGACGCGCAAGCCGTTGGAAATTGCAGTGTGGACCAACGAGGAGGGCGCCCGTTTCACCCCGGCGATGCTGGGCTCGGCAGTGTTCACCGGCACGCTTGCCCTGGACATGGCACTGGCAACCGCTGATGTAGACGGTATCAGCGTGAACGAGGCGTTGCGCACCACCGGCTACAACGGTGAGCGCCCGTTGGGTGGCGCAGTGGATGCGTATTTCGAAGCGCATATCGAGCAAGGCCCGATTCTGGAAGACAACGCCAACAGCATCGGCGTAGTCACCGGTGGTCAAGCGATTCGCTGGCTCGATGTACGGGTCGAAGGCATGGCCGCGCACGCTGGCACCACGCCGATGCCGTTGCGTAAAGATGCGCTGTGCGGCGCGGCAAAAATGATCCAGGCCCTGGAAAACCTCGCTGCCGATTTTGCCCCGCAGGGCCTTACCACTGTGGGTGAACTGAGCATCGCCAAGTCGTCGCGCAACACCATCCCCGGCTTGCTCAACTTTACCGTCGACCTGCGCCATCACCGCGACGCCGACATCGACGCCATGGAGCAGCAAGTGCGTGCACGCCTGCAGGCTATCGCGGACAACCGTGGCCTGAGCGTCACCATCACGCCTCAATGGATCAGCCCGGCTACGCCGTTCGACGCCGAGTGCGTGGCTTGCGTGCAGGCTGCGGTGGACGGCTTGGGCTACAGCCAGCAGACCATCGTCAGCGGCGCCGGCCACGATGCGATTCACCTGGCGCGCTATTGCCCCACCGCGATGATCTTCATCCCCTGCGTCGGCGGCCTCAGCCACAACGAAGCCGAGGATGTCTTGCCCGACGATGTGCGCCAGGGTACCGATGTCTTGCTAAACGCCGTCTTGAAACGCGCCGGGCATGTTCATTTCTAAAGGCCGACGCCGCACCCCTGTGGGAGCTGGCTTGCCTGCGATTGCGCACTGTCAGAGAGCAATGTATTGCCTGATTCACCGCCATCGCAGGCAAGCCAGCTCCCACAGGTTCTGTGTTTATCCAGGAGCAACTCATGAAGACGTTTTTTCACCCCGAACAACTCCTGCATCACCCGCGTAGCTACTATTCCCGCGGCCAGATGCGCACGCCCCAGGAGGTTCCCGAGCGAGCGCGCAACTTGCTGCTGGCTGCGCAAACCCTGGGCTTCGATATCCAGCAACCGACTGATTACGGTATGGATCCGTTGTTCGCCGTGCACGGCGGCGACTACCTGGCTTTTCTTCAAGAAGCTCACCAGCGCTGGAAAGAAATCCCCGAAGACTGGGGCGACGAAGTCATGTCCAACATCTTCGTGCGTGAACCCAATGCCTTGCGCGGCATCCTGGCCCAGGCGGCACGCTACCTGGCCGATGGCAGTTGCCCCATCGGTGAGTTGACCTGGCGCTCGGCTTATTGGTCAGCCCAAAGCGCCATCGCCGCAGCGGGAGAAATCCTCGATGGCGCCCCTGCCGCCTACGCCTTGTGCCGGCCGCCGGGCCATCACGCCCGCTTCGACGCGGCCGGTGGCTTCTGTTACATCAACAATGCGGCCGTGGCTGCGCAAGCGCTGCGCCAGGGTTTCCAGCGTGTCGCGGTGCTCGATACCGATATGCATCACGGCCAGGGCATCCAGGAAATTTTCTACGACCGCGACGACGTGCTGTATGTGTCGATCCACGGCGACCCGACCAACTTCTATCCTGGCGTCGCAGGCTTTGGCGAGGAAAAAGGCAACGGCGCCGGCGAGGGGTACAACCTCAACCTGCCGATGCCCCATGGTGCCAGCGAAGCGGTGTTCTTTGAAAACCTGGAGCAGGCCCTGGCAGCGGTGAAGGACTTCTCGGCGGATGTGCTGGTGTTGTCACTGGGCTTCGATATCTATGAGCTGGACCCACAAAGCAAAGTCGCGGTGACGCGGGAAGGCTTTGCGCGGTTGGGAGCCCGCATCCGTGCGCTGGGGTTGCCCTGCGTGATCGTGCAGGAAGGCGGGTATCACTTGGAAACGTTGGACAGTAATGCCCAGGCGTTTTTCGGTGCACCAGCGGCTTGGAACGCGCTATCAGGCCCTTCATTAAAGGATGTTTGAACGCTAAAAGCCTGCTGATCAGTTTTCAGCAGGCTTTTCAGCCCTTGTCGGGTGCTCGTTCTGATCTGCGTGCAACAACGCCGTGTAGTCTTGCCCGCCGTAAAACACCCCCACTATCGACACCGTTTTGAAGTCAGGCTTCACCCTGAAAGCAATAGTGGTGCTGCGACGAAAGTGAGTGATGCGCAGGTCTTTCAGCAGGTCGTCACGGCGCATGCCACGCAAGGGAAACAGGGCAAGGCTTTCACAGTAGCTGACAAGATTGTCGATAAAACGCGCCGCTACAGGAGGGGAGCCGACATCGCTGATGTAGTCTTCAAGGGCATCGAGTTGCGCCAAGACCTCGGGCGAAAAAACTACCGAGTAGCTCACGCTTCCCCTGTGCCTTTGCGCTGACGTCTGGCGGCCATATGTTCGCGGACCTGTTCTGGCGATAACCCAAGCTCAGGCTTCGCCTCAAGGGCGGTCGCTGCGGGGATGACTTCGGCTCTGAGCCAATCCTCCATGGCACGATCACGCGCCAGCAACGCCCGCAGGCCGTCGCGAATCACTTCACTTTCGCTGGCATATTCGCCAGCAGCCACCTTGGCTTTGACCAGAGCCGCCATTTCAAGGGGCAAGGTGATGCTCATTTGCTGGGTTGAGCGCATGGGTGTATCCGCCTGGGGTGAGTGGGATTCAATCCTACTCGACCATTGGCGCGATGCAAGAAGCAACTGATCGATGCCGATGCCCGGCGCCTCGTCGTCCATCCAGAAGGGGTAGGTTTCCATGAGTTGCTACGTCTCCAGTTGTGTAGGTCAGGCCGAAAGTATTGACCCGTTTTGGCGATCGCGTTGCCGTAGGTGGCTGATAACCTGCTGATATGTATGACTTCATATGTGTAACAGGATGATCTCGGCAAACCATCTAGGCACACATGGCGTCCCACCGGCTCCCATACGATAATGCTCGCCACCTCGACCACCTTTGGCCTGCCTCCCGTGATCATCAACTTCGACCTCAACGACCTCCAAGCTTTCCGCGCCGTGGTGGACAAGGGCAGTTTTCGTGGCGCTGCCGAGGCCATCCGTATCTCGCAACCGGCCCTCAGTCGGCGTATCGAAAAGCTCGAATCCGCGCTGGATGTAAAGCTGTTCGAACGCACCACGCGACGGGTCAGCCTGACCATGGTCGGGCGTGCATTTTTACCCCAGGTCGAGCGCATGCTCGACGATCTCGACATCGCGCTGATGGGTATCAGCAACGTCGCCTCGACGCGCATGGGTAATGTCACCATCGCCTGCGTGCCGTCTACCGCGTACTACTTCATGCCCCACGTAATCTCCGAGTTCCACAAGCTGTATCCGAAGATTCGCCTGCGGGTGCTGGATGCCAGTGCCGGCGAGGTGTGCAATGCGGTGGCCAGCGGCGAGGCGGACTTTGGCGTGAGTTTCAGCGGTAGCCTGGCCGATGAGGTGGAATTCGAGTTGCTGCTGCAGGAGCGCTACGTGCTGGCCTGCCGGCGTGATCACCCTCTGGCTGGGCGTGACAGCGTGAGCTGGACCGAGGCCTATGAGCATGACTACATCGAGGTGGACAAGACGTCGGGCAACCGCTTCCTGCTCGACCAGGCCTTGCGTGGGGTGCGGGTGAAAAAGCCGAGTATCTGCGAGACGCACCACGTGACCACCATGATCGGGCTGGTGGAGGCGGGGCTGGGAGTGGCGATGGTGCCGTCGATTGCGATGCCGGCGCACATTCACCCGATTCTGGTCAGTGTGCCGCTGGTGGAGCCCCAGGTGCTGCGCAATGTGGGCTTGATCAAGCGCCGCGGGCGGACGTTGCCACCGGCGGCGCTGGAGTTGGAGCGACTGGTACGGGAGATGCCGTTCCGGTCAGCGTGACACCGAGTCCAGGCCGGTGGATTGCACCTCCTGCTGGGCCTCGGGCGATGCCATGAACTGCAACAGTGCCTTGGCCTGCTCAGGGTGTTTGGCGTTCACTGGAATACCGGCGGCGAAACGGGTAACGGACTGCACGTCTTCCGGGATCTTGCCTACGAACGTCACGCCCTTGACTGGCAACAATTCCGCCACTTGTTGCAAGCCGACCTCGTAATCACCCTTGGCCACCTGTTCGCCCACCGGCACGCGTTGGATCATGGTGCCCTTGGCCGGCATGCCGAGCTTCTTGAACAATTCCTTCTCGACATAAACGCCGCTTGCGCTATCCGAATAGGCCACCGATTTGGCTTTGCTCAGCACGGCCTTCAACTCGGCGTCTGTATTGATCACAGGTTTGGCCGCACCTTCCTTCACCACCAGGCCAATCCGCGAGTCGGCCAGCTCCACGCGGGACGCGGGATCGACTTTGCCTTGTTTGATCAACTCATCCAGGGCATAGCCGACCATGATCACCACATCGGCCTGTTCGCCACGGGCCAGGCGGTTGGGAATCGCTTCCGGCGCCTTGCCCATGGACGGGCCAAGGATGGTGTCGAGGGTGTCACCGCTTTGCTCGGCGTATTGCGGGCCGAGCAATTTATACGCGGCGGTGAAGCCGCCCGAGGTCATGACCTTGAGTTGTTCGGCCTGGGCTGATAGCGCCAGGGTGCCGAGGACGACAGCAGCGAGGGTCTTGAACAGCGGCTTCATTGCGCAGCCTCCTGCATGACTTGGCCGCGGGTATTGGCGCGGCGATACAACGCCAGGGTCGAACACAATGCACACAGCGCGGCGAAGATCATCCAATACGCAGGTGAAGCCTTGTCTTCGGTGATGTGAATGAACCAGGTGGAGATCGCTGGCGTGAAGCCACCGAACACTGCTGTCGCCAGGCTGTAGGCCAGGGAGAAACCCGCCACACGCACTTCCACCGGCATGATTTCAGTCAACGCCGGGATCATCGCGCCGTTATACATGCCATACAGGAACGAGAACCACAGCAGGGTTTCCAGCATGTGCGCAAAGCTTGGTGCGTTGACCACGTAGGACAATGCCGGATAAGCCGTAAGGACAGTCAGCACCGTCATGGCAATCAGCACGGGTTTACGGCCGAAGCGGTCGCTTAACGTGCCGCCGATCGGCAGCCAGAAAAAGTTCGAGATCGCGACCAGCAAGGTCACCAGCAAGGCGTCCGAGGTGCTCAGGTGCAACACGGTTTTACCGAAAGTCGGCGCGTACACGGTGATCAGGTAGAACGCGGTGGTGGTCATGGCCACCATCAGCATGCCGCCGATGACCACGGTCCAGTTCTTCACCAGGGTCGCCATCACTTCACGCATGGTCGGGCGATGCTTGCGGTTGGCGAACTCTTCGGTTTCCTGCAGGTTGCGACGCAGCACGAAGATGAACGGAATGATCACGCAGCCGACGGCGAACGGAATACGCCAGCCCCAATCGGCCACCACCGCAGGTTCCATCCACACGTTCAGGCCATAACCCAGGGCCGCGGCGACGACGATGGAGATCTGTTGGCTGCCCGACTGCCAACTGGTGTAGAAGCCTTTACGGCCCGGCGTAGCCATTTCGGACAGGTACACCGACACGCCACCCAGCTCCGCACCGGCCGAGAAACCTTGCAGCAGGCGCCCCAACAGCACCAGAAACGGCGCCCACAGGCCGATGGTCTGATAACTCGGCACCAGTACGATCAGTAGCGTACCGCTGGCCATGATCGACAAGGTCACGATCAAGCCTTTGCGACGGCCCACGTCATCGATGTAGGCACCCAGAATAATCGCGCCCAATGGACGCATCAGGAAGCCAGCGCCGAACACGGCGAAGGTCATCATTAATGACGCAAACTCATTAGCGGCCGGGAAGAACGCGGCAGCGATATAGGTGGCGTAGAAACCGAACAGAAAGAAGTCGAACTGTTCGAGAAAATTGCCCGAAGTAACGCGCAATACCGCGCCTACTTTCGAGGGGGCAGCCGCAGGCCGGGAAGGGGTCGTCATGGTTTTGTGTCTCCAGCGTTCTTTTTAAAGTGCTTGTTTCGCTTAAGACTTGGGATAGTGGCTGACACATTTAGAAATGATAAGTGACTAATTTGGATGAATTGATGCGTATTGGCTATCAATCCATTCCGGCTTCAAGACAACCCGCCGTGTCCTATGCTTGAAGCTGTTTCCAATTCTTATGGGCGGAGGCCGTTATGGGCAACGAACACAAGCAGCACAACGAGCCGGAGCGTGAAGAACCCCGGCGGCAGCGCGAAGACGAAAAGCCGCAAACCTGGAAGCATCCGGACGACGGCACCGAGCTTTCCGAGCGTGACCAGGAGTTTCCGCTCAAGCCTTGAGTCAGGTAACCGCGGTCTAATTGTGGGAGCGGGCTTGCTCGCGAAGGCGGTGTGTCAGTCAACGGAGTCGTCGGCTGATCCACCGCCTTCGCGAGCAAGCCCGCTCCCACATTTTTAAGCGCAGCGGCAACCTTCAAACGCAGATTTACCGTCCCCAACCCGTTTATTGAGCAGTACGCACATAGACGCAGCCCCGCAGCCTTCCTAAACTGCCGCTTGTCTTGGGGAAAGGGGCAGGCGCCGATGAATCGCAATGAATTACGCAAGGCTGACATCAATCTGATGGTGGTCTTTGAAGCACTGATGCTCGAGCGCAATGTGACGCGGGTGGCGGAGAAGCTGTTTCTCGGCCAACCGACCATCAGTTCGGCCCTCAACCGCCTGCGTACCCTGTTCAACGACCCACTGTTTATTCGTGTCGGCCATCGCATGGAGCCTACGGCGCGCGCCGAGGAGATCATCCAGCACCTGTCGCCGGCCCTCGACTCGCTGTCTTCGGCCCTGAGCCTGACCCATGATTTCGACCCGTCCATCAGCACCATGACTTTCCGCATCGGCCTGTCCGATGACGTTGAGTTCGGCCTGCTGCCACCCTTGCTACGGGCCTTGCGTCAGGAAGCGCCGCAGGTGGTGTTCGTGGTGCAGCATGTGGATTATTGGCGCATTCCCGACCTGCTGGCTTCTGGCGATATTACCGTCGGCATCACCCAGACCCGCGGGTTGCCGGCCAATGCCAAGCGCAAGCTATTGCGGCACATCCGCCCGTGCCTGCTGCGCGCCGATGCCTCGGACACCCCGCTGACCCTTGACGAATATTGCGCACGGCCCCACGTGCTGGTGTCCCACACCGCCAATGTGGCCGGGTTTGCCGATGAGTGGCTGGCAGAGGTGGGCCGCAAACGCCATGTAGTGCTCTCGGTGCCGCAATACAGTTCGTTGCCGGCCTTGCTTGCCGGCACCGACATGATCGCCAGCCTGCCGGATTACACCGCCCAGGCTATGGCCGCCAGCGGGAATCTGTTCTGCGAGCCGTTCCCGTTCGAAACCCCGACCCTGGATTTGTCCATGGTGTGGCTCAGCCACGTTGACACAGACCCGGCGGAACGCTGGATGCGCTCGCGGCTGGAGGCATTCATGAGTGATCGCGGGTTGGTAGCGAATAAAGCCTGAGGTTTATACCCGTGCTAGGGGAAGGAGGGGGGCGCCTCAAGAACGGCTAATCCTGAACGTGCTCTTCTTGAACGGGGTTGCCAATCAGCGACGCACGCAAAATACGGATGCGTTGTTCGGAGTGATAGGCGCCTGCTTCCGTAAACCTGAGGAATGCTCGCGCGCAACACTTACAGCCCCAGACGCTTGAAATATTATAAGGAAAGAAATCAAAGCAGATAGGCGCGTCTTCAGACCAGAAATGGGTACCGTTCGGGTGGTATTCCTCAAGGCTGAGTTCTTGTGCCCTATCGGTCGGGATTTCGCCTATGAAGCGCAACAGGCTGCTCGCCTCGAGTGTTTTGGGTAAGGTTTCCCACCCCTGCGACAAGCCCCGAATACAAGAGCAGGCAGTAGTCTCCAGCGAAGAGCGTTCGGCAATCTGCCTGATATTTTCTGGCGTGAGTATCATTTTTATGCAGTTCCAGGCAGTAATAGCTCAGATTCGATTCTTGCTTAAAACCAGTTTATTCAAATAGCTTTCAACTCTGGGTAAAACAAACTGCAGTATCTTCGGCATGGTGTGAATAGGCAGTTGGCAGCATGCAAAATACAACGCCATTGTGGGCGATAAGCTGACACCAAGAGCAGACCATAATAGTCCAACATTTCTATTGCCACCGTTGAGTGCCATGGTGAACTTGGCGATCAATGACCCGGGATATAAGCAGCCCATGAGGAGCTGCAGGCAGACGTTGATGCAATAGGCAATGGCGATCATCGAGATGGCCAACGACGGGGTCTCCAGAATTACCTGCTGCATGCCCGCCATCGTGCCTACTGCAAAGAGGAAAAGCGCGATGACGACAATACCGTCAATAGCCAGGCCGTGCGTGGCGACGAAGGTGTGCGAAAAACGACGTATCAAAATAGCAGCGCCTTCGGCGCCTCCTATCAACACGGCCAGTCTGATCGCTAGATCAACGGGGTTCAAGGAGAGTGAAAGGCCATCAGCGAATAGGTGGAGTATCAGCGGAGCGGTGACAGGGATAATTGCCATTGAGCAGAGCGCAGTCACCAGTGACATGGAAGGGTCAAGCCCGAGCATTCTCGCGACGGCTGCATTTCCGCTGGCGGGCGGGGCGGCAACAGCGATGGCTATCGCAAGGGAAAGTTCTTGATTGCCGGTGAGGTAAAGCGAAAGCATTCCAAAAATATAAGGGCAAGCCACCACCATCAGGGCTGGAAATATCAGGGATATTTTCAAGTTTCTGGCTGCAGTGATGACTTCAGCGTTGTTAATACGCAGGAGAGTGCCCAGAACAAATATGAAAACCATGACGGGGAGCAATGGCCTCGCCAAGTCTGCAAGATAGGGAATAGCCAATCCAATTGCGCAACCGCATGCGAGTACGGTAGGCCCTCTGCGCGTAATTTCGGGCAGAATTCTATGCATATGAGTGCTCTCGAGGCGACGTCCCTTTCGGGACGCTGCTATTAGGTACGCAGAGTTATTTCAGGTGTGACAGATGGCGGTGGCGAGTTCCTGGATTGCCTCACGACCAGGCGCCCATCAATCAGAATCGAGGTAATACTTGGAAGGTCACCACTGCTGAAACTTCCAAGTACGCTGGGTTGCGCTCCTCCCAAAGGCCCACAGGCGATCAGTATGTCGGCTTCTCTTCCGACGCCCAGAATCCCCCGATTCAACTTTCTCACCTTGGCGGTGTTACCCGTTGCGAAACAGACGGCCTTTTCCGGTGGAACGTCGCCGAAACTACTGAGCAAGGCAATTGCCCTGAGCATGCCAAGCGCGGGAACCCCACATCCGGCAGGGGAATCCGTGCCAATGACGATACGGTCCAGTTGGTTCATTTCTCGTGCGTAATTCAGGGTGGTGACCGCCGCGAACTCGTTGCCGTTATGTACGATTTCCAGGGCACCCAGACAGCCTTCACACAGGCATCTGATTTGGCTGGGTGCCAGTGCGGTATAGCCGCCATTGATGTGCCCGATGATATCGGGCGCAATTTCAAGGATCTCTTCTGCACCCATGCTCTGGGAGGTAGAAATTGAAGGACCGCCCGTGTGGGTAATGGAAGTCATGCCGTGTTTGCGAGCCATCTTGACCAATTCAGCTGCACGACTGACTGACTTGACCGGGCCTATCCCGACCTCTCCCAGTTGGTTGATGCCTTGAGCAACCATTGCGGCGAAATCCTCATCCGAAAATTCATCGTTGAGCAGTGGCGCGCCGGCTTCCATTTTTATTCCGCTAGGGCGCGCATTGGAGAAAGAGCGCTGCGCTGCGATTGCCATGGCGATAGTACCGACCCTGTCGGTCGGTAGCCCCGGAACGTGCACTTCCCCGGCAGAGATCATGGTCGTCACGCCGCCCTGCAAGGAGTGCCAGATCCAATTGTGGTTGCCAGAGCGCGGGCTGTACTCACCCAGGGTCGGGTGAGTGTGGTTGTCGATCAAACCTGGCATGACCGTGCTCTGCTTGGCGTCAATCACCAGGTCTGCGTGTGAAAAATCCACATCTGCTGCCTGACCCACGTAGGTGATCATTCCATCAACACTGACGAGGGTATCTGCTGTAATGAGTGGAGACGCGAGATCACCCGTGAGGAAAGTGCCTATATTATGAATAATTGATGTATATGGCTTATGGTTCGACATTTAATTTATCTCTTTATATCATCGAGTAACGGGTTCGAATATCCGCGCGCCACACTTGTTGAATGAACGGAAGTTCCACAAGTTGTTCGTGATGAACAAACGCTGGATCCAACGATACTCATGCCCCTCTGGATCGAAACTGGGGGTGAACTTGTCACGCGAATGGAGCATGAAACGATTGTTGATGTACACCAACTTGCCAGGTTGAATGTCCAGCGGCCGCGCTACGCTTTTAAGCGCGTTGTAAAACCTCAACAGGGTATTTTGTGCTTCGTGATCAGCGGCAATTACCATGTCCGGGTAAAACGCAGCAGTGACTCTAGGGTGAGTCAGCGGGCCGCTCAGAATTGGGTACACATGAGTTTCTTTCGCGCCTGCGGCACTGTTCCTCCAGCGGTAGGGCTGACGAATGATGAAATGTTTGCCATATAGGATTTCAATATCGGCCTGTTCCAGAACCTGAAGGGCTTCCCTCGCATCGGCCACCCAGGTTTTCGGGCCCACCCCGGCAGGGTCACCGCGAACGCCGAGAAGCAGAAGAGCCAGCGGCGAGGTGTCTCCACGGGAGTCATAAGCCTGAAAGGCATTTTCGGTGTGCAGGTCCAACTCCAGGTCCGAACCGTTGCCGGTATACTCGCCTACGGCCTCCGGATGCGGTACCAAGTCATTGACCAGTTTTGGCCCCTCATGCTTGATGGAGTAGGGCTCCGCTATCAAACTGCCCAGGGCAACCAGCACATTTTCAGAAAGATAACCACTTTTGAAGTTCAAGCTATTAGCGTCGCCTTGCGGGCTGCCAAATGTGTCATCAATCGGAAGGTTCTCAAATACACAATAAGAAGCATCGTCATCTTTAAGTGATTCAAGCTTTTTTAGAAGTCGCGCGGGAAACTTTTGATAAGCGGTCATGCGAATGAGGTGGATGTAGTCTCGCCCTCCCGTTGGCTCGTAACAAATGTCTATGAGCGCGTCCCGAATACTCTCTTTTTCAACAGCCGTCAGCCAGAAGCTGTTGGCGTCTGCACATGAATCGTCCACACGCACTCCTTTATAGATCTGATTGATTTGTCATGAGTTGAGTTATAAGTAAGTTACGACTTTCAAGCGCTGAGGTGGGGGTCTCCGTATCCACGACCTGACAGTGTCCATGCTTTGATAAGGCCCGACCTGAGTGGGTGACTCAACCTAAGAGCTTATCTGTGTACGCACCGGTGAAATGGTGGGTGTTAAATTGGCCATCAGCATCGTAGGGTTGTCCTTCATCGGTGCTGATGATTCTTGATAACCGCCCACGATGGTAGGCAGTCATGAAGTTGAAGAATGGCGTGCTTTCTTCTCTTGTGTCCGTTATTCCGTAAAGCCTCAACTGTTTGGTTATGGCAGCTTCCAGTTGTGGCAACATATACCAAGGGCATGTTGGAAAGCAGTGGTGGGCCGCGTGGTAACCAAAATTCAAAATAATCAGATTGAGGAAGGTAAACTTTCTTGCCACCGGTACGGAGAAGGTATTCTGGATTTCGTAGTGTTTTCCATGGGTTAGCTTTTCTCCCGCCGTATACACCTGCTGGAAAGAATGCTGGAAACAGTCGACGAATCGTACGATGTGTATCCTAAGGAAGGAGGAGGCTTGCCATACCACCACAAGTATCAGGGAGAACCGGGCAAACGTAGCGAAGGCTACAATGTAAATGCACAGGCTTCCAATACCCCTTGCAAATTCGCGCCTGCTGCCGCTGAATATCACGGAGTAAATATTGGTAAGCTTGATCACATAGTAGAAGGCGGGAAGATATATTTTTTCTGCAATAATGATTGCACTGAATAGCCTCGGATGAGCGACAGCAAAGTGACCACTATCGAACCCACCAATATCAATTTTTTCGGCATGATGGCGAACATGATCTTTTCTATAGGCTTCAAATGAAAAGAAAGAGAGGCCGTTAAGGAAAGACAGCAACTCTCCGATGACAGAATTGACTTTCTTCGACTTGAAAACAGAATTGTGCGCGCAATCGTGGCTCAGGTACCAGGACCAGATTTTGGCAAGGGCAATCAAGATAATCGCACCGAGTACCGCAACGATCTGTTGAGTATACGCCAGGAATATGCCCCCTACAGTGAAGGATGCTATTGCACTTAGTATCATCACCGATGGCAACAGTCTTCGCTCTTTAGCTATTGAAATAAGCAGGGTTTTCACGTTGGCGTCTTTGATGGCGCGCAGATAATTATCAGCATACAGTAAAGACATCTCATCACCTTCAAGAGCAAAATCACTGAAACGCTTATTGAGCTGGTTTGGGGGCTAGCATTGAACAACCGATCATGCCTGGACAGGTGTAATCACTTCCGTGCGCATGTGGAACTAACGGCGGGGTTTGAATATGTGTGCATACACAATGCCAGAGATGTATTGCAGGTGTACGGCTGGCTAGGGTTCTTTTGGTGTTGCATCTGGCACCAGTGAAGGTGGTACTAGCGAGACCGTAGCGTGCGTATCCGCGTCCACGGGTTGTTCGCTGCTACTGGATTTGTAGCCGATCAGTATCACGCCGACGATGCACAATAAAACACCGGCAATATTTAAATAAGAGAGTCCTTCTTTAAGCAGAAATACCCCGATGAAGCCGAGCGCAATATTGATAATTGCGCCGGTAACGATATTGCCCGTACTGAGGTCCCATCCACTGCGATACATCATCAAAAAGCCGATTTCCATCATCAAGATGCAAAACGCGATGCCTCCCTGAAGCCAGGTCATTTGCTTCAAGCCCGCGAGTAACGTTCCACTGCCCAAAAAAAACGGCAACATCAAGGTGGACAGGATAACGATCGCCACATAAATACTGACAATTGAAACCAAGGGGTTGATCGTAGACGGTATTTTCTTCATGAGCATGTGATAGCCCACGGTGCCCAGTATCGCTACGATCGCTGATAGATAGAATGTGTATTCTTTACCTAGCACGTTCAATACTCCTACTAGTTGGGTTCAAGTTCACGAAATTTGGTGGTTTCCAAGAACCTCTGGTCCATGTACTCACCCGCGATGATCGCTCCGTATTTCGCAGGACTGCCGTCTGCGCAACAGCTGGGCAGGCACTCCACTTTGGCGGTGTAGTCTGGGTCCATAAAGAACGCCGCCGAATGGCGTAATTTGCCGGAGGTATTTATCACTCGATGCAGCGTTGCCTTGTAACGGTCATTCGTCCAGCGAGACATTAGATCCCCGACATTGACGACAAAGGCATTTGGGATGGGTTTGACTTTGATCCAGGTGCCGTTGGCACTCTGTACCTCCAACCCCCCGGTGGCACTTTCCGAGATCATGGTTATCCAGCCGAAGTCTGTATGCTCTCCAGCACCCATCGGCGCTCCCTGCGTATATTGGGTGGAGGGATAACGCAGGACTCTCAATTGGGCCATCGGCTTCTTGAATTTATCATCGAAGTAATCGATCGGCATATTGAGAGCAAGGGCAAACACGTTTAGCAGTTTTTTTCCGAACGCAAGCATTTGCGAGTGATATTCCCTCATCGCAAGCTTGAAGTCGGGTAATTCCTCTGGCCATACATTGGGGCCGTAAAAAGGTAATTTGGCTTTTACGAACTCGTCGTCAAGCGACAAGTCCGCGGCCATGTCAAAACCCTCTTTGACATCGCCCAATATGCCATCCGACTTATCAGCGCCTTCGCTAAAGTAGCCACGCATATAGGGGGATTTATGAATTTCGATTTTTTCCTTGGCCTGAACAGGCAGGTCAAAAAACGATTCTATTTGAGAGAAGACAGTTGAAATAAGCGTGTTATCTACACCGTGATTGACGACGGTGAAAAATCCGACCTCCCTGCACGCGTTGTCGATCTCCTTTACTAGACGTGGTGATATCTCTGCTCCCTGCGTCAAACTACCGACGTCAATGATAGGTATGTTCTTTTCCATGAATGCACCACTTGCTCTAAAAAAGGCGCAACGAGACCTACTCCATGAACGCTGAAGTGCACTCAGGGATAGACCGTATATAGGCCAGTGTCATTTAGTTAGACTAAAGAATTTCGTCAATCCGCAAGCGCAGTCAGTATGGACTCGACATTCTCGATCGACGCGCCTCCTGTTACCGGCTAGGTGGCGTAGCCTAGAATTCACTTCTATGAAAGCGAAGGCAAATCAGATAAAGTAAGCCTGGCTTAGTTTTTTTACCATGGAAGGGGGATTGATTAATGTTCGCAAAATTGCCGTTGACAGCCATTCGTGCATTTGAATCTGCCGCAAGACTCGGTGGATTTAAAGCAGCCTCCGCGGAGTTGTTTGTTACCCCAGCGGCAGTATCACAACAAATAAAAACACTTGAAAACTTACTGGGCAGTATGCTTTTTGTACGCACTCCCCACGGTGTTCAACTCACAGCGAACGGTGAGAGGCTATATTCAAAGGTGCATCTTTCGTTTCTGGATATAAGCGGTAGTATGTCTTCGCTCAAGCCACCCGCCGACTCCAACACACTCCGAGTTTCTACCACGCCGGCATTTGCGTCTTTATGGTTGATCCCTCGGCTGGCGAAATTTTATAGCGAACATCCAGACATTCATGTCAGTGTTGAAACCAGTAATGAAGTGGTGGATTTGTTTCGTGACTCATCTGTTGATTTAGCTATTCGTTGTGGGTTTCGCGATTTTCCAGACTTGTACAGCCACGCGCTTATGCGCGAACAGTTTGGTGTTTTCTCTCATGCCCACTGGAGGCAAGAGGAAGTTAAAACTTCGTTGAAACTTATAAATATACGTTGGGCGACGTCATCGCCCGCTTCAATTAGTTGGGCGTCCTGGTGCGCGGCTGCGAATCATGAAAGTTGGCTATCAAACGCGGTCTATCGTGAATACAACGATGAGCATTTTGCGCTCCAGGCCGCTATTGCCGGGCATGGCTTGACGCTGGCGAGCACGGTCTTGGCGGCAGACTATGTTGCGAATGGATTGCTGATTCCTTACAGACCCGACATCAAGATTCCGGGCGCGCAGTTTTCAGCTGTATGCGTGCCGGGGCGTGAGCGTTCAGGTGCCGTAAAGCAGTTTCTGGCGTGGATGGTCAAAGTAATAGCAGACTGCCATATCGATTGCCCTGTCGCTCGGGATGTCGCGTCACAGGCTGTCACTAAGCGCCGAACGTCACTGGCTATCTGATTAGGGTGTGGAGAGCTTGATCAGGCGCGTTCCTATAACAAACCCTGATCCGCACACACCTTCACCACTTGTTCCCGAAACCAGGTATTGGCGCTGTCCTGCCCACTGGTTTCGTTCCACTGCATATCCAGGGTGAACCCCGGCAAACCGTTAGGTGCTTCGCAAACACCGAATGCCGGCGCCGGTGCCAGTAACTTTTGCACGCGGCGGGGCAAGGTGACGATGAAGTCGGTGCCGGCAATCATCTTCAATGCCGCGCTGTAGCTGTTGGCCCGTGCAATCACCTGACGCTTGCGGGCCTGGCGCGCAAGCCAGCCATCGATCATGTTGGTGTCGGAGGTCCACGGCGTAGGGAATACGTGGCGCCGCTCAACGAAGGATTGCAGGCTGAACGCCTGTTCTCTCGGCGCTGAGCGTTGGTCGCACACGCAGACCAAGTCGTCCTCCAACAGCATCTGGGTCTTGAAGTCTTTGTGAGCGCGGTGAAAGTGCGGGCCGAAGCAGATCACCAGGTCCAGGCGACCTTCACGCAGGTCGTCGGCGGGGATGTCGGTCTCCAGCTTCTGCACATTGACGATTACCGGCAGGTCGGCATGGTCGAAGCGCTTCAGCAGGCGCGGCAGGATCAACTGTTCGAAATATTCCGGCGCGCACACATTGAAGGTCACGGCCTGTTGGGTCGGATCAAAAGCTTGGCCACCGGCATGGCACAGGTTGATGCTTTCCAGAATCTTGTGCACGTGCTCGTACATGGTGGTGGCCTTGTACGTAGGACGCATGCCTGCGCGGGTGTTGATAAACAGCTCATCTTCAAAGCTGGTGCGCAGCTTCTTCAGGCTATAGCTCACGGTGGACTGGCTGACGAACAGCGTTTCAGACACCTCGGTAACGCTGCTCTGGTCGTAGACGGCGATAAACACCATCAAATCCTGCATATCGAGCTTTCTGAGCAAGTTACTGTTTAGCATCGGTTTCGTCCGTAAACCCTTTGTACCGAACTCAGTACAAGACTGAGCAAAATGTTAACGGAACGCTCGTACCAATAGAAAGCTCTGTAGGACCCTTCAATGTTTTGTGTGGGACAAAAAATGTTTGTAATACGACGTCAGCGGATATGGCGTGCGTAATGCGCCGGGTTGAAACGCATAACGATCAGCAGCATCAGCCCGCTCACTGCCATCAATGACCACCAGGCCCATTCGAAGCTGCCCAAGTGGTCGCGGATCATGCCGGCAATGAGCGGCGACAGGCCGGCGATCAGATAACCGATGCCCTGCACAAACGCGGTAAGGCCACCGGCGCGGCGCGGGTTGTCGAGGTGGTCCAGGGACAGGATCAGGCTCATCGGAAACAGGCCGCCAATCCCCAGGCCGAGCAGGCATGGCCACAACAGGCTCCAGTGTTGCGGGCTGAGAATGAGCCCGCAGAAACCCAGGATGATCAGCACCAGCAACACCGCCACCACGCCACGCTTATCCTGGCGGCGGTTGGCGATGGCCGGGGTGACCAGGCCGGAGATCACTTCCATGGCGGTCAAGAAGCCCAGCAGCAAGCCGGCATTCTGTTCACTCCAACCCTGCTCGACGTAGTAGGGCGCCAGCCACGCCAGCACACAGGTGTAGGACGCGGTGCCGAGGCCAAAAAAGATCGCCAGCAACCAGGCGCGGCGATTGCTGAAAAAAGCCTCCTGAGGGCCCGAGCCGGCTTGAGGCAACGGCGGCAGTGCCGCACGCTGGGCATACCAGAACACCAGGGCCAGCAACGCCAGCAGTGCCCAGATAGCCAGGCCGATACGCCAACTGCCGGTCCGGGCTTGCACCAACGGCGAGAACGAAGCAGCCAGGGCCGCGCCGCCCATGATCGCGGTGACATACAGGCCCATGAATAACGAGACATTGGCGCTGAACCGCGACTTGATCAGCGCCGGCATCAATGCCTGAATCAGCGCAATGCCGACTCCCGCCGCGATGGCACTCACTATCAGCTCCAGTGCCGAATCCAGGAACAACCGCGACAAGGTCGCCAGCCCAATCACCAGCAGCGACAGCACAATGCTGCGATGCTCGCCCACGCGCTTGGCCAGGCCCATGCCAAAGAACATCGCCAGGCCCATGGCCATGACCGGCAACATGGTCAGTAAGGCGGCGCTGCTGAAACTTAGCGGCACATCCGCACGAATCGACGCCAGCAAGGGCCCCACGGCCGCCATCGAGGGGCGCAAGTTGAGAGCGACGAGCACTACGCTGATCATCAGCCATAGTGCCGAGGTGGATTTTGCCTGAACGTTTTCCATGGGCCTGCCTTGAATGAACAAGGGCGAATCAGGCCATGGAGCGTGCAGCAGGGCAAATCAGAAAGTCGGAGGGGCTATTGAAAAAATGCGGATGCCGAGTGGTGAGGTAAGCGCGCATAGGGCGTTGGCTGGCAGGGCGTCACGGGAGCAAGCTCCCCCGCCACAGGTCCAGCGTTGCGGGATTACAGATTCGTCAACTCCCACCGCCCTTGGTCGATTTCAAGCAGCGTCGGCCCCTGGCGATCAGCAGCATGCAATGCGGTGCGAAGATGTTCGATGCCGCGGATGCTTTCTGCCGCGCAACCCAAGGCCGTGGCCACGCCGATAAAGTCCGGCGTGTAGATGTCCACACCCACCGGCTCGATGTCACGGTTGACCATGTATTTCTTGATCTCTTCATAACCCTGGTTATTCCACAGCAGCACGATCACCGGTGTACGCGCTTCCACCGCGCTGGCCAGCTCCGGCAGGGTAAATTGCAGGCCGCCGTCGCCGATCAGGCACACCACCGGTTGGCCATCGCCGCGCCCGAGCCAGGCACCCATGGCGGCGGGCAGGGCATAACCCAGGGTGCCGTAACCGGTGGAGGAATTGAACCAGCGGCGTGGGTGGTCGAGGTTAAGGGTCAGGTTGCCGCTGTACACCGGTTGAGTGGAGTCGCCCACGAACACCACGCCGGGCAATTCCTCCAGAACGGCGTTGAGAAACCGGGTTTGCGCACGCGTCGAAGCGTCCCAGGCAGGTTCCAGCTCGGCCCACAAACGGGCGACGCGTGCTGCACCCCAGTCGGCAGTGCGCGGCGCCAGCGGCTGGCGGTTGATTTCGGTAAGCAGGGCTTGGGCGGCAATGCGCGCATCGGCCACCAGTGCCACTTGGGGCGGGTAGTTGCGTACGGTCTGGTCCGGGTCGACATCGATGCGCAGCAGCGTTCCGGGAATGTTGAAACCGCCGGCGAAGGTGACGTCGTAGTCGGTCTCCGCCAACTCGGTGCCGATCGCCAATACCACGTCAGCTTCAGCCACCAAGGCACGGGTGGCGGGCAGTGTTTGCGTGGAGCCGATCAGCAGCGGGTGCGCGGCGGGCAACATACCCTTGGCGTTAATGGTCAAGGCCACGGGCGCGCCGAGGGTTTCTGCGAGGTGGGTCAGTTCGGTGGCGGCGTCAATGGCGCCGCCACCGGCCAGGATCAGCGGGCGCTTGGCCGCAGCCAGCCACTGGCGCATCTGCTCAATGGCAGCCGGGGCTGCGCCGGCACGGGTGACGCTGACAGGCGTGCTGCCCAGCAACGCGTCGGCATTTTCCACCAACACATCAAGGGGGATCTCGATATGCACCGGGCGCGGCCGACCAGCTTGGAACAACGCAAACGCCCGCGCCAGCACGGCGGGCAGTTCGGCCGCTGACATCAAGGTATGGGAGAACGCCACCACCCCGGCGACCAGCGCGCTCTGGTTCGGCAGTTCATGCAACTTGCCGCGCCCGCCGCCCAACTGGCTGCGTGCCTGCACGCTGGAAATCACCAGCATCGGAATCGAGTCGGCATAGGCCTGGCCCATGGCGGTGGTGATATTGGTCATGCCGGGGCCGGTGATGATAAAGCACACACCGGGCTTGCCAGAGGTGCGCGCATAACCGTCGGCCATGAAGCCGGCGCCCTGTTCGTGGCGCGGGGTGACATGTCGGATGCTGGACCGCGCCAGGCCCCGGTACAGCTCCACGGTGTGTACGCCGGGAATGCCGAACACGTGGTCCACGCCGTAGCGTTCCAGGAGGTGCACCAATACTTCGCCGCAGGTCGCCATACAGGTCGCTCTTGTGATGGATTCGAAGCGCTATTGGAGCGGTTGGCCGGTGGCGGCAACAATCGATAAAAAGTCATACTCGCCATGTTCTCCCGTCATGGCTGCGCCCCAATGAAACGCCTCCCTCCGTTACCTGCGTTGCACACCTTCTGGGTCACGGCCCAGTGCTGCAACTTCACCCGTGCCGCCGAACACCTGCACATCACCCAGGGCGCGGTGAGCCGGCAGGTGGCCGGGTTGGAAAGCCAGTTGGGCTATGCCTTGTTTCAGCGCCAGGCGCGGGGCTTGAGCCTGACGGAGGAGGGGCGCGAATGGCTGGCGTGCGCGCAACAGGTGTTTGGCTTGCTCGCTGACGCGGTGGAGCACATCGGTGACCGGCGCCGCACCTTGCAGCTCAAAGCGTCCACCTGCGTGATGCGCTGGTTGTTGCCGCGCTTGCTGCAATGGCAAAAAGAACGCCCGGATGTGCCGGTGGAGCTCACCACGACGGTGGCCTATAACGTCGACTTTCGTCGTGAGACGTTTGACGCGGCGGTGATCTATGGGCCCATCGCCGAGCAGTCCGCCGAGGCGCGGCACTTATTCGACGAGCGCCTAACGCCGGTCTGCGTGCCTGGGTTGCTGGGCAGTTTGCGTACGCCGCAGGATTTGCAGCATCAGGTACTGTTGCACCCGACCCGAGACGAGCGCGATTGGACGTTGTGGCTCAAGGCTGCAAATGCCTGTTTGAGCGATCCCATCCAACGGCACCACTTCGAAACCTTGGACTTGGCAATGACCGTAGCGTCCCAGGGCACCGGGGTGGCGATGGGCGACAGTGCGCTGATTGGCGAGGATCTGAAGGCGGGGCGGTTGGCGATGCCGTTTGAACTGCGGGTGTCGACGGGGATGGGGTATTTCCTGGTGTATCCGCCGGGGAAGGAACCGTCGGTTGGGTTGGTCGCGCTGATGGATTGGTTGGTCAGTGAGGCCAGTGCGTGAGCTGGCTTGCCCGTACATCGCCCTATGTAGGAGCGAGCTTGCTCGCGAAAAACGTCAACGATAACGCCTACATCCTGAATGAACGCGGCGCCTGTGAGTTTTTCGCGAGCAAGCTCGCTCCTACAAAAAAGGCAAGCCAGCGTTGGGTCAGTAACCGACCGTAAAGCGCTGGCGCGAGTGCTTCGGTGTCTCCACTTCATCCAGCATGGCGATGGCGAAGTCGGCAAAACTGATCGAACTGTTGCCGTCACTGTT
Organism: Pseudomonas sp. J380; assembly: GCF_009827115.1. Taxonomy (NCBI): domain Bacteria; kingdom Pseudomonadati; phylum Pseudomonadota; class Gammaproteobacteria; order Pseudomonadales; family Pseudomonadaceae; genus Pseudomonas; species Pseudomonas sp. J380. The sequence continues at coordinate 2,244,838 of NZ_CP043060.1, read as the reverse complement.
CACCAGCAGATCATCCTTGCCCAGGCGGAATTTGCCCGTGCGCTCGGTGCCGTCGAACAGGGCCGATGGCGACAGGAAGGTCCAATCCAGCTCCTTTTCCTGACGCAACGTTTCCAGGAAGTCAGCCCCGGCACTGGCTTCAGCTTTATATTCAGCCGGGAACCCTTCGCTGTCGATCACGCGCCCGCCACCGGGCAACAACAGCGAACCTGCGCCGCCGACCACCAACAAACGTTTCACCCCGGCCTTTTTCACCGGGCCGATCACGGCGCTGGCGGGAAGGGTGGCGAAGTGCGCCGCGCTGACCACCACGTCGCTACCGCTGATGGCGTGTTGCAAGGCCTCGGCATCCAGGGCATCAACCTGTTTGACCGTAACGCCTGGGCGCACAGCCAGCTTGTCGGTATTGCGGGCGATGGCGGTGACGGTATGCCCGCGACGCAGCGCTTCTTCCAGCAGTTGGCTACCGGCGCGGCCGGTGGCACCAATGATTGCAATCTTGCTCATGATGTTCTCCAACAGGGTTAAGGTTTAAAGCCAGTTACCACTTCATTTCGCCCTTGGCGACTTTGGCGCTCAGTTCCAGCGAGCTTTCGTCGGCGAGGGTGGGGTAGCGTTTTTTCATGGCCGCAATCAGGGCGGCGGAGTCCTTGGCCTTGGCGGTTTCGAGGTCGAGGGCCTTGATGTAATCGGCGGTGAAGTTGACCGAGGCCAGCGATGGCGTGCCCAGGTAATGGCCTGGCACCACGGTGTTCGGTTTCAGGTCTTCAATGCGCTTGAGGGTGGCCAACCAGTCTTTATGGGATTGCGCGCTCTGGGTATCAGCCATCCAGACGTGGATGTTTTCAGCGATAACCACACCACCAACCACGGCCTTGATCGACGGGATCCACACAAAGCTGCGATCTGGCTGCGGGCCGTCGAGGCCCACCACTTCAAGCTGCTGTCCTTCCAGGGTCAGGCTGTGGCCTTTAAGTACCTGCGGTACAAGGGTCTTGGCCGGTTTGTCTGCGCCCATTTTCGGGCCCCAGAAGGCCAGCTTGTCGGCGACAGTGGCGTTGATATGGTCGACCACCGGCTGCGGCGCCAGCACCTTGGCGTCGGGGAAAGCGGCGGTGAGGGTGTCCAGGCCGAAGTAGTAGTCCGGGTCGCCATGGCTGATGTAGATGGTGGTCAGGCGTTTGCCGCTGGCGCGGATCTTCTGCACCAGTTGCTCGGCTTGGCCTTTGCCGAATTGCGCATCCACCAGGATCGCGTCTTTCTCGCCGCTCACCAGCACCGAGCTGACCGGGAAGATCGCGGCTTCGCCTGGGTTGTACACGTCCAGTTTCAGCTCTGCCGCCGCTGCGTGGGCAGCGAATGCCAGGGCGGCAGTAGCCAGGGTCAAGCGTTTGAAGGTCGAGAACATCGGGCAGCTCCTGCCATAGATAAGGGATGCACAGAGCTTAGTTGCATAAAACGCGACAAAAAATGCGATGCTGGGACATAGTTTGTTTCTAAAATCGGGCAAATCATGGTTCGTCTTCAAGCAATGCGCGTGTTTGTCACCGTGGTGGACCTGGGCAGCCAATCCGCCGCCGCCGACCACCTTGACCTGTCGCGCCCGGTGGTCTCGCGTTACCTGGCGGAGCTGGAAGACTGGGTGGGCGCACGCCTGCTGCACCGCACCACGCGCAAGCTCAGCCTCACTGCCGCCGGGGGTGAAACACTACCGCGTTGCCGGCAATTGTTGGACTTGTGTGGGGATATGCAGGCCGCCGTCAGCGAACCCGATGATGCACCCCGAGGTCTGTTGCGCCTGAGCGTCAGCACCTCGTTCGGCCAAGCGCAGCTGGGCGCGGCGATTGCCGAATACGTCAAGCTTTACCCCCTGGTGACGGTGGATTTGCAGATGCTTGATCGCACGGTGAACCTGGTGGACGAGCGCATCGACCTGGCGATCCGCACCAGCAATGATCTGGACCCTAACCTGATCGCCCGGCGCCTGACCGTATGTCGCTCGGTGGTGTGCGCCACACCGGCTTATCTGCGCGAGCATCCGGCGCCGCAGAAAGTCGAAGACCTGGCCCGGCACAATTGCCTGACTCACTCCTACTTCGGCAAGAGCCTGTGGCATTTCGAAGAAAACGGAGAGCACGTGTCGGTGCCGGTCCACGGCAATATCACGGCCAACGAGGCCAGCACGTTAATGCGCGTGACGCTGGCCGGGGCAGGGGTGGCAATGCTGCCCAGTTATCAGGCCGGCGAGCTGATTCGCAGTGGGGAGTTGGTGCGCTTGCTGCCGCACGCCGAGCCACGACAAATGAACATCTATGCGGTGTACGCCTCACGCAAACACATGCCTTCGGCGTTGCGTAGCCTCCTGGATTTCCTGGTGCTGCGCTTTCCTGAAGAGCCGGGTTGGGATGTCGGGCTTTGAGCTGAAATAAGCGCGCTGAATGGCATCGCATCAGGGCAAGTTGACCTATGCTTTAAACAGCACCCTGTAGATCCGTTCAGAGGTCTGTGCCATGAGCATTAAAACCAGAAAGTACCTGACAATTTTCACCCTCTGCGCATTGGCAACAGCGCTGTATGGGACTGCCGCCTACCGCGTCGAGCAAACGCGCATGCAGCCAGCGGCGTTCGCTATCAGCTGCCATCAGGACCAATGCGTTCCCCGCACCGGCAGTTTCAGTGCGCTCAGGTAGGCTGCTCTGCCTTCAGTTGTTCACGAAACGCCTTGGGTGAAAACCCGACCCTGCGGCGAAACAGCCGTGAGAAGTTGGTCGGGTCGGAAAAACCCAGCACCTCGGACATTTCATTGATGGTCATGCTGGTGTAGGTAAGGAGGCGCTTGGCTTCCAGGAGTTGGCGGTCATGCATGATCTGCAATGCCGGTTGCCCACCCAATTCCCGACACGTCCCGTTCAAATGTGAGACCGAGATGCCCAGCTTGTGGGCCAGGTCTTCAATCTTCGGGTGTTCGCGGTAATGCTGTTCGACCAGTTGCGTAAACCGCCGAAAGTACTCACGACCCCGCGGCGCGCGTGGATGGCGGCGCTGGATCGCCTGGCGGCTGACCCATACCAACAACACGCTGACCAGGGCGTGCAGCATCATGTCCCGTGCCGGTTGGTCATCGGCGTATTCGTCCTGCAAGCGTACGAACAGGCTGTTCAAGTAATCGCTGTCCTTGCCCGCCGGGTAGCTGCCGAGTGTGTGCAGGCCATCGACGGTAGAGCCCAGTTGCGCCTGCAAGTGGCTGACCAGCGGCGCCGAAAGCGTTACCACAAACCCTTCCACATCCTCGGAAAAACGAAAGCCATGCACGCACAGCGGTGGCAGCACTTGCAGGCTCGACTCGTTAAGCGTGGTGCGCTGGCCCTCGATTTCCAGTTGTGCCTGGCCTTTGTGCACATACAGCAACTGGCACAGGTCCGCGTGCCGGTGGGGCTGGATTTCCCACTGGTATTCCCGACTGCGCCGGGAAATGGTTTCGCAGTGCAACAAATCGGGAGTCGGCCACTGCTGGCTTTCCCCGTAAAGCTTGAAGACCGGAATCGCGGTTTTGGTCATGGTTTCAATCCGATACTCAGGATAATGGTTCGGTAATCGCCCCGATTGGCGAAAAGCACAGGTTTTGACGCAGTTTTCACCTTCTTATGAGCCTCACTCAAGTGAAAAATGTCAGCCACAAGAGCAATGACAACTCTTTCACTCCATACGTTCGCGTGAAGCTTGAAGGTCATAAAAATAATGAAAACCCTGAAAACCCAAGTCGCCATTATTGGTGCCGGTCCTTCCGGATTGCTGCTCGGCCAACTGCTGCACAACGCTGGCATCCAGACCCTCGTTCTAGAGCGTCAGAGCGCCGATTACGTACAAGGCCGTATCCGCGCCGGTGTGTTGGAACAGGGCATGGTCGACCTGCTGCGCGAAGCCGGCGTCAGCCAACGCATGGACGCCGAGGGTCTGGTGCACGACGGGTTTGATATTGCCCTCAATGGCCAACTCACCTCCATCGACCTCAAGGCCTTGACCGGCGGCCAGTCGGTGATGATCTACGGCCAGACCGAGGTCACCCGCGACCTGATGGCCGCCCGCGCAGCCGCGGGTGCCATTACCCTGTACGAAGCCTCCAATGTTCAGCCCCATGACCTGAAAAGTGAACAGCCATGGCTGACCTTCGAGCATGAAGGCCAAGCCTGTCGCCTGGAGTGCGACTACATTGCCGGCTGCGACGGTTTCCATGGCGTGGCCCGCCAGTCGATACCGGCGCAAGCGCTGAAGGTGTTCGAACGGGTCTATCCCTTCGGCTGGCTGGGCGTGCTGGCCGACACGCCGCCGGTACATGCCGAACTGGTGTACGCCAAACATGCGCGGGGTTTTGCGCTGTGCAGCATGCGGTCGCCGACCCGCAGCCGTTACTACCTGCAAGTGCCGGTCGAAGAGAAGCTGGAAGACTGGGCGGATGAACGTTTCTGGGATGAACTCAAAAGCCGCCTGCCCGACTCATTGGCCGAACAATTGGTGACCGGCCCGTCAATCGAGAAAAGCATCGCGCCGCTGCGCAGCTTTGTGGTGGAACCCATGCAGTACGGGCGCCTGTTCCTGCTCGGCGATGCCGCGCACATTGTGCCGCCCACCGGTGCCAAGGGCTTGAACCTGGCGGCCAGTGATGTGAGCACCTTGTTCCGCATCTTGCTCAAGGTGTACCGCGAAGGGCGCCTGGACTTGCTGGAAAAATACTCGGCAATCTGCCTGCGCCGAGTGTGGAAAGCCGAGCGGTTTTCCTGGTGGATGACCTCGATGCTGCATCAGTTTCCCCAGGCGGATGACTTCAGCCAGCGTATTGCCGAAAGCGAACTGGACTATTTCATTCGCTCCGAGGCTGGGCGTAAAACCATCGCAGAAAATTACGTCGGCCTTCCTTACGAGCCTATCGAATAGCCTGCTATCGTATCGAGCATTCCCACCGGTGACCGTTGCCTGTGGGCCCTGCTCGAAGGTTCTGCCGTGACACACCTCAATCAGCCCGCTCCAACCGTTCCCGCCGTGCGCAGTATCCTGGTCGCGCTGATGATGGCGATCTTCCTGGGTGCCCTGGACCAGACCATTGTCGCCGTGTCCATGCCGGCCATTTCCGCACAGTTCCATGAGGTCAACCTGCTCGCCTGGGTGATCTCCGGCTACATGGTGGCGATGACCGTGGCGGTGCCGATCTACGGCAAGCTCGGTGACCTGTATGGGCGCCGCCCCATGATGCTCATCGGCATGGGCGTGTTCACCCTCGCGTCGCTGTTCTGCGGCCTTGCGCAAAGCATGGAGCAACTGGTGCTGGCGCGGGTTCTGCAGGGTATCGGCGCTGGCGGGATGGTCTCGGTGAGCCAGGCGATCATTGGCGACATTATTCCTCCCCGCGAACGGGGACGTTATCAGGGGTATTTCAGCAGCATGTACGCGGTGGCCAGCGTGGCCGGGCCGGTACTGGGCGGTTATATGACCGAGTACCTGTCGTGGCGATGGGTGTTTTTGATCAACCTGCCACTGGGCGTCGGTGCCTGGTACGTGGCCCATCGCACTCTGGTGGGGCTGCCGGTGCCGCAGCGCAAGCCGATCATCGATTACCTCGGCACGGTGCTGATGATCGTCGGCCTCACCGCCTTGTTGCTGGGCATCACTGAAATCGGCCAGGGCCATTCGTGGCGTGACGATCAAGTGCTGGGGTTGCTGGCCTGTGCCCTGTTGGCCTTGAGCGTGTTTGTATGGCACGAACGCCGCGCACGGGAACCGCTGTTGCCGATGCACTTGTTTGCCAACCGCAGTGCGGTGTTGTGCTGGTGCACGATTTTCGTCACCAGCTTCCAGGCGATTTCCCTGACGGTGCTGATGCCCCTGCGCTACCAGACCGTGACCGGCGCTGGTGCCGACAGCGCAGCCCTGCACTTGCTGCCGTTGGCGATGGGCTTGCCGATGGGCGCGTATTTCGCCGGGCGCATGACCTCGGTGACCGGCCGCTATAAACCGATGATCCTCAGCGGCGCGGTGTTGAGCCCGCTGGCGATTCTCGGCATGGCCTACAGCGCCCCCCAGGCGGTGGCGCTTACCAGCGTCTTCATGTTGTTGTGCGGTATCGCCGCCGGCATGCAGTTCCCGACCTCGTTGGTGGGGACGCAGAACTCGGTAGAGCAACGGGATATCGGTGTGGCCACCAGCACCACCAACCTGTTTCGCTCCCTGGGCGGGGCAGTGGGGGTGGCTTGCATGTCGGCGTTGCTGCTGGCGCTGTTGCACGATTCCAGTTTCGCCCATTTGACGAGCGGCGCACTGGTGGCCGAAGGCAGTTCCGGCAACGTACTGCTCGACGGCCTCAACGCCGCACCCGGCCCGGCGCAGGATGCGTTGCGCGACGAGTTGGCGGTGACGTTCCGGCATTTGCTGATGGTGAGTGCGGCGGTGTCGCTGCTGGGGTTGGCCGCTGCGATAGCGATGCCGAATCGGGTACTGCGCGGCCGTGAAGACAAAGTTAGATAAGCGGACGCGGAGCGTCCCAGGCGGCGTTCCCACGCAGAGCGTGGGAACGATCAGGATCAGGGGCTGTAATACCCCACCGCAACCATGAAATGCCCGCTCTTGCGCACATAGGCATGCTTGTTCTCGACCTTGCCGGTCACCGGGTTTTTCCAGCGGTATTTGTATTCGCCCTGGTCCTGTTCGGCCATCATCTGGAGGATCGGCACACCCACCGGTTTGCCATCCGGGTCCTTGATCTTGGCAAAATCGGTGTTGATCAGGCGCAGGTTGGTGCCGTGGGCGACGTAGCGCCGGGTGTTCAGGTCCACCACAAACACGTACAGGTCATCTTGCAGGAAGCCACCCTGCAAAGAGTTGATCGCCTTGAGCGTGCCGGTTTCATCCTTGACTAACGCCTCCACCGCCTTGTTGCGCAGCGCCCGTGCCTGTTCCGGCGTGGCGCGCGGCAAGTAATAACCGACCGCCAGGATGCGTTCGCCCACCCGCTGATAAAACACATGCTTGTGTTCGACCTTGCCGTCATTCCAGTTCTGCCAGCGATAGTCAGCCTGCTGGATACCCTGGCCTTCGGGCACGCTAAGGGCTTGTTTGAACGAGGCTTGCAGGTCGGGCCCGAGCACCTCGGACACATCGCGACCGATCAGCGCGGAGGAGGGCCCGCCACTGGCCAACAGCACGCCTTTTGTATCGACCACAAACACATAGCGGTCCTGGTCGATGAACTCGCCCTGACGGCTGAAGGCGGCGAAGGCCTTGTCACCTTGCTTGTGGTAGTACGCCAAGGCTTTTTCCAGCAGGGCCTTGGCGGCTTGGGCATCCGCTTCCTGTGCCGTGGCGGCATGCACCTGGCTGCAACACAACAGCAGCAGCCAGGTGAATCGGAGCAGTCTCTTCATTTACCCGTCCCTCGTTCTTGTTGGTGTGCCAAGAGCGTAGACGGTTGGCGGCAAATCAGAAGGGTTTGGTCGGCAGGTATTTGCCGTCCAGGGTGATGACCGCACGGGAGCCGCCGTCCGGGTCTTCGACTTTCTTGATGTCCAGCTTGAAGTTGATGGCGCTGATGATGCCGTCGCCGAATTGCTCATGCACCAGGGCCTTCAAGGTAGAGCCGTAGACCTGCAGCATTTCGTAGAAACGGTACATGGTTGGGTCGGTCGGCACACCGCTCGGGAAGCTGCCGCGCAGTGGGACGCTTTGCAGCAGTCGGCTGGCGTCCTCGTCAAGGCCGAGTTTGCCGCACACGATGTCGGCCGCCTCCTTGGGCAGCGGGTGCTGGCCGAGCAGGGCTGCGGTGACGAATGCCAGGCTCAGCCCGGTGCCGTCGGTGAGGTCCTGCCACGACAGGTTTTTGCGTGCCTTGAGGTCGATAACGGTGTCGGCCAGGGCCAGGCGTGGGGTTTGGGCGAATTGGGATTGCAACATGGTGACGTCCTCTTGGGTTGAATAAGGTTCAGGCGGCGTGGGCGCGGGTGCTGGGGTGGTCGAGCAGGGAGACGAAGCGCCCGGTGTGCCCGTCCAAAGCGTCGATGCCGCCGGTTTCGATGTCGTACACCCAGCCATGCAGGTTCATCCGGCCTTGTTCCAGCGCCAGGGCGACCGAAGGGTGGGTCTTGAGATTAGCCAGTTGGGCGACCACGTTTTCGCGCACCAAGGCATCCAGGCGGGCAGCGTCCGAGGCATGCGTACGGGCTGCATTGATCACCTTGGCCGACTCGGCATGGCGCAACCAGTTGGCCACGGCGGGCAGGTGGTCCAGGCATTTGCAGGTAGAAATTGCAGTCATTGCACCGCAGTCCGAGTGCCCGCAAATCACAATGTCGCTGACGCCCAGCACCGCTACGGCATATTCGACTGTGGCCGACACGCCTCCCGGTTCCGGGCCGTAGGACGGCACTATGTTGCCGGCGTTACGGATGACGAACAGGTCACCGGGTTCCTGCTGGGTCAACAGCTCGGGGACTACGCGGCTGTCAGAGCAGGACACGAACAAGGTGCCGGGGTTTTGCGTGGTCGCCAGGTGTTTGAACAAGTCACTGCGAGGGGTAAAGGCTTCACGTTGGAATTTGCGAAAGCCGTCGATGAGATGCTGCATGGTGGTTCTCCTTGCGTCGCTGATGGGGCAAGGATGGAAGTTTTCGGTTATAGCGTCCAAGACCGGTTTATTATGCTTTCTATAAGTCATGCCTATAGTTGGAGCGCTGCCCATGCTGTTGCGTCATATCCGTTACTTGCTGGCCGTTGCCGAGCATCGCAATTTCACGCGTGCCGCCGAGGCGCTGCACGTGTCGCAGCCGACCTTGTCGCAACAGATCAAGCAACTGGAAGAAAGCCTGGGCGCGCCACTGCTGGACCGTTCCGGGCGCAGTGTCAGCCTGACCGACGCGGGGCAGGCCTATGTGCGTTATGCGCGGCTGGCCTTGCAGGATCTACAGGCCGGCACCCGCGCCATACATGACGTGCAGGACCTGCGCCGGGGGCATTTGCGCCTGGCCATGACGCCGACCTTCACCGCCTACCTGATCGGCCCGCTGCTGGCACGCTTCAATGCGTTGTATCCCGGCATCACCTTGAGCATTGAGGAACTGACCCAAGACCGCATCGAAGCCGCCCTGGGCGAGGACCTGCTGGATATCGGCATCGGCTTTACCGGCGAGCATGGGCTGGAGATCGACTGTGAGGCGCTGTTTGTCGAAGAGCTGAGCCTGGTCGTCAGTGCCAGCCATCCAGAACGCACACAACCAGCCTGGCTCGAACAGCCCCTGGTGCTACTGAACACAGGCTTCGCCACCCGCCGCTATATCGACGACTACTGCCACCAACAAGGGGTTAAACCGCAGATTGCCATGGAGGCCAACTCCATCAGCGCGATCATCGAAATCGTGCGCAGCACGCCCCTGGCAACCATCCTGCCCCGCGCACTGGCCGAGGCCCAGGCAGGCCTGCATGCCGTGGTGATCAATCCACCGTTGCCGCAGCGCACCGCGGCACTCCTGAGTCGCAAGGGCGCGTATCGCAGCGCTGCGTGTGCGGCGTTTGTAGCGTTGATCAAGGCGTAGGACCGGGCTGACGCCCCAGGATCCCAATGTGGGAGCTGGCTTGCCCGCGATGACGGCCCGCCAGCCGACGCCTTTCTACCTGATGCCCCGCGATTCAAATGTGGGAGCTGGCTTGCCTGCGAAGACGGCCTGACAGTCAACACCGTGGATTGTGTACATATCCATTCCTGCGGTAACGGCCACCTAGGGTTCCGCCCTGACGGCGGGTCACTTTGGAAAAGAGCCCCAAAGTAACCAAAGGGCTCTTGCCCCACCACTCGGCACCTCGCTTAGGCTCGGTGTGCCCGTAATCCGCCAGTGATTTGGGGGGGCGCCGCCACGCGCCATCCATGGCGCGGGGCGGCTAAACCGGCATCCCTGCCGGTTTACCCCCCAAATCACTGTCGAATTACGGCCAGCGTGGTTTAACGGGGCGCCTGAGATCAAAAGCAGATCAAGATCAAGAGCGACTCGCTTCGCATCGTGGTTACCGTCGACCGTTACAGCGTTGTGTAGATACTTATAGCTATCGCAGGCAAGCCAGCTCCCACATTTAGATCGCGGGGGCCACATTCAAGGCGCAGCCAACCACTGCCCCACAATCCCCGCATACGCCCCCGTCGCCACACTCAAATGCAACCATTGATCCACGTAACTCTTCCAGGCCACATCATCGCGCGGCAACAAAAACGCTTTTTCACTGTACTGCATCGGTTGCTCCGGGTTGACCGCACACAACCCAGGCTTGAGCTTCTGCTGATAACGCGCCTCGCTGGCGTCGGTAATCATCACATCGGCTTTGCCCGCCAGCAGTTCATCAAAAATCGTCACGTTGTCATGCAGGCGAATCTGCGTCTGGCCCAGGTGCGCACGGGCAAACACTTCATTGGTGCCACCGGCGGGCTCGATCACTCGCACCTGGGGCTGGTTGATCTGTTCCACCGTCTGGTAGCGCTGCACATCGGCGCAGCGCACCAGTGGGATCTTGCCATCGACCCCGAGAGACTGGCTGAAGAAGGCTTTTTTCTGACGTTCCAACGACACGGAAATTCCGCCCACCGCGATGTCGCAGCGTTGGGTCAGAAAGTCCGGCATCAGGGTTTTCCAGGTGGTGGGCACCCAGTTGATTTTGGCGTTGAGGCTCTTGGCCAGGGACTCGGCCATGGCAATGTCGATACCTTCATAGCCGCCGTCGCTGCGCAGCGAGGTGTAAGGCTTGTAGTCGCCGGTGGTACACACGGTGAGGGTGCCGCGCGCAATCACGTCGTCAAGGCGAGATGCAGCGGTGTCGGCCTGGGCGACATTGGCCAGGCTTGCCAGTACACAGAGGGCCAGAGGCGCTTTCATGGAGTCGAATCCTTGGGGCTCGGTTGAAGCAGCCATAATGCCCGTTTTTGGTAGGAACGAGCTTGCTCGCGAAAAAGCTGTGTGCGCCGCTGTGAACCAGGCATCCGCGTTATCGTTAACGATCTTCGCGAGCAAGCTCGCTCCTCCAGACAGAATGTTTAGCCAAACTGCAACCAAACTCCATCAAGCCTGAATTTACTCGCGTATCCTCGCGTGTGACGCTTCAGTCTCTCTATCACTGTGGACCGCGCATGCACGCTTGCCCCGACACTCACACCGCGACATTGCCGTCTGCGCTTGCGTTCTGGGCCTTGTTCCATTGCCGACACGCGCGCCCGCCAGATACCTCTCTCCTACGTTGATCTACCCCAAGGATGACGCGCACCTGTGCGCATCTGCCCGGCGGCGCCTGCGCGCTTGCCTGACGCAAACGTATGAGAATTCCCATGAGTGTTTTTGCCAGCCTGCATGAAGCCCAGACCTTCCTTGAACAGAACCCCGACATTGAAATGTTCGAGCTGTTTATCCTCGATAACAACGGCGTACCGCGCGGCAAGCTGCTGCACCGCGACGAACTGCTGGCGGTGTACGAAAGTGGCCGGCCTCTGCCCAGTACCATCCTCGGCCTGACCATCAATGGCGATGACGTAGAAAACTCCGGGCTGGTCTGGGAGGTGGGGGATATTGACTGCCGCGCCTACCCGATCAGCGGCAGCTTGCAGCGCATGCCATGGCGCTTGATCCCCACCGCAGCGGTGCAGGTCAGCATGCACCCCACCGAAGGCCTGCCCGCCACCGTGGCCGACCCCAGGCACCTGCTGGCCAATGTTATCGAGGCGCTCAAGGCCGACGGTTATTACCCGGTGATGGCGGCGGAGCTGGAGTTCTACCTGCTCGACCAAAAGCCTGACAGCAACGGCCGCCCGCAACCGGCGCGGGATGTGGATGGCAATCGCCCGCGTTCGACGCAAGTCTACGGCCTGCGCGAACTGGAGCAGATCGAGCCGTTTCTTGCCGACCTCTACAGCGCCTGCAAACTGCAAGGGATTCCGGCGCGCACAGCTATCTCCGAGTACGCGCCGGGCCAAGTGGAAATCACCCTCGAACACCGCACCGACGCGCTGCAGGCGATGGACGAAGCCGTGCGCTACAAACGCCTGGTCAAGGGCGTGGCGCACAAACATGGAATGACCGCCTGTTTCATGGCCAAGCCGTTCGACGACCTGGCCGGCACCGGCATGCACATGCACGTCAGCCTGGCCGATGCCCAGGGCAATAACCTGTTTGCCAGTGAAGCGACCGACGGCACGCCACTGCTGCGCCAAGCCGTGGGCGGCATGCTCAGTACCTTGCTCGATTCACTGTTGATGTTCTGCCCCAACGCCAACTCTTATCGACGCTTCCAAACCAACAGCTATGCGCCGCTCGCTGCCACCTGGGGCGTGGACAACCGCACCGTCAGCCTGCGCGTGCCCGGTGGCCCGGCTCTATCCCGGCATATCGAACACCGCATCTGCGGTGCCGACGCCAACCCCTACCTGGCGGCTGCTGCGATCCTGGCCGGGATTCATCGAGGCATCCGCGAACAGCTCGACCCTGGCGCCCCGGTGCAAGGCAACGGCTACGCCCAGGCCAAGGAACTGCTGCCCACCGACTGGCTGACCACCTTGCGCGCGCTGGAAACCTCCCGCTGGGCACCGGATGCGTTCGGGCGCGAATTTCTAAGCGTTTACCTGGCGGTCAAACGTGCCGAATACCGCCAGTTCATGGGCGAGGTGGGGGAGCAGGATTGGCGGTGGTACTTGCATCAAGCGTGACCGGTTTTAGCGGGGTGGGCTTTCGACCTTTTTTTCACGTTGCGAAGGTTAAGCTGCGGATCAAGGTCGTTCACTACCGTTTCATTCACATGAGCCCGCGATGTCGCCACAACCTCCATCCTCCATCGAGACCGAATTCACCGAGCGCTATGACCGTGAGCATGCCAGGGGCTGTGGCGACCCGCGTCCGCCCAGGCTGTTGCAGCGCCTGTCGGCGTGGCGCGATGCGCGTTTGGTGCGCCAGGCCCTGAAAGTGGCGGGCGAGCCAGGGCTTATCCTCGACCTGGCGTGCGGTTCCGGGCGCTTCTGGCCGGTGCTGGCCGAACACGTCAACCGTGTGATCCTGGCCTCGGACAACTCCCAGGCGATGCTCGATCACGCGCGCACCCATCACCCGGGTACGTTGCTCAAGCGTGTCAAAACATTCCAGGGCTCGGCGTTTTCCATTGGCCTTTCGGCGAATGCGGTGGACTGTATTTTCTGCCTGGATTTGTTTCGCCATGTGCCCGGCAGCGATGCACGACTCATGTTATTGCATGAGTTTCACCGCGTCAGTCGCGACACGGTGATTGTTGCCGTGAACGTGGGCACGCCGGTAGAGAGCGAGTTTCGCCAAGCCGGCTTCAAAATCCTCAATTACCAAGAGTTCCTGCCGGGCTCGCGGCGATGGTGCGTCTACGTTTTGCGTAAGAGAGGATAACGCCCGTTTGTAGGACTATTCTTCCTCTCCTGTCGGAGTTTTCATGATGGCGTGTGCACTGCGGATGCTCGCAAGCCCCTTTCGCGATATATACTGCGCGCCATTCTTCAAGGGAGAGCCGTGTGGCCATCGATATTCACTGGATCTGCGACAACGATAGCCTCGGCCAGCATTGCGCCGAATGGCAGCAGTTGCCATTCGTCGCCCTCGACACTGAATTCATGCGGGTCGACACCTTTTACCCTATTGCCGGGCTGATCCAGATCGGTGATGGCGTGCGCGCTTACCTGATCGACCCCCTGACTATCGACAATTGGCAACCCTTGGCCGCCTTGCTGGAGAACCCGGCGGTGATCAAGGTGGTGCATGCCTGCAGCGAAGACCTGGAAGTGCTGTTGCGCCTGACTGGCAGCTTGCCAGTGCCGTTGTTCGACACCCAATTGGCGGCGGCGTACCTCAACCTCGGTTTCTCCATGGGCTACTCGCGCCTGGTGCAGGCGGTGTTGGATATCGAGCTGCCCAAGGGCGAAACCCGCTCCGACTGGCTGCAGCGGCCATTGTCAGAGACGCAGGTCAGCTACGCCGCCGAAGACGCCGTGCACCTGGCCGAGGTTTACACCCGCCTGCGCCCGCAACTGTCGGACGACAAATACGCGTGGGTATTGGAAGACGGCGCCGAACTGGTGGCCAACCTGCGCCGTGAGATCGACCCCTACGAGCTGTACCGCGACGCCAAGCTGGCGTGGAAATTGTCCCGTGCCCAACTCGCAGTGCTGCGTGAGCTCTGCGCCTGGCGCGAGCAGCAGGCCCGTGCCCGCGACTTGCCGCGCAACCGCATCGTTCGCGAGCACTCGTTATGGCCCCTGGCCAAATCCCAGCCGGATAACCTCGCCGCCCTGGGCAAGATCGAAGACATGCACCCGCGTACGGTGCGCCAGGACGGCCAGTTCCTGCTGGACCTGATCAAACGCACTGCCAGCCTGCCCATGGACCAATGGCCGCCTGCCGTGGCAGAGCCGTTACCGGTGGACGCTGCAGCGTTGATCAAGCAACTGCGTGCCCTGGGCCAAACCTTCGCCGAGCGCCTGGACATGGCGCCGGAACTGATGCTGCGCAAGAAAACCCTCGAAGCCCTGGTTAAAAGTGGCTACCCCGATGGGCCTTACCAATTGCCAGACTCGCTGCGTGGCTGGCGCCGCGAGTTGATGGGCCAGGCGTTGCTCGACAGCCTGGCCAATGCCGGAGAACAGCCTTGAAACGTATTTGCTCCATCTACCGCAGCAAGAAAAAAGACGGCATGTACCTCTATGTGCTCAAAAGCGATGCCCTGGAGCGCGTGCCCGAGCCGTTGATGGAAGCCTTTGGCAAGGCGCATCACGCCTTTGACATGGTGCTGACGCCGGAGCGCAAGCTGTCGCGCGAAGACATCGCCGTGGTGCTGGAAAACCTCGACAAGCAGGGCTACCACCTGCAAATGCCGCCGGCCGAGGACGAGTACATCGAGCACTTGCCCGAAGAGCTGCTGCGCCGCAACGACCCGATGTGATCGACCAGTGCCCGCTTCAGGGCACAGCTTCAATGGAATCGTATTAGAGGACGGTGGCCGTAAGGATGCGGGCGGCCGTCTGCACTGTTTTTTCAAAGGTTTGAACCATGCGTGTTCTGATTGCTGAACAGGATCATCCGCTCTACGCCCAATTGCTCAGGGACGCCGCCCCAGACCTCGAAGTGCTGACCAGCGGCGACTCGGCCGAACTCTCGCGCCTGGCCGCCGACTGTCCGGTGTGGCTGGGCCAGCCCGATCTGTTGGCTACCCTGCTGCGCCAGGGCCATCATCCGCAATGGCTGCAATCGACCTGGGCGGGCATCACGCCCCTGCTGGCCGATGGCTTGCCACGCGACTACCGGCTGACCCGCGCGGTAGGCATTTTTGGCCAGGTCATGGCCGAGTTTGTCCTCACCTACATGCTGGGCCACGAGCGTGAAGTGCTGGCGCGGTTGGTCAGCCAGGTGGAGCGCAAATGGGATAACCGCATGGGCCAGAGCCTGGCGGGGCGTAAGGCGCTGATCGTCGGCACCGGTGACATCGGCCAGCGCGTGGCCGAGTTTCTGCTGCCGTTCGGCGTGCAGTTGTATGGCATCGCCAGCCAGGCCCGCGAGCAGGCACCGTTTATCGAAGTGGCGGGGCTCGACCAGTTGGGCCGGCTGGTGGGGGAGGTAGATTACGTGATCAACCTGCTGCCCAACACGCCTGATACCCATGACCTGTACGACGCGGCGCTGTTCAAGCAATTCCAGCCCACCGGGTTGTTTATCAACGTCGGACGCGGCGTGGCGGTGGTGGACGCCGATCTGGTCGAGGCGCTCAAAGAAGGGCACCTGGCCGGCGCGGTGATCGACGTGTGCCGCCAGGAGCCCTTGCCGCAACGCCACCCGTTCTGGACGGCGTGGGGTTTGCTGTTGACCGGGCACAGCTCGGCCCCGACCTCGCCGCCAATGATGGTGGAGTTGTTTGTGCAGAACCTGCGGGCGTATCAGGCCAAGCAAGCGCTACGCGGGGAAGTGGATTTCGAGCGCGGGTACTGAAGAGCTTGCCCGATGGCCTCATGTAGGAGCGAGCTTGCTCGCGAAAAACTCACAGGCGCCGCGCTTATTCAGAAAGTGCGCGTCATCGTTGACGTTCTTCGCGAGCAAGCTCGCTCCTACAGAGGATGAGAGGGCGATGCTTAGAGACTGAAGTTCCCCTCGGACACCAGCTCGCTCAACGGCTTGCGCGGGCTCGGCATTTCGCGCCCTTGCAGGTACTCCGGCAAACTCGACTGGTCACCCAGCTTGCCCACCGCCACGGCCGCATGCAGCGCATAACCCTGGGGAATCTTCAGCTCCTTGCGGGTCAGTTCCTGGTCGAAACCGGCCATGCCGTGGGTGTGCCAGCCACTGAGGCTGGCTTGCAGCGCCAGGTGGCCCCAGGCCGAGCCGGTGTCGAAGGTGTGCCACAGCGCCGGGGTTTCTTCGGTAGCACCCGGGGCGATGAAGTCGGTTTTCGACGCGATGATGATCAGGGCCGACGCATGCTGCGCCCAATTGCGGTTGAATTCATTCAGCAGGCCCAGGAAGCGCTCCCAGTCCGGCGTGTCACGGCGCGCATACAGAAACCGCCACGGCTGCGAGTTGTAGGCCGAAGGCGCCCAGCGTGCTGCTTCGAAGAAACTCAGCAGCGTCTCCTGCGGGATGCTCTCGCCGGTAAAGGCGCGGGGCGACCAGCGCTCGGTGAATTGGGTGTGGATCGGATAATCGGCAACACGGGGGTTATTGCTCATGGACAGACCCTGATGAAAAAAACGGGATTCAAAACTACTGCGCCCACCCAGGCCTGACAAGTCTTGCAACACCGTCAGTCGTAAGTGCTTGGCCCCAACGGGCTTGGGCACTAGACTGGCGGCCTTTTCATCTTCCGATACTGATGCAGAGCCATGGCCGCCAAAGTCGAACCTTTCTGGATACGCAAAACCCTTGAGCACCTCGACCAAGAGGAGTGGGAGTCATTGTGCGACGGCTGTGGCCTGTGCTGCCTGCAAAAGCTTGAGGATGAGGACGACAACAGCGTCTATTACACGCGTATCGCCTGCAAACTGCTCGACCTGAAAACCTGCCAGTGCACTGATTACCCCAACCGCCGCGCCTCGGTGCCTGATTGCATTCAGCTCACACCGGGCCAGGCCGATCAGTTCAAATGGTTGCCGCCGACCTGCGGTTATCGCCTGGTCAGCGAGCGCAAGGACTTGCCGCTGTGGCATCACCTGGTCTGCGGCGACCGTGACGCGGTGCACCATGAACGCATTTCCCAGTCCGGGCGCATGCTCAGCGAAGGCAGCGTGCCCGAGGACGACTGGGAGGATTACCTGATTTTCCGCGCAGGCTGAATGAGGAGTGTGTATGAAGGTGGCCGCCAAGTGGGCAGCGGGCCTGGTCGTGCTGGCGCTGAGCGGGCCGGGCTGGTGCGCGAAGAAAGTCGACCTGGATTACCACATCAAGCTGTTGCCCCAAAGCCAGCAGGCCGAGGTGCGCGTCAGCCTGTCCCAGGGCGCGGCGGTGCGCAGCCTGAACTTCGACCTGGGCCGCGACGGTGACTACAGCGACTTCAAGGCCGATGGCCAGTGGCAAGTCACGGGCAACCGTGGCCTGTGGCAACCCAGCCCTGACAAGGCCAGCCTGACCTACCGGGTGCGCCTGGCCCATGCGCGCAAGCCCGGCGTGTATGACACACGCATCACGCCCGGCTGGGCGTTACTGCGCGGCGAAGACTTGGTGCCGGCCGCACGTCTCGACCAGCAAGACGGCGTCGAGCTGGTCTCACGTCTGATGTTCGAACTGCCGACGGGTTGGAAGAGCGTCGAAACGGCCTGGCCGCGCATCGGCCAGAACAAATTCCGCATCGACAACGTGTCCCGCCTGTTCGACCGTCCCACCGGCTGGATGCTGGCGGGCAACCTCGGCAGCCGCCGCCTGCGCCTGGGTGAAACCGACGTCACCGTGGCCTCGCCCAAGGGCCAGGGCATGCGCCGCATGGACGTGCTGACGTTGCTGACGTTTGTCTGGCCCCAGGTGGAAGCCGCGTTCCCGCGCCATCCCGGCAAACTGTTGATTGTCGGTGCCAGTGACCCGATGCGGCGGGGCGCTTATTCGTTACGCGATTCGATCTACCTCAACAGCCGCACGCCGCTGGTGGGCGAAAATGGCAGCAGCCCGTTGCTGCGCGAAGTGGTGCAGGCCATCGGACGCTTCAATGACCACGACAGCAGCGACTGGATCAGCGAGGGCTTGGGCGAGTACTACGCGATTGAGCTGATGCGACGTGCCGGTGGCATTACCGATGAACGCTATGCGGCGATCCAGGCGCGGCTGACCAAAGAAGGCAAAGACGTCACCACTCTCAAAGGCGAGCACGTCAACGGCGCGAGGCTGGCGCGTTCGGTGGTGGTATTGCAGGAGCTGGACCGTGAGATCCGCGTGAAGACCCACAACAAACGCTCCCTGGACGATCTGGCGCAGGCGTTGATGCGGGTGAACAGCGTCAACACCAAAGAATTCGTGCAGTTGGCCGAGAGTGTGATCGGTGAGTCGTCGGTGGTACTGGACAGCAAACTGCTGCGCTGATCCAAACCCCTGTGCAATTCAAAATGTGGGAGGGGGCAAGCCCCCTCCCACATTTGAATCTCCAGCATGTCCAAGTCTCAGGTCAGGCTTTAGGTTTCACCGCCTTTTCAGCCGCCACTTCGGCCTTGGTCTTCAGGTTCTTCAACTCTTCACCGGCCCGTTCGATCTTGGTGCGCACGCTGTTCATTTCCTGGCGGCCCTGTTCCAGTTTGTCCTTGAGCGAACTGTGCCCGGTAAAGCCACGGGCCAGTGCCACGCCACCAATCGCCACCTGGATCAAGCCGAAAATCCCGCCGCGGCGCAAGCCTTTACCCACCATCATTACCCCGCCGGCCACCGAGCCGATGCGCTCCCAGCCATGCACGTTCTGGGTGGGTTGAGGCTTCAAGGGGGTGGCTTCGATGATAGGTCGCAAGGTTTTGCTGTCGCTCATGATCAGTCTCCAACAAGGGCAAGTGTTATTAGCTGACTGCGCGCATGTGCCGGATGTTCCCGCAATGTCAGTACTTGGGGCCCGAACGGGTGTTATTGCCCTTGGCCAGGCGGTCATAGAGCACCACGTTGACCGTGGCCGCCAGGTTCATGCAGCCGGTGGTGGGGATGTACACCACGTCCTCGCACCAGTCGCGGATCTCTTTGTCCAGGGAGCCGTCTTCGGGGCCGAAGATATACAGGGCCCGGTCGGGGTGGGTGTATTCAGGCAGCGGACGGGCGCCTTCGACCAGTTCCACGGCCACCGGAATGCAGCCCAGGGGCAGGATCTTTTTCAGGTCGTCGATGCCGATCAGCGGGATATCGTGGTGCACCTTCTTGGTGTCGGTGATGAAATCCCGGGCGCGCTCGTAACGCACGCCGGTGTAGAACACCGAGGCCACGCCGTAGCAGCCGGCGGCACGCATCACCGAGCCGACGTTTTCGGGGGATTTGGGGTTATACAGACCGATGCAGCTGTAGCGTTTATTGCCCACGGGGAAGGGTGCCTTGAGAAAAACGGCGATTATACGGCCTGGGGGGATGCAGTGCTTGGGCGATCGCATCGCGGGCAAGCCCGGCTCCCACGGGGAAATGCATTCCTACTGTGGAAGCTGGCTTGCCTGCGATGAGGCCGGAACAGGCAAAGAAGAACGTTAGTCTTCCTTCTTCATCAACCCCGCCAACGCCGCAAACGGGTTGTGCGTTGCCTTGGCAATGCTCGGGCTGCTGGTGGAGCCTTCGCCGAAGTATTGCTGGTCGGTGTAGCGCGAGTGTTCGTTGTCGTGGCAGTACAGGCACAGCAACTCCCAGTTGGAGCCGTCCTGGGGGTTGTCATCATGGTTGTGGTTGCGGTGGTGGACGGTCAGTTCACTCAAGCGCTTGCCGGAAAACTCACGGGCGCAGCGGCCACACACGTGGGGGTACATCTTCAAGGCTTTATCGCGGTAGCCCATTTCGCGGTCGCTCTGGGCATCGGCGAGGATGCGGTCCAGCTTGGCGGTGTGGGAGGGTGGGTTATTCGAGCTCATCATGGCTCCTGGCTATTATTGGGTGGTTCACGGACAAGGTTGATTCTAGCCGCTCCCACAGGGGATTGGCGCTATTGAATCAACCGTGATCAGCCCTTGAGCTTCTCTGCAATCCAGATGGTATGCCGCGTGCCCTTGTTGCCATGGGCAAACACTTGCACTTCCTCGGCCTTGAAACCGGCCTTGCGCAGTTTGTCACTGAACAGCTTGTCGGCGCTGGCCGACCACACCGCCAGCACACCCTTGGGCCGCAGGGCCTTGGCGCACGCGGCCAGGCCACTGGCCGAGTACAGCCAACTGTTAGCTTTTTGCGTGAGCCCCTCGGGGCCGTTGTCGACGTCGAGCATGATCGCATCAAAGCCTTGGGGCTCGGCCTGCAGTACCTTGGCCACGTCTTCCAGGCGGACCACGGTGCGCGGGTCCAGCAGCGGGCGTCCGGATTTCTCCCCCAGCGGCCCACGGTTCCATTCCACGACGCCGGGCACCAGTTCGGCCACCACCACTTCGGCGCTCTTGCCCAAATGCTTGAGCGCCGCGGCCAAGGTAAAGCCCATGCCCAGGCCGCCGATCAGCACACGTGAACCCGGGCGCCCGGCCACTTTGCGGCAGGGAATCTCCGCCAGGGCATCTTCGGAGCCATGCATGCGCGTGTTCATCAACTGGCCACCGTCACCGCCCTGGATCTTGATGACGAAGTCCTCGCCGTATTCGAACAGGCACAAGGCACCGCCGTTGTCGGGGATTGGGGTGGTGTCCAGCAGAACAAAACGTTTCATGGAAATCTCATTGGGAAGGGCATTCTTGCGCGGTTGGGAGTAGCCTTAGGGCATTCCGGTCAGGCCATGGAGCCATCGATGAAGTGCAGCATTCTAACGGTCATTGTGTTGAGCGCGCTCGCATTGGGTACCGCGCAGGCTCAGGAGTTACAAACCGTACCGGTCGCGCCCACGCCAACCCCAGGCGCGCCGGGCACGCCAACACCCACGTTGTACCCGCAAGTCACACCGCCCGTTGCGCCCAAGACCCAGAATGGCTCGCCGCCGCTGGCGCCCATCGTGCTGCCGGCGCCGCCCAAGGACCAGACGGTCCCCGGCCTGCAGCAGAACGACAGCAAGCCGAAAACGCCGGGCGGTTAGACCAGACCGAGGGCCTTGAACACAAAGGCATATTCGAGGGCGACGTCACGTAAGCCCTGATAGCGCCCGCTCATGCCGCCATGGCCGGCACCCAGCTCGGTCTTGAGCAGCAGCAGGTTGTCGTCCGTCTTGATATCCCGCAGCTTGGCCACCCACTTGGCGGCTTCCCAGTACTGCACGCGGCTGTCGTTATAGCCGGCGATCACCAACGTGGCCGGGTAAGCCTGGGCGCGGACGTTCTCGTACGGCGCGTAAGCCTTGATGCGCGCATACACCTCGGGGTCCTCGGGGTTGCCCCACTCGTCGTACTCGGTGATGGTCAGCGGCAGTTCCGGGTCGAGCATGGTATTGAGCACATCGACGAACGGCACTTCGGCAATCGCCGCCTGGAACAATTCCGGACGCTGGTTGAGCACCGCGCCGATCAACAGGCCGCCGGCACTGCCGCCACTGATCGCCAGTTGCTGGGAGGTGGTCAGGCCCTCGGCAATCAAATGTTCGGCGCAGGCGATAAAGTCGCTGAAGGTGTTCTGCTTGTGTTCCTGCTTGCCGTTGCGATACCAGGCTTCCCCCAGCTCACCGCCGCCGCGCACATGGGCGATGGCAAACGCCACGCCACGGTCGAGCAAGCTCAGGCGCGCATGGGAGAACCACGGGTCCAGGCTTGAGCCGTAGGCACCGTAGCCATACAGGTACAGCGGCGTCGGCTTGCCGAGCTGGTCACGCTTGACCACCAGGCTGATGGGTACCTGAGTGCCGTCGGCGGAAGTGGCCCACAGGCGTTGGCTGACGTAATCGTCGGCGTTGAAGACGCCCAGCACCGGGGTTTCCTTGAGCACGACCTGCGCGCCTGTCGCCAGCTCGAGCTGGCGCACTTGGGCCGGGCGATTCAAGGCCTCATAGCGCAGGCGGATCTTGTCGCTGGGAAACTCCAGGCTGTTCTGCACGTAGAGGCTGTAGGCGGCGTCAGGCAATTGCACCCGATAGGCCGGCACATCCTCCGGGTGCACTTCGATGACCGGCAGGCCACCGATGCGCAGGCTCAAGGTCATGGCGTTGGCGTTCAGGCTCACGCCGTCAAGCATGACCTCGTCGCTGTGGGGGATCAGGTTCTGCCAGTCGGCTTCGGTGGGCGGCGTGCCAGTGTCGGCGGCCACGTACAGCGCATGGTTGATGCCGTCGCGGTTGCTGCGGATAAACCAGGTCCACTGGCCATTGCGCTTGCCGTGATCGACGTCGTATTCGTGGCCTTCGACCCGTGGCGCCAGGCAGGTGAAGGCCAGGTGCGGTTGCTCGGCGTCCAGCGCCCAGACTTCGCTGGTGGTCTTGCTGCCCAGGGCCAGCAACAGTTGGCGTTCGGAGCTTGAGCGGTAGCAATGCAGGAAGAAACGGCCGTCGGGCTCGTGGAAGACTTCCTGCGCGGCGGTGCTGTCCAGGCGATAGCGATACAGTTTGTGCGGGCGATGGGTGTCGTCCAGCTCACCGAAAAACAGGGTCAGGCTGTCATTGGCCCAGGTCATGCTGCCATCGCAGTTGTCGAACGCCAGTTCGCTGACCTTGTCGGTCGCCAATTCCTTCACGAACAGGGTGTAGATCTCTTCGCCGCTGGTATCGAGGCTGTAGGCCAAGCGTTGGTGATCGGGGCTGATGCTGAACGCGCCCAGGGAGAAAAATCCGCCATTGGCCAGCACGTTCGGGTCCAGCAACAGCTCTTCGCTGCTGGTGTCCACCTGGTTGCTGTCATCGGCCGGGCGGCGGCAGCGGTAGTGGCGGGCGTATTCGTCGCCGGCGGTGGTGCGGGTGTAATACAGATACGGGCCCCAAGGGGAGGGCAGGGACAGGTCGGTTTCCAGAATGCGGCCCTTGATCTCTTCGAACAGGGTCTCGCGCAACGCTTGCTGATCGGCCAGTTGGGCTTCCTGCCAGGCGTTTTCGGCCTTGAGGTAGTCGAGCACCTCAGGGTTGTCGCGTTCTTGCAGCCAGGCGTACGGGTCTGGGCCTGGGGCCTTGCGGGCAATCGGTGCGGTGGAAATAGGCATGGATAATTTCCTATCTGGCAGACGGTGGCAGGCATTGCAGCCGCGACACGCAAAAGCCGTTATCATAGCCGCCTGTTTGCCAACCTTGCCATGGACACCATGACCGAGAACGACTATCTGACCGCTTGGGGCCTTTACGCCTTCGCCGCTTTGGGCTGCCTGTTGGTGTGGTGGCGCATGACCCGCTGGATCTGGCGCTGGCTGCGCGAGCCCCTGCAATTGCTGATGGCGGTGTTGCTGCTCAGCCCGACCATTGTCGACCCGGTCAAGACCCAGTTTGCGCCGGCCGTGGCCATTACCGCCCTGGACCTGGTGCTCAAGGTCGGCAACAACGCCTGGCGCGCCATTTCCGACCTGTTCATGTACACGATGATCGCGTTTGCCCTGTACATCGTGTTTGTGCTGATCCGCTGGCCCATCGAGCGCGCCGCCAATGCTCGCCGTGAGCGCAAGGCGGCTGCGGATGCGGCCTTGGCCGCCGAGCCGGAAGACGACGAACCGCTCCGTCGTCCGGCGCCTGCCGGTGGTATGCGGGTCGAACCGCGCCTTTAACGTTGTCTGCCCTGCAGCGAGAGCCCTGGCATGTGTGAATTATTGGGCATGAGTGCCAACGTCCCCACCGATATCGTGTTCAGCTTTACCGGGCTGATGCAGCGCGGTGGGCGCACTGGCCCGCACCGCGACGGCTGGGGCATTGCCTTCTATGAAGGCCGTGGCCTGCGCCTGTTCCAGGACCCGGCTGCCAGTAGCGAGTCGGAAGTCGCATTGCTGGTTCAGCGTTATCCCATCAAGAGCGAAGTGGTGATCGGCCATATCCGCCAGGCCAATGTGGGCAAGGTCAGCCTGGCCAATACCCATCCGTTTGTGCGCGAGCTGTGGGGGCGTAACTGGTGTTTTGCCCACAACGGCCAACTGGCGGACTTCAATCCCCGCGCCACCTTTTACCGCCCGGTGGGCGATACCGACAGCGAAGCGGCGTTCTGCGACTTGCTCAACCGTGTGCGCGAAGCCTTCCCCGAGCCGGTGGACATCGAACAGGTGCTGCCCGACCTGATCGCCGCCTGCGCCGAATACCGCAGCAAGGGCGTATTCAACTGCCTGCTCAGCGACGGCGACTGGCTGTTCTGCTATTGCTCGACCAAGCTGGCACAGATCACCCGGCGTGCGCCTTTTGGCCCGGCGCGCTTGAAAGATGTCGACGTGATCGTCGATTTTCAGGCCGAAACCACCCCCAATGATGTGGTAACGGTGATCGCCACCGAGCCGTTGACCGACAACGAAAACTGGACCCGCTACGAACCGGGCCAATGGAGCCTGTGGCGACGCGGTGAATGTGTCAGCCAGGGCGTTACCGAGTAAGGAATCGAGCATGTTGCTGAGCTATCTGCGGTTGGTGCTGTTTGCCGTTGGCTTGTTGGTCGGCGTGCAGGTGCCGGGGTTTATCAATGACTACGCCAAGCGCGTCGAAGCCCACCTGATCGAGGCCCAGACCGGCTTGCGCGGTTTCGAGTCCACGGCGCAGCAGTTCTTCAACGGCGATATGCAAGCCTTGGTGGCGCATTACCGCGCCAGCGATGACCCGGTATTCCAGAGCGACGCCAGCAGCCTGGGCGCTATGCTCGATCGTCAGCTCGAGTTGGACAAGCAATACCAGGCCATGCAGGGCCCGTGGTACATCCGTGCCCTGCAAGTGGCGGTGGCTGCCGACCCGGATATCCGTTCGGAGACCTGGAATGGCTACAGCTACCAGATTCTGCTGACGCCTGAAGCCATGGGCTGGGGCCTGGGCGGGGCGATGCTGTTGTCGTTCGGCATCGAGTGCCTGTACCGCTTGATCGACTGGGTGGTGTTAGGCGGCCGACGCCTGCGCCAGAGCCGGCCCATCGAAGAGCGGGACCTCAAGGGCCTCTAACGACCCACTGATCGTTCCCACGCTCCGCGTGGGAATGCTTTTTCTGACGTTCCGCGTCGCGCTTGGAGGCGCAGAGCGCCCTAGGCTGCGTTCCCACGCAGAGCATGGGAACGATTAATCGGGTTTATGCAGTTGCATGCGTTCTGCACCGACTTGCTCGGCATAGCGGGCGACGACTTTCTGGCACAACCCCACAATTTCCTCCACCAACTCCACTCCTACGCGCCACGACACCACCACCTGCAAGTTCGGCAGGCGCTGGGCCATTGGCAGCATCACCAATTCCCCTCGCTCCAGCTCTTCGCTCACCAGCACCGGCGGCAGTGCGCCGATACCGAAGCCATCGCGCAGCAACCGGGTAATCGCTGACACCGAGTTCACGCAGTTCATGCGCGGTGCGGCCACGCCATTGGCCTGCATCAAACTCAACACGTCCTGATGCGGGTGAGAGTTTTTCGAGTAGGTGATGATGCGCTCCTGGGCCAGTTCGGCGAGGGAGGCGTAGTCGCGGTTGTAGATCGACTGGCTGGCCACGATCCAGGCCATGGGGTGGCTGGCCAGTTCCAGGCTGCGCACGGTTTCCAGGCGCAGCAGGTCGGTTTGCAGGATCAGGTCAAGGAAGCCTTTTTGCAACTGATCGCTGAGGTTCAGCGCGGTATCGGCGATCAACTCGATCTCTACCAGCGGGTACAGCTTCATCAGTTCAGCGACCAGCGGGCTCAGCCAGGTGTGGATCACCGTGTCCATCGCGCCGATCCGAATGCGCCCGACCTTGCTGCTGGTGGTCTCCAGGGACTGCTTCAAGCCCTGCATGGTCACCATCATCTGCTCTGCATAGTCGAGCACTTTCAAGCCTTCCGGCGTCAAGCTCACGCCACGCGAATCACGCAGGAACAGCTTCACCCCCAACTCGCTTTCCAGCACCGCAATGCGGCTGGAAATCGAGGCCTGGGTGGTGAACAGCTTCTCGGCCGTGAGCCGGAAGCTCTTGAGCCTGGCCACCCAGACGAAGGTTTCGAGGAACTTCAAATTCATGGGATCAACTTTTTCTTATGCATGAATCGGTTTTTATTAGTTGGACGTCGCACCGGGCAAGCGCCAAAAATCGAGCCGTTCCACGATAAGCGTCGTTGGGGTGCCAGGACAAGTTGCGAGTTCTGTGTAATAAATCCCACACTACAAAAAAACAAAACCTACAGGAGCGACCACCGTGAGCCGCCTGCTACTGAACTGCGACATCGGCGAAAGCTTTGGCAACTGGACCATGGGTCTGGACGCCGAAGTCATGCCGTTCATTGATTGCGCCAACGTGGCCTGCGGCTTCCATGCCGGCGACCCGAGCATCATGCGCAAGACCGTCAGCCTGGCGTTCAAGCACGGCGTACAAGTGGGCGCCCACCCGGCCTACCAGGACCTGCAAGGCTTCGGCCGGCGCTCCATGAATTACACGCCGCAGGAAATCCAGGACCTGTTGCACTACCAGATCGGCGCGCTGGATGGCATCTGCCGCGCTCAGGGCGGGCGCGTCAGCTATGTGAAACCCCATGGTGCGATGTACAACGACATGATGGCCAACCCCGCGCAGTTGCGTGCGGTGATCCAGGCCGTGGCCGCCTACGGCGACCTGCCGCTGATGCTGCTGGCCACCCGGGATAACCGCGCGGCCCAAGCGTTGGGTGATGAATACGGGGTGACGCTGTGGTTCGAAGCCTTTGCCGACCGTGCCTATGACAGCAACGGCCATCTGGTTTCCCGCCAGTTGCCCGGCGCGGTGCACCACGACAGCGAAACCATTGTGCAGCAGGCCTTGACCCTTTCCCGTGGCGAATCGCTGATTGCCAGCGACGGCAGCTCATTGGTACTCCAGGCCAATACCCTGTGTGTGCATGGCGACAACGCCAGCTCGGTGGCTGCCGTGCAGCGTATCCGCGAAGCGTTGAAAACAGCATGAACCCACGCATCGAAGTGGTGGCGATCGACTGCCTGATGGTGCGCCTGTTTGACGTGATCGCCGAGCCCAACATGCCGTGGATGCTCGCGGCTACCGAGCGCTTGCGCAATGGCTTTGGCTTGGCATTGGTGGACCTGGTGCCGTCCTACACCACCTTGATGGTGCATTACGATCTCACTGCGCTAACCCCGGCCCAGGCCCGGGCGCTGATTGACCAGGCCCTTACCGACCTGCAACCCCAGGCCCAGGGCAGCGGCCAATGCCATGTGTTGCCAGTGTGGTACGACCTGAGTGTCGGCCCGGAACTGACCTTGCTGTCCCAGCGCAGCGGGCTGGCCGTGGAGGAGGTGATCCGCCGCCACAGCGCCCACGAGTACCAGGTATTCGCCCTGGGCTTTGCCCCTGGGTTTGCCTTTATGGGGCTGGTGGACGAAGTGCTCGCCACCCCACGCCTCAACACGCCGCGCAAACGCGTGGCCGCTGGCAGTGTCGGTATCGCCGAACGGCAAACCGCTGCGTACCCGGTGGTGTCCCCGGGCGGCTGGAACCTGATCGGCCGCACCCCGGCCAAACTGTTCGACCGGGAGCGCGACGGCTACAGCCTGATGCAACCCGGCGACACGGTGCGCTTCGCCTCGGTCAGCCACGCCGAATTCATCCACTTGGGTGGCGACGACACGCCGCTGGAGGCGCAAGCATGAGCCGCTTGATCATCGAGGCCAGCACGCCACTGTGCCTGTTGCAGGACGCCGGTCGTTTTGGTGTACGCCACCTGGGCGTGACCCAGGGCGGCGCGCTGGATTGGGTGTCGATGTCCTGGGCCAACTGGCTTTTGGGCAATGCCCTGGATGCCCCGGTGGTGGAAATTACCCTGGGGGGCTTTACCGTACAGGCTGAGGATTATTGCCTGCTGGCCTTGGCCGGTGCGGACCTGGGCGCCTATGTCGATGAGCGGGCGATAAGCCCCGGTCGCAGTTTTATCCTGCAAAAGGGCCAGCGACTGCGCTTCACTCAGCCGTGCAATGGGGCACGCGCTTATCTGGCCGCGCCCGGTGGCTTTGATGCGCAGGCGGTACTGGGCAGTTGTGCCACGGTCGTGCGCGAAGCGTTGGGCGGGGTGGACGGTTGCGGCAAGGCACTGGCCCAAGGCGGGCGGTTGGCCTATTCCGGTACGGGCGGTGCAATGAAGGTGCTGGCCAACCCGGATGTGCAATCCGGTGCATCACTGGACGTGATCGTCGGCGCGCAGATAGGCCAGTTCAGCGGGCAGAGTTTGTTTGATGCCTTCAACGCCGAATGGTCTCTGGACAGCCGTGCCGACCGTATGGGCGTGCGTTTGCTCGGCACGCCGTTGCAGTATCAGGGGCCGTCGTTGATTTCCGAAGGGATACCGTTGGGCGCGATCCAGGTGCCCCCGGATGGGCAGCCGATTGTGTTGCTCAATGACCGGCAGACGATCGGTGGTTATCCGCGGTTGGGCGCGTTGACGCCTTTATCCTTGGCGCGGCTGGCGCAGTGTTTGCCGGGGGAGAAAGTCCGGTTGGCCCCGGTGGTGCAGGAAACAGCGCATCGGCAGCACATAGAGTATTTACGCAGGTTTTCAGCGTAAGTGGGTTTTAAAGATGAGTCCTACGACATTGCAGAATTTTGTCGTCTTTGCCCCAGCGCACAGCCATGCAAGCCTTGATTGGCTTATTCACTATCAGGCTTTGCTATGCGCTATTTGAAGATATATGCCCAGGATGTACTCGATAACGATATTCCGGATGTGGTCTATCTGGAGTTTTATGACACCGCCCAAACCCCCGCGCTTGTGCATCGGGCAACGGCATTTGATATTACTGACGATGGCCAGTTTGACTGGATTATTGCGGATGATCTCAATCAAGACGGCATTGTCGACAAGGTTGACCGGGAGATGGCACTGGAGTTTTCCCAGCTGTTTCTGGCTTTCCAGTGGTTCAGTCTCGATGAGCCCTTTGACAAATACCTGAAGGTGTTTGCCGGCGACTTCGATGACAACGGGATTCCTGATACGGTACGGCTGCACTTCCACCATGGCGAGGGAGACCCTCGAGATGAAACCATCGTCTATTCGGCGGCGGTATACAGCGACGGGAATGGTCAAGGGGCCAGTGTTTCGATCAATCAGGATGTGAACAACGACGGGAAAGTAGACCGCCAGGATTCTGAACTGATCAAACAGTTCGCTGCGCTCTTTCTCAGGTTTTCCTGGATCGACAACGAGCACTGCTGAGTGCCGTGCCTGTAGCCGTTAGCATCGGCTACAGGCCAGGGTTCACTTGGATAGAAAACGCATGCCCTCTTCAAGCCCGCGCAGCGTCAGCGGATACATTTGGTCCTCCACCAACTCCCGCACAATCCCCGTCGACGCCGTATAGCCCCAGGTATCTTTCGGGTAGGGGTTAATCCAGATCAGCTTCTTGTACTTGGCCATGAAACGCTGCATCCACACATACCCGGGCTCCTCGTTCCAATGCTCGACGCTGCCACCGGCCTGGGTGATTTCATAGGGCGCCATGGCCGCATCGCCGATAAAAATCACTTTGTAGTCGGCGCCGTATTTGTGCAGCAGGTCCTGGGTGGAGGTGCGTTCGGAAGTACGGCGCTGGTTGTTCTTCCACACCGATTCGTACACGAAGTTGTGGAAGTAGAAATACTCCAGGTGCTTGAACTCGGTCTTGCACGCGGAGAACAGCTCTTCGCAGATTTTCACGTGGGCATCCATCGAGCCGCCGATGTCGAACAGCAGCAACAGCTTGATAGTGTTACGCCGTTCGGGGCGCATCTGGATATTCAGCAAGCCGGCATCGCGGGCGGTGTGGTCAATGGTGCCGTCGATATCCAGCTCTTCGGCCGCGCCCTGGCGCGCAAACTTGCGCAGGCGGCGCAAGGCGATCTTGATGTTGCGCGTGCCCAGTTCCACCTGGTCGTCGAGGTTCTTGTACTCGCGCTGGTCCCAGACTTTCACCGCCTTGCCCTGGCGCTTGCCGGCGTCACCGACGCGAATGCCTTCGGGGTTGTAGCCGCCAGAACCAAAGGGGCTGGTGCCGCCGGTGCCGATCCACTTGTTGCCACCGGCGTGGCGTTCTTTCTGTTCTTCCAGGCGTTTCTTGAACTCCTCGATCAGCTTGTCGAGGCCACCCAGGGACTGGATCTGCGCGCGTTCCTCATCGCTCAAGGAACGTTCGAATTCCTTGCGCAGCCATTCTTCGGGGATCAGCGCCTGCAGGTGGTCGTCGAGCTTTTCCAGGCCGTTGAAATAGGCGCCGAAGGCCCGGTCGAACTTGTCGAAATGCCGCTCGTCCTTGACCAGGATCGCCCGGGCCAAGTAGTAGAACTCGTCCATGTCGGCGAAGGTCACGCGCTGTTTGAGCGCGTTGATCAGGTCGAGCAGCTCGCGCACCGACACCGGTACCTTGGCGGCACGCATTTCGTTGAACAGGTTGAGCAGCATCAGCGATTACCGCGACGGCTCATGAACGCCAGCCGCTCCAGCAACTGCACGTCTTGCTCGTTCTTCACCAAGGCGCCGGCCAGGGGAGGGATGGCCTTGGTCGGGTCGCGCTCGCGCAGCACCGCTTCGCCAATATTGTCGGCCATCAGCAGCTTGAGCCAGTCGACCAGCTCGGAGGTGGAAGGTTTTTTCTTCAGGCCCGGCACCTTGCGCACATCGAAGAACACGTCCAGCGCTTCGCTGACCAGGTCTTTCTTGATGTCCGGGTAGTGCACATCCACGATTTTTTGCAGGGTGGTGCGGTCGGGGAAGGCGATGTAGTGGAAGAAGCAGCGGCGCAGGAACGCGTCCGGCAGCTCTTTTTCGTTGTTGGAGGTAATGATGATGATCGGGCGCTTCTTGGCCTTGATGGTCTCGTCGATTTCGTAGACGTAGAACTCCATCTTGTCGAGTTCTTGCAGCAGGTCGTTGGGGAACTCGATGTCGGCCTTGTCGATTTCATCGATCAGCAGGATCACCCGCTCTTCGGACTCGAAGGCTTCCCACAGCTTGCCCTTCTTCAGGTAGTTGCGCACGTCGTGCACCTTGTCCACGCCCAGTTGCGAGTCGCGCAGGCGGCTGACCGCGTCGTACTCGTACAGGCCCTGGTGCGCCTTGGTGGTGGACTTGATGTGCCAGGTGATCAACCTGGCACCGAAGGATTCGGCCAGTTGCTCGGCAAGCATGGTCTTGCCGGTGCCCGGTTCGCCCTTGACCAGCAGCGGCCGCTCCAGGGTGATGGCGGCGTTGACGGCCAGTTTCAGGTCATCGGTAGCCACATAGGCCTGGGTGCCTTCGAACTTCATCGGTCATTCCTCGGATTCATCAATGGCCCGACTATACCCCTCAGCCCCGGCGACTGTGAACGCAGACGGGTTATTCAGTCTCTGAATGGCGGGTCACATCAGCCCTGGCCCATGCAGGAAGTGTGGGAGCTGGCTTGCCTGCGATGGCGGTGTATCAGTGACAGATGAGTTGGCTGACCCACCGCCATCGCAGGCAAGCCAGCTCCCACAGGGTTAATCAGCGCTGGGCTTGGGCTGTTCGTAACGAGCATTGAACGCCTGGATGAACCCATTGCGCAGAATCGCGATCACCGCAGAAAACGCACTGATATTTTGCTGATGCACGCTACCGCTCAGCTCCACACGGGTGGCGAACTGGTTTTTACGCTGGTTTTTCAGCACGGTTTCGCTGGCGCCCACCACGGCTTCCCAGATCGAACGGAAGATATTCTTGTCCTGGTTTTCAACGTCTTGTTGCCAGTCGAACACCTCCACATCGCGCAGCAGCGGCTTGATATAGCCGGTGAGCCG
This sequence comes from Pseudomonas sp. J380, assembly GCF_009827115.1. Classification (NCBI taxonomy): domain Bacteria; kingdom Pseudomonadati; phylum Pseudomonadota; class Gammaproteobacteria; order Pseudomonadales; family Pseudomonadaceae; genus Pseudomonas; species Pseudomonas sp. J380. The sequence continues at coordinate 2,212,893 of NZ_CP043060.1, read as the reverse complement.
GCCATTTTCAGCCTGGGCTTCGATCACCACATCACCCGTGCCTGCCTTGAAGTCGAACTTGCCATAGGCAGAGGCGAAGTCGTTCATGCGTTTGAGTTGCAGGTCGCGGGCGCGGAAGCGGAACTCGAACTCTTCGAAATCGCTCAGCGGGTCAAAGGTGGCGTTGGCTTCCAGGGGCGCCTGGCCTTGCAGCAGTGCCTTGCCTTCAAAGCGTGCATCACGCTTGCCTTTGACATCCACTACATTGGTCAGGTTATAGAAGCTGGCGTTGACCGCGGTGGCGTTGATATTCACCTGGGGCTTGGAGCTGAAGTTATGGAAGGCGATCTCGCCGTCTTCAATGCGCACTTCATTGAGGGTAATCGGCAGCAGCTTGCGCAGTTGTTCCTGCCAGTCGGTGCCCTTACCGGTCTGGGACGCCTGTTTGTTGGCCCCGCCATCGACGAAGTTGATCTGCGGGCGCAAAAAATGCCCCTCGGCCACGACGGCATGGTCGTACCACAGCGAATGCCAGCTCACCGCAAACTCGATCAGCGGCGCCTTGACGAACGGTACCGGGACCTTGCCGTCCACCTTGACGATTTGCAGGCCGTTGATCCGGTATGCGCCGCGCCATAGCGCCAGGTCCACATCGGCAATCTCGCCACGGTAATCACCCATGTTGGCGAGTTTGTCGTTCAGGTAGTTGCGCACCAGATAGGGCAGCGCGATGTGCACGGCAATCAGGACCAGCACCAGAGCGGCGATTGTCCCTAACGGCCAACTGTAGCGACGTTTCATAGGGCAGTTCTCCTAGCTTGTAGGGCATTGACTGTTCTGATCGTCGCAACGTTCCTCCTTCTGGACGCTTGGGAGCACGAGGCATACCCTTGGGGCCTTTCCCAAAGTCTCGACAACAGGAATCGCCATGAGCCGCATCTTCGCAGACAACGCGCACTCCATCGGTAATACGCCTCTGGTTCAGATCAACCGCATCGCACCGCGTGGCGTGACGATCCTGGCCAAGATCGAAGGGCGTAACCCCGGCTATTCGGTGAAGTGCCGCATTGGCGCCAGCATGGTCTGGGATGCGGAAAGCAGCGGCAAACTCAAGCCGGGCATGACCATAGTCGAGCCGACTTCGGGCAACACCGGTATCGGCCTGGCGTTTGTCGCCGCCGCCCGTGGCTACAAATTGCTGCTGACCATGCCGTCGTCCATGAGCCTTGAGCGCCGTAAAGTGCTCAAGGCTCTCGGCGCCGAACTGGTGCTGACCGAGCCGGCCAAGGGCATGAAGGGCGCCATCGACAAGGCTGCCGAGATCGTCGCCAGCGACCCGGCCACCTACTTTATGCCGGCCCAGTTCGATAACCCGGCAAACCCTGCGATCCACGAGAAAACCACCGGCCCGGAAATCTGGAACGACACCGATGGCGCCGTGGACGTGCTGGTGGCAGGCGTGGGGACCGGCGGCACGATCACCGGGGTATCACGCTATATCAAGAACACGGCGGGCAAGCCGATTCTGTCGGTGGCCGTGGAACCCATGGTTTCCCCGGTGATCACCCAGGCCTTGGCGGGTGAAGAGATCAAGCCCAGCCCGCACAAGATCCAGGGTATCGGTGCCGGTTTTGTGCCGAAAAACCTCGACCTGTCGATGGTCGACCGCGTGGAACTGGCGACCGACGAAGAGTCCAAGGCCATGGCCCGACGCTTGATGCTGGAAGAAGGCATCTTGTGCGGCATCTCCTGTGGCGCCGCCATGGCCGTGGCCGTGCGCCTGGCCGAGAAGCCGGAGATGCAGGGCAAGACTATTGTGGTGATCTTGCCGGACTCCGGTGAGCGCTACCTGTCGAGCATGTTGTTCAGCGATTTGTTTACCGAGCAGGAAAACCAGGCCTGATCTTAAGGGCAACCCTGTGGCGAGGGAGCTTGCTCCCGCTGGGTTGCGCAGCGGCCCCATTATTCTGGGAGCGCTTCGCACTCCAGCGGGAGCAAGCTCCCTCGCCACAAGGTTGATGTATGTCACCCGGTCGGTCTGGGCCTTCTGCATAATGGCTCAAGTGTTTATCATGGCCGGCTGTTACGTCTGGTTTCCCATTGACGGAAATTTGCTGGCCAGGCGCTTATTTCCAGGAGTTGCTGCATGACCTTTTCTTTGGCCGCCAAACTGTCGGTGTTGCTGCTGTTCATCGGCAGCACGCTGTATGTGCACCTGCGTGGCAAGGCCCGTTTGCCGATGTTGCGTCAGTTCGTCAACCATTCGGCGCTGTTCGCCCCATATAACGCCCTGATGTACCTGTTTTCCGCGGTGCCGTCCAAGCCCTACCTGGACCGCAGCAAGTTCCCGGAACTGGATGTGCTCAAGGACAACTGGGAAGTGATCCGCGAAGAGGCCATGCACCTGTTCGACGAGGGCTACATCCGCGCCGCCGAAAAGAACAACGACGCCGGTTTCGGTTCGTTCTTCAAGAAGGGCTGGAAGCGTTTCTACCTCAAGTGGTACGACAAGCCGCTGCCATCGGCCGAGGCGCTGTGCCCCAAGACCGTGGCGTTGGTGAGCAGCATCCCTAACGTCAAGGGCGCGATGTTTGCGCTGTTGCCGGGCGGCAGTCACCTCAACCCGCACCGCGACCCGTTTGCCGGTTCCCTGCGTTATCACCTGGGGCTGTCCACGCCGAACTCCGACGACTGCCGTATCTTCGTCGACGGCCAGGTCTACGCCTGGCGTGACGGTGAAGACGTGATGTTCGACGAAACCTACGTGCACTGGGTGAAAAACGAAACCGAACAGACCCGAGTGATCCTGTTCTGCGACATTGAGCGCCCATTGAGCAACCGCGTGATGACCCGCATCAACCGCTGGGTCAGCAAGCAACTGGGCCGCGCAACCGCACCGCAGAACCTCGATGACGAGCGCGTGGGCGGCATCAACCAGGCGTACGCCTGGAGCAAGACCTTCAGCGACAAGTTCAGCGGCCAGGTCAAACAGTGGAAGCGCAAGCATCCCAAGGCCTACCGCATTGCGCGGCCGGTGCTGGCGGTGGTGGTGCTGGTACTGCTCTGGAAGTGGCTGTTCGGCTAAACCGCACACCCTAAAAAAGGCGCTGTATCGAAAGATACAGCGCCTTTTTCATGCCTGGAATGTGATCAAGACTGTGGGAGCTGGCTTGCCTGCGATGGCGGAGTATCAGCTATAAAAATGTTGGCTGACCCACCGCTTTCGCAGGCAAGCCAGCTCCCACCTTTGATCTGCGTTGCTCTTAAGAGGCGATCAACTGGCGCAGCACGTAGTGCAGAATCCCACCGGCCTTGAAGTACTCCACTTCATTCAAGGTATCAATCCGGCACAGCACCTCAACCTTCTCGCTGCTGCCATCCTCCCGCGTGATCACCAGCGTCAGGTTCATCCGCGGCTCGATCTCGGCATCGGTCAGCCCGTGGATGTCGATCTTCTCCTTGCCAGTGAGCTTGAGTGTCTTGCGGTTCTGATCCAGCTTGAACTGCAACGGCAACACGCCCATGCCTACCAGGTTGGAGCGGTGGATACGCTCGAAGCTCTCGGCGATCACCGCCTTGACGCCCAGCAGGTTGGTGCCCTTGGCTGCCCAGTCGCGGCTGGAGCCGGTGCCGTATTCCTGGCCGGCGATCACCACCAGCGGTGTGCCCGAGGCCTGGTACTGCATGGCGGCATCGTAGATCGCCATTTTCTCGCCCGTAGGGATATACAGCGTGTTACCGCCTTCTTCGCCGCCGAGCATTTCATTGCGGATACGGATATTGGCGAAGGTGCCGCGCATCATCACTTCATGGTTGCCCCGGCGTGAGCCGTAGGAGTTGAAGTCACGCGGCTCCACGCCCTGTTCGCGCAGGTAGCGCCCGGCCGGGCTGTCGGCCTTGATATTGCCGGCAGGGGAGATGTGGTCGGTGGTTACCGAGTCCCCCAGCAGGGCCAGCACGTTGGCGCCCTTGACGTCCTCGATCACCGGCAGCGGGCCAGCAATGTCGTCGAAGAACGGCGGGTGCTGGATGTAGGTGGAATCCTGCTGCCATACGTAGGTGGCTGCCTGCGGTACTTCAATGGCTCGCCATTGCTCGTCGCCGGCAAACACTTCGGCATATTCCTTGTGGAACATGCTGGTGCTGACTTGGGCCACCGCCTCGGCGATTTCCTGGCTGCTGGGCCAGATGTCCTTGAGGTACACCGGATTACCCTGCTGGTCATTGCCCAGCGGCTCGCTGCTGATGTCGATGCGCACGGTGCCGGCCAGCGCGTAGGCGACGACCAGGGGTGGCGAGGCCAGCCAATTGGTTTTCACCAGTGGGTGCACGCGGCCTTCGAAGTTACGGTTGCCGGACAGCACCGAGGCCACGGTGAGGTCGGCCTTCTGGATGGCTTTTTCGATCGGCTCGGGCAGGGGGCCGGAGTTGCCGATACAGGTGGTGCAGCCGTAGCCCACCAGGTCGAAGCCAAGCTTGTCCAGGTACTGGGTGAGGCCCGCAGCCTTGTAGTAGTCGGTGACCACTTTGGAGCCCGGCGCCAGGGAGCTTTTCACCCAGGGCTTGCGGGTCAGGCCTTTTTCCACGGCTTTTTTCGCCACCAGCCCGGCCGCCATCATCACGCTGGGGTTGGAAGTGTTGGTGCAGGAGGTAATCGCGGCGATCACCACCGCGCCGTTTTTCAGGCGATAGGTGTTACCTTCGTATTCATAATCCGCCTCGCCGACCAGGTCGGCATTGCCCACGGCAACGCCGCCTCCGCCTTCGCTTTCCAGGCGGCCTTCTTCTTTGCTGGTGGGCTTGAATTGCAGGTCGAGAAAATCGCTGAACGCTTGGCCTACATTCGGCAGGGCGACGCGGTCCTGGGGGCGTTTGGGCCCGGCAAGGCTGGCCTCGACAGTGCCCATGTCCAGGGCCAGGGTATCGGTGAAGACCGGCTCCTGGCCGGCGTTGCGCCACAGGCCCTGGGCCTTGGTATAGGCTTCCACCAGCTTGACCGTCTCAGCCGGGCGGCCGGACAGGCGCAGGTAGTCCAGGGTCACCTCATCCACCGGGAAAAAGCCACAGGTCGCGCCATATTCCGGTGCCATGTTGGCGATGGTCGCGCGGTCGGCCAGGGGCAAATCGGCCAGCCCGTCGCCGTAGAACTCCACGAACTTGCCCACCACGCCTTTCTTGCGCAGCATTTGCGTGACGGTCAGCACCAGGTCGGTGGCGGTAATGCCTTCCTTGAGCTTGCCGGTGAGCTTGAAGCCGATCACTTCCGGGATCAGCATCGACACCGGCTGGCCAAGCATCGCCGCCTCGGCTTCGATCCCGCCCACGCCCCAGCCCAATACGCCGAGGCCGTTGATCATGGTGGTGTGGGAGTCGGTGCCTACCAGGGTGTCGGGGAAGGCGTAGGTGCGGCCGTCTTCCTCTTTGGTCCATACGGTGCGGCCCAGGTATTCGAGGTTGACCTGGTGGCAAATGCCGGTACCCGGTGGTACCACGCTGAAGTTGTCGAAGGCGCTCTGGCCCCAGCGCAGGAAGGCGTAGCGTTCGCCGTTGCGCTGCATCTCGATATCGACGTTCTGCTCGAAGGCGCTGGTGCTGCCAAACTTGTCGACCATCACCGAGTGGTCAATCACCAGATCCACCGGTGACAGCGGGTTGATGCGCTGTGGGTCACCCCCGGCCTTGGCCACGGCAGCGCGCATGGCGGCCAGGTCGACCACGGCGGGTACCCCGGTAAAGTCTTGCATCAGCACGCGAGCGGGGCGGTACTGGATCTCGCGGTCGGACTGGCGTTCTTTGAGCCAGGCGGCGATGGCCTTGAGGTCGGTGCCGGTGACGGTCTTGGCGTCTTCCCAGCGCAGCAGGTTTTCCAGCAGCACCTTGAGGGACATCGGCAGCTTGCCCAGGTCACCCAGGCTCTTGGCGGCTTCGGGCAGGCTGAAGTAGTGGTAGGTTTTGCTGTCTATTTGCAGTGTCTTAAGGGTTCTCAGGCTATCAAGGGATGACATTACATGACTCCTTATGGTCCGCACGGCTACGGACCTGACGGGACGAACAGAGCTATCACGTTAGCGCTGTTTTCATTAGCAGGCTAATAACTGGACTCTATCGCTGAGTCCAAGGTTCCGAACTCGGCTATCATGCGCGCGTTTTCATGACAGGTATTGCGATAGCGCAACGCCGGTTGATTCACCAGGAGATTCAATGAACACCCTTTTTATGCACTGCCGCCCGGGTTTTGAAGGCGAAGTCTGTTCCGAGATCGCGGAGCACGCTGCGCGCCTGAACGTTTCCGGCTACGCCAAGGCCAAGACCGGCAGCGCCTGCGCCGAATTTGTCTGCACCGAAGAAGACGGCGCCCAGCGCCTGATGCACGGCCAGCGCTTTGCCGAGCTGATCTTCCCCAGGCAGTGGGCGCGCGGGGTGTTTATCGACCTGCCGGAAACCGACCGCATCAGCGTGATCCTCGCCCACCTGCGCGAGTTTCCGCTGTGCGGCAGCTTGTGGCTGGAGATGGTCGACACCAATGACGGCAAGGAACTGTCGAACTTCTGCAAGAAATTCGAAGTGCACCTGCGCAAAGCCCTGCTTAACGCCGGCAAGCTGGTGGACGACCCGAGCAAGCCGCGCCTGCTGCTGACCTTCAAGAGCGGCCGCGAAGTGTTCATGGGCCTGGCCGAGTCGAACAACTCGGCGATGTGGCCCATGGGCATCCCGCGCCTCAAGTTCCCGCGTGACGCGCCCAGCCGTTCGACCCTCAAGCTGGAGGAAGCCTGGCACCACTTTATCCCCCGTGACCAGTGGGACGAGCGCCTGCACGGCGACATGACCGGCGTCGACCTCGGCGCCGCACCGGGCGGCTGGACCTGGCAACTGGTCAACCGTGGCATGCTGGTGACTGCCATCGACAACGGCCCCATGGCCGAAAGCCTGATGGACACCGGCCTGGTGCAGCATCTGATGGCCGACGGCTTCACCTTCGTGCCCAAGCAGCCGGTAGACTGGATGGTCTGCGACATCGTTGAGAAGCCCGCTCGCAACGCGGCACTCTTGGAAACGTGGATTGGCGAAGGGCATTGCCGCGAGGCGGTGGTGAACCTGAAGTTGCCGATGAAACAGCGTTACGCCGAAGTGAAGCGTTTGCTGGAGCGCATCGAAGAGGGCTTCAAGGCGCGTGGCATTCGTGTGGAGATCGGCTGCAAGCAGCTCTACCATGATCGCGAAGAAGTGACCTGTCACCTGCGCCGCCTGGTAGATGTAAAGAAATCCAAAGGCCGCTGATATTAAATGTGGGCGCTGGCTTGCCTGCGAAAGCGGTATAACAGTCGAAGTTTATGTTGAATGTGCCCCCGTCATCGCGGGCAAGCCCGCTCCCACATTGTTGAGCGGTGCCAGTTTTAGGAGTGAAGTATGAGTCTTGAACAGCCGGTTGACGGCACCCTCGACGCCACCGGCCTCAACTGCCCGGAACCCGTGATGATGCTGCACCAGCACATCCGCGACCTGCCGGCGGGCGGCCTGCTCAAGGTCATCGCGACCGACCCGTCGACCCGTCGCGATATCCCCAAGTTCTGCGTGTTTCTCGACCACGAACTGGTGCGTCAGCAGGAAGATGCTGGCACCTACCTGTACTGGATCCGCAAGAAAGCCGATTAAGCCTGCGCCTTTTCGGCCCGAATGCGTCGGCGTGCACTGCGCGCCAGGCGCACCACCAACATCCCCGCCGCACAGCTCAAGCCCACGATCAGCCCTTGCCATAAACCGCTCGGGCCGCTGGGCTCGCCGAGCCAGTTTGTCAGGCCCAGGGCGTAACCTACCGGCAGGCCCACGCCCCAATAGGCGAACAAGGTCAGCACCATGGTCACCCGGGTGTCCTGGTAGCCGCGCAATGCGCCGGCGGCGGTGACCTGGATCGAGTCAGAGAACTGGAACAGCGCCGAGAACACGATCAGCATCGACGCCAGGTGGATCACTACCGGGTCGGGGGTGTAGATCGCTGCAATCTGCTCGCGAAACAACAGCATCAAGCTGCAGGAAAAGCAGGCATACGCCAGTGCGGTGCCCATGCCGACGCCGGCGGCGAAGCGTGCTTCCCGAGGTTCGCCGCGCCCCAACGCCTGGCCGACGCGCACGGTGACGGCCATGCTCAGGGAATAGGGGATCATGAACACCAGGGAGCTGACGTTCAGCGCGATCTGGTGACCGGAGACCACCGTGGCGCCCAAGCTGCCGATCAACAAGGCGATCACCGCAAAAATACTCGATTCGGCAAAGATCGCCACGCCTATCGGCAGGCCGATGCCCAACACGCGCTTGATCACCGCCCACTGCGGCCAGTCGAAGCGCTTGAACAATTCGCTGCTTTGATAGGCGGCGCCCCAGCGCGTCCAGATGGCCAGGCCGATCATCATCACCCACATCGCAATCGCAGTAGCCCAGCCACAACCCACGCCGCCCATGGCCGGTACGCCCAAGTGGCCGTAGATGAAGATGTAGTTCAGCGGAATATTCAGCGCCAAGCCGCACAAGCCCATGACCATGCTCGGCCGTGTGCGGCCCAGGCCGTCACTGAAACAGCGAAACACGTAGTACAACGCCACCGCCGGCATACCGGCGGCGATGCCGTGCAGGTAGCCCATGGACGGCTCGATCAAGTCGGGTTCGACCTTCATCGCATGCAGGATCGGCTCGGCGCATAGCAACAACAGCGCCCCTGCGATGCCAACCACGACGGCCAGCCACAATGACTGACGCACCAAGGGCCCGATCTCGCTGAACTGGCCCGCACCGTAGCGCTGGGCGACTTTCGGCGTGGTGGCAAGCAGAGTGCCGGTCATCAACAGGTACACCGGGATCCAGATCGAATTACCCAGGCCCACCGCCGCCAGGTCCTGCGGGCTCACGCGCCCGGCCATCACCGCGTCGACGAAGCTCATCGCGGTGGTGGCCAGTTGGCCGATCATGATCGGCAAGGCCAGCGTCAGCAGGCCGCGCACTTCCCGGCTGATGCGGGCGGGGCGGGAGAGGGTAGCGGTGGCAGTGTTCACGTACAGGTGTCCAATAAAAAGGCAGTCGCAAGGACGGCGGATTCTACGCGTTGACGCAGCGGTCAGGAAAAAACCTGTGTTAGGGATTTGTAAGCGATGCGCCCGGGCCAGCGCTGATCCCTGTGGGAGCTGGCTTGCCTGCGATGCAGGCACCTCGGTACATCAGGCAAACCGGGTCGATGCAATCACAGGCAAGCCAGCTCCCACACAGGATCTTCTGTACACTGCCAATCCGCCAAAGGAGCCTGCCATGCTGATTGTTGCCGACGAAAATATCCCGCTGATCGATGCATTCTTCGAAGGGTTTGGCGAGATTCGCCGCGTGCCCGGCCGTTCCATCGACCGCGCCACCGTCGAGCAGGCCGATGTACTGCTGGTGCGCTCGGTGACCAACGTCAACCGTGCCTTGCTTGAGGGCAGTAACGTGCGCTTTGTCGGCACCTGCACCATCGGCACCGACCACCTGGACCTCGACTACTTCAAGCAAGCGGGTATCCAGTGGTCCAGCGCGCCCGGCTGCAATGCGCGTGGGGTGGTGGACTACGTGCTTGGCAGCTTGCAGACCCTGGCTGAAATCGAAGGCGCTGACCTCAAGCAGCGTACCTACGGCATCGTCGGCGCGGGTGAAGTCGGCGGGCGCTTGGTCAAGGTGCTCCAGGGCCTGGGTTGGAATGTGTTGGTGTGCGATCCGCCGCGCCAGATTACCGAGGGCAGTGATTACGTCAGCCTGCAGCAGATCATCGAGCAATGTGACGTGATCAGCTTGCATACGCCGCTGATCAAGTCCGGCAACGGTTCGACCTGGCACCTGTTTGATCGCCAGCGCCTGGCACAGCTCAAGCCGGGCACCTGGCTGATCAACGCCAGCCGGGGTGCGGTGGTGGATAACGCCGCGCTGCGCGAGGTGTTGCTGGCGCGCGAAGACCTGCAAGCGGTGCTGGACGTGTGGGAAGGCGAGCCCGAGGTGGACGTCGACCTGGCTGACCTGTGCGTGCTGGCCACGCCGCATATTGCCGGCTACAGCCTCGATGGCAAGCAGCGCGGCACCGCGCAGATTTACCAGGCGCTGTGCGCGCACCTGGGCCAGGAACCGAGTATTCACTTAAGTGATTTGCTACCGGCCCCCTGGCTGGCCGAGATGCACCTGCATCCTGAGACTGACCCGGCCTGGGCGCTGGCGACCTTGTGCCGCAGTGTGTACGACCCACGCCGTGACGACGCGGATTTCCGCCGCAGCCTGGTGGGCACCGTGCAGGAACAGCGCCAAGCCTTCGACCTGCTGCGCAAGCACTATCCGGAGCGTCGCGAGATCGATGGCTTGAAGGTGCGCATCAAGGGGGAGTCGGCGGTGCTGTCACAGATCGTGACTGCTCTGGGTGCCGAACACCTATAACTGTAGGAGCGAGCTTGCTCGCGAAAAACGTCAACGATAGCGCAGCGTTTCTGATTTAACGCGGCGCCCTCAGGTTTTTCGCGAGCAAGCTCGCTCCTACAGGGGGCACAAAAAACCCGGCCACTTGGGCCGGGTTTGAAAGAGCGTGGGCGCTTCAGCCTTGCTGGGCAGGCTTGACCAGTCGCTGTTCCAGCTCGCTGCAGGCTTGCTGGATCATTTCTTCGGTAATCTGCACTTCCCGGCCCTTGGCATCGATATACGAGCAAGGCAGCTGCTGCGGCTGGCGGATCACTTCAATCTTGGCGTCGCTGCTATTTTGCAAGGTCATGGCCTGTCTCCTCATCAGGTTGTGTACCTACTTTAATTCCCCCACATGAACGCGCTGTTACAACTCCTTACACGCTCGTCGGTTCGAACACCCAGTCCACCAGAAACCGGTACATATTTCCAGATGAGTCTTAGACCGATAGCCTCTAGCGGCCTGCATCGGTGGGCATAATTAACCTGACTCATTGTTATTTGTGCAAGTTCCCCCAATGTTGATGTATAGACTCTCCATTGGTGATCCTTCCATGTTCTCAATCCGTCAACGCCGTGCGATTCGCCTGGCCAGCCGCTTTATCGCGCCCTACCGCTGGCAGGCGCTTGGCGCACTGTTGGCGCTGATCGTCACCGCTGGCATCACCTTGTCCATGGGGCAGGGCATACGCCTGTTGGTGGACCAGGGCTTCATGACCCAGTCGCCGCATCTGCTCAACCAGTCTATAGGCCTGTTCATGCTGCTGGTGCTCGGCCTGGCCGTGGGCACCTTCACGCGGTTTTACCTGGTGTCGTGGATTGGCGAGCGGGTGGTGGCCGATATTCGCCGGCAGGTGTTCAATCACCTGATCTACCTGCACCCAGGCTTCTACGAGAACAACCGCAGCTCGGAAATCCAGTCGCGGCTGACCACCGACACCACCTTGCTGCAATCGGTGATCGGCTCATCACTGTCGCTGTTTTTGCGCAACGCCCTGATGGTGATCGGCGGCATCGTGTTGCTGTTTATCACTAACCCCAAGCTCACCAGCATCGTGGTGGTGGCGTTGCCGCTGGTGCTGGCGCCGATTCTGATCTTCGGGCGCAGGGTGCGCAGCCTGTCGCGTTTGAGCCAGGACCGTATCGCGGACGTCGGCAGCTATGTCGCCGAAACGCTGGGCCAGATCAAGACCGTGCAGGCCTATAACCATCAGGTGCAGGACGAACAGCGCTTCGCCGTTACCGTCGAGGACGCCTTTGTCACGGCACGTAAACGCATCTTGCAGCGTTCCTGGCTGATCACCCTGGTGATCATGCTGGTGCTCGGCGCGGTAGGCGTGATGCTGTGGGTGGGCGGCATGGACGTGATCAGCGGACGCATTTCCGGCGGTGAGCTGGCGGCGTTCGTGTTCTACAGCCTGATTGTCGGCAGCGCCGTCGGCACCCTGAGCGAAGTGCTTGGCGAGTTGCAGCGTGCCTTTGGTGCAGCCGAGCGTATCGGTGAGCTGTTGCAGTCAGGCAACGAGATCCAGGCGCCGACCACAGGCGGCGTACGTTTGCCGGAACGCGTCAGTGGCCGCATGGAACTGCAGGACCTACGCTTTTCCTATCCTTCGCGACCGGACAGCTACGCCATCGACGGCTTGAACCTGACCATCAACCCGGGCGAAACCCTGGCGTTGGTAGGGCCGTCCGGTGCGGGCAAGTCGACGATTTTCGATCTGCTGCTGCGCTTCTACGACCCCCAGCAAGGCCGCATCCTGCTCGAAGGCCAGCCGCTGACCGAGCTTGACCCGTTAGACCTGCGGCGCCATTTCGCTCTGGTGTCCCAGAGCCCGGCTTTGTTCTTCGGCAGCGTCGAGGACAACATCCGCTACGGCAACCCGTCCGCCACCACCGCCCAGGTGGAAGCCGCCGCCCGAATCGCCCACGCCCACGACTTCATCCTGAAAATGCCCGACGGCTACCAGACCCACTTAGGTGAAAGTGGCCAGGGCCTTTCCGGCGGCCAGCGCCAACGCCTGGCCATCGCTCGCGCCTTGCTGGTCGACGCGCCGATCCTGCTGCTGGACGAAGCCACCAGCGCCCTCGACGCCCAGAGTGAACACCTTATCCAGCAAGCGCTGCCGCAGCTGATGCAGGGGCGCACCACGCTGGTGATCGCCCACCGTTTGGCCACGGTGAAGAATGCCGACCGCATTGCGGTGATGGACCAGGGAAAGCTGGTGGCGGTGGGCACGCATCAGCAGTTGATTGCGAGCAATCCGCTGTATGCGCGGTTGGCGGCGTTGCAGTTCAGTGCGGACCCTGTGAGAGGGGGCTTGCCCCCGATAGCGGCGGATCAGCAATAGACGTGTGACTGACAGCCTGCAATCGGGGGCAAGCCCCCTCCCACATTAGAAGCAGGTTCAGAGCCTTATTGGTCGTCGAAGTACCGCTCATGCCAATCCACCAACGGCTGCGGTGAGTTGAGCTTCTGCCCGTAGATCACCGAATAAGACAGCACGTTCTGCACATACTGGCGGGTTTCGTCGAAGGGGATGCTTTCCACCCACACGTCGAAACTCAGGTGGTCTGCGCCGCGCAGCCATTGGCGCACGCGGCCTGGGCCGGCGTTGTAGGCAGCGGAGGCGAGCACGCGGTTGCCGTTGAACTGGCTGTGCACCTGGCTCAGGTAAGCAGCGCCGAGCTGGATGTTTTTATCCGGGTCCAGCACCTGGGCCGGGGAGGCCAGGGGGATGCTGAACTTGCGTGCGGTTTCCTTGGCGGTGCCGGGCATCAGTTGCATCAGGCCGCTGGCGCCGACGCCGGAGCGGGCATCGTCCATGAACGCGCTTTCCTGGCGGGTGATGGCAAAGATCCAGCTGGAGTGCAGGCCGCGTACCTTGGCTTCGCGCACCAGGGTGTCGCGGTGGGCCATCGGGAAGCGGATGTCCAGGTCGTCCCAGTACTGCGCCTGGCTGATGGTGCGGATGGCCGGAAAGTACCACTTCATGTCGTAGGCCAACTTGGCCTGGGCGACCATCTCGTCACGGTTGAAATGACGGCTGACGTGGTACCACTCGCGGCGACCGTCGACGATCTGGCCACGGGCGTAGAACTCCAGGGCACGCCGCACCCCAGGGGTATTGCGCACCTTGTTGACCAGCGCCTGGCTCATCACCAGCGGCTTGTTGTTCAACTGGTAAGGGGCTTTGGAGCGGTCAGCGGCGAGGAAACCGTAGAAGTCCCGCTCCTTGGCCACGTTTTTGTACAGCACCAAAGCCTGCGGGTTTTTCGGCTCGGCCAGCTCCAGGCTGCGTGCCTGCCAGTAGCGCCAACGGTTGGTGGTGGCCAGGTCCTGTGGGAGTTTGCGGGTCAACTGGTAGGCGTCTTCCCAACGCGCAAGGCGCAACAGCAGGCGCAGGCGCCACTCGGAAACCGTATTGTCGCGCAACTCGGGGTCGTACTTGGTCATGACCTCCAGCGCACGCGGGTCGAAGCGCTTGGCCAGGGTCAAGCCGATCTCGCGGGCAATCGACACCTTTTCGTCACGGGAGAAGTGCATGCTGCTGGCGTAGCCATCGAGCAGCGACATGGCTTTGTCCGGATCCTGGCGCGCCAGGCGACGCAGGCCCAGGCCCACGGCGTCAGACATGGCCTCGGTGGCCGGCTGGAAGCGTGACGGGTCGCTGAGCATGTCCGGCTTTTGCGCCACATCCACCATCAGGCGGCCCTGGGCGCCAAGGGTCGGCAGGGTTTTCACCAGGCTGTTGGCCAGCGCGTAGTTACGCGCTTCGGCGGCGAGCTTGGCGCGGTCCCAGATCTTCTGCTCGGTGAGTTGGCCGGCAGCGGCCCATTGGCCAAACGTGACGTCACAGGCGGCTGGCTGGGATTTGCCAGTCATCCACAGTTTTTCGGCGGTCTTGTAGCCTTCGGCCTTCAGGTTGTGGCTGAGCTGGTATTGGCCATGCAGGCAGTCCAGCTCGACGAAATTGAGCTTGGTGTCGTAGTACTTTTCAAAAGTCTGCCAATCGCCGCGTTCGGCCAGCCAGCGCAGCCAACGCAGTTTCATCCAGTTGGCCTGGGGCAGGTCGCCGTGTTTGGCGAGGAATTGTTCGATTTCCTCGTTACTTGCGGTTTTCAGGCGCGCGGTCAACTCGTCATAGGCCAGATAGGGCGTGAGCGGGTAGTCGGCCAGGGCCTGGCTGTATTGCATGTAAGGGCCGGTGTCGCCCTTGGCCAGGGCGCGTTTGGCTTGATCGTAATACTGGCGTTGAGTGGTGAGATCCACCGCCTGGGCGGATTGAACGGCAGTGGCGGAAAGAAGCAGACAAGACAAAAAGTTGAAAAGGCGACTGCGCATGAGACGTCCGTGCAGAGAAATCACGACTAGCACCGGCACCGCCGACACTGATTGCCCCTAGCTTAGCCTTTTGCCAGCGGCCCGCGAAAGCTTTGCCGGCTGGTTCGTTCAAGTTCGCCGGAAATGTCCTACAGAACGTGTCTATACAGAAAATCCCGACCGCATCCCACCTTCAACTCAGGTAGAATGCGCGCCCAGTTTTTGGAGAAGCGTATGACCCTGCTCAAATTCAGCGATGTGTCCCTTGCTTTCGGCGCCATGCCGTTGTTGGACAAGGTGTCCTGGCAGATCGCCCGTGGTGAGCGGGTGTGCATCATCGGCCGCAACGGCACCGGCAAGTCCAGCATGATGAAGCTGGTAAAAGGCGACCAGAAGCCCGATGACGGCTCTGTCTGGCGTGCCCCGGGCCTCAAGATCGGCGAATTGCCGCAAGAATTGCCGGTGGCCGACGGACGGACAGTGTTCGACGTGGTAGCCGAAGGCCTGGACGGCGTAGGCGAGTTGCTCGCGCAATACCATCACCTGGCACAGAACTGCGTCACCGAAGAAGACCTGGACAAACTGATGCACGTCCAGCAAGACCTCGAAGCCCGTGATGGCTGGCGCTTGCAGCAACTGGTGGACAGCACCCTGAGCCGCCTGCAACTGCCGGCCGACAAGACCCTCGCCGAATTGTCCGGCGGCTGGCGTCGTCGCGTGCTGCTGGCCCAGGCCCTGGTGTCCGAGCCGGACCTGCTGCTGCTCGACGAACCGACCAACCACCTGGACATCGGCGCCATCGCCTGGCTTGAAGAAGCCATCAAGGACTTCCAGGGCGCCGTGCTGTTTATCACGCACGACCGTGCATTCCTGCAGAGCCTGGCCACGCGCATCCTCGAGCTGGACCGTGGCGGCCTGATCGACTGGAACGGCGACTACGCCAGCTTCCTGGTGCACAAGGAAGCCGCCCTGGCGGCTGAAGAAACCGCCAACGCGCTGTTCGACAAGAAGCTGGCCCAGGAAGAAGTCTGGATCCGCCAGGGCATCAAGGCCCGTCGCACCCGTAACGAAGGCCGCGTGCGTGCCTTGAAAGCCTTGCGCGTCGAGCGCAGTGAGCGCCGCGAGCGTACCGGCAAGGCCAATATCCAGCTCGATACTGCCGACAAGTCGGGCAAGCAAGTGATGGTGCTGGAGAACGTCAGCTTCCATCACCCGGACGGCCCGTTCCTGATCAAGGACTTCTCCATGGTCCTGCAGCGTGGCGATCGTATCGGCCTGCTGGGCGCCAACGGTACCGGCAAGACCACCTTGCTCAAGCTGATGCTCAGCGGTCTGCAACCGACCAGCGGCAAGGTAGAAGAGGGCACTCGCATCGACGTGGCCTACTTTGACCAGTTGCGCCACCAGTTGGACCTGGAAAAGACCGTGATCGACAACGTCGCCGAAGGTCGCGACTTTATCGACATCGACGGCCAGAGCCGCCACGTACTCAGCTACCTGGGCGACTTCCTGTTCAGCCCGCAACGTGCGCGCACGCCGGTCAAGGCTCTGTCTGGTGGTGAGCGCGCGCGCCTGCTGCTGGCCAAGCTGTTCAGCAAGCCGGCCAACCTGCTGGTGCTCGACGAACCGACCAACGACCTCGACGTGGAAACCCTGGAACTGTTGGAAGAGGTCTTGCTGACCTTCAACGGCACCGTGCTGATGGTCAGTCACGACCGGGAATTCCTCGACAACGTGGTCACCAGCACCCTGGTTTTCGAAGGCGAAGGCAAGGTGCGCGAATACGTGGGCGGTTATCAGGACTGGCTGCGTCAGGGCGGCTCGCCGCGCCTGCTGGGCGTGACCGAGAGCAAGTCGGGCAAGGCCGACCTGAACACGGCGGTGGTGGCGCCGGTCGCTGCCGAAACGCCTGCACCGGCTGCTGAAGCTGCGCCTGCCAAGAAAAAGCTCAGCTACAAGTTGCAGCGTGAACTGGAAGCCTTGCCAGGCGATATCGATGCCAAGGAACAGCAGATCGCTGCGGTCGAAGCGGAAATGGCTGACGCCGGCTTCTACCTGCGCCCTGCGGCAGAAACCGCCAAGGTCATCGCCTCTCTGGAGACGCTGAACCAGGAGCTGGAAGCGTTGGTTGAGCGTTGGGCCGAGCTGGATGCCTGACTGATCGACCCGCAATAAAAAAGCCCGGCGCTCTTCTATGAGCGCCGGGCTTTTTAATATGAAATGCGATTCAACTGTGGGAGCTGGCTTGCCTGCGATAGCAGTCTGTCAGTTGATGCATCGGGTGGCTGATACACCGCTATCGCAGGCAAGCCAGCTCCCACATTAGACCTTCATCGGTCTTACGAACTCTTTACCAGTTTGACGGCCAGTACATCGCACGGTGCGCCGTGCAATACATCATTGGCGGTCGAGCCCAGCAGCAGTGCCAAACCGTGTCGCCCATGACTACCCACTACGATCAGGTCACAACCCTGTTCTTTGGCCAAGTGGTGGATTTCCTGGCGCGGTTGGCCGTAGGTAAGATGGGAATTTTCCTTGCTGACCTTGGGATACTTGAGAATCAAGCGGTCAAGGCGCTCCTTGGCCTGGTCGAACTGTTGCTGCTGCAGTTGGGAAAGGTCCATTGGCACGTCACCACCAAAGGCCATAGCCATGGGCTCGACGATGTGTACCAACGACAGTTTGGCGCCATTGGCAATCGCGGATTCCTGTGCGCGCTTGATCACTGGATCGCACTCTTCGGTCAGGTCGACAGCGACCAGAATATGTTCGTAGGGCATGAGGCGTTCCTCCAGGGGGCTGCAATAAGTTCAGTATGGCTGCTTTCAAGCGGATGGGGTTGCCGCAGATCAAATCCGCTCATCTAGAAATTCGGGAGTACACATATGACGGTCTGGATAGTGGTGTCAATCCTTGCGGTGGTTTTAAGCCCCCTGGTATGGCTGCGCCCTTCGCGCCAGCAGAGTGGGCGCATGGCCCTGCGCATGGAGGCACGCCGCATCGGGCTGGCCATGCAGTTGGCGCCCCAGGAGTGGCCGCACTGGCTCAAACAGGAGCCGCCGAGCCCGTGCGCGCAGTATTGCCGGCCACGACGCGGCAACGCGCCCGCAACCTGGAGCTACTGGCAGCTGGAGCCCGGGCTGTGGGTCAATCAGTGGCGTGAACCCTGTGTGGATGAGAAGTTGTTGCCGCATTTTGCAACGCTGCCGGCAAACGTCTACAAGGTCGAGGCCGACAAACAAATGATTGCCCTGTATTGGGGCGAAAAGGGCGACGCGAGCGTCCTGAAAGACATCGATGCGCTGCTCAAGGCCCTGGCCTGACCCACACCTGTAGGAGCGAGCTTGCTCGCGAAAATCGCCAACGATAACGCGGATAACCAGGCTATACGCGGCGCTCTCCAGGTTTTCGCGAGCAAGCTCGCTCCTACAGAAAAGCCGGCCAATAAAAAGCCCGACATCATCATCGGGCTGGAGCTGGCCAGGCAGGCCGGTAAATCTGTAGGTTGCCGCTAGCCTAGCCGTGTATTGCGTTCTGTACAGCTTTTTCCCACACCTTTTCTATTATTGATCCTGTGAATATTTGAATATTGGCGGGTGGCCAGCCGGTGGTCCGGGTTCTGAAATGACCGGAAAGTCGCGTTTTTCCTAGCCTTTGGAGCGATTGACAATTGCTCGGAATTGGATGAAGGTGGCGTACCCAAATCAAACGGGCGTATGAATTGAGCGTTTGCCTGTCAGACGACTCATACAAAACCCGACTATCGCACTGGCGGGTGTGCCTGGCGGATTGGCGTGAGCATTGATTCAACTGTCAATGTCAAACCAAAGACCAGCGTCCAGTGTGTACTGTTCAGCTTCCATATCGTGGAGATCAGTTGATGATTTACGAAGGTAAAGCCATCACGGTTAAGGCTCTTGAAAGTGGCATCGTCGAACTCAAATTCGACCTCAAGGGTGAGTCCGTCAACAAGTTCAACCGTCTAACCCTGAACGAACTGCGTCAGGCCGTAGACACCATCAAAGCAGATGCTTCGGTCAAGGGCGTGATCGTCTCCAGCGGCAAGGACGTGTTTATCGTCGGCGCTGACATCACCGAATTCGTCGACAACTTCAAGCTGCCCGATGCCGAGCTGGTGGCTGGCAACCTCGAAGCCAACAAGATCTTCAGCGATTTCGAAGACCTCAACGTGCCGACCGTTGCTGCCATCAATGGCATCGCGTTGGGCGGCGGCCTGGAAATGTGCCTGGCGGCAGACTTCCGCGTCATGTCTGCGACGGCCAAGATCGGCCTGCCGGAAGTCAAGCTGGGCATCTACCCAGGCTTTGGCGGTACCGTGCGCCTGCCGCGCCTGATCGGTGCCGACAACGCGATCGAATGGATCGCCGCCGGCAAGGAAAACAAAGCTGAAGATGCACTGAAAGTCGGTGCTGTCGACGCTGTGGTTGCCCCGGACAAATTGGCCGAAGCCGCGCTGAACCTGATCAAGGGCGCCATCAGCGGCGAATTTGACTACAAGGCCAAGCGTCAGCCGAAGCTGGAAAAACTCAAGCTCAACGCCATCGAACAGATGATGTCGTTCGAAACCGCCAAAGGTTTCGTGGCCGGCCAGGCCGGCCCGAACTACCCGGCGCCGGTGGAAGCGATCAAGACCATCCAGAAGGCCGCGAACTTCGGTCGCGACAAAGCCCTGGAAGTGGAAGCGGCAGGCTTCGTCAAACTGGCGAAAACCTCGGCGGCCCAGAGCCTGATCGGCCTGTTCCTGAACGATCAGGAACTGAAGAAAAAGGCCAAGGCCTACGACGAAATCGCCAAGGACGTGAAACAGGCCGCCGTACTCGGCGCCGGTATCATGGGCGGCGGTATCGCCTATCAGTCGGCGTCCAAAGGCACGCCGATCCTGATGAAAGACATCAACGAACACGGTATCGAGCAGGGCCTGGCCGAAGCCGCCAAGCTGCTGGTGGGCCGCGTTGATAAAGGTCGCATGACCGCTGCAAAAATGGCTGAAGTGCTTAACGGCATTCGCCCTACGCTGTCCTACGGCGATTTCGGCCACGTCGACCTGGTGGTCGAAGCGGTTGTCGAAAACCCGAAGGTCAAGCAAGCCGTACTGGCTGAAGTGGAAGCCCAGGTCAAAGATGACACCATCCTGGCCTCCAACACCTCGACCATTTCCATCTCGCTGCTGGCCAAGGCCCTCAAGCGTCCGGAAAACTTCGTCGGCATGCACTTCTTCAACCCGGTGCACATGATGCCGCTGGTGGAAGTGATCCGTGGCGAGAAGTCCAGCGAGCTGGCCGTTGCCACCACCGTTGCCTACGCCAAGAAAATGGGCAAGAACCCGATCGTCGTCAACGATTGTCCGGGCTTTTTGGTCAACCGTGTGCTGTTCCCGTACTTTGGCGGTTTCGCCAAGCTGGTCAGCGCCGGTGTGGATTTTGTGCGCATCGACAAGGTCATGGAAAAATTTGGCTGGCCCATGGGCCCGGCGTACCTGATGGACGTGGTCGGCATCGACACCGGCCACCACGGTCGCGACGTCATGGCTGAAGGCTTCCCGGACCGCATGAAAGACGACCGTCGTTCGGCTGTCGATGCACTCTACGAAGCCAAGCGCCTGGGCCAGAAGAACGGCAAGGGCTTCTACGCCTACGAGACCGACAAGAAGGGCAAGCAGAAGAAAGTGGCCGACCCGTCGGTGCACGAAGTACTCGCTCCGGTCATCTACGAACAGCGTGAGGTGTCCGACGAGGACATCATCAACTGGATGATGATCGCCCTGTGCCTGGAAACCGTGCGTTGCCTGGAAGACGGCATCGTCGAAACCGCCGCCGAAGCCGATATGGGCCTGGTGTACGGCATTGGTTTCCCTCCATTCCGTGGTGGTGCGCTGCGTTACATCGACTCCATCGGTGTGGCCCAGTTCGTTGCCCTGGCTGATCAGTACGCTGATCTGGGCCCGCTGTACCACCCGACCGCGAAGCTGCGTGAAATGGCCAAGAATGGCCAGAGCTTCTTCGGTTAAGTGCCCAGACGACTAGAGCGAGAATATTTATGAGCTTGAATCCAAGAGACGTCGTGATCGTCGACTTCGGTCGTACGCCGATGGGCCGCTCCAAGGGCGGCATGCACCGCAACACCCGCGCCGAAGACATGTCGGCGCACCTGATCAGCAAAGTGCTGGAGCGCAACACCAAGGTCGACCCGAACGAAGTCGAGGACGTGATCTGGGGCTGCGTCAACCAGACCCTGGAGCAGGGCTGGAACATCGCGCGCATGGCGTCGTTGATGACCCAGATCCCGCACACCGCGGCCGGCCAGACCGTCAGCCGTCTGTGTGGTTCGTCGATGAGCGCGCTGCACACCGCTGCGCAAGCGATCATGACCGGCAACGGCGATGTATTCGTGGTCGGCGGCGTGGAGCACATGGGCCACGTCAGCATGATGCACGGCGTCGATCCTAACCCGCACATGTCCCTCTACGCGGCGAAAGCCTCGGGCATGATGGGCCTTACCGCGGAAATGCTCGGCAAAATGCACGGCATCACCCGTGAAGCCCAGGACGCCTTCGGCCTGCGCTCCCACCAGCTCGCCCACAAGGCGACTGTGGAAGGCAAGTTCAAGGATGAAATCATCCCGATGAACGGCTACGACGAGAATGGCTTCCTGAAACTGTTCGACTACGACGAAACCATTCGTCCGGACACTACCCTGGAAAGCCTGGCGGCCCTCAAGCCAGCCTTCAATCCAAAGGGCGGCACCGTGACAGCCGGTACTTCCTCGCAAATCACCGATGGTGCTTCGTGCATGATCGTGATGTCGGCACAGCGTGCCCAGGACCTGGGTATCCAGCCGCTGGCGGTGATTCGTTCGATGGCAGTGGCGGGTGTGGATCCGGCGATCATGGGCTATGGTCCAGTACCGGCCACACAAAAAGCCTTGAAGCGCGCAGGCCTTTCCATCTCCGATATCGACTTCTTCGAGCTCAACGAAGCTTTCGCCGCACAGGCCCTGCCAGTGCTGAAAGATTTGAAAGTACTCGACAAGATGAACGAGAAGGTTAACCTGCACGGCGGTGCGATTGCCCTGGGCCACCCATTCGGTTGCTCCGGTGCACGTATCTCTGGCACTTTGCTTAACGTGATGAAGCAAAATGGCGGCAACCTTGGGGTTGCAACCATGTGCATTGGTCTCGGCCAAGGCATCTCTACCGTCTTCGAACGCGTCTAAACGTTCGGTTGACGGAAGCCGGGGCCCAGTGCCCCGGTTTTTGTTTTTTGGAACTTTTAAATATTTTTTTTCAACAAATTTTGCATGAGGGCCAGAGCATGAAAGTCGAACCAGGGCTCTACCAGCATTACAAGGGGCCGCAGTACCGTGTTTTCAGCGTGGCGCGCCACTCTGAAACCGAAGAAGAAGTGGTGTTTTACCAAGCGCTGTATGGCGAATACGGCTTTTGGGTGCGCCCTTTGAGCATGTTCCTGGAGACCGTCGAAGTTGACGGCGAGCAGGTCCCGCGCTTTGCTTTGGTCACGGCCGAACCCAGTCTTTTTACAGGGCAATAACGGCAGGTCGCGCAGAATGCTGCGCTTGACCTCATCCGGTTGCCACTATATATAGCGTTGCCGCGTCAGGCGCCAACTGCCTTTCACTTCTCGAATTCAGGAATTTTCCGATCCATGGGCAAATCGCTGGTCATTGTGGAATCCCCGGCTAAGGCCAAGACCATCAACAAGTACTTGGGCAACGAGTACGTGGTGAAGTCGAGTATCGGCCATATCCGAGACCTGCCCACCAGCGGTTCGGCTAGCGCCAGCAAGGAGCCTGCCGCCAAGCGCGGCAAGGCCGCCGCGGGCGAGGGTCCGGTACTCACGCCTAAAGAAAAAGCGCGCAAGCAACTGGTTTCGCGCATGGGTGTGGACCCGGACCATGGCTGGAAGGCCAAGTACGAAATCCTTCCGGGCAAGGAAAAGGTCATCGAAGAGCTGCGCCGGCTCGCCAAAGATGCTGACACCATCTATCTCGCGACGGACTTGGACCGCGAAGGGGAAGCCATTGCCTGGCACCTGCGCGAAGCCATCGGCGGTGATGACAGCCGCTACAAGCGCGTGGTGTTCAACGAAATCACCAAGAAAGCCATTCAGGAAGCCTTCTCCAAGCCGGGCGAGCTGGACATCGACCGTGTCAACGCCCAGCAGGCCCGTCGCTTCCTCGACCGCGTCGTCGGCTACATGGTCTCGCCACTGCTGTGGGCGAAGATCGCTCGTGGCCTGTCCGCCGGCCGTGTGCAATCGGTTGCGGTGAAGCTGGTGGTGGAACGTGAGCGCGAGATCCGTGCGTTCATTCCTGAAGAATACTGGGAAGTCCACGCCGACCTCGGCACTGCCAAGGGCGCCAATGTGCGCTTTGAAGTGGCCCGTGAGAAAGGCGAGGCCTTCAAACCGCTGAACGAAGCCCAGGCCATGGCCGCGCTGGAGAAGCTCAAGGCTTCCAGCTACAGCATCGTCAAGCGTGAAGACAAACCGACCAGCAGCAAGCCGTCGGCGCCGTTCATCACCTCCACCCTGCAACAGGCCGCGAGCAACCGCCTGGGCTTCGGGGTGAAGAAGACCATGATGATGGCCCAGCGTCTGTATGAGGCTGGCTACATCACCTATATGCGTACGGACTCCACCAACCTCTCGCAAGACGCGGTGGCGATGGCGCGTACCTATATTGAAAGCGAATTCGGCAAGACCTACCTGCCGGAGAAGCCGAACGTCTACAGCAGCAAGGAAGGCGCACAAGAGGCTCACGAAGCGATTCGTCCTTCTGACGCCAACACCACGCCTGCCAAGCTGAGCGGCATGGAGCGCGACGCTGAGCGCCTCTACGAGCTGATCTGGCGCCAGTTCCTGGCTTGCCAGATGCTGCCGGCGCAATACCTGTCTACTACCGTCAGCGTGGGCGCGGGCGATTTCGAGTTGCGTGCCAAGGGCCGTATCCTCAAGTTCGACGGCTACACCCGTGTGATGCCGCAGATCGCCAAGCCTGGCGATGATGATGTGCTGCCGGACATGGCCCAGGGCGACACGCTGAAGCTGATCAAGCTCGACCCGTCCCAGCACTTCACCAAGCCACCGGCGCGTTATTCCGAAGCCAGCCTGGTGAAAGAGATGGAGAAGCGCGGTATCGGTCGTCCGTCGACCTACGCGGCGATCATCTCCACCATCCAGGACCGTGGCTACGTTGCGTTGCACAACCGTCGTTTCTATTCGGAAAAGATGGGTGACATCGTGACCGAGCGTCTGTCGGAGAGCTTCTCCAACCTGATGGACTACGGCTTCACTGCCGGCATGGAAGAGAACCTCGATGACGTGGCCCAGGGCGAACGCGACTGGAAAAACGTGCTGGACGAGTTCTACGGCGACTTCAAGAAAAAACTCGAAGTGGCTGAGAACCCTGAAAACGGTATGCGCGCCAACCAGCCGGTGATGACGGATATTCCGTGTACCACCTGCGGTCGCCCCATGCAGATCCGTACCGCCTCCACTGGCGTGTTCCTCGGTTGCTCGGGCTACAGCCTGCCGCCCAAAGAGCGCTGCAAGGCGACCGTCAACCTGGTGCCGGGCGATGAAATCGCGGCTGACGACGAGGGTGAGTCCGAGTCGCTGGTACTGCGTGGCAAGCACCGTTGCCCAATCTGCAGCACGGCGATGGACGCCTACCTGCTGGACGAGAAGCACAAGCTGCATATTTGTGGTAACAACCCGGATTGCAACGGCTACGAGATCGAAGAGGGCACCTATCGCATCAAGGGCTATGAAGGCCCGAGCCTGGAATGCGACAAGTGCGGCAGCGAGATGCAGCTCAAGACTGGCCGTTTCGGCAAGTTCTTCGGGTGCACCAACCCAACCTGCAAGAACACCCGCAAACTGCTGAAAAGCGGTGATGCGGCGCCGCCGAAGATGGACCCGGTGAAAATGCCCGAGCTCAAGTGCGAGAAGGTCAACGACACCTACATCCTGCGTGACGGCGCTTCGGGGCTGTTCCTGGCTGCGAGCCAGTTCCCGAAAAACCGCGAGACCCGTGCGCCACTGGTGATGGAGATCGTGCCGCACAAGGACGAGATCGATCCGAAGTACCACTTCCTGTGTGAAGCGCCGAAGAAGGACCCGGATGGTCGTCCAGCCGTGATCCGCTACAGCCGCAAGACCAAGGAGCAGTACGTGCAGACCGAAGTGGACGGCAAGCCTACTGGCTGGAAAGCGTTCTACGACGGCGGCAAGTGGAAGGTCGAGGACAAGCGCCAGGGCGCTTGATCCGCTAGTCTGTTAACGCCAAAAGCCGTCTGTATAGACGGCTTTTGCTTACTGTAGGATTGAGTTTGTTGTGGCGAGCAAGCTTGCTTGCGCTGGGGTGCGAAGCGCCCCCAATAGCTGGCGACTGCTACGCAGTCGAGCGGGAGCAAGCTCCCTCGCCACAGCAAGCTCGCTCCTACGCAGTCAGCATCACGCCTATTCGTTGTGGAGATTGCCGTCATGGCCAACGAACTCTATACCCGTACCAATCAGAAAATTTACTTCGCGGGTTTATCCCTGGAGGCCCTTGGCCGTGCCGAGGAAGGGAAAGAGATGAACGCCATCGCGCTGGTACAGGCGGGGCGCGAAGCGGCGTTGTTCCACCTGTACGGTGCCTTGCTGGGGCTGTGCCATGAAATCGCCGGGTTCTACCGCCTACCCCAGGCCGGTGCGCCGCGTGCAGAAATGATCATGAATCGTGAAGTGCTGGACGCCATGGCGATCCCCGAGTTGGCCGAACTGGTGGAAATGGCCCAGAGCCCCGACAGTTGGGTGGCGCGGCTGCTCAAAGCACATGCGGATATGTTTCAGCCGCCGCGTATTCCCCATGTGCCCAAGGGGGATGTCACCCAGCCGCTGATCGTCGCCGTGGCCTTGGAACAGGATGAGCCCAAGCCTTTGAGCCGCGAAGAGTTGGAAGGCTGGCGCCAGGAGTTGAAGAAGATGGCGCTGCGCTTTCGTGAAGGGCTCAACGAGTGTTGAAGGAGTAAATGAGGGGGCTGGCTGCGCAGCGACGCTGAACCTGTGGCGATGGAGCTTGCTCCCGCGACGGCCGGACGGCCGACGCTTATCTACCTGACGCCCTAGGATCCAAATGTGGGAGCTGGCTTGCCTGCGATGGCGGCCTGCCAGGCGACACCTATCTACCTGATTCCCTGCGATCAAACTGTGGGAGCTGGCTTGCCTGCGATGGCGGCCTGACAGGCGACCCTGTTATACCGAGTACATATCCATTCCTGCGGTAACGGCCACTTAGGGTTCCGCCTGACGTGGGGTCACTTTCGAAAAGCGCGAAAGTAACCAAAGCGCTCTTGCCCCACCACTCGGCACCTCGCTTAGGCTCGGTGTGCCCGAACACAGCCTTGAATCCGTGGGCCGCCGCCACGCGCCATCCATGGCGCGGGGCGGCTAACCCGGCGTCCTGCCGGGTTACCCACGAATTCAAGCCTGCGTACGGCCAGCGTGGTTTAACGGGGCGTCTAAAGCCAGATCAAGATCACAAGCAGATCAAGATCAAGAGCGGCTCGCTTCGCATCGTGGTTACCGTTGGCTGCTACAGCTTGCAAAGTTCTGTGATGCCCATGCTGAGATAGAGGCGAGTCAGAAAAGCCCTGAGATAACTGACCCACCGCCATCGCAGGCAAGCCAGCTCCCACATTGATTAGCGTTTTGCCAGGGCACCATTCATCAAGCCGTCAACAAACCTGTCCATATCTCCTGCGAGGCTGGGTGGATGACTGATATAATCCCAGGCCTTTCGTGGAGAACAGACTTTTATGCCAACGTCCTTTCTGGAAATTGTTGAACTGCCTGACGGCCGAATCGAACTGCGCCGGGCGGAGGACGAGGGTTCTCTGGTTATTCTGGATTTCTCCGAAGACGCCAAAGTCTTCCTGCAAGGCCAGCACGTCGAAGTGGCTAAAGCCATGTTGAGCGTGGGTGTGCAGATGGCAGGTCGCCTTGCCGAAGGCGAGCCGGAGAAAGAAGAAGGGCCGCGCGTTCTTCACTGAGTCCTTCGTGAAGGCTGCTTCTGTGGCGCGCCCATCATTACCCCAATCGAATATTCAAACTCTGTGCATCACCCGTGCGCGCAGCGCTGATCAGTTGCTGCTTGGCGCTGGCATTCAGCGGGTTCAACCAGCTCACCACCGTATGGCTACGGCCCAGGCGCAAGGCTTCGCAGGTTAGTTGCTGGGCGCTTTGTGCGCCGCGTGGTTGCAGCAACAGGATACGCTCGCGGTTGAGTCCGGCGTCCCGCAGCCAGGCCTGGGTGAGGCTGGCGGGCGGGGCGATCAAGGTCAGCCAGCGGGCGTCCTGATCTTCGCTCAATTCGCGCAGGATAGGTGCCAGCAGGTTCAGGCAGCTCTCAGCCGCACCGCGCAACGACAATTCACTGAACGCCTCAGGTTCGCCGCCCCAGGGGGCTTCGACCGTTTCCTTGAGGATTGGCGCAAGGGGCTGGGCCATGAAGGCCTCGAACAGCGACAGTTGTGTGTGTTGTGGGGTGTGCACGAGCTGCATGATGCCTCCTTTAACGGCGAATGACGCCGACACTCAAGCCTTCGATCACCAGGTCCTGGTCTTTCAGGTTGACTTCGATCGGGGCAAACTCAGGGTTTTCGGCCAGGAGCCAGACCTTGCTGCCTTCGCGCTTGAAGCGTTTGACCGTGACCTCGTCGCCGATACGGGCAACGACGATCTGGCCATTGCGGGCTTCGCGGGTGGTATGCACGGCCAGCAGGTCACCGTCGAAGATGCCCACGTCCTTCATGCTCATGCCGTGCACACGCAACAGGTAGTCGGCACGCGGATGGAAGAAGGTCGGGTTGATGTTGCAGGATTCCTCGACGTGCTGCTGCGCCAGGATCGGCACACCTGCGGCGACGCGACCGATGATCGGCAATGTCGACTCGTCTGCCTTGGCTTCGAAGCCAGGGATGCGAATACCCCGCGAAGCACCGGGGGTCATCTCGATCGCACCTTTGCGAGCGAGTGCCTTGAGGTGTTCCTCGGCGGCGTTCGGGGACTTGAACCCCAATTCCAGGGCAATCTCCGCACGGGTAGGCGGGTAACCATTGTCATCAAGGCAGCGCTTGATAAAAGCCAGAATCTCAGCTTGGCGTGGCGTCAGTTTTAGCATGTTGATCGCTCTGTCTTTTTATACAGTGACTGGGATTATATACAGTGAACTGCGCTTGGCAATCATCCTTTTTGGCGGCTCCGCTGGACGGTCATCCGTCAGCCGTCCTACAGAGCAGAAGCGGCGCTGCCTACAGAGCTGCGAGGATATGATTAAATAGCGGTGAAACAGATGACCGACCAGCCGCAAAGCGGACCCGCAGGCTTGACAAGACACACTCTGAAACGTATGTTTCAAACAAGTGTTTGTCAGGCGGAGTAGCCATGGCCCAGTCGGAAACCGTTGAACGCATTCTCGATGCTGCCGAGCAATTGTTCGCGGAAAAAGGATTTGCTGAAACTTCATTGCGTCTGATCACCAGCAAGGCTGGGGTCAACCTGGCCGCCGTGAATTACCACTTCGGCTCGAAAAAGGCTCTGATCCAGGCGGTGTTCTCACGCTTTCTGGGCCCGTTCTGCGCAAGCCTCGACCGTGAGCTGGAACGCCGCCAGGCCAAGGCCGATCACAAGCCCAGCCTGGAAGAGCTGCTGGAAATCCTCGTGGAGCAAGCGTTGGTCGTGCAGCCCCGTAGCGGCAACGATTTATCGATCTTCATGCGCCTGCTTGGCCTGGCGTTCAGCCAGAGCCAGGGCCACTTGCGCCGTTATCTGGAAGACATGTACGGCAAGGTGTTCCGCCGCTATATGCTGCTGGTCAACGAAGCGGCGCCGCGTATTCCGCCTATCGAACTGTTCTGGCGTGTGCATTTCATGCTCGGTGCCGCAGCTTTCAGCATGTCGGGTATCAAGGCGTTGCGGGCAATTGCCGAGACCGATTTCGGTGTGAACACGTCCATCGAGCAAGTCATGCGCCTGATGGTGCCGTTCCTTGCCGCTGGCATGCGCGCCGAAACCGGCGTCACCGACCCGGCCATGGCCACCGCCCAGTTGCGCCCGCGCAGTAAAACCGTACCGGTCGCCGCCAAGGTTTGATCGCTGCGGGTGGGCGCGGTCGCTTGCATCCGCTAAGCTAGCCGCCATGCCGATTTCAGCTATTTATTCACAACCCGTCGTCCTTGCCCTGCCTGGTAGGGACCACGGGTTGTGTGCGTTATTTAAGGAAGGTTTATGACTGCTGCCCTGCAAGGTTCTTTGATGGTCGACGTCGCCGGTACCTGGCTCACGGCCGAGGATCGTCATCTGTTGCGCCAACCGGAAGTGGGCGGCCTGATCATTTTTGCGCGCAATATCGAGCACCCGCGTCAGGTTCGCGAATTGAGCGCAGCCATTCGCGCAGTGCGCCCGGACCTGCTGCTGGCTGTGGATCAGGAAGGCGGCCGCGTACAGCGTCTGCGCCAAGGCTTCGTGCGCCTGCCGGCCATGCGTGCGCTGGCGGATAACCCCAACGCTGAATACCTGGCTGAGCAGTGCGGCTGGATCATGGCCACCGAGGTGCTGGCGGTGGGCCTGGACCTGAGTTTTGCCCCCGTGCTGGACCTCGACTACCAACGCAGCGCCGTGGTCGGTACCCGTGCTTTCGAAGGCGACCCCGAGCGCGCTGCCGTGCTCGCGGGTGCCTTTATCCGTGGCATGAACAGCGCCGGCATGGCCGCCACCGGCAAGCACTTCCCTGGCCATGGTTGGGCCGAGGCCGATTCCCACGTCGCCATTCCCAATGACGAGCGCAGCCTGGAGCAGATTCGCGCCAACGACCTGGTGCCTTTCGCACGCCTGAGCAAGCAATTAGCCGCCGTGATGCCGGCGCACGTCATCTACCCGCAGGTCGATGCCCAGCCTGCTGGTTTTTCGCGTCGCTGGTTGCAGGACATCCTGCGCGGTGAGTTGCAGTTCGACGGGGTGATCTTCAGCGATGACCTGTCCATGGCCGGGGCCCATGTGGTCGGCGATGCGGCCAGTCGTATCGAAGCGGCGCTGACCGCCGGTTGTGACATGGGCTTGGTGTGCAATGACCGTGCGGCGGCCGAGCTGGCGCTCAGTGCAGCACAGCGGATGAAGGTCACGCCATCGGCGCGGATTGCGCGTATGCGTGGGCAGGCGGTTGCGTCGACTGATTACAAACAGGATCCGCGTTGGCTGACAGCGCTTACTGCGTTGCGCGATGCGCAGTTGATCGACTGAAAACCGAAGCGCGGCCATCGCAGGCAAGCCAGCTCCCACATTTTGATTTGTGAATACAGTCAGGTGTGGGAGCGGGCTTGCTCGCGAAGGCGGCCGAACAGTCAGCGCTTCTCTTGCTTGTTGGGCAACGGCGCAAACAACGCTTCAATCTCGTCATTGCCCAACTGCCAATCCCCCGTGGTTCGCCCATCCAGCACGCCCGCAGCCAGATCGGACTTCTCCTTCTGCAAATGCTGGATTTTCTCCTCCACTGTGCCCCGGGCAATCATCTTGTACACGAACACCGGCTTTTCCTGCCCGATGCGGTACGCACGGTCGGTGGCCTGGTTTTCCGTGGCCGGGTTCCACCAGGGGTCATAGTGGATAACCGTATCGGCTTCGGTCAGGTTCAAGCCGACGCCGCCGGCCTTCAGGCTGATTAAAAAGATCTGCAACTTACCGCTCTGGAAATCCTTCACCGGTGTACGTCGATCCCGCGTCTGGCCAGTCAGCAGGGCGTAGGCAATGCCGCGCTTTTTCAGTTCGGCCTCGATCAGGCTCAGCATCGAGGTGAACTGTGAGAACAGCAGGATCCGGCGGCCTTCGGCAAACAGCTCGTCGAGCATGTCCATCAGGCTGTCGAGCTTGCCCGAGCTGCTGCCACGGGCGGGCAGGGTGGCGTCGTTGACAAGGCGCAAGTCGCAGCACACCTGGCGCAGTTTAAGCAGGGCTTCGAGGATGATGATCTGGCTGCGGGCCACGCCCTTGCGGGTGATCTCGTCGCGGACCTTTTTATCCATGGCCAGGCGCATGGTTTCGTACACGTCGCGCTGAGCCTCGTTGAGATCGACCCAGTGGATGATTTCGGTCTTGGGTGGCAGTTCGGTTGCCACTTGTTCCTTGGTGCGGCGTAGCAGGAAGGGTTTGATCCGACCGTTGAGGTGCTGCAAGCGCACGTCACTGGCGCGTTTTTCAATCGGCACGCGGTAATCACGGTTGAAGCTCTTCACGTCGCCCAGCCAGCCCGGCAACAGGAAGTGGAACAGCGACCAAAGCTCGCCCAAGTGGTTTTCCAAAGGCGTGCCGCTCAGGCACAGGCGCTGGCGGGCATTCAGCTCGCGTGCGGCCTGGGCCGCCTTGCTGGACGGGTTCTTGATGTACTGCGCTTCATCGAGGATCAAGACGTGCAAGGGCAGGGCGGCGAGCTGTTCAATGTCCTTTGGCAGCAGGGCGTAGGTGGTCAGCAGCAGGTCGTAGTCATTCAGGTTGGCGAAATGTTTCTTACGTCCTGCGCCATAAAGTGCCTGCACTCTCAGCTGCGGGGTGAAGTGCGCCGCCTCATCGAGCCAATTTGGAATCAGGCTGGTAGGCATTACGACCATGCACGGCCGATCAAGGCGCCCTGCGTTTTTTTCGGTAAGGATGTGCGCCAGGGTCTGCAAGGTTTTGCCCAGGCCCATGTCATCCGCAAGTATCCCGCCCACCTCCAGTTGGCGCAGCGACTGCATCCAGCTCAGACCTTCCAGCTGGTAGGGGCGCAAGGTCGCATTCAGGCCTTCGGGCGCCACGCAGGTGAAATCCTTGATATCGCGCAGACGCTGGGCGAAGTTGCGGATCTTCTCGCCGCCTTCCCATTGCAGAGGCAGGTCTTCCAGCGGGTTGAGGCGTATGGCGTCGGCCTTGGCCAAGCGCAGCGCGGTGGTGCCGGCTTCCTGCAGGTAGAACTCGCCGAGGGTCGCCAGTACCGGCTTCAAGCGGCCGTAGGGCAGCGCCACTTGCAGCGGGCCGTGGCCGTTGGGCAGGCCGGGGATGTTCACCAGGATCAGCTCTTCATCGCGGCGCCGCGCGAGTTTCTCCGGGTTGAGGATCTCGGTATGAGAGCGCATCAGGTTCAGCAGGATCGGCAGCAGGCTCAAGCGTTCGCCGTTGACGATGATGCCCAGCTCCAGGTCGAACCAATCGCGTTCCGGCCCTTCATCGACCGTGGCATACCAGTCATCGACGGGGCTGAGGTCAAAGCCGAAGTCTTCATCGATCTGCAGCTCCCAACCCTCGGCACGCAAAGTGGGCGACACATTGAGGGTGAAGTTCAGCCAGGCACTGTCATTGACCATCTCGAACAGCTCGCCGGCACTTTCCGGCAGGGCCTTGCTCTGGCGCGTGGCGATCTTGAAGCCAAGCAGGCGCAGGTGTTCGCGATAGGCCTGCTCTTGCTCGGGTTGGCGCTTGATCCGCAAGCTCTGCGTCTCCTGGCGCACAATGATGTCGGCATTTTTTTGCCCGCTGACATAGTTGCCCAGGTAGTTGAACGACAGCGCCGCACGGTGCTGGATATAGCGCTGCATCTTGCCGTTGCGCGGCTCGAACGCGCTGAATTCCACGCTGGCCAGCCACAGGCGTGGCACCGGTTGCACGTCGTCCATCACCACCTGCGGCAGGACAACGCGGTTATCGAGCACGGCCTGGAGTTTTTCCAGCAGTTGCGCATCCTGGGCCGCTGCCGGGTAGGCCAGGGTTTCCTGAACCTTGAGCAGCACCGCCGCGATGTGTTTGCAGTTGGTGTGCACCGGGCACGTGCAGCGGCTGTCCACCAGGATCAGCAGGCCCTTGGCCGATTCGCGCAGTGAGATGGTCTGGCGGTAAACATTACCGCCCGAGCCTTCGCAACTGGCGGTGATGGTGCTGTCGCCGCATTCGACGATGCGCACGCGGTTCTCCAGGGCGTAGCCTCGCCCGCGCTCGAGGCTTTGCTCTTTGAAGCGATTGGCCCACGAAGGGGCCAGGGGTTTGGTCAACGACGACGTCAGGGGCATGGCGCGCAATCAGTCCTGAAGGTCGGGCGGTGGTGCGCTGGGTGGCTTGGCGGTCAGCGAGGTGATCTTGATCAGCAGCGCCAGGTGGCCGCCGTCCAGGTAGTTGAGCTGGTTGTTCTTGGTGCGCACGTCTTTCTGGCTCAAGTGTTCGCTGGCGATCACGCTGCCGTTGCCGTCGAACTGGTTGATCCAGAAATCCGCGTCGATATCGGTAAAGCGCCCCAGTTGCAGGCTCAACACCCCTTCGATAGGGAACTGGCCGAACTGCTCCTGACCGTCGGTGATGGCCACTTTCACCGCTTGCTCGCCCAGGTTCTGTTCCCAGGCCTTGTGGGCGAGCACCGTGTAGTTGGTGTCGGCGCGCAGCTTGTCGACGATATTGCCCAGGCGCGGCGGGCTCATCCGCTCACCCAGGCGCGGCGCGCCCGCATCCCAGTTTTCCGGGGCGGCGCGGCTGCTGATCACCGGTTCTGCATTCTGGCGCACCAGGATCATTTCCACCTGATACAGGCTGTCGGCAAAGGCCGAAGGTGCGAGTACCACCAACAACAGGCTCAAAATGCGGAACACGCGCATGGGGGCGTCCTTAAACGGATTTCGGAATGAGGCGTTCAAACAGCGCCTCCAAGGTGTTGAAGCGTTCTTCGGCACGTTCCATCGGCACCATGAACTTGAACAGCGTAGCCCCTTCGAACTTGTAGCGGTTGGGCTGGCCCTGGATCAGCTTGATCAGCACCAACGGGTCGACCGGTGTCTGCGCTTCGAATTCGATACGCCCGCCTTGCGGCCCGGCGTCGACTTTCTTGATGCCCAACTGCTCGGCCTGCAACTTGAGCAGGGTCAGGCGCACCAGGTTCTTGGTCGGTTCCGGCAGCAGGCCGAAACGGTCGATCATCTCTACCTGCAAGTCTTTGAGGCCTTCTTCGTCGGCCGCCGAGGCAATGCGCTTGTACAGGATCAACCGTGCATGCACATCCGGCAGGTAGTCTTCGGGAATCAACGCCGGCAAGCGCAGGTTGATCTCCGGGCCGCCGCCCAAGGGTTGGTCGAGGTTCGGTTGTTCGCCTTTGCGAATGGCTTTTACCGCGCGTTCGAGCATCTCCATATACA
This sequence comes from Pseudomonas sp. J380, assembly GCF_009827115.1. Classification (NCBI taxonomy): domain Bacteria; kingdom Pseudomonadati; phylum Pseudomonadota; class Gammaproteobacteria; order Pseudomonadales; family Pseudomonadaceae; genus Pseudomonas; species Pseudomonas sp. J380. The sequence goes on along the minus strand of NZ_CP043060.1, from coordinate 2,178,913 downwards.
GCGTGAAACCCACCGCCTGGATCTGCCCGCTCTGGCCGTCGCCGAGCAATTCACCGGCACCCCGGATTTCCAGGTCATTGGTGGCCAATACAAAGCCGGCCCCGAGGTCTTGGGTATTGGCGATCGCTTCCAGGCGTTTTTCCGCATCGGAAGTGATCTGCTGGCGCGGCGGTGTGAGCAGGTAGGCATAGGCCTGGTGGTGACTGCGCCCGACGCGACCGCGCAATTGGTGCAGCTGCGCCAGGCCGAACTTGTCGGCACGCTCGATGATGATGGTGTTGGCGCTCGGCACGTCGATGCCGGTCTCGATGATGGTCGAGGCGATCAGCACGTTGAAGCGCTTGTGGTAGAAGTCGCTCATCACCTGTTCGAGTTCGCGCTCGCGCATCTGCCCATGGCCAATGGCGATACGGGCTTCCGGCACCAGCTCGGCGAGGTCGGCGGCGCATTTCTCGATGGTTTTTACATCGTTGTGCAGGTAATACACCTGGCCGCCGCGCAGCAGTTCGCGCAGCAGGGCTTCCTTGACCGTGCTCTTGTTCTGCTCCATCACGAAGGTGCGCACCGACAGGCGACGCGCCGGTGGCGTGGCGATGATCGACAGGTCGCGCATGCCCGACACCGCCATGTTCAGCGTGCGCGGAATTGGCGTGGCGGTGAGGGTGAGGATATCGACTTCACTGCGCAGGGCCTTGAGCTGTTCTTTCTGGCGCACACCAAAGCGGTGTTCTTCGTCGATGATCACCAGGCCCAGGTTCTTGATCTTCACATCGTCCGACAGCAGCTTGTGAGTACCGATGACGATGTCGATTTTGCCCTCGGCCAGATCGGCGACGGCGGCATTCACTTCCTTGGCGGACTTGAAGCGGCTCATCACCTCCACGGTCACCGGCCAGTCGGCAAAGCGATCGCGGAAGCTGTTGTAGTGCTGCTGGGCGAGCAGGGTGGTTGGCACCAGGATCGCCACCTGGCGACCGCCGTGTACCGCAATAAAGGCTGCACGCATGGCCACTTCGGTCTTGCCGAAGCCCACGTCGCCGCACACCAGGCGGTCCATCGGCTTGGGCGCGAGCATGTCGGCGCGCACCGCTTCGATGGTGGTTTGCTGGTCCGGGGTTTCTTCGAAGGCGAAGCCCGCACTGAAGGTGGCGTAATCGGCTTTGGGGTCAGCGAAGGCATAACCTTCGCGGGCAGCACGGCGGGCATAGATGTCGAGCAGTTCGGCGGCCACGTCGCGCACCTGTTCGGCGGCCTTGCGCTTGGCTTTCTGCCAGGTCTCGGAGCCCAGGCGGTGCAACGGCGCCAAGGCGTCGTCGCTGCCGGTGTAGCGGGCGATCAGGTGCAGGTTGGCCACCGGCACGTAGAGCTTGGCGCCCTCGGCGTATTCCATGGTGAGGAATTCGGCGGCCTGGTTGTCGATCTCCAGGGTCTGCAAGCCCAGGTAGCGGCCTACACCGTGGTCGATATGCACCACCGGCGCGCCTTCGCGCAGCTCAGTGAGGTTCTTGATGACTGCATCATTGTTGGCGTCTGCGCGTTTTTCCCGGCGACGGCGTTGCATCACGCGCTGGCCGAACAGCGGGCTTTCGGCGATCAAGGCCAGCGCCGGGTCATCCAGCTGCAGCCCTTCGTCCAGCGGCGCGATGGTGATTGCCAGGCGCTCTTTGCTGGCGACAAAGTCCGGCCAGCTGTCGACGGTTTTCGGCCGCAGCTTCAGGCGTTCCAACAGCTCCAACAGCACTTCGCGACGCCCGGCGGATTCGGCGGTAAACAGCACGCGGCCCGGGAAGTCACCGAGGAAGTTAGACAGCGCCTCCAGCGGTTGCGTGGCTTTGGCCTGGATCGCCAGATCGGGCAACGCGCTCGCCGGGAAACGCTCGCGGCCGCTGCCGGCGTCCACGTCCTGCTGGCTGGCGACCACACGTGGCCAGTTTTTCAGGCGCGCGAAGCAGTCTTCAACTGGCAGGAACAGTTCAGCGGGCGGCAGTAAAGGCCGTGATGGATCGACGCGGCGTTCTTCGTAGCGGTTGCGCACATCGTTCCAGAAGTTTTCCGCCGCCTGTTCGATACCCGGCAGGGAGAACACCTGGGTGTCCTGGGGCAGGTAGTCGAAGAGGGTGGAGGTTTCGTCGAAGAACAACGGCAGGTAGTACTCGATACCGGCAGGTGTAATCCCGCTGCTCAAGTCCTGGAAGATCGGGCAGCGACGGAAGTCCACATCGAAGCGCTCACGAAAGCGCGCCTTGAAGCGTGTTACCGCGTCTTTTTGCAACGGGAATTCCCGCGCCGGCAGCAGCTTGATCGAGTCGACCTTGTCGATGGAACGCTGGTTCTCCGGGTCGAAGGTGCGCAGCGTCTCGATCTCGTCATCGAACAGGTCGATGCGGTACGGCAACTTGCTGCCCATCGGGAACAGGTCGATCAAAGCGCCGCGCACCGCGAACTCACCGTGCTCGTACACCGTGTCGACGCAGCGGTAGCCGCTGGCTTCCAGGCGCGTGCGCATCTGCTCGACGTCGAGCTTCTGGCCCACGTCCAGCACCAGGCTGCTGCCGAGCAGGAACTTGGTCGGTGCCAGGCGGTGCAGGGCGGTGGTGATCGGCACCACCAGCACGCCGTGGGCCAGTTCCGGCAAGCGGTACAGGCTGGCGATGCGCTGGGAGATGATGTCCTGGTGCGGCGAGAACAGGTCGTAGGGCAGGGTTTCCCAGTCGGGAAAATGCAGCACCGGCAAATCCGGGGCGAAGAAGCTCAGCTCCTGCTCCAACCGTTCGGCACTTTGGCTGTCGGCGGTGAGCAGCAGGGTAAAGCGCTTGGCTGCGCTGGCAGCCTCGGCAATGGCCAGGCTCAGGGCGGCACCGGGCAGGTTGCCCCAGTGCTGTTTACCTGCCGCGGCAGGGAGTAGCGGTAGACGCAGAACGGGCACGGAAGGTTGAGCTCCAAGCGTTGCGACAAAGTCGGTAATTGTAACGGCCCCAGGTGCCGCCTGTCAGTTGCTGACTGTGCCTATTACGGTTTGCAGGAAATGTAGTGGCTAAGACAAACAATGGCGGGTTTTGACTCAATATGTAGTGCCAAAAAGCGCGAATGTTTAGGAGAGTTACGGACAAGTCGGCCTGCTCGCCAAACTAGTGGCCTTCTGGAACCCGCGTGTTTCCTGGGCTGTAGCGCGGTGGTATTTTTTTGCAAGGGCTTTTTGTTGCCCTTCGCGCATTGCTCAACGCTCAGTCGGGCGACATAATGTAGCCCCTTTTTTCTGCCCCTACATGTGGAAGGTTCCCGTGACTCAGAAGCCCGACCAGTGTCTTGGTGAATGGATCGACCGTGAAGCACTCGCTGAAGCGATGATTCCGCTTATCGGTCAGCTGTACCGCAATAACAATGTGGTGAGCTCGATCTATGGCCGCAGCCTGATCAACCAGTCTGTCATCGCGATTCTCAAAGCGCACCGCTTTGCACGCCATCGCTCCGCCGACGACAGCGAACTCTCCGTCCACGAAACATTCCCACTGCTCAAAGCCATGAGCGAGCTCAAGCTCGGCGCGGCTTCGGTAGACCTGGGCAAGTTGGCCTACAAATTCCGTAAAGAAGGTGCCGGCCGCACTGCCGAGCAGTTCGTACGTGAAGAAATGGCCGATGTGGTTGGCCAGCAAAACGCTGCCGCCCGCAAAGGCACCGATGTGGTGTTGTACGGCTTTGGCCGTATCGGCCGCCTGCTGGCGCGCATCCTGATCGAGAAAACCGGTGGTGGCGACGGCCTGCGCCTGCGTGCCATCGTGGTGCGCAAAGGCGCCGAGAACGACCTGACCAAGCGCGCCAGCCTGCTGCGTCGCGATTCGGTACACGGCTCGTTCAATGGCACCATCACCATTGACGAAGAAAACAACACCATCACCGCCAACGGTAACCTGATCCAGGTGATCTACGCGAAGAACCCGACTGAGGTGGATTACACCCAGTACGGCATCCAGAACGCCTTGCTGGTGGACAACACTGGCGTATGGCGTGATGCCGAGGGCCTGGGCCAGCACCTGGCTTGCCCGGGTGTCGACCGCGTTGTGCTGACCGCGCCTGGCAAGGGCAAGCTCAAGAACATCGTGCACGGCATCAACCACGCTGAAATCACCGCTGACGACAAGATCGTGTCCGCCGCTTCCTGCACCACCAACGCCATCGTGCCGGTGCTCAAGGCTGTGAATGACAAGTTCGGCATCGTTAACGGCCACGTTGAAACCGTTCACTCGTACACCAACGACCAGAACCTGATCGACAACTTCCACAAAGGCGATCGCCGTGGCCGTAGCGCCGCGTTGAACATGGTGATCACCGAGACCGGTGCTGCCACTGCCGCTGCCAAGGCTCTGCCTGAGCTGGCCGGCAAGCTGACCGGTAACGCGATCCGCGTACCGACGCCGAACGTTTCGATGGCCATTCTCAACCTCAACCTTGAGAAAGCCGCCACCCGCGAAGAGATGAACGAGTACCTGCGCTACATGGCGCTGCACTCCGACCTGCATAAGCAGATCGACTTCGTCAATTCCCAGGAAGTGGTCTCCACCGACTTCGTTGGCTCGCGCCATGCTGGTGTGGTGGACGCGGAAGCGACCATCACCCAGGACAACCGTGTTGTGCTGTACGTGTGGTACGACAACGAGTTCGGCTACAGCTGCCAAGTGGTTCGCGTGATGGAAGACATGGCTGGGGTCAACCCGCCTGCGTTTCCGCGCTAAGCCTTTGCGCTGAATGAAGAAGCCCCGACTGGTTCGGGGCTTTTTTATGGCCGTGGGTTTTGTGGTGTCTGGGAGGGCCTTATCGCAGGCAAGCCAGCTCCCACAGTTGAACTGCATTTACCTGTGGGAGCTGGCTTGCCTGCGATGACGATGGAACCGTCCACGCCGCCATCACTTGAATAGCGTGTTGCGCAAACTGTCCGACAGCCCTTTGGGCGCCAGCCAGATACCCAGGTAGGCCTTCGCTAATTCAGCGTCCGGGCTGCTGAACACCACCTGCCCATTAATCTCCAGATTCAACCCGCGCCCCGGACGAAAATCCAGGGCGTAGCGATCACCGCTGCGAATATCCCGAAAGCGCGCGTGCAGCTTGGCTATCTCTGGGTTCAACCCGGCATTGGCTTGCTGGCGCTCCAAGGTGACGGTGGCCGCCTTGATCACATCATCGCGGTCAATGTCGCGAAAGTAATACAGCGCCAGGCGCACAGCCTTCTGCTGGTCCCAGGCCTGCTTTGCCGGCAGGTCAGCGGGTGCATACAGCGCGGCGGCATACACCTCCGCCCAGAGATAGTTGAACACCGCCTGGTTTTTCAGGGCCAGCCCCTCGACCTGTGCGGGGAAGCTTGCCTGCTTGAGCCGCTGTGCGTCGTTGGCGTGCGCCGTGAGCGACACCATCAGCATCAAACAGAAAAATAGTTGTCGCATAATGGCTCATCCTGAATTCGGCGCTGATGTGCGTCCTGTAGTATGGCAACACTGGCCTACGACGCGACCAAGGGTTAATGTTCGCGGCGCTCGGCCTTCTATAGACTGTGCCCCGGTTCACACACTTGAGCCAAATTGTCCTTCATGCTCGCTGGCCGCGGCATGATTTAGCCCGGCGTCCAATCGTACGCCTGGCCTGTTCTGAGGAGTACGCATGGCTGTCTACAACTACGACGTGGTGGTACTGGGTTCCGGCCCAGCTGGAGAAGGTGCGGCGATGAACGCTGCCAAAGCAGGGCGCAAGGTGGCGATGGTCGATAGCCGTCGCCAGGTCGGCGGTAACTGCACCCACCTGGGTACCATCCCGTCCAAGGCGTTGCGTCACTCGGTACGGCAGATCATGCAGTTCAATACCAACCCGATGTTCCGGGCCATTGGTGAGCCGCGCTGGTTCTCGTTCCCGGACGTACTGAAAAGCGCTGAAAAAGTCATCTCCAAGCAAGTCGCCTCGCGTACCGGCTACTACGCCCGTAACCGCGTCGACCTGTTCTTCGGCACCGGCAGTTTTGCCGATGAGCAAACCGTCGAAGTGGTCTGCGCCAATGGCGTGGTCGAGAAACTGGTGGCCAAGCACATCATCATCGCCACCGGTTCGCGCCCGTATCGCCCGGCGGACATCGATTTCCACCACCCGCGTATCTACGATAGCGATACCATCCTGAGCCTGGGCCATACCCCGCGCAAACTGATCATCTACGGCGCCGGCGTGATCGGCTGTGAATACGCCTCGATCTTCAGTGGCCTGGGTGTACTGGTCGAGCTGGTGGACAACCGCGACCAGTTGCTCAGCTTCCTCGACTCGGAAATCTCCCAGGCGTTGAGCTACCACTTCAGCAACAACAACATCACCGTGCGCCACAACGAAGAGTACGAGCGGGTCGAAGGCCTGGACAATGGGGTGATCCTGCACCTCAAGTCCGGCAAGAAGATCAAGGCCGACGCCTTGCTGTGGTGCAACGGCCGTACCGGCAACACCGACAAGCTGGGCATGGAAAACATCGGGGTCAAGGTCAACAGCCGTGGCCAGATCGAAGTGGATGAGAACTACCGCACCTGCGTGCCGAACATCTACGGCGCCGGTGACGTGATCGGCTGGCCAAGCCTGGCCAGTGCCGCCCATGACCAGGGCCGCTCGGCCGCTGGCAGCATTGTCGACAATGGCAGCTGGCGCTACGTGAACGACGTGCCGACCGGGATCTACACGATTCCCGAGATCAGCTCGATCGGCAAGAACGAGCACGAACTGACCAAGGCCAAGGTGCCTTACGAAGTGGGCAAGGCGTTCTTCAAGAGCATGGCGCGTGCGCAGATTGCCGGTGAGCCGCAAGGCATGCTGAAAATCCTGTTCCACCGCGAAACCCTGGAAGTACTCGGCGTGCATTGCTTCGGCTACCAGGCCTCGGAGATCGTGCACATCGGCCAGGCGATCATGAACCAGCCAGGTGAGCAAAATACCCTCAAGTATTTCGTCAACACCACCTTCAACTACCCGACCATGGCCGAAGCCTATCGGGTAGCGGCCTACGACGGCCTCAACCGGCTTTTTTGAGCGGCTCCGGCCGGTGGCCTGAGCCGGCCGGGGAGACCGATTTCAGTAATTCTCGAGGGTGGCAGTGGCCAAACCGGGAAAGTCTGTAATCAGGCTATCTACGCCGAAGTCGGCGAGCCTGCGCATCAGCGCAGGTTCGTTGACTGTCCACACGGACACATGCAAGCCCTGGCGCTGGGCTTTTTCCAGCCGCTCGGGGGTGCACAGCGTCCAGTTCAATGCCAAATACTCACAGCCGTAGTTCTGCGCGACCTTCAGCGGGTCGAGCCAGGCATATTCGGCGACCAGCCCGCGTGACAGGTCCGGGGTGAGTTCCACGGCGGCCTTGAGCACTTCCCGCGAGCTTGACGTGACCGTGACCTTGTCCATCAAGCCAAAGCGCACAGCCATTTCGCGAATCGCCAGCACAGTGGTGGCGGCACGGGTACGCGAGGCGCTTTTGACTTCCAGTTGCCAGTGATCGAAGTCGCACTGTTCGAACAACTCCTCCAGGCGTGGAATCGGGCAGGGGCTTACCCAGCCTGGGCCGCCTTTGCGCGCGTCCATTTTCACCAGATCAGCCGCCGAGTACTCGACGACCTTGCCGCGCCGGTCGGTGGTGCGCTTGAGGGTCGGGTCGTGGATGACCATCAACTCGCCGTCCATGGACAGGTGCAAGTCCAGTTCGCAACGACGTACGCCGTGTTTGAGACATTCCTGAAAACTGGTCAGGGTATTTTCCGGTGCTTCGCCTTTGGCACCGCGGTGGCCGTAAATCAGGGTCACAGTTGCTCCTTTGCGCCAGGATGGCTGGCGTCGTGAATACGCATTCAGAGGTCTTCGCTTTGTTCTCGCGCCAGGCGGCGTTCCTGGGCCTGTTTCTGCAGGATATAGCGCGCCAGCAGTTGGCGTTGGGCGTCGGTCATGGACTCGAACTCCGTGCCCACATCAAAGCCGTCGCCCTTGGGGTCGCAATGGGTCACCCGCGCGCGCAGCAACAGGCCGAGCGCCTGGGGCATCAGCACCAGCTTGACCGCCAGGTGAGCGTCGGCGGCCAGCGGTGTCGGGTGCTGGAAGTCGACGCCGCCCTCGGAGAGGATCACCGGTTGCGGCGCACCCACCTCGTTCAGCAAGCCGCGAGCCATGACCTGGCTGAGCAGATCCAGGCGTTTGTTCTGCACTTTGAGGAAGGCCGCCAGGCTGCGGTCTTTCTCGCTGATCTGGCGCAGCAGGTGCTGGGCTTCGAATTCGCTCAAGTGCAGCTCGCTGAGCAGATTGAACAGCGGTGAATCATCCAGCAACACTTCCTTGCTCGCCGCGTCGGGGCCCGACAGGGGTTTGATTTGAAGTGCGATCATGTCGTCGATACGGTAGTATTCGCGGCGCTCTTCTTCATCTAATGTCGACATGGCGAACCCCAGGTAACGGTAATGGTCTGAGTGTAAAGCTGCTGACCAGACCCCGCCACCGGGACGTCTTCTTTTCCTCCGAACAAGCCCCGACATGTTCAGACCTCTCTTCGTATTTATCGGCACGCGTTATACCCGTGCAAAGCGTCGCAATCATTTTGTGTCGTTCATTTCCTTGACCTCGATGATCGGTCTCGCCCTGGGCGTGGTCGTGATGATCGTGGTGCTGTCGGTGATGAATGGCTTCGATCATGAGATGCGCACCCGCGTGCTGGGCATGGTGCCCCACGCGACCATCGAGGGCGATGCGCCCATCAACGACTGGCAAAGCCTGGCCGCCAAGGTCCAGCAGAACCCCAAGGTGGTGGCGGTAGCGCCGTTTACCCAGATGCAGGGGTTGCTCACCAACGACGGCAAAGTGCAGAAGATCCTGCTCAACGGCATCGACCCGGCCCAGGAGCGCAACGTCTCGATCATCGACAAGTTCATGCTGCAAGGTAAGCTCGACGAGCTGTCGCCGGGCAGCTTTGGCATCGTCATCGGTGACAAGGCCGCAGCCAAGCTGGGCGTGGGGGTTGGCGACAAGCTGACCTTCGTCGCCCCGGAAGTCACCGTGACCCCGGCCGGCATGTTCCCGCGCATGAAGCGCTTTACCGTGGTGGGCACCTTCCACGTCGGAGCTGGCGAGATCGACGGTTACATCGGCCTGACCAATCTCACGGACCTGGCCCGCCTGCATCGCTGGCAGCCCGACCAGGTGCAGGGCCTGCGCCTGAAATTCAACGACCTGTTCGATGCGCCGCGCGGCGCCTGGGAAATTGCCCAGCACCTGGGTGAGACCGAGTACTACGCTCGCGACTGGACCCGCACCCACGGCAACCTGTATCAGGCCATCCGCATGGAAAAAGCCATGATCGGCCTGTTGTTGTTGCTGATCGTCGCCGTGGCGGCCTTCAACATCATCTCCACGCTGGTGATGGTGGTGAACGACAAGAAGGGCGACATCGCCATCCTGCGTACGTTGGGCGCCACGCCGGGGCAGATCATGGCGATCTTCATGGTGCAGGGCACCGTGATCGGCGTGGTTGGCACCTTGATCGGCACGGCGGTGGGCATTTTGGCCGCGCTGAACGTCAGCGCCGCCATCGCCCTGCTTGAAAAGGTGATCGGCCACAAGTTTCTCAACGCCGACGTCTACTTCATCGATTACTTGCCGTCCCAGGTGCAAACCCAGGACGTGCTGATGGTGGGCGGCGCTGCGTTGGTCCTGAGCTTCCTTGCCACCCTGTATCCAGCCTGGCGCGCGGCACGTACCCAGCCAGCACAGGCATTACGTTATGAGTGAATCGGGCATGAGTGAAAAAGCAATCCTGAGCTGCCGCAACCTGGGCAAATCCTACGAGGAAGGCCCGGAGTCGGTGGTGGTGCTGTCCAACCTGCAGCTTGAACTGCACCCTGGCGAGCGTGTGGCGATCGTCGGCAGTTCCGGTTCCGGCAAGAGTACCTTGCTCAACCTGCTGGGCGGCCTCGATACGCCGTCCCAGGGCAGCGTATGGCTGGCCGGTGAAGAACTCTCGGCCTTGAATGAAAAGGCCCGCGGCCAACTGCGCAACCGCTCGTTGGGCTTTGTGTACCAGTTCCACCACTTGCTGCCGGAATTCACCGCCCTGGAAAACGTGTGCATGCCGCTGTTGATTGGCAAGACCGCGATTCCTGAAGCGCGTCAGCGTGCCACGGCCTTGCTCGAGCGCGTCGGCCTCGGCCACCGCCTGGAGCACAAGCCAGCGGAGTTGTCCGGTGGTGAGCGCCAGCGCGTGGCGATTGCCCGTGCCCTGGTGAACAACCCCGGCCTGGTGATGCTCGACGAGCCGACCGGCAACCTCGACTCCCACACCGCGCAGGGCATCAAGGACTTGATGCTGGAACTGAGCACCCAGATGCGCACCGCGTTCCTGGTGGTGACCCATGACATGAGCATGGCCCGGCAGATGGACCGCGTACTGCATTTGCAGGAAGGTCATCTGGTCGCTATCTGACCTGTTGCAAGCCCGGTTTTTTGAGGTCGGGCTTTTTCATTTTTCCAACGGTGCCCGCGAATGTTCAGACCGTTATCGATTTTTATCGGCACGCGCTATACCCGCGCCAAGCGCCGCAACCGTTTTGTCTCGTTTATCTCGATGACCTCGATGATCGGCCTCGCCCTGGGCGTATTGGCGATGATCGTAGTGCTTTCGGTGATGAACGGCTTTCAGCGTGAAATGAGCTCGCGCATCCTCGGCATGGTGCCCCACGCCACCATCGTCGGCGTAAAGCCGATTGATGATTGGCAGCCGGTGGCCGCGGCCGCGATGAAGAATCCGCAAGTCACCGCCGCTGTGCCCTTCACCCAGATGGATGGCATGTTTTCCTATAAGGGCGCGATGCAGCCCATCGAGATCAGCGGCGTCGACCCGGCTCAGGAAGGCAAGGTGTCGATCGTGGCCCAGCACATCGTGCGCGGCAAACTCGACGACCTCAAACCCGGCGAGTTCGGGGTGGTGGTCGGTGATATCACTGCACGGCGTTTTCGCCTGAACGTGGGCGACAAACTGACCCTGATCGTGCCGGAACTCAGCAGCGCCCCGGGCGGTATCACCCCGCGCATGCAGCGCCTGAATGTGGTGGGCATCTTCAAGGTCGGCGCCGAACTGGATGGCTCCATGGCCCTGATCCACATGGCCGACGCCGCTGAAATCCAGCATTGGCAGCCCAACCAGGTGCAAAGCGTGCGCCTGGCGGTGAAGGACCTGTATGCAGCGCCCAAAGTCTCGGCAGATATCGCCGCCAGCCTGGGCGCGGCTTATAAGCCGGATGACTGGACCCACACCCAGGGCAGCCTGTTCAGCGCGATGAAAATGGAAAAGACCATGATCGGCCTGCTGCTGCTGATGATCGTCGCCGTGGCCGCGTTCAACATCATCGCCACCTTGATCATGGTGGTGAACGACAAGGGCGCGGACATCGCCATCCTGCGTACCATCGGCGCTACACCTCGGCAGATCATGGCGATCTTCATGGTGCAGGGCACCGTGATTGGCGTGGTCGGCACCTTGATCGGCGGCGTGCTGGGGGTGATTGCGGCCCTGAACGTGAGTGAGCTGGTGGGCTGGCTGGAGCGGGTGAGCGGGCAGCATATCTTCAGTTCGGATGTGTATTTTGTCAGCAACCTGCCTTCGGAGCTGCAAGGTGGGGATGTGTTGCTGATTTGCTCGGCGGGGTTTGTGTTGAGCTTCTTGGCGACGATTTACCCGGCGTATCGGGCGGCGAAGATTGAGCCGGCGCACGCCCTCAGGTATTCGTAACCTGCTCGTTCCCACGCTCCGCGTGGGAATGCCTCACCGGACGCTCCGCGTTCGCTGTTGGGACGCAGAGCGTCCCGGAATGCGTTCCCACGCGGAGCGTGGGAACGATCAGCAAAGCGTGGGAACGATCAGCAGTCGCCATTGGGCAACTTGATCACAAACCTTGTCCAGCCCGCCTGCGACTCACAATAAATCCTCCCGCCATGCGCGCGTACAATCGACTGGGTAATCGCCAACCCCAGCCCCGCATGTTCACTGCTGCCTGCGCGCCTCGACGGGTCGGCTCGGTAGAACCGGTCAAACAGCCTCGGCAGTAACGACGCAGGAATGCCTTCCCCGCTGTTCTCAACCGTCAGTGTCACGCCACTCTTGATCCGCACCCGCACTTCACCGCCCGGTGGGGTAAACCGCAGCGCGTTATCCAGCAGATTCGACAAGGCCCGACGCAACATACCGCGATCGCCCATCGTCTGGGCGGTGCCTTCGCGCACCAGCGTCACCTGTGCGTCCTCCGCCAGCAGGGTAAAGAACTCCAACAGTGCGTCGACCTCATCGCCCAAATCCAGAGCTTCTCGGCTGGGCATCAGCAAGCCGTGGTCAGCTTTGGCCAGGTACAGCATGTCGTTGACCAGTTGCGCCATCCATTGCAGCTCTTCCAGGTTGCTGTGCAGCGCCTCGCGGTAATCCTCCAGCGGGCGTGGCTGGGTGAGGATGACTTGGGTCTGGGTCAGCAAGTTGGACAGCGGTGTGCGCAGTTCGTGGGCAATATCTGCGCTGAAGGCGGACAGGCGCTGGAACGCATCATCGAGGCGGGCCAGCATGGCGTTGACGGCCTGGGCGAGCTCCGCCAGTTCCACCGGCATTTGCGCTTGGGGTAAGCGTTGCGTCAGGGAATGGGCGGAGACGCTGGCAGCCACTTCGCCCATGCGCCGCAGTGGTCGCAAGCCACTGCGTGCAGCCCAGGCGCCGAGCAGGGCAGTGGCCAGGGCCGAGAGGCCGACGGTCAGCCAGATCAAGCGTTGCATGCGTTGCAGAAAGTGCTGGTGGTGGGTGATGTCGAGGATCAGTGTCAGCTGTGGCGAATCGAGTTGGCTGGGCGTCAAGGGTGCGATGAATACGCGGTAGTCGGTGCCTGCGTATTGCAGGCTGTGCAGGCCGGGCGCTTGGGGCAAGGGAAGGTGCGGCGCGCCGTCCAGCCAACGTTGACCCGCCCCGGTGATGCGCAAGGCGAGGTCGGGCTGGTGATCGAGTTCGGCGCGCAGTTGAGGGGTTCGCCGGGCGAGGTCTTCCGGTGAGGCGACACCTTGCAAGGTGCTGCGCAGGGCTACCAGTTTGCTTTCGAGCTGTTGCTGGTCCAGCTCCATGAAGTGCGCCTCGCTGGCCCGGTTGAACAACACTCCGGCGATCAACGAGACCACCGCCGTGCAGGCGGCAAACAGCAGCGCCAGGCGGCTGGTCAGGGACAGGCGCTTGATCACGTGAACCGTTCCTCCAGCACGTAACCCATGCCGCGCACGGTGTGGATCAGCTTATTGGGGAAATTGTCGTCGACTTTCAGGCGCAGGCGGCGAATGGCGACTTCGATGATGTTGGTGTCGCTGTCGAAATTCATGTCCCACACCTGGGAGGCGATCAGCGTCTTGGGCAGCACTTCGCCCTGGCGGCGTAGCAGCAGCTCCAGCAGGGCGAACTCCTTGGCGGTGAGGTCGATGCGCTGGCCGCTGCGCTCGACGCGGCGGCGGATCAAGTCCAGGCTCAGGTCGGCCAGTTGCAGCGTGGTCTCCTGCGGCGTGCTGCTGCCACGGCGCAACAAGGTGCGCACCCGCGCCAGCAGTTCGGAAAAGGCGAAGGGCTTGACCAGGTAATCGTCGGCGCCCAGCTCCAGGCCATGTACTCGGTCTTCTACGGCATCGCGAGCGGTGAGGAACAGCACCGGGATGTCCAGGCCGGCACTGCGCACCGCCTGCAGGATTTGCCAGCCATCGCGGCCGGGCAGCATCACATCGAGGATCAATAAGTCATAGTCGCCCGTCAGCGCCAAGTGCTGGCCACTGGTGCCGTCGGCCACCAGTTCGGTGGTAAAGCCCGCTTCGGCCAGGCCCTGGCGCAGGTAATGACCGGTTTTGGGTTGGTCTTCGACGATCAGCAGTTTCATATCGGGCTCTTGATAGGGGCTATGTAGGAGCGAGCTTGCTCGCGAAAAACGCCAACGGTAACGCGGGCTGTCAGGCTTGACGCGTTGTGCTTAAGCCCTTCGCGAGCAAGCTCGCTCCTACAAAAAACATTGGGCTTTATACCGTGCTCGTCAGGGGATGGGCGCAAGCTGACAAAGTTGTAATCTAGCAGTCAGCTGGCTGGCAGCGAGGCCATCTTAAAGTGTTGCCCAAGCTGGATACCTATTTTGGAGAGTGAAAGATGGCGTTGCGTACACCTCTGTTATTGGCAGGCTGCCTGCTGGCGTTGAGTTTCAATGCCCTGGCAGATGCGACTCACACCTACGCGTTCGGCCAGCCGGCCCCGGCGGATAAAGCCACGCGCACCGTTGAAGTCACGCTGCGGGACATTGCCTTTGAGCCCAAGTCCCTGGACGTCAAGGCCGGTGAAACCGTGCGCTTTGTGCTGGTCAACAAAGGCCAGTTGCTGCATGAGTTCAACCTGGGAGACGCGGCCATGCATGCCGCCCACCAGAAAGAGATGTTGCAGATGCAAGCCAGTGGCATGCTCACCGCCACCGGTATGGGCAAGATGGATCACAGCGCCATGGGCCACGGCGACATGGGCGGCATGAAGCACGACGATCCCAACAGTGTGTTGGTGGAGCCGGGCAAGACGGCCGAACTGACCTGGACGTTCAAGCAGGCCACAGGCCTTGAGTTTGCCTGCAACCTGCCCGGGCATTACCAGGCGGGCATGGTGGGCAAACTGACCGTTGAGTGAGGCGTTTGTTAAGGGCGGGAGCAAAGGCTGGTAGACTGGCGCGGTTTATTTAGCCAGGTTTCCGCCATGCATCCCGCAGCCGAACATTCGCCGCTGGGCAAGTCCAGTGAATACATCAGCACCTACACGCCTTCGTTGCTGTTTCCGATTCCACGCGCCGCCAAGTGGGCCGAGCTGGGCCTGAGCGCCGAGACCCTGCCGTACAAGGGCGTGGATTTCTGGAACTGCTTCGAACTGTCCTGGTTGTTGCCCTCGGGCAAGCCGGTGGTGGCCATCGGTGAGTTCAGCATTCCGGCCGACTCGCCGAACATCATCGAGTCCAAGTCGTTCAAGCTGTACCTCAACTCGCTGAACCAGACCGCGTTTGCCGAGACGCAAAGCCTTGAAGCCACCTTGCGCACCGACCTCAGCTTTTCGGCCGGCAAGCCCGTGAGCGTGCGCATTCGCAGCCTGGCCGACATCGAGGCAGAAGGCGTGATGGCGTTGCCGGGCGTGTGCATTGACGGCCTGGATATCAACGTCAGCAGCTACGAACACCCACGCCCGGAACTGCTGCGTTGCGATGATTCGCGCGTGGTGGAGGAGAGCGTGCACAGCCACCTGCTCAAATCCAATTGCCCGGTGACCAGCCAGCCTGACTGGGGCAGCGTGGTGGTGGAATACCGTGGTGCGGCGCTGGATCACGCCAGCCTGCTGGAATATATCGTCAGCTTTCGCCAGCACTCGGACTTTCATGAACAGTGTGTGGAGCGGATCTTCCTGGACTTGCAGCGCTTGCTCAAGCCGGAGAAGTTGACCGTGTATGCACGGTATGTGCGTCGGGGTGGGTTGGATATCAATCCGTATCGCAGCACTGAGAACACCCAGTTCCTGAACGTGCGGCTGGCGCGTCAGTAAGCCTTCATACAAAAAACTGTGGGAGCTGGGTTGCCTGCGATTGCGATCTTTCAGTCCTTCATCAAGTGACTGATACACCGCTATCGCCGGCAAGCCAGCTCCCACATTTGCTTTTGTGTTTGGCTTGGGCTCGGGTTAGATGCCGATATTGCCAAGGGTCAGCACGATATTGCGCAACGTCCCGGCAATGCCTGGATGGTCCAGTTCAAAACCTTCCACTGCCCGGTTCACATCGTCAGCGATGCTGGGCGTCTGGGTGGCCGGTTCCATTTTCAGCTGGACTTCGAATTTGGCGATCAACTCTTCCAATGCTTGACGTTTCTCGGCGGGCAACTCGGGATGGTTCTCAAGTTGCTCACGCACAATATCGGCCTGCTGTTGTAACTTCTCGCGATCAGGCATGACGTTCTTTCCTTTTATCGATAGGCACTGGCATAGACCGCGGCACGCCGTGAAAGGTCTACGGGCTGACCTGTAGATTAATCCACTGGGGCCAACTGTGCATGATCTCGATCAGGGCTTCTCGCCCTTGAGCTGGCGCAGGCGGATGTCGGCCAGGCAGGTGCCGAGTTCGCCGAGATGGTCGATCACCGAGTGCACACCCAGGCCATAGAGCGCCACCGTGGCCTTGCCGCGCTTGTGTTCGCGTTGCTGCTCGGTCAGCGCCTGCCATTGCCGGGGCGACAGGCCGCAGAGCGAACCGCAGGAGGCCAGGCCGATGGTCCACAAACCGGCATTCAGGCCCGATTGCAGCAGACGCGGCTCACCGCTGACCAGTACGCAGCCTTCCAGACGTTCGATGTTCAACTCCATCAGCGCTTGCCAGCAGGCGTGGGGCGCAGGCCAGCGAATGGAGGAGGGCGAGGCGGCCTTGAGCCAGCCAGGCAGGCCGGCGCAGAGTGGCGCGGTCACGGCGGGAGGCAGTTCGTCCAGCCAGGCGCAGGGCACGCCTTGTTCTTTGAGACTGCGCAGGATTTTCAATGCGCCTGGCGTGGCCTCGGCGTCGGCGCAAGGTGAGTCGCTGCGCGCCAGGGAACCAAAATCCACCAGGCAGCCACTCAGGCCAAATAACACGGCGGTCAATGAGGGGGCGGCGGCGACGGCAATCTCGGCGTGTGGCATCTGAACGTCCCTGAAATAGCTGCCACGCTATCGGGGCGGCATGACAAGGGGATGACACTGTCGGTATTTGTAGGAATTTTGTGCATTTTCCCTAAGACGATTCTAGGTAGCTGCCTAAATCGACACTTCCGTCATATACTGACAGCCTTATTCAGGGCATAGCGCCCATGACAGACCATTCAAGGAGCAAAAGCTATGCGCTGGAGCCAGTACTTCGCTCAGCTATCGGTGTGTGCCACCATCCTGTTGGCACCGTTCGCTGCCCAGGCGGCCTCGGAAGATGACCCATGGGAAAGCGTCAACCGCCCCATCTTCACCTTCAACGATACCGTTGATACTTATGCCCTCAAGCCAATCGCCCAGGGCTATCAGTTCGTCACCCCACAATTTGTGCAGGACGGCGTTCACAACTTCTTCCGCAACATCGGTGATGTCGGCAACCTGGCCAACAACGTGCTGCAACTCAAGCCGCACAATGCAGGCGTCGACACCGCCCGCCTGTTGGTCAACACCACATTTGGCGTACTGGGCTTTATCGACGTCGGCACCAAAATGGGGCTGCAGCGCAGCGACGAAGACTTCGGCCAGACCCTGGGCTACTGGGGCGTGGGCAGTGGGCCGTACGTGATGATCCCGTTGCTGGGCCCAAGCACCTTGCGTGATGCGCCGTCCAAATACGTCGACAGCTACACCCAACCGTACCGCTACATGAACGATATCGGCTGGCGTAACAGCACCTTCGGCCTCAACGTCGTTGACGTGCGCGCCAGCCTGCTCGACAGCGAGAAGCTGATCAGCGGCGACAAGTACACCTTCATTCGTAACGCTTACCTGCAGAACCGCGAGTTCAAGGTCAAGGACGGCAAGGTCGTTGACGACTTTTAAGCTGTGACGTTTTGAAATGAAAAAGGCGACCTTTGTAAGGTCGCCTTTTTTGTGCGCGCTGATCGTTCCCCACGCTCCGCGTGGGAATGCATCCCGTGACGCTCCGCGTCACCTTTGCGCAGGGGCGGGATGTTGCGTTAGCGCATTTTCAGAATCTTGAGGCCCAGATGCTGGTCATCGCCTACCGCCTTGGCCCACACCACCTCGGTATCCGCCTCAAGACCCCTGAGCGCGGCGTGCTCTGAATCAATGCGCACGGTCAGCAGGTCGCCCACAGTGAACTGGCGAGGTGCCTGCACCTGCATGCCGGAACTGGAGAGGTCCACGCAGGTGCCGGCAATCTCCTGCCCGGCATGGATCAAAGACACATCGGCATCTATTCGCATGCGGATGAAATCGCGTTTTTCGGCGTAGTCGCTCTCGTGTTCGCTCACAGCATCCATCCTTACTTTGCGTTGTGGTTGTGAGGGTTCTTATAACTCCGGGTGATTTGCGGTGTAAAGACGCCCGGCGACCATCGGCATGAGCTTGAAACCCCTCACGGATGGGAGTACCGTCTGCGCCTTAGAAGGGCACCTCTGCTTTACCGTTGTGCATGGGCCAAATCCCATTGCTTTGTAGGACAGAGAGGCTAGAAAGCGAATCCAGTACGTGAGCCCGGCCATTGCCGAGCCGCCTACGCCAACCTAATTCTGGCGCCGTTTGCCCACATGCAAAAAACCAGTGCCACGCTGCTGATTATCGATGACGACGAAGTAGTGCGCGCGAGCCTCGCGGCCTACTTGGAAGACAGTGGCTTCAGCGTCCTGCAGGCCAGTAATGGCCAACAGGGTCTCCAGGTATTCGAGCGCGACAAGCCCGACCTTGTGATCTGCGACCTGCGCATGCCCCAGATGGGCGGCCTGGAGCTGATTCGCCAGGTGACCGACCTTGCCCCGCAAACGCCGGTGATTGTCGTGTCCGGTGCCGGTGTCATGAACGATGCCGTTGAAGCCTTGCGCCTGGGCGCCGCCGATTACCTGATCAAGCCCCTGGAAGACCTGGCCGTGCTGGAGCACTCGGTGCGCCGCGCTCTGGACCGTGCACGCCTGCTCGTGGAAAACCAGCGCTACCGCGAAAAGCTCGAGACCGCCAACCGCGAGCTCGAAGCCAGCTTGAACCTGCTGCAGGAAGACCAGAACGCCGGGCGCCAGGTGCAGATGAACATGCTGCCGGTGAGCCCCTGGACGATTGACGAGTTCAAGTTTGCCCACCAGATCATCCCGTCGTTGTACCTGTCGGGTGATTTTGTCGACTATTTCCGTGTCGATGAGCGCCGTGTGGCGTTCTACCTGGCCGACGTTTCCGGCCACGGCGCGTCTTCCGCGTTTGTTACCGTGTTGTTGAAGTTCATGACCACACGGCTGTTGTTCGAGTCCAAGCGCAACGGCACCTTGCCGGAGTTCACCCCCTCCGAGGTGCTGGGCCACATCAACCGGGGCCTGATCAGCTGCAAGCTGGGCAAGCACGTGACGATGGTCGGCGGCGTGATCGACGAAGAAACCGGTCTTTTGACCTACAGCATTGGCGGTCACCTGCCGATGCCTGTTTTGTACACTCCTGACAGTGTGCGCTACCTGGAAGGGCGTGGCCTGCCCGTAGGCTTGTTTAACGAAGCCACCTACGAAGACCACATCCTGGAACTGCCGCCGACCTTCAGCCTGACGCTGATGTCTGACGGTATTCTGGACCTTCTTCCAGAGCCTACACTCAAAGAGAAAGAAGCCGCCTTGCCCCAAAAGGTCAAGTCGGCGGGCGGCAGCCTGGATGGCCTGCGGCAGGTTTTTGGATTGGCCACGCTAGGGGAGATGCCGGATGATATCGCCCTATTGGTGTTGAGCAGGAATCTTTGATGAGTACCGGAAGAATCCAATTCGCCGAGCAAGACGGGACCTTCGTCCTGAAGTTTGTCGGTGAAGTGCGCCTGACCTTGTGTTCGGCCCTGGATGCGACGATCGAGCGGATCTTCACTGCGCTGAACTTCTCGGCGATCGTGATCGACCTGACCGAAACGCGCAGTATCGATAGCACCACCCTGGGCCTGTTGGCCAAATTGTCCATTCTGTCTCGGCAGAAGGTCGGCCTATTGCCGACCGTGGTCACCACCCACGAAGACATCACCCGTCTGTTGCAATCCATGGGCTTTGACCAGGTGTTCAACATCGTTGACCGCCCCATCCCGTGCCCTGAGTGCCTGACCGACCTGCCGTCCCAGGACCAGTCCGAGGAAGTGGTGCGGGTCAAGGTGCTGGAAGCGCACAAAATCCTGATGGGCTTGAATGAGTCCAACCGCGAAGCCTTCCACGACCTCGTCAACGCCCTCGAGCGGCACTGACGGCCTCCCTGCCCAAACACACACAGTCCAATGTGGGAGCTGGCTTGCCTGCGATTACGCAGTGTCAGTCGATGACGTGTTGGCTGGCCCACCGCTATCGCAGGCAAGCCAGCTCCCACATCGGACGGCGGTGACACCGACGCACAAAAAAGGGCGACACCCTCACAGGTGCCGCCCTTTTTGCTGCTATCTGCTTTTACAGCTTGGCCGACAACAACGCCTCCAGTTTCTCCTGGTCCCGAGCAAACTGACGAATCCCCTCCGCCAGCTTCTCAGTCGCCATCGCGTCCTCGTTGGACTCCCAACGGAACTGCGCTTCAGTCATATGCACACGGGCCTCACCGGCATGGCCTGGCGCCAATTTGCGCTCCAGCTTGCCTTCATCGGCTGCCAGCTTCTCCAACAGGTCCGGGCTGATGGTCAGGCGATCACAACCGGCCAGTTCCTCGATCTGGCTGAGGTTACGGAAGCTCGCACCCATCACTACTGTTTTGTAGCCGTTAGCCTTGTAGTAGTTATAGATGCGCGTCACCGACTGCACGCCCGGGTCATCGGAACCGGTGTAGTCGTTGCCGTTGGCCTTCTTGTACCAGTCGTAGATACGGCCCACGAACGGCGAAATCAAAAACACACCCGCTTCCGCACAGGCAACGGCCTGGGCGAAGGAGAACAGCAGCGTCAGGTTGGTCTGGATGCCTTCTTTTTCCAGCTTCTCGGCTGCGCGGATGCCTTCCCAGGTGGAGGCGATCTTGATCAGCACGCGGTCGCGGCTGACGCCGGCTTTGTCGTACAGGTCGATCAGACGGTGCGCACGCTTGAGAATAGCGGCCTCGTCGAACGACAGGCGCGCATCCACCTCAGTGGAAATACGGCCCGGCACTACTTTGAGAATTTCTTGACCCACCGCCACCGCAAAGCGGTCACTGGCCAGGCCCACATCGCCGTTGCAGTCCTGCACGCACTCATCCAGCAGCTTGGCATAGCCAGGGATCGACGCAGCCTTGAGCAGCAGGGAAGGGTTGGTGGTAGCGTCTTGTGGCTTGAGCTTGGCGAGAGTGGAAAAATCGCCGGTATCGGCTACGACGGTGGTGAATTGCTTGAGTTGTTCCAGCTTGGAAGTCATGGGCGTGCTCTGTCCTGTGGGTCTAGTGACATTACCCGAGCGCTGGCAGGCGCTCAAGGGCGCAAATGCGTTAGGTCGTTTGCGAGGGCAATAACCTGGAAACGGCCGTTTGAATCACCGGCCGTGGTGCTCAATTGGAGGGCAAAATCGCAGCTAGGTTCAACTGGATTCCACCCGTCCTGCGCCACTGGTTTCAAGCCAGTTGATAGAGGCAATATCAATGTTTTGAAGTTGTGAAAAGTTTATTTTCCAGCTCTTTAGTTGTTGCCGTTTTTACTTGTGCTATACCTGACTGGCAAGCGCTAACTTGGGCCGATAAAAACTCTGATGACATAACTGTCCGCGGCGAAGTGTGTGCGTCTGTGCATTAAAATCTGCTGGTTCGTTAGTTTGAAAGCAAAGGAGAGATGTAATGAAACGGAATATATCAACACTATTCGCCGCCCTGGGTTTTATTTGTTCAACAACGGTATTTGCCGATGTGACGGTACAGCAGGCCCTCAGCGCCGGTTGTTACGATACCCAGGAAATGCGTGGCATCATTGACACTGCCAAGGCAGGTAAACCCATGGGGAGCCGCACCCTGGAAAAGGAAAACGAACTGACCTCATCCTACGGCGGCAAGATCACCGATACCAGAGTGACTGCGCCTGCCACCTGGGTGTACCGCGCGTATGAGAGCGCGGACACCAACAATTGGCACGTCCAGAAACTCAAGGCCGGGGTGATCTACTCCAAAGCGCAGAACGACCTGGACAAATACCTCAGGGACGGTGGTACACCCGAAAAATACTGGGCCATCGATGGGCCTGACCTACACGCGCTGGGTTTTATCAGTGCCACCTACACGACAATGCGACTGCTCGCCTTACAGTCCAGCGACACCCCGAAAAGTCAGTTCGTGAGTTTTGCACTGGACTACGCCACCACCGGAACCTTTGGAGACGCCGTGTATGCACTGCAAGTAAACCCGAACTCACCCATTCTGGGGTTGGTTAACTGCAAAACGCCAGGCGGTGAAGTTCAATTTCAAATACTCGGCGGCACCACATTCAACACGCTTTACCGAAAAGTCAGGACCGATAAAGATTGGAAAAGGTATAACCGAGACACCGACCAATGGGTAACGGTGCCCAAAGGAACAGTGCCGGAAAACTAAGCAACAGTGCAGCAAGGGCCGGCAGCACCTGCCGCGCTCTTGCAATCACCGCTAAATATGTGGGAGCTGGCCTGCGATAGCGCCGGTACACCCAGTGAGCACTTACCTGACACTCACCAGGCAAAAATGTGGGAGCTGGCTTGCCTGCGATAACGTCGGTACGCCCAATGAGCATCTACCTGACACTCGACCAATCACCGCCCCTCCAACAACGTCCCCGCCTGATCCAGCAACGCCAACGGATCCGCCGCCTTATGAATATCCACCGACAACAACTGCCTGAACTTGCGCGCCCCTGGAAACCCCGTGCCCAACCCCAACACATGCCGAGTAATGTGATGCATCGTCCCACCACTGGCCAAATGCTCAGCAATATAAGGCCGCAACTGCGCCAACGCCTCCGCCCGGCTAATCACCGGCGCCTCACTGCCAAACAACCGCTGGTCCACCTCCGCCAACAGATACGGATTGTGATAAGCCTCCCGCCCCAGCATCACCCCATCAAACGTCTGCAAATGCTCCTGGCACTGCTCCAGCGTCTTGATCCCACCATTGAGATTAATCTCCAACTCCGGAAAATCCCGCTTCAACTGCGCCGCCACGTCATAACGCAACGGCGGAATGTCCCGGTTCTCCTTGGGCGACAACCCCTCCAGAATCGCAATCCGCGCATGCACGGTAAAACTGGTGCAACCGGCGTTCTTCACCGTCCCGACGAAGTCACACAACTCGGCATAACTGTCCCGACCATTGATGCCGATACGGTGCTTCACCGTCACCGGAATCGACACCGCATCGCGCATGGCCTTCACACAGTCCGCCACAAGGGCAGGGTGCGCCATGAGGATCGCGCCGATCATGTTGTTCTGCACCCGGTCGCTGGGGCAACCGACGTTCAGGTTCACTTCGTCGTAACCGGCGGCCTCGGCCATTCGAGCGCAGGCGGCCAGATCAGCCGGAACACTGCCGCCCAACTGCAGCGCCAGCGGGTGCTCGGCTTCGTTGTGGCGCAGGAAGCGGTCGTGATCGCCATGGAGGATAGCGCCGGTGGTGACCATCTCGGTGTAGAGCAGGGCGTGTTTGGAGAGCAGGCGTAGGAAGAACCGGCAGTGGCGGTCGGTCCAGTCCATCATGGGGGCGACTGAAAAGCGGCGGGAGAGTGGGGCGGTTTGTAGGGACATGGGGGATCTGAGTCAGCGAGGCGAATGGGGCACAGTTTATCAGGGATGCTTGTCAGGTACTTGGCGGGTTCTCAAGCCCAGCCAGCCAATCATCGGTGGTAACCCGAGTGCATGCTCGGTAGGCTTTCGACGCGCAGCTTGTGTTGATGATTTATTGTGGATACGATAATCACATGCATATTACCTATGACCCAGCCAAAGACGCTCGTAACGTTGAAGAACGCGGACTCCCGTTTGCGTTAGTGCGGGACTTTGAATGGTCTACGGCCTTGATCGTGGAAGATGATCGATTCGACTACGGTGAGTGTCGTTATCGAGCGATGGGATACATAGGGGATCGGCTGCATGTCGTAGTGTTCACCCCACGGGGGGACGCGGTCCACGTCATCAGCTTTCGTAAAGCCAACAAACGGGAGGTCAAAAATTATGACCAAGAAACCCAGCCCTGAGAAGGTCGATACAGCGAACCCTGAGTGGTCGGCTGAAGACTTTGCTAAGGCCAAGCCAGCCAGCGAGGTGCTTGTGGGATTGTTTGGCAAAGCTCAGGCGAAGGAAATGCTCAAACCCAAGCGCGGGCGGCCAAAGTCGGTAGCCACTAAAGAGCACGTTAATGTTCGTTTTGATGCTGACGTGCTGGAGCGATTCAGGGCTTCTGGGCCAGGCTGGCAAACGCGAATGAATGCCGCCTTGGCTGATTGGCTTAAGACGCATACACCGGATGAACTGAAGGCCTAAGGCAAAAAAGCCGCGGATGACGCGGCTTTTTGCTGTCTTGTGATTAGCTTTTTCTCAGCGATGGTATAAATAAATCTGTCCGTTTGTGCTGTCTTTTGGTGTTGT
Source organism: Pseudomonas sp. J380 (assembly GCF_009827115.1). Taxonomy (NCBI): domain Bacteria; kingdom Pseudomonadati; phylum Pseudomonadota; class Gammaproteobacteria; order Pseudomonadales; family Pseudomonadaceae; genus Pseudomonas; species Pseudomonas sp. J380. Next base: position 2,154,622 of record NZ_CP043060.1, on the reverse strand, counting down.
TTCAACAGGAATATTTCGTGAGTTGGAGCCACGCGGTACTAAGCTGGCCGGCGCAATCAATCCACGATAATCAAGGAGAGGCTGATGAGTAGTTCAGGAGTTCCTGTTATCGACAAGGAACAGTTAATCAGGCTTAGAGATAGGCTATATAGAGCAATTGATAACAACCGCTCAGACAGATGGTGTTTGGCGCTTTGGAGTAGGTTTGTCAGAGCTAGAGATGCTCACCAGTGTGTCGTCTGTAATTCTGACGATCGGGTCCAAGCGCATCATGTTTTTAGACGGACTTTGTTTTCGCAGGCGCGATATGAACTCGGCAACGGAATTACGCTGTGTTTCGAATGCCACAAGGTTGCACACGAAGGATTTAACGGCCGGCCGGATATGACGCTGCCGATAGGTGCTCAAGGGGGGGACGACCAAGACGAGATCGCCTTCTACTATCGAAAGCTGCTTGAGTCCTCAGACGCTTTAGATTTAGAGCACGATGAGTTTTTTACGTTGAGCGATGAAATGCTTAGATTTTTCGTCCGAGTACAGGGCTACGAATACCTCCATAAGGCAGTCGTTGCGAATCAAATTACTGGGTTGGTGATGGCGTATGAAATTTGGGTTCGTGGTCCAGAGCAGGTGACTTTAGCTATTTTAAAGGCAAACCTTCCTGGATATTTTTGACCTCAAGTCTGTTCCACTCTCGATCCACTGCCCGTTTCGCCGTCTTCTCCATAGCATATAACTACCGTAATCGTCGAGGCTTGCTCTGACCTCTGCTTTCACTGCCTTTACCGGTCCCTCTGTCGCGGTAGTACGCGGTGACCCCAATGAATTCCCCCTTGTTATCTTCCGTCAGGTCTTCAATGGTATCCTCCGGCAGCTTGGACCCCAGCTCCAGGTTGACGATGGTTTTGGCCAAGTTGGCGACAGAGTTGGACAGGTCTTCCGAAAGGTTTAGGGATATCCGAGTCATGACAGCCATCGGTGATGGACTGTCTGTATATTTTTACGGAACAGAATTTAATAGGCGTTTTTTTGGAGGGGTGTGGTGATTTATATTGAGTTTTTGAGTGGTTTTTTAAATAGGTTTTTAGGGCTGGTTTTCTTGGTATTTGTTGTATTTCAGTTTTTATTGTTTAAGTTTTATTTGCCCGGTTATATCAAAAAGAAAGGTGAAAATCTCGCTACGAAAGAAGATGTTGCAGGTATTACTCATCAAGTTGAGCGCGTGAGGACGCAATATCTTGTTGATTTGGAAGGTTATAAGAACTTAATTTGGAAGGGGCAGCAGCGTGAGGTGTGGCTGAAGGAAGAGTTTGATCTTAGGCTTGATACCTACAAGACTGCAATTTCTCTTATTTATAAGTACGTGGAGCAAATTGAGAATTATCATATCGCGCACTTGTCGTCGGGTGTTAATGAGGCCATTTTTCTTTATATTGAAGCTAAGGAAGAGGCTTTTTTTGAAGGGGTAAAAGAGAGCTATCGAGTTGAGTATGAGTCAACTAGAGAGAAATCGTTGGAGTGGTATTTTAAGTGTAAAGAGGTTGAAGTTGAGCTTCGTGTGGTTTTGGGGGTTGTAGATGTTTATTTTGATAGTGAATTGTCTGGTCACTTAGATGGTTTGATAGCAAAAGGTGTTGATGCTGCAAGGACCTTTTGCCGCGTTGAAGAGCTGTATCGCTCTGTGGAGAGTGAATATGAAAAACTACAGAATTATGTTGCCGTTAGCAATGCAGTGATTAAGAAGTATCACGTAGAGTTTAAAAAACTTATTCCTACTGTTGAAGCTGAGTTGTGCTTGAAAAATTTGAAGGGTTTCGTGGTGCGGGAAAGACGTGAAATTCTTGAGGGTTCCTGAGCTTTTATTTCGACTATTTAGTTGTGAGTGAGTTTTCTACTAATGTCCCGCGTGAGCAGTTAGTTAATCTAAAGTCCTCGGAATTATAGCGCGAAATCATTTAAGTAATTAACTGTGTAGGACAAGTGTCTAAGAGCTTGTGGGTGCATCTTACACCGTGGAGCGCTGGGTTGAATCAGCAGGTCGTGACTCATTCGTTTTTCTTCTCTAAGTCCACTGTGGGAGGTATTGTAGTCTGACTCAGATGTCCCCCTCTCAAAGTACTTTTGGATGAGTCTTCCCGCTCTGTATGGGACTCGACTGTCACTTTTCTTTGGTGAAGATGTATTTCGCCTGTCTTTATGTCTTTCAATACAGCCTTTGCTGCGATTTTTCCTTCGAACCTTGATGTTGTTTTGATGGCGCGTATATTATATTTGAAGGCGATTTTTTCTAGCTTTAACTTGCCGTGTGTACAGTCTGGCCAGATTATATAGTGGTTCGTAAAGTTATATACCTTTATGCGGTTTTCAAACTCTTCAAATTTTCCTGAGTTTTCTGCGAGTTCATTTTGCAGTTTGGACCATTTAACGATAATGTTGCCGGATTCATCAACTATTGTGATTTTATCCGTCATTCCTGATATTTCGATGGAGTCACCTTCTCTCAGTGTTGTATTTGATTCAATCCAGTTGAGATCAAATTTTAATGCTGGGCGCACATTATCTAAATAGTACATTGTGCCTGCAGTATGTATGGTTTTAATGCCAAGTGCTAATTCTAGATCTTCGGCTGTAGGTTCTCTAAGCATTTTCAATGCTATGCCTTTATGGTCTGCGAATACCTTTGCACCTTTTTGATATCCGGTTTTTGTTATGAATATTCCTTGTATATTACCTATATCATCAAGAGCTGCTGCGAAATCTCTCACCTTGCCAACCGTTATTGTAGATGTATAGTTTTTACACTCAACGGCAACGCGATGAACCAGTCCTGCGACTTTGAATTCCCAATAAACATCTAGCTGATGCTTTTGTGTCGATTTTCCAGCGAGGTTTACATTGTGTTTTACTAAGATTGTATCGAATCCATCAGTTCTAAGGATTTCTTCGTATACCTCTCTCGTTAGTTTTTCGTATTCGGTATCCTGGTTCAACATGTTCGGCTCCTTGGATTTGATGCCAATATGACAGCGCTTGGCGTCGGAGTGAAGTGTTCAGAGCTTTATTTTTGAAGATCTTTACGGCAGTACATATGGCAAAGCCAGACTATGATATTCCATAGGAACCTTCCGACACTTTTCTCGGCTTGCCTGTCAGACCTACCACCGCTAACCTTCTCAAGCTGCTGTATGTAAACCCAGTGGCCGGAGGTGGAAGTCCGAACTGCTAAGGCGTTTTAACTCCCGAAAATATTTGGAGCTTCGCCCATGCACAACAACACAAACAGTTCTTCAACTGATCAAACCGCATCGTCCGTGGATGCCAAGCTTCAAGCCGCAGCCCAGCGAGCAATCCATCATCACTTGCCCCCATCCGACGACGCTGCGCCTGTTGAACTCCCAAGCAACAACCTATTCCTCGTAAACCCGACCATCGACCCCGAAACCCTCCTGGCCAATGCCGCCGAAAACCTCGCATCCGCCAACGAAATGGCCGCCACCTTGGCGTTCGACCTCGACGACTCCCAACGCGCCATCGCCCTGGGCATTCAGCAGTTAATCGAGTTGAGTTCGCTACTCGTTGACCGAGCCCAGGAGCAGGTTGCGCCTGTAACGGCCCCAGTCAAAGCCTGACAACCAACCCTGCCGCCTTGCCCTAAGGCGGCAACCTGAACTCATGCTGTCACCCAGCAAAGTTTCATAATTCCCTGCGCTGTTAAGGTCTACGATCCCCTACTGAGAGAGGACCCCAGCGCCTCCAGCCCATAGGGAACTGAAACCATGATCTCGAACCTCGTCAAAGTCGTGATGATCACCGGCACGTTGTTGTTAAGCGCTTGTTCATCTTCATCGAGCGTGACCAACAGCGACCCGTGCTTTTCAGGCGGGTGCCAGGCATTTGGCGACCATAGCCCCAACAAAGCCGCGAAGATGAATTTTGGTGGCAGTGGGCTGGGGAGTAGTTATGGGGAGTATGGTTCGGGGTTGTTGCATGATGATTGATGGGGTGGGGGGCAAGCACTAATGCCTGCCAGTTAAGCGTCATCGCCTTCTGTAGGAGCGAGCTTGCTCGCGAAAAACGTCAACGATAACGCGGGCTTCCTGAGTGAACGCGGTGCCGGTGAGTTTTTCGCGAGCAAGCTCGCTCCTACAACTGGAAGCCCCACCTACAGTTTGATCCAGTAGGGCGTTAGTGGCCGCCTTTCATCCGCCGGGCGATCAGGTAGAGACCCAGGCCCACCAGGGCGGTCGCGGCGCCGATGTAGCCGGTGCTGGTCCAGCCTAGGCAGGCAGTAATGGCCATACCGCCAAACCACGGGCCCAGCGCATTTGCCAGGTTGAACGCCGCATGGTTGGATGCTGCCGCGAGGCTCGGTGCTTCGTGGGCAATGTCCATCAGGCGAATCTGCAACGGCGCCGCCAATGCGACCATGGTGCCCACCAGCCCCATGCTCAGCAGCACGCTCCACAGCGAAGACGCAGCGAAGGGGAAGAACAACAACACCGCCATCGACCATACCAATATCAAACCCACCGCCCGAAACTGCATGCGATCAAACAGCTTGCCACCGGCAATGTTGCCGATGATGCCGCCCACGCCAAATGCCGCGAGGCCGAAGGGGATCCACTGCGGCGAGACTTTGGTCACTTCCAGCATGGTCGGCGCCAGGTAGCTGAATACGCAGAACATGCCGGCAAAGCCAATTGCGCCGATGGACAGGGCCATCCAGACCTGGGGTTTGGTGAAGGCGCGCAGTTCCTTGCGCGGGTCGCTGCGTTGTTCGTCGTGGCGGTGGGGCACGAATTGCCAGACCAGGGCGATGGTGAGCAGGGCGATCACGCTGACCAGAGCGAACGCCGAGCGCCAGCCCAGGTGTTGGCCGAGGAAGGTGGCAATGGGGTTGCCGAGCAGCATGGCCAGGGTCAGGCCCATCATTACGCGGGCCACGGCGCCGGCGCGTTTGTCGGTGGGCACCATGCTGGAGGCGACCACGGCGGCGATGCCGAAGTAGGCGCCGTGGGGCAGGCCGCTGATAAAGCGGAAGGCCACCAGCGAGCCGAAGGTCGGGGTGAAGGCGGTGGCGAAGTTGCCCAGGGCGTACAGGCCCATCAGCAACAGCAGCATGTGTTTGCGCAGCAACTTGGCGCCGAGGATGGCCAGCAGTGGGGCGCCGACCATCACGCCCAGGGCGTAGGCGCTGATGGCGTGGCCGACCTGGGGTTCGCTCAGGCCCAGGTTCTGGGCGATGTCGGGCATCAGGCCCATGATGGCGAATTCGCCGGTGCCGATCGCGAAGGCGCCCACGGCCATGGCCGCTTCCATTTTGGCGGCGCTGCGCGCGGGCAGTACCTGCCCGGATGATTGCTGGATAGTCATGGGTAACTCTGTGTGAAAGGTGTGCACGAAGGACAGTCGCCGATGCTACGCAAGCCGCGACGAAGGTGTCTAGAACCGCCATTTTCGGCAGAGTTCCACGCCTGTGACCGCAGGTCGCGGCTGCCAGGCTTGACAGGGGCGCATTAAAAGCCGCGATTTAGGCCTGTCAATTGGCCAAACGGCGCATAAACGCTGTTTAGCGTGATATTCTGCGCGCCGTCTTGGGCTAGTCTTTCCCTGGTGCGTACACCCGTATACGTCCCAGCGGTTGGCTGTCGCCCAGGTAGCTGAAGCCAATAATGATAAGAAGTCAGCGCAGAAGGGACATAACAGTGAGGTCGATCCATCGGCCTTGTGTGCCCACCCTGCAGCCTTTATGTGACTGTGCAGACCCCGCGGTACGTTGCCTGACGTAGCGTGAACGAGGGTTACTCATGATCGGGGGCGGTAGGGCGGATGGCGTTTTATCATAGGTGCTACTGATGTTTAAAAAAGTAAACACTGCCCTGCTGGGGCTGGCTTTGTCGATGGGGATCACGTCCGTTCACGCGGAAGAGGCAAAGAAAGTCGATGTGCTGCTGATCGGCGGCGGCATCATGAGTGCAACCTTGGGTGTCTGGCTCAATGAGCTGGAGCCGGACTGGTCCATGGAGATGGTCGAGCGCCTCGATGGCGTGGCCGAAGAAAGCTCCAACGGCTGGAACAACGCCGGTACCGGTCACTCGGCCCTGGCTGAGCTGAATTACACCCCGGAAGACAAGAACGGCAACGTTGAGATCCCGAAAGCGGTCGAGATCAACGAAGCGTTCCAGATCTCCCGTCAGTTCTGGTCCTGGCAGGTTCAGCAGGGCGTGTTGAAGAACCCGCGTTCGTTCATCAACTCCACTCCGCACATGAGCTTTGTGTGGGGCGATGACAACATCAAGTTCCTGAAAAAACGCTACGAAGCCCTGAAGGCCAGCCCGCTGTTCGCCGGCATGCAGTACTCCGAAGACCCGGCGCAGATCGCCAAGTGGGTTCCGTTGATGATGGAAGGGCGTGACCCGAGCCAGAAAATCGCGGCCACCTGGAGCCCGATCGGTACCGACGTTAACTTCGGCGAGATCACCCGCCAGTTCGTCGCTCACCTGCAAACTACGCCGAAGTTTGACTTGAAGCTGTCGAGCGAAGTGCAGGACATCACTAAGAACGCCGACGGTTCGTGGCGTGTGAGCTACAAAAACCTCAAAGACGGCACCAAGACTGAAACCGACGCCAAGTTCGTGTTCATCGGCGCCGGCGGCGGTGCCCTGCACTTGCTGCAGAAGTCGGGCATTCCTGAAGGCAAGGAATACGCAGGCTTCCCAGTCGGTGGTTCGTTCCTGGTGACCGAGAACCCGACCATCGCCGAGCAGCACCTGGCCAAGGCCTACGGTAAGGCTTCGGTAGGTTCGCCACCGATGTCGGTTCCGCACCTGGACACCCGCGTGCTGGATGGCAAGCGTGTGATTCTGTTTGGCCCATTCGCCACCTTCTCGACCAAGTTCCTGAAAGAAGGCTCGTACCTGGACCTGCTGACCAGCACCACCACCCACAACATCTGGCCTATGACCAAAGTTGGTATTCGTGAATACCCACTGGTCGAGTACCTCGCCGGCCAACTGATGCTGTCTGATGATGACCGTTTCAAGGCGCTGCAAGAGTACTTCCCGAACGCCAAGCAGTCCGACTGGCGCCTGTGGCAAGCCGGCCAGCGCGTGCAGATCATCAAGCGTGATGAAGAGCAAGGCGGCGTGCTGAAGCTGGGTACCGAAGTGGTCAGCTCTGCCGACAACACCATCGCAGGCCTGTTGGGTGCATCGCCAGGCGCGTCCACCGCGGCTCCGATCATGCTGACCGTGCTGCAAAAAGTGTTCAAGGACAAGGTAGCAAGCCCGGCCTGGCAGGAAAAACTGCACCAGATCGTGCCAAGCTACGGCACCAAGCTGAACGACAGCCCTGAAGCGGTTGCCAAGGAATGGGCCTACACTGCCGGTGTGCTGCAACTGACACCACCGCCAGCGATCCCGCAATTGGCCGCTCCACAGGCTACCGAGGCTGCCAAGCCTGCGGCTGAGCCAAGCAAGCCGGTTTCTGACCTGGCGCTGTAAGCCTCACCCACGAAAAAGCCCGCTGAACCGGTGACGGTCAGCGGGCTTTTTTGTGGGGAAATGTTCAGGAGAGCGGCGGGTGTCGCTCCACCGGGGGCAGCTCAACCGCACGCTCGGCCGCCGCCAGCGCAGCCTTCAAGCCAGCCTGGTCCAGGCGCACGCAGTACGCCGGTTTGGCCCGCTCGAATCGCCAGCTTTCATCCAGCTCACCAGCGTCGACGGCATCGAACCCCAACTCATCGAGCAGCTGGGTCACGACGGCCTTCGCGGTGGCGTCATCCGCCGCGACGGGCAGCGCCCGCCGATCAGGTGCACCGTGAGGGCGGGCGTCTTGCGTCAGGTCGGGGGCGAAGATCGCGTTAAACACTTTCACCACGTGTGAATGTGTCAAATGGTCGGCCAGCAAGCGGCTGGTAGTCGTTTCAAAGCGGTCCAGCTCTGGGATATGCCCATCGCGGTCGGGGTAGTAATTGTTGGCATCCATCACCGTTTTACCCTCCAGCCATTGCGCGGGCACGCTGCGGTAGTGTTGAAAGGGAATCGCCACTAGCACCACATCGCCGAACCGTGCGGCATCGTCTGCGCTGCCAACTTGCACACCGAGTATGCCGCTTACCACGCTGCTCATGGTGTGCGGGCCGCGGGAATTGCTCAGCATCACCTCATGCCCGGCGGCCAAGGCCAGTTGTGCCACAGCACGCCCAATGAAACCTGCTCCAATTACGCCAATCTTCATGTGCTTGCTCCGATGGAAGTACGAAGTGGCTATGATGATTGGCAACCATTTGGTGATAAATCGCAGTTGTGGCGCGGCTGTTGTTACTAGGGGTAGGGAATGATGGATCGTTTATCAAGCATGAATGCCTTTGTGATGGCTGCTGAGCTCGGTTCCTACGTGCGTGCCGCTGAGCGCTTGAATATGTCACCGCAAATGGTGGCCAAGCATGTCACCGCCTTGGAACAACGCTTGGGCGCGCGCTTGCTTAACCGTACTACGCGAAGGCAAAGCCTTACGGAGTTGGGGAGCGCTTACTACGAACGTTGCAAGCACATCCTGACGGAGACTAAGGCGGCGGATTCCCTTGCGCAAATCATGAACGACACCCCGCGTGGCAAGCTGAAAATCACCGCTCCGGTGACGTTCGGCTCCTACAGCCTGATGCCGTTGATCACCGGATTCTTGCGTGACAACCCGGATGTGCAAATCGATCTGCACCTTACGGATCGTTTCGTCGACCTGGTAGAGGAGGGCTATGAGGCGGCCTTTCGTATCGGCCCCTTGGGGACCACTGGCCTGACCGCCCGGCCGCTGGCGCCGTATCGCCTGGTTGTCTGTGCGGCACCGGCCTATTTGCAGGCGCGGGGCACACCGATGACGCCGGCAGACCTTGAGCATCACGAATGCCTGGGCTATGCCTTCTGGTCACGCCCGGCAGATCGTGAATGGGTGTTTTACCAAGGTGCGGTCCCGCACAGGGTGCAGGTAAGCAGCCGTTTGCAGATCAACGAAAGCAGGGCGCTGATGTCGGCGGCGCTGGATGGTTTCGGTATCGTGCTCGGCCCTGAAGACTTCTTGCGCAGGGCACTGGCCGAGGGCCAGTTAGTGCGGGTGCTGCCGGACTTTGACGCGCCAAGTCGATCAATGCATTTGGTCTACACCGCGAATCGGCAGCGCACGGCTAAGTTGCGGCGGTTTGTCGACGCCGTATTACAACGTTTTGGCTCGGTTTAAACGCGCGAGCTCTCTCACCTGTTCATGCAGATGCAGCGCCAGCAGTGTCCGTTCGACTTGAGGCCGGTGGGTTCAGCAATCTGACAGACATTTCCTGTTAAAAATAATCAAAGCCCATGCAGGAGCCCGGCTGGAATAAAGGCGGATTACTTTCTGATGCAGGTGCAGGGCGTTCGCGCCCGAGGGTTTTGTATGTTGTTACGTTATGCAGCATTGGCCGCCATGGTGGTGGCGGCGTCCGGGTGTGTACAAGAGCGTGTAGTACATGAACGCAGGCCGGTGCAACGTGAGTATGTTGAGGTGGTGGCGCCGCAGCCGCCTCCGGTGCAGGTGATAGAAGTCGAACCGGCGGTACGCGAGGGTTATATCTGGTCACGCGGTTACTGGCGTTGGGAAGGCGGGCGCTATGTGGCGGTGCACGGCCATTGGGAGCCGGTGCGCCAGGGCTATCGTTATGTACACCCGCACTGGGTGCAGCGTAATGATGGCTACCACTGGCAGATCGGCGGCTGGATACGCTGACCTAACCTCCTTCTCTGTAGGAGTGAGCTTGCTCACGAAAAACGTCAACGGTTACGCGGGCATTCAGGTTGCACGCGGTGCCTGTGATTTTTTCGGGAGCAAGCTCGCTCCTACACAAACAAAGCGGGCTAGCCGAGCCGTTTCATTCCCGCTGCCTTGGCCGCGTTCAGATCAAAGGTGGCGGTGTACTCGCATCCCGCCGCATGGCCACAGCGTTCAACCAGGCAGTCGGCAAAGTCGGCTTTGCCTGCGCTGAACTTGCGCAATGCCTGCCAGATGATATCGGCGTGCTCGACGGTCAGTTCCCGCGTGTGCAACAAGGTTTCCAACACCATCACCACCTCGCTTTTGGCCGACTGGTAGCAGGACTGCAACACCCACACCAGCTCCGTAAGCGTCACCAGACTGACAAAGCCTGGCGAGGTGGCGGTGAGCGATTCGATGAGCTGGGACGCCTTGGCTGATTGAACCGGGTCGTCCTGGGTCACGTAACGCACCAGCACGTTGGTATCCAGGCCGATCATCCAGCTGTTGCTCCCTGGGCCGCGATGGCGCGGTTCATGTCTTCGATAGACACGGCATGGGCAGGCTTGCGGATCAAACCCTTGAGGTCCTTGACGGTTTTGCTCGCGGCAATCATGGAAAACTTGCCGTCTTCCATTTCGACGAATTCCACCCGGTCGCCTGTTTCCAGGCCCAGGGCTGTCCTGACCTGGACTGGGATGGTGATTTGCCCTTTTGAAGTGAGTGTGGCGGTGGCCATAGTGAAGATCTCCATCGTGATATTCCTTACCTTAAGGTAAGGAATGACGGAGGACAATATCCGTTGGTCCATAGGTCGCTCGCTGAGGTGAATGAGTCGGAATAGTAAAACCCTAGTCCGAACTCTTGTTCCTCACACGCGTTGCTATGTCCCAAACGAATACAAACTATGACCGACCGCCGCTGGCTTATTGCACCACGCGATAGCACGGCACATACGCGGCTCCGCCCGGCAGTTTCATGCGGTGCTGGGCCACGAACGCCTTCAACAATTCATCCAACGGTTTCATGATCGCCGGGTCGCCGTGAATCTCATACGGGCCGTTCTCCTCGATCAGGCGAATACCCTTGTCTTTGACGTTACCCGCCACGATCCCCGAGAACGCACGGCGCAGGTTGGCCGCCAGTTCATGGGCCGGCAGCGCGTGGTTGAGTTGCAGGCTGGCCATGTTTTCGTGGGTGGGGTCGAACGGGCGCTGGAAGCCTTCGTCGATCTTCAGCAGCCAGTTGAAGTGGAACGCGTCGTTACGCTCGCGGCGGAATTGCTTCACCGCCTTGAGGCCGGTGGTCATCTGGCGGGCCACTTCAGCCGGGTCGTCGATGATGATCTGGTAATGCTTCTGCGCCGCTTCGCCCAAGGTGGCGCCGACGAACGCGTGCAATTGTTCCAGGTAAGGCGCGGCATGTTTCGGCCCGGTGAGCACCACCGGGAACGGCAGGTCGCGGTTGTCCGGGTGCATGAGGATGCCGAGCAGGTACAGGAACTCCTCGGCCGTGCCTGCGCCGCCGGGGAAGATGATGATGCCGTGGCCCACACGCACGAAGGCTTCCAGGCGCTTTTCGATGTCCGGCAAAATCACCAGCTCGTTGACGATGGGGTTCGGCGCTTCGGCAGCGATGATGCCTGGTTCGGTCAAGCCCAGGTAACGGCCATTGGTGATGCGCTGCTTGGCGTGGGAAATGGTTGCGCCCTTCATCGGGCCTTTCATCACGCCGGGGCCGCAACCGGTGCACACGTCGAGGCTGCGCAGGCCCAGTTCGTGCCCGACTTTCTTGGTGTATTTGTATTCTTCGGTGTTGATCGAATGGCCGCCCCAGCACACCACGATCTTCGGCTCGACACCCGGGCGCAGCGTACGGGCGTTACGCAGCAGGTGGAACACGTAATCGGTGATGCCTTGGGAGTTGCTCAGGTCGATACGCTGGCTATCCAGCTCGTTCTCGGTGTAGACGATGTCGCGCAGGGCGCTGAACAGCATTTCGCGGGTGCTGGCAATCATTTCGCCATCGACGAAGGCATCGGCGGGGGCGTTGAGTAGTTCCAGGCGTACGCCGCGGTCCTGCTGGTGAATACGCACTTCAAAGTCTTTGTAGGCGTCGAGGATGGTCTTGGCGTTGTCGATATGCGCGCCGGTATTGAGAATCGCCAGGGCGCATTGGCGGAACAGGGTGTAGATGCTGCCGGTACCGGCTTCGCTCAGTTGCTGCACTTCACGTTGGGACAGGGTTTCGAGGCTGCCCTTGGGGCTGACGGAGGCGTTGATGACTTGACGTTGGGGCATTCTGATTCCTTGAAAGCATAGCCACCGCGCCCGCTAGGGGGCGATGGCTTGAGAATGGTGAGCGCCAATTAAGGTCGCACGAGACGGTTATTTACCTCAGGCGCAAGGCCCAGCGCAAATGCCGTCCAACACCATCATGCCGCAGAACTTACTGAATCAGCTTCCAGTTTTTGTAGAAAACCCGACGCAGGGTAAAGACCAGGCCGGCAAACCCTGCGATCACGGCGTTGAGCACCGAGGGCAGCAGGGTCGGGCGCACAATATCAATGAACAGGCAGTAGCGTTTGGCGTCGTTTTTGTTGAAGGAGGCGTGCATCAGCGTGTCATCGAAGATAAACAGCGGGTCGTCGTGCCAGTAGTGCTTGTGCTTGCCCACCTGGATGTACACGCCCTCATGGTGCGGTGCCGGCGCCATGTTGTAGAGCACACGGAACATCATGCGCAGGGGGCCGAAGTGGAACGAGGTCGAGCGGTTCTCGTTGAACACCGAGACGCCGATGGTTTTCACGAACGGCAGTTTCTTGCGCAGCTGCGGGATATCCAGGGTGGTTTCGATCGGGCGACCGTACCACTGGAAGAACAACATGCCGCGTTTCTTCTCGGCCATGCGCTCGTCCAGGTAGCTGATGATTTCATCCTTGCGGGCCATGGCGTCGTCGATCACCTGTTGCAGGTCTTCGCGCCAAGCCGGTGGCAGGTCGTTCATGGTGTAGACATGCCGGTTGCGGCTGCTGAGCAGGTCGAGCAGGGTGTTGAACGGTGCCAGCACCCAGGTATTACGGCCGTTGCCGATAAAATACTTCTTGATGGTGTCGCGGTCGTACAGGCCGTTACGCAGGAAGTCATAAACGCCGCAGCACACCACCAACAGCAGAAACACCAGGCAACTGCGCGGGAAACAATAGATCAATAGCAGAACGCCGAGTACCCACGCCAGGGACACCAGCTTCTTGCCGACAGCATTTTTGCTCATGAAACGAGGCTCCAAAGCCGAAACATATTGAAACAATCTCGTCATCATAGGGGTTTATGGGGCCGGCAGGCGTTTTTAAATAGGGTGAAATTGTGAAGCTGCTGCACAATTTGTAACCGTTGCCGTGCAGGCTCCGACGTTTTGTGGATTGAATTTTGAGAACAGAAGATTTGCGACTATCGTGACGCTTCGGTTTTTCAGGCGTCATAGACCGGTACGATTGAAGTTGAATGGCCACTATTGGCCTTCGGCACCTTGGAAGAGGCAGAAATTTTTATGATCATCAAACCGCGGGTTCGTGGCTTTATCTGTGTGACCGCTCACCCTGTTGGCTGTGAAGCGAACGTCAAAGAGCAGATCGACTACGTAACCAAAAACGGCGTCATCGAGGGCGGCCCTAAAAAGGTACTGGTCCTCGGTGCCTCCACCGGCTACGGCCTGGCCGCGCGCATCAGTGCTGCGTTTGGCTGTGGCGCCGACACCCTGGGCGTGTTTTTTGAGAAAGAAGGCGAAGAAGGCAAGCTGAGCTCCGCCGGCTGGTACAACAGCGCAGCGTTCGAGAAGTTTGCCGTGGAAAAGGGCCTGTACGCCAAGAGCATCAACGGCGACGCGTTCTCCGACGAGATCAAGCGCCTGACCATCGAGACCATCAAGAAAGACCTGGGCAAGATCGACCTGGTGGTCTATAGCCTGGCTGCGCCACGCCGTACCGACCCGCAAGGCGTGGTGCACAACTCCACCCTCAAGCCAATCGGCAAGGCCGTGACCCTGCGCGGGATCAACACCGACAAGGGCGTGGTGGTCGACACCACGCTTGAGCCTGCGACCCAGGAAGAAATCGACGGTACCGTGAAGGTCATGGGCGGCGAAGACTGGCAGCTGTGGATCGACGCCCTGCGTGACGCCGATGTATTGGCCGAAGGCGCCAAGACCACCGCGTTCACCTATCTCGGTGAGAAGCTGACCCAGGACATCTACTGGAACGGCTCCATCGGCGAAGCCAAGAAAGACCTGGACAAGAAAGTGTTGACCCTGCGCGAGAACCTCGCTGCGCTCAAGGGCGACGCCCGTGTGTCGGTGCTCAAGGCCGTGGTCACCCAGGCCAGCTCGGCGATCCCGATCATGCCGCTGTACCTGTCGCTGCTGTTCAAGGTGATGAAAGAGCAGGGCACCCATGAAGGCTGCATCGAGCAGGTCTACGGCCTGTTCAAGGACAGCCTGTACGGCAGCGAGCCGAAACTCGACGCCGATGGCCGCCTGCGTGCCGACCTGGCCGAGCTGGAACCGAAGGTTCAGGACGCCGTGGCCGCACTGTGGAACCAGGTGACCGACGACAACGTCAACGAGATCAGCGATTTTGCCGGTTACAAGGCTGAATTCCTGCGCTTGTTTGGCTTTGAAGTCGACGGCGTGGATTACGACGCGGATGTGAACCCGACCGTCAAAATCAACGGCCTGATCCAGGCTTAAAACGCGGTCAATAAGGTGGAAACTGGCTTGCCCTGATGCCAGTCAGTTAACGCAAATCCCCTGTGGGAGCGGGCTTGCCCGCGAAGGCGGTGTGTCAGTCGCAGCATCTGAGGCTGTACGACCGCTTTCGCAGGCAAGCCAGCTCCCACATTTGATCTTCGTTGTTTTGAGCATTGCGTTCGCTCAATGAGGCCATGCCTCCTCCCACCTGTCTTTTCAGACACTTCTTACATCTCGGCGGCCGCCTCCCTCTTTCAGATCTGTCAGACTCCAGCAGCTATCAAGCCACGCTAACGGAGGATCTGATGACGATTCGTGCAGTAGTTTTTGATTTCGGCGGTGTCCTGTTCGACTGGAGCCCGCAGCACCTGTACCGCAAGCTGATTGCCGACGACGTCGAGCGCCAGTGGTTCCTCGACACCATCTGTACCCAGGACTGGAACACCGAGCAAGATGCCGGGCGCTCCCTGGCTGAAGCCACCTGCACCCTGGTTGCCCAATACCCCGAACACACGACCCTGATCCAGGCTTATTACGAGCGCTGGCCCGAAATGCTGCGGGCTGAATTACCCGAGGGCGTGGCGATTCTCGAAGCGTTGCATCAGGTTGAGATGCCGCTGTTCGGGCTCACCAACTGGTCATCTGAAACCTTCCCTTACGCCCGGGCCAACTATCCATTCCTGACGCGTTTTCGCGACATTCTGGTGTCCGGCGAGGTGAAGTTGATCAAGCCTGACCCGGCGATCTACCACGCCAGCCTCACCCAGGTGCGTGCGCACCTGCCGGATGTCCAGGCCAGTGAAGTGGTGTTTGTCGACGACGTCGCCGGCAACATCGAGGCTGCCATTGCGTTGGGCTGGCAGGGCATTCATCACGTATCGGCCGAGCGCACCGCTGCGCGTTTGCGTGAGTTGGGCGTGGCGTTCTAGCGCGCCCATTTCTCCATTACAAAGTCGACGAACGCCCGCAGCTTGGGCAGGCGGTAGCGGTCTTGGCGATACATCAGGTGCATGGGGCGGCTGGGCAGTTTATAGGTGGTCAGCAAGGCCACCAGCTTGCCGCTCTCCAGGTCCGGTTGCACCAGGGCATCGGCCAACATGCTGATGCCCATGCCGTTGATGGCGGCCTGGCGCAAGCCTTGGGAGCTGTTGATGGTCAATGAGCCAGACACCGGCACCTCCACTTCACCTTCATCGCCGGTCATGCGCCAGAGTTTATCGGTGTCGCGCCAGTTGTCGTTCGCGGGGTAGGCGAATGCCAGGCAGTCATGCTGCTGCAGGTCATCCGGGGTTTGCGGTGTGCCGCGTCGCGCCAGGTAGGCAGGGGAGGCGCAAAGGGTGAGGGTATAGGCCTGCAGAGGCCGGGCGATCAGGCTGGAGCTTTCCAGTTCGCCGAGACGGATCGCCACGTCAAAACCGCTGTCGACCAGGTCCATGCGCTCATTGCTCATCACCACGTACAGGTCGATAAGTGGGTAGCGCTGGGAAAACTCACTCAAGGCCGGCACCAGGCGTTCGGTGCCGAACACCGGGGGCGCGGTGATGCGCAGGCTGCCTTTGGGGGTTTCGCTGTGGACCTGCTCGGCCAGCAGCTCGGAGTCGGCCACCAGCCCCAGCACTTCCAGGCAGCGCTGATAATACTGCCCGCCAAATTCGGTGAGGTTTTGTTTGCGCGTGGTGCGTTTGAGCAAGCTGACGCCAAGCCGTTGTTCCAGCGCTCGCAGATGGTTGCCCACCATGGTGGTCGAAATCCCGCATTCCTGCGCGGCGGCGGTCATGCTGCCGGTCTCGACGACTTTCACGTACACCGACATTGCCTGGAACAGATCCATTATCAAGCCCTGGTTTAAAGTTATTGCAGCAATTCTGCGTTTATCCAGCGAGGGTGGTTAACCATACTTGATCCACCCCAACGATGCACTGGAGCCGCCACCATGACCGCCGCCTGCCTGATGAGCACTTATCAACCCCTGGCCCTGAGCTTCACCCGCGGCCTGGGCACGCGCCTGTGGGACCAACAGGGCCGCGAATACCTGGACGCCGTGGCCGGCGTGGCGGTGACCAATGTTGGCCATTCCCACCCAAGGTTAGTGGCCGCCATCAGCGAACAGGCCGGCTTGCTGCTGCACACCTCCAACCTCTACAGCATCGACTGGCAACAACAATTGGCCCGGCGCCTGGCCCAGCTGTCCGGGCTGGACCGCGCGTTCTTCAACAATTCCGGCGCCGAGGCCAACGAGACGGCGCTGAAGTTGGCGCGTTTGCATGGCTGGAAAAAAGGCATCGAACAGCCGTTGGTGGTCGTGATGGAGAACGCCTTCCACGGCCGCACGCTAGGCACCATGGCTGCCAGCGACGGGCCTTCGGTGCGCCTGGGGTTCCAGCGATTGCCCGGCGATTTCATCAAGATTGGGTTTGGCGACATGGCGGCTCTGGAGGCGGTCACCGCGCAGTTCGGTACACGCATCGCGGCGGTACTGCTTGAACCAATCCAAGGTGAAAGTGGTGTGTTGGTGGCGCCACCAGGCTACCTGAAAGCCATGCGCGATCACTGCACGCGCCACGGCTGGCTGATGATGCTCGACGAAATCCAGACCGGCATCGGGCGCACCGGCACCTGGTTTGCCTTCCAGCACGAAGGCATCGTGCCGGACGTGATGACCCTGGCCAAAGGCCTGGGAAATGGCGTGCCCATCGGCGCCTGCCTGGCCCGCGCTGGCGTCGCTGAGCTGTTCACCCCCGGCAGCCATGGCAGCACCTTTGGTGGCAACCCGCTGGCGTGTCGCGTCGGGTGTACGGTGCTGGAGATTATCCAGGAGCAAGGCTTGCTGGAAAACGCCGCACGCCAGGGCGAACACTTGCTGGCGCGTTTACGCATGGAGTTGGAGGACCATCCGCAGGTGCGGGCGATTCGTGGCAAGGGCTTGATGATCGGCATTGAACTGGCCAGCCCTTACCGTGACCTGGCCCAACGGGCCGCGCAGGAGCACGGGCTGTTGATCAACGTCACGCGGGGCAAGATCATTCGGCTGTTGCCGCCGCTGACGCTGGAGCGCAAGGAAGTGGAGATGATCGTGCGAGCCATCACCCGCCTACTGGACTGAAAAAGTGCGGAAGGGGGCGATGCTCGTTCCCACGCTCTGCGTGGTAACGCCTCCTGTGACGCTCTGCGTCACGCCTTAAGAGCGGACGCGGAGCGTCCAGGGCAGCATTCCCACGCAGAGCGTGGGAACGATCAGATCAGAGGGAGGGGCCATTCAGCCATTCCTGGTTCATGGTCTTCGTATCGCCCAAGTACTCCAACAACCACGCCATGGCCGGCGACAGTTTGTTCTGCGCCCACGCCACACACGACGGGCTGGCCGGAAATGGCCGGCTCAATTGCAGCGCCACCAACTCCCCGCGCTCGATCCATGGCAACACCTGATGGGCCGGCGCCATCCCTACACACAGGCCATCGCGCAGGCAATCCAGGGCCGACGCCCAGTTGGGCACCACCAGGCGGCGCTGGTTATCCAGGGTCCAGGTGTCGCGCTTGGGCAGGTTGCGGGAGGTGTCGGTCATGCACAACGAGGCAAAGGGGCGCAGTTGGTCATCACTGAGCAAACCTTCCACCGCAGCCAGCGGGTGCCGGGCGCTGACCACGCACAGCCAGTTCAACAGGCCCATGTCGCGGAAGCTGAAGTGGCTGGCCACCGGCACCGCGCTGGTGGCGCCGATCACGATGTCGGTGCGTTCATCGGCCAACGCATCCCACACGCCGTTGTACACCTCGTATTCGAGCAGCAATTCCACTTCGGGAAACTGTCGATAGAAGTCGAGCACCAATTGCCGGCAGCGCTGGGGTTTGACGATGGAGTCCACGGCCACCTTCAATTGGCCGCTCCAACCATTGGCCACCTGTTGGCACAGGCGTCGGGTGCCGAGCATTTTTTTCATCACGCCGCGGGCTTCGTCGATAAACAGGCGGCCGGCAGGGGTCAGTTCCACGTCGCGATGCCGGCGCACAAACAGCGGCACGGCCAACCATTCTTCGAGCTGACGCACGGTGTAGCTGATGGCCGACGGTACGCGGTGCAGTTCCTGGGCGGCGGCGCTGAAGCTGCCGTGACGGGCGACGGCGTCGACTACATCCAGGGAATATTCCGACCACATAGGTACTGCCTTCAAAATTATTGATATGAGTGTCCAATTATTATCGCTTCACACAGATATTGTCAGCCTCATAATGGGCGCCAGTCAGCAAATAGTTTGATGGCAGTATCTACAAGGCTTCGATGAAAAATTCTTTTGGTTTTACCTGGTATCTGGCGGGGCTGAGCATGCTCGGTTATCTCGCCATGGACATGTACTTGCCGGCATTTGGCGCCATGGGCGAGCAGTTGAACATTGGTGCTAGCGCGGTGGGCGCCAGCTTGAGTATTTTCCTTGCCGGCTTTGCGCTGGGGCAGTTGCTGTGGGGGCCGCTCTCGGACCGCCTGGGGCGCAAGCCGATTCTGATCGCGGGCCTGAGCCTGTTTGTGCTCGGTTGCCTGGGCATGTTCTGGGTTCAGAGCGCGCCGCAACTGCTGGCCCTGCGCTTTATGCAGGCGATTGGCGTGTGTGCCGCCGCCGTCAGTTGGCAGGCCTTGGTGATTGATCGCTACCCGGCCGACAAGGCTCACCGCGTCTTCGCCAGCATCATGCCGTTGATGTCGCTATCGCCGGCCCTGGCACCGCTGTTGGGCGCCATGGTGCTGAATCACTTTGGCTGGCAGGCGATCTTCGGCGTGTTGCTGGTGGTGTCGTTGTTGCTGTTGTTGCCGACCTTGTTCCTGCGCAATGTGCCCAAGCGTTCGGAGCACAAGGGCAGCCCGGTGCGCCTGGGGTATGGGCAATTGCTCACTTCTCGGGTGTTTACCGGCAATGTGATGATCTTCGCCGCCTGTTCGGCCAGCTTCTTCGCTTGGCTGACCGCCTCGCCGTTCATCCTCGGTGGCATGGGTTACAGCCCGAATGACATTGGCCTCAGCTACGTGCTGCCGACCCTGGCGTTTCTCGTTGGCGGCTACAGTTGCCGCAGTGCCTTGCAGCGCCTGCCGGGTAAAACCCTGCTGCCGTGGTTGCTGGTCGCCTATTGCTTGAGTATGGTGGCGTTGTACTTGGTGGCTACCTTGAGTGTGCCGACCCTGACCACCTTGTTGATCCCGTTCTGCCTGATGGCGCTGTGCAACGGCGCCAGCTACCCGATTGTGGTGGCGAATGCGCTGATGCCCTTTGCGGAAAATTCCGGCAAGGCGGCGGCCCTGCAAAACACCCTGCAGTTGGGCCTGTGCTTCGTGGCCAGCCTGTTGGTGTCGTCGATGATTGAGCAACCGCTGTTGATCACGGTGATTGTGATGCTGGCGACGGCGCCACTGGCGGTGTTGGGCTATTGGCTGGCACGGCCGAAGGGCAACGCTTCCGAACTGGCCAACGCCTGAGCTGACAATACGATCAAACTGGTAGGAGCGAGCTTGCTCGCGAAAAACGTCAACGATAACGCGGGCTTTCTGAATGAACGCGGCGTCGGTGAGTTTTTCGCGAGCAAGCTCGCTCCTACAAAAAGCCTGCTTCTTCAGTCAGAACGTCACTTCCATGTTCAGCGTCGGTGTTGAGGTGCGGCTACCACGGCCGCCGTCCACCCCGAACTTGTTATGCCAGTACTCATACCCCACCCCCAGATACAGGTTCGGCTTCACGCTTTTACCTGGTCGCACCGCCACCATCAGCGCTGTACGCATCAAGGCCTCCGCTGCCGTATCGCGGCCATGGTAGTCCTCGCCTTTCTCCCCGACGTAATTGATAAACCCCTGGAATTTCGCCGCATGGTTGCCCACCTCGAACGGTCGCATCCAGCTCAGGTTGAGCATGTAGGTAGCGTCGAAGGTGTGGTTCGACTCTTGCGCGCCGGGAATGCCGGTGTGGTTCTTTTCCTTGTAGTACATCAGGCTCAGGTCCAGCACGCCGACAGTGTTGAACTTCAACGTAGGGCCAATCACCAGGGCGCGCTTCTTGGCGGAGGCGAAGTTGTTGTTACGGTTGGCGTCGAAGCCCAGGGTCAGCGCGTAATCCTTGATCAGCCCCGTGCCCGGCGGCAAGTCGAACACGCGTGAGGCATACAGCTGATGCCGGTACACAGCGTACACCTCGCTGCCACCGTGGTCGGTGCCTTTGCGCGGGTCGCTGCTGTCGGACAGGAATACGTCGAGGTTGAGGAAATTGCTGCCGTAACGGTAGCCGCTGGCGTGGGTAAAACTGTAGATGCGCTTGCTGAAGTCGTCGGGGTTGTTCGGGTTGGTGAAGTGCTGCCCGTAGCGGAACCCGACGCTGTTGTTCATCCATTCCACCGCAACAGCCTCCCCGCCGCCGAGAAGGGTCAATGCGACGGTGGCGCCCTGTAGTGCCTTTTTCATTATTTTTGTCCTTTGGCGTTCTGGCTCGTGACGGCCGGATTGTTTTTGTAACGCCGTTGGAGGGTATCTTGTTCGATTGATTGTATACAACTCTATGGACATACAGTCTGAACATTGCATACAGTGAGCGCACAACAAAAACAGAGAACCCCTCACCATGACTATCCCGAAGGCGTCACCGCAGCGGCCCGAAGATGAAAATCTGGGCGTCGCCGCCAACATGGCTTACGGCCTGCAGCATGTGCTCACCATGTATGGCGGCATCGTCGCCGTGCCGTTGATCGTCGGCCAGGCAGCCGGGTTGTCGCCGGCGGATATCGGTCTGCTGATCGCTGCATCGCTGTTTGCCGGTGGCCTGGCCACGCTTTTGCAAACCCTGGGCCTGCCGTTCTTCGGCTGTCAGTTGCCGCTGGTGCAGGGCGTGTCGTTCGCGGGTGTGGCGACCATGGTGGCGATTGTCGGCAGCGACGGTGCCGGTGGTGTGCCAGCGATTCTCGGGGCGGTGATGGCCGCGTCCTTTATCGGTTTGTTGATTACCCCGGTGTTCTCAAGGATCACCAAGTTTTTTCCGCCGCTGGTGACGGGCATTGTGATTACCACCATCGGCCTGACCCTGATGCCTGTAGCGGCGCGCTGGGCCATGGGTGGCAACAGCCGGGCGGCAGATTTTGGCAGCATGTCCAACATCGGCCTGGCCGCGCTGACCCTGGTGCTGGTGCTGCTGCTGAGCAAGATCGGCAGCGCAACCATCTCTCGCTTGTCGATCCTGCTGGCCATGGTGATCGGCACCGTGATCGCGGTGCTGCTCGGCATGGCGGACTTCTCTGGCGTCATGCAGGGGCCGATGTTCGGTTTCCCCACACCCTTTCACTTCGGCATGCCCACCTTCCATGTGGCGGCGATCATTTCCATGTGCATCGTGGTGATGGTGACGCTGGTGGAAACGTCGGCGGACATCCTGGCGGTGGGTGAGATCATCGACACCAAGGTGGACTCCAAGCGCCTGGGCAACGGCCTGCGTGCCGACATGTTGTCGAGCATGTTTGCGCCGATCTTCGGTTCGTTTACCCAGAGCGCATTCGCCCAGAACGTCGGCCTGGTGGCGGTGACAGGGGTCAAGAGTCGGTTTGTGGTGGCCACTGGCGGAGTGTTCCTGGTGGTGCTCGGCCTGTTGCCGTTCATGGGGCGAGTGATCGCGGCCGTGCCCACCTCCGTGTTGGGCGGCGCCGGGATTGTGTTGTTCGGCACAGTGGCGGCCAGTGGGATTCGCACGCTGTCCAAGGTGGATTACCGCAACAACATGAACCTGATCATCGTTGCCACGTCTATCGGCTTCGGCATGATCCCCATCGCCGCGCCGAGCTTCTACGATCAGTTTCCAAGCTGGTTCGCGACCATCTTCCACTCGGGCATCAGCTCGTCGGCAATCATGGCGATATTGCTGAACCTGGCGTTCAACCACTTCACCGCCGGCAACTCGGACCAGCAGTCAGTGTTTGTGGCGGGGACTGAGCGCAGCTTGTGCTTTCGCGACGTGGCTGCGTTGCGCGATGGGGATTACTACCGGGGTGGCAAGTTGTTTGATGCCGAGGGCAAGGAAATTCCCCTGGTAGCAGATACCTCAAAGAAAGCCGCAAAACCCGAAACCACTGAGGTTTAAACAGGTAGGAGCGAGCTTGCTCGCGAAAAACGTCAACGATGACGCGTGCTTTCTGAATAAACACGGCGTCTGATAGTTTTTCGCGAGCAAGCTCGCTCCTACAGAGGGCGGATTTCAGCCGGCCTTGAGGGCTTTGTGCGGCAACGAACACGCCTCATCCAGAAACTTCACCACCGTCCCCATGCACGCCTGGCGCTCTTCCACATGGGGCATGTGACTGGAGTCTTCAAACAGTGCCCAGCGCACGTCCGATATCTCATCCAGGAATGGCTTGACCACCAACGGTGTGGCTTCGTCATGTCGACCGGAAATCACCAGGGTTGGCACCTTGATGGCTGACAGGCGGCCGATCACATTCCAGTCCTTCAAGCTGCCAATCACGTGGAATTCGGTCGGGCCGCTCATGGCGTGGTACACCGTCGGGTCGGCATCCACCTGGGCGAAGGTGCGTGCCACTTCTTCGGGCCACGGGTTGACCCGGCACACATGCTGGTCATAGAAAATCCGTGAGGTCGCCAGGTATTGCGGGTCTTGGTAGGTGCCGGCCTGCTCGTGCTTTAGCAGGGTTTCATGCACGCCTTCAGGCAACAGCTTGCGCAGGCGGTTGGCTTCGCTGACCCAGGTGCGCATGCAGGTGGGGGAGTTGGCAGGGATAAACGCGCGCAGGCCCTTGGGTTGCAAGATCGCGTGTTCGCTGCCAAGCATGCCGCCCCAGGATTGACCGAGGATCGCGTAGTTCTCACTGATTTGCAGGTGGTCCAGCAGGTTGTTCAACTCGTCGAGGAACAGGCCGATGGTCCAGAACGACGGGTCTTTCTCCGGCAAGTGCGTGGACCGGCCGTTGCCCAACTGGTCGTAGTGGATGACCGCGTGGCCGCTGGCGGCGACGTCCTTGAAGGCGTCGACGTAATCGTGGGTGCAGCCCGGGCCGCCATGGATGATCACCAAGGGCGTACGGCCTGTGGTCAGGTCGCCGGTGACGCGATACCAGGTCTGATAGGCGCCAAAGGGCGCGTAGCCTTCGCGAACTTTTTCGATGAATTCCATTTCGTACCCTGCTCTGAAAAAAAGGATCAGGGTTACGATAGTCTGAACAAAAAGTTTAGGTAACTAGCAAAACAGATAGGTTTTTGCCGAAAGCTCAACCTTCCAGCAAGCGGTAGTGGGTGGCGCGAACCACGGCCTGAACACGGTTCTTGGCGCCCAGTTTGTGCATGGCCGAGGCCAGGTGCAGAGTGACCACCGCCAGGGAGCGGCTCAATTGCGAGGCGATTTCGGCGGCGGTCAGGCCTTCAGCCGCCCATTTCAGGCATTCGCGCTCGCGCTTGGTCAGGCGTATGTGCGGATAAGCCCGCACCTCCTTGCTGAACAGCGGGTACGCCGCTTCCTGGAGGGCATGGGTAATCAGGCTGAAATCGGCCAGCGTATGTTGGGCGTCCTTCAATACCGTGCGCGCCTTGCCGGTGCGCAACCCGGTCAGCGAGGCGAAGCCGCCCCGGGGCAGATGAATCGGCACGCTGACGCCGCAGGTCAGCTGACGCTCATGCAGATAAGAAGAAACGGGGGCGTGGCAGGGGTCGATGATCCTTTGCAGGGCCGTCTCAGTCTTGGCCTCATAGGACCAGACAAACGGCGACACTGTGCTCAGCGCCAGGTGTTGCACCGGGTCGATCTGGTAAAACCCTTCGCTGCACCATAAGGCGTGCCAATCGCTCGGTGTGTTGCGCAGTTGCAACAGCGAGGGCGTGATCAGTGCGCCGTTGAGGTCGATGGGCACCGGGGTGTAGTCATACACCAGGGCATCGAAGCCCAGTTGTTGGGCAAGGATAAACGTATTGTCCATCTGTTCATCCAGGCTCCTGCCCGGTATGAGGCGATTATTGAAGGCGGTCAGCTTGGCCAGCATCCGTTCTGCTCCCGAATTCATTTGAATCTCGACTTGCTGCAAGTAGAATGCCACGCCCCGGCGAAGGACTGCCAGGCCAAACCTATAAGAAATACTAGGTTATGGACGCACGGCATCCTCGGTAGTGTTGACCTGATAAACGGCCGCTACCCGCCAGGCCGATACAACACAAGGAATGTATGCATGTGGCGTGAAATTGCCCCCGACCAGCAGTACAACGTGCAAGTCGACGGCCATAACCTCGTGGTCTACAGCTTTGGCGAAGGCGATGAGGTGCTGCTGTGTCTCAACGGCGGGCCGGGCCTGCCGTGTGACTATCTGCGCGACGCCCATGGCTGGCTCAAAGCACATAACCTGCGAGTTGTTGCATTCGACCAGCTTGGCACGGGCGCATCAGCCAGACCGACCGATGCCTCACTGTGGGAAATCCGCCGTTATGTCGAAGAAGTCGAGACCGTGCGCCAGGCGCTGGGCCTGGGCCGCGTGCATCTGCTCGGGCATTCCTGGGGCGGTTGGCTGGGGATCGAATATGCCGTGCATTATCCCGGTGCGCTCAAAAGCCTGATCCTGGAAAACACCGTCGGCGACATTCCCCACCTGTCCCAGGAACTGGAGCGTCTGCGCGGCGCCCTGGGCAGCGAAACCGTGGCCATGATGCAACGCCACGAAGCCATGGGCACCCTGGACCACCCGCAGTACCAGGCCGCCATCACCTTGCTCAACTACCGCCACGTGTGCCGGCTCGACGAATGGCCAGAGCCGGTCAAGCGCTCCCTGGGCGACTGGAACATGGGGCCGTACGAAACCATGCAAGGTCCCAACGAGTTCCTCTATATCGGTAACCTCAAGGACTGGAACCGCCTCAAGGAAATGGCCGAGTTCACGATGCCGATCCTGATCACCACCGGCCAGCATGATGAACTCACCCCCGCCTGTGCGATGCGCATGAAACTTGCAGCCCCCCACGCCGAGTTGCATGTGTTCCCCAACAGCAGTCATATGCCTTTTTACGAGGAGCCACAGGCGTACTTCCCGGTGCTGCTGGACTTTCTCGCTCGCCACCGAGGCTGACGCATGAACCTGGCGCGCTACCGTTTTGTGTTGTCCCGGCCCCTGCAATTGCTGCCGGTGCTGCTGGGCATCAGCCTGATCACCTTCGTGTTGGTGCGCTCGATTCCTGGCGACCCGGCGCGTGCCTTGCTGGGTTCGCGCAGCACGCCGGATGCGCTGCTGAAGATCCGCGCCCAGTTCGGCCTCGACCAGCCCTTGTGGCTGCAATACTTTTACTTCCTGAAAAACCTGCTCAAGGGCGACCTCGGCCAATCGCTGCTGTACAAGGTCGACGCCCTCAAACTGATCGTCACCCGGATCGAGCCGACGCTGGTGCTGGTGCTGGGCAGCGTGGTGCTCGCTTTGTTGATAGCGGTGCCACTGGCAACGATTGCGGCGCGCCAGCAAGGCCGTTGGGCGGACAAGCTGATCCGCGTGTTCACCACGGTCGGCCTGGGCATGCCGGCGTTCTGGCTGGGGTTGATGCTGATCCTGCTGCTCAGCGTGAAATGGGGCTTGTTCCCGGTGTCCGGTTACGGGCGCACTTGGCTGGATAAGGCGCACCACATGCTTTTGCCATGCCTGACCATCGCCCTGGCGCTGTCGGCGGTGCTGGTGCGCAACCTGCGGGCGAGCATGTTGATGGAGTTGCAGGCGGATCACGTCACCGCCGCACGTGCACGCGGGCTGGCGGAAGGCGCGGTGTTTCGCCGGCATGTACTGCCCAACGCTCTGGTGCCGGCGGTCAACCTGCTGGCGGTCAACATCGGTTGGCTGATCAGCGGCACGGTGGTCATCGAAAGCCTGTTCGCGATTCCAGGCATCGGCCAGTTGCTGGTGCGCGGCATTTTCACCCGTGACTACATGGTGGTGCAGGGTGTGGCGATGGTGCTGGCCTGTGCCACGGTGGTGGTCAACTTCCTGGCCGACCTGGTGACGGTGGCCCTCGACCCACGGGTAAAGATGCAATGAGCAGCCGCCCATTGATTGCCCCGTGGCGCTTGCGCCTGCGCTTTGGTTTTCGCAATGGCCGGCTGACCGCCGCATGGGGTTTGTTGATCCTGTTCGCGTGGTTGGCCCTGGCGCTGTTTGCGCCGTGGGTCGCGCCCTATGACCCTATCGCGCAGGACACCAGCATGAGTTTGCTGGCCCCCAGCCTTGCCCATCCGTTGGGTACGGACAATTACGGCAGGGACATCCTGTCGAGGGTGATCTGGGGTGCGCGCATCGACCTGCAGTTGGCGGTTATCGGGGTGATCTTCCCGTTCATCATTGGCACCTTTATCGGTGCGGTCTCGGGTTATATCGGCGGGCGTTTCGACAGTGTCTGCATGCGTGTGATCGATGTGGTGCTGGCGTTCCCGTTCCTGGTGCTGATGCTGGCGATCATGGCCATCCTCGGGCCGGGCTTGCAGAGTTTTTATATCGCCATGGCGCTGGTGGGCTGGGTGTCGTACGCGCGCCTGATTCGCTCGCAGATCCTGGTGCTCAAGGAAAGCGAGTTCGCCCTGGCCGCCAAGAGCCTGGGCTTTGGCCATGGGCGCATTCTGTTCCGGCATTTGCTGCCTAATGCGCTGTTTGGCTCCATTGTGTTTTCCATGTCCGACGCGGTGCTGGTGCTGCTCAACGGCGCCGCCGTCAGTTACCTGGGCCTGGGGGTGCAACCACCGACCGCCGAATGGGGGACGATGGTGGCCGAGGGGCAAGCCTTTATCACCACCGCCTGGTGGATCTGCACCTTTCCGGGCCTGGCCATCGTGACCTTGGCCATGGGCTTCAGCCTGTTGGCCGATGGTGTTGCGCAGGTATTGGGAGAGCGCTCATGAGCCTGTTGCAGGTGCGCGACCTCAGTGTGATCGCCAACAACGCCGGGCGTGAGGTCACCTTGGTGGATCGGGTGTCCTTCGACCTGGCCGAAGGTGAAATCCTTGGCCTGGTGGGCGAGAGCGGTTCCGGCAAGACCATGGCCTGTCGCGGCCTGATGCGTCTGTTGCCATCGCCCAATCTGCGCGTGCAGGGCGGCGCTGTGCAGTTGGCCGGCCAGGACCTGTTGGCACTGGATGATGCCGGCATGCGTGCCGTGCGCGGCGGGCAGTTGGGCATGGTCTTCCAGAACCCCAGCAGCCACCTCGACCCGTTGATGCGCATCGGTGAGCAGATCGCCGAGGGCATCCGCCTGCACCAAGGCGCGTCGAAAAAAGACGCGCGCTTGCAGGCGATCGAGGTATTGCGTCAGGTCGGGATTCCCGACCCGCAGGCGCGGGTCGACAACTACCCCCATGAGTTTTCCGGTGGCATGCGCCAGCGCGCCATGATCGCCGTGGCCCTGGGCTGCAACCCGAAGGTGTTGATCGCCGACGAACCGACCACGGCCCTGGATGTGACGGTGCAGGCGCAAATCCTGCGGCTGTTGCTCGACCTGCGCGACCAGCGTGGCCTGTCGATCATCATGATCACCCATGACCTGGGCGTGGTGGCGCAAACCTGCGATGCCATCGCCGTGATGTATGCCGGGCGCCTGTGCGAGCACGGCAGCAAATACGAACTGCTGGCCCAACCGCAACATCCGTATACCGCAGGCCTGATCGACTGCCAGCCGGCCCACAGCAGCGGGCATGCGTTGTTGCGCACCATTGCTGGCCAGCCGCCGTTACTCGACGCACTGCCCGACGGCTGCCGCTTCCACCCGCGCTGCCCGCAGGCCGGCGCCTTGTGCACCGAGTTGCTGCCCCAGGGCGCACGCGTGGCCTGTCACTACCCGTTGGGAGCGCGCCCATGAGCCTGTTACAGGTCAAGGATCTGGAAGTACGCTTTGCCGCGTCCGGCAGCGGCCTGTTTGGCCTCAACCGCCAGTGGGTGAGGGCGGTGAACGGGGTGTCGCTGAACCTCGCCGCCGGTGAAACCCTGGGTTTGGTGGGCGAGTCCGGCAGTGGCAAGAGCACCCTGGGCCGGGCCATTCTGCACCTCAACCCGATCAGCGCAGGGCAGGTGTTGTTCGACGGTATCGACATGGCCCATGGCAGTGCCATCGACATCGCCCGGCTGCGGCATGAGACCGCGATGATTTTCCAGGACCCCTACGCCGCGCTCAATCCACGGCACAGCATTGGCGAAACCATCGCCGAGGTACTGCGTGTGCAGCGTAAGGTGGCGGCGCAGCAGATTCCTGATCGTGTGAATGAGTTGCTCGAACTGGTCGGCTTGCGTCCTGAGCTGGCTTCACGCAAGCCCGGCTCGCTCAGTGGTGGTCAGTGCCAGCGCGTGGGTATCGCCCGGGCGCTGGCAGTGGAGCCGCGCCTGATCATTGCCGATGAATGTGTGGCCGCGCTGGATGTGTCTATCCAGGGCCAGATCATCAACCTGCTGCTGGAACTGCAACAGCGTATGAACCTGGCGATCCTGTTTATCGCCCATGACCTGGCCATCGTAAGGCGCCTATGCGACCGCGTGGCGGTGATGTACCTGGGCAAGATCGTCGAAGAGGGCCCGGTGGAAGCGGTGTTCACCGCGCCCCGTCACCCGTACACGGCGGCGCTGATCCAGGCCATCCCGGAGATCGATCCGCACCGGCCATTGCCTGCGCAGCCATTGCCCGGCGAACCGCCGAGCCCGCTGAATCTGCCGACAGGCTGTGCCTTTCACCCGCGTTGCCGGTATGCGCAAGCCATGTGTTCCTCGGTATTGCCCCCCACCCATTTCCAGCACGAGCATCGGTACAGTTGCGTGCTTGAAGACCCTTTGCTTTGACCCTCTGCCATTCATTAACAAGGAGTTGTGATATGCACTCGCGCCACTTGAAATTGCTCGCCGCCGCTACCCTCACGGCCTGGTCGCTGACCGCCGGCCTGGCCCATGCCGCCGGTGTGCTCACCATCGGCTGCCGTGAAGACAGCACCACTTTCGACCCGATCAAAAGCGCGCAAAACCGCGACACCTGGGTATTTGCCAACGTCTACGACACCCTGGTGCGCGTGGATAACCTGGGCACCAAGATGGAACCGGGCCTCGCCGAAAGCTGGGACATTTCCAAGGATGGCCTGACCTACACCTTCAAGCTGCGCGAGGCGAAGTTCTCTGACGGCTCGCCGATCACTGCCGCCGACGCCGCGTTCAGCCTGCTGCGCATCCGCGACAACAAGGCCTCGTTGTGGAGCGACCCGTTCAGCCTGATCAACACCGCCACGGCCAGCGATGCCAAGACCCTGGTGGTCACCCTGAAAACCCCGGCTGTGGCCTTCCTCTCGCAACTGGCGTCGCCGACGGTGTCGATCCTGTCGGAAAAAGCCATGACCAAGATGGGCGAAGACGCCTACTCGGAAAACCCGGTGACGTCCGGCGCGTTTACCGTGGACGAGTGGCGCAAGGGCGACCGCGTGATCCTGAAGAAAAACCCGAATTTCTGGCAGGCCGGCAGCGTGAGCCTGGACGGCGTGGAATGGGTGTCGGTGACCGATGACAACACGCGCATGCGCATGGTGCAGAACAACGAACTCGACACGGCGATCTTTGTACCGTTCTCCCGCGTGGAAGAGCTGAAGAAAGACCAGAACGTGGTGATCCACGCCGACCCGTCCACCCGTGAAGATCACCTGTTGATCAACCACGAGCACGGCTTGTTGGCCAAGCCGCAAGTGCGCCAGGCCCTGGACATGGCCATCGACAAGCAATCGCTGGTCAAAGCCGTCACTTACGGTCAAGGCACCGTGGCTTATTCCTACATTCCAAAGGGCTCGCTGTACCACTACGCCAACAACCTGCAACGCCCGTACGACCCGGCCGAAGCCAAGAAGCTGCTGGCCGCTGCGGGTGCCCAGGATTTGAAGCTCAACTACGTGGTCAACGCCGGCAACGAGGCCGACGAGCAGATCGCGGTGATCATCAAGGACCAGCTAGCCAAGGTCGGCGTGACCGCCAACCTGCAGAAAGTCGACCCCACCCAAAGCTGGCAGATGCTGGTGGACGGTGAATACGATATTTCGGTGATGTACTGGACCAACGACATCCTCGACCCCGACCAGAAAACCACCTTCGTACTGGGCCACGACACCAACCAGAACTACATGACCCGCTACAAGAACGACCAGGTCAAGGCATTGGTGGCGGCCGCGCGGATCGAGGCAGACCCGGCCAAGCGTGAGCAAATGTATGTGGAGTTGCAGAAACTGGCCAAGCAGGATGTGAACTGGATTGACCTGTACTACAGCCCGTACATCAACATCTCACGCAAGAACATAAGCAACTTCCTGCAGAACCCGTTGGGGCGCTTCACCCTTGAGGAAGTGGTCAAAAACTGAGTTTTTAACTACACCACAACGCAATGTGGGAGCTGGCTTGCCTGCGATGGCGATGGAATATTCACCACCGCTATCGCAGGCAAGCCAGCTCCCACCTTTGTTTTGCGGTGTGTCAGGGCTTATTGCGCATCGAAGGCCTGGCCATTGATGCCGGCACTGTCGGGTCCCATCAGGTACAGGTACACCGGCATGATCTCTTCCGGCGCCGGCCTTTCCATCGGGTTTTCCCCTGGGTACGCCTGGGCGCGCATGCTGGTGCGGGTGCCGCCCGGGTTGATGCTGTTGGCGCGCACTGCGGCCACATCTTCCAGCTCATCGGCCAGGGTTTGCATCAGCCCCTCGGTGGCGAACTTGGACACGCCATAGGCACCCCAATAAGCACGGCCCTTGCGCCCGACACTGCTGGAGGTGAACACCACCGACGCGTCCTGGGACAGTTTGAGCAGCGGCAGCAAAGTGCTGGTCAGCATGAACATCGCGTTGACGTTGACGTGCATCACCCGCATGAAATTCTCGCCGGACAACTGCTCGATGGGCGTGCGCGGGCCGATGATCGAGGCGTTGTGCAACAGGCCGTCGAGGTGGCCGAATGCCTTTTCGATCATCGCTGCCAGCTCATCGTATTGATGGGGCAGGGCGGTCTCCAGGTTGAACGGGATTACCACCGGCTGTGGGTGGCCCGCGGCTTCGATCTCGTCATACACCTGGGCCAGGTTGGCTTCGGTCTTGCCCAGCAACAGCACGGTGGCGCCATGGGCGGCATAGGTCTTCGCCGCTGCCGCGCCAATCCCGCGACCGGCGCCGGTTACCAGGATGGTCCGGCCTTTGAGCAGTTCTGGCGGTGCAGAGTAATCAAACATAAATAGCCTCGACAAAATTCAAGGTGATACACCACTTGAAGTGGAATCCATTTCCTGTGGGAGCTGGCTTGCCTGCGATGGCGGACTAACTGCCGCCAGATGTGCTGGCTGGCAGGCCGCTATCGCAGGCAAGCCAGCTCCCACATTGATCTCAGCGTTGTTGAGATCTTCGAACAATCAGCAACTGCACAGCGCGTTATCCAGCACCTTGCGCAATTCCAGCGGGTGATCCACCACCACATCCGCGCCCCAGTGGCGGGGGTTGTCATCCGGGTGGATATAGCCATAGGTGACCGCCGCCGTGCGCGTACCCGCGTCGCGGCCGGATTCGATGTCGCGCAGGTCATCGCCCACGAACAGCACGCTGGCCGGGTCCAGGTCGAGCATTTTGCACGCCAGGATCATCGGCTCCGGGTCCGGCTTGCTGTTTTTCACATGGTCCGGGCAGATCAGCACGGCCGAGCGTTCGGCCAGGCCCAGGCGCTGCATGATCGGTTCGGCAAAGCGCACCGGCTTGTTGGTGACCACGCCCCAGATCAGCTTGGCTTTCTCGATGTCTTCCAGCAGTTCGGCCATGCCGTCGAACAGTTTGCTGTGCACCGCGCAGTCCTTGAGGTAGCGCTCCAGGAATTCCTGGCGCAGCTCTTCAAAACCTTGGGATTCAGGATCCATCGAGAAGGTCACGGCAACCATCGCCCGGGCACCGCCGGAGATTTCATCGCGGATGTGCTGCGGGTTGATCGGTTCCAGGCCTCGGTCGGCGCGCATGGCTTGGCAGATGGCGATAAAGTCCGGCGCGGTATCCAGCAGGGTACCGTCCATGTCGAAGAGAACCGCTCGCAACTTCACAGGCTTACTCCTCGCGCAGGGTCTGGATCATGTAGTTGACGTCAACGTCGTTGGCCAGCTTGTAGTGCTTGGTCAGCGGGTTGTAGGTCAGGCCGATGATGTCCTTGACGGTCAGCCCGGCCTGGCGGCTCCACGCACCCAGCTCGGAAGGGCGGATGAATTTCTTGAAATCATGGGTGCCACGCGGCAGCAGCTTCATGATGTATTCGGCGCCGATGATCGCGAACAGGTAAGCCTTGGGGTTGCGGTTGATGGTGGAGAAGAACACCTGGCCGCCGGGCTTGACCATACGGAAGCACGCACGGATCACCGAGGACGGGTCTGGCACGTGTTCGAGCATTTCCAGGCAGGTGACCACGTCGAACTGCTCGGGCATTTCTTCGGCCAGGGCTTCGGCGGTGATCTGGCGGTACTCCACGCTCACGCCGGATTCGAGCTGGTGCAACTGGGCCACGGCCAGCGGCGCTTCACCCATGTCGATGCCCATGACGGTGGCGCCGCGCTGGGCCATGGCTTCGCTGAGGATGCCGCCGCCGCAACCAACGTCCAGCACCTTCTTGCCGGCCAGGTTGACGCGCTCGTCAATCCAGTTGACCCGCAGTGGGTTGATATCGTGCAGGGGTTTGAATTCGCTCTCGCGGTCCCACCAGCGGTGAGCCAGGGCTTCAAACTTGGCGATTTCGGCGTGATCGACGTTGCTCATGGTGAATCCTCTGAATCTGATAAGTCGGTGTGTCGCGGCTGAACCCAAGGCTTCAGCCGCGTCGTTATTCGCTGTGCCCGCTGATGCGTTGGCCCCAGGCAATGGCCGTGGCGGTCAACTGTTGTTCATCCATGCGGGTCAATTGCCGGTCGTCGAGCAATGGCTTGCCGGCAACCCAAAGGTGTTTCACGCAATCGCGCCCGGTGGCATATATAAGCTGTGAGACCGGATCGTAGATCGGTTGTTGCGCCAGCCCGGAAAGATCAAAAGCGACGATGTCTGCCGCCTTGCCGACTTCCAGGGAGCCAATCTGGCTGTCCAGGCCCATCGCCCTGGCGCCGTTGAGTGTGGCCATGCGCAGGGCGCGGTGGGCATCCAGCGCAGTGGCCGAGCCGGCCACGGCCTTGGCCAGCATCGCCGCCGTGCGGGTTTCGCCGAGCAAATCCAAGTCATTGTTGCTGGCAGCGCCGTCGGTGCCGATGGCCACGTTGACGCCAGCCTGCCACAAGCGCTCCACCGGGCAAAAGCCGCTGGCCAGTTTCAGGTTCGATTCCGGGCAGTGAATGACGCTGGTGTTGCTTTCTACCAGTAAAGCCAGGTCGTCTTCGCTGATTTGGGTCATGTGCACGGCCTGAAAGCGCGGGCCCAGCAGGCCAAGGCGAGCCAGGCGCGCCAATGGCCGCTCGCCGGTCTGCTCGACGGCTTGCTGCACTTCAAAGGCAGTTTCGTGAACGTGCATATGGATCACGGCGTCCAGCTCTTCGGCGATCACCCGGATCTTTTCCAGGTTGGCATCGCACACGGTGTAGGGCGCGTGGGGGCCGAAGGTGATTTTGATGCGCGAGTGGTGCTTGAGGTCGCCGAACAGCTCGATACCCTGGCGAATCGCCTCGTCGGCACTGCTGGCGCCGGGGATCGGGAAGTCGAGGATCGGCAGTGCGATCTGCGCACGCATACCGCTGTTGTGCACGCAGTCACTGGCGACCTTGGGGTAGAAATACATGTCCGAGAAGCAGGTGATGCCGCCCTTGATCTGCTCGGCAATGGCCAGGTTGGTACCGTCACGCACGAACGCTTCATCGACCCACTTGGCTTCGGCGGGCCAGATGTGCTTTTCCAGCCAGGTCATCAGTGGCAAATCGTCGGCCAGGCCGCGGAACAGGCTCATGGCTGCATGGCCGTGTGCATTGACCAGGCCGGGGCTGAGCAGCATGCCGGGCAGTTCACGCACCTCTTGCGCCGCCAGCTTCAACGCCGCGTCCCGTGGCCCGATAAAGGCAATGCAGCCATCGCGGATACCCAGGCCGTGCTCCTTGAGCACCACCCCAGCGGGCTCGACGGGTACCAGCCAGGTCGGCAGCAGCAACAAGTCGAGCGGGGCGGCAGTGGAGGTCATCGCAGGCTTCTTCCCAGGCAGCTATAAAAGAAGGGCGAAGTATACCCGAGCGTCCCGGCTGGCGGATCGCTATAATCGGCGGCTTTTGTTCATGAGTGCGGGGTAAGGGATGCGCGACCGACTGTTGGCTGCAGAGAACGTGAAGGCCATCGAATGGCGTGATGGCGCGCTGCACCTGCTCGACCAGCGTGTTTTGCCGTCCCGGGAGCACTGGGTGGCCTGCGGTACCGTTGAAGCGGTGGCTGACGCCATTCGCACCATGGTGGTGCGGGGCGCACCGGCCATCGGCATCTGCGCTGCCTATGGCTTGGTGCTCGCCGCCCGCGAGCGCATCGCCGAGGGCGGTGACTGGCAGGCCGCGTGGGAAGAAGACTACGCCTTGCTGGCCCACACCCGGCCGACCGCATCGAATTTGTTCTGGGCCTTGCAGCGCATGCGCGACCGCCTGGATCGCCTCAAGCAGGACGCCGACCCGCTGGTGGTGTTGGAGGCCGAAGCCGTCGCGATCCATGAGAGTGATCGGGAAGCCAATGTGGTCATGGCCCAGTTGGGTATGGAGCGGATTCGCAAGCATCAGGGCAATGCCCAGGCGATCCTTACCCATGGCAATGCCGGCGCGTTGGCTTCCGGCGGCGTTGGCACAGCCCTCGGGGTGATTCACGCGGCGTATCTGGAGGGGTTGGTCGAGCAGGTCTATGTCAATGAAACCCGCCCATGGCTGCAAGGCTCGCGTCTGACGGCGTGGGAGTTGGCGGGCCAGGGCATCCCGGTGGCGGTGAATGCCGACTCCGCCGGGGCGCATATCCTCAAGACCAAAGGCGTGACCTGGGTGGTGGTGGGTGCTGACTGTATTGCGGCCAATGGCGATGTGGTCAGCAAGATCGGCACTTATCAACTGGCCGTCTGTGCCATGCACCATGGCGTGCGCTTTATGGTGGTGGCGTCAAGTTCGACCCTCGATTTGATGATGGCTACGGGGGAGGATGTTGCGCTGGAGCAGCGCGATATGGGTGAGTTGCTTGAGGTTGATGGGCAGCGGTTGGATATCGCGGCGCTTAACCCTGTATTTGATGTGACGCCTGCGGACCTGATTGACGTGATCGTCACCGAAAAAGGCATTGTCGAGCGGCCAGACACCGCAAAACTGGCCAAGTTGATGTGTCGTAAGCGGCTGCATTGAGTGTGTGGGTGCCTGTGGGGGCGCCATCGCAGGTAAGCCAGCTCCCACCTTTAACTGTATTCACAAATCAAAGGTGGGAGCTGGCTTGCCTGCGATTGGCCGTTAAGGTCAATAAAACTGCTGGATCCATCCTCAAAAAATACCACCATCGCGCCTCTGAGCCCCTCTCGTCCCCTTCAAGCCTGTCATCCGTCAAATTACTAGCCTCCATGCGCATCAGGGGGATAGGTGCGTGGCGGCGATTGTGATAACATCCGGCGGTTTCCAGGGCTGCCCCGAGGGGTTGCCTATAACGTGCAGATCCGTGTCATAACTCGTTGATTTGTCGTAAGTCGTTGTCAGGCACCGTGCCGGCAGCGGCGAGCTTCGTTCGTCCCGAATGGATGTGACGAGGTTTCACCCGAAAAAGGAATCAGGCTTCTCATGGGCGAACTGGCCAAAGAAATCCTCCCGGTCAATATCGAAGACGAGCTGAAACAGTCCTACCTCGACTACGCGATGAGCGTAATTGTCGGTCGGGCACTGCCTGATGCGCGCGATGGCTTGAAGCCCGTGCACCGGCGTGTGCTGTTCGCGATGAGCGAGCTGGGTAACGACTGGAACAAGCCGTACAAGAAATCTGCCCGTGTTGTCGGTGACGTGATCGGTAAGTATCACCCTCACGGCGACACTGCGGTGTACGACACCATCGTTCGGATGGCGCAGCCGTTTTCCTTGCGCTACCTGCTGGTAGACGGCCAGGGCAACTTCGGTTCGGTGGACGGCGACAACGCCGCAGCCATGCGATACACCGAAGTGCGCATGACCAAGCTGGCGCACGAGCTGCTGGCCGACCTGCATAAAGAAACCGTGGACTGGGTGCCGAACTACGACGGCACCGAAATGATCCCGGCTGTCATGCCCACCAAGATTCCCAACCTGCTGGTCAACGGTTCCAGCGGTATCGCCGTGGGCATGGCCACCAACATCCCGCCGCACAACCTCGGTGAAGTCATCGACGGTTGCCTGGCCCTTATCGACAACCCTGAGCTGACCGTCGATGAGCTGATGCAATACATCCCCGGCCCGGACTTCCCGACCGCCGCGATCATCAACGGTCGCGCCGGCATCATCGAAGCCTACCGCACTGGCCGCGGGCGCATTTACATGCGTGCCCGCTCGATGATCGAAGATATCGACAAGGTCGGTGGCCGCCAGCAGATCGTCATCACCGAGCTCCCTTACCAACTGAACAAGGCACGCCTGATCGAGAAGATCGCCGAGCTGGTTAAAGAGAAGAAGCTGGAAGGCATCACCGAGCTGCGCGACGAGTCCGACAAGGACGGTATGCGCGTGGTCATCGAGCTGCGCCGCGGCGAAGTGCCTGAGGTGATCCTCAACAACCTCTACGCTCAGACCCAGCTGCAAAGCGTGTTTGGTATCAACGTGGTTGCCCTGATCGACGGCCGCCCGCGCATCCTGAACCTCAAGGACCTGCTGGAAGCCTTCGTGCGTCACCGTCGCGAAGTAGTGACCCGCCGTACCGTGTTCGAACTGCGCAAGGCCCGCGAGCGCGGCCATATCCTGGAAGGCCAGGCGGTTGCGTTGTCGAACATCGATCCGGTGATCGCCCTGATCAAGGCCTCGCCAACCCCGTCGGAAGCCAAGGAAGCGCTGATCAGCACGCCTTGGGAATCCAGCGCCGTGGTCGCGATGGTTGAGCGCGCTGGCGCCGACTCGTGCCGCCCGGAGACCCTGGACCCGCAATACGGTCTGCGTGAAGGCAAGTACTTCCTGTCGCCAGAGCAGGCCCAGGCCATCCTGGAACTGCGTCTACACCGCCTCACCGGCCTTGAACACGAGAAGCTGCTGGCCGAGTACCAGGAGATCCTCAACCAGATCGGCGAGTTGATCCGCATCCTCAGCAGCGCCGTGCGCCTGATGGAAGTGATCCGCGAAGAACTGGAAGTGATCCGCGCCGAATACGGCGACGTGCGCCGCACCGAAATCCTCGATGCGCGCCTGGACCTGACCCTGGGTGACATGATCCCGGAAGAAGAGCGCGTGGTGACCATCTCCCATGGTGGCTATGCCAAGACCCAACCGTTGGCGGCCTACCAGGCCCAGCGTCGTGGCGGTAAAGGTAAATCGGCTACCGGCGTGAAGGATGAGGACTACATCGCTCACCTGCTGGTCGCCAACAGCCACACCACGCTGCTGCTGTTCTCCAGCAAGGGCAAGGTGTACTGGCTCAAGACTTACGAAATCCCGGAAGCCTCCCGCGCTGCCCGTGGCCGTCCGTTGGTCAACCTACTGCCCCTGGACAGTGATGAATACATCACTACCATGCTGCCGGTCGAGGAATACACCGAAGGCCACTTCATCTTCATGGCCACCGCCAAAGGCACCGTGAAGAAGACCCCGTTGGAATCCTTCAGCCGTCAACGCAGCGTGGGCCTGATCGCCCTGGAGCTGGATGAAGGCGACGTGCTGATTTCCGCAGCCATCACTGATGGCGAGCGCGAAGTCATGCTGTTCTCCGACGGCGGCAAGGTCACACGTTTCAAGGAGTCCGACGTGCGTGCCATGGGCCGTACCGCCCGGGGTGTACGCGGCATGCGCCTGCCGGAAGGGCAGAAGCTGATTTCGATGCTGATCCCGGAAGAAGGCAGCCAGATCCTCACCGCGTCCGAGCGTGGTTATGGCAAGCGTACCGCCATCAGTGAGTTCCCGGAGTACAAGCGTGGCGGCCAGGGCGTGATTGCCATGGTCAGCAACGACCGCAACGGCCGTCTGGTCGGCGCGGTGCAGGTGCTCGATGGCGAGGAGATCATGCTGATTTCCGACCAGGGCACCTTGGTGCGTACCCGTGTGGCGGAAGTGTCGAGCCTGGGCCGTAACACCCAGGGCGTGACCCTGATCAAGCTGGCCAAGGACGAAAAACTGGTCGGCCTGGAGCGTGTGCAGGAGCCTTCGGAAGTCGAAGGTGAAGAGCTCGAAGGTGAGGAATTTGAAGGCGAGGTGATCGCAGCTGGCGATGACAACGTTGACGAGCCAACCCTCGACGCTGCCGCAGACGAAGAAGAACCGCAGGAATAAGCGGACACACAGGGGGCGGATGAAGATTCGCCCC
This sequence comes from Pseudomonas sp. J380, assembly GCF_009827115.1. Taxonomy (NCBI): domain Bacteria; kingdom Pseudomonadati; phylum Pseudomonadota; class Gammaproteobacteria; order Pseudomonadales; family Pseudomonadaceae; genus Pseudomonas; species Pseudomonas sp. J380. The sequence continues at coordinate 2,115,656 of NZ_CP043060.1, read as the reverse complement.
CTTGTTGTTTGTCCCGTATGAAATACAGCGCCCTTTGCCTGGACGCGGTCCATGTGGGAGCTGGCTTGCCTGCGATACAGGCGCCTCGGTCATTAAGTGATACCGCGGCGCTGCTATCGCAGGCAAGCCAGCTCCCACAGATGTCCGCTCCAGAACGAGGGCGTTGCTGACATGATTGCAGCCCCACCAGATCAGAGTGAGATTGGATGTGAGCAAGAGAGCCTATAACTTCTGTGCCGGTCCCGCGGCGCTTCCTGAAGCAGTCCTGCAGCGTGCGCAGGGTGAACTCCTCGACTGGCATGGAAAAGGCCTCTCCGTGATGGAAATGAGCCATCGCAGCGATGAGTTCGTGTCTATCGCCAACAAGGCCGAGCAGGACCTGCGCGACCTGCTGGACATCCCATCCAATTACAAAGTGCTGTTCTTGCAGGGTGGTGCGAGCCAGCAGTTCGCCCAGTTACCGCTGAACCTGCTGCCCGAAGGCGGCACTGCCGACTATATCGACACCGGTATCTGGGGGCAGAAGGCCATTGAGGAGGCCTCGCGCTACGGCCATGTCAACGTGGCGGGCACCGCCAAGCCCTACGACTACTTCGCCATTCCCGGTCAGAACGAGTGGAAGCTGACCAAGGACGCGGCCTACGTTCACTACGTCGCGAACGAAACCATCGGCGGCCTGGAATTTGATTGGGTGCCGCAAGTCGGTGACGTTCCGCTGGTGTGCGACATGTCCTCGGACATCCTCTCGCGCCCGATCGACGTGTCCAAGTACGGCATGATCTACGCCGGCGCGCAGAAGAACATCGGCCCGAGCGGCATCCTGGTCAATATCATCCGCGAAGACCTGCTGGGTCGCGCCCGCTCGGTGTGCCCGACCATGCTCAACTACAAGGTCGCGGCCGATAACGGCTCGATGTACAACACCCCGCCGGCGTTTGCCTGGTACCTGTCGGGCCTGGTGTTCGAATGGCTCAAGGAGCAGGGCGGCGTGGCGGCCATGGGCAAGCTCAATGAAGAGAAGAAGCGCGTCCTGTACGACTTTATCGACGCCAGCGGCCTGTACAGCAACCCGATCAACCTCAGCGACCGCTCGTGGATGAACGTGCCGTTCCGCCTGGCCGACGACCGCCTGGACAAACCGTTCCTGGCCGGCGCCGACGCGCGCGGCCTGCTGAACCTCAAGGGCCACCGCTCGGTGGGTGGCATGCGCGCCTCCATTTATAACGCCGTTGACATCCACGCCATCAATGCGCTGGTTGCCTACATGGCAGAGTTCGAGAAGGAACACGGCTAATGTCTGAGCAAGAACTCAAGGCCCTGCGCGTACGCATTGACAGTCTGGACGAGAAGGTCCTTGAACTGATCAGTGAGCGCGCGCGCTGCGCCCAGGAAGTGGCCCGGGTGAAAATGGCATCCCTGGCGGAAGGCGAAGTGCCGGTGTTCTACCGGCCCGAGCGTGAAGCCCAGGTGCTCAAGCGTGTGATGGAACGCAACAAGGGCCCGTTGGGCAACGAAGAGATGGCGCGGTTGTTCCGTGAAATCATGTCCTCGTGCCTGGCGCTGGAGCAGCCGCTGAAAGTGGCTTACCTCGGCCCTGAAGGCACCTTCACCCAGGCGGCAGCCATGAAGCACTTCGGCCATGCGGTGATCAGCAAGCCGATGGCGGCCATCGACGAAGTCTTCCGTGAAGTCGCGGCCGGTGCGGTGAATTTTGGCGTGGTGCCGGTGGAAAACTCCACCGAAGGCGCGGTCAACCACACGCTGGACAGCTTCCTTGAGCACGACATGGTCATCTGCGGTGAGGTGGAGCTGCGTATCCACCACCACCTGCTGGTGGGTGAAAACACCAAGACTGACAGCATCAGTCGTATCTATTCCCACGCCCAGTCCCTGGCCCAGTGCCGCAAGTGGTTGGACGCCCATTACCCGAATGTAGAGCGCGTTGCGGTGTCCAGCAACGCCGAGGCGGCCAAGCGGGTCAAGGGTGAGTGGAACTCGGCGGCGATTGCCGGCGATATGGCTGCCGGCCTGTACGGCCTGACGCGCCTGGCCGAAAAGATCGAAGATCGCCCGGATAACTCCACGCGCTTTTTGATGATCGGCAGCCAGGAAGTGCCGCCGACCGGCGACGACAAGACCTCGATCATCGTCTCCATGAGCAACAAGCCCGGCGCGCTGCATGAGCTGCTGGTGCCATTCCACGACAACGGGATTGACCTGACGCGCATCGAGACTCGTCCTTCGCGCAGCGGTAAGTGGACCTACGTATTCTTTATCGACTTCATGGGCCATCACCGCGACCCTCTGGTCAAGGGCGTGCTGGAGAAAATCAGTCAGGAAGCCGTGGCACTCAAGGTGCTGGGCTCTTACCCGAAAGCGGTTTTGTGAGGCTTTGACATGAGTGGCAACTTCCTCGCCCTGGCGCAGCCGGGCGTGCAACAACTCTCGCCTTACGTTCCAGGCAAGCCTGTGGACGAACTGGCCCGCGAGTTGAATCTGGACCCGTCCAAAATCGTCAAGCTGGCGAGTAACGAAAACCCGCTGGGCCCGAGCCCAAAAGTGTTGGCGGCGATTCGTGAAGAGCTGGCCGAACTGACCCGTTATCCCGATGGCAACGGTTTTGCGCTCAAGTCTTTGCTGGCGGACAAGTGCCGGGTCGAGCTCAACCAGGTGACCCTGGGCAATGGCTCCAACGACATCCTTGAGCTGGTCGCCCGTGCTTACCTGGCGCCAGGCTTGAATGCGGTGTTCAGCGAGCACGCGTTTGCGGTCTACCCGATCGTGACTCAGGCGGTGGGGGCGGATGCTCGCGTGATTCCTGCCAAGGACTGGGGCCATGACTTGCCGGCGATGCTGGCGGCCATCGATGCCCAGACTCGCGTGGTGTTTATCGCCAACCCGAACAACCCGACCGGCACCTGGTTTGACGAGCAGGCACTGAACGAATTCCTGCAGGACGTGCCGGGGCATGTGCTGGTCGTGCTGGACGAAGCCTACATCGAGTACGCCGAAGGCAGCGACCTGCCCGATGGCCTGGATTTCCTCGCGGCCTACCCGAACCTGCTGGTGTCGCGTACGTTCTCCAAGGCTTATGGCCTGGCGTCGTTGCGGGTCGGTTATGGCTTGTCCACCCCCGTGGTCGCCGATGTGCTGAATCGCGTGCGCCAACCGTTCAACGTCAACAGCCTGGCCCTGGCGGCCGCCTGTGCGGCGGTGAAGGATGCCGAATACCTGGAAGAAGGCCGTCGTCTCAACGAAAGCGGCATGCTGCAATTGCAGGAAGGCTTTCGTGAGCTGGGCCTGGGCTGGATTCCGTCCAAGGGCAACTTCATCTGCGTCGACCTCGGCCAGGTGGCTGCGCCGGTGTTCCAGGGCTTGCTGCGCGAGGGCGTGATCGTGCGCCCGGTGGCCAACTATGGTATGCCGAACCATCTGCGTATCACCATCGGTTTGCCGGCTGAGAACAGCCGCTTCCTTGAGGCGTTGGCCAAGGTTCTGGCCCGTGGTTGATGTCACTGCATTGCAACCTGCTGTGCCTATGATCGGTCGCCTGGTGGTGGTCGGCCTGGGGTTGATCGGTGGCTCCTTCGCCAAGGGCCTGCGTGAAAGCGGGCTGTGTGGCGAAGTGGTGGGCGTGGACCTCGACCCGCAGTCGCGCAAGTTGGCGGTGGAGCTGGGCGTGGTGGACCGCTGTGAAGCGGACCTGGCCGTTGCGTGCCAGGGCGCGGATGTGATCCAGCTCGCCGTGCCGATCCTTGCCATGGAGAAATTGCTGGCGGTACTGGCTGGTATGGACCTCGGGCAAGCGATTCTTACCGATGTGGGCAGCGCCAAAGGCAACGTGGTGCGTGCGGCACGATTGGCGTTTGGTGGGATGCCGCCGCGCTTTGTGCCGGGCCATCCAATCGCTGGGTCCGAGCAGAGCGGGGTGGAGGCATCCAATGCGCAGCTGTTCCGTCGGCATAAGGTCATCCTGACGCCGCTTGCGCAAACCGATCCCACGGCGTTGGCAGTGGTGGATCGTCTCTGGCGCGAGCTGGGCGCGGATGTAGAGCATATGCAGGTCGAGCGTCACGACGAAGTGTTGGCAGCGACCAGCCACTTGCCGCATCTGCTGGCATTTGGCTTGGTGGATTCGTTGGCCAAGCGCAACGAGAACCTCGAGATTTTCCGCTACGCCGCCGGCGGCTTCCGCGATTTCACGCGGATTGCCGGCAGCGATCCGGTGATGTGGCACGACATCTTCCTCGCCAATCGCGAAGCGGTGTTGCGCACTCTGGACACCTTCCGCAGTGACCTCGACGCCTTGCGCGATGCGGTGGATGCGGGAGACGGCCATCAACTGCTGGGCGTGTTCACCCGTGCGCGGGTGGCGCGTGAACATTTCAGCAAGATCCTCGCGCGCCGGGCCTACATGGAAACCGCAGTGAGCACCGATGACTTGACCTTCGTCGCCAGCCCGGGTGGCCGCTTGAGCGGGCGCATCCGCGTGCCGGGTGACAAGTCGATCTCTCATCGCTCGATCATGCTGGGGTCGTTGGCCGAAGGTGTGACCGAGGTGGAGGGCTTCCTTGAGGGTGAAGATGCCCTGGCGACCTTGCAGGCCTTTCGCGACATGGGCGTGGTGATCGAGGGCCCGCACCATGGGCGCGTGACCATTCATGGTGTCGGCCTGCATGGCCTGAAGGCTGCGCCGGGGCCGATCTATGTGGGTAATTCCGGCACATCGATGCGCCTGTTGGCCGGTGTATTGGCGGCGCAGAGCTTTGACAGCGTGCTGACCGGCGATGCCTCGCTGTCCAAGCGCCCGATGAACCGCGTAGCCAAGCCGCTGCGGGAAATGGGCGCAATCATCGAGACGGGGCCGGACGGGCGTCCGCCACTGAGCATTCGTGGTGGGCAGTCGCTCAAAGGCTTGAACTATGTACTGCCCATGGCCAGTGCCCAGGTGAAATCCTGCCTGTTGTTGGCGGGGTTGTACGCGGAGGGTAAAACCTCGGTGACCGAGCCCGCACCGACCCGCGACCACACCGAGCGCATGCTACGCGGCTTTGGTTACCCGGTGGCGGTGCAGGGCGCGACGGCGTCGCTGGCGTCGGGGCATGGGTTGACCGCTACGCGTATTGAAGTGCCGGGGGATATTTCGTCTTCGGCGTTTTTCCTGGTGGCGGCCTCGATTGCCGAGGGCTCCGAGCTGCTGCTGGAGCATGTCGGTATCAATCCGACCCGCACCGGGGTAATCGATATCCTGCGGCTGATGGGGGCTGATATCGCCCTCGAAAATCAGCGCGAGGTGGGCGGCGAGCCGGTTGCGGATCTACGTGTGCGTGCCGCCGCGCTCAAGGGCATCGAAATTCCAGAGGCCCTGGTGCCGTTGGCGATTGATGAGTTCCCTGTGCTGTTTATTGCCGCAGCCTGCGCTCAAGGTCGCACTGTTTTGCGCGGTGCCGAGGAGTTGCGGCTCAAGGAGTCCGATCGTATCCAGGTGATGGCCGACGGTCTGTTGGCCCTGGGCGTGAAGTGTGAACCCACGCCTGATGGGATTATCATTGACGGTGGCCCGATGGGCGGCGGTGAAGTGCATGCCCATGGCGATCACCGGATTGCCATGGCGTTCAGTGTGGCTTCCCTGCGGGCGATGGCGCCTATTCGTATCCTTGACTGCGCCAATGTTGCTACGTCTTTTCCGAACTTTCTGACACTGTGTGCCCAAGTCGGCATCCGTGTTGCCCAAGAGGCTCAATTGTGAATATCAAAGCACCGGTGATTACCATCGACGGGCCTAGTGGCTCGGGCAAAGGCACAATCGCTGGCATTCTGGCCAAGCGCCTGGGTTGGTGCCTGCTGGATTCTGGCGCGCTGTACCGCCTGCTGGCGTTTGCTGCGCACAACCATGGTGTTGACCTGACCAACGAAGAATTGCTGACGAAGCTTGCCGCCCATCTGGATGTGCAGTTCATTGCGGCGACCGAGGGTCAGTTGCAGCGCATCATTCTGGAAGGTGATGAAGTCAGCGATGTGATTCGCACCGAGAGTATCGGCGCGGGCGCCTCCCAAGTGGCTGCGCTGCCCGCCGTGCGCGAGGCGCTGCTGCAGCGCCAGCGCGCATTCCAGGAGGCGCCGGGCCTGGTGGCCGATGGCCGCGACATGGGCACGGTGGTGTTTCCCGAGGCGCCGCTGAAGATTTTCCTGACCGCCAGCGCCGAGGAGCGGGCACGCCGCCGTTACTTGCAGTTGAAGGGCAAAGTCGATGGTGTTAGTCTGTCGAGTCTGCTAGATGAGATCCGTGCACGCGATGAGCGTGATACCCAGCGTGCGGTAGCCCCGCTCAAACCGGCGGCTGACGCCATACAGCTGGATTCCACGGAGCTGTCCATCGAGCAGGTGCTGGAACGCATCATGAGTGAAATCGCCATTCGCGATATCGCCGGGTGATCAAGAAGGCCGCAGGGGACCAGTCATAGTCCTGCGGTGGCTTCTTTTAACTGAAACTGACCCACACCGTCTGGGGTGTGGAGATGGGCGTATTCTTCGCCCTTATCAACAGGAATTAAAATGAGCGAAAGCTTTGCGGAACTCTTTGAAGAAAGCCTAAAAACCCTGAACCTTCAGGCAGGCTCCATCATCACCGGTGTTATCGTTGATATCGATTACCAAGCTCGCTGGGTAACCGTTCACGCTGGTCTGAAGTCTGAAGCTCTGATCCCGCTGGAACAGTTCTACAACGATGCTGGTGACCTGACTATCAATGTCGGTGACGAAGTTCACGTTGCTCTGGACTCGGTTGAAGACGGTTTCGGTGAAACCAAGCTGTCCCGTGAAAAAGCCAAGCGCGCTGAATGCTGGATTGTTCTCGAAGCAGCCTTCGCAGCTGAAGAAGTGGTCAAGGGCGTTATCAACGGTAAGGTTAAAGGCGGCTTCACTGTCGACGTTAACGGCATCCGTGCGTTCCTGCCAGGTTCTTTGGTCGACGTTCGTCCAGTGCGCGACACCACGCACCTGGAAGGCAAAGAACTCGAATTCAAAGTCATCAAGCTCGACCAGAAGCGCAACAACGTTGTCGTTTCCCGTCGCAGCGTGCTGGAAGCAGAGAACTCCGCCGAGCGTGAAGCTCTGCTGGAATCCCTGCAGGAAGGCCAACAAGTCAAAGGTATCGTCAAGAACCTCACCGATTACGGCGCATTCGTCGATCTGGGTGGCGTCGATGGCCTGCTGCACATTACCGACATGGCTTGGAAGCGTATCAAGCATCCTTCCGAAATCGTCAACGTTGGCGACGAGATCGATGTCAAGGTCCTGAAGTACGATCGTGAGCGTAACCGCGTTTCCCTGGGCTTGAAGCAGCTGGGCGAAGATCCATGGGTTGCTATCAAGGCTCGTTACCCAGAAAGCACTCGCGTAACCGCGCGTGTTACCAACCTGACCGACTACGGCTGCTTCGCAGAGCTGGAAGAAGGCGTGGAAGGCCTGGTACACGTTTCCGAAATGGACTGGACCAACAAGAACATCCACCCTTCGAAAGTCGTACAAGTCGGCGACGAAGTGGAAGTTATGGTTCTGGACATCGACGAAGAGCGTCGTCGTATCTCCCTGGGCATCAAGCAGTGCAAATCTAACCCATGGGAAGATTTCTCTGGCCAGTTCAACAAGGGCGATAAAATCTCCGGCACCATCAAGTCGATCACCGATTTCGGTATCTTCATTGGTCTGGACGGCGGCATCGACGGCCTGGTTCACCTGTCCGACATCTCCTGGAACGAAGTTGGCGAAGAAGCTGTTCGTCGTTTCAAGAAGGGCGACGAGCTGGACACCGTTATCCTGTCGGTTGACCCAGAGCGCGAGCGCATCTCCCTGGGTATCAAGCAACTGGAAAGCGATCCGTTCTCCGAGTACGTTCAAGAGAACGACAAAGGCGCCATCGTTAAAGGCACTGTGAAAGAAGTTGACGCCAAAGGCGCCATCATCGTTCTGGCCGACGATATCGAAGCGACTCTGAAAGCCTCCGAAATCAGCCGTGACCGCGTTGAAGACGCGCGCAACGTTCTGAAAGAAGGCCAGGAAGTAGAAGCCAAGATCATCAGCGTTGACCGCAAGAGCCGCGTGATTCAGCTCTCCATCAAGTCGAAAGACGAAGTGGAAGAGAAAGAAGCTATCCAGAGCCTGAAAGAAGCTGCTCCGGAAGCTGCTGCTGACACCACCATGGCGGCACTGCTGCGCCAGGCAATGGCTAAGCAGAACTAAGTTCTGTAAAGCTGTAGAAAAAGGGCGACCTCGGTCGCCCTTTTTTGTGCCTGAAATTTGATGAAGCAACTGCACCGAACGAAGGTGTTCAGCCCAATGTCAGAACTGACTATAGTTTTAAAAACGGCTATTTCGCGTTGCTGACTCAATAAGGGTTTGAATGAACAGAATTATCGTAGTATTCGCTTTGCTGGCGCTTGCAGGCTGCTCCTCTACCAGCGCCAAGACCCACGCCAAGCGTGGCGTCAGCGGCATCGAGATCGACTGCTCTGGCTTGGGTAACAAGTGGGAAAAATGCGAAAAACGCGCCGCCCGTGAGTGCAAGATGCAGGGCTATAAGGTCATTACCCGCTCCAGTGATGCGGAGGACGAAGAGGGCGACTACCTGTTCGGCTGGAACCCTGCTGGCGCGGTGACGCGGACCATGTTGGTGATCTGTAAGTAAGGGGTTGACCGCTCGCTGAGCGTGTTTATTCAGCCCCACATAAGTTGACACATGGGCTGTTCAAATTCATCAACTCATGCTAAAACCTTCGGAGCGCTTTTCCTAGCTGCTTGAAAAAGAAGGGAAAAATATGACGAAGTCGGAGTTGATCGAACGAATTGTCACCCATCAAGGGCTGCTCTCATCCAAGGATGTGGAGCTGGCTATCAAGACCATGCTTGAGCAAATGTCCCAATGCCTGGCCACCGGAGATCGCATCGAAATCCGCGGCTTCGGCAGCTTCTCCCTGCACTACCGCGCACCGCGCGTAGGCCGCAACCCAAAAACCGGCCAATCCGTCAGCCTCGACGGCAAATTCGTTCCCCACTTCAAACCGGGCAAGGAATTGCGCGATCGTGTGAACGAAGAAGAGGAAGAAGGCGTCTGAGTGTTTTTGGGAAGGAGAAGGTTATGCGTGGGGTTAAGCGCGTTGTTGCGGTGTTGATTGCGGTGCTTGCGGCTTTGGTGGTTCTGGCGTTTGTGCTGGAGAACCAGCAGGGTGTGGCACTGTCGTTCCTGGGGTGGAGTACTGCGCAGATGCCGGTGGCGGTGTTTGTGGTGGTGGCTTTGATTTTGGGGATGTTGATTGGGCCGGTGTTGGGGATGGTTGTGCGTAGGCGTCGGGGTAAGGCGGTGGCTTAAGGTTTAAGTCTTGGTTGGCAGTTGTGATGGGGATCAGCGGTGTTGGTGACCGTTTGTCAGAAACCCAATTATGTTAAGCGCTTTGAGCTGCGTAGCGACCTAGGCTGGTGGGTTGCGACAGTTCCCACGGAAAACCCAGAATCATCCTACATACATATCAAGACTTGTAATATGCCAAAGAGATGGCAGAATGGAATCTGTTCTCGATAACGGGCATTTTGTGCGCTCAAAATTTAGCAACGAAGCTGGGTTTTAGCGGTCATCCAATTAAAATAAGAAAAGACACAATCTGTTTTGCATAACGAGCCCGCAGTTTCTCTCTGAAGGCAGGTTTTTGTTGTGAGTAGTAGCTTACGCTCCGTCCTCATCCCCCAGCATAAAAAAATTGATTCGTTGGCGCTTATAACAAATATTTGGCGTCAAAAAACAATCATTTTCTCCGCGAGTGCACTGATTGCATCGATTTTTGCGGCATATGCATTTTCGGTCACGCCAGAATACAAAGTGAGCAGTGTGCTTCGGCCTGCTGCGATTAATGAATTGGATGCACTTAATCGCTCGGAAGTTTACGTTTTACCTCCTGGTGAGGCCTTGGTGCGGGTCGGTATGGCCTTAGAGTCGTACGAGATTCGTATGGAGTTTTTTAGATCCCATCAAAAGCTCTTCGAGGGATTTGTGCGACCTGGACGTAATCTTCAGCAGGCGTTTGAAGAGTTCAATAAAAAATCTATAAGTTTGATGTTGTCTGATAAAGATAAAGTTGATTCGCTCAGTTCTTATTTGAAGCTTGAGCTGAACTATCCCAAAGGGATCGATGGGGTTTCAATACTCAATGGATTTGTGGACTATGCAATAGAAAATGAGCGTGATCATATATCGGCGGATTTGACAGTTATTATCAATAACCGTTTAAAGGAGATCGACGGCAGGTTGGCCGCAGCCCGTTCAAGCTATGACACATGGAAGGAAGCAAGAATTGCATCACTTTCTGAGTCAGATAGAATTCGCCGAGCTCAGCTACAAGACGAGCTTCAAGGGCTCCGGACGCAACTTCATAGTTTAAATTCGAATCGAATTGCAGAGCTCAATGAGGCCATAACAATTGCTAAGAAATTGAACATTATGATGCCTGCTTCACCGACCTCTGTCGGTGACGATGCACATTCTGGGTCTGTCAGCATGCGAACAGAAATTAACAATCAGCAAATTCCGTTGTATTTTATGGGGGTCAATGCGCTTGAAGCTGAGCGTACTGTCTTGCTACAGCGGAAGTCTAATGACTTCACTGAGCGACGGATTTCTCAAATTGCCAAAGAGCTAAAGCTGCTGGAGTCCAATCGAGAGATTGAAGTCTTGAAGAGTCGTGTGAACGATGAGTTATTTCTGACTGATGTGCAGCCATTGCGCGCAGAGAAAGCACGATTGCTGAGTGTGAATAAGGATATGAGTAACCTTAGGCTTGTAGCCATTGATAAAGAAGCGCTAGAGCCTACTTCCCAAGTAAGCCCTAACCGCCCCTTGCTCATAATCGGTGGTTTATTGCTAGGCTTGGTTATTGGATGCGCAATCGCTTTCTTCCGGGTAATAAAGCACACGTTGCGTGAGTCGAAACTTTAGTGATTTCTTCAACTTCTAGTACAGAGAGTTGTTCACCACGGTGAGTTTCAGTGGTGGGCGGGCGTGAAAGCCGAGATCCTTATCGTCAAGGCAAATTGCCATCTGATATTTGTGTTCTGAGAATTGACTTGGCAGAAGATTCTAGATAGAAGCGTCGATTGCAGTGTAAAATTGTTTTTATCGCTGCCGGGCCTATGGCCTTTCCAGTGGCCCCTTTCACCTAATCGGTACCTGAGAATGGCTCGATTGGCAACTGGCGCATGCTCCAACTGAGCTTATTCTGAGGTCGATATGAAAACTAATAAACGCTACGCCTTTCTGGCCGTGCTGGCAGCCAGCGTACTCGTGACCTTGGGTGACACTAGGAATATTATTGGCTCGCTTAATTACTGGTTGTTGTGGGGAGGGGTATTAGTATTTGGGGTTTATGGCAGTGGCGGTAGATTGAAGTTGTCGTCGGAAGTAAGTTCTATCACTCTCGGTTTTGCTTTGATAACACTTGCTTTTATGATCTCTGCTGTAATTAACTCGGATGCCTATACAGCTTATCAAGGCGTCAAGTTTATAGCTATCTATATATTATTTCTGGTGATATACAGTTGTTCGGGTTTGCTGGAATTGAACGATTTTTATAAGATCGCTTCGATTTCGATTATGGTGGGTCTCGTCGTATTTGTAATGTCGAAATTCTTTTTTGATGGATTCTATGTTCAATTGGGCGATGGCCGACAAGGCAGTGAGTTTGCCTACCCTGGTGTAATGTGGAAAGTCTGTGCTTTCTTTGCACCCTATATCATTGCAAAGTTACTCACGGCTCGTATGAGAGGTGCAATTTTTGCGGGCTGCGTTTTAATGGCGTCGGTGTATATATTGTTGGCTGACTCCAGTCGAACCGGTTTTCTATGGTTTGCGATTGTCATCTTTTCCTTTTTTCTTTTGCGTTTTTTGGTATTTCCCATCAGAACTTTGCTGGTCGCAATACTTTGCTTGATTGCAGGAATTTGTGTACTGCTCTCTTCAAATGTTGATCTGACGAATCATGATTCATTATTGGTCTTGAATCGTTTGTTTGAGGGTGACCCCGTTAGGGCGGCGATGATACGGGACGGAATATCGAACGTTCAAAAATGCTTTCCATTCGGGTGCGGATTCGGCAGTTCATTTAGCGTGGTGGATGGAGAAAATATTGTTATCCATAATGTATATTTAGGCATGCTTGGTGACGTAGGAGTTCTGGGTGAGTTGGCACTCTTGTTTCTAATGTTGATGCCGTTTGTGTTTTTCTTGTTGTCACTGGTGCAGGGTTTCGATCTAAATAATAATGTTTTCTTTAAGTTTGCCGCAATTTTAGGTGTGCTTTGTTATATTTTTATCATGCTCTTTCACCCGCTGAGTACTGAAATGTCAGAGTGGGGCTATTGGATTTTGATGGTGTCTTGGCTTTCTCGTATTTATAAGTATGATGATGCCGGTTTGATCAATGTCGGGTATGGCCAGAAGGTAGGGTGTTAAAGTGTTTACCGTATTTAAAAACATGGGCCTACTTTTTTTTGTACAGCTCTTTGGTTATTTGGTGCCTATCTTGGAAATTCCCGTGCTGGCGCGCTCGTTGGGTGTGCAGGAATACGGCAAGGTAGTTTTGATTCAATCGGTCGCTCTGCTATCTTCGCTTGTTGTGGAGTACGGTTTTTCGTTAAGCGCCGCCAGACAAGTGTCCTTAGCTAAGACTGACATTTCGTTACTGTCCCGGGTGTTTGGCGAAGTCCTATCTGCAAAGCTAATAATTACGTCGATTATAAGTTTCGTTGCGCTGCTTTTTTACTTGTCTTTCAATTCGCCAGCCTTTGAGCCTGAAGTGATAGGCTTGGGTTTTTTGTATTTTGTAGCGTTTGGATTTAGCCCTTTTTGGTTTTTTCAAGGGCTCGAGAAGATTGCGCTTGTCGTCTTTTTGGAGGTGGCGTTGCGTGTTGCAAGCCTTTCATGTTTGTTTATTTTTGTTCGGGATTCAACTGATGCTTTGGTGGCGTTGTCTATTTTAGCGACATTTGCTTTGGCAAATACGTTGCTGGGGAACTATTTATGTTATCGAAATGGATGCCGCGTTCGGTTCAGCTTGTTAGGTGGATGGCTTCAGATTCGAAAAGGATTTCATGTTTTCATCTATAAGAGCTCAAATAATATCTTGCTTAGCGCTGGGCCTGCTCTTGTAGGACTGCTTTGTGGAAAAGTCGCTGTTTCAGGATATGTTCCTGCTGAAAAAATTATACGAGGATTTGTGGGTTTTATAAATCCGGTACTTATAGGTTTTTTTCCTTATTTGAATAGGCAGTACCTTCACTCTGAAAAAAACGCATCCAGACTTTCTTGGATTATTGTCGGGCTGATGTTCTTGCTGGGGGGGGTAAGTGCATTGTTTATTTCTTTGGCAGGAGGGTTTCTAATAAATAAAATACTGGGGGCGGATTTCGAGCAGGCGACGACAACTTTGCAGATTTTTGTATGGATAATCCCCTTCAGAATGGCTAATCAAGCGTTGGGTTTATGCATGCTTATACCTCGTGGTATGGATAAGGTGGCGAGCTCTGCAATGCTATTATTCTCGGTAGTGTCAATTATTCTGGCAAGTGTGTTATCGATTAGCTATTACGTCAACGGCATCGTTTTTGGATTTATTCTGGCGGAACTCATGCTGTGTGTTACGTTTCTTATATTATCTTATCGATATAAACCAGTCACTTATCTTGAGGAGCGTACTGAGTGATAACAATTTTAACGGCAACATATAATCGTTATAACACTCTGCCTCGTTTGCTCAAGAGCTTGCTTGAACAAAGCTCAAAAGAGTTTGAATGGGTGCTAATAGACGATGGGAGTTCAGATGGGACTCAGGATTTCGTTGAAAAATTAAAGGAAGAAAATTTGGGTTTTAACCTGACATCCATCAGGCAGAATAATGCTGGAAAGCACGCGGCTATTAATAGCGGGATAGCAGCAGCGAAAAAAAATTGGATCTTCATTGTAGACAGCGATGATGCACTGGTGCCTGACGCAGTTGAAACGATAATAGCGTCCATCACAAAAGCGACGGATAGCACAGTGGGCTTGTGCTATCGTAAGGCGTATTTCAGCGGTGAGTTACTCGGTAATGATTTAAAGACAGCCGAGCAAAGCTTGGTCTCTACGCCGACGGAGGCCGGAAAATTGTTCGCAGGTGACTTGGCTTATATATTTAGAACTGATGTAATGTCGAAATTTCCTTTTCCGATATTTAAGGGCGAGAAATTTGTTCCCGAGCTATATATTTGGAATAAAATAGGAGATGCGGGCGATATCGTATTTTTTACACGAAAAATTATTTATCTGTGCGATTACCTTGAGGATGGATACAGTCGTAATTTTTCGCGCCATCTAAGGGCTAATCCTAAAGGGTTTTTTATTTATTATTGGTCGCAATTTTTGCGTGAGAAGACCGTATTTTATAAGTTTAAAAATTTAATCAGATCTGTGCAGTGCGTTTTGTATATGTTTCTAGGAAGGCCTAGATGAATATTATATATTTTATTACTGGGTTGGGCATGGGCGGGGCCGAGAGGCAAGTCGTTAATCTTGCTGATCGGATGAGCGCACGAGGGCATAACGTTGTAATTGCTTATTTGACGGGCGACGCGGATGTGCTTCCTGAAGATCCGAATGTTACGGTGGTTGCTCTAAATGGTAATAAAACCATATTCGGAATGATGCGTGCGGTTAATAATCTGGTTAAATTGATTAGACGATTTAAACCCGGGGTAATACATAGCCACATGGTGCACGCGAACTTAATAGCGCGGATGATTCGTTTATTTATCAAAATTCCCAAGCTGATTTGTACGGCACATAGTTCCAATGAAGGAGGCAAGCTGAAGATGCTGGCCTACCGGTTGACGGATTTTTTAGCTGATCTTACAACGAATGTAAGCCAAGAGGCGGTTGATATACTCATTGCAAAAGGCGCTTCATCTGCTGGGCGTATGGTCTTTGTACCCAATGGAATAGATACCGGGCGTTTTGTATTTGATAAGCATGTACGTAATGAAGTTCGTGCCAGAGAGTCTGTGGACCCTTCTGCCAGAGTTCTCTTGGCTGTTGGACGTCTTGTTGAAGCAAAAAACTATCCTTGCCTGTTAGATGCGTTCAAGCTGGTTTTAAATGATCACGAAAATATATGTTTGTGGATAGTAGGCGATGGCCCTTTGGCTGCTGATCTCGCGCTATATGTTAACAAGGCCAATTTAAACGGGAAAATAAAATTTTTCGGGAGTCGTGACGACGTTCCTTCATTCTACTGTGCTGCTGACGTGTATATTTTGTCTTCTGCATGGGAAGGCTTTGGGCTTGTCGTGGCCGAAGCGATGTCATGCGAAACGTTAGTGGTCGCAACAGACTGCGGTGGGGTGAAAGAAGTATTGGGTGACAGCGGCTATCTTGTAGAGCCATTCAACCCCGAAGCGCTACGTCAAGGTATTATCTCAGCACTTAGTCTGTCCCCCGAGCAGAAAAGGTCACTCGTCATCTCTGCAAGATCAAGAGTGGTTGATAACTTCTCCTTAGAGTCTGTGGTTAGTAGATGGGAGGAGTTGTATGCCCAACCACGGACCTGATGATTTTGATCACGGGCAATTCTTGAACGGTATTTTTTAGCATGTGTATATCGACAAGAAATAGTCACTCGGTTGAGCCGGAAAGTTGGTCCTGGGTAATGATTTTGAAAAGGTGCGCAGTGTGAAAATTGTTTATGTCATCACCCGTTCGGACGTTATTGGCGGCGCCAGTGTGCATCTTCTTGATTTAGCGCTTGGCTCATCAAAAGCAGGTCATAGCGTCGATGTCCTCGTGGGCGGGGAGGGCGTCTTTAATACTCGAGCGCGGGACTTGGGGCTGTCGTGCCACTCATTGAAATATCTTGTTCGTGAAATCAGCCCTGGAAAAGATATTCGCGCCTTTTTTGAGTTGCGAGCAATGCTTTCCAAGCTAAAACCTGATCTCGTCCATGTGCATTCTTCCAAGGCTGGCATTCTAGGCCGGCTGGCCGCTAAAAGTCTGGGTTTGCCAGCGGTCTTTACAGCACATGGTTGGGCTTTTACGGAAGGAGTATCTGAGAAACGTCGTTTCGTGTACCGTAATATTGAGAGAGTAATGGCTCGTTTTTCAGACCAGATCCTTACGGTTTCTGAGTTTGACAGGCAACTTGCTCTGAAGGCTAAAGTGGGCGATGAAGAGACTGTTCTGACCATCCACAATGGCATGCCTGAGGTGGGCTCCAATAGAGTCAGCTTTACACAATCTGATCAAATACGCTTGATCATGGTTGCAAGGTTCGAAGTACCTAAAAACCAAAAATTCCTATTGGAAGCACTTGCTAAAGTGGAAACCAAAAATTGGGAGCTCGAATTGGTGGGCGACGGCCCCACACTGGAAAGCGCCCGGAAATTGGCAGCACAGCTGGGAATTGCTGAAAAAGTAGTTTTTTCAGGGGCTTGTGACGACGTTCCGATCAGGCTTTCGCGATCTGACGTTTTCATCTTGATTTCTGATTGGGAAGGGTTACCGCTGACTATATTGGAAGCTATGCGCAGTGGACTTGCGGTCATCGCCTCTAACGTAGGGGGGGTGTCTGAGTTGGTTGCGAATGGTGATAACGGTTTCGTGGTAGACCGTGGGGATCAGCAAGGGCTGGTCGACGCATTGACGCAACTGATTAAATCCGCAGAGCTTCGAAAAAAGCAGGGCATTTCAGGTCAATACAGATATCGCACAAATTTTACTTTCGATATTATGTTGGATAAAATTCTGAAAATTTACCAGAAAGTGTTAGACAGGACTAAATGAAAATCCTTATTACTGGTGCGAATGGCTTTATTGGGCGGGCGTTATCCGGGCACCTCGTCAGTTCAGCCAAATATTCAGTTGTCGGCACTTACCGCAGGCCCTCTACTGATGTGCCATCTGATATTCAGATGTTTTCGACTGGTGAGGTAGACGGTAATACTGATTGGAATCGTGCCCTGCAAGGCGTTGATACCGTTATCCATCTGGCTGCGCGCGCGCACGTGTTGAATGCGGGAAGCGAGGATCCAGTTACGGAGTTTGAACGGATAAATGTCGAAGGTGCCATTAATTTAGCAAAGCAATCGATAAAAGCAGGTGTCCGTCGGTTTATATTCATTAGCTCTATTGGCGTAAATGGTGCAGAAACGCATAAGTCCGCTTTTACGGAAAATGATGAGCCCCGGCCGCATGCAGACTATGCGCGCTCGAAATTAAAGGCAGAGCGCGAGCTGGCAGAATTACTTGCTGGAGAGTCGATGGAGTTGACAGTCATCCGACCCCCTTTAGTGTATGCCGCGGAAGCACCGGGCAATTTTAATCGTCTTCTGAAGCTGATCGCGTCGGGATTACCGTTGCCCTTCGCCGCCGTGAAAAATAAGCGCAGTATGATAGCGCTGGATAATCTGGTGGATTTCGTTGAGCTTTGTATTGAGCATCCATTGGCTGCAAACGAACTGTTTTTAGTTTCTGATGGAGATGATTTTTCCATTAGCGAAATTATCAAGCTCCTCGCGTCGGGCATGAAACGAAAAGAAAGGTTGTTTAGCCTTCCTGACCCTGTATTGCGTTCAGTCGCCAGCGCGCTCGGGAAGCGTTCGTTATACACGCAGCTGTGTAGATCATTGGTTGTCGATACTGCCAAATCTAAAACACTATTGAATTGGGTTCCTGCGAAAAAGACCGATGAAGCTTTGGTCGAAGCAGGCCAAAAATTCCATTTATTAAAGTGATTCACTTCGAAATTATTGCAGGTAGGGATTGGCACATGACGTTCTGGATAGCGATTGTTTCAATAGGAAGTTCTATTTTTTTTACAGGATTATTACGTCGTTATGCCCTCCAGCGCAATGTATTAGATATTCCTAACAGCAGAAGTTCACACTCGGTACCGACCCCGCGCGGCGGCGGGCTCGCAATTGTGGTGGGGTTTCTGATATCCCTTGGTTTAATGCGTTCTTTTGATTTGATTGATAACGCTTTTTTTCTCGCATCATTCCTGGCGGGTTTAACGGTAGCCGCTTTGGGATTTTTAGATGACCATGGGCACATACCTGCTCGCTGGCGCTTGTTAGGACATTTCCTCGCAGCGGTATGGGCGTTATATTGGATTGGCGGGTTACCGTCGGTTACGATTTTTGGATTACAAGTCAACCTAGGCTGGGTTGGCGCTGCGTTAGCTGTTTTATATGCTGTGTGGATGTTGAATCTTTACAACTTCATGGACGGTATAGACGGCTTGGCGAGTGCTGAAGCTATCTGCGCGTGCTCTTCTGCTGCTCTAATCTATTGGTTGTTGGGGTATGAGGAGTTGTTATGGCCACCTATCTTTTTAGCGTTGGCGACGGCAGGCTTTTTTTATTGGAACTTTCCAAAGGCGCGAATTTTCATGGGCGACGCGGGGAGTGGCTTTCTGGGTATTACGCTGGCCATCATTTCGCTTAAAGCTGTTTCTTTTTCCTCTACGCTCCTATGGGTCTGGCTGATCCTGCTAGGCGTATTTATCGTTGACGCCACATTCACATTGCTGCGTAGGCTAGTACGTGGTGAAAAAGTATATGAGGCACATCGCAGCCACGCTTATCAATACGCCTCGCGTACCTTTAATGCCCACATCCCCGTCACGCTATGTGTGATTTTGATAAACTTAGTCTGGCTCGCACCGATAGCGTGGCTCGTCGCATTTGACAGAGTTGATGGTGCTGTTGGTATGTTGATCGCCTATGTCCCGCTCGTTACCCTAGCTCTGAAGTTCAAGGCCGGAGTCAAAGAGGTAAGTTGTTAGAGTTAGGAGTGGCGAGAGCGTAATAGTGATGGGCTTATATTTGGATTTTGGATTGTTAGAACTGCGAGAGGTTTGGAAAATATGAACTCACTGAGAGCGCGCTTATTAAGCCTCCCGCGCAGGTATAAACGTATTTTACAAGTGGTTACTGATGTTTTCCTAGTCTGGTTTGCGCTTTGGTTGGCTTTTGTCGTGCGAATAGGTCTCGATGAAATGATCAATCCGTTTGTGCTGCACACCTGGCTGTTTTTGACAGCGCCAATCGTGACTATACCGCTGTTTATACATTTTGGTATGTACCGTGCAGTTTTACGTTATTTTGGAAATGATGCGTTAATCGCTATAGTCAAGGCCGTGAGCCTTTCTTCGCTAATTATTGGTGTGGTTGTTTATTGGTACAGTAATCACCAAAATGTCGTTCCGCGTTCTATCATCTTTAACTATTGGTGGCTAAGTCTCATCATGATAGGAGGATTGAGATTAGCACTGCGTCAATTCTTCTTGGGAGACTGGTTTACCGCTGCTCAACATGTGCCTTTCACTAACCGTGACGATGGTTTGCCACGCGTGGCTATCTACGGTGCCGGGTCTGCGGGAAATCAGCTAGTCGCCGCATTACGCATGGGCCGCTTGATGAGGCCTGTAGCGTTTATTGACGATGACTCAACTATTTCAGATCGGGTGATCTCGGGTCTTCAAGTTTATAAGCCCAAACATATCCAACGAATGATCGATGCCACAGGAGCTCAAGAAATTCTATTAGCGATACCTTCATCGACGCGTGGACGTCGTCGGGAAATTCTTGGATTTCTAGAAGGTTTTCCTTTACATGTACGTAGTGTTCCCGGCTTCATGGACCTGGCCAGTGGGCGGGTCAAAGTGGATGATATCCAAGAGGTGGATATTGCCGATCTATTAGGGCGCGATCCTGTACCGGCACAAGAAGATCTGCTGGAACATTGCATACGGGGCCAAGTGGTGCTGGTTACCGGCGCAGGGGGATCAATTGGATCTGAGCTGTGTCGCCAGATCCTCGAGTTGCAACCAACGACCCTGATTCTCTTTGAGCATAGTGAATACAATTTATACAGCATTATGTCTGAGCTGGAGGCACGAGTATTAAGGGATTCGTTAGGGGTGAAACTGCTTCCGATCCTGGGTTCTATACGTCATCAGGATAAATTAGTTGATGTAATGAAAACCTGGCACGTAAATACAGTCTATCATGCGGCTGCTTATAAACATGTGCCGATGGTAGAGCATAATATTTCGGAAGGTTTTCTGAATAATGTTATTGGCACGTTAAATACTGCTCAAGCAGCTATTATTTCACAGGTTGCTAATTTTGTACTTATTTCGACTGATAAGGCGGTACGCCCTACCAATGTGATGGGAAGCACCAAGCGGCTTGCGGAGATGACGCTGCAGGCGCTCAGTCGTGAATTGGAACCTGCGCTTTTCAATGATGCAGTTCCTACTCTAAATCACACTCGCTTCACAATGGTTCGGTTTGGAAATGTTTTGGGGTCTTCTGGTTCCGTAATTCCGCTATTTCACAAGCAAATTAAATCAGGTGGTCCGTTAACAGTTACTCACCCGAAAATCACTCGATACTTCATGACCATCCCTGAGGCGGCTCAACTTGTTATTCAGGCAGGCTCAATGGGCCAGGGAGGAGATGTTTTTGTATTAGATATGGGGGAGCCGGTTAAAATCACAGAATTGGCGGAGAAAATGATTCACCTGTCAGGCCTGAGTGTTCGTTCAGAAAAAAAACCGCTCGGCGATATCGCTATTGAGTTTACAGGGCTTCGGCCTGGGGAAAAGCTCTACGAAGAATTACTCATCGGCGATAATGTCGATGCCACGCAACACCCAATGATCATGAGCGCTAACGAAGATTATTTGTCTTGGGGCATATTGAGGCCGAGATTGACGGAGTTGTTGTGCGCTATTGAAAATCATGATTACAGTAAAGTGCGTCAATTGTTGCGCGAAACGGTGAGCGGCTATACTCCCGATGGCGAAATTGTTGACTGGTCTTATCAGCAGAGAAGGTTGGAGCTGTGATTTAGATGTTGGTCGGAGATAATAGTACGGCTGTGCTGTTATCTCTGCCTTATAGATATTCGTGCTTTTATATGACATAAATAAGTGTATGGCTTATTTGCATTAACCAACGTCTGTTAAAGGGCCGACTCGTCGACACGTCACCGTCGGCCACAACGTGCGTTTACTGAAAACGGCAGAAACTGGGCCTATTCAACAGCCTTAGTGCTCTACATTTTCTTCCCATGCATGACGCTTACAGAATACAATCTCTCGGGGTAACGCATCGTGATATTCCCATGCGCGCTACCTCGTGATAAGCGAACGGAGAGCCCGCGCGCCTGAACATCCATGGAGCTTCTCCGACGTAGCCCGAACAGGAAGATATTGCATGAGTAACTTTATAAATGAAAACTGAATATTCACTTGAAGTCATCACGCTCACGCTGTCAATAATACTATTGTTTGTTGCTTTTTCTTCGATATTTAGGTCGAAAATCGAAAGTGCAGAAGTTAAGCATGAGTACAAGTTTATTAATGGCTTGCGTGGTCTAGCGGCTATATTTGTTTTTGTTAATCATGCCCCGTTTGTGCTAATAAATCTGGGTGTAAAAAATACTGTTTTTTCTGCGTGGGGACAAATTTACCCAAACCTCGGATCTTTTGGTGTGCAGATTTTTTTCTGCATAACGGGTTTTCTTTTTTTTGACAAGATTATCAAGAGTAAAGATATTGATTGGGGCGATTTTTTTGTATCCAGAATCAGAAGGGTGGCTCCGCTTTACTATCTGACATCACTCTTAGTGTTTATTATTGCGGCTTCGTTTTCAGGGTTTGAGTTTCTGAATAAAGAGTCCATTACCACTATCGCAGGGTTAGTAACGTTTAATTTTATAGATAATCCAATGAAAATTGGAGGCGTATCTCTTGTTCCTCTGAGTTCCGTTACATGGACGTTGGTTCATGAGTGGCGTTTTTATGCAGTGCTACCCATGGTGGCAATTTTTTACCGATCTCCCTATCGGTCCGTTATCATGACGGTAGCCATGCTGATTGCTGCCATTGACCTGGGTACTTCTGCCGTGGTGTGCTGGGCATACTTTCTGTCAGGCATGGGTGCAGCAGTTATTCATAAAAAAAGTATTACAAATAAAGCTATAAAACTTTCATTCATGATAATTGCTATATCTATATTTGTTTGGATGTGCGGACTGGTTGAAGTTCCTGGCTACGGAGCGTTGAGATTTACTCTGGCCACAATATTTTTCATAAGTATTACTATTTCCAACCCGCGTTTTTTGCATTATCAGTTCCTGAACAGGCTCAGCGATATTAGCTACAGTGTTTATTTGCTCCACTTGCCAGTGTTGTTTTTGTCCTTCAAGCTATTATCTGTATTCCTCGATCTTGCTGCTCTTGATAAAGTAACCTTTTGGGCTGTGAATTTCATGACCATTCCGATCATCGTTGCGTTGTCGACCTTTACTTTTGTTCATGTAGAAAAAAGATTCATGCGCAAAAAGCGGGAGGAGCAAACCGACGCCCCGCCGGTTGCCTACTCCGAACAGACAAAAGCCGCGATATGAAGTGTGCGGCGCTCCGGCGTCGTGCTTCTTTGTTCCGCTCGACGTCCATCGGTAATGATCGGTCTGTAGGGCTCTCTGCTGACCTTGATGTTATCAATGGCCATTTTGAAAGTTGCTAGATATTCGTAACCGCACGCGACTTCAATCGGCTCTCTAACACTTTGTAATACCCCCAATTTTGACACCCTCCACCCATCGCCTAAGTTAGAAAAGCAGCTTTGGAAAGCTGCTTTTCTCTCTTACCGATATCATGGAGCGTCACCAATGCAAAACCTGTACATCTCGTCCCTCATCTTCGCCTTCCTCACCAGCCTCTCCGTCGCCACCACTGCCGCGCCGTCCATCAAGCCGGAACCTCCAACCTCCATCTCCACCCAAATGACCAAGACCGAGCAATCCACCAAGGTCAACCTCAACGCCGCCGACGCCGAGACCCTGCGTCGCGATCTATTCGGCATTGGTGCTTCCAAGGCGAAGGCAATTATCGCCTATCGCGAAAGCAACGGCCCGTTTACAGCGGTGGATGAGTTACTGGAAGTAAAAGGCATCGGCAAGGCACTGCTGGAGAAGAATCGCGACAGGTTGGTTATTGATTGAAGATGTAATAAAAGCGCAGAAGGCCGGTCATTGACCGGCCTTTTCTTTATCGGACCTAGCGCCTGGTAATTCGCAGGCAGCATTGGCACGAAACGTGGTTACCTCTTACTTAGTGATTGTTCAACAATCTTGAGGTAACGATGACACTCACTTTATCTTTAGCCGACCAAATCGCCCTGGAACTCCGCGCCGACATCATAGGCGGCCGGCTGTTACCAGGCATGCCGCTGATCGAGGTGGACCTGGTCAAAGCCTACAACGCATCCCGCAATACGATTCGCGAGGCGCTGCATCGTCTGGGCCAGGAGGGCCTTACTCGCTATGTCCGCAACAAGGGCGTGATGGTTCGGCGCTTGGTGCGGGCGGAAGTGCGTGACCTCTTTGTCGTCCGCCGCACCCTGGAGTTGCAGGCGATTGCCCAGAGCGGGCCGCTGACGGACGTCCAATCGACGCGTATGCAAAGCGCCATTGACGCCACCCACTTGGCCCGGGAGCGCGAAGATTGGCGAGCCGTGGCCACCCACAGTCTTATGTTCCACCAGCAGATCGTCGCCTTGATGGGCAGCCCATTGTTCGACGAGTTTTTCGCTCAGGTGATTGCTCAGTTGCGTCTGGTGTTCTGCGCCGCGCCTGACGAGCAGCGTTTCCAGTCGCCCTGGCTGGAGCGTGACCATGAGATATACACATTACTAACCCGCAACCAAACCCAGGCCGCCAGCGAGGCGATGAGCCTGTACCTGGACGATTCAGAACACCTTTCCCTCGCCCTGTTTGATCACCCTTGATAGAGGATTGCCCCATGTACAAAGACTACCCGGCCGCGTACCAGGTCAGCAAAGGCTCAGCATTGCAGGTGGATAGGGCGTTCTATGAGCGTATTCGTGATCAGAAAACCCAGCGCACGTTGATCGAGCAGTTCGAGGTGCCGATCCGCACGGGGAGGGCGTGGAAGGTGCCGGCCGGGCATGTGTTTCGTGTGACCACGCCGGTGGGGCCGCAGGTGGGGGACTTTAATGTCTGGAACGCCAACGATCCGCGCGAACGTTTGTGGGCTGCGCGCACTCGTCAGCTGCAAGGCGCTCATGTCAGCACCCATGATCGGTTGTGGTCGAACCTGCCCTTTTTAAGGCCCTTGGTCACGATCACCGATGACAGCCTGGCCAGCTACGGCATTGATGAGCACGGTGGGCGTTTGCATGATTTGTTGGGCACGCGGTGCGACCCCTATGTGAACCGTATGTTGACCGGTGAGGACTTTCATCACCATTGCCACTCGAACCTGACCCGTGCGGTATTGCCCCACGGACTGACGGAGTTCGATGTGCATGACGTGTTGAATATTTTCCAGTGCACCGGGCTCAATCACGATGACATGTACTTTATGAAGGCCTGTCCGGCGCAGAAGGGCGATTACCTGGAGTTCTTTGCCGAGATTGATTTGTTGTGTGCATTGTCGACGTGCCCTGGCGGGGATCTGTCGCTGCCGATGTGGGGGCCGGAGGCGCAGGACCCGCTGACGGTGTGTCGTCCGTTAGGGGTTGAGATCTATAGGCTGGAGGATGAGTTGCTCAGTGGCTGGAGCCAGCCGGAGCGTGCTGCCTATAAGGGGCAACATGGGTTGCATATTGCCAAGGCGGATTGGGAGTAGGGGGGGCTGCTTCGCAGCCCAGCGGGAGCAAGCTCCCTCGCCACGGGGTTACACGCGTTTTATCTGTCTTGCGCATCCTTGGCGTCCGCCTGCGCATTTCGCTCGGCCACGCGTTTGCGTTGTTCGTCGGTGAGTTCGACTTTGTTGGCGCTGTCGCGCAGCATCATCAGCCCTCCGACGATCGACCCGATCGCGACTACCATAATCAACCACGCATACCACGGCATAAGGCTCTCCTTGAGGCAGATGTCCGTGGGAAAGCTTCCCACGGTAATGACTGCTTTGAGTCATGGGCTTTCTGAGTAGTTCAGTGTAGGCCCGTTCTGCCTCATAGGCGCTATTGTCCGGTCAACATCGCATCTGCCGGCGCATCGACACGGTCTTGTGCGGTCAGCTGGAAGTAGATGAAGCCCACCGCCATGAAGCCCAGGAAGATCAGCCCGATCAAGGCATTGAACCAGGCCATTGCCACCAGGCATACCACCGCCAGCACCAGCGCAATACCCGGCACGATGGGGTAGCCCGGCGCGCGGAAGGTGCGTTCCAGCAACGGCTCGGTCTTACGCAGTTTGAACAGGCTGAGCATGCTCATGATGTACATGACGATGGCACCGAACACCGCCATGGTAATCATCGCGGCGGTCAGGGTCATGCCGCCCAGGTTGATCAGGCCGTCGCTGTAGATGGCGGCGATACCCACCACGCCGCCGGCGAGGATGGCCCGGTGCGGTGTATGGAAACGTGAGAGTTTGGCCAGGAAAGACGGCAGGTAACCGGCACGGGCCAGGGCGAAGAACTGGCGCGAGTAGCCGAGGATGATGCCGTGGAAGCTTGCCACCAGGCCGAACAGGCCAATCCATACCAGCATGTGCAACCAGCCGGAGCTGTCACCCACCACGGTTTTCATCGCTTGGGGCAGTGGGTCGTTGATGTTCGACAGCGCGCGCCAGTCGCCTACGCCGCCTGCGAAGAACATCACGCCCATGGCCAGGATCACCAGGGTGAGGATGCCGCTGATGTAGGCTTTTGGAATGGTGCGCTTGGGGTCCTTGGCTTCTTCGGCTGCCATGGCAGCGCCTTCGATGGCGAGGAAGAACCAGATGGCGAAGGGGATGGCTGCAAACATCCCGGCAATCGCCGGGGCACCGAATGTGTCGGATCCGGCCCAGCCGTTGAGGGCGAAGTGGCTGAAGCTGAACGCCGGTGCGACCACGCCCATGAACACCAGCAGTTCGGCGACGGCAAGTACGCAGACCACCAACTCGAAGGTGGCGGCAAGTTTCACCCCGAGGATATTCAGGCCCATGAACACGATGTAGGCGCCGACGGCGGCGTGTTTGGGGTCGAGTGCCGGGAACTGCACGTTCAGGTACGCACCAATGGCCAGGGCTATCGCGGGCGGGGCGAAGACGAACTCGATCAAGGTGGCCAGGCCGGCAATCAAGCCGCCTTTCTCACCGAAGGCGCGACGGCTGTAGGCAAAGGGGCCTCCTGCGTGGGGAATCGCAGTAGTCAGTTCGGTGAAGCTGAAGATAAAGCAGGTGTACATCGCGGCGACCATCAACGAGGTCACCAGAAAGCCCAAGGTACCGGCGACGCCCCAGCCGTAGCTCCATCCGAAATACTCGCCGGAGATCACCAGCCCCACGGCAATGCCCCATAGATGCAAGGTGCCCAAGGTGGGTTTGAGTTGTGTGTTCATTGTGCTGCGCTCCTTGAACTGTTTGGAATGATTCAAGGTGTTGCAGTGGCTATGCCAAGCCTCAGAACTATGTCGTAAAGCAATGCCTATGTCGCCGAAGGGACGGTTGGGCGTTTGAATGCGGCATGAGCTGCACCACATAAGTGCGGTGGTGACATGGCGGGCGCTTTCGCGGGCAAGCCCGCTCCCACACTTGACCGAGTTTTAACTGAAAGAACGCAGTCGAATGTGGGAGCCGGGCTTGCCCGCGAAGAGGCCCCCCCAGCCACGGCAAACCCCGCTGTAAACCCCGCATAAACCCACTCTTTACGCCATCTTTACGCCCCACCCTGCGCCTCGCTCTCGTTCCTTTACACCGCTCCTGCGGACAATGCCCCCACACGCGGCAATCGCCGCAAGACGGGGAAATTTCCATGAGCGTTCTGGACGGAGTGTCACTGCTATTGGCCGTGGCGCTGTTCATTTATCTGCTGGTTGCGCTGTTACGCGCGGATCGGAACTAGGAGCGGGCTATGCACAGTTATGACTATTGGCTGATCATCGCCTTCTTTGCCGTGGTACTGGTGCCGGCACCCTTTTTGGGGCGGTTCTACTACAAGGTGATGGAAGGCCAGCGCACTTGGCTCACCCCGGTACTGGGGCCTGTCGAGAAAGCCTGTTATCGCCTCTCGGGTGTGGATGCGCAGCAGGAGCAGAGCTGGCAGAAATACATGCTGGCCTTGCTCGCATTCAATCTGGCGGGCTTCTTTTTGTTGTTCTCGATCCTGTTATTCCAGGGCTCCCTGCCACTGAACCCGCAAAAACTGCCGGGCCAGGAATGGACCCTGGCGTTCAACACCGCCGTCAGCTTCATGACCAATACCAACTGGCAGAACTATAGCGGCGAAGCGTCCCTAAGTTATCTAAGTCAGATGGCCGGCCTCACGGTGCAGAACTTCGTCAGTGCGGCGACCGGTCTCGCCGTCCTGGTCGCCTTGTGCCGTGGGATCGGACGCAAATCTGCCCAGACCCTGGGCAACTTCTGGGTCGACATGACCCGCGCCACCCTCTACGGCCTGCTGCCGTTGTGCCTGGTGCTCGCGCTGTTTCTGGTGTGGCAGGGCGTACCGCAAACCTTCGCCCACTATGTTGATGCGGTCACGCTGCAAGGCGTGGATCAGGTGATTCCCCTGGGGCCGGCCGCCAGCCAGATTGCGATCAAGCAACTGGGCACCAACGGCGGTGGCTTCTTCGGCGTGAACTCGGCGCATCCGTTTGAAGACCCGACAGCCTGGGCCAACCTGTTTGAAGTGGCCTCGATCATCCTGATCCCGGTAGCGTTGGTGTTTACCTTCGGCCATTACGTCAAAGACCTGCGTCAGAGCCGGGCGATCCTCGCGTGCATGCTGGCGTTGTTCCTGATCGGCGGCGCGACGTCGCTGTGGTCCGAGTACCAGCCCAATCCAACCCTGAACAACCCGGCGGTGGAGCAAACCGCACCGTTGGAAGGCAAGGAAACACGCTTCGGCACCACCGGTACCGTGCTGTGGTCGGTGACCACCACTGCGGCGTCCAACGGTTCGGTCAATGGCATGCAGGACAGCCTCAGCCCCCTGAGTGGGATGGTCGCGCTGGTCAACATGATGGTCGGCGAAGTGATCTTCGGCGGCGTGGGTGCCGGTATGTACGGCATGTTGCTCAACGTGTTGATCGCGGTGTTCCTCGCCGGCTTGATGATCGGCCGCACCCCCGAATACCTGGGCAAGAAACTCCAGGCCAAGGAAGTGCAATTGCTGGTGGTGACTCTGCTGGTTATGCCGGTCGGCGTATTGGTCTTGAGTGCCATCGCCGCCAGCCTGCCCGGCCCGGCAGGTGCCATCAGCAACCCTGGCCCCCATGGCTTCAGCCAGTTGCTCTACGCCTATACCTCGGCCAGTGCCAACAACGGTTCGGCGTTTGCCGGCCTCGGCGCCAATACCCCATTCCATAACCTGATGCTCGGCCTGGGCATGTTGATCGGCCGCTTTGGCTACATCCTCCCGGTACTGGCCCTGGCCGGCAGCCTGGCGATGAAGAAGACCGCACCGATTGGCCAGAACAGCTTCCCCACCCATGGCGCGCTGTTCGTGACCTTGTTGACCGTGACCATTTTGCTGGTGGGCGGCCTGACTTTCCTGCCGACGCTGGCGTTGGGCCCCATCGCTGAACACTTGAGCATGGGCTTCTAGTTAAGGGATATGAAAATGAATATGCCTGCAAAAAACGCGGCCCCGGTCAAACCCCTGGAGCCTGCCAAAACCGCCATCTCGGCGCTGTGGCGCCCGGCGCTGGTCCAGGCGTTCGTCAAGCTGGACCCACGTCAACTGCAACGCTCGCCAGTGATGCTGGTGGTGGAGCTGACCGCCATCCTCACCACCGTGTTGTGCTTTGTGCCCGACACCACCGTGCCCACTTTTGTAGCGGTGCAAATCGCCGTGTGGCTGTGGTTCACCGTGCTGTTCGCCAACTTCGCCGAAGCCCTGGCCGAAGGCCGCGGAAAGGCCCGCGCCGACAGCCTCAAGGCTGGCAGCGAAGGCTTGAGCGCCCGACGCCAGGAAGCCGATGGCAGCTTCAAGGTGGTGCCGGCCACCAGCCTGCGCAAAGGCGATGTAGTTCGTGTTGCCGCCGGGGAAATGATCCCCGGTGACGGCGAGGTCGTCGAAGGTATTGCGGCAGTCAACGAAGCAGCGATCACCGGCGAATCCGCCCCGGTGATCCGCGAGTCTGGCGGCGACCGCTCGGCCGTCACCGGCAACACGCGGCTGGTGTCGGACTGGCTGCTCATCCGCATCACCGCCAACCCGGGCGAGTCCACCCTGGACCGCATGATCGCCCTGGTGGAAGGCGCCAAACGCCAGAAAACCCCCAACGAAGTCGCGCTGGATATCCTGCTGATCGGCCTGACCCTGATCTTTCTGCTGGTGGTCGTGACCCTGCAGCCGTTCGCCCACTTTGCCAATGGCAGCTTGCCGCTGGTGTTCCTGGTCGCACTGCTGGTGACGCTGATTCCCACCACCATTGGCGGCCTGTTGTCGGCCATCGGGATTGCCGGCATGGACCGCCTGGTACGCCTCAACGTGATTGCCAAGTCCGGCCGCGCGGTGGAAGCGGCGGGGGACGTGCATGTGTTGCTGCTGGACAAGACTGGCACCATCACCTTTGGTAACCGTCGCTGTTCGGCTGTGGTCGCGGCGCCTGGCGTCAGTGGCCGCGAATTGGCCGAAGGCGCGTTGCTGGCGTCCCTGGCCGATGACACGGCGGAAGGCAAGTCCATCGTTGAATACCTGCGTGCCTTGCACCCGCAGGCCGAGCCGAGCCTGGATGAGTTGACCGCCGTACCCTTCAGCGCCGAGACCCGTTTGTCCGGTGTCGACTATCAGGGCCGTGTGTTCCGTAAAGGCGCGGTGGACTCGCTGCTGGCGTTTATCGGCCAGCAACGCAGCGACCTGCTGCCTGCGTTGTCGCGGGAAATCGACAAGATCGCCCAAAGCGGCGGCACGCCCTTGCTGGTGTGCGCCGATGGCAAGTTGCTGGGGGCGGTCCATCTCAAAGACGTGGTCAAGCCAGGTATCCGTGAGCGTTTTGCCGAGTTGCGCAAGTTGGGGATTCGCACCGTGATGGTCACTGGCGACAACCCGTTGACCGCCGCCGCGATTGCCGCTGAAGCGGGTGTGGACGATGTGCTGGCCGAAGCCACGCCAGAGAAGAAACTCGCGCGTATTCGCCATGAGCAGAACGATGGTCGCCTGGTTGCCATGTGCGGCGACGGCGCCAACGACGCCCCGGCGCTGGCCCAGGCTGACGTCGGCATGGCGATGAACGACGGCACCCAGGCCGCGCGCGAAGCCGCCAACATGGTCGACCTCGACAGCGACCCGACCAAGCTGCTGGACGTGGTGCAGATCGGCAAGGAGTTGCTGGTGACTCGCGGCGCGCTGACGACCTTTTCCATCGCCAATGACGTGGCCAAGTACTTTGCGATCCTGCCGGCGTTGTTCGCCTCGATCTACCCGCAACTGGGCGTGCTCAACATCATGCACTTGCAGAGCCCGCAGAGCGCGATCCTCTCGGCCATCGTGTTCAACGCGCTGATTATCGTGGTGCTGATCCCGTTGGCCCTGCGCGGCGTGCGCGTGCAGGCCGCGAGTGCGGCGGCGTTGTTGCGGCGCAATCTGCTGATCTACGGGCTGGGCGGATTGTTGGTGCCGTTCGTGGGGATCAAGGCCATTGACATGCTGCTGACCGCGCTGCACTTGGTCTGACCTGATCGTTCCCACGCTCCGCTGATCGTTCCCACGCTCCGCGTGGGAACGCCGCCGCCCCGGACGCTCCGCGTCCCACCGCACCACTGAATTGAGGAGTCTGAAATGTCCAACATCATCCGCCCAGCCCTGAGCCTGCTGGTACTCATGACCCTGATCACCGGCGTGGCCTACCCGCTGGTAGTCACTGGCGTGGCCCAAGTGGCCTTCCCCGATCAAGCCAATGGCAGCCTGGTGCGCGACGCCAGCGGCAAGGTGCGCGGCTCCAGTCTGATCGCCCAGGACTTTACCGGCGACAGCTGGTTTCACCCACGCCCGTCAGCCGGTGCTTTTGCCACAGTGTCCAGCAGTGCCAGTAACCTGGGCCCGAGCAATCCGGCCTTGGCGACACGCATATTCGAGGATGCCGGCAAACAGTCAGTGCCTGGCCAGGGCCCGGTGCCACTGGCCTCGCTGACAACCTCCGGCAGCGGCCTTGATCCACACTTGCCACCGCAGGCGATTGCCTATCAACTGGCGCGAGTGGCGGCGGCGCGAAATATGCCGGTGTCGACCTTGCAGAGGTTGCTGGATGAGCACATCGAAAGCCCTCTGGTAGGCCCGCCTGTAGTAAACGTACTGGCCTTGAACATGGCTTTGGAAGCTTTGTAAGCCAGGCGATCGCCATCGCGGGCAAGCCCGGCTCCCACATTTGGAATGCATTCCACTGTGGGAGCCGGGCTTGCCCGCGATGGCGGCCTTGAAGACTCTCTATCAATACCTGAAGGAACCCCCGAGCATGAGCGACGCCGGCCGCGCCGATGCCCTGTTAGCCGATCTGCCCCGGGACGGCCGTGGCCGGCTCAAAGTTTTCCTCGGCGCCGCGCCCGGTGTCGGCAAGACCTACGCCATGCTCCAGGCGGCCCATACCCAACTGCGCCAAGGCGTGCGCCTGATCGCTGGGGTGGTCGAAACCCATGGCCGCGCCGAGACCGAAGCCTTGCTCAGCGGCCTGCCGCAACAACCGTTGTTGCGCAGCGAATACCGTGGCGTGATGCTCGAAGAAATGGACCTCGACGGCCTGCTCGCCGCCAAGCCAAAACTGGTGCTGGTCGATGAACTGGCCCACAGCAACGCCCCTGGCAGCCGTCATGAAAAACGCTGGCAAGACATCCAGGAACTGCTCGCGGCCGGCATCAACGTATTCACCACGGTCAACGTCCAGCACCTGGAAAGCCTCAATGACCAGGTGCGTGGCATCACTGGCGTGCAAGTGCGCGAAACCTTGCCGGACTGGGTGCTGCAAGAGGCCGACGAACTGCTGCTGATCGACTTGCCATCCCGCGAGCTGCTTGAGCGTCTGCGTGACGGCAAGGTGTATGTGCCGGAGCAGGCGCGTGCGGCCATCGATGCGTTTTTCACCCAGACCAACCTCATGGCCCTGCGCGAGCTGGCCATGCAAACTGCCGCCGCCCACGTCGACGATGACCTGGCCCAGGGCTACCGCCAACTCGGTCAGGCCGCGCCGGCAGTGCGTGGGCGCCTGTTGGTCGGTGTGGATGGCGATGCGCAAGCCGAACGACTGGTGCGCCATGCCTGCCGCGTGGCCCAGCGTCGGCATTTGCCCTGGAGCCTGGTGCACATCGACAACGGCCGTGCGCGGGATGAGCAATCGCGCCTGCGCCTGCAAAACGCCCAGCAACTGGCAGAGCGGCTGGGCGGGGAAGTGGTGTTGCTGCGCGCCGGGGAAGTGGCCAAGACCCTGATCCAGCACGCCGCCGAACGCCGTGCCAGTTTAGTGCTGGTGGGGCAGTCACGGATGCGCTGGCGGCGGCGCCTGTTCGGTGGCGGCTTGGCGGCACGCCTGTTGCGCAATGCCCGCGGCTTGGAAATCAACGTCCTCGACAGCGATGACATGCCTGCACCGCCACGCCTGCCGGAGATGCGCGGGTTGGTGTGGTTCGATTACGCCTTGGCGGTGGTGGCGACCCTCGCCGCTGCCGCAGTGGCCTGGGCCGTGTCCAGTGCGTTGGCGCTGCCGAACATCTCGCTGGTGTTTCTTGCCGCCGTGCTGTTGGTGGCGGTGCGCAGCAGCCTGGGGCCGTCCCTGGTGTGTGC
Organism: Pseudomonas sp. J380; assembly: GCF_009827115.1. Taxonomy (NCBI): domain Bacteria; kingdom Pseudomonadati; phylum Pseudomonadota; class Gammaproteobacteria; order Pseudomonadales; family Pseudomonadaceae; genus Pseudomonas; species Pseudomonas sp. J380. The sequence goes on along the minus strand of NZ_CP043060.1, from coordinate 2,082,843 downwards.
GGCACTGTCGTTTTTGACTTACGATTTTCTGTTTATTCCGCCGAATTTTTCCTTCGCCATCCAGCGCGAAGAAGACGTGTTGACCCTGTTGTTCTTCCTGCTGATGGCAGCGTTGACCGGCAACCTCGCCGCACGCCAGCGCCGCCAGCTGCAGGCGTTGCGCGATACCCAGGAAGAAACCAGCGAACTGCTCGACCTGTCGCGCAAGCTCACCGCTGCCACCGACCGCCAAGCTGTCATCAGTGCCGCCGCCCACCATCTGCAAGGTTGGAACGAGCTCGATCTGTGCCTGGTCAATCGCGATGGACAGGGCGGCTGGAAGGTCGAGACCGGTGGCCCGTTGACCCTCACCGAAGCTGAACGCGCCGCCGCCGATTGGGCCTGGCAGCATGATCAGCCGGCCGGCATGGGCACCGGCACCTTGCCGTTTGGGCGTTGGTGGTGGTGGCCGCTGTCGGGTGAAGAGGGGCCCTTGGGGTTGCTGGGTGTCAGTGCCAAGCCTGGCCTGGAATTGAGCGGGCAACGTCGACGCTTGCTCACCGCGTTGAGCCAACCGCTGGCCCAGGCACTGGCGCGGGCACAATTGGGGCAGGAGTTGGAATCGGCGCGCCTGCACGGCGAAACCGAACAACTGCGCAGCGCTTTGCTCGCGTCGGTGTCCCACGACTTGCGCACGCCATTGACCTCCATGCGCGGCAGCATCGACAGCCTGCTGGCCCTGGGTGAAGCCATCCCCCTGGAGGATCGCCGCGAATTGCTCGAAGGCACTCGCGACGAGGCCGAGCGCCTCGACCGTTATATCCAGAATCTGCTGGACATGACACGCCTGGGCCACGGTGCGCTGAAACTGGCACGCGATTGGGTGTCGCCCGGCGATATTGTCGGCAGTGCCCTTGGGCGATTGCGCGCCGTGCTGGCGCCGTTGCAGATGAGCACCGATGTGCCGCCGGAACTGCCCTTGTTGTATGTGCATGCGGCGCTGATTGAGCAGGCCCTGGTCAATGTGTTGGAAAACGCCGCACGGTTTTCGCCGCCCCAGGGCCGCTTGCAGTTGCGCGCGGGCGTGCAGGATGAGCAGTTGTTTTTTGCCGTAGCGGATGAAGGGCCAGGCATTCCCGAGGAGGAGCGTGCGAAGATCTTCGACATGTTCTACACCGCTGCCCGCGGTGATCGAGGCGGGCAGGGCACCGGCCTCGGCTTGGCGATCTGCCAGGGCATGGTCGGTGCGCACGGTGGGCATATCAGCGTAGCCGATGGCATTGACGGGCGGGGCACCTGCATCACCTTGTTTTTACCGCTGCCCACACAACCTGCCCTGGAGTAAACCTCGTAGGAGCGAGCTTGCTCGCGAAGGTCGTTAACGATAATGATGGCTTCCTGAATGCACGCGTTGCCTAGAGGTTTTTCGCGAGCAGGCTCACTCCTACAGAGGGTGATTTTTTTAATGGGTTTTAATGAGACACCATGAGCCAGACCGCGACGATTCTTGTCATTGATGACGAACCGCAGATCCGCAAATTCCTGCGCATCAGCCTGGCTTCCCAAGGCTATAAGGTAATCGAAGCCGGCACCGGCAACGAAGGCCTGGCGCAGGCGGCCTTGAGCAAACCGGATCTGCTGGTACTCGACCTGGGCCTGCCCGACATGGACGGCCAACAGGTGCTGCGCGAGTTTCGCGAGTGGTCGAGCGTGCCGGTGCTGGTGCTGTCGGTGCGGGCCAGCGAAGGTCAGAAGGTCGAGGCCCTCGACGGTGGCGCCAATGACTACGTGACCAAACCGTTCGGCATCCAGGAGTTTCTTGCCCGGGTGCGTGCGCTGTTGCGCCAGGCACCGGCCGGAGAGGCTCAGGAAGCCGCCTTGAGTTTTGGCCCGCTGACGGTCGACCTGGCCTATCGCCGCGTTTTGCTGGACGGTGCCGAAGTGGCGCTGACCCGCAAGGAATACGCAGTGCTGGCGCAGTTGGCACGCCACCCGGGGCGGGTGATTACCCAACAGCAACTGCTCAAGGACATCTGGGGGCCAACCCATACCGAGGACAGCCACTACCTGCGGATCGTGGTGGGGCACTTGCGCCAGAAGCTGGCGGATGACCCGACCCAGCCACGGTTTATCGTGACTGAGGCGGGGGTGGGGTATCGGTTGCTAAGTGCCTGAGCGTTTGGTGCCTGTGCTGGCGCCATCGCAGGCAAGCCAGCTCCCACAGCTGAAATGCATTTCCCTGTGGGAGCCGGGCTGAACTGGTCAAGTAATCCCGGACACCGATTACGGTGTTTATGCCGCTTTTTGCTCCATGGCTATTGGCGACAGGTAGTTGTTGTAGCTGTGGAGCCTGATTCGATTGTATCGCATGAAGAAGCTGGTCATATCCTGCCTGGCTTCTTCAACTGTCGTATAACCCTTGGTGGGCACCCACTCTGACTTGAGCGTCCCGAAGAAACGCTCTGTTGGCGCGTTGTCCCAGCACTGCCCCCTGCGGCTCATGCTTTGCGTTATCCCATGTTCCAGCAGCTCAGACTGAAAGCGCTGGCTGGTGTATTGGCAGCCTTGATCCGAATGAAAGATCAAGCCTGCATGTTTGCCTCGAACCTCCACCGCCATTCTCAGCGCCTTGCTAACCAGGTCGGCGTCATTGATCAGGGAAAACGCCCAGCCAATGATTCGGCGGGCGAACAGATCAATGACCGCTGCCAAGTGATACCAGCGTTTACCAACCATCAGGCTGGTAACGTCGCCGCACCAGACCTGATTAATTGCGGCTGGCTCGAAGTTACGCTCGAGCAAGTTCTTGGCCACAAATGCTTCGACTCCTCTAGAGCGATACTGATGGCGGCGGCGCTGCCTGCTGGCCAGATTTGCCTCCGCCATGAGTTTTCCGGCCAGATGCCGTCCCACCTTGATCTGCTGGGCCTTCAAGTGCTGAGAGATCATCCGCGCGCCTGAACTTCCCCGGCTTTCGTCATGCAGTTGCACGACTTTTGCTCTGAGTGCGTCACGCTTGGTATTCGGCGCTGAGCGACGCTTAAGCCAGTCATAAAACGCGCTACGGGAAACGCCCAGCGCACTGCAAAGCAGGCAGGTCGGATATGAACTCGACTCTCTCAGTTCCTCGATCAGGAAAAACGATCGGGATCCGACATCAAGAGAGCCGTAGCCTTTTTTAAGATTTCAGCCTCGGTCTCCAGACGCTTGATCTTGGCTCGCAGCTGCTGCAGCTCTCGCTGTTCTTCGCTGATTGCCTTGGTACCAACCACTGGCTGCCCTTTCAGGCGTTCTTTACGAACCTGATCAACCCAGCGGCGCAGAGCCGTAGGGCCAACTTCCATCGATGCACATACGTCGGGAACTGAGCAATTATCATCAAGAACCATGCTTGCAGCACGTTGCTTGAACTCGCGGGTGTAGGTCTTTCGCTCTTGCATGGAAACCTCCTGATTGGGCGAATCATATCGCCCTTAAGAGGTGTCCGGGAGCATTAGGCCAGTTCAGGCTTGCCCGCGATGAGGCCATCCGCAACACTTACACGCTCAACTCTGCTCACTCTCATACCGATCCAACGTATCACTGGCAATCTCCCGCCCCAAAGCGATCAATTCCGGCGCTTTATAGAACTCGAAAAAGCGGCACACCCGCTTTGGCACGTTGATCAGCACATCGGGCGGATACCCAGCGATCTTGTACTGTGCCAATGAGGTTTGCATCACCTCGAAACTCTGGTTGATCAGGTCCAGCAACGAGGCAGGCCCGACGTTGTCGATGATGAACGAGCCGGTGGCCGACTTCGGTGCACCGGCTTTCTCGGGCGCCGCGGCAGGTTGCTGGGCTTCGGGTTCGGCAGACTCCAGCCACGGGTTGATTTCGGCGGCCTGGGCCTGCAAGGCTTCTTGTTCCAGCTTCATCAACTGCTCGGCCTGCTTGCGGCGAAATGGCAGGTGGGAGCCCAGTGACTTGGCCAGGCTGTTGAAGCGGCTCTTGAACGCCGGCGGGCGCGGAATCACCGGCAATTGGTAGTGTTTCTGGTTGGTGGCATTGAGGTTGACCGCAATGATCAAGTCGCAATGGCTCGACACCACCGGAACGATGGGCAGAGGGTTGAGCAGGCCGCCGTCCACCAGCATGCGGTTGCCCTGCATCACCGGTGTGAACAGGCTGGGGATGGCCGCCGAGGCGCGCATCGCCTGGTGCAGGCAGCCTTCCTGGAACCAGATCTCCTGTTGGTTGGTGAGGTCGGTGGCGACGGCAGTGTAGGGGATGCGCAGCTCCTCGATATTGATATCGCCGACAATCTTGCGGATTTGCCCGAACACCTTCTCACCGCGAATCGCTCCCAGGCGAAAGCTCACATCTACCAGGCGCAATACGTCGAGGTAGTCCAGGCTTTCGATCCAGTTGCGGTACTCGTCGAGCTTGCCGGCGGCGTAGATTCCACCCACCACGGCGCCCATGGAACAGCCGGCGATACAGGCGATGTCATAGCCGCGTCGTTCGATTTCTTCGATCACCCCGATATGGGCGTAGCCCCTGGCCCCACCGGAGCCCAGCACTAAGGCAACACGTTTCTTCATGGCCAGATCCTTCGCAAAACAGGGGCCCACAATGCACCCATCAAGGGGCCTGCTTCAATCCTTGCTGACAGCGCGCAATATTTTTCCAGGCTGGCGATCAGCCTCGGGTATGCTCTGGCAATAGGTACTACTGATTTCAGGCTAAGGACAAGGCACTTTTCCCTGTAGGCAACGTCTACAGGCTACGACTGAATTTGTATATTTGAGGTGTCATCAATGAAAGCCTGGATCTGTGTGCCTGTGATCGTGTTGGCCTTGGCTGGCTGTGCCGGGAAAACCGCGTATCGCGACAGCTGTGGCTCGCAATTGGACGCCGCCTGGAAAGAGCTGGACCTGGCCAAGGCCGAAGGTTTTGCTGGCACTGTCAGCTACTCCAAGGCTTTGTCGCTGTTGACTGGCGCCAAGACTCAGCAGCAGTTTGAAGCGTTCGAGGGTTGCTCCAACAAGGCCGAAAAGGCGCGGTTCTACATTCGTGAGTCTCGCGCCGGGCGATAACCCAGGGCGGATAGGATTTTTCATCGGAAAGTGAGGGCAGGATGTCAGCGTTGGTCAATCAGTTAGTCGCTCAGGTCATTGGCCTGGAAGTAGGGTTACTGAGCTGCCAGGCTCGCCTCGCCGCCGTCACTGACGATGAAGCCTTGCATGATTTGCGCACAACGGTACGCCGCCTGCGCAGCCTGTTGCGCCCTTTGCGCGGGCTGCCCGGTGTCGAACAGCTTGAATTGGCCGCCAGCACGGTTGGCCAACTGACTACGCCGCTACGCGACCGAGAGGTGCTGGCGGCGTATTTGCATCAGCACGGTCATCACGACGCGGCTGATCGACGCCTGCGTCTGCAGCCCGAGGCTTATCGCCAGGTGGCGCAAAGCCCGGAGTTGGCGCACTTGCTGCTGATTCTGGATGCGTTCCCACGGTTTATCCGCGCGTCCCAGCATCAGAAACTGCTCAAGGGCTTGCGCCCGCGCATCCAGAAACGCCTGGCCAAGCAATGGCAGGCACTCGATGGCGCCTTGAAGGACCCCGATCATGACCGCCACCGGCTACGGTTGCTGATCAAACGTGTGCGCTATGCCGCCGAGGCGTATCCCGAGCTGGACAAATTACCCACCAACGCCCTGTCGCACTTGAAGAAGGCCCAGAGTGCGCTGGGTAACTGGCATGACTGTTGGCAGTGGCTGGCCCAGGCCGGCCATGAGCCAGACCTGCAACCCTGCGTAGCAGTGTGGCAGCGCACCATGCTCAAGGCGCAAGGCAAGGCCGACCGTGTGCTGGACACGCTCAGCGCCGAGTGTTTTTAAACCGGTCCGGTTTTTGGCCGGAATGGGCGCTGTGCCTGTGCAATTCGATGGTTAAGATTCCTCCACGATTTTCTTGATGTGAGGTCGCCATGCGCTTTAGTGATTTGCTCGACGCTGCCCGTAGCAATCCGCTGGATGTCACCATCCCTGCCGAATGGGCCCAGGGCCGGGCCACCTTTGGCGGGCTGGTCGCTGCCTTGCAGTACGAGGCGCTGCGCGCCCAGGTGCCGGCGGACCGACCGCTGCGCTCGCTGGCCATCACCTTTGTCGGCCCGGTAGCGCCGGATGTAACTGCCAGCTATCAAGTCGAAGTGCTGCGCGAAGGCAAGGCGGTCAGCCAGTTGCTGGGGCGCGTGGTGCAGAACGGTGAAGTGGCGACCCTGGTCCAGGCCAGTTTTGGCGCCTCTCGCCCCTCCGAAATTGACGTGGCAAGTGAGCCGCCACCGGTATTCAAACATTGGGATGAGTGCCAGGAACTGCCCTATATCAAGGGTGTTACCCCCGAATTCATGCGGCATCTGGCGATGCGCTGGAGTGTCGGTGGCCTGCCGTTTACCGGCAATAAATCCCGCGACATGGGCGGCTGGGTACGGTTGCGGGGGGATGTGAAAGAGGAGCCACTGACCGAGGCGCATATCCTCGCCCTGGTCGACGCCTGGCCACCGGCGTTGCTGCCACACCTGAAAAAGCCCGCGCCGGGCAGCACCCTGACCTGGACCATCGAGTTCATCCAGCCGTTGCAAGACCTGACTACGCTCGACTGGTGCCAGTATCACGTCAATATCGAACACGCCCGCGACGGCTATGGCCACGCTGCCGCTGCCTTGTGGAGCCCGACCGGCGAGTTGATCGCCCTCAGCCGTCAGACCGTGGTGGTGTTCGCCTGAACCCGCCGGTCAGTGGTGGTGCCGCTGCCGCCAGGCGCGCCACCAGCCACCGCTGAGCACAAAGCGCGGGAAGGTCACGAACTGCTCGACCACCAGGCGCTGCACCGCATCTTTGCGATCACTGAACGGCTCACTGGCCTGGGCTTCCAGGCTATGGCCGTGACCCTGCAACGCCAGGCCCGCGACAATGCCAATGACACCGACCGCGAAGCTGGCCAGGCTAAGGCTGAACACGCCCGACACGATCAGCAGGAAACCGACGATAAACAGCGGCACGGCAATCAGGTGCAACGCCAGGTTGGTTGGGTGCTGATGGTTCTGTGGGTACTGACGCCATTGCCAGGCGGGGAGATTGGGGTGACGTTTGCCCATGGTGGAGAATCCTCTGTCCGTTGAAACAACTTGAACAGAGTTTAGGTTGAGGTGGGCGAGGTGGCGAATTGGGGCTGGCTATGGGGCTCATAGTAATTATGCGATTTTTGCTCTATCTAGAAAAAATAATCGTCTGGACCATTTATGTATACATTCGGATCGCAAAGTGAAATGAATTTAGCCTTGAATTCAATTAGAGAATTTTCATTCTTTGCTTGGAAATGAAAAAGATCATTTTGCTTAGTGATATCAACAAGAAACACCTCTTTAATGGGGATGTTGTGTATTTTTAATTCGCGAATGCCATGGCAATCGATGCCCATTCTGCAGGTGTTATAGCCTTTCCCTTCCCATTTTTTTGGCAAAGTATCTGGAAATTCGGGTATGTCGAATCCTAATCCCACAGAAGGTCGATCATTTTCTATTTGCAAAGAAAAAAGAGCAATTTGGCCGATTTCTACAGGCGTGCTAAAAATTTTTTCAAAAAAAATATTATGATCAAGTTCGTTCCAGTATTTCATCGACTTCTCCTAAAGTTGTAATGGTCCTTGCCGCCGTCTACGGTTCCGTTTCGAGGCTTGTCTATTGGTCGCAAATTGAAATGCGCTTTTTGGTCACCTATGCCGTCTGGTCTGCCGAATTTATGCCCGGCAGAATGGTCCTGAATAAGAACCTTCGAGCCGTCTGCTCTCGTGAATTGATAAACCCTTGAATTTATGGTTCTACCGCTTTCATCCAATATATTGTCATCATTCAAATCAGTCATTTTTTCTATTTTGTACTGTGTCGTTCTTCCTGAGTTCGGGTGTGTCATCACATCGGGGTTTTGAGTCATAGGTACATTGGCATCCCTTTTTGCTTGCCTGAACGCCCCTTTACGAGAGACATCAGGTATATCCGGTTCTGCAGGCAAAGAGCAGATCGGTTTTTTCTTTCCTGAGCCAGGACAATTTGCGCTCAACCCTAGAGGATCAACCCACCCCGTAGGGTTGGGCACATATTGGTACCCGTTGATCCCACCCGCCAACTTCACCGGATCCGGCGTCAGGTAGCGACCAATATCCGGATTGTAGTAGCGATGGCGGTTGTAGTGCAGTCCGCTTTCCGCATCGAAATACTGCCCTTGAAACCGCAGTGGATTGTCGACTTTGCCCACGTCGAGCCGGGCGATCTGGCCGTAGGCGCGGTAGTGGGCGGACCAGACGATTTCGCCTTCGGTGTCGGTCAGTTCCTGCGGGGTGCCGAGGTGGTCGAGTTGGTAGTGGTAGGGCTTGGTTTCTTTTGGGCCGAAACCTTCCAACAGGGCCAAGGGGCGGAAGCTGTCGGGCTCGTAGAGATAGCTGCGATGGCGCTCTGCATGGTGTTCGGCTATCAGCTTGTCGCCTTGCCAGAAAAATTCCGTGGTTTTGCCCTCCACGGTTTTGCTGACACGCCGCCCAAACGGGTCATAGCGATAGCTGGCGGTTTCGCCGTTCGGTTTTGTGATGCCGATTAACCGATGCTGGCAGTCGTAGCGGTACTCAGTAACGAGTTGCTGGCCCTTGCCGCGTCGTTCGCGGATGAGGTTGCCGAAGGCGTCGTAGTCGTAATGGCGGTCGCCTTGGATCATCAGACGATTCGCCGCGACGATGTCCGGGCCGGGGCGGTCTTGCATCAGCAGGTTGCCGGCCGGGTTGTGGGCGAAGCGTTCCTGTACGTCCTGGGAGTGGTCGGCGCGGGTCAGGCGGTTTAGCGGGTCGTAGCGGTAAAGGTGTTCGCCTTTGCGAGTGTCGAGCAGGCGGGTGAGGTTGCCGCTTTTGTCGTAGTCGTATTGGCGTTGGTAGAGGTAGTTTTGCTGCTGCGTAACGGCGTGGGCGTGCAGACGATTCTGGTCGTCGTAGTGGTAGTGGCTGAGCAGTTGGCCTTGCTGGCGCTGATGTTCTCGGCCGCTCTTGAATAGATGTGAGGTGAGTACTTCACCGTTGAGCTCGACGGTAGCGAGGTGGCCGCCTTTTTCGTGGGTGAAGGTGAGGCGGTTGTTGTCCGGCAGACACAGGTTTTTCAGTTGCCCGCAGGCGTCGTAGCCGTAGCGCAGGGTGCCCCAGCCCTGGTGTTCGGCGGTGAGGCGGTTTTGGCGGTCGTATTCGTAGGCCAGCGCCCAGTGGCCGTCCTCGACGCTAAGGAGGTTGCCCTGGCGGTCGTAGGCATAGTCGACAACGCTGGCATCGGGCAGGGTTTTTCGGACGAGGCGCCCGGCGTGGTCGCGCTCGTAGCGGGTGATTAGCTGACTGTTATCGTCGCCGTATTCGGTCTTCTCCAGCAGGTTGCCGTTGAGGTCGTAGGCGTAGGCGGTGCGCTGGCCGTCGAAGCCGGTTTCCTGGCGGATCAGGCCGTTGGGGTGGTAGTCGAGTTGGTAGGTTTCGCCGGCTTCGTTTTCGATCTCGGTGAGCAATAGCCGAGCGTTGTCGTAGCGGTACTTGACCTGGGTGCCGTCGGCGTTGAGGCGGCGGCTGATCAGGTGCAGGCCATCGGCGTATTCGTAGCGGGTGACGTGGCCGAGTTCGTCGCGTTCGGCGATGATTTTGCCGTAGGGGTTGTAGCTGAATTCCCTACAACCACCGCCTGGCAATACAAGACGAATCAACCTGCCGACGCAGTCCCAGTGATATTGCGTCAGCGCACCATGCTCATCCTCACAGGCAACTTGCCGCCCCAGATCGTCATAGCGATAACGCTTGATCCCACCATTGGGCAATTGCTCCTCAAGCAACTGCCCACGTTCGTTCCACACCAGTCGATGGCAACTGTGATCCGGGTACCAAACTCCAGTCAGTTGCCCGTGCTTGTTGTAGCTGTAGTCAGTAACCTCTCCATCGGGATCGGTCCTACGCGTAACATCGCCTTGCTCATTACGCTCATACTTCCAGACCGCCTCCCCACGCCTGACAACCCGTACAAAACCGTTGTCATGCTCGTAGGACGTTGGCTCATCATCCCCCGGAAACAGCGCGACCAAGCGCCCGGCATCGTCGTACTGATAGGCCGTCACCGCGCCCATCGGGTCTTGCTCGACGGTCAGCCGGCCCTGGTCGTCGTAGGATTTAAAGTGCGTGGCGCCGTCCGGATCAATCCTCTGCACCAGCCGCGCCCGCTGGTCATGGACATACACCTCCTGGCTACCATCGGCGTTATGCACCGTGACACGCCCGTCATCGCCCCAGGCATAGCGCGTGTCCATCTGCGAAAAACTCGCCCAATGCCGAACGCAGCGCGCCGCCTTGCCCGCGTGTTCCCATTCCCAATAGAAACTCGCGCCTCCGGCCAACTGCCGCTCGAGAATGACGTGCTGATCGTCGTACCGATAACGCTCGCTTTCACCGACGGCATTGGTCGCACACACCAGTCGGCCAGCTTCGTCATAGGCGTAGGAAACGATGTTCTGCTCGGTTTCCCAAACGTAGGGCTCACGCCCTTTGGCGCGATGCACCTGGTAGTCCACCGCGACAATGCGATCCAGCTCATAACGCAACAGCAACGAGCGCCCCGCGCCGTTATCCAGCCGTTCAATCCGCCCAGAACGATCCCGGCAAAGGCGCAGCCGGTTGTCATACGCATCGCTGATGGTTGTCAGCACACCGTCGCGGAAGTGGTAGAAACGCGAGGCTTGGGCCAGCACCAGTTCATCAGGCGAGGCTCCCAAATAGATCGCCGCTTCGGCCAGGCTATTGGTGATCGCCGGCCGAGAAACGGTGGGCAAGGGCAGGGTAGTCGAGCGGTTCTCATGGTCGGTCCACACCACCGAATCGCCCGACACCACCAGCCGATGAGCCAGCGCATGGCTCCAGCCAAACCCCAACCCACACTCGACTTCCACCGCACTGGTGCGGTACAGCCGCGTCCACTCAAACGGCAAGATCCCATCCAGCGCGCCGTCGGTAAGGGTCAGCAATTCCTCGCCGGTGACCATCGACACCGGGCAACCGTGGGTGACGGTTTTATCCGCTGGCGCCGCCGCATCCCCCTTCGGGTTCGACGCCACAGCCGGCACATCATCGACAGGCTCCTGACGAACCAACGTGGTGCGCTGGGTCTTGCCGCGCACCATCGACACCGGGTTCGAAACCAGCGTGTCGCCTGCCTTCAACGGCACCACTGGCACCGCCTTGACCGGCGTCGCCGCACTGCTCAGCAACACCGGCTTTGCGGCCTCCACATGGGGCTCCAGCCGAGGCCCCGCCACCTGCTTGGCCAGCAATTCCAACAACGCCCGCGCCCGCCCGGACTTGACGCCACTAAGCATCTGAGCACCCAGGCGCAGCTGCACCCCAATGCCTCGCGTGGCCCAGATCAGCAGCAAGTTGATCAGCACTTCGCCGGTGATTTCACCCAGCAGTTCATATATGTCGGGCGGCGGCAGCATGCGTATCCAGGCCACCAGTGCCGATAGATAGATGAACAACAGCGGCTCATCACTGAGTACCAGCAACCCCTTGGACAGCGTGTCTTTGCCCAGCTTGAGCAGCGCATTCAGCTCGGCCTCGGACAGGTATTTCAGCAACGTTTCGCTGTTGGTCTTGAGGTTGGCGAGCAGGTCGTACAGCTCGGTGATGTTGTCCCACAGGTTATAAAGCGCGTTGCCCAGCCCGGCAGCAAAGGCCACGCCCTGTAAGGCACTGCGCTTGTAAGCCGGCGCTTTGGCAAAGTCTGCCCATCGAGGCTTGAAGTGCTCGGCCCATGCCGTGCGCAAATCCGTTTCCAGCCCGGCGATCACAGACTCATAGGACGCATACAGCGCCTGGACGTGAACCTTGGAAACAGTGGGATAAAAGGTGATTTCGTACTGTTGGTCGCGGCTACAGTCGCTGACTTCAAGAATGCCGCTGGGGCCAATGGTCCGATGCAGTGGCGCGCCTACCGGGCTGCCGTCCTGTGCAACGGCTTGCAGCCTCACGGGCGTGTTGCCGATAGGCACGAACTGCGTGCTTTCGAACAGATGCACCAGCGTCAGCCCACCCTGGGCTTTGCATTGAGCGACGGTGCGGCTGGGTTTGTCGGAAGAGATCGGCGCGACCAGTGCGACGTCTTCCCCAACCTTGAACACCTGCTCCACGCTAAGTGCCGAACCACTTAAAAAGCTGTCGGTCCACTTATCAAAGGTATTCAGGCAGGTGCGGAAGTCCGCGAATACGCGCTCAACCTTCGGCGCTTCGGGATCCATCGGCACCAGCATCAGGTTGGCCAGCACCGAGATCAAGAGACAGTCCCATTCATCAGGGCTCTAACGAACACCAGCATCTGCAATCCCTCGCACTGTTTGATCAGGCGAGGGACTTTGCAGCGGTTGTCAGGTAAAAGAAGTCGGCGTTATGCGCGAAAATAGCGAGGAAATTTCGTCTTAACTTCAGTTAAACCGAGGCTTGGTCGTAGGAGTCGGATTACAGCTGGAACAGTCTTACAACTTCAACTGCCCAATCGCCTTGCTCAACTCCCCGGCCAACGTCGCCAGTTCATTGCTGGTAGTCGCCGATGCCACGGTTTGATGTACGGTGTTTTCGGTCACATCGCGAATGCTCACCACGGCGCGGTTCATCTCTTCGGCAACATGGCTTTGCTGCTCGGCGGCCACGGCGATCTGGGTGTTGCTTTCGCGCATCTGTGCCACGGCCCCGGTGATTTCAGCCAAGGCCACACCAGCTTCCTGGGCCTGCTGGACGCAGTCATCGGCCTTGAATGAGCTTTCCTGCATGAAGTCCACGGCGTCGCGGGTGCCGGCTTGCAGCGCCGAGACCATGCGAGTGATTTCGTCGGTGGAGCTTTGCACACGCTTGGCCAGGTTGCGCACTTCGTCGGCGACTACCGCGAAACCGCGACCCATTTCCCCGGCGCGGGCGGCTTCGATGGCGGCATTGAGGGCAAGCAGGTTGGTCTGTTCGGCGATGCTGTGGATCACACCGACCACGCCGTTGATTTTCTGGCTGTCTTCGGCCAGTTTCTGGATCATTTCGGCGGTCTGCTGTACCCCACTGGACAGCCCGGCGATCGAATGCTGTACCCGGGTGACCACTGCCTGGCCGCTGCCGGCGAGGGTGTCGGCGGACTGCGACAAGTCACGGGTGGCGCCCGCGTGCTGGGCGATGTGGTAGACGGTGGCGGTCATTTCGTTGATGGCGGTGGCGGCCTGGTCGGTTTCGCTTTGCTGGCCCAGCATGCCGTGTTGCACCTCGTTCATGCTGCTGGCCAGGCGTGCGGCGCCGTCGTCCAGTTGCCGGGCGGTGCGTGCCACGGTATTGACCACGCGCTGGTAACCGGCTTGCATGGCGTTGAAGGCGCTGGCCATCTGGCCGACTTCATCCTTGCAGGCCAACGGCACCCGCGCCGACAGGTCACCAGTTTTTTCAACGTGCAGCATTACATCCTTGAGGGTGTTGAGCTGACTGAGCAGGAAGCGGATCAACAACTGCGAGGCGCCGAGCATGGCCAGCATCAGGACTGCCACGGCAACGGCGTAATTGGCGAAGCGTTCACTGAACACCTGGCTCAGGCTCGGCGCGTAGGCGAGGACTGCGACCTGCTGGCCGTCGGCCCGGCTGATCACCTCGGCGCCGATCAGCGGGTTTTCACCGAACAACGGCATAGGGTTGAGTTCAGTCCAGCCGTTGGCAGTGTTCAGGGCGGGCAGGTCCTGGGGGATCTGGCCTTTGGAAAATGCGAGCCAGTGCTCACCAGTGGGCAAGGTTCTGTCGGCTGGCCAGGCGCTTAGCAAGCGTCCCTGAGCCTGGGCCGATGCCTGTGACGCCTGGCTACGCGCCTGTTGTTCCAGCTGTACCGCGTACAGCACCAGCAGCAGGGTGGTGATGAAGGCGACCGCATTGACGGCCCAGAATTTGTATTTGAGCGAGATATTGCTAAGCCAGGCACCCATGGAAGGTTTTCTCTGATAGCGGAAACGGTATTGGCAAGGTGCCATTATTGTGCCGCTATTCAGAACAGCGCTTTTGATATGGGTCAATGCGCCGCATCAATCGATGGCAGGCAAGCCGAAAAAGCGCCGGGCGCACGCGGTGCTGTGCAGCGCCAGGTCTTCCATTGTTTCGTTACGGTGCAAGGCCACTTCGCGCAGTACTTCGGGCAGGTAAGCCGGTTCATTGCGACCATTCTTCGGCTTGGGGCGCAGGGTGCGTGGTAGCAGATAGGGCGCATCGCTTTCCAGCATCAGACGGCCTCGGGGAATATCCCTGACCAGTGAATGCAGGTGGGTGCCACGGCGTTCGTCGCAGATCCAACCCGTGATGCCAATGTGCAAATCCAGGTCCAGGTAGCTGAACAGTGCTGCCTGTTCGCCAGTGAAGCAGTGCACCACGGCGGCTGGCAGGTGGTCGCGGTAGTCCTTGAGGATCTCCAGCAGACGCTGGTTGGCATCGCGCTCATGGAGAAACACCGGCAGTTGCAGCTCGACGGCCAGGGCGAGGTGTTCTTCGAGGACTTTTTCCTGCTGGGGGCGAGGGGAGAAGTCCCGGTTGAAATCCAGCCCGCATTCACCCACGGCGCGCACTCGGCTGTCGCCCAGCAAGCTGCGCAGGCGTTGGGCGCTGTCGCTGTTCCAGTCGCTGGCAGAGTGAGGGTGAATACCGGCGGTGCTGAACAGGCGCTGGCCGCTTTCGTCGAGCTTTACACACAGTTGCAGGGCCTGTTCGCTGCCCTCGACGCTGGTGCCGGTGAGTACCAATTGCTGCACGCCAGCGGCGTAAGCGCGTTCGAGAACGGCCGTGTGCCTCTCGTCGAAACTGGGGTTGGTCAGGTTGACGCCAATATCAATGAGTTGCATGGTGCTATCTCCGCCTGCGGCCGGAAAGCATATCAGAGCTGTAGATTGATAAGAAAAACCAAGAACTACAACGCGTTAACGCTGTCTTTGAACGTCGCAAGCGACATTGTGGTGGGCCGATTGCCTACCACCGTGGCGCCGTTGCACGCCTTGCCAGCGCATAAAGCGCTCTGTTTCTGACCACCAGCACGTCGTTATTCGCGAAGGTGCTGGCCAGTTTTCTTTTCGGAGAGCGGATGATCCGACCCTCGGCGTTGCTTATGTTGTGCCTGACGTTGCTGCTGCCCATGGCGGCGGTCGCACGTCTGGATGGGCCGCTGCAAGTGGCCAAGCCCGGCAAGGTCCGCGACCTCGCGCAAATTCGCTCCAGCCGCACTCTGCGCGTATTGGTCAACCAGAGCCGCAACAGTTCCGGTGAAGTGCAGGGCCAGGCCATCGGTGTCGAATACCATCGGTTGCGTGCCTTCGAGCAGTACCTCAATGGCCATGCCCGTGATGGGCAGGCCATCAATCTCAAGATCATCCCCAAGGCCAAGGACCAGTTACTCGGCGCGCTGGCCCGTGGCGAGGGCGACCTGGTGGCGCCCGGTGAGTTGCTGGACGTGAAGGGCGTGCACAAGGTCAGCGCCAGCGACCCGATTGTCAGCGATGTGCCGTTGTGGCTGGTGGGCGTCAAGGGTGAACGACGCTTTACCAGGCTGGAGCAACTGTCAGGTCGCACGCTGACGCTGACCACGGGCAGTGCGGCGGCGGATGCCATCAGTCAGGTCAATCAAAAACTGGCTCTGCACAAGCGCCCCCCCGTGAAAGTCGAATGGGTTGACCCCAGCCTGGCGGTGGAAGACGTCCTGGAGATGGTGCAGGCCGGGATTTTTCACCTGACGATCGTGGAAAAACCCATTGCCCAACGCTGGTCGAAAATTCTGCCCAAGTTGCGCTTTGACAAGCAGGTGGTGATCAGCGAGCCGGGCGACGAGTTCTGGTTTGTGCGCCAGGATGCCTCGATGCTGCGCGCCAGCATTGATCGGTTTCTCAAGACCTATCACACGCCTTCCGACCAGGATGTGGCATTCCAGCGTATCTATCGACGCCTCTACCAGGTCCGTAACCCGTTGGCGCGGGCTGACCGCCAGCGCCTGGAAAAACTGCGCCCGGTCCTGCAAAAACATGCACGTGAGCAAGGTATGGACTGGCTGAACCTGGCGGCGTTGGCGTTCAAGGAGTCTTCCCTGGACCCAGGCGCACGCAACAGCGGCGGCCCTACCGGCCTGATGCAGATCACGCCGTCGGCGGCCCAACGGGTGGGGGTCAACAATATCGAGACGCTCGACAATAATGTGCAAGCGGGGGCACGTTACCTGGCGATGATCCGCCGCAAGTTTTTCGCCAGCCCCAAGCTCAATGAGCGTGAGCGCATGGCCTTTATGCTAGCGGCGTACAACATGGGGCCGGAGCGAGTACAGGGCATGCGCACCGAGGCCAAGCGCCGTGGGCTTAACCCCAATCAGTGGTTCTTCCAGGTTGAACGCATTGCCATGGAGCAGGTAGGGATGGGCGGCGTCAGCTATGTTAATAGCGTCAACAAGTATTATTTGGCGTTCGATCGGCAGCGGGAGTCCTTGGAGCCGCCCGCGGCTAAAATTGCATCGCGTAAATAATCGAATTTTTAGATGTCAATTAGGCAATATTTTGGCTTTTATCATTGTTTAAACTGATTAATATAGCGGCCAACCAACCCCTACCTGGAAAAGGATTTACCCCCATGAGCCCAATGATTACCCGTGTACTGTCCACTCGCGCCGGTTATGGCCTGACTATTCTGCGAATTTTCGTCGGCATCATCTTCGCTGCCCACGGTTCGCAAAAACTCTTCGGCTGGTTTGGCGGTGGTGGCCTGGCGGGCACCGCACAATGGATGGAAAGCATCGGCCTGGCGCCGGGCACGCTGATGGCGCTGCTGTCGGGCGGTACCGAGTTCTTCGCCGGCCTGGCCCTAATCATCGGTTTGTTGGTTCGCCCTGCCGCATTGGGCCTGACCTTCCTGACACTGGTGGCGATTTTCTCTGTACACATCCACAACGGGCTGTTCATGGCCAACAACGGTTATGAGTTCGCACTGGCGTTGCTCGGCGGCGCGTTGGCGGTGTTGTTGGAAGGTGCGGGCAAATTGTCTGTCGACCGCGCGATCACTCACTGATCGTTTAGCAAGCTGTACAGAAGGCCCGCTGATGCGGGCCTTTTCGTTGCCCGGGATTCTTGACACTGCCCCACCGGCTTCTCTAGGATGCTGCTCATGCGCCGATTTAAACAGCTAATTGCGGGGCGCCACTGGGACTCAATGCAGCCCGACAGAAGCACGCTTGCTCACGCAGGGCGTTCTTCGAAATACCGCTAAAGCGCTGGTTCGGTGTTGCCTCTCACCTGCCCGCAGACTTTTGAGGCAGAGACACGACACGATGAATGCACTACGCCCTCTCATACGCCTGGCCCCGATCACCGCGGACCTGACTCAACGCAATCCGAAAATCCTTCTGGGCGGTAAGCACCAGCCGACGCTGCTGCGTTATCTGGACGGCTGGCCACGCCGTTCCGGTCGACCTTCGGCGTTCCTGATCCAGTTTGTTGAAGACGGCGATTCCCTGGCCCGTTTTGCCAGCGATAGTTTCGACCTGGCAGTGATCCAGGCACCGAATGCCAGCAACGCCGTTGAGGTGATCCATCAACTGACACGCATTGCCCGCCAAGGCCTGATTACTCGTCGCTGAGCGAGTGGTGATAGGCCGCCAACGTAGATGTTCGACGCCTTCGCTGGTATAGGAAAAGTACCCAGGCAATCAGGCACAGCAGCAGCGGTATTGTGGCGACCATCAGCCATTGCAGATATCGTTCGAAACGCAGCAGCGGGGCGTATGCCTGGGTCTTGAGCGCCTGCAACTCGATAGGCAATTGCAGGCGCTCTTTGTTGAGTGCCTGCAACTGGGTAGTGGTATCCACGGCTTGGGTCATGAGGCTGGTGTGGGGTGGGTTCAACCTGCGCCATGCTTGTTCTGTCTGCTCAAGTCGTCGCTCCATCGCAGTCGCACTTTTGCGATAAGCCTGTGCGGCTTCGTCGCGCATGTGTTCTAGCCTGCGCAGTGGTTGGCGCATCACACGGGATTGAATATTTCTGAGTGCCTCGGGCGCCGCCAGATTATCCAACGTGTTCAATACAAACTGCGCGTTGCCGTTGGGTAGGGCGTTGTTGAGCGTGTCCGCGAGCAAGTCCGTGTCGGCCACGATCACCATCTGGATCTGTTCTGCCCTCTGCAGCCCGGGCGGCTGGCCCTCCAGGCCGTCGGGAAACGCTGAATAAGCGGGCCCGTCAAGGCGGGCGGCGATGACATGGCGCTGTCCTGAAGTCGCTGATTCATCTATGAGTGAGTCGAACGTGGTAGCGGAAGCAAAGCGTTCTGCGTCCACCAATGCCGATTGGCGTGAGCTCAGCAGAAGCGGGGTCAACAGCGAGCGGCTTTTGGGGGCCAAGGAGAGCGCGCCGCTGCTCGATACGATGACCGAATGCAGTCCCCAGGTGCTGATATCCGACCTGGTCATTGCCTGCCTTGGCAGATGTAGCCTGGCCGGGTGCAGTACCGCGGGCATTCCGGTGTCGGGCGTTGCTGATGAGGCATAAAGATTATCGACCAGCAACTTGTCCGCAGGCATCTGGATACCCCATGCGGTCAGCAGCGCATCCAGCCTGGCGTTTGTGGATATGGCGTCGGCGCCTATCTCGCTCACCGGGTCGATGAACATCATCAGCTTGCCGCCTTTGAGTACCCATTGCTCAAGGGCATATAGGGCTCGACCAGATAGAGCGTGTGGCTGTACAACCATCAGTGTGTTCATGGTGGGCGGTACTTGGGTGATGTTCGCTGCCAATTCCACCACACTGAATTGCTCGCGCATCAACTCCAGTAACCCACCGGCCGATTTGTCCAAGGGCAGTCCCGACAGTAGGCCAACAGTGGGGCGATCAGGGTGCATCAACTTGTAGATCAGGTGGCTGATTTCATACTCGAGCAATGATTCATGCTCAGGGCTGAACGCTTGGATGCGTTGGGCGCCCTGGCCGGCACGCGTACCGATAAGGCCAAGGAATCCTTGTGTGTCATCAAGGCCAAACAAGCTGGCTTTATAGGCGTCCTCAGAGAACGGGGTGGGGTTGATAATATGTAAGTTGATCATGCCGTTGGCAGCTTTTTCGAATTCCTTGAGCAAGTCTTCCACGCGCCGGCCATAACGTTTCAATACCGGTTTTTTTTGCGGTGCGTTGAGGGTGTTGAAGAAATATAAGTCCAGTTGGCTTTCAAGTGAAACGAGTAATTGCCGCGCCGATGGCGATAGGGTGTGGGTGGTTTCTTGGGAAAAGTCCCAACGGACAGTTGGCAGTTTGGGTACCCAGACTAGATTGAATGCCAGAAACAGTAGTGATATGACGATCAATGTCATACCCGCGCGAAAAGCGGATCCCATCAGTGGCGTTCCTATGTCAGCTGTTTCTGTAGTTGAGTGTGAGGGTGGTCGCAAACAGAAAAGCCAAGATCATGCTTATGAAGTACAGGCAGTCATGCAATGTCAACTTGCCGTTATCCATCGCGCTGAAGCGGGAAATCGGATCAAGGGATATCAAACTGTCGATAATCCATATGGGGGTCTGCTGTTCCAGTGCATCCAACATGGAAGATATCCCACTGGCGGCCAGCAACAAGCACAGCGTCAAGAGGGAAATCATAACGCGTTGGTTCGTCAGCACACAGGCAAAGCAACCTACAGAGAGATAGCTTCCCGCCAACAACCAACTGGCGAAGAACTGTGATGCGATAACGGTATTGTCGGGGGTGCCAAGATAATTGACAGCCATCACCCAAGGGAAATTAAGCATCAAAGCGAGGCCACAGACGATCCATGCCGCCATAAACTTTCCAACCACTCGCTGCGTCGGAGTGACGGGTAAGGATTTCAATGTGTCGCAAAAGCCGGTATTGGATTCGTCGGACCATAACTGCGTCGATAAAATCGGTACCAGTAGCAGATAGAGCCATGGATGCAGTTCGAAGAAAGCCTGCAAATCGCTGCTGTTTTGCTCCAGCCAGTGACGGCTGTGCAACCCCATCGTCGCACCCAGCACGAGAAAAACCGCCACACTCAGATAAGTGCTCGGTGACGAGGCAAAGCTGGCGAGTTGTCGTTTGAAAATGATGGCTAGCAGTCTCAAGGATTTACCTCATGGCTCAGATGGTGAACGACATCGTTCAGGCGACCCGGCTCCAGATTCATTGACGTTATGTTCCAGCCACGGTGGGTAATGAGCGCGTTGATTGAAGGGAAGATGGAGTGCCCGGGCATGGCCAGAACAGTCACCTTGCCGGGGGCATGCCGGTCTTCTTCGATGCCTGCGACGCCAGGTAATACGGCAAGCGCCAGCAAATCCAGCGGGGTGTCCGCCGCCAGGGTCACCGCTTGGAAATGCCGGGAGCTGCGTTGCAGATCCGGCAGTGAAGCGTCGGCCACCAGGCGGCCGTCGGCGATGACTAAGGCACGGGTGCAGGTATCCGCTAACTCTTGGTAACGGCGGGAGGCGATGATGATCGTCATTTCCTCGGTCAGGGATTGGATGAGTGCCCTGAACTTGAGCCGTTGATCAGGACATAGTCCCTCCGTAGGCTCATCCAGCAGAAGCAGGCTTGGGGAGTGCAGGAGTGCCTGGGCCATTGCGACTCTGCGCTTCAAGCCAAGTGGAAGCACATCGATCGGGCAGTTGAGCACGGGCAGCAGTTCCAGTCGCGTGACTACTTGCTCGACTCGACTGCGCTTTTCAACACCGCTCAAACCGCGAATAGCGGCAATAAAATTGAGCATATGCCTGACGGACATCCTGTGATGATTGAGGCCGTCCTGGAGTTGATAGCCAACGACTTTTTTGGCTTGGAGTGAATGGGTCTGGGTACTGAAGCCTTGGATAGTGATTTGTCCTGAAGTAGGTTTGATTGCCCCGGCAATCAAACTCAGCAGTGCTGTTTTTCCTGCACCACTCTCTCCCAGCAGGGCCACACACTCCTGGCGCTGGGCGCAGAAGGAGAGGTTGGTGATAACGCTTTTTTTGCCCAGCTGTTTTGTCAAGTTGCTTATCTCGATCATATTTTTACCGAATAAGTTTTGCAGGGCGTGTGAGAGGTGCCGGCCGTATGGGAGAGAGCTTTAAAAAGGGTACGTTCAATAAAGTGGCTTGGGAACGCGAGGCGTAACTAATAAGAAGAATCCTACGTTCGGCTCGATAATTCGCTGAAACAATTGTTTTGTTTGGAAGACTTATTAAAGCTCGGATGTTTATCTGGTGTTTATATAAGGTTTTTTCTTTTGTAATGAGGCCTGATTGCCATGATGCTTCTACGTACTCTTGTTCTTGAACGTAACGACGAAGACGCGCCCGTTAACGGCGCGTTGCTGTGTGGGTTCGCTGTCACGCAAACCGGGTCCAACTTTCTCGTGTATAGCCTGGATGAGGAGACCGAACCCGGTCACTCCCGGGTCTATATCGCGGTATTACGTAAAAAGCTCGAACGCTATTTTCTGGGGGGGGTTGATTCAAAAGAGGACCTGCAATCAGCGATGCAGGTCTTCAAGCAGATCCTGATGATGGCGGCCGCGTCAGGTTCGAAGGCAAGCTCGATTGGCGACGCTGAGGTTCCCTTTCACTTTATTGACTTGAAGGGCTGCCGGCTGCCGCCTGCCAGGCCCGAGGATCATCACTCGGTGATCATCAAGAAGGCATTGGTCATGAAGGTGATCACCTTGGGTATGTCTGCGCCGGCGTTGCCTGCGATCGAAAGCAGCGCAGTGATCGTGCCGTCCATTCGCTTTTCGTCGCAAATGGTTGCGCCGCCCCGAAATCCGCGCGCACCCACGGCTGTGCCGCAGCCTGTGGATGAAGACACCTTTGAAGAGCCGGCGCAGTCGCTGGCCGCGATACCGCAGTTGCAGGTCAAGACCAGTGCGCCGCCTGTCCCGGATGAACAAAATGACAGTCAGTTTGAGCCAAACAACCTGCGGCTGGAGCCACCCGAGCCCGACCACTTGGACCCGCCTGCCCACCTGGAACATACCTCTTTGCTTGAAATGGACAGCGCGCTGAGCAATCTGGCCAAGGTCGCCCAAGAGTTGACGCAAAAAAAATGCGCCGTCCTCGAGAAAGAACAAATGCTTGAACAGTGGCAGGCGTCCCTGCAACAGCAGCAGAGCCAACTGGATGAAAAAGGCCGTGAACTTGAGCAGCGCCATACCTATTTGCAGAAGCAGGGGTTGGAGGTCAGTCAGAAAGCCGAAAAGCTGACAATGATGATGTTGCAGTTGTCCGGCATGCGCCAGCGCATGCAGGGCATGCTGCTTGAGTTGGATCAAGTCCTGGAGGGCCATGGGTGAGGTTACAGGGGGCGCCGGCCTGGATACTTTCCAGGGTTCATTTATCATCAGTCCCAGCCAGCCGCTGCCTGGGCATGATGCCCTGGCGTATCGGCATAATTAGACATTGCCTGGGGATGTGAGCGTTTGAGTACCAAGCTGATTACCAAAGAGGGTCATGAAGCGCTGAAAAAAGAGCTGGATTACCTATGGCGTGAAAAACGTCCGGATACCACGCGCAAAGTGACCTGGGCAGCCTCCCTGGGAGATCGCAGTGAAAACGCCGATTACCAGTACAACAAGAAGCTGCTGCGCGAGATCGACCGACGGGTGCGTTACCTGCGCAAACGCCTGGAAGACATGCGGGTGGTGGAGTACATGCCCGAGCAGGAGGGCAAGGTGTTTTTCGGCGCATGGGTCGAAATCGAAAACGAACAGGGCGAGGCCAAGCGTTTTCGCATCGTGGGTTATGACGAGATCTACGACCGTATGGATTACATCTCCATCGACTCACCCATGGCACGGGCCCTGCTGCGCAAGGAGGTGGATGACGAGGCAGTCGTACAGACCCCAGGCGGAGAGGTGTGCTGGTGGATCACCAAGATCGAATATGTAAAGCCGGCCTGATGGCACGTACCCTTGGCAGAGTACGCGCCATCGGGGGTCAGCTTTCGCGCAGAACGGTCAGCGGGCTGGCATTCAGTGCGCGGCGCGTGCCAAATACCCCGGCAGCGCCAATCAGCAAGGCACCGATTACGGGCAGCAGTAACAACCACGGGTGGGGATGCCACGCCAGGTCAAATGCATAGCGGTACAGCACCCAGGTCACCAGTTCGGTGCCCAGTGCCGCCAACAAGCCGCTGACGGCGCCCAGCAGGCCGAACTCAATGCGTCGGGCCTTGACCAGCAACTTACGCTCGGCACCCAAGGCGCGTAGCAATGCACCTTGGCGGATTCGTTCATCCAGGGTGGCCTGCAGGCCAGAGAACAACACCGCCATGCCCGCCGCGAGGACAAACAACAGCACGTATTCGACTGCCAGCGTTACTTGGGCAAGGATGCTGCGCAACTGCTCCAGCAGGGCCTCGACCTGCAGGATAGTGACCGCCGGGAAGGCCCGTGACAGGTCGACGATCTGTTGGTCATGGCCGGGAGCCAAGTAGAAGCTGGTCAGGTAGGTCGCTGGCAGATCCTTCAAGGTGCCCGGTTGGAAAATCATGAAGAAGTTGGGCTGGAAGTTATCCCAGTTGATGGTACGCAGGCTGGTGACCCGCGCTTCACGATTTTCCCCGCCGATGGTGAACAACAGATGGTCGTTGAGCTTGAGCTTCAAGCTCTCGGCCACTTTGGCTTCCACCGACACGCCAGGAACCCCGTCAGTGGGTTGCGCCGACCACCAGGTACCTGCCGTCAGGACGTTACCCGCTGGCAAGTCGGCCGCCCAAGTCAGGCTCAGGTCACGTTGAGTGGCACGGTCGCCACTGGAGTCCTTGCTGACAATCTCCTGCACGGGTTCGCCATTGATGCTGATCAGGCGCCCTGGCACCACCGGGTAGAGCGGCGCTGCTTGTGCCTGGACGTCCAGCAGGCGGGCGCCAAAGGCGTCCTTGTCGGCTGGCAGGATATTCAGGGCGAAGTAGTTGGGCGCATCCTTGGGCAACTGGTTTTGCCAGGTGTCGAGCAATTCGCCCCGCAACAGCGCGATCAACCCCATGGACAACAGGATCAAGCCAAAGGCCAGGGATTGGCCCGCTGCCGCCAACGGGTGACGCAACAATTGGCCCAGGCCCAGGCGCCACGGCAGGGAGGCGCGAGCCAGTAACCGCCGCAGGCTCTGTAGCAACAACAGCAGCAAGCCACCCAGGAGCAGCGCAGCGACTACACCGCCGCCGAGTAATGCGAAGGTCAATACCAGGTCCAGGCTCAGGCGCCACATGATCAGGCCCAAGGCAAACAGTGCCGCGCCGTAGACCATCCAAGTACTTGAAGGAATAGGCAGCAAATCGCGGCGCAATACCCGCAGCGGTGGTACCCGCCCCAGTGCGGCCAGCGGCGGGAGGGCGAAGCCGGCGAGGGCCACCAGCCCGGTGCCGATCCCGGCGACAGCCGGCAGCAACCCGCCTGGCGGTACGTCGGCGGGCAGCAGGTCGTGCAGGAAGTAGAACAGGCCAAATTGCGCCAGCCAGCCGAGCAGGGCGCCGGCCAGGCTTGCCAGCAAGCCCAGCACGCTCAGTTGCAGGCTGAACAGCAGCATGGCTTCACGGCGCGACAGGCCCAGGCAGCGCAACAACGCGCTGGCATCGAAACGTCGACTGGCGAATCGGTTGGCCGACAGCGCCACGGCCACGCCAGCCAGCAGCACGGCCACCAGGCTGGCCATGTTCAGGTAACGTTCGGCCTTGCCCAGCGCGCCGCCGATTTGCTGGTTGCCATCGCGGGAGTCCTGCAGCCGCTGGTTGGCAGCCAGGCCCGGTTTGACCAGGTCGCGATAGGTTTGCAGCGCAGTGCTGCCTTGTGGCGCACGCCATAGTTCGCGGTAGCTCACACGGCTGCCTGGCTGGACGACACCGGTGGCGTCCAGGTCCGCCAGGTTGATCATGACCCTGGGCGTGAGGCTGTAGAAGTTCCCGGCCCGGTCGGGCTCGTAGGTCAGGATGCGCGCCAGGCGCAGGGTCTTCATGCCGACATCGATGCTGTCGCCGATTTTCAGGCCCAGCGCCGTCAGCAATCGTGCTTCCACCCAGGCGTCACCGGGTTTGGGACCACCGCCAGGGGTTTGCGTACCGAATGGCTCGGTGCTGCTTTTAAGCTCGCCGCGCAAGGGGTACTGCTCGTTGACCGCCTTGATGCTGGAGAGCTGGATGCCATTATCGGTGGCGATAACGCTGGAGAACTCCACGATACGAGCGTGATCCAGGCCCAGTTCGGTCCCGGATTTGATTTGCTCGGTACGGGCCGGCGAGCTGCCTTCGAGCACCAGGTCGGCGCCGAGGAATTCGGTGGCGCGCAGCAGCATGGCGCCGTTGAGGCGCGCACCAAAGTAGCCGATGGCGGTGCTTGCAGCCACGGCCACCAGCAGGGCAAAGAACAGCACGCGCAATTCGCCGGCGCGGGCATCGCGCAGTAACTGACGCATGGCAAGGCTGAACAGACGCAATAGCGGCAAACGTGCCATCAAGGCTCCAGGGGCGCGACCATCAGGCCGGCTTCAAGGCGGATCAGGCGTCGGCAACGGTGGGCCAGGCGCTCGTCGTGGGTGACCAGTACCAGGGTCGTACCGCTCTCTTTATTCAACTCGAACAGCAGATCGCTGATGCGCTCGCCAGTATGGCTGTCGAGGTTGCCGGTGGGCTCGTCGGCAAACAGCACGTCCGGTTCGGCGGCAAACGCGCGGGCTATCGCCACGCGTTGTTGTTCGCCACCGGACAGCTGACGGGGCGAGTGGGTCAGGCGCTGGCCCAGGCCTACGCGCTCCAGCAGGTGTTTGGCTCGCTCGCGGGCGTCCTGGCGACCGTCCAGCTCCAGCGGCAGCATCACGTTTTCCAGTGCATTCAAGCTGTCGAGCAATTGGAAGGATTGGAATACGAAGCCCACATGTTCGGCACGGATGCGTGCGCGCTGGTCTTCGTCGAGGGTGCTCAGGGCTTGCCCGGCCAGGGTGACTTCGCCGCTGCTGGGCAAGTCGAGGCCGGCCAGCAGGCCCAGTAGCGTGGATTTGCCGGAACCGGAGCTGCCGACGATAGCCAGGCTATCGCCCTTGTTCAGTTCCAGGCTCAGTTCGTGCAGGATAGTCAGTTCACCTTCCGCGCTGGGAACCACTTTGCTAAGGTTTCGCGCGGTGAGAATGCTTGCGCCCATGGAGAATCCGATGCGAGTGTGGTTTTTGAGTGCTGGCCTGGCCTTGATGTGCATGGCCCAGAACGCAGCGGCGGGTACAGTCCTGATCGTTGGCGATAGTATCAGTGCCGGTTTCGGCCTGGATACCCGCAAAGGGTGGGTCGCGTTGCTGGAACAACGGCTCAAGCAGGAGGGTTTTGAAGATAAGGTGGTCAATGCTTCCATCAGTGGCGACACCAGCGCGGGAGGCCTCGCGCGGCTGCCCGCGGCGCTTGCAACGCACAAACCGGACGTTGTGGTGATCGAGTTGGGTGGCAACGATGGGTTGCGCGGCCAGCCGCCTGCGCAATTGCAACAAAATCTTGCTTCGATGATCCAGCAGTCCCGGGACAGCGGCGCCAAGGTGCTGCTGTTGGGCATGCAGATTCCGCCCAATTACGGCAAGCGCTATGTCGAAGCCTTTGCCAAGGTATTCGGTGATGTGGCACAGAAAGAAAAGGTGCCGTTTGTGCCGTTTTTCCTCGAGGGCGTGGGTGGCCATCCGGAGTTGATGCAGGCTGACGGGCTACACCCGGCAGTCGCGGCGCAAGACAAGTTGCTGGAAAATGTCTGGCCAACGCTAAAACCGCTGTTATGACGCTTTTCTACCGGCAGGCTTTCGGCTAAGGTGGCGCCCCCCCGATTTGGAGCCCTCGATGTCGCGCCCTGCCTGGTCCCTGTTTAACTACCAACTGATCGAGCCGGACGAGCAGTTGGACCTGTTCGCCTGCCAGGAAGTGCGGGTGCATTTGGTGGCGCGTCAATTGGAACTGGGCGGCTCGATCGATCGCACGCTCTGCGGCACTCTATTGCCGGCACAGCCACGCTGGTCATCGGTCAACCGCTCGATTTTCCAAGACCAGCGACTCTGCCCGTTATGCCGGGCAATTCTCGAATCGCAAAAGCGCGGCACGCCTCCGATCTGGCCGGAGCTGCGCTTCGAGCTGTAAAACAGCTTGAAGCTTGGCACTGCGAAGCCGTATACAATCAATTTTTCCCCACCCGTCGTCTTGCGAAGGATTTTCCGGATGTTGTCGCGCCTTTCCGTCGTCACCTGCTGCCTGTCTCTTGCTGCGCTTTGTGCGGCGGGTTCGGCGGCGGCCTTGCAGTTGCCCTTGCCGCCGCCCGGTGAGGACATTGTTGGCCAGGTCCAAGTGATCAAGGCCAAGTACGAAGACACCTTTGCCGACCTTGGTACCACCTACGACCTGGGCTATTCGGAAATGGTTGCGGCCAACCCGGGTGTCGATGCCTGGTTGCCAGGTGCGGGCACCGAGATTGTGCTGCCGACACGCTTTATCCTGCCGCCCGGGCCGCGGGAAGGCATTGTGATCAACCTGGCGGAATACCGGCTCTACTACTATCCCAAAGGCCAAAACGTCGTCTATACCTTCCCCTTGGGCATTGGCCGGGAAGGCTGGGGTTCGCCGATCGCCCATACCAGTATCATCGCCAAGACGCCGAACCCGACCTGGACGCCACCGGCCTCGATCAAGGCCGAGCACGCCGCCAACGGTGACCCGCTGCCCAACGTGGTGCCTGCCGGCCCGGACAACCCGCTGGGGCCCTTCAAGTTCACCCTGGGCACGCCGGGTTACCTGATTCACGGCTCCAACATGAAGTTTGGTATCGGCACGCGCACCAGCCACGGCTGCTTCCGCATGTTCAATAACAACGTGTTGGAAATGGCGGGCATGGTGCCGGTAGGCACGTCAGTGCGCATCATCAATGACGCGTACAAGTTCGGCAGCAGTGGTGGCAAGGTTTACCTTGAGGCTCACACGCCGTTGAACGATGACGGTACGCCATCGGTGGTCGACAAGCACACCGCTGTCATCAATGCGTTGCTCAAGCGCGAAGACCTGTCCAATAACCTGCGCGTCAACTGGGACCAGGTGCGTGATGTGGTCGCCGCCGAGGATGGCTTGCCGACTGAAATTGGAGTGCCAGGCGGCGCACCTGTGGCGTCCAGCACCCCGCTCGATCTTCAATAATAAGCCTGAGCGAATATCCCTGTGGGAGCGGGCTTGCTCGCGAAGACGTCGGCCCAGCAAACATTGATGTTGACTGATCCACCGCTTTCGCGAGCAAGCCCGCTCCCACATGCCAAATCAAAGGCAAAAAAAAGCCGACCCATAAATGGATCGGCTTGATAACAACCCCGAAGGATTATTACTTGCGGCTTGCTTTTTCAAGCATGCGCAGAGCGCGCTCGTTAGCTTCGTCAGCAGTCTGTTGTGCTTTTTGAGCAGCAGCCAGAGCTTCATCAGCTTTACGGTAGGCTTCGTCTGCACGGGCCTGGGAGCGAGCTGCTGCGTCTTCAGTTGCAGTCAGACGAGCTTCGGTTTCTTTGGAGACGCTGCTGCAACCGGTAGCCAGAACTGCGGCCAGAGCCAGAGCAGAGAATTTCAGAACGTTGTTCATCGTGTTCCCCTTCAAGGACTTTCAATTTAATGGCTACTTTCTCAGAGTGAGCTAATAGCCGGCGTACATACTACCCATTACTTGTAGTAAGTAAACTGACGTTGCGCAAGAAGCAAAAAAAATTCTTGTGCCGAATCTATTTTGGCTAATCTTTTGGCGGTCTGTATGAAAACTGTCCAGATTTTTGCACCTCGACGAACATTGGATCCAGGCTGAAAGGGCCGGCCCGCATGTGTTAAGCCTTGTAAACAGATGAAATTTTATATAACGAAGCGGGGCACTTTGGTTGCGCTTGGCTTTACTGCGCAAGGCATCTTTCGCGCATCTAGAGGTGACTTTAAGTGCGCCAGTTCGTCTCAAGGTTCAACTGCCGGCAATGTTCAGGCTATCGGTCACCGGTTGATCGAGGCCCTTTCTATATCCACCAGCGGCAGGGGATGACGAGTGCGCCTTGAGCAATTTCAGGATTGGTGCCTACTATTCCCTATGTGCTGGTTGTGAGCGCTCACGGTTTTCTCGCTGTCGAAACCGGCACGGGGTGGCGTAGATGTTCCTTCGCCGGAAAAACATCGGTAAGGTAGGGTCGTTAATTCAGACCCGCGAGGAGTAGTGATGAGCGAGTCGTTGTCCATCCACCATGACCAGGCTGGTCATCAGTTCGAGACCAATGTGGACGGTCATCGTGCCTACCTGACCTACATGGACCTCGGGAAGCAGACCCTGGATATCTATCGCACCTTCGTGCCCAACGCACTGCGGGGGCGAGGCATTGCGGCTGCATTGACCGAGGAAGCCTTGAAGTTTGCCGAAGAGGCTGGCTACACGGTGATCCCCTCATGCTCCTATGTCGAACGCTATATGGAGCGCCACCAGCGCCATGCTGCGAAGTTGTAACTGACCAGTTGCCAATAAAAAACGCCGGGCTTGGCCCGGCGTTTTTGTGTGCGCGAAACAGGTATTGGCTCAGGTGCGTTTGCGCTGGGGCAACACGTCCTTGAGTTTGGCATGCATGCTGCGCAGGGTGGTCTCAGTGGCCGACCAGTCGATGCAGGCATCGGTGATCGACACGCCGTATTGCAAATCGGCCAAGTCTTTTGGAATTGCCTGGCAACCCCAGTTCAAATGGCTCTCGACCATCAAGCCGATGATCGACTGGTTGCCCTCCAGGATCTGGTTGGCAACGTTCTCCATCACCAGCGGCTGCAACGCCGGGTCTTTGTTGGAGTTGGCGTGGCTGCAGTCAACCATGATGTTTGGCTTGATCTTGGCCTTGTTCAGTGCCTGTTCGCACAATGCGACGCTGACCGAGTCATAGTTCGGCTTGCCATTGCCGCCACGCAGCACCACGTGACCGTAGGCGTTGCCCTTGGTCGTCACGATGGACACGCCGCCTTCCTGGTTGATACCCAGGAAACGGTGAGGGCTGGAGACCGATTGCAGCGCATTGATCGCCACGGTCAGGCCGCCGTCGGTGCCGTTCTTGAAGCCTACGGCCGAGGACAGGCCGGACGCCATTTCGCGGTGGGTCTGGGATTCGGTGGTACGTGCGCCGATGGCCGACCAACTGATCAGGTCCTGCAGGTATTGCGGGGAGATCGGGTCGAGGGCTTCGGTTGCGGTGGGCAGGCCCATTTCAGCCAGGTCCAGCAGCAGCTTGCGACCGATGTGCAAGCCATCCTGGATTTTGAAGGAGTCGTCCAGGTATGGGTCGTTGATCAAGCCTTTCCAGCCGACGGTGGTACGCGGTTTCTCGAAATACACGCGCATGACCAGGTACAAGGTGTCGGACACCTCTGCCGCCAGCACCTTGAGGCGCTCGGCATATTCGTGGGCGGCCTTGAGGTCGTGGATAGAGCAGGGCCCGATCACCACGAACAGGCGGTGGTCGGTGCCGTCGAGAATGTCACGGATGACTTCGCGGCCCTTGGTGACGGTCTGCAGGGCAGCGTCGCTCAGGGGGATTTCGCGCTTGAGCTGATCGGGGGTGATCAGGGTCTCGTTGGATTCAACGTTAAGGTCATTGATCGGTAAATCAGCCATCGTGTTACTCGCCAGGGTCACGGGTGCCGGCCGCCAGCTATCCCCGTGCGGCGGGCACAGCATGATTTGAATGCAGGGGGGAGGAACCTTAGCGCGTAACACGGGCCCGCGACAATGGGCAAAGCCCGGTTTAATCCAGCGCTGGCTGCACAATCGCCTCATGGGAGAACTCGCCAGCATGGCGCGACACCCAGTCACGGGCCATGGCTTCAAGTTGCGCAGGCGTTGGCTCGGCATCTTCGTGCAGGCGGCAGTAACGCTCGATCTGGCACACTTGCTCACCCATTCGCGCACCGAACAAGGCGTGTTCATCGGTAAAGCAAATACCGATGCGATAGCCCTGTTCGACTTTGCGGCACCAGGCGACATAGCCCGGATAACGGGCGCTGGGCCCCAGGGAAGGGATATGCAGATCAACCGCCGTGCCGGCGCGCCAGGCACGTGGCCAATTGCAGGCGACGCCGCCGCGGCCGATAGTGTGCAGGCGTTGGCGGGGCAGGGCGGGAGAGGGACGTTGGATCAACTCGACAGCGACATCATCAGGGTGAGGTAAAAAACGACCCATGTACACGGACTCCGAGCGCCGTCCAGTTGACGGCAATGGCAGCAGTATAGTGAAGGAACTGGAATTGACCGACCTGGATATTGACCAGCAATTGCTGGGATTGCCAGGTATTTCGCTGGTAGTGTTCACCAGTGTCGGTTGTGCCAGTTGCCGCTGGGCACGCCAGCAGTTGCCTGGCTGGCACTTGCCGGTGGACCGCGTGTGCTGGGTGGATGCCGGGCACAACGGCGGTGCGGTGGAACGCTACCAGATCTTTCATTTGCCGGCGTTGTTCTTGGTGTGCGAGGGTCAATTCCTTGGGCAATTACAGGCACGTCTTACAGCATCCGACCTCGCTGAATGCGTAAACCAGGCGCTCAATCGAATACCAGAGGATTTGCCATGACAGCAGTTGCAGCCCCGTCGCCACGCATTGGCATTATCGGTACCGGTGCCATTGGTGGTTACTACGGACTGATGCTGGCGCGTGCCGGCTTCGATGTGCATTTCCTGTTGCGCAGCGAATATGCCGCGGTGAGCAGGCATGGCCTGCACGTCAACAGTACGGTGCATGGGCAACTGCACCTGCATCCGGTGCAGGCCTATGCCAGCGCCGCCGACATGCCGCCGTGCGACTGGCTACTGGTGGGCACCAAGTCCACCGGCAATGTGGACTTGGCGCCAACCATCGCCCAGGTGGCGGCGCCGGACGCCAAAGTGGTGCTCTTGCAAAACGGCCTCGATGTGGAAGACAGCCTGCGTGAACACCTGCCGCCGTCGCTACATCTGTTGGGCGGCCTGTGCTACATCGGTGTGCACCGCTCGGCCCCCGGTGTGGTCGAGCATCAGGCGCTGGGCCGGGTCAACCTGGGCTATCACAGTGGCACGGCGGCCAACGATGAGGTGCGGCAACAGGCGATTGTCGAAGCCGGCGCCGGGCTGTTTCATCAAGCTGGCATCGAGTCCCAGGCCATGGCCAATGTGCATCTGGCGCGTTGGCACAAGCTGGTCTGGAACGTGCCGTTCAACGGCCTCTCTGTGTTGCTGGGCACGGGCACCACGGCCATGATGGCCGATGAGTCCAGCCGCGAGTTGATCCAGGCGCTGATGGCCGAGGTGGTGCAGGGCGCTCATGCCTGCGGGCATGAAATTCCTGCCAGTTACGCTGGGCAGATGTTCGCCATGACAGAAACCATGGACGACTACCTGCCCAGCATGTACCACGACCATCTGCACAAGCGGCCGCTGGAGCTGGCGGCCATCTACGCCCGCCCCTTGGCCGCTGCCAAAGCGGCCGGTTGCGAACTGCCACGCATGCAGGCGCTCTATCAGGCCTTGAGTTTTATTGATCGGCACAACCGCTGATTGGGGGGAACTACCATGGTGAAGGGATTGGCTGACAAACTGGTGCTGGCGATTTCCTCACGAGCGCTGTTCGACCTGAGTGACAGCCACAAGGTTTATCTGGCTGAAGGGGTCGAGGCTTACCGCAAATACCAGATCGAGCACGAGGAAGAAACCCTCGAGCCTGGCGATGCCTTCCCGCTGGTCAAGAAGCTGCTGAGCCTGAATGCCAGCCTGGGGCGTGCGCGGGTCGAGGTGGTGTTGGTGTCGCGCAACAGTGCCGATACCGGCCTGCGGGTGTTCAACTCGATCCAGCATTACGGCCTGGATATTTCCCGCGCCGCTTTCGTAGGCGGGCGTAGTCCCTATCCCTATTTGGCCGCCTTCGGTTGTCATCTGTTTCTCTCCACCCATGCTGAAGATGTGCGCAGCGCCCTCGATGCCGGGTTTGCGGCCGCGACGATTTTGTCCGGCGGCCCGCGCCGCGCTTCCAGCGAAGAGCTGCGCATCGCATTCGATGGCGATGCCGTGCTGTTCTCCGATGAGTCCGAGCGTGTCTACCAGGCCGGCGGGCTGGCAGCCTTCCAGGCCAGCGAGCGAGAGTCGGCGCGCCAGCCTTTGCACGGAGGTCCGTTCAAGGGCTTCCTGGCGGCACTGAACCTGTTGCAACGCGAGTTTGCCGATGAGGCCTGCCCGATCCGTACCGCGTTGGTCACCGCACGTTCGGCACCGTCCCATGAACGCGTGATCCGCACGTTGCGCGAGTGGGATATCCGCCTGGACGAGTCGCTGTTCCTCGGTGGCCTGGAAAAATCCGCGTTTCTGGAAGCCTTTGCCGCCGATGTGTTTTTCGATGACCAGGCCGGCCATTGCGAGAAAGCCAGGGAGGTAGTGGCCACCGGGCACGTGCCCCATGGCATCAGCAATGAGTTGAGAATCCAGACCGAGAGCTAGCTGCTAAGCTCATTCAATTCCCGCCATCCTGGCAGTCCAGGAGGTTTTATGATTCGCTCGATGCTGTTTGCCACGGACCTCGGTCTGTATGCACCCTATGTGATGCAACATGCAGTGGCGCTGGCGCGAACGTTCAAGGCTGACCTGTATGTGATCCACGTGGTCGAGCCCATTGGCTTGTTCGCCGAATCGGTGTTGCAGAGCTACCTTGATGAAACCGCCTTGAGCGAATGGCAGAGCAAGGGGCTGAGCACGGTGATGGCGACGATTGAACAGCGCGTGCTGGACAGCTTTCGCGAGGAGTGGGAGGAAGGGGAGCAGGACCTGCAATGGATTCGCTCGGTCAAGGTTATCCAGGGGGACCCTTGCGAGGTGATTCTCGACCAGTTGCGAAAACTGTCCGTCGACTTGCTGGTCGTAGGCAGTCATAGCCAGGCGACCGGCGTGGCCGTCCCCCTTGGGCGTACCGCCGCACGGGTGTTGCAGTTGTCCCCGGTGCCGGTTTACCTGGTGCCGTCGCTGCAGCGTCGGCGCAGTGACGATAGTTGATCGGTAAAAACGATAAAAAGTTCTAGATTTATCCGTTAAACCTTTAATATAGTTATATACCGTCGCTGATACCGTGGCGTCTATCTGCTTTGAGGGATTCATATGAAGCTTCAACAACTGCGCTACATCTGGGAAGTGGCGCACCACGACCTCAACGTTTCCGCTACCGCTCAAAGCCTCTATACCTCGCAGCCTGGTATCAGCAAGCAGATCCGCCTGCTCGAAGACGAGTTGGGCGTCGAAGTCTTCGCACGCAGCGGCAAACACTTGACCCGCGTCACTCCAGCCGGCGAGCGCATCATCACCACCGCCGGCGAGATCCTGCGTAAAGTCGAAAGCATCAAGCAGATCGCCCAGGAGTTCTCCAACGAGAAGAAAGGCACCTTGTCGATCGCCACCACTCACACCCAGGCGCGCTATGCATTGCCGCCGGTGATCCGTGATTTCATCAAGCAATACCCGGACGTAGCGCTGCACATGCACCAGGGTTCGCCGATGCAGATTGCCGAGATGGCCGCTGACGGCACTGTCGATTTTGCCATCGCCACCGAGGCCCTGGAATTGTTCGGCGACCTGGTAATGATGCCCTGCTACCGTTGGAACCGCTGCGTGGTTGTGCCCCAGGGGCACCCTTTGGCCAAGCTGCCGAAGCTGACCCTGGAAGCCTTGGCTGAATACCCGATCGTGACCTACGTGTTCGGCTTTACCGGGCGTTCCAAGCTCGACGAAGCGTTCAGCCATCGCGGCCTCACGCCCAAGGTGGTGTTCACCGCTGCCGATGCCGACGTGATCAAGACCTATGTGCGCCTGGGCCTGGGCGTCGGGATCGTCGCCAAGATGGCGGTCGACACCAACCTCGACAAAGACCTGGTGGTGCTGGATGCCAGCGAACTGTTCGAGTCCAGCGTGACCAAGATCGGTTTCCGCCGCGGTACCTTCCTGCGCGGCTTCATGTGCGACTTCATCGAGAAGTTCGCACCGCACCTGACCCGTGAAGTGATGGCCAAGGCGATCCAGTGCCACAACAAGCAAGAGCTGGAAGAGTTGTTTGACGGCGTTGAATTGCCCGTCCACTGACCGCGGTGACCTTGTAGGAGCGAGCTTGCTCGCGAAGATCGCCAACGTTAACGCGGGGTGCCAGGTTGTATGTGGCGCCCTTGCGTTCCTTCGCGAGCAAGCTCGCTCCTACAGGGAAGCTGCAGGTTATCTGGCCTCGGTAACCGTAAAGTACTGCCGAGCGCCGGCCACCAGAATCTCCACCTCTTCATCGATACGCTTGCCCAACAGACCTTTACCCAACGGCGAGCGCGGCGTGATGACAGTCACCGGTTGCCCGACCACATCCACTTTCAAACCCGCTGCATCCGGCGCCAGGAACAGCCATTGCTGGCGGCCGTCCTCGTCTTCCAGGCCCACCAGCGTGCCGATCTCTATCCCGCGTCGATCATCGTATGCACGTAGCTGCAGTTGCTGGCACAGCACCAGCGATTGCTTGATCTCCTCCACTCGCCGGGCTTGCCCGGTGGCCAGGTACGAAGCCTCCAGGCCGAGGGTGTCGTATTTGTTCTCGGCAATGTTTTCTTCGTGGGTCGCGGTTTCGTAGGCGGTCTGCGCGGCGCGTTGGACGATGTCGAGGTCGACGGTGAGCTTTTCCAGGATCAACTGGAGCACGGCGTGTTTATTCATGGCGGTATTTGGCATCAATCGCAGAATTGCAGGACATTGGCCCGCGTCTTTTCATTGGGGGCGTTCTGGTCTTGTTGCAGCCAGAACTGGCATTTGGGGTTGGACAGGTTACGCGCGTTGCTTCGGGCCTGGTCCAGGGCCTGTTGTTGTGCCTGTTTTTGCAGGTTTTGTTGGTACTGTTCGAACAGACGGTTCGGTGGCTGCGGCTCAACCATCGCCGGTTTGCCCAATTGCTGAACCGCCTGTGCCACCGGCGCCAGGCTCTGGGGGAACAGGTAGCGAGACGCCAGCCAGGTGGTCAGCGCAATGGCGATAAACCCTAGCCACACGCCTGCGGCAATCGCGATGCAGAGTTTGAGCAGCGATAACGGACGGTCAGACATAAGAGCCTCCTGGCAGGCATTGACGGCATGACGGTGATTGTCGCACAGCCTCCGTGCAGAATAATCGCGATCAAGCCTTCTGCATCCACGCATTTATGCGGACAATCGAACCTTTGATTGATGGAGCCCGGAATGAAAGCCCGCTGGGATATTTTTTGCAGTGTCGTCGACAACTACGGCGACATCGGCGTGACCTGGCGCTTGGCCCGGCAGTTGGTGGTGGAGCATGGCTGTGACGTGCGCTTGTGGGTCGATGACCTGCGGGCCTTCGAACGCATGTGCCCGGACATTGATGTGCAGGTGGGCCAGCAATGGCAAGAGGGCGTCGAAGTGCGTCACTGGCCGGCCGAATGGCCAGGCGCGCACCCGGCCGATGTGGTGATTGCTGCGTTCGCCTGCCAGCTACCGCCTGAGTACATGGACTGCATGGCCGAGCGTGAGCGTGTGCCATTGTGGATGAACCTGGATTACCTCAGCGCTGAAGACTGGGTGGTGGGTTGTCATCGCTTGCCTTCGGTGAAGTACAAAGGCGTGCAGAAATACTTTTTCTTCCCCGGGTTTCGCCCTGGCACCGGCGGCCTGTTGCGTGAAGCCGGCTTGTTGGAGCGACGCCGGGCATTTCAGCAGGACGCCGCCGCGCAGCAACAGTTCCTGCAAAGCCTGGGTGTTGCTCCGACGGCCGGCGCGCGTTTGATGTCGCTGTTTGCCTATGAGAATGACGGGTTGCCCGGTTGGCTGGACGTGCTGGCAGCCGATGGGCGTGGGACGCACTTGCTGGTGCCGGAAGGGCGCATTCTGGGGGATGTGCAACGCTGGCTGGGGGTGAGCAGTTTGTCGGCGGGAGACATTCAGGTGCGCGGCGCGCTGACCGTTCAGGTCATTGCATTCGTGCGTCAGGAGCAATATGACCGATTGCTATGGTGCTGCGAATTCAACGCCGTACGGGGCGAAGACTCGTTCGTGCGTGCCCAGTGGGCGGGGAGGCCAATGCTATGGCACATCTACCGCCAGGACGAAGACATCCACCTGGACAAGCTCGATGCCTTCCTGGAACTGTACACTGCCGCACTTTCACCGGCCGCCAAGGCTGCCGTCGTCACGCTCTGGCAAGCCTGGAACGCTGATGGCGATATGGCACAGTCCTGGAAAATGCTGCTGGAACACTGGCCCGAGGTCACCCAGCACGCTGAGAAGTGGTGTCTGGAACAAGGCTTGCAGGCCGATCTTGCGACGGCGCTGGTACAGTTTTATGAAAGTTGGATATGATACGCCACCTTGATTTTTGTCAATCCCATCCAAATTTCGGATATACGCAATGAAAACTGGTAAAGAACTGAAACCCGGTACAGTGATCCGTCTCGAAAACGACCCTTGGCTGGTTCAGAAAGCTGAGTTCACCAAGTCTGGTCGTAACAGCGCAATCATGAAGACCAAGCTGAAGAACCTGCTGACCGGTTACAAGACCGAGATCGTCTATAGCGCCGATGACAAACTGGACGACGTAATCCTCGACCGCAAAGAAGCGACCCTGTCCTTCATCAGCGGCGACACCTACACGTTCATGGACACTACCGACTACACCATGTACGAGCTGAACGCTGAAGATATCGAAGCCGTTCTGCCGTTCATCGAAGAAGGCATGGAAGACGTCTGCGAAGCTATCTTCTTCGAAGATCGCCTGGTTTCCGTAGAGCTGCCGACCACCATCGTGCGTCAGGTTGACTACACCGAAGGTTCCGCTCGCGGTGACACTTCCGGCAAGGTGATGAAGCCTGCCAAACTGAAGAACGGTACCGAGCTGAGCGTTGCAGACTTCATCGAAATCGGCGACATGATCGAGATCGACACCCGTGAAGGTGGTTCGTACAAAGGTCGCGCCAAGAAGTAATTCTGGCCCCGGCGATACGAAAAAAGCCCGACTTTGAGTCGGGCTTTTTCATGGGCGTCTGTTTTTCAGACCGTTACATGCAAGCGCACATCAACGTTGCCACGGGTGGCGTTGGAGTACGGGCAGACCTGGTGCGCGGCGTCGACCAGGCTTTGCGCGTCATCCTGGGCCAGGCCCGGCAGGCTGACATGCAGGTCGATATCCAGGCCGAAGCCGCCAGGGATCTGGCCGATGCCAACGTGGGCCGTGATCGAAGCGTCATCCGGGATTTTGCGTTTGGTCTGGCTGGCAACGAATTTCAGTGCGCCGATAAAGCAGGCGGAGTAGCCGGCAGCAAACAATTGCTCGGGGTTAGTGGCCTGGCCACCGGCGCCACCCAACTCCTTGGGAGTCGACAGTTTGACGTCGAGGATATTGTCGCTGGAAACGGCGCGACCATCACGGCCGCCAGTGGCGGTGGCTACTGCGGTATAGAGCGTTTGCATGGGGCGTTCCTCTGTATGTTTAGCGCTAAACATTTGCGCGCTAAGTAGTTGGTGAGGCGAATGTATAGCGCTAATGTTTAGTGCGCAAGTTAATTTTTCAGTTTTTTGGCTGATTGAAAAATTTGAGGGCACCGCAGAGCAAAAAGTGGGAGCTGGCTTGCCTGCGATTGCGGTGTGTCAGTCAATGCATTGTTGAATGATGTACCGCAATCGCAGCATAGGTATCTACATAACTCTGTTAGCTCAACGGTAACCACGATGCGAAGCGAGCCGCTCTTTATCTTGATCTGCTTTGATCTTAGGCGCCCCGTTAAACCACGCTGGCGGATTACGGGCACACCGAGCCTGGGCGAGGTGCCGAGTGGTGGGGCAAGAGCGTTTTGCTTACTTTTGTCTGGGCCGGCATTCCGGCTTTTCAAAAGTGAGCCGCTGTAAAAGCGGAACCCTAAGTGGCCGTTACCGCAGGAATGGATATGTACACGGTCCAACTGTGTTGACTGTCAGGCCGTCTTCGCAGGCAAGCCAGCTCCCACCTTGGATCGCGGGGGCATCAGTTATATCTGTGTCGGCTGCCAGGCCGTCACGGGAGCAAGCTCCCTCGCCACAGATTTAGCGTCGTGCCGAAGTTGTGTAGATACCTATGGCCATCGCAGGCAAACCAGCTCCCACTTTTTAGGTGTGCGTTGCGTCAGAGGCTGGTTTGCAGATTGGCGCGCAACGCGATCAGGTCTCCTTGCAGCTTGCGCAATTGCTCCAGCGCCATCCCGCTGGCGCCCAGGATGCATTGTGGAACATCCTTGGCCTTCTCCTGCAAGGCGCGCCCGGTGTCGGTCAGTTCCACGACTACCACTCGTTCATCTTCGCGGCTGCGGGTACGGCTGAGCAGGCCCTCGGCTTCCAGGCGCTTGAGCAGTGGCGTCATGGAGCCTGGGTCCGTCAGTAGGCGGCTGCTGATTTCGCTGACGGTCAATTCATCCTCTTCCCACAGCACCATCATGGCCAGGTATTGCGGGTAGGTCAGGCCGATGGCTTGGAGCAGCGGCTTGTAGACCTTGGTCATCAGCAATGAAGTAGAGTGCAGGGCGAAGCACAGCTGGTTGTCCAGCAACAGCGATTCGCAAGGATCAGGGTTTTTGCTCATGGTGGCGTCTCGAAAAAGCATGTCTGGGCTGGAATCTAGCGGGCAAATCTTTAATGCGCCAGGTAATTTTTGCCGGAGGCGTCAGACCAAGCCACTTTGCAATGCCAGATCCCAAGGCGGCACCGGGCTGAAACGGGATTTGAGATATTCAAGCAACAATCGGCTGCGCGCATTGGGCTGTTGCTCCAGGCGCAGCGCATAAATGCCGGCGGTTTCCGGGCTCGGCAAACCGTCTTCACAAAACAGCGGCAACAGTTCACCGCGTACCAGGTATTCACTGGCCAACCAGGTCGGCAGGTGAGCGATGCCCAGCCCGGCCAGTGCACCCGAAAGCAGGGCTTCGGCATTGTTGGCGCTCATGCGGATGCGCCGGGGGCGATAGGTGGTGCGACGCCCGTCCAGTTCGAAGCGCCAGGCGAACATTGGCGCCAGCCCGTCCCAGTCCAGGCCATCATGTTCGCTCAGCTCTCGAGGATGGGCCGGCGTGCCACGGCTTTTCAGGTACGCGGGGCTGGCGCAGGCGATACGCACAATGCTCGCCAACGGCGTAGCGACCAGCCGGGTATCGACAATATGCCCAGCGCGCAGAACCAGATCGACCTTGCCCAGATGCGCGCCCTGCATATCGACAAAGCTGTCGATCAAGTGCAGGTGCACGTCCAGTCCTGGGTACAGGTTTAAAAAGTCCGCAATGACCGGCGCCAGATGCCGGCGGCCGAATGCTGCGGGCGCATCGACCCGGATCAACCCCTCCGGCGCATGGCTCAGCGAGACCGCTTCAGCCCGCGCCAGCTGCAACTCGTTGACAATCCGTCGTGCCCGCTCGGCAAAGGCCAGGCCCGCCGAGGTGGGCACTACTGCATGGGTGCTGCGTTGGAACAGGCGGCTGCCCACTGAGTTCTCCAGGCTGTCGATACGCCGGGCCACGGCGGAAGGTGTCAGCGGATGGCGGCGCGCGGCGGCGGAAAAGCTGCCGGCTTCCAGCACATCCAGAAACAGGCTGAGTTGGTCGGTCAAGGTGTTGGGGTTCATGGCTCGACGCTTATGCGAGATTGGCACAGCCATTGTGCGTTGCTGTGCGTTTCCGCGCCAGAGCCGACTGCGTAGCATGCAAAGCTTGGAATTGCGGAGTAGCGAGCGGTGTGGGATCTAGTGATGTACCTGGCATTGGGTGCGGCGTTGGGCACCGTGGGTGGGCTGTTTGGCATCGGCGGCGGGCTGATTGCTATCCCGGTACTCGGCGTGTTGTTCGGGCTGGATCAGCAAATTGCCCAGGGCACCGCTTTGGTCATGGTCGTGCCGAACGTGATGCTCGCCCTGTGGCGCTATCACCAACGTAACCGCATCGAGTTGCGTCACGCCTTACCCTTGGGTGTGACCGGCTTTTGCTTTGCCTGGCTGGGATCGATCTGGGCGGTGGGGCTGGATGCGGGCGCCATGCGCATTGGTTTTATTGCGTTCTTGGTGGCGCTGTCTGCCTACAACCTGCTGCGCATGTTCACCCGCAACGCGCCGCCCACCACGCAAATGCGTTATTCCTGGCCCTGGCTTGGCGTCTTGGGCGCGGCATCCGGCTCCATGGGCGGGCTGTTCGGGGTCGGCGGCGCGGTGGTGGCCACACCGGTACTCACCAGTGTGTTCGGCACTACTCAAGTGGTTGCCCAAGGGTTGTCGTTGGCCTTGGCGTTGCCCAGTACCGGTGTGACCCTGGTCACCTATGCCTGGCACCACGAGGTGGACTGGATGATCGGCCTACCGCTGGCGGTGGGTGGCCTGCTGAGTATCAGTTGGGGCGTGAAAGTGGCTCATGCCTTGCCGGAGCGCCTGTTGCGCGGCCTGTTCTGTGGCTTTTTGGTGGTGTGCGCGGTGATGCTTACCTTTAAAGTTTGAAGCCTTCGACGATGTAGTCCGCCAGGCACTCGGTGATCGGCGAGGTCATCTGCGGGTTACGCAGCAAGCGCAGGTTCATCGACGGCAAAGGCGGGAAGCCTTCGTCGCTGCCGAGCACTCGCAGGTCGTCGGTGACCAGGCTTTCCATGCTGACCATCGCCGCCAGGCCCGCACTCACCACCGCCAGGATCGCTGCTCCGTTAGAGCTGTGATAGGCCAGGCGATAATCTCGCCCGGCCGCGTCCAATGCCGCACGTGCCCAATGGGTGTACAGGCACTCGTCGCCGGACACCGCCAGAGGCAGGGCATCGTGCTCCTCCACACAAAAGCACGGTGATGCTGCCCATACCATGCGTTCGGTACGCAACAACTCACCCAGATCATTGCCGGGCTCGCGGCTGATCACGGTCAGCGCCAAGTCCCGCCGTTGCATCAATACGGTCGATGCTTCGCAGTGCATTTCGATTTGAATCAGTGGGTAGGCTTTGGAGAACTGTTTCAGGATCCCTGGCAGAAAGCGCATCAGATAGTCATCCGGCGTGCCGATGCGCACCAATCCCACCATATGCGGCTCGCGCAGGGTATTGAACACTTCACTGTGCAATTTCAGGATGCGCCGCGCATAACCCAGCAGCACCTGGCCTTCGGGCGTGAGCCGTACCTGCCGGCCATCGCGCTCGAACAGTTTGCGCTGCAACACGTCTTCTTCCAGACGCTTCATCTGCATGCTGACCGCCGATTGAGTGCGATTGACCGTCTCGCCGGCACGGGTGAAACCGCCCTGGTCGGCAATGGCGACGAAGGTGCGCAGCACGTCTGTGTCGATGCTGGGATAGGCGGACAACTGATCAATTTCCGAGATGTAATGCATAAGAAACATTCGTTGGATTGATCATAATGCCAGGCACACACTGTCGTCATCCCCACTGGAGGGCGAGAAGATGAAAGGTCAAAAAGGTTTCATATCGACGGATAACTGGCCGTTTTCCGGGCTGTTTCACACATTCGCGCGTTGGCAACTGTTGCATCAGGAGCGGCAGATGCTGGCGACCTTGAGCGATGACGCACTCAAGGACATCGGGCTCAATCGCGCAGACGTCGCGCAGGAAAGCCATCGGCATTTCTGGGAAGACCCGCTGCGAAAATAAGCCCGGATGCAGTAGGGTAGGGCGCGAGCCTCAATGGAGATCGCCATGCCCGCCGACCTGTGTATTTCACTCAAGCAAGCTCGACGCATGGCGCTGGCTGCCCAGGGGTTTTCCGGGCGCCAGGCGCCTGCACAGATAAAGGCCACGCACCTCAACCGCTTGATCGAGCGCCTGGGCGTTTTACAGATCGACTCGGTCAATGCGCTGGTGCGTTCCCACTACCTGCCCGTGTTTTCTCGCCTTGGTTCTTATTCCCCATCGATTCTTGAGCAGGCGGCCTGGAGCCTGGGGCGGCGGCGTTCTCTGTTTGAATACTGGGGGCATGAGGCGTCGCTGCTGCCCTTGGCGCTGTACCCGTTGATGGGTTGGCGTATGGAGCGCGCCCGGCAAGGGCAGGGGATCTATTCGCAGATGGCACGTTTTGGCCGTGAGCAGCAGGCGACGATTCAGCGCGTGTTGCGCACCGTCGAACAGCAGGGCGCCGTGGGGGCGGGTAGCTTGTCGACCCGCGAGGAGCGTGCCGGTCCCTGGTGGGATTGGAGTGATGAAAAGCACGCGCTGGAATGGCTGTTCGCCGCTGGCCTGGTCACGGTTGCCGGTCGTCGAGGGTTTGAGCGGCTTTATGATCTGCCCGAGCGTGTTATTCCCGCAGAGGTGCTCAGGGTCTCCATGAGTGAAGG
Source organism: Pseudomonas sp. J380 (assembly GCF_009827115.1). Classification (NCBI taxonomy): domain Bacteria; kingdom Pseudomonadati; phylum Pseudomonadota; class Gammaproteobacteria; order Pseudomonadales; family Pseudomonadaceae; genus Pseudomonas; species Pseudomonas sp. J380. Next base: position 2,039,451 of record NZ_CP043060.1, on the reverse strand, counting down.
TGAAGCGCAGCGTGGCTTGCTGTTGCACAGTGCGACTGCATTGGGTGTCGCCACCGAAAAAGACCTGCGCGATTATTTCCGCCTCGACCCCGCCGACAGCCGCAACCGCTTGGCCGAGCTGGTTGAGGATGGGCAACTGCTGGCGTGCCAGGTGCGGGGCTGGAAACAACCGGCGTATTGCCTGGCGGCGCCCAAACTGCCGCGCAACGTGCCGGCCAGTGCATTGTTGTCGCCGTTCGATTCGCTGATATGGGAGCGCAGCCGCACCGAGCGCTTGTTCGACTTTCGCTATCGCCTGGAGATCTACACGCCGCAAGAAAGACGCGTGTACGGCTATTACGTCCTACCGTTTCTCCACAACGAACGCATTGCCGCACGCGTCGACCTGCGGGCCGAGCGTGCCCATGGGCGCCTGGCCGTGCATGCCGTGCACGAGGAAGAACCTGGGCTGGATGAGGAAGGTATGTTGGCGCTGGCCTTGAACCTGCGAAAGATGGCCGACTGGCTAGGGCTGGAACAGATCCAGCTCAATTGCCAGCGGCCCAGTGCTGCCCGGTTGAGGGCTGCGATGCTGAACCGGGATGTCAGCCTTTAAGGCTCTATCGCGGGCAAGCCCGGCTCCCACATTTGAACGCGTTTTTCTGTGGGAGCCGGGCTTGCCCGCGATGGCGTCATCCCCGTCGATAAAACGTCAGCGCTTTACCTGTTTCAAGGTCTCGGCAATCAGGAACGCCAACTCCAGCGACTGATCGGCATTCATCCGTGGGTCGCAATGCGTGTGGTAGCGGTCTGACAGGCCATCTTCGGTGATCGGTCGTGCGCCGCCGATGCATTCGGTGACGTTCTGCCCGGTCATCTCGATATGGATCCCGCCGGCATAGCTGCCTTCTGCCTGGTGCACCTGGAAGAAATCCTTCACTTCGCCAAGGATCTGCGCAAAGTCGCGGGTCTTGTAGCCACTGCTGGCCTTGATGGTATTGCCGTGCATTGGGTCGCAACTCCACAGCACCTGCTTGCCCTCGCGCTGCACGGCACGGATCAGGTTGGGCAAATGGTCGCCGACCTTGCCTGCACCCATACGGGCAATGAGGTTGAGGCGGCCAGGGTCGTTATCCGGGTTGAGGATGTCGATCAGGCGGATCAGGTCCTCCGGGTTCATGCTCGGTCCGACTTTCACGCCGATCGGGTTGTTCACCCCGCGCAGGAACTCGACATGGGCGCCGTCCAATTGACGGGTACGGTCGCCGATCCACAGCATATGCGCCGAGCAGTCGTAGTAATCGTTGGTCAGGCTGTCGCGGCGCACGAAGGCTTGTTCATAGTTGAGCAGCAACGCTTCGTGGGCGGTGAAGAAGCTGGTTTCGCGCAATTGCGGCGAGCTGTCCATGCCACAGGCGCGCATGAAGGCCAGGGTTTCGTCGATGCGGTCGGCCAGTTGGCTGTACTTTTCGGCGAGGGCGGAGTTGGCGATGAAATCCAGGTTCCATTTGTGCACTTGGTGCAGGTCGGCAAAACCGCCCTGGGCAAAGGCGCGCAGCAGGTTGAGGGTGGCGGTGGACTGGTGGTAGGACTGCAACAGGCGGTCCGGGTCTGGCACGCGGCTTTTTTCGTCGAAGCCGATGCCGTTGACGATATCGCCACGGTAGGCGGGCAGGGTGATGCCGTCGATGGTTTCATCGTTGGCCGAACGTGGCTTGGCGAACTGGCCGGCCATGCGCCCGACTTTCACCACCGGGCAACCGGCGGCGAAGGTCATGACAATGGCCATCTGCAGCAGCACCTTGAAGGTGTCGCGGATCTTCGCGGCGGAAAACTCGGCGAAGCTCTCGGCGCAATCGCCACCTTGCAGCAGGAAGGCACGACCCTGGGTCACTTCGGCAAACTGACGGCGCAATTCGCGGGCTTCGCCGGCAAACACCAGGGGCGGGTAGCTCGCCAGGCTCTGCTCCACTTGCTCCAAGTGCGCGGCGTCCGGGTATCGGGGTTGCTGCTGGATCGGCAGGGCTCGCCAGCTATCGGGACTCCAGGGGTGGCTCATCATGAACTCGTTTGCAGGTGGATGTTAGGGCGTCAATGTTAGCAGCAATTAGTGCGTGACCTGTGGTTGCCGCTTGGCCGACAATCGCGCCTTTGTCGTGCGGTAAACCCTTTAGGAGTAGTGATGAGCGAGGAGCGTGTCGAGCGCCTGCTGGCCGAAGTCCATGATGAATTCGGCATGATCCGTGTGCTTGAAGTGGCTGATTACCGCTTTCTCGAATTTGGCGACGCCATCGAGCAAAGCTGTGTGTTCACTGCTGACCCGAGCTGGCTGGAGTACGACTACACCCGCGCGATGCTGATCGGCGCGTTGTGCCATGAACAGCCGGAAAGTGCGTTGTTCCTCGGCCTGGGCGCGGGCACGTTGACCCAGGCATGCCTCAAGTTCCTGGCGCTGGAGGATGTTGAAGCCATTGAGCTGCGCCCCGATGTGCCGCGCCTGGCGATTGAATATCTGGGGCTGGATGACGATCCGCGCTTGTACATCCGCATTGGTGACGCGCTGCAATTGCTCGACAGTGCTGAATCGGCCGATTTGATTTTCGTCGACCTCTACACCGATGTCGGCCCGGGCGTGGGGCATCTGGCCTGGACCTTCCTGGAAAACTGTCAGAAGAAACTCAACCCCGGCGGCTGGCTGGTGATCAACCAGTGGGCCACCGATGACGGCAAGCCGCTGGGGGCGGCGTTGCTGCGTGGGTTGTACCACCGGCATTACTGGGAGCTGCCGGTGAAGGAGGGCAATGTGATTCTATTGGTGCCTTCGGAGCTGGATCAGGTGTTGGACCTGGATGCGCTGTCAGCCCGCGCCGAAGCCTTGGCGCCGCGATTGGGGTATTCGTTGCAGTCGTTGATCAAGGCGATTCGGCCAGCAACTTAGTTGTCAGTTCGGACGCTTTCGCGGGCAAGCCCACAGTCGAGTTGCACTCTGTGTTGAAATGCAATCCCCTGTGGGAGCGGGCTTACCCGCGAAGAGGCTCTCACTGGCGACGGCTAATTCAGTTTGTTCAAATCCCCTTGAACACCCCGGGCCGCTTCTCGACCATCGCCCGAACACCCTCCTTGGCGTCCTCACTGTTGAGCAGTTTATCCACCATGGGCGGCAGCGCGGCGGCTGCGACGGCCTCACCCTCCATGCGCGCCAGGCGTGCCGACATCAACGTTGCCTGCACACCCAGCGGCGCCTGGCGGGCAATGCGGTTGGCCAATTCAATGGCACGGGGCAACAGGTCTTCACTGGCCATCACTTCCTGCACCAACCCCAGGCGCAGGGCCTCATGGGCGTCGAATTCGTCGCCGGTGAGCAGCCAGCGCATCGCATTGCCCCAGCCGGCAATCTGATGAAAGCGCAATGTCGCGCCGCCAAACGGAAAGATGCCGCGTTGCACCTCCATCTGGGCAAAGCGGGTATTGCTGGCGCAGAGGTTGATATCCGCCGCCAGCATCAACTCGATACCAATGGTCAGGCAGTAACCTTGGGCGGCGACGATCACCGGCTTGCTCACGCGCGGGCCGGCAAACACCCCCCACGGGTCGCACCCTCCCAGCGGCGGTTGCCAGCCGCCGGCCATTACGCCGCTGACATTGGCCAGGTCCAGTCCTGCGGTGAAGTGATCGCCATGGGCAAACACCACGGCCACCCGTGCGTCATCGTTTCGATCAAATTCGCCATAGGCCAGGCTCAGTTCATTGAGCAAATCCAGGTCAAAGGCGTTGCGCTTGGCCACGCGGTCCAGGCCTAGCAATAGAACATGGCCCTCAAGTGCGCGGCTGACACGGCTACTGCTGGCTTGATTCATCGGGTGTGCCCTCGGGGCGCAGGTGAGGTTTCAGACCAAAGGGTCTCAATGGGTGGGTGAACCGTTTAAGCTCGATAACCAACAGGGCCGGGCCTTTGAAAAATAGACCCTGGCGCATGGATCTGCAAAGCGCGTGACCCAGTGCGGTTTATCGGCGCCTGGCGATAAAAAAAGCTCCCTTTTTCAGCTATTTCCGGTATAGTGCGCGCCGGCCTTTAACCGGGCCGCGTTTAGGTAGCGCAATTCCCCGAAGTCAGCTTCGGCTGCACGTCCGCACAGCGGACTCTTCCTTGACGAATCTTTTTCATTCATTCGTTTTCGCAAATCCCCGCCGACAAAGCAGCCAGGGCGACTCTTGAGTCTCAACACGGCATGCGCAGCTTTGGAGCATGGGTCTTTGCGGATGCACTTAGAGGCAGACCCATGACCCAGGAAACCGGCGGCTTCGCCGCTTTTAATCTTAACCCGAATATTCTTGCAGCCGTCGCAGCGACCGGCTACGAAGAACCTTCGGCGATTCAGCAGCAATCGATCCCGATCATCATGGCCGGTAAGGACATGATTGGCCAGGCGCAAACCGGTACCGGTAAAACCGCCGCGTTCGCCCTGCCTATTCTGCATTGCATCGATCCTGCCAAGCGCGAGCCGCAAGCCCTGATCCTGGCGCCAACCCGTGAGTTGGCGCTGCAAGTAGCAACCGCCTTTGAAACCTACGCCAAGCAAATGCCGGGTGTAACTGTTGTGGCCGTTTACGGCGGCGCGCCTATGGGCCCACAACTCAAGGCAATCCGCAATGGCGCACAGATCGTTGTCGCCACTCCGGGCCGTCTGTGCGACCACCTGCGTCGTGACGAAAAAGTCCTGTCGACCGTGAACCACCTGGTTCTGGACGAAGCTGACGAAATGTTGAAGCTGGGCTTCATGGATGACCTGGAAGTCATCTTCAAGGCGCTGCCAGCGACCCGTCAGACCGTACTGTTCTCGGCTACCCTGCCGCAGTCCATCCGTGCCATTGCCGAACGCCACCTGCGCGATCCGGAGCACGTGAAGATCCAGACCAAGACCCAGACCGTCACCGCGATCGAACAGGCTCACCTGTTGGTTCACGCTGACCAGAAGACCTCGGCTGTATTGAGCCTGCTGGAAGTCGAAGACTTCGACGCCCTGATCATGTTCGTGCGCACCAAGCAAGCGACCCTGGACCTGGCCAGCGCCCTGGAAGCCAAAGGCTACAAAGCCGCTGCGCTGAACGGTGACATTGCCCAGAACCAGCGTGAGCGCGTGATCGACTCCCTCAAGGATGGCCGTCTGGACATCGTTGTGGCGACCGACGTTGCTGCCCGTGGCCTCGACGTTCCACGTATCACCCACGTGTTCAACGTTGACATGCCTTACGATCCAGAGTCCTACGTTCACCGTATCGGCCGTACTGGCCGTGCCGGTCGCGAAGGTCGTGCATTGCTGCTGGTGACTCCACGTGAGCGCCGCATGCTGCAAGTGATCGAGCGTGTTACCGGCCAGAAAGTTGCCGAAGTCCGCCTGCCGGATGCCCAGGCCGTTCTCGATGCGCGCATCAAGAAACTGACCAACAGCCTGGCGCCACTGGTGGCTGACGCTGAATCGACCCACGGCGACCTGCTGGACCGCCTGACCGCCGATATCGGTTGCACCCCGCGTGCCCTGGCTGCAGCCCTGCTGCGCAAAGCTACCAATGGTCAGGCCCTGACCCTGGCAGCCATCGAAAAAGAACGTCCACTGGTTCCGAACAGCGCGCCACGCGGTGATCGTCCAGAGCGTTCCGGTGACCGTCCAGACCGTGGTGACCGTGAGCGTCGTGCTCCAGTGCCATTGGCTGAAGGCCGTGCTCGTTGCCGTACCGCGCTGGGTGCGCGTGATGGTATCGCTGCCAAGAACCTGCTGGGCGCTATCCTCAACGAGGGTGGCCTGGCACGTGAAGCCATCGGTCGCATCCAGGTGCGTGATAGCTTCTCCCTGGTGGAGTTGCCGGAAGACGGCCTGGAAAAACTGCTGGCCAAGCTCAAAGACACTCGCGTTGCCGGTAAGCAGCTCAAGCTGCGTCGCTACCGCGAAGATTGATCCGCCCTTGGGCTGATTGATCGCACATAAAAAATCCCCGACTGGTTCGGGGATTTTTTTTCGCCTCATGTTTTAGGCTCCGACGCGATCAACTGTGAGAGCAGGCAAGCCAGCTCCCACAGGTATAACGGTTTCAGCCAAAGCGATAGATATCCATGCCCAAGGCACCCAGTGTGAAGCCTTGGTGCGCAACGCTGAAATCTGCGCCCGCACCCCGCGCAAAGTACAGCGGCAGCAAATGTTCATCGCTGGGATGGCTGCGCACGGCATGTGGCGCCTGGCGGCGATAGTCATGCAAGGCGGCGTCGTCATTGGCCGCGAGTCTGTCGACCACCCAGTCACGAAATTCCCGGGCCCACGGTGTGATCGTCTCCGGCCCGGCGCGCCAATCCAGTTCGCCCAGGTTGTGGGTGATGCTGCCGGAGCCGATCAGCAGCACACCCTGTTCGCGCAGGCTCGCGAGTGCATGCCCGACTCGAGTCTGCAAAGCCGGGCCCAGGCGGCTGGGCAAGGACACTTGTACCACCGGGATGTCCGCTGCCGGGTACATCAGCGACAGCGGGACCCAGGTGCCGTGGTCGAAGGGGCGTTGCTCGTCAATACGTGCAGCCAGGCCGTCGGCGTGCAGCAGTTCGACGATCTCACTGGCCAACTGCGGGTCACCCGGCGCGGGGTATTGCACCGCAAACAGCTCGCGCGGAAAGCCACCGAAGTCGTGCCAGGTTTCGGGGGCAGCACTGCCGCTGACCAGCAGGTCCGGGCTTTCCCAATGCGCCGACACCACCACAATGGCTTTGGGCCTTGGCAGTTCGGCAGCCAGGCGCTGCAGCGCAGGACCGCTGGCACCGGGTTGCAAGGCCAGCATGGGCGAGCCGTGGGAGATAAACAGGCTGGGGAGCATGAGCAGGGTCCTGAGGGTTAAGATGGAGTCATCTTCAATCAGATCATCGATCTAAATCTAATATAAGTTTTAGCGCCTTTTGATCGAATTTTCGGAGTGATTCATGCAGCCTGAATTTTGGCAGGACCGCTGGGCGAGCAATCAGATCGGCTTCCATCAGCGCGAGGTCAATCCCTATTTGCAACGGCACTGGCCCGTGCTGGGGTTGCCCGAGGGGGCAAAGGTGCTGGTACCGTTGTGTGGCAAAAGCCTGGACTTGGTATGGCTCGAGAGCCAGGGGTACCCGGTAATGGGCGTGGAGCTATCGGAGCAGGCGGTTGAGGCGTTCTTCAGCGAGCAGGGACTTGTGCCGCACGTCAGTCAGCAGGGCGCCTTCAAGGTCTATCAGGCGGGCCAGATCGAACTGTGGTGTGGCGATTTCTTCAGCCTGAATGCGCAGGCGCTGGTCGGTTGCCGCGGCATATATGATCGTGCCGCGTTGATCGCATTGCCTCCGCTGATGCGTGCGCAATACGCCGAGCACCTGAATGCCTTGCTGCCCTCAGGCTGCCAGGGTTTGCTGATTACCCTCGATTACGACCAGAGGCAGAAGGCCGGCCCACCCTTTGCTGTCACGGACAATGAAGTGCAGGTGCTGCTGGGATCGTATTGGGCGTTGGAGCAGTTGGAGGAGCGAGACATCCTGGGGGAGAGTTGGAAGTTCGTGCAGGACGGTGTTAGCCGCCTTGAAGAGCGTGCTTATCGGCTGACCAGGCGCTGAAAGGGTTTTTCCTTTTGTAGGAGCGAGCTTGCTCGCGAAAGACGTCAACGATAACGCGTGCTTGCTAAATGAACGCGGCGCCTGCGAGTTTTTCGCGAGCAAGCTCGCTCCTACAGAGAGCGGTGAAATCAGCAGGCACAAAAAAGGGGCGATCAGATCGCCCCTTGTCGAGTCATCCGCTATCAGCCCCGGCGACGCAGTGCGTCAATCCGCTCTTCCAGCGGCGGGTGGCTCATGAACAGGCGAGCCAGGCCCTGCTTGATGCCGCCGTTGATGCCGAAGGCGGTCAGGCTGTCGGGCATATGCACCGGCAGGCCCTGTTCGGAGCGCAAGCGTTGCAGCGCGCCGATCATTGCGCTGGTGCCCGCCAGGCGTGCGCCGGCTTCATCTGCGCGGAACTCGCGTTTGCGCGAGAACCACATCACGATGGCGCTGGCCAGGAAGCCCAGGACCAGCTCGGCGAAAATGGTCGCCACGAAGTAGGCAATACCACGGCCTTCTTCGTTCTTGAAGATGACCTTGTCGACGAAGTTGCCGATGATCCGCGCAAAGAACATCACGAAGGTGTTCACCACGCCCTGTACCAGCGCCAGGGTGACCATGTCACCGTTGGCCACGTGCCCGATCTCGTGGGCCAGCACCGCCTTGACTTCGTCGGGCGAAAACCGCTCCAGCAGGCCCTGGCTCACGGCCACCAGCGCGTCGTTCTTGTTCCAGCCGGTCGCAAAGGCGTTGGCCTCATAAGCCGGGAAAATCCCGACTTCGGGCATTTTGATGCCTGCTTCTTGAGACAACTGCTCCACGGTTTGCATCAGCCATTGTTCATGGCGAGTGCGTGGTTGCGTGATGATCTGGGTGCTGGTGCTCATCTTTGCCATCCACTTGGAGATGAACAGCGAGAACAGCGAACCGGCAAAACCAAAGACTGCACAGAAAATCAGCAGCTGATTGAGGTTCAGATCAACCCCATTGGCCGCCATGAACCCGTTGAAGCCAAAAAGGCTCAGGGTGACGCTGGCAATCAGTACGACTGCCAGGTTAGTGGCCAAGAACAGCAGGATGCGCATCATGGTTGTAGAATTCTCCTCATGCTTAATATGTCGCTCACTGCGGGGTATATAAGGTGCGGCATGGGGTGATTCAACCGGGGGACTATTTCAAACTGTGTCCTACACCGTTGGCGTAGGGCCTTGAAGGGATTTTCCGACCTGTATTGTCAGCCTTGCTCGACCCGATGCTACCCTGTCGCCCCGTGATTATAGGGGGCACGTCATAGGCAGGGGCCAAATGAAGTACAACCGCAAGTAAGTGACACAGAAGTGTTGCCAGATAATCGCTGTACGACCCTTTGAGAGTCGTACAGCGTCAATTGCCTTACTGGCGATAGGACTTCAGGAAGTTACCGATGCGACCAATCGCCATCTCCAGGTCATCCACACGTGGCAATGTCACCACGCGGAAGTGATCCGGCCATGGCCAGTTGAAGGCGGTACCTTGCACGACCAGCAGTTTTTCTGACAGCAGCAGGTCGAGCACGAACTTCTCGTCGTTGAGGATCGGGCAGACTTTCGGGTCGATCCGCGGGAACGCGTAAAGCGCGCCCATGGGCTTCACACAGCTCACGCCGGGGATAGCGTTGAGCAGCTCCCAAGTGCGGTTACGTTGCTCCAGCAGGCGACCTTGGGGCAGGATCAGGTCGTTGATGCTCTGGTAGCCGCCGAGGGCGGTCTGGATCGCGTGCTGGCTCGGTACGTTGGCGCACAGGCGCATGTTGGCCAGCATGTCGATGCCTTCGATGTAGCTTTGCGCATTGTGCTTGGGGCCGGAGATGGCGATCCAGCCGGAGCGGAAACCCGCCACGCGGTAGGACTTGGACAGGCCATTGAAGGTCAGGCACAGCAGGTCCGGGGCCAGGGAGGCGGTGCAGATATGCACGGCGTCATCGTAGAGGATCTTGTCGTAGATCTCGTCGGAGAACACCACCAGGTTGTGCTGACGCGCCAGTTCCAGCATGCCCAGCAATACTTCCCTGGAGTACACGGCGCCAGTGGGGTTGTTCGGGTTGATGATCACCAGGGCCTTGGTGTTGGGCGTGATCTTGGCCTTGATGTCGGCCAGGTCCGGGAACCAGTCGGCGCCCTCATCACACAGGTAATGCACCGGGTGGCCGCCCGCCAAGGTCACGGCGGCGGTCCACAGCGGGTAATCCGGGGCTGGCACCAGGACTTCATCGCCATTGTTGAGCAACGCCTGCATGGACATCACGATCAGCTCGGACACGCCGTTGCCCAGGTAGATGTCCTCGATGCCGACGCCTTCGACCTGCTTCTGCTGGTAGTACTGCATCACCGCCTTGCGCGCGCTGAACAGGCCCTTGGAGTCGCTGTAACCCTGGGCGGTCGGCAGGTTGCGGATCACATCCTGAAGGATTTCGTCCGGCGCTTCGAAACCAAACGGCGCCGGGTTGCCAATGTTCAGCTTGAGGATGCGATGGCCTTCCTCTTCCAGGCGTTTGGCGTGCTTGAGCACCGGGCCGCGAATGTCATAGCAGACGTTGGCGAGCTTGTTCGATTTGCTGACCTGCATGGCGATGTGATCCTGAAAATGAACGATCCCGACGGCGTAGGCACTACCGTAGGGTGAAGCCTGCACGGCCCGCACCCATAAATACGTTTGAATGCCGATGGCGCGGGTGCCAGACTGGCGTTTTGAAGAGGCGCAATCATACGTGCCGCCTGATCCATGGAAAAGACACAGATCAGGGTTTTTCAGTTGCCGAGGTGTACCGATGGATAAGTTGCAGAAAACTGTAGATGAATGGAAGGCGATGCTCGATCCGGAGCAGTACAACGTGTGCCGTCTCAAGGGTACCGAGCGACCGTTCAGCGGCAAGTACAACGCCACCAAGACCGACGGCGTCTACCACTGCATCTGCTGCAACGAGCCGCTGTTCGATTCCAAGGCGAAGTTTGATTCCGGCTGTGGCTGGCCCAGTTTCTATGAGCCGATCGCCGACAGCGCGATGGTCGAGATCCGCGATGTCAGCCACGGCATGATTCGCACCGAAGTCACCTGCGCCAAGTGTGATGCACACTTGGGGCATGTGTTCCCGGACGGCCCACCGCCGACGGGCCTGCGCTACTGCATCAATTCGGTATGCCTGGAGCTGGTGCCGCGCTAGGCTTGCATGGTCCCTGTAGGAGCGAGCTTGCTCGCGAAAAACGTCAACGATACGGCGGGTTTCCTGAATGAACGCGGCGTCTGATAGTTTTTCGCGAGCAAGCTCGCTCCTACAAATAAGGCTCTTCTTTCCCTGACTTGAGGCATTGCCATGAGCGACTCCCTGCTGAGCATCCCTTGCACCACCATCAAGGGTGAGCAAAAGACCTTGGCCGACTTTGCCGGCAAGGCCATTCTGGTGGTCAACACCGCGAGCAAATGCGGCTTCACACCGCAGTACAAGGGCCTCGAGCAACTTTGGCAGCAATACAAGGACCAGGGCCTGGTGGTGCTCGGCTTTCCCTGCAACCAGTTCGGCAAGCAGGAACCCGGCAATGAAGGCGCGATATCCGAGTTCTGCGAGCTGAACTTCGGTGTCAGTTTTCCGCTGTTCAAGAAAATCGACGTCAATGGCAGCGATGCCCACCCGTTGTTTGTGCAGTTGAAAAAACAGGCCCCGGGGCTGCTAGGTTCCAAGAACATCAAGTGGAACTTCACCAAGTTTCTCATTGGCCGTGATGGCAAGCAGGTCAAGCGTTTTGCGCCAACCACCAAGCCCCAGGACTTGACCCAGGAGATCGAAGCCCTGCTCAAATGACCGCAATATTGCGGGTACCCATCAGAGGCTGGTTGTCTTCGGTACCCACAGTTCCAGTAAGGCGTTGAGTTCTTCACGGCGAAACGGCTTGGCCAGGTAATCGTTCATTCCAGCGGCCCGGCAACGCTCGCGTTCTTCGGCCATCGCGTTGGCGGTCAAGGCAACAATGGGCAAGTCCGGCCAACGCCCGCTCCGGCGAATTTGTCGGCTGGCCTCATAGCCATCCATCACAGGCATGTTGCAGTCCATCAACACCAAGTCGAAGCGCTGGTCCTCCAGAAGCTTGAGGGCTTCGCCGCCATGGGCCGCGACGATCACCTCACACCCGAGCTTGCTGAGCATGCCCTTGGCCACCAGTTGATTGACCGCGTTGTCCTCCACCAGCAGGATGCGCGCGCGGTGCGCAAGCGGAGCGGTTTCTATCTGGACCGGGTCGAGCACCAGTTGCGCGCCGCTGCGCAGGTTGCGTTGCAGGATCTGGTACAGCGCGTTGCGGCTCAATGGGCGCGCTTGTTGCTGCAGCGGCGCCAGGGCCGTGACTTCTTCGCTGGGCAAAAAGTTGCCATAGGCGGTAACCAGCAGAATCGGCGCGCTGATGCCCGGGCGCAAGCGGAACAAGCATTCAGGGCAGTCGGTGATCAACAGGTCGGGCGCCAGCCCGCTCAAATCATCGTCCTGGGAATAGCAGCGCGGTGTCAGCCCCCAAGAGGGCAATAGCGTGGTGAGCAGCTCCGTCAGCCCGCCGCCGGCGTTGGTGATGGCGATCACCTTGCCCGTGAGCGGTGCATAGCGCATGGCAGGCAAATGCGCGGGCAGTGGGAGGTCGGCGCAGAACTGGCTGCCAAAGCCCACCTCCGAGCTGATACTCAAGCGGCCTTGCATGGCTTCGCACAGGTTATGAGTCAACGCCAGGCCCAATCCCGTCCCGCCAAACTGGCGGGTAATGCCAGCGCCGGCCTGGGTGAACGGCTGGAAGATTTTCACCTGGGCTTCCTGGGCGATGCCAATGCCGGTATCGCACACTTCAATGCTGACCCGGCCGTCTAGGGCGCGCAGGCGCACATCGACGCGGCCAAAGCGGGTGAACTTCAAGGCGTTGGAGAGCAAGTTACTGACGATCTGCCGCACACGGGTAGGGTCGCCGACCACCTGGGCGGGAAATTGCGGGTCGATCAGGCAGGTCAGCTCCACGCTCGGAGCGGCATTTTGCGAGAGCAGGTTGGCGGTATCTTCCACCAATGAACCCAGGTCGAACGGGATATGCTCCAGTTCCAGCTGGCCGGCGTCGAACTTGGACAGGTCAAGAATATCGTTGAGCAACTCCACCAGCACTTTGCCTGAGTCATGGGCAATGGACAGTTGCTGGCGCTGTTCGGCGGTCAGCGGGCTATCCAGTGAGAGGGCAATCATGCCCAGCAACCCATTGAGCGGCGTGCGAATTTCATGGCTCATATTGGCCAGGAATGCTGCCCGTGCCTGAGCCATGCCCAGCGCAGTCATTTTCGCCGCCTCCAGCTCATCGTTGGACTGGCTCAAGCGTTGGTTGCTGGCCTTGAGTTCGAGGGTGCGCGCAGAAACGATATTTTCCAGTTGCCCCAGATACTCCGTGAGGCGATCTTCGGCATGGCGCCGTTGCTGGATCTCGGTTTCCATGTTTTCGAATTGTTGGTTGGCGACGCTGACCAGCACGCCGATTTCATCGTGTTCATGCCCCGGTGGGCAATCCAGGCGCGCCTGTTTGCGTGTGCTCAGCTCGCGGATAATGCGCACCAGCGGTTGGGTGAGCATTACGTAGAACAGGCCGAGCAAAATCCCGGTGAGCAGCAGGCTGCGGGCGAAGCCGTTGAGCAGAGTGATCTCGGCGCGATGCAGGAAACGGCTGCCAAAGGCATAAGTATCGACGTCCAGGCGTAGCACACCAAGGGAGTCGTTGGGCATATGGCTGAGAAACAGTCGGTCTTCGAATTGGCGATTGGCACCAAACAGAAAATCGCTGACCGGCCGATAGTTGCTTTCCTTGCGCGGACGGTTGACGTCGGCCAGCACCACGCCATTGTTGTCGATCAACTGCGCGCGGATGATGGCGGGGGAGTGCAGCAGGCCCAAGGTCAGTTCCTGGGCGAGTTCGGCATCGATGTTGTAGGCGATTCTTGACGCCGGGTTATGGCTGATTTCAATCAGTGAGCGTATTTCACGGTTGATGGATGCGTCTTCACTGGCATAATCAATGCCGATTTGGATCAGACTGAGCAGGGTTCCCAAGACGAAACCGACCAGCACAGTCAATCTGGCTTGTTTATAAGACAAGCGGTGGGCGAACTTGATATCCATCGAGTGTTGAACCACTTAGCGTTTCCCTTCGCCCGGCAAGCATAGCTGAACATCCACAAGCTTTGGCTCGCCCGGCATGAATCGTTTGTTTGATGCAGCCCTACAGTTTGCCGCAGGGTTGCCAATACGCCATCTTTTGCAAGAAGTTGCCAGAGGAATAGCTGTGGATTCTCGATTGAATGCCTTTCTTGAGCGCGCCGATGCGGTGCTGGCTCGCCTGGAACCGTTGTTACCCGCCCCACGCCAGGCGATCGACTGGCACCAATGCCTGGCCGCCCGCTGGCAGCGCGAAGGTCGCAATGGCTTCCTGTTACCGTTGGAAGTGAGCCTGGACATGCGCCTGTCGGACCTGATCGGTGTCGACAAACAACGTGAACAACTGGCGCGCAACACCCAACAGTTCCTTGATGGGTTACCCGCCAACCACGCCCTGTTATGGGGTTCGCGTGGCACCGGCAAGTCTTCCATGGTCCGGGCCTTGCTCGCCCAGCACGCTAACGCCGGCCTGCGTCTTATCGAGATCGAGCGTGACCACCTGGCTGACCTGCCGCGGGTGGTCGAGCAACTGGTCAAGCTACCACAACGCTTCATTTTGTTTTGCGATGACCTATCGTTCGAGGCCGGCGAAGGTGACTATCGCGTGCTCAAGAGCGTGCTGGATGGTTCCCTGGAACAGGCGCCGGAAAACGTGCTGCTGTACGCCACGTCCAACCGTCGCCACCTTGTGCCGGAAAACCAGAGCGACAATGACAACTGGAAACGCGTGGACGGCGAATTGCACCCGAGCGAGGCGGTTGAAGACAAGATTGCCTTATCGGATCGTTTTGGCTTGTGGTTGTCGTTCTACCCCTTTACCCAGGAGCATTTCCTGGATGTGGTGGAACACTGGATCGGTGAGTTGGCCAGCAAGGCCGGCTTGCAGTGGCAGCGCGATGAGCAGCTTGACGTTCTCGCGGTGCGTTGGGCCACTGGGCGCGGCAACCGCAATGGCCGGTGCGCCTATCAATTCGCCCGTTACTGGGTGGGTCTTAAATTGCTGGAACGTCAACCATGATCGATTTACAACAGGCCGGCAGCGGCCTTGATGGCTATGCCATGCTCTGCGCGCAACTGGAGTCATTGCTGGCTGATGAGCGCGATTTTATTGCCAACAGTGCGCAGTTTTCCGCGTTCCTGTTCAACCAGTTGGATGACTTGAACTGGGCTGGCTTTTATCTCAATCGTAACGAAGAGCTGGTGCTTGGGCCCTTTCAGGGGCAGATCGCCTGTGTGCGCATTCCGTTTGGTCGCGGCGTGTGTGGTGCGGCTGCGGCCTCACGGAAAACCCAGCGCGTGGAGGACGTGCACGCGTTCCCAGGCCATATCGCCTGCGACAGCGCTTCGAACAGTGAATTGGTGGTGCCATTGGTCAAGGACGGCCAACTGATTGGTGTCCTTGACCTCGACAGCCCATTGCTGGGCCGCTTTACCCCTCAGGACCAGGAGGGGATTGAGCGGCTGGCGGAGATTTTCCTGCAGTTGACCGACTGCTGAAGCAGTGGGTACTTATGCTGGTCGCGGTAGGAGCGCATTTGCTCGCTCCCGCCACGACGGGCCCTGGTGCTATGGGGCTTGCAGTTCATCGAGTTGAACCCGCAGCATCTTCTCCAATTCCAGCATGAGCTGTTCCAGGGCCCTGATGCCGCTTTCGATCACGGCCCACTCCTCATTGCGAGAACAGGTTTGCTCCAAGGCTTCGCATTGCCCCGCCAACGAATGGGCTTGAACGATGCGGGCGGCACCCTTGATCTTGTGGGCTTGCTCAATGATGTCCGAGGGGGGCGCGTGTCGATCCCGCAGTTCGATAAGGACCTTGCGGTCGTGAAGGCTGCTGCTCAGCAGCTCCTCCAGCAAGCGTCGGCTCAACTGTGGATCACCGCCGGTCAGCGCTTCCAGGCATTCGAGGTCCAGCCGTTGGGGCACGGTTTCAGGGGCGATATGTGCCAGTTGGCGCTCTAATACGGTAAGGCTGATGGGTTTGAACAGGCAGTCATCCATGCCGGCTTGCACGCACCGTTGCCTTTCCTCCGGCTGGGCGTTGGCGGTAAAGCCCAGTACCACGCAGGGCACCAATTGTTCGCGTTGCTCATATTCACGGATTGAACGACTCAGTTCGTAGCCATTCATGATGGGCATGTTGCAGTCGGCAATTACCAGGTCGAAATGCTCTTTACGCCAGGCCTGGAACCCTGCGGCTCCGTGCTCGGCAGCGATGAATTTATGCCCCAGGTAGCCCAATTGCTGGCACATCAGCAGGCGATTCGCCGGATGGTCGTCTACCACCAGTACGTTAAGCACCCGTGCGGTGGCCGGCGTTGGCGGCGTGTGTTCACCCACCGCCTGGATCGCTTGCAGGCGAGGCATGCTCAGGTTGACGTGCACCTGGGTGCCGACCATGGGCACGCTGCTCAGGCTCAATTGGCCGCCCATCATCGCGCACAGGCTGCGGCAGATCACCAGACCCAGGCCCGCGCCACTGCGCGCCAGTTGCCCTGAGTTGTCCGCCTGGGCAAAGGGTTCGAACAGGCGTTGTTGGTCATCCCGGCTGATGCCGATGCCGGTGTCTTCCACCACCAGTTTCAGCTCGATCTGCTCCGGGGCCTGGGTAGGCTGCAGCTCGACCTTGATCTTGACCTGCCCTTGTTCGGTGAACTTGATCGCGTTGCTCACAAGGTTCGATAGCACCTGCTTGAAGCGCAGCGGGTCTATCAGCACCTCGATATCGTTCAGGTCGGGTTTGAACTCCAGCAGCAGGCTGAGGGTTTTCTGCCGTGCGAGACCGTCGAAGACGCGCACCACTGATTCAATTACCTCCCGCAGGTTGACGCGCTCCGGCGCCAGGCTGAGGCGGCCGGACTCGATACGCGCGATGTCGAGAATGTCACCGATCAGCTCCAGCAGGTCTCTGGCCGAGTTGTACGCCACCTCGATCGCCGGACGGTCAAGGTGTCCTTGGTCGGCGCGCTTGAGCGTCAGTTCGAGCATGCCGATCACAGCGTTCATCGGGGTACGAATCTCGTGGCTCATGGTAGCCAGGAACGTGCTCTTGGCGCGGTTGGCTTCGTCGGCGCGCTCCTTGGCAGCGCGTAGTTCATCGAATAGCTGGCGTCGGTCACTGATATCGATCCAGCCACCGATGATGCCCTGGACTTCACCCGTAGAGTCGCGGTAGGGAAGGATCCAGTGATAGATGGTCAGTTTCTTGTCGTGGATATGCAGGCTGCGATCGAGGATCAGCGGGTTACCCTCGGCCACCACACGCAGATAGTCAGCATGATACTGGGCTGCCTCCGACGCCAGCGCCATGGTCATCTGGGTCACGCTTTTGCCGATCACCTCTTCGCGCTTGACGTCGAACACCTGCAGGTAGCTGTCGTTACAGGTCTGCAACAACCCATTGCGGTCGCGCACGTAGATCGGATGGGGCGTCTCATTGACCAGTGCACGCATGAACTCGAACTGATCGTTGAGGGCACGTTCGGCCATTTTTCGATGCTTGATCTGGCGACGCATGTAGGCGTTCCAGGCTAGGGATATCAACAGCAACAGCCCGGTGCCGATGATGATTCGCGCGATCAGTTGATGGTAATTACGCCAGTAGCTGTCCGATGCGGCGGTGTAGCCACGCCAGCGACTGTTGATTACGCCCATTTCATCCGGGGCAATGCTGAGCAGCGCCTTGTCGAGTATCGAGCTCAACTCCGTGGCTTGGCGCGAGGTAGCAAGAGAGAAGGTCGCTGGGGTCGTGCCGATGCTGGCGCTTATTTGCAATTTATCCTGGAAGACCTGGGATGACAGGAAATAGTTGGCGATCACCAAGGTATTCACTGCCCCATCCACTTGTCCCTGTGCTAGCAGCTCCGATGCTCTGAACGTATCACTGGTTTCCACCAGTTGAACCTGCGGGAAGTCTTTGCTCAAGGTCGCGGCCAGTGGGTTGCCTCGGGTGATTGCCAGACGCTTTCCTGCCATCTGCTCCATGTTCGAGGGGGCACCTTGCTCTCTGCGTGTCAACAATACATAGGAGTTTTCCAGGTAGGGGCGGCTGAAATTAAGCTGCGAATCTCGTTCGTTGCTGGGCACGATGGCACCGATCATATCGACTTTCTGGGTCGCGACCTGGTCGATCATCGCGCTGACATCGCGCCCGCGCTGCACCGAAAAACGCAGGCCGGTGCGCAAGCGAATCAACTCAAGCAAGTCGGCGGTGATGCCGCGAAAGTTGCCGTCTGCATCGAAGAACGTCAGGGGCGCGAAAGTTTCGTTGACGACCACGGTGACCACCGGATGCTCTTTGAGCCAGCGCTCTTCGCGCTGGGTCAGTTGCAGCTTCTTGTCGGTCAGCAGGATGTCGCTGCCGGCGCTCCAGCGCTTGGCAATACTGTCCCTTTCGTTGATGGGCACTGAGGCCAGGGCTGAATCGACAATGCTGAGGAGCATCCGGTTGTCCTGGCGCGCGGCAAAACTGAAACCATAAGCTTCATGTTTGCCGAAGTTGGCCATGCGAATGTTCTTGAGATAGCCCTTGTTGATCATGTAATGGGTGGAAATGGTGTCACCGAGAAACACATCCGCCTGGTCGAAGGCCACTGCATTCAAGGCATTCTGATAGGACGGGTAGGCGCGGATGCTCGCCTTGGGGTACAGCTTCTCCACCTCATTGAGCGGCAGGTAGTGATAGACAAGGCTCAGGCGCAACCCATCGAGGCCTTCGCTGAGGCTGCGGGTTTCTCCCTCGCGCGTGACCAGCACCGGCTGGTCCACGGCATAAGGTTCGGAGAGGATAAGATTTGGCGTCGCAGCTTCAAACCCGTTTGAGGAGCCCAGCAGGTCAATTTCCCCGTCTTCCAGGGCGCGAATGGCCGCCGCTCGGGAGGGGTAGCGCATCACATTGATTGGCAGGGAGAGTGCCTTGGCCAGTAATCCTGCGTAGTCGGCGGTAAGGCCTTCGTAGTCATGGCCGCTGGAAGTGAGGTCGAAGGGCGGGTAATCAGGTGTGGATGTCCCCAGCGTGAGTTCACGTTTGTTCTGCAGCCACTGGCGCTGGGCCTTGTCAAAATGAGTGTCCAGTTGAACAGCTCCCGCACGACTCAAGAGGGTGAAACGTTCCGGGCTGGTTTGGTGCTCCGCCAGCACGGTAGTGCTGAAGTACAAACCGGCACTTAATATAATCAGATAGTCCTTTATACGCCTGGGCATCCGCTTTCTCACACTAGCGCGTTTCGTTTTGCCATCTCGATGAGTTCTACCAAGGATTTGGCTTTGAGTTTCTGCATGAGTCTCTTTTTATAAGTACTGACCGTCTTGTTGCTTAAAAACATACCTTTGGCAATTTCCTTGTTAGTGCGACCTTGCGCAAAAAGTTGCAGGACCATCAACTCTCGGTCATTAACTGACTTGAACAGTTCCAGCTCCTGGACATCCATGCCTTCGGCTCCGGGGCCACTCAATGCCTGGCTGGGGAAGTAGTTGTAGCCGGACAGGACAGCGCGAATGGCGCTCAGCAATTCGCTCAGGTCACCCTCCTTGCACACATAGCCTTCGGCGCCCGAACGCATGCACCGCGTAGCAAATAGCGTTGGGCACTGGGCCGTGAGCACCAGGGTCTTCATGGAGGTGTTCATGGCATTGAATCGGCAGAGCACCTCGAGACCGTCGAGTTTCGGGATGCTGATATCCAGAATCACCAAGTCTGGAAGGCACTCACGGACCATTTGTATGGCATCGCCCCCGTTGTCTGTTTCGCCGACGACCTTGTAACCTTCGTGCTCCAGCAACATTCGAATAGCAAGCCGGATAACGGGGTGGTCATCGATAATAAAAACTGAGTTCATAATCACATTCCATGCAGGTGCAAATAAAGCGGGCACATTAGCTCAGAAGATAAGGGCACGGCATGAAGCGCACGAGCAGTAGATGCAAAACAGGAAAGTTCCTACAATTAAAAAGGTATACGCCTACAAGTTGATGGGTAGTCGTGACAGAGCATGTGAGCGTTTCAAACGCAATCGTGGCATGGTGATAGGCTTGAGTTTTTACGGCGGGCTTCGTAGCGTATTTCGTCGAAGAAGATGTTTAAAGTCCTACGTAGGGGGGGTAAAAGTTAAGCCGATTAACTTTTCAAGTTCGTCCTTGTTCAACGGTTTTGATAAATAGCCAAGAAACGGAAGACTTCGTTGCGAGGCTTGTTTTGTCGGGCTCATCAGTTCTGGCGTGGGTAACCCGCTTAACAGAATAGCGCTGGTAATGAAGCGCCGACGGCTGGCGATTTCCACTAGTTCAAGTCCGGGCAGGTCGGGCAGGCATTGGTCGCACAACATCAGGTCAAAGGGATGTTCGGACTGGCTCATTGTGCGTATGGCCTGCTCTGCGTTTTCCACCGCAGTCAGTTGATCGAAGCCGAAGCTGTTGAGCAGGCATTGGGTGGCCAGAAGTTGAAACGGGTGATCCTCCACCAAAAGAATACGAAGAGAGTATCTGGGCATAGAAAGCACACAGTGAGGCAAGCGTCGATGGGGGCAGTAGAATTGCTCGGTCGGTTGGGAACGCGTGATTATTCTTCGGATGCTTGTACGAATTCGATCAGTCCGCTCTGTTCCCATCGTAGGGCAATTCGTTTCAGGGAACAGGCGGTCGGATGCAAGCGTTACTGAGGGCTGGAACGCCCAGTCATTTCCCGTGCCATTTCGGTGGCGTAGCTGTCGGTCATACCGGCAATGAAGTCGATCATTCGCAGGAACGAGGCGTGCAGTGGCCAGGCGGGGTCCGGCGCGCTGTTGCCCAGCAAATCGAGAATGCGCCGATTCTTGAACGACGGTGTTCGCCCGCCATGTTGTTCAAGGGCCGCGCCGCAGAACGCGTTCAGCAGGATTTCCAAGGTGGTGTAAGCGCCGATTTCATGCAATGTCTTGCGCTTGTCCTGGAAAATTTTCTTGCGCGCCATGTCTTTGGCATCCAGCACGCAGCGCTTTGCCGGGCCGTGCATATGCTCCACCAGGTCTCCCTGCAGCGTGCCGGCCAGCAGGGCGTCCTGCTGTTCGACAAACGCCTGCGCAGCCGCATTGGTCAGGTGCTCGATGGCTTTGCCACGCAGGATCGCCAGCTTGCGTCGGCGAGAGTCCAATGGGCCCAGCTGGCGATAGGTTTGTGGCAGGTCATCACCGACCAGGTCGAGCAACAACGACTCCACTTCGCTGTACTGCAGAAGCTCCATTTCCAGGCCATCTTCCAGGTCGATCAACGCGTAGCAGATGTCGTCGGCTGCCTCCATCAGGTAGACGAGCGGGTGACGCGCCCACCGTTGTTCCTCTAACTGGGGCAAGCCAAGCTTGTGGGCGATCTGCTCAAGAATTGGCAACTCGCTCTGGTAACAGCCGAACTTGTGTTTCTTGTAGCCCAGCGAGTCGGCGTGACGGGCAGTCCAGGGGTATTTGAGGTACGTGCCCAAGGTGGCGTAGGTCAGCCGCGTGCCGCCGTCGAACTGGTGGTATTCAAGTTGGGTGAGTACCCGAAAGCCCTGGGCATTGCCTTCGAAGTTAAGGAAGTCATTGCGTTCGGCGCTGCTCATGCCATCCAGCCAACCTCGCCCGGCGGCCTGTTGGAACCAGTGGCGAATGGCGTCTTCGCCGGAATGCCCGAATGGCGGGTTGCCGATGTCATGGGCCAGGCAGGCCGATTGCACCACCATGCCCAGGTCGCTGGGGTCGCACCAGTCGGGCAGGGCGCTGCGCAGGGTTTCGCCCACGCGCATGCCGAGTGAGCGCCCCACGCAGCTGACTTCCAGGGAGTGGGTCAAGCGTGTGTGGATATGGTCGTTGCTCGAAACCGGATGCACTTGGGTCTTGCGTCCCAGGCGCCGGAATGCGCCGGAGAAAATAATGCGGTCGTGATCTTTGTGGAAGGGGCTGCGGCCCAGTTCTTCAGGGCTGTGCAGGGGTTTTCCAAGACGTTCGCGGGTTAGCAGGGTGGGCCAATCCAAGGCGCAGGCTCTCCGTAGTGTGAATGACAGTTCCAGCTTCCCGGTTCGGCCTTCAAGGGCAGGCGAATCCAGCGGTCGGCCGCGTCGGTATCAATTAACAGGCAGCGCAAAAAACCGCAATGACCAGCAGGTGTCTGGTCATTGCGGTCATCGGCTAACGAGGGTCAGCTTTTGCGCGAAGAGCCTTGCATGGCCAACTTGATCAGGGGGATCAAGCCGGCACCCAGCCGCACCAGGCGCGTGATGCTGCTGATACTGCCGCCCTTGGCGCCCTTGCCGGTAAAGAAGCCCATCAGCGTAACCGCCGCCACACCCCACAACGGCGCGTGCTTGATGCCCAGGCTGTCCTGCCAGTTGTGGCGCATGTTGCGCATTTTGTGCAGGGGCGCCATGAGTTGTTGGGACTCATGACGGATTTCCTGGCGGTGCATTTCCATGCGCAGGCGAATCAAGGCTTTGCGCATTTCCCGGCGAGAAGTATTTTGCGGGATTTCAGTCATGCTCATGGCAGCAGGCGCTCCCGGTCATTGGCCAGTTCTTCGAGCGTGGCGTGGAAGGGCGTGGACTCATCGAATACCGCCGCCTTCAAGCGCACACCGCAGAACGCAGCGGCCAGGCTGTAGAACACGCAGAGGCAGATGATGCCGGTCAGGCGATAGCCCGTGTCCCACACCAGGATCATCACCAGCGTCGACAACCCCACCAGCAACAGCAGGGCAAACACCAATGCCAGGCCGGCAAATAGCAAAAGGCTGACGGTACGGGCCTTTTGCTCTTGTAATTCAATGCCGAACAACTCGACATGACTGTGCAGCAAGCCCAGCACAGCTGCGCCCAGGCGTCGGGAAGTTGAACCGCTTGCTGAGGAATGTGCGCTCGTGGATGAGCTGGATTCGCCGATAGACATGGTTAGCGCCTTGTAGCCAATAGACCGATCAAAAAGCCTACGCCGGCAGCAATGCCGACTGACTGCCATGGGTTGGCTTGCAGGTAGTCTTCGGTGGCGGTGATTGCCGCCTGGCCGCGCTCGCGCAATGAGTCTTCGGTCAGTTGCAGGGTCTCGCGGGCCTTGAGCAGGCTCTCGTGGATCTTGGTGCGCAACTCGTCAGCCTGGTCACCGGCCAGCACGGCAGTGTCGTCCAGCAGCTTTTCGGTATCGCTGACCAGGGTTTGAAAATCCTCCATCAGTATCTCTTGAGCAGTCTTTGCTGTTTTACCGGCCATGGTTATCTCCGTGGGTAGCTGATCTGTACGTGTGGTTTCGAGTCGCGGCGTTCGCTGAAGGTTCATTGCAATTGTGTGGTACAGCTTTTGCTTTGCCTTGGTGCGCAGGCCTTGGAGCCTGCGCTGAATCCGGGCGGTCGAGGTGAAAACCTTGGAAAACCTTACCCTAAATCACTTAATTTCGCGGAAAAACCCTTTCGGCAACGGCCTGTTGTGTTGATCGCTGCGCTAAAGCGGTTCACGCCCTCTGAAGAAAGGCGGAGCCGGCGGTGCCAATTTAGTGCGCTTAACCCTGGCTTGAACCGCTTTGGTGCTTTTTGCCTTGATGCAGGCCTGCCAACCTCCATGGAAAACTTGCAAAGCGCGGTGGACACCCTCGTCCACAGCTCCAATACCTTGTTCATTCTGATTGGCGCGGTCATGGTGCTGGCCATGCACGCCGGCTTTGCCTTCCTTGAAGTTGGCACGGTACGGCAGAAGAACCAAGTCAACGCCTTGTCGAAAATCCTCAGTGATTTCGCGATTTCAACGCTGGCCTATTTCTTTATAGGCTATTGGATCTCCTACGGGGTGAGCTTCCTGCAACCGGCCGCGGTGATCAGCGCCGATCATGGCTACGGCCTGGTGAAGTTTTTCTTCCTGCTGACGTTTGCCGCGGCGATTCCGGCAATTATTTCCGGCGGGATTGCCGAGCGTGCGAAGTTTGCCCCGCAACTGTGTGCCACCGCGCTGATCGTGGCGTTTATCTACCCGTTCTTCGAAGGCCTGGTATGGAACGGCAACCTTGGCCTGCAAGCATGGCTGCTCGCAACCTTTGGCGCCAGCTTCCACGACTTTGCCGGTTCCGTGGTTGTTCACGCCATGGGCGGCTGGCTGGCGCTGGCGGCGGTGTTGCTGCTGGGCCCGCGCAATGGGCGTTATCGTGAAGGGCGCCTGGTGGCGTTTGCGCCGTCGAGCATTCCTTTCCTGGCGCTGGGCTCGTGGATTCTGATCGTGGGCTGGTTCGGCTTTAACGTGATGAGCGCGCAAACCCTCAATGGCGTCAGTGGTCTGGTGGCCGTCAATTCGCTGATGGCCATGGTCGGCGGCACCGTGGCTGCCCTGGTAATTGGCCGTAACGATCCCGGTTTTCTGCACAACGGTCCGTTGGCCGGGTTGGTGGCAGTCTGCGCCGGTTCCGACCTGATGCATCCGGTGGGCGCGCTGGTCACGGGCGTGGTCGCTGGCGGCTTGTTCGTGTGGTGCTTTATCGCTGCCCAGGTGCGCTGGAAGATCGACGACGTGCTGGGCGTGTGGCCGTTGCATGGCTTGTGTGGCGTGTGGGGCGGCATTGCCTGCGGCATCTTCGGGCAGGCTGCCCTGGGTGGACTGGGCGGCGTGAGCCTGATCAGCCAGTTGATCGGCACCGGGCTGGGCGTGGCGGTAGCATTTGGCGGCGGCTTGCTGGTGTACGGCGTGATCAAGCGCGTGCAAGGGCTGCGCTTGAGCCAGGAACAGGAGTATTACGGTGCGGACCTGTCGATCCACAAGATCGGCGCGGTCAGTCAGGACTGATCGGCGCGTCTTCGTCAGTGTGTGGCGGTGGGTAGAAACCGTGCAGCAGGCGATAGTGGTTGCGCCGTACTTCATTCACTCGCGCCTGCACCTGTTGGTCCGGCAGGCCCAGCAGGATCAGGGCGTGGGAGGCGAGCATCAGGCTCGACTCCAGCAACTCGGGCACCACCTCGCTGGCGCCCGCGGCCTTGAGTTCAGCCAACTGGCTGTCATCGCGTGTGCGCACCAGGATCGGCACGTCTGGGTTGATCTGCCGCGCCTCCTTGAGCACCACCAGGGCGACATCGCTGTTGTCCACCGCGATCACCGCCAACCGCGCCCGTTCCAGGCCGACGGCGCTGAGCAATGCACCACGGCGGCAGTCGCCGTAATGCACACTGCTGTCCTCGGTGGCGGCTTCCTGCACCCGTTCGGGGTCATCATCCAGGGCGATAAACGCCTGTTGTTCGCGGCGCATAAAGCGCCCGATGGACTGGCCTACCCGGCCATACCCGCAAATCACCACGTGTCCGTGCAATTGAGCGTTGAGCGCGGTGATGTGTTCCAGTTGCACTTGCTGGTTGGGCTTGCGATGCAGGCGCAGCGCGATGGCCGGTGCCGCACGTAACAGCAGCGGTGTCAGCAGCATCGAGCAGAAGGTGGCAGCCAGTAGCAGGCCGTTGAACTCATCGGGAATCAACCGGCTCTGCTGCATCTGCGCCATCAGCGCAAAACAAAACTCGCCGCCCTGGGCCAGCGCCAGACCGCTGCGCCAGGCTGTTTCGGTGTCACTGTTACGCCACTTGACCAGCGCCGCGACGACGCTGCCTTTGACCAGCATCAGCGTGAGCGTCAGGCCGAGGATCAACAGGCTGTGGCTGACGAACAACTGCAGATCGATGAGCATGCCGATGCTGACAAAAAACAGCCCCAGCAGGATGTCGCGAAACGGGCGGATATCGGCTTCGATCTGGTGTCGGTAATGACTTTCCCCCAGCAGCATGCCGGCCAGGAATGCACCGAGGGCAGGGGACAGGCCCAGCAGGTGGGTGAGCCAGGCGGTGAGCAAGACAATCACCAGCGCCAGCAGCACAAACAGTTCCGCCGAATGAGACGCGGCGACTTCACGGAACAGGCGCGGCAGCAACCAGCGGCTGGCGAACAACAGGCCCACGAACAGCACCACGGTCTTGCCCAAGGTCAGCGGCAGCGCCCAGTACCAGGCTTGGTCGCTGCTGCCGGCAAATACCGGTACCAATGTCAGCAGCAACACCGCTACGACATCCTGGAACAGCAACACGCCGATCGCATTCTGCCCATGACTGCTGAAGACTTCACCCAGGCTGGTCAACTCCTTGCTGACAATGGCGGTGGACGATAACGCCAGCCCTGCGCCCAGTAACAACGCGACGCCAGGTGCGAGGCCAAAGCTCATCAATAACGCGCCCAGCAATGCCCCGCACCCCAGCACTTGCAGGCTGCCCAGGCCAAATACCACGCTGCGCAGCGCCAACATTCTCGACAGGGAAAACTCAAGCCCCAGGGAAAACAGCAGGAACACCACACCCATCTCGGCCAGGTCCGGCAGGTCTTCGTTGTCATTGACCCAGTCCAGCGCGGTGGGGCCCACTGCCAGGCCTACGCACAGGTAGCCCAGCACGGGCGGCAGCTGCAGCCGGCGAAACAGTGCAATCACCACCAGGGATGAGGCCAGAATAATCAGCAGGTTGGCGAACACAGGCATCTCCGTTGCAGGGCGAGCGGCAAAAAGCCGCAAGAATCGCTGAATCAGTTATAGGCCATGGTGATCTGGATCAGGCTTTTTGCGCCGTAGGAGCGAGCTTGCTCGCGAAAAACGTCAACGATAACGCGGGGTTCCTGAGTGAACGCGGCGCGCGGGAGTTTTTCGCGAGCAAGCTCGCTCCTACAGGGGCTTGTTGGGATTAGAATGGATGTTCGTTTCTTGTTCGAGTCCTTTCATCATGCTTCCTGAATGCCAGCTGTTCGGCACCCTGGGTTGCCATTTGTGTGAGATCGCCGAAGCCGAAGTCATGCCGCTCGTCGAACACGGGCTGTTGGTGGAGTTGGTGGATATCGCCGATCCGGAGGACCTGACAGACATCTACGGCCTGCGGATTCCGGTGCTTCGCCGCACGGACACCGGGGCGGAACTGGACTGGCCGTTCGACACCGCGCAGGTGGTTACCTTCCTGCGCTGAGATTTATGCGATGGCGGCTTTCCAAATATTAAGTTACTGTATATTCGTACAGCGATTGAATAGAGGGAACGCCCGTGGTGAATGTTGAACAACTTAAAAGCAGCGTCAATCGCATGTCCGCCGATGTGGTGCGTGACGCGGTGAACGAACTGCGCCTCGATGGCCTGGTCACGGAAGGCAAGACGCCGTTTAACAAAGTGCATTTCAACACCTGCTTCGCGGAAATCGAGGCGCTGTTCCAGCGCGCCGGTTATCACAAGCAGCTGGATGTGGTGGGTTATCAGGGCTTGCTCTACGCGTTGTATGACCCGGGTCGTTGGGATGCGGTGGACGTGCTGCGCTGGCTCAAGGAATTCACCGAGGCGGCAAGCGCCTCGCCGGTGCTGCGAGCTCAACTGGCCAAGGCCTGAGATAGGCCCTAGGCAATCGCGCGCCATGGGCGATAATGCCCGCCTGTTTTCCAGGCTTTGAGCGTCGGCATGCCCACTTCCATTTTTTCCCCCTCCCAGCACCAAGCCAGCACCCTGTACTTGCCGCCGGGCTCCTGGGTGACGGTGCTCGATTGCCTGTGCGCACACTTTCCGGCCATCGACCGCGAACAATGGTTGGACCGCATTGCGCGCGGCCGGGTGCTGGATGTCAATGGCAGCCCGATCAGCCTGGGCCTGGGCTACAAGGAAGGCTTGTGCATCTATTACTTTCGCGAAGTGCCCAACGAGAAAGTGATTCCGGTGCTGGAAAACATCCTGTACGCGGATGAGCACCTGGTGGTGGCGGACAAACCGCATTTCCTGCCAGTGACACCCGCTGGCGAATACGTCGAGCACACCTTGTTGCGACGCTTGATCCGGCGCCTGGACAATCCCGCCCTGGTGCCCCTGCATCGCATCGACCGACATACGGCGGGGTTGGTGCTGTTCTCCGCCAACCCGCACAGCCGTTCGGCCTATCAGCAATTGTTTCCCACGCGACGTATCGACAAATTCTATGAAGCCATCGCTCCGGCCTTGCCGCACCTCAGCTTCCCGTTGGTGCACAAAAGCCGTTTGGTGGATGGCGAACCTTTCTTTCGCATGCAGGAAGGGCCGGGTGCCAGCAACACCGAGACGGCGGTAGAGGTGCGCGAGAAAAACGCTGATCTATGGCGCTACGGCCTGTTCCCGGTGACCGGCAAGAAGCACCAGCTGCGCGTGCATATGACGGCGCTCGGGGCGAGCATCTGTAATGACCCGTTCTACCCCGAAGTGATCAAGGATGCCGAGGACGATTACGCCAAGCCACTCAAGCTACTGGCCCAGGGCGTGCGCTTTATCGACCCGGTAAGCGGTGAACAACGCAGCTTTCGCAGCCAGATCACCCTGGACTGGTAAACCCCAGGAACAACAAGGCCCGCGCTAGGCGGGCCTTGTGTGCAAGCGCTGAGGCTTACAGGTCTTTAACGGTGCGAACCTGATCTTTATTGATACGGGTGTGCTTGCCGTCCAGTTGTTCGAATTCGTAGAAGCCCGAATCTTCATCGTACTTCGGGGTGTCGACGGCCTGGATTTCGCGACCGTCATTCAGGGTGATCACTGTTGGCGAAGCGCAACCGGCGAGGGTAGCGAGGCCCAGTGCAAGCATGAGAGCGGCGATGGTCCGTTGAGTCATGAGTTTGTCTCCGAGAGAATACTTTTAAATTGCTGACCTTGTGACGTACGGGACGCCGGCAAAGTTCCTTGTGCAGGGTTCATTCTGACATGCCAGCCCCGGGGTGCAACAGCTCGGGCGTATTAAGATTGGCCAGGCGCGGGTCATCGGCCGGACATTCCAGCGCCACGGCACCCAGTTGCAGCCACAGCTTGCGCGGGCTGCGCTCCCCCGCTTGCCACGCCTGTTCCACCTGGTTTTTCAGGCGAGTGGGGATGACGCACAGCAAGGGTTCCCAGAAGTCACCCTGGCGCACCATCACCGGTAGCTGCCGATTGCGTCGTGCGGTCGCACGCAGGTCGGCGAGCAGTCGCGCATCGATCTGCGGCACATCGCAAGGCAATATCAGCAGATGCTCATGGCGTGCGGCGAAGAGTCCTGCACGGATACCTGCCAGCGGGCCGGGGAAGCCCGGGTTGTCATCGCTCACCTGTTGGTCGGCATAGAGCGCGTAGCGTTCATGGTTGCGGTTGCACGAGATGATCAGGTCATCGGTGAGCGGCCGGGCCAACTGGTGCAGGTGGGCGATCAAGGGCTGGCCTTGCCATTCCAGCAGCCCTTTGTCCTGCCCGCCCATGCGTTGGCCGCGACCACCGGCCAGCAACAGGATCGAACACGGCAGGGAAGAAAATTCAAACGTCATGGTGGTTGCGCTGCGGCAGGGAAACAGGGGCCTGTGATATAACATCGGGCTGTTCCTTCGACAACCGGACCGTGCCATGAAAGCCAAGGCCGATGCGCCCTTTGTACCCCTGAATATTGCTGTATTGACGGTCAGCGACACCCGCACCCTGGAGACCGACACCTCCGGCCAGGTCTTCGTCGATCGTCTTGCCGCCGCCGGCCACCGCCTGGCCGAGCGCGTGCTGCTCAAGGACGACCTTTACAAGATTCGCGCCCAGGTGGCCCACTGGATCGCCGAAGACGTGGTGCAGGTGGTGCTGATTACCGGCGGCACCGGCTTCACCGGTCGCGACAGTACCCCTGAAGCGGTGAGCTGCCTGCTCGACAAGCAGGTCGATGGTTTTGGCGAGCTGTTCCGCCAGATCTCCGTGGCCGATATCGGCACCTCCACCGTGCAATCGCGCGCCTTGGCGGGGTTGGCCAATGGCACTCTTGTGTGCTGCCTGCCAGGGTCCACCAATGCCGTGCGCACCGGTTGGGACGGCATCCTCGCCGAGCAGTTGGATAACCGTCACCGCCCGTGCAACTTCGTCCCGCATCTGAAGCAGGCCGAACCTTGTGAATCCCGTGGATAAGCCCGGCAAGACCGGCGCCCTGATGCCGGTGGAAGCAGCCCTGCAGCGTTTGCTCGACATGGCCGCCGCCGCGCCGATCCGCGAGCAGGAAGTACTGCCTCTGGCTGAGTGTGATGGCCGGGTATTGGCCCTGGACCTGATCTCCACACTCGACCTGCCACCGTGGCCCAACAGTGCCATGGACGGCTACGCCGTGCGCCTGGCGGACTGGACCGGCGAGCCCTTGGTGGTGAGCCAGCGGATTTTCGCCGGCACTGCCCCTGAACCCTTGGCGGCCGGCACCTGTGCACGCATCTTTACCGGCGCGCCGGTGCCCCAAGGCGCTGACTGCGTGCAGATGCAGGAAAACGCCGTGGTGCATACCGACCAGCGCGTGAGTTTCACCGAGCCATTGCAGATGGGCGACAACATCCGGCCTCAGGGCCAAGAGACCACGGTCGGTGAGACCGTACTCAGTGCCGGCACCCGCCTGGGCCCTATCGAACTCGGTTTGGCCGCGTCTCTTGGACGTGATCGACTCGAGGTGGTGCGGCGCGTACGCGTGGCCGTGTTGTCGACCGGCGACGAACTGATCGAGCCAGGGTTGCCGCTCGGCCCTGGGCAGATCTACAACAGCAACCGCCGCGTGCTGTGCAGTTGGCTGGTGCGCATGGGCTGCGAAGTGATCGATGCCGGGATCCTTCCGGATGACCTGGAACAGACCCGCGCGCGCCTGGCGGGGCTGGGCAGCGTAGACCTGATCCTCTCGACCGGCGGTGTGTCGGTGGGCGAAGCGGACTTCCTCGGCATTGCCTTGCGGGAAGAGGGTGAGCTGGCGCTGTGGAAGCTGGCGATCAAACCGGGCAAGCCGCTGACCTTCGGGCATTTTCGTGGCGTGCCGGTGATCGGCCTGCCGGGAAACCCGGCCTCGACCCTGGTGACTTTTGCGCTGCTGGCGCGCCCGTATCTGCTGCGCCGTCAAGGGGTGCAGGAGGTGCAGCCGCTGCGCTTCGAAGTGCCGGCAGGGTTCGTCTGGCCCAAGCCCGGCAACCGCCGCGAGTACCTGCGCGGGCGGATCGAACAGGGCAAGGCGATCATCTACCGCAACCAAAGCTCCGGGGTGCTGCGCAGTGCGGCGTGGGCTGAAGGCTTTGTGGAGGTGCTGGAAGGGACCACGCTGGCCATCGGCGACCGGGTCAACTTCATTCCTTTGAGCGAAGTCCTTAACTGACCGCGCGCTAAAAATGTGGGAGCTGGTTGGCCTGCGATAGCCATAGGTATTTACACAACCTCTGAACGACGCAAAACCTGTGGCGAGGGAGCTCGCTACCGTGACGACCGACCAGCCGACGCTTATTTACCTGCCGCCCCGCGCTCCCACATTTGGATCGTGGTGCGTCAGGGAGATTTGCGTCGGTTGGTAGGCCGTCACGGGAGCAAGCTCCCTCGCCACAGATCCAGCGTCGCGCCGAAGTTGTGTAGGTACCGATGGCTATCGCAGCCAAGCCGGCTCCCACATTTGGATGTGTATGTGCCCTATGAGCAATCAGTAATCGTCACCCTGCTCAGTGACATCCCGCTCCACCGGCCCCGCCTCCGGGTCGTAGCCGGCCGGGAACTTGCCCTTCAACGTCCAGGCAAACGCAATGATCTCGGCAATCGTGCGGTACAACTCTTCCGGAATGCTGTCCCCCAGTTCCATGCGCGCCAGCAGCTTCACCAACTCGGCGTTTTCATAGATCGGTACTTCATTCTCCCGTGCCAGCTTGAGGATGGCTTCGGCCAGGGCATCATCGCCTTTGGCTGTCAGGGTAGGGGCCTGTTGGCCGTCGTACTTGAGGGCGATGGCCTGGCGGGGCGGGTCGGCGTTTTTCATGCGGTTTCGTCCACCCAGCGTTGCTCCAGTCCGGTTTTTGGCCCGCGTGGCGGGGTGCCCAGATGGCAATCCAGGTCGCCGACGTTGAGCCCGGATGAGACCAGGCGCTCACGCAGGCTGCCCAAGTGGCTTTCGATCAGGCTGGCCGTGAAAGGGCGGCTGGCCCATAGCTGGCTGGACAGTTTGCCCTGGGACAGCTGCGCCTGAACTTGCAACGGCCCCAGCGGCTCCATGTCAAAGGCCAGTTCGACGCGCCAAAGCATTTGTTTCGGGTCTTTTTTATCCTTGCGCTCGGGCTGGTCCTTGTCTGGCGCGGGCTCCTCGCGTTGGAACTTGACCTGCAACGGCACGATGTCTTGCAGGGTGCGCATGGGAATCTCCAACTGCCAGGTCGTTTGCAGGCGTCCGTCGGCGGTGGTGCCGGTCTGTTCCAGGCTCGACAGTTGATGGCTCTGCAAGCGCGAGATCGCCCCGGCGGCCAGGCGTAGCAGGTTTTCCAGGTCGCCTTCACCTTCCAGTTTTGCCATCAGTCTTTCGGGCAGCGGGAAGCCGGCGGGTATCTGCCGGGCGCCGACCTGGCCGAGGGTGTTCAGCGGGCTGCGCACAAAGTGCGGCAACACCTGGGCCAGGGTATTGGCGGCGAGGATCGCATTCAGGTTGGTGCTGGCGGGCAGGGCGGGCAGCAGGTCTGCGACCAGGCGTAACAGCGCGCCTTTCATGTCCAACGGTGGGATTTGCGGGTTCTGGCCGGCGAGCAGTTTGGCTTCCAGAAAGGCGCCGCTGTTCTGCACTACCTGGGCCAGCACCTTGGGATTGCTGACCTGTGCCAGATCGGGCAAGGCCGCCAACAATCGCTCGGCGGCGGCCCGCAGTTCGGCCGATGTGCTGTCGCCACGGGGCAGGTTTTGCAAGGCGGTGAACACCGCATCCAGCGAGCCTTGGCGACTTTGCTGAATGGCAAGTTGCTGCGTCACGGCCAGTTGGTCCTTCAGGCCGCTTAGCGGTACGAATTTCAGGGTCTGCGCGTTCTGCACCACGGCGCTGAGCAAGCTGCCCACCCTCAGCGGCTGAGGGCTTTCCAGGGTCAGGGTGGCACCGGCCAGGGCGTTATTGAGCACACTCACCAGCGAGCGATAGATCGCCGGTTGCGCCGTGCCCTGGGGCAGCATCTGCGTGGTCAGCACCTTGGCTTGCAACAACGTACCTACCTGCATTTGGTTAGTGTCGAGGCGGGTGAGGGCGGCCACGTTGGCACTCATGGCTTGCTGCAAGGTAAGGGCCAGGTTGCCCGCAGGCGTCTGGCTCACCGCCACATTGCTGCCCAGGGGCAAGGGCTGGGAGCTGCTGGCCTGCACCAGCGTCTGGCGACCGCCGGCGAGGGTCAGTTTGAGCAATAACTGAAAGGCCTCGCCGCCTTGTTTAAGCGCGATGACCTCAGCGTTCACGGTTTTCCCCGGGTCGATCAACCCGGCCTGCGGCTCCAGCAGTTTGAGCAATGCGCCGGCCCCAGGCAGCGGAGTGGGCCCGGGTGCGGAGGTTGGCGGCAGTGGAGGAAGGTTGATCTCGCCGGTCATCGTGCGCATCGTCTCTGGGGAAATTGCCCTCTTTAGAGTAGGGCATCGCATGTATAATGCCGCCCGTCTGCAAAGAGAGCGGTAAAAACCTCACAACTATTTGATCCAGCTCTCTAAAATCGGTCGCCAAAGCCGTTATTGTGCATCTCTCTATAACGGCCGCTGCACCGCCGACTTGAACCGTAAAGGCCCGCGATCTTTTGACCAGCCCTCTTCTTGAAGCCGTAGCGCTTGCCTGTGAACGCGACCTGCGCCTGCTGTTCGAGCAACTCGACCTGCGGCTGACGGGTGGGGACATGGTGCAAATCAGTGGCCCCAATGGCAGCGGCAAGACCAGCCTGCTGCGCCTGCTGGCCGGGCTGATGCAGCCGACGGCCGGCGTGGTGCATCTCAACGGCAAGCCCTTGAACGAACAGCGTAGCGAGCTGGCGCGCAACCTGATCTGGATCGGCCACGCCGCCGGCATCAAAGACGTACTCACTGCTGAAGAAAACCTCAGTTGGCTCAGCGCCCTGCATCATCCTGCTTCCCGTGACGCCATCTGGCAGGCCCTGGCCGCGGTGGGCCTCAAGGGCTTTGAGGACGTTCCCTGCCACACCCTGTCCGCCGGCCAGCAGCGCCGCGTGGCCTTGGCCCGCTTGTACTTGCCCAGCCCGCCGTTGTGGATTCTCGACGAACCTTTCACCGCCCTCGACAAACAAGGCGTGGTTCAACTCGAAGCACACCTGGCCCAGCACTGCGAGCAAGGCGGCCTGGTGGTGCTCACCACCCACCACACCTTGGCGCGTATGCCTGCTGGCTACCGTGAGCTGGACCTGGGGCGGTGGTCGCTATGAGTGTGTTCGCCCTGTTGGTCGCCCGCGAAGCCCGGCTGTTGTGCCGTCGCCCCGCCGAACTGGCCAACCCGCTGGTGTTCTTTGCCATCGTGATCGCGCTGTTCCCGCTGGCGGTTGGTCCGGAGACTAAACTGTTGCAAACCTTGTCCCCAGGACTGGTGTGGGTCGCCGCGCTTTTATCGGTTCTGCTCTCGCTGGACGGGCTGTTTCGCAGTGATTTCGAGGACGGTTCCCTGGAGCAGTGGGTCCTTTCGTCGCACCCGTTGCCACTTCTGGTACTGGCCAAGGTGCTGGCACACTGGGTTTTTTCCGGCTTGGCGCTAGTCTTGCTCTCGCCACTGCTTGCCATGATGCTTGGGTTGCCCGTTGAATGCCTGCCGGTGCTGCTCCTGTCTTTGTTACTCGGCACGCCGGTGCTCAGCCTGTTGGGGGCGGTGGGCGCAGCGTTGACGGTCGGCTTGAAGCGTGGCGGGCTGTTGCTGGCCCTGTTGATTCTGCCTTTGTATATCCCGGTGTTGATCCTGGGCAGTGGCGCGTTGCAAGCCGCGCTCATGGGTATGCCGGCGACCGGTTACCTCTTGTGGCTGGGTAGCCTGACCGCCCTGGCGGTAACCCTGACACCTTTTGCTATAGCCGCCGGCCTGAAAATCAGCGTCGGTGAATAATGAGGTCTGACCCGGCGTCAATGACGCTGAGTCAGTAAAGACCCTGAGCTTTTCGCCACGACGAAAAGCACCGTGATGGAAACAGCAATGAACTGGACCTGGTTTCACAAGCTCGGCTCGCCCAAATGGTTTTATGGCATCAGTGGCAAGCTGCTGCCGTGGTTGAGTATCGCCGCCATCCTGCTGATCGGCACTGGCCTGGTCTGGGGCCTGGCCTTTGCGCCGCCGGACTATCAGCAAGGCAACAGCTTTCGCATCATCTATATCCACGTACCTGCCGCGATGCTGGCCCAGTCCTGCTATGTGATGCTGGCGGTGTGTGGCATCGTCGGCCTGGTATGGAAGATGAAGCTGGCCGACGTGGCCCTGCAATGCGCCGCGCCGATCGGTGCATGGATGACCGCCGTGGCACTGGTGACCGGTGCGATCTGGGGCAAACCGACCTGGGGCTCGTGGTGGGTGTGGGATGCGCGCCTGACCTCGATGCTGATCCTGCTGTTCCTGTATTTCGGCCTGATTGCCCTGGGCAACGCCATCAGCAACCGTGACAGCGCCGCCAAGGCTTGCGCGGTGCTGGCGATTGTCGGCGTGATCAACATCCCGATCATCAAGTACTCGGTGGAGTGGTGGAACACCCTGCACCAGGGCGCCACCTTCACCCTCACCGAAAAACCGGCGATGCCCGTGGAGATGTGGGCGCCGTTGCTGTTGATGGTGCTGGGCTTCTACTGTTTCTTCGGCGCCGTATTGCTGCTGCGCATGCGCCTTGAAGTGCTCAAGCGTGAAGCCCGTACCAGTTGGGTGAAAGCCGAAGTGCAAAATTGCCTGGGAGCACGCGGATGAGTTTTGCTTCTTTCAGCGATTTTCTCGCCATGGGCCACCACGCCCTGTATGTCTGGACGGCCTATGGCATCTGCCTGGCGGTGCTGGCCCTCAACGTCGCCGCGCCGATCCTGGCCCGCAAGCGTTACCTGCAACAAGAGGCGCGACGTCTGCGCCGGGAGACCGAAAAGTGAATCCGCTGCGTAGAAAGCGTCTGTTGATCATCCTTGCCATCCTGGCCGGCGTCGGCATTGCCGTGACCCTGGCCCTGAGCGCCCTGCAGCAGAACATCAACCTGTTCTACACGCCCACCCAGATCGCCAATGGCGAGGCACCGGTCGATACGCGCATCCGCGCTGGCGGCATGGTAGAGCAGGGCTCGTTGAAGCGTTCCGGCGATTCGTTGGACGTGACCTTCGTCGTCACCGATTTCAACAAGGCCGTGACCATCACCTATCGCGGCATCCTCCCGGACCTGTTCCGGGAAGGCCAGGGCATTGTCGCCCTGGGCAAGCTCAACGCCGATGGCGTGGTAGTGGCTGACGAAGTGCTGGCCAAGCACGATGAAAAATACATGCCGCCCGAGGTCACCAAAGCCTTGAAAGACAGCGGCCAAACCGCTCCCGCCACCCCAGTCAAGGAGGGCTGAGCCATGACGTTCGCACTGTTTATTCCGGAGCTGGGCCAGTTGGCGATGATCCTCGCGCTGTGCTTTGCCGTGGTCCAGGCCGTGGTGCCCTTGCTTGGTGCCTGGCGCGGCGACCGCCTGTGGATGAGCCTGGCGCAGCCGGCCGCCTGGGGCCAGTTTGCCTTCTTGCTGTTCGCCTTTGGGTGCCTGACCTACGCCTTCATGACCGACGATTTTTCGGTCGCCTACGTTGCCAACAACTCCAACAGCGCTTTGCCCTGGTACTACAAGTTCAGCGCCGTGTGGGGTGCCCACGAAGGTTCATTGCTGTTGTGGGCCTTGATCCTCGGCGGCTGGACCTTCGCCGTCTCGGTGTTCTCGCGCCAATTGCCGCAAGTGATGCTGGCGCGGGTGCTGGCGGTGATGGGCATGATCAGCATCGGCTTCCTGCTGTTCCTGATCATGACCTCCAACCCGTTCACCCGCATCCTGCCGCAGATCCCGGTGGACGGTCACGACCTCAACCCGTTGCTGCAGGATATCGGCCTGATCGTGCACCCGCCGATGCTCTACATGGGTTATGTGGGGTTCTCCGTGGCCTTCGCGTTTGCCATCGCCGCCTTGCTCGGCGGTCGTCTCGACGCCGCCTGGGCGCGCTGGTCACGGCCATGGACCATCGTTGCCTGGGCCTTCCTCGGTATCGGTATCACCCTGGGCTCATGGTGGGCCTACTACGAACTCGGCTGGGGCGGCTGGTGGTTCTGGGACCCAGTGGAAAACGCCTCCTTCATGCCGTGGCTGGTGGGTACCGCGCTGATTCACTCCCTGGCCGTCACCGAAAAACGTGGCGTGTTCAAGAGCTGGACGGTACTGCTCGCCATCGCGGCGTTTTCCCTCAGCCTGCTCGGCACTTTCCTGGTGCGCTCGGGCGTGCTGACCTCGGTGCATGCGTTTGCCTCAGACCCTGAGCGCGGCGTGTTCATCCTGATCTTCCTGCTGTTTGTCGTCGGCGGCTCGCTCACCTTGTTTGCCCTGCGCGCGCCGGTGGTCAAGAGCCAGGTCGGTTTCAACCTGTGGTCGCGGGAAACCCTGTTGTTGGGCAACAACCTGGTGCTGGTGGTAGCCGCGTCGATGATCCTGCTCGGCACCCTCTACCCGCTGGTGCTGGACGCCTTGAGCGGCGCCAAGCTGTCCGTGGGGCCGCCGTACTTCAATGCGTTGTTCATCCCGCTGATGGGCCTGTTGATGGTGGTGATGGCGGTCGGCGTGCTGGTGCGCTGGAAAGACACCCCGGTGAAATGGCTGGCGGGCATGCTGATGCCGGTGCTGCTCGGCAGCGTGGCCCTGGCGGTGATCGCCGGGTTTGCCTACGGCGACTTCAATTGGGCGGTACTCGCGACGTTCCTGCTGGCAG
Source organism: Pseudomonas sp. J380 (assembly GCF_009827115.1). Classification (NCBI taxonomy): domain Bacteria; kingdom Pseudomonadati; phylum Pseudomonadota; class Gammaproteobacteria; order Pseudomonadales; family Pseudomonadaceae; genus Pseudomonas; species Pseudomonas sp. J380. Next base: position 2,001,977 of record NZ_CP043060.1, on the reverse strand, counting down.
CCTGGGTGTTGCTCGCGGGGGCGCGGGACATCGTCGACAAAACGCGCCACAAGGGTTTGCTCAAGGGCCTGCCCACCCTGACCCGCAGCTATTGGGGCATGCAGATCGCCCACATTGGTATCGCGGTGTGCGCCCTTGGGGTAGTGCTGTCCAGCCAGAACAGCGCCGAGCGCGACCTGCGCCTGGCGCCGGGCGAGTCCATGGACCTGGCCGGTTACCACTTCATCTTCGAAGGTGCCAAGCACTTCGAAGGGCCGAACTTCACCTCCGACAAAGGCACGGTGCGCGTAGTGCGCAATGGCAAGGAAATCGCCGTGCTGCACCCGGAGAAACGCCTGTACACCGTGCAGAGTTCGATGATGACCGAGGCTGGCATCGACGCCGGTTTCACCCGTGACCTGTATGTGGCCCTCGGTGAACCCTTGGGCGACGGGGCCTGGGCCGTGCGCGTGCATGTCAAACCCTTCGTGCGCTGGATCTGGTTCGGCGGTTTGCTCACCGGGTTCGGCGGGTTGCTCGCAGCGCTGGACCGGCGCTATCGGGTCAAGGTCAAGAGCCGGGTGCGTGAAGCGCTTGGCCTTTCGGGAGCTGCGGTATGAAGCGTTGGTTGATGGTTGTGCCGCTGGCGTTGTTCCTGCTGGTGGCGGTGTTCCTGTATCGCGGGTTGTACCTGGACCCTGCCGAGCTGCCTTCGGCGATGATTGGCAAGCCGTTCCCCGCCTTCAACCTGCCAACGGTGCAGGGTGACAAGACCCTGACCCAGGCAGACTTGCAGGGCAAGCCGGCGCTGGTCAACGTGTGGGCCACCTGGTGCATCTCTTGCCGCGTCGAACACCCGGTGTTGAACAAGCTGGCCGAGAAGGGTGTGGTGATCTACGGCATCAACTACAAGGACGACAATGCGTCGGCCTTGAAGTGGTTGGCGGAATTTCATAACCCGTACCAGCTGGATATCCGCGACGAAGACGGCAACCTGGGATTGAACCTGGGTGTGTACGGCGCGCCGGAAACTTTCTTCATCGACGCCAAAGGTGTGATCCGCGACAAGTACGTCGGCGTGATCGACGAAACGGTGTGGCGTGAGCAACTGGCCGCCAAGTACCAGGCCCTGGTCGATGAGGCCAAGCCATGAAGCGTTGGTTGACCGCTGCCGTTTTAGCCCTGGGCCTGGCCGGCGTGGCCCACGCCGCCATCGACACCTATGAATTCGCCAACGACGCGCAGCGTGAGCGTTTCCGCGACCTGACCAAGGAACTGCGCTGCCCCAAATGCCAGAATCAGGACATCGCCGACTCCAACGCCCCGATCGCCACCGACCTGCGCAGAGAGATTTTCCGCATGCTGGGGGAGGGCAAGGACGACCAGCAGATCATCGACTTCATGGTCGACCGCTACGGTGATTTCGTACGCTACAAACCGGCACTCACCGGCAAGACCGCGCTGCTGTGGTTTGGCCCGGCCGGGCTGCTGCTGGCCGGTGTGGTGGTGATGGCCGTGATCGTGCGTCGGCGCCGTGTCGCACCGATTGATGGCGCCGATGCGCTGTCCCCTGAAGAGCGTAAACGCCTCGACCAATTGCTGGACACCAAGACTGATGATTGATTTCTGGCTCGCAGCCGGTTTGCTGCTACTGATTGCCCTGAGTTTCCTGTTGATCCCTGTGTTGCGTGGCCGTCGTGCCCAGCGTGAAGAGGATCGCACCGCGTTGAACGTGGCGCTGTACCAGGAACGCGTCGCCGAGCTGCAAGCGCAGCAGGACGAAGGTGTGTTGAATACCGCGCAACTTGATACCGGCCGCGCCGAAGCGGCCCGCGAGTTGCTGGCCGACACCGAAGGTGTGGAAAAACCCCGCGAATCGCGGTTAGGCAAACCGCTGCCGTTTTTGGCGGCGTTTCTGGTGCCTGTGCTGGGCGTGGCGCTGTACCTGCATTATGGCGCGAGCGACAAGGTTGAACTGACCCGTGAGTTTTCCCAACCGCCGGTGTCCATGGCCGACATGACCCGTCGCCTGGAACGCGCCGCCGCTGCACAACCGGATTCGGCAGAAGGTTTGTACTTCCTTGGGCGCGCCTATATGGCCCAGGACCGTGCCGGCGATGCCGCCAAAGTCTTTGAACGTACGGTTGCGTTGGCCGGGCGCCAACCGGAACTGCTCGGGCAATGGGCCCAGGCGCAGTACTTTGCTGACAACAAACAATGGTCGCCTCAGGTTCAGGCGCTGACCGACGAAGCCTTGAAGCTCGATCCCAAGGAAGTCACCAGTCTTGGCCTGTTGGGTATCGCTGCCTTTGAGGGCCAGCGTTATCAGGAAGCCATCGACTACTGGAACCGCCTGCTCGCGCAACTGCCGCCAGAAGACAATTCCCGTGTCGCCCTGCAAGGCGGCATTGATCGCGCGGCAGAGAAGCTCAAGGAGAGCGGTGGCAGCGTCGCCCAGGCGCCCAAGGCGCTACTGACCGTGCGGGTGGACTTATCTGCCGAAGTGAAGGCCAACGTCCTGCCAGGCGACAGCGTGTTCATCTTTGCCCGCGCCGTAAACGGCCCCCCGGCGCCCTTGGCTGCCAAGCGTGTGACCGTCGACGCATTGCCGGTCACCGTCGAACTGGGCGATGCCGACGCGATGATGCCGCAGTTGAAACTGTCCAACTTCCCCGAAGTCCAACTGGTTGCGCGCATATCCCGGGCCGGCCAACCGACCACTGGCGAATGGATCGGCCGCAGCCAACCGTTGGCCAGCAGCACCACTGCGTTGCAGCAACTGACCATCGACACTCCGGACCAGTAATTCTGAGGACACTCCCATGACCGCATTTGCACGCATCACCTTGCTCAGCCTGGTACTCGGCCTGAGCGCCTGTGCGGTCCACCGCCCACCTCCGGCGCCGACCGGCCCGACTATTCCACCGTCTGGCCCCTCGACCCAGCCGAGCACCAAGCCCAGCACCAAACCTTCCGGCCCGGTGACGCCACCGGCCAAACCGCTGCCAAGCAAGTCGCCGACCTTTGCTCCACCGCCGGGCGCCGCCAGCCACTGGGACGGCAAGATGCAGGTGTACGTGCTCGACGATCAGCCTGATACCTTCTACCGCCAGCGCACTTACTACCGTTGGAGCAACGGCTGGAGCCGCTCCATCAGCCCCAACGGGCCATGGGAAGAGACCAACGTGCAAGGCGTGCCGCCGGGGTTGAGCAAGCAATACGCGCAATGACAAAAGGCGGCCTGAGGGTTAATGCCAGTCAGTTAAGACAGAATCGGTAACTGTGGCGAGGGAGCTTGCTCCCGCTGGGGCGCGAAGCGGCCCCAAAAATGGGACTGCTACGCAGTCCAGCGGGAGCAAGCTCCCTCGCCACAAGTCACTGGTTGTCTGCTCTAGCTCTTAACTGACTGGCATTAGGCCTGAGGGTCGCCTTTTTCATGGCTTTCAAACGCACTGTGTAGATCACGGTAGGGCCAAGCAATTAAAGCCCGACGCATGCGCCGAATGCGCAGTGCGCTGTAGTGATGTGGCTATCGCTGGCCTGGCGTGGGAAGGATTGCTAGGTATACTTTCCTGCGGCTACTACGACGCGGCTCCCCGGGTGCAAACCAGGCGCCGCGCAGTGGTCCCGGGGATGTACCGGTGTGGGGACAAGCGAAGAGGGTTTTTAATGGCAGGCAGGTTGATCTATCTCATCGGGCCATCGGGTTCGGGCAAAGACAGTCTGCTGGATGCCGCACGCCCACGTCTGGTTGAGCGTGGGTGCCGCATGGTGCGACGGGTGATCACTCGGTCCGCGGAGGCGGTGGGCGAAGCGGCGCAAGGTGTGAGCCCCGAGCAGTTTGCGGCCATGGAGGCCGAGGGCGCATTTGCCTTGAGCTGGCAGGCTAATGGCTTGTCCTACGGCATCCCCAGGGAAATCGACGATTGGCTGGCCGCGGGGGACGACGTTCTGGTCAACGGTTCCCGTGCGCACCTGGCGCAAACCCGTGAGCGTTATCCGACCTTGCTGGTATTGCTGCTGACGGTGGACCAAGCGGTGCTGCGCCAGCGTCTGATTGCGCGTGGACGGGAGTCATTGGCGGATATCGAGGAGCGCCTCGCGCGCAATGCGCGGTTCACTGCCGAATTGATTGCCGGTCATGGCGCGGGGTTGTTCGTATTGGATAATTCCGGCCCGTTGGCGCATACCGTCGAACGCTTGCTGTGTTGCCTGGAGCACGGGCACAGCGTGAACACCTGACCCAGTAGTGCATGGGTAATGCCAGCGCTCAGATAAAACCCGGAGACGGAGCTCATATTCTCAATACGCACCCATGCCGACTTGTTGGTGGACTTCAATACGGAGAAGACAAGATCGACCTGTCGCAAATGGCACGCGACGGCAAGGTAGCGCTGAACTTCGTTGAGCACTATACAGGGGCGGCAGGGGCGCGATTGTTTGACGCAATGCGGGGCGGGACTTACTCAATGATTGATTAAGTCCCGCCCCTTTGTGCGTTGTGAAAAGTATTTATGAGCCGAAGGCCCCGTCAGGACGCTTGGGCAGTGGCCAACGCGGCTTTACGTGACGCACTCAGGAAGCGCAACAAGGCCACCAGCGCAAATGCGCTGCCCACCAGCATGACGGCCAACCAGCCGCCATGTTCATACACGCTGCTGGCAATCGCCGAACCGAACGCACCGCCGATAAAAATGCTGGTCATGTACAGCGCGTTCAGGCGGCTACGGCTGTTGGCATCGAGGGCGTAGATGGCGCGCTGGCCGAGGACCATATTCATCTGCACGCAGAAGTCCAGAACCACACCGGTGACTGCCAGGCCGATCACGCTGTAGAGCGGGTGTACCAACGCCGGCAGGAAACTCAGCGCGCCAAACAGCATCGCCAGCAACGAGGCGCGGTGGGTATGGCCGGCATCGGCCAGGCGACCGGCCATGGGCGCGGCGATGGCGCCAAGGGCACCGACCAGGGCAAACAGTGCGATCTCGCTTTGGCTCAGGCCGTGGTTACGCGCCAGTTCCAGTGGTACGGCAGTCCAGAACAGGCTGAAGGCGGCGAACATGCAACCCTGGTAGAACGCCCGCTGGCGCAACAGCGGTTGCTCACGCAACAGGGTGCCCAGGGAGCGCAGCAACTGGCCGTAGCTGGCACTGTGATCGGGCTGGCGCTTGGGGATTGTCAGCATCAGCACCACGCTGATAAACGCCATCAGTGCGGCGGCCGCCATGAACATCGCACGCCAACCGAAGTGGTCGGCCACCACGCTCGACACCGGCCGTGCCAGCAGGATGCCCAGCAGCAGGCCGCCCATGATGCTGCCGACCACCCGGCCCCGGGATTCGGCCGGCGCCAGGTGTGCGGCCAGCGGAATCAGGATCTGCACCGAGACGGAACTGAAACCGATCAGCAGCGACACCAGCAAGAACAGGTTCGGCTGTTCGATAAACGCCGCACCCAACAGGCTGGCGATCGCCACGACGGTGGTGGCGATCATCAGCTTGCGGTTTTCCAGCAGGTCGCCCAGAGGCACCAGGAAAAACAGGCCCAGGGCATAGCCGATTTGCGTGAGGGACACGATCAGGCTGGCCATTGCCGGCGTCAGGCCAATGTCTGGGGCAATCAGCTCGATGATCGGTTGCGCGTAGTAGATGTTGGCGACGATGGCGCCGCAGCAAAACGCGAACAGCATGACCATGCCCCGGGTCATGGTGCCTGCAGCGTGAGAGGTTGCGTTCATGGTGTACTCATAAAGGCGAAGGACGATGGCGTGAGAGAGTAAAGACAAGGCTCTCAAGTGAGTAGGCTGCTTGTGGTGATATCACTTATGCCGGCTGATGATACATTCAGACACATCTGCCCTACGCAAAAAAGTGGGAGCTGGCTTGCCTGCGATGGCGGTGCACCAGTCACCAGAAATATGACTGATAGATCGCTTTCGCAGGCAAGCCAGCTCCCACAGGTTTGACCGAGTTGATTCAGTCAGATGGGTTATTGGCCAGAGTAGATCTGGTCAAACACCCCGCCATCATTGAAATGGGTCTTTTGCACTGTGCGCCAGTCGCCGAAGGTCTTCTCCACCGACAGGAAGTCCACCTTGGGGAACCGGTCGGTGTACTTTGCCAGCACCTTCGGGTCCCGTGGGCGCAGGTAGTTGTTGGCCGCAATTTCCTGGCCTTCGGGCGACCACAGATACTTGAGGTAGTCCTCGGCCACGGCACGGCTGCCTTTTTTCTCGACCACTTTATCCACCACCGACACCGGCGGTTCGGCTTCGGCGGAAACGCTTGGATAGACCACTTCGAACTGATCACGGCCAAACTCGCGGGCGATCATTTCTGCTTCGTTTTCAAAGGTCACCAGCACGTCGCCAATCTGGTTGGTCATGAAGGTGGTGGTGGTGGCGGCGCGGCCACCGGTGTCCAGCACTGGCGCTTGCTTGAACAACTTGCCAACGAAGGTCTTGGCCTTTTCTTCATCGCCGCCGTTCTTCAGCACGTAACCCCAGGCCGACAGATAGGTGTAGCGGCCGTTACCCGAGGTCTTAGGGTTGGGCACGATTACCTGCACGCCGTCCTTGAGCAGGTCGGGCCAGTCTTTCAACGCCTTGGGGTTACCTTTGCGCACAATAAACACCGTGGCTGAGGTGAATGGCGCACTGTTGTTCGGCAGGCGCGTCACCCAGTTGTCCGGCACCAGCTTGCCGTTATCGACCAGGGCATTGATATCGGTAGCCATGTTCATGGTGATCACGTCGGCGGGCAGGCCGTCGATCACTGAGCGTGCCTGTTTGCTGGAGCCGCCGAAGGACATCTGCAGCGTCAGCTTGTCGTCCGGATGCTCGGCTGCCCAGTGCTTCTGGAAAGCGGCGTTGTAGTCCTTGTAGAAGTCGCGCATCACGTCGTAGGAGACGTTGAGCAGGGTGGTCGCTGCCTGGGCGGAGCCCGCCAAGGCCAGGCCGGCGGCCAGTAGAGAGGCGCTGAGGATTTTTTTCACTGCTCATTCCTTGTTGTTCGAGAAGAGGGAGGCAATTTGCCAGCGACTATAGCCGGGCCTGCATAGAGCTTTAAAGATTAAAACGAACTTTGCTTATTCCAGTTTGCGAAACAGATTGCTGCCACAGCGCGCGCAAAACGCGGCGTTGGGTTCATGGCTGTCCTTCTTGCACACTGGGCAGTCGGTATGCAGCTGTTCGCCGCGCATGGCACTGGCCAGTTCAGCGGTAAAAATACCCGTCGGCACGGCGATGATCGAGTAACCGGTGATCATCACCAGCGAAGAAATCACCTGGCCCAGGGGCGTCTTGGGCACGATATCGCCGAAGCCCACGGTGGTCAGGGTGACGATCGCCCAGTAGATGCCCTTGGGAATACTGGTAAAGCCATGTTCCGGGCCTTCGATCACGTACATCAAGGTGCCGAACACCGTCACCAGGGTGCACACGCTGACCAGGAACACCACGATCTTCTGCTTGCTGCCGCGCAGCGCCGCCATCAGGTAGTTGGCCTGCTTGAGATACGGGCTGAGCTTGAGCACGCGGAAGATGCGCAGCATCCGGATGATGCGGATGATCAGCAGATACTGGGCGTCGCTGTAGTACAGCGCGAGGATGCCGGGGACGATGGCGAGCAGGTCCACCAAGCCATAAAAGCTGAAGGCATAGCGCAGCGGCTTGGGCGAGCAATACAGGCGCAGGCCGTACTCGATGGCGAAGATCAGCGTGAAGCCCCACTCGATATAGGCCAGCACGTCGGCGTAGTTCTGATGGATTGTGTCGATGCTGTCGAGCATCACGATCACCAGGCTGGCGAGGATGATCAGCAGCAGGATGCCGTCAAAGCGCCGCCCGGCGACGGTGTCGCTTTGGAACACCATGATGTAGAGGCGCTGGCGCCAGTCGTTGTTGCTGTCCATAAACCCTGCCTGAAACGAATATCGAGCAAGCCTAGGGCGATTCGAACGGGCTGTCCATGTGAGGCTTGTGCAGCATTCGCTGACCGGCGCGCACCAGCCAGCACGCGAGAATAAATGGCGCGGTCAGCGCGGGCAGGTGCAGGCCGCAAAAGCCAGGGGTGAGCAGGATGGCCAGGCCGATACCCAGCAGTGGCAACCAAGGCTGGCGACGCGACGAGCACAGGGCCAGCGCGGCCAGCGCGGGGTTATAGCTATGCAGGCCGAGCAGGGCGCCAGTGGGGTCGTTCAACCACAGGCCGGCCAGCATGCCGAGAGTGGCGCCGCCCAAGGCCCACGCGACGGCGCGACGGTCGGCCAGCAGCAAGCCCAGGGCGATCAGCACACCCGCCAGGGGCTGGTCCAGCAGCATGATTTGCCCAAGGCCGGTGAAGGGTGCGGCCAGTACAGCGACAGTGTCGGGCTCGCTCAGCGCAAGGGTGTTCTCCGGGGCCTGGCCGAGCAGCAACCAGCCCAGGCCAACAAAGGGCGCGGTGTACGCTGGCAAATCCAGGGGTTGGGTCGCGTGTTTCAACCAGTGCCGGGTGAGGATGGCACTCAAGCCGCCGCACGCCAGGATCAGCGGCGGCACCAGCGCCGACCAGGCAAAGTGCTGGCTGATCAACAGGCCCAGCAATACGCCGTTGTAGCTATACAGCCCGGCCTGGCGCTCGGCTTTGGGATACCCCCGGCGCTGGGCCGTGAGCAACCCTGCGACGCCCCCCAGCAAGGCACCGCCAAGCAAGGCCGGGGCACCGATCAGGATCGCCAGCAGGCACAGCAGGCCGCACAGCGGGTGGCGCTGCAGGAAGATTTGGCTGAAGCCGTTGAGCAGGGCTTCGGCCCAGTCGGGGCAGGTTGGGTTGTGCATTTGGGTTGAGTCAATAAGACCGAGTTGCCCTCATCGCAGGCAAGCCAGCTCCCACATTTGATTGATGTTCGACATGCAAACTCGATCAAATGTGGGAGCCGGGCTTGCCCGCGATGAGGCCCTGACAGGCGCTAAATCAGCGTCTCTATACGCAGCGAATTGGTGGACCCCGGCTGCCCGAACGGCACCCCTGCGGTAATCACCAAGGTATCGCCACGCTGCGCCATGCCCTGGGCCTGGGCAATTTCCAGTGCGGTGGAACACACCTCATCCACCTGGCGCAGCCGATCATTGACCACCGAGTGCACGCCCCACGCCACGCTCAGGCGCCGCGCCGTGGACAGGTTGGGTGTGAGGTTGAGGATCGGCGCCACGGGCCGCTCCCGCGCCGCGCGCAAGCTGGAACTGCCGGACTCGCTGTAGTTCACCAGCACCGCCACCGGCAGGATGCTGCTGATGCGGCGGATCGCGCAGCTGATGGCGTCCGACACCGTGGCATCTGCCTTGGGCCGGCTGACATCCAGCTGTGCCTGGTAGTCCGGGCCGTTTTCCACCTGGCGGATGATCTTGCTCATCATCTGCACCGCTTCCAGCGGGTACTCGCCCGAGGCGGTTTCGGCCGACAGCATCACCGCATCTGCACCTTCGGCCACCGCGTTGGCGACATCGGTGACTTCGGCGCGGGTGGGTGCCGGCGAGAAGCGCATGGATTCGAGCATCTGCGTGGCCACCACCACCGGCTTACCCAGTTGGCGGCAGGTGCTGATGATGTCTTTCTGGATCTGCGGCACGCTCTCGGCCGGCACTTCCACGCCCAGATCACCCCGGGCCACCATGATCGCGTCACTCAGTTCGGCGATTTCACGCAACCGTTGCACCGCCGAAGGCTTTTCGATCTTGGCCATCAAAAATGCTTTATCGCCGATCAGCTCGCGGGCTTCGCGGATGTCTTCCGGGCGCTGCACAAACGACAGCGCCACCCAGTCCACACCCAGCTCCAGGCCGAAGCTCAGGTCGCGGCGGTCCTTGGTGGTGAGTGGGCTCAGTTCCAACAGCGCTTGTGGGACGTTCACACCTTTGCGGTCAGACAGTTCGCCGCCATTGAGCACGGTGGTGTCGATGGCATCGGCATGCTTGGTGATTACGCGCAGGCGCAGCTTGCCGTCGTCGAGCAGCAGGTCCATACCCGGCTCCAGGGCCGCGATGATTTCCGGGTGGGGCAGGTTGACCCGGCGTTGGTCGCCCAGGGTTTCATCCAGGTCCAGGCGCAGGGCCTGGCCGCGTACGAGCTGCACCTTGCCCTCGGCAAAGCGTCCCACCCGCAGCTTCGGCCCTTGCAGGTCCATGAGGATGCCGAGCGGGTAGTTGAGCTGGCGCTCGACCTGGCGAATCCACTGGTAGCGCTGGGCATGGTCGGCGTGGTCACCGTGGCTGAAGTTGAGGCGGAAGATATTTACCCCGGCCTCCACCAGCTCGCGGATGTCATCGATACCGTCGGTGGCCGGGCCCAGAGTGGCGAGGATTTTGACCTTCTTGTCAGGCGTCATGGTTGGCAGTCTCAAGGATCAGGATGGCGCGGAAGTCGTTGACGTTGGTGCGCGTCGGCTCGGTGACGATCAAGTCGCCCAGGGCGGCGAAATAGCCGTAGCCGTTGTTGTTGTCCAGCTCATCACTGGCCGACAGGCCCAGGGCTTCGGCACGGTGGTAGCTGCAGGGGGTCATGATCGCGCCGGCGTTGTCTTCTGAACCGTCGATGCCATCGGTATCGCCGGCCAGGGCGTACACGCCGGGCAGGCCCTTGAGGCTGTCGGTGAGGCTCAAGAGGAATTCCGCATTGCGCCCGCCACGACCGTCGCCGCGCACAGTGACGGTGGTTTCGCCCCCCGACAGAATCACGCAAGGCGCCGCCAGTGGCTGGCCGTGCTGCACGATCTGCCGGGCGATGCCGGCGTGTACCTTGGCCACATCGCGGGCTTCGCCTTCCAGATCACCGAGGATCAGCGGGCTGAAACCGGCCTGGCGCACTTTGACCGCCACCGCTTCCAGGGATTGCTGCGGGCGGGCGATCAATTGGAAGTGGCTGCGGGCAAGCACCGGATCGCCGGGCTTGACGGTTTCCGAGGCCGGGTTCTGCAACCAACTGCGCACCGAAGCGGGGGTGTCGATGTGGTAACGCTTGAGGATCGCCAGGGCCTGTTGCGAGGTGCTAGGGTCACCGACGGTCGGGCCCGAGGCAATCACCGTGGCCTGGTCGCCCGGTACATCGGAGATCGCGTAGGTGTACACCGTGGCCGGCCACGCAGCCTTGGCCAACCGCCCGCCCTTGATGGCCGAGAGGTGCTTGCGCACGCAATTCATCTCGCCAATGGTGGCGCCGGATTTAAGCAGGGCTTTGTTGATGGCTTGTTTGTCCGCCAGGGTGATGCCCTCGGCGGGCAGGGCCAGTAATGCCGAGCCACCGCCGGAGAGCAGGAAGATCACACGGTCGTCTTCACTCAGATGGCTGATCAGTTCCAGCACGCGCTGGGCCACGGCCAGGCCGGCCGCATCCGGAACCGGGTGGGCGGCTTCGACCACTTCGATTTTTTTGCATGGCGCGCCATGGCCATAGCGCGTGACCACCAGGCCCGAGACTTCGCCCTGCCAACAATCTTCGACGACCAATGCCATGGCGGCCGCGGCTTTACCGGCGCCGATCACGATCACACGGCCACTGCGGTCGGCAGGCAGGTAGGGTTCAAGGACTTGCCGGGGGTGGGCGGCATCGATGGCTGTGGCAAACAGCTCGCGAAGCAGGTGTTGCGGATCGACCGACATAAGCGGGCTCCCGGGGGATTCTTGTTATTAGAGGTGCAGCGATCGTTCCCACGCTCTGCGTGAGAATGCAGTCCGGGACGCTCTGCGCCCAAAGCGTGACGCGGAGCGTCACAAGAGGCATTCCCACGCGGAGCGTGGGAACGATCAGCGGTGTGGGTTATTTATCGCGAATCGAGAAATTCGCCATGTGCTCCAGGCCCTTGATCAGTGCCGAGTGGTCCCAGTTGCCGCCGCCAATTGCCGTGCAGGTGCTGAACACTTGCTGGGTGCCGGCGGTGTTCGGCAGGTTGATCCCCAGTTCCTTGGCGCCGGCGAGGGCCAGGTTCAGGTCCTTCTGGTGCAGGTTGATACGGAAGCCCGGATCGAAGGTGCCCTTGATCATGCGCTCGCCGTGCACTTCCAGGATCTTGGACGATGCAAAGCCACCCATCAGCGCTTCACGCACTTTGGCCGGGTCGGCGCCGTTTTTGGAGGCGAACAACAACGCTTCGGCCACCGCCTGGATGTTCAGGGCAACGATGATCTGGTTGGCCACCTTGGCGGTCTGGCCATCGCCATTGCCGCCTACCAGGGTGATGTTTTTTCCCATGCTCTGGAACAGCGGCAGCGCGCGTTCGAACGTCTGCGGTTCGCCACCGACCATAATGCTCAAGGTGCCGGCCTTGGCACCGACTTCACCACCGGACACCGGGGCGTCCAGGTACTGCGCGCCGGCCTGGTTGACCTTGGCGGCGAATGCTTTGGTGGCAGTAGGGGAGATCGAGCTCATGTCGATCACCACCTTGTTCGGTGACAGGCCCGCAGCCACGCCGTCGGCGCGAAACAGCACGTCATCGACTTGTGGGGTGTCGGGCACCATGACGATGATGAACTCGGCTTCCTGGGCCACTTGTTGCGGGTTGGCCAGCGCCACGGCGCCGGCGCTGATCAGTTCAGCCGGAGCCTTGCCGTGATGTTCGGAGAGAAACAGTTGATGGCCTGCTTTCTGCAGGTTGGCGGCCATGGGTTGGCCCATGATGCCGGTGCCGATAAATCCGATTTTAGCCATGATCAAAATCCTCTTTTCATGTGGGAGCTGGCTTGCCTGCGATGGCATCACCCCCGTATGCCTGATACACCGAGGTATCCGCATCGCAGGCAAGCCAGCTCCCACATTGTTTTGTGTTGTGTCAGTTGTCAGATGGCGTTGTGGGTTTTGAGCCAACCCAAACCCGCCTCGGTAGTGGTCAACGGCTTGTACTCACAGCCGACCCAACCCGCGTAACCAATGCGGTCCAGATGCTCGAACAGGAAGCGGTAGTTGATCTCGCCGGTACCTGGTTCGTTGCGCCCAGGGTTGTCCGCCAGCTGAATGTGATTGATCTCGCCCAGGTGCGCCGCCATGGTCCGCGCCAGGTCACCTTCCATGATTTGCATGTGGTAGATGTCGTATTGCAGGAACAGATTGGCGCTGCCCACTTGCTCGCGAATCGACAGGGCCTGCGCCGTGTTGTTGAGGTAGAAGCCGGGAATGTCGCGGGTGTTGATCATCTCCATCACCAGCTTGATACCCGCCGCTTGCAGCTTCTCGGCGGCGTACTTGAGGTTGGCGACAAAGGTCTTTTCCACGGTCTCGTCATCAACGCCTTGTGGCCGGATTCCCGCCAGGCAATTGACCTGGGTGTTGCCCAAGACCTGGGCATAGGCGATTGCCAGTTTGACCCCGGCACGGAACTCCTCGACCCGGTCCGGGTGGCAAGCCAGGCCGCGCTCGCCCTTGGCCCAGTCTCCGGCAGGCAGGTTGAACAACACCTGGGTCAGGCCGTTGGCGTCCAACTGCGCCTTGATGTCGGCAGAGCTGAACTCATACGGGAACAGGTACTCCACGCCCTGGAAGCCGGCATCGGCAGCCGCTTTGAAGCGGGCAAGGAAATCCTGTTCGGTAAACAGCATGGACAGGTTGGCAGCAAAGCGCGGCATAGGGTTCTCCTTAATCGAGCAGGGAAATGGCAGTCGGCGCGTCGTTGCCGACCAGGGCCAGGTCTTCGAATTCATTGACGGCGTTGATCTCGGTGCCCATGGAAATATTGGTCACCCGTTCCAGAATAATCTCAACGATCACCGGCACCTTGAATTCTTCGATCATCTCTTGGGCGCGGCGCAAGGCTGGTTGGATCTGGCCTGGCTCGAACACACGCAGGGCCTTGCAGCCCAAGCCCTCGGCAACCGCCACATGGTCGACGCCATAGCCGTTGAGTTCGGGGGCGTTGAGGTTGTCGAAGGACAGCTGCACACAGTAGTCCATCTCGAACCCACGCTGGGCCTGGCGGATCAGGCCCAGGTATGAGTTGTTCACTACCACATGGATGTACGGCAGCTTGAACTGTGCGCCCACCGCCAGTTCTTCGATCATGAACTGGAAGTCATAGTCGCCCGACAAGGCCACCACTTTGCGGCTCGGGTCGGCCTTGACCACGCCCAGCGCCGCGGGAATGGTCCAGCCCAGTGGGCCAGCCTGGCCGCAGTTGATCCAGTGGCGTGGCTTGTACACATGCAAGAATTGCGCGCCGGCAATCTGCGACAGGCCGATGGTGCTGACGTAGCAGGTGTCTTTGCCGAACACCTGGTTCATCTCTTCGTAAACGCGTTGCGGCTTGACCGGCACGTTGTCGAAGTGAGTCTTGCGGTGCAGGGTGGCCTTGCGTTGTTGGCAGTCATGCAACCAGGCACTGCGGTCCTTGAGCTTGCCGGCGGCTTTCCACTCGCGGGCCACTTCAATGAACATCGTCAGCGCGGAGCCGGCGTCGGAAACGATGCCCAGGTCCGGCGTGAACACGCGGCCAATCTGGGTCGGTTCGATGTCGACATGAATGAATTTACGGCCTTCGGTGTACACCTCTACCGAACCGGTGTGACGGTTGGCCCAGCGGTTGCCGATGCCCAGCACCACGTCTGACTTGAGCATCGTCGCGTTGCCGTAGCGGTGCGAGGTTTGCAGGCCGACCATGCCCACCATCAGCGGGTGGTCGTCCGGGATAGTGCCCCAGCCCATCAGGGTCGGGATCACCGGGATGCCGGTCAGCTCAGCGAACTCCACCAGCAACTCGCTGGCGTCGGCGTTGATCACGCCGCCACCGCTCACCAGCAATGGGCGTTCGGCTGCGTCGAGCAGAGCCAGGGCTTTTTCCACTTGCACACGGGTCGCCAGCGGCTTGGCCAGCGGCAGCGGCTGGTAGGCGTCGATGTCGAACTCGATCTCGGCCATCTGTACGTCGAACGGCAGGTCGATCAGCACCGGGCCGGGACGGCCGGAGCGCATTTCATAGAAGGCCTTCTGGAACGCGTAAGGCACTTGGCCGGGTTCCAGCACTGTGGTTGCCCACTTGGTCACCGGCTTGACGATGCTGGTGATGTCCACGGCCTGGAAGTCTTCCTTGTGCATCCGGGCGCGGGGGGCTTGGCCGGTAATGCACAGGATCGGGATCGAGTCGGCCGAGGCGCTGTACAGGCCGGTGACCATGTCGGTACCCGCCGGGCCCGACGTGCCGATGCACACGCCGATGTTGCCGGCCTTGGTACGGGTGTAGCCCTCGGCCATGTGCGAGGCGCCTTCAACGTGGCGAGCAAGGACGTGATCGATGCCACCCACCTTCTGCAAGGCCGAATACAGCGGGTTGATCGCGGCGCCTGGGATACCGAAGGCGGTATCCACACCTTCACGGCGCATCACCAGGACGGCGGCTTCGATTGCTCTCATTTTGCTCATGGTTTTGGTGCCTCTTGCGTTTTGTAATTGTATACAAGTTGTGTCTGTCCAAAGTGTATTCACGGCGAGCGGCGTTGGTCAATGCCTTTCGTAAACTGACCTTTGCGTTCGTCGGAAGCGCTTTTTTCGACGTATGGAGCCTTTGTTGGAAAATATTGTATACAAAAATAAACATCATTGTGTTCTATTTGTGTGATCGAGCATCTGATCAAACAGACCTCACCGCATTACCCATAACAAGATAAGGACGGCACCTATGAGCGCTTTAACCTTGAAACTCGCCACCCAACTGGCCACCCAGGCCCTTACTGCAGGCCGCACCATTTCGGCTGCGCCACTGACCATCGCCGTGCTCGACAGCGGCGGCCACCTGGTCACCCTGCAACGCGAAGACGGCGCCAGCCTGCTACGCCCGCAAATCGCTATCGGCAAGGCCTGGGGCGCCATTGCCCTGGGCAAGGGTTCACGTTTGCTGGCGCTGGACGCCCAACAGCGACCGGCGTTTATCGCGGCGTTGAACAGCCTGGGGCAGGGCAGCGTCGTGCCGGCGCCGGGTGGGGTGTTGATTCGGGATCAGAGCGGCATGGTGCTGGGCGCGATCGGGATCAGCGGGGACACGTCCGATATTGACGAGCAGTGTGCGATCACGGCGATAGAAGGAGTGGGGTTGATGGCGGATGCGGGGGTGTCGGCTTGAATCGTTCTGACTGTGAGTAAGCTATCGCAGGCAAGCCAGCTCCCACATTGGCGGTGTTCACAAATTCAACTGTGTGAGTGCAATCAGTGTGGGAACTGGCTTGCCTGCGATAGCCTCGCCGCGGTCTATCAATCCGGCTCACACCCCTTGAGCACCAACCGAATAATCGTCTGCGCCGCCGCCTCATAATCGGCCTCATCCAGCTTGGCCTTGCCGGTTACCGCCGAGATCTGCCAGTCGAAATCGGCATAGGTCTGGGTGGCTGCCCAGATGCTGAACATCAGGTGGTTGGGGTCGATCGCGGCGATCAGGCCACGGTCAACCCAGCTCTGAATGCAGTCGATATTGTGCTTGGCCTGAGCGTTGAGCTGCTCAACCTGGTCGGCGCTCAGGTGTGGGGCGCCGTGCATGATTTCGCTGGCGAACACCTTGGAGGCGAACGGCAGGTCGCGGGAGATGCGGATTTTGGAGCGGATGTAGTTGCTCAATACTTCCTTGGGCTCGCCTTCGGGGTTGAACGGCGTGGAGGCGGCCAGGATCGGCTCGATAATGCTTTCGAGCACCTCGCGGTAAAGGTTGTCCTTGGACTTGAAGTAGTAATAGACGTTGGGCTTGGGCAGCCCGGCCTTGGCGGCGATGTCGCTGGTTTTGGTCGCGGCGAAGCCCTTGTCGGCAAACTCCTCGCTCGCCGCCCGCAGGATTTTTTCTTTGTTGCGCTCGCGAATGCTGCTCATAAACCAGACGTTTCCTTGCCATGACAGGCGGTTGCGCATGGTAGCACCGGCCATCCGCAAGCCTCAACAATCTGCCCGCAAGGCCCTGCGCCGCGCTATGCTCGCGCCATCTCTCTCTAACGGAAGTCCGGTTCATGGCAGGAAGCAGCTTGTTGGTGTTGATCGACGATATCGCGGCGGTACTCGATGACGTCGCGCTGATGACAAAAATGGCCGCCAAGAAGACATCGGGCGTGCTGGGCGATGACCTTGCACTGAACGCCCAGCAGGTCTCCGGCGTGCGCGCCGAGCGAGAAATCCCGGTGGTGTGGGCGGTGGCCAAGGGCTCGTTTATCAACAAGCTGATCCTGGTGCCGACGGCCCTGTTGATCAGCGCCTTTGCACCCTGGGCGGTGATACCACTGTTGATGCTTGGCGGTGCCTATCTGTGTTTCGAGGGCTTCGAAAAGCTCGCGCACAAATTCCTGCACAGCAAGGCTGAAGATCAAGCCGAACACGCACAGTTGGCTGAAGCGGTGGCCGACCCGGCAACCGATCTGGTGGCGTTCGAGAAAGACAAGATCAAGGGCGCGATCCGTACCGACTTCATTCTGTCCGCCGAAATCATTGCCATCACCCTCGGCATCGTCGCCGACGCGCAGCTCACGCAGCAGGTGATCGTGCTGTCGGGTATCGCCATTGTCATGACCATCGGCGTATATGGATTGGTGGCCGGTATCGTCAAGCTCGACGACCTGGGGCTGTGGCTGACGCAGAAGCCGGGCCAGGTGGCGCGCAGTATTGGTGGCGCGATCCTGAGCGCGGCCCCCTACATGATGAAGAGCCTGTCAGTGATTGGCACGGCGGCGATGTTCATGGTTGGTGGCGGTATCCTCACCCATGGCGTGCCCGTGGTGCATCACTGGATCGAAACCGTGAGCCAGAGCACCGGCGCGTTGGCGTGGCTGATGCCAACGCTGCTCAATGCGGTGGCGGGGATCATTGCCGGCGCTGTCGTCCTGGCAGTGGTCAGCGTGGCAGGTAAAGGTTGGAAAGCACTGCGAGGGTGAAACCGCAGGCATAAAAAAGGCCATTCAATCGAATGGCCTTTTTTTATCGCTGCTGTTTACTCGGCAATCTGCAACTTGCGCGATTCGGTGTAGATATACCGCACCTTCTCATACTCGAACGGCGAGTTCATCTGGCCGTAGCGGAAGCTGGTCTGGTAGCGCTTGTCCACGGCGCGCAGGGCCCAGACTTCCGGATGGTTGGAGCTGACTTCAGACACGTTGAGGAAGTTGATCTGCGATTCGGCGCTGTAGTCCACCAGCAGGCCGCCGGTATCACGCAGGTTCGACGGCCCGAAAATCGGCAGCATCAGGTAGGCGCCACCCGGTACACCGTAGAAGCCCAGGGTCTGGCCGAAGTCTTCGCTCTGGCGCGGCAGGCCCATGGCGGTGGCCGGGTCCCACAGGCCCGCGATGCCAATGGTGGTGTTGACCAGCAGGCGCCCGGTGGTTTCCAGCGAGCGGTGGCCCTTGAGCTGCAACAAGCTGTTCATCAGGTTGGGCACATCGCCCAGGTTGTTGAAGAAGTTGCTCACGCCGGTGCGCAGAAAGCTCGGCGTAACATAGCGGTAACCGTTCACCACCGGCAGGAACACCCACTGGTCGAAGCGATAGTTGAAGTGGTATACGCGGCGGTTCCACGACTCCAGTGGGTCGTAGACGTTGAGCGCGGTGAGCGTGGAACGCTCGAATTCGCGCTGGTCCAAGCCTGGGTTGAACTTGAGCTTGGTCAGCGGCTCCTTGAAGCCGTCGGCATCGACCTTGACGGGTTCTTGGGCCTTGCTGTTGTCGGCATTGGCCACGCCTGCGCACATCAGTGCGGCGAGCAGCAGAAGATATTTAGCCACGGAAGAACTCCAGCATGGCGTCGGCGTTGACGCGGTAATTGAGGTTGCCGCAGTGGCCGCCCAGCGGGTAGACGGTCAAGCGATCGCCGAAGGTTTTACGCAGGAAACCCAGGTCGCCAGGGCCGAGGATCACGTCGTCGGCGTTATGCATCACGGCGATTTTCGGGCTGTCGCGCAGGTAGTCCTTGAGGGCGTAGAGGCTGACCTGGTCGATCAGTTGCAGCAGGCTGCCGCCATCGGAACGCGCGCGCCACATCGGGATCACTTGTTCGGTGAGGTAGCAGTCGAAGTCACACTGCAGGGCACGCTTGAGGAACGGCGTGAGGCTGGTGCCTTCGGTAATCGGGTACTTGGGCGGAATAATCAGGCCACGTCGGTTGATCAAGTCCGAAGTGAAGGCAATGTCGGCGGCCGAGAAGCGGAACGAGGTGCCGATCAGCATGGCCATCTGTTCGTTGGTCAGGTGCTGCTTGGACTGCTGGAAGTCATAAAGCAGGGCATCGTTGAGGTCGATGTAGCCTTTTTGCTGGAAGTAACGCGTCAGTTTGCTCAGCACCAACTCATAGAAGGTGGTGCTGTTGTTGATGCCCTTGACCTCGGTCTGTACCAGCTTGTCGAGGTTGGTGATCGAGGTGTAGAGGTTGACCGGCGGGTTGAGCAGCAGCACTTTCTTGAAGTTGAAGCTGCGGCGGGTCTCATCCAGCTTGCTGACAAACGCCGCATCCAGGGCGCCCAGGCTGTAGCCGGTGAGGTAGAAATCGGTCACGGGCAACGAGGCGTTCTGCGCGCGTACGGCTTGCATCACGCGGTACATGTCTTCGGCGTCTTCCTGGGTGATGCCCGGGGTGGCGAAGCGCGAAGCGGCGCTGATGAAGTCGAAGCTGGTTGGCGAGGAGAGCTGCACCACATGGTAGCCGGCCTGGTAATACAGCTTTTTCAGGTATTCGTTGATGCTGCTGTCAAAGCGTGCACCGGTGCCGGCGATCAGGAAGATCAAAGGCGCGGCGCGGTCCTGCTTGGCAATGCGGTAGGTGAGTTTCTTCACCGCCCAGAAATTGTCCGGCAGGCTGAACTCGCGCTCGGGGCGCATCGTCAGGGTGTAGTCGGACTGGGTGATCTCGTCATCGGTCGGCAGGGTTGGCCGCAGATCGGGAGGTGTGGTGGCGATGGTCGCTTCGAACGGGTTGGTCAAAGGGTAGCCATAGCTGGCTTGGTCGATATCGACGGCCAGTGCTGACGCACTCAAAAATAGGCTGCCCAGCAAGGCAGCACAGCGCAAGGAACGGAGCATGACTTAATCCCTAAGAGGAACGGGCTGAATGAAGTTCGCAGGCTATGACCACCGCCTTGTCACCGAAGTGCCAGCACTCGGCACGAAAAGTCGGAAAAAACGTCGGAATCGGGGTAATAGTAGCGAGACGATACACTTTGCCATGCTTTGTTGAACAGATATCTGTGCGAACACCTTGCTAACGGCCGCCGTGGGATTAAGCTGGGCGCCGTTTTTGCCTATCGGAGTGCCCCATGTCCCGTCGTTTGCCGTTGATCCTGCTGCTTATTGCCCTGCCGTTATGGCTGGCCGCCAGTTATGCCGCACGCTATGGCTTCATGGAGGATGGGCAATGGGTTGGCATCTGCGCTGATGAGGCCAGCCGCTGGGAATGCCAGGTGCGTTCGAACCTGGGTTTGATGATTCATTTCAAGCTGCTGGGGTGGGCGGCGTTGATCACTTCGGTGCTGGGCTTTTTTGTACCGGGGCGTGCGGGGTGGGCGTTGGCGGTGGTGGGGTTGGTGTTCGGGTTGCCGGCGCTGGCGCTGTACAACACGACGTTTGCGGTGTTCGCGGTGGTGATTGCGGGGTTGCGGTTGGTCAGGAAGCCTCGCGGCGCCTGATGTGGCCTCATCGCAGGCAAGCCAGCTCCCACAGTTGATTGTGTTCACACATTTCTATCTGTGAGCACGGGCAACTGTGGGAGCTGGCTTGCCTGCGATAGCGGTGTTACGCCTTGCGCACTCGCAAGCAACGCCACAAAGCCGCAACCATCAGCACGCTGACCACTGCCCAACCCCAGGCCTGCTGGTTCAGCAGCCCTTCACGGTACAACTGCGGCGCAACGCCGGCACCGATGATAAAGGCCAGCAACGCAATCTCCCGACGTGGCCCGGTCACCGGGCGTATCAGGTACACCAGGGCCGGCAACACCAGCGCTGCGCTTGGAAAGCTGCGATAGCGCGGGTCAAACACCAGCGCCAGCATCATCACCGCACCGGCAAACCCGGCGATTGCCATCAACCAGCCGGCGCGCTGCTCCAGCCAGTTGAACCCGCGCTCACGCCAGCCTTGCCGGGCGCTGAGGGCCAGGGCGGTATGAGCCAGCACCAGCAGGTTCAAGACCACCAGCAAGCCTGCCCATAGCCATTCATCGTTGAAACGCGCAGTGACGCGGGTCAGTTCGGCCCAACTGCCGATGGAGCACGCTGCGACGGCCCCTAGCAACGGCAGTATTAACGCAGAGCGAGTGCTGCGAACGCGGCCGCCGAGCACCAGGGTGCCCAGCAGGATGAGCCCGCCGACGCCCAGCCACAGCCGCCAGTACGGCACATTGGTCACCGGGCCGGCGAGGATACCTTTGTCCTGACGGTCTGCATCGAACAGCCCCCAATAACCGCCCACTGCGCCTTCACTCGCACGTTTCCACGGCTGGTCAAAGGCTTCGATCAGGTTGTAGCGCCAGCCATTGGCTTCGGCCATGGCCACGAAGCCG
Organism: Pseudomonas sp. J380; assembly: GCF_009827115.1. NCBI lineage: Bacteria > Pseudomonadati > Pseudomonadota > Gammaproteobacteria > Pseudomonadales > Pseudomonadaceae > Pseudomonas > Pseudomonas sp. J380. The sequence goes on along the minus strand of NZ_CP043060.1, from coordinate 1,980,528 downwards.
CGCATGAACCTGGCCTCATTGACCCGGCTGGGCACGGCGGTTTCGCGCTGCCGGCCTTCGCTGGGCCAGCCGGTTTCGCCGATCACGATGTCCTTGGGCGCGAATTTATGGCCGAAGGTCTGGCGCACATCGCCCACGTGCTTGAGCGCCTGGTCGATGCCGGACGGCTCATCTTCCCAATACGGCAACAGGTGAATGGTCAGGAAGTCCACCGCAGGCTCGATTTCCGGGTGTTGCAACCAGAACTCCCAGACATCGGCATAGGTGACGGGCTGCTTGATTTGGCTTTTAACCTGATGGATCAGCGCCACCAGTTGCTTGGCGGTGACTTCCTTGCGCAGCAGGGCTTCGTTGCCGACGATCACCGAGGTCACCACGTCCGGGCTGGCGTTGGCCGCCGCGATCAACTCGTTGATCTCTTTTTCGGTCGCCACGGGGTCGCTGCTGACCCAGGCCCCGGCCATGACTTTCAACCCATGCTTGCGCGCCATGTCCGGCAGGGCCTCCAGGCCGGTCATGGAGTAGGTGCGAATGCATTCAAAGCGCGTAGCCAGTAGCGCCAGGTCGGCGTCCATGCGCTCGGGGCGCAGCGCGAACGGTTGATCGAATGGGGATTGGTCTTTGTCGAACGGTGTGTAGGACGCACATTGCAGCTTATGGCTGGCGCTGGCGACGTCTGGCAACACCACCGGCCGGCCGAGGCCGTACCAGTAGCCGACAAGGGCAAGCACGCCGAGGATCAAGGCGAAGAAATAGGGCAGGGCAGGGAAGCGGGCAGTCGCAGGCATGGTCGGCTTATCTGGGGGAGCAAAGGCGCGCATCTTACCCGGATTTGCCGCAGCCCTGTGGGGCTGCATAATTTTGACATGCAAACTTCGGGCGGGATTCTGGCGATAACGCCTACAAAGCATCCTGCTGGCGATGTGATGTCGTTTCCTGCTCAACCAAGGTCGCTGACAGAGCAGGGCAAATGCCTACGCAGGTTGAAGATAAAACTGTCAGTACTCCACTGATGCCTCAGCAACCGGATCGATGCGCGTGAAGGGGGCGCGGTGCACCCTATAACAACAGTTTGACGTCGCTCGGCATCCGTCGGGCGCAGCACTTTCGGGGAAGTACTATGAAGATGCGACGACTCTTGGGCGCAGCTGCCACTCTGGTAGTTGCGATGGGCTCCACACTGGCCAGTGCCGACAGCAAGACCCTGAGCATCGGCTACGTGGACGGCTGGTCCGACAGCGTGGCCACTACGCATGTGGCGGCAGAGGTGATCAAGCAAAAGCTCGGCTATGACGTAAAACTGCAAGCGGTTGCCACCGGGATCATGTGGCAGGGCGTCGCCACCGGCAAACTCGATGCCATGCTTTCCGCCTGGCTACCTGTAACCCACGGTGAATACTGGACCAAGAACAAGGACAAGGTGGTCGACTACGGCCCCAACTTCAAAGACGCCAAGATCGGCCTGATCGTGCCTGAATACGTCAAGGCCAAGTCCATTGAAGACCTCAAGACCGATACCACCTTCAAAAACAAGATCGTCGGCATCGACGCCGGTTCGGGCGTAATGCTCAAGACCGACGAAGCCATCAAGCAATATGGCCTGGACTACAAACTGCAAGCCAGCTCGGGTGCGGCGATGATTGCCGAACTGACCCGCGCCGAAGACAAGCAGGAGTCGATTGCGGTCACCGGTTGGGTGCCGCACTGGATGTTCGCCAAGTGGAAACTGCGTTTCCTGGACGACCCAAAAGGGATTTATGGTGCTGCTGAAACCGTCAACAGCATCGGCAGCAAGGGCCTGGAGAAGAAAGCGCCGGAAGTCGCAGCCTTCCTGAAGAAATTCCAGTGGGCCTCCAAGGATGAAATCGGTGAAGTCATGCTGGCGATTCAAGAAGGCGCCAAGCCGGACGCCGCGGCCAAGGACTGGGTAGCCAAGCACCCCGAGCGCGTCGCCGAATGGACTGCTAAATAACCCCGCCCCAATTGTAGGAGCGAGCTTGCTCGCGAAGAACGCACAGGCACCGCGATCATCCAGAATGAACGCGTTATCGTTGACGTTTTTCGCGAGCAAGCTCGCTCCTACACTTTTTACAAATCCTCGCTAAGCTCGATCTACTACTAAGGTCGTCTGGAACCCATTGCGCAGCCGCATACAGTGGATACGTTCCAAAATAATAAAAAGCTGTGCTGCGAGGATAAAAACAATGAACGACAGCATTTACCTCTCGATTCAAAACAGCCCGCGTTTCAAGGAGCTGGTCAGGAAAAGGGAAAGGTTCGCCTGGATTCTCTCGGCGATCATGCTAGGGCTTTACTCCGCTTTCATCCTGTTGATTGCCTACGGGCCACAAGTGCTGGGGGCCAAGATCAGCCCTGGTTCCTCGATTACCTGGGGCATTCCCCTGGGCGTCGGGCTGATTGTGTCGGCCTTCATTCTCACCGGCATCTACGTGCGTCGGGCCAACGGCGAATTTGACGACCTGAACAATGCGATTCTCAAGGAGGCTGCGCAATGATCCGGCGTCTATTGGCTCTATTCGGTGCTTCGCTGTTGGCTCCGGCCGTTTGGGCGGCGGACGCATTGACCGGTGAAGTGCACAAGCAACCGCTGAACATCTCGGCCATTGTGATGTTCGTCGCGTTTGTCGGCGCCACCCTGTGCATCACTTATTGGGCGTCCAAGCGCAACAAGTCGGCGGCGGACTACTATGCGGCGGGCGGCAAGATCACCGGTTTCCAGAACGGTCTGGCGATTGCCGGTGACTACATGTCGGCGGCGTCCTTCCTGGGGATTTCCGCGTTGGTGTTCACCTCCGGTTACGACGGCTTGATCTACTCGATCGGCTTCCTTGTGGGCTGGCCGATCATTCTGTTCCTGATCGCCGAGCGCTTGCGTAACCTGGGCAAATACACCTTTGCCGACGTGGCGTCCTATCGCCTGGGGCAAACCCAGATCCGCAGCCTGTCGGCGTGTGGCTCGCTGGTGGTGGTGGCGTTCTACCTGATCGCGCAGATGGTTGGCGCGGGCAAGCTGATCCAGCTGCTGTTTGGCCTTGATTACCATGTGGCGGTGATCCTGGTGGGTATCCTGATGTGCATGTACGTGCTGTTCGGCGGCATGTTGGCGACCACCTGGGTGCAGATCATCAAGGCGGTACTGTTGCTGTCCGGTGCCTCGTTCATGGCGCTGATGGTGATGAAGCACGTCAACTTCGACTTCAACATGCTGTTCTCCGAGGCGATCAAGGTTCACCCCAAAGGTGAAGCGATCATGAGCCCCGGCGGCCTGGTGAAAGACCCGATCTCGGCATTCTCCCTGGGCCTGGCACTGATGTTCGGTACCGCTGGCCTGCCGCACATCCTGATGCGCTTCTTCACGGTGAGCGACGCCAAGGAAGCGCGTAAGAGCGTACTGTACGCAACCGGCTTCATCGGCTACTTCTATATCCTGACCTTCATCATCGGTTTCGGTGCGATCCTGCTGGTCAGCACCAACCCGGCGTTCAAGGATGCAGCGGGCGCCTTGCTTGGTGGTAACAACATGGCGGCGGTGCATCTGGCCAACGCGGTGGGTGGCAGTATCTTCCTGGGCTTCATCTCGGCCGTGGCGTTTGCCACCATCCTGGCGGTGGTTGCCGGCTTGACCCTGGCGGGTGCTTCGGCGGTGTCCCATGACCTGTATGCCAGCGTGATCAAGAAAGGCAAGGCCAACGAGAAAGATGAGATTCGCGTGTCGAAGATCACCACCGTAGCCTTGGGTGTATTGGCCATCGGCCTGGGTATCCTGTTCGAAAGCCAGAACATCGCGTTCATGGTCGGCCTGGCGTTCTCTATCGCTGCCAGCTGTAACTTCCCGGTGCTGCTGCTTTCCATGTACTGGAAAAACCTCACCACCCGTGGTGCCATGATTGGCGGTTGGCTGGGCTTGATCAGTGCCGTAGGCCTGATGATCCTCGGTCCGACCATCTGGGTGTCGATCCTGCACCATGAAAAGGCGATCTTCCCGTACGAGTACCCGGCGTTGTTCTCGATGATCATTGCGTTCGTCGGCATCTGGTTCTTCTCCATCACCGACAAGTCGGCGGCGGCAGAGAAAGAGCGTGCGCTGTACTTCCCACAGTTTGTGCGTTCGCAGACTGGCCTTGGGGCGAGTGGGGCGGTTAATCACTAAGTCGTCAGCTGCATAAGAGATACCCCGGTCGCAAGGCCGGGGTATTTTTTTGCTTGGCTTTTTTGTGTCGCCTGGGCTGGCCTCATCGCGGGCGAGCCCGGCTCCCACGCTGGGCCGTGTCCTTTTGTTGGAATGCGGTCCAATGTGGGAGCTGGCTTGCCTGCGATGACGGTAGATCAGGCCACACCAACAAAAACGGCCTCCACTAAGGGAGGCCGTTCTCAATGCAGCTAAGCAGTTGAATGCTTACTTGCGGTCTTCCAGCTTGGTGATGTCACGCGACTCGTAGCCGGTGTACAGCTGGCGCGGGCGGCCAATCTTGTACGGGCTGGAGAGCATTTCTTTCCAGTGGGAGATCCAGCCCACGGTCCGCGCCAGGGCGAAGATCACGGTGAACATGCTGGTTGGAATGCCGATCGCCTTGAGGATGATCCCCGAGTAGAAGTCGACGTTCGGGTACAGCGAGCGTTCGATGAAGTACGGGTCGGTCAGGGCGATCTCTTCCAGGCGCATGGCCAGTTCGAGTTGCGGATCGTTCTTGATGCCCAGTTCCTTCAACACTTCGTCGCAGGTCTGCTTCATGACGGTAGCGCGCGGGTCGCGGTTCTTGTAGACCCGGTGACCGAAGCCCATCAACTTGAACGGATCGTTCTTGTCCTTGGCCTTGGCGATGAAGGTGTCGATGTTGGACACATCGCCGATTTCATCGAGCATGGTCAATACGGCTTCGTTCGCACCGCCGTGGGCAGGGCCCCACAGTGCGGCGATACCGGCGGCAATACAGGCGAACGGGTTGGCACCCGAAGAGCCCGCCAGGCGCACGGTAGAGGTGGAAGCGTTCTGCTCGTGGTCGGCGTGGAGGATGAAGATCCGGTCCATGGCCTTGGCGAGCACCGGGCTGATCGGTTTGATCTCGCACGGGGTGTTGAACATCATGTGCAGGAAGTTTTCCGCGTACGTCAGGTCGTTGCGCGGGTACATCATGGGTTGGCCCATGGAGTACTTGTAAACCATTGCGGCCAGGGTAGGCATCTTGGCAACCAGGCGGATCGCGGAAATTTCGCGATGCTGCGGGTTATTGATGTCCAGGGAGTCGTGATAGAAGGCCGACAGGGCGCCTACTACACCGCACATGACGGCCATTGGGTGGGCGTCGCGACGGAAGCCGTTGAAGAAGGTCTTCAACTGCTCGTGAACCATGGTGTGGTTCTTCACGGTGCTGACGAACTGGGCTTTCTGCTCGGCTGTTGGCAATTCGCCATTTAGCAGCAGGTAGCAGGTTTCCAGGTAGTCCGACTTTTCAGCCAGTTGCTCGATCGGGTAGCCGCGATGAAGCAGAATGCCATTGTCACCATCGATATAGGTGATCTTCGACTCGCAGGAAGCGGTCGACATGAAGCCTGGGTCGAAAGTAAAACGGCCCGTGGCCGTCAGGCCCCGTACGTCGATAACATCGGGACCAACGGTGCCGGTTAAAATGGGCAGCTCGACGGGGGCTGCGCCCTCGATGATCAACTGCGCTTTTTTGTCAGCCATGTGGCCTCCTATTTATGCTTCAAATCATCAGACAGACCCCCCACGCAGGGCCCGCACCACTATATTGATATAAATCCAGATGTCAATTTGCCTAAAGTCTTGCGCCAGAAGGCTTTAACCGTACTTTTTCGTCGAAATTGACTGCCATTTACGCCTTTTATCCCGCCAGCGCAATCAGCTATTAGGGTGAGGTGTGCGCGTTGTCATTAGTAACCTAACTGTCTATACTCGGCCACCGACCGCCAAGGGCTTTTGGGCTTGCTTTCATTGGGGGTCGCACTCCCTGGGTGGTGCTTACCTGACCAGTCGCACTCCCCAACAACTTTGCCCTGATTGTTAGGGGCTCTTCAGTGTGAAAAAAAGCCGTGAATAGCCAACGACCTGTAAACCTAGACCTAAGGACCATCAAACTCCCCATCACCGGCGTTACGTCGTTCCTGCACCGTGTTTCCGGCATCATCCTGTTCCTGGGCTTGGGCATCATGCTTTATGCATTGAGCAAATCCCTGGGTTCCGAGGAAGGATACGCCGAGGTGAAGGCATGCTTGACCAGCCCGCTGGCCAAGTTCGTAGCATGGGGCCTCCTGTCCTCTCTTCTGTATCACCTGGTAGCCGGTGTGCGCCACTTGATCATGGACATGGGCATCGGTGAGACGCTGGAAGGCGGCCGCCTGGGCTCGAAAATCATCGTCGCCATTTCCGTGGTGCTGATCGTTCTGGCAGGAGTTTGGATATGGTAACCAGCGTAACGAATCTGTCGCGTTCGGGCCTCTATGACTGGATGGCACAGCGTGTGTCTGCGGTCGTTCTCGCGGCTTATTTCATTTTCCTGATCGGATACCTCGTCGCAAACCCGGGCATCGGCTATGAGCAATGGCACGGCCTGTTTTCCCACAATGCGATGCGAATCTTCAGTCTGCTGGCCCTTGTAGCCCTGGGCGCTCACGCCTGGGTCGGCATGTGGACCATCGCGACTGACTACCTGACGCCGATGGCGCTGGGCAAGTCCGCGACTGCAGTACGTTTCCTCTTCCAGGCAGTATGCGGCGTTGCGATGTTCGCTTACTTCGTCTGGGGTGTGCAGATTCTTTGGGGTATCTGATTCATGGCTAACATTCCAACTATTTCATTCGACGCCATCATTATTGGTGGCGGCGGTGCTGGCATGCGCGCTGCGCTGCAGCTGGCCCAGGGCGGTCACAAGACTGCCGTGATCACCAAGGTGTTCCCGACGCGCTCGCACACCGTATCGGCCCAGGGTGGCATCACCTGCGCCATCGCCTCCGCCGACCCGAACGATGACTGGCGCTGGCACATGTACGATACCGTCAAGGGTTCCGACTACATCGGTGACCAGGACGCTATCGAATACATGTGTCAGGAAGGCCCGGCCGCGGTGTTCGAGCTGGACCACATGGGTCTGCCGTTCTCCCGTACCGAGCAAGGCCGTATCTACCAGCGTCCATTCGGCGGCCAGTCGAAGGACTACGGTAAAGGCGGGCAGGCTGCCCGTACCTGCGCTGCGTCCGACCGTACCGGTCACGCGCTGCTGCACACCCTTTATCAGGGCAACCTGAAAGCCGGTACCACGTTCCTGAACGAGTACTACGCGGTAGACCTGGTCAAGAACGCACAAGGCGAGTTCGTCGGTGTGATCGCCATCTGCATCGAAACCGGTGAAACCACCTACATCCGCGCCAAGGCTACTGTGCTGGCGACCGGTGGTGCAGGTCGTATCTACGCGTCGACCACCAATGCCCTGATCAACACCGGTGACGGCGTCGGCATGGCTCTGCGTGCTGGCGTACCGGTACAAGACATCGAAATGTGGCAGTTCCACCCGACCGGCATCGCCGGCGCCGGTGTACTGGTGACCGAAGGTTGCCGTGGTGAAGGTGGTTACCTGATCAACAAGCACGGCGAGCGTTTCATGGAGCGTTATGCTCCGAACGCCAAAGACTTGGCGGGTCGTGACGTTGTGGCTCGTTCGATGGTTAAAGAGATCATCGCCGGTAACGGCTGTGGCCCGAATGGCGACCACGTACTGCTCAAGCTCGATCACCTGGGCGAAGAAGTGCTGCACAGCCGCCTGCCTGGTATCTGCGAGCTGTCCAAGACCTTTGCCCACGTTGACCCGGTAGTTGCGCCGGTTCCGGTGGTTCCAACTTGCCACTATATGATGGGCGGCGTGCCGACCAACATTCATGGCCAGGCAATCACCCAGAACGCCGAAGGCGAGGACGAGATCATCCATGGTCTGTTCGCGGTAGGCGAAGTGGCTTGCGTATCGGTTCACGGTGCCAACCGCCTGGGCGGCAACTCGCTGCTTGACCTGGTGGTATTCGGTCGCGCGGCCGGCCTGCACCTGGAAAAGGCGCTGACTGACGGCATCGAATACGATGACGCCACCGACGCCAACATCGAAGCTGCCCTGGCGCGTCTGAACGCTCTGAACGAGCGCACTGATGGCGAAGACGTAGCAACCCTGCGTCGCGAGCTGCAAAGCTGCATGCAGAACTACTTCGGTGTGTTCCGTACCGGCGAATACATGCAGAAGGGTATTGCCCAGCTGGCCGACCTGCGCAAGCGCATCGCCAACGTCAAGATCAACGATAAGAGCCAGGCGTTCAACACCGCTCGTATCGAAGCCCTTGAGCTGCAAAACCTGCTGGAAGTGGCTGAAGCGACGGCGATCGCCGCCGAGGTTCGTAAAGAATCCCGTGGTGCTCACGCTCGTGAAGACTTCGAAGATCGCGACGACGAAAACTGGTTGTGCCACACCCTGTACTTCCCGGGTGACAAGCGCGTAACCAAGCGTGCCGTGAACTTCTCGCCGAAGACGGTACCGACGTTTGAACCGAAGATTCGGACTTACTAAGGGTGGCTGCCATGTTGAAAGTCAGTGTTTATCGCTACAACCCTGATCAGGACGCTGCGCCGTTCATGCAGGAATTCCAGGTCGATACCGGTGGTAAAGACCTGATGGTGCTGGATGTACTGGCACTGATCAAAGAGCAGGACGAGGGTTTCTCCTATCGTCGCTCTTGCCGTGAAGGTGTGTGCGGTTCCGACGGCATGAACATCAACGGCAAAAACGGCCTGGCGTGCATCACGCCGCTGTCCGCCGTGGTCAAAGGCAACAAGCTGATCGTTCGTCCGCTGCCAGGTTTGCCGGTTATCCGTGACCTGGTCGTCGATATGAGCATCTTCTACAAGCAATACGAGAAAGTTAAGCCGTTCCTGCAGAACGACACGCCGGCTCCGGCCATCGAGCGTCTGCAGTCCCCGGAAGAACGTGAAAAGCTCGATGGCCTGTACGAGTGCATCCTGTGCGCTTGCTGCTCGACATCCTGCCCGTCCTTCTGGTGGAACCCGGACAAGTTCCTGGGTCCAGCTGCGCTGCTGCAAGCCTACCGCTTCCTGGCAGACAGCCGCGACACCAAGACGTCCGAGCGTCTGGCTTCGCTGGATGACCCGTTCAGCGTATTCCGCTGCCGCGGGATCATGAACTGCGTCAACGTATGTCCTAAAGGCCTGAACCCGACTAAGGCCATTGGTCACATCCGTAACATGCTGCTGCAGAGCGGCGTGTAACTGACGTTGTAGTAAAAGCAGGACCGTTGTGCCCGTAAATGCTACGGCGCAGGCTTCAACCGGCGCCGTAGTTTTAACTTGAGCAGCGACTTACAAAGCCGCGGCTCTTATTTTGAAGAAATGAGACAAGCAGGGGCATTCGGGTTGGTACCCGAACTATCAGCGTGATCCTAAGTGGCTTGTTTTGGTCGCTGCACTTGGCCTTTTGCAAGCAGACTCGGTGTTTTCGCCGGTGGTGTCCCCAAATCGAGGGTGACCAAGCATGCAAGAAAGCGTGATGCAGCGCATGTGGAACAGCGGCTATCTTTCAGGTGGTAACGCTGCCTATGTGGAAGAGCTTTATGAGCTCTACCTGCACGACCCTAACGCTGTGCCAGAAGAATGGCGCACCAAATTTCAGACGTTGTCTTCAGACGGCAACGCTGCCACCGATGTATCGCACGCAACAATTCGCGATCAGTTCGTGCTGCTGGCAAAGAACCAGCGCCGCGCCCAACCGGTTTCCGCCGGCAGCGTGAGCAGTGAGCACGAGAAGAAGCAAGTTGAAGTACTGCGACTGATCCAGGCCTACCGTATGCGTGGCCACCAGGCAGCCCAGCTTGACCCGCTGGGGCTGTGGCAGCGTCCTGCACCTGCAGACCTGTCGATCAATCATTACGGCTTGACCAATGCCGATCTTGATACGACCTTCCGTGCCGGCGACCTGTTCATCGGCAAAGAGGAAGCGAGCCTACGCGAAATTCACGAAGCGTTGCAGCAGACATATTGCCGCACCATCGGCGCTGAATTCACGCACATCACTGATTCCGAGCAGCGCCAGTGGTTCCAGCACCGCCTAGAGGGCGTGCGTGGCCGTCCGGTATTGTCCGCCGATGTGCGCGGCCACCTGCTGGAGCGTGTGACCGCGGCCGAAGGTCTCGAAAAATACCTGGGCACCAAATACCCAGGCACCAAGCGTTTCGGCCTGGAAGGCGGCGAAAGCCTGATTCCGATGCTCGACGAGTTGATCCAGCGTTCCGGTTCCTATGGCACCAAGGAAATCGTGATCGGCATGGCTCACCGTGGTCGCCTGAACGTGTTGGTCAACACCTTCGGCAAGAACCCGCGTGAGCTGTTCGACGAGTTCGAAGGCAAGAAGAAGGTCGAGTTGGGTTCCGGTGACGTTAAATACCACCAGGGCTTCTCGTCCAACGTGATGACCACCGGCGGTGAAGTTCACCTGGCCATGGCATTCAACCCCTCCCACCTGGAAATCGTTTCGCCAGTGGTCGAGGGTTCGGTGCGTGCTCGCCAGGACCGTCGTAACGACGCCACCGGTGAGAAAGTGCTGCCGATTTCCATCCACGGTGACGCGGCATTCGCCGGTCAAGGCGTGGTCCTGGAAACGTTCCAGATGTCGCAGACTCGCGGCTTCAAGACCGGCGGTACCGTTCACATCGTCATCAACAACCAGGTGGGCTTCACCATCAGCAACCCGTTGGATGCGCGCTCCACCGAGTACGCCACCGACGTTGCCAAGATGATCCAGGCGCCGATCCTCCATGTGAATGGCGATGATCCGGAAGCCGTGCTGTTCGTGACCCAACTGGCTGTCGACTACCGCATGCAGTTCAAGCGTGACGTGGTCATCGACCTGGTTTGCTACCGCCGTCGCGGTCACAACGAAGCGGACGAGCCAAGCGGCACCCAGCCGTTGATGTACCAGCAGATCACCAAGCAGCGCACCACCCGTGAGCTGTACGCCGAAAGCCTGACCAAGGCCGGCGTGGTTGACGATGCGCGTGTTCAGGCGAAAGTCGACGAATACCGCAACGCGCTGGACAACGGCCTGCATGTAGTGAAAAGCCTGGTCAAGGAGCCGAACAAAGAGCTGTTCGTTGACTGGCGCCCGTACCTGGGTCACACCTGGACTGCCCGTCACGATACCTCGTTCGATTTGAAGACGTTGCAGGAACTGTCCGCCAAGCTGCTGGAAATTCCCGAAGGCTTCGTCGTACAGCGCCAGGTTGCGAAGATCTACGAAGACCGTCAGAAGATGCAAGTTGGCGGCCTGCCGATCAACTGGGGTTACGCCGAAACCATGGCGTACGCGACCCTGGCGTTCGAAGGTCACCCGATCCGCATGACCGGCCAGGACATCGGCCGCGGTACGTTCTCGCACCGTCATGCTGTATTGCACAACCAGAAAGACGCGGGCACCTACATCCCGTTGCAGAACCTTTACGAAGGCCAGCCACGTTTCGACCTGTACGATTCGTTCCTGTCCGAAGAAGCCGTACTGGCGTTCGAATACGGTTACTCGACCACCACGCCGAACGCGCTGGTGATCTGGGAAGCCCAGTTCGGCGACTTCGCCAACGGTGCCCAGGTGGTTATCGACCAGTTCATCACCAGCGGCGAGCACAAGTGGGGCCGTCTGTGCGGTCTGACCATGCTGCTGCCACACGGTTATGAAGGTCAGGGCCCGGAGCACTCCTCGGCCCGTCTGGAGCGTTACCTGCAACTGTGCGCCGAGCACAACATTCAGGTGTGCGTGCCGACGACCCCGGCTCAGATCTACCACTTGCTGCGCCGCCAGGTGATCCGTCCGCTGCGCAAGCCGCTGGTGGTGCTGACGCCGAAGTCGCTGTTGCGTCACAAACTGGCCGTTTCGACCCTGGAAGATCTGGCCCAAGGTTCGTTCCAGACCGTGATTCCAGAGATCGATACGCTGGACGCCGCCAAGGTCACTCGCCTGATCCTGTGCAGCGGCAAGGTCTACTACGATCTGCTGGAAAAACGCCGTGCCGAAGGCCGCGAAGACATCGCCATCGTGCGTATCGAGCAGCTTTATCCGTTCCCGGAAGATGACCTCATGGAGATCATCGCGCCTTACACCAACCTCACGAACGTAGTGTGGTGTCAGGAAGAACCGATGAACCAGGGCGCCTGGTACAGCAGCCAGCATCATCTGCGTCGCAGCATCGGCAACCACAACAAGGCCTTGGTCCTTGAGTACGCCGGTCGTGATGCTTCTGCTGCACCTGCCTGTGGTTATGCGTCGATGCACGCCGAGCAGCAGGAAAAACTGCTGCAAGATGCTTTCACTGTTTAACGCCTTCGCGCTGACTGAAACCGAATTTTAAGGACCTACAGATAATGGCTATCGAAATCAAAGCCCCGTCATTCCCGGAATCGGTTGCCGATGGCACCGTTGCCACCTGGCACAAGAAACCAGGTGAGGCCGTCAAGCGTGACGACCTGATCGTCGACATCGAGACTGACAAAGTCGTTCTGGAAGTATTGGCCGAAGCTGACGGCGTGCTGGGCGCGATCGTTGCTGAAGAGGGCGCTACCGTTCTGTCGAACCAGGTACTGGGCTCGATCGAAGAGGGCAGCGCTGCTGCAGCGCCTGCTCCTGCCGCTGCTGCACCGGCTGCTTCGGCGCCTGCCGCTGCACCGGCAGCCGGTGGCGAAGATCCAATCGCTGCCCCGGCTGCGCGTCAACTGGCTGAAGAAAACGGCATCAACCTGGCTTCCATCAAGGGCACCGGCAAAGATGGCCGTGTGACCAAGGAAGACGTGGTTGCCGCAGTTGAAGCCAAGAAGAACGCTCCGGCTGCCGCACCTGCCAAGGCTGCAGCGCCTGCTGCCGCTGCGCCTGTGTTTGCCGCTGGCGACCGCACCGAGAAGCGCGTACCGATGACTCGCGTACGTGCCACCGTGGCCAAGCGCCTGGTTGAAGCTCAGTCGAACATGGCGATGCTGACCACCTTCAACGAAGTCGACATGACCGAAGTCATGGCCCTGCGTTCGAAGTACAAGGACCTGTTCGAGAAGTCCCACAACGGCGTGCGCCTGGGCTTCATGTCGTTCTTCGTGAAAGCGGCCACCGAAGCGCTGAAGCGCTTCCCGGCAGTCAACGCTTCCATCGACGGCGGCGACATCGTTTACCACGGCTACGCAGATATCGGCGTTGCCGTCTCCAGCGACCGTGGCCTGGTGGTTCCAGTCCTGCGTAACGCCGAGCTGATGAGCCTGGCCGAAATCGAAGGCGGCATCGCTGGCTTCGGCAAGAAAGCCCGTGACGGCAAGCTGACCATCGACGAGATGACCGGCGGTACCTTCACCATCACCAACGGTGGTACCTTCGGTTCGATGATGTCGACGCCGATCGTCAACCCACCGCAAGCCGCGATCCTGGGCATGCACAACATCATCCAGCGTCCGATGGCCATCAACGGCCAGGTCGTGATCCGCCCAATGATGTACCTGGCATTGTCTTACGATCACCGCCTGATCGACGGTAAAGAAGCCGTGACGTTCCTGGTGACCATCAAGAACCTGCTGGAAGACCCTGCTCGCCTGCTCCTGGACATCTGATAGAAGCAGTCGCACGTTGCGAGCTACAAGCTGTAGGAAAAAGCAGCTTGGCTTGCAACGTGTGGCTAGAAGCTTGTCGCAAATAGAGGATCTATTTTCATGACACAGAAATTTGACGTTGTAGTGATTGGTGCAGGCCCTGGCGGCTATGTTGCCGCCATCAAGGCTGCGCAACTGGGCCTCTCCACTGCTTGCATCGAAAAATACACCGACAAGGAAGGCAAACTGGCGCTGGGCGGTACTTGCCTGAACGTGGGTTGCATTCCGTCCAAGGCGCTGCTGGACAGCTCCTGGAAATTCCACGAAGCCCAAGACGGCTTCGCGATCCACGGCATCAACCATGCTGGCGTGACCATGGACGTACCAGCAATGGTCGGCCGTAAAGCCAACATCGTCAAAGGCCTGACTTCCGGCGTTGCGACCTTGTTCAAGGCCAACGGCGTTACTTCGATTCAAGGCCACGGCAAGCTGCTGGCCGGCAAGAAAGTTGAAGTCACCAAGCCAGACGGTTCGGTTGAAGTCATCGAAGCCGAAAACGTGATCCTGGCGCCAGGTTCGCGTCCAATCGACATTCCGCCTGCTCCTGTTGATAACAACGTGATCGTTGATTCGACCGGCGCCCTGGAATTCCAGGCTGTGCCTAAGCGCCTGGGCGTGATCGGCGCTGGCGTCATCGGTCTGGAGCTGGGCTCGGTATGGTCGCGCCTTGGCGCTGAAGTCACCGTGCTGGAAGCCCTGGACACGTTCCTGCTGGCGGCTGACACTGCAGTCTCCAAGGAAGCGCTGAAAACCCTGACCAAACAAGGTCTGGACATCAAGCTTGGCGCCCGTGTTACCGGTTCCAAGGTCAACGGCGAAGAAGTCGTGGTGACCTACACCGATAAAGACGGCGAGCAGACGATCACCTTCGACAAGCTGATCGTTGCCGTTGGTCGCCGCCCAGTGACCAATGACCTGTTGGCTTCCGACAGCGGCGTGAACATCGACGAGCGTGGTTTCATCCACGTTGACGATCATTGCGCTACCACTGTGCCTGGCGTCTATGCCATTGGTGACGTGGTTCGTGGCATGATGCTGGCCCACAAGGCTTCCGAAGAAGGCATCATGGTTGTCGAGCGCATCAAGGGTCACAAGACCCAGATGAACTACGACCTGATCCCATCGGTTATCTACACCCACCCGGAAATTGCATGGGTCGGCAAGAACGAACAGCAGTTGAAAGCTGAAGGCGTTGAAGTTAACGTCGGCACCTTCCCGTTTGCCGCTTCTGGCCGTGCCATGGCAGCCAACGACACCGGTGGTTTTGTCAAAGTCATCGCTGATGCCAAGACTGACCGCGTTTTGGGCGTCCACGTGATTGGCCCAAGCGCTGCAGAACTGGTTCAGCAAGGCGCGATCGGCATGGAATTCGGCACCAGTGCCGAGGACTTGGGCATGATGGTCTTCTCCCATCCGACCCTGTCCGAAGCGTTGCACGAAGCAGCGTTGGCAGTGAATGGCGGCGCCATCCACATCGCCAACCGCAAGAAGCGCTAAGCGAGATAATAAGAAACCACGGCGGAGTTGCCCGTCGTGAGCCTTGCGCGCAAGACTCACCGCGGAATATCCGCTGGACGCAGCCTTGCGCAGCTTTACGGGCCATAAGCCCCGCAAGTTGCGCAAGCAGCAGTCACAGGTGGCGCGGCACTCATAATGAGCGCAGCGCCGAATGCGCAGTACCTAACGAAGACGGTAAAAAGCATGAATCTTCACGAGTATCAGGGTAAGCAGCTGTTCGCTGAATACGGCCTGCCAGTTTCCAAGGGCTACGCAGTAGACACCCCGGAAGCAGCAGCAGAAGCTTGCGACAAAATCGGCGGCAGCGAGTGGGTTGTCAAAGCCCAGGTCCACGCCGGTGGTCGCGGTAAAGCGGGCGGCGTCAAGCTGGTTCGCAGCAAAGAAGACGCCAAGGCCTTCGCACAGCAGTGGCTGGGCAAGCGTCTGGTGACTTACCAGACTGATGCCAATGGCCAACCAGTCACCAAGATCCTGGTTGAATCGTGCACTGATATCGCTAAAGAGCTGTACCTGGGCGCTGTCGTTGACCGTTCGAGCCGTCGCATCGTGTTCATGGCTTCCACCGAAGGTGGCGTGGACATCGAGAAAATCGCTCACGAAACCCCAGAAAAAATTCTGAAGGCCACTATCGATCCACTGGTTGGCGCTCAGCCATTCCAGGGTCGCGAGCTGGCTTTCCAGCTGGGCCTGGAAGGCAAGCAAGTTGCCCAGTTCGCCAAGATCTTCGTAGGTCTGGCCAAACTGTTCCAGGATCACGATCTGGCCCTGCTGGAAGTGAACCCGCTGGTGATCAAGGCTGACGGCGATCTGCACTGCCTCGATGCCAAGATCAACATCGACGCCAACGCCATGTACCGTCAGCCTAAGCTGAAGACTTTCCACGATCCGTCGCAAGACGATCCGCGCGAAGCGCACGCTGCCAAGTTCGAACTGAACTACGTAGCCCTGGAAGGTAACATCGGCTGCATGGTCAACGGTGCCGGCCTGGCCATGGGTACCATGGACATCGTCAACCTGCATGGCGGCAAGCCAGCCAACTTCCTCGACGTAGGTGGTGGCGCTACCAAGGAACGCGTTACCGAAGCGTTCAAGATCATCCTGTCCGACTCCAATGTCGCCGCAGTACTGGTCAACATCTTCGGCGGCATCGTTCGTTGCGACATGATTGCCGAAGGCATCATCGGTGCAGTGAAAGAAGTCGGCGTTAAAATCCCGGTTGTTGTTCGCCTTGAAGGTAACAACGCTGAACTGGGCGCTAAAGTACTGGCAGAAAGCGGTTTGAACATCATCGCGGCTACCAGCCTGACCGACGCTGCTCAACAAGTTGTCAAAGCTGCGGAGGGCAAGTAATGAGCGTCCTGATCAATAAAGACACCAAAGTTATCTGCCAGGGTATTACCGGTTCGCAAGGTAGTTTCCACACCCAGCAAGCCATCGAATACGGCACCCAGATGGTTGGCGGCGTAACACCAGGCAAAGGCGGCACCGAGCACCTGGGCCTGCCCGTGTTCAACACCGTGAAAGAAGCGGTAGAAGCCACTGGCGCCACTGCCAGCGTGATCTACGTTCCAGCTCCTTTCTGCAAGGACTCGATCCTGGAAGCGGCCTTCGGCGGCATCAAGCTGATCGTCTGCATCACCGAAGGCATTCCTACCCTGGACATGCTGGACGCTAAAGTTAAGTGCGACGAGCTGGGTGTAGTCCTGATCGGCCCTAACTGCCCAGGCGTGATCACCCCAGGCGAATGCAAGATCGGCATCATGCCAGGTCACATTCACTTGCCAGGTAAAGTTGGTATCGTTTCCCGTTCCGGCACCCTGACCTACGAAGCTGTCAAGCAGACCACTGACGCCGGTTTCGGTCAGTCGACTTGCGTCGGCATCGGCGGTGACCCGATCCCAGGCTCCAACTTCATCGACATCCTGAAGCTGTTCCAGGAAGACCCGAAGACCGAAGCGATCGTGATGATCGGTGAGATCGGCGGTTCGGCTGAAGAAGAAGCGGCTGCCTACATCAAGGCACACGTGACCAAGCCGGTTGTTTCCTACATCGCTGGTGTGACTGCCCCTGCGGGCAAGCGCATGGGCCATGCTGGCGCAATCATCTCTGGCGGCAAAGGCACTGCAGACGAGAAATTCGCTGCACTGCAAGACGCAGGCGTTAAAACCGTGCGTTCGCTGGCAGACATCGGCAAGGCCCTGGCCGAGCTGACCGGTTGGGCTGTCAAGTAAGCCTCGCGCTTAGCTGACGCTTCACCACACAAAGGCCACCTTCGGGTGGCCTTTGTGCATTCTGGATATAGCCAGATTGACGAATGTGCTCGGTTCAATGTGGGAGCTGGCTTGCCTGCGATACAGACAACTGGGTGCATCAGCCAAACCGATTCGATGCCATCGCAGGCAAGCCAGCTCCCACAGGGTTCTGTGTTGCCCAATTAAGTATGAAAACGCGACATTCAAATGTCGCTTATCGGACAGTTCGCCCCGCAACAGTGCGTTTGTCAGCCTGATTCTGTACTCTAGCCGCCTCTTTATGCGTCCGCGTCCCAAAAGGAAGCTGCGCGCTAGACCGGTCGGTCCCCACAAGGGCCGGCAGCATTTCCCTCATCCATAGGGAAGCCCTCTCTAAATTCCGATTCAGTAGTGTGGTATTTCCTCAAATGAAAGTGTTGAAAAGCCAGGATATCCTGGCGCTGGGCTTTATGACCTTTGCCCTGTTCGTGGGCGCCGGCAACATCATCTTCCCGCCTATCGTGGGTTTGCAGTCCGGGCCGCATGTGTGGATGGCGGCGCTGGGCTTCCTGATCACCGCAGTCGGTTTGCCGGTGGTCACCGTGATCGCCCTAGCCAAGGTCGGTGGTGGCATGGACGCGCTGAGCAGCCCAATTGGCAAGATTGCCGGTGGCCTGCTGGCGGCAGCGGCCTACCTGGCAGTGGGCCCGCTGTTTGCGACCCCACGCACCGCAACAGTATCGTTTGAAGTGGGCCTGGCGCCCTTGACCGGTGAAAGCCCGTTGGCGTTGTTCCTCTACAGCTCGGTGTATTTCCTGGTGGTGTTCTTTGTCTCCCTGTATCCAGGGCGACTGCTGGACACCGTGGGCCGTTTCCTGGCGCCGCTGAAGATCATCGCCCTGGCTATCCTCGGTATCGCTGCGTTTGCCTTGCCCGCCGGTGAGGTGGGGGTTGCCACGCCGGAATACGTTGCCGCGCCGTTCTCCCAAGGCTTTATCAATGGTTACCTGACCATGGATACCCTGGGCGCCCTGGTGTTCGGCATTGTGATCGTCAACGCTATCCGCTCCCGTGGCGTCGAGTCGCCCAAGCTGATCACCCGTTACGCGATCATTGCCGGGCTAATTGCCGGCGTGGGCCTGGCACTGGTGTACGTCAGCCTGTTCCGTCTGGGTTCGGGCAGCCATGCCGTGGCCGCGGGTGCCAGCAATGGCGCGGCGGTACTGCATGCCTATGTGCAATACACGTTCGGCTCCTTGGGTAGTGGTTTCCTCGCCGTGCTGATTTCCCTGGCATGCCTGGTGACCGCCGTGGGCCTGACCTGTGCCTGCGCCGAGTACTTCAGCAAGATCCTGCCGCTGTCCTACAAGACCCTGGTGGTGATCCTGGCACTGTTCTCGCTGTTTGTGTCCAACCTGGGCTTGACCAAACTCATTGCCTTCTCGATCCCGGTGCTGACCGCGATCTACCCGCCGTGCATCGTGTTGGTGGCCTTGAGCTTCTGCAAAGGGTTCTGGCAGGAACAGGGCCGTATCGTCGGCCCGGTGATGCTGGTGTCGTTCATCTTTGGCTGCATCGACGCGCTCAAGGGCGCGGGCCTGGCGGGTTGGATGCCTACACAGTTGGCCAACTTGCCGCTGAGCGAGCAAGGTTTGGCGTGGCTGGTACCATCGTTGATGACGCTGGTCGTGGCCGTGGTGATTGACCGTATGCTGGGCAAGCGCAGCGAAGCGATCGCTTAAAACCTCTGACTTATACGCTGCAATTAAAAAGCCCCGGATCAAATGATCCGGGGCTTTTTTTGTACGCAGTGCCAAGCCAGGCTGCCTGTTTCAGGGTATCGGGAACTTGCTCTTTGTCGAATCCACTCCCATGTTCCTCAAATATTCCTGGGCGGGCCTTAAATCGCTTTTTTTGGGTAGATAGTGTCCAGAGACATCGGAAAGGTGGAATTTCCCGAAGGCGTCTTTCCTTATATAGCCTGCGCTGACTACCTTTTCTGATTGGCCACTGCCAGCACCGATTTCCGCGATGGCAGGATGTGATAACCATTTTGGCGGTGCACTTTTGTCGATAGTACCGATGATCAGTTGGTTGTCTTGAGTGAAGACGAACTTGCTGACTGTATCGGGTTTCAATACAACCTTCAGGTCATCCGGCTTTGTGATGCGAACCAGTTCCGCTCGGGCCGCTCGGGGGTTCAATGCCGCTCCGGCCAGATGCAGTTCGGCGTTCAGGTCACGAGCCCTGGTATTGACCAGCACTGCAAGTGGCTTTCGAATGGGCGGCTCTATTCGCGAACTGCCGGAGGTGGTGGAGCTGCTTGCAGGCACTAGGTTTTCCGCCGAGGAGGCAGAATGAGGCTGCGGTAGGGGGGCTAGCGTTTGAGGTAGTTTGGCGCCTCCCGGCAAACCGGTTAGCACCCATTCGCCGTTCCCTTTGTTCAAAAGCGTAGCCACCCGACGCTTTGTCTCGGGGTTTATAACGTTTACAAATCCTGATTCGAATTTGAACGCTGGGCTTATTTGATAGACCCTGCTCACGTCTGAGTTATCGGTGTAACGGATCAACCATTTTTCACCGACTTGTTGTGGCCCGGTGGCGCTGAGCGGTTTTCCTGCCAGTAGCTGATTATCCAGTGCGTGCGCGGCGAGGTCCCCACGGTTCTGTACAGGGTGGGCCGGGTTCGGCAATTGAGTCGGGATGCTTGAGGGGCGGCCGGCCGATATCGACGTACCCGGAACCGGTACGACGTGACCGCTTGGCGTACCGTTTGTACCTGCCGTGATTGTCAGTCGCTGTTGGAGCGTGCGCCCAGGGCTTCTGAACACTGGGCGCAACGGGGTCCTTTTGAGTAAAGGGATACCCGACGCAGCCATGGCGAAGTCGTTGTACACCGCCCCCCAGCGTCCCGGTTGGGTGAGGAGCTTGGGCAGGCTTTGTCCGGGTGTACGCAACGTTCTTAGCGCAGCCTTGGAGAGCCTGTTGGTGGCTGACATACCAGCGTTGACCGGGATGAGGCTTAGAACGAATTGGGCTATGTCTGCGGCGAACATTAATTTGTTGGCTGTGGATCGGGCCGATATCTCTGCGCTGGTTGTCATCCCAACCGACGCTCTCCCTCTGAGTAACCCCACCTCCTGCATGTACAGGTTTTCAGTGATGCTACCTTTGAACGGCTTCAGCCGGATGCCCGCTTCATGGTCGGCCGCGAATTTCTTGAGCCACGTGCCGAGCTGAGGCAAAAACAGGGTGTCGTGAATATTGTATCGATCAACAGGTGATACCCGCTGATCCATGTAGGACATCCACTCGGACGTGTTCAGCAGCGTGTTAAGTTGATCCTCGTCCACAATTTCTCTGAAAGGACGTCCGTCGGGAGCATCCGGGCTGTACAGCACCAGCGAGGGGTGGTTGGTCGGTTTGATGACCATCATGCCCTGGACGGGTTTGCCGTTCAGGACCACTCTATGCGAGACGATGGACGCACCATTCACGATTGGCCAGGTGGTGGAGTCGCTATGCTCAAGCGTCGCTTCGATCCATTGTTCGGCGATTTTTTGCCTGTTCAGATAGGCGTCGGGATCCAGGCTGGTGATGAACGCGTCCTTGGCCATCCTTGCCTTCAGATGGTTTTTCCACGCGTCGGGCAGCACCCTGGCTTCGTCGGAGGTGGCAGTGGGGCTGAGTTTGTCATCCAGTAGTTTGAGGTATTTGCCGCCCACATCGGTTTGGCTGATCAGGTCCTCGAGAAACGGCTTATCCAGGGTCAGCAGGTATTTTCCATTGGCACTTACGACGCGAGCGGCCCAGGTGCTCGTCGGCGAGCGTTCATGCCATGGCGTTGTGTTCATGAGCGTCAGGTCGGTAAGCGATCGGGTGTGGATCTTCGGCTTTGGTGCGTTTGCGGAACCTAAAAGGCCGCGATTGCTCGACTGCTGTGTGGTCATCTGAACCATCACGTGGTCAGGGTCTATTTCCTCGTGCCGGTAGCGGTCCGGCAGCTTGGCTTTCAACGCCTGGGCCAGCAACTGTTTGGCGAAAATGTTGGGGGCCGGGATGTTTGCCAATAGCGCTTGCAAGTGCGTAAGGCTTGTATCCTGTGCTTCCTCCAGCTCCCTATAGCTCGTTTCTTGTTGGGGAGTCAGTTCTTTAAGCCATTGTGGCTGCAGTTTGTTGTGCAGTTGCTCATTGCGTGCGAGCAGGGCATTACTGCCATCGAAATGCAGTGAAAGATCCGCTGCATCATTGATGGTTTCGACAGTTTGGGCAGAGAGCAACGACGGTGTGCGAGAGGAGCCAGCTTCGGCTTGCGCTTGGGCGAACCCGGCCTGCATGGTTTCATTGACCTCGTCAGCCTGTCGCTGCAACAACTGGGGAAAGGTTTGTGCCACTACGTCGCCGCAGACGGGGGCGAATCCCAGCATTAAATCATCACCCCACGGAGGGTTTCGACTGTGCTCTACCGACACCGGTAGACTTTTGAGTAGCAGGTTGGCCTTCTCGTCATCATTATCGATTCTCTGCATCAATGCTTCGCGGGCTTTGCCAGGGCTCGCGAACTCCTCGAAACCGTCCCCGGGGGTATAAAGCACTACAGGCCCGGTGGTGTCATCCAGCCCGATATTACGGGTGTCACTTGCGGTGTAAGGTGCCTCGGCCGACGAGCCGTCGCTGCGAGTGATAAGAAAACAACCGGCTAAAAATGCGCCGTTGGCGGAGTTGTCATCTATCCGGATCGGATACACCCCAGGCCGATCCCCTGCGGGAAGTTCGCGCTCGCGTGCTTCAAGGGTGGGGTACTGAAAGGCGGTGTCGATCAGCTTTTTGCCAGCCTCGCTGAGGGTTCCGTCTTCAACCCGCAGGGCTGCCTCGGTGGAAAGCATTTGCCGATGCAGGGCGAGCAGTTGGGCTGATCGTGATGGCTGCTTGGGGGAGCCTACGGGTGATCTTTTCCAGTAGCTACTGAGCGCGCCTGAAAAGCGGGTTGCGATATCGTATGCAAGCGTCAGCAGGGAACCCTGATGCTCCAGTCTGGTTTGGGGAGCACCCGCAGGTCCGTCAATGTAAAAGCCCGTTTGTATGTCGGCACTGTGCTCTTCAGTGTTGGGCGTGCCAGTGACGGCGTTTATGTGGACTTGCGCGACTTTTTCGAGCAATGCCTCCGATAAGGTTTGCGTAGAAATCAGCACGGGCTCTGCCGGCGGCTGTTTTCGATAGGTGTTGACGTGGATAATGTTCGGGTCGATTGATGTGAGCTGGGGAAAGGCTTTTTTCAACTGAGCCTGGGTGAAGCGTTGGAATGTCATCTGCTGACTGAGTAAATCAATAATTTTCTGGTTGTACGCCTGATGCTGCTCAATCAATTGGGATTGCGCGGCGACTGCGTTCGGCCCTGTATCATTGGCAACGACTGGCTTTATGCCGGCTACTTGGATTTTGATCCGATCATCAGTGTCCAGTCCCAACGGCTTGGGCTGAAGGTGATGCGATAAAAGTGGGTGTTGCGTTGTCGATTCAGAGGCTGTGCCCACGGACAGTTGGATCGCTTGCGGCGCAGGTGTTTGGCTGACAGAGAGAGAAGTTGAGCGCATTTAACATCCTAAGGATAGATATGCAGTTCCTTCCGCCTGAGAAATGATCAAGGCTTCGTGCCCTGGGGCCAACTAAGTGAGTGGAGGCGTCCTATTGGTTCCGAGGCCGAACTCATGTACATCTGGAAACAGGAATTCTCATAAAAGTCAGGTAGTACGGCCGGGGTTTTGATATTTGTTGCACAACTCACCGGGCTCACATTTAGAAGGACCCGCATGTCGTTCGTCGAAACCAATCAAGTCCACCTGCTTGCCGCCCTGTGGTTCATCCTGTGCTGGGGCGGCTATACCCGTTACGCCACCTGGAAAGCTCGAGATACGGCCTGCCTGGCCAGCGTGTTGCACCTGTACCGTGAAGACTGGATGCGCCGCATGCTGTTGCGCGATAACCGCATCGCCGATGCCAGCGTGATCGGCAATCTGGAGCGTAATGCCTCGTTCTTTGCCTCCAGTACCTTGATCATCCTTGCGGGTATCCTGACCGTGCTCGGTGCTTCGGAGCGGGCGGTGTCGTTGCTGGCAGACATTCCGATGGTGCAGCAGGCGTCCCAGGGCATGTCGGAGGTCAAGTTGCTGTGCCTGGCCCTGGTATTTGTCTATGCGTTTTTTACTTTCAGCTGGTGCATGCGTCAGTACAACTTCGCGGCGGTGCTGGTGGGCTCGGCGCCGATGATTGGTGAACGACATGTGTCGGAGCAGGAGCGCAATGCATTTGCCTTGCGGGCGGCACGGGTGATTTCGATGGCGGCCAACCAGTTCAACTTTGGCCTGCGTGCGTATTACTTCGGCATGACCATGCTGGCCTGGTTTGTCAGCCCCTGGTTGTTCATGTTGATGAGCAGTGGGGTGGTGTTGGTGCTGTACCGCCGCGAGTTCCATTCCGATGTATTGCAGGTGATGGTGTACACCCCGACCGATATGCCAGCAGTCGACGCTGTAAAAGAGGGCGCATCCTAGCGCTGGCAGCAAATCCTGGACAAAGAAAAGCCCGCTTGGTCAGCGGGCTTTCTTTTTGCTGCAATACAGCTTCAAACCCTGCGATTACTGCTTGGCAGGTTCTGCAGGTGCAGCTTCTTTTGCAGCAGCTTCGTTCGATTCGGCCTGAGCTTTGGCAGCTTCGGCGTTTTCTTTCGCAGCGTCGTTCACTTTATCCTGTGCTTTAGCCATATCTTGCTGAGCTTGCTCAGCATGTGCAGCAGCGTCTTGGGCTTTGTCTTCGGATTTCTTGTCGCAGGCAGCCAGACCGAGAGCAGCGGCCAGCATCATGGAAATAGCTAATGTCTTACGCATGGGGTGTTTCTCCTTATTGAAGATATCTACTGGCCTTTCGAACCCAAGGGGCCAGCATTAGTTCCTTATGTCCCACAGATATATAGCATGTTTCGTACAGGAACTTTACCCAGTCATTCCAATCCGCCGAATTCACACTAATAAGAGTCTAAAAACAATGACCGTAAACCCTTTGTTGGAGCGTGCCGTGCGCTTCGTTTCGGCCCTGCGCCATTGCCAGGTGCTGGGTGTGGCGGTGCATGAAGCCAGCGAGGAGGGCATGACCCTCGTACTGCCTTATGGGCCGCATATTGTCGGTGATCCCCTGACCGGGGTGATCCACGGCGGCGCGCTGACCTCCTTGATGGACACCGCTTGCGGCATGGCGACCCTGTGCGTATTGCCCGAGTTCGAGGTGTGCCCCACCCTGGACCTGCGTATCGACTACATGCATCCCGCCGAACCCCATAAGCCGGTGTATGGCTTCGCGCAATGCTACCGGGTCACCACCGACGTGATCTTCACCCGTGGCGTTGCCTATCAGGATGACCCGCAACAACCTATCGCCCATGTGGTAGGCACGTTCATGCGCATGGGCAAGCGCCTCAAAGGCACTCAAGGCTTGGGCACTGTCATCAAGGGAGAACAGGCATGAGGCATCGGTTCAAGACGCGCCTGGAGCAAGCCCTCGACCGTGGCAACTACGATGCGCTGCTCGAGCTGGTGCCCTATGCCAGGCTGATCGGCATCGAATGCACCCGCCTGGGGGATGAGTTGCTGTTTCGCCTGCCGGCCAGCAAGGACAATATTGGTAACCCCATATTGCCAGCGTTGCATGGCGGGGTGATCGCCGGCTTCATGGAGCTGGCAGCCGCCATGCACCTGCTGGTGTTCACTGGCGCTCCGGGCCTGCCGAAAATCATCGACTTCTCCCTGGATTACCTGCGCGCCGGCCAGTTTCGGGACACCTATGCCAAGTGTCAGGTATGGCGCCAGGGCCGGCGCGTGGCCAACGTGGCGATTACCGCTTGGCAGAGCACGCCGGCCGAACCGATCGCCACTGCCCGGGCACATTTCAAAATTGAGGAATTGGTCCGCCCTTGAAATCCTGGTCTTAGTCCCCAACTTTGATGACAACCCGCCGCCAACCCTCAAGGGCGCGGCCACTGCCATCCAATTGGAGTTTGATGACCATGAGTGTGGAAACTCAAAAGGAAACCCTGGGCTTCCAGACCGAGGTGAAGCAACTGCTGCACCTCATGATCCATTCGCTGTATTCCAACAAGGAAATTTTCCTTCGCGAATTGATCTCGAACGCCTCTGACGCTGTCGATAAATTACGTTTCGAAGCCCTGTCCAAGCCCGAGTTGCTGGAAGGCGGCGCGGAACTCAAGATCCGTGTGAGCTACGACAAAGACGCCAAGACCGTCACCCTCGAAGACAACGGTATCGGCATGAGCCGTGACGATGCGATCACCCACCTGGGGACCATCGCCAAGTCCGGCACCGCAGATTTCATGAAGAACCTATCGGGCGACCAGAAAAAAGACTCTCACCTGATCGGCCAATTCGGCGTGGGCTTCTATTCGGCCTTCATCGTCGCCGACAAGGTTGAAGTATTCAGCCGCCGCGCCGGCCTTGACGCCAGCGAGGGCGTGCACTGGGCTTCCAAGGGCGAGGGCGAATTTGAAATCGCCACTATCGACAAGGCTGACCGTGGCACGCGCATCGTGCTGCACCTGAAAGCCGGTGAAGACGAATTCGCCGATGGCTGGCGCCTGCGCAACATCATCAAGAAGTACTCCGACCACATCGCGTTGCCGATCGAGTTGCCCAAGGAACAGACCGTTGCCGAAGGCGAAGAAGCCCCTGCGGTGGAGTGGGAAACCGTCAACCGCGCCAGCGCCCTGTGGACCCGTCCGCGTACCGAGATCAAGGACGAGGAATACCAGGAGTTCTACAAGCACATCGGGCACGACTACGAGAACCCGCTGAGCTGGAGCCACAACAAGGTTGAAGGCAAGCTCGAATACAGCTCGCTGCTCTACGTACCGGCCCGTGCTCCGTTCGACCTGTACCAACGCGAGGCGCCAAAAGGCCTGAAGCTGTACGTGCAGCGCGTGTTCGTAATGGACCAGGCGGAATCCTTCCTGCCGCTGTACCTGCGCTTTATCAAAGGTGTGGTCGACTCCAACGACCTGTCGCTGAACGTGTCGCGGGAAATCCTGCAGAAAGACCCGATCATCGACTCCATGAAGTCGGCGCTCACCAAGCGCGTACTCGACATGCTGGAAAAGCTGGCGAAGAACGAGCCTGAGCAATATAAGAGCTTCTGGAAAAACTTCGGCCAGGTGATGAAAGAAGGCCCGGCAGAAGATTTTGCCAACAAGGAAAAAATCGCCGGTTTGCTGCGTTTTGCCTCGACTCAAGGCGAAGACGGTGAGCAGGTTGTGTCCCTGGCTGACTACCTGGCACGTGCCAAGGAAGGTCAGGACAAGATCTACTACCTGACCGGCGAAACCTACGCCCAGGTCAAGAACAGCCCGCACCTGGAAGTCTTCCGCAAGAAAGGCATCGAAGTGCTGCTGCTGACCGACCGTATCGATGAGTGGCTGATGAGCTACCTCACCGAGTTCGACGGCAAAACCTTCGTCGACGTGGCCCGTGGTGACCTGGACCTGGGTAACCTGGACTCCGAAGAAGAGAAGAAAGAAGCCGAAGAAGTCGCCAAGTCCAAAGAGGGCCTGGTTGAGCGCATCAAGGCTTCCCTGGGCGAAGCGGTGAGTGAAGTACGGGTTTCCCACCGCCTGACCGACTCTCCTGCGATCCTGGCCATTGGCGAGCAGGACCTGGGCATGCAGATGCGCCAGATCCTCGAAGCCAGCGGCCAGAAAGTGCCGGATTCCAAGCCCATCTTCGAATTCAACCCGTCTCACCCGCTGATCGAGAAACTCGATGGCGAGCAGAGCGAAGAGCGGTTTGGCGACCTGTCGCACATCCTCTTCGACCAGGCCGCCCTGGCAGCCGGCGACAGCTTGAAGGACCCGGCCGCGTATGTGCGCCGACTGAACAAGCTGTTGGTTGAATTGTCGGTTTAACACCGTTGTAGAAAAACCCGCTTCGGCGGGTTTTTTCGTTCTGGCTCTACTGTAGGAGCGAGCTTGCTCGCGAAGAACGTCAACGATAACGCGCAAATGCTGAATGAGCGCGGTGATCTCACGTTTTTCGCGAGCAAGACCTAGGCGTCCCCCTCGCTCCTACAGGGAGCATCGTCAATCCATCTGAATTGGAGAAAATGATGAGCCAAGTCACTGTACGTTCCGTGGTCTATCAGATTGATGGCCAGTCTTATGAAAGCCGTCTGGCATTCGATGCCAGCCACAAGGGCCCGTTGCCGGGACTGCTGATGGCGCCGAACTGGATGGGCGTGAGTACGGGGGCCGAAGAGATTGCGAAGGCCGTTGCCGGCAAAGGCTACGTGGTGCTGATTGCCGACCTCTACGGGCAAAACGTACGTCCTTCAAATGGCGATGAAGCGGGCGCGGCGATGATGCCGTTGAAGAATGATCGCCCGTTGCTGAACAAGCGCATGCAAGCCGCCTTCGAGCAACTGCAAGGCCAGGTTGAAGCCGCGGTGGACACGTCCAAACTGGCCACCTTCGGCTTCTGCTTTGGCGGTTGCTGCTCCCTGGAACTGGCCCGTACCGGCGCGCCGCTGAAGGCTGCCGTGTCGTTCCATGGCACTCTGGATACACCGAACCCCGCAGACGCGAAGAACATCAAGGGTTCAGTGCTGGTGCTGCATGGCGCCTCGGACCCGTTGGTGCCCAAAGAGCAACTGCCAGCGTTCGAAGATGAAATGAACGCGGCGGGTGTGGATTGGCAGTTGCTCAGCTACGGCGGCGCGGTGCATTCCTTCACCGACCCCCATGCCAATGTGTCGGGCAAGATGATGTACGACGCCAAGACCGGCGCACGGGCTTTCCAGTCGATGCATAACTTGTTGGATGAAGTGTTCAAGGGCTGATGCTTCGGCGCCTGTTCGGGCCTCTTCGCGAGCAAGCCCGCTCCCACATTTGAGTGCGTTCACAGATCGAAATGTGGGAGCGGGCTTGCTCGCGAATGCTATCTAACAGGCAACTCGATTCTTTCTGACTCCCCCGGCACAGTGGGCCAATCCCCAGCCGCCCAACGCTGTCTCGCCTGCTCGATCACAGCCGGGTCGCTCGCCACAAAATTCCAGTTGATCCGCCGTGGCCCATCCAGCGGTGCCCCGCCAAATACCATCAGGTGGCAATCACTCTCGGCATACAAAGTCATCTCCTGCCCAGTCGGCAATACCACCAAGCTGTTGACCTCCAGGGCTTCACCGTCCAATTGCACCTCACCCTCCAGCACATACACCGCGCGTTCCTCATGTTCATCAGGAATCAACAGGGTGGTGGCGGTTTGCATCTGTACCTCGGCATACAGCGTCGGCGACAGCACCGGCACCGGTGATCTGAGGCAAAAACCATCACCGGCGATCAAACGCACCTGCACGCCGAGGTTATCGCTTATCGGCAAACTTGCGGCTGGGTGGTGACTGTAGTGTCCGGGCCCGGTCTCGTGGTCCTTGGGCGAGGCCAGCCACACCTGCAGGCCATGCAGGTTGAAACCCCTGGCCTTGACCGCTTCAGGTGTGCGCTCGACGTGGGCAATCGCGCTGCCGGCGGTCATCCAGCTGACACCGCCGGCTTGCACCACCTGGTCCGAGCCAAGGCTGTCCTTGTGCTGCAAGGTGCCTTCAAACAGGTAGGTGAGGGTGGACAGGCCGATGTGGGGATGCTGGCGGATATTCATGCCGTTACCCGGTGCGTAGCGGGTCGGCAGCATATGGTCGAAAAATACAAAGGGACCGACGCTGCGGCATTCACGTGAGGGCAGGGGCCGCAGGATAGGCTGGCCTTCTACATCTTCGGGGCGAGGGCGAATCACGGTGAGGGTGGTCATGGGCATCCCAGTCTGAGCGGGTTGGATGCTTTGAGCATAACCCGCTCGATGGGAAGTTGGGGCTATTGGCTGAAGGCGCCTTCCGACAATTTCGTCTCGATAGTGACTTCGGCGGTGGTCATCAGCTTATGTACCGGGCACTTATCGGCCACGCGATGCAGTTCATCGCGCTGGGCGTCGGTGAGTACGCCCTTGAGGGTCAGCTTGACGTTGAGTTTGTATTTACCCTTTTGCTCTTCGTCGCTGTCGTGAGTGACCTCCACGGTCACGCCGGTCAGCGGGATATCTTTTTTCTGCGCGTAGAGCCTCACGGTCAAAGCTTTGCACGACGCCAGCGCAGCATCGAAATAATCGTGGGGGGAGGGCGCCGAATCGTCACCGCCCAGGCTCTTGGGCAGGTCGGTAAACAGCTCGTGATTATTGATATTCACGCTGTGACGGAAGTTTTCAGCGTTCAGCGTATTAACGGTAACAGGCATGGCAAACCTCATAAGGGCGCAGGATGAAGGTCATGCAGTTATAGAGCATGCTGGCACCCCAGTGTTCCGGTTTTTTCCATGCTGAACCCTGAAGGCTGGCGCAAGGTCTACCCGTTTCAACCCTTATTGAGGTTTTACCGTGTCTGGAGCCCGCCTGAGTCTTGCCTTGTTGCTCGCCGCCAGCAGCCTTGTCGCGCAGGCCCGTGACTATACCTACAGCGACGCGCACCTGCATTACGTGGATTTTTTCCAGGAAACCGCCGGCATGGACAAGCTGCTCAAGGCCATGGCGGACAACCGCATTGAGCACGTCATGATTTCCGGGATTCCCGTGGCCAAGAAATGGCACGAAGACGAGCCCAAGCGCCCGCGCTATTACGCCGGTGACTACGCCGATGCCTATTGGTACAGCGCCACGGATGTGATCGTCGCGGCGGCGGTCAATAAACTTTCCCCCGAGCAACGCCAGCACTTTCATCCTTTCCTCGCCGGTTTCAATCCCAACGACAAAAACTCCGCCGCCCACATCCAGCGTATGCTCGACCTCAACCCAGGGCTGTGGCAGGGCATCGGTGAAGTGTTCACCCGGCACGATGACCTTACCGCCCTGACCTCCGGTGACACCCCGCGCGCCAATAACGAAGCCATGACGCGCATCTATCACCTAGCGGCCGAAAACGACCTGCCGGTGATGCTGCACTCCAACATCACCTCCAAACGTGAGCGCAACCCGCTGTACCTGGCGGAAGTCGAACAGCCGTTACGCAATCACCCGCACACGCGTTTTATCTGGGCCCATGCCGGTACCAGCAAGGAAATTCACCGTCATCAGGTGCAGATGGACTTTTTGTTGCCTACCCTGACGCGCCTGCTTGAGGCGTACCCCAACCTGTATATCGACCTGTCCTGGAGCATGCTCACGCCCTATCTGCTGGATGACGCCGGCAAGCCACGGTCGCAATGGGTTGCGCTGGTGGAGCGCTTCCCGGATCGCTTCATGCTCGGCTCCGATGTTGTGGGGCGCTTCAATAAGTTGGGCAAGGAGATGCGCCGTTTCGATCCTTTCCTCGATGCGTTGCCCGAAGACGTTGCCCACAAGGTTGCGCGCGACAACTTCCTCGCCATCCTGCCCAAGCCGCATGGCGATGGCGACGCGCCTTGATATCGCGTTTTGATCTTACGCCAATGACCTGAGGTGCCGATAACGTCCAAGAGACCCGCTGCAGGTGGATGCAGTACTTTTGGAAGGAACCCTGGCATGAATATCCGCAGTTTGAATATCGCCCCTCGCGCCGGCCTGGGCTTTGGTGTGCTGGCGTTGATGGTGTTCGTCTTGGGCGGCTTTGCCCTGTTGCAGATGGCCAATATGCGCCAGCAGTCGGACCAGGTGGAGACCAACTGGCTGCCCAGCGTGATGGCGGTAGGGGAGATGAACCAAGATGTGTTGCGCATTCGGGCGCTGACGTTGCGCTTGCTGGTCAACCGCGACCCCCAGGCGGTGGCGCAGAACGAGCAGAAAATTGCCGAGATAAAAACCGGTTTGCACCACGCTGAAGGCGTGTACGAGGCATTGATCGTCTTGCCTGAGGAGCGCGTGCTGTTTGATCGCTTCAAGGTCGAGGAGCAGCAGTACCTGCAACGCCAGGAGCAGGTGGTGGGCTTATCCAAGGCCAATCGGCTGGAGGAAGCCATTGCGGTGGTCAATGGCGAAATGAATCAGATGGCTGACCAGATGGCCGTGACGCTGCGTGAGTTGGTCAATCTGAACAAGTCCAGCGCCAACGAGGCCGCCCGGCTGGCACAGCAGGTGTTCAGCCAGTCGCGGGTCTGGGTGATGACCATGATTGGCGTCACGGCGTTGGTCACGATTGGCCTGGCGGTGTGGCTGACACGCAGCATCGTGCTGCCGCTGGCACAGTCGTTGAAAGTGGCCCAGGGCGTTGCCAGTGGCGACTTGACGGGCGACATCAGGCTCAGTGGCAGCGACGAGCCGGCGCGCTTGCAACAGGCGCTCAAGCGCATGCAGGAGAGCTTGCGCGACACTATCCGGCGCATATCAGAATCGTCGAACCAATTGGCGTCGGCTTCCGAAGAGCTCAGTTGCGTCACCGAGGATGCGACCCGTGGTTTGCACCAGCAGAACCAGGAAATCGAACAGGCGGCCACGGCAGTCAATCAGATGACGGTGGCGGTGGAGGAGGTGGCGAGCAATGCGGTGGCCACGTCCCAGGCATCTCGCGAATCCGACCGGATTGCCCAGCAAGGGCGTGAGCAGGTGCAGCAGACGGTGGTGTCGATTGAAGCCCTCGCGACCGATGTGACCGCCAATGTGACCCAGGTCGAAGCGCTGGCGCAAAAGGTCTATGGCATCAGCACAGTGCTGGATGTGATTCGCTCGATTGCCGAGCAAACCAACTTGCTGGCACTGAACGCGGCGATTGAAGCGGCGCGAGCGGGGGATGCCGGGCGCGGGTTTGCGGTGGTAGCCGATGAGGTGCGGGCCTTGGCCCATCGCACGCAACAGTCGACCCAGGAAATCGAGCAGATGATCAGCGGGATTCAGCAGGGCACCGACCAGGCTGTCAGCTCGATGCAGCAGAGCAATACTCGGGCGCGCTCCACACTGGATATCGCCAAATCGGCGGGCATGGCCCTGGAAGAGATTGCCTCGGCATTCACCTTGATCAACGAACGCAACCTGGTGATCGCCAGTGCCTCGGAGCAGCAGGCGGCGGTGGCGCGGGAGGTGGATCGTAACTTGATGAATATCCGGGACCTCGCGCACCAGACATCGACCGGGGCCAACCAGACCAGTGCAGCGAGTCAGGAGTTGTCGCGGTTGGCGGTGGATCTGAATTCGATGGTGGCGCGGTTTTCGGTGTAGGGCGGGGAACCGGGGCGGCCCAGCCGCAGGCAAGCCAGCTCCCACACTGGACCGTATTCCTTCAGGATGAACGCGGTCGAACGTGGGAGCTGGCTTGCCTGTGATGAAGGCGACGCGGTTTCAAATCAAACGCAAAAAAAAAGCCCCGAACCAGTCGGGGCTTTTTCGTGTGATCAACCTGCGAGCTTACTTGCCCTGCCAGCGCTTGAGTACCAAGGTGGCATTGGTGCCACCAAAACCAAAGCTGTTGCTCATCACGGTGTCGATCTTGGCGTTTTCAACGGTCTTGGTCAGGATTGGCATATCGGCCACAACCGGATCAATCTCGTCGATGTTGGCCGAGCCGGCCATGAAGTTGCCTTCCATCATCAGCAGGCAATAGATCGCTTCGTGAACGCCAGCGGCGCCCAGGGAGTGACCCGACAGGCTCTTGGTGGAGCTGATTTTCGGAGCCTTGTCGCCAAATACCGCACGCACGCCTTCCATTTCCTTGGCATCGCCGACCGGGGTCGAGGTGCCGTGGGTGTTCAGGTAGTCGATTGGGGTGTCGACGGTGGACATTGCCATCTGCATGCAGCGGATGGCGCCTTCACCGCTTGGCGCAACCATGTCGTAGCCGTCGGACGTCGCGCCGTAGCCAACGATTTCCGCGTAGATCTTCGCGCCACGGGCCAGGGCGTGTTCCAGCTCCTCGACCACCACCATGCCACCACCACCGGCGATGACGAAACCGTCACGCTTGGCGTCGTAAGCGCGGGAGGCTTTTTCTGGGGTTTCGTTGTACTGGGTGGACAATGCGCCCATGGCGTCGAACAGGAACGACTGGCTCCAATGCTCTTCTTCACCGCCGCCGGCAAATACGATGTCCTGCTTGCCCAGTTGGATCTGCTCAACGGCAGTCCCGATGCAGTGGGCGCTGGTGGCGCATGCGGAGGAGATCGAGTAGTTCACGCCCTTGATCTGGAATGGCGTAGCCAGGCAGGCGGAAACGGTGCTGCCCATGGTCCGCGTGACACGATAAGGGCCGACGCGCTTCACGCCTTTTTCGCGCAGGATGTCCAGCGCTTCCATTTGGTTGAGGGTCGATGCGCCGCCGGAGCCGGCGATCAGGCCGGTGCGTACGTTCGAAACCTGGTCTTCGCTCAGGCCGGAGTCGGCGATCGCGTCTTTCATGGCCAGGTAGGCGTAGGCGGCAGCGTGGCCGACGAAGCGATAGATCTTGCGATCGATCAGTTCTTCGAGGGGCAGGTCAATGGAGCCGGAAACCTGGCTACGCAGACCCATTTCGGCATATTCCGGGTTGAAGCGGATGCCAGGGCGACTTGCACGCAGGTTAGCGGTGACGGTCTCTTTGTCATTGCCCAGGCAAGAAACGATGCCCAGACCAGTGATAACGACGCGGCGCATGCGGATAACCCTTAAAAGTTGTCAGTGGAAGTGAATACGCCGACCCGAAGGCCTTCGGCAGTATAGATCTCGCGACCGTCGACAGTCACCGAACCGTCGGCGATGGCCAGGTTCAGCTTGCCCTTGAGGACGCGCTTGATTTGAATGTTGTAGGTGACTTTCTTGGCGCTCGGCAGTACCTGGCCAAAGAACTTCACTTCGCCCGAACCCAGGGCGCGACCGCGGCCCGGCAGGCCTTGCCAGCCCAGGTAGAAGCCAACCAGTTGCCACATGGCGTCAAGGCCCAGGCAACCTGGCATCACAGGGTCGCCTTCGAAGTGGCAAGCGAAGAACCACAGGTCAGGGGTGATATCCAGCTCGGCGACCAATTCACCTTTGCCGTACTTGCCACCCTCTTCGCTGATATCGGTGATGCGATCCACCATCAGCATGTTCGGGGCGGGCAGTTGCGCGTTACCTGGGCCGAACAGCTCACCGCGACTGCAGCGCAGCAGGTCTTCCCGAGTAAAGGCGTTTTGTTTGGTCATGCGAGCTCCTCAATAATCCCATGCGGCAGGGTAGGGCAAATCTTCCCGAACCGAATGAAGCGTTCATGCCTCATAGCGGCAGCCTACACATAGACTATTGCGTTGTAGTGAAAGTCACAGCGGCAAGGCACTGAATGTACACTTGTTCACTGAAATTTTAAACCGGGCCTGTTTATCAGCCCGTTCGGGTGCCTAAGACTGCCGCACTTTCGTCTTTCACGCCAGTCGCAGTTGGCTGATGGCGCGGCGCTATTGCACCCAGCGCTGCAGGATTTGCTGCAAATCCGTGCGTTTGAACGGCTTGGCCAGGTAATCGTTCATTCCGGCTGCCAGGCAGGCTTCGCGATCGCCCTGCAAGGCGTTGGCCGTCAGGGCGATGATCGGCAGATCGGCGCAACCGGGCAGTTGGCGAATCTGCCGTGTGGCTTCGTAGCCGTCGATCAAGGGCAGGCGACAATCCATCAGGATAGCGGTGAAAATCAGGCTCTCGGCGCTGCGGATCGCCTCGGCGCCGTCCGTGGCCAGGCTGACTTCAAAACCCAGGCTGCGCAGCATCGCTTCGACCACGGTGCGGTTGACCGGGTTGTCCTCTACCAACAGCACGTGGCGCCCATCGCCGGCGCTGGCTTTGCCAAGCGCGTCAGGTGCGGTGACCGGGGCATGCTGCTGGTCAATGGCCAGCGGAATCTCCAAGGTGAACACTGAACCTCGACCTTCTTCGCTCTGGGCGCGCAAGGTGCCACCCATACGTTCGGCCAGGGTGCGCGCAATCGGCAGGCCCAGGCCCGTGCCACCGTAACGCCTGGAAATGGAGCTGTCTGCCTGCTGGAATGCATCGAACATCAAATCCAGGCGTTCGGCGGAAATACCGATACCGCTGTCGCGTACGGTGCAGGTGAACCACACCAACTCATGGTCCAGGGTTTGCCAGTGGGGCTCCACGGTCACGCTGCCATGTTCGGTAAATTTCAATGCATTGCCGATCAGGTTCACCAGAATCTGGCGGATCCGCGTCGGGTCGCCGCGCACACGCAGAGCCTCCATGCCCATGGGAATGGGCAGTTCCAGGCTCAGCCCGCGCTGCTGGGCGCTGTGCTGGAAAGCCTGGGCGCAGCTGTTGATCAGATCGGCCAGGTTGAACGGAATATGTTCCAGTTCCAGGGCGGCGCGTTCAATGCGTGAAAAATCGAGGATGTCATTGATCACCTTGAGCAAATGCTCGGTGGACTCGCACGCCAGCGCCGCGTACTCGGTCTGCTCCTCGGTCATCTCCGTGGTTTCCAGCAGTTGCAGCATGCCCAGCACGCCATTCATGGGCGTGCGCAGTTCGTGGCTCATCATCGCCAGAAAATCCGACTTGGCGTTGTTCGCCCGCTCGGCTTCTTCACGGGTCTGGATCAACTGCGCCATGGCTTGTTGCTGTTCGCGACTGGCCTGTTGAAGGCCCTCGGCCAGGTTGTTGATATGCCGCGAGAGGTCGCCCAATTCCGAGTCATCGACGATGGGCAGTGGCGTCTTGTAATCGCCTTGCTGGATGGCCTTGACCGCGTGCCCCATGGCGCTGATCGGCTGTGACAGGCTGGCCGACAAGCGTCGCGCCAGCAGGAAGGTAAACAGCAGGGCAAACAGCGCCAGGACCCCTGCCTTGAACAGGATTTCCTGCTGGCGCTGGCTGAAAGCGTCGTTGGACATACCCACAATCACTCGCCCCAGGTAGTCCGCGCGGGGTGCCTTGGGTTCGCTGAGGTTGTCCTGGAAAAAGTCATTGTTGAGCTGGATGTGTTGCAGGCGGATCGGTGCCTGGAACACCTTCACCGACAGCGAACGGTCATGCCGCTCGGACGGCTGCTCCACATACACCAAGATGTTCTCGGCGCTGTCCTGGATCTCCAGGAAGCGCACATGGGGTGTGGCCAAGGTCGCACGCAGCAGGGTTTCAAGCACATCGTTGTTGCCGGAAATCACGCCGTACTCAGTGGCAGGCGCCAGCTGGTTGGCGATCAATTGACCGGTGTGGTCCAGCTCCTGGCGCAAGTCCTGGATGCGCACGAAGGTGAAGAAGGTGATGAGCAGCAGGGTCAACAGCAGCGCGGGGCCCAGGGTAATGAGCTGGGTGCGGGTGTTGATATCCCAACGACGGCGCAAGGTCATGGGCGTTGTTCTCCTTCGGCCAGGCGGGCGGCAACGGCGATTTCATCGACCTGTTCGATGCCCAGTGAGCGCGCGACTTGTGGGTTGCCCACGACTTTGAAGTACTGCGGGTAGAGCGTGCTGGGCCAACTGGCCGGCGGCTGGTCCAGCAGTCGGTCCAGTACCGCGAGCCAGTCGGATTGATCGCTGTAGGTGCTGGCCAGGCTGCCGGCCCGCACAAACCCAGCGTTGGGCCCCACCAACGGCAGTTGTTGGGCGTAGCTGCTCAGCAACAGGTTTTTTACGGTCTTGGGGTTGTACAGCTGCGGATCGTCGAGGCCCAGTAGCACGTCGCTGTTTTTGAACAGGGTTTGCAGCGGGCGACTGTCGCTGGTGTTGTCCCATGGCTGGGGCATGATTTCCAGGCCCATGGGTTTGGCGAACTGGATCAGTTCGCGCAGCAGGAATTCGCTATCGACGCCGTACAGCACGCCGACGCGCCGGGCCTGGGGCAGGATATTGGCGATCAGACGCAACTGACGTTCCAGCGGCGGGTCGCTCCATAGCAGACTGATTTTTGCCGGGTGCGAGTTGCCCAGGCGTTGTCGGGCCTGCAGGCGGCTGATGCGCAGCACAAGGGTTGGTGGCCCCTGAGCATCCTGCAGGCGCCAGTCCAGACCCGGCAGGTCAAGGAGAATCAGGCGTGTGCTGGCAGGCAGGTGACTGGGCGCTGGCAACTGCTTGAGTGGCGTGAAGCTGACCTGGTCTTCGGGGCGTTGTTGGGCAAGGGCCTGGGTAAAAGCGCGCACGCCGGCGCTGTCTTCGGCGGCCGTCAGCAGAATGTCGGCACTCCACGCCGGCGCTGTCAGCAACAGGCAGGCGAGCAGCAGGCCGCGGCGCCAAAACCGTGAAACCAACAAGAGGGTCATCCGTGACTGGTCGGCCATGTCAGAAGTCCAGCTCGGCGCTGAAGTAGAGAACGTGGCGATGGTCGTAGTTGTTGTCGGCCCAGGTGGTGGGCTGGTCATCCAGGCGTTGCTGCAACATGCCCGCCAGCTCCACATTGGCTTTGCCTACGGCAATGCGCTTGGCCACCCGCAGGTCGACCCGCTGGAAGCGATATTGGTTGAGTGCGTCGTCGCCATAGTAGAACAAGGCGCTGGACCAACCCTGGCCCCACTCACGCAGCCAACCGGCCGAGCCACTGTTACGCGCGGTTTGCGCTTTGTCCAGCGGGTTGCTGGAGGTGGCGTCTACATAAGCATAGGTCAGGCGCAGGCGGTCGGCGTCACTCACGCGCCAGTCGAACTGCGACTCGGCACCGCTAAAACGCGAGCTGTTGGCGTTGCTGGCGATGTATTGGTTGTTGCGCAGCGGCGAGCTGATCATGTCGGTGATTTCGTCATAGAACAGCTTCACGTCGACATTCAGCCCCAGCTCGGCAAAGAAGCCGTTGTAGCCCAGTTCGCGCGAACGCATCAACTCTTTGTCGAGGTTGCCAGGGCCGCGCGTCACGACAAAATATTGACCGGCGTTTTGCCCGTAGGTCGGGGAGCTGAGATTGGTGACGCGGTAGCTCCAATTGACGTTGTTCTCGAACATGTCCGGCGAGCGGATTGCCTCGGAGTACACCGCGCGCAAGCCGTGGCGAGGATTGATCAGGTAATTGACCGCCACACGCGGCGTGAGCGAGTTGCCGCTCAGGTGGGTGTCTTCGTACATGGCGCCACCTTGCAGCAGCCAGTGCTCGCTGGCGCGCCATTCCAGGTGGCCGAACAGGCGCCAGGTGGTGTCGTCCAGGGTGCCATTGAAGTAGGTTTCGGAGTCGGCGCGGTCATAGCGGTAATTCATACCGCTGACCAGGCGCAGGCTGTCGGAGAGGCTGAGCGTGTCCTGGATCTCCACGTCGTAGCGGCTTTCGCGGGTGCTTTGGTCGATATCGCCGCACACGCTTTGGTTGGCACCGTTGCGCCACTGGTCCAGCACCTGGTTGGCCAAGGCCTGTTCGGCGGCGTTACCCGGTGGGGCGGAGCCTTGGCTGTAGGTGTCCATGTGCCGTGCCAGCAATTCGGCATAGTTGGGGTTGAGCTGCCATAACTGGGTCAGTTCAGGGCTGAACGAGGCCTTGGCGTCACAGGCTTTCCAGATTTGCTTGCGGTCCCATTGCTGTGCCGAGCCCTGGATATACAGGCTGTGGTCGGGGTTGAAGTCGAAGTTCCAGCGCAGGGAGCCTGCGTAGTCCTTGGCGGTGACATCGGAATTGGTGCCGCCTTCGGTAATTCCGGCAAACACCGGGGTGTAGGTATAAGGGCGCTGGTTGGTGCCTTCCTTGACGTTCAGTTGCCAATCGAGACTTTGTTGCGCGTTCAAGGCCTGGCTCACCGCCAGGCTGAAACGGTTGAGACGACGCCCGTCACGGCGGTCGGCGCCGACCGCGTCGCTGTCAAAACCATTGTCCTGTTGCCCGGACAGAGACAAGCGCAAATCGCCGGTCTCCCAGCCCACACCCTGGCTGGCATAGAAGTCATTGATGCCACGCTCGCCACGGATGACCTTTACCCGCGAGCCGTGGCTGTTGGCTGGCGAGCGGGTGAGGATATTCACCACCGCCATCAGCGCATTGGCACCGTAGCTGACGGTGTTGGGGCCGCGAAAGACCTCGATGCGCTCGATGTCCTCCATGGCCACTGGGATATCGCTCCAATCCACCGTGGCCAGGCCGGCGCGGTAGACCGAGCGACCGTCGATCAGCACCTGCATGCGCCGTGCGTCACTGGCGCTGGTGCCATGGTAATTCACCGACGCCTGGTTGCCGCTGGTGTAGCCGACCATCATCCCCGGGACCAGCCGCAGCAGTTCCGAGATGTCCCGGGCACCGCTGGCCTTGATCAGCTCACTGTCGATCACCGTCATGCTGCCGGGCACGGCGGCGGCCGATTGCTTGAGACGCGTGGCGGTCAAGACCTGCGGCAGCGGCTGGCTGTCGAGGAACAGATCGTCGGCCTGCGCGCAGGTAGCGCACAACAGCACCAACAACAATGATGAGCGAGGAGGAGGGCCCAGATACACGGCACGGCCTTGTTAATTGCGGATAGCCGCCCATGTTAACCGAGGTGCGGCTGTTTGCCAGTCGTCGGACTTGCATTTACTTCGCACGCCTCTGGCATTTTCTGACTCGCGCGAATTGATACGGGGGCTGGCCGCAAGCGGGGCGCCCCGTATAATGCCGCCATCGCCACTGGTATGGATTAACGGATTGCATATGACTGAACAGCGCCCTATTGCGGTCCTGGGAGGCGGAAGTTTTGGTACCGCCGTGGCTAACCTGCTGGCCGAGAACGGTCACGCGGTGCGCCAGTGGATGCGCGACCCCGAGCAGGCCGAAGCCATTCGCGTGCATCGCGAAAACCCTCGTTACCTTAAAGGTATCAAGATTCATCCCGCCGTCGAGCCGGTGACCGACCTGCTGGAAACCCTCACGGCCTGCGACTTGTGCTTTGTCGCGCTGCCTTCCAGCGCCTTGCGCTCGGTACTGGCGCCACACGCCGAACGCTTGGCCGGCAAGTTACTGGTCAGTCTGACCAAGGGCATCGAAGCCCACACCTTCAAGTTGATGAGTGAAATCCTCACCGAAATCGCCCCTCAGGCGCGCATTGGCGTGCTGTCCGGGCCAAACCTTGCTCGGGAAGTCGCCGAGCACGCGTTGACCGCCACCGTGGTCGCCAGTGAGGACGAGGCTTTGTGCGAGCGCGTCCAGGCCGTGTTGCACGGCCGTACTTTCCGGGTCTACGCCAGCGGCGATCGCTTCGGCGTCGAATTGGGCGGGGCCTTGAAAAACGTCTACGCGATCATTGCTGGCATGGCCGTGGCCCTGGGCATGGGCGAAAACACCAAGAGCATGCTGATTACCCGCGCACTGGCCGAGATGACACGTTTTGCTGTGAACCAGGGCGCCAACCCGATGACCTTCCTCGGCCTGGCGGGCGTAGGGGACTTGATCGTCACCTGTTCTTCGCCCAAAAGCCGCAACTACCAGGTCGGGTTCGCCTTGGGCCAAGGGCTGAGCCTGGAGGAAGCGGTGACGCGTCTGGGCGAAGTGGCCGAGGGGGTCAACACCCTCAAGGTCTTGAAGGCCAAGGCCCAGGAAGTGGGCGTGTACATGCCGCTGGTCGCCGGCCTGCATGCGATCCTGTTCGAAGGGCGCACCCTGAACCAGGTCATCGAGTTGCTGATGCGGGCCGAGCCCAAGACCGATGTCGACTTTATTTCCACCAGTGGTTTCAACTGAGGAACGCGTCATGAACGATCCCAAAGCTGCCCCCCCATACGAGTCGATTGTCTTGCGCATTCTGTGGATGCTGGTGTTTGCGCTGGTGTGGCAGGTAGCCCAATTCCTGCTCGGTGCGCTGGTGGTGGTGCAATTGGTTTACCGGCTGATCTACGGCGCACCGAACCTGGGCCTGATGAACTTTGGCGACAGCCTCAGCCAGTTCCTGGCGCAGATTGGCCGCTTCGGCAGCTTCCACACCGAGCAAAAGCCCTGGCCGTTCGCCGATTGGCCAACCCCACGCGCCCCCGAAGGCGAAGCGGCCCACAGCGTACCGCCGGCACCGCACCCGGTGCGTGATGAAGAGCCGAAGCTATGAAAGTATGGATTCTGCGTCACGGCGAGGCCCAAGCGCATGCGCGCACGGACGCCGAGCGCAACCTTACCGAGCATGGGCGTGCTGAAGTATTGCGCAGTGCTGCGCACCTGATTGACCAGCCCTTGGGCGCCATCATTGCCAGCCCTTATGTTAGGGCGCAGCAGACGGCGCAGTTGGTGCGCGATGTGCTGGGGTTTGAGCCTGAGATCTGCACGGTGCCGTGGTTGACGCCCGATGGGGATGTCCAGCGAGTGCTGGAGAAACTCGACACCGACGACGACGTGCTGTTGGTTAGCCACCAACCGCTGGTGGGTAGCCTGATCAGTTTTCTGCAGCATGGGCATCAGCGCCAGCCACAGCCGATGTACACGGCCAGCCTGGCGGAGCTTGAGGGTGACTTTCCGTTGGCTGGCTTGATGAGTCTGGTGG
This sequence comes from Pseudomonas sp. J380, assembly GCF_009827115.1. Lineage (NCBI taxonomy): Bacteria > Pseudomonadati > Pseudomonadota > Gammaproteobacteria > Pseudomonadales > Pseudomonadaceae > Pseudomonas > Pseudomonas sp. J380. Next base: position 1,938,720 of record NZ_CP043060.1, on the reverse strand, counting down.
ATGTGAAGAATCCTTAGGCATCGTGCGACGCTGTGGCGAGAGAGCTTGCTCCCGCGACGGCCTGCCAGCCGGCGCCTATCTCGCTGACGCCCCGCGATCCAATTGTGGGAGCTGGCTTGCCTGCGATGACGGCCTGCCAGCCGACGCTATCTCGCTGACGCCCCGCGATCCAATTGTGGGAGCTGGCTTGCCTGCGAAGGCGGCCTGCCAGCCGACGCCTATCTCGCTGACACCCCAACGATTCCACTGTGGGAGCGGGCTTGCTCGCGAAGACGGCCTCACAGTCGACACCGTTATACCGAGTACATATCCATTCCTGCGGTAACGGCCACTTAGGGTTCCGCCCTGAACGGCGGGTCACTTTGGCAAAGCCGGAATGCCGGCCCAGCCCAAAGTAACCAAAGGGCTCTTGCCCCACCACTCGGCACCTCGCCCAGGCTCGGTGTGCCCGTAATCCGCCAGTGATTTGGGGGGGCGCCTAAGATCAAGAGCAGATCAAGAGCGTCTCGCTTCGCATCGTGGTTAGCGGCAGGCCGTTTCCTTCTCCTGTGCTATACAGTCAACCAAGCAAGTGCTTGGTTGGCTGTATCTCGGATCACAAAGGAGCGCGTCCCATGCCTGTCGCTTTTCGTTTGCCGTTGCAGGTCTTCTTCGAGCGTGAAGCGCGGCACCCGCGCAAAGTCTTCCTCGTTCAGCCCATCGGCGGCGGTGAGGTGCAGGCCCTCACCTGGGGCGAGGTCGGCCACCAGGCTCGTTGCGCCGCGCACTGGCTGCGCGCGCGGGAGTTGCCCCAGGGCTCGCATATTGCCTTGATTTCAAAAAACTGCGCCCACTGGATCATCGCCGACCTGGCGATCTGGATGGCTGGGCATGTGTCGGTGCCGCTTTATCCCAACCTCACCGCGGACTCAGTCGCCCATGTGCTGGCTCACTCGCAGGCGCGGTTGGCGCTGATCGGCAAGCTGGATGATTGGTCGGCGATGGCGCCTGGCGTTCCTGTGGGTGTGCCGACTATCAGTCTGCCGCTGTGCCCTCCTGAAGAGACTTTCGATTTCAGTTGGGCGGACCTGCAAGCCTGTTCACCGATCCAGGACAACCCGCTACCGGATGCCGCCAGCCTGGCCACTATCATCTACACCTCCGGTACGACCGGCCTGCCTAAAGGGGTGATGCACAGTTTCGGCGCCTTGGGGTTTGCTGCCTCGGGCGGTACTGAGCTGTTTGGCCTGGGGGAGGGCGACCGGTTGCTGTCGTACCTGCCGCTGTGCCATGTGGCGGAGCGGATGTTTGTAGAAATGGCGTCGATCTATACCGGGCAAACCGTTTTTTTCGCCGAGAGCCTGGAAACCTTCCTCACCGATCTGCGCAGGGCGCGGCCGACGGCCTTGTTTGGCGTGCCGCGCATCTGGACCAAATTCCAACTGGGCGTCTACGCCAAAATCCCGGAAAAACGCCTCGATACCCTGTTACGCCTGCCTTTTATCGGCAAACGCGTCGGCCATAAAATTCTCGCCGGCCTGGGGCTGGATGCGCTGCGCATCGCCCTGTCCGGCGCCGCGCCGGTGCCCGAGGCGTTGCTGCGTTGGTATCAGCGCCTGGGCATGGATGTGCTGGAGGTGTACGGCATGACCGAAAACTGCGGCTATTCCCATGTGTGTCGCCCAGGTGGGCAAACGCTCGGTTGGATCGGCCAGCCCTGCCCAGGCGTGCAAGTGCGTATCGACCCGTCAGGCGAAGTGCAGGTACACAGTGGCGCGACCATGTTGGGCTACTTCAAGGACCCGCAGAAAACCGCGGATACGCTCACCGCAGATGGCTTCCTGCGGACGGGTGACAAGGGCGAGCAGGACGCGGACGGTCGCCTGCGCCTGACCGGACGTCTCAAGGAAATCTTCAAGACCAGCAAAGGCAAATACGTAGCCCCGGCGCCGATTGAAAACCGCCTGGCCGAACATGCACGTATTGAACAGGTGTGTGTGGTCGGCGAGGGGCTCAGTGCGCCGATAGGGCTGTGCGTGTTGTCGGCACCCGGCGAGGACCGCCAATCCCTCGGCGGTGGTCTTGAACGCTGGCTGGCACAGGTGAACGCAGGCCTGGACAAGCACGAACGCATGGGGCAATTGGTGGTGGTGAAAGACCAATGGGCGGTGGAAAACGGTTTTCTCACGCCGACCTTGAAGATCAAACGCAACGTGATCGAGTCGACGTACGGGCCGCAATTGCAAGCATGGAGCGCACGCGCCGAAACCGTTTTGTGGCAGGATTAGGGCCGTAATAAAACCAACAAGGACAACCGTATGAGCCTGTGGCGTACCCAACCGAATATCGAACACCTCAACGCGATCCAGAAAAACACCATCGGTGAAATGCTGGATATTCGTTTCGAAAGCTTCGACGACGAATCCCTTACCGCCAGCATGGTGGTCGACCACCGCACCCATCAGCCCTACGGCCTGCTGCACGGCGGCGCCTCGGTGGTGCTGGCCGAAAGTGTCGGCTCCATGGCCGCCTACTTGTGCATTGATGCAAGCAAGTTCTATTGCGTGGGCCTGGAGGTCAACGCCAACCACCTGCGCGGCGTGCGCAGCGGCCGGGTAACTGCGGTGGCCAAGGCTATTCATATCGGGCGCACTACCCAGGTGTGGGACATCCGCCTGAGCAGCGACGAGGGCAAGGCCAGTTGTGTCTCGCGCCTGACCATGGCCGTGGTGCCGCTGGGTGAACAACCGCCGGCGCGATAGGCGTGGCGTGAGTGTCATCATTCCTGGCAGTTACAGTCATTGCTGTAGGGGCCGGGCATGGTGACAATCCCCCTCTGTTTTTGTTGATGGAACCTGTATGTCGCAGCACGTGTTTTTTACCCACGCCAATGGCTTCCCTTCGGCCACCTACGGCAAGCTGTTTGCCGCCCTGGCCCCGGAATATGCGGTGGCCCATCTGCCGCAGCACGGTCACGACCCCAGGTTCCCGGTGGATGATAACTGGCAAAACCTGGTGGACGAGCTGATCCATCATCTGGAGCAGCAGCCAGAGCCGGTATGGGGCGTGGGCCATTCCCTGGGTGGCGTGCTGCATTTACACGCGGCCATGCGCTGCCCGCAGCTGTACCGGGGCGTGGTGATGCTGGATTCGCCGGTGCTCACCCGCGCAGACCGCTGGGTGATCCGCGCTGCCAAGCGCTTTGGTTTTATCGACCGACTCACCCCGGCTGGGCGCACGCTTGGCCGGCGCGAAGAATTCACCGACCTGGACACCGCGCGCAGCTATTTCGCCGGCAAGACCCTGTTCCGTGGCTTTGACCCCGATTGCTTTGACGCGTACCTGCAACATGGCCTGCAGCAAGTGGGCGATCGCCTGCGCCTGCGGTTCGACCCAGCCACCGAAATCAGCATCTATCGCGGCGTGCCCCACACCAGCCCGGGCCAGGTGCGCCAGTTGAAGGTGCCGCTGGCCGTGGTGCGTGGCCGCCAGAGCCGGGTGGTGATGCGTCACCATGCCAGCGGTGTTGACCGCTTGCCCATGGGCGAAATGCTCACCATGCCCGGCGGCCATATGTTTCCCCTCGAACGCCCTCAGGACACTGCTGCCTTGATCAAGACCCTGTTCGCCCGCTGGCAGGCCCGTGAGCGCAGTTGCGCATGAGTACGCCCGTCGAAGAGGTACGCCTGAGCCTGCCGCACATCGAACTGGCCGCGCATCTGTTCGGGCCCGAGGACGGCCTGCCGGTAATTGCCCTCCATGGTTGGCTGGACAACGCCAACAGCTTTGCGCGCCTGGCGCCCAAGCTGCGAGGGTTGCGCATCGTCGCCCTGGACATGGCGGGGCATGGGCATTCGGCGCATCGCCCGGCTGGCGCCGGTTATGCCTTGTGGGATTACGTCTATGACGTGCTGCAGGTGGCTGAGCAACTGGGCTGGAAACGTTTTGCATTACTTGGCCACTCCCTGGGCGCCATCGTCTCTCTGGTATTGGCCGGGGCCTTGCCGGAGCGGGTGACACACCTGGGCCTGATTGACGGCGTGATCCCACCGACCGCCAGTGGCGAGAACGCGGCCGAGCGCCTGGGCATGGCGTTGCAGGCGCAATTGAGCCTGCAGGACAAGCGCAAGCCGGTCTACAACAGCCTTGATCGAGCGGTCGAGGCGCGGATGAAAGGCGTGGTCGCGGTCAGCCGTGAAGCAGCGCAGCTCCTGGCCCAGCGCGGTTTGATGCCCGTACCAGGCGGTTACACCTGGCGCAGCGATAGCCGCCTGACCCTGGCGTCGCCGATGCGCCTGACCGACGAACAAGCCATGGCTTTCGTGCGAAGGGTAGGGTGCCCTACCCAGTTGGTGGTCGCGGCTGACGGCATGCTGGCGAAACATTCCGAATTGCTTTCTCAGCTACCCTTCACGGTTACCACGCTGCCAGGCGGCCATCATTTACACCTGAATGACGAGCCCGGTGCGGCTCTTGTTGCAGACTGTTTCAATCGGTTCTTCTCCACGCCTTGACTTGGCGGGGTCAACTGCCGAGGCTGGGCGGATTGAAAGGGAGTCAACCATGAACACACTCGATATCGCTGTGACCAACATTGGCCAGGGCTCACTGATCCGATGAGCCTGGGTAAAGGATGTATCCGTGCCCTGGGCCTTTGTTGTTTCAGCCCCCTGGTATTTGCCGCCGATCTGCCCGGCAGCCAGGATCTACCGGCGGTAGCCCGTCAGGTTGATGCGCAAATCGTCGATTACCGCCCCGCTGAAGACAAGGAACGCATTTACCCCATGGGCGCGATCCGCAAGATCAGCGGCCAGTTGCGTTATGAAGGCCAGGCCATCGCACGCGGCCCAGCCACTGCAATCACCTATGAATTGCCCGCCGAACACAGCTCCAGCGCCGCCTTTACCGCAACGCGCGAAGCTTTGCAGGCCAAGGGTGCGCAGTTGTTGTTCTGGTGCAAGGCCCGCGATTGTGGCGAAAGCAGCCTGTGGGCCAACGAAGTGTTTGGCAACGCCAAGCTGGTGGGCGCCGACGGCCAACAGGAATACCTGCTGCTACGCCTGGCCGCCCCGCAGGACAATTCCCTGGTCGCGCTGTACGGGATCACACGTGGTAACCGCCGCGCCTACCTGCATGTGGAGCAACTCGACGCCAGCGCGCCCTTGGGCGAACTGCTGCCCACCTCGGCCACCCTGCTGCGTGAACTCAAAAGTACCGGCGAGCTGGATTTTCCCGCGCTGGGCGCCGAGCCTGACGACACCTGGCTGACCTTGATATCCCGAGCCTTGAACCTCGACACCACCCTGCGCGTGAGCCTGAGCGGGCCGCAGGCCGAGGCCTGGCGCCAGGCGCTGGTGGAGAAGGGCGTGCGCACCGCCCGTCTGGAAACCGGCACCGGTGAAACCCAAGGGCTGCATCTGCATCTGATACGCTAAGCACCACAGGGCGAACGGACCCGTGCCGTTCGCCTAAGCTCTCTTCCTACAGCCTTCTTTTCGAGATACCCGATGCTCAATAACGATCGCCTGCTGGTGCAAATCCTGCTGCTGGTGCTGTTTGGTGCCAGCTTCTGGGTCATGGCGCCGTTCTGGTCGGCGCTGTTCTGGGGCGCGGTGCTGGCATTTGCCAGCTGGCCGCTGATGCGTTTGCTCACCCGTTGGCTCGGCGGCCGAGAGTCCCTGGCCGCTGGCATCCTGACGTTGGGGTGGATGTTGCTGGTGGCGGTGCCATTGGTATGGCTTGGGTTCAACCTGGCTGACCATGTGCGTGATGCGGTGGCTCTCATCAAGGACATCCAGGTCGACGGCTTGCCCGAGGCGCCGACCTGGTTGGGGTCGATCCCCTTCGTAGGCGAGCGCCTGGTGGCGACCTGGGACAGCATTGATCAACAAGGCGCGGCGCTGATGGTGAGCATCAAGCCGTACCTGGGCCAGGTCGGCAATTGGTTGTTGGCGCGCAGTGCGCAAATTGGCGGCGGCATTCTTGAGCTGACCCTGAGCCTGGTCTTCGTATTCTTTTTCTACCGTGACGGGCCGCGCCTGGCGATGTTTGTGCACCGCCTGTTGGAGCGCCTGATTGGCGAGCGCGCTGGCTATTACATCGAACTGGTGGCCGGCACGGTGCAGCGGGTGGTCAATGGTGTGATCGGCACCGCTGCGGCCCAGGCGCTGCTGGCCCTGATCGGCTTTCTGATCGCTGGCGTACCGGGCGCGCTGGTGCTGGGTATCGTGACTTTCCTGCTCAGCCTTATTCCCATGGGGCCGCCGCTGGTGTGGATTCCGGCTACGGCGTGGCTGGCTTGGAAGGGCGATTACACCTACGCGGTATTTCTGGGCGTATGGGGCACATTCGTGATCAGCGGCGTGGATAACGTGCTCAAGCCGTACCTGATCAGCCGTGGCGGCAACCTGCCGTTGGTGATTGTGCTGTTGGGTGTGTTTGGTGGGTTGATAGCGTTCGGCTTTATCGGCCTGTTTATTGGCCCGACGTTGCTGGCGGTGGCCTACAGCCTGTTGACAGACTGGAGCGCGAGCCAGGCGCAAGTGCGTCGTGAAGACAAACCGTGTAACTGATCGGTGACTACATAACTGGCCTTCTGTAGGAGCGAGCTTGCTCGCGAAAAACGTCAACGATAACGCGTGCGTCCTGAATAAACGCGGCGCCTGTGCGTTTTTCGCGAGCAAGCTCGCTCCTACATTTTTGGCCTCCCACAGGTGCAGGTCGTGCGACTGCCTTCTTAAACCCTCGGCAACCACATCACCGCCGTCAACCCACCGCCCGGTGTATCTTCCAGGCTCAGGTGGCCGCCGAGTCGCTCGACGGCCTCCCTGGCAATGGTCATTCCTAAACCGACCCCTCCGGAATTGCGGTTGCGCGAACCCTCCAGGCGAAAGAACGGCTCGAACACCGCTTCGCGCTTATCGGCGGCGATTCCCGGGCCGTGGTCGATCACCCGTATCACCAGGGCGCCACGGCTGTCAGCCAGTTCTACCCGGGCGGTGCCGGCATAGCGCAGGGCGTTGTCGATCAAATTGTTCAGGCATGAACGCAGGGCCATCGGCTGTACCTGCAACGGAGTACAGGTGCCGGAAAATTTCACGTCGCGGCCTTGGTCCTGAGCGTTTTCACTCAGGGATTCCACCAATGCCTGTACGTCGAGCCAATGTCGTGTCTCGCTGGTGCGCTGTTCGTGCAGGTAGCTCAAGGTGGCATCCAGCATGCCGATCATGTCGTCCAGGTCTTGGCGCATCTGACCTTGCAACTTGGGGTCTTCGATCTGTTCCAGGCGCAGCTTGAGGCGCGAGAGGGGGGTGCGCAGGTCATGGGAGACCGCGCCGAGCATGCGGGCGCGCTGGCTGACTTGTTCGCGGATGCGCTTTTGCATCAGGTTGAAGGTCGAGGCCGCCTGGCGCGCTTCGCGAGGGCCGGATTCCTCCAGGGGCGGGCTGTCGAGGTCGACGCTCATGCGCTCGGCCGCCGCGCTCAGGCGCTGGATCGGCCGGCTCAGCAGTTTGGCGCCGTACCAGGCGGCGATGATCAGCGAGATAAATTGAAATGTCAGGGGTACCACCGGGCCGCCAAACCAGGGGCGAGGCGCCTTGCGCAAGGGCGTGAGACTGCCGTCCGGTTGTTCGACGAACGCCGCGCGGGGCGGTGGTGGTGGGCCGTAGTGGTGGAACCAGAAGAACGCCAGCACGTGGGCCAGCACAATCGCCACCAGCAACAGGCCGAACAGTCGCCCGAACAGCGTATTGAAGGGCGCGCGCATCAACCGATATCCCGGGCGTCGAACAGGTAGCCTTCGCCGCGTACGGTCTTGATCAGTTGCGGAGCCTTGGGGTCATCCCCCAGCTTCTGACGCAGGCGCGACACCAGCAAGTCGATGCTGCGATCAAAGGCCTCGATAGAGCGCCCACGGGCCGCGTCCAACAGCTGTTCGCGGCTCAGCACACGGCGCGGGCGTTCGATGAACACCCACAACAAACGAAACTCGGCGTTGGACAGCGGCACCACCAGGCCATCATCGGCCACCAACTGGCGCAGCACGCTGTTCAGGCGCCAATTGTCGAAACGGATATTGGCCCGCTGTTCGGTGCGGTCATCACGCACCCGGCGCAGGATTGTCTGGATACGCGCGACCAGTTCCCGGGGTTCGAACGGCTTGGACATATAGTCGTCTGCCCCCAGTTCCAGGCCGATGATGCGGTCGGTGGGTTCGCAGCGGGCAGTGAGCATCAGGATCGGAATGTCCGACTCGGCGCGCAGCCAGCGGCACAATGTCAGCCCGTCTTCGCCCGGCAGCATCAGGTCGAGCACCACCACATCGAAGGTCTCCGCTTGCATGGCTTGGCGCATGGCGGTGCCGTCGGTGACGCCTGAGGCGAGAATATTGAAGCGTGCCAGGTAGTCGATCAGCAGTTCGCGGATCGGCACGTCGTCGTCGACAATCAGCGCGCGGGTGTTCCAGCGCTTGTCTTCGGCGATCACCGCGTCTTTTGGCGCTTCGTTTACAGGGTCGCAAGGGGTATGCATAGCGAGGTCATCTGCCTGGTTGTGGCTGTCAGCATAGGCGCCCAGTTCCAGGGCTGGAAGTGCTGGGCGGGCGGTCATGTGCGCGAGGCTAGCGGGACGGCGTATTGAGGGCATGTCGTGAATGTATCGGCGCTGAAACAATCACCCTGAATCGCCGGTATTGGGCGCTTGATCGGTATTTACCGATCATCGGATCCCGCAACGGCGCTGCTTGCGCTACAATCCGCGCCGATTTCGACTTGCCTGAGAGCCCATTCCAATGTCCGTCTGCCAGACTCCTATCATCGTCGCCCTGGATTACCCCACCCGTGACGCCGCACTGAAGCTGGCTGACCAGTTGGACCCCAAGCTTTGCCGGGTCAAGGTCGGCAAGGAACTGTTCACCAGTTGCGCGGCGGAAATCGTCGGCACCCTGCGTGACAAAGGCTTCGAAGTGTTCCTGGACCTGAAATTCCATGACATCCCCAACACCACGGCGATGGCCGTCAAAGCCGCGGCCGAGATGGGCGTGTGGATGGTCAATGTGCACTGCTCCGGTGGCCTGCGCATGATGAGCGCCTGCCGCGAAGTGCTGGAACAGCGCAGCGGCCCAAAACCGTTGTTGATCGGTGTAACCGTGCTCACCAGCATGGAGCGCGAGGACCTGGCGGGCATTGGCCTGGATATCGAGCCGCAGGTTCAGGTGTTGCGCCTGGCAGCCCTGGCGCAGAAAGCCGGCCTCGACGGCCTGGTGTGTTCAGCCCTGGAAGCCCAGGCCCTGAAGAACGCTCACCCCTCGCTGCAACTGGTGACACCGGGTATCCGTCCTACCGGCAGCGCCCAGGATGACCAGCGCCGCATCCTGACCCCACGCCAGGCCCTGGATGCGGGCTCGGATTACCTGGTGATTGGCCGTCCGATCAGCCAGGCGGCGGATCCTGCCAAGGCGTTGGCAGCGGTCGTCGCCGAGATCGCCTGATTTTTAGAGCGGCAAAAATGTGGGAGCTGGCTTGCCTGCGATAGTATCAACTCGGTATCACTTAGAGACCGAGTTGCTTGCATCGCAGGCAAGCCAGCTCCCACATCTGTTTTTGTGGTGTGTCAGCTGACTTTGAGCACCAACTTCCCGAAGTTCTCGCCATTGAACAGCTTCATCAGCGTTTCCGGGAATGTCTCCAGCCCTTCGACAATATCTTCCTTGCTCTTGAGCTTGCCCTGGGCCATCCAGCCGGCCATTTCCTGGCCCGCCGCCGCGAAGTTCGCCGCGTGGTCCATCACCACAAAGCCTTCCATGCGCGCACGATTGACCAGCAATGACAGGTAGTTGGCCGGGCCTTTGACCGCTTCCTTGTTGTTGTACTGGCTGATTGCGCCGCAAATCACTACGCGCGCTTTGAGCGCCAGGCGGCTGAGCACGGCGTCGAGAATATCGCCGCCGACGTTATCGAAATACACGTCCACGCCTTTGGGGCACTCGCGCTTGAGGGCGGCGGGCACGTCTTCAGTTTTGTAGTCGATGGCGGCGTCGAAGCCCAGCTCATCCACCAGGAACTTGCACTTTTCGGCGCCACCGGCGATCCCCACCACGCGACAGCCTTTGAGCTTGGCGATCTGCCCGGCGATGCTACCCACGGCACCGGCAGCACCGGAGATCACCACGGTGTCACCGGTTTTCGGGGCGCCGGTCTCCAGTAGGGCAAAGTACGCCGTCATGCCGGTCATGCCCAGGGCGGACAGGTAGCGGGGCAGAGGTGCCAGCTTGGGGTCCACCTTATAGAAACTACGGGGCTCGCCGAGGAAGTAATCCTGCACGCCCAGTGCACCGTTCACGTAGTCCCCCACCGCGAAGTTCGGATGCTTCGAGGCAATCACCTTGCCTACGCCCAGGGCGCGCATCACTTCGCCGATGCCTACTGGTGGGATGTAGGACTTGCCTTCATTCATCCAGCCACGCATGGCCGGGTCGAGGGACAGGTATTCATTGCGCACCAGCACTTGGCCGTCCTGGGGTTCGCCCACTGGCACTTTCTGGTAAGTGAAGGTCTCTCGCGTGGCGGCACCGACCGGGCGTTTGGCGAGCAGAAATTGGCGGTTGGTCTGGGCGGTCATGGCAAGGACTCTTTAGAAATGGAACATGAGTGATAGACCCTCAGTGGCAGAAGGGCAAGGGTGTGCAAAGCAGGCGAATGCCCGGTAATAGGCTTCGCTGATAATCAGCCGGGCGGCTTTATCACTGCGATTCATGCAGCGCCAACCGGCCTTCTGATAGTGCTGACGCACGGCTGCGGGCGTTGGCTAGACTCGCTCCACCGTTACTAACCCCCACAGGACAGTTCCCATGAGCATGACGTTTTCCGGCCAGGTCGCCTTGGTGACCGGCGCCGCTGCTGGTATTGGCCGCGCCACCGCGCTGGCATTCGCCGCCGAAGGCTTGAAGGTGGTGGTCGCGGACCTTGATGTGGCAGGAGGCGAGGGCACTGTGGCACTGATCCACCAGGCCGGTGGCGAAGGGATATTTGTGCGCTGCAACGTCACGCTCGACACGGACGTGCAGCAATTGATGGCACAAACCGTCGCCACCTATGGGCGCCTGGACTACGCCTTCAACAACGCCGGCATCGAGATCGAAAAGGGCAAGCTGGCCGACGGCAGTCTTGATGAATTTGATGCCATCATGGGGGTTAACGTCAAAGGCGTGTGGCTGTGCATGAAGTATCAGTTGCCGTTGCTGTTGGCCCAGGGCGGTGGGGCCATCGTCAACACCGCATCGGTGGCGGGGCTGGGGGCGGCACCGAAGATGAGCATCTATGCGGCGTCCAAGCATGCGGTGATTGGCCTGACCAAATCGGCGGCCATCGAGTACGCGAAGAAGAAAATTCGCGTGAATGCCGTCTGCCCGGCCGTGATTGATACCGACATGTTTCGTCGCGCCTATGAGGCCGACCCACGCAAGGCTGAGTTTGCCGCAGCCATGCACCCGGTGGGACGCATTGGCAAGGTTGAGGAAATCGCCAGCGCCGTGTTGTACCTGTGCAGTGATGGCGCAGCGTTTACCACCGGTCAGGCCCTGGCGGTGGACGGTGGCGCGACGGCGATCTAGGACCGCGCTTGGCACGCTGTTTGAAAAGAGCGCGGGGTGATGTGGGGCGTTTCCATAGCTGGCAGAGTGCCGTGGCTGAATATGTTTCCTAAGGTAAATAATCTAATAAAATCAATACTTTAATAAAAATTGGCGACCGGTTTTACCAGGCTTCTGTGCTTAACTGTTTTGGGTTAACAGACAGTTTAAGTGAGTGGCTCATGGATTTAGGGATCGATCGACAAGCCCTGGTACCGGTTGTTCAGCAGATCGTCGGCGCGGTGGCAGAATGGATTCGCAAGGAGGGGGTGAGCCCTGGCACACGCTTGCCGTCCATTCGCCAATTGGCCCTCGATAACCTGCTGAGCCAGTCCAGCGTGATCGAGGCATTCGAGCGCTTGGTGGCCCAGGGGCTGCTGGCTCCCAGGCAGGGTTCGGGGTTCGTGGTGGCGCATCCCGCCACGGCCCACGAAAACCATTGGTATGAAGGTGCGGAACAAGGCTGGGGTGCATTTACCGATAGCCCGCTGGGCGAGCTGAAGTTGGGCTGCGGTTGGTTACCCGACACTTGGCGCGAAAGCGATGACATCAGCTACGCGATCCGTGAACTGAGCCGCACCGACACTGGTGGCCTGTTCAACTACAGCACACCCTTGGGGCTGCCGGCGTTGCGCGAACAACTGCTCAAGCGCCTGACGCAGATTCACGTGCCCGCCAGCCTGGACTGTATCCTGACCACCCATGGCGCTAGCCATGCCCAGGACCTGCTGATACGCACGTTGCTCAAACCCGGTGATGAGGTGGTGGTCGAAACACCCGGGTATGGCAATCTCTACCGCCAACTGGCCTTTCGGGGGGTCACGCTGCTGCAAGTGCCACGTGCCCATGGCGGCCCGGATATCCCGGCATTGGAAGCGCTGCTGCAAACCCATCGGCCCAAGTGCCTGTTCATCAACAGCCTGTATCACAACCCCACCGGCACCAGCCTGTGCCGTCCGGTGGCGGAGCGGTTGTTGGAGCTGGCCCGCGAACTCGACTTCCTGATTATCGAAGAGGATGTGTACGGCGACCTGCAGCATGCCAGTTGTACGCGCTTGTCAGCGCTGGCCCATGATGACCGGGTGATCTATGTGTCGAGCTTTTCCAAGACCCTGAGCAGCGCCCTGCGCGTGGGTTACCTGTGTGCCAGTGCTGCGATCATTACGCAATTGGCCCAGCTCAAGACCCTGACAGGCATCGGCACTTCACGGTTTGCCGAAGCCATGGTGGCGACGTTGCTGAGTAACGGCACTTACCGTAAGTGGGTGCAGCGCCTGCGCAAGCGCTTGAATGCACAGATGGCCGCGACGTTGCAGGTACTGGAGGATGAAGAGTGGCAGGTATTTGCCGCACCCGCGGGCGGGATGTTCCTGTGGGCACGACCCGGCATGGCCGACCCCTCGCGATTGCAAGCCTGCGCCCAGCGGCTGGGTGTGTTGCTGTCGCCCGGCGCATTGTTCAGCCCCACGGGTGAGCGCAGCGAATGGTTACGCATCAATGTGGCCTACGCGGCTGATCAACGCGCATTGACGCTGTTCCGAGCCATGGGCGCGGCAAGATCGACCTCGACCATTCTGAAAACGACGCGCATGTAGCTTTTTGCCATTATTCCGGCGCCAGCGGCTTGTGCTCAGTGCCTCGGGGTTGCGAATCTCGCTGCTTGTAAACCTGGCTTATGGCATTTGCCATTGCAAGAGGATCAAGTGCAATGATTTCGGGCGTGCAACGACGTTTCGCCAACCTCGGTATGGCAAAAAAACTCGGCTTGGGGTTTACCCTGGTACTGCTGCTGACGGCCTTGGTAGCGGCCATCGGTGTGTGGTCCCTGCAGACCATCGGCCAGCGCTTCGAAGGCCTTACGTCGATGTCCACGCTCAATAGTGACCTGCTCAAGGTGCGCTTGATCGAGCAGGACTATGCGTTGCACGCCGACCCCAAGGCCGTTGATGCCCTGCATGCCAGTGTCGATGCGCTGCTGGCCCTGGCCACGCGTCTCAAGGCTCGGTCTGCCAGCAACGAGCGAGTGATGGGTGACGTTGAGCAAGCCTTGGTCGCCTATCGCCAGGCATTCGATGAGTTCGTCGAGTTGACCCAGACCAAGGACCTCGCCCTGGAAATGGCCAGTTGGTCGGTGTCCAGCGTGGCCAATAACCTGGATGTGCTGCAAGCCGGGCTGGCGGACGACGGTGCCTATGGCCTCAAGGAAAGCCAAGGCAAGGAGGGCGCGGAGTTTATCGAGCAGGCGGGGCAGGTCAGCCAGGTGTCGCGTCTGATGTTGCAGGCCATGAACGAAGCGCGGGTGCGCCTGGATCAGAGCCGCAGGGCGGACGCAGACGACGCCGGGCAGGGCAAGATCGAGCAAGCCGACCAGGCCCTGGCTGAAGTCGAGAAACTCAAAACCACGGTCAAGGACCCCGGCTACCAGACCGTGCTCAATGAAGTCTCCGGGCATATCGCGTCGTTCAGTGAAAAGCTCGGCGAATACACCGGGCTGTTGGCCCAGGAAAAAGTGGTCTACACCCAGTTGCATGACCGCGCCGAGCAAGTGGTGAATCGGGTCAACCAGGCGTACGCCGCCGAAGACCAGTCCATGCAAACGCAGTTGCAGCACAGCACGCTGCTGATCATCGGTTCATCTGCCCTGGCGCTGCTGGTGGGCTTGATCGCTGCATGGGTGATCACCCGCTTGATTGTTGCGCCGTTGCGGGCGGTGATCGCCGTGGCTCAGCAGATCGCCTCGGGTGACCTGAGTGGGCGCATGGAGATCAGCCGGCGTGATGAAATCGGCCAGCTGATGCAGGCGATGCAGCAGATGGGCAACAGCTTGAGCCAGATGGTCAGCGGGTTGCAGGCGGGGATCGAACAGCTCGCCAGCTCCGCGCATTCATTGTCCAGCGTCACCGAGCAAACCACTGCCGAAGTCAGCAACCAGAAGGACGAAACCGAGCAAGTCGCTACGGCGATGAACCAGATGACCGCCACGGTGCACGATGTGGCACGCAATGCCGAGCAGGCTGCCCAAGCCGCACAGACCGCGGATGCCAAGGTCGATAGCGGCCAGCAGGTGGTGCGCATGAGTCTGCAGCGTATCGAGTTGCTGGCCACATCCAGCAACAGTGCCAGCGCCAGTATCGAAAGCCTCAGCGCGCAAATCCAGAATATAGGTACCGTCTTGAGCGTGATCCAGAGCGTGGCCGAACAGACCAACTTGTTGGCTTTGAACGCTGCGATTGAGGCGGCGCGTGCTGGTGAGCAGGGGCGTGGCTTTGCAGTGGTGGCCGATGAAGTGCGGGCATTGGCCAAGCGCACCCAGCAATCGACCGAGGAAATCGAACGGCTGGTCAGCACGCTGCGCAGTGCGGCGCAGTCCTCGGTGCAGCAGATCCAGCAGAGTGGCGAGCTGGTGAAGCTGGCGGTCAGTGATGCGCTGGAAACCGAAGGGGCCTTGGGCAGCATTGCGGCGGCTGTTTCATTGATCCAGCAGATGAATCAACAGATCGCCGCCGCCGCCGAGGAGCAAAGCTCGGTGGCTGAAGAGATCAACCGCAGCGTCACCAGTATTCGGGCGAGTGCCGATCATTCGGCGTTGAGCATGCAAGGCAATGCCGCCTCGAGCATCCAGTTGGCGCAGTTGGGCGCGCAACTCAAGGGGATGGTGGGGCATTTCCGCCTTTGATCGCAGCGTAGGCGCTGCGATCTGAGGGCGGGGCGATCAGGCGTGGTTGGCGAGGAAGGTCAACAGCGCCTCGTTGACGAAATCCGGGTTCTCGCGGCTGGAGATATGCCCGGCTTCGGGGATCAGGATCAGGCTGCAACCGATCAGGTCGGCCATTTCCTCGGACTCGGCGGGTGGCCGGGGTTTGTCCTGCTCGCCGCACATCACCAGGGTGGTGTCGGAGTCCAATGCAGGTAAGTGCGCCAAGATGTCTTCGCGGCTGAAGATCAGGCGGCCCAGCGGCACGATACTGTCCAGCAAGCGTTCTCTGGGGAAGTCTTGCAGTGACTGGCGAAAATCCCGGTACAGCGCGGATTCGCGGTCGATGCCCGGGCGGAAGAAGATCGGTGCGATCACATCCAGCAACGGTTCGGGGATCGCCCCGGCGTCTTCAATCATCTTGAACAGCGAGAAATAATACTGGCGCGTTGCTTCGGGTTCGGCCCCGAGGTAGGTGTCCATCAGCACTACGCTGTTGATGCGCTCGGGAGCCTGCAATGCCAGGCGTGCGCCCCACATGCCGCCGACCGAGAGGCCCACCAGGTTGGCTTGCTCGATGCTCAGGTGATCCAGCAACGCCAGGGCCTGGCGGGCGAGGTCATCCAGGGAATGGGTGGGTGCTGGCAACGGCCCGGACTCACCGTGGCCCCACAACTCGGGGACGATCACGCGGTATTGCTGCGACAGCGCTTCAATCTGCGGCGCCCACATGTCGCTGGCCCACAGGTAACTCGAACCCAGTAGCACGACAGGGCCGGCGCCCTGGTCGATATAGTGCAGCGGTTGTCCATCAATCACGGCGACAGGCATAACAGGCCTCTAATTTCACGGAGTGAGGGGCACTTTTTTACGCTAGTCGGGAGCGGGGGGATAGGTGCACATTGATGGCATGTGATGATTTCACTGTGGGAGCTGGCTTGCCTGCGATGAAGGCCTGCCAGCCGATGCTCACCTACCTGACACCCCACAATCCCACTGTGGGAGCGGGCTTGCTCGCGAAAGCGGTGTGTCAATCAACATCAATGTTTGCTGGGCCGAAGTCTTCGCAGGCAAGCCAGCGTCCACATTTGATCTTCGTTGCTATGAGCATTGCGTTCGCGATGCCATCAATCGTAGATCGCTTTCTTCTTCCACTCGGCATCGGCGTCGACGACTTTCAAGCCCTCGGTCAGCTCGTTGACTTCGTCCTCGGCCGGCTTGCTGTTGGTCAGCACTGTGGAGTTGGCGCGCGCCAGTTGGGACTCCAGTAGTTGTAACTGGGCACTGTAGAGCACCGGCTCCGGTTGTTTGCGCAGGTACTGCACGCCGCGCTCGAACGCCAGGCGTGCCTGGCCGGGTTGGCCTTGCAGCAGGGCGTGCTGGCCGAGGTTGTTGAAAAACTCGATGTGCAGCAGCACCAGGATATGACGGATTTCCTTGATCCAGTGCTTGGCCTCGTTGGTCGGCAGGAAGCCATCCTGGGCGGCGCGGGTGACTTGGCCGTGCAGGGCTTCGAGCAGGAAGCGCACGTCCTTGGCCTTGGCTTCGGTCTGGATCGGGGCCGGTGGGTTGGGCACCGGAATCGATTCGCCTTGGGCGATCAGCGCATTCAGTTCGTTGATGCGGGCCTTGAGCGGTGTGCTGGACTTGTTGAGGTTCAACAGGCGCTGGTTGACGTTCAGTTCCAGGCGAGCCAGCAACAGCTTGAGCGCTGGGGTCATCAGTTGGCCGGGGAAGGTCTCGGTGATTTCACCGCAGCGACGCAGCCGATCGTTAAGCTCGATCTCGGTACGCTTCTTTTCCAGCTTGTTGTTTTCCACCACGTGGTTCATGTAGCCAATGGCGATCAGTATTACGATCCCGGCTATTACCAGCAGGGTGATCATGAGTGGTGTCACCGGTGTGACCTCTTTAATAGGGTGTGCTGTGGAGTGTAGTGACTGGGTCATCCGGCGGATAGGACCGATCGACCAGTTGCCCAGGTGATTTCTTCTATATAGGTAGGCGCTTCCTGAATGGATGCACATTGCCATCATTTGTCAGGGTGAACTATAGCGTCTTGTCGAACGCCAGAATATAGGCGCCAAGGCTCGGACGGTGCCAATGCCCGCGAAGGCCGTGAAACCATGGCGAAGTCATTGATTTAAATAAATTTATCCTTGGGGGTTGACGACCTTTCAATCCATCCATAGAATGCGCGCCACTTACAGCGTAAAGCACACAGCGAAACGCGGTAGGGAGTGAATGTTGTAGGTGTGTCCCCTTCGTCTAGTGGCCTAGGACACCGCCCTTTCACGGCGGTAACAGGGGTTCGAGTCCCCTAGGGGACGCCATATGCGGGAATAGCTCAGTTGGTAGAGCACGACCTTGCCAAGGTCGGGGTCGCGAGTTCGAGTCTCGTTTCCCGCTCCAATTTACAAGCAGTGTGGCCTTCGGGCGGCATTGAG
Source organism: Pseudomonas sp. J380 (assembly GCF_009827115.1). NCBI lineage: Bacteria > Pseudomonadati > Pseudomonadota > Gammaproteobacteria > Pseudomonadales > Pseudomonadaceae > Pseudomonas > Pseudomonas sp. J380. The sequence continues at coordinate 1,920,971 of NZ_CP043060.1, read as the reverse complement.
TGAAACCAGGACCAAGTCTTCGGACAAGGCCTCTGGGCACTGGAACACACACCATGTGTTTCAGTAGCGTGTCCCCTTCGTCTAGTGGCCTAGGACACCGCCCTTTCACGGCGGTAACAGGGGTTCGAGTCCCCTAGGGGACGCCATTTGCGGGAATAGCTCAGTTGGTAGAGCACGACCTTGCCAAGGTCGGGGTCGCGAGTTCGAGTCTCGTTTCCCGCTCCATATTTAACGAAAACGCCGATCAGTGATGATCGGCGTTTTTGTTTGTGCGCAATTTACTTCGCCAGCGCACCACCCCGTTCAAAGCGTCGAAGGGATCTCTTGCCGTGGCATGAAAAAACGCGCAAACAGTTCGGACTGAGATTTGATATTCAGCTTGCTGTAGATGTTGCGGCGGTGGACCTTGATGGTTTCTGTCGACAGCGACAGCTTGCCGGCGATCTCTTTGTTGGAGAACCCACTGAGGAGTAACTTGAGCACGTCCTTTTCACGTGCCGTTACTTGTGTTTCCAACTGAGTAAGTGCCTCGGCCCATGGGGCCGGCTCGGCGAGGTTTTTCGTCGGGTCAGTTTCAAAAAACATGCGTTGATGCATCAATGCCGTCACCCACGGCTTGATCAGGTCCAATACTGTTATCTGCGCCTGGGTGAATCGCAGGTTGCTGCCAAACGACATGCACAGCGTTGTGCCAGCATCGAGCCGTACATTGTATTGCGCCTCATCGACCGAGATGTATTGCGCGAAATATTGTTGGTAGTACTCGGTTTCCCGGAAGTGTTCCGGCGCAATATCGAGCAGATGGAAGAACCCGCTCTGTGGGTTTTCTCGATCAGCGATATAGAACGGGTCCAGCAGATACAGGCCTTTCACATAGCGGTGAATAAAGGCGTCGATTTCTTCGCTGTCTGCTACTTCGGGCAGGCTGATCACGCGCACCGCGTGGTCGCCAAAAACCAGCACCACCCAATTGTCTATCTGCACATATTCATTCAATACGCGAATCAACGAACTCCAGAACTCCGGGCGATTGAGCTGCATGATCAGTTTTCCAACCGATCGGTGCCAAGCCAGGCTATGAAGGTCAAGCGACATGTTCTACCCCTTTAGGGTTAGGGCTTTGCAGGCCAGAGCTAAGTACTTGTAGGTATTTACTATTCGTTGATGCTCGGTATATTCACCCCGAGCTTACGATAGCCATGAAGGCGTGTCGTGTGGACAGGGATAGTCATATGAGTCGAGCACACTTGCGAGCTATTTTTTTAGCTTCGCTCCTGGGGGCTGCAACCAGCACGCCCGCAGCCGCCGCTGAATCTTCGGTGTATCTGTATAACTGGTTCGGGTTTCTTGAACCGCAGACGCCCAGGCAATTCCAGCAGGAGACCGGCATCAAGCTGCATATGGATGCTTTCGACAGCGCCGAAATCATGCAGAGCAAGGTCATGGCTGGGCGCACCGGCTATGACCTGGTCGTGGCCACCTCCAATGTATTACCCGGCTTGATCAAGGCTGGGGTGCTGCAGCCGCTGGATCGCGCGCAGTTGAGTAACGTTTCGCACATCGACCCTGACATCCTCTCCCTGCTGGCGGTCAATGACCCAGGCAATCGCTACGCCGTGCCCTATGTCTGGGGTACCACTGGCATTGGCTACGACGTGGATAAAGTCAAGGCGGCGCTGGGCGATGACGCCCCGGTGGACAGTTGGGACCTGATCTTCAAAGAAGAAAACATCAGCAAGCTCAAGTCTTGTGGCGTAGCCATGCTCGACTCCCCCAGCGAAATCATTTCGATCGCCTTGCACTACCTGGGGTTGCCCAGTAACAGTACCGATCCAGAGGATTACCAGAAGGCCCAGGCGCTGCTGTTGAAAATCCGTCCCTATGTGCTCTATTTCGACTCGTCCAGAATCGACGCCGACCTGGCGGACGGCAATATCTGTGCAGTCGTCGGCTGGGCCAATGGTGCGCTGGCCGCTCAGGCGATTAATGAAAAGTCCAACAGCGGCCGCAAGATTGCCTACAGCCTGCCGCGCGAAGGCGCCTTGGTCTGGTCTGAAAACTGGGTGTTGCTCAAGGATGCTCGCCACCCAAAGGCCGCTCTGGCGTTCATCAACTACATGCTGCAGCCGCAGGTGATAGCCAAGACGTCCAACTACATGCTCTATCCCAACGCCAACAAAGATGCCACTGAGTTCGTCGAGCAAAAGTTGCGGGATAACCCTTGGATTTATCCCGATAAAAAGACCATGGCCACACTGGTTCCGCTTGAGCCCTTGCCGCTGAAGGCGGAGCGCATTCGCACACGGGTCTGGACCAAGGTCAAAAGCGGTACGTGACGGGGTCGGGGAGGGAGACAGCATGCGCCAGGGTCGTGATCAGCGTTATTTAGAGTCGGACGACTACAAGGCCTACAAAGAGATTGAAGAACAGATCGGCCTCTGTACGCCAGAGCAAGCCTGGGCCATGTATTACGTTTCGACGGGCATGGTGCGTGAAAACATTACCCTGGCCGTGATGGAGCACATTGGCCGGGGCAATCGTGCCCTGTTGCTTGAGTTTCCAGACCTGGTGCGAATCGCAGGGCGTGACGCTGAGCCGGGGGAGATCGCCTCCAACTGGCCTCTGCTGCGAAGGCGTCGTCGGTAAGTCTACTCTGCTTATCTCTGGAGGGGCGAGGTGCAGGCGGTTGTAGGTTATTATTGTGAGGCTTGTAGGGAAAGTCTGTGTTTTTTGTGGGGGCGATACCTTTTCGCCCTGTGCTCTCTACTCTGGCCACCCATTCTCCTTGTCCACTTCAGAGAACTGACCGGATGCTTCAACTCGATTTCTATTCAACCCTCGTTGCCGCTTCACTGGTGCTATTGCTGGGGCGCGGGCTTGTGGCTCGCATCGGCTTCTTACGTACCTACAACATTCCGGAACCAGTAGCCGGTGGCCTGTTGGTCGCCATGCTGCTCCTGGCGTTGCGCGCGTTTGCCGATATCGAAGTACGCTTCGATCCTTCATTGCAAACCCCGTTGATGCTGGCGTTCTTTGCCACTATCGGTTTGAACGCCGATTTTGCCAGCCTGAAGAAAGGCGGGCGGATCCTGGCGGTGTTTCTGCTGGTGGTAACGGGCTTGCTGGTGGTGCAAAACGCCATGGGTATCGCGCTGGCCTCGGCGCTCGGGCTTGACCCATTGATGGGCCTGCTTGCGGGCTCGGTGACCTTGTCCGGTGGGCATGGCACCGGTGCGGCTTGGGGCGCGGTGTTCAGTGAGCAGTATGGCGTGGCGTCTGCGTCTGAATTGGCGATTGCCTCGGCGACCTTTGGCCTGGTGCTCGGTGGACTGATCGGCGGGCCCGTGGCGCGTTTTCTGATCAAGCGGGTCGAGGTTCCAGGTATTGGGCAACCGCAATCGAGCCTGGCCAAGGGGTTCGAGCAACCGAACGAAGAGCGCCTGATCACCGCGTTTTCGTTTATCGAGACCCTGGCGCTGGTGGCGATCAGCCTGCAGGGCGGCAACTTGTTGAATGCCGCCATCCAAGGCACCGCTTTCGAACTGCCGACGTTCGTGTGCGTATTGTTCGTCGGTGTGGTGCTGCGCAATGGGCTGTCGATGCTCGGCTGGCATCAGGTGTTCGAACGCGAAGTCTCGGTGCTGGGCAATGTCAGTTTGTCGTTGTTCCTGGCGATGGCGCTGATGTCACTCAAGCTCTGGGACTTGGCGGCACTGGCTTTGCCCATTGTCGTTCTGCTGGCCGCACAGGCATTGCTGATGGCGCTGTTCGCGATTTTCGTGACGTTCCGGGTGATGGGCCGCAACTACGATGCGGCGGTGCTGGCGGCAGGCCATTGCGGCTTCGGGCTAGGCGCCACGCCTACGGCGATTGCCAATATGCAGGCGGTGACGCAGCGCTTCGGGCCTTCGCAGATCGCGTTTCTGGTGGTGCCGATGGTGGGCGCGTTCTTCATCGATATCGCTAACGCGGTGGTGATCAAGTTGTACCTGGCGCTGCCATTTCTAGGGGCCGCAGGGTAAGTTTTTCAGCGCCTGCCCATGGCGTTCATCGCCCGGGCCAGGCGCTGAGTGGCTTGCTGGATTTCGTCCCGGTCGAGGGAGGCAAAGCCCAGGCGCAGCGCGTTTACCGGTTGGTCGTTGGGGGAAAACTGACGACCACTGCGCACCACAACGCCGTGGTCCAGTGCAGTGCTTGCCAACTTATCGACGTCTATTTCTTCCTCGAAACGTACCCATAGCGCCAAACCACCCTCGGGCTCGCGCACTTGTATGCGAGCACCAAACGCCTGATCCAGGCAATCTTGCAATACCGTGCGGCGCGCCCGATATTCTTTCGACACGCGGCGCAAATGCTTCTTCAACTCCCCCTCATTGATCAGGTCTGCCAGCATGGCTTGAGCGACCGCGTCGGTATCGCCCAGCATCAGCGCGGCATTGCGTTGCAGGGCTTCAATCACAGAGGTGGGCGCCACGATATAGCTGCAGCGGAACGTCGAGCCCAGCACCTTGGACAACGAGCCGATGTAGAGCACATGGCGTTGGGCGCGGTCACTGGCCAGCGGCAGGTAAGGGCGGCCACTGAAATGGTATTCGTGGTCGTAGTCCTCTTCGATAATGCAGAAGTCATGCAGCGCGGCCAACGTCAGCAAGTGCTGCCGGCGTGCAGCGTGCAAGCTCACGGTGGTGGGGAATTGGTGATGAGGCGTGAGGTAAATCATGCGCACCTTGTGCTCACGGCATAAGCGCTCGATCTGGTCGGTGCGGCAACCTTCATCATCAATGTCGACCGTGACCAACTTCGCCCCGAGCTTGCGGAAAATTTCCCATGCCGGTGGGTAGCTCAGACGTTCCACCAGGACCACGTCGCCGGGCTTGAGCAGCAGGCTGGCGCTCAGGAACAGGGACATCTGGGTGCCCTGGGTCAGGCAGATATTTTCGGCAGTGACCGTCAGCCCACGGTTGTTGCGCAGCATTTCGGCCAGGGCGCAGCGCAAGTGATAGCCGGTGCCTTCGCTGCCGTAGCGCACGGTATTGGAGGCAAAGCTGTTGCGCAGTGCATGGCGATAGTAACGGTGCAGAACTGCCTGGGGCAGCAGGCGGTGGTCGCTGGTGCCGTTGTCGAAAAACAGCGCATCGCGCCGATGCTGTAGAGCGACCACTTGGGCATTATGGGTGAAATAGGGTACCAGCGGTTGCTCCAGTAACGGCGGCGCGAATGACGGTTGCGTAACGCTGGGCAGGTGTTTGAGTGTCAGCTTTACATTGACGAAGGTGCCACGGCGCGGCTCGCTGGTCAGCCAGCCCTTGGTCATGGCTTCTTCGTAGGCCAGGATCACCGTCTTGCGGTTGACGTCGAGCAAGTGTGCCATTTCCCGCGTGCCCGGCAGTAACGTCCCGGGCGGCAGGCGGCCTTCGAGGATGGCATTGACCAAGCCTTCGGCGATCTTGCGGTAAGTCGCCTGGCTTGCACCTTCTTCAAGCCGGAGCAGTGGACGCCATTTACGCATCTGGACCATCTGAAGTATCCAAATCTGGAGGTTTTAATGGGCCTAGTCTAGCGCAACAATCAAGCCTTACTTAGCCCGAGGTTGTTATGAATACACGTCATGTCATCGAACTGTCGCCCTCGGGGAAAACCTTTGAGGCTGGTGACGAATTGTTGCTCGACGCCATGCTCGCCAGTGGCCTGGCCGTGCCGTTCTCCTGCCGCCGTGGCGCCTGCGGTTCGTGCAAGGTGGTGGTCGCCGAAGGTGCGTACCGGGCCAAACGCCTGGTGCCGGGTGCGTCGCAGCCTTCTTATCCTTTGGCAGCCAATGAGATGTTGTTATGCCAGAGCCACGCCTGTGGCGACATGCGCCTGCATATTCCCGGCTGGTCGCTGGATACCCCCGCGCTGGTAGTGGCGGCGCAGGTTCACAGCAAGCGTGCGCTAGGCCCCGATGTGATCGAGTTGGTATTGATGCCCGAAACCCCAGTGGCGGTGCGGGCTGGCCAATACCTCAAGTTCCACCTGGCGGACGGTGACACGCGCTGCTTCTCGATTGCCAACCTGCCCGATGAGGACGATGGGCGCTTGGTCTTCCAGATTCGCCGGGTGAGTGGCGGGTATTTTTCCGAGGGTATCCTGGGTGGTCTCGCCGTGGGTGAGCGTCTGCACGTGGAAGGGCCGTTTGGTGCCTGTACCTGGCAGGACGATGAGGCGGCGCCCGTGGTGCTATTCGCTACGGGTACTGGTTACGCGGGCATCAAGCCTATCTTGCTGACCGCGCTCAAGCGCGATGTCGACGTGACGTTGTATTGGGGCGGCGCGCAATCGGCAGACTTTTATGACAGCGCTTTCCTCGACCACCTGATGCTTGAGCATCCCCGTTTTCGCTGGCATCCCGTGCGGTCCTCCGAGGGCAGGGTTCAGGAGGTTGCAATGAGTCATGGGCATCAGTGGGAACAGGCCCAGGTCTATGCGTGCGGCAACGGTGCAATGCTCGGCCAGGTACGCATCCACTGCCTTGAAGCGGGGTTGCCCAGCCACCGGTTTATCGCGGAGGCGTTTGTCGCCAGTGGTCGGTCAAGTGCTGGAGCAGTCTCCCTATCGTTTGACCCGGTGTGGGAGAAAGTCGGCCCGCGTTATTCCTTGGACGGCATGCTGGCGGCGCGGGAAAAATCCATACGTGCCCTGGCGGCGATTGCCAGCCAGTTGAAAGTCGGCATGACCACCGGCGAGGCCCTTGAGATGGCCGCGAGGCAACTGCAGGCCATGGGCGCTTCGCACACTTGGCATCCGACCTACATTCGTTTTGGCGCCGACACTGTTCGCCCTCCGCGCGAGGGCATAGATCGCCAGCGCAGGCTGCGTGCTAATGACATTGCCGTGGTCGATCTTGGCCCGGTGTGGGATGGCTACGAAGGGGACTATGGCGATACGTTTGTGTTCGGCGACGCGCCGTTGCACCAGGCCTGTACGACGGCCTTGCATGAAGTCTTCGATGAAACACGCCAGGCGTGGCTGCGTGGTCTGACCGGGCGTGAGCTCTACGACTTCGCCGAGCACAGCGCTGCGTCAAAGGGCTGGAGGCTGGCGCGCAACCTGGCGGGGCACCGCCTTGCGGACTTTCCCCATGCATTGTTCGAAAGCAAGGAGTTGGCTGACCTGGAGATCCCACCGAGTGAAATGGCCTGGGTATTGGAGATCCAGCTGTGCCATCCCACTGAGCCGGTGGGGGGGTTCTTTGAAGACATGCTGATGTTGCAAGGCTGAAGAGCTGTCATTGTTGCCGAGTCGTGTTTGACGCGATGGCCCTGCAAAGCGAGATCTCACCCACACCGCCGATCTCCTGTAGGAGCTGTCGAGCTTTAGCGAGGCTGCGAAAGCGGTGGTTCAGGCGCTGAAGAGGATGCCTGTGCCGCTGCCTTCGCAGCCTCGCTTGGGTACCAGATGGGTCAGAGCTTCGGCAACTGCCCGACGCGGCCCATCATTTCGGTGACGATCTGCAGGTCCAGCAAGAACTGTTCAACCGTCTTGAACTCACTGTCAGTGTGCCCGGTGTACTTCTCTTCCGGGCGGGCCAGGCCGAATTGCACGCCGTTGGGCAGGTCGTGCACCGAGGTTGCGCCGGCCGAGGTGCCGAATTTGTGCGCCATGCCCAGGTTTTCAGTGGCCACTGCCAGCAAGGCTTTTACCCATTCGCCTTCAGGGTTGCGGTACATCGGCGTGTCCAGCGAGTAAGTGAAGCTCACGTTGACCTTGGCGTTCTTGTCCCAGGCGTTCAGCTTCTGCTCGATTTGCGCCTTGAGCGCCTCCGGGGTTTTACCTTTCGGTGCGCGCAGGTTCACGGCCAGTTTGAAGGCTTTGTCATCCTGCCCCACAAACGTCAGCGAGGTGGTCAACGGCCCCATGAAATCATCCGCGTAGCCCACACCCAATTTGCCGCCCAGGTAATCCAGGCCCCAGTTGTCGGCGGCATAGCGCGCGGCATCGGTGATGTGGTTGTGCTGGAGGGCGACCTTGCCGTCGAGGCTGTGGATCAGGTCCAGCATGCGCGCCACCGGGTTGACCCCGGTTTCAGGCTCGGAAGAGTGAGCGGATACGCCGGTAACCGTGAGTTTGACATCCTTGCCATCGACCTTGGCCGTCACCTGGAAGTCGCCACCGTTGCGCTTGGCATAGTCGGCACCGGCCTGTTGCAGGCTGGCGGCCAGTTCGGCGGGGGTGTCGCTGACCAGCGTGGCCACCGAGGCCGATGGAATCTGGTTGTTCGCCTTGCCGCCGGTCATCGCGATGATTTCTGCGCCTTTGCCTTCGCCCTTGCGCACCGGGAAGGTGGCCATCACGGTACCCGAGCCTTTTTCGGCGATCACCACCGGGTAACCGCCATCCAGCGCCAAGTTGTATTGCGGCACGGGGTTGCGTTCGAAGTAGTAAGGAATGGCATCACCGGCGGTTTCTTCAGTGGTGTCTACCAGCAGTTTGAACGTGCGCGCCAGTGGCAGTTTTTCTTCCTTGATCACTTTCATGGCGTACATCGCCACCACGATGCCGTTCTTGTCATCCTCGGTCCCGCGGCCATACATGCGGTCGCCAATCAGCGTGACCTTGAACGGGTCGAGTTTGGTACCGTCTTGCAGCACCCAGTTTTCCGGGGTCACGGGCACCACATCGGCATGGGCGTGCACACCCACGACTTCATCACCGCTGCCTTCCAGAGAAATTTCGTATACGCGGTTGTCGACGTTACGGAAGTTCAGGTTGAAGGACTTGGCCAGGGCCTCGATCTTTGCGGCAATCTTGAGGAATTCCGGGTTTTTGTACTGTGGCAGACCGTCTACGTTGAACGTCGGGACTTCCACCAGTTCACGCAAGGTTTCGAGCGCGGCTTTGCCATATTTAACGCGGGTGTAAATGCCCAGCAGGCGATTGATCTCGTTCTGCTGCTCGGCGCTCAGGGGTTTGTTGCCCACAAACGCGCTGATAGCCGGGCCGGTGTCAGCCGCTTTGCCCAGCTCGCCCTGGGCCAGAGTGCCGAGGAAACCGCGGAAATCGGTAACCGAGGTCTCGTTGAACTGCTTCAGGATTGCCGTGCTCTGGTCCGCGCTGATGTTGGCGAATGCGGGCGTGGCGACGGCCGAAAGGCCGGCGGCGAACAGGGTGGCAACCGCCAATTGCTTAAGTGGAAAGTGCATGGTTGAAGGCATTCCTTTGCAGGTAGTGAGTAGGAGGTTTCTGACGGAAGAGACAGAAACATTTCCACACACTACCATTACTCAGGTGCCCAAGGTCAATGCTGGCCAGGGTGGGGCGCGGGATACTCTTGGGTCACGCTCAAGGCTCTAGCGTAAGGCCCATCCCACAGTTGTTCATGCAACTGGCCTACACGCCTGGCCATCGCCTCACTGCGCATCACCACCTCCAGATTGCGTGAATTATCCAGGTAGCCGCCCAACCAATTGCTGGTGCCTACCCACGCCACTTGCCCGTCGATCTCCATGGTTTTGCTATGTATCACCCGCGCATAAGGGATAAAGCCTTGCTTGGCTTCGGGCAGGGTGACGATCTTGATCTCAACATTGGGCAGCACCGCCAGGCTCTTGAGATAGGGCAGTTCCAGCGGGTCGGTATTCCAGTTGGACACCATCAGTTTGATCGACACGCCACGGGCTGCGGCGGCGCGCACGGCGTTGTCGATCACCGCGTAGTACGGTCGGGTTGGATCCGGTCCGTAGGACAGCGGCGCGTAGTCGAGCAATTGCACGCGCACCTCTTTTTGGGCTTCGCCCAGCAGGCGCGGCAGTTCCAGCTGTGAGTCGCCCACGCCGGGCGGGTTGTAGCGTTGCGGGCTGGCCACCAGGTAGTTGCCGGTACGTGCGGGTGCTGGGCCGCTGGCGGGTAGCGGCACCGGTTGTTTACCCGCCAGCGCGGCCTGGGCTTGCCAGTCTTGCTCGAAGATCGCCTGCACTTGGCCCACCACCGTTTCGTCAGTGATCCGCAGCCCGGTTTCGTGGATATGTTCCAGGGCGCGCCAGTCAAAATTCTGACTGCCGACAAACGCCTGCTTGCCATCCACCAGCAGGTACTTGGCGTGGATGATGCCGCCGCTCAGTTGCCCGTAGGGCAGCACGCGCAAGGTCAGGTTGGGAATGGCGCGCAAGCGTTCCAGGGTGGCGGCATCCGACAGCTTGATGCCTTTTTCTTCGAGCAGGAAACGAATCTTCACGCCGCGTTTGCCGGCGGCTTCCAGGTGTTCAAGCACGCTGTTCATCACCGAGCCAGGGTGGTCCGCGGCGTAGAACTGGCCGATATCAATGTGGCTTTTGGCGCCGTCGAACAGCTCGATCCATACCGGGCCGGGCTGGCGCAAATCGTCGGTGCCCAGGGCGGTGTCCACAGGCACGGTATGCACCAATTCAAAACCTGGAATGGAAAAGTCCGCCTGGGCCAGCGGACTGAGGAGCAAGCCGGTCAGGCCGGCAATACGCAACTTTATCGAAAGGGACATAAGCGTCTCATCGCACCAAAGGTAAAGGCGAGCGCCCAAGGCGCCCGCCCTGCAGGTCAGGCTGTGCGGCTGTGCAGCGGGGTGGGCACGCGATGAGTCACTTCATCCTGTGCGCGGGCGCCGGTGGCGGCGCGGATCAACAGGATCTTCAACTGGTCGTTGATGCGCTCCAGGCTGTCCTGGAAGAAGTTGTGGAACACCACGCAGAACAGCGCGATGGCGATACCTAATCCCGTGGCAAACAAGGCCGTCCCGATACCACCGGAAATCTGCCCTGGGTCCGATACGCCCGCGGTGGCCAGCGCCTTGAAGGTGTCGATGATGCCGAGAATGGTGCCCAGCAGGCCCAGCAGCGGGGCGGCGGTGGTGATGGTCTCGATGATCCACAGGCTGCGGGCCAGTGGGGCGCGGGTCTTCAGGTATTGGGTATCGATTTCGTCGTCCAGGTCCTTGCGCGAACCGTGGGTCGCCTTCTGGGCCAGCACCGGCAAGATCATGTTCAGCGGCAGGCTGTCGCGACGGGTCAGGTTGTCCGGCAGGTCACGCTCGCTGTGCACATTGGCGCCCAGGGCGTCGATCAATGCGCGTGCCTGGCGGCGTACGTAGGCGAAGTAGATACCGCGTTCGATGGCGATGAAGATCGCAATGGCCATCGCCGCGTACATCACATAGAAAGTGACGTCGTGGAGCAGGTTCATATCCATGATGGTGTTCCTCTTGGGGTGAGTCTTAGAAATTCGCTTCCAGCGAAACCGTGACGGTACGGTCCAGGCCGACGATGTACGCAGGGTCGCCATCGCGGAAACCGCTGTAGCTGGCCGCGTTGGTCTTGGTGGTGTACACGCCGTCCAGGTATTTCTTGTCGAACAGGTTGTCGACGTTCAGGCGCAGGGTCGCGTCCTTGACCACTTTCTTGTCCACCGGCAGGTAAATACCGGCGCCGAGGTTGAACACGGTGCGACCGGAAATCGCCTCGTCGTTGGTCAGGTCGCCGTAGAGCTTGCTGGTGTACTTGCCACCGAAGGTGCCGTAGAAGCGCCCGTCGTCATACCCGATGTTGGCCGCCAGCATGTTCTTGGGCACGTTGGCGAACTGCTTGCCACTGGTGGGCAGCACGATGGGTTTGCCGGCGTTGTAGACGGTCAGGTCATCCTGCTGCTCGGCCTTGGTGTAGGTGTAGGAGGTGTAGTAATTGAAGTGGTGGGGCAACTGGCCGCTCCACTCCAGCTCCAGGCCTTTGTTGACCACGGAGCCGGCGTTGATGTCGGCAAAGTCACCGTTGATGTCCCGGGACGAAACCTGGCGGTTCTTGAAGTCCATGTAGAACAGGGTGGCGGCCAGGTTCATGTCGTCGCCGCTGTAGCGCCAGCCCAGTTCATGGTTCCAGCTGGTTTCCGGTTCGGCGTCGATCGAGCCGGCGCCTTTGTCGTAGAGCACGTAGTTCTGCGGTACCCGCATGTTGCGCGACAGGCTGTAGAACAACTGGTCACGCTCGTCCAGCTGGTATTTCAGGCCGGCGTTGGGCAGCAGTTTGTTGTAGGTCTGGTTACGTTTTTCCGGGCGTTCGTTGAGGCTGCCGTGGTTGGTGCCTTCACGCTCGACGTTCATGTAGGCCAGGCCTGCGATGAGGGTCCAGTCCGGGTTGATGTACCAGGTGTCCTGGGCCCAGACCTTTTGCGCTGGCGTCACGGTGAAACGGTCGCGACCCTGCACGGTGTTGCCGTTGGCATCGACGATGGCGCTGTTGGAATCTGGCCAGGTATCCACTGGCTTGCCGTTGCTCTTGAGCGGAATGAACGGCTGGGTCTGGCTTTGGCGTGCGCGCTCGTACCAGTAACCGAATTGCAGGCTGTGGTCGCCAAGGTCCCAGGTCAGTTTGGTGGTGATGCCCGGACGCCAGGTTTGCGTGCGTGAAGGGCGGTAGTACACGCCGCTGTTGGGTGTGCCGTCGGCGTTGTATTGGGCGGCCGTGGGCAGGTTGCCGAGGTCGAACACACCGCCCTGGTTGGAGCCACGGTTGAGGGCATAGCTGGATGAACCGACGCCGCTGCCATTGCCCCAGTAGTAATACGGGATCACCGACAGTGCGAGGTTATCGGCCAGTTTGAACTGGGTGTTGAGCACGGCGGTGAACGTCTGGAACGGGTTCTGCGCCAGGGCGTAATAGCTGTTGTACTTGCCGTTGCTGCCCACGCTGGGTGTTGCCGGATAAGGGTCGTACTTGCGGCCATATTGCTGGAACTGCGCCTTGGTCAACTGGCTGTAACTGTTGTTGTCCTGCTCGTGGTACTTGAGGATCAGGTTGGCGGTGTTGCCATTGCCAGCGTCGAAAAAGCTGTTCCACTCCACCTTGTCCGCGCGTACCGCGCCCGAACCGCGCCACATCTCACCTTCGGTATGGGACACCGACAGCCAGTTGCTCAGGCCGTTGATTTCGCCGGTATTGAGGCGGGCAAAAGTCTTGCGCGTGGCATTGCTGCCGACGACCTGTTTGACGAAGGCGCCGGTTTCCTTGGTCGGGCGAATGGTCACGATGCCAATGTTGCCGCCGCTGGAACCAATGTGCGGGCCGTCGGATTCCGAAGCGCCCTGGGTGACGAAGATCTGGTCAATGTTTTCCGGGTCGCCCAGCAGGTTGGAGTACAGCGCGTAGTTGCCGGAGTCGTTGATCGGCATGCCGTCCACCGACATGCCCACCTGGTCGGAGTTCATGCCGCGCATGGTGAAGCGAAAGCCCGACAGGCCGGTGTTGTCTTCACTGGAGATGTTCAAGCCTGGGGTGTACTTGAGTTTGTCGATGGCATTGCCGGTGGCCGCCTGTTTATCCAGTGCTTCCTTGGTCACTGTGGAGCGGCCCTTGATGCTTTCCTCCGGCACCATGTAACCGCCCCCGGCGGTCGCCTTGCCTTGTACCCCAATGGTGCCGACATCACTGTCGCTGGTCTCTGCCATGACCAGTCCCTGGCTCATGCTGGTCGCGGCCACAAGTGCCAGATGAATACGGGTGAACTTCATCACTGTCGTCCTGGTGTCGGGTGCTTATTGCACGCTGTAGTTGAAGGTGGCGGTGAAGCGCTGCTCATTGCGCCCCCCGAAGGCTTGCTCGGGGAACGGTTTGACTTGCTTGATGCGACGCAAGCTGTTGGTGGCTGCCCGGTTGAGCAACATGCTCGAGGCCTGGGTTTGTAAACCTGAGTCGAGGACGCGGCCCTGACGGTCTACCAACAGCCACACCACCACCTCGCCGCTCGGGCGTTCGAGGGACGCCTGGCGCCCGGTGGGGTACTGCTTGTAGGTGTCCAGTTCGTTGCGCAAGCCTTTGAGGTAACCGCTTTCCAGGGCCTGGCCATCGACCTTCGGTGGCGCCGGTGGGGCAGACGTCGGTGCCGCTTGGGTGACGGCGGCCGGGGCTGGCTTGGCGGCCACCGGTGGCGGCGTCGGCACGGGCTTGGCGACCACGGGCGCAGGCTTGGGCACAGGTTTTGGCTTTGGCTTGGGTTCGGGTTTTGGCAGCGGCTTGGGCGGTGGCGGCGGGGGCGCCGGCTCGGCCTCTTCCTCTTCGATCACCGGCGGTGGCGGTTCTTGCTCCACCACCGGTTCCGGTATGACTTCCGGTTCCGGCTCAACCAAGGCCAATTCGACCGCCGACTCGTCATACACCGGCTCGACCTTCAACGTCTGGGACTGGATACCCAGTGCAATCAGCACCAGGGCGATCAGGGCCGGAACACTGCCCAGCAGCTGACGCGCACGAAACAGAACGTACATGATCAGGACTTACGCGTGGCGATGGACACGGAGGTGAAGCCACCCAGGCGCAGGGTGTCCATCACTTCCACTAGGCGCGAAACCTCCACGCCTTTGTCGCTGTTGACGATGATCGTCGACTTGGTATCGGGCTTTTCGGCAGCCTTCAGCGCCGGCACCAGGGCCTCCACCGTCAGGTCCTTGCCGTCCAGTTGCAACTGGCCTTCCAGGCCCAGGGTGAGGATGAATTTGTTTTGCGGCTTGAGCTGCTGCGAACTGCTGGCGCTGGGCAATTGGGTCTTCATGCCGAGCGCGGGAATCACGTTCAGGCTCACCAGTACGAAAAACACCAGCAGGAACATCATCACGTCGATCATCGGGATCAGCTCGATGTGCGCCTTGCGTTTCTTGGGTTCGTCCCAGGTTCTCATTCCGTTACCCCGTCATTGAATTAGGGGCAAAACGCTAACAGCCAAAAATGACCGATTGGTTAACTTTAATTGACCGTTTGGAGGCTCTAGGACGCGTCTTTCAGAAAACTTACCGGTCAGTTTTCGGGCGTAATGAAACTGACACTCGGGGCATCCATGCTTGAGAAATTTATCTTGAGAGCCGGCTCCCATGCCCACTGCACTGCCTCAATTGACGACCCCGCGACTGCTGTTGCGCGCCCTGCAAATGCATCAGGCGCAGGTGCTTTTCACGCTTGCCAACGGGCCGAAAATTGCCGACAACACGGCGAACATTCCATCGCCCTACACCTTGGAAACCGCGCAGGATTTTATTGCGGGGATCGCTGACAAGTACCGCACCGGTGAGCTGCTGAACCTGGGGATGCATGTGCGCGGCACCGACGAATTGGTCGGCATGGTCAGCCTGCGCATCAACGCTCGCCATCACTATGGGCACTTGGGTGGCTGGGTGGCGGCGCACTGCCGTAACCAGGGATATGCGGCTGAAGCGGCGAGCGCGGTGATGGATTTCGGGTTCGAGGCGCTAGGGTTGCAGCGCGTGGGCAGCCAGTGTTTCGCGCGCAACAAGGAATCGGCGCGGGTCATGGAAAAGATCGGCCTGCGTTATGAAGGCTGCATGCGCCAGGCGTTTTTAAAGAACGGCGTGTATGAGGACTTGCTCGGGTTTGCCACCGTGCGCGACGACTGGGAGCGCTGCCTGTGAGCGGCGAAGTGGACCACGGCCGGCGCCGGGTCCTTGGCGGGCTGGCGGTCGCTACCGCGTTTTCGATTCTCAGCCCGTTTGCGCGCAGTGCCGGGGTGGATTATCCGTTCACCCTCGGCGTGGCTTCCGGTGACCCGTTGCCAGATGGCTTTGTGATCTGGACGCGCCTGGCGCCGTTGTTCAACGCCGCGGATGGCCGTGGCGGCCTGAGTCGCTCGGTGCCGCTGCGTTGGCGGGTGGCCAGCGATGCGGCGATGACGCGCATTGTGAAGCAGGGCGAAGTACTGGCGACGCCCCGTTTTGCTCACGCAGTGCATGTCGAAGTGGCGGGGCTGGCGGCGGATCGGCCGTATTGGTACCAGTTTGAAGGGCTCGGTGCGCAGAGCCCGGTGGGCCAGTCGCGCACGATGCCGCCGCTGCAGGCCATGGCCTCGGCCCGGCTGGGGTTTGTGTCCTGCTCGCACTGGGAACGTGGCTATTTCAGCGCCTACCGACACCTTGCCGCCGAGCAGCCGGACCTGGTGTTTTTCCTCGGTGATTATATTTACGACAGTTCCTATGCTGCGGAGTCGGGCAAGGTGTTTCGTTCTCACGGCAGCGGCAATGCGCAAAGCCTGAGTGATTACCGCAACCGCTACGCACTGTACAAGACTGATCCAGACCTGCAGGCCCTGCACGCCGCGGCTCCCAGCGTCGTAACCTGGGACGATCACGAAGTACAGAATGACTACGCCAACCGCTGGTCCCAGGACCCGAAGGTGGCGGTGGCGCAGTTTCTCAAGCAACGGGCTGCGGCGTACCAGGCGTTTTACGAACACATGCCCCTGCGTGCCAGCAGCGTGCCGAAGGGGCCGGACATGCGCATCTACCGGCGCCTGGACTATGGGCGGCTCGCGCGTTTTCATGTGCTCGACGGTCGCCAGTACCGTTCCGAGCAACCCTGCATCGCGGCCAATGGCAGCCACCAAGGGCATATTGTCACCACCCCTTGCAACGGCCTGCGTGACCCTGGCCGCACGTTGCTCGGCTGGCAGCAAGAGTCTTGGCTGGACCAGGGGTTTGCCCAGTCCAGTGCGCAGTGGAATGTCATCGCCCAGGATTTGCTGGTGGCGCCGCTGATGCAGCGTGACTTGACCAACCATAAGCTTGGCCGCTGGACCGATGGTTGGGATGGCTACATGGCGAACCGCTCACGGATGCTGGCGTCGATCGTGCGCAATCGCGTGAAGAACCCGGTGTTCTGGGGAGGGGATATACATTCGTTCTGGGCCACCGACCTGCATCTCGACGCCGACAGGCCAGACTCGGCGGTGGTCGCCACCGAGTTCGTCGGCTCGTCGGTCACCTCAGATGGCCCTCCCTACGACGCGTTCATGAAGATCATGCCGCTCAACCCGCATGTGAAGTTTTTCGACAGTCGCCAGCGTGGGTATGTGTCGGTGGAGTTGGCGGCCAACACCATGTTGACGAATTTTCGTGCGATCAGCGACCCGCGTGACCCGGCGGCGACGGTGTCGACGTTGAAGTCGTTCATCAATGAATCGGACCAGCCGAGCGTGGCCCTGTAGGAGCGAGCTTGCTCGCGAAAAACTCACAGGCACCGCGTGCAACCTGACTGCTCGCGTTATCGTTGACGTTCTTCGCGAGCAAGCTCGCTCCTACAGTGTCAGGGTGTCAGCGAGGCTGTAGCGTACTGACAGCGCGCCTTTTTTCTCCGATAGCGCCAGGATCGTTACCTGGCCCAGTTCGCTCAACGCTTGAACATGCGTGCCGCCACAGGCGTAAGCCGGCAACTCACCGAAGCCGACTTCGCGGGTGCCGTCTTCCAGCGTCATATGGCGGGAATAGTCGGCGGCGATCCATGTGTTGACCCACTGCTGGAGCGCCTGCGCATCCATGTCTTGCGCGGTCTCGCCACGGATAAAAGTGATCTTGCCTTCGCCCGGCCAATGGTGGGCCTTGATGGGCATCCAGCCCAGGCGTTCGCCGGCATTGCCAATCAAGTGCCCCGCCGAATGCAGACGCGTATGCAAGGCGCGCCGCTGTGCGTCGACTCGTGCAACGACGAGGCCGGGCTCCAGAGGTCGGTCGACGTAGTGCACCACCTGTTCGCCTTCCTGCATGACTCGCAGCACCTGGCTGTCGCCGAGCCAGCCGGTGTCGGACGGCTGGCCTCCGCCTTGGGGATGGAAAATGGTCGACTGCACAATCACGGCGAATTGCTCTTCGTACGGGGTGCAACTGAGCACTTCCAGCTCGGCCGTCAGGTGGTCGTGGGTAAAAAACAGGCGCTCGGTCATCATCTACATCCGCATCAGGGTTCTGTGGGCAGTATAAATAGTGCGCAGATGGGTGATAATCCGCTCAATTATCAATGGACCTGTGCGTCATGAGCATCAATCTTCCTTTGCCGCTATTGGGTGAAATGGCGATTTTCGTCAAGGTCGTGGAAACCGGCAGCTTCTCCGAAGCGGCGCGGCAACTCAGCGTCTCCCCTTCGGCGGTGAGCCGCAGTATTTCGCGCCTGGAGCAAGCCCTGGCCACGCGCCTGCTGCAACGCACCACGCGCAAGCTGCGCTTGAGCGAGGGCGGCGAGGAGGTATTCAAGCGTTGCCAGGAGATGGTCAACGCGGCGCGCTCGGTGATGGAAATCAGTGGGCAATTTACCCATGAAGCCGAGGGGCTGGTGCGGGTCAGTGTGCCCAAGGCGGTGGGGCGATTTGTGGTGCACCCGCATATGCCGGAATTTTTGCGGCGCTATCCCAAGGTGGATGTGCAATTGATCCTGGAAGACAGGCATGTAGATTTGATCGACGACAACGTCGACTTGAGCATCCGCATCACCGACAGCCCACCGCCAGGTTTGGTCGGGCGCCAACTGTTGCCCATCGAACATTTGCTGTGCGCGACGCCACAGTACTTGGCCGAGCACGGTACACCGAGCCATCCCCATGATCTGCTCGGGCACAGTTGCATCTATCTGGGTGAGACACCGGGAGATTCACGCTGGAAGTTTCGCCAGGCTGGCAAGGCGGTAACGGTCGGCGTACGCGGCCGGTATGCGGCGAACCACACCGGGGTGCGACTGGAGGCTGCGTTGCAGCATGTCGGGATTGCCAGCTTGCCGTATTTCACCGCGCGGCACGCATTGGAAGCAGGAGATTTGGTGCAGGTGTTGCCGGGGTGGGATTTTATTGCGTCGTACCATGGCGAGGCGTGGTTGCTGCATTCGCCCACACGTTACCTGCCGCCGAAGTTGCGGGTGTTTATCGATTATCTGGTGGAGTGCATGGCCAGGGAGCCCACGCTGCGCCGACGGTAGGAGCGCGGTTGCTCGTTCCCACGCTCTGCGTGGGAATGCCACCTGGGCGCTCCGCGTCCTGCCTTTATGCCTGTGCACGGGTGACGCAGAGCGTCACAGGATAGGTTCCCACGCAGAGCGTAGGAACGAGCATAGTTGTCAGTGCTTGCTCTGGTCCTGAGGCATCGCCAGCAGCTGTTTTTCCTGGTTCCAGTCGAACGGTTCGTCGTTCTGTTCGGCTTCATAGCGACGTTCTTCCAGGGCCTGGTACAGGTCCAGTTCTTCGTCGGGCATGAAGTGCAGGCAGTCGCCGCCAAAGAACCACAGCAGGTCACGGGGCACCAGGTGGGCGATTTGCGGGTAGCGCAGGATGACCTGGCTCATCAGGTCCTGGCCCAGGTACTGGCTTTCGATCGGGTCGATTGGCAACAGGGCGCGCAGTTCGTCGAAACGCTCCAGGAACAGCGAGTGGCTTTCCTCGGGTACCTGTTCGGCTTCGCCGACGGCAACCAGGATGCTGCGCAAGTGGTCGAGCAAGACAAGATGATCGGCAACGACGTTGGACACGAGATAAGGCCTCTAAAGCAAAAACGGGCGCGAGAGTATAAGCCTCTCGCGCCCGTTTTTATATGACCGCTCGACTCAGCGGACTTTACCTTCTGCCTGCATCAGCTCTTCCTTGCTGAAATCATCCACGTCGATCACCTTGCGTCGCGCAGCCTCGGCATCGCGCAAGGTTTGTGCCTCGGCCGGTTGCAGCACGCCGGCCTGCAGGGCCGCGTCGATGGCATGCTCGCCGGCAGCCGGCTTGACCTGGCCGCTTTTGAGCGCGCTGTGGAGTTTTTTCTGCAAGGGGTGACTGGCACCGAGCAGGTCGTAGGCATGTTGCAGGGCGCCCACGGGATCTTCTGCTGATTGCGGGCGATAACAGCCGGCCAGCAATTCTTCCAGGGTCGGGTCGCCTTTGGCGCGGCCGATCACGGCTGCCACTTCGGCATCCAGAGCGTCGGACGGCCCGGTATGACGACGCCCGAACGGGAACACGATCACCCGCAACAGGCAGCCCAGCACCTTGTTCGGGAAGTTGCTCAGCAGCTCATCCAATGCGCGTTCCGATTCGCCCAGGCTTTCTTCCATGGCCCAGGCAAACAGCGGCTCCAGATGGTCCGGCGAGTCCAGGTCGTGATAACGCTTGAGCGCCGCCGACGCCAGGTACATGTGGCTGAGCACATCACCCAGGCGAGCGGACAGGCGTTCGCGGCGCTTGAGCTCGCCACCCAGCAACATCATGCTCAGGTCGGCCAGCAGGGCAAACGCAGCCGCCTGGCGGTTCAGGGCACGGAAGTAGCCCTGGCTCAAACGGTTGCCCGGGGCTTTTTCGAAGTGCCCGAAGCCCAGGTTCAGCACCAGGGTGCTGGCGGCGTTGCTGACGGCGAAGCCGATGTGTTGCATCAGCAGGCCGTCAAATTCCTTCAACGCCTGGTCATGGTCTTCGCGGCCGGCCAGGGCCATTTCCTTGAGCACGAAGGGGTGGCAGCGAATCGCGCCCTGGCCGAAGATCATCAGGTTACGCGAAAGGATATTCGCGCCTTCCACGGTGATGAAGATCGGTGCGCCCTGCCAGTTGCGGCCCAGGTAGTTGTTGGGGCCCATGATGATGCCCTTGCCGCCGTGCACGTCCATGGCGTGGCTGATGCACTCACGGCCGCGTTCGGTCAGGTGATACTTGAGGATCGCCGACAACACCGACGGCTTCTCGCCCAGGTCCACGGCGTTGGCGGTGAGCATGCGCGCGCTGTCCATCAGCCAGGCGTTGCCACCGATGCGTGCCAGGGCTTCCTGGATGCCTTCGAAGGCCGACAGCGGTACGTTGAACTGTTCGCGCACCTGGGCGTATTGGCCGGTCACCAGGCTGGTGAACTTGGCGGCGCCGGTGCCGACGGCGGGCAGCGAGATCGAACGGCCGACCGACAGGCAGTTCATCAGCATCATCCAGCCCTTGCCGAGCATTTCCTGGCCACCAATCAGGTATTCCAGGGGGATGAACACATCCTTGCCGGAGTTGGGGCCGTTCATGAAGGCGGCGCCAAGCGGCAGGTGACGACGGCCGATTTCCACGCCAGGGGTGTCGGTAGGAATCAACGCGAGGCTGATGCCCAGGTCCTCTTCCTCACCCAGCAGGTGGTCTGGGTCATGAGCCTTGAAGGCCAGACCGAGCAGGGTCGCGACCGGGCCGAGGGTGATGTAGCGCTTTTCCCAGTTCAGGCGCAGGCCGAGGGTTTCCTTGCCTTCCCATTCCCCTTTGCAGATCACCCCGGTGTCGGGCATGGCGCCCGCATCGGAGCCGGCCAGCGGGCCGGTGAGGGCGAAGCACGGGATGTCGTCGCCACGGGCCAGGCGCGGCAGGTAATGATTGCGCTGTTCCTCGGTGCCGTAGTGCAGCAGCAGTTCGGCGGGGCCGAGGGAGTTGGGGACCATCACGGTGGAGGCCAGGTCACCGCTGCGGGTCGCGAGTTTCATGGCGACCTGGGAGTGGGCATAGGCGGAGAAGCCCTTGCCACCGTACTCCTTGGGAATGATCAGGGCGAAGAAGCCATGGGTCTTGATGTGTTCCCAGGCTTGCGGCGGCAGGTCCATGGCCTGGCCGATTTCCCAGTCGCTGACCATGGCGCAGAGTTCTTCGGTGGGGCCGTCGATGAACGCCTGCTCTTCCTCGGTCAACTGCGCCTTGGGGTAGGCCAGCAATTTGTCCCAGTCCGGGCGGCCACTGAACAGCTCGCCGTCCCACCACACGGTACCGGCATCAATCGCATCGCGCTCGGTCTCGGACATCGGCGGCAGCACTTTCTGGAACCAGCTGAACAGCGGCTTGGTGAAGTATTGGCGGCGCAGGTCAGGCAGCAGCAAAGGCGCGGCCACCACGGCCAGGAGTACCCAGAAGATCAGCAGCAGCCAACCCGGTGCGTGGCTCCAGGCGCCCATCGCCAGCAGGTAGACGGCGACCACACCCAGGGCGGGCAGGGGGGCAGTACGGCGGTGTGCCAGGTAGGCAATGCCGACCACCAGCACCAGTATCCACAACAACAGCATATTCAATCCTCCGTGAACCAGGGGCGAAACCACCAGGGAGCTTAGTCGGCATCCGAACAAGCCGGGTGATCAGGGTGTAACAAGGTGTACTGGGCAACCCATCAGCCGGCGCCGGCATTTGGCCGAATCGTCGTTATCTCTCTGGCAGGCCTGGTGGTTAAACTCCAGGCTCCCCTCGGAGATCAAGCTCATGAATACGTACTTGAGTCCCAGCCGCTTCATCGATAGTGACCACCCTGTGGTGGTGGAGTTCGCCGAGAAACACCGCGGAACCCGCCCGGATTTAAGTGACCAGGCAGTCAGTCTTTACTACGCCGTGCGCGAGGCCATTCGCTACAACCCCTATACCTTCAGCCGTGACCCCAACACCTTGAGCGCCAGCTTCGCCCTGGCGGCCGGCGAAAGCTACTGTGTGCCCAAGGCCACGTTGCTCGCCGCTTGCGCGCGCCACTGCGGCATTCCCGCACGCATTGGCCTGGCGGACGTGCGCAACCACCTGTCCACACCGCGACTGCTCGCTCTGCTCAAAAGTGACGTGTTCGCCATGCACGGTTATACCGAGCTTTACCTGAACGGCCGCTGGGTCAAGGCCACTCCGGCGTTCAACCAGCAACTGTGCGAAGTGTTCGACGTGCCGCCGTTGGAATTCGATGGGCTGCACGACAGCGTGTTCCACGCGTTCAATCGCCAGGGCCAGCGTTCTATGGAGTACGTGGTGGACCACGGGCAATTTGCTGACGTGCCCGAAGCATTTTTCTTCGGGCATATCCGCCAGTGCTACCCGCACCTGTTTGGCGACGATGCGCCCACCTTGCTCGGCGATATGCAGGGCGATTTAAGCCGCGGCTGAACCGGCGTATGCTGCTGCGTTCATCAAGCCATGTTCATCAACGATAAGGCGCGGTCATGCTGAAGATCTGGGGTCGTAAAAATTCATCAAACGTCAGGAAAGCACTGTGGTGCGCCGAGGAACTCGGCCTGGACTATGAAGCAATTGATGCGGGCGGGGCTTTTGGTGTGGTCGATACCCCGCAATACCGGGCCATGAACCCCAATGGCCGGGTGCCGGTGATCGAAGATGGCGACTTTGTGCTATGGGAATCCAACACCATCGTGCGTTACCTGTGCGCCAAGCAGGCATCGGACTTTTACCCCAGCGACCTGCAAGCCCGGGCCAACGCCGAAAAGTGGATGGACTGGACCACTTCCACGCTCGCCGATCCGTTCAAAGCGGTGTTCTGGGGCATCGTGCGCACCCCGGCTGACCAGCAAAACTGGGACAGCATCAATGCCGGGCGCCAAGCCTGTATCGACGCGCTCAAAACCGTCGAACAAGCCCTCGCCGAGCAACCCTACCTGTCCGGCCAGGCGTTCGGCATGGGCGATATTCCCTTGGGCTGCTTCATCTACGCCTGGTTCGAGATGCCCATCGAACGCCCTGCCATGCCCCATCTGGAGGCCTGGTACCAGCGCCTGCAGCAGCGCCCGGCCTACCGCAAGGCGGTGATGACCGCGTTGACTTAATACACACTATTAATACGGGTGACTGTACTTGTGCGGCATGGGCACGCACCATGCTCGCACTGCATCGCCGGTTGAACTACCTGCGGTGTGCCTTCATCTATTCTTTCTATTCCCTTCTTTGGTGCGTACTTCCATATGAGTTCCGCTCTGTCCATCCGGCAGCTAACCAAAACCTACGGCAACGGTTTCCAGGCCCTGAGTGGTATCGATCTGGACGTTGCCGAAGGTGACTTCTTCGCCTTGCTCGGCCCCAACGGTGCCGGCAAATCCACCACCATCGGCATTCTCTCCACCCTGGTCAACAAGACCAGCGGCACGGTGAATATCTTCGGTCATGACCTGGACAAATCCCCGGCAGCGCTCAAGCGCTCCATTGGCGTGGTGCCCCAGGAATTCAATTTCAACCAGTTCGAAAAGACCTTCGACATTGTCGTGACCCAGGCCGGCTACTACGGCATTCCGGCGAAAGTCGCCAAGGAACGCGCCGAGCAGTACCTGACTCAACTGGGCCTGTGGGACAAGCGTGACGTACCCTCGCGCTCGTTGTCCGGTGGCATGAAGCGACGCCTGATGATCGCCCGCGCCCTGGTGCATGAGCCGCGTCTGTTGATCCTCGACGAACCTACCGCCGGCGTGGATATCGAGCTGCGCCGCTCGATGTGGACCTTCCTCACCGAACTGAACGAGAAGGGCATCACCATCATCCTCACCACCCACTACCTGGAAGAGGCTGAGCAGTTGTGCCGCAACATCGGCATCATCGACCACGGCACCATTGTCGAGAACACCAGCATGCGCAACCTGCTGGGCCAGTTGCATGTGGAAACCTTCCTGCTCGACCTGAAGAACAATCTGTCGGTGGCGCCGCATCTGCTGGGTTACCCCAGCCGCCTGGTAGACAGCCACACTCTGGAGGTGCAGGTGGACAAAGCCATGGGCATCACCGCGCTGTTCACCCAGTTGGCCACTCAGAACATCGAAGTGTTGAGCCTGCGTAACAAAACCAATCGCCTTGAGGAGTTGTTTGTGTCCCTGGTGGAGAAAAATCTGGCGAAGGTGGCGGTATGAGTTCCGAACTGCAACCCAACCTCGTCGCGCTGCAAACCATTGTTTATCGCGAAGTGAAGCGCTTTACCCGGATCTGGCCGCAGACCCTGCTGCCACCGGCGATCACCATGGTCCTGTACTTTGTGATCTTCGGTAACCTGATCGGCCGGCAGATCGGCGACATGGGTGGCTTCACCTACATGGAATACATCGTGCCGGGCCTGATCATGATGTCGGTGATCACCAACTCCTATGGCAACGTGGTGTCGAGTTTCTTTGGCAGCAAGTTCCAGCGCTCCATTGAAGAGCTGATGGTCTCGCCGGTGTCACCGCACACCATCCTCATCGGCTACACCCTGGGCGGCGTGTTGCGTGGCCTGATGGTGGGAGTGATCGTGACGCTGCTGTCCCTGTTCTTTACCCAGCTGCAGGTGCATCACCTGGGTGTCACTATTCTGGTGGTGGTGCTGACGGCGACGATCTTCTCGCTGCTGGGCTTTATCAACGCCGTGTTCGCACGCAACTTCGATGATATTTCCATCATCCCGACCTTCGTGCTCACGCCGCTGACCTACCTGGGCGGGGTGTTTTACTCCATCACCTTGCTGCCGCCGTTCTGGCAGACGGTGTCCCTGGCCAACCCGGTGCTGCACATGGTCAACGCCTTCCGCTACGGCATTCTGGGCGTGTCGGATATCAAGATCAGTGTGGCGATCACCTTTATGATCGTTGCGACCGTGGTGCTGTATATCGGTTGTGCGCGGTTGCTGGTGAGTGGGCGTGGGATGCGTACATGATGTGGGATTGGAAATAACAAAACGGCCTCATCAGAGGCCGTTTTTTATTGGATGCACACAGAACAAATGTGGGAGCTGGCTTGCCTGCGATGGTATCGACTTCGCTTGACGGGTGTACGGAGGTGTCTGCATCGCAGGCAAGCCAGCTCCCACATTCTGGTCGGCGCACGTGCCTTAGATTTTCAGTGCCAGTTCGATCAGGGTATGCAGTTCTTCTACCGCCAAAGGCTGGGCCGAAAATAGAATACGAAACACCGTCGGTGCGGCGAGCAGGTTGATCAGATGGTCAACGCTCGGCGGCTGTTCCTGCGGGTAGCGGTCAACAATCACCTGCAACTGCCCACTCAGGATGCTCACGCAATACCCTGGCGTCGGGCTGCTTTGCACGTCGCGCATCATGTTGCGGCCTACGTCCGAACTCATCTCATCCAGGTATTGCTCGGCCCAGGCTTGCAGGTCGCCACGCAGGCTGCCGGTGTTGGCCGGTTCGGTATCGGGGCGCATACGGGCCAGGGCGACGTCGGCAAGCAGTACTGACAGATCGCCCCAGCGCCGATAAATGGTCGACGGCGTGACGCCTGCACATGCCGCAATCATCGGCACGGTGACGCTGGAACGCTCATGGGCCTCCAGCAATTCGCGCACCGCCCTGTGGACGGATTCTTGTACCCGGGCACTGCGGCCCCCCGGGCGGAGGCCTTCTTTGATCGCCATGGGCAAGACCTTAACACAAAGAATTTGCTTTAAGCGCCAGCGAATAGCACACTGCACAAAAGCAAAATATTAGCTTTAGCGGAGCGTGCCCATGCCCAGTGTCATCTCTCAGCGGTCCAGCCTGGCGTTTCTAGTGATCATGGTGCTGACCTTTCTCGCCGCCTCCAGCGCGCCGACGCCGTTGTACCAGGTGTATCAAGACCACCTGCATTTTTCGGCGGCCATGCTCACGGCCATCTTTGGTGTCTATGCCGTGAGCCTGCTGGCGGCCCTGCTGACGGTGGGGTCGCTCTCGGATTACCTGGGGCGCAAGCCGGTGATCTTCGTCGCGCTGCTGCTCAATAGTGTGGCGATGCTGCTGTTTATCAACGCGGACAGCACCGCCTGCCTGCTGGCCGCCCGCGCGCTGCAGGGCTTCGCGACTGGCACTGCCACAGCGGTATTGAGTGCGACGCTGCTCGATACCGACCGCGTCCGCGGCCCGATGCTCAACAGCCTTGCACCGATGCTCGGCATGGCCAGTGGTGGCCTGGGCAGCGGGTTGCTGGTGGAGTTCGCGCCGTGGCCAACCCAATTGATCTACTACACCCTGCTGGCCTTGATGGTGTTACAGGCTCTGTATATCTGGCGCCTGCCTGAAACGGTCAGCCGCATACCCGGCGCCTTGAAGTCACTGGCGCCAACCCTGCATGTGCCGCCGCAGGCGCGCCGCGCGTTGTGGCTGGCGATGCCATTGAATGTGGCCGTGTGGGCGCTGGGTGGGTTTTTTTCCTCGTTGGCACCGTCGTTGGTGCGTGTCGCCACCGGGTCGACCTCGCACTTGATCGGCGGCGGGCTGGTGGCGGTGGTGACCTTGAGCGGCGCGGTGATGATCTACAGCCTGCGCAACCACGCGGCTGACAGGGTCATGCGCGTGTCGGCTGCACTGCTGGCCGTGGGCGTGGGGTTGCTGCTGGTTGCCGTAAACATCGCCAGCCTGTGGCTGTTCTTTGTCGCCAGTGTGATCGCAGGCCTGGGGTTCGGCGGCGGCTTCATGGGCAGTGTGCGCAGCATCGTGGGCCTGGCGTTGCCCCATGAGAGAGCGGGCCTGATGTCGGCGTTCTATGTATTGAGCTACCTGGCGTTCTGCGTGCCGGCGTTGTTGGCGGGTAACCTGAGCCGCGTGTTTGGCCTGGTCGCGACCACGGACGGCTACGGTGCGGTGCTTATCTTGCTGTCTCTCGGGGCCCTTGGTGGGCTGTGGTGGCGGGACTCGGCGCCAGCAAGGGCGAGGGCATGATCGTGGTTAATATAGATAAAACAGATAACAGTTAGAGATATTACCCGTTATATAGATATTCGATCAGGTTCTATCATGGCCTCAACCTCATATGAGGAAGAGGATTAACCCATGACCTGCTCGACCACTCACCGCTACAAACCCTTCAGTCACCTGGCCCGTCCCCGGGAAGTGATTCGCCAGTTCACCCCGAACTGGTTTGCCGCGACCATGGGCACCGGTGTGCTGGCCCTGGCCTTGGCCCAGATGCCAGTCAACCTGCCCGGCTTGCATGCCGTCGCCGAGGGCCTGTGGCTGTTCACCATTGGCCTGTTTGTGCTGTTCAGCGTGCTGTATGCCGCCCGCTGGGTGATGTTTTTCCACGAGGCGCGACGCATCTTCGGGCACTCAACGGTCTCGATGTTCTTCGGCACCATCCCCATGGGGCTGGCGACCATTCTCAACGGCTTGCTGCTGTTCGGCCTGCCGCGCTGGGGCGGTGATGTGATCCCGTTGGCCGAGGCCTTGTGGTGGCTGGACGTCGCCATGTCCCTGGCCTGCGGCGTACTGATCCCGTTCATGATGTTCACGCGCCAGGAGCACAGCATCGACCAGATGACCGCCGTCTGGCTGTTGCCCGTGGTGGCGGCCGAAGTGGCGGCGGCCAGCGGCGGCTTGCTCGCGCCGCACTTGGCCGATGCCCATTCGCAACTGGTGATGTTGGTGACCAGCTACGTGCTGTGGGCGTTTTCCCTGCCGGTAGCGTTCAGCATCCTGACCATCCTGATGCTGCGCATGGCCTTGCATAAGTTGCCTCACGCCAATATGGCCGCGTCGAGCTGGTTGGCCCTGGGCCCGATCGGTACCGGTGCCCTGGGCATGTTGCTGCTCGGTACGGATGCCCCCGCGATCTTTGCCGCCAATGGCCTGGCCAGTGTCGGTGAAATGGCCCACGGCCTGGGCCTGATTGCGGGCATCACCCTGTGGGGCTTCGGCTTGTGGTGGATGTTGATTGCGGTGTTGATCACCCTGCGTTACCTGCGCGCCGGTATCCCGTTCAACCTGGGCTGGTGGGGCTTCACCTTCCCATTGGGGGTTTACGCCTTGGCCACGCTTAAATTGGCGAGCCTGTTACATCTGGCGTTTTTCAGTGTGTTTGGCAGTGTGCTGGTGGTTGCGCTGGCGCTGATGTGGCTGATCGTGGCCAAGCGCACCGTGCAGGGCGCTTATAAAGGCGAGCTTTTTGTTTCGCCTTGTATTGCCGGGCTAGCGAATAAGTAAGCAGGATTAGGTAAAGTCGTGGCCTGATAAATAAAGGCCACGCAGGAACACGGACGACGATGAGCCATCCTTCCCAATTCACCTTGCTGCGCACGCGGCGCTTCTTGCCGTTTTTCATCACCCAGTTGCTGGGCGCGTTCAACGACAACATCTTCAAGCAGTCGCTGATCCTGGCCATCCTTTACAAGCTCACCATCGAGGGTGACCGCTCCATCTGGGTCAACCTGTGTGCTTTGTTGTTTATCCTGCCGTTCTTCCTGTTCTCGGCGTTGGCCGGGCAGTTTGGCGAGAAATTCAACAAGGACGCGTTGATCCGCGCGATCAAGATCGGCGAGATCGTGATCATGGCGGTGGGCGCGACGGGTTTTCTGACCAATCATCTTGAACTGATGCTGCTGGCGCTGTTTGCCATGGGCACTCACTCGGCGCTGTTCGGCCCGGTGAAGTACTCGATCATGCCCCAGGCATTGCACGACGATGAGTTGGTCGGCGGTAACGGCCTGGTGGAGATGGGCACGTTCCTGGCAATTTTGGCCGGCACCATCGGTGCCGGGATCATGATGTCTTCCACCCATTACGCGCCGGTGGTGGCGGTGGCGATTGTGGCCGTGGCGGTGCTGGGCTACCTGGCCAGCCGCAGCATCCCGCGCGCAGCGGCTTCGACACCGCAGCTGCGCCTGGACTGGAATATCTTCACTCAGTCCTGGGCGACTTTACGCATGGGCCTGGGGCAGACGCCGGCGGTGTCGCGCTCGATTGTCGGCAACTCATGGTTCTGGTTTGTCGGCGCGATTTACCTCACGCAAATACCTGCCTATGCCAAGGAATGGTTGTACGGCGACGAAACCGTGGTGACCTTGATCCTCACGGTGTTCTCGGTGGGCATCGCCCTGGGCTCGATGCTGTGCGAAAAGCTCTCCGGGCGTAAGGTGGAAATCGGCCTGGTGCCGTTTGGCTCATTTGGCCTGACCGTGTTCGGCCTGCTGCTGTGGTGGCACTCCGGCGGCTTCCCGCAGAACGTGCAAGCCAACGATTGGCTCGCGGTGCTCAGCTACGGCCAGGCGTGGTGGGTGCTGTTCGATATCCTCGGCCTGGGGGTGTTCGGCGGCTTTTACATCGTGCCGCTGTATGCGCTGATCCAGTCGCGTACCGCCGAGAACGAACGGGCACGGGTGATCGCGGCGAACAACATTCTCAATGCACTGTTCATGGTGGTCTCGGCCATCGTGTCCATTCTGCTGTTGAGCGTGGCCAAGCTGTCGATCCCCGAGTTGTTCCTGGTGGTGTCGCTGCTCAACATCGCGGTTAACACTTACATCTT
The DNA here is from genome assembly GCF_009827115.1 of Pseudomonas sp. J380. Lineage (NCBI taxonomy): Bacteria > Pseudomonadati > Pseudomonadota > Gammaproteobacteria > Pseudomonadales > Pseudomonadaceae > Pseudomonas > Pseudomonas sp. J380. The sequence goes on along the minus strand of NZ_CP043060.1, from coordinate 1,891,223 downwards.
TAAAATCGTCCCCGAGTTCACCATGCGCTTCATGATCTGGCTGCTCAGCCATTCCATGTACCGCGTGGAGCATCGCAACCTGCAAGCCATCCCGGATGAAGGCGCGGCGTTGCTGGTGTGCAACCATGTGTCGTTTGTCGATGCGCTGTTGATTGGCGGCGCAGTACGTAGGCCGATTCGCTTTGTCATGTACTACAAGATCTACCGCTTGCCGGTGCTCAATTTTATCTTCCGCACCGCCGGGACGATTCCGATTGCCGGGCGCCATGAAGACATTCAGATCTACGAGCAGGCGTTCGCGCGCATTGCCCAGTACCTCAAGGATGGCGAGCTGGTGTGCATCTTCCCGGAAGGCAAGCTGACAGCCGATGGCGAGATGAATGAGTTTCGCGGTGGGGTGACGCGCATCCTGGAGGAGACGCCGGTGCCGGTGATCCCGATGGCATTGCAGGGGTTGTGGGGGAGTTTCTTCAGCCGTGATCCGAACAAGGGTTTGTTTCATCGGATCTGGTCGCGGGTGGTGTTGGTGGCGGGCGAGCCGGTGGCTGTGGAAGCGGCAACGCCTGAGCAGTTGCACTCTGTGGTGGGCGGTTTGCGGGGGAGTGCCAGGTAGTTTGTCGTTGTTTGTCAGGGCATCATCGCAGGCAAGCCAGCTCCCACATTTGACTGTATTCACAATTCAAAAGGTGGGAGCTGGCTTGCCTGCGATAGCGGTAGTGGCTTAAGTGGAAATCTTTAGCCCAATCAGCCCACAAATAATCAACGCCACACTCGCCAACCGAAACAACGCCATGGATTCTCCAAACAGGATAATCCCGGCAATCACGGTGCCCACGGCCCCCACGCCGGTCCAGATGGCATAGGCGGTGCCCAGCGGCAATTCCTTCATGGCCAGCCCCAACAACCCAAGGCTGACGGCCATCGCGGCAATCGTCAGGACGGTGGGCAGCGGCTTGCTGAACCCGTCGGTGTACTTCAGGCCGACGGCCCAGCCCACTTCAAACAACCCGGCAAAAAACAGAATGATCCAGGACATGATGACCTCGCTTCTATCAAAGTGGGGTCGTCCCCGGGTGAGCGCTTGATAGCGTCGCGAGGTCGTCCCCGCGAAGTTCGGTAGAGTGCCGAAATTGGACCGGGCGATCAAGTTACGGCGTGGTTTCCAGGGCGCGGCGGTCTTCCTTTTCGCTCATGCGGCGGAAATAGGTCGACAGCAATGCGCCGGAAATATTGTGCCAGACGCTGAACAACGCACTGGGCACCGCCGCCAGTGGCGAAAAGTGCGCACTGGCCAGCGCGGCACCCAGCCCGGAGTTCTGCATGCCCACTTCCAGGGCCAGCGACTTGCGTTGCGCCAAGGGCAACTTGAACAGGCGCCCGGTGAAGTAGCCCAGCAGGTAACCGAAGCTGTTGTGCAGCATCACCACGGCCATGATCAGCAGGCCCGACTCGGCAATCTTGCCTTGGCTTGCGGCAACCACGGCCGCGACGATGATCACAATGCTGACCACCGACACCAGTGGCAGCACATCCACCGCATGCCTTACCCGATCACCGAGCAAACGCTGCGCGACCACGCCCAGTACGATGGGTAGCAGCACCACTTGCAGGATCGACCAGAACAGTTCCATGAACGACACTGGCAGCCAGGCCGAGGCCAGCAGCCAGATCAACGCCGGTGTGAGCAGCGGGGCGAGGAGGGTGGTGACCGCGGCAATCGCCACCGATAACGCCAGGTCACCCCGGGCCAGCCAGGTCATGACGTTGGACGACGTGCCACTTGGGCAACAGCCGACCAGGATCACGCCAACGGCAATTTCCGCAGGCAAATGGAACGCCTGGCACAGCAACCATGCCACGCCCGGCATGATCACGAAATGCGCGACCACGCCCAAGGCCACGCGCCACGGGTGGCGAGCGAGTTCGGCGAAGTCTTCCAGCTTCAAGGTCAACCCCATGCCGAACATCACCAGGCCCAGCAGTGGGACGATGGCGCTTTTCAGGCCAATGAACCAGCCGGGTTGGAGAAAGGCGACAACGGCAAAGATCAACACCCAATAGGCAAAGGTGTTACCGACGAAGCGGCTCAAGGCGGCGAGTGCGCGCATGGGGATGTCCTTTTTTATTCGATTTCCGAGTTGTCGATGCAATCAAATGTGGGAGCTGGCTTGCCTGCGATAGCGGTGTATCAGTCGGCACTCCTCTGGCTGACACTCCGCTATCGCAGGCAAGCCAGCTCCCACACTGACTGTGCCCGCATTGGATCGGTGTTGCTTAGATGCCCTGTGGTGTCTCTTCGCCGCCCAGTGCCTCGACCAACGCCGGCAGGAAATCGCCGAAGGTCAGCATCATCAAGGTAAAGCTGGCATCCAGTTGGCCCAGAGCTTCATCGCCGCCGTCCTGTTCCGCCTGGTCTTGCAGCAGGTCTTCGAACTTCAGGCGCTTGACGGTCATCTTGTCATCGAGCATGAAGGACAGCTTGTCCTGCCACGCCAGGGACAGTTGGGTTACGACCTTGCCGGTGGTCAGGTGCAGCTGGATCTCTTCGCCGGTCAGGTCCTGGCGTTTGCAGCGCACGATGCCGCCGTCTTCGTGGGTGTCGCGCAGTTCGCATTCGTCGAGGACGAAGAAGTCATCAGCCGGTTTCTGGGTGGTGACCCAGTCAGTCATGATTGCAGTTGGTGCGGTTTTTACCGTCAGAGGGCGGACGGGCAGGGTGCCGATCACCTCACGCAGGGTCGACAGCAGGTCTTCGGCACGCTTGGGGCTGGCCGAGTTGACCAGGATCAGGCCCTGTTTCGGCGCGATTGCAGCGAAGGTCGACGAGCGACGGATAAAGGCACGCGGCAGGAAGGCCTGGATGATTTCATCCTTGATCTGGTCGCGCTCCTTCTTATAGACCTTGCGCATTTGCTCGGCTTCGATCTCTTCGACTTTCTCTTTAAGTGCATCACGCACCACGCTACCCGGCAGGATGCGTTCTTCCTTGCGAGCGGCGATCAGCAGGAAATCGCCGCTGACGTGAACCAGGGGAGCGTCTTCACCTTTACCAAAAGGCGCGACGAAACCGTAAGTGGTCAACTCCTGGCTTGCACAAGGGCGCGCCAGCTTGGTGGCCATGGCCGCTTCCAACGCCTCGGCATCAACAGGCAGATCTTGGGTCAGGCGATAGATAAGCAGGTTCTTGAACCACATGGGGTGAGTCTCTCCTCTATACAAAGGGGGGCATTATTCTCTTGATCACGCCGCAGGCCAACCCTGCCTAAGCCATTGGAAGGGCTGAAAAAAAAGATTTAAGAAAGTGCTTGCCAGACTTAGGGTCGCTCCGTAGAATGCGCGCCACACCGAAACGAAGGGTGATTAGCTCAGCTGGGAGAGCATCTGCCTTACAAGCAGAGGGTCGGCGGTTCGATCCCGTCATCACCCACCATTCGCTTCATGTGTTACGCGCAGCGGTAGTTCAGTCGGTTAGAATACCGGCCTGTCACGCCGGGGGTCGCGGGTTCGAGTCCCGTCCGCTGCGCCATATTCGGTCACCTGGAACGCTGAACGCCAGGTAACCAAAGAAAGCCCGCTCATTGAGCGGGTTTTTTTCTGTCCGAAATATGGCAAAAAATCGTGCGCTAAACTTTTTTTAAATAAATTGCATTTAAATCAAGACATTACGATTTTTTGGTGTATGATGCGCCCACACCGAAACGAAGGGTGATTAGCTCAGCTGGGAGAGCATCTGCCTTACAAGCAGAGGGTCGGCGGTTCGATCCCGTCATCACCCACCATTCGCTTCAAGTGTTACGCGCAGCGGTAGTTCAGTCGGTTAGAATACCGGCCTGTCACGCCGGGGGTCGCGGGTTCGAGTCCCGTCCGCTGCGCCATATTCGGTCACCTGGAACACTGAACGCCAGGCAGCCACAAGAAACCCGCTCAATGAGCGGGTTTTTTTTCGCCTGCGATTTAACGCGCCTTACGGTGCGTTGCGGCTGTGGCGGTAATCGCTGACGGCCTCGTACACTGCTTTGCGCAGCCGGTTGATGCCGCCGATGGGGCGGTGCGCTTCCAGCCCGAACCAGGGGTTGAACGACTGGTTATCGCACGCCAGGTTCTGCGCCGGCGTGTCGAAGTCCTGGGCGGGAATCCTGACCTTGGCCACGGTTTCATACGGCGCGTCGCTTTCCTTCCATTCGATGCTGGTGTCTTCGATCGGCATGAACGCCTGCGGGTTTTGCCGCTGGATCTGCAGCACAAAACACGCATCTACACGGTCGGTGGACAGTTGCTGGTTGAGCGCGCTGCGCAGGAAGTTGGGCAGGGCCTGGTTCTGTTTGGGCAACACATAATCCGGGCAGCTTTGCGGATCTGGCGCGACGCGAAACTTGGCGTTGGCCGCGCCAAACTTGTAGGGCGACACTGAAAAGTAAGTCGTCTGCGTCGGGATGGCCGGTGCGGGCGCCAGGGTTGCCAGGGCGATAAACAGGTGACGCACTTGCCAACTGCGCGGGTCGAGCTTGGGAAAGAAAGCCAGGACCTTCTTGCCATCCGCTTGCGCGCCGATGTTTTGCGCGTATTCCGCGACATCGCTGACAAAGAAGTTCGGGTGGCTGAACATCACGAAATCCTGTTCGGTGCGCGCTTGCTGATCTGCCATCAGTTGCTTGCCCGGCACATCCAACAGCTTGATGGCCATGCCGCGGGCATCGCGGATGCTGTCGAATTGCGGATAAGCGTTGCCGTTGGACAGGCGCATCGTCGCCTGCCAGGTCTTGCCCGGCTCGGCAAATACACCCTGGCGCAAGGCCGGGTCGAGATCTGTCAGAACGCTGACCTCGGCTTTCACGCACCCATGGGCCTTGGCATGGGCATCACGCAGGTAGCGAGTGCCTTCGCGATGCTGATCAACGATGCGCACGGCGGTCTGGATGATGCCTTGGGTCATCGCCGCTTCACCGGGCGGGATCTGTTCCTTCACCGACACCGGGCCCCTGTGTTGCCAGGCGAACCAGGCCGTGGCCAACACCCACCCCAGCAGGCCCAGGCCCAGCAGCCACAGCAGGGTTTTGCCAACAAAGGCGCCAAGGCGTAGCCAGAGACGAGCAAGCATGGAGCGGTCCTTGTTTTGCGAGCGGATAATCATGGCAGTTGTTGCTCCAGCGGGCCGCCCAGCACCTTGAGGTATTCGAGCAGCGCCCAGCGTTCCTGCGGCAGCAGGCCACGGCCGATCACGCCATTGCCACGTTCGCCGGCACGGAATTCGTGGCCGCTGTTGTGGTTGCCGGTGATTCTGGTATCGAACAGGAAGGCATTCTTGAAGGCGATGGTCTCAAACCCCAGGTGACGCGGGTCGTAGTTGAAGGTGCCTTTATAGAAGGTAGTGCTGCGTTCGTCCTGGGGCGAGAGCAGTTGGTAGATCGTCGGCACCGAACCGTTGTGCAGGAACGGTGGGGTGGCCCATACGCCGGCCAGTGGCCGCGCCTTGTAGGCACGCAATTCGCGCACGCCGATGGGCAGGCCGAACCCGTCCAGGCCTGGGCGCTCGGCCGCGGTAACGCCCGCCGCACGGTAGGCATGCTCTTCGACGAAGGCGGTGACATAGGCTAAACCCTGGGCCACCGACATTTTTTTCAGGTCCAGCGGCGCGGTGGGGGTGGGGTGCAGTTCGACATTGAGCCGGGCCAGTTCGGCCGGGTCCCATTGCAACGCGCTGAGGTCATAGCGTTGGTCGGCAATGTTGTTGGCCGTGCCGGGGTCGGTGCCGATGTAGTTCACCGGCAGCATTTTCAACTGCTGCACCGGACGGCCGTTTTCTTGGGTGACGGTGGGTAGGTGGCAGCCGGCGCAGTTCTCGGCAAAGAGTGCGCGACCCTGGGCGGCGAGGGGCTTGTCGATGGCACCGAACAAGTATTGCGGCCAGGTCGGCGGTTTGAGCCGTTGCAGGGTTTCTTCGATCAGGTGCAGGTCGCGCACCCGTACGCTGGACGGGTAGCGGGCATCGCCTTTGAGCGGTTGCCCGGCAGTGTCGAAGAACGTCAGGGTCGCGCCTACGCCAAGGGCTTCGCCGATGTTGCGCGCCATGGGCTGTTGGGCCGAGCCATTCCACTGCACCCAGTCGAAGGTCCAGATATCCCACAACTGCGGGTAGTCCACCGGCGCATTGGCGACGCGATAATTGTCTGGGGAAATAGCGTCGCCAAAACTGGCGTTGGCGATGCGCCCAAAGGCGTCAGTGCGGCCCGGGCCTTCTTCGGTGGGGTAAAGGCCGCGGTGGGTGTCATTCCAGGCAACCTTGAGGAACTGGTTCAGCGATTGCTTGAAGTCCTTGCGCAGTTGATCGCGCTGGGCGTCGTACTGATCCCCCAGGACCTTGTGGGCAAAGCGCTCGAACTTCCATGGGTTGTAATAGGTAGCGGCCAGGCTGGCGACCAGGGCCTGGCCGAAACTGCCGCCACGCAACGTGGGAACGCTGGAGGGCAGTACGTGTTGCGCCGAGCCGCCGTCGATACGCAGGGCCTGACCCTTGAAGTGCAATTCGCCGGTGTGGCAGGCCGCACAGGTGATATCCAGGTACTGAGCCTTGCTGTCGGCGTTCTGGTGCCGGGCGAACCCTACCGGCAGGTTGCCAGGGTTTTGCGCGGTGGGCACCTGTTTGGGATCGACCAGGAAGCCAAAGCGCGCCAGGTACTGCGGCGCGGCAAAGCGTTGCTCGGAGAACGGCAGCTCCAGGGCGGTGAACCAGTCGTAGTGCAGGCCTTTTACTTGAGTGCCCTGGGGCGTGAAGTAGTAGGTCTGGCGGTCGGCGGCACTCCATTGCTCCTGATAGTGCACCTGTTTCACGGGCACGTAATCCGGCAGCTTGGGGTTGAGGGTGTAATAGAGCACCACGGCCAGGATCAGGCCCAGTGCGATCAGTATCAGGAGTAAAACTCGGGAAAAAATGCGCAAGATAACTATCCTTGTCGAATTGTCGCGTTGTTATGCCACTGCGCCACAGGTGCGGCAAGTAGCGATTAGCCTGCTGGCAGGCGGTCCCGCGATCCGTCGCGGTGGCCCATGATAAATGGAAATGCTTTTAAACACGTGAACTTATCAGAAGTTTCCTGCTCACATGCCGGTAGCCATTGGTCGGGGCCGCCTGATAAGCTCGCGACTTTATTCGAATGCCCTTTTGGCGCATGAACAAGGAAATAGCATGAAACAGCATCGGTTGGCGGCGGCGGTGGCCCTGGTTAGCCTGGTACTTGCGGGTTGTGATTCGCAAACCAGCGTAGAGCTGAAAACCCCGGCGCAAAAAGCTTCCTACGGCATCGGCCTGAACATGGGCAAGAGCCTTGCCCAAGAAGGCATGGATGACCTGGACTCCAAAGCGGTAGCCCAAGGCATTGAAGATGCTGTCGGCAAGAAAGAGCAGAAGCTCAAAGATGACGAACTGGTTGAAGCCTTCGCCGCGCTGCAAAAGCGTGCCGAAGAGCGCATGACTAAAATGAGCGAAGAGTCGGCAGCTGCCGGCAAGAAATTCCTCGAAGACAACGCCAAGAAAGACGGCGTCGTCACCACCGCTTCCGGTCTGCAGTACAAGATCGTGAAGAAGGCCGACGGCGCCCAGCCTAAGCCAACCGACGTGGTGACTGTTCACTACACCGGCAAGCTCACCAACGGCACTACCTTTGACAGCTCTGTAGATCGTGGTAGCCCGATCGACCTGCCGGTCAGCGGCGTGATCCCGGGTTGGGTCGAAGGCTTGCAACTGATGCATGTTGGCGAGAAGGTCGAGTTGTACATCCCGTCCGACCTGGCCTACGGCGCCCAGAGCCCGAGCCCGGCGATCCCGGCCAACTCCGTGCTGGTATTCGACCTGGAGCTGCTGGCCATCAAGGACCCAGCCAAGGCAGAAGCAGCGGACGCACCTGCTGCACCAGCCGCCAAGAAGTAATCGGCGCCTGAACACACAACGCCCCGTCTCGACGGGGCGTTGTTGTTTTCGGGGCTGTATCAAAGGATGCAAAAATCTTCTGTGGGAGCTGGCTTGTCGGGTCGCCGCATCGCTGTGATGACCGCCAGACGCTCAGCACTCCAAATGTGGGAGCTGGCTTGCCTGCGATGACGGCCTGCCAGCCTACACCTACTAACTGACACACCACGATCAACCTGTGGGAGCGGGCTTGCTCGCGAAGGCGGCCTGGCAATCAACACAGTTGGATTGTGTACATATCCATTGCTGCGGTAACGGCCACATAGGGTTCCGCCCTGACGGCGGCTCACTTTGCAAGAGCGGCAAAGTAAGCAAAACGCTCTTGCCCCACCACTCGGCACCTCGCTCAGGCTCGGTGTGCCCGTAATCCGCCAGTGATTTGGGGGGCCGCCGCCACGCGCCATCCATGGCGCGGGGCGGCTAAACCGGCATCCCTGCCGGTTTACCCCCCAAATCCCTGTCGAATTCCGGCCAGCGTGGTTTAACGGGGCGCCTAAGATCAAAAGCAGATCAAGATCAAGAGCGGCTCGCTTCGCATCGTGGTTAGCGTTGGCTGCTACGGCCTGTAAAGTTGTGTTGATGCCTAAGGCAATCGCAGGCAAGCCAGCTCCCACATTTGGAGCCGGGGGTGTCTGGGAGATAGGCATCGGCTGGCAGGCTGCCACGTCGTACCGGGTCGTGTAGATGTCTATGGCTATCGCACGCCAGCCAGCCCCTACGTTGAAGCCTCTGCAAATCCAAACGAACGTCCGCAACCGGACACAGTCTGATATAAGACTCGAGCACGGGTAGCCGCACATACATGCCAAGTCAATGAATTCTTGGGTTTTTTTTATGTGCGCAAAAAACGCCCGATCTGACTGTAGGCCTTGTAGTCCGTGGCTTTCAGCCGATAAAACAGGCTCTGTTCACAAGGTTATCCACAATTTGTGTGGATAACCTTTTATGTCGCCTGGAACTGGAGTGCCCAATGAAACCACCGTTCAATTTCACCCGTTTCCTGCCCATGGCCGCACGCTTGCTCGGTCGGGGGCGTTTGCCAACCTTGCTGTTTGCCGTCGCTGCCAAAGGTTCAAGCCAAGGCAATCGGCTCGGCCAGCTCAAGGATGATCTCAAGTTACTGCAGGCCCTGTGCCTGGCTTACTGGCGCGGCGAATACCGTGCGATCAGCCCTAAGGCGCTGATCTCGGTGGTGGCGGGGCTGATGTATTTTCTCAGCCCGATTGATGCGATTCCGGATTTCCTCCCGATGTTCGGCATGCTGGATGACATCGCCGTGCTGGCATGGGTCATGAAGACCCTGAGCGGCGAACTGAGCGCCTTTCGCGCCTGGCGCGATGCGCAACGCCCGGAAAAACTCGCGGTGGTTGAGCGCCTGCCAGCGACGCCTGAGCTGCTGGCTCGGGAAAACCCGCAAAAAAACTAATGTTGCCCGGTATCCCCTGCGACCTTCGTGGCTGTTAGGATTACACTTCTAAGGAAAGAACTTACTTAGTAAGTGTTTTTATCCTACGGGGCAGTCATGGATATTCAGATCATTTCACGCGATGGCGCACCCGAATACGCGGTGTTGCCATGGGACCAGTACCAGGCGCTGCTAAAAGCTGCCGGTCAGCAGCAACCTACACCCGCTTCTTCCCCTGCCGCCTCTACCGCCATTGATCAGGACCTGCGCCCGCTCGCAGCCCTGCGCGGCCTGCGTGAAGCCAAGGGGCTGGCTATCGAGACCCTGGCACGCACAGTGGGGATCAGCCCCTCATACCTTGGATTGATTGAAAGTGGTGAACGCCAGCCGGATGCCGCCATTCGCCGCAGCCTGGCTTGGGAATTGGGCGTAGCAGGTTGGAGGGATGAGTCTTGAGCCTACGTATTAGCCGTCAACACTGGGATGGGTTGCTCAACGAACTGGATCAGGCGCGGCGCCAGCGCCATTTGCTCACCTACCGTGCACTGCTTGAGCGCCTGCAATTCCCCACGCCGGCCATGCAGACCCTGGCGGCGGCCCTGGAGCACCTGGCGGCACTGGATGCCAAGGCCGAGCAGCCGCTGCGCAGTTCCCTGGTGATCAGCCAGGGCGCCAGCCGCCTGCCGCGCACCGGTTTTTTCGAATGTGTGGAGCGCCTGGGGCGGTTCAGCGGGCCGTCCGATGGCGTCGCCGCCGCGTCCTGGCATGCATCCGAAGTGGTGCGGGTGTTCGAGTACGAGTATCCGGAGTCCGCCGAGGCCTAAAGCGCCTGGGGGCAGGTGTCCATGCTGTCGATCACGTGGATGCTGTAGCCCGCCACATCCTTGGCATGGTGCTTGGCTTGTGACGCCAGCTCTGCCAACTGGCTGGCATCGAGTTGTGCGCAGGCCTGAGGATACAAGTGCACTACACCGATGGACAGCGACAGCAACGCAAACTCCTGGCGCACGCCCTGGCGATTGAGGGCCACGAAGCACCCAGCCTCCAGATGTTCAGCGCGGTAGAAGCGTCGGCATTGGGTATGGAAGTCATCCAGCAACTGGTTGAGCCGCTTGCGCCAATCCTGCGGGCCCAGCACCAGCAAAAAATCATCCCCACCAATATGCCCGACAAAGTCGCGGCTGGGGTCTACCCGGTCGTTGAGGCACTGCGCCAGGCACAGCAGCACTTCATCCCCGCGCCCGTAGCCGTAGATATCGTTGAACGGTTTGAAACTGTCGATATCCACATAGCAGATCACCGACTCGCGCTGTTGCTGCAGCAGCCGGGTGAGGCACTGCTGGATCGGCACATTGCCAGGCAACAAGGTCAACGGGTTGGCATAGCGGGCCTGCTGGATTTTCAGCTCCGTGATCAACTTGAGCACGTCGATGACCCGACCCAGTCCCAGGTAATCACCGTTCAGGGTGATGATGAAATCCTCTTCGATGCGTTGCCGCGCGCGGCTGGTCAATAAGCGGCTGACCTGCTGCAAGGACTGGCTCAGTTCCACCGCCAAAAGTCATCGCTCATCAAGCGGCTGATGGGTTTACGTGCAAACAGATCGGTCGCGAACGGCTTGAGCAACGCGTCCGACAACGAGTGCCGGTGCACAATGCCGACCGGGCAACCGCGGCCGTCCAATACCGCCAGCGAGTTGAGGTTGGCCTGGCGGCGGAACGATTCCAGCACTTGAGCGGTGGCGGTGTCTTGATCCACGGCGGGCTGCTCATTGAGCAGGGCGCTCAAGTCACTGCCTTCGTCATTGAGGGCCAGCGTGGCGTTATCCGGCTTGGGCAGCATCAGGCGCGCTTCCTGCGGCGGCTTTTCCTGAGGGCGGCAGAGCAGGTAGCCCTGGACCAGGTCGACGCCCATCTCCGTCAACACTGCCAGTTCTTCCGGCAACTCGATGCCCTCGGCAATCACTTGGGCGCGGGACGCCCTGGCGATCTGCAGGATCGAGCCGACAAACTCACGCTTGAGGGCGTCCTGGTGAATGCCGTCAATAAAGTGCCGGTCGATCTTCACGTAGTCCGGGCGCAGCTCGGACCACAACCGCAAGCTGGAATAACCGGCGCCCAAGTCATCCAGTGCGATGGCAAAGCCCATGTCGCGGTAGTGGTGCAAGGCAGTTTGCAGCAGCGCGAAATCGTCGGTGGGTGCCTGCTCGGTTAGCTCGATCACCACTTGGCTGGGAGAAATGCCGAAGTCGCGCAACAGTTGCAGCGTGCGCCCTGGCTGATGTGCGTTCTCCATCAAGGATTCGGGAGAGATATTGAGGAACAGCTTGCCGGGCAGTTTCTGCTCGCTGAAGCGCCGGCATGCACTCTCTCGACACGCCATGTCCAATTCGCTCAGGCGCCCGGCGTGGCTGGCCACCGAGAACAGTGCGACGGGGGAGTGCAGCGGGCTGTTGGACGGGCCACGACTGAGAGCTTCATAACCGAGGATGCGCCGCTCCGACAGGCAGATGATCGGTTGGAACAGGCTGTGCAAACTGCCTTGAGCCAGGATTGAGCCCAATGCATTCAGCTGTTCGGTCATGGTCATGGCGGTCTCGATCAAAAAAAAGGACCGCAGGCGTAAACCTGCGGTCCTTTTATTTCACGACAGAATGATGTCTATATGATGACACTCCGAGGAGCGATCACATTAAATCGCCATCATTTACTGCTTGGCCACCTGCTTGGTGATTTTCAGATAATCCAGCAGGATCCGGCCAGTCTCGGCCAAGTAAGCGTCGTCTTCCGGCTTGGTTTTATCCGCCTCGGTCGGCAGCGCGTCTTCATCTTCTTTCTTCAGCTCTTTGAGCGGGTCTTCACCCTTGGCCTTGCGGCGGGTGTTTTCCAGCACCAGTTGCTGATTCTCGATGCTGGAGTGCTGTGCACGGCGATCCGCTTCGTTGAGGCTGACGGTCTTCTCTTCCATCAGCTTCTTGGCCAGGGCCAGCTTGTCGCGGATAAACACGAACTCGGCGTCCTTGGCAGAGCGGGTGTCATGGTCAGCCTTCAACTGAGCCAGGAAGGGCTTGAACGGATCCGACGCCGGCTTGATCGCAGGGCGGATGGTGTCCCACGGCATGGCTTCAGGCAGGGCGCTTTCGCCGATTTCCTTGGTGTCGATGATCGAAGGGAAATCGATATCCGGCAGTACGCCTTGATGCTGGGTGCTCTGCCCGGATACCCGGTAGAACTTGGCCAGTGTCAGCTTGAGCTCGCCATGGTTCAGCGGTTGGATGGTCTGCACGGTGCCTTTGCCGAAGGTCTGGCCGCCGATGATCAGTGCGCGGTGGTAGTCCTGCATGGCGCCGGCGAAAATCTCCGAGGCCGAGGCCGAGAGACGGTTGACCAGCAGCGCCATCGGCCCTTTGTAGAAGGCACCCGGGTTCTCGTCTTCGAGCACGTCGACACGGCCGTCAGCGTTGCGTACCAATACGGTCGGGCCCTTGTCGATAAACAGGCTGGTCAGCTCGGTGGCTTCCTGCAGGGAGCCGCCGCCGTTGTTGCGCAGGTCGATGACCACGCCGTCGACTTTCTCTTTCTGCAGTTCTGTCAGGATTTTCTTCACGTCGCGGGTGGTGGACTTGTAGTCCGGATCACCGGCGCGGAACGCCTTGAAGTCCAGGTAGAAGGCCGGGATTTCGATCACGCCCAGCTTGTAGTCCTTGCCATCCTGCTTGAGGTTGAGGACTTTCTTCTGCACGGCCTGGTCTTCGAGCTTCACCGCTTCACGGGTGATGGACACGATCTTGCTGGTCTGGTCGTTCGGTGCATTGGTGTGCGGAATCACTTCCAGGCGCACCACGCTGCCTTTAGGCCCACGGATCAGCTTGACCACTTCGTCCAGGCGCCAGCCGACCACATCGACCATCTCTTTGTCGGCCTGGGCCACGCCGATGATCTTGTCGGCCGGTGCCACTTGCTTGGTTTTGTCAGCAGGGCCTGCCGGCACCAGACGTACGATCTTCACCTGGTCATTGTCGCTTTGCAGGACGGCACCGATGCCTTCCAGGGACAGACTCATATTGATATCGAAATTTTCCGCGTTATCTGGCGACAGATAATTGGTGTGCGGGTCGTAGGACATCGCAAAGGTGTTGATGTAGGCCTGGAAGATATCCTCGGCACGGGTCTGGTCCAGGCGTGCCAGCTGGTTTTTGTAGCGCTTGGTCAGCAGTTCTTGAATGGCCTTGGGCTCTTTGCCGGCGATCTTCAAGCGCAGCACTTCGTCCTTGACGCGTTTGCGCCACAGGTCGTCCAGGGCTGCGGTGCTGGTCAGCCAAGGGGCGTCCTTGCGGTCTACCAGAAGGGTTTCTTTCTGGGTGAAATCGAGTTTGTCGACGCCCTTGTTCAGCTCACCCAACGCGAAGTCCAGACGCGCTTTGACGCGGTCCAGGTAACGCTTGTAGATGGTGAAGCCGGGTTGCAGGTCGCCGCTCTTGAGGAAGTCGTCGAATTGGGTCTTCCACTTGTCGAACTCAGCGATATCGCTGGCCAGGAAGTAGCTGCGCGAGGGGTCCAGCAGCTTGAGGTAGCTGTCGTAGATGATCACCGAGCGAGCGTCGTCCAGCGGCGGCTTGCTGTAGTGATGGCGCTTGAGCAACTCGACGACGTTAAGGCTGGCAATCACCTCATCGCGATCAGGCTGAAGGTTGTCCCAGCTATTGGCTGCGAACGTATTGGTCGACATCGACGCGAAGCCGAGACCAATGAAAAAAGCGAGGGCGGTGCTGGGGAACAGATGCTTCATGCTGATTCGACGCGGGGGCAATTGATAACGCATATTAGGCCGTCTTTGAGGGAGCCGGTTCCATATGGTCCGGTCGCATAATGCAAAAAGCCCGGCGCTACAGCACCGGGCTCAGTCCAGACTCACTATGGAGGCACTGTGAAAGCATTGCAAGGCGTTGACGGTGATGTGGGGGGCTAGAACAACCTCGTCCTACGTCCGGTGTAGTCCATATTGCCAATAGCCTGACCGAATCCTAGATTGAAATGCAGTCAGTGTGGGAGCTGGCTTGCCTGCGATAGCGGTGCGCCAGATGAAGAATTCTTCACTGTTGCACCGCTATCGCCGGCAAGCCAGCTCCCACAGGTTGATGTCTATTGATTCAGGTCCAGTGGTGGATCGGCCAGCCGGCCTGTTCGGCATTGGCGCGCAACACCGGGTCCGGGTTCACCACCTGCGGGTGATCCACCTTGAGCAGCAGCGGTAAATCATTGCGCGAGTCCGAATAGAAATAGGCACCTTCAAGGGTTTCGCCTTCCTGCTCCAGCCATTCCAGCAACCGCGTGATCTTGCCTTCACGGTAAGTCAGTACACCCTCTGTCTTGCCGTCGTATACCCCATGGCTGACGCTCAGGTTAATCCCCAGCACTTCCTCGATACCGATACGCGCAGCAATCGGCGTGACCAGGTGAGTGCCCGAAGCGGAAATCACCAGGATCCGGTCACCGTTCGCGCGGTGGCGGGCGATGGTCTTGGTGGCGTCGCTGTAGATCAGCGGCTCGATCACGTCCTCGACCCACGGCTCCACCAGGTGCTCGATTTCTTCCGGGGTTCGGCCGATCATCGGCTCCAGGCTGAAATCCATGAAATCTTCCATCAACAGCTTGCCCTGGCTGTAGGCATCCATCAGCTCGTTGTTCCTGCGCATGAATGACTCAGGGTCTACCCAGCCGAGGCGGCCCATCTGTTCGCTCCACAGCGTGGCGCAGTCGCCGTGGATCAAGGTGTCGTCCAGATCAAAAATTACCAATGCCATCGGTGATGCTCTCTCTCAATAGGTCGCTGCCTGTCAGGCTACTTCACACAGTGCGCTGGGGTCGATGGAAAGTGCCAGGCGCTGGCCGTCCGGGTGCAGGTCGTCGGCCGAACGATTGAGCACGTCCACCACCAGCTCGACGCCACGGGCTTCGATGCGGTAGCGAATTACGTTACCCAGCAGGCTGTGGCTACGCACCAACGCATCGAGCTCGCCACTGCGGCTCAACTCGATGGCTTCGGGGCGAATCGCGATGCGCCCGCTGATCGGTCGCTGCAGCAGTTGGCTGGCCTTGTCGGCATCGAGCAGGTTGTAGTTGCCGATAAACCCAGCAGCGAACACATCCACCGGCGCGGTATAGAGGGTTTCGGCATCACCGCTCTGCACGATCTTGCCCTGGTTCATCAAGAAGATGCGGTCGGACATGGTCAGGGCTTCTTCCTGGTCATGGGTCACGAAGATCGTGGTCAACCCCAGTTCGCGCTGGATCTGGCGGATCTGTTCGCGCAAATGCTTGCGAATCCGTGCATCCAATGCCGACAGCGGTTCATCCAGCAGCAGCAGGCGCGGGCGGGTCACCAGTGAGCGGGCGAGGGCGACGCGCTGGCACTGGCCACCGGACATTTGGTGCGGATAGCGGCCGGCCAGGTCCTTGAGCTCCACCAGTTGCAGCACCTCTTGCACGCGCTTGTGGCTGTCGTCGGCATTGACCTTTTGCATGCGCAGGCCGAAGGCAACGTTCTGTTCCACAGTCATGTTGGGGAACAACGCGTAGCTCTGGAACACCATGCCGATCTGGCGTTTCTGTGGGCTCAGGGGCACGATGTCCTGGCCATCCAGGAGGATTTGGCCACTGTCCACCGGCGTAAGCCCGGCGATGCAGCGCAGCAAAGTGGATTTGCCGCAACCGGACGGGCCGAGCAGGGTGACGAACTCGCCTTTGGCGACCTCGCAATTGATATCGCTGAACACCGGGGTGCCGGCGTAGCCTTTTTGCAGGTGTTGGACGCTGACGAAGCTCATTGGCTTTTGTCCTTGTTCAAGAGAGTGGCGGCCCAGGTCAGTACCAGCACGAAGAAGAAATAGGAGATCACCACGGCACTGGTGAAATGGCCACTGCTGTTGCGCATGTTGTTGAGGTACACCTGCAGGGTTTCGTAGCGGGTGCCGACGAGGATGTTGGCGAACACGAACTCGCCAAACAGGAACGAGAACGACAACAGCAGCGCCACCATCAGGCCCTTGCGCAGGTTGGGCAGCACCACCAGGATCGCGGCCTGCCAGGTGCTGGCGCCGAGCAGTTGCGAAGCGTCCATCAGGTCGCGCAGGTTGATGGCTTGCAGGTTGTTGGTGATCGCTCGGTACATGAACGGCAGCGCGACGGTGAAGTAGCAGCCGATCAAAATCCACGGCGTGCCCACCATCGCCAGCGGCCCGGAACCGTACAGTTGCAGCAAGCCTACCGAGGACACCACCGGCGGCACCGCAAAGGGCAGCAGGATCAGGATGTTCATCAGCGCGTCGAGCTTGGGAAAGTGGTAATGCACCACGAACAGCAGCGGCAAGATCAACACCACCGAGAGGATAAGTGCGCCCACGCATACCAGCAACGATTGCCCGAAGGCCATCAGAAAGCGCGGGTCGCTCCACAGCTGTACATACCATTTCACGCTGAAGCCGGCGGGCAGGATGGTTGCCGACCAACTGCTGGAAATCGAGTAGACAAAAGTGCCCACCAGCGGCAGCACCAGGATCAGGAACAACAGGTACACCACCACCCGATGGTAGAGGGAGGCCGTACCGGCTTCAGCGCGAGACATGGTAGCTCCTCTTGAGCAGCAGTTGATGCACCACCGTGACCACGGTCATCAGCGCCACCAGCACCACGGCCAGGGCGCTGGCCATGTTCGGGTCCAGCGACACATCGCCGGAGACCAGGCCGGCAATGCGAATTGGCAGCACGTTGAAGTTGCCGGTAGTAAGCGCATAGACCGTGGCGTAGGCGCCCAGGGCATTGGCCAGCAGGATCACAAAGGTGCCGAGCAGGGCCGGGGTGAGCACCGGCAGGCCGATATGGCGCCAGAACTGCCAGCCATTCGCACCTAGCAGGGCGGCCGATTCACGCCAGTCTTCGCGCAATGCGTCAAAGGCCGGGTAGAGCAACAGTACGCCGAGGGGAATCTGGAAGTAGGTATAGAGGATGATCAAGCCGGTTTTCGAGTACAGGTTGAAGTCCTCGATGATCCCGGCCTGCTTGAGCATGAGGGTGATGCTGCCGTTGAACCCCAGCAGGATGATGAACGCGAAGGCCAGCGGGACTCCGGCGAAGTTGCTGGTCATGTTGGCGAACGCGGTGACGAAGTTGCGCAGCGGCGAATCCACCCGGCGCAGCGAGTAGCTGCCCAGAGTGGCGATGATGATGCCGAAGATGCTGGAGTAGAAACTGATCTCCAGGCTGAACTGGATGGCCTGCCGGTAGAACTTCGAGGTGAAGATGCGGGTGAAGTTTTCCAGGCTCCAGCCGGCCTCTTCGGTTTGCAGGCTGCTGATCAGCACCCACACCAGCGGTGCGATCTCGAACACGATAAAGAACAGTGCGAAGGGCAGCAGGCATAGCAGGGCCAGCCATTTACCGCGGGTCAATGCATTCACTTGAGCAACTCCCGGCACACAGGTTTGTCGTGGGGCACGCCGAGCAGTTCGCAGACGGTGCCGCACAGGTCGGTCTGTTTCGGCGCAGCGTCGCTGTCTAGGCTGAAGGCGTCACCGATGACAAACAGTGGCACTTCCCGTTCTTCGCGCAACAGGCCGTTGTGGGAGCGGTCGTTGTTCATGCCGTGGTCGGCGGTGACCAGTACCTGGTAGCCGCCATCGAGCCAGCCTTGCAGGTAGTCGGCCAGGATAATGTCAGCCGAGCGTGCGCTGTTGCGGTATTGCGAGGTGTCGAGGCCATGCTTGTGGCCGGCGTCGTCGATGTTCATCGGGTGCACCAGCAAAAAGTTTGGCGCGTGCTTGAGCCGCAGGCTTTCGGCGTCGGCGAACAGGTGGGAATCGGGGTAGTGGTCATTCCAGTAGAAATGCCCGTGCTGGATCGCCAGCGCCTTGTCGTCGGTGTGACGATCGCGGGCGGCGAGAAAGGGCGTGCGGTTATACAACTCGCTGACCCAGTGGTAAGCCGCCGCCGCGGTGCTCAAGCCGGCGTCGGTGGCGTAATGGAAAATGCTGCGCTGGGTGGACAGGCGCGAGACGTTGTTGTGCACGACACCGCTTTGGATCGGCGGCACGCCGGTGAGGATGCATTCATACAACGGGCGGGACAGGGCAGGCAGTTCACATTCCAGTGTGTAGAGGGCTGCGCGTCCTGCGCCGACGTAGGCCTGCAAGTGCCCCATGGCGTGCCGGGCAACCTCGAAGTTGAGGCCGTCGAGCACCACAAGGATGACAGTGTGCTTCATGGGGGCTGGGGCTCCGCAACAGAGGGTATGGCTCAGTATCAACTTGGGATGGGATCAAATGTGGGAGCTGGCTTGTTGTGGCGAGCAACTTTGCTTGCGCTGGGGTGCGGAGCACCCCCAAAAAGCCGGCTCCAGCTACGCTGTCGAGCGGGAGCAAGCTCCCTCGCCACAGCAAGCCAGCTCCCACACTGACCGCCTTTGGATCAGAGAGACCGATTACTTCATTTCTACGATGACTTGCTCGTTCCACATCTGTGGCAGCTTCTTGGACGTCGCTTCCCACGCATCGGCATCCTTGATCGGCTGCGGGTTGGCCTTGGTGTACTGCTCGCCCGGGATCAGGTTTTTGGCAACATCTGCCGGCAGTTTCAAGTCGGTTTCAGCCCGGATCGGACGCGCATTGCCGCGTGCCAGGTTGAGCTGGCCGGCATCGCTGAAGATGTATTCGCGGGTGAGCTTGGCGGCGTTCGGGTGCTTGGCGTATTTGTTGATGATGGTGGTGTAGCCGGATTTCACCGAGCCATCCGAGGGGATCAGCACCACGTAGTCATCCGGGTTGGCCATCTTGGCCTTGTAGCTCAGGCCGTTGAAGTCCCAGACGAGGCCCACTTCGACTTCGCCTTTTTCCATGGTGGCGATGGTCGGGTTGGACAGCGAGAGCCGACCTTGCTGGGCGATCTTGGTGAAAAATTGCAGGCCCGGCGCGATGTTTTTCTCGTCACCCTTGTTGGCGATGGCCGCGGCGAGGACCGCGTTGGAGGCTTGGGCGGCGGTGCTCACGTCACCCACCGAGACCTTGTATTTACCGGTTTGCAGGTCAGCCCAGGTGGTGGGCACTTCGGAGCCGTGCAGCAGCTTCTTGTTGACGATAAAGGCAATGGTGCCGGTGTAGGCCAGGGCCCAGTGACCGTCCTTGTCTTTCGCCCAATCCGGCACCTGCGCCCAGGTGGACGGTTTGTACGGCTGGGTGACTTCCTGTTTCACCGCGATCGGGCCGAAGGCTGCGCCCACGTCACCGATATCGGCGCTGGCGTTGTCTTTTTCGGCTTTGAACTTGGCGATTTCCTGGGCCGAGCTCATGTCGGTGTCGATGTGCTTGAGGCCGTAGGTCTTGGCCAGGTCTTCCCAGGTGCCTTTCCAGTTGGCCCAGTCATCGGGCATGCCGACGCTGTTGACGGCGCCTTCCGCTTTGGCGGCGGCTTCCAAGGTTTTTAGATCGGTATCAGCAGCCATGGCGGCGGTGCACATGGCAATGGTCGAGCCTAACAGTGATGCCAGGAAAAGCTGTTTCATCCGAAGCTCCTTTGGGCGTTTTCAACGCGGCGTTTTATCTGAACGTTAGCGGTGGTTTGGTCTAGGTCAGCAATACCTGAGCCAATCTAGGCCCCCTGGATGACAGTTTCATGTCGATGTCGTTTTTGAAGCGCTGATGTCGCTCAGCTCCGACTTAGCGTAGACCATGTCCAAGTGCCCGCAGGCTCTGGACTTGGCCGATGTATTGCAGGGGGTGGTAGAGGCAGTCGACAGCCTTTGTCATCTGTCGGTCATGTGGAGTGCCTAGGCTGGCACACAGCAGCAGAAGCCCAGATAGAGCGCGTTTTGTGCACCTGAACGGTGCTGGTCTAGTCCAGATAGGTAACGTTGATGCGTGATGAGGCAATCAAGGCGGTAACCTCCATCGGCCTGGCGCTGCAAGAGCAGATCGACCATGGCCTGTTGCCGCCTGCCAGCAAACTGCCCGCCGAACGCAAGCTCAGCGAGTTGTTTGGTACCACTCGGATTACCGTGCGGGAAGCCTTGTTACAGCTTGAGGCCCAAGGGCAGATTTACCGCGAAGAGCGTCGGGGCTGGTTCGTCTCGCCGCCACGGCTGGCCTATAACCTGATGCAGCGCAGCCATTTTCACGCGATGGTCAGCGACCAGGGGCGTGAGGCTTCCACGCAGGTCATCTCAGCACGCTTGCAACCGGCGTCGGCGGCGGTGTGCGCGTGGTTGCAGTTGCCGGCGTTGTCGAGCGTGATCCAGATTTGCCGGGGGCGCAGGATTGACGGGCGCCTGGTGTTGTATGTGGAGCACTATCTGAACCCGCAGTATTTTCCGGGAATCCTGGCGTGTGATTTGAATCAGTCGATGACTGAGCTGTATGCCAGCAAATATGACTTGCGCTACGGGCGGGTGCGCTTCGAGATTGTGCCGACCTCACTGCCGGTGGAAGCGGCCGCTGCGCTGCGGGTCTCGGTAGGCAGCCCGGGCTTGCGCATCGCCCGGGTCAATTACGACCAGCATCAACGCCTGATCGACTGTGACCTGGAGTTCTGGCGGCATGATGCGATTCATGTGGGTGTGGATGTGGTGTAGCGGCTGGTGCACCGCGAACCCATGTGGGAGCTGGCTTGCCTGCGATGGTATCGACTCGGTGCGCCTGATAAACCGAGGCGTCCGCATCGCAGGCAAGCCAGCTCCCACAATGAACCGAGTTTATCTCTGACGGATCGGTGGCTTGCCTAGGGTGTGAGTGCCTTGATCACTTGGTCCACATTGGTTTCCAACTCCGTCACCGGGTCGGCGCCGTCCACATTCAATACCAACAGTCTGGAGCCGCCGGCAGTGATGGCGGTTTTGACTGCATCGCTGGGTTGACGGTGATGCAGCACCACGGCCACATCGTTGTCCTTCAACGTGCTGCTGAGTTTTTGCAGCGCCTCGGGCGTCCACTCGGCATCGGGCCGTGCATCGGTGCCGAGCACTTCCAGGTTCAGGCTGCTGACCAGGTACGCGAAGTGATCACTCAAGCTGAGCACACTCAGGTTGTCGGCCTTGGCCAAGCGCGCCTCGCTGTCGGCGGTGAGCTTGAGTAAACGCTGTTTGAGCGCGGCCAGGTTAGCGTCGATCCTGGGTTTGGCAGCCGGCGCCAGGCGGCTCAGGTCGGCGGCCATCACGTCGGCCATGCGCCCCATATTGTTGCTCGATTGCCAGGGTTGGCTGTTCAAGCCATCGGTGACACCCGGTTGTACTGCGATACCCGGCAAGCCGCCGTCCACCGGGCGTGCGGCATCGACTTCGACGATGCGGATATTGCTGCGCCGCGCCACGGGGTACAGCGGGTCATCGGCCCACAGTGAGCGCAGGCCGATGGCCGCGTCGGCGTCCAGCGCCAACTTGTTCAGTGCCGCAGCACCGCGGCCGGTGAAGTAGGACACTTGCCGCGAACCCGGCAGATTGGCCGGCGCGGCGCGTTCAAGCGCTACGTTGGTGCCTTTGAGCAGCGCCTCGGCCAAGCCGTAGGTAATCGGCAGCGAGGCCAGCACCTTGACCGGCTGCTTGGTCTTGGTCAGGGCTGCGTGACCGAGGCCCTGGTTGACTTTGAAGTCCTTGGCGTCGAAACCGTCGACGGCCAGCGCCGACGTACTCAGCAAGCAAGCGATGGTCAGGGCCAGTGGGCGAAAGACAGGGCGCATTATCCAAGATTCCCTTTGAGGCTGGGCACAACGCCACGGGCGATGGCGGCGAAGGCGAAGGCGATACCGGCAACCAGAATGATGGCGGCGCCGGATGGGATGGGCAGGTCGAAGATGATCGGCAGCAGGATGCCGCACAGGGTGCTGACGGTAGCGATCAACACCGAGATCCAGAAAAACCCTTTGAGTGACTGGCTCAACAGGCGCGCCGCAGCGGCAGGAATCACCAGCAAGGCGCCGACCAGGATTGCGCCGATGACCTTGACCGCGGCAACGGTGATCAGGGTCACCAGGATCACGAACAGGTAGTCCAGGCTTTTCACCGCCACCCCGCGCACTGCCGCCAATTGCGGGTTGAAACTGGCCAGCATGATGCGGTTGTACAACGGCAATGCCAGGGCCATCACCAGCGAGCCGACAATGGCCAGTACCAGCAGATCGTTGCCGTTGACCGTCAGCACCGAGCCAAACAGCACGTTCTCGAGAATGTGCACGTTGATCTTGCCGGCCAGGATCAGCAGCAGGCTTGCCCCCAGTGCCAGGGACACGGACAGGAACACGCCGATCAAGGTATCGGGCGCCAGGCCGGTGCGGTTACGCAGGTAATTGAGCAGGATGCCGAACAGCAGGCAGTAGCCAAACAGGCTGCCATAAGGCCCGGTATAGGGTTCTCCCAGCAGGATGCCCACGGCCACGCCGGTCAGCGCGGCATGGCCGACCGCTTCGGAGAAAAACGCAAAGCGCTTGACCACCACCAGCGTGCCCAGGCCGCCGAGTACCGGGCCGATCAGCAAGCCGGCGAGCAGGGCGTTGACCACAAACCCGTAGGCCAGGGCTTCGGGCAGGTAACCGGAGGAGGCCCAGCCCTGGACCATCAAGCGAAAGGCTTCATAATTCATGGCGCCGGGCTCCGAGGGTGGGTGGAGAACAGAGTGAGCAGGCGGTCCGGGGTCAGCGCCTCTTTCGGTGTGGCGTCGAACAGCACGCGGCGGTTCAGACCGGTGACACGGTCGGCCAGGCGGCCAACGGCCTCCAGGTCGTGCTCGATCCACAGCACCGTAATCCCTGCCAGGCGCCAGTCGTTCAATAGCCGTTCGAACACCTGGATACCCGCCTCGTCGAGGGCCGACATCGGCTCATCCAGCACCAGCAACTGCGGCCCCGGAATCAGCCCCTGGGCCAGCAGTACGCGCTGGCGCTCACCGCCGGACAACGCGCCCATGCGGCGCTTGCGCTTGTCTTGCATGCCGACGCGCTCAAGGGCATCGCCAATCGCTGCTGCGTAATGCCTGGACAGGCCCAGAAACGCCGGGCGACGCTGGCACATGGCAGCCATGAAATCGTCCACAGTCATCGGCAAGCCCCGGTCAAATTCCAGCGCCTGGGGCACGTAACCGATGGTGCCGGGTGTGGTTGGCCATTCCAGGCTCAAACGCCCCTGGTGCGGCGTCTGCCCCAGCAGGGTCTTGATCAGCGAGCTTTTGCCGCCGCCGTTGGGGCCGACCAGCGCATGGATGCTGCCCGGTTGTACCTGGAAACTCACGCCATCAAGGATCACGGTGCGCCCCAGGGTCAGCGAGACCTGGTCGAAGTTCAGGGTGGGGCCGACGCTGACGGGGTTCAGTTGCTGTGCGGCGGTCATGCTCCCGACTCCTGAATCGCCCGTACCACGGTGTTGAGGTTGCCGGTCATCTCCACTTCGTACTTCTCGGCGCTGTATTCGCCGTAGGAAATATGCGACAGCGGGTACAGCTTGACCCCGGATTCACGCTGGATGGTATCGACGTAGGTGGACGGGAAATCCATCTCCGAGAAGATCACTTTCACATCCAGGGCACGCAGTTCATCGATGGTCTTTTTCAGTTGGCTGGGGCTTGGCTCGATACCGTGGGCCGGCTCGACCACGGCGGTGACCTCCAGGCCAAACTCGCGCAACAGGTAGTCGTAGGCCGCGTGTACGGTGGCGACGCGCAGGTCCGGGTTGGGCGCGCTGGTCAGCTTGGCCAGGGCGTCGGCGCGCATCTGGCGCAGGCGCTTGCCGTAGGCGCGGGCGTTCTGGGTGTAGGTTTTGGCGTTGTCCGGGTCGAGCTTGCCCAACTCACGGGCAATGTTATTGACCTGGGCAATCGACGCGCTGATCGACAGGAAGGTGTGCGGGTTGACCACCTTGCCCGCACCGCGTGCCGCGTTACCTGTAGCGGCGAGCAGCGGCACGTTGGCGTTGGCTTCGATCACCGGGATGTCCGGGCGCTCGCTGGTGGCGATCATGCGGTCGGCGAAGTCGTCATGGCCGACGCCGTTGAGCACGATCACATCCAGGGTGCCGATGCGCTTGATGTCTTCGGCGCGCGGCTCGTAGGCATGGGGGTTGAAGCCGGCGGGAATCAGCGGCACCACTTCGGCCTTGTCGCCCACGATATTGGCCACGTAGCTGTAATAGGGGTGCAAGGTAATGCCGATACGCAGGCGCTTGGCCGCCTCGGCATTGGCAAGGGGGGCGAGCATCAGGCTGAACAGGCCAACCAGCAACAGGCGCAACAGGGGCGATGACATGGACATGGGCAATCGGTCTTCTCGTTCAGTGACGGTGCTGGCGGGTAACGCCGGCATCGAATTGCGCGACCACCTGCTGCCAGCCGGCCGCGATCAGCGCCTGGTCAGTGAGGTCGGATGGAGCGGCAAGGTTGGCGCTGCGGTTGAGCCAGATATCCGGCTCACTGCCTTGCACGCGCATCAGCAGCGAACCGCTGGTGGCCGGCGCCTGGCTCAAGCCCAGGTAGGCAGCCGGTGCCAGCAACTGCCAGCGGTGGCCGCCTCGGCTTACTGAGCTAGCGTCCTGGGCAAAGGGGGCGAAGCCTTCTTCGGCCAGTTGTTCAGGCGTCGGCAGGGCGCTGTGTTCCTGCTGCAACAGGTGGATTTCATCCAGAGTCACCCGCAGGTCGGCGTAGATGCCTTGCTCGGCCGCGCTCAGGTCGCGGCGGGCGTCCAACTGATGGCTTGGCACCGCCGCGACTTCCTGGGTTTCCCCATGCAGCGCCACGACCGTGCCCGCCACCGCGAGGATGATCAGACACAACAGCAACACATAAAGGGTTTCGTGGCCCGCGCCGGCGGGGCGTACAACCTGTGTGATACTCATTGCGACGGGATATCCGCTTGGTCGATTTCCACCACGTGGCCGGGGCCGGCATCGAAGAGCACGTAGAACTCGGCGGCGGGCTTCTTGAAAGTCAGGGTCGAATCCTCGCCGAGCTTGCCCGGCACCAGGATGGTT
This sequence comes from Pseudomonas sp. J380, assembly GCF_009827115.1. Classification (NCBI taxonomy): domain Bacteria; kingdom Pseudomonadati; phylum Pseudomonadota; class Gammaproteobacteria; order Pseudomonadales; family Pseudomonadaceae; genus Pseudomonas; species Pseudomonas sp. J380. The sequence continues at coordinate 1,865,865 of NZ_CP043060.1, read as the reverse complement.
TCGTCGTAGCCGATCACATCCAGGGTAACGCCGGGGGCGCCACTGCCGTCGGAGAAGCCGCCTTTGCACTGGATCTGCTCGCCGGGGATTTCCTTGCATTCGCACATCGGGTTGTGGGCAAAGGCGGCGGTGCTCAGGCCGGCGCACAGCAACAGCGCGGCGCGGGTGAAGCGCTTGAACGTCATGGTTTGACTCCTTGCTTGTTCAGCCAGGCAATGGTGGCAGGCGAGGCCTGGCTCAGCGGGATGGAACCCTGGTGCATGCTGCCGTCCCACCCTTCCATGGTCACCCATATTTCGGCGTCCGCCGGGGTGCGTTCGGGGATCGGCAGGGCGGCGCCCATACGGTACGGCGTGCCGAAGAAGATCACTCCGGCGGCGCGCAGGCTGCGGGGTTTGCCGATACGCAGGTAAGTGGCCTTGACCTGCTCGGCACAGGTATCGCACAGGGCAGCGTTGAAGAACTTCATCGGGCCAGCCGGGTTCGGGCTCGGGCCTTCGTTGCGAAACTCAGCCAGCGTCAGGCTCCAGGGGCCGACTTGCACTTGCCCGGCCACGCGCTCGCCGATGCCGGTATCCCCGCGAAACAACGCGGCGTCGGCAAAGTATTTGGGCATGAACCCCAGCGGCACCAGCAACAGCAGGATGTTGATATGGAAACGCCATTTCAGCCAAAAGGCGCGCAGCGGGGACGGGGGTACGGTTGCGACCTTGCTCATCGCTGAGCCTCCGAGGTGTCGGCGTGCATGGCCGGGATGGGCACGTGCTGACGTTGCGTCTTGGCCTCGCGCTTGAGGGCGTTGAGGGTGGCCAGGGCGGTGCGCTTGGTCCAGATCAGCAAGCCGCTCAATACCATCATGCTCAGCACCAGGCCGAAGAATGCCCAGATCAGCTTGATCCACAAACCGCCAAAGTCCCCGGTGTGCAGTGGGCGCATCGACTCGGTGACGAATTCCAGCGGGGTACGGTCGGACAACAGGTTGGAGACCGCGATTTCACCGTCATAGGGGTTCAGCTGTGCGGTCTGGAACATCAACGGGTACCAGCCACGCCCGCCGATCTGCAGGTGGCTGTAGGCGTTGCTTGGCATGAACACAAAGCTGGCGTCCAGGCCGGGGATTCGCTCGGCGGCGATGTCGATCGCCTTGTCGATAGGGATCATCGGTGCCGGCACGCCCGGCGCCGACAGCGGCACCTTATCCCGTGCGATCACTGGCACGATGGGTTCACTGGAAATGGATATCTGGTTGTCGCCCAGGACAGCCTCGATCAGGAACCAGGTGCCAGTGATTGAAATGACCGCGATAAACCAGATCGACCAGATGCCGCTCAGGCGGTGAAAGTCGCCCCAGAAGATTCGCGCGCCATGGCGGATGCGCAGGGTAGGACGAAGGAAGCCTTTCCAGAAGCGCTTGTACACCACCAGGCCGGTGACCAACGAGGCGAGCAGCGGCAAGCCCAGCGCGGACACCAGGTACCAGCCCCAACTGTACCCATTGGTGAACGGTACCAGCCACCAGCCATGCAGGGCGCGGGTGAATTGCTGGAAGTTGAACGAGGGGCTGATGCCCTGGATCGCGCCGGTGTAGGGGTTGGCATACACCTCCACGGAGCGCCCATCCGGGTAGCTGAGGCCGACGCTTAGCGCGAAGTGCGACTCATCCGGGCGGATAATGGACTGGACGATAGCCTTGGGTTCATCGCGCTTGATGGCCGCGATCACCTGGTCAAAGCTCAACGGCTGGGCTTCATCCGACGGCTTGCTGGCGCGGATATCCGGGTTGGCCAGCCACACGATTTCCTGGCTCACCACGGCCAGGGTGCCGGTGACGCAGACGATCAGCACAAAGAACCAGATGGGCAACGCCAGCCAGCTATGAACGAGAAACCAGAGTTTGGAGCGTGACTTCTTCGACATATGAATGAGGGTCTTGATCGGAGGGGGCGATGGAGGCCCGGAAAAGGCCAGTCGTAGCTTTTGCTGACGCGACAGGCTGTATCTAAGTTAAGACGGATGAGAATGAGAAATCCCTAAGGCGTATATGAAAGAAAATGTTTCAGGATTGCATTCAGGGTTATGGCGTAACCCTGTGGGAGCTGGCTTGCCTGCGATGACATCGACTCGATCCAACGGATGCACCGAGTCGTCTCATTGCAGGCAAACCAGCTCCTACATGGGAGGTGCATTGCGCTGCAACTATCAGCCTTGCTTGAACAACTCCATGGCGCGCTGGCGGATCTGCTCCTCGGTGAGGTCTTCCTTGTGTGTGGCCAGGAACCAGAGATGACCGAACGGATCTTTCACGCTCGCAGAGCGGTCGCCATAAAACTGATCCTTCGGCTCGGACACCACGGTGGCGCCGGCATCAACCGCTCGTTGAAATTGTGCATCCACATCTTCCACATACAGATGCAGACCAATGCTGGTGTGCTCATCCGGATTGCGCAGGGCCATTTGATCGCAGGGCGTACCGAGCATCAGCGATGAATCACCAATCCGCAGTTCGGCATGACCCACCCTGCCGTCGGGCATGTCCAGGCGCATGACTTGCGTGGCGCCAAAGGCTTTTTTGTAGAACTCGATGGCCTCGCCCGCTTTGTCGATGCCCATATAAGGTGTGAGGCTGTGATAACCGTCGGGAATAGCTTTAACGTTCATGACATTCTCCCTGAGTCGAGGTATGAACATTTCACTATAGGCCACGTAATGCGTGGCCTGCGGGCAACCGACGAGGTGCTTTTATCAAGGCGGTGTGGTGGGCTCCAGCAGTTGGGCGCCCGGCCCATACTCAGCGAGCTTATCGTCCTGATTGCGCAACGGGCACGCCTCCATCGATAAGCACCCGCAACCGATGCAGCCATTGAGCTTGTCGCGCAGCAGCACCAGTTTGTTGATGCGCTCATCCAGATCTTCACGCCACAACGCCGATAGGCGCTCCCAGTCGTGAACATTGGGTGCGCGTTCATCGGGCAAGGTGCGTAATGCCTCGCCAATGGTAGCCAGCGGAATGCCCAGGCGCTGGGCGATCTTGATCACCACTACGCGCCGCAATACATCCCGTGGATAACGCCGCTGGTTACCTGCATTGCGATTGCTCTTGATCAGCCCTTTTGCCTCGTAGAAGTGCAGGGCAGTAACCGCTACGCCGCTGCGAGCAGCGAGCTGCCCGACGCTGAGTTCCTTATTGAGCATGAACATCTCCCAAACAGTGCTTGACCTCGACTTAACTAGAGGTTTTACCCTGCGTGGCATCGAATCGCAAGATTCTGCCTACAACGAGAGGGGAGTGTTCATGCAGGTATCGGAGAAGTGTCGCGGCTTCACTCAATTGATCGAGTTTCAGATCAACCCCCAGCAGCAAGATGCCCTGGTGGCGGCCTTGTCCACTCAAAGCGAACGACTGGCCGAGGGCCACGATGGTTTTCTGAGTGCCAGCGTGCAGGTCAGCGAGGACGGCCGGCGGGTGCTCAATTACTTGCAATGGCAATCGCGCGCAGATGGCGAGGCGGCGTTCAAGTTCTTCGAGCAGCGCGGCGAAGATTTCTGGACGCTGATTCGCGCCCACCAGGCAACGGCGGTGACCTTCGGTTCGTTCCAGGTGCTGCAAAGCTTCGAGCGCAGCCATGACAACGCGCTGCACTGTCGCCTAAATGGATAAATGCAGCATCCGCCCGCCCTGCACGTTTTCGCCAGGTCGACGTTTGTTCACCGCCAGCTCGCCGAGCTTGATCAAGCGTGAGCGCGTGACGTTGCGGCTCAGGCCCAGCAGGTTGGCGGTATGCACCTGGTTGTAATGGCTGAAGCGGTAGGCCGCACGTAAGAGTGCGTCTTCGACCTTTTCATGCAGGGCGCCGGTATGTTCCTCGAACAGCGTTTGAAACGCCCGCGCCAGCAAGGCTTCGGCGCTGTTATCAATGTGGCGCGGGTTGTCGTCCTGGCGCTCGATACGCATGTTCGACAGGCGCAAATCGTCGCGCCCTATCACGCCCTTGTGACAGATCAGTAGGGTGTGATGGATGACGTTTTCCAATTCGCGGATGTTGCCTGGCCAGCTGTAGCTCTTGAGCTTGTGCTCGGCCTCACGGCTGATGGTGATCGGGCCGTAGCCCAGGCGCCGACTGTAGACTTCGATAAAGTGCCAGGTCAGCGGCAGGATATCGCCAGGGCGCTCGCGCAGTGGGCTGAGTTCCAGGCCGACCACGCCGAGACGGTAGTAGAGGTCTTCGCGGAAATGCCCGGCGTTGATGGCCTTTTCCAGTTGTACGTTGGTCGCGGCGAGCACGCGCACATCAATCGCAATGCTTTTGCGCGAGCCCAGGCGTACGACTTCACGCTCCTGCAACACCCGCAACAGTTTGACCTGGATCGCTATTGGCAGATCGCCGATCTCATCGAGGAACAAGGTACCGCCGTCAGCCTCTTCGAACCAGCCGGCCTTGGCGCTCAGGGCACCGGTAAAGGCACCTTTGTCATGGCCGAACAGCTCGGCTTCCACCAGGGATTCGGAGAATGCCCCGCAGTTCACCGCCACGAATGGCCGGTTGCGCCGCGCGCTGAGGTTGTGGATATGGCGCGCCACCAGCTCTTTGCCGGTACCGGTTTCGCCGATGATTAACACGCTTGCGTCGCTGGGCGCTACTTGCTGGATGTGGTTGAGCAAGGCCTGGGATTTAGGGTCTTCAAAGACCTGAGCGGTGGCGCGGATCGAGGTCGCGAGTGCGGAGGAGGGCGGTAGGGTCAACAACTGCATGGGCACCTCGTTGAAGGGCTGTCGCCAGGGCAACGGTTGCGTAGCGAACAGTCGGGCTACGTGACGCCATTTATAGAGGGTTGAATTTATTCCGTAAACGAATGCATTTAAATATTTATAGATCGAAAATGAATATGTAGGTAGCGCTATCGAACCTGCTGTAACGGTTGATAGCGACTATCACGGGCGTTGATTTTTCATGGCAGGGGGGCGGGAGTAGCCTGTGCTCATTGACTCGAAACCTCCCCAGCAGGACCGCCGCCATGAACCGTCTACTCGCTATTTCGTTACTGTCTGTCATCTCTGTTCTCGCCGGGTGCGCGACTCACCCATCGCCTGAGATGCGCCCTTACACGGCAGAAGAAACCAAACAGTTGGCGTTGGAAGCGTTGAGTCGTCGCGGGTTGTCATTTGATGAATACCAACAGCAGCGTGCTGCCCTGACTGGCCAGCCACGGAAAACCTTTGGCTTTGATCAGCAGGCTGAAATGAACGCACAGCGCGCTGCACAGCGCAGCGGCCGTGCGAGTTGAGAGCCGGGTGACGACAGGTACGTCTTCCGGTTTGACGAGCTGATATCTGTCGGCTAGAACTTAGCCTTAGCAACGCATCACGGCTGCATGATGCAGGCGGATGGTTGAGTCGAGTGTCTGATTTTTCCTGTCTCTTTGGCTTCGTGCCATGTCGTAGTTTCGCTGTGGAATAGCATTGCAAGACATTCCAAATTGAATGTACTTCGGGTTGCGTCAGCCGTTCGCGGCGCGTGACTCCGTGCCGGGTGCTTTCTGACGGGATCGTGAAACTGCGCAGTCTTTCTTCGATAGAAATACGCCTGGCCTGCCATTGAGGCTGGTGATCATGAGGATGTCGATCGGGTGGGGTTTGCTTGTTTCGCGCTGTGGTTGGAGTTTGCCTGGCGTGTTCTTCGCGTTGCTGAGTGTGGAGGTTTCGGCGGCGGCCTGTACGGCACCTGCCTACCAAGCTGGGACCGTCTACGGACAAGGCGACCAGGTGCAGAACAAAAACCAGCAGGACAAAACCCACGAGTTTGAATGTTGGAAAGACACTGACAAATCGCCGCACGGGCCGGGCAGTTGGCAATGGTGCAACCAGCCCGATTACAACCCCGGGCAGCCATCCTCTCATGGTGTCGAGATTTGGGGCGATGCCTGGAAGGATCTGGGGGAATGCGGTGGCTTCCAGGGTAACCGTCTGACCCTGAACTTCAGCACGTTAAGCGGCCGGGGGCCGATCAGCCAGCCAACCCCGGGCGTGGCGCGGGCCGATCAGGTAGTCACTGGCGTATTGCGCTGCAAAGCCGAGGAGATCCCGATCAGTGCCAAGTCCGGCGAAACCATTCACCTCGATAACCTGAAGGCCTGCGACTACCAACTGGTGATGAACCCCGCTGGTGGGTTTGTGCCCTTGAACACACCACGTATCGTTTCCTTCCAGCGAGAGGAGGGTGAGGAACAGGCGGTCACCCTGAAGTATCGGCCACCGGTGCAGGTGGGCAGGCTCAGCGGCCTGCCAGGGGTCAAGATTGAATTGTTTGCCCAGGGGCTGATACAGCCTCGGCAGATGGCGATGGGCAAAGAAGTGCTCTATGTGGGCTCCAGTGCGATTCCATCCTACGTCTATGACGGGAAAATCGCCGATATGATCTATGCCTTGCCCCTGGACAATGCCGGCAAACCCACCGGCATCTACGTGATTGCCAGTGGGTTGGAGGAGCCGCACGGAGTGGTGTATCGCGACGGTGATTTGTACTACTCGACCACTGGCGGCCTCTATCGTTTGCGCGATGCCGATGCGCATTACAAGGATCCTTCGCCTGAGCGGGTGTTCAAATTCCCCGCCGACGATGCGCCATTTCCTCTGCCTTCCGTGGCGTCTGGCTCCAGCACTCGCTTCTGGCATATGAAGCACCCTTTGCATTTCAACCCGCTGGACCCCGCCGACACTGGCCTGTACACCGCCGTCGGCATTCCTTGCAACTTGTGCATGATCCCGCCTGACCCGCGTTACGGCACGTTACTGCGTTATGACACCGTGACCGGTAAAGCGCAGATTCTTGCAAAAGGGGTGCGCAACTCTGTGGGGTTCGACTGGAACCCGCAGACCGGTGAAATCTGGTTCACCGACAACAACCGCCAGGGCTACCCCAACCCCGACGAAATCAACCGCATCAGCGGCCCAAACCAGCACTTCGGTGTGCCCTATCTGTTTGGCAAAGGCACGCCGGGTTTCACCGATGAGGAGTTTGGCAACCCGGCGGTGATCCAGCCGCCCTTGGTTCAGGGAGCGATTGTTTCCGATAAGTCCCGGCAGCAGATCGACCCGAAAGACTACGTGCCTGCCGCTTTCGAGCTGGGTACCAACACCGCACCTCTGGGGCTGAAGTTCTGGAGTGGTTACCCGGCTCGCACACGTTCGCAGAATATGCTGGTTGCCGTGCATGGAGCGGGCACGGCCGAGCGGCCGGGTATGGATGTGCGACTCGTCTCGATCCAGGACGGAACGCGAGTGGTCAATCAGATCCCGTTGATCAATGGGTTTATCCAAGACCCCCTGCGTTTCGATGTGTATTGCCTGGACGACTCCTGCATTGGTCGGCCGGCTGACTTCCTGGCGCTACCGGACAACAGCCTGCTGATCTCCGATGACGTCGCCGGGGTGATTTATCGCGTCAGTTATGACCCAGCAGGGTTGCCGAACACAGAGTTGACCCTGCGGCCGGCGCTCGCACCGGCACCTGAGCTGGAGAATGAGATGATCAGTGGCACGCTGATTGCGCCGGGCGGTAATACCCGCCAGTTCCATGCATCCTTCAACCCTGCTGACAGTTATGCCGCATTGGTGCTCAAGGGTTTGCCCTACGGGACTTACCAGGTTCGGCTCAATGATGTGAAAAACTGGATTCCACAGACGCGCAATACTTCACTTACCTTGTCTGCCGACGACAACAAGCACGTGTTGAACATGCAGTACCGTGAGCGGCCGATCAAGCTGGATATCAACATCACGGTGTTGGCGCCGCCCAAGCCTGCGTCAGTAACGGATTCCACTTGGCATTTCACCCTCAAGCTCAAGGGCTCTACGAGCACCGAGCCCAAAGTGGTGCAGGTGCCTTGGGGCGAAAGTGTCACCGAGCTTCTGGACTATGGGGATTACGAGGTCATCTATCCCTTTTACCCACAGGAGCTGCCACAGCCGGAACAGGTAGCGCTGCGTATCAACGAGGACAGCCAGGACGAGCAACTGACACCTATCAGTTACCGTCATGAAGCGAAGTTGGGCGAAACAGTGCTTGCCGAATCCTGCACCAAATGCCACGCGGTGGAGTTTTTCAACAACCTGCGCATGGCGGTGGCGTGGAGCAGTGCTGGCCAGGATGCGTTGGTGCGGCAAATCCAGAGCATGCCGGTGGCCGGGCATTGCGACACCACCTGTGCGACCGAAATCAGCAAGCATTTGTTTGAGGTGGTGTGGGCGCCTTACCTGAGCCCGAACGAGGCTCACGGTCAGCGCCAGTTGCGCTTGCTGACGCGCGATGAATACGCGGCCAGTGTCAAGGACATACTCGGCGTGGAGGTCAATACCCAGAAGCTGCCGGCAGATAAATCCGAGAAAGACTTCAAGTTCCCAGGTGAAGCCAGCAAAGGGCTGCTGCAGGCTGAAGACATCAAGCAGCTATATGGCATGGCGGTGTCGATCGCCGAGCAGGTGGCACCTCAACGTGTAAAACGCTTCAAATCCACTGCCGGTACCCTTGAGGTCAGTGCCCTGGGTTATCAAGTGTTCCGCCGTCCTCTGAGCCCGTCTGAGTTGTCGCGTTATCAGGCGGTGTTGGATGAGCACGGAGAGCGGGCGCTGATCGCTGCGCTGCTGTTGTCGCCCAACTTCCTGTATCGCTCGGAGTTGGGCCAGGCTGTCGCACGGCAGGCCGAGGTCTACAAACTGACCCCTTATGAGACCGCAACCGCATTGTCCTACACCTATCAAGGCACCACTCCGGACGCGCAACTGCTGGCCAAGGCAGAGCGCAACGAGTTGCAGACAGTGCAGCAAATCAGCGCAGAAATAGACCGGATGATGCGCAGTGAGCGCGGGCTTGAGCAGTTCAATCGGTTCATCAGTTACTACATCAAGACTCAGCGCGGGGTGCAGGAGAAGCCCGGCCTGAGCGCACAGATGATCCAGTTGATGACCCAGGAGCAGGCCCTGTTGACCCGTCACGTGATGCTCGACGGCAAGGGGACGTTGGACGAGCTGTTCAACCCCGGTGTGACGTTCCTCAACAAGGCTCTGGCCGAACACTACGGTATCGGCGGCGTAACCGGTGACACGCTGCACAAAGTCGCCGTGGATGAGAAACGGGGTGGCTTGTTGCACTTGGGGCTTTTTCAGGCCTCTACCTCTGACTATCAGGTCACCTCACTGGTCAAGCGCGGCATTGCCATTCGCGAGCAGCTTTTCTGCCGGGAGTTTGGGGCGCCGGTCGAAGCCGAGCCCACAGAGCCGGCCTACCCTGCACGTGCGATCAGTACCCGTGAACGCTGGGACCTGATTAATGGTGAGCAGGCTTCGGGAGGGCGTTGCTGGCAGTGCCATCAGTACATGAACGACACCGGCGCATCGATGGAGCATTACGACGCTGCCGGGCGCTATCGCCAGCAGGAGCCTGCCTATAACTACGCGCAGTTCCCTGTGCAGTTGCCGATCAAAGCGTCCGGTCCGTTCATTGGGGTTGATGGCGCGGTGCCTATCGACGATGTGCGAGGTATTTCCAAGCTGATCGCGCACAACTCGGCGTCTCTGTTCTGCATGGCGGATAGCTATTTCCGTTTCGCTTCGGGCAACAAATCCGACGAGTCCACTTCCGCAACGGTCAAGGCATTGGTCGACGGGCTGAAGGGCAATGGCTCATTACCAGGGATGCTGCGCACGCTGGGTACCTCCAGCGCGTTCCAATTCAAGACGCAGAGGGATTGATCATGGATATCTTGAAAAGTCGTCGTCGCTTTCTGGCCGGCCTGGCTGCGGTAGGTGTGTTCGGCCCGCTCACCCAGTGTGGCCTGGCGCGCATGGCCTTGGCCGGGCAAAACCAGCAGGCCAAGTTAAAAGTGGTTTTCTTTGTGGTACCTGATGGCCTGGCAGTCGACTCTGCAACCGCCTATTCCAGTGATGGTCGAGGCCTCTGGCATCCTGCTGCCGAAGCTTTGGACACTTCCGACTTCCAGCTCAACGAGGTCAGCCAGGAGCTTGCGGCCTATAAAGACCAGTCCTTGTACCTGCGTGGCACGATTCTGGGCCCTGGCAATGAAGGCCATAACGGCTGGACTTGGGCGTTGCGCGACCGTGAGAAGAAGATGGCGTCGATTGATGTGTTGCTTGGCCGGCATATGCCGGGGACCGATCCGTCCCAGCGGAGTCTTTTTGCCGGACCGCATTCAGGCATTGACGGGACCGCCTGGCAGGTATCCTGGGAAGGGCCGGAAAATGGCGGCGCAATGCGCAGGCCTGAGCAGGACCCGGTGTTGATGTACGAGAAAATCTTTGGCGCGGTCAGTCGTGAGGTGCGCGAGCAGCAGGTGCGAAACATGCATGTATTTGATCCGGTGCTGGCGGATATCAACGAGCTGCGAGGCAGGCTTGCGGGGGCGCAAAAGCAGAAGCTAGATATGCAGCTTGATTCGGTTGAGCAGGTCATGAAAGACATGGAAGAAACTCTGCCACCCATTGGCGAATGTTCGCCTTTGCAGATGGACACGTTGCCGTTCAAATCTGCGGAATTTCGTAACCAGGTACAGCATCACCACCATCAGGTGGTTGCCACAGCGCTGGGGTGTGGCATCACGCGTGTAGCGACGATTCAAGTCGGGCGCTCGGCGGAGTCGCTCAATATCCTGGACGTCAGTAATGTGACCAACCCCCATGACTGCGCCCATCGTTATGCTGGGCTGGACGTATGGAAACGATCCCGGCAGTGGTATACCCAGCGAGCCAAGTTGTTCATGGACGAGTTGGCGAAGCATGCCGATCCCGATGTGCCGGGTGACAGCCTGCTTGAACACACGCTTGTGGTATTCACCAGCGAGATGGCCGATGGTGCCCCGGAGCATACGAAGGATATGCCGCTGGTACTGATGGGCGGGGCCAGCGGGTTGTTGAAGAGCGGCGATGGCGCAGGACGCTATTTCAACATCACGGCCCAGGGTGATCGTCAACAAGAAGGCAACCCGGTCATTGGCAATAAAATGGTCGATATGCAGCGAATCTGGGCCACCATCGCCCGGGCAGCCGGAACCGTTGTGCCCTACAACGGAAACATCGATCCTGTGAGCGGGTTGTTTACTAACGTTTGAGTCGCCTGGCGCTGCACTAAAAGCCGAAAATTCCGTATGGCGGATTTTTCGGCTTTTTGCATTTGCACCCAATCGCCTTTGAGCCTGTTAAGCTGAAAATCAGGAGCGTTCCTACGCACATTTACATCACGTGGTTCTTCTTCAATGGCACTCGATCAGTTAAACCTGACGACCTCTGTTCTGTTCGATGCCCCCGGGACGCCGCTCTCGGGAACACGCTCTGCGAGTTTTACGCCATGAATAAACGTCCGTTGTATTTCGACTATGCCGCCACCACGCCAGTGGATGAGCGAGTTATCCAGGCGATGGTCGAGTGCCTGGGTTTCAATGCCAATTTTGGCAACCCTGCGTCCAGTTCCCATGCATTCGGCCAGGCGGCCCGGCAAACGGTTGAGCAGGCGCGACGGCAAGTAGCCGAATTGGTCGGCGCCCAGCCTGAGCAAATTGTCTGGACTTCCGGTGCCACCGAGTCCAACAACCTTGCGATCAAAGGGGTGGCCCAGGCGCGAGGGCTGGCTGGTGGGCATATCATCACCAGCCAGATCGAGCACAAAGCCACACTCGACACCGCGCGGCAGTTGCAGGAAGCCGGCGTGGCTGTGACCTATCTGGTGCCCGATGCCGATGGCTTGATCAGCGTTCAGGCTGTCAGTGAGGCATTGCGTGAGGACACCTTTCTGGTGTCTTTGATGCTGGTCAATAATGAACTGGGCACCCTTAACGACATTCCGGCTATCGGCGCGCGGGTGCGTGAGCAGGGCGCGCTGTTTCACGTGGACGCGGCACAGGGGGCGGGCAAGGTTGCCATTGACCTGGCGCAGTGGTCGGTGGATTTGATGTCTTTTTCCGCCCACAAGCTCTACGGCCCAAAAGGCATTGGCGCGCTGTACGTTGGGCCTCGTGCGCAACAGAAAGTGTTGGCGCAGATTCATGGCGGCGGCCACGAAGGTGGCTTGCGTTCGGGCACCCTGGCGACGCATCAGATTGCGGGCATGGGCACGGCGTTCGCTCTGGCGGCGGCGTACTTTGCTGAGGAAAAGGCGCAGATCGTGGCCTTGCGTGAACGTTTGTTGGAGCAGTTGGCGTCGATTCCCGGAGTACGCCTCAATGGCAGCCCAACCCAGCGTATTCCCCACACCCTCAGCCTGACGTTCAGCGAAGGCGAATTCAACGCTGCCGCCTTGAGTGCGGGCATTGCCTTTTCGGCGACTTCAGCGTGCAATTCGGCTAGCAATGCACCGTCCCACGTCCTGGTGGCCCTGGGGCATGATGCCCGCAGCGCTGGTCGCACTATTCGCTTGAGCCTGGGCCGGTTCACCACCGAGCGGGATATCGACGAAGCTGTGCAATTGATCAAGACGGTACAGGCCAGCGCACCAGCGTTCTGGGCTGTCTGATACTTCATTTGCAATACATAACAATTATTAGTGGTTAGCAGGAGACACAATGAGTACGCAGCCTTTGACCCATGGAACGGTTCCCCAGCGCTTGGCGCATACCCGTGAACTGATGCGCCGCGAAGGCATTCACGCCCTGCTGGTGCCGTCGGCGGACCCGCACTTGTCCGAGTATTTGCCGGGTTACTGGCAAGGGCGCCAGTGGTTGTCCGGGTTTCATGGTTCGGTGGGCACCCTGATCGTCACGGCGGAGTTTGCCGGGGTCTGGGCGGATAGCCGGTATTGGGAACAGGCGACCAAGGAGCTCAAGGGCAGCGGTATCGAGTTGGTGAAGCTGCAACCGGGTCAGCCTGGACCGTTGGAGTGGCTGGCCGAGCAAACCCCTGAGGGTGGCGTGGTGGCGGTGGACGGTGCGGTCATGGCCGTGGCCTCGGCACGTACCCTGGGTGGCAAATTAGCCGAGCGTGGCGCGCGTCTGCGTACCGATATCGATGTGCTCGATGAAGTCTGGCAAGACCGCCCGGCGTTGCCGAACCAGCCGATTTATCAGCACCTGCCGCCCCAAGCCACCGTCAGTCGTGGCGAGAAACTGGCAGCTTTGCGTGCCAGTTTGAAAGACAAGGGCGCCGATTGGCATTTCATCGCGACGCTGGATGACATCGCCTGGCTATTCAACCTGCGCGGCGCTGATGTTTCGTTCAATCCGGTGTTTGTGTCCTTTGCCTTGATCAATCAGCAACAGGCCACTTTGTTTGTGGCGTTGGGCAAGGTCGATGCGCAACTGCGGGTGGTGCTTGAGCAGGATGGCGTGACCCTGCGTGATTACAGCGAGGTGGCGCAAGCGCTGCGAGCGGTACCGGCGGGCGCAAGCTTGCAAGTAGACCCCGCCCGCGTCACCGCCGGCTTGCTGGAAAACCTCGACGCGGGCGTCAAGCTGGTTGAAAGCCTCAACCCCACCACACTGGCCAAATCCCGCAAGAGCCTGGCGGACGCGGAACATATCCGCCAAGCCATGGAGCAGGATGGGGCGGCGCTGTGCGAATTCTTTGCCTGGCTCGACAGCGCCCTGGGCCGTGAACGCATTACCGAACTGACGATTGACGAGCACCTGACCGCTGCGCGTACCCGCCGGCCCGGCTATGTATCGCTGAGTTTCAACACCATTGCCGCTTTCAACGCCAACGGCGCGATGCCGCATTACCATGCCACCGAAGAGGAGCATGCGCTGATCGAAGGTGATGGCTTGCTGTTGATCGACTCCGGCGGCCAGTACCTGGGCGGAACCACGGACATCACGCGGATGGTGCCTGTCGGTACACCGAGTGAGGAGCAGAAACGCGATTGCACGCGAGTGCTCAAGGGCGTGATTGCTCTGTCCCGTGCGCAGTTCCCCAAGGGCATTCTTTCACCGTTGCTGGATGCCATTGCCCGTGCGCCGATCTGGGCAGAAGGCGTCGACTACGGTCACGGCACAGGCCATGGCGTAGGTTATTTCCTCAACGTGCATGAAGGTCCGCAGGTCATTGCTTATCAGGCTGCTGCGGCGCCACAAACGGCGATGCAGCCAGGGATGATCACTTCAATTGAGCCGGGTACTTATCGCCCTGGCCGTTGGGGCGTGCGCATTGAGAACCTGGTGTTGAACCGTGAAGCGGGCAAGACCGAGTTTGGCGAATTTCTCAAGTTCGAAACCCTGACCCTGTGCCCGATTGATAGCCGCTGCCTGGAGCCGTCGTTGCTGACGGCGGATGAGCGCGAATGGTTCAACGCGTATCACGCCCAGGTGCGTGAGCGTTTGAGCCCGCTGCTCAAGGGGGCAGCGCTTGAATGGTTGCAGGTGCGCACTGCGGCGATTTGATCGGTTGCGGCCAAGGCATTTCGGCTGCAGTCAACATCTAGCTGAGGGCTTCACGTACAAAGTCCAGACGGTCCTGGCCGAAGAACAGCTGGTTTCCTACAAAGAAACTGGGAGCACCGAACACGCCGCGCTTAATGGCTTGTTCGGTTTTGTCCTTGAGAGCGTCCTTGACGGCTGCATCATTGGACAGGGCCAGTACCTGCTCGGGATCGAACCCCTGTTCGGTGAGCACATTGGCCACGACCTCTGGGTCGCCCAGGTGACGGCCCTCCACCCAGAGTGCGCGGAACAGGCAGTCGATGAAGTCGAGGAAGCGCTCAGGCTGGTGGATTTGAATGCCGGTGACGGCGCGCATCAGCACCAAGGTATTGATGGGAAAGTGTGGGTTGAACCTGAGCGGCACGTTGTAGCGTTTGGCGTAACGCGCCAGGTCATCGAGCATGTAGCGACCCTTGGCGGGTACCATGATCGGCGAGGCATTGCCCGTGGCCTTGAATACACCGCCCAACAGCATCGGTTGATACACCACCTGTGCGCCCGTTTTGGCGCACAGCGCCGGCAACTGGGTATAGGCCAGGTAAGTGGCGGGGCTGCCGAGATCAAAGAAGAACTCCAGGGTTTTACTCATGGTCTGTACTCACTACTTATTGTTATAGAGGGAGTCACCAGGTTTCGTTCCAGGGACGCAGGTCCAGTTCGAACGTCCAGGCGTCCCGTGGCTGGCGATGCAGGAACCAGTAGTTGTCGGCAATATGGTCCGGGTTGAGGAGGGCGTCCTGATCCTTGAGGGCGTATTTTTGCGGGAAGTTCTCGCGAATGAAGTCGGTATCGATGGCACCGTCGACCACCACATGGGCGACATGGATGTTCATCGGGCCTAACTCCCGCGCCATGCTTTGTGCCAGCGCGCGTATCCCATGCTTGGCGCCAGCGAAGGCGGCAAACCCCGCGCTTCCGCGCAAGCCGGCGGTGGCGCCGGTGAACAGGATAGTGCCGCGGTTACGCATGACCATGCGCTTGGCGACTTCCCGTGCGTTCAGGAAGCCGGAGAAGCACGCCATCTCCCAGATTTTGAAGTACTTGCGTGCGGTTTCTTCCAGAATGCTGCAAGGCACATTGGCGCCGATGTTGAAGACGAACGCTTCAATAGGCCCCAGCTCGGTTTCGATTTGCTCGACCAGTGCGATCACGTCTTCTTCTTTGCGGGCATCACAGGCAAAACCATGGGCTTCACCGCCTGCCAATTGAATGCTTTCTACCAGGGGCTGCAGTTTGTCGGCGCTGCGACGGGTGACGCAGGCGATGTAGCCTTCGCGGGCAAAGCGTTTGGCTATGGCGCCGCCGGTTGCGTCACCGGCACCCACTACTAATACGATTTTCTTGTTGTGCGGCATGGGAACTCCATTGGCTCGATGATCGAGCAGGAGTTTAGCCTTCGTGCCGCAATTGGCCGGAATTTAAGATGAGCAGTCAGGAAAGACTGCTCGGGCAGCTATTTGCAGATGACGATCATACTGCGGCTGGTATAGCCGGCAGGGTTGAGGCCGAAGGGATAGTCCCCAGGCTCCTCGGAGTTGTCGCCGGATTTGGCTATCACCCGGTAGCCCTTGGCACCGCATGAATTGGCTGCACTGGTGTAGCACTGGTCCCAGGAGGAGGACAGGCCCGAACAGTTGATATGCAGCCCTTTTTTACCCCGTTTCACTTCTGTTTTTGTGGTTGCAGCACAGCCAGCGATGCCCACAACCAGCAACAGTATCAAAATTCGTTTCATTCCCATCCTTAATAGCCGCCCTGCAAAATAACAGAGCCGCTTTACTCGCTCTCGAGCGAAGCGTTCATGCTGTCCGTGTCGAAATTCTCCATGAATGACATTCGGTTACGGACTAAACATGGCCTAAATGAGCGGCAAATACCAGAGCTGGCTTTAAAGATGATCAGTCGGCAGGCACCAGTGGTTTGGATTCGTTGCGCATCGTCAACGTGGCGCCTACGGAAGCCAGGATAATGCAGGTGATGGCCAGCCATTGGGCCAGGGATAAGTGCTCATGCAGAAAGAGCAGGCCGGAGAGGGCGCCGAACGCTGGTTCGATGCTCATGAGCGTGCCGAAGGTGCGAGCGGGGAGGCGAGTCAGTGCGACCATCTCCAAGGTGTAGGGCAAGGCGGTGGACAGAATCGCGACGCCAATGGCGATAGGGATCAGGGCGGGCGTCAGCAGCGCGGCGCCCGCATGCACGATGCCGATCGGTGCGACGAACAGGGCGGCAATCATTACGCCGAGTGCGGCGGTCTGAACACCATTGTCGTTCCCAGCCTTTTGGCCGAACAAAATATACAAGGCCCAGCATCCGCCTGCGCCCAGTGCGTACGCCGCGCCGACCCAGTCGATACCGCTACTGGCCTCGCCCGTCGGAATCAACAGCAGCAGGCCGATGATAGCCAGGGCAATCCACAGGAAGTCGACAGCTCGGCGCGAGGCATAGATAGCGACGGCAAGCGGGCCTGTGAATTCGAGTGCTACGGCAATCCCCAGCGGTACGGTGCGAAGGGACATATAGAAGAGGAAGTTCATGCCGCCCAGCGCCATCCCGTAAATGATCACCGTGCGCAAGGACTTGGCTGTCAGCGTGGCGCGCCATGGGCGTAATAGCACCAGCATGATCACACTGGCGAAAATCAAACGCAGAGCAGTCGTGCCTTGTGCGCCAACAATAGGAAACATGCTTTTGGCCAATGACGCGCCGGATTGGATGGACGCCATGGCGATCAATAGCAGGCCGATCGGAAACAATGCGGTTGCCAGGCTGCGAGGTGGAGTGGTCATTGCGGTAGTTCTTCCGAAGTCATGATCGATAAATACGTGGCGCTATGATGCTTGCCTGTCAGTGAATGAGCAATATATTGCTCAAGTACTGACTTGTAGCTATCTATATAGTGGGAATATCGGGTTTTTGAGGTATTTGATAGAAAAACCGAATAATTGTGTTGACGACAGATTCTGGAAGCCTATAATTCGCCCCACTTCCGGCGCAGTCGAAACGGAAAACTCCTTGGTAAACAATGAGTTATGCAGTTTTCGGCAGCAAGTTGCTTCAGTTCATCGAAGCCAAAAGGAAGTTGAAAAAGAGGTGTTGACAGCAGCGTGTAACGCTGTAGAATTCGCCTCCCGCTTACGAGAGATCGCAAGCGCAAGTGGTTGAAGTTGTTGAAGAAATCTTCGAAATCTTCGAAAGCTTCTGAAAATAACTACTTGACAGCAAATGAGGCTGCTGTAGAATGCGCGCCTCGGTTGAGATGAAAGATCTTAACCAACCGCTCTTTAACAACTGAATCAAGCAATTCGTGTGGGTGCTTGTGGAGTCAGACTGATAGTCAACAAGATTATCAGCATCACAAGTTACTCCGCGAGAAATCAAAGATGTAACCAACGATTGCTGAGCCAAGTTTAGGGTTTCTTAAAAACCCAAAGATGTTTGAACTGAAGAGTTTGATCATGGCTCAGATTGAACGCTGGCGGCAGGCCTAACACATGCAAGTCGAGCGGTAGAGAGAAGCTTGCTTCTCTTGAGAGCGGCGGACGGGTGAGTAATGCCTAGGAATCTGCCTGGTAGTGGGGGATAACGTTCGGAAACGGACGCTAATACCGCATACGTCCTACGGGAGAAAGCAGGGGACCTTCGGGCCTTGCGCTATCAGATGAGCCTAGGTCGGATTAGCTAGTTGGTGGGGTAATGGCTCACCAAGGCGACGATCCGTAACTGGTCTGAGAGGATGATCAGTCACACTGGAACTGAGACACGGTCCAGACTCCTACGGGAGGCAGCAGTGGGGAATATTGGACAATGGGCGAAAGCCTGATCCAGCCATGCCGCGTGTGTGAAGAAGGTCTTCGGATTGTAAAGCACTTTAAGTTGGGAGGAAGGGTTGTAGATTAATACTCTGCAATTTTGACGTTACCGACAGAATAAGCACCGGCTAACTCTGTGCCAGCAGCCGCGGTAATACAGAGGGTGCAAGCGTTAATCGGAATTACTGGGCGTAAAGCGCGCGTAGGTGGTTTGTTAAGTTGGATGTGAAATCCCCGGGCTCAACCTGGGAACTGCATTCAAAACTGACTGACTAGAGTATGGTAGAGGGTGGTGGAATTTCCTGTGTAGCGGTGAAATGCGTAGATATAGGAAGGAACACCAGTGGCGAAGGCGACCACCTGGACTAATACTGACACTGAGGTGCGAAAGCGTGGGGAGCAAACAGGATTAGATACCCTGGTAGTCCACGCCGTAAACGATGTCAACTAGCCGTTGGAAGCCTTGAGCTTTTAGTGGCGCAGCTAACGCATTAAGTTGACCGCCTGGGGAGTACGGCCGCAAGGTTAAAACTCAAATGAATTGACGGGGGCCCGCACAAGCGGTGGAGCATGTGGTTTAATTCGAAGCAACGCGAAGAACCTTACCAGGCCTTGACATCCAATGAACTTTCCAGAGATGGATTGGTGCCTTCGGGAACATTGAGACAGGTGCTGCATGGCTGTCGTCAGCTCGTGTCGTGAGATGTTGGGTTAAGTCCCGTAACGAGCGCAACCCTTGTCCTTAGTTACCAGCACGTAATGGTGGGCACTCTAAGGAGACTGCCGGTGACAAACCGGAGGAAGGTGGGGATGACGTCAAGTCATCATGGCCCTTACGGCCTGGGCTACACACGTGCTACAATGGTCGGTACAGAGGGTTGCCAAGCCGCGAGGTGGAGCTAATCCCATAAAACCGATCGTAGTCCGGATCGCAGTCTGCAACTCGACTGCGTGAAGTCGGAATCGCTAGTAATCGCGAATCAGAATGTCGCGGTGAATACGTTCCCGGGCCTTGTACACACCGCCCGTCACACCATGGGAGTGGGTTGCACCAGAAGTAGCTAGTCTAACCTTCGGGAGGACGGTTACCACGGTGTGATTCATGACTGGGGTGAAGTCGTAACAAGGTAGCCGTAGGGGAACCTGCGGCTGGATCACCTCCTTAATCGACGACATCAGCTGCTCCATAAGTTCCCACACGAATTGCTTGATTCATTGAAGAAGACGAAAGAAGCAGCCCGAAATTGGGTCTGTAGCTCAGTTGGTTAGAGCGCACCCCTGATAAGGGTGAGGTCGGCAGTTCGAATCTGCCCAGACCCACCAATTTTGTTATGGGGCCATAGCTCAGCTGGGAGAGCGCCTGCCTTGCACGCAGGAGGTCAACGGTTCGATCCCGTTTGGCTCCACCATTAACTGCTTCTGCTGTTAGAGTTTAGAAATGAATATTCTGAAGCGAATATTGATTTCTAGTCTTTGATTAGATCGTTCTTTAAAAATTTGGGTATGTGATAGAAAGATAGACTGAACGTTACTTTCACTGGTAACGGATCAGGCTAAGGTAAAATTTGTGAGTTCTCTTAATTGAGAAATTCGAATTTTCGGCGAATGTCGTCTTCACAGTATAACCAGATTGCTTGGGGTTATATGGTCAAGTGAAGAAGCGCATACGGTGGATGCCTTGGCAGTCAGAGGCGATGAAAGACGTGGTAGCCTGCGAAAAGCTTCGGGGAGTCGGCAAACAGACTTTGATCCGGAGATGTCTGAATGGGGGAACCCAGCCATCATAAGATGGTTATCTTGTACTGAATACATAGGTGCAAGAGGCGAACCAGGGGAACTGAAACATCTAAGTACCCTGAGGAAAAGAAATCAACCGAGATTCCCTTAGTAGTGGCGAGCGAACGGGGACTAGCCCTTAAGTGGCTTTGAGATTAGCGGAACGCTCTGGAAAGTGCGGCCATAGTGGGTGATAGCCCTGTACGCGAAAATCTCTTAGTCATGAAATCGAGTAGGACGGAGCACGAGAAACTTTGTCTGAATATGGGGGGACCATCCTCCAAGGCTAAATACTACTGACTGACCGATAGTGAACTAGTACCGTGAGGGAAAGGCGAAAAGAACCCCGGAGAGGGGAGTGAAATAGATCCTGAAACCGTATGCGTACAAGCAGTGGGAGCCCACTTTGTTGGGTGACTGCGTACCTTTTGTATAATGGGTCAGCGACTTATTTTCAGTGGCGAGCTTAACCGAATAGGGGAGGCGTAGCGAAAGCGAGTCTTAATAGGGCGTCTAGTCGCTGGGAATAGACCCGAAACCGGGCGATCTATCCATGGGCAGGTTGAAGGTTGGGTAACACTAACTGGAGGACCGAACCGACTACCGTTGAAAAGTTAGCGGATGACCTGTGGATCGGAGTGAAAGGCTAATCAAGCTCGGAGATAGCTGGTTCTCCTCGAAAGCTATTTAGGTAGCGCCTCATGTATCACTGTAGGGGGTAGAGCACTGTTTCGGCTAGGGGGTCATCCCGACTTACCAAACCGATGCAAACTCCGAATACCTACAAGTGCCGAGCATGGGAGACACACGGCGGGTGCTAACGTCCGTCGTGAAAAGGGAAACAACCCAGACCGTCAGCTAAGGTCCCAAAGTTATGGTTAAGTGGGAAACGATGTGGGAAGGCTTAGACAGCTAGGAGGTTGGCTTAGAAGCAGCCACCCTTTAAAGAAAGCGTAATAGCTCACTAGTCGAGTCGGCCTGCGCGGAAGATGTAACGGGGCTCAAACCATACACCGAAGCTACGGGTATCACGTAAGTGATGCGGTAGAGGAGCGTTCTGTAAGCCTGTGAAGGTGAGTTGAGAAGCTTGCTGGAGGTATCAGAAGTGCGAATGCTGACATGAGTAACGATAATGGGTGTGAAAAACACCCACGCCGAAAGACCAAGGTTTCCTGCGCAACGTTAATCGACGCAGGGTTAGTCGGTCCCTAAGGCGAGGCTGAAAAGCGTAGTCGATGGAAAACAGGTTAATATTCCTGTACTTCTGGTTATTGCGATGGAGGGACGGAGAAGGCTAGGCCAGCTTGGCGTTGGTTGTCCAAGTTTAAGGTGGTAGGCTGAAATCTTAGGTAAATCCGGGATTTCAAGGCCGAGAGCTGATGACGAGTTACCTTTTAGGTAACGAAGTGGTTGATGCCATGCTTCCAAGAAAAGCTTCTAAGCTTCAGGTAACCAGGAACCGTACCCCAAACCGACACAGGTGGTTGGGTAGAGAATACCAAGGCGCTTGAGAGAACTCGGGTGAAGGAACTAGGCAAAATGGCACCGTAACTTCGGGAGAAGGTGCGCCGGTGAGGGTGAAGGACTTGCTCCGTAAGCTCATGCCGGTCGAAGATACCAGGCCGCTGCGACTGTTTATTAAAAACACAGCACTCTGCAAACACGAAAGTGGACGTATAGGGTGTGACGCCTGCCCGGTGCCGGAAGGTTAATTGATGGGGTTAGCTAACGCGAAGCTCTTGATCGAAGCCCCGGTAAACGGCGGCCGTAACTATAACGGTCCTAAGGTAGCGAAATTCCTTGTCGGGTAAGTTCCGACCTGCACGAATGGCGTAACGATGGCGGCGCTGTCTCCACCCGAGACTCAGTGAAATTGAAATCGCTGTGAAGATGCAGTGTATCCGCGGCTAGACGGAAAGACCCCGTGAACCTTTACTATAGCTTTGCACTGGACTTTGAATTTGCTTGTGTAGGATAGGTGGGAGGCTTTGAAGCGTGGACGCCAGTCTGCGTGGAGCCATCCTTGAAATACCACCCTGGCAACTTTGAGGTTCTAACTCAGGTCCGTTATCCGGATCGAGGACAGTGTATGGTGGGTAGTTTGACTGGGGCGGTCTCCTCCTAAAGAGTAACGGAGGAGTACGAAGGTGCGCTCAGACCGGTCGGAAATCGGTCGTAGAGTATAAAGGCAAAAGCGCGCTTGACTGCGAGACAGACACGTCGAGCAGGTACGAAAGTAGGTCTTAGTGATCCGGTGGTTCTGTATGGAAGGGCCATCGCTCAACGGATAAAAGGTACTCCGGGGATAACAGGCTGATACCGCCCAAGAGTTCATATCGACGGCGGTGTTTGGCACCTCGATGTCGGCTCATCACATCCTGGGGCTGAAGCCGGTCCCAAGGGTATGGCTGTTCGCCATTTAAAGTGGTACGCGAGCTGGGTTTAGAACGTCGTGAGACAGTTCGGTCCCTATCTGCCGTGGACGTTTGAGATTTGAGAGGGGCTGCTCCTAGTACGAGAGGACCGGAGTGGACGAACCTCTGGTGTTCCGGTTGTCACGCCAGTGGCATTGCCGGGTAGCTATGTTCGGAATAGATAACCGCTGAAAGCATCTAAGCGGGAAACTAGCCTCAAGATGAGATCTCACTGGAACCTTGAGTTCCCTGAAGGGCCGTCGAAGACTACGACGTTGATAGGTTGGGTGTGTAAGCGCTGTGAGGCGTTGAGCTAACCAATACTAATTGCCCGTGAGGCTTGACCATATAACACCCAAGCAATTTGAGTCGAAAGGCCAGATTGCGGTGTGTGAAGACGAAAATGAACCGAAAGTTCGACGCTCACAAAACACCACGATCTATCACATACCCAATTTGCTGAAGCGAGGCCAGTTGGCCACGACTCAGTACCCGAATTTCTTGACGACCATAGAGCATTGGAACCACCTGATCCCATCCCGAACTCAGCAGTGAAACGATGCATCGCCGATGGTAGTGTGGGGTTTCCCCATGTGAGAGTAGGTCATCGTCAAGATTAAATTCCAAAACCCCAATTGCGAAAGCAGTTGGGGTTTTGTTTTGGGCGCTCGAAAATTCCAGCGCTTTCAGCAACATTAAATAAGCTGCCGTTGAGGGAATTCGATACAAAGTGTTTCTGCATTTTTGCTATGGTGCAGCACATTTTCACAAGGATTGATCTTTATCCGCAGGATGCGGCGTCGACCTTTTCCAACGAGATGCTGTAGAAATGCCTGAACCAATACCTATCAAAGATCACGAAAAAGAAAACCGTTTGGTCAACAAACGTTTGTTTGCCTGCGCATTGCTGGTAATTGGGATCACGTGCGCCTTGGTGGGGCGTATGTATTTTTTGCAAGTCGTGCAGTACGACTACCACTCAACAATTTCGGAAAACAACCGGGTCCACGTACTGCCCATCACACCGACTCGCGGCTTGATCTATGACCGTAATGGTGTAGTCCTGGCCGACAACCGCCCGAGTTACAACTTGACCATCACCCGTGAGCGCACAGCCGACCTCAAGGGTGAACTGGACGAAATCGTCAATCTGCTGCATCTGCCAGCCGAAGACCGTGCGGTGTTTGATAAGGCGCTCAAGCAGGCCCGCCACCCGTTTGTTCCCGTCACGTTGTTCTACGAGTTGACCGAAGAGCAGATCGCCGTTTTGGCCGTCAACGAGTTCCGTCTACCTGGGGTGGACGTGGAACCACAATTCGTTCGCCACTACCCCCTGGGCGCGCACTTTGCCCATTCCATTGGCTACGTCGGTCGTATTAACGAAAAGGAATCCAAGACCCTTGATTCGGTGGAGTACCGCGGTACCCAATCTATCGGCAAAACCGGAATCGAGCGTTTTTACGAGTCTGAACTGCATGGCCATGTCGGTTATGAAGAGGTAGAGACCAACGCACAGGGCCGTGTGCTGCGCGTGCTCAAGCACACCGATCCGATCCCTGGCAAAAACATCGTCCTGAGCCTTGACGTCAAGCTACAGGAAGCTGCCGAAGAGGCCTTGGGTGACCGTCGTGGTTCGGTGGTCGCCCTGGACCCGCAGACCGGTGAAGTACTGGCTATGGTCAGTAAACCGAGTTTCGATCCGAACCTGTTTGTCACAGGCATTAGCTTCAAGGAGTACGCTGCGCTACACGACTCCATTGACCGACCGCTGTTCAACCGCGTGTTACGCGGGCTTTATGCGCCGGGCTCAACCATCAAGCCGGAAGTGGCCATCGCCGGTCTTGACAGTGGCGTTGTTACTCCACAAACCCGAGTGTTCGACCCGGGTTACTATCAGTTGCCAGACTTTGACCATAAATACCGCAACTGGAACCACAGTGGTGACGGCTGGGTGGACATGGACGCGGCCATCATGCGTTCCAACGACACTTACTTCTACGATCTGGCCCATAAACTCGGGATCGATCGCCTGCATGACTATCTGGCCGAGTTCGGCCTGGGTCAGAAAGTGTCCCTGGATATGTTCGAAGAGTCTGCCGGCTTAATGCCATCCCAGGCCTGGAAGCGTGCAACCCGACGCCAGCCGTGGTTCCCAGGCGAAACCGTGATCCTCGGCATTGGTCAAGGCTACATGCAAGTAACACCTCTGCAATTGGCCCAGGCCACTGCATTGATCGCCAACAAAGGCGTATGGAACCGACCGCACCTGGCCAAGACAATCAATGGTGTGCCACCGGTGGATGAGCACCCAATGCCCAACGTGATCCTCAAGGACCCGCGTGACTGGGAACAGGTCAACCATGGCATGCAATTGGTGATGCACGATCCCCGCGGTATCGCCCGAGCGGCAGCGCAAGGCGCGCAATACCGCATCGCCGGCAAGAGTGGTACCGCCCAGGTGGTGGCGATCAAGCAGGGTGAGCGCTACAACCGTAACAAGACGTTGGAGCGGCATCGCGATAACGCCTTGTTCGTCGGTTTCGCGCCGGCCGAACATCCGAAAATCGTGATTTCAGTCATGATCGAAAACGGTGAGGCCGGCGGCCGTGTAGCCGGGCCTGTGGTGCGACAGATCATGGATGCCTGGCTGCTCGACCAGGAAGGCCATCTCAAGCCGCAATATGCAGCGCCGGCCAAGGCGCCCGGCGATCCAAGGGTTTGACTCAAACCTCCCACTCATCCCAGCGTGCTACGCCGTCATAGGCCAGCCACGGTACTTCATGGGCCGTCCAGATATGCGAGGTGGGCCTGACGCCCGGATCATCATCCAGCGTCGCCACCCGCACGATCACGTGAGGCTGATGCCCACGTTCAGCGATCAGATGTGAGCCGCAGCGCGAGCAGAAATGTCTGAATTTGCCCGGTGAAGATTCAAATGACGACAGCAGCTCTTCACCCTGCGTCCAGCGAAAATGCTCACGCATCACCCCGGCCGTGGCAACAAATGCTGCCGCGTGTGCCTTGCGGCAGCTTTCGCAGTGGCAGTGGCTGATGGGCATGTCCAGGCTGTCCACTTGGTAGCGCACGCCTTTGCACAAGCAACTTCCATTCAGTGGGTCAGTCATAACCTATGGCCAGGCAAGGAGGGGGTCATCATCATCGCGCACAACGCAAGGTTGCGCATTGATTGATGTCGCCTACTGTTCAATGAAGGAGGTGACTTATGCACGTATTAGATCGCATCGAACGTAAAGTCCTGCTCAATGCGTCACGTAAACAGGTCTGGGAGGCTCTCACGCAGGCCGAGCAATTTGGACACTGGTTCGGTATCGCGCTTAAGGGTAAAACTTTTGTGGCTGGGGAAACCATCGAAGCGCCGATTACCTATCCAGGTTATGAACATGTCGTATGGAAGGCCCGGATCGAACGTATCCTGCCCCAAACGCTGTTTTCCTTCTGGTGGCATCCTTTTGCAGTGGAAGAGGGCGTCGACTACGACAAAGAGGAGCCGACGCTGGTGGAGTTCACGATTGAAGATCGCGCTCCAGGCATTCTGTTGCGGGTCGTTGAGTCCGGTTTTGACAAGGTGCCCGAAGCGCGGCGTCAGAAAGCCTTCAAAATGAACTCCCGTGGCTGGGATGAGCAAATGGGCAATATCGAAAATTATCTGAGCAAGCCCCCAACAAAGTGATGGCGCACACCGGAGGGCAGTCTTCACTCCCCTAGGCAGACAGGCCGCTGACGGGCTCACAAAGCACGTTCAGCTCGATGCCTTTTCTTGATTTGCTGGCCTTCATGCACATAGCGGTCGGTGATGGCGTTTGCACGGATGCCGAGTAGAATCACGCCCTGAAAGCGATTCCTGAGGTGCGGTACGGTGGATTTACAGCAGGGTTTTGTCCTGACCCGGCATTGGCGCGATACCCCGGCGGGCACCGAGGTCAGCTTCTGGCTGGCCACCGATCAAGGGCCACGGTGCATTCGCCTACCCGTGCAGACCTCGGTGGTTTTCATCCCAGAGGCCTATCGCAAGCCACTCGATTGGCTGCTCAAGGGGGAGCGCGATCTCGAGTTGCGCCCCTTGCAGCTATGCGACTTTCATCACCGCCCGGTTCTGGGCCTCTACGCCCGCCAGCACCGCCAGTTGATGGACATCGAGAAGCGCCTGCGCGCTGCCGGGGTCGATGTCTACGAAGGTGACGTGCGCCCTCCGGAGCGCTACATGATGGAGCGTTTTATCACCGCTCCTGTCTGGTTCGGTGGCACCGCTGATGCAAGCGGCACCTTGCTCGACGCGCAAATGAAGCCCGCCCCCGACTACCGTCCTCCCTTGAAGCTGGTGTCCCTGGACATCGAGACCACCGCCCAGGGCGATCTCTACTCCATCGCTCTTGAAGGCTGTGGCGAACGCCAGGTGTACATGCTCGGCCCGCCGAACAAAACCGACGCCGTGGATTTCAAGCTCGACTATTGCGACACCCGCGCTCAACTGATCGAACACCTCAACCAATGGCTGGCCACTTTTGACCCCGACGCGATCATCGGCTGGAACGTGGTGCAGTTCGACCTGCGCGTACTCCACGAACACGCCCAACGCCTGAACGTGCCGCTGTTGCTGGGACGTGGCGGGGAATCAATGGCCTGGCGCGAACACGGCAGCCGCAATCACTACTTTGCTGCGGCGGCAGGAAGACTGATCATCGACGGTATCGAAGCGCTGCGTTCGGCCACTTGGAGTTTTGAATCCTTCAGCCTGGAAAACGTTGCACAAACCCTGCTCGGCGAAGGCAAGGACATCTCCACGCCGTACCAGCGCATGGACGAAATCAACCGCATGTTTGCCGAGGACAAGCCTGCCCTCGCGCGCTACAACCTCAAGGACTGCGAACTGGTCACGCGGATTTTCGAGAAGACCGAGCTGCTCAAGTTCCTGCTGGAACGGGCCAGCGTCACCGGGTTGCCGGCCGACCGTAACGGCGGCTCCGTGGCCGCCTTCACCCACCTGTACATGCCGTTGATGCACCGCCAGGGTTTTGTAGCACCGAACCTGGGCGACAAACCGCCCCAAGCCAGCCCCGGCGGTTTTGTCATGGACTCGCGCCCAGGCCTCTATGAGTCGGTGCTGGTGCTGGACTACAAAAGCCTTTACCCGTCGATCATCCGCAGCTTCCTCATCGACCCGGTGGGCTTGATCGAAGGCCTCAAGCATCCCGACGACAGCGATTCGGTGGAAGGCTTTCGCGGAGCGCGCTTCTCCCGCACCCGGCATTGCCTGCCGTCCATCGTCACGCGGGTGTCCGAAGGCCGCGAAGAGGCCAAGCGCGAGCGCAATGCGCCGTTGTCCCAGGCACTGAAGATCATCATGAACGCCTTTTACGGTGTGCTCGGCTCCAGCGGCTGCCGGTTCTTCGACACCCGGCTGGCGTCCTCGATTACCCTGCGTGGGCATCAGATCATGCGCCAGACCCGCGCCCTGGTTGAGGCCCAAGGGTACGAGGTGATTTACGGCGACACCGACTCCACCTTCGTCTGGCTGGGCAGCGCGCACTCTGCGCAGGACGCCAATCGCATCGGCCTGGCGCTGGTGCAGCACGTCAACGACTGGTGGCGCGCGCACCTGAGCAACGAGTACGGCCTGCAAAGCGCCCTGGAACTGCAATACGAAACCCACTTCAGTCGCTTCCTGATGCCGACCATTCGTGGCGCCGAGGAGGGCAGCAAAAAGCGCTATGCCGGCCTGGTCGTGCGCGAAGATGGCAGCGAAGAAATGGTCTACAAAGGCCTGGAAACCGTGCGCAGCGACTGGTCGCCCCTGGCCCGGCAATTCCAGCAGGAACTCTACCAACGCATCTTCCATCGACAACCCCATCAAGACTACATACGCGATTACGTGCGGCGTACCTTGAGCGGCGAATTCGATGAGTTGTTAATCTACCGCAAACGCCTGCGCCGGCCCTTGCACGACTACGAACGCAACGTCCCGCCCCACGTACGCGCCGCGCGCCTGGCAGACGAGTACAACGACCGCCTGGGCCGCCCGCGCCAGTACCAGCGGGGTGGCTGGATCAGCTACGTGATCAGTGTCAACGGCCCGGAACCGCTGGAAGTGCGGCGGGCACCCATCGATTACGACCACTACGTCACGCGCCAATTGCAGCCCGTGGCTGACGCAATCCTGCCGTTCGTGAATGACGATTTCGGTACCCTGGTAGGCGGGCAGATGGGGCTATTCTAGGTAATCGACCACAGGCTCGATATTGCCCATCGCTCAGGAGGAAACGCCCATGTACACTCTTTATGGCACCGACGAATCCGGATCCTGCATGATCGAAATCGCCCTGCAGCGCTGCGCAGTGCCGTGGCATCGCGTGCAGGCCAGTTCCTGGCAGGACGGCGAGGGTAGCGACGCGCTTGCACGTATCAATCCACTCAAGCAGATCCCCACCCTGGTCACTCCAAATGGCCAGGTACTGACCGAAAGCGCCGCGATCCTGATCCACTTGGGCCTGGAGTATCCCAAGGCCGAATTGCTGGCTGGCGATCGTACGCAGATCCTGCGCGGCTTGCTGTATATCGCCGCCAACTGCTATTCGGCGATCGGCATCATCGATTACCCGCAACGCTGGTTGGGCAATGCCGATGAGGCGCAACAAGCGCAACTGGTCAGCGGCACACGGCGCTACCTGCACCAGGCTTGGGTCGTGTTTGCCGATCAGTTTGCCGGCCAGCTGTTTACCCCGGGCAACGCGCCGAATGCACTGGGCATCATGGCGGCGGCGGTGTCGCGTTGGGACGACGCGCGTGAGGTGCTCGGCAACCTGGCGCCGGGCTTTGCGCAGAGCCTGGAGCGGGTAGACGCTGACCCTGTCGTGGCCCCCGTTTTTGCCCGGCATTGGCCGCAGTGGAAGGTCTCGTAACCGGAAGAAACAATGACCGAGCCACTGTCCAAGCCCTTGCGTAGCGGGCTTCCTGACCTACGCTTCTCAGAGTGGTGTAGGAATCATCCTTGAATTTGGCTGTCGCAGACATGAAACTCAAGAACCCTGCATGGAATTCAAAGGAGGTGCGCATGCTCATCCGGTCGCTGACCCTGGCTACCTTGATGGCTTTTACGGGGCCGTTGTTGGCCGCTGATGATAATCCGCTCAAGCAGGAATTGGGCAAGACGCGCCCCCTGGTGGTCGTGGAGCTTGATGCTGGAAACCCGACACTGGCAACGCTGAAGAAACAACTGGAAGAGGCTGCCACCAAGCAGGCCTTCGAAGAGCGCAGCATGGTGTTCTACACCGTGAAGTTCGGCAGCATTGGTGCCGAAGGGGAGAAGTTCGCCAAGGATCCCAAAGACAGCAAAAAGCTCACGCCGCCTGAAACCAACGCACTGATCCGTGCCCTCAAGCTTGGCGTCGGCAGCGGCACCAAAGTGATTCTGGTCGGCAAGGACGGCGAGAAGAAACTCGAAAAAACCGTGCCGCCGGACAGCCTCGACCTGAAGGAATTCTTCAGCGCCATCGACCAGATGCCGATGGCAGAAAAAGAAGCAGCTGCCGTGGCAGAACCTGAGCCTGCCGCACCTGCTGCGCCGGCCAAGGGGGCCAAACCTGGCAAACCCGTCAGCAAGTCGGCGCCTCAGCAACTTGATGATTGAACTACATGACCCATGTGGGAGCTGGCTTGTTGTGGCAAGCAAGCCCGCTTCCTCATTAGTCCTGTAGTGCTTTTACGGTTTAGGCGCTTTGCGCACCGGAAACGGAAAATAGAAAAACCGCAAGAACGCCACCCGCTTGATCACTTCCCCGATCAGCAGCGGCACCAACAGTGCCACCACCAAACCTACACATGCCGCCATGAACGGATGCAGGCCCAGGCGCTCCATCAGGTCAAATGTCTTGTGCTGGATTTCGCCATGGAAGATCAACAAAATCAGGGTGGACTGGCCAATATAGGTCATCACTCGGGTGAGCAGCGCCGACACCATCAACACCCGCGCCAGCGCCCAGCAAATGTACACGCCGATCACTGCCAGCAGGCTGGTCCACAGCCAGTGGTCGTAGCGTCGCTGGGCCAAGTCCATGGTGTCGTGGCTGTAAATGAACACGGCGGCGAACAGCACCACCGAGATCAACAGGGTCAGCAACGAACCTTCATGCCGGCGCAGCCAATCGCGCAGCAGGTAGCCATAGATGAAGTAGGTGCTGCTGATCAGCGTGACGTCGAGGCTGAAGGGCAGGCCGGGCAGCGTCCAGGTGTGGTCACCGACGCTCACCGGTATCTGCCAGAACCATTGCAGCGTCCAGATGCCTAGCAACAGTTGCACGCCGATCAGCATGCAGGCGGCCAACAGGGGCAGCTTCAAGCGCTGGATCAGCCGCAGCATCAGCCAACTGAATAGAATCGCCACCCAGAAGTGCGGCAAGAACCACAGCGCTTGCCATGGGATAGTGTCCACCGAGGCATACAGCACGCCGCCTATATCCGGCAGCAGCGGTTGCCCCCGCAGTACGTCACGTACGATCACGTACAGCAGCATGGTGAAAAAAAACGGTTTGAGCAGGCCATCGGCCTTGCGCACCGCCATCTCCACGAACGGTTGCTCGGGCTTGAAGAACACCCCTGACAGGAAAAAGAACAACGGCAGCACGAACGACGCCAGGATCGGGTACATCAAGTCCAGCGAGGTGGCGACGAACCAACTGTGGCCATACACAATAATCAGGATACCAATGCCCTTGGCGATATCCATTTGAATCCAGCGATGTTTCATCTAAGTCTTCCCGAACGATCATTCACGCCTTGCGCCACGGCCTAAGCCACAGCCCCATGCCCAGCAACACCAAAGCACCTGCCAGGGTACTCAACCCCAATTGCAGCCATACGTCTTGCAACCCGAACAACACCAGCGCCGCCAGCCCCAGCATCAACGTGCCGAGCAGCCAGTGCCGCGCCCAAGGTAGTGCCGTGAGCAGCCCCTGGCGCTGCATCAGCAGCAGCGCGGTGCAGATCACCCCAGCCAACGCCGCCAACGGAATACCGGCCAGGCCAAATGCAAACGGCAGTACGCAGAGCAACAGCACGTTGACCAAGCTGCCCAATAATTCACAGCGCAGCGGCTGGCGCGTATCGCCCGCGGCATACGCATAGCGCGCCAGCAGGGCGTTCCATGCGCCAAACACCAAGGGCACGGCAAACCATGCCAGTAACAGTGGCAGAGGCGAATCAACCGATTGCTTGGGCAGCAGCAACGCCACCAGACTGGGCGCCGCCGCCACCAGGCCGACGCCGGCCGGCAGCGTCAGCACACTGGCGGTTTCCAGGCCGCGCTTGAGCAGGGCCAGGCGTTCATCGCCCTGACGGCGGCTCATCATGCCCAGCAGCACCTGGTTGAGGCTCATCAGCGCAATCAGCGGCAGGTTCATCAGCTTGCGGGCCAGGTTGACCCAGGTCACCGCACCTTCCCCCAGCAGCGACGCCACCAGGCGTTCTATCAAAGCCAAGCCCTGGCTGGCGCCGTTGCTCAGTAACAGCGGGCCTATACGCTGGCCCAACTCCCGCAGGGGGGCAACCGTCAGCTGCATGCGCCACGGCCGCCAGCCCTGACGCCAAATCGACGGCAACAACGCCAAAGGCATCAACAGGCTACCGGTGAGACAGGCCAAGGCGAGGCTATGGGGTTGACTGGCCGTGCCGGCCAACGCGAGATAGGCCACCGGCGGCAGGTTAAACAACAACGAGCCGAGCCCTGCCAGCACAAAACGCTCGCTGGCCTGCAAGGGAATACTGAACAGTGCATGCAGCATCAAGCCTGGCACGCACCAGGCCACGACCTGCAAATTGCTGGCGGCCAGGGCGGTGGCACTGGTCGCCAGCCCCGGGCCCAGTACCTGCACCAGCCAGGGGGCTGACAGCATCAGCAGCAGACTGACCAGCAGGGCAACCAACAGCAATGCCGGGAACAACACGGCCAGCCAATCGAGGCGCTCGCTGTCCTTGCGCTGCAAGTAGAGCGGCAACGCGGCGGCGCTCAACACGCCACCGGCCAGCGACATTCGCAGCGCCTCGGGCAAGAACAGTGCGATCAAGAACGCATCACTACGCTCCCCCGCGCCCCAGGCCGCCACCAGTAACCATTCGCGTGCGAACCCCAGGCACAGGCCGAGCAGGGTCGCCAGGGTCAGCCATACGGCAGAACCGAGCATCAGGGGCGCGCGCCATCAAGCAGCGGCTTGCGAAAAACCACAGTCTTGACCTGTGGCAGGCGCGCTGGGAACAAGCGCCGTGCTTCCAGCACATTGATCCCAACCATCAGCCAGAACAGCGCGACCATCACGACGGCAAAACTGAAGTAGTGGTCAAATAACCCACTGACCAGCGCCGACAGAATTCCTGCCGTGCTGCCCAGCCACAGGGCATTGTCCTTGGTCAGGCGGATCGGGCCTTTTTCCGGCCTGGCTTCACGCCACCAACGCACCGTAACGGCTATAAAAAGCAGCATGCCGACGAGGCCGGTCTTGTAGATAAAGTTCAGCCACAGGTTGGAGATCCCCAGCAAGTGTGTGCCCGGTACCGGAGGGTCAACCTTGAAGCCAATGCCGAACGGATACGCCACCATGGCCTGGGGGAACATGCGGTATTCATCAAAACGAACTTCGGTGCTGGCGTTGCTCGACGAAAAGATCGTCGCCAAGCGTTCCTGCAGCGGTGGATAGGCCATTACCAAGGCCACGGTCAACGCCGCGCCGATCATCAACAAGCGTCCGGTGTAAGGCACGCGGCGGGTGGCCATCCACATCAATACCAGCGCCAGGCTGACCATCGCGCCACGGCTGCTGGCCAACAGCAACGCCGCCGCTCCCAGGCACGCCACGCCAAGGCCCAGCGCACGTTTGAAGCCTTGTTCGGTCATGCCGTAACAGAACGCCAGGGGCAGCAACAGCGCCATGATCCCGCCGATGGCGTTCGGGTGCATCCACGGTGAACCCATACGCGACGACATGGCTTCCAGGCCGAATTTCAACATGTCGAAGTTGCCGTAGTTGAGAAGGGCGAGAATCGGCGCAATCCCTGCCCCGGAGCGCGTGCGCACGAACACGGCGATCGACATCACCAGCATCGCCAGAGTGCCCAGCAGCAAGGCGATCACCAGGCTTTCGCGGCGTTTATAGTCCACCAGCAGCTTGGCGGCCAGGAACACCCCCGACAGGTTCAACAACCAGCGCAGCCAGTTGGCTACGCCGCTGCTTTCGGCGTGGATGCTCACCTGGCCAACGATAAACGGGAACACGCTGAACAGCATCAGCCACAGCAGCATCTGGTCGGTGGGCCGGCGTGCCAGGCGCGGTGCATCGGGCAGGCGTGACAGGAAGCTGTGCCACAGCACGGCGCCCCAGGTCAGCGCCAGGATGGCTTCGCTTACCGTGCTGCGGATGCCCAGGTTGAGGGTGGAGTAGGGCATGAAGGTCGCGACCAGGGCAAACAGCAACAAGCCCCAGAAGGGAAAGCGCAGGATGGTCACGGCTGCCGCAACACCCATCACAGCGAGAAAGGCCTTGGCCGGTGACAGCGCCAGGGCGGCTGCACCAAACAGCACGCCGAAGAGGATGGCGACGAGGCTTGCCAGGGAGAGTCTCATTTCAGTTCCTCGATCAGTTCGGCCAGGCGCCGACGATAGGCGTTTGGGTTGTAGCGTTCGGCCCATTGCTTGCGTTGTTCTGCAGAAGACTCGTCGCTGCGCTCGCCCAGGCTCAGCATCAGTTGCACCAACGCCGGGCCATCGGTCGGGGAAAACCGCGGCGCCGACGGCGGGGTGATTTCATCCAGCGAGGTACCGCTGGCCACGGCCACAGGTGTGCCGACGCTCAGCGCTTCAATCACCGGTAAACCAAACCCTTCCGCGTAGGAGGGCTGCCACACACGCGACGCCTGGCGGTACAACGCCTGCAGTTGGGCATCGGTGACACCACTGAGTGCGCGAATTCCCGGTAGCCCGCGCAGTGCTTCGGGCAAATGCTCAAGGCTGCCCACCAGCACCAATTCCGGTACAGCGGGTGATTGCTGCCGCGCCTGCTGCCAGGCCTTCACCAGAAAGGGTACGTTCTTGCGCAACTCGCGAGTACCCACCAGTAGCCAGAAGGCTTCGGGTAAGTGGCGATCAGACAGGTCTGCTGCCGGCTCATTGAACCCATCCACCTGATTGGGCAGCACACGCACCTTGCCCGCCGCCTGGGGAAACAGGCGTACGGTTTCATCGGCACTGTATTGCGAGGGTGTCCATACGCGGTCGGCGCTGCGCACCGCATAGGCAATCGACAGCCGGTCGCTGGTCTTGTAGACCAGGGCCTTGAGGCGATTGGCGTGGTAGTTGTCCAACGTGATCTGGAACAGGTCGTGCAGCAGTACCACAGTGCGCAGCCTCTTGGGCTTGGGTGGTAATGGCAAGCCCATATTGAAGGTGCTGATGTACAGGTCAATCTGTTGTTCGCGCAGGGCCCGGGGTAAAAAGCCGGCTTCGAAACGCAGGCGATTCTGTGGCTGATGCATCGCCGTCTTCGCGCAACCCCAGGTCGGGCAGTGGGCCTGCAAGCGTGTCTGGTCGCCCAGCGGGGCCACGGTAAACCGTTCCAATTCGATACCCGGCAAGGCACGCAAGGCGCTTTCCAGGGCATACACCTGGCGGCTGATACCCGATTGCGGCGAGGTGCCGACGGTGCGGTAATCCAGGCCTACACGCATACAGGCTCCTTTTGAGTGAGCGGCGACAGGCTGGCGTACACCTGCTCCAATTGGCTGGCGGCCACGCTCCAGTCATGGGCGCGCCGCACATAGGCGCGCCCGGCTTCGCCCATGGGCGCTGCGGCCGCGGGGAATTGCAGCAGGCGTACTACAGCATTCGCCAGGTCCGCGGCGCTTTGCCCTGCGAGGTAGTCCAAGCCGTCGACCAGGTCCAGGCCCGACACGCCCTGCTCGGTGCTGGCCAGGGGCAGGCCGGCCGCCAGCGCTTCCAGCACTTTGAGCTTGGAGCCGCCGCCATGGCGCAACGGTGCCAGGAACACTGAACAACTCGATTGCAGGCTCAGCAGGTTCGGCACGAAGCCTTGCCACTCGATGCGGGGGTCCTGCCACCGCTCGCTCCAGCTGCCGGGCATGCCGAAACCGCACACGCTCATGCGCGCATCCGGGCAGCGCTCCCAGACTTTGGGCAGGATTTCATCCAGGGCCCACTCGATCGCGTCCACATTGGGCGCGTACTCATAGTTCCCGAGAAACAGTACACGGCGTGTCGATGGATCTGGGTGTGCAGCGGCAAAGTGGTCGCAGTCCACGCCATTGACCACCACCGGCACCGGTTTGCCGGCGATGCCTTGCATCACCTGTGCATCGCTGTCGGTTACTGCTACCACCTGGGTAGCCTGGCGCATTACCCGGCGTTCCCAGCGCATATAGCGCCATTGATCGTAGCGAATGAACGGCAGCGCCCAGCTCGGCAGGCGGTCATAGGTGGCCGCGCCCAGGGCCGATTCCACGTTGTGTTCGGTGAGCACGAAGGGCTGGGACTTGCGCACCAGGGCGTCTTCATACGGCTGGAAGCTGTAGCTGTGTTCTATTTGCACCACATCCCAGTGCTCATTGAGCAGTTGGTTGAATCGGTCCTGCAACGCCCCCGACAGCCCATTCACGCTGGCCAGCAAGGGGTAGGGTGCAAAGAGTCCGGCCACCAGGGTCTTCACGCTGCGCAGTGGGCGGCGGGGCAAGATGATCAATTGCTCGAGAAAGGCTTCCAGTACCTGGCGATCGGTCAGCGATACCGGGTGTTTGTCATGCAGGAGCAAGGTGATCCGATGCCCCCGGGCCGCCAGGCTGCGCAGCAGGTGGAACTGACGCGTCTTGCCGCCGCTGGTGGCGGGCCAGGGTGAGTAGGGCAGGATCCATAAAATGCGCATGACGGGTTTCAATCCCATAACAGAATTTGCAGGTTCGGCTTGACCGCAACGGTCAAGCCGTTGGTGCCGCTCACTGGGGTTTGCGTGCCGCGCAGCGGGTCATACAGGGTGGCGTTGGCGAGGTCCGGCAGGTGCGCATTACCGCCTTTTGCCGACCAGAAGAACCACAGCTTGCGACCATCGGCGCGGGTCCATCCGATGCTGAACAGGCCCTCGGGCAGTTGATCGGCGGCGGGTGGGTCGCCAGGCGTCAATTGCGGTCCGCTGACGTCGAGAAAATGCTTCAGTGCGGTATAGACCGGTTTTGGCTTGGCATCGAGGTCGAGCAAGCCGTAGGCACGGTCGCGCACGCTGGCGCGCTGGTCGAGGTCGCTCAAGGTGAACAGGAAGATCTTGTCGAAATCCATCGCGCTCATCAGGGCCAGGCGGCGGAGCACATAGTCGGCCTGGCCTTGCAGGGTAATGATGTCCTGGACTTCCTTGGGCCCCGTGTAGGCTGACCAGCCCCATTCGGTGCTCCACAGCGTCTTGACGCCATTGCTGCGCAGTTTCTGGTTGAGCGCAGTTGTCTTGGCGACGAAGTCCAGGTTGGCGGGGTCGTTTCCTTCGGGCAACTGGGTGTAAGGGTGATAGGACATCACGGTGTTCAGGCTGGGCACGCCGAGGGCATCGAAGGCGTCGAGCATGGTCTGGCCGTTGGGCATCTCGCTGAAAAACGCCAGGCCAGCCGCCACCACTGGTTTATTCGGGTTGACCGCACGCAGGGCCGCGGCGCTGCTTTTCAGCAGGGCGGCGTAGCCGGCCGGGTCGGCCACGGGGCGCCAGAAGCCGAGCAGATTCGGTTCATTCCAAACCTGCCAGGCATCAACGCTGGGATAACGTTGGGCCAACAGCGCCATGCGGATCGCGAACACATTCGGGTCCTTGGGCGGGTACTGGTCCTGATACGGCGCACCCACGGGCGCTGTGGTGATGAAGGGCGCCGAACCCACCAGGTAGAAGACCGACTTGAGCTGGTTGTCCTGCAACTTGGCCACCAGCTCGTCCAGCGTGGCCACCTGGTACTGATCGGCCACCGGCTCCAACCGATCCCAATGCAGGTCCAGGCGTACCCACTGCAAGCCCAGGTCCTTGAGACGGTCGATCTGCATCTGGTAACGCTGGGGGCTGAACCACAGGAACTGCGCGTTCACTCCCAGGAAATCCTTCCACACCAGCACCTTGTTGCCCTTGAGCACATGGCTCTCGGCATCGGCCGGGCGCCCCCAGATAAAGACGGTAACGCCCATGACCGCCACCAGTGCAAGCGTGGCCAAGTACGTACGTTTACGCACCATAAGGGGCCCCCGCAATCGCTTGCTCAAAAAGCTGCTTGAACTGCCGTGCGGTCAGCGGCCACAGGCGTTCGCCGCCAATGTGCGCGGCGCGTTCGGCCCAGTCCCTGGCCAGCGTCGGGGTCTGCGCCAGACGCAGTAGTTGCGCGCTCAACGCGGCGACGTCGCCTTGGGGATAGATTGCGCCGTTCCCGCTGGCAACCTCTTCGGCAAATGCCCGTGCATCCGAAGTAATCGCCCCGCGCCCGCACGCGGCGGCCCAGGACAACGCGCCGCTGGTGCCGCGCTGGCGACCCAGCAGGCCGAGTTTTTTCGATTCGCGATACGGTAGCACCATCACGTGGTGCGCCTGTATCGTCTGCGCAATCTCGCTGGCCGGCAGGTTCAGCCGCCAGTCGATGGAGCCAGACAGGCCAAGGTCGGCTATCTGGCGGTTCAATTGTTCAAGGTAATTGCCGCCCGCCCCAAACGCCATTTCGGCGGCAGTGCCACCGGCCAGGGTCAGGCGCACACGGTCACGCAATTGGGGGGCTTGCTGGAAAACTGCGGCCAGGGCCTGTAACAGGTCTTCAATGCCTTTGCCCCGGTAGATAAAGCCGAAATACAGCAGGTGCAGCGTATCCAGGGGCGGCAGCGCCACCGCCGCA
The DNA here is from genome assembly GCF_009827115.1 of Pseudomonas sp. J380. Lineage (NCBI taxonomy): Bacteria > Pseudomonadati > Pseudomonadota > Gammaproteobacteria > Pseudomonadales > Pseudomonadaceae > Pseudomonas > Pseudomonas sp. J380. Next base: position 1,827,539 of record NZ_CP043060.1, on the reverse strand, counting down.
ATCGCCAGGTTGGCATGGTTGATCACCGCCACTTTACCTGCGGGCAATTGCATGCGTTGGCTGAGGCAATCGGCGCCCAGGCGGGTGAGGGTGATCAGTCTTGTGAGGCCGCGGGCCACCTGCCGCTCTTCACGCAGGGTCAGCGGGTCTGCCAGCACCACCGCCGCTTGCGGCAACGGGCTGGGCAAGCGCTCCAACAGATTGAGCGGGAAGGGCAGTTGCTCGCGCCGCCATACCATGCGCTCGGGGTCATGCACGGTGGCCGTCAGCGGCAGGTTGGGATAGGCCTTGCGCAACTCGCGCAACGCCAGAAACTCCCCCAGCCGGCCGCCGCCCAGCTCGGCGTGGACCAGGTCCACGCTCTGCCAGTCGAATGCACCGATGGCCTGTTTGATCGCGATGCTGGTGCCCTCGACGCCGCTCAACGGTGTCGCCACCGTCACGCCCAGCTGCTCCAGTGCCGTCTTGAAATGGTTCGCGTAGTCGGCGATCCCATTTTTTTCCGGCGGCAAAGGCGCGAGCAGGGCGATGCGCATCAGAACGCCCCCCGATATTTGGCGATGGTCTGCAGCACCTTGGCCGGCACTTCGAATTTACGCCGGTTGATGATGATGCCGTCCACTTTGCCGAATGCGGTATTGAGGATCGACAGCGCATGCTCCACCACCGGGACCGTGCTTTTCTGCGCCTCCACCACCAGGGCGATCAGGTCGGCGCGACGCAGATTGACGAAGGCATCGCGGTTGTCCAGCAGCGCCGAGGCATCCAGCAGTACCACTTCGCCCGGCGCCGCCGGGGCCGCACCGCCGACACGCACAGTAATGCCGTTTTCCTGAAGCAACTGGCGCAACTGTTCCACTACGAACGTCACCCCTTCACCATGGCGCGCGGAGGTCAACCCGAGGGTCAGGCCGCGTTCAGTGATACGGTCCAACTGCAGCAGACCGTAGAGCCGGTAGATGCTCGCGTTGAATGCGTTGGTGCCTTGTGCGGTACTGGTATCCAGTTCTGGCAGGGTGGTCCACAGCGGCAGGCCGAACTTGCGTTCCACCAAGCCACCGTCATGGATGCGCTGGTCGAGCAGGTAGCACAGGTAGATCACCAGCAAGCCGACCACGATGGAAAACGGGATCGCCAACAACAGCATCAACAGGGTTTTAGGGAAGATTCGGCCAGGGTTCAGGGTGGCCTCCTCGATCACCGCGATATTGCTGATCTGGCTGTTATCCAGCTCACGGTCGATGCGCGATTTTTCCAGGTTATCGACATACAGCGCATAGTTACGCTCGGTGGCACTCAGTTCACGGGACAGGCGCGCCAGCTCCGGTTCAATCTCCAGGGCTTCCTTGCGTTGCGCCTCGAGGTTCACCAGTTGTTTCTGCTGTTGCACCAGTTGTGTACGCAGTGCCGAGTTGTTGCTGGACTCATCGAGCAGCACGCGCTGCAAGTGGATCTCCAGGGTGTTCGGCGCACGGTTTTCCGAGCTTTGCACGGTGTTGCTTTCATTCGCGACCTGGGCCTGCATGGCGCGGATCGACGCATCCAGGGCTTTGACCGGCGGCGCATTGTCGGTGTAGGTGCGCATCATGTCGGCCTTTTCCAGCAACTTCTGGTTGAGCAGGCGACGCAAGTCCTGCTGCTGCGGGTTCAGCGCAATCTGGCGTACCGTGGTCACTTCCTTGGGTTGGGTCTTGAGCTGAGTGCGGGTGCTCTCCAGGGCGCTGTCGGACGAGGCAATCAAGCGCGTGGTATTGAAGGTTTCGCCACGCAGCACGTTGATGCGCTCGGACAAATCCTCCAGGCGATCGGTGATGCTTGCCGCGCCGATCTGGTTCAAGTGGGCAAGAATCTGCTCCTTGTAGCTCTTGATTTCGGTAGCGCTGTTGGCTACCTGGCCTTCATAGAAGGCATACAGGCTCTTGCGTCCCAGGGCCTGGGTGCGTTCGTTGATGTAGGTCTCGACCCAGCTTTTGACCACCGCCTGGGCGATTTCCGGGTCGCTCCACTTGAAGCTGATGTCCATGACCGTGGAACCGGCCGCGTGGCTGACGTCGAAGTTTTTCTCCAGGCTGGCGGCCAGGCGCTCCACGGGTGTAGTCTGTTCAATGATGCCCACGGTTTCCAGCACCACGCGCACACCGTCGAACACTGCGCCGATACCACTCTTGACGTAGTACTTGGTGCGCTTCCAGAGGCCTTCCGGTGGCGGCATTTTGTCGATGACTTCCAGGTAATGCTCGGCCACCGCCCGCACGATAGGGCGACCGGTCAGCAGGCGTTCCTCATCGACAATCGGGTCGCGTTGAGTGCTCGGCATGACCAGCGCCTGGCGGTTGCTGATCTCAATGGGCAGCGTCGAATCGCGCCCCGGCTTGACCAGCAAGCGTGCGGTGGATTCGTATTTGGCTGGTAGTAAAAAGGCCCCCAGCAGAATGATCACCAGCGCCGCGATGGCCGCCAGCTTGAACTCGTGCCGGAAGATGAAGAACAGGCGCAGAAGATCGCGAAAAGAACGGATCTCGATCATGGGATGTCGCTCCTTTAGTTACTGCCGCCGCTGGTTCGGGTGTAGTTGTAGCCAACCCCGATCGACTTGGTGAATGGGATCAACTGGTTCAAGTAGGTATCTACGCCCTGGATGCGCTCGCCCACGTTGGATTTGGGCACGAACACCACATCTCCCCGCTGCAGCGGCACTTGTTTACGCCCGTTGGGGCCGGTCTTGAGGTATTGGCTGAAGTCCAGGAAGTAAGCGCGGTAGGTGCCTTGGGTGTCTTCGCGCAACAGTGCGACCATGCTGGCGTTGCCCGCCGGGTTCACCCCGCCGGCGCCGACGATGGCTTGTTCCAGGGTGTTGGCCGAGGCGATCGGCACCGTGGTCGGGTTGTTTACCGCACCGCCGACGATGATCGAGTTGCCCGGTGCCTGGTTGATGTTCACCGTCACCCGTGGCTCGCGATACACCGGCGCAAGCTTGTTGCTCAGCTCGTTCGCCACCTCGGCTGGCGTGCGACGGGCTACCTGGATCGGGCCCAGGAACGGGTAGTTGATCTTGCCATCGGTTTGCACGGTGTACAGCGTCAGCTCATAGATGGTGCTGACGTTGAACGCCGACAGCGTTGGCATCTCACCGGCATCGCGCACAATGCGCAACTGATCGCCGATGCGGATACGCTCTACCGCCGGCGGCAGCTGCGCAAGCTGGTCGAGGGCGCGCTTGCCGTCCTCGACCGTCTTGCCGTCGGGGGGGACGATACGTGCAGGGGTATTGCAGGCGGCCAGTGCCATCATGGCCAGGACGAGCATAGTTCTTTTCATCAAGGGGGACTTCCTGTAGGTCATGATGCTCACCTCCAATAACCGGGAAACATGCTGATGCGCCGCTTTAGGGCGAGGGGTAGGCGGCGTTCCAGATGGCCCAGCCGATAGCCGAGCAATTTGAACGCGCTGCGCACCAGTACTTCGGGTACGCGGTGCAATGCACCGGCTGCGCGCAACGCTGCGAGTTCAGCCTGTACATAGCGTTTACCTTCACCGCCGGCATCGCCAAAGGCTTGGCGAATCCACGGTTCGCGACCGTAGAACACGCCAATGTCGAAGTAGCGGTGAAACTCATCCATGAGTCGGTAATCGTGGGAGTGGTACACCCGCGCCGTGGCGGCGTAGCGCACTTTGTAGCCATCAAGCAGCATGCGCGCCGCGACGTAGGCATCCTCACTGCCGATCACATCGGCGGGGAAGCCACCCACGGCCTGCAGGGCGCTGCGCCGGTAGACTGAAAACGAGTCGGAGCTGAAGCAGGTTTTAATCCCCAACTGCGCAGCGTCGGCAAGGCTCTTGGTGCGGCTCTGGGCGGGGTAATTGAAGTGGCGTGACTGGGCTCCCAGCACGCCAGCGCCAGGGTGCGGCAATTGCCGGCCGTAGGCCACGCCGTTGAGTGGGTCTTGTTGCAATTCTTCGAGCAGGTTGGCGAAGGTCTCGGGGTCGGCCGGGATTGCGTCTTGAGTCATCACGATCAGTGCGCCACCGCTCGTGTGTTCACTGGCCCAGCGCCGTGTGCCACCGTGGTTGAAGTCGCGTGCGTCGATAACCTCGACCCGCGCGCCAAATTCGCGAAAGCGCGCCACGGTGTCATCGCTGGACGCGCTGTCGACTACCAGCATCTCGTCCGGTTGCAGAGTCTGCATCTGCAGCGCGGGCAGCAGTCGCGTCAAATGACTGGACGCGTTGCGGGTTGGAATGATCAGCGAGGTGCGCATGTCATTTCTTCTCTGCGGGCGCGCGCCCATAGATGTCATCGAAGCGTACGATGTCGTCCTCGCCCAGGTATTCGCCGCTCTGCACTTCGATCATCACCAGGTCGATGATGCCGGGGTTGGTCAAGCGGTGCTTGTGCCCAGCCGGGATGTAGGTCGATTCGTTGGCGTTGATCAAAAATTCGCGCTCGCCATTGGTGATCTGCGCGGCACCGCTGACCACTACCCAGTGTTCGCTGCGGTGGTGATGCATTTGCAGCGACAGCGACGCCTGGGGCTTGACCACGATGCGCTTGATCTTGAACCGGCTGCTTTCCTCCAGCACGGTGTAGGTTCCCCACGGCCGGGTGACGGTGCGGTGCAGGCTGAACGCCGGATGGTTCTGGCGCTTGAGTTCGGCGACGATGTAGCGCACGTCCTGGCTGCGGTTGGCGTCGGCGATCAGCAGGGCATCGGGGGTATCGACGATGATCAGGTCTCGCACGCCGACGGCACCGAGTACGCGTTTGGGCGAGTCGATATAGCAGTTGTGCACGTCATGCAAGATGGCTTCGCCATTGACCTGGTTGCCCTGGGCATCGCTGGGCGTGAGCTGGCGCAGGGCTTCCCAGGAACCGATGTCGCTCCAGCCGATGTCGCACGGCACCACGGCCACTTGCGTGGACTTCTCCATCAACGCCACGTCGATGGAAAGGTCTGGCGCGGTGCCGAAGGCCTCGCTGCCCAGTTCACGCTGGCGCGAGGTGCTGTTTTGCAGGTGCTGGCTCTGCTCGAGGGCTGCACGAGCGGCCCCCAGTACGTCGGGAGCATGGGTCGCCAGCTCGTCCACCAGAGTACCGGCCTTGAAGCAGAACATGCCGGCATTCCACAAGTGCTTGCCGCCGTCGAGGTAGGCTTGGGCCGTGGCCAGGTCGGGTTTTTCGACGAAACGCTTGACCCGGTTACCCAGGCTCAGGGCGTCACCTTTTTCGATATAGCCGAAGCCTGTTTCCGGGTGATCGGGTTGAATCCCGAAGGTCACCAGGTAGCCGGCTTCGGCCAACTCGCGTGCCTGGGTCACGGCGTCGGCGAACGCGGTTTCATTCAGCACCAGATGGTCGGCTGGCATCACCAACAACTGGGCGTCGCCACCGAAATGCTCCTGCACATGCAGTGCCGCCACCGCAATGGCCGCTGCGGTATTGCGACCGAACGGCTCCAGCAACAGGTCCAAAGGCAGCCTGGCCTGGTTGACTCCGCGGTAGTCATCCAGGGTGCGAAACAGCAAGTCGCGATTAGTGACGGTCAGCACACTTTCCACGCCGGGCAGGCGTGCGGCACGTTGAAAGGTTTTCTGCAGCAGGCTCTGGCCGTCACGCATACGCATGAATGGCTTGGGCATGTTCTGCCGGGACACCGGCCACAGCCGCGTGCCTGACCCACCGGAAATAATGCAGGGGATTAATCCGTTGAGTGTATTCATCAATAGACTTCCTTGGTGGAAAGGACGGCTGGGACCGTCATGAAAACGATGTACAAATCGAACCAGACGGACCATTTGGAGATGTACTCCAGGTCGTATTCGACGCGTTTCTGGATTTTGAACAGGGTGTCGGTTTCACCCCGGTAGCCGTTGATCTGCGCCCAACCGGTGATGCCGGGCTTGACCCGGTGGCGCGAGCTGTATTCGCTCACAGCCACTTCGAACGGAATACCGGCGGCTTTGGTGGCGGTGGCATGAGGGCGCGGGCCGACCATCGACATGTTGCCCTGCAGCACGTTGAACAACTGCGGCAGCTCATCGATGCTGGTCTTGCGGATGATGCGGCCAACCCGGGTAATGCGCGGGTCTTCACGAGTGGTCTGGCGTTCAGCGGTAAAGTCGCTCTGGTCGGTGTACATCGAGCGGAACTTGAACACGCGAATTTCGTTGTCGTTATAGCCGTAGCGGTTCTGGCGAAACAGCACCGGGCCCTTGGAGTCGAGCTTGATCGCAATGGCCGTGACCAGCATCACCGGTGACACCAGCACCAGGGTGATGCTCGCCAGGAGCAGGTCTTCGCAACGCTTGATAAACGGCGACCAACCGCGCAGCGGCAACTGCGAGGTATTGAACATCAGGATGCCGCCCACGTCTGTGATCCGGCTATGGCCGTAGCGCAGGGCAGCCATGTCGGGCACCAGCATCACGTTCACCGACATTTGCCGCAGGCGATTGACCAAGCCGTGAATACGTTGCTCGGCAGCCCAGGGCAGGCAGATCATCACTTGGTTGACCTGTTCGGCGCGGATCAGTTTTTCCAGGTCGCGGGTATTGCCCAACAGCGGCAGGCTGCTCAGTTCCTTGGGAATACGCTCGGTGCGGTCGTCAATAAAGCCGATAAGCCCGGAGCGAATGTCGCCGTTGCGTTGCAAGTGGTCGGCGACATGCACGGCGGTGTCAGTGAAACCCAGGATCACTGTGCGTTGCAGGTATTTGCCCTTGCGCATGAGTTTGCGGTACAGGCGTAGCATCACCAGGCGTTCGGCACAGAACATCGTCAAGCTGGCGATATACCACACCACCAGGTTGCGCGGGTTCAATTGCGGAAATACCTGCAGGATCTGGTACATGAACAACAGGATGCAGAATGCGGAGGACCAGGCCACGATATTGGTGCGCAGGCGCAAGCGATTACTGAACAGTTCCTCGGAATAAATGCCCAGGGCCTGGAACAGAATGATGGTCAATACCGCAAAAAACAGCAGCAAGCCCAGAAAGTGCGAACGCATTTCAGGGGCCATCGGGTCGAGGAAAAGCGCCAGGACCAGCGGTGGGAAAATGGCCGTCAGACCGTGGACCAGCTTGACGAAAACCACAAAAAACTCGACAAACCCTGCTCGGGTCAAAAACAAGCTGACAACTGACGACTTCTCTCGCATACAAACATCCCTCATTGCACACCAGGCGTTCTATTCGGTCGTCTGAACCAGACGGCAGCGGACTACGCTGGGTAAAACGCATCCCTTCCTTCGAATGGATCGCTCCAAATGAAAGAATTTTGCAAGGGCAGTGGCTACTACAGGAGGACTTCCTTTTCTCTTTCAGTCAATAATTTGACCTTGTTTCAGCGATGATATCATAGACACTTTAAATGTTCCTTCTTGTGTCATTTTGTTGACATTCCTTGTGCAAGAGGACCCGGTCTCGGGGTGTGATTTTGAGTGTAGGAACAAAAGTGTGAATTTTCCTGTTTGTCAGGAAACACTTTTTTGACGGGCCCCGGGGAGGCGTAGGAAAAGAGGGCGCAACGCACCAGGCGCCTGCCCTCCAGAGGATTGAGCGGGTTAAAAGGTGCCTTTCAGACTGACCGTGAAATTACGCGGTTCGCCATAAAAATTGCCCCATGAGGCTGTGCCCACGGTTTGGTAATAGTTTTTGTCGAAGAGGTTCTTGGCGTTAAGGGCGACGGTCCAGGTGTCATCTACGCGGTAGGCCAATCGTGCATCCCAAACCGTATAGCCGGCCTGTTCGAGCTTGAGGCCCTGCTGCATGCGATAGTTGCCGCTCTGGGCATTGACCCCCGTACCCACGCTCCATTTGGACAGCGCGCCATCCAGCTGGTAATCGCCCCACATGCGCAACATGTGGCGGGGTACATAGGTGTTGGACGCGCCTCCTTCGATAGCGGTATCAATGTTTTTAAGCGATTTGGTCTGAGTGTAGGTGTAGCCCCCCGAGACTTGCAGACGTTCGAGCAACTGGCCGCTGACTTCGGCTTCGACGCCCTGGGCGCGGACCTTGGCAGTGTCGGTATAGCAGTAGCCATCGGACGAAGTTGGGCAGAAACTCAGGAAGTCAGTCTCGGCACCGTTTTTCTCTGTGGCCCGGAACAACGCTATGGAACTGTTGAGACGCCCGTCGAACCATTCGCCCTTGATACCCAGCTCGTAGTTGTCCCCCATCTTGGGCTTGAGTGCCGCGCCGTCGGCGGTGGCATAAGAGCTCTGCGGCTGGAAGATATCGGCGTAGCTGGCGTACAGGGAAAGGTGTTCGTCGAGGTCGTAGATCAGAGCGGCAAACGGCGTGACTTCACCGGATTCCTTGGTGCGCGCATCTTGCACACTCCACTCGCCCCAACCCAGGGTGTTGGACTGCCGACGGTTTTCGTACCAGCTCACACGGCTGCCCACGATGAACATCAAGGGCTCGGCCAGGCGCAGGCGCAAGGTGGCGTAAGTACCATACTGGGTAGCGGTTTCCTTGACCGTGCCACCGCGGTACATGTTTGGCCAGAAGGTGTCATTGGCTGGTTCGGGGAAGTGGTGGTCGGGCTGATAAATGCTCTGGCGCGTGGGCAGGTTCTGGATCGCGAATACGTCATCCTGGGTGCCTCGGCTGCCGTTGGCCCCAAGGATCAGTTCGTGTTCCAGGCCAAAGGCTTGGAACTTGCCATCGATGTAAGCGTCCAGGCCGAAGTCCTTGTGCTCATAGTCCATCAATGCTGCGTAGGAGTTGGCGGTGGGGGTTGGGGCGCCATAGGCGATGGTACCTTCGCTGGCGGCGTACTTGGTGTCTTGCAGGTTGCGGCTGTGCACAGCGGCGACTTTGATTTGCCAGTCGTCATTGAAGTGATGGGTGAGGTCAGCGAAGAACGTCGTGCGTCGGCTTTGCCAGTCGTTCCAGGATTGGCCCAGGCAGGTGGAACGGCTTAACCTGGCGCTCTTGCCATCGCTATAGCGCGGCAAGCCACCCCAACAGGGGCTGGCGTCGACGTCTTCGTAGCTGGCTCCCACGCCCAGGGTTGTGTCGGGGCTCAGGTCGACGTCCAGTGCGGTATAGAAGGCTTGGTCCTGGCGCTTGGAAATGTCCATGTAGGAGCCGCGATCCTGTTGGCTGAACGCCGCGCGGCCGCGCACGGTGCCGCTGTCATTGAGCGGGCCACCGGTATCGACGTCGGCGCGGTAGTTGTCCCAGGTGCCGGCGGACAGCATCAGGCTTGAGGTCGGGGTGGCCTGTGGCCGCTTGCGCACGAAGTTCACCGCACCGCTGGCCGTGCCGGCCCCCTTGAGCATGCCGGCTGCGCCTTTGAGTACTTCCACGCGATCATAGATCGCCATGTTGGCGCTGAAACTGTCCGCCTGCACATAGTCCTTGCCCATGTCCAGCGGTACGCCGTCGTACTGGTACTGGCCGAGCATCTTGAATCCACGGGAATAGAAATACTTGCCGCCCATGGGCGACTCGTAGGTGGTGATCCCTGGTGTACGTTCCATCACATCGTCAATGGTGGTGACATTCTGATCGTCCATCAATTGGCGGGTCATCACACTCACTGACTGTGGCGTTTCCCGCAGGCTGTGTTGGCCTTTGCCGATGGTGACCGCGCCGGTAGTGTAAGAACCGGTGCCTTCGGTCAGGGCCCCCAGGCGTTGGCCGGTCACCGTGGTCGCACTCAGGTTCAGGGCACCGGTGTCGGCCATTTGTGGCAACAGCAGCCAGATATCCTTGCCTTGGCGCTGGGCTTGCAGGCCCTGGCCGCGCAGTAACTGGCCCAAGGCCTGTTCTCGATCGAAGTTGCCGCTCAGGCCTGTGCTGGTTTTACCGGCAACGCTGGTGGCATCGTAGGACAAGCTGATGCCGGCCTGACGGGCAAATTGATCCAGTGCCGAGGTAAGGGAGCCGGGGGCGATCGCCCATGCGCGAACCTGGGTATCAGCGCTAGCGGAGTCGGCCATCACGGCGAGCGGCAAGACGCCGCCGCCCAGGCAGGCGCCAAGGAGGGCGGCCTGCACCGCGTGTTTGAGAAGAGAACGTTTGGAGGGGAACGCTTGCATGACCGCGGGATGCTCCTGAAGGAAGTGGACAAACCGGCCTGTTGATCGGCCCTTCCTTACAGGTCGAATGGCAATGAGAATTCACCTCATTTATTTTCGGCCGGTCACACCCGAGCGGAGACGGTTACCCAGTAGCGGCTGCGGTAGGTCACATCGATCGCCAGCGATTGAGTGACCAACTTGAGCACTTGGTCGGTGTCCTCCAGTTGGTAAGTGCCCGACACCCGCAGCCCTGCCACGGCTTCGCTGCAACGCACCAACCCACTGCGATAGCGGCCCAGCTCGGCCAGGAAGTCGTCCAGGCGCATGTTGTGGGCGCTGATCACGCCGTCACTCCAGGCCCAGGGGTCCAGGCCGTTGTTGGGGGAAGGGCGAATGCCGCTACGGTTGAACATCACCTGTTCGCCTGGCTTGATCACCTGGCGTGCGGCGCCGTCATGGCGATCGGCAAACACCGCTACCGCACCCTGTTGCACGGCCAGCAGAGTACCTTGGAGTTCTTCGCGCACCAGCAAGCGCGTGCCGACGGCGCGCAGGTAACCGTCGCGGGTATGCACCCACAGCGGGCGGTGGTCGGCGCCGGTATTGATCAATATTTCACCCTGGCGCAGGTTCACCAGCCGTTGTTCGGCGCTGGAGGTAATGTCGACGGCACTGGCGCTGTTGAGCTGGACTTTGCTGCCATCCTCCAATGTTACCCAGCGCCGCTCGCCAGTGGCGGTGCGGTAGTCCGCCATCAAGGCGGGCAGGGGCGTGTAGTCGCGGCCCAGCCAGGCTAAACCTGCGGCGCCGGCAAACAGCCCGAGCAGTTTCAGGCTTTCACGACGGCTGATGTGCTGGCGTGCGCCGTCGAGTGCATGGCGACTGACATGCGCCGGCAAGTGGTTGAAATCGTCATTCAGGGTGGCGACCCGTTGCCAGGCCTGTTGATGCGCCTCGCTGGTGTGCAGCCACTGGTCAAAGGCCGCGGTGCTGGCGTCGTCGGCGGTGTTGTAGCGCAGCTTGATCATCCATTGGATGGCCTGGTCGACCAGGTGCGAGTCAGGAGTCGGCATAGCGCAACCGGTAACAGGCGTGCAGCGCCTTGGACAGGTCGCGTTCCACCGTGGCCTTGGACACGCCCAGGCGCAAGGCGATCTGCGGGCAGGTCAGGCCGTCCAATTGGGCCAACAGGAACGCCTCGCGCACCCTCGGCTTGAGCTGGTCGAGCAAACGGTCAATACGCTCCAGGCTGTCGAGGATCAGCCGCTTTGTTTCTTCGCTCGGCACCTCTACTTGCGGGAAGTGCGCCAGGCTTTCCAGGTAGGCGCGTTCCAGTTCGCGGCGCCGGTATTGGTCGATCATCAAGCTGCGCGCGATGCTGCTCAGATACGCGCGCGGCTGCTGCAAAGTCTGTTGCTGACGCGCGTTGAGCAGGCGCACGAAGGTGTCCTGCGCGAGGTCAGCGGCGCGCTCATGGCAGCCCGTGCGCCGGCTCAACCAGCCTCGCAGCCATGAATGGTGGGCTTGGTATAGCTGGCCGATGGCAGCAGGGTCCAGTGGGTGATCGCTCGACATGGTCATCCTGGCGCAGCAGGCTTAATTGATAATGTTTCGCATTCTAGACGTTGGTCGTGGCATTCAGCAATCACTCGGTTCGCTGCGTGAGCAATGTATCCAGCACAATTTTTTGTAGGGCCTGCAAGCGCCGATTAATCTGTTTTTTTTCCAGCGGACGGTTCAACCATGATCAGCCTTGTCACACTCGGTGTTTTTTCCGGCGCTGTGTTGCTGTTGTTGCTGTCACCGGGGCCGAACATGGCATTTGTCATCAGTCAGGGCGTCACCCATGGCTGGCGCGGCGGCGTTGCTTCGGCCCTGGGCATTGGCGTGGCCGACCTGTTGCTGACAGCGTTGACCGCCATGGGGGTGACGGCGTTGGTCGCCAGCTGGCCGCCAGCGTTCGACCTCATCCGCTGTGCGGGCGTGATCTACCTGCTGTGGCTGGCCTTCAAAACCTTGCAGAAACGCCCCGGCCTGGACACCGCTCACGTCGGCCGCGTGGCGTTGGGCCGAGTGTTTCTGCAGGCCATGCTCAACAGTTTGCTCAACCCCAAGGCGTTGTTGTTTTTCATGGTGTTCCTGCCACAGTTTGTGCGGCCCGAGGCGGGGCCCATCGCCTTGCAATTGATGGTGCTGGGCGGTGTGTTGACGTTGATCGCCAGTGTGTTTCATGTGCTGTTGGGCGTGTTTGGCGGGGCGCTCAGTCGTTTCTTCGCCAAACGCACCAAAAGCGCCTGGCTGCAGAAGTGGGGCTTGGCAGCGGTGCTGACGGCGTTGGCCGTGCGCTTGGCGGTGATGTCACGTCCTGCCTGAACACACGCGGGAAGCCAAGCAAGTTTCTTTGTGGCGGGTGCCCGACAGCCGATGCTCATCTACCTGACACCCCATAATCCAAATGTGGGAGCTGGCTTGCCTGCGATTACGGCCTGACAGCCGACGCTTCTCTACCTGACACTCCACGATCCAATTGTGAGAGCGGGCTTGCTCGCGAAGGCGGCCTGACAGTCGACACAGCTATACCGTGTACATATCCATTCCTGCGGTAACGGCCACCTAGGGTTCCGCTCTGACAGCGGCTCACTTTTGAAAAAAAAGCGCAAAGGCAAGCAAAACGCTCTTGCCCCACCACTCGGCACCTCGCCTGCGTTCGGCCAGCGTGGTTTAACGGGGCGCCCAAGATCAAGAGCGACTCGCTTCGCATCGTGATTACTGTCGGCTACAACTGCACGGCCGTTGAGCACCGAAATAATCAAAAGGAGTTTCGTACAGCGGTCTAGGACTTACCTCACGTTCAAACGTTGAAACCGGCTCATTCCCACGGACCTTCCCAGTCGCTGCAAATTTAGCGACCGGACGTGAGAAATCCAAATTCAACCCAACCGCGCAGCCGCCCGCGCCACGATCTCCCCGCGCACTTTGCGTGACTCCTCCGTGCGCTTGTTGGCTTCCTCCAGCACATGCCGGGGCGCCGTCTCCGGGTGGCCGGAGTCAAACGGTGGGGCCGGCGCGTATTCGATCTGCAGTTGCACCAGTTGCGCCGCCGCTTCGCTGTACAGCTCTGCGGCCAGGGTCAGGGCAAAGTCGATGCCGGCGGTGATCCCGCCGCCGGTAAACAGGTTGCCGTCACGCACCACACGTTCCTGTACGGGGATGGCACCGAGCGGGGCGAGCAGGTGGTGGTAGGCCCAATGGGTGGTGGCCTTGCGACCGCGCAGCAACCCTGCCGCGCCCAGTACCAATGAGCCGGTGCACACCGAGGTCATGTAGCGCACTGTCTGGGCCTGGGCCTTGAGGAAGTCCAGGGTTTGCGGGTCTTCCATCAATGGGCCCACACCGGCGCCGCCGGGTACGCAGAGCACATCCAGGTTCGGGCAGTCGGCATAAGTGATGGTCGGCGTGAACACCAAGCCCGTGCTGGAGGTGATCGGCGCGAGGTCTTTCCACACCAGGTGCAGCTTCACGTCTGGCAGCGAACCGAGGACATCATAGGGGCCGGTAAGGTCTAGTTGCTGGATGCCGGGGAACAATAGAAAACCGATCTGCAAGGTCATGGTTCAAGCTCCGAAAAGGAATGGACGTCCTCACTGTAGAAGCCTACGCTTTGGCGGGTACGCCATAGAGCCCACTAATCGCGCCAATCATGCCCAAGATTATTCATGTACTCGCTTTTGAAAATGCTCAGGTGCTTGATGTCACCGGGCCTCTGCAAGTGTTTGCGTCGGCTAATGACCTGCTGCGCCAACGGGGTTTACCGTTGCCCTACGCAGTGAGCGTGATCGCCGCTCAGGCAGAACCGGTGAGGACGTCTGCCGGCCTGGCGCTGCTGGCTGAACCGCTGCCCGCCATCGATGCGCCTTGCGACACCCTGGTGATCGCCGGTGGCTGGGGCGTGTACGGCGCTGCCGAGGACCCGGCGCTGGTGCAATGGGTGCGCGATAAATCCTTGCACACCCGGCGCATGGCTTCGGTTTGCACCGGGGCTTTTCTGCTGGCCGCTAGTGGCTTGCTCGATGGTTGCCGCGTGGCCACGCACTGGACGCGCTGTGAAGAACTGGCGCGCAAGTTCCCTGCGCTCACGGTGGAGGCCAATCCGATTTTCATCCAGCAAGGTGCGGTGTGGACGTCTGCTGGTGTGACCGCCGGGATCGACCTGTGCCTGGCCCTGGTAGAGGATGACCTGGGGCGTGCGATTGCCCTGGAGGTGGCGCGCCACTTGGTGGTGTTCCTCAAGCGCCCTGGCGGTCAGTCGCAATTCAGCGTGACGTTATCCCTGCAAAGGAGCGACAGCCGTTTTGCCGAGCTGCATGCCTGGATCGCCGAAAACCTGACGTTGGATCTGAGCATCGCCACCCTGGCGGCCCAGGCTGGCATGAGCGAGCGCAGCTTTGTACGCCACTATCGCACCGAGACTGGCCAAACCCCGGCGCGGGCCGTGGAACTGATTCGCGTCGAAAACGCACGCCGGCAACTGGCAGATAGCACAACCTCCATCAAGCGTATCGCCATGCAATGTGGTTTTGGCTGTGAAGAGACTTTGCGCCGCAGCTTTCTAAGGGCTTTGTCGGTGACGCCCCAGGCTTATCGAGAGCGTTTTTCACCGCTCCAGTAGTTCCAGCAAAGCTTGAAGCGTGACCTGGGGCGCTTCCTGGAAAACGTTATGACCCACGCCGGGCAACACCTGGCGGCGATAAAAACCGCTGAAGTGCTCCACGTCATCATCCTCCAGCGACGGCGGGCCCACGCCATCGTCGGCCCCGCACAGCGAAATGCTCGGTACTGATATCGGCGGTTGCGGCACCAGCGCCTGCTCGATGTATTCCAACGCGGGATCACCCGGCGCATACATAAAGCGATGGCGATAGGAGTGAATCACCACCTCGACAAAATCCGGGTTATCAAACGACGGCGCGGTCAGGCCGTAGCGGCTTGGCCCTTCGGCCCAGGACGGTGACCACAGCGTCCAGAGCAATTGGCAGAGTTCACGCCGGTTGGCCGTCAAGCCGTCGACCCCGCGCTGGGTGTGAAAGTAATACTGATACCAGAGCCGGTGCTCTGTCTCAGGTGGCCTGGGCTTGAGCGACTGGCTGATGGCCTGGATGTTGTAGCCATCGCCGGTCACCAGGCCGCGCACCCGCTGCGGCCATAGCGCCGCGACAATACAGGCGGCGCGCCCACCCCAGTCAAAGCCGGCGAGGGTGGCTTGCGGGATGGCCAAGGCATCCATGAAGTCGAGCAGGTCCTTGGCCAGCGCCGCCTGTTGGCCGGAGCGCATCACTTGCGTGTTGATAAATCGCGTCGGGCCATAACCGCGTAAATACGGGACCAATACCCGATAACCACGTTCAGCCAGCACCGGCGCGATGTCATCGTAGCCCCGTGGATCGTAAGGGAAGCCATGCAACAGGATCACCGGTTCGCCATCGATGGGGCCGTGGGTTTCGTACGCCACATCAAGCAGGGTTGTGCGCACATACAGCAGTGGGGCGGGGGACGTCAGGGTTGCCATACGGTTTTCTCCCCGCTGAGTTTGCGGTCCAGGAACGTTGCCGCGCTGATCAATGCCAAGTGGCTCAAGGCCTGGGGCGTGTTGCCCAGGTGCCGGGCCTGGCTGTCGAACTCTTCGGCGTACAACCCCAGCGGGTTGGCGTAACGCAGCAACTGTTCGAATTCCAGATGGGCCTTTTCAACTTGCCCGGCGCGCGCCAGGCATTCGACGTACCAGAACGAACAGGCGGCAAACGCGCCTTCGACGCCTTGCAGCCCATCGATCTGGCTATCGTCATTGCGGTAGCGGTAGACCATGCCGTCGCGCACCAGGCTTTTCTGGATCGCTTCCAGTGTCGTGAGCCAGCGCGGGTCCGTGGCGGCGACAAAGCGCACCAGCGGCATCAACAGCATCGAGCCGTCGAGGGCGGTGCTGCCGATATGCTGCACAAAATGCCTGCGCTCTTCGTTCCAGAAGTTAGTCCAGATGTCGGCGTAGATCGCCTGGCGCGTCTGGTCCCAGCGTGCGAACGGGGCCGGCAGCGAACGTTTGGAGGCCAGGCGAATGGCACGGTCCAGGGCCACCCAGCACATCAGGCGTGAGTGCAGGAAATGGTGCTGCTCACCGCGCATTTCCCAGATGCCCACGTCTTTGTGGTTCCAGATCTCACACACTTGGTCGACCACTTCCACCGTGTGTTTCCAGCCTTGGTGGGAGATGGCTTCGCCGTACTTGTTCACCAGGTAAACCGCGTCCATCAGTTCGCCGTAGATATCCAGCTGGATCTGGTCGAACGCTTCGTTGCCCACCCGCACCGGTTGGGCGCCGCCGTGGCCGCTCAAGTGGTCGAGGGTGGTTTCCGGCAGTTCCTGGCGACCGTCGATGCCGTACAGGATGTTGATCTTGGTCGGCTGGCCGCAGCAGTCGCTGACCCGGCCCCTGAGCCAGCGCATATAGGCGTTGGCTTCCTCGACGAAACCCAGGCGCATGAACGCATAGACGGTGAACGAGGCATCGCGGATCCAGGTATAGCGGTAGTCCCAGTTGCGTTCGCCACCGGGCGTTTCCGGCAGCCCGAACGTGGCCGCGGCGATGATGGCGCCGTGTTTGCGCGAGGTCAGGAGTTTCAGCGCCAGGGCCGAGCGGTTGACCATCTCGCGCCAGCGCCCGCGATAGTTGGACTGGCTGATCCAACCGCGCCAGAACTTCAAGGTGCGCTCCAGGTAGAGGTCGGTACAGTCGTTGGTGACGCGCGCATCCTCCTGGCCACCGAGGACAAATTCGGCGCCTTCATCCTGGGCGAGGGTAAAGGTGGCGATGGCGGTGTTGCCTTGGAGGGTCAGCGGCTGACTGCCAATCAGGCGCAGGCCGGGCTGGCCGCTGGCGGTGAACACCACGCTGGCAGCCTCGGCCTTCGCCTCGGTGGGGGCCCGGGCATAGTCGTGGCGCACGGCGCAGCTCAGGTGGATAGTCGCCTTGCCACTGACCACCCGTACCCGCCTGATCAGCAAGGGCAGTTCATCGACGTTTTCGCTGACCGTCAGCAGGTCGGTGATCTCCACCACCGCTTCATCGCTCAGCCAGCGAGTCTGCAGCACATTGGTGTCGGGCAGGTAGATCTGCTCGCGGCGGGCGTTGGGCAGGTCCGGGGTAAGCTGGAACGTGCCGGCCTCGGGCGTGTCGAGCAGTGCGCAAAACACCGAAGGGCTGTCGAATTCCGGCCAGCAGAAGAAGTCGATGCTGCCGCGGTCGTTCACCAGTGCCGCGCTGCGCATGTCGCCGATGATCCCGTGGGCATCGATGGCGCTTTGAGGTTCGTTCTTGAAATCAACCATTGCCACGGAACTCCGGGTAGAGGCTCATACCGCCATCGATGAACAAGGTGCTGCCAACCACATAATCAGAGGCATCGCTGGCCAGCCACACCACCGCATTGGCCACGTCTTCGACGTCACCGACACGACCATAAGGAATCAATTTGAGCAGCTCTTTTTCTGCAGCGCCTTCAGTGGCTGCGCGGTTGATCGCCGTGCGAATCGCCCCAGGAGCAATGCCATTGATACGGATGCGCTGTTCGCTGACTTCCTGGGCGAGGGTGCGCATCAGCATCTCCACGCCGCCCTTGGACGCGGCGTAATTCACATGCCCGGCCCAGGGGATGACTTGATGCACCGAACTCATATGGATGATTTTGCCGGCGGCCCGTGACACACCTTCGCGAATACCCTGGCGATTGAAGATGCGCACCGCGGCCCGCGCGCACAGGAATTGCCCGGTGAGGTTGACACCAATCACGGTGTTCCAATCCTCAAGGCTCATATCGACCAGATTGGCGTCTTTTTGCAGGCCGGAGTTGGCCACCAGAATATCCAGGTGGCCGAAGGCGTCGAGGGTTTGCGCGAACAGGCGTTCGACATCGGTCTCCTTGGACACATCGCCGCCAATCGCAAGCGCTCGGCCGCCGTTGGCATTGATCTGCGCGGCGAGAGCCTCAGCCGGTGCCGCCTGGGAGTTGTAGTTAAGCACCACCGCCGCGCCTGCTGCGGCCAGGGCTTTGGCCGCGCCCGCGCCAATGCCGGAACTGGCCCCGGTGACCAGGGCCACTTGTTGCTGCAAGGAAATCTGCATCGCCCACCCACCGTTTTATGAGAGTCCTTCTTGCTGACTGGCGGTGGCGAGCGGAAGTTCACCCCCTGGCGCTTACGCCCAACTCGGGCAAAGCGCGACTTTATCGTATGATGCTGAAAACAAAGGGCAATACAGGAAGCGATGGAATGCATGCGTGGGCCGATACCCGATGGATGAAACTATTACTCAGCGGCGTAGTGGCCGCTTTATCACTGGCTCAGACAGCCTTGTGCGTCGCGGAAAACAGCAATGGTAAAACGCTGTATCTACAGCGCTGTGCTGTGTGCCACGGGCCCGATATCAAAGGCACGGGGCCATTGGCAAAAAAAAGTAATCCGCCAACCCCCGACCTGACAACTGCCACCTTCAAGAAACGACTCCATGATTATCCGGGCGTTATCGTCTCCTCGGTCATCCTTCGCCCCAATGGCAACCTGATCCCCAAGACGCTGCAAGACAACGGCGTAAAGATCGCGCCACATGCCTGGAGCGTTAAAGACTTTCGCGATTTGCATCAATACATGAGTGAGGTCATTTCAAACAAATAGTGGGTGGGCGATGAGCAGCAATTGCCCCACTTAATAGGAAGCATTACTATTCACGTCCCGCCTCCCCAGTGCTCTCGCGATGACTCCTCAGCCGCCCCGCAGAACAGGCTTTTTCGAGCACTACGAAGAGTTGATCGGCACCTGGACGCGCCGCCTGAGAAACCGTCAGCAAGCCGAAGACCTGGCGCACGACACCTTCGTGCGGGTGCTTGAGTCCGCTGCCTGCGAGGTAGCGCAGCCACGCGCCTACCTGCATCAAACCGCGCGCAATATTGCGGTGGATGCCTACCGCCGCGAAGACCGCCGCGAGGCGTTGACGCTGCAGGCGGCTGATCACAGCACGCCTCACAGTAGCGACCCGGAGCATTACATGCACGCGATCCAGTTGGCCGACGCCATCGAGCGGGCGCTGGCCGAGTTGCCGCTCAACTGTCGCAGGATTTTCATCTGGCAAAAGATCGAAGGGCTCACCCAGCAGGAAATCGCCACACGCCTGGGGCTGTCTAAAAACATGGTGGAAAAGTATATGATCCGCACCCTGCGGCATCTGCGTGATCGTCTGGATGCGAGCGCGCCATGACCGGCTTTGAAACAGGATCTTCCACGATGGATAACCGTGTCCGTGATGAGGCCGCGCAGTGGTTTGTACGCCTGCAAGACGGCCCATTGAGCGCCCAGGAACGCCAACGTTTCGATGCCTGGCGCAGGTCGCAGCCCGCGCATCAATACGAAATCGATGTGCTGCAAGGGCTATGGAGTGCGACGGATTTGCTGCCCAAGGCCCGCTTGCAGGCGCTGGGCGATGCGCCGACCGAGCGCCTTGGACGGCGTGCGCTGCTGCGTTATGCCGTGGCCGCCAGTGTGGTCGCCATTGCAGTGGGCCTGGGTGCGTACCGCGGTCTGGGGCAGCCAAAGCCCTACAATGCCGAATTCATCACGCGGTTAGGCGAGCATCGTCAGGTGATCTTGCCTGACGGTTCCGTGATGGACCTCAACAGCCGCAGCGTGGTCGCGGTTCATTACGAAAAGGGCCGTCGGGGCGTAGAGCTCAAGCAGGGCGAGGCGATGTTCAGCGTGCAGCATGACGCCGGGCGCCCGTTTGTGGTCGCAGCCGGGGCAGGGCAGGTGACCGTCACCGGCACGCGCTTTGATGTACGTCGGGAGGCGGACCAGACCCGCGTGGCGGTCGAAGCCGGCACGGTCAAGGTGCAGGGCCGGGCATCCGATCACATCGTCACGCTCACCGCCGGGCGTGGCACCCATGTCGATCCCCAAGGCCAAGTGGCGGCGGCCTACGCGGTGAACCCTGAAGAACTGACCGCGTGGCGCAACGGTAAACTGGTGTTCAACAACGCCACCTTGGTCGACGTGGCGCGGGAAGTGTCGCGCTACCGCGAGCAACCGCTGCGGGTCAGTACGGCAGCGGTGGGCAATCTGCGCTTGACCAGTGTCTTCAACTCCAGCGATACCGATGCCTTGCTCAAGGCCTTGCCCCACATCCTGCCGGTCGCCTTGCGCACTCTGCCGGACGGTAGCCAGGAAATTATTTCGCGCTGACATTCAGGTTTTTTTCGAGTTCTTCGTCTTCTCCTGCAACTGCAACTGGTTTGCATTAACGGCCGCGCATGCTTGCGATCACAGGACTAGGTTCGACGTGAAAAAACTTGCCCCCCACAACAATAAAATTTCCCGCTGGGCGCCCTTGGCCCTGGCCGTTGCCATCAGTACCGCACAGGCTGCCGAGGGTATCCACATTCGTGCGCAATCCCTCGGCGCAGCCTTGAGCCAATTGGGCCAGCAGACCTCGCTGCAAGTGTTCTTCAGCCCCGATATGGTTGCTGGCAAGCAAGCTCCTGCGGTCGATGGCAATCTCTCGCCCGAACAAGCCCTGCGGCAATTACTGCAAGGCAGTGGCCTGGATTACCAGATTGACGCCGGCTCCGTGACCTTGCGTCCGGTGAGCCGCGGCACCGGTGAAGCGGGCTCACCGCTGGAACTGGGGGTCACCGATATCAAGGTGGTGGGCGACTGGCTTGCCGACGCCGATGCCGAAGTGGTGCAGAACCATCCCGGCGCACGCACCGTCATTCGACGCGAAGCCATGGTAGAGCAGGGCGCGATGAACATCGGTGACGTCCTGCGCCGCGTGCCTGGCGTGCAAGTGCAGGAATCCAACGGCACCGGTGGCAGTGATATTTCCCTCAACGTCGGCGTACGCGGCCTGACCTCGCGCCTGTCACCGCGCTCCACCGTGCTGATTGACGGCGTACCGGCTGCGTTCGCTCCTTACGGCCAGCCACAGCTGTCGATGGCGCCGATTTCTGCCGGTAACCTGGAAAGTATCGACGTTGTCCGCGGTGCGGGTTCGGTGCGTTATGGGCCACAGAACGTCGGCGGCGTGATCAACTTCGTGACCCGTGCGATCCCGCAAGACTTCTCCGGTGAAGTCGGCACCACCCTGCAAACGTCTGCCCACGGTGGCTGGAAGCATGTAGAGAATGCCTTTATCGGTGGCACGGCCGACAACGGTATCGGCGCCGCGCTGCTGTACTCCGGGGTCAACGGTAACGGTTACCGCAACAGCAACAACGGCAACGACATCGATGATGTGATCTTCAAAACCCACTGGGCGCCGACCGATCAAGACGATTTCTCGCTGAACTTCCACTATTACGATGCCAGCGCCGATATGCCCGGCGGCCTGACCCAGAAGCAGTTCGATGCCAACCCGTACCAATCGGTGCGTGACTGGGACAACTTCAGCGGGCGCCGCAAGGACGTGTCGTTCAAGTACATCCGCCAGATCGACGACCGCACCCAGGCCGAAGTGCTGACTTACTATTCCGACAGTTTCCGTGGCAGCAACATTGCCAACCGCGATCTCAAGACCCTCAGCTCCTACCCGCGCACCTACTACACCTTCGGCATCGAGCCGCGTGTGTCCCATGTGTTTGACCTGGGGCCCAGTACCCAGGAAGTCAGTGTGGGGTATCGCTACCTCAAAGAAGGCATGCACGAGGAGGCCACCAGCCTGAACCTGGTCAACAACGTACCGACGCCGGGCGGGCAGAGCGACGGTCACGTGTATCAGGACCGCACGGGGGGCACTGAAGCCAACGCCTTCTATATCGATAACAAAATCGATATTGGCAAATGGACCATCACCCCGGGCATTCGCTTTGAAGATATCCGTACCGAATGGCATGACCGCCCGGTCGTTGCCCTGAACGGCAAGCGTACCGAGGAAAAACGCCGCGAGGTCCACAACAACGAACCGCTGCCGGCGCTGAGCGTGATGTACCACGTGTCTGACGCCTGGAAACTGTTCGCCAACTACGAAACCTCCTTCGGCAGCCTGCAGTATTTCCAACTCGGCCAGGGCGGTACCGGCGACCAGACGGCCAACGGCCTGAACCCGGAAAAGGCCAAGACCTACGAGGTCGGTACGCGCTACAACGACAGCGTCTGGGGCGGCGAAGTGACGCTGTTCTACATCGACTTCTCGGATGAACTGCAATACGTCAGCAATGACGTGGGCTGGACCAACCTCGGCGCCACCAAGCACAGCGGCATCGAAGCATCCGCCCATTACGACCTGTCCAACCTCGACCCGCGCCTCGACGGCCTGACCGCCAACGCGGGCTTCACCTACACCAAGGCCACCTCCGAAGGTGATGTGCCGTTCAAGGGCCGTGACCTGCCACTGTATTCCCGCCAAGTGGCGACCCTGGGCCTGCGTTACGACGTCAACCACTGGACCCACAACCTGGACGTCTATGCCCAGTCCGGCCAGCGTGCGCCCGGCACCGGCACCACCTATATCACCCAAGGCTCTGCTGATGGCCAATACGGTGATATCCCCGGGTATGTCTCGGTCAACCTGCGCAGCGGCTACGACTTTGGCGCGCAACTGTCGAACCTGAAACTGGGCGTGGGCGTGAAGAATGTCTTCGACCAGCAGCATTACACACGCTCTAGCGACAACAATGCAGGGTTGTACCTGGGTGAGCCTCGCACGTTCTTCCTACAGGCAAGCGTAGGGTTTTGAGCTTTAGCCGATGAAGAAAAATCGCGATCTCAAAGGTCGCGATTTTTTTTTGGCCCGGGCCAGGGGCACCGCCCATTCATCGCGAGAAGATCGCCGCTGTCCAAGCTGTTTCCTACACCTTGATCACATATTGTTGCTGGATCAGGAACTGATTCCGACGCAAAACCACACATGGGAAAGCTGGTGGGCTTCGACATTGCGTTGGAGCGACAAGCTGAAAATCGCCCACTGTCATGGAGAAACTTATGTCGGTATCGATGTTGGATACACCCGTCTCTGCTTCAGCAACGTCTGACCTTCCACCGGCCAAGGTCGACATTAAAGTCGCTAACGAGGCTGCGGCTGCGCGCTCTTTCAATGGCCAGAATGCTGCCCATGTTAATTTCCAATCCAGGGAGAACAAGGACGGGCCGGTATTTGGTAGTCCTCAGGCGCCGACCACCGCGGCTGACGCGCATGGGCGTCACCACAGCCCGCAGGGGGCGCAGAGTTTGCTGAGCCAATTCAAGCAGTGGGTCGGTCATTGCTTCAGCGGACATCGGCCGCCCACGCATCCTGGTTGTGAACATCGGCCGCCAAGGCCGAACCCAGGTTGCAGCAACCCGCCCCCCAGACCGAATCCTATTGAGAGCAATCCTCCACCACGACCGGACCCCACCGCAGGTCGACCGTATCCGCCCGCCCCCGGCAGGCCGGATCCGCAGTACGCGTTGAAGAACCGCGAAGAGTTGGCCCAACAACTGCTCGACAACTTCAATGCCTTCAGAGACCCGAAGAAGCCTGGCTACGTCAGCGTTGACAGCATTCTTGCGATGGCGAAAAGAGGGTGGTCGCCTAACCCCGCCATGAACGAGAACATCCGCCTGGCCAATGAGCTGCTACGACGTCCGGAACTGATGGCAGCGATGGATAGGCACAGTTCCACCGGCGCCCTGGATGGTCTTATCGACCGGCAAAAACTGAATATGGTGATCAAAGGAGAGAACTACTTCAAGTACAAGACTGACAAGGAACTGGCCGGTGAGCTGCTTGATCATTTCGACGAGTTGAAGAAAAGGAGCGGGGGCTCAAGCCTGAAAATCAGCGAACTGAAAGAGTGGGCGCGCAAGCCGCTCACTGGCGATGCAGCCAAGGACCATCTGATTCAGTTATCCCAGGAAATACTCACGCGCAGTGACGTGCTCGAAAAAATGGATAACCACCTCAGTAAAGACGGCGATGGGAAGATCAGCCGTAGAGGGCTGTACTCGTTGTCCCGCTGACCACTCTTGCGGCGCCACCTTTTTGAGGTGGCGCCAGTTTTATATGTTTCAAGGAACGAATTATTCCCGGTTGCCACATAGGTGGTATCTGCGGTAGTGATTTGGCATGCCGTTTTTTCAGCTTTCGAATGAGGGAAACATATGACTTCAACCTCGTTTAATTCCCCCAAACCTGGCCCTCTCGAGCTTTTGCGCAACACCCAGCAAGCGAGTCTGGCAATGCCAGAGGAGTGCGCAGCGTCGCAAAGTCTTCCCTTTGAGTCGACCGAATATGAGGCCGAGGCGCGGCGCATGAAGGCTTATGCCGGCGAGCGCAAATTCCAGGCGCCCGTTTCGGATGATTTTTCCCGGGGCCTGCTGGCGGAGTTGCAGACGCCGGGGGCCGGTGGCGATTCATTGAAAGACACCGGCTTGATCAACAGCCTGGCAGGCTGGTGGCGTAGGCGAAAGCTGGATGAGGGTGGTTGACCACGGTTTTACATATTGTCATTGGTATTAGCCTTTTACTCGGAACTGTCGAGCCCATCCAACCACACATGAGGTACCTGCCTGAGGAGAGTCTATTCGTTGATTTTGCCCATCACGGCACAGACCACCCAGCGGATATGCATCTGAAAAGAGTTGGAGAAAACCCATGACAATTAAGGGTGCAGTACCTTCCGGCCGGCCGCTTCCTCCCGACAGGCTGGCCGCACAATCAACCACTCCACCACCGGTCTGCCAATCTGAAACCTGGTATGAAGCCCCATCCGCGCCCTCGGCTGGAGGCTCGCACAAACCCTTTCTCTTGCGTGGGACCTTATCCGCTCTGCGCTATCGAGACTTGCAGAACTCCCCCGTTGAGCGGGCCAGGGGTTCCCTGCCAAGTGCAACTACAAAGGATAGCCAGTTGGCAAAGGCCTTGGAAAAATCCTTCGGCGCGGTGCACCCGTTTCTGAATGACGGGCGCTTGACTTGGACGTCCTTGAAGCGGATCGCTGCTCAACCGACGGGTGAAAACGAGGTGTTGGACAACGCGATCCAGGTCGTCAGAGAAATTCTCAAACGCCCTCGGCTAAGCGACGCTATCTTCAGCCGTGATGGCGATATCACACGTGACAGCCTCAGTGCGGCTGCCCAGACCTTGCAGGGCAACAGCTCTCCAAGTGTTTTCAGCCAGGATCCGTTTCATGCCCAAAGCAATGCACAGGTGGTGCAAGCGCTGCAAAGCCAGTTTGCGCACCTGCGAGACGAGACCATGGATCGAACCTATCTCTTTGAAACGCATCAGTACGTTGAAATAGCCAAGCTTCGGTCGGTTATGCAAGACCCGTATGAGGTAGATCAACACGGCGCGCCTGTGCTGGATACGTCTACAGGCATGCCCAGGTCCCAATACAGCGAGCTCAGTGTCTACACAGCGAAGAATATTCTTGACCGTCCGGGTTTGCTGTCGTCATTACAGCGAGCCAATGGCACACGACTGTTTGGCCCGCCTCATAAGGACGGTTGGCTCAGCAACAAAAGCCTCGAACGTTGGCGGGAGCAGGACGATGCTCGCAAAGCGCGTTGAAGCTTGGACTCATACCTTGAGGATTTTTCCACTGATGGCTACTGCCGCCAGCAATACCGCGATCAGGATGAACGCAGTACTCAAGCTGCTGCCATGGGCGATAAAGCCAATCATGGCGGGGCCGGCGAGAATCCCGGCGTAGCCCAATGTGGTGATGGCAGGCACTGCGATATGCTCTGGCATCACCGTTTGCTTACCCACGGCGGTATACAGTACCGGTACGATATTCGAACACCCTGCACCCACCAGCGCGTAGCCGAGCAGCGCCGTTTCCCACGTTGGCAATAGGGTCGCGAGGAGCAAGCCGGCACAGGCCAGCGCGCCACCGATCACGATTACGCGAGTGGGCCCCAGGCGTCGAACAATGGCATCGCCGGTCAGGCGTCCAGCAGTCATGGTCAAGGCAAATGCCGCGTACCCCAGGCCGGCGTAAGCCTCATCGAGGCCGCGCTCGGCGCTGAGGAACACAGCACTCCAATCCAGCACGGCACCTTCAGCCAGGAATACGATGAAACACAGGCAACCGATAAACAACACCACGCCATGGGGCACTGCAAATGCCGGTCCCGAGCTTTTGCTGCCATAAGGCAACAAATGCGGTGCTGCTTTTAACAGCGCCGCCACCGTGATAACGACGACCACCAGGGTCGCCTGCAATGGCGACAGGCCCAGCCCCAGCAACCCCGCAACCCCCGCTGCGCCGACAATGCCCCCCAGGCTGAACAACCCGTGAAAGCCCGACATCATGGTTTTGCCACTGGCGCGCTCAACGATCACCGCTTGCAGGTTGACGGTGGAGTCCACGGTGCCCAGGCCCGCGCCAAACAGGAATAACCCCGCGATCAACAGCGGGATCGAACTAACAGTGGCCAGCATCGGCAGGGCCAGGCAGATCATCAGCGTCCCTGCGGTGAGCACGCGTCGGCAGCCAAAGCGAGATGCCAGCACGCCCGCAGCGGGCATCGCGATGATCGACCCCACCCCCAGGCACAACAACAGCAGGCCAAGGGTGCCTTCATTCAGATTTGCACGCGCCTTGGCGTACGGCACCAAAGGTGCCCAGGCGGCGATACCGAAACCTGCGATAAAAAAAGCGATGCGGGTCGACATCTGCTCCAGCCGCCCGGGAACCACGGGGGCAGGGGTGGGAATGGCAGTCATGAAAAATCCTTGGTTTGGCGTTCAACGAACGATGTCCGGCGCGACATCCTTGCACATCAGGCCCTCTCGAGCGAGCTGGGTTCCTTTTGTTATCAGGATTAAAAGCGCAGATTGCGAGCATTTTTTTTACAAAGAATGGAACGCTTTGGCGTGGGGTAACCACGTAGGAATGGTCGAACCTGTAGGAGGTGGTCCGGAAGGTGTGTACTCCCTGCAGGAGTGGCTGAACCCCAGGTTCTTGCAGTGGCTTACTGCCTTTGCGCCCACCTCCCACAGATCGACCGTTCTGTAATACGCTGCTGTCCCGATGGTCGATAAGTGAGCGGACGAACCGATGAAAAATCTCTGGCTGGCGTGGTCATGACTCGGTTCTACGATGCACGCGGAAATATCTATGGGGTGGTCAGCCCGGCCCATTTGCGCGGTCTGGGTATCGATGTGCCCGACAACGCCCGCTTGGCTGCAAGCACGCGCAAGATGTGGGCCGCGTCGGCCATTGCGTCCGAATGTGGCTGGGGTGCATTACCACCACCGACCGGTGCAAAGGCGTATCGCTGTGATGGTTTGTTAGTCGGGCCATTTCAAGCACGGCCACCGTTTGATCTGCTGATCATCAATACCGACAGTTCTCTTGCCGAACGCAGTGGTAATGGCCTGACCATTTTTGCCCAGGCGTTAACCGACCAGGGGTTAATGGTGCACGGTAGCGAGTTGCGGGTGTATCACGACAAGCCGGATGCGGTATCGCCCGTGATCACCTATGTCGAGCCGGCGAAGCATGAACAGGTGCCAGGCTTCTGGCTGGCATTGGGCAGGCCCGAGTTTGGCCCCTTGGCGGTGGGGGCGGTCGGTGTGAGCCCTGTGGTCGCGGCACATCATGAATTCAGCCGCGTGGCGGCATTGGCGTCGATCAATGCGCAATGGGGAAACAGCCAATTTGTCCGGATAGGCAACCCTCATTGTGTGACGCTGGTTGAGCATGTGTCGGCGTTGCCGGTTAATGACACGATGCACCAGTTGGCACTTTTCAATCGGTTGAAGGCCATCGCTTTTGCACCGCCGGCAGGGTGCGGGCAACTCTGTGTTGGCGGGGTCAACCTGCAATGGGTTGCTCGAGACGCTGGCAATCGAGTCATCGCGCGCGTATTTGAGCGAGGAGAGGGGCCTACGGCGTCTTCGGGGACCAGCGCCAGCGCAGTAGCATGCGCGGCATGGCGCGCGGGTTGGATTGAGGGTGACGACGTAACGGTGGTGATGCCGGGTGGCACGGCGCCAGTGCGATTGCAGACCGAGTCTGGAAATGTGCTGAGTGTGAGTCTTTTCGGGACGGCGCGACTAATTATGTAGATCTCGGAACAGCAGGTGCCTTGAATTAGTGTCAGTCGTTTCCTTAAAGCTTAGTTGTAAATAGACAAGCAACAGTCCGCGTTTTCTGTTTGTTATGGAAAGTATTAATATTTTGTAAAAAGACACTTCCATCCTCGTTGTACGAAACTTCTTTTTTATTCGGTGCGGGCCGAAAATCGCCTGAAATCGCTAAGCTTGAGCATGTTCAGGTGCTTTTTTTCCAATCCAGTTGGCGTTGGCGAAAGAGAGTCGTTCAATCGAAAAGTTGATGGCGGGTAACAAAGGATGGTTAACAAGTTTCTTTCGTCATGTTTCAAATTGATCCTTTCAGAAATAAATACAGATCTTCAGGTAGTAGCGTTCAAAGGCAGCGAAGCCCTCGATCAACCTTACTTCATACAGGTGCAGTTAGTCAGCGAAGATCCTTCTCTTGACCTGGAGGCATTGCTTCATAAACCCGCCTATCTGGACTTCGGGGAAGCAGGGCAGGGCCTGCATGGGTACGTCTACGCCATCGGTCGGGACGATCCCGGTGCGCGACTCACCCGTTATCACATCACGCTGGCTCCACGCCTGGCATCCCTTGCCCATCGTTGCGACCAGCGGATTTTCCAGCAGCGCAGCGTACCGCAGATCATTGCGACGGTCCTCGAACACCACGGCATCTTCTCTGACGCCTATGCCTTTGAACTCGGGCCGGTGGTGTATCCGCCACGCGCGTTTTGCGTGCAGTACAGGGAGTCCGACCTGCATTTTATCCAGCGGCTGTGTGAAGAGGAGGGCATCCACTATCACTTTCGTCACAGCGTGGACAATCATCTGCTGGTGTTCGGTGATGATCAGACAGTATTTCGACGGTTGTCGGTGCAGCGGTATTGTTCGTCGCCTGATCCGGCGCTCCAGAGCCATGTTGTACAGCGCTTCGACCTGCGATTGGAGACGCGCAGCCGGCGCACTGTACGTCGTGACTATGACTTCGAGCACCCTTCATTTCGTCTGCAAAAAGAGGCCGGTGCCGTGCAGGCGCAAACTTTGGAAGACTATGCCTACCCTGCCGGTTTTAAGGGGCATGCGCGCGGCGCGCAGCTGGCGCGACGCGGCCTGGAGCGTCACGAGCGTGATCGCCACAGGGTGTTGGGCAAGAGCGATCAGCCGGCATTGCGCAGTGGTCACTTCCTTGAGCTATGTGATCACCCCGACCCACTCTGCAACGATTTATGGCTGCTGACTTCGGTGCGTCATGAGGGTTACCAGCCGCAGGTGTTGGAGGAGTCGATGGTTGAAGCCAGTGGATTCCAGGGCTATCGCAACCGATTCACCGCGACACCCTGGCGTGCAGTGCATCGACCGGCCCTCAAGCATCCCAGGCCAACGATCAGTGGCAGCCAGACCGCGACGGTAACCGGGCCTGCGGGCGAAGACGTGCATTGCGATGCCTATGGTCGGGTGAGGGTGCGCTTTCATTGGGATCGTGTGGACAACCGCGAGGGGGCGAGCAGTTGCTGGCTGCGCGTGGCGTCCGGTTGGGCGGGGGACGGGTTTGGTGCCATGGTGATTCCACGGGTAGGCATGGAAGTGCTGGTCAGCTTTCTGGAGGGCGACCCGGATCACCCTCTCGTCATGGGTTGCCTGCCCAATGCATCAAACCTGCCAGCCTATCCCTTGCCGCAGCACAAGACACGCAGCGTGCTGCGTAGCCGCAGCTCACCGGATGGCGGAGGGGCTAACGAGCTGCACGTTGAAGATCGACGCGGCGAAGAACTCATCTACCTGCACGCCCAGCGTGACTTGGAACAACGGGTGGGTCATGACAGTCGCCTGGAGGTAGAGGGCGATAGCCTGACTCGCGTTGGCCAGAGCCTGGTGTTCGAAGCTGGGCAGCGGGTTCACCTCAAGGCCGGTGCCAGCCTGGTCATTGAGGCCGGTGCGCAACTGAGCTTGATGGCTGGCGGGGAACACTTGGTGATGCAAGCGGGCAGTATCTCAAGCAGCAGGCCCCTTACCCAGGCCGGTTCGTCGGTCGCAAACAGTTCGGCGAGCCCGGCTTTGTTCGCTGGCGCGCAGTTGTCGGCAGTGCAAAGCGTCGTCATGGACTTGGCCAGGCAACTTGACGCGGACTTTTGCCCCCTGTGCGAGCGCTGTCGCGAAGGCCTGTGCGATATCACGCAGAGGGCGGCTTGATGGACAGCTTGCCCCGTCGTTGGATGGCCCAACAGCTGCAGAACGGGCACCGATTGTGCCTGATAGTGGAAGGTGGCCACGAGGCTCGCCAGCCTCTATTGGCAGGTTGCGCCCCGTCGCACTATTGCAATCTCTATAGCGATACCGCCGCGGCGGAGCTGGCGAGTTCTGGCCCGATCATCCTCTTGCTTGAGCAGATCAATGAACCCGCCCTGGCTGATCTGTTGCAACACCCCGAGTCAAACTGGGGGTGGCTCGCGAGCTTGTCGGCTACCGACTTGACGGATGTGGCGCGCCATTGGCGCGAAAGGCTCCTGACAGGGCCGGAGGGCCAGCAGGCGCTTTACCGCATTCACGACAACCGCACCTTGGCCCGCGCCCTGGCCTATCTGGCCAAAGAGCATTGGCCGGTCTACCTCGGGCCGCTGATCAGTGTGTGCTATTGGCACGAAGGCCATTGGTGCCATCACGAAAACCCTGCACCGGGCGATTACCCAGCGCCTCGGCTCCCGCCTTGGCTCGATACACCCAATCCCCAGGCCGAAGCCATCCTGAACGCCAATATCCTGCGTTACCTGTTGGCGGAACACAGTGAAGACCTGGCGGCATTGGTCGAATTCCAAGACCCAAGGATTTGGCTGGCCCAGGTACTGGCGCAGGCGCGCGCTTGGCAATGGCGGGAGCCGGAGAAGCTCGAATTTCTGGTGGTGCGTCGTTTGGCAGAGGCGACCCGAAGCAGTGTTATCCATTGGCAGCCGAGGGCCGGCGAGGCGCCAGGGGAGCATTTTGAACGAGTGGTGGAGCAGTGGCGCAGGGAGGTAGGGAAAGGTGAATAGGTGGATAGGGTGGGTGTTGCTGGTTGTTGCGGCTGCGTGGCTTTCGGGGTGTACGGGGAGGACGGTGGAGCGTTTTACATTGGAGGTGGATTTGCCAGCGCAATTTGAACTTAAAACGGCTGCCAACTACCGGCCCGCAACGGGTGAGACTTGCACCTTGCCTCGGCGGCGAGGCAAAAGACCTGAGCGGAAAGTCTTTTTTACAGACTACAAGCCTGTGGCGAGCAGTGTGAGTTATGAGTTGCCACTGACTGAAACGGTAGAAGGATGTCCGTTGGTCCTGCGCAGTGTGGAATTTGACTTCTATGCGAAGTGGGGGACACGGAGTACGGATGTGGGCGGGAATTTCGGGAGTATTTCCATTCGAGACCGTTTGGAGGCCGACCTGCCTGGTATGCCCGACTCGGGTGTGCAGGAAATACTTGGGCAATGTAAGTGGCACTTTCGGACGGTAGGGCCTTTGCATGCGATTAGAAAACTCCTGATCTGCAATTCATTGGATTCGATGGGAAACTTGCAAGAGTCGCGGGTAGGGGGCGTTGTACAAAGAGATCAACTGTCGGGAAGAAAGCTTAAGGTTGTGTTGAATTTGACTGATGAGGAACGACCTGCCTTTGGCGATAATTGGATAAATGTTCCAGGTGGATGGAAGCGATGTAGGGGTAAAAACTTTGCCGATCGGGACGCTTATTGCAACGGCAATACCACCGACTTTAAACCGATAAAAATGCCGGATGGCCGCATTTGTAATATTTATCCATCGTGTGAGTAATAAGGAGTAAGCCATGTATTTGGACGCAAGGAAGCGACCCTTTTTCAGTGACAGCACGCCAGCTTGTTCATTGCGAGGGCAATGGGTGAGTTTTTGCTTGGTCGATGAAACTGGAGTTGGGGCGACGTACGCTGGCCTGTCGTATACGGTCCGCGACAGCGCTGGACGAGAGTACAAAGGTAGATTGAACGGGGAAGGATTCGTCAAGCTAAAAGATATTTACAGCGGTCCCGTAGTCCTCGTTTTTGACGATCTGTATTCAGGAACCGAGCAGCCATATCGTCGGTTAATGATGCGGCCGACTTATCAGCTACCTATCACCGAGCTTCAAGTTCGTGCTGAGCAAACCAGATTTGCTTCGGTCGATGGACGTCGTATTGAAGCCAATCCCGCTCAACATCAACCCAACAGATTTTATCAAGTCGAAGTTAGAGATTTAGTTCGTCATGTTGCCCATTTGCCTCCGACAACGCCTCGAGTCCACTCTCCCAAGCGCCATGCACTGAAAATGTTGGCCGATCTGGGCTTCGGCCCGCCTCAGCCTTCATTGGTGGGTATCGTACTGTTCCCCAACAAGCACACCGTTCTGGAAGTGCGACCACTACGGGCCTTACGCCCCATCTTATCCACCGAAGACGGCTTCTGCGCCCTTAACCTATACCAACTGGCATTGTTTGCTGCGTTGAGTTACTGCGATTTTGGACAGGCCCCCGCCGAAAAACCATTAGACGAAGTCCGGTTTCCGTTGGATCCGAGCGTTGGAAATTTATTCGCTGAACAGCTTTCGGTGTATCACGAAGCCTGGCGAATTGATCCGAAGCAATCACACCGTTTTTACCCGATCTACGAAGATATTCCTTACTCCCAACGCTTCGAAATCCTGCCGTTCGATCCCGTGTTGTATCCCCAAAATCGCCCGGAACGAAACGAAGAGCAGGAGCATCCCGCACGTCTGCACTTTTTCGATGATGAAAAATTTGGCACTGATACCCAGGCCTTCATCACTCACCACGATCAGATCATCCTGATTTCTGTGCGAGGAACGGTCAGCCGTGCCGACGTATTACGCGACGCCGACGCCCATCAGGTGTCTTTCGACGACGGCGTTGGAAAAGCGCACGGTGGTTTTTACCAGGCCTACCGGGCTATGCGTGATTTCGTATTGCAATACCTTGATCAGTTTCATGTGGGCCAGCGCATCGTAATTTGCGGCCACAGCCTTGGAGGCGCCATTGCATTGCTGTTGGCCGAAGGGCTGCGCCGAGCCCAGGATGCCCATTACAACGTCCTTCTCTACACCTACGGCGCCCCCCGCGCCGCCGACTCTGAATTTACCGCCGGTGCCTCTTCCCTGGTCCACCACCGCATCGTCAACCACAACGACCCTGTCCCCAGCGTCCCGGCGCCCTGGATGAATACCACCGCCAAGCTCTGGATTCCCGGGGCCATCACGCTATTCAGCAATCCCGTACCCGGTGGCCTGTTGTTCGCCGCAGGGCTGGTGCGCGTGGGCGGCAACCCCTATCGGCATCATGGCGAGCAATATCATTTCATGCCGATCACGCTCCCGGATGGCAGCCATTCTTCGGTGTTATGGAAACCTGGCTGTGAATCCCTCCAAGAAGCGGGTTGCAACCGCGCATTGCAACTGCAGGGCGACATGCCCGACCGCGATAATGTGCTGAGGCAGCTGTTTCAAGCCGACCAGCACTTCATGACCACCAGCTACATCCCCGCGGCGTGGGCGACATTGCGCCGCTGGCAACAAACCCTGGAGAGTGAGGGCTCGTTGGTGACCCAGAGGGAATTCGAGCTGCTCGACCGGGCCTTTGAAGACATGCGCGAGCAACTACGGGCCAAGCGGCGTGAGCTTGCTCTGCGGCGCCCTGCCAATGATCGTAGCCATGAACCTACCGATGCCTTGAACGCAGAGATCGACCGTTTGCACACCAGCCGCGAGCGCTTGGCAAGCCTGCGCTGGCGTCGCCTGCAAGCCCGCGATGTCTACGGCAGCCATGCCTCTTCTGCACATCTGCAAGCGAGCCTCAAGCGTTGGTTCCGCCATCGTGAGAATCGTGAGCCGGCCCAATTCACCAGCGTTCCGCCGCCTTCCCACGATGAACAGGTACGGGTGCAAACGTTGGACATCGACTCAGTCGTCTAACCCACGCGGTTACATAAACTCTACCTGTGCCGGTTGCCGTTTCATCAGTACCTTGCCGTTGCGAATCGAGTACAACGGCAGGCCCTGGCTACGTATGACTTCGTAGTCGCTGTCGGCCGACAGTATCAGCAGGTTGGCCGGGCGACCTGCTTGCAACCCATAACGATCGCCCAGGCTCATGGCTTTGGCACTGTTGTCGGTGACCAGGTCCAGGGCGTTTTGCAAATTGCGGTAACCGAGCATATGACAGATGTGCAGACCGGCCTCCAGTACTCGCAGAATGTTGCCGTTACCCAGCGGGTACCAGGGATCGACGATGGAATCCTGGCCGAAACACACGTTCATGCCGGCCTCAAGCAGTTCGTTCACACGGGTGACACCACGGCGTTTCGGGAAGTTGTCGAAGCGGCCCTGCAGGTGGATGCTTTCGGTGGGGCACGAGACAAAGCTGATGCCGGAGTGTCCTAGCAGGCGAAACAGCTTGGCGCAGTAAGCATTGTCGTAGGAACCCATGGCGGTGGTATGGCTGGCGGTCACGCGGGCACCCATGTCGCGGCTGCGGGCTTCTTCCGCGAGGACTTCGAGAAAGCGTGAGTGGGGGTCATCGGTTTCGTCACAGTGCACGTCCACCAGGCAGCCAGTACGCTCGGCCAGATCCATGAGGAACTTCACCGAACTCACGCCTTGGTCGCGGGTGTATTCGAAGTGGGGGATGCCACCGATCACATCGGCACCCAGGCGAATGGCTTCTTCCATCAACTCGCGACCATTGCGGAAGGACTCGATGCCTTCCTGGGGGAAGGCGACGATTTGCAGGTCGATCAGGTGGGTACTCTCTTCACGTACCTCCAGCAGGGCCTTGAGTGCGGTGAGGTCCGGGTCGGTGACGTCGACATGGGTGCGCACATGCTGGATGCCATGGGCGGCGAGCGCCTGAATGGTTTTTTTGGCCCGGGCCTTGGTGTCTTCCAGAGTAATGGTGGCCTTGCGTTCGCCCCAGCACTCGATGCCTTCAAACAGCGTACCGCTCATGTTCCAGCGCGGCTCGCCGGCGGTGAGGGTGGCGTCGAGGTGGATGTGGGGCTCGACAAAGGGCGGTATGACCAGGTTGCCGGCGGCGTCCAAGTCGCCGGCCATCAGTGTGGGCGCTCCGGTTTGCGCAGTGATGCTGGCGATCCGGCCATTTTCCAGGTGCAGATCATGCAGGCCTTCACGGTTGCGCAGGCGGGCATTGATGATGTGCATGGGCAAGTTCCTCTTGGCTAAAAAATCAGGCAGACAGCCGCCAGATCCTCAGGACGATACCGATGTCCAGGCGGTCATGGCGCGTAGTATGGCGCTGAGCAGCACATAGGTCAGCGATGCGGCAAAAATTCCCACCAACGGCGCGACCCACGGCGAGTTGAACGCGACCACGGTACCCACTCCATACGCGATCAGACCTGGCCAATTGAATGCCGGTAAGTGAGCCTCTGCCAAGCGCGGATATTGGCCGCGATAGCGATAGAAGAAGTCCGCCATGATCACGCCTCCTATCGGCGGGATGACCGTGCCCAGCAGGATCAGGTACGGCACCAACAGGTCGTACATGCCGAACAAGGCGAGCAGGGTGCCGATCACCGCGCCGGCCAGGGTCACGCTCTTGCGACGCTGGGTACGCAGCAGGTTGCAACCGGCGACGGCGAAGTTGTAGATGGTGTTGTCCTGGGTGCTCCAGATATTGAGCAGCAACATCGCCATCGCCGCCGTGGCGAAACCTTGCAGCAGCAAGACTTCCACTACATCCGGTTGCTGATAGACGATGGCGCCATAGGCCCCGATCAGCACCATCAAACCATTGCCGACAAAAAAACCGATCAGGCTGGCCAGCACCGCAACCTTGGCCGAGCGCGAAAACCTCGTCCAGTTGGTGGCCTGGGTTGCCCCGCTGACAAAGGTCCCGAACACCAGGGTGATGGCGGTGGACAAGTCCAGCTCAGCGCTGGGCACCACCGCCAGCAGCCCCTCCAGCCCGCCGACCTTTACGGTGGCGACCCACATCGACAGCAGCAACAGGAGCCCCATGGCCGGCACCGCGATGTAGGACAGGATTTCCAAGCCGCGATACCCCACATAGGCGGTGGCGCAGAACAGTAAGCCAAATATCACCATCAGCCCCAGCACACTGCCCTGGCTCAATTGGAAATACTTGCCCAATACCACCGCAGCCGTGGCCGTGCCCCAGGCATACCAGCCGATCTGGGTAAAACCGAGGATCAAGTCACTGAGCTTGCTGCCCACTTCGCCAAAGCAGAAACGCCCCATCAACACCGAGTTCAAGCCGCTCTTGAACGCGATGTAACCCAAGCCTGCGGCGTAGATACCCAACAACAGGTTACCCAGGGCCACGACGCCGAGCATGTCGATGAAGCTGAACGCCACCCCCAGCTTGCCGCCGGCGAACATGGTCGCGGTAAAAAAGGTGAACCCCAGCAACACCATGGCCGTAGAGGCCAGACCCTTGCGCGCGTGCAAGGGGACTTCGCTGAGAGGGTAGTCGTTGCCGGGGTCTTGTTGCGTCATGGGGGCTGCTCCCTGAGTGGTGACCCAGGTCGTGTGCATCCTGCGTGCCAATGCAGGTGCAGGCAGGTATGCGCTGACGGAGTAAGCCCTTTATAAGGCCGCCTCCTCCCAATCAGAGCAAAAGCAGTGCAGCGGTGAGCCAAACTGGCTCAGTCGATCGGCGTCTGTGCGGGTTTTCCTAATGGATCAGCCCGCCGCTTCGAAAAAAAACACCTACAGTTGGCAATGCCAGCCAATTAAGAGCTAGAGCGAACAAACAGTGACCTGTGGCGAGGGAGCTTGCTCCCGTTGGGCTGCGTAGCAGTCCCATCTTTTGGGGCCGCTTCGCGACCCAGCGGGAGCAAGCTCCCTCGCCACAGTGACATTCCCCGCAGGTGGTCTTTTCAACACTCGATCACTTACTCGCCGCGATAAATGCACCCACTGGTGCACGTCTCGTGGATACGGATCGCACTGAGTTCCGGCAGCAAGAGTTTCAGTTCATTCCAGATCCACTTGGCCAGCACTTCGCTGGTGGGGTTTTCCAGGCCGGGAATGTCATTGAGGTAGTTGTGGTCGAGGCGTTCATAGAGCGGCTTGAAAATCGCCTTGATCTCCGAGAAGTCGCGAATCCAGCCGGTATGGGGATCCAGATCGCCGCTCAGGTGGATGGCCACCTTGAACGAGTGCCCGTGCAGACGCCCGCATTTGTGGCCTTCCGGTACGTGGGGCAGGCGATGGGCGGATTCGAAGGTAAACTCTTTGAAGATTTCCACAGTGTTTTCAGCTCGGTCAGGTGTCTGGCAGGCGGCGAGTTTAACAGTTTGATCAACCTCTGCGCATACCGCCCCTCATGTTGTAGGAGCAAGCTTGCTCGCGAAAAACCCAAGGGCGCCGCGTTAATCCAGGCACCCTGCGTTATCGTTGACGACCTTCGCGAGCAAGCTCGCTCCTACACTTAAAGGGCGAGCAAACGGTCGCCGAGCTTGCCGTTATCCGCCAATGCCAAAAACTCATCCCCCAGTCGTTGGCTCTCGCTCATGGCAGTTTGCCAATATTTGTTGCGGCCTGGATCATCGCCCATGAAACGCTTGAAGTCGCTGCGGTCTGGCAGCTTGCCGTGGGGCAGGCGGGCCAGGTAGTCCCTGGACGGCGCCAGCAGTAACACATCCTGCAAGCCCTGCTGGTTGCTGCGCCGCCATGGCAGGCCCTTGTCGAACCAGCCGGGGATGACCCGGTCAGTAAAATGCGGGTACAGCACGATGTCATCGCCGTGGTAGGGCAGGTCGAGGTGGTAGTCCAGCAGGCCGCCGTCGCGGTAGGTGCCGGCCCCGGCCCCAGGCAGGTCGCGTACGCCTTGCATGACCATGGGGATCGACCCGGACGCGAGCAACGCCTGGCGCAGGTTGCCCACGTCCAGGGTGAGAAAGCGCGAGGGGAAATCCTTCAGGGGGTGTACCGGAGGCGCCTGACGCGGGTCGTGGATGATCAGCCGCTCGAAATGCCGCGACAGCCGTGCGCGGCCCCGCAGGTTATCGGCAATCACCGATGACAGGCCCAGCCCCAGCCGCCCACGGTGGTCATCGGCGAGCAAACCGTGGCTCTTGACCACCATGATGTTCAGCCGATAGTCGGGGTTGTCCAGCACCCGCGCATCGCGCCCGGCC
This sequence comes from Pseudomonas sp. J380, assembly GCF_009827115.1. Classification (NCBI taxonomy): domain Bacteria; kingdom Pseudomonadati; phylum Pseudomonadota; class Gammaproteobacteria; order Pseudomonadales; family Pseudomonadaceae; genus Pseudomonas; species Pseudomonas sp. J380. The sequence goes on along the minus strand of NZ_CP043060.1, from coordinate 1,789,253 downwards.
AGCAGGTCGTCGAGCATGCGTTGGCAGCTCTGGCTGACTTGCGCCATGGTCACGCCTTTGGCAAAGCGCTGCTCGTTGTACAGCCGGCCCAAGTCGAGCAAACCTTGCACCGGGTCGGGCAGGCAGGCGCTGGCAAACCGCCAGGAGCCAATGGACGCGCCGATCAGCGCACGCTCGCGCGGCGCACGGGGCAACCAATCACCGAACAGCGCCAGGTCGAGCCCTTGGATACCCAGGGCCTTGGGGCCGCCAGCCGCGCCGGGGAGGATACCGACGTCGGCAGGCGCAAGGCCCTGCTCGCGGATGCGGGTGATGGCGCGTTTACCGGCCTTGAGGGTCAAGGCCGGGAACTTGATATGGATGGCTGTCATACCGGTCTCTGTTGAGGCGAGCGGGGCAGTATAGGAAATCTCGCAGGCAGTGGGAAAAATGGCTTGACTGGAATTGCCATGGTGGCAATTCAGTTTCAGTTAAGTTGCAGGGCGTACGGTGGCCGATGTAGGAAAACATCATGTAACGGAGACTTATCATGAAGCGCCTCACTGCCCTGGGCGCCGCCGCTATCATCCTCGTTACGGCGACCCCGGCCGCCGCCGTGGACCCCGACAAGCCACTGATCGTGCCGGCCACTGTTACAATTGTCGCTTTCGATCAGTTGGAAGCCACGGCCCTGGCCCTTCACCCTGGTTCGACGCTGCTGGACACCGATCTGGATGAGGAATACGGCAAGTACGTCTATGAAGTCGAGCTACGAGATACCGACGGCATTGAATGGGATGTTGAATTGAACGCGCTCACCGGGCAGGTTCTCAAGAATCATCAGGATACGTAATGAAGGTAAATTTACGCGTCGGCAGTCGCGTGGCGCTGGTGCTCATGGTGTTTTGTTCCAGCCTCGAGGCCCGCGACCTCAATCAGGACGAAGCCCTGGCCCTGCGCCAACAAGGCGTCATCCTGCCATTGGAACAGCTGTTGCAGCAGGCCATGGCGCGATACCCCGGCTCACGGCTGCTGGAAGCCGAACTGGAAAAGAAACACGGGCAATACGCCTATGAAGTGGAACTGGTGACCACCGAGGGCGTGGTGCGCGAGATCAAGCTGGATGCCACCAATGGCGACCTGATCAAAGATGAGGAAGACTGATGCGCCTGCTCCTGGTGGAAGACAACGTGCCCCTGGCCGACGAACTGATGGCCGGCCTGCAGCGCCAGGGCTACGCGGTCGACTGGCTGGCCGATGGCCGCGACGCCGTGTATCAAGGACGCAGCGAGCCGTATGACTTGATCATCCTTGACCTTGGCCTGCCCGGTTTACCCGGGCTTGAAGTGCTGGCGCAATGGCGCGCCGCCTCGTTGGCCATACCAGTGCTGATCCTCACGGCCCGCGATTCCTGGGCCGAGCGTATCGAAGGGCTCAAGGCCGGCGCCGATGATTACCTGAGCAAACCCTTTCACCCCGAAGAGCTGTACCTGCGCATCCAGTCGCTGCTGCGCCGCTCCCATGGCCAGACGAACCAGCCCACCCTGCAAGCTGCCGGCCTGCATCTGGATGAAGGGCGCCAGTGCGTGCTACGTGACGGCGCCGAGATCCAGCTGACGGCTGCCGAGTTTCGTTTGTTGCGCTATTTCATGCTGCATCCCGAACAGATCCTGTCCAAAAGCCACCTGGCCGAACACTTGTATGACGGCGAGACCGAGCGCGACTCCAATGTGCTGGAGGTGCACGTCAACCATCTAAGGCGCAAATTGGGCCGCAGCGTGATCGAGACCCGGCGTGGCCAGGGCTACCGTTTCGGCGCCACCCCGGCATGAGGTCGATCCAGCGGCGCTTGAGCCTGGGGTTGATCAGCGTGATGGTGATTGTCGGCGTGGTGCTGGCGCAAACCAGCCTGTGGTTGTTCGAGGCGGGTTTGCAACGCTACCTTGAAGCGGGCTTGCGCAACGACAGCGAAAATCTGCTGGTGGCGCTGGTGCGTGGGCCCAACGGCGTGCAGTTGGATGAGCAACGCCTGTCGCCGGCGTACCAGCGGCCGTTTTCCGGGCATTACTTTCGTATCGACTTTGCCGATGTGCATTGGCGCTCCCGTTCATTGTGGGACCAGGAACTGCCCCGGCTCCCGGTGGCGGGGCTCAAGGGCAACCTGCAACTGGGGCCCGAAGGCCAGCAACTGTTGGTGCTGCGCTCGGACTACAAGCGCTTCGGCCAATCGATTTCCATCAGCGTGGCCCAGGACTACACGCCTGTGCGCGAAAGCTTTCGCCTGATGCGCCAGGTCGGCCTGGTGATGGGGCTGGCGGCGCTGCTGTTGGTGCTGATCCTGCAACGGGTCACCGTGCGCCGTGCCCTGCGCCCCCTGGAGACCGCACGCAACCAGATCGCCCAACTGCAACAAGGCCAGCGCTCGCAACTCGACACTCAAGTGCCGCTTGAGCTGGAGCCCCTGGTGGCGCAGATCAACCACCTGTTGGCGCACACCGAAGACAGCCTCAAGCGCTCCCGCAACGCCCTCGGCAACCTGGGGCATGCGCTGAAAACCCCGCTGGCAGTGTTGTTGAGCGCCGCCTCCAGTGACGCCCTCAAGGATCATCCGCAACTGAGCCAGTTGCTGCGCGAGCAATTGGAGCAGGTGCAGCAGCGCCTCAACCGTGAACTCAACCGTGCGCGCCTGGCGGGCGATGCCTTGCCGGGCGCGTTGTTTGACTGTGAACAAGAGCTGCCCGGTTTACTGGCCACCCTGCGCATGATCCACGGCGAACACCTGGACCTCAGCTATCAGGTGGCGCCGGGCCTGCAACTGCCCTGGGACCGTGAAGACCTGCTGGAACTGCTGGGCAATCTGTTGGACAACGCCTGTAAATGGGCGGACGCCGAGGTACGCCTGAGCGTCAGCGAGACGCCCCAGGGCTATCGGCTGGCGGTGGAAGACGACGGCCCCGGCATTCCCGAGGCCCAGCGCGACCAAGTGTTCAGCCGTGGCGCACGCCTGGATGAGCAAAGGGTTGGCCATGGCCTGGGTTTGGGGATCGTGCGCGACATTGTCGAGGTGTGGGGTGGGGTGTTGCAACTGCAGGAGAGTGAGCTGGGTGGGCTCAAGGTATTGATCCAGTTGCCACGCCGCTGACACTGGCACACCGCTGCTCAAAATGTGGGAGCTGGCTTGCCTGCGATAGCATCGACTCGGTTTACCTGAAATACCGAGGTGTTTGCATCGCCTACTGTAGGAGCGAGCTTGCTCGCGAAAAACGTCAACGATAACGCGGGCATCCTGAATGAACGCCGCGCCTGTGAGTTTTTCGCGAGCAAGCTCGCTCCTACAAAAAGCCCTTAACGGACTGGCATTGGGGCAAGCCCGACCCCCACAGAAAAGCCTAGCTACATTCAGACCCGAAACTGATCCATCAACCCCTGCTGCTGGTTCGCCAGGCTGTTCAACGCCTGGCTGACCCGCGCCGATTCATTGGCCTGCTCCGACAACGATTCGGTCACATCGCGAATGGTCGCCACGTTGCTGTTGATCTCTTCGGCCACGGCGCTTTGCTCTTCCGCGGCGCTGGCGATTTGCAGGTTCATGTCGCTGATCACCGTGACCGCATCGCCAATCTGGCGCAAGGCGGTGACGGCCTGGCCGACCTGTTCGACACTGCCCTGGGCCTGGCGATAGCTGTTGCCCATGGAGCCGACCACGTCGCTGGTACCGGTTTGCAATTGTTCGATCACCAGGCGGGTTTCTTCCACCGATTCCTGGGTGCGCCGTGCCAGGTTGCGCACTTCGTCGGCGACCACGGCAAAACCGCGGCCGGCTTCACCGGCGCGAGCGGCTTCGATGGCGGCGTTGAGCGCCAACAGGTTGGTCTGCTCGGCGATGCCGCGAATCACTTCGAGCACCGAGCCGATCTGTTCGCTGTTGGCGGCCAAGCCTTCAACTTGGGTCATAGCGGTGCTCATGTCGGCGGCGAGCTCGCCAATGTTGGCGGTGGTGCGGTCGATAACCGTCAAGCCTTGGCGAGTCGCCTGGTCGGCATCTCGGGCGGCTTGGGCCGCCTGGGCGGCGCTGCGAGCCACATCCTGAGCGGTGGCGCTCATTTCGTGGGATGCGGTGGCCACCTGATCAACCTGACGGTACTGCTGCTCCATGCCGGCGCTGGTTTGCGTGGCAATAGCGGCGGACTGGTCGGCGGTGCCGCGAGCGTCCTGCACCGAGCGTTTGACCTCGGCAATGATCGGCTGCAGCTTGTCGAGGAAACGGTTGAACCAGCCGGCCAATTGGCCCAGCTCGTCCTGTTTGGCATAGGCCAGGCGCCGGGTCAGGTCGCCTTCGCCGCTGGCGATATCCTCAAGCATGTGCGCCACGCCGAGGATTGGCCGGGTCACGCTGCGTGCCATCAGCCACACCAGGATCAAGCCGACCACGGCGGCCAGCAGGCCCAGGCCCAGTTCCAGCAGGGTGCCTTTGGCGTTGTCGGCGTCCAGCTGGTTTTTCAGCGCTTCGGCGGGGGCGACCAGGACTTTTTCAGGTACATCCAGCAATACGCCCCACGCCTTACCGCCGGGAATCGGCGCAAAAGGCGCCAGTACCTTGAGTTGGTGGTCGGTGCGCAGGCTGCGGGTCTGGGTACTGCTGGCCAAGGCACTGGTCAGCTGTGCGCCGCTGGCCGGGTCGACCTGCTCCAGGCGTTGGCTGAGTTTGCTGGCATCCGGGCTGTAGCCAGCCAATAAGCCAGTGGCGCTGAGGATGCTGACCTGGGTCTGGCCGTCGTACAGTTTCTGGCTGGCCTGTTGGCTGACCGCCTGCAGGCTGTTGAGGTTGATATCCACCGACAGCGAGGCGATGACTTTGCCATTGACCATCAGCGGGAACACGATGCTGGTCATCAGCACGTTCTGGCCGTCGATCACATAGAAGTAGGGCTCGATCACGCAGGGCTTGAGAGTCGTGCGCGGGCAGGTGAACCAGGCGTTGGCCTTTTCGCCGCTGGGGCCGATGGAGGTGTCGGCCATGTCGCTCTCGGGCAGCGCCATCGAGGTGATTTTCCCCGGTGTCGGTTGCGACCAGTACAGCGCGAAACGGCCTTTGTCATTGCTGCCCAGTTCCGCCTGATTGGCGAACAGTTCGTCCTTGCCGTCCAGCGCATTGGCTTCGAACACCAGGGACAGGCCGAGCAGGTCGGGGTTGGCCTGCAGGGCGGCCTTGACCTGGCGCGTCAGGTCTTCACGGGTGTCGAAGGCATCGAGAAAGCGCTTCTCGGCCTGCTCGCGCAAAAACAACACCTGGCGGGAAAAGCCATGGCCGTACTGGTAAGCATCCATGAACTGCTGGCGAATGCCCAGCGCTTGCACTTCGCCTTGGGCCTCGATGCGCGACTGGGCAGCTTCGTCGAGCATCTGCATGCTGGACGCCTTGACCTGCTGCGAGCTCTGCGCCATGCGATACAGCGACAGACCCACCAGCAGGGTCACGATCCCCAGCAGGCAGAGGCCCGCCAGCAGGGTGATTTTCCATTGAATGGAGAGCTGCCTGAGCGACATCGGGACATCCTTACCTGAAAGCACATAGAGACAGCGTATCGGCCAGTGCCGGTAATTCTTTATCTGTGCAGAGGGCTTTGCCTCACCACAGTTTTTGACATGGCAGCCCAGCTCCTGCAAAGTGCGCGCCCTCTAATAAGACCTCTTTCAAGCCTGCACGCCGGCAGCTGTTCCCATGGGCCGCGCGCGGGCATGCCTGTCTTTTTTGTTTCTGCTTGAGGTAACCATGATTAACGCAGTCATCGCCGCGGTCGGCACCATGCTGGTACTCAGCCTGTCCCGCGTGCATGTGGTCATCGCCATTATCGTCGGCGCCCTGGTGGGCGGCTTGACCGGTGGCCTGGGTATCGAGGCCACGCTCAAGGCCTTCAACGGCGGGCTGGGCGGCGGCGCAACCGTGGCCTTGTCCTACGCATTGCTCGGTGCTTTCGCCGTGGCGATTGCCAAGTCCGGCCTGGCCCATGCGCTGGCGGACAAAGCCTTGCTGCTGGTGGACCGCCAGGACGCCAGCGGTGGCAACCACGTCAAATGGCTGCTGATCGGCCTGTTGTGGGTGGTGGCGATTGCCTCGCAGAACATCTTGCCGATCCACATTGCGTTTATTCCGCTGCTGGTACCGCCGCTGCTGTATGTACTGACCAAGCTGCAACTGGACCGTCGCCTGATCGCCTGCGTGATGACCTTCGGCCTGATCACCCCGTACATGTTTCTGCCGGTGGGCTTTGGCAATATCTTCCTCAATCAGATCCTGCTGGCCAACGTCGCCAAGAGCGGGGTGGATATCAGCGGGGTCAACGTCACCCACGCCATGGGCCTGCCGGCGCTGGGCATGGTGGTCGGCCTGCTGGTGGCGGTGCTGATCAGCTACCGCAAAAAGCGTGTGTACGACCTGAAGAAAATCGAACGTGTCGAGCAAGTGGCGGTGCAGTACAACCCGCTGACCCTGCTGGTGGCCGGCCTGGCAATTGCCTCGGCGTTCATCATCCAGTTGTGGCTGGACTCGATGATCATCGGCGCCCTGGCCGGGTTCCTGATCTTCTCGGTGTCGGGCATCGTGCGCTGGCGCGACACCGATGACCTGTTCACCGAAGGCATGAAAATGATGGCGATGATCGGCTTCATCATGATCGCGTCCTCAGGTTTTGCCGAAGTGCTCAAGGCCACCGGTGACGTGAACTCGCTGGTGCAAACTTCGGCGGCGTTCATCGGCCATAGCCGGGGCGTCGGCGCGTTGTTGATGCTGCTGGTGGGGTTGTTGGTGACCATGGGCATCGGCTCGTCGTTTTCCACGGTGCCGATCCTCGCGGCGATTTTCGTGCCGCTGTGTGTGCAGTTGGGCTTCAGCCCGGTGGCCATCGTGTGCATCGTTGGTACCGCCGGTGCCTTGGGCGACGCCGGTTCGCCTGCCTCGGACTCCACCCTAGGCCCCACCTCCGGCCTGAACATCGACGGCCAGCACCACCATATCTGGGACACCGTGGTGCCGACCTTCCTGCACTACAACCTGCCGCTGCTGGCGTTCGGCTGGCTGGCCGCGATGACGCTCTGATCCAGGCGAGAACCTCTGTGGCGAGGGAGCTTGCTCCCGCTGGGCTGCGAAGCAGCCCCAAAAAAGCGTGCGGGCGCTGCGCACCCCAGCGGCAGCAAGCTGCCTCGCCACACAAGCTCGCTCCTACAGTAATCGCTCACATGGCCGTTAACCTCTCAAGTCGCCACTAACAAGAGAGAAAAGCCATGCGTCTGAGTTTGAAGGCCAAAGTCCTGGCCCTTGCTGTCGTGCCGGTGTTGTTGTTTGCCGTGGTCATCAGCCTGACCACCGTGTGGATTCTGCAGGGCCAGGCCCGCAACGAGGTGGATGAAACCCGTCAGCGCCTGCTCAACGACGCCAAGGCCACCCTGCAAAGTTATGTCGAGGTGGCCATGACCACCATCAAGCCGCTCTACGACGCGGCAGCCCCCGGCGACAGCGCGGCGCGGGCGCAGGTGGTCAAGTTGTTATCCAATACCAGCTACGGCAAAGACGGCTATTTCTTCGGCTACGACTCCGAAACCATCCGCCTGTTCAAGGGCAACAGCCCGGACGGCGTGGGCAAAAGCTTCAAGGACAACCGCGACCCCAACGGCGTCTACGTCAACCGCGACCTGGTCAAGGTCGGCAAGGACGGCACCCACTACCTGCAATACAGCTCGACCCAGCCCGGCCAGACCGAGCTGGTGCCCAAGCTCGGCTATACCGAGTATCTGCCCAAGTGGGACATGGTGATCGGCACCTCGGTGAACCTCGATGGCATCGACGCCCAAGTGGCGGTGGTGCAGGCAAAAGTCGAGAAGCGCATGCAAGGCGTACTGTTGAGCATCCTCGGCGTGGCCGTGGTGGTGTTGCTGGTGATCGCCGCCGTGGGCATGCTGCTGGCCAATACCATCCTGCGCCCGCTGCACCTGATGAAGGCCAACCTCGATGACATCGCCGCGGGTGAAGGCGACCTGACCCGCCGTCTGGCCATTACCAGCCAGGATGAACTCGGCGACCTGGCCGGTGCATTCAACCGCTTTGTCGATAAAATCCACGGCCTGGTGCGCCAGATCACCGACATGACCGCCCAACTCACCGGGCTGGTGAGCCAGGTGTCCGACCAGGCCCAGCGCTCTGAACAGGCCATGGAACGCCAGCGCCACGAGACCGACCAGGTGGCCACCGCGATCAACCAGATGTCCTCGGCGGCCCACGAAGTGGCACGCAGTGCCCAAGGCGCGGCCGTCGCTGCGCAGCAGACCGACGCCGAAGGCCAGGCCGCCAAGCGGGTGGTGGACGGCAGCATCGCGCAGATCCATGCGCTGGTGAACGACATTCGCAGCAGCGGCGTGTCCCTGGACAGCCTGCAGCAGGATGTGTCGTCAATCGTCAGTGTGCTCGGCGTGATCCGCTCTATCGCCGAGCAAACCAACCTGCTGGCGCTCAACGCTGCCATCGAGGCCGCACGGGCCGGGGAGGCTGGGCGTGGCTTTGCCGTGGTCGCCGATGAAGTGCGTGCCCTGGCCAGTCGCACCCAAACCAGCACCCAGGAAATCCAGGGCATGATCGATCGCCTGCAAAAAGGCACCGAGGCGGCCGTGGACGCTATGCGCCGCTCCAGCGATGCCGGCGACGGCACCTCGGCCCAGGCCAACCAGGCCGGCGCGTCCCTGGACACCATGGCGCAACTGATTGGCACCATCAACTCAATGAACGCCCAGATTGCCAGCGCCGCGGAAGAGCAGACCGCCGTGGCGGAAGAGATCAACCGCAGCGTGCATCAGATTGCCGTAGCGGTGGACAGCGTGGCGGACGAAACCCAGTTGGGCGCTCAGACGTCTCGCAGCCTGGCAGATCTGGGCCAGCGCCTCGGGCAGTTGGTAGGCCAGTTCAGGATCTGATCCATCCAACCCACGGCAGGGTTTAAACGTCGCGCATCAGCAGGCCAAAACGCAGGTCCATCTGCGCCGGAATCGGCACATACACCGTATGCCCGTCCCCCGGCGCCACCTCAATGCTTTCGCCCTTGGCGTTATGCAGGCTCGGCAAGTCAAAATGAAAATTGCCGGCGGGCGTCATCAACTCCAGGTGGTCGCCCAGCACAAAGCGATTCTTCACCTTCACCTCGGCCAACGCGCCACGGCGCTCGCCGGTCAGCTCCCCGACAAACTGCTGGCGCTCGGAAACCGAGCTGCCGTTCTGGTAGTTCTGGTATTCATCGTGCACGTGGCGGCGCAGGAAACCTTCGGTGTAGCCACGCTGGGCCAGGGACTCGAGGTTGGTCATCAAGCCGCGGTCAAACGCCCGGCCGGCCACTGCGTCATCGATGGCCTGGCGGTACACCTGGGTGGTGCGCGCGCAGTAGAAGTGGGACTTGGTGCGGCCTTCGATCTTCAACGAATGCACGCCCATCTGTGCCAGGCGCTCCACATGCTGCACGGCCCGCAGGTCCTTGGCGTTCATGATGTAGGTTCCGTGTTCGTCTTCGAAAGCGGGCATGGGGTCATCGGGGCGATTGGCCTCTTGTAGCAGGAACACCTTATCGGTGGGTGTGCCGATGCCCAATGTGGGTTGATATTCATGGACGATATCGCCAGTGGCATTCTCCACGGCCGGCGTGGCCTGGTATTTCCAGCGGCAGGCATTGGTGCAAGTACCCTGGTTGGCATCGCGTTTGTTCATATAGCCCGACAGCAGACACCGCCCGGAATAGGCCATGCACAAGGCGCCATGTACAAACACCTCCAACTCCATCGTCGGCACCTGCTGGCGGATTTCGCCAATCTCTTCCAGAGACAGCTCCCGCGACAGAATCACCCTGCAAATGCCTTGTTGCTGCCAGAACGCCACGCTGGCCCAATTCACCGTATTGGCCTGCACCGACAGGTGGATCGGCATCTGCGGGAAGTGCTGGCGCACCAGCATGATCAGCCCAGGATCGGACATGATCAGCGCATCCGGGCCCATGGCGATCACGGGCGCCAGGTCCTTGAGGAAGGTCTTGAGCTTGGCGTTGTGCGGCGCAATGTTCACCACCACGTAGAAGCGCTTGCCCAGGTCATGGGCTTCCTGGATGCCGAGGGCCAGGTTGGCGTGGTCGAACTCGTTATTGCGCACCCGCAGGCTGTAGCGCGGCTGGCCGGCGTAGACCGCGTCGGCACCGTAGGCGAAGGCGTAGCGCATGTTTTTCAGGGTGCCGGCGGGAGCGAGCAGTTCGGGGGCAGTTATCGGGCGCATGGGTGTGGGTCGCAAAAAGGCGCGAGGGTAGTGCTGGAGCGATAACGGGATATTGACCCAGGTCTAAATAACGCGATCTATGCTTGTTCGATAAACAAGGGCACTCCCACGTTTGGCTGCGGACTAAGCAACAGGGCCGCCATCGGCCCTGTTTTTCTGACATGGACCGGACATGAATCAAACCAACCTGCAATTCAAAACCCTGTTGCTGCTACTGGCCTTGGTCACCGTGGCTTTTATCTGGATATTGCTGCCGTTCTACGGTGCGGTGTTCTGGGCGGTGATCCTGGGCATTATCTTTGCGCCGATGCAGCGCCGCCTGCAGCAACGTTTTAGCTGGAACCGCAACCTGACCTCCCTGACCACCTTGATGGTGTGCCTGGTGATCGCGATTCTGCCGGTGATCATCACCAGTGCTTTGCTGGTGCAAGAGGGGGCCACGCTCTACAAAAACATCGAGAGCGGCAAACTCGACGTAGCGGGTTATATCGAGCAATTCAAGAACGTTTTACCGCCGTATTTCCAGCAGCTGCTCGACCGTTTCGGCATGGGCAACCTTGAAGGGCTGCGGGAAAAGGTCGTCAAGGGCGCGATGCAGGGCAGTCAGTTCTTTGCCTCTCAGGCGTTCAGCTTCGGCCAGGGTACGTTTGATTTCCTGGTGAGCTTTTTCATCATGCTGTACCTGCTGTTTTTCCTGCTACGCGATGGCCCGGAACTGGTACGCAAGGTGCGCACGGCAGTACCGTTGGCCGAGCCGCAAAAGCGTCGCCTGCAGCTCAAGTTCAACCGCGTGGTGCGCGCCACGGTCAAGGGCAACGTGCTGGTGGCTGTGACCCAAGGTGCGCTGGGAGGCTTGATCTTCTGGTTCCTGGACATCCCGAGTGCCTTGCTCTGGGCCGTGCTGATGGCGTTCCTGTCACTACTGCCAGCGGTGGGTGCCGGGCTGGTCTGGGGGCCGGTGGCGGTTTATTTCCTGTTGAGCGGTTCGATCTGGCAGGGCGTGGTGCTGGGGCTGTTCGGGGTGTTCGTGATTGGCCTGGTGGACAACGTGCTGCGCCCGATCCTGGTGGGCAAGGACACCAAGATGCCGGACTACCTGATCCTGATCTCGACCTTGGGCGGCCTGTCGGTGTTCGGCCTTAACGGCTTTGTCATCGGGCCGCTGGTGGCAGCGTTGTTCATGTCGTGCTGGGCGTTGTTCGTCGAAACCAAGCCGCGGGTCAAGTTGCCATTGCCTTAGCTTTCAGGCCTCGAGCCTGAAGTCGGTTGCCATTCGGCGCTGTGTTTCGGCATCGGATAACGAAGTGAGCGGGCCGCTGATCGGCTCGCCATCGCGCACAACGTACCAGCAGGCGAGCAAGCCCAGTTTGCGCAGAGGGGCGGGGACGGCGCTGCCGATGACGGACATGATTTGAATAGTGGGCATAAGTACCTCCAAACGTTATGGAGGTCACCTTACGGTTTGCCGGTGCCTGGGAAAAATCACCTGGCTCGATAGTCGACATCAACGTCAGGCGTTAGTCCACCACCTGGTCGAGCATGTTCACCACTTCGTGCTCACTGAGCAGGCCCTTGCGCACCAGGTTTTCTGCCAGCAATGCGAGGAACTTGGCGCTGCGATGGCCTTCAAGGTGCTTGAGTTCAGTCAAGGCGCTGTAGACCTTGCTGGAGGTGCAAAGGCCGGCGGTGCGGTGCGGGTTTTGTGTGGGCATGGTCAATCGTCCTTAATTGTTATTGGTTGGACTGGGTCGATAGTGCGACTGTTTTGTGACGCAAACATGACAGCGCAGCCCGTCATCGATCAAGAGGATATTTGACGCTTATCATGTGGGATTGCTGCTCGTACGTTGTTCTCACAGCGACACTGGCAGGATTAATCCGGACTTCCCAGGCAAAAAAAGGCCCCGCGTGTGGGCGAGGCCTGTGGCTGTCAACGGATTAAAACTTACCAACCATGGCGGTAGTAGCCGTGGGGCGGGCCGTAGTAGCCGCGAGGCGGCCCATAATAACCGCGCGGTGGGCCGTAGTAGACGGGCGCCGGGCGATAGTAAACCTGCTGTTGCACATACACCGGTGGCGGTGGCGCGTAGTAGACCGGCGGCGGAGCGGCATACACCGGCTGCGGCTGCACATACACCGGTTGTTGCACGTACACCTCACGCGGTTGGCTGGCAACCACAGAGCCGACTACCGCTGCGCCGACAAGCGCACCGAACACGGCCGGGCCACCCCAACCACCACCGTGGGCGGAGGCTTGGCCGGCCATCGCGAGTGCGCCGATAAGCAAGGCGATCCTGGGGAGTTTACGCATGATGGTCTTTCCTCGGTTAGCCCCTGCGCTTGTGGTCTGCAATCAATAGACTCAAGGATTGTCGCGGGGATACTTTTAAGACAACGTATTTCGAGAAAACAGCACGGCCAATGGGTAAAGGTTGTGTAAGGTCTGTACCGATTTGCTTACTTCAAGGAGTTATCCATGCAGATGCACCCCAACAAGGACACCCAACTGTGCATGTCGCTGTCGGCGCGCCCTGGGAACTTTGGCCTGCGTTTTCATAACCACCTGTATGAACAGCTGGGTCTGAATTTTTACTATAAAGCCTTCAGCAGCCAGGACTTGCCCGGCGCGATCGGCGGTATCCGAGCCCTGGGTGTGCGGGGTTGCGGGGTGTCCATGCCGTTCAAGGAGGCCGCCATTGCCTTGATGGACGAACTCGACGATTCGGTTCAAGCCATCGACTCCCTGAACACCATCGTCAACACCAACGGCTACCTCAAGGCTTACAACACCGACTACATCGCCATCGAGCAATTGCTGAAAAAACACGCGGTGCCCAAGGACTCCAGCTTCGCCCTGCGCGGAAGCGGCGGCATGGCCAAGGCGGTCGCCAGCGCCTTGCGTGACGGAGGGTACGCCAATGGCGTGATCGTGGCGCGTAATGAGGTGGCGGGCCAGGCATTGGCCAGGAACCTGGGGTATCAGTGGCAGGCGGATCTGGGCAGCCTGCGGCCACAGATGCTGATCAACGTGACACCCATCGGCATGACCGGCGGGGTCGAGGCGGATGCGTTGGCGTTTGAGGCCGAGGCAATCGATCAGGCTGAGACGGTCTTCGATGTGGTGGCGATCCCGGCGGAAACGCCGTTGATCGTGCGTGGTCGTGCCCAGGGCAAGCGGGTGATTACCGGGCTGGAGGTGATCGCTATCCAGGCGTTGGAGCAGTTTGTGCTTTATACCGGCGTGCGGCCTACTCAGGAGCAGTTCGAGGCAGCGGTGGCCTTCGCCCGCAGCTGAAGCCTTACACCAATCCACTGTGGGAGCTGGCTTGCCTGCGATAGCGCCTTGCCAGCCGACGCTTCTCTACCTGACACCCCACGATCCAACTGTGGGAGCTGGCTTGCTCGCGAAGGCCGCAAGCCAGCTCCCACATGTTTATCTGCGTTATGCCTGTTCCAGCTGCGCCAGCCGTTCTTCCAGTGCGGCAATCCGCGCTTCCAGCTCTTCAATCCGCTCCACCGAAACAGCCCCCGCGCTACGCTCTACCGGATTCCCCCGTGCGGTCATAATCGCTTCAATATCTGCCGGGTCCCCTAGTGCATGGGTATACCGGTCTTCCCGCTGCCCCGCCTGACGCGGCACCAGCAGCGCCAGCCCTCGTGCAATCAGGCGTTCGAGCTGATGCACAACCTGTTCGGCATCCTCAAAGTCATGCATGCGCCCGCTGCGGGTGAGCAACTCGTTGACGGTCTGCGGCCCCCGCAGGAACAGCAGCCCGGTCAGGATCACCTGGGCCGGCACCAGTTCCAGGGCCTTGTCCACACGGTGCTCCCAGCGGTCGGCGCGGCTGCCCATCACCAGGCGCGTGAAGCCTTGGCCTTCGAGCGCGCGCAGGCTCTGGCCGACCTGGCCTTGGCTGAGGTTCATCACCGGCTCGCGGCTGGTCTTCTGGTTGCAGGCCAGCACCAAGGCGTTGAGGGTGAGGGGGTAGGTTTCCGGGTTGGTCGCCTGTTTTTCGATCAGGCAGCCCAGGATGCGGATTTCCGTGCTGTTCAGGCGCGGCTCAGGGGTGTCGGTGTCGTGCTCGGCGGTCATCGCGCTTTCCCTATGCAGTGAAGCCCCTTAGCCTAAGCTTGAAAAAATAAAAGACAAGCGCCAGGCATGGCTATAATCGCGGCTGGTTCCAACCCCGCCATTACCGTGAGACTGTCATGACTATTTCCCTGTACGCCGCTTCCATCCCGGTCTTCAAGCAAATGCTCAACGCCCTCAGCGATGTGCTGAACAAAGCTGAAGCCCATGCCAGCGCCAAGAACATCGAGCCCAACGCCTTGCTGCAAGCGCGCCTGTTCCCGGACATGTTCCCGTTGGTGCGCCAGGTGCAGATCGCCGTGGACTTCGCCAAAGGTGTGTCGGCACGCCTGGCCGAGATCGAAGTACCGAAGTACGAAGACAGCGAAGTCACCTTTGCCGACCTGCAAGCGTTGATCGCCAAGGTCCTGGCCTTTGTCGACACCATCAAGCCCGAGCAGATCGACGGCAAGGAAGGCATCGAGATCGTCACGCGCCCAGGCACCCCGAAAGAGAAGCGCTTCAGCGGTCAGTCCTACCTGCTGACCTACGGCCTGCCGCAGTTCTTCTTCCACGTCACCACCGCTTATGCGCTGCTGCGTCATAACGGTGTGGAAGTGGGCAAGCGCGATTACATGGGCGCGTTCTAAACCCGCAAGCACAAAAAAGCCCGGTGCCGTTCTCTGCGAACGGCACCGGGCTTTTTTATGGGGCTGTGTTAAGCGGCCTGTTCTTCCTTGCCCAAACACGCCGCCGCGGTAAACAGCACATCGGTAGACGAGTTGAGTGCGGTTTCCGCCGAGTCCTGCAGCACGCCGATGATGAAACCGACGGCCACTACCTGCATGGCGATTTCACTGGGGATGCCAAACAGGCTGCACGCCAGGGGAATCAACAGCAGCGAACCACCCGCCACCCCCGATGCACCGCAGGCACACACCGCAGCGACCACGCTGAGCAGCACGGCAGTCGGCATGTCCACGGCGATGCCCAGGGTGTGCACGGCCGCCAGGGTCAGCACGGTGATAGTGATGGCGGCGCCGGCCATGTTGATGGTGGCACCGAGGGGGATCGACACCGAGTAGGTGTCTTCATGCAGGCCCAGGCGTTTGCTCAGCGCCAGGTTGACCGGAATGTTCGCCGCCGAGCTGCGAGTGAAAAACGCGGTGATGCCGCTTTCGCGCAGGCACATCAGCACCAGCGGGTAAGGGTTGCGACGCAGTTTCCAGAACACGATGGCCGGGTTGATCACCAGTGCCACGAACAACATGCAGCCGATCAGCACGACCAGCAGATGGGCATAGCCGAGCAGGGCGTCGAAACCAGAGGTGGCGAGGGTGGAGGCCACAAGACCGAAGATACCCAGCGGGGCGAAGCGGATCACCACGCGTACGATCAGGGTGACGCCGTTGGACAAGTCGTCCAATACCGTACGGGTGGTCTCACCGGCATGGCGAATAGCGATGCCCATGCCGATGGCCCAGGCGAGAATGCCGATGAAGTTGGCGTTCATCAGTGCACTGACCGGGTTATCCACCACACTGAGCAGCAGGCTTTGCAACACTTCGCCAATGCCTCCAGGAGCGCTCACCGTGGCGTCATGGGTAGCCAATACCAGGAACGACGGAAACATCATGCTGGCAACCACCGCAACCACGGCGGCGGCAAAGGTGCCGAGCAGATACAGGAACAGGATCGGGCGGATATGGGTTTCCTGGCCATGCTTATGGTTGGCAATCGAGGCCATGACCAGCACAAACACCAGGATCGGCGCGACAGCCTTCAGCGCCGTGACAAACACCTTGCCGATAAAACCGGTGGCGCGCGCGGCCTCGGGGAACAGCAAGGCCAGCACGATCCCGGCAATCAGGCCGATGACAATTTGGGTGACCAGGCTGACGCGCATTAAACGTTGCAACAGGGAAGGGGCAGCAGTCATAAAGAGTTGTCTCTAGTTTTTTTAGTAGGGCACAGCATTGCAGGCAGAAAGTACTGTAGGAAGTAGGCGCGAAGTCTAGCATGCTGTAGGGCACGTCTCGTTTGCTGCGGCATTCCGTCACCCGTTTCAGCCGGGCTTGGTCAAATCCGGACATGTTCTGTTAAGATTCCCCCCTCTCATCTTTCCTCTCCGTCAGCGGGCCCTTCGGGCTGTCGTTGATATCGTCGTTTCTGGAGTTTTCATGTTGTTTCCTATCCTGCTGCTGTCAGCCGCCGGTTTTACCGTGCTGACCACAGAATTCGTCATCGTCGGCCTGTTGCCGTCGATTGCTCGGGACCTGAACGTCAGCGTGTCCCAGGCGGGGCTGCTGGTGACGCTGTTCGCGTTCACCGTGGCCGCGTTCGGCCCGTTCCTCACGGCCTACTGCGCGCGCTTTTCGCGCAAGCGCCTGTTTATCAGCATCCTGATCATGTTTGCAGCGGCCAACACCGTGGCGGCTTTGGCGCCGAATATCTGGGTGATGGCCGTGGCCCGTTTGATTCCCGCCTTGGGCTTGCCAGTATTCTGGGCCCTCGCCAGCGAAACGGCGGTAGACATTGTCGGCCCTGAGTTCGCCGGGCGTGCGATTGAAAAAATCGGCTTTGGCATTGTTTGCGCCACCGTATTTGGTATTCCGGTGGGCACGCTGATTTCCGATATGTTCGGCTGGCGCACCGCATTCGCCGTGCTCGCGGTGATTGCCCTGGCCAAGGCATTGCTGCTGTATGTCTACCTGCCGGTTACCGCGGCCAAGCACCAGCAAGCCAGCTTGCGCTCACAATTCAGGATCCTGCGCAGCCCCGTGATGCAGGGGCATATCCTGCTGTCGATCCTGGTGTTCAGTGGCATGTTCACCGCCTATACCTACTTGGCAGATATCCTTGAGCGCCTGGCCGGGTTCGACGGTACGTTGGTGGGCTGGTGCCTGATGGGCTTTGGCGCGGTCGGGCTGATTGGCAACTCCCTCGGCGGACGCGCCGTGGATCGTCACCCATTGATCGCGTCCATGGTGTTCTGCGGGTTCATGATCGCGGGCATGGTGGCAGTGGTGCCGGCGATTCACTCGACCATCGGCCTGGCCGCGGCGATGGCGGTGTGGGGCGTGACCCAGGCGGCGATGTTCCTGGTCAGCCATGTGCGCTTGATGAAGGCCGCGCCCCATGCACCGGCGTTTGCCGCGTCGCTGAATATCGCCGGCGCCAACCTCGGCATTGGCCTGGGCGCGATGGTGGGCGGGCATGTCATCGACACTCTGGGCCTGGGCAGCCTGGGGTTTGCCGCTTCGGGGTTTATCCTGGTGTCGATCCTGCTCGCACTGTGGCTGATGACCGCCAAACCCACGGCGCTCAATGCCTGAGCGATCAGGGCAGGGCGGTAAACAACTCCCGCCGGGCACCCTCGGTAATCGCCACAATGCCGGGGTGCTTGACCTTGCGCTCCACTGAGATCGCATAAAACGACTCGGTCACCGCATCGGTCTGGCCAATCAGCGCCACGCCGTATTGGCGCACCACCTCGTCGGCGATCACGCTGGGCGCGATAAAAATCCCACTGCCGGATTGCCCGAAGGCCTGCATCAAGGCGCTGTCGTCGAACTCGCCGATGATGCGGGGTTGAATCTGCTGTTCGGCAAACCAGCGCTGCAAACGGCTGCGCACCACGGTCTCAGCGCCCGGAATCAACAGCGGTGCGCCCTGCAAACACTGTGGGAAATCCCCCCCATGCTGGTCTGCCAACGCCTGGGTGGCGAAAAAACTGATGCCGCATTCTCCCAGCTTCTGGCTGTAGCCCTTGATGTCCAAGTGCGTGGGCATGGGGCTGTCGGAAATCACCAAGTCCAGGCGCTGGATCGCCAGGTCGGCCAGTAAACGTTCGAGTTTGTCTTCACGGCAGGTGATGCGGATCGGTTCGCTCAACTCCATGGTCGGCGCGATCAGCCGGTACACGATGGATTTGGGCACCACATCCGCCACCCCAACGCGGAACGGGATCTGCTGCTCGTCAGGCTGGGCGCGCAGCATCGCCTCCAGTTCATTGCCGGTCTGGAACATCTGCTCGGCGTAGGGCAGCGCCTGGCGCCCGGCTTCGGTCAGTTCAAGCTGGCGCCCGACCCGCTGAAACAGGGCAATACCGAAGGTCTGCTCCAACAGGCTGATCTGCCCGCTGATGGTCTGCGGCGTGAGGTTCAATTGCTCACAGGCGCGCACGATGCTACCGGTCTTGGCCACCACCCAGAAGTAATGCAGTTGTCGATAATTTAGCATCACGGCCTACACTTCGTAAAAATCGAAGTATACGCGAGAAAAATACGAATTTTCCTGAACTGTTCGCCTGCATAGAATGCCTCGCTATCGAGGGGCCACTACTTGGACCCAAGGGTTCTAACGAGGAATACATCATGAAACTCAATTCCCTGGGCGCGGCGTCGTTGCTTGCGCTTTCATTGATAGTGGTCAGCGGCTGTGATCAAGTCGAGAAAAGCGCGCAACAGGTATTAGGCAAAGCCACCGAGTCGGCCAAGCAGGCCATCGACGAGACCCACAAGGCCGCCGAGCAGGCATTGAGTGAAGCCACCCAGGGCTTGATCAGCCCTGAGAAGCAGGAAAAAGACGCCGAAAACGCTGCTGAATCCGACACCAAAGAAACCTAATTCCCCAGCACTACCACGTCAGGACTGACCTATGGATTACCTTCTACAACTGGCCGCCAGCCCCACCGCCTGGGTCGCACTGGCTACCTTGATCGTCATGGAAATCGTGCTGGGCATCGATAACCTGATCTTTATCTCGATCCTCACCAACAAACTACCTGAGAAGCACCGGGCCAAGGCGCGGCGCATTGGTATCAGCATGGCGTTGATCTTGCGCCTGGGCCTGCTGAGCACCATCGCATTCATCGTGCAATTGACGACACCGGTGTTCGAAGTGTTCGGCCAGGCGTTCTCGTGGAAGGACATGATCCTGATCGCCGGCGGCCTGTTCCTGGTGTGGAAGGCAACCACCGAGATCCATCACAGCATGGACCCGGAGCCTGAAGAGAAGGCAACTGTCAGCAACACCGTGACCATCGGTTTTGCCGCCGCCATCGGCCAGATCCTGATGCTCGACCTGGTGTTCTCCATCGACAGCATCATCACCGCCGTGGGCATGACCGAGCACTTGCCGATCATGATCATTGCCGTGGTGGTCTCGGTGATCGTGATGCTGGTGGCCGCTGAGCCGTTGGCCAAGTTCATCAACGACAACCCGACCGTGGTGATGCTGGCCCTGGGCTTCTTGATCATGATCGGCATGACGCTGATCGCCGAAGGCTTCGGCGCCCACGTGCCAAAAGGCTACGTGTATGCGGCCATGGCGTTCTCG
This sequence comes from Pseudomonas sp. J380, assembly GCF_009827115.1. Lineage (NCBI taxonomy): Bacteria > Pseudomonadati > Pseudomonadota > Gammaproteobacteria > Pseudomonadales > Pseudomonadaceae > Pseudomonas > Pseudomonas sp. J380. Next base: position 1,769,568 of record NZ_CP043060.1, on the reverse strand, counting down.
GCTGCGATCGAATGCTTGAACATCGCCCGGCGTAACCGGCACGCACGTTTGCTCGCTGCGCGCCAGTAATCGCTGAACAAACAGGCCGGCTGTGCTCACAAGAGCCCAGCCGGCCTGTTGCTGTCTGCTAGAATCGGCCCACTTGATAGCCTGAGGTCCCCCATGAACGAGCCGATTCGCCTTACCCAGTACAGCCACGGTGCGGGTTGCGGTTGCAAGATTTCGCCCCAGGTCCTGGAAGTGATCCTTGCGGGCAGCGGTGCACAGAACCTCGACCCCAACCTGTGGGTGGGCAATGCCTCCCGCGACGATGCGGCGGTATACGCCATCGACGACGAGCGCGGCGTGGTGTCCACCACGGACTTTTTCATGCCGATTGTCGACGACCCGTTCGACTTTGGCCGCATTGCCGCCACCAATGCCATCAGCGATATCTACGCCATGGGCGGCGATCCCTTGATGGCCATCGCCATTCTCGGCTGGCCGGTCAATGTGCTGGCGCCGGAGATTGCCCGCGAAGTGATTCGCGGCGGTCGGGCGGTGTGCGACGCGGCGGGCATCCCGCTTGCGGGCGGGCATTCCATCGACGCCCCGGAGCCGATCTTCGGTCTGGCCGTGACCGGCATTGTGCAAAAGCGCCATATGAAGCGTAACGACACGGCTACCGCCGGTTGCCGCCTGTACCTGACCAAGCCCCTGGGCATCGGCATCCTCACCACCGCCGAGAAGAAGGGCAAGCTGCGCCAGGCGGATATCGGCCTGGCGCGTGACTGGATGTGCACCCTCAACAAGCCGGGCAGCCGTTTCGGCAAGTTGGCCGGTGTAACGGCCATGACCGATGTCACCGGTTTCGGCCTGCTCGGCCACCTGGTGGAAATGGCTGATGGCAGTGGCCTGACGGCCCGTATCGACTATGCAAAGGTTCCGCGCCTGCCGGGGGTGGAGTATTACCTGGACCAGGGCTGCGTGCCGGGTGGCACCTTGCGCAACTTCGAGAGCTACGCCAGCAAGCTGGGGCGTGTGCAGGAGCTGCACAAGCGCGTGCTGTGCGACCCCCAGACCAGCGGTGGCCTGCTGATCGCCGTTACCCCGGAAGGTGATGCCGAGTTCCACGCCGTGGCTGCCGAGCTGGGCTTGGCCCTTGAGCCTATCGGTGAACTGCTGGAGCGACAGACCAACGCGGTTGAGGTGATTTGATGGCGACGGACATCACCGATTACCGCGACATTTTCCTCAACGACCGGCCGATGATGGATACCCGCGCGCCGGTCGAATTCACCAAGGGCGCGTTCCCCGGGGTGATCAACCTGCCGCTGATGACCGACGATGAGCGCCAGCGAGTCGGCACCTGTTACAAGCAGCAAGGCCAGCAAGCGGCGATCGTGCTGGGGCATGAACTGGTGTCGGGGGCAATCAAGGCCGAGCGTATAGAACAGTGGGCGCAGTTTGCCCAGGCTAACCCCAATGGCTACCTGTACTGCTTTCGGGGCGGCCTGCGTTCGCAGATCGTGCAGCAATGGTTGAAAACCGAAGCGGGCATCGAATACCCCCGCGTCGGCGGTGGCTACAAGGCCATGCGTACCTTCCTGCTGGAAACCCTGGAGCAGGCGACTGCCCAGTGTGATTTCGTACTGCTGGGCGGCATGACCGGCACCGGCAAGACCGAAGTGCTCGGCCAACTGCGCAATGCCCTGGATTTGGAAGGGCACGCCAACCATCGCGGTTCCAGTTTCGGCAAGCGCGCCACGGCGCAACCCTCCAATATCGACTTCGAAAATCGCCTGGCGGTGGATTTGCTGAAGAAGCGCGCAGGTGGTATCGAGCAGTTTGTGGTGGAGGACGAGAGCCGCATGATCGGCAGCTGTGCGCTGCCGCTGCCATTGCACAAGGGCATGCAGACGTTTCCTATGGTGTGGCTGGAAGACAGCGTCGAGGGCCGTGTCGAGCGCATCCTGAAGGATTACGTGGTGGACCTGTGCGCCGAGTTCATTGAGGTGTTTGGGGAAACCGGCCAGCGATTATTTGCCGAGCGCCTGACCCAGAGCCTGGCCAATATTCACAAGCGACTGGGGGGCGAGCGTTTCCAGCGGTTGCAGGCGGTGTTGCAGGATGCCCTGGCCGAACAGGCACGCAGCGGCGCAGTGGAGTTGCATCGGGTATGGATTGAAGGCTTGTTGCGTGAGTATTACGACCCGATGTATGCGTTCCAGCGCGAGAGCAAGGGCGCGCGTATCGAGTTTGCCGGGGAGCAGGGTGCGGTGGTGGAGTATTTGCGCGAGCGAGCAGCTCGGGTGGGGTGACCTTTCGGACGCCATCGCAGGCAAGCCAGCTCCCACCTTTTGAAGTGTGAATACATACAAAGGTGGGAGCTGGCTTGCCTGCGATGAGGCCATCGGCTCCACTGAAAATCTAAAGAATTACCGCTCCAATCAACCCACACACCACCCCCACCAGCATGGTCAAGCCGGCCACCGTCACCAGCACCCGCGCATCGAAATCCTTGCGCAGCATCAACAGCGACGGCAGGCTCACGCTCGGCAGGGTCATCAGCAAGGCCACGGCCGGGCCGTTGCCCATGCCCAGGGCCATCATGGTTTGTACGATGGGAATCTCTGCCGCTGTCGGAATCACAAATAGCGTGCCCACAATCGCCAGCGGCACCAGCCACACCAGGCTGTCGGCCATCGCTCCGTCCACATGGGGAAACAACCAAACCCGTGCCGCGCCGAGGATCAGCACCGCCAGGATATAAACCGGGATAGTGCTCCAGAACAGCTGCCACAGCGTGCGTAACCAGCGGCTCAAGAACGGTTGCGACTCCACTGTGCTGACGTCGGCAACGGCTTCAAGTGCTGCTTCCGGCACGTGGTCCGGGCGCGCAATGCGCTGTGCCACCAGGGACACGCCCACCACCAGCACAATCCCCGCCACCAGCCGCAGCGCGGTGAAACCCCAGCCCAGCACAAAGCCCATGAACACCAGTGTGGCCGGGTTCAATACCGGGTTGGCAATCCAGAACGCCAGCGCCGCGCCGACCGACACTTGCTGGCGGCGCATGCCCGCCGCCACCGGGGCCGCGCAGCAGCTGCACATCATCCCCGGCAGGGCGAACAGCCCACCGCGCAGGGTCGAGCCCAGCCCGGCGCGGCCAAACAGGCGCAGCAGCCAGTCGCGGGGGATCAACACTTGCAGTAACGAGCCGAGGATCACCGCCAGTACGGCGGCTTTCCAGATGGCTAGGAAATACACCTGGGCATAGGCCAGCGCCGCCGCCAGGGGCGAGCTTTGCTGGTCATTGAGAATCGAGGCGCCAATGCTGTGGTTGTCGGCCGCTACAAACGCCTTGAGGTAGTAGGGCGACCACTTCACATAGTAGAGGCCGATGCAGGCCACCAGGAGAAACAGCGCAGGTTTGCACCAGAATGCCCAGCCGCGGTTGGGCTGGGTGGAAGCGAGGTTGGACATGGAGAGGATCCGCAGGTGAGTCGATAGCCCGGCATCATACGCCCCTGCGGCCCAAGCTTCAGATATCTGCGCTGACCTGGGTCGGGTCCGGGCAGTTTTCCCCGCCGTTATTCAGCCCTTGCTTGTAGTTGCGGCTGAGCAGCGAAGCCTTGCCGTTGTGCCAGGTCAATGTCAGCACGTACAGGGAGTCGTAGTCATTGCCAGACCAATCATCGGTAATGGTGTGTTTTTCGCCAGCGGCTTCGCTGGCGACTTTGTTGATCAGTTCCGGCAAGTAACCGTGGGACCAGGCCGTGTAGATGGTCGCGTTGCGGTACTTGTCCTCGACCAGTTCTTCGGCCAAGGCACTGGTGTCATTCGCTGAGAACTCGATATTCACCGGCAGGCCGAGCTTGATCGCGCTGGGGCTGATGGTGATCAGTGGGCGAATGTAGCTGTAGGAGTTATCCAGTTCGCCTTCCTCGACGTTACGCGTCGGGTTGGCAGCGAACACATAGTTGGCTTTGCCGAACTTTTCCGGCAACAGAGTCGCCAGGTTCATGGCGCGGTTCAGGCCCTGGCAATTGAGTTGGCCCAGGCCTCCGGCCGGTTTTTCGCCGTGGCGCAGGAATACCAGGGTTTGTACGCCATCGACCGGTTGCGCACGGCTTTCACGGGCGTCCAGGGCGGTGACGATGGCAGCGCTGACCAGCAGCAGCGGCAATACCATGTAGGAATAACGTTTGAGTTGTGGCACAAGGCGCAGAGGCTTGATCTTCATGATAGGTTCGAGTCTTCGTGCGTCGGGTTAAGGCGGACAAGCCCGGCCCCAGTGACGCATCAGCGTCCTGCGGTGTTCCCTGTCGATATAGCAAGCAGCCTCCATTCATTGTTCGGGCGCTCTTAAGAGTGCATTCGGGCGCTTTGGTTCGCCCACGCGGGATACTAGCCGGCAAATGTTGCGCAACGATGACCCATGCACGACGGCAGGCAGATGACTATGATGGGGCTTTCCGACCAGGGGGTTCTCGATGAACGCAATCGCCGCTTTCCCGATCAATAGCAAATGGCCCGCCCAGCACCCAGAACGCCTGCAGCTGTATTCGCTACCAACGCCCAACGGCGTCAAGGTGTCGATCATGCTCGAAGAACTGGGCCTGCCTTATGAGGCGCACAAGGTCAGCTTCGACACCCAGGACCAGTTGTCTCCCGAGTTCCTGTCCCTGAACCCCAACAACAAGATCCCTGCGATCATCGACCCCAACGGCCCGAGCGGGCAGCCGTTGGCGTTGTTCGAATCCGGCGCGATCCTCATTTACCTGGCGGAAAAGACCAGCCAGTTGCTCTCCGAAGACCCGGCCACACGCTATGAAACCCTGCAATGGTTGATGTTCCAGATGGGCGGCATTGGCCCGATGTTTGGTCAACTGGGGTTCTTCAACAAATTCGCCGGCAAGGCGTATGAGGACAAGCGCCCGCGTGATCGCTACGCCGCCGAATCGCGGCGCTTGCTGGGCGTGCTGGAAAAGCGTCTGTTGGGCCGCACCTGGATCATGGGCGACGAGTACAGCATCGCCGACATTGCGACCTTTCCGTGGGTTCGCAACCTGATCGGCTTCTACGAGTCCGGTGACCTGGTAGGCATCACCGATTTCCCTAACGTACTGCGCGCGTTGGACGGCTTTGTCGCACGTCCTGCGGTGATCCGTGGCCTGAACATTCCGAGCTGATGCATGCCGACTTTCGATTTTCAACAACTGGATGTATTCAGCAGCGTGCCGCTCAAAGGCAACCCCTTGGCCGTGGTGCTGGGGGCCGATAGCTTCACCGACCAGCAGATGGCGGACTTTGCCAATTGGACCAACCTCAGCGAAACCACGTTTTTACTGACGCCGCGCGACCCACGTGCTGACTATCGGGTAAGAATCTTCACCACTCTCAAAGAGCTGCCGTTCGCCGGGCATCCGACCTTGGGCAGTTGCCACGCCTGGTTGCAGGCTGGCGGCGTGCCACGTGGGGAGGAGATTATCCAGGAGTGCGAAATCGGCTTGGTGCGTATTCGTCGCCAGGGTGACCAACTGGCGTTTATCGCGCCGCCATTGTTGCGTGCAGGGCCCGTGGAGGCGCCGTTGCTGGAGCGCGTGCGCCTGGCATTGAAGCTGGCGCCCGAGGCGATTGTGCGCAGCCAGTGGGTCGACAATGGTGCGGGTTGGCTGGCGGTGATGCTGGCTGATCGTGACGCGGTGCTTGCGTTGCAACCGGACTATGCGCAACTGCTGGGTCTGGCCGTAGGGGTGATCGCACCCTGTGATCCGACGCGTGATGCGGTGGACGCGCACTTTGAAGTGCGCGCTTTTGTCGCTGGCGATGGCGCCGCCGAAGACCCGGCCACCGGCAGCTTGAATGCCGGCGTGGCCCAATGGCTGCTCGCCGAGGGCCTGGCGCCCAGCCGTTACGTGGTCAGCCAAGGCACGGCGATCGGGCGAGCGGGGCGTATTCATATCGAGCGCCAGGGCGATGAAATCTGGGTGGGCGGTGCCGTAGCGTTGTGCATCGAAGGGCGTCTACAGCTGTAGATCAATGAATTGTTACGCACCCGGCAATACACTATTGGCCCCTCGGCATTTGTGTTGCCGGGACTTGGGGGCATAAGCTTTCGCCCCAAAGTGTTCAGCCATTTTTCAGGATTGCCATGACCAGCCAGTTCCCCCAAGCCCGCCCACGTCGCCTGCGCCGCTCCCCGGAGCTGCGTGGCCTGTTCCAGGAAAGTGAGTTCACCCTCAACGACCTGGTACTGCCGATTTTTATCGAAGAAGAAATCGACGACTTCGTGCCCATCACCAGCATGCCGGGTGTGTTGCGCATTCCTGAGAAAAAACTCGCCGGTGAGATCGAGCGTTACGCCCGCGCCGGCATCAAGTCGGTGATGACCTTCGGCGTCTCCCACCACCTCGACGCCAGCGGCAGCGACACATGGAAAGAACGCGGCCTGGTTTCGCGCATGTCCTCGATCATCAAGGACGCCGTGCCGGAAATGATCGTGATGTCCGACACCTGCTTCTGCGAATACACCGACCACGGCCACTGCGGTGTGATGCACGGTGCCCATGTCGACAACGACGCGACCCTGGTCAACCTCAGCAAACAAGCCGTGGCCGCCGCCCGCGCCGGCGCCGACGTGATCGCCCCGTCAGCCGCGATGGACGGCCAGGTCCAGGCCATCCGCCGTGCCCTGGATGACGCCGGCTTCACCCACATCCCGATCATGGCCTACTCCACCAAATTCGCCTCGGCCCTCTACGGCCCCTTCCGCGAAGCCGGCGGCAGCGCGCTCAAGGGCGACCGCAAAAGCTACCAGATGAACCCGATGAACCGCCGCGAAGCCGTGCGCGAATCGCTGCTGGACGAACAGGAAGGCGCTGATGCGCTGATGGTCAAGCCTGCCGGTGCCTACCTCGACATCATCCGCGACATCCGCGAAGCCTCGCGCCTGCCGGTGGCGGCGTACCAGGTGAGCGGTGAGTACGCGATGATCAAGTTCGGCGCACAGGCCGGGGCGATTGATGAGGATCGAGTGGTGCGCGAGACGTTGGGGTCGATCAAGCGGGCGGGGGCGGATTTGATATTTACGTATTTTGCGATGGATTTGGCGTTGGCGGGGATTTAAGGATATCGTTTCTCCCCTGTGGTGAGCTGGCTAATCACAGGGGGAGGGGCACTCATAACTTAGTTGAATTTTTCGTAATCTTGCGCACCTAGTGACACCAACCATTTCCTGAAGAAATCAATTTGTTCCTGTGGGTCGTTTGTTAGGTTCTCCTCTTCGTAGTCAAACAAATGGACTATGTCGTCGTTGGTAGCTTGCTGACCTAAAGTCATTTCGTATGCGACGAGCCCCGCGCTCATCTGAGAAGCCATTCTTGAAGGTTTAACATTTATTTTTGCCCCTTTGCATAAAAAAGTTATATGCGGGAAGTCTGCTCTGATTTTTGCGAGGCATATATATAGGTCATGCCCTTCATAAACTTTTTTAAAGTTATCGGCCTCTGAAAATGTCATGATGAGCTTCCTTGGGTCATATTTGACGGTGACCTCCTTGTGCTCGTTTTTGATTATCACCTTTATATTTTTGGTTTTCATTTTATTTCCTGTTGGGGTTTGGTATGGAATATCCAACGTAAGTTCCATCAGATTTTACTGGGGTGGCGCCTAATATATCCTCTGGGTCGATTTTGTTATGGATAGCGAATTCTAGCTCTTTAGGGTACGGCGCCTGCTTGCCTAGTTCTGTATTTATATCATGCCCCTCAATACTCTTAAGTGTGTACAAATAGCCTTTTTTATCTCCGTAGCTGGTAGCAAAAGTGATCCCGACTGCCCGTGATGGCGATGTGCTTATGAAATTGCTGGGAGGGTCATTACTGTCAATTGCGTGTAGGTACAAATCTTCGCTATCGCCTTTGCTTTTAAAGCCATTTTTGAATACCTCGTTTGGAGGGGTTTTGTCTCCGCGAAAAAGATACTCTTCGTCATTATGAGGAGTCGGAACGTTGGGTTCTGATTTCTTACTTGATGCTGGAGTTGAAGGATCTTCAGCGCCTAAGGATGGTTCGCATCCTACCGTACCTGGGCATCTGTTCAGTCCCAGCGGGTCTACCCAACCTGTCGGATTGGGCACATACCGGTACCCATTGATCCCACCCGCCAACTTCACCGGGTCCGGTGTCAGGTAGCGACCAATATCCGGATTGTAGTAGCGATGGCGGTTGTAGTGCAGGCCGCTTTCCTGATCGAAATACTGACCCTGAAAGCGCAGCGGGTTGTCAATGTTGCCTACGTCGAGCCGGGCAATCTGGCCGTATGCGCGGTAGTGGGCGGACCAGATGATTTCGCCTTCGGGGTTGGTCAGTTCCTGCGGGGTGCCGAGGTGGTCGAGTTGGTAGTGGTAGGGCGTGGTGGCTTGTGGACCGAAACCTTCCAACAGCGCCAATGGGCGGAAGCTGTCGGGTTCGTAGAGGTAGCTGCGATGGCGCTCTGCATGGTGTTCGGCTATCAGCTTGTCGCCTTGCCAGAAAAACTCGGTGGTCTTGCCGTCTACGGTCTTGCTGATGCGCCGCCCAAATGGGTCATAGCGATAACTGGCGGTTTCGCCGTTGGGCTTTGTGATGCTGATTAACCGATGCTGGCAGTCGTAGCGGTACTCAGTAACGAGTTGCTGGCTTTTGCCGCGCCGTTCGCGGATGAGGTTGCCGAAGGCGTCGTAGTCGTAATGACGGTCGCCCTGAATCATCAGACGATTCGCCGCGACGATGTCCGGGCCGGGGCGGTCTTGCATCAGCAGGTTGCCGGCGGGGTTGTGGGCGAAGCGTTCCTGTACGTCCTGGGAGTGGTCGGCGCGGGTCAGGCGGTTTAGCGGGTCGTAGCGGTAAAGGTGTTCGCCTTTGCGAGTGTCGAGCAGGCGGGTGAGGTTGCCGCTTTTGTCGTAGTCGTATTGGCGTTGGTAGAGGTAGTTTTGCTGCTGCGTAACGGCGTGGGCGTGCAGACGATTCTGGTCGTCGTAGTGGTAGTGGCTGAGCAGTTGGCCTTGCTGGCGCTGATGCTCGCGGCCGCTCTTGAACAGATGTGAGGTGAGCACTTCACCGTTGAGTTCGACGGTAGCGAGGTGGCCGCCTTTATCGTGGGTGAAGGTGACGCGGTTATTGTCCGGCAGGCACAGGTTTTTCAGCTGGCCGCAAGCGTCGTAGCCGTAGCGCAGGGTGCCCCAGCCCTGGTGTTCGGCGGTGAGGCGGTTTTGGCGGTCGTATTCGTAGGCCAGCGCCCAGTGGCCGTCCTCGACGCTAAGGAGGTTGCCCTGGCGGTCGTAGGCATAGTCGACAACGCTGGCATCGGGCAGGGTTTTTCGGACGAGGCGACCGGCGTGGTCGCGCTCGTAACGGGTGATTAGCTGACTGTTATCGTCGCCGTATTCGGTCTTCTCCAGCAGGTTGCCGTTGAGGTCGTAGACGTAGGCGGTGCGCTGGCCGTCGAAGCCGGTTTCCTGGCGGATCAGGCCGTTGGGGTGGTAGTCGAGTTGGTAGGTTTCGCCGGCTTCGTTTTCGATCTCGGTGAGCAATAGCCGAGCGTTGTCGTAGCGGTACTTGACCTGGGTGCCGTCGGCGTTGAGGCGGCGGCTGATCAGGTGCAGGCCATCGGCGTATTCGTAGCGGGTGACGTGGCCGAGTTCGTCGCGTTCGGCGATGATTTTGCCGTAGGGGTTGTAGCTGAATTCCCTACAACTACCGCCTGGCAATACAAGACGAATCAACCTGCCGACGCAGTCCCAGTGATATTGCGTCAGCGCACCATGCTCATCCTCACAGGCAACTTGCCGTCCCAGATCGTCATAGCGATAACGCTTGATCCCGCCATTGGGCAATTGCTCCTCAAGCAACTGCCCACGTTCGTTCCACACCAGTCGATGGCAACTGTGATCCGGGTACCAAACTCCAGTCAGTTGCCCGTGCTTGTTGTAGCTGTAGTCAGTAACCTCACCATCGGGATCGGTCCTACGCGTAACATCGCCTTGCTCATTACGCTCGTATTTCCAGACCGCCTCCCCACGCCTGACAACCCGTACAAAACCGTTGTCATGCTCGTAGGACGTTGGCTCATCATCCCCCGGAAACAGCGCGACCAAGCGCCCGGCATCGTCGTACTGATAGGCCGTCACCGCACCCATCGGGTCTTGCTCGACGGTCAGCCGGCCCTGGTCGTCGTAGGATTTAAAGTGCGTGGCGCCGTCCGGATCAATCCTCTGCACCAGCCGCGCCCGCTGGTCATGGACATACACCTCCTGGCTACCATCGGCGTTATGCACCGTGACACGCCCGTCATCGCCCCAGGCATAGCGCGTGTCCATCTGCAAAAAACTCGCCCAATGCCGCACGCAGCGAGCCGCCTTGCCCGCGCCTTCCCACGCCCAGAAGAAACTCGCCCCACCGGCTAACTGCCGCTCGACAATGACGTGCTGATCGTCGTACCGATAACGCTCGCTTTCACCGACGGCATTGGTCGCACACACCAGTCGGCCAGCTTCGTCATAGGCGTAGGAAACGATGTTCTGCTCGGTTTCCCAAACGTAGGGCTCACGCCCTTTGGCGCGATGCACCTGGTAGTCCACCGCGACAATGCGATCCAGCTCATAACGCAACAGCAACGAGCGCCCCGCGCCGTTATCCAGCCGTTCAATCCGCCCAGAACGATCCCGGCAAAGGCGCAGCCGGTTGTCATACGCATCGCTGATGGTTGTCAGCACACCGTCGCGGAAGTGGTAGAAACGCGAGGCTTGGGCCAGCACCAGTTCATCAGGCGAGGCTCCCAAATAGATCGCCGCTTCGGCCAGGCTATTGGTGATCGCCGGCCGAGAAACGGTGGGCAAGGGCAGGGTAGTCGAGCGGTTCTCATGGTCGGTCCACACCACCGAATCGCCCGACACCACCAGCCGATGAGCCAGCCCATGACTCCAGCCAAACCCCAACCCACACTCGACTTCCACCGCACTGGTGCGGTACAACCGCGTCCACTCAAACGGCAAGATCCCATCCAGCGCGCCGTCGGTAAGGGTCAGCAATTCCTCGCCGGTGACCATCGACACCGGGCAACCGTGGGTGACGGTTTTATCCGCTGGCGCCGCCGCATCCCCCTTCGGGTTCGACGCCACAGCCGGCACATCATCGACAGGCTCCTGACGAACCAACGTGGTGCGCTGGGTCTTGCCGCGCACCATCGACACCGGGTTCGAAACCAGCGTGTCGCCTGCCTTCAACGGCACCACTGGCACCGCCTTGACCGGCGTCGCCGCACTGCTCAGCAACACCGGCTTGGCGGCCTCCACATGGGTTTCCAGCCGAGGCCCCGCCACCTGCTTGGCCAGCAATTCCAACAACGCCCGCGCCCGCCCGGATTTAACGTGACTGAGCACACGAGCCCCCAATCGCACCACCACGCCCATCCCACCCAAGACGCGAATCAGCAGTAGATTGATCAGCACCTCACCGGTAATTTCACCCCACAGTTCCGCCATCTCTGGCGGCGGGAGCATGCGCATCCAGCTGACCAGCGCCGACAGGTAGATAAACAGCAGCGGCTCGTCACTGAGTACCAACAAGCCCTGGGCTATCGCATCACTGCCCAGGGTCAGCAGTTCGTCGAGCTCAGTTTGCGAAAGGTAGTGCAGTAGCTTTTCGCTGTTGGGCTTGAGGTCCGCCAGCAGCGCAGACAGTTCGCCAATGTTGTCCCACAGGCCGTAAAGCGCCTTGCCCAACCCACTGGCAAAAGCCGCTTCCAGCAGGCGGCGCCGCTCAAGCGGGCGGGCGTCTGTGTAGTTTTTCCACTGGGCCTGGAAGGTGTCGGTCCACTCTTTGCGCAGCCGGGCTTCCAACGCTGTGATCACTGAGTGGTAGGACGTATACAGCGCCTTGAGGTGATCCTGGGAAACGTTGGGGTAGAAACTCACCCGGTATTGCTGGTTGCGATCGCACTCGGTGACTTCGAGGATGCCACTGGGGCCGATGGTCTTATGGAGGGGCTCGCCCAGCGGGCCGCCGTTTGGATCAACGCGTTGCACGATCACCGGGGTGTTGCCGATGGGTACGAACCTCGTGCTCTGGAACATATGCACCAGGGTCAAGGTACCCGTGGCCTGGCAGGTGGCGACGGTGCTGCTGGGAAACAGGGAGCGATTGACCGGGGCAACCAGCGCGACGTCATCCCCGACCTTGAACACCTGTTCGACGTCCAGCGCGGAGAAGCTCCAAAAGCTTTTGGCCCACTCGTCAAAGGTGTTCAAGCAATCGCGAAAGTCACGGAAGACGCCCTCGACGTCGACCGTTTCCACGTTCATTGGCGTCAGCGCCAGCCTGCCAATGGCCGGGTTCAAGTGGCGGCCCCGTCAACCGCACGCGTCACGAAAAAAACCATCTGCACTCCCTCGCACTGTTTGATCAGGCGAGGGACTTTGCAGAGGTTTGCCGGGGTGAGGAGTAGAGCTTATCCGGCAGTTGTGTGGGATGTTTCAGTTACTGCCACGCACTGGGTTCGGCATGCCGACGAACCCCGGTTAGACTTACCTGTCGATATCAGCACTGCCCGGCCCGTCGTTAACCAAGGAAGCCTCATGTATTCAACGCGTCTGCTGCTCTGCCTTATTCCTTTACTGGTACTGGCCGGGTGCTCAACTTCCCGTGGCCCCCAGCAGCCCGAGCGCAGTGAAGCCGAGGTGAAGGCGCAGATCGTGCGCCTGCTGCCGGCCAAGGTCGCGGACCGCAACGGCTGGGCCCAGGACATCTACACCGCGTTCGACACCCAGAAAATCTACCCCAGCACCGAAAACATCTGTGCGGTGCTGGCGGTGACGGAGCAGGAGTCCACCTATCAGGTCGACCCGCCAGTGCCGGGCATGGGCAAGATCGCCCAGGATGAAATCCTGCGCCGCGCCGGCAAGGTGCACGTGCCGGCATTCGTGGTGCGCAGCGCCTTGCAACTGCGCTCGCCCACCGGCAAAACCTACGCCGACCGTTTGAATGCCGCCCGTACGGAAAAGGACCTGAGCGCGATTTTTGACGACTTCATCAGCATGGTGCCCCTGGGCAATACGCTGTTTGGCGGGTTCAACCCGGTACACACTGCTGGCCCCATGCAGGTCAGTATCGACTTTGCGCAGAAACAGGCGCGGGGTTATCCCTACACGGTGGACGGCACGATTCGCCGCGAAGTGTTCACCCGTCGCGGCGGCATGTACTTCGGCATCGCCCACTTGCTCGGTTACCCGGTGAGCTACGATCAGCCGCTGTACCGCTTTGCCGATTTCAACGCCGGTTGGTACGCCAGCCGCAATGCCGCGTTCCAGGCCGCGGTCAGCCGTGTTTCAGGCAAAGAGCTGGCGCTGGATGGGGATTTGATCCGCTATGGCTCATTGTTGCCCGGCACCACCGAGCTGGCGGTGCGTTCACTGGGGGCGAAGTTGGATATGCGCAACCCGAGCATCCGCAGCCAACTGGAGCAGGGCGAGCAGTTGGATTTCGAGGACACCACCTTGTACAAGCGCGTCTTCGCCTTGGCTGACCAGGCGGCCGGCAAGCCGCTGCCACGGGCGATCCTGCCGGGTATTGTGCTCAAGAGCCCGAAGATCACCCGCAACCTGACCACGGCCTGGTTTGCCAAGCGTGTGGATGAGCGCTACCAGCGCTGCATGAAGCGTTGATCAACTGCGGCGCTTGACGAACCGGCGCCACAAGCCCACCCACAACCACACCACCGGGAACGCCAGGATCACGAAGGGCAGCACATAGCTGGCACGTTCCAGGGCGTCTGCGGTGCCGTTCACCAGGTTGTCTCCCAGGTTGCTGAACATCCGGGTGAACCTTGACACCTGGTTGGCGCCGTCCGAGGAGCGGAAGTTCAAGGTCATGCGGTTGGTGTCGAGGCGGCGTTGCTGGCCGGCGGCAACCTGGGCCAGTTCCTGCAGCTCGTTTTCAATGCCGGCTTGCTCTTTGCTCAGGACGATCAGGTCGCTGACGGTGATGTCCTTGCGCTTGGCCAGTTCATCGAGGCGTTGCTGCTGGGCTTGCAGGCGGTCCTGGCGACGGCGCACATCCGCCACGGCATCGGCCAGGTCTTCGGCAGTGGTGATGCGCTGGCCGAGCTTACCGCCTTCGGCCGCCAGGGCGACCATCGGCTCCACACCCGTGGGCGCGATTCGCAGGATGATCTGGCCACCCTGGCCGTCTTCGGTAATGCCCAGGATATTGCAGGCACCAAAGCGCGCCGTTTCACACACCTCACGAGTGGCCTGCATACGCGGCGCAAGCAGGGCGCCGGGCAGGGCCAGGGTCAATTCATGCTCATAGGCCAGTTGCGCCCCGGCCTTGCCCTGTTCGCCATTGATGACGGTGGCGCGAGAGTGGTCCGTGGGGGAACAACCGGCCAAGGCCAGGCCGGCGAGCAAGATCAACAGCGGCGCGCGAAGCGGGTGGGAGTTGCCGTCCAGGTGGCGCATGGCGTTTCCTTGAAATGTGCAGGAGAAATTGGCCGAGATTAAAGCGGGTCTGGCCCATTAACGCAAAGCATTGCCCGGGATTTGCCCGGCTGATGGTGGTGGCTGCCGGGTCGGGGCTGGCGTACACCTCAGGCCTCACCCCAGGGAAGCATCCGCCATGAACGCTCAGACTGTCCCCCAAGGCTTTGTCCCGTTGCCGCGCAGCAGTCCGTTGCTGGAACTGCTCGGCCCGGCGTATTGCCGTGGCGAAGGTTTGCAATTGGAAGTCGGCTTGCGCGCCGATCATCGTCACGCCAATGGGCGCGGTACGGTACATGGCGGGGTGCTGGCGACGCTGGCCGATATCGGCATGGGGTACGCCATGGCGTTTTCCAGTGAGCCGCCGTTGCCGTTGATTACCGCCAGCATGACCGTGGATTACCTGGGCGCCGTGCAGGTAGGGGAGTGGATGGTGGTGCGTCTGGAAAGCCACAAGCGCGGACGGCAGATGGCGTTCGCCACGTTGAGTTTGCAGGTGGTGGAGCGGGTGGTGCTGCGGGCGAGCGCGGTGTTCGCGGTGCCGCAAGCTGACAGGCAGTGAGATCAAATGTGGGAGCTGGCTTGCCTGCGATAGCGGTGTGTCAGTTAGCAATGGTCTGACTGATAGACCGCTATCGCAGGCAAGCCAGCTCCCACATTTTGATCGAGTTCATTCAGGGGGATCGATAAAAGAAAAGGCCTGGCTTTTCGTGGAGCCAGGCCTTTTCTATGTTGCTCTATTGGCGTGGGGCTGCTACGCAGCCCAACTGGAGCAAGCTCCCTCGCCACAATAGCGATCCGATTCAGTTGCGTTCGAGCGCCAGGGCGACACCTTGGCCGCCGCCGATGCACAGCGTTGCCAAACCTTTCTTGGCATCGCGCTTGATCATTTCGTGCAGCAGGGTCACCAGTACGCGGCAGCCTGAAGCACCGATCGGGTGGCCGATGGCGATGGCGCCGCCGTTGACGTTGACCTTCTGCGCGTCCCACTCCAGCTCTTTGCCCACCGCCAGTGATTGCGCGGCGAAGGCTTCGTTGGCCTCGATCAGGTCCAGGTCCGCAAGCTGCCAGCCGGCCTTGTCCAGGCAGCGGCGGGTGGCCGAGACCGGGCCGATGCCCATGATGGCCGGGTCGACGCCCGCGTTGGCGTAGCTGGCGATACGCGCCAGTACGGGCAGGCCGAGTGCCTTGGCTTTGTCGGCGCTCATCAGCAGCACGGCCGCAGCGCCGTCGTTCAGGCTGGAGGCGTTGCCGGCGGTGACGCTGCCGTCTTTCTTGAACGCAGGCTTGAGCTTGGCCAGGGATTCGGCGGTGGTGCCGGCGCGGGGTTGTTCGTCCACGGCGAAGGCCACCGGGTCGCCTTTGCGCTGGGGAATCAGGATCGGTGTGATCTCATCGGCAAAGCGTCCGGCTTCGATAGCGGCGGCAGCTTTTTGCTGGGAGGCGGCGGCAAAGGCGTCCTGGGCTTCGCGGCTGATGCCGTACTTGTCCACCAGGTTCTCGGCGGTGAGGCCCATGTGGTAATCGTTGAACGCATCCCACAGGCCGTCGGTGATCATGCTGTCGATCATCTTCGCGTGGCCCATGCGCAACCCGGTGCGTGCGGCAGGCAGTACGTACGGGGCCAGGCTCATGTTCTCCATGCCACCGGCAATGATCACCTCGGCGTCGCCGCAACGAATGGCCTGGGCGCCCAGGTGCAGGGCCTTGAGGCCCGAACCGCAGACCTTGTTCAGAGTCAGGCTCGGCACGGCATGGGGCAGGCCGGCAAGGATCGAAGCCTGGCGCGCCGGGTTCTGGCCGCTGCCTGCGGTGAGCACCTGGCCGAGGATCACCTCATCCACTTGCGCCGGGTCCAGGCCGGTCTGCTCCAGCAGGCGACGGATCACGGCGGCGCCCAGTTCCGGGGCCGGAATGTTCGCCAGCGAACCTTGGAAGCTGCCCACGGCGGTGCGGGTGGCAGCAACAATCACGACGTCTTGCATGGAATCTGTCCTCACTGGAAGTGCATTTCTGGAACGTGGTCCGGGACGATCAGTTTACCGGCGGTCTTGCTCACAATCTCTTCAACGCTGACGCCAGGTGCGCGTTCCTTGAGGACAAAAGCGCCATTTTCGATTTCCAGGTACGCCAGATCCGTGAGCACACGCTTGATGCAGTTGGCACCGGTCAGCGGGAGGCTGCATTGGCTGAGCAACTTGGACTCACCGTCTTTGGATGCGTGAGTCATGATCACAATGATGTTTTCTGCGCCGGCCACCAGGTCCATGGCACCGCCCATGCCCTTGACCAGCTTGCCGGGGATCATCCACGAAGCGATGTTGCCCTGTACGTCCACTTCGAATGCGCCCAGTACGGTGAGGTCGACATGCCCACCGCGAATCATCGCGAACGACTCGGCGGAAGAGAAGATCGAGGCGCCGATGCGTGCGGTGACGGTCTGCTTGCCGGCGTTGATCATGTCGGCGTCGATGGTTTCTTCGGTTGGGAACGGGCCCATGCCAAGCAGGCCGTTTTCCGATTGCAGCATCACTTCCATGCCGTCGGGGATGTAGTTGGCCACCAGGGTCGGAATGCCAATACCGAGGTTCACGTAGTAACCGTCCTGCATCTCGCGGGCAACGCGTTGAGCCATTTGTTCGCGGGTAAGCGCCATGATTGTTTCCTCTTGTTGTTCTGGACGGGGATTATTTGCGGACGGTGCGCTGTTCAATGCGCTTTTCGAAGGTGCCGCAGATGATCCGGTCGACGTAGATGCCAGGGGTGTGGATCTGCGCCGGGTCCAGCTCGCCCGGTTCGACGATTTCCTCGACTTCGACCACGGTGATCTTGCCGGCGGTGGCGGCCAGCGGGTTGAAGTTCTGGGCGGTGTGACGGTAGATAACGTTACCGAAGTGGTCGGCTTTCCAGCCTTTGACGATGGCAAAGTCGCCGGTGATGGACTCTTCCATCAGATACGGGCGGCCCTTGAATTCGCGGGTTTCCTTGCCTTCGGCAACGGGGGTGCCGACGCCAGTGGCGGTAAAGAAGGCCGGAATGCCGGCACCGCCTGCGCGCATTTTTTCTGCCAGGGTGCCTTGAGGGGTAAGCACCACCTCAATCTCGCCGCTGAGCAGTTGTTTCTCGAAGAGGGCGTTTTCACCCACGTAGGAAGCGATCACTTTGCTGATCTGCTTCTGTTCCAGCAGCACGCCCAGGCCGAAGCCATCGACGCCGCAGTTGTTGGAAACCACCGTCAGGTCGCGGGTGCCTTTGCGCTTGATTTCGGCAATGAGGTTTTCCGGAATGCCACACAGACCAAAACCACCGGAGAGCACGGTCATGCCGTCTTCCAGGCCTGCCAGCGCTTCTTCATAGGACGCCACGCGTTTATCGAAACCTGCCATATGCACCTCTTTTATTGTTTGTGGTCCAGCCAGTGAGTTGAGTGTTGCGCCAGTGGATTGATTTGTTAAGTTGTTTTTTAAGGTTGATTGATTTAGAAAACAGCATAGTCCAATCGTCGTCCGGAGCTGTGTCATGACCGTTAAACAGATGCGTGCCTTTCTCGCCGTCGCGCAAAGCCTGAGTTTTGCCGCGGCCTGCGAGCGTTTGCACCTCTCCCAGTCAGCGTTGAGCTTGACCATCAAGGGCCTGGAAGAAGGCTTGGGCGGGCGCCTGTTCAGCCGTAATACCCGTAACGTCGCGTTGACCCCTGAAGGCGAGTCCCTGCTGCCCCTGGCCCGCCGGTTGATTGCCGATTGGGACAATGCCGAAGACGAACTGCGCCAGCGTTTTACTTTGCAACGCGGCCGCGTCACGGTGGCCGCTATGCCGTCGTTCGCCGGCAACCTGTTGCCGCCGATCCTGAAGATATTCCGCGCCCGTTACCCCCAGGTGAACGTGACGGTGCATGACCTGATCAATGAACAGGTGCTGGAGATGGTGCGCGACCGTCAGGTGGAGCTGGGGGTGGCGTTCGAGCCGTCCGATGGTTCGTCATTGGCGTTCACGCCGTTGTACCTGGATCGCTTTGTCGCCGTGGTCCCGGGGGATTCACCCTTGGCACAGCGTGCTGAAATCGACTGGAAAGCCTTGTTGGAGCAGCCGTTCATCACCCTGCAGCGGCCTTCCACTGTGCGAGTGATGCTGGAAGAACACCTCGGTGCCTTGCAGATGAAACTGCCCGTTGCCTTGGAAAGCCATCAACTGGCGACGGTGGGCAAGATGGTTGCCAGCGGTTTGGGGGTTAGTGCAGTGCCAGCGTTATGCGCCAGGCAGATGGAGGAGGCGGGAGCCCATTGCATTACCTTGACTGGCCCGGTGATCGAGCGACCAATTGGGGTGCTGACCAAGCCGGGGCATGAACTGTCGGCGGCGGCGCAGGTGCTGTTTGATATCTTTCGGGATGAGGCGGGGAAGGGCAGGTTTCCAACTTTTTAAATCAGTAAATACAAATGTGGGAGCTGGCAAGCCAACTCCCACATTGATTGAGTACTACTTAGTAGTAACGGTCGATCACTTTAACTTGCGAGCTGTCTTTGAAAGACGCCCAGGCATTGTTAAGTGTGTCGAACACTTGCTCGATAAAGTTGCGATCAGCGGCGGCCTTCTTGCCGACATAACCCTGGCCACGGCGGTACATCTTCAGGCGCGCCGCCAGCTCACGGTTGTTACGGTCAAACTCGGCTTCTTCGGTATGGGGCGCCAGGCAGTCAATTTGCACTTCGCCCGATTTGCCAATCCACAGGATATGGTCGTCGAGTGTGTCTTTCTGCGCTGCGAACATCTCAGCCAATTCATCGATAGTTGGTTGGTTGTTCAGATTCATGTGTAAGCCCCTTGACCAGTTGGCGATCTATCAGTTGATTCGTTAATACCAGTAAGTTGTCTCCGGTCACTAAAACCGGGCGTCAGCGACGGGCTGCCGAATGCGGGCAGGGTCTTGAAGCTGATGCATGTAGTCTTGCTGATGAACTGCTACGCAATGCTCTGATTGCGAAGACAAGCCGCGTTTGAGCGCCTTGTACCTGCCCCTTCCGGGGCCGGTCAGCTTCATCGATCTGCCTTGTGGGCAGTGCACATCCGGAAAAACAGCTCGGCGGTCAGACGAGCCTGTTCAAAACGCTTGTTACCAACGCTCCCGATCCGGGAGACGTCTAGATCATGCAAGGACAAAAAGGTTACGTCAACGGTTATGTAGTGATTATTTTTGCTCACTACATAAATTGCCGTGGGGACGGGGGAATACGCGAAAACGTGACTTGGGCGTCATTTTCTGTGCGGTGGGTCGCGGGATTTTGGTGGCGGATTTACGCCGAACCCTGTGGGAGCTGGCTTGCCTGCGATGGCGGTGCGTCAGTGGGTACATGTATGCCTGACACACTGCTATCGCAGGCAAGCCAGCTCCCACATGTTGATGTGTCGCTATCTCAATCTCTCGGTCAATAAGGGTAACAGTTGCTCGCAAGACGCCTGGATCTTCACCTGCAACAACTCATCCCCCGAGTCTTGCCCAGGTTGATGGCAATCACCGGCTTACCCTGTTCAACCATCGCCTTGCACAGGCGAAACGCCGAATAGGCCATCAGCGACGACCCCACCACCAACAGCCCTTCGGCATGCTCTACCGCCGTCATTGCCTTGAGCGCCGTCGCCGGCGCGACGTTTTCGCCAAAGAACACCACATCCGGTTTCAGCCGTTCGCCATTGCAGTGCGGGCAGCGGGGTACCTGGAAGTGCTGTTCAAACGCCGGATCAAGCAAGGTGTCGCCATCCGGCGCTTGCACCGCATGAACCTGTGCCATGTGCGGGTTATCGACCTCCATCTGCCGCTGGATCACGTCGCGCTCGCTGCGCAGTTGGCAATCCAGGCACAGCACCCGATGCAAGCTGCCATGCAGCTCGATCACATCCTGGCTGCCGGCCTGGTCATGCAGGGTGTCGACGTTCTGCGTGATCAGCCCGCTGATATGGCCACGGTGCTGCAGCGTCGCGAGCGCCAGGTGGGCCTTGTTCGGCTGGGCAATGCGCACCCGTGGCCACCCCAGCATCGCCCGCGCCCAGTAGCGGCGCCGCGCCTCGGGAGTGGCGAGGAACTCCTGGTACATCATCGGTGGCTTGCCCCGGCGTACACCTTCCCCGTCCCGGTAATCCGGGATACCCGAAGATGTACTTATCCCTGCGCCGGTCAGCACCAGGAAACGCCGGCCGGACATGGCCCGGTGCAGAGTATCGAGGTGGTCTTCCTGATGGTCCAGCGTGTCGAGCATGGGTTCCCCCTATTCGCCGCGGATGTACTGTTCCAGTTGCTGGATCAAGGCCGCTTGTTCGGCAATTGCTTCCTTGACCAGGTCACCGATAGACAGCAGGCCCAGCAGTTTGCCGTCTTCGACCACCGGCAGGTGGCGCAGGTGACTGTCGGTCATGATGTTCATGCATTCCTCGACACTCTTGTGAGTATCCACAGTGATCACCGGCGAGCTCATCACCTCATGGACCTTGGTGGTAACTGACGAGAGGCCCTTGAGCATGATTTTACGTGCGTAATCCCGTTCACTGATGATGCCGACCACCACGTCATCCCTGACCACTGGCAAGGCACCGACGTTTTTCTCCGACATCCGCACCAGCGCTTCAAATACGGTGTGGTCCCATTTGATCGTGTGGACGTCCTGGTTTTTCTGGTCCTTGGCTTTCAGCAGTTGTGCAACGGTCTTCATGGCGGCCACTCCGGTGTTGTTGTTGGTAGTCCAGATCCCCTACAGAATCCTAGACCGAACCCGCCGGAGCAAGGGCCAATGCGGCGTTAAACCTGTCGAAAAACGTCATGTGCCAGTCTTTTTTGGTATTTATCCCGCATTTGCCGGCTTTTTTCCGCGCTTGGGGCTGGTGCCAGCTTTACGTGGGGCGGCCTTGCGCTTCTTTTTCCACGGCGTCGCACCTCGGCCAGCCGGGCTGGCGGGGCCAGTGATAGTCATGCGCATGCCGTTACAGCGTGCCACCTGCTTGCTCATCCAAGCCGCTTGCTTGGCGACGAATTCCTCCAGGCTCATTTCGCCGCTTTGCACCATGTCCAGTGCCTGTTCCCAGATGGCGGTGGTGCCGGGGTCGGCGATGGCGCGGGGCACCGCGTCGATCAGGCTGAACGCGGCCGGGGTTGCCGACAGGGCCTTGCCGTTTTTCACCAGATAACCGCGATCCAGCAAGCCCTGGATGATCCCGGCGCGGGTGGCCTCGGTGCCGATGCCAGTGGTGTCCTTGAGTTTTTGCTTGAGCAACGGGTCCTCCACCAGCTTGGCGACGTTTTTCATGGCCTTGATCAGGTCGCCTTCGGTAAAGGGCTTGGGCGGCTGGGTCCACAGGTCTTTGAGGTTGACCTTGGCCACGGCATAGTCGTGGCCCTGCACCAGCGTCGGCAAAGCTTGGGGCGCAGGCGCTTCGCGACCTTTGGCGGGTGCCAGCGCTTCGGGCAAGGCGCGTTTCCAGCCCGGTTCAATAATGACTTTGCCCACCGCGCGCAACGCCTGGCCGGCACAGTCGAAATCGGCCTGGGTGCGGTCGTATTCATGGTTGGGCAGGAACTGCGCCAGGTAGCGCGCACGAATCAGCGTATAGACCGCACGGTGCTTGCCGGTCAGTTGGCTGACCTCCTTGCCGGCTCCGGTGGGGATGATGCCGTGGTGGGCGCTGACTTTCGCGTCGTTCCAGGCCCGCGAACGGCGCCGAGGGTCGATGTGCGACATCAGCTCGTTGACCGCCGTGTCCGCACGGCCCAGCGCCGCAAGGATCTTCGGCGCTTCACTGTGCTGGCTCAATGGCAGGTAGCCGCAATCGCTGCGCGGGTAGGTGATGGCCTTGTGGGTTTCGTACAGGGATTGGGCGATATCCAGGGTTTCCTGGGCACCCAGGCCGAGCTTCTTCGAACAGATCTCCTGCAAGGTGCCGAGGTCGAAGGGCAGGGGCGCCACTTCGCGCATGCGCTCGGTACGCAGCTTCACCAGCCGCGCCGTGGCGGCGTTGAGCATGGCGTCGGCGGTGTCCCGCGCCAGTTGCGGGTTGAGGCAACGGCCCTGGTCGTCACAGGCATCCTCAGGGGCGCGCCATTGGGCGGTGAAGGTCATGTGCTCGTGGCGCAGGTCGACATCAATGGCCCAGTAGGCCACCGGCACGAAGTCGGCAATGCTGCGATCACGGTCCACCACCAGGCGCAGGGTCGGGGTTTGCACCCGGCCTACCGGGAGTACGCCCTGGTAACCGGATTGGCGCCCCAGCAGGGTAAACAGGCGGCTCATGTTCATACCTATCAGCCAGTCGGCGCGCGAGCGCCCCAGGGCCGAGTGATACAGGCTGAAGGTTTCTGCACCGGGTTTGAGCGCCGCCAAGGCCTTGCGAATGGAGGCGTCGTCAAGTGCCGACAGCCACAACCGCTGGATCGGCCCGCGGTAGCGGCAGTGTTCCACCAGTTCACGGGCGATCATCTCGCCTTCACGGTCGGCGTCGGTGGCGATCACCAGTTCCTGGGCTTCCCCCAGCAAGCGCTTGACGGCCTTGTATTGGCTGGCGGTCTTGGGCTTGACCAGCATCTTCCATTTATCCGGGACGATCGGCAGGTCAGCCAGCACCCAGCGTTTGTATTTGGCGTCGTAGGCGTCGGGCGGGGCGGTTTCCAGCAGGTGGCCGATGCACCAGGTGACCGTGACTCCATTACCCAGCCAGCACCCATCGCCACGGCGGCTGGCGCCGAGCACGGCCGCGATATCCTTGGCCTGGGAGGGTTTTTCACAGAGGTACAGCCGCATGGTCATCACATCAGATCGGGTTGATGCCTTGCAGGATGCTTATTTGAAGGGGTTTGAGCAACCATTATCTGTATGGATGTACAGCAATTTGTGTGGGTGCCATACGCCGCTGTAGGAGCGAGCTTGCTCGCGAAGGTCGTTAACGATGACGCGGGGCGCCTGGTGCCCCGCGTTGCTCTCAGGTTCTTCGCGAGCAAGCTCGCTCCCACAGGGCAGAGGTATCAGTTGTTTTCGATATCCACGTGCCGGGTTTCCTTGAGGCAGAACAACCCGACGATCAGGCTCACGCCCGTCACCACCACCGGGTACCACAACCCATAGAAGATATCGCCGGTGTACACCACCAAGGCAAACGACACCGTCGGCAGGAACCCGCCAAACCAGCCGTTACCGATGTGGTAGGGCAGGGACATCGAGGTGTAGCGGATGCGCGTCGGAAACAGCTCAACCATCAGCGCTGCCAACGGCCCGTAGCACATAGCAGCGATGAAGATCAGCACCACGATCAGCACCACCACCATCAGCTTGTTGACCTGGGCCACATCCGCCGATGACGGGTAACCGGCCAGGGCCACGGCGCCACGCAGGGCCGCTTCATCAAAGCCGTCGATACGCACATCGCCCACGCTCACTTGCACCGGGCTGCCCGCAGGGGCGGCGGCGCTGCTGTAGGGCAGACCCTGTTTGACCAAGAAGGTCTTGACCTTGTCGCAGGGGCTGTCAAAACGAGCTTTGCCCACCGGGTCGAACTGGAAGGTGCAGGTGGCCGGGTCGGCCAGTACGGTGATCGGCGCCTGTCGGCTGGCCTGGTCCATTGCGGGGTTGGTGTAGTGCGCCAGGCCCTTGAAGATCGGGAAGTACAGCGCGGTCGCCAACAGCAGGCCGAGCATCAGCACCGGCTTGCGCCCGACCTTGTCCGACAGCCAGCCAAACAGGATAAAGAACGGCGCGCCGATCACCACGCTGATGATCAACAGCATATTGGCCAGGGCTGGGTCCATGCGCAGGAACTGGGTGAGAAAGAACAGCACATAAAACTGCGCCGCGTAGAAGGTCACCGCCTGCCCGCCGTTGATGCTGAACAGCGCGATCAGCACCACCTTGAGGTTTTCCCATTTGCCGAAGGACTCGCGAATCGGCGCCTTGCAGGCCTTGCCTTCCTCTTTCATCTTCAAGAAGGCGGGCGACTCGTGCAGGCTCATGCGGATCCAGGTCGAGATGCCCAGCAGCACGATGGAAAACAGGAACGGAATGCGCCAGCCCCACACTTCGAACTGATCGCCGGTGAAGTAACGGCAGGCCAGCACCACCAGCAGCGACAGCAGCAGGCCGAGGGTGGCGGTGGATTGAATCCAGCTGGTGTGCAGGCCGCGCTTGCCCGGTGGCGCATGCTCGGCCACGTAGGTAGCAGCGCCACCGTACTCACCGCCCAGCGCCAGGCCCTGCAGCATGCGCAGCACAATGAGGATGATCGGCGCAGCGATGCCGATGCTGGCGTAGGTCGGCAGCAACCCGACGCAGAAGGTTGCCACGCCCATCAGGATGATGGTCACGAGGAAGGTGTACTTGCGCCCGATCATATCGCCCAGCCGGCCGAACACCAGCGCACCGAATGGCCGCACTACAAAGCCTGCGGCAAAGGCCATCAAGGCAAAGATAAACGCCGTGGTGTCGTTGACCCCGGCAAAGAACTGCTTGCTGATCACCGCCGCCAGGGCGCCGTAGAGGAAAAAGTCATACCACTCGAACACCGTCCCCAAGGAGGAGGCGAAGATGACCTTTCTTGATTCGTTGGCGGTACTTGCACTGGCCGCCGAGCCCAGGGGTTGAGCATGTTCTGACATCGGGTGTCCCTCACAGTGATTATTTATTGTTGTTCCACTGTCGGCGCTGACCTCGGCGCCGCTATTTTTTCAACGTCTTCAATATCGTTAATGATTACGCGGGGTGCCTTGTAGTGCGCGGTGCCGTTGGGTTTTTCGCGAGCAAGCTCGCTCCTACAGTGTTTGGGGACAGGATCAGCTGCGCGGCCTTCTCCGCGATCATCAGCGTGGGTGAGCAGGTATTGCCGGAGGTGATGCGCGGCATGATCGACGCATCGGCAATGCGCAGGCCGGGAATGCCGTGTACGCGCAGCTGGCTGTCGACCACCGCGTCTTTGTCATCGCCCATGCGGCAGGTGCCCACCGGGTGGAAAATCGTGGTGCCGATCCGTGCAGCGGCCTCGTGCAGTTGTTCTTCAGTTTGCAGGGCTTCGCCGGGCAGGTATTCCACCGGTTTGAACTGGCTCAGGGCCGGAGCGGCGACGATGCGCCGGGTCAGGCGAATAGCGTCGGCGGCCACGCGCAAGTCTTCGGGGTGGCTGAGGTAATTAGGCTGTATCAGCGGCGCATCCGCCGGGTTGGTCGAACGGATATCCACCCGGCCGCGACTTTGCGGGCGCAGGTCGCAGACCGATGCGGTAAACGCCGGGAAGCCGTGCAACGGTTCGCCAAAGCGTTCCAGGGACAGTGGCTGCACATGGTATTGCAGGTTGGCCGAGGTCTGCTCCGGGCCGGAGCGGGCAAACGCGCCAAGCTGGCTGGGCGCCATCGACAGCGGGCCGCTGCGGTCGTACAGGTAGCGCAGGCCCATGCCCATCTTGCCCCACAATGTGCCGGCGATCTGGTTCAGGGTGCGGGCATTTTCCAGCTTGTAGATCAGGCGCAGTTGCAGGTGATCTTGCAGGTTGCCGCCAACGCCTGGCAGCTCGTGCACCACGTTGATGCCCAGCGGCTTGAGCACATGGGAAGGGCCGATCCCTGAGCGTTGCAGAATGCCCGGCGAACCCACCGAGCCGGCGCACAGTACGATCTCTTTGCGCGCCTTCCAGCTCAGTGCCTGGCCGTGTTGGCGTCCCAGTACCTGCGAGGCACGACCGTTTTCCAGTAGCACACGCTCAACCTCTACCTCAGTCAGCACGGTGAGGTTGGGGCGCTGGCGGATCGGCTTGAGGAACGCCTTGGCCGCATTCCAGCGCACTCCGGCTTTCTGGTTGACCTGGAAGTAACCGCAGCCCTCGTTGTCGCCCTGGTTGAAGTCATTGATATTGGCGATGCCGCTTTGGGCAGCCGCCTCACGAAACGCATCGAGGATCGGCCACGACAAGCGTTGTTGCTCGACGCGCCACTCACCGCCCTCGTTGTGGAATTCAGAGCCGCCGGCAAAATGGTTTTCGCTCTGTTTGAACAGCGGCAGTACGTCTTTCCAAGCCCAGCCCGCGTTGCCCGCCGCCGCCCAGCCATCGTAGTCCTGGGCCTGGCCGCGCATGTAGATCATGCCGTTGATGGACGAGCAGCCGCCCAGCACTTTGCCCCGTGGGTAACTCAAGGCGCGCCCCTGCAGGCCGGCTTGGGGTTGGGTCTTGAAGCACCAGTCGGTGCGTGGGTTGCCGATGCAGAACAGATAGCCGACGGGGATATGGATCCAGGGGTAGTTGTCGCGGCCACCGGCTTCCAGCAGCAGGACACGGTGAGCCGGGTTGGCGGACAGACGATTGGCCAGCAGGCATCCGGCAGGGCCGGCGCCGACGACGATGTAATCGTATTCAGCAGTTGCATTGGGCATCTGGGGTCTCGCTTGTTTTTCTTATTGGGCCCATCCTAGTTGTTAGTTTTCGTCTTAAAAATGTTAGTTTTTACCCACCCGCTGTGCGTTTTTAAACAACGCCGGCGGGCCCAGGCTCTGGAGGCGATATGTTCGACTGGAATGACCTGCGGTTTTTTCTCGAGTTGCAGCGCAGTGGCCGCCTGCTCACCGCCGCCCAACGCCTGAAAACCACGCATGCCACCGTGGCGCGGCACATCGACGCCATCGAGAAAAGCCTCGGCACGGCGCTGTTCGTGCAGCACGCCCAGGGCTATGAACTGACGCCTGCCGGCGAAGCATTGCTCAAACATGCCGAAGCTATGGAAAACGTGGCACTGCTGGCCGAAGACGAGCTCACCCACTCTGCGGCGCCCCTGGGCAAGATTCGCCTTGGTGTAGCCGAAGGGCTGGGCGTGATGTTTCTGGCCGCACGCATGGGCGGGTTGTTTGAACGCTATCCAGGTTTGGAGGTGGAGCTGGTCGCGGTGCCGCGTTTCGTCAGCATCCTCAATCGCGAAGCGGAGATCAGCATTCACTTGGAACGCCCCAGCGCCGATCAACTGGTGACGCGCAAACTCACCGATTATCGTCTGGCGCTGTACGCCAGCCGTGCCTACCTGGCGCGTAACCCGCCCATCGAAAAACGTGAAGACCTCTCTGCCCATGCCTGGATCGATTATGTCGATGACCTGCTGTTCAGCCAGGAATTGAAGTTCCTCAACAGCTTCTGCCGTAGCCCCCGGGTGGTGTTCCACAGCACCAGCGTGATCGCCCAGCACCAGGCGGCGCGTTCGGGGTTGGGCATTGCGGTGTTGCCATGTTTCATGGCGGCTGGGGATGGAGAGTTGGTGCCGTTGCTACCGGCGGAGGGTATCCAGCGCAGCTATTGGATCAGTTCGCGCCGGGAGCTGCACAAGTCGGTGCGGTTGCGGGTGTTGTGGGATTATGTGGTGGAGCTGTGCGCAAGGGAGCAGGGCTTGTTGCTCGGCGAGTCCCGCTGACACACACGGATTAAAATGTGGGAGCTGGCTTGCCTGCGATGGCGGTGTGTCAGTCACCGATGGGCAAGCTGACCGGCCATCATCGCAGGCAAGCCAGCTCCCACATTTGGATCGTGGTGTGTCAGGGACAGTCTAGAGCTTTACTACCTGATGCACCTGCTCGGCACAGGCCCGGGCCTCTTCAATCATCTTTCCGAACGCATCGCTGGTGACTTCGGCATGGGTCAGCCAGCGCTTTTTCTGGCTCAGGCGATAGTGATAGCGCAGCGAGCCGTCCTCCAGTTTTCCGTCCAGGTCGAGGTCGTACCAGGGCGAGCGTACCTTGCAGCCGGGGATGGCTTTTTCCATCTTCCCGCCTGCCAGGGTGTAGGTGTAGTCATAGGTTTCAGGATTGCCCAGGTAAAGGTCGGCCTGTTGCCCCTGGCGGCGATAGTTGATGTAGCCCTCCCAGCGGTCTTTCAAGGACGGGTCGGTGTAGACATAGTCATTGGCCAGTTTTTCCAGGGCGCGCTGATCGTTCATGCGGGCGGTGACGCTGTAGCCGTCATGTACCACAAAGCGGGTGGGTTCGCGGGTGATCTGGCAGTCGCTGATATCGTTGCCGAAGTTGGCGCAGATGTTCTGGTCGGTGGCGGTGGTGCCTTGCTGGCGGTCTGCGACGCTCAGTTGCATCAGCGGCAGGCGGCTGAAGGTAATAGTCGCCTTGACCGCGCCATCTCCCTCTTTGCCGTACTGCACCTGTTTGTCCAGGCGTATCGAGACTTCGGGGCGCTCCAGTGGGATGTGTTCTTCGCGCACCTGGCCCTGCGCATCGTTGACCAATACCCAGCGGTCCTGAATATCGGGCATGGTCTGGCCAGGGGCGAAGACCGGGTTGGTCGGGTCAAGCCACCACACCTGGCCATTCACTTCGGCACGCACGATGGCGTGGTTCGGCGCCTGGGTGCCAGGAATCAGCAGGGCATCGACCACGTCGCCACGGCTGACCCACGCGGTCTCAGCCTTGATGCCACTGGCCTTGAGCATGGCCGTCAGCAGCGTCGCCAGGTCCTTGCAGTCGCCGTAGCCGTGCTGCTCGATTTCCGCCAGGCTGAACGGCACATAGCCGCGCTCGGTCGCGCGCCAGTCACCCAGGTAGCGGTAGTGATCATTGATGTGCTGCATCATTGCCGCGACTTGCTCAGCTGGCGCCAGGCTGCGTGCGGCGGCCACGGCGGCGGCGGCTTGCGCCGGCAGGGTGGCGCCGAGGATCTGGTTGTAACGCTGGGCGAAATCACCGAAGTACGCCTGGCGGTCCACGGCGCTCCCCACTTCCAGGCGTGGGACGCGCAGCAGGGTGGCAGCGGAGGATTCATTGATGTAGTTGAGGTAGGTCGGGGCTTTTTGCACCACATCCAGGGTCTTGCCGTTGCTCGAAGGCGTTACCTTGAAACCGTCGAACAATTCGCTGCGCCACTGCATCGGTCGTTCGGCGGTAAAGCGCGCCTTGAAGCGATCGCGACGGGCTGAGCTGGGCCCGAACTTGAGCACATAGTGGAACTGAGTCATCAGCGGTTTGGCCGGGTAATGCTGGCGTACCGTGTAGCGGATCTGCGTGCCCACGCGCAGGTTGGGGAAGGCCAGGGAGGTTTGCTTGTCGCGGCTGAAGCCTTGGTCCGGGTTGGGTGCGCTGCGGGTATCGATTTGCGTGGCGGCCAGGGCGACGGGCTTGGCGCCAGGCTGGGTGGATTGAGCGCTGACCACTTCAAAGGTGTCGGCTTCGGAGTAGTCGAAGTCGATGCGCGAAAGCATTTCGCGGCCGTTGGCCTTGAGGATCGTGTAGCGGTAAGTGGTGGTGCAGTCTGTGCTGGCGTCGCGGTTGAAGTGGCAGTGCAGCTCGGTGTCACTGGCCAGCGGGGCTTCGGCTATGGGTTGCAGGGCTGCGCTGACGGAATGGGAAACCAGCCCCAGGCTGATGGCAATCAAAGGGCGGTGAAACGAAAAACGGTACATGGGCGCCTCGGGTGACACATTGAAACAGCTACCCGGCGGGTAGCGAGAAGGCGCCGGATGATAATGGATCTCAACGGCAAAGGCCAGGATTGTTCGACAATTTATCGGGCTGAAAGGCCCGTGCTAGAGCCTTTTGTTTGATTTGTGTCAAGGTTTCAGCAGTTCGAACTCTGCACTGGCCAGGCGTTCACCGTTGATCAAAACATGTATCCGATGCGTGCCGGGGTAGTGCTTGCGCGTGGTCAATTCGCGGATGTGCTGCTCGCGGTTGATGGTCTGCCGTTCGCCGGCGCCCAAGGTAAAAGCCTTGAGCTTGAACACTTTGGATGCGCTGTGGCCAGCGCTTTTTACGTAGTCGATGGCGTAGTCCACCACCAGTTTTTGCGCGTGGTTGGCGGTGGATTCCAGCTGGAATGACAGATTGATCCGCTCGCCCAATCGGATCACGGCGGGGGTGACGCTCAGTCCACGGATCGTCACCTCAGCCTTGGCTCCGGCCCCCATGATCGTCAGCGCGCGGGTGTCGCCTTGCTTGATCAAGCTGCGCAACGCATGGCGAGCGATCCAGGCGGTGTGGGCGTTGGCCAGGTTCCAGCCTTCGATCACGTTGAGCACCCAGCCGGGGTGGTCCTTGGTGATGTCATTGAGGTGGTTGGCCACCGACTTGCGCACATAGAGGCTGCTGTCGGCCCTGAGGTTATCCAGGATCGACGCACATAACTCGGGGTTGGCCTGCACGTTGGCGAGGCGAAACGACCAAGGCAGGCGAGGGCGTGAGCCTTCACTGGCCAGGCGGCGTACGTGTTCGTTGCCATCCAGCGACCATTGCTGCATCACTGCCAAGGTGCGCTCGAAGTCGTGCAGTAAGAAGTGGCGAATGGCGAACTCGGCCGAACCAAAGGTGGTGAAAAACTTCAGCGCGGCCATTGAACGTTTGAAATCACCCAGGCCATAACTCGCCACGTAATGCGCCAGGAACAGGCTGACAAAGCCGCTGTTGATGCGCGGTGCCAGAGCGTAAAGCAGCTTGAGGGTTTGCGCATAATCCAGCGGGATCACCGCGTGCAGGCTCTCGCTGACCCGGGCCATGCGTTGCATCACCGATAACTCGGCCAGCCCGACGCAAGCGTGCTGGAGAAAACCCTTGGCGTCGAACGCCGGGTACACCACAGTCATTTCGGTGGCGATGTGTTGCAGGCGTTCGATGTTGAAGATTTCCTTGAGGGCCGGGGCGGCTTGGTCGCTCATCTGCATTTCCATGGTGGGGTCAGAGAAACCAGCGATATTCTCGCGCATGGATCTCTTGTTGAAAGGCCAGGTGATCCTGGCGTTTGTTCTCGCAATACACGTCGACAAATTCCGCGCCCAGCTTGTCGCGCAGTATTGGTTGCTGCTGCATGGCACGCACGGCGTCGAGCATTTCCACCGGGAAATCGGTGCCGCTGTTGCGGTCTTCGTTCAATGGCGCGATGGGTTCGCGCTTGGCCTCAAGCCCGTGCTCCAGGCCCACCAGGATTGCCGCCAGCACCAGGTAAGGGTTGGCATCGGCGCTGGCCAGGCGGTGCTCGATCCGCAGGTTGCGCGGGTCGGACTCGGGGATGCGCACACAGGCATCGCGGTCTTCAAAGCCCCAGCTCGCCCGCGTCGCAGCGTTGACCGTGCCGCCCAGGCGACGGAAGGCGTTGTGGTTGGGCGAGAAGATCGGCATGCAGTGGGGCAGCAATTCCAGGCAACCGGCTACGGCGTGGCGCAATGGCTGCTGCTGATGGGCCGCTAGCAAGTTATTGCCCGCTGCGTCGTAAAGGCTGACATGCACGTGCATGCCGCTGCCGGGAAATTGCAGATAGGGTTTGGCCATGAAGCTGGCGCGGTAACCATGCTTGAGCGCAACGCCACGGGTGCTGCGGCAGAACAGGGCGGCCCAGTCGGCGGCGCGCAGGCCGTCATCGCAGTGGCCGAAGTTGATCTCGAACTGGCCGGGGCCGATCTCGGCGGTGATCACCGTGATGTCGATGCCTTGGTCCTTGGCGGTTTGCGCCATGTCGTCGAGCACGTCGCTGAAACGCGACAGCCGTTCGATATGCAGGTTGGGCTGGTCGTCGGCATCCCCACTGAGCGGGTCGCGGGCGAATTGCGGCAGGCCGTTTTCCAGCTGTTTATCGAACAGGTAGAACTCCAGCTCAAACGCCACCACGGGATGAATGCCCTGATGCTGCAAGCGTTCCAGGACCTTGGCCAGGACTTCGCGGGGTTCGAACTCGATGGGCGCTTCGGTGCCGTCCGAGGTGATGAGCATTTGCCCCAATGGCTGCGACTCCCAGTTCACCGGTTTGAGCGTGCCGGGCACCAATCGGCGATTGGCGTCCGGGTCGCCATCGTTGAAGCAGTAGTCGCCAATCTTGAACAGTCCACCTTGAGCCCCCAGCAGCACCGCATTCTGCGGCAGCTTCAGCGGGCTGCCGGCGGCGACTTTCTCAAGCATCTCCACCGGGTAGCGCTTGCCGTAGAAATGCCCGGGAATGTCCAGGGCGATCAGGTCGACATAGCGCACGTCGGGGTGGTTCTGGCGAAAGCTGCGTACTTCGGCCAGCAACGTGGAGGAATGGCTTTTCACGGGTGCAGCTCCTAGTTGTAAACCCACAAGACGCGGGCGGGCAGGTCGGTCAGGTTGGCGTAGCGGCAGTGGGCGAAACTGGCGAGGTGGAAACTGTCGCCGGGGCTGAGGGTGACTGGCGCGGCTTCGTCATCCACCCACAGGGTCAACTCGCCTTCGAGCACAAATCCGGCCTGTTCGGCACGGTCGCTCATGCTCTGTTCGCCGCTGTTGGCACCGGGGGCCAACAGGCTGTCAAGCATCGAGAACGCACCGTTCATGCTCGGCGACACCAGGATGTCGGTGATGCCATTGGCGTAATACACCGTGCGCCGCTCGTTGGGGCGTGTGACCCAATCCACCGCCTTGGGTTTGGGCAGGCTGTAGAAATAGGTGGTGGGCACATCGAGGGCGTGGCTGATGGCGGTCAGGTCGGCTACGGTGGGTTGCGACAACCCACGTTCCACTTGAGACAGAAAGCCCACCGAGCGCTCGATCTTTTGCGCCAATTGCGCCAGGGTGAGTTTCTTGTGCTTGCGCAAGTCGTGGATCAGGGTCGCGAGGGTGGCGAGTTCTTGTTGCTGGTTCATGAAATTTAATTCGAATAATTTCATGAAAAATTACACGATTATTTTCACGCTCGCAAACCCTATGCACAAACCCTTGCTCCCGCTGGGCAGCGAAGCGGCCCCAACCCATTCACCGCATGCGTTCAGTGGATGCGCGGTGTGGCTTTTTGGGGCTGCTGCGCAGCCCAGCGGGAGCAAGCTCCCTCGCCACAAAGGATTGGGAAATATGGGGAAACTGTATTGGGCAGGGACATCTCAGGTGCCTGCTAGGTTGAATGGACCATTCAACCATTCAGGGGAGCAAAGGATTGCTTCACAAGCCCAACTCTCATTTGTTGCGACGTGGCCGTTATTCAGAACCTGGTCGAGCTTATTTGGTGACTGCCGTGGTTTATCAACGTCGCCCGGTATTTGCCGATCTTTACCTGGGGCGGCTATTGGTTGCCGAGCTCAAACGAGCCCATGACCTTGGACTGGTCAACTCGCTGGCTTGGGGCATTATGCCGGACCACCTTCACTGGTTATTTGAATTGCGAGGCGCGACGCTGCCTGAAGTGATGAAACGGGTGAAGTCGCGCAGCACACTGACCATCAACCGAGCCCGTCGCACGCACGGTGCTTTTTGGCAGTACGGCTATCATGATCGTGCGGAGCGGGCCGATGAAGACCTTATCAAGGCTGCTCGCTACATCATCGCCAACCCACTGCGAGCCGGACTGGTCGAGCATGTTGGCGACTACTCGCTCTGGGACGCCGCCTGGCTATAACGGTGTACCCCCCTGTGGCGAGGGAGCTTGCTCCCGCTGGGCCGCGAAGCGGCCCCAAAAAGCCCGACCGCGTACCCACTGAAAACATGCGGTGAATGGATTGGGGCCGCTGCGCATCCTGGCGGGAGCAATCTCTGGCCACAGGGAAATACGGCTGAATGATTACGCGCCGCCGCGGTCGGAATCTGGGTACGCACCATTAATTGAAGGAGCACCCATGAAGTCGAAAACCTTAGCCGCTTGCCTGCTGGTCGCTGCCAGCTTTTCCTCCGTCAGCGCTGTAGTGCAGGCCGGCGATACCCCTCAGGAAACCGTGCAACCTTCAAACATCAACGCTCGTGATTTGAAAGAAGGCGACCGCGCTCCGGATATCCTGATGCGCAAGGAGTCGGCCATCAGCGATTGGAAAAAGCGCGGCCTCAAGCAGCCCGAAGAAGAAAGCCAGTGGGCGCGCGTAGGCGACAAGTACGTCCTGCTCAAGACCACCAACGGCACCATCCTCGAGATTACGCCAGTCAAGAAATAATCCCGCCGGGGCATCTGCTCGTTTCATGTTTCTTGCGTTAAGGTAACCGACCGCAATAGTCGCGTTACCTTTGAAGAACGAGAGCAGGATGCTTGCCACCATCAGAAACTACCCCCGCACCGTGAACCTGTTGCTGTGCGCCACGTTGCTGCTTACGCTGGCCAAGGCCATCACTTTTCCTTATCTCGTGATCTACCTCACCAGCCATTTCGCCTTGGACATTACCCAGGTCGGCCTGGTAATCGGCAGTTCGCTGATCGTCGGTTCGCTACTCAGTGTCTACGGTGGTTTCCTGGTCGACCGCATCAATAGCTATCGCCTGTTGCTCGGCTTGAGCCTGGTGTTTGTGCTGGGGTTTATCGGCACGGTGCTGGCGCAAAATATCTGGTCGTTCTATGGCTGCCTGATCCTGATCAACCTGGCCTACGCCGTCATCGATATTGCGGTGAAAGCCGGCTTCGCCAGCCTGCTGCCCGAAGACGCGCGCAGCGAAGTGTTTTCCATCAAATACACGCTTACCAATATCGGCTATGCCGTGGGGCCGTTCTTTGGCGCGATGGTGGCCAAGCTGGATATCAGCCTGCCGTTTATTCTGTCGGCGCTGTTGGGGCTGGGGTTTTTTCTGCTGTACGGGCGCTGGGGTGACCGTAACTTGGCCACGGTGGACGCCACGCAAAAGCCGCTGCCGTTCCTTGCCGTCGCCCGCGTTTTGCTGCAGGACCGTCGCCTAGTGTGCTTCACCCTCGGCGGTTTACTCAGCGCGGTGGTGTTCGGCCAGTTCACGGCCTATCTGTCGCAATACCTGGTGACCACCACGACCGCCGAATACACCTACACGGTGATCAGCGCGGTGCTGACCACCAACGCCGTGCTAGTGATTGCCTTGCAGTACTTGATTGGCCGGCGCATCTCGCACCGTTACCTGAGCCAGTGGCTGATCGCTGGCTTGAGCATGTTCATGCTGGGGTTGATTGGCTTCGGGCTGTCCACCAGCGTGGTGGGCTGGGTGCTGGCGATGGCGGTGTTCACCGTCGGGGAGATCATCGTGTTTCCGGCCGAATACATGTTTATCGACCGAATTGCCCCGGACCACCTGCGGGGCATGTATTACGGGGCGCAAAACCTGTCCAACCTCGGTGCGGCGCTGGGGCCGGTGCTGTGTGGGCTGGTGTTGGCCAGCCTGCCGGCCCATTACATGTTCTACATGCTGGGGGCGTTTATCGTTGCCGGCGGGGTGTTTTATTTCATGGGAGCGGCGATAAAGGCAAATCATCCAGCGTGAGCTTGCCGACGTTGTTGCTTTGCAGCTCGTAGCGCAATTCATCCACCATTTTCGCTACTTCCTGCGGGGTCTGCAGGCGGTTGGTGCTGATGCCAGTAACCACCAGGTCGACGCGGCCGGTCTCGGCATCGTAGACCTTGAGGGTCAAGGACGCGTCCCGGCACAGGGTGAATTCGCACGTCAGCGGTGACAGGCCTTCTTCGATGCAGTTGCGCAGCTGAGAGAGGGTAAACATGCGGGTTCCTTCTAGGCATAAATACGATCCCTTGAAGGTTATTGCTTGCACCGCCGCTCAATAAGGCGAATTCGCACTAGACGCACTAGTGCATTTGCAGGGTCAGGGCTTGTTTTTCAGGCGCAAATCACCGGCAAACAGCCCGCGTTCACGAGCCCAGACGATCGCAGCACTACGGCTGTGCACCCCCAGCTTGGAATACACCGTGGCCACATGGTTACGCACGGTGTTGGGCGCCAGTTTCAGGCGCGAGGCGATTTCTTTGTCCGCCAGGCCCTCGCAGATCAGGCCCAATACATCGCGCTCGCGGGCGGTGAGGTCGGTGAAGGAAACATTCGGCAGGTTGGGGCTGTTGACGCTCTTGGCGTTGGCCAGCTTCTCGATCAGGGTCTGGCTGAACCAGGACGCGTCCTGCATGACTTCCTCAATGGCCGCCACCAGTTCCAGCTCCGAGCGTTTGCGCTCGGTGATGTTCATCAGCACCATCAGGTAGCAGGGCACGTCCTGGATAATCACGGTGTCGGCGGATACCACGCAGTCGATCACCTCGTTGCCTTTCTTGCGCACCTTGAGGTCCTGGCCTTCAAGGT
The DNA here is from genome assembly GCF_009827115.1 of Pseudomonas sp. J380. Taxonomy (NCBI): domain Bacteria; kingdom Pseudomonadati; phylum Pseudomonadota; class Gammaproteobacteria; order Pseudomonadales; family Pseudomonadaceae; genus Pseudomonas; species Pseudomonas sp. J380. The sequence goes on along the minus strand of NZ_CP043060.1, from coordinate 1,733,109 downwards.
TGCCGGCTTTTTCCAGGGTGGCGAACAACTGCGCGCCGGCCTGGGGGCTGTCGATGAAGTTGATGTCTTCGATGGATTTGCCGATCAATTCCTCGCTGATGTAGCCGGTGATGCTCATGAAGGCTTCGTTGATGTCTACCACCTGGCGGTTGTCGGCACTGCATACCAGGGTCGGTACGGGCGTCAGGCGGAAGGATTTGGCGAAGCGTTCTTCGCTCTGGCGCAGGGCGATCTCGGCTTTGCGCCGAGGCTCCAGGTCGGTGAAGGAAAACAGCATGCAGTCTTCCTCGTTCATGTCCAGCGGTTGGCCGGCGACGATCACCAGTTTGCTGCCACCTTCGGGCAGTCTAAGTTCGGCCTGCATCTGCGGGATGGTCGCGCCTTCGCCCAGGCGCTGGATCGCCAGGTCCTTGCGCTCGGCCTGTTCCAGCACATCCAGTTCATACACAGATTTGCCGATGACCTGGTCGCGGTTGTAGCCGGTCATCTCCAGAAAACCCTGGTTGACCTTGATGTAGCGCAGGTCGCTGAGGCGACAGATCACCGCGGGCGCCGGGTTGGCGTTGAAGGTTTTCTCAAAGCGTTGCTCGGCGCTGGCCCATTCGGTGGCGTCGCTGAGGATCAGTACCAGCAACTCAGGTTCACCCTGGGCATCGGTCAGCACCAGGCTGCGCAGGCGATGTACCCAACTGCGGTGTTCGTCGTCGGCGGGTGTGACTTCCACCACCACATCGCTGAACTCTTCGCCGGCAGCCACGCGGCTGAGGGGGTAGCTGTCCAGTGGCAAGGGATGGTTGTTGCGATAGCGCAGGGCAAAGCGTTTGGCGTACGCCTCGGTATTGGCGCCCAGTTCCTTGACCTCGCTGACCCCATGCATGGTCAACGCCGCTTCATTGGCCCAGAGAATGGTCTGGTCGACCTCGGCCAGAATCACACCGTCGGACAGCCCGGAGATGATGGTTTGCAGTTGGCGGCGGTTGGTTTCTTTGGCGAGAACATCCTGGGTCATAACGTCTCCGATTAGGGCAGGGCAAGGCACATTGGGTTACGACATCCTGGCTTCAGGATAGTGCAGAGTAATTACCCACGGGGCAGTGCGAATGCACCAGACCACCTGGTGCATATGGGCCAGGACTGAACGTATGTCGTTTCGCCACACTCACACCCATCAAGGCACATTGCCTTGCTCCTCAATTTGAAAAGGACCTTTGTATGACCACTGTCTATGAAACCAATCGATCGCTGTTTCGAGTGTCGTGGAGCTCGGTATTGGCCGGTAGTGCAATCGCACTGGTCACCTACCTGGTCTTGAGTGTGTTGGGCACCGCCATTGGCGCCAGTGCCGTTGACCCGATGGAAGCGGGCAACCCGTTGAGCGGTTTTGGCACAGGTGCGGGTATCTGGCTGTTTGTATCGACACTGGTCGCCATCGCGTTGGGCGCGTTCGTGGCCGGCCGCACCGCGCCGGATCGTGGCGGCCTGCATGGGGTGCTGACCTGGACCTTGACCACCTTGCTCACCACTTGGCTGTTGGCGGGCCTGGCTTCCAGCGTGGTCGGTACGGCCGGCAACGTGGTGGGTAAAGGTCTGTCTGCTGCGGGCAGTGGCATTGCTGCCGCCGCGCCAGGGATTGGCAATAGCATCAAGCAACAGTTGAACGAGCAGGGCATCGAGCTGGACTGGAACAGCCTGCAAGGCCAACTGGATACCTTGCTCAAGCAGAGCGGCAAGGCTGAACTGGACCCTGCCAATGTCGAGCAGAAAGCCGATCAGGCAGCTGCCGATGGCAAGCAGTCGGCTACCGATGCAGCGACCAATCCTGCCCAGGCCGGTGATGAGCTCAAGCAATGGTTCGAACGTGTGAAAGCGTCCGGCGAGCCAGCATTGAATGCAGCGGATAAAGAGGCGCTGGTCAACATCGTCGCGGCCCGCACTGGCAAGAGCAAAGAAGAAGCCACGCAGATCGTCGACAACTATGCCCAGGCTTATCAGCAAGCCATGCAAAAGGTCGATGAGCTGAAAAAGCAGGCTGAACAGAAAGCCCGTGAAGCCGGTGAAGTCGCTGCCAAGCAACTGTCCCGCGCGGCCTGGAGCACCTTGGCCATGCTGCTGTTGGGTGCGGCATTGAGCTTCTTTATTGGTCGTATCGCGCTGACTACCCGTCGCGTGCCTTTGGCTTAAAGATGTCTGCGGCAAGGACGCCGCCTGTGTGAAGGGGTAAAATGCTGGCATTTTACCCTTATCCCACAAAGGTGACCCTTGAGCGCAGGCAAAGCCGTCGGACTGTTATTACTCACTTCCCTGTTGGCGGCGTGCGGCACCTCGCCGCCACGCACGCCCAACGACCTCTGCGGTATCTTCCGCGAAAAAGACGACTGGTACGACGCCGCCAAGGTCACGCAAAAGCGCTGGGGCGTACCGATCCAGGTGCCGTTTGCCATCATGTATCAGGAGTCGGGCTTTCGCCACGACGCCAAGACCCCGCGTAAATACCTGCTGTGGATCATCCCATGGGGCCGCGTCTCCACCGCTTCCGGCTATGCCCAGGCCAAGGATGAAGTATGGAACGACTACCGCAAAGCCACCGGCCGCAGCGGCGCTGATCGCGAAGACTTCGACGACGCGATCGACTTTATCGGCTGGTACATGGACAAGACCTACACCATCAACGGCGTCTACAAATACGATGCCTACGGCCAGTACCTGAACTACCACGAAGGCTGGGGCGGCTACCGCCAGCGCACCTATGCCAGCAAAGCCTGGCTGCCGCCGGTAGCGAGCAAGGTACAGGCGCGTTCGCAGATGTATGCGCGCCAATATGCCGGGTGCAAGGATGAGTTGGGGCGCGGGTTCTGGAGCCGGTTCTGGCATTGGTTGTAAAGGGTCGACACGGCGACCTCTGAATGCATGCAGATTCAATGTGGGAGCTGACGCGGCTGTATGCATTCCAGCGAACGGTCCACCATCACGCTGGCCATTCCCCTGCACTTGCCAAACCCATCCGATTCTGGGAAAACCCCAGCCGTTGTCCCCTTCAATGAGAACCCCATGAGCAACGACGAACTACAGGTCACCGACATCCGCCTGGGCGACGGCAAAGCCGTGGTCAAGGGCGCGCTGATCACCACCCAATACACCGGCACCCTGGAAGATGGCACGGTGTTCGATTCCTCCTGGGAGCGGGGCAAACCGTTCCAGTGCGTGATCGGCACTGGCCGCGTGATCAAGGGGTGGGACCAGGGCTTGATGGGCATGCAGGTTGGCGGTGTACGCTCGTTGTATGTACCGGCGCACCTGGCCTATGGCGAGCGCTCGATGGGTGCGCATATCAAACCCAACAGTAATCTGCGCTTCGAAATTGAATTGCTGGAAGTGCTGACACGGGATGATTGAAGAGGTTGAACATGGACGTTGATCCACAGGTGTTGCCTGGCAGTTTCCTCGAAGGCATTCGGGTGGTTGAGCTGCTTGGCTGCGATGAAGCTGAGCTGCAGCAGTTTTTTGAACAGGCGCCGGCTTACTTCATCGCGGTGAATGGCGAACCGGCTACCCCGTCCGAAGCACGGGAAGAATTACGCGGCCAATTACCCGCCGGCTGGCATTGCAGCCGCCTGTACTGGCTGGGTTACCGAGATGCGCAGGGCCACCTGGTCGCCGTGGTGAATATCGCCGCGGATTTGCTCGCCACCGGGGTGTGGCACATCGGGTTGCTGCTGGTGCATGCGCGCTGGCACGGCAGCGGGCTGGCGCAGCGCTTGCACGCGGACCTTGAGGCCTGGGCGGTGGCGAAGGGCGCCCAGTGGCTGCGGCTGACGGTAGTGGTGGGCAATACCAGGGCCGAGCGTTTTTGGCCCAGACTTGGCTATGTACAGGTGCGTACCCGCGAGGGCATCACGATGGGTCGGCAGGTGAATAAGGTGTCTATCCAGGTAAAGGGTGTTGCCAGCGCGAGCATTGAAGACTACGTGGCGTTGGTTGAAAGGGATCGACCTGATACGCCATAGCCAGGGATGTACATCAATCCCATGTAGACGCTGATTAGGCGTGCTGCCGTATCGTTGCGTATGCAGAGTGCCAGGCAGTGAATTTGTAGCTGACACACCGCTATCGCAGCATAGGTATCTACACAACTTCGGCGCGACGCTGGACCTGTGGCGAGGGAGCTTGCTCCCGTGACGGCCTGGCAGTCGACGCTGATCGAGCTGACGCACCGCGATCCAAATGTGGGAGCTGGCTTGCCTGCGAAGACGGCCTGACAGTCAACACAGTTGGACCGTGTACATATCCATTCCTGCGGTAACGGCTACTCAGGGTTCCGCTTTTACAGCGGCTCACTTTTGAAAAGCCGGACTGCCGGCCCAGACAAAAGTAAGCAAAACGCTCTTTCCTGAACCCATCCTGAAGAACCTTCTTATTCACCAGCCTGCCACTTTCCTACGGTTTACTCCGCCAACATCGGGGCGTAAGCTTCGCGCGTTTTCATCAATAGCGGAGACCCTCAGTGGGTACTTGTTCGAGTGACAGTCGTCGGCCGGTTTCGGTAACCGGCCTCTACTTGGCAAGGTAACGCGCATTTTCCAGATGCCGTTGTCTCGCCTCATAAAGCGAGAAGCGGCATCCCGGCGGTGGCCAGTCCTGGCACCTGCCTGATTCCCTCTCATCGACGCTGACCAGCACCTGGGTAACGCCTGGATGCTACGGACGCGCCTGCCTGTTACGGCGGGCGGGCCAGGTTCGGCTGTGCCTGTGTGACGGGCGCGGTGTGGACGGGCAGTACCTGCACGACGGTTTTTCCTCGCGCAGGAGTTACACCATGAACCTCACTTTGCTCAAAGAGTTCTTCGCCGGTTTCCTGCGGACCCGGCATATCGCCCGGCATTTTCGCCGCCTGGCGATGCTGGAGACCGTGACCGATGCCAGCGTCAGCCGCGAAGTACCGCCCAGCCTGGCGCAGACACTGGTGGCCTCTGCCAACCGCAGCACTGTGCAATTGCTGGGCGTGCTGGGCAGCCACGCCGAGGGCTTGAGCTCTCAGGAAGCCGACGCCTTGCGCGTGCAATACGGCCTTAACGAAGTCGAGCACGAACAGCCGCTGCCGTGGTGGGTGCACCTGTGGCATTGCTACAAGAATCCGTTCAACCTGCTGCTGACCCTGTTGGCGGTGATCTCTTGGCTGACCGAAGACATGAAGGCCGCCACGGTGATTTTCTCCATGGTGGTGCTTTCGACCCTGTTGCGCTTCTGGCAGGAGGCCAAGTCGAACAAGGCCGCCGACGCCTTGAAGGCCATGGTGAGCAATACCGCGACGGTGCTGCGCCGCGATGCTGCCAAGCGCATTGAACTGCCGATCAAACAACTGGTACCAGGCGATCTGATTGTGTTGTCGGCCGGCGACATGATCCCCGCGGACTGCCGCGTGCTCAGCGCCAAGGACTTGTTCGTCAGCCAAGCGGCTATGACCGGTGAATCCATGCCGGTGGAAAAGTTCGCCCACCAGCAGGACGCCCACACGCGCAACCCGCTGGAGTTGGAGAACATTCTGTTCATGGGCACCAACGTGGTGTCCGGCGCCGCCACGGCGGTCATCCTCGCCACCGGCAACAGCACGTATTTTGGTGCCTTGGCGCAACGCGTCACGGCGACGGACCGTGCGACCACCTCGTTCCAGCAGGGGGTCAACAAGGTCAGTTGGTTGCTGATTCGCTTTATGTTCGTGATGGCGCCGCTGGTGCTGTTCATCAACGGCTTCACCAAGGGCGACTGGACCGAGGCGTTGCTGTTCGCGCTGTCGATTGCGGTAGGCTTGACCCCGGAAATGCTGCCCATGATCGTCACCTCGACCTTGGCCAAGGGCGCGGTGTTTCTGTCGCGCAAGAAGGTCATCGTCAAGCGCCTGGACGCGATCCAGAACTTCGGCGCCATGGACGTGCTGTGCACCGACAAGACCGGCACGCTCACTCAGGACAAGATTTTCCTGGCGCGCCATGTGGACGTGTGGGGCCAGGAGTCGGACGACGTGCTGGAAATGGCCTATCTCAACAGCTACTACCAGACCGGCCTGAAAAACCTGTTGGATGTGGCCGTGCTCGAGCATGTGGACATCCATCGTGAGCTGAAAGTCGGTACCGCGTTCCACAAGGTCGACGAGATCCCATTCGACTTCAACCGCCGCCGCATGTCGGTGGTGGTGGCCGAGGAGCACCAACCGCACCTGTTGATCTGCAAAGGGGCGGTGGAGGAAATTTTGTCGGTGTGCAATCGCGTGCGTCATGGTGACGTCGATGAGGCACTGACCGACGAACTGCTGGCGCGCATTCGCCAGGTGACCGCGGCCTTTAACGAAGAAGGGCTGCGGGTGGTGGCGGTAGCGGCGCAGCCGATGCCGGCAGGACGTGACACCTACACCCTGGCCGATGAAAACAACCTGACGCTGATCGGCTACGTGGCGTTTCTCGACCCGCCCAAGGAAAGCACCGCGCCCGCCCTCAAGGCCCTGAAGGCCCACGGCGTGGCGGTGAAAGTGTTGACCGGCGACAACGAACTGGTCACGGCGAAGATCTGCCGCGAAGTGGGCCTGGAGCAACAAGGCTTGCTGATGGGCAACGACATCGAGTCGATGAGCGACGCCGAACTGGCCCTGGCCGTGGAAACCACCAATGTGTTTGCCAAGCTCACGCCCAGCCACAAGGAACGCATCGTGCGGCTGCTCAAGGCCAACGGACATGTGGTCGGCTTTATGGGCGATGGCATCAACGACGCTCCGGCGTTGCGCACGGCGGATATCGGGATTTCGGTGGACAGTGCGGTGGACATCGCCAAGGAAGCGGCCGACATCATCCTGCTGGAGAAGAGCCTGATGATCCTGGAGGAGGGCGTGCTGGAAGGCCGGCGCACCTTCGCCAACATGCTCAAATACATCAAGATGACCGCCAGTTCGAACTTCGGCAACGTGTTCTCGGTGTTGGTGGCCAGTGCCTTTATCCCGTTTTTGCCGATGCTGCCGATGCACCTGCTGGTGCAAAACCTGCTGTATGACATCTCGCAGATTGCGATTCCGTTCGACAACGTCGATGACGAGATGCTTGCCACGCCGCAACGCTGGCAGCCGGGGGAAGTGGGGCGCTTCATGTTGTTTTTCGGGCCGATCAGTTCGATCTTCGACATCACCACGTTCGCACTCATGTGGTATGTGTTTGATGCCAACACTCCAGACCACCAAACGCTATTTCAATCCGGCTGGTTTGTGGTGGGGCTGCTGACCCAGACCCTGATCGTGCACATGATCCGCACGCCAAAAATCCCATTCCTGCAAAGCCGCGCAGCGCTGCCGTTGATGTTGATGACCGGCGTGATCATGGCCGTGGGGATATTCCTGCCGATGGGGCCTTTGGCGCACTACTTCAAATTGCAGGCGCTGCCGTCGCTGTACTTCGTGTTCCTGCCGGTGATTTTGCTGGCGTACATGGCGCTGACTCAGGCAGTGAAGGGCTACTACATTCGCAGGTTTGGCTGGCAGTAACAGGTTCCATGCAACATCGCAAATCCTGTGGGAGCCGGGCTTGCCCGCGATGACGGTGTATCAGTCGCCAGATTCATTGGTGGTGTACCGCTATCGCAGGCAAGCCAGCTCCTACAGGGACCTGCGAGTTACCAATGTGCCGCTGCATTCATGGAGATTTCTTATGCAGGCAATCAACAACATCAACCTCAACTCCCTGGTCGACACCGTGGTCAGCCTCAGCGCTGCGTTTATTCTCGGTGGCCTCATCGGGTTCGAGCGCCAGTACCGCCAGCGCACCGCCGGCTTACGTACCAATGTGCTGGTGGCGGTGGGCGCGGCGATCTTTGTCGACATGGCCAACCGACTGGGCGGTGCGGAAGGCGCGGTGCGCGTGGTCGCTTACGTGGTGTCGGGCATTGGCTTCCTGGGGGCGGGTGTGATCATGCGGGAGGAGGGCAATGTGCGCGGGCTCAATACGGCCGCCACCCTCTGGGCTTCGGCCGCGGTGGGTGCCTGCGCCGGCGCCGACCTGATCCTCGAGGCGTTGCTGGGCACGCTGTTTGTGCTGGCGGCCAACACCTTGCTGCGGCCGATCGTCAACAACATCAATCGTCAGCCCTTGGACGTGGTGTCGGCAGAGGTCACCAATATCCTCTATGTCATTGCGCGCCGCAGTCAGCAACAGGCCGTGATGGTGTTACTGGAAGCCGAGTTGGCACGCTGCAACTACCCTGCCAGCGACGTCGACGTGCGACCGTTCGGCAGTGACGAAGTGGAAATCGAGGCCATCCTGGCCGCCACGTCGGTGGATGGCGACGAACTGGACGCGCTGGTGGCGCGCCTCTCAACGTCAACCCTGGTGGTGCAGGCCTTCTGGAGTCCGAGCACCACCGACTGATCCTTATGGGCTGGCCAGGATTGGCTAAGCTTGCATGTGGAAAAATCCTACATGTTGTCCGGATTATCCCTTCGGTTGAAACATCATTGCATTGCTAAAGTTGGGTACTTGCGGCTGTTGCGCCGTTGAGGCCCGGCGTTCGTCGCTCTGTTGAGTTAATTGAAAGGGCCAGACACTGCTTGGTTACCGCTTCAAGGAAGCAGTGCCGCTTGTCGGAACTGTCATTTCTCACAGGTACCCAGGTCCGGCGTGATGTGTAAGGGTATTTTGTCCACATAAGGAAGTTTTATGAGCAAAGCATTAATTGTGGATGACCATCCGTTTATCCGGGCAACGGTCAAACACCTCCTGCAATTGGAGGGGTTTGATGAGATTTTTCAGGCGGGGGATGGCGCTGACGCCATGCAGTTGGCGAGGGAGCAACGTCCCGAGCTGATTATCCTCGACCTGGCGATGCCTAAATTAGGCGGGTTGGAGGTTATCAGCCGCATCAAGGCGTTGGGCTTGCCGTGCAAGATTCTGGTGCTGACCTCCTACCTGGCGGTATTTTTTTCTACCCGTTGCATGCGTTCCGGTGCGATGGGGTTCGTCGCCAAGACCGGTGAGCTGGATGAGCTGCAAAAGGCTATCAAAGCGATCATGTCGGGCTACAGCTGCTTCCCCAGTTTGCCGACCAGTTCGGTGCGCCGCGATGATCTGCAAGAAACGGAACGGCAGATGATCGAGTGCTTATCGGACCGTGAGTTAACCGTATTGCAAATGTTGGCCCTGGGGCTGGGCAACAAGGAAATTGCCGAACAGATGCTGCTGAGCCACAAGACCATCAGCACTTACAAGACTCGACTCAAGGAGAAGTTACGCATGTCTTCGGTAGTGCACTTATCCAAGTTTGCCCAGCGCAACCATCTGATCTGAATTGAGATGATCACCACCGCGTTTATAAGGTTCGCCACGATCTTCTGGATGAGCCTGTTACCTCAGATCGCGGTGGCCCTGGATGAGCCCCATGCTTTGCGGCTGTTGGGGCACTCACGTATTGACACCCCGCAGGTAGCACTGGACGAGTCTGATTGGCGCTGGCTGCGCGAGCGGCGCACATTGTTGATGGGGGTTTCTGCTCCCGATTACGCGCCTTTTGACTTGACCAATAACAACGACGAGCTCGAAGGTATCACCGCCGATTTTGCCGCACTGGTGGGTCAGGCCCTGCATATCTCCATAGAGGTACGGCGTTACGATACCCGCGATGAAGTGATCGAAGCCTTGAAGCAGGGGGGCGTGGATTTTCTCGGTTCCGCCAATGGCTACGAAGCGGCCGACCCACAACTGCTTTTGTCTCGCTCCTACGCCAACGATCAACCGACCCTGGTGACTCGCAGCGGCGATAGCCAGGTGTTGAACGACGACCTGGCGGGCAAGCGCGTAGCGATGCTGTATCACTATATGCAGCCCGACGCCGTTCGGGCGTTTTACCCCCAGGCCCAATTGGAGTTGTTTGCCTCGACTTTCGAAGCCATTGGTGCCGTAGCGTTTGGTCGCGCCGACGTCTATTTGGGGGATGCTATCAGCAGCAACTATCTGATCAATCGCAATCACCTCAACAATGTACGTATGGCGGATTTTTCCGGCTTGGAAGTCAACCCGTTTGCGTTTGCCGTCGCCCGCGAAAATACACGTTTACTGCCCATTCTCAATGCCGCGCTGGAGGCGATTCCCGCCAGCGAGCAGATGGAAATCCTGCGCCGCTGGAGCGGAGGTAACCTGGGGATAATCGGCGTTGACCGGTTGCATTTGAGTGCCAGCGAACAACGCTGGGTGCAAAAGAATCCAAGGGTCAGAGTCGCGGTACTCAATGACTTTCTACCGTTATCTTTTATTGGTGATCAAGGCCAGTTCGAAGGGTTGAGTGCCGAGGTACTATCGCGTATCAGCTTGCGTACCGGCTTGAAGTTCGATGTGGTCCCGGGCGGCTCATTGCCGCGCCAGATCAATATCGTCAGTGCGGGTACGGCGGACATGCTGGCGGTCGTCACGCCTAGCGCGGAGCGTGCTGAAAAAGTGCGCTTTACCCGGCCCTACCTGACCAATCCCTTTGTGCTGGTAACCCGTAACGGTCCCCACAGCCCGCTCACGCTGGAGGACATGGTCGGCAAACGCCTGGCCATGGTGGTCGGCAATGGCCTGCATGAGGACATAGCGAAAAATTTTCCAGGTGTGATGTTTGTCGACGTGGAGAACCCCCAGCAAGCCATGGCGCTGGTGGCCAATGGTGACGCCGACGGCGCGGTCAACTCGTTGATCAGCGCACGTTATCTGATCACCCGGTATTACCGCGACCGCTTGCGTGTCAGCAGCACGGTTGGCATTGAGCCTGCACGCGTGACCTTTGGGGTAAATCGCAGTCAGTTGGAGCTGTATTCGATCCTCGACAAGGCGCTGCTGAGCATCACCCCTCAGGAAATGGACGAACTGATTGGCCAGTGGCGTAGCGAGGTCATCATCGAGGACAGCTATTGGTTGCGTTATCGTAATGTGATTCTTCAGGGCTTTGGGTTGGCGGCGTTGTTGTTGGCCATCACGCTGGGCTGGGCGATTTACCTGCGCAGCCTGATTCGCAAGCGCCTGCAGGCCGAGCGAGCGCTGAGCGATCAGATGCGGTTCATGAGCGTATTGATCGACGGCACGCCGCACCCGATTTACGTGCGTGATCGCCAAGGGCGATTGATGGCCTGCAATAACGCCTACCTCGACGTGTTTGGCTACAAACTTGAAGACGTGATCGGCAGGACCGTAGTGGAAACCGACATCGAAAACCCGCCACAGGCCCGGTCGTTTCATGACGATTACCTGCGCTTGATGGCCGGCGGCGAGCCGCAGATTCATGATCGAATCCTCAAGGTGCCCAATGGCGATGTGCTGACCATTTACCAGTGGATGCTGCCGTATCGCGACGGCGACGAGAAGGTGGTGGGCATGATTGCCGGTTGGGTAGACGTAAGCGAACGGCACCGGCTGCTCGGCCAGCTACAGGAAGCCAAGGACGATGCCGACGCCGCCAATCGCGCCAAGACGACCTTCCTGGCGACCATGAGCCACGAGATCCGCACGCCGATGAACGCCGTGATCGGCATGATCGAACTGGCCTTGAAAAATGCCGAGCAGGGACGGGTCGACCGCGATGCTCTGGAGGTGGCCTCGGTGGCTTCGCGGGGTATGTTGGAGCTGATCGGCGATATTCTCGATATAGCGCGGATCGAGTCCGGGCATTTGTCACTGACCCTGGAGCCCGCCAACCTGCATGAGTTGTTGGCGTCGGTCGCACGCGTATTCGAGGGGCTGGCCCGAGCCAAGGGGTTGGCACTGCAGGTTGAGCTGGACCCGTTGATTGACCAGGCGGTGCTGGTCGACCCGCTGCGATTCAAGCAGGTGGTCTCGAATCTGCTGAGCAATGCCATCAAGTTCACTCCCCATGGGCAGGTCAGTTTGGTCGCGCAGGCGGTGGTCGAGGGCGATCGCTTGGCCGTGCAGTTATGGGTGCAAGATACCGGCATCGGAATCAGCGTCACCGACCAGCAGCGGTTGTTCAGTGTGTTCATCCAGGGCAGCAATAACCAGCAATCGGCACGCAGCGGGTCTGGGCTGGGGTTGGTGATCAGCCGCAGCCTGTGCGAAATGATGGGCGGCCAATTGCACTTGAGTAGTGTGTTGGGGCACGGCACTCGGGTGGACGTGACGTTGACCCTGGTCATGACCGCCACGCTGCCAGCCCCGATTGAGCCTGTGCAAGAGGCGGCGCCTGAGGGGCGCGCGCTGAGCATTCTGGTGGTGGACGACTACCCGGCCAACCGCTTGCTGCTGGCCCGACAGTTGAGCTTTCTGGGCCACCGTATCATCACGGCCGAAGACGGTGTCCAAGGGCTTGAACAGTGGCGAACGGGGCAGTTCGACGGCGTCATTACCGATTGCAATATGCCGTTCAAGAACGGCTATCAGTTGGCCCAGGAGATTCGCGCACAGGAGCGTGAGCGGGGTCTGGGGCCCTGCCTGTTACTCGGGTTCACCGCCAACGCCCAGCCGGAGGAAGCCGAGCGCTGTCGGCAGGCTGGCATGGATGGCTGCCTGTTCAAGCCCACCGGGCTGGACGACTTGCGGGCGGCATTGGCGTCGCGTTCAGTTGGCACGAGCCCGCGACCCTTGGTTACCTTCAACTTGAGCACCCTGGTTGCGCTGACCGGGGATGATCATGCCGCGCTGGTCGAATTGCTGGCGCCGTTACTCGAAAGCCTGGAGGCGGATCGTGCCTTGCTGCCACGGCTGGCAAGCCAGGCAGACTTTGCCAAGTTGCACGACCTGGCTCATCGTGCCAAGGGAGGCGCGCGGATGGTCAAGGCCAACCCATTGATCAGTGTATGTGAGGCATTGGAGGCGGCGTGTGAACAGCGGGACCGTCAGGCATTGGGACCAGCGGTTGAAAGCGTGGGTGAGGCGATCGATGTTTTGCATCATGGCTTAAGCGCTTATTGCAATCAGCTCTGACTGTGGTTGATCGCCTTTCGGAGGATTTGGGAAAGTTCTTACATGAAGGGGGAATATGCCTGATTTTTTCGTCGGCATATGTCTGGAAAATGGGCGACGCTCACTGTCGAGCACTGCCTGCCCAGGGGTTTGCCATGCCGAACAAAGCATTGACCATCCTGATTGCCGATGAACAGCATCTGCAACGCCTGTACATCGAGAAAATGCTCAACCAGTTGGGCTATTACCGGATCGTGCCGGTGCAAACGTTCGAGGAGTTACGGATTCTCACCGCTATTCCTGCCGACCCATTCGATGTGCTGATTATCAATGCGGCGCTGATGGCCCAGGCTTACGAAGCTCAGCCTCAGGTACGTCATGTGCTGGTCTACGATCACCTGGATCTGGGTGCGCCTTGCGGTGTAACGCCGGTAATACGGGTGCGCCTGCCGGGCGTGCCGGACAACGTCAATCTTGAACATTTCATGGGCATCGTCGACCCCTCGGAGGTCTTCCACGGCCTGCGAGTGTTGCCGTGGCTGCGGGAGTTATCCCGCATGCCGGTGGCCAGGGCCTAGCCGCGTCCCTTAGGGAGCTTGCCCCCGCTGGGGCGCGAAGCGGACCCGCTTTTTGTCTAAAATGACGGGGCCTGCACCCCGTCCAGCGAGAGCAAGCTCCCTCCCGGATTTTGATTTTCACCGATCAGTCGGCTTTGCGGTGTTCCCGCAACCGCTCGGCGGCACTGCGTAACAACTGCTCGGTCCCGTCCCAACCCAGGCAACCATCGGTCACCGAAACGCCGTATTTCATCGACGCGCTCAGCGGCTGGCAGCCTTCGAACAGGTGACTTTCAAGCATCATGCCGACCAGCGAGGTATCACCTTGCAGGCGCTGCTCCAGCACGTCATTGAATACCGCCGGTTGGCGCAGCGGGTTCTTGCCGCTGTTGGCATGGCTGCAATCGACCATGATCCGTGCCGCCACCTTGGACTTGGCCAGGTCGTGCTTTACGCCGGCCACGCTTTGCGCATCGTAGTTGGGCCCACGGTGGCCGCCGCGCAGCACCAAGTGGGTGTCGGGGTTGCCGGGAGTCTGGATGATCGCCGGGTGGCCCTGGCTGTCCACGCCGAAATGGCGATGCGGGTGAGAGGCTGAGCGCATCGCATCGCAGGCAATGGCGACGCCACCGTCGGTGCCGTTCTTGAAGCCCACGGGCATGCCCAGGCCGCTGGCCATTTCGCGGTGAATCTGCGACTCGGTAGTGCGTGCGCCAATGGCGACCCAAGTGAGCAGGTCATCGAAGTAGCCGGCGGCCATGGGTTGCAGCAACTCGGTGGCCACCGGCAGGCCCAGGCGCAGCATTTCACGCATCAGTTCGCGGGACAGGGTCAGGCCGGCGGCCATGTCATCGCTGCCGTCCAAGTGTGGATCGTAGGCCAAGCCTTTCCAGCCCACAGTGGTGCGCGGTTTCTCGACGTAGGCACGGATCACCAGCAGCATCTGGTCGCTGACTTCAAGCGCGAGCTTCTTCAGATTGCGCGCGTATTCCATGGCCGATTCCGGGTCGTGGATAGAGCACGGGCCGACAATCACCAGCAAGCGTGAGTCTTCGCCATTGAGGATGGCGCGCACGGCTTGGCGATGGGCGTGGACTTGTTCGTTGAGGAACGGGCTGAGCGGGAGTTGGTGCTTGAGTTCAAGAGCGCTGGGCAAACGCTGGGTCAAGGCTTCATTGGCGCTGTTGAGGGTAGAGACGGGCAAAGCGGCGACGGAGGAGTTCATATTCAAGGCTTCCTGGGCAAGCGGCGGGCGATTCCCGCACGCTTGGCCTACTGGGGTGTTCGACAATTGGCAGTATCGGCTACGTGTGTTGGCTTGCCACCACGGGGTGACCGGTCGGAGGCGGCAGGCTGTCCCGAACGGAGCTGGCTAAATCGCCATGCAGTGCAAGTGTCGTAGCGGTAATAGGTGGCGTAGTTCATGGTGTGATTCCTTTAAGTGAGCGTGAAAAACAAGTTATCAGGCGCTGAAAAAACAAAACCCCCGGTCGGGGAGCCGACCGGGGGTTTAGATTTCTCTGGTAGGCGACCCCTTGAGTAGTGGGCGCCGATTTCAGGTATCAGGCGCGCCAGTGGCTAAACCAATACCCAAAATAAAAGCCTGCCAGTGTGCTCGAACCGTTCACACGGATAGCCGACACCGAGCGCAAGGCGCTGGCAGCAGGGCAAACCTGAGTGTGGGTGAGTGGCAACATGGGGCTCTCCAAATGATGGGGGGAGCTTACTAGAGGCGTGCGGGTGGATTCAATCAGTAATTTCTATTGCGTGGTAGTACTTACCGCTATGGGGTAAGTGTGGATATGCTGATAACTCTCAACCAGTGATTGCCAGGACGCGACCATGACTGCCTTGACCCTTGCTGCGGCGCAAACCGTTTCCATCCCGGGCGATGTCGCTGCCAATATCCAGCGGCACCTGGCGTTGATGCGGGCCGCGGCTGAACAGGGCGTGCAATGCCTGGTGTTTCCAGAACTGTCACTGACGGGCTACGAGCCGTTCCTGGCGGCCGACTTGGCCATCGGCCCGCAAGACGCCGTGTTGACGCCGTTGCGTGAGTTGGCGCGGGAGCTGCGGTTGACGGCTGTGGTGGGCATGCCGGTGCGTCTGGCGCCACAAACAGGTGTGCTGATCGGCGCGCTGGTGCTTGGGGCGGACGGTTCAGTAGGCGTCTACACCAAGCAGCATCTGCACCCCGGCGAAGAGCTGGCATTTGCCGCGGGGCAGGGCGGTGAGGCCCTGGAATTGGCAGAGGAGCGTATCGCATTGGCAGTGTGTGCGGACTTTTCCCAGGCCAGCCATCCACGTCAAGCGGCGGCAGCGGGCGCCACGGTGTATGCCGCCGGCGTACTGATCAGCGAGGGAGGCTACGCGGCGGACAGTGCTTTGCTTGAAGGCTATGCGGCCGAGCATGGCCTGTTGGTACTGATGGCTAACCACGGTGGCCCATCTGGAGGCTGGGCTTGTGCCGGTCGCAGTGCGATCTGGACCGCCGATGGCAACTTGCTTGTTGCCGCCCCCGGTGTCGGCGACGCGTTGGTGATCGCCCGTCGCGATGGCGGGCAGTGGACCGGCCAAGTGGTTGCCCTCTGAATGAGGTTTCATTTGCGCCGGGCCACCGAGCAGGACTTGCCGTTTGCCCGCACCCTGACCCAGCAGGCCATGAGCTATTACTACCGTCAGAACGGTTTGTTGTGGTCCAACGACGGCTTCGACGTGGCCTGGGCGGGCCGCGAGAACTGGCTGATCTGCAACGATGATGGCGTCATGGGCTTTATCAGCCTGAGCCGCGACGGCAAGGCCCTGTATATCCGCGAGCTGCACCTGCTGGAATGCTGCCGCAAGCAGGGCGCGGGCACATGGGTGCTGGAGCAAATGGCGCTCAAGGCACGCGTCGAGGGCCTGGGCTTTCTACGTTTGACGGTGTTCAAGACCAACCCGGCAAGAAGGCTGTATCAGCGCCTGGGGTTGAGCATTGTCGGTGAAGAGGATGGCTTCTGGCGGATGGAGCGTGAGTGTCGCGCACTCACCTCGGACTAAAACAGGCACGTCCTACAAATAAGCGCATACTGCTGTCAGCTAGTGCTTTGTTCATCGTGGGATTGAGCTTCAGGTTCATCCACGATAACGCCCTCTTTCATGCCCAGAAGTACCGCCACTTTATGGGCTTCTCCACGCCTTCCCTTTTTTCGCCCGGCGAGCACTTGATAGGTGGTTGCCGGGTCTACGCCATGCTCCCGGGCGAACGCTTGAACTGACTTTCCTTGATGTTCCAGCCAGGCCTTGGCTTGTGCAGCAGTACGGATTCCGGGCATAGTTCAAAACCGTTCAAGTTTGTTTAACGAAGTGATGGTGTGACACCTCTTGGGGTGTGCCAATTTAGGATCATACATCCAAATGAGTGGAATCGGTTCGCGCTTAAGGCAAGAAAGAGAGCGACTTGGCCTGTCGCAGAAAGTTTTTGGAGAAATTGGAGGCGTTGAAGCGAACGCCCAAGGCAAATATGAAAGCGGTGGTCGTGCACCCAAGGCCGACTATTTGTCTCGCGTCGCCGAAAAAGGTGTGGATATCCTGTACGTATTGACCGGCAGCCCAACGCCGATCCAGCTGGATAACCTGAGCAAGATCGAAGAAAAAGTGTTGGGCAATTACCGAGCGATGTTCAAGGAAGACCAGGACGCAATCCGTCGCTTGACCAGTACCTTGGCTGAGCATTCATCCGTGGTGAACGGAAAAGCCAAGTCGCACCCCCAGGATTCCTGACCTTTAGCCCAGGAAACAGTGCTGTTCGCCAGCCGGCGAACAGCCGCAGCACGTTGAATCTCTATATATATGACACTTGCAACTAGGTCTGCGCCTTGGTTTTTTGCTAAGGTGTTCAGCAACCTATAAGACCATATCGCGAGGTGTCTGCTTGATTAGGGTGCTAGTAGTCGATGACCATGATCTCGTTCGTACAGGCATTACACGAATGCTGGCTGACATCGACGGCCTGCAAGTAGTCGGCCAGGCGGAGTCGGGGGAGGAATCCCTGATCAAGGCCCGGGAGTTGAAGCCCGATGTGGTACTGATGGACGTCAAGATGCCTGGGATTGGCGGTCTTGGTGCCACGACCAAGCTATTGCGCAGCCACCCGGACATCAAGGTCGTGGTGGTCACGGTGTGCGAGGAAGACCCGTTCCCCACCCGTTTGCTGCAAGCCGGTGCCGCCGGCTACCTCACCAAGGGCGCAGGCCTGGCCGAGATGGTGCAAGCCATTCGCCTGGTATTTGCCGGCCAGCGGTATATCAGCCCGCAGATTGCCCAGCAATTGGCGATCAAGTCGTTCCAGCCCACCAGCGATTCGCCATTTGATGCGCTGTCGGAGCGGGAAATCCAGATCGCCCTGATGATCGTCGGTTGCCAGAAGGTGCAGACCATCTCTGACAAGCTGTGCCTGTCGCCCAAGACCGTCAATACCTACCGTTATCGTATCTTCGAGAAGCTTGCCATCAGCAGTGATGTTGAATTGACCCTGCTCGCAGTGCGCCACGGCATGGTGGACGCCAGCGCCTGACATGACCACACCGTTTGATCCGAGTGCCTTTCTCTCCACCTGCAGTGGCCGCCCCGGCGTGTACCGCATGTTCGACAGCGAGGCGCGCCTGCTTTACGTGGGCAAAGCCAAGAACCTGAAGAACCGTCTGGCGAGCTACTTTCGCAAGACCGGCCTTGCGCCGAAAACCGCCGCTTTGGTGGCGCGTATCGCCCAGGTCGAAACCACCATCACCGCCAATGAAACCGAGGCGCTGCTGCTTGAGCAGACGCTGATCAAGGAATGGCGGCCGCCTTACAACATCCTGCTGCGTGATGATAAATCCTACCCTTACGTGTTTTTATCGGATGGCAACTTTCCGCGCCTGAGCATTCACCGCGGGGCAAAAAAGCAAAAGGGCAAGTACTTCGGGCCTTACCCCAGCGCTGGGGCGATTCGTGAAAGCCTGAGCCTGCTGCAAAAAACCTTTTTTGTGCGTCAATGCGAAGACAGCTTCTACAAGAACCGCACCCGGCCGTGCCTGCAATACCAGATCAAGCGCTGCAAGGCGCCCTGCGTGGGCCTGGTGGAACCTTCGGAGTACGCCGAAGATGTGCGCCATTCGGTGATGTTCCTCGAAGGGCGCAGCAACGCACTCACCGACGAGCTGTCCGGGGCCATGGAGCAGGCCGCCAGCACCCTCGATTTCGAAAAGGCCGCCGAACTGCGCGACCAGATCTCCCTGCTGCGCCGTGTCCAGGACCAGCAAAGCATGGAAGGCGGCACCGGTGACGTCGACGTGATCGCCGCGTTCGTCAACCCGGGCGGCGCCTGTGTGCACCTGATCAGCGTACGAGGCGGGCGGGTATTAGGCAGCAAGAACTTCTTCCCGCAGACCGGTATCGACGAAGACGTGGCAGAGGTCATGGCCGCGTTCCTTGGCCAGTACTACGTCAGCAGCCCTGAGCGGGACCTGCCGTCTGAACTGATCGTCAACGTGGTGCACGAAGACTTCCCCACCTTGATCGAGGCCATCCACGAGCTGCGCGGCCGCGAGCTGGACATCAGCCACCGCGTACGCGGCACCCGTGCCCGCTGGCAGCAACTGGCCGTCACCAACGCCGAACAGGCCCTGGGTGCACGCCTGGCCAATCGACAGCACGTCGCTGCACGCTTCGACGCCCTGGCCGAGGTCCTCAACCTGGACGAGCCGCCCCAGCGCCTGGAGTGCTACGACATCAGCCACTCCAGCGGTGAGGCCACGGTGGCCTCTTGCGTGGTATTCGGGCCGGAAGGGCCGATCAAGGCCGACTATCGGCGCTACAACATCGAAGGCGTTACCGCCGGCGATGACTACGCCGCCATGCACCAGGCGCTCACGCGGCGATTCAGCAAGTTGAAGGACGGGGAGGGCAAGTTGCCCGATATCCTGCTGGTAGACGGGGGCAAGGGCCAGTTATCCATGGCCCGTGACGTGCTCAACGAACTGGCGGTGCCCGACCTGATCCTGCTCGGTGTGGCCAAGGGCACCACGCGCAAGGCCGGTTTCGAGACGTTGTACTTGAATGATGCCGCCCATGAGTTCACGTTGAAGGGCGACTCACCCGCACTGCACCTGATTCAACAAATTCGCGACGAAGCGCACCGTTTCGCCATTACCGGCCACCGCGCCCGCCGTGGCAAAACTCGGCGAACCTCAACCCTGGAAGGGGTTGCGGGGGTAGGCCCGACGCGACGTCGCGACTTGCTTAAACATTTTGGTGGCTTGCAGGAGCTGTCCCGTGCCAGCATTGACGAGATAGCCAAAGCACCCGGTATCAGTAAAAAGCTCGCTGAATTGATTTATGCAAACCTGCACAGCGAATAGAATGCCTTCTCACCTCGTAGCCAGTTGTGCCGATGAATATCCCTAATCTGATCACCGTACTACGCGTCCTGCTTATCCCGATTTTCATATTGTTGTTCTATTTGCCGTATGAATGGAGCTACGTCGCGTCCAGTTCGGTATTTGCCTTCGCAGCCGCCACCGACTGGCTCGACGGCTACCTGGCCCGCCGCCTGGAACAGAGCACGCCCTTCGGCGCGTTCCTCGACCCCGTGGCCGACAAACTCATGGTGGCCGTCGCCCTGGTGCTGCTAGTGCAGGAACACGGCAACCTGTGGCTGACCCTCCCGGCCGCCGTCATCATCGGCCGCGAAATCGTCGTCTCGGCACTGCGCGAATGGATGGCCGAAATCGGCGCGCGCGCCCACGTCGCCGTTTCCAACATGGGCAAATGGAAGACGGCCGCGCAGATGCTCGCGCTGGTGATCCTGCTGGCCAACCCGTCGGACTTCTCGTTCTGGGTGCTCACGGGCTACGCCTTGCTGCTGGTCGCGGCCGGCCTGACCCTGTGGTCCATGCTGCAATATCTGCGTGCGGCCTGGCCCCATCTGCGAACCACCGTTGAAAAGAAATAAAACTTTTTTGAATCAAGGGGTTGACGGGTGCTGAGGATTCTATAGAATGCGCATCACCAAGCGGGAATAGCTCAGTTGGTAGAGCACGACCTTGCCAAGGTCGGGGTCGCGAGTTCGAGTCTCGTTTCCCGCTCCAAGCATTAATGAAAAAGCCACTCTAACGAGTGGCTTTTTTTTGCTTGTGATTTACGGAATAGACGCTTAGGCGTCTTTTTTGTTTGTGCGCACAACCGTAGGGGACGCGCTCAAGTTCGTATGTTACCAGATCCGCTCAGTTCGCCTGGGTCGCCAGGCCAACTACTGTTCGCTCAACTTCCCGATGCGCCTCGACGCCTTGGGAGGGTGTCACTTCTGGCACCGATAATCCTGAGTAACGGTGGTTTCCAGGCAGTGGAATTGCCCCATCGTGTGGCACACGGATTTTTGCGCGCCTGCGCGCTCAGCGCGCGCGTAGTTCCAAAACTGGCAGCGCCCCGTGGCAATCGCCAACCCTTGGGACTCCCGGATCTGCGCGTACTCAAACGGCGTCTGTACGTAGAAGAGTTGCACAAGGCCGTCGGACGGGTTGCCGCCGGTGGCCTCCCAATATTTCGGCGTTGCGCAGCCTGCAAAGAGCGGTAGGGCGATGGCGACGATGATGGATTTCATTGTCGAGGACGATCCTTCATGGAAATGACATTTGTCAGGTGTTTTTTTGTTAGCCAGCCTTAGCGTAGGTCGCCTTAAGGCGGCCCAAATTTGACCGACTGGCAGCCACTGGACAGCAGCAACTCGCCTTCATCGGCTTCAAACCCGACAATCTTTCTGTCCTGATCGACGATGATGGAAAGGATGCAGCGATTCGGGTTATTGACGGTTGCCCAATAGTTGGTGTGCACCATCACGTTGCCCTGCCTTTCCGCGCTTTGTGCCACCACCTCATTGCTGTTGTAGGACGTGTCGCGGTACCACTGCATCACCACATGCTGGTCGTCAGCGGTGCGATCCATTTTTTGGGGTGGACCAAAGAAATTGAGGGCGTCCTGCGCCGGGCGGCCTTTCCATTGGCTGCGCGCGTACATTTCCGGGACGGTGTCAAAACTGACGCAGCCGGTCTGCAGCAGTACGAGGGCCAAGGCCAATGCGCCTGTGTATTTCATGTTGATCACTCATTATTCAAGCGTGCCGGTTGGCGCCGGAGGTCATTTTTTCTCAGGTGCGCCCAAGAGGAAATTGAGGTCGCGCATCACGTCCTCGGTGCTGCTCTTCTTGGACTCAATGCGGATCGGCTGATTACCCGGCAACTGATTGAATAGGCCTTGCTGCGTGATCGCTACCAGTTGTGCGTTGTCGATGGAGCCAACGCCCATTGGCATCATGGCGTTGGACTTGCGTTTGCCTGGTGCGCAGGCGAAGTCATAGCCATGCTCCAGCCAGCTCTTGGGCACCGGCACCCAGCGTTTAGGCGCCGGCAGCACCGTGGTGGCCCCGGCGCGCAGGTAGGCGGTGGCCGAGTTCACCCTGAGCTGTCGTTGCGCGCATTGCAGCTCCAGCGTGTAGCTCACGTAGTTGGGGCTGTTGGGACTTTCGAACACCTGCACGACCGTCAGCTGTGTGTTTTGCGGGTCTTGTTGTGTGGCTTTTACCGACTGTGTATCGGCGAAGAACAGGTCTCTGTTAGGCGTGTCGCCGGTGCCAAAGATCATCCACCAATCGGTGGCCAGCGCGGGGGCTGCGCTTAGCGATAAGAGGGCGAAGGTCGAACCTGCGAGCAGGCGCTTTCGCAAACCGAGGGTGATGTTGTTGTACATGGTCAATCGACTCCTGTCGTGGACGCTGGGAGGGCCAAGGCTCAATCAAATGAGCGAGTGGGCACATCCTAGGCAGTGTCATCCGTGGGCTTCAATAACGTGGGCGCAATCAGGACGCGTCCTGCGAACCCATGCGCTGGGTCTGTAGGAGGTGTCTTTCAATGGCGTTGTGGGGGCGGTATCACGGTAGTGAAAACGCTCCAGAAATTGGAGGGTGGCACGCCGACGTCCATCCACATAGCCGGTGCGTGCGATGCCCGCACCGGTTGTCAGGGTTACTTCGTGCAGGTCAGGCGCGAGTACTTCGGCGGCTCAAGCAGGATGCCTGGAGTCATGACCGTCGAGCAGTTGAACACACGGCCCTTGGCGGTCGTGGCTTTGAAGTTCAGTTCAGCGCCGCCCAGGAAGTCCTCCTTGCTCTTGGTGACCGGGCCCATGGTCAGCTCATCCGTAGAGGCCAAGCCAATCGCCTCTGCTGTGACTTTGTGTATCTGCAATACGTTGGGATTGGTGGTGCAGCCGGCCAGCAGGCTGGTCAGTGCGAGCAGGAGGAGGGCGGTTGAGGTCTTGGTCATGGGTGTGGCTCCTTGCGAGTGGCGGCGACCAGAAATTGTGCGCCGTGCCGCCTGTGGGAATAATGAGGGGACAGAGATTTTCCCTACGGCGGCGGAGTGAACTGGTCAAGTAATCCCGGACACCGATTACGGTGTTTATGCCGCTTTTTGCTCCATGGCTATTGGCGACAGGTAGTTGTTGTAGCTGTGGAGCCTGATTCGATTGTATCGCATGAAGAAGCTGGTCATATCCTGCCTGGCTTCTTCAACTGTCGTATAACCCTTGGTGGGCACCCACTCTGACTTGAGCGTCCCGAAGAAACGCTCTGTTGGCGCGTTGTCCCAGCACTGCCCCCTGCGGCTCATGCTTTGCGTTATCCCATGTTCCAGCAGCTCAGACTGAAAGCGCTGGCTGGTGTATTGGCAGCCTTGATCCGAATGAAAGATCAAGCCTGCATGTTTGCCTCGAACCTCCACCGCCATTCTCAGCGCCTTGCTAACCAGGTCGGCGTCATTGATCAGGGAAAACGCCCAGCCAATGATTCGGCGGGCGAACAGATCAATGACCGCTGCCAAGTGATACCAGCGTTTACCAACCATCAGGCTGGTAACGTCGCCGCACCAGACCTGATTAATTGCGGCTGGCTCGAAGTTACGCTCGAGCAAGTTCTTGGCCACAAATGCTTCGACTCCTCTAGAGCGATACTGATGGCGGCGGCGCTGCCTGCTGGCCAGATTTGCCTCCGCCATGAGTTTTCCGGCCAGATGCCGTCCCACCTTGATCTGCTGGGCCTTCAAGTGCTGAGAGATCATCCGCGCGCCTGAACTTCCCCGGCTTTCGTCATGCAGTTGCACGACTTTTGCTCTGAGTGCGTCACGCTTGGTATTCGGCGCTGAGCGACGCTTAAGCCAGTCATAAAACGCGCTACGGGAAACGCCCAGCGCACTGCAAAGCAGGCAGGTCGGATATGAACTCGACTCTCTCAGTTCCTCGATCAGGAAAAACGATCGGGATCCGACATCAAGAGAGCCGTAGCCTTTTTTA
The DNA here is from genome assembly GCF_009827115.1 of Pseudomonas sp. J380. NCBI lineage: Bacteria > Pseudomonadati > Pseudomonadota > Gammaproteobacteria > Pseudomonadales > Pseudomonadaceae > Pseudomonas > Pseudomonas sp. J380. The sequence continues at coordinate 1,709,276 of NZ_CP043060.1, read as the reverse complement.
AGATTTCAGCCTCGGTCTCCAGACGCTTGATCTTGGCTCGCAGCTGCTGCAGCTCTCGCTGTTCTTCGCTGATTGCCTTGGTACCAACCACTGGCTGCCCTTTCAGGCGTTCTTTACGAACCTGATCAACCCAGCGGCGCAGAGCCGTAGGGCCAACTTCCATCGATGCACATACGTCGGGAACTGAGCAATTATCATCAAGAACCATGCTTGCAGCACGTTGCTTGAACTCGCGGGTGTAGGTCTTTCGCTCTTGCATGGAAACCTCCTGATTGGGCGAATCATATCGCCCTTAAGAGGTGTCCGGGAGCATTAGGCCAGTTCACCGACTATTGGGTGATTGAGAACACACGTTGATCGACGGCATGCACCTGCGCACGGATGAGAGGGTGATTTGATGAGCATTATTGAATTTCTAGGTAACCCTTGACACTCCCCAGCGCCGCGCACTCAATCGACCCCGGCTGTGCGAACTGATCGCCATCTGATAGTCATTTGAAAGGGGCGAAGGGCATGGGCGTTTTCGATTACAAGAGCATGAGGGGCGAGCAAGCCAAAGCGCTGCTGGACAACGCCTTGGCGTTGTCCGAGTACGCTTATGACTCCACCGGCAAACCCCTGGCCACCGGTGGCTGGGCGCCCATTGGTGCGCAAGCGTTGGGCGTGACGCAGAACGTCGACAAGCAAGGCACCTTTTGGGGCGAGACTGCCTTGGCCCCTTCGGCAAACGTCGAGATTCTCGGGCAGTACGATGGGGGTGGCAGGCTGATTGCCATGGGCATTGCCTTTCGTGGCACGTCCTTTGGCTTGACCTGGGATGGCGCGGGTGACGTGGCCAGCGACCTGGCAGCCGCTGCACTTCCCGGATACGCCGCCAATTACGCCAAGTTCGCCTTCAGCGCCTTGCTCGAAAACGTCGCCCGTTACGCCGTGAGCCAAGGCTTGAGCGGTAAGGATATCCTGGTCACCGGCCATAGCCTCGGCGCGCTCGGGGCCAACAGCCTGGCGGCCTTGAGCCCCGATTATTGGGGCGGCTTCTACCAGGACGCTCACTATGTGACCTTCGCTTCACCTACCCAACGTTCAGGTGACACTCAGGTATTGAATATCGGCTACGAGAACGATCCGGTGTTCAAAGCCATTGATGGAAACGGCATCAACACCTCGGCGCTCTTCTGGGGTAACGACAGGGGCTGGGATTCGGCCGCGAACAACCTCGTCAGCTTTACCGATAATTACGCGTCGTTCTCGGCGCATTTACCCAATAGCCTCAATTGGGGCGTCGCCAAGGCCCACTCCCTGGACGGTTATATCCAGGGCCTGGGGCGCATCGCGTCCTCGCAGTTCTATGACTTGACCGACAAGGACTCGACCATCGTGGTTTCCAGCCTTACAGAGGCTGCGCGTGGAACCACCTGGGTAGAAGATCTGAACCGCTACGCTGAAAAACACACCGGCAATACCTTCATCCTCGGCACCGAGGGCAACGACCTGCTCAAGGGCGGGGCCGGCAATGACTTCCTGGAAGGCGGGGCCGGTGATGATCGTTTTCGCGATGACGGTGGCTACAACATCCTGCTGGGCGGGCAGGGCGATAACGTCTTCGAACTCCAAAAACCACTGGCCGGCTTCAGCTTTGCCAATGATGGCGATGGCACGCTGTACGTCAACGACGCCTATGGTGGTATCAGTATGACTCGGGATATCAGCGCGCTGGTGAGTAAGGAGACGTCCTACATACTGTGGAATTCAATTCCGTGGGGTTCTCACGACATCACCTATACCGTAACCGGCCAGGGCCTGCTGGCCGGAACAGCCTTGACGCACTACGTGCCCTCAGTCAACGGCGATGTACAGGATAACGTTCTCACCGCTCATGCAGCAGGGGAGTGGTTATTTGGTTTGGGCGGCGACGATCATTTGATCGGTGGGCAGGGCAATAACGTGTTCGTTGGCGGGGCGGGCAATGACCTGATGGTGTCGGGCGGTGGCAGCAATACCTTCCTGTTCAACGGCCTCTTTGGTAATGACCGGGTCGAGGGGTACCAGGCCAGCGATAAGCTGGTGTTCATGGGTATTCCTGACTTGGGACAGCAATACGATTATCGCTCCCATGTCTCGATGTTCGAGGACAACGCGCTGCTGTCCTTCGGGGACAATTCTGTGACGTTGGTTGGCGTGAATATGACTCAGTTGAATGGGGCGGGGATTTATATTTCCTGAGTCTCCAAATAACGGTGATGTGACGCTGAACCTGTGGCGAGGGAGCTTGCTCCCGTGACGTCCTGTCAGCCTAGGCGTATCTACCTTACTCCCCACATTTGGATCGCGGCGTGTCAGTGAGATCAGCGTCTGCTGTCAGACCGCTACGGGAGCAAGCTCCCTCGCCACAGGTGCGGCGCACCCCACCTCACTGGCGACATCCTTGTAGCCAGTGAGGTGGGGTGAGTTGCATCAGACGGGATACCTCGATGCTATCCACTACGGGTTTGTCATCGAATTCAAACCCGTTGTCTTACAGCCTCCGTTTACTTGAGCGTGACGTCGAGCATCGGCGGGATGTAGCCGTAGTCATACTCGGCGACTACGAACGTTTGCTGCCCTTTGATCTTGATACCCACCGTCGGTGCCTCGGTGCCCCCGATACGGATCTGCGTGCCGGTGTCGTCAGTCGGTACGCTGTCGATAAAGGAGGTCACCAGGCCGTTGGGCATGACGCAGTGCGAGTAGGTCTGGAACGGTTGGGAGGACGGGTTGCCCAGTACCAGGCCAGAGCCGTTCAACGGCACATACGGGCCGAACAGCGAATCGGCGACGAAACCGTACACCCCGTCCGGGCCGGTTACACCGTCGGCGTAGGTGAAGGTGTGGCTGATGGTGAACAGGTAGTACTTGCCGTCCTGGAACACGAAGTGCGGGCGTTCGGTCTGGTCGTTGACGCCGACCGCGGTCAGCAGCGGTGGGAGCATTTCCCAGTCGTCGCCGTCTTCGTCGCGGGCCACGGCGATCCCGACGCAGGCGGTCTGGAAGCGCGAGTTGCCGACCTCTTCATAGCCGGGTGGCACGTCGCCGATTTCGGCTTTACCGACCTTGTGCGAACCGCGCTCGCCGGCCACGTTGCCTTCGAACAGCATGTACAGCTTGCCGTCTTTCGGGTCGCGGAATGGCCATGGATCGCGAAAGCCCCAGAAGGCGTTTTGCGCTTCGGTCTGGTACATCTTGCCGTCCGCCTCGAACAGTGGCTTGACCTTCTCGAAGCCCACCAGGCTGACGCCGTGCTCGGTGGTCACTACGCGGCCACGCACCTTGACGATGGTCGCGCCGGGCGTGACGGCGGTGTAGTACAGGTCCACTTCGCCTTGTTCGTTCAGCAGGATCGGTGTGCCAGCCCATTCGCGCACGGTGGGCGAAACCCCTTCAGCCATTACCCGGCCGCCGAGTTTCCAGTCTTTGCCGGTGCGGGAGAACCAGTAGTACATCTTTGCCCGGCCATGGCGATCGTTCCAGTCGCGGATGACGTCGTAGTTGCCATTCTGATCGAGGTATTGCGGGTCGTTCGGGTGGCGATCCGCAGTGAGGGTGAAGATCACCGACCAGCCGTCGACGGAGGTGATGTTGCCGTCGATGTCACGCAGCGGCATGGTGTCCCAGATAAAAACCTCGTCACTCAATACCGGGAAGTTCGCACTGACCAGCGGCTGGGTGGTGGTGGGGTCGTCCGCATGGACTTTGAGCGCATCGGCGCGGGTCCACAGGCTGGGTTGATGGGGTGTTTTGCCAAATTTCGAAGGGGTGCTTTTCATAGTAAGCCTCGTCCATGAAGGGATTCAAAATACTGTATTCATATACAGTTATTTGAATTTAGAGGACTCGTCGCTATGGGTCAAGGTTAAAAATGCACTTGTGCATAATTCGTGCTTTTTCCAAAGCTGATACGTTTCAGCTCGTCTTGTTTAAAGCGGTTCGTTCCTGAATGGATCGGCGAAGTTGTCCGCATGATGGCGGCAAACCAAGCGCCAGGCAGAAAGCCCAAAAATAATGAACCCTGCCTGCGCCTGCGCGCCAAAAGTTACATAACCTGGAGGTGCATCATGCAAACCACTTACTTCTGGATAGGCCTGGCAGTGATCCTCGTACTGCTCGACGCGTGGATCATCAACAGCATCTGGCGCAGCGATAACGCATCGGCCAGCAAGGCAGGCTGGAGTGCTGTCGTCGTGGTACTGCCGTTCCTGGGCGCCGCAATATGGGCGATTGCCGGCCCAAGGGGTGTCACCAAGGGGCCGTCTTCTCCCGAGCACAGCAAGGGCTGAGTCCGGGCCGCGCTATGAACAACCCAGACCCCGACGACTTACAGAGCCGCAACTACCCGGTACCGGAAGATATGGCCTTGCAGCGCAAGGTCTGGCGCTTTGAAAGGGTGGGTTGGTACGCGCTGCTGGTGCTGATGGGGCTGAGCCTGGCGGGCCTGTTTTCCAGCGGGCCGCTGAGCACCCGCGAAGTGCGCAGTGCCGATGGGCAGTTGCGCGTGGAGTACCAACGCTTTTTACGCAATGGCGCCTCCGATGGGCTGGTGATTCATGTGCAAGGCAAGGCGCAACAACCCCTGGAGGTCGAGCTGAGCGGTGAGCTGCTGCGCGGTTTCAATATCGAGACGCTCCAGCCGCAGCCGCTCAAGGCCAGGGCGGCCGGGGAGGGTGTAAGCGTCTGGATGCTGAGTGACAGCGCCGGCCAGGCCGTGTTGCACCTGACCTTGCGCAGCGACACGGTGGGCAGCGTGGATACCCAGGTGTCGCGACCCACAGGGGCGTCCGTGCGCTTCTCTCAGTTCATCTACCCTTGACCGTCAGCCCAAACCCTAACGGCGTGAGCGGCACAGTTTTTCGATCAAGGAGATCAACGAGTCATGGCCCACGGGTTTGCTGACATGCGCATTAAAGCCCGATTCAGTCGCCTTTTTCTGGTCATTGCCAGCGCCATAGCCCGTTAAGGCGATGGCGGGAGCCTGTCGAAGGTGGCTTACTTTGCGCAGCTTCTGCATCAGCTCATGGCCATTCATTTTAGGCATGCCGATGTCCGAAATAATCACGTCGTACTGGGCATCCCGGGCTGTTTCAAGTGCGCTTAACGGGTCGCTGAAGGCGCTCACTTGGGCGCCTTCCATTTCCAGCAGCATGTTCAGCACCTCAAGGACTTCGGCTGAATCATCGACCAGTAAAACCTTGAGGCCATTGAGGCGCTGATCTTCGTTCTGGGTAGCGCCGCTATCCAGCAGATGATCCTGCTGTTCGCACAGCGGCAACCAGATCGAAAAGGTGCAACCGAAGCCCAACCCTCGCGAATGCACGCTCACCGAACCGCCGTGGGCCTCCACCAGCTGCCGCACCAACGACAAGCCAATCCCCAGGCCTTCGCGCTGGTGAGTCTGGTGCTGGTTTTCCGCTTGCCCGAACAGGTCGAAGATTTCTTCCAGGCTTTCTTGGGCCAGGCCCGCGCCGCTGTCGATGACGTCCAGTTGCGCGCGCCCGTCCGAGCGGCTGACCACCAACTGCACCTGGCCGTCTTCGGGGGTGAATTTCAGGGCGTTGTTGACCAGGTTCCAGATCACTTGCTCGATGCGCGTGGGGTCTACGTCAACGATCAACGGGCCCGGCACCGAAGGTGTCTGAAGGCTGACCTGGCGACGATGACCGTCGGCAAGGACCACGCTGTGAATGTCCTTGAGGGTGCGAATCAGGTCGATCGGTTGCTTTTTCAGCTTCAGTTTGCCCGTGCGAACCCGGGCGACATCCAGCAGGTCGTCAATGATCCGCGCCTGGCTGGACACCGCTTCGCAGATGGTATTGACCGCCTTGATGGCCGGGCCCGCGACCTTGGTGGCTGGCAAGCGCCGCAACAGTTCGGCGTTCAGCTGGATCAGGTTCAACGGATGCTTGAGTTCGTGGGACATCACCGCGAAGAACTCATCCTTGAGATGGCTTTTGGTCTGGGTTTCCTTCAAGCGCTGATTCTGTTCGTCCTGGGTGCGTTTGTGGCCGGTAAGGTCGCGGGCAATCTTGACGTAGCCGCGCAAGCTGTCGCTCTTGAGCTGCGTCACCTCGCCACTGCAATAGAAACGGCTGCCATCCTTGCGCACATGCCAGCGTTCATCTTCGCCACGCCCATGTTCGCGGGCGGTGCGCAGTTCGCTCTCCGGCACGCCAGCGGAGCGGTCTTCCGGGGAGAAAATCAGGTCGTAGTAAGCGCCCAGCACCTCGTCCTTGGTGTAGCCGAAGATCAGTTCGGCACCGGTGTTCCAGTCGGTGATGGCGCCGTGGTCATCGAGGATGATGATGGCAAAGTCGTGGGTGCTCTCGGCAACCAGACGCATGCGCTCCTCGCCCAGGCGCAGTTCCTCTTCGGCCTGACGCCGCTTGGTGATATCAATGAAGGTCAGCACGGTGCCATCAATGTGGTCTTCACTGGAGCGGTAAGGCAGCAACCGCGCAATGTACCAGCGGTCGTCGTTGCTGCTGATTTCCCGCTCGATCAAGCTCAGGGACTCAAACACGGTGGCGGCGTCTTCGGTCATTTGCGGGTAATTGAGGCGGTGGGTGATGTCCAGCAATGAGCGTCCGGTGTCCACCGGCAACATACTGAAAATATCCGTGGCCCGTGGCGTGAACCAACGGATGCGCATGTTGCGGTCGACAAAGACCGTGGCGATGTCGGTGGACGCGATCAGGTTGGTCAGGTAGTCGTTGACCTTGTCCGTCTCTTCCACCTTGGTCTTGAGCTCGAAATTGACGGTCAGCAATTCTTCGTTGATCGACTGCAACTCTTCCTTGCTGGTTTCCAACTCCTCGGTGGCCGAGCGCAGTTCTTCGTTGACGGCCTGCATTTCTTCGTTGGAGGCCTTGAGTTCCTCGCTGGAGACTTCCGCCTGTTCGATGGTGTCCTGCAGGTGCAACTTGGTGCGTTGCAGCTCGCGCTCCAGGTTGCTCATGATCGCGTTTTCGGCCTGGCTGACGGTGTCGATGTCGGGCAGCTGTGGGTCGACGGCGGTTTCCTGGAAGATCACCAGCACGTAGTCGTTTTCGGTCGCTTCATCGCGGTAGGGGCGGGCGCTGATGTCCACCAGGAAGGGGCCTTGCTCGCGTTGGATGCGGATCTTGCGCGAAGACACCGGGCTATTCGATTGCTGGACCTGAAACAAGGTGGTGCGGATATCGAGGCGTAAATCGGGATGCACCAACGTCAGCAGGTTGTGCGTCACCTCGCCGGCCACGTAGCGCAGGAATCGACCTGCGCCTTCGCTCATGTGCAGGATATCGGCCTGCATATTCACGATAACGCTGGGCGGCGCGGCTTTTTCCAGAGCGCGCAGATGGATGTCCGCGAACGAGACCTTGCTGGGCGCCTTGGTTTCAATCGCCAGCGTCGTGGCGCTCGGGCGCAGGTAGCCGCCTCGCGGCATGGTCGGGGCGCGACGCACGGCGGACGAGCCGGCACGCACCCTGAAAATGCGGTTGCGCTTGTCCACCGGTACAAACAGGTCCAGGCAGCCGTCGGCCGACTCCGAGGAGCCGAGAAACAGGTAACCTCCGGGGCGCAACGCGAAGTGGAACATTTGCAGGATGTCGCGTTGCACTTCGCGGTCCAGGTAGATCAACAGGTTGCGGCACACGATCAGGTCGATCTGCGAAAACGGTGGGTCGGCCAACAGGCTGTGCTTGGCGAACAGTACCTTTTCGCGAATTTCCTTGCGCACCCGGTAGTGCTGGTTCTTCTCCTTGGCAAAGTACTGGCGCAACCGTTGAGGCGGTACGTCGGTGATGATCGCTTCGGGGTACACGCCGTTGCGGCCATGGGTAATGGCCCGCTCATCAATATCAGTGGCAAACACCTGCATCTTTGCACCGCTGGCGTCCAGCGCCAGTTGCTCGGCCACCAGCATCGCCAGGCTGTAGGCCTCTTCGCCGGTGGAGCATCCTGCCGACCAGATACGCACTTCCTCACGGTGCGGCACGCTGTCTTCCAGTGACTTCACCAGGTTGGGGATTACGTCTCGCTCAAGCGCTTCGAAGGCCTCGCGGTCGCGAAAGAAGTTGGTCACGCCAATCAGCATGTCGCCCAGCAAAGCCTTGGTTTCGTCCGGGTTGGCCTGGAGGAAGTTGTAATAGGTGGCGAGGTCGGGTTGGGCCGTGACCTGCAAGCGCCGCTCGATACGACGCAACACCGTGGCGCGTTTGTAATGCTTGAAGTCATGCCCGGTACTGGCGCGCAACTGGATCAGAATATCCAGCAACAGCTGCTCGGCCACGGCGGCATCGCGCTCGGTGCTGGGTGGGGTGGTCTTGATCTCAGGGTCGTTGGCGGTGGGCAGCACAATCGACTGGGCATTGCGCCACAGTTCCAGCAGCTTCTGCGGCATTTCCACCACAGGCAGCACCAGGTCGACCATCTGGGTTTCGATGGCCGCCAGCGGCATGCCATCGTACTCGGCGTCTTCCGGTGCTTGTACCAGGGTGATGCCGCCTTGTTCTTTGATGCGCGACAGCCCTGCCGCGCCATCTGAGCCGGTACCAGACAGGATCAGACAAAACGCGCGTTCTTTATGGGTGTCTGCCAGGTCGCGAAAAAACAGGTCGATGGCAATGTGCGGTCCACCTTCGCGCACGGCAGGCGAGACCGCCAGGTAACCATCGTTCATCTTCAAGAGCTGCGCCGGGGAGATGACGTACACGTGATTCTTTTCGATGGGCGTGGCGTCATTGACCTGCGACACCGGCATGCGGGTCGTTTCCTGAATGATCTTGCCCGCCACGCTTTGATGGTCGGGCGAAAGATGCAGGATCACCACAAAGGCCATGCCGCAGTCTCTGGGCATGTGCTCGAAGAACGCTTTCACGGCTTGCAGCCCGCCCGCCGACGCGCCAATACCCACCACCGGGAAATTCAAGTTGCTGGGGGTCAGATCATTGCGTTGCGGAACGTTGGGGGACCGCGGGGGGGCAGACTTCATAAATACCAACCTTGGATAACGGCGCACAGGAAGACGGGTGTAGAGGGAAGAACTTGAGCAACGAGGGCGAGGGCTGAACCGACAGTGAAATATAGCTGAAAACCTGCCGCCAACAAAAAATGCGTTTAGGCCACCCGGTCATTCGACCGACCACTTGCTGCCGGTTGAGGCACGCAACCTGCGGAAGGTTTAATCAAACTGACGAGTGGCCATCGCGGTTGCACGGTTATCCGATTTTCTGAAAATCCGTCTGAACTTCGCTTCCTGGCGAACCCTCGCAAAGAGAAACCCACCCAGGAGACGTTCTGATGAACAGCTATCCAAAACCACCCTTCAACGCCCAGCAACAGCCCGTACCCGGTGAGCAGCGCAAGATGGACCCGATGCCCGATTGCGGTGAGCAGTCATACCAAGGCTCGGGCCGGCTCGCCAATAAAATCGCCTTGGTCACCGGGGCCGACAGCGGCATCGGACGGGCCGTGGCCATTGCCTTCGCACGTGAAGGCGCGGACGTGGCGGTGTCGTATCTGGATGAACATGAAGACGCCAAGGAGACCGCACGCTGGGTCGAGGCGGCGGGTCGTCAATGCCTGTTACTGCCCGGCGACCTGGGCGATGCGGCGCAGTGCACGGCCATCGTCAACGACACCGTGGAGAAGTTCGGCCGCATCGATGTGCTGGTCAACAACGCAGCGTTCCAGATGACCTATCAATCGCTGGAAGACATCCCCGACGAGGACTGGGTGAAAACCTTCAACGTCAACATCACCGCGATGTTCCGCATCTGCAAGGCCGCACTGCCTCACATGGCCGAGGGCAGTTCGATCATCAATACCAGCTCGGTCAACTCCGATATGCCCAACCCCAGCCTGTTGCCCTATGCGGCCACCAAGGGCGCGATTGCCAACTTCACCGCCGGCCTGGCGCAGATGCTCGGCGAGCGGGGGATTCGCGTCAACAGCGTGGCACCCGGGCCTATCTGGACGCCGTTGATTGTCTCGACGATGACGCCGGACATGGTGAAAAACTTTGGCGGCAACACCCCATTGGGACGCCCAGGCCAGCCAGTGGAAGTGGCGCCGATCTATGTGCTGCTGGCGTCGGATGAAGGCAGCTACATCTCCGGCGAACGCTACGGCGTGACGGGTGGCAAGCCGATACTTTGATCAGTGATTGAGGAGGGCGGTATGAGCGAAGCCTCGAAGCACCACGAACCGAATCCTTCTGAGCGCAAGGTGCGCCCGGCGGCGGCTAAGCGAAACGATAAGTCGCAGGCACCGGCAGGCGGGCAACAGGCACAGAGGCAAGGCGGTGTCGCTCCTGGAGGGCCTTCAACAGACCCTGAGTCAGGGGCGTGAACGCGAGGGGATATACACTCGGCCTGACATCCTGATTGGTTGTCAGGCCGCTATCGCAGGCAAGCCAGCTCCCACAGGCTGACGTTATTTGCGCTTGGAACGATGAATTTGCATCCACTCTCGATAGGCCACCGTACGCTGCGCATCCGCACGTTTCTTCGCCTCGGTAAAGCGCGCCCACGTCTGAGCATCGCCGCTGTAGGACTCAATGATCTCGTACGCCAACGCATCCAATCGATCCGCTTCGAAAAACATCTCGGCATTTCGCACGACTTCGTCGTCCCGCCTGTTTGTAGTTGTATAACCAAGAGTCTGACTGTTCATCCTCTGAGGCCCTCCGCCCATTGAATCTGTGCCGCGCCACTCCAGCGCACCTGGGTAATGCCGTATTTCTCCGCCATCGGTTTGGACACACGCTTGAACGTGTGTTGCCCAAATTTGGGGATGACCGCCACACCAGCGTCACAACTGGCCCAATGCCAAGCCTCGGCATTGTCCATGCGCGGCGCGCGCACGATGAAGGACTTGGGCTCGCCATGCAGCTGGTACTCGATAGTGAATAGGTCGTTGTGTTTCATGAGGCCTCCTTGATACTCATGAACTACAGATATTTGACGTCAAAAATAATTCAAATAAGTTGTCCGACAATTCGATGACTGGGCGCAAGGCATGGATGAAGACTAATCATCTACCGTAAAGGTGACCCATCCAGGACCATCGGCCGGGCGTTGCAGTTCGGCGATGACACCGCTGACGGAGGATCCGTCGGGCAAATTGACGGTGATAAAGTTGGGATTGCCAGGCCAATCCATTGGCGTGTCAAAGTCCAGGCGCGCGATGGTCGGCTTGCCGCTGCTGGTCATTTGGATGTTTTTGGGCTCGTTAAGGCGTTCATCTGAGGGTGTTCCAAGATGGCGCGAGGCAGTGATGACACTGGCAGTACCTTGGTAATCGTAAGACATGCTGGGTTACCTCATGTAATGGGAACAACGAAGATCAAATGTGGGAGCGGGCTTGCTCGCGAAGACGTCGAACATTGATGTGACTGATCCACCGCTTTCGCGAGCAAGCCCGCTCCCACAGAGGAGTTGTGCTTGACTGGCTGGTATTCGGGATGTGCCCCGTTTTCATATGTGACGAGCTGAATATTTGCGCGCAACGACAACGCCGCCCACTAGCAGCGCTGCGCCTATTGCAACCATCCTATAGGGCGTACGGTGGGTTTGCCGCCAGCCGCCTTCGACACGACGTTCGCCGCTTGCCGGGGCGTAGAGGTTGCCCGTAGAGGTCGCGGCGCGCTGGCTGCGCTCCAGGCCGAGGCGGGTAAGCCAGCCGGATAGCCGCGAATAGCCAGGCAGCAAAAAATGCGCGACGCGGGCCACGGTGGCAGCGCTGCCTACCGTGGTGCTGTCCCTCGGTTGCAGCGCACAGGCCACCATCGCTTGCGCGACTTTATGTGGGTCGTAGACCGGTGGCGGTGGCGTCAACTCGTGGCCGGTAAAATTGCCGCCATCGCGAAAGCCCGGTGTGTCCATCACGGCGGGATAGATGTCGCACACATGAATATCCGGGTAGTCAGTCAGCTCGCCGCGCAGTGCCTCAGTCAGGCCGCGCAGGCCGTATTTACTGGCGGAGTAGGCGACGGCATAGGGCTGGGCTACCCAACTGCCCAGCGACAAGGTGTTGATCAGAGTGCCGCGGTGCTGGGCTTTGAAATAGGGCCACACCACGTGGGCGCCGCGCAGGTACCCGAGCAGGTCGGTTTGCAGCACCTGTTCGTGGGCTTCCAGGGGCGTGTCCTCGAAACTGCCGACGGCGCCTACTCCGGCGTTGTTGATCCAGATATCGATGCGGCCATTGCCGAAGGCCGCCGCTTGTTCGGCAAGGGCGCGCATCTGGTCGCCCTGGGTTACATCGGTTTTAACGGCGATGGCCTCGGCGCCACGCGCAGCGCATTCCTCGACGACCTCTTCCAAGTCTTTTTCATCTCGGGCCCCCAACACCAAGCGGGTACTTTGCTCGGCAAAGGCGTGAGCAGCCGCGCGACCAATGCCACTGGAGGCGCCGGTGATCACCACGGTCTTGCCGTGCAGTTTCCCCTTGGCCTGCATGACGCCAGGCGAATCCTCGGGCACGTGGACGGGCACCGGGTGCAGTTGAAGGCGGGTACCGTCAGTCAGTATCAGGGTCAGGTTTTCGACGGTGCCAGCGACGCGGTTGGGAAACACCGGTTCGCCTGTGGCGTCGAGCTCATCATAAATAAACGTCTGGCCCTCAAGCCATCCGACAGCCGTCATCAGTTCAGGGCCCAGGTAGTACTTTCCGTCCAGGAAAAAACCGCTGAAGTTCGGTGTGCGCTCCAGGTTTTCCACGGCGTATCGCTCGCCAGGCCTCATTCCGGTTGCGGTATCAATCATCATGACATCCTCCTTTGGCTGGTCTTGGGTAGAGAAAGGCCCGCAAATGATCGTTCAATCCAAATGACTGAATGGCGGTGTCAATGTTGATGGGCCTTCAGGGTCGGGTCGGCGATCTGGATAACCGTGCCCTGGCGCCACGCGTCCGCCCCAGGGGCGATGGGCGGCGCGGGGATATCGGCGCGCGTCTTTTTCTTGTCGGCACTGTCGATGCCCAGTCGTTTATCGCGTTCGGCGACCATACGCGGGTCAGCCTGGCCGTCTGCGGTAAACCCCATCATCAACTGAGGCACGCCTAACGGCAGGCGTTTATCCAGATCGGTATGCCAGGTGTGCCAGGTCTTGCCGTAGGTGTGCACCAACTTCTCCATCAGCGCATGTTCCGCCGCCTCAGGAATGCCCGGCGCGACCAGTTGCCCTGACTTCACTTCATGCACATGGCTATGCCACAACGCCTTTTCAGGCGCGGGCAGCGTGTTGAACTGCGCCTCGCTGATGATGTACTCCACGCCCATCAACTTGGCATCCTTGCGGTTGCCGTCGTAGATCACACACTGGATGACCTCCTCGTTGAGGATTGCGCAGTAGTGATGGGCTTCCATTTGCACATCGGGATGGCCGTTGTAGAAGTGAAAACCGTCCAGGTAGGCATTCAGGGCATCAATCGGTGGGCGTGATTGCAGCAGGGCGGCGCCGGCTTCCAGCGTTCGGGTCGAAGGTGTTGTCGGCTTCCCAGGTGCCTCGACATTCGAACGTGAGTTGTTGCCAGCGCAGGCGCTGAGCAGGGCCAGCGTCACTGCTGCGGCCAGGGATTGGGTCACTTGATGGATGGGGTTGTCAGTCATGGTCGGCTGCCTCCTGTTGCCGGTGTGTTCATGCGCGATGATCAAAGCCAGGTTTGATCCTGTTCTCGTTGGAAAGACGCGCGTACGGGGCGTTCAAAATGCTTTGAGTTGAACACTCACTCATTCATCAGGTCGTTTTTTATAGAGGCGCTGACAGCGCAATTGCTTACCTGCCAGTGAGGTGTTCATCCCATGCACAAGACTGAAAATCCAGCGTCGACGCTGCTTACCCAATTGCTCCGGGCACGCGGGCCGGGCGGTCAGGAAGACGAGGTGCGCGCCATTTGCCTGGAAAGCCTGACGCCGTTGTGCGATGAGGCCTGGGTCGATCAGGCGGGTAATGTGGTGGGTTTGATCAAGGGCAAGCACAGCGATGCCGAGCCTGCCGGTGCGGTTAAAGTCATGGCGCATATGGATGAAATCGCCATGGTGGTTAAACGCGTCGAGGCGGATGGCACGTTGCGGGTGACGGCGCTGGGTGGGGCCAACCCGGTCAACTTTGGCGTGTGCCCGGTGGATATCCTGGGGGACACACGCATCCTTCCTGGCGTGCTGTCCTTTGGCTCGATGCACGCCACCAGTAATACGGCACAAGGGGCTGATGTGCTCTCGGGCGATGTGCACTGGAACGACGTTCATGTGATCACGCGATGCACTGCCCAGGCATTGTGCGAGTACGGCATTCGGCCCGGAAGCCGTGTGGTGCTGAGCCGTCATTGGCGTGAGCCCTTCCAGGTGGGCGATGCCATTGCCGCGCATTTTCTGGATGACCGCGCCCCGATTGCTGCCGTTCTGCATACAGCCCAGCTGCTGGCTTCGCGCCGGGAGGCGTTGGCCAGGGATGTCTATCTGGTATTCACCACGCTCGAAGAGGAGTGCAATGCCGGGGCAATGTATGCCGCGTCGACGCTACCCGGCGACACCACCATCGCGGTGGAGGTGGGGCCGGTCATGCAGGAATACGGCACGCGCCTGGCCGTCGACCCGATCATCAATACGGGGGACCAGAAAGGCTATTACACCCGGGCGGTGGTCAACGATCTGGCGGCTGCCGCAGAGCGCTGCGGCTACAGCCCCCAATATGCGCTGTTGGTGGATTTCGCTTCGGATGCCAGTGCGGTCATGAGTAACGGGACCTGCGCCCGCGCCGGCTGCCTGGCCATTCCAACGGAAAATACCCATGGTTATGAATTGATTGTGGATGGGGCGGTGCAGGCCTGTGCCGCGACATTGGCCGAGTACCTTGCAACCTGATAGACGGGGCAAGGTACGCTGACCGGTGTGGGGCTCAGATCGGGCCGCTTGAAGAATCCGCCTCCTGCCTGATGTCATCGGCCGCGTTGGGTTGCCCCAGCTTGCTGTATTGCTCACGCAGTTTCTGTAGCTCTCGCGACCCGAGCTTATCCAGGCTCAACGCCGCATTGTGAGCTTCTTTGGTGGCACGAATCAGCTCGTCCAGTTTCAGATGAAGAATATCGTTGTCGCGGTTCTGGGTATTCTGGATCAGGAACACCATCAGGAAGGTGATGATGGTGGTGGAGGTATTGATGATTAACTGCCAAGTGTCGTTGTAATGAAAGTAAGGCCCGGTGAGCGCCCAGACAGCTATCAAGGTGACGGCTGTCAGAAAGGTTTTTGAGCTGCCCGCCTGGTTGGAGAGTTTTTGGCAGAATTTCGCGAACTTCATGGTGCTGTCTCCTGGGGGATGTTCCTCTGTAGACCCCAGCAGAATTTCGAAATTCTTTTTTACAAATCGTTTTTTTTGACAAAAATCAATGAGCAAATCCCTCTTGCAAAGGAGCACTCAGCATGTCGGTCGCTGCTTCTATCGTTGAATACCTCAAGCACCATCAGTTGGTCATCACGACGGCGGAGTCGTGTACCGCAGGCAAGATCATCACCTTGCTTTCGCAGGTCGACGGCAGCGGTACGTGGATCGAAAGCGGGTACGTGGTGTATTCGCCAGAAGCGAAACAGCGGCTGTTGAACGTGCGTCGCTATACCATCGATACCTTCAATCTCACCAGCTGTGAGGTCGCCCAGGAAATGGCCCAAGGCGCGCTGCGCGACAGCCCCGCTGATGTGGCGGTCGCCACCACTGGCCTGCTGGGGCCGGATGGAATTGATGGCATTCCCCCAGGCACTGTCTGTTTTGCCTGGGCCTATCGAAACGGCGGGGCACTGAGTGTGTTCAGTCGCAAGCAACGCTTTATGGGTTCTCGTGAGCAGGTGCAGTTGGCCGCGTCTCTTCATGCATTGAAATGGCTGCCGCATTTTCACCAACGGGCGATGGTCGGTGAACGCGCCTAATGCTGCCAAGTGTGCGCGTTTACGGCTGCGGTTCGATGTCCATCAGCAAGTCGCCGTTGGTCAAGGATTCAGCCTCCTGCACCACGCCACGATAGGCCTGACCATTCCATTCAAAGCTAATCCAGTGGGCCTTCGGCAATAGCTTTGGCCATGGCGGTGCAAGCCGCAACTGCACGCCGGGCGCAGTGCGCACAAGTTGCCCCATGCATTCGCTGGCGAGCGTGTTCACACCGAACAGCGTGTCATGCAGGTATTGAATGTTGACCGGTTGCAGCGTTGCGTCAGTAGCGTCTGGCATATCTGTTACCCCACCGATGACAGCCAGAAAGACTGTCTGGCGATGACCATTTCTTCACGTATTTCCCGCACAAGCCGGTTGATCCCCGAAACACCGTGGTAGTGGGCGCGGTTGATGTTCGCGATGGTGAATTGGTCCATACCGTGCGCCGTTACAGTGACTGAAAGGCTGCCGTCTGCGTTGAGTGCGCACTTGACCGCGCACTTGGGAAGGCGAGCGGACAGGGCCGTTTCGATTTCGGCTTTCGTTAACGTATCCATGAGTTCACCGCATAAAGGACTCAGCGCGTTAAGGCTAGCTCAGAATCAGTTGGCGTAAATACTGGCAAGGTAATGGCTGCTGGGGCAGATGTTCTACCTTACATATTTCTGGCCCTTTCTAGGAGCGTTCCTAAATACGCCGGCTGAAGGTCTGCCGATAATTCGCACATCCCCACTTATGTGTGCTCTGCCATGTCCTTCCTACCTATTCGTGTTCTGGTCATCGAAGAACACCCGTTCAAGCGGCTTGTTGCCACCCAGGTGTTCCGGGAGGTCGGGTGTGAAGAGGTGGCCGCCGTTGCCGATGTCGTGGCGGCCGTTGAGTTGCTCGAGCGTACC
The DNA here is from genome assembly GCF_009827115.1 of Pseudomonas sp. J380. Lineage (NCBI taxonomy): Bacteria > Pseudomonadati > Pseudomonadota > Gammaproteobacteria > Pseudomonadales > Pseudomonadaceae > Pseudomonas > Pseudomonas sp. J380. The sequence continues at coordinate 1,692,445 of NZ_CP043060.1, read as the reverse complement.
GGGCCTGTCGATATCGCCTTGTGCAACTTGAAGGACGAGGGCGCACACGGCTTGAGGGCCATCGAAGTGCTCGGCCGTGGCCACTTGGCTAAAGCGCTCATTATGTTCAGCGCCCATGGCACGGACCTGCACGATGCAATTGATCGCATGGCAGGCCTGTTGGGCATCAGTGTATTGGGTTATGTGGACTTCCCGGTGCCAGCAAGCGCCATTGCGCCTATGCTCAGCCGCTACTTGGAGAGGATTGGCGCGCCGACAAAGCAGGCGCGCCGAAGCAGCCGGTCTGGGTTCTTGAGCAAGGCCTGCGTGGCTGGGGGTTTTTCAAGGCATGAGTTCAAGGCGTTCTTCCAGCCCAAGTTCAATTTGAGCACGGGGCACGTGCGCGGTTTTGAAGTGCTGGCGCGTTGGCAACATCCACAGTACGGCCTGTTGTATCCGGCAGATTTTTTGCCGCTGCTCGCTCAAGTTGGCGCATTGGATGAACTGTTCTTCGCGCTGTTGCAACAAGGCCTTGAGTTCTTGCAGCAGTCGGCAGAGCAGCAGGTCTTATCGCTGGCATTCAACCTGGAGTCCGACCAGCTCGGTCGTGGCTCATTATTGCCGCGTCTTTGCGATTCACTCCAATCCCACGCCATTGCTGCGTGTCGTCTGACGTTTGAAATCACTGAATGCGGCCTGCTGGAAGTTTCTCCCGCCGTGCTCGACACCCTGATACGACTGCGCATGATGGGTGCCGGCCTGTCGATTGATGACTTCGGCACCGGCTATTCCTCGCTGGAGCGCCTGTGCCAGTTGCCGTTTACCGAAATCAAACTGGACGCCGCATTTACCCGCGATCTTCAAAGCAGTGCGCGCAACCGTGCCGTGGTCAGTAGCACATTGGCACTGGGCGAGGCACTGGGCATGCGAGTGGTGGTGGAGGGCGTCGAGAACGAAAACCAGCGCCAGGGATTACTGAAGCTGGGATGCAACGAGGCCCAGGGCTATCTCTGTGCTCGTCCCATGAACGCTGCGCGCGCGTTGGCCTGGCTGGCGACCCAGTTGAACTCGCGCAGCAATATTTGATGTCAATCAGGAGGGCTTTTATGTCCAATCCACGTTTGCGGATCGCGTTGGTAGATAGCGATGCCACCCGGCGAATGAGTATTGAAAAAGACCTTGGCCATTTGGGATACCACCGCGTTGTGCCTGTCGATTCCCTCAAGGTGTTGATTACGTTATTGGATAACGCAAGGGATGTATTTGATCTGTTGGTGATCAATGAAGAAACCGTGCACGCGGCGGGCGCACAGTTTAAGCAAATGCTTGAGGAGTACGCGTGTGTCAGACACTCATTGATTTATCAGGGCGTGACCCTGCAAGCGTTTCCCGATAATCCAGTCACGGCGCAACGCTGCGGCTTTATTGCCTCCGGTGTTCCGGACCGATCGATTCTGGCGCGCGTCATGGATCGGGTGGATGTGCAAATAAAACAGCGCTCGGGCAGACCGTTGCTGGAATCCAATTAATCCTGATGTGAGCTATTGCACGCTTTTCGCGGGACCCGCCACCGCCTCAGTTTTATGCTTTTAGTCCCATTCCTATTTGCTTCTTTTTAGGCACTGATAAGCTTTTTCGCTGAAACAATCTCGGGAAATTCTTTGTCATGATCTTAAATGCCGCCGTGCCTAACGAGTTCAGCGCCCTGCGCGTGATCACGTTGGCAACCGACCCTGCGTGTGTCTTGCGCCTCGCCTCTGCGTTGGGTGGCATGGGGGTCACGCCGCTGGCCACGGTCGCCTCGCTGGAGGCGCTGCAGGCGTGGTTAAGCGCGCACCGCGTGGACATCATCGTGTGCGAAATCCGCTCCGAGTGTGGCGATGGCTTGATGTTGCCAAGTGTGCTCAAAGCACTGCATGACGCGGGTACGTTAATGCAGTTTCCGAGTATTTTCTGGACCGGCGAAACCACCCTGAATGTGCAGGAAAATTTGATCGAAGCAACAGTTACACCGGCGTGCGAAGCGCCCGCTAAGCAGTTGTGGGTCAAGCACATGGGCGGCGTAGCCATCAGCGCACTGGAATCCCATTCGCGCCTGGCGCAGTCGGCGGGAATCAGCGTGCAGATCTTGCGTGACGGTGGCCCGCTGGAGCTGGGCGATGCCTTGCGCACGGTGCTGCTGACCCTCGCTCAACCGGACCCCAAGCTGCAGGCCATGACGTTTGAGTCGCTGGCTGAGGATGAAGTCATCAACGCCCTGACCACCGGCGAGGGATTGCGCTTTGTCTTTCAGCCACAGTTCGAGTTGCTGAGCCGGCGCATCGTCGGCGCTGAGGCGTTGGTGCGCTGGAAGCACCCGCGCTTTGGTGAAATTCCGCCTGCGGTGTTGATGCCGCTGGTCAACCGTCTCGGCCTGGACCTGTTGCTGTTCAGCCTGGTGGAGATGTGGACTCTGCGCGTGATGCTAGCGTTAAAGCGCGAAAACATTACGATCCCTATCGCGGTGAATGCGTCGGCCAAGACCCTGTGCACCCCCAATTTTGCCGAGCGCCTGGCCTTGCGCATGCGCCAGGCAGATCTGCCGAGCCGCTTGCTGAAAGTCGAACTGACCGAAGATGTGCAGGAGCCGGATGAGCTGCATCTTTCGGCGTCATTGACGACTATTCGCGCCAAGGGTTTTCAGGTTTCGCTGGATGACTTCGGCAGCGGCGCAGCCACTTTCAAGCTGTTGGCGAACCTGTCGTTTGATGAAATGAAAATCGACGGCTCGTTTGTGCGCGGTGTCGAGCAGCACGCCTCGTCACGCAAGGTGATCGCAGGCATTGTGAACTGGGCAGGTCTGCTTAACCTGAGCCTGGTGGCGGAGGGGATCGAGGACGAGTCCACGATCCCCCTGCTGCACCGCCTGGGTTGCCGGGTAGGGCAGGGCTATGCGCTGGCGCGCCCGATGGAAATAGACGCCTTCTTGAACTTTGTGATTGAGCGGGAAAAGAACGGCTGAGGCTGTAAAGTTTGGCGGGCAGGTAAGTATTGGAACTTGATGTGTGTAGGTCAGCTCTTGGTTTTTAGGAGTTTTCTTATATTAAGTTTTTCGCAGATCTATTAAGTTTTATACCGTCGTTATTGTGAAGAATTGGCGCATTTTTTAACTGCGATGGTGAGCCTGTGCGCGTTAAGTTATAGGGAGTGAGCGTGTGGCGTGTGATGTTCAGTTGCACTGATGTAATTGATGAAATGGATGAGTCTGAGAGGACCTTAACTTATTCAGAGTGAGGCAGCGCTGTTGTCCATTTTTTTGCACGCTATACAGAGTGTTCCGTCATTTATGAAACGCCTACAAATTGCTTTGCTGGATGATCATGCAATCGTGCGGCATGGTTTGGTCAATCGGTTGGTACAGGAACCTGATTTTGAAGTGGTGGGGGTCTACGCTCGCAGTCGTGAGTTGATGGCCGGCCTGCTGACACACCCGGCCGAGGTGTTGTTGCTCGATTTTGTGCTCGGCCCTCATGAGCTGGATGGCATCCTGCTGATCCGTGCTCTGCGGGTAAAGTACCCGGGCTGCCGAATCCTGGTGTTTTCCACTCACCATGACGCGGCCACGGTGATTCTTGCCCTGCGCGTCGGTGCCCGTGGGTTTATCGGCAAGGGTGAAGACATGAGCCAATTGATCAGCGCAGTGCGGCTGGTGGCCTCGGGCGCTGTCTACCTGAGTGCTGACATGGCCTATCGGGTGGCCGAAGCCACGGCGGTCAACTATGACGGTGAGGAGCAATCACGCGATGACGCGATGCGTTTTGTCAGCTTGTCTGCGCGGGAGCAAGAGGTGATCCGCTGTTACCTGTCGGGCATGACCATCACCGAAATTGCTGAAAAATTCAGCCGCAGTATCAAGACCATCAGTTCGCAAAAGGCCTCGGCTTTTCGCAAGTTGGGCGTGATGTCCAACAACGAGCTGTTTCGGATCAAGCACATCATCGAGAGTGTTTAACGCTAAACGCAGGCCACGCCGACGCGCGCAAAAACAGCGGTAGGCGGGCGTGCCCTTTGGCGGTTGTTGCATATACTCCTTGAAGTGCCGTAATAGCTGTCCCTGTTGTTTGACCGCGCCACCTAAGCGGGGCCAAGTGGGTTCGAATACGATGAAACCTGTACGCATTGCTCTATTGGACGACCACGCTGTTGTTCGGCATGGGCTCGCCAACACCTTGGCGGCCGAGGCCAACTTTGACGTGGTTGGCATTTATGAAAAAAGCCGCGACTTGCTCGCCGGCCTGGTCAGCGCTCCGGCTGACCTGCTGCTGCTGGATTTCTCCCTGAGCCCCGACGAGATGGATGGCGTATCGCTGATCCGCGCCTTGCGGGTCAAGTTTCCCAGTTGCCAGATCCTGGTGTTGTCCGCCCATCATGACCCGGCTACCGTGGCCCTGGCCATGCGGGTCGGTGCCCGTGGCTTTGTTGGCAAGGGCGAGGACATGACGCAAGTGGTCAAGGCCATTCGCAAGGTGGTCTCCGGCGCGGTGTACCTGAGCACCGACATGACGTATCGCCTGGCGGAAACCGTCACCAGCGAGACGCGCAAAGACCCCAGCGAAGCCTCGGATGCCCTGGTCCAGGCCGAGCTGACCAGCCGTGAGCAGGAGGTGATCCGCTGCTATCTGGCGGGCATGACCGTGAGTGAAATCGCAGAAAAATTCAATCGCAGCATCAAGACCATCAGCACCCAGAAAACCTCAGCGTTTCGCAAATTGGGGGTCACCTCGAACAATGAACTGTTCAAGCTCAATAAAATCATCGGCTCACCATGAGGCGATGGCGACCGGGTGCCCTCTTATTCATGTTGCTGATGCTGGATGCCGCGCTTGCCTGTGCGGCGCCGGTTGAGCTGACGGAGCAGGAGCGGCTGTGGATAGCGCAGCATCCGGTCCTTCGAGTGGGGGTGATGGAAAACCTGGTCCCCTTCGAGTACATGAGTAATGGCGTGCTGCAAGGGCGGCCGGTGCAGTACCTGCAATATGTGCGCGATGCCACGGGGCTTGAATTCACCTATGTGCCGGTCAAGACCCGGGCTGCACGTGAGCGCATGCTGTTGGATGGCCAGGTAGACCTGCTGTCTTCGCACTTTCGCTTTCGTGACGAGCCGCCTATCGAGGATCTTACCGCGCTGGTCTACGACACTACCGTGCCGATCATCGTGACCCGTGTCGACGACGCCGATATTTTTGACCTTGACCAGCTACAAGATAAAACGGTCGTGATCCCCGATGTGGAGTATTATGAGCAGTTGCTCAGAAAAAGGGCACCCCGAGCCACTCTGATCAAAAGCCCCCAGGCCTTGGCCATGCTGAACACCCTCCGGGACGGTGGTGCCGATGCAGTCGTGGCCTCCGAAGCCTTCTTGATGCCCTATTTGTATCGACAGTTTCAGGGCGTGCTGGAAATTTCTGGCGTGGTGGGCAGCAGCATGTTGGATGTGAACATGGCGGTGCGCACCGATAACGCCATGCTGGCCTCGATCATTGGCAAAGCCCTAGGCTCGATCAGCCCCTCACAACAGAATGCGATGTACGAGCATTGGTACCGGGACCTGGAGGTAGATGCGCCGACCCTGTGGGACATCGCCAGCCATTACTTGCATCTTTTGATCCTGGGCATGTTGGCGTTGATTGGCTTGTGTGTGCTGGTCTATCGCGGTTACCGCCAGCAGCGGCAGGCCGAGCGGAACGAGCAGGAAAAAACCATGTTCCTGGCGGTGATGGGTCACGAAATACGCTCGCCAATGAACGCCGTGCTGGCGGCCATGGAGCTGCTGTGGCACACCCGACTCAATGACCAGCAGCGCCACTTCGCGCACTTGGCCAACAGCGGCGCCAATATGCTGGTGCGCTTGCTCGATGATGTGCTGCACCGGCCGGATTCAGGGGCCAAGGCGTTACGTCTGACACTTGAGGCGACGGATGTCATCGCGCTGGTGCATGGCGTAGTGGGCTTGCATCGCCTGCGTGCGGGGGAAAAACACTTGAGTCTGAATGTGAGCGTGCAGACACCCCTGCCGTCGTTGTGGCTTGACCGTTCGCGGCTGACGCAGGTGTTTCATAACCTGTTGTCTAACGCCATCAAGTTCACCGATACCGGCGCTGTTGACATCACCCTGCGCCTGGAAGACTTGCTGGACGGTAAGCATCAGTTGCAGGTTGAAGTCCGCGACACCGGCATCGGTATGGGCGAAGCGGTGCAGGCCTCTTTGTTCCGGCCTTATGCCCAGGCGAGTCAGTCCTACAAGCGTGCGGGAGGCAGCGGCCTGGGGCTGATGATATGTCGGCAATTGGTCGATTTGATGCAAGGCTCGCTGACCCTGCGCAGCGAGCCGGGAGTGGGGACGTGTATCAACCTGTACTTGCCCGCAACCCTTGCCCCTGAGGCCGCTGAACCGACGCGAGCCCCAGCCCCAATGCCTTTGCATGTCACCGATGGTTTGCAGCTGCTGGTGGTGGAAGACACCCTGGCCAACCAGGAAGTGCTGCGGGCGCAAATCAGCGGGTTTGGTTGTGTGCCAGTGATTGCCGCCGATGCGGCCCAGGCCCGCGTGCGGTTCGCTGAGCGCGCTTACGCGTTGGTATTGATGGACTGCGACCTGCCGGATCAGGACGGCTACAGCCTGGTCTGCGAACTGCGGGCGCTCGAACAGCAATGGGGGCGAGCGCGCTGCCCGATCATTGCCATTTCCGCCTTGACCGGCGAGCAGCACCTTCAACGCTGCCTGGCGGCGGGCATGGATGGGGCGTTGAGCAAGCCCATACGTCTGGGGCAGTTGAGTGACGTGATCGAGCAGTGGTGCGGCGTCACGTTGGCGGCACCGCGTGCCAGCTTGATGGCCCCGACACTTGATCAGGCCGCTATCAACCGTGAGATGGCGGCCGACCTGGGGAGCCTGCTCAGGGCGATGGCGCTCTGTGATCGCCCTTCGGCCATCCATGTTGCCCATCGGTTACACGGCGCGGCACTGATCATCGAATGGCCGGCCCTGGCCCAGGCGGCCGCGCACATGGAGAACCTGTTGCGGGCAGAGGAGGGCTGGGGCAACCCGGTTTACGTGCACACGCTTCAGGCGTTGGTTCAGCACTGGCGTGCCGTGAGCGAGGAGACCCCGCTGGACATGCTGGCCATGGTCGCGCCGCCGCCGATGACGCAACAATGAAGGTTGTACGGTTGCGCCTGCTGCTGGGGTGGTTGCTGCTGGCAAGCGCGGGCCTGGCCGATGCGCAGGCCGACCCGCCGTCGATGACCTTGACCCAGCAAGAGCGTGACTGGATCGCCGCCAACCCCGTGCTGCGTGTCGGTGTGTTCGACAACCTGCTGCCCTTCGAGTACATCAGCGACGGCCAGTTGCGTGGGCTATCGGCCAAGTACCTGGGTTTGATTGCGGCGCGTACGGGCCTGCATTTTCAGTCGGTGGTCACCGGCAATCGTAGCGCCCGCAAGGACATGCTGATCAGCGGCGAGGTGGATATCTTGCCAACCCGGCGCCGCGACGACGATCCGGTCAAGGACCTGGGCATGCGCTATACGACGCCCTACAACACCAGTTCCACCATCCTCGTCAGCCGCTTTGGCCAACAGCCATTCGTGGACCTGGAACAACTTGCCGGCAAACGCCTGGTGATGTTGGGGCGCGAGGGGTATCAGGCGTTTTTGCAGCAGAAAGTCCCCGGCATAACGGTGATCTCCGGCCAGAACGCTGTCGACATCATGGCGATGGTCAAGGACGGTCGGGCGGATGCCGCCATCGCCTCTGAATGGTTACTGATCCCCTATCTTTCCCGGCAGTATCAGGGGGTGTTGCAAGTATCCGGGGTGGTGCCGCAATTGCACACCGGCGTGAGCATGGCGGTGCGTGACAGCGACGCGATCCTGTTGTCGATCCTGGAAAAAGTGCTGGGGTCCATCAGCAACGATGAGCGCAAAGCGATCTATGACGCCTGGTTCGATGACATGAACCTGGACATTCCGACGATCAAGGACATCGCCGAGCATTTCCAGGGTGAGTTGTGGCTGTTGCTGTCGGTGGTGCTGCTGTTGATCGCGTTCGCCTGGCAAAGCCGTCGTCAGCGCCGCCAGGCCGTGCAGAGCGAGCGGGAAAAGGCGATGTTTTTGGCGGTGGTCAGCCATGAAGTGCGTTCGCCGATGAACGCGGTGCTGGCGGCTATCGAGTTGTTGGAGCACACACCGCTGGACGAACAGCAGCGCCACTTCACTCAATTGGCCAACAGCGGCGCCAATACCTTGCTGCGGCTGGTGGATGACGTGCTGGACATTTCCAGGATGGAGGCCGGGGAACTGACCCTGACCCTGGAGCCTGTGGACCTCTGGGCCTTAGTCCAGCAGGTGGTGGAGGAGTATCGCGCCGGCGCCGAAAAAAAAGGCCTGTTGCTGACATTGAGTGGTGAACGCCCCAGCGGCCCCTTGATGCTGGAGGGCATGCGCTTGAGTCAGGTGCTGCGCAACCTGATCTCCAATGCGGTCAAGTTCACTGAGGTAGGCGGGGTGGAGGTGCAGCTCAAGGTGGTTGAATGGCCAGAGGTTCCTGTGCCGCACGTGCTGATCCGCATCATCGACAGCGGCATTGGCTTGTCACAGCAGGCGCAGGCCAGCCTGTTTCGGCCCTATGCACGGGCCAAGCACTCTTACAAACGTACCGGTGGTAGCGGGCTTGGCCTGGTGATTTGCCGTCGCCTCGTGAGGCTGATGTCGGGTGAGCTGACCCTCAACAGCACCCAAGGCGTGGGTACTGAGGTTGAAGTCAAACTGTCTGTCGAGTGGGCCAAGACCCTGGATATACCCCAGGCTGAAGCGGCGCAGGCCCAAGTGGAGGGTAACGGTGTACACGTGTTGGTGGTGCAGGCGCCTGTGACCGGCCAACAGACACTGCCTGCACACCTGCAAGCGCTGGGTTGTAGGGTGTTGCTGGCGGTTGATGGCGCCCAAGGGTTGACGCTATTCAATGTGCGACGGGTCGATATGGTATTGATCGATTGCGACTTGCCAAACAGTGAAATCGAGCCGCTGGCGGGCGCCTTTCGTGAGTTGGAGCAGGTGTTGCAGCGTGCCCATTGTCCGCTTGTAGCTGTCGCGGGCTTCAGCGATAACGAGCACCTTGAGCGTTGTTTTGATGCGGGGCTCGACGGGGTGCTGGTCAAGCCGGTTACACCGGCCAAGTTGCAGCAGATGATCGAGCTTTGGTGTGACATGCCGCAAGGTCCGCTGCCGGCAATGCCCAAGGAAGAGCCAGAGGAGGAGTCGCATATCCTGCGCACGGCCTTCAACGACTTGATCGAGGCACTGGCCTTGCGCGAGCGAAGCCAAGCGTTGCAGGCAGTTCAGCGTCTGCACGAGGCGGCGCTGGGGCTGGAGCGGGACGACCTGGTGGGCACTGTCGAAAGCCTGGGACGGCTATTGCGCGATGAGCGTGACTGGCCAGCGCAGCAGATTGCCGAGCGTCTCAGCGTGCTGCTTGGTCAAAGGCCTGCGCCAGCATAGCCTCGTTGCTGTACCCGCTCGTTCTCACAGGTGGGGCTTGCCTTAATGCCGTTCAGTTAAGCGTATATCGCCCTCTGTAGGAGCGAGCTTGCTCGCGAAAAACGTCAACGATAATGTGTGCTTCCTGAATGAGCGCGGCGCCTGTGAGTTTTTCGCGAGCAAGCTCGCTCCTACAAAATGCCTTAACTGAACGGCATTAGAGCTTGCCTGCGATAGCCATGGGTATCTATACAACTCTGTAGCGCTCAATGGTAACCACGATGCGAAGCGAGCCGCTCAGGCGGCCCCCAAATCACTGGCGGATTACGGGCACACCGCGCCTGGGCGAGGTGCCGAGTGGTGGGGCAAGAGCGTTTTGCTTGCTTTTGCGCTGTTCAAAAGGGAGCCGCCGTCAGGGCGGAACCCTAGGTGGCCGTTACCGCAGGAACGGATATGTACCCAATCCAACTGTGTTGACTGTCAGGTCGCCTTCGCGAGCAAGCCCGCTCCCACAGTTGGATCGCGGGGCGCCAGGTAAATAAGCGTCGGCTGTCAGGCCGCCACGGGTCCAGCCTAACCTCGAAGTTGTGTAGATGCTTAGGCTGCGATAACGGTGGGTCAATCAACATCTGATGATCAGAATAACGATGACCCATTATATAAGCTGGATTTAAATATACCGTTCAGGCGCGCTTTTAGGACCACTCCTATAGACGCTTTGTCTGTTGGCTTATTAAAGCCAGCCCACTATGGTGGGGGGCTTTGTTTGTTGCTTTTAATCGCCTGTTTATAAGGTAATTTGCCCGGGTTATTTGTTTTTCAGAGCACTCCTATTTTGAAAATTAAGTGCGCTGCTTACACTTCACTTCGCAACAACGCAGAAGTATTTCCCGTCCAGGGAACTTCAAAACTTAATCAAGTCTATCGTGCTCTCGGAGTTACTCATGAATTACAAAGCTCGCGCCCTCGCTGTACTGGTCGCTGCCACCGTCTCTTCTGCTGCCATGGCTTCGGACGGCAAAATTGATTTCAACGGTGAGCTGAAAGCCGAAACCTGCCAAGTGGCCGTCAATGGTGCAGCAGCTTCCGGCGCGACCACCGTCACCTTGCCAACCATCTCCACCGCTTCCTTGGCTTCCGCCGGGCAAGTAGCTGGCCAGACCGGTTTCAACATCGAACTGAGCAAGTGCTCTGCTGCGATCAAAACCGCGGCGGCGTTCTTTGAGTCGGGCGGTGGTGTTGATCCGGCCAGCGGTAATGTGAAGAACATCAGCGGTTCAGCCACCAAGGTTCAACTGCAGTTGGTGGATGCCACCAATGGCAACGCGATCAAGGCCGGCAACACGTCTCAGGTTACCTCCACCAGCCGCGTAACTGTTGACCCAACTGCCCTGACCGCTGTGCTGCCGTACGCCGTTCAGTACTACGCCCAGTCGGCTACCACGCCGGGCACCGTTGTGGGCTCCGTGACTTACTCCATCAATTATCAGTAAGTCGCAGGCTTTGGACACACGCCCTGCTCGGTATTGAAGGGCGTGCATCCAGACGGTAAAGGGATTGCTCTATGTCGTGCACACGTGCATTCAAACCACTGCTGCTGATCGGCCTGGCCACACTGATGTGTTCCCATGCATTCGCTGCAGTGGTGATTACCGGTACGCGCCTGGTCTATCCGGCGGACCAGAAAGAAATCACCGTAAAACTGAACAATAACGGCACGTTGCCCGCACTGGTCCAATCATGGATCGACACCGGCAGCGTCGAATCGACACCCACCAGCTCCAAGGCGCCGTTCCTATTGTCGCCCCCGGTGGCGCGCATTGACCCGACCAAGGGCCAAAGCTTGCGAGTGCTCTTTACCGGCGCGCCTTTGGCGCAGGACAAAGAGTCGGTGTTCTGGCTCAACGTTCTCGAAATCCCGCCCAAACCCGAGGCGGGTGCAGACCTTAATACGCTGCAAATGGCTTTCCGTTCGCGCATCAAGCTGTTCTATCGCCCGGTCGGCTTGCCTGGAAATCCCAATGAGGCGGTTGAGCAGGTGCAGTGGCAATTGGTTACGGCACGCGATGGCCAAGGCCTGGCGCTGAAGGCGTACAACCCGTCGGCGTTCCACGTCTCGCTGATCGAGTTGGACCTGGTGGCGGGTAACCAACGCTATCGCAGTGAGGACGGCATGGTCGGCCCTGGAGAAACCCGGCAGTTCGCGCTGCCCACGCTCAAGGCCAGGCCGTCGAGCCAGGCCCAGGTGGAATTCAGCGCCATCAACGATTACGGCGCGTTGGTCCCGACCCACAACACGCTGCAGCCCTGATCCATTCCTGACGTTTTTAACCGCGAGTCATCTATGTCGACCTTTTCTTGCTCCAGGCTTTTTCTGCGGGCGCGGCCTCGCTTCGCCTTGAATCCGCTCACTGCCCTGATCCTCAAGGCATTGGCCATTGCTCCAGGCGTGTGGGGCATGCAAGGCGCACTGGCGCAAGAAGTGCAGTTTAATGACGCCTTCCTGCCCGAAGACTCGCGCAATCTTGACCTGAGTGCCTACCAGGCCGGCAACCCGGTGATGCCAGGCCAATACCGAGCCGACATCATCCTCAACGGGCAACTGAACAACCGGCAGGATATTCGCATTGACGCCCAGGCCGACGGCAGCAAGCCGGTGGTGTGTATGAACCGTGGCTTGCTTGAGCGCCAGGGTGTGCAAATGGCCAGCCTTACGCCCGAGGCCAGCACGATGCTCGACAGTCAGGCGTGCCCGGCAGTGGGGCAGGTAATCCCTGGCGCTACCGCGAACTTCTCCCCAGAGAACCAGGCGCTGGACTTGAGCATTCCCCAGGTGGCGCTCAAGCGTAATGCGCGGGGTTACGTCAGCCCGCAGTTGTGGGACCGTGGCGTGACGGCCGCCATGCTCAGCTACAACTTCAACGCCAATCGTAACCGCACCCGCAGTGGCAACTCCGATTCGGCGTTCATGGGCCTCAACGCGGGCCTGAACCTGGGGGACTGGCGCCTGCGCCACAACGCGTCCATGAGCTGGCAGTCACGTTTGGGCAGCCGGTACCAGGCTCTGGACACATACGCCCAGCGTGATATCACCGCGTTGAAAAGCCAACTGACGGTGGGTGAGTCCAACACCACCGGCGAGATCTTCGACACCTTGTCCTACCGCGGTGTGCAACTGTCCACTGACGACCGCATGCTGCCCGATTCGATGCGCGGGTATGCGCCGGTCATCCGGGGTATTGCCCGCACCAATGCGCGGGTAACCATTCGCCAGGCCGGCAATATCTTGCTGGAAACCACCGTGGCGCCCGGCGCGTTCGTGATCGATGACCTGTACTCCACCGGCTATGGTGGCGACCTCAGCGTGAGCGTGGCCGAAGCCGACGGCACTGAGCAGAACTTTATCGTGCCCTACGCCTCGGTCAGCCAGTTGCTGCGCCCCGGCACCTCGCGGTTCAGCCTCACTGCGGGTGAAACCCGCAACAACTTCGTCGACGATCAGGCGCGCCTGCTGCAAGGGACTGTGCAGTACGGCTTGAACAATACCTTCACCGGTTTTGCCGGTCTGCAATCGAGCGATGACTACACGGCGGTGCTCACCGGCCTGGCGTTCGGCACACCCATCGGTGCGATGGCCGTGGACATCACGCACGCCCAGACCGACCTGGCCGGCGGCGCTGCCAAGGGCCAGAGCATGCGGGTGTCGTACAGCAAGAATGTGCTCAGTACCGGCAGTAACTTCTCGCTGGCAGCCTATCGGTTTTCCACTCAGGACTACCTGGATTTCAGCAACGCCATCCAACTGCTGGATGCCGAGAAAAATGGCTGGGATTCGAGCATGTTCGGTCGCCCGCGCAGCCGTTTTTCGGTGACCGCCGACCAGAACCTTGGGGCTTGGGGGCAAGTCTCCATCAGCGGTTACGCGCAAAACTACTGGAATCAGCCGGGCAGTGATGTGCAGTACCAGTTCAGCTACAGCAAGCAGTTCAACCGCGTCAGCTTCAGTGTGAATGCCAACCGCAGCCGCATGGGGCTGGGCGACATGGAGAACAGCTTTTTGCTGACCATGAGCATGCCCCTGGATTTCGGCGCGTCGGGTAACACTCCGCAAATAACCGCGCAGGTGGGCCGCGATACCCAAGGCAATTACAGTGAGCAGGCCGGTATCAGCGGCACCGCCGGCCAAGACCGTCAATATGGCTATAGCGCCAATTTCGGCCATGACGGCGCCAACCACAGCAAGAGCGCCGCGCTTAACGGTCAGTACACGGGTGGGCGAGCCATGCTCAGTGCGGCACTGGGGCGTGGCGATGGCTATACCAGCGCCTCGATGGGCGCCAGCGGCACCGTGGTGGCCCATGCAGAGGGCGTGACCATGACGCCGTACCGCGGCGAAACCATGGCGGTGGTCAGTGCGCCGGGTGCCGCGGGCGCCAAGGTTTCGGGGTACCCCGGCCTGACGCTCGACAGTCGCGGCAATGCCGTGGTGCCGTACCTGCGGCCTTATGAGCTGAACGAGGTGGCCATCGACCCGATTGGCAGTTCGCTGGATGTCGAACTCAACGAGACCAGCCAACAAGTCGCCCCACGCGCTGGCGCCGTGGTGCATCTTAAATACACCACTAATCAGGGCCGTGCGGTGCTGCTCAATGTGCGCCTGGACGATGGCAGCAGCTTGCCATTTGGCGCAGGCGTGACCGACGGCGAAGGCGCCTCGGTGGGGATGGTCGGGCAGGGCGGTCTGCTCTATGCCCGGATCAAGCCAGAAACCCGCCAGTTGTTGATCAACTGGGGCAGCAAGACCCATCAACAGTGTGCCCTGATGATTCCTCCCGGCCCCGGCGAGGGCCAGCAATTGCAGCAGGTGGACGCTATTTGCGCCGCCGGCAAACAGGTCGCGGGCAGCACGCCGCCCAACAACATGCAAAAGGTACCGTTATGAACATGGGCGCTTTGATCAAACCCAGCCTAGCGCTGGCGGCACTTTGGGCGATGGCCGATACGGCCATGGCAGTGACCTGTACATATAACAACGGTATCCAGGCCGCAGTGGGCAACATGCCATTGCAGGTCTCGGCGATTACCGTCGGACGTGATGTGCCGGTGGGCGCCGAAGTCTATCGACAGCGCTTCAGCATGGCCTTGGGCCAGGCACCCGAGCTGGACTGCCGGTTTGCTCCGTTTCAACAGTGGACCGAGTTGACGGTCGAGGCGACTTCTGGCTCAGCCAATTGGTCCAGCGGCCCCTATGCCAACAAGGTCTACAGAACCCGAATTCCAGGGCTGGGGGTGGTTATCAATAGTCTCGGCGGCGTGTTGCCCAGGCAAACCAACAAATCCTGGACTGCCTGCACATCGGGCTCTCGCTGCCTGATTCCGTTTGATGGACCTTCGAACTTCGAATTGATACTGATCAAACTAGGGGAAGTAACGCCAGGTGTATTGGCGGGCAGCTCATTGCCGGTCGTGAGCCTGTTTGGCAACTTCGGCGATGCCAGGATGCAGGGTTTCAGGATGGGCATCTCCGGCAGTATCCAGATTGTCTCGCGCACCTGCAGTACGCCGGATGTTTCAGTGCCGATGGGGACGCACTTGACCAATAAGTTCACCGGGCTTAACAGCGCCACAGGGTGGACAGATTTTTCCATCAACTTGAATGATTGCCCGGCGTTCCATGGCACCTATTCCACCACCGGACCTGGCTGGCTTTCGCAAAGTGGTAATTCACCCACCGGCGTTGGCTCCGGCGGAACCCTAGCGGGTAACACCCTGCAATTTCGCATCGACTCCTCGCGCCCGGCGATCAATGCCAGTACGGGCGTGCTGAGCATTGATCCCACAGGCACAGGTAATTCGCCTGCCGCAAGCGGAGTCGGCATCCAAGTAGCGACACTAGACAGTACCCCGGTACCCCTGGGGATGAATCGGGCCAGCGGTATTAACCCACTGTCCTTCGAGTCCAGCTACAACATCCGCTTGCGTGCCCGTTATCTGCAAACCGCCAACCGAGTCACGCCAGGCCCGGCCAATGCGTCGGCGACGTTTACGATTATTTATCAGTGATGAATATGTCACTTATGTTCTGTGCGTTTGGTTTGAAGGGGCAGCCAGGCTGCCCCTCCCACCGTTACTCAAGAACCCGACTTCCGACCGACGCCATGGCTGTGCTGCCCACCTTTACGGCCGGCTTCCGAGGCTTTTTCACGGTCGTTGGCGAAGTTCCCGCCCGACGCTTGGCCGCCTTTTTTACCGGCTTCGGAGGCTTTTTCGCGATCATTGGCAAAGTTGCCCGGGTTTTTATTACCTGTAGTCATGATAGTTCTCCAGTCGCTAAGTTTGCGTTTCGTTAGTTGGCCGTTTCGCAACGGACACTTATTCCGATATTGGCTTTTTGAAAAATGTTTTACCGATTTTTCTAACCGGCGACGAACGGTAATTTCGCTGAAAAAGTTATACAGAAACTTGGTTGATGCGCCGCTTCGTATAACTTTTATTGCCGGCCAGCGCTTTGATATTAATCAGATCGAAACTGCTGGTTTAGTTAACGGTCCTGCCATTCGTCTTTTTCGTCGCACTCCAAAAAAGGGTGTGGTTCCAACGAGGTTCCTAACCTGTGAACGGGAGCTTTTCAGCCATGAAACACAACCCATCCAACCCACAGTACCGGCCGCTCGAGCATCCAGACGCACCCAATGAAGACGGTTGCGTCATCGGCACTGCCGGGCGCGACGAAGACCCCAACGCGACCACCGATTGGGACCATCCCGACAGCGCCGCAACGCCCGCTGACGCCAGCATCAAGCCCGCCAACGGTACGCCCGGCATCGACGCCGTGCCCGAGTCGGAAAACCACGGCGCCGATTGAGAGAACTGCGCTACAAGTGCCGTTTCGCTTGGCCTGCAGCGCATTACCGCTGGTCGTGAGGCGTCGGTTTATTTTGAAATTTTCCACGCGCAGGCCACTTCCCATGCAAGGTAGGCGCGCATTCCAGCAGGGCGCCTTTTTCCGTAAGCCTGAGGAGATTTGTTCATGTTTCTACATAACAAGCGACTTCAATACACCGTCCGCGTCGCCGAGCCCAATCCGGGCCTGGCCAACCTTTTGCTCGAGCAGTTTGGCGGCGCCCAAGGTGAGTTGGCCGCCGCGTCCCGTTACTTCACCCAAGCCTTGGCGGAAGACGATCCGGGGCGCAAAGATTTGCTGATGGACATCGCCACCGAAGAACTCAGCCATCTGGAGATCGTCGGCTCCATCATCGTCATGCTCAACAAGGGCGCCAAGGGGCGAATGGCCGAAGGCGTGGAAGAGGAGGGCGAGTTGTATCGTGCCCTCAATGGCGCCGGCAATGACTCGCATATCACCAGCCTGCTGTACGGGGCGGGTTCGCCTTTGACCAACTCTGCCGGCGTGCCGTGGACCGCCGCCTACATCGACACTATTGGTGAACCCACCGCAGACATGCGCTCGAATATCGCCGCCGAAGCCCGGGCCAAAATTGTCTATGAGCGGTTGATGAACGTCACTGATGACGCGGGTGTAAAAGATGCGCTGGGGTTTTTGATGACGCGGGAAATCGCTCACCAGATATCCTTCGAAAAAGCGCTGCATGCGATCCAGCCGAATTTTCCCCAGGGCAAGTTGCCGGGCAAACCGGAGTTCACGCAGGTGTACTTCAACATGTCCCAAGGCGCGGAGAACCTGCGCGGGCCCTGGAACCAGGGTGACGGTTGGGAGTTTGTGGAAAACCCACAACCGGCGGTCGATGGCGGTGACGGCACCGCCAGCGTGCAGTTGGACGCCGACGATGAAGCGGTGCTGAGCGCGATGAAAATCCGCACGCTCTCGGACCCCACCAGCGACCCCACCACCGGCGCTGACCTGGGGGCGGGCCTCAAGCCCAAGCCCGACCTTTGATTGAGAACAGCCGCACGCTGAAGGGCGTGCGGTGCTTTCGACTTTCTTGACGAGGACAACGACATGGCAACCCCACAGGAAAACCTGCTCGACTGGCTACGTGATGCCCATGCGATGGAGCAACAGGCCGAGAAAATGCTCAAGGCACAGTCCGAGCGCCTGGAGAATTACCCCCAACTAAAGGCGCGAATCGACGAGCACATTGAGGAAACCCTTGGGCAGCAGCAACTGATTGACGAATGCCTGACGCGTTTGGGAGGCAGTGCTTCGACCCTTAAAGACGTGGGCGGCAAGCTGATGGCTTTCGGTCAGGCGGTCGGTGGCTCGCTGATGAGTGACGAGGTGATCAAGGGCGCGATGGCCGGCTACGTGTTTGAAAATATGGAAGTGGCCAGCTACACGGTGCTCATCGCGGCCGCGAAGGCAGCGGGTGACGCCGAGACACAAGCGGCGTGCGAAAAGATTCTACCCCAGGAAGTCGCCATGGCTCAGTGGTTGCTCGAGCACTTGCCAGAGCTTACGCAAGCGTTTTTGCAACGCTCTGAGGCGCCTGACACACAAGCCAAGCGTTAATGACACGTGCGGTGCCCTTGGGGGGCGCCGCGTCCGCTCGGCACAAGATGGCACTGCGCAGCGTTTTCACGGTCCATGGAACACGTACCACGTATCTGGAGGTGAACCTTGGCGACAAAGAAGAAGCCTGTGGTCGACGGTATGGAATTGGCAATGCTGTCTGCCAGCCGCAAAGACCTGTTCTTTGCGGCCATGCAAGCCAGCCACAGTGCAATGATCGTGACCGACCCCGCGGGGCCTGATAATCCGATCATCTTTGCCAACCAGGCGTTCCTGACCCTGACAGGCTTTGAACTGGACGAAGTGATCGGACGTAATTGCAGGTTCTTGCAGGGGCCTCAAACCGACAAAAACGCGCTGCACCAGGTGCAGCGCGCGGTTGAGCAGCACCATGAGGCCTGTGTCGAGGTGCTCAACTACCGCAAGGATGGCTCGACCTTCTGGAACGAGCTGTTCATTTCGCCGTTGTTCAACGAACGTGGGCAACTGGTGTATTTTTTCGCATCGCAGCTGGACGTGAGCCGGCGTCACGATGCCGAACAGCGCGTGCGTCGCGCACAAGACCTGGAAGCGCTGGGGCAACTGACCGGTGGCATTGCCCATGACTTCAATAACCTGCTGCAAGTGATGATGGGTTATCTCGACTTGATCCAGCAGAGCGCCAAGCGCCCCGGTAGCGATCCGCAGCGCATCGTCAACAGTGCCAGCCGTGCCAGGGCAGCGGCGGAAAAAGCTCAGACCCTGACCCAGCAGTTGCTGGCGTTTTCGCGCAAGCAACGGCTCGACAGTCGGGTGATCAACTTGAACAGCTTGCTCAGCCGCCCCGAATTCATGGCACGTGCGCTGCAGGGCGTCGAGTTGCATGTAGAACTTGCCGACGATTTGTGGAACTGCCGCATCGACCCTGTCCAGGCGGAGCTGGCAGTGCAGCACCTGTTATCCAATGCCCAGGATGCTTTGCGCGGGCGTGCGGACCCAGCGGTAACCGTCCAGACCTGCAACGTCCAGGTACCGGGCGATGTCGGTGCCGAGCGTGATGGGTTGACCGAGGGCTGTTACGTGAGCATTTCGGTCTCGGATAACGGCAACGGCATCGACGCAGGTATTCAGGACAAAGTCATGCAGCCGTTCTTCACCACCAAGGAAGAAGGCCAGGGCTCGGGCCTGGGGTTGTCGATGGTGTACGGCTTCGTCAAGCAATCGGGCGGCACGGCGCGGATTCATTCAGACCCGGGCATCGGTACGACGATTCGCTTGTACTTTCCTGCAGATGACAGCCAGCTGTGGGTCGAGCAGCCCCCCACAGCCATCTCACCGCAAGGTAACGAACGCATCCTGATCGTGGAGGACCGGCCCGAGGTGGCCGAGTTGGCGCAGGTCATTCTGTCTGACTACGGTTACCACACGGACATCGCCCTCAATGCCGCCGAGGCGTTGGGCATGCTCAAGCAGGCGACGTATGACCTGGTGTTCAGTGACTTGATCATGCCCGGCGCGATGAATGGCGCAGCGTTGGCGCGGGAGGTGTCGCGCTTGTATCCGCACATCAGGATCTTGCTGACTACCGGCTATGCGAAAGACGCATTGGCCCGCGCGGAGATAGAGGTGCATGAGTTCGAGTTGATTCCCAAGCCGTATCAGCCTGCTGATTTGCCGCGCAAAATCCGGGCGGTGCTCGATGCCTGATCGAGCAGGCCAATGCGCTCAAAATGTGGGAGCGGGCTTGCCCCAATGCCATTCAGTTAAGCGCAATCCCCTGTGGGAGCTGGCTTGCCTGCGATAGCGGCGGGTCAGTCAACATCAATGTTGGGTGGGCCGACGTCTTCGCGGGCAAGCCCGCTCCCACAGGAGATCTTTGTTGCTTTGAGCATTGCATCCCTCGAGGGCGCCGCCCACAAAGCTACCTCAGCACCGCCAGCGCCAGGTCAAGCGCCAGCACCAACACAATCGAAAACCCGAATATCCTGCGTGCCCAGCCGGTCGGGTCAGCGAGGCGTGTACCGCTGGCCGCGAGAGTTAGCCAATAACCCCCCAGCCCGAGCATCACTACGAAATACAACGCCGCCATCTGCGCCACCGCGCCTAGCATCAGGGCGCTGGCGAGGAAGGCCAGCATGTACGCCTGGATCTGCCGATGGGCTTGGGCCAGGCTCAACAGCGGCAGGCCTGCGGCGCGGAAATCCTCGCGGCGCATCACGGTGATGGCGTGTGAATGCGGCATCTGCCAACAACAGAACACCGCGATCAGTAGCATGGCCGTGAGGTCAAACCGCCCGGTGACCGCGCAATAGCCGATCACCGGTGGCATCGCCCCGGAGACGCTGCCGATCAAGGTGGCCCAGTGGGAGCGTCGCTTGAGCCAGTAGGTGTAGACCCCCGCATAGATCACCAGCCCGACCATTGCCAGCCCACACGCCAGCGCATTGCTGCCGGCCCACAGCAAGCCAAAACCGCAGGTGCCCAGGACGATCCCATAGCCTGCGGCAGTGGACACGCTGATGGTGCGCAGTGCCAATGGCCGATGACAGGTGCGCACCATGCGCCGGTCGATGTCGCGGTCAATGCAGTTGTTGATGACACAGCCGCAACCGATCACCAGGGCCGTGCCGAGCAGTGTGGCAAGCCCGTGCGTCACCGTGGCCACATGCCCGCTGGCGGCGAGCAGGTAACCGCCCAGCACCGACGCCAGGTTGCCGACAATAATGCCCGGCTTGGTGAGCTCGATAGCGGTATTGAACAGCCCCCGCCAGTGTTTCAGTGCGCCAGCATGTTGTGATGAATACTGTCCATGATCCATAACGAAAGCCCCACCAACAGAAGAATGATGACCGCCGAGAAAATCAGCGCAATCAGGTTCCAGCGTTGTTCTTCGGCCGTGTCCAGGTGCAGGAAGAACTTGAGGTGGACCACGATTTGTATCGCGCCCAACGCCACTACCAACCAGGCGGTGACGGTGCGCGGCAGTGACGGGAACATCACCAGGGCGAACGGAATCAGGGTGAGCAGTACTGACACCAGGAACCCGACCAGATAGGAGCGACTGCTGCCATGGCTGGTACCGGCACTGCTGTGAAGCGAGCTTTGCTTGTACATGTCACACCACCCCCAACAGATAGACCACGGTAAAGACGCAGATCCACACCACGTCCAAAAAGTGCCAGAACAGGCTCAGGCAACTGAGCCGGGTGGCGTTGGTGCTGGTCAGGCCGCGTTGCTTGACCTGGACCATCAGCACCGCCATCCAGATCAGCCCGGTGAACACGTGCGCGCCGTGGGTGCCGACGAGGGTGAAGAAGGCCGTCAGGAAGCCGCTGCGGTCCGGCCCGTAGCCTTCTTCGATCAGGTGGTGGAATTCGTTGATCTCCATGGCGATAAAGCCCGCGCCCAACACGAACGTGAGCCCCAGCCAGCGCAGCACATCGCGTTGCTTGCCGTGGTTCATGGCGAGCATGGCGTAGCCGTAGGTGATACTGCTCAACAGCAGCAGCATGGTTTCGGCCAGCACATAGGGCAGTTCGAAAATATCCATGCTCGACGGCCCGCCCGCCACGCTGTCGCGCAATACGGCGTAGCCGGCGAACAAGGTCGCGAACAGGATGCAGTCGGTCATCAGGTAGATCCAGAACCCGAACAGGCTCAGGGAACCGGCGTCTTCATGCCCTTGTTCGTGGGTATGGGCAATGTCTTTTTCCATAACGATATTGGACATGGGTCAAGCCTCCGCCAGGTCTTTGAGACGGGCCGTTTCGATGCGCGCGACTTCCTGGGCGGGCACGAAGTAATCGGTGTCTTCGTCGTAGCTGCGCACCACGAACGCGACCACCGAGGCCACCAGGCCGAACGCCGCCAACCACCAGATGTGCCACACCAACGCAAAGCTGCAGACCAGCGCAAACAGGCTGATGACCAGGCCCGACGCGGTATTGCGCGGCATATGGATGCTCCGATAGTCGGTGTGGCTCAGGGTGCTGACGCCGCGCTCCTTCATGCCCCAGTACGCGTCCAGGTCATTGACCTTGGGCTGCTCGGCGAAGTTGTACAGCGGCGGGGGAGACGCGGTGGCCCATTCCAGGGTGCGCCCGTCCCACGGATCGCCGGTGCGGTCGCGGTATTGATGACGGTTGCGGATGCTGACAAACAATTGCAAGGCTTGCGCCGCCACGCCGCAGAGGATGATTGCCACCCCCACCAGCTCCAGCAGCAGCCAGGGCCGCCACTCGGGGTTGTCGAAATGATTGAGACGGCGCGTCATGCCCATGAAACCCAGCACGTAGGAGGGCATGAACGCGAAATAAAAGCCCACCAGCCAGCACCAGAAGGCGATGCGGCCCAGCTTGTCGTTCAAGCGGAAACCGAACGCCTTGGGGAACCAATACGTCAGGCCGGCCATATAGCCGAACACCGCACCACCGATGATCACGTTGTGAAAGTGCGCGATCAGGAACAGGCTGTTGTGCAGCAGGAAATCGGCCCCGGGCACCGCCAGCAGCACCCCGGTCATGCCGCCGATGCTGAAGGTCACGATAAAGCCCAGGGTCCACAGCATGGGCGTTTCGAAGCGCACACGGCCGCGGTACATGGTGAACAGCCAAGTGAAGATTTTCACCCCGGTCGGCACCGCGATGATCATCGTCATGATGCCGAAGAACGCGTTGACGTTGCCCCCCGCGCCCATGGTGAAAAAGTGATGCAGCCACACGATGAACGACAACACGGTGATCGCGATGGTCGCCCATACCAGCGACACGTAGCCGAACAGCCGCTTGCTGCTGAAGGTGGCGGCAATCTCGGAAAACACCCCGAACGCGGGCAGGATCAGGATGTACACCTCCGGATGCCCCCAGGCCCAGATGAGGTTCACGTACATCATCGGGTTGCCGCCGGCCTCGTTGGTGAAAAAATGCATGCCCAGATAGCGGTCCAGGGTCAGCATCAGCAGGGTGGCGGTGAGGATCGGGAATGCCGCCAGAATCAGCACCGAGGTGCACAGCGCGTTCCAGGTGAACACCGGCATCTTGAACAGCGTCATGCCTTCGGTGCGCATCTTCAGGATGGTGACGAAGAAATTCACCCCCGTGAGCAGCGTGCCGATACCGGATATCTGCAATGACCAGATGTAGTAATCCACGCCGACGCCGGGGCTGTAGCCCAGCTCGGATAACGGCGGATACGCGACCCAGCCGGTGCGCGCGAACTCACCGACCCCCAGCGAAATATTCACCAGCGCCGCACCCACCACGAACAGCCAGAAACTCAGGGCGTTGAGAAACGGATAAGCCACATCGCGAGCGCCGATCTGCAACGGCACGACGATATTCATCAAGCCGACCACGAAGGGCATGGCCATGAAGAAGATCATGATCACACCGTGGGCGGTGAAGATCTGGTCGTAATGTTCCGGCGGCAGGTAACCCGGCCCGCCGCTGGCGGCCATGGCTTGCTGGGTGCGCATCATGATCGCATCAGAAAACCCGCGCAGCAGCATCACCAGGGCGACGACGATGTACATGCAACCGATCTTCTTGTGGTCCACCGAGGTGAACCACTCGCGCCACAAATAACCCCACTTGCGTTTCCAGGTGATCGAGCCCACCAGCGCCACCCCGATCAGGCCCACGACGGCCAGGGTGTACATCACAATGGGTTCAGTGGTTGGGATCGCGTCCCACGACAGTTTTCCGAACATGGTTACCGCTCCTCAGCCAGCAGACTTGGGTGTTGATCGGTGCGTTGTGCAGCGTCGCTCAATGGCGAGCGCCGGGGTTTATTGGCCTTGTTCATGCCCTCGTATTTATCGACGATGTCCAGGAACAAGCGCTCCTGTACCGCCGAGTAATAGGTCACCGGGTGCTTGAGGGTGGGCTTGGCCAATTGCGCGTAAGCGCTGTGGTCCAGAGAGGTGGCCGCGCCCTTGACCTTTGTCACCCAGGTTTGAAAGTCGGCAGTGCTCAGGGACAGCGTGGTGAAATGCATGTCGGAAAAACCGGGGCCGTTGTAGTTGGCGGCAATCCCTCTGAACTCACCGGTTTCGTTGGCGATCAGGTGCAACTTGGTCTGCATGCCGGCCATGGCGTAGATCTGCCCGCCGAGTGCGGGAATAAAGAACGAGGTCATGGCCGCGTCGGAGGTGACGGTGAAACTCACCGGCGTGTGCACCGGCAGGGCCAGTTCGTTGACGCTGGCGATGCCCAGGTCAGGGTAGATAAACAGCCATTTCCAGTCGGTGGCCACCACCTGCACATTGATCGGCGGGGTGTCTGACTCCAGCGGGCGATAGGGGTCGAGTGCGTGGGTGGTCTCCCACGTGACCCACCCCAGGACGATGATGATCAGCAGGGGAACGCCCCATACCACCGCTTCGATTTTGTGCGAACTGGCCCAGCGGGGGGAGTAACGCGCTTTTTTATTGGTGGCGCGGTAGCGGTAGGCGAAGACAAACATCATCACAATCACCGGAACGACCACCAGCAGCATCAGGCCCGTAGCGAGAATAATCAGGTCGCGCTCATCGGTTGCTACTTGCCCCTTGGGGTTGAATACCACTAGGTTGCAACTGGTGAGTAAGAAGAGGCTGGTGATAGTGACCAGGCAATAACCCATCGCTCGTTTCATGCCTTGCTCCTGTATTGGAAACTTGCGTTTTGCTGTGCCGAATCTGTGCTCGCGCGTTAACTAAGCGAAGCGCTTGTTAACACCAGGAGCCATCAGGTGATAAACATTCGGCAATAAGCTGCCGTCAGTAGATAAAATGCGTCTACTGTCCGGTTCTATTGGCTTTTTCTGCCGCTCTGCAGGGCGCATTTCGCCGCGCTCCCGAACATTTTGAATAGAGCCCGATGGGTTGGTTTAACAATTTGTTTCCTCGCCTGACGAACGGTTTAACAGGCGAAACGGTAAAGGGTTTTTATCGGTGCATGATGGAGGTGGCCTTGCAGAAAGTCTGAATTCTGATTAGGGATTTCAGTCGTTAGTTGATGGCCAACCCCACTAACGGTTTTGGAGAAGCGCTATGTTTATACGTGGCAACACCTATAAAGCCTGGGTCTCAAAAGCACTGGAAGAAAAATGCTTCACCCGGGAAGTCGAAAACGGCTGCCATATCGAAGTCAGGGCCCGAGAGCGGGACGATGCTGATATTGAAGTGCTGCTCTGTGTTTATACCGCGACGGGACAATGTGTGGTTGAACGCATCAAGCAGTTGCCGGGTGCCGAATGGACGGTGAATGACGCGCTCAAACGCGGTATTGATCAGGCGGAACGTATTGCCGGAGGTGAGTCCGGCCGACTGCCCTGTGCTGACGCTCACGTGCACGACGATGATTGAGTGGCTCCGCGATCTTGAATGTGGGAGCTGGCTTGCCTGCGATGACGGCCTGACAGCCGACGAGGATTTTGGTCCGACAGGCAAGCTTGGACCTCGGTGCGTCAGTTAGACAAGCGTCGGCTGCCAGGCCGTCACGGGAGCAAGCTCCCTCGCCACAGGGTGTAGCGTCGCGGCAAAATAAAAAAGCCCGCACAGAGTGCGGGCAAGACAGGAGTTTTTACCAAGAGCCTGGAGTGAACAGACTCAGTATTAAGAAACAAAAGAAGCATGAGCAGTTTTATTTTTTTAATGCGAGGCCGACGAACGGTAGTGCAACAGCAAGTGCGTGATCGTCGTCATTAAAACATTAAAATTTCTGAACCTTCGTTCTGAGCAAATAACAAAAAATCAGAAGGAGAGGTTATGAAAAATTCTTTATATGTCATCGAGTACGAATACCACCACGAGCCTAAGTCTTTCATTATAAGAGCGGAGGTGATGAATAACGCAGAGGCGTGGCATTGGGCCTGTTGCGATGCAGGCATTGGTATTATTCCCAGGTCGCGTAATGAAAAGATCAAACGCATCAGTAAACCGCTGGCCGAGCGCTACGGTCTTGAGAATGTAAGATGGCGCCCGTCTGGGAGTATCCCGTTTATTGCAAAGCCCTATGTGCCGCCGCCACCCGAATGAATGTATTTTTAATGGACGGTGTTCATGCGGGTGGCGGTAGGGGCGAGGCGCGTGTTTACTGTTTTTTGCGTCGCTCCTGCAACATGCACAACTTTTGCACGCTGCGTTGAAGTGCCTCTTTCATCAGGTCGGTTGCATAGTGTTGCTTGCAGGCCGGGCAGAGCATGTCAGAGGCCGACGACACCAGAAAGTCGGGGTCATCCAGCGTCGATTCGTAGGGTTGTTTGCATTGCAGGCAACTTCGGTTCGCTTGTAGATGGATCACATCGATTCCTCCCTGAATGAACGGCCACTCTCGATTAAGAAATGGGCGTTTTCAACTGCTAAAAAGGAAGAATTCAAACAAGCGATTAGTTGATGTTTTAATGCCAGTATCGAGAGGCGGCGGGGCGGGGATGACGCTTGGACGGCTGCCGATGTTTTAGTACCCTGGCGGGTTTATCGACAGGCGCGTCCTCACTCTCGGCTCTGTGGGTTCAGCTGTTGGGTTTTCTGCTGCGGGTTTTTTGCCCGGCGGCGGTCGCCTGGCGCTTTGATCGGTCCGGGTTGGGCGGGGTGACGCTACTTTCTATCGAGCCTGCCAGGCCGCCAGTCGGCGGGGTTGTCAGCTCCTCCCTGGCTTGTAACCAGTGCACGAAATCCTGACCATCAGGCTTCCCTTGCTGTTCCCAAATGCGGTACGCGGTGAGTCGGATCGTTTCTTCGTCCATTGTGAGGCTCCCCTATTGAATAAAAGGTGCTAGGAGTGAATGAAGCTGCTCACGAAGTCCGCCTTGACCACGGGAAGTTCGATCCCATGGATCAAGCCGGCGGTCAGCGCTTGTTGCGGGTCGAGAATGCGTGGCGCGGCGATCAGGTACTTTTCGGTCTCCAGTTTTTCGACAGCATCGGCGGTGCGCTCGGCTACGATGCGTGCGTACAACTGCAAGTCGTAATCGAGGCTCATCGCATATTCGGACATGCGCGAGTGGTCAACCGCGCCTTGCACATGCCAGTGGAAGGGGTGGAACAGGAATTTACTGTGCTTGCAGGCGGTTCTGCGCTCACCGGCCAGGAAGATGATATTGCCCATGGATTCCACGGTGCCGAGGTTATGGGTATGCACCGGAATCGGCAGGGACAATAAAAAGTTGTACATCGTAAAGCCGTAGCTGCATTCACCACCCATGGTGGCGATATTCAGTACCAGGCCCTGAGCATCTTGTTGTACGGCCAACGAGGCTTTTTCAATCAGTTGGCTGCACGTAGAAGCGGTGACCGGTGCGGTGAAGTTGATAATGTGTAAAGGCATGGTGTCCCTCATCAATGAAAGCAGGGGAGCATGGCTCCCCTGCATCAAGCACATCAGCTTTTGCGTCCGCCGCCGTGGCTGTGTTCGCCACCTTTACGCCCGGCTTCGGAAGCTTTTTCACGGTCATTGGCAAAATTGCCGCCACTGTTCTGGCCGCCTTTGCTGCCCGCCTCGGCGGCGCGTTCGGGGTCATTCTTGAAATTGCCCCCGCTGTTCTGGCCGCCTTTGCTGCCGGCTTCAGCGGCGCGCTCGGGATCATTCTTGAAGTTCCCGCCACTGTTTTGGCCACCTTTGCTGCCGATCTCCTGGTAGAACTCTTTGTCATGGGACGCAGAAGTGGCTTCGCCGCCTTTTTTACCGGCTTCGCTGACGCTCATCTGGCCTTGCTTGTCTTGAGTAGTCATGTTCAGTTACCTCGTCGTTATGTCGGTAATGTAACGTTCACTTCGATTGTGCTGGAAACGTGCACTTAGGCGCGTGAGTCAAGCTGCACGGTTATAAGTGCCTTTCACACAAGGGTGGCGTTTTAGATGCACTTATCGTGGCTTCGGCTTGTTCAGCAAGTTGCTGATGTTCGTAACACGCAGACGTATTAGAACGCAGGCCAGTCCTTGCTTTAGTTTGCACTTCTACAATCGGCCTGCGAGCTGGCTCGCCGCGCTGATTATCAATGGACGCACGCATGATGAATGCCCTTTGTTAACGAACGGAACAGCGGTACTGCCCGTGTGGTCAGGACTTACGTCCACCACCATGACTGTTCTGGCCGCCTTTACGCCCGGCTTCCGAGGCTTTCTCGCGGTCGTTGGCGAAGTTGCCGCCAGAGGCCTGTCCACCTTTCTTTCCCGCCTGTGATGCTTTTTCGCGATCATTGGCAAAGTTTCCAGGGTTTTTATTGCTCGTCGTCATAACAATACTCCCAGTTTTGAAATGTCGTTTCGCTAGTTGCCCGTTTATGCAACGGACATCTTTTCTGATAGGGGCAAGTGCGCAGATGTTTTGAAATTTTTTAAAAAGGGCGATGAACGGTAGAGTGGTAGATGAAACTTGTACAACTAGGCTCAAGAAGTGCCGCTTCGTATAAGTTTTGTCGCGTCGATTGATATTGAATTAATGGCGACCTTAACGATTGGTTTAGCATTCAATACCCTGTTTGATAGTGGTCATTAAAGGCGCTGGCTACTCTGGCCGGCGCTCAGCCGCACACTCTGTTGCTGCAGCCCGCACAGACTGCTTGTATGCTGGCACTCTGGAACCGGTTGCCCCTGTGAGTACCGACGTTCGAATGATGGCTGGAACGGAAACCGGACTTCCTTAAGGTGCTGACGTGAAGCGTGATACCCGTCTTGTGATGCTGTTGCTGTTGGTGATCGGCTGTTCCCTGACTTCGCTGACGATTTGGAAAGTCCTGTCTTCCCGCGACCGTGCGCTGGCGGAAGTGGATGTGCATGGCTTGAACCTGACCCAGGCCCTTAACACCTATACCGAAGGCATCGTGCGGCAAAGCTCGTTGCTGTTGCTGGGGCTGGTTGAGCGCCTGGAAACCGAAGGCAGTGGGCCGGTGCAAATCCAGCGAATCAGCACGCTGATCAACCTACAGCAGCCGCTGATGCCGCAGCTCAGCGGCATCACCATTTATGATCATCAGGGCCGGTGGCTGCTGTCTTCCAATCGTGCGATTCCGGAGGGCGCCAATAGCAGTGATCGGGCCTATTTCATCCACCATCGCGACGATCCGAGCGCTGAACCTTTTATTGGCCCGCCGATTCAAAGCCGCGCCAACCATGAATGGGTGGTGACCATCAGCCGCCGTTTCAACGACGCGGCCGGCAACTTCGCTGGCGTGGTCGCCGTGACCCTGGGGGTGGAAAACTTTCTGCGGGTATTCGGCAAACTCGATGTGGGCCAGGAGGGCGCCATCGGCCTGTCCTACGCCGACGGCACGTTACTGGTGCGTTACCCCTTCCGCGAGCAGGACATGGGCCGCAACTTCTCCACCTCGCCTATTTATTCCAAGTACCTAGTCGACCAGCCTGTGGGCACTGCGGCCTATACCTCCAGCCTCGACGGGGTTGAGCGGCTCTATGCCTTTCGCAAAAGCGAAACCCTGCCGCTGATCACCACGGTCGCGTTGGGCAAGCACGAAGCCCTTGCGGCGTGGCGCATCGAGGCGGCACTGTCAGCGGTCGTGGTGGCGGGGCTGCTGGGGCTGACGGGGCTGATCGGCTGGTTTCTGATCCTGGATATCCGCAGGCGTACGGCGGCGGAAGAGGCGTTGCGTGTCGCCCAGCAACAGTTGCTCGACTCCAATCGGCAATTGGCGCTATTAGCGAAAAAGGATGCGCTGACCGGCCTCGCCAACCGCCGCTGTTTTGACGAAACGCTGGCCGTTGAAGCGCGCCGGGCGCAGCGCGAGGGTACGTCACTGGCATTGCTGATGATCGATATCGACCATTTCAAACGCTTCAACGATGCCTTTGGTCACGTCGCGGGAGATGCTTGCTTGCAGGCGGTCAGCACGTTATTGGAAACGTGCGTGCGGCGGCCCTCGGACCTGGTGGCGCGCTATGGCGGAGAAGAAATGGCGGTCATCATGCCCGCGACTGACAGTGCAGGCGCTGCGGTGGTCGCGCAACGCATTCTTTCGCGCCTACAGCAGGAGAACATCACACACCCAGGCAGCCCCTTCGGGCGCGTGAGTGTGAGTATCGGCGTTGCGACGGGCCTGGGCTCACGGCTGGAGCCGGTGTTGGGTTTGGTCGAGGCGGCCGATGCAGCGCTTTACGGTGCGAAGGCGGCGGGGCGCAATGGGTTCAACGTGCACCCTGCGGACGTGACTTCGGGCGGCTGAAACGGCTTTTACCTGGGTATGCGCGGCTCACATCCCAAGCGTCGGGATCATGAGTTCGCCGCACTCCATCAGTTGGCCAGCGGTGACTTGCAGCTGCGGGGTGGGTTTGGCCGCATAGCCTGCGATGAAGCCGGCACTTAGCAGTGCCAGGCAGAGGACGGCTTTTTTCACAAGCATGCGCAGGGTCTCAATCGGTTCAAAAGGGTGAACCACAGATTGTGCATTCGAGAAAAGGTTCCTGCGTAGCGCAGATGGCGTTCTGCTTTCTGTAGGAGCGAGCTTGCTCGCGAAAAACCTCAACGATAACGCGTGCTCCCTGAATAAGCGCGGCGCCTGTGAGTGTTTCGCGAGCAAGCTCGCTCCTACAAAAGGTATCGTCAGCGAATGAACCTGACGTACACACGTTCAGGGTCGTTATCGTCCAGATTCTCGATCTGCCCGCTGGGAATAAAGCCGGCTTTCGTCAGCAGGGCCTGGGACGCGCCGTTGGAGGCATTGGTCGACGCGAACAGCTTGGGCGTCTTGCAGGCCGCTTCGGCCGCTGCCAGCAGACGAAGGGCGACGCCTTGGCGTTGGTACAGCGGTGAAACCACCACCAGCGCTATAAACCCATGGTTGAAAAAATCGTGGGTGAGCACCAGGTAGCCGGCGCACACGTTAGCGTTGGCGGCTACCAGGCATTGCTGGCGAACCACGGCATCATAGATAAACACACGACGGCTGGCATGCTCGGTTGCGTAGGCATCCAGTGCGACCAAGGCATGCACATCGTCGGGGATGGCTTGGCGGATCAGCCAGTGTGGAGCAGCGGGAGGCAGAAGGTATTCAGCCATGGTCGTGGAGCATCCTCTGTTTAAACATTTGCCCCCACGTGCTTGATGACAGTCCCTTGTGCATTGATGACGCGATGCTATCGCCCGCTAGAGGGCGGCGTTATGGATAGCACAGTTATGGGGCGCGAAGGGTTTACGTTTGTTGGCCTGATTGCAGTCGTTGTTTAGAAATGTTTATGTGTTCCAATGGTTATCTCGACTTGCGCAGGAAGCGCATCGGCCGAGGCCATTCAGTCTTTTAACAGATACATCCCAAGGAGTAACACCATGCAAGGAAGCACATCGTTCAAGTACCTGGCGTTTTCGTTGATCCCGTTGATTGCCGCCTGTACCACGCCCACACGCCAATCCGCCGTCCTCCCTGCGCCACCCTTGCAGTTCGATAACTGCGCGGTTGGCTGCCCCACCGGCGGCAGCCCAGTGACGTTGAACCGCCAGGCCTACACGTTGAACAACAACGGTTCGACCAAGTTCGCCAATTGGGTGTCCTACAAGATCACTAAAGCCACCGCGGCCAGCGGGCGTTCCCGTGACTGGCGCACCGACCCGGATATTCCAGCCGGGGAGACCCTGGACCCGGTGGATTACAACGGTGCCAACGTCGCGCTCAAAATCGACCGTGGGCATCAGGCCAACCTGGCGTCAATGGCCGGGGTGGCCGACTGGCAAACGCTCAACTACCTGTCGAACATTACCCCGCAAAAAGCCGAACTCAACCAGGGGCCGTGGGCGCGCCTGGAAGACCAGGAGCGCACTCTCAGCAAGGAGCCAGGCGTCGATCAGGTGTATGTGGCCACCGGGCCGCTGTATGAGCATTTTGTGGGCTCGTTGCCGGGTACGAACAAAGTACACACCATCCCGAGTGGCTATTGGAAAATCATCGTGGTCGGCAGTTCGCCGGAAACGGGTCTGTACGCCTCATTCGTAATGAACCAGGAAACCCCCAAGGGCGCAGACTTCTGCGATTACCAGGTCACCGTGGATCACATCGAAGAGCGCTCGGGGCTGACGTTCTGGAGCACCTTGCCGCAAGCAATGCAAACCACGCTGAAGGCCAGGCATGGCCAGTTGCCGAGTCGGATCGGCTGTAGCCGAACCTAAGTCTGACGCCTATTCGGCACACACCAACGAGGGCCTGCGGCTGTTGTTCTTGCCCAGGCGCTCACGGGTGCTGATCTCTGTGAGCGGCGTGCCGGTGCTTGCCTGTTCATGCAGCGCTGCTTCCAGCGCTTGCAAATGCTTGTTCAGGATTTTCACCGAACCGCTCGGGTTGGCGGGGTCGAAGGGGATCCGGCCGTTGGCAATCAGCACCATGGCCAGTTCCCAGGCGCGTTGTGAGTCGTTCATGACAGGGGTTCCTTCTTCAGCGTGATCGATATAGAGCTGTGACCCGCTGCCAACGCCCCGGTATCAACTGGGTTGCTGCCGAAATTTCGATCATTTCAACGATTCAGTTGCGCTGAAACTATCATCTTTTTAGATGGTGGCCGGGGCACGTTGAAAGAATGAACCACCGCGGCGCGGTGGTCACCTAATCCGTATGAATCGGTCGTTTCCCATTCACTGTTCCGAGGGGCAACCATGGACTCTGTACTGCGGGCTGTGGCGATTTACCTGGTGCTGCTGGTGCTGTTCAAAGTTGCCGGCAGGCGCACGCTGGCCGAGCTCACCACCTTTGACCTGGTTTTGTTGATGGTCATCGGCGAAGCCACCCAGCAGGCGTTGCTGGGCGAAGATTTCTCGATGACCAACGCCGTGCTGGTCATCGCCACCCTGATTGCCATCGACATTGGCTTCTCGCTGGCCAAGCAGCGTTCAGCCTGGTTCGCGCGGGTGCTTGATGGCGGGCCGACGGTGCTGGTCGAGCAGGGCCAGGTGCTGCACAAACGCCTCAAGCATGCGCGGCTGGACGAGGGTGACATTCTTGAGGCTGCCCGGTCCACCCAAGGGCTTGTCGAGCTCAAGCAGATCCGCTTCGCGATTCTTGAGCGCAACGGCAAGATCTCGGTGATCCCGTTTGATTGATACGCGGCCCCCATTCGTCAGCCAAGGGTCTGTTTTTTGAACGCACGCGCCTCTGTACCAGACAGATAGATCATGGGCGGACGAATGTTGCTGTCGTCACGCGGATATCACTCACTCGCCAGCAGGTGAACCTTCATGAAGAAGCTTTATATGTGCCTGGGCCTGTGCAGCGCATTCATGCTGCACGGCTGTTTTGACAACGCCGACAACGCCACTAAAGACAACAACAGTGGCACCCAGTCGTCGGTGCAGATGCAGGAAGGCAAGGCGGACGAAAACAAATAGCGCGGCCTTGTAGCCGACGCTTATCTACCTGAATGCTCATCGCCCAAATGTGCGAGCTGGCTTTCCTGCGATGCAAACACCTCGGTTCATCAGGTAAACCGAGTCGATGCATTCGCAGGCAAGCCAGCTCCCACAGTTGATCGCGACCGATCAGCGCATATGCAGGATGATCGGGCTACTGCTCGCCGGGTCGGTATGCCCACGCAACTTGCCCACGGCCTTCGCATCGACCGCACCGCCGTGGTTGCCCCAGGTACCGCGCACGTAGCTCAGCACGTCGGCGATTTCCGAGTCGGACAATTGCTCCCGGAACGCTGGCATGCGGTAGGCGTCCGGCTGGCCGGCGGTGACCACGCGTTGTGAGCCATTGAGCGTGATGTTGATCGCGGACGCATCTTCCTTGGCCAGGGCCGAGGTAGCGCCGGCCAGAGGCGGCATCCAGTCGGGTTGGCCTTTGCCGTCGAGCCCATGGCAGGAGGCGCAGCGGGTGGCGTACGTGTGAGCACCGGGGACATCCGAGCGCGCCGTTACCGGCTGATATTGCCAGGGGCTGCCGTCACGCTGGGGGTCGCCGGGCAGTGACTTGAGGTAGCGAGCGATCGCGGCCAGGTCATCGTCCTGCATGAACTGCGTGGAGTTGTTGAAGGCTTCGGTCATCGAGCCATAGACCACGGCATGCTGGTTGCGACCGGTCTTGAGGAACTGCACGATCTGTTCCTCACTCCAGCGCCCCAGGCCGGTGTTGTGGTCCTGGCGCAGGCTGGGGGCGTACCAGCCGTCGAGCAGGGCACCGGCCAGGAACGGCGCGCCGGATTCGTCCAGGGCCTTTTCGTTGAACGCCAGCCCTCGTGGCGTGTGGCAACTGCCGCAGTGGCCGGGGCCTTGGACGATATAGGCGCCCCGGTTCCACAGTGCGTCCTGGCCGGGCTTGGCGGCATAGGTCGCGGTCGGTGCAAACACACCGTTCCACAGGGCGATGGGCCAACGCAGGTTGAGCGGCCAGGGAATGTCGCTGGGGATATTAGGCTGGTTGGCCGGTTGCACGCCTTTCATGAAAAACGCGTACAGCGCCTGGATGTCATCGTCGCTGAGCTTCACATAAGACGGGTAGGGCATGGCCGGATAGAGTCGTCGCCCACCCGGTGCTACGCCGTGGCGTACGGCGCGGTCGAAGTCGGCCAGGCTATAGGTGCCGATACCATGCTCGCGGTCGGGGGTGATGTTGGTGGCGTGGATCGCCCCCAGCGGTGTGGCCATTTCCAGGCCACCAGCGAATGGCTGCTTGCCGGCCAGGCTATGGCAGGCCACGCAGTCACTCACTCGCGCGACGTATTCGCCGCGACTGACCAAGGCGGGGTCGAAACTCGTGGCCTGTTGCTGTTCAAAAGGCGAGGCAGGCTCGCGGGTGACGTACCAGGCCAGCAGGCCGGCGGCGACCACGCAGGGCAGCACCAGCCACCCTGCGGTTCTTGCGAATCGGCGGTTATTCATGGGCATTCCCTGTCGGTTAGCTGAAGGTGTAACGGCTCAAAGGCAGACTGCGGATGCGTTGGCCGGTCAGCTGCGCCACGGCATTCGCCACGGCCGGGGCCACAGCCGGCAACGGCGGTTCGCCGATACCGCCCATTTTTTCTCCGCTTTCGACGATCTTCACGTGTACCTGCGCCATACGCGAAGGCGGCAGCACCGGATAAAGGTCGTAGTTGCGCGCCCTTGGCTTGCCATCCACGTATACCGCTTCCTCCAACAAGGTTTGCGACAGTCCCAAGGCCACGGCACCGTTGACTTGCGCTTGCACAATCGCCGGGTTGACGATGCTGCCCGGGTCAATCGCTTCCCAGATGTGATGAACCTTGACCTGGCCGTTCTCGATCGACACCTCGGCCACCACCGCTGCATGGGAGCCAAACGGCGAGGCCATGGCTACGCCGCGTGCACGGCGGGTGCCGTCTTCGGCGGTGTAGGGCCCACGCTTCCAACCGCCAGACAGCTCGGCGGCCGCTTGCAGCAGGGTGGTCAGGCGCGGGTTGTCGCGCAGCAGGTGCAGGCGCAGTTCATAGGGATCATGGCCGCCTTTGTCGGCCAGTTCGTCCAGGAAGGCTTCGTAGAAAAAGTCATTGAGCGAATTACCCACCGAGCGCCAATAACCGAGCATGGCCGGGCCTTTGACGTAAATCTGTGCGATGCGTTTGTTGGGTATTGCGTAGCTCTTGCCCGACAACCCTTCCAGGGCAGTAGGGTCGATGGCGTCGCCCTGTTTGCCGGCGATGGCTTCGGTGGGGCCTTCGGTGGCGCTCACCGCTTCGATGGCGACGGGCAGACCTTTGTCATCCAGCGCGGCGCGGAACTTGACCACGGCGACCGGACGCAATACATCGCGCACGAATTCTTCTTCACGGCTCCAGATCAGCTTGATCGGCCGGCCCACCGCCTTTGCCAACGCGATGGCTTGCGGGTAAGGATTTGCCGAGTCATACAGGAAATGCCGGCCGAAAAAGCCGCCCAGCAGCGGCGAGTGCAGGGTGACTTGCTCAATGCTCAGACCGGTGCGCTTGGCAATGTCGGCACGGAACATATCCGGCGCCTGGTTAGGCAGCCACACCTCCAGTGTGCCGTCGGGGTTAAAGCGTGCCAGGGCTGAAGGCGGTTCCAACTGGGCATGGTTGAGGTACTGGTTGTGGTAGGTGGCTTCGACGCGGGTCTTGGCGCTGGCCAGTGCACCGGCCACATCGCCTTCGTTTTCGTCATCGCGGGCCGGGCCCTGCTGGGCGGCGAGGAAGTCGCGGTACTTGTCGCTGGAGAAATCCGCTGGCATGGCCCGCACGGTGGAGTCGGCGGCGGCTTCAAGCCACTCCACCTGGATGGCTTCGACGGCCCGCTTGGCATGCCACCAACGTTCAGCTACCACAGCTACGGCGCCGGGCAGGGTGTGAACCGAATGCACGCCTTTCATGGCTTGCACCTGCGCCTGGTTGCGCAGGCTGCCCACGGTCATGCCCAGGCGTGGCGCATGCTGGACGGCGGCATGGAGCATGCCGTCGATTTTCAGGTCGATGGTGTACTGCGCCTTGCCGGTGGATTTGTCATAGGCATCCAGGCGCTTGACCGGCTTGCCGATCCAGCGGAACTGGCTCGGGTCGCGCAGGGTGATGCTGGCCGGGTCGGGCACCGGCATATCCAGGGCGGCACCTGCCAATTCGCCGTAGCCCAGGGAGCGACCGGAAGCGGCGTGCACCACGCGACCGGGCTGTGTGGTCAGCTCGCTGAGCGGTACGCGCAGTTGCTCGGCGCCGGCCTGCATCAGCATCGCGCGGGCGAGGGCGCCGAGGCGCCGCATGGTCGGGTAGCTCATGCGCACCGACATGCTGCCGCCGGTGATGCGCATGCCATTTTCCATCACCACGTAGGCTTCGCCGGGCGGGGCCGCTTCGACGATGAACGTGGCCGGGTCGGCATCCAATTCTTCACCGACGATCTGCGCCATGGCAGTGTGGGTGCCTTGGCCGCCTTCCATGAAAGGGCTGAGCAGGCGCACGCTGCCGTCAGGGCGAATTTCCAGGAAGGCGGGTACCTGGGTTCCACGCTCAGCGGCCGCGCCGGTCGCGGCTTGCACGCGGGAGGTGCCCAGCGGCAAGCCGAAGCCGATCACCAGCGCGCCCACCGCGGTGCTGGCCAGGAAGCGGCGACGGGACAGGTTGATCGGTTCGCCCAGGGTAACGCCGGGAATGATCTCGGTGGTGTTCATCAGGCGGTCTCCTTCCCGGCGGCCAAGGCATCCATGGCGGCATGGATCGCGTTGTAGGTGCCGCAACGGCAGAGGTTGACCATCGCCGCGTCGATCTGCGCCTTGGTCGGCGCGGGGGTATGTTTGAGCAGCGCGGTGGCCGCCATCACCTGCCCGGACTGGCAGTAACCGCATTGCGCTACTTGATGTTCGACCCAGGCCGCCACCACACGCTTGCCCACGTCATCGGCCTCCACGGCCTCGATGGTGGTGATCTCGCGACCGACCACGCCGGCCACGGGCGTCACGCAGGCGCGCACCACGTTGCCGTCCACCAGCACCGAACAGGCGCCGCACTGGGCCAGGCCGCAGCCGTATTTGGTGCCGGTCATGCCCAGGTTGTCACGGATCACCCACAATAACGGGGTGTCGGCTTCGGCATCGACCTGATAGGCCTTTTGGTTGATACGTAATTCCATGCGGGCTCATCTGCTGATCATCGGTTGGTGGTGCTGAGTTCTTATAGGAGCGGTGCGACTGGAAGTCGCCCATCGTCGAACTCTAGACCAACGCGCAAGGGCTATCTATCCGATTGCCCTCAAGTTCAGAGGATCAGGCAAGAATTCAACAGGATTGGGTCACTGTCCTCTGTAGGAGCGAGCTTGCTCGCGAAGATCGCCAACGATAACGCGCGCTATCAGGTTTAACGCGGGGTTCTCGGTTTTTTCGCGAGCAAGCTCGCTCCTACAAGAGCCTTCATCAGCAGCCACCAAATTGAAACCCGCCTGACAGCTTTTCCTTCAAATACCCTACCAATACGGTCACCGATTTGGGCACATGGGGCGAGTAAGGCCGAATGAGGTAAATCTCATCGGCAAACGCGCCTTTGAGTGTCCAGTCCTTCAATACCTGCACCACTTTGCCAGCGGCCAGCGCCGCCTGGGCGCTGAAGTCCGGGAGCAGGGCGATGCCCAGGTGGTTGAGTGCGGCGTCGCGCAAGGCTTCGCTGTTATTGGTGGCGAAGCTGCCGGCGATGGGCACGGTGAGGCGCTCGAGGGGTTGGCTGCCGCGTTCGAAGGTCCAGGCGGGCTGGTCGGTGCCGCGTGGGTAAAACAGGCAGTTGTGGGCCGACAGGTCGCCCGGCTCGCGGGGTTCACCGTGGTGTTGCAGGTAATCATGGGTGGCGACCAGTACCGAGTTGGTGTCGCACAGCTTCCATGCCACGTGGGTTTCGGGCACCTGGAAGCCGTGGCGCACCGCCAGGTCGTAACCCTCGGCGGCCAGTGAGCTCAAGGCATCGGAGACGTCCAGTTGAATACGCACCTGGGGGTACTGCTGCAAAAAGCCGGACAGGTGCGGCACCAGTTGTTGCCGGGCGAAGGCCACGGGGGCGGTCAGGCGCACCAGCCCGCGTATTTCCCCGACCGAGTCGCGCACCGAGGAAAAACTGCGGGCGATCTGCGCGTAGGCGCTGCGTACTTCGCGGGCCAATGACAGCCCTGCATCGGTCAGCCGCACGCTGCGGGTGGTGCGCGTCACCAGCCGGGTACCCGTGGCCTTTTCCAAGTCGGAAATGCGCTGGCTCACCGCTGACTTGCTCACCCCCAGGCGCGCGGCGGCGGCGGTGTAGGTGCCTTGTTCCTCCAGCACAGACAGCCAGTGAATGTGGGTCCACAGCCCTTCGATCTCAGCCTTTTCCATGGGTGTATTGTTCGCATATAAGGACAATAAGTTCTGGATTCTGCTCTGGTTCGGAACAAAGCGAAAGCCTATCGTGTGGACCAACGCTACCCACCTGGATCGACTGCCATGACTGCAACCATCGAGCACTACATCAACGACCAGCGCGTCAGCCGCGATGACCGTTATCAGGACGTCTACAACCCGGCCACCGGTGAAGTCACCGCCCGTGTGGCCCTGGCCAGCCGCCAGACCGTGACCGAAGCCGTCGCCGCCGCCCAGGCCGCGTTTGCCGGCTGGGCCGACACCCCGCCGATCCGTCGCGCCCGCGTGTTGTTCGAGTACCTGCACCTGCTGCGCGAACGCAAGGACGACTTGGCGCGCATCATCGTCGCCGAGCACGGCAAGGTGTTCACCGATGCCCAGGGCGAAGTCGACCGTGGCATCGACATTCTCGAATTTGCCTGCGGCATTCCCAACCTGCTCAAGGGCGAACACTCCGACCAGGTCTCCCGTGGCATGGACAACTGGACGATGCGCCAGCCGTTGGGCGTGGTCGCCGGCGTGACGCCGTTCAACTTCCCGGTGATGGTACCGATGTGGATGTACCCCATTGCCATTGCGGCGGGTAACACCTTTATCCTCAAGCCCAGCCCGACTGACCCAAGCGCGTCGCTGTTCATGGCCGAGTTGCTGCATGAAGCCGGCCTGCCCAAAGGCGTGTTCAACGTGGTGCAGGGGGATAAAGAGTCAGTGGACGCGCTGATCGAACACCCGGACGTCAAGGCTGTGAGCTTCGTCGGCTCCACGCCGATTGCCCAATACATCTACGAGAGCGGCGCCCGCAACGGCAAGCGCGTGCAAGGCCTGGGCGGGGCGAAAAACCATATGGTGGTGATGCCCGACGCCGATATCGAACGCACCGTGGACGCGCTGATGGGCGCCGCCTACGGCAGTGCCGGCGAGCGCTGCATGGCGATCTCGGTGGCGGTGCTGGTAGGCGACGTGGGTGACAAAGTCATCGCCGCCTTGACCGAACGCGCCAAGCTGCTGCGCATCACCGATGGTCGCGATCTCAAAGCCGAGATGGGCCCGATCGTGTCGCGGGCCGCGCTGGAACGCATTAGTGGCTACATTGAGCAGGGTGTACAAGCGGGCGCGCAGTTGCTGCTCGATGGCCGTGACTACGTGCCCACCGAGCCCGGCCTGGAAAACGGCTTCTGGCTCGGCGCGACCTTGTTCGACCACGTAACCCAGGACATGAGCATCTACCGCGAAGAAATCTTCGGCCCGGTGCTGGCCTGTGTACGGGTCAACGATTTTGCCGAGGCAGTGAAGCTGGTCAACGACCACGAGTTCGGCAACGGCGTCAGCTGCTTCACCCGCGATGGCAACATTGCTCGTGAGTTTGCGCGGCGCATCGAAGTGGGCATGGTCGGTATCAACGTGCCGATCCCGGTGCCTATGGCCTGGCACGGGTTTGGTGGCTGGAAGAAGAGCCTGTTCGGTGACATGCATGCCTACGGCACCGAGGGCGTGCGCTTCTACACCAAGCAGAAGTCGATCATGCAGCGCTGGTCGGAGAGCATCGAGCAGGGTGCGGAGTTTGCGATGCCGGTGTCCAAGTAACGTTCAAGCTGTGCTGCAGGATCTGATGTGGGAAGGCTCAAGCCCTCCCACATTTTTTTTGCCTGTTGACGGTTGAACACATAAAAGTCCAGTATGGAATTATAAGTACAAAATAGCCGCTCCACGTTTTTCTTCACTCTTGCCAAACCAACAACAACTTGCGAGAACCCCTCCATGAAGAAACGCCATCTCCTTCCCGCCCTGGCCCTGAGCCTGTTTGCCGCCAGCCACCTGCTGGCCGCCGAGAAAACCCTGCGTATTGGCATTGAGGCCGCTTACCCACCGTTCGCCTCCAAAACCGGTGACGGCAAGATCGTGGGGTTCGACTACGACATTGGCAACGCCCTGTGTACGCAAATGAAGGTCAAGTGCGTGTGGATCGAAGGGGAGTTCGACGGGCTGATTCCGTCCCTCAAGGTCAAGAAGATCGACATGGCGTTGTCGTCCATGACCATCAACGAAGACCGCAAGAAGTCGGTGGATTTCACCCACAAGTACTACTTCACCTCGTCGCGCCTGGTGATGAAGGACGGCGCCGTGGTGGATGACCAGTACGCCAGCCTCAAGGGCAAGAACGTTGGTGTACAGCGCGCAACGACTACCGACCGGTATGCCACCGAGGTGTTTGAGCCCAAGGGCATCAACGTCAAGCGCTACAGCAATAACGAAGAAATCTACATGGACCTGGCAGCGGGGCGCCTGGATGCGATCTTTGCCGACACCATTCCCCTGAGCGACTTCCTGTCGATGCCGCGCGGGCAGGGTTATGCCTTTGTCGGCCCGGAGCTCAAAGACCCGAAATACGTGGGTGAGGGGGCCGGCATCGCAGTACGCAAGGGTAATGGCGAGTTGGTCAGCGAATTGAATGCGGCCATCGACGGCATTCGCGCCAGCGGCGAATACCAGAAGATTTCACAGCAGTACTTCAAGGCCGATATCTACGGCGACTGATTCTAGCGGATCGAACTCTTGTAGGAGCGAGCTTGCTCGCGAAGAACTCTCAGGCACCGCGTTTACCCAGAATGCACGCGTTATCGTTAAAGTTCTTCGCGAGCAAGCTCGCTCCTACAACTGATCAGGCCTTCAATTCCTTCAAATGCTTGTAGACCGTCGCCCGCCCCATGCCCAGCACATTGGCCACATAGTTGGAGGCGCTCTTGCCCTTGAAGGCTCCCTCAGCATGCAGCGCCAGCACCAGTTCGCGTTTGTGGTCGCGGGTCAACAGGTTCAGGCTCAACTGACGCTCGCGCAGCCAGGCATGCAGGAAGGTGTTGATGCGTTCCTGCCAGTCATCGCGAAACAGCGCGTCTGGCTGTGCGATCAGCTTGCTTGGCGACAGGAATAAATCCAGCGCCGCCTTGGCCGTTTCGAACATTGAAATATTCAGGTTGATGCACAATACAGCCAGCCGGTGACCTTTGTGGTCGTGCAGCACAGTGCTCAGGCTGCGGATTTTCTGGCCGTCCCAGTTGAGCTTTTCGTAAGGGCCGATATTCACCTCGCTGACGTCGCCGTCGAGCATGTCCTCCAGGGACGAGTCGTCACCCAGGCTGCGTTTGGACAGGTTATTGGCGATGTAATCCACGGTTTGCGTGCGCAGGTCATGCAGCACCACTTCTGCATGGGGAAAGAACAACGTAGCGATTGCATCGGCAATCGCGCGAAAGTTCTGCATGACCTTGTCTTGTTCAGCGGTGTTCATCAATGGGGCTCCAGGCGGACCGGTGAGAGCATACCAGCGTCCAGGCCGAACCGGGTCAGTGCCTCCGGCAGCGGTTCGCCGCGCACCAGAGCGGCGCTTGCCTGGCCCATGGCGGGTGAGGTCTGGATACCATAGCCGCCTTGCGCTGCCACCCAGAACAGCCCCGGTACTTGCGGGTCAAAGCCCGACAGCAAATCACCGTCCTGCACAAAACTGCGCAGCCCGGCCCAGGTGCGCGTGGGGCGGCGGATGGTCAGGGTGGTGGCTTCCTCGATCTGGTAGATGCCCATGGCGATGTCCAGCTCTTCGGGTTGCACATCCTGGGGTTCTACCGGGTCGGCGTTGGCCGGTGAGCCGAGGAACATGCCGGCATCCGGTTTCATGTAGAACGCTTCGTCGAGGGCTACCAGCATCGGCCAGTCGTGGCTGTCCATGCCCTCGGGGCCGGCAAAGACAAAGGCCGAGCGGCGCTTGGGCTGCAAGCCGATGGACGCTGCGCCCGCCAGCCCGCCGATATGGTCGGCCCAGGCACCGGCGGCGTTGATGATGACCGGCGCGGTGAAGGTCGAATCCTGGGTGCGC
The DNA here is from genome assembly GCF_009827115.1 of Pseudomonas sp. J380. Lineage (NCBI taxonomy): Bacteria > Pseudomonadati > Pseudomonadota > Gammaproteobacteria > Pseudomonadales > Pseudomonadaceae > Pseudomonas > Pseudomonas sp. J380. Next base: position 1,649,864 of record NZ_CP043060.1, on the reverse strand, counting down.
ACCTGCCACAGGCCGTCGGCGTCGCGGCTCAAGCCCAGCACATGGCTGTCGGTGCGCACTTCGCCCTGGTTGCGGCGGATACCGCGCAGGTAGCCTTGATGCAGGGCGTCGGTGTCGATGTCGCAGGCGGTAGGGTCGTAGATTGCCCCGTGGACTTTTTCACGGCGCAGGATCGGCAAGCGTGCACAGGCTTCATCGACCGTCAGGCGCTGTACCTGCTCTACGGTGGCCTTGGCGCTCAGGTACTGGCTGTCGAGTTCGGCCGGGTCGCCGTTGAAATCCACGGTCATTTCGCCCCGGGGCGTCAGCAGGGGATGTTCGCAGAAGCCTGCGGGTGGCAGGTCGAAAAAGGCCCGGCTGGCCAAGGTCAGCGCGCGTACTTGCGGGGTGCCGTACGCGGCGGTGTAGAGCGCTGCCGAACGCCCGGTGGAGTGATAGGCCGGATGGTTTTCACGCTCCAGCACCAGGACCTTGCCGTGCTGCGACAACCAGAACCCGGTGGACGCGCCGGCAATGCCGCCGCCGATAATGATGAAGTCTGCCTGGCTCATGGAGATCTCCTGAAATAAGCATTGTAGGCGCGTGCGTGCTCGCGAAAAACGTTGACGATAACGCGCCGATTCTGTGTGACCGCAGTGCCTGTGAGGTCTTGGCGAGCAAGCTCGCTCCTACAGTCGATACAGGGCATTGGCCAGGGCGATGTCTTCCAGGCCCAGGCCGATGGAGCGGAAAAAGACGTGACGATCGTAGTCGGGGCGCTGGGCCATGTCGCTGAACAACTCGGGCAGGTCGCCGGCAATCGTGCGTTTGTCCCAGTCGTGCTGCTCGCTGGCGATCAGCATCTCACCGGCCGAATCCGGAGTGGTCTGGCGGTAGTCGCAGAACACGTGCATCTGGTTGAGGCAATGTGGCGGTACTTCATGGGCACGTGGCGCATTGGTGCTGATGGAGGTAATCAGCGCGGGTTTGCTCAGGCGCGAGGGGTCGATGACCGGCCCGGCGGACGAGGTGCACAGCAGGATCACATCCGCGTCTTCCAGGGCGGCCTCACAACTTGCGACGAGGCTCAGGCGCGGGTCCAGGCTGGTCAACTGCGCACGCGTCTCGGCGCTGGCGCTGCCCAGGCTTGGCGAGTACAGGCGGATCTGCTGCCAGTCGCGCAGGTTCTGCACATAACGCAGGTGCGCCTGGGCGACCTTGCCGCTGCCGATGATCGCCAGGCGTTGCGCCGCCGCCGGTGCCAGCGCATCCACTGCCAAAGCCGTGGCGGCGGCGGTGCGTGCAGTGGTCAATTCAGCGGCATCGCACAACAGCAATGGCTGGCCGCTGTGCATCGACATCAATAAGGTCCAGGCCGTCACCAAAGGGCCCTGATCACGCACGATATAGGGGGAGGTCTTGACCCCGTACACGCCGTCTCCGGCCAGTACGCCCAGGTAGTTGATGAAATCCCCGGCGCCTTGAGGAAATTCCACCAGCTGTTGCGCCGGCTGTACCGCTTGCCCGGCGGCGAGGTCGCGGAACAGTTTGCGCAGGATCGCGGGTACATCGACTTGAGCCAATAAGGTACGGGCCTGGGCCTGGTCGATGACGAGGGGCGTCGTGGACATGGGGTTCTCCGGATAAACTAATTTGTCCATTATGGACTTTTAGTTTTTATCCGCAATGACCTGAGGGAAAAATGAGATCAATGTGGGGGAGCCATGAGGATCAGATGTGGGAGCTGGCTTGCCTGCGATAGCGGTGTGTCAGTCGGTCCATCAGGTGACTGACCCGCCGCCATCGCAGGCAAGCCAGCTCCCACAGATGATCGGTGGTGTGCTGGCGGACGAGTTATCGCCTGCCCGAGCGGGTACTCACATCCACCCACACCGCCAGCACCAGAATGCTGCCCTTCACAATCATCTGCCAGTAGCTGTCCACATCCAGCATCGACATGCCGTTGTCCAAACTTGTAATCACCAACGCGCCAAGCAACGCGCCATAGACGGTGCCCGAGCCGCCGCGCATCGACGTGCCGCCGATAAAACAGGCAGCGATGGCATCGAGTTCGCCCATGTTGCCCGCCGACGGTGAGCCCGCCGCCAGGCGCGCGGTGTTGACCAGGCCGGCCAGCGCGCACATCACCCCCATGATGCCGAAGATCCACAGTTTCACTGCTTGCACGTTGATGCCGGATAGCCGTGTGGCTTCCATATTGCTGCCTACCGCATACACGCGGCGGCCGAATACGGTCTGGCTGGTGACGTAGCTGAATACGCCGAGCAGCACCAGCAACAGCAGAACCGGCACGGGGATACCGTCGTAGCTGTTGAGGGTGGTGACGAACCCGGCGAGCACCGCGCCGATCAATACCACACGTAACACGTCGCGCACCAAAGCGTGCGCGGCCAAGCCATGCAGTGCGCGGTTGCGCCGCTGCTTCCAAGTCAGGAACAGCGTCAGTGCGAACAGCAGTACGCCAAGCCCAGCGCCCACACTGTGGGGCAAATACCCCTGGCCCACATACACCAGCGACGGCGACACCGGCGCAATAGTGGTGCCGCCGGTAATCCCCAGCAGAATCCCGCGAAACGCCAACATTCCGCCCAGGCCGACGATGAACGAGGGAATGCGCAGGTAAGCGGTCATGTAGCCGTTGGCCAGGCCGATCATCAAGCCGCACAGCGCCACCAGGCTCAGGTTGGCCAATAGCGGCACGTGATAGACCACATCCAGAATCGCCGCCAGCCCGCCCAACAGTCCGAGCAACGAGCCCACCGACAAGTCGATCTCGCCGCCGATAATCACCAGCACCATGCCGCAGGCCAATATCCCGGTGATCGACATCTGCCGCAGCAGGTTGGAGAGGTTGCGCGGGGTGAGAAAACCGCCCTCGGTCTGCCAACTGAAAAACAACCAGATGAACGCCACGGCGATCACCAGCGCGAGCATCTTGTAGCGGGTAAAAAGGTGTTTGACCTGATTCATCTACGCGGTCTTCCGATCATTAGGGTTATGGCTGAGCGCGGCGGCGAGCACCTGTTCCTGGGTGAGCCCTTCATTGATGAAATCCCCCCGCAACTGGCCGTCGCCAATCACCAGCACGCGGTTGGACACGCCGAGCACTTCGGCCAGTTCTGAGGAGACCATGATGATCGACACGCCTTCGGCGGCCAGCGCACCCATCAGTTTGTAGATCTCGTACTTGGCGCCCACGTCCACTCCGCGTGTGGGTTCGTCGAGGATCAGCACCTTGGGCTGGGTCATCAGCATTTTCGCCAGCACGGCCTTTTGCTGGTTGCCGCCTGAGAGGCTGGTGATCGGCAGCGACGGGCTGGCGGTCTTGAGGTGCATGCGGCTGATCTGCTGGTCGATGCTGCCCAGTTCGGCCTCAGCGTCGATGCGGGTCATGTGCGCGTAGGTGTCGAGCACCGCCAGGGTAATGTTCTGGCCTACACCCAGGTCGGGAATGATGCCTTGGCGCTTTCGGTCTTCGGGCACCATGCACAGCCCGGCGTGGATCGACTTGAGCGGCGTGCGCGTATCGATCACCTGGCCGTCCAGCCATACTTCGGCGCTGTAGCGGCCGGGGTAAGCGCCGAACAGCGCCGACACCAACTCCGTGCGCCCGGCGCCCACCAAGCCGGCGATGCCAAGGATTTCACCGCGCCTGAGCACGAAGGAGATGTCGTCGACGCGCTTGCGCTTGGGGTTATCGACGTCGTAGCAGGTGACGTTACGCGCTTCGAAGATCACCTCGCCCACTTCATGGTGCTCGATGGGGAAGAGGTTGCTCATTTCGCGGCCGACCATCTGCGTGATGATCCGGGGGATGTCCATGTCTGCCATGGCGGTGGTTGCGATGTGCCTGCCGTCGCGAATCACCGCAATGGTGTCGCACACCGCCGCCACTTCATCAAGCTTGTGGGAGATGTACACGCAGGCCACGCCCTTGGCCTTCAGGCCCTTGATAATGTCCAGCAACACCTCGATTTCGCCACGGGTCAAGGCCGAGGAGGGCTCGTCAAGAATCAACAGGCGCGCCTGTTTGTTCAAGGCCTTGGCGATCTCCACCAGTTGCTGGTAGCCGCCGCCGTACTGCGACACCGGCAGCGCGACATTCATGTCTGGCACCTTGAGTTCACGCATCAACGCCTCGGCGCGGTGCAACATCGCCGGGTAGTTCATGCGCCCACCGGGCAGGGTCAGTTCGTGGCCCATGAAAATGTTCTCGGCCACCGACAGGTCGGGCACCAGGGTCAGTTCCTGATGAATGATGACAATGCCGGCCGCCTCGGTTTCGCGGATGGACTGGGCCTTGAGCGGCTGCCCATCCCAGAGGATTTCCCCCTCCCAGGTGCCGTGCGGGTACACCGCCGACAGCACCTTCATCAAGGTGGATTTACCCGCACCGTTTTCACCGCACAGGCCCACGCATTCCCCAGGCTTGACCTTGATGTCTATGCCGTTGAGAGCGTTGACACCGCCAAAGCTTTTGACGATGCCGTTCATTTGCAGCAGGTAATGCGACATGGCAATGGCTCACACAAAAGGCCGACGAAACACCGTCACTGTAGGAGCGAGCTTGCTCGCGAAAAACCCCCAGGCGACACGGGCTGCCTGCCAGGACCTACAGGCCGATCTGCTCTTTGGTATAGAAGCCGTCTTTCTCCAACACATCGATGTTGGCCTTGGTCAACGGCGTCGGCGTGAGCAAGATGGTGTCGACCTTTTTGCTGCCATTGTCATATTGCGAGCTATAGGTAGGCTGTTCGCTGCGTGCCAGTTGCACCGAAAGCTTGGCCGCTTCGGTGGCGATCAGCTTGAGCGGTTTGTACACGGTCATGGTCTGGGTGCCGTTGATCACGCGCTTGATCGCTGCGAGGTCAGCGTCCTGGCCGGAGATGGGTACCTTGCCCGCGAGCTTCTGCGCAGCCAGGGCCTGGATCGCACCGCCGGCGGTGGCGTCGTTGGAGGCGACGATGGCGTCGATCTTGTTGTCGTTACGGGTCAGGGCGTTTTCGACAATGCTCAAGGCTTCGGTGGGGTTCCATTCCTTGACCCATTGCTGGCCGACGATCTTGATATCGCCTTTGTCGATGGCCGGTTCCAGTACCTTCATCTGACCTTCGCGCAGCACCTTGGCGTTGTTGTCCGTCGGCGCGCCGCCGAGCAGGAAGTAATTGCCCTTGGGCGCCGCTTGCAACACGCCGCTGGCCTGCATCTCGCCGACTTTTTCGTTATCGAAGGAAATATAGGCGTCGATGTCGGCGTTGAGGATCAGGCGATCATAGGACACCACCTTGATCCCGGCCTTCTTGGCTTCGGCCACCGCGTTGGTCAGCACCGTGGCGTTGAACGGCACAATCACGATCACATCGACGCCCCGGGAGATGAGGTTTTCGATCTGGGCAATCTGCTTCTGTTCGTTGGCATCGGCAGACTGCACGAAGACCTTGGCGTCGAGCTTTTCCGCAGCGGCAACAAAGTAATCACGGTCGCGGGACCAGCGCTCCAGGCGCAGGTCGTCGATGGAAAAACCGATTTTCGGGTGCGCAGGGTCGGCCATCACCGGCAGGGCGAGCAGCGCCACGGCTGCGGCGAGCAGGGCAGGTTTGAATGACTTCATGGTGGTGCGTCCTTTTATTGTTGTTGGAAAGACACTAGGTGAAGATCCTCTTTGTGGCGAGGGAGCTTGCTCCCGCTGGAGTGCGCAGCACTCCCATTTTTTGGGGCCGCTTCGCGCCCCAGCGGGAGCAATCTCTGGTCACAGTCAGGTGTAGATAAACCGATTCACCACGCCTTCAAGCATCTCCTGGCGCCCGCTCACCGCCTGCGGGTTCAGCGCGTTGGCAAAGGCATGTTCAGCCAATGACTCCAGGCTGAACTCACCGGCCAACACCGCCTGGCCCAACGGCTGCTGCCAGCCGGCATAGCGTTGGTCCTTGAACTGCTGCAAGCGGTCGTCCTGCACCATCGCCGCCGCACGCTCCAACGCCAGGGCCAGCACATCCATGGCGGCGACATGCCCATGGAACAGGTCCACCTCGTCGAGGCTCTGGCGGCGCACCTTGGAGTCGAAGTTATAGCCGCCGTTCTTGAACCCGCCAGCCTTGAGGATTTCGTAGGTGGCCAGGGTCATCTCCTCGACGCTGTTGGGGAACTGGTCGGTGTCCCAACCGTTCTGCGGGTCGCCGCGGTTGGCGTCGATACTGCCGAAGATCCCCAACGACACGGCGGTGGCGATCTCATGATGAAAGCTGTGCCCGGCCAGCGTCGCGTGATTGGCCTCGATGTTCACTTTGATCTCGTGTTCCAGGCCGTACTCATGCAGGAAGCCGAACACGGTGGCGCTGTCGTAATCGTATTGGTGTTTGGTCGGCTCTTGGGGCTTGGGCTCGATCAACAGGTCACCCGTAAAGCCGATCTTGTGCTTGTGTTCAACCACCATGCGCATAAAACGCCCGAGCTGTTCGCGCTCGCGCTTGAGGTCGGTGTTGAGCAAGGTTTCATACCCTTCACGGCCACCCCACAGCACATAGTTGGCGCCCTTGAGACGCAGCGTGGCATTCATTGCACTGAACACCTGGGCGGCGGCGAAGGCGAACACCTCTGGGTCTGGGTTGCTCGCGGCCCCGGCGGCAAAGCGCGGGTTGCTGAAGCAATTGGCGGTGCCCCACAGCAGCTTGATGCCGGTCTGTTCCTGATGGCGCTCCAGGTGGTCGACCATCTGCGCAAAGTGATTGCGGTACTCCTTGAGCGTGCTGCCTTCGGGCGCCACATCGGTGTCGTGAAAGCTGTAGTAGTCGATGCCCAGCTTGGAAAAAAACTCAAACGCCGCCTCGGCCTTGCCGATGGCCACCTCCATCGGATCGCCACTGCGCTGCCACGGGCGCTTGAACGTGCCCATCCCAAACATATCCGCCCCCGGCCACACAAAGGTATGCCAGTAACAGGCGGCCATGCGCAGGTGCTCCCGCATGGGCTTGCCGAGGATCAATTTGTTGGCGTCGTAGTGACGAAACGCGAGGGCAGAGGTGCTGGCAGGGCCTTCGAAGCGCACCTTTTCGACACCGGGGAAGTACGGCATGGGGTTTTCCTTATTGTTCTGAGCGGTGTCTGGATACTAGCAATGGCACTTGGGCGGCTGATTATGAAAATCACCAAAGGGGAGTGCGATTTTGAGTGAGGGGCTGAGAACGGCTGAGGGAGTACAGGATTTAGAGAAACGTCTGACTTTACGGTGGGGATATGCCTCTTCCAGGTTTGGTGTGCCACTTGCTCGTTACCTCGGAAGGCGTTACGCGTCAGTTTTCTTATCGGGACGAGCAGGGAAGTACGGCCAAAAAACATGGATAAGAGGCAAAAAAATGAGCGTAGGTTATTTCATTGGACTGGGTGACAAGACCACCTGCGGCGGGGAAGTGCTGGACGGTGATAAGAGAGTCAACATACATGGCCTTTTTCATGCGTGCGAAGGTGACCGAGTCATCTGCGGCAAGGATGGGCAAACTTATAAGATCGTCGGTGGCGTTTCCCACATAAACAGCCATGGTCGGCTTATGGCCGGCACTTTGGATAGTTACAGCGACTGTCCCTGTAAAGCCGAGCTGATTCCTTCGGTGTACTCGGCCACCTATGAAAACCAACATGCAGAACCGCCCATTAACCTGCGAGTAGCTCAACCAAACGCATCATCTGTAAATCGAAACACTGTAGCGCCACGTCATTCTGGTTTCGTGCCGTCCGGTCATGTTGGATCAATGGCATCCAATGGTGTGCAAGGTCAGGAGCCAGGTTTTTATATCGTGCCCAAAAGCATGACCCGCGAGGCGCTGGAAGCCACACTTTTTCCGACGCTCGACCCGGCTGTAATGCGCAAGTTTCAATCGCTGAATCCCAACACAGGCTACGTCAAAGCTGGTTCGATGATCGTGCTCAGCGATCCGAAAAACACCTCCTGCTCGTATGAAGAAGCTCAACTGATGCAGGCTGCACAACACGTCAGCGCATCACTGGATGAGCTGACGCCGGACGAGGCTGACTTTCTGCATCGCCACGGTGCAGAGATCGCCGGTTTCATCGGCCAAACCTCAACCTGGCTCGGCGTCAGCGCAGTGGTGATGGAAAAACACCTGAGCAATCTGCGCGAAACGCTGCAGGCCATGGAGCGCCTGCATCAGGACAGCTATCGGCAGCACGGACACCTTAGGTCACCGCAGTTCTTTGCTGATCGTCAGCGACTTATGAATCAGTTGGATGCTCATCTGCTCAACTCCACCCGCCTGCGCGGGCAGACCACCTTGGGCGATCACCCCAAGTTGAAAACGGCCCTGGGTATATCCAGTCGCAGCTTGGTGCATCACTGGGACAAGGCGGGTGGGCCGGGGCAGATTCCGGGGTATGCCGCTCATGTGGAAGCGGTCAGCCGTGCCACGAAGTACATGAAGGCAGGGGGTTATATCGGTATTGGACTTGGGGGAGTGTCTTCGTTGCTGGCTATTGAGCAGGTATGTAACGGGGATTCTGGAGCTGCATGTGAGAGGGTTAAGTTCACTGAAGGGGGGAAATTCGCTGGAGCCACATTGGGGGGTATTTGGGGTGGAGTGACGGGTCAAATTGCGGGTGGTTCAATCTGTTTGGGGATTGGAGTGGCAACCGGCGGGCTTGGAGGGGTCGTCTGTGTCGCGGCCTTAGTCGGGGCCGGCGCCTGGGCAGGTACGACTTTCGGTGAGATGGGTGGCGATTATATTGGGGAAAAAATTTACGAGGCTTTTCAACCATGACCCGTATTGACTCTTGGTCACCCTGGGCTGCGATCATTTTTACCGGCGGGCCTTTTCTGCTCGAACTCGTGAGTATTGCGTACAGCTTGTTCCTGAGTCATCGACATTTGGATGCGATAAAAGAGGCATTGAAAAACAGTCGCTATATTTATCTTTGGGGGCCGAGCCTGGGGAGGCGCGGCTATATTTGGTCGTTGTTGGAGATGGCGAAAATCACCGGGATGATAGCGATGCCAAGGACATATATCCGCATTGGTGACTTGAGCCCTATCGATTATGAAAACTTTCCTCCGTACCTAAAACGCCTGCTGAACCTACATTTAGCAATGGTAGTTGGCACTGGCGTTTGGCTAGGAACTGTATTCATAGTTTTAAAATTTAGGTAGATAGAACGGGCCTCCCTGAGGCCCGATATGCTCAGACTGCTTCCAGGACGTGACATCGATTTGAATGTAGCTAGGCGTGCGTAGTACACAGGCCTAATCTGCACCGACCGGCCCCAGGACAAAAACAATGAAAACCCTACCGCCCGTTCACCGTATCGCCTTGCTCTTCAACGGCAGCAAAATCTACGACCGCGGCATCATCGCCGGTATCGGCAACTACCTGAGCAGCACCCGCGCATCCTGGGACCTGTTCCTGGAAGAGGACTTCCTCTGTCGCCTGCGCGGTATCGAGCGTTGGCAGGGGGATGGGATCATTGCTGACTTCGATGACCCGCTGATTGGCGAGGCGCTGGCCGGCAGTCGGGTTCCAGTGGTGGCGGTGGGCGGGTCTTATGAGGATGTGGGCAAGTACCCGAAGGGCATTCCCTATGTGGCCACCGATAACCATGCCCTGATGAAGCTGGCCTACGAGCATCTGGTGGAGGCGGGGTTGACGCGGTTTGCCTGTTTCAGCCTGCCCGAAGCCCAGGCCAATCGGTGGGCCCAGGAGCGTGAGAAAGCTTTTCGCCGCTTGATGCAGCGCGATGGCTTGCAGGTAGAGGTGTATCGCGGCCTGGGCACCAGTGCGCCGTTGTGGGACAGCGCGGTGGAGCAGCAGATTGCCTGGCTGCACAGCCTGCCCAAGCCTATCGGCATTATCGCGGTGACCGATGCCCGTGCTCGGCAATTGCTGCAAGCCTGCCTGACGGCGGGTATTGCGGTGCCGGAGGAGGTGGCGTTGATCGGCATCGACAACGACCCGCTGACCCGCACCCTCACGCGGGTGCCGCTCAGTTCGGTGATCCAGGGCACGGAGACCATGGGCCGTACCGCTGCGGCATTGTTGCATCAGATGCTGCACGGCAAACCCTGCACGGGCACGCAGGTGCTGGTGCCGCCGGACGCCATCAACGTGCAGGCCTCCAGCCTGCATCAACCCCTGGGCAACCCTTACGTGATGCAGGCCTTGTTGTTTATCCGCCAGTACGCCTGCCAGGGTATCAAGACCGATCAGGTCGCGGCTTATGTCGGTGTTTCCCGCTCGTCCCTGGAAGCGCATTTTCGCAAGGCGCGTGGCTGCAGCGTGCATGATGAGATTTTGCGCTTCAAACTCGCCGCTGCCGCCAAAGGTTTGGAAAACCACAGCCTTGCTATCGCCGACATTGCCGCACGCTGCGGCTTCACCTCTGCGCAGTACCTGCATACGGTGTTTCGCCGCGAATTTGGCTGTACGCCGCGTCAGTATCAACAGGGCACAAACTAGAACACCGCTTTGACCTGCAAGCCCAGCACCAGCGCATTGTCGATGCTCTCACCGGAAAACGCCCCCGGCTCGATGATGTATTGCACATCCGGGCGCAAGGTCAGCCAAGGCGTGGCCTGGTAGCCATAACTGAGTTCGATCAATTGTTCGGCGCTGTCGATTGAGGGGTAGGACGCCCCGGCATTGAACGCAGCCAACTCTTGCACATCACGGCTGCGCGGGTTCGGCACCGCGCGGCCATAGCCCAGGGCGACGGTATCGCGCGGGCGACCTTCGAACGGCTTGTACAGCACCACGCCTGCGCCATACCACTTGGTGAACGGCGAGGCCGCTTGGCTGGCGGCAGAGTACTGGCCGAAGGCGTGCAGGCTACGGCCTTGGGATGATTGTGAGGCCCACACAGCCTGGTCGATCAAGAGGTAGTGACCGCCACGCCCGCTGACGTCCTTGTTGCTGCCAATGCGTTTTACATCGGAACTGTCGTAGTAATAACCGAGCTTGTATTCACCGGGCAGTGCGCCCGCATGCTTGTAGATAAGCTCGATGGGCACCACGGTGCCGGTGGTGTGCTTGGGCCCCAGGTGCCAGGCACGGCTTGAGTTGCCATTGCTGGACGGGTCGACATTGAACGCCGCCACGCGCAGTTGCCAGTTGGGCGAAAAGTCGTATTTCACCCGGGCACCGAGGTGCGCATTCGGGTAGTTGGCCCAGCCACTGCCGCCGGACATATTCAGCGGATGCCCGCAGAAGCCGGCGTTCATGAAGTTGCACAGGATGCCGCTGTCCAGGCCGCCGAGATCATTGCCCATGGCCATATAGCCCAGCTTGAGGTTCAGCGCCGGGGTGAACAGCGTGCGCTCGTAGCTCAGCTCGGTGAGGCGCGTGTAGAGGCCGCCGTAGTTTTCCTGGATCGGCAGGCGGTTGCCCACCAAGTCCTCGGAGGCGCTGTTGCCGCGTCGGTCGTTGATGGTCAGCTGGATGCGGTCGCCGTTGGTGAAACCGTAGAGCTTGCCCAGGTCGAATTGCACGCCGAGTTTGATGTTTTGCGAGTAGCGCGCCGAACGATGCTGGCCGCCGTGGGCGTTGTAGGCGGTCTCGCCGCTGTAGTCACCGGTAAAGCGCACACCTTGCGCGTCGAGTTCGCGGCGCAGGCCGCCCCAGTCGCCGGTCAGGGTGGTGTCGTCGGCTTGAACGGGCAGGGCGGCCGCAAAGGCCAGGCCCAGCGCCAGGCGCCAGGCGGTATGAGGAGTAGGGGTCATGGGGGATCTTTCCAAACACAAAGCGCGGCGCCTGGGCACCGCGCGAACAGAGGGCGGTTACGGCAGGGCGTAGGCGATCACGTAGTCGCCACGGTCGGTGGACTGGCGTGCGCCGCCGGCGGTGACGACGATGTATTGCTTGCCGGTTTTCGGCGACACGTAGGTCATCGGCCCACCCTGGCTGCCGACGGGCAGGCGGGCTTTCCAGATTTCATCGCCATTGCCGCTGTTGAAGGCGCGCAGGTAGAAGTCCTGGGTGCCGGCAATAAAGATCAGGCCGCCTTGGGTGGACAGCGTACCGCCCAGGGTCGGCAGGCCTACCTTGATTGGCAGGTGCATGCGGATACCCAGGGGGCCGGTGTCTTCAACGGTGCCCACCGGTACTTGCCAGGCGACCTTTTGCGTCTTCATGTCGATGGCGGTCAAGGTGCCGAATGGCGGTGCCTGGCACGGAATGCCGGCCACCGACAGGAAGCGGTTTTTGTTCACCGCGTACGGCGTGCCCTTGAGCGGCACGGCGCCCATGCCGGTGTTCAGCGCTTCCCCACCGGAAGAGGTCTGGGCCTTGTTCTGCGACGGTACCATCTGGATCCACAGGCCCAGGCGCATGTCGTTGACGAAGATAAAACCGTGCACCGGGTCGGTGGAGATGCTGCCCCAGTTCATGCCGCCCAGGGAACCGGGGAAGCTCAGGGATTTATCGGTGCCCGGCGCGGTGTACAGGCCGTCGTAGCGCATGCCCTTGAAGTCGATGCGGCACAACAACTGGTCATACGGCGTCGCGCCCCACATGTCCGACTCGGTGAGGGTTTGCGCGCCGATCTGCGGCATGCCCACGGATTTCGGCTGGGTCAGGGAATACGGCTCGTTGGGAATGTTCGCGGCTTTGACCGGCACTTCCTGCACGTCTGTCAGCGGCTTGCCGGTGGCGCGGTCGAGCACGTAAATCTGCCCGGCCTTGGTGCCGATGACCACGGCCGGTACAGCCTTGTCGCTGCCGGGCGGGGTGAAGTCGATCAGGCTGGGCTGCATTGGCAGGTCGAAGTCCCAGAGGTCGTTGTGGACTGTCTGGTAGACCCACTTCTCGGCGCCGGTGGAGGCGTCGAGTGCCAGCACCGAAGCGCCGTATTTGTGGTTGAGCTGGGTGCGCTCCACGCCGTAGATATCGGTGGAGGAGCTGCCCATAGGCAGGAAGACCGTATTCATCAGTGGGTCGTAAGACATCGGCGCCCAGCTGTTCGGGGTGCTGCGCACGTAGGTGGCGTCGCCCGTCGGGGCCTGCTTGTCTTCAGGGTTGCCTGGGTCGAACGCCCAGCGCATCTGGCCAGTGATCACGTCAAAGCCACGGATCACGCCACCGGGCATATCGGTCTGCACGTTGTCTGCCACGCGACCGCCGACTACGACGGTGGTACCGGCCATCAGCGGCGCCGAGGACAGTTGGTAGTAGCTGTCCGGCACATTGCCGAGGCCGGCCTTGAGGTCCACCTGACCGTGGGTGCCGAAGTCTTCGCAGAACTTGCCGGTGTCGGCGTCTACGGCGATCAGGCGTGCATCAATGGTGTTGGTCAGCAGGCGACGCTGGCACTGCGCACCGGCGGGCACGCTGGCGGCCAGGACCGGCGAGCTGTCGGGCTGGGTCGGCTGGGCAATCGGCGCGCTGGCGTCGAAATACGCCATGCCCCGGCAACGCTGCCACACTGCCGATTTGGCGTTGACTTCGTTTTTCCACAGTTCTTTGCCGGTGTCGGCATCCAGCGCGATCAGGTTGTTGTGCGGGGTGCAGATAAACACTTTGTTGCCGATCTGCAGGGGGGTCAGTTGGTCCTCGGCACCGTTACCGTCGCTGATGGCCACGTCGCCGGTGTGGTAGGTCCAGGCGACCTTGAGCTTGTCGATGTTGTCGCGGTTGATCTGGTCCAGCGCGGCGAAACGGCTGCCACCTTCGGTATGACCGTAGTGGGCCCAATCTTTCTGCGCATCGGCCGCAGCCACCGGGGTGACGCCCGGGCCTGCACCGGTGGGCTTCACGCTTGGGTGCGCGACAAACATATTGCCCGCCGCCACCGCCACGCCCAGCGCCAATACGGCGGCGACGCCATAGGCACCCCGCGCCGATTTGCCGGCCAGCAACGGATACACCAGCGCGACCACCACGCCAATCACCGCAAACATTAACAGTCGCGAGAACAGCGGCCAGTATTCCAGGCCCACGTCGGCCACCGCCCACACGGCAGTAGCCACTAGAAACGCGGCGAACAACCAGGCGCCGGCAGGCTTGCAGCGGGCAATCAACAGCCCGGAGATGGCCATGGCCACGCCGCCGAGCAGGAAGTACCAGGAGCCTCCCAGGCTGACCAGTTTGGCGCCGCCGACGGCAAGCGCAAGGCCGAGCAGGGCGATGACGACGCCCAGGCCCAGGAGTAAGAATCTAGAGACGCCAGCGGCGCGCGATGCTCGTTTCATGTCGAATGGACTCGAGTGAGAGAGGGCAAAGACGCGATTTTAGCAAGATAAGTAACCAGTTAGTACATTTGAGTACTGCAATAGACTGTTGCAGGTACTGCGATGATGGGCAGGGCCGCCTCTGAGGCGGCATAGATGGACCCGGCGACGCGTACCCTGTGGCGAGGGAGCTTGCTCCCGCTGGGGCGCGAAGCGGCCCCTCTCTTAATTTAAAAGACTGGGACTGCTACGCAGTCCAGCGGGAGCAAGCTCCCTCGCCACGGTACAGCGCTGCCTTTATTGGGCGGGCATCAGAACTTGAAGCGCCCCACCAGCCCATTGAGCTGGCCGGAAATATCAGTCAGCCGCCCTGAACCGGTCTGCGCCGAATGCGCAAAGCCTTCCACCAACTGCGCGTCGGCGTGGATCTGCGCGATATGCCGGTTGATCTCTTCGGCCACCTGGTGCTGCTCTTCGGCGGCGGTGGCGATCTGAGTGTTCTGGTCGCGAATCGAGTCCACCGAGCCGCGGATCTTGTCAAAGCTGTCACGGGCCTGCTGGATGCGCTCCACGCTGGTGTTGGACACCAGCAAGCTGCCTTGCATCTGCTGGGTGACTTCCTGGGTGCGGCGGGCAAGGTTGCCCAGCAGGCTGTCGATTTCGCCGGTGGAGTCGGCGGTGCGACGCGCCAGTGCACGCACTTCATCGGCGACCACCGCAAAGCCGCGGCCCTGGTCGCCAGCGCGGGCGGCTTCGATCGCGGCGTTGAGCGCCAGCAGGTTGGTCTGTTCGGCAATCGAGCGGATGGTGTCGAGGATGGTGTTGATGTTCTGGCTGTCTTGCTCGAGCAACTGCATGGTCTGTGTGGATTTTTGCAGGTCTTCGCTGAGCTTGAGCACGCTGCCGGTGGCTTCGCCGATGTGCTGCTGGCCGGTGTGCACGTCGCGATAGCCCTCATCGGCACTCGTGGCGGCGGCGCTGCATGAACGCGCGACTTCGTTGGCGGTGGCGACCATCTCGTTGAACGCGGTGCTCACCAGTTCCACGGCTTCGCGCTGGCGGCCGGCGGCCTGGTTCATATTGTTGGCCACGGCGCTGGTGTCGGCGGCGGCGGTTTGCAGGTCTGAGGAGGCGTTGCCGATGCGCTGCACCAGTTGCGCGATCATGCTCAGGAACTGGTTGAACCAGCCGGCCAGGCTGGCGGTTTCGTCCTTGCCTTGCACTTTGAGCTGGCGCGTGAGGTCGCCTTCACCTTCGGCGATTTCCTGCAGGCCGTCGGCCACACCGCGAATCGGACGCACGATCACACGGGCGAAACTGGCACCGACGATTGCGAACACCACGGCCAGTACGGCGGCGATCGCAGCGATCAACCACGTCAGGCGGGTGGCGCCGGCCATCACTTCGTCACGCTTGATCAGGCCGATAAAGCGCCAGCCCAAGTCTTTGGAACTGACCACGTTAGCCATGTAGGCCACGCCATCGATGCTCACCTCGGTCACGCCATCGCCGTGCTTGGCCAGTTCGGCGTAGTTCGCGCCCAGGCCCGCCAGGGGCTTGAAGTTGTGCGTGGCATCGCTGGGGTCCACCAGCACGTTGCCGTCGGCTTCCACCAGCATCAGGTAGCCGCTGTCGCCCAGCTTGATGGTGCGCACCAGCTCAGTGAGTTGCTTGAGCGACACGTCAAGGCCAACCACCCCAAGGACGTTACCCGTGGCATCCGCGACGGTGCGCACGGTGCCGATCAGCACCACATCGTCCGGGGCCCAGTAGTAGGCGCCTGTGCGCACGGTCTTGCCTGGCGCTGCAATGGCGGCCTGGTACCAGGGGCGGGTGCGCGGGTCGTATTGCGTCAGCTTGGCGTCGTCCGGCCAACTGGCGTAGCCGCCATCGCTCAGTCCCAGGGACAGGTAGGCGGTACTGGGGTGGCTTTTGGCGAACTGATCAAAAATCGCCAGCAGTTCGGTGTTGGTCGGCGTCAGCGGAATTTGCGCTGCATCGGCGCCGGCGTAGTTCTTCAGGTTCTTGGCCGCGATCACACGCGGGTCTTTGGCGACGAAGTCGACATTCTGGCTGATGCCGTCGAAAAACTGCTGCATGCCATTGTCGATCTGGCGGATCTCGCGGCCGCTGCTGTCGAGGAAGTTGGCCAGCGCACCCTCGCGCAGGTTCAGCACCACGATAATGGCGACCAGGATGACCGGCACGCACGCGATGGCCGCAAACGCCCATGTCAGCTTCTGCTTGATATTCATGACTTCACCCGCGGGTATTTATAGTTTTGGCAAGGGGAGAAAAATGGGTACTGGGTGTCGCAGGCGTTTTTGTGAGAGGCGAGGCCATGCGTACCCTCGGTATATCGGCCGAGGGAGTTGGCACTTGAGGAGGGGGGAATCAGGCGATCGGGTCACCGACCAGGGCATCGCGGCGCATCGACTGCAGGTTCTTCTCGATGGTTTCGCAAATGCTTTCCATCTGGATCTGATGTTCGCTGGAATTGAACGGACTTTGCAGGTCGGTGCCGATGCGTTCGATGGCCAGCAGCATGAAGCCCACGACCGTGGAGGCCAACGGCGTGAACCAACCGAGGGATTCCACCAGGCCCACCGGTACGATCAGGCAGAACAGGGAAATGAATAGCCGCGGGAAGTACACGTAAGGGTAGGGCAGTGGCGTGTTGGCAATCCGCTCCATGCCGCCCTGGGCGTTGGAGAGGTCCACCAGGGTCGACTCCAACCGCGCCAGGCGGATGCTGTCCAAGCGTCCGGCCTGGTATTCGCGCGCCAGCAACGAGGCCGAGCCGGTGAGGATGTCATTCGCGAAGTTATTAGTGGCGCCGTTGCGCGCAAATTCTTCGGCGGGGATAAAGGCTCGCACTTCCTCCGGGCACGGCTGGCCCTTGAGGTGCGCAGCCAGGCAGTTGACGTAAGCCACGTGACGGCGCAACAGCGTCGACTTCACCGGGTTCACCTCACCGGGGGCGTCATCGAGCAGGGTCAACACTTGCCGGGCAAAACTGCGCGAGTTGTTGACCATCGCGCCCCACAGCGTGCGTGCTTCCCACCAGCGGTTATAGGCGCTGCTGTTGCGAAAACTGATCAGCACCACCAGTGCTGAGCCGAGCAAGGTCAGGGGCATCAGCGGCAAATTGATCTTGGCGGTGAGAAACAGCATGAAATCCACCGTCACCGCCACATCCCACAACAACAGCCAGAACAACGCCCAGCCCACATAGCCCATGGTCTTGATGATCAGGCGGTATTTCTTCAGAAGGGCAGCTTTCAAACGAGAACCTCGCGGCGGGCGGTTGGCAACAATCCCCTGTTACGACGCCGCCGAGGAAGGAAGGTTCGCAGTGTGCTGAATCGATTAGTCCTCTAACCGCCAGGCGGAGAGAATGTAACCAAAGGTTGCGCGTAAGTGTGTGCCATAGGGCATCTGACTGTGGAACAACTTTGGTACTGATGACGTCTTGTCCGGCAATCGCTTTACATTGCGTTCGAGGCAAAAAGCCATTAATGGCAGGATTTTTGAAGTGATTTGTTTTGGGGCCGGGCTGCAGGGATTTCGTAGCTGAGATCAGTGGCATCAAGTTGGATGATCAGGGCTCTTTCATGCGTGTCAGTTCGTTGAAGTTGGCTATGTGTAATACCGCGCAAGCGCTCGAACGTCATAAGGATTTTGAATCGTGCATGAGAGCGCATTACCACGTGCTGCTCGTGCCCTATTCGAGACGACCGTTTTTCTACAAGAGTGCCCTTAAATACAGCCGCTTGATGGTGTCGTTTGCATTATTGAGCCAATACTTTTCTACACCGCTGCCTTTGTTGGCAGAAGTTAAAGCCTTGTGCGTAACGCGCAAATATTGTTCGAAAAACAGCCTGGAATCGATTTTTTTGCTATTCCGGGCCTTGGGTTTCATGGAGGTTGCGCCGCACCCCGAAGACAGTCGCTTCAGGGTGTATGCACCTTCGGATGAAGCCTGCCGCGAAGCGCGGTTGATGCTCACCGCCCTCACGGAGTCTTTGGCGCTGCTCTATCCCGAAAGGGAAGTGTTCCGGCAGATGCGCGACTTGGATGACCGCGAGTTCCTTGCGCTCTATTTCAAGGGTTTTGCCATGATTCTCGCGGCCGAGTTGACGGTGGATGTCTTGCTGCCCGAATGTTACTGGCTGGTGAAGCGCGACGCCGGCCATCTGTTGATGCTGGCGATCTACAACGACGCCTTTGCCCCTGAGAACGACCGCGCCACCTTCCGGTCGTCTTCCTACCTGGCCTTGGCCAAGCAACTTTCCGTGTCCAAGACCCACATTATCCGTATGGTGCAGGAGGGGGTTGAAAAGGGTTATTTCAAAGCCCACTCCAAAACCCGGCTGGAAGTTCTGCCACCCTTTGCCAGCCTGGTAAAGCGGTTCATGGCCTTTTCATTTGCGATGGGCCTGCATGCTATTGAGATGGGAGCGTAAGGATGCCTGCTAACTTGAAGTTGCGGCCCAGAATGCGCAGTTTGTTGTCACCTGCGGTGACCCAAGCCGAAGGGGTAGGGATTATTGCCTGGGTCGGCATGCTCCTGATTCCTGCGGCCCTGAAGTTGAATTTTTATATGTTGGGCGTCACGGTGGGCCTGCTGATTGTTTGCCGGGTACATGCCACCACCACGAACTTTCTGCTCTGGCGAGTGCTGGGGGTCACCTATATGGTGTTGTTGTCCGTCGGCTTCGCTTATCTGATTCATATGAACAAAGAGTTGCGTATCTATGGCCTGCCGTTGGCCGTGACCCTGGTGGTGGGCAGTGCGATCTTGTTTATCAGTGTCCAGGATTATCTGGCCGATGCGCTATTGATCTGGCTGATCCTGTGGCCGCCCATGCAGGCGGATATATACGTTGGCACCGAGGTGTATTTGCTGCTGTTCTGCGCCGCGTCGGTATCCATCGGGTTTATCTTGAGTTATTCCTACTTGAAGAACCTGCGTTCGGTATTGCTGGTGGAAAGCGAGTTTCGCGCCTTGGCCGAGACCGACTACCTGACCTCCATTCTCAACCGGCGCGCTTTTATGCAGAGCTTCGAGAAGTTGCTCGGTGGGGAGCAGGGCGGCTACTTCATCATGTTGGATATCGACAGTTTCAAAGAAAAAAACGATCTATATGGCCACGACGTGGGGGACAAGATTCTGCGCGCCATGGCCCTTTGCCTGAAAAACGCCAAGGGCAGCCACAGCTTTGGACGGATCGGCGGGGAAGAGTTCGGCGTGTTATTGCAGGGCGACGATGTGGAGGTGGCCTGTGATTATGCCCTGGACTTGTTGCAAGCGATCCGCAGCAGTGTGCCTGCGCCCCACCATTACACCTGCAGTGCGGGGATGGCGCGTTTTTCGCCGGGCGACGAGTTGTCGGCCGTACTCAAGATGGCGGACAAGAACCTGTACGGCGCCAAGCGCAATGGCAAGGATTGTGTGCACCTGGACGGCGCGCTGCTGAAGGCGATCTTGTCCTGAGGCTTGGCGTCTAGTGCAAAGGTATCTGCACAACTTTCCAAGTTGCAGCAGCCAACGCTAACCACGATGCGAAGCGAGCCGCTCTTGATCTTGATCTGCTTTTGATCTTAAGCGCCCCGTTAAACCACGCTGGCGGATTACGGGCACACCGAGCCTGGGCGAGGTGCCGAGTGGTGGGGCAAGAGAACCCTAAGTAGCTGTTACCGCAGGAATGGATATGTACTCGGTATGACTGTGCCGGCTGTCAGGCCGCCTTCGCGAGCAAGCCCGCTCCCACAGTTGGATTGAGGGGTGTCAGGTAGATATGGGGCGGCTGTCGGGCCGCCATCGCAGGCAAGCCAGCTCCCACATTTGGATTGTGGGGTGTCAGGTAGGCAAGCGCCGGGTGGCAGGCCGTCACGGGAGCAAGCTCCCTCGCCACAGGCCCGGCGTCGCGCCGAAGTTATGCGTCTAGTGTTGTGACAACACGCTGGCCAGCAACCCAGGGAAGCGGCTTTCCAGCTCGTCACGGCGCAACGAGTTCATATGGGTGGTGCCCACATTGCGGGTGTGCACCAGGCCGGCATCGCGCAATACCCGGAAGTGATGGGACATGCTGGACTTGGGCCGCCCCCCGTCGAGTTCGCCACAGGTGGCCTCTGGCACGTTGGCCAGGTAGCGCACGATGTCCAGGCGCACGGGGTCGCTCAAGGCGTACAGCACACGCTCAAGCGTCAATTCTTGCGGGGTAGGGTGTTTGAAGGCTCGCATGGGGCGGATCATAACAGGGGGGTAGCGTTCAATACCATAGTTCGATTACCATCGAACTATCGAATCACTCATCCCTTCCTGGAGTTCTCAATGTCGGCCTTGTTCGAACCGTTCAAACTCAAAGATGTGACCTTGCGCAATCGCATTGCTATCCCACCGATGTGCCAATACATGGCCGAAGACGGCATGGTCAACGACTGGCACCACGTTCACCTGGCCGGCATGGCCCGTGGTGGTGCCGGCCTGCTGGTGGTCGAGGCCACCGCGGTCGCCCCTGAAGGGCGCATCACCCCAGGCTGCGCCGGGATCTGGAGCGATGCCCATGCCCAGGCATTTGTGCCCATGGTCAAGGCCATCAAGGCCGCAGGTTCGGTGCCGGGCATTCAGATCGCCCACGCCGGTCGCAAAGCCAGTGCCAATCGCCCCTGGGAAGGTGATGACCACATCCCGGCTTCTGATGCCCGTAGCTGGGAAACCATCGCCCCCTCTGCCATCGCGTTTGGTGCCAATTTGCCCAACGTACCGCGTGCCATGACCCTGGAAGACATTGCCCGCGTGCAGCAGGACTTCGTCGACGCGGCCCGCCGCGCTCGCGATGCCGGCTTTGAATGGATCGAACTGCACTTCGCCCACGGCTACCTGGGCCAGAGCTTTTTCTCCGAGCACTCCAACCAGCGTACCGATGCCTACGGTGGCAGCTTCGACAACCGCAGCCGCTTCCTCCTCGAAACCCTGGCTGCGGTGCGTGAAGTCTGGCCGGAAAACCTGCCGCTCACCGCCCGGTTCGGTGTGATCGAATACGACGGCCGTGATGAGCAGACCCTCACCGAGTCCATCGAACTGGCCCGCCGTTTCAAGGACGGTGGCCTGGACCTGCTGAGCGTCAGCGTCGGCTTTACCATTCCTGACACCAACATCCCATGGGGCCCGGCCTTCATGGGCCCGATTGCTGAGCGTGTACGCCGTGAAGCCGGTATTCCGGTGACCTCGGCCTGGGGCTTCGGCACGCCGCAACTGGCGCAAGGCGCGCTGCAGGCCGGGCACCTGGACCTGGTTTCGGTGGGGCGCGCACATTTGGCTGACCCACACTGGGCCTACTTTGCCGCCAAGGAACTGGGCGTGGACAAGTCCTCCTGGACCTTGCCGGCGCCTTACGCGCATTGGCTGGAACGCTATCGCTGAGGTATGCCTGCGCGTTGCATGAGCCACTCGATTGAGTGGCTTTTTTTCGCCTGTGGTTTTTGCGTTACCCACTGGAGACACAGCAGGTACGTGAAAAATAACAAATGAGAACCGATATCAAACGAGAATGCCTTGATATATGATGCGCCGCGAATTCTTGGCAGGTTTGCCGTCCCATCTGGCTCATTCACTAGGTTCTACACCCATGCGTCGTACTCTGATTTCCATCTGTGTGCTCCAGGCGTTTTCCCCCTTCGCGTGGGCAGAGCAGGCACCTGCCGAGAACGCCAGTATCGAGCTGCAAGCGACCAATGTCACCGCCACCGCGGACCTTGAGTCGGCCCAAGGCCCCGTGCAGGGCTACCACGCTACACGCTCAGCCAGTGCGACGCGCACCGACACCGCCATTCATGAAACCCCGCAGTCCATCAGCGTAGTGTCCAAGGACGTGGTCGAAGACCTCGGTGCAACGCGCTTGCAGGATGCCCTCGATTACGCCGGCGGCGTGGGCCGTGCCAACAATTTTGGCGGCCAGGGCCTGACCACCTTTACCGTGCGCGGCTTCACCACCGGTGAGTTCTACCGCAACGGTTTCCCGATCAACCGCGGTTACCCGAACATGCCGGACGCCAACACCATCGAGCGTCTGGAAGTACTGCGCGGCCCCGCGACCATGCTCTACGGCCGTGGCGACCCAGGCGGCACCTTCAACGTGGTGTCCAAGCAGCCGCTGGCTGAACGCACCGTCACCCTGGGCAGCCAGCTCAATGACCAGGGCATGAAGCGCGGCACCCTGGATGCCTCCGGCCCGCTGGACGAGGAGGGCCGCCTGGCCTATCGCCTGAACGTCGTGGGCGAGGGCGGCGACACCTTCCGCGATCACGTCGAGACGGAACGCTACGGCGTGACGCCGGTAATCACCTGGCAGGCCACCGATGACACCAAGGTGACCTTCGAAGGCGACTTCATGCGCAACAACCACCCGCTGGACCGCGGCCTGACGCGTTTCCCCAACCAGCGCGGCACGCCCTCGCGTGATACGTTCTGGGGCGACAAGGACGCCGGCAAGCTGCACAACGACAACAACATGGCGCAGTTGCGTTTCGAGCATGCACTGAGCGACAACTGGACCCTGGGCGGCGGTTTCCAGTGGTTGGACGGCAGTTTGAAAGGCAATGCCATCGAAGCCAACGGGCCGGGTAGCCTGGGCGCTGATGGCCGCACCCTGCAACGCAACTTCAACTACCGCAAGCTGGAATGGACCGACAAGGACTATCAGCTCAACCTGACCGGGCACTTCTCCACCGGCGGGTTTGATCACATCTTGCTTACCGGTATCGAGTACGAGGATTACGACTATAAGTCGATTATCCAGCGTTCCAGCGCCGCGGCGGGTACCTATCCCATTGACATCTTTGACCCGGTGTACGGTCAACCCCGTCCGGCCCTGACCCGTACGCCGACCCACGACAAAGAAAACCTCAAGACCTACGCCGCTTTTGTACAGGACCAGGTTGCTCTCACTGAACGTCTGAAAGTGCTGGCCGGTGCCCGCTTCGAGCGTTTCGAGCATGACTACCAGAACTATGTTGGTAAAAGCTGGCAGGCCGCCGACAACGCCGTCACCCCACGCGTGGGTGTGATCTACGACCTCACCGACACCGTCGCGGTCTATGCCGATGCTGCGCGTTCGTTCAAGCCCAACACTGGCGCCAGCCGCGAAGGCGGTGGTTTTGCACCGGAGAAAGGCAAGTCCTACGAGATGGGTATCAAGTGGGAGGCGCTGGACCGGCAGTTGAGCGTGGATGCGGCGATCTATCAGATCGAGAAGAAGAACGTGCTGACCACCGATCCCGTGGACAATACCTTCAGTGTCGCGGCCGGCCAGGTGCGCAGTCGGGGCTTCGACCTCAATGTGGCAGGCAACCTCACGCCCGAATGGCGCGTGATCGGCGGCTACGCTTACGTAGATGCGGAAGTTACCCGTGATAACACGTTGCGCTCCGGCACGCGCTTGATGAACATCCCGCGCAACAGCTTCAGCCTGCTCAACGTCTACGAGTTCCAGGACGGCGCGCTCAAAGGCCTGGGCCTGGGCGCCGGCGGCAAGTACGTCGACCAACGCGCCGGCCAGACCGCCAATACGGCATTCTCCATGGACGCCTATACCGTGGTCGACCTGCTCGGTTACTACAAGGTCAATGAGCGTGTGCGCTTGAACCTGGATGTGAAGAACCTGTTCAACCGCGAATATGAAGAAGGCGCGTTCGGCAATATCTACGCCTACCCCGGCGCACCGCGTACCGTGCAGGTGGGCATCGCCTACACCCTGTGATGAACAGCTGCGGTACCACGCAGGGCCGGTGGCGAGAGAGATTGCTCCCGCAACGGCCCCTATCTACCTGACGCTACGCGTTCCAACTGTGGGAGCTGGCTTGCCTGCGATGACGGCCTGACAGCCGACGCATTTCTACCTGACGCGCCGCGATCCAACTGTGGGAGCTGGCTTGCCTGCGATGACGGCCTGACAGCCGACACTTCTCTACCTGACACCCCACATTTGGAATGCGGCGCGTCAGGTGGATATGCGTCGGCTGGCAGGCCGTCGTGGGAGCAAGCTCCCTCGCCACAGGGGCCTGCATCAGCTTCCCTGTCAGGTTTAACAGTAGACACTGGCGGGCGATCGAGGGATGTTTGCTCGTAACGTGCCAGCGCAGCGGTCGGCGCTCATTGCTTTTCGAAGCCACGCTTAATAGGGATATTAAAAATGGAACGGGAACTGATCGAGAAAGCTGAAGACCTGATCAAAAAGACCAACGATGCCGAGCGTCTGTTCACCCGATACGCCACCAAGTGCTACACGTCAGCCTTGCAAAAATATGCCAAGGAGATCAGCGAAACCTCCTATACCTATCTGCTGGCCGAGCTGGCCGAAAGTTCGCTGAGTTCGGAAATTCTAGGCCGTCCAGGCGCCAATATCAGCCTGGTCAGGATCGAGATAGAGGAGGTCATGCTCGAAGCCGATGTGATCAAGAAATTGAAGCGGGCCGAAACCCATTACCTGGAAACCCTGGAATCGGTGCGCAAGTTCGAAGACCTTAAACGCTTCGAGAAAATGCAGGACACGTCCGATATCGTCCGCTCGATAAAACTCGGCGTGTCACGTTTCAATATCCTGTTTGTCATCTTGCTGATCGGTGGGTTGACCTGGGCGGCGATCAATCTGCCTAAAGAAGCCTTGGCGTTGATTTCCGCTGCGATCGGCGGCGCCATCACTCACTTGTTGTCCGAGCGCCAGGCCGTGCTGGCGCTGAAAAAAGAGGGCGATAACACCTGCCCCAGGGCCAACAATAACAGTCAGGAATGACGCGGGCTCACAACGGCGTCAACACGTTCATCACCGTATCCAGCGCCACTCGGGTGTCGTCCAGTTGCACCAGCGACGCATGCCGTGCACCCAAGGCATCGCGGTTCTGGATCGCCGTGAGGATCGCCTTGTGCCGAGGCAGACTCAGGCCCTGGATATCCGGGCGGCGGTTGGTGATGTTGATCGACTCGCGCAACGGCAGCGAGAGCATGTTGCACATATAGGCGAGCAGGTCGTTGCGGGTGGCGTCGGCAATCGCGCGGTGGAAGTCCAGGTCGGCCTGTAACAGGTCCTCGTGGGTCTTGGCGGTTTCCATGCCTTGGTAGGCTTGTTCGATGGTGGCGATGTCTTCATCGGTGGCGGTGGTCGCGGCCATGGCGGCGATTTCCGGTTCGAGAATGCGGCGCACCCCGGCCAGGGTGTTGAAAAACTCGCTGTGGGGCGTGGACTGCATCAACCAGGACAGCACGTCCGGGTCGAGCAGGTGCCATTTCAAGCGTGGCCGTACCACCGCGCCCACCCGTGGCTTGGAGTACACCAGGCCCTTGGCGCTGAGCACCCGCGTGGCTTCGCGCAATACCGAGCGGCTGACCTGGTATTCCTCGCACAGCGTGGCTTCCATGGGCAAGCGTTCTTCAGGCTTGAAGCGACCGGAAACGATGTGCATGCCCAAGTCCTGAACGATCTGGGCATGCTGGCTCTTGCGCGGCTTGGGCGGCTGGTGATCCATAACGACGGGGAGGCTCTGGCTTAGATTCGCCGCATCATAGCATCCCAATTAGTGGGAATGCCGTGGGACTTCTGCCCCGCGACAGCCCACCAGGAAGTCAAAGTCACAGCCTTGGTCGGCCTGCAACACATGGTCGATGTACAGCTGGCGATAGCCGCCGACAATGAGGTTTTGCGCGGGGGGCAGGTCGGCCATGCGCGCTGCCAGCTCGGCATCTGGAATGTCCAGGTGCAGGCGGCCATTGGCGCAATCGAGTTCGATCCAGTCACCTTCCTTCACTGTCGCCAACGGCCCGCCGGCGGCGGCTTCCGGTGCCACGTGCAACACCACGGTGCCGTAGGCGGTGCCGCTCATGCGCGCATCGGAAATGCGCACCATGTCCGTCACGCCCTGGGCCAGCAGCTTGGCAGGCAGGCCCATGTTGCCGACTTCGGCCATGCCGGGGTAACCCTTGGGGCCGCAGTTCTTCATGACCAGGATCGAGTTGGCATCCACGTCCAGCTCCGGGTCGTTGATGCGTGCCTTGTACATGTCGAAGTTCTCGAACACCACGGCGCGGCCACGGTGTTGCATCAGTTCGGGGCTCGCTGCCGAAGGCTTGAGCACCGCGCCCAGGGGCGCGAGGTTGCCACGCAGCACGCAGATGCCGCCGTCGGCGCGGATCGGGTTGTCCAGGGTGCGGATCACTTCGTCCTGGCCGTAGATCGGCGAATCCTGGGTGTTCTCGCCCAGGGACTTGCCGTTGACCGTCAAGGCGTTCGGGTGGGGGATCAGGTTGGCCTCACCCAGGCGACGCAGCACCGCGGGCAGGCCGCCGGCGTAGTAGAACTCTTCCATCAGAAAGCGTCCGGAGGGCTGCAGGTCGACGATGGTCGGCATGCCGCGGCCGATGCGGGTCCAGTCATCCAGGTCGAGTT
Organism: Pseudomonas sp. J380; assembly: GCF_009827115.1. Classification (NCBI taxonomy): domain Bacteria; kingdom Pseudomonadati; phylum Pseudomonadota; class Gammaproteobacteria; order Pseudomonadales; family Pseudomonadaceae; genus Pseudomonas; species Pseudomonas sp. J380. Next base: position 1,623,260 of record NZ_CP043060.1, on the reverse strand, counting down.
CGACGCCGATGCGCCCAGCGATGGCTTTCAAGTGGATCACGGCGTTGGTCGAGCCGCCGATGGCCGCGTTCACGCGGATAGCGTTTTCGAACGCCTCCTTGGTGAGGATCTTCGACAGCTTCAAGTCTTCACGCACCATCTCCACGGCGCGCATGCCCGACATGTGCGCCAATACATAGCGGCGTGCATCCACCGCCGGAATCGCCGCGTTGTGGGGCAGGGAAGTGCCCAGCGCCTCGGCCATGCAGGCCATGGTCGAGGCCGTGCCCATGGTGTTGCAGGTGCCCGCCGAACGCGACATGCCGCCCTCGGCCGCGAGGAAGTCATCCAGGGTGATGGTGCCGGCCTTGACCTGTTCGCTGAGCTGCCACACCACCGTCCCCGAGCCGATGTCCTGGCCCTTGTGCTTGCCGTTGAGCATCGGTCCGCCGGTGACGACGATGGCCGGCACATCACAACTGGCCGCGCCCATCAGCAGCGCCGGGGTGGTCTTGTCGCAGCCGGTCAGCAGCACCACACCGTCAATCGGATTGCCGCGAATCGCTTCTTCCACATCCATGCTCGCCAGGTTGCGCGTGAGCATGGCGGTAGGGCGCAGGTTGGATTCGCCATTGGAAAACACCGGGAACTCCACCGGGAAGCCACCGGCCTCGATCACGCCACGCTTGACGTGCTCGGCGATCTGGCGGAAGTGCGCATTGCACGGGGTTAGCTCCGACCAAGTGTTACAGATGCCGATGATCGGCTTGCCATGGAACTGATGGTCGGCAATGCCTTGGTTCTTCATCCAACTGCGGTACATGAAACCGTTCTTGTCGGCGGTACCGAACCACTGGGCAGAGCGTAGGCCGGGCTTTTTGTCAGGCATGATCGATTCTCTTATTGTATGACTATATGTTCTATGCGTGCTTAAACATAAGCGCAAAATCGCCGCTTTGGAAGTGTTGTTTTGCAAATAGTCATACTATATAGTCGGTCTTAACTGAGGTATGGCCCTGGCGGATTTCGTCAGAGGCGTCCCCCGAGCTTCTATAAAAACAACAATCGGAGATCGACCCCATGAGCCAGGAACTGCGGCTTATTCGGCGCATCACGCTGAAACTGATTCCCTTCCTGATCCTGCTGTACCTGATCGCCTACGTGGACCGTTCCGCCGTAGGATTCGCCAAGCTGCACATGGGCGCTGACGTGGGCATCGGCGACGCCGCCTATGGCCTCGGTGCCGGGTTGTTCTTCATTGGCTATTTCCTGTTCGAGATTCCCAGTAACCTGATGCTCGACCGCTTCGGCGCGCGGCGCTGGTTTGCGCGCATCATGATCACCTGGGGCGCCATCACCATCGGCATGGCGTTCGTGCAAGGGCCGCACAGCTTCTATGTGATGCGCTTTTTGCTGGGCGCGGCGGAGGCGGGGTTCTTTCCCGGCGTGCTGTACTACATCACCCAATGGTTCCCGGTGCGCCATCGCGGCAAGATCCTCGGGCTGTTCATCCTCTCCCAACCTATTGCAATGATGATCACCGGCCCGGTGTCCGGCGGTTTGCTCGGCATGGACGGCATTCTTGGCCTGCATGGCTGGCAGTGGCTGTTCATCGTGATCGGCACCCCGGCGATCCTGCTGACCTGGCCGGTGCTGCGTTACCTGCCGGACGGCCCCCAGAAGGTCAACTGGATGAGCGAGGAAGAAAAAGCCTGGCTCACCGGCGAGCTGCACAAAGACCTGCAAGCCTACGGCCAGACGCGCCATGGCAACCCCTTGCATGCGCTCAAGGACAAGCGCGTGTTGCTGCTGGCGCTGTTCTACCTGCCGGTGACCCTGAGCATCTACGGCCTCGGCTTGTGGCTGCCGACCCTGATCAAGCAGTTTGGCGGCAGCGACCTCACCACCGGCTTCATCTCCGCGGTGCCCTATATCTTCGGCATCATCGGCCTGTTGATCATCCCGCGCAGCTCCGACCGCTTGAACGACCGTTACGGCCATCTCGCCGTGCTCTATGTACTGGGCGCCATCGGCCTGTTCTGCAGCGCCTGGCTCACGGTGCCAGTGCTGCAAATGGCCGCGCTGTGCCTGGCGGCGTTTGCCATGTTTTCCTGCACCGCCGTGTTCTGGACCCTGCCGGGGCGCTTTTTTGCCGGCGCCAGTGCGGCGGCCGGTATTGCCTTGATCAACTCGGTGGGCAACCTCGGCGGCTATATCGGCCCGTTCGTGATCGGTGCGCTCAAGGAGTACACCGGCAACCTGGCCTCAGGCTTGTATTTCTTATCCGGTGTGATGGTGTTCGGCTTGCTGCTGACCCTCGTGGTCTACCGCTTGTTGGAACGCAAGCACGTGCTGCCCGTCGACCAATTCGCCGCCAGCGCCCGTGGCGCCACACGCACTTAAATCCAGGAGAACCTGCATGCGTTTAGTTCAGTTCGAGTTGAGCAACGGTGAGCGCCGCGTCGGCGTGGTAGAAGGCAACCAGGTACGCGAAGTGCGCGGCGCCCACAGCGTGCGTGAACTCGCGCTGGCCGCCATCGAAGCCGGCGGCAAGTTGCATCAACAGGTAGAAGCCCTCGGCCTGGGCGCCAGCCATGACTACACCGCCTTGTTGGCGGACCACAAAATCCTGCCCCCGCTGGACCACCCGGACCCGGCCCACATGCTGATCAGCGGCACCGGCCTCACCCACCTGGGCAGTGCCTCGGCCCGCGACAAGATGCACCAGCAGGCCGGCGACGACAGCGCGATGACCGACACCATGCGCATCTTCAAATGGGGCGTGGAGGGCGGCAAACCAGGTGCTGGCCAGGCCGGTGTGCAACCGGAGTGGTTTTACAAAGGCGATGGCAGCATCGTCGTGCGCCCGGGCCAGGCCTTCCCGGTGCCGCCGTTCGCCGAAGACGCCGGCGAAGAACCGGAAATCGGCGGCCTCTATGTGGTCGGGCATGACCGTAAACCCTATCGCCTGGGCTTTGCGGTGGGCAACGAGTTCTCCGACCATGTGATGGAGCGCAAGAACTACCTGTACCTGGCCCATTCCAAGCTGCGCAGTTGCAGCTATGGCCCGGAGTTGCGCGTGGGTGAACTGCCCGAGCATCTGGCGGGCACCAGCCGCATCCTGCGCAACGGCGAGGTCATCTGGCAGAACGAATTCCTCAGTGGCGAGGCCAATATGTGCCACAGCCTGGAAAACCTCGAATACCACCACTTCAAATACAGCCAGTTCCTCATGCCGGGCGATGTGCACATTCACTTCTTCGGCACCGCCACCTTGTCATTCGCCGACGGTATACGTACCCAGCCGGGCGATGTGTTCGAGATCAGCCAGGCTGAATTCGGCGCGCCGTTGATCAACGGTATCGGCAGCAGCGATGCGGCATTTGAACCCGGCCAAGTCACCCCCCTTTAAGGAGATCAACATGACCCCGTTCCTCGGCCACAACTACATCGGCGGCCAGCGCAGCGCCAACGGCAGCATCAAGCTGCAAAGCATCGACGCCACCACCGGCGAAGCCTTGCCCCAGGATTTCTACCAGGCCACCGCCCAGGAAGTGGACGCCGCCGCCCAGGCCGCGGCACAGGCTTACCCAGCCTATCGCGCCTTGAGCGCCGCACGGCGTGCGCAGTTCCTGGATGCGGTGGCCGATGAGCTGGACGCCTTGGGCGATGACTTCGTCGAACTGGTCTGCCGCGAAACCGCCTTGCCGGCCGCACGCATCAAAGGCGAACGCGGGCGCACCAGCGGCCAGATGCGCTTGTTCGCCACCGTGCTGCGCCGTGGTGACTTCTACGGCGCACGTATCGACAAGGCCCTGCCAGAGCGCCAGCCGCTGCCGCGCCCGGACCTGCGCCAATACCGTATCGGCCTCGGCCCGGTGGCGGTGTTCGGCGCCAGCAACTTCCCCCTGGCATTTTCCACGGCTGGCGGCGACACCGCTGCCGCGCTGGCCGCCGGCTGCCCGGTGGTGTTCAAGGCCCACAGTGGGCACATGGCGACCGCCGAGCGCGTGGCCGATGCGATCATTCGTGCTGCCGAGGCCACCGAGATGCCGGCTGGCGTGTTCAATATGATCTTTGGCGGCGGCGTCGGTGAGGCGCTGGTCAAGCATCCGGCGATCCAGGCGGTAGGCTTTACCGGCTCGCTCAAAGGCGGCCGCGCCCTCTGCGACATGGCCGCGGCGCGCCCGCAACCGATCCCGGTGTTTGCCGAGATGTCGAGCATCAACCCCGTGATCGTGCTGCCCCAGGCGCTGCAAGCCCGCGCTGAAAGCATTGCCCGTGACCTGACCGCGTCGGTGGTACAAGGCTGCGGCCAGTTCTGCATCAACCCAGGCCTGGTGATCGGTATCGCCTCGCCTGCGTTCACCGCGTTCACTCAGCAGGTCGCGCAATTGATCGGCGAGCAACCGGCGCAAACCATGTTGAATGCCGGCACCCTGGGCAGCTACGGCAAGGGCCTGGAAAAACTCCGGTCTCACCCGGGCATCCAGCATCTGGCGGGCAGCGCGCAGTCGGGCAACCAGGCGCAACCGCAACTGTTCAAGGCGGATGTACGTCTGTTGATTGAAGGCGATGAAGTGCTCCAGGAAGAAGTCTTCGGCCCCACCACGGTGTTCGTCGAAGTGGCCGATCAGGCCCAACTCAGCGCCGCCCTGCAGGGGCTGCACGGGCAATTGACCGCCACGCTCATCGGCGAACCGACCGACCTGCACCAGTTCGCCGAACTCACGCCCCTGCTGGAACAGAAAGTCGGGCGCATCCTGCTCAACGGTTACCCCACTGGCGTGGAGGTGTGCGATTCCATGGTTCACGGCGGGCCGTACCCGGCGACTTCCGACGCCCGTGGCACCTCGGTCGGCACCTTGGCCATCGACCGTTTCCTGCGCCCGGTGTGCTTCCAGAACTACCCTGATAGCCTGCTGCCCGACGCGTTGAAAAACGCCAACCCTTTGCGTATTCAGCGCCTGGTAAATGGCACGCCATCGCGCGAATCGCTGTAACTGATCAGGAGGCTTCATGTCGTTGAGCGCAGTCACCCCGCACCGTGCCCGGTTGGGCGAAGGGCCGTTCTGGGATGTACCGACCCAGGCCCTGTATTGGGTGGATATCGCCGCCCGCCAGGCGCTGCGTCTTATGGAGGGGCAGTTGCAGGTGTGGCAATTGCCTGAGCACGTCTCGGCGTTCATCCCCTGTCAAAGCGGTGATGCGCTGGTGACCTTGAGCAGCGGTGTGTATCGCCTGGACCTGGCCACCGAAGCCTTGACCCTGCTGTGCGTAGCCGACCCGCAAACGGGCAACCGCGGCAATGAAGCACGCTGCGATGCCCAGGGCCGGCTGTGGTTGGGCACCATGCAGAACAACATAGGCGAGCAGGGCGAAGACCTGCCGATTACCCGGCGCTCCGGTGGCTTGTTTCGCATCGATGCCGATGCGCGGGTCACGCCGTTGTTGGCGGGCCTGGGCATTCCCAACACCTTGCTTTGGAACGAGGCGGGCAGCCAGGTGCATTTCGGCGACAGCATGGACGGTACGCTCTATCAGCATTCGATCCAGGCTGACGGCCAACTCGGCGCCGCCCAGGCCTGGTTCGGGCCGCACACACGCGGCGGGCCGGATGGCTCGGCCATGGACGCCGAAGGCTACATCTGGAACGCGCGCTGGGATGGCAGTTGCCTGCTGCGGCTAACGCCTTCAGGTGAGGTGGATCGCATCATCGAACTACCGGTTAGCCGTCCCACCAGTTGCGTGTTCGGTGGGCCCGAGCTCACCACGCTGTACATCACCAGCGCGGCGAGTCCCTTGGATCACCCCCTTGATGGTGCGGTATTGGCCATTGAGGTCGACGTGCCAGGCAAGCCCTGTCACCGCTTCGCCGGATAAACCAAACGCGCTGTTGTGGCGAGGGAGCTTGCTCCCGTTCGACAGCGCAGCTGGAGCCGGCTTTTTTTGGGGGGCGCTGCGCACCCCAGCGGGAGCAAGCTCCCTCGCCACAACAGTACCCGTACACAAAACGAACATTGAAAAAAAACAACAACAAGGAGTCACCCCTATGAATCGTCGTCGTGGTTTGCGTTCCCTGTGCTGCGCCGCTGTGGCGGTCTCGGCCATGAGCTTGAGCGGCCTGTTGCTGGCCGCTGAAGAAGTGAAAATCGGTTTCTTGGTCAAGCAGGCCGAAGAGCCCTGGTTCCAGACGGAGTGGGCGTTTGCGGAAAAAGCCGCCCAGGACAAAGGCTTCAAACTCATCAAGATCGCGGTGCCGGACGGCGAGAAAACCCTCTCGGCCATCGACAGCCTGGCCGCCAACGGCGCCAAAGGCTTCGTGATCTGCCCGCCGGACGTGTCCCTGGGCCCGGCTATCGTTGCCAAGGCCAAGGTCAACGGTTTGAAAGTGATGGCCGTGGATGATCGCTTTGTCGATGCCAAGGGCAACTTCATGGAAGACGTGCCGTACCTGGGCATGGCCGCGTTTGAGGTAGGCCAGAAGCAGGGCGCCGCCATGGCCGCCGAAGCGAAAAAACGTGGTTGGGACTGGAAGGACACCTACGCGGTGATCAACACCTTCAACGAGCTCGACACCGGCAAGAAGCGCACCGACGGCTCGATCAAGTCGCTGGAAGAGGCTGGCATTCCTAAAGATCACATCCTCACCGCCCCGCTGAAAACCCTCGACGTGCCAGGCAGCATGGACGCCACCAACTCGGCACTGGTCAAGCTGCCGGGTAGCGCGAAGAACCTGATCATCGGCGGCATGAACGACAACACCGTGCTCGGCGGCGTGCGCGCCACCGAAAGTGCCGGTTTCGCCGCAGCCAATGTGATTGGTATCGGCATCAATGGCACCGACGCCATCGGCGAATTGAAGAAAGCCAACAGCGGCTTCTTCGGCTCGATGCTGCCCAGCCCGCACATTGAAGGCTACAAAACCGCTGAGATGATGTACGAGTGGGTTACCCAGGGCACCGAGCCGCCGAAATACACGGCCATGGACGAAGTGACGCTGATTACCCGTGAAAACTTCCAGGCGGAACTGACCAAGATCGGGCTGTGGAAATGACCGCTGCGGCCCTGCGGTTTGAAGGCATCGGCAAGACCTTTCCCGGGGTCAAGGCGCTGGATGGCATTTGCTTCACCGCCCACCCGGGGCAGGTGCACGCGCTGATGGGTGAGAACGGCGCCGGCAAGTCGACCCTGCTGAAAATCCTCGGCGGCGCCTACATTCCGTCCAGCGGTACGGTGCAGATCGGCGCGCAGACCATGGCCTTCAAATGCGCCGCCGACAGCATCGCCAGCGGTGTGGCGGTGATTCACCAGGAGCTACATCTGGTGCCGGAAATGAGCGTGGCCGAGAACCTGTTCCTCGGGCATTTGCCCACGCGCTTTGGCGTGGTCAACCGGAGCCTGCTGCGCAAGCAGGCCCTGGCCTGCCTCAAGGGCCTGGCCGATGAAATCGACCCCGACGAGAAACTCGGGCGCCTGTCCCTGGGCCAGCGCCAATTGGTGGAAATCGCCAAGGCGCTGTCCCGTGGCGCCCATGTGATCGCCTTTGACGAGCCGACCAGTAGCCTCTCGGCGCGGGAAATCGACCGCTTGATGGCCATCATCACGCGCCTGCGCGAGGAGGGCAAAGTAGTGCTCTACGTGTCGCACCGTATGGAAGAAGTGTTCCGTATCTGCGACGCAGTGACGGTCTTCAAGGACGGTCGCTACGTGCGTACGTTCGAGGACATGAACACGCTGACCCACGATCAACTGGTGACCTGCATGGTCGGTCGCGATATCCAGGATATCTACGATTACCGACCGCGTGAGCAGGGCGAAGTGGCGCTCAAGGTGGACGGCTTGCTCGGCCCCGGCCTGCGTGAACCGATCAGCTTTGAGGTGCGCAAGGGCGAGATCCTGGGCCTGTTCGGGCTGGTGGGCGCGGGGCGTACCGAGCTGTTTCGCCTGCTCAGTGGGTTGGAGCGCGCCAGTGCCGGCAGCCTGGAACTGTGCGGGCAAGCGCTGCAACTGCGCTCACCCCGCGACGCCATTGCCGCCGGCGTATTGCTGTGTCCGGAGGATCGCAAGAAAGAGGGCATCATCCCGCTGGGCAGCGTCGCTGAGAACATCAACATCAGCGCCCGTGGCGCCCATTCCACCTTTGGCTGGCTGTTGCGCGAAGGCTGGGAGAAAGGTAACGCCGACCGACAGATCCAGGCGATGCGGGTCAAAACGCCGAACGCGGCGCAGAAGATCCTGTACCTGTCCGGCGGCAACCAACAGAAAGCCATTCTTGGCCGCTGGCTGTCGATGCCGATGAAGGTGTTGCTGCTCGACGAACCCACTCGCGGTATCGACATCGGCGCCAAGTCGGAGATCTACCAGATCATCCATAACCTGGCGGCCAGTGGCATTGCGGTGATCGTGGTGTCCAGCGACCTGATGGAGGTGATGGGCATCTCTGACCGCATCCTGGTGCTGTGCGAAGGCGCCCTGCGCGGCGAACAACTGCGCGAGCACGCGACTGAATCCAACCTGCTGCAACTGGCCTTGCCACGCGGCCTGGCGAACTGAGAGACGACCATGACCATTCAAAACAACGCGTTGCCCTCGGCACGCAAACCCCTCGATATGCGTGCATTGCTCGATAACTGGGCGATGCTCTTGGCGGCGGTGGGCATCTTCGTACTGTGCGCGCTGCTGATCGATAACTTCCTCTCTCCGCTCAACATGCGCGGCTTGGGCCTGGCGATTTCGACTGTCGGTATTGCCGCGTGCACCATGCTGTTCTGCCTGGCCTCGGGGCACTTCGACTTGTCGGTAGGCTCGGTGATCGCCTGCGCCGGCGTGGTTGCGGCGATTGTGATGCGCGATACCGACAGCGTGATGCTGGGCATTGGCGCAGCGCTGCTGATGGGCCTGATGGTGGGGTTGATCAATGGCATCGTGATCGCCAAGCTGCGGGTCAACGCCTTGATCACTACGCTGGCGACCATGCAAATCGTGCGCGGCCTGGCTTACATCTTTGCCGACGGCAAGGCCGTAGGCGTGTCCCAGGAGCAATTCTTCGTGTTCGGCAACGGCCAATTGTTTGGTGTGCCGGTGCCGATCCTGATCACCATTGTCTGCTTCCTGTTCTTCGGCTGGCTGCTCAACTACACCACCTATGGGCGCAACACCATGGCCATCGGCGGTAACCCGGAGGCGGCGCTGCTGGCGGGCGTGAACGTTGACCGCACCAAGATCCTGATCTTTGCCGTGCACGGCCTGATTGGCGCGCTGGCGGGAGTGATCCTGGCTTCACGCATGACCTCCGGCCAGCCGATGATCGGCCAGGGCTTCGAGCTCACGGTGATCTCGGCCTGCGTGCTGGGTGGGGTGTCGCTGAGCGGCGGCATCGGCATGATCCGCCATGTGATTGCCGGGGTGTTGATTCTGGCGATCATCGAGAATGCGATGAACCTGAAGAACATCGATACCTTTTACCAGTATGTGATCCGCGGTTCGATCCTGCTGTTGGCCGTGGTCATCGACCGCATGAAACAACGCTGAACCCAGGCGCTGTGAAAAACCAATGTGGGAGCTGGATTGCCTGCGATAGCGTTGGTTCAGGCAATAATTGAGTAGCCTGTGCCACCGCCATCGCAGGCAAGCCAGCTCCCACAATTTAATCAGCGGTGAACTTGAAAATAGTGTGTTGGGTGTAAGTCTGCCCTGGATTCAAACGCGTTGAGGCAAAGCTCGGCTGGTTAGGCGCATCCGGAAAATGCTGGGTCTCCAAGGTAAACCCACTCCAGTGCTGGTACGTCTTGCCGCCTTTGCCCTTCACCGAACCGTCCAGGAAGTTGCTGGTATAGAACTGCACGCCAGGCTCTGTGGTGTAGAGCTGCAAACGTCGGCCTGATTCAGGATCATGCACCTCGGCGGCCAGTTGCTTGACGTCCCCTTTGGTATCCAGCGCCCAGTTGAAGTCGAAGCCACCTTGTTTGGGCTCGGCGAATTTGAGCTGCGGATGGTCGTCCTTGATGTGCTGGCCGATGGCGGTAGGCTTCAGGAAGTCCATGGGCGTGCCCTTGACCGGCGCCAGTTCGCCGGTGGGAATCAAGGTGGCATTCACCGGTGTGTAGTGGCTGGCGTGCAAGGTGGCGACCTGCTTGAGAATGTCGCCATTGCCCGCGCCGGCCAGGTTGAAGTAGCTGTGGTTGGTGAGGTTGAGCACCGTGGGCTTGTCGGTGGTGGCGGTGTAGTCGATGTGCAGTTCGTTGTTGTCGTTGAGGCGGTAGGTTACCTCGGTCTTCAAGTTGCCCGGAAAGCCCATTTCCCCGTCCTTGGACAGGTAGGTGAGGGTGACCCCCACCGAGTCTTTGTCCTTGACCGATTTGGCTTGCCACACCTGTTTGTCGAAGCCCTGGGCGCCGCCATGCAATGAGTTGGGGCCGTCGTTGAGCGGCACCTGGTAGCGTTTGCCGTCGAGTTCGAAGGCGCCGCCGGCCAGGCGGTTGCCGAAGCGGCCGATGGTGGCGCCGAAAAACGCGGTACCGCCTTGATAGCCTTGCACGTCGTCGAAGCCCAGCACCACGTCGTCGAGCTTGCCGTGTTTGTCCGGCACCTTGAGCGACTGCAGCACACCGCCGTAAGTGATCACCGTGGCTTGCATGCCGTGGCTGTTGCGCAACACGTACTGTTCGACGGCGGTGCCATCGTTGGTTTTACCGAAGGGTTTGTGTTCGCTGCTAAGGCCGGCTGCGTGCGCGCCGCCGCTGGCGATCAGCATAGACAGCGCGAGGCCGGACAGCAGGTATCGAGGGTGCTTCATGGTCGAACTTCCTTTTGTTGTTTTGCTGGAATAGTTCTACTAATTTGAGATATTTTGTCGATATGACAGCAGATTTATAGCCTTTAACGCCGTTCTTGCAAAATAAAATAAGACTAATTAAGCGGAGCACTGATTGTTATGACTACCCAGCAAGCGATTTATCCCGACCTCAAGGACAAAACCGTGCTGGTTTCCGGCGGGGCTTCGGGGATTGGCGAGTTCATGGTGCGGGCCTTCGCCGCGCAGGGTGCCAAGGTGGCGTTTGTGGACCGTGCACAGAGCCAGGGTGAACGCCTGGCGGCGTTGCTGAACTCCAAAGGGCACAGTGTCGAGTTCGAGTGCTGCGATATCACCGACGAGATCGGCTACCGTGCGGCGATCGGGCGTTTCGAGCACTCCCTGGGGCCGATCACGGTACTGGTCAACAATGCGGCGAACGATGTGCGCCACAGCCTGGAAGAAATCGACTCGCACATGTTCGACCAACTGATTGCGGTCAACCTCAAGCACGCCTTCTTTGCCGCCAAGGCGGTGGTGCCCATGATGAAGGAGGCTGGTAGCGGCTCGATCATCAACCTGGGCTCGGTGGGCTGGATGATGGCCTCGGCCGGCTACCCCGTATACGCCGCCAGCAAGGCTGCCGCCCACGGCATGACCCGGGCCCTGGCGCGTGAACTGGGGCCCAACCATATCCGCGTCAACACCTTGGTGCCGGGTTGGGTGATGACCGAAAAACAACTGGCCATGTGGGTCGACGACGCCGCCAAGGAGCTCATCGCCCGCAGTCAGTGCCTGCCCGGCAGCGTGATGCCGGAACACATCGCCAACATGGCGCTGTTTTTGGCCTCGGATGCCTCGGCGATGTGCTCGGCGCAGAACTTTATCGTCGACGGCGGGTGGGTGTAGCGACGCGAACAGGGCTCCCTGTAGGAGCGAGCTTGCTCGCGAAAAACGTCAACGATAACGCGTGTAGCCTGAGTAAACGCGGCGTCTATGAGTTTTTCGCGAGCAAGCTCGCTCCTACACATTAGGGCAAGTTCATTCGATGGGGTAACGCTTGAACGCCGGGTGCTGCTCCAGGCGTTCGGCATGGCGCTTGAGGTTGGGGAACGCATCGGCCTTCACCACCGAGGCCACGGTGAACTGGCTGAACGACCAGGCGACCGCTGCGGTGAGGGAGGCCTGGGTCAGCGCCTCGTTGCCCGCCAGTTGCTTGTCCAGCAACGTATAGGCCGCCAGCAATTGCCCGGTAACGCGCTCAAGCCAAGGCGCATGCAATTTTTCAGCGGGGCGCAGGTTGTGTTCATAGACGATCTGCACGCTTTTTTCACAGGCCGCCAGCGCGAGCCCAAGCAGTTGCAGGTCGCGGGCGCGTGCCGCCGGTTGTTGGGGCAGCAGCTTTTTGTCAGCCGGCGCCAGCGCTTCCAGGTAATCGAGGATCAGGCTCGAATCCATCAGCATCGTCCCATCGTCCAGCACCAGGGAAGGGGCCTTGACTACCGGGTTGATCTGGGCAAATTCAGCGTAAGTGCTGAACACCGACAGCGGTTCATGCACAAAGTCCACCCCGTATAACTCCAGGGAAACAGCCACGCGGCGTACGTAGGGCGAGTCCAGCATTCCGACCAGTTTCATGCAGCCTCCATTGCTTACAGGGTGTTGGGCTCACGAGATTAAGGGCGCGGGCCTGGATTGCGCAACGGCGTTGTGCAGCAGCCGATACGCCTGCACCAATTGATCCAGGCTGAACGCCAGGTTGCGCCCGCTGGGGTTGGGCAGCACCCATACCCAGGCGTCGCCCAGTAGCTGCGCTTGCAAACCCCAGGCGACCTCGCGCTGGCCGGTCAGTGCGCTATAGCCGGGCTTGCCGAGGAACGCGACGAAACGCGGGGCATGGCGGCGAACTTTATGTTCGAGCGCCGCAGCCGCGTCCTGGAACTCATGCCGCGCCAACTCGCCTGCACTGGCCGTTGGCCGTGCCACCAAAGTGGTCAATCCGCAACCGTAGTGCAGCAAGGTGGCGCCGTCTTGCGGGCGAATTTCATTGGGCGTGAAACCGGCCAGGTGCACGGTGCGCCAGAAACGATTGCTGCGATTGGCAAAATGCAGGCCGAGGGCTGCCGAGCCCTTGCCAGGGTTGATGCCGCAGAACAGTACGTGCAAGTGGTCGGCGAGGAGGTCGTCGAGTCGATCATTCATGCCGGATCTTCCATGCTGATAGGTGTGACGAATCATCGACCTTTGGTTTAGTCTGGAGCGCTTAGTTGATCGCAAGCGCCTCTGGAGCATTGATTATGACCGAGTACGTACCTGCCAAAGTCTGGACCTGGGACACCGAAAGCGGCGGCACCTTCGCCAGCATCAACCGGCCCATCGCCGGCGCCACTCACGAAAAGCCGCTGCCGGTGGGCAAGCACCCGCTGCAGTTATACTCCCTGGCCACGCCCAATGGGCAGAAGGTCACGATCCTGCTGGAAGAGCTGCTGGCCCTGGGGCACAGCGGCGCCGAATACGACGCCTGGCTGATCAAGATCGGCGACGGCGACCAGTTCGGCAGTGGCTTTGTGGCGGTGAACCCGAACTCGAAGATTCCTGCGCTGATGGACCACAGCGGCGCCACACCTATTCGCGTGTTCGAATCAGGCGCGATTTTGCAGTACCTGGCCGAGAAGTTCGGTGCGTTCCTGCCCACGGAGCCCGCCGCACGGGCTGAATGCCTGTCGTGGCTGTTCTGGCAGATGGGCAGCGCGCCTTACCTGGGGGGCGGCTTTGGGCATTTCTATGCCTATGCGCCGAGCAAGATGGAATACCCGATCAACCGCTTCGCCATGGAGACCAAGCGCCAACTGGATGTGCTGGATAAGCGCCTGGCGGTCAGCCAATACATCGCCGGGGATGAATACACCATTGCCGATATCGCCATATGGCCTTGGTACGGTGGGTTGGTCAAAGGCCGTTTGTATGGTGCGGCAGAGTTTTTGTCGGTGCATGAATACAAGCATGTGATGCGCTGGGCGGATGCGATTGATGCGCGGCCGGCGGTGCAGCGTGGGCGGCGGGTGAACCGGGTGTCGGGGGATGATCAGTTGCCCGAGCGCCATGATGCAAGTGACCTGGATTGATACGATAACCACGTGGCGAGGGAGCTTGCTCCCGCTGGGGCGCGAAGCGGCCCCGCTCTTTGTTTAAAAAGGCTGGGACTGCTACGCAGTCCAGCGGGAGCAAGCTCCCTCGCCACAGTTGCCGCTTCTGCCTTCGATAGTATCCAGCTGATTGTTCGAGTTATTTGTAGCGCTGCTCAAACACCCCCACCTGCTCAGGCGTGATCAGCTCGAAAGGCACCCACACCTGCGCGTCAACTTGCTCGCCCTTGATCATCCGCACCGCCGCTTGCACGGCCTGGGCAGCCTGGGCCTTGGGGTCCTGGAACACTGAGCCCGCCAGCAGCCCGCGCTTGATCGCTGCCAGGCCATCGGGCAAGCCGTCGATGCCGACAATCGCAATCTCGCCCTTGGCCTTGCCCGCTTGCTGCAAGGCCATGGCCGCGCCAATCGCCATTTCATCGTTGTTGGCGACAATGGCATTGAACGGGGTGCCGGCCAGCAACCAGTTGCTGGTCAGGTCCATTCCCTTGCTGCGCTGCCATTCGGCGCTTTGTTGCTCGACGATCTTGATCCCCGGAAAGTCCTTGAGCACCTGTTTGACCCCCTCGGTGCGGGCATGGGTGGCGTTCTGCGCAAGGTCGCCCATGACGATCGCCACGTTGCCCTTGCCACCCAGTTTTTGGGCGAGGTAACGCATCTGCAATTGCCCCGCTTCGATGTCGTCGGAGGCCACGGTGACCACGCCCTCAGGCAGCGTACGCTCATCCGGGTGGCGGTTGACGTACACCAGCGGCGTCTTCGCCGCCACGGCTGCGCGGGTGATGTTGGCGGTGGCGGCGGTGTCGACCGGCAGCACGATCACCGCATCGACTTTCTGGTTGAGAAAGCCTTCGACCTGATTGAGCTGGCGCACTACATCGCCCTGGGCGTCTTCGAATTGGATCTGCACGTCCTGGTGTTTGGCTGCCGCCTCCAGGCCGGTGCGCACATAGGTCATGAAGTTATCGTCCACCCGGGCAATGCTCACGCCGATGCGATAGGCAGCGAAGGTCCACTGGCTGAACACCAACAACAGCGCGGCCACTAGTAATGAATAACGGTGCATGAGGCTGTTCCTTTTATTGTTATAGGGTGAATGCCTGACGGAAACGCTCCAGGGCCGACTCGCTGTCGCCGCTGGCCCAGCCCTCCAGGCCGACCACACCGGTGTAACCCATGGCGTGCAAGGCCCGGGCAATGGCCGAGTAGTGGATTTCGCCCGTGCCGGGCTCCTTGCGTCCAGGCACATCAGCGACCTGGATTTCGCCGATGGCGCTGCCAGCGCGCTGGATCAATTCGATCAGGTTACCTTCGCCAATCTGCGCGTGGTACAGGTCCAGGTTCATCTTCAAATGCGGGCTGCCGACGGCTTCGATCAGGGCCAGGGTGTCGTCGGCACGTGCGAACGGTGTACCTGGGTGATCGACGGCGGTGTTGAGGTTTTCCAGCAGGAACACGCGGCCGGCGTCTTCTCCCAGGCGCGCGATTTTTTCCAGGCTCTTGCAAGCGCTCAGCCACATGCGCCCGGTGGTGTGGCTGACGGGCTGCACGGGCAGGCCGCCTTCACCCAGGCCCGTGCCATGCAGATTGAGGCTGGGACAATTGAGGCGCTCGGCAATGCCCAGGGACTCACGGGCGCTGTCGAGCAATTGGCGGATGCCGTCGGGGTCGGTAAGGGTGCCGGTGAGGTAGCCGGTCATTGAGGTGAAGTCCGCGCCCGTCGCCGCCAAGGCATTGATGTCCTTGTCGGCCCAACTCCAGATTTCGGCGCTGAAGCCCAAGGCATGAATACGTTTGACCCGTTCGATGAAGGGCAGGTCGAGGAACACCATTTCGGCACTGACGGCCAATTTGAACGGCATCATCAGCGGGCTCCTTGAACGACCACGGCCTTGCCGGTTTGGTACGACTCAATACAGGCACGGGCAATTGCCAGGGCTGCACGCGCATCTTCACCGCTGGCCAGGGGCTTGGCGCCGCTGCGCAGGCAGTCGACAAAGTGGTTGAGCTCAGCAATGTAGGCGTCGCGCAGCAGGTCGGTGTCCATCCGCTGGGTGTCTGCCTGGATGCCCTCGGCCAGGTAGCGCACCAGGTCGCAGTCGTTAAGGCTGCCCATGCTCAGCATGCCCTTGCTGCCGAACACTTCGCCGCGCACGTCGTAGCCATACACGGCCTGGAAGCTGGCTTCGGCGGTGGCAATGGCGCCGTTTTCAAAGCGCAGGGTGACCACGGCGGTGTCGAGCAAACCTTGGCTTTTGAATTGCGGGGCAATCAGTGCGTCGGCCATCACCTGCACCTGTACCACTTCGGCCCCAGGGTTGAGGTAGCGCAAGGTGTCGAAGTCGTGGATCAGGGTTTCGAGGAAGATCACCCATTGCGGTGAGTTGGCCGGGTTGTTCAGCGCCGGGTCGCGGGTCAGCGAGCGTAGCAGCTGCGGCGTGCCAATACGTCCGGCGACGACGTCGAGGTGCGCCGTGCGAAAGCTCTTGGCGAAGCGCCGATTGAAGCCGACCTGCAAGGGCACCCGTGCATCGGCAGCGGCGGCGATGGCGCGGTCGGCTTCGTCCAGGGTAATCGCCATGGGCTTTTCGCAGAAGATACCCTTGCCGGCGCGTGCGGCGTTGATCACCAGCTCCGTGTGGCTACGGGCAGGGGCGGCGATGAGCACGCCGTCGATGTCCGGGTCGTCCAGCAGCTGTTGCGGGTCGGTGTAGGCCTTGTCCACCCCCAGTTCTGCTGCCAGGCGAGCGGCCTGGCCTGGGACGGGATCGGCGATGGCGGCGAGGCAGGCACCGGGGATGTGGCGTGCGGCGGTAAGGCCATGGAAGCTGCCCATGCGGCCGGCACCGATCAAGCCCAGGCGGATGTTCTGTGTACTCATGAAACGACCCCTCTTGTTGTTGTGGGCCCCCAGGACCGTCCTGGGTGACATGGGGGCAGGAGCAAAGCCTGTGCCAATTTATAACTAGCTGATTTATATCGGGTTATTATTTTGATTAAACAAAAAGTGTCCATATTCATGACATGTCTATACTGACATGTCGAAAATATGAACATGGATAACCGCAATGACCCAGGCGTTCAGTGTGCAAGACCTCGAATACCTCACGAACCTGGGGCCTGCCGCGCTGAACGACGGGCCCATTGCCGCGTTGGAACAGGCGTGGCGCCAATGCCTGGCTGGCCAAGTCGTGCGTCCCCACGGCGTACGCCAGGTCATCTGGGATTCCTGGCGACGCAGTGTCGAGGCGGGTATCGAGCCCGGTAACAGCGACTACCGCTTTGTTGCGCCTCATGCGCTGGCGGCGACCCTGGCCCACCATCGCGCCCTGATCGCCGCCGCCGCGCAGGTCATGCATGGATTGCTGGCTTACAACCCGCGGGGGCATATCAACCTCACGGATGCCGAGGGCACGACTCTGTATTTTTGCGGGCTGGACATCACCCCGGTGGGCAGTCGCTTGCTCGAATCGGTGCAAGGCACCAACTGCACCGGCCTGGCCCTGGCCGAAGATCGCCTGGTGTATGTGCTGGCTGAAGAAAATTTCGCCAGCGGCCTGCGCCAGCGCCACATGCACTGCGCCGCCGCGCCGATCAAAGATGCCCAAGGCCAGACCCTGGCCATGCTCACCCTGACCGCCGAGCCCGGCTGGTTTCATTTCCATACCCTGGGCACCGTTCAAGCGGCGGCCGAGGCGGTGTCGCGGCAGATGGCGCTGCAGGTGTTGCTGGAAGAACAACAGGCCGTACTCGAAGTGCTCAACGAAGGCTTGGTGGTGCTCGATGAGCGTGGCTGCATCAAGGCACTCAACCGTTATGCGCGGCAACTGTTCGGGGTGGGGCGCGAGTTGATCGGCAGTCCTTTCCAGCGTTTGGGCCGCAGCGAATTGAGCGACGCGCTGGGTGAGCCTGTGCGCGACCGCGATTGCACCTTCTACTTGCACGACGGCAGCCAACTCGCCTGCCTGGTTTCGGTATGCCCACTGGAGCAGGGTGGGGTGATTGTGTCGGTGCGCGAAAACCGCCGTATCCGCGAGATTACCCGGCGCATTATCGGCACCCAGGCCCGCTATACCTTTGAGACCATCCTGGGCACCTCGCGGGCCATACAAGACGCACTGCACTTGGGGCGTATTGCCAGTCGCAGCGAGTCCACCACCTTTATCCTCGGCGAAAGCGGCACCGGCAAGGAACTGTTTGCCCAGGCCATTCATAACGGCAGCGAGCGTTGCAACGGCCCGTTTGTGGCGGTCAACTGCGGCGCGATCCCACGGGACCTGGTGCAGAGCGAACTGTTCGGCCACGTCGAAGGCGCGTTCACCGGCTCGGCGCGGGGTGGGGCGGCAGGCAAGTTCGAACTGGCGGATGGCGGCACCATCTTCCTGGATGAAATCGGCGACATGTCCTTCGATGCCCAGGTCAGTCTGCTACGGGTTTTGCAGGAGGGTGAAATCACCCGCGTCGGGGCCAAGCAATCGCGGCAAGTCGACGTGCGCATCATCGCCGCCACCCATCGCAACCTGAGCCAGGCGGTGGCCGAGGGTGCGTTTCGTGAAGACCTTTACTACCGACTCAACGTGCTGAACCTGAGCGTGCCGCCACTGCGCATGCGCCGTGACGATATCCCATTGCTGGCGCGGCACTTCCTGCAGCGCTGTGCCCGCTCGCTACGTAAAGCGGTGCAAGGTTTCGCGCCGGATGCGTTGGCGTTGCTGTCAGCCCATGGCTGGCCGGGCAACGTGCGGGAACTGGAGAACGTCATTGAGCGGGCGACCAACCTGGCGATGGGCGAGCTGATTCAATCGACCGACTTGCCGCTGGAAACCCCGCAACGCACCACGTTGCGCGCCTACCAGCCCCAGCCCGCGCAGGATTTGAGCAGCCATGAAATGCACGCCATCGTCGCCGCGCTCACCAGCACCCGCGGCAACATTCGTCTGGCCGCACAGCAACTGGATGTGTCGCGGGGCGGTCTGTACAACAAGATGAGTCGGTTTGGCTTGAGCGCCGCCGATTTCCGTGAGCGCTGAAACCTCAAGCCAAACCGATCAGCTGCACAGGTTTTCCGGGGTCACTATCTGCGGCGGTATATGCACGCGGTGCCTCAATGGGTCAAACCCCTCATCACTCTGCAAGCGCACCAGCAATTCCACCAGCGCTACGGCCGTCTGCCGTGGTTGCGAGTCCATCACCACATCAATCAACCCGTTGCTCAATGCCTGACGCGACAAGGGCGTGGACTCTTGCAGGATGCAGCACAGCGTCGGGCGCTTGGGCAGTTGCGCCAAGGCGTTGATCACACCGTCGCCACCACCGCCCACCACACATAACCCACGCAAATCGGTATGGCGGCTGAGCAGGTCGAGGGTGGCTTCTTCGGTGATGTCGCAGTTGTCCAGGTTGATCAGCGGCTCCAACGGCTTGAGCCTCGGCGCGTGTTCGGCGAGGTAGCTGTGCAAGCCTTCGACCCGGGCCTGATGCCCGAGAAAGCGATGGCCACCCAACAGGATGCCCACGCTGCCTTTGCGTGCGCCGCAGGTGCGCGCCAGCAGCCAACCCATGGTGCGCCCGACCACGTGGTTGTCCTGGCCTACATAGGGTTCGGCAGCGTGTTCATGGATGTCCGAGAGCAGGGCAACCACCGGCACGCCCGCTGTGCGGATCTGCGCCAGGCAGGCGTTGATCAACGGATGGGCGAAGCTGACTACCGCGAGGGCGTCGCACTGCACGGCCAGTTGTTCGATTTGCGCGACGATGGCGGAGGGCGTGCGGTCGTTGATGTAGTCGAACTGGCAGCTCAGGTTGGCGGTGGCGTGATGCTGCGCTGCCTCGCTGATGGCGTGGGCCAACTGCGCATAAAAGGCTTGGGCTGTGCCCAGCAACAGCACGCCGAAACGGTAGGTGGGCCGACGTTCGCGAATGCGCTGGCCGATCAGCCGTGCGGCGAAATAGCCCACCGCTTCGGCGGCCTGGAACACCTGTTCGGCCGTGCCGGGGTTGACCGGCGCGCGGGCGTTCAGCACGCGGTCGACGGTGGCTACGCTGAGCCCCGCATGGGCGGCAACGGTGGCGATGGTTGGGCGTTTGTTGTTGTGCATGGCAGGCCCCTTGAGCGTCTTGATAGAAAACTATCAAGCCCCGCTGGGCCTGGATGATAGCTTGATAGGGAATGGATTCAAGGCCTTGAGGGTGATTTATCCGCGCTCTATCGTTGGTTTCGCAAAGCCCCTGAAACCCACGCTTGCGGAGAACAATAACAATGCCTGGACACACCGCTCACCGCGCTCGGCGCGACTACAGCCTCACCGGCCCCGAAGCGGCCCGCGCCGCCGACAAGGGCCTGGTCTCGGCCCGTTGGTACCAGTCGCCCATCCCGCGCAATCGCATGAAAGCTTTGATGCAACGCCGTGACGGCCCGGCCTTGCGCGACACCGCCCTGTGGTTCTCGACGTTGTTGGCCACCGGTGTCGGCGGCTACTGGTTCTGGGGCACTTGGGCCTGCGTGCCATTCTTTATCGCCTACGGTGTGCTCTACGGTACGGCCTCCAACCCGCGCTGGCACGAAACCGGTCACGGCACCGCCTTCAAGACCCGCTGGATGAACGATGCGCTGTATCAGGTGGCGAGCTTCATGTGCCTCTTCGAACCCCACGTGTGGCGCTGGAGCCATGCTCGTCATCACACCGACACCATCGTCGTCGGCCGTGACCCGGAGATCGTCGAACCGCGCCCGCCAAGCTTATGGATGATGGCCCTCAGCCTGTTCAACCTGCCTCTGGCCTGGAAGACTTTCAGCGGCGTGGCCCGCCATGCGCTCGGGCGAATGAGCGCCCAGGAGCAGGACTTCATCCCCGAATCAGAGTGGCCCAAGGTGTACCGAGATGCACGTATCTGGGTCGGCCTCTACGCCCTGATCATCGGCACCGCGCTGTACCTGCACAGCTGGTTGCCGCTGATGCTGGTGGGCCTGCCCAGCCTCTATGGCGCCTGGCTCGGTTACCTGTTTGGAATCAGCCAACACGTGGGCCTGGCCGAAGATGTGCTCGACCACCGCAGTAACTGCCGCACCATCTACATGAACCGCGTGCTGCGCTTTATCTACATGAACATGAACTACCACCTCGAACACCACATGTACCCGATGGTGCCTTACCACGCGCTCAGTCAACTGCACGAAGAGATCCGCAGCGACTGCCCGCCGCCGTATGCCAACTTGTGGCAGGCCTACCAGGAAATCATTCCGACGATCTGGCGCCAGCGCAGCGACCCCGGCTATTTCGTCCAACGCCCCACCCGTGGCGAGGGAGCTTGCTCCCGCTGGGCTGCGCAGCAGCCCCAATAACCCTTCAGACCTACACCGTACAGACGAATCCAGGGCCGCTTCGCAGCCCAGCGCGAGCAAGCTCGCTCGCCACAGAGTAAGAGCCAGTCATTGGAGATAAATGTATGAACGATCAATGGATCGACGTCTGCGCCGTGGGCGAAATAGAAGCAGAAGACGTGCTGCGCTTCGACCACGGCGCGCAGACCTACGCGGTGTTCCGTTCAGCCGATAACGAATTCTTCGCCACCGCCGGCCTGTGCACCCACGAGAAAATCCACCTGGCCGACGGCCTGGTGATGGACCATGTGATCGAGTGCCCCAAGCACAACGGGCGCTTTGATTACCGCTCCGGCAAGGCCTTGGGCGCGCCGGTGTGCGTCAACCTCAAGACCTACCCCGTGCGGGTGGATGCGGGGCGGGTGCTGCTCGCCGTCACGGCCGAAGGATGAACGCCCCCCTGATCATCGTCGGCGCCGGCCATGCCGGTGGCCGTGCGGCACTGACCCTGCGTGAAGAAGGCTACAGCGGGCGCCTGATCCTGATCGGCGATGAAGCGCATCTGCCCTACGAACGGCCACCGTTGTCCAAGGGCTTGCTGCAAGGTTCGAGCGACCTGGCGCAATGCAGCTTGTGCGACAGCCAGCAGTTGGCGGCGCTCGGGGTCGAGCATATCGCCGCCAACCCGGTCAGCCGCCTGGAGCCCCAGCACCACCGGTTGCAACTGGCCAACGGCCAATGGTTGACCTATGCCGGCCTGCTGCTGGCCACCGGAGGCCGGGCGCGACGCTTGCCCCAAGAGCAGGCCAACGTGTTTTACCTGCGCACCCATGATGACGCGTTGGTCTTGCGCAATGAATTAAAGCCTGGCGCCAGGCTGGTGGTGGTCGGCGGTGGTTTTATCGGCTTGGAGGTGGCGGCGACAGCGCGGGGCCTGGGCTGCGAGGTTACGTTGTTGGAAGCCGGGCCACGGTTGGCAAGGCGGGTTTTGCCGCCGGTGATCAGTGACGCGTTGCTGGCCTTGCACCGTGAGCAGGGTGTGGATGTGCGTTTGAACGTCGCGCTGGAGTGCATCCACGTCGACGCCGTGCAACTGGTCGACGGGCAACGGCTGCCCTGCGACCTGGTGGTGGTCGGCATTGGCATGCAGCCTAACATCGAGTTGGCCGCGGCGGCGGGCTTGGAAGTCGGGCAGGGCATTCGTGTCGACGCGCAGTTGCGCACCAGTGCGGCGGATATCTACGCGGCGGGGGATGTGTGCGAGTTTCGCCTGGCGGGCCTTTATCAGCGCCAGGAAACCTGGCGCAACGCCGAAGCCCAGGGCCGTCTCGCGGCGTTGAACCTGCTAGGGCAGGAGTTGGCGTTCGAGACGATCCCGGGTTTCTGGTCCGATCAATACGCGTGGGGCTTGCACACCGTCGGGGTGATGACTGCGCTGATGGTTCGCCGGGAGTTGCCAGACGGCGGCCAGCTGCTGTTCTACCTGGACGACCATCACCGTTTGCAGGGCGCCTGCAGTTGGGCCTTGGGTAACCGCGCAGCCAAGGACATCAAGTTGTGCGAGCACTTGATTACTGCCCGAATCCCGCTCAACCCGGCCAGCCTGGCCGACCCTGAGGTATCCCTGAAGCTGTTATTGCGAGGCTGACCATGCGCCAGTTGTTAGTATTCCAATCGATGTGGGCCATGCAAACCGAGCCCGGCAGCCTCGAAGCGCAACTGGACCGCATCGCCGCCGCCGGTTATGACGGCATCACCGACCATTACTGGGCACCTGCATCGGTGCAGCGCCTGCACGCGGCGGCCACGGCCAGGGGCTTGCAGATTGAAGGGCAACTGTTCCCGCAATCGGTGGAAGATCTAGCCAGGGCATTGGAGGTGATCAGCCGTCACGGCTGTCACCACCTCACCTTGCAAGCCGACGTGCGCCCGCGTACCCAGGCCGAGGCGGCCAGGCTGATCGACGGCTGGCAACGCCTGGCCGAACAGGTGGACTTCCCGATCCTGCTGGAAACCCACCGTTACCGGCTCACCAACGACCTATTGTTCACCCTCGATCTGCTGGCACAGATGCCCGATCTGAAACTGCTCGCAGACCTTTCCCACTACGTGGTTGGCCGCGAGTTGCCCGAGCCCGGCAGTGTGGAAGACGACGAACAGATACGCACCATCCTGCGTCACAGCTGGGGCTTTCATGGCCGCATCGCCAGCAGCGAACAGGTGCAGGTTGGTCTGGATTTCCCCCAGCACCAACCGTGGGTCGAGCGGTTTACCGGCTGGTGGCGCTACGGGATCGAACACTGGCTGGGCCGCGCTGACAGTCCGCAGAGCTTGTCCTTCACTTGCGAGTTGGGCCCGCCACCCTATGCGATTACCGACGCACAGGGCCGCGAACTCACCGATCGCTGGGCCGAGGCGCTCAAGCTCAAAGCCCTGATTCGCCAGGTGTGGGCCAGTTGCCATCGATGATCTGCTAATCTGCGCGGGTTCACCGCCCTCAGCCTGTGGAATGCCCATGAAAACCTGCCCCGTCCGTCCCCCGCTCGAACCACAATCGGTGTGCCACCCGATCACCAGCAGCGCGATCTTCATGGTCGCCACCCTGGCGCCCGATGCGGTTGAAAACGTGCGGGCCTGGTGCGCCGACATCGCAGGCCTGGTGCGCTCGGTAGGCAAGCGCGTGCCCTCGGGCAACCTGACTTGCGTTTGCGGGTTTGGCTCGGATGCCTGGGACCGCCTGTTCGGCGCGCCGCGCCCGGCGGCCTTGCATCCGTTTCGCGAGTTCGGTGTGCAAGGGCGCAAGGCAGTGTCGACCCCCGGCGACATCCTGCTGCACATCCGTGCCGAGCAGATGGACCTGTGTTTCGAGCTGGCGACCCAGCTGATGGCGGCCCTGGGTGATAGCGTGAAGGTGGTCGATGAGGTCCAGGGCTTTCGCTACTTCGATATGCGCAGCATCATCGGTTTCGTCGACGGCACCGAGAACCCGGTGGGGCGCAAGGCCGAGGCGTTTACCCTGGTGGGCGATGAAGACCCTGAGTTCGAAGGCGGCAGCTATGTGCTGGTGCAGAAATACCTGCACAACATGACCGCGTGGAATGGCTTGACGGTGGAGGCTCAAGAGAAGGTGATCGGGCGCACCAAATTATCGGACATCGAACTGGACGAAGACGCCAAGCCGAGCAACTCCCACAGCGCCCTGACAGTGATCACTGACCAGGACGGTGAAGAAGTGAAGATCCTGCGCGACAACATGCCCTTCGGCCGCCCAGGCGCGGGCGAATTCGGCACTTATTTCATCGGCTACGCACGCTCGCCTCAGCCTCTGGAACAGATGCTGGAAAACATGTTCGTCGGCCGCCCGGCCGGCAATTACGACCGCTTGCTCGACTTCAGCACGGCGGTGACCGGCGGCCTGTTCTTCGTGCCCTCGGCCGACTTGCTCGAAGCACTGGCCGACCGCCAATAACCTGTAGGAGCGAGCTTGCTCGCGAAAAAACCAAGGCCACCGCGAACATACAGAATGCCCGCGTTATCGTTGACGTTTTTCGCGAGCAAGCTCGCTCCTACAAGCGTCAGGTAAGCAGGCCGGTGCTGACGGCCACGATCAAAAACACCCCCAGCAGCGCACGGTAGATCACGAACGGCCAGGTGGAGAACCGTTCCAGAAACTTCATCAGGCCCCAGATCGCGAAGAACGCCGAGACGCTGGCCACCACCAGCCCGAACATCAAATGGGGCCAGGCGTGGGCGGGCAGGTCGGCGTGCAGCAATACCCACAGCTCTTTCAAACCGGCCAGGGCGATGGCCGGCAGGCCCAGCAGGAAGGAAAACCGCGCCGCTTCTTCGCGTTTGAAATTCAGGAACAGCGCTGCGGTCAACGTAGAGCCCGAACGCGATACGCCCGGTATCAACGCGCCAATCTGCGCAACTCCCACAATCAAGGCATCGCGCAGGCGCATTTGGCTCACGTCGCGTGTATGCCGGGCACGCAGTTCGGCCACTGCCAGCAGCACCGCCATCACCACGCAGGAAATGCCGATCACCATCAGCCCGCGCAAGGGTGAGTTGCAGGCATTCAAGGTCGACGACAACGCCAGGCCGGCGATGCCAATCGGTACGGTTGCCAGCACAATCGCCACGGCGAGCTTGAACCAGCGGTCGTTGTAGTCGCCCCGGCGCACCGCACTGATGCTGCCGGTGGTGACCTGACGCACATCGCGCCAGAAATAGCTGACTACCGCCGCCAGCGCCGCCAATTGCATGGCCGCGGAAAACGCCGAGCCGGGGTCTTGCCAGCCGAGCAGGGCGGGCACAACGCGCATATGGGCGGTGGACGACACCGGCAGCAATTCAGTAATGCCCTGGATCACCCCAAGGATGAAGATTTGCAGGTAATCCAGGGAGGCAAAGCCCACATCCAGGCCGGCGGTACAGACGTTGGTCAAAATACGTGTCCTTGAGCAATAGGGGGAAACCGGCGAAGTTTATTCTAAATGTTTCAGGATTTCGGCCAGGGCAACCGCTATTTGCAATCGGTTCAGCTAATAGAAAGGATTCGCCAGGCCATTGGCGTGGGTAGCACTTTTGTGAACAATGGCGCCCTGCGTTTTTCCACCGAGAGCCCCATGCCTGAAACCACCGTCGAATTGATCCAGACCGGCCCTGAAGAAGCTGAACTGATCCGCAATCTTTACCAGTACTACGCCTATGAGTCTTCGGACTGGGAACAGGAAGATGTCGAGGCCGATGGGCGTTACTACATCCATGACGAACACCTGGCCCGCTACTGGAGCGACCCGCAATGGAGCGCCAACCTGTTGCTGGTAGACGGCTATATCGCCGGTTTCCTGTTGATCGAAAGCAGCGAACTGCCGGGCATCGACGCCCTGGAACTGGCTGACCTGTTCATCCTCAAGCGCTACCGCCGCAAAGGCATCGGCCGTGCCATTGCCAGCCAGGTGCTGTGCAGCGGCGCGGCCAATTGGTTGGTGCGTTTCTATGATCAGGACGAGGTGTCCCAGGCGTTCTGGCGCACCGTGCTGGATAACTTGCCGCGTCCGGTGCAGATGATTGAACTGGAGGATGATCCGCAGTTGGTGAGTTACCTGATTACCCGGGCTTCGTTGCATTGAGGGGCTGGGGCTTTCTCTCGATGAGCATCGATATCCTGCGGTAACCACGATGCGAAGCGAGCCGCTCTTGATCTTGCTCTTGATCTGCTTTTGATCTTGATCTTAAGCGCCCCGTCAAACCACGCTGGCCGAACGCAGGCTTGAATTCGTGGGTAACCCGGCAGGACGCCGGGTTAGCCGCCCCGCGCCATGGATGGCGCGTGGAGGCGGCCCACGGATTCAAGCCTGTGTTCGGGCACACCGAGCCTAGGCGAGGTGCCGAGTGGTGGGGCAAGAGCCCTTTTGGTTACTTTTGGGGCTCTTTTCCAAAAGTGACCCGCTGTAAAAGCGGAACCATAAGCAGCCGTTACCCAAATAACGGATATGTACACGGTCTGATCCAAGATTCTGGTCGGCTGTCAGGCCGCCTTCGCGAGCAAGCCCGCTCCCACAGTTTGATCGCGGGGTGTCAGGTAGGTAAGTGTCGGCTGGTAGGCCGCCATCGCAGGCAAGCCAGCTCCCACATTTGGATCATGGCACTTCAGGTAGATAGGAGTCGGCTGTCAGGCCGTCACGGGCCTAGCCCGGGTTGAACAGCACCTGCTGCATCGCCTGGGGCGGCTGCCCGAAGGCCCTGAGGAACGCCTGGCGCATGCGCTCGCGATCACCAAACCCGGTTTCGCGCGCCACCACTTCCACCGGGTGGCGGCTGGTTTCCATCATTGCCCGCGCAGCTTCCACCCGCAGGGCCTCAATGGCCTTGGCCGGGGTCTGCCCGGTTTCTTCGCGAAACACCCGGCTGAACTGGCGTGGGCTGAGCCGGGCGACGTCGGCCAGTGCGTCCACCGACAAATCATGGGTGAGGTTTTCACGGGCATAGGCCAGGGCCAACTGCACGCGGTCGGACTTGGGGTCCAGTTCCAGCAAGGCCGACAGTTGCGACTGCTCGCTGCCACGGCGCTGGGCAATCACCAGTTTGCGTGCAATGCGACGGGCCAGGTCGCTGCCCAGGTCGTCCTCCACCATCGCCAGCGCCAGGTCGACCCCGGCGCTCATGCCCGCACCGGTCCACACCTGGCCGTCGACAATGAACAACTTGTCCTCTTCCAGGCGAATATCCGGGTAACGCTTGCGAAACGCGGGTGCGTGGATCCAGTGGGTGGTGGTGCGCTTGCCAGCCAGCAGGCCAGCCTCGGCCAGCACAAAGATGCCCATGCATAACGACGCCACCCGGCGCGACTGCGCGGACGCGGCCTTGACCAGTTCCAGCAGGTTGGCTTCCGGCAGGCGAAACTCCAGGTAGCCGCTGACAATCAAGGTGTCATAGCCCTCTGGGCGGAGCGCGCTGGTGTTCACCGAAAAGCCCTGGGAGGTCATCACGGCGCCGCCGCTTTCCGACACCAGGTGAAACTCATAGGCCGGCTCGCCGCGCAGCAGGTTGGCACACTCGAACACCGAGCCCAGGCTGAGGCTCAACGACTGGAAATTCGGGTAAACCATCAGCGCAACGCTGTGCATTGCATCTCTCCAAGGGGCAGGGGAGAGGCGATTGTCGGCGTGTGCCGGGCAAACGGCAACCGACTTTCGTGCGTGTCCGGAATCCTTGCGGATATGACATTGTGAGCCAGTGCCGCGCTGCCTAACATGAGCCCAACGCACTAGACGACTGGTCTAATCGCAGAGGGGCAAGCATGAGCAACGCAAGCAGCAGTGCGCGGCAAGCGATTCTTGAACGGGCGCAATCCATTGTCGGGGCCAAGGGGTTTTCGGCAGTGGGCTTGAACGAAATCCTTCAAGCGGCGCAAGTGCCCAAGGGCTCGTTTTATCACTACTTCAACTCCAAAGATGCCTTTGGCGTGGTGTTACTCGATACCTATTTCGACCACTACGTCGAGGGCATGCAGCAGCTGTTCGATCAGCCGGGATTGACCCACCACGCCAAGCTGATGCGTTATTGGCAAGGCTGGATCGACAACCACACCGGCTGCACCGACGCCGGCAAATGCCTGGCCGTGAAGCTTGGGGCGGAGGTCTCCGATCTGTCAGAACCCATGCGGCTGGCGCTGCAACGCGGTACTTCGCGCACCATCGACTTGCTTGCCGTGGCCCTTCAACGCGGCGTCGAAGACGGCTCGCTCAGGTTCGAGCAGGCCCCCGAAAGCCTGGCCAGGCGTTTGTATGCGCTATGGTTGGGAACCAGCGTCATGGGCAAGATCACCCGTACCACCGCGCCGTTCACCGAGGCGCTGCTGCTGACCCAACAGTTGTTGGGCAGCCCTGAAAACCCTGTTATTCACATCGATCGAGGCACTGGAAAATGAAAGTATTAATGGTACTGACCTCTCACGACCAGCTTGGCGATACCGGGCGCAAGACCGGCTTCTGGCTCGAAGAATTCGCCGCACCTTATTACGCGTTCAAGGACGCTGGCGCCGAAGTGGTGCTGGCTTCTCCGGCCGGCGGCCAGCCGCCGTTGGACCCCAAGAGCGATGAACCGGATGCGCAAACCGAGCAGACCGAGCGCTTCGGCAAAGACCCGGCTGCGCAGCAAGCCCTGGCGACCACCGTGAAGCTGGACTCGGTCAATGCCGCCGACTTCGACACCGTGTTCTACCCAGGCGGCCACGGCCCGCTGTGGGACCTGGCGGAGTCGTCGGTGTCCATCGCGCTGATCGAAGCCTTCGAGCGGGCCGGCAAGCCCATTGGCTTTGTGTGCCATGCACCGGGTGCCTTGCGTCACGTCAAGGCAGTTAACGGTGAGCCGTTGATCAAGGGCCGCCGCGTCACCGGGTTCTCCAACTCGGAAGAGGCCGCTGTGCAGTTGACCGAGGTCGTGCCGTTCCTGATTGAAGATGAGTTTCGTAAATTGGGCGGCCTGTATGAGAAGGGCGCCGACTGGCAATCCTTCGTCATTGTCGACGGTTTGCTGGTGACTGGGCAAAACCCAGGCAGCTCCAGCGAAGTGGCCAAGGCCCTGCTGACACTCTGCGCTTAAATTAATCAACCGATCTACGCGGTGGCGACTCCCAGGAGTCGCCACGGTTTTCGTTCGTCCTGAATTTGGAATATCGCCGTGCCTGACTGCATCTTGAATACCCCGATCAAGCTGGGGCATCACCGCTTGAACAACCGTGTGGTACTGCCACCGCTGACCCGCCAGCGCAGCGCCCAGCCGGGTAATATCGCCACCGGCCTGATGGCCGAGTATTACCGTCAGCGGGCCAGTGCCGGGTTCATGGTCAGCGAGGGTACGCAGATCGAACCTCGGGGCCAGGGCTACGCCTGGACGCCCGGCATTCATACACCGGCGCAAATCGAGGGTTGGCGCAAAGTCACTGCAGCGGTGCATGCCGAGGGTGGTGTAATCTTCGCCCAGCTATGGCACGTGGGGCGGGTGTCCCATAACGCGCTGCAACCTGACGGTGGAGCCCCGGTGGGCCCGTCTGCGCTGCCGGCGTTGCAAGCCAAAGCCTTCATTGAAACCGGGCCGGGTAGGGGGGAACTGGTGCAGCCACCCGTCCCGCGTGCCTTGACCACGCTGGAAATCGAAGAGCTGGTCGGGCACTACGCCCAGGCTGCGCGCAATGCCCTGGACGCCGGGTTCGACGGCGTGGAAATTCACGCGGCCAACGGCTACCTCGTTAACCAGTTCATCTCGGCCCATTCCAACCTCCGTGAGGATGAGTACGGCGGCTCGCTGGACAATCGCCTGCGCTTGCTGCGCGAGATTGTCGAAGCGGTGTGCAAAGTGGTGGGGCCCGAACGCCTGGGCGTGCGCTTTTCGCCGCTGTTCAGTGGCACCGATCAGGACCGGGTCTACATCGGCCTGGTGGAAGAAGACCCGCACCTTACCTATATCGAAGCGATCAAAGTGCTGGAAGCGTCGGGCCTCGCCTATGTGTCCATTGCCGAGGCCGACTGGGACAACGCCCCCGACCTGCCCGACACATTTCGCCAGGCCGTGCGCGCCACCTTCAGCGGCAGGATCATCTACGCCGGGCGCTACACCGCCGAGCGCGGCGCACGGCTGGTAGAGGCCGGGTTGGCGGACTTGATCGCCTTTGGACGGCCCTTCATTGCCAACCCGGACTTGCCCCAGCGGCTGTTCAATGGCTGGCCGTTGAATGCGTTGAAGGCCGAAGGCTTGTATGGCGGGACACAGGCGGGGTATGTGGATTATCCGGTGTATGCCGCACACCAGTGACACGCGATGCTCAAACCAATGAAAATCAAATGTGGGAGCGGGCTTGCTCGCGAAGACGTCGGCCCAGCAAACATGTATGTTGACTGGCCCACCGCCTTCGCGGGCAAGCCCGCTCCCACAGGGATCTGCGCTTGACGGACTGGCATCTAGGCGACCCCTCTGCACATCAAAAATGCCTCACTCCACCCGCAACACAATCTTGCCGATATGATCCCCACCTTCCATCCGCGCATGGGCCTGGGCGGCGTCGGTGTAGGCGTAGACCTGGTCGATAATCGGCAGGCAGCGCCCGGCACTGAGTACCGGCCACACGTGTTCGCGTAGTTGCTGGGCAATCTCGGCCTTTTCTTCCCGCGTGCGGGCCCGCAGCAGCGAGCCGGTGATCACCGCTCGTTTGCCGAGGATGGTCAGCAGGTCAACGTCGTTGGCCTTGGCGCCACCGAGGAAACCGAGGATCACCAGGTGGCCGTCCATGCCCAGGGCCTTGAGGTTATTGTTGAGGTACGAGGCGCCCATGATGTCGAGGATCACGTTGACGCCTTTGCCATCGGTCTGTTTGGCGATGACCTCGGCAAATGCCTGTTCGCGGTAGTTGATCGGCTCGGCACCGAGCTTGGCAATCGCCGCGCATTTGTCGGCGCTGCCCGCCGTGGCGAATGCCTGGATGCCGAACTCCTGGCAAAGCATCAACGCGGTGGTGCCGATGCCGCTGGTGCCGCCGTGGATCAAGGCGCGCTGGCCTTTGCGGGCACCGCCGAGACCGAACAGGTTGGCCCAGACCGTAAAGAACGTTTCCGGCACGGCAGCGGCCTGAATCCAGTCCATGCCTGCGGGGATCGGCAGCGCCTGGCTGGCCGGCACCGCGCAATACTGCGCATAGCCGCCGCCATTGGTCAGGGCGCAAACCTTGTCGCCCAGGCTGTATTCGTTCACGCCAGTGCCCAGCGCCACCACTTCACCGGCCACTTCCAACCCCGGAATCGGGCTCATGCCGGGCTTCATCGGGTATTTACCCGCGCGCTGCAAGGCGTCTGGGCGGTTGACCCCGGCGGCGTGCACGCGAATCAGAATCTCGCCTGGCCCGGCCACTGGCACGTCGGCGCTGCGCGGCTGCAAGACCTCGGGCCCGCCAGGGGTGGTGATTTCGATCAGGGTCATTTCTTGGGGAAGCGTCATGGAAAAGTTCCTGTAGCGATGAGCGTATGGGTTGGGACCGTAGCGCGGGGTCGGCAGTTCAGCAAGATCATGCCGGGTTCTTCGGGCAATGCAAACGCAGGCTTTCAGCACAAGCCTGCAAGTGCGTCGGCGTGGCTTCGGACACACTGGCTGCCGCTCATTTTTGACGGACACAGGTGGCGTATGAACGAAGCGAGAAATCAGGATATCGGGTTGTTGTTCCTGCGGGTCAGCGGGGCGTTGTTCCTGCTGTGGGTGCATGGGTTGCCCAAGTTGCTCCACTACAGCGAGCAATTGAAGCTGATCGAGGACCCGTTTCACCTGGGCGCCCATGTCACGTTGCTGCTGGCGATCTTTGCCGAGGTGCTGTGCCCGCTGCTGATCGTCGCGGGCGTGCTGGTGCGCCTGGCGTGCCTGCCGATCCTGGCGGTGCTGGTCATCGCGTTGCTGGTGGTGCACCCGG
The DNA here is from genome assembly GCF_009827115.1 of Pseudomonas sp. J380. Lineage (NCBI taxonomy): Bacteria > Pseudomonadati > Pseudomonadota > Gammaproteobacteria > Pseudomonadales > Pseudomonadaceae > Pseudomonas > Pseudomonas sp. J380. The sequence continues at coordinate 1,591,062 of NZ_CP043060.1, read as the reverse complement.
AGTGGACGTTGTTCGAAGGGCAGTTCGGCTGGCTGCTGTTGATCATCTTTACCAGCGTGCTGATCGCAGGGCCGGGGCGGCTGGTGCTGAGCCAGCGCTTTGCCTGAACAAAAAAGGCCTGGCTCGCCCGGCCTTCTGCCTTCTGTAGGAGCGAGCTTGCTCGCGAAAAACGCATAGGCGCCGCGTTCATTCAGCAAGCACGCGTTATCGTTGACGTTCTTCGCGAGCAAGCTCGCTCCTACAGGGGCATCAAGATGTCAACGGTTCAGGAATCCCAACAGGTCTTCATTGAGCTGTTGAGCGTGGGTCACGGCAAACCCGTGAGGCGCATCCTTGTACACCTTCAGTTGCGCGCCCTTGATCATTTCAGCAGCCACCTTGCCGGTGGTTTCGAACGGCACGATCTGGTCGCCGTCGCCATGGATCACCAGGGTCGGCACGTCGATTTTGGCCATGTCCGGGCGGAAGTCGGTTTGCGAGAACGCCGTGACGCAATCCACGGTGGATTTGAGCGACGCGAGCATGGCGATCTGCAGGGTTTGGCTGAGCACACCCTCCGAAACGTGCTGGCCTTTATTGAGACCGAAGAATGGCGTGTTGAAGTCGCTGATGAACTGCGCACGATCCTTCAACAGGCCGGCCTTGATGCCATCGAACACCTCGCCTGGCACGCCTTGGGGGTAGTCGGCTTGCTGACCGAAGATCGGCGTGACCGCGCCCAACAACACCAGGCCGGCGACACGGGCACTGCCGTGGCGGGCGATGTAGCGCGCCACGTCACCGCCACCCATGGAGAAGCCCACCAGGGTCACGTCCTGCAGGTCAAGGTGTTCGATCAACTGGGCGATATCGTCAGCGAAGGTGTCGTAGTCGTTACCGGTCCATGGCTGGTCCGAGCGGCCAAAACCACGACGGTCAAAGGCAATGGTGCGAAAGCCACAGCTGCTCAGGTATTCCATCTGGTATTCCCACATGTCCGCATCCAGCGGCCAGCCGTGGCTGAACAGCACGGGCTTACCGCTGCCCCAGTCCTTGAAGTAGATCTGGGTACCGTCTTTGGCAACGAATGTGCTCATCTGAAACTCCTTGCAGGGCTGAAAAAGGGCGGTGTAAAAACCGCCTCACTATTGCCGTAAACCTGAGCCCAGGCTTGTATGGGTGTGCTTGTCTCACCAACTGAACTTGAGCTCCATGCCCAGGTAATTGCTGTCGTGCCCACCGGCATCACGCAGCGTCTGGCCGACCGCGTAGTGCACCGCTTCGACCGCACCGCTGAGGTTGGGCGTAAAGGCGTAGTCGGTGCGCAGTTGGCCGTAGGCGCCGGTCCAGCGCTCGCCTTGGCCCGCCGTGCCAGCCACGGCCAGGTTGGGCTGGGTGTAGACGGCGTCTGCGGTGGTCTGCCGCCACAGCAGGCCGACGGCGGTTTGCAAGCTGAGCTTGGCGAGGGGCTTGACGGTGATCGACGGCTTGACGTGGATCAGGTTGCTGTAGCCGGTGTAGCCCGCCAGGGAAAAGTAATAGCCATTGGGGAACAGCGGGTTGAAGGTGCCGACCCGGCCGTCACCGGCCTGGCGGTCACCGGAAGCGATATCCAGTTGCAGGCCGATACGCGGCTTCCAGGCCAGCGTGTCAAAGGTGTAGCCGGTGCGGCTGCCACCGGCCCAGGCGCGAATCGTCTTGCTGCCCACCGAGCCGCGTTGCAGCATGGCTTCGACGTCCCAGTCGAAACCCTGGGCTGCGCCACCCAGGCGGGCGTCCAGCAACTGGCGCGTCTCTTCGCCGTCGGCGTCCAGGTAATGGGCGGCGCTGCGCTCGTACACGCCGTAATAGGCCGACAGCTCATTGGTGCCGCCCACCAGCCGCTCGACTCGTAGCATGTGGAAGCGCGCGTCGCTGTTGGACTTGTCGTCGAAATGCCGGCCATCCTGGTACTGCACCGGTTGGCTGGCGATCCCGATGAAGCGCCATTGCGGCGTTTCCCAGTCCGCCCACAACGCATCGAAGGACTGCCGCACATTCGGGCCGTCCCGTGACGAGATGAAACGCTGCAAGTCGAAGGCGAAATCCTGGCGGCCAGCCCGTGCCTTGAAGGTGCCAGCGCTGAAGGTCTTCACGTATTCGGCAAAGGCCAGGCGCAGGTCGACGCGGTTCTGGTCGGCACCGCCAATGGTGGTCTTGTCATAGGCCCGCACATCTTCCAACTGGGTGAACAGCCGCCAGTGTTCGTTCAGGTGCAAGTCGGCGTGCACCTGAAAGCGCTGGATCAGGTAGCGGTCACGCGGTACATCCCGCACGCCGAACCCGCTGGCGTCGTTCATCTCGAAGCGTTCACGCAAGGTGGCGCCCAACGACAAGTAGGTGAACGGGTTGGCGGCGGACAGTGGGATGTACTTGAGGTTGTCCAGCGGTTGTGTGCGCAATGCCGGGTCCTTGAGCACAGACCAGTCTTCCTGCCAGCGGTTGGCCTTGATCGCCGGGCGTACCAGCTGGTCGTCGGCCTGCACGCTGCCAGCAAGCAACGGCCACAGCACAGCCAGGCTCCAGCCTGCGTGACGAATCATTTTGCCGCGCTGAGTTGGTGGATTTCTGCGACATAACCGCCCGGGAACTCCACCAACGCACTGCGCCGACCTTTGCTGTCGAACGCCGGCACCAGCACTGTGGCGCCAGAGCCAGTGGCCTTGCCCAGGGTGGCGGCGAGGTCGTTGACCTGGTAACCGGTGGTGTCGTGGCCGAACGGGTAGGGCAGTTGGCCGTTGGTGACCATCACCGCCATGCGCCCGAACGGCGATTCGATCTCGACGCGGCGGTAGTGGCCGCCGGCCTGGCCGACATCAACCCCAGGGGCGTGCTTGTCGTCGCTCACTACCTTGCCGTGGGAGAAACCCAGGAATGCCTTGATAAACCGCTCGGCGCTGTCGTTGGACACATACACACGGTTTTCCGGCACGGTGTCGAAGGCGGCGTAATCCGGGGTCTTGGTGTGCCAGTAGAGCTGCATGTTCACACCGCCCGGCCATTGCACCACGGCATCACGGCCGATGGGGTCGGGGAAATCGCTGACGATTACGTCGGCGCCATTTTCACGCGCGGCCTTGAGGGCCACGTCCATGTCCTTGACCAGATAGCCGTTGCGTTCCTGGCCGAACGGGTGAGGCACGGGGGTGGTAAAGCCGAACAACGACACGGTGCCCGCCGGGGTCTGGAGCAATTGCGAGGTGGTGCTGCTCGGCACCGGCAGCACGTTGACCACGACCTGGGGCGTGCTTTTGCCGCCGAAGGTGGCGAGGAAACTCTGGGCAAAACGGTCCACATCGGCCGGTGCCACATACACATGGCTGGTGTCGTACTGCGGCGCCACGGCCACGTTCGGGGTGGCGGCAAACGCGTTGCTCATCATCGCACTTGCCAGCAGCGTCAATGCCAGCGATACCTTGGTTGCTGTGTTACCCATGCCCGTTCTCCAGCGCTTCTGAGGGTTCGAAAGCCGTGAGGTTAGGGGGGCAGGGCGGTGGGGAATTGTATGGACGTGCTCGGTTGAACGTTTCAGCTACGCGGCCCAGACAGCCGACGCCTGTCTACCTGACGCCCCTCAATCCAAATATGGAAGCTGGCTTGCCTGAGATGACGGCCTGCCAGCCGACGCTTCTCTAGCTGATACCCCACGATCAAACTGTGGGAGCTGGCTTGCCTGCGAAGGCGGCCTGAGAGCCGACCATAATCTTGGATCAGACCGTGTACATATCCATTATTTAGGTCATGGCTGCTTATGGTTCCGCTTTTACAGCGGCTCACTTTTGAAAAGCGCAAAAGTAAGCAAAACGCTCTTGCCCCACCACTCGGCACCTCGCTTAGGCTCGGTGTGCCCTCACTCCGGCTTGAATCCGTGGGCCGCCGTCATGGGCCATCCTTGGCCCAGGACGGCTAACCCGGCGTCCTGCCGGGTTACCCACGAATTCAAGCCTGCGTTCGGCCAGCGTGGTTTAACGGGGCGCCTGAGATCAAGATCAAAAGCAGATCAAGAGCGGCTCGCTTCGCATCGTAGTTACCGGTGGCTGCGGCGAACTGCACAGTTGTGTAGATACCTATGCTGCGATGACGACGTTTCAGTCACTGCATCTATTACTGCACGACCGCTTTCGCAGGCAAGCCAGCTCCCACATTTGATCTTCGTTGCGTTGGGCATTGCGTTCGCTTAACTGTGCGGCATTGGGGCTGCCCACACATTTGGATGGCGGGGCATCGGTTAAACAGCCGTTATCGGTCAGGCCACCATAATGATCTTCGACACCAACTCCACCACCGTCTTGGCCTGCAATTTCTTCATCAACCGCGCCCGGTGCACCTCAACGGTGCGGTGGGAGATCGCCAGGCGCAGGGCAATTTCTTTGGATTTGAACCCGTTGACGATGTGCATGGCGATTTCCCGCTCCCGGGGCGTGAGGTCGCCGGTGCCCTGGTGCATGCGGTCCAGGCGTTCGAAGTGCCAGATCATCAGCTTGAACGGGTCTTTGGGGGTGAGGGTGTAGCCGTGGGACTTGGCCCAGAACACTTCGCCATTGTGGTGCTGCATGAAGCGTTCATCGGAATAAAAGCCGTTGTCGCTGTCGAGCAGCCAATCATGGCTGCGCTTGCCGATGGCGTGGTAGTCGGCCTGGGACGGGTAGATCAGCAAGGTCAGCTGGTTGACCAGTGCGTCGCGCGTATAGCCGAACAGCTTCAGGAAAGCGTCGTTGCAGTCGAGAATCACGCGGTCGCTGGTGACGATCTGCGGGGCAGGGGACAGCTTGAACGCCAGGCGTTCGAGGTCGGGAAATTGCTGGGCTAGCGCGGTCATGGGGCATCCTGCCTCGTTGTTCAATGCCCTGGGGCGCTACTTACCCGTGTAAGTAGTTACACGAATTGGCGCACGATCAGGGGTGGGTCATTGTAAGTAAAGTCCGAATCAAGAACAGAAGAAATTGATTATGCCTGCTGATTGCGTCTCCATTGTTGCCGCTGGTCACTCCCGCTTTGGTCGCCTGGAAGGCACGACGCTGGAAGACCTGATCGTCCAGGTGACCCGCGAAGCCCTGAGCGACGCCGAGATTGACGCGTCGCAAATCGATGCGTTGTTCCTCGGCCATTTCAACTCGGGGCTGGTGCCCGACGGGTTTGCCGCCTCATTGCTATTGCAAGCCGACCCCGGGCTGCGCTTCAAACCGGCTACTCGCTGTGAAAACGCCTGTGCATCCGGCTCGGCGGCGATTCAGGCGGGGGTCAATGCGATCCTCTCCGGCAGCGCTGAGCTGGTGCTGGTGGTGGGCGCCGAGAAGATGACCCACACCAGCACTGCCGCGGTCACCCAAGCCTTGGCCGGGGCCGGCTACCAGAACGACCCGGCCGAAGCCGGCCTGAGTTTCCCCCAGTTGTTCGGCCGCGCCGCCCGCCAATACGCCGAGCGTTACCACTGCCCGCTGGGCTCGATGGCGGCCATCGCTACCAAAAACCACTCCAATGCCATGGCCAACCCGCTGGCGCAGATGCATCGGGAGATGAATTTCGAACACTGCAACAACGTGTCCCAAAGCAACCCGTTCGTGGCTGACTCCCTGCGCCTGACCGATTGCTCACTGATCAGCGATGGCGCAGCCGCGATCATCCTCGCCTCGCCCAAACGTGCGCGGGCGTTCCGTCGCGAGGTGCAAATCCGGGCGATGACCCAGGTCAACGACACCTTGCCCATCGCCCAGCGTGACATCCTCGCCTTTGAGGGCCCGCAACGCGCGATCCATGCAGCGCTGCGCGGGGCGAATGTGACCTTGGCTGACCTGAGCTTCGCCGAAGTGCACGACTGCTTCACCATTGCCGAGTTGCTGATCTATGAAGCCATGGGCCTGGCGCCCAAGGGCGAAGGCCATCGCGTGCTCGACAGCGGGGTGGTGCGCTCCGGCGGGCGCTTGCCGGTGAACCTTTCCGGCGGGCTCAAGGCCAAGGGACATCCCGTCGGCGCCACGGGGGTGTCCATGCATGCCTTGGCGTTCCGGCAATTGACCGGCGAGCCGATTGGCCTGGCGGTGCCCAACCCGGAGTTCGGCCTGGTGTTCAACATGGGCGGCATGGCGGTGGCCAACTACGCCTCGGTCCTGCAGGCACGCCGGAGCTGAGTCATGAACATTGCCAACTGGCTGCACGACACCCAGCGTCGGGCCCCGCAACGCCCGGCATTGTTCGACGGCAGCGTGCAAGTGGCCGACTACGCCACCTTCGCCGCCCACGTGCGCCAACGCGCCGCGCACCTGGTGGAGCAGCATGGCCTGGTGCCGGGAGACGCGGTGGCGCTGCTGATGAAAAACAGCTGCGACTACCTGGAACTGCTCTACGCCATCTGGTGGATGGGCGGGGTGGCGGTGCCGATCAACGCCAAGCTGCACCCCAGCGAAGCGGCGTGGATTGCCGATAATGCCGAGGCGCGGTTGATCTTTACCGACGGCGGCCAGGTGTTTTCATCGCGGGATTTGCCCGCGCATTGCACGGAATTGGACGGCCACCCGCTGCCGCCCAGCCATGGTTGGCCCAGCCTGGAACAGCCGGTGCCCCGCCAGGATCACGACCTCGCCTGGCTGTTCTATACCTCTGGCACCACCGGGCGCTCCAAGGGCGTGATGCTGTCCCACGGCAACCTGATCGCCATGTCGCTGTGCTACGCCACGGATGTCGATCAAGTGAGCGCCGACGATGCGGCGCTGTATGCCGCGCCCATGTCCCACGGCGCCGGCCTGTACAACTTCATCCATGTGCGCTGCGGCGCCCGCCATGTGGTGCCGGCCTCCCATGGCTTCGATGCCGCCGAGCTGTTCGGGCTGGCCGAGCACATGGGCCAGGTGTCGCTGTTTGCTGCGCCGACCATGGTCAAGCGCATGGTCGAACAGGCCCGGCGCCAGGATTATCACGGCGCCGGCATCAAGACCATCGTCTACGGCGGCGGCCCTATGTACCTCGCCGACCTGCGTGAAGCAGTCGACACCTTCGGCCCGCGGCTGGTGCAGATCTACGGCCAGGGCGAGAGCCCGATGACCATCAGCGTCTTGCCCCGCGCCTTGATCGCCGAGCGCCAGCGCCCCGACTGGGCCACCCTGGCCGCCTCGGTGGGCCACGCGCAAGCCTGTGTCGAGATCCGCATTCTCGATGCCGAGCACCAGCCACTGCCCACCGGCGAGCGCGGTGAAATCGCGGTGCGTGGCGCCACGGTGATGCAGGGCTACTGGCGCAACCCGCAGGCCACGCGCCAGACGCTGGTGGACGGTTGGCTGCTGACCGGCGACATCGGCTACCTCGACCCGGCCGGCTACCTGACCCTGACGGATCGCTCCAAGGACGTGATCATCAGTGGCGGCAGCAACGTGTACCCCCGTGAAGTCGAGGAAGTGCTGGCCCAGCATCCCGAGGTGTTCGAAGTGTGCGTGGTGGGCGAGCCCGACGCGCAATGGGGTGAGTCGGTGGTGGCCTTCGTGGTGACCCGCAGCGGCCAGCCGCTGGACGAAGGCGAGCTGACGACGTGGTTCCTGGCGCGCATGGCCTCGTTCAAAAAGCCGAAAAAATATGTGTGGCGCAGCGATTTGCCGAAGAACAGCTACGGCAAGATTCTCAAGACCGACTTGCGGCATTGGCTGCAAACCGCGAGTATCGCCGCGCTTTAACATGGATCGATAATCAGACAAGGAGTCCCCACGATGGGCAATCCCGCACAAGACACCGTCCGCAAGCGCCGCCGTGCGTTTCTGGGCGCCACCTCCGGCCACTTGATCGAGTGGTACGACTACGGCGTCTATGGCTTTCTCGCGGTCTATATCGGCCAGGCGTTCTTCGTCTCCGATGACCCCACCACCAGCCTGTTGGCCAGCTTTGCTGCGTTTGCGCTGAGCTTTTTTATCCGCCCTTTGGGTGGGCTGTTCTTCGGCCCGCTGGCAGACAAGATCGGCCGGCGCAAAACCCTGATCATGGCGCTGGTGATGATGACCGGCTCCACGGTGATGCTGGGCCTGTTGCCGACCTACGCCAGCCTGGGCATCGCCGCACCGATCCTGTTGATCCTGGTGCGCTGCGTGCAGGGCTTCTCGGCGGGCGGCGAAATCGGTACCGTCACCAGCTTCATCTCTGAATACGCCGGCCCCGGTCGCCGTGGCTTTGCCACCTGTTGGCTGATGGTTACCGCCGTGCTCGGCCTGCTGCTCGGTGGCGCCGTGGCCAACGGCATGACCTGGGTGCTGGGCGCCGAGGTCATGCAGGAATGGGCCTGGCGCGTACCGTTCCTGATCGCCGCGCCCCTGGGCTTTATTTCCATGTACATTCGCCTCAAGCTCGAAGACAGCCCCGAGTTCCTCGCCCTGCAACGCGCCGGGCAAACTTCGCGGGCGCCGCTGCGTGAGGTCTGGCAGTGGAAGCGGGCGATTGCCCTGGTGTTCTTTATCATCACCTTGCACAGCTCGATCTTTTACCTGGTGCTGACCTTCGCCTCGACCTACATGGCCAAGATCCTCAAGTTCGACAGCGGCACCACCTTGCTCTATGTGTTCGTCGCCAGCTTCTCGGCGGCTTTCGTGATGCCGTTTGGCGGGGCCTTTACCGATAAATACGGGCGCAAGCCGTTCCTGATGGTGATCGGCACGCTGGCGACCCTGGCGATGTTCTGGCTGTTCAAATCCGCCCCGACCGCCACCCCGGCGACCTTCTTCGCGCCGTTGATGGCGGTGGCGATTCTGTTCGGGCTGTACGCGTCGTCAACCTATGCGTTGATGAGTGAGCTGTTGCCGACGCGGATTCGCTCCACTGGGATTGCCGTGGCGTATAACGTGCCCGTCGCGGTGTTTGGCGGCAGTGCGCCGTTGATTTCCACTTGGTTGATCAAGGTGACAGGCGACATTACTTCGCCGTGGTATTTCTATGTAGCGACCGGGGTGGTGTCGTTGGTAGCGCTGGTGCTGTTGCGCAAGGAGGACTTCGTGGTCGGTGCCACGCCTAGGGTGGCGTCTGCGAAAACGGCGCTGGCCTGACGCCGTGTTTGCATCTTGGTAATCAAACGGCAGGGTTGTGTTGGCAAACCTGCCGCAACAGGCTACCGGGTTGAATTGGCTGGCAACACGTGGGCCGCGTGCAGGGCAGGGTAGGAGTAATGTGGCCGGTAATCGACAAGTTCTTGAACCATCTCAGGCTCTTTCTGGGTGCCAATATTGAATCGCAGCAGCGTTCCTGATGTCTTTTCCACCGTATTAAGGTGGTTGTTCTTGGCAAAATCCAACCTCACTTTCGAATCAGCGAGTAACTTTATGTCGCGTGGAGAAAGCGTGGGGTATTTCGCTTTGAATTCCCGATAGTACGTTTTGAACAGGCCTATTGGGTCTTTGCCCAAAAAATAATCCATGTGCACAGGACCTGCGAATGACTTGGTGGGTATGTTGGTCAGGTTGGAGATTTCATCACCCAGCGAGTTCGGGCCGTTTGCGCCGGAATAGCAGACGCGAAGCACAATGTTTTTATATTTGCTGAAGTCAATTTTTTCCGCACGAAGTTTATTGACGATGTCTTGCGCCGAATAGAACTTGCCGTTTGCGCCTACGACTTTCGCGGGCTCTCCGGTGGCCGGTTCAGTCCCATGTCCGAATATATTGAGCCGTGGGGCGCCTTTGTAAATATCCTCGAAGGTTTGTATGTCGCCATCGATGGCCTTGAAACCCCTCCATGGACCGCCCAACCGAATCACTTCACGTAATGCTGACTCAGGCGAAGGCGCCGCCGGTAAATCACCTACGCGTTTTTCCTGCGGTACCGTATGAATGGCCGCGACTCCAGTACGTGCGGAGGTTTGAGTGGGGTGTGCTCTTGCGAGGTGAAGCATTAACATCGCTATGTTGATGAATAAATCTGTTGCGGCTGCTTCTTTGTTTCCTTCCCTGCTCCCGGCAAGCGTCTTGATATCACTTATGATGCTGTCTGCCTGAAACGGCATACCGATTAAAAAGGCACTCTCTGGCATGAACAGAAATGCCGTATTGAGTAATAGGCCTGCCCCTTCTTTAATCCTTTCCCAGCGACTTTCCCCGTTGGATACGGCTTGGTGTTTGGCCAGCGATGTCAGCGCCCTTGAATTTGCTTCATACAAGTAGCTCATCAGTTGCCCGGTTTGCAGCTCGGACGACAGGTCGTGAGTCGCCAGTGTGGGCGGCGCAGGCGTGAACACGGGCGTATATGTCGGCATATGCGGTTCGCGAAAGCCATCGTGCCTGTAGACGGCGCGGGTTGTCTCATCAGGCAGCCAGGCAAGAATGTCTTTTTGTAGCTCCTTCTGTGTCTGGACAGACTCCATTAGCGCCTGGCGCGAAGGAAACTGCAGCAGAGGGGCGCTGGAATTCAACGGGCGATAAAGAATGTGCGGGCCGACTGTGGTGTCTTTGGGTTCGATCAGGAACATGTTTTCGACCACATCGGGCACCGCGCCGGGCAGGCGCATGAGCGCCAACGGGCGCACGGTGATTTCGTTGCCATTGACGAACTTCTTCCCTGGCGTTGGATCCAGTATTGCCTGGAGGTAACGAAAACCCATGGCGTTATCGAAGCCAGCCTCGCCTTTGGCCGTCAGTTCCAGGGCCCTCATTTTCAGTTCAATCGGGACTTGCTCGGCGAACAGCGCTTGGCGCCTGGTTTTTTTTTCAGGATCGTCGAGCAGCTCGCGCCTGACTAATTCGGGGTAGTTCTTGCCGGCATCGATTTGCTGAATCAGCTTACCCAGTTCGCCCTCTTTTCCGAGCTTGGCTAGATGAATGCCCGTCGGTTTGTGACGCACCTCCACCCGACCTTTTGGTAATCCTGAAAGGTTGCGTACAAAGGTTTCGGTGAAGGGCAGGGTGGTGGTTTGGGTTGATCCGAATCCGCTGGCCGGGGCGCCATAGGGAGTGTGAAAGATGACTTCCAGATCCTTGATGTCATAGTGAAAGGGTGGAGGGTTGAGGGCTTTGATCTGTTCCTGGATATAAGTGCTAATGTCCGGAATATCACTGCCAAAGCTCTTGCCCTTGTGCCGGCGCTCGAAGCCCGCCATCTCCAGAAGCAGGTCATGGTAAATAAAGCGATTGGCATCCGAGGCGGTTTTCGACCATTCGGGACGCTTGAGCCCGGACTCTTGGGATGGTCGCGCCACGATCAGCGCGGGATCAGTGTCGGCGTTGGCGTCCCCGTTGTTAATCATGACGTTCGCTTGCAGGTAGAACGCATCAGCGTCGAAGGCTTTCAGGCTGGGCTTGTTGGTGCGGGTCGGTGGTTGCGCCTCGGGGTTTTGCTGTTCCCAGGCCTGCTGGGCAGCATCCAGGGAAGCATAAGGGGTAACCTTTCCGCTGGGTTCGCACATCAGCACTGCGAGGGTGCGATCCCCAGCCTTGCGTTCGATGAACAGGTTAGGGGTTTGAACGTTCGGGCTGTCTGGGTTGGCCGGGTCAGTGCGGACCATGAAGTGAATGGTTGTCTTGGAGTTGTCTGTGGGGTTGAGGTACCCGTGGGGAAACCTTGCTACCGTATCCAGTGTTTCGCGCTGTATGTCATTGAGACCTGGAGATTTTAAACTGGCCAGGCGCAGGTTGCTGTGCAGCAGTTGGCCGAGCATTGACCGCCGACTACCCGCGTAAATCGGGGTGACACTGAGCGCTGTGTCGGCACTCAGCCCAGGGGCCGGCTCATTGAACGGCGGCTCATTCCAATACGTGATCTTTGCCGCTCGAAGCGTTTCGTTCAGCTTGCCGGGCAACTCGCTCATAGCCTTCTGTAGCGCTGACCTATCGATAGGAAGTGCAGTACCCGCAGGTTTGCCGGTACGGGCGATCACGTCCTCGCGCGTATCGACGAATTTGCCAGCGCTGTCGAAAACCGGCGCGGCGCCTCCAGCGACATGGCTGATGATCATTTCCATCAGCGGTGTTTCAATGTGCTCACCTGGATTGTCCGGATCGGGAACGGCGAACGCCAACTGCTCCACGTCGAGGTTCAATGACGCATCGATGGCGTCCTTGAGTAATCCCGATACGACCGATTGCAACCCGGGCTTTGCGTTAAACAGACGGTGGGCGATGTCGCTCACGGGGCTGGCGACGGGCGGCTTGGCGGTGGTTACCGGCGCAGGCGCTTGAACGACAGTAGGTGTTGGAGGGGTTGTGATGCCTGCAAGTGTTTGTAGGGCTGCCTGCTGCAGTTCGCGAATCCCACGCGAGGTGTCAGCAGAAGGGTTGTTTTTTTTCAAGGAGGGGAAGCCATCGCGGATGAGCCCTGCGACTTGTTCGAGCCACTTCTGCTCTGAGCCGGTTTCCCGAGTCACGCCGTAAAAGTCCAGCATCATAGAGAGATCCAGCGCTTGCTGGGTACGAACGGGCCCCTCGTAGACCGAGCCGCTTCTCCCATATTTGCGGGCCGCGCTTGAAATGTCGGGTTCGAGGGCCGCCCATTGGGGGCAAGTCGACGTGCGCAAAACAATCGATTTACGGCTGCCATCAGGGTTTCGTACGTAGCCTTCCAACTGGCCTGTCGGCAAGTGGATAAACAAGGATGACACCTCGAGATTATGTTCTTTCGCAAACGCCAGGAAAGCGGGGCTGGAGAAGCATTTGCCGAACGCCTCGCGTGTGTGTGCGTAGGTTGAGTCGTCAGGCACATTCAAGAAGGGGAGAAAGGTTAGCGACTGATCATCGATGCGCCTTTGATATCCGATCCTCGTGAGGATTCTGGCACACTCCCGTGCCACTTCCCGATCAGCCGCCTCGACGCGTTCGGCGGGCGTCGGTGTGCGACTGGAGTCGGCAAGTGTACCGCTGCGTTCAAAGGTGGCTTGGGTGATCGTCTCCTTCGCGCTGCGTTGTGCTTGCCTGGCGCGCAAGGTCTGTTGCGAGATGTCCAATGGCAGGGGGCCGTTGGGGATGACCAGAGAGGGGAATGTGTCGGCTTGCTGGAGTGCCGCGATCACGGCCCGCGGATCGCGCGTAAGCTCGGTTCTAGCGATAGCGTAGAAGTCTCCGACCAGGTAACTGGGAGGCGTGTGTTCGCCGGTGTAGCGGAACCAGGTCGTCGACGGGGCGCCCAGCTCTCTGGCCTCTGCGGCGACGTCCGCCGATGCCTGTGACCAGCCAGGGGTGAACTCCGTGAAGCTGTTGGGGGAGTCATTGATCATGCACGTCATGGTTCCCTCTTGAGGGTTCCAGCTGAAATTGGACAGGTCGATGTGATGGGCTTTGGCAAAGGTTGCAAACGGCTCTGCCCTGAGCGCCTGGTTAAAACGTGCCCACGCTTGGCCGAAGCTGGAAAAAGGCGGAACCTGGGTGAGGGTCGGGGCGGTGAGTGACTGTCTGTTGGTTGTGAGCTCCTCAGCGACCTGGCCCATCAATGCCGCGCTGAGCTGCTGTGCCAGCTCGGCATCACTCTTTTCCACCAACGTGCTGACGTGTCCTTGAGTGAGCAGAAATTGAGGCGAACTTGGTGCGCGTCTTGAAACGGGCTCGGATCGACCAGGATTTTCCGGCTGCTGAGCGATGTCATACTTCAGCCTTTCATCCGGGTTGACCGGCCACGCAAAGGTGCCTGTTGGCGTTTGTTGCGAAGATGAGGGTGGAACATGGTTCGTGGCTGCCGGGATCGTCATGGAAGTCTCCGTCTATCGTTATGAAAAGCGCGCCTTCTGTGGCGAATTTTCGTGGCTTTTCTGTACGAAGGTGTTCCGTATCCACTTAATACGAAGGGTTACAGCCGCTGATGCGGGGAGCCGTCATGTGTCACAGTCCTTTGCCTGTTCGTTGTGACAGGTTGAAATACGGCGCCGTTTTCCCTCCACCGCGTCCCTGAACAGAGTGAGGTGCCTATGCAAGCAACCCGATTGACTCTCGTATGTCATGCCGTGACCCCCATGCAAAAGCAGGGGCGGTTTCCCGATGACGAGTCGTTACTGATGGATTGGCAGAATGCGCGGCTGTCACTGACGGATCGGTTCCGCAAAAGTGTGCGCCTGATATGCGGGCCCGAAGCGCGGACTCGCCAGACGGCAACGCTGTTCGGTGACCACGCCGTGGTTGAGCCCGCGTTACGCGATGGCGATTTTGGCCATTGGAAGGGGCAGGACACTGCCCAGCTTGATCGCGATGAATTGATGACTTGGCTCACCGACAGCGCCAGCGCCCCCCATGGCGGCGAGTCGGTGGACCACATTTGCGCGCGCGTGGGCGAATGGATGAGGTCACTGGAGTGCCAACCCGGCCATGTGGTGGCCGTTACACATCCCTTGGTCATCCGCGCTGCAATGCTGTACGTCATGCAATTTCCAGTATCGATGTTCTACCTGATCGATGTCGAACCGCTGTCGCGCACCGAGCTGCGTTTCAACGCGGTCTGGCGCCTGCGCCTGGAAACTCACGCCTGATGCGTTGATCATGGCAAAATCCACGCCCCGCACTGAGAGCAACCCATGAAACGCATCCTGATCATCGGCATTGGCGCCGGCAACCCCGACTACATCACGATGCAGGCCGTGAAGGCGCTGAACCGTACCGACGTGTTCTTCCTGATGGACAAGGGCCAGAGCAAGGACAAGCTGATCGACCTGCGCCGGGAAATCTGCGACACCTATATCACCGAGCCCGGCTACCGTTTTGTCGAGGCCGACTGCCCGGAGCGTGTGCGCGGTGAAATCGACTACACCACCGCTGTGCAGGACCTCAACCGCGATAAGCAGCAGACCTTCGAACGCATGATCAACGAAGAAATGGCTGACGGTGAGGTGGGGGCGTTCCTGGCCTGGGGCGACCCGGCGCTGTACGACAGCACCATCCGCATCTTGCAGGCGATTCTTGCCAGTGGTCGCTGTGTCTTCGAGTTTGAAGTGATCCCCGGCATCACCAGCGTGCAAGCCCTGGCGGCGCAGCACAAGGTGGCGCTCAACCGTATTGGCAAGTCCATCGAAATCACCACTGGGCGCCGGTTGGCGGCGGGGCAGGCGAGTGATGCCGATACCCTGGTGGTCATGCTCGACGCCGAAGATTCCTACCGCAGTGTGGCGGATCAGGACCTGGATATTTACTGGGGCGCCTACCTGGGCACCCCGGACGAGATCCTGATCAGCGGTAAAGTGGCGCATGTGGCAGAAGAGATCGAACGGGTACGCAAGGCGGCGCGCCTGGAAAACGGCTGGATCATGGACACCTATTTGTTGCGCAAACCCTGAGGTAAACCCGATGCTCAAACAACTTGCCCTCGCCTTGGCCCTGGTGGCCGGCGCCGCTCATGCCGACTCCGGCTTGCACACCGACTTACCTTTGTCCTACCTGGAACAGACCCAGGGTGATGCGCGCAACCAGCCGCTGGTGATCTTCCTGCATGGGTTTGGCAGCAACGAGGAAGATCTGTTTGGTATCAAGGACGCGTTGCCGTCCACCTGGACCTACCTGTCGGTGCGCGCGCCGCTGCCGGTGGAGCCGCAAGGTTATCGTTGGTTCACCAAGACCGATGAGCCTGAGTACAACGGCGAGACTGATGAACTGTTCAGCAGCGCCCGGCTGATCAAGGACTTTGTGCTCAAGGCTACCGCCAAGTACCACACCCAAAGTGATCGGGTGTTCCTGGTGGGGTTCAGCCAGGGCGCGATCATGTCTTACGAGGTGGCCTTGCGTGAACCCGAGTTGGTACGCGGTATCGCTGCGCTCAGTGGCAGCGTGCTACCGGTGCTCAGGTCTGCGCTCAAACCTGATGCGTCCATGGGCAAGCTGGCGATCTTTATCGGCCATGGCACCTTGGACCAGGCGCTGCCCTTTAGCTCGGCCACGCAGGCGAACAAGGTGCTGACGGGGTTGGGGCTCAAGCCGGAGTTTCATGAATACGCGGGGATGAATCACACCATCAGCGAAGCGGAAGTGCAGGACTTGAAAGCCTGGCTAGAGAAAAGCCTGAAGTGAAAATGCGGTTAAAAATGTGGGAGCTGGCTTGCCTGCGATAGCCATAGGTATCTACACAACTTCGGCACGACGCTAAATCTGTGGCGAGGGAGCTTGCTCCCGTGACGGCCTGGCAGCCGACACAGATATAACTGATGCCCCGCGATCCAATGTGGGAGCTGGCTTGCCTGCGAAGACGGCCTGGCAGTCAACACAGTTGGACCGTGTACATATCCATTCCTGCGGTAACGGCCACTTAGGGTTCCGCCCTTACGGCGGCTCACTTTGCAAAAGCGGCAAAGTAAGCAAAACGCTCTTGCCCCACCACTCGGCACCTCGCCTAGGCTCGGTGTGCCCGTAATCCGCCAGTGATCTGGGGGGGCCGCCGCCACGCGCCATCCATGGCGCGGGGCGGCTAAACCGGCATCCCTGCCGGTTTACCCCCCAAATCCCTGTCGAATTCCGGCCAGCGTGGTTTAACGGGGCGCCTAAGATCAAAAGCAGATCAAGAGCGGCTCGCTTCGCATCGTGGTTACCGCTGAGCTTACAGAGTTATGTAGATACCTATGCTGCGATAGCGGTGGCTCAGTAAAAGATTCAGTGACTGACACACCGCCATCGTAGGCAAGCCCGCTCCCACATGGGTTTTGTGTTGGCTGGAAGAGGGGGCTACTTGCCGCCCGTAATCTGCTTCACCAACGCCGCATGCCCCTTCACATCATCAGCCCGGGAAATCGCCTGGATCACCAGCAAATGGTTGCCCGAACCACCCAGGAACGTGGAGTTCAAGGTCTTGCCTCCGCCTTGGGTAGCGCTGCTGTCCACCTGGCGCAGGCCCAGGCCCTTGTAGGTGAGTTTCTTCTCCCCCAGTTTCTTGAAGTCGGGCATGGCGGCGCTCTGGTCTTTGACGAAATCAGCCACGGCGCCGTCGAGGAACTTCGGGTCGTTATCCTGGATAGTTGCTCCATCGTTGCGCACGGTTTCGGCGACGATCACCACACTTTTCGTCGTTGAGTTAGCGTACAGGGTGCCTTGGGTGTCAGCGGTGCCGTCTTGCGCCGTGCCGGAGGGCAGGGTGTCGGCGCTGTAGGCTTTGGGCAGTTTGAAGGTGAACTTGCCACCCAAGGTGGAGATTGTCTGTGTGGCGGGCTTGGTGGCAGCGAACACGCTGCCGGCGGTAAGCGCTAGGGCGAGCAGCATTGCGGTTTTGGTGAACGTGGCCATGAAGCACTCCGGGGTTGAACGAAATTGCGGCGTATTCTGTCAGAAAATTCGCAATTTCGTTCATCCAGCCCATCACAGCTTGTCGGAGGATTCCTCGTCAAGCCTGTCCATTTCAAACAAGCGCGCCAGTTCCGCACGGGCTTCCTGGGCAGTTTGCATGACCTTGGCCGCGTCGTCGTATACCGCGTGTTGGGCGGCAAGTACCTGCTGGTCGTGGGTTTTGAAGCGGTTGATGCGCGCATCGGCCTGGGCCTGGCTCAAACCGAGGCCGACCAGGGTACGGCGGCTCATTTCCAGGCTGGAGTAGAAGGTTTCGCGCACCGGTGAAGCGTCCAGGTCCACCAGGCGGTGTACGTGCTGGCGGTTACGCGCACGGGCGATGATCTTCATGTGCGGGTAGAGGTTGCGCACCAGCTCGGCGGTCTTGATGTTGATCTCCGGATCGTCCATGGCGATCACGAAGAATTCCGCTTGATCGACTTTGGCAGCGTGGAGGATTTCCGGGCGTTGGGGGTCGCCGTAGAACACCGGCATGCCGCCGAAACTGCGGGTCAGCTCGATGGTTTCCACCGAGGTGTCGAGGGCGATGAACGAGATGTTCTGCGCGCGCAGGATTCGCGCCACGATCTGGCCCATCCGGCCCATGCCGGCGATGACCACGCGAGGCGCATCGCTTTCGATGGCGCGGTATTCCTCGGGCACTTCCACCGGCTTGGCCTTGGGTTTGAACAGCTTCGGGCACACCAGCAACAGCAGCGGAGTCACGGCCATGGACAGGGTGATGGTCAGCACCAGCACGTCGTACAGCTGCGGTTCGAACAGGCCCTGGTCGCGGCCGATTTTGAACACCACAAAGGCGAACTCACCCCCCGCCGCCAGTACCACGCCCAGGCGCAGGGCACTTTCGCGATTGAGGTCGCCCACCATCCGCCCGACGGCGTACAGCAGCGGCAGCTTCAAGCCGATCAGCAGCAGGGTCAGGCCGATCACCACCAGCGGCGTGCTGAGCAGCAAACTGAGGTTGGCGCCCATGCCCACGCTAATGAAAAACAGCCCCAGCAGCAGGCCCTTGAACGGCTCGATCTGGGATTCCAGTTCGTGGCGGTATTCCGAATCCGCCAGCAGCAGGCCGGCGAGGAAGGCCCCCAGGGCCATGGACACGCCCACCAACTCCATCAGCCAGGCGGTGCCGATCACCACCAGCAGCGCGGTGGCGGTGGACACTTCGCGCAGGCCGGTCTTGGCCACAATGCGAAACACCGGGCGCAACAGGTAGCGCCCGCCGATGATCACCACTGCGATGCTGCCGAGGATCTGCAACACATGTTGCAGGCCCTGGGCTTCGGTGGTCGGATGATCGCTGCCGGCCAGCAACGGCACCATGGCGATCAGCGGGATGGCGGCGATGTCCTGGAACAACAGGATGGCAAAGGCCAGACGCCCGTGGGGTTGGTTGAGCTCCTTGCGTTCGGCCAGGCTTTGCAGGCCAAACGCCGTAGACGACAGCGCCAGGCCCAGGCCCAGCACGACGGCGCTGTTCCACGACTGGCCAAACAGCCATAGCGCGACCGCGCCCATCACCACACCGGTGAGCAGGACCTGGGCCAGACCGACGCCGAACACCGCCTTGCGCATCACCCACAAGCGTTTGGGCGACAGCTCCAGGCCGATGATGAACAGCAACAGCACCACGCCCAGTTCAGAGAACTGCGCCACGCTTTGCGGGTTGCCGATCAGGCCGAGAACCGACGGGCCGATGATCACACCGGCAAACAGATAGCCCAGCACCGCGCCCAATTGCAGGCGCTTGGCCAGGGGCACGGCCAGCACGGCGGCGAACAGGAACACCACGGCTGCTTGTAACAGGTTGCCTTCATGGGGCATTACGAACTCCAGCATTTGCATCGATCAACGGTAGGAGCGAGCTTGCTCGCGAATAACGCAAGGGCACCGCGTTGTGTCTGGCTTGTCGCGTCATCGTTGATGATTTTCGCAAGCAAGCTCGCTCCTGCGGTGGGGAGGATAGGGCGCTATTAGAGCGCTTTTTCACATTTTGAAACTTGTATTTTTGTCGCGACAGTCAATGGATGTTGGCTCTCATCCCATTCTTACGCCGATTTTACGAAAGTATTAATACCATTTAATTCAATGGCTTTCGCGCAGGTCTACTAACGTTTCGAAAAACTGGATCAGTAGTCACCACGGTCAGGTGTTTCGAATTCGATGCGTGTGGATCGTTGAAGCAAGGCGTGCACGCAGTCACGGATGAAAGGCTTGGACCACAAGGAGTAGAACGTGGATAGAAGACTTGCGACTGCCGCTTTACCTCGTATTTCTGCACTTTCTCTCGCGATCCGCCTCGGAGTGGCCGGGCTGGTGATGGGCCTGGTAAGTCCGGACGTGTTTGCCGCCTGTAGCCCGGCAAGTCCTACGGTCGGCGCGACGGTGACCTGTACGGGCGTGCCGTCATTGCCATTGTTCCTCAACACTTTCAGCAGCGCGGTCAATAACCTGACGGTCAACGTCAATGCCGGGGCGCAACTCAACGCAACGCTGGGCGGCAAAGCACTGACCCTGACCGGCAACAACGCCACGTTGAACAACTCCGGCACCATTGACCCGGCACTGCTCGGACTGGTTTCAGTGCTGAGCGGTGGGGTGGTGATCGGCAACACGGCAGCCAGCGTGTTGAACATCACCAACAGTGCCACCGGCATCATGCGCGGTACTGGCGCGTTGCTGGGGCTGAACCTGGCCTCGTTGGATGGCATGGCCCTCAACGCCACCAACGGCGCAGGCGGCACCACCACGATCGTCAACAACGGCGTCATTGGTTCTTCCTCCTTGCTCGGCCTGTCGCTGTTCACGTCCGATACCCCGGTGGTAGCCGTGCAGGGTGGCGGGCAGGTCAATATGACCAACAACGGCGCCCTGACCGGGCGCGTGGCGTTCGAGAGCTCCACTACAGGGAACACGTTCCGCAACACCGGCACTATCTCTGGCGGCGTGTCGATGGGGGCCGCCAGTACCAACACCTTTACGGCAGTCACGGGCTCGCAAGTGACCAACGGCGGCGGCATCGGCTTGAGCCTTGGCGGACTGATCGGCGTGAACCTGACGTTCGCGCCCACCGGCCAGGTGGATGGCGGGGCAGGCGGCAGCAACTCGCTGATCCTTGAAAACACGACGGGTGTCGGTGGTGGCAGTACGGGCACCGGCACGGCTTCAAGCGCCAACTATGTCAACTTCAACAACCTGGCCATCAACAGTGGCACCTGGACGTTGCAGGGGCCGTTGGTCAGCGGCAGCACTACGCTCAATGGGGGTGTGGCGCAATTCAATAACAACGCGACATTTGGCAGCGGTGTGCTCACGTCTAACGGCGGTGCTATCGAGGCCACTGGCAACGGCTTGACGCTGGCTAACCTGATGACCCTCGGAACCGGTGGACTGACGGTGCAGGGGGCTGCTACCGGGCTGACCTTGAGCGGCCTGATCTCGGGCAATACTGGCTTGAACAAAGCCGGGACCGGCGAATTGATCCTCAGCGGCGCCAACACCTTCCAGGGTGGTACTACCTTGAGCGCCGGCACGCTCACGCTGGGCAATGCCACCGCGCTAGGCACCGGTGCCTTGACCGTGGCGGGTGCAGGTACTTTGCAAAGCAATGCTGCGCTGACAACCAGCAATGCGATTACCTTGAACGCGAATCTGACCGTAGACGGCGTGAACCCGCTGACTCTTGGCGGGGTTGTCAGCGGTGGTTCCGGGTTGATCAAGGAGGGCGTATCGAGCCTGGTGCTTACGGGCAACAATGCTTACACCGGCGCCACGGCCCTCAACGCCGGTTCGCTGGTGGTTGGCTCCAATACTGCGCTCGGCGCCAGTGTGTTGAACGCCTCGGCGGGTACCACGTTGGATGCCAGTGCAGCAGTGAGCCTGGGCAATAACCTCAACCTGGGCGGTAACCTGACCCTTGGCGGCAGCAACGCGCTGACCCTTGGCGGTGTGGTGGCGGGCCTTGGTGGGTTGATCAAGAACGGCCCGGCGGATCTGATCCTCAATCAAGCGAACACTTACCTGGGCAACACAGCGCTGAACAGCGGCAAGCTGGTAGTTGGCGCCAGTGGTGCCTTGGGCGCGGGTACGTTGAATGCAGCCGGGGGCACGACCCTGGACGCCAGTACCAGTACGACGCTGGCCAACGCGATCAACCTGGCCGGTAACCTTGGAATCGGTGGCAGCGCCAACCTGACCCTGGGCGGCACGGTCAACGGTGCAGGCAGCCTGACCAAAGGCGGCGCGGCCGGCCTGACACTCAGCGGCAGCAATAATTTCCTGGGCGGCACTACTCTGAATGCGGGCAGCCTGACCGTCGGCAGCAATACGGCGCTTGGCCTGGGCAACTTG
Source organism: Pseudomonas sp. J380 (assembly GCF_009827115.1). NCBI lineage: Bacteria > Pseudomonadati > Pseudomonadota > Gammaproteobacteria > Pseudomonadales > Pseudomonadaceae > Pseudomonas > Pseudomonas sp. J380. Next base: position 1,569,499 of record NZ_CP043060.1, on the reverse strand, counting down.
ACCGTCGGCGGCGCCGCAACCCTGGACAGCACCTCGGCGGTGGCACTGGGCAATGGCATTGTCCTCAACGCCGGGCTGACCGTCGGCGGCACCAATGGGCTGACCCTGGGCGGTGTGGTCAGCGGCGCGGGTGCGCTGATCAAGGATGGCCTGGCCAACCTGACCCTTGACGGCACCAACACGTTCACCGGTGGCACCAGCCTCAACGCCGGTACGTTGACTTTGGGCACGGCAGGCGCATTGGGCGCAGGCCCCTTGACGGTCGGCGGTGCGGCAACCCTGGATAACAGCGCGGCTTTGACTCTGGGCAGCGGGGTTGCGCTCAATGGTGACCTGACGCTCGCGGGCAACAATGACCTGAATCTCAGCGGCGTGCTCAGCGGCGCCAGTGCGCTGATCAAAAATGGCTTGGCTGACCTGACCTTGAGCGGCAACAACACGTTTACCGGGCCATTGAATATTGTCTCCGGCAGCGTCACCACCGGCAGCACCGGTGCATTGGGCAACACCTCTGGCGTCAATGTCAGCACCGGCGCCGCACTGAACCTGGGCGTCGATTCCAGCCTGGCTGGCCTCAGCGGTGCGGGTGGCGTGGCAGTCGGCGGCGGTTTGGAACTCACCGTGGGTGGCGTGAACACCAGCAGTACCTTTGACGGTGACCTCAGCGGCGCGGGCAGCTTGATCAAGGTGGGTACCGGCACGCTCACGCTCAACGGAATCAATGGCATCACCGGTAACACGGCGATCAACGCGGGCACCCTGGATGTCGATGGTTCTCTGGGCAGCGCGTTGGTCAACGTGAACAGCGGCGGCACCCTCACCGGCAGTGGCTCGCTATTGGGTACGGCGAATATCAATAGCGGCGGGCACTTGGCGCTGGGCAGTGGCACGACCTTGTCGGCCGCGGGTCTGAACATGAGTGCCGGGGCCAGTCTGGATGTGGCGCTTGGCGCACCGTCGCTGACCTCGCTGATGAATGTCGGTGGCAACGTGAATCTGGCCGGCGACCTTAATGTGAGCGATGCCGGTGGCTTTGGCGCCGGCGTGTATCGCTTGATCAACTACACCGGCGGCTTGACCGGCGCATTGAACGTCAACACGGTGCCGCTGGGTTATGGCCTGGGTGATCTGCTGGTACAGACCTCAGTGGGCAGCCAGGTCAACCTGGTGGTAGCGGCGCCGAATATTCGTTTCTGGGACGGCAGCAACACCCTTGCCAACGGCACTGTCGACGGTGGCAACGGCACCTGGACAGCGGGGGGCACCAACTGGACCTCGGCCGACGGCCTTTCCAACCAGACCTGGGGCGGTGGCTTTGCGGTGTTCCAAGGTGCTGCGGGGACTGTCAGCGTGAATGGCGTACAAACCATCACCGGTCTGCAATTCGTCACCGATGGCTACAGCCTGGTCAATGGCACCGGTGGGCAGTTGAGCACCGGCAGCGGCAACTTCGCCGTACGTGTCGACCCACTGGCGACTGCCACCCTCGGCGTCGATATCACCGGCGCGGGCGTTCTGAACAAACTCGATACCGGCACGCTGGTGCTCAATGGCGCCAACAGCTACACCGGTGGCACCTTGCTCAATGGCGGTACCTTGGTGGTCGGCAGCAACACCGCGCTGGGTACTGGCGCCCTGACTGCTGCGGCGGGCACCACACTGGACAGCAACGCCTCCGTAACCCTGGGCAATAATGCGGTACTCAGCGGCAGCCTGACGGTCGGCGGCAGCAACGCATTGGCGCTCAATGGCGCCATCAGTGGCATCGGTGGTCTGGTGAAGAACGGCACGGCAGACCTGACACTCGGCGGCACCAATACCTTCCTGGGCCCTGTGGCCTTGAACGCAGGCGGGCTGATCCTGGCCAGCAATACGGCGCTGGGCGCGGGCGTGTTGAACGCCGCCGGCGGCACAACATTGGACGCCAGCACGGCGGTTACCACCACCAACGCGATCAATCTGGCTGGCAACCTGGGCATCGGCGGCACCGCTGACCTGACGCTCGGCGGCGCAATCAACGGTGCGGGCAGCCTGACCAAGGAGGGCGCGGCCAATCTGATCCTCAGCGGCGCCAACGCCTACCTGGGTGGCACCACCCTGAACGCCGGTACGCTGACCTTGGGCAGCGCCACCGCCCTTGGTCTGGGCAACCTCACCGTTGGCGGCGCGGCGACCCTGGATAACACGGCAGCGCTGAGTGTGGGCAATGGCGTCGTGCTTGACGCCAACCTCGCCGTCACCGGCAGCAATGACCTGACCCTGGGTGGCCTGGTCACCGGCACGGCTGGCCTGAGCAAAGACGGCACGGCCAACCTGACCCTCAATGGCGTCAACACTTTCCAGGGCGGCACCACCCTCAACGCCGGCACGCTGACCCTGGGCACGGCAGCGGCCCTGGGTACCGGCGCCTTGAACGTAAACGGCGCGGCCACGCTGGCTAACAGCACGCCGCTGGTATTGGCCAATGCGGTCAACCTAAACGCTGGGCTGACCGTGGGTGCTCTCAACAATAACCTGACCCTGGCCGGCGTGCTGGCCGGCAGCGGTAGCCTGGTCAAAACCGGCACGGCGGATGTGAGCCTGACCGGCACTAACACCTTCAACGGCCTGTTCGATGTGCAATCGGGCAGCCTCACCACGCTGGGCAACGGAGCACTGGGTGTCGGCGCCGGGGTCAACCTGGCGAGCGGTACGTCCTTGAACCTGGGCGGCAGCGCCAGCCTGGGCGCCCTCACGGGTACCGGGCTTGCAACCGTAGCGGCCGGCAGCACCTTGAGCGTCGGCAACAATAACCTCGACAGCACTTTCGACGGCGTCGTGGCAGGCCTCGGCAACCTGGCCAAAGACGGCACAGGCGCCTTGACCCTCGGTGGCCTCAGCGTGGTGACCGGCGATGCCCAGGTCCACGCCGGCAGCTTGCTCGTCAATGGTTCCCTGGCCAGCACCAACGTGGCGGTGGGCAGTGGTGCCACCCTCGGTGGTACCGGTACTTTGTTGGGCAACGTGACCATTGCCGACGGCGGCCACCTGGCCGTCAATTCCGGCGCGACCCTCACCACCGGTTCGTTGCTGTTCAATGCCAACTCCAACCTGGATGCGGGCCTCGGCGCGCCCGCCACTGGCGGCACGGCGCTGGTTCAGGTCAACGGCAACCTGACCCTGGACGGCACCCTCAACGTCACGGATATCGGCGGCTTCGGTGCGGGTATCTACCGCCTGATCGACTACACCGGCGGCCTGACCAACAACGGCCTGCTGCTGGGCAGCCTGCCGGTGAACATCCCGGCCAGCGACCTGGACCTGCAAACCGCTATCGGTAACCAGGTCAACCTGCTGGTCAACGGCAGCACCAACGTGCAGTTCTGGGACGGCAGCCAAACCACGGGCAATGGCACCATCGAAGGCGGCAGCGGCACCTGGAGTGCAGGCGCCAGCCAATGGACCGGCGTCAACGGCGCATTCAATACAGCCTGGACCCCGAACAGCTTTGCCGTGTTCCAAGGCACGGCGGGCACTGTCACGGTTGACGGCGCGCAAGCCATCACCGGTTTGCAGTTCGTCACCGATGGCTACAACCTGGCCGGCAGCGCAGCGGGCGCCTTGACCCTGTTCAACGGCGTGGGCGGCAACACCGCCGTACGTGTCGATCCCGGCGTCACTGCCACCCTGGGCGTCGCGCTCAACGGCGGCGGCACCCTGGCCAAGCTCGACACCGGCACCCTGGTGCTTAACGGTGCCAACAGCTACACCGGCGGCACCGCCCTGGATGGCGGCACCCTGGTGGTCGGCAATAACAGTGCTCTGGGCAGCGGCGCCTTGACCACCGCCAACGGCACCACCCTGGACAGCAACACCGCAGTCAGCTTGGCCAATGCGCTCAACGTCAACGGTAGCCTGACCCTCGGCGGCAGCAATGCCCTGACTCTGGCCGGCACCGTGGCGGGCACGGGCAGCCTGATCAAGAATGGCATCGCCAACCTGACCCTCAGTGGCAACAACACCTATGCCGGCCCAACCGCACTCAACGCAGGCGGCCTGATCCTGGCCTCCAACACGGCCCTGGGCAGTGGCGCCCTGAACGCGGCCGCCGGCACCACCCTCGACAGCAGCACGGCGGTCGCCCTGGCCAATACGGTCAATCTGGCCGGCAACCTGGGCATTCTAGGCACCGCCGACCTGAGCCTGAACGGCCTGGTCAGCGGTACCGGTGGGCTGACCAAAACCGGCGCGGGCGACCTCACGCTCAACGGCGCCAATGCCTACTTGGGCGGCACGCAGTTGAATGCCGGCTCCCTGACCCTGGGCAATGCGTCGGCCCTGGGCAGTGGTGCCTTGGCGGTCAATGGGGCAACCACCCTGGACACCAACACGGCGTTGGCCCTGGCCAATAACACCAGCCTGAATGCCGCGCTCACCGTCGGCGGCAGCAACGACCTGAGCCTCAACGGCGTGGTGGACGGCAGTGGTTCGTTGACCAAGGCCGGTGGCGCCAACCTGACTCTGAACGGCGCCAATACCTACAGCGGCGGCACGGCACTCAATGCCGGTACGCTGACCCTCGGCAGCACCACGGCCCTGGGCTCGGGCGCGCTGACCGTCGGCGGTGCGGCGACCCTGGCCAATAGCACGCCGCTGGTGCTGGCCAATACGGTCAACCTCAATGGCGACCTCAGCGTCGCTGGCAGCAACAACCTGACCCTGGCCGGCGTACTCGCTGGCAATGCAGCGCTGATCAAGAATGGCGCGGCGGACCTGCTGCTGACTGGCAACAACAGCTTCAGCGGCCCACTGACCGTGGCGGCCGGCAGCGTGACCACGGCGGGTAATGGTGCGCTGGGCACCACCTCCGGCGTCACTGTCGGCAGCGGCGCGAGCCTCAACCTGGGTGGCAATGCCAACCTCAACAGCCTGGCTGGCACCGGCACGGTGCAGGTGGCGGGCGGCGCTACGCTGGCGGTGGGAGGCAGCAATCTTGATAACAGCTTTGGCGGCGCGCTCAACGGTGCCGGAAACCTGGATAAAAACGGCAGCGGGGTGCTCAACCTGAGCGGCACCAATGCCCTCAGCGGCGCGGCCAACGTCAACGGCGGTACCTTGAATGTCACAGGTTCCCTGGCCAGCGGCACGGTGGCGGTGAACAGCGGCGCAACCCTGGCCGGCAGCGGTTCATTGGCCGGCGCGGTGTCCGTGGCCGACGGTGGGCACATCGGCCTGGCCTCCGGCAGCACACTGTCGGTGGGCTCGTTGGTGCTGGGTGGCAACTCGAACCTGGATGTTGGCCTCGGCACCCCGGTGCTGGGCGGCGGCACAGGCCTGCTGAATGTCGGCGGCGACCTGACTCTGGACGGTAACCTCAATGTCACCGATATCGGCGGCTTTGGCAGCGGCGTCTACAACCTCATCAACTACACCGGGGCCTTGACCGATAACGGCCTGGCGCTCGGCACACTGCCAGGCAGTGTGGTACCGGGTGATCTGCAAGTGCAGACCGCGATCACCAGCAAGGTCAACCTGCTGGTGACTGCACCCAACACCACCGTGCAGTTCTGGGATGGCAACAGCCTGATCGGCAACGGTGCGATTGACGGCGGCAACGGCACCTGGAACGCCGGCAATACCAACTGGACCAATGTCGACGGCACCCTCAACCAGGGCTGGGTCAACAGCTTCGCGGTGTTCCAAGGCGCGGCGGGCAACGTGACGGTGGACGGCACGCAGAACATCACCGGCATGCAGTTCGTCACCGATGGCTACACCCTGGGCGCTGGCACAGCGGGCGTACTCAACCTGGTCAATGGCGGCACCGGCAACACCGCGGTGCGCGTCGACCCCAATGCCACCGCGACCCTGGGCGTGACCCTCAACGGCGCTGGCACCCTGGCCAAGCTCGACAGTGGCACCCTGGTACTCAACGGCAATAATGGCTACACCGGCGGTACCGCGCTGAATGGCGGCACCCTGGTGGTGGGCAACAACAGTGCCCTCGGCACAGGCGCTCTGACGGCGGCCGGCGGCACCACCCTGGACAGCAACGCGGCGGTCAGCCTGGCCAATGCGGCTGTACTCAACGGTGCCTTGGCGGTGGCAGGCAGCAACGCGCTGACCCTCAACGGTGGCATCAGCGGCAGCGGCAGCCTGGTGAAAAACGGTGCGGCAGCGCTGACGCTCAATGGCGTCAACAGCTACAGCGGCGGCACTGGCCTGAACGCCGGTCAATTGATCCTTGGCAATAATGCTGCCCTGGGCAGTGGTGCCTTGACGGTCGGCGGCGCGGCGCAACTGGATGGCAGCACCGACCTGCAACTGGCCAATACCCTCAACCTGGGTGGCCCGCTGACCCTGGCCGGCAGCCACGACCTGGCCCTCAATGGCGTGGTCAGCGGCACTGGCAGCCTGGTGAAAAACGGCAGCGGCGCCTTGTTGCTGACAGGTGCCAACACCTACAGCGGCGGTACCACGCTCAACGGCGGCACCACCACGGGCAACACCACCAGCCTGCAAGGCGCCATCGCCAACAACGCGGCGTTGACCTTCGAGCAAGCCATTGACGGCACCTACACCGGCAACCTTACCGGCGCTGGTGTACTGAACAAAACCGGCACCGGAGCGTTGCTGCTGACTGGCAACAACACCTTTACCGGTACTACCAACGTCAACACCGGCAGCCTGCTGGTCAACGGCACCTTGAACAGCGCCGCAGTGCAAGTCGCCAGCGGCGCGACCCTCGGCGGCAGCGGGACTCTGGGCGGTGCGGTGAACATGGCAGACGGCTCGGTGCTCCAGGCCGGCGCCGCGACGCCGCTGTCGGTGGGTTCGCTGGCCTTGTCATCGGGCACCACCCTGGACTTCGCCCTCGGCGCACCGGGTGCTTCCAGTACGGCGATGAACGTGGCGGGCAACCTGACCCTGGACGGCACTCTCAACGTCAGCGATACCGGCGGCTTCGGCGTCGGCGTGTACCAACTGTTCCGCTACGGCGGCAGCTTGACCGATAACGGCCTCACCTTTGGCACCTTGCCGGTGGCCCTGGGCAACCTGAGCCTGCAGACGGCGCTGGCCAACCAGCTCAACCTGGTGGTGCAAACCGCGCCAGGCCAGATCCAGTTCTGGAACGGCGGCACCACCAATCCCGATGGCACCATTACAGGTGGCAGTGGCACCTGGGGCCCGGGCACCAACTGGACCGACCCGACCGGCACCCAGGGGCAGGCGTCCACCAACCAGTTCGCGGTATTTGGCGGGCAGGGTGGCACCGTGACCGTGGTCGGCAACCAAGGCTTCACCGGCCTGCAAGTGCTGGACGCCGGCTACGTGCTGACGGCCGGCGAAGGCGGCAGCTTGAGCCCGACCAACGCGGCGGATGGCAGCCTGGCGGCGGTGCGAGTCAATTCCGGCGTGACTACCCAGATTGATGCACCGCTGGTGGGAACCGGCGGCATCAACAAACTGGATGCCGGTACCTTGCTGCTGACTGGCGCGAATACCTACACCGGCGGCACCACCGTCAGTGGCGGTACGCTGGCGGGCACCACCACCAGCCTGCGTGGCAGGATCCTAAACAACGCGCGGTTGTTGTTTGCCCAACGCACCAATGGCCAATTCAGCGGCACCTTGAGCGGCACCGGTGCGCTGATCAAGCAAGGCGCAGGCGCGCTGTTGCTGACCGGCAACCAGCCGTTCAGCGGCACCGTGGCGGTGGAAGAGGGCGTGTTGCAAGTGGGCAACGCGGCCAACCCAGGCGCCGTGCTCGGCGGCCAAGTCACCGTGGCCAACGGTGCGGGGCTGACCGGTAACGGCAGTGTCGGTTCGCTGGTCAACAACGGCTCGGTGACACCCGACAGCGGCAAACTGACCGTGGCCGGCAACTTTACCAACGCCAGCACCGGTGCGCTGAACCTGGTGATCACCCCATCCACCACCGGCTCCCTGGCCGTGGGCGGTACCGCCAACCTGGGCGGCACCTTGAATGTGGTCAACCTGGCACCCTATGCCGGCGCCACCACCTACACCCTGCTGACGGCGGGCGCAGTCAACGGTACCTTTGCCACCACCAATCTGGAGAACTTGGCGTTCCTCACTTCCGCGTTGAACTACAGCCCAACCCAAGTGGCCCTGGCGGTCAGCCGCAACGACGTCAGTTACGCCAGTGTGGCGGCCACTGGTAACCAGCGCGGCGTGGCGGCGGCGTTGGGCACAGGCACCGGAGTCGGTGGCGCAGCGGTGCAAAACGCCCTGCTTAATGGTGATGTGGCAGCGGCACGCGCGGCCTTCGACAGCTTGTCCGGCGAAATCCACGCCAGCACCGCCAGCGCCATGCTTGAAGACTCGCGTTACGTGCGTGATGCGGTCAACGAGCGCCTGCGCCAACCCGGTTGCTACCGCGAGGACGACCCGCGCAATGCCCTGGCACCCAGCGAAAACCACCTGAGCAGCGCCGGTTGTCACGGCGAGATGGTCGGCTGGATGCGCGTGCTTGGCACCTGGGGCCATATGGGCGGTGACAGCAACACCGCCAAGCTGGACCGCAACCTCAGCGGCTTCCTGCTCGGCACCGACAAGCAAGTGGACGACGCCTGGCGCGTGGGCGTGGCCGCCGGCTACACCCGCAGCGACCTGGACGCCAAGCGCCGCAATTCCAGCGCTGATGTGGACAGCTACCACCTGATGGCCTACACCGCCTACCAGCAGGAAGCCTTCGCCGCACGGATGGGCGTGGCGTACAGCTGGCATGACGTCGAAAGCAAGCGCAACGTGGCCGTCGGTGCCGAGGGCCAACGCCTCAAAGCCGATTACAAGGCACGCAGTGCGCAGGTGTTCGGTGAAGTCGGCTACACCATCCAAACCCCTAGCGTGGCCCTGGAACCGTTCGCCGGCCTGGCCTACGTCAACTACGACAGCGACACCATCAAGGAAAAAGGCGGTTCGGCAGCCCTGCGTGGCGATGCCGACCAGGACATCACCTACTCGACCCTGGGCGTGCGCATTGGCCAGACCATCACCCTGGGCAACGGCTCGAAAATCACCCCACGGGGCAGCATCGGCTGGCGCCATGCCTTCGGTGATACCAAGCCCGACGCCGACCTGAGCTTTATCAATGGCGGTGGCTCGTTCAGCACCCAAGGCGTGCCGATTGCCAAGGACAGTGCAGTGGTGGAAGCGGGGCTGGATTACCAGATCAGCCAGAACGGCAGACTGGGCCTGGGCTATTCGGGCCAACTCTCGCGTAACGACAAGGACCACGCAGTGACCGTGAGTTTCTCCCTCGGTTTTTGATCACGGCCGAGTTTTTTGAACCGCCCGAAAGGGCGGTTTTTTTTGGAAGATTTTTTGAAGAAGTACGTTGGTTCATGAAAGCAGGGCATTTATTGCTCACCGGGCAGCCTGAAGGATGTGAATACAATTTCTTCCGGAACACGGCTGGCGACCAACCGACGCCGGCCTAAAGTTATGCACTTGAGTTTATATTCCTTGGGTGGCATATTTGCATGGTCTGGGACATTGAATACACGGATGAATTCGAAGAGTGGTGGGATGGCTTGGATGCAAAGGAGCAATCGTCGGTGGCTGCCAGTGTTGATTTGCTGGGGCTGTTCGGGCCTGGGCTGCGCTTTCCCCATAGCAGCGATATCAAGGGTGCTCGGCACGGCAACCTGCGAGAGTTGCGGGTACAGCATGCAGGGCGACCTTACAGGGTGTTGTATGCCTTCGATTTTCGGCGCTGTGCAGTGTTGCTGATAGGTGGCGATAAAACCGCACAGCACCGTTGGTACCACGAGTACGTACCCTTGGCAGAGAAGCTGTACGACGTACATTTAGACTCATTGCGTAAAGAGGGCCGTGACCATGGCTAAGAAATTCGCGGAACTGAAAGCTCGCATGACACCTGAGGCGCACGCCGATGCCGAGCAGATATTTCAGCAACACTTGAAAGAAATGCCGCTGCATGAGTTGCGCAAAGCCCAGCAACTGAGCCAGGCAAGCCTGGCAAAGGCATTGAATATCAACCAGGCAGCGGTTTCGAAGATGGAGCGTCGTACTGATATGTACATCAGCACGTTGCGTGACTACATACGTGCGATGGGGGGCGAGCTGGAAATCATCGCCACTTTTCCGGATGGCCAGGTCAAAATTGACAACTTTGCCTGTTGAAGTAGCTGGGCTCTTCGCCAGATTCAGGCTATTCCAATTGTCCTGAGCGTGGCGAACGCTGGTCAGGATTCACCTTCATTGTCGGCTCTGTTTGTTACTATCGCCATCCCTTCCGCCAGGAGTCACCGCCCCATGCAACACCAGTGGGATGAAATGCACCGCACCCGCAAACCCACGTTCGTCTTGTGTGGCGAGCCCCAGGGGGATGTGCTCAATCTCTATGTTCACGGTTATTCGGCATTCTTCAACCGTCAGCAACTGGGCAGTTTCAAGGAGCAACTGGCCGGTATCGAAGGGTCGACCAACCTGATGTTGTTCTGGCCGGCGGGGCATTTTCTGGAAAACCTGTTTGCACCGTTCAAGGACGTGCTCGCCTCGCTGCTCGGCGGTGGCGGCCTGGGCGCGGCGACGGTGGGCGTGGGCAAGGCCATTGCCTATTTTCTCGACCATTACAAAAGTGTCGAGGCACGGGTCGATGAAGTGGCCAAGACGTTATTGCCAGAGCTGGCCGGCTACCTGCACGACCAGTCGCTGCCGGTACGGCGTATCAACCTGATCGGCCACTCCCTGGGCGCGCGTATCCTGGTCAAGAGCTTGCTGGCCAGCCCCGAGATTGCTCGCGAACTGCCGCTCGATAACCTGTTGTTGATGGGCGGGGCGATTTGTACATCGAGCCCCTGGGACGATGTGTCGGCGCCGCTCAAGGGGCGGTTGATCAACTGCCACTCCAGCAAGGACTGGGCGCTGGCCATGAAACCCGATACCGAGCGTTGCATTGGCCGCTATGCGATTGACGTAACGCCCGCGCTCAAGTCCAAGGTCACCAATGTGCACCTGGCCAGCTTCGATCATGCCGCCTATTGGCCGCAGTTGAAGACGGTGGTGCAGTACACCGATTTGCTGCAGGAGCGGCGCGGCATGATCCGTGTGGACTCGCGCAGCAGTGAAGTGCGTTTTGCCGAAGCGGACGTGGACCTGTACCCGGCATTGGTGCAAGCGCGGCCGGAGGAGCTGAAGTTTCTTGCCGAACTGATGGCGCAAAAGCGCAGTGCCGCGATTGATGCCAGTGTGCGCGAGCCGTTGAAACTGGCCATTGAATTGCAGCGCATGGGCGGTGATAGCTTTATGAACCTGGCCCGTGGCCATGGCGTGGGCTATCGCCAGATTGCCGAAGATGTGGCGCAACGCCTGGGCATCAAGTTCGACCAGCCACTTGAGCACGTGGCGCTGGCAGAGATCGAAGGGCAGGTCGCAGAAACACTGATCGAGCAGTACAAGGACAAACTCAGTCGCGCTGATCGCCAGGCGTTCGAGGCCGAGCTCAAGGCGGCTGCACAAAAAGAGCAGGGGCTGTTCAACCGTTTCGATCTGGGGCGTTCGGCCACCACCGCCTTGAGCGGCACGGCGTTGGCCGGGCTGACTGGGTTTATCCTGCGGCGCGGTGCGGCCACGGCGATTCCGGTGGTGGGCCAGGCGCTGGCTGCGGCGATGTTGCTGGTCAGCGGGGTGCGAGCGTTTTCCGGCCCGGCATATTCGATCACCACCCTGGCGGTACTGGTGATCGGCGTGATTCGCCAGCGCATGGAGCGCGAGGCCCTTAACCAGGAACTGGAGCTGGTGGTGCAAGTGGTGGAAGCGTTTGACCTGCCGCGAGACACGGTGATGCGCACGGTCGCGTCCGACTGATAAGCTGCTGCCCAAGTCTTGTGTATTTGCCTGGAATACCGCGTGAAATTCAGCCTGCCGAAAATCGCTACCGCCCCGTTCTGCCCGCCGGAAGTGGCCGGCTCTGTCGCTGTTGATCCCAAGGCCTCGTTTTTTAAACGGGTGCTGATGTTCGCTGGCCCCGGCCTGTTGATCTCCATCGGCTACATGGACCCCGGCAACTGGGCAACGGCCATTGAAGCCGGTTCACGCTACGGCTACAGCCTGTTGTTTGTGGTGCTGCTGGCCAGCCTGGCGGGGATGGCGGTGCAGTGCCTGTGTTCACGGCTGGGTATCGCCACTGGCAAGGACCTGGCGCAACTGTGCCGTGAGCGCTACAGCCAGCGCTCTGCTCGTGCCCAGTGGGTGTTGGCGGAAATCTCCATCATCGCCACAGACCTTGCCGAAGTGCTCGGCTGCGCCCTGGCGTTTCACCTGTTGCTGGGCGTGTCGCTGACCACTGGTATTGTCATCACTGCCTTCGATACGCTGTTGATCCTGGCCCTGCAAAATCGTGGTTTTCGCCGCCTGGAAGCGATCATGCTGGCGCTGGTCGCCACCATCGGCGTGTGTTTTTTCATCGAACTGGTGCTGATCAAACCCTACTGGCCCGACGTGCTCAGTGGCTTCACTCCGTCACTGTCGGCTATCAGCGATGCGGCGCCGTTGTACTTGGCCATCGGTATTCTCGGCGCGACGGTCATGCCTCATAACCTCTACCTGCACACCTCCATCGTGCAGACCCGCCTGATCGGCAAGGACCTGGCGAGCAAACAGGACGCGGTCAAGCTGGCGCGTATCGACACCATCGGCTCCCTGGCCTTGGCGCTGTTGGTCAACGGCGCCATCCTGGTGCTGGCGGCTGCAGCCTTCTACAAGACCGGCCATACCGATGTGGTGGAGATCCAGGACGCCTATCACCTGCTCGATCCCTTGGTCGGCGGTGCTTTCGCCAGCATTCTGTTCGGTATCGCCTTGCTGGCTTCGGGTCAGAGTTCGACCTTTACCGGCACCATTGCCGGCCAAGTGATCATGGAGGGTTACCTCAACCTGCGCATACCCTGCTGGCAGCGCCGCCTGATTACCCGTGGGCTGGCGCTGATCCCGGCGTTTCTAGGTGTATGGCTGATGGGTGATGATGCCATCGGCAAGCTGCTGATTCTCAGCCAGGTGGTCCTGAGCCTGCAGTTGCCCTTTGCGCTGTACCCGCTGATCCGCATGACTGGCGACAAGCAATTGATGGGGCCATTCGTCAACCGGCTGCCCACGCGGCTGCTGGCGTGGTTTTTGTTCGCGGTGATCAGTGGGGCGAATGCGTGGTTGATCGGGCAGTGGTTGTTCTGAGCTAGGGTTGAGTCATGTGCTCGTTTTCTCAACACCGCCTTCGAACAGTTTGCGCTCCATCAGGGGGCGGTCACACTCACCGATCCCAATACGGCACCGTCCCAAAACACTCCACGAAATAGTCGATCACCGTGCGCACCTTCAATGAGAGCCTGCGGCTGCCCGGCCACAACGCGGCGATCTGTTGGGGCTCCAGGGTTGTCGCGACCTCATACTCACTCAGCACCGCCTGCAAGGTGCCGGCGCGCAGGCTTTCGCCAATCAGCCAGGACGGAAACGCCACCAGGCCCAGGCCTTGTTCGGCGGCGTGGGTGAGTGTGTCGGCGTGGTTGCCAGTGATGGGGCCGCTGACGCTGTAGGGGGTCCAATCGCCTTGGCCGCGGCGGAAGAACCAGCGCTGCTGGCCGGTGATGCCTTTGTAGGCCAGGCAGTGGTGGTGGGCCAGTTCGTCGGGGTGGCGCGGCGTGCCATGCTGGGCCAGGTAGGCGGGGCTGGCTGCGATACGAAAGCGTTGCGGCGCGAAGATGCGCGCCTGCATGCCCGAGTCATTGAGCACGCCGATACGAAACAGCAGGTCGGTGCCGTCTTGCAGCGGGTCGACGAAGGTGTCGGTCTGCTGGATATCCAGTTGCAGCTTCGGGTAGAGCCGGCACAGCCCTCCCAGCCAGGGTGAAAGGTGACGCTGGCCGAACGCCATGGGCGCGTTGATGCGCACCAGGCCGCTGGGTTCGCTGTCTTGCTCCTGCAGGGCCTGGTTAGCCGTCTCCAACTGCTCGAGTAGCAAGCGTGCGTGACGGCCCAGCAGGCGGCCGGCTTCGGTGGGGCTGACGGCACGCGTATGGCGGTAGAGCAATTGCTGGCCGACGGCCTGTTCCATCAGTTGAATCTGCCGCGAAATGGAGGAGGGCGCCAGGCTTTCGCGGCGGGCCACTTCGGAAAAGCTGCCCTGGTCCAGCACGGCCACAAACAGGCGTAGCGCCTTGAAACTCAGTTCATTCAAGCCCTGCATCGTCTCTCCAGGCTGTGCGTTTTGCGCAAAGGTGTTGTCCGCATACTCCCATTTATCGCACAGCACGGCCACCGGATAATGCGCGCCATGTTTTTCCTTTCTTGATACACGGGTGATGTATGCAGGCACGTTCTACCGAAGGCCTGGCGCAGGCCAGGCCGAGCAATAACCTTCTACGGCTGCTGCTGTTGCCGTTGGTGATTCTGGCGGGCATGGGCCTGTCGGTGGAGGCCGGGTTGCTCGGGCCATTGGGCGCGCAGGTCGGACATTTGTGGGCGACGTTGAGCATCTTTGGCGTTGGCACGGCGATTCTGTTTTTACTGCTGCTGTTCAGCGGCCCGCAAAAGGGTCCAGCATTCACGCAACTGCCACGCTGGCAGCTGATCGGCGGGTTTCTGGGGCCGATGTACGTGGTGGTATTGACCCTGGCCACACCGCACATCGGCATCGCGATGACCATGATCGCGATCCTCTCGGGCCAAGTGGGCAAGAGTGTGTTGATCGACCACTTCGGCTGGTTCGGCACGGCGCGCAAACGGGTCAATGGCGAGCGCTGGATCGCGTTGGCGTTGATTGTGGCGGCTCTGGTTCTGATTGCACGAGGTTAAGACGATGAATCTGTTTATGTTGTTGGTGGTGGTGATTGCAGCGGGGGCGGTGCTGAGTGTGCAGGCCGCTATCAATGGGCGTCTGGGCCAGACGGTGGGGGTATTGCGCAGCAGTCTGTTGACCTTCGCGGTGGGCGCGCTGACCACGGCGCTGTTGATATTTTTCTTCGAACCGGCCCAGGCCGTCAGCCTGCTGGAGGTGCCAAAGTGGCAATTGACCGGTGCCCTGTTTGGCGTGGTGTACATGATGGTGATGGTCGGCGCAGTGCCTGTGGTCGGCACAGCCGTCGCCACGGTGGCGGTGATTGTCGGGCAACTGGGCATGGGCATGCTGATCGACAACTTTGGCTGGCTGGGCAACCCGGCGATCGAGCTGTCGGGCAGCCGTATCCTCGCCATGCTATTGCTTGCCCTGGCGTTGGTGTTCATGTACCGCAGTAATAGCCGCCGGGCCGACTGACGGCGCTGAACCATGCTTGCTTGCCCAGGGTCACTGCTTAAGGTGCGGCGCTCGCCGCATCGGACGACCATGAAAAAGGAGTCTGACCATGCCAGATCAAACCTGTGCTTGCCCTCACTGCAAATGTGTATTGGGCGCTGACGCAATAATGAAAGACGGCAAGGGCTATTGCTGCCAGGGCTGTGCCGAGCACCATGCTCATGGTGAACCCTGCGCGGCGGCGACGGGTTGCGAATGCGCCAAGTCAGCCCACGGTTGACAGGATTGACCTGCAGGCCCGGCCACCCGGTGCCTGCAGGATGAGTAAAAACAGTTCGTTTGCCGGCGACCAGTCTTTACCATGGTCACCCGACCCGATTGATGTGTACCCGCCATGGCCCTGGCAGCGCCCCCCGACCTCAGTGATCTCGCCGTTCCCGTGCAGCCGTTGGCGCGTACCTACCCGCGTGGGTTGTACGTAGAGCCGCACAGTCACGATTGGGGCCAGTTGCTCTACGCGATGAGCGGTGTGATGTGGGTCGAGACGCCCCGCGAAGCGCTGGTGGTGCCGCCCCAGCGTGCGGTGTGGTTGCCGCCGGGGGTGGAGCACGGGATTCGCGTGGTCTCCGATTTGCAGATGCGCAATATCTACCTGCGCCCGGCGTTGGCAGCGACGCTGGACAGCCAGGTGCAGGTCATAGAAGTGGGCCGCTTGTTGCGTGAGTTGATCGTGACATTGGTGGAGCAGGGCGATCACGGCGATGCGGCCTATTACGAGGCTGTCGTAGGCCTGGCCCTGTTGGAGTTGCAACGCGCACGGCGCTCGCCTATTCGCATCGCCATGCCGGTGGCGGCTGATCGTCGGCTGATCAATGCGTGCCAGGCCGTCATGACGTCGCCCTCCCTGGACATCCCGTTCGAGCAGCACGCCGAGGCCGCGGGCGCCAGCGTGCGCACCCTGGCGCGGTTGTTCCAGCAGCACCTGGGCATGGGGTTTGCCCAGTGGCGCCGTCAGGTGCAGTTGGCTACGGCGGCGGCGGAGTTGATCCAGGGCCATTCGGTGAGCGGCATAGCGCGCACCCTGGGCTATTCGCCCAGTAGCTTCAGTGACATGTTCCGACGTGAACTGGGAGTATCGCCGTCGCAGTACAGGGGTTGGCCGAAATCCTGAAGCACTTGGCCGATACCCACGGTAGACGCGCACTAGACTGAGCCCATCAATCAACCGGGCGCAGCGTTCATGAGCTATTTGATTTCCTTGGCCATCGGCCTGTTTGTCGGCGTGATCTACGGCGCGCTGGACTTCCGCTCGCCTGCACCGCCCGCTATCGCACTGGTCGGCCTGATGGGCATGCTGCTCGGCGAAAAGCTCTGGCCCATGGCGCGGCAGTTGGTCAGTGGTTGGTTGTCCTGATCCCTTTTTCCTTCCACGGATGCCCTCTATGAACGCACTGCAATTTACCGACACCGGCGACCTCGCCCACCTGCGCCTAGTGGAGGTGCCCATGCCGGTACCGTCTGCCGGCGAAGTGCTGGTCAAGGTCAACGCGGCGGGCCTGAACCCCAGCGACGTCAAAAACGTGCTTGGCCGTTTCCCCTACACCACGCTGCCACGCATCCCTGGGCGTGACTTCGCAGGCGTGGTGGTGGAAGGCCCGCAGGCATTGCTCGGCCAGGAGGTCTGGGGCACCGGTCGTGACCTGGGTTTTTTCGCTGACGGTTCCCATGCCCAATACCTGCGCGTGTCAGCCAAGGGCGTGGCGTACAAACCTACGCACTTGAGCTTTGCCCAGGCGGCCAGCCTCGGTGTGCCCTATACCACCGCCTGGGATGCCCTGGAGCGCAGCGGCGTTGGCAAGGGCACGCGCTTGCTGGTGGTCGGCGCCAACGGCGCGGTCGGCAGTGCGGCGTTGGCGCTGGCGAAGATACGCGGTGCGCAGGTATTGGCGGCCGTGCGCAAGGCCGATCAGCTCGAGATGTTGCAGGCCCAAGGGCTGGAGGCGATTGCCTTGGGCAAGCCGGAGGAATTGGGCGCGCAAGTGCAGGCCGTGTTCAAGGGCGGCGCCGACGTGATCTTTGACACTACCGGTTTCTGGCTGCCTGCCGCGGTGGCGGGGCTGGCACCGTTCGGCCGCATCGCCATCATCGCCGCACCCGTTGACGGCCATGTGCAGTTACCGGCCCTGGCGCTGTACCGTAAGGGCGGGTCGGTGGTTGGGATCAACTCTTTGCTCTATAGCTGCGAACAATGCGCGGTGATGCTGGAGGCGTTTGGGCGCTTCTTTGATGAAGGCCTGTTGCCGCTGCCTACAGGGTTGCGTGAAGTGGCGTTGGCGGAGGGTGTTCAGTGCTATGCAGAAGTGAACAACGGCAGCCCAGACAAAATCATCTTCCTGCCCTGATGGATAGAAATGTGGGAGCGGGCTTGCTGTGGCGAGGGAGCTTGCTCCCGCTCGATAGCGCAGCTGGAGCCGGCTTTTTTGGGGGCGCTACGCACCCCAGCGCAAGCAAGCTTGCTCGCCACAGCAAGCCCGCTCCCACAGTGTTGATCTTTATTCGGCTTCGGGAACGCCTTTTTCCCACGCCGACCAGTTCTTCACAATCGCTTGGACCAACGGGTTGCCCGTGCGGTACAGGTTTTCCAGCGCCGGTACAAACCCACCCTGGTCCGCATACTTGAGCAGGTTGTCCACTTCGCTGTAGCCAGGGTAAGGCCGGTCAAAGTCGGAACCTGCGCGCACCACGGCCAGGCGCTGGATATCCACCAAGCCTTCGCGGCTGGCGCGCAGCAGCGCTTCGTAGGTGGAGTTGTCTTCCTGTTGGGTGGTGCAGTATTCGCCTTTGTTGTCGGTGAGCAACTTGGTCCAGACTTCGGCACGTTCGCTCAACCGGGTACCGGAAAACCAGGTGTTGCCCGCCAGGGTGTCGCAGCGGGTGACTTGCGGCGGCTGGTTGGCCGGGGCGGCGGGGTAGTGTTTGCGCCAGGCGGCGGACTCTGTGCTTTCTGTCAGCTCCACCTTGTGCGACAAGGCAAACGCCTTGGCTTGCAGCTTTTGGTTGAGCTCAAACACTTCGGTCTTGTAGTCCAACGGTGGTTTTTCGTTGGGCCCCTTGGTGTTGATCCCGATATAGCCCGTCGGCCAGTCCTTGGGTGCATCCCGTGAATCTAGCTCCCACTGCGTGCCGAACTCCACCAGGTAATGAGCCCAGGCGGCGGTGCCGATGGTGCCGTGCTTGGGGCTGATACCGGCGATTCCGGCGATCAGGAAGTAACTCTGGCGCAGGTCGAACTTGGGCGACAAGGCCAGGGCCAGGGTAGACGCGGCAGCGTTGGTCTGGCCCATGCCGGTTACCAGCAGGCACACGTCTTGGGTGTTGCAGCGAATCACGGGATATTCGGCGGACAAGCCCGGAACGCGTACCTCTTGTTTAAGTTCGAGGCGGTCGATCCAGGTTTGCGCCTCGGGGGCGAACATGGTGATCAGCATCACCTTGGGTTTGATCGGTGGCGGGTTATCCGCCAGCACCACGTGAGGCAATAGGGCCAGGCCGACGGCCAGCGAGACACGGGTCAATGCGTTCATCTAAAGCTCCTTGATCAGAATTGATAGCCCACGCCAGCGTAGTAACCCCAGCCGTCTGAGCGTGCGCGGAAGTTGCCTTCGCCGAAATTCAACTCGCTGCCATCCTCCCAGTTGCCGCCGTTGTGAAAGTAACGGCCGACCAGGGTAAAGCGCAGGTGGGTAAACGAGTACAGCAATACGTTGGTGGCCACCAGGGAGTTGGCGGTGCGCGCCGGGTTGTCCTTGTGCAGGTCCGAGCCGAAATCGTAGTTGGTGAAACCGATGTAGGTCAGCGAGGCGCCGTTGTCGAACTTGCCGATGGGCACGATGTACTTCATCTGCGCTCGGTAGCCGTCCCAGGAGTACTCATTGCTGGCACCGTAGTTTTCCCACTGGTAGCGCCCGTAGAAATTGGCCGACAGGTTGACTCGCGAGTGGGTGTCGATATCGGTGCCCAGGCCGCTGTACAGGGTGTTGGCGCGGTTTTCCTTGCGGCTGCCGTGGTCGTAGATCCAGTCAAAGGCCACATACCATTCCTTGAATGGGCCAATTGCCAGGCTGCGTCCTGCGAGGTAGTCGATGGAGATCCGCGGTTCATGCTCCATGAACACCGGCGAGCCATGGTCCCACACACCTTTGTCATTACTGTTACCGATGGTGAGGATCTTCGGCACATCGATATAGCCGTACAACTCAAAGGGGCCCTTGCGCCCGAAGTACTCGTATTCCAGGTAGACGTCATCTTGAGGCTTGGGGCCGAAACTGATGTCTTTGCTGCCAATCAGCGTGAGGTCCTGGTTAAACCACTCGGACAGATACACGCCTTTTTTCGCCGGGGGGTTGGCTTCAGGGCTGAGGGTTTCGCCCTGTGCTGAGTCATCCACGGGCTTTTCCTGCGCCAAAATGGGTGCACTGAGTACTCCCGTAACGGCAGCCAGTAGCAACGAAACGCCAAGACCAGCACGAGGCTTTGAGGTGGGGTGCATTGAAAGTCCTTATTCTTACGCGGTTTAAACCCGATTAGACGGGGAGGAGTGAACTTGGCGGTCAAGTTCGTTCCGCAAACGTTTGCACAGGTTGTACCAACTTGGGTCAATGGCTTGAACTATCTAGAAAAAAGAGCAATTAGCCGACGCTTTGGTCAGGAAAACAGTGGGATTTCTGTCATCCTGATGCGTCACCCCTGTGGAGGAATCTGATGTTCGAACACTACCTGCGTGCCTGGGAGCTGAGTGCCGATGGAGAGCCTATCGTCACACCCGGCAGCCACCTGTTGCCGGTCCGCTGGAAGGGCGTGCCGGCGATGTTGAAAATTGCTCATACCCCTGAGGAAAAACTCGGCGGCCGCCTGCTGAGTTGGTGGGCCGGTGACGGTGCGGCACGGGTGTTCGCCCATGACCACACTGCAGTGTTAATGGAACGCGCCACGGGCCCAGGTTCCTTGATGCGCATGGCCCTCAATGGTCAGGACGACGAAGCCAGCCAGATCGCCTGCGCAACCCTGGCCCGGCTGCATGCGCCTCGTGTGTCGCCGCCCGAAGGGTTGGTTGGGCTGGATGAGTGGTTCAGATCCTTGTGGCACGCCGCCGAACAGGAGGGCGGTGCCTTACGCGACTGCGCGGCGACGGCCCGGACATTGCTGGCTGCGCAACAGGAGGTTGTGGTACTGCACGGTGATTGCCACCACGACAATATCCTCGACTTTGGCCCTCGTGGCTGGCTGGCGATTGATCCAAAGCGGGTGATGGGCGAGCGCGGTTACGATTACGCTAATCTGATCTGCAATCCGGACTTGCCGACCAGTAGCGATCCACTGCGTTTCAGCCGCCAGGTTGGGGTTATCGCCCTGGCGGCCGGCCTCTCACGTCCTCGTTTGTTGCAATGGGTGGTGGCTCATGCCGGGTTGTCTGCCGCCTGGTTTCTGGAAGACCAGGAGCGCGAGCGTGCCATGATTGAGTTGCAGGTTGCCCGTCTGGCACAGCAGGCACTGGCTCAAGGGGCGGGCGAGTAAGGCGGCGGGTGATGGGTAACCGGGGTGAATAATTGAAGTGCGGCCTGCCGCCGGTACTCACTCGGCGTCTGGTGCATTTCGATACGAAAGTGGCGATTGAAATTCGACAGGTTGGCGTAGCCCACCTCAAAGCAGATGTCCGCCACTGACATCTGGCTGTGCAACAGCAAGCGGCAGGCACGCTGCACGCGGAACTTGCGCATCAGGTCGATAAAGCCGTGGCCGGTGTTGCGCTTGAAAAAACGCGAAAAGCCGGGTTCGCTCATGTCCAGTTGCCGGGCGATGTCCGACAGGCGTACATCGCCGGTCAGTTCCCGCATCAGGTAGTCAAGCGCCTTGTTGATACGTTCGGCGCTGCGCGCATCCAGCGTCGGTGCATAGCACGGGCTGGCCAGGGTATTGGCCTGTGCAGGCGGTGCGTTCTTCAGGGTGTCGAGCAATTGCAGGAACAGGGCCAGGCGTTGCAGCCCATGGGCGCAGCCGATGGCCTCCATCAGCCGTGCCGCGCTCGTTGCGGTCTCGCCGGTGAATTCGATTCCCCGTCGCGCCTGTGCAAACAGTGACTGTAAATCACCGAGCTCAGGCAGGGTGGTGCGTAGAGCGAGCAGGGCGGCGCCGTCGAATTGCAGCACCACATCACGCCCGTGCAGGTATTCGCCCGGCGCCAGGTCACCGATCCAGTCGTGGGGCAGGCCAGGGCCGATCAGTGCGACATGCCCGGCGCTGAATGCACCGATATAGTCGCCCGCCACCAGCTTGCCGCTGCCTTGGCGGATCAGGTGGATTTCGAATTCAGGGTGGTGGTTCCAGCGTGCCAGTTCATAGGGATAGTCATGTTCGAACCAGCGAAAACCATGTTCCGGTTCGGTCAGGATCACCTCAAGCTCGGCAGGGCGATGCTCGAACAGGGTGGCGGGGCTGACGGGCATGGTGCTGCCTCTTGTGGCGGTGCAATTTTCCCAAAATACCCGCACTGGCAATCGCTGCGCTAGCCCTGGTTTCGCCTGAGGCTGATACTTTTTTGATCCTGTGCCTCAGGTTAAAAAAGTATCAGCCGCGCATTCGCCAGCCGTTTGTGAGGCGGCAGGTCAAGCTGCTGTAATCGAGGCTCCACAACAAAGGTCGGCAAGCTGTTCTCGGCGGTGTTCACCGACTACCGGCAATAACCTTTACAGGACCCCCCATGAAACGACTCGAAGGCAAAAGCGCGCTGATCACTGGATCGGCGCGAGGCATTGGCCGTGCGTTCGCCCAGGCCTACATCGCTGAAGGCGCCACCGTGGCCATCGCCGACATCAACCTGCAGCAGGCCCAGGCCACCGCCGCCGAACTGGGGCCCAAGGCTTACGCGGTGTCGATGGATGTCACCGACCAAGCCTCCATCGACGCGGCGATCGCCACGGTGGTGAGCCACGCCGGCAAGCTCGATATCCTGATCAACAACGCCGCCCTGTTCGACCTGGCCCCCATCATCGACATCACCCGCGACAGCTTTGAACGACTGTTCTCGATCAACGTCGCCGGCACCCTGTTCACCCTGCAGGCCGCAGCCCGACAGATGATCAACCAGGGGCATGGCGGCAAGATCATCAACATGGCCAGCCAGGCCGGGCGGCGGGGCGAGCCGTTGGTGGCGGTCTATTGCGCGACCAAGGCGGCGGTGATCAGCCTGACGCAATCGGCGGGCTTGAACCTGATCAAGCAGGGCATCAACGTCAATGCCATCGCCCCCGGTGTGGTGGACGGCGAGCATTGGGATGGGGTGGATGCGCTGTTCGCCAGGCATGAAGGGCTGGCGCCTGGCGAGAAGAAAAAGCGCGTAGGGGATGAGGTGCCGTTTGGGCGGATGGGCACGGCTGAAGACCTGACTGGCATGGCGATCTTCCTGGCGTCGACGGACGCCGACTATGTGGTGGCCCAGACCTATAACGTTGATGGCGGCAATTGGCTGAACTAGCGGTTAACGCTGACCCAACTGTGGGAGCTGGCTTGCCTGCGATAGCGTTGGTGGATTCACTCCCGTCATTGCAGGCGAGCCAGCTCCCACCTTTGAACTTCAGCGTGCTTGAGAATAGGGTAAGTCAGCAACGCATCGATCCCCGCAGTAAACTGTCCCATACTTCAAGATTTCTACGCTCGCCCGGAGGCGGTCGTACGTGCAGACCACCCGAGAACGACCATGAGCCTTTCGAAAGCCGCCATCGCTTCATTTGACGTCGACGCCCAGAAGAGCTTCACGCCCTTGTGTCCCAACGAGTTGCCAGTGGCCGGTGGCGACGGCATTGGTGCCGAACTCAATTACATGGCCAGTCTCGCCGGCCACCGCATCGGCAGCAAGGACGCCCACACCCCCCACGCACCCTGGGTGGTTGCGCAGCACAGCGAGATGCTGCAACCCACCGGCCTGGCCCATGCCGATGTGACCTGCGTCAGCCACTGCGTGCCGGGTACTGAAGGGTTCACCCTGCTCGATGAATTGCCCACGCCCTATGACTACGACTACTTCATCTGGAAAGGTGTCGAGCCCGACCTGCACCCCTACGGCGCCTGTTACCACGACCTGCACGACAAACTGTCCACCGGCGTCATCGAGTACCTCAAGGCCCACGGCGTGGCCCGCGTGATTGTGGGCGGGCTGGCGCTGGACTATTGCGTCAAGACCACTGCGTTGCAGTTGCTCAAAGCCGGATTGCAAGTGGTCCTGCATTTGCCGGCGTGCCGAGGCATCAGCGAGGAGGGCGGTGTACAGGCTGTCGACGAATTGCTCAAGGCTGGTGCACACATCAGTCGCACCCGCGAAGAATTGGTCGTGGTGGTCGCGCGTTAAGCAGATTCCGGTGAGGCCATCGCCTCTGTCAGTTGGCGGTCGAGCAGGTGAATTACGCCGCGTCTATAAGCGCCCTGGCAGAGTATTTGTAGCATCCAGGCAGGGTTCGTCGCGAAGTAACTTGGCATGCCAGCTGGGGATGTCGCCTGTATCCACATCCAAGCGCTTGAGCCACTGGTCAGCCGACCAGTCCACCAGCCGCAACTCGCCGTTATGAGAGCCGCCGTGCAATGAACCCACCGTCTCGTAGCGAATGCCCTTGAGTACATGGTTCAGTATTACGTAGGCGGCCGGCTTCGGATCCTCGGCATCACCACCAAGGTAGGGGTATGCGCCGGCCTGGATCACTACGCCGCTACCGTAGTCATAGAAGGCAAAATGGCTGGAGGGTAGCTGCGTACGTAATCCTTCCAGGCCGCCAACCAACTCCAGGCGAGTTTGGTCGAGCAAGGTCAGCCAACTGACCGTCTTGATTTTTGTAGGTTTGAACTCGGGGATATTAGCCAGTAGACCGGCTGTTCCCACATCCAAACCAGGCATGCGTGCCGCCATAAAGGCTTCAGTAGGTTCGTTGCCGTCCCGGTTGGTGACGGAAAGGTTGAAGGCATGTCCCGCGTAACCCTGTTCTGGAGCCAATCGGCGTGCTGAGTCAAGGTACAAACGCAGGAAGCTGAGTGGGTTTTGCTCTTGGTACAGAAGCGGTACTGAGAACTCCAGAGTGCTTATTTCATCCCCCATCTTTGCCTTCCATCCTCGCGTACCACACACATTGAAGAGCCAAGCGCTGGCGTCATTTGATTGTTTGCCACTGAGGTAGTAGAAGCTGAGAAGGTCATCCTCATCCATTACTTCCATCATGTCGCGTAATGGCTTTGCATCGGCATAAGCTGAAAGTGGTTTACCCTGAGGAGGCTCTTCGCGCCAGACCCAAGTGAGGTAGGGCTCAGCCAAGCGCTTGAAGTCGTCAAAGCACTGGCACAGTGCCTCCCGTACCAAACGTGTGTGTGCATCCTTGAAATAAAGCGTCCCGCGCAGGCAGAGCACCGCGCCGATATAGTTCTGGCGTCCGCACTTCATGAGCAAGTGGCCGGGTATTTCCAGCAGATGTGGTTGCTTGACAAGTTCTTCGGCCACATTGAATTCCGGTTCCATTGGCATTCCTCCGAATTAGTAAGCGGGGGTCATTGGTCGAGGGGAGCGGCCACGCGTCAGGATAAACATCATCCCCCCTGCGATGGCTGCAGCCCACCCGAGCTGCTCCACTGGCACATTGGACTGCTGACTTTGCTGGCTACAGTCGCATTCGGTAGATGTCATCTCAACAACCCTGTTTTTGTTGCCAGCAATGTTCGCATAATCCTGCGCCTGCTCCACTTTCGGTGGGTCAGGTGGAAACTTCATCTCCACCACTTGCTTGATGTTGTCCTGAGTTGGCGGCTTGCTGGCGTCCTTGACGATCACCACATCGGGCCGGCGAATCATCCCTTTCCCGGGTTTGAACGGTGGATGCTCTGGGTCGTCATTCCAATATTTGTTGATCCAGCCCGGTATCCAGCCATGAGGGCTATTCCCCGTTTGGCTGTCGAGGATTGGCCGTGGTGGTCGCTTGGTCATGTCGTAACTGACTTGCTTATACGGACTGCGCCTCTGGAGAATCTCGTCAAGCTCCCCAAGGCGCTGGGCCACGCAGGCCTGTTTGAGATGCTTGCCATCTTGGCTGATGTTGGGCGTGCCGCTGCAATAGCAAATTGCCGAGCACAGTACGTTCTTGTCTTGGGGATCGAGCTTCGGTTTCAGAATGCCCACAGGGTTAATCTTTCCGTCTGGGCTCATGCCCCCCTGAGAAAGGCTGGGTTGCCCATTCATTCTTCGCCTTCCTGCATCAAGTCAATATGGATAGACTCTGACGCAGCATGGCTAATCCACGATGTCATGCCTTCGCTATTCGTGGTGTCGAGCGCGTTCCAACCGGCACTCGACCAAACCTTTACCTTGCGGCCAACGATAGGTTTTCCGGTTTCCTGATCTATGAGTTGAAAGCGTCCAGAGTAATGGGTATTGGAACTGCCCAATGGCACCATGGGGCTGAGTGGGGGCGGTGTGAATTGATCGCCTATGATCACAGTACCCGATCCACCGATGATCACGTTGCCATGTTCACCCACACTGCCGAGCGTTGCGGCAGGTTTTCCATTGATAAAAACTGTCGATGATACGGCCGAACTGATCGGGCTCCCGCAAGCAGATGGATCACCTTGGCGCGCTGCGGGCAAACCATCGAAGAAGACGTCAGGAGAACCTTCGATGATGGAGGCGACACCATGTCCCGGAATTGGACATGTCGTAGGGTCAGTAACGCGGGCGGCGGGCTTTCCACTCATAGTGCCGAACCTCGGGAAAGTGGCTGCAGATCAAGAAAGTGCGCTGAATTAACGAGACGCTTCGCAAGCATATCAATCGCCATACTCGTTCCTTGTCTGATCGTTCGCCGGTAGTGGCGCGTGGCGTACTTTTCCTATTCCTCCGATTAACTACAAGATGCTTAACCGCGAACGGGAAGTACCTGTCAAAGAAAAGAAAAATCTCCTACATGATTGCGGGGTATTGATTCTTTACGCTCTACATTCTTATGCATTCGCAAGTAAGGGAATGACAATTGGGATATTCAAAGATGGTTCCCCGGCGCTCATCTCACTACCGGTGAGTGCATTGAGGGAGATATCAACCTGCGTCCGCTGTTTTGCTTCCATCGATGCAGGTCCGGCGATTGCTGGAGCAGGGGGACCAGAGAGGTTCACCTAGGTCGAGGTGCCACAAGCAGATCGCGCCCGCAAAAGATCCTTGCAAGTCGGCAAATTAAGCCTAATATTATCCGGGTAAAACAAATAAAATCCGGGTAATAAAAGATGACCACGCACACCCTTTCCCTCTGCACTGCGTTCGCAGGTCATCAATGCATCGCCGCGGGGACCTATGTCGATGTGGCCGAGTCCCTTGTCGCCCAGGCTTTGCCAGCCGGTAGCTTCCTGGTCTTCGATGACGCCACGGGCACTCAAGTCGATTATCCGTGGCCAGCAGGTCACGCGCCGCACCCTCCCCAGGCCGAAAGCGACGACGAGCCACCCGCAACGCCCTCGGTAGGCCGCCCGAAGTTGGGCGTCGTCGCCCGGGAAGTCACATTGCTGCCACGTCATTGGGAGTGGCTCGGCCAGCAGCGTGGTGGTGCGTCGGCTGCCTTGCGCCGGTTGGTGGATGAAGCGCGTATGGCTCATGCCAGCGCTGATCAATTGCGCCAGGCCAAGGAGGCCAGCTATCGCTTCATGAGCGCGATTGGCGGCAATCTGCCGGGCTTTGAAGACGCCTCGCGTGCGCTGTTTGCCCAGGACAGGGACGGCTTCTCGAACAGTATCGCGCACTGGCCGACGGACGTGCGCACCTACCTGGCCTGGCTGTCGCGCAATGCCTTCCCAGTCCAATAATCAAGGGGCTCAGACCTTCATGGACGTCACCCAGCAACGCCCGCTGTGGCAAATCTATCTGTTGTTCCTGGCACCGATGGTGCTGTCCAATTTCCTGCAAAGCTTTTCCGGCACCCTCAACGGCATTTACGTTGGCCAGATGCTGGGCACCCAGGCATTGGCCGCGGTGTCGGGGATGTTTCCCATCGTGTTTTTCTTTATCGCCCTGGTGATCGGCCTGGGGGCGGGCGCCTCGGTGTTGATCGGCCAGGCATGGGGCGCCCAGGAGACCGGAATGGTCAAGGTGATTACCGGTGCCACCCTGACCCTGGGCGCCTTGGTGGGCCTAGTGGCCGCCGTGCTGGGCAGCCTGTTTGCGCGCCCGGCATTGCAGGCGTTGGGCACGCCGGTGGATGTGCTCGACAATGCCGTGGGCTACGCCCAGATGATGATGTTGATCATGCCGTTGCTGCTGGTGTTCATCCTCTATACCCAACTGTTGCGTGGGGTCAGCGACACGATTTCGCCGTTGCTGGCATTGATGGTCTCGACCCTGGTGGGCTTGCTGCTGACGCCTGCGCTGATTCGCGGCTGGATCGGCCTGCCGCCCATGGGCATCCAGAGTGCGGTGTATGCGGGGCTGGTAGGTAACGCTTTGGCGATGCTGTTTCTGGTCCTGCGCCTGCGCCACAAAAAACACGTGATGGCACCAGACCGCGAGTTGCTTGCCGCCTTGCGCCTGGACCGCGTCGTCCTCGGCAAAGTCCTGCGCATCGGCCTGCCGACGGGCTTGCAGATGGTGGTGCTATCGCTGTCGGAGCTGGTCATCCTGGCCCTGGTCAACGGCCACGGTTCCCAGGCCACGGCGGCCTATGGCGCGGTGACGCAGATCGTCAACTATGTGCAGTTCCCGGCGCTGTCGATTGCCATCACCGCCTCGATCCTCGGCGCCCAGGCGATTGGCGCCGGGCGCCTGGAGCGTATCGGGCCGATCCTGCGCACGGGGCTTGTGATCAACCTGTGCCTCACCGGTGGCTTGATCGTGCTCGGCTATGGGCTGTCCCACTGGTTGCTGGGCCTGTTCATCACCGACGACAGCGCACGGGTACGGGCCGAACACCTGCTGCACATCATGCTCTGGAGCATTCTGGTATTCGGCTTCCAGGCGGTGATCGGCGGCATCATGCGCGCCAGCGGCGTGGTGCTGATGCCGGTGGCGATCTCGATCTTCTGCGTGCTTGGCGTAGAACTGCCAATGGCCTATCTGTTCAACGCCCACTTCGGATTGGAAGGAGTGTGGATGGCATTTCCGGTGACCTACCTGGCGATGCTGGTGTTGCAGATCGCCTATTACCGCCTGGTGTGGCGGCATAAGCAGATCAAACGGTTGGTGTGAGGCTCAGCCCCTGCAGGAGCAGCTTCAGGCCTTGCAAGCCTTCCTCCAGCCGTGTGCCCGGGTGTTCATCCCGGGCAATCCACAACGCGGTATTGACCAGGCTGCCGTTGATCAACTGCGCCAGTGCGTGGCTGGGTGCCGTAGGCATCAGACCCGCTTGCATCAGGGCCTCCAGCAATTGACGCAAGGATTCCACGCAGTGTTGTTGGGAGCCGGTGTCGCCCAGTACCGCCGGTGCATCCTGCAATACAATGCGCTGGATTTCCGGGTCCTGGGCCATGCGCAGATAGGCCCGGCAGCGCTCGCAAAAA
The DNA here is from genome assembly GCF_009827115.1 of Pseudomonas sp. J380. Taxonomy (NCBI): domain Bacteria; kingdom Pseudomonadati; phylum Pseudomonadota; class Gammaproteobacteria; order Pseudomonadales; family Pseudomonadaceae; genus Pseudomonas; species Pseudomonas sp. J380. The sequence goes on along the minus strand of NZ_CP043060.1, from coordinate 1,540,680 downwards.
CCACTCCAAGGCTCTACGGCCTGCTCCGAGATGCGTTGCAAGCGCGCGTCCATCTCGCTGTCGAGTTGAGCGACCACCGCCGCCAGCAGCCCTTTTTTGTCACCAAAGTGGTGATACAGCGCACCGCGCGTCAGGCCGGCGCGGGCAGTGAAGTCATCCATCGAGGTATTGGCATAGCCTTGGGTGGCGAAGGCCCGGCGCGCGCTCGCTATCAGGCGGGCGCGGGTGTCTTCGATCATTTCAGCTCGGGCTCGGCTCATGGGCGTCTCTTGGCTAAGTGATTGACATACGTTGCGTATGCGAAGCATGATTTGCCACATACGCGCCGTATGTATTCTGCCCTGATGGTTTCAGATAGCAAGCCCAGGGCGTCGAGCAAGAGGTCAAGCAGGATGGCAAACCCCTACGCTGAATTATTCCAAGCCCCCGGTGCCCGGGCCTTTGTGCTCGCTGGCATGCTGGCACGCATGCCGATATCCATGACCGGCATCGGCCTGATCACCATGCTGTCCCAGGTGCATGGCGGCTATGGCCTGGCCGGTTCGGTGGCGGCAGTGTTTGCCCTGGCCACGGCGATTTGCGCGCCGCAAGTGTCACGTTGGGTGGACCGCTACAGCCAGGGCAGGGTGCTGCCGATTGCCGCGCTGATCGGCGGCGGGGCGCTATTGATGTTGCTGCTGTGTACGCGGTTGCAGGCGCCGAATTGGACGCTGTTTCTGTTCGCCGCGCTGGCGGGCTGCATACCCAATATGTCGGCCATGGTGCGAGCGCGCTGGACCGAGTTGTACCGTGGCCAGCCCAGGCTGCAAACCGCGTTTGCCCTGGAGTCGGTACTTGATGAGGTGTGCTTCATCATCGGCCCGCCCATTTCGGTGGGGTTGAGCGTGGCGGTGTTCCCAGAAGCCGGGCCCCTGGTGGCGGCGTTGTTGCTGGCGGTGGGCGTCACCACCTTTGTGCTGCAACGGCAAACCGAGCCACCGGTACACGCGCATCAGGGAGCACACGGTCGCTGGCTGATTGCGTCGCCGTCGGTATTGATCCTGATGATTTTGCTGCTGGCCATGGGCGTGATCGTCGGCGTGGTGGATGTGGTCAGCGTGGCCTTCGCCCAGCATCAAGGCCAGCCGGCGGCGGCGAGTATCGTGCTGTCGGTGTATGCCATTGGTTCGTGCCTGGCGGGGTTGGCCTTCGGTGCCCTCAAACTCAAGGCACCGTTGCCACGCCAGTTCCTGTACTGCGGCGTAGCCACGGCGTTGACCACCTTGCCCTTGCTGTTGGTGAGCAATATTCCCGGCTTGGCCGCTGCAATCTTTATCTCCGGGCTGTTCTTCGCGCCCACCTTGATTGTGTCGATGGCCATGGTGGAGCAGATCGTCCCGGCCAGCCGCCTTACCGAAGGCATGACCTGGCTGATCACCGGCCTGAGCATCGGCGTGGCCATTGGCGCCGCCAGTTCGGGGTGGATGATCGACCACTTTGGCGCCACCAGCGGGTTTTGGGTGGCGCTGGCGGCGGGGGCGGTGGTAGCGGGCTCGGCGGTAGTGGGTTACCGGCGGTTGGGATAGTCAGCCAATCGTCGGGCATGGCTCTGGGTAGTGATGCTGCAGAAATTCGTTCAGCGCCTGACGCGTGAGATCATTCAATGTCACTTTCTTACGGTTTGCCGCCAGGGCAGCGGCCAAATGCAAGTCATGCCCGACGCGTACGTTGAATGAACCTTTGCACGGTTTCTCCGGCGTGTGCCCCAGGCTCTGGCAGGTAGCGAGATAATCATCCACCGCGCCACGGAAGGCTGCGTCCAGTTCAGCCACAGTTTTGCCTTCATAGCTCACCAATGCCTTGATGAACAGGATTTTACCAAACAGGCAGTTGTCCTCGAGGCTGGCTTCGATGGAGCCGATGTAGCCTTTGTGTTTCAGTTGGTTGTTCACTGAATCAGTTCTCCTGATTTCAATTGTTCGATGATCTGGCGCCGAATGTAGTGTTTCAGTTCGTTGCCGGGGTGAGGCTTGTGCAGGGAGATCATTGCACTGGGGTCGCCCATGTCGAACTTGACCCGGCTTCCGGCCCCTTCAATCTGTGTGTATCCCAATCGGCGTAATAACGTGACGAGCTCAGACCAGGTAAATGCCATGTGCTCATTGAGCAGTTTGGCGAGCAGCTTTTCATTCTTGGACACGGCGTTCCCTGCGTGTAACTAAATGTAGTTGCAAAAAGTGGTGTTCGTCAATGCTAGCTCAGCTTCGTGCGGCTTCGCGGGGATTGATGTAACCCCCGATGACAGCCTGTGCGGCGCCCCCCATTCCCCCGCTAATTTTTCCCCGCCCGGTTCGTTTTATAGGGACGACGTGCCTTTGTGCTTCCCGCCTATTGCCCCGGATTCCAAGAAATGAATGCTGAAGACTCCTTGAAACTTGCTCGCCGGTTTATCGGGCTGCCCCTGGAAAAGCGCCAACTGTTCCTGCAAGCCTTGCAGAAAGAAGGCGTGGATTTTTCAAGGTTTCCGATTCCGGCAGGGGTGGAGGTGGAGGACCGCCAGGCGCTGTCCTACGCGCAGCAGCGCATGTGGTTTCTATGGCAGTTGGACCCGGCCAGCGGCGCCTACAATTTGCCCGGCGCAGTGCGCTTGAGGGGGGCGCTGAGCCTGCCAGCGCTGGAGCAAGCGTTCGCCAACCTGGTGGCGCGTCACGAAACCTTGCGCACGGTGTTCCAGCGTCAGGCTGATGAGCGGCTGGTGCAGGTGGCGGTGGAGCCGTCGGTGACCGTCGAGCACCTGGACTTCACGGCCTTGGCCATCGACGCACGGGAGCAGGCCGTCAACGCCGCCGCCACCCGTCAATCGCTGTTGCCGTTCGACCTGGAACACGGGCCGCTGCTGCGCGTGCAACTGCTCAAGCTTGCCGAGCAGGAACACGTGCTGCTGCTGACCCTGCACCACATCGTTTCCGACGGTTGGTCGATGAATGTGCTGATTGACGAATTCATCCGTTGCTATGACGCCCATGAGCGCAACGAAGCGCCCCAACTGCCGGCGCTGCCCATCCAGTACAGTGACTACGCCCTGTGGCAGCGCCGCTGGCTGGAAGCGGGCGAGCAGGCCCGCCAGTTGGAGTACTGGCAGGCTCGCCTGGGCGATGAACATCCGGTTCTGGAGCTGCCCACCGACCACCCGCGCCCGGCCATGCCCAGCTACCAAGGCACACGGCACAACTTCGCGATTGAGCCGGCACTGGCCGCGCAACTGCGCAGCTGCGCGCAAAAACACAACGTCACCCTGTTCATGCTGCTGCTCGGTGCCTTCAATGTGCTGTTGCACCGCTATACCGGCCAGGGCGACATTCGCGTCGGTGTGCCGATTGCCAATCGCAATCGCACCGAAGTCGAGGGGCTGATCGGTTTCTTCGTCAACACCCAAGTGTTGCGCACCGAACTGACCGGGCAAACCCGGGTTGCCGAGTTGCTGCAAGGTATCAAGGAGCATGCCCTGGGCGCCCAGGCCCATCAGGAGTTGCCCTTCGAACGGCTGGTGGAAGCGCTGAAAATCGAGCGCAGCCTGAGCCACACGCCGCTGTTCCAGGTGATGTATAACCATCAGCCGGTAGTCGCCGACATCGCCTCGGTCAGCACCGCATCGGGCCTGGAATTGGCCCTGGTGGAATGGCAAGGCCGCACCACCCAGTTCGATCTGACACTGGACACCTATGAAAAGTCCGGCACCCTGCATGCCGCGCTGACCTACGCCAATGACTTGTTCGATACGCCCACCATCGAGCGCATGGCCCGGCATTGGATCGGCCTGTTGCAAGCCATGGTGCTCGATGGCGAACAGCGCATTGGCGAATTGCCCATGCTTGACGCGGCTGAACAGCAACGGCTGGTCCACAGCTGGAACCAGACCGCCGAGGCGTACCCGACCGAGCGCGGGATTCATCACCTCATCGAAGACCAGGCGCGGCGCAGCCCCGATGCACCGGCACTGGTGTTCGGTACCACCACCTTGACCTACGCCCAACTGGATGCGCGCGCCAACCAGTTGGCCCATGCCCTGGGCGAGCAGGGCGTGGGGCCCGACGTGCTGGTAGGTATCTGCATCGAGCGCTCCATCGAAATGGTGGTTGGCCTGCTGGCGATTCTCAAGGCCGGTGGCGCCTACGTGCCCCTCGACCCTGAGTACCCCCGGGAACGCCTGGCCTACATGATCGAAGACAGTGGCATTCAGTTGCTGCTCAGCCAGCAGAGCCTGCTGGCGTCGCTGCCCGTCGCCGGTATCCAGGTATTTGCCCTGGACCAGCCGGCGCTATTGCTCGACGGCTACAGCAGCGATTCACCGAACGTGGCCTTGCATGCCCTCAACCTGGCCTACGTGATCTACACCTCGGGCTCCACCGGCAAGCCCAAAGGCGCCGGCAATAGCCATCGCGCCTTGGTCAACCGCTTGAGCTGGATGCAACAGGCGTATGGCCTGGGCGCCAATGACGCGGTGTTGCAGAAAACCCCGTTCAGCTTTGACGTGTCGGTGTGGGAGTTCTTCTGGCCGCTGATGACCGGCGCCCGCCTGGTGGTCGCGGCGCCTGGCGAACACCGTGAACCGGCGCGCCTGATTGACACCATTGGCCGACACGTCATCACCACCTTGCACTTCGTGCCGTCGATGTTGCAGGCGTTTATCCATGAGCCGGGCGTACAGGCGTGCGCAAGCCTCACGCGCATTGTGTGCAGCGGCGAAGCCTTGCCCCTGGACGCGCAACAGCAAGTGTTCGCCAAGTTGCCCGCTGCGGCGCTGTACAACCTCTATGGCCCGACCGAGGCGGCCATCGACGTCACACACTGGACCTGCATTGACGAAGGCGCCGATAGCGTGCCCATCGGCCGCCCCATCGCCAATCTCGGCACCTACGTGCTGGACGCGCAACTCAACCCGGTGCCGGCCGGCGTCAGTGGCGAACTCTACCTGGGCGGCGTCGGCCTGGCGCGCAGTTACCATCGGCGCCCGGCGCTCACCGCCGAACGTTTTGTACCCAGCCCCTTTGTGACAGGCGAACGCCTGTATCGCACCGGTGACCGCGTGCGCCAACGTGCCGATGGGGTAATCGAATACCTCGGCCGTCTCGATCATCAGGTCAAGTTGCGCGGCTTGCGTATCGAGCTGGGCGAAATCGAAGCACGCCTGATGCAGCATCCACACGTGCGCGAAGCCGTGGTACTGGTACAGGGCGGCAAGCAGTTGGTCGCCTATCTTGTACACGCAGGCGAGGCGCCAACGGGCCTCAAGGAATGGTTGCTCAGCAGCTTGCCGGAATACATGGTGCCGACGCATTTCATTGCGCTGCCCAAGCTGCCGGTGACCGCCAACGGCAAGCTCGACCGCAAGGCGTTGCCACTGCCGGATGCGGCGCAGCAGCAGGCATTTGTCGCCCCCCAAGGCGACCTGCAAACAGCCCTGGCTGCCATCTGGAGCGACGTGCTGGGCGTTGAGCAGGTCGGCCAGGACGATAACTTCTTCGAGCTGGGCGGCGATTCGATCATCTCTATCCAGGTGGTCAGCCGCGCCCGTCAGGCCGGCATTCGCCTGAGCCCGCGTGACCTGTTCCAGTACCAGAACATCCGCAGCCTGGCTCTGGTGGCGCGCTTTGAGCAGGTCAGCCTGATCGACCAGGGCCCGGTCAGTGGCGAGGTGATGCTGACGCCCGTCCAACACAGTTTTTTCGACCAGCCGATCCCGGCGCGGCATCACTGGAATCAATCCTTGTTACTGGTGCCCGGTGAGGTGCTTGAGCCTGCACGGTTGGAGGCCGCGCTGGCGCGGTTGATCCAGCATCACGACGCTTTGCGCCTGCGCTTTGTGCAGCAGGCTGGCGGCTGGCAGCAGAGCCATGCTGCCTATGTCAGCGAACCGCTGTTGTGGCAATGCCAGGCCGGCACCGACGCTGAACTGGCGGCGCTGTGTGATGAAGCCCAGCGCAGCCTTGACCTTGCCCAAGGTCCACTGCTGCGCGCCGCGTTGGTGAGCATGGCCGATGGCAGCCAGCGTGTGCTGTTGGTGATCCATCACTTGGTGGTGGATGGTGTGTCCTGGCGCATCCTGCTCGAAGACCTGCAACAGGCCTACCGCGAACAGGTGCTGCCGGCAAAAACCAGTGCCTACCAGCGCTGGGCGCAACAGTTGCACCGCCACGCGCAGACCGTCGAGGAGCAACTGCCGTACTGGCAAGCCCAATCCATCGACGCCGAGCTGCCGTGTGATCACCCCGAAGGCGGCCTGCAAAACCGCCTGGGCGCCAAGCTGGAAACACGCCTTGACGCCGAGCACACCCGCCGACTGCTGCAAGACGCGCCAGCGGCCTATCGCACCCAGGTCAACGACCTGCTGTTGACCGCCCTGGCGCGGGTGATCAGCCGTTGGAGCGAGCAACCTGCTGCGCTCATTCAATTGGAAGGTCACGGCCGTGAAGATCTGTTTGACGACATCGACCTGAGCCGCACCGTCGGCTGGTTCACCAGCCTGTACCCGGTGCGTCTGCACGCCGAAGGCGAGTTGCCCGAGGCGATCAAGGCGGTGAAGGAACAACTGCGCGCCGTGCCCGACAAAGGCCTGGGCTACGGCCTGCTGCGCTACCTGGGCGCGCCACACGCGCAGGAAAGCCTTGCGAACCTTACCGCGCCGCGCATCACCTTCAACTACCTGGGCCAGTTCGACCGTCAGTTCAACGAGTCGGCACTGTTCGTGCCGGCCAGTCAGGGCAGTGGCCAGGCCCAGGATCCAGAGGCGCCGCTGGCCAACTGGCTGACGCTGGAAGGTCAGGTATATGGCGGCGAGCTGTCGTTGCAATGGGGGTTCAGCCGGGAGATGTTCGAGGCGGCAACTGTTCAAGGTCTGGCGGACGAGTACGCAACTGAACTTAGGGTGCTGATCGAGCATTGTTGTGCCACGCCGGCAGGCCAGGTGAGCCCGTCGGATTTCCCGCTGGCACGCCTCACCCAGCAGCAACTGGATGCCTTGCCCGTGGCCGGGCCGGCGATTGCCGACCTTTATCCGCTGTCGCCGATGCAGCAAGGCATGCTGTTCCACACCCTGTTGGAACCCGAGGCCCAGGCCTACATCAACCAGTTGCGCCTGGACATCGAGGGCCTCGATTTGCTCGCTTTCGGGCGTGCCTGGCAGGCTGCACTGGATCGTCACGACATCCTGCGCAGTAGCTTCCATTGGCTGGGCCTGGACAGTGCTCATCAGCTGATCCAGCGCCAGGTCGACCTGCAACTGGAAGTGATCGAAGACCCCGACGCCGATTTCGACACCCTGGCCCAGGCCGAACGCGAACGCGGTTTTGCCCTGAATGCCGCGCCGCTGTTTCGCCTGACGCTGGTGCGCGGTGCCGGTGCGGCCTGGCACTTTATCTTCACCAGCCACCACATCCTCATGGACGGCTGGAGTAACGCGCAGTTGCTCGGTGAAGTCATCGCTCACTATGCGGGGCAGGCAGTGTCGGCGCCGCTCGGGCAGTTCCGCGATTACCTCGCCTGGCTGCAACAACAATCCTCGGGCGAAGCGTTCTGGAAAAACGCCCTGGCGGCATTGCCGGCGCCGACCCTGCTGGCGCAAGCGTTGCGCAAGCCGGTGGACGCGGTTGGCATGGCTGACCATCACGTGGCACTGGACAGCGACTTTACCCGCCGCCTGGGCGACTTTGCACGCGAGCAAAAAGTCACCCTCAATACCGTGTTGCAAGGCGCCTGGAGCCTACTGCTGCAACGCTACACCGGCCAGGACTGCGTCGCCTTCGGTGCCACCGTGGCCGGGCGTTCCGCACCGCTGCCGGGGATCGAGCAGCAACTGGGCCTGTTCATCAACACCTTGCCGATCATCAGCGCAGCCTCGCCAGCCCAGTCGGCCGCAACCTGGCTCAGCGAACTGCAAGCGCTCAACCTCAGCCTGCGCGACCATGAACATGTGCCGCTCTACGACATCCAGGGCTGGGCCGGCCAGCAGGGCGCGCTGTTCGACACCTTGCTGGTGTTCGAGAACTTCCCGGTCGCCGAGGCGCTCAAGCAAGGCGCGCCGGCCGGCCTGACCTTCGGTCACCTGCACAACCATGAGCGCACGCACTATCCATTGACCCTGGGCATCGAACTGGGCGCCAGCCTGCGCCTGGAATTCAGTTATGACCGTGCCCAGTTCAGCGAGGCGCACGTGGCGCAGTTGAGCGCCAACCTGCAACACCTGCTGGCGCAATTGCTCGCAGACGCTCACATGCCGCTGGGCAACCTGCGCCTTCTCGACGCCCCTGTGCAACGGCAGATGCTCGCTCTGAGCCGCTCAGCCGCAGCGCCCCAGGCCAACGAGCGCGTGCATCAGCGTATCGCAGCCCAGGCCGAGGCGACGCCAGACGCCCTGGCTGTGCAGGCCAGTGACGCCAGCTTGAGCTACGCCCAGTTGAACCAGCGCGCCAACCGCCTGGCCCATCGCCTGTTGGCGCTTGGTGTCGGCCCCGGTCAACGGGTGGGCCTGGCTTCGCGGCGTGGCCCGCAATTGATCGTCAGCCTGCTGGCAGTGCTCAAAAGCGGGGCGGCCTACGTACCGCTGGACCCTGAATACCCGGCGGAACGTTTGGCCTACATGCTCGCCGACAGCCGCCTGGACGTGCTGCTCAGCGAAACCGGCTTGCTCGCCGACTTGCCTTTGCCCCGCGGCCTGACCCGCATGGATTTCAGCGCCAGTGGCGACGAACTGACCGGCTACCCGACGACCAATCCGCCTAATCACGCGGCGGCGGCTGACCTGGCCTATGTGATCTACACCTCTGGCTCCACCGGCCAGCCCAAAGGCGTGGCCATCGACCATGCCGCCCTTGGCCAGTTCTGTGACAGCGCCACGCTGTACAGCCGACTGAGCGCCGAGGACCGCGTGCTGCAGTTTGCGACCTTCAGCTTCGATGGTTTTGTCGAACAGTGCTTCCCGTCCCTGTGTGCGGGCGCGGCGTTGATCATGCGTGGCGATGAACTCTGGGATGCCGGGCAACTGGCGCAAGAGATTGTCGAGCAGGGCGTGACCCTGGCCGATCTGCCCGCCGCCTACTGGTACCTGTTGGCGCAAGAGTGCGCCGAGCACCGTCGCTCCCTGGGCAAGCTGCGCCAGGTACATGTGGGGGGTGAAGCCATGTCAGTGGAGGGCGTGCGTGCGTGGTACGCCGCGGGCTTGGGCAATGTGCGGCTGGTCAACACCTACGGGCCGACCGAAGCCACGGTGGTCTCTAGCGTGCATGAGTGCCAATTGGCCGATGCCAACGACGCCTACGGCGTGCCAATCGGGCAGGCGATTGCCGGGCGCGGCCTGTATGTACTCGACAGCGGTTTCGAACTGTTGGCCACCGATGGCGTGGGCGAGCTGTGCATTGGTGCCGAGGTTGGCTTGGCGCAACGCTATTTCGACCGCCCGGCGCTGACCGCCGAGCGCTTCTTGCCGGACCCGTTTTCCGCCATGCCCGGTGCGCGGCTTTATCGCAGTGGCGACCTGGCCCGGTACAACCCGGCGGGTGCGCTGGAGTACGTCGGGCGTATCGACCATCAAGTGAAGATTCGTGGCCTGCGTATCGAAATGGGCGAAATCGAAGCCAGCCTGCAAGCCTTGCCCAATGTGCGAGAAGCCGCCGTGCTTGCGCAGCCGAGCGCGACCGGCGTGCAGTTGGTGGCGTACGTGGTGCCCGCCGAAGGCCAAGCGCTGGAGGCACAGGCACTGGCGGCGCGCTTGCGCCAGACGTTGCCGGACTACATGGTGCCGGGCCATTGGGTGGTCCTCGATGCCTTGCCGTTGAACCACAACGGCAAGCTCGACCGCCGTGCGCTGCCCACACCCGACCTGAACCAGGCCAGCGCCGCCTACGTGGCGCCGCAAAGTCCATTGCAAATCCAGTTGGCGGCGATCTGGCAAGCAGTGTTGCAGGTCGAGCAGGTTGGCCTGGAAGATCACTTCTTCGAACGCGGCGGCCACTCCTTGCTGGCCACCCAAGTGATCTCCCGGGTGCGCCACGATCTCAAGCTGGAAGTGCCGTTGCGGGCCCTGTTCGAACAGCCGACGCTGGCCGCTTTCGCAGCGGCGTGCGCAGGCGTGCAGGCCGATACCGCGCCTGTGATGCAGGCGGTTGGCCGTGAGCAGCCGCTGGCGTTGTCCTTTGCCCAGGAGCGGCAGTGGTTTCTCTGGCAATTGGATCCCACCAGCGCGGCCTATCATGTGCCCAGCGCCTTGCACCTGCGCGGTGAACTCCACATCGCGGCGCTGGAGCGCGCCGTCGAGGCCCTGGTGCAGCGCCATGAACCGCTGCGTACCACCTTTGTGGAGGCGGGCGAGTACACCGTGCAAGTCATCCACCCAAGCCTGGCAGTGCCGGTTGAACAACAAGAGGTCGACGCCGGCGCTATCGAGCAGGCTGTCACCGAAGAGATCCAGCGCCCGTTCGACCTGCGCAACGGCCCGCTGATGCGCGTCAAGTTGCTGATCGTCGCGCCTGATCACCATGTGCTGGTCATCACCCAGCACCACATCATCTCTGACGGCTGGTCGATGCAAGTGATGATCGACGAGTGGGTGGCGCTGTACCAAGGCGACGCAGGGTTGCCGGCCTTGCCGATCCAGTACGCCGACTACGCCCAGTGGCAGCGCGACTGGATGGCGGCTGGGGAACAACAACGCCAGCTCGATTACTGGTGCGCTCGACTGGGGCACGAACATTCGTTGCTGGACCTGCCGCTGGACTATCCACGCCCCGCAGTGCAGAGCCATCGTGGCGCGCGCCGCCAGATTCATCTGGAGCGTGCGCTGCTGACTGAACTCAAGACCCTGGCCCAGCGTCAGGACGTGACGCTGTTCATGCTGTTGCTGGCCTCGTTCCAGACCTTGCTGCACCGCTACAGCGGCCAGGCACAGGTGCGTGTCGGCGTACCGGTCGCCAACCGTAATCGCTTCGAAACCGAGCGACTGCTGGGCTTTTTCGTCAACACCCAGGTGCTGCAAGCTGACGTGCACGGGCAGATGCCGTTCGACCAGTTGCTGGCCCAGGTCAAGCAGCGTGCCCTGGAGGCGCAGGCCCATCAGGACCTGCCGTTCGAGCAGCTCGTGCAAGTGTTGCAGCCCGAGCGCAGCCTGAGCCATAACCCGCTGTTCCAGGTGATGTTCAACCATCAGGACAGCCTGCGTTCAGCCCCGGTGCAATTGTCCGGCCTGGCTTTGCAGCCAGTGGATTGGGCCGGTCACAGCACGCAATTCGACCTGAACCTGGAAACCGAGGAATCGGCGGACGGTCTCTGGGCCTCGCTGACTTACGCCACGGATCTGTTTGACGCGGCGACCGTGGAACGCCTGGCCGAGCATTGGCAAAACCTGCTGCGCGCGGTCCTGCAGGATGCCTCGGTGGCCTTGGACGACCTGGCGATGCTCAGCCCGTCGCAATGGCAGCACATGGTGCACGACTGGAACCGCAGCGACACCGACTACCCACGCGAACGCTGCGTACACCAGTTGTTTGAGGCCCAGGCCGCGGCGCAACCCGACGCCATCGCGCTGCACTTCAATGATGAGCGCCTGAGCTACGGCGAACTCAACCGTCGCGCCAATCGGCTCGCCCATCGTCTGATCGACATGGGCGTCGGCCCGGACGTGCTGGTGGCGGTGCACGTGGAGCGTTCCCTGGACATGGTGGTTGGCTTGCTCGCGACCCTCAAGGCCGGTGGCGCCTATGTGCCGCTCGACCCGCAATTCCCGGCAGAGCGCCTGGCCTACATGCTTGAAGACAGCCGCGCCCGGGTATTGCTGACGCAACCGCACCTGCTGGGGCACCTGGCTCAGCCGCACGGCGTGCAGGTGCTGATGGTGGAGGAGGCCGGCACAGCGCAGCACAATCCCCAGGTTGCCGTGACACCGGAGCATCTGGCCTACGTGATCTACACCTCTGGCTCCACTGGCAAGCCCAAAGGGGTGATGGTTCGTCACAAGGCGCTGTGCAGCTTCACCAGCGGCATGGCCGGCACGTTGAGTGTCGGCCAGGATGCGCGGCTGTTGTCGCTGACCACCTTCTCGTTCGACATCTTCGCCCTGGAGCTGTATGTGCCGCTGAGTGTCGGCGGTACCGTGGTGCTGAGCACCCAGGCAACGGCCCTCGACCCCGAGGCGATCCTCGATCTGGCCCAGCGTCAGGCGGCGAATGTGCTGCAAGCCACGCCTTCGACCTGGCGCATGTTGCTCGACAGCCCACGGGCTCATTCACTGCGTGGCATCGCCTGCCTGTGCGGTGGCGAAGCGCTGCCCGTCGATTTGGCCCAGCGCATGCTCGACCTGCAAGGCCCGTTGTGGAACCTCTATGGCCCGACGGAAACCACCATCTGGTCGGCGGCTCATCGTTTGCATCAGGCATTGCCGTTCGTTGGACGGCCCATCGCCAATACCGGCTTGTTCATCCTCAATGCCGGTCTCACGCCATGCCCCCAAGGTGTGTCCGGTGAGCTGCTGATCGGCGGTGTCGGCCTGGCGCGGGGTTACCACGGGCAGCCGGCGCTGACCGCCGAACGCTTCGTGCCCAACCCGTTTGGGGCTCCGGGCGAACGCCTGTACCGTACCGGCGACCTGGCACGCTATCGGGCCGACGGCGTGGTGGAATACATCGGCCGCGTCGACCATCAGGTCAAGGTCCGGGGTTTCCGTATCGAGCTGGGTGAAATCGAAGCCTGCTTGCGTGAGTTCGACGGCGTACGCGAAGCCGTGGTGCTGGCCGATAACGACCGGCTGATCGCTTACCTGGTCAGCGCCGCGCCGCAGGCGGCGCAGGTCTATAAAACCGCGCTGCGCGAGCGCTTGCCGGACTACATGGTGCCCGCGCAGTGGCTGTTCCTCGACAGCCTGCCGCTGACCCCCAACGGCAAGCTCGACCGCAAGGCATTGCCCAAACCGGATGCCAGCCTGTCGCTCAAGGGCCATGTAGCGCCCGTCACCCCGCGTGAGCAGCAGGTAGCGGCGATCTGGGCCGAGGTACTGGAATTGCCCCGGGTGGGCCTCGACGATCATTTCTTCGAGTTGGGCGGGCATTCATTGCTGGCCACGCGGGTGGTGTCACGGGTGCGTCAGGCCCTGGCGCTGGAAGTCCCACTCAAGGCCTTGTTCGAACAGCCGCTACTGGGTGATTTCGTGCGGGCCTTGGGCGAGGAGGGCGTCACCGCGCCGGCATTGATCAAGGCCGACCGCACGCAGCCTCTGCCGCTGTCTTATGCCCAGGAGCGCCAGTGGTTCCTCTGGCAACTGGACCCGGCCGGCGCCGCGTATCACATCCCCAGCGCCTTGCGTTTGCAGGGGCCGTTGGACCTGACCGCGCTGCAAGAGAGCTTTGATAGCTTGCTGGCTCGCCATGAAAGCCTGCGCACGTATTTCCGTCAGGACGCCACCGGCGCGGTTCAAGTCATTGACGCCCAGGGCCGGGTCGATATCGAGCAGGTCGACAGCGACTATGCCGGCCTCAAGGCGCGGGTCGCGCAGGTGATCGCCCAGCCTTTCGACCTGCTGCGTGGGCCGCTGCTGCGGGTCACCTTGCTGCGCCTGGCCGAGGACGACCACGTGCTGGTGCTGGTGCAGCATCACATCGTCTCTGACGGCTGGTCGATGCAGTTGATGGTCGAAGAGTTGGTGCAGGCGTATGCCGCTAACAGCCAAGGCCAAGACGTGCAATTGCCGGCGCTGCCGATCCAGTACGCCGATTATGCCGTGTGGCAGCGCGGTTGGATGGAGGCGGGGGAGCAGGCGCGTCAACTGGCCTACTGGCGCGAGCAGTTGAGCGGCGAGCAACCGGTGCTGGAGTTGCCGTTCGACCATCCGCGCCCAGCACAGCCAAGCCATCGCGGCGCACGCTTGGGTATCGAGTTGCATCCGGAGTTGTTGGGCAGTTTGCGCGCACTGGCGCAGCACGCTGGCGTCACGCTGCCGATGCTCCTGCTGGCGTCTTACCAAGCGTTGCTGCATCGCTACAGCGGCCAGGAAGATGTGCGCGTGGGCGTGCCGATTGCCAACCGCAACCGCTTGGAAACCGAGGGGTTGATCGGCTTCTTCGTCAACACCCAAGTGCTCAAGGCCGATATCCACGGGCAAATGAGCACCGAGCAACTGCTGCACCAGGTGCGTCAGCGCTCCCTGGAGGCCCAGGCTCACCAGGACCTGCCGTTCGAACAGCTTGTGCAGGCATTGCAACCGGAGCGCAGCCTTAGCCTGAGCCCGTTGTTCCAAGTGTTGTTCAACCACCGTGTGAGCGTTGCCGACAGCCATCTGCATCGCCTGGCCGACCTGCACGTCGAAGTCCTGGATCTGGACGAAGGCGTGGCCCAGTTCGACCTGGCGCTGGATGTGGAAGAAAGCCAGACGGCCCTGCGTGCCTCTCTGAGTTATGCCACCGATCTGTTCGCTGTGGCGACCATCGAGCGCATGGCCGGGCATTGGCAGAACCTCTTGCGGGCAATGGTGATCGACCCACAGCAACCCATCAGCCAATTGAGCTTGCTGGGCGAGGATGAGCAACAGCAGATTCTTGAGCTGTGGAACCAGGCCGACGCCGGCTTCTCAGCCGAGCGCCTGGTGCATGAATTGGTCGGCGATCGCGCCCGGCAAACCCCGGACGCAGTGGCGGTTAAATTCGATACTCAAACCCTGACTTACGGTGAACTGGATCGCCAGGCCAATCGCCTGGCCCGTGCCCTGATCGCCCGTGGCGTCGGCGCGGAAGTGCGGGTGGCCATCGCCATGCCGCGCAGTGCCGAGATCATGGTGGCGTTCCTGGCGGTGATGAAAGCCGGTGGTGTGTATGTGCCGCTGGATATCGAATACCCACGTGATCGCCTGCTGTACATGATGCAAGACAGCCGTGCGCAACTGCTGCTGACTCACAGCCGGGCGTTGCAGCAACTGCCAGTCCCCGAGGGTCTGGATACCCTGGCGATTGATCGCACCGAAGAATGGGCCGGTTACAGCGATACGGCACCGGATGTGGCTCTGGACGGCGACAACCTTGCCTACGTGATCTACACCTCCGGCTCCACCGGTTTGCCCAAGGGCGTGGCGGTGGCTCATGGGCCGTTGGTGGCGCATATCATCGCCACTGGCGAGCGTTATGAGACCTCACCGGCCGATTGCGAACTGCACTTCATGTCCTTCGCCTTCGACGGTTCCCACGAAGGCTGGATGCACCCGCTGATCAACGGCGCCAGCGTGTTGATCCGTGATGACAGCCTGTGGCTGCCGGAATACACCTACGAGCAGATGCATCGCCACGACGTGACCATGGCGGTGTTCCCACCGGTGTACCTGCAACAGTTGGCCGAACATGCCGAGCGCGACGGCAACCCACCGGCGGTGCGGGTGTATTGCTTCGGTGGTGATGCCGTTGCTCAAGCCAGCTATGACCTGGCTTGGAGAGCGCTGAGCCCCAAGTACTTGTTCAACGGCTATGGGCCGACGGAAACCGTGGTCACGCCGCTGCTGTGGAAGGCACGCAAGGGCGACCCTTGCGGCGCCGTCTACGCGCCCATCGGCACCTTGCTGGGCAACCGCAGCGGTTATGTATTGGACACGCAACTGAACCTGCAACCCATCGGCGTGGCCGGCGAGTTGTACCTGGGCGGCGAGGGCGTGGCGCGGGGTTATCTGGAGCGCCCGGCACTGACTGCCGAGCGTTTCGTGCCGGACCCGTTCGGCAAGCCCGGCAGTCGCGTGTATCGCAGTGGTGACCTGACTCGCGGGCGTCCGGATGGCGTAGTGGATTACCTGGGCCGTGTCGACCATCAGGTGAAGATTCGCGGTTTCCGTATCGAACTGGGGGAAATCGAAGCGCGCTTGCGTGAGCAAGCCAGTGTCGGTGAAACCGTGGTGGTCGCCCAGGAGGGGCCGACCGGCAAACAACTGGTGGCCTATGTGGTACCGGCCGACGCCAGCCTGGCCGACCAGGTTGAGTTCCGTGACGCCCTGCGTCGTGCCCTGAAAGCCGACCTGCCGGACTACATGGTGCCCAGCCACTTCGTATTCCTGGCGCAGATGCCGCTGACCCCCAACGGCAAGCTCGACCGCAAAGGCCTGCCGGTGCCGGATGCGAGCCAGATGCAGCAGCAGTACCTGGCTCCGCAAACCGAGCTTGAGCAGCAGATCGCCACAATCTGGGCCGACATCCTGCACCTGCCGCAAGTGGGCCTGAACGACAACTTCTTTGATGTCGGTGGCCACTCCTTGCTGGCGATCCAGATTACCTCGCGGGTGCAGGCCGAGCTCGGCCTGGACGTACCGTTGATGGAACTGTTCCAGACCGAATCGCTGCGCGCCTACGTGCAGGCCGCAGCCACTTTCCGCGCCGGCAGCGTGGAAGATTTTGATGACCTTCGTGACTTTTTGAGCGAACTAGAGGCGATTTGAACCATGCTTTCCAACCCTAATATCGACCTGGTGTCGCGCTTTCTTCGCTTGCCTCTGGAGCAGCGCCAGCAGTTTTACCAGCGCCTGCAAAGCCGGGGCATGAGTTTCGCTCAACTGCCGATTGCTCCCACCCGCCACGACAGCGACACACCGACGTTGTCTTACGCCCAGGAACGCCAGTGGTTCCTCTGGCAACTGGACAAGGACAGTACCGCCTACCACATCCCTGGCGCCCTGCGTTTGCACGGGCACTTGGACCTGGCAGCGTTACAACGCAGTTTCGACAGCCTGCTGGCCCGGCATGAAAGCTTGCGCACGCAATTGGTCGAGGACGATGAACGTCTGTGGCAGGCAGTGATGCCGCAGGCGCGGGTGCAGATCCAGCAGGCGCATGTCGACCAAGCGCAGTTGATGGCGCGGGTGGAAGAGGAGGTGGCGCGGCCGTTCGATTTGCACCAGGCGCCGTTGTTGCGTGTGACGCTGTTGCAACTGGCCGAGGATGAGCATGTGCTGGTGATGGTGCAGCACCACATCGTCTCCGATGGCTGGTCGATGCAGGTGATGGTGGAGGAACTGGTGCAGCTCTACGCCGCCCATAGCCAGGGCCATGACCTGCAACTCCCGGAACTGCCGATCCAGTACGCCGACTACGCGCTGTGGCAACGCGGCTGGATGGAAGCCGGGGAACAGGCGCGCCAACTCGCGTATTGGCAGGCCCTGCTGGGCGGCGAGCAACCGGTGCTGGAATTGCCGCTTGACCGCCCGCGCCCGGCGCAGCAAAGCCATCGCGGTGCAAGCCTGCAGGTGCATCTGCAACCGACGCTGGTGGCGGGGCTCAAGCGCCTGGCGCAGCAAGAGGGTGTGACCGCGTTCATGCTGCTGCTGGCGTCGTTCCAAGCCCTGTTGTATCGCTACAGCGGGCAGTCGGATATCCGCATTGGCGTGCCGAACGCCAACCGTAACCGTGTCGAAACCGAGCGGCTGATCGGCTTCTTCGTCAACACCCAGGTACTCAAGGCTGACCTTGACGGGCAGATGAGCTTTGCCGAGCTGCTGCAACAAACCAAACGCCGCGCCCTGGAGGCCCAGGCTCATCAGGACCTGCCGTTCGAGCAACTGGTGGTGGCATTGCAGCCTGAACGCAGCTTGAGCCATAACCCGTTGTTCCAGGTGATGTTCAACCACCAGACCGAGGCCCAGGCCGGCCGCGAAGGCCAACAGTTGCCGGGCCTGCGTGTGGTGGAACTGGACTGGGACAGCCAGACCACCCATTTTGACCTGAGCCTGGACACCCATGAATCCGCCGACGGGCTTTGGGCCGCGCTGACCTACGCCACCGACCTGTTCGATGCCGCCACCATCGAGCGCTTGGCGCAACATTGGCAGCACCTGCTGCAGGCGGTGGTGAGTGCACCCCGCAGCCGCCTCTGTGAACTGCCGATGGCGAGCGCCGCTGAGCAACACAGGATGCTCCAGGACTGGAACACCCCGGCGGGTGTCACCCCCGTTGAGGCTGTACACCGGCTGTTTGAAGCCCAGGCTGATCAGCAGCCGGAACGTCAGGCCCTGGCCCTGGATGAGCAGGCCCTCAGCTATGGAGAGCTGAACCGTCAGGCCAACCGCCTGGCGCATTACCTGCTGGCCCAGGGCGTCGGCCCCCAAGGGCTGGTGGGGATCGCCGTGGAGCGCTCTTTTGCCATGGTGGTCAGCTTGCTCGCGGTGCTCAAGACAGGAGCGGCCTATGTGCCGCTGGACCCTGAGTACCCCCGCGAACGCCTGGCGCATATGCTTGAGGACAGTGGTGTGGGCCTGGTGTTGACCCAATCCCACCTGCATGGGCGTCTGCCGTTGCCGGCCCGGGTGCTGGCAGTGGACATCGACCGGGTCCAGGCGCAGTTGGCGTTGTGTGCCGACAGTAATTTACCGGTTGATGTCGAGCCCCAGAGCCTGGCGTATGTGATCTACACCTCCGGCTCCACAGGCAAGCCCAAGGGGGTTGCCATCAGCCAGGCTGCACTGAGTGAGTTTGCTGGCATCGCGGCGGATTACTCGCAACTGGTTGCCCAGGACCGAGTGCTGCAGTTTGCCACCTTGAACTTCGACGGTTTCGTCGAGCAGCTATATCCAGCCCTGACCCTCGGCGCCACCGTGGTACTGCGTGGCCCGCAGTTATGGGACGGTGCCGAGCTGTATCGGCAGATCATCGCCCAGGGCATTACCCTGGCCGACTTGCCCACGGCCTACTGGAAGCTGTTCCTGCAAGATTGCCTGGCAGCAGGCCCAAGGACCTATGGTGCTTTGCGCCAGATCCATATCGGCGGCGAAGCCATGCCGTTGGACGGCCCACTATTGTGGCAGCGCGCCGGGCTCGGCCATGTGCGCTTGCTCAATACCTACGGGCCTACCGAGGCCACCGTGGTTTCCAGCGTGCTGGACTGCACTGACCCGAGCGCCGTCGGCGCCGGCGGTGCCAGCCCCATTGGCCGGGCGCTGCCAGGGCGTGGCCTGTATGTGCTGGACCGTGACCTGAACCTGCTACCGCTGGGCGCCGTGGGTGAACTCTATATCGCCAGTGCCAATGGCTTGGCCCGTGCGTATTTGCAACGGCCAGGCCTGACCGCCGAGCGCTTTGTCGCTGATCCGTTCAGCCCATCCGGCGAGCGCCTGTACCGCACCGGCGACCTGGCGCGTTATCGCGCCGATGGTGTGGTGGAATATGTCGGGCGGGTCGATCACCAGGTCAAGGTCCGTGGCTTTCGCATAGAACTGGGTGAGATCGAAACCGTGCTGCTGGCCCAGGACAGCGTGCGTGAAGCGCTATTGCTGGCTGCCGACAACCAACTGCTGGCCTACCTGGTGCCTGCGCAGACGCTGCCTGAAACCGAGCGCGCCGAGGTTGGTGAACAGTTGATGGCCACCTTGCGCGACCACCTGCCGGACTACATGGTGCCGGCGCACCTGATCTTCCTCGACCGCATGCCGCTCAACCCCAACGGCAAGCTGGATCGCCAGGCCCTGCCCAAGCCAGATGCCAGCGTGGAACAACAGGATTGGCGAGCGCCGGTCACCCCGTTGCAACAACAGGTGGCGGCGATCTGGGCGGCTATTCTGGGGGCCGAACGGGTGGGCTTGAACCAGCACTTCTTCGAACTGGGAGGGCATTCCCTGTTGGCAATGCAGGTGGTGTCACGCATCCGCCAGACCCTGAGCCTGGAAGTGCCGCTCAAAGCCGTGTTCGAACACCCGCGGCTGGAGGCGTTTGTCGCGGCCTTGCAAACCCAGGAGAGCCTATTGCCAACGGCGCCGGCCCTACTGCCGGCGGGGCGCGTGCAGCCGTTGCCACTGTCTTACGCCCAGGAGCGACAATGGTTTCTCTGGCAACTGGAACCCCACAGCGCGGCGTATCACATTCCCAGCGCGCTGCGCCTGAAAGGGCAATTGGACCTGGCTGCGTTGCAACGCAGTTTCGATAGCTTACTGGCGCGTCATGAAAGCCTGCGCACCCATATCCGCCAGGATCACGACGGCGCGGTGCAAGTGATTGAGCCGCCAATGTCCTTGCCGATCACCCAGGCTGATGTCGATGACGCCCAGCTCAAAGCCAGGGTGCAAGCGCTGATCGCCCATCCGTTCGACCTGCAACAAGGCCCGTTGCTGCGCGTCACGCTGTTGCGCCTGGCCGCCGACGAGCATGTGTTGGTGTTGGTGCAGCATCACATCGTCTCCGATGGTTGGTCGATGCAGTTGGTGGTCGAGGAACTGGTGCAGTTGTATGCCGGTTACAGCCAAGGCCAGGACGTGCAGTTGCCGGCGCTGCCGATCCAGTATGCCGACTACGCCGTATGGCAGCGCAGCTGGATGGACGCCGGTGAGAAGCAACGTCAACTGGCCTACTGGCGTGAACTGTTGGGCGGTGAGCAGAGCGTGCTGGAGTTACCGTTCGATCACCAGCGCCCGGCTGTGCAGAGCCACCGCGGCGCGCGCCTGGCGTTCGAGCTGGCGCCCGAACTCACCCAGGGGCTCAAGGCTTTGGCCCACCAGCAGGGCGTGACCCTGTTCATGTTGTTGCTGGCATCGTTCCAGACCTTGTTGCACCGCTACAGCGGCCAGGAAGAAATACGTGTCGGCGTGCCGATTGCCAACCGCAATCGCAGCGAGACCGAGCGCTTGATTGGTTTCTTCGTCAACACCCAGGTGCTCAAGGCGGATGTGCATGGGCAGATGAGTGTCGAGCAGTTGCTGCAGCACGTTCGGCAACGCGCCCTGCAAGCCCAGGCCCACCAGGATTTGCCGTTCGAACAACTGGTGGAAGCCCTGCAACCTGAGCGTAGCCTGAGCCACAACCCGCTGTTCCAGGTCATGTTCAATCATCAGACTGACATCGGCCAGGCTCAGGTTCAGCACCAATTGCCAGGGCTGCGGGTAGAAGGGCTGGACTGGGACAGCAAGACCGCACATTTCGACCTGGACCTGGATATTCAGGAGTCCACCGAAGGTATATGGGCCACCTTGGGTTATGCCCAGGACCTGTTCGAAGCCAGCACCGTGCAACGCATGGCGCGTCACTGGCAGAACCTGCTGCAAGGTATGGTCGCCAACCCACGGCAGCAGCTCAGCCAGTTAAGCTTGCTGGACGCGACCGAACAACAACAGATCCTGCAACTGTGGAACCGCACGGAGTCTGGCTTTTCGGCCGAGCGCCTGGTGCATCAACTGTTTGCCGATCGCGCCCGGGCAAACCCGACTGCGGTGGCGGTGAAGTTCGACGCGCAAACCCTGAGCTACGGCGAACTGGATCGCCAGGCCAACCGCCTGGCCCATGCCCTGATCGCTCGTGGCGTCGGCCCGGAAGTGCGGGTGGCCATCGCCATGCCGCGCAGTGCCGAAATCATGGTGGCGTTCCTGGCGGTGATGAAAGCCGGCGGTGTGTATGTGCCGCTGGATATCGAATACCCGCGTGATCGCCTGCTGTACATGATGCAAGACAGTCGTTCGAAATTGCTGTTGACCCATTCGGCCGTGCAACACCGGTTGCCGATCCCGGACGGCCTCGACGCCTTGGCGGTGGATCAGGTGCAAGCCTGGTCGGATTACAGCGATACGGCCCCGACTGTGGCGCTGGACGGCGACAACCTCGCCTACGTGATCTACACCTCCGGGTCCACCGGTTTGCCCAAGGGCGTGGCGGTGTCACACGGCCCGCTGGTGGCGCATATCATCGCCACTGGCGAGCGCTATGAAACCTCCCCGGCCGATTGCGAACTGCACTTCATGTCCTTCGCCTTCGACGGCTCCCACGAAGGCTGGATGCACCCGCTGATCAATGGCGCCAGCGTGTTGATCCGTGATGACAGCCTGTGGCTGCCGGAATACACCTATGAGCAAATGCATCGCCACAACGTGACCATGGCGGTGTTCCCACCGGTGTACCTGCAACAGTTGGCCGAACATGCCGAGCGCGACGGCAACCCGCCGGCGGTGCGGGTGTACTGCTTTGGCGGTGATGCGGTGGCCCAGGCCAGCTATGACCTGGCGTGGCGCGCGCTGAAACCCAAGTACCTGTTCAACGGCTACGGCCCGACGGAAACCGTGGTCACACCGCTGTTGTGGAAGGCACGCAAGGGCGACCTATGTGGCGCCGTCTACGCGCCCATCGGCACTTTGTTGGGTAACCGCAGTGGCTACGTGTTGGATGCGCAACTGAACCTGCAACCCATCGGCGTAGCCGGCGAGTTGTACCTGGGCGGCGAGGGCGTGGCCCGGGGTTATCTGGAGCGTCCGGCGTTAACCGCCGAACGCTTCGTGCCGGACCCGTTCGGCAAGCCCGGCATTCGCGTATATCGCAGCGGCGACCTGACCCGCGGGCGTCCGGATGGCGTAGTGGATTACCTGGGGCGTGTCGATCATCAGGTGAAGATCCGCGGTTTCCGTATCGAACTGGGGGAAATCGAAGCGCGCTTGCGTGAGCAAGCCAGTGTCGGTGAAACCGTGGTGGTGGCCCAGGAGGGGCCGACCGGCAAACAACTGGTGGCCTATGTCGTACCACTGGACCCGACGCTCCTGGGTGATGCTGTCGCTCAATCAAACGGTCGCGAAACCTTGCGGCGCGCCTTGAAAACCCGCTTGCCGGACTACATGGTGCCGACGCATTTGATGTTCCTTGAGCGTATGCCGCTGACCCCCAACGGCAAGCTCGACCGCAAGGGGTTGCCGCTGCCGGATGTGAGCCAGATGCAGCAGGTGTATGTGGCGCCCGAGAGCGAGTTGGAGCAGAAGATCGCCGCGATCTGGTCCGATGTGCTACGCCTGCCACAGGTGGGCCTGCATGATAATTTCTTCGAGCTGGGCGGCGATTCGATCATTTCGATTCAACTGGTCAGCCGCGCCCGCCAGGCGGGTGTGCGTTTCACGCCCAAGGAGTTGTTCCAGCATCAGACGGTGCAGAGCCTGGCGACGGTCGCGAGGGAAGGCGACGGTGTGGTGCAGATGGATCAGTCGCCGCTGACTGGCGATTTGCTGTTGTTGCCGGTGCAACACAGTTTTTTTGCCGATGAGATTACCCAGCGTCATCACTGGAACCAATCTGCGGTGCTGCAACCGCACCAGCCGTTGCAGGTACCGCTGTTGTTGGCCGCACTGCAGGCGTTGATCGTGCATCACGATGCCTTGCGCAGCACCTTTGTCGAGGGCGCACAGGGCTGGAGCGCGGCCTACCGTGGTCCGGATCAGCACCAGGCTGAACAAGTGCTATGGCAAACCACATTGAACAGCGTCGAAGAACTTGAGGCTTTGGGCGAAGAGGCCCAACGCAGTCTCGACTTAGGCGCAGGCCCGTTATTGCGTGCGGTGTTGGCGCAGTTGGCCGACGGTTCACAGCGCTTGTTGCTGGTGATCCATCACTTGGTGGTGGACGGTGTGTCGTGGCGCATCCTGCTTGAAGACTTGCAAAGCACGTATCAGCAACTGGCCCAAGGCGCCCCTGTGACACTGCCAGCCAAGACCAGCGCCACCCGCGCCTGGGCTGCTCGCCTGCAGACCTACGCCCACAGCCCGGCGTTACAACACGAGCTGGCTTGGTGGCAGGCGCAATTGCAGGGCAGTCCGGTCGGCTTGCCGGGCGCCGATCCACAGGCGAGCCTGAGCAACCAACTGGCCCTGAGTGTGAGCACACACCTGGATGCCACCTATACTCGGCGCTTGCTGCACGACGCGCCGAGTGCCTATCGCACCCAGATCAATGACCTGCTGTTGACTGCCCTGGCGCGAGTTATTACGCGCTGGAGCGGCGAGGCTTCGACGTTGATCCGGCTTGAAGGTCATGGCCGCGAAGATCTGTTCGATGACATCGATCTGACTCGCACTGTCGGTTGGTTCACCAGCCTTTACCCCGTGCAACTGGTACCGGCCGATTCCCTGGCTGCTTCCCTCAAGCGCATCAAGGAGCAGCTGCGAGCCGTACCCGACAAGGGCCTGGGGTTCGGTGCCCTGCGTTACCTGGGTAATGCCGCAACGCAACAGGCGTTGGCGGCCTTGCCGCAGCCACGTATCACCTTCAACTATCTGGGGCAGTTCGATGCCAGCTTCGACAGCGGCGAACAGCCAGGACTGTTCACGCCGACCGCTGATGCCAGCGGTGCCGAGCAAAGCCCGCAGGCACCTTTGGGCAACTGGCTGGAAATCAACGGTCAGGTCTATGGTGGCGAGCTGAAGTTGAACTGGAGTTTCAGCCAGGCGATGTTCGGTGAAGCAACCGTCAAATGCTTGGCCGACGACTATGCCTTGGAACTCAAGGCTCTGATTGATCATTGTTGTGAGTCGGCGCATCAGGGCGTGACGCCGTCGGACTTCCCGTTGGCGCGGTTGTCCCAGGACCAGTTGGATGGCTTGGCACTGAACGTGGCTGAGGTCGAAGACCTGTACCCATTGTCACCCATGCAGCAAGGCATGCTGTTCCAATCGCTGTACGGCGAAGGTTCGGGTGACTACATCAACCAGATGCGCATTGATGTGCAGGGCCTGGATGTGGCGCGCTTCCACCAGGCCTGGCAGGTGGCGGTGCAACGCCACGAGATCCTGCGTAGCGGTTTTGTCTGGCAGGCGGAACTTGAACAGCCTTTGCAGGTGGTCTACAAGCAGGTGCGCCTGCCGTTTATGGCGTTGGATTGGCAGACCCGTAAGGACTGCAACCAGGCCCTGGATGAGCTGGCCGAGTCGGCACGCACCCAGGGTTTTGTCCTGGAGCAGGCACCGCTGTTGAGCTTGACGCTAGTACGCACGGGGGCGACGAGCTACCACCTGATCTACACCAATCACCACATTTTGATGGATGGCTGGAGTGGTTCGCAGCTGTTCGGCGAGGTGTTGCAACAGTATGCCGGTGAGCCGCTGCCAGCGCCTACCGGGCGGTACCGCGACTACATCGCCTGGCTGCAGGCACAGGACAAAGCCGTCAGCCAGGCGTTCTGGCAGGCGCAACTGGTCAACTTGCAGGCGCCCACGCGCCTGGCCGATGCCATAGAGACTGAGGTGGATGCGGCCCAGGCGGTGAATGGCGAGCATCGCTTGAGCCTGGATGCTGCGCAAACCGAACACCTCAAAGCCTTCGCCCAACGTCACAAGGTGACCCTCAATACCCTGGTGCAAGGCGCCTGGTTGTTGCTGTTGCATCACCACACCGGGCAAGCCACCGTAGCATTCGGCGCCACGGTAGCAGGGCGTCCGGCGGAACTGCGTGGGATTGAACAGCAGGTCGGCTTGTTCATTAACACGCTGCCGGTGGTGGCGACGCCGGATGCGCAAATGTCGGTCAGCCATTGGCTGGAGCAACTTCAGCAACAGAACGTTGGCTTGCGTGAGCATGAACACACGCCGCTGTTCGAGATCCAGCGTTGGGCCGGGCTGGGTGGAGAGGCGCTGTTCGACAGTATCCTGGTGTTCGAGAACTACCCGGTGTCCGAGGCGCTGGAGCAGGGCGCACCGTCGGGGCTGCGTTTTGGCGCAGTGCACAGCCTGGAACAGACCCACTATCCATTGACCGTGTTGTTGGCTATTGGCCAGACACTGGGCTTGGAGTTCAATTACTCCCGCCACGCTTTCAGCGGCGCGCATATCCAGCGCTTGGCCGAGCACTTCCAGCAGTTGCTGCTGGCCCTGGCCAGCGACGGCAGTCAACGCCTTGGCGCGTTGCCCTCAGTGGCGCAGGCCGAGCGGCAGTGGGTATTGCATGATTGGAATGCGACTGCGGTGGATTACCCGCTGGATCAAGCGGTCCACACGCTGATCGAGGCTCAGGTGCTGCGTACACCGGATGCACCTGCCTTGATTTTCGCGGGGCAAGCCTTGAGTTACAGCGCGTTGAACGCCCGGGCCAATCGCCTGGCGCATCGCTTGATGGCGGCCGGGGTTGGCCCGGATGTGTTGGTGGGGCTGGCGGCAGAGCGCTCGGTGGAGATGGTAGTTGGCCTGTTGGCGGTGCTCAAGGCCGGTGGCGCTTATGTGCCGCTGGACCCCGAGTATCCTCGTGATCGCCTGGCCTACATGCTGCAGGACAGTGGTGTGCAACTGCTGTTGACCCAGGCTCATCTACTGGCGCAACTGCCGGTTCCCGCCGGTGTACAAACCCTGGTGCTGGAATGTGGCGATACTTGGCTGGAAACCTTCAGCAGCCACAACCCGAATATCCCGGTGCACGGCGAAAGCCTTGCCTATGTGATCTACACCTCCGGCTCCACCGGTCAGCCCAAGGGCGCTGGCAACCGCCATATCGCGCTGACCAACCGCCTGTGCTGGATGCAACAGGCATATGGGCTCACGCCGCACGACAGCGTGTTGCAGAAAACTCCGTTCAGCTTTGACGTGTCGGTGTGGGAGTTTTTCTGGCCGCTGATGACCGGCGCGCGTCTGGTAGTGGCGGCACCGGGCGATCATCGTGATCCAGCCAGGCTGGTACGGCTGATCAACGAGCAACAGGTCACCACCTTGCATTTCGTGCCTTCCATGTTGCAAGCGTTCTTGCAAGACGCGGCGGCTACTTCATGCCAGAGCCTGCAACACATCGTTTGCAGTGGGGAAGCGTTGCCTGCGGATGCCCAGCAACAGGTGTTCGTCAAATTGCCCCACGCCGGCTTGTACAACCTGTACGGCCCTACCGAAGCCGCTATCGACGTAACCCATTGGACCTGTGTCGAGGAAGGTCGCGACGCCGTACCTATTGGCCGACCCATTGCCAACCTGGGCTGCTACGTGCTGGACGACAACCTGGAACCTGCGCCAGTGGGCGTGCTGGGCGAACTGTATTTGGGCGGTATTGGCTTGGCGCGGGGTTATCACCGCCGTGCGGCACTTACCGCCGAGCGGTTTGTGACCGACCCGTTCGGCAGCGGCACACGTCTGTATCGCACCGGTGACCTGGCGCGTTATCGCGACGATGGCGTGATTGAATATGCCGGGCGCATCGATCACCAGGTCAAACTGCGCGGCCTGCGCATAGAGTTGGGCGAAATCGAAGCGCGCCTGCTGGAGCTCGACAATGTCCGCGAAGCCGCGGTGCTGGCGGTGGACGGTACCCACCTGGTGGGTTACCTGGTGCTGCAACAGCCCCTTGAAGAGTGGAAGGCAGGGGTAGTTGCACACCTGGCCGAGCAGTTGCCCGACTACATGGTCCCGGCGCAGTGGGTGGTACTGGCGCAGATGCCGTTGAGCCCGAACGGCAAGCTGGACCGTAAGGCGTTGCCCAAGCCAGAGGCTCACGGTGCCGCGCAATTCCAGGCGCCCGTTAGCGAGATCGAGCAGCAAATCGCAGCGGTCTGGAGCGAGGTGCTGGAGGTGGAGCGCGTAGGGCTCAACGACAACTTCTTCGAGCTCGGTGGCCATTCATTGCGAGTGTTGATGCTCAAGGAGCGAATTCGCAAGGTCAGCGGCGTGAACCTGTCTGTCAGCCAACTGATGCTTAACCCTACTGTGGCGGGACAGGTCAAATGCCTGCAGGGCAATAGCCGGTCTTCGTTGATCGTCAAGCTCAACCAGCAGACGCAAGGCACGCCGTTGTTCCTGTTCCACCCAAGCTTCGGCTCGGTGCATTGCTACACCGCGATTGCCCTGGCCTTGCGCGAGCAGCGCCCGGTGTTCGGGGTCATGTGTCGTGCCTTGGCCGAATTGGGCGCCACGGTGCCGCAATGGCAGGTAATGGTCGAGGACTACACCGCGCAATTGTTGGTGGCCCAACCCGAAGGCGCGTTCCGCGTGGGTGGCTGGTCATTGGGCGGCAACCTGGCGATGGAGGTCGCCTACGGCCTGGAGCAAGCCGGCCGAGAAGTGGAGTTTGTCGGCTGGATCGACGCTGCGCCGCCGCAATGGGTCACACCCTATTGGGACGCAGTGGTGGTCGAGGACGCTCGCGAGATCTCAGCCAATGAGCGCCGCGCAGCGTTGCTGGGGGTTATGTTTCCTGAGTTCGCCGAGTCCATCCAACACGCCTGGCAGCAATGCCAACGGGATAGCGAGGATGAAACGGGACAATGGCGGGAATTTGTGAATTGGGCTGAACAGTCTTTGGGCGAAGCCTTCACGGTGATCAAGGATGAATTACTGCGTGGCAATGAGGCGCAGATTTCCTGGGACGTTGACCGGGCACTCAGTGAGCGTTTGCTGCAAGCTGACTTCAAGCCGATCAAGGCGCCCGTCACTTGTTGGTGGGCGTCCATGAGCCGGGCAGGGCGCTTCAAGGACCTGATCGAGCAGCAAATGGCAACGGTGATCAGCCAAGGGCGCATCGAGCGCTCAGTGATGATTGAGACCGATCATGATGGCATTATCGACAGCGCGGTGTTTATCAGCAGTTTGGTAGAGGCGTTGAGGTAAGCCGCCGCTCAATCACAAAAACCCGGATCCAGTGTCCGGGTTTTTTTATGCTCCAATCCCTCTTCGCCAGTATCTCTGCACGCCCAAAAAAAAGCCCGGTGAGCATGGGGTGCTCACCGGGCGTTTGATCGATCGACGCGTGGAATCAGAAGTCCCAGCGCGTGCTGACCATCACATTACGTGGCTCACCGTAGGCGGCCGAGTTATAGAAGCCCACGTTGGTGTAGTAAGACTTGTCGAAGATGTTGTTGAAGTTGACGGTAGCCGACAGGTTCTTGGTGACCTGGTAGCGGGTCATCAAATCCACCAACCAGTAGGACTCCTGGGTGATGTCCTGGTTTTTCTCAAGTGGCCCGTTCCAGATCTCGTTCCAACCTTTGGTCTGCCAGCGTACACCGCCACCGATGGTGAACTTGTCCAGGTCGCCCTTGAGTTTGTAGGTGGTGTTCAGATTGACCTGATGCTCGGGTTCGAAGGTGGAGAGTTTCTTGTCGTCTTCGTCTCGTACGATCTTGTGGGTGTAGCCACCTTGAAGTTGCCAGCCTGGGCTCAACTCACCGGAAATTTCCGCTTCGTAGCCTTTGGTGACGGCCTTGGAGCTCTTGAACGCCCAGTTGTTCGGGGCAGGTGTCTGGTTGTTGTAGGCGTCATCCGAGATGGGGCGATTAGTCTCATGCACTTCGAAGTAAGCGATGCTGGTGTTGAGGCGGCCATCGAAAAACTCGCCTTTCAGGCCCAACTCGTAGTTCTGCCCTTCGTCTGGCTCCAGCAGCTTCTCGTTACGGTCCTTATAGGTGCTTTCCTGAGGTTGGAAAATATCGGTGTAGCTGGCGTATACCGAGAAGTTGTCGTTGAGGTCGTAGATCACACCGGCGTAAGGAATGAACCGCCCGGTTTCCTTGTAGGAAGGGTTGTTGCCAGTCACGTGATAGTTGGCCACGCGCCCACCCAGGATCACGTTCAGGTCGTCAATCACGTTGAAACGCGCGGTCAGGTAATACCCGGTTTGACGGATAGTGTCGTCGATGTGCTGTTGGGCAGGGCCGTAAATAGGCTTGGCGATATGGCCGTTCCAGTTATAGAAATCGACCTTGTTACCGCCAGGCCATTCCGGCGACCAGTACCCCTTGCCTTGCCAGCGTGAGGTGCCGATCGAGCCGCCCACCACCAGTTCATGCTCGCGGCCAAACAGGCTGAAAGGGCCGGTGGCGTAGAGGTCGGCCGAGGTGCTCTTGGTCTCGCCGGTGTATTTCTGCCCGTTGATCTCAGCGGTGCCATCGGCTGCCGGCTGGACGAATTGGATCGAACCCAGATCGGCGTGGTAACCGTTGATCTTGTGGTCGAGCTGGAATTTGGTCACCCAGCCGTCGCCCAGGTCATGCTCGAGCATGGCAAAGGCGGTACGCGTGTTTTGCTCCCACGAGCTCCAGGTGGTGCCGTTGTTGTAGGAGCGCGGCATTTTGTTGATGCTGCCATTGGAGTTGACCAGCGGGAAGGAGCCGGACCAACTGGAACCCTGTGGAATGTTGTCCTGGTAATCGAAGCCCACCGTCAGCATGGTATCGGGAGACAGGTCGAACTCGGTGATGCCGTAGTAGGTTTCGGTCTTGCGCGAGTAGTGGTCCATAAAGGACTTCTTGTCCTGATACGCAGCCACCGCACGGCCACGGATATTGCCGCTGTCGGTCAAGGGGCCACTGACATCCACTTCGCTGCGGTAGTTGTCCCAGGAACCCGCCCCCAATTGCACATGGCCCTTGAATTGCGCGGTTGGCTTCTTGCGGATCAAGTTGATGGTCGCACCCAGGGAACCGGCACCGTTGAGCAGGCCGGTAGCGCCCTTGAGGACTTCAACACGGTCGTAGATCGCCATGTCGCTCAGGGTGTTGCCCGCCGAATAGCCGACGTTACGCACAGTCGATGGAATACCGTCGTACTGGAAACTATTGACCGAAAAACCACGGGAATAGTAGTTGGTGCGGTCGGAGTCGTAGGCGGAAACGGTGATGCCCGGAGTATGGCGCATCACGTCATCCATGTTGTTGAGGCCAAAATCCTCGATGTGCTGGCGAGTCACCACAGTGATCGACTGCGGAGTTTGCCGTGGGGTCAACGTCAAACGTGTAGCCGTGGCAATTGTGCCAGGCGTGTAGGAACCAGAACCTTCGGTGACGTTGCCCAAGTAGTTGCCAGTCACTTGCGTCGGGCTCAGCTCCAGCCCGCCACCGCTACCAGCAGCAGTGACGGTCAAGGTATTGCCATTGAGGTTATAGGTAGTCTGGCTACCGGCCAGCAATGCAGCTATGGCCTGCTGCGGCTGCATCTTGCCCTTGACGGCGGGGCTGTTCTTGCCCTGCACATCGCCCGGGCTGTAGAGCACTTGCACATTGGTCTGGCGGCCAAATTCCTGCAGTGCGCTCCCCAGCGACTGCGCAGGAATATTCAACTCGATCTCCTGGGCCTGCACATAGCCTGCAATCGGCATCGACACAGCCAACGCCAAGGCACTGGGCAAGAGGTTGATGTTCAGGGCCCGGCGCATGGATAGCGCTTTGCTCAGGGGGCTGAGACCGAGTCGTGCTGGCATGGATGCTTTCTCTTCTATGTTTTAAGTGGGCAATTCTAAGTGTTTATTGAGGTTAGTTCTCATTACCACTAGTGAGACGTTCCTACTTCGCAAAACCGGAAAAAATTATTCCGGTACTTCATGCAGGCTCCATCTCATGCACCACCTGACCGGCGCGCAGGCGCACCAGATGATCGGCGATGTCGAAATAACGATCATCGTGGCTGATCACGATGATGGTCTTGCCCAGGCGTTTGAGGTCCGGCAGCAGCTCGGTGTAGAAGATGCGGCGGAAGGCCGGGTCCTGGTCGGCGGCCCACTCGTCGAACACCAGTACCGGGCGCTCTTCCAGCCAGGCATTGACCAGGGCCAGGCGCTTGCGTTGGCCGGTGGACAGGTCAGTGGTGCTGAACACGCCGTCCTTGACGCTGACCTTGTGCGCGATTTCCAGGCGCTCAAGGTATTTGGTGGCGCTGTCCAGGGACTGGGTGGCGCTGCCTTGTACCAGGTCATCGAACAGGTAATAGTCGGAAAACACGGTGGTAAACAACTGGCGATAATCGTCGCGCTCTGGGTCGGTCACCGCTGTACCGTTGAGCAGGATCTCACCCGCCTGAGGTGGATACAGGCCCAGCAGCAGCTTGATCAGGGTGGTCTTGCCGCTACCATTCTCGCCCACGACAAACACGATATCGCCTTGCTTGATGCTCAGGTTGATCGGCCCCAGGTGGAACGGTTGGCTGCCTTCAACCGCTGGCGGGCTGTAGCTGACGCCGCGCAGTTCAAGGCTGTTGACCACAGGCTTCGGCGCTTCACTGTCGTCCATCAACAAGTGGGGCTCGGGCGAAGAAAAACGTTCCGACAGTTCGCTGATGCGCCCGAAGGCAATCTTCGCCTTGCCAACCACGGGCAAGTAACCCAGCAGGTGCTCCAACGGGCCTTTCATATACAGCAGTACCAGCACGAAGCCGGTAATCACCGTGGGGTCGGGGTTGGGGTTGTAGGCCTGCATCGCCAGGGCCAGGCCGATGACCACGAAGAACAGCATCGAGCCAAAGGTCTTGGCCAGGATATAGATGTTGACTGAACGCACCTGGATATCGCTGATGCGGTCTGCGGTTTCCTGGATGCGGTGGGTGTTCATGCGAAACCGCCGCGGACGGTGCATGCGCAGTTCCTTGGCTCCCGAAGCAATCGCATTGTAGTAACGCTGCAATTCATCTTCGTGGCTACGGGCCAGATCGAAGCCCTGGATGCCTTTGCCGCCCGCGATGAATTGCACGGCGCTGCCGATGATGATTGCGACCACCATCATCAGGAACATCGGCACGGACAGGTAAGCCAGGTAACCCAGGCATCCCAGGGTAACGGTGGCGGCGATGGCCAGGGGCGTGAAGGCAAAGGAAAAGTCGCTGATGGTGTCCACGTCGTGGGTCAGCACCGGGATCAGGCGGTGAGAGCGATATTGCTCGATCTGCCCGATGGGCGCTGACAGCACCTTTTCACCCAGGTCCTTGCGCAGGGCGGCAATGATCCGTTGCCCGACGTAGTTGGTGCCGATGTCGGAAATGATCGAGCTGACCAGCGCCACCACGCACAACGCGGCGAAGGTTAACACCACACCCTGAGTCATCCCCCCCGCCGAATGCAGGGCATTGTTAATCGTCGCCAACAGCAAGGTAATGGCCAGGCCGCCCGCCATGCCAAGGGCGACGGAGACCGTCACGATGGTGCGAAAGGGCCTGAGCAATGCGAGCAAACCTTTGAAGGCGCCGCGCTTGGGGTCGGTCATAAATACTTCCCGGAAAGTGAAAAGAGGGGGCTGGGCACACAGACCCTTACCCATGACAAACGAAGCTGTGGCGTGACTATTTAGCGCGGCGTGCCGGACGGTGGCAGTGAGCGATAAATTGCCCGGGGCCTGGTTCGTTCTTGTTCTGTAGGCGCACGTGTATCAATGCCGTGCGTGGCCCTTTGAGCGAGAGCGAAACACATGACGAAAAAGAACCTGGTGTATGTCTGGTCCCTGAGAAATGCCGCCGCCGACAAGGCGGGGCAGCCGGTGGCCTATAAAGACCACGAGCGCTATATGAAATCGGTGCTGGAGTTTCTGGTGGGCTCGCTCAACGACACGTCGCTGGGCGAGGCTTACAACCTCGTAGGCGTGGTGTATGACGACGATGAGCACAACCCGCGGGACCAGCAGTTGGTGGCGGACTACGGCTTCGCCTACCAGCCGGGTCGCCAGTGGCTGTACCCAGCGGACTTGCGTGTGCAGGACACGTTGGTCAACGACCTGCTGCTCAGCGTGCCGTCGACCTATCGTCGCCTGCCACGAGGCAGCGCCGAACATGTCGCCGGCAAGCAGGATTTCGAGCGTCGCCTGCATGACACCCTAGTGGAGTTGAAGGCTGACATCGTGGTGCTGGATGGTTTGCTGGTGATCCTCGACGAACTGGTGCGCCCGGGTGCGACGTTTGCGCGGCGCATCATGAACATTCATCCGGGCATCACCCGTCTCGAGTCGCCTTACGAGCGCCGTGGGGCGTACGCCACCTGGAATGCGCTGTACGGCGCACGTGGGCAGGCGATCACCGACTGGGCAACCAAAGCGACTCAGGCGTGCGAGCCGTTGTATTGGACCGGTGCGTCATTCCACTACGTGGATAACGGCATCGACTCGGGAGAGGTATTCCACGACGTGCTCAAGACCCAGATTTCGCCCGAAGACACCATCCTTGAGTTGCGCTGGAACAACTTCAACAACAGCCTGTTCCCGGCGCTGCATGAAGGCTTGGAGCTGTTGGCCAAACAAGGCTGAACATGCGGGCGCGAACCCTGTAGGAGCGAGCTTGCTCGCGAAAATCTCACAGACGCCGCGTTTATTCAGAGAGCACGCGTCATCGTTGACGTTTTTCGCGAGCGAGCTCGCTCCTACAAGGTATTAGAGCTCGCGCACGACCCGAAAGCCGATCCAGTCCCCGCGCGTCTGCGGGTAGATGTTGTTGCGATTGCCCGAGCGTGAAAACACCGGCGCCTCGCCCCAGTCATTGCCGCGAATCTGGTAGGCCTCGCAGTTGGGCTCCACCCAGGCGCTGCCATCAGTTGGCGCGCCGACGTAGTTCGGATGCTCGCAATCAGCCACCCGCTCATACACATTGCCGTGCATGTCATACATGCCAAAGGCATTCGGGGGGTAGCTGCCCACGGGCGACGAATAGCTGTAGCCGTCCGCCGGGCCGTAGGTGTTGGCGTGCTGGGCGATGCTGTAGCCCTTGCCTTCGTCGAACGGGAAGGGGAACGGGCCGGTGGTGCCGGCGCGGGCGGCGTATTCACGCTGGGCTTCGCTGACCATCTGGTACGTGTGCCCGGTCTTCTTCGACAGCCAGCTCACGTACTGCTTGATGTCGTCCATGTCCATGCACACCGCCGGCTGCCGTGGCCCCTGGGGATAGCGCGGCTTGCTGGCGATGCATTCGCGGCCGGGGCGGTCGTCGCCATTGGCGATCTTGACCCCGGTCTGGCGCACGTAGCTGTCCCATTCGCCGGCGGTGACATGGAAGCGGCTCATGGCGAACGGCTTGGCGAAGGTCACCTCGTGCATCGGGCCTTCGTCAGGCTCGCGGCCCACTTCGTCGTCCGGCGTACCCATGGTGAAGGTGCCGGCGGGAAGCACCACCATTTCCGGGCAGTCCTTGCAGTCTTTGAAGACCTTGCCCGGTTGTGGGGCAGCGGCCTGGGCCAGGCCGGGCAGCAGGGCGCCGCACAGGGCGGTGAGTGCCAATGCGGTGAGCGGTTTGAGTCGGGATGGCATCATGGAGGCGTCTCGTTCAAAGGGAAAAGGGGTCATAACCGCTGGCTCAGCAGGGTCATGAAGCGCTGGATCTCATCGGAGTTGTTAAGCAGGCCCGGCGAGGTGCGAATCACCGGGCCAACGTCACGGTCCACCGCGTCCACCACCACGCGGTTTTTCATCAGGTAGGCCGCAACGGCATCGCTGTCCCAGTTCTTGACCCGAAAGAAAGTGAATCCGGCTGACAGGTCGGGGCTGCGCGGTGTCACCAGTTCGATCTGCGGGTGGGCCAGCAGTTGGTCCTTGAGTTCGGTGTTGAGGGCATGGATACGTGCCTGCACCGGCGCCTTGCCCAGTTGCAGGTGCAGCTTGAAGGCTTCGTCGGCGGCCCAGCGATGTTCGAAGGCGTGGTAGCCGCCGGGCGTCATGGTCGTGGCGAAGTTTTTGTCTTCGGAGAAGGTCGCAATCATCGGTGTGACGTATTTGTTTTCGGTCTCGCGGGCGCATACCAGGCCGGTGCCCCGCGGGCCGAACATCCACTTGTGGGTGCCAGCGATGAAGAAGTCGCAGTGCATAGCGGGGAAGTCGAGGTCTTCCACGCCGAAGCCGTGCACACCATCGACGATATAGAGCAGGCGGTCCGGCTCGTCGCGGTTGCGGTTGTGTTCGTCCACCAGCTTGCCAATCTCACCGATGGGCAGTTTCACGCCGCTGCCGGACTGCACCCAGGTCATGCCCAGCACGCGGGTGTTGGGGCGAATGTTGCGTTGGATGTTGCCCAGCACTTCATCGGCCGAGACCTGATTGGGGTTTTTGAACAGGCGTATCTTACGAACCTGGGTTTGCTCCTTGCGTACCCGGAAGTCCAGGCTGAACGCGGTGGCGTAATGCTCATGCACCGTGGTCAGGATTTCCTGGTCGGCGCGCACCTTGATCCCGCCATAGATCATCGCCAGCCCTTCGGACGTGCTGCCGGTGAGGGCGATCTGCGCTGGCGTGGCGTTCAGGTAGCGGCCGGCCCACTCGCGTACCTGGCCCTCACGCTTCCAGGTTTCCTGCAGGTCCCAGTCCATGGCCAGGCCAGGGTTGCGGTCGATCTGTTGGCGGTAGCGTTCGATGGCCTCGCGCACGGGCCTGGGGTGCGAGGTCACCAGAAAGTTGGAAAGGTGCAGGTAATTGGGGTCTTGGTTGAACAGTTGCTTCAATCCCGTCCATGGGTCGTTCGTAACAGCGGCTACTGCCTGAGGCAGCAACGCGGTGCCCAGCGGCAGGCTCGCGGCAAAGACGCCGGCCTGCTTGAGAAATGTACGGCGGTCGGTCATGGACTTACTTCGTGGTGGTTAGCGATTGGCCAATGGCTTGGCGGCTTTTTGTACCTGGTCCCACACCCGCAGGAAGTTGCCTCCCCACAGCTTGGCGATATCGGCTTCGGAGTAGCCGCGCTGGATCAGTTCGGCAGTGACGTTGCGCACCTCGCCGACGTTCTCCCAGCCCTGGAGGCCGCCGCCGTCGTTGAAGTCCGAGGCAATACCGACATGATCGATGCCGATCTTGCGCACGGTGTAGTCGATGGCGTCGCCCAGGTCCTTGAGGGTGGCCTTGGGTTCTTCCTCGAGAATGCCGTACAGCGCGCTGGCGTATTGGCCGAAGCGTTGCTCGGGCCAGGCGGCAATGATTGCATCGCCGGGCATCAGGGCCATGGCCAGGTTGGGCAGTGGCGGCAGGTCGAAGCGTGCGCGCAAGGTATTGAGCTTGTCCTGGGTCGGCTGGCTCAAGGGGCGCAGGTAGGCGGGGAAACCCACCACTTGCACCACGCCGCCGCTGTTCTTGATCAGTTGCAGCTCCTTGTCGCTGAGGTTGCGCGGGATGTCCACCGATGCCCGTGGCGCCGAGTGCGACGCCACCATCGGCGTGCGGCTCAGCTGCGCGACTTGCTGCAGGGCCTTGGTCGACATCTGCGACACGTCGATGATCACCCCCAGGTCATTGAGGCGATGCACCGCTTGCTGGCCGATAGGCGACAGGCCCTCGAGGGCATCGGTGGAGTCATTGAAGAACGGCAGCGGGCGCGACGAGTCGGACCAGGCGTTATTGCCGATGTAGCTGAACCCGAACATGCGCATGCCGCGTGCGGCCCACAAGTCCAGCTGGTTCAGGTCATTGCCCAAGGGGTAGGCGTTGAGCATGCTGATAAAAATCGCGAACTTGCCTTCGCCGTGCAGGCGGCGCATATCGTCCGGTGTGTAGGCAATGCCCACCTGGTTGGGAAAGTCACGCACCATGCCGGAGATGATCTTGTAGCGCACTTCCTGCTCGTGCCGGGCCTCTTCGACAAAACCGTCGGTGGGCTTGTGTGGGGCGTTGGCGCCGTTCCAGATTTCCGGCCAGCCGAAGATCGTCAGCGCGGCGCCCGACAATCGGCCGCGGGCGGCCTTGGCCAGGTCGAACTGGCCGCTGCCATCCTTGTCGGCCTCGTTGCCCGCCGTGCCGAAATCCAGGGGCAGGGTGATGTGGCTGTCGAACGACAACAGGCGATCCTGCATTTCATTGGCCTGCTTGATCACCTCCAGCGGGTAGCCGGCGTTGCCCTTGAACCACTGATCCCAGACCAGCAAGCCAGCCCCGGCGCCGATAGCGAGGGCCAGCGGCAGGCCGATATACAGCGCCTTTTTCGAACGTGATTTTGTCATTGCCATCTCAGTCAGTTGAGGCCTTTGCTATCAGGGAAGAACGAGCGATGACGGGGGAAATTTAGGTGGCGGGGGGAGGGCGGTAAATTTCATCGGGTTGCAAACGTTCTAGCTCTGATCAAGCTGTTTCCTAAGGTAGCCAATGACAATCTCTCGACGTGGGTTCATCGCAGGCCTGGCGCTGACCGGTGCAGCCGTGCCCGCGGCCTTTTATGCCCATCGCGAGTTGACGCGGGAAGAAGAGTTTCCTATCACCCCCGGCGAAGCTACGGTCGACCTCGCTGACACCCAGGGCCAGCACCTGGCGAACACCCTGCGGGGCGTCTGGAGCCTGCGCCTGGAAGGCCGCGATGCGGGCCTTGCGGGCCTGCCGCTGCATGGCCTGGAGTTGCTGCTCGACATCGCCCCCCGTGGGCGTGGCCTGCGCGGTTACCTGGACACCGCCGAGCAGCTGCGCGCTGAAGGCGAGCCGCGCTACCGGGTCTTGGGTGATGTGCTGACGGGCGAGGGCGCCGTGCTCTATTGGCGCTTGATCGACCGCGATTCAGCCGGCGGCGTGCCGGCCTATGAATTCAAGATGACCCTGGATGAAGTCTGGGCCGATTTCGGCAATGCCGGCAGCGCCACCCTCAGCGGGCACATCCTCGACCTTGAGCGGCCCCTGGCGCTGACCGAACGCGACAACCGTTTTATCGCCCACAAACAACTGTTCCCCGAAGCCCGCCAGCGCATCGGCCTCAACCCGACCTTGCTGGCCTGGCTGATTTCTCCCGAGCACCGCCTGTTTCACCAACTGTGGCACGCCACCCGCGACCAATGGCACAAGCTCTCCGAAGAAAAACGCGAGGCCCTGCGCGGCATCGGCTGGCAACCGGGGCCCCGTGGTCAGGAACGCGACGCCCGCGGCAAGCGCAAGGACCGCAATGGTTCGGGCATCGACTTCTTCTTCATGCACCGCCACATGCTCGGCACCGCACGTTCCATGCAGGACTTGCCCTCCTGGCCGCAATTCCCCGAGCCGCAACCGCCGTTGGAGCGGGATCGCCCGGGCTTTGTGCGCTACTTCGACAACCACGACGGTTTCGCACTGCCGCCCTGTTGGTCAGCGCCAGATGACGCCGACTACACCCAGTGGGTCAGCGATATCAAGGCGGCCGAGACCTACCACAGCAACTTCCAGGTGTGGGAATCCCAATACCGCGACCCGCGCTACCTGGCCAAGTTGACCCTGGGCCAACTGGGCTCGGAAATGGAGCTGGGCCTGCACGATTGGCTGCATATGCGCTGGGCCTCGGTGCCCCGCGACCCGTCCAACGGCGCCCCGGTCCCCTTCGCCCGTGACCCCGCAGACTTTGCCGCACGTTGGTATGCGCCGGAGAACGACTTTCTGGGCGACCCGTTTTCATCCCATGTGAACCCGGTGTTCTGGCATTTCCACGGCTGGATCGATGACCGCATCGAAGACTGGTTTCGTGCCCACGAGCGCTTCAACCCAGGCGAGGTGAGCCGACTGGAAGTCAACGGCGTAGCCTGGTTTGCGCCAGGTCGCTGGGTGGAAATAGGTGACCCGTGGCTGGGCCCGGACACCCACGGCTGCAGCACCACGCCGGGGCTGCAACAGGGGCGCTCGATGGAAATGGACCCGGAGATCATGAAGCTGGCCCTGCGCATTACCTTCGGTGCCGATGAAGAGCTGCTCAAGGGGCTGTTCAAACGTGTGCCGCAGCGGCCATGGTATGCGCGGCATCTGAAACTCAAACGCGAGGCTTAGCAGGTTTTTTTAAACCTGCTCTTCCTCACGCAATTGCGCACTCATCTCATCGCAACTGCGTGCCCAGTCGCTCAACCATTGCGGCATCGGCGGTGAGGTGTCGTCCAAGCCCAACTCGCGGATGAATTCGGCCGGGGGCAGGGTGCCTTTGGCGGATCGAAACAGCCCACGCATCACCACCACGCCGACCACCCGCCCATTGCTGACGAAGCGGTGCTCCATCAGGTTCCACTTGTGGTCCCAGCCGAGAATGCGGGTATGCACCTCGAATACCTCGAACAGCTTCAATTCCCGACGGAACTTGCCCCAGGTATCGCCGACTATCGGCATCGCCTTATGGCGCAGCGCCACGCGAAAGGCGCCGGTGCGCAGCACAAAATCCATGCGAGCCACATCGGCCAGGGTGAAATACCGGCCATTGGTGACATGCCGGTTCAGGTCCAGGTCCAGCGGCCAGACACGCATGCGCACCACCGAGGTAGCCAGGCCGTGGACCGGTTTGCGCCAGGGGCGGCGCAACAGCATGTGCAGTAATCGAAACCAGAGATTCATAAAAACGCCAGGCAGTTGATCAATGGCCGCACTGTACGGGGGTGGGATCGGCTAAGGTAGATGCGTAAATGACTTATTACATGCGAAAAGTGCAAGCCGGAGTTTTTACATGCATGTCACCTTGCTCCTGGCGGATCAATGTTCCGCTGCCAGTGCCACCCTGGCCATGGAAATGCTCAGTGCGGCCAATCTGTTCGCTGAAAGCCCGCCGTTTGAGGTGATGCTCGCGTCTATGGACGGCCAGCCGGTGACAGCATGGGGCGGGCAGCGCCTGCAGGTGCAGGGTTCAATGGCGCAGATCGCGCACACGGACCTGGTGCTGATTCCCGGGTTTCTCTTTACCCTCAAGGAGGCTATGCCGACGTTTGCTGCCTACGGCCCCTGGTTGCGTGAGCAGCATGGGCAGGGCGCCGTGTTGGCTTCCATGTGCACGGCGGCCTTCATGCTGGCCGAGACCGGCTTATTGCACGGCTTGCGTGCGACGACTCACTGGGCATTTGCCGGGTTCTTCCGGCGTCGATATGCCCAGGTCAGCCTGGATGAGGGGCAGATCCTTTGCGAAGACAATCGCCTGATCACGTGCGGGGGCGCTACGGCGGCGATGGACTTGATGCTGCACCTGATCCGCCGTTTCGGCTCGCCGGAGCTGGCTCATACCTGCGGCAAGTACTTGCTGATCGATGCCGGCCGCACCGAGCAGTCGGCCTACGCGATGTGGTCGCTGCCCAAAAGCCACGGTGATGCGCAGATCCTGCGTGTGCAGCATTGGTTGGAGCAGCACTTTGCGCAGTCAATGGTGATCGATGAGGTGGCCCGGCGCTTTGGTTTTGGCGTGCGTAATTTCAAGCGGCGTTTCAAGGATGCCACTGGTTGTACGCCGATTGGCTACCTGCAAACCCTGCGCCTGGAACGAGCCAAGCAGATGCTGGAGTCAACACGCATGACCCTCGCCAGCATCACGTATGCCGTGGGCTATGAGGACAGCAACTCGTTTCGGCGTCTGTTCCAGCAACGGGTGGGGATGCTGCCGGCGGCGTATCGCAAGAAGTTCCTGGTTGCCCAGGGCGACGCCTATGTACCTGACGCACCGAGGTCCTGACCTGCCTTGATGCCGGTCAGGTAAGCAGGCGCGCTGCACCAGGGTCGTGTATCACTTTTTTGCGCGGGGATTGCTCTGTGCAACACCGTGCAGCAATAGCGCCTCAAACACCCGCTGTACCCGTGGTTCGTCGCTGTGGGCCACATTGAAGCGCATTGAGTCGCGGTGGGCCGGGTCGTAGCCGAAGAGCGCGCCAGGTGCCAGTACCATGCTGCGTTTCAGGGCTTCCTGGGCCAGGAGTTCGCCGTTCACGCCAGGCGGCAGGCGTGCCCAGATGAACATCCCGCCTTCATACGCCATGGGCAGTTCGCACCCGCAGCGCTTGAGCCATTGTTCGACGCGCCCACCGGCTTCCATCAGGCGCTGCACCATGCGTTTGCGGTGCTTGGCGTAACTGCCTTCGCTGAGCATGCGGTAGACGATCTGTTCGAACAGTTCCGAGGTGACGCCGCCGCTCATCAATTTCATGTTGGTCAGGTTGGCGGCCAGTTGCGGAGCGGCCACCACATAGCTGACGCGGGTGTTGGCACTCAGGATCTTCGAGAACCCCGACAGGTAGGTGACCTGGTCCAGCCCGGCGACGGCGGCCAGGCGTGGTGGAGGGTTGGGGTGCAGGTCGCCGTAGAGGTCGTCCTCGACGATGTGGCAGTGGTACTGCTGGGTCAGTTGCAACAGGCGAAACGCTTGGCTGGGGCTGAAGGAGTGGCCGGTGGGGTTGTGCAACACGCTGGTGGTCAGATACAGGCTGGGGCGGTGTTCGGCCAGCAGCTGTTCGAGGGCGCTGAAGTCAAAGCCGTCGGGGCGGCGTGCAATGGTGATGACTTTGACGCCGTGCAGCGCCAGGTTGGCGTGGAAGTTGAAGTAGCACGGCGCGTCGAGCAGCACCGTGTCGCCGGGGCGTGCGAGCAGGCGCATGAGCATGTCCAGGCCCTGCACGGTATTGGGTGTGGTGATGATCTGTTCCACCGGTACCGACAAGCCTTCGCCGTGCAGTTTCTGTTGCAGCGCCTGGCGCAACGGCAACAGCCCCGCCGGCGTGCCCAGCCCGGCGATACGCAGTGACGGCGCACGCACTACGCTGCGCATGGCCTGGCGGATCGCTTCGCCATTGAGCCAATCCTCCGGCAAGTGCCCGCCACCGGGGCGCAGTTCGCCACTGGCGGTGGCCAAGGGCCGGCGCAATACGCTGAGCAGGTCTTGGGGCAATAGGTCCACCCAGGTCGCCGAGGCAGGGCGGGTGCTGTCCATCGCCACGAAGTAGCCGCGGCCCTGGCTCGAGGTGAGCAGGTGGCGACCGCGCAGGCGGTCCAGTGCCTCATTGAGAGTGAACTTGCTGACGCCGAGGACCTGGGTCAGTTCACGCACGGATGGCAGTTTGCTGCCCGGTGCCCATTCGCCATTTTCGATGGCCAGGCTGAACGCCTCGACGATCTGCTGGACCTTGGGCGTGCCTTCTACGAAAGCGATGGCGGATACAAACATGACGCGTCCTTGTGTTTGCCGGTGCTTTTACCGGTGAAGTTAGGCCGGATTAGGCACCACTTTACCTGCCTTGCGCAATGCCACTCCCCTAGACTGCGCGGCATCTCGCCTGGAGATGGCGATATTTCCTACACCTGAGCAATGGATTTTGCATTTCCATGAAGACTTATATGTGCGCACCCTGCGGTTTTATGTACGTAGAAGAACTGGGTATTCCGGAGGACGGAATTCCCGCAGGCACCCCTTGGGAAGAGGTGCCTGAAGATTGGACATGCCCGGATTGCGGCGTGACCAAGGCCGATTTCATGGCCATCAATCTTCCTGAACGTCAATTCGCCTGACACTCCATCAACGAAAGGAATCGTCCCATGAACAGCAAACTGATCAACGCCACCGTCCCGTTCTGCACCGGTGTGGCCCACCAGAAATACCTGGGCGCCGAAAAGGGCCTGCAAACCGCCATCGAAGGTGACTGCACCCACTGGTACATCGACGGCAGCCTGTTCGGCGAAATGGTCGATGACTGGACCGAGGCGCGTATCGAGAGCCTGCAGGCGCAAA
The DNA here is from genome assembly GCF_009827115.1 of Pseudomonas sp. J380. NCBI lineage: Bacteria > Pseudomonadati > Pseudomonadota > Gammaproteobacteria > Pseudomonadales > Pseudomonadaceae > Pseudomonas > Pseudomonas sp. J380. The sequence goes on along the minus strand of NZ_CP043060.1, from coordinate 1,497,884 downwards.
TCGCGGCCACGGGGGTCAAGCCGGTTTTCCATGGCAACTTCAAGGCGCCGTTGGGCAGTGATGTCGAAGCCTTCCGTAGTGCGGCCGTGGAGTACGTCAAAAAAGAAATCGATATCGCCAGCCGCCTGGGCGCGCCGTTGATCATTCACGGTGGTTGCATCGTCGAGCCGAAAATGGTGCTGATGGCCAAGAAGGTTGCCCTGGAGCATTATCTCAAGTCGGTGCAGGAACTGGCGCGCTATGCCGAGGCCAAGGGCACGGATATCTACCTGGAGAACCTGTCCAACTACGTCAACTATCGGCCGTTCCACTACATCTTTACCCATGAAGCCGAATACGCCTTTGTGTTCGAGCGCCTGCAAGCCCATAGCAATGTGTATTTCTTCCTCGATGCCGGCCACGCCAACATCGAGAACGGCCTGCCGGCAGAAGTGGTGCGCAAATACCACCACTTGATCAAGGGCATTTCCTTCAGCAACAACAACGGCGTGCAAGACCAGCACTTCGGCATCCATGACGGCAACTGCGATTACGCCGATGTGCTGCAGGCCATTGTCGAGACCAACTGGAAGGGGCTGGTCGCGTTTGAAACCCGCAACCAGACCGCCAAGGCTGCCCTGGCTGACCTGGCGGTGATGTACCGCGACTCCCTGACCACCGAAATCGCTGTCGCCTGATCGGCCGGGGGCGAGCGCTGGCCGCGTTCGCCCTGTTGCTGCTGTTTCTTTTTATTCAAGGTGCTGGCCATGACAAGTGCGTTAACCCTGTCTTCATTTCTCTACTTTCTGTTGTTTTGCGCCACCATGACCTTCAGTCCGGGCCCGATGACGTTGCTGTTGTTGAGCCTGGGCTTGAAGGACGGCCTGCGCAGTTCGATCCCGGCGCAGGTCGGCGCCACTGTGTCGTACCTGATTTCGATCCTGATCTTTGCCGTCGGCTTCTCGGAATTGATCAAGGGCAACCTCGCCATTACCCAGACCATCCAGTTTGTCGGGGTGGCCTACATTCTTTACCTGGCCTACAAGCAGTGGACCAGCAGCGGCGTGTCGATCAACAACGCCGACAAGGTCGAGGGGGCGCGCAGCCTGTTTGGCAAAGGGCTGTTGACCGGGTTTTCCAACCCCAAGACCATCATCATGTTCAGCGCCGTGTTCCCGCAGTTTGCCGGCGCCGGTGAACACAGTTCGGCGGCGGACATCGCCATCCTTGGCCTGACCTTCCTGCTGCTGCAATTTGCCAGCGGCTGCCTGTATTGCTATTTCGGCCAGCGCATCAAACACGTGCTGGAAAACCCCAAGCGGCGGGTGTTGTTGCAGCGAATCACGGCCGTGTTGCTGCTGGGCGTCGCCTTGATGCTGGCGCGTGGGTTTTCGCACTGAAGTATTAGCCAATAAGCGGTAGTGGCGATTTGACGTCGCCCTGATAGACTCCAGGCATTCACCCAGGATCGCCCCCACCATGCCAGCCGTCGGAGGAAAAGGACTTCCGCTCGCTTTGCGCTTGTACAAATCTCGCGTGCTGGGGCTGACGCTCGGCTTTGTGTGCGTGGCGTTCGGCATGTATCCGTTGAATCCGTCCCTGTGGGTGTGGGCCTGGATGCTGATCAATGCCTTTGCGTGGCCGCACCTGGCTTTTCAATGTTCTTTGCGCTCGGCCAATACCTTGCGCAGCGAACGCCGCAGCCTGCTGTTCGATTCCTTTTGCGGTGGGTTCTGGGTTGGCGCGATGCACTTCAACCCGCTGCCCAGCGTCACCACCCTGTCGATGATGAGCATGAACAACGTCGCCATCGGCGGGCCGCGTTTCCTGTTCGCGGGTTGGGTGGCGCAGGCACTGGGGCTGGGCACCGCGTTGCTGCTGTTCACACCAGGATTTATCGCCGTGACCACCCAGGCCCAGCTGTATGCCTGCCTGCCGATCCTGATGCTGTATCCCCTGGCCCTGGGCTGGATCTGCTACCGCCAGGCCGTCACCTTGGCCCGCCACAAACGTGAACTGCTGGCCTTGAGCCGCACCGACAGCCTGTCGGGCCTGCTCAACCACGGCGCCTGGAAGGACCATCTGGACCTCGAGTTTCAACGCTGCCGCCGTGGCCCGGGCGGTGCCGCCATCGCGTTGATCGACATCGACCACTTCAAGACCATCAACGATACCTACGGCCATGTGACTGGCGATATCGTCCTGCGCCAACTGAGCAAGGTGTTGCGCCAGAACCTGCGCACCAACGACTTGGCCGGGCGCTATGGCGGTGATGAGTTCTGCGTGATCCTGCCCGATATGCCCCTCAACCGTGCCACCGAGGTGATGGAGGCATTGCGCAGTCGCTTCAACGCCTTGGCCTATGCCCAGGACCCGACACTGCGAGTGAGCCTGAGCATCGGCCTGGCGCCGTACCAGCCTAGCCACGCCGACTCCATCAGTTGGCTCAACGATGCCGACCAGGCGCTGTACGAAGCCAAGAGCAGCGGGCGCAACCGGGTCAGTTCGGTACAGGGCAGTTGGTTGCGGTCAGTTTAGTGGGGTAGGGTGGCGGGGCACCTTCCAACAAAAAACAAGGATCGGTCCATGCTCTTCACGTTCCCGCGTACCCTTTTGGCCGCTACCCTGGCCTTGTCTTTCAGCCTGCCGGCCTACAGCGCCGAGCCTCATAAACAGATCCAGCAACAGGCCGAACAATACAAGGCCGAAGCCTTGAAGCTGCTGGAGCGCCTGGTGAATATCGACTCGGGTTCAGGCTACGAGCCGGGCCTGACCCAAGTGCGCGATATCGCCGTGAATGAGTTGAAACAGTTGGGTTTCACCATCGAATTGGTGCCGGATAAAGCCGCCAACAATAGCCATGTGGTCGCCACCCTCAAAGGCACCGGCAAGGCCAAGATCCTGCTGATGGCCCATATGGACACCGTATTCAAGGAAGGCTCGGCTGCCGAGCGCCCCTTCCACATCAAGGACGGCCGCGCCTACGGCCCCGGCGTGATGGATGACAAGGGCGGCATCGTTGCGGGCATCTATGCGCTCAAGGTCCTCAAAAGCCAGGGCTTCAAGGATTACGCGCAGATCACCTTCCTGCTCGACGCCAGCGAAGAAACCGGCTCCGACGCCGCCTCCGAACTGATCCGCAACACTGCCAAGGGCCACGACGTGACCCTGAACCTGGAACCCGGCCGCCCTGCCGACGGCCTGGTGGTGTGGCGCAAAGGCAGCGCCACCGCGGTGGTCAAAGTCAAAGGCAAGGCCGCCCACGCCGGCGTCGCCCCGGAACTGGGACGCAACGCCGCCATGGAAGCCGCGCACCAGATCCTGCAACTGGGCAAACTCGGCGATGAAGACAAGAAAACCACCATCAACTTCACCGTGCTCAAGGCCGGTGACCGCACCAACGTTATCCCTGACCAAGCCACCGCCAAGGCCGACGTGCGTGCGGCCTTGCCGGAAGAGTTCGACCGGATCGAGAAAGACCTGGCGCGGGTTTCAGCCAACAAATTGATCCCGGAAACCGAAGTGAACACCAGCCTGCAGCGCGGCCTGCCACCGATGCCGCAGACCGCCGAGTCGGATAAGTTGGTAGCGATTGCCCAAGGGATTTATGGCGAACTGGGACGCAAGTTGACCATCGAAGGCAGCGGCGGCGCGGCGGATGCCAGCTTGTCCGCCGGTGTAGGCACGCCGACGCTGGATGGGTTTGGGATAGTGGGGGGCAATATTCACACGGCGGAGGAATATGCCGAGGTGGAGAGTGTGGTGCCGCGGGTTTATTTGTTGAGTCGGATGATCATGGAGCTTTCCAAGCGCTGATCGGAGCGTTGGATTGAAGCACTGAAGAAATTCAAATGGGGGCGGGGGCTTGCTCCGATAGCGCTGGATCAGCTTGCACATGCATTGACTGAATCACTGCTATCGGGAGCAAGCCCCCTCCCACATTGGATACTCAGCGCCCCATAGTGAGTGGACTTCGAAGCTGGCTTTGGGGTCATCTTTCCATCACTTACTGGTTAGCAGAGGGGGCGTCTGACCTGCTCTCGACAATGTCAAGGTTGTATCTGCTGAGGCAGTCCAACAGTGTTTTCATGAATTGCCGTTTTTCGAATATTTCATCATTAAAGTAAGTGTTAAAGAGATAAAACACTGACTCAAAGTTTTCTCCGATGCTGAGAAAATGCTGAAGTGTGTTGATGTACCATTCTCTTTCGTCTCGCCTATATTTCATGAATTCAGGTTTGGTTAGTTTGTCGAATAGCCATGTAAGTTCCTCGTGATGGTTCACGTTTATGGAGGTAATGAGCTCTTCTCTGTCCACATCCCTAGTGTTTTCGATGCAGTAAGTGAAAAGCAGACCTTGGATTATCGATAGCTTTGGCTTGAGTTTCATTGGAGATACTTAAAAGCTATGAAGAAATATGCTGTCCAGTGCCCTGTAACTGAAAAGGACGTTTTGCTTTAGAAGCTGCACACATCGGTCTTCTGGAAGCGCATCGCCTGGATTGGGGCCGCTTGTGACACAGCGCGAGGAAGCTCGCTCGCCGGAGGAGCGCCGATTTAGCATCGAACAGCTTTTTTTAAATTTTTGAGTTTGGCGTGTTGTAGTAGTTTCTTAAGCAATTCAAAAGGACTTGCATGAAGTTTGTTTGATTGGTTACGGGGGCGCTGAAATAAGTTTTCATATTTTTAAAGACTGCGTCAAAGTTGTCGCTTGTAGCTAGAAAGTGTGATATGGAATCAATGAACCATTTTTGTTCACTTCTTGTATAAGCTACGAATTCTGGCTTGGTCAGTTCGTCAAATAGTTTTATAAGTTCTTCGTCGTTATTTATGTCTCTTAATGAAATGGTTTTTTCTCGCACTAAGTCGTACGTGTTTTCTATGTCGTAAGTGAACAGTAGACCGCGGATTATTGACATGCTGGGTGGTTTTATTTTCATATTATTTGCTCGTGGTAGCCTCAGTTGTGTAATTCTGTAAGCAGCGTAATAGCACGCTCATAAATTGCCTGTGGTCAGTTATTTCATCATCGAAATAGGTGTCGAGAAGATAAAAAACGGAATTAAAATTTTCATCAGTATTTAGGTAGTGCTGAAGTGTTTCAATATGCCATTGTTGAATTTCAAGTTTGTATGAAAGAAATTCTGGCTTGGTCAATTTTTCAAAAAGATCAGCGAGTTCTGTTTCGTTGTTGATGTTTTTTGAAGCGATGAAGCGCTCTCTTTCAGGGTCGTCGTAGTTTTCAATGCTGTAGGTGAATAGTAGGCTTCTGAGTATTGATAGTTCTGGTGTGAGCTTCATGTTTAGAATTCCGTGTACGCAGTAATCGGATTGCCATCGTTATCAAGTATTACAATAGCTTTGCTTTGTCTTCCATATTCAAAATTATTTTTTTGTATCCTTCTCCAATTATTTTTCCCATGTCCATTGGTCTGCGAGATATTTGTAGGTTTGTATACTTAAATATAAGTTGTGCGCGATAAATGGCGTTGAGTTGGTCCCGATGGCTGAAATATCTAGTAGCTGCAGTAGGTATTTTGGGTTCACCATCTTTTCTTCCACCAATGTATCTTTCGATTTCTTCTGTTGTTGGGTTTTTACCCGATCTTACTCTTTCGAGTTGGGAGTTGGGGGTTGTCTGCGCGCCGTGCTTCTCCAAAAAATGTGCTCTTGGGAATGCTTGTTCGATCTCTTTCAAACGTCTGTATGCGTTTGCTTCTGCAAGCTCATCAATTCTCGCCTGCCGCTGCGCGCGGGTCAGTTGCGGTAAGGCAGGCTCTCCGTGGTTAACACTCTCCGTAGGGTTTGGAGCACTAGTGCTGGGTTTACACCCGCCAGCACCTGGGCATGAATTCAAGCCTAGCGGATCCACCCACCCTGTCGGATTGGGCACGTACTGGTAGCCATTGACCCCACCCGCCAACTTCACCGGATCCGGCGTCAGGTAGCGACCAACATCCGGATTGTAGTAGCGATGGCGGTTGTAGTGCAGCCCGCTTTCCTGATCGAAGTATTGACCCTGGAAACGCAGTGGGTTGTCGATTTTGCCCACGTCGAGCCGGGCGATCTGGCCGTAGGCGCGGTAGTGGGCGGACCAGACGATTTCGCCTTCGGGGCTGGTCAGTTCCTGCGGGGTGCCGAGGTGGTCGAGTTGGTAGTGGTAGGGCTTTGTGGCTTGTGGGCCAAAGCCTTCCAGCAGTGCCAGTGGGCGGAAGCTGTCGGGTTCGTAGAGGTAGCTTCGATGACGTTCTGCGTGGTGCTCGGCAATCAGCTTGTCGCCTTGCCAGAAAAACTCGGTGGTTTTGTCGTCCACGGTTTTGCTGATGCGGCGTCCAAATGGGTCATAGCGATAGCTGGCGGTTTGGCCGTTGGGCTTTGTGATGCTGATTAATCGATGCTGGCAGTCGTAGCGGTACTCAGTAACGAGTTGCTGGCTTTTGCCGCGCCGCTCGCGGATGAGGTTGCCGAAGGCGTCGTAGTCGTAATGGCGGTCGCCCTGGATCATCAGGCGGTTGGCCGCAACGATGTCCGGGCCGGGGCGGTCTTGCATCAGCAGGTTGCCGGCCGGGTTGTGGGCGAAGCGTTCCTGCACGTCCTGGGAGTGATCGGCGCGGGTCAGGCGGTTTAGCGGGTCGTAGCGGTAAAGGTGTTCGCCTTTGCGAGTGTCGAGCAGGCGGGTGAGGTTGCCGCTTTTGTCGTAGTCGTATTGGCGTTGGTAGAGGTGGTTTTGTTGCTGCGTTACCGCGTGGGCGTGCAGGCGGTGTTGGTCGTCGTAGTGGTAGTGGCTGAGCAGTTGGCCTTGCTGGCGCTGATGCTCGCGGCCGCTCTTGAACAGATGTGAGGTGAGCACTTCACCGTTGAGTTCGACGGTAGCGAGGTGGCCGCCTTTATCGTGGGTGAAGGTGACGCGGTTATTGTCCGGCAGGCACAGGTTTTTCAGCTGGCCGCAAGCGTCGTAGCCGTAGCGCAGGGTGCCCCAGCCCTGGTGTTCGGCGGTGAGGCGGTTTTGGCGGTCGTATTCGTAGGCCAGCGCCCAGTGGCCGTCCTCGACGCTAAGGAGGTTGCCTTGGCGGTCGTAGGCATAGTCGACAACGCTGGCATCGGGCAGGGTTTTTCGGACGAGGCGACCGGCGTGGTCGCGCTCGTAACGGGTGATTAGCTGACTGTTATCGTCGCCGTATTCGGTCTTCTCCAGCAGGTTGCCGTTGAGGTCGTAGGCGTAGGCGGTGCGCTGGCCGTCGAAGCCGGTTTCCTGGCGGATCAGGCCGTTGGGGTGGTAGTCGAGTTGGTAGGTTTCGCCGGCTTCGTTTTCGATCTCGGTGAGCAATAGCCGAGCGTTGTCGTAGCGGTACTTGACCTGAGTGCCGTCGGCGTTGAGGCGGCGGCTGATCAGGTGCAGGCCATCGGCGTATTCATAACGGGTGACGTGGCCGAGTTCGTCGCGTTCGGCGATGATTTTGCCGTAGGGGTTGTAGCTGAACTCCCTACAACCACCGCCTGGCTGGGTCAGTTTCAGCAAGCGTCCTGCGGCGTCCCACTGATACTGGATTAGTGCGCCATGCTCATCCTCACGGGCAACCTGTCGACCCAGATCGTCATAGCGATAACGCTTGATCCCACCATTGGGCAACTGCTCCTCAAGCAACTGCCCACGTTCGTTCCACACCAGTCGATGGCAACTGTGATCCGGGTACCAAATCCCAGTCAGTTGCCCGTGCTTGGTGTAGCTGTAGTCAGTAACCTCTCCATCGGGATCGGTCCTACGCGTAACATCGCCTTGCTCATTACGCTCGTATTTCCAGACCGCCTCCCCACGCCTGACAACCCGTACAAAACCGTTGTCATGCTCGTAGGACGTTGGCTCATCATCCCCCGGAAACAGCGCCACCAAGCGTCCGGCGTCGTCATATTGATAGGCCGTCACCGCGCCCATCGGGTCTTGCTCGACGGTCAGCCGGCCCTGGTCGTCGTAGGATTCAAAGTGCGTGGCGCCGTCCGGATCAATCCTCTGCACCAGCCGCGCCCGCTGGTCATGGACATACACCTCCTGGCTACCATCGGCGTTATGCACCGTGACACGCCCGTCATCGCCCCAGGCATAGCGCGTGTCCATCTGCGAAAAACTCGCCCAATGCCGCACGCAGCGAGCCGCCTTGCCCGCGCCTTCCCACGCCCAGAAGAAACTCGCCCCACCGGCTAACTGCCGCTCGACAATGACGTGCTGATCGTCGTACCGATAACGCTCGCTTTCACCGACGGCATTGGTCGCACACACCAGTCGGCCAGCTTCGTCATAGGCGTAGGAAACGATGTTCTGCTCGGTTTCCCAAACGTAGGGCTCACGCCCTTTGGCGCGATGAACCTGGTAGTCCACCGCGACGATGCGGTCCAGCTCATAGCGCAGTAGTAGGGAACGACCAGCACCGTTATCCAGCCGCTCAATCCGTCCTGAGCGATCACGGCAAATGCGCAGACGGTTGTCATACGCATCGCTGATGGAAACCAAGACACCGTTACGAAAGTGATAAAACCGCGACGCCTGGGCCAACACCAGTTCATCAGGAGCCGAGCCCAAGTAGATCGCTGCTTCCGCCAGGCTATTGGTAATCGCCGGTCGAGCAACTGTGGGCAAGGGCAGGGTAGTCGAGCGGTTCTCATGGTCGCTCCACACCACCGAATCGCCCGACACCGCAAGCCGATGGGCCAGCCCATGACTCCAACCAAACCCCAACCCACAATCCACATCCACCGCACTGGTGCGGTACAGCCGCGTCCACTCAAACGGCAAGATCCCATCCAGCGCGCCATCGGTGAGGGTCAGCAATTCCTCGCCGGTAACCATCGACACCGGGCAACCGTGAGTGACCGTTTTATCCGCAGGCGTCGCCGCATCCCCCTTCGGGTTCGACGCCACCGCCGGCACATCATCCACACGCTCTTTCTGCGTCAGCACTACGTTCTGCCGCGCTCGCCAGCGCATCTGCACCGTGCCTTGCTTCAGCCCTCCCACCACCCCGCGAACCGCCACCGCTTTGTAGCGGTCCACCGCCCGCATGAACGTTGTGAGGATCGTCAGCACACCGGTCACGAAACCCACGGCTGACTGAAGAATCCCTGCGCCGTACTTGACCAGGCGCATACTCAAATACGCTACGCCCGCTGCCGGCAGCGCGATGGTCAACACCACGCCAATCACCAGGTCAATCAGCAGCGATACCATAAAACCGGCGGCCGCTTGCGCAACTTCACTAGGTGGTAACGCCTCCAGCCAGATCATGGCGGTGCGCAGTAACAGGTACAGCGCCGCCTCATCACTGGCCAGCAACATCGCCTGTTCCATGACCTTGGGCGCATCGGTGGCGATTTGCGCCAACTTCGCCGCCTCGCTACCCAGTTGCTCGACGTACTTGAGCGGGTCTTCAAGAATCGCCTGCACCTGCTTGATGCTGTCCCACACGTCACGGATCGCTGCCCAACTGCCGGCGAGCACGCCGTTGCCTATTGCGCTGGCCGGGGATTGCTGCCAATGCGGCTTGAAGCCTTGCCACTGCTCGCGCAGCCATTGCTCCAGATCCGCAGTCAGCCCGGCATAGGAAGCAAACAAGGCATCGACTTGCTGCGCTGAAACGCCGCCCTGAACCCTTACCTGATAGCGCCCGCCGGCGGCGCATTCGTGGAAACCGTCGCCGTGCTCGTCGAGCAGGATGACCCTGGAGCTGCCGTCATCCAGCCCGATCACTTCAACCGGAATATTGCCGATCGGCACGTCGTACGCTGACTCGAACCTGCTCTGGATCTTCAGCACACCCCCTGCCGGACAGCGGGCCACGGTGGAAAAGTCCGCATCGCCAAGACCGACCGACTGCTGTGCATCCCCAACCCGCAACACCCGATCCATACCCAGCAACGAAGGCATGTCCGCTGCATGACTGACAGTATCCAGCGCACGCGAATACCAGGCGCCCATCTGCTGGCGGTACTCCACCAGGCTCTGATGGAAACCATCCAGCTCGTGTTCGATAAAGGTAATGTGGGCTGCTTGGGTCATACGCGGCGGCTCCCCACAGGGGGCGGCCAGGTAACCAAGTCTCTAACAGGAAAAACCATCTGCAATCCCTCGCACTGTTTGATCAGGCGAGGGACTTTGCAGCGGTGGAAAGCGGAGGGGAGTAGAGCTTATCCGGCAGTTACGTGGGACGTTTCAGCAACTTTGTCGCGCAGTACCAGGCTGCACAGCGCCGGCAGAAACAACAGCGTCAACACCGTGCCCACCAGCACACCGCCAATCAGCACATAAGCCAGCGACGACCAGAACACAGACAACGTCAACGGAATAAACGCCAACGCCGCCGCCAGTGCCGTAAGGATCACCGGCCGCGCGCGCCGCACCGTGGCTTCGATAATGGCCTCGCGAATCGCCATGCCGTGGTCCTGGTTCTGGCGGATCTGGTCGGTGAAGATCAGCGTATTGCGCATCAGAATGCCGCCGATGCCAATCAGGCCCAGGATCGCGTTGAAGCCGAACGGCTGGTTGAACAGCAACAAAGTCGGCACTGCACCAATCAGGCCCAAAGGCGCGGTGGCGAAGACCATGAACATCACGCCGAACGAGCGCACCTGGAACATGATCACCGTGAGGGTCAGCAGGATCATGATCGGAAACAGCGCCGCCAGGGCCACGTTGGCCTTGGCGCTTTCCTCAACCGGGCCGCCGATGTCGATTTTGTAACCGCTGGGCAGCTTGGCGATCAGCGGTTGCAGGTCTTTGTACACCGCCATTTCCACATCGGGCGGTTGTACGCCGTCGATGATGTCGGCGCGTACCTCCACGGTGGTGGCGCGGTCGCGGCGCTTGAGGATCGGCTCTTCCATTACCGCCTGGAAATGCCCGACCTGGGCCAGCGGCACCGACGTACCGGCGCTGTTGGTCAGCGTCATGTTGTTGAGGTTGGCCAGGTCTTCGCGTTGGCTGCCTTGGGCGCGGGCCACCACTGAGACGGTGCGGTTGCCTTCGCGCACTTCGGTGATCGGGTTGCCGCTGAGCAGGGCGTTGAGTTGGGACTTGACCTCGTCGGGGGTAAAACCCAGCAAGCGCAAGCGATCCTGGTCCAGCACCAGGCGATAACCGCTGGCACGTTCGCCCCATTCGAGGAAGGTGTCCCTGGTCAGCGTGTTGCCGGCCACGACCTGACGCACGTCTTCAGACAGCCCGCGCAGCACATTCAGGTCCGGCCCGGAGACGCGAAACACCACCGGGAACGGCACCGGCGGGCCGAAGACGAGCTGCGTGACCCGTACCCGCGCCGACGGAAATTCGCCTGCTGCAATGCGCTCGCGCATCCGCAGTTTCAGTGCGTCGCGGGCGTGAGAGTCCGGGGTTTGCACAATCAATTTGGCGAACGCCGGGTCGGGCATTTCAGGGTTCAACGACAGGAAAAACCGCGGTGCACCGCCCCCCACATAGGTGTCGACCATACTGGTCTGTGGCTCTTGCAACAGCGCCTTCTCCACCTGCGCCGCCACGGCTTCGGTGCTTTTGAAGGCGCTGCCGGGAGGCATATACACTTCCAGAATCAGCTCCGAGCGGTCGGAGTCCGGGAAGAACTGTTTCTTCACCACCGCCATACCCAGGCCGCACACCACGAACGCGGCCACCACCAGCCCGGTCACCAGCCAGCGCCCGCGCACGCAGGCCTCCACCAGGCTGCGCAGTGTCTGGTAGTAGCGCCCGGCATAAATCGCATCATGCCCGCCGGGCACTGGCTTGATCTGCGGCAACAACTTCACGCCCAGGTAAGGCGTGAACACCACGGCCACTAGCCAGGATGAAATCAGGGCGAAACCCACGATCCAGAAGATATTGCCGGCGTATTCACCCGCCCCGGAACGCGCAAACCCAACCGGCAGAAAACCGATGATGGTGACCAGGGTGCCGGTCAGCATCGGCGCCGCTGTGGAACTCCAGGCGTAGGTGGCCGCGTGGATGCGGTCAAAGCCTTCTTCGAGTTTGACCACCATCATTTCGATGGCAATGATCGCGTCGTCCACCAACAGGCCCAGGGAAATAATCAATGCGCCGAGGGTCACGCGGTCGAATTCACGGCCGGTGACCAGCATGATCACGAACACGATCGACAGCGTAAGCGGCACAGCCGCCGCCACCACCAGCCCCACGCGAAAGCCCAGGGCCAATAGGCTGATCAGCATCACCACCGCCAGGGCGACGAAGAATTTGAGCATGAACTCATTCACCGCCAGGCTGATGTTTTTCGCCTGGTCGGAGACCTTGGCGAAATTCACGCCCAGGGGCAGGTCGGCCTGGATCCGCGCTTCTTCGGCTTGCAGGCTCTTGTCCAGTTCCAGGCCGTTCCAGTGCTTCTCCATGATCACGCCCAGCATCAACGCCGGGTCGCCCTGATGACGGATGCGATAACTGGGCGGGTCTTCATAACCGCGGCTCACGGTGGCCACATCGGCGATGCGCAATACGCGGCCATTGACTTGCAGGGGCACGTTCTCGATCAAGGCCAGGCTGTCGAACGCGCCGTCGATGCGGATATAAGCGCGGGCGCCCGCCGTTTCGACGAAGCCTGAGGGCGCCACGGCGTTTTGTGCGGCGAGGGCGGCGAAGATCTGTTCGGGCCTGATGCCCAGGGTCGCCAGGCGCTCATAGGAGAACTCGACAAACACGCGCTGGGCCTGCTCGCCAAGGATATTGACCTTCTTCACCCCTGGCAGGTTGAGCAAACCCTGGCGCAGCTCCTCGGCCATTTGCACTTGTTGGCGATGGGGCAGGTGTTCGGCTTCCAGGGCGTACAACGCAAAGTACACGTCGGAATATTCATCGTTGAAAAACGGCCCGATCACGCCCTTGGGCAGGCGCGTGGCTTCGTCGCTGAGTTTTTTGCGGGTCTGGTAGAACAGCTCCTGAATCTCGCTCGGGCGCGTGGACTCCAGGAAGGTCATGCGCATCGACACAAAGCCTGGCTGGGCGATGGTCTCGACGCGATCGTAGTAGTCCAGTTCCTGCAGGCGCTTTTCCAGGCGGTCGGCTACTTGCTCCTGCATCTCCTGGGCGGTGGCGCCGGGCCAGGCGGCGGTGATGGTCATGACCTTGACGGTAAACGAAGGGTCTTCGGCTCGCCCCAGTTTGCCGAACGCGAAGACCCCGGCAACGAGGATCGCAATCAGCAAGAACAAGGTGACGGCGCGGTGCTTGACGGCCAGTTCGGAGAGGTTGATCCCGCGCATACTCATTGATCCTGCTCACGGTTGAGGGCCAGCGCCTGGGCGGGCAGCAAGCGCACCGTATCGCCGCTGTGCAGCAGGTGAGCGCCGAGGGCGACGATGGTTTGGCCGGGTGTTACGCCGCTGTCGAGCAAGGCGTCTTCTTGGCCGAGGCCGGCGACCTTCACCGGGGCAAAGCTGATCTTTTGATCATCGCCAATCAGCCAGACGCCCGTGCCTTGCCCCGCATCCTGCAAGGCGCCAATCGGCACGCGGGTTTGCAGGGGCTGGCCGTTGCCTTGCAGGCGCACGGTGATGGTGGAGCCGAGGGCGAAACGCTCGACCGAACCCTGCAGCACGTAACGTGCGCGGTAGGTGCGGGTGACCGGGTCGGCGCTGGCGGACAGTTCACGCAGGGTGGCGGTCACGGCCTGGTCCGCTGCGCCAAAGGGAAACGCCAGGGCTTTTTGCGCGGCCAGGTCACGCCGGTTCTCCGGCAGGTTGACGATGGCTTCGCGGGCGCCGTCATGGGCCAGGCGCGCCACGATTTGCCCTTCGGCCACCACTTGGCCGCGATCGGCCAGCACGTCGGTGATGATGCCGTCGCCATCGGCCTTGAGTACCGAATAAGTGCGACGGTTTTCGATCTGGCTGGCATCCGATTGCGCTGCGGCCAGTTCGGCCTGGGCGACGCGCAGGTTGGTGGCCGACTGGTCGAATATCTGCCGCGACACCGCGCCGGTGCTGGCCAGGCGCTGGTAGCGGTTTTCATCGTCACGACGCTGGCGCAGTTGGGCCTGGGCGGCGTTGACGCGGTTCTTGGCCGAGCGAAGCGCCAGTTCGAAGTCGCCGATGTCCAGCACCAACAGGGTGTCACCACGGGAGACGTGCTGGCCGGGGTCGACCTTGCGCTCGATCACCTTGCCGCTGACCCGAAAGCCCAGGTCGCTTTCAGTGCGTGCCGCCACCACGCCGGTATAGGCGCTTTGCTGGGTGCCGGCTGCTTCGACTGTGGCGGCCAGCACCGGGCGCGATGTGGGCGCCTGGGCGGCGCTGTCGGCCTTGCTGTTACAACCACTGAGGACCACCAGCAGAGCCAGTGGCGTGAGAAGGCGCAGGGGGAGAGGGGGCATGACGAACTCCAGGGTGACCATAGGGCAAAAAATTATGGACATAATTTTTCGCTCATATTATGGTCGAAATATAAATTAATCCAGCCCCCGGATACTCCCCATGGCAAACGCCCCGGCACCCTCACGCAGCTTGCTGTTCTTGCTGGTTGCCCTCACCGCATTGGGTGAAGTCTCGACGCAACTGATCATCCCCGGCCTGGGTGCCATCGAGCACGCGCTGCAGGCGCCGCAAGGCTCGGCACTGATGGCGCTGTCGGCATTCGTTGCTGCGTTTGGCCTGGGGCAGCTACTGTTCGGGCCGCTGTCGGATCGCATCGGCCGGCGGCCAGTCTTGATCGGGGGCCTGACGCTCTACGTAGTGGCGACGCTGGCGATGCTGCTGGTCACCGACATCCAGCAGTTTATCGCCGCCCGGGTGTTGCAAGGCCTGGGCGCGTGCGCCGCGCTGGTACTAGCGCGCACCGTGGTGCGCGATGTGTGGAAAGCCGAGGCAGGCCCGGCCCTGGCGCTGACGATGATCGGCATGTTGTATGCCATCGTCGTTGCGCCGATAGCAGGGGGCTTACTGATCAAATTACTGGGGTGGCGTGCGCCCATCGCCCTGGCGTTGGTGATCGGTAGCCTGGTGTTATTGCTGGCGCTGCTGTTCTTTCGCGAGAGCAATCATCACCTCGATCCCAGGGCCGCACACTGGCGCACCCTCGGCGGGCAGTATCTGGATCTGCTCAAGGGGCGCCAGTACCGTGCTTACGCGGTGGCCCTGGCGTGTACCTATGGCGCGATGTTTGCGGTGATCGCGGGTTCATCGGCGGTGTTTATCAATCTGCTGGGGTTCAGCAGCCTTGAATACGGGCTCAACTTCGGGCTGATTGTGTCGATGCTGATCGTCGGCTCCACTTATACCCGGCGTAACATTCAGCGCCTGGGGCCGCAGCGCATTGTGGCGATGGGTGTGACGATGGTGGCGGTGGGCGGGGTGGCAGCCCTGGCGATTTACGGAGTGTTCGGGTTGTCGGTAGTAGGGCTGGATATTCCCATCGCCCTGGTCACGCTCGGCGGCGGCCTGGTGCTGCCCGGTTCCGTTACCGGGGCCGTGATGCCCAATGCGCATCGTGCGGGTTTAGCCGCCGGGCTCATGGGATTTGCACAGATGTTCGGCGCCACGTGCAGCGGGTTGTTGCTGAGCCAGTTACGCGATGGCAGTGCCGCGCCGATGATCGTTATCCAGGCCGGGTTTGCACTGTCGGCACTGGTTGCCTTTCAACTGCTGCGCCAACGCCAGGTTAAAACGCTGTCCTATATATAGAACGATCAGGGCCATTTTTACCGGCTAGTGCTCAAGGGTGAGGCGATTTAAGGTGTACTCACTTTGGAGGTACACCATGAAAAAGCTGATTGGTATCTACACCAGCCCCCGCGCCCACTGGGTCGGCGACGGCTTCCCGGTACGCACGCTGTTTTCCTACGACACCATGGGCAAGCACATCAGCCCATTCCTGTTGCTGGATCACGCAGGTCCAGCCGAATTCACCCCGACTGAACAACGTCGCGGCGTCGGCCAGCACCCGCATCGCGGTTTTGAAACCGTGACCATCGTCTACGACGGCGAAGTCGAGCACCGCGATTCTACCGGTGCCGGCGGCAAAATCGGCCCGGGCGATGTGCAATGGATGACCGCAGCCAAAGGGATCCTGCACGAAGAGTTTCACTCCCAAGACTTCGCCCGTAGTGGCGGCGTACTGGAGATGGTGCAACTGTGGGTCAACCTGCCGGCCAAGGACAAAATGGCGGATGCCGGTTACCAGACCATCGTCGATGGCGACATTCCGGTGCTGCCATTGGCAAACGACGCCGGCCACCTGCGGCTGATCGCCGGGAAATTTGCCGGTACTCAAGGCCCGGCCCGCACCTTCACGCCGATAGACGTATGGGACTTGCGCCTCAACGCCGGTAAAGCGGTCACGCTGGACCTGCACGCCGGGCGTAACACCGCCTTGGTGGTGCTCAGCGGCACGTTGTTGATCAATGGCGAGGAGGTCGCACGCCAGGGGCAATTGGCGCTGTTCGAGCGCGACGGTAAGCAACTGACCCTGGAGTCCAACGACGACGCCAAGGTGCTGCTGCTCAGCGGCGAACCCATCGACGAGCCCATCGTCGGCCACGGTCCGTTCGTGATGAACACCGAGCAGGAGATTCACCAGGCATTTGCCGACTTTCAGTCGGGCAAATTCGGGCAGATGCACGCCTGACGGTTCACCGCAACCTCCTGTGGGAGCTGGCTTGCCTGCGATAGCATCACCCTGGTGTAGCTGATACACCGCGGTGTTTGCATCGCAGGCAAGCCAGCTCCTACATTTTGTTTCCAGGTTTCTGATTTCATGCGATCTTCTCGGCATTCGCCCTGGAGTCGCCTGGATGCCCTCATTTATCGCTGATCACCCGATGCTGTGCGCCGTGGCGTTGATCCTGATCGACATCGCCGTGTGGCGCCTTATTTCCGCCAACCTGGCTAACTGGAAACTCGCAGCGCGGCTGGTGATTTTCGCGGTGTTCAGTGCCGTGTTGTTCAACGACGGCATGAACCCCATGCAAGCGGCGCCCTATGCCGATGACACCACCTTGCATCTGGCCGCCACGGCGCTGCAGATCGGCTGGTGGTTGTTCGCCGCGCGCACCCTCACGGTATTGCTCGGCGCGGTGATGATGCAGCGGGTCGGCCATACCGGGCGTTTGTTGCAGGACCTGATGGGCGCAGTGATTTTCCTCATTGCGATCATCGCCGCCATGGCCTACGTGCTCGACCTGCCGGTCAAGGGCGTGCTGGCCACCTCCGGCGCCGTGGCGATCATCGTCGGCCTGGCCTTGCAAAGCACCCTGAGCGATGTGTTTTCCGGGATCGTCCTCAATACCACCAAGCCTTACCAGATCGATGACTGGATCTCCATCGACGGCACCGAAGGCCGTGTCACCGATATCGACTGGCGCGCCACGCGCCTGCAAACCTCCCAGGGCAGCCTGGCGGTGATCCCCAACTCCCTGGCGGCCAAGGCCAAGATCATCAACTTTTCGCGCCCGGCAGACATGTTCGGCCTGGCGGTCAGCCTGCAAGTCAGCCCCCATGCGCGCCCGCAAACCGTGATCGAAGCGCTGGAGCGTGCGATGCAGGGCTGCCGGCCGTTGCTGGCCCAGCCGGCGCCCAGCGTCGCGTTCAAGGCGTCCACCGGCAGTGGCGTGGAATATGAGATCAGCGGCTTTGTGCCGGCCATGGGCCTCAAGCGCGAAACCCGCAACCAGCTTTACGACCTGGCCTACCGGCATTTGCAGGCGGCGGGCGTGGGGCTGTTGTCCGCCACCGAAGGCAGCACGCCGCCTGCGGTGTCTGGCGCCCGTGCCTTGCTGGAGCGCTCGTCGATCTTCTCGACCTTGCGCCAGGAAGAAAAAGACACCTTCAGCCAGAACATGACCCTGCACACCTACCGCGCCGGCGAAATGATCCTGGCGGCGGGGGAGGTCAGCGATCACCTGTTTATCATCGAGTCCGGCGTGGTCTCGGTGCTGTTGATCAAGGACGGGCACAAGTTCGAGGCTGGGCGCATGGGCCCTGGGGAGGTGATCGGTGAGTCCGGCATTCTCTCCGACCAGGCGGCGCTGGCGGATTTTTCGGCCAAGACCTACTGCACACTCTACCGCATCGAAAATGAATACCTCAAGCCGTGCCTGGACGCCCGGCATGATATCGGCGAAGCCATGAAGGCGCTGCTGGACTTCCGCCGCCATGCCGCCCAGGCCCTGACCGAAGACGCGCCCGTGGTACCGGTCAAGAAGGGCTTCATCCAGTGGCTGAGGAACCGCGGCCTGTAGATTGGTCACCTGTTCTTCGCCCGGATTGGCTATTTCTCCAGAACGCTGCGCTGACTACTCTGCGCACCTATCCCAACGTTCTGGAGATTCACCATGCAAACCCGTACCGATTTCTACACCGCTTCCCCAGACGCCATGAAAGCCATGCTCGCCCTGGAAGCGGCGGTCGGCAAACTTTCCATCGAACTGCCACTGCTGGAACTGGTGCGCCTGCGCGTTTCGCAGATCAACGGCTGCGCGTTCTGCCTGGACATGCACACCGCCGATGCACGCAAGGGCGGCGAAACCGAGCGGCGCCTGTACACCCTGTCGGCCTGGCGTGAAACCCCGTTCTTCACGCCGCGCGAGCGTGCTGCCCTGGCCTGGGCCGAAAGCCTGACCCTGCTCAGCCACACCCACGCCCCCGACGAAGACTTCAACGCCTTGGCTGCGCAGTTCAGCCCACAGGAGCAAGTCGACCTGAGCGTCGCCATCGCCACCATCAACAGCTGGAACCGCCTGGCGGTGGGCTTTCGCAAGATGCCCAAGTAACGATCGGAGAGTTGCTGCTTTTTGTGGCGAGGGAGCTTGCTCCCGCTCGACAGCGAAGCTGGAGCCGGATTTTGGGGGGCGCTTCGCACCCCAGCGGGAGCAAGCTCCCTCGCCACAGAGTCGGGGGTTCAGAAGTTTACTGAAGCACTCAGGCGCGCCGTCAGCGGTGCGCCCTGGAACAGGTAGTCATCGCCCATGTATTCGCCGGCGTCGCGCCAGTAGCGCTTGTCGAACAGGTTATCGACGCTCAGGCGAAACACGGTCTCGTAGCCATCGACCTTGGTGGTGTAGCGGCTACCGACGTTGACCACCGCGTAGTCGCCCACTTCCACGTTGCCGGTGCGATTGGCAGACTTCTTGGCGCTGTATTGCACGCCGCCCAATACCGCCAGGCCGTTGACCCAGGGCAGGGCGTAGTCGGCGTACACGCTGGCGCGCAGCTTGGGCACGTTGATCGCCTGGTGGCCTTCGTATTCCGGCGTGCCGCTGCCGCTCACCCGCGCTCGGATCGCGGCCACGCTGGTGGCGATCTGCAGACGGTCGGTGGCCCAGCCGTTGGCGGACAATTCAATGCCGGTGTTTTTTTGCTGGCCCTGCTGCACGTAGTTGAACGTGCCACCTTCGGGCTTGGCGTACTGGTAAGCCTGGCGCGTCTGGAATACAGCGGCGGCGAAGCTGATACGGCGCCAGTCGTATTTCACCCCGGCTTCGATCTGGCGCGAGACGGTGGGGGCGAGTGTTTCATCGGCATTGCTTGCAAACCACGGCGCGGTGCCGCCCAGGGACAGGCCCTTGCTGTAGCTGGTGTACAGCGAAACGTTGTCCACTGGCTTGTAGATCAACGAGGCCTGGGGCAGGAACACGTACTGTTGGGTGTGGCGCGTCTGGTTGCCGGTGACGCTGTCGAAGGCTTTTTCGTCCAGGCGCACTTCACGGCCGCCGAGGAGGGTTTGCCAGTGCTCGTTGAAGCGGATGCGGTCGGTGACGAACAGCCCGTACTGGCGGCTGTCGAGGTTGCGGTGGCTGTCGTTCAACGGCTTGTCGGTCGGGGGAAAGCTCGGCACCTCTTCGTTGGTATTGGCGGTGCCGATGAATTCATTGACCGACTTGCGTTTGTCGATCACTCGGCGAAACGCGCTGCTGCCAAAGGTCAGTTCATGGCCGATGCCGGCGGTGTCGAAGAGGCCGGTCATGGCCGCCTGGATTTCATCGTCGCGGCGAGTGTCATCCGGGCTGCGGTAGTCGTAGACGTCGTAGTTGCCTTCGGGGCTGAAGTAGTTCGGCACGCTTGCGGAACTGCAACTGGCTGAACCATAGCAACCCCAGGCAAACGAGCTGTAGTCATCAATCACCACCTTGCTACGCGCCGCGCTGACACTGCCTTTCCATTGATCGCTGAAACGGTACTCGAACTTGCCGTTGAGGTTCAGCGAATCAATCCCGACCTGCTTGCCGCCCGTCTGGTGCCCCAACAGCTTCTTCGGTGAAGCACCGTGGGGCACTTCGGTGCCGCCCAGCAGTTGATACCCCGGTACCGAACGCTGTTGCTTGTTCTGGTATTCGGCGTCCAGTTGCAGCACGGCGTCGGGGCTGATGTTCCAGTCAAAGGCCAGGGACACGAAATCGCGCTGGCCGTTGGCGTGTTCCACATAGGAATTGAGGTCTTCATGGGCGACGTTGGCGCGCAGGCCGAACTGCTGCTCGCTGCCAAACCAGCCGCCGACATCGGTGGCGATGTAACCACTGCCACGATCATCGGTGGACACCGTCACCGAGCGCACATCCTGGGGGCGTTTGGTCACGTAATTGATCACCCCGCTGGGCTCGGAAATACCGCTCTGCAAACCGGCCAGGCCCTTGAACACTTCCACCTGCTGCTTGTTTTCCAGCGCCACGTTCTGCTCGCCGGTGATGGTGCGCCCATTGATCTTGTAGCTGCTGGCTGCATTGAGCGAGAAGCCGCGCACCACGAAGTTTTCGTAATAGCCGATGGGCGCGTAACTGTCGCCCACCGAGGCATCGTTGCGCAGCACTTCACTGAGCAAGCGTGCCTGCTGGTCCTTGATCAGCGCGGCGTTGATCACGGTGATCGAGGCGGGGGTGTCCAACAGCGGCGCTTCATCAAAGCCGCCCACCGACGCGGTTTCACTGCGGTAGCCCGACTCATCCTGGCCCTGGACCTTTACCGTCGGCAACTCGATCTCGGCGGCCAGGCTGCTGCCGATGCCGCCACTGAGCAACAGGCCGAGGGCGAAACGTGAAGTGACGACGGGGCGAAAACGCAAAACCATGGGTAAAGGCCTTAAAGCGCTGGGCGGGGGGCGCCTAAGCTAGGCATAAGCGCGGCCTTTTACAAGCTTTCGCGCAAGGTTCGCACGGCGAGACAACCCGTCTCAGCTCCGATGCCGATCCTGTTGCGGCTCGACAGCCAGGCGCCGGCTTGCGATAGACAAGGCTCCCCTCATCGTTTCAGGAGATTGTCATGGGTATCGCAGGTAAAGTCGCGCTGGTCACCGGCGCCGGGCAGGGCATAGGCCGGGCTATTGCCATGCGCCTTGCACAGGACGGCGCCGATGTCGCGTTGGTGGACATTGACGGCGCCAAGCTCAACGCCGTGGCCGCCGAAATCGTCGCCACCGGCCGCAAAGCCTCTGTGTTCATCGCTGATGTATCCAGACGCGAACAGGTGACGGCTGCGGTAGAGCATGCCCACCATACGCTGGGCGGATTCGACATCATCGTCAATAACGCCGGAGTGGCGCAGATCGACTCATTGCTCGATGTCAGCCCGCAGCAGGTCGAGCGCACCCTGGATATCAACGTCAAGGGCGTGCTTTGGGGGATCCAGGCGGCCGCCAACAAATTCAAGGCGCTCAAGCAGAAGGGCAAGATCATCAATGCTTGTTCAATCGCAGGGCATGAAGGCTTTGCGTTGTTAGGGGTCTACTCGGCGAGCAAATTCGCGGTGCGCGCCTTGACCCAGGCGGCGGCCAAGGAACTGGCGAGCGCGGGTATCACGGTAAACGCCTATTGCCCCGGTGTGGTGGGCACCGATATGTGGGTTGAGATCGACAAGCGCATGGCCGAGATTACCGGGGCGCAGGTGGGCGCAACCTACAAGCAGTACGTGGATGGCATCGCCTTGGGCCGTGCGCAAACGCCGGAGGATGTGGCGGGGTTTGTGGCATTTCTGGCAGGCCCGGACGCAGATTATATGACCGGGCAGGCGCCGTTGATCGACGGTGGCCTGGTCTACCGCTGACAGCGTGGGTCGACTCGCCTGCGTGGGTGTCGACCCCTTGTATCAGTGGGTTTTGCCGGGCATATCAATACCCAGCTGGTTCACGCGTCGGTACAGGGTTGCCCTTGAAATCCCCAGGGCCTGTGCCGCAGGTGAGGGTTTCCAGCGATGGCGAATCAACGCATCCAGAACCATTTGACGCTCGGGGCTGGCGCTCTGTTCGGCCAGCCCTTGAGGCTGCTCGCCCCGGATATCAATCGGCAAATCCGCCACTTGCAGCGTAGTCCCTTCGCACACCGCACAGGCGTACGCCAGCACATGCCGCAGTTGCCGCACATTGCCCGGCCACGCATAACCCAGCAGCAATTGCAGTGCGGCCTGGCCGATGCCCAACGACACGCCACTGTTACGCGCCTCTTGCTCCAACAGCCGATTGATCAGGGCCAGCTTATCGGTGCGTTCGCGCAACGGTGGCAGGCAGAAACGCGCACAACCCAGGCGAAAGTACAGGTCTTCACGGAATCGGCCCGCGCTGACCAGCGCCGCCAAATCGCGGTGGCTGGCGCAGATCACCTGAATGTTCACCACGCGGGTTTTCGCTGCGCCCAACGGCGCGACTTCACCCTCGGCCAGCACCCTCAGCAACCGTGTCTGCAACGCCAGCGGCATATCGCCGATTTCGTCGAGGAACAACGTACCGCCGTCGGCTTTCAGTAGCAGCCCGCTCATGCCTTTGCTGGACGCTCCGGTGAAGGCGCCGGGCGAATAGCCGAACAGCTCGCTTTCAATCAGGCTTTCGGGAATCGCCGCGCAGTTCACCGCCACAAACGGCCCGTCCCGGCGCGTGCTGTGCTCATGCAACTGGCGGGCGAAGACTTCTTTGCCGACGCCGGTTTCACCTTGCACCAGCACGGGCAGGTTGCGGTCCTTGACCCGCGCAGCCAAGCGCAGGTGCTCCTGGATCCGCGGGTCGACTTGAGTCTCTGGCAGCGCCCGAACCGAGGGGCGTCGGGGTGCATTGACCCTCACGTGTACCGCGTCGGGCTTGCCCAGCCAGTGCAACTGCCGGGTTGACTGATCAGTGGCTGCACGCAATGCATCCACATCGAACACTTCGCCGATATGCTCAGGCAGCTGGCCAAAGCGCAAGCGCAGGGCTTGACGCGCCTTGCTGTTCAAGGCGTGCAGACGTCCGTCCTGGTCCCAGGCCAGCAGCAGGTCGGGTTGGCTGTCGACAAAGCCTGGAGTGCTATGGGCTTGTAACACCCAGTGCTGCCGGGCGCTGTGCATGAAAAAAGCGTTTTCGATGGCCTGGGCGCTCTGCGCCACCATCTGCCGTATCAGGTGCTGGCTGCCGCGGTCATCCGGCGACTTGAGCGCCGAGACATCCAGCACACCCAGCAGGTGGCCCTGCGGGTCGAAGATGGGCGCAGCCGAACACGTCAGGCCGATAAACGCTGCGCGAAAGTGATCACGCTTGTGCACCGTCACCGCTGTTTTACTGGTCAGCACCGTGGCCACGCCGCAGGTGCCTTCCTCGGCTTCCGACCAGCAGGTGCCCAGGTAAAGACCGGCCTTGCGGCAGTCGGTGCGAATGTTCGCATCGACACGGTGATCAATGGTCTGGCCCTGGGCGTCGGTGAGCATCACGCAGTAGTCGGCATGGCGCACGCGATGGTGCAACTGTGCGACTTCTTCGCCGGCGATGCGCATGAACAGC
This sequence comes from Pseudomonas sp. J380, assembly GCF_009827115.1. Classification (NCBI taxonomy): domain Bacteria; kingdom Pseudomonadati; phylum Pseudomonadota; class Gammaproteobacteria; order Pseudomonadales; family Pseudomonadaceae; genus Pseudomonas; species Pseudomonas sp. J380. The sequence goes on along the minus strand of NZ_CP043060.1, from coordinate 1,474,192 downwards.
TCGGCGCGCTCGCGGCACTCCTTGAGCAAGGGTTCGCTGAGGATACGTGGACCTTGCAGGGAGCCGGGGTCCAGGCGGTGTTGCTCCATGGACCGCCGCCACGAATCGAAGATCAGCGACGGTACGGGCGCCTGGGGCAGGCGCTCGGCATTGCGGACCACGCGGCTGACACAGTCGACATGCTCCCTGGAGTTCATGGCGAGCATAAAGCCTCCGGTTCTCAAGCTTTGTTGTTATGCGCGTCATTAAGCGCGCATGTGCGCCTACGGACAAGGGCACCCTGACCAACGCCTGCATTGAGACGCTGCGTCTCATGCCGCTGAGACTCAAGGGTCGAACTGCGTGGTTGCGTCTCACATTTAGCCGACCACTTGCCTGGGCATCGCTGTGTGGCGCGGCTCTGGATCAAGGCTTTGCCAGGTTTTTTCGACGGTTGGCACAAGCTGTGCTGAACAGCTTGGCACTGGCTGCAGCCAGTCTTTTGTGCGTCGAGACAACCTGGAGAACAACAAGATGTCCACCCACCTGTGCACCGATCAGTTACTGCATGCCTACACCGTGATGCGCACCATCCGCGATTTCGAAGAACGCCTGCATGTGGAGTTCGCCACCGGCGAGATCCCCGGTTTCGTTCACCTGTATGCCGGCCAGGAAGCCTGCGCCGCTGGTGTCATGGCGCATCTCAATGACGATGATTGCATCGCGTCCAACCACCGCGGCCACGGACACTGCATCGCCAAGGGCGTCGACGTGTTCGGCATGATGGCCGAAATCTATGGCAAGAAAACCGGCGTGTGTGGCGGCAAGGGCGGCTCCATGCACATCGCCGACCAGGAGAAAGGCATGCTCGGCGCCAACGGCATTGTCGGTGCCGGCGCACCGTTGGCCGCGGGGGCGGCGCTGGCTGCCAAACTCAAGGGGAGCCAGGGCGTGGCAGTGGCGTTTTTTGGCGACGGTGGCTCCAACGAAGGTGCCGTGTTCGAAGCGATGAACCTGGCGTCGATCATGCAGCTGCCGTGTCTGTTTGTCGCCGAAAACAACGGTTATGCCGAGGCCACTGGCGCCGGTTGGTCGGTGGCATGCAAAGACATCGCCGAGCGCGCCGCCGGGTTTGGTATGCCGGGGGTGATCGTCGACGGCAATGATTTTTTCGCTGTGCATGAAGCGCTCGGCGTTGCTGTGGAGCGGGCGCGCCAAGGCGACGGGCCGACACTGGTCGAGGTCAAGCTGAGCCGTTTCTACGGGCACTTCGAGGGCGATGCGCAAACCTATCGCGGCGCTGACGAAGTGAAAAACCTGCGCGAAAGCGCCGATTGCCTGGCCTTGTTCCGTCAGCGCTGCCATGCCGAAGGCTGGCTGGACGCAGCGCAGTTCGAGCGCATCGACGGTGAAGTGGCTCAGTTGATCGAAGACGCCGTGCGCCTGGCCAAAACCGATCCCAAGCCCCAGGCCGCCGACCTGCTAAGCGACGTTTACGTGGCCTACCGCTGATACCAACCCTATAAAAACAAGACGTGGAGAGAATCTAATGGCTCGTAAAATCAGCTATCAGCAGGCGATCAATGAGGCCTTGGCTCAAGAGATGGGCCGTGACCAGAGCGTATTCATCATCGGTCAGGATGTGGCCGGTGGCACCGGTTCCCCCGGTGAGCAGGACGCATGGGGCGGCGTGCTCGGCGTGACCAAGGGCTTGCACCCGCAATTTCCCGGGCGCGTGCTGGACGCACCGTTGTCTGAGGTCGGCTACGTGGGCATGGCGGTGGGCGCCGCTACCCGTGGCATGCGCCCAGTATGCGAATTGATGTTCGTCGACTTCATCGGCTGCTGCCTGGACCAGTTGCTCAACCAGGCTGCCAAGTTCCGCTATATGTTCGGTGGCAAAACCACTACACCGCTGGTGATCCGTGCCATGTACGGCGCCGGTTTGCGGGCGGCTGCCCAGCATTCGCAAATGCTCACCTCCATGTGGACGCATATCCCCGGCCTCAAGGTGGTATGCCCGGCCACGCCCTACGACGCCAAGGGCATGTTGATCCAGGCAATCCGCGACAATGACCCGGTGATTTTCCTTGAGCACAAAATGCTCTACGGCATGCAGGGCGACGTACCGCAAGAGCTGTACACGGTCCCGTTTGGCGAAGCCAACTTTGTGCGTGAGGGCAAGAATGTGACGCTGGTGACCTACGGCCGCATGCTGCATATCGCCCTGGAGGCTGCGGCCAACCTGGCGCGTCAAGGCATTGATTGTGAAGTGCTGGACCTGCGCACCACCAGCCCGCTGGATGAAGACAGCATCCTTGAAAGCGTCGAGAAAACCGGGCGCCTGGTGGTGATCGACGAATCCAACCCGCGCTGCTCGGTCGCCACCGACATCAGTGCCCTGGTGGCCCAGCGGGGGTTCGCTTTCCTGCGCGCTCCCATCGAGATGGTCACCGCGCCGCACACCCCGGTGCCGTTTTCCGATGCTCTGGAAGACCTGTACATCCCCAACGCCGCGAAGATCGAGGCCGCCGTGATGAAGATCGCCGACAAGAGGACTTCCGCATGATTCATACCCTGACCATGCCCAAATGGGGCCTGTCGATGACCGAGGGCCGCATCGATGTCTGGCTCAAACAACCCGGCGACCGAGTGGAAAAGGGCGAGGAGGTGCTGGACGTGGAGACCGACAAGATCTCCAGCAGTGTCGAGGCGCCTTTTAGCGGCGTGCTGCGTCGGGTACTGGCGCTCAGTGATGAAACCCTGCCGGTGGGCGCTCTACTGGGAATTGTGGTGGAGGGCGAGGCGACAGAGGCTCAGATCGATAGCGTGATCGAAAGCTTCAACGCCGGGTTCGTCTCCAGTGCCGCCGAAGCCGAAGAGGCCGGCCCCAGCGCACAAAAAGTCGAGGTAGGCGGGCGCTTGCTGCGTTATCTGGACATGGGCGAGGGCGGCACGCCGCTGGTGTTGGTGCACGGCTTCGGGGGCGATCTGAACAACTGGCTGTTCAATCAACCGGCCCTGGCCGCCGAACGCCGGGTGATTGCCCTGGACCTGCCGGGGCACGGGGAGTCGGGCAAGTCTCTGCAAACGGGAGACGCTGCCGAACTCAGTCACGCCGTACTGGCATTGCTCGACCATTTGGCGCTCGACCGTGTGCATTTGGCCGGCCACTCCATGGGTGGGCTGGTGACCCTCACCGTCGCCAGCCTGGCGCCTGCACGTATCGCCTCCATCACCTTGATCGCCAGCGCCGGTCTGGGTGCCGATATCAACGGCGATTACCTGCGAGGTTTTGTCGAAGCCAACAACCGTAACGCGCTCAAGCCGCCATTGACTCAACTGTTCAGTAACCCTGCGCTGGTGACGCGGCAGATGCTGGAGGACATGCTCAAATTCAAGCGCCTGGAAGGGGTGGATCAAGCGTTGCGCCAGCTCGATCACAGGCTGTTCGATGGCGGGCGGCAGATGCTGGATCTTCGCAGCGAGGTGGGCCGCCAGCCGAGCCTGGTGATCTGGGGCAGTGACGACGCGATCATCCCGGCAAGTCACGCCCAAGGGCTGCAGGCTCAGGTGCATGTATTGCCGGGGCAGGGGCATATGGTGCAGCTGGAGGCGGCGGAGCAGGTCAATCAACTGATCTCCACTTTTTTGAACGCGCAGCCCTGATTGAGGTTCAAGGGAGGGACGGTTTGGTCTGTCCCTCCCACAAGGTCAAGCGTGTTTTTTCAGCTGGAGCGTTTCAGGGTTTCGCTGGGCAGCTCCTGAAAAAGCGCCCGGTAGCTGTTTGAAAACCGCCCCAAATGCCAGAACGACCAATTCATCGCGACCTCGGCCACCGTGGTGTCGGTCGTGCTCAGCAACTCCCGCCGCGCCCCGTTCAACCGACGCAACCTTAACCACTGCGCCGGGCTCATCCCCGTGTAGGTCTTGAACCCTTGCTGCAATTGGCGCAACGGCACACCCGCAATCTGCGCCAGTTCCAACAGGTTGGCGGTTTCATCCGGTGCATCCGCCGCCCATTCGCCGATGCGCGCCATCAATTGGCGTTCTTCATTGCGCTTTTGCAATGAACTGCCGTCCAGGCACACGCAGGCGTTATCGAGGATAAACAGGCAGTCGTCGAGCAGTTGCTGGGTGAGGGCATCGCGGCTGATGGGGTCGGTCAGTGCCGACAGGCGCGTAAGGGTGCCGCTCAGCCAGCGAGTGAACAGCGCATTTTGCCGACAGGTCAGCGGTGCCATGAACAAGCCTTCGAGTTTGGCTATATCCAGGCCCTGGCGCTGGACGAACTGCGGGCCGAACACCACTGCCACTTCGCGGTAGTTTACCGGGGTGATCCAGGTGTTGCGGCTTTCGCCATTGAGCAGGTACAGCGCGTTGTCACTGGCGTCGAAACAAAACGCCAGGGCGCCGGCAGGTGCGTTGAAATGCTGCTCCACCCGGGTGTTCATGCACTCTTCGTACACCTGCACCCCGTGCAGGTCGAGGTAGCGCACCCGCCCGGCAAAATGCCCGGGGGACATCTGCTGGTACTGCTGCACCCAGCCGGGTGTCGCACTGCATTGGGCGGCCACATCGCCGGTGGCGAAGGCCTGTACGCGCAAAGCGGTTGCCTGTGTCATGGTGATCCGTGCGCACTCTATTGGTGCGTTGTGCCGCGTGCAAAGTGGATAGATGCCGTTTCAAGGCTGGCCCAAGATAGACCTCAATGCGCTGGGAGTACAAGCCGGCGTCGCATCCCACCCAAGACGAGGTCCTTATGAACGCCCCCTTCGATCAGCTGTCCACCTGGCTGAAAGAACACAAGATTACCGAAGTCGAATGCGTGATCAGTGACTTGACTGGCATCGCACGCGGCAAGATCGCACCCACCAACAAGTTCCTGCATGAGCGAGGCATGCGCCTGCCGGAAAGTGTGTTGCTGCAAACGGTAACCGGGGACTTTGTCGACGACGATATCTATTACGACCTGCTGGACCCGGCCGATATCGACATGATCTGCCGCCCGGTCGCCAACGCCACTTACGTGGTGCCGTGGGCCATCGAACCCACCGCCATCGTGATCCACGACACCTTCGACAAACAGGGCAACCCCATCGAACTGTCGCCGCGCAATGTGTTGAAGAAAGTCCTGCAGCTCTACACCGACCAAGGCTGGCAGCCGATTGTCGCGCCGGAAATGGAGTTCTACCTGACCCAGCGCTGCGAAGATCCGGACCTGCCGTTGAAAACTCCCATCGGCCGCTCGGGCCGTGCCGAAACCGGGCGCCAGTCGTTCTCGATCGATGCCGCCAACGAATTCGACCCGCTGTTCGAAGATGTCTATGACTGGTGCGAAGCCCAGGGCCTGGACCTGGATACGCTGATCCACGAAGACGGCCCCGCGCAGATGGAAATCAACTTCCGTCATGGCGACGCCCTGGACCTGGCCGACCAGATCACGGTGTTCAAGCGCACCTTGCGCGAGGCCGCGCTCAAGCACAACGTGGCCGCCACCTTTATGGCCAAGCCGGTGGCCGACGAACCCGGCAGTGCCATGCACCTGCACCAGAGCGTGGTGGAGATTGCCACCGGCAAACCGGTGTTCGTCGATGCCGACGGCAACATGAGCCCGTTGTTCCTGCATCACATCGGCGGCTTGCAGAAGTACATCCCCAAGCTGTTGCCGATGTTCGCGCCCAATGTGAACTCGTTCCGCCGCTTCCTGCCCGATACCTCGGCGCCGGTCAACGTCGAATGGGGCGAAGAGAACCGCACCGTCGGCTTGCGCGTGCCCACTTCCAGCCCGGAGGCGATGCGCGTGGAAAACCGCCTGCCGGGCGCCGATGCCAATCCTTACCTGGCGATTGCTGCCAGCTTGTTGTGTGGCTACCTGGGCATGATCGAGCACATCGAACCCAGTGCCCCGGTGGAAGGCCGCGCCTATGAACGCCGCAACCTGCGCCTGCCGTTCACCCTCGAAGATGCGCTGGCGCGCATGGAGGATTGCGACACGGTCAAGCAGTACCTGGGGGAGAAGTTCGTGCGCGGCTATGTCGCGGTCAAGCGTGCCGAGCATGAGAATTTCAAGCGGGTGATCAGTTCGTGGGAGCGTGAGTTCCTGCTGTTGAGCGTCTGAAAACAAGCATAAGAGGGGTGACGATATGCGTCTTGTGAACAAGCTTCTTCCACTGGCCCTGGTCGCGGCGTTCAGCAGTGCCGGCCAGGCGGCGCCGACGGTGAGTGTCTACAACTGGACCGATTACATTGGCGAGACCACCTTGGCGGACTTCCAGGCCAAGACCGGCATCAAGGTGATCTACGATGTGTTCGACTCCAACGAAACCCTGGAGGGCAAGTTGCTGGCCGGGCGCACCGGGTATGACGTGGTGGTGCCGTCCAACCATTTCCTGGCACGCCAGGTGAAGGCCGGTGCGTTTCTCAAGCTTGACCGTGCGCAGTTGCCCAACTTCAAAAACCTGGACCCCAAGCTGCTGAAGTTACTGGAACAGAACGACCCCGGTAATGCGCACTCGGTGCCATACCTGTGGGGCACCAATGGCATTGGCTACAACGTCGACAAGGTCAAGCAAGTGCTGGGTATCGACCGCATCGATTCGTGGGCGGTGCTGTTTGAACCGGAAAATATCAAGAAGCTGCATGAGTGCGGCGTGGCCTTCCTCGATTCAGCGGATGAGCTGTTCCCGGCGATCCTCAACTACATGGGCAAGGACCCACGCAGCGAGAATGCCGAGGACTACAAGCAGGCCGAAGCCAAGCTGCTGACGCTGCGGCCGTACATCACCTATTTCCACTCTTCCAAGTACATCTCGGATCTGGCCAACGGCAATATCTGCGTGGCCTTCGGTTATTCCGGCGACGTGTTCCAGGCCGCCAACCGCGCCAAGGAAGCCAAGAACGGGGTGAACATTGCGTACTCGATCCCCAAGGAAGGCTCCAACCTGTGGTTCGACCTGTTGGCGATTCCGGCCGATGCGAGCAACCCTAAAGAAGCCCATGCGTTCATCAACGACCTGCTTGAGCCTGAGGTGATTGCCAAGGTCAGCACCTCGGTGGGCTATGCCAACGCCAACCCGGCCGCCAAGCCGTTCATGCCTGCGGAGCTGGTGAACAATCCTGAGGTGTACCCGCCCCAGGACGTACTCGACAAACTCTATATCTCCACCACGCCTACGCCGGCGACCATGCGCGTGATGACCCGCGCCTGGAGCAAAGTGAAGTCCAACCGATGATGCAGCCCAATGAACACGCCCCGTCCTATTACCGCGCTTCGGCGAATGCCATGGCGCAGCGGCCCGCACTTGAGGCAGACCTGAGCGCCGATGTGTGTGTGATCGGCGGCGGCTTTACCGGGGTCAACACCGCCATCGAACTGGCCCAGCGCGGGCTCTCGGTGGTGCTGCTGGAAGCGCGCTGCATCGGTTGGGGCGCAAGCGGGCGCAACGGTGGGCAATTGATCCGTGGCATTGGCCATGATGTCTCCGGGTTCGCCAAATACGTGGGCGAGGAGGGCGTGCGCTATATGGAGCGGGCCGGTATCGACTCGGTCGCCCTGGTGGGCCAGCGCATTGCCGAGCACGGCATCGACTGTGACCTGCGCTGGGGGTTTTGCGAACTCGCCAATACTCCGGCGCAGTTCGCGGCGTTCAAGGGCGAACAGGCGCACCTGGCGGCCGTGGGGTATGCCCACGAAACGCGGCTGGTCGGCCCACAAGACATGGCACAGGTGGTGGGCTCTGCTATGTATGCCGGCGGCCTGGTCGACATGGGTTCCGGACATCTGCACCCGCTCAACCTGATATTGGGTGAAGCGCAGGCGGCCGAAGCCCTCGGGGTGCGTATCTTTGAGCACAGCCCGGTGCTGGAGCTGATCCATGGCGAAACGGTGCGGGTGCGCTGCACAGGCGGAAGCGTGCGCGCAGCCAACCTGGTGCTGGCATGCAATGCCCATCTTGAAGAGCTGGAGCCGCGCTTGAGCGGCAAGGTACTGCCGGCGGGCAGCTACATCATCGCCACCGAGCCTCTGCCTGAGCCCGTGGCCCAGCAGTTGATCCCACAGAACCTGGCGCTGTGCGACCAGAAAGTCGGCCTGGATTACTACCGGCTGACCGCCGACCGGCGTCTGTTGTTCGGTGGCGCCTGCCACTACTCGGGGCGCGACCCCCAGGACATCGCCGCGTACATGCGCCCGAAAATGCTCAAGGTGTTCCCGCAGTTGGCCAACACGGCTATTGAATTCCAGTGGGGCGGCAAGATCGGCATTACCGCCAACCGTTTTCCCCAGGTCGGGCGCCTCAAGCAGTACCCCAACGTGTTCTATGCCCAAGGCTATTCCGGTCACGGCTTGAACGTGACGCACTGGTGCGCACGGTTGCTGGCCGAAGGGATACACGCGGGTGCAAGCCAGGGCCTGGATATTTTCAGCCAGGTGCCGCACATGACCTTTCCCGGTGGCAAGGCGCTGCGCTCGCCACTGCTGGCGTTGGGGATGTTGTGGTATCGGTTGCGCGAAGCACTCTGATTGATCGTTCCCACGCTCTGCGTGGGAACGCCGCCGCGGACGCTCCGCGTCCCGCCGTTTAGTGACGCGGAGCGTCATGGGATGCATTCCCACGCGGAGCGTGGGAACGATCACCGGAGCGTGGGAACGATCAGTCGGTCAGCACTTTGCGAAAGGTTTCCACCAACGGCCTCAAGTTAACGCGGTGCCATGCCGCCCACAGCGGTGTGGTGTAGGCCAGCCACGGCAGTTCGCGCAATACCACGCCCGGTGGAGCGTTGCGGCTCAGGCCCTTTTGCACCATCGCCACCCCTAGCCCCGACGCGACCAGGCCCAATGCAGTAAAGGGCTCGCTGGCCTCCATGGGGATCTGCGGGATGAAACCGGCGCGGATGCAGGCGGCGACGAAATCATCGGCCGGGTTGGCGCCAGGTTTGCGCTGCACGCCGATCCATTGTTGGTCGGCCAGGTGTTCGGGCAACAGTTCAGGGTGTTGAGCCAGCGGATGCTGTTCAGGCAGGGCCAGCAGCATCGGGTCATCGAGGACTTGCCAGGCGGTCAGGTCCGGGTCGTCGGCGGCAGGTGGTTCGCTCACCAGGGCGATGTCCAGGCTGCGTTGGCGCAAACCTTCCAGTTGTTCCAGGGAGGGCAGGTTGTACAGCTTGATATGCACGGCGGGCCGGTCGTCGCGCAGTATGCGCAAGGCATTGGGCAAGACACCGGCGTGCATGGCGTTTTCGATATAACCGATGCACAAACCGCCTTCTTCGCCGCGGCCCAGGCGCTTGCCCAGAGACTCCAGGCGGTTGGCGTGGGTCAGCAGTGCCTTGGTTTCGGCCAGGAAAGTCTGGCCGTCGCGGGTCAAGCGGATACGCTGCTGGCTGCGTTCGAACAGGGTAAGGCCCAGGCGTTCCTCGAGCTGGGCGATCTGCCGACTCAGGGGCGATTGGGAAATGTGCAAGCGCTCGGCGGCGCGGCCGACGTGTTCTTCTTCGGCCACCACTTCGAAGTAGCGCAACTGGCGTAGATCAATCATGTAAGACCTGCAAGGACTCAAGTTGGTCGCAGTATGTCTTGGACGGTCTGATCTGCGCAATCTAGCATCTGCTCAACGGTCACAGCGACCTCGCACCGATTGAGGAACCACCATGAGCTTGAAAGACACACTGCCCGGCGTACTGGGCTTTGGCACCGCCCCCTTGGGCAATATGTTTCGCGCTATCCCCGAAGAAGAAGCCCAGGCCACCGTCGAGGCCGCCTGGAGCCACGGCGTGCGTTACTTCGATACCGCGCCGTTCTACGGCTCGGGCCTGTCGGAAATCCGCTTGGGCCAGGCCCTGTCCAACTATCACCGCGATGACTACGTGCTCAGCACCAAGGTTGGCCGGGTAATTCTCGATGAAGTCGAAGAAACCGCCCGTGACCTTGGGGAAAAAAGCGGCGTATTCGAACACGGCCGGCCCAATAAAATAATCAATGACTACAGCGCCGACGCCACCCTGCGCTCCATTGAAGACAGCCTGACACGCCTGCAAACCGATCGCCTGGACATCGTGTGGGTTCACGACATCGCCCAGGATTTTTACGGCGACCAATGGCTGGAATACTTCAACCAGGCCCGCACTGGTGCCTTCAAAGTACTCACCCGTTTGCGCGAGCAAGGAGTGATCAAGGCCTGGGGGCTGGGCGTCAATCGTGTCGAGCCTTGCGAGTTGACCCTGGACCTGGCCGAAGCCCAGCCCGACGGCTTTCTGCTGGCGGGTCGCTATACGCTGCTGGACCACGACCGCGCCTTGCAGCGCCTGATGGACGCAGCCCACGCCCAGCAGGTCGAGATCGTCGTCGGTGGCCCGTACAGCTCCGGCATCCTCGCTGGCGGTGCGCACTTTGAATACCAGCAAGCCGGTCCGGCGATCATTGCCAAGGTCGAGCACATCAAGGCGATTGCCCAGGCGTTTGGCGTCAGTATCAAGGCCGCTGCGCTACAGTTTTCACTGGCGCATCCGGCGGTGGCGGCGGTGATTCCCGGTGCCAGTCGTCCGGGGCGGATTGCCGAAGACGTCGCGGCGTTGTCTGAACAGATTCCAGCAGCCTTCTGGCAGGCGTTGCGCGAGGCCCGCTTGATCTCGGACCGTGCACCTTTGCCTCTCTCACGTTAAGGAGCTTGAGCATGAAGATTGATGTAAGCGGCAAAGTGGCTATTGTCAGCGGCAGCACCGCCGGTATCGGCCTGGGCATCAGCCAGGCCCTGGCGCAATCCGGTGCCACGGTGGTGGTGATCGGGCGTGATGCAGGCAAGGTGGACGACGCCTTGGCGAGCATTCGCCAGGCGGTTCCCGCTGCTCAACTGCGTGGTGTGGTGGCCGACCTCGGCACCGTTGAAGGCGCACAGAAACTCTTCGCCGCCGAACCCCGCGCCGACATTCTGGTCAACAACCTGGGCATCTTCGACGCGGTGGATTTCTTCGACGCGCCGGACAGTGAGTGGGCGCGCTTCTATGAGGTCAATGTGATCTCCGGTGTGCGCCTGGCGCGGCATTATGTGCCGGGCATGGTCGAGCAGGGCTGGGGCCGGGTGATCTTCGTGTCGTCGGAGTCTGGCGTGGCGACGCCGGCCGACATGATCAACTACGGGGTGACCAAAAGCGCCAACCTGGCGGTGTCCCACGGCCTGGCCAAGCGCCTGGCGGGTACTGGGGTGACGGTGAATGCTATCTTGCCGGGGCCGACCTTTACCGATGGCCTGGAACACATGCTCAAGGACGCTACGGCCGAATCCGGGCGCAGTGCCCGCGAGGAAGCGGATGTGTTTGTGCGCCATGCGCGGCCCACCTCGATCATCCAGCGCGCGGCCAATGTGGATGAAGTGGCGAACCTGGTGGCGTACATTGCTTCACCGCTGTCTTCGGCGACGACCGGTGCCGCGCTGCGGGTCGACGGTGGCGTTGTCGACAGCATGGCAATCTGATTTTTTCCTGACTGGAGTATTGATCGTGGCAACAGCGTCTTCTGTGATTGAAATTGCGGTGTCGGCCGACCAGGTCTGGCAACTAATTGGCGGCTTCAACAGCCTGCCCGACTGGCTGCCTTTGATTGCCAAGAGCGAGCCGAGCGAGGGTGGTCGTGTGCGTCACCTGACCGCCGCTGACGGCGGCACGATTGTCGAGCGCTTGCAGACTTTCGACAACGTGGCGCGCACCTACAGCTACACCATTGAAGCGTCGCCGTTTCCGGTGAGTGCCTACCTGTCGACCTTGCAGGTTGAAGCGTTGACGGACACCTCGGCGAAAGTGACCTGGTCCGGCGTGTTCACGCCGGCAGCGGGTACCACCGATGCGCAAGTCGAGGAATTGTTTGCCGGTATTTACGAAGGCGGGCTTGAGGCGCTGCGCGGTAACTTCTAAAGATTGTGGTGAGGGAGCTTGCTCCCGCTGGACTGCGTAGCAGTCCCACAAAGAGCGGGGCCGCTTCGCTCCCCAGCGGGAGCAAGCTCCCCAGCGGGAGCAAGCTCCCCAGCGGGAGCAAGCTCCCTCGCCACAGGGTTGGGTTTTAGCCTATATGGAGCAAGGCTGCCGCGACAGCCTCTGCCGGCGTCATCTGCGCCGTATCCAGCCTGAACGGTGGTACCTCCCAGCGTTCATACTCATGTGCCTGTACCGATTCCCAGGTCGGTGGCACCAGCCCGGGAATATCGCCCACACGCCCTTCGACTCGACGCCGATGCGCCTGCTGATCGGTACACACCACCTCGATATTGATCAGTGCCACGCCGGCCGCTGTCGCCACCGCTTGCCAGGCATCGCGGCTTTCCTTCACCGGGTTCACACAATCGGCGATCACCCGCTGTCCCAGGCGCAGGTTACTCAGCGCCAGCGCATTCGCCACACCGTAGCCGCTGGCCCCCACATCGCCCACCAACACCGCAGCCTCCCGCAGCGCCTGCTCAATCACATCGATACGCAGGTAAACCGCGCCCAACTGTCGCGCCAGCTCCCTGGCAATCGTGGTCTTGCCACTGCCAGGCAAGCCGCTGAATACAATAAGCATGACCCATCAACCCCATATGTAGGAGCGAGCTTGCTCGCGAAAAACGCCAACAAAAACGCGTACTGCCTGAATAAACGCGGTGCCTGTGAGTTTTTCGCGAGCAAGCTCGCTCCTATAGTGGTATTAGAACCGCGTGATTCATTTCACCCACAGGAGCGCCCATGACCCTGCCGTTCGTGAAGATGCACGCCCACGGCGACGACTTCATTATCATCGACCGCCGTGGCGAGGATAACCCCGTTAATGCGCAGATTGCCCGCCACCTGGGTAACCGCCGCACCGGCATCGGTTTCAATCAACTGGCGGTGGTGCTCGACTGTGAGCAGGCCGCCGCGCGCGTTCAGTTCTGGAACCCGGACGGAACACGCCTGCAAACCTGCGGCAGCGCGACTCGTGGCGTGGCCGATCGCCTGATGCATGAGGCAGGCGCCGAGACCATCGTGCTGCTTAGCGACCGCGGTTTACTGACATGCACACGTGCTGATGGGCAGCGGGTGTCGGTGGACATGGGCGCACCCTCGCTGGGCTGGGCGTCGGTACCCTTGGCCAAGGCGGTGGACACCTGCGTGTTGCCTATCGACGGCCAGCCGGCAGCGTGCAGCATGGGCAACCCGCATTGCACGTTTTTTGTAGAGGATGTGACTGCGCTCGATATTGAGGCCATGGGCTCGACCCTGGAAGTTCACCCGCTGTTTCCGGCCAGGACCAATGTGCATTTCGTGCAAGTGCTGGACCGCGGCCATATCCGCCTGCGTATCTGGGAGCGTGGCGGCGGTGTGCCGCTGGGGTCCGGTTCATGCTGTTGCGGGGCGGTCGTCAACGGCATCCGGCGAGGGCTGCTCGATGAGCGTGTGGAGGTCCAGTGCGACGGCGGCGCGGTCACGGTGCAATGGGACGGGCAGGGCGGGGTGATATTGACCGGCGGTGTCGAGCCGATCATGCAGGGCACCGCGTACCTGTACTAGAACTTCACGGTAAACGTGGTACCGGCGCTCGCACAGGAACTCACCGCCACGTCGCCGCCATGTACTTTGGCCAGTTCGCGCACGATATACAGGCCCAGGCCTACGCTGCGCACGTCGCTGCCCTGGTCGGTGCCGCGGGTCATGGGTTCGAACAATCCGGCCAGCAGGGTTTGGGGAATCGCCGGGCCGTGGTTGTGCACCGCGACCGCGCAGGTGTTGTCGCCCAGGCGTGAGGTGATGGTAATCGGCTGCAGCAAGTCGCCATAGGCCACGCTGTTGGCCACCAGGTTACCGATCATCTGTTGCACACGGTCGGCGTCCAGGCACGCGTCGCCCTGGCCCTCGGCGTGATGCACCAGCGTGGCCTTGGGGAAGGCCACCCGCAGTTCGTCGACGCTGCGATGAATAACGCCATGCAGGTCCAGCGGTTGCGGCTTGATGGTAATGCCCTGGCCGACCCGGGCCTGGGTGAAGTCCAGCAGATCGGCAATCATGCGATGGGCGCGTTCGGATGACTGGCCGATATGCCCCAGTAGCTGGCGCTCCTTGGCCGTGCGCTCGCCGCGCTGGAGAAAGTCGGCGGCCATGCGGATCGCCGTCAGAGGGTTTTTCAGGTCGTGGCTGACAATCGCCACCATCTGTTCGGCAAACAACGCCCGGCGCTGGGCAATGGCGTAGGCCTCGCTCAGCTCGGCCTGGGCCTGTTGCAGGGCCAGTTCCGTGGCGGTTTTTTCCTGCAGCAGGGCTTCGGCCTGCTTGCGCGCATTGAGCAGTTCGCGCTCGTACTTGTCACGGTCGGTGGTGCCGAACAGCGCCAGGTCATACACCACGCCGTCCGGCTGCTGGCGCTGGTTGGCATTGAGCAAGACCGTGACTTTGTGCCCGTTGCAATGGCGGATGTCGAGTTTCACCTCGGTGACGCTGCCGTGCATGCGCAGCATTGGCGCCAGGTGCGTCTGGTAGAAAATCCGCCCGCCCATGGCCAGCAGGTCCTGGAAACGCCGGCCCAGCAGTTGGGCCGCAGTGAAGCCCAGCCAATCGCACAAGCGCGGGTTGACGTGCAGGATCGTGCCATCTTCCTGGGTCACCGCCAGGGCACAGGCCGCGCTGTCAAACAGCGGGTCAACGGGCATCGGCAGCCGCCCAAGGGGCCAGGAACCGGTCCATCGCCGCGGCACACGCCTGGGGGGCGCTCATATGCGGGCAATGGCCGACATTCTCGACCAGGCAATAAGTGCTGTTAGGTAACACGGTGTGCAGGTATTCACCCACGGCCACGGGGGCGATCAGGTCGTCGGTCGATTGCAGGATCAGCACCGGGGTGGTCAGGCCGAACACATCCTGGCGGTTATCCGACAGGAAGGTCACGCGGGCGAACTGCTTGGCGATGTCCGGCTCGGTGCGACAGAAGCTGTCGGTGAGCGCCTCGCTCAGGTGCGGCTGCGTCGGGGCGCCCATGATCACCGGGGCCATGGCGCTGGACCAGCCCAGGTAGTTGCTGTCGAGGGTGTCGAGCAGGTCGTCGATGTCGTCGCGCTTGAAACCGCCGACATATTCCTCGGTATCGATATAGCGCGGCGATGGGCCAATCATCACGTGCGCGGCAATGCGCTGCGGGATGAAACGGTCGGCGAGGGTGCCGATCATCGCGCTGACCGAGTGGCCCACCAGAATCACCGGGCCTTGGGCGTAGGCGTCGATAATCTCGTTCAGGTCATGGGCATAGCCATCCAGGCGGCTGTATTTGGCTTTGTCGAACGCACTCACGTCCGACAGGCCGGCGCCGACCAGGTCATACAGCACCACGCGAAAGCGCTCGAAAAAGTGCGGTGCCAAGGCATTCCACATAGCCTGGTTGCAACCAAAGCCGTGGGAAAACACCAGCGTCGAGGGACCGTTGCCCATCACATGTACATTGTTGCGGTGACGTAGGTCCATGGAGTTCTCGTGGATGGCTAATTGCTATGCAGCGTAGTGGGCAGTTTAGATAGTCGCAGGCCCTGGGTCACGCGTTTGCGTGCAGATAAGGTAAAGTCGGCGCCTTCAGGGAGAGACTTCAGGTAACCATACATGATCGTGCTTGTGCGGCAATCGGTGTTCAGCCTACTGGCCCTGGTATTTTCCAGCCTGTTTATCACCGCGCATGCGGACACCTCGCCGATTGGGGTTGCCCTTGATCAGCGGGTCATTGACCTGACCAATACCCTCGATTCGGGCACCGTGCTGCGCCTCAAGCAACAACTCGCCGACCTTGAACAACGCAAAGGCGCGCAAGTGGCGGTATTGCTGGTGCCAACCACCGGCAGCGCCGATATCGAAGGCTACGCCAACCAACTGTTTCGTGCCTGGAAACTGGGGCGCAAGGACGTCAACGACGGCATCCTGCTGGTGGTGGCCAAAGCCGACCGCACAGTGCGCATCGAGGTGGGTTATGGCCTGGAAGGCATCGTCACTGACCTGCTGGCCCATCGCATCATTGAAGAACGTCTCACTCCAGCGTTTCGTCAGGGCGATTTTGCCGGTGGCATCCAGCAAGGCGTGAGCGCGCTGGTGGTCCTGGTGGACGGCGGCGACCTGCCTGAAGTGGCCGGGCCGGGGATCAACCCGCAATTTTTCGCGATATTGGCGGCGTTTGTCCTGGGGGCGCTCGCCGGTACACTGATCGCCGCTGGCAAGTTGCACTGGCGCAGAGCTTTGATCATCGCAGTTGCGGCCACGCTGTTGCTGACGGTATTGGCCGGTGGTCGGGACTGGCCGATGTTCCTCTTTGCAATGCCGCTGACCTTGTTGATTGGCGGCGCGTTATTTGGCGCGTTGTGGCAGGTGCGCACGCTGTTTTACGGCGTGATCGGGTTGCTGGCTTACATCCTCGGGTTGGTGGTGGCAAACCAGTACGCGGCCGTCAGTTTCACCTATTGGTTGCTGTGGCCACTGGGCGCCTTGGTGGTGCTAGGGTTGTACCTAGTGCTGGGGCTGCTCATGAGGGAGACCTGGCGCACCAGCCGCGCAGGTTTTATCGTACGACTGCTGGCGGCGGTGGCCGTGTACGGAGTGGCGGGGCAGGTGATGGACGGCGATCGCGACGCCTGGTTGCTGGCATTTCCTATCGCATCGTTTGTTGCGCTGATTATCTTTGGCAAGGTTGGCGAGGGCTCTGGCTCGGGCGGTGGGTCCAGTTCAAGTTCCAGCAGCTCCAGCTCCAGCAGCAGTTCGTCGGGTGGCGGTGGTTCCAGTGGCGGCGGTGGGGCTTCCGGGAGTTGGTAAGCCATTCAGCGGATGTTCGGCATTTAGACACTTACCGGCGCGGATCAGAGCGTTAACACCATCTCATGCCACGCCATACCGCCGTGCTCCGACGGCGAAGGTCGTACATAGGTATAACCCATACGCTTGTACAACGGCACATGCTGTTCCTTGCACATCAGGTGGATTGTCTGTTTGCCCATTGCTTGCATGCGTTGCACGAACTCGGTCATCAGTCTTTTCGCATAGCCCTTGCCTTGATGGGCCGGGTCGACCACCACCGACATGATCACCACATTCGGCGCCTCGGCCGCATGGCCCACCAACTCCTTGAAGGCCTCGTCCGACATTACTACCTCATGGGCACAGCCCGAGTTGATGAACCCCACCACTGCGCCATCTTCCTCCAGGATCAAAAAGCCTTCGGGATACTGCGCGATGCGCGTGACGATCTTTTCAAGCGTTGCGGCTTCGTCGCCCTCGTAGGCGGTGGTTTCGATTTCAAAGCAGCGTGCGGCGTCGGTGGGCAGGGCGTTGCGCAGGGTGAGGGTGGGCATGGGCGGTTCCAAGGGGGGTCAGTGAAAGGCCACATCATAGAGAAACGTTGCACCTTTGGCACCGCAAGGCCGGCCCTGACGGGTGAAGCGTGAGGTTCAACTTCGGTGCCCCGCAATCAAACTGTGCGGCTTGCCTGCGATGACGGCCTGAAGGCCGACACCTATCTACCTGACCCTACGCAATCCAAATGTGGGAGCTGGCTTGCCTGCGAAGGCGTCCTAACAGGCGACGCCTATCTAACTGACACCCCCGCGATTCCAATGTGGGAGCTGGCTTGCCTGCGATGACGACCGACCAGCCGACGCCTATCCACCAGAGACCCGAACGATCAAGCTGTGGGAGCGGGCTTGCTCGCGAAGGCGGCCTGGCGGTCATCACCATTGGATTGTGTACATATCCATTGCTGCGGTAACGGCCACTTAGGGTTCCGCTCTGACAGCGGCTCACTTTTGAAAAGCGCAAAAGTAAGCAAAACGCTCTTGCCCCACCACTCGGCACCTCGCTTGGGCTCGGTGTGCCCGTAATCCGCCAGTGATTTGGGGGGCCGCCGCCACGCGCCATCCATGGCGCGGGGCGGCTAAACCGGCATCCCTGCCGGTTTACCCCCCAAATCCCTGTCGAATTCCGGCCAGCGTGGTTTGACGGGGCGCTTAAGATCAAGATCAAAAGCAGATCAAGAGCAAGAGCGGATCGCTTCGCATCGTGGTTACCGCCTGGGTAGGAGCGAGCTTGCTCGCGAAAAACTCACAGACGCCGCGTATATTCAGGAAACACGCGTTATCGTTGGCGTTTTTCGCGAGCAAGCTCGCTCCTACAGAAGGCGATGCGGGTAGAGTTGAGCTTCGCAAAAACCAGAAAACCCGCCGAGGCGGGTTTTCTCACAACTTACAGTCCATCAAGCCACAGCAGGTGAATCAAGGCCGCGCTTTTCAATCACCGTAAACACATCCGCCACATCCTGGACCATGATCCGGGCGGTATTGGCGACGGTGTTGATATCGTGCTCGGCATAGTCCGATACGTTGGAGCAGGCCATCAAGTGCAGGTAGGCGAGTGCGGCGTTGAGGCGTTCGCTGGCGCAGGCGTGCAACTCGCTGAGCGGCGCGTCGCTGTCGATCAGCAGTACCGGATAGTCGGTTGCGGTTTGGGACATGGGGGTGAAGCGGCGGGGCAGGTGCTGAGTTGTCATGGTGTAAATCCTCAAATTAAGAAGAATTACCACCGGCTCTGCTGCGAAACAGATTGGGTGGCAGCTGTGCGCGGGTTCGCAGACCGGACGATTTACACCAAAACCCGGCAGACCCGAAAGTCTCCCACGCACAACCGCCATAAAACATCCGGCAGCCGAGGTCGGCTGTGCCATGTCTGACGGTGTCGGTGTAAATCGTTGTAGGGCTGCGAAACCCTGTCGCGGACCGAGGTCTACGATGATGCGAACTATAAGGGGCGAGATAGCCGCATGCAATACAACTCTCGAAATCACGTTCGATTTACTTCCGTAAGTCTTCGACGCATCGAGTAAGTCGGAGCAGGCTATCGGGAGGTGTTTTTTGGGAGAGCAGTTGGGCTACACTGGCATATCATAATGATGGCTTTGGCCTGGTTGTTCTCAGCGAGTGGATTAGATGGACTTAAAGAACGCGGTAATTTTGGAGCGCTACAAATATATCTTGGCTAGGAAGCAATCTCTAAATGAGGCTACATTTAAAATCGCGGCGATTTATCAAGCGTTAATGCTGGGTGTCGCTGTTGCACAGTATAATGTGCTGTTGTCAGCTCATGAAAAAAAGATAAGCTCTGATCTTTCTTTGTTTTCAACGTATTGTTTGATGGCGATATTCATCATAATAAGTGCTTTCGTGTTTTCCTTATTGTGTGGAGGGGTCTTTGCGTGGCTAAAGTATAAGAGGGATGAGGATGGGGTGGAGTTGAAGGTCTTCGGTGTTTGTCGCCCCAAGGTTAGAGTGTTAAGTTTGTTTACTTGGTATGAAACATATTTTGCACTAGTCGTTTTTTTAATTGGGTTGGGTGGGGTATATATGTATGTGAGGTGTATTATTCCGGAGGCTTGAATTTATTTTAGTTTTGAGATGGATGAGCAGCTGCGTTGCGGATAAGCTGTATTAGTCGGTGAGCGCTTTGATCTTTTGGTTTTGAGATTCTAACATGGGTGGCTAAAATGGATTTTTTGATTTTGTATTTTTTATGTGGCATTAATTTCGACTTTTTGGGGGGGCAGTTATGAGTGAGCTTTCTTCTGAAATAAGAAAGACTGGACTTTACAATAAGCTCTCAAGTGATAAAGAGCTCTGCGATGCATTGTGTGGTATGAGAGGAATTGCATCTGCACTTGCAAGCACTATTTCGAATAGTGTGCCATCGTTCACCGATCATTCCGTCAGGCATATGGACGCTCTTTGGGTGGTGACAGATAGTGTTTTAACTGTTGGAGAGATAGAGCAGCTGACTTGTGCTGAAGCATTTTTGCTGGCAAGCGCGTTTTATTTGCATGATTTGGGTATGGCCTATGCCGCTACGCTCGAGGGGCGGGATCGTTGCTTAAAGTCTAATCATTATAATTCTTTCGTGTCTTGTCTCCCTGAAAACGAGAAAAAAAAAGGAGAAATAAATGCGCAGGCTTTGAGTTTTGCGGTTAGGAAAATGCACGCTGCGGCGGCTCATGAACTTTCAGTAAGTAAGGTTCCTGGGACAGAGTATTATCTGTTTGAGTCTAAAGATTTTCGGGACGCTTGGGGGACGACCTGCGGTCAAATAGCTGCAAGTCATCATTGGGATATAGATAAAGTTGACGTTGAGCTTGGCCGGCTCGGAGTGCTTCCTTTGCCGGGTGGCCGGAGCGGGGACTTAGGGTACGTTGCGTCAATTTTGAGAGTGGTTGATTTTGCTCATATAAATAGGGATCGTGCTCTTTCAATTGAAAGAGCGTTCAGATCTCCTATGGCTACTGACAGCCTAATACATTGGCTTGCGCAGGAGAATATAGATGGCCCTGTCAGAGACGGGCATGAGTTGATGTATAGATCAGCTGGATCAATTTCCAATGTGGATTCTTGGTGGCTGTATTATGAAATGCTTTCAAGTCTAGATGCCGAAATTCGCTCTGTCCAAAGGTACCTGAAGCGACGAACTTCGAGTTTGTCTCGTTTTAGTCTTCAAGGGGTATTAGGCGCCTCAAGCCCTGAAGAAGCATCGATGTACGTTAAACCTGATAGTTTTATGCCTATTGAGGTTAACTTAAGGACTGGATCAATTGACCGGCTAGTCAAGCTGCTCGCGGGTGAATCTTTGTATGGGCCTGACCCTATGGCGGCCGTTAGAGAGCTTCTGCAGAATGCTAATGATGCAGTTAGGTTGAAGTATCATACTGCATCAGATGAGTGGGATGAGCATGTTGCGAAACTTCCTATAAAGGTCGACTACTATCAAGAGGATGAGAGATTTTATCTTGTAGTATCTGATTTTGGCGTGGGGATGAGCGCTAGGGTGATGACAGACTATTTGATTTCAATCGCGTCAAATTACTGGGAATCTCAGTTCTTTACTGATTTTCCAAACGCAACGGCACGTGGTTTCTCACATGCGGGAAAATTCGGTATAGGATTCCTGTCCGTCTTTATGCTCGGCGACGAGATTGAGGTTACGTCAAATAGGGTGGCAGGAGACCGGACTGTATTAAAGCTGCACGGTGTTGGGCGGCGAGGGGAGTTGCGAGGAGCTCCATTTAGTGCTAAAAGCGGTACGAGTGTGAAGATACGGCTTCGCGATTCGGTTGTGGCTCGGTTAGGATTTATTGAGCGATTAGTTAGGTCGTATGCACCTATGCTTAGTACATCAATTAAAACAACAGTGTTTGGTAAAGAGTATTTGCTGCAGCCGGGCTGGCTTTTTGATTTGTCAGCGAGTGAATTTAAAGAGCAGGTTTTATTAATCATCAACGATTTGCGCGGTGTGCAGGTGTCGTCAAGATATCATGATGAACGTGATTCAGAAAATTATTATGGTAAGGTTTGGGGCGGCGGTGCGCCAGAGTTTACTACCGATAAGGTCAGGCTCGTTGTTTCTCCCGCTAGTAAGAGTGTGCTGTGTTTAAAAGGACTTTCACTTCAAGTTATCGCTACGCCAGGGTTCGTCGGCGTAATTGAGGTTGAAGATGTCACGCCTGACGTAAGTCGGAGGCGAGCACTGGATTTTGATTGCTCAAGTGTTCTGCAGCAGGCAAGTTTGGCTGTTATGTCCGAGTTGGTCTCTGGTTTTGAAGCGTATTGTTCTGAGGGGTTAATGCTTGAGAAAATTCAAGTGGTTGCTAATGCTGTGTCTACCTACGGAAAGCAAGTTTTAACGGGTTCAAAAATTAAGTGGATAAGCAATATTTCGTTGCCTGGTGAAGTTTCGGTTTGTGATACGTTAAAGTTGCGTGAGTTGTTGGGTGCTAATGACATTGTGTTTATAGCATATGATGCTCAGCCGTGGACCGCTATGAAGCTCTGGACTCGAGGAACAGAAAACGTTACTGGTGAGGCTGCGTTTTTGCTTGGGGAGTTAGGGGGTGGGCCTGGTTATACTAGAGAGGTTCACTATAAGAGAGATTCGTTTTTAAATATATGGCCTCGTTTTCAAAATAATGTGATGCTGGGTTTGTTAGTGGAAATTATTGCCGAGGTTTGGGGGGTTAGCGTGGAGCATCTGACTGGTCAGGATGGGTGGAGACACGAAGGTGGAACGGTTTTTGGCAGATTTCAGAAAATGATACCTAAATAGTTTCGGGTTTTTGGAATTTTATTCAAAAACTCTGTTTAGTTGGTGTGTTAACTATTTTTCTGTTTTGAGCGCTCACCCGCATACGTATTGAAATCGGGTGAGCTCTAACTTAATAAACTACAAGGCTTCCGTATTACCTATCGCAAATTTTTCCCCCTCCATCCGGCGCTTATACGCACTGTCCCGACTCGCCAACCAGAAGTACAACGGCGAGGTCACCGCCAGCCCCACCACCCACGACAAGTCCGCGCCGTTGATGTGCTGCGAAATCGGCCCCACGTACAGCGGCGTGTTCATGAACGGAATCTGCACCACGATCCCCACCGCATAGGCCAGCAGCGCCTGGGGGTTGTACTTGCCGTAGATGCCGCCATCCACGCGGAAGATCGAGGCGATGTCGTATTGGCCTTTGTGAATGGCATAGAAGTCGATCAGGTTGATCGCCGTCCAGGGCACCAGCACCACCAGCAGCACCAGCACCATGTCGACGAAGTGGCCGATGAAGTCTTGGGAGGCAAACACCGCCGCAATCGAACAGGCGGCCAGCACGATGATGGAGATCACTGCACGGCTTTTCGCGGTCGGGATCCAGCGGTAGGCGAAGGTCTGTACCAGGGTGATGATCGACAGCACCGCGCCGTACAGGTTGAGGGCGTTGTGGCTGATCACGCTGAGCAGGAACAGTACCAGCATCAACGGGCCGATGGCGCCGGTGGCGAGTTTGACGGCGTCCATGGTGTCCATGCCTACCGGCGTGGCGAGCACTGCCACGGCGCCGAAGATGAACGCCAGGCTCGACCCCAGGGCCGAGCCCAGGTAGGTGGTCCAGAAGGTGGCAGCCACCGGCACGTCGGCTGGCAGGTAGCGTGAGTAGTCCGACACGTACGGCGCAAAGGCGATCTGCCACAGCGCGGCCAGGGAAACGGTGGCCAGCCAACCCGAGATGTTGAAGCTGCCACGGCTGAGGAAATCCGTGGTCTGTACATGGGTGAAGATGTAGCCAAAGCCCAGCACGATGCCGGCGCCCAGTACCCAGGTGCCGATGCGGTTGAGTACGTGGATGAAGCGATAGCCGATGATGCCGATGATCCCGGAACCGATGGCGCCGATGACGATGCCCACCGGCACAGGCACGGCGTCCACCACGCCATGCAGGGATTTACCGGCCAGCACAATGTTGGAGGCGAAGAAGCCGATGTACATCACCCCAGCAATCACCACCACCAGCAACGCGCCGAGGGAGCCGAACTGAGCACGGCTCTGGATCATCTGCGGGATGCCCATCTGCGGGCCCTGGGCCGAGTGCAATGCCATCAACACACCGCCGACCAAATGGCCGACAAGAATGGCGACAATGCCCCACACCAGGTTGAGGTGGAACAGTTGCACACCCAGTGCGCCAGTGACGATAGGCAACGGCGCGATGTTGCCGCCGAACCACAGGGTGAACAGGTCTCTTACCTTTCCATGGCGATCTTCCGGAGGCACGTATCCAATCGTGTGTTTTTCGATGAGCGGGGCGGAGGATGTTGCAGTGGTAACCATGACGAGCTCCAAGGCAAGGTGAGTACGTGGACGTACTTCGCTATGCGCTGCACGGGCGGCGCTTTGTTGTTGGAGTGATCATCTGTAATGGGCGCAGGCAGGTAAATTAGTAAGTTTGTTGCTATAGACCTTAAAAAAAATATCTCACGTGGTTTTATGCTCCGGTATGTTGCATGGGCTTCAATGGCTTGAAAAACCGGTGTATCTGCGCACCTGTTTGGGGCGAAAACCCACGTTTATGGAGGTGCCGATGGCTGCCTACAACCTGCGCCAGCTCAGATATTTTGTGACCACGGCCGAATGCGGCAGCGTCGCCGAGGCGTCGCGCAAGCTGTATATCGCCCAGCCGTCGGTGTCTACGGCGATCAAACAGCTGGAAGACAGCTTTGGCGTGCAGCTGTTTATCCGCCACCACGCCCAGGGCGTTTCCCTTACGCCCAGTGGCGCGCGCTTTTATCGCAAGGCGTTGGAGCTGTTGCGGGTGGCCCATGAGTTCGAGCAGAACGCCCTGGCGGATAATGACGTGGTGGCCGGGCAGATCGACATCGGCTGCTTTGAAACCGTGGCGCCGTTGTACCTGCCACGCTTGATCGCCGGCTTCAAGGCACGCTGGCCAGGGGTGGAGATCCGCATCCGCGATGGCGAGCAGCAGGAATTGGTGCAGGCGCTGACCGCAGGCAGTATCGACGTGGCGATGTTGTTTGAGCACGACCTGGGCGGCACTATCGAGACCACGCCACTGATGCCGCCCCAACAGCCCTATGCGTTGCTGCCGGCCGATCACCGCTTCGCCCAGCAGGCCAGGGTGTCCCTGGCCGACCTGGTGCTGGAGCCAATGATTTTGCTGGACGTGTTGCCCAGCCGTACCTACTTCGTGAGCATCTTCGAAGAGCGCGGGCTGACCCCGAATATCGTATTCAGCTCGCCCTCCATCGAAATGGTGCGGGGCATGGTGGGGCGCGGGTTCGGGTTCTCGGTCCTGGTGACCAGACCCTTCAGCGAGTACACCTATGATGGGCAGAAGGTGGTGTGCATTCCCTTGGCTGAAACGGTCACGGGGTCCGGGTTGTCGGCCGTGTGGTTGCGCCGTGCACCGCTGACCAAGCCGGTGCAATTGTTTGTCGACTATTGCCGTGAAGAACTTGCGCGGTTACTGGCGTGACTGCGAACCAGCCCCGCGCGCTTATGCGGGTCAGTGCTCGGCCAACTGGAGCTGTTGCTTGGCCAGCTTCACCACATTGTCCAGGGTAAACCCGAATTTCTCCTGCAACTTTGCCAGCGGTGCCGAGGCGCCAAAGCTGTTCATCACCACCTTGGCGCCGGTCTGCCCGACATAGCGGTCCCAGCCCAAGGGACCTGCCTGTTCCACCACCACGCGGGCTTTCACTGCGGGCGGCAACACGCTGTCGCGGTAGGCTTGATCCTGGTCTTCAAACAGCTCCCAACTGGGCATCGATACCACGCTGGCGGCAATGCCTTCACCTTTGAGCTGCTCATACGCGGCGACCGCCAGGCTGACTTCGCTGCCTGTTCCTATCAGGATGACCTCAGGCTCTTGCGCACTGGCCAGCACGTAGGCACCTTTGGCCGCACCGCAGGCCGCCGCGTACTGGGTGCGATCCAGGGTGGGCAGCGGCTGGCGTGACAGCACGACACAGCTGGGCCGATGAGTCTGGGCCAAGGCGACTTTCCACAATTCCAGCGTTTCATTGGCATCGCCCGGGCGCAAGGTCAACAGCCCCGGCGTGGCCCGCAGTTGGGTGAGGTGTTCGATAGGCTGATGTGTCGGTCCATCCTCGCCGACGCCGATGGAGTCATGGGTAAACACGAAGATCACGGGTAATTCCATGATCGCCGCCAGGCGGATCGGCGGTTTCATGTAATCGCTGAATACCAGGAAGGTCGAGGTATACGGGCGCAGGTAGGACAGCGCCATGCCGTTGGCGATTGCGCCCATGGCGTGTTCGCGGATACCGAAGTGCAGGTTGCGCCCGCTGTAATCATCCGCGCTGAAACGCCCGGCGTCGTCGAAGGTGAGGTTGGTCTTGGTCGAGGGCGACAAATCCGCCGAGCCGCCCAGCAGCCAGGGGATCTGTTGGGCGAAGGCATTCAACGCTTCGCCGCCTGAGGCACGGCTGGCGACGCCTTTGGCATCGGCGGCAAAGTCTGGCAGGTGCGCTTGCCATTGCTCGGGCATTTCCCCGGCGCGCATGCGTTGCAGTTCATCGGCCCGTTGCGGCTCGAGGGAGGCCAGGGTCTGGTTCCATTCGGCGTACAACGGCTCGGCACGTTCGTAAAGGGCATCGCGCAACACTGTGCGAGCCTCTTGCGGCACCAGGAAGCTCGAATCCTGCGGCCAGCCATAGGCGGCCTTGGTCAGGCGAATTTCATCGTCCCCCAACGGCTCCCCATGGGCAGCAGCGGTATTGTGTTTGTGCGGTGAGCCGTAGCCGATCACGCTGTCCACGACGATCAAGGTGGGCGCGCCGGTGTTGGCCTTGAAGGTTTCCAGCGCCACGCTCAAGGCCTGCAAGTCATTGGCGTCGGTGACATGCACGGTGTGCCAGCCATACGCCTGGAAGCGTTGGATCACGTCTTCACTGAACGCCAGCTCAGTGTGGCCCTCGATGCTGATGGTGTTGTTGTCATAGATCCAGCACAGGTTATCGAGCTTCAAGTGCCCGGCCAGGGACGCGGCTTCGCTGCTGATGCCTTCCATCATGTCGCCGTCACCGCACAGGGTGTAGACGTCGTAGTCAAACAGCACCTGGCCGTCGCGGTTGAAGCGCTGAGCCAGCCAACGCTCAGCCATGGCCATGCCCACGCTGTTGGCGCAGCCCTGGCCCAACGGGCCCGTGGTGGTTTCTACGCCTGTGGTCATGCGGTACTCGGGGTGGCCAGGGGTCTTGGAGCCCATCTGCCGGAACTGCTTGATATCCTCGAGGCTGACGGCCGGTTGGCCGGAACGCTGGCCGTGGGCGTCGATCTCTACCACGCCGGCCAGGTGCAATAGCGAATACAGCAACATCGAGGCATGCCCCACCGACAACACAAAACGGTCACGGTTGGGCCAGTCGGGGTGTTCGGGGTGATAACGCAGGAAGCGACTCCACAGTGTGTACCCCACGGGCGCCAGGCCCATGGGCGTGCCAGGGTGACCCGAATTGGCCTTCTGCACGGCATCCATGGCCAAGGTGCGTAGGGTATTGATGCATTGGGTGTCGGCAGCAGTGGCAACGTGATTCATAAAACCGTTCTCCCTGGGGTGGCGATCTACAGTGGAGGGCAGGGCGGGGCAAAGGTTTGATCCCATCGCGTGCGCCGCGACGAACGGGTCGTTCTTGACTTCAAACATGACAAGGCTTGTTGGAATGGGCTAGCTTCAAGGGCGTAGACCATCGATCAATCTGTGGAGGTACGCCATGCCAGTGAAACACGACCTGTATCAGGACTTGGGATTGAGCAAGGAAGACGTTCACAAGCGCAGGGCGCAAGACAACCGGTTGGACTCACTGCTCACTCAATACGACGACGCCGACGCCAAGGTGCTAAAAGCGGAAAAAGCCAGTGCCAGCGATGAAGAGGTGGAGAACCTGAAGAAGAAGCGGCTGTCGATCAAAGACGAAATTGCGCAGCGGCTGGGTTAAGCAAACCCGTAACCTGTGGCGAGGGAGCTTGCTTCCGCTGGGGTGCGAAGCGCCCCCATTGGCGGCGGCTGCGCAGCCGAACGGGAGCAAGCTCCCTCGCCACACACACGGAATGTGCACATTTGTTCAGAATTGTCTGGAGGACAAGTGCCGCTTCTCTCCTTATGATGCGCCCCGTCCACTCGGCTCTGGGGCTTGTTGCGGCGCAAGGATTGCGTTGTTTGAGCCGGGTGGGCATCCTCAGAATTCATGCAACACAGGGCCGAATCGGTCGGCTGCAAATGCCGTCTGTGGGAGCTGGCTTGAACTGGCCTAATGCTCCCGGACACCTCTTAAGGGCGATATGATTCGCCCAATCAGGAGGTTTCCATGCAAGAGCGAAAGACCTACACCCGCGAGTTCAAGCAACGTGCTGCAAGCATGGTTCTTGATGATAATTGCTCAGTTCCCGACGTATGTGCATCGATGGAAGTTGGCCCTACGGCTCTGCGCCGCTGGGTTGATCAGGTTCGTAAAGAACGCCTGAAAGGGCAGCCAGTGGTTGGTACCAAGGCAATCAGCGAAGAACAGCGAGAGCTGCAGCAGCTGCGAGCCAAGATCAAGCGTCTGGAGACCGAGGCTGAAATCTTAAAAAAGGCTACGGCTCTCTTGATGTCGGATCCCGATCGTTTTTCCTGATCGAGGAACTGAGAGAGTCGAGTTCATATCCGACCTGCCTGCTTTGCAGTGCGCTGGGCGTTTCCCGTAGCGCGTTTTATGACTGGCTTAAGCGTCGCTCAGCGCCGAATACCAAGCGTGACGCACTCAGAGCAAAAGTCGTGCAACTGCATGACGAAAGCCGGGGAAGTTCAGGCGCGCGGATGATCTCTCAGCACTTGAAGGCCCAGCAGATCAAGGTGGGACGGCATCTGGCCGGAAAACTCATGGCGGAGGCAAATCTGGCCAGCAGGCAGCGCCGCCGCCATCAGTATCGCTCTAGAGGAGTCGAAGCATTTGTGGCCAAGAACTTGCTCGAGCGTAACTTCGAGCCAGCCGCAATTAATCAGGTCTGGTGCGGCGACGTTACCAGCCTGATGGTTGGTAAACGCTGGTATCACTTGGCAGCGGTCATTGATCTGTTCGCCCGCCGAATCATTGGCTGGGCGTTTTCCCTGATCAATGACGCCGACCTGGTTAGCAAGGCGCTGAGAATGGCGGTGGAGGTTCGAGGCAAACATGCAGGCTTGATCTTTCATTCGGATCAAGGCTGCCAATACACCAGCCAGCGCTTTCAGTCTGAGCTGCTGGAACATGGGATAACGCAAAGCATGAGCCGCAGGGGGCAGTGCTGGGACAACGCGCCAACAGAGCGTTTCTTCGGGACGCTCAAGTCAGAGTGGGTGCCCACCAAGGGTTATACGACAGTTGAAGAAGCCAGGCAGGATATGACCAGCTTCTTCATGCGATACAATCGAATCAGGCTCCACAGCTACAACAACTACCTGTCGCCAATAGCCATGGAGCAAAAAGCGGCATAAACACCGTAATCGGTGTCCGGGATTACTTGACCAGTTCAGCTTGCCTGCGATGACTGCCTCCCAGCCGACGTCTACCTACCTGACACACCGCGATCCAACTGTGGGAGCGGGCTTGCTCGCGAAGGCGGCCTGACAGGCGACGCAGGTATACC
The DNA here is from genome assembly GCF_009827115.1 of Pseudomonas sp. J380. NCBI lineage: Bacteria > Pseudomonadati > Pseudomonadota > Gammaproteobacteria > Pseudomonadales > Pseudomonadaceae > Pseudomonas > Pseudomonas sp. J380. The sequence goes on along the minus strand of NZ_CP043060.1, from coordinate 1,445,257 downwards.
GGGTGTATATCCATTCCTGCGGTAACGGCCACTTAGGGTTCCGCTTTTACAGCGGCTCACTTTTGAAAAGCCCAAAAGTAAGCAAAAGGCTCTTGCCCCACCACTCGGCACCTCGCTTAGGCTCGGTGTGCCCGTAATCCGCCAGTGATTTGGGGGGCCGCCGCCACGCGCCATCCATGGGGGCGGCTAAACCGGCATCCCTGCCGGTTTACCCCCCAAATCCCTGTCGAATTTCGGCCAGCGTGGTTTGATGGGGCGCTTAAGATCAAGATCAAAAGCAGATCAAGATCAAAAGCGGCTCGCTTCGCATCGTGGTTACCATCAACGCCGTGACTCTTGGCGTTCGGTCTTGCATCCAGTCATTTCAACAGCGTTTCAACGCATATATCCATGGAACGCTGCTGCGTCTGCTCATACAACTGCAGCTCATCAATCGTCCTGCGCCCCAGCGCCTGTTCGAAGGCATCTCGGTTGGAGTTGCCCGCGTAGTGACTCTGCGCCCCATCCCCCAGGTTTGACTGGAAGATCCCCGCCGCACTGACCGGCAAAAAGTCCTCATACACCAACGGCTCCACCGCCACATGACCGGCACCGACCAGCGCCTCCAATGTGCGCGGCTGATCGGCCTGGCCGCGTGCCGTCAGGCCTTTATCGGTGACGAAGTAGCGAAAATACGCCAAGCCCTGCTCGCGCATCTGCGGGTAGTTATCGGGGAAGGCGTGGAAGTGCTGCTCCATCAATTGCACATAGCGCTCGGCGTTGGCTTCATTGGGGAATGTGCCGAGTTCGTCGCGGGCGGCGTTCAGCAGTTGGTCGTACAGGGCGCGGCCTTTAGGGGTAAGTGCGACGCCGCGCTGTTCGATTTCGCCGAAGCGTGCGCTGTGGCTGCCGTGGGCATCGGTGAAGGCGATGGGTTCGTCCAGGGCCTTGAAGCTGGTCTGGCGCAGCAGTATCGGGCACTGGCGCCGGGGTGGGCCTTCGATCACGGCTTTGGGAGTGATACCTTTGCCGGGCATCGCCGCCTGCACCTGGTCGATGTCCAGGGTGCGTGGCGTCAGGTGGTTGATGTGCGGGCCTTTGAACGCGACGACGTCGGCGATCAGGCGGTGCTGGTCGCTCAGTTGCTGATATTGGGCGCCGGTGACCGTGGCAGTGTGGTGCCAGCGGAACGTCTCCAGGGCCTGGCGGATAAAGGCCTCGGCATCGCTGGCATTCAAGCCGCCTTGGGTCTCTGCCTGGTCGATCAATGCCAAGGCCTCGCCGGTGAAGATCGAGCGCTTGGCCAGGGCGCTTTCGGCGAAGGCGCGCAGGTCGGGGTTTTCGATCAGTTCCAGGCGCAGCAACGAAGTGAACACGCGAAACGGGCTGGTTTGCAGCGCGTGTTCATGCACGGCGCGAAAGGCGGTGGAGTGAACAGGTACGCCAGCGGGGGTGAGGTCGTAGTACCCCACCGGTTGCATGCCCATCACCGCAAACAAACGGCTGATAGTCGCCAGTTCCGCAGCGGTGCCCAAGCGGATGGCGCCGTGGCGTTCCATGCCCAGGCGCTGGATTTCGCCGGTACGCTGCAGCTGGTGCGCCAGGCCCGGTTCGCTGTCGAGCACATGTGCGTTGGTCTCGGCCACCAATTCCAGCAACGCCCCATATAAAGGAACTTCCTCTCGATACATGTCGGACATGGCCTTGGAAAAGCCCTTGCGGATCTCGTCAGGGCTGACATGTGCAGTGGCGTGCATAGAAAAATTCCTGATGACTGGAGCGATGAAAGTGGCCTTTGCCTGATTTTGTTGAGCAGCCTGCCGCCTTGCAAACGAAGATTCTTCTGGACTTCATTCTGCAAATGAATGAGTTGATCCTGCGTCCAAGTCTTCATGTGCAAGCGGGCGTCATTGGGCTCTACACTGCGCTCCACTGTGTAGGTGAAGGAGGACCCAATGACGGCCAAACCCGCAACCAACCTGCTGGACACCCTCGAAGGCCAGCGCCTGGCAACGCCAGGCGCCGAGCAGTGGCGCGAGTGGGGCCCGTACCTGAGTGAACGCCAATGGGGCACGGTGCGCGAAGACTACAGCGCCGACGGTGACGCCTGGGCCTACTTCCCTCATGAGCATGCACGCAGCCGCGCCTATCGATGGGGCGAGGATGGATTGGCCGGTTTCAGTGACAAGGCTCAACGCTGGTGCCTGGGCCTGGCGCTGTGGAACGAGCGTGACGCAATCCTCAAGGAACGTCTGTTCGGCCTCGACAACGCCGAAGGCAACCACGGTGAAGACGTCAAGGAACTGTACTTTTTCGTCGATGGCGTGCCGAGCCATGCCTACATGCGCATGCTCTACAAATATCCCCATGCGGCCTTTCCCTACGCTGACCTGATCGCCGAAAACGCCCGTCGTGGGCTGGCGGATGCCGAGTATGAAATCCTTGATACCGGTGTGTTCGCAGACAACCACTACTGCGACGTCAGTGTCGAATACGCCAAGCATCAGCCCGACGATATTTTCATGCGCGTCACCGTGCATAACCGTTCGGACCAACCCACACGCCTGCAGGTGCTGCCCCAGCTCTGGGCGCGCAATGACTGGAGCTGGACCTTCGATGCACCCAAGCCCAGCTTGAGGTTGGACGGCGAGCGGGTTCTGGCGCGTCATCATGAGCTCGATGATCGCCACCTCAGTGCCTGGGGCCAGGACGGGTTGCAGTGGCTGTTCTGCGAAAACCAAACCAATCGGCCCAAACTGGACGGGCAACCGGCGCCGGGGCCATTCAAGGATGGCATTAATGATTACGTGGTGGGCGGGGTTGAGTCGGCCGTTCGCCGGGACGCCGGCACCAAGGTGGCCGCGCATTTCACCCTTGAACTGGCGGGCCAGGAAAGCAAAAACCTTTACCTGCGTTTTGCGCCTCTGGACGCGCCCGATGTCAATGCGCGCAAGCTATTCGAACAGCGCCGCCAGGAGGCCGATGACTTCTACGCGGTCTTGCAACAGGGCCTTGCCGATGACGATGCGCGCAATGTGCAACGCCAGGCCCTGGCCGGCCTGCTGTGGTCCAAGCAACTGTACTATTTCGACGTGAACCAGTGGCTTGACGGCGACCCGGCCCAGCCCGCGCCACCGCCCGAGCGTCTGCTTATCCGCAATACCCATTGGCGGCACCTGAGCAACTTCGACATCTTGTCCATGCCCGACACTTGGGAATACCCCTGGTATGCCTCTTGGGATCAAGGCTTCCAGGCGGTGGCCATCGCGCTGATCGACCCCGGTTACGCCAAGCAACAGCTGTTGCTGCTGGTAAAGGACCGCTTCATGCACCCCAACGGCCAATTGCCGGCCTACGAGTGGCGCTTTGACGACGCCAACCCGCCCGTGCATGCCTGGGCCAGCTGGCGCGTATATCAGCAGGACAAGGCGTTGACCGGCGTGGGCGACATGGATTTCCTGGAGCGCATCTTTCACAAGCTGCTGTTGAATTTCTCCTGGTGGGTCAACCGCAAGGACGCCGAGGGCCGCAACCTGTTCCAGGGCGGTTTTCTGGGCCTGGACAATATCGCCTTGTTCGACCGCTCGGCCACGTTGCCGCCGGGTTACCAGTTGGACCAGGCCGATGGCACCGCCTGGGTGGCGGCCTATGCCCTGGACCTGATGCGCATCGGCCTGGAGTTGGCCAAGCGCAATGTGGTGTACGTGGACATTGCCGTGAAGTTTTTCGAGCATTTCCTCTACATCGCCGGTGCTATCAACCGCGTCGATGACAGCGCCGAAGGCTTGTGGGATGAGCAGGACCAGTTTTTCTACGACGTACTGCACCGTCCTGATGGCCAGAGCGAACCGGTGCGCCTGCGCTCCATCGTCGGGTTAATGCCGCTGTTCGCGGTGCTTGTGCTGGAACAGCGCGAGCACGAGGGCCTGGAAGGCTTGCGCGAGCGCCTGCTGGGCTTTATGCATCATCGGCCGGACCTGGCCAGGTTGGTTTCGCGCTGGACCGAACCGGGGCAGGGCAACCGCCTGTTGCTGGCGCTGCTGCGCGGTGAACGCACCAAGGATTTGCTGCGACGCATGCTGGATGACCAGGAGTTCTTGTCGGCCTTTGGCGTGCGCGCCCTATCCAAGGCGTTCGCCGAGCAGCCCCTGGCGTTGAAGATGAATGGCGACACCTTGTGCGCCAGTTACCAACCCGGTGAATCCGACTCACGTTTGTACGGCGGCAACTCCAATTGGCGCGGGCCGCTGTGGATGCCGGTCAATTACATGCTGATTGAATCGTTGCGCGAATTTCATCGCTATTACGCGGAGCATTTTTCCGTGGAGTACCCGACGGGCAGTGGGTATCTGGCGTCTCTCGAGGAAGTGGCTGACAGCCTCAGCGAGCGGCTGACGCGGCTGTTTCTCAAAGATGAAAACGGTGTGCGGCCGTCGATGGCGGGGTATGCGCAGTTGCAGGAAGACCCGGCCAGTCGTGACCTGGTGTTGTTCCATGAGTATTTTCATGGTGAGACAGGGCGAGGGTTGGGGGCTTCACACCAGACCGGGTGGAGCGCGTTGGTGGCGTTGTTGCTACAGTCAAAAACCTGAGCAGTCCTACGGATTTGCTTTTCTGTGGGAGCTGGCTTGCCTGCGATACAGGCACCGCGGTGCGTCCGGCAAATGGAGTAGATGCCATCGCAGGCAAGCCAGCTCCCACAGGGGATCTTCATTCACCGCGAGAATGCAGGCAAAAAAATCCCGCCTGGGGAGGCGGGATCAGGATTCAGGGTTACCCGTGAATCAGGAAGGGAACAGCTCGCTCAGCTTCATCGCCAGCATCATGTCGCCTTCGGTGCGCAGCTTGCCGCCCATGAACGCTTGCATGCCGTCGGTGGAGCCGTCGACGATGCCTTCCAGGGTCTCGCTGTCCATCACCAGGGTGACCTGAGCGTCAGGGTTTTCGCCTTCTTTGAGCTCGCAGGTCTTGTCCTTGACCACCAGCGAGAAATTCTTGCTGTCGTCGATACGGAAACCGAACACCAGGTCCAAGCCTTCGGCAGCGCTTGGGTTGAATTTGGCTTTCATTGCTTCTACTGCTTTAGCTACGTCAGTCATGGTTTCGATCCTTAAGGGTAGAGTCCAGTGACCTTGGGGTCACGGTTGGCCGCAGTTCATCGGAAAGTGATGAGCTGCGGCGCCTTCAACAGTTGCAAGTGGGCGTGACTGTTGAAGGAAGCCAGTGCCACCTCGCGACCACGGAACTTCAATTGGTTGAGCGAGGTGTTAACAATTTGCCAGTTCATTTCGAAGGCCTGGGCGGCAGGCATTCGGGTAATCAGGTGGAGCAGGGCGGTGATGGTGCCGCCGGAGGTGAATACGGCGATTTTGTCGGTGTGGTTGGCGGCTTCAAGGATCCGCTGCAAACCACCCTGGACCCGCTCGACAAACCCCAGCCAGCTTTCCAGCCCGGGCGGATCATAGGTGCCGGCCAGCCAGCGTTCGATGATCAGGGCGAAAATGCGTTGGAACTCGCTGCGGTTCTGCGGGCCATTGCGCAGGATGTGCACGGCATCCGGCTCACTGCTGAGCAGGTCGGGTAACAGGCCGCGAATGATTGCCTCGCCGTCGAACTCGTTGAACGCGCTGTCTGTTTCCAATGCCGGAACCGGCAAGCCCAGGGCGCTGTACTGGTCGAACGTGGCGCTGGCAGTGTGCTGCTGGCGACGCAGGTCGCCGGCGATGCAGCGGTCAAACGCAATGCCCAGGTCTGCCAGGTGGCGACCGAGCACTTGCGCTTGTTCCACGCCAATGGGCGAGAGGACGTCATAGTCGTCTGCACCGAAGGAAGCCTGGCCATGTCGAATCAGATAAATGCTGCCCACGTCCGTTTTCCCGGTACGTTGAAAGTCTGGCGAGGTTATGAGGATGCCTGCGAGCTGTCAATGAAAAAACATACGCTTGTTTTAAAAGCGCGTTGGAGCCCGCCTGTTGGCGGTTTGATCACTGGCTCCTTCGCAGTGGCGTCGGTATGCTGGGGCCATCCGCGCCTGGCGCAGTGCATTTTTTAAGGAGACATATGGATTTTTTGGCCGAATACGCGAGCTTTCTGGCGAAGACCGTCACCCTGGTGGTCGCTATTCTGGTGGTACTGATCAGCTTTGCAGCACTGCGCAGCAAAGGTCGTCGTAAATCCGCCGGCCAATTGCAGGTCAGCAAGCTGAATGATTTCTACAAGGGCTTGCGTGAGCGCCTGGAGTCCAGCTTGCTCGACAAGGACCAGCTCAAGGCCCTGCGCAAGTCCGAAAGCAAAGCTGAAAAGAAGAAAGACAAGAAGAAGCCCGAGCCCAAGCCGAGGGTATTCGTGCTGGATTTCGACGGTGACATCAAGGCCTCGGCCACCGAAAGCCTGCGCCATGAAATCACCGCACTGCTGAGCCTGGCCACGCCCAAGGATGAAGTGGTGCTGCGCCTGGAAAGCGGCGGCGGCATGGTGCACAGCTATGGCCTGGCCTCTTCGCAACTGGCGCGTATCCGCCAGGCCGGCGTACCGTTGACCGTGTGCATCGACAAAGTCGCGGCCAGCGGCGGCTACATGATGGCCTGCATCGGCGAGAAGATCATCAGTGCACCCTTCGCCATCCTCGGTTCCATTGGCGTGGTGGCGCAGTTGCCCAACGTCAATCGCCTGCTTAAAAAGCACGACATCGACTTTGAAGTGCTGACCGCCGGTGAATACAAGCGCACGCTCACAGTGTTCGGCGAAAACACCGAGAAGGGCCGGGAGAAGTTCCAGGAAGACCTGGACATCACGCATCAGCTGTTCAAGAACTTCGTCGCGCGTTACCGCCCGCAGTTGGCGATTGACGAGGTGGCCACTGGCGAAGTGTGGTTGGGGGTTGCCGCTCTCGACAAACAACTGGTTGATGAGCTGCAAACCAGCGATGAATACCTGGCTACCAAGGCCAAGACCGCCGAAGTGTTCCACCTGCACTATGCCGAGCGTAAGAGCCTGCAGGAGCGCGTGGGCCTGGCGGCCAGCGGCTCGGTGGACCGAGTGCTGTTGACCTGGTGGAGTCGCTTGACCCAGCAGCGGTTCTGGTAACCCAGTACTGAAAACCAGGTAATCCCTTGTCGATCGTTCCCACGCTCCGCGTGGGAATGCCACCAGTGACGCTCTGCGTCACCCTGGCGTAGGTGGGACGCGGAGCGTCCAAGGCTGCATTCCCACGCGGAGCGTGGGAACGATCATGTCAGGTCAAACGGGGTTTAATCGAGTCCGCCAACTGCGTAAGGATCAGGCAGCACGATACGGCCCCGGCATCCAGAACGCCGAGGGAACGCTCACCCAAACGACTCGCTCGGCCAATCTTGGCCACCAGGTCCTTGGTCGAATCCCGCCCCTGAGAAGCAGCGCTTTTCATCGCGTCGAGTGCATCGCTGAAAGAACGCGCCGCTGCATGCGCCCGTTCAAAGGCTTCCACCGCCGGGATCAACGTGTCCATCAAGCACTTGTCGCCCACGCCCGCTTCGGTGATGTCCTGCAACGAGGTCAAGCCGCCGCGCAGCAGGTGGGCGAAGGTGGCGGCGTCGATGTCTTCACTGCCGCGCACTTCGTCGGCCATGCCGATAAACAGGCTGCCATACAAGGGTCCCATGGAGCCGCCGATGCCTTCCATCAGGCTCAGGGTCAGTTCATCCAGGGCTTCGGCCAGGGTCAGTTGGCGGCCTTCGATCGTGCGGCCGCAATGGGCAAAGCCCTTGGCCATGTTGATGCCATGGTCGCCATCGCCTATAGCGCCGTCGACTTCGCTGAGGTACTCCCGGTTTGCCACGATCACGCTGACCAGGTCGGCGACAATGGCGCTACCGTCATGGGTGGAAAAATGCTGGCTCATGGTTCACTCCGCCTGGGTCATGCCGATGGAGCGGCAGGGTTGGTCGATCAGGGTTTTCAGCTCGGCGTCGAGGCCGAGCAGGGTCAAGGTCACGCCCATCATCTCCAGGGACGTGAAGTAGTTGCCCACGTAGCAACGGTGAATCTTCAAACCTTTGGCCTTGAGCTGTTTTTCCACCTCTGCGTAGAAAATATACAACTCCATCACCGGGGTGGCGCCCAGGCCTGAGACCAGCACCACCACGCTGTCGTCCTGGCTGAAATCGCGGTCGGCGAGGATCGGCGCCAGCATGCGCTCGGCCATGGCGGCGGCCGGTTCAATCGGGATGACTTCGATGCCCGGTTCGCCATGATGGCCGATACCCAGCTCCATCTGGCCGTCGGGAATCTGGAAGTTCGGCTTGCCCACGGCAGCGATCGTGCAGGGCGTAAGGCCGATACCAATCGAGCGGCAGTGGTCGACGGTTTTCTGCGCCACCCGAATCACGCCGTCCAGGTCGTAATGCTGGGCAGCGGCGGCACCGCCGATCTTCCACATGAAGATCTCCCCGGCCACGCCGCGACGCTTGGCAATATCGGCCTTGGGCGCGGAGGCCACGTCGTCGTTGGCGACCACGGTGCGGATGCGCATGTCTTTGCTGGCGGCCATTTTCATTGCCAGCTTCACGTTCATGTTGTCGCCCGCGTAGTTGCCATACAGGCAGGCCACGCCTGCGCCATGGTCGGCGGCGCGGAAGGCGTCGAAAAAGCTTTTGGCGGTGGGCGAGGAAAAAATCTCGCCGACGGCCACCGCATCCACCAGGCCCGGGCCAACATAGCCGAGGAACGCCGGTTCATGCCCGGAGCCGCCGCCGGTGACAATGCCGACGCGGCCCTGGGCGGACGGTCTGGCCCTGACAATGACCCGTGGGTTGCTTTCGTACTGGCGCAGTTCGGGGTGCGCGACCAGGATGCCGCGCAGCATGTCTTCGACCACTTGGTCGGGATCGTTGATGACTCGACTCATAACGCGGGTTCCTGTGTTCTTGTTCTAAGGGGCGACACCCTTCCATTGTGGGAGCAGGCAAGCCGGCTCCCACAGGGTTTTGTGTTGTTACTGAGATCAGGGTTCGAGCACAACCTTCAGCGATTTATCGCCGCGTTCCATGACTGCAAAGGCTTCCTTGAAGTCCGCCAGCGCAAACTTGTGGGTCACCACGTCGCGCATATCGATCTTGCGGTTGCCGATAAAGTCTATGGCCCTTGGGTACATATACGGCCCCAGGTGCGAGCCGAGGATATCCAGCTCCTTGCGGTCACCGATGATCGACCAATCCACCGTGGCCTCGTCATTGAACACGCTGAATTCCACAAAGCGTCCCAGCTTGCGCAGCATCGCCAGGCCTTGGTTCACCGCCTTGTGATGCCCGGTCGCCTCGATATAAATGTCGCAGCCGTAGCCATCGGTGATTTCGCGGATCTTCGCCAACACATCCACCTCGGCCGGGTTCCACACTTCATCGGCGCCTAGGCGCAGGGCGAGGGCGGCGCGTTCGGGTTTCATGTCCAGCACGATGAGTTTTTTCGGGTTGCGCAACCGCACCGCGCCGATGATGCCCAGGCCCAGGGTGCCGGCGCCGGCGACCACCACGATATCGTCATGGTCGACGTTGGCGCGTTCCGCCGCGTGTAGCGAGCAGGCCAGGGGTTCGATCAGGATCGCTTCATCGGGGGCGATGGATTCCGGCACTTTGTGGATGATGCCTTCCTTGGTGAAGATCATGTATTGCGCCATGGCGCCCTGCACATTGTTCTGGAAGCCATACAGGTCGTGCTTCTGGCACATCCAGTACTGGCCGTGGTTGCAGAAGCGGCAGCCCCAGCATGGCACGATCTGCTCGGAGATCACGCGGTCGCCCACGGCCACGCCGCGTTTCTCGGCGCCTGGGCCAAGGGCGACTACGCGGCACACGAACTCATGCCCGGGGATCATCGGCGGCTTCACGTAGCGCGGTTGCTCGGCATCGCCCCAGAACGACGGCGCGCCGCGATAGGTCTTGATATCGCCCATACAAATGCCGCACAGCTCGACTTTGGTCAGGATCTCGTCGGGGCCGGGTGTGGGCACGTCGACGGTTTCCAGGCGGTAATCTTCCGGGCCGTGGCAGACCACAGCCTGCATGGTTTTCGGGATGCTCGGGGCGAGTTGTTCAGGTGTGCGTTCGGTGACGGTGGACATGACAAAACCTCACGACATAACGATGAATTACTGAATGCTGTAGCCGCCGTCGATCACCATGTTGGCACCGGTGATCATCTGTGCGGCGTCGCTGAGCAGGTACAGCGCCAGCCCGGCGATTTCTTCCGGCTGGGCAAAGCGACCTGCTGGAATCTGCAATTTGGCCCGCTCACCCACCTCGCCCGCCCAGGCTTTTTTGCCCAGGGCGGTTTCGACGATGGTCGGAGAGATGGCGTTGACGTTGATCTGCGGCGCCCACTCCATGGCCAATACCTTGGTCATGCCGACGATGGCGGCCTTGCTGGCGCAGTAGGCGACGTGACGGTCCAGGCCAATCACGGCGGCCTGGGACGCCAGGTTGACGATGCGCCCGCCGCCCTGGGCGATCATGTGCCTGGCGCAGGCCTGAGCCATGAAAAAACTGGCCTTGAGGTTGATGTCCAGGGTGGTGTCCCAGGCGCTTTCGCTGACCTCGATGGCCTTGTCCAGCAGCACCACGCCTGCACTGTTGATCAGGTAATCCAGGCGCTGGAAATGCGCGAACACCTTGTCGACGGTCGGTTGTATCTGGTCGATCCTCCCGAGGTCGACGGCAATGCCAAGGTGCCCGGCACCCAGGCTGGCGGCCGCCTCGACCACGGCCGGGTCGCGGTCCAGCAGCGCCACCCTTGCGCCGCGTTCCGCCAGCAAGGTGGCGCAGGCCAGGCCGATGCCGGCGGCGCCACCGGTGATCACCGCGCAACGGCCGCTGAGGTCGAAGGCTTGGTTCCAGAAACCAGACATGAATGACTCCTCGTTCTCACGCTCTGCGTGGGAATGCCGCGTGGAACGCTCTGCGTTCCGATGTTAAGTGACGCGGAGCGTCACGGGATGCGTTCCCACGCGGAGCGTGGGAACGATCAAACTACTTACCGCCGCTGACTTGCTTGTACAGCGCGTCCGCATTGGCATTGGTCACCGGCACCCAGGGCAGAATGTAATTCTTGGCCGTGCCGTCACCCCATTTCACGTCTTTGGCATAGCGCTCCCAAATCACCGATTGCGGCTTGTAGTCCTTGCCGGCCAAGGCACGCAACGCTACGTCCAGCGCGCCTTGGGACTGGGCCTGGGCATCCTGTAGGAAGGTGGTGACTTCGTCCTTTTTCGCCGCCTGGATCGCATCCGGCATGCCGTCGATAGAGGTCACAGGCACATCCTTGGAGGTGAGGCCATGGGACTTCAGCGCCTGCACGGCGCCCAGGGCCATGTCGTCATTCTGGGCGATCACGCCATTGATGCCCTTGGGGTGGGCGTTGAGCCAGTCTTCGGTGAGCGTCATGGCCTGGGCGCGGTCCCAGTTGGCGGTTTTCTTTTCGATGATCTTGATGTCCGGGTGTTTGCCCAGCACTTCCAGCTCGCCTTTTTCCCGGTCGATCTGCGCCGACTGGCCAATCGGGCCCTGGATGATCACCACATTGCCCTTGCCATTGAGCTTGTCGACCATGGCCTGGGCCTGCAGGCGGCCGCCTTCCACGTCGTCGTTGCCCACATACGGCACGCTGGCATCGGCTACTTTCGTATTGGAGGCGATGACCACCACGTCGTTGCTCATGGCGGCCTTGACGGTACCGACGCCGGCCTTGGTATCAATCGGTACGAACAGAATCGCGTCGTAGCGTTGGGTCACCATGTTTTCGATCTGGTTGTTCTGGGTCAGGGCGTCGTAGTTGCCGTCGAACACGGTCAACTGCACGGTGCCATCCTTGACGGCCGGATGTTCCTTGAGCTCGCGGACCCAGTTCTGCATGAACTGACCCTTGAGGCCATAGACGGCTGCGCCGATCTTGTAGGTCTTGCCGTCGGCGGCCAGGGCGATACTGCTGGCGAGCAGGGAGAGGGCCGCCGCAGCGGCCAGGGTGGTACCCAGTTTCATAAGTAGAACTCCAGTTATTGTTATGGGTCGTTCTTCAGCGTTTCTTCTTGCGCCACACGTCGATCAGTACTGCAAACACGATGATCAGGCCCTTGGCGACCTGCTGGTAATAGGAGGACACGCCGAGCAGGTTCAGGCCGTTATTGATCACGCCGATCAACAGTGCCCCGAACAAGGTGCCGACAATGCTGCCGGTACCGCCGGACAAACTGGTGCCACCGATCACCACTGCGGCAATCGCGTCCAGCTCGTAGGAAACCCCGGCCTGGGGCAGGGCAGAGGTGGTGCGTGCCGACAGCACCACGCCGGCCAACCCGGCGAGCAGGCCCGAGACCACGTACACCGAGAACATCACCTTGCGCACGCCAATGCCCGATGTGCGCGCGCTTTTTTCATTGCCGCCCACCGCGTACACATAACGGCCGTAGGTGGTGTAGCGCAGCACCATCCAGAAAATAAGCGCGACCACTGCGAAGATGATGATCGGCACGCCCACCGGGCCGACCTTGCCGATGCCCAAGGCCAGGTAGGCGTCGGGCAGGTCGGTGATCGGGCTGCCGTCGTTGAGAATAAAGGTCATGCCCCGCGCGATGCTGAGCATGCCGAGGGTGGCCACGAACGGCGGGATCGACAGGTTGGCGATCATGAAACCATTGACCACCCCGAGCATCGCGCCGGCAAACATCCCCGCGCTGACCGCCGCCAACAGGCCATAACCCTGGGTGGCGACCATGGCGCTGCACAACCCGGCGAAGGCCAGGATCGACCCCACCGACAGGTCGATGCCCTTGGTCAGGATCACATAGGTCATGCCCACGGCGAGAATGCCGTTGATGGAGGTCTGGCGCAGGATGTCCATCCAGTTGCGCCAGGTCATGAAGTACTCACTGGAAAACGCCATCACCACGCACAGCAGGATAAACACCAGCGGCAGGCCGAAGCGGTCGAGGGACAGGCGCAGGCGGTTGCGCGGCGCGGCGGTAACGGGGGCAACGATGGTTTTGGCATTCATGAGGCAAGACTCAACAAGGCTTCCTGGGAAAGGGCGGTGTCGGTGCTGATAGTGACCAGCCGGCCGCCTTTGAAGACGGCGATGCGGTCGCTCAAGTGCAGCAGTTCCGGTGCTTCCGACGACACCACAATGGCTGCGCCACCGGCGCGCACGAACTGGTCGAGCAGGTGGTAGATCTCCTGTTTGGCGCCTTCGTCGATGCCGCGGGTGGGTTCATCGCAGAGCAGGCATACCGGCTCGGTGGACAGGCATTTGGCGAGCACCACCTTTTGCTGGTTGCCGCCGCTCATTGATGCTACCGGCAGCTCCAGGGAGCTGGTCTTGATCTGCAAGCGCTTGACCATCTCCTCGGCCAGTTGCGCTTCTTTACGTGCGTTGATCAGCGACCAACTCGACAAGCGCTTATAGGCCGACAGTGCAATGTTCGACAGGATGCTGCCGGTCAGCACCAGGCCGCTGTCCTTGCGGTCTTCGGTGACCAGCGACATGCCGGCGTCGATGGTCGCCTTGGGCTGCCCGATGGGCATGGGCTTGCCTTGCAAGGTAACGCTGCCGGCATCCGCCACGGTCAGGCCGTAGATGCAATTGAGGAATTCACTGCGCCCGGAGCCCATCAACCCATAAATGCCGAGGATCTCGCCACGGCGCAGCTGCAGGCTGATGTCGTGGAACTCACCGTTGCGGCTCAGGTTGTCGACCTGCAGGCAGGTGCTGGCCGCGCATTCGCGGCCCACCTTGTGGTCGATGCGCGTCAGTTCCTGGCCGACAATGCCGCGCACCAGGTGGTCGCGGTCGATATCGGCCATGCGCCCGCTTTCGACAAAGGCGCCATCACGGAAGATGCTGTAGTCATCGGCGATCTGCGCCAGTTCGCTCAGTCGATGGGACACGTACACGATGCCGGCACCGCGTGCGGTAAGGCGGCGAATCGCCTTGAACAGGGTTTCGGCCTCGCGCTCGCCGATGGCCGAGGTGGGCTCGTCCATGATCATCACTTGGCAGTCATGGCTGAACGCCTTGGCGATTTCCACCAATTGCATCTGCGCCACGCTCAAGCGGTGCATGGGGCTGGTGGCGTCGACGTCGAACTCCAGGCTTTCGAGCAGTTCGCGGGTGCGGCGGTTGAGGGCCTTGCTGTCGACGATGCAACCGGCGCGGCGCGGTTCGCGGCCCAGCCAGATGTTTTCGGCGACGGTCATGTAGGGGATGGGTTCGAGCTCCTGGGTGATCATTGCGATCCCCGCCGCCAAGGCTTCACTCGGGCGATTGAACTGCACCGGTGCGCCGTTGAGCAGAATGCTGCCGGCGTCACGCTGGGTGATGCCCATCAGGATGCTCAGGAAGGTTGACTTGCCGGCACCGTTGCCGCCGCACAGGGCGTGGACGCTGCCGGCGCGCAGAGAAAGGCGCCCGTCGCGCAGGGCTGGTACCCCGGCGTAAGCCTTGGCGACGTGTTCAGCCTGGAGCAGTAATGGCGTGGCCATCGGCGTGTCCTCGTGCTGTGAATTCTTATTAGGTCGCACAGTCATGTTTCGCTGTGATCATATGTGTATCAAATGAAATTCTGATCAGTCAATCTCTTTCACTTAAAAGGTGTGATTCTCATCTTTGACGCGGTTATTGCCTTGGTATAGGGCTTTGACTGGCAGGTCAGTTAAATCTCGCTTGACAGTAAGGGGTGAATGCTTGCGAAATGGGTGAGAGATATTTCACTAAGTGATCATTTGATCAGTGGAGTTTGGCGCCATGAACACACCTTTCCCGGTGGCTATCGGATGTGATGAAGCGGGTTTTGAGCTCAAAGAGTTGTTGAAGCGCCATATCGAGGCGTTGGGATACCCGGTGACCGACTTCGGTACGCATTCAACGGTGCCGGTGCTGTACCCGGACATCGCCCTGGCCGTGGCCACCGCCATCAATGCCGGGCAACAGCGCCTCGGCGTGCTGGTATGCGGCACCGGCATAGGCATGGCCATCTCGGCCAACAAGGTGCTGGGCATCCGTGCGGCCCAGGCCCATGACACCTACTCGGCGGAGCGGGCGCGCAAGAGCAACGATGCGCAAATCCTCTCCATCGGTGCGCGGGTCATCGGCGCGGAGTTGGCCAAAAGCATCGTCAGTGCGTTTTTGGCCTCGGAGTTCGAAGCGGCGCGGTCCGGGGCCAAGGTCGAGCGCATCAATGCGATCGAGCGCGATGGGCATCAGTAGTGGACGGCGCGGGGCAAGAGTCGGGAGAATGCGCCTTTGACGCCGAAACGGAAGCCCGTCCCAATGAGTGACAGTACCCAGCGCATGGCCAGTGATATCGATCAGATGACCGAAGTGGCGATGCTCTATTACCTTGAGAACGTCACTCAGGAGGCCATTGCCAAGCGCTTTGACCTGTCGCGGGCAAAAGTCAGCCGCCTGCTCAAGCGTGCTCGGGATGAAGGGATCGTCGAGGTGCGCGTGTTGCAGCACCCGGCGATGAACAACGAGCTGGAGCGGGCGCTGGTGGAGCGCTTCAAGCTCGACCGCGCCTTGATCGCGGTCGACCACAGCGACCCCGACACCCAGCGCTCGGCGGTCGCCAGCCTGGTCGCCAACTACCTCAACAAGACCCTGAGTGATGGGATGATCGTTGCCGTGGGCATGGGGCGTAACGTCGGCGCGGTGGCCGATAACGTGTTTCTGCCGGTGACCCGCAACTGCACCTTCGTGTGTGCCATCGGCGGTTCGCTCAAGGCCGGCGAATACATGAACCCTGACCACATCTGCCGACGCCTGGCCCTGCGCTTTGGTGGCGAAAGTGAAAGCCTGTACGCCCCGGCGCTGGTGGCCAACCCGGAACTGCGCGGGGTGCTGATCAACAACGACACGGTGCGTTCGACCCTTGACCGCGCCCGCCGTGCCGATATCGCCCTGATCGGCATCGGCGACATGAGCGAGAACAGCAACATGGTGCGCATGGGCTGGTTCTCGCCCCAGGAAATCGCCCAGGCGCGGTTGTCTGGCACCGTGGGCGACATGATGGGCTATGACTTTATCGACATTCACGGCCAGCCGGCGGTCAACGCCATCCAGGGGCGCGTGATCGGGTTGACGGTGCAGGAGCTGTTTCGCATCCCGGATGTGGTGGCGATTGCCAGCGAGAACACCAAGGCGGCGGCGACCTTGGGGGCGTTGCGTTCGGGGGTGATCAATACGCTGGCGACCACCGTCACCAATGCCCACACCATCCTGGCGCTGGACGATGCCACTCGTAAACCCTGATACAGATTGTTCCCACGCTCCAGCGTGGGAACGCATCCTGTGACGCTCCGCGTCATCCTTGCGCGTGTGGGACGCGGAGCGTCAAAGGCGGCATTCCCACGCAAAGCGTGGGAACGATCATGCATCGAGGTGCCGGCATCGCAGGCCAGCTCCCACAAGAGTTGCTGTGCTTCTGATGGGGTTTACAGGTTTTGTAATAGTTTTGCGTTGTGGGAAATTTGTATTTCGAATGTAGGATTCAAGTCCTTTTGTCATTTCAGGACTTGCATGAACACCCTCTCGGAGCCTCCCAGTCGTCTTTCCCCAAGACAACCGCTGTCGCTGTTCCCGCTGAAGCACCCCGTATTCCGTCAACTAACCTTGTCCCGGTCGCATGACCGCACTTTGCCGTGCCCGGCGTTCTGAACACTTTAAAGACAGAGAATTTATAAATGGAATGGTTAGCGGATCCTACGGCCTGGCTCGGCCTTGCGACCTTGATTGTGCTGGAACTGGTGCTGGGTATCGATAACCTGGTGTTTATCGCGATCCTGGCGGACAAGTTGCCGCCGGAGCAGCGTGACCGTGCACGCTTGATCGGTTTATCCCTGGCGCTGCTGATGCGCCTGGGCCTGTTGGCGAGTATTTCCTGGTTGGTCACCCTGACCCAGCCGCTGTTCGAGGTGTTCGACAAGAGCTTCTCCGGCCGTGACCTGATCATGCTGTTTGGTGGTGTGTTCCTGTTGTTCAAGGCCACCATGGAATTGCATGAGCGCCTTGAAGGCCATGTGGCGCAGCACAAGGGCAGTGTGGCTTACGCCATGTTCTGGCCGATCGTCGCGCAGATCGTGGTGCTGGATGCGGTGTTCTCCCTCGACGCGGTGATTACCGCCGTGGGCATGGTCGACGAGCTGGCGGTGATGATGATCGCCGTGATCGTGTCCATCGGCCTGATGATCGTGGCGAGCAAGCCGCTGACCCGTTTCGTCAATGCGCACCCGACCGTGATCATGCTGTGCCTGGGCTTCCTGATGATGATCGGTTTCGCCCTGACCGCCGAAGGCCTGGGTTTCCATATTCCCAAGGGCTACTTGTACGCGGCCATTGGCTTCTCGATTCTGATCGAGGTGTTCAACCAGATCGCCCGAGCCCGTCGCAAGAAGTCGGCGCAGGGCGTGTTGCCGGTGCGTGAGCGTACCGCCCATGCGGTGATGCGCTTGTTGGGCGGCCGCAGCCTGGCGGTGGAAGAGGTGGGTGAAGACGTGGCTGATCTGCTGGGCGAGCCGGATGCTGCGCAGGGTCCGCTGTTTGACCGACGCGAACGGGTGATGATCAGCGGCGTGCTGCAACTGGCCGAGCGGCCGATTCGCACCCTGATGACGCCAAGGGCCAAGGTTGATTGCATCGACCTGGCGGATGACCCCGAGACGATCCGTCTGAAACTGATGCACTCGTCCTACTCGCGTCTGCCGTTGATCCGTAACGGTGCGGTGGATGAGCCCCTGGGTTTTGTGCACAAGAAGGAGTTACTCAAGGAGTACCTGGCGGGCAACGAGCCGAACCTGGAACACCTGGCGCGTCGGGCGATCAACCTGCTGGACAGTTTTTCGATCCTCAATGCCCTGGAGCAAATGCGCCAGGAGTCCACTCACATCGCTTTCGTGATCAACGAATTCGGCGACTTCATGGGCGTATTGAGCATGACGGATATTCTGGAGTCCATCGCCGGTGAATTGCCCGATGCCAGCGAAATCGAAGGGCCCGATATTGTCGAGCAAGGCGATGGCTTCCGTGCCAATGGCGCCTTGAACCTCAACCTGGTGCGTCAACGCACGGGCTTCAAGGCGGTGACGACCGAGGATTATCAAACCCTGGCAGGTTTGGTGATGAGCCTGCTTGACCGCCTGCCGGTGGTGGGCGATAGCCTGGAACATGAAGGCTGGCGTTTGACCGTGGCTGAAGTGGAGGAGCGTCGAGTGACGCAAGTGCACTTGCACCCTTGCTCAGGTCATAACGGCTGAAGATGTCCTTCACGTACTGCTCTTGTTCTTCAAGGGGGCCCAAACCTTTGTGTTGTTCCACCAGGGCGCCCTTGCGATAGATCAGCAGCGTCGGGGTGCCTGACACGTCAGGGTGCCTCGGCGTATGGGCGCAATCGAGTACCAGGCTCACGACCCAGGGATGCTGCCAGGCGTGCTGTTCGAACAAGGAGCCTGCCTGCGCGCAAGCGGGGCAGTGCTCTGATACAAACAGGAGGAACACCGGGCGCGGTGTATTCAGTACGCGTTCGAACGCTTTGGCGCTGGAAATGATGCGGGTGGCCATTCCCATGGTGATCTCCCTTCAAGCCGCGTGGGTGTTTGCCAACGCTAAGCCCGTGGCTTATCACCGTCTACTGTCAACCTTCACAGGTCTGCCTCGCGCTCTATGCGCTCCCTGGCCTTGCGGGCCTGGCTCGCGCACTTCTCGTATTCCTCATTGTCGCGGGAGGCCTTGGCCCGGCGATAGCCATGGTGATTCTGGGCGGTGTAGTCGGTGCTGAAGGCTTCCTTGAGTTTCTGCAGTTCTTCCTTGCATTCACGGCGGTCGCTACTGGCCAGGGCGTTGCCAGCCACCCCGAGCAAAAGCACGGGCAAGATATATCGCAGTTTCATCAGTCAGGTTCCATGTAAGGGCGAGCAAGCACGCTCTTAGAGGGTAGCCCAGGCGTTCGGTATTGGTGCGCAGTAACAGGGTTTGAGGTCTTGCGTAGCAAAGCGTTTGTACTCACGGACAGGCGCCGTATTCCCATCAGGCCGTATCTGACTGATCCATAAGGCATTTGTGGGACGCATGTCTTTCCATGAGCACCTATGGCACACTTTCTGCTGTCTATTCCGTTGTTACATACCAAGTTCCGGTATAGCGGAATACACCCTCCCTGGAGTGCTTGTCATGCATCACCGACCTTCCGTATTCAAAGCGTGTGTTTTTCTCGTCGCTGCATCGGCTTCCCTCGCCAGCGTGGTGCAGGCGGCGGACAGCAAGCTCGATGATGTGCTCAAGCGTGGGCACTTGATCGTAGGTACAGGCAGTACCAATGCGCCGTGGCACTTCCAGGGAGCGGATGGCAAATTGCAGGGGTTTGATATCGACATCGGCCGCATCGTGGCCAAAGGCTTGTTCAATGACCCGAGCAAGGTGGAGTTTGTGGTGCAGTCGTCCGATGCACGTATTCCCAACCTGCTCACCGACAAGGTCGATATGAGCTGCCAGTTCATCACCGTTACCGCCAGCCGTGCGCAGCAGGTGGCCTTTACCCTGCCGTACTACCGGGAAGGCGTCGGCCTGCTGTTGCCCAATAACAGCAAATACAAGGAAATCGAAGACCTGCAGGCGGCGGGCGACGACGTCACCGTGGCCGTGCTGCAGAACGTGTATGCCGAAGAGTTGGTGCACCAGGCACTGCCCAAGGCCAAGGTTGATCAGTACGACAGCGTTGACCTGATGTACCAGGCCGTGAACTCAGGCCGCGCCGATGCTGCTGCCACCGACCAGTCCTCGGTCAAATACCTGATGGTGCAGAACCCTGGCCGCTACCGCAGCCCCACCTACGCCTGGAGCCCGCAAACCTATGCCTGCGCGGTCAAGCGCGGCGACCAGGACTGGCTGAATTTCGTCAACACCGCGCTGCACGAAGCCATGACCGGTGTGGAATTCCCCACCTACAAAGCCTCGTTCAAGCAGTGGTTCGGCGTGGAACTGCCAGAACCGGCGATTGGTTTTCCCGTGGAATTCAAGTGACCCGCAACAACAGGGGCGTGCCTGAACACGCCCCCTTCAGGTGCTGCTGACCATGAACTATCAGTTGAACTTTGCCGCCGTCTGGCGTGATTTCGACACCTTGCTGGCGGGGCTCGGCCTGGGGTTGCAGTTGGCGTTGCTGTCGATCGCCATCGGCTGCGTGATCGGCCTGTTGATGGCGTTTGCCATGCTCTCCAGGCACCGTGCGTTGCGTATTCTTGCCTCGGTGTATGTCACCGTGGTGCGCAACACCCCCATCCTGGTGTTGATCCTGTTGATCTACTTCGCCTTGCCCTCCCTGGGTATTCGCCTGGATAAGATTCCCTCGTTCATCATCACCCTGTCGTTGTATGCCGGTGCCTATCTCACCGAAGTGTTCCGCGCAGGCCTGGTGAATATTCCCAAGGGCTTGCGGGAAGCCGGCCTGGCCATCGGCCTGGGGGAGTGGCGGATTCGCGCTTACATCACCGTGCCGGTGATGCTGCGCAACGTGTTGCCGGCACTCTCGAACAACTTCATCTCGCTGTTCAAGGACACCTCCCTGGCCGCCGCGATCGCGGTGCCGGAGCTGACCTATTACGCCCGCAAGATCAACGTCGAAAGCTACCGGGTGATTGAAACCTGGCTGGTCACGACCGCGCTCTACGTGGCTGCCTGTTACCTGATTGCCATGCTGCTCCGTTACCTGGAACAGCGTTTGGCTATCCGTCGTTAAGGAAGGGCCTCATGTACGAATCCCCCAGTTGGCTGCATGAATTGTGGATCGCCCGCGAGACCCTCTGGGCCGGCTTTCAGGCCAGCGTGGCGGTCTCGGCGCTGGCGATTGTCTTTGGCACCCTGATCGGCATCGTCGCCGGGTTGATCCTCACCTACGGCAAGTTCTGGATGCGTGCGCCGTTCCGCCTGTATGTCGATTTGATCCGTGGCACGCCGGTGTTTGTGCTGGTATTGGCATGTTTCTACATGCTGCCGGCCCTTGGCTGGCAAATCAGTGCGTTCCAGGCCGGTGCGGTCGGGCTCACCTTGTTCTGTGGCTCCCATGTATCGGAAATCGTGCGCGGCGCGCTGCAAGCCATTCCCCGTGGGCAAATGGAAGCGGGCAAGGCGATTGGCCTGACGTTCTCTCAGTCCCTGGGCTATGTGCTGCTGCCCCAGGCGCTGCGGCAGATCTTGCCGACCTGGGTCAACTCCTCCACGGAAATTGTCAAGGCTTCCACCTTGCTGTCGGTGATCGGCGTGGCCGAATTGCTGCTCAGTACTCAGCAGGTGATCGCGCGCACCTTCATGACCCTGGAGTTCTACCTGTTCGCCGGTTTTCTGTTCTTTGTCATCAACTACGCCATCGAATTATTCGGGCGCTACATTGAAAAACGGGTGGCCTTGCCATGAACCAAGCTCAAACCAACCCAGCGCTGCTGGACATTCGTGGCCTGCGTAAACAATACGGCCAGGTGGAAGTGCTCAAGGGCGTCGACCTGTCCATGCAGCGCGGCAATGTGGTGACGTTGATCGGCTCCAGCGGCTCGGGCAAGACCACCTTGCTGCGCTGCGTGAACCTGCTGGAAGAGTTCCAGGGCGGGCAGATCACCCTGGATGGCGAGTCCATCGGCTACAGCGATGTCGGCGGCAAGCGTGTACGCCACCCGGAGCGAGTGATCGCCCAGCACCGCGCAATGACCGGCATGGCGTTCCAGCAATTCAACCTGTTCCCGCACCTGACCGCGCTGCAGAACGTCACCCTCGGCTTGCTCAAGGTCAAGAAAATGGGCAAGGATGAAGCGGTAGCGCTGGCCGAAAAATGGCTGGACCGCGTCGGCCTGCTGGAGCGCCGCAACCACTTTCCCGGCCAATTGTCCGGTGGTCAGCAACAACGCGTGGCCATTGCCCGGGCCATTGCCATGAACCCCAGCCTGATGCTGTTCGACGAAGTCACCTCGGCCCTCGACCCGGAGTTGGTGGGCGAAGTGCTCAGCGTGATCAAGGGGTTGGCGGAGGAGGGCATGACCATGTTGTTGGTCACCCACGAGATGCGCTTTGCCTATGAGGTCTCGGACCAGATCGTCTTCATGAACCAGGGCCGCATTGAAGAGCAGGGCAGTGCGAAGGACATCTTCGAACGGCCGCAGTCGCCGCGCCTGGCAGAATTTCTCAAGAACATTCGTTTTTAACAAGGAGCAACTTTATGAGCATTACTCGTTACGGCACCGGCAGCACCGCAGGTGGCGGCCAGCCACGTCCGTTCGCCCGCGCGGTGGAAGCCGATGGCTGGCTGTACGTGTCGGGCCAGGTGCCTGCGGTGGACGGTGAAATCATCAATGGCGGCATCATCGAGCAAACCCGCCAGACGATGCGCAACGTGGTGGCGATCCTCGAAGAAGCCGGCTACGAGCTCAAGGATGTGGTGCGGGTGGGCGTGTGGTTGGAAGACCCACGGGACTTCTGGAGTTTCAACAAGGTATTCGGCGAATACTTCACCCCGGAGCACGCACCGGCGCGCGCCTGTGTTCAGGCCAATATGATGGTCGATTGCAAGGTCGAGATCGATTGCGTGGCCTACAAGAAAAAGGCCTAACTGATCATTCCCACGCTCTGCGTGGGAATACCGCCTTGGACGCTCTGCGTCCGCGCATGTGACGCAAAGCGTCACCGCATGCATTCCCACGCAGAGCGTGGGAACGATCATCTGGAACGGGACCGAGTACTGCCATGACCGAAGACACCATCAAACGCCGCGCCAAAGGCCTGGACCGTGCGTTCGATATCCTCGATTTTCTCAAGGAAATCGGCCAACCCCTGCGCCCGAATGATATTGCCAGCGGCATTGGCAGCCCCAAATCCACGGTCTACGAACTGGTGGCGTCGTTGCTGGAGCGGCGCATCCTGGAGACCGTGGGCAAGGAAGGCCACGTGTACCTGGGGCGCCAGCTGTATTTCCTCGGCCAGGCACACTTGCGCCACTTCGACCTGACCCGCGAGGCCGACCACGCCTTGCAGGAGATCGTCAGCCAGACCCACGAAACCGCGCAGATGTGCCTGCTCAACGGGCGCAAATACACGGTAGCGCTGATGCGCGAGGGCCAGCGGCATTTCCGTATTTCTTCGGATATCGGTGAAAACGCCCCCATTCCCTGGACCGCCTCGGGGCGCTTGTTGCTGGGGCATTTGAGCGATCAGCAGATCGTCGACCTGATCGATCCCGACGACTTCATTCTGCCGGACGGCCTGCGCCTGCCGCTGGACACTTTCCTGGCGCAGATCCGCCAGGCCAGCCTGGATGGGTTCTTCTCCTTCGACAGTGTGGCCGACACCTTCACCCACTGCTTTGCCGCCCCGGTGCGCGATGCCCAGGGCATCAGCATCGCGACCCTGTGCATCGTCGCCCCCCGGGCTGATGCGAGCAAAAACTACCACGACTATCGCCGGGTACTGATCGACAGTGCCAACAGCCTGGCCCGGCGCATCAACGAATAGGAGTTTTCCATGTCTGCCCTCAATGCCGTTGAAAAAGGTGCCGCCGCCGTCGGTGCCCATTTGGTTCGCGATGTCAGCCTGCCTGCCCTGGTGCTGCACCGTGACGCCCTGGAACATAACATCCGCTGGATGCAGGACTTTGTCCGCAGCAGCGGCGCCGAGCTGGCGCCCCACGGCAAGACCAGCATGATGCCCGCGCTGTTCCAGCGCCAGATCGCCGCCGGTGCCTGGGGCATCACCCTGGCTACCGCCGTGCAGACCCGCGCCGCCTACGCCAGCGGCGTGCATCGCGTGCTGATGGCCAACCAACTGGTGGGCGCGGCGAACATGGCCTTGATCGCAGATCTGCTGGCCGATAAGGATTTTGACTTCCATTGCATGGTCGATCACCCGGACAACGTCGCCGACCTGGGCCTGTTCTTCGCCGCCCGTGGCCAGCGCCTCAACGTGATGATCGAGTACGGCGTGGTCGGTGGCCGGTGCGGCTGCCGCAGCGAGCAGCAAGTGCGCGACCTGGCCAAGGCGATCCAGGCCCAGCCGGCATTGGCCCTCACCGGTATCGAGGGTTACGAAGGCGTGATCCACGGTGAGCACGCCATCAGCGGTATCCGCGCCTTCGCCGCCAGCCTGGTGAGCCTGGCGGTGGAACTGCAAGACAGCGGCCTGTTCGACCTGCCCAAGCCGATCATCACCGCATCGGGCTCGGCCTGGTACGACCTGATCGCCGAGTCGTTCGAAACGCAGAACGCCGCCGGCCGTTTCCTCAGCGTGTTGCGCCCTGGCAGTTACGTGGCCCACGACCATGGCATCTATAAAGAGGCGCAGTGCTGCGTACTCGAACGCCGCAGCGACCTCAACGAGGGCCTGCGCCCGGCAATGGAAGTCTGGGCGCATGTGCAGTCGCTGCCGGAGCCTGGTTTTGCGGTGGTTGCCCTGGGCAAGCGCGACGTGGCCTACGACGCCGGTTTGCCAGTGCCGCTCAAGCGCTACAGGGCCGGGATCGTGCCGGCGCAAGGTGATGATGTGAGCGGGTGCAAGGTCACGGCGGTGATGGACCAGCATGCATTCATGACCGTGGCGCCGGAGGTGGAATTGCGCATTGGCGACATCATTTCCTTTGGTACGTCCCACCCTTGCCTGACCTTTGACAAGTGGCAGGTGGGGTGCCTGGTGGATGAGCAGTTGCAGGTGGTTGAGTCTCTGCGTACCTGCTTCTAGACCGAGTCGCGGCTATCGCAGCGATGCGGCGACCCGACAAGCCAGCTCCCACAGTGACCGCGTTTTAACTGAAGGAATGCAGTCGAATGTGGGAGTCGGGCTTGCCCGCGATGGGGCCCTCCAGCACACCTGAGAACTTTGCCATGAACACCCACCCCCGCATCGCCCTCATCGGCGAATGCATGATCGAACTGCAACACCGCGCCGACGGCAGCCTGCACCAGAGCTTCGGCGGTGACACCCTGAACACCGCGGTGTACCTGCGCCGCGAGCTGGGCGATGCCGGCAGCGTTGACTACGTCACCGCCCTGGGCGATGACAGCTTCAGCGATGCCATGTGTGAGCATTGGCACGCCGAAGGCCTTGGCCTGGATAGAGTCCAGCGCCTACCAGGGCGCCTGCCGGGCTTGTATTGCATCCAGACCGACGCCCAGGGCGAACGTAAATTCCTCTACTGGCGCAACGAGGCGGCCGTGCGCGACTGCTTCACCACGCCTGCCGCCGAGCCGGTTCTGGCGGCCCTGCCGGGCTATGATGTGGTGTATTTCAGCGGCATTACCTTGGCCGTGCTGGGAGACATCGGGCGTGAGCGTTTACTGCAGGCGCTGATCGAAGCCCGCCGGCGCGGCGCCAGGGTGGTGTTCGATAACAATTACCGGCCCCGGTTGTGGGCCGATGTGCAAACGGCTCGTGAAGCGTATCGCAGGGTGGTGGCCGAGGTGGACATTGCCTTGCTCACCGAGGATGACGAACGCGCGTTGTTTGGTTATGAGGATAGCGAGCAGGTGTTCGCGGCGTACCCGTCGATTGCAGAAGTGGTGCTCAAGCGGGGAGCGGAAGCGTGCCTGATTCGTTGCGCGGGCGAGCGCTTTGCGGTGCCGTCGTTGAAAGTGGAGAAGGTGGTGGACACCACGGCGGCGGGGGATTCGTTCAGTGCGGCGTATTTGGCCTGTCGGCTCAAGGGTGGCTCGCCCCAAGACGCCGCACTGGCGGGGCATCGGTTGGCAAGCCGGGTGATTCAGGTGCCCGGGGCGCTGATACCGAGATGATCACTGATCGTTCCCACGCTCTGCGTGGGAGCGCAGCCCGGGACGCTCCGCGTCCCAGAAGCGGACGCAGAGCGTCCAGTGAGGCATTCCCACGCAGAGCGTGGGAACGATCGGATGTGGGAGCTGGCTTGCCTGCGATAGCGGACTGAAGCCATCCACTCAATCGCGGTAAAACACCTGCACCAGGTGATACCCAAATTTGCTCTTGATCGGCCCGTGCACCACCTTCACCGGTTTCTTGAAGATCACCGCATCAATCGCCCCCACCATCTGCCCGGGCCGCACTTCGCCCAGGTCACCACCGCGTTTGCCCGACGGGCAGGTGGAGTACTTCTTGGCCAGCACATCAAAGGCTTCGCCCTTGGCAATGCGCTGCTTGAGTTGTTCGGCTTCTTCGCTGGTTTTCAC
This sequence comes from Pseudomonas sp. J380, assembly GCF_009827115.1. NCBI lineage: Bacteria > Pseudomonadati > Pseudomonadota > Gammaproteobacteria > Pseudomonadales > Pseudomonadaceae > Pseudomonas > Pseudomonas sp. J380. The sequence goes on along the minus strand of NZ_CP043060.1, from coordinate 1,419,098 downwards.
CAGGATATGACGGGCTTGGGCTTTCATGGGGCTCTACCAGCTGTGCGACGGCGCGCGATTATGCCTGAACTCAGGCCTCGACGCCGATCATGCTACGGATTTTGTTGGCCAACAGGTCAATGGAAAAAGGCTTGGCGACCATGTCCATGCCGTCCTCCAGGAACCCCTGGCGCTCGGCGGCTTTCTCGGCATAACCGGTCATGAACAGCACGCGCAGGCCGGGACGATGCTGACGGGCGATTTCCGCCAGTTGTCGGCCGTTCATGCCGGGCAAGCCAACGTCGGTCACCAGCAAGTCCACACGCAAATCCGACTCCAGCAACGGCAGCGCCGCACGGGCATCCGCCGCCTGGTGCGCGGTGTAGCCCAGTTCGTCGAGCACATTGACCACCAGCATGCGCACCGCCGGGTCGTCCTCGACCACCACCACCGCTTCACCGGCCAGGGCCACGGGCGCTTCGGTCAGGCTGGCGGGCAGGCTGCTTTCCAGCGCCGTGCCATACAAACGCGGCAGGTACAGGCGCACGCAGGTGCCCTGGCCCGGTTCGCTCTGGATGGTCACGTGGCCGCCGGATTGCTGGGCAAAGCCGTAGATCATCGACAACCCAAGGCCAGTGCCTTGGCCGATGGGCTTGGTGGTAAAGAACGGGTCGAACGCCTTGGCGAGGATTTTCGGCGCCATGCCGCTGCCGTTGTCGCTCACACCAAGCATCACATAGTCGCCGGCCTTGACCGGTTCCAGGGTGGTGATGTCGGTGCCGTCCAGGTAACTGTTGGCGGTTTCGATCAGCAGCTCGCCGCCGTCGGGCATGGCGTCGCGGGCGTTGATCACCAGGTTGAGCAGGGCGTTTTCCAACTGGCTGGCGTCGGTGTTCACCGGCCAGATGTCCTTGCCCAGTTGTACCTTGAGTTCGATATGCGCGCCCTTGGTACGCCGGAACAGGTCCTCCAGGGACGCCACCAGTTGGTTGGGGTCGGTGGGGCGACGGTCCAGTGACTGGCGCCGCGAGAACGCCAGCAGCCGGTGGGTAAGGGCGGCGGCACGGTGCGCGGAGGACACGGCAGCATCGGCAAAACGGCCGATATCGTCGCTGCGCCCGGCGGCGATATAGCGCTGCATCAGGTCCAGGCTGCCGATGATGCCGGTGAGCATATTGTTGAAGTCATGGGCGATACCGCCGGTGAGCTGACCGACCGCTTCCATCTTCTGCGCATGGCGCAGGGCATCTTCTGCACGTTCGCGCTCGAACATCTCGTTCTGCAGGCGCTGGTTGGCCTCGGCCAGCGCCTGGGTGCGCTGGGCCACGCGTTCTTCAAGGTTCTCGTTGAGGTGGCGCAGGGCCTCTTCGGTGAGCTTGCGTTCGGTCTCGTCGATCACAAAGATGTAGAAACCATTCACCGAGCCGTCACTGCTAAAGCGCGGCAGGTACTTCATCAGTGCATGGCGCGGGCGGCCATCGCGATGAGGCGTCACCGTCATGAAGCTGCACGCTTTGCCCTTGAGCGCGGCGGCGATCTTGTCTGCGCGCCCGGCATACACCTCGTCGCCAAGTACTTCGCGGATGGTTTTGCCGTACAGCTCCTGGGGCGTCTTGCCGTACCAGTCCAGGTAAGCGCTGTTATTGAGGCGAAAGCGCTGGTCGTGGTCAACGTAGCCGATCAACACCGGCATGGCGTTGATGATCAGTTGCAGCTCGGTCTGGCTCTGGCGCAGGGCTTGCTCGGTGTTTTTACGCTCGGTGAGGTCCAGCGCGGCGCCGAGGAAACGCGCCGGCCGGCCCTGTTGATCCTTGTAGCAGCGGCCACGGGCGAACACCCAGCGCACCTGGCCGTCGGCTTGCAGCAAGCGATACTCCTCGGCGTATTCGGTGCCATGGGTAATGCAATGCTTGATGCTGCGCGTCACCGTTCCCCGGTCCTCAGGGTGCACACCATGCAGGTAGGCGCTGATGGGCAGCAGGCTCGAATCGTTGGGGTCGACGCCATGCAGGTAGGCGAAATGGGCGTCGGCGATGAAACGGTCTTCGCCGATATCCCAGTCCCAGGTGCCTACCGCGTCGGTGGCCGCCAGTGCCAGTTGCAGGCGCTGCTCGGTGTTGTGCTGGGCCTTGAGGCTTGCTTCGGAGCGCTGTTGCAGTTCGAGGGTTTTGCTGCGTCGCTCATTGGTTTCAATGGCCGTGACCAGAATGCCGGCTACCCGGCAGCTTTCATCGCGCACCGGGCTGTAGGTCAGATCCAGCCAGATTTCGGTATCGCAGCCCTGGCGGTGCAGCACAAAGCGTTGCTCGCTGAAGGTACGCACCTGGCCGCCGAGCACGGCGTCGTACACCGGCGCGGCGAAGCTTTCAAGCTCAGGCCAAGTGTGGTGCGCCGGCTGGCCCAGGGCGCCGGGGTGCTTGCTGCCAATCAGGTGTGCAAAGCCATCGTTATAGAGTTGCGTGAGGTGCGGGCCCCACAGCAGTACCATCGGCATGGGCGAATGCACGACGATATCAACGGCAGTGCGCAGGCTTTGCGGCCACTCACTGGCCTCACCGAGTGGGCTTTGCGCCCAGTCCAGCCGCTTGATCAACGCAGCGGCTTCGCTACCGGTGGATGTTCCATTCATAAAAAGCCCTGAGCATGACGCTTTGAAAAATGACAACACCCATTATCCCAAGGAGCGGCAACGGGTGGCTACCCCGGAAAAATAGCATGCCTTGAGGGTTTTTCTTCAAAACGCTGCGTCAGCGCTGAAACCTTTCATCTAATAAGCCAGCTCAGCTCTGTCGCGAAATTGCTCCAGTGCCTGGGGGTTGGCCAGGGCATCGGTGTTTTTCACCGGCTCGCCATGCACCACATTGCGCACCGCCAATTCGACGATTTTGCCGCTGATGGTGCGGGGGATATCCGTGACAGCGAGGATCTTCGCCGGCACGTGCCGCGGTGTGGTGTTGGCGCGAATCACCTGGCGAATCTGCTGTTGCAGCGCCTCGTCCAGTTCAATTCCATCATCCAGGCGCACAAACAGCACCACGCGCACGTCGTCCTGCCAGCGTTGACCGATGGCGAGGCTTTCCAGCACCTGCGGGATCTTTTCCACCTGGCGATAAATCTCGGCGGTGCCAATGCGCACGCCGCCGGGGTTGAGCACCGCATCGGAACGCCCGTGGATCAACAGGCTGCCGTTGGCGCGTTGCTCGGCATAGTCACCCTGTGCCCACACGCCGGGGAACTGGCTGAAATACGAGGCGCGCAATTTTTGCTGTTGCGGGTCATTCCACAGCCGGATGGGCATGGCAGGGAAGTGCCGGGTGCACACCAGTTCGCCTTTCTCCCCGATCAGGGGCCGGCCCTGGTCGTCCCACACTTCGATGGCCATGGCCAGGCTCTTGCACTGCATTTCACCGCGCCGTACCGGCAGCACCGGGTTGCCGATCACAAAGCAGGAGACAATGTCGGTGCCACCGGACATCGAGGACAGGCACAGCTCAGCCTTGATCTCGCGGTACACGTAGTCGTAACTCTGGGGCGACAGCGGCGAGCCGGTCGAAATCAGACCCTTGAGGCTGCCCAGGTCGTGGCTCAGGCGCGGCTGCAACCCGGACTTTTCCAGGGTGGCGAGGAATTTGGGGCTGGTGCCGAACACGCTGATTTTTTCCGCATCGATCAGGTCGATCAAACGTTCGGGGCCGGGGTGGAACGGCGAGCCGTCGTACAGCACCGCGGTGGCGCCGATCGCCAGCACCGACACCAGCCAGTTCCACATCATCCAGCCGCAGGTGGTGTAATAGAACAGGCAGTCCTCGCGGTTCAGGTCGGCATGCAGGCCGTGTTCCTTGAGGTGCGTCAGCAATACGCCGCCAGTGCCGTGGATGATGCACTTGGGGATGCCGGTGGTGCCGCTGGAATAAAGGATATACAACGGGTGATCGAACGGCACCGCGACAAATTCCGGTTCGCCGCCGGCTTGATAGAAGTCGTCCCACAGCGCGACGTGGGCGTGGGTGGTGTAGTCCCCAGCCTGCGCTTCGGGCTTGGCGTAAGGCACGATGATCAGCTGTTGCAGGGAGGGCAGGCGTTCTAGGATCTCATTGAGCTTGGCGCTCTGGTCGATGCGCTTGCCGGCATAGCGGTAGCCCGCGCAGGTGATCAGCACCTTGGGCTCGATCTGGCCGAAGCGGTCGATGACGCCTTGGGTGCCGAAGTCTGGCGAGGAGCACGACCAGATCGCACCGAGGCTGGTGGTGGCGAGCATGCCAACCAGGGTTTGCCAGGTATTGGGCATACACGCGGCCACCCGGTCACCTATGCCGACCCCGGCCGCCCGCAGGCTTTTTTGCAGGCCGGCAACCTGTTCCGCCAGTTGCGCATAGCTCAATTGTTCACGTTGGCCGTCTTCGCTGACAGCCACCACCGCAGGATGATCGTCGCGCCGGCGCAACAGGTGTTCGGCGAAGTTCAGGGTGGCGCCGGGAAACCATTGGGCGCTGGGCATCTCGATGTCTTCGATCAGCGTGACGCTGGATGGGCTGCGAAACTGCACGTCGAAGAACGCGACAATCGCCTGCCAGAAATCCGGGCGCTGGTCGATGCTCCATTGGTGCAGGGCGGGGTAGTCGTCGAGCTGCACGCCGTGCCGTTGGTTGATGAAGCGGCGGAACTGATCCATGCGCGTGGTGGCGATGCGTTCCGGGGAGGGTTGCCAGAGGATCTCGGACATAAGCTGCCTCTTCTCGTTCCCACGCTTCGCGTGGGAATGCCTGACTGGACGCTCTGCGTCCGCTTTTGGGGCGCGGAGCGCCCCGGTCTGCGTGCCCACGCAGAGCGTGGGAACGGTCATCACGGGTTTACTGGGCCAGCCAGCCACCGTCGATGTTCCAGGCCGCGCCGCGCACCTGGGCGCCGGCTTCACTGCACAAGAACAACACCAGTTCCCCCAGTTGCGACGGCGTCACAAACTCCAGCGACGGCTGTTTCTCTGCCAACAGATCCTGCTGCGCTTGCTGTGGGTCGACCCCAGTGGCCACGCGATCATCAATCTGCTTCTGCACCAGCGGCGTCAGCACCCAGCCCGGGCAGATGGCGTTGCAGGTGACATTGCTGGTGGCGGTTTCCAGGCCCACCACCTTGGTGAGGCCGATCACCCCATGTTTGGCCGCCACATACGCCGCCTTGCCCACTGAGCCGACTTGCCCATGCACCGAGGCGATATTGACGATGCGCCCCCAGCCCTTGGCCTTCATGCCCGGCAAGCTCAGGCGTGTGCTGTGGAACACCGAGGACAGGTTGATGGCGATGATCGAATCCCAGCGCTCCACAGGGAAGTCTTCTACCGCTGCCACATGCTGGATACCGGCATTGTTGACCAGGATGTCCACGCCACCGAACTCGCGCTCGGCGTAGGCGAGCATGTCGGCGATCTGCGTGGGGTCGCTGACGTCTGCCGGGTGATGCCCGACCTTGCCGCCAAACGCCTGCACCTGGGCGATCACCGCGCTGGCGTCGCCAAAGCCGTTGAGAATCAGGTTGGCGCCGGCCTTGGCCAGGCTCAGGGCAATCCCCAAGCCGATGCCGCTGGTGGAGCCGGTGACCAGGGCGGTCTTGCCATTCAAAGTTGTCATGAAAACCTCACACAATGCCGGTGGCGTAGAAAGTACCGATCACCACGAACACCGCAAGGGTCTTGATGATCGTAATGCCAAAAATGTCCTTGTAGGCTTCGCGGTGGGTCAACCCGGTGACCGCCAGCAGGGTGATCACTGCGCCGTTGTGGGGCAGGGTGTCCATGCCGCCGCTGGCCATGGCCGCGACCCGGTGCAGCACCTCAAGGGGGATATTGGCCGCGTGGGCGGCTGCAATGAAGCTCTCGGACATCGCGGCGAGGGCGATGCTCATGCCGCCGGAAGCGGAGCCGGTGATACCGGCCAGCAAGGTCACGGTGATCGCTTCGTTGACCAGCGGGTTGGGGATGCCCTTGAGCCAGTCCGCCAGTACCAGAAAGCCTGGCAGCGAGGCGATTACTGCGCCAAAGCCGTATTCCGAGGCGGTGTTCATCGCCGCAAGCAATGCACCGCTTACCGCGCTTTTACTGCCTTCGGCCAGCTTGCTCTTGATCGCCGAGAAGCCGAACACCAGCACCACGATAATTCCCACCAGCAATGCCGCCTGCACCGCCCAGATCGCGGTGAGCTTGGCGATTTCGGTGGTCACCGGCGCGCTCATGCCCGGCAGGCTGAGGCTGTGGGTCTTGCCGTACCACTGCGGGATCCAGTGGGTGAACAACAGGTTCATCACCCCCACCAGGATCAGCGGCGACAGCGCGACCCATGGGTTGGGCAAGGCAAGGTTGTCGGCGGTTTCCGGCTCATTGCGCAACTCGGTGCCATAGCCTTCACCGGCACGCTGGGCCTTGTTGCGCTGGCGTGCGAGGTAGAGCATGCCGGCGCAAAACACGAAGATCGTGCCGATCAGCCCCAGCCACGGCGCCGCCCAGGCGGTGGTGTTGAAGAAGGTGCTGGGGATGATGTTCTGGATCTGCGGAGTGCCGGGCAGGGCGTCCATGGTGAACGAGAACGCACCGAGGGCGATGGTCGCCGGGATCAGGCGCTTGGGGATATTGCTCTGGCGGAACATCTCGGCGGCAAACGGGTACACCGCAAACACCACCACGAACAGCGACACGCCACCGTAGGTGAGCAGGGCGCAGACCAGCACAATCACCAGCATCGCCTGGCGCGTGCCGAGCAAGCGGATCGCAGCGGCCACGATCGAGCGCGAAAACCCCGACAGCTCAATGAGCTTGCCGAACACCGCACCGAGCAGGAATACCGGGAAATACAGCTTGATAAAACCGACCATCTTTTCCATGAACACCCCGGTAAAGGCAGGTGCGACGGCGGACGGGTCAGTGAGCAGCACCGCGCCAAGGGCGGCGATGGGGGCGAACAGGATAACGCTATAGCCACGGTAGGCGGCCAGCATCAGCAGCGCGAGCGCGGCCAGGGCAATGATCACACTCATGGTGTGTCTCCATCGGATTGTTATTGTTGTGGGTGAGGCTGTGGGAGGAAGCTATAGCGAGATGTGTGCCAGATTTATAACTTGTTGATATATATAGATTTATTTACTTTTTAACGACGGTTTTCCAGAAGGCAGTCTCAATCGAGAGACGAGTGGAGATCCCTTGTGGGAGCTGGCTTGCCTGCGATAGCGGTGTAACAGTGCCATATTCCCTAGCTGAACCAACGCTATCGCAGGCAAGCCAGCTCCCACACAGGATTGTCTCCATAGTGGGAATCTAGTCTCTTTAATGAGACTGGGTTATTCCAAGAGCCAGCATTTTTTTATACAACGTTGACCGCCCAAGCCCCAACCGCTTGGCTGCCTCTACCACATTCCCTTCACACGCCGTGAGCGCGGCTGCGATCACCTGCCGATCTAACCGTTCCCGTGCCGCACTGAATGTCTCTTCTTCCATCGACACCAGCGCACGGCGTTCAACCGGCGTAAAAGTGCCAATCGCTGTGCGTATCTCCTCGGCATTCAACACCAAGTCATCACTCAGCAACGCCGCCCGCTCCAGCACATTGCGCAGCTCGCGGATATTGCCCGGCCAGGCATGTTGGGCCAACAGCGCCAGGGCATCGCGGTCCAGTTCGTGCTGGCTGCGCAACTCCTCAAGGATCGCCTCGCTCAGCGCCGGAATATCCTCCAGCCGTTCACGCAGCGGCGGCACCTGGATCGGCAGCACGTTGAGGCGGTAATACAGATCGGCGCGAAACTCGCCACGCTTGATCGCCGCTTCCAAGTCCATGGACGTCGCGGCAATCACCCGCACATCGCTGTGCAGCATCTCGTTGGAGCCCACCGGTTCGAATTCCTTTTCCTGCAACACCCGCAGCAATTTGCTTTGCAGTGGCAGCGGCATGTCGCCGATTTCATCGAGAAACAACGTGCCGCCCTGGGCAATCTGGAACTTGCCGGGGCGACCCTTGCGGTCGGCACCGGTAAAGGCGCCGGGTGCGGTGCCGAAGAATTCGGCTTCAAGCAGATCATGGGGGATCGCCGCGCAGTTGACGCTCACAAAGGCTTTGTGCGCCCGTGGCGATGCGCCGTGAATGGCCTGGGCCAGCAGCTCCTTGCCGGTGCCGGTCTCCCCGAGTAGCAATACCGGCGAATCGGCACTCGCACTGCGCCGCGCCCGGCGCTTGACCTCAAGGCTGGCGGCGCTGGTGCCGATAAAGTGCGCGAAGTTGTATTTGCTTTGCCGCGAACGCAGCAGCGAGCGCGTGGAGGCCAGCTCCTGCTGCATGCTCAGGTAGCGCTCGATCAGCGGCGACAGGTTGCGCAGTTCATCGAACAGCGCAAACCCAATCGCGCCGATCACCGCCCCGGCCTCGTCGTGGATCGGCAGGCGCATCACCACCAGCGGGCCTTTGGGAGTGTCCTGGATATCCAGCAGGATCGGCCGGTCGTTGCGCACCACCTGGCGCAGCAGGCTGTTGGAAATCACCTGCTCGCAAGGCTGGCCGATGGCTTGGTCGGCGCTCTTGAGGCCAAAACGCTTGGCGTAACGCTCGTTCATCCACACGATGTTCGCATCGCGGTCGACGATGACTGTGCCCTCGCTGGACTGCTCGATGATCTCGAACAGCGACTGGATGGCCAGGCCGCGAACCTGTTGGTAGTCCTTGAGGCTGGTACTCATGGGTACAGAATCCTGTTAATGGTCGTTCCCACGCTCTGCGTGGGAATGTCTACCGTGACGCTCTGCGTCACTCGGCGTAGGGCCAAGACACGACGCGGAGCGTCTCGGGTTGTGTTCCCACGCAGAGCGTGGGAACAATCTCACCTCACAAAGGGATGTGCGCTGCTGCCAGCAGTTCTTTGGTGTACGGGTGTTGGGGCGATTCGAACACATCATGGCTCGCGCCACGCTCCACCACCTTGCCATCCTTGACCACGATCATGTCATGGGCCATGGCCCGCACCACCGCCAGGTCATGGCTGATAAACAGGTAGGTCAGGCCGTATTTGTCCTGCAGTTCGCGCAGCAGCGCCACCACTTGTTTCTGCACTGTACGGTCGAGGGCCGAGGTCGGTTCGTCGAGCAGCATCAGCGCTGGCTTGAGTACAAGGGCGCGGGCAATGGCGATGCGTTGGCGCTGGCCACCGGAAAACTCATGGGGGTAGCGATGTCGGCTGGCAGGGTCGAGGCCCACGTCCTTGAGCACCTGTATGACTTGCGCGTCACGCTCGGCCAGGCTGCACGGCGCGTGTACTTCCAGGCCCTCGCTGATGATCTGCTGCACCGACATGCGCGGGCTGAGGCTGCCATAGGGGTCCTGGAACACCACCTGCATCTGCTTGCGCCATGGGCGCATCTGCTGATGGTTGAGCGGGTCCAGGGCCTCACCCTGGAAGCGAATGCCGCCGCTGGAGTCGAGCAAGCGCAGGATCGCCTGGCCCAGGGTGGACTTGCCGGAACCGGACTCGCCGACAATCCCCAGGGTTTTGCCGCGCTGCACGCTGAGGCTGATGCCGTCCACCGCGCGCAGGTAGGTCTTGGCCCGGAACAGCCCGCCACCGAGGGGGAATTGCACGCTCAGGTCATCCACTTCCAGTACCGTCTCACGGGGCTCGCTGCACAGCACATCGCCCGAGGGCTCGGCGTCCAGCAGCAGGCGGCTGTAGGGATGCTGCGGTGCGGTGAACAAGGCCTGGCAGTCAGCCTGCTCGACGATTTCGCCGGCACGCATCACACAGACCCGCTGGGCGATACTGCGCACCAGGTTGAGGTCATGGCTGATCAGCAGCAGCGACATGCCCAGGCGTTGTTGCAAGGACTTGAGCAGCAGCAGGATCTTGCGCTGCACCGTCACGTCCAGCGCCGTGGTGGGCTCGTCGGCAATCAGCAGTTCGGGCTCGCAGGCCAGGGCCATGGCGATCATCACCCGCTGGCGCTGGCCGCCGGACAATTGATGGGGGTAGGCCTTGAGCCGTTCCTGGGGTTTCTGGATGCCCACCAGTTCCAGCAGTTCGAGGATGCGCGCCTGCGCCGCCTTGCCGCCCAGGCCCTTGTGCAGCAGCAGGGTTTCGCCGATCTGCTTTTCGATGCTGTGCAGCGGGTTGAGGGAGGTCATCGGCTCCTGGAAGATCATGGCAATGCGGTTGCCGCGCAATTTTTGCAAGGTACTCGGTGAGGCGCCGATCAGTTCCTGGCCGCGATACTTGATGGAACCCAGGGTTTCGGTGCCGGCTTGCGGCAGCAGTTGCAGGATCGAATGGGCCGTCACCGACTTGCCCGAGCCCGACTCGCCCACCAACGCCAGGCACTCGCCAGGGCGCACGTCCAGGCTCAGGTTGCGCACGACGGTCTGGCCGTTGAAGGCGACGCACAGGTCGCGGATTTCGATCAGGTTCATACGCAGTCACTCATGAGCGGGGGTCGAAGGCATCACGCAGTGCCTCGCCGATAAACACCAGCAACGACAGAATCAGCGCCAGGGTGAAAAACGCCGTCAAGCCCAGCCACGGCGCTTGCAGGTTCTGCTTGCCCTGGCCGATCAGCTCGCCCAGGGAGGCGCTGCCGGCGGGCATGCCGAAGCCAAGGAAATCCAGAGCGCTCAAGGTGGATATCGCCCCGGTCAAGATAAATGGCAAATAGCTGAGGGTCGCGGTCATGGCGTTGGGCAGGATGTGCCGGCGAATGATCTTGCCGTCGCCCAGGCCCAGGGCGCGTGCGGCCTTGACGTACTCCAGGTTGCGCCCACGCAGGAACTCGGCGCGCACCACGTCCACCAGGGCCAACCAGGAAAACAGCGCCATGATCCCCAGCAACCACCAGAAGTTCGGCTCCACAAACCCCGACAGGATAATCAGCAGATACAGCACCGGCAGGCCAGACCACACCTCGAGGATGCGCTGGCCGAGCAAGTCCACCCAGCCACCGTAGTACCCCTGCAACGCCCCGGCGGCAATGCCAATGACGGCGCTGATGGCGGTCAGGGCCAGGGCAAACAGGATCGACACCCGTGCACCAAAGATCACCCGGGCCAACACATCGCGGGACTGGTCATCGGTGCCCAGCCAGTTCACCGCCGACGGCGGGCTCGGGGCAGGGCGGGAGAGTTCGTAGTTGGGCGTGTCATCGCTGAACGGAATCGGCGGGAACAGCATCCAGCCGCCATCCTGCTTGATCAGCTTTTGCACGTAGTCACTGCGGTAGTCCGCCTGGAACGGCAACTGCCCACCGAACTGCTGCTCGGTGTAGCGCTTGAACACCGGAAAATACAGCTCGTTCTTGAAACTGAGCACCAGCGGCTTGTCATTGGCGATCAACTCGCCGCCCAGGGTCAGGATAAACAGGCCGATAAACAGCCACAGCGACCACCAGCCACGGCGGTTTTTCTTGAAGCGTTCGAAACGCCGGCGAGCCACGGGAGACAGGTTGAGCATCAGGCGTTCCTCGCGGCGAAGTCGATACGCGGGTCCACCAGGGTGTAGCACAGGTCACCGATGAGTTTTATCAGAAGGCCGAACAGGGTGAAGATAAACAGCGAGCCGAACACCACCGGGTAGTCGCGGGACACGGCCGCCTCGTAGCTCATGCGGCCCAGGCCATCGAGGGAGAAGATCACCTCGATCAGCAGCGAGCCGGCAAAAAACACACTGATAAACGCCTGGGGAATCCCCGAGATCACCAGCAACATCGCATTGCGGAACACGTGACCGTACAGCACCCGGCGTTCGCTCAAACCCTTGGCGCGGGCGGTGACCACGTATTGGCGGGTAATTTCATTGAGGAACGAGTTCTTGGTCAGGATGGTCAAGGTGGCAAAGCCGCCGATCACCAGCGCCGTTACTGGCAGTACCAGGTGCCAAAAATAGTCGGCGATTTTGCCCACGGTGCTCAGTTCGGCGAAGTTTTCCGAGACCAGCCCGCGTACCGGGAACCAGTTCAGCGAGGTACCGCCGGCGAACACCACGATCAGGAACATCGCAAACAGGAATGCCGGCATCGCGTAACCGATGACGATGGCCGTGCTGCTCCACATATCAAAGCTGCTGCCATGGCGCACGGCCTTGCGTATGCCCAAGGGTATCGACACCAGGTAGGTGATCAGCGTGGCCCACAGGCCGAGGGAAATCGTGACGGGCATCTTTTCCAGGATCAGGTCAGTTACCGTTGCGCCTCTGAAGAAACTGTTGCCGAAGTCCAATTGGGCATAGTTCTTGAACATCAACCACAGGCGTTCCGGCGCGGATTTGTCGAAGCCGTATTGTTTTTCGATGTCCTTGATCAGCTTCGGGTCCAGGCCGCGACTGGCTCGCGAGCCGCTGATGCCTTCGCCGGATGCGCCGGCTACACCACCGCCACCAATGCCTTGCAGGTGAGCGATGGCTTGTTCCACCGGCCCGCCGGGCGCGGCCTGCACGATCACGAAGTTCACCAGCAGGATGATCACCAGCGTCGGGATGATCAGCAGCAGGCGCCGTACGATATAGGCAAACATCAGTGGGCCTCTCCGCGTTTTTTCAACTCAGCCTGCATTTGTTCGTTCGTCAGCGGGGTGGGGCTGACTTCCCACCAGGTTTCCAGGGCTTCGTCGTTCTTCGCCTCGATGGCCGGGCGCCCGAAACGGTTCCACCATGCGGCGGAGGTGCCCGGTGGGTAATAGTTGGGGATCCACAGGTAATTCCATTGCAGTACGCGGTCCAGGGCGTGGGCATAGGTGAGCATCTTGGCCTGGGTGTCAGCCTTGACCAGGCCATGGATCAGGGTATCGACGGCCGGGTCCTTGAGCACGATGTAGTTGTTGGCGCCCGAATCGAACGCGGCGGCAGAGCCGAAATAGTTGTACAGCTCCATGCCGGGCGAGGTGGTGACCGGGAAACCCGTGACGATCATGTCGTAGTCGCGGGCCATCAGTCGGTTGACGTACTGCGAGGAGTCGATGCGGCGAATATTCAGGGTGATGCCGATCTGCGCCAGGTTGCGTTTGTAGGGCAGCAACAGGCGTTCGAGGCCGTTCTGGACGTTGAGGAAGGTGAATTCCAGTGGCTCGCCCTGGGCATTGACGAGTTTGTCGCCCACAGGTTTCCAGCCGGCGTCTTCCAGCAGGGCCAAGGCTTGCAACTGTTTGTCGCGGATCATGCCACTGCCATCGGTGACCGGGGCCTTGAACACCTGGGTGAACACCTCGTCGGGAATCTGCCCGCGCAGGGGTTCGAGGATTGCCAGTTCTTCCGGGGTGGGCAACTGGCTGGCGGCCAGCGGGCTATTGGAAAAATAGCTCTGCTGGCGGATGTACAAGTTGCGCATCATCTGCCGGTTGGCCCATTCAAAATCCCACAGCATCGCCAGGGCCTGGCGCACGCGGCGATCCTTGAATATCGGTTTTTGCACGTTGAACACATAGCCCTGGGCCGGCTGCGGCATCTCCTTGGCCAGGTGCGCGCGCTGCAGGCGGCCATCGTCCAAGGCCGGGCCGTTGTAGCCGATGGAGTAACCGGTGGCGGAGAATTCACGGTTGAAATCATAGGCGCCGCCGCGTAGCACTTGGCGCGCTACTTCGGTGTCGCCGAAGTACTCCAGGCTCAGGTGATCGAAGTTGTACAGGCCGCGGCTGACCGGCAAGTCCTTGCCCCACCAGTCGGGGTCACGGGTGAAGGTGATGGTGCTGCCGGAGTCGATCTTGCTGACCTTGTAGGGGCCGCTGCCCAGTGGCGCTTCGTAGCCGCCGCCGTTGGCAAAGTCGCGGATCTTCCACCAGTGCTCGGGGAACACCGGCAAGGTGGCGATATCCAGGGGCAGGGTACGGTTTTCGTTGCTGGAAAAGTCAAAGCGCACCTGGCGCTCACCTTCGACCTCGACGTGCTTCACGTCGGCAAATAGCGTGCGAAAGCGCAAGCTGCCTTGGGTCATCAGCACGTCAAAGCTGTAGCGCACGTCTTGCGCGGTGATGGGCTTGCCATCGGCAAAGCGCGCCTTGGGGTTCAGGTAGAAGCGCAGTGACAGGCCATCGTCGGCGCGCTCCATCTTTTGCGCCACCAGGCCGTAGACGGTGTAAGGCTCATCCAGCGAGCGCAACGCCAAGGGCGCATACACCCAGCCGTCGACCTGGGATACGCCGATGCCTTTGTCGATATACGGCAGCACATGGTCAAACCGCCCCACCTCCAGCGCGGAACGCCGCAGGCTGCCGCCCTTGGGAGCGTTGGGGTTGGCATAGTCGAAATGGCTGAAACCTTCGGCGTATTTGGCGGGCTCGCCGTACACCGTCAGGTAGGTTTGCGGGGCTGCGATCACCGCAGTGCTGGCCATTAGCAAGGCCAGGGTGGAACAGAGCAGAGATGAAAAAGCCAATCGCATTATCAGCCTTGAGCGCCGGGTAAGAGTCATAAGGATTTGTACGCTAACGGCCTGGGCATCGCCAGTCATCAGATGCACAACGGCCCACCAAAGGGCGGGCCGTTGTTTATAGCATCAGCGCAGATTGAATCAATCCTGGCGGCTGGTGACTTCCAGCAGGTGGTAGCCGAACTGAGTCTTCACCGGGCCTTGCACGGTGTTGACCGGGGCACTGAATACCACGGTGTCGAATTCCTTGACCATCTGGCCTGGGCCGAACGAACCGAGGTCACCGCCCTGGCGGCTGGATGGGCAGCTGGAGTTGGCTTTAGCGATTTCTGCGAAATCAGCGCCGCCTTCGATTTGGGCCTTGAGTTCGTTGCACTTGTCTTCAGAGGCAACGAGGATGTGACGGGCGGTGGCTTTGGCCATGGTGAGTAACTCCTAGAGTAAAAAACGGTGAGCGTACCGGATTCAGGCGGTTATTTCTCGGCAAAGTTCCACTGGGTTTCAGCCGGCACTGTTTTCGCCGTGAGGATTCAAGGCAGCACAAGGTAGTCGTTGCGCTGCACGATCGGGCGGTGCGCCGCTTGCACCAGGTGGATATAGCGGCCGTCCACCAGGTCGATGGGCAGGCAGTCGTCGATATCCAGCACCGCGTCGGTGTGGGCCTGGGACCAGTGGCTGAGCATCTGCTGCTTGCCTTTGCCCATGGCCTCCTTTTTGTTACGGGCGATCACCAGCATGTAGTGATGGGACTCGCCAAAGCTATTGGCTTCGTAACCGCCCAGGTTGATGAAGTACAGGCGGAGTGCATCGCCGTGGGGCGCCAGGTGGCTCAGTTCAACCTTCCAGCCGTCGACGCCATCGACGGCCATCCATGAATCGATGTGTACGCCTTTGGGGCTGCCGAACCAGGCGTCGCGTAATTGCGGGTAGGTGGCTTGCAGGGTGTCCGCCACGGCGAACACCACATCGTGTACTTCGATCCTGGCCCGCGGGTGCTTGCCCCCGAGCATGACGACAAACAGCATTACCGATGATTCCTGGGGAGGGCGGCCTGACAGCCTATCTGATCACTCCCGGCAATCAAACTGTGGGAGATTCTATGGTTGAGGGGCAACCCTCAACCAACGTTACCGGGGAGCAGAGCAAGAGCTGCAGGCTTGTTTGCGCAATCAATGCATCTTGCTATGGTCCATCTTGCTGTGGTCCATGCCATCCAGCCCACGCGCCGTTGCCTTCACTTCGACGGCCTGCTTTTCACCCTTGGCATCTTCTACCGTAAGGGTCAGTGGTACCTGGTCGCCTTCCTTGATCTGGCCGGTCAGGCCCATCAACATGACGTGGTAGCCGTTGGGGTCGAGCTTGACGGCTTTGCCGGCAGGCAGGGCCACCGAGCCCACCGGGCCCATGCGCATGACATCGTCCTTCATGCTCATCTCATGAATCTGCACGTCCTTGGCCACTGGCGATGCCACGCTCAACAGTTTGCTGTCGCTGTCGGCGGTGAGGGTCATGAAGGCGCCACTGGACGGTTGGCCCACTACGGAGGCGCGTACCCAGGCGTCAGTGACTTGTACCTGGGCACTGGCGTGGGCAGCGAGGCCCAGCAGGGTTAGACCGAGGGTGAGACGCTTGAGGTGTTGAACGGCAGTCATTAGCAGACCTCCATGACGGTGAGCAGGTCTTCTGCGCACTCTTGAGCGGTAAGGGATGCCTGCAAGCCAAGGCGCAGGTTGCCACGGGTGTCGAACACGAAACTGGTGGCGGTGTGGGAGAGGGTATAGGTGTCGCCGGCGGGGATCTTTTCATAAAAGATCCCGAACTCCTTGGCGGCCACGGCGATTTCTTCCGGGGTGCCGTAGAGCGCTTCGAAGCTTGGGTCGAAGGCCTTGACGTAGTTGTCGAGAATTTCGGGGGTGTCGCGCTCGGGGTCCAGGGTGATGAACACCACCTGCATGATCTTGCCATCGCGGCCCATCAGCTTCTTGGCCTGGGCGGCGCGGGCCAGGGCTGTCGGGCAGACGGCCGGGCACTGGGTGAAGCCGAAGAACACCACCGGCATCAGGCCGCGGTACGAGCTCAGGGTGACGGTTTCGCCGTCGGTGTTCTTGAGCTTGAAGGTGCGGCCCATGATCTTGTCACTGAGGTCCTTGCCGTACTTGAAGTTCAGCTTGGGGCTGTAGTCACAGCCGCCCAGCAGGCTGCCCAGGCCCAATAGGCCCATGCCGGTCAGCACTTTGCGGCGGGTGAATAACGTACTCATCAACTGTGCATCCTGTGAAACGCCTGTAGGGCCGTGGAGCTGCTCCGCCAGGCTTTGAAAAGGAGTAACGAGAAGGGTGCAGAGTCTAGCAACCCTGGCCGGCGCGCGTAATCTGCGACGTTCTGCCACAGGGGCGCGTCGCATTGCGTCCTTTTATGGCTTCGGTGGTAGAGTCGCCGCCATGAAATTGCGCCACTCTGACCGCTCACTGATCGCCTGGGCCCTGTACTTCTGCGTGCTGATGAACCTGTTCGCCTGCGGTTTGGGGCATGGCCAGATGATGGGGCAGCAGCTCAACGGCATCGGCGGGCTGTTCTGTTCGGTGGACGGCGGGCAGTCGCCAATTTCCGACAAAGGGTTGGCGAACCCGTCCTCCAGCAACATCTCGAACTACTTTGCCTGCCCGGTGTGCAACGCGGTTACCGTTGCCCTGGTGTTTCTGATCGGCCTGGCCTGGCTGCTCGGCCTCACCCAAGCCCCGCGTGTCGACCATGAGCGGCGCAATAAGGCGCCGCCGCGCTATTCCTGGCCCTCGGCCAACCCCCGCGCTTCTCCCGCATCCTGACGTGTGCCTTGGGCTTCCTGTAACCAGGAGGCATTCTCTCGTCACGATTGTGAGAACACTCTATGAACCCTCAATTGCCTGCCGGCGCCGGCCGCCTGGTCAGCAAGGCGTCGCGGCGCCTGCGTGCGCAACCGGCGCTGTCTGATTACCCGAGTAATTCGCGCTGCTTCGTGCACCTGGATGCACGCCTGTTGCCTCACTGGCATACCTTGTTCGACATCTGCCCGGCGTTGCTCAAGCTCGACCCACCGGAGGGCTTGAACCTGTTTCGCGCCTTCATGACCTGGGCCTATCGCAACCAGCCGCCGCTGGACTGGACGTACCATCTGAACGTATGCCGCTGGTTGCTGAGTTCGGCGTACTGCACACAGATCGATGAGGAACCGATCGAGGCCTTCATGGCCGCCGCTGCTGCGCGTTGGGTGCTGACGGATGACAGCCCGGCGGCAGGCATTGTCTTGAGCTGGCGCGATTGCACCCTGTTCGACTGGAAGGGCCACCCTTCGATAGCCGCGCCGCGACCGGCATTGCCGTCGCCCGCCTGGGATTTTGCCTGGTCCCCGTTGGGTGCCCAAGGTGCTTTCAGCGGTTGGCTGCCGGTGCCATGAAGCGCCGCGTCCGGTAAGCCTCACGACACCCTCGGAAGCGCCGCACACTGCGCAGCGTGCGGAGCCCGCAGGCTGGCACTGGCTTGATGACTAGGCTCTAGGCTTCTTTGGTTTCCAGGTCATCAGGTTATGTCTTCTTTGCATCACAACACGCCCACGCTGACGGTGGTCGACCCGCGAGGGTTGACCGTGCGCAGCGTGGCGTACCATCGCAATACCGCGCAGCAATCACCCAGCGCGCAGGTCACGCGGCAGGTGTTCGACGCTCGCGGCCTGTTGCAGCAACAGTGGGACCCCAGGCTGTTCGAGTTGCACGCTGCCGATCCCGACGTGCTGCCCAATCTGTCTCATCGTTATAGCTTGAGCGGGCAAGTGCTGAGCACCGACAGCGCGGATGCGGGCCGTCAGACGCGCTTGCTCGGCAGTGGCGGCCAGGTCGTGCAACAGTGGGACAGTCGAGGCACGCGCCAGCGGTTCGAATACGACCCGTTGCTGCGCCCCGTCGCGGTATTCGAGCGCGCGGAGGAGGCGGCGGCTGAACGCTGTGTCGAGCGCATGAGTTACGCGGGCATGACGTCCACGGAGGCGGCTCGCAATCGCTGTGGGCGCATGATTCGTCACGATGACCCGGCAGGCACGTTGCTCGTTGAGCGCTACGACGTGCAAGGCAACATCACCGAGCAAACCCGGCGCCTGTGCACGTCGCACACCGCGCCCGACTGGCCGCTGCCCGTGAGTGAGCGGGATGCACAGTTGCAAGCCCAGACCTTCACCACCACCTGGCAGCACGATGCGCTGGGGCAACGCCTGGAGCAGGTCGACGCGCGCGGCAATCGCCAGCAATCTCAATACGGTGTCGACGGCCAATTGACGAAAAGCGAGATCCTGTTCAAAAGCGGAGCGCGCAAGACCCTGGTGGATCAACGCAGCGTCAACGCCTCGGGCCAGGTGTTGAGCGAACGCTTGGGTAATGGCGTGCTCAGCGTTGCCGAGTATTCGGACACCGATGGACGTTTGACACGCTTGAGCGCCCACCTCAAGGATTCGGCAGGCAAGCGACTGCAAGACCTCTTCTACAGCTACGACCGGGTCGGCAATGTGTTGCGGATCCGCGATGCGGCGCAGCCGACCCGCTGGGCCAGCAACGTGCAGGTGGAGGCAGTAAGCACATTCGAATACGACAGCCTGTCGCGATTGATCAAGGCCACCGGTCGTGAAAACGCGCGCAATACTGGCGCATCCGCACTGCCGGGGCGAATCACGTTCGGCGCCACAGACGACAATCTCTGGGGCAACTACACCCGCCACTATGCCTACGACTCGGCCAGTAACCTGACGCAGATGCGCCATGTGCCCAGCACCGGCAGCGGTTATACCCAACGGATGCAGGTGGGCGAACACAGCAATCACAGCGTGATTGCCCGCGAGGGCGCAAAGGCGCCGGGCCTGGGCAACGGCTTCGACCAACGTGGCAATCTCCAGGCACTGGCGCCTGGTCAGGCGTTGACCTGGAATGGGCGCAACCAGTTGGTTCGCGTTGCGCAGGTGCTGCGTGACAATGGCGAACATGACGATGAGGTGTATCTGTACGACGGCGCCGGCCAGCGAGTCATCAAGCGTCGCGTGGCACATGGCAAGACGCAGACTCACACCCATGAAGTGCTTTATCTGCCAGGGCTGGAGCTGCATCGCCACGGGCCGGATGGCGAGTGGTTGAACGTGGTGCTTGCTCCGGGCGGGCGCCATTCGGTCAGAGGGCTGCAGTGGGAGCAGCAGCGCCCCGACGAGATGCAGGACGAGCAACTGCGGTTCAGCCTCGACGATCATTTGGGCAGCGGCACTCTGGAGCTGGACGAGGCAGCCGGCCTGTTGAGCCAGGAAAGTTATTACCCCTTCGGCGCAACTGCCTGGTGGGCGGCAAAAAATGCCTTGGAGGCGAACTATAAAACCCGACGTTATTCGGGCAAGGAGCGCGACGCCAGCGGGCTGTATTACTACGGCTTCAGGTACTACGCGCCGTGGTTGTTGCGGTGGATCAGCGCTGACCCGGCGGGGGATGTGGATGGGTTGAACCTGTATGCGATGGTGGGGAACAACCCCATGGGTTATGTAGACGAAGACGGTTTGCAGCGCCGCTCGATGCTGGAGGTGGTGACGGTTCTGCTCCTGGTGTTGTTGATCGGGCACGGAGTAGGGGTAGAGATAGGCTATAGGGCTGAACTGGCTTATTTCGGGCTGATTTCAGGTGTGGTGGGCGTGGCGCTTTACGCGCTTCAGCGATTAGGCACCACTGACGTTCAGCGCAGAGCGTTCTATGAGCAGTCCGTAACGGTCGGTGCGCAAGAGCTGGGCCGCAGACAGGGCGCTACCGAACATGAAGTCAGCGAGTTGGCGGAATTTTTCCTGGAACACCGTCTGGCTACCGCTGACACTAAGAGTCTGTCCTACGGGCTGACCCCGGCAGCGCGGGGCGGTCTTTATGGGTACGTTGGGCCCACCGAGCATCGGGACCGGGCTGAAACAGCCTCACGAACGGAGCGTAACCCTAGCTTTACGCTTGCCAGGTTGGGGTTTGTAGGCATAGAACTGCGCGCCCCGGCACGCAAAGTGGGCGCCAGCCCGCTGCCAGCGGCTGGGCTGACCCACACCGAAGTACAACCGCAAACCAGGGTCACGAGCGTGGGCCGCAGAGGCTCCGCTTCTGAGGTGCCCGCCGCGCAGCCGGTAAGCCCGGGACCTTCCTCCGGGCTGGTGCCTGAGCCCCTCCAGATTGACGTCACACCTATTCAGAATGAATTACATGGCCCCGGAGGTGAAATTCTCAGAAGGGTGATTGATCGGCTGGAAGACCGCACACTGGATTTTCATACCGGCCATGCCATGGCGGGTGGGCAGAATGTCCGCAGTTTTGACTTGCCGCGTTATCGCGGGCAGCGCGGTCGTGGCGCCTATCGGGTGATGATCCAGCACATCAGTGGGCTTAACTATCGGGCGGTCAGGGTGATGGACCCTCACCGCCGTTAATACGCGCAACGTCAGGCCAAGGAGCGCGGGCCTTGTAACGGCCCGGCTCTGTTGTCAGGCCGGCGCGTGCGTGTCGTTTTCGTCTTCAGCGATGCTGTACCAGGCGTGGTAGGTCTGGCGCCGCGTGTCGCCATTGGCATTGAGCACGCGTACCGGGCGCCCCAACGCGTCATGAAAGTGCTGCTCGCTGGGACGCAAGGTGTTGAAGGCCGCATCGTCGATATAGCCGGCACGGTCGGCAAAATAAGGTCGCCAGGTGCGCGCCAGGCAACCCTGATTGTCATACTCCACACGGCCGCTGATCCGCCAACGGCGAGTGGCATCGGTTGGCTCGGCACCCGCGCTCAACATACCGGCGTCATCGACTGCAAAGGCCGGGCCCGGTTGCGCCTTTTCCTGGGTTTGCCGCACGCGGCCAAAGCCGTCGCTGAAGGCGAGGGCTACCTGGATCTGCGCCGTTTGCGACGTGCCTTGCCAACGGTCGGCGTGCAGTACCACGACGTGCACCGGCACTTGCCTGGCCGCCTGAATCATGCGCTTGAGGGTTTGATGATGGGGGAGCGCAGCGCTCAGGCTGTTCAGGCGTGCCAACGCCGAGGCACGAATATGCCCGCTGGGCAGCAGGTAACCGTTGCTTACCCATTGCGCCTGGATGCTGGCGGGTGGAATGCGCCCCATCCAACTGAACACGTCGTAGAAGCACGCGCTTTGAGCGTTGAGCAACGCCGCCTTCGGATCAGCCAGGGCCTGCGCCGGGCCCGTATCGGGCGTGCGGATGAAGGGCGTAGGGGCGTCATGGCCCACGGGCTTTCCTTGCTCCTCACCCTTGAGGCCGGTCGCCAGCAGCTGCCCGTGGGCGTCGTAGTGCGCGTAGCGTTGTGTACGCTGTGCGTCAGTCACCGTCACCGGCAGGCCAAGGCGGTAGTCGTACTGCGCCTGGGTCGTGCAGCCGTCCGCCAATTGCACTTTGATGATGTACAGCCCATAGCGGTCGTACTCGGACTGCGTGAACCCATGGCTCAGGCTCGCCTGATGCCGACGAGGCCGATAGAACATTTCGGCCTGGCCGTAGCGGGTGTAACCCTGGCCGAGGGACCACAGGGTGATGGCCTCGTCCTGCCCGGGGTCCGGTGACAGGAACGCGGCCATGGCCCGATAGTGCTGTGCACTGAGCGTAGCAGTGACAGTGCGGCCCTCATATACCTCCAGCGCTTGCTGATCGAGTTCGGCCGTCTCGATATAGGCAGGCAGCGCCTGAAAACTCGCGGTGCCGGCCGGCAAGGGTTCGGTGTGCTCCGCCACGCAGTAGTGCTGCACCGACAGCCCCCCCAGCCTGCGTTCGGCCGCTGTTCCCAATGGATCGGACGGGCCCTGCGCGATGAAGTGTTCATAGCTTATTTTTTCAATCGCTAACGCCTCTTTGCTCAGCACCAGCACGTTGCTTCGTTGCTGGTAGGGCAAGTGCAAGCGCCAGCGCTGCGCGGCGTCCAGGTGAATGAAGCGGGCGCGGGTTTCGTTGAGGTAATACGTCTGCTGCGCTGAGTCGTGTGCGTCACGCCACCACTGCTGCTGGTGGGCTGGCCCGGGCGGTGGGGAGTCGCTGGCTGTCCTGCGACGGGCATAGTCGACCACCACGCTGTGCAGATTGCCGGCGTAGCGGTCCCAGCGCAGATTGAGGATGTGCCGGCAGCACGGGTCGTCCGGTTGGCGCTCGTAGCGACAGGTCAGCGACTCCAGCAACAGTGGCAGCAGCACCGCCGGTTCGCCGGCCTTGGCCGACGGGCTTAATTGCCGTATGAGATAGCGCTGTTGCTGCACCGAATACGGCACTGCCTGTGGTGGCGAATCGGCGGCGGCATAAACCTCTTCCCGCAGCAGGCTCCCCGCCAATGCACGCTGCATCGCGCGGCGGGTGGTTGCGACGGGCGTGGCGATCAGCGTGTCTCCTGTGCGCCCGGCCTCCAACTGGCCCAGCAGGGTTGGCCCCAGCGCGGGCGCCTGTGGGTCGCCCGGGTAAAAAGCCTCCTGCGAGGGCTCAAAGGTGTGGAACCAGCGTTTTGTCAACACCCCAGGCTGCGCATCGGCCGTAGGGGGTTGCTCGGTGTGCAACACCAGGCCAAAGCCGAGGAACTGGCGCTCCTCACGGTCATAGCAGGCTTGCCGGTAACGAAAATACTGGGTGGAGCGGTTGCCGCTGACCAGGTCCTTTTGCTGTTGCCGCTTGACCACCTGCACTGGGAACGCAAGGCTACTGCCTTGGGGCACTCCCAGGGTTTGCCAGTGCTGTTTTTCGTCGAGCCATTCCTGGGCGCTGCTGCGGTAGCTCAGCTGGGTGGTGGCCCCCCGGTTGTTGAGCGTGGCGGTTAACAAATACGGTTTGAGACTGACGAAGTCATACCGCCAGTGCTGGGGGGTCATGTGCGGCACGCTCAGGATCAGGCTGGAACAGCCCAGGCCTTGAAGGTCGGCAAAGCTGACCTGGCACGTCGCGTCATGGCGCACGCCCTCGGGCCAAGGCAATGTCAGTGGCTCCGATGCCAGCCCGCTGCCGGCGCGGTTCATATAGATCTGTGCGTGTTCAGGCGCCAGGTAAATCAGGTCCACCGCGCCTGAACCATCCAGGTCGGCGAGGCGAATATGGGCGGCATCGAAGCTGGCGTGGTCGAACGCCAGTGTGGCGAAGACAAACCCTTTGCCGAAGCGTCCACGGCCGAGGTTGGGCCAGCATTTGATTTCGTTATGGCGGATACGCACCAGGTGTTGTTGGCCGCTGCCCAGGGGGTCGCAAAAGGCGATCAATTCAGCCGGAGAATGGCTGAGGGTGGGTAGCCCCTCATCGTCGGGCGCATGGCGCACCTCCTGGCCAGGATCAAACCCGCCGTCCTGGCGCTGAGCATACAGGCGCACGCTACGGCTGCCGATCAAGGCCAGGTCCAGCCTCCCACTGCCCATCAGGTCGGCCAGTTGCCCGTGGGGATGGAAAAACTCCTGGGGCATCGCCGCAAAAGGCACGAAACCCGACCATTGCCGCTGCGAGTCGAGGCTGAAAAAACCACTCAGCCCCGGTTGCGCCACCACCCATTCCAGATGCCCATCGCCGTCAAGATCCGCCAGTGCCTGGCGCGTGGCTTGGACGGTATCGGCGAGGGGGATGCGTGGCAGGGCCTGCCATGGGCCATAGATCAGCGCATTGCTGCTGGCCGGGCCGGGGGCCCTGAGCGGCTCGCGGTAATACCAGCTTTTATCGGTGCGGTGCAGGATGCCCGGCAAACCGTCGCGGT
Organism: Pseudomonas sp. J380; assembly: GCF_009827115.1. NCBI lineage: Bacteria > Pseudomonadati > Pseudomonadota > Gammaproteobacteria > Pseudomonadales > Pseudomonadaceae > Pseudomonas > Pseudomonas sp. J380. The sequence goes on along the minus strand of NZ_CP043060.1, from coordinate 1,395,016 downwards.
ACAGGTCCACCAGTTGATAATGCTGCCCGTCGTTGATGCCCGCCATGGCGTCGAACGCTTGGTAGCGCGCGGCGTCCAGCGTCGGCACGAAGGCGCTGTAGGCCAGTTCCAGAGGCGGCCAGGCACTGGCGTTCCCCTGGGCGTCAAAGGCCTGGTTGTGCACGGCGTTCAGGCAACTGCCGATGGCGTGGCGATGGGTGTACTCCAGCAACAGACGCCGCGTCAGCACCGGCTCGGCGCCCAGGCTCGGCTCGTCGGGGAAGTAATGAAACATCAGCACTTGCTGGCACCGCCGCAGGGTGCCGAGTTCAAAGCCATAGGCATAACTGCTGATCGGGTCGTTGCGGACCGGCCAGGCGTGTTGTTCGGCATAGGTCGGCACTTGGCTCAGGCCGGTGTGGCGTTCACCATAATCCAGCAGCAGTTCGAAGTGCCATTGCTTGTCAGCGAGGGCGTCCGCGCGCCACAGCGCCAGGTGCTCAAGGGGCTTGAGGTTGCCGTAGCACACCCGCGCCAGATAACGCTGGGCGCGATAGTCCCTGGCGGCGCTTGGCGGCTGGTTGTCGTGTTTGTAGTGGTAATAGATCTGCTCACCCAGGGGGTTGAGGCTTTCCTGCAACAGCCATTGGGCAACACGTAGATCGTCGTTCGGGTCTGCACAGCGCGCGATCAGAGTCTTGCCGAACAGGTGCACGCAGCCGTCGGCCCCCTGAACCAACCAGAACCCGGCCTTGTCGCTGTCGCAAGACCAATGCTCGATACGGTCGAAGCGCGCTTCTATCACCGGAAAATAGCGCACCACTCGGTGGGGTTCGTCCAGGACCAGGCCGTTATAGTGGTCCCAGGTCGTGGCCTGAATTTCGCCGTCGGCATCACGCTCAGGGATCATGTCGATGCCTTGGGGGCTGATGAAACGGTCGTCATCACCGTAGGCCGGTACGCCTTTGCGGGTATCACGACTGATGGCGCCTGCCGACATCGCCCAGCCGAGGCCGAAGGGCCCGTTGCCTAGGGCGCTGCGATAACCCAGGCTCAGGGCCGGCGTGAAGCCACGGCCCGGCGAAATGGGCAAGGGCACCTCCAGGCACGCCTCACCCCGTGTGCCCACGGCGCCCCATTGCGCGCCGGGGCCCTGGATGGCGCCACCGCCCTTGGGCAGCGCCGGAATCTTCGGTTCCAAGAGTTCGGGCGGCTGCACGCTCATCGTTGACCTCCGGTGTTTTTAGCGGTGTAGCGCAGGTGCACGATGATATCGGTGAGGGATTCGAGCAGAGCGTTTTGCCGGGCATGGTTGGGAAAGGTCAGTTGCCAGGTGGAGATCGCTCCTGTGTATTCGAACGGCAGGTAACGCTCGTCGCTGTCGAAGTTCAAGGTGAACAATCCGCTGTCGTTGAGCCCGCTGGACAGGGCGATTTGCTGTTTGGCGCGCAGGTCTTTTTTTACCGCGGCTTCGGTGTGTCTGGTCGCTGGGGTGACGTGCGTGGTATTGGCGGTTTGGGTCAGGATGGCCTTGATGTCTTCATAGGGGCCCAGCGTGGCGGGCAGGGACACACTGACGTGCTTGATACGCCGCAGGTAATGGCCTGGGTAGTCGTCGTCAAACAGCTTGAGGGTCAGTTCAAAGGTCAAGGTGCCGGTTTTTACCAGGTCGGCTTTAAGCGCGGCCCAGGGCATGTCGCGCGTGGCCATCGGGTCTTGGCTGTGCAGATGGCGCAGCGACACGGTTTTAGTGATCTCCAGCAAACGTTCGTTGTGGGTGACGTAGGCGTTACTCATGCTCAGTAGATTTTGCTTGAGCGCTTCGCCGGCGCTGAAGCCGCGATATTGATGGGTCCAATGCTGGGTTTGAATGAAGTGCTTGTCCCACTGAGCCCGTTCTTCCTGCCAGCAGGCCTCGGCCGCCAGGCACAGCGACAGGGTCGAGTCATAGGCTTGGTAGTAGAAAGTGGAAAGTTGGCCATTGAGCCATTGATACAGTTGGGCGTTGGTAAAGCGTTTGCCGAGCTGGTCGTACAGGCTTCGTGCCTGGGTCAGGCTGGTCTGGGCCAGGCCCAGTTGCAAGCGGGTATGGGCTTGCTGTTCGGTATAAGCCTGCAGTTGCGCGTCGACCTGGGCCAGCTCAAGGCGTGCCTGTTCAAGCGAATGGGCCCACTCGGCGGCGCGTCGGGCAAACAGGTCGGTGCGGTCCAGGTGGGCAGCGTTGGCGCGCTTTTCATTGGCAATGCCTTGGGACGCCGCGTGCAGGGCGTGAAAAGCGCCCTCGTAGCGCACGCCGCCGTTGGAGGTGCCAAAAATATTCGGTATCAGCATCGCCAGCCCCGCGCCGGCTTGTGCCACGGCGGCGGCGGTGTCCCAGCGCGCACTGTCCTGGTACTCCTGGGTGGCCTGGGCCTCGGCCGGGCTGATGCCTCGCTTGAGCTGCTGTTCGAAGAACGCCACCCGCGCTTCGACCATGCGGCGTCCTGCCAACAGCGCCTCCTGGTTCCTCGCATCGAACTGTACGGCCTGGGCCTGTTGCTCGACGGCCAGCCTCGCCAAGTCCCAGGCTTGCTGCTGCTGGGTTTCCAGGTACTGGGCCTGCTCTTTGCGTTCGAACAACGACAATAAGGTCGTCCCCAACTGGATCAGGTTGTCGACCGCTTGCAAGGCGTGTCCCAGCAGCACCTGGAAGCGATAGTGCGCGGCCTGGGCGGTGCGTAGGGACGGGCGCAGGCTGGCGCCGACCGCCCCTTGCTGGTACGCGGCAAGCAGCGTTTGAGGCGTCAGGGTCGCGGCGTACAGCGGCAGACTCAAGGGTTTGCCGGTCAGATCCAGGTGATGGCGCAGGTTGTGCAGGCGAGATTCGATCTTGTCCCAGCGCAGCAGCAAATCAGGGCTCAGGGACCGACACAGCCGCGAGGTGCCCGCAGGTACTGTCGTGCTGTCGAGCGTGGAAGGGTTTTGCAGTTTGTCCAGGGTCGTGGCTGCCCAGGGATCGACCGGGTTGAGCGGCGGCCTTGGCCCGAGCAAGCCCTTGACGCGGATGTACCACAACTTGGCGTCGGCCAGGCCGTCACGGGTCATTTGCCGGTAGGCCGCATCCCCGCGATTGAGCAGGATGTCGACGTACAGCAGGTACAGCGCCTGACGAAAATGTACCGCGCTGCTTGTCGCCAATGGGTGGGACACGGACGAGACGTCGTGGCGTTGTGGCGCACTGGTAAGCAGCGCAGGCAGGCGCCAGAACCCGGATGGGTGTACGGGATCGAACACGTAGCGTATCCACGTTTCGGCCTCGGCGTATTGTTGCTCCTGGTTCAGGCGTTGTGCCAACAGCCAGGGCAGGTAAAGAAACAACTCCCAGTAATAGGTGCCATGGGGGCCGTGAAAGTCCAGTGGACTGGGCTTTTTCTCGCCTAGCAAGGGCGGCTCGCGCCAGGCATCCGGCGCCAACGCAAACAGCTCATGCAAACCTGCGCCCGCGGTTTTTGCCAGCAGCCCGGCCACGCAGGTGTTGGTGCGTATGGGCGCTCGTTTGTTTTCAGGCTTATCGAGAGACTCGATAGTGGACCCGCTGAAGTCGATGAACTCTGCCGTGCCATAGGGCGGGGTAGCGAGTCGCCGGATAAACGGAGCCAGTGGAATGATGGGGGTGCTGTTATCGGGCGGCAGGGTGAAAGTCGCGGTTTTCAGCGCGTAGCCCAGGATGATGGGGTCGGGGTAATGCACATCGCTTTCCAGTAGCAACACGCCGTGAATCAGCGTCAATGTGGAAGCCGTCGTGTCAGTGGAGTCCTCGTCGTAGGGGTGCAAGGTCGAGGGGGAGAGTTCGATCTGCGCCTCAAGCGTGTGCGTTTCGGAGAGTTCAGTGAACGTGTCGCGCAGGGTGCGCCGAGAGGCGTCTGCCAGGCCGACGAGTACCGTGTTATTGCGATGAGGGCTTTCCGGTAAAGCGCTGTCTCCCTGTCTGGGATACATCAACACGGGTTTGTACAGGCGTTGTTTCTGCTGGACCTGGACCTTGTCCAGTACCAAGTCGTAGGCATGGCTGCTGGACTCCGCTTGATTGTTGTAGAACGAGAGAATGACGGTATAGGTGGCGTCCGGCGTATTGAAAAAATAATCGAAGGCTTCTTGGCTAATGCGTTGGTCGCGCAGATTGAATGTCGCGCTTTTCGGGGTTTCTTGATCTTTTTCAATCTGCGGCAGGGTAAAGGTCGTCGGCTGATTCGCTGCATTTTTTATGAATTGGGCATAGCTGACGCCGGTCTCGTTGCACTTGAGGGTCAAGTCGATGCGCACGTTGGAGAAGGTTGCCAGCCTGGCGCTCTCCAGGAAAATCTCGGCGGTGGGGCCTAACGCCAGCATCTCGTTCTGGGCAGGACCGCTGCTGCTGAGGGTGATGGTCAAATTGGCCATTGCGTCTGCCTTGCTGAACCTGACAGTGCGGTGCGGTTCGAAGCGTTTCGCCAGGCGGGTGGTGACCTCCAGTACTGACGTCGTTCGGTTGAACCGGATATCGCTCTCAGCCGAAAGACTGCGGATATGCTGTTGATTGTCTTCGTAATTCCAGCCATGGGTGGTGCCATGGGGCGCGTCGTTGGTCAGGGAGTGAACTTTGACCTGGACCGTTTCGGGCGCCCTGAATTGAAATCTCGACCTGTTGTGGTGCCCGAACAGGGCCTGGTACCGCCCGGCCAGTTCAGACTCTTTATGCCAGGAGAACATCCGCCGGGTGCTGCCCAGGGTTTCCAGCCAATGGACGTTGAAATGTTGATCCAGCCGTACCGCTTGAAAGAAATGCCGATGCACGCCGTTGTGCGAGGAAGCCGTTTGATGGTTCGGCTGTGCGCTCAGGCCCAGGAACAGCGACGGCGGTTGGCTTTTTGAATCGAGTACGGCGATGGACGCAGTGGCACTCATCAGGTCTTCCGAGCTCAAGTCGTCAAGGCCCCGTGCCAGGCTGTATTCCTGGATGCAGGCCTGCGGTACGCTCCAACTGTCATCCAGTTTTTTATAGGAAAAGTACAAGCGCAACTGTAGATAGGTGGTCTTTATCCGGGTTTCCAGCCGTTGTTGGTATTCCCTCTCCGATTCGACATCACCGCGCCCGATCGGGGTGATGTCCCTCGACGACGATGTCGGGTTGATGCATTGGGCCCACACCACGAAGAGGCGCCCGTTGAACACCACCGGGCGAATCGTCTGTTCGGGGACGTTATCGTCAATCGACAGCGGGATCTTTTGCCAGGAGGACCAGGCTGGCGGAGTGGCCGCGTTGCCCGAGGCCATTTTCAGCGTGCGCCAGTAATAGGTGTTTTCCGGACTGGACTTGCCGGTGAAGTAATAAGTGCTGCTGGCAAAGCTGTCTTTATCACCGTCGATATAACCATTGAGGGTCTTGATGTTGGCAAGTGCTTCGAAGCGGCTGAGGTAACTGTGGACGGCTGTCTGCAGCGGCGCAGGCTCGATGCGAAATTGGTTGAGCTGGTTCTCCAGTTGCCTGAAGTTGTCGCTTTTGTCATGGCGCAATGCAGGGCTCAGGTAGGTGGCCGGGTAGTGCTGGAGTTGCTGGTGGGCACGCCACAGTGAATAGGACAGCAACTGGTCTCGCCACTCGCTCTGCTCGTCAGCGCTCATGCCCTGTTCGTCGTAGCCGGGCTCCAGGCCCAGGTAAATGCCTGTGATGTACTGCTGCAGGCTGGCAATGGCGCTGGCGACACGGGTGGTAGGCACCGTATGGCTGACCTGGGGGTCGAGCAGCCAATAGGTATAGACATCGTCTACGGTCTTGACGGTATCGGCCACTGCCGTGTCTTCAGGCAGCACGCTGTTGAGGTAGAACCCCAGCATCGCGTCGCGCAGGTGTTCGTTGAGGTGTTGGGTGAGGGTGTCAGACATGGTCATTCCTTGAGCCAGGCGAAATACAACGGGGTTAGGGGGTTGTGGCGATCAATGCCGAGCCAACGTGTTGCCAGTCTTCATTCATCAAGGTGGCATGCAGGTCGGCAGCCTTGAGCAAGGCGCTGGCGGAAAGGCCGGTGAGCCTGACGGCTTCATGGCAACGCAGGAGCCAGTCCAGGTCGGCCAGGGTCTTCACCTGTTTGGCAGGCAGGTATTCAACGAGCAGGTTGATTTCATCGACATCCCACTTGAGCAATGCGGCCAGTTGCGAGGTGCAAGCCCCATCGTCAGTTACGGCGGAGCCTTCGACGGAGGATGAATTGGCGCACTGCAAATAGGCGAGCACGCTGTCCTGGGCCAGCCCGTAGGTGCTCAGGCAATGGGCAAAGCGTTGCAGCAGGTACAGCGTGCTCAGCGTCAGCTTGAGCAGCGAGGCCGCGGTGTGGTCCGGGCTCAGCCAGTGCGGATGGAGCACGAAGGTCTGCAAGGCCTCACGACTCACTGCCAGCCCCAAGGACACTTCGGCATCCGGCAGGCTCAGCAATACATTTTTGTGCAGCTCCGTGGTGGATTCGGCAGTGGCGGTTCGGGCAATTTGTCGAACCACGAGTTTGCGCCATTGCAGGTACGCGGCGGGGTCACCGGCAAGGTGTGAGGGAGCGTTGAGCAGCGTGTCGATTTTTGCTTTCAGCGGCTGCATTTGTTGGTAGAACGCGCCCAGCTTCTTGGTCACTGCCTGTTTGGCATCGCTGTGCAGAGCCGTGTTGCCTTCTGGGTCGAGGCTCAGGGTCTGGGCTTCGATAAGCTGCACCAGCCCATTGGGCAGTTCTTTGGGCGGCGCGGGCTTGAGCAGCGGTTGGCTGTGCAGCAGCCCTTGTACGATGAGGGCATGCCAGGCAATGGGCGCCGCTTTGGTGTCAGGCTCGGGCTGGGGCAATGACAGGTCAGCGAGGTCTTCTTGCGCCAACAGGCCATGCCGGGTCAGTTCGACCACCTCATCGAGTTGGGTGATGTACGTCTGCACGTGGGGCGGTGGAGATTGGGCATCCAATAGCAATTGGCGGCGAAGCTGATCAACCGTTTGACCCGTGTCGTTGAGCCAGCGGACCAGCCAGTCCATTTGCATCAGCACATCGAGCAGGTCGGCAGGGGCATTGACGCCGGAGCGACGCAGGCTCGGGTTGACCAGTTGTGCGGTGTAATCCTTACCGCCCAGCAGCGCCGCCACATGGTAGCTGTCGAGCACTGACAGCCCGAACAACCGCGCGATCCGGGTTTGGCGATACAGCGCGCTATAAAACGTAAGCGTCGGGCAAGAAGCGGGTAGATGCAGGCGGGCCTGCTTGATCAGCCAGTGCAACGAGGCCGGGGTGTCGCTCAGGTGCAGGCCGGTGCAGAGCTGGTGGCGCAGGGTTGTCGGGATTTCCTCCCTCAAGGCCAGGGTCGGCCTGTCCAGCGTCAATGCCTGGCCTGGCAACGGGCCGGGATTGAACAGCTGGTCGTACAGCGACAGACGAGTGCCGGGTGCCCACACCGGTATCTCATCCAGCACGGCGGCAAAGGCTTGCAATGACAGGCTGTAGCGGCGCTCCAGATAGCGATAGACGCCCAGTGCGCGCAGGGTATTGTCGTTGGCGGGCTGCGCCGGGTCGCCCTCGTGTTCACGCCGCACCACGCTCGTCGACAGGGCGTCGAGTGCGTCGAAGGGCAATTGCGTCCAGCGTTGCAGGCGGATCATTCGGTGCAGGCGCTGGTAACGTTCCCATGAGGTATTGAGCAGGCGCGCACCATCCTTGTCCTGCGCATTGATCGACAGGGGCGACTGGGTCGCGCCGGCCTCGGTGATCGGCCCGTTCACGTACGCGGCACCGTTGTGCAGGCGCAGCTTGGCCGGCGGCGTTGGCAGGGCGCTTGCCAGAACATTGCTCGACAGCATCGGCACATACTTGCCGCAGGCCAGTAGCGCTTCGGTCTGATCGGCGGTGAGTCCGGTTTTCTGCAACCAGTGGGACAACTCCTCAAGGGGCTGCTCCTGGGTACCATAGTGCTGGGTAAAAAAATCTTCTGCCTGTACGTCTCCCGTTCTTATTAACAAAGGCTCGGTCAATAACACCTGCTGGGCAGGGCTCAGCCCGGACAGCAAACGTTGCGCTTCATAGGCCTCGTGCCGGACCACGCCGTAAGTGTTTTGCGCGCGCTGGCTGGTGGGCAGCTTGAGGCTGATGCGGTAACTGAGTTCGCCCAATTGTGGCTTGCCGCCGGACAAACCGAGCCAGCACTGGCGATGCGCGCGTTCGAACGGCAGCACGAAGGGGAAGCGTTGCCTGCCGAGCACCTCATCAAGGGAGCGGCCGCGGTATTCACGGCGGGTTTGTTTGAGATGAGCGTCGATCTGGCGGGACAGGGTTTCGTTGATCATCGAGAGTTGAGGAATCACAGCGCTGAGGCCGCGTTCGTCCAGGGGCAGTGTCTTGAGTTCGGGGCGTCGCCGGTCGAGGGTGATCTTGGGCTGTTTGCCTTTACCGCTTTTTTCCAGCGCTTGGGCAAACAGGTATAACGCCTTCAGGTAGGCGATCGGGGAGTCGATTGCCGCCATGGAAGAGGCCGAACACAGCAGGGGCCAGTCCTCTTTGAACAGGTGGGTATAGGTGGGGGAGTGCGTGTCCATTGTGATGAATCTCCTGAAAGCCCCCGGCCACTGCCAAGGGCAATGGCACGCTAGCATGGGGCGCCAGGCCGGCTCGGTCGGCCGGATCGCTGAGTGAGCGAGGAGAAATCATCGGTGCAAATCGATAGCGCGACAGGGCCTGTGGGTCACTGTCGCGCGAACCTTGCTGCGAGGAGGTAGCCGTTACGCCGCCAGCGGTTTTTTCGCCATGGCTTTTTTGTGCGCGGCCTTCATCGCTTCCATCTCGGCTCCCAGCTCTTCGAGCAGCGCTTTACCCAGCAGTTTCTTGGCCTGAGGGAACATCTCGGTTTCTTCTTCTTCGATATGGTGCTCAAGCAACTCCTTGACCACTTTGACGCGACCGGAAAACTCGGTGGACGAGGGGTCGGTTTTCTTCAAGTCCGGCAGTACCAGCGAGTCGACGGTACGGTGCTCTTCCTTGGCTTCGTGGTACATGATGTCCTGTTCCTTGCCACCAGCTTTCCTGAACGCGGGGTAGAGGATCTCTTCTTCGAGTTGGGTATGCAGGGTGATCTCCATTTCGAGTTTGGCCAACAACTCGGTACGCTTTTTTACCCCGCGTTCAGTGGATTCGCTTAACTGGGTCAGCAGGGTCTTGACGCGTTCATGGTCGGCTTTTAGCAGGTCGATGGCATTCATAGGTAACCTCACGGGGGGGTATGCGGGCGTGTCGAAGTGCACGCCTCGTGGTGAGGAAGGTTGCATCAGGCGTACCAACTTTTATGGTTAAAAATTATCTTATAAATCAGTTGGTTGTATTTTTTTGTATGCTTGGAGGTCGTGCAGCTTGCATGGTCGGGCCGCGTTGAGATTGCACAACGCACAACCGGTTGCTGACGCTCCAGCGCAACGGGCGGCCAGAAAGTGTGGCCAGGAAAATTCTAATGGAACCCTTGGGGCATCTGCTTGACCTAACGCTTAGACTTCAGGAGGTGAATCATGCAAATTGAATATATCTGGATCGTATTGGCGGTGGTTCTGCTGCTCTTGGAACTCTGGGCGATCAATATCGTTTTGCGCAGCACTGGCGGATGGGAGACCAAGGGGTTGTGGGTCGTGGTGCTGGTGTTCGTGCCGTTGCTGGGGTTGATTGCGTGGGCGATGTTCGGACCCAAGCGTGAAATGGCGCAGCAGCGTAAAAGCTGAAACGGTAAGTGATAAAAAACAGGCCCCCATGGGGCTAATGCCAGTCAGTTAAGACAGAATCGGTAACTGTGGCGAGGGAGCTTGCTCCCGCTGGGGCGCGAAGCGGCCCCAAAAATGGGACTGCTACGCGTCCAGCGGGAGCAAGCTCCCTCGCCACAAGTCACTGGTTGTCTGCTCGAGCTCTTAACTGACTGGCATTAGCCCATGGGGCGCCTGTTTTCATTGCGGTCAACCGATCAGCCGCCGACGGCCTTGGCAATCGCCTCATTGAACGCCGGTAGATCGTCCGGCGTGCGCGAGGTGATCAAGGTCCAGCCATTGGCCTGGCACTCTTTAACCTCGGCATCCACCACGCCGGCAGCGCCGGCGTTTTCAAGGTCGATGCGCACGCTTTTATAGGCGGTCAGGGTTTTGCCCTTGACCACGCCAGCGTCGATCAGGGTCCATGGCCCGTGGCAGATCGCCGCGATGGTCTTGCCGGCCTGCACGAACTCATTGATCAAGCGCAGCGCGGCGGCATCCTGGCGCAGTGTATCGGCATTCACTGTACCGCCCGGGATGACCAGCGCATCGAAGTCGGCGCTGACAACATCCGACAGTTGCACGTCGGATTCCACGGTCTGGTCTTTTTCCGTGTCGCCGACAAATGTCTGGGTTGTGCCCCCTTTGCTGGAGGCGTGCGTTACGGTCGCGCCGTAGCCACGCAGCGTCTCCAGAGGCTTGAGCAACTCGTCGCGCTCGATGCCGGTGTTGGAGGTGATGACGAGGATGTGCTTGCCGTTGAGTTGCGAGCTCATGGTCGAGTGTCTCCTTGGGTCATGGATGGATTAATGGGCGTATTTGGTTTGCAGTTCCTTGGCCATTTTCAGGTGGGCTTCAAGGGTGGGCAGGGTCTTGGTGGCGAAGGCTTTCAGCTCGGGATTGTCCGAGGAGGCCGCTTCTTTCTTGAACAGTTCGACGGTTTTTTCATGGGCCGCTACCTGGTTGTTGGCATAGGCCTTGTCGAAGGATTCATCGCGCATTTCCAGGATGGCTTTCTTCGCCTGGTCGGTGAGCGCGGCATCATCGGGTACTTCGATATCGAGTTTTTTCGCCAGGGCCATCAGTTCCTGATTGGCCTTGGTGTGGTCTGTGACCATATGCTGGGCGAAGGTCTTTACGTCCGCCGAGCTGCTTTTTTCCAGGGCCAGTTTGCCCGCTTCCACCTCGGTGATACCGCCCTCGGCGGCGTTGTCGACAAAGTCGTTGGAGGTCGCCGCCATCGCGGTGGAAATCGAGCCTGCAATCAGCATGAAGGTAAGGCCCATCGGTTTCATCAGTCGAGTTTTCATGGTGTCTCTCCTTGGAAATGGCGGGATGCCGTTACCTGACTGTTGAATCGAGAGGCGGGTAAAAGGTTTAAATTTTTTTGCGCTTTTTTGCCCAGTGGTGAGGCGAGGCAATTGACTTGAACCAATCCGGATTCGCAGGGTTCTGCTGCATAGGGCCGCCATCTCAGGGGCCTGCCACTGCCAGGAGGATTGCACTGTGACTGATCGTAAAACCGCCGATAAAACCCCCGACCCCGTCAGCTCTGAAGATGCGCAAAAAGGTAATGCCCAGGCCACCAAAGGGCAGACGCTTGAACCTGCGAACCCCAAGACTGACACCATCGACAAAGTCGTGACGCCGACCTCGATCAAGGACATTGAACGGCAAACGGATGCAATCAACGAGAAACTCAACAACGGGCGTTGAACCTTCTGAGTTGATCGGTGGAAAAGGAACGAGATCCTGTGGCGGCCTGAAAGCTGCCACTGCTACTTTTTATAAAAAAATATAATAATTAGCTTAGATTAAAATGTGCTTTTTATTATTTATGACCATCCCCTAGTCTTGCCTGGAAGTCCCTTAGGTCATCCAGGAAGATTTGCCATGAGTAGCGTCACGCCGATTTCCAGTGTCTTGAGCAATGTGCGCCAGCGGGTCACACCGCAAGAGTGGGAGGTGCGGGTCAAGTTGGCCGCGGCCTACCGACTGGCGGCGTTGTACAAGTGGACCGATCATATCTACACGCATTTCTCGGCGCGGGTGCCAGGGCCCGAGGCGCATTTCCTGATCAATGCTTTCGGGCTATTGTTCGACGAAATCAGCGCCTCCAACCTGGTCAAGGTCGATCTGGACGGCACCCTTGTCGATGACCCTACGGGCCTGGGGATCAACTACGCCGGCTATGTGATCCACAGCGCCATCCACGGCGCACGCCATGATTTGCAAGCGGTGCTGCACACCCACACCCGCGACGGTATTGCGGTGTCGGCGCAGAAGCAGGGGTTGTTGCCGATCTCCCAGCACGCTATAGCATTCTCGGGGCGTGTGGCTTACCACGGTTACGAAGGCGTGGCGCTGGACCTGGACGAGCGTGAACGGCTGGTGGCGGATTTGGGCGACAAGAGTGTGATGATCCTGCGTAACCACGGCTTGTTGACGGGCGGCGTCAGCGTCGAGCATGCCTTCCAGCAACTACAAAGCCTGGAGCGGGCCTGCAACATCCAGATTGCGGCACAGGCGGCGGGAAATGCCGCGTTGATCTTCCCACCGGCTGAGGTGGTGGCCAAGGTCGAGCAGCAGGCCAAGGTGTTCAGCAATGGCGAAGGCCCGGGCGTGGCGCGGCATTGGAATGCGCTGGTGCGCCAGCTTGAGCGTACCGATACCGACTACAAGAACTGAGTCGGGTGGATTGTTCCCACGCTCTGCGTGGGGACACAGCCCAGGATGCTCTGCGTCCCTAAGCGTGACGCGGAGCGGCACACGAGGCATTCCCACGCAGAGCGTGGGAACGATCATCAAAACCTCACGTCAAGGCGATAGTTGACACGTTGCTGTGCGGCCCGACGGTACTGGCTCGGTCTGCCAGGTAACGCGCCGGCGGTTGGCCCATGGCCTTGCGGAACATGGTGATAAACCCGCTGGCATTTTCATAACCCAGGTCCAGCGCCACGCTCTGCACACTCTCGCCGTTAGCCAGGCGCTGCAGTGAAAGGATTACATGCAACTGCCGGCGCCAGCGACCGAAGCTCAGGCCGATCTCTTCCAGCAGCAGGCGGGTCATGCTGCGTTCGCTCATGCCGATGCGCACGGCCCATTCGCCCAGGGTCGATTTGTCGCCGGGGTTGGCCAATAAGCTGGTGGCCAGCCGATGCAAGCGAGGGTCCTGGGGCATGGGCAAATGCAGGGCCTCGAGGGGGGCCAAGGCCAACTCGTCGAGTAACGTCGCCACCAGCCGGCCCGGGGCGCCGTCTTCGTCGTAGAGCTGCGGGAAGCTGACCGCCTTGCCGATCAATTCGTGCAGCAATGGCGACACCGACAGCGTGCAACATTGCCAGGGCAGGGCGCTGGCGGCGTCCGGGCTGATCAACAGGCAATATACATCTGCTTCGCCAGCGCCACGGGCCGCGTGGGTCACACCGCCGGGAATCCACAATGCGCATTGCGGCGGCACGATCCAGATACCCGCCTCGATCACACAATGCACCACGCCGCGCAAGGTGTAGATCAATTGCCCGTGTTGATGGTGGTGAGGGGTATGTTCCCAGCGTTCGGACGTACTCGAGGCGCCCACTGCAACAATCGAGCGAGGGATCGCGGCGGCGTCGCGGACCCGGCAGGGGTCGTATTGGTCGAGGCGGTGATGAACCATGCTGATAACTGCCTTGGCTGGATTGCGAAATATTCTGGCTATTCTATGCAATGCTGTCCAGCGTCACGCGCCCTATGATGAGAACCAATCTCATCAAAGGAGCTTTGCCATGCGACTCGACAGTTCAACTTTCCCGGTGGTGAAAATCTTTTTCGACGCGCCTAGCGAGGGAGCGCCGGAAGACGCCTTCCTGACATTCGAACGTCTGCTGGCGCGTGAGCAGCCCTTCTTGCTGCTGCACGAAAAAGCCGTGGATGAGAACAATCACGAACACGCCCACGAAGAGCGCAAGCGCGCTTCTATCTGGATGAAGAAAAACAAGGCTGCCTTGCGCGCTTACGTCAAAGGCATGATCCAGGTGGAGCCCAGCGCTGCCAAGCGCCTGGCCCTCAAGCCCTTTGCCGTGACGTTCGGCAAGGCCTGGGGTTACCCGCTGCTGGTGGTGGAGTCCAAGGATCGCGCCTGGGCGTTGGCCCAGGATGTGCTGGATGCAGAAGTGTCGGATGTGGCGTATTTCTGAGCCTGGCCAAAGCTCGACAGCGTCCACAATTGAACTACCTTGATTGACGAGCCTTCCCACTCGGTACTCAAGCATGCGCACTTTATGGACGCGGTACCTGGCGTTGCTGGAAAACGACCTGAGCACGCAGATTTTCGACAATGTTAAAAACCTGTTGGTCTGCGCGTTGTTGTTTGCGGCGGGGACCAACGCGCTGGTGGGACCGCGCGAGTTGCTGATCGGTATCTTCGCCTCCAGCGTCGCGGGCTGGGGCTTGATTGTGCTGTCCACGGTGCTGATGCTGTTGAACGTCAGCGACGGCATCCGCCGCCTGGCCAAGTTGCGTTATCACTTGGCGTTGCAACTGTTGTTGATCCTGATCTACGTGGTGATTGCCGAGCGGGTGGTAGAGATTGTGTGGGTGTTGCGCGCCCATTGACGTATCCTCCGCGCCTCGTTTACCACTGATTCGAACAAAGATGACAGGACAAGCTATGCAGGCGCTGCTGGAGTCGATCCTCGACGAAGTGCGCCCCTTGATCGGCCTCGGCAAAGTCGCCGATTACATTCCCGCGCTGGCCGACGTGCCCGCCAACCAACTCGGCATCGCGGTATACGGCAACGACGGCACGGCCTACTGCGCTGGAGATTCAGACACGCTGTTTTCGGTGCAAAGCATTTCCAAGGTCTTCAGCCTGGTGCAGGCCATCGACCATGGCGGCGAATCCATCTGGGAGCGCTTGGGCCACGAGCCCTCGGGGCAGCCGTTCAACTCCATGGTGCAGCTGGAATTCGAGCGTGGCCGCCCGCGCAACCCCTTTATCAACGCTGGCGCGCTGGTGATCTGCGACATCAACCAGTCACGCTTCGCCGTGCCGATTCTGTCGATGCGCGACTTTGTACGGCGCCTGTCGGGCAACCCGCAGATCCTGGTCAACAGCGTCGTGGCCGAATCTGAAGCCCAGCATGGTGCGCGCAATGCGGCCATGGCCTACCTGATGAAGTCGTTCGGCAACTTTCATAACGATGTGGACGCGGTGCTGCACAGCTATTTCAACTATTGCGCGTTGCAGATGAGCTGCCTGGACCTGGCCCGAGCGTTCAGCTTCCTGGCCAATGAAGGCGTGAGTGCCCACAGTGGCGAGCAGGTGCTGACGGCGCGCCAGACCAAGCAAGTGAACTCGATCATGGCCACCAGCGGGCTTTATGACGAGGCGGGCAATTTTGCCTACCGCGTGGGCCTGCCGGGCAAGAGCGGGGTCGGCGGCGGGATCGTCGCGGTGGTGCCGGGGCAGTTCACGGTGTGCGTATGGTCGCCGGAGCTGAACGCAGCGGGTAATTCGCTGGCGGGGATGAAGGCGTTGGAATTGTTGAGTGAGCGGATTGGGTGGTCGGTGTTTTGAGATCGTTCTCCCTGTGGGAGCTGGCTGCCTGCGATAGCGGTGGTTCAGTTACAGATTAATTGACTGACACGCCGCCATCGCGGGCAAGCCCGCTCCCACAGGGTTCTATGCGTGGTGCCGATTCTGTGGGCAACCCACAACCAGTGTGGGAGCTGGCTTGCCTGCGATAGCGGTGGTTCAGTTGAAGAATCATTGACTGACAGGTCGCCATCGCGGGCAAGCCAGCTCCCACAGGGATCTATGCCTGGTGCCGATTCTGTGGGCAACCCACAACCAGTGTGGGAGCTGGCTTGCCTGCGATAGCGGTGGTTCAGTTGAAGAATCCTTGACTGACACGCCGCCATCGCAGGCAAGCCCACTCCCACATTTTGATCCTCATTGTTCTTCGAACTGTAGGTGAGCCAAAACAAAAAATGCGCCCCTTGGGGCGCATTCTTTTGCTCGGTCAGCTATGGCCTATCAGGCCGTCGCATCCCAGGCCCGATCACCGTTTTCGTCTTTGATCCGAGTCGGTAAGCCCATCACATCCAGCGCCTTGAGGAACGGCTCGGCCGGTAGTTCCTCGACGTTGGCCATATGCTTCACATCCCACTCGCCACGCGCCACCAGCAGCGCAGCGGCTACCGGTGGTACGCCTGCGGTGTAGGAGATGCCCTGGCTGTCGGTCTCGGCATAGGCCTCTTCGTGATCAGCCACGTTGTAGATGAACATCTCACGCGGTTGGCCATCCTTGGTGCCTTTGACCAGGTCACCGATGCAGGTCTTGCCGGTGTAGCCCGGGGCGAGCGAAGACGGGTCGGGCAGCACGGCCTTGACCACTTTCAACGGCACCACTTCCAGGCCTTCGGCGGTCTTGACCGGCTGTTCGGAAAGCAGGCCGAGGTTTTTCAGCACGGTGAACACGTTGATGTAGTGTTCGCCGAAGCTCATCCAGAAACGCACGTTGGGCACGTCGAGGTTTTTCGACAGCGAGTGCACTTCATCGTGGCCGGTGAGGTAGAGGTTCTGCGAACCGACTACCGGCAGGTCGTCGGTGCGTTTGACTTCGAACATGGTGTTGCTGGTCCACTGGCTGTTCTGCCAGCTCCACACCTGCCCGGTGAATTCGCGGAAGTTGATTTCCGGATCGAAATTGGTGGCGAAGTATTTGCCATGGGAGCCGGCATTGACGTCGAGAATGTCGATCGAATCAATGCGGTCGAAATGCTGTTGCTGCGCCAGCGCGGCATACGCGTTGACGACACCTGGGTCGAAGCCCACGCCAAGGATGGCGGTGATGTTCTTCTGTTTGCACTCTTGCAGGTGGTTCCACTCGTAGTTGCCGTACCACGGCGGGGTCTCGCAGACCTTGCCCGGCTCTTCGTGGATGGCGGTGTCGAGGTAAGCCACGCCCGTGTCGATGCAGGCACGCAGTACCGACATGTTGAGGAAGGCGGAGCCGACGTTGATGACGATCTGCGAATCGGTCTCGCGGATCAGGGCCTTGGTCGCTTCCACGTCCAGGGCGTTCAGCGCGAAGGCTTGGATATCGGCGGGAACCTTGAGGCTACCCTTGGCCTTGACGCTGTCGATGATGGCCTGGCATTTGGAGATGTTGCGCGACGCGATAGCAATACGACCGAGTTCGTCGTTGTGCTGCGCGCACTTGTGGGCCACCACCTTGGCGACACCTCCTGCACCAATGATAAGAACGTTCTTTTTCAATTGCTTTATCTCTCCTTTATCCGCCAGCTCAGGACAGGCTGGACAGGTAGTCGTCGTAACCAAATTCACGAACCACCTCGACTGTACCGTCGAGTTGTTTCACTACGATGGACGGCATTTTCAGGCCGTTGAACCAGTTTTTCTTGACCATGGTGTAGCCTGCGGTGTCGATGAACGACAGCCGATCGCCGATGGCCAGCGGACGATCAAATTGATACTCGCCGAAGATGTCCCCGGCCAGGCAGGATTTGCCGCACACCATGTAGGTGTGTTCACCCTCGCTCGGCGCCAGCTTGGCGTTGAGGCGGTAGATCAGCAGGTCCAGCAGGTGGGCTTCGATGGAGCTGTCGACCACGGCGAGACTCTTGCCGTTGTAGAGAGTGTCGAGCACGGTGACTTCCAGGGAGGCGCTGTTGGTGATCGCCGCTTCGCCGGGTTCCAGGTAAACCTGCACGCCGTACTTCTCGGAGAACGCTTTGAGCCGTGCGCAGAATGCATCCAGTGCATAGCCTTCACCGGTGAAATGGATGCCGCCGCCGAGGCTGACCCACTTGACCTTGTGCAGCAGTTCACCGAAGCGTTCCTCGATGGTGCCGAGCATCTTGTCGAACAGGCTGAAGTCACCGTTCTCGCAGTTGTTGTGGAACATGAAGCCGGAGATCTGATCGATCACGCCATCGATCTTCACCGGGTCCCACTCGCCCAGGCGGCTGAACGGGCGCGCCGGGTCGGCCAGCAGGTAGTCAGAGCTGCTCACCTGCGGGTTCACACGCAGGCCGCGGGTCTTGCCTTCGCTGCGTTCGGCAAAACGCTGCAACTGGCTGATGGAGTTGAAGATGATCTTGTCGCAGTTCTCCAGCATCTCTTCGATTTCATCGTCGGCCCAGGCCACGCTGTAGGCGTGCGCTTCGCCTTCGAACTTCTGGCGACCGAGCTTGAGCTCATACAGCGACGACGAGGTGGTGCCGTCCATGTATTGCTGCATCAAGTCGAATACCGACCAGGTGGCAAAGCACTTGAGCGCCAGCAGAGCCTTGGCGCCGGACTGTTCGCGCACGTAGGCAATCTTCTGCATGTTGACCAGAAGCTTCTGTTTATCGATGAGGTAGTACGGCGTTTTGATCATTTTTGAGAGCCTGCGGCGGTGCCTGCCAAAAAAGGACACGCATTGTGCCCGCACTTGGAACAGATCGAAAGGTTAGCCGGCGGATTTTGCGCGCCACGTTAAGCATAGGGCGTAAGTATGACCGTTCATAAGAATCATGCCGCCTCCTGTGGGAGCGCTCGAGCCTCAGCGAGGCCGCGATGACGGCGCCCCTGGCACCCCACACATCAACAATAGCGCCGCGAATATCCTGCTTACCTGAACATGAGTAAATCTTGTGATGATCTAGAACAGAATGAGTTTGTCTCAAGACGCCCCTCTGCCGACAATGACCGCCATCAATCACACCATCGGAGTTGTAAGTCATGGCAGTCGCTCATTCCCTCGGGTTTCCGCGCATTGGACGCGATCGTGAACTGAAAAAAGCGCAGGAAGCGTTCTGGAAGGGTGAGCTCGACGAAGCCGGCCTGCGCGCCGTTGGCCGTGATTTGCGCAGCACCCACTGGGCGCTGCAACAGCAAGCCGGTATCGAACTGTTGCCGGTCGGTGATTTCGCCTGGTACGACCAGGTGCTGACCCATTCGTTGATGTTCGGTGTGGTCCCTGAGCGGTTCCGCCCGGCGGATGGCCAGGCCACGTTGCATACCTTGTTCGCCATGGCCCGTGGCGTCAGTGACAGCTGCTGCGGCGGTGCCCTTGCCCAGGAGATGACCAAGTGGTTCGACACCAACTATCACTACCTGGTGCCGGAGTTCAGCGTCGATCAGCAATTCCACCTGGCGTGGGACCAACTCTTCGAAGAGGTCCAGGAAGCCCTCGACCTGGGGCACAGCGTCAAGCCCGTGGTGATCGGCCCGCTGACCTATTTGTGGCTGGGCAAGGCCAAGGGCGCTGACTTCGACAAGCTCGACCTGCTCGAGCGACTGCTGCCGCTGTATGGCCAGATATTCCAGCGCCTGGCCGAATTGGGCGTTGAGTGGGTGCAGATCGACGAGCCAATCCTGGCGCTCGATCTGCCTCAGGATTGGAAGAACGCTTTCGAGCGCGCCTATAACCTGATCCAGCGCGACCCGCTGAAAAAATTGGTGGCCACTTACTTCGGCGGCCTGGAAGAAAACCTTGGCCTGGCTGCCAACCTTCCGGTGGATGGCCTGCATATCGACCTGGTGCGTGCGCCGGACCAGTACCCGACCATTCTCGACCGCCTGCCAGCGTACAAGGTGCTGTCCCTGGGCGTGGTCAACGGCCGAAACGTGTGGCGTTGCGACCTGGAAAAAGCCCTGGCCACCTTGCAGCATGCCCATGAGAAGTTGGGCGATCGCCTGTGGGTCGCGCCGTCCTGCTCGCTGCTGCACAGCCCGGTGGACCTGGAGCGGGAAGATCAGTTGGGTGCCGAACTGAAAAGCTGGCTGGCCTTCGCCGTGCAGAAGTGCGCGGAAGTGGCGCTACTGGCCAAGGCCGTCGATCAGCCCGAAGCCCCTGGCGTACTCACCGCCCTGGCTGCGAGCCGCGCGGTGCAGGCAGCTCGTGCTGCATCGCCACGCATTCACAAGCCTGCCGTTCAAGCTCGTGTAGCGGCCATCACTGCACGGGACAGCCAGCGCCAGTCGCCGTTTGCCCAGCGCATCGAAAAGCAACGGGCCGGCCTTAACTTGCCGCTGTTCCCGACCACCACCATCGGCTCGTTCCCACAGACCGCGTCGATCCGCCTGGCGCGTCAGTCGTACAGGGCGGGCAAGTTGAGCCACGCCGAATACGTCGAAGCCATGCACAGTGAGATCAAGCACGCTGTCGAGGTGCAGGAAAATCTCGGCCTGGATGTGTTGGTGCACGGTGAAGCCGAGCGTAACGACATGGTCGAGTACTTCGCCGAACAACTGGATGGCTACGCGTTCACCCGGTTCGGCTGGGTGCAGAGCTATGGTTCGCGCTGTGTGAAACCCGCAGTGATTGTCGGTGACCTGAGCCGCCCGAACGCCATGACCGTGGAGTGGATTCGCTATGCCCAAGGCCTCACCGACAAGGTGATGAAGGGCATGCTCACAGGCCCGGTGACCATGTTGATGTGGTCGTTCCCACGGGAAGACCTGAGCCGCGAAGTGCAGGCCCGGCAACTGGCCCTGGCGATTCGTGACGAAGTGGTGGACCTGGAAGCGGCCGGCATCAAGATCGTGCAGATCGACGAAGCGGCTTTTCGTGAGGGCTTGCCGTTGCGCCAGGCGCAGTGGCAGCACTACCTGGACTGGGCGACTGAGGTGTTTCGTTTGTGCGCGAGTGGCGTGGGCGATGAAACCCAGATCCACACCCACATGTGCTACAGCGAGTTCAACGATGTGATCGAGTCCATCGCCGCCATGGATGCCGACGTGATCACCATCGAGACCTCACGCTCGGACATGGAGCTGCTCGACGCGTTCGAAGCCTTCGCCTACCCGAATGAGATCGGCCCGGGGGTCTACGACATCCACTCGCCACGGGTGCCGGATGCCTCGGAAATGGCCAACTTGCTGCGCAAGGCCGCCAAGCGGATTCCGGCAGAGCGCTTATGGGTGAACCCCGATTGCGGCTTGAAGACGCGGGGCTGGCCGGAGACCGAGGCGGCGCTCATTCATATGGTCACCGCCGCTCGGCAACTGCGTGCTGAGTCAAACTGTAGGAGCGAGCTTGCTCGCGAAAAACGCCAACGATTACGCGTAGCTTCTGAATGAACGTGGCGCCTGTGAGTTTTTCGCGAGCAAGCTCGCTCCTACAAGGGGAGGGGGCAATATTCGCCCCGTGCATCAGGTCAGAGGTATTTGAGCCACGCCAGATCCCGCCGCCGTGCTTTCAGGCCGGCGAACCAACGCACGGGCAAGTACAGGGCAATCGGCAACAGCAGCGCTGCCAACCACACCGCACCGATATCGTCGAAGCCAAAGTAAGTGCCATGGTTGAGGCCAAACAGCGCAACGCAGGCTACATAGAGGATTTTCAATACATAGAGGTGCAACAGATAAAAGAACATCGGCGCCGCGCCGAACACCGCCAGCACGCCGATCCAGCGCTTATGCCCGGCGCGTTCAAACGCCAGCAGCAACAGCAAGCCAATCCCCAGGGTCAACGCCAGGAACAACAGCGAAGGCGGGTACTTGGTGATATTGAAAAAGCTCATCAGCGTCAGCACGCTGCTGTCATACGCCTGCCAAGGCTGCTCGCCATAGCCGTTGAGCGCTCGCAACAACCCAAAGCCCACCAACGCGCCCACCCCTGCGACCAGTAAATAACGCTGACGCACAGCCGGCAGCGTGGCATTGGCAAACCATGGCCCGAGGCCGTAACCCAGGGCAATCACACCGATCCATGGCAGCACCGGGTAGGTGGTGCGCAGGCGCAGGTTTTCAGAGACTTCAATCCAGGTGCGTTCATGCAGGATGGCCCACGGCACATGCAACATCGAACCCGCTGCGAAGTGCAGCCCATCGAGCAGGTTGTGCCCGGCGATAATCACCAGCGCCAAGCCGATCAGCCAGGCACGCGGTAGCCAGACCAACGCGGCGAGGGCGATCATGCTGATGCCGATGGCCCAGATCACTTGCATGTAGATCACGCTGGGCGGCAGTTGGAAGGTCCACGCGAAGTTGACCAGGGTGAATTCCAGCACCACCAGGAACAGCCCGCGCTTGAACAAGAATGCCGACACGTCGCGACGACCTTGATATTTCTGACCGTACAGCCAAGCCGACAAACCGGTGAGCAGCACAAACACCGGCGCACACAAGTGAGCCAGGGTGCGGCTGAAAAACAACGCAGGCTCGGTGCTGTCTATGCTCATGGGGTCGCTGACCTGGCGGTGCAGCAGGAAGGTTTCACGCACGTGGTCCAGCAACATGAACAGGATCACCAGGCCGCGCAGGGCGTCGATGGACAGCAGGCGTTTGCGTAAAGTCATAGCGTCAGTCATAAGTTAAGGATCACACGCAGGCAAAACATTGACGTTATTCTATAACATTAAGCGAGGCGCTGATGACAAGCATGACCCCACACTCGGCCGAAGCTGTAATCGCGTTCTGGAAACAGGCGGGGCCCAAGCGTTGGTTCGCCAAGGACGAGGGGTTCGATAGGGACTTTCGCGATAGATTCAACGCGGCTCATATGCAGGCTGCACGGCGTGAACTCGAAGGTTGGTTGACCACGGCGGATGGCGCGCTGGCGTTATTGATCCTGCTGGATCAGTACCCGCGCAACGCCTTTCGCGGCACGGCGCATATGTTCGCCACCGACCCGCTGGCGCGGTTTTATGCGCGAAAGATGGTGGACGCGGGATTGGATCAACAGGTTGAACCTCAGTTGCGCGCGTTCTGCTATTTGCCTTTTGAACATTCGGAAGACCCGCAGGACCAGCAACGCTCCCTGGCCCTGAACCAGCAGTTGGATGCCAGCACCTACCACTGGGCCAAGGAGCATGCCGACATCATCGAGCGGTTCGGGCGGTTTCCCCATCGTAATGGGGTGTTGGGCAGGGCGAGCACCGATGAAGAACTCGCCTTCCTCAAGGCCGGTGGCTTCGCCGGTTAGGCGTGTTCTGGCGCCAGGCTCTGCTGGGTGGCGACACGGCGAAACCGCCGCACGCCCTTGAGGTCTATCGCCCACCGCAACGCTTCAGTGGCTGAAGGACGCGGGCCTTGGGTGATCGCCTGTTCATCCTGGCCCAGTGCGTCGAGGTAACCCTGGGCACCGCCGCGTTCGCTCCAATAGTGAGTATGGCTGAGCCAGGACTTGGCCAGCCAGCCTTTGCCGTTGCCCACGGTCACCGGCAAGTCCAGCACGCCGCCGCCCATCACGGGCTTGACCGGGCCGCTGACGATGTCGCCGAACAGGCCGAAGGGGGCAGGGAAGTACAGGTTGGTCCAGCGCGTGACGGCAAAGGCTGCGGCGTGGTGCAGGTAGTGCGGGGTGAAGGGCTTTTGGCCGAGCATCAGCGGTTGGCGGGCGTTGTAGCCGTAGCCTTGGGTGTCTTCGGTCGGCGGGCAGGCCGGGGCTTCGCGGCGTTCCATGCGCTGTTTGAAATCACTGACGCTGCGGCCCAGCAACAGGCTGGCGTGGGCCATCGGGCTGCCGACCGTGACTAGGTCGGTGATGCGCCAGGGGTTGCCCAGGCCGCGCTGTTCGGCAAAAGCTTCGGTCTGTTGCTGACGAAAATTCAACAGGTTGCTTAGGCTGCCGTCCAGCAAGGCGCCGGCGGCCGGCAGGGCATCCTTGACCACCGGTTGCAGCGGTTCGCGGTTGGCATAACGGGCTGCCAGCTCACGGTTGCTGGGGGTCAGTTGGGTCAGTTTGTCGTGGTACTCATGCCAGAGGTAGCCGACGATGTCGTAGGCAATCACGCTGCCCAAACTGTGGCCGACGACGATGATGCGCTCGTAGTCACCCTGATTGTGCAGAGCGCGCAGCAGGTCGACACCATCAGCACGGATCTGCTCGCGCACCATCACGTTTTGCGGGTTGGGGCTGAGGTAGCGTGCGGCGTCTCCCAGGTAGGCCAGCGCCGAATAGCGCAGCGCCAGTCCCATTGCCGCGAGCAGCAGGGGAATCAGCGCGAAGGGGTTGTCGCTAAGGGGCAATTGGCCCCAGGCCGTGGCCAATGTACCGCTGGCAACCAGCAGCAATAACACCAGCACCGTCCAGCGCGTGCTGCGCCAGATCGGCACGATGGCCTCGGGAATGTCGCGACGCGGGCGCTTGAAGATGTCCCACAGCCAGCCCAGCAGATGGCCGAACTTGGTGCCCTGCATCTTGTGGGCCCAGTAGTACTCATAGAAATCCGTCGAGGTACGGCCCGAGGCCTTCAGTACGCGCAGGTCGAAGTTGCGCGACAGCCGATCCGGCTTGCTCCAGTACAGAGGTTTGCCATCGGGGGTGTCCGTAGGGATCATCGCTTCGACAAAGCCGCGCAAGGTGTCCATTGGGCGCTGTTCGCCGATGCCGTGGATAACCACAACTGCTTGTTTCATGTGCTGTTCCTTCCTTGAAAATCAGCGGGAGCCATAATATTGCCACTAGCCGCGCTATTCCTGCCAGGAATGCCCCCATAAAAACCCTGCATTGTCTTTATCGGCCCGGATCTCGTAGCGTGATGGCTCACACCAGGAGATTGCCCATGAGCCAAGGCCCGCTGCACCTCTACGTTGATTCGCTGTTCACCAGCCCCTATGCCATGTCGGTGTTTGTCGCCTTGCGCGAAAAAGGCCTGGCGTTCGAGACCCTCACCCTGGACCTCGATGCCGGGCAGAACCAGGCGGCAGATTACGTCCAACGCTCCCTGACCCAGCGAGTGCCGACCCTGGTAGACGGTGATTTTGCGCTGTCGGAGTCTTCGGCCATCACCGAGTACCTGGACCAGGCCTACCCCGAGACCCGCGTGTACCCGGCGGATGTGCAGCCGCGGGCGAGGGCGCGACAGGTTCAAGCGTGGTTGCGCAGCGACCTGCTGCCGATTCGCCAGGAGCGCTCGACGCTGGTGGTGTTCTGCGGGCAGAAGAGGCCGCCGTTGTCAGCAGAGGCTCAAGCCGCCGCGACCAAGTTGATCAGCGCGGCGCAAGCCTTGCTGGCGGATAACCGTGAGTACCTGTGCGGGCAGTGGTCGATTGCCGATGTGGACCTGGCGGTGATGCTCAATCGCCTGATCCTCAATGGCGACCCGGTGCCAGCGCAACTGGTGGCCTACGCGCAACGCCAGTGGCAGCGGCCGTCAGTGCGCGAGTGGGTCGAGCTGCGACGGCCCGCGCTCTAGCTCTGCCTGCTGGGCAACGCGCCGGTCGAGGTCTTCCCAATCGGCCATGCCCAACACGCGCATGGTGTTCAAACCACGCAAGTAGCCGCGCAGTTGCTCGGCGCTGGCGCTCCCTTTTGCGGCGTCGGCGTGTGAGTCCAGCAGCACGGTTTCGTACTCGACCAGGTAGTCGGCGACTCGCTCGCGAAACTCTGGCAGGACTGCCTCGCGGATACGATCGAAGATTTTCTGGTAGGGCTTCATGGCGGGGTCCTTATAGATTTTATGGGCGGCCTGACACTATCGGTTCAAATGATAGTCACCATCAAGGATCACAAGTTCTGTTTTTTCGCCAAACGCGCAGAATCTGTACATCGAGACGCAGCCCAAGGAAAATGCGCGATGAGGACGATTATCCAGTTGGCTTTGATGGCCCTGATGCTGGGCACCGCGGTCATGACCACCCCGGCGATGGCCGATGACGTGCGTACAGGCCATTTGCTGCCACTGATGGGTAGCGTAGACTCTCTGCAGCGTGCCCAGTCGGTGGGGGTGTTGTTCAGCGAAAACACCCGCGACAACCTCAGCTACCTTGAACGCTACCACGCCATGGCGCTGAACGGCGCCAAGGATGCCCTGGATGGGCGGATTCGCGAGGCGTTCGTCAACAGCTCCGACCCGGAACTGGCGATCGACTGGTTGATGCACTCGTTGCAGGGCACTTTTTTCTCGGTGACGGTTTATAGCAGCCTGGATGCCCTGGTGCAGGCGCACCCGGATGTGGTGGTGGTGCTCGATACCCATAACCAATTGCTGACCCAGCGTAATGACCGGGTCGAAGCACGCTTTGTCGCACGTTTCTACGACGCGAACCTGCAGTTTATCGCCAAGGCCGAAGGCTCGGTGGACAAGCACGTGCCGTCAGTGTGGGTGCACGACAAGGCGGCGCCGGAGATTGCTGCACTGATCGAGCAACAACGCGATGTACAGCAAGATGCCCTGAAGCAGTTCGATGCGTCGCTCAAGGCCCTGGTTCGCGCAGGTTGACCCGCGAATGGTTGTGAACCCTATTTGGTTATTTTCAGGAATGTTTATGCGCTCTTTCTTCGCCCCGGCCCTGGCTTGTGCTTCGTTATTGCTGACCGGCTGTATCACGGCGCCCAATGCCCCATCACTGACCCTGCAAACCAACAAGACCCCCGACGGCTATGTGCAATGCGTATTGCCCAAGCTGGAAAAGCACGGCATCACCTCGACCGTCACCCAGAACTCGCGCCACGCCAAGGTGCTGTTGACCAGCAAGATTGCCGCCGATGATGTGCTGGAGGCCTACAAGTCCCAGGACGGCACCAAGGTCTTCCTGTACGAGCGCAAGCCGCTGGCTTCGGCGATCAAGCCATCGCGGCTGGAGCAGGCCGCACAGGATTGCAGATAAAACCAGGCACAACGCAAATCCAAAGGTGGGCGGGGGCAACTTCTGACACCCTGTAGGAGCGAGCTTGCTCGCGAAAGACGTCAACGGTAACGCGCGCTCCCTGAATAAACGCGGCGCCTATGATTTTTTCGCGAGCAAGCTCGCTCCTACAGGGTATTGGCCCCATTTGGATCAGGGTTTGGCTTCGTTGCTGAAGCTGTCGACAGTCTTGACCAATCCCTGCGCCGCCAACGCCACCAACTCACCGCCTTTCTCCACAGTAGCCAACGCCGGGTCCGAGCCCATGCGGCCGTCAGGGAAGCGCGCCCGGAAGTCCAGGGCCTCGCGGATCGGGCCGGTGTTGGCGATTCGTGGTGAGTAGTCGGCAGACTTGATCGCGTCCGGATACGCCCACTGCGTCACAGCAATTTCCGACGGCGTGGCGTGGCTGCCATGCCCGACCGGGAATTGACGCTGGGCCAGGTCAGTGACGCCTTCCAGGTCCCACCAGTTCACGAGCTTCAGCGCGAACCCGGCCGGGCGGCGGGCGAAGCTGGCTTCGGCGTACAGCTCGGAGAACGCCGCTTCAATCGTGGCGATGTTGCCGCCGTGGCCGTTCAGGAACAGGATCTTTTCGAAACCATGCCCGGCCAACGAGCGCACCCAGTCGCCAATTGCGGCGATAAAGGTGGAAGGGCGCAGGGAGATGGTGCCGGGAAAGCCCAGGTGGTGTTGAGCCATGCCGATATTGAAGGTCGGGCCGACCAGGATATCGGCGTGCTTCTGGGCGTGGTGGGCGATGATCTCCGGGCACATCCAATCCGTGCCCAGCAGGCCGGTGGGGCCATGTTGCTCGTTGGAACCGATGGGAATCACCACCGTGCGGCTGCGTTCCAGGAACTGCCCGATTTCGATCCAGGTGGAGGTGTGTAGAAGCATGCGACGCTCTCTTTTATCTATGGGGACAGGCTATCCGCCACGGATTGTACGACTACTCGCCACCTGTTGGGGTTTGCAATTGAGGTAGGTCGACGACTTCAGCCAGCGCTGGTCGGGGTACCACGAAAACATGAACTGCCCGTCCTTGAGCTTGTCCACCACTTGACGGGCAACTTGCGGGCGCACGGCCGGGCAACCCTGGCTGCGGCCGATGCGGCCTTCGCGCTTGCTCCATAAGGGGCTGACGTAGTCGGCGGCATGAATCACGATGGCGCGGTCGCGGGCCTGGTCATTGAAACCGGGTTCCAGACCGTCCATGCGCAGCGAGTAGCCATGGGCGCCCAGGTAGCTTTCCTGGGTGCGGAACAACCCCAGGCTCGACTGGTGGCTGCCCTCGAGGTTGGAGAACTGGGTAGCGAAGTTTTCCCCTGACTTGGCGCCGTGGGCCACCAGGTCGCGCAATACCAGGGTCTTTTTGCGCAGGTCGAAGATCCACAGGCGACGGGCGGTCGAGGGCTGTGAGTAGTCAATAACCGCTAGGCGATCGGAACGTTCCTCGCCGTTATTGACCGCGCACTGTACGGCGCTCAGGGCGCTTTTCAGCACGGTGGGATTGAGTTCTGGAGCCGAGCGCGCCAGGCTGCTGTACAGGGAAGGAGAGGTGCCATTGGCGGCGAGCGCAACATTGCTCAATAAAGCCAGGCACCCAGTGATCAAGCCCAGGCTGGTTAGCCTGAGCAGGCGTATAAAAGTCAGCATCTACAGTCGAGTCCCCGCTGTGGAGTGGAGCTAAGTCAATTGTTCAAAAAACACGCATGTTACTTGAGCATTTGCCTGCTCGTTGCACCATTGGTCGCTACAGCCGAAACGCTGCCGGTGGAGCCATTGCCCGTCACCACCCCTGCACCGGTCGCGCTGGCGCCACTGCAACAGGCGTTGGCCCAGTTGACCAGTGTCTGCCCGCACCTTGCGCCGCGTATCGATGCCGCCGCGTTGGTGCGCCTGCAAGCCTTTTACCTGCAGCAGGGCGATGCCCCGCTATGGTCGGCTGACGAACGCCGGCAAGCCTTGCACAGCCAGTTGCTGATGCTTGCCGACGATGGCCTGGACCCCACCCACTATAGCTTGCCTGCGGCGGATGCCACGGCCAACGTGCTGTGCAGCGATATCGCCAACAGCCAGCAGTACCTGCAAGCCCTGCAGGATTTGCATTACGGGCGCCTGCAGCAATCGCGCTTTGAGCCTCTATGGCATTCACAGCCGCCCAGTGGCGATCCTAATGCCGAGGTACTGGCGTTCGCCGCCACCGGCCTGCAAGACATGGCCCAAGCCTTCGATCAGGCGCGGCCCAGCGCTGATTTGTATCGCAGCCTGCGCAATGCCTACGCCGGCGTGCGCCAGCAACCGCTGCCCCATTGGGACCCGGTCGCCGAGGGCGCGTTGTTGCGCCCGGGGATGAACGACCCCCGCGTGCCGGAACTGGCGCGGCGCCTGCACAGCGGTGGCTACCTGGCTCAGTTGCCCAGTGGCAACGGCAAGCAATACCAGGGCGAACTGGTCAAAGCGGTGAAAGCGTTTCAGCTCAGCCACTCGTTGCAGGCCGACGGCGTGGTCGGCGCCGGCACCGTGGCCGAACTCAATATCAGCCCGGCGGTGCGTCGTGAACAGCTGCGCATCAACCTGGAGCGCTTCCGCTGGCTGGCCCAGGACCTGGAGCCTGAAGGTGTCGTGGTCAATGTGGCCGCCGCACAACTGAGCGTGTATCAGAGCGGCATCCCGGTGTGGCAAACCCGCCTGCAAGTAGGCCGTGCCGAACGCCAGACACCACTGCTCAAGTCGCGCATCACTCGGCTGACCCTCAACCCCACCTGGACCATCCCGCCGACCATCATGCGTGAGGACAAGCTGCCCGCCATCCGTCTCAACCCTGAATACCTGCGCCAGCAGAACCTGCAGGTGCTCGACGCCGAAGGTCACCCATTGACCCCCGACCAAGTCGACTGGGCACGCCCCGGCAATATCCTGCTGCGCCAGCAGGCCGGCCCGCGTAACCCGCTGGGCAAGATTGTGATGCGCTTTCCCAATCCGTATTCGGTGTACCTGCATGACACCCCCAGCCAGCCCTTGTTCACCAAGGGCCCACGGGCGTTCAGTTCGGGATGCGTGCGGGTCGAGCAACCGTTGTTATTGCGCGATCTGCTCGTAACGCCCGCCGAACGCACCCGCACCGATGAGCTGCTGGCGACCGGCGAAACCCATGAATTCAGGCTCGCCACGCCGGTACCGGTGCTGTTGGGGTATTGGACGGTAGAAGTGGATCGCCAGGGCGAGTTGGTGTACGCGCCGGATATTTATGCGCGTGACCCGGTGTTGATCAAGGCCATGGGCAGCGTGTTATAGCGTCAGATGGCTTGATATGAATGTAGGAGCGAGCTTGCTCGCGAAAAACGCCAACGATAACGCGTGCTTCCTGAATGAACGCGGCGTCTGTGAGTTTTTCGCGAGCAAGCTCGCTCCTACGTTCTATTCCGGCATCAGTTGCTGGCGGCATTCCAGCACCAGGCGGGCGCCGCCCAACTCACTGGTGCCGACCTCCAGCTTGAAGCCATGCAAGTTGATGATCGCCGCCACAATCGACAGGCCCAGCCCAAAGCCGCCTTGCTGATCACTCTCATCGACCCGATAGAAACGCTGGAACACCGACGCGCGCTCGGCGGCTGGAATGCCTGGCCCGGAGTCGAGCACTTCGATGCGCGTACTCCCAAGGTCGTTGACTGCTCGCAGGATCACCTTGCCATTGGGCGGGGTGAACTTGATCGAGTTACTCAGCAGGTTGGCCAGGGCTTCAAACAACAGCGCACGGTCACCGGTAATCCACGGCAGTGAGTCAGGCGCCTGCAGCACCAACTCCAGTTCGCCTTCTTCGGCCAGGGGCAGGTAGAAATCATGCAGTTCGCGCAGCAACGGCAGCGGGTCCAGCACCAGGAAGCCTGAGCGACGCTGATGGTCTTCCAGTTCCGAGATGCGCAGCAGCCCGCGAAAACGCGCCATCAGCGTGTCGGTTTCGGCGATGGCGTCATCGAGTTTTACCGCGTGGGCCGAGTCTTCCTCGGCTTGTTGCTTGATGCGGTAAAGCTGGGCGCGCAAGCGAGTGAGCGGGGTGCGCAGGTCGTGGGCGATGTTGTCGCACACGCCCTTGACCTCGTTCATCAGTTTTTCGATGCGGTCGAGCATGGCATTGACGATGGCGGCGAGCATGTCCAGCTCGTCGCGCCGGTTGGACAGCGGCAACCGGTGCGTCAGGTCGCCGGCGACGATGGCCTCGGCGCTGGCCTGGATCCCGCGAATGCGCCGCAACGGGCGGCGGCGCAGCAGGTGCCAGCCGGCAGCGCCAGGAATGATGGTCAAGGACAGCGCCCACAGCAGGGCGTGCCAGATAATCCGCGTTACCCCGAACAACGAGCCGTTGGCGCGTACCAACACCAGCCAGCGGCCGTCTTCGGTGTGGGTGGCCACGGCGTCGCAGCTGTCCTTGGGCAGTTTGGGGTCATCGGATTGCACGCAATTGGTCAGGGCGTAGATCTTGCCATCCAGCGGCAAGTCGGGTGGTACGGCACGGATCGGCCCGCTCAAGGGGCGAAATTGCTCATCGAACAGGCCATAGGCGTCCACGCCCTTCATGTCGAAGGTCATGCTGGTGGTCAGCGCTTCCACCAGTTCTTCGCCGTCGAAACGCTGGAAAAGATGCTGGCGCTGCAACAGGGAATGGCGCGACAAGTCGCTGAGGTAGCCTGAGACCTCGTAGTACAGCACCCCCATGAGGATGCAACTCCACGCCACGAACAACGAACTGTACAGCGCCAGCAAGCGGCTGCTGGAAGAGCGCCAGCCTTTAGAGGGGTTCAGCAATGACATAGCCCGAGCCTCGTACCGTGCGGATCAGCGGCGTGAGGCCCGGTGGGTCGATTTTCTTGCGCAGACGGCCGATGTGCACGTCGATCAGGTTGGTGCCGGGGTCGAAGTGATAACCCCAGACTTCCTCGAAAATCATCATCCGCGACAGGATCTGCCCGGTGTTGCGCATCAGGAATTCAAGCAGTTTGTATTCAGTGGGCAGCAGGGTCAGCGGCTGGTCGGCCCGGCTGGCTTCGCGGCTGATCAGGTTCAGTTCCAGGTCGGCCACGCGCAGAGCGGTTTCGAATTCCTGGACGGTGCTTTTACGCCGCAGCAGCACCTCGACACGGGCGGCCATTTCATCCGAGGCGAACGGCTTGGTCAGGTAGTCATCGCCGCCGGCACGCAGGCCGCGCACGCGCTCGTCGACATCGGAGAGGGCGCTGATCATCAGGATCGGCGTAGACACCCCAATGGTGCGCAACGTGGTGACGATGGCCAGGCCATCCAGCTCGGGCAGCATGCGGTCGAGGGTGATCAGGTCGTAATCCCCACTCACGGCACGGACCAGGCCCTCGCGGCCGTTGTCCACCCAATCTACGTCCAGTCCATGGCTACTCAGCTCGGCGACAATCTCGCGGGCCGTTACGGCGTCATCCTCGATGGTCAAAATGCGGGTCATAGGATTACCTGGTGAGCGTTCACACTAGAAGTGGCGACATTTTGCCAAGAAGTTGCTGAATGTTTCCTAAATAAAACTTCATCTTCTTCAAACCGACATCGCCCTTTGGGAGCTGGCTTGCCTGCGATGGCGGCTTACCTGCTGGCATATTCGTTGGCGGTCATGCCGCTATCGCAGGCAAGCCAGCTCCCACAGGGGAGTGCATTACGCCCGCCTAATATCGCCGTTTATTGCAACCTGCATGATCTGGCTAAGTTCAATTTAAATAAATCATTGAAATTAAAGGAATTTAATTTTAACCGCCGCTGGCACGCTGCCTGCACTGTCCGTTTTGAGACTTGTAACATCATTTTTCGTGCCTGGAGCAAAACAACAATGATCACATCCTCATCCACGCTGCAAGAGTCAAGCACGCTCTCAGGGGTTTCCTGGGGGGCGATTTTCGCCGGTGCCGCTGCGGCGGCTGCACTGTCATTGATCCTGGTATTGCTGGGCTTCGGCCTGGGCTTTTCGGCGGTGTCGCCTTGGGCTGACAGCGGTATCAGCGTCAAGGGCCTTGGCATTTCCACAATTGTCTGGCTGGCGTTCACCCAGATCGTTGCGTCGGGCCTGGGCGGTTATATCGCCGGTCGTTTGCGGGTGAAGTGGGCCAATATGCACGGGGACGAGGTGTACTTTCGCGACACCGCCCATGGCTTCCTGGCGTGGGCAGTGGCCACATTGATCACGGCGATGCTGGTGGTCGGCTCGGTCAGCAGTGTGGTCAGCGGCGGCGTGAAAGCTGGCGCCAGCGTGGCATCGGGCGCCGCCAGCGGCCTCACCCAAGCTGCGGGCAGCGCGGCAAAGGGTGCCGACAGTGGTGACTTCGGTTACTACGTCGACAGCCTGTTCCGCGATGATCGCCCAGCGGCGGTCAGCGATGATGCAGCCCACGCCGTGGTCGGTCGTATCCTGACGCGTACGTTGAGCAACGACGGCCAACTGGCAGCGGAAGATCGCGCCTACCTGGCCCAACTGATCAGCCAGCGCACCAACCTTAGCCAGGCCGATGCCGAAGCCCGTATCGACAAGGTCTATGGCGACGCGCGCAAGGCCGTTGAAGACGCCAAGCTCAAAGCCAAACAAGCCGCTGACACCGCTGCGAAAGTAGCGGCCTACACCTCGCTGTGGACCTTCGTGGCCCTGCTCATCGGTGCGTTCTTCGCCAGCTTCGCCGCCACCTTCGGCGGTCGCCGCCGGGATGCCGTGGTGTATGTCGAAACCGAAAACTACGTTCGTTAATTCAAGGAGAACATGATGCGCTCATTACTGCTGTGGTTCCTCGGCGTGCCGATTCCGGTGATCATCCTGATCGCGATTTTCATGCACTAATTGTAGGAGCGAGCTTGCTCGCGAAGAACTGCTGGGCGCCGCGTTCATTCAAAATGGCCGCGGCGTTCTTGCGTTTTTCGCGAGCAAGCTCGCTCCTACAGTTGGAGGTTCAGTCGTCGAACCCAACCTGTTCGTGAATCTCATCCACCTTGAGTTCCAACCGATACGCCACCGCAATAAACAGCGCCTGGCACAGGCACAGCGTGGTGCTCAGCGAGCGGAAAGCAAACGAGGAACCTTCATTGACCAACAACACCGCATTCGCCCGCTTGGCCAGGGGCGACAGGTTGCTGTCGGTGATGATCAGGGTCTTGGCCTGGTGATGCTGCGCGATGCGCAGGCAGTGCTGGGTCTCTTTGCCGTAGGGCGTGAAGCTGATGGCTATCACCAGGTCATTGGCGCGCACGCTGCGCATCTGCTCGCGATAACTGCCGCCTAGCCCCGAGATCAGGTGGATGCGCTTGTTGGTGTGCTGCAGGTTGTAGACCAGGTAGTCGGCCACCGCAAAGGAGCGGCGCACGCCGACCACGTAGATGTTGTCGGCATTGACCACCAGGTCCACGGCTTTCTCGAAGGCAGCGTCGTCCAACTCCAGCCCCAAACGTTCGATGCCCGACAGGGTGGCGTTGACGCACTCGCGCGCCAAGTCGCCGCCGCTGGCCTTCTGGGACTTGTTGGCGATCATGCTGCGGATGCGCTGCTGGTAGTTCTGCACCGGCGTGGTCTTGTGCGTATACGCCTCGCGAAACAGCGCCTGCATCTCACTGAACCCGCTGAAACCGAAGCGCTGGGAAAACCGCACGATGGCCGAAGGGTGCACTTCGCATTCCCGGGCGATGTCGCTGATCCGGTCGACCATGATCCGGTCACTCTGCTGACTCATGTAGCTGGCGATACGCTTGAGCTGGCGCGGCAGGCTCTCGTATTCGTCGGTGATCAGCTGCAACAGGCGTTCGGCATTGATCGGAGGGCTGGCGATAGTTTCTTCCAGTGTGGTCTCGGGATCGGTGCGGGACATGGGCAATCCTTCTGGCGTGTTCGTCTGATGCGCTGATAGGTGGCGCAAGTCTACAGGGTAGGCGCAAAAAAATACCCCGGCATCACGGCCCGCGTGGCCTGCTGAAACGATGCATGGGCGCTGGCGTGCCACTATCCTGAGGTATTGGAAAAAATATTCCACTAAAAATAATTATGGAATAAATATTGATTGCTGCCAGCGGACGTTCTAGTCTGCTCCCACCAAGAGCGTTTGCCGTCGCCACGGCGGCACAACGCAGGCTGATAAAAATAACAGGAGCCAGCATGGGCCAGACTCGTTTTGCCAGTGGGCGTCAATTGGATCTGATTTGCCTCGGGCGCCTGGGCGTCGATCTTTATGCGCAGCAAGTCGGTGCGCGGCTTGAGGATGTGTCCAGCTTCGCCAAGTATCTGGGCGGTTCTTCCGCCAATATCGCTTTCGGCACGGCCAGGCTTGGGCTCAAGTCGGCGATGTTGAGCCGGGTGGGTGATGACCATATGGGCCGTTTCCTGGTGGAATCCCTGGCCCGTGAAGGCTGTGATGTCAGCGGCATCAAGGTCGACCCGGAGCGCCTCACCGCCCTGGTGCTGCTGGGCCTCAAGGACCGCGAAACCTTCCCTCTGGTGTTCTACCGCGAAAACTGCGCCGACATGGCCCTGCGCGCCGAAGACATTAGCGAAGCCTTCATTGCCTCCAGCAAAGCGCTGTTGATCACCGGTACGCATTTCTCCACCGACGGCGTGTACAAAGCCAGCCTCCAGGCCCTGGATTACGCGGCCAGGCACAACGTCAAGCGCGTGCTGGACATCGACTACCGCCCTGTGTTGTGGGGCTTGGCAGGCAAGGCCGATGGTGAAACCCGTTTCGTCGCCGACCAGAATGTGAGCCAGCATGTGCAGAAGATCCTGCCGCGTTTCGACCTGATCGTCGGCACCGAGGAGGAGTTCCTGATTGCCGGCGGCAGTGAAGACCTGCTCACCGCCCTGCGCACCGTGCGTGAACTGACCCCGGCCACCCTGGTGGTCAAGCTCGGCCCCCAGGGCTGCACGGTGATTCACGGCGCAATTCCGGCGCGCCTGGAAGACGGGGCCATCTATCCTGGCGTGCGGGTTGAAGTGCTCAACGTGTTGGGCGCCGGTGATGCTTTTATGTCGGGCTTCCTCAGCGGCTGGATCAATGACGCCAGCGATGAGCGTTGCAGCCAGTTGGCCAATGCCTGTGGCGGCCTGGTGGTATCGCGCCACGCCTGTGCGCCGGCGATGCCGACCCCCGCCGAACTCGATTACCTGTTCAACAGCCCCGTGCCCATCACCCGGCCGGACCAGGACGTGACCCTGCAACGCCTGCACCGTGTCACGGTGCCGCGCAAAGCCTGGAAGCAACTGTTCGTCTTTGCCTTCGACCACCGCTGGCAATTGGTGGAGCTGGCGCAAAAAGGCGGCCAGGCCCCTGAGCGTATCAGCGACATCAAGCAGTTGTTTATCCAGGCCATCGAACGCGTCGAGCGAAAACTCACCGAGCAGGGCGTCGAGGCGGATGTGGGCCTGCTCGCCGACCAACGCTTTGGCCAGGATGCACTCAACGCCGCCAGCGGTCGCGGCTGGTGGATCGCTCGCCCTGTGGAAGTGCAGAACTCGCGGCCCCTCGCGTTCGAGCACGGGCGTTCGATCGGCAGCAACCTGATTGCCTGGCCCCAGGAACAGATCATCAAGTGCCTGGTGCAATTTCACCCCGATGACGAGCCGATGCTGCGCCTGGAACAGGAAGCGCAACTCAAGGCGGTGTACGAGGCGTCGCTGGTCAGTGGCCACGAACTGCTGCTGGAAGTCATCCCACCCAAGGATCACCCGTCCACCTACCCGGACGTGCTCTACCGTAGCCTCAAGCGCCTGTACAACCTGGGCATTTACCCGGCCTGGTGGAAGATCGAAACCCAATCGGCCGCAGACTGGAAAAAGCTCGACGAACTGATCCAGGAGCGCGACCCCTACTGCCGTGGCGTGGTGTTGCTGGGCCTGAATGCTTCCCCCGAGTTTCTCGCCGATGGCTTCAAGCAAGCCAGCCAGAGCAGCACCTGCCGTGGCTTTGCCGTGGGCCGCACGATCTTCCACGAGCCGAGCCGGGCGTGGATGGCGGGGGAGATTGATGATGAAACGCTGATCCAGCAGGTGCAGGCGACCTTCGAACAGCTCATCAATGCCTGGCTCAGCGCCCGACGGTAAATACGATCAAATGTGGGAGCTGGCTTGCCTGCGATAGCAATCTATCAGTTGCAAATGTACTGCCTGACACACTGCTATCGCAGGCAAGCCAGCTCCCACACAAAGCAGATCCCAGTGAATTCTGAAGATAAAAACAAAAGGTGCAGCCATGCCCGCAATCCGAATTGGCATCAACCCGATCTCCTGGAGCAACGACGACCTCCCGGCCCTCGGCGGTGAGACCCCGCTGAGCACGGCCCTGAGCGAAGGCAAGGACATCGGCTACGAAGGTTTTGAACTCAACGGCAAATTCCCCAAGGATGCCAATGGCGTCGCTGACGTGCTGCGTCCTTATGACCTGGCGCTGGTGTCCGGTTGGTACTCCAGCCGTCTGGCCCGTCGTTCGGTGGCTGAAGAAATCGAGGCGATTGCCGCCCATGTCGAACTGCTCAAACACAACGGCGCCTCGGTACTGGTATACGGCGAAGTGGCCGACTCGATCCAGGGCTCGCGTATCCGCCTGATCGAGCGCCCGCGTTTTCACAGTGAACAGGCCTGGCAGGCTTACGCCGACAAGCTTACCGAGCTGGCGCGTTTCACCTTGTCCCAGGGCGTGCGCCTGGCCTATCACCACCATATGGGCGCGTACGTCGAATCCCCCGAGGACATCGACCAGTTGATGAAACGCACGGGCCCGGAAGTCGGCTTGCTGTTCGATTCGGGCCACTGCTACATGGGCGGCGGCGAACCCATCGAGGTGCTGCGCAAGCATATCGACCGCGTCTGCCATGTGCATTTCAAGGATGTACGCAAACCCGTGGTGCAACTGGCGCGTAACCAGATGTGGAGCTTCCCGGACTGCATCGTCAACGGCACTTTTACCGTGCCCGGCGATGGTGATATCGACTTCGCACCGTTGCTGGATATGTTGCTCGCGGCGAACTACAAGGGCTGGCTGGTGGTAGAAGCCGAGCAGGACCCGGCCGTGGCGCCCAGCTATATCTACGCGAAGAAGGGTTACGACACCCTGCGTGCGCTTCTCAACCAGAGGACTTGAGTGATGAGCTTGTTGGTCAAAAGCAGCAAACGCGGGCAAACCATGGTTGCCCTGGAGGCGGGTCGCCTGGAGTACGTAGGCTTTGCCGCGTACCGCCTGAGTCTGGGTGAAACCCTGCCGGTCAGTGCGGGCGATCAGGAACTGTGCCTGGTGCTGCTCAGCGGTCGGGTGAATATTGAAGGCGAAGGCTTCAATTGGCAGAACCTGGGGGATCGCCAGTCGGTGTTCGAAGACAAGTCACCGTTCGCCGCCTATTTGCCGCCGGGCACTGGCGCCCGAGTCACGGCCCTGAGCGATGTGCAAATTGCCGTCTGTGCAGCGCCGGGTGCTACGGGTTTTGCCCCGCGCTTGATCCGCCCCGAGCAGTGCAAGCGCAGTGTGCGCGGCAAAGGCGCCAACACTCGCTACGTCTGCGACATCCTGCCTGACAGCGAGCCGGCCCATTCGCTGCTGGTGGTGGAAGTGCGCACGCCGTCGGGGCATTCCTCCAGCTACCCGCCGCACAAGCACGACACCGACGACCTGCCGCACCAGAGCTTTCTGGAAGAGACCTACTACCACCAGGTCAACCCGCCCCAGGGCTTCGTGTTCCAGCGCGTGTACACCGATGATCGCAGCATCGACCAGGCCATGGCCGTGGAAAACAGTGACCTGGTGGTGGTGCCCAAGGGCTATCACCCGGTCAGCGTGCCGTATGGCTACGAGTCTTATTACCTGAACGTGATGGCCGGCCCCAAGCGCGCCTGGCATTTCCATAACGACCCGCAGCACAGCTGGCTGCTGGACCTGTAAACGGTGTTGGACGGAGAACAAAAACAATGAAGTCGCCGCTACGTTTTGCCCTCAACCGCATGGTCGCCCCCAACCTGTCCCTGCCGGATTTCATCCAGTTGGCGGCGGCTCTCAACTGCGAGGCCATTGAGATCCGCAACGACCTCAAGAACCGTGAAATCGAATACGGCACACCCGCCAGCCGCGTGCGTGAATTGTGCGCAGCGCAGGGCATCAAGGTGTTGTCGATCAACGCGCTGTACCCCTTTGATGTGTGGAATGACGAACGCCGTGCCCAGGCAATCGAACTGGCCACCTACGCCCGTGAGTGCGAGGCCGAAGGCTTGGTGATGTGCCCGTTCAATCAGCCTGGCGATACGCGCAACGACGCGCAGCGCGCGGCTGGTTTGCGCACGGCGTTGAGCGAACTGGCGTTGATCCTGCGCGAGTACGGGATTCTGGGTTTTATCGAGCCCCTGGGCTTCACCGTATCCGCCCTGCGCCGCAAGCGCGTGGCAGTGGATGCAATCAAGGCCATCGGCGGCCTGGATGTATTCCGGGTGGTGCACGACACCTTTCACCATCACCTGGCCGGCGAGCATGAGTTCTTCCCGGAACTGACCGGGCTGGTGCACATCTCCGGGGTGGAAGACCGCGAGGCGCCGCT
This sequence comes from Pseudomonas sp. J380, assembly GCF_009827115.1. NCBI lineage: Bacteria > Pseudomonadati > Pseudomonadota > Gammaproteobacteria > Pseudomonadales > Pseudomonadaceae > Pseudomonas > Pseudomonas sp. J380. The sequence goes on along the minus strand of NZ_CP043060.1, from coordinate 1,356,146 downwards.
GGAGTCGATCCGCGACGGCCACCGCGTGCTGGTGGGCGAGGACGATATCCTCGGGAATGCGGCGCAGATCGACACCTTGCTGAGCACCGGCTACAGCGGCTATCTGTCGTTCGAACCGTTTGCCGAAAGCGTGCACGGGTTGGCGGATATCCGGCAGGCGTTGGGCAGCAGCATGGCGTATTTGCAAAAGCCCTTGCCATAACGCGATCAGAATGTGGGAGCAGGCAAGCCAGCTCCCACACTGCATCGGTGTTGAACACTTCAATTGCAGTCACACAAGGTGCAAGTGATGACCACAACAAGATTGACCATGGCCCAGGCCCTGGTGAAGTTCCTGGACAACCAATACATCGAAGTCGACGGCGTACAGAGCAAGTTTGTCGCCGGGGTGTTCACTATTTTCGGGCATGGCAATGTGTTGGGCCTTGGCCAGGCCCTGGAGCACGACAGCGGCGACCTGGTGGTGCATCAGGGCCGCAATGAGCAAGGCATGGCCCACGCCGCCATCGGGTTCGCCAAGCAGCACCTGCGCCGCAAGATCTATGCGTGCACGGCCTCGGTCGGGCCGGGCGCGGCCAATATGCTCACCGCCGCAGCGACTGCCACCGCCAACCGCATCCCGTTGCTGCTCTTGCCCGGCGATGTCTATGCCAGCCGTCAGCCCGACCCGGTGTTGCAGCAGATCGAGCAGTTCCACGACCTGAGCATCAGCACCAACGATGCCTTCCGCTCCGTGAGCAAATACTGGGACCGCATCAACCGCCCCGAGCAACTGATGACCGCGGCGATCCATGCCATGCGCGTGCTGACCGACCCGGCCGAAACCGGCGCAGTGACCCTGGCCTTGCCCCAGGATGTACAAGCCGAAGCATGGGACTATCCCGACTATTTCCTGCAAAAACGCGTGCACCGCATCGACCGACGCCCGGCCACCAGCGCCATGATCGGCGACGCGCTGGCTGCGTTTCGCGGCAAGCGCAAGCCGCTGATCATTTGCGGCGGCGGGGTCAAATACTCCGCCGCCAACCAGGCACTGCAAGCCTTTGCCGAGCGTTTCGATATTCCTTTCGCGGAAACCCAGGCGGGCAAGAGCGCCGTGGTGTCCAGCCATCCGCTGAACGTCGGCGGCATCGGCGAAACCGGCTGCCTGGCGGCTAACCTGCTGGCGCCTGAGGCGGACTTGATCATCGGTGTCGGCACCCGTTATACCGACTTCACCACCTCCTCAAAATCGCTGTTCAAGCACCCCGAGGTGAAGTTTCTCAACCTCAATATAAGCCCCTGCGATGCGTTGAAGCTGGACGGCGTGCAAGTGCTGGCCGATGCAAAAGTCGCCCTTGAAGCACTGGCCGATGCCCTGGGCGATTACCGTTCGGGCTGGGGCGAGCAGATCGCCGACGCCAAGGCGCAATTCGACGCTGAAGTGGACCGCGTGCATCAGGTGCACTACCAGGGCGATGAGTTTGTCCCCGAAGTCGACGACCACCTGGACCGTGCCGTGCTGCGGGAATTCATCGAGCTGACCGGTTCGTGCCTGACCCAGAGCGCTGTGCTCGGCGTGCTCAATGCACGCCTGGCCGATGACGCAATCATCGTGGCCGCCGCCGGCAGCCTGCCCGGCGATTTGCAGCGTGCCTGGCGCAGCAAGGGCGTCAACACCTACCACGTCGAGTATGGTTATTCATGCATGGGCTACGAGATCAATGCCGCCCTGGGCGTGAAGCTGGCCGAGCCGAGCAAGGAGGTGTACGCCCTGGTCGGCGATGGCTCCTACATGATGCTGCACTCGGAGCTGGCCACTTCGATCCAGGAGCGCCGCAAGATCAACGTGGTGCTGTTGGACAACATGGCGTTCGGTTGCATCAACAACCTGCAGATTGGCAATGGCATGGACAGCTTCGGCACCGAGTTCCGCTACCGCAACCCCGAGAGCGGCAAGCTCGACGGTGGCCTGGTGCCGGTGGACTTCGCCATGAGCGCAGCGGCCTACGGTTGCAAGACCTACAAGGTCAGCACGCTGGAACAGCTGGAAGCGGCGTTGGCGGATGCCCGCACGCAAAGCGTCTCCACGCTGATCGATATCAAGGTACTGCCCAAGACCATGATCCACGGCTACCTGTCGTGGTGGCGGGTGGGTGTGGCGCAAGTGTCCACCAGTGAACGCACGAATGCAGCGGCAAAAAAACTCAATGAACACCTGGCCAAGGCCCGGCAGTACTAACAACAAGAGGAGTGTTTGCATGTCTTTGAAACTTGGAGTGATTGGTACGGGCGCCATTGGCCGGGACCATATTCGTCGTTGCAGCCAGGCCTTGCTCAACAGCCAGGTGGTGGCTGTCACCGACATCAACCTTGAGCAGGCGGCCCAGGTGGTGGCGGACTTGAAGCTGGACGCCGAGGTGTACCCGGACGGCCATGCGTTGATCAACTCGCCAGAGGTCGAAGCGGTACTGGTGACGTCCTGGGGGCCGAGCCACGAAGAGTTTGTGCTGGCCGCGATTGCTGCCGGCAAACCGGTGTTCTGTGAAAAACCGCTGGCGGTGACGGCCGAGGGCTGCCGCAACATTGTCGAGGCCGAAGTGGCACACGGTAAGCGCCTGGTCCAGGTGGGTTTCATGCGCCCGTACGACCAAGGCTATCGTGCCCTCAAGTCGGTGATCGACAGCGGCCAGATTGGCGAGCCGTTAATGCTGCACTGCGCGCACCGTAACCCCACGGTGGGCGAGAACTACAACACCGGCATGGCGATCACCGACACCCTGATCCATGAGTTGGACGTGCTGCGTTGGCTGCTCAACGACGACTATGTGTCCGTGCAGGTGGTGTTCCCGCGCAAGACCAGCAAGGCGCTGGCGCACCTGCGCGACCCGCAGATCGTGCTACTGGAAACTGCCAAAGGCACGCGTATCGACGTGGAAGTGTTTGTGAACTGCCAATACGGCTACGACATCCAGTGCGAAGTGGTGGGGGAGAGCGGCATCGCCAGGTTGCCGGAACCATCTCAGGTGCAACTGCGCAGCGACGCGAAGCTGTCCAACGCGATCCTGATGGATTGGAAGGATAGGTTTATCGGTGCCTATGACGTGGAGTTGCAGGCGTTTATCGACAGCGTGCTGGCCGGGCAGGTCGGCGGGCCTTCGGCCTGGGATGGGTTTGCGGCGGCGGTGGCGGCAGATGCGTGTATTGAAGCCCAGGGCAGTGGGCAGATTGTGAAAGTCAGCCTGCCGGATCGCCCGCGCTTCTACGGCTAACTCACTGCAGAAAAGTGGTTGACACTGTGGGAGCTGGCTTGCCTGCGATGGCGGTCTATCAGTGACAGATTGATTGCCTGACTCACTGCTATCGCAGGCAAGCCAGCTCCCACAGTTGATTGGGTTTCCAAATCAATTCTGGAGTTGAGCATGCGAATCGGACTAGTGGGCTACGGCCACGGCGGGCGCTTTTTTCATGCGCCGTTGATCGCCACCCTGCCTGGCGCCACCTTTGTCGGCGTGGTGACGCGTTCACCCGAACGTCGCCAGCAACTGAGTACTGATCTTCCGGGTGTCAAAGCCTTCGACTCCATCGGCCAGATCGTCGAAGCCGGCGTCGATGCCCTGGTGATTTCCACCACCCTCAAAGGTCGCCCGGCCCTGGTGCTGGAAGCCATCGAGCACGGGGTGGCGGTGGTCAGCGATAAACCCTTTGCCGCCAATGCCGAACAAGCCCAGGCCCTGATTACCGCTGCCGAGCGCCAGGGCTCGCTGCTCAGCGTCTACCAGAATCGGCGCTGGGATTCGGATTACCTGACCCTGCGCAAACTGATCGACGCTGGCGCCCTTGGCACCATCACCCGCTTTGAATCCCGCGTGGAACGTTACAGTCCGCAGGCCGTGGGCAATGCCAGCGGTGGAGGATGGCTGCGTGACCTGGGCAGCCATCTGGTGGACCAGGCGTTGCAACTGTTCGGCCCGGTGGAGCGGGTGTTCGCTCAATTGCACTACACACCAGAACATCCCACGGTGGACCACGGCTTCTTTGTCTCCCTCACCCATGCCAATGGCGTGATTTCGCACCTGTGGGGCAACGCGTTGCAGAACAGCCAGGCGCCGCGATTTCGCGTCAGTGGCAGCCTGGGCTGCTACACCGTCGACGGATTGGATGGCCAGGAAGAAGCGCTGCTGGCCGGCAAGTCACCGAAAACCGAAGGTGAACACTGGGGCGCCGAGGAGCATCGACGCTGGGGCTGGTTTGAGCAAGGGCCGGAGCGTGAGCGGGTGCCGTCGGAGAAGGGCTGCTGGCCCCAATTCTATCGGCAGTTGCAAGCGGCCGTGGTGGGGCAGGGACCGCTGCCGGTCAATGCCTATGACGCCCTGGAAACCACCCGTATATTGGACGCCGCGCGCCTGAGTGCCGAGCGTCAGCAGGTGGTTTCGACGAAAATAGAATAAAATTCTAAAACAGGTTGATATGGAAATTATTTTCTAATACAGTCTTTTCCAGGTTGCATAAAGTACGTCCCGGAACCTACGGGCGACTCAACAAAAACAAGATCAAAAACAACCAGGTACCGTCAGATGAAAATCTTCAACGCTGTACTGCGAGTTTTACGCCCCCTCCAAGCGCCACGCGGACTGCCCCGCGCCCGGCCGTTCTACTTCTCCTTCCTGAATGTGCTGTGCGTCGAAAACCAGGGCGCGCTGGTGTGCTGCATTCCAGGCGCGCCGGTGGTGCGACTGACAGCCGAGTCCTGATCAACGCAACGTCGAAAAAAACCAACAAGAAAGTGGAGACAGACCGTTCATGAAGACCCCGATCCGTTTTACCGCCCTGGCCTTGTCCATGCTGCTGGCCAGTGGCGTTGTCGGCGCCGCCGATCTCAAGGTGGGCGTGACGATGTCCGCGTTCGATGACACCTTCCTCACCTACCTGCGCGAGGATATGGATAAGCAAGCCAAGTCCTATCCAAAAGGTGATGGCGTGCAACTGCAATTCGAAGATGCCCGCGCCGATGTGGTCAAGCAATTGAGCCAGGTCGAGAACTTCATCAGCCAGAAGGTCGACGCGATTATCGTCAACCCGGTCGATACCGCGTCGACCAAGAACATCATCAGTGCCGCCACCAAGGCGGGTATACCGCTGGTGTTCGTCAACCGCCGCCCCGACCAGAAAGACTTGCCCAAGGACGTGGTGGCCGTGACCTCCGATGACGTCGAGGCCGGCCGCCTGCAAATGCAATACATCGCCGAAAAACTCGGCGGCAAGGGCAAGGTCGTGATCCTTTTGGGTGACCTGGCGAACAACTCCACCACCAATCGCACCAAGGGCGTGAAGGAAGTGCTGGCCAAGTACCCGGACATCAAGATCGAGCAGGAACAGACCGGCATTTGGTTGCGTGACAGGGGCATGACCCTGGTCAACGACTGGCTGACCCAGGGCCGGGAGTTCAATGCGGTGCTGGCCAACAACGATGAGATGGCGATCGGGGCGTCCATGGCCCTGAGATCGGCCGGCAAGGAAAAAGGCAGCGTGTTGATTGCCGGTGTCGACGGCACGCCCGATGGCTTGAACGCGATCACCAAGGGCGACATGACCGTGTCGGCCTTCCAGGACGCCAAGGGCCAGGCGGTAGGTTCGGTGGAGGCAGCGCGCAAAATGGCCAAGAAGGAGCCGGTCGAGCAGAACGTGGTGATCCCGTTCCAGTTGATCACCCCGGACAACGTCAAAGATTTCAAGTAGCCCCAACATAACAACAAAAGCTGGCAGGGCGGCCACGGCCGCCCTGCAGATGGAGTACCTCCCTATGCTTGCTCAAGCCGCCACGTCTCAGCCCGTCGCCCACCCGGCGCTGGCGCTGGACGAACCCTACCTGCTGGAAATCCTCAACATCAGCAAAGGCTTTCCCGGTGTCGTGGCCCTGGACGATGTGCAGCTGCGGGTGCGCCCCGGCACGGTGCTGGCGTTGATGGGCGAGAACGGTGCGGGCAAGTCGACGCTGATGAAGATCATCGCCGGCATCTACCAGCCCGACGCCGGCGAAATTCGCCTGCGTGGCAAGCCGATCACCTTTGAAACGCCGCTGGCCGCGCAAAAGGCCGGGATCGCGATGATCCACCAGGAACTCAACCTGATGCCCCATATGAGCATCGCCGAGAACATCTGGATAGGCCGCGAACAGCTCAACAGCCTGCACATGGTCAACCACCGCGAAATGCACCGCTGCACCGCCGAGTTGCTGGCGCGCCTGCGCATCAACCTCGACCCCGAAGAACAGGTCGGCAACCTGAGCATTGCCGAACGGCAGATGGTCGAGATTGCCAAGGCAGTGTCCTACGACTCCGACATCCTGATCATGGATGAACCCACCTCGGCCATTACCGACAAGGAAGTGGCCCACCTGTTTTCGATCATTGCCGACCTCAAGTCCCAGGGCAAAGGCATCGTCTATATCACCCACAAGATGAACGAAGTGTTCGCCATCGCCGATGAAGTGGCGGTGTTCCGCGACGGCCAATACATCGGCTTGCAACGGGCCGACAGCATGAACAGCGACAGCCTCATCTCGATGATGGTCGGGCGTGAATTGAGCCAGCTGTTCCCGGTGCGCGAAACGCCTATTGGTGAGCTGTTACTGTCGGTGCGCGACCTGAGCCTGGACGGCGTATTCAAGGATGTATCGTTCGACCTGCACGCCGGCGAGATCCTCGGTATCGCCGGGCTGATGGGCTCCGGGCGCACCAACGTGGCGGAAACCATTTTTGGTATCACCCCAAGTTCCAGCGGGCAAATCACCCTGGACGGCAAGGCGGTGCGCATTACCGACCCGCATATGGCCATTGAGAAAGGCTTTGCGCTGTTGACCGAAGACCGCAAGCTCAGCGGCCTGTTCCCGTGTCTGTCGGTGCTGGAGAACATGGAGATGGCGGTGTTGCCGCACTATTCGGGCAACGGTTTTATCCAGCAGAAAGCCTTGCGTGCCCTGTGTGAAGACATGTGCAAGAAGCTGCGGGTGAAAACCCCGTCACTGGAGCAATGCATCGACACCTTGTCCGGCGGTAATCAGCAAAAGGCCTTGCTGGCGCGCTGGCTGATGACCAACCCACGCTTGCTGATCCTGGATGAGCCGACGCGTGGTATCGATGTGGGCGCCAAGGCTGAGATCTATCGCTTGATCGCCTTCCTCGCCAGCGAGGGCATGGCGGTGATCATGATTTCTTCCGAACTGCCCGAAGTGCTCGGCATGAGCGACCGGGTGATGGTGATGCACGAAGGTGAGCTGATGGGCACCCTGGATCGCGCCGAGGCGACCCAGGAAAAAGTCATGCAGTTGGCTTCCGGGATGACCGCAGTCCACTGATCTACAGAATAAGAAGGTGATGGGTTATGAACGCAATAACAGACAACAAGCCGGCAACCGCGCCGGTCAAGAACCGTCGACGCATGCCCACCGAGCTGAGTATCTTCCTGGTGCTGATCGGTATCGGCCTGGTGTTTGAATTGTTCGGCTGGATCGTGCGCGACCAGAGCTTTCTGATGAACTCCCAGCGTCTGGTACTGATGATCCTGCAGGTGTCGATCATCGGCCTGCTGGCCATCGGTGTGACCCAGGTGATCATCACCACGGGCATCGACTTGTCGTCCGGCTCGGTGCTGGCCTTGTCAGCGATGATCGCCGCCAGCCTGGCGCAGACCTCCGACTTTTCCCGGGCAGTGTTTCCGTCCCTCACCGACTTGCCGGTGTGGATCCCGGTGGCGATGGGTTTGGGCGTAGGGCTTTTAGCGGGGGCAATCAACGGCAGCATTATCGCGGTCACCGGCATCCCGCCGTTTATCGCAACCCTGGGCATGATGGTCTCGGCCCGTGGCCTGGCACGCTATTACACCGAAGGCCAGCCGGTGAGCATGCTCTCGGACTCCTACACAGCGATCGGCCATGGCGCGATGCCGGTGATTATCTTCCTGGTGGTGGCGGTAATCTTCCACATTGCCCTGCGTTACACCAAGTATGGCAAGTACACCTATGCCATCGGCGGCAATATGCAGGCGGCGCGTACTTCGGGGATTAACGTCAAGCGTCACCTGATCATCGTCTATAGCATCGCCGGTCTTCTGGCGGGCCTGGCCGGCGTGGTGGCCTCGGCACGTGCAGCGACGGGGCAGGCCGGCATGGGCATGTCCTACGAGCTGGACGCGATTGCCGCCGCAGTGATCGGCGGTACCAGCCTGGCCGGTGGAGTAGGGCGCATCACCGGCACGGTGATCGGCGCGCTGATCCTCGGCGTCATGGCCAGCGGGTTTACCTTTGTCGGGGTGGATGCGTATATCCAGGACATCATCAAGGGCCTGATCATTGTGGTGGCGGTGGTGATCGATCAATACCGCAACAAGCGCAAGCTCAAGCGCTGAGTACCTGCCCTTGTAGGCGCGAGCTTGTGTGGCGAGCAAGCTTGCTTGCGGCGGGCGAAGCCCCCCCAAAAAGCCGGAGACTGCTGCGCAGTCGGCGGGAGCAAGCTCCCTCGCCACAGCAAGCTCGCGCCTACAGGGGATCAGGCACTTTCAACCGTTTGTCTTCTATATAGCTCCACAACACTGAATTTCTTGCTATAAACGCACTCCGATGACCGTTCGCCAAGCCCGTCCTGGTGCTTTTGGGGGTTGATCGGGAAAAAATGCCTTTCTTTTCAGTTGCTGCGCCCTCAAGTCGGCCTTAGACTGCCGCCCCTCGTAAATTGAGTGCCGGGTGGCGCTTGGAATGGATGGCGCCCTTCCGAGACCTGCACAGGTCGGCCGGAACGCTCCCTAATTCGCCTTAATGCACGTATTTTTTATAGAGAAATCAATGACAAAGGAAAAGTTGCTGGCCATGCCGGCGGATGACTACATGAATGCCGAACAGCACGCTTTTTTCGAGAAGTTGCTGCAAGACATGAAGGTGGAGCACCACGAGCGCATTGAGCAGAACCGTATCGCCATTGAGAGCCTGGACACCCCGGCCGACCCGGCTGACGCGGCTTCTGTCGAAGAAGAGCGCACCTGGCTGGTAAACGCCATTGACCGCGACCAGCGCATGCTGCCGCAACTTGAGCGTGCTCTGGAACGCATCAAGGAAGATTCCTTTGGCTGGTGTGACGACAGCGGCGAGCCTATCGGCCTCAAGCGCCTGCTGATCAGTCCTACCACCAAGTACTGCATCGAAGCGCAAGAGCGCCACGAGCAGATCGACAAGCACCAGCGTCAAGCCTGATGCGGTGAAGGGGGCGGCTCTCTAGCTGGCCGCCCTGGATCGGCATTGTTGCTGTTTATGCAATGAAGCTATTCCGTGGATAGCTTTTTCCAACTGGAATAAAGCCGTAGCATGGCCAACATTGTTAGCCAGCTAACTAATGCTGCGGAGAAGCTCCATGCAAAACAAAGTCGATGTGGCCGTAATGATCGGCAGTGGCGTACCCCAAACCCTGCGTGCCTTGGGCCAGCGAGCTTGCTGGGTGGTGTTGCTCAACGGTGAGCAGCGCGGCACTGCATTCGCCAGCCGGGACGAGGCGCAGGAATGCCAGGCTGCCTGGCAAGCGCTATTGCGCAGGGAAGCGTCAGACAGCCTGCATTGATCAAGCGCGGTGAGGCTCATGCAGCAGCGCATTGAGGTCATCCACTGCGGGAGCCCATTCTGCGTCGACCTGCAATTGTTCCCTGAGGAAGTTCGCCTGCTGTTCGCTCCAGAATGGCGCGTCGATGAGTTTTACATCATCGGGCAGTCGATGTTCGGCGGTAAAACGTTCGATGGCTTCCTGGCTGGAATCCAGCCCCAGTTGTTCGAACAGGGTTTCAAGAGTTGGGGTGGTGGTGTCCATAGCGTTCTCCATGCGGGCTTATCGTCATGCATGTGAGGGGCAGGGCACGCCAGAGTTCTATCGGATTGTCAGGTATTGAGCGCGCCGCAATCCACGGCGGTTTTCAGTGCCTTGGCCGCCTCTTTGCCAGCCACGGCCGCTGCGTCGGCGGTTTTGAACCAGCGGTCTTTCTCCACCTGGTGCGCGGTGACCTTGTTCAGCGGTGGTTTGGCTCGCATGATGATGACCGCTTGAAACTCACCGTCTACTTCCCTCGCATCGCCGTGGATAATAAATTCGCCAATATCAAATTCCGTCACGTATGGCTTTCCCTTCAAGGTAACCGCGTTGATGAAACCTGACCCGCGGGGGGCAAACTTCCATGGACAGGCCAGTATGGCAGTTGTTGAGGGGCAGTGGCGCGGTAAAGTCATCCAGGCGACGAAACGATTCCGCCGCCTGAGGCGTATAGCTTGGCTTCAAGGGACTTGGCCAGTTCGCAGGCTTTGATGTGATCGCTGCGAAACCCCTTGATCTTGCCGCTGGGCACTTCAAGAATATGAAAAAAGTTCTTTCCTGCGGGTACAACTTGGTAAAGCACCGAATTGGAGTACCCATTCAGGTTCAGCAGGCAGTAGTATTGCTGTTCGTCGGGACATGGTGAACGAGTGTGGAAAGACGTAGCGTCGTGTTGACGTCGTTGCATGCTCAGCTCCTGTCGATCGATCCGGTTAGCTTGTCTGCGTTGTTTCGGGTGGTTTTCACCCTGGTTGCTGTTCTAGTATTGTCGTCGGTAGTTCGTGACTGGTTCCATGCCCAGATGTTTTTTTGTGTTGGGGTGTCGGAAAACTGCATTTTTGATTGGGTTATTCTCTGAAGTCGGCAGACCCGTATTCTCGGGTCGTTGAACCTGTGATTTGCTGTATCACGGTTGACTTCCCATGAGGTCCGCCGTTGAGGTTTGTACTAGCCTTACGAGTTCTCTTCAGTTTTTTAATGACTCTGTATCGTGTCGTAACGGCCATTTTTTGTGCTGTTCGCTTTGGCGGCCAGTGCTTTTTTGATGTGGGGGCGTTTCCTTGGCAGTCAGTAATCTGGATATGCACGCGTTATTCGTGCTGGGTGATTTGCGCGCAAAGTTGGTCAAGCAGTTTCAATCTCGGTTTGTCTACGTCACCGAACAGACGCCGGAAGGTATTTATATCGCCGAAATCGATACCGAAACGGCGCTGGTCGTGGATGACAAGCCACGTCTGGAACTCAAAGTAGGTGACCATTTTCGCGCAGCGGTATTGCCCAGCCGCGAAGGTGGCAAGTTCGAATTGAGGTTTCGCGATATCAAGTTGACCGTCTACGGCCTCGGCGACTATGCCTTTGTGTCGTCGAACGAAGGCCAGGGTATTGTGTTCAAGGAAGGCCACAGCGTGATGCTGGTATTCGCCGCCCATGAGCAATTGCAGGAAGGGTTGACCAAGACCCTGAAGGCCGTGACTGGCAAAGCCGCCAAATGGCGCAAGGGTGAACTGGTGACCTTCAAGGCCAGCGAGTAAGCGATAAATACGCTGTGCATCTTTGTCTTTTGGAACCTCTACTACAGTTGAGTTGACTTAGCTATTCAGAGGCTTCGCGCATTCGCAGCAAAGCCGTTCGCCATGACTGCGAAAACGCGAGGTGCACAGGCATGAAAGGATTGAAGTCACTGCTGGCGGCGGGCCTGACGACCCTGAGTTTGTCATTGCCGGTATCGGCCGCCCAGGCACCGGTGCATTTTGCCGACCTGAACTGGGAAAGCGGCAGCCTGATCACTGAAGTATTGCGTTTTATCGTCGAGAAGGGCTATGACCTGCCCACCGACACCTTGCCTGGTACCACCATTACCCTGGAAACCGCCCTGGCCAAGAATGACATCCAGGTGATCGGCGAGGAATGGGCAGGCCGCAGCCCGGTGTGGGTCAAGGCTGAAGCCGAAGGCAAGGTGGCGGGCCTGGGCGATATCGTCAAAGGTGCGACCGAAGGCTGGTGGGTGCCGGAATACGTGGTCAAGGGTGACCCCTCCAAAGGGCTAAAACCCCTGGCTCCAGACCTCAAAAGCGTACAGGACCTGGCGCGCTACAAGGACGTGTTCAAAGACCCTGAGTCTCCGGGCAAGGGGCGCTTTCTGAACAGCCCCATTGGCTGGACCTCCGAAGTGGTCAACAAACAGAAACTCAAGGCTTATGGCCTGGACGACAGCTACGTGAACTTCCGCAGCGGTTCGGGGGCGGCGCTGGATGCGGAGATTGCCTCGTCGATTCGCCGGGGCAAGCCCGTGCTGTTCTATTACTGGTCGCCGACCCCGTTGATGGGGCGCTATAAATTGATCCAGCTGGAAGAACCGCCATTTGATGCAGCTGCGTGGAAGACCCTGACTGACGCAGACAACCCGAACCCGAAGCCGACACGCTCATTGGCTTCCAAGCTGAGCATTGGCGTGTCGACGCCGTTCCAGCAGGAACATCCACAGATTGCCCAGTTCTTCGAGAAGGTCGAGTTTCCCATCGAGCCGCTTAACAAAGCCTTGGCGACGATGAGCGAGCACCACACGCCGCCTCGGGAGGTGGCCCAGGCGTTTCTCAAGGAACATCCGCAGGTGTGGAAGGCCTGGTTGACGGAAGATGTGGCGCAGAAGGTCGAGGCGAGCCTCAAGTAACCGGCGGTCTTTGTATCGAGTGAAGATCAAGATGTGGGAGTTGGCTTGCCTGCGTTGACTGAGTGTCAGACAACATATTTTTATGCTGACCCACCGCTATCGCAGGCAAGCCAGCTCCCACATTCAATTGCATTTCAAGTCAACGGTCGTTGCAGCGTTAGAACTTGGTCTGTACGGCCAGCTCAAAGGTCCTCGGTGATCCCAGATAATACGCCGGCGACACATGGGCAAACTCGGCATACACCTCGTTAGTCAGGTTGCGTACGCGCCCGGTTATCGAGGTATGCGCATCCACCTTATAGCGCAGGAAGGTGCCGAACAGCGTATAGGCCGGTACGGTCTGGGTGTTGGCATTGTCTGCATACACCTGGGCGACATAGCGCGCATCCACCCCACCTTGCCAATTCTCGGCAAAGTCATAGGTCAACCACAGGTTGCCCACGCGCTTGGGCACGTTGGTTGGCGTATTGCCCTTGCGCGACACCACGGCGCCGCTGGCGATTTTCTCGTTGAACTCATCGTACTGCGCGTCCACCCAGGCGAAGTTGCCTTCGGCCAATAGCCTCGGCGTGATGCGCAACGAACTGGCCAGTTCGATGCCCTTGGACGACTGCGCGCCCACCGGGATGCTGCTGGTCGGGTCCAGCGGGTCGGTGACGGCGAAGTCCTTGCGTTCGATCCTGTACGCGGCGACCGTGGCGGAACCGCGGCCCTCCAGGTAATCGAACTTGCTGCCGATTTCCCATTGCTTGCCGGTGGACACGTCGAACACCTGGGTAGTGGTGTTGGGCTGTTCGACGGCGGTGCTGTATTGCACATAGACGTTGGCGGAGGGGATGAACTGATAGGTCAGGCCCACCCGGCCCGTTACCGGCTCCCAACTGCGCTTGAAGTGTCGCGGGTTGGTGGCGGTGATCGTACGATGGTTGGTCACGTCCAGATCGATGGCGTCATAGCGCAGGCCAGTCAGCAGCGAGAGCTTATCCGTCAGTCCCAGACGGTTTTCCACGAACAGTGCCTTGGTCGTCACCTGGTTGGTCTTGTCCTTGACGAAACCTGGCCGGGTACCGGGAATATCATAGAAGTGCCCCGGGTCGTAGTGGTTCGGGTCTACGGTACTTTTGCCCGGCACGTTCAACGGGCTGTTAGTGGTGCTGTTGATCTTGTACTCAAAACCGCCGGACCAAGTGGTGGCGAGGCCGAAGACGCTCGTGTCATGGCGCAGTTCGAACTGGTTGCCGTTCTGCTCGCCCTGATGCCGCACCTGATAGGCCGTCGAGCGGTTCACCGCGCTGTTGTCGGCGTTGTATTGGTAGGTCTCCAGGTTGCGGTAGTCGCGCTGGCTGTCGAGGTGGTAGAGGGTATTTTTCAGTGTGGTGCTGTCGTTGATCCGGTAGTCGATGATCGAGCGTGCCCAGATCGTGCGTTGCTCATAACGGCCGTCGGCTACGTTGTAGTTATTGAAGCGGTTGTGCTTGTCGATCTTCAGCTCACCGGCCTTGGGGTTGAGCACCGGCGTGCCCCAGTACGGGCTGTCTTCATGTTCGTCCTGATACTCCAGGGCCAGGGTGTGGGACAGGTTCGTGGTGAGGTCGCTGAGCAGGGAAAACGCCACGCTCCAGGCATCGCGCTGGTCGCGGTCGATGTAGCTGTGATTGGTGTTGCGGCTCACATCCAGGCGGGCGTAGTGCTGCACCTCGGTGCCGGGTTCGGTCAGCGCATGGTTGAGGCCGAACGCCATACCGGCGGTGTCGTAACTGCCATAGCTCAGTTGGCCCTCGATGGCCTGTTCCTCGCGGCTTGCCAGCTTGGTCACGTAGTTCAGCGAGCCACCCACTGAGCCTGCGCCGTTGATCAGGGAGGAGGGGCCGCCTACCAGTTCGACGCGGTCATAGATCCACGCATCCACCGGTCGCGCCAGGCCCGTGGCGACATTGATGCCGTTGAACATCTGGGTGATCTGGCTGCTGGTAAACCCTCGGTACGAGACAAACCCGCCAAACCCAGGCGGCGCGCTGGCGTTGACGCCGGGCAGGGTATTGGCCGCATCGCGGAAGGTCTTGGCGCCGTGGCGCTCGATATCGTTGCGGTTAGCAATGGCCACCGACGCCGGCGTTTCCCGCACGCTCAGGCCCAGGCGCGAGGCCATGCCGCTGGATTGGTCCAGGGCCAGCCCAGGCTCGGCACTTTGCTCGCCGTCGATGGTGGTTGGCGCCAACTCAAGGGCCGAGGCGCAAACAGGCAGGCAGCCGAACAGGCCCGCCAACAGGGGTAAATGTTTCATGGTTGAATCCTGAAAACTTGGCTCGAAAACAACGCACTGCTCCCCGTACACCTTACGGAAACGAAGCGGTGCAGATCAGAACGCGCAGGGATCAGGCGAAGGCAGGTGGCGCGCGCGGATTAGCCGCAGGCCAGGTGAAGCGGGCGGGAATGTCGGCGGCGAGCACCACCGCTGCGGGTGGCGCATGGGGTTGCGGCAGGACTGCCACATTCAGGTGGGAGTTGAGCGCCGGGCCCATGCCGCCGGTAGAACACAGCGGGCAACCAAACGCCTTCGACAGCGTTGGCAGGCTCTCATCCGTAGAATTGCTGGGCAGGGGCGCCTGGGTACGTGGGTCCACCGTACAGAACTGGCCGCTGATGCCGTTGAGCTGCATCCCCACCATCTGCCCATGACCAATGCTGCAGGCGAACACATTGAACAGGACGCAGCAGTAGAGCGTCCAGGCAATGAGTGAGCGGTCGGCACGGGCGAGTTTCATGGGGCAGCACTTTATCATCAGCGACCGACGAAATGCCTGCAAAAAAACTCAGGGCGGCTATCCTCATTCGCACATTTTTGTGGAGCGCCGACCATGAGCTTTGTGATTGCGCGATGGATCGTCGGGGTATTTACCTTCATCAGCATGGTGCATCTGTATTGGGCTGCGGGTGGCAAGCTCGGCAGCCTGGCCGCTATCCCGCAACTGCCCGGAGAGTTTGCCAGCGGGCCGCGACCGGCGTTCAAACCGTCGGCGCTGGGTACTTTTCTGGTGGCGATGGGGCTGGTGGCGATTGCCTTGCTCGTGTGTCTGCGCGCCGGGCTGTATTTCTCGCCGGTGTCCCACGGGGCGTTGCAGTGGGGTATCAGCGCGATTGCCGTGCTGATGTTTGCCCGAGCGATTGGGGATTCGGAGCTGGTGGGGTTTTTCAAGAAGGTCGGCGGGTCGAGGTTTGCTCGCCTGGATACCTATTTCTATTCGCCGTTGTGCCTGGTGTTGGGCGCCGGCTTGCTGGTGGTGGCGTGGAGCTGAGCCTGAGCCCACAGATACCTGGCTGACACCGCGCAATCCAAATGTGGGGGCTGGCTTGCCTGCGATGCAGACACCTCGGTCTACCAGCCAAACCGGGTTGATCCCTTCGCAGGCAAGCCAGCTCCCACCTTCAACCACGCTCGACAGGTAAGCCCGAGCGCCACCAAGCCCCTGTGGCCGCCATTTGATTCACCTCCAAGTATTTCCCAGACAAAAACACACCCCCCGGTTTTATAGCGCTTGACCTTCCCAGTATGGCAAGCCGGATAAAAACCCCAAGTGTCGGTTTGTCTTGAAAATTCCAAGGAGGGTGAACGATGTACACCAAACCAGTAAGCCTCATTACCGGGGCGTTGGCCGTAGCATTGATGCTCGGCGGATGCTCGGACAATGCGCCGCCAGCTGCAGCAGCCAAGCCACCCGGCGTGCCGGTCGCCCAGGTGGTGGCGCGTGCGGTGACGCCGTTTGTGGAGTACACCGGTTCGTTGACCGCCATCGACCAGGTTCAATTGCGACCGCGAGTCAGTGGCTATCTGCAAAGTGTCAGCGTGCCCGAAGGGCAGTTCGTGGCCAAGGGCAGTCCACTGTTTGTGATCGATCCGCGTATGTTCCAGGCGGCAGTGAACGCAGCCAAGGCACGTCTGCGCGAGGCCGAGGCCAATGCGTTGCTGGCCCAGGCCGAGCATGGCCGTGCCGAGCAGTTATATGCCAAGAAGGTGGTGGCACGTGATCGTCTCGACACCGCCGTTGCTTCGTTGAACGCCGGCAGAGCGCAGGTGGAGGCCGCCAAGGCTGCGTTGGATACAGCCCAACTTGACCTGAGTTACACCCGCGTCACCGCACCTATCAGCGGGCGTATCGACCGCGCCCTGGTGACGGAAGGCAACTATGTCACCCGTGGGGAAACAGCGCTGACCACGATTGTTTCCATCGACCCCTTGCATGTGTATTTCGATGTGGATGAACGCACCTACCTGCATTCGTTGGCAGCGACGCGGCAACACGCCGGGTCCAAGGGCGACCAAGCCGCCAAGGTCATGGTGGCGATGCTCAACGACACCACCTATGCACGGGCCGGTCGCGTGGATTTTCTGGCCAACTCGGCTGACCGCAAGACTGGCACGGTGCGCGTGCGTGCGGTAGTGGAGAACCCGGATGGGCGCTTGACGCCGGGGCTGTTCGCCAAGGTCAAGCTGGATACCGGCGCGGCGCAACCCCGGGTGTTGATTGCCGACCAATCCATCGGCACCGACCAGGGCCGTCGCTATGTGCTGGTAGTCGGTGAAGGTGATAAAACCGAATACCGCCCGGTGGAACTGGGCCCAGTGGTCGACGGCCTGCGGGTCATCGAACAGGGGCTGCAACCGGGCGAGCGCATTGTCGTCAAAGGGCTGGTGCGCCCCGGCATGCAGGTGACACCGCTGGCTGCCAGTATTGAGGGCAAGCCGCTTGAGGCTCCGCTGGCGGTGGGGGGCGTGCAATGAGCTTCCCACGCTTTTTCATTGACCGACCGATCTTCGCCATTGTCCTGTCGGTGTTGATGATGATCGGCGGCATCGTAGCCTTCTTCCATCTACCGTTGAGCGAATATCCCGCCGTCACGCCGCCCACGGTGCAAGTGACGGCGTCGTATCCGGGGGCCAACCCGCAGGTAATTGCCGAGACGGTGGCGGCGCCGCTGGAACAGGTGATCACCGGGGTGGAAGGCATGCTTTACATGACCTCGCAGTCGGCCACCGATGGCCGCATGATCCTGACCGCGACCTTCGCCCAGGGCACCAACGCGGACATGGCGCAGATCCAGGTGCAGAACCGTGTTTCGCGAGCTTTGCCGCGCTTGCCCGAAGAGGTGCAGCGCCTGGGCGTGGTCACGCAGAAAACCTCGCCGGACATCCTCATGGTGGTCCACCTGCTGTCCCCCGACCAACGTTATGATCCGCTCTATATCTCCAACTATGCCTACCTGCAGGTGCGCGATGAGTTGTCGCGCCTGCCGGGGATCAACGATGTGCTGGTGTGGGGCGCGGGTGAATACAGCATGCGCCTGTGGCTCGACCCGGACCTGATCGCCGCCCGTGGCTTGACCGCCGGTGATGTGATTGCTGCCGTGCGCGAGCAGAACGTGCAAGTGGCCGCCGGCTCGGTCGGCCAGGCGCCGGACTCTACTGCGGCGTTCCAAGTCACGGTCAATACCCTCGGGCGCCTGACGGACGAAGAGCAGTTCGGCGATATCATCATCCGCACCGGCGATAACGGCCAGGTCACGCGCCTGCGTGATGTGGCCCGTATCGAGATGGGCGCCGATGCCTACGCGCTGCGCAGCCTGTTGGACGGCGAGCCGGCGGTGGCCTTGCAGATCATCCAGAGCCCAGGGGCCAATGCCCTCGATGTGGCGCAGTCGGTGCGCGAGACCATGCAGCGTCTGCAAACCAACTTCCCCGAGGGGCTGGTGTCGCGGATTGCCTATGACCCCACCGTGTTTGTGCGCGCTTCGCTGGAGTCGGTGGCCATCACGCTGATGGAAGCGATCCTGCTGGTGGTGATCGTGGTGGTGGTGTTCCTGCGCAACTGGCGTGCGTCGCTGATTCCTTTGATGGCCGTGCCGGTGTCGATCATTGGCACCTTTGCGGTCATGCACCTGATGGGCTTTTCCCTCAATACCTTGTCGCTGTTTGGCCTGGTGCTGTCGATTGGCATCGTGGTCGACGATGCAATCGTGGTGGTGGAGAACGTCGAGCGGCATATCGAGAACGGCGAGGAGCCGATGCAGGCTGCGCGACGGGCGATGGGCGAGGTCACCGGCCCTATCATTGCGATCACCTCGGTGCTGGCGGCCGTGTTCATTCCCACCGCGTTTCTCAGTGGCCTGCAAGGCGAGTTCTATCGGCAATTTGCGCTGACCATCGCGATTTCCACTATCCTCTCGGCGGTCAACTCGTTGACCCTCAGCCCGGCGCTGGCTGGCCTGTTGCTGCGGCCACGGCATGCGGCCTTGGTGCATGACCCGCGCAGCCTGCGTGGTCGCGCCACGCGGCTGCTTGAGGTGCTGGGCCGGCCGTTTCAGCGAGCGCCACAAGCCTATGGCAATACCGTGCGCAAGGTCGTCGGCCGTCGCGGCGTGGCGCTGTTGGCCTACGGCGGTTTGCTCGCGTTGACCTGGTTCGGCTTCAACGCGGTACCGGCCGGCTTCGTGCCGATGCAAGACAAATACTACCTGGTCGGCATCGCCCAACTGCCGAACGCGGCCTCGTTGGAGCGTACCGATGCGGTGGTGCGGCAAATGTCGAAAATCGCCCTGGATGAGCCGGGGGTCGAGAGCGTCGTGGCGTTCCCGGGGCTGTCGGTCAACGGCTTCGTCAACGTCCCGAATGCGGCGGTGATGTTCGTGATGCTTGATCCGTTCAAAGAACGCACCTCGCCGGATATGACAGCGGTCGCCATCGCCGGGCGCCTGCAAGCCAAGTTCGCGAGCATCCCCGACGGCTTCCTCGGGGTGTTCCCACCGCCGCCGGTACCGGGGCTCGGGGTCACCGGGGGCTTCAAGCTGCAGGTCGAGGACCGTGGCGGCGTCGGGCTGGAGGCGCTGGTGCAGCAGACCCAGGTACTGATGACCAAAGCCACTGAGTCAGGCCAGGTGGCCGGACTGATGACCAGCCTGGACGTCAATGCGCCGCAACTGAATGTCGACATCGACCGCACCCAGGTCAAGAGCCAGGGCGTGCGACTGGCGGATGTGTTCGAGTCGCTGCAGGTCTATCTGGGGTCGCTGTACGTCAACGATTTCAACCGGTTTGGCCGCACCTACAAAGTCACGGCCCAGGCCGACGCGGACCATCGCATGCAGGCCGAAGCCATTGGCCGCCTGCAGGTGCGCAATGCCGCCGGGGACATGCTGCCGTTATCAGCGTTTGTCACGGTCACGCCGAGCTCCGGGCCTGACCGGGTGATTCACTACAACGGCTATCCCTCGGCGGATATCTCTGGCGGCGCGATGCCAGGGGTCAGCTCCGGGCAGGCGGTTGCGCTCATGGAGCGCCTGGCCCAGGAGGTACTGCCCGAGGGCGTGACCTATGAATGGACAGACCTGACCTACCAGCAAAAGCTCGCCGGCTCATCGGCCCTGTTTATTTTCCCGCTGTGTGTGCTGCTGGCTTATCTGATCCTTGCCGCGCAGTACAACAGTTGGCTGCTGCCGTTGGCGGTGTTGCTGATCGTGCCCATGTGCCTGCTCAGCGCAATCCTCGGCGTGTGGCTGGTGGAGGGCGACAACAACGTGTTCGTGCAGATCGGGTTGGTGGTGCTGGTGGGCTTGGCGGCGAAAAACGCCATCCTGATCGTCGAGTTTGCCCGCAGCCTCGAAGCCGAAGGCGCCAGCCCATTGGAAGCGGTGATCCACGCCTGTCAATTGCGCCTGCGCCCGATCCTGATGACGTCCCTGGCGTTTATCGCCGGCGTAGTCCCGCTGGTATTTGCCAGTGGCGCCGGCGCCGAGATGCGCCATGCCATGGGGGTTGCGGTGTTTGCCGGGATGTTGGGCGTGACGCTGTTCGGCCTGTTCCTGACGCCCGTGTTCTATGTGGTGATGCGCAGCCTGGCGCTGCGCGTGCAGCGTCAGGGGGCGAGTCCGACGGTGCAGCTAAAGGAGAGCGCATCATGAAACAGGCGTATCCAGCTTTTCTGTTGTCGTTGACCCTGCTGGCCGGTTGCGGCTCGGTTGGGCCTGATTACTCCGCGCCGGTGCTGCCTGCTGCGCAGCGGGCGACGAGCTTCGGCGCGCCCATCGCCGGGCTTGGTCCGGGCGAGGTCGAAGTGCAGTGGTGGCAAGTGTTCGACGAGCCGGCATTGAGCCAATTGATCCAACAGGCACTGGCTGCCAACCACGACATCGGCATCGCCGTCGCACGCCTGGACGAAGCCAAGGCGCTGTTGCGCGAAAGCCGCCAAGGGTTCCTGCCCAGCGGCGGCGCTGCCCTGGGCTACGAGCACCGCCAGCGTAGCGAGGTAGAGACCCCGTTCGGCGAGCAGCGCTCTATTGAAACCACCCGCGCGGCGGTGGATGCAGCCTGGGAAATCGACTTGTTTGGGCGCGTGCGTCGCTCGGTGGAGGCGGCCCAGGCCCAGGCGGGGTCGCGTCAGGCATTGCTGCGCAGCGTGCAAGCGAGCGTCGCGGCGACGGTCGCGGCAACCTGGTTCGAGTTACAAGGGATCGAAGCCGAACAGGCGGTGGTCGCGGATATCAGCCAGAGTCAGCGC
This sequence comes from Pseudomonas sp. J380, assembly GCF_009827115.1. Taxonomy (NCBI): domain Bacteria; kingdom Pseudomonadati; phylum Pseudomonadota; class Gammaproteobacteria; order Pseudomonadales; family Pseudomonadaceae; genus Pseudomonas; species Pseudomonas sp. J380. The sequence goes on along the minus strand of NZ_CP043060.1, from coordinate 1,335,102 downwards.
GACAGCCTGGGCCTGGTGGGGCAGATGGTCAGCGTCGGCGCCGCCACCGAATTCGACCGGCTGCGGGCCGAGGCCTTGTTGCGCAATGTCGAGGCGGTAGCGCCTGACCTGGAGCGACGTCGCGCCAAGTCAACCAACGCGCTGGCGGTGCTGCTGGGGCAAGCGCCCCAGGGGTTCAAGCCACCGCTGGCCCGGCCTGGGCGTGAAACCTTGAACCTGCGCACGTTGCAGGTGGGAGACCCGGCCGGCTTGTTGGCGCGCCGCGCCGATATTGCCACGGCCGAACGCACGCTGGCGGCTGCGACCGCGCAGATTGGCGTGGAAACCGCTGGCTTGTATCCGGACATCCAGGTGCAGGGCTCTATCGGTTTACTGGCCGGAAGTCTCAGCGCCCTGGGCGATGCGGGCATGCAGTCGAACTTTATCGCGCCGGTGATTCGCTGGTCGTTGCTGGACACCGGGCGCGTACGAGCGCGGATTGCCGCCAGCGAAGCACGTACCCAAGCCGCGTTGATCGCCTATGACCAGACCGTGTTGCGGGCCCTGCAGGAAACCGATGATGCGTTCCAGGCTAACCGTGCGGCCGGCAACGCTCTGGGCTTGCGGCTGTTGGAGGCGGCGGCCAACCGTGAGGCAGCCAGCTTTGCGCGCGAGCGGTTTGCGCAAGGCGAGGGCGTATACCTGGATGTGCTTGAGGCCGAACGCGCGGACTTCACCAGCCGCCGGGCATTGACGGCGGCGCGCACGGAACAGCGCTTGGCGGTGGTGGGGATCTATAAGGCGCTGGGTGGTGGGTGGGAGATCTGTGAGAGGGCGGGGCAGGCGTGCCAGGGGGCTACGGTGTTGCGCTAACGTGGACCTGTGGGAGCTGGCTTGCCTGCGAAGGCGGCCCGCCAGCCGACGCCTATCTACCCGACACCCCAACGATCCAACTGTGGGAGCTGGCTTGCTCGCGAAGGCGGCCTGGCAGTCAACACAGCTGGATTGCGTACATATCCATTCCTGCGGTAACGCCCACTTAGGGTTCCGCCCTGACGGCGGCTCACTTTTGAAAAGAGCCCAAAAGTAAGCAAAAGGCTCTTGCCCCACCACTCGGCACCTCGCTTAGGCTCGGTGTGCCCGTAATCCGCCAGTGATTTGGGGGGCCGCCGCCACGCGCCATCCATGGCGCGGGGCGGCTAAACCGGCATCCCTGCCGGTTTACCCCCCAAATCCCTGTCGAATTCCGGCCAGCGTGGTTTAACGGGGCGCCTAAGATCAAAAGCAGATCAAGAGCGACTCGCTTCGCATCGTGGTTACCGTTGGCAGGCAAGATTTCGCGCCTGGACAGCTCTGCGTCCGTCATACTGGCAAGCATGACTTTCGACTCGCCTCTCGCCGCTTATCAACATGCCATCGCCCACCCAGGTTTCGTCGCCGACGACGCCCAGCGCCGGGCGGTACAAGCCTTGCAAGCCTGTCACGAGGCCTTGCATCAAGGGCGTTCGTCGATTGCCGGCGTTTACCTGTGGGGCCCGGTGGGGCGTGGCAAGACCTGGTTGATGGACCAGTTTTACCAAAGCTTGCGCGTGCCTGCGCGGCGCCAGCATTTTCACCACTTCATGACCTGGGTGCACCAGCGCTTATTCCAGCTCACGGGCACCCAGGACCCCTTGCAGGCGTTGGCCAGGGAGCTGAGCCAGGCGGTGCGCGTGCTGTGCTTCGATGAATTGTTTGTGAATGATATCGGTGACGCGATCATTCTCGGCCGCCTGTTCCAAGTGATGTTCGAAGAGGGTGTGGTGATGGTGTGCACGTCCAACCAGCCGCCCGACCAGTTGTATGCCGGTGGCTTCAACCGTGAGCGTTTCCTGCCGGGTATCGACGCGCTCAAGCAGCATATGCAGGTGGTGGCCGTGGACGGTGGCGAGGATCATCGCTTGCATCCCGGCGTGGGCATGCAGCGTTATTGGGTGAATCAACCCGAGGCACTGGCGGCGGTGTTCCGACAGTTGAGCCAAGGTCAAGCCGTGAACAGTGTGGCGGTAAGCGTAGGGTACCGCACCATCATGACGGTGCAGGCCAGTGACACCGTGCTTTGGTGTCGCTATGCCGACCTGTGTGAGCAGCCCCTGGCCGCGATGGATTTCATGCTGTTATGTGATCGCTTCCACGCCATCCTGCTAGGAGACGTCCCCAACCTCAGTGCACAGAAACGCCCGGGCCGGATTGCCCGTGGCACCGAAGACGGTGCCGAGCGCGTGGTGGCCGGGGATCGAGAGTTGCCACAGTTGTCGGTGCATGACGACAGCGTACGGCGTTTTATCGCGTTAGTGGACGAATGCTACGACCGCAAAGTGCCACTCTTTATCGACGCCGAGGTGCCGTTGCACAGCCTGTACACCGAAGGCTACCTGGAGTTTCCTTTCCGCCGCACCCTGAGCCGTCTGCAAGAGATGCAGTTGGAACGCTTCGCCACCTAGGAAAAATCGCCGCTCCAAAGCTCTTTGCACGCTTTGATGCGCGCAACCTTCGCATTTTCTGTCAGCGATTTGTCGCTTATCTCCTTCATCTACTGCCGACTCCACGCTTACAATCGCAGCTCTCAAAGGGAAACGATTCCCTGGTTGTCGCTATCGAGGAAGGAAATGGACACCCCAGACATCCTGGTGCTGCAAGCCAGCTATACCAACGCCGTGCACGCCGACGCCATTGGCCTGTTGCTCAACCATTACGCTGAAGATCCGATGGGCGGCGGCCACAGCCTGCCAGCCGATCTCTTGCAGCAGTTGCCAGCCGAACTGGCCAAGCGCCCACACGCGTTCAGTGTGCTGGCGTTCGTCGGGGGGAGCCAGCGGGATTGGTCAATTGTTTCGAGGGCTTTTCGACCTTCGCCTGCCGGCCCTTGGTCAATGTCCATGATGTGGTGGTGAAAGAGCAGTTTCGGGGGTTGGGGTTGAGCCAGAAGATGCTGCAAAAGGTCGAGGAAATCGCCCGGCAGCGCGGTTGCTGCAAGATTACCCTCGAAGTGCTGGAAGGCAATACTCTGGCGCAGGCGGCGTACCGCAAGTTTGGTTTTGACGACTCAGTGTTTGATCCGGCCCATGGGCGGATGTTGTTCTGGAATAAACCGTTGTAATAAATAACCGGCAAAAAAAAGGCGCCATTAAATGGCGCCCAATAAACCGTTTGCCAACGGAGCAGAATGGCGCAGGGTGCTACGGATTAAGTAAGCATTAACTCAGCTGTTCGGTTGCGCCTGTTCAACCGTGTCGGCCTTGACCGACTTGCCATCGGCGCTGGCAACTTGTTGCTCAGCCTTGCCGTGGGTTTTTTCCTGAATGAAGCTGAAGTTGTTGTAGAACTCCTTGGAGCGCTCTGCGCCGCCCTCTGCAAAGGCAGCGGCAGAGGTCAGGGTCATCAGGCTGGCCAGCATCAAGGTCGAGAGTTTCATAGTGGTATCCCCATTAAAGTGATAGGTGTCTGGTCGCTTCGTGATCAGATCATGGGGCGACTATGGCGTTATCTTATTAAGTGGGAATTAACGGGAGATGCCGTTGAAGTTAACAGTTTTGTTAACTTCAATGTGCGAGGCTATAACTTCCAATCCAACGCCAGCGTGACGGAACGCGGCTCGCCCTAATACACCCCGTTATAAAAACCCACGCGCTCGTAATATTTCTTATCAAAGAGATTATTCACGTTGACCGACGCCGAAACCTGTTCGTCGAACTGGTAGCGCGACATCAGGTTGACCACGGTGTAGCCCTGTTGCGTGATTTTCGCCCGGGTGGTTATTGGCCGGCCTTCGCTGTTGCGCTGCCCGGTCGGGCGGTTGCTGAAGTCGTAGGTTTCGCTCTGCCAGTTCACGGCGCCGCCCACCGTCAGTTTGCGCCAGGCGCCCGGCAGGCGATAGGCGCTGGAGATCTTCACCAGGTTCAAGGGTTGGCTGGTGTTGTTGCGTTTGTCAGAGCCATTGACCGAATGGGTGTAGGTGTAGCCGGCGGACAGGTTCCAGTCCGGCGTGATTTCACCGGCGGCTTCCAGCTCGAAGCCGTTGACCTTGTTACCTTTGCCGCCGGATTTGTAGTACTCCTCTCCCGTGACTGGGTTGGGCGGGACTGAGTCATCCCGCTCGGCGACGTTGTCCTGGGTACTCCAGAAGTACGCGGCGGCCAGGTTCAAACGCTCGTTCAGCACACTGCCCTTGAGGCCCACTTCGTAGTTACTGCCGACCACGGGCTCCAGGTACTTCTTGTTGGCATCACGGTAGTCCTGGGGTTTGAAGATGTCGGTATAGCTGGCGTAGACGGTGTACTGCGGCGTGATGTCGTAGAGCAGGCCGGCGTAGGGCGTCCACATATCATTGTGGGTCTGGCTGGTTTTGCCCGAAGCGGTCAGTTGGTCGTTGGCATTGTATTTGGGCTCTGCGCTTTCCAGCTCCCAACTGCCGTAACGGCTGCCCAGTACAGCGTGCAAGCGGTCTGTGAGGCTCAGCCTTGTGGCCAGGTAACCGGCTTTCTGTTGTTTCTTGCTGTGCTCGCCCTTCAGGTCGGTCACCTGGTCGGTGAACTTGCCGATGCTGCCCATGTGCTTCCAGTCCTGAATGGGGTAGTAGCTGGCTGGCAGGTCGCTGCGCATGAAGGGCGAGACATCCCGTTGAGCGGCTTCGCCATAGCCCATCATCAGCGCGTGTTCGCGGCCCAGCAGCGTGTAGCTGCCGGCCAGGTTGAGGTCGATGGCCTCCATGCGTGAGGTACCGCGCATATGGCTGGCCCAAGCCGTCATGCCGCTGCGGTCGGGGTTGGGGAAACCGGCGCCGCCGTAATACACCTTGCCATCGGTGTCGCTCTGGCGATGGGTATAGGCTGCCTTCAGGTGCCAGTCGCCGCCGAGCCGATGGTCGAGGGTGGCGAAGGTGGTCTTGTCGGTCAGCGGCCAGGAACTCCAGTGCGCCGCCATGTTGGTGGAGCGGGGCAGCCTGGCCTTGCCGCCCTGGCTGTTCCAGTAGGGCACGGTGCCCCAGGAGGTGCCTTGTACCTGTTTGTCCTGGTAATCAAAGCCGACGGCCAGCACGGTATCGTCGGAAAGGTCAGCCTCGAGAATGCCGTAGCCCACCGCCCGCTGCAGCCCATAGTTGTCACGAAAAGACTTGCTGTCGCGGTAAGCCAGCACGCTACGCCCGCGCAGTTTGCCGTCGAACGCCAGCGGGCCGCCCACGTCAACGTAGCTGTAGTAGTTGTCATGGCTGGCGCCACTGATGCCGGTCTTGGCCTGCCACTGGGCGGTAGGGCGCTTGCGCACCATGTTGACGGTGGCCGAAGGGTCGCCTGCGCCCGTGGTCAAGCCCGTCGCGCCGCGCACTACTTCGATGCGGTCGTAGATGATGGTGTCGGCGTCGGTCTTCATGTAGCCGAAAGTGTTGAGCATCCCGTCAATCTGGAAGTTGCTGATGCCATAGCCTCGGGCGGAGTAGTAGACACGATCGGAGTCGTAATGCTGAACGTTGACGCCCGTGGTCTGGCGCAACACATCCGTCAGGGTATTGAGATTGAAGTCGTCCATCTGCTGGCGTGTGATCACCGAGATCGATTGCGGGGTTTCCTTGACGGAGAGGTTCAGCCGCGTGGCGGTGCTCATCGAGCCAGTAGTGTAGGCACCGGTGTGCTCGGTGGTGGCGCCCAGGCCGTCGGCGCTGATGGTGGTCGCGCCCAGTTCCAGGGCTTTGGCGGGGGCTGTATCGGGGTCGGTGTCGGCCCGCGAATCCGGGCTCAGCGCCAGGCTGAACAGGCCGAGGGTGAAGGTCATGGAACGGGTGAAGGGCGCAAACATCGCTGCAGACTCCTTGTCGTCTTTGATACCTCCCCAGGCGGGGAGGGCTTGGTTCAAAGACGAAAGGAACTGCGGAACTTTAGGCTCAAACGAGAATGATTGTTATCTTTCTGTTACAAGGCCCTGGCTTACTTGGCCACCACTTCGGCGCCGTCGGCCTTCTTGGGCTTGATCAGGCTGAAGTCGATCAGCGCCTTCTGCTTGGTCTCGTAAGGGTTGCCGATCAACAGGGGGCGTGGCTTGAAGCTGTCGCTCACCAGGCTCTTGCTGTGGTCCAGCTCATCGAAACTCAAGCCTGCCATGTCGGCCCAGGTGTGGATCAACTGCGAACTGCTGTAAGGCCGCTGCAAGTCGCCGGCGAAGCTCCAGTCGTGACTTTCGCGCCATTTTGGCGAGGCGTAGGCCATGAACGGGATGGTGTACATCGGCGCGGTCGGCTTGCCTTCGTTACGGCCCAAAGTGTCGTGGCCGGCCGAGTCGAACACGTCTTCGCCGTGGTCCGAGAGGTACAGCAAAAAGCCGTTGGGGTCGGTCTTTGCGTAGTCCTTGATCAGGCTGGAGACTACGAAGTCGTTGTACAGCACCGCGTTGTCATAGCTGTTATAGGTCGGCAACTGCGCATCGCTGACACCCGCCGGCACGCCCTGGCGGTCGGTGAACTTGTCGAAGGTCTGCGGGTAGCGGTACTGGTAGCTCATGTGGGTGCCCAGCAGGTGCACCACGATGAACTTGCGTTCGGCGGTATCGGCCAGGGCCTTGGAAAACGGCGCCAGTACATCGCCGTCGTACTGACGGGCGTTCTGGTTGCGGTTGTTGTTCAGGTACACCTGCTCGTCGGCCTGTTCGGAAAAGGTCGTGAGCATGGTGTTGCGTTTGGTCATGGTCTGCTGGTTGGTGATCCAGAAGGTCTTGTAGCCAGCCTGTTTCATCACGCTGACAATCGACGGTGTCTTGAGGTACAGGTCCGGGTTTTCTTCGTCAGCGAAGGTCAGCACCTGTTGCAGCGCTTCAATGGTGTAGGGGCGCGGGGTGATGACGTTATCGAACACGGCCAGTTGGTCGCGCAGCTTGTCCAGCTCCGGCGTGGTGTTGCGCGGGTAGCCGTAGAGGCTCATGCGCTGGCGGTTGGTCGACTCGCCGATGACCAAGACAAGTGTGGACGGCTGGCCGGCCATGCTGTCCTTGAGGTTGTTCAAGGGCGGGATCTTGCTTGCACTGGTGAGCATGCCTTGCATGTTGTCCAACTGCTCGGTGTAGCGACGATAGGCGACGATCATCTGCCAAGGCACGGCAGGCTCGATGCGGGTTTCGAAACGATCGATGGCCAATTCCATGGTTTCGCTGGTGGCGATCTGCTTGACCAGTGGGTAGCCCACCACCGCCAGGACGATGGCAATGGCTGCCACGATGGACTGGCCGCGAGGCAGATACACCGGGCGCAAGCGCGTCCACAGGAAGATGGCGAAGGCGGTGTGGGCAATGAACGCCAGCACGATCCACCAGGCAAAGTATTGGGTGGCGTATTCGCCGGCTTCAGAGATGTTCGACTCGAACATGATGAAGATGACGCTCTGGGAGAATTCCTGCTGGTAAATGAAGAAATAACCCAGGCTCGCCATGGAGCAAGCCCACAGCACCACGCCGATCAAGGCGGCGAGCAGGCGCGTACGACGCGGAAACAGCAGCATCGGCGCCAGCCACAGCGCACTCATGAAGAAGGCCTGGCGGAAGCCACTGAAGCCGGAGGTGCCGGTCAGCTGGATAAGAAGTTGGGTAATACCCGAGAAATACCAGAAAAACAGGAATAACCAGCCAAGGCCGGCCCAATCAAAGCCTTTCGCAGTCGTCGTGCTGCGTTTGAACATCGCCATCCAGCGCCCCATCAGAAAAAGATTGTCGCGCGCAGGCGCGCAACATCGGGCCGCCCAGGAAGTGAGCGGCATCGCGGAACGGGAGTATCAAGAGGGGAATGTGAAAACTTTGTGAGTTTTCTGTAGGTATTGCCTTACAACGCGTTCGGCACGGGCATCAGCACAGGGCTGGCTTGGCATCCGACGGCTGATCGAGATGGGCTTGAAGGTGCAAGCGCAGGCGCAGGACTTCCTGTTGCAACTGATCGCGCTCGTCTTTCAACTGGCGCAGTTCATCGCGACGGAGGGTGACGTAGAGGGTCTGTGGCGGACGGGTCATCTGTGCTGTGCTCATTGCTTACCTCGCAAATAGCCGGTAGATCGCGGTGCCAAAACAGGTTTCTGGCAACAGTCGGAAGCAAGTTTGAATTCTTTTTCGCAGCAAGGGAACTTTTTTATTTTTGGTGGTCGTGTGACTTTTGCCGGGGTGATGGTGAAACGATGGCAACTTTTTTGCCATGAAACTACACGGATCCGCTCTGGACTAACCCTCATTAGCCTCATTGCGCTATAAACTATGTCACACATTTTTTAGAAGTTAGGAGCATCAGCACATGCAACTGGGGATTATCGGACTAGGCCGCATGGGCGGTAACATTGCGCGGCGCCTGATGCTCAATGGGCATACCACCGTTGTATACGACCGTAACGAAGCCTTCGTCAAAGCCTTGAGCGAGGAGGGCGCCACCGGCGTCGCCGACTTGAAAGCGCTGGTGGCCGGCCTGCAAAAGCCCCGTGCTGTCTGGGTCATGTTGCCAGCGGGCGCGCCCACCGAAGACACCATCAACGCACTGAGCGAATTGCTGGAAGACGGCGATGTGATCATCGACGGCGGCAACACCAACTACAAGGACGACGTGCGTCGCGGCAAGGCCCTGGCTGAAAAGGGCCTGCACTATGTGGACGTGGGCACCTCGGGCGGCGTCTGGGGCCTGGAACGGGGCTATTGCATGATGATCGGTGGCGACACCGAGACCGTGAATCGCCTCGACCCGATCTTCAAAAGCCTCGCGCCGGGCCTGGGTAACATTCCGCGCACCAAGGACCGTTCGGCCTCTGCCGACCCACGTGCCGAGCAGGGCTACATTCACGCCGGCCCAGCGGGTTCCGGGCACTTCGTCAAGATGATCCACAACGGCATCGAGTACGGGATGATGCAGGCGTTTGCCGAAGGTTTTGACATCCTCAAGACCAAGAACTCGGAAAACCTGCCGGAAGACCAGCGCTTTGACCTCAACGTTGGCGACATCGCCGAAGTCTGGCGTCGTGGCAGCGTGGTGTCGTCCTGGCTGTTGGACCTGACCGCCGACGCCCTGGCCACCGACCCGAAACTCGACGGCTACTCGGGCTCCGTGGCCGACAGCGGTGAAGGCCGTTGGACCATCGAAGCAGCCATGGAGCAGGCGGTGCCGGTTCCGGTGTTGTCGACCTCGCTGTTCGCGCGTTTCCGTTCCCGCCAGCAGAGCACCTACGGTGACAAAATGCTGTCTGCCATGCGCTTCGGCTTTGGCGGCCATGTGGAGACTTCCAAAAAATGACCGCCAACGGCAAGAAACCCAAGGCCGAACCTGCTCCACCCACCACATTGTTTCTGTTTGGCGCCCATGGCGACCTGGTCAAGCGCTTGCTCATGCCGGCGCTGTACAACCTCAGCCGTGACGGGTTGCTCGGTGATGGCCTGCGTATCGTCGGCGTTGATCACAACGCCATCAGCGATGCGGACTTTGCCAAGAAACTCGAGGACTTCATTCGTACCGAAGCCTCCAGCAAAGTCAGGGGCAATGCCGAGAACGCCCTCGACCCCGCGTTGTGGGCGCAACTGGCCAAGGGCATCAGCTACGTCGAGGGCGATTTCCTCGACGACAGCACCTATGCCGATATCGCCAGCAAGATCGCTGACAGCGGCACCGGCAATGCGGTGTTCTATCTCGCCACTGCACCGCGCTTCTTCAGTGAAGTGGTGCAGCGCCTGGGCAGTGCCGGTTTGTTGAATGAAACGGACGAGGGCTTTCGGCGCGTGGTTATCGAGAAGCCGTTCGGCTCCGACCTGGCCACCGCCGAGGCGCTCAACGCCTGCCTGCTCAAAGTGATGAGCGAGAAGCAGATCTACCGCATTGACCATTACCTGGGCAAGGAGACGGTGCAGAACATCCTGGTCAGCCGTTTCTCCAACGTGCTGTTCGAAGCGTTCTGGAACAACCACTACATCGATCACGTGCAAATTACTGCCGCTGAAACCGTCGGCGTTGAAACCCGGGGCAACTTCTTCGAGAAGACCGGCACACTGCGGGACATGGTGCCCAACCATCTGTTCCAACTGCTGGCAATGGTCGCCATGGAGCCGCCGGCAGCCTTTGGTGCCGACGCGGTTAGGGGTGAGAAGGCCAAAGTGGTCGGTGCGATCCGCCCCTGGTCGCTGGAAGATGCGCGGGCCAACTCCGTGCGCGGCCAATACACCGCCGGAGAAATCGCCGGCAAGCTATTGCCCGGCTATCGCGAAGAAGCCAACGTCGCGCCGGACAGCAGCACCGAGACGTTCGTCGCGCTAAAAGTGATGATTGATAACTGGCGTTGGGTCGGTGTGCCGTTTTACCTGCGTACCGGCAAGCGCATGAGCATCCGCGACACCGAGATCGTGATCTGCTTCAAGCAGGCGCCTTATGCACAATTTCGCGATACCGAAGTCGATGAACTCAAGCCCACTTACCTGAAAATCCAGATCCAGCCTAACGAAGGCATGTGGTTCGACCTGTTGGCCAAGCAGCCTGGGCCGACCCTGGAGATGGCCAATATCGAATTGGGCTTTGACTACAAGGACTTCTTCGAGATGCAGCCGTCGACGGGTTACGAAACCCTGATCTACGACTGCATGACCGGCGATCAGACCCTGTTCCAGCGCGCCGACAACATCGAGAACGGTTGGCGTGCGGTGCAGCCGTTCCTGGATGCGTGGAAGCAAGATGATGGTATCCAGGCCTACAAGGCCGGTGAAGATGGCCCGGCGGCGGCCGATGCCTTGCTGGCCCGCGATGGCCGCGCCTGGCATAGCCTCGGATGAGTGACGTGACGATTCATCCCGTCCGGTTTGTCCTCAGTGATGTGGACGGGACGCTATTGCATCCCGACCACAGCCTCAGCCAACGCACCGCCGATGCCATTCGCGCTATGCGCGAGGCTGGGGTGATTTTCAGCCTGGCCAGCGGGCGTCCGCCCAAGGCCATGCGGCATTTGATCGAGACCTTTGGCATCGATGTGCCGGTGGCTGGCTTTAATGGCGGTACGTTGGTCAACCCGGATGGCAGCATCCTGGTTGCTCATCATCTGCCGGCGGAAGCTGCACTCATCACCCTGGCGCTGTTTTCCGCCGAGCCGGACGTGGAAGTCTGGGTGTTTGCCGATGGCGACTGGCTGCGCCGTGATCCGCCCGGGCCCATGGTGCAGCGCGAAGCCGATGGCTTGGGCTATGGGCCGGTAGTGGTGGAGAGTTTCGAGCCTTACCTGGACAGGGTCGACAAGATCGTCGCCGCCAGCAACAACACCCAGTTGTTGGTGGAGCTGGAAGCGCAATTGCAGCCGAAAGTGCAGGGGTTGGCCCAGGTGTCGCGTTCGCAGCCGGTGTATCTGGACGTGACCGCGATGCTGGCCAACAAAGGCGAAGCCTTGAAAACCCTGGCTGAACACCTGGGCGTACCGCTTGCACAAACGGCTGCGATTGGAGACGGTGGCAATGACCCGGCGATGTTTCATGTGGCGGGGTTGTCGATCGCCATGGGCCAGGCCGAAGAAACCGTCAAGCGCCAGGCCAATGTGGTCACGGGCAGCAATGTCGAAGACGGCGCTGCCGAGGCGTTCGAACGCTTTATTCTCGCCGCACGTTAAGCGTGCAAGTATGACTGTACAACTTCCAGCTCAAGTTTTACTTGGGCTGGAAGTTGCTGCATTGCATTACTTTGGCATCGCCCAGTGTTGCAACTGGTGGCCATCTTTATCGAGCTCGGCACGGGCCTGCAATAGCAGGTTTTCAAGTTGGGCCGGGTCGGTATAGGCAGTCGACGGCAACTGTTTGCTGCCGATACGGGTGTTGGTGCGGTCGATGACGCTCAGGCTGAGGGCGCCAACGCCATCGTGCCAGGCCACGCATTGAAAAGGCTGGAAGGCACGGTCTGCAATCAAAAGAGCTTCGTTGATGCGCAGCGGAGCGTTCATTTGGGTCTTCTCTCTGTATGCCCATTCAAGTGAGTACCGGCGGTTGGGCGGACCGTGCGGTGGGTTACTTGTACTGATGCACGATGGTGGGGTGCGGGTCACATGCTAGGGCAAGAAATTTTAACGTTCCCTGATTGACGTCATGTAAGCGGCTGTTTTGAAAGCGCAATAAACCTTTGACTGGCGAGCAACTTCTGGCGCGCTACGAAACAGGCATGGCTTTTTGCCCACGCTTATAGCGAAAGGGTACAAGGTAAGCGTCAAGATCTTGCTAGGGTTACCAACAGTCGACACAAACTGTTGTTTCTAAATAACTTTAACAATATTGGCGCCAAGGAACAGTCATGGTTGCGACACCCGCCCAACGCCGCTTACTGGTGGTCGACCCCTGTGACGATTGCCACGGGTTATTACCCGGCTTACGCACCGCCGGCTGGGAAGTGGACAGCTGTGCCTTGGAGGCGGTAGGTGAGCGCTCCTGCGATGTGGGCCTGCTGCGTTTGCAACGCGATCACCTGGAACGCCCTGAAGCAGTCAAGGAGTTGATTGGTCGCAGCGGCACCGAGTGGATCGCCGTGCTCAGCCAGGATGTACTGCGTTTGCAGAACGTCGGCGATTTTGTCTGCGAATGGTTTTTCGACTTTCACACCTTGCCCTTCGATGTATCCCGGGTGCAGGTGACCCTGGGCCGTGCGTTCGGCATGGCGCGCCTGCGTGGCAAGGGCTACGCCCCGGTGGATGAGCCCCATGAATTGCTGGGCGAAAGCCGTCCCATCCGAGAGTTGCGCAAATTGTTGTCCAAGTTCGCGCCTACTGAGTCCCCGGTGTTGATCCGCGGTGACAGCGGTACGGGCAAAGAGTTAGTGGCCAAGACTTTGCACCGCCAATCCCAGCGGCACGCCAAGCCGTTCGTCGCGATCAATTGCGGCGCCATCCCTGAACACCTGATCCAGTCCGAGTTGTTCGGCCACGAAAAAGGCGCGTTCACCGGCGCCCACCAGCGCAAGATCGGACGTATTGAAGCGGCCAATGGCGGCACCCTGTTCCTCGATGAAATTGGCGATCTGCCGATGGAGCTGCAAGCCAACTTGTTGCGCTTTCTTCAGGAAAAACACATCGAACGCGTTGGCGGCAGCCAGCCGATCCCGGTGGATGTACGCGTGTTGGCTGCCACCCACGTCAACCTCGAGGCCGCGGTGGAGAAGGGCGCTTTTCGCGAAGACCTGTATTACCGCCTGAATGTGCTGCAAGTGGTCACCGCGCCGTTGCGCGAACGCCATGGCGACGTGGCGATGCTGGCCAACCACTTTTCACGTTTCTACAGCCAGGAAACCGGACGGCGCCCGCGCAGTTTCAGCGAAGAGGCTTTGGTGGCGATGGGGCAACACCCGTGGCCGGGCAATGTGCGTGAACTGGCCAACCGCGTGCGGCGCGGCCTGGTGCTGGCCGAAGGGCGGCAGATCGAAGCGGTTGACCTGGGGCTGCAAGGCCAGCAAGTCATTTCGGCGCCGATGGCGACATTGGAAGACTACAAGCACCGTGCCGAACGTCAGGCGCTGTGCGATGTGCTCAACCGGCACAGCGACAACCTCAGTGTTGCGGCGCGCGTGCTGGGGATTTCCCGGCCGACGTTCTACCGGTTGCTGCACAAACACCAGATCCGCTAGGGCGGGTAAACCCAATGTGGGAACTGGCTTGCCTGCGAAAGCGGTGGTTCAGTTGAAGATTGGGTGACTGGCACACCGCTATCGCGGGCAAGCCCGCTCCCACAGGGGACTTGTGCCAGGCGTTGATGTTGTGGGCAATATAAAGCCAATGTGGGAGCTGGCTTGCCTGCGAAAGCGGTAGTGCATTCACAGACACAGCAACTGACACACCGCCTTCGGGCAATGATCGTTCCCACGCTCCGCGTGGGAATGCATCACCGGACGCCCCGCGTCCCTCTTATTGCTAGAAGTAATACGGGAATTTCAGGCTGAACGTAAAGTCCGGTGCATCATCGGTCATGCCAATCGCCAGGTTCGGCACGATGGTCAGGTTATCCGAGGCGGCAATCGTCATACCCACGTTGAAGTAGCCCGCGTTGGCATCGCTGGACACCACCGATTGCCAGTCGCCGCCATCCGGCTTGAGCTTGCTCTTGCGCTGCACCAGGTCGGAAACCGAGAACGACATGCTCATCTTCTCGTTCAGGGCAAAGGCGACGCCGACCCCGAATTGGAAGCTGTCGCCCAGGCGCACCTTGCCTCCCACCTTCTGATTGACTTGACTGCTGATGTCATCGAACGAGTCTTCAAAGTTGTGGGTGTACGACAACGAACCGAACAGCACGGCCGGGTCGAAGGTCTTGACCAGGGAAATGCCCGGTGTGACCGACCAGACCCCGTTGCCCGTGGGCAGGCTTTCGGGCACGTAGAGGTTGTCGTTGTTCGGTTGCTGGACCAGTTTGATACCAAAAGGCTCCTTGCCCGTCGGTGCCTTGACGCGCACGGATACCACCGCGTCCGGCAAGGTCGAGGTTTCGTCGAGGAACTTGTACGCCACGCCAAAGTTGACATCGCCGATGGTCGGGTCACGGGTCACGGAACCTTCGGAGGTGGCGGTGGCGTCGTTGCCGGCGCCGCCCGACTGGTAGGTGGACTCGCGGTACACCACCGGCACGTTCAGGTCGAACTGCCAGCGGTTGTCGACGTTGTAGCGCCCGGTAAGGTCCAGGGTCCAGCTGTCGGATTTGATCCGGTCCAGGTTGATGTTGCCGAGGAAAATCGAGTCCAGCGCCAGGAAACCATTGAGCGTCAACTGGCGCGCGTCATAACGGGCATAGGTGATGCCGGTTTCCACGCTGAACTTGCCATTGCCGAAAAAGCCGCTGGCTTCGTTGTACAGGTTGCTCACACTTTGCGCAGGGGCCGAGTCGTCCTTGAGGGACTGGCCGTAGGAGCTGCCACCCCCGCCAGCGCCACCGGATGCCGCGGCTGCGCCCGTACCACTAGCCGCGACAGTGTTAGCGCCGTTCTTGAAGTCAGCCGGTGATTTGGCCAGGCGCCTGGGGGCGGGCGTTGCCGGTTGGTCCTCGACCTGACGCACACGTTGTTCCAGCACAGCCAAGGCTTTTTGCTGCACGTCGTAGCGTTGCTTGAGTTCCAGGAGTTCCTTCTTCAGGGTTTCGATGTCAGCGTCTGGCGCGGCATACAGCACGGATGCGGGCAAGAGCGTACTCAAACAAACCACCGCACGTAGCGATAACGATCGATGCATGAAATAAGCCGTCCTTTTCTAATGCGAAAGTGTCGAGGGTCAGCGTAGTTCAATAACCGAGCGTGCGTAGGCCTTTGAGTTGATCCAGGTTGCAGTTCAACGCGGCGTTGTTCAGCCCGTTATTGTTCATCACGACATTGATCTGGGTGATGTTTCTGACAAGGTTGCTATCGCCGGTCAATACCGTGCCCTGCAGCACATTGCCCGCGCCGATCTGTTGCAGGCTGTTGCCCTGGTTGTGATTGGCCTGGATGGCCATCTGCACGCCGCCACTGTTGGCCGATACGCTGACACGGCCCGCGGCGCTGTCCCCGGTCACTGTGCCGCCCGCCACCAGCACCTGGCCGGACTGCAGGTTATTGGCGGGGCTAACCCCATTTTCGACGTTGATGCCCACATTGTTGTAGGCGGCGTTGCCATCGCCGGCGGCGCGTACACTTTGGGTCACGCCCTGGCCGCTGCCGAGGCCGGCACCACCGACCACATTTCCGGTGCCCGTGTTGGGGCGCGTGCCGGTACCGGTCGAGCCGGTGGTTTGCACGTAGAACTGTGGGGTAATGGTGGTCTTGTCGATGTGCATGTTGGCTGTGCCGGTGATGTTGTCACCGACGGCATTGGTCCAGGTGCTGCTCATGACAATGCCAAAGCTGATGATGCGCCCCGGCATCACGTAACGACCACGCAGTTCGGCCATTTCGGCGTCCTTGAGTTCGATGGGCTTGAACCCCGAGGACGCATAAGCAGGCATTGAGGCGGCCAGACACAAGACCGTCAGCCAACGGGAAGTGTTCATCTGCTGCTCCTGGGGCGTCCTGCCCCTTATTGCGCTTCTAGAAGAAGTCGCTCTGGATAAAACCGAAATCCATCAGCTCGGCATCGCCCACAGGCCGGAACTCATTCATCTGGCTCTTGGCGGTCAGCGGCAGGGGCGGGTCGAGCAAGACGTTGGCCTTGTCGTAGCCCTCGCCCAGTACGGCGAAGACAATGCCATTCCAGCCTTTGACGAAATCGTCATGGGAATAGCGCTTGTGGCCCAATACGGGGTCGCCGATGTACACCCAGTCCTTGTCGGCCCGTTGCAACACCACGAAGTGCTTGTAGCCGCGGATTTCCAGCAGCACCACCACGGGGATTTTCACGGTCAGCAGGGTCTCGGGCGCGATCTTGTAGCCCCGGGCACGCATGCCGATGCTTTCGAGGTAGCGCTTCATGTCCAGCATGGAAAAGCCCTGGGTTCGTACCAGATCCTGGTCGGCAGTGACCAGCATGCCTTTGATGATGTGTGCTTCGTCGACGTCCAGCCAATAGGCCTGGCGCAGGATGGTGGCGAGTGCCGCGGCACCGCAGCTGAAATCGGTTTTCTGTTCCACCAGATTGGCGAACCGGCGCTCGCGAATGCTCTCCACCTTCTTGAAAATCACCGCACCGCCGGGCATGGCGGAGATTGCCATGGTGCCTGCCCAGGTCGTGCCGGTGAGTAACATCAGGAGGGTGAGGGTCGCGATACGCATGATCGAATGACCTGTTGGACACTGGAATAAAAAGGGCCTTGTCGCCAAGGCCCCGTTGGATCAGAAGCGCACGCCGCTGGCGCAGACGCTGCAACCTTGGCCGATCGACAGGCTGTTGCTGCCTTGGTTGCCCGCACCGGATTGCAGGTTGACACCTACGTTGCCGGAGTTGCGGTTAACCGAGTTGTCGAGGCTTGCGTTGTTGGACACGTACTGAGGCTTGCCATAACCATGGCTGCTGGCGGCCGTGTTCAGGTAGCTGTTGTTGAGCGAGTTCTGCTCGGTGTTGGAGGCCGCTGCGATGTTCTTGCCGTCAGCGGTGGTGATGGCCAGGTTGTTTTTACCCTGGTTGCCCTGGCCGGCCTGGCCGTTGTAACCCACGTTGCCGGAGTTGCCGGTGATGGAGCCGTCCAGAGAGGCGTTATTTTGCGTGCCTTTGTTGACGAAGTTGTTATGCGAGCTGCCTTGGTCGACATCAATCACGGCAAACACGGTGGCGAAGTCGCCTTTGGCACTGGAGATGGCGCCGGCGTTGTCAGCCTGGTTTCCGGAACCTGATTGTGCGTTGACCCCGACATTACCGCTGTTGCTATTTACCGAGTTGTCGGCTGATGCATTGTTCTCGGTGTTGGTGTCATCGAATTTGTTGTGTTCGCTTTTTTGCACATCGGTGACGACAGCGGCCACGGTACCGGTGGGTTGTGGGGTTGGATGCCAGCCACCCGCTTGAGCAGCAGCAGCCATGAGTGCGGCGAGAGCGAAAACCATTGGTTTCAGAGCCATTTGAGGTTTCATGGTGTTTCTCCTTGCTTCTAATTAGTTGGTTAAGTGTTGGTACGGTCTAACGAACGTCTACCAAGCGGTTACTTGATAGTGATGCCCAGGGTGTTAGCCACTCGGTTCCCCACCCCGGCACTCTGGTTCACCTGTGTTACTCCTCGGCTGCCGGTGAAGGCCTGGTCGCTGGTCACGACCTGGCGGCTGCCAGTGGTGGGGGTGAGCCCTGAGTCGGTTGCCAGCGTCGTCGTGTTCTGTTGCAACAGGACGCTGTCATCGATGCTCTGCGGGCCAGGGTTGAGGCTGATCCGCACTGCGTTGATGGATTGATTATTGGCCCCGGCAGACTGGTTGATGCCCAGCACACCGTTGCCACTGCTGAATGAGTTGCCCTGGATCGCGGCCTTGGCGTTCAGGGACGGGTCGACCTTGCCGTCGACGCGCTGGATGTCGAGGTTGGTGGCCTGGCCACCGAGCGCGATGGCGCGGCTGTTGGACATTTGCTGCCCCGTGCCGGCGGCCTGGTTGATCGACAGCACACCGTCGTACTGCTGGCCGCTGTGGTTGATCACCGCGCTGTTATCGGCCATTGCCGAGGCGCTGCCCAGCAGGGCGAATATCAACAGGGCGCGCTTCATCACTTGCCCCCCATCATGCTGCCGAGGTTGTTGAGCGGCGCCATGCCACGCTGGACCGAGTCGCTGATCTGCCCGCCCATGCTGCCGCCGCTGCCCGCACCGTGGCCGGCCGCTGCGCCAGCGCCAAGTGTCGACATGCTGTTTTGGGTGGCACCCAGGCCCGACAAGCTGCCATTGGGCTGAAGGGAGCGGGCGAGGCTGGAACCACTGCTGATGCCGCCGATGTCCCTGTCACTGAGTTCGCCGGTCAGGGCGCTGTTGATCTCTTTGCTGGGGTTGGCGTTGGCGGTATTGGGGTAGGGGTCGGGCAGGGAGGTGCGCCCGTACATGTGGCCCTGCACCGTACGCCCGGTCACGATCACACCGTCACCCGCCTGGCTCGTCAGGCTGACACCTGCACTGAGCACGCAACCGATCAGCAGTACGTTTATCGACGAGGTGTGTGTGAGTGTGTTCACGGCGGCAGTCCTTATTCTTAACGCTGACCCTAAACAGCGTTGTCAGGGAAAGAGCAGAAGGCGTGCCGCTTTTTATTAGATGTTGATATTCAAGGGGTTGGGATTAAGTCGGGGCAAAGTGATGGCAACTCTGTTTCAGCGTTGAAACAGTCCTGAGCGCTTGAGATATGCCTGTGCTCGCCTCACGCCGTCTCAGCCATGTAACACTGCCTGTGACAGAACCATGAATCCGCATACGGCGGGCGATGCAGGTGAGGGAGGTGTTTCAAAAATGGACACCCGCGGCCCAAACGTACCGCTTGGCGCGAGCGGGCTCAGCCCTTGGGGGTTTTACGCGGAATGGAATTGAGCACGGGGTTGCCGTCCTGGTTTTGGGTCAGGTAGACCGGCAACACCTTGGGCAGGGAGGGCACGAGGTTGTTGACCTCGTTGATGTTATAGATACCGCCGACGCGAATCGCACCGGTACTGGCGTCTGCAAGCATCACCGGCTTTTTCAGGTAGCGGTTGATCAGGGGCAAGGCGTCCGTGAGGGTCAGGTTGTCGAGCACCAGCTTGCCCTGGCGCCATGCCAGCGCGGTGTCATCGGGATTGATAGCGGCGACCTGCGGGGTGGCGTCACCCTGGCGGAAACTGGCTTGCATGCCTGGGCTAAGCGGCACACTGGCATGCTCGCCGTCGCTGGAGATCTGCACCGAGCCCTCCAGTAACATCACCCGCACCTGATCTTCATATTCCCAGACATTGAACTGCGTGCCGGTCACTCGCACCTGGCCTTCGCCGGCCCGCACGATAAACGGGTGGTTGCTGTCGTGCGTGACGTTGAAGAACGCTTCGCCCTTTTTCAGGGTGACACGGCGCTGGTCCTTGTAATGGCTGTAGACCAATTCGGTACCCAGGTTCAACTCCACTTGGCTGCCATCGCCCAGGGTGACTTTTTTCAAGCCATTGGCTGCTTCGAACCGTTCATATGAGCTGGGCAACCAGCCCGCTTCCCAGCCGGTGAAGGCGGCAAGCGGCAATGCCGCCAGGCACACCGCTGCGGCCACCGCGTAGGTGCGCAAGCGGCGGGCCGGCTTCTTGATTGGGACCACCACCGCCTCAGGCTTGTCGCGGGGCAGGTGGTCGGCCACGTCCCAGATTTCGAGCATGGCTGCATATTCGAAGGCGTGCAGCGGATGGCCATCGTGCCACTGGGTAAAAGCCTGACGTTCGTCCGCCGTGCAATCTGCAGCATGCAGGCGCATGCACCAATGCGCGGCGGCGTCGGTGATGGCGTCATATTCGGTTTCTGAAAGGGGCTTTTCGCTCATTAACTCATCCTGATTTCCCACATTCTAACCTCCCAAGGTAGACGGCGAGAACCGCATCATGGCGATTGCACATCAATTGGAACTTATTCTTGTTTGTGTGCGCCTAAAAAATCAGGAATTAACCTGTCGTCCACTATGGAGTACGAAAATGTTGAAGAAAACCTTGATCGCCCTGTGTGCTACTTCCGCGCTGTTGAGCGCTGGCGCCGCCATGGCCGACAAGCCGGGTGCAGGCTGGATCACCATTGAGAAAGCCATCGAGGTGGCGAAAACCAAGGCCGGCTACATTGAGGTCTACGCCGCTGAAGCGGATGACAATGGCTATTGGGAAGTCAAAGGTCGCAAGTCCGATGGCATCGTGTATGAGGCGCGCATCGACGGCGCTTCCGGTAACGTGCTGCGTGACCAGAAAGACTGATGCACTCGCCGGGGGCCGTTCAGGCCCCCGGCTCCAACTGGCGGCCAAGATGGGTGATCAGGTACGTCACCGAGTCGGCGTTGGCCAGGATGGTGTCAATACGCTTATCAGGGACTGACATGAAAATGATCCTCGCGTCCTGCAGGGTCTTGGCGCCAGTAGCCTTGAAAATTTTCTTTTCAATTGCAGAACCAGGCTTAAAGTCTTCCCACAATTCGGTGAGGCTGTCTTGAGTCTTGAACAGCATCGTTGCAGGCGTCATCGTCGATAACGCGGTGCTGCGCAAATCTTCCAAGGTGGTTTTAAGCACTTCGGCGCCGGGCCTTGCGACATTGATCAAGTCTGGGAAGGGTCGCATGCTGTCCAGGTAGGCAATGTCCACGGTGTCGAGCTTCAAGTGCGATAATTCGTGAATCAGCGTGCTGGCCCTGGCGTGCGTCGATATGTTGAACGCCACATTCTCCAGCAGACGGTTCTGGTAGACGTCCAGATTGGGGTCGAAGAATCGGCTCAGCAGATACAGCTTGCGTTCTCTGTCGGCGGGAATCATGAATGCATAATCCGACGCCGGATCCTGTCGGCTGGTGCCCGCGACAAAGCGCATGGAGTTCGGACCGGTCAAGCTGGGGTCGGTGAGTTCATCGATGATCTCGTCGATTATTTTTGTGACTCTCAAGACCTGGTCCGGGGTCAGTGTGACGACACCAAACATTTCTCCTAAAAATCGCCCAACCCGGCTGTCAGGGTCGCGTTGTACAGCAAATTGCGTAACGTTACGGCGGCAGTTCAGCGCGTAATAAGTCGCAAAGTTCAACGCTTCAGTGATGGCTTGGGCTTTCCAATAGGTCAACGCGCCAATATCGCGGATGCCGACCGCTTCAATGTTGATATCCCGTACTTCATTGCGCCACGTCTTGAGGTACGACTGAGCCCTGCCGAAGCGCGGCTCCTGGCCGCCCAGCTCCAGTACCCATATGCTCTGTGCATTGCGGCCGATGTACGGCCCCTCCTGCTCGTCGTTGGCGAGGCGCCAGTGTTGTGCGGCTTTCTTGACGCTATACACCTTGCCGGCCAGCGGCACGTAGTATTTCGAGTTTTCCTGGTCTTCATACACCTGGCTGAGCGTGCTCTTTTTCAGGTCTTGCAACGCCACGTCCTGTGCCTCGAACGGCTGCAGCCGGGTGCGCGAAGGGCAGGTGACATGCCAGGTGGCGAGGGTGGTGGCTGCGGGCAGTGACTCATCTGTCAGCTCGGCCAGCGAGCGCTCCTTTTCAGTGGGTGGGGCAATGACGGTGCCGTCCAGCGCACTGCGCAGGGCGGCCATTTGCGCCACGCCCCTGACGAAATCCTTGAATGCAGCCTTCCACTGGTGTAGCTGCAAGGCTTCGGCCGAGCGCTTGAACAAGGTGTAGCTGCGCCATACCACCAGCGGATAGGCGAGTTTGCCGGCCATGAACTGCACCGCCGTCGGGATGTCCTTGCCGAACAGACGCGTTGCGTGATCCCACAGGGTCTTGGCGCCTTCTTCGAATTGGCTGCCCAGCACCTTGAGCAACATCAATGTGTTTTCACTGAACAGGTAATGCAGCACATTGCCCGTCACTGCCGAAGCGGCTAGGCGGATATCGGGCGGGCTATGCTGGTTGTTTTTCAGCAAGTGGCGGTAAGTGGCCTGATGCGGATCTTCCAGGTGCATAAGCACCCAGTCCTGCAGGGCGCCTGGCCCTTGTATCTCATCCAGCAAGGCCGTTTCATCCGCGTACTCCTTGAACACATGCTGTTCGCTGTAGGGCGCGTAGAGCACCCATGGACCCTCGCCGGGAAGCTGCGGGCCGATCAGGTACACGCCCAACACCTTGGCGGTACTGGCGCCTTCGGTGGCGATCAGCTCCAGCGGTCGAATCGTCGCCGTGGCCCCGCTGAGTGAAGCTCGGGCCACGGCGTCCGGCATATCGAAAATCTGCTGGACCAGGCTCAAGGCTCGCGTGGAAAGCCGCTCCTGCAACCTTTGCTCGTGGGCGTGTTGCAGCGCTTGCCACGGCAACTGACGGCAAAACAGACGTCTGCGTTGGCATGCATCATCGGTTTGCGCCTCAAGGTGGCTTCGCACCTGTTGCTGATAAGCGCTTTTGAGATCCAGCTGGCGCACCATTTGTATCACGGCACTTGCGTCCAGGGCTTGCGGTAATGGCTTTGCCGTGCGTGAACGCGGGCGGATGTGTTGAACGGTCAGATCTGGCCAGTGCCGCAACGCAAAGTCGGTCAGGTTGTCGACATTCACATCGAGCACTGCATCGGTGGGGATCAGAATGTGATCGGGGTTGAGCGCCTGGCCGGGAAAGCGCGCCTCAAGCAGCGCCATCAGCGTGGTGAAGGCATAAGCACGCAGGGGTTGGATGTCATGCAGGTAGTCGTGTTCATCGTCGGCGTTGTTGCAGTATTGCTCCAGAAGCTCGGCCTGGTGGATTTGGTCCTGGGCCGGCGCCATCCCCAGCCACAGTGGCAGTGCCTGCTGGTTGACCATGGTATCGGCCAGTGTGATTGCCCTGCCAAGGTTGGTGGGTGGAGGCTGTTCGATGACGGCGTCCAACCGGTCCTGCAAGGCACGGGCGCGCAGGCCCATGGATTGCAGGTGATCCACGCCTTCCATGACCGCGTCGTTGTAGCTGTCTACTCGGTCATTCAACAGGTCCTGATCAATACGTTGCAGCGGGCCCTGGCTAAATGCCTGATGGGGCTCGCGCAAGCAGAACGGCAGGTTCTCCAGCAGGCTCAAGCTGTTGAGTGGGTGCGCCAGGCGCTGGGTGATTTCATCGCGCAGGGCGTTGATCGAGGCAAAGACTTCGTAGCCCAGGCGCGGGGTCCAGAGCAGCGCCTGGCCCGAGCGCTGCGGGTCGATACCGCCGCGCTCAGTGATCACGAACGTATTGGCCAGCGGTTGTGGCGTATCGACGGCGTTCAAGTCCAACGTCAAGCCATAGGCATCCGGCAAAAATCCGTTAAGGCCATGGCGTGTCAAGCGCGACAGACTGTCGGGCTGAAATAGCGTGTCGAGAATGGCCTGGCTTGTGGGCGCCAGGGTTTTATCCAGCGACCTCAGCTCGGCTTCGCTGCGTAACCCCACCAGCATCGAGTGGGCGTGTTTGGCGTGAGTCTTGACGAGAAACTCATGGGGTTGCTGGCGCATGGCGTGCTTGGAAAACAGCAGCAGGACGCGCTCGATGACGGTGTTGAACGTCTTGAGCGTCATGCTTGGCAATTGCATGAAGACATTGCCTTCGCCCCGTGTATAGAACTTCGTCCTGGACGAGAAGGGCACCGCAGGCGCCTCTTGGGCCAGGCGTTCAATGAAGTGCTCAAGCATGCTCAATGACTGCACTGCCGGACGCTCTTCACGCTCCTGGGCACGCGTGGCGTAGGTATTGATATACACCTCCTCGGCTTTGACTGGCTGTTGCTGCAGTTGCAGTTCAGCGTTGAGCGTGTCAGCGACGATGCTACGTAAGGTCGGGTGATGCGCGCGCTCCATCGCCAGCGCACGCTCAATCGCCCGCAGGTTCTGAAGCTGCAGCCGGGCGCGCTCGGCCTTGACGGTCGAAGGGCGGCCATTACCGCGGGTGACCGGATGCAAGGTCCAGCGCCCGTTGGTCTCCAGTGTGGCCAGTTGATTGTCCAGCAAGGCACGTACGTCCAGGGCACTGTCGAGCAGGGCTGCGAGGTCCACTTGGCCATCGCTGCGCCGGTAGATTTCCAGGGCGTGGTTAAGGTTCTCCGTTTGCTTGCGCGCAATGTCTTGTACCAAGGTCACGAACACATTGCCGGGTATCGGCCTTGCCGCGACGGCGATCGGGTCCAGGCCGAGCAGCGTGTCGCGCTCATCCAATGAGAGGAAGTTGAGCCATTCGTCCTCGTAGCCTTCGGCCTTGAGCATGCTCAATAACAGGTCTTTGAGGTCGTCGAGGTTTTCCAGCACCTGTAACCCGCGCGATTGGGTGTAGAGGTACGCGTGGTGCTCGGTGATCATCAAGGTGCTCGCCGGTTCAACGTAATGTTGATGGGGGGCATAAAGGCGCACCTTTTCCACGCTGAGGTTTTCGGCATGGGCGCTGCGGGCGCTTTGGTCGCTGAGGAGCAGGGCCTGAAATGCGTGGCTTTCCTCGGCGGTAATTATCTCGGCCTGGCGCTTGAGCAACACATCGAGGCGAAACTTCTGCGCCACGACCTGGGCAAAAAAATCCACGCGCGAGGTGCCGCTGTCGATATCTTCATTCCAGTAGGTCTGCAGCAGGCTTTCCAACAGCTTCGAGAAAGTACTGGAGCTTTGTTCGATCAAGGCTTCCCAACGCTGGTGATCTTCTTCCCGTTCGGAGGCGGTGAAGCCAGTGGTGTCATGTTTTGGGTTCGAGTATTCGCGTGTCTGCCCTTTGGGCCACCCATGGCGCACATAAAATTGCAGCAGCGCTTCGCTCAAGGTCAGCGAGTTGACCCAACGTGGCGTTGCTTGCTCAGCTTCGTGGGTGAAGACATTGACCCGTGTGTCCCGTTGATCCAGGTGTTTGAAATGGGGGCGGGCCATGACGCTCAGCAGCGTGTCGAGCATGTCAGGCAAGGTCGGGGTTTTTTGCAGGTGGTCGAGCATGGCCTTGACGTTATCCAGCTGGCAGGCCTGGAGCATGCGTGCTTGCTCCGGCATGACTTCACCCTCGATGAGCTGAGTGGTCAACACCATGGGCGTGTCAGCGCCCAGCGCATTGCGTTGGTCCATCGACAGGTAGCTCAGCAAAGGGGCGCTCTGCAGTGGGTCTTCCAATTGCTCGATCAACTCGCTCAGCAGGGCAGCGTGGCTGTCATAGACCTGTATGCCGTTATCCGGGGTGTAGAGCAACGCCTTGGCTGCGTCGGGTGTCGGGCTGATCGCGAACGCGCCGGCAAGGGGGATGGGGGGCTTGCCGGAAATGTTGATCAGGACCTTTTCAACGCGCATGGGGTGATCGTGCCGGCTTGTGTCCTGCCGAGACTCGTCGGTAGCCAGGTAAAGGTTGTACAGCCAATCAAGGTCTTTGGCGGTGAGCCCTAGCGTGCGTTCACGAGCGGTGGGCGAGGCTTTGCCTTGGGGTTTGAGAAACTCAGGGAAGAAATACGGGGGGGTTAAGCGAACCACAGCCTGTCTCCGGCGTGCCAGGAAAAGCACAGGGTAGGCAGGCGCCCGTGGTGCAAGGCGGTAAATATTCAGCGCTGCGCACGTTGACAACGCAGAGAGTGCGTGGTGTTTAATCGAGGGTCTGGATGTCCCATTCGTTGCCCCTTCCAATCATAAAAACGGAGCTTCAAATGTCTGCGCAGTCGACAGTTGCCACCGCTTGTGCCTCGATCCGCTTCGCTGAACTGGTGGAGTTACTTCAACAGGTCTTCGTCCGGCACGGCACATCGCCGCAGGTTGCTGCGATTCTTGCGCACAACTGCGCAAGTGCCGAGCGTGACGGTGCCCACAGTCACGGTATTTTTCGCATCCCCGGTTACCTTTCGACGCTGGCCAGTGGATGGGTCAACGGCACCGCCGTCCCCAGCGTGACCGATGTGGCCTCAGGCTTTGTGCGCGTCGACGCGGGCAATGGTTTTGCCCAGCCGGCCCTGGCAGCGGCGCGCCCGTTGCTGGTGGAGAAGGCACGCAGCGCCGGCATCGCGTTGCTGGCGATCCATAACTCCCATCACTTTGCAGCCCTGTGGCCGGACGTCGAGCCGTTTGCCGAGGACGGGCTGGTGGCACTCAGCGTGGTCAACAGCATGACCTGTGTGGTGCCCCACGGCGCGGATCGCCCGTTGTTCGGCACCAACCCTATCGCGTTTGCGGCACCACGGGCCGACGGTGCGCCGATTGTGTTTGACCTGGCCACCAGCGCCATGGCCCATGGCGACGTGCAAATCGCCGCACGCAAAGGCGAGCGGTTGCCACCGGGCATGGGCGTCGATAGCCTCGGTCAGCCGACCCAGGACCCTAAAGCCATTCTGGAAGGCGGCGCACTGTTGCCATTTGGCGGGCACAAGGGGTCGGCACTGTCGATGATGGTCGAGTTGCTGGCGGCAGCGTTGACGGGCGGCAACTTCTCTTTTGAATTCGATTGGACGGACCACCCCGGCGCGCGTACGCCGTGGACAGGCCAGCTCCTGATCTTGATCGACCCGAGTAAAACCGCAGGGCAAAGCTTCGCCCAACGCAGCCAGGAGCTGGTGCGGCAGATGCATGCGGCGGGGCTGCGTCGATTGCCGGGGGACCGACGCCATCGCACGCGGGCGAAGTCGCAGGAAACCGGGATCGAACTGGATGCGCAGGCGTTGCGCGAGTTGAGGGCCTTGGCGGCGGGATGAAACAGGCTGCGCGATGCGCAGCCTGAATGGATCAGTTACGGCGACCCAGCAACAGGCCGACCACCAGGCCAAAGCCAGCGGAAATGGCCACGGTCTGCCATGGGTGCCCACCGATGTAAGTCTCGGTGGCATCCACAACCGGCTTGCTGCGTTCACGCACGTTGGACACCGATTCCAGGGCTTGCTTGAGTTTGATGGCAACCTGCTCGCGCAGGGTTTCACCTTCCTCGCCCACCAGGGATGCGCTGCTTTTGAGCAGTTTGTCCGACTCTTCGATCAATGCGCTCAGTTCGCTGAACGCTTGGTCCTTGATTTGATCTTCGACAGCTTGGGCGGCGGTTTTGCGGGCCATTGAGTGACTCCTTGCAGGTGGATGTGGCAGTGAACAATGGAGTATCGGTCGGTGGCAAAAGTTGCAGTTTTTTTGCCGGCGCGCTCATCCGAGGCAAAATCCGGATCGGGAACTTTGGGCCTACAGTGTAAGATGTCACCTATTTGTGCAGCAGGTAATTCAACATGAGCTTCAATCTCGCCAACAAGACCCTCGCCGAACGCGCCGAGCTGGAAGATGAAAAGTCGCGCCTCTACGACCTGTGGCAAACCAACCTGGGCAAGGCCAAGGGCGAAGCCGCGCGCTTGTTCGGTGAGCGCGCCAAACGCAAGGGCAAGTGGGCCGAATGGGTACGTGCCGAACTCGATGGCATGTCGCCGCCGGAGTTTTCCAACATGGTGCGCAGTGAAGTCAACAAGCTGATGGCGGCGGCAAAGTAAAGCACGCCACAATCGCTTCGCGCACCTTGAGCAACAGCGGGTCCAACTGAGCCTGGGTGCGCCAGCCCAACTCCACCGGGTAATGCGGTAGCGCCAGCGGGCAGGGCAGCACGCGCAGGCCGGTCATTTGCGCAATGGCGTGGGCCGCATGCCCGGGAATGGTTGCTACTGCGGTGCTGCCTTTGAGCAGATACGGCAACGCGGCAAAGTGGCTGGTGGACGCGCACACGTGGCGGCGCAGCCCGTGCGCCGCCAAGCCTTCATCGGTAATGCCGATAAAACCGCCTGACGACACCAATACATGTTCCCGTGTGACAAACCCTTGCAGGTCGATAGTCTCCTCGCCCGGCGCCAGGCTATGGGGGTCTACCAGGCAACGATAGTCACCTTCCCCCAGCACCTGTCGGCTCAGCCTGCGCTCGGTAAAACCGCCGGCGGTAATGGCCAGGTCCAGCGTGCGGTCGAGCAGGGCGGCGGCGACGATCTGGCTGTAGGTCTGGCGAAAGATCACCCGTAGCTTGGGCAGGCGCAGTGCGATGGCCTCCATCAGGCTTCGGCCATAGGCAATCTCGAAGTCATCCGACAGCCCCAGCACCACCGAGCGGCCCTCGTAGTGCAGGTTTTGCGGGCTGATCATCGCCAGGCTCTGGCGGCAGCGATCCAATGCCTCACTGATCACCGGTTTCAACTGGTTGGCACGCAATGTGGGCGCCAGGCCGCGTCCGGTGCGCACGAACAAAGGGTCACCATACAGCTCGCGCAAACGCCGCAAGCCCGCGCTGATCGCCGACTGCGTCACGCCCAAACGCAGCGCCGCACGGCTGGCACTGGACTCGTCGTGCAGGGCTTCGAAGGTTTTGAGCAGGTTCAGGTCAACCTGGGCGATATTCATTTGGCTCATATCATTTAGCACTGAGGTGGGCTTTATTCATGATCGAGTCTGGCCGGAGAATGGGCAACCCCTATCTATCGGAGTGAGCCTGATGCCCGTATCGACTGTCGCAGCCCTGCAAATCGGCGCCTTGCCTGGCGGCAAGGCTGAAACCCTGGCGCAGATCCTGGCCTATGAGGATCAAATCCAGCGCAGTGGCGCGCACTTGGTGGTCATGCCCGAGGCGCTGCTGGGCGGCTATCCCAAGGGCGAAAGCTTTGGCACGCAATTGGGTTATCGCCTGCCCGAGGGCCGGGAAGCCTTTGCACGGTATTTTGCCAATGCCATTGACGTGCCGGGGCCAGAAACCGAGGCGCTGGCCGGGATGTCGGCGCGTACCGGTGCCAGCCTGGTGCTGGGCGTGATCGAACGCAGTGGCAGCACGCTGTACTGCACGGTGTTGTATTTCGAACCCTCGGGCGGCCTGGTGGCCAAGCACCGCAAGCTGATGCCGACCGGCACCGAGCGGCTTATCTGGGGCAAGGGCGACGGCTCGACCCTGCCGGTGATCGACACCGCGGTGGGGCGTATCGGCGGCGCGGTGTGCTGGGAAAACATGATGCCGTTGCTGCGCACCGCGATGTATGCCAAGGGCGTTCAGGTGTGGTGTGCACCCACCGTGGACGAGCGCGACATGTGGCAGGTGAGCATGCGCCATATTGCCCATGAAGGGCGTTGCTTTGTGGTCAGCGCCTGCCAGGTGCAGGCATCGCCCGAGGCCTTGGGTGTGGAGGTTGCCAACTGGCCGGTGGACCGTCCGTTGATTGCCGGCGGCAGCGTGATCGTCGGGCCCATGGGCGATATTTTGGCGGGGCCGTTAGTGGGCGAGGCGGGGTTGTTGACGGCGCAGATCGATACTGACCAGTTGGTGCGGGCCCGCTACGACTACGACGTAGTGGGGCATTACGCCCGGCCGGATATTTTTGAATTAGTGGTGGACGAGCGCGCCAAGCCAGGCGTTCGCTGTATCACTGACTAAACGCAATCAACCTGTGGGAGCTGACTTGCCTGCGATAGCGGCGTGTCATTCAATTCATCAGTTACTGACGCACCGCCATCGCAGGCAAGCCAGCTCCCACATTTGGTTTTCAGCCACTTACCAGGTGGCGGTGTTCGGCAAGTCCAGGGTGCCACGCTCTACAAAGCGCATGGTGCCAAACAGGCCTCCCGCCAGTTTGCCGCGCAGCACGTAGGGCAGGTTGTTCAGGCTTTGGGTCTGGCTCAGGCCCAGCGTCTGGCGCAACACCGAAAACGCCGAAACGCTGACCGGCACCATCAGTACGGTTTCAGAAAAGCGTGGGATGCTGCCAGCCTGATCGCTGACGCCAGAAGCGAGTGGCCGGCCATTGACCTCCAGGTCCAGGGCCACGCCGTTGTAGTCGATTGCCGCTTCATTGGGGTTTTGCACCCGCAGCTTCACGGCAAAGCGCACTTCCAGGTCCTGGCTTTGCAGCGGCTCGATGCCCACCACATTGATGTTCACCGGGTCGCGGTTGGGGAACAGTGCGCAGGCGCTCAAGGTCAGCAGCAACAGCGATAGAACCATGAGCTTGCGCATAAAGAAATGCTCCTACTTTTGGGTGACGTCCGGGTCCTGCATGACCTTGAGGGTAGAGGACTCCGGCTCGAATTCATCTTCTTCCAGCTCTATGAACTCTTCGGGCAGGAAAATGTTCAGCAGGATTGCACAGAATGCACCCACGGTGATCGGCGATTCGAAGATGTTGTGCAGCGCCTTGGGCAGCTCGCGCAGCACTTCCGGCACCGCGGCGACGCCCAGGCCCATGCCTAGGGAAATCGCCACGATCAGCACATTACGCCGATGCAGGCCCGCTTCAGCGAGTATCTTGATGCCGGCCACGGCCACGGTGCCGAACATGATCAGGGTCGCGCCGCCCAATACGGGCTTGGGCATCAGTTGCAGCACCGCGCCGATCATCGGGAACAACCCCAGCAGCACCAGCAGGCCAGCAATGAAGTACGCCACGTAGCGGCTGGCCACCCCGGTCAATTGGATCACGCCGTTGTTCTGGGCAAAGGTCACCATCGGCAGGCTGTTGAAGGTGGCGGCCATCGCGGAGTTCAAGCCGTCGGCCAGCAGGCCGGACTTGATGCGTTTGATATACAGCGGGCCCTTGACCGGTTGCTGGGAAATCATCGAGTTGGCGGTCAGGTCGCCGGCGGCTTCCAGGGGCGAAATCAGGAAGATCACCGCCACCGGGATAAACGCCACCCAGTCGAACGAGAAACCATACTTGAACGGCACCGGCACGCTGATCAGCGGCACCTGGGGCAGGGCGGCCATGTCGACGCGACCCAGCAGCCACGCCACTACGAAGCCCAGGGTCAGGCCGATCACGATCGAACCCAGGCGCAGGAACGGGTTGTTGAAGCGGTTGAGTACCACGATGGTCAGCAGCACCAAGGCCGCCAGGCCCATGTTGCCTGCGGCGCCCAGGTCGCTGGCGCCATAGCCGCCAGCCATGTCGGTGACGGCCACCTTGATCAGTGACAAGCCCATCAAAGTGATGATGGTGCCGGTCACCACCGGGGTGATCAGTTTGCGCAGTTTGCCGATGAACTGGCTGAGCACCACTTCGATAAACGCCGCGAAAAAGCAGATGCCAAAGATCGTCGAGAGGATTTCATCGGTGCCGCCGCCCCGGGCCTTGACCATGAACCCAGCGCTCAAAATCACGCTGATAAAGGAAAAACTGGTGCCTTGCAGGCACAACAGCCCTGAACCCACCGGCCCGAAAGTGCGCGCCTGCACAAAGGTGCCAAGCCCCGAGACAAACAGCGCCATGCTCACCAGGTACGGCACTTCGCTTTCCAGCCCCAATACGCCGCCGACGATCAGGGTGGGCGTGATGATGCCGACAAAACTCGCCAACACATGCTGCAACGCGGCAAAAATCGCGGCGGTGAAGTGCGGGCGGTCTTCGAGGCCGTACATGAGGTCGGATTTATAGCGCGGGCGGCGGGCTTGAGCGTCAGACAAAATGATGGCTCGGGTCAGAAAATGGAGGCGCAGGATGCCAGAAAGTGCCAGGCGTCTGAAGTGTAAAAAAATATTTATAAAAACCCTGCGCTAAAGCCGTGGCCCAGCCGATATCAAGCATAGGCCCACACTACAACGACAACAGTGGTGACCAAGGTCTGGGCAGCGCGTTGACGCTGACGGATCGTTTCGCGGCAAGGATGCACGCAAACACTACTTCTGAGAGCAGCCCTATGTCCCTCCGTCACCTGAATATTGCCCCTCGCGCGTTTATCGGTTTTGCCTTCATTGCGGTTCTAGTGGTGCTGTTGGGCGTGTTTGCGGTCAACCGTATGACGCAAATGCGCCAATCCTCCCAGGACATGAGCGCGAACCAGCTGCCCAGCATGACTCACCTGGGCACCATCACCGAAAACGTGCTGCGCATGCGCATCCTGTCGTTTCGCGTGCTGGTCAACCGCGAGCCTGCCGCCCTGCAGGAAGCCGAGACGCGCATTGGCGTGCTGGCTGACAAGGTCAAGACCGCCCAGGCCAAATACGCCACGCTGCCTGCAGGCGCGGAGGAGGCTGCGCTGTACAAAGCCTTCGGCGTCACCCTGGACAACTACCTCAAAGCCCAGGCCGAGATGGTGGCATTGTCCAAGCAGGGCAAGGTCGATGAGATGCGCGCCCTGATCAACAGCCGTATCAAGGACGGCACTGACCAGATGGGCGAGCAACTGAACAAGCTGATCGCCATCAATGCGGCCGACGCCAAGCAGGCCGACGAGGATGCCGGGCAAAGCTACGAGGGCGCGATCACCGGTGTGGTGGCGGTCTCCGTGGTGGCGGCATTGCTCACCGTGCTGCTGGCCTGGTTGTTGACCCGCAGCATCGTGACCCCGCTGCGCAAGGCCGTGGAAGTAGCCGAGACCATCGCCGCCGGCAACCTCAGCAAAACCATCGAGGACGATGGCAAGGACGAACCGGCGCGGTTGCTCAGTGCGCTGTCGACCATGCAAGCCAGCCTGCGCCAGACTATCCAGCACATCGCGGGTTCGGCCACGCAACTGGCTTCGGCGGCGGAAGAGTTGAGCGCGGTCACCGAGGAGGCCTCCCGTGGCCTGCAACAGCAGAACAATGAAATCGACCAGGCCGCCACGGCCGTCAATGAGATGACGGCAGCAGTGGAGGAGGTGGCGCGTAACGCGGTTTCCACCTCCGAGGCGTCCGGGCAGTCCAACCAGGCGGCGCGGGAAGGCCGTGATCGGGTGATGGAAACTGTCGGCGCGATCCAGACCATGACTCAGGACGTGCAGAACACCTCCGCGATGATCGAGGGCCTGGCCGCTCAGGGCCGGGATATCGGCAAGGTGCTGGATGTGATCCGCGCGATTGCCGAGCAAACCAACCTGCTGGCGCTCAACGCAGCGATTGAAGCCGCCCGTGCCGGCGAGGCCGGAAGGGGCTTTGCGGTGGTCGCCGATGAAGTGCGCGCCCTGGCCCATCGCACCGCGCAGTCGACCCAGGAAATCGAGAAAATGGTCGCCGGCATCCAGAACGGTACCGGGGAGGCGGTGCAGTCCATGCAACAGAGCAACCAGCGCAGCCAGAGCACCCTGGAAATGGCACGTGCAGCCGGCGCCTCACTGGAGCAGATCACTGCGTCTATCAGCCTGATCAACGAACGCAACCTGGTGATTGCCAGCGCTTCGGAAGAACAGGCCCAGGTCTCCCGCGAGGTGGACCGCAACCTGGTCAACATCCGCGACCTGGCCACCCAGTCGGCGGCGGGCGCCAACCAGACCAGCGCGGCCAGCCATGAACTGTCGAGGCTGGCGGTGGATTTGAATGGGATGGTGGCCAGGTTCGTCGTCTAACTGCTGCCACAACACCCTGTGGGAGCTGGCTTGCCTGCGATGGCAATCTTACAGTCAGCACATCATGGGTTGGCTTACCGCTATCGCAGTATAGGGATCTACACAACTTGGGCCGGTGCTGGACCTGTGGCGAGGGCGCTTGCTCCCGTGACGGACTGACAGCCGACGCTGATCTAACTGACGCGCCGCAATCCAAATGTGGGAGCTGGCTTGCCTGCGATGGCAGCCTTACAGCCGACCAGGATGTTGGATCTGACCGCGTACATATCCGTTCCTGCGGTAACGGCCACCTATGGTTCCGCTCTTACAGCGGGGCACTTTTGGAAAGGCCCAAAAGTAACCAAAAGGCCTTCGCCCCACCACTCGGCACCTCGCCTGCGTTCGGCCAGCGTGGTTTGACGGGGCGCTTCAGATCAAAAGCCAGATCAAGAGCGGCTCGCTTAGCATCGTGGTTACCGTCGATCGCTTCAGAGTTGTGTAGATACCTATGGCTATCGCAGGCAAGCCAGCTCTTTGCTCTTGTGTTGTGTCAGTGCCGCCATGCCCCTGGATTCGCCAGGTTTACCGGCTTTTCGCCAGCCAATGCCGCCAGGAGATTCTCCACCGCACACTTGGCCATCGCCTCCCGCGTCTCATGGGTGGCCGAACCAATATGCGGCGTGGCTACCACATTGTTCAACCGCAACAACGGCGACGCGTGATCCAGCGGCTCCTTCTCAAACACATCCAACCCCGCCGCGCGGATGGTGCGTTGCTGCAACGCTTGCACCAGGGCCGCCTCGTCCACCACCTTGCCTCGGGAGATATTGATAAAAATCGTCTCCGGCCCCATCAGCGCGAATTCCTCGGCGCCAATCAACTTCTCGGTCTCAGCGGTCAACGGCAGGGTCAGGCAGACAAAATCAGCCTCTTTGAGCAAGTCCTGCAAGCTGCGGTACTGCGCGCCAAAGCGCGCTTCAACCGCCGGCTTGGGTGAGTGGCTGTGGTAGATCACTGGCATGCCGAAGCCACAATGCCCGCGTTGGGCCAGGGCTTCGCCGATGCGGCCCATGCCGATAATGCCCAGGGTCTTGCCATGTACATCGCTGCCAAAATGCGCCGGGCCGATATTTTTGTTCCATTGGCCGGCGCGCACCATGTCGGCCAGCTCGACCACGCGCCGGGCGGTGGCCAGGATCAGCGCAAAGCCGGTGTCGGCGGTGGTTTCGGTGAGCACGTCTGGAGTGTTGCTGAGCAGGATGCCGCGTTGGGTCAGGTAATCGATATCGTAGTTGTCGACGCCCACCGAGACGCTGGCCACTGCTTCCAGCTTGGGTGCCAGGTCGAGCAACTGGGCATCCAGGCGCAGGCTTGCCCCCAGCAGGCCGTGGGCGTTAGGGAGGGCATCGCGCAGGTTGGCCAGGCCGGTTTCATCCAGAGCGTCAATCAGCGTGACATCGACCTGCTCGTGCAGACGAGCCATGAGCGGCGTGGACAGTTTTTTGTACAGCACGACAGATTTTTTCATGAGGTTTTTACCTTCAACTCCAGGGTTGGCGTCGGCGAGCGGTCACTGGCGCCGGGCTTGAGGAAAATCGTCAGCACCACGGAAAGCAGCAGCGCGCCGCTCATCAGCAGGTACGAAGCGCTGGGCGAGCCGGTGCTGCTGTTGAGGTAGCCCACCAGGTACGAGCCACCGAACGAGCCCAGGGCGCCCATGCTGTTGATCAGCGCCATGGCGCCACCGGCGACGTTGGCCGGGAGGATTTCCGGGACGATGGCGAAAAACGGGCCGTAGGGTGCATACATGCAGGCCCCGGCGATCACCAGCAGGGTGTAGGACCACCAGAAGTGTTCGGCGCCCAGCACGTAGGACGCGTAGAAGGCAATCGACGCAATCAATAGCGGCGGCCAGACAAAACGCTTACGTTTCTGCAGCTTGTCCGAACCCCAGGACACCACGAGCATGCCAATCACCGCCGCCAGATAGGGCAGGGCCGAGAGCCAGCCGGCTTCGACCATGTCCATCTGCAAACCGGCCTTGAGGATTGATGGCAACCACAGCACGAAGCCGTACACGCCAATGCTCCAGCAGAAAAACTGCAACGCAAGAATGATCACCTTGGGCGAACGGAACGCCTCGGCGTAGTTTTTCACGGCCTTGATCCCCACCTGCTCGGCGGCGAGGGCGGTTTCCAGGCTGTGCTTTTCGGCGTCGCTCAGCCACTTG
This sequence comes from Pseudomonas sp. J380, assembly GCF_009827115.1. Classification (NCBI taxonomy): domain Bacteria; kingdom Pseudomonadati; phylum Pseudomonadota; class Gammaproteobacteria; order Pseudomonadales; family Pseudomonadaceae; genus Pseudomonas; species Pseudomonas sp. J380. Next base: position 1,299,665 of record NZ_CP043060.1, on the reverse strand, counting down.
GCATCCTTGGGGCGCTCATCGGCCAGCTTCCACCAGATAAACGCCCACAACACCGCCGGCAGGCCCTCGATGATGAACATCCAGCGCCAGCTGAAATGCTGCACCAGGTAGCCCGACACCACCGACATCCACAGCATGGTGACCGGGTTGCCGAGGATCAGGAACGTGTTGGCCCGTGAGCGTTCGGCACGGGTGAACCAGTGGCACAGGTACACCAGCATGGCCGGCATCACGGCGGCCTCGACCACCCCGAGCATGAAGCGGATGACGATCAGCATGTAGGCGTTGGACACCACGCCAGTCAGTGTCGCCAAGCCGCCCCAGAGGATCAGGCTGACGAAGATCAGTTTCTTGACGCTGCGCTTTTGCGCGTAGATCGCCCCCGGCACCTGGAAGAAAAAGTAGCCAAGGAAAAACAGCGCACCGAGCAGCGAAGACATGCCTGGCGTGATCATCAGGTCTTCGGCCATGCCGGACGCGGCGGCGAAGCCGTAGTTGGCGCGGTCGAGGTAGGCCAGGCTGTAGGTGATAAACACGATAGGCATGATGTACCACCAGCGACGGGTGGCGAGTTTCACGGTTTCCATGGGGTTGCTCCTGAGCTTGTTGTAGTTGTGGCAACAGGTAATGGGTCACGCAACGGATCGAGTGGGTAATTCAGCGCGGGTCGGCAAACCTTCCATATCGCCACGGCTCTGCACGGCGCGGCTGCCGATCCAGTTACCTCGCTGTACGGCCTCGGGGAAGCTCAAGTTTTCCAGCAGGGCGCTGATCATGCCCACGGCAAAGCCATCGCCGGCGCCCACGGTATCCACGACCTTGGCCACCGGTACGGCGGCGACAAAACCCTGGTCCATATGGGTGCGGTAATAGGCGCCCTCGGCGCCGAGCTTGATCGCCACGGCTTCGGCGCCCTGGTCGAGATAGAACGCGGCGATGTCTTCCGGGTCGTCAAAACCGGTCAGCAGGCGACCTTCGCCCAGGCCCGGCAGGACCCAGTCGGCCAAAGCAGCCAGCGCATTGATTTCGCGGATCATCTGCGCCTGGCTGGCCCACAGGGACGGGCGCAGGTTCGGGTCGAACGACACACTGCGTCCGGCCTTGCGCATTTGGGTCATCAGCTCGAACGACAGTGCGCGAGTGGCATCGGACAGCGCTGGCGGAATGCCGGTGGCGTGCAGATGGCGGGCTTGCAGCAGCGTCGGATGGATGGCATCGATGGACAAGTGGCTGGCCGCCGAGCCTCTGCGAAAGTACTCCACTTGAGGGTCGGCGCCGGCCTCTTCCCGGGATTTGAGTTGAAAGCCGGTGGGGTTCAGCGGGTCGACGGCCACATGGTGGCAATCGAGTCCTTCTTTAGTCAGGGTATCGACCACAAAACGCCCGAGGGAGTCGTTACCCACGCGGCTCAGCCAGGCCACGTTGAACCCCAGGCGCGACAGGCCGATGGCGACGTTGCTGTCGGCGCCGGCAATGCGTTTGTGAAACTGCCCGACCTGCGCCAGGTCGCCGGTCTGTTCGGCGACAAACATCGCCATGGTTTCGCCAAACGACAGGATATCGAGCTCAGACATGGGCGTTCTCCACATGGGGTTGGCCAAGGCGGGCCAGGGTCGCGACCTGTTGCGCGGTGACTTCGGTCAGGTCATCGCCCTGCAACGGAAATTCCACTGCCCGGGTAATACCTTGAGTCATGTGTTTAAGCAGTTGTTCCCACAGATGCAGGTCGGTGGCGCCCGGCGGCAAGGCGACGAGCTTGCCATCGGCGCGACGGGCCACGGCCTTGCAGTGCAGGTAATCCACATGCCGGCCCAGCAACCGCGCAGCAGTGAGCGCGGACTGGTCTTGCCACTGCCAGTTACCGATATCGAAGGTCATTTTCACCGGCAGGCCCAGGCGTTCGACTTCGGTAAAAAACCGTTGCATCGGTTCAATGCGCCCACCGTGCAGGGTCTGGTCGTTTTCCACCAGCAGCTTGACCGGGTGGCGATTGAGCAAGGCGTGCAGGCTTTCCAAGTCGTTTGTGTCGGTGAAGTAACCGAGGGACACCTTCAGCCAACCCGAGCCAAAGGCCTGGGCGCGGTCCAGGGTAGCGGCCAGCTCGGCATTGGGCTGGGCTCGGCCGGCGACCCAGAGTTCCAGGGGCGAGGAAAACACGCTGTCCAGGCCTTGCGCGGCAGCGGCCTGGGCCAGGGTGGCGGGGTGTTCGTCGGTCAGCAGCTCCTCACGCCATTCAATGCGCTGGGCACCGGCAGCGCTAAGCAATGCGACAAAACTCAATTGGCCCTGCTGGCGAACCAGGTCGGCGCCGTAGCTGGAAAGGCTGATGGAGACGGGGTATTTATGCATTGTTGTTTACCTCTGAAACCGGTTTCATTTTTATCGACAAGAACACACTGACTGCTTGTGGCGAGGGAGCTTGCTCCCGTTTGACTGCGCAGCAGTCACCGGCTCTTGGCGGCGCTTCGCACCGCAGCGGGAGCAAGCTCCCTCGCCACAGTAAAGCCAGGGTCATAAGGGGGCGTCGAGCCGCGGATAATCAGCTCGGGTAAAAAATCCAGGGTGCGGGTGGGGGCGGTATCGCCGCGCAGGCGCTTGAGCAAACAGTCGAAGGCGCTGGCGCCAATCGCTTGCGTCGGTTGGGCGAGGGCGGTGATGCCGTTGCCCACCAGCGGGTACCAGTCCAGGTCATCCAGGGCGATCAAGCCCACCTCGCCGAACAGGTCGCAGCCCAGCGCCTTGAGCACCCGGGTGCAGGCCAGTGCGGCCACGCCGTTGGCGCAAAACAGTGCCTTGGGGCCGGGTTTGGCGAGAAAGGCTTGCAGACGCTTTTCCAGGTTGCCATCCAGTTCAACCACGGCGCCTGTCAACGCCGGGCGCTTGGCAATTTCGTGATTGAAACTCTCCAGGCGCTCCAAACGTGAACTGGTGCCGTCGGTGGTCTCGCTTACGAGCAGCACGTCGCGGTAACCCTGCAGCTCCAGGTGTCCCACCGCCATGCGCACCGCCGCCGGGTTATCCAGGCCCACCAGGTCGCTGTGCAGCGGCGCGACCTTGCGGTCCACCAGCACCAGGGGCATTTCCTGTTGCAGCTCCAGCAGTTGGTCGAGGTGATGGCCCAGGGTGTTCACGATCAAGCCTTCGATGTTGTACGAGCGCAGCGCCGCCAGGTGTTGGCGCTCCTGCTCGTCATCACGGTCGGTGTTGCACACCACCAGGCTGTAGCCATGCTGACGGCAGGCGGTTTCGACGCCGTGCATCACGGCGATGGAATAGGGGTTGCGGATATCGGCCACCAGCATGCCGATCAGGCGCGTGCGGCCACGTTTCAAACCACGGGCCATCTGGTTGGGGCGGTAGCCAAGCTGTTCGATGGCTTGCTCGATGCGCAGCGCGATCGCGTCGGAGAGCAGGGCGCGGTCATCGCCGATAAAACGCGACACGCTGGCTTTGGACACGCCGGCGCGTTGAGCGACGTCGAGCATGGTGACACGGGTGCGCTGGGCGGCGGAAAAAGGAGTCACGGTCGCGGGCCTTTCTTATTGGAGTTTTCTGGGCCTCAGTCGGGAATACCCAGGCTGAAACCGGTTTCAGGAAACCTCAAGTCAACCGTTTCGTCAAGCATCCGATGTGGGTGGAATCAGCTACCAAGCGACGAATGGCAGTGCCTACCTGTTAGTTCTGACAGTATTCGATACCGCAGATTGCGCGTTTAATTGGTCACAGGCACGCCTTTGGGGTGTAGGTACAAGCGGTCTGACGGGAGAGTCTGATGAGCGCTCAAAAAACCACTGGAAGTAGACTTTCACGCAACGGCATTTTCCGATTGGTCGATATAGAGGTGCCCATCCTGGATGATGCTAATCCGCCGATTCCTGAGGGTTATATACCTCATCAATATCTTGATACCGATCTTGTTGTGCGCATTCCGCAACTGTGGGATGACGCTGCGCAGGCCGGTGAATTCAATATTGTCGAAATCGTTTGGTCACGCAGCGGAGGCGAAGGTGTCCCTCCTTTCAAGGAGCGGTGGGATGGCCCCATTACCAAGCCTTTCCCTTTTTCCGTCACCGTGCCGCGCGACTATCTGGAAAATGACGGTACCGTCCGGCTGGCTTATCGGATCACCGACGAAACCGGTATACCCACAACCTCGGACTTCCGTACCCTGGTAATTGACCGGACGCCGCCAAACAATAACGTTACGCCGCCAACGCCTGCCTTCCCGGTGGGTACGATAGATGAGGACTACGCGGCCCGGCATCGCACAGTCGATTTGGTATTGTCTGCTTACCTCGGCCGGCGGGCTTATGACAGGGTTTATTATTATATTTCGGACCAAAGTCCTCCACCTGATAGTGCTCCGAGTGGCTATGTAGAGTTTCCCGACGAAAATAGCCCACTTGTTATTCCCATTCTTGTGGATTTGTTTCGCCTGTACCACAACGGAACTCAATACGTTCACCTGCGCCTTCAAGATCGCTCCGGTAATCGAGGCCCCAGGTCCGACCAGTCGCCCGTTGAAGTCCGATTAAAGGAAGCACCCTCAGACCTCAAACCTCTTGTCATCCCTGCCATGGCAAGTGGCTTGATCAATCGGCACGATGCACGGATTGGTGTGGTGGCCAACGTTCAGTATGACAACTGGAATGCTCGCGATCTTGTCACCATTCGGTGGGGCAGTACCCTGCTTGATGCGCAGGAGGTTACCGAGATGCCGTTCGGCGCCGGTATCCCGTGGTCGAAGTTGATATCGATGGGCATGGGGTTTGCAGAAGGTTCGGCCACCTACACCATTACACGGTACGGCAGCAATACGCCGACGTTGCCCAGCCCCCCTACGTTAATCCGTTGGGACTTCAGGGTGGCAGGGCAAGACCATATCAACGCCCCCGCGTTGCTTAACCTCGACTTGCCAACAGTGACTGTGTTTGGCGAGGGCTCGAAGACGGACAACCATATTGATATACGTGATAAGGATCAGCGCGTATATGCCAGCGTCCTGCTTTATCACCAGCCTCGTGATGGTGAGGTGTTGGAGTTGTTCTGGGGGGGCTTCCCCAGTATGGATAAGCCGGTGGCAAGTTATATTGTGGATACCGGTAGTGGCGATGCTGAAGGCGTACGCGTGACGTTCAGTGATATTCCCTGGCAGGTGATTGTCGATGCAGGGAATGATGAAAAACTACGAGTGTACTACTCGACATTCAACGGCGTTAATGAGCAGCTTTCCAATTTTACTGAAGTCATGGTCGATGTTGTACCTCCACAGGTATTAAGGCGTGTTGAGTTTCCAAGTGCCAATAGCAATATGTTTATAGGCTGTGACGCTAACCCGGCTATGTGGGATCACATACCTGTCCAGATTCTTCCGGAAACGGTCTTTCGCAAAGATGACGATCTTGTCGTGGAGTGGCAGGGCTATGAAGAGTTTGCGGGAGGGGGACAGGCGATTACATCAACTGCGGATACCCTGACGCATCGGCTGACTGAAGAAGAGGCGAAAAAAGGTTATACCTTCGAACAACGCAACTATGACGAGAAGATTAAACCCATCAAGTCACCAGATCCCCAGAGCCCGGGAAGTTCGGTGTCGGTTATCTATACGTTGTGGCGCAAAAACAGAGTGATAGGTTCCTCAAGATTACGCTATGCAAAAATTGATCGTAAAAGAGTGGGCAATATCTATTGCGGGCCGAATGGTGATGGCCCTGAAGACTAGAGGTATAAGCCGACTTGAGTAGTTGGTCGTCGATGTAAGTTGCAGCGTTTGGCAGTGGCAGCGCAACAGTTGTTCTATTTGAAACGTGTCTTTTTTCGAAGGCATGTGTTTGTTCGATTGTCTTGGTGTTACTCAGTGCAAAAGGAGAATACAGATGGCAACGTTGAGTAAGAAACAAAAGGCCGCCATTGCATCGCGCAAGGCCAATAAAGAACTGCTGTGCCAGCGCAGGGCGGGTGTGCTGGCGATGCCCCTGCCCACGTTTGATGCGTTGAATAATGATGGGTTGATTACCAAGGAGGCGTCGAAGAAACCGCTTACTGTAACCTTCGATATTGGGCAGTTTGCAGATGACGAAGGCATTGACCCGGCAATCACCAGACTCGCAGTGCATATGCGCGGTAAAGGCGCAACGAACTGGGGTGCGCCGATGCACATGGTAGACTTCAATACAGCTTCTCCTGTCCACGAGCCTATTGATCAACCGTTCACCCGTGATATTCCGGCGGCCCGTTTGGTGGAAGGGGAGCATGAGGTCGGCTATGTCATTCATGAAGGTAACTCGCAGACGGGATTGTTAAGAGGTGCTCCCCTGGAGGTCGACCTTACCCCGCCAGAAGACCCCAGGCACCCGGCAGCGCCCTTGTTCCCTGCTTATTTGGAGTCGAAAGGTGAAATTACTGAGCAGGATGTGGAGGATCACCCAGCCGGGATGGAATGTACATTTCGCGACTATCCCATCTCTCGGCGCGCCGGTGATGATATCGAAGTCTTTTTTTCATCGGAATTTTCTTCACAGCTGTCTGAGCCTATTGACACCTTTCCTGTGGACGACTCGTTGAGTTTTACGCTGCCGTGGAACCTGATTACTGGTAATAAAGGAGGGCAGAACTACTTGTTCTACCGCCTGTGGGATCTTGCAGGGAATGTCAGCAAAGACTCGGTACCTGCGCGAATTGAGTTGAACCTGACACCAGCCCCTGATCCGCAGGAAGCCTATGTGCCGTTGGCGCTTCTTCCTGGTGACGGGCTGCTTGATTTACAAGACCTTTATGAGCCGAACGGGGTTTTCATTGCTATTCCAGAATATGAAAATAATTTAACCGACATTGACGTGATCGAATTGACCATCGGCACGCAGGCTCCGGAACGTTTTGACGTTAAGCTTTATCTGCCTTTTCCGTTAATGCTGCCTGTCGGCAGTGATACTCTTTTGGCCCATTATGGTGGAGGTGCTGGCGAGATTCCCATGACCATCGACTATTTTGTTGATCGCAATGGGACATCAACCGATGCGCCTACTCACACTATTGATGTCGATTTTTCTGCGCCTGGCCCTGCTCCGGGTGAAGATCCGGAAAACAGTTTGCTCGCGCGCGTGCGGGTCTTCGGCGTTGACCCGACTAAGGAAAATGAGCTCACAGACGCTGACTTCAATAGGGACGCGACTATCGAGACCGTGCTTTGGAGCACCCCTCTTCCCGCGCCGGGTACGATAATCAAATGGTATTGGGGGGATCTGGCCCACCAGTTTGATGAGTTGACACTGACGAACGAAGGGGGCGGTGACACTCTTACGCGAACGGTGCCTTGGTCAATCATTCGTGAAGTCGGCAATAGAACGCTCCCAGTGTTCTATACGCTGGGATGGCCGACTAATGACAATACCCAGCGCTCACTTGCGCAGAATGTAGTTGTGGCGGCCAACAAAGTCGTATTGGAAGAGCCAAGGTTCGTCAAGGCGACCGCATTTTTGGCGTGTACCGACCTCAATCGAGCGACTCGCGAGGCGACGGTCAGGGTTCCTGGTAATACAGTGTATTTCCAAGAGCACATGGTCGTTCGATGCGAATTCCGCGTATTCAGTGACATTACCGGAGACACTCAGTTGGGCAATACACTGGCCCTAAGCTCGTTGCCGCTGACGCCCGATATGGTTTCCAACGGTTTCGACATAAAGATCCCCTATACGGCCCTTCGGCCAGCGGCGCGCAATTCGGTGGACTTTCACTATTTTGTGCCGATCCCGGGAGAAGGAGAGCAGCCTTCGGTAAGAGCCTGGACCCGTACACGGTTCACCGACTTGAACGGGTTTTTTTGCGAGGAGCAACCACCCACTGCATTGGAAGACGGCCTGGTAGAACAATAGACTGCGGACTGCGGACTGCGGGGTGCTTCGGCACCCTTCGGCACCCTTCGGTTGCACTGCACGCGCTTTGCACTTTCACACAGCTAATCTCCCCATCTCTACCCTTATGTTCGGATTAATCCTACATATTAGGGTAAGCCTGATCTGTAACTTTGCGGCCTTGAATGGCCTGGCTCCACCCCTCTGGAAATAGGCCGAACAGTTCCGTTCTGGAATGCCTGTTAAATGAGTGGTGTCTTGTGAAGATCAATTCGTACTTTAAATTAAAACCCTTGGTTGCAATGATGCAGGTGCCATCTGTTGTGACCTTGTTGCTTCTGGCGCCAAATGCTCATGCTCGGTTGATCGAAAATGGCACCGAAACCATCCGGCACGATGATTATATCGATACCTTTGAATTGCAAAATGCCACGCTTAACGTCATACGGGGCTGGACGCAGGCCATTTATGCTAATGCCTCGAACCTGAATGTCAGCGCGGACAGTACGATCCTGGGGACGGTTGTCGCTCAGAACGGCTCTAATGTGGCTGTCGATAACAGTCGTATCACTGCTTCCGGGGCTTACGAAACTGGCGTAACGCTGCTCAGCAGCACTGCGCAGATCAACGACAGTATGATTTCCAGTGCCGATTACCATGGTTTACTGGTGAGCAAATTTACAAACTCAACCGACATTTCCACCGCGACGGTCAATGGCAGTGTCCTGGTGGGAGCAACCGGTGGTGCAGTTGTTACTGGTGGCAGTGCGTTGGAGTTGGTGCGCAGTCAGTCAATCGGCACGGGCGCCGACAGCTTTGGGTTGAGGTTGGAGAGCTCGGCGGCACGGGCGTCTGGGAGCAATATTTCAGGCGGACGTAACGGTATTGAAATGTCGTTTGACCGGCATGCGCCCGGGCCTAATACCCTTATCCTGGACGATTCTCATGTCACCGGTACCACAGGTGCTGCGTTGCTCGTAGACGGTGCTCGGGGCCAGGGTGCGGTGGCGAATATCGAGGTACGCAACGGTTCGACGCTCACCGGTGGTAATGGCAACTTGCTGGAAGTCAAAGGCGGCTCGACGGCGAATATGAATATCGCCAATAGCCAGCTCAAGGGCGATGTCGTTGTCAGCAGTGGTAGCCAGGCTCACCTTCAGCTCACTGATCTCGCCTCATTGACTGGCCGCCTGGAAAACGTTTCGTCGTTGAGTCTTGGCGAGCAATCCATGTGGGTCATGACCGGCAATAGCCAGGTGGGTGATTTGCGCCTTGCCGATAGCACGGTCAAGTTTGGGGATAGCGATGCGTTCTATCAACTTGACCTCAAGAGCTTGTCGGGCCAAGGCACTTTTGTCATGGGCACTGATTTCGCTCAGGGCCTGACGGACTTCCTGAATATTACGGGTGACGCAACCGGCCATCACGACCTGTTGCTTACCAGCAGCGGTACAGAACCGGTAAACCCAGGTGATGTGCATATCGTTCACACGGGTGGCGGTGACGCACAGTTTGCGCTGGTAGGCGGTAATGTGGATGTTGGGGCCTGGTCCTATGGCCTCCGGCAAGACGGTAATGATTGGTTCCTTGACCCGAATAATCGCACTGTCAGCCCAGGCACCCGGTCGGTATTGGCCTTGTTCAACACGGCACCAACCGTGTGGTATGGCGAGATGACATCTTTGCGTAGCCGCATGGGAGAGATTCGGCATAACGGCGCCGCAGCCGGTGGTTGGTTGCGTGCCTATGGCAATAAATATGAGGTCAGTGGTGGTGATGCGGGTGCCTATGAACAAAGCCAGCGCGGGTTCTCCTTGGGGGCGGATACCCCCTTGGGAGAAGGCCAATGGCTGCTGGGGGTAATGGCGGGCCATAGTACTTCTGATCTGGATCTCAGTCGGGGTACTTCGGGTAGTGTGCAGAGTTACTACGCAGGTCTGTATGCCACTTGGTTGGATGAGGAGAGTGGTTACTATTTTGACGGCGTCATCAAAGCCAACCGCTTGAACAATGATTCCACTGTCGGTTTGAGCGACGGCAGGCAAGCGAAGGGCAAATACAGTACAAATGCCTTGGGTGCGTCTGTGGAAGCGGGCCGTCATATCAAGCTGGATAATGATTTCTTTATCGAGCCTTTCGCCCAAGCGTCCGTGGTTACAGTACAAGGCAAGAGCTATAGCCTGGACAATGGTCTCAAAGCCAAGGGTAGCCACACCGACTCCGTGCAGGGCAAGTTGGGGGTGACAGTAGGCCGCGACTTTATGTTGGATGACGGCAGTATGCTTCAGCCTTACTTGCGTGGTGGCGTTGCCCACGAATTTGCCAAGAGCAACAAGGTGTCGGTCAATAACCAGACATTTGACAATAATCTGTCGGGGTCTCGTGTCGAGGTCGGCGTGGGTGTCGCCCTGACCCTGTCCCAAAATATGCAATTGCATGCAGATTTTGACTACGGCCAAGGCAAGCACGTGGATCAGCCATGGGGGGCAAATTTCGGCGTGCGATATAGCTGGTAATCAGGCAGTGCCACTGGATTTCAACGATGCTTGAAAACGCCCCGAGGTTCGGGGCGTTGACTTTCATGCCGGGGTTTATCGAGGTTGAACGGTATTGACACGGGTAGGTCTGCGCCGCGTGGTTCTATCGAGGCTGAACAGCATTTGCACACGCAGTTCTTGGTTGTTGACGTCCATAAGATAGACGTCGAGTGCGCCTGTGACCGTATGGTCGTCGGAATTATGAAAGAATTCGACGGTGCCTCGATGTGCTTGATAAGCCGGGAGGGGCGTTTCATTAATGGTCATCAGGATGACGGCTAACTGATGTTCGTCACTGTCTTTCTCCAACTGATAACGGCCGGAGTCCGTGGTAGTGGGGTACTTGAAAATGACCACCTGTCTTGACGTTTCTGTGGGCGGTATCTTCATGGCGCCTTCCGCCAGCCAGAAGTTGTTTTTCAATTCATGTTTGCGAAAGTCCGCCTTGAAGTTCTCGCTTCCGATCGAACCTTGAAAAAAACGTTCTGCGGATTCCTGGCGGGCAGCTTTTCGGGCATTGGCATTGCTCATGGTACGGTTCTCCTGCGATGGGCGGTACGTGTGTGTGCGATGAGGGCGGTTTTGATTAATCGTTGGCACGGGGGCTGATTTCAGGGACAGGTTGTCAACCACGAGGAAGGTGGTGCCTATCACTTCTAAGGTGATCTCAGTCACGCCTGCAGGGATGGTCAGCGACGACGTGTAATTATCCCAGCCGCCACCCCCCCGAAGTTCTATCTGTGGCGTGTTACCGGGTGCAATATGGAACATCGCGAAACCGTGCCCTTCGGTTGGCGTCATGGCATCGATGGAAAAATCATAGGTCTGGCCGGGTGTGACCGCGATCTCTTGTTCGATGGACCCCCCGAGGTTTGCCTGGCACTCGTTGTCGGAAAATGTCACGGAGGAGCCCACTGGCCGGTTGGCTATCCAATGATCGCTGTTGTCGGCGAAATCACCGTTACGGATCAACTCGACAGGGATGACCACGCCGCCGTCTTCCACCAGTTGGAGGCTATCGAACCAGACGTCGCCAGCATTACCCATCAGTTGTAGCGTCAGGCCGGTGGTGCCGGTAGGTGGGCGAAAGGTGCTCACATGATGGGTCCAGCCATGGTTCCCTGTTAGCGTGATTGTTTCAGTCGCCCCCGAGGGCTGCCATACCAGTCGGGCTGACCCGGCGCCGTTATAGGTAATCAACGTGTACAGGCTGAAGGAGTAGGAGGCGGTATCGGAAACCGATATGTCTTGTTCCGCCCGGCCTCGCCCCGTGATCACGCAATGCTGGCGGGAAAAATCAACTCGGCCTGGAGCGGTGGCAGTAACGTTCCAATAGCGTTCACGATGGGCGAAGTTGCCATTGAGCACCAAGTTACTGTTCATTGGTTGTGTTGACATGGATCAGCCCCGTGCCCTTGGATGGGTTGGTTGTGAGCGATTCAATTCAGCGCCATAAGCACGCGCTGCACAACTGTCAGAACTAACAGGTTTGCCGGTCCATTCGTCGGTTTTCTTTACCCATACGCTTAGCCAGGCCTAGCCAAACAACCCTGCCGCAATATTGATTGAGAACCCCAGGATCGCGGTATTGAACAGAAACCCGATCAACGATTGCCCCAGCACCACTTTACGCAAGCTACGGGTGGCAACACCCACGTCCGATGTCTGCACGGCCACGCCGATGGTGAAGGAGAAATACAGGAAGTCCCAATAATTGGGGGTGAGCAAGCCCTCGGCAAAGCGCAGCGCCGGCTCCTTGCCTTGCCAGGTGTAATAGAGCCTGGCGTAGTGCACGCTGAAAATCACCCCGATCAGCAGCCAGGAGCCGATCACTGTCAGCCCGGTAAAAGCGTAATGCAGCAGACGTTCGGAAGTGGCCAGGTCCTTGCTGCCCACCAGTTCGAAGGTGATGGTGGCCAGGCTGGCGATGGCGGCGATGCACACCATGAAGAGCACCAGGCCGGCGTTCTCGTCTTCGACTTCGGCGATGCGCTTGACGTCTTCGGCCTTGGCGCGAATGGTCAACCAGAGCATCAGTATCAGGTAGGTCCAGACCCCGGCGTTCCAGCCGATCAGGATTTTGCTGGCAAGGGTGTCGGCCGGCACCAGGAGGCCGACTGCAAGGCCCAGTACGGCGGCGGATGAGAGGCGAGGGTGGGTGCGGGCGAGGAAGGGCATGGTGGCTCACAGATAACTATTTGTGAGCACCATAGCTTATTCGGGTGTACCTGATCATGAATGCAATCAATAACCCTGTGGGAGCTGGCTTGCCTGCGATAACGTTGGTTCAGGCAACACTTATGTCGCCTGTGCCGCGGTCATGGCAGGCAAGCCAGCGCCCACTGATCAGTCTGGTTTATGGCGCTTGCGCACCAGCTTCATCACCACCACGAAGAATACCGGCACAAACACCACCGCCAATGTCGCCGTGATCATTCCGCCAATCACACCGGTGCCAATCGCCTGCTGGCTGGCCGAGCTGGCCCCCGTAGCAATCGCCAATGGCACCACGCCGAGGATGAATGCCAGGGACGTCATGATGATCGGCCGCAGTCGCAACCGTGCCGCTTTCAAGGTGGCGTCGATCAAATCCTCGCCCTGGTCATACAGGTCCTTGGCGAACTCGATGATCAGGATCGCGTTCTTCGCCGACAGGCCGATGATGGTGATCAAGCCGACTTTGAAAAATACGTCGTTGGGCATCCCGCGTAGCGACACGGCCAACACCGCACCCAGTACCCCCAGCGGCACCACCAGCAACACCGAGGTGGGAATCGACCAGCTTTCATACAGCGCGGCCAGACACAGGAACACGATCAGCAGCGACAGGCCCAACAGCAGCGGGGCCTGGGAACCGGACAAGCGCTCCTGCAACGACAAGCCCGTCCATTCCTGGCCCAGCCCGGCGGGCAGTTGGCTGACCAGACGCTGGATTTCGTTCATGGCCTCGCCAGTGCTGTGCCCCGGCGCCGCTTCGCCGCTGATGGCGATGGCCGGGTAGCCGTTGTAACGGGTCAACTGCGTGGGGCCCTGGGTCCACTTGGCTTCGACGAAGGCTGACAGCGGCACCATCTTCCCGGCGTTGTTGCGCACGTGGATTTTCATCAGGTCGGCCACCTGGCTGCGCTGGTCGCCTTCGGCTTGCACCACCACGCGCTGCATACGGCCCTGGTTGGGGAAGTCGTTGATATACGCCGAGCCTATCGCCGACGACAGCACGTTGCCTACGTCGGCAAACGACACACCCAGGGCGTTGGCTTGCTTGCGGTCCACTTCCAGCTGCACTTGTGGTGCTTCAGCCAAGGCGCTTTCACGCACGTTGGCCAGGATCGGGCTTTTCGCTGCAGCGTCCAGCAATTCGGTACGTGCGGCCATCAAACCGGCGTGGCCGACGCCACCGCGGTCCTGCAAACGGAACTCGAAACCACTGGAAGTGCCCAGGCCGTCTACCGGTGGCGGCAGGATTGCATAGGCAATCGCGTCCTTGAGCTCGCTGAAGGCTATGTTCGCGCGATCGGCAATCGAGGAAGCGGAGTCATCGCTGCCACGTTCTGACCAGTCCTTTAGCGTGGTAAACGCCAGCGCGGCGTTTTGCCCGGAACCGGAGAAGCTGAAGCCCATGATCATGGTGGTATCACCCACCCCAGGCTCGCCGGCGTTATGCGCCTCGATCTGTTCGGCCACCTGCACCGTACGGTTCTTGCTGGCGCCCGGCGGCAACTGGATATCAGTGATGGTGTAGCCCTGGTCTTCCACCGGCAGGAACGAGGAGGGCAGGCGGCTGAACAACAGGCCCATGCCCACCAGTAATACCAGGTAGATCAGCAGGTAGCGGCCGCTGCGCTTGAGGGCATAGGCCACCCAACCTTCGTAACGGTTGGTGAGTTGGTCAAAGCGCTGGTTGAACCAGCCGAAGAAACCACCCTTGGCATGGTGCTCGCCCTTGGCAATCGGCTTGAGCAAGGTGGCGCACAGTGCCGGGGTCAAGGTCAGGGCCAGGAAAGCGGAGAACAGGATCGAGGTGGCCATCGACAGTGAGAACTGCTGGTAGATCACGCCCACCGAACCCGGCATGAAGGCCATCGGCAGGAACACCGCCACCAGCACCAGGGTGATACCGATGATGGCCCCGGTGATCTGGCCCATGGCTTTCTTCGTCGCCTCTTTGGGCGACAGGCCTTCGGTGGCCATGATGCGCTCGACGTTTTCCACCACCACGATGGCATCGTCTACCAGGATGCCGATAGCCAATACCATGCCGAACATGGTCAGCACGTTGATCGAGAAGCCCAGCAGCAACATGGTGGCGAAGGTGCCCATCAGCGCGATCGGCACCACCAGCGTGGGAATCAAGGTGTAGCGCACGTTCTGCAGGAACAGGAACATCACCGCGAATACCAGCGCCATCGCCTCCAGCAAGGTGTAGACCACCTTGGTGATCGAGACTTTGACAAAGGGCGAAGTGTCGTAGGGAATCTTGTATTCCACATTGGCAGGGAAGTAGCGCGACAACTCGTCCATTTTCGCCCGCACCAGCGTTGCGGTACTCAATGCATTAGCGCCGGGCGACAGTTGCACGCTGACGGCGGTGGACGGCTTGCCGTTCAGGCGGGTGGAGAACTGGTATTCCTGGCTGCCGACTTCCACCCGTGCCACATCGCCGATGCGCACGGTGGAGCCGTCGGGGTTGGCCTTGAGCACGATGTCGGCAAACTCCGCCGGAGTGGACAGTTGCCCCTTGACCAGCACCGCCGCGGTGATCTCCTGGGTGTGGGTGCCCGGCAAGTCACCGATGCTGCCCGCTGAGACCTGGGCGTTCTGGGCGCTGATCGCGGCGTTGACGTCGGCCGGCGTGAGGTTGAAACCGATCAGCTTCTGCGGGTCGATCCAAATACGCATCGCTCGCTCGGCGCCATACAACTGGGCCTTGCCGACCCCGTCCAGGCGCTTGAGCTCGTTCATCACGTTGCGCGCCAGGTAATCACTGAGCGCCACGTCGTCAAGCTTGCCGTCGTTGGACGTCAATGTGACCAACAGCAGGAAACCGGCGGAGACTTTTTCCACCTGCAAGCCTTGCTGAGTCACGGCCTGGGGCAGGCGCGGCTCGACGACCTTGAGGCGGTTCTGCACATCCACCTGGGCCATTTCCGGGTCGGTGCCCGGCTGGAACGTGGCGGTAATGGTCGCCGAGCCCAGGCTGCTCTGGGATTCGAAATACAGCAGGTGGTCGGCGCCGTTGAGCTCTTGCTCGATCAGGCTGACCACGCTCTCATCCAGGGTCTGGGCCGAGGCACCGGGGTACACCGCGTAGATTTCCACCTTGGGTGGCGCGACGTTGGGGTACTGCGCCACCGGCAATTGCGGGATCGCCAGGAAGCCCGCCAGCAGGATAAAAAGGGCCACCACCCAGGCGAAGATCGGGCGGTCAATAAAGAACTGCGGCATGACGGGTTATTCCTTTACGAGCGGGCTGTCGTCCACTTCAACTTTTTCACCGGGGCGTGCGTGTTGCACGCCCTCGACGATAATGCGGTCGCCGGGCTTGAGGCCGCTGGTGACGATCCAGCGGTTGTCGATCACCGCACCCAACTCCACCGGTTGCTGGCTGACGGTCTGTTCGGCGTCCAGCAGCAACACCATCGGGATACCAGCGCTGTCACGGGTGATTGCGCGTTGCGGCACGCTGATACCTTGTTTGTCCACGGCCTGTTCCACGCGCACCCGCACAAAGCTGCCGGGCAACAGGTCGAGGTCCGGGTTGGGGAACTCGCTGCGCAGGATGATCTGCCCGGTGCCCGGGTCGACGCTGATGTCAGCGAAGAGCAATTTGCCTGGCAACGGGTAGAGGCTGCCGTCGTCCTGGATCAAGGTGGCCTTGGCCTGGTCCTGGCCGACCTGCTTCAAGCTGCCGGCACGAAAGGCGCGGCGCAGGTCGTTCAGCTCACGGGTGGACTGGGTGAGGTCGGCGTGGATCGGGTCCAGTTGCTGGATAATCGCCAGCGGCGTGGCTTCGTTCTGGCCGACCAGCGCGCCTTCGGTCACCAGGGCGCGGCCAATGCGCCCGGAAATCGGTGCGGTCACGGTGGCATAGCCCAGGTTCAGCCTGGCACGCTCGACGGCGGCCTTGTTGGCGGCCACTTCGGCGTTGGTTTGGCGCAGGGCGGCGCGGGCGTTGTCGTACTCCTGGCCGCTGATGGCGTTGCCTTCGACCAGTTGGCTGTAGCGCTGTTCTTGCAGGCGCGACTGGAACGCATTGGCCTCGGCCTTGCTCAGGTTGGCCTGGGCACTGTCCAGGTCGGCCTTGAACGGCGCCGGGTCAATACGGAACAACACGTCGCCTTGCTTGACGTCGTGGCCTTCGTTGAACACCCGCTGCATCACCACCCCGGCGACCCGGGCGCGTACTTCGGCGATACGCGGTGCGGCGATGCGCCCGCTCAGTTCGCTGGTAATTGAGAGGGGCTTGGCCTGCAGGGTTTCGATCCGCACTTTGGCCAGGGGCATTTGTGGCGCCTCGTCTGCCGACTGACCACACGCGCTCAGCGCCAGTGTGAGGGCCAACAGGCAAAACGGCGCAAACAGATTCTTCGACATGCTCTTATCCCAATATTGACTGGCGCATCCTAGGGGCACCTGCGCCGTGGTGCTGTGAAGCTGTGTAGCGGGTCTGTGAAGAAGTGTAAGGTACGGCGCGCAGGGCGTCGGGGGCGTATATCCTTGCACAATCCTGCAACACACCAACAAACAGCATTATTTGGAAACACCATGCCCAACATCCTCCTGGTGGAAGACGACGCCGCACTCTCCGAGCTGATTGCCAGCTACCTGGAACGCAATGGCTACCACGTCAGCGTGCTCAGCCGCGGCGATCATGTACGCGAACGTGCACGCCTTAGCCCGCCGGACCTGGTGATCCTCGACCTGATGCTGCCGGGCCTCGACGGCCTGCAGGTGTGCCGTTTGCTGCGCGCCGACTCGGCGGGGCTGCCGATCCTGATGCTGACCGCCCGCGATGACAGCCACGATCAGGTTCTGGGGCTTGAGATGGGCGCCGACGACTACGTGACCAAACCCTGCGAGCCGCGCGTATTACTGGCCCGGGTGCGCACATTGCTGCGTCGCAGCAGCCTGTCCGAACCCCAGGTGGCCAGCGACCAGATCGTCATGGGCAACCTCTGCATTGATCTGTCCGAACGCACCGTGACCTGGCGCGAACAGGCGGTCGAGCTGTCCAGTGGTGAATACAACCTGCTGGTGGTGCTGGCCCGGCATGCCGGCGAAGTGCTCAGCCGCGATCAGATCCTGCAACGCCTGCGCGGTATCGAGTTCAACGGTACCGACCGTTCGGTGGACGTGGCCATCTCCAAGCTGCGACGCAAGTTCGACGACCATGCGGGCGAGGCGCGCAAGATCAAGACAGTGTGGGGCAAGGGGTATCTGTTCAGCCGTTCCGAGTGGGAATGCTGAATCATGTTTCGCGTACTGCTGCGCCTCTACCTGATCACCATCGTCACCTACAGTGCGGCGATTTACCTGATTCCCAAGCTGGTGATCCAGTTGTTCGAACACCGCTACATGGACTACAACATCGAACAGTCCCGCGGCCTGCAAAAACTCATGGTCAAGCAGTACCAGCGCGCACCGGTGGAGCGCTGGTCCCAGGTGACCGACCAGTTGAGCCACGATTTTGCACCCTTGAAAGTGCAACTGTTGCTTCGCCAGGACGCCCGCTACACCCCTGAGGAAGAACAGCTGCTGGAGCAAGGCAAGCCAGTGATCCGCCTGGGCGAATGGGGCTGGATGGAGGAAATCAGTTCGCCGATCAACCAGCAGTTCGCGGTCAAGCTGACCGTACCACCAGACCCGTTGGACATGAACCTGCTGTACTGGTCGATGAACGTGCTGGTCGGTGCCGCCTTGCTGGCGTGCCTGCTGGTGTGGCTGCGTCCGCACTGGCGTGACCTGGAGCGTTTGAAAAGTACCGCCGCGTTATTGGGCAAGGGCCATCTGGAGGCGCGTACGGGGCTCGCACCCAGCTCCAGCATCGGCGGCCTGGCGGCGGTATTCGACACCATGGCCGACGATATCGAGCGCCTCTTGAACCAGCAGCGCGATTTGCTCAATGCGGTCTCCCATGAACTGCGCACACCGCTCACCCGCCTGGATTTCGGGCTGGCCCTGGCGCTTTCCGAAGACTTGCCCCCGGCCAGCCGCGAGCGCCTGCAAAGCCTGGTGGCGCATATTCGGGAGCTGGATGAGCTGGTGCTGGAATTGCTGTCTTACAGCCGCCTGCAAAACCCGGCGCAATTGCCCGAGCGGGTAGAGGTGGCGCTCGACGAGTTTATCGACAGCGTGTTGGGCAGCGTCGACGATGAGCTGGAGAACCCCGATATCGTCATCGATGTGGTCCTCGATTGTGCCGTGGAGCGCTTCAGCCTCGACCCGCGCCTGACTGCCAGGGCCTTGCAGAACCTGCTGCGCAATGCGACGCGCTACTGCGACAAACGCATCCAGGTGGGCGTGCGGGTATGCCCCAAAGGCTGTGAAATCTGGGTGGACGACGATGGCATCGGCATACCGGCGGAGCAGCGCGAGCGCATCTTCGAGCCGTTCTACCGCCTGGACCGTAGCCGCGATCGCGCAACCGGTGGCTTTGGCCTGGGCCTGGCGATCAGCCGGCGCGCCCTGGAGGCCCAGGGCGGCACTTTGACGGCCTTGGCGTCTCCCTTGGGCGGGGCGCGGTTTCGTGTGTGGCTACCTAACCTTTCGTGATCAAAGCACTTTGACTGCGCGGCCGATCCCGTGAATCGGCCCGGTGGGTTTGCCGGTGGGCGAGCCATTGGGCCCTTCCAGCGTCAGTTCAAACAACTGGTTCGGCGCCAGTGGCGGCAGCTTGTCCAGCGGCACCGACAAGGTCTGCCCCGGTTTGACCAGCCCCAGGGATACGGGCCCCTGCCAGCCATCGCCCTTGGTCCAGAACTCCAGGGCTTTGTCGGCAGGAATCTCGATCACCCCCAGTGGAATCAACTGGATCTGCTGATTATCACTGGCCTGCACCACCCAGCCCGGTGCCTGGCTTTGCGGCGCCATCAGCACCACCACGAAGCTGGGTGTGGTGATGGGCGGGCGCGTCAGTAATAAAGCCGCCAGCACCACGCTTGCCATCAGGCCCGCGGCAGAAAGCCCGCGCCAGAACGCCAGCAGGTTCCACCACGCCACGCTCGTTTCGGGGGCTTTGATTCCGCGTTCAATGCGCCGCCACAGCTGTGCCGAAGGCGGCACCGGTTGTGCCAGCGCGACCAGAGGCAACAGACGCTGCTCCCAGGCATCCACCGCTGCACGCAGTGCCGCATCATGGGCCAGGCGTTGTTGCACCTCTGCGCGCTGTTCGGCGGGCAGTGTCCCCAGCACGTATTCACTGGCCAGTTCATCCAGGCTGTCGTTCATGCCATGCACTCCCGCAAGGCGGCGAGGCTGCGTTTGATCCAGGCTTTGACGGTACCCAGAGGGGTACTGAGTTTTTGCGCAATTTCGCTGTGGGAGTAACCGTCCACATAGGCGTGCAGGATGCAGGTGCGGCGTGTCGGGTCGAGCTGCTCCAGGCACTGGTGGATCTGCCCGGAGCGTGCCGCAAACTCAACGGTCTGGGCAGGCTCTGCCATCGGTTCATACTGGTCGTCCAGTGGCACGTCACGCCCGGCGCTGCGTACAACGTCCAGGGCCAGGTGGCGAGTCACGCTGAACACCCAACCCCGTGCGGAACCTCGCAAGGGGTCGAAACTGCGCGCGCCGTGCCAGATCTTGATAAAGGCGTCATGCACGATGTCCTCGGCCAGTGCCTTGTTGCGGGTAATGCGCAGCGCCACACCGAGCAAGCGGCTGCTGTCCTGCTCATAGAGTTGGTGCAGGGCGCGATGATCGCCGCGGGCGCAGGCTAACAGGCACACTTCATAATCAAAGATGATTTCAGCCAAACCAGAATTCCTGCCACTGAGGAGACGTCTACGCGTGGTAGGCGCGAGGTTGCTCGCGCCTACCTGGCCAGCGTAGCTGAGTTTGCTCAGTTGGCGGCCCAGAAGATGTAGTCCGCCTGGTATTTCACCACTTCCTTGGCGCCTTTGTTCGCCGTGGTGCATGGCGTAGCGGGAGCGACTCCGCCCTTGAGCGCAACCCGCTGGATATACGCCACGCCACTCATCGCACCTTTGCCCTCGGCCGGGTTGGCCTTGACCAGTTGATAGGGCAGGTTACCGGGGCTCGACGGCGCCACGGCCAATTGCGTGCCGGTGATGGTCGAGCCGTCCTTGGCCTGCCACGTGGCAGGTGGGCCGAAGTAGGTGCCGACCTGCTGGCCATTACGGTCGTTCAACACGGCTTTGGGGCCGACGAAGGTCCACTCGGTCTGGCCGGCAGCGCTGGCCTTGTCGCGGCATTCATAGGTGATTTCGCCGACCCCGGTGGTTTGCATCGCCACCTTGTGGCCATCCGGCACCTTGATGCTGTCCGGCAGGCCCGCCTGGGCAAACGCCGACGGTGCGGCGAGGAGCAAGCTGGACAGGCACAGCAGTGTTTTAGCGTTCATGGTGTTTCTCCATTGGGTAGAACAGCAGGGTTACGTTGATGACTACGGCCCAGGCCCGCCCATTGGATGCAGGGCTTTGCGAAAAAAGTGAAGATTTCCAAAAAAGCATAAACTCAGATCGCATCGGTATAAGTGGTTATAAGAAAAATCGCTATCCTGCGGCCAGAAATTTATAAGGCCTCGGGTAGCTGGAATGGATGTAGGTAATATTGGTTTCGTGGTTGCCGGCCTGATCGTGGGTTTTATCGTGGGCATGACGGGGGTGGGCGGCGGTTCGCTGATGACCCCGATCCTGCTGTGGTTTGGCATCAACCCAGCCACTGCGGTGGGCACCGACCTGCTGTACGCCGCGATCACCAAGTCCGGTGGTGTGCTGGTACACAGCAAGAACAAGAACATCGACTGGACCATCACCGGCTGGCTCACCCTGGGCAGCGTGCCGGCGGTGTTGCTGACGTTATGGTTCCTGGCCAGCCTGCACACCGACCCCAGCGCGATGAACGCGGTGATCAAGCAGGCCCTTGGCGTGGTATTGCTGCTGACGGCCCTGGCGATCCTGTTCAAGAAAAGCCTGTTGGCCTTTGCCCAGCGTCATGCTGGCGACTCCTACCATCTGCGCCCGCGCAATCTGAATGCGCTCACTGTTGTGACAGGTGCGATCCTTGGCACCATGGTGGCCCTGACCTCGATCGGCGCCGGCGCCCTCGGCACGGTGGCGCTGTTTATCCTGTACCCGTTCCTGGCCACGCGGCGCCTGGTTGGCACCGAGATCGCCCATGCCGTGCCCCTGACCTTGGTGGCGGGCCTGGGCCATGCCAGCATGGGGAACATGGACTGGCATCTGCTGGGCTTTTTGCTGATGGGGTCGCTGCCGGGGATCTATGTGGGCAGCCACATGACTGGCAAGATTCCCGACGGGGTACTGCGGCCGTGCCTGGCGGTGATGTTGATGGCGGTGGGTTATAAGTTGGCGTTCTGAGCACGTGGCCTGACACCCCACGCTCCAACTGTGGAAGCTGCCTTGCCTGCGATGACGGCCTCACAGTCAACGCCTGCTAACCTGACACCCCACGCTCCAACTGTGGGAGCTGGCTTGCCTGCGAAGGCGGCCTCACAGTCAACGCAGCTGGATTGTGTACATATCCATTCCTGCGGTAACGGCCACTTAGGGTTCCGCCCTGACGGCGGGTCACTTTGGAAAAGCCCCAAAGTAACCAAAGGGCTCTTGCCCCACCACTCGGCACCTCGCCTAGGCTCGGTGTGCCCGTAATCCGCCAGTGATTTGGGGGGCCGCCGCCACGCGCCATCCATGGCGCGGGGCGGCTAAACCGGCATCCCTGCCGGTTTACCCCCCAAATCCCTGTCGAATTCCGGCCAGCGTGGTTTGATGGGGCGCCTAAGATCAAGATCAAAAGCAGAGCAAGAGCAAGAGCAAGAGCGACTCGCTTCGCATCGTGGATACGTTTGACGGCGCCGGTCGCCACTGTTGCTCCAGCAACAGCAGATCCACAAACTGCTGCGATCCCAGACACTGGCAAGCCATCGCTTCAATCCCCCTTTTTTCCGCAACCCCCAGGCTACGGGCATTTGCCTGCCCCTGGCACGCTTGCTGCGTAAGCCCTTGTAAATCCCCTGTACGAGGTACCGTCCGATGAGTCAGCAAGCCGTGAAATTTGCCTATTGGGTGCCCAACGTCAGCGGTGGGTTGGTCGTCAGCAAGATTGAACAACGCACCCACTGGGGTATTGATTACAACCGCAAACTGGCGCAACTGGCGGAGGCGGCGGGCTTTGAATATGGCTTGACGCAAATTCGCTTCACCGCAGGCTACGGCGCCGAGAACCAGCATGAGTCTGTGGCGTTCAGCCATGCGTTGCTGGCGGCGACCACCACCCTCAAGGTCATCGCGGCGATCCTGCCCGGGCCGTGGCAACCGGCGTTGGCGGCCAAGCAATTGGCGACCATCGACCAACTGACCAATGGCCGTATTGCGGTGAATATCGTCAGTGGCTGGTTCAAGGGCGAGTTCCAGGCCATTGGCGAGCATTGGTTGGAGCATGATGAGCGCTATCGGCGTTCCGAAGAGTTTATCCGTGCTCTCAAAGGCATCTGGACCCAGGACGATTTCATCTTCAAGGGCGATTTCTATCGGTTCAACCAATACACCCTCAAGCCCAAACCCCTGGGCCAGCCGGAAATCTTCCAGGGTGGCAGTTCGCGGGCGGCTCGGGACATGGCGGCGCGGGTGTCGGATTGGTATTTCACCAATGGCAACACGCCTGAAGGGGTCAAGGCCCAGGTCGATGATATCCGCGCCAAGGCCGCTGCCAACCAGCATTCGGTGAAGGTGGGCGTGAACGCCTTCGTGATCGCCCGCGACACGGAGGAGGAGGCACGGGCGGTGCTGGCGCAGATTATCGACCAAGCCGACCCGGAGGCGGTCAACGCCTTTGGTGACGCGGCCAGGCAAGCGGGCAAGGCGTCGCCGGAGGGCGAGGGGAACTGGGCCAAGTCCAGCTTTGAGGACCTGGTGCAATACAACGATGGCTTCAAGACCAACCTGATTGGCACCCCGCAGCAGATCGCCGAGCGCATCGTGGCACTCAAGGCCGTGGGTGTGGACTTGGTGCTTGCAGGCTTTCTGCACTTCCAGGAAGAAGTGGAATATTTCGGCAAACGCGTATTGCCGCTGGTGCGCGAGCTTGAAGCCAAGGCCACTGTAGGAGCGAGCTTGCTCGCGAAAAACGTCAACGAAGAAGTGGGTAGCCTGGTTTAACGCGCAGTCCTTGAGGCCTTCGCGAGCAAGCTCGCTCCTACAGGGTGTGAAGGTTTTGAGTGGCTTGCAAGGTCAACACCTCAAACCCGTCCGCCGTCACCGCCACGGTATGTTCCCATTGCGCCGAGAGGCTGTTGTCCTTGGTGACCACCGTCCAGCCGTCTTTCAGGCTGCGGGTTTTGGCGCTGCCCTGGTTAAGCATCGGTTCGATGGTAAACACCATGCCTTCGCGCAGTTCCAGGCCGGTGCCAGGCCGGCCGAAGTGCAGAATTTGCGGTTCTTCGTGCATTTGTCGGCCGATGCCGTGGCCGCAGTATTCGCGCACCACGCTGTAGCCGTTGGCTTGCGCATGGCTCTGGATAGCATGGCCGATATCGCCCAGGCGCGCCCCGGGCTTGACCTGGCGTATACCGGCCCACATCGCCTCGAAGGTCATGTCCACCAGGCGCCTGGCCTTGGGCGTCACGTTGCCGATCATGTACATCTTGCTGGAGTCGGCAATGAAGCCGCCTTTTTCCAGGGTGATGTCGATGTTGATGATGTAGCCGTCCTTGAGCAATTGCTTGGCGCTGGGCATGCCGTGGCACACCACTTCGTTGATCGAGGTGTTGATGCAGAAGGGGTAGTCGTACTGCCCAAGGCTGGCAGGGCGGGCCTTGAGGTCATTGCGGATGAAGGCTTCGACGGCGCTGTCCAGCTCCAGGGTAGAGCGGCCGGCGGCGACGAAACCGTCGAGCATGTCGAAGACTTGCGCCAACAGGCGCCCGGCTTCACGCATTACGACCAACTGTGCGGGAGTCTTGATCATCAGCTGCGCCCTCGGATCAGGTCGGGTTTGTCCAGCAACAGCTTGTTGATCAGCTCGTTGTAGGGCAGGTGCGGGTT
This sequence comes from Pseudomonas sp. J380, assembly GCF_009827115.1. Taxonomy (NCBI): domain Bacteria; kingdom Pseudomonadati; phylum Pseudomonadota; class Gammaproteobacteria; order Pseudomonadales; family Pseudomonadaceae; genus Pseudomonas; species Pseudomonas sp. J380. The sequence continues at coordinate 1,275,035 of NZ_CP043060.1, read as the reverse complement.
GAGTTCGGCGAGCAGGCCGATCTTGATCCAGAACTCGGCCTGGGCGTTGATGGAGCGGTCCATGGCGGCGCTGGCCAGGCGCAGTTGTTCGTGCAGCTGATCGGTGATCTTGACGATGCCCATAAGGTTCACTGTGTTTAATTGATATACGAATCGTATATGTTTCGTATGTTTATCGCAAACCGCCTTCGGCGGAACGGTGATGGTTGATTGGTTGCGATATGTTGCCGAAAAAAGGATTTCCACATAAACGCCGGTCGCCACGCTGCGGGTTAAACGTTTAATCGATGTAGTTCGACGATGATGCAAAACAGGTTGTTTTCTTTAATATGAGCAAGCGGCTTGCTTATGAGGAAAGGTTACAACCACCACAGTTTTTGCCGAGTAGGCTTACTGATTGAAAGCGTCTTCCAGGGTTGGCAAGACGTGGCAGGCAAGTGCCTGTCGGATACATATAACTGTTGGCAGTCTCAAAAAAGGAGAGGTTAGCCATGCTTTCAGAACTAGAGCTTCGCAGCATCATTGAAGGAAGTTTCCTGCCTAAACGGTGCGAATGCACCAAAGCCGAAGATGCCTCGTTGACGATCAAGGTCTACGACGACCGCGACCGGGACCGGGTGGATTTGGAAGTCAAAGGTATACACCCTGACAAGCTCGACAGCAGTCGAGCGATTTGCAACCTGATCACCGGGTTGCGTGAGGACCTCAAGCAAAGCCACGCACCGGTACTGCAACGAGCCGGCGCGCGCGGTTATTACTAGCGGATGCTTGAGTGTAAGTTGACCCCATGGGCCTGGTAGTTGCCAGGCCCAATGTTGACGTCCTTCCTGTTTACCAGCGCACTCTTACGCCGAGATTGCCACTGACACCCTCAAAGTTGTTGTCGTCCAGTTGGGTGCCATAGTTACCCTCCATATAAACGCTGAACGCGGATGACAATTGAGCTACAACACCGACACCAATATCAGCCGTGGAGGACTTGTGATCGCTCTTGATCCGGTCCACCTTGTCGAACGTCACCGTGTCGCTACCGCCGAAGGTGTGCCAGACATTCGCCCGTAGGTACGGCTCCACGGGTGTGTTGCTGACCAGATAGCGGCCCTTGAGGCGTGCGCCGATGCGGCCGGTCCAATACTCCTGGGAGTCGAAAGAGACCTTGGAAATGCCATCGTGCTGACTGTCCAGATCGATCTTCTGGCCGATGACTTGGGCCTGAGGTTCCATCTCCCAATGCTCGGACAGCCTGAACGGGTAGCCGGCCTCGGCGGATAACGCCAAGGCGTGGCCCTTGGTATCCATCTTCACCCCTCGGTCGGACTTGTTGTCGCCATCCAGGCGGGTACCCATGGCCACCAGGTCGACGTACCAGCCGGTCGGATCGGTGAGTGTCCAGTAAGCGCCGAAGTTGTCGCCGTCGAGTTTGACCCGCCCGGAGCGATGGTTCTGCCAGCCCATTGCAAAGCCCTTCACGTCGCCGCGCAGGCGGCTCTGGCCGATAAAGAGGCCAAGGCGTTGCGTCTGCCCGCCGCTGGTTTCGGCGGCGTAAAGGTCATGGCCAACCTGATAGCCCTTGACCGTGCCGTCAAAACTTGGCGCCACGGTGCCCGACCAGCTTTTGTTGAAATCACTGCCATAGGCGCGGACCCAACCTGCCGGCACTGCACCGGTCTCGGTCAGCAGGCTTTGCTCGCCCTGGCGTTCATGGAAGGTGCCCAGAGCCTGCAACGTCATCAGTTGCGCAGCGGGGATGTCTACGGAGTAGACCGGAACTTCCAGGCGATACAGTGGAATCGGCGCGGCACCTGCCACGGCGGTAGGAAGCACAGGGTTACTCGCCGCCGATTGCGGCGACGTGGCCGCGGCGACTTGGCTGGGCGGTGGCGCGGCAGGCTCGATCGGGGGCTTCGGTTGCGCAGTGGGCGGTTCCACGGAGGGTTCATCCGAATCCACTACAGGGGGAGTGGCGGGGACCGGCGGCACCGGCACCACCACGGGCGGTGTCGGCGGTACGGGTGGGACCGCGGGCGGTTGCACGGCCACCACCGAGGAACGAAGGAACCAGCTGTTTTCTGTATTGGCGGTGGTGCCGCCCTTGAACAGCAGGTATTCATAAGCTCCGGCGGAGACCGAGCCCTTCAAGGCGAACGCATCGTTGGTGCTGACGGCGCCGTTGAGTGCCTGGACCACTTCAATACCGTTGTTCTGGGTCAGCCCGCCGATACCGCCGAGGTTGCTGACGCTCAATTGGGTGTGACCGCTGATGTTGCCGTCGGACACTAACAGCTTGTCGGTGGCAGAGTTTTCGTCGCCCAGTACGGTCTGCAGGTGCAACTGGCCGTTGTTGCCCATGTAGTTGCCATGCACCGTCAATACGCTGGTCGCGCTGTTGTCGGTGGTCATGTCGACAGTGCCGGCGTTGTTGAGCGTCGCCAGTTGCCCGGCGGTGTAGGGGCGGATGCTGCCTTGGGTCACGGCCAGGGCACTGCTGCCGTCGATGTTGAACGTGCCGGTATTGCTGCCACTGTCACCGAGGAAAAAATCCCCGGCCAGATTCAGGCGTGAGTGGTTGGTGAGGTTGACGGTCTCCCAGCCGATATAGCGGGCCGCAGTGCTGGATGTCGTTGTGTCGAAGGTCAATTGATCGTTGCCCAGGCCACCATCGACGGAGGGTGTGGTGGCCAGCAGGCTTTCATTCAAGCCGCGCAGCAGGGCGGTGTCGTCACCATCGCCCATCAACACCGAGGACTTGATCTGCCCACCGTCAAGCCACCGGAAAGTGTCGTTGCCGACGCTGGCACGGATCTCACCACTGATCACGCCGCCACTCACGGTAATGCTATCGTCACCACCGCTGGTGCTGATATTGCCGCCGATGCTGCCAGCGGAAATGATGATGGTGTCAGTATCAAAACCGGTGACCAGGTTGCCCAGGATGGCGCCTCCGGACATGTCATAGAGGTTCTTGTCCAGCTTCATATTCACTCGGCCAATCGTGCCACCGCTCTGGTAGGCCACATCGCCGTCCTCAAAGGCATCGACGATGGTGCCTCCCTCCATCCTGAAGGTGTCGAGCCCATCGCCCTGGAACAGCGCCTGTATTTGCCCTCCGAGCATGACGAAGTCATCGATGCCAGCCCCTTGTTGCACCGCGCCGGTGATCTGCCCGGACTCTATGCGCACCGTATCCACGCCAGGGCCAAAGGTGACATTACCGTTGATGGTGCCGGTGCCGCCTGCGGGGAGGGTCAGATGGTTATCCCCGGAAAGGTCGGTAAGGCCGGGACTGCTGCCGCTGTCGCACGTATAGGTATCGTTACCGGTTCCCGGGGTGAGAACGCAGGCGGCATGAGAGGGTTGAGGGATCATGTACTGCAGTGAGATGAGGCCGACAGCTAAAACGGCCCGGGTCGAGAAACCACTGGGCTTTTGCATGGGTGTGTCCTGGGTTTGTTGTAATAACTGCTCCTGTTTTTGGGTTTAGCACAGTTTTCCAGTAGCGCAATTTTTTATGCATGGCGCGCAGGCCACGGAATACGTGGCCTGCGTGATGGCACTTTGAGTTTTGGCCGCTCAGCTCAAGCCAGTTGTTGACGATAGGGCAGGTCTGGGCCGGTCTTGCCGCAGGTCAGTGCGGCAGCCCGAATCGCGAAGCCCAGCATGGCGTCGATCTGCTCGCGACTGAGGCTTTGCAGCCCCTCAACCGAATCCAACTGCTGTTCCGTGAGCCACGCAATCAGCGCCGCCTGGAAGGTATCACCAGCGCCCACCGTATCGGCCATCACCACCTTGACCGCAGGTTGCGACCAGGTGCCATGTTGGCGGCTGAACACCGATGCACCGTCGCCACCACGGGTGAGGAACACCAGTTGGCAGCGGTGGTGTAGCCAACCTTGCAGCACGCTTTCCGGTGTCTGGTCGGGGTAGAGCAGGTGAAGGTCTTCGTCGCTGACCTTGATCAGGTCGGCGTGTTGCACCAGCTCTGCGACGCGTGCGCGCCACAGGTGAATATCGGGCTGCGGGTTAAGGCGCACGTTGGGGTCGAGGCTGATCAAGCGCTTGCCGCTTTCACGCTTGACCAGGCTGAGCAGTGTGTCACCAATCGGTTGCACCACCAGCGAAAACGAGCCCACATGCAGCCCGCGAATCTCGTCGCCCAAAGGTGGCAAGTGGGTCAGTTGCAATTGCCGGTCGGCGCACCCTTCGCCGCGAAAGCTGTACTGCGGCGAGCCATTGGCGCCCACGGCTACCATCGCCAGGGTGGTCGGCGCGTCGAACTCAACCAGAAAGCGTTCGCTGATACCTTCGTCTTTCAGTACTTGCTGCAAGCGCCGTCCAAGGTAATCGGTGGACAGGCCGGCGAAGAACCCCGACTCGATCCCCAGGCGGCGCAAACCCACCGCGACGTTGAACGGCGAGCCACCGGCAATCGCCTTGTAATTGAGCTTGGCGGCCTGCCCGCTGGCATCCTCCTCGCTGAAGAAATCAAACAGCGCTTCACCACACACCAGATACATAGTTGCTCGCTCTTAAAGGGTTGCCACGTGCTGTTGATAACGCTGATACGCCTGTTGATAGGCACTGACATTGGCGGCCACGGGTAAGGTGCGGCTGGACGGGTCAACGCTCACGCATTTGTCGCACAGGCTGGCCAGCGGTTCGCCGCTCTGGCACCACGCCGCCTGGATCGCCGCGCCCAGGGCGGCGGCCTCGCTCTGTTCGGTACACACCACTTCGGTGTGCATGATATCGGCGACCATCTGCCGCCACAGCGGGCTTTTCGAGCCGCCACCGATCAGGCGGATGCTCTGGCTTTGCAGGCCGGTCTGGCGCAGCAGGTCCAGGCCATAACGCAGGCCGAAGGTGGTGCCTTCGACCACCGCGCGGCACAGGTTGGCGCGGGTCAGGTTGGTCATGGTCAGGCCCTGCAGGCTGCCGGTGGCGTGGGGCAGGGCGGGTACGCGTTCGCCGTTGAGAAACGGCAGCATGCTCACGCCATCGGCGCCGATGGGTGCCTGTTCGACCAGGGCGTTGAAGGTGTCGAGGTCCAGTTCGAACAGCTCGCGAATCACCCCGGTGGCGTTAGTCAGGTTCATGGTGCAGATCAGCGGCAGCCAACCGCCGCTGGAGGAGCAGAAGGTCGCCACCGAGGCTTGGGGGCTGATGTTTGGCTGGTCGGCAAAGGCATACACGGTGCCCGACGAGCCCAGGCTCATGGTGATCACGCCGGGGGCGATATTGCCGGTGCCAATGGCGCCCATCATATTGTCGCCGCCACCACTGGACACCACCGCGTCGGGGTTGATGCCCAGGCGCTCGGCAATGGCCGGCAGGATCGTGCCCACCGCTTGGTCGGCCTCGATCAGTGTCGGCAAAGCGGCTTGCAGGCGGCCACTGGGGTCGATGTGCTGGAGCAACGCCACATCCCATTCCCGGCGGCGCACGTTGAAGTAACCGGTACCCGACGCATCGCCATACTCGGCGCAGGCGCGGCCGGTGAGCCAGTAGTTGAGGTAGTCGTGGGGCAGCAGGATATGGGCAATGCGCGCGAAGACTTCCGGGTGCTGTTCACGGGTCCAGAGCAGCTTGGACACCGTGTAGCCTGGTGCGATGGCCACGCCCAGGCGCTCCAGAGAGCCGCGTTCGCCACCCAGATGCTGCAGCAGCCGGTCGTTCTCCGGCGTGGTTTCGGTGTCGCACCACAGCTTGGCCGGGCGCAGCACTTGGCCATGATCATCCAGCAACACCAGGCCGTGTTGCTGGCCGGATACGCCGATGCCGAGGATGTCCTGGCCATCCACGCCGGCCTGTTGCAGGGCGCGATGGGTGGCAGCGGTGAGGGCGTCCAGCCATTCCTGGGTGTGTTGTTCACGACGGCCATTGGCGCCGCTGATCAAGGTGTGCGCCGCGGCGCCCAGGCCCAGCACCTTGCCGCTGGACGCATCGAGGACGATGGCCTTGGTGCCCTGGGTGCCGCAGTCGATGCCGAGGTAGAGGTTTTGCTGGGTCATGATGGAGTGCTCAGCAGTCTTATTGTTGGATTGAAAATACGGTCAATGTGGGAGCTGGCTTGCCTGCGATAGCGGTCTGGCAGTCACCGCAGGGTTGACTGGACCACCGCTATCGCAGGCAAGCCAGCTCCCACATGTTTAATCCGCTTCGTTCAGGAGGTTTTGCAGTGTGGCTGTGACGCCTTTGTCGCGCAGGCTTTCGTAGCAACGCTGGAACGCTGCCACAAACGCCGCCGACTTGGGAATAGCCGTGCCAAAAATCTCTTCCACCCCCAGCAACCGCTGGCTGATCAGCGCGTCATCGCTCACCAGCTCCTGGCAGAACGCTGCCCGTGGGTCCGGGATGCTGTAGCGCGCGCCATTTTCATCCACGCCTTTCAAATACAGCGCCCAGGCCGCCACCACCAGGGCGGCACGGTCCGTGTCGCGGCCGTCGGCAATCAGGCGGTTTATGGTCGGCACGGTGAACTTGGGAAACTTCGATGAACCATCGGAGCATACGCGCTCCAACTGGTCGGCAATCGCCTGGTTGGAAAAGCGATCCACCAGGGTCTGCTTGTATTCGGTCAGGTCGATACCAGGTACCGGCGCCAGGTTCGGCGTGACGTCCAAGTCCATGTAGGCGCGCATATACGCCACGAACAGGGGGTCGTTCATGGTCTCGTGAACGAACCGGTAGCCCTTGAGGAACCCCAGGTACGTGAGGGCCAGGTGGCTGCCGTTGAGCAGGCCGATCTTCATTTCTTCATAAGGCGTGACGTCATCGGTGAACTGCACGCCGACCTTTTCCCAGGCCGGGCGGCCGTTGACGAATTTGTCTTCCAGCACCCACTGCACAAACGGCTCGCACACCACCGGCCAGGCATCGTCGATCCCGTGCTGGTCATGCAGTTGCAGGCGGTGGGCGGTGCTGGTCATTGGCGTGATGCGGTCAACCATGGCATTCGGGAAGCTCACGTTGGCCTTGATCCAGTCATGCAGGGCCGCGTCGTGCAGGGCGGCGAAGGCCAGCAAGGCGTTGCGGGTGACGGCGCCGTTGTGAGGCAGGTTATCGCAGGACATCACCGTAAAGGCCGGGGTGCCAGCGGCGCGGCGCTGGGTGAGCGCAGCGCAGATAAAGCCGAACACGGTTTTCGGTGCCCTCGGGTGCGCCAGGTCATGCTGGATCTGCGGCAGGTGGGCCATGAACTCGCCGTTGCTGTCGTCGATGCAGTAACCGCCTTCGGTGATGGTCAGCGAGACGATGCGGATCTGGGGGCTGGCAAGTTTATCGATCAGCGCCTGGGCGCCGTCTTCGGCCAGCAGCATGTCGCTGATCGAGCCGATCACGCGCACTTGCGTGTCGTCGGTGTCGCCCAGTTCATACAGGGTGAACAAATAATCCTGGCCGGCCAGGTCATCGCGGGCCTTGCGGTCTTCACTGCGCAGGCCGACGCCGCAGATGCCCCAGCCCAGGCCCTCGCCGGTGTTCATCAGGGCATCGGTGTAGAACGCCTGGTGCGCACGGTGGAAACCGCCGACGCCGATGTGCGCGATGCCCTGGCGGGTGTCGGCAAGCGCGTAGGTCGGCACCTGCACTTCGGGCGCCAGTTGGGTAAGGTTGGTTTTATTCAATTTCATCTGGAAATACTCACGGAATCAGGCGGCAGCGCGCAGTGGACGGGCCACGGCTACGCCATCGGTGTCGAACAGATGGCAGTGCGCCGGGTCCAGGTGCAACTGCAGCGTTTCGCCGTATTGGCTGGCCATGTCGCCACGGATACGCATGGTCAGCGGTTCGCCGTTGCGGGTGATGACGTGGCAGAAGGTGTCGCTGCCCAGGCGCTCGCCAACGTCAGCGGTCACGGTCAGGGTGGTTTGCCCTGGCGCGGCGATTTCCAGATGTTCCGGGCGAATGCCCAGGGTTACCGCGCTGCCCACGCTCAGGGTGGCGCCGCTCAACGGCAGGCTGATCAGGGTGCCGGCGTCCAGTTGCACCTCGCAGCCTTGGCTGTCGACGCGGGTGACCTGGCCCTTGAGGAAACCCATCTTCGGCGTGCCGAGAAAACCGGCCACAAACAGGTTGGCTGGCTGGTGGTACAGCTCCAGCGGCGAGCCGACCTGTTCGATGCGCCCACTGTTGAGCACCACCACCTTGTCGGCCAGGGTCATGGCTTCGACCTGGTCGTGGGTCACGTAGATCATGGTCGCTTGCAGTTCTTTATGCAGGCGCGCCAGCTCCAGGCGCATCTGCACGCGCAGCGCCGCGTCGAGGTTGGACAGCGGTTCGTCGAACAGGAAGATCTTCGGGTTACGCACAATCGCTCGGCCAATCGCCACGCGCTGGCGCTGGCCACCCGAGAGTTGCTTGGGCTTGCGCTCCAGCAAAGGCCCCAGCTCAAGGATGCGTGCAGCTTCGCTGACTTTGCTCTCGACCAGCTTCTTGTCGACACCCGCCAGGTCCAGGGCAAACGACATGTTCTTGCGCACGCTCATGTGCGGGTACAGCGCGTAGGTCTGGAACACCATGGCCAGGTCGCGCTTGGCCGGGGTGACTTCGGTGATGTCGCGGCCATCGAGTTCGATGGTGCCGTCGCTGACCTCTTCCAGGCCGGCGATCAGGCGCAGCAGGGTGGATTTGCCACAGCCCGACGGGCCGACGAACACCACGAATTCCTTGTCGTTCACTTCCAGGTCGATGCCCTTGATGATGGAAAAACCTTCGAAGCCTTTTTGCAGATTCTTGATTTTCAGGTTGGCCATGATGGGCCTCCTTTTCGAATTATTATTTGACGGCGCCAAAGGACAAACCGCGTACCAACTGCTTCTGGCTGATCCAGCCAAAGATCAGGATCGGCGCGCAGGCCAGGGTCGAGACGGCGGACAGCTTGGCCCAGAACAAGCCTTCGGGGCTGGAGTAGGAGGCGATCAAGGCGGTCAACGGCGCGGCGCTGGAGGAGGTCAGGTTCAGCGACCAGAACGCCTCGTTCCAACACAGGATCAACGACAGCAGTACCGTGGACGCCAGGCCACCCTTGGCGATTGGCAGCAGCACGCGCACCATTTCCTGCCACAGGGTGGCGCCGTCCAGGCGGGCGGCTTCGAGGATGTCCTTGGGGATGTCCTTGAAGTAGGTGTACACCATCCACACCACAATCGGCAGGTTGATCAGGGTGTAGATGATGATCAGCGCAATGCGCGTATCCAACAGGCCAAAGCTCTTGGCCAGCAGGTAGATCGGCATCAGTACGCCCACCGGCGGCAGCATCTTGGTGGACAGCATCCACAGCAGCGTGCCCTTGGTGCGCTGGGTTTCGTAGAACGCCATAGAGTAGGCGGCCGGTACCGAAATCAGCAGGCACAGGGCGGTGGCGCTGAACGAAATCACCACCGAGTTCCAGGCGTAGGCAAAGTAGTTGCTGCGCTCGTTGATGTGCAGGTAGTTCTCCAGCGTCGGCGTGAAGATGAACTGCGGCGGCGTGGCGAAGGCGTCGATTTCGGTCTTGAAACTGGTCAGCACCATCCAGAAGATCGGGAAGAAAATCAGGATCGCAATGGCCCAGGCCAGCGTGCCGAGCAACAGGCTTTGCAGGCGGCGGGATTGTTGAAGCGTCATGGCGCGGCCCTCAAGGCTTGTCAGTCAGGTTTTTGCCGATCATCCGCACCAGGATGATCGCCGCGATATTGGCGATGACCACGGCAATCAAGCCGCCGGCGGAGGCCATGCCCACGTCGAACTGCACCAGCGCCTGGTTGTAGATCAGGTAGGCGAGGTTGGTCGAGGCGTAGCCGGGGCCACCGTTGGTGGTGGTGAAGATTTCGGCGAACACCGAGAGCAGGAAGATGGTTTCGATCATCACCACCACGGCAATCGGGCGGGCCAGGTGGGGCAGGGTCAGGTGCCAGAAAATCGCAATGGCGCCGGCACCGTCCAGGCGTGCCGCTTCCTTTTGCTCTTGGTCTAGCGACTGCATCGCGGTCATCAGCAGCAGGATCGCAAAGGGCAGCCATTGCCACGACACAATGATGATGATCGACAGCAGCGGGTAATGCGCCAGCCAGTCCACCGGTTCGGCGCCGAAGAACTTCCACACGGCGGCGAGAATCCCCGACACCGGGTGGAAAATCAGGTTCTTCCAAATCAACGCGCCGACGGTGGGCATGATGAAGAACGGCGAAATCAGCATCACCCTCACGATGCCGCGCCCCAGGAACTCACTGGCCTCCAGCAACGCACTGATCAACACGCCGAACACCACGCTGATCAGCAATACGCTGCCTACCAGCAATAGGGTATTGGTGGCGCCAGGCAGGAACCCCGAGTCGGTGATGAAGTAGCTGAAGTTTTCCAGCCCCACGAACTGGTTTTCGCCGGGGTAGAGCAGGTTGTAGCGGATCAGCGAAAAGTACAGGGTCATGCCCAGCGGCACGATCATCCACAGCAGCAGCAAGGCCACCGAGGGGCTGACGAGAAACCAGCCGGGGTTGGCCAGGCGGTTTTTGGTGGGTGTATTCATGATAATCAAGGCCAGATAGAGACAGGTGCGCAAAAGCCCTGTAGGAGCGAGCTTGCTCGCGAAAAAGGTACATCCGACACCGCGATGTGCTTGGAATACCTTCGCGAGCAAGCTCGCTCCTACAGGCTATGGGGTTACTTGGGGTAACCAGCCCGCTTCATTTCCCGCTCGGTGGTGGTCTGCGCGGCGGTCAATGCAGCCTCGACGGTCTGCTGACCGGTCAGCGCACCCGAGAAGAACTTGCCCACCTGGGTACCAATCGCCTGGAATTCCGGAATGGTCACCAACTGGATACCGATATACGGCACCGGTTTCTCGGTCGGCTTGGTGGGGTCGGCCACTTTCAGCGATTCCAGCGTCACCTTGGCGAACGGCGCGGCCTTCATGTACTCCTCGCTGTAGGTCGAGGTGCGTGTGCCCGGTGGTACGTTGGCGATGCCATCGGTCTTGGCCACAAGTTGGCCGTATTCCTTGGAGGTGGCCCAACTGGTGAATACCTTGGCGGCATCCTTGGCTTTGGAGCTGGTCGGGATCGCCAGGCTCCAGGAATACAGCCATGACGTGCCCTTGTCGGTCTTCTCGTGGGGCGCAAACGTGAAGCCGACATGCTCGGCGACCTTGCTCTGGCTCTTGTCGGTAACAAACGAGCCCGCCACGCTGGCATCCACCCAGATCGCGCACTTGCCGCTGTTGAACAGTGCCAGGTTCTCGTTGAAGCCGTTGCTGGAAGCACCCGGCGGGCCGGATTTCTTCATGTTGTCGACGTAGAAATTCAGCGCGTTCTTCCACTCGGGGCCGTTGAATTCCGGCTGCCACTTCTCATCGAACCAGCGCGCGCCGAAGCCGTTGGCCAGTGTGGTGATCAGCGCCATGTTCTCACCCCAACCGGCTTTGCCGCGCAGGCACAGGCCATATTGTTCTTTGGACTTGTCGGTGAGCTTGGCGGCGAATTCGCCGATCTGGCTCCAGGTCGGGTGCTCAGGCATGCTCAGCCCGGCGTCCTTGAACAGGTCGGTGCGGTAATAGGTGATCGAGCTTTCGGCGTAGAACGGCAGGGCATACAAGGAGCCTTTGACGGACAAACCGTCACGCACCGAAGGGAACACGTCATCAAGGTCATAGGAAGCCGGCAGGTCTTTCATCGGCTCCAGCCAACCCTTGGCGCCCCACAGTGCGGCTTCGTACATGCCGATGGTCAATACATCGAACTGCCCGCCCTGGGTAGCGATGTCGGTAGTCAGCCGTTGGCGCAACACGTTTTCTTCGAGCACCACCCAGTTCAGCTTGATCTCCGGGTGCTCGGCCTCGAAGGTTTTCGAGAGCTTCTGCATGCGGATCATGTCGCTGTTGTTGACGGTGGCAATGGTCAGGGTTTGCGCGCCAAGGCTGACGGCGCTGAGGGTCATGCATGCAGTCATGCAAGAACAGGCAAGCAGGGTTTTTACTGTGAACTTCATCGCGCACTCCATTTCCGCGCCCAGGGGGCTACAGAAGGACGGTTATTGTTGTTGTGTCTTCCTACAAGGAGTCAGGAAGAGTGTGCGTTGATTACAGCCTTCAAAAGCGGCGGTGACAAATCCTTGGGAGCACTGGGACTGATACTTTTTTGCACTGAGAATCTTCGAGCGCGGATCAGGCACCCGAAGAGGGGTAATGCCTATTTGCTATTTATAGGCACTCCCCAGCCAAACGGCTGACGATGTATCCGATACAAAGCCTTCCAGCACAGGCCCATAACCTGCCTGTGCTTTCGCGTCATAGGCATACCAGCTACCGTTCTGGCATACCGCATTGAGTTCGACCGGCTCGTTGGCTCCGGAGCGCAGAATGCCTTGCGCCATATTGGCCTGCTGAGCAAATTGCTCGCCCAGTTTGCGTGGTGAACAGACCGTCAGGGGTGTATGGGTGCTTTAGTGGTTTTTTTTCGAACGGGCCCCAGCACGCTGATGCTCTCGATCACCATTTTCCGGTTGGAGTCAAATTTGAAGCTTACCCACACCTCGCCAGTCGCCGTGGACCTGATGTAGAACCGATAAAGGCTTGGCTTTTCGACTGATATGTCGTTGAGCCGTCCTGTTCCTTCCGGATGAGCGGCGATGAGTGTTTCACCGGCTTGTTCGCCGCGCAGCCTGATGACCACTTCAACGTCGGCGGCCCCGGTCAGCGCTTTGCCCCAGTCTCTATTGACCGATGTCGAGAACCAGCGACTTTGTTTGTCGTAATTGTCGATATGTATCTGGCCTTCGCCGGTCCAGCCGAAGGTCTCTCCGGGTATTTCAAAGCGGCTGAACTCATTGATTGCACGAGGGGTGGCTGTTTTCTTCATGACGGGGCTCCAATGGACTATTCACAGAGCCAGAGTTCACAATCGCCGTGATCCAGGGAACTGTCACATCTACCAGTTCAGACGGGTGGGCGCTTGCTCAAGCCAGGCTCTGCTCAGTCAACGGGTGCGCCGCCCTGCGCGCGGGCTCATAACCTCAAAGCTCGCGAGCTGGCGGAGGCGGGGGGAGTAAAGATTTTCCACTCATGGTCATGGGGTCGACGTGGGTTGGGGAGCTTTTCCAAAATCCAATACCTGTCCTTCATGACTTCGAACTGTGTGACAGTACCGACGGGGGCCTTCACGGGAACGTTCAAGCGTTTGGATAACTCTTCAGCGAAACCTGTACTGCCGGATTTACTACTGATCATTCTGATTTGGGTAGCGCTGGTTTTTTCCAGCATGGGCGCGATCAGTCCAACGAACGCTTCGGGTGAATAAGACTGCGCATTTTTCAATTCGCTTTTGAAGGTCACTCCACCTTTGTCGCCATGCCCAATGATGTTTAATCGGATTTCATTACTGCCCGCTGGTCGATCCAGGAAGTACTCATACTGGCCGTCTTCAGAGGGGGTAAAGGCAATACTGTTTTTGATTTTTTCAGGCTCGGGTAGATCCTTGAAATCCTTGTACTCACCCAGGGCGTTGAGTTCTTTCGAGGGGCTTTGAATTTCGGCAGGGGCCGCACTTGTTCGTTTCTTGGACGAGCCGAAGCGCTTGGGCCGGTAATCGACTTCGATCTCCTCCCAAAGAGGTTTTTTAATAGTGCCCCAGTTAACATTTACTTTTTTGCCACTCTGTTTTTCCACGTGGGTAAATATATCAACGTCTTTCAGTTGTTTGTTTAACTCCATCTCTGCCAATTCGATAATGTCGGCTTTAGAAAATCTTGGGTACTTTGCCTTGTATTTTGCAAGGGCAGTTTTGTAGATATCCTCAGGATCTATGTCCGCATTGGATTTGTAGCCCACGACTACCGAGCCTTCATAACCCTTGACCGGCACGCCAGTAAGCGCGTGCAGTTGTGATGCCAGTGAGTTATCACCGCCCTTGGCGGAGTAACAGACCAGCAAACGCACTTCCGGATAGTCCCTGATATCAATGCCACGGGCGACAAGTTCATTATAAACGTCTTCAGCAGTAAGGAGTTTTTCATCCTCCCCGACAATCATCGCTCCTTGCTCGCCTTCAGGCTTGGCCGCGTGACCGACGATATTCAAGCGTTTAACTTCCTCACCTTTACGATTGTAAGTATCTACATTGGTCTGGATCTCACCGTCCACAGGTGTGATCTTTTCCAGCGGGCCTCCCATTCGAAAGCGTTGTGGCGGCGGGGTAAGGCGTGCATCGCCGTCGATCAATACGCTGGTGTTGGTTGCCGGCCTGTTTGAGGTGACGGCTGAAGGCTCCGACAATGAGCGCTCCTTGAACTGGGCGAGCAACGTCGTCAGGTTGACCAGCAGGTCCGTCAGGGCCGCCTCTTTATTTTGCGCGTCATCATCGAGCAGGACGCCCAGGTCATTGATTATGCCCTGGGACTGCATCATCAAGCCGAGCATGGCACCGGGCCCGCGCAATACTGGCAGGACAGAATTGAGCAACAGGAAGCCACCTTCCTTGAGGCTCGCCCAGCGGCTTTGTGCGTCGGATGTCGATTGCTGTCCGGCCAAGGTGATCAAGCTGCGGGCGTTGGCTTCGTACAGGTGGTTCATCAATGTTCCCGCCTGCAGCGTCTGTTGCAGGCGGGTATCCATGGCCAAGGGAATAGTTTTGTTCATCGGGACAGAGCCCAGGTTTAAACCGAATATCACCAGGTTTGGATGTTTGAAACCGTTGCCACTGTAGGTGTTGCGGGTCTGTTCGTCAGGCAACCAGGCGAGGATGTCGTTTTGCAGCTTGCCTTTGTTCTGTATGGCTTCCAGCAGCGCCTGGCGGGTTGGAAACTGCATCAACGACGCATCGCCCATCAGGGGGCGGTACAGGATGTGCGGGCCGTTCGTGCTGTCCTTGGGTTTGATCAGATAGGCGCCTTCGACCACATCGGTTTTCCCATTGGCCCGGTTATCGAACGCCAGCGGTCGGATCACGATTTCCTGGCCATCAACGATCCTGGGGCCAGGGCCTGGCTTGAATAGCTCCTGAACGTAGCGAAAACCCGTGGTGTTGAAACCGGACTCTGCCTTGATGCTCAGTTCCAGCGCCTTGAACTGCAGCTCCAGCGGTACTTGCTGAGCGAACAGTGCCTGGCGCCGGGCTTTTTCGGTTGGGTCGTCAAGCAGTTTTTTCCTCAGCAAGTCAGGGTAGGTTTTGCCGATATCAAGGTCGTCGACCAACTGCTTGAGTACGCCTTCTTTCTCCAGCTCCGGCACCCTGACTTTGAAGTCAGAGCCTTTATACTTGAGCCCTGTATTGTAAAAGACCTCAATCTGGCCGCTGGGTAATCCTGACAAGTTATTGAGGAGCATGTCTGTCAGGCTCATGGTCTGGCGGACGATTTCCCCGGCGGTACCCTGTGCCCCATAAGCGACTTTGAAGACCACCTCGAGTTTAGCCGCGGGGTGCGCCGTGAGTTTTTTGCTTCTGGGCAAAAAGTCGAATTGCTGCTGGGCGAACGTGTGGATGTCCTTGATATCGCTGTTGTAGCTGCGGCCTTCGTTCAGTTGGTTGAAGCTGGCCAGTCCCAGGCTGAGTTCATGCATGATGAAACGCTCGGCCTCGCCTGCGTTGCTCATCCAGTCGGGCAGTGTGGGCGGCTCCTGCACCGAACTGTCCGGGCCACGTGGGGAGGCAGGGGAAATCAGACTGCTGCCGAGATGCCGATTGATGAGGACGTCGGCCTGGCCATCGAACAGATTGCCGGTCATCTCTTCCTTTGAACCGCCCAGGCTTTCGAGCTCATCCCAACTGTTGAAGGGAGTGATTTTGCCGTTGGGCTCCACCAGCAGCAGGATGTCGCGATTGGCTTGCGCCAGGTAGCGATGAACCACCATGTTCGGTGCGGAGTCGGCCAGGCTGTAGACGGTGGCGCCCGATGAGTTGGGGTCAAGTGGGGCGGGGCGCGTGGCGCCTTCGGGATGCCTCACGACCATGTCGATGGTCTTGCGCTGTTCATCATCCAGGCCGGATTGTTTAAGGCTGGCCAGCTGCAGGTTGCTTTTCAGAATGCGGCTTACCAACGTCCGGTGACTGCCGCTGAAAACGGCACCGGTATCAATGCCCGTGTTGAACGCAGGTTTGGCCCAGTACTCACGCAAATTTGCCTCATAGGCCTGGTTCAGTCGGTCCGGCAGCGCACCCATGACGCCGCTCAGAGCTGAAAAGTCGAGGTCTAGCGGAGTGTCGGCAGCGGTGCCCGTGCGTGCCAGTCGATCGGGACGCGTGTCAAACGCCCTGGCGGAATCGAGGAAGTCTGGGGCGTCACCGCCAGTCAGGTAGTCGAAGGCAAGTGCCATCAATTGTGTGCGCTTGGGTTTGGAGGGATTGTCCGGATCGGGCGTTTCAATGGCAATCTGGTTGATGTCGAAATCCAGCCCTGGAGAGGCTTCCTTCAGCCTGTCGCTGAGCACTCGAGCGACCACCGAGTAAACGTTGGGCTCACCGGCAAACTGGCGACGGGCAATATCTGCGACGGGGTCAGTGGTGGCGCTCGAGGTTCCGATCGGTGTGGTGGCCGGTTCTGCGCTGCCGGGCGGCGCCGGCGGCTGCACGACGTCCGGGCGTTGTGCCTGGGGGAACTTGCCAGGCTCAAGCATGACCTGCAGCGCAAGGTTCTGTATGGCTTCATCCCGCATATGCCTGACGTGCTGAACGTCCTGTCGGTGGGGCCGCGCAGCATTGCCTTCAGGAGCAAGTAGCGATGGGAATGTCTTGATATCCTGCAACACCCGGATTTGCTCGAGTGCCTCGGCCTTCGTCGTCGGAACCCTCATGGCGTAAAAAGCACCGACGGCATGGGTGGTGGCGGTGTGTTCGCCGATATACACAATCGGGACGTTGTTCGTAGAGAGTTTGCGCACAACCTCGAAGACGTTGACAGCGGCTTCCTCGAAGCCATCGTCGTATTTGGAAAAACTGCTGCGTTTGCCGTTAATGGTGCCATCCAGAAATCCGGAAGGCGTTAGTTTCAGGTTTGAAATGTTGATGTTGTTATTCTTCGCAAACGTCGCGAACGGCTCGTTTTTGAGTGCGTGCGTCAGCTGTGACCAAAGCTGCCCGAATGTTGAGTGAGTTGGAATGTCATGGACTGTGCCGAAGGAAGACGGCATGTAACGGCTGGTAGCGTGTACATTGACCTCCTCCATCAGGGCGGTGGCGAGTTTATCTGCCATGTCCGCGTCAGCCTGACTCACCAACGGCTCGGCTGTGTTTCGGCCTTCCAGGGTCACTACACCGGCCGATGGGCTGCGTGGGGTCCGAATCAAGCTGGTTTGCGCGTCCACTGTTGCAGGGGATGGAGGCAAATTTCGGGGCGGGGTGGGTAAGGGCGAGTACGTTGCAATAATGCTCATGGGGGCCTCATGGGTACGATAAGAAAGCGCGTGGTCAGCAACTGACTTGTCACTTTTTGGTCATACACAGGGAGGCGTTCCGCCCCAGCTATTACGGGATGTGATCGGGACAGGCGTGAGAGCGTTCGCCAGATGGCCAGCTTGCGGTTTTTAACTGAAGTGCGAGGCGTCTACCGGCATCAGGTTCTGCTCCGTCAACCGCTGCATCGCCAACCGTCGGTAGTGGGAAGGGGTCATGCCCTTGAGTTGCTGAAAGCGTCGGTTGAAGTTGGAAATATTGTTGAAGCCTGACTCAAAGCACACATCCGTGACGGCCTTGTCACCGTCCGCGAGTAATTCACAGGACTTGCTGATGCGCAGCCGGTTGACGAATTCGATAAAGGTGCGACCGGTCGCCTGCTTGAACACCCGCGAGAAGTAGGTCGGCTTCATCCCCAGGTATTGCGCCACTTCTTCCAGCGGTAGCTCGCGGGCGTAATGTGCAAAGATGTAATCCACTGCCCGGTTGGTGCGGTCTATGCTGTGCTCGTCGGCCAATTGCGGCGTGGTTACGCCGGAGAGCAATTGGTAGTCCTCGCACACGCTCAACACGTCCAGCAAGATAAAAAACTGCCCCAGGCGCGCCATGCCCTTGGCGTCCTCGATGTATTGCATCAAGGTCATGGCCTGGGTGATGGTTTTTTTGCAGCGAAATTCGATGCCGTACTGCGCGCGCTCCAGCAGCGGTGCGAGGTTCTTGAGTTCAGCAAAAATATGGCTGCCGCTCTCGAACAGGTCATCGGTGAAGTTCACCAGCATGTCACGCTTGGGCACCACTTCGTCTTCTTCCACCTGGCTGATCCAGTTATGGGGCAGGTTGGGGCCGGTGAGGAACAGGCTTTCGGGGTAGAAGTTGCCGATGTAGTCACCGATAAACACCTTGCCGGAGCTGGCGACGATCAGGTGCAGCTCATATTCCTTGTGGAAGTGCCAGCGCACCAGCGGGCAGGGGAAGCCGTGTTGGCGATAGATGATGGACAGGCCGTTGTGGTCGTCCATCAACTCGTAGGAAGGGTCAGTAATGCGCGTTGCTCGGGTCATGCTGCCGTCGCTTTATTGTGATCGCTGCGTAGGATAATGCCCCGTCACGCACGTCCTCGCCAGCAGCAGTGTTTACAGGGTGCGGTTTTTCGCCTCGATCCACTGGGACATGTATTGGGTACTTTTATGCGCGTGGTGGCGCAGCATGCTGCCGGTGAAGTTGTCCCGGCGATGGGTAGCGAGGTCGCGGCGACAGCGTTCCAGGCATTCCACCAAGGCGGCCCCGTGGATGTCCTGGTCATAGCGCCGGGCCAGCAGTTGGCGCCCGTGTTCCTGGGCCCGGGTCCAGCGCTCACGGTCCTGATAAAGGGCCACGGCAGCGGCAGCCAGGGCCGGCGCATCCTGTGCAATCACGCCGGGCCAGGGCTGGTCATCGCCCATGGCCTCGGCGCCGATTGGGGTCGTGACACTGGGCGTGCCGCACAGCATGGCGTCGACCAACTTGCCCTTGATGCCCGCGCCAAAGCGCAACGGTGCCAGGCAGATGCGCGCGGCGGTCATGACTTGCAGCGCATCTTCGGCCCAGTTCATTACATGGAAGCCCTGGGCCTGATTGTGCAGGGCGGTGGCCTTGGGCGGGGTGTAGGCGCCGTAGATATGCAATTGGGCGCCTGGCAGTTGTTGGCGGATCAGTGGCCACAGGCGGTGCTTCATCCACAGCACCGCATCCCAATTGGGCGCGTGGCGGAAGTTACCGATGCTGAGGAAATGCGCACGGTCTTCAAAGGGCGCAAATGCGTCGGTGGGCGGTTGCAGCATCAAGGGGCACCAGTGGAGCAGGGCGGCAGGCACCTTGAACTGTTCGGTGAGCAGGCGGATTTCCACGTCGGAGATCATCAAGCTGATGTCACAGCGGTAAATGGCGGCGATTTCGCGTTTGGCCAGGTCGGTGTCGGCCATGCGTTGGAACTCGTCTTCCAGCGCCGGCGCGAACAGGGCGCTGAAGTCGTCGCTGTCGGGTTGGGCTTTCACCTGCTCTTTGAGCCGCTGGTGACGGGCGTCGCGCAGGCTTTGCAGGTCGGAGGTTTCCAGCACGCGCAGGGCGTCGGGGCAGCATTGTTCTACGCGCCAGCCGAATTGCTCCTCCATCATGAAACGGTCGAACAGCACGATATCCGGGGCCAGTTCGCGAATAAAGTCGTCGAAACTGCTGTTATTCAGTTCGATGGTGCGTTCGGCGATCCCGAGTGCCGGCAAGTCGGCCTTGTGCTCGCCAATGGTGGCCGGGCTGCTGAAGGTAATGTCCCAACCTTGCGTAAGAAAACTCTCAAGGATTTGCATCATATGCCCGCCCGCGGCCGAGGAGCGGGGCTCCGGCCAGACGTAACCAATGACCAGGACTTTGGTGACGGGCTGATTCATCGACGACGGTTTCCTTGAAGGGCGGGCGAAAAGCGCGCAATTAAACCACAACCTGACGACATGACAATTTGTGTCTGGCGGTAGGTAGCGTCGGCACTTTGTGGTTAACTTCCGCCTCTCGAATTTGTTTAACCAAAAACCAGCATAAGGATTCCGTTCATGGCTCAAGTCACCCTTAAAGGCAACCCGGTCCAGGTTGAAGGCGAACTGCCGAAAGTCGGCGCCAAAGCTGCAGGCTTCACCCTGACCGCCGGCGACCTGTCCAACGCCACCCTGGCTACCTTTGCCGGCAAGCGCAAAGTGCTGAACATCTTCCCAAGCGTTGATACCCCAACCTGCGCCACTTCCGTGCGCAAGTTCAATGCCCAGGCCAACGATGTGGCCAACACCGTGGTCCTGTGCATCTCCTCCGACCTGCCATTCGCCCAAGCGCGTTTCTGTGGCTCCGAAGGCCTGGAAAACGTTAAGAACCTGTCGGATTTCCGCAATGCCGACTTCGCCGTTGACTATGGTGTTTCCATCGCTGACGGCCCGCTGCAGGGCCTGACCGCTCGCGCTGTCGTGGTGCTGGATGAAAACGACAACGTGCTGCACAGCGAGTTGGTCAAGGAAATTGCTGAAGAGCCAAACTACGACGCCGCCCTGGCTGTGTTGAAGTAACTGTTTCTACGTATGACTGTCGTTTGGCAGTAACACGTATGATGCATGATTGCGGCCTGGCCTAGTCCAGGCCGTTTTTATTTGAGCGTCAGCGGTTTAGCGAAATAGCCGGTGGACTAAGATCAGAAGTTAAACGTTGTAAGCCCAAAGTAAATAGCCGGTAAAGGTGCTTTTCTTAAGGCCCCCCCAGTGCTTATCTTTCAGCCTCCCAAAGTAGAAGCTCTCGCGCCCAATGGTTGATCACTCCATGCAATCCTCCCCCCGCAACTCCCGCCGCTGGCTGTTTGGCCTGCTCGTGCTGCTGGTTATCGCCGGCCTGTGCTGGAAATTCTGGCCCAGCGGCGCGGCCCATAAAGACGCTCCGGCCGGGCACACGGGTAAAACCGGCATGGCACGCCCGGGCTTCGGCGGGTCCACTGGCCCAGTGCCGGTGCGCGTGGCCCCTGCAGTGCTGGGTGAGTTCCCGGTGTACTACAAGGCGCTGGGTACGGTCACGGCGCTGAACACCATTAATGTGCGCAGCCGGGTGGGCGGCGAGCTGGTCAAGATCGCCTTCGAGGAAGGGCAAATGGTCAAGGCCGGTGACCTGCTGGCAGAAATCGACCCGCGCAGCTACCAGAACGCCTTGCTCCAGGCCCAGGGCACCTTGCTGCAGAACCAGGCCCAGTTGAAGAACGCCCAGGTCGATGTACAGCGTTATCGCGACCTGTACGCCCAGGACAGTATCGCCAAGCAAACCCTGGACACCGCCGAAGCGCTGGTGTTGCAGTACCAGGGCACGGTCAAGACCAACCAGGGCGCGGTGGACGACGCAAAGCTCAACCTGGAATTCACCAAAATCCGCGCGCCCATCAGCGGCCGGGTCGGTTTGCGCCAGCTTGACGTCGGCAACCTCGTCGCCGCCAACGACACCACCGCCCTGGCGGTAATCACCCAGACCCAGCCAATCAGCGTGGCCTTCACCCTGCCGGAAAATACCCTGGAAACCGTGCTGGCTCGTTACCACGCCGGTAACAAGTTGCCCGTGGAAGCCTGGGACCGTGGCGACGTGAAAAAGCAGGCGGTCGGTGTACTGCAAAGCCTGGACAACCAGATTGACGTCACCACCGGCACGCTGAAGTTCAAGGCGCGTTTCGATAACAAGGACCAGGCGCTGTTCCCCAACCAGTTCGTCAATGTGCACCTGCTGGCTGATACCTTGAAGAACGTGGTGCTGGCGCCATCTGCGGCGATCCAGTTCGGCAACAATGGCACCTTTGTCTACAAGCTCGACGGCGACAAGAAGGTCAAGGTCCAGCCCTTGGTGGTAGGTGACACCGATGGCGAAAACACCGTGATCAAGGAAGGCCTGGTCGCTGGCGACCGCGTGGTGCTGGAAGGCACCGACCGCCTCAAGGACGGCAGCGAGATCGAAGTGGTCAACGCCAGCAGCGAGGTGCCGACCACGCCGACCGAGCACCTGCAAGGCAAGCCCGCAGCGAAAGGGGAGACCGGGGCTGACGCCGGCAAGGCGCAAAAGGTCGGTTCATGAACCTGTCGCGCCTGTTCATCCTTCGCCCGGTCGCCACCACGCTGAGCATGCTGGCCATTGTCCTGGCCGGCATCATTTCGTACCGCCTGCTGCCGGTGTCGGCGTTGCCCCAGGTGGATTACCCGACTATCCGGGTGATGACCCTGTACCCCGGCGCCAGCCCCGATGTGATGACCAGCGCGGTCACCGCACCGCTGGAGCGCCAGTTCGGGCAGATGCCCGGGCTGACCCAGATGGCCTCTACCAGTTCCGGCGGCGCCTCGGTGCTGACCCTGCGTTTCAACCTCGACATCAATATGGATGTGGCCGAGCAACAGGTGCAGGCCGCGATCAACGCCGCCACCAACCTGTTGCCCAAGGATCTGCCGGCGCCGCCGGTGTACAACAAGGTCAACCCGGCGGATACCCCGGTGCTGACCCTGGCAATCACCTCCAAGACCATGTTGCTGCCCAAGCTCAATGATTTGGTCGACACACGCATGGCGCAGAAAATCGCGCAGATCAGCGGTGTCGGCATGGTCAGCATCGCCGGTGGCCAGCGCCAGGCCGTGCGTATCAAGGTCAACCCCGAGGCCCTGGCGGCCAATGGCTTGAACCTCTCGGACGTACGCGCCCTGATCGCCGCCTCCAACGTCAACCAGCCCAAAGGTAACTTTGACGGCCCCACCCGCGTTTCGATGCTCGACGCCAACGACCAACTGGTCTCGCCCGAGCAATACGCCGAACTGATCCTGGCCTACAACAATGGCGCTCCGCTGCGGCTCAAGGATGTCGCGCAGATCGTCGACGGCGCCGAAAACGAGCGCCTTGCCGCCTGGGCCAACGAGAACCAGGCCGTGTTGCTCAATATCCAGCGCCAGCCGGGCGCCAACGTGATCGAGGTGGTAGACCGTATCAAGGCCCTGCTGCCGAGCATCACCGACAACCTGCCGGCCGGCCTGGACGTGACGGTGCTCACCGACCGCACCCAGACCATCCGCGCCTCGGTCAAAGACGTACAGCACGAGCTTCTGATCGCCATTGCCCTGGTGGTCATGGTGACGTTCCTGTTCCTGCGCCGGGTCAGCGCCACGATCATTCCGTCCATCGCCGTGCCGCTGTCCCTGGTGGGCACCTTTGGTGTGATGTACCTGGCCGGATTCTCCATCAATAACCTGACGCTGATGGCCTTGACCATCGCCACCGGGTTTGTGGTGGACGACGCCATCGTGATGCTGGAGAACATTTCGCGCTATATCGAGGAAGGCGAGACGCCGATGGCGGCCGCGCTCAAGGGCGCCAAGCAGATCGGTTTCACCCTGGTGTCCCTGACGCTGTCGTTGATCGCGGTATTGATCCCGTTGCTGTTCATGGCCGACGTGGTCGGGCGGCTGTTCCGTGAGTTCGCCATCACCCTGGCAGTGGCGATCCTGATTTCCCTGGTAGTGTCCCTGACCCTCACGCCCATGATGTGCGCGCGCCTGCTCAAGCGCGAACCCAAGGAAGAAGAGCAGGGCCGCTTCTACAAAGCCAGCGGCGCCTGGATTGATTGGCTGATCGAAGCCTACGGCCGCAAGTTGCAGTGGGTGCTCAAGCACCAGCCGCTGACGTTGCTGGTGGCGATCGCCACCCTGGGGCTTACGGTGGTGCTGTACCTGGTGGTGCCCAAGGGTTTTTTCCCGGTGCAGGACACCGGGGTGATCCAGGGTATTTCCGAGGCGCCGCAGTCGATTTCCTTTGCGGCCATGAGCCAGCGCCAGCAGGAACTGGCGAAGATCATTCTCGCCGACCCTGCGGTCGAGAGCCTGTCGTCCTACATTGGCGTGGATGGCGATAACGCCACCCTCAACAGCGGCCGCTTGCTCATCAACCTCAAGGCTCACGGCCAGCGCGACTTGAGCGCAGCCGAGGTCATCACCCGCCTGCAACCGCAGATTGACAAGCTGGTGGGTATCCGCCTGTTCATGCAACCGGTGCAGGACCTCACCATCGAGGACAGGGTCAGCCGTACCCAGTACCAGTTCAGCATGTCCTCCCCGGACGCCGAGTTGTTGGCGTTATGGAGCGGCAAGCTGGTACACGCCCTCAGCCAGTTGCCGGAACTCACCGACGTGGCCAGTGACCTGCAGGACAAAGGCTTGCAGGTGTACCTGGTGATCGACCGCGACGCGGCCTCGCGCCTGGGCGTAAGTGTCTCGACCATCACCGATGCGCTGTATGACGCCTTCGGCCAGCGCCAGATCTCCACCATCTACACCCAGGCCAGCCAGTATCGAGTGGTGTTGCAGGCCCAGTCCGGCGAAACCCTCGGCCCGGCGGCCCTCAACCAGATCCATGTGAAAACCACTGACGGTGGTCAGGTACGGCTGTCGAGCCTGGCCCATGTGGAACAGCGCCAGGCGCAATTGGCAATTGCCCATATCGGCCAGTTCCCGGCGGTGATGATGTCGTTCAACCTGGCGCCCGGCGTAGCGTTGGGCAAAGGCGTGGAACTGATCAACCAGACCCAGAAGGACATCGGCATGCCGGTGGGCGTGCAAACCCAGTTCCAGGGCGCGGCCCAGGCGTTCGAAGCCTCGTTGTCGAGCACCTTGCTGTTGATCCTGGCGGCGGTGGTCACCATGTACATCGTGCTCGGTGTGCTCTATGAGAGCTACATCCACCCGATCACTATCCTATCGACCTTGCCGTCGGCGGCGGTGGGGGCCTTGCTGGCGTTGCTGCTCAGTGGCAATGACCTGGGCATGATCGCGATCATCGGCATCATCCTGCTGATCGGTATCGTGAAAAAGAACGCGATCATGATGATCGACTTCGCCCTCGACGCCGAACGCAACCAGGGCCTGGACCCGCAGACCGCGATCTACCAGGCCGCGCTGTTGCGCTTCCGGCCAATCCTGATGACCACCCTGGCTGCCTTGTTCGGCGCGGTGCCTTTGATGCTAGCGAGCGGCTCCGGCGCCGAACTGCGCCAGCCCCTGGGCCTGGTGATGGTCGGCGGGTTGCTGGTGAGCCAGGTGTTGACGCTGTTCACCACGCCGGTGATCTACCTGTACTTCGATCGTCTTGGCCGGCGCTGGCGCAAAGAGCCACAACGCCTGGAGCCGGTTGAGCCATGAATCTGTCCGGACCTTTCATCCGCCGGCCGGTCGCGACCATGCTGCTGAGCCTGGCGATCATGTTGCTCGGTGGCGTCAGCTTCAATTTGTTGCCGGTGTCGCCATTGCCGCAGATCGACTTTCCGGTGATCGTGGTGTCGGCCAGCTTGCCCGGCGCCAGCCCCGAGGTGATGGCGTCTACGGTGGCCACGCCGCTGGAGCGCTCATTCGGCGCGATTGCCGGTATCACCACCATGAGCAGCTCGTCGAGCCAGGGCTCTACCCGGGTGATTCTGGCGTTCGATTCCGACCGCGACATCAACGGGGCGGCGCGGGAAGTGCAGGCGGCCATCAACGCGTCGCGCAACCTGCTGCCCAGTGGCATGCGCAGCATGCCCACCTACAAGAAGATCAACCCGTCCCAGGCGCCGATCATGGTGCTGTCGCTGACCTCCGACGTGTTGCAGAAAGGCCAGTTGTACGACCTGGCCTCGACCATTCTGTCCCAGAGCCTGTCCCAGGTGCCGGGTGTGGGCGAAGTGCAGATCGGCGGCAGTTCGCTGCCGGCGGTGCGCATCGAACTGGAACCCAAGGCCCTCGATCAGTACGGCGTCGCCCTGGACGATGTGCGCAACACCATCGCCAATGCCAACCAGCGCCGGCCCAAAGGCTCGCTGGAAGACAGCGAGCGCAATTGGCAGATCCAGGCCAACGATCAGCTGGAGAAAGCCAAGGATTATGAGCCCCTGCTGATTCGCTATCAGGATGGCGCAGCCCTGCGTCTCAAGGACGTGGCGAAGATCACCGATGGGGTGGAAGACCGCTACAACAGCGGTTTCTTCAACAATGATTCGGCGGTGTTGCTGGTGATCAACCGCCAGTCCGGCGCCAACATCATCGAAACCGTGCGGCAGATCAAGGCGCAGTTGCCGGCGTTGCAGGCGGTGTTGCCGTCCAGCGTCAAGCTCAGCCTGGCCATGGACCGCTCGCCAGTGATCACTGCCACCCTGCATGAGGCGGAAATGACCCTGCTGATTGCCGTGGGGCTGGTGATCCTGGTGGTGTACCTGTTCTTGGGTAACTTCCGTGCTTCGCTGATCCCGACCCTGGCGGTGCCGGTGTCGCTGGTGGGCACCTTTGCGGTGATGTACCTGTATGGCTTTTCGCTGAATAACTTTTCGCTGATGGCGCTGATCCTCGCCACCGGTTTGGTCGTGGACGATGCCATCGTGGTGCTGGAGAACATTTCCCGGCACATCGACGACGGCGTGCCACCGATGAAAGCCGCGTACCTGGGCGCTCAGGAAGTCGGTTTTACCTTGCTCTCGATGAACGTGTCGCTGGTGGCGGTGTTCCTGTCCATCCTGTTCATGGGCGGGATCGTCACTAACCTGTTCCGTGAGTTTTCGATCACCTTGTCGGCGGCGATCATCGTTTCGCTGATTGTCTCGCTGACCTTGACGCCCATGCTGTGCGCCCGCTGGCTCAAGCCGCATGCGAAGGACCGGCAGACCGGTTTGCAACGCTGGAGCCAGAAGGTCAACGACCGCATGGTCGCCGGCTACGCCACCAGCCTGGATTGGGTGCTGCGCCATCGGCGCCTGACCTTGCTCAGCCTGTTCGTCACCGTGGGCGTGAATATCGCGCTGTACGTGGTGGTGCCCAAAACCTTCATGCCCCAGCAGGACACCGGCCAGTTGATCGGCTTTGTGCGCGGTGACGATGGCCTGTCGTTCAGCGTCATGCAGCCGAAGATGGAGATCTTTCGCCAGGCGGTGCTCAAGGACCCGGCGGTGCTCAGTGTGGCCGGCTTTATCGGTGGCAACCAAGGCACTAACAACGCAGTGATGCTGGTGCGCCTCAAGCCGCTTGGCGAACGCAAGATCTCCGCCCAGGCGGTGATCGAGCGCCTGCGCAAGGAGGTGCCGCTGGTGCCGGGCGGGCGCTTGTTCCTCATGGCCGACCAGGACCTGCAGTTCGGGGGCGGCCGCGACCAGACCAGCGCGCAATATTCCTACATCCTGCAAAGCGGCGACCTGGCCGCGTTGCGCCTGTGGTACCCGAAAGTGGTGGCGGCGATGCGTGAGTTGCCGGAGCTGACCGCCATCGACGCCCGCGAAGGCCGCGGTGCGGCCCAAGTGACGTTGATTGTCGACCGCGACCAGGCCAAGCGCCTGGGCATCGACATGGACATGGTCACGGCGGTGCTCAACAACGCCTACAGCCAACGGCAGATTTCCACCATTTACGACAGCCTCAACCAGTACCAGGTGGTGATGGAGGTCAACCCAAAATACGCCCAAGACCCGATCACCCTCAACCAGGTGCAGGTGATCACGGCCGACGGCGCACGGGTGCCGTTGTCGACCATTGCCCACTATGAGAACAGCCTGGCCGACGACCGCGTCAGCCATGAAGGCCAGTTCGCTTCGGAGAATATCGCCTTCGACATGGCGCCCGGGGTCACGGTGGAGCAGGGCACGGCGGCTATCGAGCGTGCGATTGCCAAAGTCGGGTTGCCCGAGGATGTGATCGCCAAGATGGCCGGCACTGCCGATGCGTTCGCCGCGACCCAGAAAGGCCAGCCGTTCATGATTCTCGGCGCGCTGGTGGCGGTGTACCTGGTGCTGGGTATCTTGTATGAAAGCTACATCCACCCGCTGACCATCCTGTCTACGCTGCCGTCGGCCGGTGTCGGTGCGTTGTTGGCGATCTACCTGCTCGGGGGCGAGTTCAGCCTGATCTCGCTGCTGGGTTTGTTCCTGTTGATCGGCGTGGTGAAGAAGAACGCGATCCTGATGATCGACCTGGCGCTGCAATTGGAGCGCAACGATGGCATGAGCCCGCTGGAGTCGATCCGCAGCGCCTGTCTGTTGCGCCTGCGGCCGATTCTGATGACCACCCTGGCCGCGATCCTCGGTGCCTTGCCGTTGCTGCTCGGCAGTGGTGATGGTGCGGAGATGCGCCACCCGTTGGGCCTGACCATTATTGGCGGCCTGGTGTTCAGCCAGGTTCTGACCCTTTACACCACCCCGGTGGTTTACCTTTACCTGGACCGCGCGCGCCATCGCTTCAACGCCTGGCGCGGCGTGCGTACCGATGCTGCCCTGGACACTGCGCTATGACCGACTCAACCCAATCCCTCGTAGCTGCGGGCCTGCTGTGGCGAGGGAGCTTGCTCGCGCTGGGCTGCGAAGCGGCCCCCAAAAAGCCTGGGAGTGCTTCGCCCTCCAGCGGGAGCAAGCTCCCTCGCCACAATAAAGCTGCCGGAAATGGCATGAAGTTATTGGCCGTGATGATGTGTGGTGTGTTGCTCAGCGCCTGCGCCATCGGCCCTGACTACAAACGCCCGGACGTCATCGAGCCGGTGCAGTTCAAGGAGGCCCAAGGCTGGCGCCAGGCTAACCCGAGCGACTCCCTGGCGCGTGGCGCCTGGTGGGAGCTGTACGGTGACCGACAACTCAATGACCTGGTGGTGCGCCTTAACACGTCCAACCAGACCGTCGCCCAGGCCGAGGCGCGTTTTCGCCAGGCACAGGCGCTGGTACGCAGCTCACGGGGGGGCTTTTACCCCAGCGTTGACCTGAGCGTCGGCAAGACCCGCGCCAGCCAGGGCACCGGCAGCAGCAGTGCCAGCCTCAGTAGTTCCAGCAGTGGTATCCGCGACACCCTCAACGCCCAGTTGGGCGTGAGTTGGGAAGCCGATATCTGGGGCAAGTTGCGCCGAGGCCTGGAGGCCAACGAAGCCAGCGCCGAGGCGAGCTCGGCCGACCTGGCCGCGATGCGCCTGAGCCAACAGTCCGAACTGGTGCAAAGCTACCTGCAACTGCGGGTCATGGACGAGCAGACGCGTTTGCTGCAAGCCACGCTGGACACGTACCAGCGCTCATTGAAAATGACCGAAAACCAATACCGTGCCGGTGTGGCTGGCAAGGATGCCATCGCCCAGGCGCAAACCCAGCTCAAGACCACTCAGGCCAGCCTGATCGATCTGATCTGGCAGCGTGCCCAATTGGAAAACGCCATCGCCGTACTGATCGGTGAGGCGCCAGCCAACTTCAACTTGGCGGTGAGTAAAGACATCCCGGCCCTGCCGCAGATACCGGTGAGCCTGCCGTCCCAGATGCTGGAGCGTCGCCCCGATATCGCCTCGGCCGAGCGCTCGGTCATCGCCGCCAACGCCAATATTGGCGTGGCCAAGGCTGCCTATTACCCCGACCTGACCTTGAGCTTGGCGGGGGGCTACTCCAGCAGCACCTATGAAGATTGGATCAGCCTGCCAAACCGCTTCTGGTCGGTAGGGCCGAAACTGGCGATGACCCTGTTCGATGGCGGCCAACGCTCGGCGGAAGTCGACCGCACCGTGGCCAGCTATGACGAGACCGTGGCCAAATACCGCCAGACCGTACTGGACGGTTTCCGTGAGGTGGAAAACTACATGGTCCAGCTCAAGGTGCTCGCCGATGAGGCGGTGGTCAGCAATGAAGCACTGGAAGCCGCGCGTGAATCCTTGCGCTTGACCGAAAACCAGTACAAGGCCGGGTTGATTGCCTATCTGGATGTGGTCACGGTGCAGGCGACGGCATTGAGCAACGAGCGCACGGTATTGACCTTGCTGCAGTCGCGGCTGGTGGCCAGTGTGCAGTTGATCGCAGCATTGGGCGGAGGCTGGGATGGCCAGACCTCCCTGGCCGAAAAGGAGTAACCGGATACGCCGCGCATCCTGTGGGAGCAAGATCAAATGTGTGGGCTTGCCCCAATGCCAGTCAGTCAAGCACAGCACCCTGTGGGGAGCTGGCCTGCCTGCGAAAGCGTTAGTGCAGTAGCATATGCGGTGACTGACACACCGCCTTCGCGGGCAAGCCCGCTCCCACAGGAAATCTGCGCAAGCCCCGCACATTTTGATGTCCATGATGTGGTTGAAAACAGCCAGATAAAGCCAGCCGATTGACGCCAGAAATTGCGTGATGGCCAATGGATTAATTAATCACCTGTCCTGTATTCATACTCGCTACAATCGCCCGATTTGCCACCCGGCACGGGCTTTTGCGCCGGTCGCCTGCGAGACGTCCCATGCTGATCGGTAGCTATTCAACCTCCCTTGTCGTGATTTCCCTGTGCGTGGCCATCCTGGCGTCCTACACCGCCTTGGACCTGGCCGGGCGTATCGCGACCGCCAAGGGGCGTGCCGTTTACCTGTGGATCACGGGTGGCGCAGTGGCGATGGGCGTCGGCATCTGGTCCATGCACTTTATCGGGATGTTGGCCCTGCGCCTGCCGTTTGCCCTTGGGTTTGAGGTAGGCATTACCCTGTTGTCGCTGTTGATCGCCGTGCTATCCAGTGGCTTCGCGTTATGGCTGGTCAGCCAGCCACGCTTGCCGGCCTGGCAACTGGCGTTTGGCGCACTGGTGATGGGGGCCGGTATCGCCAGCATGCATTACACCGGCATGGCCGCGATGCGCATGACGCCGGGCATCGACTACGACCCGGCCTTGTTCGGCGCTTCGTTGTTGATCGCGGTGGTGGCTTCCGGCGCCGCGCTGTGGATCGCCTTCAACCTGCGGCGCAACACACCTTATGTGCGTCTGGCTCGGGGCGGCGCAGCCGTGGTGATGGGCGTGGCCATCGTTGGGATGCACTACACCGGGATGGCTGCGGCGCGCTTTGCCGATGACAGCTTCTGCGGTGCCGCACTGACGGGCCTGAGCGGCAAGGGCCTGGATAACCTGGTCTTGGTCACTTCGCTGGCGGTATTGGTCATTGCGCTGTTGACGTCGGTGCTGGATGCGCGCCTGGAAGCGCGCACCGCCGTACTCGCCGATTCCCTGACCCTGGCCAACCAGGAACTCACCCACCTGGCCCTGCATGACATGCTCACCGGCCTGCCCAATCGCACCTTGCTGGCAGATCGCATACAACAAGGCATCCAGGCGGTGCACGAGCGGGGCGGTTGCTTTGCCTTGATGTTTATCGACCTGGATGGTTTCAAACCGGTCAACGATGCCTTTGGTCATCACCTGGGCGACCAGTTGCTGCGCGAAGTTGGCTTGCGCCTGCGCGAGGACTTGCGCAGCCAGGATACCTTGGCCCGCATCGGCGGCGATGAGTTCGTGTTGCTGGTGCAACTCACCCAGCCCGATGATGCGATGGGCTTGGCCGAGCGCCAGGTGGGCCTGATCAACCGCACGTTCACGGTGGCCGAGCATGAGTTGCAGATCTCGGCCAGCATCGGCATCGCCATGTTCCCGGGCAACGGTAGCAACCCCCAGGAACTGCTGATGAACGCCGACGCGGCGATGTATCACGCCAAGGGCATGGGCAAGAATGGCTACAGCTTCTTCGATGTGTCGATGAACACCAATGCGCGCAAACAACTGCAATTGCTGCAGGACCTGCGCATTGCCCTTGAGCAGGGGCAATTTCGTTTGCATTACCAACCCAAGTTCGACGCCGTCAGTGGTCTTGCCGTGGGGGCCGAGGCGCTGTTGCGCTGGGAGCATCCGCATCAGGGCTTGCTGATGCCCGCTACGTTTATTGCACTGGCGGAGAAAACCGGGCTGATCATTCCCATCGGCGAATGGGTGCTCGATGAAGCTTGTCGCCAGATGAGTCAGTGGTACGCACAGGGTTATGAGCACTGGCGCATTGCCGTGAACCTCTCGGCGTTGCAGTTCTGCCACGCCGGGTTGGTCAACAGCGTAGCGGCTGCACTGGAACGGTACCAATTGCCGGCCAACAGCCTCACGCTGGAAATCACCGAGACCACCGCCATGAGCGATGCCGATGCGAGCATGACGGTATTGCAGCAACTGTCGGACATGGGGGTTGACCTGTCCATCGATGACTTTGGCACCGGTTACTCCAGCCTGATGTACCTCAAGCGCCTGCCGGCCAACGAGCTGAAGATCGATCGCGGTTTTGTGCGTGACCTGGAACACGACAGCGATGACGCGGCCATCGTCTCGGCCATCGTGGCCCTCGGCCAGGCCCTGGGCCTGCGGATCGTCGCCGAGGGGGTGGAAACCGATGTGCAGCAGCACTTCCTCACCCGCCTGGGGTGTGACTCCTTGCAAGGCTACTTATTGGGGCATCCATTGCCGGCCGATAGCTTCATGGCGAATATCCGGGGCGCCGAACAGCCGGCGCCTGACAAAAGCAGTCAGTGACGGGTATTCTTGGATCCAACCCTAAACATCCGGTTGAATCGGGAGGCCGCAGCCATGGACAAAGTCGTCATCATCACGGGGGGCAGTCGTGGCATTGGCGCCCAAACGGCATTGCTCGCCGCTCGCCAAGGCTATCGCATCTGCATCAACTACCAGTCTGATGAAGACGCTGCCCTGGGTGTACTGGATCAGGTTCGCGCGCTGGGTGCCCAGGCGATTGCCGTGCGGGCCGATGTCAGCAGCGAGGATGAAGTGATCGCTCTGTTCAATCGCGTTGATACGGAACTGGGCCGGGTCACCGCGCTGGTGAATAACGCCGGCACCGTGGGGCATAAGTCGCGGGTCGATGAGATGTCCGAGTTTCGTATCCTCAAAATCCTCAAGACCAATGTGCTGGGCCCGATCCTGTGTGCCAAACACGCGGTATTGCGCATGTCGCCCCGGCATGGAGGGCAGGGAGGCAGTATCGTCAACGTGTCGTCGGTGGCGGCGCGGCTGGGCTCGCCGGGAGAGTATGTCGACTACGCGGCCTCCAAGGGGGCGCTGGACACCTTTACCCTGGGGCTGTCCAAGGAGGTGGCGGGCGAGGGCATTCGCGTCAACGCCGTGCGCCCTGGCTATATCTTTACCGATTTCCATGCCCTGAGCGGCGACCCGGACCGGGTCAGCAAGCTGGAATCCGGTATCCCGATGGCGCGTGGCGGGCGCCCGGATGAAGTGGCAGAGGCGATTATCTGGTTACTGTCGGACAAGGCATCGTATTCCACCGGAACGTTTATCGACTTGGGCGGCGGCCGTTAAAACGAGCGCACGATCCGCCCTAGTGTCTCCATGGCCTTTTCCGACGCCTCGTTCCAAGGGCTTCCGTAATTCAGGCGAATGCAGTTTCTGAACCGCTGAGTGGCGGAAAAGATCGGCCCCGGCGCAGTGCTGATGCCCTGGGCCAGAGCCATCTGGAACAAT
Organism: Pseudomonas sp. J380; assembly: GCF_009827115.1. NCBI lineage: Bacteria > Pseudomonadati > Pseudomonadota > Gammaproteobacteria > Pseudomonadales > Pseudomonadaceae > Pseudomonas > Pseudomonas sp. J380. The sequence continues at coordinate 1,241,860 of NZ_CP043060.1, read as the reverse complement.
TTCAGCGAGTCGGTCTGCTCCGGCAGTTCCAACCACAAAAAATAGCCTCCCGCCGGCTGGCTGACCCGTGTTTGCGCCGGAAAATAACGAGCGATGGCCGCCAGCATGGCGCTTTGCTGTTCTTCCAGGGCGTAGCGCAGTTTGCGCAGGTGCCGGTCATAGCCGCCGTGTTGCAGGTAGTCGGCAATCGCCGCCTGCGCCGGCATCGACGGGCACAGTGAGGTCATCAGTTTCAGCCGCTCGACCTTCTGTGCGAAGCGCCCGGCGGCGACCCAGCCCACGCGGTAACCCGGTGCCAGGCTCTTGGCAAAGGAGCCACAGTGCATCACCAGCCCTTCGGTGTCGAAGGCCTTGGCCGGTTTCGGGGCCTGTTGTCCGTAATACAATTCGGCGTAGACGTCATCTTCGATCAGCGGCACTTGATGGCTGCGCAGCAGTTCCACCAGCGCCTGTTTTTTCTCTTCAGGCAACGTGGCGCCCATGGGGTTCTGGAAGCTGGTCATCGTCCAGCAGGCCTTGATCGGATAGCGCTCAAGGCTTTGGGCCAGGGCGTTCAGGTCAATACCGTCGCGCGGGTGCACCGGGATCTCCACAGCCTTGAGCTTCAGGCGTTCAAGCACTTGCAAACAGGCGTAGAACGCCGGCGCTTCGATGGCGACCAGGTCGCCCGGTTCGGTCACGGCCTGCAGGCACAGGTTGAGTGCTTCCAGGGCGCCGTTGGTGATCAGCAACTCCTCCATCGGCAGCATCAGGCCGCCGACCATATAGCGCAGGGCAATCTGGCGGCGCAGTTGCGGGTTGCCTGGCGACATGTCGGTGACCACCAGGCGTGGGTCCATGTCGCGGCTGGCACTGGCCAGGGAGCGCGCCAGGCGCGGCAGCGGGAACAGCATGGGGCTGGGGAAGGCCGAGCCGAAGGGAACGGTGTTGGGGTCTTTGATCGAGTCCAGTACCGAGAACACCAGCTCACTGACGCCCACATCGGTGGACTCATGCACCTGCTCACTCACCACCGGCTCGGAAAACGGGCTCGGCGCGTGGGTGTTGACGAAGTAGCCAGAACGCGGGCGCGCCCTGATCAGGCCACGACGCTCCAGCAAGTAATAAGCCTGGAACACCGTGGACGGGCTGACGCCGTAGGCCTGGCTGGCATAGCGTACCGATGGCACGCGCTGGCCGGGGCCGAGGACGCCGGAGCGGATCAGTTCTGCGATGTCGTCGGCAAATTTTTCGTAGCGTTTCATGGCGGCCTGATTAGCTTTTTGAATGTGTACGCAGGGCGAACTGTAGGAGCGAGCTTGCTCGCGAAAAACGTCAACGATAACGTGTGTTTCCTGAATGAACGCGGCGACGGTGAGTTTTTCGCGAGCAAGCTCGCTCCTACAGTTGATCTCTATCGTTGTTCAGCGATTCAAGGGCGCAACGAAGCGGCTGTCAGCAGCGGTATAAATCCAAGGCTCATCCACATCAGTGACTTTAAAACGCAGGGTTTGAGAGCTGCTGGCCGGTGTGTCCGCCAGCAACGCTACCGACACCGGTATATCGACAATTTCCCCGGCAGCCAGACTGACATGGGTCTTGCCTTGCAGCTGGAACCCCTCGGCATCCACCAGTTCCAGGCGGTAGTCCTGGCGCTGCTGGGTCTTGTTGATCACCTTGAGGCTGTAGATGTTTTCGATCAAGCCCTGGCTGTTTTCACGGAACATGCCTCGGTCTTTGGTCACATCCAGCGACACCATCGGCCGTTCAATCAGCGCCACCACCAACGCCGCGATCATCACCAGCAGCACGGCACTGTAGCCGATCAGGCGCGGCCTGAGCAGGTGGGTCTTGCCACCTTGCAGTTGATGCTCACTGGTGTAACTGACCAAGCCACGGGCATAGCCCATTTTGTCCATGATCGAATCACAGGCGTCGATGCAGGCCGCACAACCAATGCATTCCATTTGCAGGCCGTCGCGGATGTCGATGCCCGTGGGGCAAACCTGAACGCACAGCTGGCAATCGATGCAATCGCCAAGGCCAACCTCGGCTGGCTGCACGTCACGTTTACGCGGGCCCCGATGCTCGCCGCGGGTGGTGTCGTAGGAAATGGTCAGGGTGTCCTTATCAAACATTACGCTCTGGAACCGTGCATAGGGGCACATGTGCATGCACACCGCTTCGCGTAGCCAGCCGGCATTGATGTAGGTGGCGCCCGTGAAAAACAGCACCCAGAACAGGCTCACCCCACCGATCTGCCACGTTAACAGTTCGGCGGCCAAGGGGCGGATCGGGGTGAAGTAGCCCACAAACGTCAGCCCGGTCAACACACTGATACCCAGCCACAATGTGTGCTTGGCCGAGCGCCTCGCCAGCTTATTCAGGCTCCAGGGGGCGGCCTGAAGTTTGATGCGCTGGTTGCGCTCACCTTCGGTCACCTTCTCGCACCACATGAACAGCCAGGTGAACGAGCTTTGCGGGCAGGTGTAGCCGCACCATACGCGGCCGGCAAACACCGTGATCGCGAAGAGGCCGAAGGCGCAGATGATCAACAGCGCCGAGAGCAGGATGAAGTCCTGGGGCCAGAACGTCGCACCAAAAATGTGGAACTTGCTCTCGGCCAGGTCCCACAGTACGGCTTGGCGCCCACCCCAGTTCAGCCACACGGTGCCGAAAAAAGCCAGGAACAGCAGGCCGGCACCGCCCACTCGCAGGGTGCGAAACAAGCCGGTAAAGCTGCGGGTATGGATCAGGTTGTCGCTGGATTTGGCCTTCACTTTCTTGGGGTGAATGGGCTCAAAGGTTTCCACGGTTGGGATTCGTTCGCTCATGGTCATTCGCTCATCAGCCTCCATCAGGCCGACGAACTATGGGCGACAGACTGTTTGCATAACAGACTCAGGTGGCGTGATAAAAAGCGGATCAGATCAGCTTGAAGCGTTCTTGTGCGTCAATCTGCTGCACCCCGTGGGCATAGGGGTGCAGGGGTTGAGCGGGTCTGATGATGCAGATCAATCAAATCACCGAACCAGTTTGGTCCGCCTTTACATGCTCACGGCCATCGGTTGCGCCTTCAACCGTCAGCGCGTCCGCCTCGGCTTCGGTGATGTAGATGCGCGAACCTGCCAGTTCCAGATAAGACATGGCTTTGGCGTGATCGGTCAGGATGGTCACCCGGGTGGCTGGCAGGCTTTGTTCCTGGCCATTGTCGTCGAGCGTGAAGTAGCACAGATGATTTTCGATGCGTACGGTCATGACAATCTCCGTTTTGTGGGCTATGCAGCGTTAGGCGGCCGCCATGCGCACGGGTTCCAGGCAACTGACTGGCGGTCTGCGCTGTCCATCCTTTATCTATCCATAATAAAAAGGAGCGCATCCATGGAGGCCTGGTGGCATCTGGCGTGGCAAACCCTGCAAGCCGAATTCGCAGACATTGGCGATGCCCGGCAACTTACCCAAGTGACCGTGCGCCTGCTGATCGCGGCGATCCTCGGCGGCATCCTGGGGTTTGAGCGTGAACACAAGGGCAAGGCGGCCGGAGTGCGCACCCATATGCTGGTGGCGCTGGGCGCCGCGCTATTTGTGCTGGTGCCGCAGATGTCCGGCAGCCAGGCGGATGCCATGAGCCGTGTGGTTCAAGGGGTCATCGCGGGCATTGGCTTCCTCGGCGCTGGCACCATCCTCAAGGGCAAGGAAGACGAAGAGGGCCAGCATGTAAAGGGCCTGACCACCGCGGCCGGGTTGTGGATGACCGCCGCCATTGGGGTTGCGGCGGGAATGGGGCGTGAATCGACGGCGGTGCTCAGTACGCTGCTGGCCCTGGCGGTATTCAGTGTGATGCCGCGGATCGTCAAGCTGCTGGAGAAGGATGAGTGACGCGGGTTACGTGATGAGGTTGCCGTATCTCACCTCACCTAAGGCTTTCACCACAAAGGGCGACTCTCCCGGATTGCCGGAAATCATCACCACGCTCGTATTGTGAGCCGGGCTATAGTGAATCTGTACCTCGCTACTGGCTCCCGAGAAGTCTCCTACCAATTTCAATGGCGTGTTGCCGAGTTGATTTCTAATTGCCGATACATCGAGTTTGTCTCTGTGGTGGTCAAAATCCATCACTTGCTCAGGTGCGTCGAAACTTGATTCACGGGTATTATGGAAGGTGAAGGTCTGACCATTGTCATTCCTGGCATTGTTGTTGTGTGTGAGGCTTTCTGCCGGGGGCGGTGGATTATCCGGTTGAGGGGGCGGGTTGCCGAGGTCCGCCTCTTTGCCGATATCGAAGAGGGCTGAAGCCAGAGGTGTACTTTGCCGCATTCGCTGTATGGCAGACAGCTTCTCAATGCGTAGATCACGCTCGATTTGCATAGCGCAGTTGAAACCTGCCTCGGGATCAAGAGTGGAGGTGCGCTCGCGAATTTCTTCAAGGCTCAAGCCCGGGTCCTCGATATGTGAGGATCGGTCATGAATCATCTGCAGGCTTGATTGACCTAAACGCTCCTTCACATCGGTAATCAGTTTGCGCGCTTCGTCTGCATCCGGGCCGTGCAGCAAGGATTTGACGTTTTCCCTGCTTAACAGGCTTCGGATCGTGGTCACCTGCCCGGAGGTCTCGTGTGAGTTGGGCGCGCGCAGCATATTGGTAATGTTCTGCTGGCTGGTCAGCGCACGAAGTTGGGCAAGCTGGGTGGCGTCGGCACCGGCCGTCTTCGGCTCTACGTTCGCGGGGTGGGCAGGGTTGGGCAAGATAAAGGTTTGCGGCGCCCTGGAAGGGGCGGAGGCGGGCGTGTCAGGCTCTTTCCTGCGCATGATTGCGCTTGGGCCGGCCCTGAACAGATCGTTCAGTTTTTCCCGATGATCGTTGACTGGCGGTTGTTGGATGCCGTGAACATCCGAGAACGGGGGCAGTAGTGAGGTGCGCATAGAAGGTACTCGCTTAACGGACAAGATAGTCTGCGGCCGGCAAGGGGGCGAGGCAGCGTACGGGAGACTGAATCTATCTTGTTCATCAAGAGCGGGATCTCGGTATTGTCGGTGATTGAAGTAGGAAAGCTCAGTAGCGCTTGCCCGCGATACTTTCACGGGCAAGTGCTTGCGTGTCTGTGAGTCAGGCAATAACCGGCGGCATCGTCGTGGGCGGTTCCTGCACCGGTGGCGGCTGGTTTTCAGGCGGCTCCTGTTCAGGATCGCGTTCCGGTTCGGGCGGAGGCAATGGGGGGGCGTCGATATTCGGATCTTCGGTTTCAGGAGGTGTCGGGATGCTCATGGGTATGGCCTCGTTTGTGCTTTGCTCTATCGGTGGACCATTGCCTGCTGGAAATGATTCCCGCCCAAGGGTGGTATATCCACCTGAACTTTTGGGCAGCGCCCAGGCTCGGACTTTAAACGGCCCAGCTCAAGGATAGCGTCGCCGTACCTGAATTCGTATCAAGCAAAGAGCGTCCAAAGGGCGTAAGGGGAAGCTGCTCGATGACTGCCGAAACACTGGTTCCAGAAGACTCCGTGCTGCCGTTGTCGCAGGCGCTGCTGCTACCCAGGATCGCGATCGAAAGCACCATGCCGGTCATCGACAACGGGGAGTTTGCCGTCAAGGCGGTGGTGGGCCAGCGGGTTCATGTCACCAGCAAAGTGTTCGCCGATGGCCACGATAAACTGGCGGTGTTGATCCGCTGGCGCGCCCTGGGAGACGAAAGCTGGCACAGCGTAGTCATGCTTGATATCGGCAACAACGGTTGGGAGGGCGCGTTTACCGTGGCCCACCAAGGCCGCCATGAGTACTGCATCGAAGCCTGGATCGATACCTTTGCCAGCTTCTGTTACGAACTGCGCAAGAAGCATGAAGCTGGCGTGCCCGTCAGCCTGGAGTTGCAGGAGGGCCGTAGCCTGGTGCTGCAGGCCGCCGAACGCAGTGACAACGAACTGCGTGGCCGCTTGATGCTGTTGCACCATGAGCTTTCCGGCCTGTTGGAAACCGAGCAGGTGGCGTTGTTCCTGCACGAAGACAGTGCACACCTGATGACCCAGGCCGACCATCGCGCCTATTTGAGCGTCAGCCCCGCGTACCCGATTGACGTGGAACGTGAAACCGCACAATTTGCCAGCTGGTACGAGCTGTTTCCCCGCTCGATCACCGACGATCCGGCGCGGCACGGCACCTTTAATGACGTGCATGCACGCTTGCCGATGATCCACGACATGGGCTTCGACGTGCTGTACTTCCCGCCGATCCACCCCATCGGCCGTAGCCACCGCAAGGGCAAGAACAACTCGCTCACCGCCGGCCCTGATGATCCGGGCAGCCCCTACGCCATTGGCAGTGAGGAGGGCGGTCACGAGGCTATTCACCCTCAGTTGGGCACTCGCGATGATTTCCGCCGGTTGGTCAAGGCTGCTGCCGACCACGGCCTGGAAATCGCCCTGGATTTCGCCATCCAGTGCTCCCAGGACCACCCGTGGCTCAAACAGCATCCGGGTTGGTTCAACTGGCGCCCGGACGGCACGATCAAATACGCGGAAAATCCGCCGAAAAAGTACCAGGACATCGTCAACGTCGATTTCTATGCGGCCGATGCCATCCCCAGCCTGTGGACCGAGCTGCGTGACATCGTGGTGGGCTGGGTGGAAGAGGGCGTGAAGACTTTTCGCGTCGACAACCCGCACACCAAGCCGTTGCCGTTCTGGCAATGGCTGATCAGCGACGTGCGTGCCAAGTCCCCGGAGGTGATCTTTCTCGCCGAAGCTTTCACCACCCCGGCGATGATGGCGCGCCTGGGCAAGGTCGGCTATTCCCAGAGCTATACCTACTTCACCTGGCGCAACACCAAGGCTGAGCTGAGCGAGTACCTTGCCCAACTGAACCAGTCGCCCTGGCGTGAGTGCTACCGCCCGAACTTCTTCGTCAATACGCCGGACATCAACCCGGGTTTCCTGCATGAGTCCGGGCGCGCAGGCTTCCTGATCCGCGCTGCGCTGGCCACGATGGGCTCGGGCCTGTGGGGAATGTATTCGGGTTTTGAGTTATGCGAAGCCGCGCCGGTGCCGGGCAAAGAGGAATACCTGGACTCGGAGAAGTACGAAATCCGACCTCGGGACTTCACCGCGCCGGGCAACATCATCGCCGAGATCGCCCAGCTCAACCGCATCCGCCGCCAGAACCCGGCGTTGCACACGCACCTGGGGCTCAAGCTCTACAACGCCTGGAACGACAACATTCTGTATTTCGGCAAGCGCAGCGAAGACGGCAGCAATTTCATTCTGGTCGCCGTCAATCTCGACCCGCACAACGTCCAGGAAGCCCACTTTGAATTGCCGCTGTGGGAGATGGGCTTGCCCGACGATGCCCAGACCCAGGGCGAAGACTTGATGAACGGCCACCGCTGGACCTGGTACGGCAAGACCCAATGGACCCGGTTGGAGCCGCAGATGCCGTTCGGGATCTGGCGCATCAGCACATCCTGAGTGCTCGTTCCCACGCTCTGCGTGGGAACGCCTCACTTGACGCTCTGCGTGGGAACGTCTCACTTGACGCTCTGCGTGGGAACGTCTCACTTGACGCTCTGCGTGGGAACGATCCTCGAGAACTTTGTATTTTCAGGAGTTTGCAATGGCCAAGAAACCCAAGGCAGCCACCTTTATCAAAGACCCGCTCTGGTACAAAGACGCGGTGATCTACCAGGTTCACGTCAAATCCTATTTCGACTCCAACAACGACGGCATTGGTGACTTTGCCGGGCTGATCGCCAAGCTCGACTACATCGCCGACCTCGGCGTGAACACCATCTGGCTGCTGCCGTTCTACCCGTCTCCCCGCCGTGATGACGGCTACGACATTGCCGAATACCGCGGCGTGCACAGCGACTACGGGACGATGGCCGACGCCAAGCGCTTTATTGCCCAAGCCCACCAACGCGGGCTGCGCGTGATCACTGAACTGGTGATCAACCACACCTCCGACCAGCACCCCTGGTTCCAGCGCGCGCGCAAGGCCAAGCCAGGCTCGGCCGCACGGGACTTCTACGTGTGGTCGGATGATGACCAGAAATACGACGGCACACGCATTATTTTCCTCGACACCGAAAAGTCCAACTGGACCTGGGACCCGGTGGCCGGCCAGTACTTCTGGCACCGCTTTTACTCGCACCAACCCGACCTCAACTTTGATAACCCGCAGGTCATGAAAGCGGTGCTGTCGGTGATGCGCTATTGGCTCGACCTGGGCATCGACGGCCTGCGCCTGGACGCCATTCCCTACCTGATCGAACGGGACGGCACCAACAACGAAAACCTGGCGGAAACCCACGACGTCCTCAAGCAGATCCGCGCCGAGATCGACGCCCATTACCCCGACCGCATGCTGCTGGCCGAAGCCAACCAGTGGCCCGAAGACACGCAGCTGTACTTTGGTGACAGAAAGGGTGATGACGGCGATGAATGCCACATGGCGTTCCACTTCCCGCTGATGCCGCGCATGTACATGGCGTTGGCCCAGGAAGATCGCTTCCCCATTACCGACATTCTGCGCCAGACCCCGGAGATTCCCGCCAATTGCCAGTGGGCAATTTTCCTGCGCAATCATGATGAGCTGACCCTGGAAATGGTCACCGACAAAGAGCGCGACTACCTTTGGAACTACTACGCCGCAGACCGCCGCGCCCGTATCAACCTGGGCATTCGGCGACGCCTGGCGCCGCTGGTGGAGCGTGATCGTCGGCGGGTGGAATTGCTCAACAGCCTGTTGCTGTCGATGCCGGGCACGCCAACCTTGTACTACGGCGATGAAATCGGCATGGGCGACAACATCTACCTGGGCGACCGTGACGGCGTGCGCACGCCCATGCAATGGTCTATCGACCGCAATGGCGGGTTTTCCCGTGCCGACCCGGCCAGCCTGGTGTTGCCGCCGATCATGGACCCGCAATACGGCTACCAGTCGGTCAACGTCGAGACCCAGGCCCAGGACCCGCATTCATTGCTCAACTGGACCCGGCGCATGCTCGCAGTGCGCAAGCAGTCCAAGGCGTTTGGCCGTGGCAGCCTGAAGATGCTCTCGCCGACTAACCGGCGCATCCTGGCTTACACCCGTGAATACACCGGCGAAGACGGCCACACCGAGATCATCCTGTGCGTAGCCAATGTGTCGCGCAGCGCCCAGGCGGCGGAGCTGGACCTGTCGGCCTTTGCCGGCATGTTGCCGGTGGAGATGCTCGGCGGTAATGCCTTCCCGCCGATCGGTCAGCTGAATTTCCTGCTGACCCTGGCGCCCTATGGTTTCTATTGGTTCGTGCTGGCAGCGGAAAACCAGATGCCCAGCTGGCATGTGGAACCGGCGCAAAGCATGCCCGACTTCACCACTTTGGTACTGAAAAAACGCATGGAAGAGTTACTGGAAGAACCTTGCCGCACCAGCCTGGAACAGACTTCACTGCCCGCCTGGCTGCCCAAGCGTCGCTGGTTTGCCGGCAAAGATACGGCAATCGACACGGTGCACATCGCTTATGGCGTGCGTTTTGGCGACCCGCAGCATCCGGTGTTGCTCAGTGAGATCGAAGTGACCAGTGCTGGCCAGGTCAGCCGCTACCAACTGCCCTTGGGCTTCCTTGGCGAAGACCAGTTCTCCAGCGCCTTGCCCCAGCAATTGGCTTTGGCCCGAGTGAGACGTACCCGTCAGGTAGGTTTGGTGACCGATGCCTTCAGCCTTGAGCATTTTATCCTTGAGGTGATCCAGGCCATGCAGGCCGGCACCGTGCTCAATACCCCTGACGGCGATCTGCGGTTCGAGGCGACTGAGCACTTGGCTGCACTGCAACTGACCCGTGAATCGCCGGTGCGTTATTTGTCTGCCGAGCAGTCCAACAGCTCGGTGGTGGTCGGTGACAGCCTGGTGCTCAAGCTGATTCGTAAAGTCAGCGCCGGTGTGCACCCGGAGCTGGAAATGAGTGCCTACCTGACCGCCGCCGGCTACCCGAATATCTCGCCGCTGTTGGGCTTTATGAGCCGCCGCGACGGGCAGGGGCAGGACAACCTGCTGATGATTGCCCAGGGTTACCTGAGCAATCAGGGCGATGCCTGGAGCTGGACCCAGAACAACCTGGAGCGGGCGATCCGCGATGAGCTGGCCGACGCGATCTCTGAACAGGAACAGCATTACAACGCCCTCGGCGAACTGGCGGATTTTGCCGGTTTGCTCGGTCAGCGCCTGGGTGAAATGCACCTGGTGTTGGGTGCGCCAACCGCCGACAAGGCTTTCAAACCCGAACCCACCACAGCCAAAGACACCCAAGCCTGGGCCCAGGATGTCGGCGCCCAGATCGACCGCGCCTTGCAGTTGCTCAAGCTTAATCAAAGCCAGTTGAACCCCGCCGACCAGGCGTTGGTCAGTGAATTACTGGCGCAGAAAAAAGCCATCGCGGCGCATGTCCAGGCGTTGGCCAAAGCCACGGCGGGCGGGTTGCGCATTCGCGTCCACGGTGACTTGCACCTGGGCCAGGTATTGGTGGTCAAGGGTGATGCCTACTTGATCGACTTCGAGGGCGAACCGGCGCGACAGCTGCATGAGCGGCGCGGCAAACACAGCCCTTATAAAGATGTGAGCGGTGTGCTGCGTTCCTTCGATTATGCCGCGGCGATGGCGCTGAATGTGCAGGGGGTGGATCACACGCCAGAAGCGAACGCTGCGCGTAAACGCGTGACCGACCGCTACCTGAATGAAGCCCGCGTAGCATTTACCCAGGCTTACCAGGCCGCTGCGTCTACACTGGCGCATGACTGGCAGGATGCCAACGGCCAAGACGCAGCGCTGACCTTGTTCAGCCTGGAAAAGGCCGCGTACGAAGTGGCCTACGAAGCAGAAAACCGCCCGACCTGGCTGCCGGTGCCCCTGCAAGGGCTGCACGGCTTGCTGAGCGGGCTGACACCTATATCTAAACCTGTACGCGGTGGGGAGACGTCATGAGTTTTACACAGAGAGAACCGCTGCAGCCCAAGTTGACTGCAATGCCGGCGTCCAAGGACGTCGATGCGCTGGTGCGCGCCGAGCACCCCGATCCTTTTTCGATCCTGGGGCCCCATGATGACGAGCAGGGCGGCCAGTTTATCCGTGCGTTCCTGCCCGAGGCCCTGAGTGTCCAGGTACTGGCGCGTGACACAGGTGAGCCGTTTGGCAGCCTCGATGCCACCCAGGTGCCAGGCCTGTTTATTGGGCACTTCAGCACTCGCCAGCCCTACCTGCTGAAAATCCAGTGGGCCGGCGGTGAGCAGATCACCGAAGATCCCTACAGCTTCAGCCAATTGCTGCTGGGGGAAATGGACCTGTACCTGTTTGCCGAAGGCAATCACCGTGACCTGGGCAACTGCCTGGGGGCTCAGGTGGTCAGCGTCGACGGCGTGCAAGGCGTGCGCTTTGCCGTCTGGGCGCCGAACGCACGGCGGGTTTCGGTGGTGGGCGACTTCAATATCTGGGACGGGCGCCGCCACCCGATGCGCCTGCGCCATCCATCGGGCGTGTGGGAAATCTTCATCCCACGCTTGCAGCCGGGCGCGGCCTACAAGTATGAAATTCTCGGTGCCCACGGCATTTTGCCGCTCAAGGCCGACCCTGTGGCGTTGGCCACCCAACTGCCGCCGGACACCGCCTCGAAGGTCGCCGCACCTTTGCAAGTGGATTGGCAGGACCATGAGTGGATGCAATCGCGGGGAGACAAGCAGAAAACCACTGCGCCGTTGTCGATCTACGAGCTGCATGTGGGGTCCTGGCAGTGCGAGCTGGACGAGGCCGGTGAAGTTGCCCGTCAATATGGCTGGCGCGAACTGGCTGAGCGGCTGATTCCTTACGTTCAACAATTGGGCTTCACCCATATCGAGCTGATGCCGATCATGGAACACCCCTTTGGTGGCTCCTGGGGCTATCAGGCGTTATCCCAGTTTGCCCCCAGTGCTCGCTTTGGCTCGCCGGAAGACTTTGCCTGGTTCGTCAATGCCTGCCATCAGGCCGATATCGGCGTGATCCTTGATTGGGTACCCGCGCATTTCCCCACCGATACCCACGGCCTGGCGCAATTTGACGGTACCGCTCTGTACGAATACGCCAACCCCCTGGAAGGCTTTCACCAGGACTGGGACACGCTGATCTACAACCTGGGCCGCACCGAGGTCCACGGTTTCATGCTCGCGTCGGCCTTGCACTGGCTCAAGCATTTCCACGTCGATGGCCTGCGCGTGGACGCAGTGGCCTCCATGCTGTATCGCGATTATTCGCGCAAGGCCGGTGAATGGGTGCCCAACCGCCATGGCGGTCGCGAGAACCTGGAAGCCATCGACTTCTTGCGGCACCTGAACGACGTGGTTGCCCTTGAAGCCCCGGGCGCCTTGGTGATTGCCGAAGAGTCCACGGCCTGGCCTGGCGTCAGCCAGCCTACCCAACAGGGTGGCCTGGGGTTCAATTACAAATGGAACATGGGCTGGATGCACGACTCCCTGCATTACATCCAGCAAGACCCGGTGTATCGCGCCCATCATCACAACGAGCTGAGTTTCGGGCTGGTGTACGCCTGGTCGGAGCGCTTTATCCTGCCGATTTCCCATGATGAGGTGGTGCACGGCAAGCACTCGCTGATCGACAAGATGCCCGGCGACCGCTGGCAGAAATTTGCCAACCTGCGCGCCTACCTCAGTTTCATGTGGATGCACCCCGGCAAGAAGTTGCTGTTCATGGGCTGCGAATTTGGCCAATGGCGCGAGTGGAACCACGATCAGCAACTGGATTGGTATTTGCTGCAGTACCCCGAGCACCGTGGGGTGCAGAAGCTGGTAGGCGATTTGAACCGCCTGTACCGCGAAGAGCCGGCGCTGCACGAACAGGACGATGCGCCCCAGGGCTTCCAATGGCTGATCGGTGATGACGCGATCAATAGCGTCTACGCCTGGCTGCGCTGGAGCAAGGATGGCAAGCCGGTGTTGGTGGTTGCCAACTTCACCCCGGTGCCCCGTGAAGGCTACGCAGTCGGTGTGCCGTTTGGCGGGCGGTGGAGTGAGGTGATCAACAGTGATGCCGATACCTACGCGGGCTCCAATTACGGGAATGGCGGGGCCGTGTTTACCCAGGATGAGCCGCGCCATGGGCAACCGGTGTCGCTGTCGTTGAACCTGCCGCCCCTGGGCGTGCTCATTTTGCGACCTCAAGAGCCTGAAACGCTCTAGCGCAGCGTATGCCGCTGTTCGGCTTGCTGGCAAGGTGCCACAATGGCGCCTTTGCCGTCGCCGGTCAAACAGGCCAACCCCATGCATAGCCTCGGGCAAGATCAGGGTCACTCCATCGAAGAGCAGGTGCGAACCGACCGTTTGCACCAGCTCTTTCGTCAATCATTCTCGGCGATCTTCGGCAGCTACCTGGGCGCCGTCATGCTCTGCTGGCTGTGCTGGGATCGATTCGATCAGCAGGTCATTCTGGTGTGGTTGGTACTGCTGGCGGGCTCGTCATTGGTGCGCCTGCATCTGTTTGTGCAATGGTTTCGCTGCCCTGACGCGGGGCGCACACCCGCACGTTGGGAGCGCCACTACTGGGTCACGCTGATGCTGTCGGCGGGTATCTGGGGCGGCGGGGCGCTGGCGGTGATGCCGGTCGATGACCGCTTGTCCCAGGTGCTGGTGATGCTGTTTACCGTGGGCATGTCGGTCAGCGCGGTGTCCTGTTATTCAGCCTATCGCTACATGACGCTGGGCTCGATGGCGCTGGTGTTGCTTCCCTGTACGGTATGGATGCTGTTTCAGCCTTCGCCGATGCAGGTTGGCGTGGCGCTGGCGGTGCTGGTGTTTGCTTCGTTTGTGGTCGGTGCGACGCGCAAGCTGTCCGATGCCCTGGAAAAAGCCTTCCGTCTGACGAGGCAAATGGAGCGCGCTCATCATATTTCCACCCGTGCCGCCCAGACCGATGAGTTAACCGGGCTGATGAACCGTCGGGCGTTCTACGAACAGGCCCAATTGCTGTATGCCCAGTGCCTTCGCGAGCAGCAGCCGCTGTGTGCATTGATGATGGACATGGACCACTTCAAAGCCATCAATGACACCTACGGCCACCAGGCCGGCGACCAGGTGTTGCGCCAGATTGGCGCGGTGATCAGTGCGTCCTTTCGCCAGACCGATATCTACGGTCGCCTGGGGGGCGAAGAGTTTGCGGTATTGCTGCCCAATACCTCGTTGGAGACCGCACGCAGCATCGCCGAGGAGTTGATCCAGACGATTCATGATTTGCCCGCCGACCCGGTACAAGGGGTGAGCGCAAGCCTGGGCGTAGCATCGACCTGCACTCAGCCTCTGGATTTGAACGCCTTGATGAACAGCGCCGACAAGGCCCTGTACCAGGCCAAGGCATCGGGTCGCAATCAGGTAGCGGTCGTCGACTGATCCTTGCACATCGCCTTTGCCAGCACCCGCGCAACTTGGTCGGCGGAGTAGGGCTTGGCGAGGAACTCAAAGCCTTCGTAGCCGCTGTCTGCCAGTTCCTCACTGTAGCCAGAGACGAGTACCACGGGCAGGTCGGGGCGGCGCTGGCGCAGCAACCTGGCCATGGCCACGCCGGTCATGCCGGGCATCACCACGTCGGAGAAAATCGCGTCGAACCCCTGGACGTCATTGCCAGCGAGGTTCAGCGCCTGTTCGGCATTGGTCGCCCAGGTGGTCTGGTAACCCAGGTCCTTGAGGATCTGGCTGGCGAAGCGTCCCACCTCTAAGTTGTCCTCAACGATCAGCACATGTTGATGAGCAGCCTCCTGCGGCGCTGGCAGATCTGCAGGGGTGTGTTGATCCGGCGCCGCTTCGCCTTCGACTTGCGGCAGATACAAGGTAAACACCGTGCCTTGGCCGAGGGTGCTGGCCACATCGATATTGCCGCCTGACTGCTTGGCAAAGCCGAATACCTGCGACAGGCCCAGGCCGGTGCCTTTGCCCACGGCCTTGGTGGTGAAGAACGGCTCGAAGATGCGCTCGAAGGTGTCGCTGGGAATCCCGCTGCCGGTGTCGGCCAGGGAAATGGTGATGTAGGGCATGCACGACTCGGCATCCCCACGAATACGTGGCAGCGTTTGCTCGCTGGCGACTTTGAGGGTCAGGGTACCCTGGCCGTCCATCGCATCGCGGGCGTTGAGGGCGATGTTGATCAGTGCGGTTTCGAACTGGCTGGGGTCGATGCGCGCATAGCAGGGCTGATCGGGCAATTTAACCTGCACATGAATGCGTGCACCGGTAACGCTCTCGAGCATCTCGCCGATATTTTGCACGCGCTGGCCGACATCGAACACCTGCGGGTTCAGTGGTTGGCGCCGGGCAAAGGCGAGCAGTTGGCTGGTGAGCTTGCTGGCCCGCTCGACGGTGTCGGACACCGCGCACATGTAGCGTTGCCGACGCTCCTCGGACAGGCCGGGCTGGCGCAGGAAGTCCACCGACGAGCGAATAATGGTCAGCAGGTTGTTGAAGTCATGGGCGACGCCGCCGGTCAGTTGGCCGATGGCCTCCAGCTTCTGTGACTGGCGCAGTGCGGCTTCGGCCTCGGCCAGCGCATGGGTACGCTCATTCACGCGCTGTTCCAGGCTGGCATTGAGCTCTGTATAGGCGGCCAGGCCCTCGCGCACGGCGGCATCGGCGCGTACGCGCTCGATATGCGCCCAGGAACGCTCGGTGACTTCGCCCACCAGCGCCATGTCATAGGATGACCAAAAGCGCGGCAGTTTGTCGTGCACGGCCATCAGCGCGGTGAGCCGCCCGTCTTTGATCAACGGCATGCAAATAGTGGCTGTCACCCCCAGTGCCTGGAAGCTCGCGGCGTCATGGGGCGGCAACTCGATCAGATTATTGCGTATCACCAGTGGCTCGCCGGCACGCAGGCAGTTGACCGCGCATTCCCCGAACGCCGCGAGGCTGTAATGCCCGATGATGCTCGGCGAGCCATGCGCCGACCAGTCGCCGCGAATGGTAAAGCCATCTTCATCCTCGTCCATGTCGGCGTAGGCACAGATGGATACCTGCAGATGTTCGGCCAGCAGGCGGGTCGTAGACGTCAGGATGGTTTCGGCGTCGGTGGCATTGACCACGCTGTTGCCGATGGCGTCCAGCACTGCCAGGCGACGGGCCAGGAATACCGTGGCGGTTGTTTCGGTCACCGTGTCGAGCAAACCGACCACCACGCCTTGGGCATTGCGAATCGGGCTGTAGCAAAAGGTGAAATAGGCTTGTTCCGGCGCTTCGTTGCGTTGGATCAACAGCGGGAAGTTTTCGATATAGGTGGCGTGCCCATCGAACGCGGCGTCGGCGATAGGGCTGATATCGTCCCACACCTCGTGCCAGATCTCGTTGAACGGGCGGCCCAAGGCGTCGGGTTTGCTACCCAGGATCGGCGTGAACGCGTCGTTGTAGAGAGTAATCAACTGAGGCCCCCAGACGATGGCCTGGGGGAAACTCGACGCGAAGCACAGCGCAACGGTTGTCTTCAACACATCGGGCCAGTGTTCAAGTGGCCCCAGGGGCGTATTGGCCCAATCGTGCTGACGAACCCGCTCTGCCATTTCGCTGCTGCCTTGCAGCCAATTCATCATGGGGTTCACACCTTGCTTGCTACGTATTGTTTAGCTTTGAAGAGTCAGGCCGACTAGCAACAGACCGGAATGACCGCATTCAGTTCAGCGCAATTATCTCCCTGATAGCACTTTGATTTCATTGTCTATTTGCACGCCGTCATTATTGGCCGGGTTGGGCCGGCGCTCAACCTTATTGCGTGCCGAATAAGCCCGTCCAATAGATGCCCGCGTCACTCTTGGGGTCCATGGCGTAGGCGGCACCCAATTCGCGAAATTGCGGGTTCATCAGGTTGGCGCAGTGGCCGGGGCTGGCGAGCCAACCGTCTACGACCTTGCGCGGCGTGTCGAGGCCGGCGGCGATGTTTTCACCAATATTCTTCGCGATATACCCCGCCAACTCGGCGCGGTCGCCGGGCGTACGGCCGTCGGGGTCCAGGTGGTCGAAGAAATTGCCGTTGGCCATGTTGCGGGTATGGCTGTTGGCTGCGCCGGCCAGGGTGTCGTTCCACGACAGGGGCGCCGTGGCGGTGAACGCCTGGGTGCCACACTGGCGCGGCTCGGCACGGGCGGTGTTGATCAGGTCGAGCAGTTTTCTGCCTTCGGTCTGCCAATCGCCCAGGCCGCTGGTCACCAACGGGCGAGCCAGCACGATGCGCCAGTCCTGGCCGCTGTTGCTGACCCCGATGTCGACAAATTGCGGATCGAGCACTACGCGGCAAAAGCTCTCGCGCACCGCTTTCATCGCAGCCTCGGCATCCTTGGGACCGGACAGACTGATGGCCTGCACGTTCACCATCGGGTACGCAGCCCGCGCCAGCGACTGCTGCAAATCGCCGACATTGGAGGCCGGCAACACCAGCCGTGTATCGCTGGTCAGCGGCGGCAGCTCCTGGGAACCCTGGTCACCGCAGCGTTGCACCTGGCTGCGGTATTGGTTGATCTGTTGGACTAACTGACTTTCTTCATTCGCCATCGCGCTGGCGCAGAACACCGTAGTGGCGGCCAGCGTCGTAAGACCCATCATCAATGACAGAACGCGCATGGACGTTACCCTTGAGCTTGAAAGTGCCCATGATGCGCGATCCAGGTGCATCCATGCACCCGTTGGTCCGAACTTTTTTGCTCAGTTCTTGAATGCCGAGTGTTTCGCGCCCTGATCGCAAAGGGCAAACACCACCACCAACAAGGCAGAAATCGCAAGGATCACCACCACGCCATCGGTGGAGTGGGTGGCCGAGGCCGCTACCATAGATAGCGCGCCCAGCGGTGCCAGGCCACCGGCAATGGCGGTGCCGATTTCCCGCCCGGTGCCAAAACCCGAAGAGCGCGTTTGCGTCGGGAACTGCCGGCTCAGGAACGAGCCCTGGGGCGCAAACATCATCGGCGCGAGGATACCGGTGCCCACACCGATTGCGAGGTAAATCATCAGGCTTTCACCACTGTTGAGCAGGGCCAGGAACGGGTAGGCGAACAACAGCGAGCACAGCCCGCCGAGCATCAACACGGCCTTGCTGCTCCACTTGTCACACAGCCAGCCGAAGCAGGGCACGGCGACGATGGCTACCAGGCTGGCGATGGTCACCGACAGCGAGGTGACATGCACGTCCACGCCTTTGAATTGGGTCAGGTACGCCAGGGAGAAGGTCTTGAAGATGTAGCTCAGGGCGTTGTAGCCAATCGCGACAAAAAACACCACGGCGAGGCCCTTGAGGTCGTTCTTGAACAAGGCCTTGAGGGGCGATGGCTTGGCTCTGGCTTTTTCCTTGCTCAGCGCTTCGAACTGTGGGGTTTCCGGAATGCTGTTGCGCACCCACAGGCCGACGCCCACCAGCACGATGCTGCAGATAAACGGAATGCGCCAGCCGCCGGCCAACAGGAACTCGTTGCCGTTGATGGTCAGCAGGTAAATGGTCAGCGAGGACAGCAACAGGCCCAGGTTCAGGCCCAGTGCCGGCCAGGCGCCCTGGCTGCCACGCTTGCCTTGGGAGGCATGCTCGTAGGACGTGACCGCCGCCCCCGACAACTCGGCACCCGCGCCCAGGCCCTGGATGATGCGGATAAACACCAGCAGGATCGGGGCCCAGATGCCGATGGAGGCGTAGCTGGGGATCAAGCCGATCAAGGTGGTGCACACGCCCATCAGGCAGAAGGTCAGCACCAGCACTTGCTTGCGCCCGAACTTGTCGCCCAGGTAGCCAAACAGGATGCCGCCGAAAGGGCGGGCGATAAAGCCGATGGCAAAGGTCGAAAAGGCCATCAGCGTGGCAGTCTTCGGGTCGCTGTTATCGAAGAAGATCTTCGAAAACACAATCGCCGCCATGGTGGCGTACAGGTAAAAGTCGTACCACTCCAGCATCGAGCCGAAGATGGTGGCCGCGGCGACTTTGCGCAGGCGCTTGCGGGTTTGTTCGGGCGTTTCGGTACCGGGGATGGAGGCGGATGCCGACATGCTGGACTTCCTTCTGGGTCTTTGTAGTTATTGTTGGGTGAGCGGGCGGTGCGGTGTTACTGGGGGTGGAACAGGCGGTCGGCGATCATCGCGCCGATGGGCATGGCCGAGGTGGCGGCCGGCGAGGGCGCATTGCACACATGCAGCATTCGTGAGGTTTGGGCGAACAGAAAGTCGTGCACCAGGCTGCCGTCGCGCATCACTGCCTGGGCACGGATACCGGCCTCGTAGGGCAGCAGGTCATCGAGGGTCAGGGACGGACAGTACTTGCGGCACTGCTCCAGGTAGCCGGACTTGAACAAGGAGTTCTTCATCTCGGTGGTGCCCGAACCGAGGTTTTGCCAGAGGGTTTTCCAGAAACCCGGGAAGCTGGCGTACTGCGCCACGTCGCGCCAGTTCACCGAAAACTTGCGGTAGTTCTCGCGGCCCAGGCCCAGCACGGCATTCGGGCCGACGGTGACGCTGCCGTCGATCATGCGGGTCAGGTGCACGCCGAGGAAGGGCAGCTCCGGGTCAGGGATCGGGTAGATCAGATGGTTGACGATGTTGTTCTTGGCGGCGGGCAGGCGGAAGTACTCGCCCCGAAACGGGATGATCTGATGGTCGATGCGGATGCCGGCCAGCCGGGCCAGGCGGTCCGACTGCAAGCCGGCGCACACCACCAGGTGGCGGGCCTGCCAGGTCTCGCCCTCGGTGTTGACGGTGACCGTATCGGTGTTTTCGTGGATGGCAGTGACGGTGCGTTCCAGGCAGATCTGCCCACCGTTGCGACGAATCACCTGGGCCATGGTCTCGCACACCTGGCGGTAATCCACAATCCCGGTGGCATCGAGAAACAAGCCGCCGAGGCCGACGATGTTCGGTTCACGCTGGCGCAGTTGTTCGGCATTCAGGCGCTCGACCTGCATGCCATTGAGCTGGGCACGGGCGTACAGCGCTTCCATGCGTTGCATTTCCAGCGGGCTTGAGGCCACCAGCAGCTTGCCGCACACCTCGAATTTGATCCCGTGTTCGCGGCAGAACTGCTTGGTGGCTTCGGCGCCGCGCTTGCACAAATCGGCCTTGAGGCTGCCGGGTGCGTAGTAGATGCCGGCATGGATCACGCCGCTGTTGTGGCCGGTCTGGTGCCTGGCCAGTACCGACTCTTTTTCCAGGATCACCAGCGACGCGCCGGGTTGGCGCTTGAGCAGCTCCATGGCGGTGGCCAGGCCGACAATGCCGCCGCCGATAATGCAAAAGTCATGAATCATTGCTGGGTACCTAGGCTGTACATTTCAGTCTGCTTATCAGGTTGTCAGACTAATGTTTTTGTTAAAAAAATGGCGTGTCCACGGACACGCTGCAAACAAGGTGGATCAATTCGTGGTGGGTAATTCCAGTTGCAGGCGTCGCGCCGCGGCACGCAGGTGCGCCTCGGCACTGGCAGCGGCGCGCTGGGCGTCGCCGTCGGCAATGGCCTGGTAGAGCTGTTGATGTTCCAGGGTCGCGTCGGCCGAACCGGTGGCAAAGCGCGAGGCCGAGTTTTCCCACGCGGTTTTACGCGCACTGGCCAACTGGCTCCTGAGGAAGTCATGGAAGGCCACGAAGTAGTCATTCTTGCTGGCGTCGGCAATGGCACGGTGGAATTCCACATCGGCCAGGGCTGCGGCTTCAAAGTCGTCGCGGTTGTCCTGCATGGCCTGCAACGCGCTTTTCATGCGCTGCAGGTCGGCGGTGTCGCGGCGCTGGGCGGCAATCGAAGCGGCCTGGGTTTCGATCCACAAGCGCACTTCGAACATTTGCGCCAGGTCAGGTCGCCGACCATTGGGCTGTGGAAACCGAAACACCGTGCCTGCAGGGGTCTGCGAAATAAACGAGCCCAGGCCACGGCGGGCGGTGAGCACACCGTCGGCCTTGAGCTGGGCAATGGCTTCACGCACCACGGAGCGGCTGACGTTGAGTTGTTCGGCCAGTTGCTGTTCGGTCGGCAGGCGCGACTCCGGGGCCAGTTGGCCGGATTCGATTTCTGCGCGAATGGCGCTGACAACCCGTACGACAAGCGAATCGGGGCGCTGGAGCTCAAGCATGGGAAAACCTTGGTGATCAGGTTGTCAGACAATAGTCGTTACGATTTTAGCTTGTCAACGTTTGTCTGCTTCGCGCTGGCCAGGGAATGTGCGCGTCTCCAGGCGATCAGCACAGCCAGTAACAGCAAACCTACCGCCATGGCGAAGGTCGCGTGCAAGCCGACTTCCACCGCCTGGGGCGCTGCATGGCTGACATCCGGGGTGGCGCGGGCGAACACCGCGCCGAGGGCTGAGGCGCCGAAAATCAGGCCCAGGTTGCGCGACAGATTCAGCAGGCCGGACACTGTGCCTCGGCGTGTCGCCTGTATATCGCTCATTACCGCCGTGTTGTTGGCCGCCTGGAACAGGCTGTAGCCGGCTGTCAACACGATCAGCGCCGCGAGATAAACACCAAGCCCGGACGCCTGCGACAGCAACAGGGCCCCGCACAGCATCACGCTCAGCCCCACGAGGGTCAGGCGTTGGCTGCCGAGGCGATCGGTCAGGTAACCCGCCGGTACACCGGTAACCGCCGCGACCGTTGGCCCGACGGCCATGGCCAAGCCCATCCAGGCGGGATCGAGGCCCAGGCCACGGGACAGGTAGAACGGGCCCACCACAAACGTCGCCATGATCACCGCCGACACCAGAACACTCATGACCAGGCCGGCGCGCAACGGCGCATCGCGCAGGGGCGCCCAGAGTGTATCGCCTGGCGAAGCTTCGCGGGCGTTAGCATCCGCCGGCAAATAACGGTAGGCGAGGGCGGCAGCCACACCCGCCAAGGGGAGGCCGATCAGAAACAGCGCGCGCCAGCTCCACAGGCTGAGCAATACTCCGCCGACACTCGGCCCCATGGCCGTGCCGAGTGCCGACATAGTGCCGAGCAGGCCCATGACTCGGCCGGTATTCGCTTTCGTGACCGTGTCACCGACCATGCCCAGGGTCATCGCCATCATGATCGCCGCGCCCAGGCCCTGGAATGCCCGTGCGCCGATCAGCCAGGGCAGGGTTGGCGCGGCGGCACACCCGGCGCAGGCCAGGGCAAACACCAGCAACCCGGCCAGCAGCAAGCGCCGGCGCCCCAGACGGTCACCCAGGCGCCCGGCGCTGACAATCACGGCGGTGATGGCCAGCAGGTAGGCGAGCACCACCCACTGCACGGCATGAAACGAGGCACCGAAGGCGTGCGCCAGGCTGGGCAGGCCGACATTCGCGATGCTGGTGCCCAGGGCGGCCAGCAACATGGACAGCGACAAGGCCACCAGGCCGCCGCGTGTGGAGGTTTGCATGCGTGTTTCCTTGAGTGAATGCACCTGTCGCAAATCTACGGCGTCGCCTAAGATGGCGGAAGACGCAGGGGTTGCAGGTTATAGCTGCGTCCAACGCCTGATAAGGAGTCCCCATGCCCGACCTCAATTTACTCATCACCCTGGACGTGTTGCTTGCCGAAGGCAGCGTCGCTCGCGCCGCCCAGCGCCTGCGCCTGAGCCCTTCGGCCATGAGCCGGGCCCTGGCGCGTTTGCGTGCAGCCACTGGCGATCCGCTGCTGGTACGTGCCGGGCGCGGCCTGGTGCCGACGCCCCGGGCGTTGCAATTGCGTGAACAGGTCAGCCAACTGGTGCAGGACGCCCACGCCGTATTACGCCCGGCGCACACCTTGGACGTGGGTGAGGTGGTGCGCACCTTCACCCTGCGCACCAGCGAGGAGTTCGTCGAACGCTTCGGCCCCGCCTTGCTGGCTCGTATCGCCCAGGAGGCGCCCGGTGTGCGCTTGCGTTTTGTGCACAAGAGCGACAAGCACAGTACGTTGTTGCGCGACGGTGGCGTTGATCTGGAAACCGGTGTGGTCGACGTGGGCGCCAGCCCGGAGGTGCTGACCCAGGCGCTGTTCCGTGATCGCTTGGTGGGCGTGGTGCGTGAGGGCCATGCTCTGAGCCGCGACCCTCTTAGCGCAGCGCGTTTCGCCCAGGGACAACATGTCTACGTGTCGCGGCGCGGCCAGGACCGTGGCCAGATCGATGAGGCCCTTGAGGCGCAAGGTCTGGTCCGGCAGGTCAGCATCGTGGTCGCCGGTTTCAACACGGCCATCGCCCTGGCGCGTGATACCGACCTGATCGCCAGCGTGCCTGAGCGCTATATCACAGTGCCGCCTCGAGGCTTGTATTGCTTTGAGCTACCGGTGACATTGCCGCCATTTACCGTGGCGATGCTGTGGCACCCGCGACAGGACGCCGACCTGGCCCATCGCTGGCTGCGCGCATGTTTGCGCGAGGTGTGCGGGCCATGAGCGGCGCGCAACAGGTACAATCGCCGCTGCCTTGACGCGAAACCCCAGGAATTTGCATGTTCAGCCTTACCCGCTACACCACGCCGTGCCCCGAACCGGTCAACAGCCAGATCCTGCAGATGGTGGTGGACAACCTCACCGATATCAGCAGCGTAGCGCTGGCACCGAGCAACCTGCTCTACAACATCTACCAGTACGCCATCGGGTTTGAGGTACACCTGTACCTTGAGGCGTTGAATGGCGAAAAGGGCATCGCCGTCGAGTTGGTCGTGGCAATGGAAGACGAGACGGTGGTGGGCTTTTGCCTGTACCTGCTGGTGAAGGATGATCCGCACGCGTGTGGCATCGCGTTTATGGCGGTACACGCCCGCTTTCGTCGCCAGGGTGTGGCACGCAGCCTGATGGACGAGGTGTTGGCGCGTTATCCCCACGCCGAACTGGCCTGTGCGGTAGAGAAGGTTGCGGTGTTCGAAGCCATGGGTTTCCAGGTACGCGGTGCGCGTGGCACCCAGGTCGTGATGAACACCCGCAACTACGGCACCGATGGGCTGATGGGCGTGTTGGATGTGGCTTCAATCTACAGCTCGCTGGAAGTGCGGCAGATCCACACCTACCTGCTGCAAAAACACGGCAAGCGCGCCATGGTCGATGCAGAGAAACAGCGTGATCGGCACCTGGACCAGTTGACGCGCAAGGCGCAACTGTTCGTCCAGGGCCGTCTGCCTACGGCCTGACGCGCATGACCATCGCGAGGATAGTCTCCAGCAGTTCCTGCTGAGCTTCCTCGCGGCTGATCTCGCCATTGGCCGCCGCATGGGACAGGGCTTCCGCCGCGCCGAGCATGGCGCGCAACCCGGCCTGGGAGATGCTGCCGCCGTGGGTGAAGGGCGACAGCGCATCTCGGCATTTATCGAGAAAGATCGCCTCGTATTCGCGCTTGGATGCTTCCAACTCCGGCGAACCGCTCAAGGCGGCAATCACCCCGGGTATTTCCCGACCTTGCAACAACACACAATCGACATACGACGACGCGATGACCCACGCACGCTCCTCAAGGGTCGCGTTGCTGGTGGCGATGGCATTGGCAAACACCTGGTCCTGGCGTTCGTCGAAGTCTGCATACAGCGCGGCCAGCAACCCCGCGCGTGTAGCGAAGTGGTCGTACACCACTGGTTTGGTGACGCCCGCCAGCTCGGCCAGGCGGCCCAGAGTCAGGGCGTCGGTGCCTTCGTCACGCACTAATTGCCAGGCCACGTCGAGTAACTGGCGCAGGCGATCTTCACGGGACAAACGACGACGTGGGGCAGGGGATTCACTGCTTGACATGCTTATATACCAAAAGTAACTTATTCGACGTAACTTACTAAAAGTAGATTAAGCTCAAATGGAGTCAAAGTCATGCACGCACTGATCGTAGTTGCTCATCACGACCCGCAATCTCTCACCCACAGTGTGGCCGCCGAGGTGGGCGCGGGCTTGAGCGCCTCTGGCCACACCTTTGAAATAGCCGACCTTGCCGCTGAAGGGTTCGATCCACGCTACACCGTCGCCGACCATCGGGTGCACCGTACTCGGGCGACGCCGCCAGCCGACGTGCAGGCCGAACAGGCCCGCATAGACCGCGCCGACGCGCTGGTGCTGGCGTTCCCCATCTACTGGTGGTCAATGCCAGCGTTGCTCAAGGGTTGGGTCGACCGCGTATTCGTCAATGGCTGGGCGATTGATTACGGCCCCGATACACCGGTGCAGAAGAAACTCAGGCATTTGCACGTGCATGTGCTGGCCCTGGGGGCGGCTGACGGAAGCGCCTTCGATCGACACGGTTATGCCAAGGCCATGAATACCCAGATCGACTACGGCATCTTTGATTATTGCGGGGCGCGGGTACTCACTTCCGAGTTATTGTTGGACTCGGAAAGTGGCACGGCCCAGGCGCATTTGCACAAGGCCCGGACCGTGGGGCAGGGGTTGTTTGAGCGTGAGGCCATCGCGGGATAATTCAAGCGTCGCGAAACAGGTCGTGGGCGTCGAGCAAGCGGTAGGCAATCTCTGGGTTTTTCTCCAGGCCACGGCGAATGGAGGCGGGGATCGACTGGCGGGTCTTGCGGCACATGCCCGGCAGTTCGTCGATGACGATCTGGATCCCGCGCATGCTCTTGACCTCGGTATGCCCGGGCGCGATGTGTACGCGGATGCCGAGTTGGTCGTACATCCGCTGTTGCAGGTGTTCGAGGTCTTGCAGGCTCTTGAGGTTTTCCAGGCGCTCCAGCAGGATTTTTTCCTGCTGTCGCGTCAGTTGCAGAATGCGCAGATCAGCGCCGGGAGCTTCCAGCAGTTGTTCACGGTTGCAGACACAGGCGCCGGGTGGGCAGGGTTGGCGAAGGGTCATTGACGCTCCCGGCAAGGTTCAGTTGTAGGAGCGAGCTTGCTCGCGAAAAACTCACAGGCGCCGCATTCATTCAGCAAACACGCGTTTTGGTTAACGTTTTTCGCGAGCAAGCTCGCTCCTACAGGTTTGTGTGTCAGTAGCTTAAGTGAACGCCCAGGCTGGCCAGCGCTTTCCAGTAGTCAGGGTAGGTCTTGGCTACGCAATCAGGGTCTTGGATGCGAATGCCCGAGACTTTCAGCCCGGCCAGGGCAAAGCACATGGCGATGCGATGGTCGGCGTGGGTGTCGATCAGTGCGGTGCAGGTGATACCAGCCAAAGCGGGGTCGCTGGCGACCAGCAGGTCATCACCCTCGATGGTCGCCAGGCCCGGACGAATTTCGTTGAGGCCATCGTGCAGCGCCTGCACGCGGTCACATTCCTTGACGCGCAGGTTCGCCAGTTCAGTAAAGCGCACCGGGGTATTGTTGAATGCGGCGAGCACCGCCAGGGTCGGGATCGCATCCTGCATTTGTGAACCCACCACCGTGGCCTGCATGTTCGGGAATTGCGCGATCACGGCCTGTGCCTTGGCGTCGGGCTGGGTGAAGTCGTGCGCGGCTACACCAATATCGATACGGCCACCGGTCAGTACTTCTGCGGCCCACAGGTAAGTGGCGGCGGAAGCGTCGGGTTCGATCAGGTAATCATGGGCGGTATAGCCCGTGGGGGCCACGCGCCAGGTGGTGTCGTCCACGATGTCTACTTGGGCCCCGAACGCACGCATGCAATCGAGGGTCAGGTCCACATAGCCACGGGCGCCGATGTCCTTGCCGGTCAGCGCCACTTCAATCGGCGCTTCGCCGCACGCCGCCAGCATCAGCAGGGCCGATACGTACTGGCTGGACAAGCCTCCGTCAATCTCAAAACGCCTGGCCTGGACCTTGCCCGCGCCATGCACCGTTACCGGTGGGCAACCGGTGGGGCTGTCGACCTGGATGCCGTTCTGGCCCAGGGTGGCCAGCAGCGGGCCGATCGGGCGTTTTTGCATGTACTCGTCACCGTCCAGTACCACGGTGCCTTGCACGGTGGCGACGGCAGCCGTGAGAAAGCGCATGGCGGTGCCGGCGTTGCCGAGGAACAACGGCTGGGCCGGCAATTGCAGCGAGCCTTGGCTGGTGACGACAAAGGTGGTGTCGTCCGGCTCGTCGATGGTGACGCCCATCTGCCGCAGGGCGACCGACATGTGGCGCGTGTCATCGCTTTTGAGCGCACCGCTCAAACGGCTGGTGCCCTTGGCCAGTGCCGCGAGCAACAGCGCACGGTTGGTAATGGATTTGGAGCCGGGGGGCGCGACCTTGCCAGTGAGGGGAAAGTTGGGCGGTGTAACGGTCACGGTTTTCTGCGAACTCAAGGTACAAGGCTCCTGGTCAAGGCAAGGTGGCGTGGAGTGGCCGACGTGCGGACCCGAATCATCAGGCAAACACGCCATGCTTGTCGAGTGAGTGGGTGATCTGCGTGATTTATTGGCATGCGCTGCGTCCCTAATGTAGGAGCGAGCTTGCTCGCGAAAACGTCAACGATAAGCGTGCTTCCTGAATGAACGCGGCGCCTGGAAGTTTTTCGCGAGCAAGCTCGCTCCTACTGCCTTAGCGCTGGCTCAGCCAGTAGTCATGCAGCGCCCGCGCAGCCGGTTCGATTTCGCTGACCTGCAGTTGATGGGCGTTTACATCCAGATCTGCCGGCAGTTCGAAATTGTCCTGTTCGGCGCAGCAGGAAATCCGCTCCAGTTGCCCGGCTTGTACAGCGGGCAATGGCGGCCAGTTGGCTATCGCCACACCGCGCACATAACCAAAGCACCATTCCTCGGCAAGGGTCACCGCCTGGCCTTGATGTTCGGTTTCATCGAAACGGGCTTTGAATGCCTGGGAGTCAGTGGCCAATTGCGCGGCCAGCGTATTCATATGGCGTACACACAGCTCGAGAAAAGCCTGGGCCTCGTCCATGTTGTCCCATTCAGGGTTTTGCCCGCCCCAGATCGCCGGGAACCACTCGGCCACATCCACCTTGGCCGGGCTGGAAACCAGGGCGGTGAAATAACCGTCGAGTTCGGCCATGTTCAGCACCGAGTGGTCTTCGCCGTATTTGAGCAAGGTGGCGTCAATGAATTCGAAATCGGCGGGAGCGAGAGGTTGGGCGTGCATGGCATTTCCTTAAAACGTCGAGCGCCGCGCACAGCGCGGCTTAAAGCGCAAAGGATGGCCTGTGCATCGGGTTTTATCCAGCGTCTTTTCCCTCACCGTGGTCAGTCCCGTTTTTGGCCGATGCGCCGTGGCGCACCCTTGATATAGTCTGGCCTTTCTCAATCGCCAGTCAGGGATCACTGCCATGTCCGAATACCAAGCCTTCGTTGTCGAACTCAGCGGCAACGTTGCCCATGTGCAGATCAATCGCCCGGAAAAGATCAACGCCATGAACGCGGCGTTCTGGACCGAAATCATCGACATCTTCCAATGGGTCGACGAGACCGACGCCGTGCGTGCCGTGGTGCTCAGCGGCGCGGGCAAGCATTTTTCCTCGGGCATCGACCTGATGATGCTGGCCTCGATCGCCAATGATTTTGGCAAGGACGTGGGTCGCAATGCGCGCCTGCTGCGCCGCAAGATTCTCGAGCTGCAAGCTTCGTTCAACGCCGTGGACACTTGCCGCAAGCCCGTGCTGGCGGCGATCCAGGGCTACTGCATTGGCGGCGCCATCGACCTGATCAGCGCGTGCGACATGCGCTATGCAGCCGAGGACGCGCAATTCTCGATCAAGGAAATCGACATCGGCATGGCCGCTGACGTCGGCACCTTGCAACGCCTGCCGCGCATTATCGGCGATGGCATGCTGCGTGAGCTGGCCTACACCGGTCGTCAATTCGGTGCCGAAGAAGCGCGCAGCATCGGCCTGGTCAATCGCGTGTTTGCCGATCATGAAAGCCTGCTGGCGGGTGTCATGGACCTGGCCCATCAAATCGCCGCCAAGTCGCCGATTGCCGTGACCGGCACCAAGGCCATGATCAGCTACATGCGTGACCACACAGTCAATGACGGCCTGGAATACGTTGCCACCTGGAACTCGGCTATGTTGCAATCCAACGACCTGCGCGTGGCCATCGCGGCCCACATGAGTAAGCAGAAACCCGAATTCGTGGATTGACCGACATGACCCCAGGCTGGATTACCACAACGCTGCTGGACAACGACGCCCCCGGCGGCTGGGCCGTCGCCCGCAGCCGCGAAGGCTTCTTACACGACACCAACGGCCCGCTGTTCCCGCGCGAATGGCTCAAGCGCCAGGACCTGCCGGTGTTTGCCGAACACGGCATCGGCCACCTCGACGGCGAGCCGATGTACCTGTTGGAACTCGACTCGCCGGCTGATGTGCCAGGGTGCAGTTGGCAGGGCTTGCGTGGCTTTATGCTGCAAGGTGATCACACCCTGTACAAGGTGCTGGGCTACGCCGCGCAGATCGGTACCTGGGCGCGGGAGCACCGTTTTTGTGGCAGTTGTGGCCAGGCGATGGTGCAGGTGCCGAGGGAGCGGGCGATGTATTGCCAGGCCTGCGACCTGCGCAGCTACCCACGCATCTCGCCGAGCATGATTGTGCTGGTGACCCGTGGCGATGAGATCCTGCTGGCGCGCTCTCCGCGTTTTGTGACGGGGGTCTACAGCACCCTGGCCGGTTTTGCCGAGCCGGGTGAGTCCGCCGAAGACTGCCTGATCCGTGAAGTGCGTGAAGAGGTGCAGCTGGAGGTCAAGAACATCCAGTACATGGGCAGCCAATGCTGGCCGTTCCCTCACTCGATGATGCTGGGCTTTCACGCCGAATACGCCGGTGGCGATATCGTGCCCCAGGCCGACGAGATCGAGGACGCGCAGTGGTTCAATATCCACGAGCTGCCGCCGTTACCGGCGTCACGCTCGATTGCGCGTTACCTCATCGACCTCTACGTGGCCCGCCGTTTAGGCCACGCTGAACCAGTGCTGCCAGGCTAGACGCACGGTCAGGCCCAGGACCACGGTGATAAACACCGGGCGAATGAATTTGGCGCCGCCGCTGATCGCGCTGCGTGCGCCAAAGAACGCGCCACACATCACCGATACCCCCATCGCCAGGCCGACAATCCAGTCCACCGAACCATTGATGATAAACACCGTCAGCGCCGCCGCGTTGCTGACGAAGTTCATGCTGCGCGCCACGCCGCTGGCCTTCACCAGGTCGATGGGGTGCAGCAGCATCGTGCTGACCGTCCAGAACGCCCCCGTGCCGGGCCCGGCCACGCCGTCGTAGAAACCCAGGCCAAAGCCCTGGGTGGCTTGCCATTTCTTTTTGATCGGTGCCTCCGCGTCCAGTGGCGCCTTGGGCGTGCCACCGAACAGCAGGTACACACCGCAGGCGAAGACGATCACCGGGAGCATCTTGTTCAGGGTTTCGGCAGGCAAGTAATGCGCGACGACCGCGCCGGTCAGTGCGCCGATCAAGGTACCGACGATGGCGTGCACCCATTGGCGTGGGTGGAACAGCTTGCGCCGGTAGAAGGTAAAACTGGCGGTGGCCGAGCCGAAGGTGGAGCTGAGCTTGTTGGTGCCCAGCACCAGGTGCGGCGGCATACCAGCGGTGAGCAGGGCGGGCGTGGTCAACAAACCGCCACCGCCGGCGATGGCGTCGATAAAACCGGCGATAAAAGCGACAACGGCCAGGATGGCCAGAGTGGTGAGGTCAACGCTGAGTTCGAAAGGCATGGGCAGGGCTTATTGTTGGAGGGCCGCAGAAGGCCAGCATCTTACTGCGATGTGACTCAAATGTGGGAGGGGGCAGGCCTCTCCCGCATTTTTTACCGGGCCCGCCTGGTTATTTGTGCGCGCCCAGCCATTCCACGGCCGTGCGCCAGATGCAGATACCCAGGAAGTACGCCGACATCAGCGACCATAAGCCAAATGTCCAAGGGTTGGTGTTCGGGTAATCCACCACCATCAGGAAGCTGCACAGCAGCCAGATGGTGGTCACGGCGATGTTGATCGGCATGAAGCGCTTGACCCGGAACGGGTGCAGGAACTTCATCGGCGTGACGGTCAACAGCGCCAGGCCGATCACGGTCAGCAAGGTGACCCACGCATCCGGCTGGATGATATAGACGCACAGGGCAACGACGTTCCAGGCGGCAGGGAAGCCGACGAAGTAGTTGTCCTTGCTCTTCATGTTCACGTTGCAAAAGCAGAACAGCGACGACACCAGGATCACCGACACCGCAAACAGGTGGGTGAAATCAGGCAGGTCGATGTAGCGGTAGATAAACAGGGCAGGAATGAACACGTAGGTGAGGTAGTCGATCACCAGGTCCAGCACCGAACCGTCAAAGCTGGGCAGCACCGTGCTGACATTCACCCGTCGCGCCAGCGAGCCGTCGACGCCATCCACCACCAATGCCAGGCCCAGCCACAACAGGCACGCCTTGGGGGAGTTTTCCAGCAGCGCCAGGGTGGCCAAAAAGGCCAGTACCACACCGGTGGCGGTAAAGCCGTGGGCGCCCCAGGCTTTGAGTCTGGCTACATGCAGGGTCGATATCACGGGCGGTTCTCCAAAAGGTCAAACGGGGCAGCCGACAACGTAGCGCCGTCGAGTCTGGCCAGGGAATCAGGTATCGACCGGGAAGGGGAGGATAAGGTTCACCGCCCGGCGTATCCGTTAGCGTAGCAAGCGTAGGATGTTTCGGCATCAACCCTGACGGAACACCAGGGCCTTCAGCCCACTCTGCGGGTCAATGTCGGGAAATTCCGGTGGGTTTTCCAGCCGCTGTACAAACCGCAGGCCCGGTGCTTCGCGGGTCACGCCGTCGATCAGGAAGTCCTCGCCGAAGGCCGGATCGTTCATGCATGCCAGCACGGTGCCGTGGGCACTGAGCAAGTCCGGCAGGCGGCGCAGCACGCGCTGGTAATCCTTGGTCAGCAGGAAACTGCCTTTCTGGAAGGAGGGCGGGTCGATGATCACCAGGTCGTAAGGGCCGTTGTTCGTCACCTTGGCCCAGGACTTGAACAGATCGTGGCCCAGGAAGCTCACCCGGCTCAGGTCGTGCCCATTCAGGCGATGGTTGTCGCGGCCACGGCTTAGGGCCCCACGGGCCATGTCCAGGTTCACCACATGGTCGGCGCCGCCTTCGATGGCGGCTACGGAAAAACCGCAGGTATAGGCAAACAAATTCAGCACACGCTGGCCCTGGGCTTGTTCGCGCACCCAGTTGCGCCCGTAACGCATGTCGAGGAACAGCCCGCTGTTCTGTTTTTTACCCAGGTCGATCAGGTAGCGCAGGCCGCCCTCGGTGATGGTCAGCTCGTCGATGGCGTCGCCCACCAGCCATTCGGTGGTGCTTTGCGGCAAGTAGCGGTGTTGCAGGGCCACGGTATGCACGCCGAAACGGCTCCACTCGATCTGCAACAGCGTGTGCTTCAGGGCATCCAGGTGCTCGGTTTCTTTGAACAAAGCAACCAGCACCACCCCTTGCAGCCAGTCCACCGTCAGTTGTTCCAAGCCCGGCCAGCAACGGCCACGGCCATGGAACAGGCGCCGGGTTTCCGCAGGCGGGTCAGCCAGGGCAGTGAGCAAGTGGGCGTGCAGGGTAGCGAGTGCGTCTGGGTTCATCGTTAAGCGTCAGTCATCGGGCGGGCGGCATTTTAAACACAATTGGGTGGGAACTGGCTTGCCCGTGATGGCGGCCTGACAGCCGACCCATATATACCTGAAGCCCCGGCATCCAACTGTGGGAGCTGGCTTGCCTGCGATGACGGGCTGATAGTCGACGCTTATCTACTTTGGATCGCGGAGCGTGAGTTGGATCATCGTCGGCTGTCAGGGCCGTCACGGGAGCAAGCTCCCTCGCCACAGGTCCAGCGTTGTACCGCGTTCCCGCAGTGTTTGCGATTTGGGTCAGCGCGTGGCAATCAGCGCCGGCCCGAATGACTCTTTCAAAAAAACCGGGGCGATATAGCGTTCGTAATGTGCCTCGGACAGCAAAAAGAACTCTCGATCTATCGCATCGCGCAAATCCGCCAGGTGGCGTTCACGAAACTCCGGTAACAGCGTCAAACCATAGGCATCCAGCCTGGAAATCACCCGCGCACCCCGTGCAATCAACTGGTATGCCCAGCAATACGGCGACTGGTGCGGCATAAAACGAATCTTGCGCGCTTCCAACTGCTGTCGCAGGCAGTGCGGGTCGAACACTTCCAGCTTGCTGGCCATTACCTGTACCAGCAGTTGTTCCAGACGCAGCCACACCGCCTGTTTTTCCTCGGCGTTATAGCCATTCCACTGGATCACCTCGTGGTGATAGCGCTTGCAGCCCCGACAGACCAAGTCACCGTAGACGGTGGAGCACAGGCCGACGCAAGGGGTTTTGATGGTTTGGTTGGGCATAAAGGCTTGCTTGCAAAGTCTATGGATCATCAATAGCCAATGTGGGAGCGGGCTTGCCCGCGATAGCTGTGTGTCAGTGGGTACATCCGTGACTGATACAGCGCTATCGCGGGCAAGCCCGCTCCCACATTTATTGGTTCGTGTTGATTCAGTCCCAGCTCAACGCGCCGCCGGTCTGATACTCGATCACACGGGTCTCGAAGAAGTTCTTCTCTTTCTTCAAGTCCATGATCTCGCTCATCCACGGGAACGGGTTAGTCGTGCCTGGGTACTCTTCCTTCAAGCCGATCTGCGACAGGCGACGGTTTGCGATGAACTTCAGATAGTCTTCCATCATCGCCGCATTCATGCCCAACACCCCACGCGGCATGGTATCCCGCGCATATTCGATCTCCAGCTGCGTACCTTGCAGGATCATCTGGGTCGCTTCTTCTTTCATCTCGGCATCCCACAGGTGTGGGTTTTCGATTTTGATTTGGTTGATCACGTCGATACCGAAGTTCAGGTGCATCGACTCATCGCGCAGGATGTACTGGAACTGCTCGGCCACGCCGGTCATTTTGTTGCGGCGGCCCATGGACAGGATCTGGGTGAAGCCGCAGTAGAAGAAGATGCCTTCCAGCACGCAGTAGTAGGCGACCAGGTTGCGCAGCAGTTCTTTGTCGGTGTCGACGGTGCCGGTTTCGAACTTCGGATCGGAGATCGAGCGGGTGTACTTCAGGCCCCAGGCGGCCTTTTTGGCGACCGATGGAATCTCGTGGTACATGTTGAAGATCTCGCCTTCATCCATGGCCAGCGATTCGATGCAGTACTGGTAGGCGTGGGTGTGGATCGCTTCTTCGAAGGCCTGGCGCAGGATGTACTGGCGGCACTCCGGGTTGGTGATCAGGCGGTACACGGCCAGCACCAGGTTGTTGGCCACCAGGGAGTCGGCGGTGGAGAAGAAGCCCAGGTTGCGCATGACGATACGGCGTTCGTCGTCGGTCAGGCCTTCGGGGTTTTTCCACAGGGCGATGTCGGCGGTCATGTTGACCTCTTGCGGCATCCAGTGGTTGGCGCAGCCGTCGAGGTACTTCTGCCAGGCCCAGTCGTACTTGAATGGCACGAGTTGGTTGAGGTCGGCGCGGCAGTTGATCATGCGCTTTTCGTCAACGGCGACGCGGGCGGAGGCGCCTTCGAGTTCGGCGAGGCCTTCGGCGACGTCGAGTTTGTCCAGGGCGGCCTTTGCGCGCACGATGGCGGCGGAGTCGTTGGCGGTGACGGCGCGGGCTTCCACGGCGGCAGCGGCGCCGGCACCGTCGAGGCGGTCCATGTTGGCTTCGGTGGCGTGGCCGGCGTTGGCGCCTTTGATCACCGCTGCACCGGTGTCTTCGTTATCGACTTCATCCCAACTCAGCATTGAAATACTCCCTTCTGATCCGTTCTGACGGTGTTCAACCCGTCCAAAAAATGTGCGATTTGCAGGCTACCAGGCATTGAAATACTGCGCTGAGTGTGGTCGGTAAATACCGATTCTGCACACTATGTAGTGGTCTGTTTTGTTTGTGGGCACACTATATGGTGTGTAACAAGGTTGGTCAACGCACAAGATGTGCGGTTATAAGTCGCTGCCGAACGTTGGGCGCCGGGCAGATGGGGGACGAAGAATATTTACTTCATATGTCTTTATGGAATAGATAAATAGATATTTATTCCTTTTAATCTTTTCTATCGAGGCGCAATTTGAGGGCCTGCGCATTCGTGCGGATTGACCCAACAGCCAAAAGGAAAGCCGACATGACCATCAAAGCGATCAACGTGCGCAACCAGTTCAAAGGCGTGATCAAGGAGATTCTATTGGGGGAAGTGGTGTCGGAAATCGACGTACAAACCGCGTCTGGCATTGTGACGTCGGTGATTACCACACGTTCGGTGCGTGATCTGGAATTGAAGGTGGGCAGTGAAGTGATTGCCTTCGTGAAATCGACTGAAGTGTCCATCGCCAAGTTGTGAATGAATAATGTGGGAGGGGATTGCCTGCCCTCCCACGAATGCTCCACCGGGAGGTTAGCGCTGGCGCAAGGCTCGTTCCATGCGCTGTATCCCTTCCTCCAGCATCGCCCGTGGGCAACCGAAATTCAGGCGCACGAACTGTTGGCTGTCATCACCGAATTCGATCCCCGCGCTCATGCCGACCTTGGCCTGCTCAAGGAAAAACTGCTGCGGGTCATCCAGGCCAAGAGCGCTGCAATCGAGCCACGCCAGGAAGGTGCCCTGTGGTGCATGCATCACCACACCAGGCAAGCGGGTCTTTACGGCATCGAGCAGGTAGTCGCGGTTGGCTTGCAGGTACGGCACCAGCGCGCTGAGCCAGTCGGCGCATTCGCTGTAGGCGGCACGGGTGGCTTCCAGGCCCAGGGGGCTGACGCTGTCGACCATGCCGCAGCGCGCGTTATTGAAACGCTCGCGCACTGCCGCGTTCTGGACCACCGCAAAGCAGGTCTTCAAGCCGGCCACGTTATAAGCCTTGCTCGCCGACATCAGGGTGATGGTGCGCTGGGCAATCTCGGGGCTGAGGCTGGCGGTGGGGATGTGGCGACGGCCGTCGAAGCACAGCTCGGCGTGGATCTCGTCGCTGATGATCAGCGCGCCAGCTTCCAGGCAGGCATTGGCTACCGCCGTCAGTTCCTCCCGGGGAAATACCTTGCCGATGGGGTTGTGCGGATTACTCAGCAGCAACGCACCGGCACCGCTCAATGCCTGGCGCATCGCAGGCATAGGCGTGACGTATTCGCCGTTGATCAACTCGAACGGCATTTCGATGCGTGGCAGATTCCAGTTGCCCGGCGCCAGGCGAATCGGCCGGTAGTTGGGGGTTTGCAGCACCACCGCCTGGCCGGGCTGGACGAATGCGTGCAGGGCCATATTGAAGCCAGGCTCGACGCCGGGCAGGAACAACAGTTCTTCGGGCTGCACGCGCCAGGCGTACTTGGCCCACAGGTCAGCGACGATGGCGTCGCGCACGTCCGGGCCGGCCACGCTGTAGCCGAGAATCTGCTGGTCCAGGCGCGCGTGCAGGGCGCGCAAAATGGCGGGCGGCGCGGCGATGTCCATGTCGGCGATCCACATCGGCAGAACATCTTGCGGGTAACGGCTCCACTTGGTACTGCCGGTATCGAAGCGTGGGTGGATCGTGTCGAAATCAAAGCTCATGGACAGGCTCGTATCAGGGCGGCGGCGAAAGAATGGCGCCGATTCTAGCGCCATTAATTTTATAGGCCAGAGCTGATTGCCGCCTTGCACAGCGGTGTGCGTTCCATGACCGACAAGTTCTGTAATAAAAACGCCATTGCGCTGGGGATTGAATCAGCGAGGGGCTATTTTGGTGCATCTCAATAATCAGAGTAGCCATGGATGAAATACCAACCCTTGAGTCACACCTTGATTGCTACCGCGCTGGTATTAACGGTCAACGGGGTGCATGCAGCTTCCCAAGCCCCGGTTGCGGGTGAAAATGGCATGGTGGTCACGGCCCAGCACCTGGCAACCCATGTGGGGGTCGATGTGCTCAAGGCCGGCGGCAACGCGGTCGATGCGGCGGTGGCAGTGGGTTACGCACTGGCGGTGGTGTACCCGGCGGCGGGCAACCTGGGCGGTGGCGGTTTCATGACGGTGCAACTGGCGGACGGGCGCAAGACCTTCCTCGACTTCCGCGAAAAAGCCCCGTTGGCGGCGACGGCCGATATGTACCTCGACAAGGCCGGCAATGTGGTCGAGGGCCTCAGCGCCAAAGGCCATTTGGCGGTCGGCGTACCGGGCACGGTGTCCGGCATGGAGCTGGCCCTGAGCAAATACGGCACCCTCAAGCGCGCCCAAGTGATTGCCCCGGCGATCCAGCTGGCGGAAAACGGATTTGAGCTGGAGCAGGGCGATATCGACCTGTTGCACACCGCCACCGGTGAGTTCGAAAAAGACCAGGATATGCGTGGCATCTTCCTGCATAACGGCGAGCCGATGCAGGTAGGCCAGAAGCTGGTGCAGAAGGACCTGGCCAAGACCCTCAAGGAAATCTCGGCCAAGGGCACCGACGGTTTCTATAAAGGCTGGGTCGCCAAGGCTGTAGTGGATTCCAGCCAGGCCGGCAAAGGCATCATCACCCAGGCCGACCTCGACGCCTACAAAACCCGCGAACTGGCCCCCATCGAGTGCGACTACCGTGGCTACCATGTGGTCTCGGCGCCGCCACCCAGCTCCGGCGGGGTGGTGATCTGCCAGATCATGAATATCCTCGAAGGCTACCCGATGGCCGATCTGGGCTATCACTCGGCCCAGGGCCTGCACTACCAGATCGAAGCGATGCGCCACGCCTACGTGGACCGCAACAGCTATCTCGGTGACCCGGACTTCGTGAAGAACCCCATCGAGCATCTGCTGGACAAGAACTACGCGGCCAAGCTACGTGCGGCGATCGAACCGCAAAAGGCCGGTGATTCCCAGGCAATCAAACCGGGTGTATCGCCCCATGAAGGCAATAACACCACCCACTATTCCATCGTCGACAAATGGGGCAACGCGGTCTCGGTGACCTATACCCTCAACGACTGGTTTGGTGCCGGGGTGATGGCGAGCAAGACCGGGGTGATTCTCAACGATGAAATGGACGACTTCACCGTCAAGGTCGGCGTGCCGAACATGTACGGGCTGGTACAGGGCGAAGCCAACGCCATCGCACCGGGCAAGGCGCCGCTGTCGTCGATGAGCCCGACCATCGTCACCAAGGACGGCAAGGCGGTGATGGTGGTCGGTACACCGGGGGGCAGCCGCATCATCACCGCCACCTTGCTGACCATCCTGAATGTCATCGACTACAAGATGAATATCCAGGAAGCCGTGGACGCGCCGCGCTTCCACCAGCAGTGGATGCCTGAGACCACCAACCTTGAGACGTTTGCCGTGAGCCCGGATACCCAGAAGATTCTCGAGAGCTGGGGCCATAAGTTTGCAGGTCCGCAAGATGCCAACCATTTGGCGGCGATCCTGGTCGGTGCGCCTTCTTTGGATGGCAAGCCGGTGGGTAACAACCGCTTCTATGGGGCCAATGACCCGCGACGCAATACGGGGTTGTCGTTGGGCTACTAACGCCTGGTACGGTAAGAAATGTGGGAGCGGGCTTGCCCGCGAAAGCGGTGGGTCAGTCTATGCCTGTGCTAGCTGATACAGAGCATTCGCGAGCAAGCCCGCTCCCACAGGGAAGAGTGTCAGGGCTTGAGCAGCTGGGTTACTGCGGCAAATGCCGCCTGGCGCCTTTGTTCCCAATCCCCGCCAATCACCACCAGCGGCTGTCGATGCTCCTGCATCCACTCCAGGCTGGCCTGAAAAAACGCCCGGCGATCCGCCAGTTCCGGCTGGCAGCGCTGGCCGTCGGCACTCCATTCCACATCCTCGGGTGAGAGCAGCAGGTGCAGGTCGTAATGCCGCGCCAGAAGTTCGTCATCAAGCCAGCCGGGATAGTCGCCGAACAGGGTCTGGCTCCAGAGCTTGTTGGTCAGCAGGTGGGTGTCGAGGATCAGCAAGGCGGGGCGTTTGGCGCGGGCGGCATCCTCCCAGGCCAACTGGCCCTGGGCAATGGCCGGGATATCCGCCAGGGTGGTGTCGCGCTGATGCTGATCGATGAAGTACCGCACATATTCCCCCACCATCAACCCGCCGAAGCGCGCGTGCAACTGCGCCGCCAGCCAGCTCTTGCCGCTGGATTCGGGGCCCGCCAATACCACCACTTTCATGCGCGTAACGCCGGGTCGGCGCGCCACTCGCGCCAGCCTTGCACGGCAATCACGGTAAACAATGCATAGAGTGCAGCCGTGAGATAGAGGCCTTTGTAGAGGAACAGACCGACGAAGATCACATCCACCACAATCCACAACGGCCAGCACTGCACGCGTTTTTGCGCCATCCACATCTGCGCGACCAGGCTGAAGCCGGTGAGGGCGGCGTCGAGCCAGGGCTGGGCGGCGTCAGTCCAGTGGGCCATGGCGGCGCCCAGCAGCAGACTGCCGACGGCGCCCACAGCCAGGCTGGCCATGATTGCCGGCGCTTTCAGGCTGGTGACCTGGCGGCCTTGCTTGACCTCGCCAGCGCGGGTCCACTGCCACCAACCGTAAACTTGCAGCGCCGCGTAGACCACTTGCAGCAGCATGTCCGAGTAGAGCTTGACCTCGAAAAACACCCAGGTGTAGAGCAACACCATCACCAGGCCGATGGGCCAGCACCAGGGGTTTTGTTTGACCGTCAGCCAGACAGCGATCACCCCCAGGGCGGCGGCGAACAGTTCAAGCCCGGACATGGTGGATCCTTGGGAGAGTGGGAGAGGGCGGTGATTGTACCCAGAGCTCACCGATCATCAAACACAGCAATGCGTCATTGCCCTTTGTAGGAGCGAGCTTGCTCGCGAAGATCGTCAAGGTTACCGCGTATTGTCTGAATAACCGCGGTGCCTATGGGTTTTTCGCGAGCAAGCTCGCTCCTACAAAAGGCCAATCAGCGCTAGATTCGGAATTGGCGCAGCAACCCATCAAGCTGCTCACTCAAACCACGCAACTGCGCACTCGCCACGCTCGATTGCTCCGCCGCCAGCGCCGTGCTGTGGGACAGCCCGGCCGCTTGGGTGACGTTCTGGTTGATGTCTTCCACCACATGGGCCTGCTGCAGGGTGGCGCTGGCAATCGAGGCGTTCAGACCGTTGAGGTTGTGCAGTGCCTGGCCGATGGCGGTGAGGCTTGCACCGGCCTGGCCGGCTTGCTCGATGGTCAGTTGCGAGGCGCTGTGGCTGTCGCTGATGACCTTGACCGCCGCTTCCGAGTGACCTTGCAGGCGCTCGATCATTACCTGGATCTCGGCGGTGGATTTCTGCGTGCGCTGGGCCAGCAGCCGCACCTCATCGGCGACCACCGCAAACCCACG
The DNA here is from genome assembly GCF_009827115.1 of Pseudomonas sp. J380. Lineage (NCBI taxonomy): Bacteria > Pseudomonadati > Pseudomonadota > Gammaproteobacteria > Pseudomonadales > Pseudomonadaceae > Pseudomonas > Pseudomonas sp. J380. The sequence goes on along the minus strand of NZ_CP043060.1, from coordinate 1,201,776 downwards.
GCCTTGCTCCCCGGCGCGGGCGGCTTCGATGGCGGCGTTGAGGGCGAGCAGGTTGGTCTGGTCGGCGATGGAGCGGATCACCTCCAGTACCCCGCCGATCTGCGTGCTTTCGCTGGAGAGTGTGCGGATCACCTCTACAGCCTGGTTGATGGTGGTGGAGAGCTGGTCGATCTGCTGCAAGCTGCCGTCGATGTTGACCTGGCCCTGTTGTGCCTGAGCCTGGGCATCGCGCATTTCGCTGGCGGCGTGTTCGGCATTCTTCGCTACGTCCTGCACGCCGTAAGTGACTTCATTGATGGCGGTGGCCACCAGTTCCATCTGCTGCGATTGCTGCTGGCTGCGGTCATGGGCCTGGCTGGCGTTGTGGCCCAGCTCGGTGGACGACTGGCCCAGGGCGTTCGCGCACACCTGCAACTGGCCGACAACCTGGCGCAGCTTGGCGGTGAAGCTATTGAAGTGCTGGGCCAGTGCGGTCAGTTCGTCACGACCGTGGGTGTCGAGGCTGTGGGTCAGGTCGCTTTCGCCGCTGGCGATATTACCCATGGCATTCACCGCCGCCTGCAACGGCTGCACGATGCTGCGAGCGATCAACACCACCAGCACGGCCATCATCAACGCAATGCCCAGGCCAATGGCCGAGGCTTTCCACACCTGGCCCCTGAATTCAGCCTGCACATCGTCCACGTAGACCCCGGAGCCGATAATCCAGCCCCAGGGCTCGAACAGTTGGATGTACGAGGTTTTCTCTACCGGCGCTTCGGCGCCGGGCTTCGGCCAGCGGTAGTTGACGATGCCGGCTCCCTTGGCCTTGGCCAGGCTCACGAATTCGTTGAACACGGCGAAACCGTCCGGGTCGCGAATCGCCGAGAGGTTCTGGCCGTCGAGCTTGGGGTTGGCCGCGTGCATGATCATCACGGGGGTGAGGTCGTTGATCCAGAAGTAATCATCGTGGTCATAACGCAGGCCGCGCACCGCGCTCAGGGCCTGTTGTTGCGCGGCGTCACGGGTCAGTACGCCGGTTTTCTCCAGGTTCTGGTAATAGCTGAGTACGCCACTGGCGGTCTGTACCACGTGCTGGGTCTGCTGGCGCTTGGCCTGGTAGAGGTCGCCGTGGATCTGGTTGAGCATCAACAGCCCCAAGGCCAGCAGCATCAACACGGCGACTATCAGGATCAGCCAAAGGCGGCGGCTGATCGACATGCTGCGCAAACTGTTCATCGTCCTGTCACTCCCTGCTCTTTATAATTGTGGTGCTGCTTCGAGATTTCCGGCGTGTCTGATAGGCTTTCGGCCCGGAATCGAAAAACCTGAGTACTGCCTGATTTTTCACGGAATTTTTGCAGACCGGCGTTGAGAATCAACCGCGGGCGCTTGTGTGCGCTCGTCGTCAGTGAACTTAAAAAAGACTATGAGGCATGCCACGCGCATGACCTTTGGAGACAGCATGGATTTTTGGACCGCCATACAGGCATTGATTCTCGGCATCGTCGAGGGGCTTACGGAGTTCTTGCCGATCTCCAGCACTGGCCACCAGATCATCGTCGCCGACCTGATCAATTTTGGCGGCGAGCGTTTCGAAGCCTTCAATATCATCATCCAGCTGGGCGCGATCCTGGCGGTAGTCTGGGAGTTTCGACGCAAGATCTTTGACGTGGTCATTGGCCTGCCGACCCAGCCCAAGGCCCGGCGCTTTACCGTCAACCTGATCATCGCCGTGTTGCCGGCGGTGGTATTGGGGGTGATTTTTGCCGACCTGATCAAGCACTACCTGTTTAACCCGATCACTGTAGCGACTGCCCTGGTAGTGGGTGGCGTGATCATGTTGTGGGCCGAGCGCCGCCAACATGCAGTGCGGGCTGAAACCGTCGACGACATCACCTGGAAAGACGCCCTCAAGGTCGGCCTGGCCCAGTGTCTGGCGATGATCCCGGGCACTTCGCGCTCCGGTGCAACGATCATCGGCGGCCTGTTGTTCGGCCTGTCGCGCAAGACAGCTACCGAGTTCTCGTTCTTCCTGGCGATGCCGACCATGGTCGGTGCGGCGGTGTACTCGGGCTATAAATACCGTGACCTGTTCCAGCCCGCGGACCTGCCGGTGTTCGCCATTGGCTTTGTCACCTCGTTCATCTTCGCCATGATTGCGGTCAAGGCCCTGCTCAAGTTCATCGCCAGCCACAGCTACGCGGCGTTTGCCTGGTACCGCATTGCGTTCGGCCTGGTGATCCTGGCGACCTGGCAGTTCGGCTGGATCGACTGGACTGCGGTCAAGCCATGACTATCCAGCACCCACGCCTGAAGGCGCTGATCTTTGTACTGCTGTGTGCCGCGCCGCTGCTGGGCTCTGCGTTGCTGTGGTACCGCGGCGAAACGGTAATTCCGTTGATGGCCTATGGCGTGGTCAGCGTGGTGGCGTTCTTCTTGTACTGGAGCGATAAGCGCAAGGCGCAGACCGAAGGCTGGCGCACCCCGGAAAACATCCTGCATGCGGTGGAGTTGGCGGGCGGTTGGCCAGGGGCGTTGATCGCCCAACAGGTGTTCCGGCACAAGACGCGCAAGGTGTCTTACCAGGTGTTGTTCTGGGTGATTGTGCTGTTGCACCAGGTGTTCTGGCTGGACCAGCTGTTCCTCGACGGCACCTTGCTGTCAATCCTCTAGCCGCAAGCCAATCTGTGTGCGCTTGGGCAGCTTGCTCACCACCAACTGGTGGGAGCGCTGCAACAGGCCACGCAGTTCCTCTGCGCCCAAAGGGTAGGGCGTGTTCATGATGACCCACTGCGCCCTCGCCAGGTAAGGCGCCGGGTGAATGCCCGGGCGGTCGACGTGACCCAGGAACAGTTCTTTGTCGACCTTGAAGGCCAGCGACTCACCGCGCAGGTTCTGCAAGGCGAACATCTTGTTGCCAGCAACCGAGAACACCCGCACGCCACCCCATTTATAGTCTTCCCGTGCGCCTGGCAGGCTCAGGCAGAAACGTGCGACTTGTTCTTCCGTCATGCTCATAACAGCCGATCTCCACAGCCTTTGAAGCCTTCTTCCAGATAGTCGATCCAGGCCCGGATGGCCGGCAGCACGCCGCGCCGGTGCGGGTAGACCGCCTGCAGCCAGCCGCCTGGCAATGACCATTGCGGCAGCAGTTGCACCAGCCGGCCGCTGGCCAGTTCTTCTTCGCAGTACATCATTGGCAGCACCGTAAAGCCCACACCCATCATTGCGCTGGCCTTGCGCACGATAAAGTCTTCGATGCCCAGGCGCGCCTCCATCACTAGCTCGTGCATATTGCCCTGGGGGTCGATGATGCGTTGGTGCACCATTCGGTCCGCCTCGAGTGCGCCAAGGATTGGCAACTGCTTGAGGTCTTCCAGGGTTTCGACCCGCCGCTCACGCATGAAAACGGGGCTGGCCACCAGCACGGTATGCGCCTGGCGCAGGCGTTTGGTGACCAGCAACGGGTCTTCGTCGCCCAGTTCGCGTACGCGCAGCGCTACATCAATGCCTTCGGCCACCAGGTCGACGCGGCGATTCACCAGGGTCATGTCCAACTGCACCAACGGGTGCGCGGCCAAAAAACCGGCTACCAGCTCCGGCAGGATCTGCTGGGCCAGGCCCACCGGGCAACTGACCCGCAAGCGCCCCCGTGGTTCGCTGGACATACTGGCCACGGCCTCGTCGGCCATTTCCGCTTCAAGCAGCATGGCCTGGCAGTGGCGCAGGTAGCGTTCGCCGACGGCGGTGAGCGTCAGTTGCCGGGTGGTGCGTTGCAGCAAGCGTGCACCCAGGCGGTCTTCCAGTTCGGCAATGCGCCGTGAAAGCCTGGATTTGGGAATGCCGAGCAGCCGGCCAGCCGCAGCAAAACCGCCGGCTTCGACGACTTTGGCGAAATAGTAGAGGTCGTTGAGGTCTTGCATGGTGGGCCTATTGTCCTGTCAGTGGGACAAACTATCGCATTTCAGCTGGCTTATCGACCATTGGTTTCATGCGTAGCATCACCACCATCTGATCGCCACTGTCGATCCCACCTCGGAGATCCATCATGAAACTGTTGCACATCGATTCCAGCATCCTCGGCGACAACTCGGCCTCCCGTCAGCTCAGCGCCGGTGTGGTCAAGGCATGGCAAGCCGCGCAGCCGGGTGTGGAAGTGACCTACCGCGACCTCGCCAGCGAAGGCATCAACCATTTCTCCGGCGCTACCTTGGGCGCATTGGGCACTGCTGCGGAACTGCGCGATGCGGCGCAAAAGCACGAGGCTGAACTGAGTGCATCGTCGCTGGCTGAGTTTCTCGCCGCCGATGCGGTGGTAGTCGGTGCGCCGATGTACAACTTCACCATCCCAACCCAATTGAAAGCCTGGATCGACCGCATCGCAGTGGCCGGCCAGACCTTCCGTTACTCCGAAGCCGGCCCTGAAGGCCTGTGCGGCAACAAAAAAGTCATTATTGTCTCCACCGCCGGCGGCCTGCATGCCGACCAGGCTTCGGGCGCTGCCCACGAAGGCTACTTGAAGCTGCTGTTCGGCTTCCTGGGCATCACCGACATTGAGATCGTGCGCGCTGAAGGCCTGGCCTACGGTGATGAAGTGCGCAGCAAAGCCATGAGCGACGCCAACGTGCGCATCAACGAGCAACTGTTCGCCGCTGCGTAAGGCTTATGTAAATTTGCCCTGTCCTCGGTTTCATTCTGAAACCGAGCGCCTAAACTCTGTATTCTGATCGCCTGAACGCGAGCGGAGTACGGAGTTTTTTCGTTGTGGCCCAGGTTATGCACACATCCCTTCGATACCCTGGACTTTTTATTCGACAGGCCGGTTCTTGTGCAGCAAAGGTGGACGTCCCCATGATGCGTCTTTGTGCTGTTTTGGTACTTTCGCTGTTGGGCGGCCTGGTTTCAGTGCTCGCCGCGCCGGCACCGCACCCCCATTGGAGTGTGGGGTTTCATCGCATGAGTGTGCTCGACCCGCTGGATTCGCAGCCGATGAAGGCCATCGCGTTTTACCCTTCCACCGATACCGAACGCACCACGCCGCTGGGCGCCTATCAGGTCGCGGCCAGTGAAGATGCCAAGGTTGCTATCGGCCGTTTTCCGATGCTGATGCTGTCCCACGGCAACACCGGCACGCCCCTGGCCCTGCACGATCTGGCTACGTCACTGGTGCGTAAGGGATTCGTAGTGGTGGCGGTCCTGCATCCCGGCGACAACTATAAGGACCACAGCCGCCTGGGCACCGTAAGTAATCTGTATGGCCGGCCGATCCAGATATCCCAGGCGATCACCGCCACCCTGGCCGATCCGATGCTGTCGCCCTTTGTCGATGTCGATCAGATCGGCGTCATCGGTTATTCCGCCGGTGGCGAAACGGCATTGATCCTGGCGGGCGCCAAACCGGATTTCGAACGTCTGCGCCGCTACTGCCAGGAACGCCCCGAAGACCGCGACGCGTGCACCACCAAGGGCGAGTTGGTGGTTGATCGCGACGACTTGCAACCCCAGGCTGACCCGCGCATCCATGCGTTGATGCTGATGGCGCCGCTGAGCTTGATGTTTGGCCGCCATACCCTGGCGGACGTGCATGTGCCAGTGCTGCTCTACAGTGGCGATGGCGACCAGTTGGTGGCAGTGGACAAAAACGCCGCCGCCCTGGCGCGCAAACTGCCAGAGCCGCCGGACTTCAAGCTGTTGGCCGGGGCAGGGCACTTTGTATTCATGGCCCCGTGCGACAGTGATCAACTGGCGACAATGCCAGGCATCTGCACCGATGCCGATGGTATCGACCGCGAAGGGATTCACCGCGATATGGTCTCCGAGGCCGGGCGCTTTTTCAGTCGCACCCTCGGTGAGGCAACGCGTGCCGGCCTGCAGACGGCTGATCAGTAGGCGCGGCGCCTGAGCAGTACGGTCAGCGCGAGCGCGCTGACCGACAGCAACGCGGCGCAGAAGAATATCCAGCCGTAGCCAAGATTCAACGCCACGGCGCCCATCAACGGCCCGGCAATCGCCAGGGCCAGGTCGAAAAATACCGCATACGCACTCAGCCCCGCGCCGCGGCTGCTGTCCGGCACTTGCTTGATAGCTTCCACGCCGAGCGCCGGGTAAACCAGTGACAAACCAAAACCGGTCAACCCTGCGCCGATCAAGGCCACGCTGGTAGACGGTGCCAGCCACAGCAGCGTCAGGCCCAGGGTTTCGATGATCATGCAGGCGATGGCGGCGGTGAACCCGCCAAACCGGCTGATGGCGGAGATAAACACCAGGCGCGAGAGAATAAAGCACACACCAAATACCGTCAGGCAATACGCCGCACCGGCCCAGCCACGATTCAGGTAATACAGGGTGATAAAGGTCGTCAACGTGCCGTAGCCAATCGAAGCCAGGCACAGGCTGGCGCCGAACGGTGAGATACGCCCGAACACCGCCCAGAACGGCAGCCGCTCGCCACGTACCACCGGCACCGACGGTTTATTGCGGATCAGCACCAGTCCCAACGACGCCAACACCGCCAGGGCAAGACCGAGGCTGGTGTAGCCGTAATCAGCCACCATCACCACGCCAAGTGGCGCACCAATCGCAATCGCGCCGTAGGAGGCGATGCCATTCCAGGAAATCGAGCGTGCGGTGTGCTCGGCGCCCACCGCGCCCATGCACCAACTGATGGTCCCCACGCCAATCAGGCCCTGGGCCACGCCGAGTAACAGGCGACCGGCGATCAGAATACCCAGGCTCAAGCTCGGCAGACTTTCCAGCAGCGTGGCGATAAAGGTCAGTACACCGCTGATCAGAATGCCGGCCAGGCCTAGCACGATCGCGCGTTTGGTACCGACGTTATCCGACATCCGCCCGGCCATCGGACGGCTGAGCAGTGTGGCAAGGTACTGCGAACCGATGGTCACCCCGGCCACCACGGCGCTGAAACCCAGTTGCTCGTGCACATAGCCTGGAATCACCGCTATCGGCAGGCCGATGCAGATAAAGGCAATGAAGGTGTAGAAAACGATGGAAACGATCTGCAGGGTGATCGACAGGGAGGAGGGGGCGGCAGGCATGAATACTCAATCGCTGGCGGGCGGTAAAGCATCATGGCATATCCCGCATTACTGTAGGAGCGAGCTTGCTCGCGAAGAACGTCAACGATAACGCGGGTTGCCTGATTCTGCGCGGCGTCCTCAGGTTTTTCGCGAGCAAGCTCGCTCCTACAGTAGTAGAGCGTATGCAAAAAGCCCTGTCACAGGGACAGGGCTTTTGCTTGCAGCTAAGTGCTGTTCTTAGAACACCACACCCTGGCTACGCAGGTAGTCGTCATAGGTGCCGCTGAAGTCGATCACGCCGCTTGGGCTCAACTCGATGATGCGGGTGGCCAGGGACGATACGAACTCGCGGTCGTGGCTGACGAAGATCAGCGTGCCCGGGTAGTTCTCCAGCGCCAGGTTGAGCGCCTCGATGGATTCCATGTCCAAGTGGTTGGTTGGTTCGTCCATGATCAGCACGTTGGGCTTTTGCAGAATCAGCTTGCCGAACAGCATGCGACCTTGTTCACCACCGGAGATCACTTTGACCGACTTCTGGATTTCGTCGTTGGAGAACAACATGCGGCCCAGGGTGCCACGAATCATTTGCTCGCCTTGGGTCCACTGGCCCATCCAGTCGAACAGGCTCACGTCGTCTTCGAAGTCGTGGGCGTGGTCCTGGGCGTAGTAGCCCAGTTCGGCGGCGTCGGTCCACTTGATGCTGCCGGCGTCCGGGGTCAGTTCGTTGACCAGGGTACGCAGCAGGGTGGTCTTGCCGATACCGTTGGGGCCGATGATCGCCACGCGCTCGCCGGCTTCAACCTGGAAGCTGAAATCCTTGAACAGTGGCTTGCCGTCAAAACCTTTGGCCATCTTTTCGACCATGACCGCCTGGCGGTGCAACTTTTTGTTCTGCTCGAAACGGATGAACGGGCTCACACGGCTCGACGGCTTGACTTCGGCCAGCTGGATCTTGTCGATCGCCTTGGCACGGGAGGTCGCCTGCTTGGCTTTCGAGGCGTTGGCCGAGAAGCGGCTGACGAAGGATTGCAGTTCGGAGATCTGCGCTTTCTTCTTGGCGTTGTCCGACAGCAATTGCTCGCGGGACTGGGTCGCCACGGTCATGTACTCGTCGTAGTTGCCCGGGAACAGGCGCAGCTCGCCGTAGTCCAGGTCAGCCATGTGGGTGCACACGCTGTTCAGGAAGTGACGGTCGTGAGAGATGATGATCATCAGGCTGGAGCGCTGGGTCAGGATGTTTTCCAGCCAGCGGATGGTGTTGATGTCCAAGTGGTTGGTCGGTTCGTCGAGCAACAGCACTTCCGGGTCGGAGAACAGCGCCTGGGCCAGCAGTACGCGCAGCTTCCAGCCTGGGGACACTTCGCTCATCGGGCCGAAATGCTGTTCCAGGGGAATACCCAGGCCCAGCAGCAGCTCGCCGGCGCGGGATTCGGCGGTGTAGCCGTCCATCTCGGCGAACTCGGTTTCCAGCTCGGCCACGGCCATGCCGTCTTCTTCGCTCATTTCCGGCAGCGAGTAGATGCGGTCGCGTTCGGCCTTGACCTTCCACAGCTCCTCGTGGCCCATGATCACGGTGTCGAGCACGGTGAATTCTTCGTAGGCGAACTGGTCCTGGCGCAGTTTACCCAAGCGCACATTCGGCTCCAGCATGACCTGGCCGCCGGACGGGTCGAGGTCGCCACCGAGGATTTTCATGAAGGTCGACTTGCCGCAACCGTTGGCACCGATCAGACCATAGCGGTTGCCGGCGCCGAACTTGACCGAGACGTTCTCGAAGAGCGGCTTGGCGCCGAACTGCATGGTGATGTTAGCTGTGGAGATCAATTACTTTACCTATCAATGGGTTGCGAGCGTGACGGCAGGTGCCTTCAGGCATGCGTCAACAGCGACATCAAGGCGCGAAACCCGGTCGCTGAACACAAAATTGGGGATGTGTGTTGGAATTTGGCGCGCATTGTCGCATATGTCAGGCGACAGTTGTATGGCGAGCGAAGGATGGTTTTGCCAATGTCTCAGGCATAGCCAGCCACAACAGCATCAAGGCAGCGGCTGCAACCGCTGCCAACGTCAGGAAGGCCGCGTTGTAGCCAGCCTGCTGCACCACGAAGCCGGCCAGGCTGTTACTGAGTGCCGCGCCCAGGCCGAATACGGTGGAGAGGGCGCCCAGGCTGACGTTGAAGCGGCCAGTGCCTTGGGTAAGGTCCTTGACGATTACCGGGAACAGGGCGCCGAAAATACCAGCGCCGATACCGTCGAGCATCTGCACGGCTACCAACCAATATGGGTCGCTGGATAGGGTATAGAGCACGCCACGCAACGGCAGTATCAGGAAACCGGCAAGCAGCAGTGGCTTGCGCCCCCAGATATCGGCCTTGAGCCCGACCAGCCAGGCCATCGGCACCATCACCAACTGTGCGGCGACAATGCAGGCTGAAGTCAGCGGGGTAGCCATCTGCAGATTGATCTGCGCCAGTTTCTGACTGACCAACGGCAGCATCGCGGCATTGGCCAGGTGAAACAGTGCGCAGCAGATGGCGAACAGTAGCAGCGGTTGGTTGGTGAGCAGCGCGTTAAGCCCCGAGGGCTGTTCGTGGTCGGTGTGATGGGCCGGATCAAAACCACGGGCGACCTCATGGTCAATCGCCTCGGCCGGCACGCAACTGACCGCAATGACACTGGCGACGGCCATAAACGCCATCAGGTAGAACACCACCACCGGCCCGAACAGGTAGGCCAGCCCGCCGGCCAGCAATGCGGCCACGGCATTGCCGGCATGGTTGAAAGTCTCGTTGCGCCCGGTACGCCGGGTGAAGGCACGCGGCCCGGTGATCCCCAGCGAAATGGCGGAAATTGCCGGAGCAAAGACAGAGGCAGCTACGGCGCTGGCAGCTTGGGTCAGCGCCACCCAGCCAAATGAACTGACGAAAGGCAGCATCAGGCAACTGCCCGTCACCAATAGCGCGGCAATGGCAACCACCGCGCGTTTGCTGCGAGTGCGGTCGATCAGCGCACCCGCGGGGCCTTGGGTCAGCAAGGCAGCGATGCCTGCGAGGGTCATGACCACGCCAATGCTGGCCGGCTCCCATTGATGGACGGCCAACAGATAGATCGCCAGGTACGGTCCGAGACCGTCGCGCACATCGGCAAGAAAGAAGTTCAGGCTGTCCAGGGATAAAGCGATGCGCAGGTCTGAATGACGGGCCACGGTGCGACCTTCAAGAGCGGCGTTCAGGGGCTGAGCGCGCGTTGGGATAATGACCGGTGGGCTGGGCGATAAGTTTCGCGGTGGGCCAGGGTTTCCTCCTGCGCGCATTTAATTTACTTTCCGAAGCCCACTGGAATGAATTTCTGGAGAAGCAATGGACATGCCCTCAGCGCAAGAGGCGATCGCCAGCAATAGAAATGCCTGGGACGAATCCGCCGGGTTGCATAAAGACACCGCGACCTGGGCGGCACTGCTGGACTCGGTAGCCGAGCCTGATTTTTCCTGCCTTGACCCGACCATCACCACCTTGCTGCAAGAGGTCGGCGTGGTGGGCAAGGACGTGGTGCAATTGTGCTGCAACAACGGGCGCGAAAGCCTTTCGTTGTATGGCTTGGGCGCCCGTTCGGTGGTGGGGGTTGATCAATCCCGGGCGTTTCTTGAACAGGCGCGGGAGTTGGCCGAGGCCTCGCCACACAGCCCTGAGTTCATTGAGACCGATATCCACCATTTGCCCGAGCGTTTGCAGGCACGGTTCGATATTGCCCTGGTGACCATCGGCGTGCTGGGCTGGATGCCGGATGTAGCGTTGTTCATGCGCCAGGTTGCCAGTGTGCTGAAGCCCGGCGGTACGTTGGTCATGTACGAAACCCATCCCTTTCTTGAGATGTTTGACCCCTGTGGGGCCAAACCTATGCTGCCTGCCAGTTCTTACTTCCAGCGTGAACCCTTTGTGCTGCAGGAGGCAATTGTCTATGAAGGGAAGGATGAGCGGCCCGGGCCGACCTCCTATTGGTATGTACATACCCTGGGCAGTGTGGTCAGCGGGGCTATCGCAGCGCAGATGCAGATCGCTCATTTGCAGGAATACCCGCATTCCAACCGGGAAGAACTCTACGATCAATATGAGCATCAGGCCGCGCAACTGCCCCTGTGCTTTACCATGACAGCGATCAGGCGTAATGGCTAATCAAGGTTTGCGCACGCAAAAAAAGGCCCGCGAGGAGAGGGCGGGCCAAGTGATTCACTGGAGTAGGTAGGCCTGACCTTATAGGTCGAAAAGTGAAGGCCTTGTGAAAATGCCGTGATCAAATCGGATAGCCACGTCTTATATGTCCACCTGTGGCGAGGGAGCTTGCTCCCGTAACGGCCTGCCAGCCACCGCCTATCTGCCTGACGCCCCGCGTTCCAACCTGTGGGAGCTGGCTTGCCTGCGATAGCGGTGTATCAGTGACAGATTAGTTGACTGACCCACTGCTATCGCAGGCAAGCCAGCTCCCACATTTGATCAAGACCGCCGCACAAAGGTGCGCATGGTTTGCCCCGGGCCGGTGCTGAACACGGTGGGCCTGGGCATGCCCTCATGCGCTGCGATAAACACGAAATCATCGCCGTCGAGCCGGTAACTGGCGGGGAGTTGCTTGCCTGCATCTTCGCCGATGGCGTCCGTCCAGGTGATGCTTTTGGGCGTGGTACTGGCGTCCAGCTCGAACCGACCCGCCAGCAATATTTCGCCACTGACCGTGGTCACTTCGAATCGATCCCCCGCAATTGTCGTCGTTGCTCCCGGCGCGCTGTGGGCATCCACGGGGTTGAGCACGCCACTGTCTTCAAGGGCTGTTTGTTCCCAAGTGCCTTGCAGTGCGCGAAAGTCCGAAGCGGAAAGGGGTGACATGCAAACTCCTTATTGCTGTTCAAAAAAATGTTCAATTGTAGTGAGGCTGACACTGTTCCACCTGTAGGCGAAATTTTTTTCTTTATAAGACAGGTATTTGAAAGCTTTTTCATGTTGGATTGACTACGCTTGCAGACAGATCAGTCTGACATGGCTGTGTGATTTGGCTTACTCACCGAAATGAAACCGAAATAATCCCTAAGTTTGTGGGATATTTCAGGGGACTGAGTGGTCACATCGCCACTGGTCTGCCGTATCCAGGGCGTTGTCCCTGATTTTTGAAGTCATTCAGACTTCTGAGAATGATGGCCTTTTAGTATTATTTTAAGGTGTTCTTATTTTGAATCGTACTTCCCCGCTTCCGCCTTCCGCAGCGTCTGATGAAATTGATTTATTTGAATTGTTTCACGCCATCTGGCGACAAAAAAAGCTGGTGGTCGGGTGTACGCTTCTGGCCGGGGTATTAGGCGCAGGTTATGCCTTCCTGGCACCCAAGACCTATGAGGTCAGCAGTGTGTTACGGCCTGCGGCTATCAACGAGTTGGACGCCTTGAACCGTTCGGAAGTATATAAGTTGCCGCCTGCCGATGCGCTGCTCAAGGTGGGCGCGCAGTTGGATTCCTATGATGCGCGCCTGGGGTTCTTCAAGGATCATGAGGAGTTGTTCAAGGCGTTCAAGAAACCGGGGCAAACCCTTGAGCAGAGCTTTGAGGCGTTCAACCGCAATTCCGTCAATCTGATTTTGCCTGACCCCAAGAAGTCCGATTCGTTGAGCAGTTATATCCGTCTGGAGCTGCAATACCCGACCGACGTCGATGGTGTGGCGATCCTCAACGGTTTTGTGGATTACGCCATCGCCGCCGAGCGTCAGCAGGTGGGTGCCGACCTGAAGGTTATCGTCAATAACCGCTTGAGCGAGCTCAAGGGCAAGATCGACGCTGCCCGCGCCAATTACGATACCGATAAAGAATCGAAAATCGCCAAGCTGCTGGAAGCTGACCGGCTCAAGCGTGCCCAACTGCAGGATGAACTCAGCGCCCTGCGCCTGCAGATGAAGATGGAACGCACCAACCGCCTCGCCGAGTTGGCCGAAGCTATCAGCATCGCCAAGTCCATGGGCATTCGTACACCAACAACGCCGTCCTCTATGGCCGACTCCACCCGCACAGGTTCGAGCCAGGTCATGCGGACCGAGGTGAACAACCAGAAGATTCCGCTGTATTTCATGGGGACCGAGGCGCTGGAAGCCGAACGCGCTGCATTGCAGCAGCGTACCAGCGACGATTTCACCAACCCGCGCATTGCCGAGATCGGCAAAGACTTGCAACTGTTGGAAAGCAACCGCGAGGTTGAGGTACTGCGCAAGCGTGGCAATGAAGACATCTTCTTGCAGGACGTCGAGCCGCTTCGCGCTGAAGTCGCCAGGTTGCGTGGTTTGAATATCGATATGAGCAACCTCAAGCTGGTGACCATTGACCGTCGAGCCCAGGAGCCTCTGTCGCCGATCAAGCCGAAAAAGCCGCTGGTTATCGCGTTGAGCCTTGTCGGAGGTCTGCTGCTGGGCCTGATGATTGCGCTGATCCGCTACTTCGTTCGCAGCCGCACTCAGGCCGTGCCCTATACGGCATTAGGGGATCGCCGCGAGGGTAAAGATTCGCCGCTTTAACCCTTCAAACGCCCTCAAACAGGCAGGCTCAAGGGCCTGCCTGCTCCTACCCCCAGCACACTCAATAGACAGCTTTTCACAATTCTTAGTTAACCTTTGGTTACAAAGTGTGGCTAAATAACTGCCAATGGTCGCACGCAGGCGGTTATCCCGCCGGCCGTGTCACCTGTATGTGAATTGTGATTTCAGGTGCTGCTTATCCATCCTCGGCCGTTGTGGGCCCGCAGGAGCAGCCTGTTCTCTCCCTGACGTGTGACGAATCCCTTGAAACTCATCATTGTTGCTCTCTACGTTGCTTCCATTGCGTATGTACACCTGCGTGGTCGGGTGCGACACAAGCTGGGTCGCCAGCTTAGTGATCACTCGACGTTCCTGGCGCCGATCAACTGTTTCCTGTACCTGTTCTCCAAGCAGCCCAGCCGTCCCTACCTTTCGCCCAGCGACTTTCCAGACCTGAGCCCATTGCAGGAGCACTGGGAAGAGATCCGCGAAGAAGGCCAGAATCTGATGCGGGCGGGTGAGATCAAACGCTCGGAGCAATACAACGACGTAGGGTTCAACTCGTTTTTCAAGACCGGCTGGAAGCGTTTCTACCTCAAGTGGTACGGCGACAGTCACCCCTCGGCGATGAAGCTGTGCCCACGCACCACCGAGCTGGTGCAAAGCATCGGCTCGATCAAGGCCGCGATGTTCGCCGAACTGCCTCCGGGCTCCAAGCTGGTGCGTCACCGCGACCCGTATGCGGGCTCGTACCGCTATCACCTGGGGCTGGATACGCCTAACGATCCAGGCTGCTACATCAACGTGGACGGCGAAAGCTATTACTGGCGCGACGGCGAGCCGGTGATGTTCGACGAGACCTACATTCACTACGCGGAAAACACCACCCAACAGAACCGCATCATACTGTTCTGTGATATCGAACGGCCGATGAAGTACCGCTGGGCGGCTGCGTTCAATCGCTGGTTCAGCCGCAATGTGATGGCGGCCGCAGGTTCGCCCAACGATGAGGGTGACAAGACCGGCGGCCTCAACCGTGCCTTCACCCGGCTGTACAAGATTCGCCTGCGTGGCAAGGAGCTCAAAAAGCGCAACCGCACGCGCTACTACCTGGAAAAGTGGGCGATCTTTGCCGGTCTGGCGCTGATCTTCATTCTTATCTGACTTGGCTCAGGGCGCGGATCACCCAGGGGGTTGCGCGCCCAACTTGTCCCACATTTTTTTGCTGATCTTCTGCCGATTGGCATACCCCACCCACGGGTCGTCCTTCAAGGCCTGCAACCGTTGGTGCAGGTTCGCCACTGTCCACTGTTGGGCGCCGCGCAATCCTTTCAACTCCTCTCGACTCACCGGCACCGACACTGGCAAGCCCGGGCGTGCCCGCACTGAATACGCCGTCACGGTACTGGCGCCGCGGGCGTTACGCAGGTAATCGATAAAGATCTTGCCCACGCGGTTCTTGGGGCCACTGGTGGCGGTAAAGCGTTCGGGCAGTTGGCGGGTCATGAATTGGGCAATGGCTTTGGCGAATGCCTTGACGGTGTCCCAGTTATCGCGCCGGGCCAATGGCACGATCAAGTGCAGGCCCTTGCCGCCGCTGGTTTTGACGAAAGCCTGCAAGCCCAGCTCATCAAGTACCGACAGAGTCAGTTGGGCCGCTTCCAGCATGGCTTTCCAGGGCAAGGCCGGGTCCGGATCGAGATCGAGCACGAACAGGTCGGGCGTTTCAATCTTGTCTGCGGTAGCGCCCCAGGTGTGAAACTCGACCGTACCCATTTGCACCGCGCCGACCAGGGCTTCCACGCTGTCTATTTCCATCAGGCGCGCATGGCCTGGATCCAGCGCCGGGTCCAATTGCTTGATGTGGGGTATTGCCATGCGCTCTGAGTGTTTCTGGAAGAACTGCTCACCTTCGATCCCTTCCGGCGCGCGCAGCAGGGACACGGCACGTGCGCGCAGAAAGGGCAGGATCCATTCGCTGATATCGGTGTAGAACTGTGCCAATTGCTGTTTTTGCGTGCCGCTGTGCTTGTCGATAATGCGCTCGGGGTGAGTGATTTTCACGTTCTTCACCGTTGCCTGCGCTTTACCGGCTTTCGATGCCTGCGGTGCCTTGACCGACTTGGCCGCGCGCGGCTGTTCATGAATGATCTGCGAGGCTGGCTTGTCGGTGCGCAGGCTCACAAACGCGGCCTGGCGCACCACGCCTTCACGGGTCCATTCGGCAAATTGCACTTCGCCTACCAGGCTCGGCTCAACCCAATGCACGCCGCGGGCCTGGGCACTGGTCAATGGCTTTTGCAGTGGCGAGTCCTTGCGCTCGAGCGGCGTGAGCTTGGCATAGATGGTTTTCAGCGCCGCCTGATCAAAGCCCGTGCCCACGCGCCCGGCATATACCAGGCCGGTGTCATCGTTGACCGCCAGCAGCAGCGCCCCAAAGCCGCTGCGCGAACCTTGGGGGCGGGTGTAGCCGACAATCACGAACTCCTGGCGCAGGCGGCATTTGAGCTTGATCCAGTCGGCACTGCGCCGCGACACGTAGGGGCTGCCGGCGCGCTTGCCGATCACGCCTTCGAGCGACAGGTCACAGGCGCTCTCGAAAATATCGCGCTGGCTGGCGGCAAAGGCTTCGGAGAAGCGCAGCAGTTTGCTTCGGCTGGCGGACAGTGCGGATTTAAGCGCAGCCCGACGCTCCTCGACCGGGTCTTCGCGCTGGTCGCGGCCATTCAAAAAGGGTGCATCGAACAGGTAATAGACGATGTCCAGGCTGCGGCCGATATCGAATGCGTTTTGCAGCGCCTGGAAATCCGGCAGCCCGTCGCCATTCAGGCTGACCACTTCGCCATCCAGCCAACTGTCTTTGAGCTTGAGCGCTTGCAAGGCTTTGCACTGACGCGGCAGGCGCTCGGTCCAGTCGTGGCCGTTGCGGGTGAACAGGCGCACTTCACCGTCGCGAATGCGCGCCATGATGCGGTAGCCGTCGAACTTGATTTCGTAGCGCCAATCACCCTCGGGGGCGCGGTCGACCAAGGTTGCCAGTTGGGGGGCAAACTCGTCAGGCAGCGCAGCGTTGCGCTTGGGCGCTTTGGCTTTTGGCGCGGCCTTGGGTTTGGCCTTGGCCTTGGCTTTTGGCTTGCCCACGACCGCATCGCTGAGCACGCTGGCGGGCTCGGCCTCGACAATATCGAACTCAGAGGCCGGGCGCGCCTGCTGATCGTTTTCCTTGATCAACAGCCACTGCTCCTTGTCACCGCTGCCCTTGAGGCGGGTACGTACCAGCGCCCAGTCACCGGAGAGTTTCTCACCCACCAGGGTGAATTTGAGTTTACCCGCCGCGTAGGCTTTGCGCGGGTCATCGTGGGGTTGCCAGATGCCTCGGTCCCATACGATTACATCCCCCGCACCGTATTGGCCGGCGGGAATACTGCCCTCGAAACTGCCATAGCTCAGTGGGTGGTCTTCAACATGCACCGCCAGGCGTTTCTGGCTCGGGTCCAGGCTTGGGCCCTTGGGCACCGCCCAGCTCAGCAGCACGCCATCCAGTTCCAGGCGAAAGTCATAGTGCAGGTTGCGCGCATCATGCTTTTGAATCACAAAGCTCAGGGCCGAAGCGTTACGTTTGCTGGCGGGTGAGCTGCCGGCGGGTTCGGCGGTGATCTTGAAATCGCGCTTGCGGTTGTACTCGCTCAGGGGCTTTGCCATGTCGTTCTCCCGTCTATGGCAGGCTCAAGAGGCCTTGTTATTGGACTTTTTCGCGACGCTCTTTTTCGCCGCAGGTTTACCCGCCAGGCTGCGTTTGAGCAGTTCCGTCAGGTCGATGACATCCGCGGATTTTCGCTCTTCGCCGCCTTCGGCCGTTTCCACATCTTCGATCTTGCCGGCCTTGGCCTTCTTCGCCACCAACGCCCTGATCTTGTCCTGGAAGCTGTCACGGTATTCATCGGGCTGCCAATCGGCGCTCATGTCTTCCACCAGGCGCTTGGCCATGTCCAATTCACCTTTGGCCAGGGTCGGCTTTGTCACATCGCTGCCCAACTCCAACTCATCCAGGCTGCGCACTTCGGCGGGCCAGCGCAGCATGACCAGCACCAGCGCCGACTCCAGCGGCATCAACGCAGCCAGATGCTGCTTGGTGTGCAGCACCACATTGGCCAGGGCGACCTTGCCGGTTTTTTTCAGCGCTTCGCGCAGCAGTGCATAGACCTTGCCGCCGCGTTTATCCGGGGCGAGAAAGTAGGGCGTGTCGATGTTTTGCAGGGGGATCTGGTCGCTGGCGACGAAGGCGATGATTTCGATGGTCTGGGTGGACTTGGGGTGGGCCGAGCGAATTTCGTCTTCGCTGAGCACCACGTAGCGTCCTTTTTCAAAGGCCACGCCCTTGACGATATTGTCCTTGGTGACTTCCTTGCCGGTGGTTTTGTTGATGCGCTTATAGCCCACCGGGTCCATGCTGCGCTTGTCCAGCCAGTCGAAGTCGACGCCTTGTGAAGAGGTCGCCGAGACCAGCGATACCGGGATGTGAACCAAGCCGAAACTGATGGCGCCTTTCCAGATTGCCCGTGGCATAGGTGTTATTCCTCAACGAAGAGCCTGTGTGCTGGTGACTCGCAGAGCACGGCAAAAGTTTCGGCGGATAGATGCTCGGACAGATCGTGTTACACCTGATGAGAAACTATTTAGTGTCGCAACGCGAACCCACGGCGTAGCGTGTTATCGAAAGCACGTAGTACTTGGCATAGAGAGGTTTGGCCATGAACCGTTGTGTACGTCATCTTTCAGCATTGGCGCTGGGCCTGGCCCTTGCGCCATTGGCCCAGGCGCAAAACCTGCCAGGGCGTAGCGACTACGGCCCTATTCACCGGGCCAACCCCAATAGCATGCAGGGCACCCAGCCCAATGCACCGGCAGTTCGCAGTATCCAGCCTGTCCCGGCAAACCCGCGGCCGACGCTGGAAAACGGCGGCATCGGCAACCGCTACCCCAAGCAGGAGGCGGCCCTCAGCCGACCAGCCACCGTACCCAAAGCGCCCACCTATGATGCCAACGGCAATCGCCGCTAAGGATTTCGCCTTATGTTTGTAAGTAAAACCCTGCTAGCCGCCCTGTGCGCCAGCGCGTTACTGCCGTTGAGCGCGGCGTATGCCGCCGATAGCCAACAGTTCCCCAGCGAGCAAGGCAGCATCACCGCCACGCCGGTTGCCAAGGGCCTTGACCATCCGTGGGCACTGGCGTTTTTGCCGGACCAGCAAGGTTTCCTGGTGACCGAACTGCCTGGAAACCTGCGTTTTGTGAGCCCGGACGGCAAGCTGTCTGCGCCCTTGAAGGGCGTGCCGCAGGTATGGGCCAAAGGGCAGGGTGGGTTGCTGGATGTGGTGCTGTCGCCAGACTTCAAGCAAGACCGCCTGGTTTACCTGTCGTACGCCGAAGGCGGTGGCGAGGGCGGCAAGGCCGGTACAGCCGTAGGGCGCGGGCGTTTGGCGGCCGACTTGAGCGGCTTGGAAGACTTCAAGGTGATACTGCGCCAGGAGCCCAAGCTGTCTACTGGCAACCACTTCGGCTCGCGCCTGGCCTTCGACCGTGATGGCTACCTGTTCGTGACTCTCGGGGAGAACAACGACCGCCCCACGGCCCAAGACTTGGACAAGCTGCAAGGTAAAGTGGTGCGCATCTACCCGGATGGGCGCGTGCCGGACGACAACCCTTTTGTCGGTCAACCCGGCGTGCGTCCGGAAATCTGGTCCTACGGGCAGCGTAACCCTCAGGGGCTGGCCCTGAACCCCTGGAGCGGCACGATCTGGGAACATGAACACGGGCCCCGTGGCGGCGACGAAGTCAATATCATCGAGCGCGGCAAGAACTACGGTTGGCCGTTGGCAACCCATGGCATCAACTATTCCCTGCTGCCGATTCCGGAAGCCAAGGGCAAAACGGCAGAGGGCACAGTAGCGCCCCATCATGTCTGGGAGAAATCGCCGGGCATCAGTGGCATGGCGTTCTACGACGCCGACCGATTCAAGGCATGGCAGCACAACCTGTTTATCGGCGCGCTGGCCAGCCAAGAGCTGATTCGGTTGCAGTTCGAGGGGGACAAGGTGATCCACGAAGAACGCTTGTTGGGCGAATTGAAAGCGCGAATTCGCGATGTGCGGCAGGGGCCGGATGGCTTTCTGTATGTGCTGACTGATGAGGATGACGGCGTGTTGTATCGGGTTGGGCTGAATCAGGACTAAACGTACGTGGGGCTGACAGCAGAGGCAGATCCAATTGATGCCCCGCGATCCAAATGTGGGAGTTGGCTTGCCTGCGAAGGCGGTGTGTCAGGCGCTGAATCTATTACTGCACCACCGCTTTCTTAGGCAAGCCAGCTCCCACATTGGATCTCATTCGGTCTGCAGAGTCGGGGTTATAGCCCCAGCTCTGACAGGCCGGGATGCTCATCCGGGCGCCGCCCCAGCGGCCAATGGAACTGGCGCTCGTTCTCTTTGATCGGCATATCGTTGATGCAGGCAAAGCGGTTGGCCATCAAGCCGTTCTCGTCGGACTCCCAGTTTTCGTTGCCGTAGGTCTGGCTGAATCAGGACTAAACGTGTGGGAGGGCGTTGACAGCAGACGTTGATCCAATTGATGCCCTGCGATCCAAGTGTGGGAGCTGGCTTGCCTGCGAAGGCGGTGTGTCAGGCGCTGAATCTGTTACTGCACGACCGCTTTCGCAGGCAAGCCAGCTCCCACATTGGATCTCATTCGGTCTGCAGAATCGGGGTTATAGCCCCAGTTCTGACAGGCCCGGATGCTCATCCGGGCGCCGCCCCAGCGGCCAATGGAACTTGCGCTCGCTCTCTTTGATCGGCATATCGTTGATGCAGGCAAAGCGGTTGGCCATCAAGCCGTTCTCATCGAACTCCCAGTTCTCATTGCCGTACGAGCGAAACCAGTTACCCGAATCATCGTGCCATTCATAGGCATAGCGCACGGCGATGCGGTTATCGGTGAAGGCCCACAATTCCTTGATCAGTCGATAATCCAGCTCCTTGGCCCATTTGCGGCTCAGGAACTGCTTGGCTTCTTCGCGGTTATGGGCAAATTCGGCGCGGTTGCGCCAGTTCGTATCCAGGGTGTAGGCCATAGACACGCGTTGTGGGTCGCGGGAGTTCCAGCCGTCTTCCGCCAGGCGGACTTTTTCGATGGCCGAATCGCGGGTAAACGGCGGCAGGGGTGGACGGACGTCTTCTTGGGCTGGCATGGGCGGCTCCTCAAAGTAATTAAGGTTGGGTCGAAAGTTGCCTGGTCTGTGAGTTCAAAGTTGCAGTAAGGTCCGCGCCATGCATTGCGCATTATCGGCAGCTGTTGAATCACCCATGACCAGGGCGACGGTAATGGCACCATCGATCAGGATCAGCAGTTGCGCGGCCTGCTGCTCCGGGGCGGGAGTGCCATGTGCTTGGCACAGTTCGAGTGCGTACTCGAACAGTTTGCGTTTATGGGCCTTGGCCAACAGGCGCACCGGGTCCTGGGCGTCGCCGGTTTCACCGCTGGTGTTGATAAAGGCGCAGCCGCGAAAGTCCGCCGAGCCGAACCAGCGCTTGAGCGCGCTGAACAGCTCCAGCAGGCGCTGGCCGCTGTCGTCGCTGTGTTCCACTTCGCTGCGCAGCCACTGCATCCAGCGCTCGTCGCGGCGTTGAAGGGCAGCAATCACCAACTCATCCTTCTTGGCGAAGTAGCGGTAGATACTCTTTCTCGACACCCCGGCGGTTTTCACCAGTAAGTCCATGCCGGTGGCAGCAATGCCGTGGCGATAGATCAATTTTTCGGTGACGTCGAGGATGATGTCGCGGGTTTCATTCTGAGTGATATCGTTCATGTTTCGCACAGTAGAACGATCGTTCTTCATGGTCAACCGGTTTTTGAATTGCCCACTGCGAGACCTGAGCAGCCTCATGGTGTAAGCTTTGGGCCTCTTCGGATTCGACCCATTGCGAGCCCTATGCCGTCGTTCTTCAAACGCTCCCTGTTGCCCAAGCTGCGCGGTTTCCCGTTGTCCAACGAGGCCATTGAAGTGCTGCCCAGCGCCGACGCCTACCGTCGCTGCTTGTTGGAGAAAATCGCCCAGGCCACGCGGCGTATATACATCGTTGCCTTGTACTTGCAGCAGGATGAGGCGGGGCAGGAAATCTACGACGCGCTGCATGCCGCCAAGGCCGCACGGCCCGAACTGGACATCGTGGTGATGGTTGATTGGCTGCGCGCCCAGCGCGGGTTGATCGGCGCGGGCAAGCAACCGGGCAACAGCGCCTGGTACCAGGCGATGACTCAGCGCCACGCCACCGAAGTACCGGTGTACGGCGTGCCGGTGCAAACCCGCGAGCTGTTCGGCGTGTTGCACCTCAAGGGTTTCGTGATCGATGACAGCGTGCTGTACAGCGGCGCCAGCCTGAACAATGTGTACCTGCACAAGTTCGATAAATACCGCTTCGACCGTTACCATCTGATCCATAGCCAACCCCTGGCCGATTCGATGCAGCACCTGGTGGAACACGGCCTGGTGGCGTCCAAGGCCGTGCATCGCCTGGACCTGCCGAACCCGCCCACCACTCGCAGCCTGCGCAACGATATCGGCGACCTGCGCAGCCGTCTCAAGCATGCGGCCTACGACACTACGGCCGGGCAGTTGCCCAACGGCCATCTGTCGCTCAGCCCATTGCTGGGCGTCGGCAAGAACAACCCGTTGAGCCGGGTGATCCTCGAATTAATCGCCAGCGCCCAGCAGCAGCTGACTATTTGCACGCCGTATTTCAACCTCCCATTGCCGGTGACCCGTGAGATCAACCGCGCTCTGGCACGCGGTGTAAAGATCGACATCGTGGTGGGCGACAAGACCGCCAACGATTTCTACATTCCGCCCACCGAACCTTTCAAGGTGATTGCGGCGTTGCCGTACCTGTACGAGATCAGCCTGCGACGCTTTGCCAAGCGGCATCAGCCGATGATCAACAGCGGCCAGTTGAACCTGCACTTATGGCGCGACGGCGATAACACCTACCATCTAAAGGGCATGTGGGTGGATGAGCGCTACACCTTGCTCACCGGCAACAACCTCAACCCTCGGGCGTTTCGCCTCGATTTGGAAAACGGCTTGCTGATCGACGATCCACAAGGGCAGTGGCTAGCGCCGCGGCGTACCGAGTTGGCCCAGATCTTCCAGCACGTAACCCGTATCGAGGGCTACCAACAGTTGCAAACGCTGGTGGATTATCCACCCGCGGTGGGCAAGTTCCTGCGCCGGGTCAGTCGAGTGCGCATCGAGCGGTTGCTGTACCGTATTCTGTAGGACTGTTTTCACCGTCTTGGGAGTTTACCTACTCGCATAGCTTGTGTTGGTTGCTACGTTGTTTCTCGACGGTTCTTAGGGACGAGAACTCTGCCCTTGATTGGTTCAGAGGAAACAGACATGTCGAGTATCAGCCCTAGTCGCGACACCCTTGCGTTTACGCCGCCGCTACATTCTGTGAGCCCGGCGGCAAACGCCTTCCCCGACCCCGTTGTTCGCAGCAAGCGCGAAGCAGCCTCAAATCCTGCTGTAGATAGTCCCCGACGATGGACGCTGCAACCTGTGCCCTTGGCGTCGAGCGAGGGTGATCACCGCCTGCGTAACGAGCTGGCGACATCAGCCACGCGCCACGCGTGGGATTCCCTCGTCCAGATCCCCACCGACAGCACTTTCTACGCAGGCTTTGCCGCTTTGCGCAGTGCGTTCAATACTGATGAAGTCAAGGCGTGGATTATGAGCAAAGGCATGGCCCTGGACACCGTGGTGGTAAAACCGGATTCGATCACAGGGCTGGTCTTAAGCGGTCGCGTGGGAACGCGAAAGACGTTCACTCTGAACGACGATTCTGGCTGGTGGCAGGTCGGGGCCCGATTGCGCGCCGCTGCCACGGCGCTGGATAGGGCGGGTAATGGGGTGGCTTATGTGCCGGAGCAGTCCGACCGGTTTTCTCGCAATGCTGTCTTGCAGTGGCATGACATCACCCCGCCAACGAATACCGATGAGTTGGCGTTGGTGCGTGGACATCTGTTGGCGGAGGAATGGTCCGGTTGGTCAACCGAGACAAAAGGCCGGCTGCAGGGCAGCAGCCTTGCGGCAAGAAAAACCATCGACCGGCTGGACGAGCGTCAATACCTGGCAGGTTGCCTGGCTGATCTGGTTCGCAATCGACCCGACGACGAAGAGGTGTCGCTGGCCGATGCGCAGACGCCGATCGGCGCCACGTCGGTGCTTGCCACAGACGGTGCCGACAAGGCTGCCGTGCGTGATGTACTGATTTCTCACGGCTTCCTCGTACCCAAGACCGCGAAGGAAGTGCGCAATGTCATTCGCTGGTTGCAAGCTGCGGTGGCGCCTGCCCCCGCGCTGGGTAATTACGCGCAATTGCTTGCACGACCATGGGTACCGGGCATGTTGTCTGAAAATGACAAACGCTTGATAGCGCAACTCTTGAGCGACGATGCCATCGGTCGCAGCGAACCGAGTCTATTGCGCGCCTTGGATTTTCAAGGCGTACTCGATGAGCACACCCCGCAGGAGGTGCGTGCCAACGCCGACAAGATACTGGAGCGGATACTTGACCAACCGTTAGCTCTGGAATGGGGCAAGGCCGCTGCTCGCAGTCTGTATTTTCAGGGCACGTCCGGTACTTATGACTTATCAACCCTCGAAGCCAAGCAGTGGGAACTCACGGCGGTTCTGCTGCAGATCGACCCCGAGATGCCTCGGCGCCCTGGAAACGTTGCCGGTTATGACATCTATCAGCCCGCCAACAGTGGACGGACGATGGCATCGGTACGCGCTGAAATCGAGACCCAACTGGCTCAGAACACCTTGCTCGATCCAAAGACGGTACCGCTGGCCGCGCATCTGTTGTTGGCCAGTAGCGCGCCCGAGTTTCTGGTCCGGGATATCCCTTCCACGATGCGGATAGGCTCGGTGGAATGGGCCGACTTTCGCCTGGGGGTCACGTTTGCCGAGCGGCAAGGTGGGCCTGGTTGCTCGCGGCGCATGAGCTACACCGAAATTATGGGGCTCAGCCGGCTGAGCACCAGTACGCCGGGCGAAGCGGCGGTATTGGATAATTATGGGATCGACGTGTTACTCGATTGGGGCTTGATGCGCGGGCTTTATGAAAAGCCAGTGGATGGCCGCTACACACAGCAGCACCATCTGCAGGCCATCACGGCTTTCAATGAGGAGTGCGAGCAACTCGTTTATGCGTTGGAGCAGTTCAACCTGCCGCTGCCTATACGAGAAGACTCGGCGATCAGGAACTTGCAGACAGTATTTCCAGGCCTGAGCGCGGAACAGTTGAAAGCCATGCGGGTATACATCGCAGACCCGGATGAACGCCGCAACATGAAGCTGTCCGAGCCGAGAACGCGTACGCTGATCGAGACGTACATGACCGGCGACCTTACAAGGGACCGGTGGATGCTGCTGGCGCCCGGGGAGCAGCCGCCACAACCAGCCCGGCGCAACTCTCCATTTGTCATACCGCGGCTGAGCGCATCCGACCAGGCAGCCGTTGATGCCAACGTGCAAGCGTTGAACGCCAGGATCGCCCATTTACCGGATGTGCAGGCCCAATTGCCTGGTGAAGTCGATGCCTACCTGGACAAACTCAAGCAGGGTTTGAGCATCGCCACAAGACGCATGATCGCCCAACTGCCGTTGGCTGATCGCCAAGCCTTGGAGTGGGGGGACGTGGACCTGTTTGCCTTGCGCGAGGCAACCGATAGCGTGCCTGAGATAGATGTAACACCGGAGCAGGTGGAGGAGCGCAGAGGGCGAAAGGGCACGCTGATACGCTGTAATTACAACGGGGTAATCAGCTACTTCGAGGTGTTCCCGGACAAGCTGTTGATCGTCAAGCGCGAAGACCTGCCGCGTGATTTGGCCCTCGGAGGGACCTTTCAAACGGTGCCGAAGACGTATGGGCCTTGGGCGGTGTCAGAGCTCCCCGTGCGGCTGGGCGCGGTGGAACCATTTGATTTTGCCGCTTACAGCTCCAATGCCTTGCCCAGGCCCGGTGTGACCTCGCCAGGTGTCATTATTGATAAGCTGGGCGAGACCCTGCACGCTACGCCGGTCTCTGTACAGGGCGAGGCATCCAACCAGGTGCCTAACAGTTTTTCGTCGCCCCGCACCCAGTCAATTGTCGATCGGATCATGCAGGGCAATTTTATCCATCATCGTGCCAGCGTGCTGAAGGTCGCGCATGGCATGTTGCCGCTGGAACAAAAGCGCGAAATATTGCGACGCAACGACAGTATTTTGTTGAGCATGATCCCGTTTGTCGGGGCCGTCATTGACCTGACCAAAGGCAACATCGTTGAAGGGATGCGCGGGCTGATCATCGACACCGCCGGGGCATTCGCAGGTGGGGCATTTGGAACCTTGAAACCGCTCGTCAAGTCCACAAAAGCTGTGGCTCCCTTCGGCGTCAAGGCGTTTCGCGTACTGGAAAAGGGGGTTGAGGTGGTCAGTGGCTTCTTGAACCCATTGGATGGCGCGGCAGATTTGATGGCCGCTGGAGGGAAAGGGCTCGTCGCGCTGCCTAAAGCGTTAGGCAGGGCATCGAACCCCTCAGTGCTTTTAAAGCTTGGCGTGGTGGAAGAAAAACTGCGCACTTGCCTGGGTGTATCAAACCAGTTGCAGGCGCCGCACAATGTCCAGGAGCAGGCGGTTCAGCCTGGTGCTCATAACGGACACAATCATTCGATACCGGTGTACGCGGTACAGACCGATGGACGTTGGTACGCGACCCATCCAACGACCGGGTTGCCGACCGGCACGCCGCTGGATGGGTTTGAAGCACTGCCCGCATGACGACCTGAAACACTTCAGGCAGCGCCCTCGCCGTGACGTACGGGGGGCGCTTTCGATCAGTTGAGTCCCAACTTCCCACGCAAAGTGGACAAATCTTCCGCCAGTGTATTGACCGGGCCCACTAAAGCCTTACGGTCGTTTTCCTTGACTTTGTCGTAGGTCTCGAAGCCGCCATCCGAGGTCTTGTATTTGGCCAGGATCTTGTCCACGGCGGCGAAGTTTTTATCGACCTTGGCCAAAAATGCCTTGTCTTGGTGGTCGATCTGGCCACGGAACAGGTCGACGATTTTCTTTGCACCGTCGATGTTGCCTTGAAAGTCGTACAGGTCGGTATGGCTGTAGCGGTCTTCCTCACCGGAAATCTTGGTGGCGGCGACTTCCTCAAGCAGCGCTGCGGCGCCGCCGACGACTTTTTCCGGCGGGAAGGTCAGGCCGTCAACCCGGGTTTTCAGGTCCAGCACGTCCTTGTTGAGTTTATCGGCCAGGGCGGCGAGACCCTGGGTGGTGTTCTCGGAGAACAGGCTGTACTCGATGCGGTGGAAACCGGTGAAGTCTTCGGCCTTGACGCCTTTCTCGTGATCGTCGACGCGTGAGTCGATGGACGCGTCGAGGTCGCTGAACAGCTCGGCGATCGGCTCGATGGACTCATAGTGCACGCGAGTCGGCGCGTAGAGCTTCTTGGCGGTGGCCAGGTCGCCTTTATTGATGGCGTCAGTAAACGCCTGGGTCTGGGTGACCAGCTCAGCGATTTCTTCGGTGACGTAGATTTTGTAATCCGACACCGGGCCCACCAGGTCCAACGGCGCAGTAGCGGCGAAGCTTGCCAGTGGCGAAAGGCTGAGTAACAACAACGCGATAGACGACTTCTTCATGGGATGCATTCCGCTGTGGGGTGTTTTAGGTCTTGGCAGGGGGGTGAGGGTGCGTTGCGGCGAGCAGCGTGCGTCCGATGAAATCCTTGGGCCCGGTGACACCCGGCAAGGTAAAGAAATACCCGCCACCCACTGGCTTGAGGTACTCCTCCAGCGGTTCGCCGTTGAGCCGGGTTTGCACGCTGATAAAGCCTTTCTCCAGGTCAGCCTGGTAGCAGATGAACAACAAGCCCATGTCCAGTTGACCGTTTTTGTTGACGCCGTTGGAGTAGTTGAACGGCCGCCGCAGGATCAGGTTGGCCTGGGTCTGCGGGGTGCGCGGGTTGGCCAGGCGGATGTGAGCATCAAGCTTGGTCAACTTGCCTTGCGGGTCCTTGCGGTAGTCCGGGACCTGGGTTTCGTGCTGGCCGTCCATGGGCGCGCCCGTGGGTTTGATACGGCCGATGATGCTTTCCTGTTCTTGCAGCGGGGTGCGATCCCAGCGCTCGACAAAGTTACGGATGATGCGCACGGCCTGGTAACTGCCATGGGCGGCCCAGGCCGGCTCGTCGCTGGTGGGCTGTACCCAGACGATCTGGTCCATGGCCTTGTCATCGTTGGAGTTGGGGTTGGCCGAGCCATCGCGAAAGCCCAGGAAGTTGCGCGCACTCTGTGCCGGTTCGCCGGGCTTGGCCGGTGCCTGGGGCGGCACGCTGCCTTCTTGCTTCCAGCGCACCAGCAGCAGGTCGGGCAGGTTTTTGACGATGTCACGCAGCGCGTGGATATTGGTGTCCGGCGTGTTGGAGCTGAACTGCAGGCTCAGGTCGCCGTGACACTGCGCCGGTTCCAGTGCATCGTTGGGAAAGCCGACCATGCGACTCAGGCGCTTGGGCTTGGCGGCGGCAAGGCCGAAGCGTTCGTCGAACAACGACTCACCGACCGATACTGTAATGGTCAGGTTATCCGGTGTGACCACAGGGCCAAGGATGCCGGAATCGGTGGGCGGCAATTTCGGGTCGACCTGGGGCACGGTGCCGCCGGTCATCAGAAATGCGATGCGCTCGTTGAGGGTGCGGAACAGACGTTCCAGGTCTTGGCGGTCGCTGGCCAGTACATCGAACGCCACGACCATGCCGCAGGCCGGGCGCGGGGTGACGATGCCGCTTTGGTGCTTGCCGAAAAACGCCTGGTGGTCCTGGGTCTTGTCACTGCGTGGTGCGGTGGTGACTTGCTCAGCCGCCATCGCCGGGCAGGTCAGGCTGCTGCCGGCAATCGCAGCGCCGGTGGCCGCCATGCCCAACAGGACGCGGCGACGTTGGAGGTCAAACTGTTCTGTATCACTCATGTATGCGGTCGTCTTCACTGCAGGCCGGAAAGGCCAAGGGCGGGGTCGATTCCATCGAGTGCAACGGCCAGTGCCTTGGCCTTGTCGCCGATCTGCTTGCGCTGATCGGCTGTAACCTTGTCGTAGCTGGGGTAGCGGTCATTCACCTTGAGCCCGTCGAGTTCGCTGTCGAAGGCGTTGAGCGCGCTGTCGATAGCGGGCAACAGGTCGGCGGCGGACTTGACCAGCAACGGGCGCATCAGGTCGACCACCTTGCGCGCGACCTGCAGATTGGCGGCAAAGCCGTTCAAGTCGATGTGGCTGTAGCGTTCCTCTTCACCGCTCGCCGCCCGCACGTCCGCCAGGCTGTTGAGGTTGCGGACCACGATGCTCACCAGTTGCTCCGGGGGCAGGGACTGGGCCAGTAATTGCTGCTTGAGCGTGGTGACGTCGGTAACCAGGCGTTGGGCGACCGGCGCGAGGCCATCAAGGCTGTGTTGCTGGAACAGGCTGTATTCGAGGCGGTGGAAGCCGCTGAAGGCAGGGTCCTGCTCGCGCTGTTCAAAATAATCTGCGCGGGCATTGATCGCGTTATCCAATTCGGCCAGACGCTGAGACGCCGGCGCCAGGCGCTGATACGCCTCGCGCGCCGGTACATACAGCGCCTGGGCCTGGGCCAGGTCGCCGGCGGCGATGGCCTGTTGCAGGACCGTTACGGCCTTGACCAGCGCACCGCCTTGGCTGCTCAGGTACACGCGAAACTCCGACAACGGGCCGATAAAGGCCACCATCGACGGCTTGGCCTTGGCCTGGGCGTCAGACTCTGCCGTGGGCGTGACATGCAAGGTGCCGCGAGGGTTGCTCAGCAGGCCACAGGTAATGGCGTAGTCGCCGGGCAGCAGGTTGGCGTTGATCACTTGGCTCAGGCCTGGGGCGATGTTTTCCCGCTCTTCGACCACCAGCACGCCGTCGAGGATTTCCCACTCCACCGCACGGTCGGAGCGGTTGATGATGCGAAAGCTGGCATGTCCTGCTGGTACCGTCAGGGCGTTGGGTTCGCAGGCGTGGCCGTGGATGGTCACCGCGATTTCATTGTGGTTGGTCTGGCGCTTGCCGGCGGCCAATTGCGAGGCGTAGTAGAACAGGCCTCCGGCGGCGATCATCACCACCACCGAGCCGGCCACGCCCCAGCGCAGGGCGCGGGACGGCGGGGCCGATTGAGGGGTTGGGTTGGACAAGAGACGGTCCTTACTGGCTGGAAACTGAAGAGGTATTGGCAACGGGCTGGGTAGGGGCCGCGGGCAGGAAGAACATCACCAGGGCCACCACCAGGTAAATCAGATAGGCGCCCAGGGTGCTCACGGTCGGCGCCTCCTGGTAACCGAACATACCGGCCAGTACCGAACCGAGCGGGCTGTCCATGGGCAACGCAGCGCTGAAGTCGAATAGCACGGTCTGCCAGTGATTCCACACGCCGGCTTCATGCAGGGCTTGCACCGAATTGGCGAGAATGCCGGCCGCGACCACCAGGATGAACAGGCCGGTCCAGCGGAAAAACGCACTGAGGTTCAGGCGCATGCTGCCGGAATAAATCAGTAAACCCACAACAATGGCCAGCGCCAGGCCAAGCAGGGCGCCCACCGGAGCGCCCGGACCTTCGCTTTGCTGGAACACGGCCAACAGGAAGAACACCGTCTCCAGCCCTTCGCGGGCCACGGCGAAGAACACCATGGCGATCAAGGCGAACACCTGATGCCTGGAGCCGGCCAGCGCATGATCGAGGGATTCATGCAGCGAGTGTTTAATCGAGCGCGCCACTTTGCGCATCCAGAACACCATGGAACTGAGGATGCCCACGGCCACCAGACCGACGACACCTTCAAACAATTCCTGCTGCTTTTGCGGGAATTCCGCACTGACCAACTCCAGGCCGCCGCCCACCAGCAGCGCCAGCGCTGCCGCCAGTAACACGCCGATCCACACTGCAGGCATCCACTGGCCACGCCCGGTCTGTTGCAGGTAACTGGCGATAATGCCAACGATTAATGCCGCTTCAATGCCTTCGCGCAGCATGATTAAAAAAGGAACGAGCATCGGGCACCCGGGCACAACTAGTTAGGGAGCTAAGTTGTAACATAATGATACTCATTGCTAAACAAGAAATATTGACCTTTGCTGAACGTGGGCTGAACGGTGGTGGCGAAGCGCAACCGCCTTTATGATGCAGACCACCCAGACTGCAGCCGGACAGTTCAACGCCCCATGTCGGAAAAAGACACTATCTCCATCCACCTTGTGCGCGAAGCGCTGTTGCACAGTTGCGCGCCGGGAGCGGCCACCGTTGAGGCATTGAGCAAAGTCGGGATTGACCCGGCGTTGCTTGAGCGGCCCGACGCTCGCGTGGCGGCCACGGCCTATGCACGTCTGTGGCGCTTGCTGGCGCGGCGCAGGGACGATGAGTTTTTTGGCATGGACCCACGCACACTCAAGTCCGGTAGCCTGGCGTTCCTGTGTCGCGCCTCCATGGCGCAACCCAGCCTGGCGGCCGGCCTGGAAACCGGCTTGGGGTTTCTCTCGTTGATGCTTGAGCATCTGCCGGCCCAACTGGTTCGCCAACAGAGTCTGGCGGAGATCGTCCTGCTGGAACCTGATGAGCCAAAACGCGCTTTTACCTATTTCACCTATTGGATGATCGTCCACGGCGTCGCCTGCTGGCTGGCGGGGCGGCGCATCCCGATCCTCGCCATTGAACTGCGTTGCGCGCAGCCGGACTTCTGTGACGATTACCGGGTGATGTTTTCTGACAACCTGCGCTTTGACCGACCACGCACACGCATGATTTTTTCAGCCGATTGTCTCGACCTGCCGATCAAGCGCAGTCCGGAAGAACTCAAGCGCTTCCTTGCCCGTGCGCCGGCCAACATCCTGGTCAAATACCGCGATCCCGAAAGCCTCGCCACCCGTATCAAGCACGACCTGCGCCAGATGCCGCCCCATACCTGGCCTGAAACCGAGGGCCTTGCGGCCAGCTTGTGCATTTCCGCTTCCACACTGCGCCGCCGCCTGGCAGAGGAGGGGCAGACTTATCAGGGCCTCAAAGACGGTGTACGCAAGGAGCTGGCGATTGTGTGGCTGGCTGAACCGCAGATCAGTTTTGCCGAGATTGCGTCGCGGTTGGGGTTTGCCGATACCAGTTCGTTCTACAAGGCGTTCCGCAAGTGGTCCGGGTCCAATCCGGGGCACTTGCGCAGCCTGATTCTGCGCGACGCGAGTTGAATCGGCGGCAATTAGCGTAGCGAAAGGTCTGGCTTGCGCCTCGTCTTTTTCCTATGGAGCCAGCGCAGACCTTCTCTCAGTCTGGAAACCCTTATTGAACGCTGGGTCATGGACGTGTTATCAAAAGTTCCTGCAGCAATACCTCTTCTCTCTTCAGCGCGTTTCGGTCCCCCACCTTTTGTTACCCCCCCTGAGGTCTCGTCATCGTGGGTTGCCGGGTCGGATCCCGCGCAACACAGATTCACTCAAGCCGAGGCGGACGCGATTGACCGGCAAGCCTGGTTGACCGTGTTGGAGCGCAGTGTGCTCGATAAGGCTGACTATGCCTTCGTCGACCTGGCGAACCTGCGGTTTAACCTGGCACCCCGTCCTGGCGCCGTCGACAAAGACACCACCGCGCTGGCGTTTCTGCAACAACGTTTTCCAGGGCTGAGTGGTGAAAACCTGCCGCGAACGGCCGCGCAGGTGGGTAACCTGATCAATTGGCAGCGTCTTGGGCTACCATCGAGCCCTGCCTTGGGCAACTACACCTGGGCATCTGCGCAGGCACCCGAGCCAGGCCACCCAAGCCTGAGCCTTGACGAACGCCAACGCTTGGTCGAGGCGTTAAGAACCTATGTCGGCGACGGCATCCTCACCAGCATGAACGTGACCACGCAAAACCTGGATGATCAGATCACTCGGCATCTGAGTAGCCATGCACCGCTCAATCGCTATCGGCAGAACACATTGCTGGCTGCGATTGGGCGTGATCCTGCCGGGTTTTCAAACGACCAGCGCAACCAACTGCTGCTGACTGCCCTGATGTTGAGCATTGACCCCGAGCTGGGGCAGCGTAGAAACCATATCGCAGGTTATGACCTGTACTCACCGGCTAACGCCGGGCGTACCCTGGCAGAAGTCAAGGGCGACTTGAAGGCGCATCTGGTGCGCAATGGGCGCGTGCGGCCCGAGGCGGTGGATGCCACTGTGCATATCATGCTGGCCAGTGTCGCTCCAGAGTTTGTGCTGCCAGACACGCCGGATACGTTGCGCATCGGCTCTCCTGCCTGGGTGGTACTCAGGAAAACTGTCGCGTTGCTGGAGGAGTCAGCAGAGGGCTCCAGCCGCACCCTCACCTATGATCAGGTGCTGGAGCGCGCCATCCTCCAGGCCCTGACGCCGGAGCAAGTGGTGTTGTTTCATGCCATCGAAACAGAACCGCTGCTTGATTGGGCAACGATGCACGGGGTCATTGCTCGGCGAGCGGACGATCAGTACACCGCCCAAGACCTGCAAGTCGCGGCGACAAAATACAACGACTATATCGAGAGCTCTCATCAGGCGCTTATAACACTGAGCACCCCGATAAAAGACCGGCGAGCGCGAGCGCAGGCTGACCTCGAACGCGTGCTTCCGGGGCACGATCTGAACGAACCGATGCATACCGTGGCGTACCGGTTTCCCCAGTTGCTGTCTAATATGGTGCCCGGGTTACCCTGGTTGCAGCGCAGTCTCGGCTTTAAGGAAAGCCTGGTTGACCTGCACATGAGCGGCAATCTCAAGTACGGTGAATTTGCCTCGACCAAGCTTGTGGATATGACTGGCGCCACGTTGTTCAAAGATGAATATGACCCCAGGCTGGCTTCCCTGCGGGTGCACTTCACGAGGTTGAAACATTCCGGGCAGTCCCTTGCCGAGGCTGTCAAGGGTGATACCGAGCGTTTTCAAAAGGCCGTCTCCACGGGCCTGAAAGACATTCTCAGCAAAATGCCCTACGCGGACCGGCAGGCACTGGCCACTCAGGAACTGACCTTTTATCGAGTCGAGGCCGAGTCCATTAATGGCGCAGGTACTTCCATAACAGATGCCGATGAGCAACTCCAGGCGGTGAGGGGGCGCTATGGCTTCCTGATCGGCGTCGGGCAGGGCAAAGATGCCAAGTGTTATGAGTTTTTTCCCATGAGCGGGACCTATGTCGAACGGCACGACTTCAAGGCGATGTTGGACAAAGGCGAGGCAATAGTCCCGCGGTTGTGGGTGACCCGTATGAAGTCCCACGTGGACGGTCCACGGGCGGGGGCATCCGAGGTGCAGATCAGGGCATTGCGCGAAACACTGCCGGCGGCGACATCTTCACAAACGCTGGCACCGCTTGGTTTTTTTTCGGAGCGGGCCAATGCGATTGCTGACTACGTAGCCCAACGCAATCTGGTGCTGGATCCCGAACAACTCCTCACTACCGCAATGGGGCAAACGGCCTCGGAGCGTTTCCAGGATCGGGTCAAACGGGTCAGTAAAACACTTGTAAATACATTGATTCCCTTCAAGGCTTGCTACGACGACATTGTCTCCGGGCACGTCAAAAAAGATCTGAGAGCGTTGACAGGGTGCGCCACCGACGTTGCGGTAGCCATTACTGTCGTCGCAGGAGGTGCAGCGGAGGGGGCTGCAGCGTTCGATAAGGCGCAAACCGGCTTTTCCAGGCTGGCGGCGGCTACCCGGGCGGTGGGGACAGTCACCAACGGTTTGCTCAATCCATTCGCCGGCCTCTCTGAACCTCTGCTCAAAGCCGCCAAGTGGGTAGGAAGCCGCCTGTATCGGCTTGGAGAGAAGTCCCAGAGCGTGGTGCGCGCCGCTTGGAAAGCGCAACTCGAAGAACAACGGGTCGGGCGCGTTCGGCAAATGCGCCGCGACTCGCTAAAAAGCACAGAAAAGCCGCAGGAAGAGCGCCCGGTGGAGACGCAACCGAACGAAGGCAAGGTCAAGCCAGGGCCGAGAGCCACACGCGCGGAGGTCAAGGAACTCATCGAGCGTTCGCAGCCGCTGATGGTGTCCAAGGTGGACGATGCACTTAAAGCGCTAGCAGACCCTGCGCTGACTGAAGACGTGGACTTTGTGCTCAAGAGCTTCCAGGGCATTAGACCTGATCACGCACGAAAACTGATGACCTCTCGCCTTACACGGCTCAAGACCAACGCTCAAGCGCTGACCACCAGAAACATAAAGTTCATGCGCTCCCGGGACCAACGATGGGTGGCGCAGGTCATCCCGGAAGATTTCAAGGTCGATAAGACGGGGAAATTCATGGAGGTCAACATCGATGGTGCCAAGCGCTATTACCAGCATTTCGGCTCCCACGAAGGCGCTATGAGCAACGCGTTGATTCATGAATTGGACCACCTGCCAGGCCCTGTGAGCCGAGGTACGCTTGATCTCGCCTACCTCACGCGGTTGAGAACAGATGAAGAAAATGCGGCAGGTTTGCTCAACCTGGCCAACGGGCATACCGACCCTGCAGTGTTGGTCCTGCCAGGTGAAGATGCACCAGTCCTTGTGGGCAAGACGGGCGTCAACATGTATGGCTCCCGCGCCGGCAATCTCAACGCGGAGTCCACGATGACCAGTGTTGCCCTGCTGTCTCAGCTCAAGACAGACCCCAACTTGTTCAAGCAGAACCGCGCGATAATTGAAGCCGCGCAGGCGGCTTTTGGGGAATTACCGATCACCGATCAGGTACCCATAAGAATCGTCAGCAAACGCTCTGCGCGCGCCCCCGCGCCAGGGTTGATCTACGCGATGGACCAGGGCTCCAGGAAGCTGATCGGAGTTTACCGATTAATGCAGCAGCCTCCCGGTACAGTGCTTCCCGAGCGCCCGCTCACGCATCAGCCGGCACGTGACCAGGCGTTCAAGGCCTATGTGCAAGAGCACTTGGTATTTTAAAAAAGGTTCTTTTTAGAATGGGCCGCCAGGACGGCACCTGACTTGCTTGAAAGTGGCGTTACAGGCGGGATCAGGAAATAACTGACAGCGCCCTTCGCTTGAGTATGACAGACCCTGCCTTATTGTTTTTAGGAAGTGGCTGGCATATCCGAAGCAAAAAATCGTGCACAGTTTTAATGGTGATCCTACGCGGCCGCTACAGAGGCTTTTGGGTAGAGGGGTCACAGTACTTAACTGTTAGGGCGTTGCTATAGCTGAATGAGCACGTGGTGTGATGACCTTCATGCGTTAAGTTTTCAATCCATAATGTGATGGTGAACTTATGAAGCGTTTAATTGCGTTACCCTTTAGTGCGTTGATGGTGGTGTCTGTTCAGGTGTCTGCGCTTTGCTTGAATATTTCAGAGAGCTTCACCGGGATAATCGGGCCTGGAGGTGATAGTGTCGCCCATGGTCCCTTCACGATAACTGGTGCGAACGGTTGCTCCGGCGCAAATATAAATGCCATGGTTTCCGCTGGCGGTGCAGGGAGAAGTCCTCAGATTTATATTGATCAAGAGGTCGGCAGTTCCTGGAAAGCCGTCGCCGGTAACGCGCTTTCAGCCAATACTTCCTGGGTAGGAACCTTAGGTACCTATCGAGTGAGGCTTCACAACCCGGATGGGGAATCAAAGTCCTATTCGGGTACCGTTAGATACGGCCGCTGACCCATAGATAAATAGGGTGTGCCAGAGGTTCTGGCACACTTCGATTTGGGTTTCTGCGTCGGGATCAAGCATGCTCTTCGACTGACAGATCATTTTTCGAAGAGTTCGAGAAGTACGCCAACGCATTAATAGCGCGATTAGCATCCACCATCCCTTTTATGTATTCAGGAATGCCTTGCGAGCGCCCCACGCTTGGGTTGCTTTTAACAAAGTCAAGGTAATCATCCAGCTTTTCGTTGAATAGGGCGATTGCGTTGAATTTTACCTGTGTGTTTGTTTGTTTTCCGTTGGCATCAAATGCACCATCTCCAAATGTGAATATGCCGAAAGCATTTGCATCAATGATATTGCTCTCGTACAACCGCCTTCCGACTACTTTTAGCTCGTCAGTGCTGATAGATGTCAGGTCATAGCTCTTTAAAAACTGCTTCAGGTCAGCAAGATGCGTTTGCTGCCACACTCGCAGTTCATCAACGGCTTTGGACTCTTCAGTAAAAGTAAACGTGTTCGTCGTTTTCTCTGGGTTTTTGATGACAAAAGCATCTGCCTGCTTAGAAAGCGCATTGGGCATTACCACTCTCATATCCATGCTCGTCTCCTTATAGGATGAAAGGTTCACCCTGCTATCGACCCCTTGCGACAGATATTTAACCTGTTTGAATATTTGGGAAACTTCTTTCAGATAAGTATTACACGTAGGCCAAATTGATTGATCCGCTAATGCCAGGCTAAAAAAAAGCCCCGCGACCGAATGGACCGCAGGGCTAAAAATTGGCTGGATGCGACCAACCAAAGGAGCTCTTTACATTACTTGCTGCTAGCCACCACTGTATCCGGCTGCCAACCACCCCCAAGGGCCTTGTAGATTGCAACGATGCCGCGATACAGGTCGACTTCGGCCTGGGCCTGGGCGTCTTCGGCGGCCAGGCGTTCGCGCTGGGCGTCGAGCAGGACCAGGAAGTCCACGGTGCCTTCGCGGTAGCGGATCGCCGCAAGGTCGGCGGCGGCGCGGCTGGATTCGCTTTGGCGGATCAGCGAGACCAAACGTTGCTGGCGCTTGCCGTAGTCGCTGAAGGCGTTTTCAGACTCTTCCAATGCCAGCAACACTTGCTGTTCATAGGTGGCCAGCGCGCCATCGGCTTCGGCATTCGCGCCACGCAAACGCGCGCGTACGCTGCCCAGGTCAAACGCGGCCCAAGTGATGCTCGGCCCTAGAGACCAGGCATTCGCGGCGGCCGAGCCGATCTGCGAACCGCGCCCGGCGGTGAAGCCGAGGAAACCGCTGAGGCTCACCCGTGGGAACAGGTCGGCCTTGGCCACGCCGATACGTGCGGTGGCGGCGGCCAGTTTGCGTTCGGCGCTGAGGATGTCCGGGCGCCGTTGCAGCAGTTGCCCTGGGTCGCCAATCGGCAACGCCTTGGCAATCGCTGGCAGGTCTTTCGGGCTCAGGTCCACGCTCAGCTTGTCGGGGCGCTGGCCGAGGAGGGTGGCGATGCGGTTGCGTTCGCGCACTTGTTCGGCCTGCAGTTGCGGCACGCTGGCTTCCACCGCTGCCAGGCGCGCATCGGCACGTTCCACGTCGAGCTGATCACCGACGCCAGCATCACGCAGGCTGACGGTGATGGCACGCGACTCCTGCTGGTTCTTCAGGTTGTCCAGGGCAATACGTTCGCGCAGTTGCGCACCGCGCAGTTGGCCGTAGGCATCCACCAGCTCGGCAATCATGGTGACTTGCAGCTGGTACAGGTCGGCTTCGGCCACCTGTTGGTCGGCGTCACTGGCTTCCAGGTTGCGGCGGATACGTCCGAACAAATCCACTTCCCAGGCCATGTCCAGGCCCAGGTCGTAGCGCTCGCTGTTGACGCGTTTGGTGGTCTGGCCGGGAATCTGGCCCTTGCCCACATCGCTGCTGGCGCGGGAGGTGACCACCGGCATGATGTCGTTGGCCGCATCATCACGGATGGCCCGTGCCGCCCGCAGACGGGCGAAGGCCACGCGCAGGTCGCGGTTGCCGCTCAGGGACTGGGTCACCAGCTGGTTGAGGGTCGGGTCGTCGAACTGCTGCCACCAGATGCCTTCGTATTTGGCGTGGTCGTAGCTCTTGGTGTCGGCGGCGGCCGTAATATTGGCCGCCTCCAGTTGCTGGGTCTTGTAGTCCGGGCCTACGGCACAGGCGGCGAGCGCCAGCACCAACAGGCTCGGCAGGAATACTTTCACACTCATTGCTGTGTCTCCAGCTTCAAGGCCTTGGCCGCTTTGCGCGCTTCACTGCGCTCGACATAGCGACGGATCAGTACGTAGAACACTGGTGTCAGCAACAGACCGAAGAAGGTCACACCGATCATCCCGGAGAACACCGCCACGCCCATGGCATGGCGCATCTCGGCGCCGGCACCGCTGGAGAGCACCAACGGCACCACACCCATGATGAACGCGAACGAGGTCATCAGGATCGGCCGCAGACGCAGGCGGCAGGCTTCCAGTACCGCGGCGAGCGGATCGAGGCCTTCCTGCTGTTTATCCTTGGCAAATTCGACGATCAGAATCGCGTTCTTGCACGCCAGGCCCACCAGTACGATCAGGCCGATCTGGGTGAAGATGTTGTTGTCGCCGCCCGAGATGATTACCCCGGTAATGGCCGACAGCAGCGTCATAGGTACGATCAGGATCACCGCCAGCGGCAGGCTCCAGCTTTCGTATTGGGCGGCGAGCACCAGGAACGCCAGCAGTACGCAGAGCGGGAACACGAACAGCGCAGTATTGCCCGAGAGGATTTGCTGATAGGTCAGGTCGGTCCACTCGTAGGTCATGCCGTTGGGCAGTTCATCTTTGAGCAGTTTTTCAATCGCGGCCTGGGCCTGGCCGGAGCTGTAGCCCGGCGCGGCGTTGCCGTTGATTTCTGCGGTGATGAAGCCGTTGTAGTGCATGACGCGGTCCGGGCCCGAGGTGTCGCTGACCTTGATAAAGGTCGCCAGCGGGATCATCTCGCCTTTGTTGTTACGCACTTTCAGTTGGCCGATCTGGTCGGAGTCCTGACGGAACTGTTGCTCGGCCTGCACGTTGACCTGGTAGGTACGCCCAAAGCGGTTGAAGTCGTTGGCATACAGCGAACCCAGGTAGACCTGCAGCGTGTCGAAGATGTCGCTGATCGCCACGCCGTGGGTCTTGGCCTTTTCGCGGTCGATGGCGGCGTCGACTTGCGGCACGTTTACGGTGTAGCTGGTGAACAGGCCGAACAGTTCAGGCACGCCGTGGCTCTTGGCAATCACGTTCTGCACTTCTTTGTACAGCTCGTCATAGCCGAGGTTGCCACGGTCTTCGATCTGCAGGCGGAACCCGCCGATGGTGCCCAGGCCTTGTACCGGCGGCGGCGGGAAGATCGCCATGTAGGCTTCTTCGATATTGGCGTATTGGCCGTTCAGTGCACCGGCAATCGCACCGGCAGACATGCTCGGGTCTTTGCGCTCATCAAAGGGCTTCAAGGTCACGAACACAATGCCGCTGTTCGGGCTGTTGGTGAACCCGTTGATCGACAGGCCCGGGAAGGCAATTGCGGCTTCCACGCCGGGTTGTTTAAGGGCGATCTCCGACATGCGCTTCATCACGTTTTCGGTGCGGTCCAGGCTCGCGGCGTCGGGCAGTTGGGCGAAGGCCACCAGGTATTGCTTGTCCTGGGCCGGTACGAAACCGGTCGGCGTGTGGGCAAAGCCGAAGAACGTCAGCACCATCAAACCCGCGTAGACGAACAAGGCAATACCGCTGCCGCGAATCACACGGCGCACGGTGCCTACATAGCCATGGCTGGCCTTTTCGAAAAAGCGGTTGAAGGGACGGAACAGCCAGCCACCGAAGACCTTGTCGAGGAACTTGGAGAAACGGTCCTTCGGCGCGTCGTGACCGCGCAGCAGCACAGCGGCCAGGGCAGGGGACAGGGTCAGGGAGTTGAACGCCGAGATCACGGTTGAGATCGCGATGGTCAAAGCGAACTGCTTGTAGAACTGCCCGGTCAAGCCACTGATAAAGGCGGCTGGAATGAACACCGCACACAGCACCAGCGCCGTGGCGATGATCGGGCCGGTAACCTCGCTCATGGCTTTTTCGGTCGCCGGGAACGGCTCCAGGCCCAGTTCGATATTACGCTCGACGTTCTCCACCACCACGATGGCGTCGTCCACCACGATACCGATGGCCAGCACCAGGCCGAACAATGACAGGGCGTTGAGCGAGAACCCGAACAGGTGCATCACCGCAAAGGTACCGATCAAGGATACCGGCACCGCCACCAATGGAATGATCGAGGCGCGCCAGGTCTGCAGGAACAGAATCACCACCAGCACCACGAGGATCAGTGCTTCAAACAGGGTATGCACCACCGCTTCGATGGAGCCGCGTACAAAGATGGTCGGGTCATAGGCGATGCGATAATCCATGCCCGCCGGGAAGCTCTTTTTCAGCTCGGCCATCTTGCTGCGCACATCGTTGGAGATGTCGATGGCATTGGAGCCGGGACGCTGGAAAATCGGAATCGCAACGGCCGGCTGGTTATCGATCAACGAGCGCAGCGCGTATTGGCTGGAGCCCAGTTCGACCCTGGCGATGTCCTTGAGGCGCGTGATTTCACCGTTGGCGCCGGCACGAATCACAATGTTCTCGAACTCTTCCTCAGTGACCAGG
Source organism: Pseudomonas sp. J380 (assembly GCF_009827115.1). Classification (NCBI taxonomy): domain Bacteria; kingdom Pseudomonadati; phylum Pseudomonadota; class Gammaproteobacteria; order Pseudomonadales; family Pseudomonadaceae; genus Pseudomonas; species Pseudomonas sp. J380. The sequence goes on along the minus strand of NZ_CP043060.1, from coordinate 1,160,801 downwards.
CGGCCCTGGGTGTTGACCGACAACTGGAAGCTGGTGTCACTCGGCGCAGGTTGGGCGCCCAGGGCACCGGCTGCCACCTGGCGGTTCTGCTCGCGGATCGCCGTGACCACATCGGTGGCGGTCAGGTTGCGCGAAGCGGTTTTGTTCGGGTCCAGCCACACGCGCAGGGAGTAGTCGCCCATGCCGAACAACTGCACGTCACCGACGCCGCCCAGGCGGGCCAGTTCGTCCTTGATATTGAGGATCGCGTAGTTGGACAGGTACAACATGTCATAACGCTGATCCGGGGAGGTCAAGTGCACCACCATGGTCAGGTCGGGGGAGGCCTTGTCCACGGTAATACCGATGCGCGTCACTTCCTCCGGCAGCTTGGGCTGGGTGCGCGTCACACGGTTTTGCACCTGCACCTGCGCGTTGTCCAGGTCGGTGCCCAGGGCGAAGGTGATGGTCAGGGTCAGCTTGCCGTCGGCGGTGGACTGCGAGGACATGTACAGCATGTTCTCGACACCAGTGATGGCTTGCTCCAACGGCGCGGCCACGGTTTCACCGATGACTTTAGGGTTGGCACCCGGGAAGTTGGCGCGCACTACCACGGTCGGCGGCACCACCTCCGGGTATTCGCTGATCGGCAGTTGGAACAGCGAGATTGCGCCGGCGATCAGGATCAACAGCGACAGCACCGCTGCGAAGATCGGCCGTGAAATGAAGAACTTGGAAAAATTCATCTTGAGTCGTATCCCTTAACCGCGTGGAGTCGCGACGCTTGCGAGCTTGGGCGCGGGTTTTTCCGGCGCCACTTGCTCCAGGTTGCTGGCTTCAAGCGCTTGTCGTTGTTGGGCCAAGGCGGCGAGGGTTTCCTTGCTGGCCATCGGGATGGTTTCCGGTGCGACCGGCGAGCCTGGGCGTACACGCTGCAGGCCCTTGACGATCACGGTGTCGTCCTTGGTCAGGCCGCTGCGCACGATGCGCAAGCCTTCGATTTTTGGCCCCAGTTCCACCGCGCGATAAGCCGGCTTGTCGCCGTCCATCACCAGCACGAATTTCTTGCCCAGGTCAGTGCCGACGGCTTCGTCGTTGATCAACACCGCCGAATAGGTGCCGCTGCCGACCAGTTTCAAGCGCGCATACAGGCCAGGGGTGTATTCGCCCTTGCTGTTGTCGAACACCGCACGGCCACGGATGGTGCCGGTAGCCGGGTTGACCTGGTTGTCGACGAAGTTCATCTGGCCCAGGTGCGGGTTACCGGTTTCGTTGGACAGGCCCAGGTACACAGGGGTGGTTGCGCCACGCCGGCCTTCACGGGCCAGTTCGGTGTACTTGAGGAACACGCGCTCATCGGCATCGAAGTAGGCATAGACCTTGTCGGTGGAGACCACGCTGGTGAGCGCAGTGGTATCGGCGGTCACCAGATTGCCGGCGGTGATTTCGGCACGGCTGACGCGGCCACTGATGGGCGAGGTCACGCGGGTGAAGCTCAGGTTCAGCTTGGCCAGGTCCAACTGCGCCTGGATCCCGGCCATGGCGGCGCGGGCTTCCTGGGCGGCGGTGGTGCGTGAGTCGGCCAGCTCGGCGGAGATCGCATTGCTCTGGCGCAGGCGTTCGCCGCGTTGTGCTTCGTTTTCGCTGCGGGTGGCGGCGGCTTTGGTCTGAGCCAGTTGGGCCTCCAGACGGCGTACTTCGGCCTGGAACGGGCGCGGGTCGATCTGGAACAACAGGTCGCCTTTCTTGACCAAAGCGCCTTCAGTAAAAGCGACTTGGTCAATCTGGCCGGACACCCGAGGACGAATCTGCACGGTTTCCGGCGCTTCAAGGCGCCCGGTGAACTCGTCCCACTCGTTGACCGGTTGTTCCAGCACCTTGGCCACGCTGACTTTGGCAGGAGGCATGGCGGCCGCTTGTTCCGGGGACTTGCCGCACGCGCTCATCACCACCACGGCCAATATCGCCAGAGGGAAGCGCAAATGTTTGAGTGACTGTTCCATGAGGTGCATCCGCCAATGTATTTGAGATGGGCGGATCATGCGCGGGGAGGTGCTAGGTCACGAATCGAATGAAGCAAAGGTAACTATCATTCGGAATGATATAAGCGCGGAGTCAGCCCTCTAGCATGGGGGTTTTGTTAGGGAGCTATCAATGTGATTGATGACAAAAGACTGTTGCTGAGGGTGCAAGGAACTTTCCCAGCAATCCGTGGGACCATCACCGCGCCTCAAACGCGTCGCCCAGAAAGTCGATCAAGGACCGCACCGACGGCATCAGCCCACGCCTGGAGGGGAACACGGCGGTGATCACGCCTTCAGCGGGTTGCCATTCAGGCAATACGGCAATCAAACGGCCATCGGCCAGTTCGTCTTTCACGACTACCTGCGGCAGGTTGGCGATGCCCACGCCCGCCAGTGCTGCGTTTTTCAGGGTCGACATATCATCGCTGACCAGGCGTGGCGTGTGCGCGACCTGGGCCGTCGCGCCGTCCGGCCCGGTCAGGTCCCACAGGTACGCAAGCAACGGGTTGCCCCAATGGATCGTCGCCAGCCCGGCAAGGTCAGCCGGTAGCGAGGGCAGGGGAGCGTCCTGCAAAAAAGTCGCGCTCGCCACCAGTACCTGAGGACTTTTAGCCAGTACCTTCATGACCAGCTCACTGCTTTCCAGCGGCGGGAAACACAGGTTCAAGGCCATGTCATAGCCTTCGCTGATGATGTCGACCTTGCGGTTGAAGCTTTTCACGTTCAGTTCGACGCTGGCGCATTGCGCCATGAATTGGGCGAGCATCGGCGCCACCCAGTAGTTGAGCAGCGCAGTGGTGCAACTCAAGCGGATCACGCCCCGCGGCTCTGATTTGTTGAAGGCAATCACATCTTCGGCCGACTCGGCTTCGGCAATCATCGCCACGCAATGGCGGTAATAGGCCTGGCCGATATCGGTGACCTGGAACTGGCGCGTCGAACGCTGTATCAGCCGCGCCCCCAGCCTGGCTTCAAGCTGGCTGACTCTGCGGCTCAAGGTCGATTTGGGCAGGTTCAGCGCACGGCCCGCCGCCGCAAAGCCGCCGTACTCGACCACCTTGGCGTAGAGGAAGAGTTCGTTGAGGTCGAACATGGGCAGTGTTCCATTTTTGAGATGACCAAGATTAATTCAACTTAGCCAGTATCGACAGCCATGTACACTCCGTTCAAATCGACGCAGTCACCGAGGGCACCACATGATCGACCGTTTGCGCTGGGCAACCCATCGTCTCACCAAGCGATTGTGGTTCAGAGCCTCCTTGTTCTCGCTTCTAGGGGTCGCTACGGCACTGCTTGCCGTTGTGTTCAAAGACTTCGTTCCCGAGTCCCTGCCCACGCGCATCGGTGCAGATGCGGTGGACAAGATTCTGGGCATCATTGCGTCCAGCATGCTGGCCGTCACGACCTTTTCTTTGAGCACGATGGTCACCGCGTACGGTGCCGCAAGTAGTGGTGTGACCCCGCGAGCCACCACTTTGGTGATGGAAGACACTACGACGCAAAACGCCCTCGCTACGTTTATTGGCTCATTTCTTTTCAGCCTGGTAGGCATCATTGCCCTGAGCACCGGCGCCTACGGCGCGCAGGGTCGCGTGCTGCTGTTCGCGGTGACCATCGCCGTGGTTGTACTGGTGGTCTACACCCTGCTGCGGTGGATCGACCATTTGTCCAAGCTCGGCAGGGTAGGAGAAACCATCGACCGCGTCGAAAAAGCGGCCAGGGCGGCCATCAGCCAACGCGCCCAATGGCCCTGCCTCGGCGCTGCAGCCTACCCGACCGATCACGCTCTGGCCCCCGGCGCAATGACCATCGAAAGTGAGCAGACGGGCTATGTGCAGCATATCGACGTGTTGGCCTTGGGCGCTATCGCGCAGCATGACTGCACGCATATTTACCTGGAGGTGGTGCCGGGTACCTTCGTACACGAAGGCATGCCACTGTTGCACGTGGTCAGCCTGGGCACCAGGCAAGACGATGGCACACAGGCCACCAGGGAAAAGATCCTGTCTACGCTGACCATCGGTAACCGTCGCACATTCGAACACGATCCCCGTTTCGGGCTCTGCGTCCTCTCTGAAATCGCTTCGCGCGCGTTGTCACCTGCCGTCAACGATCCAGGTACCGCTATTGATGTGATTGGCCGGGGAGTGAGAACGTTGACATGCTGGGGTAAGCCCGGCGGGTCTGGCCGGCAGACAGATCAGCAATGTGAGCAGGTATTTGTTCGAGGGCTGAACGTCGATGATCTGTTTGAGGATTTCTTCGCCCCGATCAGCAGAGACGGTGCAGGTGTGTTCGAAGTGGATGCTCGCCTGTTGAAAGCCCTTATCAGCCTTGCCGAAATAAACCCTGTTCTGTTCAAAACGGCGTGCCTTAGGCAGGCGGACCAACTCGTCACACGCGCGCATGCAACACTGACACTGCAGCATGAGAAGGAGCGACTAAGCGCCTTGGCCAAGGCGATAGGCGTGTAGGAGGCTACTGGGCCTGCAAGGGCCGTTTAGAGGCTATATGGATCCCCAAAATACCTGGCTTTGCATTGCTGTTGCCATTTCAGAGCTGGGCAGCGGCACTCAAGGTAGGGAATTAATGGCCTTTATGACCGCATCGGCGATGGTCTTTGTAATAAGCCGACGCTGACAGTTATCAATCGTCGGGCTCAGCCATGTGGGCAGGCTGTTCAGTACGGGCAAAATCGCCGTGAGCGCCCCCTCACGCAACGGCCCGCCGGGCTGATGGCCCTGCTGGCCGATCACCTTCATGAGTTGCGACTCATAGGCTCGCCTCAATCGCTCAACGCTCGCCTGCATCGGAGCGCCCAGGCAATTGGCGTCCATGACCGCTAACTTGAAGTGCCCGGTCATCTGTTCATGCAATTGAAGATGGCCTTCGATCAGTGTTGTCAGACGTTGTGCCGGCGTCAATCTACGGGTGTTGATCCGGTCGACGTGCGACAAGAGCGCCTGATACAGCTCTATCAGCCACTCATACAACATGGCTTCCTTGCTCTCTACATGGTGATAAATCGCTCCCGGGCTGATGCCAACATGCGCTGCCAATTCGCGCATGCTGACCTGGCTGAAACTACGCTCCTTGAACAGCTCCAGGGCTCTGCGCTGAAACTCCGAGCGGCTGAGCGCGAGAGCCGTCCTCATGTGTCGAGTGCCTGCTGCTTGGCAATTTCCTGGTTGCGCAGAATGAACCGCTGCAACTTACCACTGGGGGTCTTGGGCAGTTGCTCGACGAACTCGATTTCCCGTGGGTACGCATGCGCAGCCAGGCGCTGTCGGACATGCAGGCGCAAGACTTCTGCCAACTCGACACTGGGCAGGTACTCACGATTGAGCACGACAAACGCCTTGATCAGTTCGGTGCGTTGCGGGTCGGGCTTGCCGATCACCGCGGTTTCGACGACTGCCGGATGTTCGACGAGCGCGCTCTCCACATCGAAAGGCCCCACGCGGTAGCCGGACGTGGTGATCACATCGTCGTTACGGCCGACAAAGCTGATACTGGCGTCTTCATTGAGCTCCACGATATCGCCGCTCAAGTAGTAACGGCCCACAAACGCCTTGGTGGGCATGTGAAGGTAGCCATTGAACCAGCACAGGGGCGAGCGCTCGCGATCCACCGCCAGTACGCCCGGCTGGCCTGTCGGCAACTCCCTGTGCGCATCGTCCAGCACGACAATCCGGTACCCCGGCACCGCATAACCGGCAGAACCCTCGCGGACCCGATGGCGTAACCCATGGTGATTGCACAGCACCATGCCGATTTCGGTTTGGCCGTAATGATCGTGAATGACCACGCCTAGCTGTTCGGCGAACCAACGGATGACTTGTGGGTTGAGCGGTTCGCCGGCGCTGCTGACGACACGCAGTTGGCCACGTACGGCGTCGGCGAACTCGGCCCCGGCGTCAATCAGCAGGCGAAAGGCCGTAGGCGAGCCGGCCAGGTTGCTGATCCCGTACTTGGCGATAATCCGGCTGGTGCTTTGCGTGGTGAAAGGGCCGTCATGGAACAGCGTGGCCCGGCCGCACGCCAGTGGCCCGGTCACTGCGTAATACAAGCCATAGGCCCAGCCGGGGTCGGCGAGGTTCCAGAAACGGTCGTCTTCGCGCAGGTCGATTGAATCGCGCATATAACTTTTGAAGGCAAGGATGGCGCTCAAAGGCACCTCCAGCGGCTTGGCCGGCCCTGTGGTGCCCGAGGTGCACATCAGCAGGAACGGCGCACGGGCGTCCAGCAGCTCAGGTGTGCAGTCGGGTTGTTGATGTTCCAGCACATCCCAAAACGCGTAGTCGCTGGGACGCCGTGAGGTGGCGTCGGTCACGATGACGTGGGGGCAGTCGAAGAGCTCGTCCAGCTTGGGACGATTGTGGGCGTCGGTCACGATCCAGCGCGCGTTGGAACAGTCCAGTCGCTGTTCAATGGCCTTGGGGCCGAACGCGGTAAAGAGTGGTTGGTAGACCGCCCCGATGCGCCAGGTTCCCAAGATGGCAATCACCAGTTCAACCGTGCGTGGCATCAGGCCGGCAACCCGATCCCCCGGCTGCACGCCATGGGCTCGCAGGAAGTTGCCGAAGCGCGCCGCGTGCGCCTGCAGTTCGCTGAAGGTGTGCTGCGTGGCGTGGCCATCGCGCGTTTCACAATACAACGCCACGCCATTGCCATGGGCATGCCGGTCGCAGCATTCAATGCAGGCATTCAAGGCGCCGGGTTCGCCGTGCAAGTCCCGGGCAGCCAGCTGTAGATAATCGAAGGATGAGACTGCTGAGTCGTAATCGCGCATAACGTACCTGGTTATTATTGTTGGAATATGTGCTTTGCCCACGCGGGCTGCGCGGCCACCTCTACCTCGGTCAAATGGGGTCAGCCTACAAGGACGGCGTCGGCGCCGATAAGGCCAGGGAGTCAAAGGTTGTCGCCCCCGGCAGGGCTTGCCAGGCCGAGGGGCCAGCGGCGATTTCCTGAGCGCTCAGCAGGCAATTGTCGAGTGCGTGCTGCAGTGCCTGGGTGTCCAGGCCCTGGCCGATAAAGACCAGCTCTTGCCGGCAATCGCCGACAATGCTGTCCCACTTGGCCATGATGTTCTGCAACCGATATTCATCCAGCGGCCATTGCGCCTGCTCGATGAAGTTCCACCAGTGCCCGACGTAGTCCCATTGGAATTGCCTGCCGCTTTGCACCAGCAGGCCGGTTTCCAAGTGCCTGCTGGCGAGCCAGAAGTAACCTTTGCTGCGCAACAGTCGCCCGTTTCGCCAGGGCTGCTGGAGAAAATCGAGTAATCGCTGTGGGTGAAAGGGGGCACGCTCGCGGTACACCCAGGAGGTCACGCCATAGGTGTCCGATTCAGAGGCCGGTGCGTCGTCGGCCTGCATTTTTTTCATCCAGCCGGGCGAGGCCACAAGGCTGGGCAAATCAAACAGGTGAGTACCGAGGACGGCGGATAACTCCACGTTACCCTGAGTCATCGGTATGATCCGCGCGCTCGGGTTAAGGCCGGCGAGGATCGCGTGCACGGCCTGGTAGCCGGGCTCGTCGATCAGGTCCAGTTTGTTGACGAGAATGACGTTGGCGTATTCCACTTGCTCGATCAGCAGGTCGGTCAGGTGGCGCGTGGGTGCGTCGTCGCGGTCCACGATGTCCGGCGATTCGAGCAATGCCTCAAAGCGACTGCCATCGACCACCGTCACCAAAGTATCGAGCCGCGCCAGTTCGCTTAGGCTGAAGCCCTGCGCGTCGAGGAAGGCGAACGTCTCGGCAACCGGCATCGGCTCGGAAATCCCCGTGGACTCGATCAACAAGTAGTCGAAACGTTGCTGGCGTGCCAGGGCGCTGATCTGCTCGAGCAAATCGGCGCGCAGCGTGCAGCAGATGCAGCCATTGCTCATCTCGATCAACTCATCGCGGCCCCGGTGCAGCGCTACGTCGCGCCGCACCTGCTCGGCATCGATGTTGACCTCGCTCATATCATTGACGATGACCGCAACGCGCAGGCCGTCGCGATTGCGCAGGATATGGTTGAGGAGGGTGGTTTTGCCGGCGCCGAGGAAGCCGGAAAGCACCGCCACCGGCAGTCGGCCTGCCAAGGCACCGTCCATCATGCGTTCACCGTGCCATCGGCGTGGTCCAGGTAGCTTTCGAACAGGTCGACCACCACGAACCCCTCATCTGCTGCATCGCCCCAGAGATCTTTCACGCGAAACTCGACGTGGTAGGTCGGCTGATGCGCCGCGCTCAGATCGCCGTGGCCGATAGCGTCAGGGAAGGGCCACTTTTGCGCGGTGCGGTGCACAACCACGCCTTCTTTGCCGCGCACGTAGGCCGGCATGCGGGTATGCCCGGCCACATACTCGTTGCGCACCACCACCCGGTCGCCCACTTCAAAGGGCGGGCGGCCGCTGATCGCCGGGCGCCCGCTGGCACGCGCGGGGTTCGCCAGCTTGAAGTGCGAACCCAGGGCCTGGTCGAGTTCCGCCTGGGTGATCACACCGGTTTCGACCAACAGGGTGGCGGTCGCGATGACATAGCGTTCGTAGTATTGGGTGCCGACATGTTGGCGCACGTCGAGGCGCTCCACGGCATGGCGAACTTCGTCCACGCTGAACTTTTTCAAGTGATCGGCACCGACAAACATCAGGCTGTAGGCCAGGTGTTCCCAGTCCTGCTTGAACACGGGTTGGTAGCTCAGGCTGTTGATGGTGTGAGGGATTTTGCCAAAGCCTTGAAACCCACCGAGATCGTGAAAGCCATCCATTGTGAATACCTCTGAAAAATGCAAAAAACAAAGGGCACCGTTTACGCCACGTAAGGCAGCGCCACGCCGATAAGGACATCCTTGGTGATCAGTTTTCGCAGGGCTTCTTCATCCATGTATTCGCTGCCCTTGGGCCGTACTGGCAGCACCAGATAGCGGGTTTCGGCGCTCGTGTCCCACACCTTGACGATGACGTCGGCCGGCAGCTCGGTGCCCAGCTCCCGCAGGACGGTGCGCCCTTCGCGCACCAGTCGGGCGCGGAACTCGAAGCCCTTGTACCACTCCGGCGGCAAACCCAGGACAGGCCAGTTGGTGCAGGAGCAAAGGCTGCACACAATCACGTTTTTCACGCTGGGCGTGTCTGGCAGCGCAACAATGTATTCACCCTGCGGGCCGGTATAGCCAAATTGGGCGCACGCCGCGGTGCCGTCTTTGAGCAGCAGTTCGCGAAACTGCGGGTCCACCCAGGCTTTGGCGACCACTTGAGCCCCGTTCTCCGGGCTCCATTGGTGTGCCATCAGCTGTGTCATGTGGTCGATGTAACCGTCGGGGATCAGATCCTTCTGTTTGAGCACTTGCAGTAGCGCTTGCGCGCGTTCTCCCGGTGTTGATGTGGTTGCTTCATGTGCGCTCATAAGTTGACTCCTCATCGTTGAGCTTCTGGGCAGCGCCTGGCGGCTTGTTCTTTTTGCGCTGCGCGGGATTACCGGCTAACAGTTTTTCCAGTCAACCGACGCCTCGAACGCTGCGCCAGCCTGGTAAATCGTGCCTTCGGCATAGTGCTTGCTGACCAGCATCATCCCGACAGGTAAACCGTCTACCAGACCACAGGGAATCGACATGGCCGGATGCCCGGTGATGTCCTGGGCAGAGGCATTGCCGATCATTTCCAGTGCACGGGCCACGTACTCGGTAATCGAGCAACCCGGCTGCGGGTGGGGTTGGGCGATGATCGGGACGGTGGGCATCACCAGCAGGTCATACCGCGCCAACGCGGCGTCATACCCGGCACGTGCCACGCGCCTGAGGTTTTGTGCCTTGGCGTAGAAACGTCCGTTGTAGCGTTCCAGACCGTATTGCCCGACGAACATGCACAGCTTGAGAGAGGCGGACAGGTCATTGGCCTGATCGCGCCATCCGGCTTGCTGGTCCAGCAACCCGAGGTCATACAGCCCTTGCCAGTTAAAACCGGCCCCATTGCCGTGCATCATCTGCATCATCAAGCCTTCACAGCCGATGGGGTGCCATAGCGAACCGGCAATGCTGTGCTCAGGCACCGACACCTCCTCGACCTGCGCGCCCAGCCGCGAAAACGCTGCAATGGCTTGACGTACGCAAGAGGCCACACGTGGGTCCTGGTTGGCCAGTTCAAAACCTTCGCGCAGGATGCCGATCCTCAGCCCGCTGACACCGCGTTCCAGGTAATCGCTGTAAGCGTCGACCTGCGGCGCGGCTTGTCGCGGATCGAGCCCATCGGCGCCGGCCATGACTTCCAGCATCAAGGCGTTGTCGCGCACGTTTGCGGTAATGGGGCCGGCGTGATCGATAGTCGCTTCGATGGCCATGATGCCGGTGTAGGGCACCAGTCCGTGGGTCGGCTTCATGCCGTAAGTGCCGCAGAAGGCGGAAGGGATGCGGATTGACCCGCCCTGGTCACCGCCGACTGCCAGGTCGACCTCGCCGGCGGCAACCAGTGCTGCGCTGCCGGAAGACGAGCCTCCCGAGGCAAAGCCCTGGCGAAAGGGGTTGTGCACCGGTGCAGGATCGGAGGTGTGGCTGCCGCCGGACAGGCAGTAGTGTTCGCACGTTGCCTTGCCGAGGATGGTCGCGCCGGCATCCAGCAAGCGCGTGACAACCGTGGCATCGAAGGCGGGAACGAAGCCTTCAAGCGGCTTGGCACCATTCATCATGGGGACGCCAGCCAGTGAAATATTGTCCTTGAGGGCGACCGTTTTACCCGCCAGCTTGCCTTCGCGCGCACCGTTGACTTCGGTGCGGAAGTACCAGGCGTTGAGCGGGTTGTGTGCGGCCGAGGGACGATAGCCCGAGCTGCGTTCATAACGGACCGGCGGGATGAAGTCCGGCAGCTCGTCAACCAGGTCATATGCGTCGAAGCTTGCCTGCATAAGCGCCAGGTATTCATCGGCTTGCTTTGCACTGAGTTGCATGTGCAGGCTGCTCGAAATAGCCAATAGCTGTTCAAGGGTGGGGCGAGCGATTGCCATGGTTGGGCTGTCCTTATCGTAAGTGGCCGAAAAGCACTGCGTGCTCAATATCAGCGAGCCTGGGGCTCAAGATAGTCCGCGCATCCAGCCGGCGGCTTGGTTGAGAAAGACATCGACTTGGTTGAGCCGGACACCCAGGCGCCAAGGGCGCGCGGTCGCAGTTTCTGGCGTTAAAAAATGTGCGCGTAGCGCAGGTTCATGCGGAAGTCTTCGCGGGTGCCGTTGTCCACCGAGAGGTCTTTGCCCAATTGCAGTTGCACCTGGTCGGTGGGGCTGACGAACTTGGTGGCGGTGAGACGCAAGTTGGTGGTGCCTAGTTCGTTGTCCTGATTGACATGCTCGACGTTTGTCTCGCCACCCCAGGTACGCCCCAAGCCAATACCAAAGGTGGTGGTGGCGTCCGGCATGTAACGCCCCATGATCTGCGCTGCGTAGGACACGTCCTGCTTCAGGCGGTCGGCATTGGCACCGTAATCGGTGTTGTCGCCATACCAGGTCGCGCCGCCGACCAGGTCCATCGCCCATTTCTCTGTGAAGTGCTTGACGTAGGCGCTCTGCAGTTCGAATTTCCAGCGGTTCTCCCCTAGGTTAAGCGCGTCGTCCTTGTCATACGTCCCCGAAGGCACATACACATAGGGGGCGATACTGAGGGTGTCGCGGGCTTCGTTGAACCGCCATTTCACCGGCGCGGTGAGGATCAAGTCGCCCACGCCTCGAGTACTGCCCAGTGCTGAGGCGTCACCTGCGCCGGAGACGTGCCCGAAAGGCAAGAGGAATTGCGGGTCGATAGTGACTGTGTCGCTGAGCGCATACACATGGAGCAGACGCAGGATGCCAACGTCGGAGGTCACCCTGAAGTCAGAGCTGACCTTGTGTCCGTTGGCGTAAGCCGAGTCCGTAGTGGCGTGCTGATAATAAATCGCACCGATAGTGGCGCCGACTGGATATTGCTCGTAATCGCCAGGCGCGACTTCACCCGCGTTGGCGTGGAGGGCGGGCAACAGGGTTGAGAGAGTCAGCAGGTGGATCTTGTTCATTGTTTATTCCTCGCACAGGGGACCGGGCCACCCGTGAAGGGTGGCAGGCGGTAGAAGCCGGGTTGTTAAACGCCGCGGGCGCTCAGGCTGTGGGCGGCAAGGCGTCGCGTAACATGCCGGTTTGCGAGTGACAGTTGATGTACTCGAAGACCTGGCTCTTGGCGTCGGACACGGACACCTCGTGGTACAGCCTCAACTTCTTCAAACCCGCGGCCACGCGAAAGAACGTCACGAAAATACGCAGGTGGGTAGGGTGGGATTCAGCCCAGCGTTCGAGTTTCTCCACCGAGCGCCAGTGACCGATGTTGTAGCTCAGGTCGAGAACGTTGCCGTCCAGGTCGATATTGCGCACGAACCTGTTGCTGTAGCAGCCCAGCGGCTGACCGTTGTCACGCAGGAAGTCCATGCCGTCCTGCAACGTCGGTAAAATTTCGTCGAGGTAGAGGGAGCGCTCCTCTGCCTGGGCATCCGCCCAGTCCTGGCCTGAACGAATCAGTGTGAGGTTGTCGTGCCCCAGCACCACGACGCGTCCGCCCTTGGCGGGGTCGCCCGCGACCACTTGCAGCTCGCTCGTGGGCTTCATCCAGTCGGTCTGGGAGATCGGGAAACGGTCGCGCATCGAGCCCCAATAGCCGTGCTCTTCGATCTCGCCACTGGTGGCATCCATGACTGCGCCGACACCGGGCAGGTTTTCCTGGAAGGCGTATAGCGTCTCGAACTGCTCGGCGCGTGGCGCGGTGATTTCGCGGAAGTAACCCAGGCCTTCACCCAGGCGATCCGGTGAACTCCACCAGTCATTCACCTGGGGTGAGCGCAACCAGCGGCAATGGGCGGCAGGGTCTTTCCAGTACCCGACCACAATCAGATTATCAAAGCCGCTGCTGTCGGTGTGCTGGGTCAAATCGTAGTTCTGCGGGCCCTCTGCCAGGCTGAAACTGCCGACGATGTGGCGCATAGCCTGCAAGGCCGCCTCGCGCTGGGCATCTCCTTGATATTGCACGCCCAGATAAGCCATCACCACTTGTTGCAGTTGCTCATCGGCGCGCGCCACCCACATCGGGAACGGCGGTTGGTACTCTTCGGGTACACGGCGGGACAGGGTGCGTGGGCATTTCAGATGTGTGTCGATTGCAGATTCCATCTTGAGCTCCTCGTTATTTTCGTTCAGGCCTACGGGTGGGCGTCATCGCGTCGGCGGCAGGGGGCGCTTGGCGACCTGCCGTCGGTGCAGTAGCTGCATGGCCCCCCATTCAATCAACCAATAAGCCGACTCCTCAGGCGCGAGGTCGCGCCGTTGCAGAAGCCAGGAGGAATCAGCCAGTCGTGGTGCAGAGTGTCGATGCATGGCGTGCCTCATCAGCGGGGTATGAGCTGCTGCGAGGTGGAAATTATGCCGGCAGAGAAGGCCGCGCTTTGTTAGGCGAGACAACCGCTTGGTTGGCAAAGACAGTCCTGCTACGGAGGTTCACCTGTGGTCTGCGCTGGTGCACACGTGCTGATGGCGTGATGTGATGTGCGCTTAAACGGGCATAGGCGCGAGACCTGTGGCGAGGGAGCTTGCTCCCGTGACGGCCTGACAGCCGCCTCCCTCTATCTGACAGCCGTCGGTGCAAATGTGGAAGCTGGCTTGCCAATGCATTTGGCGTGTTAATTGCTTCGATGGCTGACAATCGGCCGCACGTTACAACTTCTCGAGCGCCTATTGCATCGTTGTCGAGGTCAGCGTCATGAACCCGAACACTCAGTATTCGACCCTTGCCGTCCCTGCAACACGTCGGTTTGATTATTGGAAAGAAGTGGTCTGTCGTCATTGCCTGGCGGCCGATAGCAAACCCTTGTCCCAGAGCCGCTTTGATGGCTCGCTCACCCTTAATACAGTCGGCGCGCTGGACATCTGTACGCTGTCTTCGCCGCTGCATTACTGGGAGCGTTCCGAGCAGCACCTGCGCAGCGGTCCGGCCGAAGATTTATGGTTGGGTTTCGCTCGAAAGGGCCATTGGCAAATCGAACAAGGCTCAAGAAAAGCCAACCTGGCGACGGGCAACTTGTTTCTTTATGACGCAACCCAGGCGTTTCGCTTCAGCCTGGGTGGTACCGAAAACCACTTGATCCGTATTCCCAGAGCGTTGCTCACCGAACGCCTGCCGCGTATTGCCGAGTACACCGCGATGGTCCTCGACGACCGGCGCCCAGGCGTCGTGCCCTTGCGTGAAATGCTGCACCAGGCCGCGAGCACGCCTGCGTCGCTGCAGGATGAGCGCATCTCGAATCGTTACTCAAGTGCTGTGCTTGATCTGCTTGTAATCAGCCTGGAACTCCAGGACCTGAAAACCAGCCATCAGGAAATGGACCTCTACGGCCGCATCATGCAGTACATCCAACGCCACCTGACCGAGCCGGACCTGTCGATTGAAGCCATCGCCAAAGCCCACAATGTGTCCACCCGCACCGTTACTCGGGCCTTCGCACGCTACCAGAAAACCCCCGTTGCAGAGATCTGGAAAGAGCGCTTGAATGCCAGCCGAGAAGCAATCGAGCGTGGCCAGGTACGCAGTGTGTCCGAAGCGGCGCTGGACTTTGGGTTTTCTGATTTCTCGCATTTCAGCCATGCGTTTCGCAAGGCGTTTGGCGTGGCACCGAATACGCTTTTACGCCGCGATTGAATTGCAAGAAGGAGCGCTTGTGCCGGGTAGCGAGCCTCTGAAAAGTCAGGAATGAAAGAGGCTATCCGGATCCCCACAAAGCATTTTGATTGGGCTCCAGGACAATGTTTTCAGGTCGATAACGCTTTTGTTTGCCCTCATTCGCATCGAGTGTGCGATTGATCGCCAATGGCGATTTCCGAAGGACTCCAGTCTGGCAGGGGCTGGTACTCAGTGTTTTTCTCTCGCAGGGATCGTTTTTGTGGTTTGGCCGAGAGTCTTGAGCTTATCGGTCAGCATCATTCGTTCAGTGCAGCACCGAGTGCAGCCAGCGCTACGGCATTGCGATTCGATATAGCGGGACGAGGTTGCTTCGGCGTGATCGCCACCGTGAGCGCCCCTTCTACGGCAGCTGTAACCGCGTGCGCCTGAGTGCCAGTGGGTGGTTGCACGGGTGTCTTTCCTCCAGCAAAAGCCACTATTTGGGCGATATTCTCTGCTCAAAGGCTGGCATAATGCCTTGCTTTTACCGCAAGGACGCACGGACGCCATGTTAAAACCAGCCTACCTTCTTTTGTTTTTCTTCACCCTCGCCGGCTGTCAAAGCCTGCTTCGACCTGCTGATTACGATTCCCTCCACGTTGGCTTTCGCTGCATGGGCCTTGCTGGTATAGAGCCCTTCAACCGAGACAACTTGCGTTATATCGAACGCTTCGCCGGTTACGGCAACGCCACCTGCATGGCCATGCTGGGCAAGCTGTATCAGGAAGGCGGGCACGGCGTCGATCAGGATTTTCGCAAGGCCCGTGCCTTGTTCGTAGAGTCCGCCAAGATTAAACCGGCCACCAATGTGCTGCTGGGTCAGATGGCCGAACGCGGCGAGGGTGAACCCGTGGACTATGCCAAGGCGCGCCAGTTCTATCGCCTGTCTGGCAACAATGCCGTGCTGGCGCTGGGGCGTTTAATGGAGGAAGGCAAGGGTGGCCCGCAGGATTTGCCTGGCGCCTTGGCACTCTATCTGGGCGCAATCCGTTACTGTGGCGACGAAGAGTGGCAAGCCATGAATCGTCTGCGTCTGGCAGGACAACCGCTGACTGAAGACCAAATGAAACGTTATCAGCAAATCTGGCTGACGAGTTTTCTCAAGCTGCAGACTCGGCGGCTGGCTGTCCGGGAAGTGTTTGAAGCGGTCAATGCCACGGGCGAGAAGAAGAGCGTGCGGCTGTCCTATCGCTTCACGTCAGACAGCGGTACGCCGAAAGTAACGATGCTCACAGGTTCGGGCGACGCGAATGTCGACGCATGGGTCATGAAGGCCGCGTCGCAAATCACAATGGGCAACGCCGCGCCGCTGACCGACAGTTCGGGCGTGCGGGAGATCGTGGCGCCGCTGGTCTTCGTGCCTCAAGACACCCAGCGCATGATGGGGTTCTGCGGGAGAAAGCCCTGCGGTTGACGGGTTTCTCGCGATTTGTAGCGCTCATGAATATCTGCACGCTGAGAGTCCAACATGGAGAAGGCCAGGGTGCGGTCAACTGCTTCCAAGAGGTCTCGGTGCACCGCGTCGTCGAATGGAGTGGATGAGTTTCCCAGGGATGAGAAGGGGCAGAAATGATCAGCTAAACAGCCTGCCACATGGTCCCTATAAACTTTCGGGGTCCCCAAAAAACATCTGAATCCGCGACCTCAACCACCGCTCCCCCGGATCATTATCCTGCGACCCCCGCCACGCCATATGCAGCTCAAACGAGCGCACCGGCAACGGCGGGTCCTCGGCACGCAAACCACCCGCCGAGGTCAGCGCTTCCGCCGCATAATCCGGCACGGTGGCCAGAATGTCCGTACCCGCCAGCAACGTGCCCAGGCCATTGAACTGTGGCACCGCGAGCACAACGTGGCGCTTGCGGCCGAGTTTTTCCAGCTCTTCATCGATAAACCCGCTCAAGTCGCCGGCAAAGGACACAAGCGCGTGGGGCCGTGAGCAGAAGTCGTCCAGGCTCAGCGAGCCCGGTACGCTGTCGGCGCGCAGCAGTTTGGGCAGGCTGCGGCGCAGTACCTTGCGCTTGGCGTTGGCGGGCAGGTCGGCGGTGTAGCTGACGCCGATGGAGATTTCGCCGGAGGCGAGCAGGCCGGGCATCAGGATGTAGTTGACGCGGCGTACTACCAGCACGATGCCGGGGGCTTCGGAACGCAGGCGTTTGAGCAACTGCGGGAGCAAGGCGAACTCCACGTCGTCGGACAGGCCAATGCGAAACACGGCGGTGCTGGTGGCCGGGTCGAATTCGGCGGCGCGGCTGACGGCGGTGGAGATCGAGTCCAGGGCCGGGGAGAGCAGGGCGAAGATTTCCACGGCGCGAGCCGAGGGTTCCATGCTGCGCCCGGTGCGCACGAACAGGGGGTCATCGAACAACCCGCGCAGGCGTGACAACGCTGCGCTGATGGCCGGCTGGCCGAGGAACAATTTCTCGGCGGCGCGGGTCACACTGCGCTCATGCATCAAGGTTTCGAATACGATCAAGAGGTTAAGGTCGACACGACGCAGGTCGTTACGGTTCATCTTGTGTCCTGGAAGAGTCAGCAAACTTGATGTGAGCGGTCACGTACCAACCCCCTGAGGTTCGCTTCAGAAGGATGACCGGCATGAATCTTACGGGGAAAGGCTGGTACTCTGCACCGGCTAATTGATTTTTCCTACGATAGTTGAGGTGTGTTCCTCGCTCGCGGAATCAATGACAGGCATGTCGACTATTAATGGTGACCGGTGGTCTTACCCCCAAAGCCCAGATAAAGTTCATGGCATTAGAGGTTACTTTGACGAGGTTTGCGATGTCCCGCACGATCCGTTTTCACAAGTTTGGTCCGGCCGAGGTGCTCAAATGCGAAGAGCATGCGGCCGCGCAGCCCGCACCGGGCGAAGTGCAGGTGCGTGTCGACGCGATCGGCATCAGTTGGTACGACATTCTGTGGCGCCAGAACCTGGCGTCTTCTCATGCACGCCTGCCTTCTGGCCTGGGCCATGAGATGGCCGGGGTTGTGGTTGCCCTCGGCGACGGCGTGGATGACTTGGCGGTGGGCGATAAAGTCGCCAGTTTTCCGGCCGAGAGCCCCAATGATTACCCGGTGTATGGCGAGCAGATCGTCTTGCCCCGTTCGGCCCTGACCCGGTACCCGGATGTCTTGAGCCCGATTGAAGCCAGCGTGCATTACACGCCGTTGCTCATCGCGTACTTTGCGTATATGGACCTGGCGCGGGTCAAACCCGGCCAGTTTGCACTGGTGACCGACGCCAGCCACTGTGCCGGCCCTTCGTTTGTGCAGCTGGGCAAGGCCCTGGGTGTGCGGGTGATTGCTGCCACCAAAGACAGTGCTGAACGTGAATACCTGCTGTCCCTCGGGGCGGAAAAGGTCATCGTTACCGAAGAACAGGACCTGCTGATGCAGATCAACAAGTTCACGGACAACCGTGGCGTCGACGTGGTGTTCGATGGCCTGGGTGGCCCGCAGATGTCGCTGCTCGGTGACGTCCTGGCGCCGCGTGGCAGCCTGGTGCTGTATGGCCTGCAAGGTGGCAACCAGACGCCGTTCCCGGCCTGTGCGGCGTTCCAGAAGAACATTCAGTTCTTTGTGCACTGTATCGGCAACTTCACCGGCAAGCCGGAGCTGGGCATTATCCAGGACCAGGTGGCGTTGCAGCGTGCGTTGCGCGATATCAACCAACTGACAGCCGACCGTGTGCTTGTCCCACTGAAAACCACGGTATTTCCGTTCAGTCAGTTCGTCGAAGCGCACCGATACATGGATGAATGCCCTTGCCGCGAACGGGTGGCGTTGCAGGTTGAAGCTGTTTGAGCTGTAGGAGTATTCGCAAATGAATACTCCGGCGCCTGAGCTGATGAGGCAAATGCGCCATTTGACAGGGCTTAACCCGCACCGGGGTTGAGCCGCCGCACGGGCGCTGCGCCCCGTAAACAATACCGTTATTGCCCTACGCCGCCCTGAAATCCAGTGCGGCGCTGTTGTGTGGGCGTCATTTAAGTTGGGTTGGCAGGCCATCTGAACTGCTTTTCGACGCTGTTCTGTATCTGTTAATCATTGTTTGAGTGCCGATAATTGAGCCTTCTTTGTCATCTCAAGGATTGAGCCATGATTGAATGCCGGGCATTAACATCTCGCGCTTGCGGAACTAACGATGGTCTGATTTTTTTTTCGAAAAGTACAAAGTGTGCACCCCGTCGTTTTGCAAGAAGCCAGGATGAGTGGATGATTAATATTTGTCGGATGCTTCTCTAATTTCTTAGTTAAAGCAGTGTAGGACGTTGTCAGAGCCTTCCTAAGGCTGGCGGTCTTTGGCGCTGTAAGGCGCGCAGCTACGTGGTTCACGTCCTGGGATAGTCATCGACTGTTCTTTTGGTTGTACCTGCACTTTTGTTGCAGAGTGCTAATGTTGAATCCATGTCGTGCTGCGCAACGGATGACAAGCCTACAAGTGTAATAGGTCGAGCGCTCCTGTGTGGTAGTTGCTCGAAACTAATATTTCAACTCAGGTAGTAGAACGATGAGCACTATTCACGAACAAGCCATGAGCTATGTTTACCAGCAAGTTTTGCAACGTTTAGTGGGGCACTTTACCCGTGCTGAACGTACGGTGCTTCAATTGCTGATCCAGCGAATCGTGGTGGCCGCCGGTGGCATGGAGCAAGTGGGGAATTACAAAGTACTGATCGGGCACGGCGGCGGCGCAGTCAGCAGCTACACCTTGGCGATGCTGCGCGCTGCGCAACTGACCATCGCTGGGCGCGCGCCCAAGACTTTTCATTTGCGTGTGGCCACGTTGCGGCACGCGGGTATGACTCAGGCCACGCTCGATTCGCTGCACCACGGCTACGGCGCGCTATTTTTCCACGATGACCCACGGGTGGAACTGTTGATGGTGGAAAACCACGAAGTGCTGCCCTTCAATCATCAACGGCCTGCGGCCAGTGCCGGGCGTGAAGTGAGCCGGCGCAACAAGCTGATGATCGGGCACCTGACGTCCGGCGACATTCGTGCCACCCTGTGCAACGACACTTTTTTGGCCCTCGGCGATTTCTACCAGCGGGTCGCCACCTGGAATGGCGGCGTGCATGCTCTGGTCAGCGGCGACTCGGTGCGCAAGCAAAGCCAATATATCGCGTGGCTGAAAAAAAGCGCCTTGGCAACCGGCCTGACATTCGCACCCGCTAACCCGTCGTCGCTCAGTGCATGGTTTGCACGCATGGAGGAATGGAGTGTCGGTTGCTACCGCCACCTGTATGGCGAGCACTACGCAGGCGCTGAGAGTCCTGGCCGGGGCGGGCACCGTCATGTGGCATATATCGGCATTGCCGACCTGCTTGACGACGTGGACGTTGCCCAAGCGCCACTGCTCACTCAATTCCTCGCCCACAAGCGGGACCCATTCGAGTTCCACTTCAGCCATCCTGCTTACCCCAACCCTTTACTCATGGCGCATATGCATGGGTTGCAGGCCCAGTGCCTGCGCGAACTCTCCTACGAACATGGCGTCGAGGGGTTCTTGCGTCAGGCGGCGGACTACCTGCATCGAAGACAGGTACCTGTTGCGTTGATCACCGAAGCGTGTGCTCTGCAGGGCCAACTGTTGTCTACAGCTTGTGCTCAGGAGTTCTCTGGCCTGGACGAAAGCCAATTGACCTGCCTGGTGTTCGCGCCGTTCGTCCAGCATGGCGAACGTCTGGAGGGTTACTTGCGTCAATGCCATCCCGGCATGCTGGTAGCGCTCCCCGAGCTCCACAAGGCCCTGCAGGGCAAGCCCGTCGCGGACATGCTGCACCAGTGGCTGATGGATATCAGCGGGTTGTCGCTGCCGTTGTTGCAGCATCTGTACCGCAAATGCCCGCTGCCGGGCAAACGCAGTGCGCGTGTATGTGAACCTCGTTTCAAGCGGTCCAAGGCTCGTATCACTCAAATGTCGGGACGCTAGTCGCGTGTATTCACCTATGGAAACTGGTGATCAGCGATGAACCTGAGGGGAGAGCGACAGGCAGACTTTGCCTATCAGGCGGTGTATCGCTACATGATCAACCTGATCAATGAAGTCAGCCGGGAAGCACCGGTCAAGCTACCGTCCCTGCGCCAGTTGGCGACGCGGTTGAACGTGTCAATCTCGACGATTCAGTACGCTTACTCGCTGTTGGAAAAAGAAGGGCGAGTGTACTCGGTGGCCAAGTCCGGCTACTTCGCCTGGCCCGTGGCCGCAACCATGCCCATCATGGCGGGTACGGACTTGCTCGAGCGCTTGTATACAGCCGCCCGGCGCCCGGCGATGGTTGTGCTCAGCAATGATGAACCGGCGCTGTTGGGGTCCCTCGATGGCGCGTTGCTGGCGCTGGAGCGCCAACTGGTGCGCCGGTATCCCCATCATCTGCAACCGTCGCAACCTTGTGGCGTGTGGGAGTTGCGTGCTGCATTGGCAGCACGTTATACCGCGTCGCCCACCCATTGTTGGCAAGCTGATGAGGTGTATATCGGTGCCGACCTTCAGGGCGTTCTGGAAATTCTCGTTGATGCCCTGGACCTTAAAGGCACGGTGGTGGTAGTTGAATCGCCGTGCGATTACCTGGTCTTGCGCCTGCTACAGGCCGCTGGCGTGCGGGTCATTGAATGGCCCTGGCGTGCCGACGGCCGCCCGGACTTGACCACATTGGAGCACCTGCTGCGTCATGAACCAGTGCACCTCGTGCTGCTCTCATCCGTGGTCAGCATGCCTTCGGGTAACGCCATGACCGACCCCGAGCGGCTGCACGTAGCGCGTCTGCTCGACCAGCACGGCTGCTGGTTGCTGGAGAACGATACCTTTGGTGACCTGAGCTTTGCGCCGCCCGGATCGGCCTTGCGCAGCCTGGTCAACCCAGAGCGGCTGATCGTGTTTTCTTCGTTCGAAAAGGTTTTGGGCCCGGAAGCGCCCTTTGGTTACCTGCTGGCGCGGCAGATGAGCAATGAATTGCAACGCCAGTTCTTGCTGCGTTCGTTTCGACTGTCCGCCATTCGTCAACGCGCCATTGCGCGGCTGTACGAAAGCGGTCGGTTCGACCAGCACCTTCACACGCTGCGCCAGCGCCTGCATGAGCAGGCGCACGCCATGAGTCACCGCTTGGATGCGCGTATGCAAGGGTGTGTGCATTACCGCATGCCCATGGCCGGGGCGAGTTTTTGGTTGCAGTCGACGGCGCCGGTGGATATGCGCCTGGTGTTTCAGCGCATGCTCGCCCAGCAGGTGGTGATTGCCCCAGGCGAACTGTTCAGCCTCAGTGGTTTGCATCACCAGCATATGCGCTTGAGCCATACCTTCAGCGGCCATCCCAACCTGGACATCGCCCTGGATACGCTGGCGCAGACGCTCCTGCAGGCGCAGACCGAGTAGGAGCGAGCTTGCTCGCGAAAAACGTCAACGATAACGCGCGCTGCCTGAATAAACGCGGCGCCTGTGAGTTTTTCGCGAGCAAGCTCGCTCCTACAACTATCCAATGTGTGAGCCGGCTTGCCTGCGATAGCGGCCTGACAGCCGATCAGGATGTAGCGTATGAAATTTCTCTTCAGACCGTCGGATCGATACCGTCGCGCAGTAGTCCAAGTCCCAGTAAACTGTCATTTTTTCCGAATCCTTCTTTGCGAGGTTTATGCATGACTATCAGTCCTTTTGCGGGCAAGCCGGCACCAGCCCAGTTGCTGGTGGATATCCCGCGACTGGTCACGGCCTATTACACCGGCCAGCCTGATGCAGCGATCTCCACTCAGCGCGTGGCTTTTGGTACCTCCGGGCACCGTGGCAGTTCGTTCGAACTGAGTTTCAACGAGTGGCATGTGCTGGCTATCAGCCAGGCCATTTGCCTGTACCGCGAAGCTCAGGGCATTACCGGCCCTTTGTTTGTCGGCCTGGATACCCATGCATTGTCGACGCCAGCCGGTGCCAGCGCCTTGGAAGTACTGGCGGCCAACGGCGTGCACGTCATGCTGGCCGAGGGCGACGAGTACACGCCGACGCCGGCGATTTCCCACGCCATCATCTGCTATAACCGGGGCCGTACCAGCGGCCTGGCGGACGGCATTGTGATTACACCGTCTCACAACCCGCCGCAAAGTGGCGGCTACAAGTACAACCCGCCTAACGGTGGCCCAGCCGATACTCACGTCACCAAGTGGATCGAAGCCAAGGCCAACGAACTGCTCGCCAACAAGCTGGCCGGGGTCAAGCGCATCACTCACGGCCAGGCGCTCAAGGCCGACACCACCCATCGCCATGACTACCTCAACAGCTATGTGGCCGACCTGATCAATGTGATCGACATGGACGCGATCCGCAGCGCCGACCTGCGCTTGGGCGTGGATCCGCTGGGCGGAGCAGGGGTGCGCTACTGGTCGGCGATTGCCGAGCACTACCGTTTGAACCTGGAGGTGGTGAATACCGAGGTCGACGCCACCTTTCGCTTCATGAGCGTCGACTGGGACGGCCAGATTCGCATGGACCCGTCCTCCAGCTATGCCATGCAAAGCCTGATCGGTCTCAAGGAGCGTTTCGACGTTGCCTTCGCCTGCGACCCGGACCACGACCGCCACGGCATCGTCACGCCTTCCGGTGGTTTGCTGGCGCCCAACAACTACCTGGCGGTGTCCATCGACTATCTGTTCCAGAACCGCCCGGACTGGCGTGCCGATGCGGCCGTGGGCAAGACCGTGGTCAGCAGCGGCCTTATCGACCGCGTCGCGGCGCGCATCGGCCGTCGCCTGTACGAAGTGCCGGTGGGCTTCAAATGGTTTGCCGATGGCTTGTTTGAAGGTTCGTTGGGGTTTGGCGGCGAAGAAAGCGCCGGTGCCTCGTTCCTGCGCAAGGACGGCAGCGTGTGGAGCACCGACAAGGACGGCCTGATCCCGGCCTTGCTGGCCGCGGAAATGACCTCGCGCAAAGGCCAGGACCCGAGCCAGATCTACCGTGGCTTGACCGATGCCCTGGGTGAGCCCTTCGCCATTCGCGTGGATGCCAAGGCCACTCCCGCGCAAAAAGCCCTGCTTGGCAAACTGTCACCGGAGCAGGTCACGTCCACGCAATTGGCCGGGGAGAGCATTCAACAGATCCTCAGCCATGCGCCGGGCAACAACCAGGCGATTGGCGGTTTGAAAGTCATGACCGAAAACGGCTGGTTTGCCGCACGGCCTTCGGGCACTGAGGACATCTACAAGATCTACGCCGAGAGCTTTATCGGCGAAGAACACCTCAAGCAACTGGTGGAAGAAGCGCAGGTGTTGGTAGACGGCGCAATCAGCCAATAACTGACACTGTATGTAGGAGCGAGCTTGCTCGCGAAAAACGTCAACGATAAAGCGTGCTTCCTGAGTGAACGCGGTGCCGGTGAGTTCTTCGCGAGCAAGCTCGCTCCTACATTATCAGGCCAGGTCCACCAGCACGATTTCGCTGTCCTCGATTGCGGTCACCCGCAACACTTGTTCATCCTCAACCGCCACGCCGTCCCGCGCCCGTGCCCGCACACCATTGACGTTAATCACGCCCGTGGCGGGCACCAGGTATGCCCGGCGGCCGCTGTCCAGCCGGTACTCCGCGCTTTCCCCGGCCTTCAGGTTCGCGGCCACCAAGCGTGCATCGGCACGAATCCGCAAGCTTTCAGTGTCGCCAGCCTTGCCGCTGGCCAGCGTCACAAAGCCCTCGCGGTTGCCTTGCGGAAACGGTTTGGCGCCCCAGGACGGTGGCAAGCCGGCTTCATTGGGGATGATCCAGATCTGGAAGATTTTGGTTGGCGTGGCCTCCAGGTTGTATTCGCTGTGGGCAATGCCGGTGCCCGCGCTCATTACCTGCACATCTCCGGCTTCGGTGCGGCCTTTGTTGCCCAGGTTGTCGGCATGGCTGATGGCGCCTTCGCGCACATAAGTGATGATTTCCATGTCGCGGTGTGAGTGCTGGGGAAAGCCGCTGCCGGGGGCGATGATGTCGTCGTTCCACACCCGCAGGTTGCCCCAGTGCATGCGCTGGGGGTCGTGGTATTCGGCAAAGGAAAAGTGGTGATGAGCGTCAAGCCAGCCATGGTGGGCGCCGCCCAGGCTGGTGAAAGGTCGAAGTTCAAGCATGATCGTCTCCTGTTGATGAGCCCATCATCCCGCAGCGCATGATCGATAAAAAGCGTAAAAAATGCCGGTTTATGATCCGTTTTTTCGATGATTATTCCCGGTGTTCACTTTCACTTCATCGCCTAACTGCATGACAGCAAAGCAATTGGCTGGAACTGAGCGGCGTTTCCGGCGACCATGGCGCCTTGGTCAAAACAAGCTCACCGCAGGAGTCCGCGTGTCGCAACAACAGCCTGATCTGCCCCCCGAACTGCGCCCCTTGGCTGAAATGCCGCTGCTGAAACGGCTAGCCGCACGCCTGTTCGGCCATGGCCTCACCCGTTTGCGCGCGCAGCACAGGTTTTCCTGGTTACATGGCCAGGCCGACGGTTTTCGCAGTGGGCATGAGGCGGGCGTTGAATACGGTTACCGCGAGGGTAAGGCTGATGGCATCGAGGAAGGCCGGCAAGTCCTGCTGATTCGTGACTTTCGCCCTGATGAGCACAGCGCACCAGGCATAGATGACAGCCTGTTCGACGACTGGCGATTGCCGCTCACTGCAGAGGTGAAGAAGCGCATGAAGGCCGATGTCGCGCGCCTGCTGCCAGCCCATGCGCAGCCAAGCGCGGCGCAATGGAAGATGATCTTCAGCGACACCCCCTCGACCTCAGTGATTGCGGGTGCCGGCGCCGGCAAGTCGACGTCCTTGGTGCTGCGCATCCTGCTGCTCAGCCATTACCTGGGCTTTGAACTGAGTTCGATGACGGTGGTGACGTTCACCCGCGAGTCGCGCAAGGACTTCATCAACAAACTCATGGAAATTCTCAGCCTGTGGGGCCAACCCCTTGGCAGCAAGGAAGCCCAGGCGGTGGTGCGCACCTTTCACTCGCGCATCCTGCCCATGGTGCGCAGCCTGCCGGGCTTTGAACGGCTGCAGGCCTTTGAGAACCTCAGCGGTGGTTTTGAAGACGCCGACAGCAACGCCTTCGACCTGCGTATCAGTGACGCCCAGCGGCAGCAGATGAACGCTTGTTATCACCGCTTGTATGGTCGCCATCAGCGTTTTCGCGAGTTGATTGCACCCTTGGCCCGTCACGGTCTCCAGCTCAAAGAGCTAGAACGCGATCATCCGGACGTGCAAAAGCGCATGGCCGTGACTGAATTGGCGGCCAAGCGCGATGAAGAACTCTGTGATGTGATCGAAGACCTATGGTTTCGCGCCGGTGCCTGGCCGATCAAGGGCATCGAACCCAGCCGCCAAACCTTTGAAATCAACGGCGCGCAATTTCATTGCCACGGCTACATCCGGGAGCTGGATGCCTGGGTGGTGCTGGGGTTCGATGGGCGCGAAAACCCTCAGATCAGTCGGCCGAACTCGAAACTCTCGGTGCGCGCTGAATGGGCAGTGAAACGAACTCTGTTTCAAGCTTTCTGTAATAAGCCACTGATATGGCTGGATAATTACGAATCTTCAAAGCGCCTTTTGAGCAGCCTGGGCGGCGATGCCACGGCCGGGCCGGGCTTTGATTACAAGGTCAAAGGTGAACTCGCTTCAGCCCCCCTGTTGGACAGTTTTGTCATGGCGGCCGGGTTTATCGAGAACCTCGGCCTGGATGTGCCTACGGCGGTTGGCCAGATGAGCTTCGCCAAGGACGACCCGGACCGGCTGTTCTTCGAGGCCCTGAGCATTTTCTGGAAGGCCCTGGAAGATCACCTGCTGGAACAATCGCCGCCGATCATGACCTACAACCGGATGTTTTCCCTGTTTGGTGAAAACACCCCTGAGAACCTCAAGCTGCCGAGTGATCCGTTGCTGCGGCCGATGTCGCACCTGATGATCGATGAATTCCAGGACGTATCGCCGCAGATCGTGTCCTGGATCCGCGCCAGCCTGCGGGAAATTCGCAGCCGTGGGCCGGCCATGCACGTCGGGCGCGGTGCGCAACGCTCATCGTTGCTGTGCGTGGGGGACGACTGGCAATCCATCTACGGCTGGCGTGGCAGTTCGCCCAAGTACTTCATGGAGTTCAACAAGGAGTTCGTTTCGCCCAGCACCACCCGCGTGATGCTGGGGGAGAACTACCGCAGCCACCAGCACATCATCGACGCTGCCGAACATATCGTCCGTAGCGCGCCGGCCATCCCCGGCAAAAAGGCCAGGGCCAGTGGCGAGCCCAAGGCGCTGGTGCCCGTAACGGTGTTGGAACGTGACGACGCGGCACTGGCGCAGCGGTTGCTGGAGCATTATCAGCGGGGCGATTCAATCCTGATGCTTTATCGAAGAAGTAGCGATAAGTTATTGATTGGCGAGCATATTCAGTCTGTAGTTAATGTGGATTCTAGCTTGGCGCCTCAGGCGCGCAGGTTGAAACAGCTGACGTATCACAGTGCCAAGGGGCTGCAGGCGGACGCGGTATTTTTGCTGGGCGATTGTCAGCATGTCACCAGCTCGCCGTACAAGAACCAGGTGTATCGCATGGCGGGCTTGGGTAAGGATGGCGACAGTGAGCCTTATGACAATGCCCAGAGAGACGAAGTGTTGCGACTGGCCTATGTGGGGATTACTCGAGCGGTCAGCCATTGTTATTGGTATGTGGAAAAGCCGGAAGGCCAGGGTGTGAATGTGCCCAG
Source organism: Pseudomonas sp. J380 (assembly GCF_009827115.1). Classification (NCBI taxonomy): domain Bacteria; kingdom Pseudomonadati; phylum Pseudomonadota; class Gammaproteobacteria; order Pseudomonadales; family Pseudomonadaceae; genus Pseudomonas; species Pseudomonas sp. J380. The sequence goes on along the minus strand of NZ_CP043060.1, from coordinate 1,133,390 downwards.
GGCGTCTGAGCGGGTGGATGGCAGGAAGGTGTTTTTTGATGATCAGCGTGCAGTGAAGGGGGCTGGCTGACCTTCGATGAAGGCCCGACGCCGACGCGTCTCTACCTGACAACACGGGGTCGAACATGTGGGAGCTGGCTTGCCTGCGATTGCGGCCTGACAGTCAGCACAATTGGATTGTGTACATATCCATTCCTGCGGTAACGGCCACTTAGGGTTCCGCTCAACAGCGGGTCACTTTTGGAAAGGCCCAAAAGTAACCAAAAGGCCTTCGCCCCACCACTCGGCACCTCGCCTAGGCTCGGTGTGCCCGAACGCAGGCTTGAATCCGTGGGCCGCCGCCACGCGCCATCCATGGCGCGGGGCGGCTAACCCGGCGTCCTGCCGGGTTACCCACGAATTCAAGCCTGCGTTCGGCCAGCGTGGTTTAACGGGGTGCCTGAGATCAAGATCAAGAGCGGCTCGCTTCGCATCGTGGTTACCGTCAAAGTGGGCGTTATTACGCTATTGCCGCCTCACGCCCGCAACGAAACCGGCGGCACGAAACTCTCCAATTCATCCTCCACGGCCTCGATGATGCGCTCCACATCAGCAGCGTTCATCACCGTAGCGCACGGGATCCCCGCGATGGCGATCAATGTCTCGCCGCTGGCCCGGTCGAACAGGCGGGCGATCATGCTGCCGGGGGCGTCCATGCTGCCCTCGAAGCCCATCGGGTGAAAATGCCAGCGCATCAGCTGGCAGGCGTTGGGAAATGTCACTTTGTTCATGTTGCCCACCTTGTTCATTGAGCGCTTCCTTTAGCTCGCGGCAGGGGCCAGGACCTTCACTGGTCATGACAGCTAAGAGCTTAAAAATAGCATTCGTTCGCAACTGCAAGGTGACTTTTTTCGGCCCGTTCGGCGGTTCTTTCGCCTGGTTTTGATATAGATCATGTCCTACAAAGGAATAGGCAAAAGGCCATTATTCAGACGCTCGATCTGACCATTGAAGGGAAGGGTAAAGTTCGGCATTCTCGAGCATTTTCTCCGCCGTAGAGCCCGATATGTCCGACATCGCTCCAGACGATGAGTGTCACAATTCCCACGCTACCGGCGCGCTGGTGCTGCGCCATCACCTGTGCTGGCGACATCGCGATCTGGACGGGGTGATGGCTTACTACCACCCCGAGATCCTGTACCACGATTTTTTCCAGAACCGTGTGGTGGGCTATGCCGAGTTGCGCGAGTACTTGCAGGCCAGCATGCCCCGTGAGGCAGATGAAGCGATTGAGCACACTGATCGCATCCGCGCCGATGGCGATACCGCGTTTATCCAGTACCGCATTACCTTGCGTGGCGGCCAGGGCCTGGTGTCGTTTCGTACCAGTGAGGCCATTACAGTGCGCGACGGTTTGATCTGGCGGGTGAATGAATATGCATCTCTGGTGCATGAACAACCGACCCAGGCGCTGCGTCCCACGGTCAGCCGCCTGGGTTTGTCGCCCCAGCAGTTGGGTTATATGGCCAATGACCTGCAGCAATATTTCGAGCGTCAGCAGCCGTACCTGGACCCGGAGCTGGACCTGCAGCGGGTCGCCAAGGCCTGTGGCTACAGTCGCAACCAGATGTCCTACCTGCTGAACCAGGTGCTGGGGCAGAGCTTCTATCGCTACGTCAACCAGGCGCGACTCCAGCATGTACTGGCCGCGCTGGATCACGCCACCGCGCCGGTCAAAGTCGATGAGCTGGCCTTTGCCGCCGGTTTCAATTCACTCTCGGCGTTCTACAGCGCTTTTCGCCAGCACACCGGGCAATCGCCCAAGGCGTACCTCAAACAAATTTCTGTGCGTGCACGCGCGCAAGACAGCCCCTGACGCTGCACTCTAGGATCGGCCCTATCGAACCGAGGTAGGGGAACCTGGCATGCCGGCATGGCGCAGTATCAGTTTATGGATGGACCAGTTGGACGACCCGCTGGTAGCGCGCCCGTCGCTGGAGCACGACCTGGACGTCAATGTGGCGATTATCGGCGCCGGCTATACCGGCCTGTGGACCGCCTATTACCTGAAGCGCCAGGCCCCTGAGCTGAAAATTGCAATCATCGAGGCGCAAACGGCCGGTTTCGGCGCATCCGGGCGCAATGGTGGCTGGTTGATGGGCAACCTCTTGGGAGAAGACCGTCTGCTGGCTGAGCTTGCCCCCCAGCAGCGTCGCGCTTCGTTTGACCTCTTGCATGGCATTCCTGATGAAGTGGCTCAGGTGCTGGCCCGCGAAGGTATTGACTGCGACTACCGCAAAGGCGGCGCCTTGTATTGCGCCGCACGCTACCCCGAGCAGGAAGTCAGCCTGCGCCGCTATCTGGACAAGCTGTACGCCCAGGGCCTCACCGAAGACGACTACCGCTGGCTCAGCCCGCAGCAATTGGCCGAGCAGGTCCGCATTGCCAAGCCTTATGGCGGCATCTATGCCCCCCACGTCGCGACGATCAACCCGGCAAAGCTGGTGCGTGGCCTGGCGCGGGCGGTTGAGAACCTGGGCGTGACCATTTACGAAAACAGCCCCGTGACCCATTGGCAGTCCGGCGGCCTGCGCACCGCCAAGGCCTGCGTGCGCGCCGCCTGGGTGGTGCCTGCTGTCGAGGGTTACGCCAATACCTTGCCGCCGTTGGGCCGCTACCAGTTACCGGTGCAGAGCTTGATCGTCGCCACCGAACCGCTGCCGGCCAGCACCTGGGAGGGCATCGGGCTCAGCCAGGGCCAGGCTTTTGGCGAGAGCAGCCGACAAGTCACCTACGGCCAGCGCACGGCCGACAATCGCCTGGTGTTCGGCGCCCGTGGTGGCTATCAATTTGCCGGCAAGTTACGGCACAACTTCGACCTGACGGACAGCGAAGTAGAGTTGCGTCGCTACCTGTTTGGTGAACTCTTCCCACAGTTGAAAAAGGCCAGGATTACCCACTCCTGGGGCGGCAACCTGGGCATGTCGCGCCGTTTTCGTCCGCACATGCTCTGTGACCACGCCACTGGCATCGCACTGTCCGGCGGTTATGGCGGGGAGGGCGTGGGCGCCACCAACCTCGGCGGCCGTACCCTGGCCGACTTGATCCTGGGCCGCGACACCCCGTTGACCCGACAACTCTGGGTGATTCGCGAAGGCGGACTCCAGGCGCTCAAGGCCTGGGAGCCCGAGCCGTGCCGCTGGCTGGGTTACAACGCGATCATTCGCAGTTTTGTCCATGAAGACCAGGTGTTGGCCAACCCCAACACCCCGCCCTGGCGCCGCAAGCTGGCAACCGGCGTTGCCGGTTTCATGGAAGGCTTCATGCACTGACTCGTTCCACCCACAGGGGAAAACCCATGAGCATCACGCAATTCAAAGACACGCTGAACACCGCTCTGCCAGATTCATCACCGGTGGCGGTGCCCCTGGGCGCGCCCATCGCCGTGGCCTCGACCCTGAGCGTGGAGCGCAACGACGGGGTCGAGACCGGCATCTGGACCTGCACCCCGGGGCGCTGGCGTCGGCAGATCACGTCCCAGGAGTTTTGCCATTTCATCCAGGGGCGCTGCACCTTCACGCCCGACAACGGGGAAACCCTGCACATACAAGCCGGTGACGCACTGATGTTGCCAGCCAATAGCACCGGTATCTGGGACATCCAGGAAACCGTGCGCAAGACCTACGTCCTGATTCTGTAACGCTTTGATCCTTGATCGCCTGCCATAAAAACAGCCCTAAAACCGCCAGGAAATCGAACCATGAAAGCCATTGCCCTGTTGCCCTTGATGTTGCTGGCTACTATCAGCCAGGCTGCCGAGACCGTGAAGATCTATAACTGGTCGGACTACATCGCACCGGACACCACCAGGAATTTCCAGAAAGACACCGGCATCGGTTTCACCTATGACCTGTACGACAGCAACGAAACCCTCGATGGCAAGCTGATGACCGGTAAATCGGGTTACGACGTGGTGTTTCCCTCCAACCATTTCATGGCTCGGCAGATCCAGGGCGGCGCCCTTAAAAAGCTCGACAAGAGCCAGCTGCCCAACTGGAAAAATCTCAACCCGGTGCTGCTCAAGGCCGTAGAAAACAACGACCCTGGCAATGCTCACGGCTTTCCGTACCTGTGGGGCAGCACCGGCATTGGCTACAACATCGACAAGGTCAAGGCGGTACTCGGCGACAACGCCCCGGTGGACTCCTGGGACTTGATCTTCAAGCCGGAAAACATGGCCAAGCTGCAAAAGTGCGGGGTCGCCATCCTCGACAACGGCCCCGAATTGCTGCCGGCCGCGCTCAATTACCTGGGCTTGCCGCACCACAGCAAAAAAGCCGAGGACTACAAGAAGGCCGAAGCCCTGCTGATGCAAGTGCGGCCTTACGTGGCGTATTTTCATTCCTCGAAATACACCGCCGACCTGGCCAATGGCGATATCTGTGTAGCCGTCGGTTTCTCCGGCGACATCCTGCAGGCCGAAAGCCGCGCCAAGGAAGCCAGGAACGGCGTGAATATCGGCTACAACATTCCCAAGGAAGGCGCGGCGATCTGGTTTGACATGGTCGCCATGCCCGCCGACGCGCCGGATGAGAAAGCCGGCTATGCCTTCATGAACTATCTGCTGCGCCCCGACGTGATGGCGAGTGTCACCAACTACGTGCACTACGCTAACGGCAACGCGGCGGCCGACAGCCTGGTAGACCCGGCGATCAAGGCCGACACCAAGGTGTATCCGAGCCCGGAGATGATGGGCAAGCTGTTTGCACTGCAAGCCATGCCGTTGAATATCGACCGGGTGCGTACTCGGGTATGGAATACCATACGGACGGGGCGTTGACAGGCGCCAACCACGCTTTCAGCTCGAATGAGGTTTATGGGTTCTCCAGGTCATGCCCCAATGACTGGATGAATAGTGAAAACAACTCGGGCTGCGACGAAATGTCCAGCTTGGCGTACAGATGCCTGCGGTGCACTTTTACGGTGTCCGGCGAGATCTTCAAGCGTTCGGCCATGGCCTTGGAGGAGAACCCTCGCAACACCAGCCGGGCGATTTCCAGCTCGCGGTCCGACAGCACACCGCTGCCGAAATGACTCAGGGCATCGCGAATCTGGCTGTCCATGGCCGGTGCCCGCTGGGTGCTTTGCTGCCAATGCTGGTGCATGAGCGGCAACACCCACGCCGACAGCGTGGTCAACAGCCCGGTTTCTTCGAAGCTGAAGCGCCGCTGCATGCCCAGCGACAGCGACAGCGTGCCCACGCCGGGCAGTTGCAGGATCACTTGCACTTCGTCTTCCAGCACATTGTCGTGGAAGTAATTGAGGAAGTACTCACTCTGGCGAAAATGGTCCGGCGCCACTTCCTCCAGGCGGTATACGCCGCTGGCATAGTTTTCGCGGCAAGCCTGGTAAAACGGGTCGAGCAGGTACAGGCCGTTGAGGTACACCAGCATCGACGCCGGCTTGCTGCTGGGTTGGGCGTCGTACTCCTCCAGGGCCTGGGGCGGGCCATCCAGCGGGTAGAAAATCGCCAGGGCATTATCGAAGGGCAGGCACTGGTGCAATAACAGCACCAGTTGCTTCCAGAACCGCTCGGTGCCGATCTGTGACAGGGTGCGGCCCAACCCCGCATGCATACCGATTTCCCGGAACAGGCTCATCTCAACATCCCCACCCTCAAATGATCGGCCAAGGGTTAGGCTTCTGCAGGGCACCGTCAAGGGGAGTACGCCAATAGGGGAATTGGCCGGCAGCCCCACCAGCCGATAACGTCGACACTGTCCAACGGGAAGCATATCCCGAGGAACAATCATTTTTCGTTTCTGCCTCACACCAAAAACAACGACAGAGGATAACGATATGAGTGCCACCCCCGCGCCCGATGGCGTGCTCAAGCCCACCCTGAGCGTCTTTGATGTCGTGGCAATTACCGTTTCAGCGGTAACGCCGGCCAGTTCCGTCTTCGTGATCGCCCCGTTTGCCATCCAGCAGGCGGGCAGTGGCGTGTTCCTGGCGTTTGTGATGGCGGCGTTGCTCGCGTTGATGTTCGCCTTCTGTTACGCCGAACTCGGCCGCGCCCATAACAGCGCCGGCGGCGAGTATGTGTATGCCAAGCGCGTGTTTGGTGGCATGGCCGGTTACGCCACCTTCCTGACGGTGTTGGTGATGTTGCTGTTTATCCCGCCGGTATTGGCGACCGGTGCGGCGACTTACCTGAATAACGCCCTCGGCACGACATTCGATTCGCAAACCGTCGCCCTGGTGATCGTGGTGTGCAGCTACGCCCTGGGCATCCTCAACATCAAGCTCAACGCCTGGATCACCGGCACCTGCCTGCTATTGGAAGTGGCGGCGTTGCTGGTGATTGTGGTGATCGGCTTCGGTAACCCGGTGCAACCGGCCAGTGTGTTGTTGCAGCCGCAGATCGTCGAAAACGGCGTGTTGCACCTGGCGCCCTGGGCCTTGGTGATCGGCGCCGTCGGCATCGGCCTGTTCTCGTTCAACGGCTACGGCCCGGCGGTGTTGCTGGCCGAAGACATGAAGTGCGGCGGCAAGGGCGTGCACAAGGCGGTGCTATGGTCGTTGGGGTTGGTGGTGGTCATCGAGTTGGTGCCGATCACTGCGCTGTTGATCGGCGCGCCGTCCCTGAGCGCAATGATCAGCAGCCCCGACCCGATCGGCTATCTGTTGACCAGTCATGGCAATGAAACCTTGTCGCGGCTGGTGAGTGCCGGGATTTTCCTGTCGGTGTTCAACGCCATCGTTGCCATCGTGATCCAGATTGGCCGCGTGGTGTTCAGCAGCGGTCGCGATGCGCTGTGGACGCCGAGCATCAACAAGCTGTTCACGCGTATTCACCCGCGCTGGGACTCGCCGTGGCTGGCGACGCTGTTCCTGGCGATACCCTCGGCGCTGTTGAGCTTCAGTTCTAACCTGGCCGACCTGACCTCGTTCAGCGTGCTGCTGATTATGCTGGTGTACCTGGTGGTGGCGCTGAGCGCGCTGATGAGCCGGGTGCTGCTGCGTGATCGCGAGCATCCCTATCGCATGCCGTTATGGCCGCTGCCGGCATTGCTGGCGGTACTGGGTGCGGGTTACCTGCTGGTCACCTTGATCCTGGAGGCCTCGGTACGCGACATCATGATTATCATCGGCTTGCTGGCCCTGTCGGTGATCTTGTATTGCATCAGTGGCCGGTTGAGTCCGGCGTTCCAGAAACTGTAAGGAGTGGGTATGCGTGCACGTCAATTGGGCATTACGTTGGGGTTGGGCATGCCCGGCGAATTGAATGCCATCACCGATGTTCCCGGGGTTCGCGTCGGTCACTCGACGATCAAGGCCTGTGTGGACGGTAAGCAGGTGCGCACCGGCGTCACGCTGGTCCAGCCGCGAGCCGGGGAAGCGCGGCAGCAACCGTGTTTTGCCGGCTACCACGTGCTCAACGGTAACGGCGACGCCACGGGCCTTGAGTGGATCAGCGAGGCGGGGCTGTTGACCACGCCGATGGCCATCACCAACACCCACAGTATCGGGGTGGTGCGCGACAGCCTGATCGCCCTGGAGCGCGAGCGCCTGGCGGACCCTGCGGTGTACTGGTGCATGCCGGTGGTCATGGAAACCTACGATGGCCTGCTCAACGATATCTGGGGCCAGCACGTGCGCCCAGAGCATGTGCGCCAGGCTCTGGACCAGGCCGAAAGCGGCCCGGTGCAGGAAGGCGCGGTGGGCGGTGGTACCGGCATGATTTGCCACGAGTTCAAGGGCGGCATCGGCACGGCGTCACGGCGGTTGCCAGCAGAGCAGGGCGGCTGGACTGTCGGCGTACTGGTGCAGGCCAACCATGGCAAGCGCCAGGAGCTGCGGGTCGATAGCTACCCGGTGGGCCGTCACTTGATGGGCATTGCTTCGCCCTTTGCCGAGCGAGGCACCCCTGGCATGGGCTCCATCGTGGTGATCATCGCCACGGACGCTCCCTTGCTGCCCCACCAATGCCAGCGCCTGGCGCAGCGCGCGTCCATCGGCATTGCGCGCACCGGTGGCGGTACCGAGGATTCCAGCGGCGACCTGTTCCTGGCGTTTGCCACCGGTAACCGTGATTTGCCACCGGCCGACTATGGTCGCAAGGACCTGCCCCTCAGCACCGGGTTGCAGATGGTCAACAACGACCATATTTCGCCGCTGTTCAGCGCGGCGGCAGAGGCGGTGGAGGAGGCGATCATCAACGCCATTCTGGCAGGTGAAGACATGACCACCCAAGACGGTGTCGAGGTGCCGGGCCTGGCTGGCGAAACCCTCTTGGCAGCCCTGCAACAGTGTGGCTGGAGTATGTCCCGGTAATGGGGGACAGCGCACTTTAATAGTGCGAATAGTGGCTCTTTAATGTTGCTAATGACACCGTGACAATATATTGGATCCATTAATCAAGTGAGCCGTTCGCTTAGAGCGGCTTTACTTGTATTTAATATTTAAATAGTGGTGTGCGCCGATTCGGCCACATAAACGCAACGGCCCCCAATAAACACTGCGTGGGACTTCTGCAACTTGAACCTGCGTCACAATTGTGCGATGGAAATAGATGTAGACGAAAGATTTCAAGTTGTGTCAGTTTTCTTACGCCTTCAAAAGAGGTGAGTGATAGGACTATCCTCGCCCGCGAGGTTCCTATCGAACAAAGACTGATGCACTTGCAAACAAGGAAGTACGTTTATGTCAAAAGTAAAAGACAAGGCTATTGTATCTGCCGCGCAAGCCAGCACTGCTTACTCGCAAATCGATAGCTTCAGCCATTTGTATGACCGTGGCGGTAACCTCACGGTCAATGGCAAACCGTCCTACACCGTGGACCAGGCAGCGACCCAGCTGCTGCGGGATGGTGCTGCGTACCGGGACTTTGATGGTAACGGCAAGATCGATCTGACCTACACCTTCCTCACCTCGGCTACCCAGAGCACCATGAACAAACATGGCATCTCCGGGTTCAGCCAATTCAACACCCAGCAGAAAGCACAGGCCGCACTGGCCATGCAATCCTGGGCGGATGTTGCCAACGTGACCTTTACCGAAAAGGCTTCCGGCGGTGACGGCCACATGACCTTCGGCAACTACAGCAGCGGCCAGGACGGCGCCGCGGCCTTCGCTTACCTGCCCGGTACCGGTGCAGGCTACGACGGCACTTCGTGGTACCTGACCAACAATAGCTACACGCCGAACAAGACCCCGGACCTGAACAACTATGGCCGGCAGACCCTGACCCACGAAATCGGCCACACCCTGGGCCTGGCTCACCCTGGCGACTACAACGCCGGGAACGGCAACCCGACCTATAACGACGCAACCTATGGACAGGACACGCGTGGCTATAGCCTCATGAGTTACTGGAGCGAGAGCAACACCAACCAGAACTTCAGCAAGGGCGGCGTCGAGGCTTACGCTTCCGGCCCGCTGATCGACGATATCGCCGCGATCCAGAAGCTCTACGGTGCCAACCTCAACACCCGCGCCACCGACACCACCTACGGGTTCAACTCCAACACCGGGCGTGATTTCCTCAGCGCCAGCTCCAATGCTGACAAGCTGGTGTTTTCGGTATGGGACGGTGGCGGCAACGACACCCTGGACTTCTCCGGTTTCACCCAGAACCAGAAGATCAACCTCACTGCCACCTCGTTCTCTGATGTGGGCGGCCTGGTGGGCAACGTGTCCATCGCCAAGGGCGTCACCATCGAGAACGCGTTCGGCGGTTCGGGTAACGACCTGATCATTGGTAACCAGGTTGCCAACACCATCAAGGGCGGGGCCGGCAACGACCTCATCTACGGCGGCGGCGGTGCAGACCAGCTATGGGGCGGCGCTGGCAGCGACACTTTCGTGTACGGTGCCAGTTCCGACTCCAAGCCAGGGGCTGCGGACAAGATCTTCGACTTCACCTCCGGTTCGGACAAGATCGACCTGTCCGGTATCACCAAGGGTGCGGGCGTGACCTTTGTCAACGCATTTACCGGGCATGCCGGCGATGCTGTACTGACCTATGCCTCAGGTACCAATCTGGGCACCTTGGCGGTGGACTTCTCCGGGCACGGCGTGGCGGATTTCCTCGTCACCACCGTTGGCCAAGCGGCTGCCAGTGACATCGTAGCCTGATGTAAAGCGCGCGGCGCTTCGGCGCCGCGCTCCAGGCTGGAGTTGGATATGCCACGTTTTTCCCCTTTGATCGCCTGTGTTGTGCAGGTGTTGTTCGTGTCGGCAGGAGCCCACGCAATGGCTAGCAGTCTTGTATTACCCACTTCCGCGCAGCTTGCCGGGCAGTGGGAACTGAAGCAGCAGGATCAGGTGTGCGCGCTCAAGTTAGTGGAGCAAGCCAACGTCTTGGAAGGCGATATCGCCTGTGCCGAGCAATGGCTGGGCGACAAGCCGCTGACGTGGTCGCCCACCCCGGATGGTATCTGGCTGTTTAACGCTGATGGCTCAGGGATCACCCATTTGAATCGCCAGAAAGAGGGCGACTATCAAGCCCGCACTAAAGCTGGCGAAGTTGTAACGCTGCAACGTAAACCTTAATTAAAAGTTATAAGCATATAACTCGATTTGTTAGGCGGCCGTACCCTACTTGGTAGGGGAGACCCTTTTGCGTAATTCGCTGCAAGGAAAAACAATTAATATGGCGAAGTCCCATGGGGTGGCGCCCTTATTCAGGGCGCTGGGTGAATACAAGAGTATTTTGATCAGCGTTGGCTGTTTCACGGCATTGATTAACCTGTTAATGCTGGTGCCCTCGATTTACATGCTGCAAGTGTATGACCGTGTGCTGTCCTCCCAGAATGAAACCACCCTGGTGATGTTGACGCTGATGGTCGTGGGCTTCTTTGCGTTTATCGGCCTGCTGGAAGTGGTGCGCAGCTTCATCGTGATCCGCATTGGCAGCCAGTTGGAGCGACGTTTCAACTTGCGCGTGTACAAGGCCGCCTTCGAGCGCAACTTGCAGCGTGGCCAGGGGCATGCCGGGCAATCCTTGGGCGACCTGACCGCTTTGCGCCAATTCATCACGGGGCCTGCGCTGTTCGCATTCTTTGATGCGCCATGGTTCCCGATCTACCTGTTCGTGATTTTCCTGTTCAACGTGTGGCTCGGCGTGCTGGCCACGGCCGGCGCGGTACTGTTGATTGGCCTGGCGTGCCTTAACGAATACCTGACCAAAAAGCCATTGGGCGAGGCCAGCGGTTTTTCGCAGCAGTCGACCCAACTGGCCACCAGCCATTTGCACAACGCCGAAAGCATCCAGGCCATGGGCATGCTTGGTGCGCTGCGCCAACGCTGGTTTGGCGTGCATTCGCAGTTCTTGGGGTTGCAGAACAAGGCTAGCGACACCGGTTCGATCATCACCTCGTTGAGCAAATCCCTGCGCCTGTGCCTGCAATCCTTGGTGCTGGGCCTGGGCGCCTACCTGGTGATCAAGGGCGACATGACCGCCGGGATGATGATCGCAGGCTCCATCTTGATGGGCCGCGTACTCAGCCCCATCGACCAATTGATTGCAGTGTGGAAGCAATGGAGCTCGGCCAAGCTGGCCTACCAGCGCCTCGACGAACTGCTGCGCGAATTCCCGCCAGAGGTCGAGCACATGGCTTTGCCTGCGCCCCACGGCCAGGTCAGTTTCGAGCAGGTCAGCGCCGGCCCGCCGGGGCGACGCATGGCGACCCTGCATCAGGTCAGCTTCAACCTGGCTGCCGGTGAAGTGCTGGGCGTGCTGGGTGCGTCGGGCTCCGGCAAGTCCACCCTGGCTCGCGTGCTGGTGGGCGTATGGCCGACCCTGGCCGGTACCGTGCGCCTGGACGGCGCGGATATTCACCGTTGGAACCGCGACGACCTCGGCCCGCATATCGGCTATTTGCCCCAGGACATTGAGCTGTTCAGCGGCAGCATCGCCGACAACATCGCGCGCTTTCGCGAGGCCGACCCGGAGCTGGTGGTCAAGGCCGCGCAACAGGCCGGTGTGCATGAACTGATCCTGCGCCTGCCCCGGGGCTACGACACCGTGCTGGGCGACAACGGCGGTGGCTTGTCCGGCGGCCAGAAACAACGGGTCGCCCTGGCCCGCGCCCTGTACGGCGGGCCGCGGCTGATCGTGCTGGACGAACCCAACTCCAACCTCGACACCGTCGGCGAAGCCGCATTGGCCAGCGCCATCATGCAGATGAAAGCCCAGGGCAGCAGCGTGGTGCTGGTCACCCATCGCTCCTCGGCATTGGCCCAGGCCGACAAATTGCTGGTGCTCGGCGAAGGCCAACTGCAAGCGTTCGGGCCCAGCCAAGAGGTGCTGCGGGCGTTGTCCGGGCAGCAGGAAGCTCCGAAAGAAAAAACCGGTGTCAGTTTCAGTCGTCAGTACCAGGCCGGAAGGAATCCAGGCGCATGAGCAGCCTTACCGTTGAACCTCAAATCAAAGAACGCGATGCCGGCTTTTTCGTAAAAATGGGCTGGGTGATCACCATTGTTGGTGCCGGTGGGTTTTTCCTCTGGGCCAGCCTTGCACCGTTGGACCAGGGCATCCCGGTACAAGGCACCGTGGTGGTGTCGGGCAAGCGTAAGGCGGTACAAACCTTCAGCCCCGGTGTGGTCAGCCGCATCCTGGTAAAAGAGGGCGAAATGGTCAAGCAAGGCCAGCCGCTGTTCCGTCTTGACCAGACCCAGAACCAGGCCGATGTGCAATCGCTGCAAGCCCAGTACCGCATGGCCTGGGCCAGCGTGGCGCGCTGGCAGAGCGAGCGTGACAACCTGCCCGGTATTACCTTTCCTGCTGAGCTGAGCGCCAATCCCGATTCGGCCCTGATGCTGGTTCTGGAAGGTCAGCGCCAGTTGTTCAGCAGCCGCCGCGACGCGTTTGCCCGTGAACAAGCCGGGATCCGCGCCAGCATCGAAGGCGCCACGTCACAGTTGAGCGGTATGCGCCGTGCCCGCAGTGACTTGACCGCCCAGGCCCAATCCCTGCGCGCGCAACTGAGCAACCTGCAACCTTTGGCCGACAACGGCTATATCCCGCGCAACCGGCTGATGGACTATCAGCGCCAGTTGTCCCAGGTGCAGCAGGACCTGGCGCAAAACGCCGGGGAAAGCGGCCGGATAGAGCAGGGCATTGTCGAGTCGCGGCTCAAGTTGCAGCAACACGGCGAGGAGTATCAGAAGGAAGTGCGCAGCCAACTGGCCGACGCGCAACTGCGCGCCCTGACCCTTGAGCAACAACTGACCTCCGCCGGCTTCAATCTGCAGCATAGCGAAATCAACGCGCCGGCCGATGGCATTGCGGTCAACCTCAGCGTGCATACCGAAGGCGCCGTGGTGCGTGCCGGTGAAACCCTGCTGGAGATCGTGCCCCAGGGCACACGTCTGGAAGTGGAAGGGCATTTGCCCGTGCACCTGGTGGACAAGGTCGGCACACACTTGCCGGTCGACATCCTCTTCACCGCCTTCAACCAGAGCCGCACGCCACGGGTGCCGGGTGAAGTCAGCCTGATCTCCGCCGACCAGATGCTCGATGAAAAAACCGGGGCGCCGTATTACGTGCTGCGCACCAGCGTCAGCGAAGCGGCGATGGAAAAACTCAACGGCCTGGTGATCAAGCCCGGCATGCCCGCCGAGATGTTCGTGCGCACTGGCGAGCGTTCGCTGCTCAACTATCTGTTCAAGCCGCTGCTGGATCGCGCCGGCTCCGCGTTGACCGAGGAATGAGCATGAAGCCAGTGTTCATTTCGCTGTTGCTGGTGTGTGGCAGTGCCCAGGCCGCGATGGGGCCCTTCGATGTATACGAGCAGGCGCTGCGCAACGACCCGGTGTTCCTGGGCGCCATCAAGGAGCGCGACGCCGGCCTGGAAAACCGTACCATTGGCCGCGCCGGCTTGCTGCCGCGGTTGTCCTACAACTACAACAAGGGCCGCAACAACTCCGAAGCGCACCTGCCTGACGGGCGCGGCGGCAGTTACCGCGACGACCGCAACTACAACAGCTACGGCTCGACCTTCAGCCTGCAACAGCCGCTGTTCGACTACGAAGCCTATGCCAACTACCGCAAGGGCGTAGCCCAGGCGCTGTTTGCCGATGAAAGCTTTCGCGACAAGAGCCAGGCGTTGCTGGTGCGGGTGTTGAGCTATTACACCCAGGCGCTCTTTGCCCAGGACCAGATCGACATCGCCAGGGCCAAGAAGAAGGCGTTCGAACAACAGTTCCAGCAGAACCGGCATCTGTTCCAGCAAGGCGAGGGCACTCGCACCGATATCCTGGAAGCCGAGTCGCGCTATGAGCTGGCCACCGCCGAAGAGATCCAGGCCCTGGATGAGCAGGACGCCTCGCTCCGGGAACTGGGCGCGTTGATCGGCGTGCAAAGCGTCAACATCAGCGACCTGGCCCCCCTGAACCAGAGCTTCGCCGCGTTCACCCTGACCCCGGCCAACTACGACACCTGGCATGAGTTGGCACTCACCAACAACCCGGTGCTGGCTTCGCAGCGCCAGTCCCTGGAAGTGGCGCGCTATGAAGTGGAACGCAACCGCGCCGGGCATTTGCCGCGAATCACCGCGTATGCCACCTCGCGCAAACAGGAGTCCGACAGCGGCAACACCTATAACCAACGCTACGACACCAACACCATCGGCGTCGAAGTGAGCATGCCGCTGTATGCCGGTGGCGGTATCTCGGCTTCCACCCGCCAGGCCAGCCGCGCGATGGAGCAGGCCGAGTACGAGCTGGAGGGCAAGACCCGCGAAACCCTGATCGAACTGCGTCGCCAGTTCAGCGCGTGCTTGTCAGGCGTGAGCAAGTTGCGCGCCTATCAGAAAGCGCTGGCATCCGCGGAGGCGCTGGTGGTGTCGACCAAGCAAAGCATTCTCGGCGGCGAGCGCGTCAACCTCGACGCACTGAACGCCGAACAGCAGTTGTACAGCACCCGCCGCGACCTGGCCCAGGCACGTTATGACTACTTGATGGCCTGGACCAAATTGCACTACTACGCGGGCAACTTGCGCGATACCGACTTGGCCAAAGTGGACGAAGCCTTCGGCCCGGATGGAAAACTGTAGGAGCGCGTGTTTTGTGGCGAGGGCGCTTGCTCCCGCTCGACAGCGAAGCTGGAGCCGGCTTTTTTAGGGAGCGCTTCGCACTCCAGCGGAGCAAGCTCCCTCGCCACAGGGCAGGGAATAACAATAATAGGGAGTGTGCACATGATCACCGATTCACCGCGTTTCAAACCCTTCACCGCAGGTTCCTTGCTCTTGCTGTCCGTTGCGGCACAGGCGCAATACACCGAGACCGGCCAGCCGGGTAACCCCGCCAGTTGGCGCTCGGCCGAGTACCAGAGCGACTGGGGCCTGGGCCGCATGAAAGCCGATGAAGCCTACGCCGCCGGGATCAGCGGCCAAGGCGTGAAAATCGGCGCGCTGGACTCAGGGTTCGATGCCAATCACCCCGAAGCCTCCAAAGACCGTTTCCACCCGGTCACTGCCACTGGCACCTATGTCGATGGCAGCGCCTTCACCACCACGGGCGCGCTCAACCCGAACAATGATTCCCACGGCACCCACGTCACCGGCACCATGGGCGCCGCCCGCGACGGCGTGGGCATGCATGGCGTGGCCTACAACGCGCAAGTTTTTGTGGGCAACACCAACGCCAACGACAGCTTCCTGTTCGGCCCCACCCCTGACCCCAAATACTTCAAGACCGTGTACACCGCTTTGGTGGACTCCGGCGTGCGCGCCATCAACAACAGCTGGGGCAGCCAGCCCAAGGACGTCAGCTACCAGACCCTGGACAACATGCACGCGGCGTATGCCCAGCATTACAACCGTGGCACCTGGCTGGACGCGGCAGCGGACGTGGCCAAGGCTGGCGTGATCAATGTGTTCAGCGCCGGCAACAGCGGCTATGCCAACGCGAGCGTGCGCTCGGCCTTGCCGTATTTCCAGCCGGAACTGGAAGGCCACTGGCTTGCCGTGTCTGGGCTGGACAAGGCCAATAACCAGAAATACAACAAGTGCGGCATTGCCAAGTACTGGTGTATTTCTACCCCCGGCGCGCTGATCAACAGCACCATTCCTGACGGTGGTTACGGGGTCAAGTCCGGCACCTCGATGGCAGCGCCCCATGCCACCGGCGCGTTGGCGCTGGTGATGGAACGTTATCCCTACATGACCAACGAGCAAGCCTTGCAGGTGCTGCTGACCACCGCCACGCAGCTCGACGGCTCGATCACCCAGGCGCCCAATGCGATTGTCGGCTGGGGTGTGCCTGACCTGGGCCGGGCGATGCATGGCCCGGGGCAATTGCTCGGGCCTATGGAGGTGAACCTGGCCGCCGGGCAGGGCGATGTTTGGAGCAATGGCATCTCCGACCAGGCGCTGCTTCAGCGCCAGGCCGAGGACCGCGCCGAACACACTGCCTGGCAGCAAACCCTGATCGACAAGGGCTGGCAAAACGGTGTGGGCGCCACTGCCAGCCAGCAGGACCAGACCGATTACGCCATTGGCAGCGCCCGCGACCAGGCCGCTGCCAACCGCGTGTACGAGGGCAGCCTGATCAAGGCCGGTGCCGGCAGCCTGGTGCTCAGCGGCGACAGCACCTATCGCGGTGCGACCCTCGTGAACGGCGGTCTGTTGGCCGTCAATGGCTCGCTGGCTTCGGCAGTGACGGTGAATGACAGCGGCACCCTCGGCGGTTCCGGGCGTATCGCCGCGTTGTCGGTAAACAACGGCGGCCGTGTGGCCCCGGGCAATTCCGTGGGCACCTTGCAGGTAGCGGGAGATGTGAACCTCGGCGCGGGCTCGACCTATGCAGTGGAACTGACGCCTACCAGCAGCGACCGTATTGTCGCGGGCGGCAAGGCGGTCTTGGGCGGCGGCACCGTCACCTTGGCGCTGGAAAACAGCCCCACGTTGCTCAGCCAGAGCCAGGCCCAAAGCCTGATTGGCCGGCAGTACTCGATTCTCGAGGCGGCGGGCGGTATCCAGGGCCAGTTCGGGCAAGTGCTGCCCAACTACCTGTTCCTCGGTGGCACCCTCGACTACGCCGCCAATGCCGTGCAACTGAATGTTGGGCGCAATGGCGCCAGCTTCGCCAGCGTCGGCGCCACCCGCAACCAGCGCAACGTTGCGGCGGCGGCCGAGCAATTGGGCGCTGGCAACCCAGTGTATGAAAGCCTGCTGCAGTCGCAGTCAGCCGCCACCGCCCAGCAGGGTTTGCAGCAACTGTCCGGGGAAATCTACCCCGCCGTGGGTGCGATGCTGATCAACGACAGCCTGCAACTGCGTAATGCCGTGGGCGAGCGCCTGCGCCATGTGCCAGTGACCGGTGAAAGCAACCTGTGGCTCAAGGCGCTGGGCGCCTGGGGCAAGACCGACAGCCGCACTGAAACGGCGGGTTCCACCACCTCTATCGATGGCCTGTTGGCCGGCGTGGATGGCGCGCTGGATGAGCAGACCCGCGTGGGTGTGGTCGCCGGCTACAGCGACAGCTCGCTGAATATGGGCAGCGGTACCCATTCATCGGCGTCCATCGACAGCTACCACTTTGGCGCGTACGCCGGGCGCGAGCTGGGTGACTGGCGCCTGAGCGTCGGCGGTGCCTACAGCTGGCATCGCGGCGACGTGAAGCGCGACCTGCAATGGGGTGATGTCAGCGGCAAGCAAAAAACCAAGCTGGACGCGACCACGGCGCAAATCTTCTCCGAAGCCGCGTACCGCATCCGCCTGCAAGCGGTGGCCCTGGAGCCGTTCGCCAACCTGGCCTATGTGCATCTGAACAGCGAGTCCTTCCACGAAAAAGGCGACGCCGCTGCCCTGGAACGCGGCAGCGACCGGCGTGATGCAGTGCTCAGCACCCTTGGCGTGCGTGCCCTGAAAACCCTGGCCCTCAATGACCACCAGCAACTGGACCTGTCCGGTTCGTTGGGCTGGCAACACAGCCTGACGGCGGTGGAGTCAGAGGAGCACCTGGCGTTTGTCGCCGGCGGGCCTTCATTTGCGGTGCGCAGTGCACCGTTGCTGCGCGATGCCGCCCTGGTGGGCGTGCAGGCCAGCCTGGCGCTGAATGCATCGACACGGGTCAACCTGGACTACAACGGCCAACTGGGTGGGCGCGCGAAAACCCAGGGCGTGGGCTTGAGCCTGAACTGGCAGTTCTGAAGACACCGCGAGCCTGATCGTTCCCACGCTCCGCTGATCGTTCCCACGCTCCGCGTGGTAACGCCTCTTGTAACGCTCCGCGTCACGCTTTGGGACGCAGAGCGTCCGGGGCCGCATTCCCACGCGGAGCATGGGAACGATCAGCGGCGGTGTTCTGGAGAAAGTGATTTACACACGTGCAATAAGAAAACTAAGGAAGGTCACCGTGAAAAAACGCAAGTCAGGGTTAACTACCGCCATCCACACACGCCCGGGCTATCCGCTCAAGGCGCTGAGCTGCGTGCCATACGGCGCGTTGCTGTGTTGCCTGGCAAGCCTGGGGACCGCCCAGGCTGCACCCTATGTGGAAACCGGCAAACTGGGCGACGCCCAGGCTGCACCCTATGTGGAAACCGGCAAACTGGGCGACGCCGCCAGCTGGCGCAGCAATGAGTTCAAGGCCGACTGGGGCCTGGGTGCCGTGCACGCCGACACCGCCTATGCGGCCGGCTATACCGGCAAGGGCGTCAAGCTGGGGATCTTCGACCAGCCGGTGTATGCGCCACATCCGGAATTCGCCAGCCCCAACAAAGTGGTGACCATTGTCACCGAGGGCATCCGCCAATACACCGACCCGTATATCCCGGTGAAGGCCGGAGATGCTTTCCGTTACGACGGCACTCCGTCCCTGGGCTCCAATGGCAAGCTGGGCAACCACGGCACGCATGTCGGCGGGATTGCTGCGGGTAACCGCGATGGCGGGCCGATGCATGGCGTGGCGTTCAATGCGCAAATCATCAGTGCCGAAAACGGTGACCCGGGCCCGGAAGACGGAATTATCCTGGGCAACGATGGCGCGGTGTACAAAGCCGGTTGGGATGCGCTGGTTGCCAGCGGCGCTCGCATCATCAACAACAGCTGGGGTATTGGCATCGGTGATCAGTACGCCAAGGGCGGGCGCGATCCGGCGTTTCCCAATTTCACCGTCAACGAAGCCCAGGCGCAATTCAATACCATTCGACCGATCCTCGGCACAATCGCAGGGGGGGCTTATCAAGGCGCCATCGATGCGGCCCGCAGCGGTGTGCTGACCATCTTCGCCGCGGGTAATGACTACAACCGTAACAACCCGGATGCCATTTCCGGACTGGCGTACTTTGTGCCGGAGATTGCCCCGAACTGGCTGTCGGTGGCCGCGTTGCAGCAAAACCCGGACACCGCAAGTGCCAACCCCTATGTGATCAGCACCTTCTCGTCGCGCTGTGGCTATGCGGCAAGCTTTTGCGTATCGGCGCCCGGCACCAAGATCTACAGCTCGATCATCAACGGCACCAACCTGGACAACCTCACCAACGACTACGCCAACTTCAACGGCACATCCATGGCCGCGCCTCACGTAGCCGGCAGCGCAGCGGTGCTGATGGAACGCTTCCAGTACATGAGCGGCGACCAGATCTCCACCGTGCTCAAGACCACCGCCACCGACCTCGGCGCGCCGGGCATCGACTCCCTCTATGGCTGGGGCATGATCAACCTGGGCAAGGCGGTCAACGGCCCAGGGATGTTTATCACCGCCGAGGATATCCCGGCCGAGTTCCGTATCGACGGCGCCTACGGCAGCGGCCAGTTCGTGGCGGACCTGCCGGGCGTCGGCGCGGTGGTGGATGCCGGCAAACCCACCCAGCGTGTGTGCGATGACCTGCACTGCGGGCGCGATGTGTGGAGCAACGACATCTCGGGCCATGGCGGCCTGACCAAGCAGGGCATCGGTACCTTGGTGCTCACCGGCGCCAACACCTACAGCGGGCCGACGCTGGTCAACCAGGGCTTGCTGGCGATCAACGGTTCGGTCACCTCCGACGTCACCGTGAGCCAGAGCGGCGTGGTCGGTGGTTCGGGGCGTATCGGTTCGCTGAGCGCGAAAAGCGGCGGTACTGTGGCACCGGGCAATTCCATTGGCACCTTGAACGTGGCGGGCAACGTCAACTTTGAACCGGGCTCGACCTATGCGGTAGAACTGTCGCCCACCAGCAGCGATCGTATCGTCGCGGGCGGCACGGCCACCCTCAACGGCGGCACCGTGACCCTGGCCCTGGAAAACAGCCCGACCTTGTTGAGCGCGCCCCAGGCCCAAAGCCTAATCGGCCGCCAATACAACATCCTGCAAGCGGCAGGTGGCGTCACCGGCAGCTTCGCGGCAGTGGTTCCCAACTACCTGTTTGTCGGCGGTACCTTGAACTATGCCGCCAACGGCGTGCAGCTGGATGTGGCACGCACCAACAGCTTCGCCAGTGTGGCCGCCACGCCGAACCAGCGCGCCGTGGCCGCAGCCGTCGAGCAATTGGGCGCGGGCAACGGTGTGTATGAAAGCCTGCTGCTGGCACCCACGGCCGCTTCGGCCCAGGGCGCGTTTCAGCAACTGAGTGGGGAAGTCTACCCGGCGCTGGAAACCGCACTGGTCAATGACAGCCGCTACGTACGCGAAGCGGTGGGCGAGCGTCTGCGCAATGGCGAGATGGGCGCTACCAGCCAAGCCATCGACAGCCGTGGCAACGTGTGGGTCAAGGCATTGGGCGCATGGGGCAAGACCGACAGCCGCAACGACACGGCGGGCTACACCACCTCTATCGGCGGCATGCTCGCCGGTGTGGACGGCGCCGTCGATGAGGCCACACGCATTGGCCTGGTGGCCGGTTACAGCGACACGTCGTTGAACATGGGCAGCGGCACCCACAGCCGCGCCTCGGTCGACAGCTACCATTTCGGCGCCTATGCCGGGCATGAAATCGGCGCCTGGCGCCTGAGTGGCGGCGCGACCTACAGCTGGCACCGCGCCGATGTCAAACGCGACCTGCAATACGGCGACGTCAGCGGCAAGCAAAAAGCCAAGGTCGATGCCCACAGTACCCAGGTGTTCACGGAAGCGGCGTACCGCATCAACCTGCAACCACTGGCCCTGGAGCCGTTCGCCAACCTGGCCTACGTGCACCTGGCAACTGACAGCTTCAAAGAGAAGGGCGACGCCGCCGCGCTGAAAAGTGGCGACGACAGCCGTGACCTGGTGCTCAGCACCCTGGGTATGCGGGCCTTGAAGACCTTCAATATCAACGACCATCAGCAACTGGAAGTCTCCGGCACGCTGGGCTGGCAGCACAACCTGAGCAGCACCGATTCGGAGCAACACCTGGCGTTTGCCTCGGGCGGCCCTTCGTTCACGGTGGAAAGTGCGCCAATGGTGCGCGATGCGGCGTTGGTCGGCGCTCGGGTCAGCCTGGCATTGAGCAAGGATGCGCGGGTGAACTTCGATTACAACGGCCTGCTGGCCAGCAAGGAGAAGGTGCACGGCGTCGGCTTGAGCCTGGACTGGGCGTTCTAAAGGCCAGGTGCAGTTGGTTGTGGCGAGGGAGCTTGCTCCCGCTCGGGTGCGCAGCGCCCGCAAGTTTTTGGGGCCGCTGCGCAGCCCAGCGGGAGCAAGCTCCCTCGCCACACAAGCTCGCTCCTACAGGTGGTAACGGATAACAGGTGTTTTGGCTTTCTCTACAAATCCAACAACAGAGAGGCACTACCAATGGGTATCTTTGACTATAAAAACCTCGGTACCGAGGACTCCAAGGCGTTGTTCGCCGATGCCATGGCGATCACGCTGTATTCCTACCACAACCTGGATAACGGCTTTGCCGTCGGCTACCAGAACAATGGCCTCGGGCTGGGGTTACCGGCCACCCTGGTCAGCGCGCTGATTGGCGGCAGCAATGCCCAAGGGGTCATCCCCGGGATCCCCTGGAACCCCGACTCGGAAAAAGCCGCCCTTGAGGCGGTGCAAGCAGCCGGCTGGACGCCCATAAGCGCCAGTACCCTGGGCTATAGCGGCAAGGTCGATGCACGCGGCACCTACTTTGGCGAAAAATTCGGCTACGGCACGGCTCAGGCCGAAGTGCTGGGCAAGTACGATGACGCTGGCAAGCTGCTGGAAATCGGCATCAGTTTCCGCGGCACTTCAGGGCCTCGGGAAAGTGTGATCACCGACTCCATCGGCGATGTGATCAACGACCTGCTCGCCGCCTTCGGGCCCAAGGATTATGCCAAGAACTACGCGGGGGAGGCTTTTGGCGGGTTGCTCAAGAACGTGGCGGACTACGCCACTGCCCAGGGCCTGGGCGGCAATGACGTAGTGGTCAGCGGCCACAGCCTCGGTGGCATGGCGGTCAACAGCATGGCCGACTTGAGCGACAGTACCTGGTCGGGTTTTTATAAAGACGCCAATTACGTGGCCTACGCATCGCCGACCCAGAGCGCCGGCGACAAGGTGCTTAACGTCGGTTATGAAAACGATCCAGTATTCCGAGCCCTGGATGGCTCGTCATTCAACCTGTCGTCCCTGGGCGTGCACGACAAGGCCCACGAATCGAGCACCGACAACATTGTCAGTTTCAACGATCACTACGCCTCATCCCTGTGGAACGTGCTGCCGTTTTCCATCCTCAACCTGCCCACTTGGGTTTCGCACTTGCCCACCGGTTACGGTGACGGCATGACCCGTATCCTCGACTCGGGGTTCTACGAACAGATGACCCGCGACTCCACGGTGATCGTCGCCAACCTGTCCGACCCGGCACGGGCCACCACCTGGGTGCAAGACCTCAACCGCAATGCCGAGGCGCACAAGGGCAATACCTTCATCATCGGCAGCGACGGCGACGACTTGATCAAAGGCGGCAGGGGCGCGGACTTTATCGAAGGTGGCAAGGGCAATGACACCATCCGCGACAGCAGTGGGCACAACACGTTTTTGTTCAGCGGGCAGTTTGGCAATGACCGGGTGATCGGCTACCAGGCGACGGACAAGCTGGTGTTCAACGACGTGGCGGGCAGCAATGATTACCGCGATCACATCAAGGTGGTGGGCGGGGATACCGTCATTGGCTTTGGGACGGATTCGGTGACGCTGGTGGGTGTGAGCAGTTTGTCGGGGGAGGGGATAGTCATCAGCTAACGTATTCGGTGTGGGAGCTGGCTTGCCTGCGATGGCGGCGGTCGAGACAGCCATGCGGTGACTGACAAATCGCTATCGCAGGCAAGCCAGCTCCCACATTTGATGGGTTTTGCTAGATGATCATTTTTCCTTACGCACCGTGGCCACATCATCGGCCTTGATACGAATACGCTTGCCGGCAATATCGGTGAACTCGTAGAAGCCGTCGGCGGTCTTGGCGTTGGGCGTGTCCTTGGTCAAATACTGCGTGCCGTTCTGCAAGGTCACCACGGTTTGCGTGGAGCAACCGGCCAATACCAGAAAAGTGAGTGCAACCAGTGGCAGACCCAAATTCTTCATGTTCATAACCCTTACCTTTAACCCTGAAAAGTCCCGCAGCGTCTGCTTGCAGGGCCATAAATATTACGCGATCAACCCACTCATCAGATTGTTTTTTTGCAAAAAGTTGCAGGCGCCATTTATCTATTACTGATTGCAACAACGGCTTTGCCCCGGCACTCTGTATGCATAACCAGTATTTGATTGCATTGCACCATGGCCAACCCCCTCGAAGACCCCTTGTATTACCTGCATAACTTCCGCCAAGTGCTGGTTTGGTTGGGGCAACGCTACGCCGATTTGCTCAATGCGCACGAACAGCAATTCATTCAGCAATTTGACAGGTTGCCCCAGGCCTCCCAGGCGTTGTTGGTGCGCATGGTGATGCGCAAGGGCGTGCATTTTCGCGCCACTAAACTCCATTACCAGGAAATCGGTTGCCCCCATGCGGCGGCGGGGCCATTGCGTGAGCTGGGATGGGTGGAGGATCAAAGCCCGCTGCCGTTTGCCACCCTGTTCGCGCTGCTGCAAAAGAGTGAATTGCTCGGTGCCTTCAAGCCTTGGATCGACCAACCCAAGGGTAACAAGGCCGACTGGCTTGAACCCTTGGCCGCGCAATTTACCGAGCCGCGCAGCTTTGCCCAGTGGTGCCCCGACGTGGACGACGCGCTCTACAGCCTGACGGTAATGGAGTTGTGTGATCGCCTGCGCCTGATGTTCTTCGGCAATCTGCACCAGGACTGGTCGGAATTCGTGCTGGCAGACCTGGGCATCTACACCTATGAAAAAGTCGAGTTCTGCGCCGAGTCGCGCGGTTTGCGCAGCCGGGACGACGTGCATGGGTTCCTGTTCCTGCACCAGTGCCAGCAAGCCTTTGAAGCCGGTGACGCGCTGGATACGGTGTTGGCTCAGGTCGCCACGTTGTGTACCGACAACCCCTGGCTGGAAAAGCGCCGCGCCAAGCTGTTGTTCCAGATCGGCCAGTATTGCGAACGCTGCGCCGAGCTGGCGCTGGCCGAACAGATTTACCGCGGTTGCACGCACCCCGGTGCCCGGGCGCGGCTGATTCGCGTACTGGAGCGCCAGGAGGATTACGCCCAAGCCATGGCCCTGGCGACCGAGGCACAACAGGCCCCACACAGCGCCGCCGAACACCAACAGCTGCTAAGGGTAGTGCCGCGCCTGCGGCGCAAACTTGGCGGGCCGGCGCTGCCCAGGGCCAAGCCCCAAGCGGTGGCGCGCCTGGACCTGGCACTGGTGCAGGAACCGCTGCTGTCGGTGGAATCCAGTGTGCTGGCGCACCTGAGCGAACCGGATGCGCCCGTGCATTACGTCGAGAATGGCCTAATCAATTCGCTGTTTGGCTTGCTGTGCTGGGAGGCGATTTTCGCCCCGCTGCCGGGGGCGTTCTTCCACCCGTTCCAGCGTGGGCCGGCGGATTTGCACAGCGAGGACTTTTATCAACGTCGAGAAGCTTTGTTTGCCGCGTGCTTTGCACAACTGGAGGATGGTCGCTACAAGGCCAGCATCCGCCAACGCTATGTAGAGAAATGGGGCATTCAGTCGCCTTTTGTGTTCTGGAACCTGCTCAACGAAGAACTGCTCGAGCAAGCCCTGGCCTGCCTGCCCGCCGAACACTTGCGCCATTGGTTTACGCGCCTGTTGCAGGATATCCGTGCCAACCGTGCCGGGATGCCGGACCTTATCCAGTTCTGGCCCGCACAAAATACCTATCGCATGATCGAGGTCAAAGGCCCCGGCGACCGCCTGCAAGACAACCAGTTGCGTTGGCTGCAATTCTGCGGCGAGCACCAGATGCCGGTCACCGTCTGCTACGTGCGCTGGGCGGAGCAACCCGCTTGAGTTACAGCGTGGCCGTGCGGGCATTGTGTGAGTTCACGGCCAAGGTCGGTGACCTCGACCTGCGCTTTACGCCGTCGCCCAGCGCCCAGGAAGGCATCGTCGGCCATCGCACGGTAGCGTCACGGCGCAATGCGCACTACCAGAATGAAGTGGCGCTTGAAGGCGAGTACCAGCAACTCAAAGTACGGGGCAGGGCGGACGGCTATGACCCGGACAGCAACCGCCTCGAAGAGGTGAAGACCTACCGCGGCGACCTCGCTGCCCAGCCCGCCAACCATCGGCAACTGCACTGGGCCCAGGTCAAAGTGTATGGCTGGCTGATGTGCCAGAAGCTCGGGCTCAGTGAGATCGACCTGGCGCTGGTGTACTTCGATATCGTCGGCGAAGGCGAAACCGTGCTCAACCAGCGATTCGATGCGCCAGACCTTGAGCAGTTCTTCAAGCAACAATGCGCGCTGTTCCTGGACTGGGCCCGGCAGGAGATGCAGCACCGCGCGGCACGCAACGCTGGCGCGCAGAGCCTGGCATTTCCCCATGCCGACTTCCGTACCGGGCAGCGCACCTTGGCCGAGTCGGTCTACAAAGCGGTGTGTACCGGCCGGTGCCTGATGGCCCAGGCGCCCACCGGCATTGGCAAGACCATCGGCACTATCTTCCCGCAGCTCAAGGCCTTGGCGCCGCAGCAACTGGACAAGGTGTTCTTCCTCACCGCCAAGACGCCCGGGCGCAAGCTGGCCCTGGATGCTGCGCAGGTGTTGTACGACAGCAGTCCCGATCTGCCACTGCGTGTGCTTGAACTGGTGGCCCGGGACAAGGCGTGCGAACACCTGGACAAAGCCTGCCACGGTGATTCCTGCCCGTTGGCCAAGGGCTTTTACGACCGCCTGCCTGCCGCCCGCCAGGCCGCGTCCCAGGTGCGCCTGCTCGATCAACGCAGCCTGCGCAACGTGGCGCTGGCTCATCAGGTTTGCCCGTACTATTTGAGCCAGGAAATGGCGCGCTGGAGCGACCTGATCGTCGCCGACTACAACTATTACTTCGACTTTGGCGCGATGTTGTTCGGCCTCGCCCAGCTCAACCAATGGCAGGTCTCGGTGCTGGTGGATGAAGCCCACAACCTGGTCGAGCGAGCCCGCTCGATGTACAGCGCCAGCCTGGATCAATACAGCCTCAAGACCGTGCGCGACAGCGCACCCGAGGCGCTGAAAAAACCCTTGCAGCGCCTCAACCGTGAGTGGAACGCGTTGCACAAGGATCAACTGGCGCCTTATCAGGCCTACGCCGCCAAACCCGACAAACTGCTCCAGGCCCTGAGTCTGTGCACCAGCGCCATGGGCGATTACTTCAACGATCACCCCGATGCCCTCACCGGTGACCTGCAAGCCTTCTACTTCGACGCGCTGCAATGGGCCAAAGTGGCGGAGCTGTTTAACGAGCACTTTATTTTCGATATCACTAAGCGCTCGTTCACCGCCAAGCGCAGCAGCTCGACCCTGTGCCTGCGCAACGTGGTACCGGCCGAGTTCATCCGGCCCAGGCTGACCGCTGCGCGCAGCAGCGTGTTGTTTTCCGCGACCTTGAGCCCACGGCACTATTACGCCGATTTGCTAGGCCTGCCAGCGGACACCGCCTGGGTCGACGTTGAATCACCGTTCAAGGCCGAGCAGTTGCAGGTGAGCATCGTTGAGCGGATCTCCACGCGGTTCGTGCATCGCCAGGCATCGCTGGAACCCATCGTGGCATTGATCGCCCAGCAGTTCGCCGCGCAACCGGGTAACTATCTGGCGTTTTTCTCCAGCTTCGATTACCTGCAACAGGTCGCGCAGCTACTGGCTGAGCGACACCCACAGATTGCGCTGTGGCTGCAATCCCGAGGTATGGCCGAGGCCGAGCGCCAGGCCTTTCTCGACCAGTTCACCCCACACAGCCAGGGCATCGGCTTTGCGGTACTGGGCGGAGCGTTCGGCGAAGGCATTGACTTGCCCGGCGCGCGCTTGATCGGCGCGTTTATCGCCACCCTGGGCTTGCCCCAGCTCAACCCGGTGAACGAGCAGATGAAACTGCGCATGGGCGCGATTTTCGGCGCGGGGTACGACTACACGTATCTGTACCCGGGTATTCAAAAAGTCGTGCAGGCGGCGGGGAGGGTGATTCGCAGCCAACAGGATCGAGGGGTGGTGATGTTGATTGATGACCGGTTTGGGGAGCAGCGGGTGCGGCAGTTGTTGCCCAAATGGTGGACACTTAAATGATGGTTCACACCCTGCGCAATCACTCATTCAAGTCTACGGCGCCCGCCCGAGTGAAACTGGTCGAAATCACGTAATTACGAAGTGTGCTGTTGGCGCTATCAAACGCCTGAAACCGGGCACTGGCTACTGTCAGAATTAACAGGTACCGATCCAGGGGCATCCTGCATTACCTGTTAATTCTGACAGTAGGCACGCCGCGATTTCAGGCGTTTGATAGTGGTAAGCCAACAGCGCACGACCGTGAGGATTCTCGCCATGCCCAAGATCAAAACACTTGACCCCCTCTTGCCGCCCATCGTTGTTCCGCTGATGGAACCGGCCATTGATGGTGATATCGAAGGGGCGCATGGCGGTATCGGCCTGCGGCATACCGAGGTGCCGTTGGTGGTCTACCTGATCAACCCCAAAGATGGCGTCACTCCGGGCAGTGTTGCCTCACTGTTCTGGGGCAACCGTAATATTCCCGTGGCCTCTACGCCGATTCGCGAAGGCGAGGAAAACCTTGACCTGATCCCGCTGACTGTTCCCGCGCACCATATCGTCCCGTTCTTGGTCTACCCGGTATGTGCCATGCTAAGGCGCAGAAGCGGCAATGAGTCATTCACCGAAGAAATCAAGTTACGGGTCAGCCTGACTCGCCCCGGTGGCGAAGACAGAGACTGTCTGCCCGGCCACCAGGGGCTGGCGTATGAGGTCCCACCGGATGTTGTGCTGCATGGCGTCAACCAGCAGCAGGCACTGGCGGGTGTCAAGATCATCATTCGCTACTGGCTAAACATGCGCGCTTATGACCTGATCACTCTGGCCTGGGGCTCGCAAGTGGTTCAGCACCGGGTCCAACCCGGCGAAGTGGGCCGTGACATCACCTTGACCGTCGACTACGCCACTATCAGCGCCGCGGGCAATAACCGGCTTACGCGCGTGGCTTACCAGGTGCGGGACGCGGGCGGCAATCTGCCGGAGGAGCGGGCGCGCTGGTCGGCGGTGTCGTTGATTGATGTGCACCTCAATGAGGTGCGCCCCGAAGCGCCGTGGCTGCAGTTTCCAGACACCGGTACGAAAATCGACCTCGCGGAACTGGGCAGTTGGGATGTGGAGGTGGCCATTTGGGTCCTCTCCCAGGAGGCTAGCGCCTATTCCCACGTGACGCTGATCTGGGCCGGTTTGGACAGTGAAGGCAATTCGATCCCTTATACGCACACCGAAGAACTCAGTAGAGCAGGCCTTTATACCTTTGAGATTCCCAACGCGCTGGTGAGCGCGATTGCCGAAGGCAGCGCGAGTGTGCATGCCCTGTATCAGAATGGCGCGGTGCAACAGCCTTCCGAAAAACTCTATCTGGACGTCGTGGGGCAAGTCGTCAGGTGGCCGGCGCCGACGATAGACGAGGACCAGGGTGGCCATATCGAGCCGGATGTCGACGCGACCGTACGCTTCCCCCTTCAAGGGAGCTGGCCGAAGGACGGTTATATCGAAGTCATCTTCCGGGTCAGCAGCGCCGATAACACCATCGAACATCGCATCGGCCGCGAGGTCGACGATATTCCGCCCACGGCCGGTGGGGATTTGTTGTTTACGGTATACCCCGACGAACTGCGGCGTTTCGACGGCCACCTGACCGACGTGTTTTACGCCCATACCCGGCCCGGCGGCCGCCCGCAGGAGTCCCTGCGGTTGCAGATCGTGGTGGGTCAGATCAAGCGTACGATGCCCAAGCCGATTGTCGACAAGGCGATCAGCGGCCAGTTGAATCCGGATGATGTAGGTGCCTACGCCACCGTGTTTGCACCGTTTGGCGAAACACTGCGCGGCGACTGGATCCGCATGTACTGGCTTGGCCGGGGCGCCCGCACCGAAGTGCCGGTGGAGGTGGCCGTGAATGGCGCCACCACCGCCCACGACATCGAAAAATACTACGTGGAGAACAACCTGGATGAGTCGGTGACGGTGTTCTACACGTTGACACGTAGTGATGAGGCGATGCCGCGGTATTCTGAGATCACCGAGGTGCTGATCAGCCGTGGCGTGGGCGAGTTGCCGTCGCCGACCTTGCGCGAAGCCCAGACGACCGGCCCCGACACCGCCGAACTGGAGCCGCTCAGGGTGCAACAGGGTACCCAACTGGTGGTGAGCTATGTGGGGATGCGCAACAGCGACTCGATCAAAGTCACCATGAACGGTGCCGGCAATGGCGGTGCGCCAGATATCCCGGCCAAACCTGGGAATGAAGCCTTGCAGGAGGTGGCGTTCGATATTTCCAGGGCGGCGATTGCGGCGAACATTCGTGACCACGTCACCACGGTGAAATACCACTATGTGGTAACCCGTGCGGGAGTCTCGGTCACGTCGGCAATTTTGACGGTGACCGTGAGGCCGATACCGCAATCGGAGCTGGCCAAGACGGTCATCAGGCTCAACGAGGCCAATAGCGCGACAAAGGTGTTGGACCTGGATAGCTTCGTCGGCAACGCGATGGCGCATGTCGGCACCTGGCCGTTTATCACCGCCCCTTATCCGGTCTCGTTGAAGTTTTTTGGTAGAACAGCCGCTAATGTTGCTCATGACCTGACGCTGTTCAGTTTCAACAGCTCGTATGTCAATCCGAACTGGGTTGCCCAAGGCCGCTATGAATATCGCCTGTTGCGCACTTACCTCGATGGGTTGGGCCATGGCAAAAAATTGAGGATGGAATTCAAAGCCGCCGTCAGTCTTAGCAAGGTTGAAGCCGAGGCGATCAGCTTTCCGATAGTGGAGTACACGGTTGTTTCTGATTCTGGAAAATTTGATGACCTGACGACATTTGATAATTATAACAAGAATGGTTGGGCTGCCAGCCGCGGTTCAGTTGACGTTAATTTATCAGATGGAAACTATTACGCGATTGGGCGTCCTTACACTTATTTGGATGGTAGTGCATTGATTGGTATATATAAGTTATATCGTGATGTGCAGGTTGGTAGAACATATCGAATGTCGTTTGATATATCGTTAAGTAGTCCTCGTATGAGAACTCGTGTTGGTCTCAACGTGGCCGGTTATCTAATTCTTAGAGACTATTACTGGTCGGGGGAGGGTTGGCATACTGTCTCGCTCGATTTTGTTCCTATAACACAGCCCGGTGACGTAGCTATTTATATTTTTCTGGGTTTCGATCCAGAAGATGTTAAAGATCCTGTCCATGTAGACAATATTAGATTTGGGCCCAGATAGGACGGTACGAAGGAAATTTATTTAGAAGTGAGTCTGGCCCATACTCTCTCGGCGTGGGAGAGTATGGACGGATTTGTCTAAGGCTGAAGTATGAAAAGAAACCTATTCTTTAATCCAACACTGAGTGTCGTCAGTGCTTTGCCATCACGGCAATAAACAGAGGCGACTCCAGGAACCGCTGGAGCCACGCCTGTAACCGGTCATACTCTGTACCCGCAAACCACTCCCGATCCACATGGGCAAACTGGCGCACAAACGGCGCCAGCGCCACATCCGCCAGGCTCAGGTGTTCGGCGAGCAAGTACTCACGCTCCGCCAGCAAGCCTTCCAACTTTTGCAAGAACACCTCACCCTCGGCCCGATAATGCTCCATCGGCTGTTCCGGGTAGCGCTCGGCATACTTGTATCGATTCAAGTGATGCTTGAACACCTGATCATTCTCGGCAATCAACGCCAGCACCGCAGGGGCACCTTGCAGCAGCCAATCATCCGGGTCGTGCTGCGCCAGAGCCCATTGCATGATCTCCAGGCTCTCCTCGATCACTCGACCTTCGACACTCAACACCGGCACCGTACCTTTGGAAATACGGGGCAGATTTATTTAAATAGTAAATCTGCCCGATCTGGCGCTCTTTCAACGATCAATACGGGCCGGCGTAATACTGTGCTGGTACCAAGAGATAGGTCACTGCCACCCAGTATCAATCAAACGACTTCCAGATAAGAGCTCTGCACCGCCCCCGCCAACTCCCGCACGCCCTCAATAAACTCCGTCAACCGCCTATGCAACCCATCCTCCAGAATCTCATCAATCCCCGTATACCGCAGCCGCGCTTCAAACTCGGCAGCCAAGCGCTGCGCCGTGCGCCCATAACTACCCGGCAGATCCGCGAGAATATGGCTCAACTCCTCGATACACGCATGCAGCGAGCGCGGCACGTCACTGCGCAACAGCAGCAGTTCCGACACCGAGCGGGCATTCAAGGCATTGGGATACAGCTCGGTATACGCCTCGAATGACGACAACGCGCGGAGCAGGGCGCTCCACTGGTAATAGCCGCGGGCCGACAGGTCGCTGACTTCTTCGGACTCTTCGCCGAACATCTCGTAGCGTGCATCCAGCAGGCGCAGGGTGTTGTCGGCGCGCTCGACAAAGGTGCCGAGGCGGATGAAGCGGTAGGCGTCATTGCGCATGATCGTCCCGGAGGTGGCGCCACGGAACAGGTGCGAGCGTTGTTTGACCCAGTCGCAGAAGTGGCTGATGCCGTGTCGCGCCAGGCCGCCGGCGGCAATGCTGCGCATTTCCAGCCAGGTGGCATTGAGGTTTTCCCACATGTCGGCGGTGATGCGTCCGCGCACGGCGTGGGCATTGCCCCGGGCGGCGCGCAGGCAGTTGTAGATGCTCGCCGGGTTTTCTTCGTCGAGGGCGAAGAAGTGCAGCATGCGCTCGGCATCCAGGGTGTGGTGGCGTTCCAGGTAGCTGTCCAGAGTGCCGCTGCTGAGCAACGACATCGCCAACTCATCCAGACCATCGCTGCGCCCGGCCTGGGGCATCAAGGACAGCGAATAACTGACTTCCAGCATGCGTGCCAGGTTCTCGGCGCGCTCCAGGTAGCGGGACATCCAATACAGATCTGCAGCGGTTCTACTCAACATAGTCAGCCCTCCACCACCCAGGTGTCCTTGGTTCCGCCGCCCTGCGACGAGTTCACGACCAGCGAGCCTTCCTTCAGCGCCACGCGGGTCAAGCCGCCGGGCACCAGGCGGGTTTCCTTGCCCGAGAGTACGAATGGGCGCAGGTCGATATGCCGGGGCGCAATGCCGTTTTCGACGAAGGTCGGGCAGGTGGACAGGCTCAGGGTCGGTTGGGCGATGTAGGCATGGGGACGCGCCTTGATGCGCTGGCGGAATTCTTCGATCTCGGCGGCCGTCGACGCCGGGCCCACCAGCATGCCGTAGCCGCCGGAGCCCTGGGTTTCCTTGACCACCAACTGCTCGAGGTTGGCCAGCACATGGGACAGTTCATCGGGCTTGCGGCATTGGAAGGTCGGCACGTTTTGCAGGATCGGTTCCTCGTCCAGGTAGAAGCGGATCATCGCCGGTACATACGGATAGATCGACTTGTCGTCAGCCACCCCGGTGCCGATGGCGTTGGCCAGTACCACATTGCCGGCGCAGTAAGCCGCCACCAACCCCGGCACGCCGAGCATCGACTCGGGGTTGAACGCCTGGGGGTCGAGGAAGGCGTCGTCAATGCGCCGGTAGATCACGTCCACGGGCTTGGGGCCGTCGGTGGTGCGCATGAACACCTTGAGATCATGCACAAACAGATCGGCACCTTCCACCAGCTCTACGCCCATTTCCCGGGCAAGGAACGCGTGTTCGAAGAAGGCGCTGTTGAAGCGCCCTGGAGTCAGGACGACCACGTTGGGATTGTCCAGGCGGCTGGAACTCTTCAAGGTCTTGAGCAGCAGGTTAGGGTAATGATCCACCGGCGCAATGCGCTGCTTGGCGAATACTTCCGGGAACAGCCGCATCATCATCTTGCGGTCTTCGAGCATGTAGCTCACGCCGCTGGGGGTGCGCAGGTTGTCTTCGAGCACGTAGTAAGTGCCGTCACCGTCGCGCACTAGGTCGACACCGGAGATGTGCGAGTAAATGTCGCGGTGCAGGTCCAGGCCGACCATCGCCTTCTGATAGCCCTCGTTGCCCAGCACCTGTTCTGCCGGAATGATCCCGGCCTTGATGATGCGTTGGTCGTGGTAGATGTCGGCGAGAAACATGTTCAGTGCATTGACCCGCTGGATGCAGCCACGCTCGATCAGGCTCCATTCACTGGCGGGGATGCTGCGGGGAATGATGTCGAAGGGAATCAGGCGTTCGGTGTCTTGTTCGTCGCCATACAGGGTGAAGGTGATCCCGGCGCGATGGAACAGCAAGTCCGCTTCACGGCGACGCTGGGCCAGCAGTTCTGGCGGCGTATTGGCCAGCCAGCGAGAGAAGTCCTGATAGTGCGCACGGCATACGCCGTTTGCGTCATTCATTTCATCAAAGAAAGATCGAGCCATTCCAGTACCTTGTCAGTGCCCAGTGTGGCTTTGGATGGCACTGCCGCTTAAAAAAACGCATGTTTTTATGAGCCCGTGGCTGAAGGTGCCAACAGGCCTGGTCCTTACTTTCTTATGGGGGCGGCTCTGGGTCGGGGGGTAACGCATGCTCCTGTTTTCCGGGTGGTGAATGGATAAAGCAATGCCTGTGCCGGAATGCGAACTAGGCATCAATAACCTGTGGCGAGCGAGCTTGCTCGCGCCGGGCTGCGCAGCGGCCCCAATAAAAGCGGGAGCGCTGCGCACTCCAGCGCGAGCAAGCTCGCTCGCCACAGGAGGGGGCTCACCACAATGGGGCGCGGCGTGTTTCAGATTGGTGCGCCAACCCACTTGAACTTCACCGAGCCCCGATTCTTCTAAGGAGTTTCGTCACCTTGTGGAGCACCGTCGTGTCCAGAATCATCTCACCCCACACTCCGGAAGCGGCCCTGAACGACCACAGCGAACACAACGCAAAGATTTTCGGCTCGCCCAAGGACCGCCTCGACTTTTACCGGCGCGAGATCCAGTACGAAACCAGCATCCTGGCCAACCGCACCGACGCCTACCTGACCGCGCAATCCTTCCTGGTGATTGCCTTTGTCTCCGGCATGGGCAACCTCAACCCGGAATGGGGCAAGCTGTTCACGCTGGTGGTGCCGATCTTCCTGGTCTCGCTGGGTATTCTCAGCTCGCTGAATGCCTGGCCCGGTATCCGTGCGGCGTATGAAATCATCGACCACTGGCACTACAAGCAAAGCGAATTGCTGCGCAGCGAGCCGGTGATGGGCATGGCCTACGATGAGTCGCCACTGTTTTCCGAGATGGAGTCGAGCCACAAGGGCTATCGCAAGTCGTTGCTGTTTTCTATGCGCGCGCCGTGGTTGTTCATGGTGTTCTGGCTGGTGTTGGGCATCTATGCGTTTTATATCCAGGTGGACAATCCACTGCGCTGACCACGCGGACGGAACTTCAGCCGTGGCCGTGACGCCTTAGCTCTATGCGGTACAGATTTTTCACCGGCCTGCAGAGAGGTGCCTCATGACCCAATCTAACGATCCACAGACTAACAATCGCAACGACCCCGCCATCGACGGCGGCGAGCCGGCCCCTGGCACTGCCGCCGATGCGCCCAAGGATCCAACGCCTGCGAGCGACCCAAAGGCCAAGGAAAACGACTACAGTCCAGACTTCAGGCCCGAGCGTGAGCACAAGCCTGAAACCGATGCCGATATCGATACCCAAGGCGGTTAGAGGAGACGCACATGTCAAAAGAACTGGACGATGAACTCAACGACCCGGGCAACGAAGACCCGGGTTCGCTGATGGACGATGCCGAGGTACCGCTGAACGACCTGGATGAAGCGGCGGACGTTGGCAACACTGAAAATCAGGACTGATCCGGCGGCGGGCCCGAGGGATTGCTGAGCTTGAAGTAGACGTCTTCCTCGGCCCCGCCGTCCAGCGACACCTCCTGGCCCACCACGCGGTTATCGATCAGCGTCTGCGCCTGATCGCGGCTGATATTGACCACTGTGCTGCGCTTGCCAGTGATCACATACACCACATCCACCCCATGCTCGGCCAAAGCTGCCAGGTAGTTGGCATGGGGCAGGTCTTCGCCCAGTTCATATTGACGTTGCTCGAGTGTGGTCACGCCGCCTGCCTGCGCCAGGTATTGCTGCGAATATCCCAGGCGTTGGCGTTCCTCAAGCAATCGTTGGGCGATGTTTTTCATTAGTTGACTCGCACTGTGGGTCCTGACTGTTTGAAACCCCGGCGCGGTGCAGGATTCAATTTTTTTGCGCAGCCTGACGCTCATACCACGCCAGCATGGGCTGGGTACTCAACCCGTGGGCCAGGATGCTCAACGCGATGACCGACAACGTCAGGTTGACCGCCACCGCACTGCTGGTGCCCACCAGCCCGTGGTTGAGCGCATAGAACAGGTAGTAAATGCTGCCGATCCCACGAATGCCGAACCAACTGACCAGGCTGCGTTGCCGCCGGTCCAACAGGCGGCCCCAAGGCATGGCGAATACACTGGCGGGGCGAATCACACAAAACAGCAACGGTGCCACCGCCAACGCGGCCCACTCCCAGTGGCTGACCAGCACGATGCCCAAGACTGTCACCAGGAACACCTCCATGGCCCGCTCCACCAGGCTGCCGAAGGCCAGCATGTCGCCCATCATCACGCCTGCCGCGATCTGGGTGTCCTTCAACTGGCTGACGTCACCATGCAAGGCTTGCTCGGGCTCGATTTCAAGGTGGCCCACCACCGGTTGCGCCAGGTGCTCGGCGGGTGTCTGGGCGTTGCCGGTGGACTTCACCTCGGCCTGGCGCAACCCCAGGCCCGCCGCGAATACCGACAGGAAGCCATAGCCGCCCACGGCTTCGGCGGTCACATAGGCAAGGGCGATCAATGCCAGTGTCAGGTAATCATTGGGCGAGAGGGTGCTGTCGGCATTGATCAGGCGCAGGCGCAACGTCACCCGGCCAATACCTCGGCCCATCCAGTAGCCGATCAATAGCCCGACCGGCACCGCCCATACCAGGTTTTTCAGCACCCAACCGCCGACCCAGTCGCCATCGAAGCCGCCGTGTTGCATGAACAGCAGGCCGAAGATCACAAACGGGAAGGCGCTGCCATCGTTCAGCCCCGCTTCGCCTGACAGACCGAAGCGCAGCGCGTCGTAGTCCTGGGCATTGTTGACCTGAACCAGGCCCGCCAGCACCGGGTCGGTCGGCGCCAGGATCGCGCCCACCAGCAGAGACACCCCCCACGACAGATCAAGCAGGTAATGCAGCAACAGCCCGGTGCCGAGGATGGTCAACAGCATGACCGGGCCGGCCAGGCCGAAGGCGATGCGCCAGGTGCGATGCTTGAGCGGCAGGCGCAATTTCAGGCCGCTGACAAACAGCGAAAACAGCACTGCCACTTCGGTCAGGTGCTCCATCCAGCGCGCCGAGCCCTTGATGTCCAGATGCAGCAGGTCCACACCCAGAGGGCCGATGGCGATACCCAGCAACAGGCACACCGCCGAGGTGGTGACCGGCATCCAGCGCAAGTATGAGGAGGTGAGGGCCAGGGTAAGCAGTACGGCGCCCAATACGGCCAACCATAGAATGAAAGTCATTGTGCGTATTCCAGGGCCGTGGTCTATGCAGCTTTGAGAACGGCGACCGGAAGGGGGTTCAATGTGATTGCCTGTAATGGGGACAAGGCCCTATTTAGCCATTGAACGAAGGTTTGCCATGCACTAAGTTGGCCGCTTGTCGCTCGCGCATCTACGGATCTGCGTCTTTCTTCTTTCACCAGAGGCTCTGGCATGAAGTTTTCTCCCTTCGTTGAGCGCATTGCAGGGCAGGGCGTTGCCGCCTGGGACATCCACCACGCCGCGTTCGACGCCGCCAGCCAGGGCGAAGACGTCATCATCCTCAGCGTCGGCGACCCGGATTTCGCCACGCCGCCCTTTATCACCGACGCCGCCGTCAATGCCTTGCACGCGGGAGATTCTCACTACACCGAGATCGCCGGTCGCCCGGCACTGCGCGAGGCGATCGCCGCCCGTTACAGCCGAACCCTTGCCCGGCCGTTGGCCGCCGACAACGTGATCATCGTGCCCGGTGCGCAGAACGCGCTGTTCATCAGTTCGCTGTGCCTGTTGCAGGCCGGCGACGAAGTGCTGGTGCTCGACCCGATGTATGTCACCTACGAAGCCACGCTCAAGGCCAGCGGCGCCACTCTGGTGCGGGTGCCCTGCAGTGCTGAGGCCGGCTTTCGCCTGAATCCGTCCTTGCTCGCCGCCGCGATCACCCCGCGTACCCGGGCGATATTCTTTTCCAATCCGAACAACCCCACTGGCGTGGTGCTTGACCTGCAGGAGTTGCAAGCCATTGCTGACCTGGCCATCGCCCATGACCTGTGGGTGGTGGTGGATGAGGTCTACGAAAGCCTGGTGTTCGACGGTCAATACCACAGCCTCGCGGCATTACCGGGCATGGCGCAGCGCTGCATTGTGATCGGCAGCTTGTCCAAGTCCCACGCCATGACCGGCTGGCGTATCGGCTGGCTCATCGCTCCAGTGCAAATGGTGCAGCACGCCGAAACCCTGCTGTTGAGCATGATGTACGGCTTGCCTGGCTTCGTGATGGAGGCGGCGACCGCCGCGGTTTTGGCCCACGATGAAGTCACTGAAGGTATGCGGGAGACCTACCGACGCCGACGTGACCTGGTAGTGACCGCCTTGAGCACCTGCCCAGGCATCCGGGTGCTGGCGCCGCAAGCGGGCATGTTCGTGCTGGTGGATGTGCGCGGTACGGGGCTGGGGTCGCTGGATTTTGCCTGGCGCCTGTTTCGCGAAGCGGGCGTGTCGGTGCTGGACGCAGCAGCCTTCGGCGAGTCGGCCCAGGGGTTCGTTCGACTGTCCTTTACCCTGGGCGAGGAGCGCCTGGCGCAAGCCTGTCGGCGGATTGTGGGGTTTGTGGAAAAGCTGACCAGTGAGCGCGCCGTGCACTGGGCATGAGTACCTGAACAACTTATTTAGTCAGCCAACGGCGGCAAACGCCGTTTCACCGGGGTTTTCTTGACGATAGCGGTGTTGGTTTCGGCATAGGTATTCAGCCGGTCCAGCAGCGTGTCGAGGTGTTCCATGGTGCGTACATGCAGGCGTGCGATAAAGCAGTCGTCCCCGGTAACCTTGTCGCACTCTGTGAACTCGGGGATCGCCTGGATCTGGCGCTCCACTTCCTGCAATTTGCCGGGCAGGGCGCGGATGCGCACGATGGCTTGCAGCAGGTAGCCGAAGTGTTTGGGGTCGATGTCGACGGTGTAGTGGGTCAGCACGCCGCGTTCTTCCAGGCGGCGCAGGCGTTCGCTGACGCTGGGTGACGACAGCCCGGTGATGCCTGCCAGAGTCTTGAGGGACAGGCGTGAGTCGTCCATCAAGGCGGCGATCAGTTGCTGGTCGATGGTGTCGATCATGGTCTGTGCCTAATAAGAAAAGGTGATTTCGGGCTTTTGCCTTTTTTAGTCGCTGTAGCCGTCGCCAACAGATTGCCATACTGGAGCCTCACTTGAGGAGCCTCAATCATGGATTCATCCATCCGTCGTGGGTCGTGGGAAATGGTCGCCGCCATGCTGATCTCGGGCAGCATTGGCTGGTTTGTGCTGGTGTCTGGCGTGTCGGTGATCGAGGTGGTGTTCTGGCGCTGCGTGATCGGTGCGCTGACGCTGGTACTGGTGTGCGCCTGGCTGGGTTACCTGCGCCTGGACCTGCTCAGTTGGGCAAAACTGGGGCTGGCCGTGCTCAGCGGCGTGGCCATTGTCGGCAACTGGTTGCTGCTGTTCGAATCCTATTCCCGTGCCTCCATCGCTATCAGCACCGCGGTGTACAACGTGCAGCCGTTTATCCTGGTGATGCTGGCGGCGGTGTTTCTCGGTGAAAAAATCACCGTGCAGAAATTGGCATGGTTGAGCGTGGCGTTCCTGGGCATGTTGGCGATTGTCACCGCCCATGGCGAGCAAACGGGTGGAGGAGATTACCTGGTTGGCATCGCGCTGGCCCTGGGTGCGGCATTTTTGTATGCGGTCGCGGCGTTGATCATCAAGCGCCTCAAGGAAGTACCGCCGCATTTGATGGCATTGATCCAGGTGACGACTGGCGCGCTATTGCTGGCGCCACTGGTGCCCTGGAATGGCCTGCCAGCATCCACCACGACGTGGGCGGCCTTGGTCACCTTGGGGGTGGTGCACACAGGTTTGATGTATGTACTGCTGTATGGCGCGATCCAGAAACTGCCGACGGCCATTACCGGCGCACTGTCGTTCATCTACCCGATTGCGGCGATCTTTGTGGATTGGATTGCGTTCGGGCATCGCCTGGGGTGGCTGCAATGGCTGGGCGTGGCGGCGATTCTGTTGGCAGCGGCAGGGTTGCAGCGGGGCTGGTGGTGGCCCCGCAACCTCGGTAGGCGCGAGCTTGCTCGCGAAGAAGGTTAACGATGACGCAGCGCATCGGGTTGAAACGCGGCGTTCTCTCGTTCTTCGCGAGCAAGCTCGCTCCTACAGGTGAGGGTTAGTGCGTGCCCTGGTAGATAAGGTTTTCCGGGTTGAAATGCTCCACCGCACTGCCAGGCTGCGGCAGACCGAGGATATGCCCCTTGATCTTGCCCACCACATGCATTTCGCAGGGTTTGCAGTCGAACTTCAAGGTCAGCACTTCGTCACCGTGGA
Organism: Pseudomonas sp. J380; assembly: GCF_009827115.1. Lineage (NCBI taxonomy): Bacteria > Pseudomonadati > Pseudomonadota > Gammaproteobacteria > Pseudomonadales > Pseudomonadaceae > Pseudomonas > Pseudomonas sp. J380. The sequence continues at coordinate 1,093,311 of NZ_CP043060.1, read as the reverse complement.
TCAATTGCATGGGTGCCACCTTGGTCTTCACCCCGGTCACACCCTTGGCCTGTTTAGGGCACAGGTTGAACGAGAAACGCAGGCAGTGCTTGGTGATCATCACCGGCACTTCGCCGGTTTCTTCGTGAGCTTCGAAGGCCGCGTCGATCAGCTTCACGCCGTGACGGTGGTAGAAGTCCCGGGCCTTCTGGTTGTAGACGTTGGCCAGGAACGACAGGTGCGCCTCGGGATACACCGGCGGCGGCGAAGTTTCAGCCTTGCGCCCACCCCGCGGATGTGCGGCGACGCGTGCGGCGGTCAGTGCTTCGATCACTTCACGGCGCAACGCCTTGAGCTGCGAGTTGGGGATGAAGAACGCCTGCGGCGCATCCAGCTCAATGCGGGTGGCGTGGTATTCGGTGGTGCCGAGCTGGCCGAGCAAGTCGCGCAGGGTGTCCAGTGCCTGTTCCGGCTTATTGGCCACGCCAAACGGGCCGGGCAGGGTGACGCTGGCGCTGATGCCTTCTTCGCTGGTCGCGGTGATTTGCAGCTGCTCTTCACGCAGGCGCGCGACCCATGACAAACCGATACGGCGCTCGGCCGAGGTCTTGAGCAGGGCCTGTTGCCAGTTGTGGTCCAGGTTGCGATTGAGCGGGTGATGCGGACGCAGTTGATGCAGGCCAGCCGGCATTTCGTTGGGCTCGACGCGGTAGCGGTAGCGCTTCTCACCGTCTTCCTCGAACTCACCCTTGGGCTCGGCGATGTTGGCGCGAAAACCCACCACTTCACGCTTGATCAGCACATTGAGGCCGTCGCCGTTGGACAGTGGCTCATGGGTGACCACCTGCAAGTCGCGCTTGCCGGCTTTTTCCACGGTGCCCACGGGCAGGCCGGTAAAGGTCGGGGTGTCAAAGGCACCGATGTCGATCTTGCGGTCGCTGACAAAGTAGTCGGTGCTGCCACGGTGGAAGGTTTTTTCCGGGTCGGGCAAGAAGAAGTGCGCGGTACGGCCGCTGGAAGCGCGGGCCAGGTCCGGGCGGTCTTCGAGGATCTCATCGAGGCGCTGGCGGTAGTAGGCAGTGATGTTCTTCACATAACCCATGTCCTTGTAGCGGCCTTCGATCTTGAACGAACGCACGCCCGCTTCGACCAGGGCACGCAGGTTGGCGCTCTGGTTGTTGTCTTTCATCGACAGCAGATGCTTTTCAAAGGCCACCACGCGGCCCTGGTCATCTTTCAGGGTGTAGGGCAGGCGGCAGGCCTGGGAGCAGTCGCCACGGTTGGCGCTGCGGCCATTTTGCGCGTGGGAGATATTGCACTGCCCGGAGAACGCCACGCACAGGGCGCCGTGGATAAAGAACTCGATGGCGGCATCGGTCTCGTCGGCAATGGCGCGGATCTCTTGCAGGTTCAACTCGCGGGCCAGTACCAACTGCGAGAAACCGGCCTGGTCGAGAAACCTGGCCCGGCCCAGGGTGCGGATGTCGGTCTGGGTGCTGGCGTGCAGCTCGATCGGCGGAATATCCAGCTCCATCACGCCGAGGTCTTGCACGATTAACGCATCCACACCGGCATCGTAGAGCTGATGGATCAGCTTGCGCGCAGGTTCCAGCTCGTTGTCATGCAGGATGGTGTTGATGGTGGTGAAGACGCGGGCGTGGTAACGGCGGGCGAATTCCACCAGTTGAGCGATATCGCTCACCTCGTTACACGCATTGTGGCGGGCGCCAAAGCTCGGCCCGCCGATATAAACGGCGTCGGCGCCGTGCAGGATAGCCTCGCGCGCAATGGCGACATCGCGGGCAGGGCTGAGCAATTCCAGGTGATGCTTGGGCAAGGACATAGTTTTTTTAGTCAGGCTTGTCACGGTCGAGGCGCGCATTGTAGCCGTGAAATGCCTGGGCGGCATCTACCGCAGGGCTGTCGGCCCTAATGCAAGCCCGTTAAGCGAACGCATTACTCAACGCAACGAAGACCCAATGTGGGAGCTGGCTTGCCTGCGATGGCCATAGGTATCTACACAATTTTGGTGCGACGCTGAACCTGTGGCGAGGGAGCTTGCTCCCGTGACGGCCTGACAGCCAGCGCTGTTCTAACTGACGCGCCGCTGTCCAAATGTGGGAGCTGGCTTGCCTGCGAAGACGGCCTGACAGTCAACCCAGTTGGACCGTGTACATATCCATTCCTGCGGTAACTGCCACTTAGGGTTCCGCCTGACGGCGGGTCAATTTGGAAAAGAGCCCCAAAGTAACCAAAGGGCTCTTGCCCCACCACTCGGCACCTCGCCTAGGCTCGGTGTGCCCGTAATCCGCCAGTGATTTGGGGGGCCGCCGCCACGCGCCATCCATGGCGCGGGGCGGCTAAACCGGCATCCCTGCCGGTTTACCCCCCAAATCCCTGTCGAATTCCGGCCAGCGTGGTTTGACGGGGCGCCTAAGATCAAAAGCAGATCAAGAGCGGCTCGCTTCGCATCGTAGTTACCGTTGGCGGGTACAGCCCACAAAGTTGTGTAGATACCTATGCTGCGATGGCGATGGAACATTCACCACCGCTATCGCAGGCAAGCCCACCTCTTTGACCGCGTTCGACATTCCGATCAGATCGGCGTTAACGGCGTCACAGATTCAAGCCTTGGCAGCCATCGCCGTCACTTCCACCCGCATACCTTCCACCGCCAAGGCGGCAACGCCCACTGCCGCCCGCACTGGCCAGGGCTTGGCGAAAAAGCGCTTGTAGACCTCGTTGAACGCAGCACGGTCGGCCATGTCGGTGAGGTAGATGGTCAGGTGCATGACCCGGTCCATGGAACTGCCGGCTTTTTCCAGCGCGACTTTCAGCGCTTGCAGGGTGCACTCGCTTTGCAGGGTGATATCGCCCAGTTCCAGGCTGCCATCGGCATGGGTGGGAATCTGGGTGGAGACCAGGATGCCGTTGAAGCCGATTACGTCGGAGGAGATGGAATCGGCGTCCGGGTCAGGGGTATAGGACAGGTCGTGGTTGGCCATGGGCACCTCGTGTTGGCAGGAACAGAAAGGCGCCATGGTCGGTGAAATTCACTCCAGGGGCAAACCCCGGCTTATATCCAGCGTCGGAACAGCACGCTGGCGTTCACGCCGCCAAAGCCGAAGCCATTGGACAGCGCATATTCAATCGGCATGGGACGCGCCTCATCGCGCACCATGTCCAGGCCGTCGGCGAGGGCGTCCGGGTTTTCCAGGTTGAGTGTCATTGGCGCGATCTGGTCACGCAAAGCAAGCACGGTGAAAACGGCTTCGATGCCCCCCGCAGCACCGAGCAAGTGGCCGGTGGCGGATTTTGTCGAGCTGATCGCCGGGCTACCGCCAGTACCGAATAGCGTCCTGATTGCCGCCAGCTCGCCTTTGTCGCCCACAGGTGTGGAGGTCGCATGGGCATTCAGGTACTGCACCTGCGACGCCTCGATGCCCGCCTGGCGCAACGCTTGAGTCATTGCCCGGCGCGCACCGTCACCGTCTTCAGGCCCTGCGGTCATGTGATAGGCGTCTGCACTGGTGCCATAGCCCACCAGTTCGGCAATCGGCTGCGCGCCCCGCGCCAGGGCATGTTCGAGTTCTTCAATTACCAGAATGCCGGCGCCTTCGCCCATCACAAAGCCGTCGCGCGCCTGATCGAAGGGTCGCGAAGCGCGCTGCGGGGTGGCATTGAAATCGCTGGACAGCGCTCGCGCTGCGGCGAATCCGGCAAGGCTGACGCGATGAATCGCCGCTTCGGCACCGCCGCATACCGCGACGTCGACGTCCCCGGCGCGAATCATTCGCGCTGCGTCGCCGATAGCCTGAACCCCGGCGGCACACGCGGTTACTGGCGCACCCAGCGGGCCTTTCAAGCCATAGTTGATCGACACATGCCCGGCGGCCATGTTGCTCAGAAACGATGGAATGGTGAAGGGCGACAAACGACGCGGGCCCTTGCTGTCGGTGGTGCGCACCGCATCGGCAATGGCCGGGAAACCGCCGACGCCGGAGGCGATGATGGTTGCCGTGCGTTCCTGCTCCTCGGGTGTTCTGGGGGCCCAATTGGCCTGCTTCAGGGCTTCATCCGCCGCCGCCAGGGCAAACAGGATAAAGCGGTCCATCTTGCGCTGTTCCTTGGCTGCCAACAGTCGATCAGGATCAAAACCGGCTTCGGGGTCTTGCAACACACTCTGCACCTGGCCGCCGATGCTGACCGCGAGATCACCGATCAACTCTTGCGGCAAGCGGCGGATGCCCGACTGTCCGTCCAGCAAGCGCTGCCAAGTGGATTCCACGCTCGACCCCAGCGGCGTCAGCGCGCCCATGCCCGTCACGACGATACGTTTACTCATGCTCAATCGACTCCTGTTGCTTGAAGGATACACAGCGTATGGACGTCACTATCATCATGAAAGTAACATGGCGTCATACAAGTTTGTACTCGCACACAGGAATACTTATGCAGCGCAAATCCCTCATCAGTGCCGAATGCCCCATCGCCCGTAGCCTTGAACGGGTAGGGGAGTGGTGGAGCATGCTGATCATGCGCGACGCCTTGCACGGCTTGCGCCGTTTTGACGAGTTCTCGCGCAGCCTGGGCATCGCGCCCAACATGCTGACGCGCCGCCTTAATGGCTTGGTAGAAGCGGGGATGCTGGAGCGCCGCGCCTACAGCGAGCGGCCGCCACGGTACGAATACGTGCCGACGGCCAGAGGCGAAGACTTTCGTATGGTGCTGATGGCGTTGGTGGCGTGGGGCAATCGGCATTACGCCGAGGAGGGCATCAGTGTCGAGGTGGTGGAACGCGAGACGGGCCGGCCGGTGCAGCCGATGATGGCGACGGAGGAAGGTGCGTGGGTGGCGATGGATCAGTGCGTGGTACAGCCCGGCCCGGCCGCCAGCGCAGGGATGCGCCAACGGCTGAGCCGTAGTGATTGATTACTCTTTTACATCCATGAACTCTTCGGCCCACGCCACATAGCTCTCAGGCAAGGTGTAGGTGTGGGTCAATTCCGTCGCACTGAGGTTCGAGGTGCTGTGGGTCAGCTGACGCTGGGCACGCAGGCTGTCGTAAGTGGCCTTGATCGCGGCGAAGTAGGCGCCATGCCCGGCCACCACGATGCGTACGCCCAGGCTGGCCAGGCGCTCGCTGTCGTGCAGTTGTGGGTTGCCGTAGGTCACCAGCATCAGCGGAACGCTGAGGTTCTCCGCGATTTGCTCCAGGTGGTCGAAGTCCTTGACGCCGACCATGCAGATGCCGTCAGCACCGGCCTTTTCGTAGGCCTTGGTCCGCGCAATCACGTCGCTGGTGGGCAGCACGCCGGCGTTGGTGCGCGCAATGATCGACAGCGCCGGGTCGACACGCGCCTCCAGCGCGGCCTTGACCTTGCCGATGCCTTCTTCGACGGAAATCAGGTCCGTGGATTTACGCCCGAATTGCGCAGGCAAGAGGGTGTCTTCGATGGTCAGCGCCGCGACGCCGGCGCGTTCCAGCTCTTCCACGGTGCGCATTACATTCAGGGCGTTGCCGTAGCCATGGTCGGCATCGGCGATGAAGGGCAACTGGGCCACACGGCCGATGCGGGTGGCTTGCTCGACGAACTCACTCAGGGTAATCAACGCAAAATCGGGGGCCGCCAGCACCTGCAGGGAGGCGACGGAGCCGCCCAGGATTCCCACTTCAAACCCCAGGTCGGCCGCGATGCGGGCAGACATGGGGTCGAATACGGAGGCGGTTTCAACGCACAGGGGCGTTGCCAGCAGGTCACGGAAGTTACGGCGTAGCGCTGAGTGAGAAATCTTGGGCATGGTCTTTCCTGGCTTTGGTCATCGTCAAGTGACGATCAATGTCTATTCGTGGTGCCGGGAGATTACCACGCAGATGCCCCTGTGATTATGACGTTTGAGCGCGGCGAGGGTTATCGAGCGACTGCACTGTACGACGTACCCAGGTCGCGGGCCCAGCCGTCGAGCACGTCCTTGAAGTTGTCGGCGGTCATGACTTGCTTGTCATTGGCCAGGGGGGCACCGGTGCCTTTACGCACCATGGCCGCCACGACATCGCCGGTCGAACCATCTTCCAATGACAGCTCCGTGGCGATTTCACTGTCTCGATCGCGTATGCCTGTGGCGGCGCTCACGCCCGCTGCGACCAGGGTGATCGGCAGCCACTCATACAACCGCAGTCCCTGGGGGCTGGTGGCGATGCGGGTGATGGCAGGGCGTACTGTGAGGGTGTCAGGGCCAGGTTTTGAGGCCAGGTAAACGTATTTGCCAAGTTCCGAACGCAGTACCAGGTCGTAGTAGCCGGTGACGTGGGAGAGCGTGCTTTGGGGGATCTGGGCGCTGGGTTCAACAGCCGGAAAAAACTGGCTGGGCGCCAGGTAGACCTGCTTGTAGCGGCCGCGCTTCAAGGCCGGGCTGATCCAACTCAGTACGGTCTGGCCCGACGGGCTCTGTTGTTCTTTAAGCAGGCTGTAGTCATGAAGAAAGCCTGTATATCGCTCGGGTTCGACCTTGTTGCTGCTGCAAGCCATCAGGCTGAGGGTGGCCGCCATCAGTAGCAGGAGTGAGCATTTACGGGCCATCAATGGGTTGCCTGTTCGTTTGGAGTGTCGTGTGACGATTCGATATGCAACTGGCCATTGGTCATGATCCAGTGAACAAGCTCGGCGATGGGAATGGAGTGGGCGTACTCGACCCAGCGCCCGGCGTCGGGGCTGTAGTGTTCGAAGTAGCGACGCAGCACGATACGGTCCCGGTCCGCGTTCAGCCCCAGGCAGGATTCCTGGAACAGCATCGGGCTGTCCTGAGCCGGGGAAGAGGTGCGCTGGCTCAGTACCAGTGGCCGCGCATCGCCTGCTGCTTGCTCGGTGTACCTGCTGCTCGAAACTTTCATAGGCGTCTTTCGTGAGTGGGAGATGTGCAGAATGCCCGACAGGTTTTGCCCAAAGATGTCCGGGTTGTGTCCGTGGCGAAGGAATGTTGCTCGATTGAAATAAATGACCCCGGCGCCGGAATGGTTTTAGATGTCGTTCTTTTTTTGGCCTGGGAATCTGTGAACGTGAGCAGACTGCTGATCGTCGATGACGACGTGGAAGTGCTGGCATTGCTGAAGAAATTCTTCGTCCAGCACGCCTATGAAGTCGACGTGGCCGCCGACGGCGAGGCCATGTGGGCGGCCATCGCACAACAGCGGCCGGACACGATCATCCTCGACCTCATGTTGCCCGGCGAAGGCGGCCTCAGCCTCTGCCAGAAAGTGCAGGCGCAGGTCGGCATCCCTATCATCATGCTCACGGCCATGGGCGAGCTGAGCGACCGCATTGTTGGCCTGGAACTGGGCGCCGACGACTACCTGACCAAACCCTTCGCCCCGCGCGAATTGCTGGCCCGCCTGCGCGCTGTGCAACGGCGTGCGGGACAGCCGGTCATCGCGGCCGACGAGCGCTCACGCCCGGTGATTGCCTTCGCCGGTTGGCATCTGGATATCACCTGTCGCGAGCTGCGTTCGCCGGAGGGCGTCATGATCCCGTTGTCCGGTGGCGAGTTCGACCTGCTGGTAGTGTTTCTCGAACACCCCCAGCGCATTCTCACCCGCGACCAGTTGATCGACCTGACCCACGGCCAGGGCCACGACGCCTTCGACCGCAGCATCGACGTGCAGGTCAGCCGGCTGCGGCGCAAGATCGAGCCCGATTGCAAGCGCCCGGACCTGATCCGCACCGTGCGCAATGGCGGCTATCTGTTCACTGCCCCGGTGACCCGCGCATGATTCGCCGCCTGCTGCGCCGCGACACCCTGAATCGGCGGATCGCCCTGACCATTCTCGCCGCGATGCTCGCCTCACTGGCCCTCAATGCCTTGTTCGTGCAGGTGGCCGGGGTGTGGGCGCGTCCGCCCATCGACCGCACGGGGTTGCTGGAACAAATGGCCGCGACGTTGAAAGTGATCGAGGCGGCGCCTGCGCCGTTGCGCTCGCATCTGGCTGCAGCGGCCAGCGATGCGCGGTTGCAGGTGACGTGGCATACCGACCCCGTGGATTTCGGCCTGCCCAGCGGCGGCAACGTGCTACAGGCGGGCGAAGTCCCTGGGATACAGGCGTTGTTTGGCACGGGGCGCATCATTCAGGTGTACAGCCCGGACGATTGGCCCCGTGGCAGCCCCGACGCGCATTATGTCGCGCTGGTGCAGTTACTTGATGGCAGCTGGTTGTCCTTCATCCCACCCGAACGCAGTTGGGGCCTGAGCGCACCCACGCGGATTGCGGTGATCATCATCCTGGGGTTGATCGCCACCTTGCTGGTCGCCTGGGTGGCCACCCGGCAATTGGCCAAGCCGTTGCAGCGTTTCGCCAGTGCCGCCAGACGCTTCGGCGGCGATCTGCGCGCACCGCCCATCGACATCGAAGGCCCCGACGAAATACGCCAGGCCACTATCGCCTTCAACACCATGCAGGCGCAGATCCAGCACTTCATCGGCGAACGCACCCAGATGCTGGCAGCCATTTCCCATGACTTGCGCGCGCCTTTGACGCGGATACGCCTGCGCTGTGAGTTCATGGAGGATCTGGACCATCAGCACAAGCTGATTCGCGATGTCGAGGAAATGCAGTCGATGATCAACGCCGCGCTGGCGTTTTTCCGCGACGATACGGTACTGGAGCACAGCACGGCATTCGATTTGTCTGAATTGCTGCAAACCATCATCGACGACTATCGCGACCAGCAGTTGGCGGTCGACTTCCGGGGGCCGCCCCATCTGGTCTATCACGGCCGGCCATTGGCGCTTAAACGGGTGGTGGTCAACCTGCTGGAAAATGCCGCCAAGTACGCCCGGCACCCCAGCATTGCTCTGAGTGTTGACGATCAGCGGGTACGCATCGAGGTCAGCGACGAGGGCCCGGGGATTCCCGAAGCGGACCTGGAGCGTGTGTTCGACCCTTTCTTTCGTCTCGAGACCTCACGCAACCGCAATACCGGTGGGGTAGGGCTTGGGCTCTCGGCAGCGCGGGCCATTGTGCGCGAGCAGGGCGGTGAGCTGAGCCTGAGCAATCGACGTGGGTCGGGGTTGGTGGCTCGGGTTGAATTGCCGCGCTAGCGTGATGCGATATGCGCATTATTAATGAATTAGGTTATGCGTTATCAGTATTTTACATCTCGCCTTCAACACCACGAAAATAGCCCGGAAACCAAAAATCTGTGGCGATTGAGCTTGCTCCCGCTGGGCTGCGAAGCGGCCCTGCTCTTGTCAGGAGCATGGGGCCGCTACGCAGCCCAGCGGGAGCAAGCTCAATCGCCACAGATAAAAGCTTTTTAAAACCGAGACCGTGCGTGCGGATCGATTTGAATGCCCCACAAGGCATCTGGAGACGAACGTGCGTTACCTCAAAACCCTGGCGGCCGGGTTGGCCGCCTCTTTGCTGTGCCTGACGGCGCAGGCGCAAACCCTGGTGGTCGGCGACCAGAGCTACAATGCGCAGGCCGTGATGGAAGCGGCGGGGGTGCTCGATGACCTGCCTTACACGCTGGACTGGAAGCAGTTCACGGCCGGGTCGCCGGTGGCCGAAGCGCTCAACGTCGGCAGCCTGGACCTGGGCCTGCTCGGGGATGCCCCGGTGTTGTTCCTGGGCGCCTTGGGTGCACCGATCAAGGTGATTGCCGTCAGCCGGCAAAATCTCGACGGCGTAGCCATCCTGGTAAAAAAAGACTCGTCGATCCACAGCCTGGCCGATCTGGCAGGCAAGCGCGCTGCGATCTGGAAAGGTTCCTGGAGCCAGCAACTGTTGCTGACCGCACTGGACAAGGCCGGGGTTGCGCGGGATTCGCTGCAATGGCGCTACCTCAGCGCCCTGGATGCCTCCCACGCGCTGGAAGGCGGTGCAGTTGACGTGATCGCCACCTGGGAACCCTACGTCACGCAACAGGAACGCCAAGGTGCGCGGGTGCTGGCAACCGCTGAAGACTTGATCCCGGCCCAGAGTTTCATTGCCGCCAACGCCAGTGCTGTCGAGGCCAAGCGTGAACCCATCAGCGACTTCCTCCAGCGCCTGAAAAAAGCCCGCGACTGGGCCCGCCAAAGCCCGGCCAACGCCAACGCGTATGCCGATGCCTGGGCCAAGCGCACCCGCGCTGATGCCGACATCGCTCGCGTCTGGTTTGCCCGCGCACGCACCACCGTCGAGCCGCTGACGCCTCAGGCGCCCATCGAGGCGCAAAAGACCGTGGACTTTTTTGCCGGCCTGGGCCTGGTCAAGTCTTACTCGGCCGCCACGTTGTTCGACCCTTCATTTGCAGCCGCCTTGCAGCCCGCCGTCGCCACCACCCAGCCCTGACCGCTTGAAGGACTACTGCGCAATGACTAAAAGACAGCTCAAACTGGGCGCCCTGACCATGGGCTGCGGTGGGCCGGGCCGCCATAACCTGTGGCTTGATCCGCAATTGCCGGCCGATGCCAGCGTCAACGTCGATTGGTACATCGAGATAGCGCGCCAGGCCGAGGCGGCGCTGTTCGACCTGCTGTTCATCGTCGACAGCCAGTTCATCACCGAAGGCTCGCCTTCCCATTACCTCAATCGCCTGGAGCCGCTGACCTTGCTGTCGGCACTGGCCGTGAGCACGCGGCATATCGGCCTGGTCGGTACGCTGACTACCTCGTATAACTCGCCCTATAACGTCGCCCGGCGCCTCGCCTCCCTGGACCTGATCAGCAAAGGCCGCGCCGGCTGGAACGTGGTGACCAGTGGCGATGCCGGTACCGCCGGCAATTACAGCCGCGACGAACATTACGACTATGCCACCCGCTACGGGCGTGCCGCCGAACACGTTCAGGTGGTGCAGGGGCTGTGGAATTCTTACGAAGACGATGCGTTTGTGCGCAACCGTGCCACTGGGCAGTTTCTCGACCCGAGCAAGCTGCACAGCCTGAATCACCAGGGCGAACACTTCTCGGTGGTGGGCCCGCTGAATATCCAGCGCTCGCCCCAAGGCCAGCCGGTGATTTTCCAGGCCGGCGACTCGGAGCAAGGCCGCGACCTGGGCGCCGCCACCGCCGATGTGATCTTCACCCACGCGGCCAGTATCGAGCAGGGCCAGGCGTTTTACCGGGATATCAAGGGCAGGGCGGCACAACGGGGGCGCGATCCGGAACAGGTACTGATCATGCCCGGTGCGGAAATTTATGTGGGCGACACCGATGCCCATGCTCGGGAAATCGAGCAGCACTATCATCAGCTCGACCACAGTTTTGCGCTGGCACTCAAGGAGTTCGGGCGCAATTTTGGCTGGCATGATTTCAGCCAATACGACCTGGATGCGCCGTTCCCGCAAGAGAGCCTGGAGGCCGCGCGCAGCAGTTTTTTCACCGCTGCCAAACGCATTGCCGACCAGGCGCGGGAGCAGGGCTTCAGCCTGCGCCAGGCCGTCGAATTTGGCCGGCAATTGCGCCCAGGCGCGTTCGTGGGCAGCGCGGCCACGGTGGCGCAGAAAATGGCGGATTGGTTCGAGGCACGGGCGGTGGACGGGTTCAATATCTACATCGGGCACCCTGGGCAATTTGATCGCTTTACTCAGGAGGTGATCCCTTTGCTGCAAGAGCGCGGTGTTTATCGCACGGCCTACGAGGGCTCGACCTTGCGCGAAAGCCTGGGCTTGGCGATTCCGAGGTTCCAGCGCACCCCCTCACCCTAAGGGGTGATTTCGATGACTTTGCGGGTGTGGGACTATCACTTCAGTCCCCGGCGCCAGTGACCTGGTGTCGCACCCAACCGTTATGACGGCGAGTCTTCGAAGTGGATAATGATCGACTGTCTTCAGCCCAGTGGTTCGAACAGATAGCCAGGGTGACCGAGAGCATCGGGCACGCGGGGTTTGCCGCCACGTTGTTCGATGCCCTCGGGTGTATCCGCCCCATTCAGGCCACGACCTTGTACCTGTACCCCCACGACGGCATGCCCAGCGCATTGTTCGAACTGGACGGGCCATGGCTGCCCCAGGGCAATGTGCGCCAGTACCTCTCCGGTTTTTACTTGCTCGACCCGTTCTACGGCGCCTGCGTGGAGGGCGCCACTTCCGGCTGCTACGACCTCGCCGATGTGGCCCCCGACCACTTTGAGCACAGCGAGTACTACCAGTCGTTTTACCGGCATTCGCACCTGGAGGATGAGCTCAACTACATCCTGCAGGCGAGCAACGGCTTGAGCCTGGCGGTGTCGCTGGCCTTTACGCAGAAGCTCGACGCGGACACCACCGAGCAATTCAAGCGCATAGCACCTTGGGTACTGGCGGTGCTGGGCAAGCACTTCGTCGGCCTGGAGACTCAGGGCGCGCGTTTCGAAAGCCTGTTGGAACAGCGTATTCACTCGGCACTCAACAACTTCGGCTCCTCGCTGCTCACCGAACGCGAATGCCGGATCACCCAGTTGATCCTGCGCGGCCACTCCACACGTTCGCTGGCCGAGCGCCTCGGGGTCTCCGAAGACACCATCAAGTCCCACCGCAAGCACATCTACAGCAAGCTCGACATCGGCACGCAATCGGAACTGTTTTCCCTGTTTATCGACTCGTTGGCCGAAGCCCAGGGCGGGCTGAGCAAAGACCCCCTCGAACGCTACATGAGCAAAGGCCGTTGACCGGCTGCATGACTACCCACAACAAGAGAAAAAGCCATGAACCTACCCTTTGAACCGCAACGCCAGACCCAGGACTACCAAGCCTCGGACGCGGCCCACCATATCCATGCCTTTGTGGATCAAAAGGCGCTGAATGCCGAAGGCCCGCGCGTAATGGTCCGCGGTGAGGGCCTGTACCTGTGGGACAGCGAGGGTAAGCGTTACCTGGACGGGATGTCGGGCCTGTGGTGTACGCAGCTGGGTTATGGCCGCAAGGACCTGACCGCTGCGGCGGCTGCGCAGATGGATCAGCTGGCGTACTACAACATGTTCTTTCACACCACCCATCCGGCGGTGATCGAGCTGTCCGAGTTGCTGTTCAGCCTGTTGCCAGGGCACTACAGCCATGTGATCTACACCAACTCCGGTTCCGAAGCCAATGAGGTGCTGATCCGCACCGTACGCCGCTACTGGCAAGTGCTCGGCAAGCCGCAGAAGAAGATCATGATCGGTCGCTGGAACGGCTATCACGGCTCCACCCTGGCGGCGTCTGCCCTGGGCGGCATGAAATTCATGCATGAAATGGGCGGCTTGATCCCGGACGTCGCGCACATTGACGAGCCTTATTGGTACGCCCAGGGTGGTGACTTGACCCCGGCCGAGTTCGGGCGGCGCTGCGCCCTGCAACTGGAAGAAAAGATTCTGGAGTTGGGCGCGCAAAACGTCGCCGGTTTTATCGCTGAACCTTTCCAGGGCGCCGGCGGCATGATTTTTCCGCCAGAAAGCTACTGGCCGGAGATCCAGCGTATCTGTCGCCAATACGATGTGCTGCTGTGCGCTGATGAAGTGATTGGCGGTTTCGGTCGTACAGGTGAGTGGTTTGCCCATCAGTATTTCGGCTTCGAACCCGACACGTTGTCGATCGCCAAGGGCCTGACCTCAGGTTACCAGCCCATGGGCGGTTTGGTATTGAGCAAGCGCATGGCCGAAGCCCTGGTGGAGCGGGGCGGGGTGTTTGCCCATGGTCTGACGTATTCCGGGCACCCGGTTGCGGCGGCGGTGGCCCTGGCCAACCTCAAGGCCTTGCGTGACGAAGGGATCGTGCGCCAGGTAAAGGACGACACCGGGCCGTATTTGCACAAGCTCCTGCACGAAGTCTTTGGCAACCACCCGCTGATCGGCGAGATCCAGGGCACCGGCCTGCTGGCAGCCTTGCAGTTTGTCGAGGACAAAGGCACGCGCAAACGCTTTGCCAATGAAAACGACCTGGCCTGGCAATGCCGCACTTTTGGCTTTGAAGAAGGCGTGATCATTCGCTCGACCCTGGGCCGCATGATCATGGCGCCGGCCCTGGTAGCCAGCCGCGTGGAGCTCGATGAACTGGTCGACAAGACCCGCATTGCGGTGGACCGCACCGCACGGATCGCGGGAAAACTGTGAAGGGCTGAGCCCCCGCATGCCGCTTCGGTTGAACAGAGTGGGCGGCCCATAGCGGCCTGCCCACCGCTCCCAATGGATGACTCATCAAAGGTGTCGATTTGATCGAACGCCGCGGCGCCCTGCATTCCACTTTCCAGGAGTCAGCAATGAATACAATAACAAACGTAGCCGATACTCCCGTCCATCAAACCCCAACCCAACCAACCTCATCGCGCCGCTTTCGACAACCCCTGGGCCTTGTCGGGCTGGTACTGTTCGGGCTGGCGTATATGGTGCCGCTGGCGGTGTTCACCACCTACGGTCTGGTGACCCAAATGACCAAGGGGCACCTGCCCACCGCCTACCTGTTGACCCTGGCTGCCATGCTGCTGACGGCCTACAGCTATGGGTGCATGGTCAAGGCGCACCCGTATTCGGGCTCGGTCTACACCTATACGCGCAAGGCGTTTGGCGCCTCCTTCGGCTTTATCGCCGGCTGGACCTTGCTGCTGGACTACATCTTCCTGCCGCTGCTCAGCTATTTGCTGATCGGCATCTACTTGTCCGAATACTTTCCTACCGTGCCCACCGCCGTATGGGTATTGGGCTCCATTGCCCTGGTGACGGCGCTCAATCTGGTGGGTATCGAGTCGATTACCCGGGTCAATTGGGTGCTGATCGTGGCCCAACTGGTGTTCATCGTGATGTTCGTGGGGTTGTCGATCCACAACCTCAGCGGGCAAGCCGAGCCGGTGTCGCTGCTCAAGCCGTTTCACCATGAAGGTTTCAGCGTGCCGCTGATCATGACCGGCGCGGCGGTGCTGTGCTTGTCGTTCCTGGGGTTTGATGCCGTGTCGACCATGGCTGAGGAGACACCTGACCCGCGTCGTACCATTCCGCAGGCGATAATGGCGGTGTCGCTGATCGGTGGGTTGCTGTTTCTGGTGGTGTCGTATTGCGCCCAGATGGTCTTCCCGGAATGGAATAGTTTTGCCGATCCCGACTCGGCTTCGGTCGATGTGATGCGCCGGGTCGGCGGCGAGCTACTGGTGAGTGCGTTTACCGCCACCTATGTGGCGGGCTGTTTCGCCTCCGCGATGGTCTCCCAGGCCAGCGTGTCCCGCGTGCTGTTCGCCATGGGCCGCGACGGCGCGTTGCCCAGGGTATTCGGCAAGCTGGTGACGAAAAAACGCGTGCCGGCCAACGCGATCATGCTGGTCAGCCTGTTTTCGCTGATTGCGCTGTTCATCAGCCTGGACACCGTGGCCAACATGATCAGCTTTGGCGCGCTGTTCGCGTTTTCGGCGGTGAACCTGGCCGTGATCAAACATTACTTGGGCGACCAGAAGCTGCGCGGTACACGCAACTATCTGCTGTACGCCGCACTGCCGGGCCTGGGGTTTCTCAGCACGCTGTGGTTGTGGACGAGCCTGTCCGGCCTGTCGTTCACCATCGGCCTGTGCTGGATGGCCCTGGGGCTGCTGTGTTTGTTCTGCGTCACGCGTGGGTTCCGGGTACGCATGCCGGAACTGCAAATGGCCGAATGAACAGGCCCCACCTCGGTTCATCCGTAGGAGCGAGCTTGCTCGCGAAAAACGTCAACGATAACGCGTTCTTTCTGGATGAACGCGGCGCCTGTGAGTTTTTCGCGAGCAAGCTCGCTCCTACAAAAGCCTTACGGCCCAATTCAGGAGTACAGCATGTTCAACCTCGACTATTGGCAGCAACGCGCTGCCCGTCAAACCTTCATCAGCACCGCCCTGATCGACGGCCAGCCCGTAGGTGCACTTTCCGGGGCGACCTTCGACACCATCAACCCGGCGACCAACCGCTTGCTTGCGCAGGTCGCCGCCTGCGGTGCAGCGGAGGTCGACCTGGCAGTGCGCTCCGCACGCCGCGCCTTTGACAACGGCCCCTGGCGGCGCATGGCTCCAGGCGAACGCAAAAAAGTCCTGATCAAACTCGCCGACCTGTTGATGACCCACCGCGAAGAACTCGCACTGCTGGACTCCCTGAACATGGGCAAGCCGGTAATGGACGCCTATAACGTCGACGTACCCGGCGCGGCCCATGTTTTCGCCTGGTACGGTGAAGCCCTGGACAAGCTCTACGACCAGGTCGCGCCGACGGCCCACAACGCGTTGGCGACCATTACCCGCGAAGCATTGGGCGTGATTGCAGCGGTGGTGCCGTGGAATTTTCCGCTGGACATGGCCGCCTGGAAATTGGCACCCGCCTTGGCGGCAGGCAATAGCGTGGTACTCAAGCCCGCTGAGCAATCGCCGTTTTCCGCCCTGCGCCTGGCCCAACTGGCGCTCGAGGCGGGCGTCCCCGAGGGCGTGCTGAACGTGGTGCCAGGCATGGGCGAGGGCGCCGGCAAGGCACTGGGGTTGCACCCGGACGTCGATTGCCTGGTATTTACCGGTTCGACCCAAGTGGGCAAGTACTTCATGCAGTACTCCGCGCAGTCCAACCTCAAGCAGGTGTGGCTGGAGTGTGGAGGCAAGAGCTCGAACCTGGTGTTTGCAGACTGTCAGGACCTGGACCTGGCGGCGGAGAAGGCGGCCTTCGGGATATTCTTCAACCAGGGCGAGGTGTGTTCGGCGAATTCGCGCCTCTATGTGCAACGCTGCATCCACGACGAGTTCATCGAGCGCCTGATCGATAAATCCCACGCCTGGATGCCCGGCAACCCACTGAACCCCGCCAGCGCCGCCGGTGCAATTGTCGACAGCGGGCAAACCGCACGCATCATGCAAGCCATCGGGCAGGCTCGCGCAGAAGGCGCCACGCTGTTGAGCGGTGGCCAACAGTTGAACATCGAGGGTTGTTCAAACTTCATCCAGCCGACGATATTTGCCAACGTCACCGCTGACATGCGCCTGTCCCGTGATGAGGTGTTTGGCCCCGTGCTGGCGGTGAGTGCCTTCGATACCGAAGAACAGGCGATACAGCAAGCCAACGACAGCGTCTACGGCCTGGCGGCATCGGTGTGGAGTGATGACCTGAACCGTGCGCATCGCGTGGCGCGTGCCCTGAATGCTGGTACCGTGTCGGTCAACACCATTGACGCCCTGGACGTGACCGTGCCGTTTGGCGGCGGCAAACAGTCGGGGTTCGGGCGCGATTTGTCGCTGCATTCGTTTGATAAGTACACCCAGTTGAAAACCACCTGGTTCCAATTGCGTTAACTGCCCCGTTTCGCATAACTGCTGTGCCGTTACAGGCATTCATCCGCCAATGGGCAATGCCTATAGTCCACTTAGCCCGTGCAGCGCTTCAACCGTGCTGCGCGATCCAGCCCAAGACTGAGGTGAGCCTGATGAACCGTGAATTCGACCCCGCACTGACGGATATCAACCAAGTGGACGCCGAGTACTTCGAGTACAGCAAGGCGGCAAATCCCATCAGTGCCAACCTGATTTCCCGTATTCCCTACCACAGCTTTCCGGCCTCGCTGTATGACAGTGGCCCCTCCCGCGTAGTACCGCTGGACCTCAGCGACGCCTTGGGCTGCGAAGGCCCTGCGACAGGCCCCGGGCTATGCGCGAACTTCATGCGCCTTAACCGTGGCGACACGCTGACCCTGCAACCCAACGCCACTTCCCAGGTGTTCTACGTGATTGCCGGGGAGGGCAGCGTGGTTCAGGGGGAGTATGAGATTCAATGGTCCAAGGGCTGCTTTATCGCCCTGCCGGGATTACAGCAAGTGCACTTCAGGGCCCGCGAGGATGCACGTCTTTACTATGTGCACGATGAGCCGTTGCTGCGTTACCTGGGGGTGACACCCCGCGCCGATCGCTTTGCGCCGACCCTGTACCCAGCAGCACTGGCCAACGCGAAGTTGCGTGAAGCGGCCGATGATCCCAGGGCACAGGACCGCAGCCGCATCAGCATCCTGCTGGGCAACCGTCATTTCCCGCAGACGCGCACGGTGACCCACGTGTTGTGGGCCATGTACGGGATTCTGCCGGCGGGATCGGTGCAGAAACCCCATCGGCATCAGTCGATTGCACTGGACTTCATTATCGATTGCCCCACGGGCTGTTATTCATTGGTGGGCACCGAGCTGGACGCGGATGGGCAAATTCGTAACCCGCAGCGGGTCGACTGGTCTCCCGGCCTGGCGTTTGTCACGCCACCGGGTTACTGGCATGCGCATTTTAATGAATCGGATAGCGAGGCGTTCCTGATCCCGATTCAGGATGCGGGGCTGCAAACCTACTTGCGTGCGCTGGATATCCGCTTCAGTTGAGTCACTTCCAGTCCGGTGTTTCGCCCAGTCGTTCAACGATAAAGTCGATAAAACACCGGACCTTGGACGATACGATGCGCTTGGGCGGGTACACAAACCACACCGCAAACGCCCGCTCCACGCCCTGGATATGCCATTCGGGCAGCCACACTGCCAAGTCGCCGGCCTCGATACTTCGCGCCACCAGCCATTCGGGCAGCAGCGCAAAGCCCAGGCCTTGGCGCACGGCGATGAGTTGCGCGTCCAGGTCATTGATTCGAATAACGCCGTCATGCTGCAACGGGAGCGCGCGGCCGGCGGATACAAAACTGATATCGCCGGTGGTCGCCGTGCCCAGCACCGCAGGCAAACCGGCCAGGTCGGTGGGCGTGGAAGGAGGAGGGTGCTGCATGCCAAACGCCGGGCTGACCACCAAGCGGTAGTGGCCGTCGCTGAGCTTGCGTGCCTTGAGGGTCGAATCGGCCAGCTCGCCAATGCGTATGGCTAAGTCGACGCCGGCATGAATCAAATTGACCTGGGTGTTATCCAGCACCAGCTCCACACTGATCTGCGGGTAGCGCACCAGAAAGTCATTCAACGCCGGCAGGATGTGATGCCGAGCAAACGCCGGCGGCAGGTTGAGTTTCAACACTCCCCGGGGATGCTGGTTCAGCGCAGACGTGGCGGCTTTGGCGTGTTCCAGTTCATCCAATACCCTGCGTGCGTGTATCAGGAAGGTCTGACCGCCTTCGGTCAGATGCAGCGTGCGTGTGGAGCGGTTGAACAGCGCGATGCCCAGGTCTTGCTCGAGGTCCTTCACATAGCGTGAAACCGTTGAGGCCTTGATTCCCAGGCGCTCGGCGGCACGCGAGAAATTGTTGCCTTCAGCGGCTTCGATGAAGGCGGTGAGCGCGGTGAAATAGTCCAAGGGCAGCCTCAGGGCAGGGCGGTGAGACGTGCAGGTTGTTGAGTTTTGCCGGGGGCTGTCAACTGCTAGACCCTAGAGCCACGATGCAGCCCCCGTTTTCCTAATGGGTCTGAATGATCAAGGCGATATGGGATCGCTCGCAGGAAAGGTTTCTTCGATCGCCTCGTCGAGCTGGCTATCGCTGACAGCGCGGTCTTGCACCTTCACATTCGACTCGCAATGGCAATCGGCACTGGGGCACGCTTGACCCTGGGGGTGCAAGTCGGCGCATGCCTGGCTGCAGTAGGCTTTGCCGTTGCGCTGGTGACGCGTGTCATGGGTCACCTGGCAGGTGCAGCCTGGGCAGGCGCAGGTCCAACCTTGAGTTGTCGGGTTCATAGGTCCTCCGAATATTCAGTGATTGATAAACGGGCAGCGGTTTTCTGATACGTAAATCAGGGCTGCTGGTAATGCCCTGGGATGTCATGGCCTTCATCGGCCGGCTTGTTGCGCTTTTGCACCTGGACGTCGCTCAATTTCGCGTCCTTGAGCTCTGCGAAGCGCTGCCTGAGCAGGGACTCGGCCCATTGCGGGTCCAGCGTGTCTGCATCGTGCTCAAGCGTGCGGCTTTGTGGCTGGTTGTCGAGGATGAAACTGATGAGGTAATGCGCTTTCTCGAACATGAACGTGGCTCCGTTACGGTTAACAAGGCGTACCCGAGCAGGGCATGTTCATTTGATGAGTGGGCTGCGCAGTGATTCAGAAAATATAAGCCGCTTTCACCGGCCGAACCTTGAGAACAACAGAACCCGACTATTGATCTCGATCAGGTGGCCGTGCTGGCCCGCTCTATAACCTTGGGCGCTTATCGATGGCCAGGGACGGCTCAACGAGCAGCTCTGGTCGCACATTCTCAAGGAAGAGTCAGCCATGCGATCACTCAAGATCCTGTTGTTATCATCGGCATTCAACGGTTTGACCCAACGAGCCTGGCTGGATCTGCGCCAGGCGGGTCACGACCCCAGCGTTGTGGTGTTCACCGATCAAGCCACGGTGTGCCAGCAGGTCGAGGCGTCAGGTGCCGACCTGGTGATCTGCCCATTTCTCAAGGACCGTGTGCCGCACCAACTATGGAGCCATCCGCAGCGCCCGGTGGTGATCATCCATCCGGGCATCGTTGGTGACCGCGGTGCCAGTGCGCTGGATTGGGCTATCACCCAGCAGGCTCGCCGTTGGGGCGTCACCGCCTTGCAAGCGGTGGAGGAAATGGACGCAGGGCCGATATGGTCCACCTGTGAGTTCGACATGCCCGACCAGGTGCGCAAATCCGAGCTGTACAACGGCCTGGTAAGCGATGCCGCGATGGTTTGCATTCGTGACGTCGTGGCGAAATTCGCCAAGGGCTTCGTCCCCACACCGCTCGATTACACCCAACCCAACGTCACCGGGCGCTTGCAGCCGAACATGACCCAGGCCGACCGCACCTTCAGTTGGTTCGATTGCGCAGCCTTTATCAAACGCAGCATCGACGCTGCCGATGGCCAGCCCGGCGTGTTGGCCAGCCTGTTGGGCGGGCAATATTACCTCTACGACGCGCACTTGGACGCCCGCCAGGGCACTCCCGGAGAAATCCTCGCGGTACAGGACGACGCTGTGCTGGTGGCGGCCGGAGATCACAGCCTGTGGATCGGCTCGCTCAAACCCAAAGGCCCAGAGACCTTCAAGCTGCCGGCACGGCACGTACTGGCGCAAAGGCTGGCCGGCGTTCCGGTGCTGGACAGCTCAATAGCCCGTCAGGCGTTCAAAGAGCGGGTCTATCAACCCATTCGCTACCAAGAGTTCGGCCATATCGGCGAACTGACGTTCGAGTTCTACAACGGCGCCATGAGCACCGAACAATGCCAGCGGCTGGTCGCAGCGTTGCGCTGGGCCAAGGCGCGAGATACCCAGGTGTTGCTGATCAAGGGCGGACGTGGCAGCTTTTCCAATGGCGTTCACCTCAACGTCATCCAGGCCGCCGAAGTGCCAGGGCTGGAAGCCTGGGCCAACATTCAAGCCATCGACGATGTGTGCCTGGAGCTGCTCACCGCCAGGCAACTGGTGATCAGCGGCCTGACTGGCAGCGCGGGCGCAGGCGGCGTGATGCTGGCGCTGGCCGCCGACCTTGTATTGGCCCGCGAAGGTGTGGTGCTCAACCCGCACTACAAGACCATGGGACTCTACGGCTCCGAATACTGGACCTATAGCCTGCCACGGGCGGTGGGCAGCGAAATCGCGCATAAGCTCACCGAAGAATGCCTGCCCATCAGCGCCATCCAGGCCCAGCAGTACGGCATGGTCCAGGGCATCGGGCCCCGCTGTCTGCAGGCATTCGGCCTGTGGCTTTTGCAAGAGGCTGACCGTGCGTTGACCGATGATAAGTACCTTCACGCACGCACGCGAAAAGCCATGCTGGATACTCAGCAAGTTGAACGCTGTCGCGAGCAGGAGCTGGCACAGATGCGACTGGACATGGTGGAAAACCGCCAGCAGTTTGCCGAGAAATGCCGCAACTTCGTGTTTAAACGCAAAGCCTGCCAGACCCCGCAGCGGTTGATTGCGCCATGGGCGTTGAGGTATGAGGCTGGTGTGCCGGAAAGCCGGATGCTGAATGACTGACCGTCGACGCGGGGAGGGCGCGTCGGCCAGTCCAGCCTCGCATTGGGCAATAGGGTTGCCCATAATGGAGGCCAACTCGCCCAAACGCTCAGACCCCGAGGCCCCATGGAACTGCACAACCTGAACGATGATGCAGCGCCCGTATGACTCGTGCGCTGTTTATCTCGATGGATGGCCCCAAAGGCACCGGTAAAACCACGCTGTTGGAGGCCGTTACGACAGCGTTGAGGGCCGACAACCTAAAGGTCGTGCGACTGTGCGAGCGCAAGAGCGATCCCTGTCGAGCGCAAACGATGGCTCTGGTTAACACGTTCGCCCGAGATCCCAGCCGGGATCTGGAACTTGAGGTGTGTGAGCGCTTTGCTGACAGCCGCAGCTGGATTACCCAGCACGTACTGGCCGCACAGCCACCTGACAGCATCATCCTGATGGATCGCTGGTACCCGTCTGATGCCGCGTTTCGTCGGTTGATACCCTTTGCAGACATTCTTGAGCTGAACATTAATCGGCAGGTGCAAGTGCCGGATCTGCACGTGGGGGTTGTCACCGCGGCGCAAATATCCTGGGCGCGGGCGGCAGCACGACGGCGGGGGTTGAGCAGTACGGTGATGTCTAAGCTGGAGGAGCAAGTTGCGTGTACCGAGGCGTTTGAGCGAGCGGCTGTGGAGCAGGGGTGGGTCATGTGTCGCAATGAAGGGACGATTGAAGAGGCGGTGAGGCGGGTGGTTTTGCAGATATATAAGGTCCTTCATCCCAAGCATCAGGAGTAACGGAGTGCCGTTGAACCAGCAAGATCAGGATGATGTTGGTCATCAGAACAAACGTCACCGAACGAAGAAACTCTATGAAAACGTCGTGATAGGAAACTTCCTGTACGGTCTCGGATTCGCCGTGCGGTCATGTCTAGACGCAAACACCTCGATCCCAAGCGTGGTCAACCTGCTACAGCAGACGCCTGCAGACAAAGAGCTGGCTGACGTACTGCTGAGCTTTCCAGGTGTCGTGCGCTTGATCGAATTCAAGATGAAGGGCGCCAGCCTGAAAAAAGAACGACTGCGACATCGTTTACTCATGGCCGGCCTGGCAGGTGAAAATCAGGTATTGGTCGAAACGTCCAGAAGCCTGCACTGGTATGTGGAGGTGGGCGCCAATGACACCGACACGCCTCTGGTTTCGCGAGCCGTGCCTTATCTGGACGCCTTCGACGAAGAACACTTGGCGTTGTCCGCGGGAAGCCTTGAACGACTCGTGGAGCAAACCGCGCGCGAAGCTGTTCGCGGCCTGGACCCGATGATGCGCGAGCGTTCAGAGATATACCTGCGATTTTTACGCAATATTCAAGCTGACGACCCGGTGGGCGCAGGTGGTGTGCTTCTGGTCATGGGCGCAGGTGGAGCAATGCATTTTGTTCAACTGCGAGACGTCTGTGATTTGAGTATGCCGCACAGGCAATGGCTGGAGCTGGAAATGAGCGGTCCGCAGCTGGAGCGATCTGTGCCTGCATTGGAGCGAGGCATGAAGCGTCCCAAACACCGCGACGGCCCCGAATATGGAAGGTAATGACCCATGGACGAACACGTGAACGAGAATGACCTCAGCCTGCGGGCCATGGCCGTTGCTGCCAAGGGCATCATGAGCGCAGCGGAAAATGACAGAAAAGCCGCTGAGCAGGCGATTGCGCGTCTTGGCTATCTGGAAAAACGTGTTGAGCAGAGCCTGCAACAGATTCCGACGATACTGGGCGCTTCAGCGGCGCAGATCGCAGATTCAGTGGCTTCAAAGGCGGCCGAGCAGTTGATTGGCAAGTTCAGACAGGCCGATGCCGCTGCGCTTGATGCGGCGCAAAAGTACCAGGCCGCCAGTGACAGCCTTAAGCGTCGATTCTGGCTCAGCATCTTCGCCATTCATCTAGGTGTGGTATTGCCTCTGGCGTTGCTGTTTTTCTTTGCGGTCCCCAGCACCGATGAGATTGCGCAAAGGCAACGAGAGTTAGCGGTGCTTGAGCAAAACATAGAAGCGTTGAAACGCCAGGGTGGTGACGCTGCCATTATTGACTGCGAGGGACGCCCGTGCGTGCGCACGCGAGAGGTCCCGGGCGAAAATCCCTATCACGATGCCGCTACAGGGAAGAAGACTTATCGGTTGATCTGGACCAAGTGAGCTTCATCAACTTTGAACTAATCACTAAGCCTGTCCACCTAACGCTTTGCACGTTGCCTCAAGCCCGGGGTTTTCCTGGGTTACCCAATCACACACGAAGGTTTGGTTAATCATGAAGAGCGAACAGGTAGAAGGCGTTGTAGAAAAGGTTGCTGGCAAAGCGCAGAGCGCAGTCGGGAAGCTTTTTGGTGATTCGAAGTTGGAAGCTGAGGGCGCTGGACGCCAGGCTGCGGGTCAACTGACGCAAACCTATGGTGACGCACTGGACAGCGTTTCTACATTCGTCAAAGAAAAACCGGTTGCTGCACTGGCAATCGGGGCTGTTGCTCTACTGGTGCTGAAAAGATTGCTTGGTCGCTGAACAGCAGTAGCTTCAATAAGATTGCTGGCACGGTAGAGACGATGGTGAACGCTAACCAGAATCAGGGGCAAATTTCTGGAGTTTCTTGCAGGCGTGGAAGGGCGTGAAGTGGAGCGGGGTATCTGCCTGTTCCTTGGGTAGCCAAGTCATGCTGCCTGGCAATCGACGCGGTCTCTATGCCCTTTGCCGAGCTTGATCGGCTGAAAAGCCCTTATGTTTTCCAGGTCCCAGAAAAGCCAATGCCCCGACAAGTCGGGGCATTGGTTTTTTTATGAGCGAGTGGTCGGTTTGTATCGTTTTGTATCTGCGCTTTGGATAGATACACAGCGATTCCTTTAAGTCGGTTGATGACACATACGGGATACCTGCGGGGCTCTAAATGAACCCAACGAGAAGGCGCAAACCTTCTTCAATGGATGACTCATTTAACTCGCGGCTATCTCTGCGCGTTTCGCGACGTTGTCGACCAATGACTTATAGGAAATTCAAAATGCCTGCAGCTACGTTCGGTTTCACCTGGCGCCATTGTCTGGCTTCTTCCGTGAGAATGGGCGCTTTGGGGTTGGCCCTGATAGCCGGCAGCGGTGGTGCCTGGGCTGCTGGCCCGGCCGCCGATGCGTCAATTGCCTCGGCCTCGACCAATCCCGAATCGATTAGACCTTATCGAATTCACGTCGATGAAGCGCAATTGACCGATCTGAAAAAGCGCATTGCGGCGACCCGCTGGCCGGACAAAGAGACCGTCAGTGACGTTTCCCAAGGCGTGCAGCTGGCCCAGGTCCAGGCGCTGGTGAAGTATTGGGGCAGCGGCTATGACTGGCGCAAGGCCGAAGCGAAGCTCAATGCGCTGCCTGAATTCATCACGACTATCGACGGCGTGGATATTCAATTCATCCATGTTCGCTCGCCAAACCCCAACGCGATGCCGCTGCTTCTGACACACGGATGGCCTGGCTCACAGTTTGAGTTCCTGAAGACGATCGGCCCTCTGACGGAT
Organism: Pseudomonas sp. J380; assembly: GCF_009827115.1. NCBI lineage: Bacteria > Pseudomonadati > Pseudomonadota > Gammaproteobacteria > Pseudomonadales > Pseudomonadaceae > Pseudomonas > Pseudomonas sp. J380. The sequence goes on along the minus strand of NZ_CP043060.1, from coordinate 1,067,995 downwards.
CCCGTTGCTTACGGCGGTAAGGTTGAAGATTCGTTCGACGTGATCATTCCATCGATTCCGGGACACGGTTTTTCCGGTAAGCCAACTGAATTGGGCTGGGGGCCGGATCGGGTCGCGAAGGCTTGGGATGTGCTCATCAAGCGTCTGGGTTATACCCACTATGTTTCCCAGGGCGGAGATCACGGTTCGGTCATATCGGATGCATTGGGCCGCCTGAGTCCGCCGGGGCTGTTGGGCATTCACTTGAACATGCCGGCCACCATCCCGCCCGAATTGGTCAAGCCGATCAATAGTGGTGACCCGGCCCCTGTCGGGCTCACAGAGCCTGAACGCAAGGCGTTTGATTCCTTGAGCACCTTCTTCGGCCGCAATGCAGCATACGGCGCGATGATGGTTACGCGCCCGCAGACTATCGGTTACCTGCTGGCCGATTCGCCTACCGGAACTGCCGCGTGGATGTACGAAAAAATCGCCGCGTGGACGGACAGTGATGGCCAGCCTGAACGGGTATTGACCCGTGACGAGATGCTGGACGATATCAGCCTGTACTGGCTGACGAACAAGGAGGCCATCGGCAAGGATTACCCGATGACCGTGACAGACATTCCCGGGCCGATCAAACATTTCCAGGTCCATCTGAAACTGGCCGACGGCAGCCCGGTGACCATCGACGTGCGCCCCTCGATGGTGCCGTTGTCGCCGTGGCTGCCGGTGGTTTTGCTGGGCCAGTTGGCCTTGATGATTCTATGCACGTGGCTGGCTGTGCGTATTGCCATACGCCCGCTGACCCGCCTGGCCCAGGCCGTGGAAAACCTTGATCCCAACACTCACCCGGTGCATCTGGATGAACAAGGCCCGACCGAAGTCGCACACGCTGCCATCGCCTTCAATGCCATGCAGGCGCGCATTGCGGCCTATCTGAAAGAACGCATGCAACTGCTGGCGGCGATTTCCCACGACCTGCAAACCCCGATCACGCGCATGAAGCTGCGTGCCGAGTTGATGGACGACTGCGGTGACAAAGACAAATTGTGGAATGACCTCGGCGAGATGGAACATCTGGTGCGTGAAGGCGTTGCCTATGCCCGCAGCGTGCATGGCGCCACCGAGGAAAGCCGCCGTACCGATCTTGATTCATTCCTCGACAGCCTCGTGTTCGACTACCAGGACATGGGCAAGGACGTGCAGCTCAGCGGCAAAAGCAACGCACTGATTCACACGCGGCCCCACGCGCTGCGCCGAGTGCTAGTAAACCTCACGGATAACGCGCTCAAATTCGCCGGTGCAGCGCAACTGCGGGTGGAGCCGAAGGAGGGCGACAGCCTCTCGGTGACCGTGATGGATCGTGGTCCCGGCATTGCCGAAGAGGAGCTGGCCCGTGTGATTGAGCCATTTTACCGCGTGGAAAATTCGCGCAACCGCAGCACCGGCGGCACGGGCCTGGGCCTGGCTATCGCCCAGCAACTGGCACAAGCACTCGGCGGCACCCTGACCTTGAGAAATCGCGAAGGCGGCGGACTGTGCGCTGAACTGAGATTACCGACGCGCTCATCGTAGGAGGAGCGAAGCGTCGCTAGTCAACTGTGCTTTGAATCTGGATGTGGAAGAGTTGATCAACGCGAGTTTCATCAAGCGCTCAGCGGTAGTCGTTGACCTGAAGAGAAACGGCATTATGGACATGGCCCGTTGTGAGAGTAGGCGTAAAAACGAATTCGTCGAATCAGTGACTTACGTAGCTCATGAACCTATAAGGCATAACACTTCATTTAACAAGTGGGCGATGTTAGATGTTCATAAGCAGGTCAACAGCCCAAGAATACTAGCTCAATACCCTTGAAATGAACGCAACTGTTCACCGATTGATGTTCATAGACCCAGCTTTCCCCGTCATTAGCCTCGTCAACCCGAGCTTTATTCGTCCTTCCAGTGTTGCTGGAGGTATGTTCGATGGTGGCACGGGTTACGCTTGCGTGGCGTCTAGAGAATCCGAGGCGATTCAGTACAACAGGAATCCTGGAACCGCTTGATAGGCCAAAAAAAGGCCGCTATTGAAAGCGGCCGTCTGACTAAAGAGCATTTCGATAAATCATTCCAAGTCAGGCGGATGCTACCGATCTGTTACCCGAGCTGTGCTGCGGATAGCTTAAGGAAGAACCCGAGTAATCGCCTGATATCCACTGGCAACATCGAAGCAGTGTTTCGCTGTACCTGGAATACGATCCAGTATGCGCCTGAGCATATCTGGATCGTCTTTGAAAACCGTCATCCAAATGGACCAGAAACCTTGGATCTGCAACACAATTTGATCGCGCATCTTTGGGTGATCCAACTCAAAAAGGTTCTGCTTCGATTCCAGCGCGATGTCCCATGCCTCGCGCCGGTTGTTCCAACGACGGTCGGATGCTTCATTTTCCTGATCATTAACGCTAGGAACTTTGTGTAGACCAACAAGGCGGATCGTGCGAGTGGCTCGAACATTGTCATGCCCTGGTGCGGCTTCGACCAACCCACCTTGCTTGTAGATTAAGGCAAGAAAGGTGTTGTCCCGATCCGGCCACATGTAGTCATCGAGCACAACGTCCTTATTGTCCTTCGTGCTATTGCAATTTGTACACGCAAGTAAAAAGTTGTCCCAACTTAGCTCGCGAACCAGGTCATTCGCGATGGCGCCCGGCGGTTTCTTCGGCTGGACATGCTCGATGGCCAAACTAGTATCAAGATGCACTTCACAATAGGAACAACATTCGCCGAGTCGCTCGATAAGCTTACCCCGAGCCATTGCGTAAGCTTTAAATACGACAACCCTTCCATCTGCTCCAGTGGGGCAGGCCCCGCGAATGACTGGTCTCATTCATCATCCGCCTTAGGGTTTCCCTCAGGAGCACCATCGATACCCGAAACCAATCGCTTCATTGTCAAAAAGGCGTGATAGGCAACGTTGTCACTAAATGGATCGGACAGTGCGTCAAGGTCTGCTTTAATAGCTTCCTTCTGCTCATCACTCACATCTCCAGCAGCATCATTGAGCAGCCGGAAGTATTCAATGGCCGCCTCATGCATTTTCTGGTAACGCTCCCCACGCTGCGGCACCGGAATCTTCATGACCTCTTCGGTGATGTCCTCAATAGATCGATTAGCGTATTTTGCCTCCGAAGCGGGAGCGGCAATACCATCAGGAATCGAGTTCGCTTGAGCGGGTTTTAACCCCCGCTCCAGGTCTATAACTTCCCCCGGCTCTAGAGACTGCAAGATGAAAGGGGAATGAGAGGAGACAACAAACTGCAGAAGCGGAAATGCATTTTTCAGGTCCGAAACCACACGACGCTGCCACTTAGGGTGCAGATGCAAATCAATTTCATCGATCAACACGATCCCTTGAGTTTTGATAGCTGCATCCACACCTAAATGCGGGTTTAAGCGTGAGGCACGGTGCGCGATGTCCGCAATGATGCCAACCATATTGCGATACCCATCACTGAGATCATCAAACGGCATTAAGCCTTCATGATCCAACGCAATCATCAGGTGATCGTAACCCGCGTCGAAATAGAAATTTTGCGCACCAGGAATACAAGAGGTCACCGCATTGGTCACCGCATCCAGTGCAGGTATGTCTTTCCCTTTTTGTATCTTTGCCATAGATAAGCGTTTGAACCATTTCTCAAACGCTTTGTGATCCGATTTCGGATCGAGGCAATAACGGTAGCCCGTTAGGCGGGAAGACGGGCTGTCCGCCACTACATCATCATGCTTATCCCATAGTCGCCCCGCGCCGTAGTAAAGCAGCAGCGGAAGATTCACATGAGGCTGATGTATAACGCGCTCACGCGCTTCTGCACCAACCCTGACGAAATCCTTAGCCTTCTTACCACGGTCACCCAGATCTCGCCGCCAGCGAATGGGCGGTTCTTCGTTCGTTTGACAGACAGCCTCCAGCCAGACCTCCGTAAATGCCTCACGGAACACCTGACCTTCGACCTCTTGAAAAACAGCTCGCGCATCCGAGTCCTTGATCGTGCCGCCACCAGTCGTCAGTTTGCCGCCCTGAAAGTAAGTGTTGAGCAGCATCGCCAGTGCGTCGAGTATGGTCGTTTTGCCCTTACCATTGTTACCAATCAGGACGTTGAACTGGGGATTGAACTGGAGATAGGCTTCGTCGTACTTTCGGAAGTTGTGCAGCACTAATTCAGTGATTTTCATGAGTTACCAAACTGGGTGAGTACGAACTTCAGGGCCAGCTTGAGTTCTAGGAAGGTGCTGCCGCTCTAAAATCTCTGCGGCCCGGCCTCACACGTAGGATCTGCAAGCGGGAATGTTGAGTCACGTCGATGAGTCGATGATAGCAAGATACAGCGCCTTAAGCCTCAATTCGAAACGGGTTGCTAACGAGGTATGGTCACACGGCTACTCGCTCTGAACTCAGCTTCGCAAGCGAGCAATAACAACGATGTAGCTACGCGCCCGATTGAGGCCAACACCTTTGTAGTAGGTGCTCAGGAGCAATGGGTCAACCACAGCACAAACCCAGCCATCCCTCGAACCCTGCCTGAATAATCCTGTAGTGCATACGCTTTTTCTAGCCCTGGCAGGCCATCAGATTGATCTTATCAAAGAGGGTAATTGGACCAACATGATCCGACATCGTGTTGACTTGGCAGGTGGCCACTACTCTCGAGGTACCCCAAGATCTTTTGCCCAATCGACTGGCCATAGCCTGTATTTTAAGACCGCGTCAGCAAGCTGGTATCGCCATTTAAGAGCGCGCGGTTGAATCGCCCCAGGGGGGGCGCACATCACCTACAGGTGCAGGCCACTAGGCCGTCCTCGTCGAGATTCGGCCGAGCAATCCTTGGATCCAAAATATCTTTCAATTAAAACCGACTTCGGGCTAATCTGCATCAGTAATGGCTCCATGCCATCCTCAGAGATAGATCGTCGAGAAAATTAAATTGGATATAAAAATAGTTACCGTTTTACATCAAGGCGATGAGAAAAAAGAATACATTGTGCTTCAAGCATTAGATAAATGCAATTTAAAGCCTTATATGATTCTTGATAACACCTACGACACTGATGGAGTCGCGAGCAATAAACATCGCCACGTATTTAAGTTCCCTGACTGGACAGTTGAAAAAAATGAGTACATTTTTCTAACCACCAAGCCTGGCTTAAACAAAAAAGGGCAAACTAATACGAAGGAGCCCGCCAGCTATCTGTATTGGGGTTTGAATAGCCCTGTATGGAATCAAAGCGGAGATAAAGTTCATTTAGTAAAAATTACAGATTCAACCGTATTCAACGTGCCAAGCGTAGTCTAGTTTTTCACTCCGAATCAATCAAACCTCGTGGGCAAGGTTTGATTTTTTTCAGAATTTACGTAATTTTTTCATCGTGTGCATTGATGGTAGATGCGAATACTACAAGGAGAGTTTCTTGACCGCAAAAAAATTTATTACGACGATCAAACAGATTCCTGTTGGCCAGGGTGGATTCCTCATAGGCCAAATAGAGGATGAACATTCACGAATTTTCACCTACGCTTTCGATTGCGGCTCGATCAATCGAGAGCACTTCGAACAAGGGCTGAAGATGTGTTCGCTTCAAAAAATTGACATACTATTTGTATCACATTTAGATGTGGACCATGTAAGTGGAATTGATGCACTGGCAGCACAGGTGCAGATTGACATGGTCGTTCTTCCCTGTCTGGACGCTCTTCACCTCACAATGATCGCATGTGAAGCAGCAGGAAACTCTACACTTCGATTGTCGACTCAGTCGTTTTTGACAGACCCCTTTGGATGGTTAGTCGATCGGGGGGTCAAGGAAATCATTCAAGTACAGCGCGCAGACGATACACTTAATGTAATTCCTTATGAGCCTGATCCAGAAGGGCAACCCGATAGCATTATAGTGCCCGTGCCCGAAGGCGGTGACCCGAGTCGCCCATACACAATCAGATCAGAAATGGTAGAGGAAGCTAAATCTGTTCGTTCAGGTGCCGGTACTGTCCGAACACTCGGGGAACATACATCGATCTCTGTGGAGGTAAAGGGTAAATCAATTCCTTCATGGCTGCTCGTCCCTTATGTGCATCCATTTCCCAAAGAAGCTATCGCGAGCTTTAGAAGAGCTGTAGGAAAACAGTTTCCTCATACATTCGCGGGGCGTTCACTGGCATCAAAAGCCTTTACTAAAAAACTGATCCAGTTGTTAAGTGACAAGGCAAGCTGCGAAGAATTGAAAGCTTGCTACTCCATCATATCAAGAGATCACAATAAAATCTCACTGAGTCTGTATTCAGGGCCTCAAGCTCACAAAAACAACTTGAAAATCTCTCGAACCAATAAAAACTTCGATTGGCCATTCCCTAAGCCTTATCAAATAATTCACTCGGAAGATACACTTATAAGAAAAAACGGTGGTGCGTGGATTTGTACGGGTGATGCAAATTTAAACCAGCGCGGTACGAGATCGGCGTGGCTTAAGAGGTTCGGCAAGCTCCTAAAGAATGTAGATGTTTTTATTTTGCCCCACCATGGCAGCAACGATAGCATTCACGATGAGGTTATCAAGAAACTAAATAACTCAGAGATGATTGTTTGCGCAGCAGCCGGTCGTGAAAAACACCCCCACAATTTGTTGCTGGGTCGGCTGCGCAGTTACGAAAGCAGCCTTTGGCATGTTTCGGAGAATCCTGAAAGCGGTTTTACATTAAAGGTATCTTTTTCAGTTTGAATATGGTGAAAGGCGCTCACGGGGTGATCACCGGACTCCCTGAGCGCTTTTTTCTCACTACGAACAACCTAATCCCCATGAACAGTATTCGTTACGTGCTTTCGAACCAAGCTTCAACAAAAAGCTGGCATCACCGAATCCCGACAAGCTTCATACATCGATAATGCATTGAAATCGAAATTCAACAACACCAACAGCAGGAATCGAACGTTTTATCCGTATCAACAGCCCCCACCCGCCCGTTGAGCTTTCTCAGATTAATAACGCAACGGCCCTTGATCTGAATCTGTACCTCACGCTCATCCCGCGAGCTAGTCGCGTCGTAACCAGCCTGTCTTGCGCAGTGCAAATTCAAGCCTAGCGTCCGCACATGATGTCACCGTCGAACTTTCTCTCTTACGAGATTGATCGCAAGCCGAGTTTGTAGTGGTCAACTAATCCCGGACACGACGTTAAGTTTTTTCTCGGCCTGAGCCGGTGGCAGCCCACCATTAAATTGGTGCGGTCGAATCCAGTTGTATCGGTGCATCAAAAAATGGCTGATATCCCGCTGAGCTTGTTGGACCGTCGTGTAGCCCATGGTCGGTATCCACTCGGTTTTCAGGCTCCTGAACACCCGCTCCATCGGCGCGTTGACGCTCCTATGTCAACAAGATCGAGCTGAATCGGCTAAATCTGCCAGGATCAAAGGGTATAGCTCCCTGACGATATAGCGCTTTAAACAGCGCTGGATTTCTTTGGAAGACAAACCTTCAGCACTACGACGGGCGACGTAGCTTTGGGTTTTGGGATCACCTCGCATGCGTACCATCGCAATGGTCCATAGGGCGTTGTTCGCAGACCGATTCCCACCTCTGTTTAAACGATGTCTCACCGTTTTACCCGAGGATGTCCGGTTTCATTAGACCACTACAATGAGCGCCGTCTGTGTTTGCGAAACCGAGAGGAACTTTACATCCATATCTACACCACCTTTTTCTATTGATCTAAACTCGGCGCACTTCTGAGAGCGTCAGGACAGGCGGACGGCTCGTGCAGCAACCGGAAAATAGAGCCATCGCTGGCTCACGGGCTTGCCGGTTGCGCTGAGAAGGGCATGGCCATAGGATTCTAGCTGTGGCCCATGCAAGGCTATCAGGTCGTCGTCTCTGGCTGACCCCACGGGGTTCGACTTGTGGTCCACCAGAATCCAGCCGTCTGGCAACTCCACCAGCAAATCGATGCGGCCCCGGATACGAGTGCCGTTCGGGCCATCTGCTTCGATGGGTACCTCGACGTAAACGGGACAGTCGGGCCAGCGCTTGGCTATCCAAGCTTGGAACGCTGAGGTCTGGGTGCACACGGCATCCTTATCTACAGAACCAGCCACGGCCCAGGTCTTCAGAATGCCCTCGACGTCAGGGGGAGAAATACCGCCAAGCACGCCTGCGCGTGCGATACATAGATGAAGCGCCGTGCCCAGCGATGCCATGTCGGGCTTGCCTGCCAGGCTTAGCCGAACTCCGACGGCGTCGGTCTCGACAACCGTGAATGCACCGCCCGAAGCAGAGCTCGGTCGGTGCCACAAAGGTTCGGCCTGCACGCGCGGACGAGTTGTAAACCAGTGGCAAGCCTCCGGGGCTTTGGCAGGTGGCTCCGTTGAGCACTCATCCTTGTTCCAGGACTTAGATAGCCTGGAAAGCTGTTTGCCTTCGGAAGTCGTTATTATTTCTGAGTCACCGAACAACAGCTCGGCTGCACCTTTAATCTCGCCGACCCAGGCGCGGCCTGGGCCTGACCTGCGCACGAAAGATAGTGCGACGTTCATGTCACGTGCACGGGTCAGGCCCACATATAGAAGACGCTTGTTCTCCGCCAATGCCTCTGCCTGCATGGCTTGGCCAGTTACGCTGGCTTCGGCATTGAGTGCGGCTTGGGGCTGGGACCGCTTGCCCCAGCTCTTTAACCAGCAGTGGACGAAGCGGTTGGCGAGTGGCTGCTGCGGGTCGAAGTCTCCAACTGTCCTCGCGCGCACGCCCCAAAGCGAAGTACGTGCTATCGCATCGAGGCTTGTCAGCACGACGACTGGCCACTCCAGTCCCTTTGCCCCGTGATAAGTGAGAACCGAGACTGCGTTGTCTGCTGAAGTTGCCCGATTATCATCCTCTTGGCTAGCGAGTTCGTCCAGCCAACGAAGCATGCCGCTAACCGTCGCTGGCCGCTTCGCGGCGACGCACTCGTCCTCGAAAGTCTTTCCGAGCTCGACCAGTGCCTCGACGTTGGACATCCGGTTGCGGCTCTCGTGGGGGAAGTGGACCATTGACCGACCAGTCTTGCTACTTGGGACTCGGCAGCAGCAAGTCGCAGCACTTCCAGTGGCGTCAAAGCCATTAGCGTCGGACGCAGTGTTTCCAATCGGGCAATTAGTTTATGGGCGCTATCGCCCGTCGTGAGCCACTCGTATGGCTTGGCCTCGTCCGTTGCGAGATGCTGCAGCCTGTCTGCAAGCCAGGTTTCGATCGGAGTGCTGTCAGCCAGGGTTAGAACCAGCGCGGTGGCGACAGTGTCGGTTGGGTCGCTCATACGCCTCAGGCAGGCCATGACATAGATGGCTTCGGCAGTTCCCAATAAGCCGGAGCGTGGGCTGGCTGACGGGATGCCCCAGTGGGTGAGCGACGTAACGGCAAATTCGACCTGGTCGTTGTAGCGACAAAGCACTCCTATATCACCGGACTGAATCGGACGGAGCTCCTTGGTGTCCTTGTCTTCGACCTTGGCCCCGGACTCCAGCAGCTCGCGGATGGCCTGGCCAAGACATAGGTAATCCGAGTCGTTTCGGCTGCTCTCGAAGTTCCAGTTCAACAGCGCGGGCTGGTCCGGAATGTCCTTGCGCAGTGGCTGCAACCGAACCTGTTCGGGCGTCAGCTCGGGCTCGAACGCAGAGATGAATAGACCATTAGTGAGCGAGACCAGGCTTTCGTTGGAGCGCCTGGAGGTGTCCAGGACCTTCCCTAAGATTCCGCCCCAGCCCTTGATGGCGTTGAGAACGCCGGAAATGAGGCTTGCGTCAGTTCCGCGGAAGCCATAGATAGCCTGCTTGGGGTCGCCGACCCACACCGACTTCTTAGCCAGCTTGGCCAGCTCGATGAAAAGCGCCAGCTGGAGAGGGCTGGTGTCCTGGAACTCATCAACCATGATGAGATCCAGTTCTGCCGCCAAGACTTCCCGGACAGATGGCTTTGTCCTCAACGCACGTAGCAGCAACACCTCTTGGTCGCTGAAGTCGACGGCACCCAGCGCCTTCTTAGCCTGCTCGTAGGCATTGAGAACGTCGGCGGCGAGGTTGAATATCTGGTCAAGGTACTGGCGGACTTCGGCATGAAAGGCCGGGTGAGACTCGTGGACCTGCGCTGCGGATTTGACTGGCGCCACGATATCTCTGACCTTGGCGCCGGCGTCAAATCCGGCTGCGCCGATCCAGTCGGGCCAGCACCAGCGGCCTTCACGGAAGAGTCGATCTAGCTTCTGAAGTCCCTCTAGGCCTTTTAATAGGTTGTCTGCAACTTTGGCACCGACAGCTTGCTGCTGTTCTACGTATGCCGCTACCCCCTTGTGTGCTTCGGCCAGCGCAGTCGCCAATGCTTCGGTTGGGTCCAGCCCAGTAGCCGGAGCAGGCCAATTCGTGAGCATCGCGTCCGCGTTCTGGGAACCCATCACTCGAAGCTCCTCCGGTCCAATATCGTTGTCGAGCGCGGCCTTAACGACAGCCTCAACAGTCTTGGACCAGTCCGCCTGCTCAATGCCGAACCGCTCTGTGAGCCGAACAAGCTCCGTTTGAGCGTCGGCTTCCATCGACTCGGCAAGTGTAGCTTTGAGCAGTCTCTTGGATTGACCTTCGCCCAATACAGTCTGATCGGGAGACAGGCCCAGCTCAAAGCAGAAACGCTTGAGCATCTGGCCGCAAACGCTATTGACGGTGCCCAAGCGGGCCTGGCCGATAGCTGTGGCCAGGTCTATACGTCCATTTTCAAGCAGCCAGGAGCGGGCGCGTTCGCGCAGCTCGGTAGCGGCCTTCACGGTGAAGGTCGTGGCCAAGATGGCGTGAGGGCGCGCTGTGCCCGATTCGAGAGCTTGAGCGAGTGTTTCGGTCAGCTTGTAGGTCTTGCCACTGCCGGCGCCTGCACTGATGAATTCGATGCTGTTCATCATTTCCAGCCTCCCAGCAAGATAAGGTGGTCTCGGTCCCATTTGTTTGGACCGTTGACCGGAAGGGTTCCCTCAGGGCCTTGGAACTCGTCACTCGGATCTTCCGGAACGACTTCGATGGTCCCCGCATCCAACTGCTGTTTGCGCCACTCCCACGTGGTGCGGGCACGGTCTAGTAGGTTGGAGACGGTTACGCCGTCGGGCGGTCTTCTGACTTGCGCTTTTGGGAAAATGTCGGCAGCGGTGATGTACAGTCCGCCGCTTTCTAGGATGAAATAGCCAAGCGCGGCGGGTGCGACACCGCTTGTTTGCTCTATGAGGCTGGAGTAGAGCGCCAACTGTAGGTGCTCACCAGAGCGAAGCAGCCCGGCGTAGTAGGTATCGCCTCTCCACTTTATGTCCAAGGCGACAGTTCGCTTGTCACCAAGCGTGACCAAGAGATCAATTTTGCCGATCAGCGGAACTGCTCCCAAGGTTCCTCTGAACTCCACTTCAGTCTGAACCTGAATGGCACCTGCGAGCCTGAGGTGATCGAGGAGACTCCCTATGGCTCGTTCGCAAACCTTCCGGAAGTGTTGCTGCGTTACCCCCGCACCCTGCATAAGCAGTACAGCGCCTTCAGTCAGCAACAGCGAGTCGGCTTCGGCGCGGAACCAAGCAATGGCATCGGCGTTTGACCAACTCAAGGCATTGTTGTGCGCGAAGAGTTTCTCGAGCACCCGATGAGCGAGGATGCCCAGCAGGCGGTTGCCCTCATCAACCCCCAGGACTGAAGTAGGATCTAGCTTCGCCACTCGTTTCAAAACGAATAGAGCCGCGTCATTGAAGAGCTCGTTGAGCGTAGTAAACGACTGTGAGGCGTCGCCGAGCTGCACGGGATGAGGGAGTTGGATGTGTCGTGGAATAGCGGGCAGCGCCTGAGGTGCAAGCACCTCGGCGGTTACCCCGAGAAGCGTGGAGTTGAGTGCAGTGTCCAAGTCAAGCGAAGTGGACTCGATATCCGGTACGAGCTTCTTAATAAGCTGGCGAATCGGATGTATTTCTGTACCAGGAGGAGGGCAGACGATGATGAATCTTTTTCTCGCGGCAAGTAGTGGCCGCAGCCACTTCAGTGCTAACGACACGAGTTCACGCGCCGGGTCTCGCAACTGCACACCTGATTGAGTCAGAGCGTTCACCTCGGCAGGAGACCAAGGTAGAGGCGAGGGCAGGGCAGGCGTCGACGGCATCCACCAGATCACTTCATCAGCTGCTTCGATGCACGCGGCTGCCGTACTGGTCGAGCGCATGCAACCAACTTGGGAAACCGCAGTGGGGTCGGTTGCTCCGGCGGGTGTGGCGTGGGCAACCAACTGCTCAACTTCTCGAGGCAATAGCGTAGCCATACCTTGCCGAGCCAGCTCGATTAACGCTTCTTTAACAGCCGCACATTGGCTATGCGCCGCAACAAAGCTTGCCGCGTCAGCGGGCTCACCTGAGAGGCGACGCCGCATAGCCTCCTGCATCCGATCGACACGAGCAATCAGTGCATCTAGCGGCACGCCAACTGTGCGTGACCAGCGCTCTGACTCCAGCCAGAAGGTGATTTCATTTGTCACTTCCTGGGCATCGTCACCTGCAGCGATCCTGTTCTTGACCGTCGTCCAAGCTTCGCCGCCTATCCCGGGTTAGTTGGCGACAGCGCGTGCGAGCTTGCTTCTCGCAGCGCGACTGAATGGGCCGACCGGATGGGTCAGGAAGTCCAACAATCGGTTCATGTCCACTGGGTCCCAGCACAGCTCCAATGCAAGGGATAGAGCCTGAAGGGCTGGGCGGAGCTGACTAGGGCGTTCGAACCCGCAGTTGACGTTGCCAGTCACGGACAGCGATACGTCCAACGAGTCTCCAGCCTCCTCGGCCAAGATCATTCGGTCTTCGGGCATGTGCGCGTGTTGCATGCTTAGCCAGTGTTCGGCAGTAGTGGCTGCGAGGGTGTGTACCAGCAAAACGCTCCCGTCGGTCTGCACGGCCAAACTCCCCGCAGAGCCTCCGTTCAGTACGGTCAGGGCGTGCTCCTGCACCTCGCGAAGTTGGCCTGCTCCCTGTGGTTCAGGAAGGCGAACTTCAACCTCGGGCAGGTAATCCAACACCTGTTGCCAGAGGCGCGGGAAGTCCTCCGGCGGGTCAACCAGGTGAACTGACTTGATGGGACCAGGGCCGGAAGCACTCAGAGTGTATATCACCAGATGCAAGCGTTCGGCCTCTCCTGGCGGTAGAGCTGCGAGAGCGGCGTTTTCGACGGCTGCAAGGTCCTGGATTCGCGGTGGGTGCTCCGGGTTCGCGCAACCGTCCCAGCCGCCAAGCCGCCACTCGTCACGCCAAGCAAGGAGGCGCGCGGCCGTACCGATACTGTCGACTTTCAAGGACTCACTGTAGAAGCGCGAGCCGTTGTCATTGGCCCGCAGCAGACCAGAGTAGATGGTCACGCGTCTGGCCGCTGAGGCTTCTGGCGCGCTTAGACCAAGGTAGGTCTCCAGCAGTGACAGAAAACCGAGGCGACCGACTATCGGGCTATTGAAGAAGTTCGTTGGGGACGGTCCCTGACGGGCATCCAAGAAAAGGCCAAAAGTGATGTGCATGCTGCGCTGACTTCCTTGACGGCAATCGAATGCAGGTGTCCTATTGCATCTTGTTCCCCTGCTCCTAGTCGACAAGACTAACCGAAAGTCAGCATTCGCGTACCGTTATTGGCCTCTGTTTGACTGATTGAAGGAGCGCCACCACTTGGCAACCATTTACTGCAACCTCGCAAGAAATATCGGTTTTCCGTCACGCACTGGGCGCCGTTCGCTCTGGATGAATCACCGCCTACAAGCATTGGCTGTGGTGGTTACGCACTAGAATGGAAATAGCACGGCCTATTCGCGCAGACTGGAACGCGTGCAAGTTGCCAGCACATGGCTTACCTCGCCCTGGACTGTACGCAGAGCGGGCTGAATGAGCATGAGTTCGAACAATCTTGCGCCTCACTATAATAAGATGTGAAACCAGCCGGGGAGTGGAGCCTAGCCACATGGAGAAGTACACGTTTATTGATCGGTATTTTCACAGCCAGCGCGAACTGTTGGACATCAGGCATTCTGAGGAGCGGGACATCAACACGCTGTTTACCTACCTGAATAACCTCCACTCTACGGCTGATAAGCTGCTTGAGCTATTCAACTGCAGCATCAAAACTGCTCCAGAATTCAAAATACTCCGGCTTATCAGAAACTATTTTCACCATGTCGACGACGTTGACGAAATTCGTCTCCGTGTCAAGGTCGAGGAAAATGTTCTCGTTAGCCATTCGCAACACCTTCTAATACCACTAGAAGTGCTCGCAAAAAGCGTGAAATCATTTATCGATAACACGATACCTGACGAAAAAAACAAAAATTACAAAGCCAAATTGCGATTCATTCAAAGGGAAATGAGTAATATCGCTGAGATCTTCGACTACGCCGCAAATCTCACGAAAGACCTCGAAATGTTCTGCCAAAAGCCTAGCCTAAGGCTTGACGGAAGGGTCTACGAACTCGGATTTGATATGTACAAATTCGTTTTCAACATTACGAATACTATTGCAGACAAATGCCGAGAAATCCCAGAGCTACGCGAAAAGAAGGTAATCCTGGAGCTCGATTGGTCTTATCGCGCTGAAAACAACATTGGCAAACACGACGTTTTTTGCAGCCCGTCCAACGTACCAATCACCACCACCGAAGGCTTCGTATACGCTAAGGACATTGATCTGGTTCGTTAACTTGCTTGCTGTGAACCGCCTGCGTTTGCAGCCCGCGGAAGCAATGCGCTGGTTCGACAACTCACTGGATTTTCAATCGCGGTTACCAACCCCTCGAAATTTGGTGGTGTCGGCGTACGCGGAAGGTTTCATCTACCTGTTCCGCACCGACGCTTCTGCGCTGACATTCACTCGTATTGTGGCGCAGTGGCAAAACACGATGCGCCCGTTATGCCGGCTCACTCTCATTGGCCTGTTCCTGGCCAGTGGCGGTTGCTTCTTGTGGTTTGTCTTCCTACAGCTGAAGATTCTCCTGCCGAATCTGCTTTGAGTTGCTGTCTGACGAAGTCTCAGCGGCAGGCAGTGAGCCTGCCGCATCAAACTCCCAAGCAAGAACCTAATTCAGGCTTGAGGGGAGGTTGGAGTGGGCGGTTTGACCGGCTCCGCCTCACCAGCCCGAGTCTGTCCACTCCGGGTTTTATCAATGCCCCACACCGCCT
This sequence comes from Pseudomonas sp. J380, assembly GCF_009827115.1. Classification (NCBI taxonomy): domain Bacteria; kingdom Pseudomonadati; phylum Pseudomonadota; class Gammaproteobacteria; order Pseudomonadales; family Pseudomonadaceae; genus Pseudomonas; species Pseudomonas sp. J380. Next base: position 1,052,809 of record NZ_CP043060.1, on the reverse strand, counting down.
TCGCGACCTCCTCAATTTTCGCCACGAACTTGTCGACGTTGAAGCCGGCTATGAAGGCCAGTGCGAAAAATCCAATTTCGCTTGCTCCGGCGTTCGCGGTCGACTCCAGTACCAACAAGCCTGCCTTCAAGAAGAGGTAGCTCACCGCACCGGCGATTGTGCTGGTGATGGGGCGGATGAAATACCAGACGTGCCAGTCCGGATCCCAGCGCTTGTGGACGCACTTGTTGAGGTAAATCGCACGGAAGCAGTACAGGGCACCGCCAACGTAGGCGATCGCGCCACACATCAACGGCACTCTCAGAGGCCTATAGGGCTCAGAAAGCCAACCCAGAGCCATCGCACCGATGGAGTAGGTCGCGAAGACCAGAAGTGCCAGCAGATAGATGATGATGACGATCGTCAGATCTGTCTTTGGCTTGGCTGAAGTGGTTTCACTCATCTTCTGCTGACTCCTTGCGAGCATTCTCAATCCGAAGCATCACAATCTGCTGATGCTCACTGACCGGGTCGCCTGGCTTCACATTCAGGTTCAGCCGGCGGTTTAGGTAATACAACTGTGGCTTGCGAGCTCTGAGCCGAGCTTCGCCATTCACCATCTGGTAATCGTGCTCGATTGCTTTTTGCTTTTGTGGCGGGTAGCTCGGATTCGGGCCGATCACCACATCGATGAAGGTCTCCCATTCAACGTCCTCTGGCACCTCTGAAGGAGGGGCAAACGAAGTCTTCAGGGCGTTGATGCGACCTAAAACGAAATCCTTGAATATCCCTGACTTGAAGCAGAAGGCGCGGGTGTGCCAACGAAAGCCGTCATGGGCGAACGATGTGGGGAAGATAGTCCGAACAGCTGGCTCGTCGAAATTGGTCATTGATCGATAGTCGACGTCCACTGCCTCGCCTGCCTGGAGCGCCCTGATGAGCTTGATCAGGATCTGTTGATCAACCTGCCTCATGGGAGAAGGTAGGTTCGCCACTGGGGGCGCCCAGCCGATGAAACTATCCGTTGGGGCGATATTGCCTATGCCACGCTGCTGTAGCTCATTTAGATAGTGCGCTGGATCCGGGTTGGTCAAGACGGGTTTGAAGTCAGGGCCTGCCACGTACGCTTTCAGCGTTCGGTCATAGGCCATGTTGTCAGGAGCGAGTTCTTGATAGGTCGCGAAATCCAATGACGCTTGAGGAACAGAAATCCCAAAAAAAATGGTCAGGTCTGAGCGATTGAGTTTTCGCTCCCACAGCAGCCGAAAATCTATAAATTCAAGGCGGCGTTCCTGGCCCCAGCGTCCGGTACGAGTAGCGGTAGCAGTCATCTGAAATCAGCCTGGTAGGTAATTGGTATAAAAAATATTCGAATAGTATCTAGACGGGTTGAGTTTCTATACGTATCTTACAGTATCTGTAGCATTTCTCAAAGATGGCCCAGTGCCCGGGGAGGGATATATGGCTGCCAAGGTGACGTTTTTTCAAGTGGGTACCGGTGACATGACGTTGATCCGGTTGGCCGATACGTTGGTCACCACCATTCTGATTGACTCGCGGATCCGCCAGGCTGCGGACAACCCAGACGATGACACTCCTGACGTGGGCAGGGCATTGCGAGAGCGGCTGCAGTGGGATGTCAAAGACCGCCCATTCGTCAACGCCTTCCTATTGAGTCATCCTGACCAAGACCACTGTGCAGGCCTGAGAAATCACTTCTGGCTTGGCGATCCTGCGGACTACCCTGACGACGGCAAGGATCGTTGGGAGAGGCGGATTTTGATCCGTGAAATGTGGTCGTCGCCTCTGGTATTCCGTCGGAGTTCGAAGAACCACATCCTCTGTGACGACGCGAAAGCTTTCGATAAAGAAGCGCGGCGGCGAGTGATCTACTGGCGCAATTATCGCATTGCAGGTGATGGGAACCGCATTCGCATCATGGGCGAAGACAACCAGGGGAAGACTGACGATCTTGGCCCAATCCTGGTTAAAGCCGGCCAGACTTTCAGCCAGATCGCAGGTGAAAACCTTCCGCAGTTTTTCACCTCGCACCTGCTCGCACCGGCACCGCATGAAGATGATGCGGATCTTGAAGAAGACCTGACAAAAAACGAATCGAGCGTGATCATGAATATTCAGATCTCGCCGTCGGCTTACTCGCAAACCAAAACCAAATTCCTTGTTGGCGGTGACGCTGAGGTATTGATCTGGGAGCGGATGTGGAGTCATTACGAGTCCACGCCCGAGGTGCTTGAATATGATCTGCTCCTAGCTCCGCACCACTGTTCCTGGCACACGCTTTCGTGGGACAGCTGGTCGGGCAAGGGCGAGAACGCCAAGGTAAGTTGGGATGCCCGTCAAGCCCTGAGCCAGGCACGCAATGGTGCAACGATCGTTTCCAGCAGTGTTGAGATTCTCGACGATTATTGCGATCCACCCTGCATCCGGGCGAAGCGTGAGTATCAGGGCATCCTGGACGAAGTTGATGGTTGGTTCTCTTGCACTGGGGATCTCGGTGAGAAGGCTTGCATGGACTTCGAGGTTCGGTCGGATGGTAAGGTCAAACTGCTGGCCGTTGCTGCAGCGCTTGCTGGAGCTGTACCGAGTTCCGTAGCGGCGTCGATTCCGCCACGCGCTGGCAAGTTCAAATGATCGATTACTACGAGCTCGGTGAGGTTTTGGACTGTGCAGATGAGGATCACCTCTATCCCCATACCCAGGCACTCCTCAAAGCTTTACGTGCTTGTCCCTACACCGATGTTCGAGAAATCAGGAAGGACAAACCAGGGACGATAATCAGCGAATACATTGTCATCGATGCCGGCGACGGTACAGTGGATTCGGGTAATCTCGGAGGAGTCAGGCGACGCGAGCGATTGGCGGTCGGTGTAAACCCCGACTTCCGCGTGCCGGTAGTAGTCTACACGCTGCGCAAAGACTTCCCTGTGCTGTCGCACCAGCATCCACCTTCCATAGGCGGGGCTAGGGTGCTTTGTCTGTACGACAGCAATTGGTCGACGGTCGAGCGAACCTGGACGCCGGAGCGTTTCATCGCTCGAATGTTCTGGTGGTTGCGAGAGTCTGCTCTGTTGAAACTGCACCGGAGTGATCAGCCGGTTGAGCAGCTTTTTTACATGAGCCCTTACCAGCTTATCCTGCCTTCCAACTATACCGATTACGCAAAATCGGGTAGCAACACGTTGACCATTTGCAAAGTGGATGTAGGTGACTCGATCATCTTGAGGGCCGATCCCACTCGGCCAGGCGACCAGTCGAAGCTGGTCAGGATGGTCTCAATGGTGGTCAATCCTGTGGGATCCCCAACGTTGGCTCGCTATCCAGAGACCTTGGGTGATCTGCATGATCAACTCGTAAGCTGGGGCAGCGACCTCTATCAGTCGCTTCATGCGACCGTTTACGACGCCATTGAAGGCGGTGTTTCTGCTGCTCCCGCCCAAGGCCAAGGTGTACTCATTACTGTCTGGATTCCGCGCGTACGCGACGGCGAGGCTGAACGCTTTGACGTAGCTGGGTACATGCTGGACGTCTCTCTGTTTGACCTAGCAACGGCCCTAGATATGCTAGGCCCCCCTGATTCGAAAGGGCTGAGTCACCGTAGCGTGATCCTCGGTGGAGCTGGCAGTATTGCCTGGCGATTGATCCCGCTCATGTCGGTAGAAGTTCGAAGTGCTCTCACAGCCAAAGTCGCTCGTGATCTATCGGGCACCCCTGAGGAGAACAGTGACATCCAAGGCGTCCTGGCCGGGGTGGGGGCGTTAGGTAGCGTGTTGGCTGATCTATGGATTCGCCAAGGCTGGGGGCGATGGACGTTCATAGACCCTGATCGGGTGCTGCCTCACAATTTATGCCGCCATGTGGCGTTCGATTTATACATTGGCCGGCCAAAGGTCAACGTAGTGAGGGATCTGGCTGTAGAAATCTTTCCGAACTGGGATCCACCCAAGGCAATTGCCAAAAGCATACTTGAGGATACCGAGGAGATCGCCTCGTCGTTGAGCGTTGCCCAAATCTTGGTGGATGTAACGACAACGTTGGAGGCACCACGTGAGCTCGCCCGTAGACCGGAAGCTCCCCGCACCGTGAGCTTGTTCGTTACACCTTCAGGTCTCTCAAGTGTGATGATTCTCGAAGATCAGGACAGGCTTCGGCGCATTGACGGTCTGGAGGGACAGTACTACCGAGCGATACTGGAAAGCGAGTGGGGTCATCAGCACTTGGCCCAGCCTCTGGGGGATCGCTGGGTGGGCGGTGGCTGTCGTGACATTTCGGTAAGGATGTCGGGTGAATCTATTCATGGTCATGCAGGAATTCTTTCCAGGCAGCTTCGGCAGTCAGTCGCCAAGTCGCAGGCAAGGATTTGTGTCTGGGAATCAGATGACCGATCCGGATCAGTTACCGCTCATGAGATCGACACCGCGCAAGTGCATACTGCGCAATCATCTGGCTGGACGGTGAAGTACGACGAGTCACTGGTTCAGAAATTGTACACCGCTCGACAGAAGGCCCTTCCGAACGAAACGGGTGGCGCAATCCTCGGCGTCACGGATCTCAAAACGAAGACGATTGTCATTGTTGACGTTCTGCCGGCACCGCCGGACAGCGAGGCCAGTCCGAGCCATTTCATTAGAGGGCAAGAGGGCCAGGCAGAAGCGCTGGAGGTAGTACACAAGCGTACTGCTGGCATGGTGGATTATGTGGGCGAATGGCATTCGCATCCCGACGGTTGTCCGGCTCGCCCGAGTGAGCTCGACGAGAATTTGCTGAGTACCCTGCATAGGCAGATGAGCGTTGAAGGATTGCCAGCGCTGATGGTGATCGCTGCCAAAGGTGCTGTAGGGATCTTTGTGTGTTGATTCACCAAGCACCCAGGCCCACTGCTCGTCAGTAGCCATGAGATGAACCTTTTGGCTAATAGAGGAGGCAGTGGGATGATGCCTCCCGCCGTCGGGGTAGAAATCGTATTTTTCTCTATCGGGCGAACTCTGGTGGGGGAATGCGTTGACGGCGTGATCCAGCAGGTTTTCTCATCACCCCTTTCAAGCGCTCAGCAGGACCTTCTAACTCGGACGGCGACTGAATCGCCCTGCGTTTTGTAGATACCTCGCTTCCCTAAACTGAGGCCGAGTACGAGGAGCCCTCAGCAAGCCGCGTCTGGTTGAAAACACAACGGCGATAAAAGGGTGAATACGAGGGAACGTCTTATGAGAGTTCAGAGCAATACAGCAGAAAGGCAAAAGCCCGGTCGTTACCGGGCTTTGCAGATCCCTCAAGGGGAGGTAAAGCTGAAGTGCCTCAAGGGCTACAAGCCAAACTCTACGAGCGGTTGGCGCTCATGTCAACGCTCTGCGTGTAGGTCGAAGTAGTTAGGATATGTGTACCGTAATGTGTAGTCGTCAGAGCTGAGACAGTCCTGTCTAGCACTGTGGGCAGGTTACCATGCCGCAATCTGTAGTCGATACGAAGACTACTAATCTTATCTATTGGGTGTTTCTCAACGGTGCCATAACTGACTCTACGTCCAGACCGTTCATGAGGCAGTTGTGTGCTATCACTGACAGAGCCTCTAAAAGCTTGTCTCGCTGTATTGCCAACGCAGCGTTCTCCGCTTGAAGACTTGCAATACGCTCTTCGAGACTCCTGCGCCGGCGGGCACCATCCGGATCCCTCCCGCTTTCCCTCATTTGAACAACACGAGCGGCCTCAATTCTGTCTCCACGGTCACCTCCTAGCGTAGCTCGGCTTGTCAGGCCCAACCGGCGCTGCACCTCCGGTCGGGAAATGGGAGCGATCTCCACTCCTGAGCTAATCATCTGGGCGAGGAGAGCGTCTATTGCTTCGTCAAGAGTGCCGCCCCTCAATGTCTGTCGTCGTGCCATAGTTGCCCCTAGTCATCTGATACCGAACTGTGTCGTTTGTCCGAGTCCACAACCGTGATTGGACGCCCGTTTGGAAACACGCGTTGCACACCTCCATTGGTATCGCGTGCAAGGACAGATTTTAAATTCTTGAGCTTGTTTTCCTGGTCTGCTAGCCATACATCGCTGCCTGCCTCCCCGGTGCCTGCGTCGCGCATGATGGATATTGCCTTCGTCAGATTCTTGGCTTGTTTTTCAAGGTTGACCCGCTCCGATGGAGTGCCCATCAGATGTAGATGCGAGCAGCCATTCCAGCATTGAAGATGCTTAGGGCAGGGGGCCTGGGAGAAATCGTGGATACAACCTCCGAAAGGGGTCACATGCAGCGCCGTGGCGTGTACGGTGAGGAATGCTTCTGCAGTTGTTGTACCTTTATCTGATAGCAAAGCATGGTAACTGTCGGTCAAAACGCCATGAATGCGCTTATCTCTTATGGCTGTATGTAGAAAGTCGAGGCGCTCGTGATAGCTATTGAACGCCAGAAACTCATGATGGGCAGCAGTGTTTTCTTCAATGCTCGTATGTTGGTAATAAACATTCTGGTCGAGGCGTTTTCGCCCCAGAGCCAACGCTTGCTGAACATCGCTCATACCGGTCAAGTGGTAAATTGTGTTCCGCCAGTGTCTAGGTTGGTGGCTTGTTAGCCTAATCGGAGTTCCATCGGATTCGGTTAATGAACGACGCGAAAAAATGGACGTATATTTTTCATCGTCACCTAATGCGTGATTGATATCCCCGAGGGTGACCCGACGCGGTACCGCACGAAACACATTCGCCTCACGTCCACCGAAACGAAATTGGCCGTCGAAAGCGATGGCAAGCGTTTCGCTGGTTCTAAGTACGATACGAACCTGTCCCCCGACATTTTCTGTCAATGCCGCGTGCCCACGGAGCCTCGGGACGATCAGTCGCTCAATCTCCCCGGCGACGTAACGTCGCTTTAACGACCTTCCTCGCTTTTCATCCGGTTCATCGTCAAATGGATAGACACCGTTGCGTGTGAGAAAAAGGTATAGATTTCTGCTTGCGCTTCTTGCTTCGCTAAAACCTAGCCAGTCCAAGACCTTTGCATCGGAGATCACTGACTGAGGGGGGTAGCTCCAAATACGTCCTGGGTGGAGTTCTTGCCAGGCGGCAATTTCTCGTTGTTCATTGGTTAGCGTTTTTAATCGCTCTACTGCGCGCCTGGCTAAAGGAATGTCGCTTTCAGCCAGCCAATGAACACGGGATTGAAATTGCTTTTCCGCGAAGTACCTAATTCCGCATTCGACCAGAGGCTTGCCATGGGCATCGACAACTACTTCTCCTGTCGTCCCTTTGATCGGCCTTTCGACCCAACAATCATAGGGTATTACGGCTACTTCGTTACCCCGTTGCCCAGTCGCTATCAATAAGTCGATCACTCGCAGCAAAATTTCTTCGCCGTCACTAAGTGGGTTGTTCGAGCATAGTGCATATGCCTCCATCGCCTCACGAGAAGGTAATCTATCATCAGATTTACGCTGTTTTACCGCAAGATCAGGGTCGTGCAATGAAATGTAATCGTGTCGGCGTTTTTCTGGTTTTGCATCATGCTCAAAGTGGATGGCGAACTCGGTTAATTGCAGATTATCAATCGTATTCGCTATTACTTGGAGGTGAGAGATCGCGTCATAGAGATTCTTGTAGCCGCTCTCACGGAGAAAGCCTATGACTCGGTCGAAATCGCCTCGCGTCAGGAGTGTGGGGTCGGATACGCCGCGCTCAAACAGGGTGTTGTACAGCCGTCGAACAGCAATATTGTATGCAGCCACCATCGAAAACTTCAGGCTTCTGGTGCGTTGTAAATACACAATTAGAGCCTTGCTAAAGTCTTGGAAAGCAAAGGGGAGTGGGCCCTTCGGCGGTGCAGGATAACCTGTCTTTTCCAGGGTTTGTCGGTGCGTCTCAAACGTAAGTGCATGTTTGTTAACATCCCTTTGCGGCAACCAATTTCCGATACCCCAGAATGATTCTGCCCATGGTGTTGAAATCGGTAATGACCGAAAAATCGCTTTCTCCTGTGCAATAAAGCTTTCGAGGCTCAGCCTTGCCCTAGACAGCGTCATCTTCGGCACCCTCCGTGTGCCGCCGGCAGCGTTCGATCGTAGCGCTTACTGCCAGGATGGTTGTCTGATGCTGGGCGAGGGGCCGGTTGTGACTCAGATCACCGGCTCGTTCTGCCATATCAATGAACCGTTGGGCCTCCCGCTGGAGCGCATCCTTTACCTGCTCGTGGTGGCCGTCAGCAAAGGGGTGGAACTTCTTGCAGGTGTAGCACGCGTATATAGGGTTGTAGGGACAGTGGGTATGAACGGGCAGGGCGCAGGCACCAATATCGCCTATGTATTGCGTATCAATGACGCCGCGGACGGCTGCTTCAGGAGCCGCATCGCGGCGTTGGACGATTTTCCCAGTTAATAAGCTGCGCATGATGCGTTGATAGGCCGGGCTCTTACCCAGTGCTTTCTCTTTGATCCGGGCAATGTTAGGGGTGGCCGTTACGTAAGCACGCGCTGCAACCGTGCTGTTGTGACCGAGCAGTTCGGCAATCATGTCTGCTGGAGTACCCTGATCCGCCAAGCCTTGCCCGAGGTGATGACGCAACAACATGGATACCTGATTCGGCCTATCTATCCCAGCTTCACGCAGCTCGTATTTGAGGCCTGTACCGATTTCAATAACCGAGAGACGCCTTCCACAAGGATTGACAAATAATGGTTCACAGTCGCTACCAAAACGGCGTTGAATTTCTAAAACGTGGCGTGAGATTTTCTCACCCAGGCGGGTGGTTATCTTGCGGGGGCGCCGCTCAGGTCTGCGCTGGCCGACTTTTTTGGCCATGGGTAACCACAGGGTGTAGTACTTCTCGTGATCAGCGCTCTCAATAAATTCAAAATCAGCAATGTCGAGCGAATGAAATTGAATCGACCGAGGTGCGAGTTCGAAACCCAAATGAAGCACTATATTAAACTGAACATCCTCCCAAGAGTCAGATTTGAGTTCTCGCTCAATGCGTTTGAGTAATCGAATTTCCTCATCAAGCTCTAAACCAGACTGCGAGAGAAAAATTCGAGCATACGGGTCAACACGATCTGACTTTACCTCCTTGATTTTTAAATATGTGATTGGATCGAAGCCATTGATTCCTCTATCCATTGCCCAACGATAAAGCCCTCGAAATCCTACCAGTACTGTCCTCGTTTTTTTGATTTCTTCGAGAGCAGTGATTAGTTCATGTGTGGCCCAAGGAAGTCCGACCGCGAGATTTGTACCAGGTAAAAATCGAAGGGTATCCGCGAACATTGCCGCAGTTCGAGGTGCATATTTCTCAAGTGCATAAGCCATAAAGCCTTTGCCTATTTCGATTAGCTCTGAATTCAACTGGATCGCAGTCCAATCGATTTTCATTGCAAGTCCACCGTCGTACCATGTCCACACCTTCAGCCGCGTATCGACGTAGCGTGGCTGGTCATTAGTACGAGTTCGAATTGCAACGTAAGCGGGCCCCCTGAACACGTAAGCTGGCAAAGAGGAGGGCGGTGACGCGTGTTCTTGATCGGCTGATTTGGTCACGGCGAACCTCCTTAACTGTCAAGTCGACTCCAGGCTGCCGAGCTGCGCTGGGCATTGTGGAGGTTGGCCGACTCGGCTAGATAACGACCTGCGTAACGGCGTGGCATAGTCGAGGTCTCAGACCAACCGCAGACTCGCCGCAGTTCGTCCGTGGCCCGCTCGAGGTCATGCCCACGCTTTTCGACCAGGTAAGCCAAAAAGTGGTCTGCAAAGGTGTGGCGAAAGTCATGCGCAGAAAGTGTAGGCAACAATCCTGGATGAGCCAGCTCAATGGTCAGAAACAGCCGATCAAGAACGTTAGACAACGCGCGGATCGACAGCGGGCGGCCACGATCCGAGATGAACAAATAGCGATACAGCAATTTCATCGGTTTACCGTCACGCAGAGGGCGCCGGTCGCGCTGGATATAGCGCTCGTAGACCTCATACAACTGTGCGGAGATGCCTACGGTCCGCCCATGTGTTTTGAGCGCAGGCTCTTCAACGCGCGGGTCGCGGGGATCATGTTCGCGATCATTGATGCTGACATAGGCGTGCTGAGAACCTTTATTGATATCCGTGGTGTAGAGCTTCAGAAGCTCTCCGCGACGGATGCCGGTCTCCAAGAGCAATTCAATCATTAGCCAGTTACGCAGTTGCAAACGTTCCGGGAACGGATTCGCCGCAGCGCCAGGGCGAATCAGTGTGCGAACGATCTGTAGTTGCGTATCTGTCAGGCTGCGGTAACGAGTGCGATCGGGACGAGCATTGATGATATGGCTCTCAAAGCGCCGCTCAATGACGTCGGCAACATCGGCAAATACCACGTTGATGTCAGCCTGTGTGGCTGAACTCTGACGGGCGCGCGGGATGTAACGGGTGACGCACCAAGACAGGTATTTCTTCAGCAGGCGCAGGTACTGGTCACGTGTTCGTGAACTGATCTGCTGAAAAAGTACAGTGCCAGCTTTGCCGATTCGGGCGATCAGATTATCGGCATGACGACCACTTTGGAGCCAAATAGCGTAACCGTCCAGCAAAGCCAGAATCGCCTCAAAGTGGCAGGCCAAGATGGCCTCATCGATATCCAGATCTCGGCTTTTGGCATAGGCGTAGAAAGCCTGGATCGCGCGCAGGTGCGCCGCAGCCGTGTTGTAAGCCCGGTGCCTGAGTTTGAGTTGGACGTAGATGAACGGAATGAGTATGGGCAACGGCGTCGCATCACCAGCTTGTACAAGCAGCGGTAGTCGTTGACCTGAAGAGAACCTGCACTGAATCAGTTTCATCGACAGCTACCTCATTCAAGGACTCGCCATGAACACGAAACACATGGCCCGTTGAGAGAGTAGACGTCAAATACGAATTGGTCGAATCAGTGACTTACGTGGCTTATGAACATTTCTAACATGGCCTGTCGTTTAACATAATATACATTATGCGAACCGTCCTATGCGGAGCTGGGGGGCTCTGGTGGTCAGATTTCGAGCCTGGCACAGGCTTCGATCACTTGGCAGCAACCCGTACCTGGATATCAGTAAAGCGTAAGTCAAACAGGCTCGCGACACCTGACGACAACTCCGTCACGGTTGGCTTATCCGAGCACGTCATGAGAATCTACACGCTCAAACCACAGCTACCGATAATTGAGGTCATGGATGAAATTCAAGTTGTCCTTCACGCGCACCAACAAATTAGACTCAATGGAAAAGGACATTTTCACACTTGAAGTCGATGCTCATGTTGAGCCAAAACGAATCGCTGATTTTGATCAAGGCACAGCTTCAGTTAGCTTTGGATACCCAGGCATCACTGAGGAATACAGTATTGTCGGTCCACCCACCCAGGATGACCTAGTAGTTTTGGAGCTGGCCGGCAAACCGATTTTCAGGCTTTGGCAGCGAGATTCGGATGATTTGAGCATTGGTGCACCGGTTACGGTGAGCCAAGGCGAATTCGACCACAGTCTGGGCCGTGTTACCCAACGAACCTGGTGACACACGCGTAAATTAGATGGAGGGACCATGAATTCTGGTCCCTCCGCCTCCATAGATTTACATGCATTATAACTAAACTAAATAGTTATTTAGTTTAGTTATATCTGATCGTTATCCATCAAAGCCTAAACCGATCCACCGACTGCGAAAGCTTCCCCGCCAAACTCGACAATTCATCCGTCGTCGACGCCGTCTCGCCAATCACCCGACTGTTACTTTCCGACATTCCCGCAATCCTCTCCACCTGATGAGCAATCTCATTACTGGCCAGGCTTTGTTCACTAATAGTGCGGGAAATATCGTTGACCAATTCAGTGGTGCTCAGCGTGGCCTGGAGGATCTCGCGAATGGCACGTTCCACTTCGGCAGTCACCGCCATGCCCTTGTCCACTTGGGCAACGCCCTCCTCCATGCTGATCACCGCTTCACGGGTGTTCTGCTGGATACTCCCGACCATGCTGGCGATTTCCTGGGTGGAGGCGCTGGTGCGTCCGGCCAGGCTGCGCACTTCATCGGCGACCACCGCAAAACCGCGCCCTTGTTCACCGGCGCGGGCGGCTTCGATGGCGGCGTTCAGGGCCAGCAGGTTGGTCTGGTCGGCAATCCCTTTGATCACCTGGATAATGCTGTAGATCGCCTCGGACTCCTTGTCCAGCGTGCGGATCACTTGCGCCGACTGTTGGGCAGAACGGGCGATGCCGTCCATGTCGCTGACCACCTGGTGGATGACGCGGCCGCCGTCCTTGGCCAGGGTTTCAGCCTGGCTGGCCATGTCCAGGGCACGTTGGGCGTGACGGGTGATTTCTTCGATGCTGGCGGTCATTTCACTCGCGGCGGCGGCCATGGTGCTGGCGGCGACGCTTTGTTGCTGGCTGCTGCCTGCCACTTCATGGCAACCCTGGCTGAGGCGCTCGCTCATGCCATTCACGCCATGGGCATTGCTGCGAACCACTTCGATCATGCCGCGCAAATCCCGCTGCATCGTCGCCAGGCTGCGAATCAGTGCACTGGCTTCGTCCTGGTTCTTGGGTTCGGCAATCGGCTCGCTCAGGTTGCCATGGGCAATGCTCTGGGCAATACGGCTGGCGGTGCGCAACGGCCCCATGATGCTCAGGGTCACCCAACGTCCTTGTGCCAGCAGCAACAGCAGGCTCGCCCCCAATACAATAATCAAGGTCCAGTTAGCGTTACTGATGGTTTGCCGGGTACCGGTGCTGGTGAGTTGGGTATTGTTTTCGATCAGTTCGCTCAACGCCGCCATTTGTTCTTCCAACTGGCTGAACGCGGCATTGAAGGTCTGCAGTTCCCCTCGTGCGGCCTCTGGATTGTCCAGGGCCAGCGCGACGATGCGCTCGCCGGCACTGATGTAGGTGTCCAGGCTGGGTTTGATTTTTTCCAGGCTGGCCTTGATCGAGGCGTCCAACGGCAGCTTGAGATTGTCCGCCAGCACCTCGCGAAAGTGCTCGGCATGCTCCTTGATCGAGCTGTTGACCTCGGCCGGCGTACTGGTGCTTTTGCCCAGCCCGACCAACATCGCCGACAGTACATCCGCACGCAGGGCGTCGTGCATCATGTCGGCTTCCATGTGGTTACGCAGTACCGTCATGCTGACGTCGTTGTCCTGTACCGCATCGGCCATCCGCGTATTGCCCAGGTAGCCAGCCAGGCTCATGATCAAAGCGGTGAGCAACCCGGTCGCAATCAACAGCACCAATCGTAATTTGATCGTCATAGTGGTACCCCGTGCCAGGAACGCCGGTTGGGAACCCAACCGTTTCAATGTCGCTGCTAGCTGTATCGGCAGCTGTTGCTTGTTAGTGAAGCCTAAGTTTGCGGATCTGCGCGGTTCCCTTAAGCTGACCGTCCGTTGCTCTACCTGGATCTGCCAAATGCCTCAACGTATCGCCCGTCTCGCCCTGTTGCTGGGCTTGATCACCGCCGTCGGCCCGTTTGCTATCGACATCTATCTGCCGGCGCTGCCGACCCTGGGCGCCAGCCTCCAGGCCTCGCCGGCGGCCGTGCAGATGAGTTTGACGGTGTTCTTCATGATTATCGGCGTGTGCCAGTTGTTCTACGGCCCCCTCAGCGATGTGTTCGGGCGTAAACCGCCGATTTATGCGGGCCTGGTGATCTTTGCCATTGGCAGTGTCGGCTGCGCGCTGGCACCGACCATCGAAGTGTTGATTGGCTTTCGTGCGGTGCAGGCGTTCGGTGCCTGTGCGGGGATGGTGATCCCACGGGCGATTGTCCGTGACCTGTACACCGGCCATGAAGCGGCGCGTCTGATGGCTTTGTTGATGCTGGTGATGAGTGTTTCGCCGATCCTCGCGCCACTGGCCGGTAGCCTGGTGATTTCGATCTGGAGTTGGCGCGAAGTGTTTGCCGTGTTGGCGGTGGTGGCCGTGCTGTGCCTGGTGATGACCGCAGTACAACTGCCAGAAACCCACCCAGCCGAGCGCCGCCTGGGCAAGACACTGGGCCAGGCGTTCGGCAGTTATGGCGCCCTCCTCCGCGACCCGGTCTTTACGGGCTTGTCGGTGGTGTGCGGGTTTGGTCTGGCCACCTTCTTCGTGTTCATCGGCAGCGCGCCCTTCGTGTACATCGAGTTTTTTGGCCTGACACCGACCCAGTTCAGCCTGTGCTTTGCGCTCAACGCGGCCTCGTTTTTCGCCATGAGCCAATTGACCGCCCGCCTCAGCGCCCGCTTTGGCCTGGCGCCGTTGATTCGCTGGTCGGTGGTGGGCGTGGCGGCGGTCATGAGCTTGCTGGCGGGCACCACACTGTGGGGTGACAGCCTGGGCTTGATGATGGGGCTGTTGTTTATCGGTTTCGGCTTTCTTGGCCTGCTATTGCCGGCGGCCGGGGTACTGTCGCTGGAGGATCATGGTGCGGTGGCAGGTTCTGCGTCTGCACTGCTGGGTGCGATCCAGATGGTCACAGCGGCTGTGGCGATGACCTTGGTGGGTATCTTTGCCGACCATACACCGGCGCCGATGTTGATCGGTATTGCGCTGTGTGCGCTTGCCGCGATGCTGACCACCTTGTGGACGTTGCGGCGCTTACCGGCTCACTTGACCTCAAGCGTCCCGCCTTCCTCTTGAGCACAGGAGCAGGCAGATTCAACATTCTGGTTGCCTGTGAGGCCCTCTTCGCAGGCAACCCAGCTCCCACATTTGAATCGTGGCGTATCCACAAGCCTACAAATCAAATCGGTCCACCGCCCGCCGGCGCTCATTGTCGTCACGCACGTCATAGCTGGCAGTGGTCTGGATGTTGGTGTGATGCGCCAGTTTCTGCGCAATCGACAAATCATGCTCCTCGATCACCCGGGTGATAAACGAACGACGGAAATCATGGGGCATGATCTTGACCCCCACTTGATCGCCGCGCTGGCGCGCGATGTAGTAAATCGCATGCTTGGTGATCCGCTCTCGGGTGATATGGCTGCCTCGCCGGATGCGGTTGAACAGGAAGCTGTCGTCCTGCTCGCCTTCCTTGAGGTGCTCGCGACGAAACGCCAGCCAGGCTTGCAGCTTGGCAAACGCCCAGTCCGGCGCGTACTTGACCAACTCTTTGTTGCCCTTGCCGATCACGCGCAAGCTGCGCTCGTCAAAGTTGACCTGTGCCAAGTCCAGGTTCACCGACTCCGACTTGCGCATGCCCGAGCCATATAACAGGCCGATCACCGCTGCATCCCGCAGGCCCTGGGGCCGAGGGTCGGCGGCGCAGACGTCGAGCATCTCGCGGATCAAGGTGCGGCGCAGATTGCGGCCCTGGCTCAGGCGCGTGCCAGGTGTGGCCTTGACCGAGCGCATCTTCAACAGGTGGTCCTGGCTGATCAAGCTCATGCGCCACGCTTCATTCATGACCCCGCGCACCGCATTCACATACAGCGACGAAGTGTTCGGCGCTAAGCCGTCCTCGCGCAAGGCAGCCACCAGTGCGATGACGTGTTCAGGCTGCAGCAGGTGCCAGTCAATCTCTTCGAGGTTGAGGTCTTCGAAACCCAAGCGGTCGGCGGCATCCTGCAGCACGTAGCGCATGGTCAGTTGGCTGGAAGGCGCCAGGCGGGTGAGATATAGGGTCAGTGGGTTGCAAATGGACTCGGTCAAGGTAGATCAGCCTTTGGATTAAATACACCGACCAACTATTTGATTAGTCGATGTATTTAGTGGATTGGCGAAGGCCGAGTCTAACCCAGGACCGGCCCTGGCACAAAATCACGGGGCCGATTCGTCGTCTTCGCTGGCTGCCTGGGGTTGGGCCTGGGATTGGCTCCAGTCAGCGTCCTGTTGCTGCATCAGCGCGAACCACTGCTGGCGCATAAAAGCGAGGTAACTGTCCGGCGCCTTGGCAAAGTCCTTCTCGTCGCCATAGCAGCCTGGCAGGGGCAGTTCGGTGCCCTGCTCCTTGTATTGGCTGACCAGCGCTTGCTGCGCCGCGACGCTGCAGTCGGTGGGCAGGGGCATGCCGCGCAAGGCACCAGCGTCCTCGTCCCACCAACTGGCGCCCACGCGGTCAAGGCCACGCAGACGATACTTCTCGGACTTGCCGGCATGCATGATCAACTTGAATTCGTTGGGGCTGACATCACTGGTGCAGGCCCGCGAATAACCGACCGTGGCCTGGGTATTGCCGTCGCCCAGCAGGTCGGTGACCTTGGTGGCAGCCCGGTCAAAGCGCAGCCCTGCGTCGAATTCGCAGTGCTGTACATCGTCGTACAGCATCCACACGCGCTTGGGGCGCTCGCCACCCAGCACGTATTGCGCCGCGTAGACAAAGGCCGATTGGGTACCATCGTCATCGCGCTCACCGACTTGCTCGGCGAGTACCAGCAGGTTTTTGCCTTGGCGGTCATCCCAGGTATAAGCCGCGACCTGCTTGCCGCGCACTTCCACCCCGTCCGGCACCTGGTCCAGCGGGGTCAGCGCGACGCCTTGATCGGCCCGCACGCTGGTGACACAGGCCACCGTCATCAACAATCCCATCAGCGCTGGCCGCAACTGGCCGCGTAAAAGCTGCACGCTATTCATCCGAGTACCCTGGCAAGAGAGGGCTTACTTTACCGGCACTTGAGCGCTAATGCAGAGAAGATTGTTGAAGGGCGAGCATTGGGCTGATCGCCTCGCTCAGATTGAACCAAGCGTCTTGTACGAAGCTCCGATGTCGCCCTGTGAGACCTACATGTAACGCCTTGATTACTTAGCTGAACCCTAGCTGTCTGCCTGTCAAATAAACGAGTTTTTCATCCGCCTTTCATATTCGTTGCACATTTTTGCGCTTAACCTTGTACGCAACACTTAAGAGCAATCCGTGGATTATCGACTAACCTATTGAAAACGCGTCATCTTTAGCGCCGTTTTGTAACCTGCGGGCTGTAGTTTCGCCCAATGAACGCTGCTGTTTTCACGCTTGAAGTCGCTTTAGCCCGAGGTCATGAATCTTTGAAACCCTACCCTATTCATTGCGTGTCGATCGTTATCCCGGTCTACAACGAACAAGAAAGCCTGCCTGAGTTGCTGCGTCGCACCACGGCAGCCTGCAAGCAGCTGGCCTACGAATACGAAATCATCCTGGTGGATGACGGTAGCCGCGACAACTCGGCCCAATTGCTCGAAGACGCCGCCGCGGAAGATGGTAGCAATGTGGTAGCGGTGATCCTTAACCGCAACTACGGCCAGCATGCGGCGATCATGGCCGGCTTCGAACAGTGCCGTGGCGAAGTGGTGATCACCCTCGACGCCGACCTGCAGAACCCGCCGGAAGAGATTCCGCGCCTAGTCGAGCAAGCTGCCCTGGGCTACGACGTGGTCGCCACCGTGCGTAATAACCGCCAGGACTCGGCCTTCCGCCGCTGGCCGTCGCGCTTGATCAACCTTGCCGTGCAGCGCTCTACCGGCGTGGCCATGACCGACTACGGCTGCATGTTGCGCGCCTACCGACGCACCATTGTCGACGCCATGCTCGCCTGCCGTGAACGCAGCACGTTCATTCCTATCCTGGCCAACGGCTTCGCCCGGCACACCACGGAAATCCTGGTGCACCACGCCGAACGTGAGCACGGCGAATCCAAATACAGCGCCATGCGCCTGATCAGCCTGATGTTCGACCTGCTGACCTGCATGACCACCACGCCCTTGCGCCTGCTGTCCATCGTCGGTTTCAGCCTGGCGGCGCTGGGCGTGCTGTTTGCCTTTGCCCTGATCGTCATGCGCCTGGCCTTCGGCGCCGACTGGGCCGGTGATGGCCTGTTCGTGCTGTTTGCGGTGTTGTTTGTGTTCACCGGTGGCCAGTTCATCGGCATGGGCCTGCTGGGCGAATACCTGGGCCGCATGTACAGCGATGTCCGCGCCCGCCCACGCTTCTTTATTGAAAAAGTGCTGCGCAACCAACCGGCAGCACCGGCTCCAGTCGTCGTGGTCGACGGTCTGGTGTCTTCCCATACTTCTACTTCTTCTTCGGATCAGGTCCAGTCATGAGTTCAAAAGCTGTTGTATTCGCCTACCACGATATTGGCTGCGCAGGCATTGAAGCGCTGCTCAGCGCCGGTTACGACATCGCCGCCGTGTTCACCCATGCCGATGACCCCAAGGAAAACAACTTCTACGGTTCCGTCGCCCAACTTTGCGCCCGCAATGGCATCCCGGTACATGCACCGGAAGACGCCAACCACCCGCTGTGGATCGAACGCATCGCCAAGCTGAACCCGGAGTACATCTTCTCGTTCTACTACCGCAACCTGCTGAGCGAGCCGCTGTTGGCCACCGCCCGCAAAGGCGCGTTCAACCTGCACGGCTCGTTGCTGCCTAAATACCGTGGCCGCGCCCCGGCCAACTGGGTGCTGGTCAACGGCGAAACCGAAACCGGCGTGACCCTGCATCGCATGGTCAAGCGTGCCGATGCCGGCGCCATCCTGGCCCAGCAAAAAGTCACCATCGAGCGCAGCTATACCGGCCTGAGCCTGCACGCCAAGCTGCGTGAGGCGGCCACGGCGCTGCTGCGTGATGCCCTGCCACAGCTGGCCCAGGGCAAGCTGAGCGAAACCGCCCAGGACGAGAGCAAAGCCACCTACTTCGGTCGTCGCACCGCCGCCGATGGCAAGCTGGACTGGAAAAAACCTGCCGAGCAACTGTTCAACCTGGTACGCGCAGTGACCCAGCCGTACCCCGGCGCCTTCTGCGCCGTGGGCGAGCACAAGCTGATCGTGTGGCAAGCCGACGTGGTCAAGGGCAACGAAGGTTTGGCGCCTGGCCGTGTAATCAGCGTCAACCCGCTGCGCATTGCCTGCGGTGAAGATTCCCTGGTGGTCAAGTTCGGCCAGCGCAACGAAAACGGCCTGTACCTGGCCGGCCCGTCCCTGGCCGATGAACTGGGCCTGGTAGACGGTTCCGTGCTGCGCGGCGCCGAGTCGGGCCGCAAGCCGCGCCGTACCCGTGTGCTGATCCTGGGCGTGAACGGTTTTATCGGTAACCACCTGTCCGAGCGCCTGCTGCGTGACGACCGCTACGAAGTCTATGGCCTGGACATCGGCTCCGACGCCATCGAGCGCCTGCGCAGCCACCCGAACTTCCATTACGTGGAAGGCGACATCAGCATCCACACCGAGTGGATCGAGTACCACATCAAGAAATGCGACGTGGTGCTGCCGCTGGTGGCCATCGCCACGCCGATCGAATACACCCGTAACCCGCTGCGCGTGTTCGAACTGGACTTCGAAGAAAACCTCAAGCTGGTGCGCTACTGCGTGAAGTACAACAAGCGCGTGATTTTCCCGTCGACCTCCGAAGTCTATGGCATGTGCCAAGACCAGTATTTCGACGAAGACACCTCCAACCTGGTGGTGGGCCCGGTCAACAAGCAACGCTGGATCTACTCCGTCTCCAAGCAACTGCTGGACCGCGTGATCTGGGCCTACGGGGACAAGGGCCTGAAGTTCACCCTGTTCCGGCCATTCAACTGGATGGGCCCGCGCCTGGACCGTCTGGACTCGGCGCGTATCGGCAGCTCCCGCGCCATTACCCAGCTGATCCTGAACCTGGTGGAAGGCACGCCGATCCGTCTGTTCGACGGTGGTGAGCAGAAGCGTTGCTTCACCGACATTGCCGACGGCATCGAAGCCCTGGCGCGCATCATTGATAACGACAATGGCGTCTGCGACGGCCAGATCATCAACATCGGCAACCCCGAAAACGAAGCCAGCATTCGCCAGCTGGGCGAAGAACTGCTGCGTCAGTTCGAGGCTCACCCACTGCGCCACAACTTCCCGCCGTTCGCCGGTTTCCGCGACGTCGAGAGCAAGGCGTTCTACGGCACAGGCTACCAGGACGTGGCGCACCGCAAGCCGAGCATCGAAAACGCCAAGCGCCTGCTGAACTGGGAGCCGAGCGTGCAGATGAGCGAAACCATCGGCAACACGCTCGATTTCTTCTTGCGTGAAGCCATGCTTGAAATTGCGGATAAAAAGTAATGCAGGCAGGTCTTCGCATCGACGTCGACACCTACCGCGGCACCCGTGAAGGTGTGCCACGGTTGCTCGACTCCCTGGCCGAAGCTGGGGTCAAAGCGACGTTCTTCTTCAGTGTCGGGCCAGACAACATGGGGCGCCACTTGTGGCGCCTGATCCGCCCGCAGTTTTTGTGGAAGATGCTGCGTTCCAACGCTGCCGGCCTGTATGGCTGGGATATCTTGCTGGCCGGCACCGCCTGGCCAGGCAAGCCGATTGGCCGCGACCTGGGGCATTTGATGCGCCAGGCCAAGGCCGCCGGGCATGAAGTCGGCCTGCACGCCTGGGACCACCATGGCTGGCAGGCCAACACCGGGCGTTGGAGCGAGGCACAGCTGGTCGAGCAGATTCGACGCGGCGTAGACACCTTGAGCGACATCCTCGGCGAGCGCATCGACTGTTCAGCGGCCGCCGGCTGGCGTGCCGATGAGCGCGTGGTGCAAGCCAAGCAAGGCTTCAACTTTCGCTACAACAGCGATTGCCGGGGCACCAGCCTGTTTCGACCAACCTTGGCCGATGGCAGTGCGGGCACCCCACAAATTCCGGTAGACCTGCCGACCTTCGACGAAGTCGTCGGGCCGGTGGTGGCTGCCAACGATTTCAACCGTTTCATTCTCGACAGGTTCAGCGCGTCGAAGCTGAACGTCTATACGATCCACGCAGAAGTAGAAGGGATTCTGATGGCCAATGATTTTCGCCAGTTGCTCGCCCAGGCAGGGCAGCGCGGCATTGATTTCAAACCCTTGGGCGAACTGTTGCCCACGGATGTGACCACCCTGCCCCAGCAACAGCTGGTACGCGGCGCCTTGAGCGGCCGCGAGGGCTGGCTTGGAGTACAGCAGGCATGATCCGCCGCTGGGCCTTGCCCCTGCTCCTGCTCGCGTTTGCGGTGTTCTACCTGCTGCCGTTGGCCACCCATGGCCTGTGGATTCCCGATGAAACCCGCTATGCACAAATCAGCCAGGAAATGCTGATGACCGGCAAGTGGGCCTCGCCGCACTTCATGGGGATTCGCTACTTTGAAAAACCTGCGGCCGGCTACTGGATGATCGCGCTGGGCCAGGCGATCTTCGGCCAGAACCTGTTCGGCGTACGGTTTGCCTCGGCGTTGAGCACCGGCTTGAGCATTCTGCTGGTGTATCTGGTCTCTCGCCGGTTGTGGAATGATCCGCAAAAAAGCCTGGTCAGCACGTTGCTCTACATGAGTTTCGTCAGCGTGGCTGCGCTGGGCGGCTATGCCAACCTGGACCCGCAGTTCACTTTTTGGGTCAACCTGACCGGCGTGGCCTTGTGGTTCTGCTTCGACAGCACCACGCGGCGTGCGCGCTTGTGGTCCTGGGCCTTGCTGGGCCTGGCGTGCGGCATGGGCTTCATGACCAAGGGCTTCCTGGCCTGGTTGCTGCCGGTGCTGGTCGCCCTGCCCTACGCCGTCTGGCAAAAACGTTTTGGCGAGTTGTGCAAATTTGGCCCTGTTGCCGTGGTGGTGGCGATTGCGGTCAGCGTGCCGTGGGCCCTGGCTGTGCACCTGCAAGAGCCGGACTACTGGCATTTCTTTTTCTGGCACGAGCACATCCAACGCTTTGCCGGTGAAGACGCCCAGCACGCCGAACCTTTCTGGTATTACTTGCCGCTGCTGGTAGGGTTCGCACTGCCGTGGGTTGCGCTATTGCCGTCCGCGTTCAAGCAGGCCTGGCTGCAACGGCGTGTGCCGAAAACCGCGTTCCTGCTACTGTGGCTGTTGATGCCCCTGGCCTTTTTCAGCTTGGCCAAAGGCAAGCTGCCCTCCTACATTATGCCGTGCATGCTCCCCCTCGCCTTGCTGATGGGCTCGGCCCTGAGCGACAAACTGGCTCAAGGCCACGGCCGCGTTCTGCGCATCAATGGCTGGTTGAACCTGGTGATCGGCGTGCTGGTCTTGCTGGCCCTCAGCTGGTTCCAGTTGAAGAAGCCGGTATACGAACCGGGAGAAGAAACCCTCAGCCTGGTGCTGGTGTTCATCTTTTTGTTCGGTTGGATCGTGGTCAATCTGCTGCAAGCGGCGCGCCCTTTGGCATTGTGGGCCGCGCCGCTGATCGGCAGTGGATTGCTGGTGCTGCTGGTGCCTGCGGCGTTGCCTCATTCGGTGGTTTACAACAAGACCCCGGACCAGTTCATCATTGATCACATCGACGAATTGCAACCCAGCGTTGCCCTGCTGAGCAACGACCTGGGCGCCGCCTCGGCGCTGTCCTGGCGCCTCAAGCGTCCCGATATCACGCTGTACAACACCTCGGGTGAGGTCAAGTACGGCCTGGCTTACGAGGATACGGCCCCGCGTCTGGTCGACCGTAACCGCATCCAGGCGTGGATGGCCGAAACCCGGCGTACCGGCGCGGTGGGCGTGGTGATGCGCGTCAATAGCACCGGCGAAAAAGAAGAACTCGCACTGCTGCCCACTGACGGCAAGCGTTATGCGCAAGGCAAGATCGTGATCCTGATTTTCCCGCAGGTCGCGCCATGATCACCCTGCTGCTACTGCTCACGGCCTGCCTGCTGACCTGCATGGGCCAAGTCTCGCAAAAATTCGCCGTGGAAAGCTGGCGCGACGTGCCGGACGGCTGGGCACCGAAACTGCGCTCACCGTGGTTGTGGTCGGCGCTGGTGTGCCTGGGCCTGGGCTTGCTGGTGTGGCTGCTGGTGTTGCAGCGCCTGGAAGTCGGCATTGCCTACCCCATGCTCAGCCTGAATTTTGTGCTGGTCACGCTGATGGCGCGCTTTGTGTTTCATGAACCCATTGATGCTCGTCATTGGCTGGGCGTGGGGCTGGTGATTGCCGGCGTGGTCTTGCTGGGGCGCCAGGTATGAGTCGCGTGCGGGGTTTCGCCCTGGCTTTGGGCAGTGTCGGCCTGGTGAGTGGTGCCCAACTGGGCATGCGCTGGAGCATGACGCGCCTGCCGCTTCCCACGCAATGGCTGGCTGCCTTCACGGATAACAGCATCGACCTGGGCGCCTTGGGCGTGGTGATCCTGGCGACCATCGCCTATGCGCTGTCGATGCTGTGCTGGCTCGGCGCACTGAAGCACTTACCCCTGGGCCGCGCTTATTCGCTGCTCAGCATCAGTTACGCGCTGGTGTATTTGCTGGCCGCCAGCCTGCCGGCGTTCAACGAAACTTTTTCGCTTTCAAAAACCTTGGGGGTGGCCTTGGTCATCCTCGGCGTACTGGTTATCAACTCTCGTCGTGCTAGCACCTCAAGTCCCAGGAATACCCCATGAAAATCAGTGTATTTGGTAGTGGTTACGTTGGTCTGGTCCAGGCCACTGTATTAGCCGAAGTCGGTCACGATGTCATTTGCATGGACGTTGACAAGCACAAGGTCGAATCGCTGCAAAAAGGTCACGTGACTATCTTTGAGCCGGGCCTGGCAGCCATGGTCAAGGACAACCTGGAAAGCGGGCGCCTGCGCTTTACCCACGACGAAAAACTCGCCGTCGAGCACGGTGAAGTGTTGTTTATTGCCGTGGGCACGCCGTCGGATGAAGACGGCTCTGCCGACCTGAAATACGTGCTGTCGGTGGGTGATGCGGTCGCCCGCCATCGCGTGGCGCCGGTGATCCTGGTGGAGAAATCCACCGTACCGGTCGGCACTGGCGACACATTGCGCGACCACATCCTCAACAACCTGAGCGCCGCCGGCCGTGAGCTGCAGTTCGATATCGTCTCCAACCCGGAATTCCTCAAGGAAGGCTCAGCCGTTGCCGACTGCCGCCGCCCGGACCGGATCATCATCGGCTGCGAGCGTGAAGAGGTGCGCGACGTGATGCGCGACCTGTACGCGCCCTTCAACCGCAACCACGATCGCATCATCTTCATGGACCTGCGCAGCGCCGAACTGACCAAGTACGCCGCCAACTGCATGCTGGCCACCAAGATCAGCTTCATCAACCAGATCGCCGAGTTGGCTGAACACCTGGGTGCCGACATTGAGTCGGTGCGCCTGGGCATCGGTGCCGACTCACGCATCGGCTACCACTTTATCTACCCTGGCTGCGGTTATGGCGGCTCGTGCTTCCCCAAAGACATGCGCGCCCTGATCCACAGCGCCAAGCAGGCCAACTGCTCCAGCGACCTGCTCGAAGCCGTGGAAGCCATCAACCAGCGCCAGAAGAGCAAGCTGTTCGAGCGCATCAACGCGTTCTTCCAGGGCAACCTCAAGGGCAAGACGTTTGCCCTGTGGGGCCTGGCCTTCAAGCCCAACACCGATGACATGCGTGACGCCCCCAGCCGCGTGCTGATGGAAGCCCTGTGGGCTGCCGGGGCCAATGTGCGCGCCTTTGACCCTGAAGCCATGCAGGAAACCCAACGCATCTACGGCGATGACCCGCGCCTGATGCTGATGGGCACCCCGGAATCCACCTTGGGCGGCGCCGATGCGTTGATCGTGTGCACTGAATGGCAGCAATTCAAGGCGCCGGACTTTGACCTGATTCACCAGCGCCTGAAAACCCCGGTGATCTTCGACGGCCGTAACCTGTACGACGGCGAGCGCCTGACGCGCAAAGGCTTCAAGTACTTCCCAATCGGCCGCGGCGACTCCTGCGAGTTACCGATCCCCCAGCAAAACTGGGTGGAACAGGTCAAGGACGCTTGCTAAGTGAACATCGCCTTACCGTCCGGGCAGCGTGCAACGATCCGCCGCCAGTCCCTGGGGCTTGGGCTCTTGGCGCTGCTGCTGTTTATCGTCGGCAACTGGCACCAGGCGATCATCGGCTTTGATTCGCGCTTTGTGCTGTTTGCCCAGGAAATGCTGCGCCATGGCCCGAGTTTCTTTCCCACCACCTATGGTCAGCCGTATGCCGATTACCTGGCGACCTCGACCCTGCTGACGTGGCTGCTGTCGTTGCCCCTGGGCCAGGTCACCAGCCTGACGGCGTGGCTGCCCACGGCGGTCGCTTCGGCGCTGATTGTGGTGCTGGTCTATCGCCTCACGGCGCCCTACTCGCCACGTTGGGGCCTGCTGAGTATTGCGATGCTGCTGCTCAGCAGTACGTTCATCAGCGAAACCCGTGCAGTCTCCCTCGACCAGATGCTCGCCGCCGTGGCGTTGGCGGTGTTCTACCTAGGCTATGCCCATGATCATTTCGCTGCCGCCAAGCGCCTGCATTGGATGTTTTTGCTGTTGCTGCTGGGGTTTGCCATCCGTGGCCCGATCGGCCTGGTGATCCCTACGGGCGTGTTGTGCAGCTACTACCTGATCAACCGCCAGTGGCGCCAGCTGTTCAGCTTCGGCCTGCTGGCACTGGCGCTGCTGGCGGCGTGCGTCGGCCTGTTGTTGCTGCTGGCCAAGCTCAGCGGCGGCGAAGACTTCATGCATGATGTGATTCGCATGCAGTTCCTGGGGCGCATGGATGGCAGCGAAGGCTCCGGCGGCGTGCTGTATTACTTCACCAGCTCCCTGGGCAACTACGCCCTGGCCTATCCACTGGCATTGTTAGTGCTGCTGGCGGTGCTGATGGACGGTCGACGCGCACCGGCCCCGGCCTTGAAGCTAGTGCTCTACTGCGCGGCAGCGGCTGTGCTGGTGATGCTGGGCCTGTCGGTACCCCAAGCCAAGAAAGCGCGCTACATCCTGCCGATGCTGCCGATGGCCGCGATCATTGCCGCGTACCCCTTCGCGGTCACGCAAGGGCGACAGTTTGCGTGGCTACGCGCCTTTATGCTGGGCATCTGGACGCTGTTGCCAACGCTGTTGGCCATTGGCTTGATGGTGGCGCGGCGGCGCTACCCGGAACCGCTGGCCGACCTTGAGCTGATCTTCGTCGTGCTCGGCACGCTACAGGTGCTGGCCCTGCTGGCATTGCTCCGCTCGCGGCTGCGCACCTACGGCCCCGCCTTGGCCGCCGTGCTCGCCCTCTGGACCACCTACATCATGGTGGTTGAACCCCTGGAACGTCAGGTGTACGACACCCGCACCTTCAGCCTTGCCGTCAAGGCACACGTTCAGCAGCAACCAGCGCCGCTGGTGTTACATGCACTGGGCAAAGACGCGAAAGCTATCAAGTTCATGGTCAACTTCGATTGCGACAAGGTGCCGCTGTTTACCCAACTGCCTGCCGAATTGAAACCGGTCCAGGCGCCGGCGTGGTTGGTCATGAGCCAGGCTGATTTCCAGGCGCTGGAAGATCCGCGCTTGCGTTCAATCACGCCGACGCTCACCGCAGCGTTCGACAAAAATCCGTATGTGTTGCTGCACTTGGCAAAAGCCACGACGCCTTGAGTGCTATGCCCGCTGCACTGTAAGAAAGAACGCCCACTCCTCCACGAGTGGGCGACTTTCATCATAGGTACCAAGAAAACACCTACATTTGTTTGCGTAATGGCTGGTGCACTTTCCCTTCCGGTGCTCGGAGCCCAACTGTAGACTCGCTGCCACGTGCACTTACTATCTACCACCCGACCGCCAGGACTGCCCTGAAACGCTTGGGCCAGGGCACTTCATGACAACAAGGACGTTGTAGGCTGCCCGCGCGCGATGGCTTACTTCATCGAGAGGACAATGCCGTGCGAGAAAACCTGTTAACCCTCCCTTTACCCAGGCTGGATCGCTTGATGGCGTTGCGTGACGCACTGGTGGCGTTGAAGGGGCCGCTGGCCGACGATCCAAGGCTGCGCGAAAACCTGCAAGCGCGTCTGTTCAATGAAGAAACCCATAGTCGCGTGCTGGGCAAGATCAATCCGGCTACACCCGCAGACTCCGGGCCGATTACCTACGGCGAGGCCTTTTAGCTGCATTTATTTTGCATTTAACCCTCATTAATATGCATTGGCGCCGCGTTATCAAGCACTGCACACTGCACAGGTTCCTTCCCCCAAATGTTGGAACCTTCAAAGGGCTGTTCCGGGAAACCAGGCAGGCCTTTTTTTTCGCCCGCTGTTTATGGACCGTCTCTCAATGCTCGCTCGCTGGTTACCCGCTGCAATCAACACCCGTCCCGCCGAATGGAGCCGTGCCGCCATCGGCATGGCCCTGGGCACGATGTTCAGTGTCTGGGCCTGTGCCCAGGTGTTCGGCATGGAGGTGGCCCTGCACCTGCTCGGCCCTCTGGGCGCATCGGCCGTACTGTTGTTTGCCGTGTCGTCGGGGGCGCTGGCCCAACCCTGGTCAATCATGGGCAGTTACCTGTGTGCAGGCATCGTCGCGTTGTTGGTCGCCCGCGTCTTGGGGCGCACCTTGGGCAGCGCCTGCCTGGCGGCGGGCATGACCGTGATTCTCATCTGCTGGCTGCGCTGCCTGCACCCACCGGCCGGCGGCCTGGCCATGACCCTGGTGCTGGCCGATCCGGCATCGGTCAACCTCGGCTGGTACGAGCTTGCGCCGGTGATGCTCGGCGCCGGCGCCCTGCTCGCCTGCGCGCTGGCCTATAACAATGCCACGCGCACGCGTTATCCCAAGGGCCTTGCCGAGCCAGCCCCGGTTATCCCGGGCACTGCCAATGCCGTGAGCGAGCCGAGCATCACGGCAGCCGACCTCAAGCTCGCGTTGGCCGAGATGGAGCAGTTCTACGATGTCGAACCGACAGAGTTGGAGCAACTGATCCACGCCGCCGAGGGCCATGCCCGACGTCGCAGTATCGGTGAGGTACTGGCCAGCCGGGTGGTTTGACCGGCACTGCATAAATGCAACAACGACCTGCAGGATTCCGGGTTGTACTGGGCAAATTTGCACTGGTACGATCACGAGAGAGTTCACCCGCGAACATCTTGATAAAGACAATAAAAGCAGGGAGTTAGAGATGACTGCTCAGGTTTCATCCCAAGCAAGCCGCGCCGAGGTCCAGCAGGACGCTGTCCTGGCAAGCGTGCGCAACCATATCGGCCACCTCACCCTCAATCGTCCCGCTGGCTTGAACGCCATCACCCTGGACATGGTCCGCCAGTTAACCGCGCATTTGCAGGCCTGGGCCGACGACGCCGAGGTCTACGCCGTGGTACTGCGCGGCGCCGGTGAGAAAGCCTTTTGCGCCGGCGGCGACATCCGTTCGCTGTACGACAGCTTCAAGCAAGGCGACACCCTGCACCAGGACTTCTTCGTCGAGGAATATGCCCTCGACCTGGCCATTCACCACTACCGCAAACCCGTACTGGCGTTGATGGATGGCTTCGTCCTCGGCGGTGGCATGGGCCTGGTGCAAGGCGTGGATCTGCGGGTAGTCACCGAACGCAGCCGCCTGGCGATGCCGGAAGTGGCCATCGGGTACTTCCCGGATGTCGGCGGCAGCTATTTCCTCTCACGCATTCCGGGTGAGCTGGGTACTTACCTTGGGGTGACTGGCGTGCAGATCCGTGCGGCCGATGCCTTGTACTGCGGGTTGGCAGACTGGTACATCGACAGCGCCAAGTTGGTTGAGCTGGATCAGAAACTCGACGGCCTGCAATGGCACGACTCGCCGCTCAAGGACCTGCAAGGCGCACTCGCCAAGCTCGCCGTGCAGCAATTGCCCGACGCCCCCTTGGCGGCCTTGCGCCCGGCCATTGACCACTTTTTCGGGTTGCCGGACGTGCCCAGCATCGTCGAGCAACTGCAGCAAGTAACCGTGGCCGATAGTCACGACTGGGCGCTGACCACCGCCAACCTCATGCAGACCCGCTCGCCCCTGGCCATGGCCGTGACCCTGGATATGCTGCGCCGTGGCCGCCACTTGCCACTGGAACAGTGCTTTGCCCTCGAACTGCATCTGGATCGCCAATGGTTCGAGCGCGGCGACCTGATCGAAGGGGTTCGCGCACTGATCATCGACAAGGACAAGACTCCGAAGTGGAACCCGCCCACCCTCCATGCGCTGGATGCCAGCCATGTGGACAGCTTCTTCCGCGACTTCGTGCAGATTGGGAAATAAGCCATGCAAGATCTTGAATACACTGAAGAACAAGTGATGATCCGCGACATGGCGCGGGATTTTGCCCGAGGCGAAATCGCCCCCCATGCCCAAGCCTGGGAAAAAGCCGGCTGGATCGACGACGCCCTGGTGGCGAAGATGGGCGAGCTGGGCCTGCTAGGCATGGTCGTCCCGGAAGAATGGGGTGGCACCTATGTCGATTACGTCGCCTATGCCCTGGCCGTGGAGGAAATATCCGCCGGTGACGCTGCGACGGGCGCGTTGATGAGCATCCATAATTCAGTGGGTTGCGGGCCGATCCTCAACTACGGCACAACCGAACAGAAACACACCTGGCTGGCCGAACTCGCCAGTGGCCAGGCCATCGGTTGCTTCTGCCTGACCGAACCCCAGGCCGGTTCCGAAGCCCATAACCTGCGCACCCGTGCCGAGCTGCGTGATGGCCAATGGGTCATCAATGGCGCCAAGCAGTTTGTCAGCAACGGCAAGCGGGCCAAGTTGGCCATCGTGTTCGCCGTGACCGATCCGGACCTGGGCAAGAAAGGTATTTCGGCGTTCCTGGTGCCCACCGATACCCCCGGTTTCGTGGTCGACCGCACCGAGCACAAGATGGGCATTCGTGCGTCAGACACCTGCGCCGTCACCCTCAACCAATGCAAGGTTCCTGAAGCCAGCTTGTTGGGTGAGCGCGGCAAGGGGCTGGCCATCGCCCTCTCCAACCTGGAAGGCGGCCGCATTGGTATCGCCGCCCAGGCCCTGGGCATCGCCCGCGCCGCGTTTGAAGCCGCGCTGGCCTACGCCCGTGATCGGGTGCAGTTCGACAAGGCAATCATCGAACACCAGAGCGTGGCCAACCTGCTGGCCGACATGCAAACCCAGCTCAACGCTGCGCGCCTGCTGATCCTCCATGCTGCGCGCCTGCGTACTGCCGGCAAACCGTGCTTGTCCGAAGCCTCCCAGGCCAAGCTGTTCGCCTCGGAAATGGCTGAGCGGGTCTGCTCCAAGGCGATGCAGATCCATGGTGGGTATGGGTATCTGGAGGATTACCCGGTGGAGCGTTACTACCGGGATGCACGGATCACGCAGATTTATGAAGGAACCAGCGAGATTCAGCGGATGGTGATTGCCAGGGAGTTGAAAAACTACCAGCTCTAACGGACATGACACCATCGCCTTCTGTAGGAGCGAGCTTGCTCGCGAAAAACGTCAACGATAACGCGTGCTTGCTGACTGACCGCGGCGTCTGTGAGCTTCTCGCGAGCAAGCTCGCTCCTACAAAAATGCCTTGACCGTCTGGCATTATGGCTTGCCTGCGATGCAGACACCTCGGTCCATCAGCTAACCGAGGCGATGCCATCGCAGGCAAGCCAGCTCCCACCGTTGCTATGCGGGGTTTGGCAGGGTTATTTATCCTTGAATTCCGGCGTCCGCTTGGCCACGAATGCGGCCATGCCTTCCTTCTGATCCTGGGTCGCGAACGCCGCATGAAACACCCGGCGCTCAAAGCGCACGCCTTCGGACAGGCTGACTTCAAACGCACGGTTCACGCTTTCCTTGACCATCATGCTGATCGGTACGGATTTACCAGCGATCAGGGCGGCCACTTTCAGCGCTTCTTCCAGCAGTTCATCGGCGGGTACGATACGCGCGACAATGCCGCAGCGCTCGGCCTCTACCGCGTCAATAAAACGCCCGGTCAGGCACATTTCCATGGCCTTGGCCTTGCCCACTGCACGGGTCAGGCGCTGGGTGCCGCCCATGCCCGGCAGCACGCCCAGATTGATTTCCGGCTGACCGAATTTGGCGGTGTCGCCGGCAAGGATAAAGTCACACATCAGGGCCAGTTCGCAGCCACCGCCCAGGGCGAAGCCATTCACGGCGGCGATGATCGGCTTGCGGCGATTGGCCACGCGATCGCTGTCGCTGAACAAGTCGTCCATATAGATCTGCGGGTAGGTCAGCTCGGCCATTTCCTTGATGTCGGCACCGGCCGCGAAGGCTTTTTTCGAGCCAGTCAGCACGATGCAGCCAATTTCAGGGTTGGCTTCCAGGCTGTCCAGCGCCTGGTTCAGCTCACTGACCAGTTGTGCATTCAAGGCGTTCAGTGCGCTGGGACGGTTGAGCGTGATCAGCCCGACACGGCCCTGGACGTCAAGCAGGATGGTTTCGTAACTCATGTATCGGCTCCTTAAAGATTGCGTGAGATGACCATGCGTTGAATATCGCTGGTGCCTTCGTAAATCTGGCAGACCCGCACGTCGCGGTAGATCCGCTCAAGAGGGAAGTCGTTCAGGTAACCGTAACCGCCCAAGGTTTGCAAGGCGGCCGAGCAGACTTTCTCGGCCATTTCGGACGCAAACAGCTTGGCCATGGACGCTTCCACCAGCGCCGGCTTGCCACTGTCACGCAGGGCGGCGGCGTAATGCACCATCTGCCGGGCGACGGCGATCTGGGTGGCCATGTCGGCCAGGCGAAAGGCCACGGCCTGGTGTTCGATCAACGGCTTGCCAAAGCTTTCACGCTCACGGGCATAGTCGCGGGCCGCTTCGAAGGCGGCGCGGGCCATGCCCACCGACTGGGAGGCGATGCCCACGCGGCCACCTTCCAGGTTGGCCAAGGCGATTTTGTAGCCCTCGCCCTCCTCGCCCAGACGGTTGGCCACCGGTACTTTCACGTCTTCAAACAGGATCTGACAAGTGTCCGAGGCATGCTGCCCCAGCTTGTCTTCCACCCGTGCCACGGTATAACCGGGCGAATCGGTGGGCACGATAAACGCGCTGATTCCACGCTTGCCTGCGGCGGGGTCAGTGACCGCAAACACAATCACGATCCCGGCGTTTTGCCCGGAGGTGATGAACTGTTTGCAGCCGTTGAGTACATAGTGGTCGCCTTCAAGGCGCGCACGGGTTTTCAGGCTGCTGGCGTCGGAGCCGGCCTGGGGTTCGGTCAGCGCGAAGGCACCGAGCATGGCGCCGCTGGCCAGGGGCGTGAGGAACTGCTCTTTCTGCTGGTCATTGCCAAACTTGAGGATCGGTACGCAACCCACCGAGTTGTGCACGCTCATGATCGTGGAGCAGGCACCGTCGCCAGCGGCGATTTCTTCCAGGGCCATGGCGTAGGCAAGGTAGCCGGTGTCGCAACCGCCCCACTGTTCCGGGACCAGCATGCCGAAAAATCCCAGTTCGGCCATTTCCCCAATGGCCTCCTTGGGAAAACGATGCTCGCGGTCCCACTCGGCGGCGAAGGGTTTCAAGCGCTCCTGGGCAAATTGCCGGGCGGCGTCGCTGATTTGCAGTTGTTCGTCATTGGGCAACATAGGTCATCCTCAATACAGGCATTCAACGGCCATGGCCGTGGCTTCACCGCCGCCAATGCAGATAGCGGCGACGCCACGCTTGAGGCCCTTCTGGCGCAGGGCCGCGAGCAACGTCACCAGGATGCGTGCGCCGGAGGCACCAATGGGGTGGCCCAATGCACAGGCACCACCATGCACGTTGACCTTGTCGTGGGGAATCTCCAGCTTGCTCATGGTCACCAGGCTGACCACGGCGAAGGCCTCGTTGATTTCGAACAGGTCCACCTCGTCGAGGCTCCAGCCGGTCTTGCTCATCAGTTTGCGAATCGCCCCCACCGGCGCCACCGGAAACAGCCCAGGCTCATCGGCAAACGCGGCGTGCCCGTGGATCACTGCCAACGGCTTGAGGCCGCGCTTGAGTGCCTCGGACTCACGCATCAGCAACAACGCCGCGGCGCCATCGGAGATCGAGCTGGAGTTGGCTGCCGTCACTGTACCGCCGTCACGGAACGCCGGTTTCAGGCTGGCAATCTTGTCCAGCTTGGCTTTCGGCGGTTGCTCATCGTGAAGGATGGTTTTTTGTTCCTTGCCCACGGTGACCTGCACCGGGACGATTTCACTGGCAAAGCTGCCGTGGGTGATGGCCTCTTGTGCGCGGGTCAGGGAAGCGATGGCAAACGCGTCCTGGGCTTCCCGGGTAAAACCATTGTGCTCGGCGCAGTCCTCGGCAAAGGTGCCCATCAGGCGCCCCTTGTCGTAAGCATCTTCGAGGCCGTCGAGGAACATATGGTCCAGCACCTTGCCGTGGCCCATGCGGTAGCCGCTGCGCGCACGATCCAGCAGGTACGGGGCGTTGGACATGCTTTCCATGCCGCCTGCGATCACCACATCCACGCTGCCAGCGCGCAGCGAGTCGTGGGCCAGAATCGTCGCTTCCATGCCGGAACCGCACATTTTGTTGAGGGTGGTGCAGCGCGTGCCCTTGTCCAGTCCGGCGCCCAGGGCAGCCTGGCGGGCAGGCGCCTGTCCAAGCCCGGCGGGCAGCACACAGCCAAACAGCACTTCGTCGACGGCATCGGTGGCGATACCGGCACGCTCGACCGCCGCACGAATGGCGGCTGCGCCCAGCTGCGGTGCGGTCAGGCTTTTGAGGTCGCCCTGGAAACCGCCCATGGGCGTGCGCACGGCGCTGACAATAACAATAGGGTCGTTCATGGCAATTGCTCCTTATTTGGCGGCCATGCGCAAGGCACCGTCGAGACGGATCACCTCGCCATTGAGCATGCTGTTTTCAATGATGTGGCGTACCAGCGCGGCATATTCAGCAGGTTTGCCCAAGCGTGGCGGGAACGGCACGCCGGCAGCCAGGGAGTCGCGCACCTCCGGGGTCATGCCGGCCATCATCGGGGTTTCGAAAATGCCCGGTGCAATGGTCATCACACGGATACCAAAGCGCGCCAGTTCTCGTGCGGCGGGCAAGGTGAGGCTGGCGATCGCGCCCTTGGAGGCGGCGTACGCAGCCTGGCCGATCTGCCCATCGAATGCCGCCACCGAGGCGGTATTGATGATAACGCCGCGCTCGCCGTCGGCATTCGCCTCGGTTTCAGCGATAGCCGCAGCGGCCAGGCGCAGCAGATTGAAGCTGCCGACCAGGTTGACGTTGATCACCTGGGCAAAGCTTGCCAGGCCGTGCGGGCCATTCTTGCCGAGGATCTTCTCGCCGCGCACCACACCCGCGCAGTTGACCAGGCCATGCAAGCCACCAAAGGCCTCGACCGCCGCCTTCACCGCCGCTTCTGCAGCGGCTTCCTGGCTGATGTCTGCTACGGCACTGCGGGCGTTGTCGCCCAGTTGCTCGGCCTTGGCGGCCACGGCGTCAGCGTTCATGTCCACCAGCATCACCTTGGCACCTGCGGCGACCAGCATTTCAGCCGTGGCCGCGCCGAGGCCCGACGCGCCGCCGCTGACCAGGAATACCTTGTTTTCAATCTGCATCGTTGTTTCCTTTTAAAGGGATCACGCCACGGCCGCCTGGGCCTTGGCTATTTCCTGATTGCGCAAAATAAAGCGTTGCAGCTTGCCGCTCGGGGTCTTGGGCAAGTCGCTGACAAATTCGATTTCCCGCGGGTACGCATGGGCGGCCAGGCGCTGACGCACATGCAGGCGCAACTCTTCAGCCAGCTCCGGGGTGGCACGGTATTGCTCACTGATCACCACAAAGGCTTTGACCAGCTCGGTGCGCTCCGGGCAAGGCTTGCCGACCACGGCAGCCTCGACCACCGCAGGGTGTTCCACCAACGCGCTTTCCACATCGAAAGGGCCCACGCGGTAGCCGGATGTAGTGATCA
Source organism: Pseudomonas sp. J380 (assembly GCF_009827115.1). Taxonomy (NCBI): domain Bacteria; kingdom Pseudomonadati; phylum Pseudomonadota; class Gammaproteobacteria; order Pseudomonadales; family Pseudomonadaceae; genus Pseudomonas; species Pseudomonas sp. J380. The sequence continues at coordinate 1,018,305 of NZ_CP043060.1, read as the reverse complement.
CGTCGTCGCTGCGCCCGACAAAGCTGATGCTGCCGTCCGGGTTCAGCTCCACGGTGTCGCCGCTGAGGTAGTACTTGCCGACGAACGCCTTGGTTTTCACGCCGTCGTACCCGGCAAACCAGCACATAGGCGATTGCTCGCGGTCGATGGCAAGGATGCCGGGTTGGCCGGCTGGCAGCTCCTGATGGTTGTCATCCAGCACCACGATGCGATGCCCTGGCGAGGCAAAACCCGCCGAGCCGACATGCACCGGATGCGCCAAACCATGGTGATTGCACAGCACCATGCCCAGCTCGGTCTGGCCGTAATGGTCGTGGATGGTCACGCCAAGGTTGTCGGCGAACCAGCGGATCACCTCCGGGTTCAATGGCTCGCCGGCGCTGCTGACGATGCGCAGCTTGCCCTTGATCGAACGGGCGAACTGTTCGCCACCGGCAATCAACAGCCGATACGCCGTGGGCGAACCGGTCAGGTTGGTGATCGCGTATTTATTGATGACCCGGCAGGTGCTTTCCAGGGTGAACGGGCCATCGTAGAAGGTAATCGGGTGCCCCATGGACAACGGCCCGGTCACGCCGAAATAGATGCCATAGGCCCAGCCAGGGTCGGCAACATTCCAGAACGCGTCCTCGGGGCGCAAATCCACGGCGTCGCGCATATAGCCCTGGAACGCGACGATGGCCTTGAGCGGTACCGACAGCGCCTTGGACGGGCCGGTGGTGCCGGAGGTGAACATCAGCAGAAACGGCTCCTCTGCGCCCAGCAGCACCGGCTCGCAGTGAGAAGAGTAATTGGGCAGTTCGGCCCAGAAGCTGTAGTCGCCCCGCACGATACCTTCGCCTTTGGCCCCGGCGACTGTGACGATGGTCGGGCAGTCGGCGACTTCGCCCAGCTTGGGGCGGTTCACCGCATCGGTGACTACCAGCGCTGCGCCAGAGCTGTTCAAGCGATGTTCAATCGCCTTGGGTCCGAACGCGGTAAACAGCGGCTGATAGACCGCGCCGATGCGCCACGTCGCCAGCACGACCACCAACAATTCGCCAGTGCGGGGCAACAGGCCCGCCACCTTGTCACCGCGCTTGACGCCCTGGGCCAGCAGGAAGTTGGCGAAACGTGCGGCCTGCTCCTGCAGTTCGGTAAAGGTGGAGGTGGCGCTGCGCCCGTCCTTGCCTTCCCAGAACAACGCGATGCGCCCCGGCAGCGCGTGACGGTCACAGCATTCCACACAGGCATTGAGCGCCTGCAGATTGCCGGCCAGTGCGGCGTCGACGGTATGCTGGTAATCAAACTCGGTGGTGGCAGCCAAATACTCACGCATCGCTTCCTATCCTTCTGTGTTTTTATTTTCAGGACGTTTACAACTCGATAAACCGCTGAAATAGTCGCTCCAGAGCGGCGCAACGGCAATGGTCAAAGCCTTCAACTTGGCTGACTGGTTTGGCCAGTCCGTAGCGAAACGCGGGGGCTTTTTCGCTTTTCTGTGGGAGCGGGCTTGCCCGCGAAGGCGGTGGGTCAGTCACCCCGACTGTCACTGCACCGCCGCTTTCGCAGGCAAGCCAGCTCCCACAGGATTATGTTCTGCCGGCTCCCACGTCAGTCATTGATTCGACTGATCAGACGGTCGATCCAAGTGATTGGACGCGATGCATAGCAGCTTCTAATCTGACAGCCTGCTCCGCCACAGAAGCCCTCCATGATCGTTCGCCCTAAACCCAACGTCCTGGGTATCCTGTTCTCCCTCAAAGGCTCCATTGCCAAGCGCATTGCCTGGCGCAGCCTGCTGGTCACGCTGTTGGCCTCGGTCATCGTGCTGGTGGAAACCCTGCACCCCGCCTATTTTTCCAAGGTCAACGCTACGCCCTTCACCTTGTTGGGCCTGTCACTGTCGATCTTCATGAGTTTTCGCAACAACGCCTGCTACGACCGTTGGTGGGAGGGCCGCAAGCAACTGGGGCAAATGGTCATTGACGTGCGCTCGCTGATTCGCGAGACCCAGGTGCTGGGGGACACCGCCGAGCGTGCTGGCCTGCTGCGCGGCCTGTGCGGTTTTGCCCATGGCTTGGTCGCGCATTTGCGCCATGAAGATCAAGCCCGGGCGATACACCCGTGGATCAGCGTGCCAGCGAGCCACCCCAACCTGCCGGACAGCGTGCTGCAAGCAGTCGGTGCGCGCTTTTCGGTCCTGGCACAACAGGGCGTGATCAGCGAATGGCGCTACACCCAACTGGAAGCCCGGCTGGTCAGCCTGAGCCAGGTGCAGGCGGCATGCGAGCGCATCAAGACCACACCACTGCCCTTTCCCTACACCCTGCTGTTGCACCGCACCATCTACCTGTTCTGCATCTTGCTGCCATTCGCCATGGCCGAGCCTCTTGGCTGGTTGACGCCAGTGTTCACCGCGATTGTCAGCTACACCTTCTTTGGCCTGGATGCGATTGGCGATGAATTGGAAGACCCCTTCGGCTTCGACGAAAACGACTTGCCGTGTGACGCTATCCTGCGGACATTGGAGCGCGAGATCCTCTCCGCCTTGGGTGAAGTCAACCTGCCGCCAGCGTTGGAGCCAGCGGACTACGTGCTGACCTGACGCGGGTTTGACACTCGCCTCGCACTGACCGAAGCTTGGAACTTTGCTGCCCAAGCTTTCGGACGCCTGCATGTCAAAGTCTCGCCGTTACTCCATCATCGGCCTGTGCGCCCTGTTGCTGATCGTACTGATCACCTGGTTTTTCTCCCGTACCCCGGCAGTGGCCGTCCCCCCGGCCACTGCCCATGGCTATTCCAAGGCCTTGAAGCAGGCGCATAATGGCGAGCCAGGCGCCGCACGTGTGTTGTACCAACAGCTCGGCCGGCCGGACCTGTCGCCCGAGCGCCGCGCCGCCTTGCACGCCGAGCTGCCCAATTACCCCAGCCCCCAGGCGCTGAAACTGGCCGATAAAGACCTCGCCGATAAGTCGGCGCTGGTGCGCGAAGCCGCGATTCACAGCATCGTCGGCTTGGTGCCCACTGGCCAGCGCACCTTACTGCTCGGCCCGGTGCTGGACGATCCGGAACAATCGGTGCGCTTTGCGGCCGCCAACGCCTTGCTCGGCCTGTCGCCCGATACCCTGGGTTTGTACTTTGGCCCACTGCAGCAGGTGCTCGACGAATTCGTGACAACGCTGAAGGCCCAGCCCGAAACGGCTGAAGGCTGGATTCAATTGGCGCGCCTGTACATCCACAGCGCCCTGCTGCCGGAGGCGCAAAACGCCCTGGAGCAGGCAATGCGCTTGCAGCCGGACAACCTGCAAGCGGTGGTATCGCAAATCGAACTGCTGGACAAACAAGGAAAGACTGACGAGTCGCGTCAACTGCTGGCCCGACAATTGGCTGCGCACCCCGAATCGGCCTACCTGCAACATGCTCTGGGCATGTGGCTGCTGCACCATGGCGAGCGGCCCTACGCCCTGCTCGGCCTGTCCAAGGCGGTGGAGCTTGCGCCGGACAACCCGGATTATCGCTACGACCTGGCCACGACCCTGCACGCCCAGGACGAAGTAGAGGCGGCCCAGCGCCAGTTGGAAGAAATCGTCCAGCGTCACCCCGCCAACCGCAAAGCCCGCGTGCTGCTGGTCACCTACTGGAAAGAGACCGGCCAGTTGCAGAACGTCCAGGTGCTGCTCGCTCAACTGGAGCAACAGAACCCGGATGATCCGGCGCTACAGCAGGGCCTGTAGGAGCGAGCTTGCTCGCGAAGATCGTTAACGATAACGCGGACTGCCTGGTTCACCGTGGCGCCCTTCAGATCTTCGCGAGCAAGCTCGCTCCTACACGGCTGCATTTCTTACAAAACGTTGAACCGCTACGTGCCACTACGGTCAAGTGAATATGGCGCGTCCCATTCGGCGTGCCCCTCTACTTGTACGTGACCTGAGGGCACTTCTTGAGTACATCCAAACAGCTGTTGAGTGAAAAGGCGGCCACCGGCGTCGAAGGTCTTGATGACATTCTTGCCGGGGGGCTATCGCGAAGCCACGTGTTTTTGCTCGAAGGCGAACCCGGCACCGGTAAAACCACCGTGGCCCTGCATTTTCTGCGGGCCGGTGCGCAGAACGGCGAACGTTGCTTATATATCACCCTGTCCGAAACCGAGCACGAACTGCGCCAGGGTGCCAAATCCCACGGCTGGGACTTGGATGAGCATATTCATATCTTCGAGCTGACCCCACCGGAAAGCCTGCTCAACGCCGATCACCAGCAAAGTCTGCTGTATTCCTCCGACCTGGAACTGGGTGAAGCCACCCGCCAGATCTTTGAAGTGGTAGAACGGGTCAAGCCGACCCGCGTGGTGGTCGACAGCCTGTCTTAGATCCGCCTTTTGGCGCAAAGCTCCTTGCGCTATCGCCGGCAGATCCTGGCGATCAAGCACTACTTCGTACGCTATGACGCCACCGTACTGCTGCTGGACGACCTGACCACCGAGTCCCTGGATAAAACCGTGCACAGCGTGGCCCACGGCGTGATTCGCCTGGAAGAACTGACCCCCACCTACGGTGCCGAGCGTCGGCGTATCCGCGTAGTGAAATACCGTGGCCAGAAATACCGTGGCGGCTTTCATGATTTCACCATCATGGGCGACGGCATTCACGTGTTCCCGCGCCTGGTAGCGGCCGAGCATCGCGGTGGTTATAACCGTCAAACGTTGAGCAGTGGCATCGAGGAGTTGGACTCTTTGCTCGGCGGTGGTATCGAGACCGGCTCCAGCAGCCTGATTCTCGGCCCGGCGGGCACCGGCAAGTCGCTGATCTCGATGATCTTCGCCGCCGCCGCCGTGGCGCGAGGCGAAAAGGCTGCGCTGTTTATCTTCGATGAAGAACTGGGCCTGCTGTTCGAGCGCATGAAAAACATGGGCATTGATCTCGCCGCGCTACGGGACACCGGCAACCTGCTGATCGAACAGGTAGACGCCGCTGAACTCTCCCCCGGCGAATTTTCGCACCGGGTTCGTCGCTGCGTGGATGAACGCGGCATCAAGACGGTGGTCATCGACAGTATCAACGGCTACCAGGCCGCAATGCCTGAAGAAAACGCGTTGATCCTGCATATGCATGAGCTGTTGCTGTACCTCAACCGCCGCGGTGCCGCGACCTTCATGACGGTGGCCCAGCACGGCCTGGTGGGCGACATGCAGACCCCGGTCGACATCACCTACCTGGCTGACACCGTGATCCTGCTGCGTTACTTCGAGGCTCTGGGCAAAGTTCGCCGGGCCATTTCGATCATCAAGAAAAGGACTGGCTCCCATGAGTCGACTATCCGCGAATATCGCATCGGCAGCCGTGGCATGACCGTGGGTGTTCCCCTGGATAACTTCCAGGGTGTGCTGCGCGGCATTCCAACCTATATGGGCGCCGGCTCCCCTCTGCTCAAGGATGAGGGCTAGTGCCGGCCCTCTCCCCCATCTCCGAGCGCGCCATCGTGCTGGCGCCCATGGGCCGCGATGGTTCATTGGCGCTGATGATGCTTAACGAAGCCGGCTACAGCGGGATCGTCGCCAGCAACCTGGGTCAAGTGTGCGAAGAACTGGCGCAAGGCGCCGGCCTGCTCATCATTGCCGCCGAGGCGCTGCGTGGCGTAGACCTTGAACCACTGCTCGAGCAATTGCACCAGCAGCCGGCGTGGTCCGACCTGCCGATCGTGCTGATGACCCATCATGGCGGCAAAGAGCAGAACGGCTCCACCCGGCTCAGTGGCTTGCTGGGCAACGTGACGTTTCTGGAGCGGCCTTTCCACCCCATTACCCTGATCAGCCTGGTGAGCGCCGCGCTGCGCGGTCGGCGTCGCCAATACGAAGCACGGGACCGGTTGATTGACTTGAGCGAGAGTGAACTGCGGCTGCAGCGCACCCTGGAAACGCTTGAACAGCAAGTGGAAGAACGCACGGCTCAACTGCGCCATAACGAAGAGGCTTTGCGCCAGTCGCAGAAAATGGAAGCCGTCGGCCAGTTGACCGGCGGTATCGCCCATGACTTCAACAATATGCTCACGGGCATTATCGGCAGCCTGGAACTGCTGCGCAGGCGGGTATCCCGAGGCAAGCTGGATGACTTGGACAGCCTGATCGACCTGGGTGTGACCTCCGCCAATCGCGCGGCCAGCCTCACACACCGGTTGCTGGCGTTTTCGCGCCGACAATCGCTTGACTCCAAGCCCGTGCAGATCAATCAACTGGTGGCAGCCATGGGCGAGTTGCTGCAACGCAGCATCAACGAAAGCATCAGCCTGGACATGCGTCTGAGCGATGCCCTGTGGACCGCCGAAGCCGACCCGAACCAGCTCGAAAGCGCCTTGCTCAACCTGGTGATCAACGCGCGCGACGCCATGCCCACGGGTGGCACGCTGACCGTGGAGACCACCAATCGCCACCTCGACAGTGTCTTTACCGCCGCCTACGGCACCTTGACCCCGGGCGACTACGTAGAGCTGAGTGTCAGCGACAACGGTTGCGGCATACCGCAACATCTGATGGGCCGCGTGTTCGATCCGTTTTTTACCACCAAACCCATCGGCCAAGGCACCGGTCTTGGGTTGTCGATGATCTACGGCTTCGCTCGTCAGTCTCGTGGGCATGTGACCATCCACAGCGAAGTCAACCAAGGCACGACGGTCAGCCTGTTTCTGCCGCGCTTCATCGGTGAGCCCCAGCCACAGGCGCCGCTCAACCCGACACTGCTGCCGTTTGCCAATGCTGGGGAAACGGTGTTGATTGTCGAGGATGACCCCGCGGTTCGGGTGCTGGTCAGCGCTGTGCTCAAAGAACTGGGGTATGGGTTTATCGAGGCTGGGGATGCGAATACGGCGGTGCCGATCATTGAATCCGAACAGCGCATCGACCTGATGATCAGCGATGTCGGCCTACCCGGTATGAACGGCCGGCAACTGGCGGAAATCGGCCGGCAGATTCGTCCTCAACTCAAGGTATTGTTCATCACCGGCTATGCCGAGCACGCCGCCGTGCGAGGGGGGTTCCTGGATCCTGGCATGCAGTTGATCACCAAGCCGTTTACCTTCGATTTGTTGACCGCCAAGGTCCGAGAAATGATCAGGGCCTAGGGCGGTCACGCCACCTAAAAAGAAGAGCGTCGAGATGCGCAGAGTCTCAAGTTGTGCGGTATTACGCCAATAACCGCTGGATATGCTCCTGCAGCGTATCCAGATCGAACGGCTTTGCCAGGATCGGCGCATTGCGCGTGATGGGGCTGTGGCAGTCCAGAATTTCCTGCGGGTACCCGCTGATAAAGATCACCTTCAGCTCCGGACGCAATTTGATTGCCGGCTCGGCAATTTGCACGCCCGAGATCCCACCCGGCAGGCGGTAATCGGTCACCATCAAGTCCAGGTGCGGTTTGGTCGCAAGGATTTCGAAGGCCTGCTCCCCGTCGATCGCCTTCAAGACCCGGTAGCCCAAGCCTGCCAGGTACTCGCCCAGCACAAACATAATGGATTCGTCGTCCTCGACGATCAGTACGACATCTTGTGCATCTTCACTCATGGGAAGCCTTTGTCCGGTCAATTGCTGCAGTTACGACCATGGGGTCACGCAGAGGTTGCGTCGGGGTGACGATTGATTTCACTCGGCCACTTCCAAAGGCAGGCATACCCGGAACAGGGCGCCCTCACCTATCTGACTCTCGACCTCAATCGTGCCGCCATGGGCCGCCACGATCTGCTCGGAAATAAACAGGCCCAGGCCCAGGCCGGCTGCGGAATGGTTGGCCGAAACCCGTTCGAACTGTTGGAAAATACGCTTCTGGTTCTCCTCGCTGATACCAATGCCATGGTCGCGTACCTCTACCCGCGCTTCGCCATGCTCGGTATACACCCGCACCTGCACCGGGCTCTTGGCTCCGTAGCGCAGGGCGTTGGTCAGCAGGTTGGTGATCACCTGCTCGATACGGAACTCATCCCAGCAGCCTTGCACCGGGCTTTCGGCCTGCAATTGCATGGACGACTCGGCGGCTGCCACTTGCGGCGCGAAGTTATCCACCAGGTTGCGTACCAGTTGCGCAAGGTCGATGCGTGCCGGGCGAATCGACAGCTTGCCGGTACGGATACGCGACACGTCGAGCATGTCCTCGATCAGGCGGATCAAGCTCTGGATCTGGCGCTCATCGCGGTCAACCATGGCGCGCATCTTGTCCAGGGTAAACGCCGCGGCGTTGTCCCGGGCCAGGTGCATCTTGCGCAGTTGGGTCTCCAGAATCAGCCCGTTGAGGGGCGTACGCACTTCGTGGGCGACAATCGACATGAAGTCGTCACGCATGCGCACCGCCTGTTCCAGCTCGGCCTGGGTGGCCTGCAGGCGCGTGAGCAACAGCTCCTGCTCACGGCGGCTGCGCTCCAGTTCTTCAACTTGCAGCTTCATCGCCTTGCTCTGCCGATACAGGTCGACGAACACATTGACCTTGCTCTTGACCGCATGGATATCCAGCGGCTTGTGCAGGAAGTCCACCGCGCCGCTTTCATATCCCTTGAAGGCGTAGTTGAGTTCGCGGCCAGCGGCGCTGACGAACACGATGGGGATGTTCTTGGTCTTTTCGGTGCCGCGCATCAGTTCGGCCAGTTCGAAACCGTTCATGCCAGGCATCTGCACGTCGAGGATCGCCATGGCGAATTCATGTTCCAGCAACAGGGACAACGCCTCGTCGGCACTCAATGCCTTGAAGACCTGGCGATCCTCACGCTTGATCAGCGCCTCGAGGGCCAGCAGGTTTTCCGGCAGATCGTCGACGATCAGCAGTTTGGCCTGGACAGTACTTAACATGGGAAGGGTTCCAGGGAAGCCAGCAATGAGCCGATTCGGCTCAAGGAAAGAATATGGTCAGGTGTGTGCAAGGCCAGGGCCGCCAGGGGCATGACGGCAATGCGTGCCTCTTGTGGGTCCTGCACGATGGTAATGCCACCCGATTGCTTGACGTGGGCCAGCCCGCTTGCGCCGTCCTGGTTGGCGCCAGTCAACAAAATGGCGAGCAGGCGAGGCCCATACACATCGGCCGCCGAGGAAAACAGGTAGTCGATGGCGGGTCTGGAATGGTGCACCCGGTCTTCCTGGCTCAGGGACAGGCTGCGGTCCTGCTCTACCGAGAGGTGATAACCGGGCCCGGCAAAGTACAAGGTGCCCGCCTCCAGCGCTTCTTTGTCCCTGGCCTCCTTGACCGGGATGTTCAGGCGCCGGGCAAAGACTTCTGCCAGTTGGCTGCGGCGCTCGTCCGGCAGGTGCAGCACGGCAATGATCGGCAGCGCGAAGGTGCTCGGCAACTGGCCGAAAATACTCAGCAACGCCTCTACGCCGCCGGCGGAAGCGCCGACGACGATGGCTTCGATCCCCGAAATCGGGGTGTCTGGCGCGTCGCTCATGATTTTCGGTAAATCCGTTCCTGCTTGACCAAGGGCTCGAATTGCTTGCTGTAGGCGGAAAAATCCAGGGTTTCCTTGCTGCCCAGCACCAAAAAGCCGCGATGACACAGCGACTCATGAAACAAGCCAAACGCTCGATCTTGCAATTTTTTATTGAAATAAATCAATACGTTACGACATGAAATTAATTGAGTTTCTGAGAATACGCTGTCGGTCGCAAGGCTGTGGTCGGCAAAGGTCACGTTCTCGCGCAATGTCTTGTCGAAGATCGCGTAATCGTAAGCCGCTGTGTAGTAGTCGGCAAATGACCGTTGCCCGCCGGCCTGCTGATAATTGGCGGTGTAGGCGCGCACGTTCTCCAGGGAAAAGATGCCCTGCTTGGCTTTGTCCAGCGACGCGGGGTTGATGTCCGTGGCGTAGATGATGGTGCGTTCCAGCAAGCCTTCTTCACGAAGCAGGATGGCCATGGAGTACACCTCCTCGCCCGTGCTGCAGCCGGCAATCCAGATCTTGATCGACGGGTAGGTCTTGAGCAGCGGCACGACTTCCTGGCGAATCGCGAGGAAGTGCGACGGGTCGCGAAACATCTCGCTCACCGGAATGGTCAAGAATTGCAGCAACTGCATGAACGCGGCCGGGTCGTGCAACACGCGCTCTTGCAGTGCGGAAATGGTCGCGCAGTCGAACTGACGCAAGGCATGGGCCACACGGCGTTTGACCGACGCGCCCGAGTAGTCGCGAAAGTCATAGCTGTACTTGAGGTAAATCGCCTCGATCAACAGGCGCAGCTCAATATCGCTGCTCTTATCCAAGAAACACTGCTCCACTTAAATGCGTTCCATCTTCGGTAGCCATACGCGAATCAGTGAGAACAGGCGGTCCAGGTCAATCGGCTTGGCCAGGTAATCGTTTGAGCCTGCTGCCAGGCAACGTTCCTGATCGTCCTTCATGGCCTTGGCCGTCACGGCAATGATTGGCAGTTTTTTCCAGCGTGGGTCCTGGCGGATCAAGGCGGTGGCCTCGTAACCGTCCATCTCCGGCATCATCACGTCCATCAGCACCAGGTCGATATCGTCCACTTCATTGAGCTTGTCGATGGCTTCCTGGCCGTTACGCCCGATCACCACCACAGCGCCTTTGTGCTCCAGGGCGCTGGTCAGGGCGAAGATATTGCGTACGTCGTCGTCCACCAGCAGGATCTTGCGCCCCTCGAAGACCTTATCGCGGCTGCGGGCAGTCTTGAGCATCTTCTGACGGTCATGGGACAACTGGGATTCGACTTTGTGCAGAAACAGCGTGACTTCATCCAGTAGACGCTCGGGCGAGCGCGCACCTTTGATGATGATCGAGCGTGAATACTTGCGCAGTTCGGCCTCTTCATCCCGGGTCAGGTTACGCCCGGTGTAGACGATTACTGGCGGGAACGAGCAGATGTCCTCGGTGGCCATGCGCTTGAGCAGCTCGTTGCCGAGCATGTCCGGCAGCTTGAGGTCGATGATCATGCAGTCGTAGATAGTGGTGCGCAGCAGGTCGAGGGCTTCCTGGGCAAAGCCTACGGCGGTGATCTCGATGTCATCGTCGCCGATCAGGCGGGCAATGCTGTCGCGCTGCAGGTCATCGTCTTCCACCAGCAGGATGCGCTTGACCTTCTGGGTCAACTTGGCTTCCAGGCGCGCAAACACGTCCTTGAGCTCTTCGCGGGTAGTGGGCTTGACGGCATAACCGATGGCGCCCATGTGCATGGCGGCTTCGACGCGGTCTTCCACGGAAATCACATGCACGGGGATATGGCGCGTGTTGGCGTGTTCCTTGAGGCGTTGCAGCACGGTCAGCCCGGAATGGTCTGGCAGGCGCATGTCCAGCAGGATCGCGTCGGGGATGTACTGCTCGGCAAGGCTATAGCCCTCGTCGGCACCGTGGGCGACCAGGCAGTGGTAACCCAGTTCGTGAGCGAGGTCGAACAGGATTCGCGCAAAATTCGGCTCGTCTTCCACCACCAGGATGCAGCGGGTGCTGAACGGTGCTTTTTCGCGGTCGTCGGCAAAGCGTGGGATCAGCTTGGCGTCGGCCACCGGCAATGGCGACACCTTGACGGGCGCCGGTGCCGGCGCGACCACCACTTGGCGCGGTGGCTCGATCGGCGCTGCGTCCTCGTCGCGTTCGACATACTGTTCAGGCAGTACAAGCGTGAAAATACTGCCTTTGCCCGGTTCGCTGGTCACACTGATATAGCCGCCCAGCAAGGTGGCCAGGTCACGGGAAATCGACAAGCCCAGGCCAGTACCGCCGTAACGGCGATTGGTGGTTCCGTCGGCCTGGCGGAAGGCTTCGAAGATGCTTTCCTGCTGATCCGGGGCGATACCTATGCCGGAATCGCGCACGGTAAAGGCAATGCCCTCCCCCGGCGCGCGGGACACCGACAGGCTGACCTCGCCCTGTTCGGTGAACTTGATGGCGTTGGACAACAGGTTCTTGAGGATCTGCTCCAGGCGTTGGCGATCAGTAAACAGTAGGGTTGGCGAGCCTTGCTGCACGTCCACCTGGAAGCCCAGTTTGCGGTCCATTGCCAGCGGCTCGAACATGCCACGCAGGCCATCCACCAGGCGTTCGACGCTAGCGTTTTCCGGGCGCACTTCCAGCTTGCCGGCTTCGACCTTGGAAATATCCAGGATGTCGTTGATCAGGTTGAGCAAGTCGTTGCCGGCTGAATAGATCGATTCGGCAAACTTGACCTGCTCGGCGCTGAGGTTTTCCTGGGGGTTATCTGCCAGCAGTTTGGCCAGGATCAGCGAGCTGTTCAGCGGTGTGCGCAGCTCGTGAGACATGTTGGCAAGGAATTCGGACTTGTACTTGCTGGAACGCTGCAGCTCATCGGCGCGGTCTTCCAGCTCCAGTTGGGCCTGGTTCAGCTCGATGTTCTTGCGGTCCATGGCGTCGCGCTGTTCGGCCAGGGTCTGGGTCTGTTCGGCGAGTTGCTCGTTGGTCTGCTCCAGCTCAGCCTGCTGGGTTTCCAGGTGGGCCTGGGATTCCTTGAGAATGCGCGACTGTTCTTCCAGCTCTTCGTTGGCGGTCTTGAGCTCTTCCTGTTGCACTTGCAGTTCTTCGTTGAGCTGCTGGGTCTCGGCCAGCACTTCCTGCAAGCGCTGGCGATAGCGCGCGGCTTCGATGGAGGTGCCGATATTGCCGGCGATCAGTTCCAGCAGTTCGATATCACGCTCATCCAGCGGGCGCAGGAAACCCAGCTCGACCACACCGTTGACGCGGTCGTCATCGCTGGTGGGCACCACCAACACACTACGGGTCGCGCCCTCGCCCAGTCCCGAGCTGACCTTGAAGTAATCCACCGGCACATCGTCCAGGCGAATCAGGCGATCGCGCTGGGCGGCCTGCCCGACGATGCCTTCGTCGTTGTAGATCGACTGTTCCTGTTGTTCCTGCTCGCGGGAGAAGCCATACGTGGCCACACGCTTGAGGCCGCCGTGTTCTTCGCGCACGTACAGCGCCGCGACGGCCGAGCCCATGTACTGGGCGAAGAATTGCAGGATATTGCGTCCCAGCATGTTCAGGGTCAGTTGGCCCAGCACTTGCTCGGCCAGCTCGGTCTGGCCATTGCGTAGCCAGGCGGTTTGCTCCAGACGCCGTGCAATCTTCTGTTGTGACGCGAGGTTTGCGCTGTAACTCTTTGAAAGTGAAATTAAATTCTTCCTGCCAATGTAGGCCAGAAAACCACTCAGCCCCAGTACAAACGCCAGGTACAGCGTGACACTGATCACCGTCGTGCGGGTCACCTCTGCGTTACGGGTGATACGGAACTGCTGTTCCATCGCCACCGCGTCCTCATATTCCTTGCGAATTTCATCGGTGAGCCGCTTGCCCCGGCCCGCCTTGACCGCGCCACGATAATCCCCGCTGTTGCGCTGCAGCTCAATCATCGACTGTGCGTAGTTGTTCCATTCGGTTTGCAAGGTTTCCAAGCGCTTGAGTCGGTCGACCTGCTGCGGGTTGTCGGCCACCAGATCCTGCAAATTGCGCAGGTCGGCAATGATCCTCGGCTTGGCCACTTCGTACGGATCAAGGAAGTGCTCGTCACCGGTGATCAGGAACCCGCGCATACCCGTTTCCAGGTCAACCGTCAGTTTGGACGTCTCATTGAGGTTGTTAATGACGCGGTCGGTGTGCTCCACCCACTGGATCACCGAGAGCAAATAGGTAATCAGGCAGACGAAAAACACCGCGCTGAGCACGCCCACGCCCAAGGGCAGGGCCACGTTACGGCTCAGCAAGGTACGAAAGCTTTTTTCATCGACGGACGACGCGGGTGTCATGGGCATGCCTTGGCCAAATGCGGGAAAACCGCAAGTTTGCCCGAATAACGTCGCTCAACGCTATGTTTGTGCGTTGATTGGCAGCGGATGCGGTCAAGCGCATGGCGCCGGTACCTTTGTGAGTCATTACGCAAGCTGACGGGACTTTTTGCCTCGCTAAGGTCACAATGCCAGCAATTGCTTCGGAACTTGCTGGCATTGTTATCACTCACAATCTAGTTGCCTTTAAGCCCAGCGCTCTCACTGTTCAGGAAAGTCCACTATGTCCCACACCTCCACCATCCTTGTAGTCGAAGACGACGCCATCGTGCGCATGCTGATCGTCGATGTCCTCGAAGAGTTGGAGTTCAAGGTGCTCGAAGCCGCGGATGCTGGGGAAGCACTGGCGCAGGTGCAAAATACCGACCAGATCATCGACCTGATGATGACCGACGTTGGCCTGCCCGACATGGACGGCAAACAACTGGCAACCAAGGTCCGCGAACTGCGCGCTACCCTGCCTATCCTGTTTGCCAGCGGCTATGCCGAAAACATTGATGTACCCGAGGGTATGGAGGTGATTGGCAAGCCGTTTTCGATCGATCAGTTGCGTGACAAAGTCAAATCCATGCTCTAACGCCCCTTCCCCATGGTCCTTTGCAGAGATTAACGTGACGACCGGCCAATAAAACAGGAAACTCAGCGCCTTCACGCCACGCTCTCAGATAGCACTCAGGAAGGACGCAACAACATGATTGGAAAACCGACGCGCCTGCTGTTGGCGAGCCTCTCGATACTCATGAGCTCCGGCGCCTGGGCTGACTTCACCGCAAGCCCCAGCGAAGCCAGGGCCATTGCCAAGGAAGCCTACTTGTACGGCTTCCCGGTGGTGCAGATGTACAAGACGCTCTACACCCAGGCCGTTGATAAAGGCGGTGCCCACTTCAAGGCGCCGTTCAACCGTATCGAAAACAGCGCCCAGGTGCTCACCCCCAAGGACAACGCAGTTACCACCCCGAACGTCGACACGCCCTACTCGTTCGTGTGGATGGACTTGCGCAAAGAACCGCTGGTGCTGACCCTGCCCAAGATTGAAGACAACCGCTATTACTCGGTGCAATTGATCGACCTCTATACGCAGAATTTCGCCTACCTGGGCACCCGCAGTACCGGCAATAACGGCGGGCACTACATGATCGCCGGGCCAGACTGGAAAGGTCAGCAGCCGGTGGACATCGACCGTGTGGTCTACAGCGAAAGCAACATCGCCTACGCCCTTTACCGCACTCAACTGTTTGACGACAAAGACCTGAGCAAGGTCAAGCAGATCCAGAGCGGCTACAAGGTGCAGGCGCTGAGCAGTTATGTGAAGCAACCCGCCCCCGCCAACGTGCCGAAGATCCAATGGCCCAAGCCGATGGCGACGATGACCGAAGGCCCGCAGCTGTTTCGCTACCTGAACTTCATGCTGGCCTTCGCCGCGCCCCAGGACAATGAAAAAGATCTGCTGGCGCGCTTTGCCAGGATCGGTATTGCCCCGGGCGCGCCGTTCAAAGTCAACCAGTTGACCGCCGAGCAGCGCAAGGCTCTGGAAGACGGCATCGCCGATGGCCGCGCTGAATTCGCCGCGTTCAAGAAGGCCAAGGTCGACACCCGCCAAGTGACCGGCGCAGACTTGTACGGCAGCCGCGACCACCTGCAAAACAACTACCTATACCGCTACGCCGGTGCCGAGCTGGGGATGTTTGGCAACTCCAGTGATGAAGCCGCGCACTTGAGCTACGTCATCGACAGCGAGGGCAAACCGGCCAATGGTGCACGCCACAGCTACACCGTGCATTTTGCCAAGGACCAGTTGCCGCCGGCTGATGCGTTCTGGTCGCTGACGATGTACGACGCCAAGACCAAACTGCTGGTGCCAAACCACAAGAAGCGCTACCTGATCAACTCGCAGATGCTGCCGACCCTCAAGCTCGATGCCGATGGTGGCTTGACCCTGGCGCTGCAGCACCACGAACCTCCCAAGGCTGAGCAGAGCAACTGGTTGCCGGCCCCACCCGGCCCGTTTTACGCGGTCTTGCGCATTTATCTGCCCAAGCCCGAAGTTGCCAGCGGCCAGTGGAAGCTACCAGCGTTGACGCCGCTTAAATAAGCTCTGCAAATAAAAAAGCGTGGCGGGTGATCACCCGCCGCGCTTTTTTTTGGCTCAGTGTTTTTTCAGTTTCACGTAGGACTGGTGCAGGTCTGACGCCCAACCGTCGATGACGCTTTTTACATCGTCGGCCTTCATCACTTGGGAGTCATTAGCCAGCGGCTTGCCGGTACCTTTGCGCACCACTTGGGCCAGCACTTTATGAGTGGCGCCATCGAGGAACTGCGCCTCGGTGCCCAGGGTGGTCTCCTGGTCGCGAATGCCGGTGCCCGTGCTCACTGCCGCGGCCACCAGGGCGACGGGAATAAACTCATATGGCTTGAGACTCTCGGTCTTGCTGCTCACGGCGGTAATCGCCGCTCTCACAACAATTACCCCTGGGCCTGGGGCATTGGCCACGGGCAGTGACTGACCCAGCTCGCGCTTGAGCGCCTGGTTGTAATAGTCATTGATGCCCCGCAACGTGCTCTCGGGAATTCGGGAAGTGGCCTGGGGCTTGGGGTAAAACTGGGTAGGCTCGATGTAGACCGCGGTGTAGTGGCTCAGGTCCAGCTGTGGATCAACCCAGCGCATCACCTCGGCCCCCGACGGTGACTTGGCTTCCTTGAGCTGGCTGTAGTTGGAAAGGAACCCTGAATATTCATTCGGTTGCACCACTTTGCTGGCGCAACCAACCAAACCGAGCGAGGCGACGCACACTGTGCCGATTATTAGCCTTAGCTTCATTAGTGAACTCCCTGGCGACCATCATCGTAAGAATGAGCTATAGGTATAGCCAATACTTGGGCAGCACACCTGATTTCGCTCGGCGCCAGCCAGTACATGCGTTAAACATTCAGGTCAGAAGCGGAAATCGGAATCCGCGATTCGCCCATATATGTTCACCATGAAGTCTTCTTTTTTGTCGCCATCGAAATCGAAACGCAAAAAGGTGAGATTATGGCTGCGATAATATTCGTGGGTGAAGGTGAGTCGAGGGTGGGCTGCGCGCAGGGCTGAAATATCCAATTTATCCTTGCCGCTGACGAAATCCATTATTACGGTGTTTGCGAAGCTGGCAGATGAGTCGTTCGCGCCGATAACGAAGGTATTTTTACCCGGCCCGCCTGTCAGCCGGTTAAAACCCGAGTTCGCCTTGACATAAAGAATGTCATCGCCCTCGCCGCCCTCCAGTTCGTTACCGACGTCATTGCCAATTAAAATGTCATTGCCCGCACCGCCAATAGCCCGTTCGATGGTGACGCCATTGGCGATCGAAACGTTGCCTAGGCCTCCCCCAACATTAGAGAAGCTGCCCGATTTCAAGTTGAGAACCTGATCTTGCCTGAAGGCGGAGAAATCGAAGGTGTCATTACCATCGGCGTCCCACACGCAAAACACCGGCAAGTCGTCGCTCGACTGCAGTTTGAATACGTCACGATCAGCATTGGAGTTAAAGCCATACGTCGTATCCCCGGTCCGCGTTTGGAGGTTCGCACCAAATTTATCTTGCGTGACTGCAATATCATCCATCATCAGCGCACTTGAATACTGAGTCTTATCACCATGGAACTTATTAAAGCGATGGTCTGAGCGGTTTTCCAGAAAAGGACTCCTTACCGTGTAAGCCGACGTATTTTCCGCGTAGTTGCTTCTCGATACTGCAGACGCTGGGTCAGGAAGACCTAATTTAAAGGCCACAGCCTTTGCAATGATGTGACGCCCAAAACTATTGGGTTTTACCAGCTCATCGGCATGGCGCTGGTTCAGCGATACCTGCACCTTGCCGGGCTCGTCATCGGACACGGGCGTATACCAGGGGGCCTGCCACTTGAAGCTACCGCCATCAACCTTGATCTGCATATGATGGGATTGTGCATTGACAGACTCTTTGAACCGAATATTTGCAGTATCGCTGAAATTATTCAGGGTCTCACGGATCACGCCTTTTTGTGCTTCTGTGAACTGGCTGGTCGTGCCCCCCGTTTCGGGACGATTGGCGAACTCATACGTCACCTCCGCAGGGTCCCCGGAACCCAGTGAACCGGCAAATCCGGCTGCACCTTTTGACCCTTTTAATACTTGGTCCATGGACAATGAAACTTGGCGATGTTTAATCTTATCGCCGCGGTCGTCAGCATGAGCAATTTCAACGACAGTCCTGTGTGCAACGCTGGTGGCGCATGCTCTTGCCAACGCAATGTTCGGATCAATATTCATGAGGTAGTCCTATGGGAACTTGGCATTTGTCTACTCGCCTGACGGCAGGCCGGCGACCTGCGTATCAGTGGTATTCCTACGCAAAACAGTTCCAAAAACTCACCTGGCAGCCGACGCCTATCTACCTCATGCTCCGCGACCCAGCGGTGGGAGCGTGGCCTCGGCCCTGGGCGCATCGAACGAAGGATGCTCTGATAGAAGGCGCTGCCACTGCATCCGAAACCAGGGCGTGAATGGCGCTCGGGGCTCTGCAAGCTGGGCCGTTATTTCGGCGCGGGTCAGCCACTTGATATCGCTGACTTCCTCTGGGACGGGCGAGACCTCAGCGTCAGATTGAGCAACCAGCACATGACAGAGTTCATGCTCGGCGCCGATCGAGCCAAACAAAGCATGATACTCAAAGTAATAGAGAGCTCGACACGAAGCCCAGACGCCTAGCTCTTCACGCAGACGACGAGAGGCGGCATCCAGAATAGTCTCTCCAGGTGCCGGATGACTGCAGCAGGCATTCGACCAGAAACCTGCCCAGAGCATTTTATCCGCCGCCCGACGCTGAAGCAGATGACGCCCACGGCTGTCAATCAAGTGCACTGAAAAAGCGCGATGAAGCTGCCCAGCTCCCAGGTGAGCATCGCGTTTATCGCACACGCCAATCTGTACATCCTGTGCGTCGACTAACACTACCTCGTGGATCATGCTGGATCTCCTTTTGTGCAATGAGGCGCGCACGCCACACAGTATCGAGCTAAAGAATTTGTCCCCAGGCACTGACCAAGGTCAACGCGGCGTCGGTGAACGCTGGATCGGCACGCAGCATGACCATGGCATCCAGCTCTGCCTGGGTGAGTAACCCAAGTTCCAACAATGCAGGCCCTGCCTGCGCGGTGGTTGCCGCCCAGAAGGCATCTGCCGGGCTGTTGTCGCCGATTCGGCCTTCGAGGGTGCGATGCCCCACGTTGACAAGCCCCCGGTCACGTAGCCGATCAGGCAGTCGATCGGCCCAGAACATGTCAGACCCGATGGACTGCTCCAACAGTGTGATTCCGGCCTGGGCTACTTTGCGCAACAACGGGTTCGTCGTTCTGAGGCTCGGTTGCAGGCTCACATCTTCGATCACCAACCAGCCTCCGGGACGTAACCAAGTGGCGGCTCGCGTCACTATCTCCTCGCGGTCAGTGAGGTGGCACAGCAACGCCCGGGCGTGCACCACGTCAAACGATGCGGCAGGAAAATCATCGGTCGTGACATTGTGGGTCATCACCTTGATGCCGGGGATATCGACCAGGAAGCGGGTATCGATATCCGTGGCGGTAACCGTTGCGTCGGGATATCGCTGGCTCAACCAGCCGGCGAGCGATCCGGCACCGGCGCCCAGATCAAGGATGGCGGGCGCGTCCGGCAGATCCAATCGTTCAAAAACCTTATGGCTTAACGGGTCAAAGGCGCGCTCCAGGGTTTGCAACCTCGCCAATTGGCCTGCGTGTTGGTCCGCGAGATAGCTGCGGGTGTAGCCGGGTTGCTCGGTGGAAACAGATGTGGTCAAAGCACGACCTCCAATTGATCAGGGCAGCGATTGAGAAACCCGCGCTCTTCGGGCTTGAACCCCGGAGCCCAGCGCAGGTTGGGAAAGGTCTGCAGCAGCATGCGCGCACCGATCGTGATCTCCATCCGGGCGAGCATGGAGCCCAGGCAGAAGTGGCGCCCCGCTCCGAAAGCGAAATGGCTGGTCGCCTGTTCGGCGCGCAACATATTGAAGGTGTCCGGGTCGCTGAACCGGGCCGGATCACGGTTGGCTGAACCGATCAGGCAGGCCAGGGTTGCGCCACCCGGAATTGTTCCCGAGGGCAGTTGCAGCGGTTCAGTCGCCTCCCGCAGCACAAGTTGCAATGGCGGGTTGCGTCGCAGGGTTTCAGTGAGGGCGTTGTCCATCAGTGCTGGATCAGCGATCACCGCCTCTTTCACGCCAGGTTCGCTCAACAGGTTGACAATCAGATTCGCCAGGGCGCCGTGACTGGTCTCGCTGCCTGCCGTCATCAGGATCGCGCAATAGGACCGTACAAAGGACTCGGACAACGGCTGGTCGTCAATGCGTGCCGCCAGGAGTTGTGAAATCAAGTCGTCCTTGGGTTCTATACGCCGAGCGTCGATGTAGGGCTGGATAAAGTGGTAAAAACTGTCTCGGTTGGATAACCCGCCGGTCAACAGTGCTGGGTCCTGACGATAGTTGCCCATGTACGCGAAGCCGATGGCACACCAACGCTTGAGCCGCTCCACCTCCTCTCGTGTGTGTGCCGGGAGGCCCAATGCATGAGCCATCACTCGCACCGGCAGCGCAGCGGTGAAATCGGCAATCAGGTCGACCTGAGGCCGGCCCTGCATACGCGCCAGCAAGTCTGCGGTCACTGCGGTGACAGACGCTTCGAGCGCCACCAGCGCCTTGCTGCGAAACGACGGGGTGAGCAATGCTCGGTGCTGGGCGTGTTCGCAGCCGTCCATGGTCACAATGGTGTGCCCCAGCAGCGGCCCAATCTGCCAGGTGTAGTTGCGATTGCTTGCCCCTGGGTGGGTCAACGCGGCTTTGACATCCACATGCCGACTGACCAGCCAAACATCGGTGGGCTCGTCGTACGCGATCGGCAGTGTGGTGCGTAAACGCTCATACAAGGGGTACGGGTCGATTTCGAACTGGCGGGACTTGAGGGTCGGCGGAGTCAGCGCCAGGTCCACTTGTCGGCTGTGCTGTACCGCGCAGCCATCGGCCTGTAGGTGATAGCGCGAAACGCTGCGATGCCAGTCCCCCGCCGCCCGGACAACCTGACGCAACCGGTCCGGATCGGTCGCAGCGCACGGCGGATAATGGGCATGCTCGGTAGCGGCTGCCGTGAATTGAGCAACTGCCGTGTTGACCATCTGATGGGCTGCTTCTATCGCGCCAGGCCAGTCCAGGCCGGCGGTGTGCGCGAGTATCGACACCAGATTGAAGCGCTCGCCACACACCACATCTTTGGCAACCGAGTGGATATCGTTCGTCCACGCGATGATATCGGCAGCGTGCTTACGCAACCTGCTCCACGTTTCCACCTGCGCAGGATGCTCGTACGGGTCCAGGGCTTCGGCACCATCGATCAGATCAAAAAAGAACAGGGCGCCGAAGGAATCCCGGCGCAACGGCAGATACTCAGCCAAGGCGAGCGCCGTATCGGTTTCTCGCATGCGTACCTGCGCCGCCTGCGCGCGCAGATGCTGGACCAAATGCCCCGCCAGCCTCTTCCGCCAAGGCCCGCTGCCCCAACGCTGGGTCTCGGGCCACAAGTCGTCGACCAGAACAGCCAGCATCGGGTCCTCGAACCCGCCGCGTTCACCTGACGGCACAGCATCGCCGCTGTCGGTCAATGCCTGCACGGCGGCGATGAAATGCTCCAGCGCGCCGTTTTCCGCCCAGGGTCCGTCATCAATACGGTCATCGAGCGTAAGCGCCCACAGGTACCAGCACACCAGAGTCTGCGCTCGGTGCGTGGGCGCCCGCCCGCACAATGCTATTCCCAGGTCGAGCAGTGCCGTGGTGGTCAACCGATGCGCGCCACGCCTGCCGATCAAACCGTATCGCTGCGCCCAAGCAAGCGCATGCGTACGCAACCGTTCAGTGTCGGCACGCGGCGGTGCAACGGCGAAAGGTAGCTGGATATCGGGAATAGTGAGCGGCGCCGGTGACGAATGACTGTTGTGGCGGGTATCGGTGTCGCCTTCACAGTGTTGCGCTGCCATGAAAAGCTCCTCTGGAATCAAACTTTCAGTAGGGCTGACTTTATTTGAAATCAAAAACACAGGATGTGAGAGGTATCCGAAGGTCACCCGGCAATGGCGGTCTTTCGGCGTAGGGGAAAACGGAGCGTCGCCATCAGCTCAGGGGCTGCTCGGTCGTTCGTGCTGATTAAATAGGGGGTTTTCAGAAAAATATACTGTCATTTCTCACAGGTATGGACGAGTCGCCCAATACCGAACAATGACGGATCACCCACGCTTCTTGAACTGCTCCGGTGAATGGGTCGGCAACTGCGTATGACTTATCAGCCTCGAGTGGATAAGGTGAAGGCTTATCCTTTTTCAGGAGCACCCTATGCGCACCATCGGCCTTATCGGCGGCATGAGCTGGGAGTCCAGCGCCGAGTATTACCGCCTTATAAACCAGCGCGTGCGCGACCGTCTTGGCCCGCTGCGCTCGGCGCAAGTGTTGATGTACAGCGTAGATTTCGGCCCGGTGGAACAGGCTCAGCATGCCGGGCGTTGGGACGATGCCGCGCTGATCCTGGAAGATGCCGCACGGCGCTTGCAGGCCGGGGGCGCTGATTGTGTGGTGCTGTGTACCAACACCATGCACTTGGTGGCACCGCGTATTGAGGCGGCGGTGTCGATCCCCTTCCTGCATATTGCTGATGCCACGGCGGCGGCGGCTCTGGAGGCCGGGACCCTGACGGTGGGCTTGCTGGGTACCGCGTTCACCATGGAGCAGGAGTTCCTGAAGTCCCGCCTTGCCGCCCAGGGGCTTACCGTGCTGGTGCCAGACGCGGATGAACGCCAGGAGGTGCACCGAATCATCTATGAAGAACTGTGCGTGGGCATCATCAGTGACGCGTCACGCCAGGTGTATCAGCGGGTGATCCAGGCACTCGCTGCACAAGGCGCCCAGGCGATCATCCTCGGCTGTACGGAAATCTGCCTGCTGGTCCAGCCCGAACACAGCGCCCTGCCGCTGCTGGACACCACCGCGTTGCATGCGCAGGCCGCGGTGGGGTTTGCCTTAGAGGCTTAGGTATCGACACAACTTTGTGGTCCTTACCTGAATAACGGGTATGTACTCGGTCTGATCCAACATCCTGGCGGGCTTGCCCGCTTTCGCGGGCAAGCCCGCTCCCACAGGGGATCTGTACCAGACGCTGATTCTGTGGGTAATGCATGACCCGTGTGGGAGCTGGCTTGCCTGCGATAGCGGTGGTTCAGTTGTAGATTCAGTGACTGACACTCCGCCTTCGCGCGCTTGCCCTAATGCCAGTCAGTTAAGAGCTAGAGCAGACAACCAGTGACTTGTGGCGAGGGAGCTTGCTCCCGCTGGACTGCGTAGCAGTCCCATTTTTGGGGCCGCTTCGCGCCCCAGCGGGAGCAAGCTCCCTCGCCACAGTTACCGATTCTGTATTAACTGACTGGCATTGGGGCAAGCCAGCTCCCACAGTTTTACAGGATCAAGCCGACGTGCGCAGGCGCGCCATGCTCAGGGTGTCGACAAACATACCGTCGCGCAGGGCGTAATCGCGCAGCCGCCCTTCCACTTCGAAGCCGAACTTGCGGTACAGGTTGTGCGCAGGCTCGTTGTCCGCGTAAACAGTCAGCTCCACACGGTGCAGGTTCATCCAGTTGTCGGCTACCTCCAACGCGGCCGCCAACAGCCGCGAACCGACACCCTTGCCCTGCCAGGCGGGCGCCACGCCCATACCCAACGAGCCAACGTGGCTCTGGCGTACACGCAGATATTGCTCAAGCCCCAGTTGGCCAATCACCTCACCGCCCTGCACCGCCACCAGTTGCAGGCGCCGCTCGTTATCCATCACCAGGCGCTTGCGCCACATCTCAACAGACTGAAAAGGCATTTGTAGCACCTGACGACAAACAGCCGGTTCGTTGTAGAGCGCGGCGACGCCCTCCAGGTGGGCCTCGGTAAAACGCTGGATCACGATAAACGGTTCAGGTGGGTGCATTGCATTTCATCCTTTGAAAGACAAGTGGCGGGCCAGTGTAGAGGCGAAGCGCCTGGCTGACGAGCCGGGAGTTTTCCCACTGGCCGACCAGCACCATCCTGCATCTGAACGATGGCGATCCAAATGCGCAGCGCCGATACTCTGCCCAGGCCCTGCCCCGTCAACCCGACGCTTCGGCCTTCACCCTGTGACGAGAACAACAAAAAAAGTCCCACAGAGGAACACCCATGAGCCGTCTTGATCACTCGGGCCTGTTACAGGCCTTCAGCACCCTGACCCTGGACCTGCAACGGCTGGCCCAACATCAGGACATCGAACACTTCCAGCGCCATGCCCTGGCACGCGTCAGCCAATTGCTGGCCTTCGACAGTGCCTGGTGGGGACGCTCGGCTGTCATCAACGGTCTGCCGCAAGAGCACAACAGCTACCTCTATCAGTTGCCACCCGACTACCTGGCGGACTGGCAGTCGATCCGCCATCTGGACGTTACCGTTGCACGGGTGCATGCCTCGCCTGGCGAGGCAGTGATTATCGATATGCGCGACCCCGCCAACGGCAGCGCCTTGAATTGGCTGGGGCAACGCCACGGCCTGGGTGAATTGCTGTGTGTGATCCATATCGACCCGCAAACCCACCTCAGCCACCACCTGACGCTCTACCGCCAGCCCACTGCGCCCACGTTCAACGCGCAGGATTGCCAGTTACTCAATAACCTGATGCTGCATCTGGTGGCGGCGGTCTCGGCAAACCAGATCCGCACCTTGGTGGCCATGCGTGAAACCCTGGCCAGCCCGCGCAATCTGGCCCTGGCGGTGTGCGACCCACGGGGTGTGTTGCAATGCGCCGAGCGTGGTTTTGTCGACCTGCTGCTCAGCGAATGGCCGCAATGGCGTGGCCCCACCCTGCCGGTGTTGCTGGATGAGCGCGGGCATGACGGCAAGCGCATCCATATCCAGGCGTCACCGGTGGGCGACCAATTGCTGTTGGCCGCGCGCCTCAACCGCGCCCTGCCCCAGCTCAGCCCACGGGAAAACGACGTAGCCCAAGGGTTTGGCGAGGGCAAGACCTACAAGGAAGTGGCCCGCGACCTTGGCCTCTCACCCAACACCGTGCGTCACCATATCCGCGCCATCTACGCCAAGCTCGGCGTCAAGGACAAGGCGCGCATAGCGCACCTGGTGCACGCCCCGCCCGACTGACCCTGCCCGCTTCTCCCACGGTTTTGCCACGGTCGTTTTTTACGGTCACGGGCTGCTGTTGCCCATTTTCCGGCCTCCTCTGACACGAGACGCTTCGCCATGACTTCAACGCGCCTACGTAACCTGACAGTGCTGTGCGCCAGCCTGTTCAGCCTCGACAGCCAGGCTGCCGACCTCAACGCCCGGGACTTTTTCGCCGCCCCACCGGGCACCCGCCTGGGTGTGCTGTACCTGCCCGCCACCCGTGCCAGCGATTTCCATGGCCCCGCCGACAGCACCGGCAAGGCCGACCTCAGGGTCAACGCCGTGGCTTACCGCCAGGTGTATTTCACCGACGCCTGCGGCACGTTGTGCACGCCGCAATTCATCCTGCCCTTTGCCGACATCAGCGCACGCCTGCCCGGCGCCAACCAGCGCAGCCGCGAGCGCGGCCTGGGCGATCCACAGGTGGGCGGCACGCTGTTTTTCGTCAACGACCCGGCTTCGCGCACTTACAGCGGCTTGTTGAGCCTGATCACCGTGCCGGTGGGTGAGTATCACAGTCAAAACCCGGACGTCTCTCCCGGTGCCAATCGCTGGGGCGCCACCTTTGTCTACAACTACACCCACGGCATCGGCGAAAACTGGGTACTGGAAGCCAACCTGGAAGCCCAGCTCTATGGCCGCAATGACGATTACTTTGGCAGCGAACTCAAGCAAGCCCCGCTGTATCGCCTGCAGGCTTTTGCCTCGTATGACTTCAGCGCCGCCACTTACGGTGCACTGCGCCTGATCCAGGCCGACGGTGGCGCCCTGCGCCTCGACAACCGCCGCCTCGACGACACCCACAAGCGCTACACCCAAGTCGGCTTCGAACTCGGGCATTGGCTCGACCGGCAGAACCAACTGATGGTCAGCCTTTCGCAAAGCGTTGCGGCTTCCAATGGCTATGCCGGCACCGAAGCGCTGTTGCGCCTGGTGCATGTGTTCTGACCCCTTTCCCTGGAGCTTGAAAATGCCCATTTCCAACCCTGCGATAACGGCACGGCTGGCAGCGATCGTGCTGTTTGCCGCCATCACCCCGACCATCCTGATGACAGCTCCCGCCGTGGCCGCGCAGTTGGCCAGCCAGTGGCAACTGAGCCCGGCGCGTATTGGCGACTTGTTTTCCGTGGAGCTGGGCGCCATGAGCCTGGCGACCTTGCCCGCCTGGTGGTGGCTCAAGCGGGTTGACTGGCGCACCGCCGCCCGGGTCGCCGCGCTGCTGTTCATGGCCGCCAACCTGCTGTCGATGCTGGCCGACACCTACGCCGGACTGCTGGTGTTGCGCGCTACCAGCGCCCTGGCCGGCGGCTCGTTGATGATCCTCTGCCTGGCCAGTGCGGCCACCACCGCCAACCCCAGCCGGGTCTATGGTTTGTGGGTGATGGGGCAGTTGATCGTCGGTGCCGTCGGCCTGGTGGTGTTGCCTGGTTTGTTCGAACGATTTGGCTTGAATGCCTGCTACTTGATCCTGGCGGGGTTGATGGCTCTGCTGCTGCCATTGGCGCGGGCGTTTCCCGCCGGTAGCCCTGCGTTGCCCGCCAACCGCGCCCCGGTCTTGCCCGGTTCACGCTGGAAAGCCGCCCTGGGGGTTGGCGCGGTGCTGGCCTTTTACATCAGCCTGGGGGGCGTATGGACCTTTATCGGTGCCTTGGGCGCCAGTGCCGGGATTTCGGCGCAGCACGGCGGCGAAATCCTCGCCATCGCCACCGTGATGGGCATTGCCGGGGCAGCGAGCGCTTCACTGATCGGGGCCCGCTTGCCGCGTGGAGTGCTGTTGCTGCTGGGCTACCTGTTGATGGCGGCAGCGGTGCTCTTGTTGCTTGGCCAGCCCGCATTGCTGCGATTTGCCTTGGCGGTGCTGCTGTTCAAATTCACCTGGACCTTCATTCTGCCGCTGATCCTGGCCTGCCTGGCCGACCTCGATCACAGCGGCAAGCTGATGAACGCCTCCAACCTGGTCATCGGCGGCGGCCTGGCCATCGGCCCAGCGCTCGCCGGCCGCCTGATCGAGGCCAGCGGCGGGTTCAGCCTGTTGCTGCTCGGTGCAGCCGCTATCACCTTGCTGTCGCTGGTGATGATCATCGCCAGCCGTCCCCACTCCCCCACTGAACTGGAACCGGTATGAACCCAACCACCGCATTTTTCTTCGACGAAATTAGCCTGTGGCACAGCGCCGGCGCCCATGCGCTGACCCTGCCCGTGGGCGGCTGGGTGCAGCCGCCGGCCGGCAGCGGGCATGCCGAGTCACCGGAGACCAAGCGCCGCTTGAAAAGCCTGTTGGATGTCTCCGGATTGAGCCGCCAACTACAACTGCGCAGCGCGCCGCCAGCCAGTGAAGAGGATCTGCTGCGCGTCCACAGCCGTGCCTATCTGCAGCGTTTCAAGGCCCTGAGCGATGCTGGCGGCGGTGAGCTTGGCCCCCAGGCACCGATCGGGCCGGGCAGCTACGAGATTGCGCAACTGTCCGCCGGACTGACCCTGGCCGCCGTGGACGCGGTGCTCAAGGGCCAGGCGCACAATGCCTATTCGCTGTCGCGGCCACCGGGGCATCACTGCCTGGCAGACAGCGCCATGGGCTTTTGCTTTCTCGCCAACATTGCCATTGCCATCGAGGCCGCCAAGGCCCGCAACGGACTGGGCAAAGTCGCCGTGATCGACTGGGATGTGCACCACGGCAACGGCACGCAGTCGATCTTCGAAGAACGGGCCGATGTGTTGACGATTTCCCTGCATCAGGACGGCTGCTACCCGCCTGGCTACAGCGGCGAGCAGGATCGAGGCCGCGGGGCCGGCGTGGGGGCCAACATCAATATTCCGTTGCCCCCAGGCAGTGGGCACGCCACCTATCTACACGCCATGGAACGCATCGTAGTGCCCGCGCTGGAGCGCTTCGAGCCGGAGTTGATCATCGTTGCTTGCGGTTATGACGCCAACGCCGTCGACCCGCTAGCGCGCATGTTGTTGCACAGCGAATCGTTCCGTCTGCTGACCCGCGCCCTGCGCCTGGCAGCCGATCGTTTATGTCAGGGCCGCCTGGTGCTGGTGCACGAAGGCGGCTACAGCGAAGCCTATGTACCGTTCTGCGGCCTGGCGACCCTGGAGGAATTGAGCGGCGTGCGCACAGCGGTGCTAGACCCGATGCTTGAGTTTGTGCAGTTGCAGCAACCCGGTGCGGCGCTGCAGGGGTTTCAAGCGCAGTGGGTGGAGCGGTTGGCGCGCGGAGTCAGCGAGTAGCTGCCAAACGCCACACCCGCGCAACGTCCGAGGCCCGCTCACGCAACAGGCGCGGCGCCTCGTGACAAGCCTGTTCCAGTGACATCGGGCCCGATGGCAAAGCAAATGCTGCGTCCACACCCTGGGCATACATCTGCTCGTAGCCCTCGCCCAATGTCCCCGCAATGACGACCACCGGCACGCCCTGTCGCTGGGCAATGCGAGCCACGCCAAACGGGGTTTTGCCACGCAGGGTCTGGGCGTCGAAGCGGCCCTCGCCGGTAATCACCAGGTCGGCACCACGCACCGCTTCATCCAGGCCAACCAGTTCAGCAACCACCTCGACCCCTGGACGAAACTGGGCGGCGAGGAACGCCTTGGCAGCAAAGCCCAGTCCACCGGCGGCACCACTGCCGGGTTCGTCGCGCACATCCTTGGGCAGCACCTGGGCGCAATGGTCAGCGAAGTGCCCAAGGGCCGCGTCCAGTTGTGCCACCTGCTCGGGGCTCGCGCCTTTTTGCGGGCCGAAAATCGACGAGGCACCGTGGGGGCCGCACAGGGGATTGTTGACGTCGGCGGCGATTTCAAAACGCACCTGTGCCAGGCGCGGGTCCAGTTGTTCGAGGCTGATATGGGCCAGGCGCGCCAACGCCAACCCACCCGCCGGCAGTGGCTGGCGTTCGCTATCCAATAGCTGCACGCCAAGGGCCTGCATCGCCCCCGCGCCGCCATCGTTGGTAGCACTGCCACCAATCGCCAGGATGATGCGCTGCGCCCCGGCATCCAGCGCGGCGCGGACCAACTCGCCGGTGCCATAGGTGGTACTGGAACAGGCGTCGCGCTGCCCCGGCGCGACGAGTTGCAAACCACTGGCCTCGGCCATCTCGATCATCGCGGTATGGCTGTCCGCCAACCATCCCCAACGCGCTTCGACGCTGTCGCCCAGCGGGCCTCGGACTGTTTGCCGACGCAATTGCCCCTTACACGCGGCGAGCACCGCATCCACCGTGCCTTCACCGCCATCGGCCATCGGGCATTGAAGCACGTGCGCATCCGGCCAGACCTCGGCCCACCCCTCGGCAATCGCCTGGGCGACACCTGCGGCACTCAGGCTGTCTTTGAACGAGTCGGGGGCGATCACGATTTTCATGGGCTTTCTCCGGTTTTTATAACGCCCATGCTGCCAGTTGGCTGGGGCAATGACGCGGGGCCGATGCACAAGTGTGGAGCGGGTTTGTTGTTCATTTCTACAATGCCCGTTGTAGGCGCGAGCTTGCTCGCGAAAGACCGGAACGCGCCGCGGTGAATCCGGCAACCTGCGTTATCGTTGACGTTTTTCGCGAGCAGGCTCGCTCCTACAGGGGGTGGGGCAGCAGTTGGACGCCCAGGTACAAGGCAAGCATCCCATCTAGCGTCAGCGGGTCTACGCCGCTGAGTTCGGCTATGCGCTCCATGCGGTAGCGCAGGCTGTTGCGGTGAATGCCCAAGGCGTCGGCACACGCCTGGCTTTGCCCATCGTGCTCGCACCAACTGCGCAACGTGGCAAGCAGTTGCCCGTTGCTGTCCTTGGCCAACACTTTGCGCAACGGGTTGAGCAATTCGTCCAGGGCGTCGTCGTTGCGATGACGCCACAGCATCACCGGCAGGCGATAACGGTTGAGGGTCAACAGGCGTGATTGCGGCAGGATATCGCGGCCATAAGCAAGCAGATCACCCACCCGCCGATAGCAGCGGCGCAGTCCCGCCAAGCCCTCCGCTTGCCCGCCGATGGCCACGCGCAGGACGTTCCAACCCAGGCCGTCGAGCTTTTCCAGCAAGCGGGGGTTATCGACCTGCACCCCAGCAGGTCGGCACCACAGCAAGGAAAACTGCGCAGAGCTGACGCACCAACTGTCGGGGTAGCGGCTGGCGAGCCAGGCGCTCAGGGCCTCCGCCGTTTGGCCCGGGCCCAGTTCAAACAGGTATGGCGTGCGCGCCAGTTGTGGCTTGAGCCCCAGTTGCTGGGCTTCGTCCACCAGGCGCGGGGAGTCGCCGCTGTCGGCCAACAGCAGGGCCAGCAGATCATCGCAACGCTGGCGCCGCCATTGTTGTTCGGCTTGCTGGTGGCGTTGGCTGACCAGCATTTCAGCGGTCATGCGCACCAGTTCGGCATAGGTGCGTAACCCATCCGGCTCGCCGGTGATACCCAGTACGCCAATCAGGCGCTGATCATGCAGCAGCGGCAGATTGATTCCTGGTTGCACACCCTTGAGATGCTTGGCGGTCTGCCCGTCGATTTCCACCACCCGCCCATTGGCCAACACTAGCTGGGCACCTTCATGGCGGGTATTGATACGCTCCGGCTCGCCGCTGCCCAGGATCAAGCCCTGGCTGTCCATGACATTGACGTTATGGGGCAGGATTGCCATGGTGCGATCGACAATCTCCTGCGCCAGGGCATGATCCAGCTCGAACATGGGGCTAATTTCCTGAAAAAGGTTGTTCACCAGCACAGCGCAAAGATGGCTTGACTGTGCGCCGGCACAAAGACAGTTGCCCTTCACGTCACCGAGACTGTCAGGGCGGTCAACGTTACCCTCGCACCGCGAAAAATCATAATAAAGAGAGAATCCCATGTCACAGAGCGCCACTGCCGCACTGGCCAGCGATGACGATAAAAACGCCATCTACAAGCGCATTACCCTGCGCCTGATCCCCTTCATTTTTATCTGCTATCTGTTCAATTACCTCGACCGGGTAAACGTTGGCTTTGCCAAGCTGCAGATGCTCGACGCGTTGAAATTCAGTGAAACTGTATACGGCCTGGGAGCCGGGATTTTCTTTATCGGCTACGTGCTATGCGGCGTGCCGAGCAACCTGGCGCTGACCCGTTTTGGCCCGCGGCGCTGGATCGCATTGATGATGATCGTGTGGGGTACGCTCTCCACATGCCTGCTGTTTGTGACCACGCCCACGCATTTCTACACCCTGCGCCTGCTCACCGGTGCCGCTGAAGCGGGCTTCTTCCCCGGCGTGGTGTTGTACCTTTCGCAGTGGTTCCCGACCTTCCGCCGTGGGCGAATCATGGCACTGTTCATGTCGGCGATACCGGTGTCCGGTTTGCTCGGCAGCCCGTTTTCCGGCTGGATTCTCAATCACTTTGCCGCAGGCCAAGGTGGCTTGGCGGGCTGGCAGTGGATGTTCCTGCTGCAAGGCATCCCGACCGTGATCCTCGGCGCCCTCGCCTACTTCCTGCTCAGTGACAGCTTCGCCAACGCCAAGTGGCTCAAACCCCACGAGCGTGCGGTACTGGAAGCGGACCAGGCCACAGACCTGGCAAACAAGCCGAAAACCACCAGCGACTCCCTGGCCGAAGTGTTCAAGAACCTGGCGATCTGGGCATTCGGTCTGATCTACTTCTGCATCCAGAGTGGGGTGTATGCGATCAACTTCTGGCTGCCGTCGATCATCAAGAACATGGGCTTCAGCGACAACCTGGTGATTGGCTGGCTCAGCGCGATTCCGTATCTATTGGCGGCGGTGTTCATGTTGCTGGTGGGCCGCTCCGCCGACCTGCGCAAGGAGCGCCGCTGGCATTTGGTGGTACCGATGTTGATGGGCGCCATTGGCCTGGTGATCGCCGTTAACTTCGCCACTACGCCCGCTATCGCCATTCTCGGCCTGACCATCGCCACCATGGGCGCCCTGACCGGCCTGCCGATGTTCTGGCCGGTGCCCACCGCCATGCTCAGCGCGGGTGCGGCGGCGGGTGGCTTGGCGTTGATCAACTCCATGGGGCAGATGGCGGGTTTTCTCAGCCCGTATATCGTGGGTTTTGTGAAGGATGCCACCGGGTCTACGGATGTGGCGTTGTACCTGCTGGCGGCGGTGATTGTGGGCGGCAGTGTTCTGGCATTGCGGATGACGCGCACGCTCAAGGCCTGACGCCTTCAACGTGGGAGGGGTCTGCTCCCTCCCACTTGGGCCATGTATTTACAACAGGCCGCCACCGTCGATATCAACTACCGCACCGGTCATAAAACCATTTTCCATGGCCAGTACATACCCCGCCGCCACTTCTTCAGCCTGCCCCACCCGCCCAACCGGCAACCCTTGGCCCGCCTTGGCAAACATTGCCAAACGTTGCTCTTGGCCAAGCCCTGCATAGGCCGGTGTGTCTATCACCCCTGGGCTGATCACATTGACTCGACGCGGCGCCAGTTCTTTGGCCAGTTGCTTGCCCAAGGCCTCGGTCGCAGCGTTAATGCCCGTCTTGATGAACTGCCCTGTCGCCAACTTGCGCCCCAGCTGGCCCGAGGTCAGGGTGATGCTGCCCTGTTCGTGCAAAAAGGGCAGCGCGTGTTGAATGGCGCGTAGTGCGCCCCAGAGCTTCACATCGAAGTTGTCCCGGGCTTCATCCAGGTCTGTTTCGATCAAAGGCTTGGCCCGCACCGAAGGCCCCGAGGTGTAGACCAGATGGTCAAAGCGCCCCACGGTTTCGAACAGTTGCTTTAACGAGGCGCTGTCGGTGACGTCCACCGGCTCGCTACGCAGCCCGCTGTCGGAACCTGGCGCCAAGCGGCGCCCGGCCACGATCACATGCGCGCCTCGCGCCAAGGCTGCCTGGGCCACTGCCGCGCCGATACCGCTGCTGCCGCCGATGACGATGATGGTTTTACCGCTCAGAGAAGAGGTCATGAGAAAACTACCTGGGTCAGAAAGTGAGCGTTCATCTTCCCAGCTTGGTAATCGATGAAAAATCCGGGTAAAACGACAAGATCTTTAAAGGATTTTTATCAATGAGCTCCATTCTCGACCTTGAAGTCTTCGTGCGCAGCGCGGACACCGGCAGCCTGACGGCCGCCGCCCGTGGCCTTGGCCTCACGCCGGCGGCGGCCAGCATTGCCCTCAAGCGCCTTGAAACCCGCCTCGGCATCCGCCTGCTCGCCCGCTCCACCCGCAGCATGCGCCTGACCGAAGAAGGCCGGCGTTACCTGGACAGTGTGCGGGTGGCACTGGAGGCGCTGTCGGACGGCGAGCACGCCATCAAGCAACAGGGCCAAAGCCTCAGTGGTTTATTGCAGTTGGCCGCGCCCTCGGACTTTGGTCGCAATGTGCTGCTGGGCTGGCTGGATGAGTTCAAGCTGGAGCACCCCACCATCCGTCTGCAACTGTTGCTCAACGACAGCAATGCCGACTTGTTTCGCGACACGGTCGACATCGCCTTGCGCTTTGGCGTGCCTAGAGACTCCAGCCTGGTGGCCCTGCCGGTGGTACCCGATCACCATCGCATTGCCTGCGCCAGCCCCGACTACCTGGCGCGCCACGGTACTCCGCATACGCCCGAAGATTTGGCCCACCACAGCACGCTGCGCTATATGCGCCGGGGCCAGGCCAATAGCACCTGGTATTTCCGCCAGGGGGCGTTGCTTCAAGAAGTCGAGGTGAGCGGTGACTACCTCAGCGATGACGGCGAGATTGTCCGCCGCTGGGCGTTGGCGGGGCATGGCATTGCCTATAAGGCCAACCTGGATGTGGCCCGTGATATCCAGGCTGGGCGGTTGGTACCCTTGCTACCCGACTGGCAAGGCGAACCCTCGCCGTTCAACCTGATGTGCCCGCACCGCCTGCAAGTGTCGGAACGCGTGAAAGTGCTGCACCGTTTTTTACAGGCCCGCTGCCTGACTTTGCTACGCACATGAAGAAATGCCCCCAGGGCTTGTTCCAGAGCGCTCGGGGCTGGTATTGCATCACTTACATTTCCGTGAGGAGCTTTGCATGAATTACCACACATTGGGCCAGTCCGGGTTAAAGGTCAGCGCTCTGACCCTCGGCACCATGATGTTTGGCGAACAGACCAGCACCGAAGATTCGCTGCGCATCATCGACAAGGCCTGGGACCAGGGCATCAATTTCATCGACACGGCGGACCTGTATACAGGCGGGCGCTCCGAGGAAATCGTCGGCGAGGCGATTGCACGCAACCGCCAGGACTGGGTGGTGGCCTCCAAGGTCGGCTTCGGCCCTACCGACGGCGTGCCCAACCGCAGCGGTTTGAGCCGCAAGCGTCTGTTCAACGCGCTGGACGCCAGCCTGGCACGCCTGGATACCGACTACCTGGACATCTACTACCTGCACCGCGAAGACCACGACACGCCGTTGGAGGTCACCGTGTCCGCCATGGGTGACCTGATCCGCCAGGGCAAGGTCCGCTATTGGGGCCTGTCCAATTACCGGGGTTGGCGCATCGCTGAAGTGATTCGCGTGGCCGAACGCCTGGGCGTCGATAAACCCATCATCAGTCAGCCGCTGTATAACATCGTCAATCGCCAGGCCGAGGTCGAGCAGATCACCGCTGCAGCGGCCTACGGCCTGGGAGTGGTGCCGTACAGTCCACTGGCCCGAGGGGTCCTCAGCGGCAAGTACGCACCGGATGTCACGCCCGAGCCCGGCAGCCGTGCCGCGCGCCAGGATAAACGCATCCTGGAAACCGAGTGGCGAATTGAATCACTGCGCATTGCCCAGCAGATCCAGCAATACACCCAAGGGCGTGGCGTGGGGATCGTCGAGTTCGCAATCGCCTGGGTGCTGAACAATGCGGCGGTAAGCTCGGCGATTGTCGGGCCACGGACCGAGGCGCAGTGGGACGCCTACACCGGGGCGCTGGCGGTGAAGATCAGCGCTGAAGACGAGGCGTTCATTGATTCGCTGGTCACGCCGGGGCATTCGTCCTCGCCCGGCTTCAACGATGTCGGGCATTTTGTATCCGGTCGATTGGCACGCCTGTAGACTACCCGCGCAATAATTGGCTTTCGCGAGGACAACGTGTCTAAAGGTGTGGTGTTATCGGTCTTGGCTTCGGTGTTGTTTGCCGTGATGTATTACTTCACATCACTGCTAACGCCCTTGAGTGGCCTGGAGATTTTCGGCTGGCGCATGTTGCTCACCGTGCCCTGCATGACGGTGTTCATGCTTGTCAGCGGCGAGTGGCGCCGGGTCTGGGAACTGCTGCGCATGCTCGCGGCCAAGCCACGGCTGATCGGCGGTGTGCTGGTGTCGTCGGCCTTGCTCGGCGTGCAGCTGTGGTTGTTCATGTGGGCGCCACTGAACGGGCGCAGCCTGGATGTGTCGGTCGGTTACTTCCTGCTGCCGCTGACCATGGTGCTCACCGGGCGCCTGGCGTGGGGCGAACAGCTTTCCTACCTGCAAAAGATCGCGGTGTTTTTTGCCGGGCTCGGGGTACTCAACGAGTTATACCAGGCCGGTGGGTTCTCCTGGGCGACGCTGGTGGTGATCATCGGTTACCCGCTGTACTTTATCGTGCGTAAATACCTCAAGACCGACCACCTGGGCGGCCTGTGGCTGGACATGGCGCTGATGCTGCCGGTGGCATGGTGGTTTGTGCAAAGCGGCGAACAGGGCTTTGCAGTGATGGATGCCCACCCCAATTTGTATGCGCTGATCCCGATACTGGGTCTGATCAGCGCTTCGGCGTTGGTGAGCTATATCATCGCCAGCCGGCTGCTTGCGTTCAGCCTGTTCGGGCTGCTCAGTTATGTCGAGCCAGTGCTGTTGCTGGTGGTGGCGCTGCTGCTGGGTGAAGGGATCAAGGCAGGCCAATGGCTGACCTACATCCCGATCTGGATCGCGGTCATGGTGCTGGTGTTCGAAGGGTTCAAGCATCTGGTGCGGCAGCGTAGGGTTTGACCGACGAACAGTCGACAAACTGCAACTGTGCTTGATGATGTTGAGTAGCCCCATCATCATCCAAGGTGGTGAACTGTAATTGCGGGCCGGATAGGTCGCCGCTAGGCAACTCAGGTATCGCAACCCGTGCAGTAGCATAAGGTGCAACCATCGGCGGATCTTCGCTGTGATGCTCCACACCACCGAGTGTCAAAACCACACCAGACAAGGTCACGTGATACGCCGTGGGGTTGAGCACCTCCAACCCCACGTCGTCCCCTCGGCTTAGGCACCATTGAAGCGCATGAACCACGTCCTGCACCTTTCCCGGCAATTGGGCGGGCCGGAGGAAAAGCTTGATCCGCGTACGAAAGGCAAATTGCAGGGCGTTGGTTTCATCGGATGCCTCAACGCTCGGTCTGATTGCCAGTACGTTCAGCCAGTACACCGACTCCCGGTCTGCCACCTGTTTTGGCGTTTGATCATGCATGATCCGCAAGGCGCGCCCGGTACCCGCGTTCATACGGGCGATGGGTGGCGTAATCGTGAACGGCACATCACTGTTCTCGGGTGCCGCCATCGCATCGCCATCATCGATCCACGCTTGCACTAGGCGCGGACCGTCAGCCTCATTGTGCAGATTGACCACCACCGTGCGCGCGGTAACCGGGTAGATGACACGCGTGCGGTCAATCACGATTTCGCCCTGCACGGCGATTGCCTGCAAGCTCATCAGCACGCCCAGGCCCCCGCGCCAAAGCGCGCTGCTCATCGGTAGCTCATTGTGAATGACGCCAACCCGTTCGCGCTGCCGGGACGGATCGAGGAGGCGGTCTGGATATAACGTGCGGTCAAAGGGATCTGGACAGTCGCATTGCCAGTACTGCCGACCAGCCACTGATTAGGGTTCCCAATCGTCGTGGAGTCAGCCCCGTAGCGCACCAGCGTGTTCCCCCGTAGTAATTGCAGAGCAACGCCACTGGCCATAGAGGTACGGGTCAAGGACAGTACGTCGCTGCGATTAGCCGGCACGGTCTGGTCTGTCACCGTCACAAATACGTCACGCGTTGCCCCGCCGATGCCACCCGCACATGACAGTGTGATATTGCGGGTCACGCTGCCGGCGAAACTGCCCACGCCGCGAAAATCACGAGCAGCCACGGCCGGCATAGGCATGGCGACCGAAGGTGTTGAGACCCTGCAGGTGGGTTTTCGTGGCGCATTGATGGTGACGTTGGAGAAGTTCACTGCGTAATAGCCAGCGCCGGTGATGGGCGTGCCGGTGATCGTATACCTTGCAATGTTTCTGGCGGTGATCGTGCCACCCGTTATGGCGCCTGTGGCGACAAAATAAATTCGGGTATCAAGCCCAAGGACGATGGGTCTTGCTCTGGCATCTCCAACAATGAGTGTGACACCTGCCGTGTTGATGGCCATGAACGGCCGGTTCGGGTCCCTCGCCATCAGGGCAAACCCCACCCCAGGCACATTGGTGGCATACACTGGCATTGAAAGCCCGCTAGCGAAAAATGTCCGGCCCGTCGGCGTGCTATTGACCAGTGCCAGCCTGGCCTGTGCCCCTAAAGCAATTCGTGTGGTACACCGAAGCGCGGACGATGGAGGACTGTCGAAGCGATAGCCATTGGCGGACCCGACCACCTGCCCGATTTGCTGCCCGGCCGCAACCGTGATCGGGGGAATGGAAATATTCACCGCCGGGCCGGGGGCACAGGTGATCGCTTGAGCTTCCAGCGCCACCATCCATCCTCCCAGCACCACGCTGGCAAGTGAAAACCTAGTCATGAAAACAACACCTCTGTCATATCGAATAAGTCATGCGCCGCAACAGTCATCCATCGGCACTCACTCATAGCTGCCCCGCAACCTGGCGCCCTTGGCTTGCCACGCACACCCCCTGAAGGTAATCGGTAGTGGCCTGTCGTTGGCCCTCGGTGATTGGCGGCATGTGGTAGTAGATATCGCACTGCTCGGCGATTTTGCTGCCCCACTTGACGGTCAGACGACCTTCCTGCGGGATGTCTCGGACGAAGGCTTTACTGGCCTGCCCCACCACACCTACCTCACGCCCTTGCGCATCAAATACCTGTGCTGCAAATGGCAGCGGGCTGCCATTCTCGTGGACGCCCTTGACCAGTACCGCCCGACCACTGAGCGTGTCGAACTTGACCAGCGATACTGCGCCCGAGGTCGGTACGACGTTGCGCGTCGACTCCTGGAGCTCTACATCCATCGACATGCCTTCCGGATCGATTTCCACCGTATTATTCTGGAACGCCGTCAGATTGGGCACGACAGCGAACCCGCTGCTGTTGACCCGTGCACCGCTGCTCCCCCCGAGCCTGGCCCCTTCTGCACCTGGCACATGCACCAGCGCCGAGGCTTCGCCTAGGCTTTGCGAGAACGCGATACCTTCGGCATGAACGACCACCCCACCATCGGCGCCAAACGAAAGCTGCGAGCTATCGCGGCTCTGGCTATATCCGGCACGCAGTTGGGTGGCATCCGTGCGATAGCCGGCATAGGTGTTGAACTGGCCGGTGTGCGTGCTTTCACTGGTTGCGCGGCTGGCTGAAACACCGTAGTTGAGCGCGGTGTCCTCGCCCAGGAACCCGTTGATGCCCACCTGCTGCTGGCTGCCCCGTGTATCACCGGTGTCCCGGGAGAACGAAGTATTGATCGTCGGCGCTCGCGATTCGCCCCCCAGCGGCATCGACAGTGTGAGCATGTAGCGGTTATCGATACGCCCGGGTTGGCCGATACGCCCGAAAAACACATCGTCGCTGAGCTCGCTTTGGGTCAGTTGTCGCGTGTCCTGGACCCTGGAACGCTGTGCCGACAGGTTCCAGTTGACCTTGTTCCAGGTCGAGCCATAGCTGGCGGTGAATGAAACCTGGCGCCCTTCCTGTCCTCCCCAATAGTCGACGGAGCTGCCGTACAAGCTCAAGGTGCCGATACCCAACTGCTGGCTGACTGTCATGTCGAGCCGGCTTTTTTGCCGGGCATAGCTGTTGATGTCACCTGCCCGGCTCGCGATTTCGCGCACATTCAGTGCATCCTGCAGGTTCAGGTAACCCTCGGTGGAGAACCGATACGCACCCAGCGCAAAATGCGTACCCGAGGCCGGCAGGCTTTTGTTGTAACCCAGCCCCAGGCTTTGCCCGGACTGGCGCCCATGATCGGGCACCTCGGTATGGGAGGTGGCAGTGTCCAGAGAGAACGCACCGAAGGACGTATTCAACGCGATACCGAGCTTTCCCTGTTCATAGCCTTTGGAAACGCTACCGCCACCGTAGACCGTCAGATCATCGGTCAAACCGTGCTGCAAAGTGCCTTGAAAGACGTTGGCGCCCTTCGCATCAACGCCCTTTTGCTGCACCTTACCCAAGGTGGCGCTGTACTTTGTCGCGTCGGCGCGCAATAACTGCGGGGCCACCGAGTACGGCACGACGAAGGTGTTCCGACGCCCGTCGACTTCGGTCACGCTGACGATCAAATCACCACCGTAGCCGGTGGCATGCAGGTCACTGATAACAAAGGGGCCGGGCGGCACCGTGGTCTCATAAATGGTGTAGCCGTTCTGGCTGACCGTGACCGTTGCATTACTGTCGGCCGTCCCCCGAACCTGCGGTGCGTAACCTTGCTGCGTCTGCGGGCGTATCCGGTCGTCGGTGGCCAGAGTGACGCCCCGCACGCGCACCCCGTCGACAATCTGTCCGTTGCTGAAGGTGTCTCCGAGGGTCAGTTGTGACTGCCAGGGGATGATGCTGCGCTGTACATAAGTGGACGTGTTCTGATAAGTCTCAAAGCCAGTGCGGTTGCTCCAGGCCTGGGCGCCCTGATGTCGCAAGCGCCATGCACCCAGGTTGATACCGGCATTGAGGCCCAGGTAAGTACGACCGTCACCTTCACCTGCGGTGACCGTATTGGTACTGAAGTTGTAATTGAGCAGCCCGGCGGCAATGCCCTCATCCAACAACTCGGGGTCAATGTAGCCGCGCATGGAACGCTTCATGTAGGCCTGCGGCACGCTGGCCGCCAACTCGAGTGCACCCGGATCGAACGTGCTGGATGCCATCGGAATCCACTGCCCCAGGTCGCCGCAGTACTGGCCGGCGGCGGCAGGGTTCGAGAGTTCGCGCCCATGGGCATCAGTATCGACTTTATCCATCGCGATACCGATTTTTTCCAATACTTCACGACTCAAGCACGGCTGCGCCCCGGTCTTTGCATGGGCCGCAACAAACTCCACCTCCCTGCGCCCCAGGGTCTGGCCGTTGACTACGATATCTACGCGGTATATGCCAGGGCTCATCTGGTTGCTGGTATTGAACCGTGACGTGTCAACCGACGACGCCAGGCCACTGGAGAATGCGTTCAGATCAAAGCTCAACTCAGCCGCAAGCGCGACATCGCTGGCGATCACGGCCGCACTCATCAAACCGCCCAGCATTATCGTGCGATGCTGGAATGGCAAAATCGGGGCGCAGCGATGCACCCGTACTTGGATGTGACTAGGCATAGTTATGACTTCAGTGGACGCTGAGAAATGTACGTTTGCTTGCCATCAGCAACGTTTAGGGGCCGCTTTCAGCGGTGCAATACAGCAGGCTGCGCGGATGAAAAGCCGCCGAAATCGTTGATGTAAGTGAAATCCACCCGCGCATCGGCGGGTATTACCTTCGCGGCTTTCGGCACCGGCACCTTCAACGTGCCTCCTGGCTCCACCATGCCCTCCGTCAGGGACAGTTTTTCCGCTTCGGGACCAGAGCCCATGAGCAGGACAATGTCGTTGAAGGTGACGTGATACGCCGAGGGGTTATGCACCTGTATCACGCTGCCTTGGGCGCCCCGTTCCACGGACCAGCGCAACAGCCCAGGCGCCTCCTCGGGTGTTCCAGGTAACTGCGCCGGACGAAAAAACACTTTGGTGCGGATACGAAACGCGAACTTGAAGTGATTCCGCTGGCTGTCTTCAAGCGTGGGGTCAAACTCACTGGCAGCGCCAGGCACTTCGAGTACGTTCAACCAGAACAGCGACTCTCTATCCGTCGGCAGCGGTGCCTTGGTGTAGGACAGGCGCATGGACTGACTTTTGCCGGCGTCCAGGCGAAATACCGGAGGAGACAGGACGAAAGGCACATCGCTCAGTGTCGGCGCTTCCTGCGCGTCACCCGCGTCCAGCCACGCCTGGACCAGGCGGGGCGCGTGTTTGTCATCATTGGTTACTCGCACGGTGACCTCACGTCGCGGCTCGGGGTAAATCTGTCGCGTACCGTCGATAACCACTCCCGCGTGCACCGTGTGCGATGCCATCCCCAAGGCCAGGCTCAGCGCGACCCGCACCACACGACGACTCAAGATCATCAGTAAATCCTGCATCAGGTAATCCTTGAAAACGGTTGTCCTGCGCCCGACCACTGGGTCGAGCGAGGATCTCAGGCAACAAACGCAGTGGTCATCAGCCTGGCTGCATCAAGGAAAGGTGACCGAGTACTGCACGCTGCTGGTGACATTGCCCGCGCCTGCCGCTCCGCCGTTGGCGATGTAGCGTGCGTAAAACGGCAAGGTCGCCAGACCACTGGTAACGGTGGCAACGGTCGAGTTATTACCTGTGCGCAAGTCCATTGGCGTGTTGGAAGCCCCATCGAGAATTTGTACCTCTACCCGGGAGGCGGGTGTCGCCGTTGCCGTGTTACGCAGGTTGCCGGTTGCCGGGTTGATGCCAGGGCTGGTCGGTTCATAACGTACGGCGACCTTGGTACCGTCCGGGCACCCGCCCGAGCCGCCCACATACACAAAGTAGCGCTTGGCGCCTGCCGTATCGCCTGCTGCCTTGAGAGCCGAGGTTTGTACGCGGTCAAGCACTACCGGAAAGTTAGCGCCTGAGCCTGGCGAGGCCCCGGTACCGCCGCTGATGGTGCAGGTGGTGCCACTGACCGAGCCGGTGATCGTGATGGTACCGTCTGCCGCATGCGCGGAGCTGGCAGCGAAGCCGCACAAAGCGAGCACTGCAGCCGCCAGAGTTTGTTTTGTCATAATCAGTCTTTCCTCACAATTGGGGTTCGCGAAACGCAAGGTTGCGACACAGGAGAAGATCAGCTCTTGCGTCACTCCTGAGTGGAAGCCATGACGACGCCGTTCCCCTGCCCCGAGGATTTGTCTGTTACAAGATCGGTCAGACCTGTTTGGCAGGCAAAAAAAGGCTCCGTACCTTTCGATACGGAGCCTGTGCTTGAAGCGCCGGAACAGCCTGCCCGGCCTCACATGGATCAGTCGGCGGTCAATACGCCACGACGCACCTGGTCGCGCTCGATCGACTCGAACAGTGCCTTGAAGTTGCCCTCGCCAAACCCATCGTCGCCTTTGCGCTGGATGAACTCGAAGAACACCGGGCCCATCAGGGTTTCCGAGAAGATCTGCAACAGAAGACGCTTGTCACCGGCAATCGACGAGCCGTCCAGCAGGATGCCGCGCGATTGCAACTGGTCCACTGGTTCACCGTGGTTCGGCAGGCGGCCTTCGAGCATTTCGTAATACGTGTCTGGCGGCGCCGTCATGAAGCGCATGCCGATCTTCTTCAGTGCATCCCAGGTCTTGACCAGGTCGTCAGTGAGGAACGCGACGTGCTGGATACCCTCACCGTTGAACTGCATCAGGAACTCTTCGATCTGCCCGGCACCCTTGGACGACTCCTCGTTCAGCGGGATACGGATCTTGCCGTCCGGCGCGCTCATGGCCTTGGAGGTCAGGCCGGTGTACTCGCCCTTGATATCGAAATAACGCGCTTCGCGGAAGTTGAACAGCTTCTCGTAGAAGTTGGCCCAATAGATCATGCGCCCGCGATAGACGTTGTGGGTCAGGTGGTCGATGACCTTCAGGCCAGCGCCTACCGGGTTGCGATCAACCCCTTCGAGGTAGACGAAGTCGATGTCGTAGATCGAGTTGCCTTCGCCGAACCGGTCGATCAGGTACAACGGCGAACCGCCAATGCCTTTGATCGCCGGCAGGTTCAGCTCCATCGGGCCGGTGTCGATGTGGATCGGCTGGGCGCCCAGCTCCAGGGCACGTTTGTAGGCCTGTTGCGAGTCCTTGACGCGGAACGCCATGCCGCACACCGACGGGCCATGCTCGGCCGCGAAGTAAGAAGCGAGGCTATCGGGTTCGTTGTTGAGGATCAGGTTGATCTCGCCCTGGCGATACAGGTGCAC
The DNA here is from genome assembly GCF_009827115.1 of Pseudomonas sp. J380. NCBI lineage: Bacteria > Pseudomonadati > Pseudomonadota > Gammaproteobacteria > Pseudomonadales > Pseudomonadaceae > Pseudomonas > Pseudomonas sp. J380. The sequence continues at coordinate 975,174 of NZ_CP043060.1, read as the reverse complement.
GTTCTTGGAACGGTGGGTCGCCACTTTGGTGAAACCCATGATCTCGAAGATCGGCTCCAGGGTGCCTGGGGTGGGCGATGCAAATTCGATGAATTCAAAGCCCATCAGGCCCATTGGGTTGTCGAGTTGGTCGGTCATGTTCGGTGCCTCATCATTCTTGTGGGTAGCAATTGTTTAGTTGCAAGCAAGGATGAGGCTGGAGGGTGGCGCACAAGAAAGGCCTCGCACGCTGCGGGCGAGGAAGTCACCAAAGATGAGGGGGGAGCCAAGTAGCTTCATGGTGTCATCAGTCTCTGACGGCCGAGGCTTGCGTGAGCGCAAGTCCATATTCTTGTATGCGTAAACTGATTCTACACAGCGTAACCAGGTTTGTCCGTACTCTTATCAAATCCCCATTGCCCTGCCCCGCGCAAGGGGTTTGTTGCACAGGTAGATGCCCAACAGGATGACCGCGCCACCCGCCAGCATCGGCACCGTCAAGGCTTCGTCCAGCAGCAACGCGCTACATATCACCGCTGTCAGCGGGTTGAGGGCGATGAACACCCCGGAGCGGGTCGCGCCGATTCGCCGGATGCCGTCGTAGTAACCAATATAGGCCAGGGCCGAACCCAGCACACCCAGGTACAGCAGGCTGTACCACTGCGCCAGCTGCAGCGCGCTGAAACCTTGCAGCGTCAGCCGACCGGTGGCGAGGGTGGCAAGGGTCAACATCAGCGTACCCCACAGCACCGACCAAGTGACGGTTTGCACCGGCCCCAACGTCTGGTTGAGTTCCCGAGACAGCAGCGAATAGGCCCCCCAGGCCATTACGCAGCCCAGGATCAACAGGTCACCGAGCCAAGCGTTGCGGGCCCCCTGCATGAGGTTGGGATTGCGGCTCACGATCACCACAGCCGCCCCCACCAGGCACAGCCCGATACCCAGCCACTTGGCCCGGCCCAGGCGCTCCTTGAACAACAACCAGGACGCCAGGCCGATCACTGCCGGGTTCAATGCCACGATCAAGGACGCCCGCGACGCATTGATGTAGTGAAGGCCATAGAAAAAACACAGGTTGTAGAAAAAGATGCCGCATAGGCCCAGCAGTACCAGCCGCGCCATTTGCCCTGTAGTTGGGCGCGCCAGTGGGATGCGCGCGCAGGCCAGGAACAGCAGCAACGCGAGGCTGGCCAGGATAAACCGCAGGCAGGCCGCGAGCAGCGGGTCCACGTGATCGGCCAGAAAGCGCCCGGCGACGAAGGTCCCGCCCCAGATCATGGTGACAGCGGCCAGCTTCAGGTAAGTGAGGCCTTCGCGGGCATGCATAAGAATGTGCTCAACGTGAGAAAGGATGGGACTATTCTTTTACTAATGATCTCTCATCGTAAAACAAGGCTTTACTCATGACCCTGACCCAGCTGGAAATCTTCTCCCTGGTCGCCGAACTCCGAGGCTTCACCAGTGCGGCGCATCGCCTGGGCATCAGCCAATCGGCGGTGTCCCATGCGATCAAGGCCCTGGAGCAGGAACTGGGGGTAGAGTTGTTTCGCCGGCACCAGACCCTGGTGGAACTGAGCGATATCGGCGCGCAGTTACTTGGGCGCGCACGGGGCATGCTGGGCCTGGCCAACACCTTGCAGCAGGAAGCCGCCGATGCCCGCGGGATGAAGCGCGGTACATTGCGTATAGGGTCGTTCGGCCCCACCGCTTCGAACCGTTTGCTACCAACCATTCTCAGCCACTTTCGAAGGGACTATCCGGGTATCGAGGTACATATAGACGAAGGGCCGGACCGGCAGGTCGTTCAATGGCTGGATCAGCGCCGGGTGGATGTGGGCTTCGTGGTACTGGAGCAGGAACGCTTCGACACCGTGGCCCTGCTCGAAGACCAACTGGTGGCGCTGATACCGGTCGGCCATGCCTTGGCGGCAAGCATGGCGGTACCTTTGAAAGCGTTGTGCGATGACCCGTTCATCCTGACCGAGGCAGGCTCAGCAGAGCTGGTCACGCGGTTGTTTGGTGAAGCGCAGTTGCAACCTAAAGTGCGTTATCGCTGCACTCAGCTACTTACTACCCTGGAAGCTGTAAGCCGCGGCGACGGCCTGAGTATCGTGGCCCAGGGCTCACTGCCGGCCGATGCCGACCAGCGCTACGTTGCCCGCCCGTTGTCACCGGGCGTACCGCGCCGCATAGGCCTGGCGGTGCTGGATCGCCGCCAGGCCTCTCCCGCAACCCTGGCGTTTATCGCACTGGCGCAAACGCTGTACCCTGATCCCGGGGCTCACCGGTAACTCAGGGTAAACGAGGCCAGGCCGTTGGCGGTACCAGGCTTGATGGTCGACGCGGTTTGAACGTAACGGGCGGTCAAGGGAATCGTCAGGGCGCCGTTGCCCGTGTTTGCGACCTGCCATTGGTTCGGGTTGCCCACGCCGGAGGAATCGGGCCCATAGCTTACCAACCGATCGCCACTGAGCAATTGCAGGGCGACGCCGCGGGCGTGCGAGTTGCGGGTCAAGGACAACTGGTTACTGCGGTTGCCGGGTTCCGTCTGGTCAGTCACGGTGATCCATACATCCAGGATGCCGCCGGTGCCGCCGGCACAGTCCAGGGTTATGTCGCGACTAACGCTGCCGGCGCTGCTGCCGACTCCCTTGAAATCACGGCTGGGCACCTGCCCCAGCGGCATTGCAAGCGACGGCGTGGTCACCCGGCAAGTTGGCTTTTGCGGCGGCAATATCACCGTATCGGCAAAGTTGACCGAGGCAGCGCCGGGGCTTTCGATATTGACATTGGTCAGCATATACCTGGCGACTGTGTTCCCAGGGATGGTGCCCGAGGTGATCGGGCCCGTCGCCACCAGATACACGCGCCCTTGCAGGCCCCAGCCATTGGGTTTGTTGTGCTTGGTGTCCAACAGCGTGACGCCGGTGTGGGTGATGACCTTCAAATGCTGGGACGGATCCCCGGCCATCATGACGAACCCGACGCCAGGGTAGCTGGTCGCATAGACGGGCAACGTCAGCCCATTTGCGTTGAACGTCATGCCGGTCGCCGGCGAATTGACCACGCTGAGGTTGGCCGACACCGGCTGCGACAATGGCCAGTCGGTGTAGCGGCACCGCATGACAAAGCCATTGCCGGCGAAGTCATAGCCACTTGGGTAGCCAATCGCCTCGCCCACCTGCAGGTTGTCAGGCAGGGTGATGGGCGGGACGAACAGCGTCACCGGGGCTTGGGGGGTACAGACGCCTGCATTGAAATGCGCCTGTGCGTCCATCGCGACTGCGCAAATACTCAAGCACACGCCAATCTGTAAAAACCTGAACGTAAATTGCCGGACACCGTTCATATCGCCAAATCCTTCGTGTGCCCCAAAGACACTGTGTGCGTACGCGTCATGCCATGGTCATCCAGGGTGGTAAATCGCAGCGCGACCGTACCCTGCCCCCACGGCGCCGGGCCCTCCAGCACGATGCGGGCAACCGAGCGCGGCAACAGCATCGGCGGGGCCTCACTGTGGTACTCGACGCCATCCACGGTCAGCAATACGCTGGAAAGCGTCACATGAAAGGCACTGGGATTGCGCACCTGCAGGACCGGGCCGTCGCCCGCCAGGCGCCACTGCAACGTATCCACCGCCTGCTGCGCTTGGCCTGGCAACGCGTCCGGGCGCAGGAAGAGCTTGATCCGTGTGCGAAAGGCAAATTGCAGCTGGTTGCCGGTGTCGACAGACGGGCGGATCCCCAGCACATTCAGCCAGTACACCAACTCCTGAGGCACGGCCATGGCCTTGTCTTGGGTCGCGTGGTACATCACCCGCAATGCGCGGTGCTTGCCGGCATCCAGGCGCAGGATCGGCGGGGTCACCGTAAAGGGCACATCACTGGACTCGGGCGCGACCTGCGGGTCCCCCGCATCGATCCACACCTGGGCCAATCGCGGGCCGTCGGCCTCATTGTGCAGGTTGACCGTTACCCCAGCGGCGCTGGCCGGGTAAATGATGCGCGTGCGGTCAATGACGATTTCCCCATGGGCCAATACTGTCTGCACCGCCAGGGCCAGGCCAAGCAGCACGCGGAGCAATCGATGAGTCATCAACTGCGCTCCTCGTCCGCATCACCATGGTCGGCACATTGACTGACCAACTGGTCCGCGCTTTCCTGGCGTTGCTCGGGCCTGCGCGGCGGCAGACGGTAATGGATGAAGCACTGGTCAGCCGCCCCTGCATTCCAGCGCACCGTCAACCGCCCCTGGTCGGCAACCCCGCGCACAAAAGCCTTGCCAGCCTGGCCGATCACGCCGATTTCGACGCCGCGCTCGTCAAACACTTGCGCGGCAAATGGCAACGGCTTGCCACCCATATGAGTGGCCTTGATCACCACGGCACGGCCACTGACGGTCTCGAACCTGACCAGTGAGACGGCTCCCAGCGTCGGCACCACGGCGTGACTCGATTCCTTGAGTTCGACATCCATGGGCATGCCCTCGGGATCGATATCTACTTCATTGCGCTGATAAGCCCTGAGGGCTGGCAGCACCGCATAACCCTGCTTATCGATACGCGCCCCGCTGCTGCCGAGCCGGGCACCTTGTGCATCCGGCGCATACACCAGTGCCGAGGCTTCACCGAGGTTTTGCGCGAAGGTCACGCCACCCTCGTGGGCTATCAGCCCGCCATCGGCACTCATGGATAGTTGCGAACTGTCGCGGGCCTGGGCGTAGCCGGCCCGCAGGCTCGCAGCCCGGCTGCGATAGCCCGCGTAGGCATTGAAGCTGGAGCCTTGCTGGTGGCCCGTGCCACGGCTGCCAGTCAGCCCGTAGCTGGCTTCACCGGTGTCACCCAGCAAACCATTGATTCCCACCTGATGCTGGCTGCCGCGTGAATCGCCAGCATCGTGCGACAGGCTGCTGCTCAGGGTTGGCGCACGCGTTCCTGCGCCCAATGGCATGGACAGTGTCAGCACCAGGTGATTATCCACGCGCCCGGCTTGCGCCGACCGGCCAAAAAAGATTTCGTCGCTGCGCTCGTGATCGTTCAATTGATGGGTTTCACTGACACGCGAGCGCTGCGCCGAAAGGTTCCAGTTGAGTGACTTCCAATTAGCCGCATAACTGAGAGTGAAGGATGTCTGGCGCCCTTGGCGGCCCGCCCAGTAGTCGATGGAGCTGCCATACAGGCTCAGCGAGCCTGCGCCCAACTGCTGGCTGATTGTCAGGTCGAGGCGGCTTTTCTGCCTGGCGTAACTGTTGATACTCCCGCCTTGGCGGGCCAGTTCCCGCACATTGAGCGCATCAGGCAGGTTCAGGTACCCGTCCGTGGAGAAACGATAGGCGCCCAGCGCAAAGTGCGTTCCCGAGAACGGCAGGTTCTTGTTATAGGCCAGGCCCCAGCTTTGCCCGCCGACGACGCCCAGCCCCCGAACCTGAGTGCGCGAGTGGGTGTTGTCGAGGGAGAACGCGCCAATCGGAGTACTCATCGCCAGGCCGGCTTTGGCCTGGCCGTAGCCTGGGGAAAGCGTACTGCCACCATAGGCGCTCAGACGATCGCCCAGGCCATGCTGCAGCGTACCCTGCAAGATCAGCGGGCTGGCATCGCTGACGCCGTATTGCTGCAACTGCCCCAAGGTCACGCTGTAGTGGCTGGCACCGTCACGCAGCAGGTAAGGCACCACGGAGTAAGGCACCACGAAGCTGCTGCGCCGGCCGTCGACCTCGGTGACGCTGACGTGCAGGTCGCCGCCGTACCCGGTGGGGTACAGGTCATCGATGACAAACGGCCCCGGGGCCACTGTGGTTTCGTAGAGGGTGTAGCCGTTCTGGCGCACTGTCACCGTTGCATTGCTGTCGGCAATGCCTCGCACCTGAGGCGCATAGCCTTGTTGCGACTGGGCAAGCATGCGGTCATCGGTGGCCAGGGTGATGCCGCGTACACGCACACCGTCGAGGATCTGGCCACTGCTGAAGCTGTCGCCGACGGTCAGTTGTGAACGCCAGGCGCCAAGGGACCGTTGCAGGTAGGTGGCGGTGTGTTGATAACGCGCCAGGCCGCTACCGGATGCCCACGCCTGCCCACCCTGATGGCGCAGTCGCCAGTCGCCCAGGTTGAGACCGCCGTTGAGGCCCAGGTAGCCACGATCCTCACCGGCGCCCGCTGTCGCCGTCGCGGCACTGAAGTTGTAGTTGAGCAGCGCGGCGTCAATGCCATTGTCCCATTCAGACGGGTCAATGTAGCCGCGCGCGGAACGGTTGATATAGATCTGCGGGATGCTGACATCCAGGGTCAGGGTCTCGATATCGACGCGGCTGCTGGCCATGGGTATCCACTCGGCAAAATCCCGGCAGGCATGCTCGGTGTTATCCGCCAGCGCCTGCACAGAAACCCCCAGTTGGCCAAGCTCGGCAGCGTTCAGGCAAGGCTGGGCGTCGTCCTGTCCGGCAAGGGGGGCGAAGGTGATCTCGCGGCGCCCCATCGATTGCCCGTTGAGCATCACATCTACGCGGTAAACACCTGGCGCCAACACGTTGCTGGTATTGAAGCGTGAGATATCTGCCGAAGAGGACAGGCCGCTGGCGAACGCCTCGATGTCAAACACCAGTGGCGCGGCTTCTGCCGACATCAATAAGGTACTGAGCAGGCCCAGCCACAGCAGTAAGTTGGGGTTGGCAAACAGCCAGGCCGTAAAGCGGTGAACGGGTATTTGCAATAAGGCATACATGATCAGAACTTCAGGGGAGCACGCTGCGGCACGGAGAATGCGCCGTAATCATTGATGTATTTGAAATGCACCTGGGCGTCGGCGGGTATTGCTTGTGCGACATCCTTGACGGGCAGCTTCAGGCTGCCGCCGGGGGGCACCATGCCCTCTCCCGCCGGTAACAGGCGAGCACCCGGGCCCGAGCCCATGGCCAAGGCAACCTCATTGAAGGTCACGTGATAAGCCGATGGGTTGTGCACTTCCAGTAGCGGCCCCTGGGCACTCCGGTGCAGGGTCCAGCGTAAGTGGGTGGGCGCCTCGTCCGCGGAGCCCGGCAATTGGGCCGGGCGGAAAAACACTTTGGTGCGGATACGAAAAGCGAACTGCAGGTGGTTCGAAGGGGCCTCTTGCGGGCTGCCCGGTGCCACGTTGACCTTGGGCGGTATCTCCAAGGCGTTGAGCCAGAACAACGATTCGCGGTCATCCGGCAGTGGGTCCTGGGTATACACCAGTCGCACTACCTGGCTTTTGCCCGCGTCCATGCGAAACACAGGTGGCGACAGGCTGAACGGCACGTCGCTGCCGGTGGGGTCTTGCGCCGGGTCGCCTTGGTCCAGCCACACTTGGACCAGGCGCGGCGCTCGCTGATCGTCATTGGTCAGGCGCAGCGTGATTTCTCGACGCTGCTGCGGATAGATGTGCCGCGTGCCGTCGATCACTACGCCGGCGTGAGCGGCGGACAGCAACCCGACACTGGTCAGCAGTGCGCTCAGCAGGGGGGTCACTAGCAATGTCCGGGCAAGCATTTCGTCTGTCCTTGCCTGGCGCACGGCCAGGCAACGGGGCCTCGATCAGGGGAACGTCACCGAATACAGCACTTGCGTACTGACCGGGCCTGGCGTAGCAGTGCCCGTGGCAATGTATTGGGCAGCAAAGGGCAGCGACACCTCGCCGCTTGCCGGGACTTTCGCGGGGCTGGAGTTCTGGCCCAGGCGCAAATCCATGGGCTGGTGGGTGACGCCATCCACAAGTTGCACCTCAACGAGGGTGGCAGGCGTCGGCTTGGCGGGTGCCTGGTTGACCAGGTTACCGGTCGCCGGATTGATCGCGGGGCTGCTGCTCTCATACATCACGGCGACGGTCGTATCCTTCGGGCAGGAACCGACATGGATGTAATAGGGTTTCGCCCCGGCAGTCTGGCCGGGCGCCTTGAGCGCGCTGGCCTGGACCTTGTTGAGTGGCACCGAAAAGTCCGGGCTGGTGCCGGGCGCAGAGCCCGTGCCACCGCTGATGCTGCAAGTGGTGCCGGTGATTTCACCGGTCAAGGTGATCTTGCCGTCTGCGGCGACAACAGGCAAAGCGGCAACGCCGGTGACCGCCAGAAATACAACGGCCAATGCGATAGTTTTCATTACAGATACTTCCTCGTGAATGTCAGTGAAAGAGTTGCAAGCCATGACTCATCAATCGAAGGGCGAGACGCGGCCCTCCCGCCAAAATTGGGCTGAGCGGCTATGAAAGAGGCTGTAGGGATTAAGGGCTACCGAGTCTCTTACGTTTTGCAATGAAGTTTATGTTGCCAAGTTGAAGTGCCCGCCACAACTGACCGAACGGCTAGGTCAGTAGGCGTTAAACAAGTGAGCAGCCCCGTGCAATGCCATCTATCATCGGCAGAGCCCACTCTCTTTTTCACGATTGACTGCTCCCATGCCCCTGACCGTCAAAGGCCCACGAAGCCGAGCCGCACGCTATTTCATCAGCACCCTGTGCGGGCTGCTGCCCATTCTGTTGGGGGTGGTAATTCTTTACTGGCAAGCCGAACGCACGCTCGAGCAAAGCACAGCGCAAACCGCTCAGGAAGCGGTGCGCCAGTTCGACCTGATGCTGGACAATACCGCCATCGCTGCCCAGGCTTTGCTGCCGCTGGCCGGTAAACCTTGTGACAGCGTCGCCAAGTTGGCGCTACGTGAACAAGTCACGCGCCGGCCGTTTGTGCGGGCCACGACGCTGTCCTGGCAGAAAAACATCTATTGCAGTTCGTTGTTTGGCGGTCGCTACCAATCGCCCGTCAACCCGGACGACTATGTCGATGGGCGCCTGTGGTTGATGAATGGCAACCCCGTTACACCCGATACCGCGCTATTGGTGTATCGCCTGGTGGAAGGCGATCAAGGCGCGTTTGCCTCGGTTGACGGTTACCACCTCACCAACGCCTTGCGCCTGATCAGCCGTTACGCGCACTTGGTACTGCACGTCGGCCCGAACTGGCTGGGTGCCGACGGCAAGGTGCATCAAGGCGCGCTGCCGGTATTTGCCGTGGCGCCACAACGCCTGGCTTCCGAGCGCTATCAATACAGTGTCGAGGCAGGGATGCCCGAGGGTGAAGTCTGGCGCTACATGCAGGCGCGGTATCCGGCGCTGTTCAGCCTGGTGGTGTTCTTCGGGATATTGGCGGGGCTGCTCGCTCACTGGCTGCAAAAACGCTCGTCCGCGCCGACCCACGAGTTACAACGCGCCTTGGGAGCCAATGAGTTCATCCCGTATTTCCAACCGGTGGTACGGGGTGACACACGCCAATGGGCCGGCTGTGAGGTTCTGATGCGCTGGAAGCATCCCAAAGAAGGCCTGGTGCGCCCGGACCTGTTTATTCCCCTGGCCGAAGACTCTGGTCTGATCGTGCCGATGACCCGTGCCCTGCTGCGCCAGACCGCCGCGCAATTGGCGCCCCATGCTGCACGTTTCAGCCCTGGCTTTCATATCGGCGTGAACATCACAGCGCGCCATTGCCAGGACATGGCACTGGTGCAGGACTGCCGAGAATTCCTCGCCACGTTCCCGCCCGGCCAGGTCACCCTGGTGCTGGAGTTGACCGAGCGGGAACTGATCGAACCCACCGAGACCACCCGCCGCCTGTTCGAGGCGCTGCATCAAATGGGGGTCATGATCGCCATTGATGACTTCGGCACCGGCCACTCCAGCTTGGGCTATTTGCGCAATTTCAATGTCGACTACTTGAAGATCGATCAAAGCTTTGTCGCCATGATCGGTGCGGATGCGTTGTCGCGGCATATTCTCGACAGCATCATAGAGTTATCGGTCAAGCTGGATCTAGGCATTGTTGCCGAAGGCGTAGAAACAGCCCAACAGTGTGAATACCTCGTTGCCCAGGGCGTGGATTTCCTACAGGGTTACCTGTTTGGTCGACCATTACCCTGCGATGAATTCATTAAATCGTTGGGTATCGTTGAATAGCCGTGTACCACCTACCATGAAAGATTGGTCTTTCTTTAAAAGACATGATTTACTCGAGATGAATTAACTACTACAATTTTTTCTGCCTGTGCAGAACTCGCAGAAGGGTCTTTTTCGTTGACGTGGCTTAACGTTCTTGGCTTATAGCTTTGTCTGCAGTTGATATCAGCAACTACATTATTGGAGTATAGATTTTGTCCAGACTCGCCGAATTTCGCGCAGCAGAAAAAGCCCTTCAAGAGCAGCTTGCCCAGCTGGAATCCTTGAAGAACGACGCTGGCCTGAAGAAAGAAATCGAATTCGAAGAAAAGCTCAAGACGCTGATGGGCAAATACGACAAAAGCCTGCGCGATGTGATCGCCATCCTCGATCCAGCGCCACGCAAAGGCGGCGCACCGGCCGCCGCGGCGCCAAAACAGCGCCGCGCACGGGTGGTCAAGGTTTACCACAACCCGCACACCGGCGAGCTGATCGAGACCAAAGGTGGCAACCACCGCGGCCTCAAAGCCTGGAAAGAGCAGTACGGCGCCGCCACTGTAGACTCCTGGCTTCGCGGCTGAAACATGTACTAAAAAATAGCCCCGCATACGCGGGGCTTTTTTTGCTCTAACGGTTCGAAATCGAACTTAACTCAGGGTTCGTATTGTTCAAATTCGCTCAGCTTGAACCTGTCAAAGTTTCAGACTGTTGCGCACCAGACTGACTTCCTCCTTGCTCGCCTCGTACGCTTGCGCCTGGCCTGCGTATGAAAAAACATAGGCTTTGTCGATATCCAGCGCACCGACTAATGTTTGCGACAATACGTGTCGACCGTTCTCGGTAATCACGCAGGTAGTTTCCAGCGCATCAAGACGACTCAATGTCGTGGGGTGCATTTTGCTGCACACGCTTTGATAACCGCCACGGGCAAAGTCTTTCTGGATCGACTTGCGCATCTCCAGCAACACGCCGGGAAGATTAACTTTATGGCCGGCCTCAATCGGCGTTCCGGTCAACTCCATCACCATCAACGTGGCGCCATTTTCATCATTCTTGATCGCTCGCTGCCGGGACACTGCTTGGGGTTTGGCAAGGAGCTCGCCGTCAGGCACTACTTCCTCGACCTGCCAACCGCTGGGCCAATGGACTTCCGGCTCGGCGGCCAGCACAAACGGGCTGCCCAACAACACGCACACAGCACTCAACAGTGGCCTACGAAACTCGATCATTGCAAAAACACCCAAGGTTCCAGCGGCAAAGTGTGCGGCCCGGCACGCGCTGACTGCAAGGGTTGGGCGCGCTTTTTCATTTGGCGCACCCGGTGCGGCTTGCGTATCATGGCCCGCCTGCATGGACGCAGGCCGCAAGCCAATGGACCGCTCATCTCACATTTTTTCTGGAGGGCCCATGAGCCTGCACGAATTGAACACCTTCCCGGGCGTCACTGCCCAACCCGACAGCGCCACGGCGAACTTTGTGTTCAACCACACCATGTTGCGGGTCAAGGACATCACCAAGTCGCTGGACTTCTACACGCGCATCCTGGGTTTCTCCCTGGTCGAGAAACGTGACTTCCCGGAAGCCGAATTCAGCCTGTACTTCCTGGCCCTGGTGGACAAGGCCCAGATCCCGGCCGACGCGGCCGAGCGCACTCAGTGGATGAAGTCGATTCCGGGCATTCTCGAACTGACCCACAACCACGGCACCGAAAACGATGCCGACTTTGCCTACCACAACGGCAACACCGACCCGCGTGGTTTTGGTCATATCTGCATCTCGGTGCCGGACATTGTCGCGGCGTGCGAACGTTTCGAAGCCTTGGGTTGCGACTTCCAGAAACGCCTGACGGATGGCCGTATGAAGAGCCTCGCGTTCATCAAAGACCCGGATGCTTATTGGGTGGAGATCATCCAGCCGGCGCCGATGTAATAAGCACTGCGTGACGGGGAGCGTCACCGGATGCATTCCCATGCGGAGCGTGGGAACGAGAATCCCGCGCCGGGCGTGGGAACGAGAAAAACCCCATGATCGCTCATGGGGTTTTTTATTTGCAGCTCAGGACTACGCCGGAGCAGAGGTGCGGATCAAGTGATCGAACGCGCTCAACGAAGCCTTGGCGCCCTCGCCTACTGCTATCACGATCTGCTTGTAGGGCACAGTCGTTACGTCTCCGGCGGCGAACACGCCAGGCAGTGAAGTCTCGCCACGGGCATCGACAATGATCTCGCCACGCGGCGACAGCTCTACGCTGCCTTTGAGCCAGTCGGTGTTGGGCAGCAAGCCAATCTGCACAAAGATGCCTTCCAGGTCGATGGTCTTGAACTCACCAGTGTCGCGGTCCTTGTAGGCAAGGCCGGTGACTTTCTGACCATCGCCTTTGACCTCACTGGTCAGCGCGCTGGTGATCACATCCACGTTCGGCAGGCTGTAGAGCTTGCGTTGCAACACGGCATCGGCGCGCAGCTTGCTGTCGAATTCAAGCAAGGTGACATGGCTGACGATACCGGCCAGGTCAATGGCCGCTTCCACGCCGGAGTTACCGCCGCCGATCACCGCCACACGCTTGCCCTTGAACAGCGGGCCATCGCAATGCGGGCAGAAGCACACGCCCTTGGCCTTGTATTCCTGCTCACCGGGCACACCCATCTCTCTCCAGCGCGCGCCTGTCGCCAAGATCACGGTCTTGGACTTGAGGGTCGCACCGCTTTCGAAGCGAATTTCGTGCAGCTCACCGGCATTTTTTGCCGGAATCAAGCTACTGGCGCGTTGCAGGTTCATGATGTCCACGTCGTACTGACGCACATGGGCTTCCAGTGCGCTGGCCAGTTTCGGCCCTTCGGTTTCCTGTACCGAGATAAAGTTCTCGATGGACATGGTGTCCAGCACCTGGCCACCAAAGCGTTCAGCCGCCACACCGGTACGAATACCTTTACGTGCCGCATAGATGGCAGCCGAAGACCCGGCCGGGCCACCGCCAACTACCAGGACGTCGAAGGCATCCTTGGCGCTGATTTTCTCCGCGGCTTTCTCGATACCGCTGGTGTCGAGCTTGGCGAGGATTTCTTCAAGGCCCATACGGCCTTGGCCAAAGTTGACCCCGTTCAAGTAGACACTCGGGACCGCCATGATCTGGCGCTCATCGACTTCAGCCTGGAACAGCGCGCCATCAATCGCAACGTGGCGGATGTTCGGGTTCAGCACGGCCATCAGGTTCAGCGCCTGGACCACGTCCGGGCAGTTCTGGCACGACAGCGAGAAGTAAGTCTCGAAGCTGAACTCGCCTTTGAGGGCGCGGATCTGTTCAATCACTTCGACACTGGCCTTCGACGGGTGGCCACCGACTTGCAGCAGGGCCAGCACCAGCGAAGTAAATTCATGGCCCATGGGGATACCGGCGAAACGCAGGCTGATCTCGGCACCCGGGCGGTTGATGGAGAACGATGGCTTGCGCCCATCATTGCCATCGGTGTTCAGAGTAATCAGCGTGGATAGGCTGGTTACGTCCTGCAAAAGAGCAAGCATTTCCTGGGATTTCGCACCGTCGTCGAGGGAGGCGACGATCTCGATCGGCTGGGTGACCCGTTCCAGGTATGACTTCAACTGAGCTTTAAGATTGGCGTCCAACATACGGGCGATTTCCTGTTCATTCGGTTTATTGCAGACAAAAAAACGCCCGAGCGAATCTCGCCCGGGCGTTTTGAGGGCGGATGCAGCTTACTTAAGTGCGGATACCCGCCCTTGATACGCGTTCACAGACTTAGATCTTGCCGACCAGGTCCAGAGACGGCGCCAGAGTGGCCTCGCCTTCTTTCCACTTGGCTGGGCACACTTCACCCGGGTGGGCGGCAACGTACTGAGCAGCCTTGATCTTGCGCAGCAACTCGGAAGCGTCACGGCCTACACCACCGTCGTTCAGTTCAACGATCTTGATCTGACCTTCTGGGTTGATCACGAAGGTGCCGCGGTCTGCCAGGCCAGCTTCTTCGATCAGTACGTCGAAGTTGCGGGAGATGGTCAGGGTTGGGTCGCCGATCATGGTGTACTGGATTTTGCCGATGGCTGGCGAAGTGTTGTGCCAGGCAGCGTGGGCGAAGTGGGTGTCGGTGGAAACGCTGTAGATTTCGACGCCCAGCTTCTGGAATTCGGCGTAGTTGTCAGCCAGGTCTTCCAGTTCGGTCGGGCAGACGAAGGTGAAATCGGCTGGGTAGAAGAAGACAACCGACCACTTGCCTTTCAGGTCAGCGTCGGTCACATCGACGAAGCTGCCGTTTTTGAAAGCGGTGGCTTTAAACGGTTTTACTTGGCTGTTGATGATAGGCATCGTTGACTCTCCGTCAGGGGTTAAGAAGTTGATGAGGTGAATCCTACCGGCTCTCTCGGTCGATGGCTCATTGGCAAACCTGATGCTGACGATTGGGTTTCTCTATCAGACGACGCTATTAATAGAAAAAATCTCAAATCAGCGCTTGGGTTGCCAGGGTCATGCCTAGAAACGGCGTCGCTTCAACATAGCGCATCGCAGATTTCATGTCGTTCCAGCCGACGTAACTCATCAGCGACTTCAAATCCCAACCACTTCGATGCGCCCAAGTGGCGAAACCCCGACGCAGGGAGTGGCTGGTGTATTGATCGGCGGGGATGCCTGCGCGCTCAAGGGCCTGGCGCAATAACGGGATCACACTGTTGGGGTGCAAGCCCTCCTCACCCAGGTTGCCCCAACGGTCAATGCCGCGAAACACCGGGCCGCGAACCAAAGCCGAGGCGCTGAGCCACTCGCTATAAGCCTGCACCGGGCACAGCCGCAGCAACGCTGGGGTCTGGTAGGTTTTGCCGAGGTTTTCACGATCACTTTTGCTGCGTGGCAAGTACAGGCTGATGCCTGCGCCTGGCACGGCCTGCACGTGCTCAATGCTTAATCGGCACAGCTCATCACTGCGAAAGCCGCGCCAGAAGCCCAGCAGAATCAGCGCAGCGTCGCGCTTGGCCCGCAGCAAGCGCGGCTGGTCGTGACGCTCGCTGGCCTGTTTGGCTTCAATGTCCAGGGCAGCGATTACTTGCTCCAACTGCGTGAGCTGCAAAGGCTCGGCCTGCCGCTCCCGCGCCGGGTGCACAGCGCGGATGCCCTTGAGCACCTTGCGTACCACCGGCGCCTTCGTCGGGTCGGCAAACCCTTGGCTGGTATGCCATTGCGCCAAGGCCGAGAGCCGCAATTTCAAGGTGTTGACTGCCAATACCCCGGCATGCGCCACGAGGTAGCGCGCCACACTCTCGCTGGTGGCCGGCAGGAACCCTCCCCAACTGACTTCGAAATGCTCGATCGCCGCGCGGTAGCTGCGGCGCGTGTTGTCGCGAGTGGCGGCGTTGAGATATCGGTCGAGGTCGCTCATAGGCGTCTTTTCGTACTGCTGAAGGGTGGATGGCTGATGAAAATGCTTATGACACGAGATAATACGCCAATATCCCATCTGTTAAATCATGAATTTCAACGAGTTTTCAATTATGATATAGTATGAATATACATACCACGTACCACAGTACTAAATCGACGGAGACCCCATGGCTCGCGGCGGCATAAACAAAGCAGTAGTGCAAACGGCACGCCTGGCGATCCTCGCCCGTGGCGAAAACCCCAGCATCGATGCGGTGCGTATCGAAATGGGCAATACCGGTTCGAAAACCACCATTCATCGCTATTTGAAAGAGCTGGACGAAAGCGAGACGCGCCAGACCATCACCCAAGCACCGATTGATGATGAGCTGGGCGAGCTAGTTGCACGCCTGTCCCAACGCCTGAAAGAGAAGGCCCAAGAGCCGATCGACCTGGCCCTGGCGCAATTCGAGCAACAAAAAGCCGCCCTGCTCGCCCAGGTAGAAACCCTGGAAGAAGCGCACACCCAGCTCAAACAGCAATTTGATATCCAGGCCGCTGCCCTCGCTGAAGAAAGCGCGGCGCTGCAAACCGCCAGCACCAGCCTGCAGACCGAGCAAACCCGTAACGCCGGGTTGAGCCAGGCGTGCAGCGACTACGAGCTGAGGCTCAACGACAAAGACGAGCAGATTCGCTCACTGGAAGAAAAACACCTGCACGCCCGCGATGCGCTTGAGCATTACCGCACTGCCATCAAGGAGCAGCGCGAGCAGGAACAGCGTCGCCATGAGGGCCAGTTGCAACAGGTACAGGCCGAATTGCGTCAGGCGCAGCAAAGCGCACTGGTGCGCCAGGACGAAATCACCCAACTGCATCGCGACAACGAGCGCCTACTGAGTGAGCAGCGAGTGACAACCAAGGAATTGAAAGCGCTGCAGGAGCAAGCTCGCCAGGACCAGGCGCTACAGCTGAAACTCAAGGAGCAGCTCAGCCAGATCGACAGCGAGCGCACCCTGCTCCAGGAACGCCTGCGGGTTGCCGTGCTGGACAGCCAATCGCGCCAAGCATCACTGCTGGAGTATCAGCAGCACAACAAGGCGCTTGAGCTGGACCTGGTCAAGGCCCAGGCAAGCATCGAAGCCCTGCGCCTGGCGACCGTCGTTGCAACGGCGCCAGAGGCAGCAGAGCCAACCTGATCAGTCCGCTACAGGCGTGCGCATGGTGACGAATTCTTCCGCCGCCGTAGGATGCACGCCGATAGTTTCATCGAAATGCTGCTTGGTCGCGCCCGCCTTGAGCGCGATCGCCAGCCCTTGCACGATCTCACCCGCATCCGGGCCGACCATGTGGCAACCCAGTACTTTGTCGGTGTCGGCGTCGACCACCAGCTTCATCAAGGTCTTTTCCTGGCAATCGGTCAGGGTCAGCTTCATCGGCCGGAACCGGCTTTCAAAGATCTGCACGTTGTGGCCATTTTTGCGTGCATCCTCTTCTGTCAGGCCGACTGTGCCGATATTCGGCAGGCTGAATACCGCCGTCGCGATATTGGCGTAATCCACCGGGCGGTATTGCTCGGGCTTGAACAACCGCCGCGCCACGGCCATGCCTTCAGCCAGGGCCACCGGCGTCAGTTGCACACGACCAATCACATCGCCAATCGCCAGGATCGACGGCTCGGCGGTCTGATAGAGATCATCCACCGCGACGAAACCGCGTTCGTCCAGTTTGACCCCGGTATTTTCCAGGCCCAGGTTATCCAGCATTGGACGGCGGCCAGTGGCGTAGAACACGCAATCGGCTTCCAGCACGCGGCCATCCTTCAAAGTGGCCTTGAGGCTGCCGTCGGCCTGTTTGTCGATGCGCTCGATGTCTGCATTGAACTGCAAGTCCAGGCCGCGCTTGGTCAGCTCTTCTTGCAGGTGTTTGCGCACCGAACCGTCAAAGCCGCGCAAGAACAAGTCACCGCGATACAGCAATGAGGTTTGCGCGCCCAAGCCGTGGAAGATGCCCGCGAACTCAACGGCGATATAACCACCACCCACTACCAGCACGCGCTTGGGCAGCTCTTTAAGGAAGAACGCCTCGTTCGAGCCAATGGCGTGCTCGCGCCCTGGAATCTCAGGGATCTGCGGCCAGCCGCCGGTGGCGATCAGGATGTGCCTGGCAGTGAAGCGCTCACCGTTGATCTCCACCTGATGGGCATCGACCAGGCGTGCATGCCCTTCATGCAGGGTCACGCCGCTGTTGACCAGCAGGTTGCGATAGATACCGTTGAGGCGGTTGATCTCGCGATCCTTGTTGGCGATCAAGGTCGCCCAATCAAAGTTCGCCTCGCCCAGGGACCAGCCAAAGCCGCTGGCCTGCTCAAAATCTTCGGCAAAATGCGCGCCGTACACCAACAGCTTCTTTGGCACGCAGCCGACGTTCACACAGGTGCCACCCAGGTAGCGGCTCTCGGCCACAGCCACCTTGGCGCCAAAGCCCGCGGCAAAGCGCGCCGCACGAACACCGCCGGAACCGGCGCCAATTACATACAGGTCAAAATCGTAGGCCATTTCACTCTCCTCGGCAGGACACCAGCATACCGACTTACATGGGGCTGAAAAACGAAAAAGCCACCCGAAGGTGGCTTTCGCTTAAAACGTACCGGCAAGCGTGAATCAGTAAGCCTTGCCCGTCTTGTAGAAATGCTCGTAGCAGAAGTTGGTCGCTTCGATGTAGCCCTCAGCGCCGCCGCAGTCGAAACGCTGGCCCTTGAACTTGTAGGCAATCACGCAGCCGTCTTTGGCTTGCTTGAGCAGAGCGTCGGTGATCTGGATCTCGCCACCCTTGCCTGGCTCGGTTTCTTCGATCAGCTTGAAGATGTCCGGCGTGAGGATGTAACGACCGATGATCGCCAGGTTCGATGGCGCGTCTTCCGGCGCTGGTTTCTCGACCATGTCGCGTACGCGGATCAGGCCATCGCCAATATCGTCACCGGCGATAACACCGTACTTATTGGTTTCGGTTGGGTTGACTTCCATCACCGCAACGATGGTGCAACGGTATTTCTGGTAGAGCTTGACCATCTGGGTCAGCACACCGTCGCCTTCCAGGTTGACGCACAAGTCGTCCGCCAGGACCACGGCGAAGGGTTCGTCACCAATCAGCGGGCGACCGGTAAGGATGGCGTGGCCGAGACCTTTCATCTGAGTCTGACGGGTGTAGGAGAACGAGCACTCGTCGAGCAACTTGCGGATACCGACCAGGTATTTTTCCTTGTCGGTGCCCTTGATCTGGTTTTCCAGCTCATAGCTGATGTCGAAGTGGTCTTCCAGCGCGCGCTTGCCACGACCCGTGACGATGGAGATCTCGTTCAAACCGGCATCCAGAGCCTCTTCCACACCGTACTGAATCAGTGGCTTGTTCACCACTGGCAGCATTTCTTTGGGCATGGCTTTGGTCGCTGGCAAGAAGCGAGTGCCGTAACCGGCTGCTGGGAACAAGCATTTCTTGATCATATGAGTCCTTACAAAGGGCTGTGCGTACGGAATTCGGCGCAGTCTAATCAGGCCGCAGTCACCTTACAATGGGGTTCTGCTGGCGTTGCGATGTCATCATAGAGAAAAAATGTCGGCGTAAGTTCCGCTGATCCTGCAATGGGTGTCACCAACGGTTGGTCAGAACTCGCGTCGACCCCTTGTTTGAAAGGGCTGCAATGGTTTTAGCACGCTTTTGCACCCCTGGCACTGACCCGCAACAACTTGCGCCCTGCCCCGGCATTTGGCGCTATCATGGGCGCCTTGAACCAAGACCACGAGATTGCCAACAGATGTCAGAACCAAAAGGTGTAAACGGCTACCTGATCACTAAGCGAGCAGACGGCTGGCACTTGATCAATTTTCACGGTGACAGCGTTGCCGGCGTATTCGAGTCCGAAAGCATGGCGATCGCCGTCGCCGAAGTGTTTGTGGATGAGGCAGGCCATGCATCGAGCAAGCGGCCGAAAACCAAGTAAGCCTCTTTGCACTGCTTTGAAAGCCCCGTTAAACGGGGCTTTTTTGTGTTTGTCTGTACCTAGATGGCAGTTCGCTATAATCTTCAACAACGCCACGACAGTGTCAGCGCGCCCTTCCAATACCCTCGATGACGACCCCCTCTATGAAAAAAATCCTGGCACTGACCGCGGTACTGGCACTCGCCGGCTGCACCACCGCCTCCGACACCCTGCTGAAAAATGGCGAGCAAGGCCTGACCATCGACTGCTCGGGCGAGGCCAATTCATGGGCCAGTTGCTACGAGAAGGCGGACGCCTCCTGCGCGGGCACCGGTTACCGCATCGTCGGCACCAATGGCACGCCGGCACTCAAGGAAAGCGACAAGACCCTGGGCCAGGACGTGGGCAACTTCAAAGGCCGCAGCGTGGTGGTGGTCTGCAAGTAACGTTGCTACAAGTGCACTTCAGCGAACTTGATCCCCAGGCCCCGCAGGATTTCGATCAAGTCATCCAGGCGAGCAAATGATTCGACCTCATCCTGTTCGTCCACCAGGAAGTAGCTGCGCCCGCCGCTCTTCTTGAAAAATACGATCCACTCGCCCAGATCGGCGGGGTTCTGGATGACATGGGTGGCCGAGATCTGCCCTTCGGCATGGCGGGCTTTGACGTGTTCTCGTTTCATAACCGGCTTTCCAGAAAAACAAATGCCGCTCAAACCCCGGGTTTGAGCGGCATCTTTATAGTGAATGCCCGACAGTTTAACGGATGCATACCGTCCCTGCAGGGTAAGGGCTTTTTTTATCGGGTGTGAGGGATGAGTCTGGAGCTCAACCGGAAATGCATTCTTCCCCCGCCTTCTTCACGTCGCCCGGGCGGATCGGCACATTGGACATGCTTTCATAAAGCTTGATGCTGCTACCGCTGGAGCGGTCTTCGATTTCAAAGATCGCCGACGGGTCTGCCGAGAACTTCTGCGGCACGATCACCTGAATGCCGTCTTTATGGGGTTCGATCTGCGGCGGCCGACGGGTCGCCTCCAATTTGCGTACCACACACGCCGCATATTCCTGCGGTTTCTTCCCTGAGATGACCACCAATGTTGGCGGGGTCTGCTTGATATCTGCAACCGAAGCACACCCACCTATTGCCAAGGCCAGCACCAACACACTCCACTTCATACAAAAACCTCCGATAAAGACCCTACGACAGCGGGGATGGTAATTTTCTCCCACCAACGTAGGATTTATCTGTGATAACTCGGTAAATAACTGTTTTAAATTGTCGAAGTCGTCGACGACGGCCCGATAATAAACGCGCTGGGGCTGATAAACTCCATCTTAACCTACGTATCGTTCTGATTTTTCAGAAAAAGCCCTTCTGGAGACACCCCCATGAAATTCATCCACCAGCGTGAGCACCTCAACGAGGGAGACATTGTCGTCATCGAATGCTCGCAGACCTGCAATATTCGCCTGATGAGCGATGCGAACTTTCGCAGCTTCAAAAATGGCGGCCGCCATACCTACCACGGCGGCGCATTTGATAAATTCCCGGCCAAGATCACCGCGCCCAGCACCGGGTTCTGGAACATCACCCTGGATGTGGTGACCCGTCGCGCCATCAGCGTGACCCGCAAACCTGCGTTGTCCCACAAGATCCGTATCGTTCGTCGTACCAGCAGCAAGCTGAGCTGACCTGAACACCTGACAGGAAAAAAGCTGTGACCACCACAACCAAATACGTCATCAAGTACAAGCTCAACGGCGAACGCCGCTTTGAATTTGCCCAGTTGCAAAACAACAGCATCGAAGAAGCCAAGCAAGCCTTGGCAAAAATTCATGATGCCAGCGACGAAATCACCGACATCAACGTGAGCAAGGCGCTGTAAGCCATGCCTGGCCCTACCGCCGATTTGTTTGCCGACGAGGCCCTGCAACAGCCTGCCGGGCGCGAGCGAATTGGCGAAGAGTCCTATGTACTAAGGGGCTATGCCCTGCCCTGGATCGAGCGGTTATTGCCTGAACTGCGGCGTGTCCTGGCTCAATCACCGTTTCGGCAGATGGTCACCCCCGGCGGCTTTACCATGTCTGCGGCGCTGAGCAGTTGCGGCGAGCTGGGCTGGACCACCGACGCCCATGGCTATCGCTATAGCCCACTCGACCCGCGCAGCCAGCAACCTTGGCCCGTCATGCCCGACACATTGCGCCAACTGGCGGTGGCTGCGGCTACCGAGGCCGGCTTTGGCGGTTTTCAACCCGATGCCTGCTTGATCAACCGTTACGTACCGGGGGCGAAGATGTCCCTGCATCAGGATAAGAACGAGCGCAGCTACAGCGCGCCCGTGGTGTCGGTGTCCCTGGGGCTGCCGGCGATTTTCCTGTTCGGTGGCCATGCGCGCAGCGACAAAACCCAAAAGGTCTCGCTGTTTCATGGTGATGTGGTGGTGTGGGGCGGCGTTGATCGCCTGCGCTTTCATGGCGTGATGCCGATCAAGGACGGCGTGCTTCCGGTCATGGGCCCGCAGCGCATCAACCTGACCTTTCGCACCGCCGGTTAATTTGACCGCAAGCTTCGGAGTGTCGATTGCGAGCGGCAGGCTTAATCTGCTCCTGAACCGTCAAGAGTGCAGGCCATGAACAACGAACACGATCCGCGCTGGGCTGCCATTATTGCCCGTGATGCCAAGGCTGACGCATTGTTTGTCTACGGCGTGAAAACCACCGGCGTGTATTGCCGCCCCAGCAGCGCTTCGCGTTTGCCGCGCCCGGAGAATGTCGAGTTTTTCGACACGCCGGCGCAGGCCGAAGCCGCCGGTTATCGTCCCAGTAAACGCTCTGCCGGCGACCAGACCCAGTTGGCCGCTCACCATGGGCAATTGGTGGCCGAGGCCTGCCGGCAAATCGAACAGGCCGAAACCCCGCCCAGCCTGGACATGCTCGCCCGATGCGCCGGGCTGAGTCCCTTTCACTTCCACCGCGTATTCAAAGCCAACACCGGGTTGACCCCCAAGGGTTACGCCAGCGCCCTGCGTTCGCGCAGAGTGCGCGACGGCCTCAAGGGCCAGCATTCGGTGACGGACACCCTGTATGACGCGGGCTTTAATTCCAATAGCCGCTTTTATGAAGCCGCCGACCAAGTGCTCGGCATGAGACCTCGAGACTACAAAGGCGGCGGCGCCAATAACACCATCCGCTTTGCCGTTGGCCAGTGCTCGCTGGGGGCGATTCTGGTGGCGCAAAGCCAACGTGGCGTGTGTGCGATTTTATTGGGTGATGATCCGGACAAACTGGTGCGCGACCTGCAAGACCAGTTTCCCAAGGCTGAGTTGATCGGCGCGGATCAGGGTTTCGAACAACTGGTGGCCCACGTCGTCGGCTTTGTCGAGGCCCCTGCCTTGGGCCTGGATTTGCCCTTGGACCTGCGCGGCACAGCCTTTCAGGAGCGGGTGTGGCAGGCGTTGCGCGAAATCCCTGCGGGCAGCACCGCCAGCTATGCGCAGATTGCCCAGCGTATCGGTGCCCCCTCCTCCTTTCGCGCCGTGGCCCAGGCTTGCGGTGCCAACCACCTGGCGGTGGCGATTCCCTGTCATCGCGTGGTGCGCAGCAATGGCGAGCTGTCGGGCTACCGCTGGGGCGTAGAGCGTAAGCGCCAGTTACTCGAGCGCGAAACCCAGCCCCACAAAACGCCGCTTCCGTCCAGTGAATAAAACAGACTGGCCGGGTGCTGATTGCCCTGCTAAAACAGCGAAAAGCCCTACTAACGCTGGAGAAGCACCCCATGAGCACCTGGCCAGACACCCGCATCCTTGACCTGTTGGGCATTGAGGTGCCGATTATCCAGGCGCCGATGGCTGGCGCGACGACCACCGCCATGGTCATCGCCGCCCAGCAAGCCGGAGCCCTGGGCTCGATGCCTGCGGCGGCGCTGAGCCTGGAGCAACTGCGCGATGCCTTGGATCTCATTCGCCAGGCCAGTCATGCGCCGCTGAACATCAACTTCTTCTGCCATCAACCCCCCGATGCCGATGACGCGCGGGACCAGGCTTGGAAGGCCTTGCTGCAACCTTACTACTATGAGCTGGGCGCCGACTTCGATGCGCCAACCCCGGTGTCCAACCGCGCGCCGTTCAATGACGCAGCCTGCCAGGTAGTAGAAGCGTTTCGGCCAGAAGTGGTGAGCTTTCATTTTGGCCTGCCAGAGAAGTCTTTGCTGGACCGGGTAAAAGCCACCGGTGCCAAGGTGCTGTCATCGGCCACCACTGTCGAGGAAGCCGTGTGGCTGGAACAGCACGGCTGCGACGCGATTATCGCCATGGGCATCGAAGCTGGTGGGCATCGTGGCCTGTTTCTCAGCGATGACCTCAACAGCCAGATCGGCTTGATGGCGCTGCTACCGCAGATTGTCGACGCGGTCAGCGTGCCGGTGATTGCTGCGGGCGGAATCGGCGATGCGCGCGGCATCGTCGCCGCCTTTGCGCTGGGCGCTTCGGCAGTGCAGGTCGGCACGGCATACCTGTTCACACCCGAAGCTACGGTAAGCGCCTCCCATCACCATGCGCTGCGCCATGCCCAAGCCAGCGAAACCGCGCTGACCAACCTGTTTACCGGCCGCCCGGCGCGGGGCATCGTCAACCGGGTGATGCGTGAGCTCGGCGCAATCAATCCAGCGGCGCCGGCGTTCCCCAAAGCCGGCGGCGCATTAATGCCACTCAAGGCCAAGGATGAAGCCGGTTTCAGTAACCTGTGGGCAGGCCAGGCCCTGAGGCTGGGCAAAGACCTGTCCACCTATGACCTGACCCGCGAATTGGCCGAGCACGCGATAGCCCGATTCACCCGCGACTGACCTGCGCAGCAACTTGGTGCTGTACCGGCAATAGCCTACCGCTATATATTCCCATACATAGCGGTAAGCCTCTTTACCTACAACCTGCCGTACACCTTCAAGGAGTTGCTTCATGATGACCCGCGTTTCGCGCCTGGCACCCCTGCTTGCCGCCTTTGCCTTGGGTACGGCCCATGCCGATGAAGTGCAGGTGGCCGTGGCCGCCAACTTCACCGCACCGATCCAGGCGATTGCCGCCGATTTCGAGAAAGACACCGGCCATAAACTGGTCGCGGCTTACGGTGCCACCGGGCAGTTCTACACCCAGATCAAGAACGGCGCGCCATTTGAGGTGTTCCTCAGCGCCGATGACACCACCCCGCAAAAACTCGAAAGCGAAGGCGCTACGGTCAAGGGTTCACGCTTCACCTACGCGGTCGGCACCCTGGCGCTGTGGTCGGCCAAAGAAGGCTATGTGGATGCCAAGGGTGATGTGCTGAAGAAAAACCAATTCAAGCACTTGTCCATCGCCAACCCCAAAACAGCGCCCTACGGCCTGGCCGCCACCCAATTGCTGGCCAGGGAAGGCTTGAGCGACCAGGTCAAGGACAAGCTCGTCGAGGGCCAGAACATCACCCAGGCTTATCAGTTTGTGTCCACCGGCAACGCCGAGCTGGGTTTTGTGGCCTTGTCGCAGATCTACAAAGACGGCAAAGTCACCGGCGGTTCGGCGTGGATTGTTCCGGCGTCCCTGCATGACCCGATCAAACAGGACGCCGTAATCCTCAACAAGGGCAAGGACAGCGCCGCCGCCAAGGCTCTGGTGGACTACCTCAAAGGCCCGAAAGCGGCTGCCGTTATCAAATCCTACGGTTACGAGCTGTAAATGCCCCTGACGAGTGCTGATTTTTCTGCGATCTGGTTGACCCTCAAACTGGCCTCACTGACCACCCTGATCCTATTGATCATCGGCACACCGATCGCCCTGTGGCTGTCGCGCACCCGTTCCAAGTGGCGCGGCCCCATCGGCGCAGTGGTCGCACTGCCGTTGGTGTTGCCGCCAACGGTCATCGGCTTTTACTTGCTGTTGGGCATGGGGCCCAACGGGTACGTCGGCCAGTTCACCCAATGGCTGGGCGTGGGCACCCTCACCTTCAGTTTCGCCGGGCTGGTGATTGGCTCGGTGATCTACTCCATGCCCTTCGTGGTGCAGCCGTTGCAGAACGCGTTTTCTGCCATCGGCACGCGCCCGCTGGAAGTGGCCGCGACCTTGCGCGCCAACCCGTGGGACACGTTTTTCACGGTGATCCTGCCGCTGGCACGCCCTGGGTTTATCACCGCCTCGATCCTGGGCTTTGCCCATACCGTCGGTGAGTTCGGCGTGGTGCTGATGATCGGCGGCAATATCCCGGACAAGACCCGTGTCGTCTCGGTGCAGATCTACGACCACGTCGAAGCCATGGAATATGCCCAGGCCCATTGGCTGGCCGGGGCCATGGTGGTGTTCGCCTTCCTCGTGTTGCTGGCGCTCTATTCCAGCCGTAAAACCAAGATGGGCTGGAGCTGATCGCGATGATGGATATACGCCTGCACCTGAAGTATTGCGCCTTCACACTGGATGTTGACCTGCAATTACCCGGCCGTGGCGTGAGCGCGCTGTACGGGCATTCTGGCTCCGGCAAGACCACGTGCCTGCGCTGCATCGCCGGATTGGAACGCGCCGAACACGGTTTTGTACAAGTCAACGGCGAGGTCTGGCAAGACAGCAGCAAAGGGATGTTTGTACCGCCGCATAAACGCGCTCTGGGCTATGTGTTCCAGGAGGCGAGCCTGTTTGCGCACCTGTCGGTGCGCGCCAATCTGGAGTTCGGCCTCAAACGTATTCCGCGCCCGCAACGGCGCGTGGACTTGGCCCAGGCCACCGAACTGTTGGGCATCGGGCACTTGCTTGAGCGTCACCCGCAACACTTGTCCGGCGGCGAGCGCCAACGCATCGGCATCGCCCGCGCCTTGCTCACCAGCCCCAAGTTGTTGTTGATGGATGAACCACTGGCGGCGCTGGACAGCCAGCGCAAAAGCGAGATATTGCCTTACCTGGAACGCCTGCACGACGAGCTGGATATCCCGGTGCTGTACGTCAGCCATGCCCAGGACGAAGTGGCGCGACTGGCCGACCATATTGTCTTGCTCAGCGACGGTAAGGCCCTGGCCAGCGGCCCGATCGGCGAGACCCTGGCGCGCCTCGATCTGCCCCTGGCGCTGGGCGACGATGCCGGCGTGGTGATCGCCGGCAGCGTCGTTGCCTACGACGCGCACTATCAGTTGCTCACTCTGCAGTTGCCCGATTGCCCGTTGCAGATGCGCGTGGCCCATGTCCCGCTGGCGGTGGGCAACCCGCTGCGGGTCAAGGTACAGGCACGGGATGTAAGCCTGAGCCTGCAGGCCCAGGAACACAGCAGCATCCTCAACCGCTTGCCGGTGACCGTCACCCAGACTATTGGCGCGGACAACAGCGCCCACGTGCTGGTGCGCCTCGACGCCGGCGGCACGCCCTTGCTGGCACGCATCACGCGCTTCTCACACGACCAGTTGCAACTGCATCCGGGCCAGACACTGTGGGCGCAAATCAAGGCGGTGGCGGTGCTGGCTTAACCATTTGGCACGACCGCAGGGTGCTGCGGTCAATCAGACATACCGGCCTGATTTGTTGCCAAGGAACCCGCCCCATGCCTGACTCTTCGCTACCCGCCGACCTGCCCCGCGACCTGCATTATGTGGATGACACCCAGCCCGGCATCCGCCGTAAAAAAGTGCGAGGCAAGTTCCAGTATCTGAACGCCAAGGGCGAGCGCATTATCGACGCGGACGAAATAAAACGCCTGAACGCCTTGGCGGTGCCGCCCGCCTACACCGACGTGTGGATCTGTGCCGACCCTCGCGGCCACCTGCAAGCCACCGGCCGCGACGCCCGTGGCCGCAAGCAATACCGTTACCACCCACGCTGGCGCGAGGTGCGCGACAGCGACAAGTACTCGCGCTTGCAGGCTTTTGGCGCCGCGTTGCCCAAATTGCGCAAACAGCTCGAAGCTCAAATCGCCGAGCCGGGGTTTACCCGCGAAAAGGTGTTGGCCACGGTGGTGATGTTGCTGGACGCCACGCTGATCCGCGTCGGCAATACCCAATATGCCCGTGAAAACAAATCCTACGGGCTGACCACCTTGCGCAACCGCCATGTGGACATCAAGGGCAGTGAGATCCAGTTCCAGTTTCGTGGCAAGAGTGGCGTGGAGCACCAAGTCAGCGTCAAGGATCGGCGCCTGGCCCGGGTGGTCAAGCGTTGCATGGAATTGCCAGGGCAAAACCTGTTCCAGTACCTGGACGAAGACGGTGAGCGGCATACCGTCAGCTCCCAGGACGTCAACGACTACCTGCACAGCCTGACCGGCGAAGACTTTACCGCCAAGGACTACCGCACCTGGGCTGGTACAGCAATGGCGCTGGCAGTGTTGCGCGAGTTGGCGTGGCAGCCCGAATCCGACGCCAAGCGGCATGTGGTGGCGATGGTCAAGGATGTCTCCCGGCAGTTGGGCAATACGCCGGCGGTGTGCCGCAAGTGTTATATCCATCCGGCGGTGCTCGAGCATTTCAGCCTCGGCGAGTTGTCGAAGTTGCCCAAGCCGCGGGTGCGCAAAGGCTTGAAAGCCGAAGAAGTCGCGCTGGCGATGTTCCTGGAAAAACTGGCCGAAGACTTGCCGCACAAAGTTAAGGTGGGTTAGGCTCTGCCTCCCTTCTGACTCACGGGATGACCGCCGACGTGAACATCTAAGCCTTCCAAAATGTATCTGCAACGAGCCGCTGGCGCGCTTGTTGGCCTGTTCGACATTTTTTTGGAGGTGCTGATGACTGACGTCAAACGGCTGCCCGCTCTTGTTTCCCTGCAACACCTGTCTTTCCAGTTCGCCAATGGCGAAACCTTGCTGGCCGACGTGAACCTGTCCATTGATCAAACGCCTACCGGTATCGTCGGGCGCAATGGACGGGGCAAAAGTATCCTGGCCAAGTTGATGGCCGGCGTGCTGCTGCCCTCCTCCGGCACGTTGAAAAAACCGGCCCACGTTGCCTATGTGCCCCAGGCCATCACGGCTCAACCAGGGCAAACCATCGCCGATATCACCGCAACTGCCGCAGCCTTGGCTGCCCTTGCACGTATGGCCCAGGGCGATGCACGCCTCGGTGACCTGGAACTGATCGACGATCGCTGGGACCTCGCCGAGCGCCTGCGCCAGGCACTGGATGCAGCGGGTTTGCAGACCCTCAGTGCCAGTACCCCGGCCGATCAACTCAGCGGTGGCCAACTCGCCAGGGTCGCGCTGATCGGGGCGTTGTTGGCTGCGCCGCAGTTGCTGATTCTGGATGAGCCCAGTAACCACCTTGATGCTGCCGGGCGCGATTGGCTGTTGCGTGTGTTGCGCGATTGGCGAGGTGGCCTGGTGGTGGTCAGCCATGATCGACAGTTGCTCAACGTCATGGGTCGCATCATTGAGCTTTCGCCCCTTGGCATTCAGGTCTACGGCGGCAACTACGACGCCTATCGCCAGCAACGCGATACTCACCAGCAGGCCGCGATTGCTGCGTGGGAACAGGCGCGTCTGGCCCGCAGCCGTGAGCGTCGGCGTCTGCAAAAAGACCACGACGACCTGCAGCGCCATGCCGCACGCGCACGTAAACAGGCCGAGACCGCCAACGTCGACCGTTTTACCAAGGCGCGCTGGAAAAGCGCAGCAAAGGAGATCGTCAGCAGCGTGCGTAGCGCCCATCATGCGTGCAAAAACCAACTCGACGCCCAGGTGCGCCAGGCTTACGAGCGCGTGGCGGATGAGACGCCCACACTGCTCGCATTATCAGGCTCGACGGTCCCCAATGGCCGCCAGGTACTGGTGCTGGAGCAGGCGCAATTGCCCTGGCTCGATCCCCTGGCGCCCGTCAGCTACCTGACGCTAAACCTGACAGGTCCGGCTCGCGTTGCCGTGCGTGGGCCGAACGGTTGCGGCAAATCGACCTTGCTCAAACTGCTGGCCGGCCACTGGCAGGCGGTCAGTGGCAAGTGCAGCGTAGCGGTGCCCAGTGCGTACATTGATCAGCACCTGGCGCTGCTGGACGACCGGCGCAGCCTTGTCGAGCAACTCAACCTGCTCGACACGCCGCTGGCCGAAGCCGAACTGCGCACACGTCTGGCGTTTTTGCAGCTGGACGCGCTGCGGGTTACGCAGCCGGCAGGGCAACTCAGCGGCGGCGAGCGCTTGAAAGCCGCGATGGCCCTGGCCTTGTGGCGTGATACACCGGCGCAATTACTGTTGTTGGATGAACCCACCAATCACCTGGACCTGGAGTCAGTGCTAGCGTTTGAGCAGGCTTTGAAGGGGTTTACCGGCGCGCTGCTGGCCGTATCACACGACGAGGCATTCTTGCAGGCGATCGAGCCGACTCACCATCTGACGTGGCACGCCACCGGCTGGCAACTGGAGCGTGTCTGAGGTCATTGCGCGGACAGGCAAAGCGCCCTACGGTAGTGGCCGGATAATCTCACCGAGGAAACCAGCCCCATGCTGCCTTCGTCCCGCAAGCCTTACACCAATGCCACGCTCGCCCGTCGTCAGCGCTGGCGCGGGCGCGTGGGCTTGATGCTGGTGGCCTGCCTGTCGGTGCTGGCGGGCATGACCGATGCGATCGGTTTTATGGCCAGCGGCGATTTCGTCTCGTTCATGAGTGGTAACACCACGCGCCTGGCGGTGGCCATCAGTGCGGGCGACCTGGGGCTCACCGGGCGCCTGGTATTGCTGGTCACCACCTTCGTGGTCGGCAATGCCTTGGGCGTGCTGGTCAGCCGTTTCAGCAAGCGCCATGCGTTGCCCTTATTACTGTGCATCGGCGCCTTGCTCTGCGCTGCGGCGTTGTGGCCATCGACCGACACCTTGCCCGCGTTGCTCGCAGCTATCATTGCCATGGGCATGCTCAACGCGGCCGTCGAGGAAGTGAACGGGCTGCCGGTGGGGCTGACCTACGTCACCGGAGCGCTGTCACGCTTTGGTCGCGGGCTCGGCCGTTGGTTATTGGGGGAGCGCCGCAATGGCTGGCGCGTGCAATTGATTCCGTGGGGCGGGATGTTCATTGGCGCTGTGATCGGTGCACTGCTGGAACAGCAGATGGGCCTGCGCGCATTGTGGGTCAGTGGTGCGTTGGCTGCGGCCTTGGGGGTGGCGACACTGTTGATTCCGCGACGCTGGCACTTGGGTTTCATGCCCCGGTGAGGTTGGGGTGGAGGAGCTCGTTCGACGTTTAAGCCTCGACATCCGTGTACCGGTAAAGAGCCATCACGTCGAACGAGCAAGTGAATCATAGGCCAATGCCCAGCGGCTGTCCCGCCAGGCATTTCGGAATATGGCTAAGGCAACCGACTTACAGACAAGTGGCCAGTGCTGCCAGGCGACGTTTGGCCGGCATATTGTCCTGTGCTGCATAGTAGTTGACCGTAGAACCCGCGCCGGTGCTGAGTACATCGACAAAGTAATCGCCACCGGTGGTATACACCGTAAAACCACCCGCCTCGGTCGCTTCCTTGAAGCCGCCAGCATCGACGCCGAACACGCTTTCATCCTGCCAGCCGAACTGGATGCACTGGGCAACGACCAGAGTGGCCTTGTCTGATGCCAGGGTCTTGTAGGGGCTGCCTGCGCGCGCTTCCTTCATCTTCGAACCGGCGCAACCGGTCAGTGCCGCCAGTATCAATGCGCCCATTACCACTTTGTGCATGCCATTGCTTCCTTGGAAAAACCGTGACTCTACCACTGTGCGTCTGCCAACTGACGCGCCCATGAACTTTGTTTCACTGTGAAGGGCAAACACGCCGCCTATAGTGGCCAGGCTCATTTTTTAGAAGTCTCCCTTCTGCCCGCCACCCCGCGGGCTTTTTTTTTGCCCGGGTGTCAAAACCACCAACGGAACAGATAGAACAGCGCCATGCTCAATAGCACCGTGGTCAACACGCTGCGCGTCCAGTACATCAACGCCACGGCGCAGATGCCGGCCAGCAGATAAGGGTTGCTCGGGCTCAGGTTGAGCCGATGGTCAGCCAGGAAAATAATCGGCCCGCAGATCGCGGTGAGCATGCCCGGCACGGCGAAGCCCAGAAATTCACGCGCACCGCGATTGAGCCGTACTGGCAAGCGCGGCTCGATAAACAGGTAACGGTTGAAGAACACCACCAGGCCCATGGCCACAATCATCAGGTAAATCATCGTTGCCCCACTCCCAGCCGTTTACAGGCAAACCCCGCGCTCATCCCCAACACACCCGAGACCACCACCGCCGACTCCCAGTGCAGATAACTCAACCAGACCGAGCTCAGCAGTGCCACGGCAACGCATACCACCGTGGGCACGTCGCGCACCACAGGGGTGATCAAGGCGATAAAGGTCGCGGCAATCGAGAACTCCAGCCCCAATTGATCAAGGCCGGGAATGCTTTTGCCCAGCACAATGCCGGCAAGGGTGAAGAGGTTCCAGACCAGGTAAAACGTCAGGCCGACGCCCAGGGCGTACCAGCGGTTGAAGGTCTCGCGGTCGTAGTGGTTGACCAGGGCAAAGAATTCATCGGTCAACAAGAACCCCAGGCTCATGCGCCAACGGGTGTTGAGCGAAGACAGCGTAGGACGCATGTGCATGCCATAGAGCAGATGCTGGGATGTGAGCAGCAAAGTGGTCAGCACGATGGAAATCAGGCTGGCACCGCTCTTGACCATGCCGATGGCCACCAGTTGTGCGGCACCGGCAAACACAATGGCAGACAAGCCTTGGGCTTGCAGCGGGGTAAATTGCGCGTCAATGGCCATGGAGCCGGCCAGCAACCCCCAGGGCGCACAGGCCAGGGATAAGGGAATGACGGCGATGGCGCCGCGGGTGAAGGCGTAATGAGGTAATGCAGTGGGCATGGAAGCGGCTCATCGACAGACAGTCGACAAGCATGCCAGCGCGAACGAAAGCTTGTCTTGAACGATCTTGCTCAGGCGAGCTTTACCGAAACCTGCTCCACCGAATCCCGGGCTTCGCGCAATTCATACGCATCCTGGTTCAGCCGGTGGATGGTATTGAGCAGGCGCTGGCGCAGCACTTCATCGCCGAGTTTTTCCACGGCGCGCATCAGGTCAAAGGCCGCGGTTTCGTTATTTTCCGCGACGGAATCCAGGGTCTTGCGCAGGTTGCGGGTGGCTCGGGTCACGCGGGGTCTTCCTTCATCAGCAATGGGCAGGCACGTTAGGACATTTGTGTTTCATTTTAATTTCAAACAGTTGTGGCGCTTTCAAAGGGTTTTGATCCATATCAATTGAAACAAGATTTGACCTATATATATGCAAATACGTATATTCGAATATCTCTACTTGAAAAGTCCTTGACCATGTCAGACCTCTTCTCTCCTCCCACCCTGTTCAAGTGCCTGGCCGATGCCACCCGTGCACGGGTGACCTTACTGATCCTGCGCGAGGGCGAACTTTGCGTGTGTGAGTTGATCCATGCCTTGGACGACAGCCAGCCAAAAATCTCCCGCCATCTCGCGCAATTGCGCAGTTGCGGGCTACTGGTGGACCGACGTCAAGGGCAATGGATCTACTACCGCATCAATCCGGCACTGCCCGCCTGGGTTACTCAGGTGCTGGACACCACTCTGCAAGCCAACCAGCCATGGTTGCAGGATGACGCACTGCGTCTGAATGCAATGGGCGACAGACCACAACGGGCCAGCACCTGCTGCTGAGCCATCGGAGCGTTTATTCATGCTTGTCGCAATTGCGATTTTCCTCGTCACCATCGTGCTGGTCATCTGGCAACCCAAGGGCCTGGGCGTCGGCTGGAGTGCCACACTGGGCGCGATCCTGGCGCTGGCCTGCGGGGTGATCAGCCTGGCGGACATCCCGGCGGTGTGGCAGATCATCTGGAACGCCACCGGCACCTTCGTCGCGCTGATCATCATCAGCCTGTTGCTGGACGAAGCCGGTTTCTTCGCCTGGACGGCGCTGCATGTGGCGCGCTGGGGCCGTGGCCGCGGCCGGCGGTTGTTTGCCTATATGGTGTTGCTGGGTGCGCTGGTATCGGCGCTGTTTGCCAACGACGGTGCGGCGTTGATCCTGACGCCTATCGTGATGTCGATGCTGCTGGCCTTGCGCTTTTCCCCGGCGGCGACCCTGGCCTTCGTCATGGGCGCAGGGTTTATCGCCGACACGGCGAGCCTGCCGCTGGTGGTGTCGAACCTGGTGAATATCGTCTCGGCGGACTATTTCAAGATTGGCTTCAACGAATACGCCGCGGTGATGGTGCCGGTGAACCTGGTCAGTGTCGCCGCCACGCTCGCGGTGCTGCTGTGGTTTTTCCGCCGGGATATTCCGCAGACCTACAACCCGTCCGACCTGGAAGATCCCGCCAGTGCCATCCATGACCGTGCGACCTTTCGTGCCGGCTGGTGGGTACTCGGTATTTTGCTGGTCGGCTGTTTCGCTCTGGAACCATTGGGCATTCCCATCAGTGCGATCTCCGCGTTCTGTGCGGTACTGCTGCTGGTGATTGCTGCCAAAGGTCATCAAATTTCCACGCGTAAAGTCCTCAAGGAAGCCCCGTGGCAGATCGTGATTTTTTCCCTGGGCATGTACCTGGTGGTCTATGGCCTGCGTAACGCCGGCCTGACCGACTACCTGGCCACCTGGCTTGACACCTTCGCCACCTATGGTGTGTGGGGCGCGGCCATGGGCACCGGGGTGCTGACAGCGCTGCTCTCATCAGCCATGAATAACCTGCCGACCGTGCTGATTGGCGCGTTGTCCATCGAGTCCAGCCATGCCGTGGGCGTGGTCAAGGACGCGATGATCTACGCCAATGTGATCGGCAGCGACCTGGGCCCGAAAATCACCCCCATCGGCAGCCTGGCCACCTTGTTGTGGTTGCATATCCTGGCACGCAAAGGCATCACCATCACCTGGGGTTACTACTTCAAGGTCGGGATCGTGCTGACCCTGCCCGTCCTGCTGGTCACCCTCGCCGCCCTCGCCTTGCGCCTGAGCATCTAAAGGAGACTGCAATGAAAGTGCTGTTCATGTGTACCGCCAACAGTTGCCGCAGCATCTTGTCCGAAGCGATGTTCAACCACCTGGCGCCGCCGGGCTTTGAAGCGATCAGCGCCGGCAGTTTTCCCAAGGGCCAGGTGTTGCCACGTAGCCTGAGCACGCTGCAGGCGGCGGGCATCAGCATCGAAGGTTTGTACAGCAAGGGCAATGAGGCCTTTCAAGACAGCCCGCCTGATGTGGTCATCACCGTGTGCGATAAAGCAGCCGGTGAAGCGTGCCCCGTATATTTCGGCCCAGCGGTGAAGACGCATTGGGGCCTGGAGGACCCTTCCGAAGTGCAGGGTGACGAGGCGCAAGTAGAGGCAGCATTCAAGGCCACCCTCGACATTATCACCGCACGCTGCGAGGCGTTTTTTGCGCTGCCCTTTGCACGTCTATCGCCGGATGAATTGAAGGCTGAACTCCACCGCATTGCCTCAACGCCGCAGACTGTGTAGGAGCGAGCTTGCTCGCGAAAAACTCATAGGCACCGCGGTCATTCAGGAAACGCGCGTTATCGTTGACGCTTTTCGCGAGCAAGCTCGCTCCTACAGGGGGCGCTGATCCTGTGGGCAATACACGGCCAGTGTGGGAGCTGGCTTGCCTGCGATAGCGGTGGTTCAGTTGAAGATTCAGTCGCTGACGCGCCGCCATCGCGGGCGTTCCTACAGAGGGCGTGGTATCCCTCTCCCGGACTGACGTATGCTCTGGCACTTTCTCGAAAGGAACTGAGCATGCTGTCGATCTTTGTCTATGCGCTGGTATTCGGTTTTGTATTTTGCCTTTCCCCCGGCGCCGTGCTGGCAGAGACTCTGCGCCGCGGCTTGCTCCATGGCTTCACGCCGGCGTTGCTGGTGCAGTTCGGCTCACTGGTGGGCGACGCCGTCTGGGCCGTGATTGGCCTCACCGGTATCGCACTGCTGATCCAGCATGATGCAGTGCGGGTTCCACTTACAATCGTCTGCGCGCTGTACCTGGCCTGGCTGGGCATTCGCAGCCTGATTGATGCCTGGCAGTTACCGGCAATGGACAATGCCCCTGCCAGCTCAGGCAAAAATGCGTTGGCGGTGGGCGCGGCGATTTCCTTGGCTAATCCGAAAAACATCGTCTACTGGGGCGCCTTGGGAAGCGCACTGTCGGGGATTGTCGGCACCACCCCCAGTCACGGACAGACCCTGATGTTTTTTGCCGGCTTCATGCTGGCGTCGGTACTCTCGTGTTTTCTTACCGCCGCCTTGGTGAACCTGCTACGCAAGAACGCATCACCGACTTGGCAGCGTGTGAGTTATGCGGCCTGCGGTTTAGTATTGATCTATCTGGCACTCCTCGCCGCGCAAGGTGTATGAAGTTATTCAACCCACAACTTACGCGCGCCTCTTGTCTGAACAAACTCTGAACACTGGTTAATTTAATTAATCATACGTTGACATTCACTGACGCCCTGAGTAGATTGCCCGTGCCCGCAACTGGGGCCTTTTTTAAACCTCACAAAAGAAGCCAATGGACACAGTATCTAGTCGCTGTCCGAGCACCGCCTTTGCGGGCATCGGGCGCCAAACCCAGAATATGACAGGACTCGCGTTCCAGGTCCGGTAAGCTGCGCTAGAGCTTGATGCTCCACCGTAACTGCCTCACCGGTCGCCCGTCCGGTCCCGAGGTGTGTTATGACCTTCCAACTCCTTGTTTTGCCTGATACGCGCACACTGGTCGCAGCCCTGCGCGCCAAGCTGTGCCGAGCGCCGGCGGGCTTTTCGCCAACCCGCTCGACCTTTGTCACACCCTCCCCTCAAGTGCGCCCAGCCCCGCCGCTGGCGCACTGGCGTATCTGCCCTGAAAGCGGCCACCTGGTGCAGCACTGGGATCATGCCGACCCTCAAGACCCGCAGAGACCCCAGGTTTCCTGCCTGGCGCAAGCGCGCTTGATGCTCGGTTTCTACCTGAGTACTCGCGCCGCCTGACCTCGCTGGAAACAGCAACTTTCTTATTGATGACCCTGGAGTTCTTTATGAACACGTCCAGTAGTAGCCTGCTGCACGCTAGTTAACTAACGTGCTGTTAGCGGGCCCTTCAGAAGTTATGTGAATACTTTATTTGAACCGATCGCGAAGTCCGCGGCTCGGCATGCTTTCGCTCGCCTGTCTGCAGGTAAGTAGTGGGTATGTTTTGTCGAGAATTGGCGACAGGAGTACAGACAATGAGCGCCGTAAAAAACACGCCTCTGCACAAGAAAAATGGCACCGCCCCCGACACCAGGCTGTCGATGCGTGCCGCCCGCGAAGCCCACAATGGCCTGGCGGCCACCCTCGCCAATGTACGCGCCACCCAGGACGGCCTGACCGAACTGGACGCCTCGGCGCGCCTGCAACGCGAAGGCTATAACGAAGTGGCCCATGACAAGCCGCCACACGCTATCGTCCAGTTCCTGCAGGCACTGAACAACCCCTTCATCTACGTGCTGTTGACCCTGGGCGGTATCAGCTTTGTCACCGACTATTGGTTGCCACTTCAGGCAGGTGAAGAAGTTGACCTGACCAAAGTCATCATCATCATGACCATGGTGTTGCTCAGCAGCCTGCTGCGTTTCTGGCAAGAACACCGCTCGGCCAAATCCGCAGAAGCCCTCAAGGCCATGGTACGCACCACCGCCACCGTGCTGCGCCGCGAGCAGGTTGGCGCCCAGCCGGTCTTGCGCGAAGTGCCGATGCGCGACCTGGTGGCCGGCGACATCGTGCAGCTGTCAGCCGGCGACATGATCCCCGCGGATATCCGCCTGATCGAGTCCCGCGACCTGTTTATCAGCCAGGCCGTGCTGACCGGCGAAGCCTTGCCGGTGGAGAAGTACGACACCCTGGGCGATGTCACGCAAAAGTCCGCCTCTACCCTGGCCGCCGACCAGGGCAACCTGCTGGACTTGCCGAACATCTGCTTCATGGGCACCAACGTGGTCAGCGGCCGCGCCAAAGCAGTGGTGGTGGCAACAGGGCCGCGCACTTACTTTGGCTCCCTGGCCAAGGCGATTGTCGGCTCGCGGGTGCAAACCGCCTTCGACCGGGGCGTGAACAGTGTCAGCTGGCTGCTGATCCGCTTCATGCTGGTGATGGTACCCATCGTGTTTTTCCTCAATGGCTTCTCCAAGGGCGATTGGGGCGATGCCTTCCTGTTTGCCCTGGCGGTAGCCGTCGGCCTTACCCCGGAAATGCTGCCGATGATCGTCAGCGCCAACCTGGCCAAGGGGGCTACGGCCATGGCCAAGCGCAAAGTGGTGGTCAAGCGCCTCAATGCGATCCAGAACTTCGGCTCGATGGATGTGCTGTGCACTGACAAGACCGGCACCCTCACCCAGGACAAGATCATCCTCGAGCATCACGTCAATGCCTTTGGCCAGCGCGATGACGCCGTGCTGTCCCTGGCGTGGCTCAACAGCTTTCACCAGAGCGGCATGAAAAACCTGATGGACCAGGCGGTGGTGCAGTTCTCGGAACAGAACCCCAAGTTCCAGGTGCCGTTTGCCTACAGCAAGGTCGATGAATTGCCGTTCGACTTTGTCCGTCGTCGCCTGTCGATCGTGGTCAAGGATGCCGCCGGTGATCAGTTGCTGGTATGCAAGGGCGCGGTGGAAGAGATGCTGAGCATTTCTACCCATGTCATGGAGGCCGGCGAAGCCTTGCCCCTGGATGACCGCCGTCGTGAAGCGCTACTGGCGCTCGCCAATGATTACAACGAAGACGGTTTCCGCGTGCTGGTGGTAGCGACCCGCAATATTCCTAAAGCGCTGGCACGCCAGCAGTACACCACCAGCGACGAACGCAACCTGGTGATCCAGGGCTTCCTGACCTTCCTGGACCCACCGAAGGAAACCGCAGGCCCGGCCATTGCGGCGCTGCAACAGATTGGCGTGGCGATCAAGGTGTTGACCGGCGACAACGCCGTGGTCACCAGCAAGATCTGCCGCCAGGTTGGCCTGGAACCCGGCCAGCCGCTGCTGGGCGTGGAAATCGAAGCCATGGACGACGCGACCCTGCTGCGCCGCGTAGAAGAGCGCACCGTATTCGCCAAGCTCACGCCGCTGCAAAAATCCCGCGTGCTCAAGGCGCTGCAAACCAACGGGCACACCGTCGGCTTCCTCGGTGACGGTATCAACGATGCACCGGCGCTGCGGGATGCCGATGTGGGTATTTCGGTGGACAGCGGCACCGACATCGCCAAGGAATCGGCCGACATCATCCTGCTGGAAAAGAGCCTGATGGTGCTGGAAGAAGGCGTGCTCAAGGGCCGCGAAACCTTCGGCAATATCATGAAGTACCTGAACATGACTGCCAGCTCCAACTTCGGCAACGTGTTCTCGGTGCTGGTGGCCAGCGCGTTCATCCCGTTCATGCCGATGCTGGCGATCCATCTGCTGCTGCAGAACCTGATGTACGACATCTCCCAACTGGCCCTGCCTTGGGACAAGATGGACAAGGAATACCTGGCCAAGCCACGCAAGTGGGATGCGAAAAACATCGGCCGCTTCATGATCTGGATCGGGCCGACCTCGTCGATCTTCGACATCACCACCTTTGCGCTGATGTGGTACGTGTTCTCGGCCAACAGTGTGGAAATGCAGACGCTGTTCCAGTCCGGCTGGTTTATCGAAGGGCTGCTCTCGCAAACCCTGGTGGTGCATATGCTGCGCACCCGCAAGATCCCGTTCTTCCAGAGCACGGCCGCCTGGCCGGTGTTGATGATGACCTGCATCGTGATCGCCCTGGGCATCTACGTGCCGTTCTCACCGCTGGGCACCCTGGTGGGCCTGCAACCGCTGCCGCTGGCGTACTTCCCATGGCTGGTGGGCACCTTGCTGGCTTACTGCTGCGTCGCCCAACTGATGAAGACGATCTACATCCGCCGCTTCAAGCAGTGGTACTGACCCTCCCCGCCGTTCAAACGCAGGCGGCCGCCCGGTCGCCTGCGTGCAATACAAGGATTTGCTCATGCGCGTGTTGATCTGTGCAGGTCGTCATTACGCCGACACCAAAAAGTCCCGCCATGTGCTGGACGCTTACCACCGCCTGCGCCCGGTGCAGGTACTGATCCACGGCGGCAACCAGTTCCTGGGCAGTGAGATCGAGGAATGGGCCCGGGAAATCGGTATCGACGTGGTGCGTTATCCACCCAATTGGCAGCGCCATGGCAAACAGGCGGAACGCCAGCGCAATCACTTCATGCTGGCCGACAGCCGCCCCGATCTGATCATTGCCCTGCCGGGCGGTGACGATACCTCGGAGCTGGTTTGCCAGGCCAAAGCCAGCGGCATTTCGGTGCTGACCGTAGAAAGCTGAACTCAAGCGAGGTGCATCATGCACAAAAAACACACGCCGGCACGCCGCGACGGGTTTGCCAAATATCGCGCACGCCACTCTCGCCACACCCTGCTGTTACTGCCGCCAGCAAAGCGCCGCGCATTGCAGCGCAACCTGATCTTTATCGGCGTGATCCTGGGCCTTGTCCTGGTGGCCGCGTTGATTTCAAAAGCCCAAGCCGCAGGCGGCGCTTATGTGGTTGACGACGGCGCGATCAACACGCCGGGTGAATGCAATGTCGACGCCTGGTACAGCGCCCAGCGGCACGCGGGCAGTACCCATAACGGCACCTTGTCGCCCGCCTGCACGTTCAGCGCCATGCCCGCCGTGCAATGGGGCGCCGCGTTGTCACGGGCCGTGGATGCAGGCAAAGGCGAGACGCAGATCAGCCCGCAAGCCAAGGTGCAGGTGCTGTCACGGCAAGACGTGGGCTTGGAACTGGCGATTGCTGTCGGGGCGCATGTCGCGCTGGATCGCCATCACGGGCTTGACGGCGCAGACCTGAACATCCCCCTGACATGGCAACCCCTGGATGCATTGCGCCTGAACCTGAACGCCGGCTGGAGCCACGCCTACAACGACGGTGATCAACAACATCGCCTGACCTGGGGCACGGGGTTCGAATATCAGTTGGCAGAGAAGCTCACGCTGATTGGCGAGCGGTATGGCCAGGAAGGCGGCGAACAGGCCTGGCAGGCTGGGCCGCGTTTGCACATTGGTGAATTTGTTGACGTGGACCTGCTGGTCGGGCGCAGCCTGATTGGCGATCGCGCCCAGTGGCTGACCACTGGGGCGACGCTGAGGTTCTAGGCTTTGGCCTGCTGCTCCAGATGCAGCTGCAATTGCGGATCGATTTGCAACTGACCGGCCAGGTCGTCGAGGTAATTGCGCTCGGCGTCCTGCTGATCATTGACCAGCATCACGCTCGCCAGGTAAATCTCCGCAGCGAGTGCGGGGTCATTGGCATACTCGGCAAAATCGGCGGCATCCAGGGGCTTGGCGACTTCGGCGTCGA
Organism: Pseudomonas sp. J380; assembly: GCF_009827115.1. NCBI lineage: Bacteria > Pseudomonadati > Pseudomonadota > Gammaproteobacteria > Pseudomonadales > Pseudomonadaceae > Pseudomonas > Pseudomonas sp. J380. The sequence goes on along the minus strand of NZ_CP043060.1, from coordinate 934,600 downwards.
GCCACTGCTGCAGTTGTGGGTCGTCGGTATGACGGCCGATCTCGGCAGAAATCATCTGCTGCTCTTGCGCATCGATTTTGCCATCGGCCTTGGCCGCCGCGATCAACGCACGCAGTACGCCGTGGCTATGGGCTTCGGCTTCAGGCCCTTCAAGCTGGTCAACGGTCTGGATAGCTTGCTGCGGTGCCGAAGCCTGTTGGCGTTGCCAGGCTTGATACGCCTGGAAGGCCGCCATCCCCAGGGACGCCAGCGCCGCGTAGTTCATCCCACCGCCGCTGCGCGTCTGGGTAGTACCACCTGCCGGAGCGCCGCCCAACAAGCCGCCCAGGCCACCTAATAAACCACCCAAACCGCCACCCGCCGCAGACGCATTGCCGGTGCCGGCGCCCTTCAACAACCCTCCAAGCAACCCGCCCAGGCCGCCGCCCGAAGCCCCGCCGCCTTGCTGCCCTGCACGCAACAGTTGTTCCAGTAGATCGCTGGTATTCATGGTGTCGCCCTCCGGGGCGCAATAGTGGCATTGATCAAACATAGTCCTCCCGCGATGGAACACCATGACCGTCGGGCGGGCAAGCTTTATGATGGCGCCATCACGCCAAGAAGGGAGAACCGCGGTGAACCGCATCGAGCACATTGCGCTGATGGCCACCTATAACCAATGGATGAACCGCAAGGTCTACGACGCCGCCGCCGCCCTGACGCACGCGCAGTTGACCCTGGACCGCCAAGCGTTTTTCGGTTCGATCTTCGGCACCTTGAACCACCTGATGCTGGGTGACACCGTCTGGCTCAAGCGCTTCGCCGAACACCCGGCCAACTTTGCGGCCTTGGCGCCGCTGAACGGGGTTGCCACGCCCGGCGACCTCAAGCAACTGGCCTTCGCCAGTCTTGCCGAACTAGCGGCCCATCGCGCCTGGCTGGATCAACTCATCATCGATTGGGCCCACAGCCTGCAAGAGCCCCACCTCGACCAACGCCTGCGTTATCACAACATGCGCGGCGTGGCCGCCGAGAAACCCTTCTTCGGTTTGCTGGTGCACTTTTTCAACCACCAGACTCATCACCGCGGCCAGGTGACGACACTGCTGAGCCAGGCGGGTGTGGACGTGGGGGTCACCGACTTGCTGGCACTGATTGACTGAAGGCCGACGGTCAATGTGGGGGCTTGCCTGCGATGGCGGTGTAACAGGTTCAATACCTGTGACTGACACATCGCTATCGCAGGCAAGCCAGCTCCCACAGTTGCCCCATATTGCCCAAAGCATCAGTGCTGTCACTTCACCTTGCTGCTCAAGGTCTCCACGCTGCGCTTCAAATCATCCAGGCTGCGCTTGAGACCGTCGAGCTCGCTTTTCTGCCGCTCTATCGTGCTCTTCTGCTCATCCACCGTACGCTTGAGACTCGACAGCTGACTGTCACTGCTACTGGCACTCGAACCGTCCTTGCGCTTGAACTCATCAAACGCACGCTCCTGCCCCTCTACTTTGCTTTTCAAGCTTTGCAGTTCGCTTTGACTCTGTTTTTGCCCAGCTTGCAGCGCCTCGACATCCCCCACGGAAACACCCGACGGCTTCAACACATAGGCACCGCCCACGTCCATCGAGCCGGCCGTCAACTTGTCTGAAGACGACGCACTAAATTCGCCCCACTGCACCGCCCTCCCCGCCTGCGCCGAGCTGAACGCGCCAGTGCCCAACAACCCCGCTACACCTGCGGCCATGATCCAAGCCTGCTTACGGATACTGAGCATCAAACGACTCCCTGCGAAATGCCGAAATGGCATATCGCTATGACTGTCATTTATGGGGCTTGTTCCTGGGTTGCAAGCGTTCATCAGGACTTGGTACAAAGGCCATGTAGATCACTGATCTGTCACGTTTTTTTCTGCGCATCTTTATGCGGGAAAACCGGCTGGGAGGTTGCGCTGAAGCGGCTGGATCTATATATTCCCAACCCTGTTACACCGCGCTACCGCCCGAATGGCGAAACTGGTAGACGCATGGGACTTAAAATCCCCCGCTCGTAAGGGCGTCCCGGTTCGATTCCGGGTTCGGGCACCATAGATATCAAGGGCTTGCCAGGGAAACCTGGGCAGGCCCTTATCTTTTCTGTTCCGCAATTCTCATCAGCGGCGTCCTGCCGACCGAACCCAATCCGTTCGGCGCATGAAGCGCCACCCCACTACTGCCGCAATGTGGGGCGGCTGCACGGTCTCCCTAGTTGATTTCAGTGACGAAGTTTTCGCGAGACCGCCGTACTTTTTTCAGGTTTACCAGCCAGTCAGACTCTGCTGCCCGATACCCCAACGGCAGGAGCACCACACTGCGCAGATGCCTGGCCCCCAGTCCCAGAATCTCATCGACAGCCGAGGGATCGAAGCCTTCCATGGGCGTTGCGTCGACTTGCTCGGACGCCGCGGCGATTAAAGCCGAGCCTAGTCCAATATAGGCTTGGCGCGCAGCCGCTTGATAATTGGCCTCCTGCCCACGCTCGGCGACTATGCCGAGGAGCATTTGACGGTAATCTTCCCACCCCTGGTTGACAGTAGCTCGTACAGTATTGGTCAGGTCGAACATCATGTTGACGCGCTCAGGCGTTATGTCATCCCAGGCGGCGAACACCAGTAAATGAGAGCAGTCGGTCACCTGGGACTGATTCCAGCTGACCGCCTTAATCTTTTCGCGAATGTGCGGATTAGTCACCACCAGCAATTCAAATGGCTGGAGGCCGCTCGAGGTCGCCGTCAGTCGTACCGCTTCCAGAATTCGCTCCAGCTTTTCAGCCGGCACGGTCTTGGACGGGTCATAACTTTTCGTCGCATAACGCCAATTCAGTAACTCGGTTATTTTGCTCATTCTTCATATTCCACGTAGGTCAACGGTCTTTATCCAGCCCAATCCGAATACCTTCAGGATTGCGCTCCGGCTTATACTGCGGATTAAAGTCAACTTGAAGGTCAAGCAAAAAATGAAGATCGGCGAGATTTCGCGACGCACAGGCCTTGCTGCTTCAGCAATACGCTACTACGAGGAGCAAGGCCTGCTGGACGCTCCCACGCGTGACGTGAACAACTATCGCTATTACAGCGAAACCACCATTAAACGCTTGGAAGTCGTGATCCATGCGCAAAGGTTGGGGTTTTCCCTCGACACCATTCGTGGCCTCTTCCTTCATGACGGTAGCTGCTCCAAATCCCTCACTCTGGAACAGATCAATGTACGCCTGGAGGAGATACAGCACATCGAAGCCACGCTAAAAGTGCAGCGTGAGGAGTTGTTGATGCTGCAAGAAGTCCTCGAAGAAAGCCTTCGTACGGGCATCGCACCTGGATTGGATTGCCCAAGCAGCGTGGAGCGATTACGACCTGATCGAGCCGTAGTCATGCGAAGCAAACACATGATGGCTACCAGCAAGTAAAGAAAGCGCAATACTGCGAGATCTGGATTTCAACCAAATACAAACCTGATGCTGCCTCTCGCACTGACAGATTGCTATAAAGCGATAAGCAAGAAAAAACCCCACAGCATCAACGATCCTGTGAGGTTTTATCACCGGCTTTACCGATCCGGCATCAAACCACGCTGATCATCTCTGCACTCAACTGCGCCGCATTGAACCCCACCAGGGTGACACTGCTGTCCCCCGCCAGAATCACGCTGTCACTGCCGTGCTGGGTAGTCGCACCGAGCACAGCATCGGCGCTGGCAAACAGCGACTTGGCGAACACCAGCAGGTCTTTCCCATTCTGATGAATGTTGAAGTCACTGATCACGTCGTGGCCGAACCCGCGCAGGTCGAAAACAAACAGGTCGCTGCCCACGCCACCGCTGAGTTGGTCATTACCCTGCCCGCCGATCAAGACGTCATTGCCGTTGGCGCCATACAGCGCGTCGTTACCGGTGCCGCCCAGCAGTGTGTCGTTGCCCTCACCGCCGTGCAGCAGGTCATTGCCGGCGCCACCGTCGAGCCGGTCATTGCCGTTCTGGCCGAATATCAGGTCGCGAGCGGCGGTGCCTTTGAGGGTGTCGGCCAGCTGGCTGCCTTCGATGGATTTGGCATACGCCTTATCGGCGCCGAACAGGCCTTCGAAGTCGAGTTTGCCACTGGTCACCGTATAGGCCGGCGTGAGGACCTCGCCAATACCACCGAAGAGCCCGCCGAGCACGGGCACATGGCCGAGGCTGTTGGCCAGGCCGGTTTCGAACTCTACATGCTCTACGCCGTGCAATTCCTTCAGGCCATATTGGCCGCTGCCGTCGTTCAGAAACAACGTGCCATCGCTGAGTTTCACCGCTTCGTAGGAAGACGCGGTGCCTTTGAGGAAGACTTTATCGTTGCCTTCGCCGCCGGCGACGATATCGGTACCGGTACTCACCCGGAAACTGTCGTCACCCTTGAACCCGTCGAGGAAGTCATCGCTGCGGCCGTCCTGCAGCTTGTCCGAACTGTCGGTGCCCAGCAGGAAAGCCGGTGTGCCGTAGTGGTTGGAGGTGGCGGTCTGTTTGTCGCCGACCCAGGTAAAGCTGCGGCTGATGGCGTCGAGGTTGCTGATGATGATGGTGCTGTCGCGCTCGATGTAATCGTAGAAGGTCGATTGGGCGATACGCTGGATAGGGTTGATGAAAATGCCTTCCAGGTGCGCGGCCCATCCTGACAGGTTGGCAATCGAGAACGGACCATTGGGCCAGGTAGGCAGCGCGTAGATCGTGTCGAACAGCACGATGTTATCGGTGGTCGAGGTGTAACTGGCGTCACTGCCTTGAAGCGCGTCGATGATTGCGCTACCCACGTCGGTCTCTTGCCCCGTGAGACGGTGGACCACATCGTTTTCAAAACCGAAGTTGAAGATTCCGTCGCTGTTGCTGGACTTGGGCGACTCCATGCCAAAGTAATCCGAATCCTTGAAGAACCCGTCGGCCAAAGTATCCTTGCCGATATACATGCTGTTGGTAACGGAGCCGCCTTGGCTGTAGCCGGTTACCAGAACATCTTTACCGCTCAGGTTATGGTCGGTGGCGTAATCCTTGATTGAATTGAGCAGGTAGTCATAGCCGTTGATATAAGAGTTATCGATCATCGCCGGCCAACCCAGCAGATCAATTGGCGAGTTGGTGCCGGCAATGGAAAAACCCATTTTGACTAATTGGCCGCTGTCATCGTATTGACCAAACACTCTGGCTTGAGAACCAAAGACGCCGTCGCCGGTAAAACTTCCAGTGATGTCGGTGTGGCTGCTATCAACCTGCAGTTCGCTCGCGCCGATCTCACGCCAGCCCTTGGGCAGCGCGAAGGTGTTGCCCTCGCCCAGCACAAGCCCCGGAATATTGTAGAGCGCGCCGACGGTCGCGACACCACTGGTGTAAGTGGCGAGGGTCCAGGCATCTGAAATCAGGACGCGGGCATCTTGCCCCTTGTAATCGAATATAGCCATGTCAGTACTCCTTGAGCCCAGCGATCAACACCGAAAGTCAACGGTAATACCTGATGCGTCGGGCTAAACAATATGCATTGAAGTTGTTGTTGTGCATTCTGTTCAGGCTGCTTCGTTGCTTAATATCGAGGTTGACCATTAAGGAAGCTCGTCAACACTAGCCTAGAAGTGCCGCGTTAAAGTGACCGACTATCGGATGACAAGGGTATGTACTTGGGGAGATAGACGACAAAAGCGCCATAAGCGCTGTTTGTCGAACAAGAGGTGAAGTTCTGTGTTGTTCGTGACTGGCGAGTCAAAGAAAATCAAACCCTTATAGCAAGTTGTGAACTGCAATAAGGGCTCAAGAAGTTCAGGTTTCTCTGGAACTCAGGAAGAATAAACCTCAGCACCTTGGCAGACAGGCTGCTTGAACCTGGGTAATTGCTGCCGGGCCAGTTGCGCCTGCACGCCCGCGACGGCTTCAAGCACTCGTTGCGCCCAGTGCTCATCCTGCGGATCGACCACCACCACGCGAAAGCCGTGGTCGTTACCTTCAAGGCGCACACCCTCGGAATCATCCACGTGCAAATCAATGTCGAAGGCCGGCGGAAATTTCGAGGGGGTGTTCGACAGCCCATGCACCGTGAGGGCGTGGTTATGCCGCACGCTGTTTACTACGCCGTCGACACGAATGCCGTACAGCATCAGCCAACGCCTGATGTAGGAAGGCGCCCTGCCCGATGAGGTGTAGACCCAGATACTGCAACCCTGGCGTCGCAGCTCCCGCGTCAGCGAACGGGTACCGATACGCAGCGGCTCTCCCCACCAGCGATGAGCGCAGGCCGGCAGCCAACTGCTCTCGACATCAGCGTGGTCAAGTTGGCAAGCCAGCGTGTCGTCGATATCAAAGGAGATGCGTACACGCGGTCGCTTGGCGGCACGCGTGAGAAACGCCTGCTGGATGGCTTGCACGGCTCGGCTGGCGAGTGTCGGATACCGGCGCATTAATGGCCTCCCTGATAAATAGGCTGTGGTACGTCGCTCAAGAAAAACGCCTTGGGATCCGGGGCCTGTTCCTCCAGGAAGGCGGCGTACTTTTTCTTGATTTTGGGCAATTCATACAACGCCTTGACCCCATGTTTGGCCGAGTTGCGGATTACCGAGGAAGGATTGAAATAGCCCTCGGCATTTTCCAGCGTCAGCACGAACGGTGGCAACCCGGCCCGCATCAGCAGATAACTGACGATCAGCGAACCACTGCGGTTGTTGCCTTCGATGAACAACTGCGGCTTGCTGAGGATGCGCACATACACACCGGCCGCACGCTTCCACACCGATTCACTGCGATACGCGCAGTACCAATTGAACAAGTCCTTGATACCGCCTTCAACGTTGTTGAAGAAGTGCTCTTCGGTGGCGGCCAGGTGCTGCGCGTATTCCACGCGGCGCGCCGGGTCGCTACCGCAGAGCACCGTGGCGTTGATCTCCAGCATCAGGTCCAGATGATGAAGGTCAAACAGGTCAACGCCCCGTGCGACATAGTCGTCAACCAGCGCATAGCCTTCAAGCACGTTGTGCAGCACTTCGTCGGTCAAGGGGTCGCGCGGCTCGGTAAATTGCGTGCTGAGCTGGGCAAAGCGGCTCTGCACTTTGCGGAGCGCGCGTTCAATCGCTGACAAATCAAGACGATGCGTTGCAGACATTGGCGTTCCTGGGCTGACGGTGGCGCACGTGTGGTTTCTATCGAACATGGAGTTACTCAGCTGAATTTGCCGCTGATGTAATCCTCGGTCATCTGTTCACGCGGGCTGCCAAAAATCTGCGCGGTCGGGCCCATTTCCACCAGGTAGCCGGTACGCGTGCCCTGGGAAATATCCACCGAGAAAAACGCCGTGGTGTCCGCCACGCGGATGGCCTGCTGCATGTTGTGGGTGACCAGGGCGATGGTGTAATCCTTCTTCAGTTCCACCATCAGCTCCTCTACCCGGCGAGTCGCAATCGGGTCGAGTGCCGAGCACGGCTCGTCGAGCAACAGCACTTCCGGCTCGGTGGCGATAGCGCGGGCAATACACAGCCGTTGCTGCTGGCCACCGGAAAGCGACAGGCCGCTGACCTTGAGCTTGTCCTTGACTTCATCCCACAGCGCCGCGCCTTGCAGGGCGTGCTTGACGCGGTCGCCCAGGTCGCCTTTGTAGCGGTTCAAGCGCAGGCCGAAGGCGACGTTGTCGAAGATGCTCATGGAAAACGGGTTCGGCTGCTGGAACACCATGCCGATGTAACGGCGCACCACCACCGGGTCTACACCCTTGCCATATACGTCCTGACCCAGGAAATGCACGTGGCCCTCGAAGCGAAAGCCCTTCACCAGGTCGTTCATGCGGTTGAGGCTGCGCAGTACCGTACTTTTGCCGCAGCCGGACGGGCCGATGAAACCGGTGATCTTGTTTTTCTCGATCGGCACATGGCTGTCACGCACTGCCATGAAGTTGCCGTAGAAAATCCTGTCCAGCTTGCAGTCCATGACCACAGGCGATTGGGTAACAAACGGAGCGGCTATTTGCGCAGTTGAGACGTTCAAGATTCAGATGCTCCCGTTCTTAATACTTAGGCTTGCCGAAGATACGGCTCACAATATTCACGACCAGCACGATCATCACCAACACCAACGAGGCCGCCCAGGCGAGCTCCAGCTGGTTGTCGAAGGGCATGCCGGAAAAGTTGTAGATCAACACTGCAAGGGAGGCCGTGGGGTTCATCACCGCCAAGTCGCCGTCGTGGTAGATCCAGTAGTTGCTGAACAGCGCGGTGAACAACAACGGCGCGGTTTCGCCTGCGGCACGTGCCACTGCAAGCATTACGCCGGTGAGGATCGCTGGCAGGCCGGTCGGCAAGATGATCTTCCAGATCACTTGGGAGCGGGTGCAGCCCATGCCATAGGCGGCGTCCTTCATGATCTTGGGCACCATGCGCATCGACTCTTCAGCCGTCAGCACCACGATGGGCAGCATCAGTACCGCCAGGGCCACGCCGCCGGCCGGTGCCGAGTAGGTGCCGGTGGTCATCACCACCAAGGCATAGGCAAACACGCCGGCCAGGATCGAAGGCAAGCCGGTGAGCATCTTGGCGGCAAAGCGTGCAGCGTTGGCCAATTTGCTGTCCGGCCCCAGTTCGGCCAGGAAGATCGCGGCCATGATGCCGACCGGCACCGCAATCGCCGCAGCGATACCGACCATCACAAAGGTGCCGGCCATGGCGTTGCCGAAACCGCCGCCTGTTTCGAAGCCGGTGGGCGGCAGTTCGGTGAACACCTCCAGGCTCAGGCGTGCGCCGCCACGGGTGATCAGCATGTAGAGCACGGAAATCAGCGGCACACTGGCCAGCAGCGCGCCAAACCATACCAATGTGGTCAACACCAGACTGCGCAAGGCGCGGCCTTCGAACTTGCGCTGCAGGCTCGGCACAGCGGTGATAGGGGATGTGAGATTCGTCATCATCGGTTACCCCGTTGGGCGTAGAGCATGATCATGGAACCGATGACATTCACCAGCAGCGTGATGAACATCAAGACGAGAGCGGCGTACATCAATACCTCCACCTCGTTGGGCCCGGCTTCGGGGAAGTTCAGCGCCAACAAGGCTGCCAACGTATTGGCCGGCGCGAACAGCGAGAGTGAAATGTTGTTGGCGTTGCCCACCAGCATCGCCAGCGCCATGGTTTCGCCCAGCGCACGGCCGAGGCCGAGTACCAGGGAGCCAAAAATACCGGTGGCGGCGGATGGCACCATCACCTTGAGAATCGCCTCCCAATGGGTGGTGCCCATGCCGTAGGCGGCCTGCTTGGTCTTCATCGGCACGCTGGTGAGCGCGTCCTGGGATACGGCGGCAATCGTCGGCAGAATCATGATGGCCAACACCAGCGCCGCAGGCAGCAACCCCGGCCCGCTCAGGGACGTGCCGAAAAACGGTATCCAACCCAGTTCGCTGTTCAACCAGGTGGTCAGTGGCCGAATGGCCGGGATCACCACGTAGATGCCCCACAGGCCGTACACCACGCTGGGGATAGCCGCGAGCAGCTCAACGATGGTGCGAAACACAGCGGCCAGTTTGGCCGGCAGAAAGTCCTGAGTCAGGAAAATCGCCATGCTGACACCGAAAAAGCCTGCAATCAGCAGCGCGATGAAAGCGCTGTAGAGCGTGCCCCAAATGGCCGGCAAGATCCCGTACTTGCCCTGGTTAACGTCCCAGACGCTGCCAAAAAGCACATCGAACCCGTGCTTTTCCATGCCCGGCAAGGCCTTGCGTCCCACCTCGAATACCAAGGCTGCGACCAACGCCAGAATCAGTACCACCCCGATTCGCGCGAGCCCACGGAAGGTGCGATCGACCAGAAAGTCTTTGGACGAGGGAGGTTGGCAGGCAGAATCCCGGTTAACCGGTACGACGAAAGGTTTGTTCATTGGCTAATTCCGGAACAGGGGGGAAACGCCCCCGGCGCGGCAAACAGCCCACACCGAGAGCGGCCTCACGGGTGTTACTGAATGTTGGCGGATGCCTTGCGAACCTGCTCGACCACCGATGGCGGCAGCGGGATGTAGCCCATGGAGTCGGCGATTTTCTGCCCCTCGGTCAGGCTGTACTCAACCATTTCGCGCATGGCCTTGGCCTTGGCAGGGTTGCCGTTGTCCTTGCGGAAAATCATCCAGGTGTAAGAGGTGATCGGGTAAGACTTGGCACCGTCCGGGTCAGGCAACCAGGCCACCAGGCTTTCCGGCATCTTAACTGCGGCCAGGGCCTCGGCGCCGCTTTCGGCGTTCGGCACCACGTACTGGCCGGCCTTGTTCTGCAACTGGGCGAAGTCAACCTTGGCCAGTTTGGCGAAACCGTACTCGATGTAGCCAATCGCGCCTGGGGTCTGGCGTACGGTGGCGGTCACACCATCGTTCTTGGGCGACTTGATGAATTTGTCGCTGGCCGGCCAGTTGACGGTGTTGCCCTCCCCCAGTGCCGTTTTGAATTCAGGGTTGATGGTCGCCAGGTGCTTGGTGAATACCGCCGTGGTGCCGCTGGAGTCTGCGCGTACCACCACGGTGATCGGCGTGTCGGTGAGTTTCAGGTCCGGGTTGGCGGCGACGATCTGTGGGTCGTTCCACTTGGTGATCTTGCCCAGGAAGATGTTGGAGTAAACATCGCGTGGCAGCTTGAGGCCCTTGGGATTGCCCGGCAGGTTATAGGCCAGCACGATTTCACCGGCAGTCATTGGCAGCAACTGCACGCCTTCGGCGACCTTGGCGATGTCTTCGTCTTTCATGGCCGAGTCACTGGCGGCGAAGTCGACGGTTTTATTCAGGAAGTCCTGCACACCTGCGCCGCTGCCCTTGGACTGGTAATCCACGGTGACGCCAGCGGTCTTCTTGCTGAAATCCTTGAACCAGGTGAGGTAGATCGGTGCAGGGAAGCTGGCGCCGGAGCCGGTGAGGCGCACGTTTTCGGCGGCGAAGGTCAAGGAGGAGGCACACAGGGATACCGTAACGGCGAGTGCTGCGGACTTCATCAAGCTTTTCATTAAAAGGAACTCGTTGTGGTGACGGGCTCCCGAACTGTGAAGCAGGGTTGTTACATTTTTATGAAAATTGAATGGCGAGGGGGTGTTTTGTCCCGCTTTGCCGCCACAGCGCTGTATTTTTAGGGCATGGGTTAGTAACAAAATACGACTACAGTGTTGTCATCCCTCTAGCGGTACTGATCTTGCTCCCGTGACGGTCGAAGCTGATCCCATTGAAGCTGCGCCATCCAACTGTGGGAGCTGGCTTGCCTGCGATGACGGTCTGACAGCCAACGCCTATTTACTTGACACCCACAGCTGGATCGCGCGGTGTCAGATAAATAGGTGCCAGGCGCAATGCCGCCATCGCAGGCAAGCCAGCTCCCACATTTGGACCTAGGGGTGTCAGGGAAATAGGCGTTCTACCGCTCCCCCCACGGCTAGCGGCCGCCTTCCATCAGGCTTACTTGCCTTCAGTCAACGCGTTGTAGCTGGTGAACAGGTTGCGGTAGTCCGGAATGTGGTTGGAGAACAACGTCCCCAAGCCCTCGATGTCGTTGCGCCAGTCGCGGTGCAGCTCACAGGCCAGGCCAAACCAGGTCATCAGTTGCGCGCCGTTGGCCGACATGCGGGCCCAGGCGGACTGTTGGGTCAGTTCGTTGAAAGTGCCGGAGGCGTCGGTGACCACAAACACTTCAAAGCCTTCGGCCAGGGCCGACAGCGCCGGGAACGCCACGCACACTTCGGTCACGACGCCGGCAATGATCAATTGCTTCTTGCCGGTGGCCTTGATGGCCTTGACGAAGTCTTCGTTGTCCCAGGCATTGATCTGGCCCGGGCGCGCAATGTACGGCGCATCCGGGAACAGGGCCTTGAGCTCGGGCACCAGCGGGCCATTGGGGCCGGTTTCGAAACTGGTGGTCAGGATGGTCGGCAACTTGAAGTACTTGGCCAGGTCAGCCAGGGCCAGCACGTTGTTCTTGAATTTGTCCGGGTCAATGTCGCGGACCAATGACAGTAAGCCGGCCTGATGGTCGACCAACAGTACAGCGGCGTTGTCTTTGTCCAAGCGAACGTAAGGTGTAGACATCGTGGTACTCCTGATAAAGAAGGTGACGCCCCGAGTGGGCGCCCCGTAAAGAACCCAGCGTGTTTACTAGCGCTGTGAGTCTAGTACTTCGTGGTTGTTTGCCACTTCCTGAGCCTTGACATAGCTCTCGATGAGAAGCTGGTAGTGCGGCATGGCCTGGGTGTAGACGTTGGCCCACTCCTGGGCATCCGGGCGGTTCCAGGAGCCTTGCAGCTCCGACAGCGTGCCCATGATGTCGATCGGCACTACGCCGGCCTGGGCCAGGCGTGCAACGGTCAGGTCGGTGGCCAACCTGGAGTGGTTACCCGAGGCATCGACCACCGCGAACACCTTGTAGCCTTCATGCACCGCCGCAATGGACGGGAATGCCAGGCACACGCTGGTCAGGGTGCCGGCGATCACCAACGTCTTTTTGCCGGTGGCTTTGACTGCGGCATGGAACTGCGGGTTGTCCCACGCGTTGATTTCGCCACGGCGGGCCACGTACTGGGCGTGCGGCGCGGCTTCGTGGATTTCCGGGATCAACGGGCCGTTGGGGCCTTGCGGCACCGAGGCGGTGGTGATGACCGGTATTTTAAGCAGGGTCGCGGCCTTGGCCAGCGCGATGGCATTGGCGCGCAATTGAGGAACATCAATGTCCTTGACGATCTGGAACAGACCACTCTGGTGGTCAATCAGCAACATGGCGGTGTCAGCGGGGTCAATCGTCGGCTTTTGCCCATTGAAGTTTGCAGCGTTACCTGATGCAGTCATTTGCATTTCCTCTTGCTTGGCGATACCTCCCTGGCGTGTGCGCCGGAACTGCGCCCGGCCGTGCCTGTACTTCCTGTACAGATACGCTTGGGCAACGACCTGGACGTGTGTCAGCAGGCCCACCCCAAAAAAACAGTGGAACCACCTTAATCATCGCGTTCAGGGTTAGGTAGTGGCTGAAACGGGCCGCTCCATCTCAAAAATGGAACAATGCAGCCGCACGGTGGCAAGGGCACTTGGACGTGGCGGTCGTTACAATGCGATCATCGGCTCCACCCCGTGGGTTTCAGGCACTTGCGCCAATCATGACCGTTCACTTATTTCCAGGCAGGTGCCTTCATGGACATCAAGCAGCTTAAATTCCTGATCGCGCTGGAGCAGACCCGCCATTTCGGTCAGGCCGCCGCGCGCTGCAACATCACCCAGCCCACCCTGTCGATGCGCCTGCGCAACCTGGAGGAAGAACTGGGCCTGGAGCTGGTAACCCGCGGCCAACGCTTCGAAGGTTTCACCCAGGCCGGCGAACGCGTATTGGCCTGGGCCAGGACCCTGCTCGCCGCACACGACGGCCTGTTCGCCGAAGCCGCTGCGTGTCGCGGCCAGTTGGTCGGTAACCTGCGCCTGGGCCTGGTGCCCCTGAGCGGCTTCAACCCGATCAGCTTTATCCAGGGTTTGTCCCACAGCTTCCCGGAACTCAAGTTCAGCCTCACCTCCATGAGTTCGGACAAAATCATCGAAGCCTTGGGCACCAACCAACTGGACCTGGGCGTGTGCTACCTGGACCACGTCAGCCCCAATTACCTGGAGTTTTTCGAGCTGGGCGAAACCCGCGTCGGCCTGCTGTACGACACCCGCCACTTCCACTTCGAAGGCACACAGATGAGCTGGGAAGAAGCCGCCCAACTGCCCCTGGGGATGATCAGCAATGGCATGCACTACCGAAAATCCATCGACTTGAGTTTCCGCAGCCGCGGTATCGATCCCCAGCCGATTCTGGAAAGCGACTCCACCTATCAACTGTTCCAGGCCATCCACAAAGGCTTCTGTTGCGCAATCATGCCGTTGGACAGCGGCCTGGAAAACCCCATCGAAAACCTGGCATTTATCCACCTGCCAGACGCCAGTGTCCTTGCGCCCCTGGGCATGGTGATGCGCAAGACCGAACCGCGCTCGGTCATCGCAGAGAAGTGTTTTGCCGAGGCCAGGCGGTTGTTTGCACCCAATACCCAGGCTTAGCCGGCCTGCGTTTGCAGCGCGCACAAAAAGGCGCTCCGTAGAGCGCCTTTTTACCGCCGATTGTTTTACTGCAAGCTGACCTGACGCAGCTCGGGTTTGGTCTCACCACCAATCATGATGCGTTTTGGCTTGGCCTCTTCAGGCACTTCACGCAGCAGGTCGATGTTGAGCAACCCGTTAGTCAGGGATGCGCCACGTACTTCGATATGGTCGGCCAAGCGGAACGACAACCGGAACGCACGTTGGGCAATGCCCTGGTGCAGGTAAGCGACCTTATCGTCGGTTTCGCGTTTTCCGCCGGAAACCGTCAATACACCCCTCTCGACCTGGATATCCAGATCCTCCTCGGTCAGGCCAGCCACGGCGATCACGATGCGGTACGCGTCGTCACCGTGCTTTTCCACGTTGTGAGGTGGATAGGAATTCGGAGCCTCGCTGCGCAGCGCCGACTCGAACAGGTCATTGAAGCGATCAAAGCCCACCGATTGACGGAACAGTGGGGCCAACGACAGGGTAGTAGCCATTTTAAAATCTCCTGAGTTTCTCCAAGTGATTTAGTACACGACCCGGATTCGGCATCGCGTGATCAAAAATTTATGGACGCGCAAAAGGAATTCAAGAGGGCTGGAAAAAATTTTTCTTGCGCAAGGGGCGATCACCCAAGCCCAAGTGTTATGGCGTGTGCTCTAATCAAAATGCCAGGCGTGCTTTACCCCGTGAGCGCCTGAGACAGCCCTTGAGGTACAAAAAAATGAAAATGACATTCCCGGCCCTGGCATTGGGCATTCTGATCACCCAAGGGGCCCTGGCCGCTGGAGATGGTACGGCGGCGCTGGGAGGCGGTGTCGGCGGTGTATTGGGCAACGTGGTCGGCCAGCAGCTTGGTGGCTCGACAGGTGCGGCCATAGGCGCCGGCGTGGGGGGCGCAGCCGGGAGTGCAGTGGGTGCGCAGAAGGGCAACAAGACCGAAGCGGCGATTGGCGGCGGTTTGGGCTCGGCAGGCGGTTCGCTGATTGGCAATCGCCTGGGCGGTACCACCGGTTCAACCATCGGCGCCGGCGTGGGTGGCGCAGCCGGTGGCGCGCTGGGTAACAACCTGGCGGATGACGAGAGCGGTCATCGTTCCGGTGGTGGCAAGCACAAAGGCAACAAACATAAGCACAAGAACAAGCACCACTGATCGCGTGACACGGCGCTGTTAGCCACCAAACACTGACCTGTGGCGAGGGAGCTTGCTCCCGTTGGGGCGCGAAGCCGCCCCGCTCTTTTGTTCAAAGAGGCTGGGACTGCTACGCAGTCCAACGGGAGCAAGCTCCCTCGCCACAGTTACCGTTTCGTCGCCTTTACATCGGCGTGCTGCTCACCACCCGCAACGCCAACCCTTCATACGCGTCCAACGTAATCGTGAACGCGCCCTCCTCGGTCAAATCGCCTTCCACCCGCTCATTGATGATATCCACCACCGGCCCCGGTGCGATGTTGGGCAGGTGCAGGGTTTCGGTGATCGGCGTGGCGCCAAAGTTCAGCGCAGTGATTTGCGTGCCCTTACCCGCCGGTAGTTCGTGCACCATGATCAGCAAGCCTGGATGCTCGACGTCCGGCACCAGGATCTGGCGGCTGGCGGCGATGTCGTAGGCGCGGCGTACGGCGAGGATTTTTTGCAGTTGGGAGGCAAAGGACTCCGGGTCCTGCAGTTGGCTGTTCAGGCTGCCATACAGGCTTTTGGAGCGCGGCATTTGCCCAGCTGACAGTTCGGCGTCGGGGTTCAGGTCTACCAGATCATAGGCGCCACGGTGAATCCAGCGTGTGTCGCCATCGGCCATCAAATGCGCCACCTCTTCGGCCGCCAACGGCAGCGCGCCCACCAGGTCCCAGCCGGACAAGGCAAACACCCCAGGTTGCATGGCGTTGTACATCACCAGCAGCAAATGGATCTGGCGAATCTGCTGGATATCCGCCGGGGTGATCGCCTCCAGGTCACGAATACCCAGGGCTGCGGTGATGATGCTGGCGGTGGTGCAGGACACGCCGTTGGTCACGAACTTGAGGTTATACGGCGCATGCTCACCGGTCAGGCGTTCGTACATCTGTTCGCGGATATGCTCGCGCAGGATGTTGCCGGGGAAGGTCTGGCCCTGGAACAGGAAGCTGTCATGGGCGTGCAGCGTCCAGAAGTGCACCAGCTCCAGGGTCAGTTCATCGTGGTTCTGTAGCGCGTGAATCAGCGAGCCGGGGTCGATGCCGAGGCTGTGCATCTGGCGCAGCATCAGACGCAGGAACTCGGTGTCGCCCATCAGCAATGCATGCTGGTAGGCCGGCCGGGTGATGAAGTCATAAGACAGGTCAGCGCCGCCGTGGGACATGGACGCGATGTCGTCCACGGTGAGGTTGAGTTCCTGAAAACTGAACCCGCCCGCCTTGCGAATGGCGCCGCCGAGTAACTGATTGCCGGTGATCGACAGCGGATGGCTTTCGGACCAGGCCGTGCCATCGAGCTTGCGCTCCACGCCGAGAAAGCCATTGGCATCCAGGCGCAGGATTTTCGCGCCCATCACATCAATGGCGTGCAGCGCATCACCGATGATCATCTGCTGCGCAGCAAACGAAGGGTCGAGCCAGTTGAGCGACGGCTGGCCTTCCTTGAAGTAATGCAGGTACACCCAGCGCCGCGGCTTGCCATCTACGCCGAGCACCACCGGGGTGGCGCTCCAGTCGGTTTCTTTGACGCCGGGCTCGAAGAAAATCACCCGCTGCAATTGGCCGACGATGTAGTGCTTGTCGCGCAGTGCGTCTACCTGGGAGGGGCTGAGGTTTTGTGCATCGCGTCCGGCAGCCACGTCGGGCAGCAACGGCCAGTCTTCCTCGCGTATTTCGACCATGTGGTACAGGCCGGGATAGTCCTCATAGGCCATTTCTGCCAGGCGAAAGTCCGCGCCCTTGCCGGTGTGCGACGGGATCACATCGTCGATGATCACCGCATTGTGCGCGGCAGCCATGCGCGTCAAGGCCTGCAATTGTGCCTCGGTGCCCAGTTGCGGGTCGATGTCGAAGCTGATGCGGTCGAAATTGCCGTCGATGGTCGGGGTGTGCTCGGTGCCAGACAAACCACCGGACTTCTTCAGCGGGCCGTTGTGAATGCCCTGGATGCCGATCTTCGACAGGGTATGCCACAGGGTTTCGTCCCCCAGCGCCTCCAGCACGGTGCCGCCTTCGCGGGTGACAATCGACGCGGGGTAGGCCGTGAACCACACCGACGACAAGGCTGAAGCGTCACGCGGCCGCGTCTGTGCATAGGGCTGCTGCCACAGGCGGCCTTGCCCCGAATACAGCTTGGCCCGCTGCCGCGCTGCGTGGAGCATGGAATGTTGCACCAGCCAGTTCACATGATCGTTGTTCGCCGCGGTCATAAGCTCGGTACCTGTCGTGGTGAAAAGGGTCGGTGTAAGCATATGAGGGGCGTGGGCGGCATTCGTTGCATCGCAATAGAACGCTTACCCTGTAGGAGCGAGCTTGCTCGCGAAAAACGTCAACGATAACGCGTGCTTCCTGAATGAACGCGGCGCCTGTGAGTTTTTCGCGAGCAAGCTCGCTCCTACAGAAGACATTCACCTGCGCTGCTGCCTTGCGTCGCTTGCCGGTACTGCCTCGGGGTGAACCCGGTTGAAGATTTGAACTGCCGGGTAAACGCGCTGTGATCGGTGTAGCCGCATTGCAGCGCCACCTCGGTAATCGGCAGCTCGGTATGCAACAACCGCCGGGCGTGTTCCAGCCGGACTTTCTGGATCATTTGCCGGGGGGTGAGGTGAAAGACGCGCTTGCAGTAGCGCTCCAGTTGCGCCACGGAAATCCCGGCGATGCGGGTCAATTCCCCCAGGGTGACGCGGCGGTTGAAGTGGCTGCGGATGTGTTCGTCCACCGCCGCCAGGCGCTGATAGGCCGGGTGGGTTTCGCTGGCAGACTGCAAGTCCACCGAAATTCCGGCCAGGCCAATGATCGCGCCGAGTTGGTTGTACAGCGGCCACTTGTGGGTCAGGCACCAGCCGGGTTCGCGGGTGCCGTAGAGGTGCAATTCGAGTTGATCTTCCAACACCAGGCCCTGCCTCAGCACACGACGGTCCTGTTCGGTATAGCCGGGGCCCAATTGTGCGGGAAACACTTCGGCGCTAGTCTTGCCCAGCAGCGGTTGCAGGTGCTTGAGGCCGCAGCGTTGCACCAGGGTGCGGTTGGCGAGCACGTAGCGAGCGTCGATGTCCTTGATGAAAATCGCGGCGTTGGGCAGTACATCAAGCATCGGCAGCAACTGCTCTACCCCGCTCAATAGCTGCTCGATGTTGTGGGGTCGGCTGCCCTGGAAAAGGCTCGCGAACGCGCTCTGCAACATGACTTTATCTGCCCTTTTATTCGTCGACAGCCAGCAGATTGCGCCATGGAACGAGCGCTGTCGAGCGCGGCAAATTGTGCTGAATTCGTCATCCATCCCTGCGCAAAACATCAATCGTCAGCCTGCCTGATGGGTTCAGGATAGCGCCACTGCATGCCTATCCAATAACTCACAAGAAGGCGCCGCTATGTCAGGCCAAGGCAAGTTCAAGAAACAGCTGTCACTGATGGACCTCACCTTTATCGGGTTGGGAGCCATCTTCGGTTCGGGTTGGTTGTTCGCCGCCAGTCACGTGTCTGCCATCGCAGGCCCGGCGGGGATTTTTTCCTGGTTGCTGGGCGGTTTCGCCGTGCTGTTGCTGGGCATTGTCTACTGCGAACTGGGCGCCGCCCTGCCCCGCGCTGGCGGCGTGGTGCGCTACCCGGTGTATTCCCATGGCCCGCTGCTGGGCTACCTGATGGGCTTTATCACGCTGATCGCGTTTTCCAGCCTGGTGGCGATTGAAGTGGTCGCCTCGCGTCAATATGCGGCAGCCTGGTTTTCAGAGCTGACCAAGGCCGGCTCCAGCGACCCCACCACCCTGGGCTGGCTGGTGCAATTTGCCTTGCTGTGCCTGTTCTTTGTGCTCAATTACCGCAGCGTGAAGACCTTTGCCATCGCCAATAACCTGGTGAGCGTATTCAAGTTCATCGTGCCGTTGCTGGTGATCGGCGTGCTGTTCACCTTCTTCAAGCCGGAGAACTTCCAGGTGCATGGCTTTGCACCGTTCGGCTTGTCGGGCATCGAGATGGCCGTGTCGGCAGGCGGGGTGATCTTTGCCTACCTGGGCCTGACGCCGATCATTTCGGTGGCCAGCGAAGTGAAAAACCCACAGCGCACCATCCCCATCGCCTTGATCCTCTCGGTATTGTTGTCTACGGCCATCTATGTGCTGCTGCAAACCGCGTTCCTCGGCGGCGTGCCTACCGAAATGCTCGCCAATGGCTGGGCCGGCATCAGCAAGGAACTGGCCCTGCCCTATCGCGATATCGCCCTGGCGCTGGGCGTGGGCTGGCTGGCCTACCTGGTGGTGGCCGATGCAGTGATCTCCCCCAGCGGCTGCGGCAACATCTACATGAACGCCACCCCGCGCGTGGTGTATGGATGGGCGCAGACCGGCACCTTTTTCAAGATCTTCACGCGCATCGATGAGAAGTCCGGCATCCCGCGCCCGGCGCTGTGGCTGACCTTTGGCCTGTCGGTGTTCTGGACCTTGCCGTTCCCGTCTTGGGAAGCGCTGATCAACGTGGTGTCCGCCGCCCTGATCCTCAGTTATGCCGTGGCCCCGGTGACAGTCGCCGCCCTGCGCCGCAATGCACCCGACATGGCGCGCCCGTTTCGGGTCAAGGGCATGGCGGTGCTGGGCCCGCTGTCATTCATCATCGCTGCGTTGATCGTGTACTGGTCGGGCTGGAACACCGTGTCCTGGCTGCTGGGCCTGCAAATTCTGATGTTTGCAGTGTACCTGCTGTGCGCACGCTGGGTGCCGACCGCGCACCTGAACCTCAAGCAACAAGTACGCTCCTCGGCCTGGCTGATCGGCTTCTACGCCGTGACCATCCTGCTCTCCAAACTCGGCAGCTTTGGCGGTATCGGGGTGATCAGCCACCCGTTTGACACCCTGGTGGTGGCGGCCTGCGCCCTGGGCATTTACTACTGGGGCGCCGCCACCGGCGTACCCGCCCACTGGGTACGCCTGGAGCAGGAAGAGGACGAAAGCGAAGCCGTCAGCGACGCGCACTACAGCGCCCCACTATCCCCGACTACCCACTGATGGAGCGCCTTATGAAACGGCTGCATGTGATTGACTCACACACCGGCGGTGAACCTACACGCCTGGTCATGAGCGGCTTTCCCGAACTGGTCGGTGCCTCGATCGCCGAGCAACTGGAGCACCTGCGCACCCACCACGATCAATGGCGCCGCGCCTGCCTGCTGGAGCCACGGGGCAACGATGTACTGGTAGGCGCGCTGTACTGTGCGCCAGTCACGCCGGGGGCGACCTGCGGGGTGATTTTCTTCAACAACGCCGGCTACCTCGGCATGTGCGGCCATGGCACCATCGGCCTGGTTGCCTCGCTGCACCACCTGGGGCTGATCCAACCGGGCGTGCACAGCCTTGACACGCCGGTTGGCCCGGTCGCGGCCACCTTGCACGACGACGGCAGCGTGACCCTGCGCAATGTACCCGCTTACCGCTACCGCAAGCAGGTGCCGGTTGAAGTGCCTGGGCATGGCGTGGTGCTGGGCGACATCGCCTGGGGCGGCAACTGGTTCTTCCTGGTGTCGGACCACGGCCATGAGTTGCAGATGGACAACGTGGAGGCCCTGACCGACTACACCTGGGCCATGCTCAACGCCCTCGAAGCCCAAGGCATCCGTGGCGCAGACGGTGCGCTGATCGACCATATCGAACTGTTCGCCGACGACGCCCACGCCGACAGCCGCAACTTCGTGATGTGCCCCGGCAAAGCCTATGACCGCTCCCCCTGCGGCACCGGCACCAGCGCCAAGCTCGCCTGCCTGGCCTCCGACGCAAAACTGGCCGCAGGAGAACCCTGGGTACAAGCCAGCATCACCGGCAGCCAGTTCCTGGGCCGCTATGAATGGGACGGCGAACGCGTACGCCCATTCATCACCGGCCGCGCCTACATGACCGCCGACAGCACCTTGCTGATCGACGAACAAGACCCGTTTGCCTGGGGCATCTGAGCCCATTATTCATTCAACTGAAACCGGAGTTAGCACCATGAGCGACAACATCTTCACCGGCTGCATGCCCGCCCTGATGACCCCTTGCACCGCCGAGCGCCAACCGGACTTCGACGCACTGGTGGCCAAGGGCCGCGAGCTGATCGACATCGGCATGAGTGCCGTGGTGTATTGCGGTTCCATGGGCGACTGGCCGCTGCTCACCGAGGCCCAGCGCCAGGAAGGCGTGGCGCGCCTGGTGGCTGCGGGTGTGCCGACCATCGTCGGCACCGGTGCGGTGAACAGCCGTGAAGCCGTATCCCACGCAGCCCATGCCGCCAAAGTCGGCGCCGATGGTTTGATGGTGATTCCCCGCGTGCTGTCCCGAGGGGCTTCGGTCACTGCGCAAAAGGCCCACTTTGCAGCAATCCTCAACGCCGCCCCCAACCTGCCGGCGGTGATCTACAACAGCCCCTACTATGGTTTCGCCACCCGCGCCGACCTGTTCTTCGAACTGCGCCGCGAACACCCGAACCTGATCGGCTTCAAGGAGTTCGGCGGCGCCGCCGACCTGCGCTACGCCGCCGAAAACATCACCTCCCAGGATGATGATGTGACCCTGATGGTCGGCGTCGACACCCAGGTGGTACATGGCTTCGTCAACTGCAACGCCACCGGCGCTATCACCGGCATCGGCAATGCACTGCCCCGCGAGGTGCTGCAACTGGTGGCCCTGAGCAAAAAGGCCGCCAAGGGCGATGCCAAGGCGCGTCGCCAGGCCCGCGAGCTGGAAGCTGCGCTGGCGGTGTTGTCATCGTTCGACGAGGGTTGCGATCTGGTGCTGTATTACAAGCATTTGATGGTGCTCAACGGCGACCAGGGTTACGCCCTGCATTTCAACGAAACCGACGAGCTCAGCGCTGCCCAGCGCCGGTATGCCGAGCAGCAGTACGCGCTGTTCCGCCAGTGGTATGCCAACTGGTCGGCCGAACAGAACGTCGTTTGATTTTCTGTAGGAGCGAGCTTGCTGTGGCGAGGGAGCTTGCTCCCGCTGACTGCGCAGCAGTCTCCGGCTTTTATTGGGGGCGCTTCGCACCCCAGCGCAAGCAAGCTTGCTCGCCACATAAGCTCGCTCCTACAACACCTCTTTTGTTTTCCAGGATGTCCCCATGACTCTGACAGGCAAGATGCTGATCGGTCAGCAATCGGTTTGCGGCCATCGCGATGCGATCCGGGCCATCAACCCCGCTACCAACACCCCACTGGAACCCGCCTACGCTGGCGGGGATGAGCAGCACGTCGACCAGGCCTGCGCACTGGCGTGGGCCGCGTTCGACGCTTACCGCGAAACCACCTTGGCAGATCGCGCCGCGTTGCTTGAAACCATCGCCAGCCACATCGACGCCTTGGGCGATGAGTTGATCGAACGCGCCTGCGCCGAAACCGGGTTGCCTCGCGCACGCATTGAAGGTGAACGCGGCCGTACCTGCGGGCAACTGCGCGCTTTTGCCCGCACCGTGCGCCTGGGCGAATGGCTCGACGTGCGCGTCGATACCGCACAGCCCCAGCGCCAACCCCTGCCCCGTGCCGACCTGCGCCAGCGCCATATCGCCCTGGGCCCGGTAGCCGTGTTCGGTGCCAGCAACTTCCCTCTGGCCTTCTCCGTGGCGGGCGGCGATACCGCATCGGCCCTTGCCGCCGGTTGCCCGGTGATCGTCAAGGCGCATAACGCGCACCCCGGCACCAGCGAGCTGGTGGGGCGCGCCATCGCCCAGGCGGTTAAAGAGTGTGGCTTGTCGGAGGGTGTGTTTTCACTGCTCTACGGCGCGGGTAACGAGGTGGGTATCGCATTGGTGCGCCACCCGCGCATCAAGGCCGTGGGCTTCACGGGGTCGCGCAGTGGCGGTATTGCCCTGTGCCAAGCGGCGCAGGCACGCCCGGAGCCGATCCCGGTGTATGCGGAAATGAGCTCGATCAACCCGGTGTACCTGTTTCCTGCTGCGCTTGAAGCTCGGAGCGAAGCCTTGGCCGAAGGGTTCATCGCGTCGCTGACCCAAGGCGCCGGCCAGTTCTGTACCAACCCTGGCCTGGTGATCGCTCTGCAAGGCGCCGCTCTGGACCGTTTTATTCAGTCTGCCAGTGAGCGGCTCTCGCGTTGCCCGTCCCAGACCATGCTCACACCGGGCATCTTCAGCGCTTACGAAACCGGCCTGAAGACCCTGGCCCAGCACGCTCACATCGCCGCCAAGGGCTTGCCAGCGACCGGGCCGAACCAGGGCCAGGCCCATCTGTTCGTGACCCAGGCCGAGGCGTTCCTGAACAATCAACACCTGCAAGCCGAAGTATTCGGCGCCGCCTCGCTGGTGGTGCAGTGCCGTGATGTCGAGCAAATGCGCCGGGTGTCCGAGCACCTGGAAGGTCAACTCACCGCAACCCTGCACATGGATGACCACGACCTGCCACAGGCGCGGGCATTGCTGCCGGTGCTGGAGCGCAAGGCTGGGCGCCTGCTGGTGAACGGCTGGCCGACCGGCGTAGAAGTGTGCGACGCCATGGTGCATGGCGGGCCCTTTCCGGCGACTTCGGATGCGCGCAGTACGTCGGTGGGCACGGCGGCGATTCTGCGGTTCTTGCGCCCGGTGTGTTACCAGGACTTCCCGGACACCTTGCTTCCCACCGCGCTGCAGCACGACAACCCGCTGCGGTTGCGGCGCCTGCTCGACGGCCAGCGAGAAGCATAATCATGGCCGATCCCAAGCAAGCAGACATCGTAGTAGTCGGCGCCGGCATTATCGGCGTCGCCTGCGCCTTGCAGCTGGCACGCCAAGGCCGCCATGTCGTCGTGCTCGACCCGCAGGCACCCGGCATGGGTGCCTCCTACGGCAACGCCGGCCACCTGGCGACGGAACAGGTGTTTCCCATCGCCGACCTGTCGATCCTCAAGCGCTTGCCCGCCATGTTGCTGGACCCCATGGGCCCGCTGCGCCTGGACTGGACCTACCTGCCCCGCGCCCTGCCCTGGTTTATCCGCCTGTTGCTCAACCTGCGGCCAGCGCGTTACCAGCGCACCGTGGCAGGCCTTCGCGCGCTGAACGAAGGCAGCCTGGGCGCGTGGCAACGCTTGCTGCAATCGATGGGTCAAACGCAATTGCTGCGTGAAGACGGTTCGCTATTGGTGTATGAGCGCGCCGAATCCCGCGCTGCACTGGATGCAGTGCAGCAACGCATGCGGCAGCAAGGCGTCGCCGTGGACTTCTGGGGCGGCGATGCGGTGCGCAAGGCTGCGCCGCAACTGAGCGACGCCATACAAGGCGGTTTGTTCTTCCCCGCTACCGGACACTTTCTGGACCCGTACACGGTGGTTGGCGAACTGGTGAACGCGGCCAAGGCTGAGGGGGTGCAATTTCTTCAGCAGCGCGTTCTGGACGGACGCCTGGAGGGTAGTGGCGTTTCTCTGATGACCGACCAAGGCGTACTGACAGCGCAGCAAGTGCTGATCGCCTGCGGCGCCCACTCGGCCAAACTCACCGCAGCTCTCACCGGCAAACAAGTGCCGCTGGACACCGAACGCGGTTACCACCTGATGCTGCCCCACGAACAACAGCGCCTGCCCTTCGCGGTCACTTCGCTGGAGCGCAAATTCATCATGACGCCCATGACCGGTGGCCTGCGCCTGGCCGGCACGGTCGAATTCGCCGGCCTCGACCGCCCGGCCAATATGCAACGGGCCTGGCAGTTGCACCGGTTGAGCAAAGGGTTGTTCCGACACGAACTGAGCGACAGCGAAGCCACGCCCTGGATGGGGTTTCGCCCTTCCCTGCCCGACTCGCTGCCGATCATTGACCGGGTGTGCGACGGCAAAGTGCTGCTTGCATTTGGTCACCAGCACCTGGGGCTGACACAAGCGGCGGTGACGGCCGAGCGGGTTGGGCAGCTTGCTGCGGGTGAGCAGGTGCCAGAACTACAGCCTTATCGGCTGGATCGTTTCTGAACCTTACCGTGGTAAGCGCGAAGTGCTGAATAACGCATCAGCCGTTTCTTGGATTTCATCGCGCATCCATAGCTTGTTCAACCAATCGGCGGGGATAGCCTGGACGCCGTAATACGCCCCCGCCAGTTGCCCAACGATTGCGGCAGTAGTGTCTGCGTCATCCCCAAGGTTGGCGGCGGCCAGTATCGCTTCAGCAAAGTTGGAGGTCTGATCGAAACACCAGAATGCGGCCTCCAGCGAAGCCACCGCATAACCTGAGCCAACGATTTGAGCAGAGGTTTTATCGCGATAGTCGCCAGAGGCGATAGCCTTGACCTTAGGAGCCGACAGCGCGGTGTGGGAAAAACTCAGCACCTGTTTCTTTGGCGCGCCGCTCAGGGCATTGCTGATAGCCTCGGCCAGCAGCAGGCAGCACTCGATAGCCTCATGCGCGGCATGCGTAGTTCGCGAGCTTTGCTCGGCAAACAGGTGGATGTCCGCCCTATCTGGAAAGTAAAACAACACGACAGGTGCGAGACGCATCATTGAACCATTGCCGGCCGAATACGGATGCGTTGAGCCCGCAAAAGCGTTGCCACTTTGCTGAAATTGCTCCAGCGCTTCGCGAACCGTCATGCCGATATCAAAGCACTCTCCGGTAGAACTCAAGTAACCCCACTTCCACCAATTCAGATAACGTCCCATCTGGTCCATCGCGTCAAAACCGCCTTTGCGCAACAGGCTTTCGGCCAGACACAGTGCCATGGACGTATCGTCAGTCCATTGGCCAGGCTTGAGGCTAAACGGTCCGCCGCCTAGCATATCCGTCACGGGAGAAAAGCTGCCGCGGGGCATGAATTCAACCGTCGTCCCTACAGCATCGCCACACGCCAGCCCAAGTAGGCTGCCGCGATAACGATCCAAAAGCGTGATATTCATTGCCACTCCTCGTGAAAATCTTGCTACACCCGCCAGGCTACTTGACCAACCGCTTCTCCTTGGAGGGGCGATAGCCGAAATACGCGCTGTAGCATTTGCTGAAATGGCTCGGCGAGACAAACCCGCACGCCACCAGCACATCCACTTGGGATAACTCGGTGTGCTGCAACAGGCGTCGCGCCTCAGTGACGCGCAGTTCCATGTAGTAGCGCTGCGGCGTGGTGCCCAGCTGTTCTTTGAACAGGCGCTCCAGCTGACGGCGGGAACGGCCGGCGTAGACGGCGAGTTGATCGAGTTCCAGGGGTTCTTCGAGGTTGGCGTCCATCAACTTCACCACCTCGCGCAGCGGCGCGCTGACACAGATGTTTTCGGTGGGTTTGATGCGGCGGTAGCGCGACTCTTCGAACGCCAGGATATCTTCGATGCCTTCGACCAAGGCTTTGCCATGCAGGCTCTTGATCCAGTCCAAGGCCATATGGAAAGCCCCCGAGGGGCTGGACGCGGTGAGGCGGTCGCGGTCGATCACGTAGGGCTCGCTGGTGACCTGCGCCGCCTTGGACACTTCGGCCAATGCCGGGCGATGTTCGGGATGGATGGCACAACGGTAACCCTGCAGCAGCCCCGCACGCCCGAGGAACCACGAGCCGTTCCACAAACCGGCGAGTCGCACGCCCGCCTCACCCGCGCTGCGCAGCCAATGGATAAATGGCTCGCTGGCCTTGAGTTCGGTACGAAAACCACCGCAGATCACCAACAGGTCCAAGTCCTGCAAGCTCGCCAGCGTCAGGTTCGCATCCGGGCGAATGACCAGGCCCAGGTCGCTGATCACTTCGCCCTCACCCCAGCCGAAGGTGCGCGTAGCGAACAGATCGGGGCGCAACAAGTTGGCGGTCACCAGCGTGTCAAGGGTCTGGGTAAAGGCCGGCAAGGAGAAGTGTTCGAGCAGCAAAAAACCGACACGGGTGACCGACGTCGATTGCTGGGGATTATCACTGAGGTAGCGCAGGTTCTTGCCTTGCATGCCACCGCTGAACTGGCGTCTTTCCATCGAGGGTCGGCCCACGCTTATTGTTGTGCAGTGGGCGCTATCTTAGGGGCAAATGCAGTGCCTGTCTCAGGTGACGCTCGAGGCTGGCAGCGGCCATTGCACTGATCTTGATAAAAACTGTTCGCTTGAAAAGCCACGGCCCAGGCGCTGCGCGGTGATCTGATACGGTTTTTTCTTTTCGATCTGCGCCTGTATTGAAAACCGCTTGAGGCGGACAATAGCCCCATCCCGACACTCCTGTCGTCCCCTTCCCCTCGGAGGCCTTATGACCAAGATGGCAATTTTCCTGTTCGGCTTTTTGGTATTGACCATTGGCATCGGCATGTTGGCGACCATCTCGCCGGTCTAATCCCGCATCGTGGCGAGGGAGCTTGCTCCCGTGACGGCCTGCCAACCGACGGTGATCTACCTGACGCCCCGAGACCTAAATGTGGGAGCTGGCTTGCCTGCGAAGACGGCCTGACGGTCAACTCAGTTGGACCGTGTACATATCCATTCCTGCGGTAGCGGCCACTTAGGGTTCCGCTTTTACAGCGGCTCACTTTTGAAAAGAGCCGGAATGCCGGCCCAGCCAAAAGTAAGCAAAAGGCTCTTGCCCCACCACTCGGCACCTCGCTTAGGCTCGGTGTGCCCGTAATCCGCCAGTGATTTGGGGGGCCGCCGCCACGCGCCATCCATGGCGCGGGGCGGCTAAACCGGCATCCCTGCCGGTTTACCTCCCAAATCCCTGTCGAATTCCGGCCAGCGTGGTTTGACGGGGCGCCTAAGATCAAAAGCAGATCAAGAGCGACTCGCTTCGCATCGTGGTTACCGTCGGCTGCTACGGGTGCTTTGCAAAGTTGTGTAGATACCTATGGTCATCGCAGGCAAGCCAGCTCCCACATTGGATCGCGGCGCATCAGTTATATCTGTGTCGGCTGCCAGGCCGTCGCGGGAGCAAGCTCCCTCGCCACAGATTTAGCGTCGTGCCGAAGTTATATGCTGCGATGACGGCCTGACAGTCAACGCGTTACCTACGCCACCTCAGCCCACAAACAGCATCGGATACAGCGACAACACCAACAGCCCGGCCATGGACCAGTTGAACATCCGCAACCAGCGCGGCTCACGTAGCAAGTTGCGCAAGCCGCTGCCACACCCCACCCACACGCACACACTCGGCAGGTTAACCACCGCAAACACCAAGGCAATCACCAGCACATTGGTGACATAACCCTCGGCCGGCGTGTACGTAGTGATCGCCCCCAGCGCCATGATCCACGCCTTGGGGTTGACCCACTGGAAGGCCGCCGCACCGAGGAAGGTCATCGGCTTGCCATGTTCATCCGGGTTATCAGACATGCCGCCCGCATTGGCAATCTTCCACGCCAGATACAACAAATACGCGGCGCCGACATACCGCAACAGCGTATAGGCCCACGGGAACAGCTTGAACACCTCGCCCAAGCCAAGCCCCACACAAATCACCAACAGCATGAAGCCGATGCTTATCCCCAGTGCATGGGGCATCGAACGGCGAAAGCCGAAATTCACGCCTGAGGCCAGCAACATGGTGTTGTTGGGCCCTGGGGTGATCGAAGAGACAAAAGCGAACAGCACGAAGGCTGATAACAGGCTGGTAGACATGAACATGGCGCGGCATCCAAGCGGTGGTGATGTGCCTGCGACAGTAGTGGGTTATGGCGCGCTGCGCCCCGTACAGCTAGGGGTGGATCGAGGCATACACTTGCAAAGCCTTCATCGAGAAGTAGCGCTTACCGAGGCGCATCGGGAACCGGTGTGGGAACCTGCCATGCCGGTTTTTTGCCCTCCTGACTGTCGAAAATACGCCGAGCCTTGCGAAAGTCCTCCACGTTATCCACCACCCAGGTCCAGATAGGCGACATGCGAATCAAAAGCTCCCTGCCCAGCGGCGTCAGCTCGTACTCGACGCGGGGAGGAATTTCACCGAACTCGCGCCGAACCAACAAACCATCGCGCTCCATGGCACGAAGCGTCTTGGTCAACATGCGCTGAGTCACACCCGTCATCTGTCGTTTTATCTCGGCATGACGCATTGCACCGTACACACCCAGGGCATGCAGGATGCCCAATGCCCAGCGGCTACCAGCGTGAGCAAGGACTTCACGCCTGACGCCATCGTCCTCCTCCCTGAGCGACTGGCAGATAACTTCTGCCTGGCTGAGCGTTTCCTGATCGGTCATTTCTACCCCTGGTATCACACGTGTGCCTTCTTATGAGCGCTGCCGAATCGTGCCAGCATGGGCTCATCTTATCGCCAACAGGTCCGCGGAGAAATCATGCCTGAAATGACCCCACTTCCCCCTCAATCGATCCTCGTTCTAGGTGCCGGCGAACTCGGCCTGCCGGTTTTGCGCAACCTGGCGCGAGAGGCCAAACGCGCGCCCGGTTCCACCATCAGCGTATTACTCAGGGAATCGACCATCAACACTCAAGCGCCCGAGAAAAAGGCAGACATCGATGAGCTGCGCAGCCTGGGCATCCAGATGGTCGCCGCAGATCTGGTGAACGACTCAATCGATCAACTTGCCAAGGTCTTCGCACGCTTCGATACCGTGATCGGCTGCGCGGGCATGGTCGCGGGCCGAGAAACCCCGATGAAGCTGGCAACCGCCGCACTCAAATCCGGCGTGAAGCGCTACTTCCCCTGGCAGTTTGGCGTGGATTTCGAAGTGATTGGCCGGGGCAGCCCCCAGGATCTGTTCGATGCCCAACTGGATGTGCGTGAGTTGCTGCGCGCCCAGGACAACACTGAATGGGTCATCATCTCGACAGGCATGTTCACCAGCTTCCTGTTCGAGCCGGTGTTCGAGGTCGTCGACTTCGACAACAACACAGTGAACGCCCTGGGCAGCCTCGAGAACAGCGTGACGCTCACGACACCGGACGACATCGGTACGCTGACAGCGCAAATCGTGTTCTTCGAACCGCGCATGCGCAATCAGATTGTCTATCTCGCCGGCGACACCGTCACGTATGGGCAGGTTGCGAGCATGCTGGAACGCGTTCTGGATCGCCCGTTCAAACGCAACGTGTGGACGGTTGACCATCTCATGCAGGCGCTGGAAAAAGACCCCACGCACCACATCAAGAAGTACCGTGCTGTATTCGCACAAGGCAAAGGTGTGGCCTGGCCTAAGGCGGCCACGTTCAACGAGCAACAATCGATTCCTGTCACCACTGCTGAGCAGTGGGCTCGGGAAAACCTTGCAGTCCATTGAAAACCGGATGCTGAAGCCAGCCGTAAAGGCTGGCACGGGTGAAGGGACAGTCAGCGGCTCTGAGCTTCACGCTGCTGGCCAGAAACACGTTGTTTTTTTACATGCTTACGCGACTTTAGCTCGTATTGATGGTGAATAAACCAGGCGATCAACAATAACCCAGTGACGCCAAAAACCAAGACCAACAGCTCTAGTGCAGTACCTTCATGTGAAAACATTTTTCGTTCCTCGTCCTGAAGCCGTATGACCTAAAAAACAGCCACACCGAAATTGTTTGTAATAATTCAAACATTTTCAGGGTAGTCGGCAAATCCGCACGTGACAACCCCTGATCGGCCCAGAACCCTTGACCTAGACATGTCACTCGTCGAAAAAACGCATAAATCACAGGCAATAAAAAACCCCGTAGACGCTGATCTACGGGGTTTGTATTCGCTTACTTGCTGCCAGAAGCGTCCTGCTCGACCACCATATCCAACACGTAGACCGTCGAAGGCGCATCCGCTGGCGGATTCTTCCATTCGTACTGCTTGACCCGCAGCACAGTGCGCACGCCGTCATGATGCACAAAGCCTTCGATAGGCTGGTACAGCGGATGCCAGGTGTCTTGGGTCGCCAGTTGCAGGCCCGCGTCGTCATAGCGATGCTCGCGCACTTGCAGGCACTGATAACCTGGGATCAAAGGATGGCTGCACTTGACCGTCTTGGCCGCCACTTCCAGAAACTTGACCTCACCCTCGCTACCGTAGCGGGTCTGCGGGGTGGCCTCGCCTTGCAGCTTGAGCACCGAGCCATCCGCTGTCGTCAGTTGCAGCATCGGCGCCACGTTATCGCCGGTGATCACAGCGCGCAGATCACCCTTGAACAGCCGCCCTACCTGGGCATCAAGGTCCATCAGGCTCTTGTCACAGGCCATCAGCGTAGAGGCCAGTGGCTGAACCTTCAGAACTCCGTCCTGATAGTGAAAGCCGCCGAACTGACGATTGCAGCCACCGCTGATGCTCAGGTTCTTGTCACCGAAGGCAACGCGCAACTTGCGCTCGATGCCTTTGTTCATCGCCACAAGAGGCTTGCCCGACGCATCCGTTGCCGAGACCAGGTTCCAGTCGTAAGCGGATAAGGTCGGCTGGGCTACAGCTGCTGAGGTAATAGGCATTGAAGGTGATTCTTCATGGCTTTTGGAAGGGGCGGCACAGCCTTGGATGAGTGCAGCACACACGGCTACAAGAAGAATTTTTTGTTTCATGGGTCACTCTGTCAGCTTTGATGAGTGCGGAAGTTATCCTGCGCTGGCAGGATAAGCGCGCGGCTAAACCGGCATGAGGAGGTCGCTTGAGGCTTTACTGAGCGTAGACCCAATGCGCGCTTGGCGGACCTCTTCCTTGGCCGATAGCAATCGGACATCATTCGCTTCGATCAGTTTCACGGAATCAGGGCGGTGGCGGTATTGCTGCATTTTAGGCAATAAAAAACCCCGTAGACGCTAATCTACGGGGTTTTCAAGAGTGGAGGCCGAGGTCGGAATCGAACCGGCGTAGGCGGATTTGCAATCCGCTGCATAACCATTTTGCTACTCGGCCTCAAACGATCAATGCCCTGGTTGCTGACATTCACCGCATACAAACTTGAGTGGGCTACGTGAAGCCTGCCTCTACTCTAACTCATTGAATACATTGAAGTTTTTAATGCTTCGTTGCGTTCGATGGGCGCCATTATGTACTCATTTGCCTATGCCTGCAACCCCTTGATTTCAAAAAATATTCTGCCTTGGCATCAAGGGGTTGCGCCTCTGCCCTACTCCTTCACCGTGTTGATTTGGTAGTGCGGGTCGGCCTTGATCTGGGCCTCAGTGAAGGGCAATGGGCGCAGTTTTTTCTCGGAGAAGGCTTGGGTCTGGTCCTTTGAATAGGCGGACGCCGGGTTGCTGGACTCGGAGAATGCCAGGACGCCGACTGCGTTGGGGCCTTTGTCGTCGAAGCTGACGATTTGCAGGTAGCTGGTGCCGCTGACGACTTCGCGTTTGCCGTCGGCGCGGGGCACGGTTTGCATGGCGTTGTAGATACCCAGCTCTTGCGGGCCGCCGTGGATGGGGGTTTGGCCGGAGACTTGGATATCGCCCCAGCGGGTCTGCCCCAGTTTGCTGACCTCAGCGCTGGAGGCCAGCATGGCTGCGCGCAGGGCCTTGGCGACCGGGGCGCGGTCGATGGCGAGGCCGCTAGGGGTGGTCAGGGGATGGGCCGGGTCGAAGGCCACGCGCCAGGCGTCAGGGATTTGCTGCAGGTGCTGCACCAGGTTGATGAAGTGCACCAGGCCGACGCCGCTGTCGAGGTTGGCGCGCTGGTCCCAGTTTTTCAGGCTGGTGCACAGCGGCTGTAGCGTAGCGGCGTCAGCGCCCAGGTGTTTGGCGCAGAACGTCAGCAGGTCGGGCATGACTTGGCCCGCCAGGTACACCTCGTTGTCCATGACCATGTCTTGCAGATCAGTGACGGTGATCGGCTGCTGCTCGAGGGTTTGCAGGCGCTGGAGCGCGAAGCGCGCACGCGGGCCGAGGCCGATGTTGTCCTGGCTGATCACCGGCGAAAAGCCACTTAGCGGCGCCTTGGGGTTGGCCATCCAGGCGGAATCGTTGGAGTGTTGCACGTAGTCGGTGCGTTGCAACTGGGGCAACTGGTCGGCCGGGAAGATACCCGGCTGGGCCGCGCGCGGGTCGATGTCCCACGTGCAGGCGCTGTGGGCGCCGTCGAGCATGATCATTTGCAGGCCGGCCCGTGGGTCGCTGCATTTTGCCAGCTTGGCGGCGCTGACGTTGGGCACTACCGACAGGTTCATGTACAGGCTTTGGCCCTGGTCATCGGCGGCCAGGGTGTTGACCCAGGGGATGCCTTGCAGGGTATGCACTGAGGTTTGCAGCTCCTTGAGGCTACCGGCGCGGTTCATGGCGTACCACTGTTGCAGCACCCGGTCGTTGCCCAGGTTGGCGTCGCGCAGGCTGAAGGCGTAGTGGTTGTCCCAGTCGAGCTTGCCCGGCCATTGCACCACGGGGCCGAACTGCGAACTGTAGACGGTGTGGGTCACGGCCTTGAGGCTGCCGTCGGCTTGCTTGACCTGTACCGTTACGGCGGTTTTCTCCAGGGGGATGGACTTGCCGTCCAGCAGGTAACGGGTGGCGTCCTTGGGGTCGAGGGTCAGGCGGTACAGGGTGAAGTGTTTGGACGTGTCCACGGTGTGGGTCCACGCCACATGCTGGTTGAAACCGATGTTCACCACGGGCAGCCCTGGCAGTGCGGCGCCCATCACATCCAACTGGCCCGGGATGGTCAGGTGCATCTCGTAAAAACGCATGCCGCCCACCCACGGGAAATGCGGGTTGGCCAGCAGCATGCCACGGCCATTGAATGAGCGGTCACGGCCCACGGCAACGGCATTGCTGCCTCGATCCAGCGTGAAGCGTTGCTGGTTGGCAGCGGCCATGGCAAAGGCTTTGGCACCGGGCTGCACACTCGCGGTGGCCTGCGGCGGCGCTGCCCCGACCAAGGCTTCGGCAAATTGGCCGATGCCCCCTTCCACCAATAGCCTACGGGTCAACTTCACCAGGTCTTGCACTACCAAGGGCCGTACCCACGCGGCCTGGCACTGTGCGGGTGCGCCCTTATCCTTGAGATAACGGTTGTAGCCGGCCACGTACCCTTCGATGCGCAGTTGCATTTCGGGCGTCTGGGCTTTCCAGAATGCCGCAACGGCCTCGGGTGTATTCAGCCAGTTGAAGAATACATCGCTGGCAAGGTTGTTGCGCTCTTCCAGGGTCGCCTGGTCCGGCCCGAAAAACCTCGCCCGCTCGCCATTGACCGTGACTATTTCATTGGCCAGCAGGCACAGGTTGTCCTGGGCATAGGCGTAACCCATACCCACCCCCAGGCCCCGCTCATCAGAGGCGCGAATATGCGGCACGCCATAACTGGTACGCCGTATATCCGCCGACGTTTGCGTCACTTGCTCGCGTGCCGATACGGCCAGGCTCATGGCGAGTAACAGCCCTGCCGTGCCAACTCTGGACAACCCCTTGGAAATAATCACGCCGACTCCACAGTCAAATTGAACAGCCTTACGAGGGATGGTTACCCCACCGTAAGAACGCACATCGCCCGGCAAAATTTAACCGCACAAGGTTGCCTATTGACGGCGCAGGGGATGTGACAAACCTGATACCGACAAATTTTCTACATCCATCGTTTCATGATTTGCGTCACTCGTTCGTCTTATTACCCAAGAGCACCATCTTTTTCCTGATCAGGCTCTGAAAAGGAGTTTTTGCATGTATAACCCGCAAGTGCCCACGGATGGACATTCAAAGGCCGCAGATACCCACTATGGCAACGACGCACGGGCGTTCGGTAACGCGCCCGAACAGCAGGGCAACCAGCGCATCCGCCATTTGCTCAAGTGTTTCGGTTTGCGCACCAGCCTGATCCGGCTGAAGGTCATCGACGCCCTCCTCACTGCCGCCGACAATCAGCGCACCCTCGGGGTACGCGGCGTGCACAGCCATTTGCTGGAGCTGGGCATACCGTTGTCGTTTCTCAGCGTGCGCGAGGTACTCAAGCGTCTATGCAGCGAGGGCGTGATCACCCTCAACGCTGACAAGAGCTACAGCCTCCATGAAGAGGCTGCCAAGGTACTCGAAGGTCGTGCCTGACTGACGCCCGTCAGAAGTTAGGCTTGACCTTGCGGCGCATGATGCCGTTGATCACGACGACGACCACGGCAATCGCGATGGCCAGGTACTGGAAGGTTTTTTCACTGATCACGCCTGTGTTCTGCAGATAAGACAGGCCGAACATCGCGCCCAGTACAGCCAGGGCAATCAGAAGCGAGTATTTCAAGCGTTGCTTTTGGGTCATGACGAGTTCCTGAACCTGAAGAATGTATCCACTGTGTATCGCCGTGCATGCCAAGCACATACCCAGTCACGGGGATGGCGCGGTTTCGGCAGGGTCTTATGTTACAGGCGATGAAAAGTTTTGGCTTGCCCTCCGCCTGACAGGCCTTGCGAATACCCCTTGGAGAACTGTGAAATGCTGCGACGATTCATCCTGCTGGTTCCACTGATGATCATGCTGAGCCTGGGCGGTTGTTTCTTCTTCCCGCGCGGCGGGGGCTGGCATGATCACCGCTATGAGGGTGGTGGCGGTTACCAGCGCCGCTGATCTGCATCCGGATAACGCTTCGTGCACAACGCGTGCAGCACGCCTGGGGGCTTCACGCGTTACTGCATCGACATTACCTACTCGTCAGGCGGGTTCGGAGCCTCGACGCCGGTTTCAACCACTTAGCCGCCATGCACCCACCGCCGATGCAACCAACGCGCAAACGCATCCAGCGCGAACCCCAGCACCCCGATCACCACCACCATCGCCATCAACTCCGAATACGCGAGCCGATCACGGGTGTCGAGGATGTAATACCCCAGCCCCGCACTGACCCCGAGCATTTCGCAGGGCACCAGCACGATCCACAGGATGCCGATGGCCAGGCGCACGCCGGTCAGCACATGCCCTACCACGCCAGGAATGACCACCCGGCGCAAGGTTTCCCAACGCGTGGCGCTCAAGCTCTTGCTCAACTGTAACCAGCGCGGGTCGAGCTGACGCACGCCCGCTGCGGTGTTGAGCATGATCGGCCAGACAGCGGCAAAGGCCAGCAGGAAATAGATTGGCTGGTCGCCCACGCCCATCAGCATCACCACGATCGGCATCCAGGACAGCGGCGAAATCATCCGCAGAAACTGGAACGCTGGCGTGGTCGCCGCCTCCAGGTTACGCGAACTACCCACCAGCAGCCCGAGGGGTACGCCTACCAACAACGCGATAAACAGCCCGACGAAAATACGCTTCAGGCTCACGGCGATATGCAGGTACAACTCACCCCGCCCGAGCAATTCCCACAAGCTGCTGGCGGTGGCCGCCAGGGAAAAGCGCGCCGACAGGCCATCGGCCTCGCCGAACACTTTCACGCCCAACCACCACAGCACCAACAAACCCGCCAAGCCACTCAGCCCCAGCCACCAGCCGGGGATTCTGCTGTTGTTCAAACGCCGATCTCCTCGTGCCGCTCATAACCATCCGGCAAACCGAAGGTCTGCATGCCACCCACGGCTTCGATCGCGTTGCGCACGAAGCGGTCGTCCACCAGGTCCTTGGCCACGAAGGCTGGGTCCAGGTCCGTGAGAAACTTTTTGTCGCCTTCGATCAAGGTGTCCTTCAAGCGCCGCACCAGTTCTTCGGTGTAGCTGGGGAACGGGTACGGTTGGAAGTCGATGCGATGCTCGTCCCAGTTGGCGTGCTGGATCGCGCCGTCGGCCACGTAGGAGGCGCGGTCGCTGGCCGCCGGCGCCAGGACTTTGCTCAACACCGGTTCGGCATGGGGCGTGTAACGGTTCGGGCCATCCTTGGACAGCAGCTTCACCGCCTCTTCACGGTTGTTGCGGGTCCACACCTGGGCCTTGACGATGGCGTTCACCACCTTCTGCGACCACTCCGGACGGTTGGCCAGGTCGTGCTCGTGCATGAACACCACGCAGCACGCGTGGTTGCGCCACACGTCACCCGTGAAGCGCTGCACGCGACCGACCTTGAGGTTTTCTGCCAGGGCATTGAACGGTTCGGCGACGATGTAGCCGTCGATGCGTTTGCTGGCCAGGGCCGGAGGCATGTCCGAGGGCGGCAACACGATCAGGTTGACCTCATTGGCAGCAATCGAACTGCCGGTGGCACGGGTGACCGGCGTGAGGCCGTTATCGCGGAACAGTTGCTGCACCACCACGTTATGGATCGAGTACCAGAACGGAATCGCCACCGACTTGCCACCCAGTTGCTTCACGTCGGTAATACCTGGGGATACGGTCAAGCCCGAACCGCCCACATGGTTCCACGCCACGACTTTGGCCGGCACTTTACTGCCGTAGCGCGCCCATACGGTCATTGGCGACAGCAGGTGTATCACGTTGACCTGGCCGGAGATAAACGCCTCGATCACTTGGGCCCAACTGCGCAACAACACTGGGCGCTCGGCCTTGATACCTTCGGCTTCGAACAGGCCATTGTTGTGGGCCACCAGCAGTGGCGTGGCGTCAGTGATAGGTAGATAGCCAATACGCACCGGCGCGTCGGGCTCGTTGGCGGCACGCGCCTGCAGGCTGCTCAGCAGAGGCAAGGCGCCGGCGGCACTGAGCACGGCGGAGAGTTTGAGAAAGTCACGGCGCGAGTGGGCCAGGTCATCCAGACACATAAGTAAACTCCTGTCGTTCAAGGGGGTTGGGTTGAGGGCGGCTCGCCTGCCGTAAGGTTTTCAAAATTTCGATACGCAGCGCGCCGATGGCCTCGACCTGTTCTTCCCGTGGATGCGGCAAATCGATAGCCCACTCGCCCAACGTCCGCGCCGGGCGGTTACCCAGTAGCAGGATGCGGTCCGACAGCAGCAGCGCTTCGTCGATGTCATGGGTGATCAATACCGCCGCCGAGCCCTGCTCACGATTGACCTTGAGCAACAGGTGCTGCATGTCGGCGCGGGTCACTTCGTCCAGGGCGCCGAAGGGTTCGTCGAGCAGCAACACTTGCGGCTGACGCGCCAGGCAGCGAGCCAATGCCGTGCGCTGGGCCATGCCACCGGACAATTGCGCCGGGAACTGCTGGCGCGCAGGTTCCAGCCCTACCGCTGCAATGGCGTGGTCAACACGCCGGCGGCGCTCTTCACCACTCAAGTGCGGTTGGCGGGCGAAATCCAGACCAAAGGCGACGTTCTTTTCCAGGGTCAACCAAGGCAGCAGGCTCGGGTCCTGAAAGGCCACCACCACGCGCGGATGCGGGCCGCTCAATGGCTCGCCCAATACCTGCACACGGCCAGATTGAGGTACCTGCAAGCCAGCCAGCACCCGCAGCAGGCTGGATTTGCCCACGCCGCTGGGGCCCAGGATCGACACCACTTCACCCGGTTGCAAGTGCAAGTCGAAGCCTTGCAACACCGGCCCGCTGCCGTACCCCAGGCAAATGCCCTGGGCCGTCAATACCGCCTGGCTCATAGACTGGCCTGGCGGTGCAGCTCGGTACGCAGTTGCACCAGGCTAGGCGTCACAATCGGCACAAAGGCCGACTCGCGCCAGCGCCGCGCAAAACCGCTGCCGTGGGCGGTGAGGTAGGCCTTTCCGCCACTGGCTTGCAGTTCAAGCTGTACAGCGCTGGCGGCGGTTTCGGCCAAGGCGATACGCAGTTTGAACAGCGGTATGGGCTCGGCGGTAAAGCGCCCGGCCAACAGCCCCTTTTTAAGCTCGCTGACCAGATGATCCAGCGTTGCGCGCAGGGCTTCCAGCTCGTCGCGCAACACGGTACGACTGGCGCCCAAATGGTGGGCTACTTCAGCCAGGGAACGCCGTGCCAAACCAATCGACATACCGCACTGCAAGCCTAGAAACGCCGGGCGTACCGCCGGTAAAAACTTGCGCGCATCCTCGTGCAACAACCACTCGCGACTCAGCTCCACGCCTTCCAGGCCCAGCGCTGCGGTGTTGCTCGATTGCAGCCCGAGCAGCTCCAGGTCACGGGAGCGCTGCAACCCGGCCACCGAATCCGGAATGGCCAGGATAAATGGCGCGCCGCCCCCGGCATGCTCGATGGCCGCCGCAGCGACAAAGCCATTCTTGCGCAAGTTGGTCACCCAGTGCAGGCGACCGTTGAGGATCCAACCGTGGTCGTTGGGCTCGGCGCTGATCTGCAACGTCTCGATACCCGACAGGAACTTCATCGCATTCGACAGCCCGGTGGCGCCGGCCAACTTGCCGCTGAGCAGGTCTGGCATCAGCTGCTCGCGCAAGCGCTGATTGGGGCTCTGCAGCAGGTACTCGATAAACGAGCGCTGGCCCCAGCACACAAACGCCGCAGCCAGGGAATGGCTGGCCACATTGGCGATGGCCTCGACCGCACCCGCCACATCGCCGCCCAGGCCGCCCAGGTGGGTGGGCACGCCGATTCTCAGAATATTGGCTTCTGCCAGCCGTGGCAGCACTTCCTGTGGATCGCAACTGCCCACGTCCAGGGCCTGCGCTTGAACATCGAGCCAACGGCTCAAGATTGGGTCAAGCATTCATGTCTCTCCTTTTACAGCAGGTGGGCCAACGCCGAATCAGTTGGCCGGTTTTTCCCAACGGTATTGCGCCAGCTCCGGGTTCAGCGGGGTGCGGGCAAACACGTTGGCGAAGTTGCACAGGGTTGCCAGGCTGACACCCAGGATGACTTCCAGCGCGTGGCCGTCGGTGTAGCCAGCGGCGCGGAACGCCTCAAAGCCCGCGTCACTCACATCCCCACGGGTGGCGATCACTTCACGGGTAAACGCGGCAAGTGTCTCATAGCGCGCGTCAGGCAACTCACCCCGGCGGCGCAAGGCCTCGATCACCTCCTCGGGCAACTTGGCTTTGTTGCGGGCAACCGCCGTGTGGCCGGCGACGCAGAAATCACAACCGTGGGTAGTAGCAGCAATCAGTTGCACCACTTCACGGTCGGCCAGGCTCAGCTCGGCCTTGGCATTCAAGCCGGAGACGGTGATGTAGGTTTCCAGCGCAGCCGGTGCGTTGGCCAGTACGCCCAGTAGGTTAGGGATAAAACCCGAGCCTTTCAGCGCGTTTTCCAGAAAGGGCTTGGCGGCTTCCGGTGCGGTTTCAGGCGTGAGCAACGGTACACGGGACATGAAGTGGACTCCTGTTGGGTTTGAATGCCCCAGTCTGTTGGTTCTAAAAAAAGCGCTCAATAGGCTAAAGTAGCGATTACTTGCTCTTGAGTCTTTCCATTAGATGAATTCGTCCGATGTACTTGTCGATTGGTTATTAGATAGCCTCGAACTCAACACCAGCCTGTTTCACGTCGGCCGTTATTGTGGTGACTGGCACGCGAGCACCCATGGCCTGGCGCAGGCGAGCTTCCACTTGATTGTGCAAGGCGAATGCTGGCTGCATATCGACGGTGATCCAACGCCCCAACACCTGAACAATGGTGACGCGGTGTTCCTGCTGCGTGACTTTGCCTTCAGGCTTTCCGGCCAAGCCACGGCGGCCGGCGCCCAGCAGTGCCCACGCCGCTCGATGCTGCCTCTCGATAGCACGGCCACGGACGGCGTAGGACTAGTCTGCGGTTTCTTTCACTTCCAATCCGGATTGTCGACGCTGATCGTCGACACCCTGCCCAGTTGGATCATCCTGCGCGCCGGCGACCCGTCGCTGATGGCTGCACGCAACCTGTTCGAATTGATCCTGCAAGAATGCGCACGCACCCCAGCGCCCTCTTCCGCGCTGCTTGAGCGCCTGTGCCACCTGCTGTTTCTGTATGTGCTGCGCCAGCAAGTGCTCGACAACACCGAGCTTGGCGGCCTTGCGGCGCTGGGCCGGGCACCGGCGTTCGCACATTTGCTGGAGCAATTGATCGCCCGCCCCGCCGAGCCCTGGAGCCTGGAAAGCATGGCGGCCTGTACCGGGTTGTCGCGCTCGGCGTTTTTCAAGCGCTTCAGCGAACTGTGTGGGCAGTCGCCCGGGCAAGTGCTGCTGATGATCCGCATGCGCCACGCCTGTGGGTTGCTCAAGGCGGACCAGACGGTGGCCGAGGTTTCGCTGGCGGCCGGGTATCAATCGGTGGCGGCGTTTACCCGAGCCTTCCATAAAGTCACCGGGCAACAGCCTGGTGCCTATCGAAGGGCGCAAGCCTAGCCTTGTAAGCCGGTGCCGGGCCGAGCGCACAACTGCACCAGCCAATCGACGAACACCCTCACCCGCTGCGACAACTGCCGATGAGGCGGGTACAACGCAGTCAGCGCCATCTTCGGCACTGCCACATCAGGGAGCACCTGCACCAGCGCGCCCTCGGCCAGTTGGCGCAGGGCGTGATAACGAGGTGCCTGGATCAGCCCGTAGCCGGCTTCGCACGCAGCGAAGTAACCGGCAGAGCTGTTCACGGCAACCACTTTCGGCAGGTTGATCGGATGCAACTCGCTGCCCAGCAGAAATTCCAGGCCAAATCGTTTACCGCTGGCGCTGGACACGTACTCGACCATTTGGTGTCCAGCCAACTGCTCCAGGCAAGTGGGCGTGCCCATGAGCTCAAGGTACGCGGGGCTGGCCAGAGTCAGTTGTTCCATCATCGCCAAGGGGCGCGCCACCAGCGATTCATCCAGGGCCGGACCACCGCGCAACACGCAATCGACGCCTTCGCGAATCAGATCCACTGGCCGGTCATTGAGGCCGATCTCCAACTCGATCTGTGGGTACAGCGCGGTGAACGTTGGCAAGGCCGGAATCACAATCAAGCTCCCAATGCCTGAAGGCATATCGATGCTCAATGTGCCCCGGGGGTTCTGGCGCCGCGTGGAGAACACCGCCTCGGTTTCCTCAAGATCAGTCAGCAATTGCACGCAACGTTGGTAGTACGCCGCGCCATCCAGGGTCGGGCTGACGTGGCGCGTGGTGCGCTGCAGCAGTTGCACGCCGAGATGGGCCTCTAGTTGCTTGATCAGGATCGTCACGGAGGCGCGTGGCAATTGCAGGCTGTCGGCGGCCTTGGCAAACCCGCCCAATTCAACAATCCGAGTGAACACGCGCATGGCGTTAAAACGATCCAATAAAATGCTCCCGTGGGGAATTGTTTAGATATTACGAACAGTGATAGCACTTTTAGCGGGTTTATCTGCATTTTTTCAAGGGTAACAATGGGCCCCTCATCACAAGGAGCTTCCCTATGCACACTCGACAACTCGGTAAAAACGGCCCGCATGTGTCCGCCATCGGCCTTGGCTGCATGGGCATGACCGATTTCTACACGCCCGGCACCGATACCACCGAAGCCACCGCAACATTGCACCGCGCCCTGGAGTTGGGCGTCAACTTTCTCGATACCGCGGACATGTACGGCCCGCACACCAATGAGCAACTGATCGGCAAGGCTATTGCCGGCAAGCGCGACCAAGTGTTCCTGGCCAGTAAATTCGGGATTGTGCGCGACCCTGCCAACCCCGTAGTGCGCGGGGTGAATGGCCGGCCCGAGTATATCCGCAACGCCATCGACGGCACCTTGCAACGCCTGGGGGTGGATACGCTGGACCTGTACTACCAGCACCGTATCGACCCCGACGTGGCCATCGAAGAAACGGTCGGCGCCATGGCCGACTTGGTGAAACAGGGCAAAGTGCGCTATCTGGGCCTGAGCGAGGCGTCCGCCGCTACTCTGGAACGGGCGCATAAGGTCCATCCCATCAGTGCCCTGCAAAGCGAATATTCGCTGTGGAGCCGCGACCAGCAAGACAACGGCTGCCTCGCCGCCTGCCAGCGCCTGGGCATCGCGTTTGTGCCGTACAGCCCGCTAGGCCGAGGTTTTCTCACCGGCGCCTTGAAGAGCCCGGATGATTTCGGCGCCGATGATTACCGACGCTTCAGCCCGCGCTTTCAGGGTGAGAACTTTGCGAAAAACCTGCTGCTGGTAGAACAGGTCAAGAGCCTGGCGGCAGACAAAGGTGTCACGGCCGGGCAACTGGCGCTGGCCTGGGTATTGGCCCAAGGCGATTACATCATCCCGATTCCGGGCACCAAGCGGCGCACCTATCTGCAAGAGAATGTGGAGGCGCTGTCGATTTCTCTCAGCGCTGACGAACTGGCTGCGCTGGACGCAATCTTCCCTGCCAATGCAACCGCAGGCCTGCGTTACCCCAAGGAAGTGCTGGCCATGCTGGATATCTAGCGTTTGCTGGAAATCCTTGTGGGGGCCGTTCTCAGCGGGATTGATCAACGGTCTGCCGACTCTCGTGCAAAGCATGGGAGTCAGACTATTCTCACAACTCCTAGTGTAAAAACCGCCACACAGGAGGTGTGTCATGCACGCGACTGAGCATTCGGTCCGCTTGGAGCAGATCAGTCAGGAACGCTTCATCCAGGCGCCGATCGAGGCGGTTTATGACTATGTGACCCAGCCCGACCGCTGGCACGAGTGGCACCCCACCTCCCTCAGCGCCGACACCGGCACCACCGGCTCATTACCGGTCGGCACGCGCTTTACCGAAATCATCGACCTGCTGGGCATACGCGTCCCCATGAGTTACCGCGTACAAATCGCCCGCCGCCCCAGCGAGTTCAAGACCGTGTTCACCTCCCTGGCGGTTGACGGTTGCATCCATTACTGCTTGCGCGCTCATCAGGGCGGCACCCTGTTCAAACGGGTGCTGACTTACGAGACTGAACTGCAACTGGCGTCTTTGCATGAGCGCATGGTCGCGTTGTCGTCAATTGCGTTGGACCGGCTCAAGCAGCGGCTGGACAATCCGGGGTTCGTATAATTTAGAAACATTACCACGACGTCACATTGCAAACATGCCGGCAAAAGCAGGGAGAATGCCCGGCTTATTGCCGCGCCTTCAGTGAGACCCACGATGAAAACCCCATTGCGACTGGCCCTGCTCAGTGCCCTGTTTACCACCACGCTGGCCCAGGCCGCCGAACTGATCCCCATCGATGTACACCGCGACGCCAACTGCGGCTGCTGCAAGAAGTGGATCAGCCACTTGGAGAGCAACGGTTTCAAGGTCAACGACCACGTTGAAGCCGACATGAGCGCGGTGAAACAACGCTTGGGCGTGGCGCCACGCCTTGGCTCCTGCCACACCGCGGTGATCGACGGCAAGTTCGTCGAAGGCCACGTACCCGCCGAGCAGGTCCTGGCTCTGCGCAAGCGCAACGACCTGCTGGGCCTTGCCGCACCGGGCATGCCATTGGGCTCGCCAGGCATGGAAGTAGACGGACGCAGCGAGGCGTATCAAATCATTGGCCTGACCCGCGACGGCGAAGACGTGGTGGTAGCGGACTACCCGGCTCACTGACCGGTGTTGATGGGGTACCTGGGGCTGTTCGGCGCGGCATTTGGCGCCGCGACGTTATTGCCCCTGCAGTCGGAAGCTGTGCTGGTCGGCCTGCTGCTCAGCGGGCATTACAACCTTTGGCTGCTGCTGGGCATCGCCACCCTGGGTAATGTGCTGGGCTCGCTGGTCAATTGGCTGCTGGGGCGCTCGGTCGAGCGCTTCAAAGAGCGACGCTGGTTCCCGGTGAGCGCCAATCAGCTGGACAAGGCTCGCAGCCATTACGCACGCTGGGGGCACTGGACGTTGTTGCTCAGTTGGGTGCCAGTCATTGGTGATCCGCTGACGTTGGTGGCTGGGGTGATGCGTGAGCCGTTGTGGCGTTTTCTACTGCTGGTAACCCTGGCGAAAAGCCTGCGCTATGGCGTAATCGCAGCGCTGACGTTGCAGTGGGCGTTAATCCCCCGTTAATCGCGGGCAAAGAGCATCCGGGCATCTGTCTCGGAGCCAAAACCCATGCCTTTTATCCGTACATTATGCGTAGCCGGTTTGTTTTCGGTCAGCGCGGCGCCCGTGTTAGCTGACACCTACGGCCCTGAGTTGCAGGGCTTTGCATACCCCTACCCTTTGAATCATTTTGCCTTCCAATCCCAGGGCAAATCCCTGCAAATGGGCTACATGGACGTCCCCGCCACCGGCACTCCAAACGGCCGCAGCGTGGTGCTGATGCACGGCAAGAATTTTTGCGGCGCTACCTGGGAG
Source organism: Pseudomonas sp. J380 (assembly GCF_009827115.1). Classification (NCBI taxonomy): domain Bacteria; kingdom Pseudomonadati; phylum Pseudomonadota; class Gammaproteobacteria; order Pseudomonadales; family Pseudomonadaceae; genus Pseudomonas; species Pseudomonas sp. J380. The sequence continues at coordinate 889,626 of NZ_CP043060.1, read as the reverse complement.
GGTTCGATCAAGGCGCTCAGTGACGCCGGTTACCGCGTCATCGCCCCGGACCAGATTGGTTTTTGCACCTCCAGCAAGCCCGACCACTACCAGTACAGCTTCCAGCAACTGGCGACCAACACCCATCAACTGCTGGAAAAGCTCGGCATTCAAAAGGCCACGGTGATCGGCCATTCCACCGGCGGCATGCTCGCCACACGCTATGCGCTGATGTACCCCCAGCAAACCGAACAGTTGGGGCTGGTGAACCCCATTGGCCTGGAAGACTGGAAAGCCCTCGGCGTGCCCTACCAGAGCGTCGACCAGTGGTACCAGCGCGAGCTGAAACTGAGCGCCGACGGTGTACGCAATTACGAGCGAAACACCTATTACGTTGGGCGCTGGAAACCCGAGTACGAGCGCTGGGTAGACATGCTCGCCGGCCTGAACCAAGGCCCGGGGCATCTTCAGGTTGCCTGGAACTCGGCGCTGATTTACGACATGATCTTCACCCAACCGGTGTACTACGAGTTCCAAGACTTGCAGGTGCCCACCCTGCTGCTGATCGGCACCAGCGACACTACCGCCATCGGCAAAGATGTGGCGCCGGCGGCGGTCAAGGCCAAAATTGGTCATTACGAGGTACTGGGCAAGCAGGTGGCCAAGCTGATTCCCCGCGCCACGTTGGTGGAGTTCCCCGGCCTGGGCCATGCGCCCCAGATGGAAGAGCCGGAACAGTTTCATAAAGCCCTGTTGCACGGGTTGAACGCCCTTTAATTGCCACTTTTCGAGGCCCGCGTGCATGTCGATACAGATCGCAGTGTTGGATGACTGGCAAAACGTGGCCAGCGACGTGGCGGATTGGTCGGCGCTGGACAGCGTGGGCAAGGTGCATTTTCTCCACGACTACCCCGCCGATACCGCCACCATGATCGAGCGCTTGAAAGGATTCGAGGTGATTTGCCTCATGCGCGAACGCTCAACCTTTGACAAAGCCCTGCTGCAAGGGCTGCCCCAGCTCAAATTGCTGGTGACCGGCGGCATGCGCAATGCCGCCATCGACCTTCCCGCAGCCAAGGCCCTGGGCATCCAGGTGTGCGGCACCGACAGCTATAAACACGCCGCACCGGAACTGACCTGGGCCTTGATCATGGCCTCTACACGTAACCTGCTCGCCGAAGCCAACTCGCTGCGCGGGGGCGGATGGCAGGTCGGCCTGGGCGGCGACCTGCACGGCAAGACATTGGGCGTCCTGGGGCTGGGCAGCATTGGCCAGAAAGTCGCAAGGTTTGCCCAGGTGTTTGGCATGCGGGTGATTGCCTGGAGTGAAAACCTCACGCCGGAGCGCGCGGCTGAATCGGGGGTGACCTGGGTCAGCAAGCGCGAGCTGTTTGAGCAGGCGGACATTCTGACCATCCATCTGGTGCTCAGCGAGCGCAGCCGTGGTCTGGTGGATGCGCAAGCGTTGGGCTGGATGAATCCCACAGCGCGCCTGGTAAATACCGCACGCGGGCCGATTGTGGATGAGCAGGCACTGCTGCAAGCATTGCGCAGCGGACGCCTGGCCGGGGCGGCGCTGGATGTGTTTGCCGAGGAACCGCTGCCGGCTGACCACCCGTTTCGCCGCTTGCCCAATGTGCTCGCAACGCCACACGTGGGGTATGTGAGCGAGCAGAATTACCGGCAGTTCTATCAGCAGATGATCGAAGATATCCAAGCCTGGGCCGAGGGTGTGCCCCTTCGCGGGCTCGCCTGACGCACCATTAAAGTGCACCCCCCCCTGTGGCGAGGGAGCTTGCTCCCGCTGGAGTGCGCAGCGCTCCCAAAATTTTGGGGCCGCTACGCGCCCCAGCGGGAGCAAGCTCCCTCGCCACAGGAGCATATCGTTAAAAGTTTTTTGTCCTACAAAATCTGCATGAAAACCCAGCAGGCGCTGGGATCTGTCCTAGACTCATGACCGATGGGTCCGTTCCAAAACAAAAACCCCGCAAAAAATCTAAACTTTCGAAACCTGCCGCTGGTCAAGTTTTAGGTAAGGGCGAGCACGCGCGCTTCAGGCCGAATGCCCGCTCATCCAATCTTTTTTAGCCGACGTTACAACTGGCATACGCCTTGCCAGCTTGTATAGCGCTTGTGTGCCTGGCCGCAGGATGCGGTCACTCGGAGCCGATGGCAGCGGGCCATTAGCCAACCAACAGATGGGAGTGCATTATGATCAGTGCCGCAGTAGATACTCAGGGAGAGCGTTTTAGTCAGCCGGCAGGAGGGCCAAAGTCTTTGGCCGACCTGCCCAACACTGTGCGGCCGGTCGTGAGTCAGAATCCGAATCGAAAGAAAGTCTTGTTTGTCACTTCCGAGTTCGCGGACCTGGTGAAAACCGGCGGCCTGGGCGACGTCTCCGCGGCCCTGCCCCGCGCCATGGCGCACCTGCATGACGTGCGGGTGCTGATTCCGGGTTACCCGCAAGTGATGGAAAGCGATAACCCGATTCATATCGTCGGTGAACTGGGTGGCCATGCCGCGTTGCCCCCGTGCAAGATCGGGCGCATGGACCTTGCGGACGGCCTGGTCATCTATGTGCTGATCTGCCCCGAACTGTATGAGCGCGAAGGCACGCCCTACGGCGCCAACAACGGCCGCGACTGGCCGGACAACCATATTCGCTTTGCCCGCCTGGGCTTGGCTGCCGCGGACATTGCCGCCAACCTTGCACAAATCCACTGGTGCCCAGACCTGGTGCACGCCCACGACTGGCCTGCGGGTCTGGCCCCCGCGTATATGCACTGGCGTGGGTCACGTACGCCAACCCTGTTCACCATTCATAACCTGGCCTACCAGGGCGTGGTCAGCCTGGCCTCGACGCCCGAGCTGGGCATTCCGCCCCACGCCCTGCAACAGGAAGGCATGGAGTTCTACGGCAAGATGTCGTTTCTCAAGGCGGGCATGGCGTATTCCAGCCATATCACCACCGTGAGCGCCACCTACGCCCAGGAGATCACCACCCCGGAATTCGGTTGCGGCCTGGATGGCTTCCTCGCCAGCAAGACCCAGCAAGGTCTGCTCAGCGGCATTCCCAACGGTATCGACGAAAGCTGGGAGACGTCCACCGACACGCATCTGATCCACAACTTCAATATCGGCGACTGGGAAGGCAAGGCTATCAACGCCGCCCATGTGCGCGAGTTGTTTGAGCTGCAGCCATCCAGTGGCCCGCTGTTCGCTGTGGTCTCGCGCCTGGTCTACCAGAAAGGCCTGGACCTCACCGAAGCCGTCGCCGGTTTCATCGTCGAAAACGGCGGCCAGATTGCGATCATCGGCCGTGGCGAGCCGGAAGAAGAGCAGGCCATGCGCGAATTGGCACTGCGCTTCCCGGGCCAGGTGGGCGTACGCATTGGCTTCAACGAGACCGATGCGCGCCGCATGTTCGCCGGCAGCGATTTCCTGCTGATGCCGTCACGCTATGAGCCCTGCGGGCTGAGCCAGATGTACGCGCAACGCTTCGGCTCGTTGCCGGTGGCGCGTAACACCGGCGGGCTGGCGGACACCATTGAGGATGGGGTCACCGGGTTCCTGTTCAATGAATCCACGGTGCAAAGCTACGAAGAGGCGCTGCGCCGCGCCTTCAAGGTGTTCGCCTTCCCCGGTCTGCTCAATGCCATGCGCAGCCGTGCCATGACCCAGCCGTTCAACTGGTGCCAGGCCGTGGAACCCTACGCCGAACTCTACGAACAACTGGTGGCCAAGGCCCTGGGGAAATCGAACAAGTAGCGACTGGAACAACTAAGGGAGGTCTTCATAGATGCCGTCAAGGACTCTGGAAACCTGGCCCCACGGCGCAATCATGCTGGACGCGCACCGCACGCGCTTTGCGTTATGGGCGCCAGACGCATTTTATGTCAGCGTTGAATTGGAACAGGGTAAAACCATCGTCATGCTGCCCCAGGCCGGTGGTTGGTTTGAAGTCGAAATCGCGTGCCCTGCCGGCACGCTTTACCGTTTTAACATCGATGGCGAAAACACAGTGCCCGACCCCGCCTCCAGGGCCCAGGCGCTGGACGTGCATGGGTGGAGCCGAGTAGTCGACCCCCTCGCCTATGAATGGCGCCACAGCCAGTGGCAGGGTCGCCCGTGGCACACGGCGGTGATCTACGAGCTCCACGTCGGCGCCATGGGCGGCTACGCTGCTGTCGAGAAACACCTGCCCCGCCTGGCCGAACTAGGCGTCACCGCGATTGAATTGATGCCTTTGGCGCAATTTCCCGGCGAACGCAATTGGGGCTATGACGGCGTGCTGCCCTATGCGCCCCACGCTACCTACGGCACTCCCGAGCAACTCAAGCAGCTGATCGACAGTGCCCACGGCCACGGTTTGGCCGTGATCCTCGATGTGGTCTACAACCACTTCGGCCCCGACGGCAATTACCTGGGCCAGTACGCCCAGGGTTTCTTCCAGGAGGACGTGCACACACCCTGGGGCGCCGGCATTGATTTCGAGCGTCGTGAAGTGCGGGATTTCTTCCTCGACAACGCCTTGATGTGGCTGCTCGAATACCGCTTCGACGGCCTGCGCCTGGATGCCGTGCACGCCATCGACAACCCTGGGTTTCTGCAGGAACTGGCACAACGGGTACGCCAGCAGGTGGACGGCGGGCGCCACGTGTGGCTGATGCTGGAAAACGAACTGAACCAGGCCAGCCTGTTGCAGCACGATTTCGACGCCCAATGGAATGACGACTTTCATAACGTGCTGCATGTGCTGCTCACCGGTGAAACCGACGCCTACTACAGCGACTTTGCCGAGCAGCCTACCGCCAAGCTGGCGCGTTGCCTGGCCGAGGGGTTCATCTACCAGGGCGAGACGACACGCCATGGCCATGCGCGCGGCGAACCCAGTGCGGATCTGCCCCCCAGCGCCTTCGTCGCGTTCCTGCAGAACCACGACCAGGTCGGCAACCGGGCCCTCGGCGAACGCCTGCACCAGCTGTGTTCGCCCCAGGCACTGAGCGCCGCGACCGCCCTACTGTTGCTGTGCCCCATGATCCCGATGTTGTTCATGGGCGACGAGGTGAATGCCGCCGAGCCGTTCCTGTTTTTCACCGACCATCATGGCGAACTGGCCGAGGCGGTGCGTGAGGGGCGGCGCAATGAATTTGCCGACTTCGCGGCGTTTCACGACCCCGAGCAACGCCAGCGCATCCCCGATCCCAACGCGCTGCAAACCTTTTTACAGTCGATGCCTTCCTTCGTCGAGAACGACCACACCCAGCTCTACCGCCACCTGCTGAGCCTGCGTCACGTGCATGTGGTGCCGCACTTGCCCGGCACCGTCGCCCTGGGCGCGCACGTGCTGGCTGACCATGCCGTCACCGCGCGCTGGCGCCTGGGCAACGGCCGTGTGCTGCAGATCGACCTGAACCTGAGTGAACAGCCCCTGGATCATCCGGCACCCCACCCGATTATTTTCCAAACGCCTGCCCCGCAAGGTGCGCACTTACCGCCCTTGAGCGCACGCGTTTGCTTATCCCCTGTTGGAGACATTCTTTGAGCGAAGCGAACCTGGAAATTCTCGCCAGCCGCGCGGGCCTGGCCGTCGATTGGATCGATGCCAACGGTCGCCCGCAACATGTAAAGCCTGATGCCCTGCGCGCCGTCCTCAAAGGGCTGGGGCACCCGGCCGACAGCGATGCCGAAATCGACGCGAGCCTGCTGCAACTTGAGCAGGCGCAGCAGGACCGGCACCTGCCGCCCTTGATGACCACCGACAGCGGTGCGGGCCTGGACCTGGCACGCTACTTCGCCCCGGACACCCCGTGTCGCGTCAGCCTGGAAGGCGGCGAAACCCTGGAGCTGCGCCTGGATGGCGAGGCCGTATTGCCCGGCGTGATTGCCCTTGGCTACCACCAGGTGCATATCGACGGGCAAACCTTCACCCTGGCCGTCGCGCCCAGCCACTGCTACAGCGTGGCCGACGCGGTGGACAGCCAACCCGCTCGCGCCTGGGGCCTGAGCGCTCAACTCTATGCCTTGCGCCGCCTGGGCGATGGCGGTTTTGGCGACACCCTGGCCCTGGAGCACCTGGTGCGTTCCGCCGCCGAGCGCGGCGCCGACGCCGTGGCAATCAGCCCGATGCACGCGATGTTCAGCGCCGACACTGAGCGTTTCAGCCCCTATTCACCCTCCAGCCGCCTGTTTCTCAACAGCCTGTATGCTTCGCCGGCGTGCATACTCGGTGAACGTGAGGTGCGCAACGCCATCGAAGCTGCCGGGTTGGCCGAGGAGCTGCATGCCCTGGAACAGCTCACGCTAATCGACTGGCCGGCCGCCGCCAAAGCCAAGCAACGCCTGCTGCGCACACTGTATGAAGACTTCCGCCACGGCGCGCATCCCCAGCATGCCGACTTTCAAAGCTTCCGCCAGGCCGGCGGCGAAGCCCTGGAAAACCACTGCCGCTTCGAAGCCATACAGGCCCAGCGTGCCGCCGCGGGTGAGGACCTGGATTGGCGCCAATGGCCCGAAGCCTGGCGTACGCCACAGAGCCCGTCCCTGGCGCAGTTCGCTGAGGACAACCGCGACGAAATCGGCTATTTCGCCTTCACCCAATGGCTGATTGCCCGCAGCCTTGAGCGCGCACAACAGGCCGCCCGTGGCAGCGGCATGGGCATCGGCCTGATCGCCGACCTGGCGGTGGGCGCCGACGGCGGCGGCAGCCAGGCCTGGAGTCGCCAGGATGAACTGCTGGCCGACCTCACCGTCGGCGCGCCACCGGACATTCTCAACCGCGCAGGCCAAGGCTGGGGCATCTCTGCCTTTTCCCCTGAGGGCCTCAAGCGCAATGGCTATCGCGCCTTTATCGAAATGCTGCGGGCCAACTTCGCCCATGCCGGCGGCTTGCGCATCGACCATGTGATGGGCCTGCAACGCCTGTGGGTGATCCCTCTGGGCGCGTCCCCCCGCGAAGGTGCCTACTTGTATTACCCGGTGGACGACCTGCTGCGTTTGCTCGCCCTGGAATCGCACCGCCACCAGGCCATCGTCCTCGGTGAAGACCTGGGCACCGTGCCCGAAGGCCTGCGCGAAAAGCTCAGCGCCCGTTCGATCCTGGGCATGCGTGTGCTGCTGTTCGAACAGAACCATGACGGCCAGTTCAAGCCCATCCTCGATTGGCCCGACAACGCCTTGGCCACCACCAGTACCCACGACTTGCCGACCCTCAATGGCTGGTGGCACAGCCGCGATATCGAATGGAATATCCAGCTGGGCCTGATCGATGCGCCCACCGTAGACCAATGGAGCGAACACCGCCTGCGCGAACGCCAGGCACTGCGCCAAGCCTTGAGCCAGGACCCGCAGAACTTCATCGACGAGATCCGCAACGATACCGACCATATGATCGACGCCAGCGTGCGCTACCTGGGCCATACCCGTGCGCCACTGGTGTTGTTGCCCTTGGAAGATGCATTGGGCATCGAGGAGCAAGCCAACCTGCCGGGCACCCTCGACACCCACCCCAATTGGCGCCGACGCTTGCCCGGCGAAGCCGCCAGCCTGCTCGACAATGACAGCGCCGCGCGTCGCCTCGAACTGCTGGCCGTGGCGCGCAACCAAGCCTATGAGCGTGACCGATGAACGCACTGCCCCTGCGCGCCACCCAGCGCCTGCAATTTCATAAAGATTTTACCCTCGATGACGCGGTGCCACTGGTGCCGTACTTTGCCCAACTGGGCATCAGCCACCTGTATGCTTCACCACTGTTAAGCGCCCGCGCCGGCTCCATGCACGGCTACGATGTGGTCGACCCGACCCGCGTCAACCCGGAACTGGGGGGCGAAGCGGCGTTGCGTCGCCTGGTCGCCGCGCTGCGTGAGCACGACATGGGTTTGATCCTCGATATCGTCTCCAACCATATGGCCGTGGGCGGCGCGGATAACCCTTGGTGGCTGGACCTGCTGGAATGGGGCCGCATGAGTCCCTATAGCGAGTTCTTCGACATCCAGTGGCACTCCCCCGATCCGCTGCTCAAGGGCCAGTTGCTGATGCCCTTCCTCGGCAGCGATTACGGCGAAGCCTTGCAGAACGGCACGCTGGCGCTCAAGTTCGATGCCGCCCAGGGGAGTTTCTACGTCGAGCATTACGAACACCGTTTTCCGATTTGCCCCAGGGACTACGGCTTGATTCTGGGTAGCGACGAGTTACTCAAATCGCTGGCCGAACGTTTCGCCGCCCTCGCCTATCAGCACGACGCCTACGCCGAGGCCACCGAGCTCAAACAAGCCCTGGCCGAACGCGCCAGCGGGCTGCTATCCGCTATTGAACAACGCCTGACCGCATTCGACAGTCGCCAGCCCGAGGGTTTCGAGCGCCTGCATCACCTGCTCGAACAACAGACCTATCGCCTGGCCAGTTGGCGCACAGCCGCAGACGACATCAACTGGCGGCGTTTTTTCGACGTCAATGAGCTCGGCGGCCTGCGGGTCGAACGCGCAGCGGTGTTCGAAGCCACCCATGGCAAGATTTTCGAGCTGATCAGCGCGGGGTTGGTCGACGGGCTGCGCATCGACCATATCGATGGCCTGGCCGACCCGCGTGGCTATTGCCGCAAATTGCGCCGCCGCGTAGACGCGCTGTCACCCCAGCGCCACTTGCCCATCTTTGTCGAAAAGATCCTTGGCGAAGGTGAAACCCTGCGTGAAGACTGGCAGGTGGATGGCACCACCGGCTACGAGTTCATGAACCAGTTGTCATTGCTGCAACACCATCCCGAAGGTTTTGCACCGCTGGCCGAGATGTGGACGCGTCACAGCGAGCGGCCCTCAACCTTCGGCGAGGAAGCGCGGCTGGCGCGCCAGCAGATCCTCAATGGTTCGTTGGGCGGCGACTTCGAAAGCGTGGCCCAGGCGCTGCTGCAAGTGGCCCGCGATGACGTGATGACCCGCGACCTGACCCTGGGCGCCATCCGCCGGGCCTTGCAGGAACTGATCGTGCATTTCCCGGTGTACCGCACCTATATCAGCGCCAAGGGCCGCAGTGCGGCCGACGACAAGGTGTTCCAGCATGCCATGGAGGGTGCACGCAGTACCCTCAACGAAGGCGATTGGCCGGTGCTCGACCACCTGGAGCAATGGTTGGGTGGCCAGCCCTGGCGCAATCGCCCGGTAGGCCGCGCGCGCAAGATGCTCAAGCATGCCTGCGTGCGCTTCCAGCAACTGACCTCGCCTGCCGCCGCCAAGGCCGTGGAAGACACCGCGTTCTACCGTTCGGCGGTGCTGTTGTCGCGCAACGATGTGGGCTTCAGTACCGAGCAATTCAGTGCGCCGTTGGCAGATTTCCATGCGGCCAATCAACAGCGCCTGAAGACCTTTCCCGGCAACCTGCTGGCCACCGCCACCCACGACCACAAACGCGGCGAAGACACCCGTGCGCGCCTGGCGGTGCTCAGCGAGTGCGCCCCCTGGTATGCCGAACAGGTCGAGCACTGGCGTCGTCTGGCCGAGCCCTTGCGCGAGAGCGCCGATAGCCCCTCGGCGGGTGATGAGCTGATTCTCTATCAAGTGCTGCTGGGCAGTTGGCCGCTGGAGCCCAACCCCGATCTGGAGGCGTACCAGCAACGCCTGTGGCAGTGGCAGCAAAAAGCCTTGCGCGAGGCCAAGTTGCAGAGCAGTTGGAGCGCGCCCAACGAGGCTTACGAACAGGCGGTAGAAGCGTTCCTCAAGCGCTTGTTGCTCAGTGAGGCCGGAGCGCCGCTGCGCAGTGCGTTGGACAGCGCTGCGCAGGCCATCGCCCCCGCCGGCGCCCTGAATGGGCTGGCGCAAACCTTGCTTCATCTGACCGTGCCGGGTGTGCCGGATATTTACCAGGGCGATGAGTTCTGGGACTTCAGCCTGGTCGACCCGGACAACCGGCGCCCGGTGGACTTCGCTGCGCGGCAACGTGCATTGCAGGCACCACCGGACATCGGCGAACTGTTGTTCAACTGGCGCGACGGGCGTATCAAACAGGCAGTGATCGCCCAGGTACTGGGCCTGCGTAAAGCCTGCCCCGAGCTGCTGCGCCATGGCAGCTATACGCCTTTGGAAGTGGTGGGCCAGCACGCTGAGCGCGTGGTTGCGTTCTACCGTGAACATCAAGGCAAGCAGTTACTGGTGGTGGTGCCGCGTTGGTCTTATCCGTTGCTTGAAAACGGGATGTTTCCCCAGATCAATGCGCAGGTTTGGGGCGATACGCGGGTGAAATTACCGTTCGCCGCCCCTGCACAAAACTGGAAGGGACTTTTTCAAACGGGCGTAGTCACACCCAACAAGGAGCTGTTGATCAGCGCTGCCCTGGGGGATCTCCCGGTCAATGTCTTTATCAATCCTGATAATCAAGAAAGCTGAAAATTTTCTGTGAGGAGTTTGTGATGAGTAAAGAAGACAAACGCATTCGCGAACTGGCGCATCAGATCTGGGAGTCTGAAGGCAAGCCCGATGGCGCCCACGATCGCCACTGGGAGATGGCGCGCAAGCTGGCGGAAGCCGAGGCGCTGACGCCGAGCAAGCATAAACCGGCCGCCAAGCCGAAAACCGCGCCCAAGGCTGCGGCAAAGCCCAAACCTGCTGCGCCTGCCGCCGCCAAACCTGCGGCGAAGAAACCCGCCGCCCCGAAGAAGCCCAAACCGCCCGCCCCATGATTTCTCGGGCCTGCAGCACGCATTGCGCGCTGCAGGCCCTTTTCCGTCCAAGCCATGCGCTGAAGCACCGTCAGTACGGCGGCGTTCGGCCCGAAAAAAGACCTTTTGCAGGAGCAACTCGATGAGCAAACCCGACAACACCACAGCGACGCCGGTTCATGAGCCGTCGCGGATCCGTGAAGGTTTGCCCTTCCCCCTCGGCGCCACCTGGGATGGCCTGGGTGTTAATTTTGCGCTGTTCTCCGCCAACGCCACCAAGGTGGAGCTGTGCTTGTTTGACGATACCGGCGAGGTCGAGCTGGAACGCATCGAACTGCCCGAATACACCGACGAGATCTTCCACGGCTACCTGCCCGATGCTCACCCCGGGCTGATTTACGGCTACCGCGTATACGGTGCCTATGACCCGGCCAACGGTCATCGTTTCAACCACAACAAGCTGCTGATCGACCCCTACGCCAAGCAACTGGTGGGCGAACTCAAATGGTCCGAAGCGCTGTTTGGCTACACCATCGGCCACCCGGACGACGACCTCAGTTTCGATGAACGCGACAGTGCGCCCTTCGTGCCCAAGTGCAAGGTCATCGACCCGGCGCACACCTGGGGCAACGACCAACCGGTACGGGTGCCGTGGGACCGCACGATCATCTACGAAACCCACCTGCGCGGCATCAGCATGCGTCATCCTTCGGTCGGCGAGTCGGTGCGGGGCACCTGCGCCGGTCTGATGGAAGATGACGTGCTCAAGCATATTCGCCAACTGGGCATTTCCTCGGTCGAGCTGTTGCCCGTGCACGCCTTCGTCAACGACCAGCATCTGCTGGAAAAAGGCATGACCAACTACTGGGGCTACAACAGCATTGCGTTCTTTGCCCCCGACCCACGCTACCTGGCCAGCGGCAAGATCGCCGAATTCAAGGAGATGGTCGCGCACCTGCACGAGCAAAAGCTGGAAGTGATTCTGGACGTGGTCTACAACCACACCGCCGAAGGCAACGAGCGCGGCCCGACCCTGTCCATGCGTGGCATCGACAACGCCTCCTACTACCGGCTGATGCCCGACGACAAGCGTTTCTACATCAACGATTCCGGCACCGGCAACACCCTGGATCTGAGCCACCCGTGCGTGCTGCAAATGGTCACCGACTCCCTGCGCTACTGGGCCACCGAGATGCATGTGGACGGCTTCCGCTTCGACCTGGCGACCATCCTCGGGCGCTACCGCGACGGGTTCGATGAGCGCCACAGTTTCCTCGTGGCGTGCCGCCAGGACCCGGTGCTGCGCCAGTTGAAACTCATCGCCGAACCCTGGGACTGCGGCCCCGGTGGCTACCAGGTGGGCAACTTCCCACCAGGCTGGGTGGAATGGAACGACCGCTTCCGCGACACCGTGCGTGCTTTCTGGAAAGGCGACGACGGCCAACTCGCAGACTTCGCCGGGCGCATGACCGCCTCGGGCGAGATGTTCAATCACCGCGGGCGCAGACCGTACAGCTCGGTGAACTTCATCACCGCCCACGACGGCTTCACCCTGCACGACCTGGTGTCGTACAACGACAAACACAACGAAGCCAACGACGAGAACAACCAGGACGGCAGCAATAACAACCTGTCCTGGAACCACGGCGTCGAAGGCCCTACCGACGACCCGGAGATCAACGCGCTGCGCCTGCGCCAGATGCGCAACTTCTTCGCCACTTTGCTGCTGGCCCAGGGCACTCCAATGATCGTCGCCGGGGACGAGTTCGCTCGCACTCAGCACGGCAACAACAACGCCTATTGCCAGGACAGCGAGATCGGCTGGGTCAACTGGGATCTGGACGATGACGGCAAGGCCCTGCTCAAGTTCGTCAAGCGCCTGATCAAGCTGCGTCTGGCGTACCCGATCCTGCGGCGTGGGCGCTTCCTGGTGGGCGACTACAACGAAGACATCGGCGTGAAGGACGTCACCTGGCTCGCGCCGGATGGCAACGAAATGACTACCGAGCAATGGGAAGACAGCCAGGGCCGCTGCCTGGGCATGTTGATGGATGGCCGCGCCCAGGAAACCGGGATTCGCCGTGCCGGGGCCGACGCCACGTTGCTGCTGGTGGTCAACGCCCATCACGACCTGGTCAATTTCCGCCTGCCGCCGGTGCCGGAGGGCGAGTTCTGGACATGCCTGCTCGACACCAACGACCCGGCTGTGCGTGGCCAGGAACGCTTTGATTTCGAGCATGAGTACGCGGTCACCGCTCGCTCGCTGCTGCTGTTTGAACTGCAGCACGAAGGCGAGGTGTGAAATGGCGTTGCACGGTTTCCTCCAGGGCTACCGGGGCTATGCCGACACGCAAGCCCTGGGTAATGCCCTGAGGGCCCTTCAAGAAGAAGGCCTTGATCAACTGCCGTTGCCGGGCAGCGGCCAGACCCTGTCCCGCTTGAGCCAACTGGCCCAGGTGGCCGGGCATGACTTGCGCCTGTGCAAGTTGTTCGAAGGCCATACCGATGCCCTGGCGATCATTGCCGAACTCGACAGCCCCTTGCCGCCGCTGGGCAGCACCTGGGGCATGTGGGCGGCCGAGCCGCCGACTGCCAAGGTGCGTGTGCGTCGCGACGGCCAGCGGCTGCTCGTCGAGGGGCGCAAGGCCTGGTGTTCCGGTGCGGCGGTGGTCAGCCATGGTTTGCTGACGGCCTGGGACGAAGAGGACCGCCAGCAATTGGTGGCCGTGGCGATGGATCAACCGGGCATCAGGGTGACGGATGAGGGTTGGAAAGCGGTGGGCATGGCGGCGACCGGTAGCGTCGACATCCTGTTCAGCGCCGTCAGGGGAATTGCCGTGGGTGGCCCGGGTGACTATCTGTCTCGCCCGGGCTTCTGGCACGGCGGAATCGGCATCGCGGCGTGCTGGTACGGCGCCGCACAACGCCTGGGTGAAGTGTTGCGCGCCCAGTGTGCCACGCGTGCGGAGCCCCATGCGTTGGCCCACCTCGGCGCGGTCGACAGTGCCCTGAACAGCGCTGCCTGCGTGTTACGCGCCAGCGCCGCGCAGATCGACCGCGAGCCTCGCGCCGATGCGCGGCAACTGGCGCAACAGACGCGCGCCTGTATCGAGGACACCGTCGAGCAAGTGATCCAGCATGTGGGCCGTGCGGTCGGCGCCGGGCCGTATTGCAAGGATCCGCACTTTGCCCAGTTGATGGCTGATTTACCGGTGTACGTGCGGCAAAGTCATGCCGAACGCGACTTGGCCGCCCTCGGTGAACAGGTCGCCGGCGAGCCCACAGGGAGATGGGCGCTATGAGGCCCAATCCGATTGTTGGCCAAGGCACACCGTTGAGCCACTGGCAAAACAGCGCACGATTGGCCGAGTTGCCGCAGATCAGTGTGGCGCAGTTGGTGCCGCCTGGGCATCGAGCGGTGATCATCGCCCCGCATCCGGATGACGAGGTGCTGGGCAGTGGTGGCCTGCTGCAAGGGCTGGCTGCGCTGGATCGCCCTATCCAGTTGATCTCCGTCACCGATGGCAGCGCCAGCCACCCTGGCTCCCGGCGCTGGCCGGTGGAGCGTCTGAGTGTGGTGCGTCCGCAGGAATCGGCCCAGGCCTTGCACCGTCTTGGCTTGCCGCTGCACAGTTTGAAATGGCTGCGCGGCGGGTTTGCCGACAGCCATGTGGCCGAGCGCGAAACCCAGCTCTGCGAATTTATCCAGCGCCACCTCAAGCCTAACGATGTGGTGTTCGCCACGTGGTGCGAGGATGGGCATTGCGACCATGAAGCTGTGGGCCGCGCCAGCGCCAAGGCAGCCAAGGCCGTCGGTGCAGTGCTGTGTGAACTACCGGTGTGGACCTGGCACTGGGCCACCGCCGAAGACCACAAGGTGCCCTGGCATCGGGCGCGCAAGATTCCGCTGACCGCTGAGCAAGTGGCACGCAAACGCCATGCGATCCACGCCTTCGCCAGCCAGTTGGAGGGCGACCCGCAAATCGGCCTGCCACCGGTGCTGGCGCCCTATGTGGTGGAGCGCTTGCTGCAACCTTTTGAGATGGTGTTCGTATGAGTGTGGCAACCCCCTACTTCGACCAGTTGTTTGCCGGCAATGACGACCCTTGGGCTTTTCGTCAGCGCTGGTACGAACAACGCAAGCGCGCCCTGACCTTGGCCGTGCTGACGCGGCCGCGCTATGCGTCGATATTCGAGCCGGGTTGTGCCAACGGCGAACTGAGTGCCGAGTTGGCCCCGCGTTGTGAACGCCTGCTGTGTTGCGACACTGCAACTGCGGCGGTACGGCTGGCACAAGCGCGGCTGGAGTGTTTTCCTCATGCCCGGGTGGAGCAGCGTCGCCTGCCGGAACAATGGCCCGGCGGGCAATTCGAGCTGATCTTATTGAGTGAGCTTTGTTATTACCTCGATGCAGGTGATTTTAATCGTCTGATCGATTGCGCACTCGCCGCCTTGACCGCTGACGGGCAAATCCTGGCCTGCCATTGGCGAGTGCCCATTGACGGTTGCCCGCAAACCGCCGAACAGGTGCACGCCGTGCTGCAACAGCGTCTGGGTGTAGCACCGTTGGTGCAGTACCAGGACCCGGATTTCCTGCTCGACCTGTGGAGCCTCGATGGCACCTCGGTCGCTCGCCATGAGGGTTTACGATGATCGGTATTCTGATCCCGGCACATAACGAAGAAGCCCTGTTGGATGATTGCCTGCGGGCTGCGCGGATCGCCGCCGACCACCCGGGCTTGCTGGGTGAAGCGGTACAGATTCTGGTAGTACTCGACAGTTGCAGCGACGCCAGTGCAGCGATTGCCCAGGCCCACCAGGTGCATTGCCTTCACGTGCAGGCCCGCAATGTCGGCCACGCCCGCGGCGTGGGTGCAGGGTACTTGCTGGAGCAAGGCGCGCGGTGGATTTCCTGCACCGACGCCGACAGCCGTGTCGCCCCTGACTGGCTGGTGGCCCAACTGGCCCAAGGCTGCGACGCGGTGTGTGGAACAGTCACCGTGGACACCTGGAGCGAAGGCTTCGACCCTGCCGCGCAGATTCGCTATCAGCAGGCCTACCACGCCCGCGATGGGCATCGGCATATCCACGGTGCCAACCTGGGCGTGAGTGCCCGCGCCTACGTAGAGGCCGGTGGGTTTGAACCGCTGGAATGCCACGAGGATGTACAACTGGTACGTGAATTGGAGCGTTGCGGCGCCTCCATTGCCTGGAGCCATGCACCGCAGGTGGTGACCAGTGCGCGGTTGGATTGCCGGGCTGAGGGTGGGTTTGGTGATTACTTGAAGAGCTTGATGCGGGCTGGGTGAAAACAAAATCGCAGGCAAGCCAGCTCCCACAGGGATCCGTGCCAGGCGCAGATATTGTGGGCAACATAGACCCCTGTGGGAGCTGGCTTGCCTGCGATGACGTCAGCCCAGCAAACATCGCATCAAAGTTGTGCAGATACCCATGCCTGTCTATGCTCCTAACGCCTTGCATGGCATTCCTTGATTGGCATGCCGCGCACTCACCCAGCGGAGCCTGCGGTGAAGACAAGAGCGTCGTCCCGTCAACGGGGTACGACCCGGTATCAACCGACAAGGATGTGACACCCCATGAAGCCTGCCTCCTTAAGCGAAGGCCGTCGCGGCCCCGTGCAAATCTGGAACAGTGCGCCGCAGTTGGCGCAAACCCCCATCATCTCCCTGAACACCTTGGTACCACCCGGTGCTCGCGTCGTGGTAATCGCACCTCATCCTGGCGATGAAGTGCTGGCGTGCGGCGGTTTGCTGCAACTGCTCAGCACCCGCGAGCATCCGCTGCAATTGATCTCCATCACCGACGGTAGCGCCAGCCATCCCGGCTCTCAGGTATGGCCGGCCAGCCGCTTGAGCGTGGTGCGCCCCCAGGAAAGCGCCGAGGCCCTGCGCCGATTGGGCATGCCTTTGCACAGCCTGAAATGGATTCGTGGCGGGTTTTGTGATGATGCACTGGCGGCCCGTGAACAGCCCATGAGCCAATTCATCGCGCGCTACCTGCAACCTGGCGACGTGGTGTTTACCACCTGGCGCAACGACGGCAATGACGACCATGACGCCGTCGGTCGCGCGAGTGCCAAGGCGTGCAGCCTGGTAGGTGCGCAACTGTATGAACTGCCGATTTGGGCCTGGCATTGGCCGGCCCGGGAAAGCGCGGTAATGCCCTGGCAACGTGCACGCAAGGTCCGCCTGGACACTTGGACCGTCGCGCGCAAGTTGCACGCCGCCCATGCCTACGCCAGCCAATTGGTGGGTGACCCACAAATTGGCTTACCGCCGATGCTCGCGCAGATATTGCTGGAGCGCATGCGCGAGCCCTACGAAATCCTGTTCACCTGAACACCACCCTGTAGGAGCGAGCTTGCTCGCGAAAAACCTCAACGATAACGCGGGTTTCCGGAATCAACGCGGCGCCTGTGAGTCTTTCGCGAGCAAGCTCGCTCCTACAGAGTTTGGACTTTTCCCTACAGACTCAATCTGTCAGACTGATGCGAATAATTATCAACAGATTTACTATTCGCCACGGAAGGCACTTGGGGAGCCCTACTTTCATGTCTGTGCAACAACGCGGCGGCAACGTTTTTACACCCAGTCTGATGGCAATCACTATCGCGCTAGCAACCTCCAATGCGGCCATTGCCGCCGACGCCGAAGCACCGGCCACCATCGAGCTGGGCGCTACCCAGGTCTCGGGCCAACAGCTTGGCGCAACCACCGAAGGCAGCGAGTCGTACACCACCGGCTCGATGAAGACCGCGACCAAACTGCCGCTGACCTTGCGCGAAACCCCGCAGGCCGTCACCGTGATCACGCGCCAGCGCATGGATGACCAGGCCATGACCAGCATCAACGACGTGGTCAACGCCACGCCGGGGCTGTTCCTCAATTATTCCAACGGCCCTGGGCGACAAGCCTTCACCGCACGCGGTTTCGATATCGACAACCTCATGTATGACGGTATCCCCAGCGGCTACAACGGTGCGTCGGTAGGCGCCCAGCCGAACCTGGCAATGTTCGACCGCGTCGAAGTGGTGCGCGGCGCTACCGGCCTGGTAACCGGCGCAGGCAACCCTTCGGCCGCCATCAACCTGATCCGCAAGCGGCCACTGGATGAGCAGAAAGTTACCCTCACCGGCGCCGTCGGCAGCTGGGACGATTACCGTGGCGAGCTCGACGCCTCCAGCCCGCTCAATGACAGTGGCACCTGGCGCGGCCGCGTCGTCACCTCTTACCGCGATGCCAACAGTTTTATCGACAAGGCCGAGCAGGATCATGGCCTGTTCTATGCCGTCACCGAAGCCGACCTGAGCGAAGACACCACCCTGACCCTCGGTTACTCGAACCAGAAGGACAAGACCAACTACTTCTGGGGCGCTTCGATGGTCGGCCTGGATGGGCGCCACTTGGGCCTGTCGCGCTCCTATAACCCAGGCACCGATTGGGAGAACAAGGACCAGGAAATCAACACCGTGTTCGCTGAGCTGCGCCAGCGCCTGGCCAACGACTGGAGCCTGCAGGTCAACGCCAACTATGCCGAACAGAACGCCTTGTTCTCCGGCTCCTACCAATCGCGCTGGACCAACGACACCCTCGCCCGCACGGTGTACCAGGCCAGCTACGATGAAAACCAGGCCGGGCTCGACGCCTTTGCCAGCGGCCCGTTCGAGGCGTTCGGCCGTACCCATGAACTGGTGGTGGGCGCCAGCAAGCGCATCTACGACATGACCACCCACAACTACAGCCCCTACGACCTCAACTGGCCGATCAATGCGGGCAAACCGAACTTCACCCGCACCAACAACGTTCGCGAAGTCACCACCCAGGACGGTTTCTACCTGACCAGCCGCCTGAGCCTGGCCGACCCGCTGAAGCTGATCCTCGGCGCTCGCCTGGACTGGTACGACTACGACAACCGTGATGCCGCCGGCGACTACAAGGTCACCCGCAACCTCACCCGCTACGCCGGCCTGATCTACGATCTGGACGACCAGCATTCGGTATACGTGAGCTACAGCGACATCTTCACGCCGCAAAAAGACAAGAGCACAGCCGGCACTCCGCTCAAACCCATCGTCGGTAAAAATTATGAGGTGGGCGTCAAAGGCGAATATTTTGGTGGCGCGCTGAATGCCAGCGTGGCGCTGTTCCGCGTCGACCAGGAAAACCGCGCCGTGGCCGTGGTGGTGCCCAACTGCCCGCAGGCGTCCTGTGCAGAAGCCTCGGGCGAAATCCGCAGCCAGGGTATCGACTTCGAACTGCAAGGCGCCTTGACCGAAAACTGGCAGGTCGGCGGCGGCTATACCTATGCGCGCACCCACACCATCAAGGACGACGCCAACCCGCAGAAGGTCAACAAGCAGTTCGATACCGACATCCCGGAGCACCTGTTCAAAGTGACCACACGCTACAACTTCCAGGGCCCGCTGGAAAAACTCCGCGTCGGCGGCAATATCTCCTGGCAGAGCCGCATGTACAACGACATCAAGCTAGCGGATGGCAGCAACTACCGGCTCCAGCAAGGCGGCTACGCCGTCACCGACTTGATGGCGGGCTACCGGGTCAATCAGCACCTGGACTTGCAGCTCAATGCCAACAACATTTTCGACCGCCACTACTACCAGTCCATCTCCAACGATGTGGACTATGGTGGCGACTCCTATGGCAGCCCCCGCAATATGATGCTGACCGCCAAGTACAGTTTCTGAGCCCCCTGCCCACCTCGGCTGCCCGCTCGGGCAGCCGTTCTTAAAGTCCCACGCCCACATGCCGATAACGCGTGGGTAACCGGCAACAATCCTGAACATCTGCTTCACTCCACAGCGGCGCGCCTGTGTGGCACACCGCGTGCTTGCTAGACCTCGACGCCCCCCTCTCATGGAGTAAGAGTGAATGCCCGTTCGTTTTCAAGAGCACTATCGCAAGGCCGACCGCATCATGCTGGCATTGATCTGGCTGATGTGCCTGTTCTCCCTCGGCCTGGCGTTCTGGCACGATACCCTCATGCAGGCCGTGATCGTCGGTGGGGGCACCGGCGTGGTGCTCACGGCGCTGTATCGCGTCATCGGCGGCACCCGCGTGATGCGCTGTGCACTGGGCGCCGGCTTGATGGTGATGGCGGCGTTGCACATCAACCAGGCGCACGGAGTGATCGAATCCCACTTCGGCATTTTCGCGCTGTTGGCGGTGCTGACCTTCTACCGTGACTGGCTGCCGATTTTGGTGGCGGCACTGACCATCGCGGTGCATCACGTGGTGTTCCATGCCTTGCAGCACCAGGGTTTCCCTGTGTTTGTGATGGAGCATCACGGCGGCTGGACGATGGTGTTCGTCCACGCCTTCTATGTGGTGATGGAGACCGTCGCCCTGCTCTACCTGGCCTTCCATAGCCAGGCCGAAGCGGTGGAGAGCCAGGAAATGCTGGAGAAGATGCTCGCCGTTACCTCGCAGTTCACGGTGGAAACCGCCCAAGGTGAAGGCAAGGCCCACGTATCCCTCGCCAAGCGGTTCGACCACTTCCTGCAGCAACTCACCCACCTGATCGACGGCGTCGCCCGCGACTCCCATGGCCTGGGCCAGCTCGGCCAGGAACTGGCCAGCGCGAGCGGCACCCTGGAAAAAGGCGCACGGCATCAACTGGCCCAGATCGGCGAAATGACCGGTTCGATGCAGCGCATGGAAGACGCCATGGGCCACATTACGGTGCAGGTCGAACAGGCAGTGGCACATGCAGGCCAGGCCAGCCAGCAGATTGTGCGCGGCCAGGAAAGCGTCGGCCGCGCCCAACATGAAATCAGCCAATTGGCCTCGCGCATCAACGGCACGGAGTCGACCGTGGAATCCCTGGCGGTGCAGGCAGAGCAAATCGGCTCGGTGCTGGAAGTGATCAGCAGCATCGCCAACCAGACCAACCTGCTGGCCCTCAACGCCGCCATCGAGGCTGCCCGCGCCGGCGAGCAAGGCCGTGGCTTTGCCGTGGTTGCCGATGAAGTGCGCAGCCTGGCCCAGCGCACCGCCCTCTCCACCCAGGAAATCAAGAGCATCATCGAGGGCCTGCAACACGGCAGCCGACAAGCCGTCGAAGCCATGCACGCCAGCCGCGAAGGCGTAGAGCGCTGCGTGGCAGACAGCCAAGTGGCCGTGGACATGCTACGGGCTGTGGGCGAGGACATCGCGCACATCGACCAACTCAACGGCCACATCGTCACCACCACCCGCGAGCAGACCTCGGCAAACCTGGAGATCGTCGAGCGCTTGCAGTCGGTACAGAGCATCGCCCAGAACACCGCCGACGACGTCGAGACGCTCGCCCGCAGCAGCGAACGCCTGCCACCGATCGCGGTGCGGCTGGATGCGTTGGGGCGCAGGTTTCATCCTTGAGCCCGACCCGGAACATGGCGAGTCAGAGAGAACAGGTGGGCATACCGCTGGAGTGCATCAAGGCTCCAGATGCGGAGCCATCAAGGCGGCAAACCAATCGATGAACGCGCCAAGGCGACGAGAGCGTTGGCGGCGAGTCGGGTACAGGACTGAAACGCACATGGGGGCCGGCCGATAGGCCGCCATCACCTCCACCAATTCGCCGCTGTCCAATAAATGCTGAACATCGAACAACGGCACCTGAATCAAGCCAAGCCCTGCACAGCATCCTGCGATATAGCTTTCGGCATTATTGACCACCACACGGCTGGGCATCATGACAGCCTGCGCGGTGCCATCGACGCAATATTCCCAGGCCGTTTCCTGGCCGCCTGCGCTCGTGCTGTAGCCGATACAGACATGCCGGTTTTGCAGATCGCAAGGCTGTGTGGGCACCCCGAATTCCGCCAAGTAGGCGGGGCTCGCGCAATTGACCAGCAACACCTTGCCCAACGGTTTCACCACCAGGCTGCTGTTCTGCGGGGTGCCAAAACGAATGACACAGTCCACGCCTTCCTGTACCAGATCAATGGCGCGATCGGTGGAGCCCAGGCCGAGTTGGAGCCCAGGGTAGCGGCGGAGAAACTCGCCCAACGCAGGCATCACCAGGCGCCGCGCTATGCGGCTGGGCACGTCCACTTCCAGACGGCCCATGACCTGTTCCTGATGGCTGTTAAACAGTTGGTCGATATCATCGATGTCCAGCAAGACCTGGCGCGCCTTCAGCAGTAACTGGGTGCCATCGGCGGTCAGGGAGACCTTGCGGGTTGTCCGGTGCAGCAGTCGAGTGCCGGCATTGCCCTCCAGCTGTTGAATGGCGGCCGACACGCTTGCGCGTGGCAGCCTCATCAGCCGTGCCGCTTGTATGAAACTGCCAAGCTCTGCGACCTGAACGAAGACGCGGTACTGTTCGATTCTATCCATGGGCTCTCAATGCTCGGGGGGCACGGATCGATCGGCGCTCACCACGTCTGCGCCTGCGCGTTGACCGTTTACTTGGTGGTGTAGCCGCCATTGATCAAAATTGTCTGGCCAGTCACCCACCAGCCGTCACTCACCAGGTTACGGATGAACGGGACCACATCCTCGATATCTGTCAGGCCCGTGCGCGAGAACGGCGACAGCGCGGCAGCCGTCTTGTGGTAACTGACCGCATCCTCACCTTCGGCCGGGTAGAAGAACGGCGTGTCCATAGGCCCCGGCCCTACTGCCGTGACCGAAATACCCCGAACGCCCAGCTCCTTCGCCGCCGCTCGCGTAAATTGCTCTACCGGCGCCTTGCTGCCGGCATATGCAGCGTAAAAGGGCGTGAAAGCGCCCAGCAGTGAAGTGACAATAGTGCAGATCTTGCCATTGTCATTGAGGTGCTTGCCGGCTTCCTTGATAAAAAAGAACGCAGTCTTGGAATTGACGGCCATCATCTCGTCGTACTCCGCCTCCGTGATTTCAGCCATTGGCTTTTTCAGCACCTTGCCCACGGTATTGATCGCGATGTCCGGCCTGCCGACTGCGGCGACGGCATCGTTGAAGAGTTTTTCCATCGCTCCCGCCGTGGTCAAGTCTGCTTGCAAGGCCACAGCCTTCGCGCCTAGCGCCTCAATTGCGGTGACGGTTGCGTTCGCGTCAGCCTGGCTGGAATCGCTGTTGTAGTGCACGACCACAGCCTTGGCGCCATGCTTGGCCAGATCGCGGGCGATCAACCCGCCGAGGTTCTTCGCGCCACCTGCGATCAGTGCAACCTTGCCATTGATTGAATGATTAGGCATGACAACATTCCTTTAATTGGGAGAAGTACGCCGCCATTCTAGAGTGACCCTCGACAAAGATAAGCACACCTTGGCTGGATGCAGTGTTCAGAGATACTGGCTAATCACAAAGGCCCTATCGATGAATGAAAAGGATGTGAGGTACGCTACACTCCGGCCTTGCACACCGGCCAAGGAAGCCCCCATGAGTACTCGTGGCAGAGACCGACAGATCGACAATATCGAATTCAACGTAAGCGACATTGCCCGCAGCAAAACCTTCTACGGCGCTGCATTCGGCTGGACTTTCGTCGATTACGGCCCCACCTACAGCGAGTTCAGCGATGGCCGGCTCACGGGTGGTTTCACCACCGGCGAGCCTGTGCGGCCGGGCGGCCCGTTGGTTATCGTGTACGCAGATGACTTGGACAGTGTGCAGCAGCGGCTTCAACAGCTGGGAGCGGTGATAACCCGCCAGACATTTTCGTTTCCTGGTGGCAGCCGGTTCCACTTCACCGATCCGGATGGGTATGAGTTAGCGGTGTGGAGTGCTGCGTGATGTTGAGCGTAAACTCAACAGGGTCTGTGTCACTCAAGCGGAGTACCCAATATGGAATACGACGAAAAACTGATTGAGGAAGCCGTACTTGCCCTGCTGACCACCTTCAGCTTTGATAACGGCAACTCATGGAAAGGCCACGACTTTCAAATAATGAACCGACTCCACGAGCAAGGTTTTATCAGTAATCCGGTGAACAAAAACAAATCCATTTGGTTGACGCAGGAAGGCTTGGAACGGGGCAGGCAAATTGCCGATCGGTTGTTTGGCGCGGCACCTGAAGCGCTCGCGGGGCCATAAGCCCAGCCACGGAGTGTTAAACCGCGCTTCATGCGTTTATCCTCAAGACTCCCCGACCTGCCAACCCGGAGCCGCCATGGACCTCGCCACCCTCGCCCTCTTCCTCCCCGCCTGCTTCGCCCTGAACATGGCGCCCGGCCCCAACAACCTGCTGTCGGTGAGCAACGCTACGCGCTACGGTTACCGCACCTCCTGCCTCGCCGGTCTCGGCCGTCTGCTGGCCTTCGCCGGCATGATCGCCCTCGCGTCCGCTGGCTTGGCGGTGGTACTGCAAACCTCGGAGTTGTTGTTCTACGGGATCAAGATTCTCGGCGCGGCGTATCTGTTTTACCTGGCATATCAGCTATGGCGCGCAGACCCGCAGCAGCAGGTGGACACCGCGACGAGCAAGGTAGGCCTGTGGGCCTTGGCGCGGCAGGAATTTCTGGTGGCCGCGGGCAACCCCAAAGCGATCCTGATTTTCACCGCCTTCCTCCCGCAATTCGTGGTGCCCGGCCAACCCATCGCCGCGCAATTTGCCCTGCTGGGTGTGATGTTCCTGGCCTTGGAATGGGTCGCCATCAGCGCCTACGCCTATATGGGCCTGCATATGCGCCGCTGGTTTGCCGAGCCGAAGGGCAAGCGCCTGTTCAATCGCTGCTGCGCGGGTTTGTTGTCAGCGGCCGCGGCGGTGTTGTTGACTGCGCGTAAGGCATGAGTGAGGTGTGAATGCCCCTGTGAAGTTGACCGTCATCGACATCCACCTACCTTCAGTAAGACGCTGCACCTGTGGCGAGGGCGCTTGCTCCCGTGACGACCTGGCAGCCGACGCTGACATAACTGATGCCCCGCGATCCAAATGTGGGAGCTGGCTTGCCTGCGATGACGGCCTGGCAGCCGACAACGATCCCACTGATGCCCAAGTTGCGTAAATACCTAGGCTATCTCAACGGCAAACCATACCTCACCTCCACCAGCGCCACACCGCCCCTCTCCAGATGGCGCTCAGTCCCGGCCTCCTCGACACACCCCGCCCGGCGATAAAATCGAATCGCCCTTTCATTACCGGCCAAGACCCACAGCGTTAAACGCTCATAGCCTTGCGCCAACAGGTCCTGCAAGCCGGCATTCCACAAGGCCCGCCCGACGCCGGTGTGCCAATACTCGGCGAGTACGTAGATGGCCATGACCTCACCTGCAATGGCCTGCACGGCGTCTTCGTCACGGCTGGCGCCCACGGCTATCCAGCCAACCACCTGCTGGCCCACCTCGGCGACCCATACCGTTGACTCACCCGAGGCAATCGAGCGTACCCAATGGGCTTCGCGCCTAGCCAGCGTTGCTTGCAATCCGCTCAAGAACTGGGCAGGCATCAGGTCACGATAGGCGTCTTGCCAACTGCTGATATGCACCTGGGCAATGGCTTTTGCGTCGGTGGGTAATGCTCTGCGAATCATGGAGATGCTCCTGAAATACGGTTATTCCAGTATGCATGCCCGTCGATGACAGAAAGCCCTGCGCTGAACAGGGCCCAATATCAATGCCAACCCCAATGTAGGAGCGAGCTTGCTCGCGAAGAACTTCAACGATAACGCGGGCTTCCTGAGTGAACGCGGCGCCTGTGGTTTTTTCGCGAGCAAGCTCGCTCCTACAGTTGCAGGGCGATTCCGGCGTCGATGAAGAACGCCGGGCCCCGCGTGAAGGCTCCAGCCAATGTCACCCCTTGGTCAGATCCACCAAAGGCGTCTGCCGCACCTCAGTCTCCCGCCCACCCTGAATCTCGCTGACCTGCTTCAAGGCCTTTTCAACAGCCGCCTTATCCGCCAACAAGCTGTAGCTGATACGGAACTGCTTATGTTCCTTCGCCCCGATCGTAGGCACCAGGTTCAATGGCCGCTGATAACGACGGTTGTACGAAAAACTCGTCCCCGGCTCCAACCCCGTGACATAGCCCTGCCCTTGGGTATCAGTGTTCTTCCACAGGGAAAACACCGGCAGTGTCTGCGTATTGAAGCCAACCGAAACCCCCAGGCTGCCGGCCTTGTTATGCAGCACGGTCAAGGTATCGCCCTTGGCATCGGCATACGGCACCACGTTGTAAACCGTTTCGTCATAGTCCTTGGTCGGCGCACGGTAGGTTTGCCAGTCGGCCAGTTCGCCCTTGGCCTTGTCGTTGAACGGCGACACCTGCTTCACCGGCGCAACGAAACGCGCGCCCTGCTCCAGGAACGGCGTGCTGAAGTTACTGTGATACAGCGCCTGGTATTCCTTCGGATAATCGCCATTGTTGGTCAGCATGTCGTTGAGGGCGAACACCACACTGCCAGGCTCGGTGACCAGTTCGGTCGCAACGGAGAAATCGACCTTCTTGAACGCCTGCTCTTTCAGCTCGCCGCGCAGGGTGATGGCGTACGGCGGTTTTTCATCGATATGCAGGGTGACTTTATTCGCAGGAATATTGGCGGCCCGACCGTGCAGGGTCAGCAGTTCGCCGTTGTCGATGCCAGGATGCCCAACCCACTCGTAGCCGCAACGGGTGACCAGCTCATTGAACCCTTCCAACCAACCCAGACCACCACGGCCATTGAGCTCGATAAAGGACGGATTTACCACTTCCTTGACCGGCGAATCCCAGCCCATGCGCACATCGCCGACCGACGCCTGCAACACGTTCATGCCACGAGTCGGCACTACCGAGAGCTTCATCGTGCCGTTGTCGATATCCACGATGCTCACACCCTCCTGCCGACCACCGTGCAGGGTGCGCAGGGTAACGCTGAAGGGCTTGTCGGTTTGGATGCCGAGCTGCTGGCTGGTGACCTGCCAGTTCTGGGCGGCTTTGTCGGTATCGAGCAGCACGTAATCCCAGGCTAGGGCTTGGGAGGCGGCAGAGAATGCGCTGAGGGCAACGAGGAGTTTGAGCGGGGTCATGGCGGTGGCCTTTATTGGAGTTGTTTGCGTTTTATAAACTCGATGAAACGTTTCAGCAAGCTTAAAAAGCGAGACGGCGCGGGGAAATGCCAGGGAGGAGGTGAGACTCGCAAGCACCGCTCGAGATGCTGCAAGCAATATGGCTGACTCTCGTATTCGTACCGTGACTCAAGTATTGGAAAACATCGTTTTTCGGGGTGAGGTGGAGGCTGACTGCGTGGTGCTTTCGGATTTTTGCCCGGTTGCTGGTGATACTGTTGCGGGACGGGTGTGATTTGATGGAGGCTATTGGGCGACAGTTGCTGGAAGGTTTTGGAGGTAAAACTGGGTACTTCTGTGGGCCACAAACGTCTAAAAGCGGACTGCTTTTCTTTCTTCACAACTAATAATGTGGATGTAGTGTCATGCTTGAGAAAGCAAGAGACACTGAAGATGTTAAGCTCGAATCAGTCCATCATCTCGAAGAACGATAAACCATAACGGCATGGTGGAAAAATCTCAGAATAAGTGCACTTAACGTAGGGAAGCCCATGACTATAAAATTATCTATCAGCATGTCCTCAAGGCATTATCTATCAATAACACATCTATCAGCGGCTGCACTCTTCTCCCAGCGGGCAGCCACGCTTGAACCAATACTCACTCTCGGTGATTCTGCTTCGAATGAGGGGCTCCGCGAGCACACGGCATGCGTGGTTACCAGTATCATGCTTTCAGTTGCGTTCTTAGAGGCAGCGATCAACGAGCTGTGGGCTGACTGCAGTGAAGGTTTTGATCCAGTCCGAATAGAAGGGCTTGAGAACAGCGGAGTAATGGCAACTTTATGGAGGAGGTCGTCGCTCAAACGATCGACAATGCTTGAGAAATTTGAACTGGTACTTGAGTTAAATGGAAAGCCGAGAATACCGAGAGATGCCAAGCCGTATCAGGACGTAAAGCTCCTAATCGATCTCCGTAATGCGCTGGTTCATTATGAGCCAGAGACAATATTAAACTTTAGCGATAGCAATGAAAATAAGGAGCATAAGTTCGAGAAAAAACTACGCGGACGGTTTGAGCTTAATAGGCTGACCGGACTTGGAAACCCCTTTTACCCCGACAAAGTGCTCGGGGCGGGCTGTGCTCGCTGGGCAACAGCAAGCGCCGTCGCGTTTGCAGATACTTTTTTTGAGAAACTTGGCCTCCCATGTATGTACGACCATGTCCGCAGCACATATGGAATTTAGCTGGAGCTAGTTATTAAATAAAGCTGATTAGACGCTGAGTAAGTTTTCTCAGCGTTCAATTCAAAGACAAAAAGGGGACAACGTTATTTAAATATCGATAGACCTGTCCCTTTTTGTATACTTTCGTCCTAAACCATCGCAAGCCAACTGATGTCCGACATCGTTCGATTTATGCTTTTTAAATTTTGCGCAGTTTCAATTCTCGGTACAAGATTTTCCCTAGTCTCGTGTCGGGGGCGGTTGTCGAAATATTTTTACAAGCAGCGATAAAGTTTTCCTGCGCGGAGCGCCAGTAGCTCTCACGCTTTTCTCCCAAACGAAAGTGCAATTCAAAGAAGTCTTTGAGTTCAGCGGTTGTTAGTGACATTAGTGTCGCCTCGTATTCTAAAAAAGTGGAGCTTGATAAAGTGTTAATTTCCTTTTGGGTAAGTTGACTTTTCAATAAATAGTTCTGGACTGCGTCTTTTAAAGACAAAATATTTTCTTTTGGGGGGTTCAGCTTGGCTTTTAGTTCCCACAGTCTCTTCGGCACTCGCTCTCGGTACACATATTCAAGTTTTTTGTAAGCGTCAGCATCACCTTCAGCCTCCTTCAGCCAAGCGGACAATGAGCTCTCCGCCTCTTTACTATACCCGTGTAGTTGAAGATCATCGAAAAGCCTTACAATTTGGCCCGCATCTAATCTATATATGTCTTTCCTCAAAGACTGCAAAAATGATTGAACATGACTTTCCGTCTGTTCAAGGTTCCAGTAAAGTTCCGTGGTAAAGGCCTCAAGTCTGTTTTGGAATTCAGCTCTTTGGACATTTTCTTTCAATGGCTTGAAAAACAGAGCCATATCCTCATGCCCTGTGACGCCAAGCCTGAAGTAGTCGATTGCCAACTCGGAAAATTTATTTGCCCGTATGGAAAATTTGTTAATCATTACGTTCCACTCTTCATTTTCAGACTCTTGTGGCTGCATGAAAATGTGATTGGCCAAATAGTCCAGCGTCAGTCCATTACTGAAGCCACGAAAATAGCAGATACCCAAAAATATCACTGTTGGTATGTAAGCCCTGTATAGGCTTTCCGGCAGTGAGTTCTGCTTGGGCATGATCTCGACCAGGGCCTGTAGCGTCTTCTTAATGATCCTTATGTTTTTTATTTTGTGCTCTGCGAAAACCTCTTTCGCTATAGCAATCAAAGGAGTATTGAGACCGTCCGCTGCTATTTTAAAGCTATCTTCCGGTGACGGATTCAAGGCGATTTCTTTATCAATTATTTTTTCATGAAGGCCTTGCCATAGCTGCTTATCCTCCATGCTATCCGTATTCAGTATTAACAGGAACTTTGCCCCGTATTTCCCGGCACATTCATTGATCAAACCTAAAATTTCACTTATTTCAAGGGATTTATTTTTTCTTTCAATATCATCAATGACGATCGTTTTCCCTTTCACCATTTGGGGCAAAAGAGTTAGCGCTGCATCACTTATACTCAAACCAAGGAATTTTTTAGGGATAGCCTCAAGGACGCTTATAGCACTAGCCGCGAAATCCTTCGTCTTACCATTGATGAGCTTTACGCTATCCTGAAATAATTTTATTTTGATATCTTCTACGCTTTTCACACCAAATGCTGAAATTTCCAAAATATCTTTGCTTTTAGGGCTCAATGTCTGCCACAAATGGGTTTTACCTGTTCCCCACTTGCCGGTAAGCGCTATAACCTTATATGCCGGATTCGATAACGCGTTCTGAAGTGCGTCTGCTGCTGTCTGGATCGAAGTCTTCATAATTTCCAGTATTCAGATAGAGTCAAGATGATATCAAAACGCCTTCTACGACATCGGTAGTCATTTTGTCAATCATTTGGCCAATCGCCGGATGTCCTTGCGCCCTCCTATCACCAGCTTCTTGGTCTCCCGTGAGGGTTTGCTGATGACTCAAATGAAGAGCTGGTGTGGGTTGATAGCATTCATATGCGAATCATCTCCTGCTTAATAGACCGTTGAACGCCCGCTTTGACGCCCGAATTCGCCGCTCCTCCTCCTCTCGCATCTCCTCAACTACCACACCTCTCCACCAAAAAATCCACAAACGCCCTAACCCGCGCCGGCATCGCCCCTCCCCCCACAAACACCGCATGAATCGGCTCCACATCCCCAGGATTAAACTTCTCCAGCAACACCACCAACTCCCCCCGCCTCACCTCCTCCACCACACTAAACGCCCCAATCCTCGCCACCCCCGCCCCCAGCTTCGCCAACTGCGCCAATGCCTCACCACTATTCCCCTCAATCGTCCCCGCCACCTTCAACGAAAACTCCCGCCCCTCCACCCGAAACGGCCAATCCGGCGCCGCTCTACGGAAGTTGAAGCGCAGGCAGTTGTGTTGCAGTAAATCCTGCGGCGTCACGGGGGTGCCATGCCGTGCCAGGTACTCCGGTGAAGCAACGATAACCTGCCCGGTAGAGCCGATAAGGCGAGCAGTCAGGGGGCTGTAAGCAAGGGGTCCGAAGCGGATGGCGACATCGGCTTGGCCGCCGAGAATATCCACGACTTCATCGCCGAGCATCAGGTCGACGACGATGGCGGGATAGCGGGCGCTGAAGGCGGCGATCAGGGGGACGATGGTCATGCGGCCGTGGGCAAATGCGGCGCTGACGCGCAGGCGTCCGCGTGGGGCGCCCTGGTCGGTGATGGCATCTTCGACTTCGGCCATGTCGGCGAGGATGCGTCGGGCGCCGCGCAGGTAGGCTTCGCCTTCGGCGGTGAAGGTGATGGCGCGGGTGGTGCGCAGTAGCAGACGGGTGCCGATGCGCTGTTCGGTGCGGGTAATGATGCGGCTGATGGCCGATGGGGTCAGCGCCAAGGCCCTGGCCGCGCCCGACAGGCTGCCGTGCTCGGCGACCATGGTGAACACTTCCATCTCTCCCGAACGCCCGCCGATGTCCATTTGTGCCTCCTGCGCAAAGCTGTAGTTCCCAACCAAGGGCTACTGCTGCAAAAGGCAGGATTGTAGCATTTGGCTCACAGATGAGGAGTCACCCATGCGTATCAATCCCCCCCTTGTAGCATTGTCCGTCGGTGCCTTTGGCATCGGGGTCACAGAGTTTGCACCTATGGGCATGTTGCCCGGTATCGCCGCTGATCTTGATGTCTCCATTCCCGCTGCGGGGCTGTTGGTAAGCGCCTACGCCATGGGCGTGTTGATTGGCGCGCCGATCATGACCCTGGCGACGGCCAGGGTGCCCCGCCGTTATCTGCTGATAGGGCTGATGGCGATTTTTACCCTGGGTAATTTGCTGTCGGCGTTGGCCAGCAACTACCAGACATTGATGATCGCCAGGCTGGTGACGTCGCTCAATCACGGAGCGTTCTTTGGGATTGGCTCGATCGTGGCCGCAAGCCTGGTGGCGCCCGAGAAACGCGCGGGGGCCGTGGCGGCGATGTTCATGGGGCTGACCCTCGCAACCATTGGCGGCGTGCCCCTGGCGACCTGGTTTGGCGAGAACTTTGGTTGGCGCACCGCGTTCTGGGGCATCAGCGGGCTTGGCGCGGTGGTCATGGCAGCGCTGTGGTGGGCCCTGCCCAATACTCCCGCGCCCAAGGGTGGCGGCCTGATGGCGGAAATCCGTGTGCTGGGGCGCGGGCCGGTGCTGGCCGCGCTGGCCCTGACCGTGGTGGGCTCGAGTGCGATGTTTACGGTATTTACCTACATCGCTCCGATTCTGCGCGATGTCACCCACGCTTCGACCAACTTCGTCACGGGGATGCTGGTGCTGTTCGGAATCGGGCTCACCCTGGGCAATGTGTGGGGTGGCAAGTCAGCGGACCGCTCGGTGGACCGCACCTTGATCATCTCGCTGGTGGTGTTGATTGCTGTGCTGTTGGCCTTTTCGGTGCTTATGCAATGGCCGCTGCCCGCCGCGTTGTCGATCCTGCTGTGGGGCGCTGCCAGTTTTGCCCTGGTGCCGCCGTTGCAGATGCGGGTGATGGAGGCCGCAAAGGATGCGCCCAACCTGGCTTCGGCGATGAACATCGGTGCATTCAATTTTGGGAATGCAATTGGTGCGGCATTGGGAGGTGCAGTGATCAATGCCGGGCTCGGCTACCCGGCCATTTCCCTGGCAGGCGCACTGATGGCGGGCCTGGGCTTGCTGATGGTATTGGGGCTGAGCTGGCGTTCGCGGCGGGCCGACTCACGCGCTGGCCGGGAGGCGGTGCAAGCCTGAGTAGTGTTGCAGGTTGTTCGTCTAGACTTCATGCACCTTTCAACCCGAGGAGCCTTGCGATGAACAACAAAAATACGATCTGCCTCTGGTACAACGGCGATGCTCTGGAGGCAGCGACCTTCTACGCCAACACCTTCCCCGACAGCGAAGTAAAGGCCGTACACCGTGCGCCTGGCGACTACCCGGCTGGCAAGCAGGGCGATGAGTTGACCGTGGAATTCACCGTGCTGGGTATCCCCTGCGTGGGTCTCAATGGCGGCCCCCTGTTCAAGCACAGTGAAGCGTTTTCCTTTCAGGTGTCTACCGAGGATCAGGAGGAAACCGACCGTTTGTGGCATGCCATCATCGACAACGGTGGGCAGGCGAGCGCTTGCGGTTGGTGCAAGGACAAGTGGGGGCTGTCGTGGCAGATCTCGCCGCGGGTGTTGGTCGATGCAGTTACCAGTAAAGATCCTGCCGTCGCCAAGCGCGCATTTGAAGCGATGATGACCATGACCAAAATCGACATCGCTGCCATCGAAGCCGCCATTGCCGGAAACTGAACGGTGGGAGCGCTCGAGCCTTGGCGAGGCCGCGATGGCGGTGGGTCAGGCAGCGTAAATGCCAACAGCACCACCGCCATCGCAGCATAGGTATCTACACAACTTTGTGGGTTGTAACAGCAGACGGCAACCACGATGCGAAGCGAGTCGCTCTTGATCTTAGGCGCCCCGTTAAACCGCGCTGGCGGATTACGGGCACACCGAGCCTAGGCGAGGTGCCGAGTGGTGGGGCAAGAGCGTTTTGCTTACTTTGGCCTGGGCCGGCATCCCGGCTTTTGCAAAGTGAGCCGCCGTCAGGGCGGAACCATCGGTGGCCGTTACCTTAATAATGGATATGTACTCGGTCAAATCCAATATTCCGGTCGGCTGGCAGACCGCCTTCGCAGGCAAGCCAGCTCCCACATTTGAATCGCGGCGCGTTAGTTAGATCGACGCCGGTTGTCAGGCCGTCACGGGAGCAAGCTAGCTCGCCACAGGTTCAGCGTCGCACCAAATTTGTGTAGATACCTATGACCATCGCAGGCAAGCCAGCTCCTACCTCTGGATTGCGCGCCCTCCCCCATGCGGCAAAAAAAGTCATACAACGGACGCCCGGTTGCGACACCGTCAATACCGGCCTATGTTCCAAGCCATGCTGTTTTTTTGCTGTCCCCCGCCCTGCGCCCATCCCGTAACCAGGAGACGACATGCCCACCCCTTCACGCCCCGCTGTACTCGAACTGATCGGCAATACCCCGCTGGTCAAGGTCAGCCGCTTCGATACCGGCCCCTGCACGCTGTTTCTCAAGCTTGAATCGCAAAACCCCGGCGGTTCCATCAAGGACCGCATCGGCCTGGCGATGATCGACGCCGCTGAACGCGACGGTCGCTTGCGCCCGGGCGGTACCATCATTGAAGCCACCGCCGGCAATACCGGCCTGGGCCTGGCGCTGGTGGGCCGGGCCAAGGGTTACCGGGTGGTGTTGGTGGTGCCCGACAAGATGTCCACGGAAAAAGTGCTGCACCTCAAGGCCATGGGCGCCGAGGTGCATATCACCCGCTCCGATGTGGGCAAGGGCCATCCCGAGTATTACCAAGACGTGGCGGCACGGCTGGCCAAGGATATTCCAGGCTCGTTCTTCGCCGACCAGTTCAATAACCCGGCCAACCCCTTGGCCCACGAGACCAGCACCGCGCCGGAGATCTGGGCGCAGACCCAGCACGACGTGGACGCCATTGTGGTGGGCGTCGGCTCGGCCGGCACCCTCACCGGTTTGACGCGGTTCTTCAAGCGCGTGCAACCCGAACTGGCCATGGTGCTGGCCGACCCGGTCGGTTCGGTGATGGCCGAATACAGCCGCAGCGGCAAGCTGGAAACCCCTGGTTCCTGGGCCGTGGAAGGTATTGGCGAAGACTTCATCCCTTCGATTGCCGACCTGTCCAGCGTGCGCCACGCCTACTCCATCAGTGATGCAGACAGCTTCGACCACGCCCGCCAATTGCTCAAGGCCGAAGGCATACTCGGCGGCTCATCCACCGGCACACTGCTCGCCGCGGCCTTGCGCTACTGCCGCGAGCAAACCGACCCCAAGCGCGTGGTCACCTTCGTCTGCGACACCGGTACGCGCTACCTGTCGAAGGTTTACAACGACCAGTGGATGAACGACGCCGGCCTTTTGCAGTACAAGCACTACGGTGACCTGCGCGACCTGATCGCGCGCCGCTTCGAAGACGGCCGCGTGATCAGCGTAAGCCCCGACGACACCCTGCTCACCGCCTTCCAGCGCATGCGCCTGGCGGACGTGTCGCAACTGCCGGTGCTGGTCGATGGCCAGACCCTGGTGGGCGTGATCGACGAGTCCGACATCCTGCTGGGCCTGCACCACGACGCCGCAGATTTTTCCATGACCGTCGCCAGCGCCATGACCAACACCCTGCACACCCTGGCCCCCAACGCCAGCCTGGCCGAACTGCAGGCTGAACTGGATCGCGGCCTGGTCGCCATCATTGCCGACGCTTCAGGCTTTCATGGCCTGATCACCCGCGTCGACCTGCTTAACCACCTACGGAGATCCCTTGCATGAGCCAGCCCGATAAAAGCGCGTTTGCCACCCGTGTGATCCACGCCGGGCAGTCACCCGACCCGACCACGGGCGCGCTGATGCCGCCGATCTACGCCAACTCCACCTACCTGCAAGACAGCCCCGGCGTACACAAGGGTTTTGACTATGGCCGCTCCCATAACCCCACGCGTTTCGCCCTGGAACGCTGCGTGGCCGACCTTGAAGGCGGCAGCCAGGCATTTGCGTTTGCCTCGGGGCTGGCGGCGATCTCCACCGTGCTGGAACTGCTGGATGCTGGCGCGCATATCGTCTCGGGCAATGACCTGTACGGCGGCACTTTCCGGCTGTTCGACAAAGTGCGCCAGCGCAGTGCCGGGCACCGTTTCAGCTATGTCGACCTCAGCGACTTGTCGGCGTTTGAAGCGTCATTGCAGGACGACACGCGCATGGTCTGGGTCGAAACCCCAAGCAACCCGCTGCTGAGCCTGACCGACCTGCGCGCCGTCGCCCGCATCTGCCGTGCCCGCGGGATTATCTGCGTGGCCGACAATACCTTTGCCAGCCCCTGGATCCAGCGCCCGCTGGAGTTGGGCTTCGACATCGTGGTGCACTCCACCACCAAATATCTCAATGGGCATTCTGATGTGATCGGTGGTATCGCTGTTGTCGGTGACAACGCTGAACTGGCCGAACGCCTGGGTTTCCTGCAAAACTCCATCGGCGCCATCGCCGGGCCGTTCGATGCCTTCCTGACCCTGCGCGGGGTAAAAACCCTGGCGCTGCGCATGGAGCGCCATTGCAGCAATGCCCTGGACCTGGCCACCTGGCTGGAGCAACAGCCGCAAGTGTCACGGGTTCACTACCCGGGCCTCAAATCCCACCCACAGCACGACCTGGCGAAACAGCAGATGCGCGGCTTTGGCGGGATGATTTCAGTGGACTTGAACAGCGACTTGGCCGGCGCGACGCGCTTTCTGGAAAACGTGAAGATCTTCGCCCTGGCCGAGAGCCTGGGGGGCGTGGAAAGCCTGATCGAGCACCCGGCGATCATGACCCATGCCAGCATCCCGGCGGCGACGCGAGCGCAATTGGGGATTGGCGATGGGCTGGTGCGCTTGTCGGTGGGGGTTGAAGATGTGGAGGATTTGCGCGCCGATCTGGCGCAAGCCTTGGCCCACATCTAACTCAATTTGATCGTTCCCACGCTCCGCGTGGGAACGCATCCGGTGACGCTCTGCGTCACGCTTGGGGACGCAGAGCGTCCCTGACTGCATTCCCACGCGGAGCGTCGGAACGATCATTGTGTATCAGCCTTGGGTGATGTTGGCCCGCGCCGCATGCAGCTTCTTGTAGCTGTCGATCAAGCGCAAATGCCGGTCCAGGCCTTCCAGCTTCATGCTGGTCGGCGTCAGCCCATAAAAGCGCACACTGCCGTCAACCGAACCGATCACCGCGTCCATGCGCTCATTACCGAACATGCGCCGGAAGTTGGCCTCGTAGTCAGCCAGCTCGAGGTCATCATCCAGTTCCATCTCCAGCACCGCGTTCATCGCCTGGTAAAACAGGCCGCGCTCAACGGTGTTGTCGTTGTACTGCAGGAACATCTCTACGCATTCCTTAGCCTCTTCATACTGCTTCAGCGCCAGGAAGATCAGCAGTTTCAGCTCCAGGATGGTCAACTGGCCCCACGCGGTGTTGTCGTCGAACTCAATGCCAATCAACGTAGTGATATCGGTGTAGTCGTCCAGCTCACTTTCTATCAGGCGCTCGACCAACGCCTGCAGCTCCTCCTCGCTGAGGCGATGCAGGTTGAGGATGTCTTCGCGGAAAAACAGCGCCTTGTTGGTGTTGTCCCAGATCAGGTCATCCACCGGATAGATTTCCGAGTAATCCGGCACCAGGATGCGGCAGGCAGTAGCGCCCAGGTGCTCATACACCGCCATGTACGACTCTTTGCCCATGCCTTCGAGGATGCCGAACAGCGTGGCGGCTTCCTGGGCATTGGAGTCTTCGCCCTGGCCGGAGAAGTCCCACTCGACGAATTCATAATCCGACTGGGCACTGAAGAAGCGCCACGACACTACGCCGCTGGAATCGATAAAGTGCTCGACGAAGTTGTTCGGCTCGGTGACCGCCTGGCCTTCGAAGGTCGGCTGCGGCAGGTCGTTCAAGCCTTCGAAGCTACGGCCTTGCAGCAGCTCGGTGAGGCTGCGTTCCAGCGCCACTTCCAGGTTGGGGTGCGCGCCGAACGAAGCGAACACGCCGCCGGTACGCGGGTTCATCAAGGTCACGCACATCACCGGGAACTCACCGCCCAGGGACGCGTCCTTGACCAGCACCGGAAAGCCCTGGGCTTCCAGGCCTTCGATACCCGCCAGGATGCCCGGGTACTTGGCCAGCACTTCGGCGGGTACGTCCGGCAGCGCAAATTCGCCTTCGATGATTTCGCGCTTCACCGCTCGCTCGAAAATCTCCGACAGGCACTGCACCTGGGCTTCGGCCAAGGTGTTGCCGGCGCTCATGCCGTTGCTCAGGTAGAGGTTTTCGATCAGGTTGGACGGGAAATACACCACCTCGCCATCGGACTGACGCACGAACGGCAGCGAGACAATGCCACGGGCTTCGTTGCCGGAGTTGGTGTCGAACAGGTGTGAACCACGCAGCTCGCCCTCGCGGTTGTAGACTTTCAGGCAGTAGGCATCGAGGATTTCACTCGGCAGCTCATCGTTGGGGCCCGGCTGGAACCAACGTTCGTCCGGGTAATGCACGAACGGCGCGTTGGCCAGGTCCTCGCCCCAGAACTGGTCGTTGTAGAAGAAGTTGCAGTTCAGACGCTCGATGAACTCACCCAGCGCCGACGCCAGCGCGCCCTCTTTGGTCGCGCCTTTGCCGTTGGTAAAGCACATCGGTGAATGGGCGTCGCGGATATGCAGCGACCACACGTTGGGCACGATATTGCGCCACGAGGCAATCTCGATCTTCATGCCCAGGCCCGCGAGAATCGCCGACATGTTGGCGATGGTCTGCTCCAGCGGCAGGTCCTTGCCGGCAATGTAGGTGCCTGCTGCGGACGTGGAGTTGGGCATCAACAGCGCCTGGGCATCGGCGTCGAGGTTGTCGACTTCCTCAATCACGAATTCCGGCCCGGCCTGCACCACCTTCTTCACGGTGCAGCGGTCGATGGAGCGCAGGATGCCTTGGCGGTCCTTGTCGGAGATATCTGTGGGCAATTCGACCTGGATCTTGAAAATCTGGTTGTAGCGGTTTTCCGGGTCGACGATGTTGTTCTGCGACAGGCGAATATTCTCGGTGGGAATATTGCGCGTCTGGCAGTACAACTTCACAAAGTACGCCGCACACAACGCCGACGAAGCCAGGAAGTAGTCGAATGGCCCCGGTGCCGAACCATCGCCCTTGTAGCGGATGGGCTGGTCGGCAATGACCGTGAAGTCATCGAACTTGGCTTCAAGCCGAAGGTTGTCGAGAAAGTTGACCTTAATTTCCATGCGGGCACACCAGAATAACGAGCTAAACAAATTGGCCGCCATTATGAAGCGTTTCGCCGGGAAGTCTCAGGGTTTTGCGTATGGGCTGCTGATCAGTGCTAACGTCCGCCCTGTGGGAGCGCGTTGCTCCAGTTAGATAATGCTCACCACTGCCAGGACAGGCCATGGAACCGATAGCGCCGAACGCCGCACTGTTGATCATCGATATGCAAAAAGGCATGGCCGATCCCACCCTTGGCCGCCGCAACAACCCAGACGCTGAGCAGCACATACAGCAATTGCTCAATGCCTGGCGCCAGGCGCAACGCCCGATCATTCATGTGCGGCATATCTCCCGCTCTGGCGCTTCGGTGTTCCGGCCAGGCCAGCCCGGCTGTGAGTTCCAGGATGCGCTGCACCCTCTGGCCCATGAGCATGTGGTGGAAAAAAACGTACCGGATGCATTCAGCGCCACGGGCCTGGAGCGCTGGCTGCACCTGCGCTCGATCCAGCAGTTGGTGATCGTCGGGGTCATCACCAACAATTCAGTGGAATCCACCGCACGCTCGGGCGGCAACCTGGGGTTCGACGTGATCGTGGCGGCGGATGCGTGTTTTACCTTCGATCAAACCGACTTGTCGGGACGGCTGTGGGCCGCAGAGGATGTGCATGCGTTGTCGCTCAGTAACTTGGCGATGGACTATGCAAGGGTGTTCAATACCGGGGAAATATTAGATCCATGTAACCCGCGATGCGCTTTTTGATGCAATGCTGCACCTGTGGCGAGGGAGCTTGCTCCCGTGACAGCCCTAAAGCCGCCGCTTACCTAAATGTCGCCCCGATTCGCCTGCCCCCATCGTTCATGGAAAACGGCTAAAACACCCCGGCATCCTCCAGCATTTGCGGCAACGCCTGCGGCCATACCGTATCGCTCGTCGCGAGCAGCGCCTCTGCCGACCACCAATGATGATCCGCCATCACCTGGGTCTCCTCTACTGTCCATTCGGCCCTGGAAAGCGCGTCGCTGGATGCATGCACAACGAAGTACCGCTCTACTGCCAACACGGTTTCACCGCTGGGTAAAATCAACGGGAAACTACGCTCTGCCACGGATTCCCCAACGCTGCTGACGGTGATACCAGTCTCTTCGCGCAACTCACGAATCGCAGCGCTGTGGAAGCTCTCCCCTGACTCCACGCCACCGCCGGGCGTGGCCCAGTAATCCTGGCCGGCCAGGGCGCCGTCTTTATGCACGAAGCGAAACAGCAACACTTGCTGTGCAGGGTTGATGACCAGTAATCGTGCGGCTTTGCGTTCACGCATCTGATTGATTCCTTTCTATGAGGGCCGAAACCATCCAGCTTAGAAACGCCCGTAGGCGTGTCGTAAATGCCTCGCCCTCGGCGCTCGGGTTGCGTGCTTCAAATAGGAAGTAGGCGATTTGCACGCGCATGGTCGGGTAATGCTGGACGAACAGCCCGACGTAGTCTTCCAGGGTTTGCGGCCAGTTTTGTGCATCTACCGCTCGCAGGGTGTGGGTAGCGCGGATCAAGGCCCGCGATGCTTCCCGCTGCAGGCCAAGCCGTGTGTGTTCAGTGCTGGCCTGTTCGATGCGCAACAGGTACGCCGTAAGCACCTGTTCAAAATCACCATTGACCGCCAGGGCGATGGCACGGGACGGGCGAAACGGTTCGACGTGCAGTGACAGGTCTTCGCCCCAGAGACAGCGGCAATGATGTTTGAGCCAGAAGCCCCAACTGTTTAGGTTTTCAGGCGCCAACACCTGGGCGCGGTGACCGATATCAAAGTCGATCTTGGTGACATGGGGATGCCGTTGCTCCAAAGCGAGTCGGGCCGACTCCAATTGTTCAAGCACAGGCGCATCCGGTGGTTCGACCAGTATCAGGGAAAGGTCAAGATCAGAAATGCCGGTCTCACCTTCGCCCCGTGCGATGCTGCCATACAGGTAGATCCCGTGCAGCCCCAGCTCAGGCCGGGACAAGGTAGCGCAAACGTCCGCCAGCAGGGGCTGGAACTCCGGTTGTATAGGTCCATCAGCGACGGTGAGGATATAGCCGTCGCCATCGATGCCAGCAGGTTTTTGGGTAGTCACGGGCGATGCACCTCAATCACCAACCCTTCCTCTTCACTCGGCACACTGAAATGGCGAGTGATCAGGTCAAACTCGGCATCGGTGGCGGCAAAATCATGTTCACCTCGGGCATTACGCGCATGCAGGCGCGCACGACAGGTGGCATCGTCCAGCTCCAGGTAATGCAGGCAGTGCGGTACCTTGGCTGCCTGGGCCAGGCCGAGTAACCATTGACGATTGGCGAGGGTATTGGCCGGAAAATCCAGCACCACATTGACGCCGCACGCCAACAGATCGATCACCAGCGGCTCAAGTACTCCACGAACCTGCTGGGCACAGCGCAGGTAGTCGGCAATGCTCTGGATCTGACCAGGGTAGAGACTGGCCAGCCACTGGTCTTCGCTGAGCACAATGGCTGCGTGCTCGGTGGCAAGGGTCTTGGCGAGTGTGGACTTGCCGGAGGCGATCTTGCCGCATAACAGGTGCAGGGTTGGCATAAAACGATTCCTTGGAGGAGCCCAACAGGATGAGTCATACAGGCATTATCGTAAACACATCCAGTTGAATCCTCGTTCCCGAGCGAGGTCACCTATCAGGAGACGACAACGCAATTGGAGGTGGTGATGAACCTTGCAATGACACTCTTCAGTCTGTTTGCCGGTTGGATGGCGATTGTGATTTCGATGCTATGGGGTGTGCTGCGAGTGCTGCGCTGGCACCATGCTTAGCACCCCGGACGGTCGCTATTTTGTGGTCAAGGGGCAGCTGTGGCGCTGTAGCAATCCGGCGCTGGATGAAGCGACGCGCCAATACTGGGTCAATGAATTGATGGATGCACGCCGGGCGGTCAAGTCAGCCAAGGGCAGCGCCGACCCCGAAGCCTTGAACGCCGCCCGGCAACGGGTGCAGCGTGCCAAGGTGGCATTGGGCGAGCGTGGCCCTGTGTGGTGGGGCGATGGCAGCCCGGATTACAACCGCCGCCAGGTCAAAAATACGCCCTATTGGGCATGGTTCGAGAAACACCTCGACACGCCATCCCAGTGAACTTTCTTACAAGTGCCATGCTCCTTTCCTATGCGAAGTCAGCGCGCCCTGAGCCCAGGGTGCAGAACGATAAGGAGCCGCCACCAACATGACTACCCTCTCCACTTACCCCGTCGTCAGGCCTGGGCCGTTGCATGGCACTTTGCTTGCCGGCACCGTGCCGTTGTTTCTCGGGGCCTTGCTCAGTGATATCGCCTACGGCCAGACCTACCAGATCCAATGGGCCAACTTTGCTTCCTGGCTGATCGCCGGGGCGCTGGTGTTCTGTGGTTTTGCCCTGCTGTTTGCACTGGTCAACCTGGTGCGCGCCGAACACAAGGGCGGGCGCCCGGTGGCGTACTTCCTGCTGTTGCTGGGCACTTGGGTGCTGGGGCTGGTGAACGCCTTTCAACATGCCAAGGATGCCTACGCCATGATGCCTGCTGGCCTGGTGCTGTCGGCGATCGTCACCGTGCTGGCGATTGTCGCCACCTGGATCGGCTTGACCAACCTGCGCTCAGGAGCTGCCCGATGAAACCACTCAACACACTGACCCTGCTCAGCGCCGCCCTGTTGCTGAGTGCCTGTGGCGGCGAAGGTGACAAGACCCAGGCGCGCGGCCCTGACCCCAAGCTGCCCGAACAACAAAGCAGCCTGTTGCCGAGCATGAAGATTGCCGAGCCCACGCCGTGGGGCGATCAAAAGCCCAAGGTACCCGAAGGCTACAGCGTCACCGCCATCGCCACCGACCTTGCGATCCCGCGCCAGACCCTGGTGCTGCCCAACGGCGATATCCTGGTGGCCGAAGGCCGTGGCGGCAGTGCGGCCAAGCTCAAGCCCAAGGACGTGATCGCCAGTGTGATCAAGGCCCAGGGCAACACCAAGGTCAAGGGCGGCAACCGCATTACGCTGCTGCGTGACGCCGACGGTGACGGCACCTATGAACTCAAGACGGTATTCGCCGACAACCTCAACGCTCCCTACGGGCTGGCATTCGCCGACGGCAAACTGTATGTGGCCAACCAGGACGCACTGGTGCGCTTTGACTACGCCGACGGCCAAACCAAGGCCAGCGCCCCGCCCGTCAAAGTCACCGACCTGCCGGCGCAGATCAACCATCACTGGACCAAGTCATTGGCCGTCAGTGACGACGGGCGTCAGCTGTACGT
Organism: Pseudomonas sp. J380; assembly: GCF_009827115.1. Taxonomy (NCBI): domain Bacteria; kingdom Pseudomonadati; phylum Pseudomonadota; class Gammaproteobacteria; order Pseudomonadales; family Pseudomonadaceae; genus Pseudomonas; species Pseudomonas sp. J380. The sequence goes on along the minus strand of NZ_CP043060.1, from coordinate 847,254 downwards.
GGGCATCGGTTCCAACAGCAACATCACCGAACGCGGCATGGAAGTGGAGATCGACCGCGCAATGGTCTGGCAGATCGATGCCGCCACCGGCGCGCATAAGCCCTACGCTACGGGCCTGCGCAATCCGACGGCGCTGACCATCCAACCGGGCTCAGGGCAACTGTGGACCGTGGTCAACGAGCGCGATGAACTCGGCCCCGACCTGGTGCCAGACTACCTGACGTCGGTGCGTGAAGGTGCCTTCTACGGCTGGCCCTACAGCTACTGGGGCCAGAACGTCGACCCTCGCGCACAACCGCAAAACCCGGCCAAGGTGGCTGCGGCGATCAAACCCGATTACAGCCTGGGCTCCCATGTGGCCGCGCTGGGCGTGGATTTCTCCATCCCTGCCATGGGTGAAAAATTCGCTGACGGCGCGTTTGTCGGCGAGCACGGCAGTTGGAACCGTGACAACCCAGTGGGCTACAAGGTGATCTTCGTACCGTTCAGCAACGGCAAACCGGCGGGCGAGCCCATCGACTTTGCCACCGGCTTCCGCGGCGACGATGGCAAGACCCGTGGGCGTCCAGTGGGGGTGACGGTGGACCCCAAAGGCGCGCTGATCATTGCCGACGACCTGGCCAATACGATTTGGCGCGTCACGCGTAACCAATAACCGCAGATGACAGGGGCAGCGACGCCCCTGTCAGCCGTCACTTTGCAATTGTGCGTCAAGCCAGGCCAACAACGCCGTGACCTCCTCCCGACTGCCCGCCCCTTGCTGCCTGTAAACCGAAATAGCCTCGGGCAAAAACACGCTTTCTGCGCAGGGCCGCACCAGCGCCCCACTCTCAATCAGCCGGCTTGCGGTACGACGCCAACCCATGGCGATACCGTGCCCTTCCACGGCGGCTTGCAACATCAGCGGGTAACTGTCGAAGGTGGCACTGCGTGCATCCCTGGCCAGCGTGTGGCCGAACATCTGCAGCCACTCATCCCACTCCATCAAATGCGGAGGCTCGGAGCTGTGGTGCAGAAATGTGCAGGGCTTTAATTCAGCCAGTGATAACGGTTGTTCCGGGCAGAGGTAGCTGGGGCTGCACACCGGGAACACCTCGTCGGAGGCGGTGAACATCAGCGTATGGCTGCCACTGGCGCGCCGGGTACTTTGCAGGGCCACATCGAAATGCCCGTCGAACTGGGTGATCGGCCGCGTGCAGGTCACCACCTGGATCTCGATCTGCGGGTATTGCTGGTGGAAGGTCGCCAGGCGCGGCATCAACCAATAGAACGCCTCGCATAGCTGGCATAGCAGTACCACGCGATTTCGCTGGGGCGATGTTCTCAGGCTGACCGCGCCCTCACTGATGCTGTGCAAGGCCAGGCTGACCACCCGCCCCAGCTCACGCCCTTCTTGCGTCAGGAACACCCCACGGTTGCGCCGACAAAACAGCTTGACCCCCAGGTTGTCCTCCAGCCCGCGGATCTGCCGACTGACCGCTGCCTGGGTGATGTGCAATTCATCGGCCGCCTTGGAGAAACTCTCCAGGCGCGCCGCCGCTTCAAACGGCAGGAGGCTGGCCAGAGGCGGTAAGGTTTTGCCAAGTGCATTCATAATCTGTGGTTATGCATCCAAGGCTGAAAACTCGTTTGTAGCACACCCGCCGCGCTGGGCACCATGAATCTCTCACTTCATGGATCAGCCTGATGACCAGCGCCCGCACCTCACTCTTTACCGGTGTGATATTTGCCGTTGTCGCCACCCTTGGCTGGGCGCTGAACTTCATTGCGCCCTACGTCACCGGCGTCTACAGCCTCTACGACTTGATGGCCGTACGGTTTCTGATGGCCGGTGGGCTGGGTCTCGTCTGGATCATGGTGTGCAGGGCGCAATTGAGTGTACTCAGCACCGGCCAGTGCGTACTGGCGGCAGCACTGGGCGCACTGGGTTGCCTCGGTTATGGCGCGTGCATTGCTGCCGGCGTGAAGTTCGGCGGCCCGGTGCTGACGCCAGCGTTTGTCGGCATGGTCCCGGTGCTACTGGCGTTGATAGGCAACGCCAGTCACAAGACCCTGCAATGGCGCCAGTTGGTGATGCCGTTGTCCTGCCTCACCATGGGGCTGTTGCTGGCCACGGTCAGCAGCCTCCAACTGCCCGCCTCCGGCACCGGTTCCTGGCTGGCGGCTTTGTGCTTCTCCCTGGGCGCAGTGGCCTTGTGGCTGGGCTTCAGCGTCATCAATCAACAGCAACTGGCGCGCCTGCCTGCCCGCGCAACCGGCCTGTGGACCGCCTTGATGCTGGTAGGCGCAGGCGGCGCGGCGCTGTGCCTGCTGCCGTGGCTATACACGCTCGGCTTGTTCCGGTTGCCGACCCTTGGCGCGGGCTGGAACCAGGCATGGCCGCTGTATGCCTGGAGCCTGGGCATCGCCGTGATGTCCACGGTGGTCGGCGCCTGGGCCTGGAACGCGGCAACGCAGCGCCTGCCCATGGTACTGAGTGGCCAATTGATTGCCCTGGAATCACTCTTCGCCAGCCTGCTCGGTCTAGGCTTTCACCGGCGCTGGCCGACGCCAATGGAAGCCGTGGGCCTGGCTGCCGTGCTCGTCGGCGTGGTCATGGCGGTTCGTATCCTTCTGGCTCAGGCAAAACCCGCCACAACCCATCAGACCTTAGGGGAGACTCAACCATGACCCATTCAAACGACGCACTGGTACTGCCCCACACCTTTGACTTCCACAATCAAACCGTGCGCTGGGGCCAGCTGGGTACCCAAGGGCCGGCGCTGGTGATGGTGCATGGCACGCCGTTCTCTTCCCATGTGTGGCGGCGTATCGCGCCCTTGTTCGCCCAGCAGTACCGCGTGTTCTATTACGACCTGCTTGGCTATGGCCAGTCTGAACAGGCGCCGGGCCAGGACGTGTCCCTGGGCGTGCAAAACCTGTTGCTCGCCGCCCTGCTACACCATTGGGGCCTGGAACGTCCTCATGTGCTGGCCCATGATTTTGGCGGCGCCACGGCGCTGCGTGCGCATCTGCTCGATGGCTGCGACTATGCCAGCCTGACCTTGATCGACCCCGTCGCCATGGCGCCCTGGGGTTCGCCGCTGGTGCAGCATGTGCGCCGCCATGAACAGGCCTTCAGCGACGCGCCGGCCTATATCCATGAGGCGATTGTGCGTGCCTATCTACAGGGCGCCGCCTTCACGCCGCTACCTGCCGAGGTGCTGCTCGCCTACGTCACACCCTGGACAGGTGAGATTGGCCAGCCCGCCTTCTATCGCCAGATTGCGCAAATGGACCAGCGCTATACCGACCAGATTGAAGACCGGCTCACCGGGCTGCGTTGCCCGGTGCAATTGCTCTGGGGAGAGGAGGACCAATGGATCAACGTGGCACAAGGCGACGCGCTCGCAGATAGATTAGGTGCACGCTACCTGCGCGTCCCGCGTGCGGGGCATCTGGTGCAAGAGGACGCGCCCGAGGTCATCGTCGCTGCCTTGATGACCTTTCTAGCTAGCGTCACAGATCAGTGATTTCCTTGTGGCGCGGCACCAGCGTCTTCATCACGCTCCAGGCCACCAGGTAAGCCAGGGCGCAGATGGCAAACATGATCATGTAGCCGGTATGGATGTCGTTGATGGACTTGTAATAGTCGAACACCCAGCCACCGATCTTGGTCATGAGCACGCCACCCAGGCCACCGGCCATGCCGCCAATGCCGACCACCGAGGCCACGGTTTTCTGCGGGAACATATCGGACACGGTGGTGAAAATGTTGCATGACCACGCCTGGTGTGCCGAAGCGCCCACACCGATCAGCAGCACCGGCACCCAGAAGCTGAGGTAACCCAACGGCTGCGCCAGCAACACCACCAGCGGGAACAGCGCAATCACCAGCATGGCTTTCATGCGCCCGTCATAGGGGGCATCGCCGCGCGCCATGAAGTAGCTGGGGAACCAGCCGCCGCCAATACTGCCGACCATGGTCATGCTGTACAGCACCGCCAGCGGCATCACGATATCGGCGCCTTTCATGCCGTATTGGGCAGACAGGTAGGTGGGCAACCAGAACAGGAAAAACCACCACACGCCGTCGGTCATGAACTTGCCGAAGGCAAACGCCCAGGTCTGGCGGTAGGTCAATAGTTTGAACCAGGAGACTTTCTTCCCTGCGGTGCCCGTCGGTGCCGGGGTAAATGGTTGTACGGTCTGGTCGCTACGGATGTAGGCCAGTTCCTCAGGTGACAGGCGTTTTTGCTGTTCCGGTTTTTCATACACGGCGGCCCACACGGCAACCCAGACAAAACCCAGCATACCGATGACCATAAACGCCGCCTCCCAGCCCCACATGCCAGCAATCAAGGGGACACAGATGGGCGCCAGAATCGCGCCGACGTTGGCGCCGGAATTGAAGATGCCGGTGGCCAGGGAGCGTTCTTTCTTGGGGAAATATTCGGCAGTGGCCTTGATCGCGATCGGGAAGTTACCCGCTTCGCCAATCGCCAACACAGCCCTTGAGAGCATGAAACCGGCAATGGACACCGGGATCACCGCCAGGCCAATGGCACCACTGACCGCCGCGATGCCCTCGCCCATCGGCACCGAAAACGCATGCATGATCGCGCCAGTGGACCAGATGCCAATGGCTACCACATAGGCGGCCTTGGTGCCGATCCTGTCGACGAAGCGCCCGGCAAACAGCATGGAAATGGCGTAGACAAACTGGAACACCGCCGCGATGTTGGCGTAATCGGTGTTGCTCCAGCCAAACTGCGTTGACAGTTGCGGTGCCAAGAGGCTGAGCACCTGGCGGTCGAGGTAATTGACCGTGGTCGCGAAAAACAACATCGCGCAGATCGTCCAGCGATAGCTGCCGACCGCCTGGCCGACACGAAGGGCACTGATGGGCTCGTTCAGATTCATGGCATCACTTTTTATTTTTGTTAGGTAGGACATATGTAACGTCATATGTCGTCGTACAACTGCGGGTTTTATAGCGAGACGCCCGCGCAGTGTCAATCGCAAAGATTGCCGCTTATCCAGGAATTACGTGAATTCGAAAAATGTCAGTGCTGTGCAGTTGTAGGACGACAAACCCTGAGCACTAGGCTGGGCGCTTGACCGGGGACATCATCCAGCAGGCCAAAGCGTTGCATGCCGAGCTTCTCCAATACGCGGATCGACGCAGCATGATCGGGCCGCACTAACCCGAAGACTTCCGGTAGCGATAGCGTGTCGAACGCGAGCGCCAGGGCGTCACGACCCAGCTCAGTGGCATACCCCTGCCCCCAGGCCTCCACGGCCAGACGATAGCCAAGGTTGATGCGCCGCTGCGTCAGGTAATTAAGGGGCGCGATGCCGCCAAACCCGATGATGTGGTCGGGGGTCTCTTTGCGGGCAATCGCCCACCAGCCGTAGCCCTGGGAAGCCCATTGCTCCAGCCAGTGATCCAAAAGCCGTTGTGCCGCCCTCAGGTTGGGCAGCGGGCCGGCAGGATTGAACAGGTTGGTCTGTGGATCGCCGAAGATCGCGAACAATCGCTGAACTTCTGCGGGTCGTGGTTGGCGGTAGGTAAGGCGTGAATGACTGCTTGGCATTTAAATGACTTCCCTGTTTTGCCTGACTGACAATGCCTCCCCTTGTGGGAGCGGGCTTGCCCGCGAAAGCGGAGTGCCAGTCACTGAATCTTTAACTGAACCACCGCTTTCGCAGGCAAGCCAGCTCCCACATTTGATCTGTTTTGCCGGTAGCTATGCATCGGCCTTCAGAACCAGGCATTTTTACCCATGCGAGAAAAAATACACAAAGCGGTGAATTATTTCGTGTCCACTTGTATCTGAACTGACAGAGCGGTGCCATCGTAGCGATGGCACCTCCCCTGTTCAGCTTTTGAGTGGCCCGCATGAAACTACGTAAAAAACGCGTCAAACCCATCGGATTGAAAGACATCACCATTGTCGACGACAACAAGATGCGCAAGGCGATCACCGCCGCCGCACTTGGCAATGCCATGGAATGGTTCGACTTTGGCGTCTATGGCTTTGTCGCCTATGTGCTGGGCAAGGTGTTCTTCCCCGACGCTTCCCCCAGCGTGCAGATGATCGCAGCACTGGCCACCTTCTCCGTACCTTTCCTGATTCGCCCGCTGGGCGGCCTGTTCTTCGGCGCACTGGGCGATAAGTACGGGCGGCAAAAAGTCCTGGCCGCCACCATCGTGATCATGTCCTTGAGCACCTTTGCCATCGGCTTGATCCCCGGCTATGCCTCCATTGGCATCTGGGCCCCGATCCTGTTGCTGCTGTGCAAAATGGCCCAGGGTTTCTCGGTGGGCGGCGAGTACACCGGCGCGTCGATTTTCGTGGCTGAGTACGCCCCGGACCGCAAGCGCGGCTTCCTTGGCAGTTGGCTGGACTTCGGCTCCATCGCCGGTTTCGTGCTCGGCGCGGGTGTGGTGGTGTTGATCTCCACCGTGCTCGGTGAAGCCGAATTCGAGGCCTGGGGCTGGCGCCTGCCGTTCTTCCTCGCCCTGCCCCTGGGCATCATCGGCCTGTACCTGCGCCACGCGCTGGAAGAGACCCCGGCGTTTCAACAGCATGTCGACAAACTCGAACAGGGTGACCGCGAAGGCCTGAGCCACGGCCCTAAAGTCTCGTTCAAGGAAATCGCCACCAAGCACTGGCGTAGCCTGCTGACCTGCATCGGTATCGTCGCGGCCACCAACGTGACCTACTACATGCTGCTCACCTACATGCCGAGCTACCTGTCCCACAACCTGCACTATGCCGAAAACAGCGGCGTGCTGATCATCATCGCGATTATGGTCGGTATGTTGTTCGTGCAGCCGTTCATTGGTTTTGTCAGCGACAAGATCGGCCGCAAGCCCTTCATCATCGCCGGCAGCATTGGCCTGCTGTTCCTGTCGATCCCGGCCTTCATGCTGATCACCAGTGGCAAGACCGGCCTGATTTTCGGCGGCCTGTTGATTCTGGCGGTGGTGCTGAACTTCTTTATCGGCGTGATGGCGTCGACCTTGCCAGCAATGTTCCCCACCCATCTGCGCTACAGCGCCCTGGCCAGTGCGTTCAACGTCTCGGTACTGATCGCCGGTGTTACGCCGACCGCCGTGGCCTGGCTGGTGGAGAGCACCAACGACCTGTACATGCCCGCCTATTACCTGATGGTGTTTGCAGTGGTTGGACTGATCACGGGCCTGACCATGAAGGAAACCGCTAACAAGCCCCTGCGTGGCGCGGCCCCGGCGGCTTCCGACATGGAAGAAGCCAAGGAGCTGCTGCAGGAGCATCACGACAATATCGAGCAGAAAATCGAAGACATCGATGCCGAGATTGCCGCGCTGCAAACCAAGCGGGAAAACCTGGTACAGCAACACCCGCGCATCAACTAATAACCTGACTGTGCGTGGTCGCGGCCTGCGACCACGCCATTGGAGCGTTCAGCATGGTTTCAAGCGTCACCGCCGCACACAGGTTACTCAGCGCAGACGAGCGCGCCGCCATTGCCGAAATTGAAGCAACCACCAACATCCTCAAGCTGGTCACTCGTCTGACCGGGATGAGATTCGCCGGCATCGCCAAGTTCACCGACCAGGAATGGGTGGTGTGTTCGGCCTACGACCCGCTGCAAATGGGCATCAACGTCGACGACGTACTCGACCTTGAAACCACCCTGTGCAGTGAGTTCTGCATCAACCCACACACCCTGTTCATCCCCCAGATCAGCCAGAACGGCCGTTTCGCGTCACGCCCGGTGGTCAAGCAATACGCCATCGAAAGCTACGCCGGCGCGCCGATCTTCCTGCCCGATGGCCGCCTGTTCGGGGCGCTGTGTGCGCTGGACTCACGGGCCATGCTGTTCGACGACCCGAACCTGCCGGAAACCCTGAGCCTGTTCGCACGGCTGATTGGCTGCATCTTCTACGCTAATCTGACCCCGGCGGATCACTGACACCCGCCCGGCCCCGCAGTGTTGCCATATCACGCTTGGGCGGCACCCCGAACAGCCGGCTGTACTCACGACTGAATTGCGACGGGCTCTCATACCCGACTTTGAACGCGGCACTGGAGACATCCTGGTGCTCGTTCAACATCAATCGTCGTGCTTCATTCAGACGCAGCCATTTCTGGTATTGCAGCGGGCTCATCGCGGTCAGTTGCCGGAAGTGATGGTGAAAGGTCGCCGCGCTCATTTGCACCCGCGCTGCCAGCTCTTCCACACGCAGGGCTGCGTCGAAATTCAACTTCAGCCAGTCGATCGCCTTGGCAATTCGATAGCCCTGTCCGTCCACCGAGCAGATCTGGCGCAGTCGGCCGGCCTGGTCGCTTTTCAATAGCCGGTAATGAATCTCGCGCTGGATCAATGGCGCGAGTACCGGAATAGCCTCGGGTTCATCCAGCAACGCCACCAGGCGCGCGAATGCGGCCAGCATGCCGTCGGTGACCGTGCCGATCCCCACGCCCTTCATGACCGCACGCTCACGCACCGGTGGCAAGCCACCCTGGGCGATCAGCTCCGCGAGCATGCGCAGGTCCAGCTTGAACGTCAGCCCCAGGCACGGTTGCTCAGGGCTGGCCGCCAGCACCTCGGAATTGGCCGGAATGTCCAGCGACGTCACCAGGAACCGGGAAGTGTCGTAGGGATAGCCCTCGCCACCGACCCACAACTGCTTCTCGCCCTGGGCCACCAGCACGATGCACGGCTCAACCATGCACACCACCGGCGCAGCGGGTTGCTCACGCCGATAAAAGCCCAGGCCGGGGATCGGCATGGCGTAGTCGCCGGGCGACGGCGTGCGCGAACCAATCGACTGGATCAGCGCGTTCAGGGGGGTGGGAGTGGACGTCATGACAGACCCTTTCATGATGCCGAGCGCGAAAAACTCGCGCTCTAATCTGAGATAAATGGCCTCAGAATTTTTTGCAGCTGTCGCAACAGAATATCAAAACAGACCGGCAGGTTCGGCCTGAATGTCCCAACTGAAGATCAACACCTCCTTTGCATCACTCCCTTTACCGCCCCCAACGGTGTATTTGATGTCAGTGGTTTCTATGTGGAACTCAGCAAATACCCTACGGATGTCAGGGTGGTCATTCAGGCTAACGATAGCCTTGCCCTTAATTTCTCTTAAAACTGTGGCCATCGCTTCGTACTGTTCCAGCCCAAACGGAACGCCGTAGCCTTCCGTCTGCCAATACGGCGGGTCACAGTAAAACAGCGTGTGTTCACGGTCGTACTTCTTCATCACCTCTTGCCAGCCCAGGTGTTCTATATAGGTGCTGCTCAGACGCAGGTGCGCGGCGGATAACGCTTCCTCCAGGCGAAGCAGGTTCAGTCCAGGTGGTGTCGTAGTCGCAGTACCGTAGGTCTGACCCTCGACACGGCCACCGAACGCGGACTGCTGCAGGTAATAGAATCTGGCTGCCCGCTGGATATCGGTAAGGGTCTCCGGCCTCGTCATCTGCAACCACTTAAACACCTGGCGGCTCGACAAAGCCCACTTGAATTGCCTGACAAACTCTTCCAAGTGGTTTTGCACCACCCGGTAGAGGTTGATCAAGTCACCGTTGACATCATTAAGCACCTCGACCTCTGCCGGTACCGGTCTTAAAAAGAACAGCGCGGCGCCTCCGGCGAAAGGCTCCACATAACAACTGTGAGCCGGAAACAGTGCGAAGATACGGTCGGCGAGACGGCGTTTGCCACCTATCCAGGGGATGATCGGTTGCGCGGACATAATGCCTCCTGAAGGCTTGGGGCGCTCGCTGGCGATGTCAGGAGGCTCTCGGCCTTCAAATGGTTAAGCGTCCGGCAGCGCGGGCACTTGATCTGTAATTCCGTAAAACCACATACGGCGGCTAGCTTTCGGCCACAGTGGCCACAACGTACCTCTTGCATCATCTGCAAACCTTTTGCACTTCTGGTAGGCTTCCCAACGCTCACGTGAGCGGGAGGGCCTTGGCTGGCTTGCAGGGTAGTTCTGCTGGTTGGCGGTCAGCTTAGATGCGTCTACATCTGAGCTGGCAGCCCTCTTTTATTGCTGATTGCGATTGGCGGGTGAAGCTGGCCAATCAATAATTTTCGGAAAGTCAGGCTGCCGCTGAATTCTGTTCAAGCCTATGCGATAGCGCTTCCATTCCTCTATTTCTATCTCTTCTTCCGGCGACGCGTCGCCCAGATCCACTGCATCTTGCAATGGTGCTATTCGCGTGGCTGCAGCCGCCAACAATCGGTCGCGCTCAGCTAGGGCCTGACTGGAAAGCGCCTCCAGCTCAGCATCTTGGTCTAACTGCCAGCGATCTTTCCGCCATACGTAAAACGGACCAGGACAGACCTCAGCTGTCAGATCATCCGGAAGCGGACCAAGCTCTTGCCACTGGCGAGCCTTCCCATCGACTTTGCTATAGACAATGCCTCGACAGTCCTGAACCAACGACCAGGTGCGATCGCTGTCGGGAGTATTGATTACTGCAAAGCCTATTTTGTTTGGCGGCGGCGCTTCGACAAAGGCCCCGGCTGGTATGAGCCAGTTATCCGGGTCAAGCGGGTTGGGGTCTGCAAATGCTTCACCTATGTACTCCCCCGTAACCGGATGGGCTAAGTAGATCCGCGGAGGATTGGAATCTGTCATGGTTCACCTCAGTATTTGATACACATCAGTCGTGCAACGTTTCGAGGGCGCGTTTCGGCCCCACCAGTCCGACCCGTGGACCCCACGCTCACGCTACCGTCAACTTTAAAGTCTGCTGTCGTATTCCCTCCAGCAGCTCCAGCGGCTCCAGTGCCGTCGCTGGTCAGCGCGTGATCGTGAGCCTCAAGCATTGGGGCCTGATAAGTTCCAAGACTACGACCGACATCAACACCGCGACCGTCATCAAGCCCCCGAAAGAACTCTGCTCGACTTTCGGGCAGGTTGAACGTGGTACTCCCGTCTCCCGCACCGTAGGTCGTACCAATTACTGCAAAGAGATTGGCGTATACGGTTCTGGAAACTGCAGCACCATTTTCTTTCAGAAATCCAGCAGGCGCTCTGGCGCCCGCGAAAGCGATAGAAGTCCCAACCGGCAGAAGAGCATTTGCATCTAAATTTCCGTCGTGCCATAGGGTCCGTTTCGGCGTCCACTTACCGGAGTTCGTCACGCCGCGAACACAGATAATCACATCATCACGGCCCTGGCCTACAGCAATCTGGCCAGCGCACGACTTGTCGGAATAGGGAAGGTTTAAGATGGATGAATACTGTAAGAAAGCTGTTGGCGATCCATCCATCGCGTAAAAACCACCGGGCAAACCAATTGTCTCGATGGGCGCTACATCAGTGGACGTGCCACCGATACCAAAGCGACCAATTTTGACCCCATCCAGTATTCCGTAATCCGCAAGGCTCACGCCTTTGTTAGCCTTACCGGCCAGCGCTTTCGTCACTGTGGACGCGAAGTTAGGATCGTTTCCTAGCGCGGCGGCCAACTCGTTTAAGGTGTCAAGCGCATCGGGCGAAGAACCCACCAATGCAGAAACAGCTGCCCGAACGAACGCAGTGTTCGCGACACGCTTCGAATTGTCTCCAGCGGCCACGTTCGGCACCTCTGGCGTTCCAGTAAAGACAGGGCTCGCAAGTGGTGCCTTGGTTGAGGGGTCGAAGCTACCTGTATGCCAAAGTTTCCGGGTGGGCGTCCACTCTCCTGAGTTGCTCACGCTCCTGATATAAACTACAGGCTCTGCACCGCCTAGCTCAAAGCCTAACTGCCCAGCGAAACCCGCTTCCCCATACGGAATGTTGACCAAACCTACGTAGTTGGCAAAAGTGGTATATCCCTCCTTAAACGAGTAAAAGCCGCCGAGCAGATTTTTGGAGTCAATAGGCCCTTGTGGAGATACTTTCCCGCCGAGCCCGTAATCACCGATAGCGATAGCGTCGCTGATCCCGTAACCCTCTAAGGTCCGGGGATTTTCACCTGCGGTAGCCACGCCCTTCGCGTTTAATGTGACTTTTGTGTAGCTTCCCGCCGAAACGCCTGAATCAGCGAGCGTTAACGTTATCTCCGTATCCGCACTCCCGTCGAAGTTACCGCTGCCACTGGCCGCGCCCTTGAACTTCAACAAGCGAGCTGTTGCCAGCTGAGTAGCCAAACCAACGGCGGTTTTACCGTTAACAATCTTTGCGATAGCGGCTTTCAGCCACGCAGTTCGATTGCCCAACTGCTCAGCTTGTTTGTTCGCTATGCCACCAGGGCCACCTAATACCCTATCCGAAGTTTCAATTTGGTAAGTCCCATCTGCGTAGTCTTCTGTTTCAGGCAAGGTGGCCATCAAATACTGCTCCCATGGTTATACAGCCCGTCATAACGAGCGGCGCCGTTGTAGCGAATGGCCACGGCTTGATACTCAAGCGAGGCAAGGCGGCACCTTTTAGGTGCGATGGTGGACAACATGCGGCGGATTAGATCCGCCTGATCGTTGGTAATGGGCTCGGCGAAGATCACGCGATACGCTGCCCAGGCGCGGGGCGCGCCGTAGACGTAAAGCCCGTTGAAGTTGATGCTGCCGTCATAGGTGCGACCGCCGAGGCCCTCCTGCAGCTGGACCTCGCCAAAGCCCAGCAGGCGGATAATTTCCCGGATCGCCCAGGGCGTGCCCTTGTATCGGTGCAGCTCTACTGCGTTTTTGAGTAGGTTCCTGCGGGCGTCTTCGGACTCGGCCAACAACCAAGCGGCCTCATCGAGCAGGCTGAACTGATCGGCCAGCACGGGCAGCAGAGGCGCTTTCACCAGGTCGAGGAGATAGACCAGCATCGGCGTCAAATCAATGCCGGCATGCCGTTCTTCAAGCAACTTGCACAGGCGTGCAAAGCGTTCGTCACCCGCCAGCGCTGGCGGCAGGGTCAACTCAGCCATCAGACACCCCCGCATAGAGGATGTCGATCTCAGAGCAATCAGCCCAGCTGTGTCGCCCTAGTGTCAGGGGAACAGCCGGTAGCTCCAGGACTGAGCGGTACACGCCCGAGACCTGCAGGCGCGCGTTGAGCTGCTCGGGTACGATGTCGAGACCCAGCTTGGCGCGCAGCTCCTGGGCATAGTCCTGGGCGGCATTACGCACTGCGGCCAGAGTGGGCTCTCTTTCGGCCCAGGCGTACAGCGTGATGTGCGACTTGATACGCCAGTCGATATGTTCCGGCATCTGCGCTCGCACTGTGTCACACAGAGGGCGTAGTTTTTGGCCGGTCAGGTAACGCTCGATCTGCTCCAGGAGGTTCGCCGTAGGCATACCCGTTTCAGTGAGCGGATGAATAGCCACCTCGCCATCTGGCAATCCGTCCTCGGGACCGCGCACGGCCACATCAATGATGGACTGGTGGACCGATAGCGCGTGATACCGGTAGGCGCCCTCACTGCCTGCTGTGGTGTAAGCCTCGGGGGCAAGAATGATCCGTTCTATATAATGAGGATCGACCTCGTCTTCTGCGCCGTCGACAGGTACGGTGATATTACTGGCCGATAACCCGGTAAACCCCTCACCGACCAATGTATTGATTTGACCGATAGCCCAACCGTTGCCGATAACACCGGGGGTCTCGCAGACAGCCCGCACCTGCACAGTAAGCGCTCCCGCCTTCAAGACCGCATCCTGACGGGTAAGAAACGCCACGGCGCCATTTTGAGTGGTTACGCGGGAATTCGCCGGGATCAAACGGTCTTGCGGTTGCCCACCGACGACATTGAACTGGACGGTGCAAACCGCACCAACGGATAACAAGCGTGGCGTACCAACCATGTCGCCCAGGTAGTCAAGGATTGGGCCGCTGCTGTATCGCACCAGGAGCTTCTCACCAGCGTTCTGGATTGCAGCCTTAATCCGTGTTTCTGAATAAGCCACCTGGTTGAGGAATAAGCGCTCGATCTGCGCAGGGTACAACGACTTGCCGGACTCTTTCTCGTAGCTGGCAATAATCTCGGCCTCTGTGGCCGCAGGATCGATCTTGACAAATTCAGGCTTAGGCAGCTCGCGCATACGGCACCTCGGTCAGTTGAGGGACGCCATCGGCTACACGCCATTGCACGCGCACAATGACGTGTTCGTCGTCGATACTGACTTGCACCTGGACAACGGAAACGCGGGTTTCCCAGCGACGAATGGCGTCAACCGATTCGCGCACCAGGTGCGGGGTGACCCGGTTAGTGGGCCAGTCGATATAAAGATGCAGGTCGCTGCCGAATTCTGGCCGGTGGGCATCGCTGCCCTTTGGTGTGGTCAGGATGATGCGGATAGCCTGGTCAATGTCGCGCAGGCCTTCGACCACTTCACCGGAAGTGCCGAGGGCGGGCTGCCAGTGGGCGGCGGTAATATTGATGTAGGGAATGGGCGTCGTCATGCGCCCATCATGGATATGCAGAGCGCTGCTGGCTTTTAATCGAGTTTAAAGAAACTCTACCAACTCAAAGGCCAGCGCCGCAGGATGAAGGCATTATCAATGGGTGTGGTGGTTTGAGTTGCCGCCGACATCCATGATGGTTCCAGCGGCGGCGACGTTGCCTCCCACGTCCAGGTTGCCGTTGACCTTCAAGTTGCCATTCACGGCAACGTCCGGGATATCTAGCGTCGCTGAAGGCGCCTTGACCAAGACGGGTTCGCCGGATTCAACAGTCAGGTTTCTTGCGCACTTGAGCGTGATAGCTCCAACACACTCCAGTTGCATTTCACTTGCTTCGCAGTCGTAGGCGATGGAGGTGCCATCTCTGAAACGCACATAGTCGGTGTCTTCATCGACAACGGGCGGCGGCTCCGCTGTTGAGTAGATGCCACCCAGGTACACGCCACCAACGCCGTCAGCATCGAGAATAACTGCGCCTTGCTCGCCCAACTCAGGCATCAATGGTCGGCGCTTCGTGCCCTGGGTGTTGATCTGAGGGACGTTGAGCCAATAGCTCACAACGCCGTCACGGTCATCCAGGCGAACCCGAACGCGACAGCTCGGGTAGTCCACGGCGCTGATTTCACCGTATTCAAGCTTAACTCCCATCAGGCCACTACCTCGTGTTGGATGCCATAGGTCGACAACGCCAAGTCGGGCTCGGCGTTGGTCATGGTTAGATTGATAGATGGAGCGCTGATGCGGCAGACCTCTTGGTCTACGGTGTAGCCGGAACGGCTCGCACGGTGACGCGAGGCGGTGATCATGTAGTTGCCGCCCAGTTTTCCAGCTGCAGCCAGGGTGATGATATTGCCGCTGAACAGATCAGGACGCCCCATGCTGGTCCAGCTACCTGTAGTGCGCTCCCGGTTTGACTTAGCCAGGTCTGCCTTGGCTTTTGCCTTGGCGACCTCTGCCGAGGCGCTGCGCTTACGTTGCTTTTTGGTGTCCGCACTGGTGGTGGCTTTGCTGGAACTGCTGGGCACCGCAACGGTTTCGCCGTTGACCATGGTATAGGCGATCAACTGCTTTTTAGCCGGGTCTTTGTGTTTCACCTCGATGGCCTTGGGCACGATAGTAATCTGGTCACGCAGTCGCACGCCGCTTAAATCGGTCAACAGGATGTTCGCCACAGGCACGCCCTTGGCAAGGGAGCTGATGGCGTGAAACACCATGCGCTTACCGGTTACTTTGAAAGCGTAGTCATACTCACCCGCCAGGTTGCGCAGAAACGTCAGATCCGACTCCTGCTGAGTCAGGCGGTCGAGTTTGATTGGCTCAATGCGCCCAATCAGTTCAAGTCCCTGGCGTGTCGCGATCTGCTTGGCCACCGCATCCAGGGTCGTATTCTCGTAAGCTTTGTGTTCGGTAGTCCTAAGGGCTGTTTGAATCCCAGCACCGAGGGCGCGAATGCTGATCGTCGAGGGTGGGCAGTTCAGCTCTACCTCATCAATCTCAAAGCTGCCCACCACTCGCAAGGGCTTGCCTTCCCAGCCGATAGAGAGTTTCAAGGTGTCGCCATGCCCTGGGTACCAGGCGTCGCGCCACTTGCCCTCGGTATCCTCCAGTTCGATGTCCAGGCTGTCCGCCTGCCCAGTCAAGAAGTCTGTGTAGCTCAATGACAACAGGTACTTGCTGATATCGCGGGTGATGTTGCGTTGCTGGTAGGTCAGCACAAAGCGCGCTTCAGGTACCAGGTCGGGAATCAACGCATCCATGGTGGAAGATCCTCTGTCGAGGTCACGGGTTCCAGCATCGGGATAGCCAGCGTCAATCCAGCAGGCAGTGCGGCGGTGATGGGCACGTGGGCGTTGGCTTCCACGATTGGCAAATAGCGGTGAGCGTCACCGTAGTAGCGCCAGGCCAACTGATCCCAGCGCTCGCCCTCGGTCGTGATATGGGTGATAAACATCAGGCCCTCCGGGTCAAGACTTGTGCCGCAAGCCCTGCCAGACGAGTACCGGCACTATTCAAGGTGGTTGCCGCCTGGTCGAGCGACTCACGTGAGCTGGCGAAACGGTCAACGACATTGCCTAGATCCACCGGGTCAAGGCTGGATCGGGAGCCCATTACGTTCCCCATCACGTTGTCGCTTAGACGTGACAGATCAGCTCCGTCATCGAGCAGCTCAGCGGCGAGCTTGAAACCCTGTAGCGGCTCGATAGCGCGTGCGGTGATGCTCAATAGCTGCGGTACCTGGCCAAGGATCATCGACGGACTGCCACTTTTTACCGAGTCGTACGTGTTTTTGGCCGCTCGCAATACGTTCCCAACTGTTTTTGCGTGACCAATCGCCAACTGAGTCGGGCTGGCTGGAGGCGTCATCTTGGATATCAGCCCCGGTGAACCCATGCCAGCTGCTGAGGTACCACTCAAAGCGGGATCGAGCAGCCCCTGCCGGATAACCTTGCGATTAAAGGCTCCGGTGTACTCCTTCAGACTGACCCGGACCGTAGCTGCAGCGATCTGCCCCACAGCTGTTGCTCTACGTAGCGTGTTGCTGATATCGGTGATGACATACGCGCCCAGGTATTCACCGCTACCCATAACAAACGCCAATGGCTCGTGCTTGCTCTTGGCTTGCCGCAGCGCACGCAGGCGCTCCTCGGGGTCGCCCAGCATCGGGTGAAGCTCCATCGTCAGGTTGCAGGTTTCCAGGCCCTCGCCAATCCACTCCAGCAGTGGCTTGCCCTGGATGCGCGCATGTTCTGCCCAGTCGGCAGAACCACGTTGCTCCAGGCCAGTGATACCGCCAGCGACAGTGAACTCAATGTCTCCCAGGATCGCGAACATCAGGCAAATCCTTCAGCAGACGGGCCGTAGCTACGGCGGCGCCTATCGCGCAGGTAACGATCCATATTTTTCTCAAAGTCTGCATAGCCTGCTCGCAACGCTTGAGTGAGCTGCTCACGCACGTCCGGGCCACTGGTCACATTGATCTGTGGAGAATATTGGAAAATAGGTACGGCCTGCGCACTCGATGTGCCGATCTGCCCGGTCCCTGACATACCGCCCATCATGCTCGCCCTGGACACGTCAGACGGATTGGGCGCTGCATGAGTGGCCGGAGCCAGGTCGACCTTCGATTGGGCTGCCATGCCTAGTGCAGCCTTGCGCACCAGGTCGGATTGGGAAGTGATGCCTAGGGCCGCCCCTTCGCTGATGTTGGCGCCGTAACCCATAAAGACACGGCTGGGTGAGCGAATTTGCACTTCGCCTGTAAACCAACCTTTGATGGATGTGCCGATACCAACGACGCTGTCCTTGAGCGAACCGGCCATGTTGCTAATGCCGCTGATCAATCCCGTCACCAGCATCCCGCCGAACTCGCTGAACTTGCCTGGCAACTCAACCCCAAAGTAGCTCATCACTCCAGCAAAGGCCTGGTAAAACAGGCCGAGCGGGGAGAAGTTGAGGATCAGTTCGCCGATCCCTGAGATCCCACCACTAAAACCCGCCCTAATCTGGCCCCAGATAGCGGTGTTGGTAATGCCGTCCGCCAGCTTGCCCAAGATCAATCCGCCGAACTCGCTGAACTTACCGGGTAGCTCAATCCCGAAGTAGCTCATCACACCCGCGAATGCACGGTAGAACAGGCCAAGTGGGGAGAAGTCCAGGATCAAACCGGTGATACCTGAAAGCCCGCCATTGAAGCCCGCCTTGACCTCTGTCCATAAGCCACTGAAGAAGCCCTTGATCGGCTCCCAATAGCGGTAGATCAGATACGCGCTCAGGGCAGTGCCGGTAATCAACAAGCCGATGGGGTTCATCAGCAAGGCCCTGCCGAGCCAAAGCACAGCCTGTCCAGCAAGTTGCAGCCCGTACAGTAAGGTGCCGCCAAGAATCTTGCCCAGGAACAAACCACCGCGTGCCGCCATCATCAGAGGTGCGCCGAGGGCCATGGTCACGCCGCGCAAGAACAAGCCGCTGTACTTGGCCACCGTGAGTAGACCACCTCCAATGCGAGTCAGGCCGGTGACAAGGGGCGCGAACTTACCCATCTGCCACATGCCACGCAGCAGGGTCCACTTGGACGACACTGTAGTGATGGTGGTGGACATGGCCACGAATGGCGACATCACCAGGTTGGCACCATAGGCAAGACCAATAAAGGCGAGTTTGCCCGCCAGCAAACCGCCGACCAGACCAACAACCCCCTTGATGATTCCGGGATTTTCGCTTGCCCAGGCGGAGAACGAAGCCATGACAGGTACAAGTGCCTGAGTCACGTCCACCAATGCAGGTATAAGAGCACTGCCAATTGAAATGCCGATGTCAGACAAGTTTACACCCAGGAGTTTCAATTGCTCCTTGGGACTGCCCATGCGCTTGGCCCAATCCTGGCCAGTGACATCCTTATCCGCTGCGCCCATGCTTCCCTTCTGAACACGCGCCTGTTCAGCCTGATTCGCGAGCGCTGGCCGAAGATAGGACAGCACCTGCATATCCCTGAATAGCTCTCCCAGTTTATACGCTTCGTTGAGGCGATTTAGGGCTGTTTCACGCTCCGTATCGTCAGTAAGGGCTATCGCTTTTTGAAACTCAGATGCTGCTTTAGGACTCTTCGTCCCCATGTAATTGGTGATGGTTTCCAGCATGGCCTGGGTAGGAGTCAGCCCAGTACTGACTAGATTTTTGATCGACTCTTTAAGATCAATGCCAGCGTCGCTGAAAGATTTCAATGTGTCAGGTGCGGTGATTTTCGTGAGAAAGTTTTTGAAGTTGTTAGCGGCTTCGTCCGTACTGCCAGCCCCTTTCATGGCAACTTGCAAAGACGCACCAATCTCAGCTACTGCTTTTTCGCCAGTCACACCCAATGCAGCAAACTGAGGGGTGAGTTGCGGTAGCCACTTGGCCATATCTTTCAGTTCAAAGCGGCCTTCTTTTCCCGCATAGGCCAGCATATTCATGGAGCGCTCTAAGCCTGCCGCACCGATACCCAAGTTATCATTTAGGGCCAGAGCAACTTTACCGAGATCGTCCATGCTAGCCCGCGTCGCTGTTGCTGTTTTAGCTAGCACTGGCGCATACGCAGCTAGCTCTTTTGCATTGGAAATACCACCTGCAACCAAGACTCCAGTGCCATTCGCTACTTCGGTTTGGGTTTGATTCCACTTCAATGCGGACGCGCGCATCACATCACTGAGGCGCTTTTCCTCGGCCTCATCGAAGCCACCCGTAATGGCGATATCACGGGTCTGATCTTGAAATTCGATAGCTGTGCGCACGGACTGAACTATCGGAGCGCCAATAGCGACTCCAGTGCCGATGGTCTCCATCGCTTGCCCGCGCAGATCAGCACGCTTGCTCTTTAGCGTCTCGCCACGGGCAATACTGGTATTGAGGCTTTCCTGTTTGGTCTTGAGCTGTTCGATGGTGCGTCCGACTTGGTCGTACTGGCGGCGCAAGCGCTCGACACCACTACCGCCTCGGGCAATGGACGCAGCCAGATCTGTCCCCATCAATTTCTGCTTGGTGGTCAAGCTATCGGTTGCGCGACCAAGCTGCTGCACCGTCGACCTGGCCGAACCAAACGCGGCACTCAGGCTGCCCGATACAATGGCACCAATCTTTAATCCGACCAGGACTTCATTAGCCATAATTTGCTACGCTGCAAGCATGTTTGAAAAAGCCGCTTTGCTCACCGCCAAAACCCTCTATGCACTGGCCATCGGCGTCGGTGTGATCTGGCTTGCGTGGCTTTGCCTCGCAAACCTACCCCTGTGGGCGGCGGTACTGATGTTCTGCCTGGGACTGCCGTTGCTGGCCCTGGTCGCCGCCCCTGTCGCAGCTGGCGGCGCATTGCTGGCGGGCTTGTTGGTAGGGCTGGTGACGTTGATCAGCGGTTCATTTGCTCGGAAAGTTCGTTCCGACGATTGATTTCTTGCTGACATGCGTCCGCCCAAAACCAATACCGCTCCATGTCCAGCTCGTCGATCTCAGACGGTTGCATTCTCAGCACCAGCAGCAGGGCCGTGTCCCAACTTTGCAGCAGGCTGCTCGTTATCCCCGTTTTCCCGAAAGACCTCGGCGATAGACGCCGAGCTTGCGACACCAGTAGCAGCAGTAATTTCCACTACGACCTCTGCAAGGCTTTTGCCGTCCATCATTGCACTCATCAGGCGCGTGACGGATTTTGCGTCGGCAATATCGAACTCCCCCAAGTCTTCAAGGGTAATCCCCAGCATCTTGGCGGCAAGCATGTCCTCCACGACATTTTGATTTTCGCTGACGCCCTGTGCGGCACTGACATCCTTGCGCTTGAGGCGCTTGATCGGCAGAGAGCTGATCAGCACGCCAGCTGCGGAAGTGAAGGGGAATTTGAGGGGCAAGCTGAGTACTTCGGCCATGATTGTTACTCCAGGTTGATCAACTGATCGATTGCTCTAAAGGAGCCCTGAGTATCGCGCCTGGCGGTGGCGCTGGCTTTTAACCGAGTTTAAAGAAAGAAGCCCCGCACGGTGGCGGGGCTTCGGGTGCCTTCCTAGCGACTCCAGTCCATTGGAGCTTGTCCTGTATTACGTCAGTGACGATGACTGCAGCAGTGGCAACGACCGCTCGGTGTCATTTGATAACGACCCTCGGACAACCTGGCCAGTGCCTCTACTAACGTCCCTATCGGCAGATCTTGGATGCGTTTTCCCCAGTATTCGCGGGCGCGGACATAGTCCATGTCACGACGAATTTGCTTATCGAAGATTTTGATCAGCACCTCCGATGCCTGGATTGATTCAGACCGCTCTGCTGTGGAGTGATCCATAGATACCTCCAAAGTTAAGCCTGTCCGATGTTCTTCCGGTACTTGGAAAACTGATCTTCACCCCCTACCTTGAAGATGTTGGACAGATAATCCAGCAATATGATCTCTTCACCGTTGAGCAACTGGCGCACGTACGTGGCCGAGAACGGTGTTTCAAACTTGCTGGGGTCACGCGGTTTGTAGCTGCCCAGCGCATATTCCTTGAAGGTCACCGTCATCAGGGTGACCAGGGGGATCTCGTCGACCAGACCAGCACTGTTGAACACCTGGACGTTCGAGCGGCACTGCAACTGCACGCTCTTGAACGGTGTGGCCACCTTCTTGGCGGCATCCAGGTAAAGGCTGTTCCAAACGATCTTGCCCTCCAACTTGTCGATGCCGTCAGGCAGTTCGATCAGACCCACCAGGCCAAGCCCTAGGTGGTCAGACATGACCGCTTTTACGGTGCCCAGCTCGATTTCTTCGCAACGTGCGAAGAAACTGTTGCCGTCCAGGTAGACCGCCGCGTTGGCGATCCGATGTGCGCTAAAACCGGCCATTTATGCGGCTCCCAGGTTGACCAGGTATTCCCCGGTGATTTCGGTTTCAAAGGTGCCGCGTTCAAATGGCAGAGGCACAGTCAATTTGTAGTTGAACAGCAAATGTCCGGCCTCGATCTCGGTCTGCGGGTTGCGCGTTTGGTCATACCAGCACTCACCACCGAGTAGTGCCTCGTCCCCAATCAGCTTGCGCAGGAACTGGTTGACGCTTTCCGTGATGCTGTCGATCAACGAGTTGGTGATGGGCATATCAACGAACTGCAGAGAGCTGTAACGGATCGATTCGTCGACCACATCCTTGGTCCGGCGTACGTTTTCGAAATTGCGCATGTGGGTCACGGTCGGCCAGGCGGCTGTCCGATTGCCCCAAAGACGCAAGCCGGTACCAAACGAATTGAACACGGTGGTGATACCGTTTTCGTTGAGCAGGTTGACTTCGCTGGTGGGATCATCGACCCGCGCCGTCAATGGCCGTTCCAGGCCGATGACACCTACCAGTTCCTGGTTGGAGCTGGAGACCCAGTATCCCCTGTCGTTATCAACTTTTGCCCGCAGGCCTGCCGCACGGATCGAAAGCGGCTGCAGGCGCTCGCCATTGGTGCGTGCGTCATAGATTTTTACATGTGGGTAGCACAAACGTACCCGGTCGCTGCTGGTGTTGAAATTGATGGTGCCCAGCGGGCCGCGCCCAGCGATCGCTTGCTGCGGCGTGGTCCCGATTGGCGCGTCGATGTATGTGATCCCGTCCATTTCGTCGGCAGAGGCTGTTAGCGCCACGCCTACCGAGTTCAGGGCGCTGAAAGGCGGTGCAATGAAGATCTTGGGAAAGAAACCAAACAGGTTGTAGCTGTCCGGGAATGCTTTCAGTCCGGTGCGCCGACCAGCTGCAGTGACCGAACCGATGATATCGGCGGGTGTGACCTTGCTCGGATCGGTACGTGTGTAGTCTGCCTTGACCTTGCCCGCTGCAAGGATAGAGCCCGAGACAAGACGTGTGACACGACCTGTCAACAGATTCACCGTGTAGTCAGCGTTCTCCACATACGTGTTGGTACCGTCTTCGGATTTCAGCACAAGGGTCTGCAACGCGCCGTGCTGCAGCTGGAGCAGATCGTTGCCTGCAAACTGGCGCGCTTGGCCTTCGACATTGCTGCGGTGGATCGTCGGGTCCAGCACATTGACCACCAGCACGGTACCTGCGCCGAAGTCGTGAATGCCAGAGAGCGCCTCGGGAATGCTGAAGCCTTCCAGGTCCGGGCCGAACTTGGCGTCGTCCACTTCGGTTTGTGACAGCGTCAGCTCGTTGATCGGCCCAATGGGTGCGGTACCGACCAACGCAATGACCGCCGATTTGACCACGCGAATAGCCCGAGGGCCGCGCTCGACCTCAGTGGTTTCAATGCCGTGTAAGTAATTGGCAGTCATGCTGCGCCCTCCCGTTCAAAGTGATTGATCCCCTGCGCGGTGATCCGGCAGTGAATGGATTTGTGGCGGATCAATCCCAGCTCCACCAGGAATTCGAGTGCAAACAAACACTCTTCCGGGGCGTGCCCCAAGGTATGCGTCAAGTCACGCGAGTACCCGGACTGATTGGATCTGCGCTTCTCATAAAGCACCGCGAGAATGGCCTGACGGATTACCTGCTGCCGAGCGATGTACTCGCGGTCAATGACGGCATTCATCAGGCTTTACCTCCCTTTTTCTCAGCCTGAGTGGGAGTCGCAGTAGGCTCTGGAGCTGGCAACGGTGCTGGCACGGCCTCAGATGCGACCTTCGGTGGTAACAGCATCAGGTGCTTCAACGCCAACAGCACGATGGTGTATTCGTGATCAGCAGGCAGCTCGACGGGTTTTCCGGGCAGCAGCTGCACATCGAGTAGCTTGCCATCGCCTACGCGCAGTGAGGCGGAACTCTGTGGGCCGGTATAAAGGTATTGGGTCAGGTCCTGTGTCATGGGTATTCCTCGAAGCGGGCTTCTTTCAATAGCGGGCCGTCTTCAGGGCCCATGGTTTGCAGTTGAATGGTGCGAGTGGCGACGCTCAGGCCGTATTGCCAAACTCCCTGTACCTGGCCAATGAAGTACTCAGCTGTGGGGCGACAAGCCATATCGCAATGCGGTGGTTTCCAACCGGTCAAACACTCACGAACCCGATCCAGATAGCTGGTGGCACCATCGGTGCCATTGATCTGGCGAAAGACCAGGGTCAGTTGAAAGCTCATGTTGCGAGCTTGAAACACTGAATCAACAGCTTCTGACGTGCCAAAGGTGGATTTTCCATAAGCCACCAACACCGCGCCGATGGCGTGATTGAGTCGATAGACACCTGGGTTTTCTGGAAACAGCTCAACCGACAGCTCAAGATCAAACGCCCCCTGCAGCTTGCTGACAAAAGCATCCAGCAGCTGTTCGGTTTGGGTCTTTAGCCTGTCAGCAATCACTGGTAGCGCTCCCACTGGTCATTGCTGAACTGTGGGCGGCGGGCGCGAACCTTAATCTCCCCTGGCTCAGGCGCGGCCTTACCAGTTGGCATACCCAAGGTCACCACGCCGTCGCGAATGCTCTCCAAGAGCTTAATGGTGTCTTTGCGACTGTCCTTAACCGCATCCGGTAACACACCCTCGGGCCTGCGCTGATACAACCAATGTCGCGCCAGGTACACCGCCGCATCCCGCAGAACAGTCGGCACCGGATCAAGAGGCAGGTTGTAGCGGCCACGTAAATACCCGTCGACCAACTCTTCAGCCTGTCGCACACCATCCTCGATGACGGCCTCGTTGGGCTGTCTCGCGGCAGGATCGTCGTTGGACAGCTGGATCAACGTTCGCTCAGGAATGGCGCTGCCGACATCAGCACGGGTGCAGTAGCGCATGGGTCAACCTATCTTCAGTTCGACCAGGGCTTCGGGAAACAAGCACAAGGCCAATGGGTTGCTTTGAGCTTCCAGGTTCCAGCCTTTACCCAGGCTGCGCGGCTCGGCTTTGCTGTAGAACGGCAGGCCCAAGGTGTTGACGGTTTCGTTGTAGTTGGCCGGGGCGTTGAACATGCGGAATACACCTTTGGCGACAGGGAACACCTGGGCGACATCCAAAGGAATAAAACGCTGGCCGCTGACGGTCACGTCATATTCGATGAACTCAATGCCGCCGAAGGTAAAGCCCGAACGTACGTCACCACCAAGACGGTCCTGGGCCTCTTGATAGTTGGCGAATGCCGCCTTAACTTTTTCATGTTCAACGAAAGCATCAAGCCAGCCCGGTCCGCACAGAGAACGGAACCCTGTGACCATTACACCGCCGAGTTTCGACTCGGAGTAGCGTTTGGCATCCAGGCAAGCCTTGCGCACGTTAGTGTCTTTATTGCCCAGGGCGACGTTGATTTTCTTCTGATCCACGCCGAACTCTTTATAGAGGTCGGAGATGACGGCGCCGTCAGCATCGAGCAGCTTGCCGCGCAAAGCGCCAACCCGCTGGAACTCGCGAGTGGCTTCAATGCTGTTTTTCAGCTCCTGCAGGTTGTCGTTGATGACGGTGGCCACCGGCGCCGCCGCGTTTTCTTGCCCGAAGGCTGCAATGCCCTGGATCTGGCTAGGCAGGAGAGACCGACTGACTGGCAGGTGCAAGGTTTCAAAGGTCTTGCGCTGACGCTTGCTTCCCTTGACCGGAGCCGGATCATCATTACGCGACGTGTTGGGCACCAGGATCAGGCGTCCCTCACGCTCATCGATGACGACGCTGGTGCTGTTCACACCTTTTTCGTCGAAGAGCCCCATGGCACCGACCTTGCCAGGAATGGCCGGGAGCTTGTTAACGGCTGCCGTCAGGTTGGCGATGCTGAACATGTCTTGCAAATTCATGGAGTACTCCTAATCACAGGGCCGCACGGGCAACAATGCCCAGGGCTTCAAGTTCACCCAGGGCGGTAGCTTTTTGGGTGTCGGGCAAACCAGCAGGCCACACCAGTTCATTCGGATCGACAACGGCCCCACGAGCGATCAGCACACCTGGTTGATCACCTTCAGTGGCATCTACGTCTTCGCCTAACACAGCGACAGCTTTTTTGGCCGCAGCGGCACCAGCGGGGTCAAGTACCTGGTACTTGCCCTCGACCTTAGCCAGCACCTGGCCCAACAGATATTTGGTACCCGCCAACAGAACGCCTTTCTGTTTGGTCCAGCCAGGGCTGACTTCAACCAGTAGCAAGTCGCCCAAGTCTTTAGGCAGAGTGGAAGTGGCCATGGGGCCTCCTATTTTTGAGTGCGGGCTTCAGCTTCAGCCAGCAATGGGTTTTCGGATTTTGGGGAGTGCTTACCAGCACGCTCCTTGGAGGCTTGCTCGCTGAAACTGACCGCACCGGTCAGGGCGCTGAAGACTTTCTTCAGGCCTTCGGCCAAGGGTTCACGCTCGTCGTCTTCACCGAACTCCAGGGGCTTGGTACCGCCTTCGGCGTAATCCAGAGCAGCAACAATGGCGGGGACATGGACGGGCTTCATGCCCGCCGCAACCAGCTGCTCGGCGTACTCGACGTTTTTCGTGTGCAGCGCAGTTTGAGCTGCTTCCAGGTCAGCTTTTTCCCGCTTGGCGAGTCTGGCTTTGAGCTGGGTATTTTCGGTGGTGATGGCGTTCTTTTCGTCTTCGGTCACGGCGGCTGCCTCGGTATTGGGTTTGGGGGCGGGTTCACTGAATGCCGTTGGGCCGTCTTCACGGCGAGACTCGGCAAGGAGGGTGTCGACGTCCCAACCTGGAACAACTTGGTCGGCGGTTTCGACATCGAACTTGGCAATTAGCCATTCACGCAGGCGACGGAAGATGCCCGCCGAAACGCTGTCGCCGAAGTCACCAAACTCGACAACACCAGCTTCGTCTTCGGCCAACTCAATCGGGCGCAGGCCTTTGACGGACGGTGGCTGGGCGCCGAGAAAGCCAACATGGCGCAGGTAATACACGCCAGGCACTGGGTTGTTGGCGGCGTCAGGGTGATAAAAAGATGCCGAAACCTTCTTGTAGCTGCCGCTGGCTACCTGTTCGGCGAACTGGACATCTACCTGCTGCGGCTCCGCGATCAGGCCCGTAGAAGTGGCCGTCAACGACTTGACCCAGCCAGCAGCCGGGGCATCGTGTTTTGGGTGGCCGATTACCAGAGGGGCTTCGTGCAGTGCTGGGTCGTAGGCTTTCACCGTAGCGACCAGGTCCGACTCGCTAAAGTCGAAACTGCCCCCGCCCATGGCGATGTGTTTGCCGGACTTGAAAATGTGAATGGGTTTCATGGGGCTGTACGCTGCCGTTGAAGGTGATGCGCACAGATTGAACCGAGGGACGGCTCAAGGCTTTTAATCGAGTTTAAAGAGTTTCGAATGGGGGGCCGAAACGACGAGGGCGCAATCTGCACCCGCGCCGCTGGCAAAGGATATGGCGAGTCGGCTTTATAAAGCGTTTACAGCGTTGTTCACCCCTACAGTTCGATGAACCGCAGCCGCATTGTTGCCTAGGGGGCTCTGAGGGCGTTACAGGCGAGCGGCTTTTTGGAGGTGATGCATCGCCAGTTCCAGGATTGCCTCTTCTGCATCGGGCTGCAACTGACCCTCCGCGTCCATTGGCAGGAAAGGGCGTGCTGGAATATCACCCCACAGGTGGGGGAAGTCCGACTTCTTGCCGCCAAAGTGCATCATGGCAGCGTAGGGTTTGTTGCTGCCGACCAGGGCAGTGCTGTCATCGGCGTGACTGGTGATCGAGGCTGCGAGCCCGGCAGCGCTGATCTGCAGTATCTGACCAGGCCAGTTACCTGTCTTCGTCCGCCGCTCGGTGGTGGTCTCCGACAGATCCTCCCAGTCTGGCCGACCTTCCTCCTCAAAGTTCTCCTCGGTCTGGCTGGCCAGCTCGGCGGCGATGCCGCGCATCAGTGGTACAACATCTCCCACAGCCCACTCGACTCGGCGTAAGACACCCTGCAGACGTTCGTGATCCAGCTCAATAGTGATCATTTCAAAGCTCCTGAGCAGCGGCTTGTTTTCGCTTCAAGGCATCAGCCAAGCCAGTACCTGGTGCGTGATTGAAGCCTGGGTCTGTTCGGAAAGTGATGGCCTTGCCCGCTTTATCGGTCGTGCGCACGGCAGTGACCTGGGCCGTGCGTATCTCGCCGGTACGTTTGTCGGTACCGGTTTCGACTGTGCTGGTGGTCATTTGCCCCGCACTGCTGTCGATGCTCAGCCCCTTGCGGGTCACCGCTGATTGCGACAAAGCCGTCACACGGCAGCGACAGTTGAAGCCATTGGGCGGGTAGATCGCCGACCACACCAGATCATCATGACGGTACACCTTGCCGCTGAGTGCGCGATGGCTGGGCCGGGTCTTGCCGTCAAGGATCGCCACGTACCGCCAATAAGGATGGGTATCGACAGTATCTTCCATGCTGGCCTTGCGGCCCGCCATGTACGCACTCTGCAGGTTGGTCTGGTAGATCGTCTTCAGTCGACGTGGGCTGCCCAGCTGGACCAGCTCACCAACACCCTGGCTGTCGACGATCACTTGTTTGCCCCACCAGCCCTGAGACTTCAGCACGGGCTGCAGATCCGCAATGAACTGCTTGAGCGTTTGACCATTCTGCAGGGCGGTCTCCAGGGCGCCGCGAATATCAGACAGCAGATCGAGGCGCATGGCTTTGGCGACGGTGAAGGAGATGTCATGGGCCTGGTCAACCATCTCTTGCCAGTTCCAGGTAATCGCGTAGCCCTTGGATTTTAGGTACGCGATGGCCTGCTCGGGCTCCAGCCCAAAAATAGCCTTGAGGTCAGCGGGGTTAGGTGTTTTGGCGGTGGACATATCAGTCCTCCCGATCCGCGCTGGCACTCAAGCGACCCCAGGTGTCGGCAATGAACAGCAAGCGAGCCAGGGTCTGCTGCAGCGACTGGTCATCCATCTGCGGATAGACCTCAGCCAACAGACCCAATGCCTCACTATCAGAGCGTCCACGCTGCAGGGCCTCCAGCACCGGGGCAACAAGCTTTTCGCTCTGCTCCTGCAGCTGCTCGGCTGACAGGCTATCAATGACCTGATCAAGCGCTACTTGGTCAAGGATCGGTTTTAGGGTCGGCTCCGCAAAAGCAGGACCGGTATCAGCCGGTGCGGTTTCGACAATGTCACCGTCCTGCAGGTTGTAGGTGCGTTTGAAGTACTGCGGTGTGAACTTCACACCCGACTCACTGAGGCTTTTGTCCCGCTCGGCCAGGACCTTATCAATCTCTTCCTGCTCCCACAGCTCATACACGGGGGCCACAACATGTTCGCCAAAGTTGATATCGACGATGCGGCGGATCACTGCGTTGATGGCTGTGGCCACGATCCCGGCGTCACCATCACGAATGTCTTTGGTAACCTCGGCACCGGCTTCTGCACTTGCGCGGTTGCTTTCCTTTTCAGTGGTCTGGTTTTGCCCGAGCATGGCTACGTTGATTTCGCTGCGGCAGTACTCCAGCAGTTCACGATAAACCGTGGCGCTGCCCGCTTTGCCGGACGCTTCCTTGATTTCGATGCTGGAGTCGTCAGGGATCGCAGCTACGGCGTCCTGGACCATGGCCTCCAGGCTATCGAGCAGCAAGTCGGTCTCGGCATCAGTGGCGCCACGAGGGTGTTTACCTATAACCCAAGGACTGCCGTATTTCTCGGTGAACTGCACCCAAAACTTCAAGCCGCCCTTCATGAACATGGCGGGCCAGAAGCACATACTGAGATCGGGAAAGCCGTAGGGGTTGGCGTAGGTTGCATCCTGGCGCGCCACGATGAAGCGCTGCGGGTCGCACAGTTCACCTTCCTGGCCACCGTCCTGAGAGCGAAAGCGCAGCTGGTTTTCTTTGTCATAGAAGAACCACTCGGCGGGCTTGCCGAGTAGATCAGAGGGCATCAGGTAGCCGCCAACGGGTTGCCACATCAACTCGACGGGCTGATACCCAAACAGCGGCGCATCGAGCAGCTCGCGAATGATGCGGTCAAGGTCCAGATCGAGCATCCAGTCGCGGACAAAGCGCTCAACCTTGACCGGCGCGTTACCACGCTTGATACCGCGTTCCAGGGCTAGCACCGACGCCTTGCGGCGACGGATATTCCCGCCGACCAGTGCGGAGCTACGCAGGTCGCGGTAGACCGTGATGTCCTTGCCCTGGGCCTTGAGGATCGGGTCAGGGTTGGGCAGATTGGCGCTACCAAAGGCGCCACTGCTGGAGCGGTCGCGGGTGGCTATGTGTCGGCTGAGCAACTTATCGTGCTTGGCATCGGCGAAATTGACGAATTCGGTGGGGCTGACCCACAGGCCTTTGTTGTTCATGCGTACCCCTGGGTGATTCGTCGGCCCTGGCGAGGGCGGCGTGATTTGGCAGCGACCGGCCCCGATGCGACTTCCAACGTGGCGAAGTTAGCCAGCGCACCGGCCCCGGCAAAGTCACCGTGGCGGTACAGGTCCGGGTCTTTAAGGTCTTGTGAGCGGGCTTTGACAATCATCGGAATGCCCTCCACGGTTTCGATGGCGCGCACGTCCTGGTGCAGGTTGTCGTCCTTCGGCATGGTGATGGCGCCGTCTTCATACAACTGCACGAACTTGGGCATCCAGGCGCCGTACCAGGCGCGGCTGATCTTCACCTGGTGAATGCGGTTGTGACCGAACTCGTCGGCGGTGTCTTCGGCAAGGGTTTCACCGCTGCCCGTGGCGTCCAGGGCAGCACCAACAAACCGTGGCAGACCACGCAGGATGTAAAACAGAATCTGCTGTTGCTGACGGGTCGGAACCTTGTGCATTTCCATCACGAAAGGCACGTCACGGTGCCGGGACATATCTACCGACATCGGGCAAATGATGGAAAAGTCGCGGTGCCGCGCATAGTCCATACCCAGAAAGTGGCGAAGCTCAGGGTCAAGCGCTGACATTACCGGCGCCAGTTCGCGGTCAATCCAGTCATTTACATAAGCTTCGCGGCGGTACAGCGCCTGGTGGACAAAGTCTGCATCCAGAGCCAGTCGGAGTACTTCGCGACCGGGACGCATGGCTTCGTCAATCCACACGCCGGGTATGGAGACGCCGTTGCCATCGCGGGGAATCGCATCCAGCTCTTCGCGCATCTGCGACTTGCGCGGGCCGTAGGCGTTACGAATTTTCTTGTACCAGGCTTCCTTGCCTTCAGCGGTGGGAAGCTCACCCGCCATGTAGCACACGCGCTCGTACAGACCGTTAGCAACGGCATCGTCAAACGTGGCCGTGTAGACCTCAGCACTGTCACCATAGCGCTCGTCCCGAATGTCGTTGACCATCTGGTTAAACGGGTTGGCTTTACCGTTATGGGTGCTGATGATGACGATTCGACCGCCCCAGATCAGCAACGCGGTCGCGGCATCGAGCACGGCGGATACGTCACGGTGAAACGCGGCTTCGTCGATGATGACCTTGCCTTGCAAGCCACGAATACCGGCTGGGTTGCTCGACAGTGCGACGATTTTGAAGCCCGAGGCGTATCGGATGCGGTAAGCGTTGATCTGGCGTGTGTTGCCCGATTCGTCCTGGTCTTCAAACAGAAACTCTTCAATCTCGCTGACGCCGGAGGCTTGAGCCTCGGCCATCACCCGGCTGAATTTGGCACAGTAGCCAATGAACTCCAGACCCTTTTCCTTGGTGTCGCCAATGTAAAAGCAGTCCATGCCGCCCGCCGACTTCTGCGATGCAGCGGTAATGACCGAGTCCAGTGCCTCAGCGAACGTAATGCCGGTGCGACGGCCCTTTTCGCACAGTTTGATTTGCGCCCGAATCTTCAACCAGTCCACCTGGTGAATCATCAGGATGCCTTCGGCAATCGGGTTGCAACCTTCTGGAATCTGCCGAACGCTGGGTGGCAATTCGTCCCACTCGATGACTCGGAGGGTGCTGGACGATGCCTTCATTGCTTCACACCCAAGAAGTTTTGGCGCCACCACTGAGCTGACTCTTCAGACAAACCCTTGGACTTGACCGCCTTTTCCAATTCAGCGGACTGCTCGCGCAGCAGGCGGTCACGCCCGGCCTGTTCTGCGGCCTGGCGTTCTTTCATGCTCAAGGTGCGGGCCTGCATGGTGTTTTTTGCAGCACGCGCCAGATCGGCCACCTCTTTGGTGGTGACCTCATCCTTTTCATGGGCGCCCATGGCGGCCTGATAGGCCAAGGTAGAAATGGCCTCAACCAGCAATGCCCCGGTTTTGTCGCTGGAGTCTTCACCAAATGCGCCGACGAAAGCCTCGGCTTGCTCCCGGTGTTGTCGGGTTTTTTCAGTCAGTTGCTCAAAGCCCACCTTGAAACGGCCCAGCGCGCTGCGGCTGGGCACCTTCTCATTGGGAAACCGCGCTTGGATATCGGCGATCATCTCATCCAGGGTCATGCGGTCTTCACGCAGAAGTTTCTGGAGGTAAGCCTTCACCACTGGCGGCAGGCGACTAACGGATGATTTGCCCGCCATGGTTACGCCCCCGGCCTTTTAATACCTGGGACGCGGGCACGGCCTGCAGCGATGTCCTGCCCGCGCTCGGTGAGAGTCGCCACCAGCACCGGGCCAACATCGGCAAGCGTCAGGGCGCCTTGCTCGGCCAGCCATTGCATTTCGGTTTTGACCTGGTCACGGCTCAGCGTGTGGCCGAAGCTGTCCAGGGCCATAGTCAGAACAGAGCTATTGGCACGGTAGCCGGTGGTCTCGGCCAGCAAACGCAGGATGACCAGGCGATAGTCTTCTCGTAGAAAGGCAGCGAATTGAGTCATGTTTTTTCTCGCAACAAGTAATCATTAATCCGGTCCAGCGAACGGGCTAAAGGGGCAAGTGCATCCTTGACCCCCGACAGTTCGGCCCGCATGGCTTTCATATCGCCCAATAAATTGGTGACCGCTGTCTGGTCAGGCAGATGTCGAATTTGCTCCTCCAAGGCAACAATACGGACCCGCAAATCCAAAAGTTCCTGACCGCTCGCCGCCTGGCGCTTAGTCATCCAGGTGTAGATGCCAAGTACCGTCAAGATCAGCCACTGCACGGTCTGGAAGCCAAAGTTGAGTTCGTTCAGGTTCATCGAAAACCCCGTCTGTTCATGTGTTGTAAAGCGCCTTCACAGTCGCTGCAGTGTTCGGTACCCGGTTCGTTTTGGCGGCGGTCCTCGGGGATCGCATCGCCGCAAGCCTCGCAGCGATAGGCTGAAATACCAGATCGCCGCTGCAGGCCGTGGCTGTAGATACGTGCTGCCGACTCATCGTCGTCTTGCTCTGTAGCGTGTTCGGCTACATCCATAGGGCATCAGTCCTTTTCCTGTAGATCCAGCAAGCCGTTGAGTTGGGCGAGGTTGTTACGAACCCACAGGCCGTAGTCCTGGGCGTAGGCGAGAATGTCTGCGGGAGTGACGCCGCTTTCCAATAGTTCGGCGTCAGTTCCGGGGGCGGCCCAGGGCGCTTGCGCAGGTTGGGTGGAAGTGGTGCTTGATCCTGGGGCGGGCACACCGAGGGCGGTGTTGAAGTCGCGCAGCCAGCCAGCAGTGAACACGCAACGAGGGATAGGCTGAGCAACTGCGCCAGGCGCAGGCCGGTATTGGGTCGTGACATTAGGGATGCGCTCCTGGAGCAGTTGTTTTTCTTTGGCGTACTGGTCCATCAGGTTGAACAGCAGAGACTCGCTTTCGCTGGCTCTAGCGACCTGTTGGAGCAGTTGTAGGCGGTTAGCGCTTTCAGCAGTCCGAGCTTGTTCGGAGTGCTGTGACTTGAGATCTGCCAGAGCAGTTGCGCCCAGCGACTCGGCATACCGAAAGCCGAAGCCATAAGCGATTGAACCAGCTGCTGCAGCGCTGAGCGCGCAGGCGAATCCGACCGCTGCCAGGCGCGCTGGCAACGGCCAGACCAACTGCTCAAGCGCGCCCACGGGAATGCCTCTGGCGGTTACGTGATTTACGTGAACGACGCTTCGCTGCGGCGATACCTGTTTTGCCATGTCGATAGGGAGGCACCACTGCTGCTCCGATCCAAGTACCGGCAGCGGCACAAGGAGATGCCCAACGATTTCCCCAGGTAAACCCGGCCAGCAGCACGGAAAACAACCGACCGAAGACATTGAGCCTCATAGCGGCGTCCCCTGGTCAGGTGGTTGCTTGATCAAACGGGCAAAAAATAGAACTACTGCAAGACCGCTGTTCAGCGCCGCGTAAGCGCGGGGCGAGAGCTGGCCCTGCCACATCGGCAGCAACTCCAACTGAGCGAGGCCAAGGAACGCAATTAGGACGGTGATCTGCACGCTGTAGAGCCGGTAGCAGCAGCGCCAGTCGCAGATGGGCTTAACTCCCTTCATGCTGGCCTCCAGTCGGTATCGGCCTGCTTGGCGCCGTGTCTGGCCCCGCGCTCGATGCCTGCAAGCGTCAACCCCTCGGCAATGATCGACTCGCCGTACCATTGGCCACCTGGCAGCGGGCCTGGGCCGTTTTCGTGGCGAATGATCGCCAGCACCAGCGTGCGCATGACATCGAAGTCGTAGACATCCAAGCCTTCATCCGGGCCGATCCCCAAGGCGCGGGCCACGCTGGCGGTATAGGCGTTGGTATTGTTTTCGGATGGCGGCGCCCAGCGTTCGATGATCTCGCGCACGGTGTCGATGCGGCTGCCATCAGGAGCAAGGCGCTTGTCTTGATAGGTGATTAGGATACGAGCGATGGCTCGGATGCCCCAACGTGGAGCGGTGAATTGGACGAACTCACTATCGCCTTGAGCGTCGGCCATGCCTTGCCAGCGCACACCTTTGGCGTGACGGATGTTGCCGGGATTGAAATTGCGGATGCCGCGAGGGAATTCGGGTCGCACGGGACGCCTCCTGTAATGGCGCCACAGGTTTCAGGCGCCAGAAATACACACGCCGCCATGATGGGGGGCGTGTGTCAGGAAGGCTTTTAATCGGGTTTAAAGAGTACTAATCAAGAGTTGCTTTGAAGGCCTTCGGAAATGGTATTTAGACAGTCCACACGACTTGACTCATAAATGGTGAAGTCACTCTTAATCTCATTCGGGGTAGATTCAACGCCACCGTTCATTACAGCACCTACCTGAGCGC
Organism: Pseudomonas sp. J380; assembly: GCF_009827115.1. Taxonomy (NCBI): domain Bacteria; kingdom Pseudomonadati; phylum Pseudomonadota; class Gammaproteobacteria; order Pseudomonadales; family Pseudomonadaceae; genus Pseudomonas; species Pseudomonas sp. J380. Next base: position 812,481 of record NZ_CP043060.1, on the reverse strand, counting down.
GCCACCACGTACGAGCGAAGTTACCTGCTATGCCGCACCGCCCCAACGGGTCCGCAATAGTCGCACCGAATAAATCTTTTCCTTGGTCTGCTAAGACCGAGAATTGACGGCTGTGCTCACCCAGCAATTTTAGGTTTTTAGACTTAAGAATATTCAGACCAAGCTCCATTGCTTGTTCAACATCAGCAAAGTATCGGTTTGCAGCTACCAATGCCTCTGGAGACGCTCTTTTGAAGGTCACTACCACTGGCGTTAGGACCGGATTTTCCGGTTGAGGTGCAATGTTCAAAGGCTCAACCGATTCAGACGGCCAAAAAAAGTACGTACCAATTGCTAGGACCGCAAGCCAACCTATCAGCACAGCTTTACGTTCACCAGCGCTCATTTCTGCCCACGACCTGCTTTTACTTTTCATCATGTTCGCTTCCCATGCCATACGCGCATAACTGGTTACCGCTGTGCTTGCAAGAGAACAAAAGCAAGAAAGCCCGTAGCTACCGTTATGCCAATTGCCCATTTCTGTAGTGGATCAGGTAGATGATCCTTAATTAAAAAGCTTCCCACCGCGACAACAACACATACGCCAACCGCCTTCAACATCACGACTCCGACAGCCTCGTTATGGCGCTTAGCCTGATCCTCTGCTTCAACTTGATCATGCCGATACAAATCATAGTCGCAATGCATGCATAGTTGGGTATAGCGCCAGGTTGGCTTAGCACATTGCGGGCACTCTCGCTCTCGGTCGCTACCACGTGGCGGTGGTTCCTTTCCTGACCGAATGTCAAAAGTCTGGTTGCCTAGATTTATATTTCCGTGATCGCCTTTGATTTTAATTATCAGCTGATGATCCTTACCATCATTGGGTAGATTACCTATCTCTTCGGTAAGCCGTGCTGATAGCTTCGCAACCAAATCCTCATCGCTCCGCATAAGACTCCTTTGCCACTTCAGCGATTTACTACCAACTTCAGCACCCGATGTACTTGGTGCTCATCAAGCACTCTATCAGTGCTGAGTATGTTGTAAATTTCAGCCGCCACGGCAGTGAGCTTTTTTACCGGCCATCGTTTACCTGCCTGGTTTGCGGCAACCTCAAGCATCTCGGTGATCCTTTCCAAGCGACCTACGTCAATAAGCGCCGAATCCTCGTCTTGGCGCTTTCCGGTCAAGATGAACTGAACGTCAGCGCCTGCGGCAGCAAAAGAGAACAATACATCCCCTCCCGGGGCCGAGGCTCCACGCTCATATCGCCCCCAAATCTCCCGAGAAACACCGCAAAGCTGTGCCGCTGAGGCTTGTTTTAAGCCGAGGCGGACGCGTTCCTCCTTCATCCGGGCTGCAGATAGCGAAGAAAATGACAAATTGACCCCTTGCAAATGAGAACTTAAGTTCTCATAATCGTTTGCGTAAACAACAATCATCTTTGCATCACAGGAGCCACCACCATGGCCACCCATGCCAAAGCCCTATCCGCCGACCAGGTGAAAGAGAACTTCCGTCGGGTTGGCAAAACCATCACTGAATGGGCTATCGAGAACGGCTACACCCGTAACGAGGTGTACCGCGTACTCAATGGCCAAGCCAAGGCCCATTACGGCAAGGCTCACGATATTGCGGTGAAGCTTGGTCTTAAACCTTCTGCAGCGATGGCCGCATGATGACAACCATACAGCCGCTCACCGACTGCTTTGGCTTCAATCACGCGTCTCCAGCGATTGGCGAGCGCCTCTCGCCTCAGCTAGCTGATCGCACAACCATACAAGTGTCTTCACTGCCTCAAGCTCAAATGGCTGTTCTGGCCAGCGAACAGTTCGCAGGGATCGCTCAATTTGACCAGGAGCAGCAGCTCCTCCCACTTCAAGAGCGGCAGCAAGACGCAACCAACCCTGCGCCAGGGCATTCACTTGCGCTTCAAGTCTATCAATACGGTCGGTCATAGCCATGTTCCTGTTAGCGAATGTACCCGAAAATATTGCACCTGGAGAAATCCTTTTGCCTAGGTGCAAACGTTCGGTTTGTTTGGAAAGCCCTCTATTGAAGGCATTCCAATGAACCGCCGTCGCTGGAAGAACATTCAACCAACCTCGCTGCGGCATGGGCTGGAGTTGTGCAAAGACTTCGCGAAAGAAGCACACAACATGAGCGTCGAGCGTATCGCGGTTGAAATGGGCGTCACCGATCAGTGGACGGTTTACAAGTGGCTCCAGACCGGACGCATGCCCGCCAACATGATTCGCCCGTATGAGCGCGCTTGCGGTTGCGACTATGTCACACGCTGGATCGCGGCCAGTGCTGGACGGTTGACCATCGTCATACCCACTGGGCGGAACTGCACAGCCAAAGATATGCATGCGCTGCAGGAGCTGCTGACAACTGCAGCCGGAAAGCTGCTCGCTTTCTACGCCAACAACATTGAAGCCGATGACGCCCTGGCTGCAATACAAGCAGCCATGGAAGGGCTTGCCTGGCATCGGGGCAATGTCAGCCAAACCCAAAACCCACAACTTGAATTGGAGGGACAGCCATGAGCCGCACCGCCTCAGGAGCAGCCCGTGTGCTGGGCGTGCTGAAAGCACTGAAAGGCCACACCGTAACGGGCCTCAGCAATACCGAGCTGGCTCACCTGACCAAGGACAGCCCGAGCAACATCACCCGTGCTATGCAAACCCTGATTGAAGAAGGGTTGGCAGTGAAGCTGGATAACGGTCGTTTTGCTCACTCGGTTGCAATGTTGCAGATCGCCCAGGCCCACGCCGAACACATGGCGCGCCTGACCCAACGGATGCAAGAAATCAATCAGCGTATTGCCGCTGGCTCGATAAATTAAGGAGGCCTTAATGGCACGCACTAAAGCACCAGCTACCGATCCCATTGATTTGCCCGCTTTGAATGGTGAAGTACTGATGGCCACTCAAAACTCTATGGCCACGGCAATAGCATCACATACCGACGAGCGCGACCTGCTTAATCAGCTCCTCGGCCAAGCTCAGATGGCAGAGTCATTCTCAAAATTTTCGCTGACCGTCAGCACTTCTAAGCTGGCATACGTCAAGGAAAGCAAGCTGTACCGGGCGCTAAGTGGAAAGAAAAATGCTGACGGTCAGCAGTTTTCAGGCACTTGGGACGAGTTCTGTTCCTTGCTAGGTCGCTCCCGTCAGCAGGTCGACGAAGACATAGCAAACCTGCGAACCCTTGGTGAAGATGCGCTGGAGTCCATGTCCCGCATGGGCATCGGTTATCGCGAAATGCGCCAATACCGCCGCCTGCCTGAAGACGCCCAAGCCGCCCTTATCGAAGTCGCTAAGGCCGGTGACAAGGACGCTTTCGTTGACCTGGCAGAAGAAATCATTGCCAAGCACGCCAAAGAAAAAGCCGAACTCGCCCAGCGCCTGGACGAGGTCAACGCCGACTACGACGCCCAGGGCGAAGTTATGGCGAAGAAAACTAAAGAGCTGGATAGCACCAAGCAGGAGCTGGAGAAACACCGTAAACGCATCCAGACCGCAACGCCTGACGACGTTATCAAAGAGCTGCGCACCGAGGTGGTCGCTCTTCATTTTGAAGTGGAAGCCAAGATCCTGGGTGAGCTTCGCGAAGGCTTCGCCAAGATGGCTGAACACGCTGCCGAACACGGCCAGGACCACCGCGCCTACCAGGCCGATTTGATCAACCAGCTTGAAATCACTCTGGCAACTGTTCGCAGCGAATTTCACTTACCCGAACACCAGAACGACACGCCGGTATGGCAGACCAAGGCCGAGGCGTAACCCATGAATCCGGTACAGACCCAGCAACTGGCGCAGATCGCCCAACGGGCAGCCAATGCCCCGCACGGTCAACGCACCGCCATTTACAAGGCCGGTGCAGCCGAGCTGGGTGTTTCCCTTCAAACCCTGCAGCGCAAGCTGAGGGAGGTAGCGGTGAGCAAACCCCGTAAACGTCGCAGCGATGCAGGTAACAGCGCCTTGCCTTTGGATGAAGCACGGATGATCTCGTCGGTATTGCTGGAGTCCATCCGCGCCAACAACAAGCAGCTGTCTACCATTGAGCGCGCTGTTGAGCGTCTGCGCAGTAACAATCTGATTCTGGCTGGCCGTATAGATGAAGGCTCGGGTGAGTTTCGCCCGTTGACTAACAGCGCTATCAGCCGCGCTCTGCGTGCGTACAAACTGCACCCCGAGCAGCTGCTGCACGATGCACCCGCCGTATCGCTTGCCAGCAAGCACCCCAACCATGTTTGGCAGGTCGATGCCTCTATCTCGACACAGTTCTATCTGGCAGACGATGGCGCTCGGGTGATGAAGCAGGCTGAGTTCTACGATGGCAAACCGGGCAACCTCAAGAAGATTGAGCGTCAGCGCCTATGGCGTTACGTGATCACCGACCACACTAGCGGCACGCTGTATGTCGAGTACGTACTGGGCGCGGAGTCGGCTGAGAACCTGTGCACCGTATTGATCAATGCCATGCAGAAGCGCCACGAATCTGACCCATTCCACGGCGTGCCCTGGATGCTGATGACCGACCCTGGCGCAGCCATGACCAGCGGTATCTTCCGCAACCTGTGCCGCGCCATGTCCATCGAATTGATCATTAACCAGGTCGGCAACGCACGGGCCAAGGGGCAGGTGGAGCAGGCCCACAACATCGTTGAGCGCGAATTCGAAAGCGCCTTGAAGTTCCAGGCTGCAACCAGCCTTGAACAGATTAATAGCTGGGCCGGTGAGTGGATGCGTTACTTCAATGCAACCTCCATTCATACCCGGACACGCCGCAGCCGTTATGGCGTGTGGCAGTTGATCAAGCAAGACGAACTGCGTCTGGCGCCGGGCATTGAGGTTTGCCGCGAGCTGGCGGTCAGCACGCCAGAGGAACGCAAGGTCAGCAACCTGCTGCGCGTTTCGTTTCGCGGGGACCAGTTCGACGTCAGCTCGGTGCCGGAAGTTATGGTTGGCGAAAAGCTGCTGATCACCCGCAATTGCTGGCGCGACAAAGATTCTGCGGTTGTCGTTATGACCGGCGCAGATGGCCGCGAGCATTACCACGTAGTCGAGCGGATCGGCATGGATCAGTTCGGCTTCGCACAGACCTCGGCGACCATCGGCGAGCAGTACAAGCGTCACGCAGATACCCCGGCGCAAGTCTCGCGCAATCTGCTGGAACAAATTGCTACCGGCACCACTAGCAAGGCTGATGCCGAAGCCGCCCGCAAGGCTAAAACCTTGCCTTTCGGTGGCCTGATCGACCCACACAAACATGTCACCGACACCGTGCTACCGGCGTACCTACCACGCCGTGGCACATCCCTGAACGTCAACGCCCCGATTGTCGAGCATGCACTGCTGTCGCACGTCGAGGCTGCGAAATTGCTGCGCCCACGAATGGCAAACCTTTGGTCAGCCGAAAGCTTCAGCTGGCTGCAGCAGCACTACCCGGAGGGCATTGCCCAAGACCAGCTTGATGCCATTGAGGCTGAGCTGAAACGGCCTGTAGAGGTCATGCGCAACCCGCTCAGCCTGGTTCGGGCGGCGGTTGGAGGTGAGTGATGTTGAAACTTAAACACGTTTTACAGGGGGTGGGCCGATCTCAATCGGCCTTGGCCGAATCGCTGAAGCTCAGCGAGGCCTCTATTGCCCAGTTGCTGAACCACGGCCAATGGCCGCGCAGCCTGGACAGCGCCGACCTGCAGGGGCGCATTCGTGTGTTCTTGACCGAGTCCGGCGCCAACGATGCCGATATCGCTAACGCCTTTGAAGAAGTGGACCTGCCGTGCGCCAACACGACAGATCCGGCCCTTAAAGAAGAGCCGTCCGGGGAGGACGAACCTATGTTACTGCCAAAACAAACCCTGCTGCCAACTACTCGTAAGGCATTCAGTCTGTTCCGCGACCCCTTTGATGAACTTTCCTGCGCCAAGGACATGTGGATCAGCCCGGATATTCGCTACGTTCGCGAGGTGATGTACCAGACCGCAAAGCACGGTGGCTTCCTGGCAGTTCAGGGGGAATCAGGTGCGGGCAAAAGCACTTTGCGCCGCGACCTGGTGAACCGAATCGCTGAGAACAATGACCCGGTGTTGATCATTGAGCCCTATGTGCTGGCCTCCGAAGATAACGACACCAAAGGCAAATCGCTGAAAAGCACTCACATTGCCGAGGCAATGATGGCGCGGGTCTCGCCCCTGACCAAACCCAAGAACAGCCCCGAGGCACGCTTTGCCCAGCTGCACAAAGTGTTGAAAGAGTCCCACGCCGCAGGCTATCGCCACTGTCTGGTGATCGAGGAGGCCCATAGCCTGCCGATTCCAACGCTCAAGCACCTCAAGCGCATCCTGGAGCTGGAGTCCGGTTTCACCAAGCTGGTCAGCATCATCATGATCGGCCAGCCGGAGCTGAGCGTGAAACTGAGCGAGCGCAACGCAGATGTACGTGAAGTGGTGCAGCGGTGCGAGCGGATCATGCTGCCGCCAATCGAAGGCGCACTGCTGGAGGAGTTTCTGAAATTCCGCTTTGAGCGCGCAGGCAAGCCGCTGGCCGAGGTGATCGATGCCGGAGGCATTGATGCTATTGCGACCCGTCTTTCGCTACCTGGGCGCAATGGGAGCCGAGACACGGCGGTCTCGCTGTTGTATCCGCTGGCAATCGGCAACCTGCTGATCGCCGCGATGAACCTGGCCGCGAGTTTGGGCGCGCCCCTTGTAACCGCCGACATTGTGAAGGGGGTGTGAGATGGCCGCTTTATACCTCGTAGGTGTGCAAGTGGAGGAGCGGACCAGCGTTTTGGCTGAAAACTTCACTGTAAAGCTCTCGGCTTACAACGAACTGACCCGCGATATCCGAAACGCCGGTATTGGGATAAAGCACCTGGTGCTGCTGGACAACAAGATCTTTATCGAACCGGGCGATGTTGAGCTGTTCCTGCGGCGGTTTGGTCATGAACTGCGCGGGATGCGTTACTCGCCTGCAGGTCGGTTTACGCGCAACACCGTGACGGTACGGGGCGTTGATGTGGCTTGGTACAGCTTGGTTAAGGAGCAGGACCAATGAACAGCCAGCTCGATATCAAGTGTGACACCTGTGCTGTCCCACTAACAGTAACCACAGAGTCTGCAGCTCATGACAACAACCTGATTGATATCGTGGTTAGTTGCGAATCATGCGGTTGCACCCTCAATGCTTTCGTCTGTATCGATGAAATGCGTGTGCTGAATAAAGGTCGGGAGCAAGAGCTATGAGCGAAGTCATTGTTCACGCCTGCTCGACCCTGTGTAACCCGAATCTTCTCACTGACAAGCAGGTACGCGATGAACTCAAACACGCTACCGGTGAACTGTTCAGGAAAGACCTGCAGATCATTGAGCTGAAAGAGTACGTCAACAAACTGGATCGCATCCTGGTCAAGTTGGCCCAGTTGCAGGTCGCGGGTAGCTACAGCGAAATCCACAGCGAGTTGCAACGACTCGCCGCCCACTATCAGCAACAGAAGGCGGCGCGGGCCGCAAGGTCGGTGCACTGATGAATCACGCCCTCGGTATTTCGATTAAAGCCCTGAAAGCGGCTGTTGAATCCGAAACCCCAGCGTTGTTCTGGCAGGAAACCATGAAGCATTTGGTGGTGCTGCTGGATCATGCCGAGCAGGTGCCTGATTCAGCTCGGTCGCTAGAAGCGGCCCATACGGCCATTGCTGGTGGTCGCTTCTCGGACGCTATTCAACATCTGCACCAGGTTATCAGCCACCTGCACGCCGAGTGCAGCGAACACGTCACCCAGTTGGCCGGTTTGGTAACGGCCTTTGACGCCGCACTGAGTCTGCGCCCCGACCTATGGCTGGAGATCGGCTTTAACAGCGTCGTTGGCTGGATGATCACCGTTTACGACAAAACTGGTGGGGTTGAGCGGGTTGTTGTACAGGCTCAAGGCGTGAGCGCCGATGAAACCTGCCAATGGGCCACCTTGCATCTTCAAGCTCTTACAAAGGAGAGCGACCATGTCTGATACCGATATCCAGCAGGGCTATATGCGTAACGCCATGGGGCACTTGGTCCCTGAGGGCCAGGTGCGCGACCAAGACAAGCTGCGCGACCAGGTGGCCCGCGAGCTTGCAGAAGCGGCCAAGGCGCTAAGCCTGGCGCTGAAGGACTTCAAGAAAAAATCCCTCGGCGACGTGGCTGACTTAATCAGCATTGCCGGTGAGCGCTACGGCGTTCAGATGGGCGGCAAGAAGGGCAATGTGACCATCGCCACGTATGACGGCCAATACAAGGTGCAGCGCTCATATGCCGACCGGCTGACGTTCACCGAGGAAATGGAAGTGGCAAAGGTGCTGGTTTATGACTGCATCCGAGCTTGGAGCAAGGGGGCAGACACTCATCTGATGGCTATCGTCGACCGGGTGTTCAGCCCCAACCGTAGTGGGCAGATCAAAACCTCCGATGTCCTGGACTTGTTACGCCTGGAGATAGATGACGATAACTGGAAGGCCGCTATGAAGGCCGTGAAGGACTCCATCATGGTCTCGGGCAGTGCCGTTTACATCCGCGTGTATGAGCGGATCGGCGACTCGGACAACTACAAAGCAATCCCTCTCGACCTGGCGGTGGTGTGACATGCATATATCTAAAGATGGTCCCACTATCGCTTTGCACAAAATACCGAAAAGCGTTTGGTTCTGTTTCTGCGTCTGGTGGTCGCTCCTAGCCCTTAACCAGGGGCTCGAACTGGTGCTGACGCTGAGTGATTTTGGTTGCTCTGTCGAACAGATCGAACTTGCCATACCCAGTCCCGTGCACAGGAGCATCTGATATGAGCCAGACGCTGATTGAGTTTCAGGATCACCACCAGGACTTCCTGGTGTGGACCGTCGATGAGGCTGGCATCGTCACCGGAAGCTGGCCTTACCACTCCGGCCTGTGGACTGGAGTAAGAGTCGTAAACCTGGCAAGCCTTAAGGTGGGCAGTTTGGTGGAGTTTCTCCGCGCTGGGGATACCCGTGACCAATGCATTAAGTACCCGGTGCGTTCGATACAACCGCTGGTACCGGTAGAGGTTTCGGTACGACAGGACGGTGATGGTTACGTTACCGGCACTGTGCGGGGCAAGCGTGTGTCTTGCACCCATGACTATGAATACCCAGTGAAGCGCCTGGCTGAAAAGCTCTTTCCAGGCGTGTCCGCTGGCGTTGAACGCCTGCCATGCACACCTGTTGGGCGCCTGCATAGCAAGTGGCGTATCACCCCTCTGGAGGGTATGTGACATGGCCGATCAAGTGACTGTAACCACCCGCGACCCAGAGGTCGTAGAGATCCTCAAATGGCTTCAGCAGTGGCATTCCAATCATGTCCAGAAACTGCAGATGATTGTGCAGGCGCCAGCCGATACCGAGTTGGTATTACGCGGCGCAAATGGACAGCAAGTCCTGCTTGTGGGCGATGAACGCAAAGGCTTCAAGGCGGGCTGCGCCACGGCCCTTGATCTGTTTGGCAAGTTCCCACTGACGGTGACGAAGAACGTCAGCCGCGACACAGATTCGGAGGAAAAGTGACATGGACAACAACCGCACTCTGGAGAAAATCAAGAAGTGCCTGGAGATGGCCAAGTCCAAAACCAGCAATCCGCACGAAGCTGAAACCGCGCTGCGCCAAGCGCACAAGCTGATGGAAATGTACAACCTGGAAGTGGGTGACGTACTTGCCAGCATGGCGAGCGAACACACGATTCTTGCGGGCTCGGAGGGTTCGCCTCCTGTCTGGCGTGTGCGTCTTGCGCAAGTCTGTGCAGATGCGTTCGGCACCATGATCCTTATTTCCAACCCTCAGTGGAGTGCTGCTCGCTTCATCTTTATTGGCTGTTCAGCCGCGCCGGAACTGTCCGGCTACGCATACCAAGTGCTGGCTCGTCAGCTACAAAAGGCCCGTCGTGACTTTTTGGACACACAAAAGCGTTGCAAACGCTCTACGAAGGTCGCCAGAGGGGATGCCTTCGCCAATGGTTGGTTGGATGCAGTTCACAGCAAAATTCAGGCGTTTGCGGGCGTAGAAGACAACATCGCCGAAGCGATTGACGCCTTCATGAAAAAACATCATCCAGACGTAAAAAGCGTTGAACTCAAGCGGCGCAAGGTCAAAGCGCGCAATGAGGGCGCCGGTGACGCGGGCTATGAAGCGGGCAAGTCCGCCCAACTGCACCAGGCGGTGAACCATCAGCCTCGCGCACGCTTGACCATGGGGGGTTTGACATGAGCGCTGCAGAAAAGAAGTACGACACCCTAGTAGTTGAAGGCTTGGGTAATGAAGTGCCTCGGGCAATCGGCGAAGGGCGAGTGGCCGCGTGGTCTTCGGGTCATGCACTGGACGACAAACTCGAAATGGAGGACTTCATCCGCGAATTGTCTTACGGCGACATTGAAGATCCGCAGCAGGCCGCTATTGAGCTGATGAGGCGACAAAAATGGGCATGAACAGCACGGGGAAACTCTCAGCCGGTGTACTGGAGTTCCTGGCGATCTGCGATCAATGCCAGCGCCCCCGTAACACTGGTAATCACGCCAAATGCAGCAAGATCCGGCAACGGATTCATGCCGCTCGTAACCAGCAGAACGGCAACACACGCTCGATGAAAGGAGGTGACCAGTGAAAGCCGCGCCGTCCAACCCGAACCGCCTGCGTCTGATCAAGCTGATCCACGTTGCTCGACGCGAGTTGCGCATGGATGACGATACCTATCGCCTCCTGTTAGCTGGCATGACGGGATTGGACGGCGCTACGTCCACCGCTGACTTGAGCGTTCCAAACCTGCATAAGGTTTTGGAACAGCTCAAGCAGCGTGGCTTCAAGGTTCGGCCAAACAAAGCACAGAAACGTCCAATGGCTGACGACGCTCAATCAAAGAAGATTCGCTCATTGTGGTTGGAACTACATGGCCTGGGCGCCGTGCGCGATCCTTCTGAGGCAGCGTTGGCGAAGTTTGTACAAAGCATGACCCGCGTCTCAGCACTGCAATGGCTATCCACTGCTCAGGGAAGCCGGGTGATTGAAAATCTGAAGCAATGGTATAACCGCGTAGCCGACAAGGAGGCTATATGAAAGACCCTTGCAGCGCTCCGGGCGAACTACTCCAAGCTCTGGCAGCCCACGTGGCTGAATCTGCCAGGCAAACATTAAGCCTCAGTCCAGAGGTTGCCGAGGCGCACGGCAATGAGGTTGCGATGCACATGGCGGCTGTGTGGGGAGGCCAGGTGCTGTACATCCCGAAAGGCGTCCACCTGCAAGCTTCGAAGTTGCACCTGCAAATCTTTGATGAATGGACAGGCCATAACCAGCGCGAGATCGCCATGAAACACAATCTCTCGGTGCAGTTTGTCTATAAAGTGGTAAAAAGGATGCGACTGGCGGTCATAGCCCGTAATCAAGGGGACCTATTTGCATCGGATGACGAGGAATAAAGGGAGGGCTGGCCGGGGACAAACCGGCTGGTCAGGCTTCAAAGGTCAGTTGCTCACACCGTAATAGAATTGCAATTCCTGATCACCTTCTCCCGGTTTCTCCCGGAGTGTCCCATGATTACCTCGCTCACCCCCCTCCATTTAACTCACTCCTAAACACTTTCAATGCTTCATTGCACTTTACCCGCGCAAGTCACGGGCGTCGTCACCTGGCCCTGAAACTCAGAGGATCAGGCAAGTAATCCACTCAAATGCACTACAGAAGCCCTGCCGTCACCCGGAAAATGTGCGAACACTTCACGAGGAACACCCCTATGAAACGCCTCTTGCTCGCCCTGGGTTTGTTGGTGACTTCTCTTTCTTCATTTGGAGCCGATATGTCTAACGGTGCGGATAACTTCTACAGCAGCGACACAGTGACGGCCGAACCTGTCACCTTCAACAATCAATACGGCATGCAGGTCGCAGGCACGCTGCTCATGCCCAGGCACCTTGCCCCAGGCTCAAAGCACGCAGCCCTGGTCGTCGGCCACCCGATGGGCGCCGTCAAAGAGCAAAGCGCCAACCTCTACGCCACCAAAATGGCTGAACAGGGCTTCGTGACCCTGTCCCTGGACCTGTCGTTCTGGGGCCAAAGCGCCGGCACACCACGCAACGCGGTGTTGCCCGACCTCTACGTTGAAGACTTCAGCGCCGCCGTGGACTTTCTCGGCACTCGCCCACAGGTCGACCGGGAACGCATCGGTGCCATCGGCATTTGTGGCAGCGGCAGTTTTGTGATCAGTGCTGCGAAGATCGATCCGCGTCTCAAGGCAATCGCCACCGTCAGCATGTACGACATGGGCGCGGCCAACCGCAATGGCCTCAAGCACGGCATGACCTTGCAACAGCGCCAGCAGATCCTGCGCCAGGCCGCCAACCAGCGCTATGTAGAGTTCCAGGGCGGCGAGACCCTCTACACCGGTGGCACGCCGCAGAGCCTTACCGGCGACCCGGTCGGCGACGAGTTCTACGACTTCTACCGCACCCCCCGCGGCGAAGTCACCCCGGCAGGCGCCTCATCGCAGATCACCACCCGGCCGACGCTGACCAGTAACGTCAAGTTCATGAACTTCTACCCCTTCAACGATATCGAGACGATCTCGCCGCGCCCACTGCTGCTGATTACCGGGGCCAACGCGCACTCCCGTGAATTCAGTGAAGACGCCTATCAACGCGCCGCCGAGCCCAAGCAATTGCTGATCATCCCCAACGCCGGCCATGTAGACCTGTACGACCGCGTCGAACTGATCCCGTTTGACACGCTCACCACCTTCTTCCAGAGCCACTTGCAGTGAGCTCCGTTATCCCTCAACCGCAACGCTGGGGCGCGGTGCTGGCGATGTCGCTCGCGGCGTTTGCCTTGGTCGCCTCCGAGTTCATGCCGGTCAGCCTGCTCACACCGCTGGCCGCTGACTTGCACATCACTGAAGGCCAGGCCGGCCAGGGCATTTCCGTGTCCGGGGTGTTTGCCTTGCTCACCAGCCTGGTGATCGCGGCGGTTGCCGCGAGGATGGATCGCAAGCGCCTGCTGATGGCCCTGACCCTGCTGATGATCCTCTCTGGCAGCGTGGTGGCGTTCGCACCGAATTACGCGGTGTTCATGTTCGGGCGCGCATTGATTGGGGTGGCGATTGGCGGTTTCTGGTCGCTGTCGGCGGCCACGGCAATGCGCCTGGTCGAGCCCGCCCAAGTGCCAAGGGCCTTGGCCATCGTCAACGGTGGCAACGCCCTGGCGACGGTGATCGCGGCGCCGCTGGGCAGCTTTCTTGGCGGCCTGATTGGCTGGCGCGGCGCATTTTTTTGCGTGGTGCCGGTCGCCGTGATTGCGCTGGCCTGGCTGTGGCTGAGCTTGCCTGCGCTCAAGCACAGCGGCGCAGCGAACACCGGCAATGCGCTGCGCCTGCTGAAAAACTCCAAGGTGGCCGTGGGCATGTGCGCCGTCAGCCTGTTCTTCATGGGCCAATTCATGCTGTTCACTTACTTGCGGCCATTCCTGGAAGGCGTGACCCGGGTCGAGGTGTCCACCCTGTCGCTGATGCTGCTGGTGCTCGGCCTGGCCGGCCTGGCGGGTACGGTGTTGATTGAGCATTTGCTCAAGCGTCACCTGTACCCGACGCTGATTGCCATTCCGTTGATCATGGCCGGCATTGCCCTTGCGCTGGTGGGGTTCGGCGGTTCAGCGATTGTCACCACTCTGCTGTTGGGCTGCTGGGGCCTGGTAGCGACAGCTGCACCGGTTGGCTGGTGGACATGGCTGGCGCGCACCTTGCCCGACGACGCTGAGGCCGGCGGGGGGTTGATGGTCGCCATCATCCAGTTGGCGATTGCCGCCGGTGCCACCGTCGGTGGTGTGGCATTCGACTTGAGCGGTTATCAGGCCACCTTCGAGTTGAGCGCCGCCTTGCTGGTAGTCGCCACACTGCTGGCTTACCTGGCATCCCGGCGCCCTGCTCACGCGCGCATGGCGAGCGACGCTATTTGAAAAAATGACTCGGCGTTTTGCCAAACTGTTTCTTGAACATGCTGGTAAAAGCGCTGGGGCTTTCGTAGCCCAATTCAAACGCCACATCAATGATCTTCTCCCCCACCGCAATGCGCTCCAGCGCCAGCAGCAACCGCGCCTGCTGGCGCCATTGGCCGAAGGTCATGCCGGTTTCCTTACGGAACAGGCGCTGGATGGTGGTCTGGTCCAATCCCAACCGCGCACTCCAGTCGGCCACGGTGGAGGCATCACTCGGTTCATCCTGCAACGCCAGGCAGATCGGGCTCAGGCGCGGGTCCGCAGGCTGCGGCAAAGACAGCGGCAAAGCCGGCAGGATAGCCAGTTCATCAAGAATCAGGTGCATGATCCTCGCGTCGCGTGAATCCTCGGCATACGGCGGTTTCAGGCTCACCGAGGCCTTGATAAGTTCACTCAGCAACGGCGAGACCGTCACCGTCTTGGGCTCGGCCGGCAGGTTGGGGAAGCTGTCCGGGCGCACGAACACGCTGCGCATCTTCAGCGTACCCACGCAACGCAGTGAGTGAACTTGACCGCAAGGCATCCAGAAGCCACGATTGGGCGGCACCGTCCATTGCCTCAGGGCCGAGTACACCACCATCACACCGCCAATGGCGTACAGCAGTTGGTGCTTGTTGTGGCTGTGTTCGGGGATCACCCAGTTTTCGGGGTAATCAGTGGCCGAGCTGATGACGGCCCAGTCGCCCTCATCGATTTCTCGCAGAAATTTATCCAGTGATTTGATCATTTCGCCCTTTTTGCGATGGTTTCTGCCCGAATTGCGCGAGACAGGCATTGGCGCCGAATCTAGCATAAACGCCGAGTCCAGATGGAGTGGCGGTTCACATCACCGCCGCCCGCCTCCACGCCTGTCAGCTGCCTTGTACGGAATGCCCGCATGTCCACAGTCACAGCGTCACCCGCCGCACCTTCGACCAGCCCGCAAGTAAGCCCCTTAGTCATGCGCGTCTTGGGCGCCTGTGCCCTGGCGCACCTGATCAATGACTTGATCCAGGCTGTGCTGCCATCGATCTACCCGATGCTCAAGGCCAACTACGGCCTGAGCTTCACCCAGGTCGGCCTGATCACCCTGACCTTCCAGTTGACCGCCTCCCTGCTGCAACCGTGGATCGGCTACCACACCGACCGCCACCCCAAACCCTGGTTATTACCAGCGGGCATGGTGTGCACCTTGATCGGCATCCTGATGCTGGCCTTTGTCGGCAACTTCCCGGCGATATTGCTCGCGGCGGCGCTGGTGGGTGTGGGCTCATCGACCTTCCACCCGGAAACCTCCCGCGTCGCACGCCTGGCTTCCGGTGGGCGCTACGGCTTGGCGCAATCGACCTTCCAGGTCGGCGGCAACACCGGCAGCGCTTTCGGCCCGTTGCTGGCGGCGGCGATCATCATTCCCTACGGCCAAAGCCACATTGCCTGGTTCGGCCTGTTTGCGGTGTTCGCCATCCTGGTGCTGTACGGTTTGAGCCGCTGGTACCGCCACCACCTCAACCTGTTCAAGCTCAAGCAAGGCAGCCAGGCGACCCACGGTTTGTCCAAAGGCCGCGTGACCTTCGCCCTGGTGGTATTGGCTGTGCTGGTGTTCTCCAAATACTGGTACATGACCAGCCTGACCAGTTACTTCACGTTCTACCTGATCGAGAAATTCCAGCTGTCGGTAGCCAGCTCGCAGATGTACCTGTTCCTGTTCCTCGGCGCAGTGGCCGTGGGCACCTTCGCCGGCGGCCCGATCGGCGACAAGATCGGCCGCAAGAAAGTCATCTGGTTCTCGATCCTCGGCGCCGCACCGTTCACCCTGGCCCTGCCCTACGTCGACCTGTTCTGGACCGCCGTACTCAGCGTGGTCATCGGCTTTATCATCGCCTCGGCGTTCTCGGCCATCGTGGTGTTTGCCCAGGAATTGGTGCCGGGCAATGTGGGCATGATCGCCGGGATATTCTTCGGCCTGATGTTCGGCTTCAGCGGGATCGGCGCGGCGCTGCTCGGGATGCTCGCTGACCATCACGGCATCGAATACGTGTACAAGCTGTGCTCGTTCCTGCCGCTGGTGGGTATCCTGACGGTGCTGCTGCCTTCTACCAAGGGGGTCTGATTGGTTGGGCTGGACTGCAAGCCAACGGGTACCTGACTGACTCCACGCCCCCCAAATGTGGGAGCGGGCTTGCTCGCGAAGACGGTGGCACAACCTATGAGGTTCTTGACTGTCACACCGCCTTCGCGAGCAAGCCCGCACCCACAGCGCATCGCTGGCCACGTAAGCTACCCCCCAGCCGTGCTACAGGTCATGACCGACCCTCACACTGCGCCCGGTCTTCACCGACTCCAACGCACAATCAGCCAGATGCAACGCATACAGGCCATCGCGCATACTGGTGGGCAACTCGCGCCCCTCGTTCAACGCATCGATGAACTGCGTCAGCTCATTGCGATACGCATCCGCGTAACGCTCAAGGAAAAAATGCTGCAACGGCTCCAGCGCTTCGGTGTGCTCAGCGCTCCAATGGCGCACGGTGCTGGGCCGGTGATTGTCGGTCAGCAGCACGCCGCTGGCGCCGGAAACTTCTACGCGCTGGTCATAGCCATACACCGCCTGGCGGCAGCAGTTGATATGGCATTGTTTGCCCGAAGCGGTGCGTAGCAAAACCATGACGCTGTCGTAGTCGTCGATCTGCTCCAGGGTCGGGTCCACCAGGCGACTGGCGAAGGCGCTGACTTCTACCGGTTCCTCGCCGAGCAAATGGCGAGCGGTGTCAAAGTCATGGATGGTCATGTCGCGCAGGATCCCGCCAGAGTGTTCCAGATAGTCACGCGGTGCCAGGCCAGGGTCGCGACTGGTGATGATCACCTGGCGCACGACGCCGATCTGGCCGGCGTCCAGCGCCTGGCGCAGGCGCAGCATGTCTGGGTCGAAGCGCCGGTTGAAACCGAGCATTACCTTGCCGCCCTGGCGCTCCACGGTTTGCGCCGCGCTGCGCGCCTTGGCGATGTCCAGGTCGATGGGTTTTTCGCAGAGCACCGCCTTGCCCTGGGCCACCGCAGCCAGCAACAGGTCGATGTGGGTGTCGGTGGGCGTGCCGATCACCACCGCATCGATGTCCTCGCGGCTCAGCACGGCGGCGCAGTCATACGCGGCTTCACACCCCAACTGGGTGCTCAAGGCATCGACACCTGCGCGCCAGGGATCGGCCACCAGCGCCAGCGTGGCATTGGGATGGGCGGCAACGTTGGCGGCATGGATCTTGGCGATGCGCCCGGCACCTAGAACGGCGATACGTAGCATGGTCGAACTCCTGGATTGTTATTGGATGTGGTATTTCAGCGCTTCAGTCCGGCAGGTTGAACGGCGTGACGATCTGCACCTGTGACGGCGCAATCGGCCCGGCCTTCCAGAGCCGGTGGTAGTGCAGGATGTGCAGGAATACGTGGCGGGCATCGATCTGCAGGTTGTGATCGATGATCGCCGCGACTTTTTCTTCCCTCAGCAGTTGGCGGTTTTCTTCGTCAAGGTCGTGGCCGATGAACACCTCCAATGGACGGTCCTGGGCGGTAAACGCGTCGACAATTGCGCGGTTGCCACCGCCGACGCTGTACACCGCCTTCAGCCCGGGGTGCTGGAGCAAGGCTTGGGTCACTCGCTCAAAGGTGCGCTCATACACGCCGTAGCCGCCGCTGATATCCAGTACTCGCAGGTACTCGGCGCGGCCACGCAGCCAGGTACGAAAACCCATCTCGCGCTCTTCTTCGCCGCGGAACAATTCGCTGCCGATAACCACCGCCACGTCCTGCGCCTCGGTCGGCAGCCAGCGCGACATCAGGTAGGCCGCTGTCTGGCCGGCCGTGCGATTGTCCATGCCCACATAGCCGATGCGCTCGCTTTGGGGCAGGTCGGTGACCAAGGTCACCACCGGAATACCGGCCGCAATCAGCTGCTTGACGGCCAGGTTCACCGCCGGCTCATCCGCAGCCTTGAGCACCACGCCCTGGCTGCCCGTGTCGAGGCAGCGCAGCAGTTGGTCATGCATGGCCTGGGGCTCGATCTCCTCGAACAGGTGAAAACGTGGCGCGATGCGAAACGGTGCCAGGCTGGCCAATTGGCCAACGATCGCCGCCTGCACCGCCGCGCTGAAACGCTGGGGCGTGTGCATGATCACGTCCACATGGAAGGTACGCCCCACGGCCAAGCCATTTTTTTCCTGGGATTCCAACTCCTCCAATGCCTGCTCGATACGCCGCCGTGTC
Organism: Pseudomonas sp. J380; assembly: GCF_009827115.1. Classification (NCBI taxonomy): domain Bacteria; kingdom Pseudomonadati; phylum Pseudomonadota; class Gammaproteobacteria; order Pseudomonadales; family Pseudomonadaceae; genus Pseudomonas; species Pseudomonas sp. J380. Next base: position 794,240 of record NZ_CP043060.1, on the reverse strand, counting down.
TGGGCGTGCACGCTGCCGCGCTGGTGCAACACGCGGTCCACCGTGGCCTTGCTGACGCCAGCCTGGGTGGCGAGTTGCTTGATGGAAAAGTGTTTTGCGCGTTCGAGCATGGGTTTCGCCTGAGGTGTTTTTGAGGTCTTTTTTGGGCGTTATTGAGGTTTTGCAATGCTAGTCTCAGTTTTGCCCGGCGTCGAGCCGGGCCAGCAAAACAACAAAAATTCCAGGAGAACCCCAATGCCCCACACCGATCTTGCGACCTCGTTCAGCGGCCAATACTTTGTCGTCACCGGCAGCACCCAGGGCCTCGGCGCGGCGGTGGCCCATACCCTGGCTCGCCGTGGTGCGGCCGGGCTGATCATTTGCGGGCGTCGCCGTACCGAGGGCGACGCGCAGGTGCGCCAGCTGGCCCAGTTGGATTGCCAGGCATTTTTTGTCGAGGCCGACCTGGAAAAGGTCGAAGACTGCCGCGCTATCATCGAAGCAGCGCGCGTCCATTTCGGCACCTTGCACGGCTTGGTGAACTGCGCCGGCATGTCTGACCGCGGCACCATTCTCGACACCTCGCCGGAGCTGTTCGAGCGCTTGTTTGCGGTCAATGTACGGGCGCCGTTTTTCCTCATGCAGGAAGCGTTGAAGCTGATGATCAGCAACGGTGTCGCAGGTGCGGTCGTCAATATCCAGAGCGTTACCGGCCATGGTGGGCAATCGTTCTTGAGTGCCTACGCGGCGTCCAAGGGCGCGCTGGCGATCCTGACCAAGAACGTAGCGTTCAGTGCCTTGCGCAACCGCATCCGCGTGAATGGCCTGAACATCGGCTGGATGGACACGCCCCACGAGGATCAGATCCAGCGCCAGTACCACGGCGCCCAGGACGGCTGGCTGGCCGAAGCCGAACGCGCCCAACCGTTTGGGCGCCTGCTCAAGCCCGAAGAGGTGGCGCGCAGCGTGGCATTTTTGCTGTCCGCCGAGTCGGGAATGATGAGCGGCGCGGTCATCGACCTGGAACAGGGCGTGGTCGGCTGCACCGACAGCAGCACCCCGCAACCTCACCAGGCCCTGAGCCTTCCAGGAGGTGTGTGATGTCGGCTTTCGTAAACGGCGACGCGGTGCGCCTGGCCGACTTCAGCCGGATCTGTGCGCAGCGCACCAACGCCAGCGACTACCCGCTGTGCCTTGAGGTACAAGGCAGTGTGCCGATCTATCAGGCCCACACCTTGCGCAACAGCGACCGCCTGGTCGTCATGAACGAGCTGCATTACCTGTTCCGTGACGGGCCCGGCGTAATGGTGGTGCGCCAAGCCTATGAAGACCTGGAAGTGGTGGACCGCCACAGCCAGGTCTTCGACGCGATCTTTGCCCATGAAGCCGCCCAAGGCGTGGCTGCCGATCACTTTGCCAAGGCCGGTAGCAATGGCAGGATCTGGAACGCGTTGCAGAAGGCGGCCTTACAGTCCCCCGAGTCTTTTGCCGAGTACTACGCCAACCCTCTGCTGGGGTTGATTGCCGAAGCCTGGTTGGGGCCGGGCTTTCAAGTCACGGCGCAAGTCAATGTGGTGCATCCAGGTGGCCAGGCGCAGCAGCCGCACCGTGACTATCACCTGGGTTTTCAGACCAACGATGTGGTCGAACGTTTTCCGCTGCCGCTGCATGCGCTGTCCCAACATTTGACGTTGCAAGGTGCTATCGCACACTCGGATATGCCGCTGGAAACCGGCCCCACCCAACTGCTGCCCTTTTCCCAGCAGTACGCCTTGGGGTACCTGGCGTGGCGTCGCACGGAGTTTATCGACTACTTCCAGCAACACGCGGTGCAATTGCCGCTGAACAAGGGCGACTTGCTGTTCTTCAACCCGGCGCTGTTCCATGCCGCCGGCACCAACCGCACGGCCGATCGCCAGCGCATGGCTAACCTGCTGCAAATCTCCTCGGCGTTCGGCAAGCCGATGGAAGCCATCGACCGCGACCGCATGATGCTGGCGGTGTACCCGGTGCTGCTCGCCAACCCCAACCTGGATGCCCACGCCGTGGTCGCCTGTACCGCAGACGGGTACTCCTTCCCCACCAACCTCGACACCGACCCACCCTTGAGGGGCCTGGCCCCACAAACCGGGCAACAGCTGATGCTGCAAGCCCTCGACGAACGCTGGCCGTGCTCGGACTTCGCCGCCGCCGTGGTGCAGCTACGGGCCAAACGCCAAGCGTAAACCGCCCTGCTTTGACAACAACAAAAACAACGGAGCAAAACCATGAAGAAGCAACTCCTTGCGGCACTGTTAGTCCTGGCGTTCAGCCCTTGGGCGCTGGCCGACATTCGCATCGGCGTGAGCATCGCCCAGGTGGACGACGTATTCCTCGCACAAATGCGCGACTACATGGCCGCCCACGCCAGGGAACTGCCCGATGTCACCCTGCAGTTTGAAGACGCCCAGGGCGATGTGGTGCGACAACTCAATCAGGTGCAAAACTTCACCGCCCAGGGCATGGACGCGATTATCGTCAACGCGGTGGACACAGCGGCCACCCAGAAGATGACGCTCAATGCCCAGCAGGCCAAGATCCCGCTGGTGTACGTCAACCGCCGCCCGGAGTTCAAGGAGGTACCAGCGGGCGTGGGCTATGTCGGTTCGGACGAGATCAAGGCCGGCGAAATCCAGATGCGCTACCTGGCCGAGAAAATGGGCGGCAAGGGCAACCTGGCGATCATGCTCGGGCTGCTGTCCAACAACGCCACCCATAACCGCACGCTGGGGGTGAAGAGCGTGCTGAAGGACTACCCCGACATCAAGATCGTCGAGGAGCAAAGCGCCGAATGGCAGCGTGGCAAGGCGATTGACCTGATGAACAACTGGATCGTATCAGGGCGCAAAATCGATGCCGTGGCCGCGAATGCCGATGAAATGGCGATTGGCGCGGCCATGGCTATCAGCCAGGCAGGCATGCAGCCGGGTAAGGACATCCTAGTGGCCGGCAGTGACGGCGGCGCAGCGGGATTGGACGCGGTGAAAAAAGGCCAGTTGTTGGTCACGGTGTACCAGGACAACAAGGGCCAGGCAGTGGGTTCCATCGACCTGGCGGTGAAGATGGTCAAGCAGCAGCCGTACACGGCGGAGCTGACGATTCCTTATCAGCAGATCACCAAGGACAACTACCAAGCGTTCCTTAATCCCTGAAGGCCGCGCACTACCCATGGCAAGGGAGCTTGCGCCCTTGCCATACAGGCTTAGTTGAGCGTTCGCCGGGAAAACCCATTAACCACGATATAGAGCAGCGGCCCTACCGACACAAACACTGCCGTCAGTAAAAAATACGGCAGCACTGAGGCCATCGACCGCCCTCGCCCACGCGCATCCCGGTACATCCACACACACGCCAGCACCGCCATCAGATACAGGTCAATCACCACCTGCGCCGTATCGGGCCGGGACATCAGTTCCCATCCAAATGCCAGCAGTGACTGCTCTGCCGTGAGCATGGTCGCCACCGTATAGAGGGTAAACCCGAGCAAGGCAGCCAGGGCGATATAAGGTCTGTGCATGGTCTCTTCCTTGAAGTGCAACGTTAATCAACGCGGCCACCTTAGCGATAAAGGGCGGCCACTCGCAATGTTGCTGACGCCTTGCTTGGTGATGTCGTTCCCGCCGCCTACACGAAGTATGCCGCGCTGGTTTTGTGAAATATCTGTACGTAGACTGCCGCCATACCCCCACTTGAAGGCGGCGAAAAAAACGTGATGCAAGTTACTGAAGTCTCCATTGCCCAATTGCGCGCTGCGCTTGAAGCCGGCCAGACCACGGCAGTTGAACTGGTGCAGGCGTACCTGGCGCGGATCGATGCCTACGATGGCCCGCAGACGGCCACTGCACTGAACGCCGTGGTGGTACGCAACCCCGATGCGCTCATAGAAGCCCAGGCGTCTGATGCACGCCGCGCCAAGGGGCAAACCCTGGGGCCGCTGGATGGCATTCCTTACACCGCCAAGGACAGTTACCTGGTCAAGGGGTTGACGGCTGCATCCGGCAGCCCGGCGTTTGCCAAGCTGGTGGCCCAGCGCGATGCCTTCACCATTGAGCGTCTGCGTGCCGGTGGCGCTATCTGCCTGGGCAAGACCAACATGCCGCCGATGGCCAATGGCGGTATGCAGCGCGGCGTGTACGGTCGCGCCGAAAGCCCCTACAACGCCGACTACCTCACCGCGCCGTTTGCGTCGGGTTCCTCCAACGGCGCTGGTACCGCCACCGCCGCCAGCTTTGCCGCGTTCGGGCTAGCTGAAGAAACCTGGTCCAGCGGTCGCGGCCCGGCCTCCAATAATGGCTTGTGTGCCTACACGCCGTCCCGTGGCGTGATTTCGGTGCGCGGCAACTGGCCACTGACCCCGACCATGGACGTGGTGGTGCCTTATGCACGCACCATGGCCGACCTGCTGGAAGTGCTCGACGTCGTGGTGGCCGAAGACCCGGACACACGTGGTGACCTGTGGCGCCTGCAACCCTGGGTGCCGATCCCCAGCGTCACCTCGGTGCGCCCGGTGTCCTACGCGGCGCTGGCAGTCGACAGCGAAAACCTGGCCGGCAAGCGCTTTGGCGTGCCGCGCATGTACATCAACGCCGACCCGGATGCTGGCACCAGCGAAAAACCGGGTATCGGCGGCCCGACCGGACAAAAGATCCACACCCGCGCCACGGTGATCGAACTGTGGCAAGCCGCGCGCCAGGCATTGGAAGCGGCGGGTGCCGAAGTGATCGAAGTGGATTTCCCGCTGGTGTCCAACTGCGAAGGCGACCGCCCCGGCGCGCCGACGGTGTTTACCCGTGGCCTGGTCTCTAAAGAGTTCCTCCACGACGAGCTGTGGGAGCTGTCTGCATGGGCCTTCGATGATTTCCTGCGTGCCAACGGCGACCCGCACCTGAACCGCCTGGCCGATGTGGACGGGCCGAGCATCTTCCCCCACGACCCCGGCACCCTGCCCAACCGTGAAGACGACCTGGCCGCCGGCATGGACGAATACGTGCGCATGGCCCAACGCGGCATCACGCCATGGGACCAGATCAGCACCGTGCCCGATGGCCTGCGCGGCCTGGAGCAAACCCGGCGCCTGGACCTGGAAGACTGGATGGACACCCTCGGGCTGGACGCCGTGCTGTTCCCCACCGTGGCCGACGTAGGCCCGGCGGATGCCGATGTGAACGAAGCGTCTGCCGACATTGCCTGGAGCAACGGCGTGTGGGTGGCCAACGGCAACCTCGCCATCCGCCACCTGGGCGTGCCCACCGTCACCGTGCCGATGGGCGTGATGGCAGACATCGGCATGCCGGTGGGGCTGACCTTCGCCGGGCGTGCCTATGACGATTCGGCGCTGTTGCGCTTTGCCTCGGCGTTCGAAGCCACCGGCAGCAAACGGATGATCCCGCCGCGTACGCCACCGCTGGCGGCTATCTAGCTGGGCTCCTCACTCAAATGCGGGCTTGCTGTGGCGAGCAAGCTTGCTTGCGCTGGGGTGCGTAGCGCCCCCAAAAAGCCGGCTCCAGCTGCGCTGTCGAGCGGGAGCAAGCTCCCTCGCCACAGCAAGCCCGCTCCCACACTTTTTGTTCATATTTCAGTTCAAACACCGTGGTGCGAGGACCGAAGCACCTCGTTGCGACGCTGCCACTCCTCCACCACATCCCCCAAAGTTTTGGGTGCGCCGTTACGAATCCACGCCATGAATGGACGGTTGAACTTGAACGCCGGGCCACACTGCTCAAGCATAAAGCGGCGCACGTTCTGGGTGTTTTTATAGCTAGGGGTGACGGGTGTAGCGCGGGTGATGACGTCGCTGTGCCAGTCAAAATCCATGATGTACCTCGGCTGCGCGGATGTGATGAACACTCTAGCGCCTACTCACCTCAAGCTCCTGCAAAATTTCACTTTCCTTCCGCCTTGAGAATATTGCATGGTTGTACGACGACATACCTCGTCGTATTTCTTAACAACAATAAGGAAACACCCATGTCCAACTTCAAAGTGCTGATCGGATTTCTGTGCCTCTTCTCCGGCTACGTCGCCGCCGCGCCCGGCGCCGCCGAGAGGGATGTAGCCCAGGCAGTCGATCAATTGACCCAAGCCATGCTGCATCTGGACCTCAAGCAGCTTCATGCACTGACGTCCGACAAGCTGACCTACGGCCACTCCAGCGGCAAGGTGCAAAACAAGGCGCAATTCATTGCCGACCTGGAAACCCATACCAGCGCATTCAAAACCTTGGAGATGCAAAACCAGACCATCACCCTCAACGGCGATACCGCCCTGGTGCGCAACCACTTCCATGCCCTGGCGGTGAACAGCGGTGTGGACACACCAACCGATATCGACAACTTTCAGGTTTGGCAAAAACAGCACGGCCAATGGCTGCTGATTGGGCGCCAGGCTTACAAGTACTGAGCAAACCTCACCACGCCACCACCTTGCGCACCTTCACCAGCGCCTCACGCAATGCCGCCATGGGCACCGAACCCAGGGCCAGGCGCAGCGCGTGGGGCACCTGGGCCGAGACCGCGAACGGTTCGGCGGTTGAAACCGAGATGCCAGCGCGCTGCAAGGTCATGGCGACCTGATCGGCGCGGGCGTCTTCCGCCAACGGTAGCCACAGAAAGTAGGAGGACGGGTGACTGATGGTCTTCACGCCCCTCAGCACCTGTGCTGCCAACGCTTGACGAGCCTGGGCATCCGCACGCTTTTGCGCCTCCAGTTGCGCCACCGTGCCGTCCTCGAGCCAGCCCACCGCAATCGCGCTCATCACCCCCGGCACGTTCCAGGTGGTGGCCATGATCGTGCGCTCCAAGCCGCTCACCCAAGCCATAGGCGCAGCGATAAAGCCCACGCGTAAACCGGTGGCGACACTCTTGGACAGCCCGCCGATGTACACCGTGCGCTCCGGTGCGAGGGTCGCCAAGGGTGGCGGCGCTTCTTCGGCGAGAAACGCATAGGCGCCATCCTCGATGATCATCAGGTTGTGCTGCCGGGCGATTGCCACCAAGCGCTCGCGCAGCGCCAGGCTCATCACCCAGCCCAGCGGGTTATGCAGGGTCGGCATGCTGTACACCGCTCGCACCGGGCGCTGGCGACACAGGCTGTGCAGGTGGTCAAGATCAGGGCCGTTGGCCGTGACTGGGATGGCGACCAGTTCCAGGTGCAGGGTTTCGGCCAGCACCTTGAACCCCGAATAGGTCAGTGCATCCACCGCGACCACATCCCCAGGCTTGAGCAAGGTCATCATGCTCACCGCCAGGCCATGCTGGGCGCCGCTGACCACCAGCACCTGCTCGGCTTGCACCGTCAACCCTCGGTTCAACAAGTGCCGGGCCACGGCGGCGCGCTCGTGCACACGTCCGGCATGGGGCTGGTAACGCAGCAACGCCTCCAGGTCGCCAGACAGGGCGAGTTGGCGCAACGCCGTGCGCAGCAGCTCGGCCTGGCCCGGCAAAGACGGATAGTTGAAATTCAGGTCAAGCAAACCCGCCGCAACCGTCATCTGCCCACTGCCCTGCCCCGGTGGCAAGGCAATCTCACGTACGAAGGTGCCGCGCCCGGTTTCGCCACTGACCAGGCCCATGGCTTCCAGCTCGCTGTACACCCGGCTGGCGGTGACCAGTGCCAGGCCATGCTCGGCGGCCAATTGGCGATGGGTAGGCAACCGCGTGCCGGGCTGCAATTGGCCGCTGCGGATGGCCTCGGCGAAGGTATCGACCAGCGTCTTGTAGCGAGCACGGGGCATAGGGCTGTATCCATGACAATTTTTTGATTGTCTTAATCTTCAATCCTAGGATGCCCAGCACGCAACTGCCATTTTCGGACAGGTCCCCCATGGAACGCACTTCTCCTCTCGGCACTCTGGACAGCAGCACCCAGGGTTGGATCAACGGTTTTATCGGTGTGGTGATTTTCAGCGGCTCGCTGCCAGCCACGCGCCTGGCGGTCATGGAATTCGATCCGGTGTTCCTGACCATGATCCGCGCCACTCTCGCGGCGCTACTGGGGTTGTGCCTATTGGGGGTATTCAAGGAAAGACGCCCCACGCGCCAGCAATGGGCACCGCTGGTTATCGTCGCGCTTGGCGTGGTGATCGGCTTTCCACTGCTGACGGCCCTGGCCCTGCAGTACGTGACCTCGGCCCACTCCATCGTCTTTATCGGCCTGCTGCCACTGGCTACGGCGGTGTTCGGTGTGCTGCGCGGCGGTGAACGGCCGAGGCCGGTGTTCTGGTTGTTTTCGATCCTGGGCAGCCTGTTGGTGATGGGATATGCCGTTGCCCAAGGCTTGAGCGCCGCACCCGCGGGCGATGTGTTGATGCTGTTGGCCGTGCTGGCATGCGGCCTGGGGTATGCCGAAGGCGCCAAGCTGTCGCGCAGCCTGGGCGGCTGGCAGGTGATCTGCTGGGCGCTGGTGGTGTCGCTGCCGGTGGTGGCGCCCTTGAGCCTGTTGTTGGCGCCGTCTACCCTCAGCGGTATCAGCTTGCCGGCCTGGTTGAGCCTGGGCTACGTGGCGGTGTTCAGCATGTTGATCGGCTTTGTATTCTGGTACCGCGGCCTGGCCCAGGGCGGGATTGCCGCGGTCGGCCAGTTGCAGTTGCTGCAACCGTTCTTCGGCCTGGCGCTGGCAGCGGGTTTACTGCATGAACAGGTCAGCCTGGGCATGGTGCTGGTGACGGTGGCGGTGATCGGCTGCGTGGCCGGGGCGAAGAAGTTTGCTCGCTAACCCCTGGCCTGCTAAATAGAAGCGTCGCCCAAACAACAACAAGGACTCTGCATGCACAGCGCTTCTCTCCAGGACACCACGGCGCCGGAAGGCATCTGCTACGGCTGCGGCAGCAGCAACCCTCATGGCCTGCACATCAAGAGCCGCTGGGATGACGATGGCGTACACGTCATTGCCGAGCACCAACCCGAGGCCAAATACAGCGGCTGGCCAGACCTGGTCTACGGTGGCCTGATCGCCATGCTGGTGGACTGCCATTCCAACTGGACCGCCATGGCCTACCACTACCGCGCCGAACAGCGTGAACCCGGCAGCCTGCCGCGCATCGACTGCGTCACCGGCAACCTGGGGATCAAATTCATCAAGCCCACGCCCATGGGTGTGCCCCTGGTCCTGCGGGCGCGGGTCGAAGGCGAAATCGGTCGCAAAAGCCGGGTGGTCTGCGAAGTGTATGCAGGCAGCGTGCTCACCGCCGTCGGCGACTCGGTGTTCGTGCGCGTCGACACCGGGCAACTGGCCGCCGCCGCCCATGGCCGCGAGGTTTGATCCTGGTCTACAGTGACGGCAACCGCTAATCGAGGACTGCACCGATGACTCGTCTGACCGCGAAAGACTTTGCTCCCGAACTGCTGGAACTCTACGACGGCTATGCCCACGGCAAGATCAACCGCCGCGAATTTCTCGACCGCGCCGCGCTGTTCACCCTCGGTGGCCTCACCGCTTCGGCATTGCTCGCGGCCCTGAGCCCCAATTACGCCCTGGCCGAGCAGGTGAAATTCACCGACCCGGATATCGTCGCCGACTACATCACCTACCCCTCGCCCAAAGGCAACGGCACCGTGCGCGGCTATCTGGTGCGCCCAGCCAAGGCGGCAGGCAAGCTGCCCGCCGTGGTGGTGGTGCATGAAAACCGGGGCCTGAACCCCTATATCGAAGACGTCGCCCGACGCCTGGCCAAGGCCGGCTTTATCGCCTTGGCCCCGGACGGCCTGACCTCGGTGGGCGGCTACCCTGGCAATGATGAAAAAGGCGTGGCCCTGCAGCAGACCGTCGACCCGACCAAACTGATGAACGACTTCTTCGCCGCCATCGAGTGGCTGATGCAGCACGACAGCAGCACGGGCAAAGTCGGCATCACCGGGTTCTGTTATGGCGGTGGCGTGACCAATGCAGCGGCGGTGGCCTACCCGGAACTGGGCGCGGCAGTGTCGTTCTACGGGCGCCAACCCGACGCCAAGGACGTGCCGCGCATCAAGGCGCCGGTCATGTTGCATTTCGGTGAGCTGGATACGCGCATCAATGAAGGCTGGCCGGCGTATGAACAGGCATTGAAGGCCGCGGGGACGAGGTATGAGGCGTTTATCTACAAGGGCGCCAATCACGGTTTCCATAATGATTCGACACCGCGCTATGACGAAGCAGCGGCGAACCTTGCCTGGGAACGCACCCTGGGATGGTTCCGCCAATACCTGATGTAGGAGCGAGCTTGCTCGCGAAAAACGACAACGATAACGCGGGCGTCCTGGATAGACGCGGCGCCTGGGAGTTTTTCGCGAGCAAGCTCGCTCCTACATAAATGAGGGCCTGCCTCCCCAAATGTTATCCAACACTTGCCTGCAACCACCCTTTGAACGCCAACATCGCGGGTGTCTCAGCCCGCGACTGCAAGCGCGTCAACCAATAGCTGCCGGTGGTGATCCCCACCTCGAACGGCTGGCGGATCACATCGTTCTCCAATTGCCGTGAAAACATCAGAGCTGGCGCCAGTGCAACGCCAGTCCCTTGCAGCGCGGCCTCCATCATCGCCAGCGAAGAGTCGAACACCACGCTGCGCGGCATCCGTGTATCGCTGGGCAAACCGGCGGCCTGGAACCACAGGTTCCACTCATCGGCACGGTAGGAACGCAGCAAGGTGTGCTTCAGCACGTCAGCCGGGCTGTGCAGTTGTTCGGCAATCTGCGGCACGCACAACACCGTCAGCGGTGCCTCAAGCAAGGGGCAGGCGTCGGTGCCGTGCCACGCGCCGGCGCCAAAGCGGATGGCATAATCCAGGCCCTCGGCGGCGACATCCACGCGATTGTTGTGGGTGGACAAGCGCAAGTCGATCAACGGGTAGCGGCTGTGAAAATCCGCCAGGCGTGGCAACAACCAGCCCACCGCAAAGGTACCGACCGCCCCCACCGTCAGGACTTCACGGTAATGCCCGCCTTCAAACTGATCCAAGGTCAGGGCAATTCGGTCGAAGGCGTCACGCAGCACGGGCAGCAGGGATTCGCCTTCGCTGGTGAGCATCAAACCCCGTGGCAGGCGCCTGAACAGCGTGACGTTGAGTTGCGCTTCGAGACTTTTGACCTGATGACTGACCGCCGCCTGGGTCACGCACAGCTCAATGGCCGCACGGGTAAAGCTCAAATGGCGCGCCGACGCTTCGAAAGCGCGCAACGCATTGAGCGGCAGGTGGGAACGCAACATGGCTTGACCCAAATTTTTCTAATGGCAGGTGCGAGATATCATCGTTTGCCGGCGCCCGGAAATCCACCTACATTTGCCACGCCTGCGCAGGTTCCGATCGTCATTGCCTTATTTACATGGAAGCGAACCATGAAACACACCCTGAAAAAATATGCGGTTTCAGCCTTGTTGCTCGGCGCCGGCAGCTGCATGGCCGCCACCGACATGCGCCAGGTCGTGGACAGCCACGTCACCCCTCTGATGAAACAGCAAGGCATCCCGGGCCTGACGGTCGCGGTCGTCCAACAGGGCAAGGTGCAATACTTTAACTACGGCGTCGCCGCCAAAGACACCCAGGCACCCGTCACCGAAAACACCCTGTTCGAAATCGGCTCAGTGAGCAAAACCTTCAACGCCACCCTCGGCGGGTATGCCCAGGCCATCGGCAAGCTCAAGCTGTCGGACATGACCAGCCAACATCTGCCCGTCCTGGCTGGCAGCGCGTTCGATCGCATCAGCCTGCTGCAACTGGCCACTTATACCGCCGGCGGCCTGACGCTGCAGTTTCCGGATGCCGCCGACAGTGCAACCACCATGATGGATTACTTCCAGCATTGGAAACCCACTTATGCGCCGGGGGAACAACGCCTTTACTCCAACCCCAGCATTGGCCTGTTCGGTTACGTGACCGCAAAAAGCCTGGGCCAGCCTTTCACCGTCGCCATGGAAAAAACCCTGCTGCCCAAGCTGGGCTTGACCAATACCTATACCCGCGTCCCCGCCGACAAGGCTGGCCAGTACGCCCAGGGCTATGACAGCCAGCAGAAACCGGTACGCGTCAACCCTGGCGCCCTGGACTTCGAAGCCTATGGCCTCAAGAGCAGCAGCCAGGACCTGGCCCGCTACGTGATCGCGAACATGCACCCGCAAACCCTGGAACAACCGGTGCAACAGGCCATTGCCACCACTCACGCCGGCTACTACACCGTCAACGGCATGACCCAGGGGCTGGGCTGGGAACGCTACCCCTACCCCATCGGCCTGCAAGCGTTACTGGACGGCAACTCCACACCGATGGCGATGGAGCCGCACAAGGTCACCTGGCTGACACCCGCCCAGGCCGAGCCGGCCAACGTGCTGTACAACAAAACCGGGTCCACTGGCGGCTTTGGTGCTTACGTGGCGTACGTGCCAAGCAAGGACATGGGGGTGGTGATTCTGGCGAACCGGAACTATCCGAATGCCGAACGGGTGAAAGTAGCGCACGCGATCTTGAGTGCGATGGACCAATAAGGCCGCCATCGCAGGCAAGCCAGCTCCCACATTTGGATCGCGGCGCGTCAGTTAGATCAGCGTCCGCCGTTGGGTAGTCACGGGAGCAAGCGCCCTCGCCACAGGGCCTGCGTCGTCCCTGAGTTATGTAGATACCTATGCCCCGATGAGGGAGTGTCTGACTCATCGCCATCGGGGCAAGCCGCCTCCCACCCTACATTCCGAGCCACTGCGGCAGCGCCAGGGAAATGAACGGCAAGTACGTCACCATGATCAGGAACACCAGCAAAATCATCAGCCACGGCATCGCCGCGCGAATAGTCTGCCCCAATGTCAGCCCGGTCACCGCCGAAGTCACGAACAGGTTCAGCCCCACCGGCGGGTGCACCAGGCCGATTTCCATGTTCACCACCATCACAATCCCCAGGTGAATCGGGTCAATGCCCAGCTTCATCGCAATCGGAAAAAAGATCGGCGCCAGGATCAGCACAATGGCCGAAGGCTCCATAAAGCTGCCGGCAATCAGCAGCACCACGTTGACCATGATCAAAAAGCCAATCGGCGTCAGCCCTTCCGAGATTACCCACGCGGTGATTTGCTGGGGGATCTGTTCGGTGGTCAGCACGTGGGCAAACAGCATGGCGTTGGCGATGATGAACATCAGCATGATCGACAAGCGCCCCGACTCCAGCAGCACCTTGGGGCAGTCGCGCAGCTTCATGTCCTTGTAGACGAACAGCGCGACGAATGCTGAATACACGGCCGCCACTGCCGCCGCTTCGGTCGGGGTGAACATGCCGCTGTAAATGCCGCCGAGGATGATCACCAGTAGCAACAGGCCCCAGAACGCTCGGCGTGCACAGCTCAGCCATTCACGGAATGTCGCCCGGGGTTGCGCCGGCAGCTTCTTGATGCGGGCGACGATGTAGATCGCGACCATCAACATCAGGCCCAGCAGCAAGCCCGGAATCACCCCGGCCATGAACAACTTGCCCACCGAGGTTTCGGTCGCCGCCGAATACACCACCATCACAATCGACGGCGGGATCAGAATGCCCAAGGTCCCGGCATTGCAGATGATGCCCGCACCAAATTCCTTCGGATAACCGGAGCGCACCATGCCCGCCACGGCAATCGAACCCACTGCTGCCACCGTGGCCGGTGACGACCCGGACAGCGCTGCAAACAGCATGCACGCCAGCACCGCCGCAATCGCCAGGCCACCGCGGATATGCCCGACACAGGCATTGGCAAAGTCGATCAGCCGCTGGGCCACGCCGCCGGTGGTCATGAAGGCACCGGACAACAGGAAAAACGGAATCGCCAGGAAGGTGTAGGCATCGCTGGTTTCAAACAGCTTGATCGCCAGGGAACTCACCGAGTCCTGGCTGAACATCAGGATCGACACCGCACCGGACAGCCCCAGGGCAATCGCAATCGGCACGCCCAGGAACATGAACACGAACAACAGCAAAAACAGACAGAGCACGGCCATCAGTGACGCTCCTCATGGCTGCCGGCCAACTTGCTGGCCTCACCGGCCTCGTCGGCCAACCCCAACCCGACCTGGCGGTGGGTAAAGATGCGGTAGAAAATTTCCAGGTAGCGGATCAATACCAACGCAAAGCCAATGGGCACGATCACCACGATGTCGCCGACATCGATGCCGAACTGGTCGAGGTCTTCGGCGCCGATATGCGCGGTCATCACCGCACTTACCCACTTGTAGCTGGCCACCATGAACAGCCCGGCATAGGCCAGGCAGCACAGGCAGGCGAGCATGCCGAGCAGACGCTGCACCGGGCGCCGGGTCAGCCGCACCAGCGCGTCCACACCCAGGTGGCCAGCAGTGCGCACGCCGTAGGAAATGCCGAAGAAAATCAACCAGCCGAACATGGCCTTGGTCAGCGCCACACTCCAGGTCATCTCTTGGGCCCACGTCATGCTGCCGTCGCCCAGGGCATTGAAGAAGGGGCTGCTCCAGGCCCATTTGTCGGCCAGGGTAAAGAACAGGGTGTAGACGTTGTTGAGCATGACGTAGACGAACGTCACCAGGGTCATGGCGGCCAGCAGGAAAGCGATAAAGCCTTCCTCCAGGTGCTCCCAGACGCGTCTTAGCGTTTGCATGGCAAAACCTCGCGAGGCAGAGATAGGTAAAAAGCCAGGTCAACCTGCTAGATCGTTCCCACGCTCCGCGTGGTAATGCCGCCCCGGACGTTCCACGTCCTGTATCACGCCGTGCGTAAGGCGACGCAGAGCGTCACGGGATGCATTACCACGCGGAGCGTGGGAACGATCAGTCGCGGGCAAGCCCGCTCCCACAGGGGATTACTGATTGGACTGGTCCGCCGCCTTGATCAGGCCGGCCCCAATCTCGCCTTCGAACTTCTGCCACACCGGGCGCATGGCTTCGCGCCACAGCGCACGTTGCTCGGGGGTCAGTTCGATGATTTCGCTGGTCTTGGCGTCGATGATCTTCTGCTTGGCCGACTGGTTCAGCGCTTCGGCCTGCTTGTTCACCTCCACGGTGACCTCGGCCATGATCTGCTCCAGGGTGCTGCGCACATCCGGCGCCAGGCCGTTCCAGAATGTCGCGTTAGTGATCACCATGTAGTCGATCAGGCCGTGGTTGGACTCGGTGAAGTACTTCTGCACTTCGTTGACCTTCTGGCTTTCATAGTTCGACCAAGTGTTCTCGGTGCCATTCACGGTACCGGTCTGCAGGCCCTGGTAAACCTCGGCAAAGCTCATCTTGCGCGGGTTGGCGCGGATCGCCTTGAACTGTTCTTCGAGCACACTGGAAGCCTGCACGCGGAACTTCAGGCCACGGGCGTCCTTGGGTTCATGCAGGGCCTTGTTGGCAGAGAGTTGTTTGAGGCCGTTGTGCCAATAGGCCAGGCCGAGGATGTTTTTATCCTGCATCGAGGTCAGCAGTTGCTTGCCCTGGGCCGCCTGGAAACGGTCGACGGCGGCCAGGTCGCTGAACAGGAACGGCAAGTCGTAGATCTGCACTTGCTTGGTGTAGTGCTCGAATTTGGCCAGGGACGGGGCCAGCATCTGCACATCACCCAGCAGCAATGCTTCCATTTCCTTGCCATCGCCAAACAGCGACGAGTTCGGGTACACCTCGACCTTGACCTTGCCGGGCAGGCGCTCTTCAGCAAGCTTTTTGAAAAGCAGCGCGCCTTGGCCTTTAGGGGTGTTTTCAGCAACCACGTGGGCGAACTTGATCACAATCGGGTCTGCCGCCTGGGCCAGGCCAGCGGTAAACAAGGTGGCGGCGCACAGCAGCGCCCGGGAAAGCTTGAGCATGGGAATCACCTTCTTATTGTTGTGTTTAAGGCAAGGTGCCTGATGTTAAGCGTGTCGTGAATTTCGAATTTTAGATACCTGCGTTCGGCTTGGCCGAATGCGTCCAGTGTGGGAGCTGGCTTGCCTGCGATAGCGGTGTGTCAGGCAACACAGACATTGACTGTTCTGCCGCTATCGCAGGCAAGCCAGCTCCCACATTTGGCTCCAGGTTCCGTCAGTCAGAGCTGGCAGTGAGCAGCCGTTGCGCGCGCAGCAACACCGGCGCATCCACCATCTGCCCATCAATCTGATAAGCCCCTGCCCCATGGGCGCCCGCCTCCACCACTCGCCTGGCCCAGGCCAGCTCTTGGGCGCTCGGCGCTAGCGCGGCATGGATCACCGCCACTTGCTTGGGATGAATGCACAACGCCCCGGCAAAACCCATCTCATAGGCGTGCCGGATCGAACGGTGCAGGCCTTCTGGGTCGTCGATGGCCGGGTGCACGCCGTCCAGCGGCGCCGCCAGGCCCGCGGCGCGCGAATGCACGATCAACGCCAGGCGCGCCTGGTCGAGGGCCAATTCGGCGGCACGGGAGTGACTGCTCAGGTTCAGGTCCAGCGCCAGGTCCAAGCCACCGAACGACAGGCGCTCCACCTGGGGCGCCTGGGCAATCTGCGCCAGTGCCAGCAAACCGCGTGCGCTTTCGATAATCGGCCAGATAGCCTTGCCGGTCGCGGCCACCACAGCCACCTGGGCCGCGCTTTCGACCTTGGGCAGCAATACCCCGGCGACATTTGCATGGGCCTTGCAGAACGCCACGTCCTCAAAATGCTCGGCATGTTGCGGCGCGTTGATGCGCACCCACACCCGGGCTTCAGCATGGGCGCGCAGGAATGCATCCAGATTATCCCGGGCCTGACGTTTGAGCGGCTCTTCCACCGCGTCTTCAAAATCCACAATCACTGCGTCGGCGCCGCTGGCCAGGGCCTTGGCAAACCGCTCCGGGCGGCTGCCCGGCACAAACAGCGCAGAACGTACTAATGGCTTTGGCATCACGTGATTCCTGATTAGATAACGCCGCGCTCGCGCAGACTGTTAATGGCCTCAATGGAGTAACCCAACTGGTCGAGGATGCCTTGGCTGTGTTGCCCCAGCGCTGGAACGCCGTCCATGCGCGGGGTAAACGCGGCGTTACGGGCCGGTGGCAGCAGCGAGGGCAACGGCCCCGCCGGGCTGTCGACGTCACGCCAGCTGTCGCGGGCCTTGAGTTGCGGGTGGTCCCACACGCCTTGCATGTCGTTGACCCGGGCACTGGCAATTTGCGCATGCTCCAGGCGCTGGATCACCGCCTCGACGTCCAGTTGGGCAAAGCGCTCCACAATGATCTGGCGCAGCACCTCGCGGTTGGCCGAGCGCTTGAAATTGGCGCTGAAGCGCTCGTCCGTCGCCAATGCCGGGGTGAGCAGCACTTTGTCGCAGAACGCCGCCCATTCGCGCTCGTTCTGCAAGCCGAGCATCACCGTGCCGCCGCCCCCGGTGGGAAACGGCCCGTAGGGGTAAATCGTCGAATGCGCGGCACCCGCACGCGGTGGCGGCGGCGCGCCGTCGAAGGCGTAATACATCGGGTAGCCCATCCACTCCACCAGGCTTTCGAGCATGCTCACATCGATGCGACTGCCCTGGCCGGTTTTGCCGCGCAGCAGCAGCGCCGACAGAATGCCGCTGTAGGCGTACATCCCGGCGGAGATATCCGCGATGGAGCAACCGGCCTTGGCCATCTGCTCTTCACCTGGGCCACCGGTCACCGAGAGAAAGCCGCCCTCGCTCTGGATCAGCAGGTCGTAGGCTTTCTTTTTCTCGTAGGGCCCGCCTTCGCCGTAGCCGGAAATATCGCAGACGATCAGGCGTGGAAAGCGCACGTGCAGCGCCTCGAACGATAAGCCCATGCGCGCTGCCGCGCCGGGGGCAAGGTTCTGCACCAACACATCGGCATCGGCCAAAAGCGCATCCAGAATAGCGCCCGCCTCGTCCTGCTTGAGGTCCAGGGTCAGGCTTTCCTTGGAGCGGTTGGTCCAGACGAAATGCGACGCCAGGCCACGCACCCGCTCGTCATAGCCACGGGCGAAGTCGCCGGTGCCGGGGCGCTCTACCTTGATGACCCGGGCACCGAGGTCGGCCAGCTGGCGCGTGCAAAATGGCGCGGCAATCGCGTGTTCCAGGCTGACGACGGTGATGCCGTCCAGCGGTCGTTGTTCAGTCATGACAAATCCCTCAAAGCCAATGGGCCATGGACGCGGTAGTTCGCAGGTTCCACACCTGCTCGATCAGGCGGTTGGCCTGGGCCGGGGTGCGGGCGCCGCTGAAGTCGGCCAGGCGCTGGAACTTGTCCGCCAGCTCGGCACGGCTCAGGGTGTTGCCCGGGTCGCCCTTGGGTTCATAAATGGCACCGTGCAGCGTGCGGCCATCGGTGGTGGTGACGGTAACGCGGCCCAGCCAGCGTTGCGGGTAGGCGTTGTCGACTTCGGGGTCCAGGCTCATGCAGACCTTGTCGCGAAACGCCGCGACCGCAGGATCGGTCAACGCCAGCTCATGGAATTCAGGCAAACCGGCTTTGCCATGCACAGCGATCAGCCCAAGCACCGTGCCCATGGAAAATTTGGCCTGGTGCACGGTGGCCGGCACCGTCACTCGGCCGAGTACGTCAATGGCGCCTTGGTGCACGTGGGTTTGCACCTGGGAAATCTGCGCAGCGCTCAGGCCTTCACGCTGCATCACGTCCAGCAGCGCATCGGCAGCAGGATGGGTGTGGCGACAGGAGGCGTGGAATTTGAACGAGGTTTCCACCAGCGCCCAACGGCTGCCCAGCTCGGCAGACAATTTGCCCGGTTGGGCATCACTGGACATACCGGCCGCCAAACCTTGCTCACCTTCAAGGATATTGCGCGCGCCGGTCAGCCCATCGGCCGTAAGGTAAGCCGCCAGCAAGCCGTCCGCCGCCGCCTTGGCCGTGTGCAGTTGCTTGGAGTCGGCGGCATCGCGCAGAAACTCCCACAGCCCGGCAGCCTGGGTGCCGGCGCTGCCGAGCAGGTTGATGAATTGTTCTTCGTTGAAATCGAGCAACTTGCCCACCGCGACCGCCGCCGCCAGGGTGCCGACCGTGGCCGTGGTGTGGAAGATGCGGTAGTGCGAGCGGCCCATGAACTCACCGATGCGAATCCCCGCCTCGTAGCCGGCCACCGAGGCCAGCAACAGTTCACGGCCAGACTTGCCGAGGTCCTGGGCAGCCGCCAACGCGGCGGGAAACACCACGGTGGCCGGGTGCAGCACGGAACTGTTGTGCAGGTCATCCTGCTCCACCAGGTGTGAGGAGGCGGCGTTGACCAGTGCGGCGAAATACGCGCTGGTGCCGGTGCCGTTGACGATCACCTGGGCCGGGCCGCTGCTCGGGCCCATCTTCTGCGCGTAGCGTTCAAACAAGGGGATCGGGTGCGCGCCTTGGCTGGCCAAGGCTGATGCGAGCCAATCCAGGTACAGCTCTTCGGTGCGCGCCAGCACGGGCTCGGGCAATTGTGAGTACGTCAGCTCGGCCAGGAACCGGCACAGGGCTTGGGTATGATGCATGCTCAAGGCCCTCAGAAGCTGCGTGGCAATTCGAGCAAATGCTCGGCCACGTAGGACAGGATCAGGTTGGTGGAGATCGGCGCCACCTGGTACAGGCGGGTCTCGCGGAATTTGCGCTCCACGTCGTACTCGCAGGCAAAGCCGAAGCCACCGTGGGTTTGCAGGCAGGCGTTGGCCGCTTCCCAGGACGCCTTGGCCGCCAGGTACTTGGCCATGTTGGCACTGGCCCCGGCGTTTTTGCCGCTGTCGTATTCCTCGCAGGCACGCCAGCGCATCAGGTCGGCCGCTTCGATCTCGATATGCGCCTCGGCAATCGGGAACTGCACGCCCTGGTTTTGCCCGATGGGCCGGCCAAACACCACACGGTCGCGGGCATAGGCGCTGGCCTTTTCGATGAACCAGCGGCCGTCACCGATGCACTCGGCGGCAATCAGCGTGCGCTCGGCATTCAGGCCATCGAGGATGTATTTGAAGCCCTTGCCCTCCTCGCCAATCAGGCTGTCCAGGGGCAGCTCCAGGTTGTCGAAGAACAGCTCGTTGGTCTCGTGGTTGACCATATTGGCGATGGGCTGCACGGTCAGGCCGTTGCCGATGGCGTGGCGCAGGTCTACCAGGAAGATTGACATGCCTTCGGATTTTTTCTTTACGTCGGCCAAGGGCGTGGTGCGTGCCAGCAGGATCATCAGGTCGGAATGCTGTACCCGAGAGATCCAGACTTTCTGGCCGTTGATCACGTACTTGTCGCCGCGCTTGATCGCCGTGGTCTTGATCTTGGTGGTGTCGGTGCCGGTAGTGGGTTCGGTGACGGCCATCGACTGCAGGCGCAATTCACCGCTGGCCAGCTTGGGCAAGTAGAAGCGTTTTTGCGCTTCGCTGCCGTGACGCAGCAGGGTGAACATGTTGTACATCTGGCCGTGTACGGTGCCCGAGTTGCCGCCGCAGCGGTTGACTTCCTCAAGGATCACCGAGGCTTCGGCCAGGCCCAGGCCGGAACCGCCGTATTCCTCGGGGATCATGGCCGACAGCCAACCGGCGTCGGTCAGGGCCTTGACGAAGGCTTCGGGGAAGCCTTTTTCTTCATCGATCTTGCGCCAGTAAGCGGCATCGAACTCGGCGCACAAGGCGCGCACGCCTTCGCGGATGGCCTTGAGTTCTTCGTTGTCATGGGCATTCATTAACGGCTCTCCGCCTGTTGTTATCGGGTTATTCGAAATGCACTTGGGCGGTCTGTGCCAGGCCTTCAGTGTTGCCAGCCCAGAGTTCTGCGACGCCGGTTGCGGTGATGCGCCCGCCGACCTCAAAAGGCTGTGGCGCAATCAGTGGGCGCACGCCGCGATAGGCAAAGCGGCGCAGGGTCGCCTCAGGGTGCGCCCGGCAGAACGCACGCAGGTTCAAAGTGGCGATCAGCGGGCCATGCACCACCAGGCCGGCATAGCCTTCGGTGCCGGTGACATAGGGGTAGTCGTAGTGGATGCGGTGGCCGTTGAACGTGACGGCGCTGTAGCGGAACAACAGGGTCGGCGTCGGCTCGACGGCCTCTGTCCATTCGCCCCGGGCCAGCGCGTCGCCGCTGCCAGGCTTGGGTGGCGTGGGTTCGCGGTAGACGATGTCCTGTTCCTCGCGGATGGCCAGCCGCCCTTCCTGGGAGTAGTCATGGCGCACAGTGACAAATAGCAGTGAGCCGGTGCGCCCGGTCTTTTCTTCGACCTGGGTGATGGTCGACACGCGCGTAGCCGCCTCGCCAGCCCGCAGTGGCTGCAGAAATTCAAGACGCCCACCGGCCCACATGCGATTGCGGTTATCGGCCGGTGGCAGGAACCCGCCGCGTGCCGGGTGGCCGTCGCCGCCCAACGCCACCTCCGGCAGCGGGTCCTGGAAAAAGCACCATTGCCACAACGCAGGCACAGCGTCGCCGTCGGCAGGCACCTCTTCACCTAACGTCGCGGCGATGCGCTTGAGCAGGTTATGGCTCAGGTGGTCGTGGGCGGTCTCACTTCGGCCGATCCAATCAGTGGCGCTCATCGGGTGCAGGTCCTCAGGCAGTGGGTGTCTGCCGTGGATCATGCAAGGGCCTGCCCGTTCTGAGAATTTGCATTTCAATAAACCAGCGTTCGGTTAAGCTGAACGCACCATTCCTATGCGTACCTCTCTGTGGCGAGGGAGCTTGCTCCCGTGGGGGCGCGAAGCGGCCCCAAAAAACAGGCCTGCTTCGCAGTCCAGCGGGAGCAAGCTCCCTCGCCACGGGTGATCACAAGCCTGGAGTTTTGCATGCACTTCGATCTCGCCGACCTGCGCCTGTTTATCCATATCGCCGAATCCCCCAGCCTCACCCAGGGTGCCAAGCGCGCCTTCCTGTCGCCGGCTGCCGCCAGTGCGCGGATCAAGGCCCTGGAAGGTCAGCTCGACACGCGCCTGTTGTACCGCGACAGCCGAGGCGTGGAGATCACCCCGGCAGGCGAGCGCCTGTTACACCATGCGCGGTTGATCATGCGCCAGGTGGATTACCTCAAAAGCGAGTTCACCCAATACGGCGTGGATTCGGCCGGGCATATCCGTATCTTCGCCAACACCACGGCGGTCACCGAGTTTTTGCCGGAGGTCTTGGCAGGCTTTCTGTCACAGCGCCCGGGCGTCACCGTCGACCTGCAGGAGCGCCTGTCGCGGGACATCGTGCGTGGGGTGCTCGATGGCACCAGTGACATGGGCATCATCGCCGGCCCCGTGGAAGCCTCCGGCCTGCAAGTGTTGCATTTCAGCACCGACGAACTGGTGCTGATGGTACCCGTCGGGCATCCGTTGGCCGACCAGCCTTCGGTGACCCTTGAGCAGACCCTGGCGTATCAGCATATCGGCCTGCATGAAGGCAGCACGCTGTTGAGTTTCCTGCGCGAACACGTCGAGCGTCTGGGCAAGCAATTGTCGCTGCGTATCCAGGTCTCGAGCTTCGAGGCGATCTGCCGGATGGTCGAGGCCGGCGTGGGCATTGGCATCATTCCAGAGTCCGCCGCCCTGCGTCACAGCCGCACCATGCAGCTGGTGACGGTAAAACTGGACGAGCCCTGGGCGATTCGCGAGCGCAGCATCCTGGTACGCGAGCTGGAAGCGCTGCCGGGGACCATACGCGCCCTGATCGCCACGTTGATGCCTGCCCCCCTGGGCAAATCCTGATGTTTTTATAAGCGGCCGTTAACAGTCTTTGACAGTTTCCCGACAAAGCACTCAAAGATTCTCAGTACCCGCCGCCCTAGCATTCCAGCATCCAAATCATCATTCGGGTGCTCTTGATGTTTCGCAGACTGCGCGGTATTCCGCTATTGGGTTGCCTGTTGGGCAGTATCGGTTGCCACTCGCAACCGCCTGCCCCGCCGCCGATTCAAAAAGGTGATTACGGCGCAATCATCCGCTACCTGCAAACCCGCATTCCCCAGGAGATGGCGCGGGACAATGTGGCGGGATTGTCGATTGCCCTGGTCAATGGCCAGGAGCTGATCTGGGCCCGCGGCTTTGGCCTGGCTGACAAAGACCTGGGGGTGCCGGTCACGCCCAATACCGCGTTTCGCGCAGGTGGCATCTCCAAGCTGCTGAGCGCCACGGCAGCGCTGCAACTGGTGGAGCAGCAACACCTGGCGCTGGATGCGCCGATCCAGCAGACCCTGCGTGAGTTCTACGTACGCTCCCGCTTTCACAGCGACCAGGCCGAGGCGGATCGA
Organism: Pseudomonas sp. J380; assembly: GCF_009827115.1. Lineage (NCBI taxonomy): Bacteria > Pseudomonadati > Pseudomonadota > Gammaproteobacteria > Pseudomonadales > Pseudomonadaceae > Pseudomonas > Pseudomonas sp. J380. The sequence continues at coordinate 771,164 of NZ_CP043060.1, read as the reverse complement.
GCGATCACCTTGCGGCGCTTGCTCAGCCATCAATCCGGCTTGCCCAGCGAGCACCTGCGCGACCTGCGCAGCACCTATGCCATGGGGCAGATGCCGATGCGTGTGTCGGGTGTGTGGCTGAGCAGCCTGCCGGGTTCCCAGGTGGCGTATTCCAACCTTGGCTATGCCTTGGTGGGCGCCGCCATTGAGCGCAGCAGCGGCAAAAGCTTCGAAGCCCAGTTACAAAGCAGCCTGCTCACACCCTTGAGAATGAACCAGTCCAGTTTCCTGGGCACCGGTGCGCAAATGAGCTATCGCGCCCACGGCTACGAGGATGGCAAGGCCAGCACCGACCCACAGGTGCGTGACCTCGCCGCCGGCGGCCTGTGGACCAGCCCCAAAGACCTCAGCCGCTACGTACGCATGCTGTTTGCCAAGGGCACCTACAAGGGCAGCCAGATCCTCGGTAGCACGTATATCGACGCCATGTTTACCCAGCAAAACACCGGCAATGCCTTGGATTTCGACTGCCAGATGGGCTTGGGCTGGTTCTTGGCGCCCTGTGGTGACGAGCCCATCGGCCCCGGTGTGCGCACCTACCAGCACAGCGGTGGCGGCGACGACTTCGTGGCCCAGTTGACCCTGCTGCCGGATCAGCAACTGGCCGTGGTCATCATGGCCAACGACAGCAACGCCGAAGACATGGTGGTGTCGCTGACCACCGACAGCCTGCGCCTGATGCTCCAGGCTCAGACCGGCAAGCCCGTATGCGCCGATGACTGCCAGGCCCCCAGCCACGGCCTCAAGCTGCGCCATGTACCGGCGGCGGTGGATCGCAAGCGTCTGGCAGGCTTCTACGCCACCGCCTGGGGCGTGTTCCGCATCAGGGATGAGCATGCGCGCTTGAGCGGTGAACTGGCCGGCTACGATTTCCAGCTATTGCGTGATGAGCAAGGCTGGCTGCGGGCGCAGAAAAAGATACTGGGTTTCTGGCGCAAGGACCTCGGCGAGTTGGGCCGCGTGCAGTTGGATGTGCTCACAGTACAAGGCCGCCAAATGCTCACCGCCCGCAGCCACGGCCAACGCATTGCCATCGGCGAGCGCATCGAGCCGCCGCCCTTGTCCGCCGCGTGGGCCAACACGGTCGGCACCTACCAGGTGCTCAGCAGCCATGAACCCGACGCGCCATTGAGTGGCATCAGCGTGCGCCAGGAGGACGGTTTCCTGGTGATTCGCGGCCAATTGCACGGCGAGCCGCTGACCGACTACATCCTGCTGCCCATCGACAACGCCCATGCGGTGCTGGCCGGCAACGGCTACGGCCTGGGCGATACCGTCAGCCGCCAGGTCAACGGCCTGAGTGCTTCGGGCTACTCGTTCAAACGCACCCATTCACCCCACACACCCTTGAACCTCTAACCAGGAAAACACCCTGATGCACTCAAAAAACCTGTGCCTGTCATTGACCTCACTGTGCCTGCTCGCCGCCGCCGATACGGCGCTTGCCGAAGACTGGCAATACAGCCTCAAGGCCGGCATGGCCAATGCCCCCCGCTACAGTGGCAGCGACGAACGTATGACGGCGCCTGTGCTCGGTGGCAAAATCATCAGCCCCTGGGGCGTCTTCCTCGACACTGATACGGGCTTGGGCTGGGGTTACGAAGGTAATGCCCTGAGCTTCAGCGCATACGTTGGCGCAAGCGATTCGCGCAAGGATAAAAATGAAAGCATGCATGCCGGCTCCAAACGCCTCAAAGGCATGGGCGAGATCAAGTCACGTCCGCAATTGGGGGTGAGTGCCGCCTACAACCTCGGCGGTGTGATCATCGGCGCCACCCTGGAACATGCGCTTGAAGAAGATAAACACAAGGAAACCGGCAAGGCTTTTACCCACCTGGAGTTGAGCCTGGGTACCCATCTCTATGAAGGCCGCTACGGCTCCGTCGATGCCGCCATCAACAGCCACTTCGGTGACCGCAACTACCTGCAAACCTGGTACGGCGTGACTGCCGACCAGGCCACCCGCAGCCGCTTCAAGGAATACAAGGCAAGGGCCGGCAATATCAGCAATGGCATCAACCTCTCATGGAGCGTGCCGATCAACGAACACACGCAGTTCTCGACCTTGCTGGATGTGCAATACCTGGCGGATGAAGCAGGCAAGAGCCCGATTGTGGAGCAGCGGCTGCAAGCGTCGGTGTTGGGGGAGCTGCAGTACACCTTCTGAACTACCTTGCCCTCTGTAGGAGCGAGCTTGCTCGCGAAAAACTCGCAGGCGCGGCGTTTATCCAGAAAACACGCGTTATCGTTGAGGTTTTTCGCGAGCAAGCTCGCTCCACGATGGCATTGGGGCAAGCCCCCTTACTCTGCATAGGCCCACGTCATTCGAAACGACGCCCCGCCCCACTCCGAATCCTGCACTTCCACCTGCCCGCCATGCCACTGGCTGACACGCTTGACCAGCGCCAGGCCCAGACCAAATCCGCCTGTGCGGCGGTCGCGGCTGGCGTCAAGGCGCAGGAAGGGTTCGAAAATCTTGGTGCGACCCTCCAGCGGTACCCCCGGCCCATCGTCGTTGACCCGCACTTCGTAACCGCTGCCAAACTTGACCAGCGACACTTCCACGCGACGATCGGCATAACGAATCGCGTTGCGCAGCAGGTTGATCACGGCCCGCGCCATAAAGCGTGGTTCGATCTGGATAACGTCCACCTCGCAGGTGCGCAACGACAACTGCACCCCTTCCGCTTCGGCCTCCAGGGCCACGCTGCCGATCACACTGTCGAGCCAACTGTGGGCCTCGATATGCTCGCGGGTGACCTGGGTAGCACCTGGCTCAAGGCTGGCATAGGTCAACAGCTCGGAGACCATTTCTTCCAGCTCACCGAGGTCGGCGTACATGTCGTTGATCAACGCTCGGCTTTGCCGTGGGTCGCTCTGCTGCCTGAGCTGGTCCAGCTCGAATGACAGCCGCGCAATCGGCGTACGCAATTCGTGGGAGACCGCGTTGGTGAGTTCGCGCTGGTTGGCGATCAAACCTTCGATGCGCTCGGCCATCTGGTTGAAGTGCCCGGCCAGTGAACGCACGGTGGAGCGAGTCGGCAGCAAGATGCGCGAGCCCAGGTCATTGTCACCGAAACGTTGCGCTGCCAGGCGGATGTGCTCCAGGTCGCGCCAGTGTGGACGCACCCAAAAATACAGGACGATGGCCAGGCTCACGCCCAGGAAAGCGTAGGCCCAGAGGTACAACCACTTGGGTTCCTCCGGCAATCTGATTTCGAGCAGTTGCGGGCCGTCGTCGATAGGCGCAAGAAATTTCATGAAGTCTTCGCGCACCACCACCTGGCCAGCCGCCAGGAGTTTCTGTTCCCGTTCGCTCAAATCCTGGGTGTCGCGCTGCACCAGTTCGAGCCGCAAGCCGTAATGCGGCTGCAGTTCGTCCAGGCGTGCCTGGCGCGCCTCTGCCTGCACGGGGCGCAACTGTTCCACCAGGGCCCAGGCCGGGCCGCGCAGGGCTTCACGGTTATAGGTTTCGTTGGACTCGGGCATGTAAGCGTCCAGGCCGAAGTTGACCAACCAGATCGACCCGGCCAGGCCGAGCGCGAGAATCAAATAGAGGCGCAGGTACAAGCGCAGCATCTACACCTCCCACGCGAACGGATTGAACAGGTAGCCCTTGCCCCAGATGGTCTTGATGCACACCGGCTCGCGGGGGTTGTCATTGAGCTTGCCGCGCAGTTTGCTGATGTACACGTCTACGCTGCGGTTCAGCCCGTCAAAGGCAATGCCGCGCATGCGGTTGAGGATGTCGTCGCGAGAGAGAATCTTGCCCGCGCTGCTGGCCAGCAACCACAGCAACTCGAATTCCATGGTGGTGAGGTCAATGGTCTCGCCGCCCAGGCGGACCACCCGGCAACTGCGATCAATCGACAAGCGGCCAAATTCCAGGGCACCGCGCACGGTGGGCTCGGGTACCTGGCGGCGCTGCAGCGCACGCAGGCGCGCCAACAACACCGGCGGTTTGATCGGCTTGATCACGTAGTCGTCAGCACCGGATTCAAGGCCAAGGATATGGTCCAGGTCATCTTCCTTGGCGGTAAGGATCACGATGGGCGTGTCCGACACGTTGCGAATCTCGCGGCAGACATGCAGCCCGCTCTGACCCGGCAGCATCAGATCGAGCACGACGATCTTCGGCTTGAAATCCAGGAACGCCGCCAGCGCTTCATCGCCCCGGTACACCACCCGTACCTCGAAACCATGCTGCGACAGAAAATGCGAGACCAGCCCTGCCAGCTTTTCATCGTCCTCAACGAGCAGGACCTTGCCCAGACCCAGGTTTTCCATAAGTTCTCAGTGTGAATGCGCGGATTGAAATGGGGCCATTATAGGTGGCAAGCTGGCCGACAGAGGTGGCTGACCAGTCCCCAGCGAAGAAGCTTCATGCTTTTAAGAGTTTTTAACAAATAGCCTGCAGTTTTTAACGCCATTGACAGGGAGTTCCATGCGCAAGGATTACCTGGCGTTCTTCATTTCGCTGTTCCTTTCACGGCTGGCCGACCAGGTTCTGCTGTTTATCGTGCCACTGATCGTGTTCCAGACCACGCAAAGCGTGTCGTGGGCGGGGTTGGCATTTTTTGTCGAGTCACTGCCGCGCTACCTGGCGTTTCCGGTGTGCGGCGCGTTGTGCGACAGGTTTTCACCGGTGCGTATCCTGCATATAAGCCAGGTGTATCGGGCCCTGGCCTGCGTGGTGGCGATGGCGCTGTATGGGCTGTTCGACGGTATCCATTGGCTGGTGATGCTGTCCGCGTCGTGCGGCGTGTTGACCACCCAGGGCATCATGGCGCGGGAAGTGGTGATGCCGCATATCTTCGGGCAGTACACCTACGCCAAGACCTTGTCCTATTCGCAGATCGCCGACCAGGGCGGACTGGTGCTCGGGCCATTGGTGGCGGCGCTGGTGCTGGAAGTCTGGGCGTGGCCATGGGTAGTGCTGGGCGTCGCCGCGCTGTTTGTGCTGGCAGACCTGGCGATGCTGATCTGGCAGCGCAACACCACGGTGGACCTGCACATCCATGAACAACAGCCGGGTAACTGGCTGCAACCCCTGCGCACCGCTTTTGGCCACATCCTCAACCGGGTGGAGTTGAAACGCATCATCGTCCTGGCGGTCGGTGTGAACCTGATGGTCGGCGTGACGCTGGCTACCTCGGCTGCCATGGTCACCGGCCACTACGCAGCGGGCAAAGACGCCTATGCCCTGCTGCAAGCCGCCGGGGCGCTGGTGACCATCGCGATTCTGTTCTACCTGGCGCATTCATCACTGAAGCTGAAGGTACTGGGCGGGTTGTCGTACTCGATGATCACCGTGGGCGCGCTGATCACCGCGCTCAGCCCCGGCGTGTGGGCCTACGCGGTGGGTTTCCTGCTGCTGACCGGCTTCGACAAGATGTTCAACGTGTACCTGCGCAGCACCCGCCAACGGGTGATTCCGGTGCAGGACTTCGGCAAGACCGTTGGCGTGATGACCTTGCTCAACAACCTGGCCCAGCCCTTGGCGGGCTTGATGATTGCCGTGTTGGCAGCGCCTTTGGGCACGCCAACGGTGATCCTGCTGCTGACCGGGATCACCGCCTCGATCGGTGTGGCCGTGGCCTCAGGCTGGCACGCCACTGTGAAAGCGGAACTCGACGTCGGGTGATTCGATCAGGTCCTGCTCGGTGGCCCGTACCCGCTCGATCACCTGGGCGATATCCTTGGCGTCGCCGTACTGGTATGCCAGCTTCAAGTAGCCCTGGAAGTGCCGCGCCTCGCTTTTGAGCAAGCCGAAATAGAACTTGCCGAGTTCTTCGTCCAAATGCGGCACCAGCGCTTCGAAGCGCTCGCAACTGCGCGCTTCGATAAAGGCGCCCACCACCAGGGTATCCACCAGCTTGACCGGCTCATGGCTGCGCACCACCTTGCGCAAACCCGAGGCGTAACGGCCGGCGTGCAGTTGACGCAGTTCGACCTTGCGCTTTTTCATCAGGCGCATGACCTGCTCGTGGTGCACCAACTCTTCGCGGGCCAGGCGCGACATCATGTTGATCAGGTCAACGTGGCCGTAGTACTTGGCCATCAGGCTCAAGGCGGTGCTGGCGGCTTTGAATTCGCAGTTCTTGTGGTCGATCAGCAGGGTTTCCTGATCGGCCAACGCGGCCTGGACCCAGGCATCGGGGGTGCGGCAGCCGAGGAATTCATGGATTTCGGGCAGGTTCATCGGGCTCACGGGCAAAGGATCACAAAAGGGCGCCGATTATACCGACCCCGCCGCAGACCACCAGCCACCGGCCTTGATGTGTATCAACATGACGGCTGCGTAGCAGCAACTATAGTTATCCAACGCCCGCCCTTTTGGAGATCCCGACCATGCAAGCCATCCGCAGCATCCTGGTGGTCATCGAGCCCGAGCATTCGGAAAGCCTGGCCCTCAAGCGTGCCAAGCTGATTGCCAAAGTCACCGACGCGCACCTGCACTTGCTGGTCTGTGACAAGAAGCACGAGCATTCGGCGCTGCTGAGCCTGCTCAAGGAAGGCTTGAAAGAAGACGGCTACAGCGTCACCACCGAGCAGGCCTGGAACGACAGCCTGCATGAAACCATCATCGATGTGCAGCAAGCCGAAGGCTGTGGTCTTGTGATCAAACAGCACTTCCCCGACAACCCACTGAAAAAAGCCCTGCTGACCCCGGCGGACTGGAAGTTGCTGCGCTACTGCCCAACGCCGGTGTTGCTGGTCAAGACCGCCACCCCCTGGGCGGGCGGCGTGATCCTGGCGGCCATCGACGTGGGCAACGCCGACGGCGAACACCGCTCGCTGCACAATTCGATCATCGACCATGGCTTTGATATCGCCAGCCTCGCCAAAGCGCAGTTGCATGTGATCAGCGCTCACCCCTCGCCCATGCTGTCGGCGGCAGACCCGACCTTTCAGCTCAAGGAAACCATTGAGGCGCGCTACCGCGAGCAATGCAAGGCCTTCCAGGCCGAGTTCGACGTGGACGACAGGCACCTGCATATCGAGGAAGGCCCGGCCGATGTGCTGATCCCACATATCGCCCATCGGTTGCAGGCGGCGGTGACCATTATCGGCACGGTGGCGCGCACGGGGATTTCCGGCGCGTTGATCGGCAATACCGCAGAAGTGGTGCTGGATGCGGTGCAAAGCGATGTGCTGGTGCTCAAACCGCAGACGCTCATGGACCATCTGGAAGAGCTGGCGACCAAGCCCTGACACCGACCTTCAGGCAATGTGGATCAAATGTGGGAGCTGGCTTGCCTGCGATAGCGGTGGGTAAGCGGGCGCATTTGCTCCTGACACACCGCTATCGCTGGCAAGCCAGCTCCCACATTGACCTCGCCAGTCAGTTACCCAGCGCATCTTTCAAGAACCCCGGCGCGATATAGCGCTGGTAATGCGCCTCGGACAAGATAAAGAACTCGCGATCAATGGCATCGCGCAGTTCAGGCAGCGCCCAGTCGCGAAACTCCGGCAACAGCACCATGCCATAGGCCTCCAGGTTATTGATCACCCGGGCCCCACGGGCGATCAACTGGTAGGCCCAGCAATACTCGGACTGGTGCGGCACAAAGCGAATCTTGCGTTGCTCCAACTGCCCGCGCAGGGTCTTGGGGTCGAAAACCTCCACTTTACCGGCCATGACCTGCACCAACAGCTGCTCAAGCCTGAGCCAGACCGCGCGTTTTTCTTCTTCGTTATAGCCGTTCCACTGGATCACTTCATGGTGGAAGCGCTTGCATCCACGGCACACGAGATCGCCGTAGACCGTGGAGCACAGGCCGACGCAGGGGGTCTTGATGGTTTGGTTGGGCATAAGCAGCAACACGCAAATCAGCGAAACAGTGTGCCATGTTAGCCCTTTGTCTAAGGTTGATCACCCAGCAAACTTGAGCAGGCAACTTACCTTTAGATTTTTTTTGCCGTAGAATCACCCGGCCTTGTAAGGCGCCAATAATCCGCTGGAAGCTGTTTTCAAAGCGTCACGAGCACAGTCGTTCCTTCAGAACGGTGTTGGCGCAGGTTCGACCCGGTAGGTCAGAGCCCGCGCCAACCCTCATCAGCTCCGTTCTGCAGGCGTAAAACTTTGAAAGCAGCTTCTGTAAGGAATGCCGGCAGCGCTGGCTTTGCGGCCCAAAAAGCCCCCGAGCGCATGCGTGCCGTTCATTTCTGGATGAGCGTCCCGTGGGACCACTGATGAGGGTAATAACTGTGCTTGAAGCCTACCGCAAACATATCGAAGAGCGTGCAGCACTGGGTATCGTTCCCCAGCCGCTTAACGCCGAACAAACCGCAGGCCTGGTCGAGCTGCTGAAAAATCCCCCGGCTGGCGAAGAAGAATTCCTCGTTGACCTGATCACCAACCGTATTCCACCAGGCGTTGACGAAGCCGCTTACGTCAAGGCCGGTTTCCTGTCTGCCCTGGCCAAGGGCGAAGCCACTTCCCCCCTGATCGACAAGAAACGCGCTGTTGAACTGCTCGGCACCATGCAAGGCGGCTACAACATCGTGACGTTGGTCGAGCTGCTGGACGACGCCGAACTGGCGCCCGTCGCAGCCGCCCAACTCAAGCACACCCTGCTGATGTTCGATGCGTTCCACGACGTCGCCGAAAAAGCCCGCAACGGCAACGAGCACGCCAAAGGCGTGATCCAGTCCTGGGCTGACGGCGAGTGGTTCCGCAACCGCCCTACCCTGGCCGACAAGATCAGCCTGCGCGTCTTCAAGGTCACCGGCGAAACCAACACCGACGACCTGTCGCCTGCGCCTGACGCCTGGTCCCGCCCTGACATCCCGCTGCACGCCCTGGCCATGCTGAAAATGGCTCGCGAAGGCATTGTGCCGGACGAGCAAGGCAAGACCGGCCCGATGAAGCAGATCGAAGAAATGCGCGGCCAAGGCTTCCCGATCGCCTACGTGGGTGACGTGGTCGGTACCGGCTCGTCGCGTAAGTCAGCGACCAACTCGGTACTGTGGTTCTTCGGTGACGACGTACCTTACGTGCCGAACAAGCGTGCCGGCGGTTTCTGCTTCGGCAGCAAGATCGCTCCGATCTTCTACAACACCATGGAAGATGCCGGCGCACTGCCAATCGAATTCGACGTCACCAACATGAACATGGGCGACGTGATCGACCTGTACCCGCATGCTGGCAAAGTCTGCAAGCACGGCACCGACGAAGTCCTGACCACCTTCGAAATGAAGACCCCAGTGCTGTTGGACGAAGTTCGTGCCGGCGGCCGTATCCCGCTGATCATCGGCCGTGGCCTGACCGACAAGGCACGCGCTGAGCTGGGCCTGGGCCCGACTGACCTGTTCAAGCTGCCTGAAGCGCCTGTCGACACCGGCAAAGGCTTCACCCTGGCGCAGAAAATGGTCGGCAAGGCCTGTGGCCTGCCAGAAGGCAAAGGCGTTCGTCCAGGCACCTACTGCGAGCCGAAGATGACCACCGTGGGGTCCCAGGACACCACCGGCCCAATGACCCGTGATGAACTCAAAGACTTGGCGTGCCTGGGCTTCTCGACCGACCTGGTGATGCAGTCCTTCTGCCACACCGCGGCTTACCCGAAGCCGATCGACGTGACCACCCACCACACCCTGCCTGACTTCATCATGACCCGTGGCGGTGTATCGCTGCGTCCAGGCGACGGCATCATCCACAGCTGGCTGAACCGCATGCTGCTGCCGGACACCGTCGGTACCGGTGGCGACTCCCACACCCGTTTCCCGATGGGCATCTCGTTCCCGGCCGGTTCTGGCCTGGTCGCGTTCGCTGCAGCCACTGGCGTAATGCCACTGGACATGCCGGAATCGATTCTGGTGCGCTTCAAAGGCAAGATGAAGCCTGGCATCACCCTGCGTGACCTGGTTCATGCCATTCCTTACTACGCGATCCAGGCTGGCCTGCTGACCGTAGAAAAGAAAGGCAAGAAGAACGCCTTCTCTGGCCGCATCCTGGAAATCGAAGGCCTGAACGACCTGACGCTGGAACAGGCTTTCGAGCTGTCCGACGCCTCGGCTGAACGTTCGGCTGCCGGTTGCACCATCAAGCTGTCCAAAGAGTCCGTCACCGAGTACCTGAACTCCAACATCACCCTGCTGCGCTGGATGATCGGCGAAGGCTACGGCGATGCACGCACCCTGGAACGTCGCGCCCAAGCGATGGAAGCCTGGGTTGCCAACCCGGAGCTGATGGAAGCCGATGCCGACGCCGAATACGCCGAAATCATCGAAATCGACCTGTCGGAAATCAACGAGCCGATCCTCTGCGCGCCAAACGACCCGGACGACGCCCGTCTGCTATCCAGCGTCGCTGGCGAGAAGATCGACGAAGTGTTCATCGGTTCGTGCATGACCAACATCGGTCACTTCCGCGCTGCCGGTAAGCTGCTGGAGCAGGTCAAGGGCCAGCTGCCTACCCGTCTGTGGCTGTCGCCGCCGACCAAGATGGACGCTCACCAACTGACCGAAGAAGGCTACTACGGCATCTACGGCAAGGCTGGCGCACGCATGGAAATGCCAGGCTGCTCGCTGTGCATGGGTAACCAGGCACGCGTTGAGCCGAACTCCACCGTCGTGTCTACCTCGACCCGTAACTTCCCGAACCGCCTGGGTGATGGTGCAAACGTCTACCTGGCATCGGCTGAGCTGGCGGCAGTCGCCTCCACTCTGGGTCGCCTGCCGACAGTCGAAGAGTACATGGGCTACGCAGCGAAACTGGACACCATGGCCAGTGACGTCTACCGCTACCTGAACTTCGACCAGATCGCCGAGTTCCGCAAGATCGCAGCAAGCGCCAACATCCCGGTGATTCAAGCTTAACGGTGTGTTGATGTGAAGAACGCCGCGTATCGCAAGGTACGCGGCGTTTTTTTATGCCTGGGATACAACGTCAATACCACCGCAAAACAAATGTGGGAGCTGGCTTGCCTGCGATAGCGGTGTATCAGTCATGAATGTAATGACTGACAGATAGCTATCGCAGGCAAGCCAGCTCCCACACTTTTAGAGCTGTGCAGTCAGACAGACCGCATCAGGGCTCAAGCAACCAGCGAATACACCAACGCCGTAATGGCAACCAAGCCGACTGCAGTCACAAACACATTCGACGCCTGCCCACGGTACTTGGCCATGGCCGGCACCTTGCGGATGGCGTACATCGGCATCAGGAACAGAATCGACGCAATCACCGGCCCACCCAGGGTCTCGATCATGCCAAGGATGCTCGGGTTAAGCGTGGCGACGATCCAGCACACCACCAGCATGAAGGCGGCGGTCATGCGGTCCAGAGTCTTGGGTGCCGGACGGCGGCCAGTCTTGACCACCAGGCCCTTGAGGCCCTCGCTTGCACCGATGTAGTGGCCCAGGAACGACTTGGCAATCGCCACGAACGCAATCAACGGTGCGGCAAAGGCAATCGTCGGGTTATCGAAGTGGTTGGCCAGGTACGACAGGATCGACAGGTTTTGCGCTTTCGCTTCCGCCAACTGCGCGGGCGACAGGGTCAGCACGCAACTGAACACGAAGAACAGCACCATCGCCACCATCAGCAAGTGCGCGCGGGACAGGATCTGCGAACTGCGCTCCTCGGCGTGAGCGCCATACTGGCGCTTCTGGTCCACCGCAAAGGCCGAGATGATCGGCGAATGGTTGAACGAAAACACCATCACCGGAATCGCCAGCCACAGCGTGTTGAGCAACGCCGACGGTGCCGGCACTTCGCTGGCGGTACTGAGAATGCCGCCGGTCCAGTGCGGCACCAGGTACACCGCCAGGAACAGCAAGGCCACAATAAACGGGTACACCATCAGGCTCATGGCCTTGACGATCACCTGTTCACCGCAGCGCACAACGGCGAGCAGGCCGAGGATCAATACAAACGACAGGATCGCCCGGGGCGGCGGCAGGATGTGCAGTTGGTGCTCCATGAAGCTGCTGACAGTATTGGTCAGCGCCACGCTGTAGATCAGCAGGATCGGGAAGATCGCGAAGAAGTACAGCAAGGTGATCAGTGCACCGGCCTTAATACCGAAATGCTCTTCCACCACGTCGGTGATGTCGGAACCTTCGCGGCCGGACAGCACGAAACGGGTCAGCCCACGGTGGGCAAAGAACGTCATCGGGAAGGCCAGCAGCGCCAGGATCACCAGCGGCCAGAAGCCCCCCAGGCCCGCGTTGATCGGCAAGAACAAAGTACCGGCGCCAATGGCGGTACCGAACAGCCCGAGCATCCAGGTGGTGTCCTGGCGGCTCCAGCTTGTGAGCGTTGCAGGTGTCGTTGCATAGCGTTCGTCGACGCTATTGGCCTGATCATTCATCCGGTCGGATCTCCGCATTCACACGGCCAGGACGAGTCAGAAAAACCTGACAGGCAGCGCCCTGACCTTAACAGGGGCGCGATTGTCCGGGATTCTTGTGAATAAGCAAAGACTTAGCTGAGGACCGGCACTGCAGTGCAAAGCCTGGAAGGCGGTCCATGGGCAGCTCAGTTGATTCAACGCCAGATGCGCACCGCCTTTACCCACCTCACGAGCCTCCCTGCCGGCGTGGCATTGGGAGGGTCGATCACGCAAGGCCGGCGAAGCTGTGTTTAAACAAATCCAGTCATTCAAAGTTCTCCAGTGGGAAGCCGCTGACAGAAACCCAACATCAATTAAAGTTACGCACCCTCACATATAAGAAAGTTCTTACAGACAGTTAATCAGCGCATCTGGACTGAAACTTTAATTATTGCGGGTTTTGTTGCAAGGGTTTTCCCAAGCATTGAGAGCCCCTCCTATCACGTCTATATTCCAGCTCAGCTCAAAAAACAAAGTCCTCTAAACCCACGACAGCAGAATTAAAAACCTCACTCGCCAGGAGCGACTTGATGAAAAAACACAACCTTATTTTCTCCCTGATACTTGCCACCGGAATGCTCAGCCCATTGGCCAGCCAAGCACAACCGGCAGTAGAAAACTCCGACGCAAGTGCCCTGGGCACATCCCCCCGCTGGCTGACGACAAAAGTTTATATAGAGGGCGCCCCAGAGATCGATGTAAAGGACAAGTACCCAGGTGTCGTTGGAATATCAGCGTGGGACCCTGAGCGTAATCGCTACGAATTTTTCTACACCGATACCGGGCTATCAAAATATGACAACGGCGGCGGCGGTTACTTCATGGTAACAGGGGACAGGAAAAACCATATCCTGATACCCGATAAAGGTGCAACGAGAACCATCGTCAGAAAACTTGAGACGTTGAACAATCAGGAATTCACTTACTCTCGTGAAGTGCCGCGCGACATGATCGACGCCAACCCTCTTGTTCGAATACATGTGGTTCATGCGCCCTATACCGGATCAGTAAAAACCACCCCCACCCACTAACCCTCAACACTCACCCCCACGAGTAGCGACAATACTCATAAAAGGCCTCACTCAATGAAAACGCTATTAAAGCCTTTATTGGCGTCTGTTTTATTGTTCTCTACCCTTGTTTCAGGCGGCCTTCATGCGCAGGCTTCCACATCAGGAAAACCTGTCGCCATCAGCGCTGACAATGCGGTGCTGCTGACCGTTTTCCTCAAACATGACCAATCTCGCAACTTGAACGAAATAAGAACAAAACTCACCGAACAGGAACTCTTTAAAGTATTCCCTCCTGAAGGGGTAGAGATCGTCAGTTGGACCATCGCCATGGGGATCGGCCACGTCATCGTTCTACGCTTCCCCGCCTCGCGCCTGCGGGAGGTCAATCTCGCCATCGAACGCTCTGCATGGGGCCCCTTCAGGACAGAGTTCTTTCCTACCTACGATTACATGGACATCGTAGCGGCCGAACAGAGCAAGGTGCGCAAGCCTGCACCCGCTAAATAATTCGCCCGCGTGTAAACAGCGTCTCCCGCTCGCCGAGACGCTGGCACCTTTCGCAAAATCAGTCGCGCTTTCTCGGGCCCTCGGCATTTCGCGCAACAAAAATGCAGCATACTCAGAGCATCGAACTCACCGGAGAGCTGCCCCATGCCCACCACCGTTCTGGTCCTGGTTGAAACCATCAACGAGTACCTGCAAATCATCGAGAGCAATGACTTTCATGTGATTCTGGCGCCGACGCCCGCCGAACGCGCTCAGGCGATCAAGTTGCACGGTGGGCAGATCAAGGCCGTGCTGACCCGTGGCCCGCTGGGGTTGTACGCCGATGAAATCGCGGCACTGCCGTTGTTGGAAATCATCTGCGTGATCGGTGCCGGCTACGAACACGTGGACCTGCAGGCCGCGAGCAATCGTGGGATCGTGGTGACCAACGGTGCAGGGGTAAATGCGCCGTCAGTGGCCGACCATGCCATGGCGCTGCTACTGTCGCTGGTGCGTGGCGTTCCCCAGACGGATGCAGCGGTGCGGCGTGGCGAATGGCCGAAAGTGATGCGCCCTTCCCTGAGCGGTAAACACCTGGGGATTCTCGGGCTGGGTGCGGTGGGGATGGAGATTGCCCGGCGCGCCGCCCTGGGGTTCGGCATGGAGGTGAGTTATCACAACCGCCAACCCCGCGATGACGTGGATTACACCTACTGTGCGACGGCTGTCGAGCTGGCGCGTACCTCGGATTTCCTGGTGCTGGCTACGCCCGGCGGTGCCAGCACCCGTCACCTGATCGACCGTCACGCCCTGGACGCCCTGGGGCCGCACGGCTTTCTGGTCAACATCGGGCGCGGCAGCGTAGTGGTGACCGCCGACCTGGTCGCCGCGCTGGAGCAGCGCCGCATCGGCGGCGCCGCGCTGGACGTGTTTGACGATGAGCCTGCAGTGCCCGATGCCCTCAAGCGCCTGAGCAATACCGTGCTGACGTCCCACGTGGCCGGCCTGTCCCCGGAAGCGGCCCATGACACGGTGCAGCGCGTCGCTGATAACCTGGTGGAATACTTTGCCGGCCGCCCCGTGCTTACACCGGTGGCCTTGCCAGCGCCCGCAAAATGACCAATCAGGCACGCTGATCACCCTTCAACACGCTAACCTATTAAACCGCCCCGACCTTGTCGCTGGGCGGCTATGCGCATTAGATTAGGAAATAGTCCAAGGCCTTTAGAATAAGCAGAAGGGATAAGCATGGCGCTGAACGACCAATCGACCCAGATTCGCCCAGGCGAAGAACTTGATGCCAGCCTGATCGATCCCTACCTCAAAGCTCATATTCCGGGCCTGAGCGGTACCGTCAGAATCAGCCAGTTCCCTGGTGGCGCGTCGAACCTGACTTACCTGCTGGAATACCCCGACCAGGAATTCGTGCTGCGTCGCCCGCCGTTTGGTCACAAGGCCAAGTCTGCCCACGACATGGGCCGCGAATACCGCATTCTCAACCAGCTCAAAGATGGCTTCCCGTACTGCCCCAAGGCGTATGTGCACTGCACCGATGAATCGGTGATCGGCGCCGAGTTCTATGTGATGGAGCGCGTCAACGGCATCATCCTGCGTTCCGACCTGCCGGCTGAGCTGGGCCTGGACGCTACCCGCACCGAAGCCTTGTGCAAGAGCTTTATCGACAAGTTCGTCGAACTGCACCAGGTCGACTACCACGCCTGCGGCCTGGCCGACTTGGGCAAGCCTGAAGGCTACGTGGCGCGGCAGATTCGCGGCTGGGGCGAGCGCTATGAAAAAGCCCTGACGCCCGACGCGCCAAAATGGGAGGCGGTACGCGCCTGGCTCAACGACAAGATGCCTGCCGACCACTCCACCTCCAGCATCGTGCACAACGACTACCGCTTTGACAACGTGATCCTCGACCCGCACAACCCGATGCAGATCATCGGCGTGCTGGACTGGGAGCTGACCACCCTGGGCGACCCGTTGATGGACCTGGGCAACACCCTCGCCTACTGGATCGAAGCCGCGGACCCGGCGCCGGTGCAACTGATGCGCCGCCAGCCGAGCAATGCCCCTGGCATGCTCACCCGCCGCCAGTTTGTCGACTACTACGCCGAGCGCTCCGGCATCCAGATCGACAATTTCGATTTCTATTACACCTACGGCCTGTTCCGTCTGGCCGGGATTGTGCAGCAGATCTACTACCGCTTCTTCCATGGCCAGACCCAGGACAAACGCTTCGCGCAGTTCATCCACATGAACAAACTGCTGGAGCAGATGAGCCTGAATGTCATCGGCAAATCAGCGCTCTGAGTGCAACTACAAGGAACCCTCATGTCCAAGACCAACCTGTTCGACCTCGATGGCAAGATTGCGTTTGTTTCCGGCGCCAGCCGTGGCATCGGTGAAGCCATCGCCAAGTTGCTGGCCCAGCAAGGCGCCCATGTGATCGTCTCCAGCCGCAAGCTGGAGGGTTGCCAGCACGTGGCCGATGCGATCATCGCCGAGGGCGGCAAAGCCACGGCCATTGCCTGCCATATTGGAGAAATGGAGCAGATCACCCAGGTGTTCGCCGGCATTCGTGAACAGTTCGGCCGCCTGGATATCCTGGTCAACAACGCCGCTACCAACCCGCAGTTCTGCAACGTACTGGACACCGACCTGGGCGCATTCCAGAAGACCGTTGACGTCAATATCCGTGGTTACTTCTTCATGTCGGTGGAAGCCGGCAAGCTGATGCGCGAGAACGGCGGCGGCAGCATCATCAACGTAGCCTCGATCAACGGCATCTCGCCGGGCGTATTCCAGGGCATCTACTCGGTGACCAAGGCCGCCGTGATCAACATGACCAAGGTATTCGCCAAGGAGTGCGCGGCGTTCGGTATCCGTTGCAACGCGTTGCTGCCGGGCCTGACCGATACCAAGTTCGCCTCGGCACTGGTCAAGAACGATTCGATCCTGAAAGTTGCCCTGGCGCAGATCCC
Source organism: Pseudomonas sp. J380 (assembly GCF_009827115.1). Lineage (NCBI taxonomy): Bacteria > Pseudomonadati > Pseudomonadota > Gammaproteobacteria > Pseudomonadales > Pseudomonadaceae > Pseudomonas > Pseudomonas sp. J380. The sequence continues at coordinate 754,301 of NZ_CP043060.1, read as the reverse complement.
GCTCAAGCGCGTGGCCGACCCCAGCGAAATGGCTGGCGCGGTGTTGTACCTGGCCAGTGACGCATCGAGCTACACCACGGGCGTTTCTCTCAACGTGGACGGTGGCTTCTTGTCCTGAAGCCGCCTGCACTGTCGGTGGCGAACGGGCTCGCCTGTTTGTCACCGCGCACGTACAGCGCTCATGTCGATCTTAAATAGCACCAGTTTGCCATCTGGCAGGGTCGCACCAATGACCTTGAAAAGCCGTTGACGTGCCAGTGCATCCGCAACCTGCTGCCCGGCACCTGGATCGTGACTGTCCAGTTTGCTCAGGACCCGTGTGACCCAGCCATCCTCCATCTGGAAGTGCTGATTGACCCTAGCCATGCTGACGTGGCCGGATTTGGCATGTTTGACTTCAAGCACATAGACATCGCCCGCCGGCCCCATGAATACCAGGTCGAAGCCATTCTGGCTGCCGCCGTAGGTCCCACCGGGAATGATTCGATAGCCATCATTTTTAAGTAACTCACGGTACATTTGCTCATTGGCCGCCCCACGCTGCCTGGTCTGCTTAATGTCCAACGCCCTCCATTGATCAAAAAAATCCTGTTCATCCCCGCGCCTGCCGCGATAGGGATAATGAAGCTGATCATTGACGGCAACGGCCTCTAGATTGAACGTTCCCTCACGACGAGCCGCCACGGTGGCCATGCCTTGAAACGCATCAAACTGCACAACACCCGCTGGTAATGCGACGCCCTCAGCCCTGGCGTGCATCCCGAGCAACAGGCGGTCATACGGGTAGCCATGGGTCCAGATGTGTGCATCAATCATGCGATCTCGCTGCTGCACGGGCGCGTTGCGGATACGCGGGTTATCGAATGCAATCATCTGCCGCGCATATTGGCGCATATAGCAGTACGTCTGCTTGTCCACCGTCGACATCAAGCCCTGGCTCATATCACTGGTAACACCGGTGTAGCCCAGCGATTTGCGGGCGGCGTTAATGATTGCGCCGATGCTGTCCAAGCGCATTTCGGGCACCCACGATGCCCGGCTGCCGCCAGTATCCAGGTAAATACCCGGCGCGCTGTTGGAACCATTCGGGATCAGTTGGTATTTATTTCTCGTGCTATCAAGCTCGACGCGAACCAGCACGCTCCCCACCTCCAAATAGGCGACGGCCGGGTCACCAGAGAGCTGAATCATCCCGTCTTCGGTGATGGAGCCGCGAGGCTGCAACACACCATTCGCATTCTGCATGTAGAGCCTGTTATCGCCTGCCTTGTAGTGGTCCAACGAAAACAGTTCATCACCGTAGTAGTTTTGCCCGCCAATGACGTACTGTTTTTTCCCCGGGATAGGAGTCCCCGTCGCTGCACCAGCACCTCGCGCATCGTAGAGCTGCAGATCCCACTGCGGATCTCGCGGCCCGGGTGCTGGCATCGTCACTGGCGTGGCTATCGGAGCACTGGAATGCGCTGCGGTCGTCACGTTTGTCCAGGTTGAAGTATTCCCAACCCTCTGTACCACAGCGGAGCCGGCAGCCAGTTGATGCGCCAAGCGCGGGTGATAAGTACCACTGGCCGGCTGATGGACCACTTGCACCGTTTGCCCGGTATCCAGATTGACGTAACTGCGGCCGTTCACATCATGCATACCCTCGGCATTGACGGCTCCAAGCGTATCGCCTGTCACCCATACAGCCGTTGGCGGTGGCGGCCCAGGCAGATCCAAAGCACTTATTTGCGGGACCCCAAGCAAACCACCATTGCGGTATCGCGTGCGCTGCGCGCCTTGATACGCCGGTTGAGTGGTACTGGTCGGGCGGCCATAGTCCCTGACCATGACAGTGTCGGCACCGTCACCGGCACGCCCAGAGGGTCGGCCGGCAGTTCTGGGCGATTGCGGTTTTTGCTGCATAAATTAAAAATCCCTTTTAATGATCAATCAGACTGAGTCAACACCGCTGAACCGCAAGTCCGCAGACGTTACGGTACGCAGCGGATCAACATCCGCCCCCCAGCAATCGCGGCCTGAATCGTAATGAACGCCTGACACCGTGCCGTCGCTCAGCTCCAAGCCGATAACGCGCAGCTGACGCGCCATCAAGGTTGACCACTGGCGAGAACGCCGCAACGCTTCCCAGACCTCGGCTACAGTCTGATAAGGGGAGGCATCCAGTTGCGCGAGATAGATGCCCCCCAGGTCCTGGCGGATGTCGTATTGCTCGCCCTGCTTGGTGAGTACGCTGACTTGTTCCAGCGGCACCGAAGGGTCTGTCACGGGTGGCAGCAGCACCTTCACGCTGCCGAGGGTCAGCGTGTTTTCGTTCAAGACGATGTGCGCCCGCTCAATCAGCTCACCAAGCTTGGCCGTGTTGATCCGCCAGAACGATGCGTCCGACTTTTTGGCCAGCGCGTCCGGCGTGGACAGGTAGATCGTTGAGCCGGTACTGGGCACCACTTCATAGGTCGACGCCCGCCCCATCAACGAGTAAGACTTTTGATAATGCGGTGGGGCAGGAATAACGACTTTCTGCGGCGACGATTGCAACCAGACCCCCTTGGCGCTATGCGGTCGAAAAAAACCGTGTATCCCGGGCCTTTTTACCAATGCCGAGCTGCCATCGAAGGTATTGAAACCTGGTGAGGCGCGGTCCTGGCTATAGGTTTGCTGGGCCGCCTGTATCCGGTATGAGACGCCATCATTCATGACCAGTACAAACTGGCAGTCCAGTTTGAGGCTGACCGCGATGATGTTTGACGTCACGTTGGTGCGTATCGAGGATCGATCACTGGCATATTCGCAGAGGACCAACTGACTGCCGTCGGTGAAACTGATGGTTAATTTCACGTCGCTATAGGTCAGCGAATCGAAGTGAACCAACCTGCGTAGGGTCACACGGTAACCGGCCAATACCTGGAGAATCTCCTGCGACGAATAATCCACGTACAACACGCAAGCAGTCGCGTCGCTTTTAAGACGAACTTCGACCACCTTTCTGTGTGGCCCACGTTCGATGAAACAGCGGGTCGAACGCCCATGGGGCACCACGAACGTTCCGGCGTTCAACACCCTGTCCAGGCTGACGTCCTGTCCACCTGCTCTCACGGCGACGGTCACGTCGGCGTCCTCGTTGCCAACCAATGTCGGTTCGAGAATCGGCTCAAGCATGTAGCCGTCCTCCGTGAGAAACAGCAGGCTGTGCTTGTTCAACCAGCGCCGGTCATCACCTTGCGTATAGAGCTGCTCAAGCTTGATCACGTGCTGCGTCAGTTCGCCATTAACGCCCCGCCAGACCACAATGACCAACGCACACCCCTGGACGCCCCAATGGGCGATAGCCGAGAGAGGCCAGCGCATCTCGATCACGGCACCCTCGGCCCAGTCCTGCTCGTATAGCGAGACCGTGCCGCGGTTGGTGGCCAGAACATAACGGTCCTTGCCCGCTCCGCCGTCCACCCAGGCGTTGGAACCCAGCACGATCACCGTATCATTGCCCTGCGCGGCCTCGATCCGATCGCCATCGCCGTTTGCGATTATCGTATTGGCCTGTTCCGAACCCTTGACTTGGCTGGCAACCCCGGCTGGCGTGGCGATATTTTCTATCGAGTCGAGGCTGATCGAGTGATGAGGCAACGGTTTGTCGATATCTTTGCGCCGCACGACGGTGCCCGCCTGCAGGTCGATGGCATAGCCCTGCGTGTTGTGCTCATAGATTGCCGAGTTGGACAGGTAGAGCGTATCGCTGCCTGCCTCGCCACGCAGCTGACTGGCCGGGCGATGTGCGTCGGCCTCGTCCAGTGTGCCCGTCGGCATGTCATAGCTGAATACGTCGTCCCTGGCGCCACCGGTCAGCTGCTTCTGGCCTTCACCGAACTGAAAAATATTGGGGATCTCAGCGAAGCCTTTGACATCGTCATTGCCGCCCCCCAGCCGCCAAAGCACCGCGGAATTCGCATCACCCTGACCAAGCACCACACCAGGCAGACGGCCAACCGAGGCGCTGGAAGCATCTATTTGATCATTCTGGTCGACGAGCATCGGCTCGGTGGTGTCGATGTAGGGATCCTCACCCTCGGCTTCGTTCCATCGATGCTTCCAATGCCGGACCGGGCTCAGCCGCACCTCAAACCCACCATTGACTACCGCCTGTACGGTGCCTCTGAGCGCCCCCCTGAGCCAGGTCTGGGCCTGATTGGTCAGGTGCTGCGCATACCAATTTTCCATCCTGGCCAGGGCGAACCGCTCACGTATTTCTTTCTCCGGTTCCTTGCCCTGAAATGCCAACCAGCCCGTGTGCAGCCGCTCGAAAACACTCAGCTCGATATAGTCATCAATTTCATCCACCTGACGAACCGCCGCATAGAGTTGCGCGCCAAACATCAATACGGCGGCGGCGGCAATACCCAGCGGGCCGGCCACGCCGAATCCAGCCAACGCTGCAACCCCCAGGGCCACACTGACGCTGGCGCTCACGATACTGAAGCCGGCGTTGACGTAATGATCAAGCGCTTCCTTGCCAGTGCTGTTCGCCGCCTTATGCAGCGATTGCTTGGCATTGTGATAGTCAAACGGCAACGTCAGCACCAGAGCGAACAGGCCGGCGCCCCGTCGCAGGGCCTGGCCAAGAGAACTGGCGCTGAAACCTGCTAACACCTTATGCCCGTTTTCCAGCAGTCGTCTGCCCAAGTGCTCCAGCGCCAACTCCAGTGCCGTGCCCGTGAGGTTGGCAAACAACTCTGCGCCTGTGACTACCGCCTCATTGATATCGCCGGTCTTGATCGCTTCGGCCAACGCGTTGATCGCACTGTAGTACCCGTAAACCTCCAGCCCCGCGCCCATTACCGCCAAGCTTCGGCTTTTCTTCGGCTCGACCCAACCAGGCATTCCCTCCAACTGCGCCGCTTGGTTGAGATTGGTTTTCTGCACTGAACGTAACAGCCTATCGAGCTTGCCCACTGCACCGGGATTTTCGTCTCCCGGCTTGACCACCAGTAAAGGCGCAGCTTGTGTAGAGCGCAACGCCGCGAACTCAAATAGCACAGCGGCGCTGCTGTCGCTGACAGAACTACTCCCACGAAGATAACGCTGCAGTCTGGATGCCGAGAACCGGATTGAATCCAGCAGCGTCTGATCTGCCTCGCGTACCGCCAGACGATGGGTCTTGACCGGTTTTCCCGCCACCTGGGCACCCATGGCGGCCAGGTCTATACGCGAGACAGTCAACTCGCCAACCACCAGCGGTCCCAGGCTCTGGTCCAGGGCGAGCAAGGTCTCAAGCCTCTTTTTAGTATGTGTTGTCGATGTCGTCATGAGTCCGGCTCCCTATGCCATCACGTTGAATAACGCGGGCGGCAGGCAATCGGTGCCTGCAATAGGGGAAATCATGGCGGCCGGTAATAGCCAGGCGACGGTAGATGCTTATACGCAGGGGCGACTGACTCACAGATATTTTGAGCCCGCACCGCAAGCGAGTAATCTTGGCGCGGAGTGAAGCCTTGGGATGAAACATGGAACTGCACGTGGTAATCAATGGCCGCAAGGACCTGGCCGAACAGCTCTACCAGCAGTTGCGCGAAGCCATCGCCACCGGGCGGCTGTCGGCAGGCGCACAACTGCCCCCCAGCCGACTGCTCGCCGAACAACTGGGCATCTCGCGCAAGACGGTGTCGGACACCTACGCCACATTGACCTACGATGGCCTGCTGGTTGGCAAGATCGGCCGCGGCACTTTCGTCAATGCGTGGGCGCCACAGCCCGACCGCGTGCAAACCGCCACCGACTTGGCGTGTGCCGCCAACCTGGGCAAATGGGCCGCACTGCCCTCACCCATGGGCCACCCCGCCCGCGAGGAGATCCTGCGCTACGAATTTATCGGCGGCGCGACGACACGCCACCAATTCCCCCAGGATGAATGGCGGCGTTGCACCCAGGATGCGTTGCGTCGCATCGCCCAGAACAGTGGCTTTTACAGCCAGCCAGAAGGCGTGCCCGCCCTGCGTGAAGCCATCGCCGGGCATATCGCATTTTCCCGCGGGGTCAAATGCGGCGCCCGCGATATCGTAGTCACCAACGGGGCACAGCAGGCGCTGGACCTGCTTGCCCGCGTGGTGCTTGAACCCGGCAGCCTGGTCGCGATGGAAGACCCCGGCTACAGCCCCGCACGCCAATTGTTCGTCGCGATGGGCGCCCGCGTCGCCAGTGTTGCCGTCGACGAACAGGGCCTGCAGGTCGACCAGATCCCGGATGGCACCCGTCTGATCTATGTGACGCCGTCCCACCAGTTCCCCCTCGGCATGCCCATGAGCCAGGCGCGGCGCGAAGCCCTGCTGGACCGCGCCATTGCGCTCGGCGCGATCATCATCGAAGACGATTACGACAGCGAATTCCGCTACGAAGGCCGCCCCACCGACTCCCTGCAAAGCATGGATACCCGAGGCGTGGTCACCTACGTCGGCACCTTTTCCAAAACCCTGTCGCCGGAGTTACGCCTGGGCTATGCGGTGCTGCCGCCGGCCATTTATGGTGCGGTGCTCAAGGCCAAGCAATTGACCGACCAGCACAGCGCTACCTTGCCGCAGTGGGCACTGGCCAAGTTCATCAGCGAAGGCTACCTGCTCAAACATATTCGCCGCTGTCACGGCGTCTACGCGGGGCGTCGCGAACGCATCCTGCAGCGTCTGGCGGGCGATCTGTCGCCGTGGTTCGAGGCAGTACCGACGGTGGCGGGCTTTCACCTGGCGGCCCTGTGCAAGGTGCCGGTGAATATTCCATTGCTGATGGAACGGGCGCGTCAGGTCGAGGTGGGTTTATATCCCTTGGACGTGTTTTTTCACGACCGCCCGGTGCGCTCGGGGCTGATTCTGGGGTTCGGCGCCATCGAGACCCTGGATATCGACCCGGCGCTGGACAAGGTGCGGGATATCCTCCTGCAGATTGGCTAGGCGGTTTTCCGGCGCATTGGTCATTGGTGGCAAGCCCTCGGCGGCGTAGGGTGAAGCGGTCTTTCACCCGATGGAACCCTCATCATGAAACGCTTGTTCGCTGCTACCCTGATGCTCGCCTCCCTCAGTGCATTTGCCCACGACCCGGTCTACAACAAGGAAACGCTCAAGGTGCTGCAAGAACACGCCTTGACCAACGTGCCGGGCAAGAAAACCATCATGCTCACCGTGGACTACGCCCCCGGCCAGGCCACCGTGCCCCACAGCCACACCGGCACCGCCGTGGCTTATGTGCTCGAAGGCGAGATCACCTCGCGGGTCAATGATGAAAAGGCGATCACCTACAAAGCCGGGCAATCGTTCTACGAACCGGCCGGCTCGCGGCATTTTGAGTCAAGCAATGCCAGCCAGACCCAACCGGCCAAGCTGCTGGTGGTGATGGTGCTGGATGACAAGGCTGAGGTACTTACCCCACTTCCCAAGTAATCAGCAACACCACAAAACCCATGTGGGAGCTGGCTCCCACAGTTTTTAACCTGCTCTGCCAGTGATTCAGGGACGTTTGAACAGGTTGCGCTGGTGTTCAATGCGCGGGCGGCACTCACAACCCTCCAGATGATCATTGACCATCCCCATCGCCTGCATCAGCGCATACATCGTGGTCGGGCCGACAAAGGTCCAGCCGCGTTTCTTCAGGGCCTTGGACAAGCGCACCGAAGCCGCTGAGGTCGGATTGGCCGTCCAGTAAGCCATGTCCACCACTGCCGGCCGCTCTTGCGCGTCGGGTTCGAACGCCCACAGCCAGCGCGCCAGCGAACCGGTCTCCTCCACCAGTTCACAGGCCCGGCGCGCGTTGTTGATGGCCGAGACGATCTTCGCGCGATTGCGCACGATGCCCGGGTCGCTCATCAACCGCTCGATGTCCGCCTCGCCGTACTGCGCCACCCGGCGAAAATCAAAACCCTCGAACGCCTGCCGAAAGTTTTCGCGCTTGCGCAGGATGGTGATCCACGCCATCCCCGCCTGAAACCCCTCCAGGCAGATCTTCTCGTACAACGCGATGTCATCCGCCACCGGCACGCCCCATTCGTGGTCGTGGTAATGCAGGTAAGCAGGCGCTGCAGTGCGCCAGGCGCAGTACATGCGCCCTGCTTCGTCGGTTGTCAGCCCTGATTGGTCCATCCATCACCTCGTATGCCGAGGAAGATGATACGCAAAAAAAATTAATCTCCGCCAACCGCTCAAGCATCGTACTTACCGACCAACTGGTCAGACCGGGACCTGCCAACCGCCAAATATTTACTTGTGATTTGAAAAAAACCGAGCGTAGACTGGCCCCGCACTGGACTTACCGGTAAGACCACAACAATTAAGCCCTGGAACCACCAGGGCACCGAATAGAGATCCCTCCCATGCTCAGATGGTGCTCGCGTTCGATTTTCCTGCAAGTCGTGATTGGCCTGATGCTCGGCATCGCCTGCGGCCTGGCCCTTCCCGAATTCTCCTCGCAACTCAAACCCCTGGGTGACGGCTTTATCAAGCTGATCAAAATGCTGATCGGCCTGATCGTATTCTGCGTGGTGGTCAGCGGTATTTCCGGCGCGGGCGACTTGAAGAAGGTCGGACGCATCGGCCTCAAGTCGGTGATCTATTTTGAGATGCTGACCACCGTCGCCCTGGTGCTCGGCCTGATCATGGCCTTCAGCACCGGCATCGGCAGCGGCGCCAATATTCACCTGGAGCAACTCTCTTCCGCCGGTTTGAATGAACTGGCCGACAAGGGCCAGCACATCCGCGGCACCAGCCAGTTTCTGATGGAGTTGATCCCCAACTCGGTAGTCGGCGCCTTTGCCGATAATAACGTGCTGCAAGTGCTGTTGTTTTCGGTACTGTTCGGCAGCGCGCTGAACCTGGTGGGCGAAGCGGCCAGCGGGATTTCGCGACTGATCAACGAATTGAGCCATGTGATCTTCCGCATCATGGGCATGATCGTGCGCCTGGCGCCGATTGGCGTATTCGGTGCCATCGCTTTCACCACCAGCACCTATGGCCTGGACTCACTGCAACACCTGGGCAGCCTGGTGGGGCTTTTCTACCTGACCTGCTTTGCCTTCGTGGCGGTGATCCTCGGGCTGGTGATGCGCCTGTCGGGCCTGCGCATGTTGCCGCTGCTCAAGTACCTGCGCGAAGAACTGCTGATCGTGATGGGCACCGCTTCGTCCGACGCTGTACTGCCGCAGATCATGCGCAAGCTGGAACATTTGGGCATTGGCAGCTCCACCGTGGGTTTGGTAATCCCCACCGGATACTCGTTCAACCTCGACGGTTTCTCGATCTACCTGACCCTGGCCATCGTCTTTATCGCCAACGCCACCGGCACGCCGCTGTCGATGACCGACTTGCTGACCATCCTCCTGGTATCGTTGATCACCTCCAAGGGCGCCCATGGCATTCCAGGCTCGGCGCTGGTGATCCTGGCGGCAACGCTCACGGCAATCCCGGCGATTCCGGTGGTCGGCCTGGTGTTGGTGCTGGCGGTGGACTGGTTCATGGGCATCGGCCGTGCGCTGACCAACCTGATCGGCAACTGCGTCGCCACGGTGGCGATTGCCCGTTGGGAAAAAGACATTGATATCCAGCGCGCCAACAAAGTGCTCGACGGCCAGCAAGGTTATGCCTTTCAGGCCAAGAAGCCGGTATTACCGGCACATCAGGAGTTCTAGGACAACACCCACCCAATGTGGGAGCTGGCTTGCCTGCGATGACTGAGTGTCAGGCGATACATTGGGTGCTGACCCACCGCTATCGCAGGCAAGCCAGCTCCCACATTGGACCTTCGCCAGACTGAATACTGTATGAGCAACATCAAGGAGCCTTCGACGTGATCAGCACCTCAACCGTCGTCAATTCAGTGGTAGAAAAACTGCGCGCCGCCTTGGCGCGAGGCCAGTGGCGCCGCGGTGAAATGCTGCCCGGTCAACGCGAACTGGCCGAACAGCTGGGCATCAGCCGCCCGAGCCTGCGTGAAGCGGTGATCGTGCTGGAGACCCTCGGCCTGGTGCGCTCCATGCCGGGCAAAGGCGTGGTCGTGCTGGAAACCTGCGTCAGCGAGCCGCAATCGAGCGACGCCGTGGCCGATGCCAGCCTCGAGGACATCCTGCAACTGCGCTACACCCTCGAACCCTTCATCGTCGGCCTGGTGGCCCAGTCGATCAGCAGCAAGGAAATCGGCCAACTGCGCCTGACCCTGATGGACATGCGCGAAGCCCTGGATGCCGGCGATGCCGAAGCCGGCATGAACGCCTATATCGACTTCCATGAAGAACTCTTCGCCCTGACCTCCAACCCGATCTTCCAGAACGTGGTGCAGCAAACCAGCACCGCGCTCAAACAAAGCGCCCAGGTACTGCGCAACTCCCCTGAACACCTGGCCGAACGCTTGCAAGAGAACGAAGCCGTGGTCCGCGCCATCCGCAACAAGAACAGCGCCCTGGCCAGTGCCGAAATGCGTCGGCACATCCTGCAGGAAGGCCTGCGCATGGGCATTCGCTTGAATATCCCGGACGACCATCTGGGCAGTTGATTTTCGGAGACCGGCCATGAACGCTCACGCCCTGCAACGCGACTCCACCCTCACGTCCCTACGCTGGACGCCCGAAAAAAAGCCCTCGGTGGACGATATCTACCCACGCTTGTTCGACGCCATTCTTGAGCAACGCATTGCGCCCGCCAGCCGCTTCACCGAAGAAGGCCTGGGCGAACTCTTTGGCGTGAGCCGCAGCGTGATTCGCCGGGTGCTCGCCAAGCTGTCCCATCAGCAAGTGGTCATCTTGCGCCCCAACCAGCGCGCCCAGGTCGCCGCGCCGGATGCCCAGCACACACGGCAGATTCTGGAAGCACGGCGCCTGACCGAAATGACCGTGGTACAACTGGCCTGCGCCCAGGCCACAGCGATGCAGATTCGCCAACTGCGCGAGCTGATTGCACAGGAGCGCAACGCCATTGAGCGTGACCAGCGGGGGCCGGCGATCCGGTTTTCGGGAGAGTTTCATCTGCAACTGGCGCACATGGCAGGCAATGCGCCGCTGGCACAGTTTCTCAACAGCCTGGTGCCGTTGACGTCGTTGATCATTGCGCAATTTGAAACAAAGGCCTGCACCTATTGCGCATGGCAGGAGCATGTGGCGATTGTGGATGCTGTGGAACAGCGCGACGCCCACACGGCTGTCGCCCTGATGACCCAGCACCTGGATCACCTGGAAACCCGACTACTCAAACACCACTGATCCCCAGTGAATGAAGATCAACCTGTGGGAGCTGGCTTGCCTTAATGCCATTGTAGGAGCGAGCTTGCTCGCGAAAAACTCACAGGCGCCGCATTCATTCAGCAAGCACGCGTTATCGTTGACGTTTTTCGCGAGCAAGCTCGCTCCTACAGTAAGGTGGCAAGCCAGCTCCCACATTGATCGCATTCCAGATCAAACAAAAAGCCCCCGCATCTCACGATGCGGGGGCTTTTTGTTTAGCGAGGCATCAAGCCGGTTGCAACACCGACTGGCCACTCAGCGCCAGGTCCAGCAACTCACGGTTGGCCACCGCGTACATGGCGTAGTCCGTGCCCACTGCGGCACGAATTTCCACCATCATGGCGCGCCAGCGATCCGCCATGTCCTGATGCTGCTCAAGCCACAGGGCCACGCGGGCTTCCATGTCTTGTGGCGCATCGGCCATTTGCAGGACCGAGATGGTGATCGCCCGTTGCTGCCAGTCCACGTCATCGCGGAAGGCTTCGCGGGCCTGGGCCTGCCAGTTGTTGGCCACTGGCAGATCACTGATCTGCTGCAGGTACCACGGCAGGTCCAGGGCGCTGCCCACGGCGAAGTAAGCCTTGGCCACTTCGGCGGCGTCATGCCCGGTCACGTCGGCGGCTTCGATGATCGGCAGCAAGGTGTACAGGTGGGTAGTACCCGCAACCATGCGCGCCAACAACTCCGGTACGCCGGCCTGGGTGTAGGCCTGGTAGCGGTTCTGCCAGCCTTCGCGGGTCGGACCTTCCAGCAGTTCGTCAAGCTTGAGACCCAGCGCCGCCAGGTGCGGACCGAAGTGCGCGGTGTCGCGCCCGGCGTCTTGCTCGTTGCGACGGCTGCGCAGGAACCAGCGCGTAGCGCGACGGCCCAGGCGCATCAACTCGTCCATCAGCTCCAGTTGCACGTCAGCGGAAACCTGGTGGTCCAGGGCTTCGATCTGACGGAACCAGTGCGGGAGATGGAAGATGTCCCGCACGATCACATAGGCACCGGCGACGTTCGCCGGGCTCATGCCGGTCGACTCTTTGAGTCGCTGAACGAAGGTGATGCCCATGTGGTTGACCAGATCGTTGGCGATCTGGGTGCTGACGATCTCGCGCTTCAGACGATGGCGACGCATGGCTTCGCCGAACTTGGCCACCAGGCTCGGTGGGAACGCGGTCTCCATGTCACGGGTCAGGTACTCGTCATCCGGTACCAGCGACTTGAGCAATGCTTCCTTGAGGTCGATCTTGCTGTACGAGATCAGCACCGACAGTTCCGGACGGGTCAGGCCCTTGCCGCTGGAGGCGCGCTCGGTGAGCTGCTCCTCGGTCGGCAGGTACTCGATGGCGCGGTCCAGCTTGCCACGGCCTTCCAGGTCGCTCATCAGGCGCTTGTACTCGGCAGCACGCTCGTAAGCCTTGCGCGCGGCCAGGGACAGGGCCTGGGTCTGCTTGTAGTTGTTGCCCAACACCAGGTTGCCGACTTCGTCGGTCATGCTCGCCAGCAGTTGGTTGCGCTGCTTGTCGGTCATGTCACCGGCCTGCACCACTTCGTTGAGCAGGATCTTGATGTTCACTTCGTGGTCGGAGCAATCCACGCCACCGGCGTTGTCGATGAAGTCGGTGTTGGAACCGCCGCCATTGAGGCCGAATTCCACACGCCCCAGCTGGGTCATGCCGAGGTTACCGCCCTCGCCCACTACCTTGCAGCGCAGCTCGTTGCCGTTGACGCGCAGTGCGTCGTTGGCCTTGTCGCCCACATCGGCATGGCTCTCGGTGCTGGCCTTGACGTAGGTACCGATACCGCCGTTCCACAACAGGTCCACCGGCGCCTTGAGCAAGGCGTTGAGCAGTTCGGTCGGGGTCAGCTTGTCGGCCTGGATGTCGAAGCGTTCTTTCATCTGTGGCGAGATGGCAATGCTTTTCGCGCTGCGCGAGAAGATACCGCCACCTTCAGACATGATGCTGGTGTCGTAGTCGGTCCAGGCCGAACGCGGCAGTTCGAACAAACGCTTGCGCTCGACGAAGCTGGTGGCCGGGTTCGGGTTCGGGTCGACGAAGATATGCAGGTGGTTGAAGGCTGCGACCAGTTGCAGTTTGTCCGACATCAACAAGCCGTTACCGAACACGTCACCGGCCATATCGCCGACGCCTACCACAGTGATGCTGTCTTCCTGCACGTTGATGCCGCGTTCACGGAAGTGACGCTGTACACCTACCCACGCGCCCTTGGCGGTGATGCCCATTTTCTTGTGGTCGTAACCAGCCGAACCACCGGAGGCGAACGCATCGCCCAGCCAGAAGCCGTAGTCGATGGCAATGCCATTGGCGATGTCGGAGAAGGTCGCAGTGCCCTTGTCCGCCGCCACCACCAGGTACGGGTCATCGTCGTCATGACGCACGACGTTGGCCGGCGGCACCAGCGCGCCGTCTTTCAGGTTGTCGGTGATGTCCAACAGGCCGGAAATGAAGATGCGGTAGCAGGCGATGCCTTCGGCCGCGATCTCGTCCCGGCTGCCGCCCAATGGCAGGCGACGCGGCAGGAAGCCGCCCTTGGCGCCCACCGGCACGATTACCGAGTTCTTCACTTGCTGGGCTTTTACCAGACCAAGCACTTCGGTGCGGAAGTCTTCTTCACGGTCGGACCAGCGCAGGCCGCCACGAGCCACGTTGCCAAAGCGCAGGTGCACGCCTTCGACCCGTGGCGAGTACACGAAGATTTCAAACTTCGGCACTGGCTTGGGCAGCTCGGGGATAGCCCGCGGGTCGAACTTGAAGCTGAAGTACGACTTGTTCTGGCCGTTGGCATCGGTCTGGTAGAAGTTGGTACGCAGGGTGGCCTTGATCAGGTCCAGGTAGCGACGCAGGATGCGGTCTTCGTTGAGCACCTGAACGTCGTCCAGGGCGCTGAGGATCGCTTGCTCCAGGCGTTGCTGCTTGTCTTCCAGGTCGTCGGCAGTGAGCTTGCGCGCCAGGTAGAAGCGGGTCTTGAACAACCGGGTCAACTCGCGGGCGATGTCGGTGTGGTTGTTCAGGGTGCTGGCGATGTAACCCAGGTCGAAGCCCAGGCGAATCTGCTTCAGGTAACGGGCATAGGCACGCAGCAGCGCCACGTCGCGCCATGGCAGGCCGGCAGTGAGGACCAGGCGGTTGAACGCATCGTTCTCGGCATCGCCATGCACGATGTGCACGAATGCATCCTGCAGGGTGTCGTTGAGCTGCTGGATATCCAGGTTCACGCCTTCGGCGGCGATGAACGCAAAGTCATGGATCCAGAACTCACGGCCATTGGCATGGCGCAGGCGATACGGGAACTCGCCCAGCACACGCAGGCCGAGGTTTTCCAGAATCGGCAGCACGTCGGACAACGCCAGCGGCGTATCGGCGTGATACAGCTTGCAATGCAGCTCGCGCTGGCCGGAGACCTGGCCCAGCGGCTGATAGAAGCTCATTACCAGCGGGTTGGCTTCGGTCAGGCTGTTGAGGTGCTGCATGTCGACCACAGCCGAATGCGCGGCGAAACGCTCGCGGTAGCCAGCCGGGAAGCCTTTGGGGAAATCCGCCAGCACGTTGGTGCCCTGGGCTTCGCCGAAGCTTTCCACTACCAGGCTGGCGTAGTCGTCCTGCCAGCTGCGGCAGGCCTGCACCACTTCTTTTTCCAGTTGCAGCGGGTCGATGTCCAGGCGGTTCTTCGGGTCAACCCGCAGAATCAGTTGTACACGGGCAAGCACGGACTCGGAGAAGAAGGTCCAGAACTCGCAGTCCGAGGCCTTCAGGCGGTCCATCAGCACTTGCTGGATCTTCTGGCGTACTTCGGTGGAGTAGATGTCGCGTGGCACGTACGCCAGGCAGTAGCAGAAACGACCATAGGGGTCTTTGCGCAGGAACACGCGGATCTTGTTGCGTTCCTGGATCTGCACAATCGACATCACGGTGCTGAACAGCTCGTCGACCGGAGTCTGGAACAGGTCGTCACGGGGCAGTACTTCCACCACCTGGGCAAGCTCTTTACCCAGGTGCGCCTTGGCCTGGAAACCCGAACGACGTTCGATTTCCGCGACCTTGCGACGGATGTAAGGGATCACCCGCACGCTTTCGCCGTACACCGAGGAGGTGTACAGGCCCATGAAACGGTGTTCCTTGATGACCTTGCCGTCGGCGCTGATCTCGCGGATCGACACGTAGTCCGGGTAAGCCGGACGGTGCACGCGGCTTGGGTGGGCGGCCTTGGCGAACGACAGTACGGTCGGCTCGCGCAGGTAGGCCACGGCGTAGTCTTCGATGCGCAGGTCTTCGGCGGTAAGGCCGGCGCGCAGCAGCTTGGTCAGACCGAGGAAAGAGCTTGCGTCATATTCGATATGACCGCCGTCCGCCTCGTCACGTACCACGAACTCTTCGTAGCCCAGGAAGGTGAAATGGTTGCCCACCAGCCATTCGAGGAAGTTCTTGATTTCGGCTTTTTCTTCGCCGTCGATGGCGAACGCGCTGGCGTCGATACCGGCCAGCAGGTCCTGGACCTTGGCTTTCATCGGTTCGAAATCGGCCACAGCCACGCGTACTTCACCCAGCACCTGCTCAAGCTCTTTGCTCAGCACGTTCAGTTCGGCGGCGTTGGCGCAGCGGTCGATCTCCAGGTACATCAGCGATTCTTGCAGGATGCCTTCGCCCTGGGTGCCCTTGGGCAGGATTTCCAGCAGCTCGCCCTTGCTGCCACGACGCACGCTGAGCACGGTGGTTTGCAGGGTATGGATGCTGTAGCCGCGGCGATTCAGCTCGGTGCGTACCGAGTCGACCAGAAACGGCAGGTCATGGTGCAGCACTTCGACCGCAGTGTGGGTCGATTGCCAGCCATGACGTTCGTAATCGGGGTTGTAGACCCGCACTTGCGGTTGGGTGTGATCAAAGCGCTCAAGCAGGCGCCAGGCAGACAGGGTGCAACCGGCCAGGTCGGAAAGGCGACGCTGGGTCAGTTCGTCCAGGGAAATGATGCCGAAGAATTGTTCAGCGAACAGCGCCACTTGTGGCAGTGCCTGTTCACTGAGGTGCTGCGCCAGTGCCGCTTGCAGTTGATGCTGGAAGTCGGCCTTGCTGGCTGCGGTGAAGAACGCCATCTGTGGTACTCCGCTTGGGCTTGTTATTGATGAAAGCGTCGCGTGTTATCCCCTTGCGGGGAGACCGTCAGCTCTGTTCGCTGGTGTGCTGACAAGCACCATAAACGAATCAGGGTGACAGGTGGGTGAAGCTGGACAGGACAGTCAGGTCACATACAACTTCCATACGGCATGCCGTTGGCCAGATGACGATACGACGGGCAGGTCAGGCGCCTGGCACAGGGCACATCCGTTGCGCAGCTTAACGAGTGTAGGAAGAACGCTGCTTGCAACGCTGCGACATATTCGGTCATCGGTAAGCAGGGTGTCGGTTGCAACTTGGGCAACCCAGGATTTTCGGTAGAAAATCTTGCTACTTTGCACACCATCAGTACCAGAAATGACCGATCCGGCCCGTCAGGTCATGCCTGACTTCCGACACAGGATGAAGCACAAAATTCGCCGCAGTGGCACAATTGCCCTCCCCTACACAGGATTGCCCCATGCTGCAGCTGAAAACCGACGCCCTGATGGCCACCCCGTGCGACGACGAAGAAGACAACATGGCCATGCTTTGCTGTCACGGCAAGAACGGCGAAATGTTCATGCTCACCCGTTACCCGGATGAAGACGAAGTGGAGCTGACCTGGGACTACGAGCCTTCGACCCTGGATGGGCTGAAAGTGACGTTGGGCGAGACCACCTTATTGATCGAACTGGCGGCCGGCGATGCCGATGCCCTGGGCGGCAAGGACCAGCTGGAGATCACCCACGGCACCGCCGCGTCAGACATGGCCGAAGTGCAGGAAACCCTGCAGAACATCCTCACAGGCACCGGCACGTTCATTCGGACTTGAAACCGGTCACTTGAAACTTCGTCACGACGCTAAAATCTGTGGCGAGGGAGCTTGCTCCCGTGACGGCCTGACAGCCGACGCTGATCTGGCTGAGGCACGGCGATCCAAATGTGGGAGCTGGCTTGCCTGCGAAGGCATCGACTCGGTGTGCCTGAATCACCGAGTTGACTGGATCGCAGGCAAGCCAGCTCCCACAGGGACCGTGCTCTACCTACCCAGCTGTTATGCCTCTCACACCGCAATCCTGTAAGTTTCGCCAAAAATACCCATCAAGCCGTTAGTCGCCGCACCCCGCGATGCATTAAAGTAAACCCCCCAGGCCCGGTGTTCTGTCACGACACCCAGGCTCATCTTTCCAGGAACCGTCATCGATGGAACATCGTGAAGCGCTGCTTGCGCTGCGAACCTTTCTTTCTACGCAGATTCTCGGCCAGGAAAAACTCATCGATCGCCTGTTGATCGCCCTGCTCGCCGACGGCCATATGCTGGTCGAAGGCGCACCGGGGCTGGCCAAGACCAAGGCGATCAAGGAGTTGGCCGAAGGGATCGAAGCGCAGTTCCATCGTATCCAGTTCACCCCCGACCTGTTGCCCGCCGATATCACCGGCACCGAGATCTATCGTCCGGAAACCGGCAGCTTCGTATTCCAGCAGGGGCCGATCTTCCATAACCTGGTGCTCGCAGACGAAATCAACCGTGCCCCGGCCAAGGTGCAGTCGGCCTTGCTCGAAGCCATGGCCGAGCGCCAGGTCAGCGTGGGCCGCAGCACCTACGAGCTGTCACCGCTGTTCCTGGTGATGGCCACGCAAAACCCCATCGAGCAGGAAGGCACCTACCCGCTGCCCGAAGCCCAGCTCGACCGGTTCCTGATGCACGTCAAGATCGGCTTCCCGGACGCCGCCGTCGAGCGCCGCATCCTGCAGCAAGCTCGTGGCGAAGCATTGAATGGCGAAACCAAGCCCGAGCGGCGCGTCAGCCAACAGGCGATCTTTGCCGCCCGCAAGGAAATCCTCGGCTTGTACATGGCCGATGCCGTGGAGGAATACCTGGTGCAACTGGTGATGGCCACGCGCACCCCTGCGAAGTTCGATCCGGAAATGGCCGAGTGGATCGCCTATGGCGCCAGCCCGCGTGGTTCCATCGCCCTGGACCGCTGCGCCCGCGCCCATGCCTGGCTGGCCGGTCGCGATTTTGTCAGCCCGGAAGATATCCAGGCGGTCTTGTTCGACGTGCTGCGTCACCGCATCATCCTGTCGTTCGAGGCCGAAGCCGCCGGTGTCGACCAGGACCGCGTGGTGCAACGCATTCTCGACGTCGTTGCCGTCGCTTGAAGTCGATGAACGCAAGCGATGGCATCCGCGTAACCCTCAGTGAATTGATTGAGATGCGCCACCGCGTGCGTGAGGTGCAGTTGTTCTCCACGCCTGGCCAGCGTAGCCCGCTGGTGGGCCTTCATCACTCCAAGCTGCGCGGGCGTGGCGTCGATTTCGACCAGGTGCGCGTGTACCAGGCCGGCGACGATGTGCGCACCATCGACTGGCGCGTGACGGCGCGTACCCAGGAGCCGCACACCAAGCTGTTCCACGAAGAGCGCGAGCGACCGATTTTCATCATGGTCGAGCAAAGTTGCCGGCTGTTTTTCGGCTCGGGGCAAATGTTCAAGTCGGTGCTTGCCGCCCAGGCCGCCAGCCTGATCGGTTGGGCCGCCCTGGGCCATAACGACCGGGTGGGCGGGCTGGTGTTCGGCGACAGCGAGCACTACGAGATCAAGCCACGGCGCAGCAAGCAGAGCCTGTTGCAACTGCTCAACCGGCTGGTGCGGGTCAACCAGAGCCTGAACACCGAGCGTCAACCGGAAGCGGATGCCCTGGGCATGGCCTTGCGCCGTGGCCGCGAGGTGCTGCGCCCGGGCAGCCTGGTGGTGGTGATCTGTGATGAGCGCGCCCTCACCGAAGGCGCCGAGCAACAGCTGAGTCTGTTGGCGCGCCATTGCGACCTGCTGTTGTTGCCAATCTCTGACCCGTTGGACCACGCCCTGCCCGCCGCCGGGCTGCTGCGTTTCGCGCAAAGGGGCGCGCAACTGGAATTGGACACGCTGAATATCGACCTGCGCCAGGCCTACAAGGCTCAAGCCGAAGCGCGTATCGCCCGCTGGGAACTGCTCGCGCAGAAACTGCGGCTGTTGTTGATGCCCTTGAGCACCCAGAGTGAAATGGTCGAGCAACTGCGCGAATATCTCAACCCGCAACGCCCGGTTAAAAAACCATGAGCAGCCTGGACCAACTGCAACCGCTGATCGCCCCGCCCGCCATTGGCTTCTGGCCACCGGCACCGGGCTGGTGGCTGTTGCTGCTGGTGATCCCACTGCTCGGTTGGGGCTTGTGGTGGCTGCGCCGTTTCCTGCCGGCCCGCCGTCCTGTGGCCCGCGCCGAACAACCGCTGGACCCGTTGCGTATCGCCGCCCTGGCCGAGTTGGCGTTGATGCCCAAGCCCTACGACGGAGCGCCTGCGGGCGCCTGGCTGCAGCAACTCAACGGCCTGCTCAAGCGCCTGTGCCGTAACGACTACCCTTATAGCCAGAGCCATACCCTCAACGGGCGCAAATGGCTGGCCTTCCTGGACAACCGCTGCCCCGCAGCCGGCCTGACGCGCTGGATGGTGTTGGTGGAAGGCGCCTACAAACCCGAATGCAAGCTCGACGACAAAGCCATCGCCGGCCTCACCCAAGCCGTCGACACCTGGATTCGCAAACATGTTTGAGTTCGCCTGGCCGTGGATCTTCGCCCTGTTGCCACTGCCCTGGGTCATGCGCCTGGTGCTGCCCGTGGCCGACAGCGGCGAACCGGCGCTGAAAGTCAGCTACCTCAGCGACCTCGAAGGCCTGGCCCGCCGCCGTGCCCGCGTCAACCTGCCCGGCTGGCGCCAGCAAGCCGCATTCGTGGTGCTGTGGTTGCTGCTGTTGACCGCCGCCGCCCGCCCGCAATGGCTGGGCGAACCCTTGCCGATTGCTGCCAGCGGCCGGGATTTGCTGGTGGCGGTGGATGTCTCCGGCTCCATGGATTTTCCCGACATGCATTGGCAGGACGAGGACGTCAGCCGCCTGGCCCTGGTCAAGCACCTGCTGGGAGACTTTCTGGAGGAGCGTGAAGGTGACCGCGTGGGCCTGATCCTGTTCGGCAGCCAAGCCTACCTGCAAGCGCCCCTGACCTTTGACCGCCGCACCGTGCGCACCTGGCTGGATGAAGCGCGCATCGGTATTGCTGGCAAGAACACCGCCATCGGCGACGCCATCGGCCTGGCCATAAAACGCCTGCGCCAGCGCCCGGCGCAAAGCCGTGTGCTGATCCTGGTCACCGACGGCGCCAACAACGCCGGGCAGATCGACCCGTTGACCGCCGCGCGCCTGGCGGCCGAGGAAGGCGTGAAAATCTACCCCATCGGCATCGGCGCCGACCCCGAGCAAACCGGCTCCCTGGGCATCCTAGGCGTAAACCCGAGCCTGGACCTCGACGAACCGGCGCTCAAGGCACTGGCCGAGACCACCGGTGGCCAGTATTTCCGCGCCCGAGACGGCGAGGAACTGCTGAAGATCAAGGACACTCTCGACACCCTCGAGCCCGTGGAACAACAACCCACCCAGGCCCGCCCGGCCCAGGCGCTGTACAGCGGCCCATTGGCCTTGGCGTTGGTGTTGAGCCTGTTGCTGGTGATCCAGGAACGCTGGCCGAACAACGCTTTGCAACGAGCCTTCAATAGGCTATCGAGCAGGGGCATCTTTTTGCAGCAACACCCTGAATGGCGCCAGCGTCTGCAGCGCCTGCGTTTGCGGAGGCGTCGATGATCGCGCTGTGGCCGCACTGGTTGCGCCCCTGGTGGCTGTTGTTGCTGCCCCTGCTTGGCTGGTTGCTGTGGCAGTTGTGGCACCGGCAAAAGCGCGCCGGGCGCTGGCAGATGATCCTGCCGCCGGCGTTCCATGCCGAGTTGCTCAGTGGTGGCAATGGCCGCGAGAGTAAATCGCCGTGGGTGGTGCTCGGCATCGCCTGGCTGTTGGCCGTGCTCGCGCTATTGGGCCCCAGTTGGCAACGGGTTGAACAAGCCAGCCAGAAACCTTCCGACCCCTTGGTGGTGCTGCTGGAACTGACCCCGGAAATGCTCGCCACCGACAGCCCGCCCAACCGCCTGGAACAGGCACGGCGCAAGCTGTATGACTTACTGCAAGCGCGCACCGATGCGCAAACAGCCATCATCGTGTATGCCGGCAGCGCCCATACCCTGGTGCCGCTGTCCGATGACCTGGCCACCAGCCGCAACCTGTTGGAAGCCCTGCGCCCGTCGATCATGCCCGAGCCCGGCCATCGTGCCGATCTTGCCGTGGAAAAAGCCCTGGGCCTGCTCAAGCAAGGCGGTCTGGGCCAGGGGCGCCTGCTGCTGATCGGTTCCTCACTGTCCAAACAAGAGCGCCAAGGCATCCGCCTGCAACTGCAAAGTGCCCAGGCTCCAACGTTGTCGATCCTCGGCATCGGCAGTCGCGAAGGTACGCCGGTGACTCAGGAGAGCGGCGAGTTCCTCAAGGACGACCAGGGCGCGATCCTGGTGCCGCGCCTCGACAGCCCGACCCTCAAGGCGTTCGCCAGCGAAATGGGTGGCCGCTACCGTGCGGCGCGCCTGGATGACAAGGACCTGCGCCAACTCGGTATGCTCGACAGCGCCCAAGCCCTGCGCGACGACGGCCAACGGCTGCGCCTGGACAGCTGGGCCGACCAGGGTTACTGGCTGCTCTTGCCGTTGTTGCTGCTGGCCGCGTGCGCCGGGCGTCGCGGCTGGCTGTTCTGCCTGCCCTTGCTGCTGATGGGCGCGCCGCAACCCAGCTACGCCTTTGGGCTGCAGGACCTGTGGCTTCGCCCCGACCAACAAGGCCAGTACCTGCTCAAGCACAAACGCCCGGCCGAAGCCGCCGAACACTTCCAGGACCCGCAATGGCAAGGCGTTGCGTTGTATGAAGCCGGCAATTACGCCGAGGCCATCAAGCGGTTTGCCCAAGGCAGCGACGCCTATTCCCACTATAACCGCGGCAATGCCCTGGCCAAGGCCGGTGAACTTGAAGCGGCCCTTGATGCGTATGAACAAGCCCTGGAAGCCCAGCCCGATTTGCAGCCCGCGCTGAAAAACAAAGCCCTGGTTGAAGCGCTGATGCAGGAGCAAGCGCAGCCCGAGCCGGACCCGCCCGCAAAAAACGCAGATGACGAAACCGCCCAACCCGGCCAAACTGCGCAACCGGGCACCAGCGCACAAACGGCCCAGGGCGGCGAGCAATCGTCCCACGGCCAGGGCGAAGCCGGTACCGCTGAGACTCAGACAGGCGCCGCGCCACAGCCAGGCGGTAATGAAGTGCCTGGCAGCGAACTGGGCGACGAGCAGACCACCACGCCGCCACTGCGCCCCGCCGACACACGCCTGGAAGGCGAGCGCCGCCAAGCACTGGAGCAATGGTTGCAGGAGATCCCGGACAACCCCGGCGAGCTGTTGCGCCGCAAATTCTGGTACGAACAGCAACAACATCAGGACACCACTCGATGAGCCGCCGCACCACCCTTTTGCTCCTGCTCGCGTTGTCGGCAGGCCACGCCCAGGCGGCGGACCTGGTCGCCAGCGTAGACCGCAGCCGCCTCAACTCCGGGGAAACGGTGGAGCTGACGGTGCAATCCAGTGATGTGACCCAGTTTGGCAAACCGGACCTGTCGCCCCTGGACGCGCAGTTCGAAGTCAGCGGCACCCGCCAGATCAACCAACTCACCACGCTGGACGGCGACAACCACGCCACCACCCGTTGGATCATCACCCTGCTGCCCAAGGTGAACGGCAACGTGGTGATCCCGCCGCTGCAGGTGGGCGCGCTCAAGACCCAGCCGATCACCCTGCAAGTGGTGGAAAGCGCCAGCCAGAACACCAGCGCCGAACTGGCCCCGGTGTTCATCGAAGCCAGCCTCGACCAGGCCAGCGTGTACGTGCAGGCCCAGGCCCTGTTGACCGTGCGCGTGTACCACTCGGTATCGCTGTATGACGACAGCAGCCTCACGCCCTTGCAGATACCGGATGCACGTGTCGAACAACTGGGCGAATCACGCACCTATGAAAAGGTCATCAACAGCATCCGCCATGGCGTAATCGAAACCCGCTACGCCCTCTACCCGCAACACAGTGGCGCCGTGGTGATTCCGGCGCAGACCTTCAGCGCCACCCTGGTGGAATCGCGACCGCCCCAGGAAAACACCCTGCAGGGCACCAAGCCGGGCAAGATGATTCACGTCAGCTCTGCGCCTCTGCCCTTGACGGTCAAACCCAAACCGGACGCCTACCCCGCCGACGCCCCCTGGCTGCCCGCGCGCAGCCTGACCTTGAGCGAAGGCTGGAACCCCACGCCGGACCACGTGCAAGTCGGCGACTCCCTGACCCGCAGCCTTACCGTGGAGGCCGAAGGCCTGTCCAGCGCACAGCTGCCGGCGCTGCCCGGCACCGAGGTCAACGGCCTGCGCCGCTACCCCGACCAACCAGTGATGGCTAACCGTACCAGTGACCGCGGCCTGACCGGCAGCCGTGAAGACCGCGAAGCCCTGGTGCCGACCCGCGCCGGCGAGCTGGAACTGCCCGCCGTGGAAGTGGTGTGGTGGAACACCCACGAAGATCACCTGGAACGCACCAGCCTGCCGGCGCGCACCGTGCACGTGGCGGTGAACCCCAGCCTGGTGGTGGACACCCCGGCGACACCCACCATCATCACCGCCCCCGATGATGACCGCCTGTGGCTGTGGCAACTGAGCACACTGATACTGGCCTGCACCACCCTGCTGGGCTTTGGCCTGTGGTGGCGCGCACGCCGGCAACCGGCGGTACAACGCGCCGCGCAAACCGGTCCCAGCCCACGCACCCTGCTCGACGACCTCAAGCGCGCCACCCAGGCCAACGACCCTCATGCTACCCGCCAGGCCCTCGACGCCTGGGCACGGCAACAGCCGGAAACGCTGGCCGACATGGCCGCGCGGTTTGTGCCGCTGTCCGATGCCCTGGATGGGTTGAATGGCGCGCTGTACAGCGAAAGCGGCCAATACTGGTTGGGTGATGACCTGTGGCGTGCCATCAAGGCGATCCCCGTGGCCGAACGCGAGCAAGACCCGGCCACCGACACCACCAGCTTGCCGCCGCTCTACCCCAAGTAACCCCCGAGCCTGCTCGTTCCCACGCTCTGCGTGGGAATGCCGCCCCGGACGCTCCGCGTCCAGGTTTCACGCCCTGTGCAATGGTGACGCAGAGCGTCACGGGATGCATTACCACGCAGAGCGTGGGAACGATCAACCTGTGGCGCGCGATCAAGGCGATCCCCGTGGCCGAACGCGAGCAAGACCCGGTCACCGACACCACCAGCTTGCCGCCGCTCTACCCCAAGTAACCCCCGAGCCTGATCGTTCCCACGCTCTGCGTGGGAATGCCGCCCCGGACGCTCCGCGTCCAGGCTTCACGCCCTGTGCAATGGTGACGCAGAGCGTCACGGGATGCATTACCACGCAGAGCGTGGGAACGATCAATGGCGTGCCATCAAGGCGATCCCCGTGGCCGAACGCGAGCAAGACCCGGCCACCGACACCACCAGCTTGCCGCCGCGCTACCCCAAGTAACCCCCGAGCCTGCTCGTTCCCACGCTCTGCGTGGGAATGCCGCCCCGGACGCTCCGCGTCCAGGCTTCACGCCCTGTGCAATGGTGACGCAGAGCGTCACGGGATGCATTACCACGCAGAGCGTGGGAACGATCAACGATCAATGGCGTGCCATCAAGGCCATTCCTGCGGCCGAACGCGAGCAAGACCCGGTCACCGACACCACCAGCTTGCCGCCGCTCTACCCCAAGTAACCCCCGAGCCTGATCGTTCCCACGCTCTGCGTGGGAATGCCGCCCCGGACGCTCCGCGTCCAGGCTTCACGCCCTGTGCAATGGTGACGCAGAGCGTCACGGGATGCATTACCACGCAGAGCGTGGGAACGATCAATGGCGTGCCATCAAGGCGATCCCCGTGGCCGAACGCGAGCAAGACCCGGCCACCGACACCACCAGCTTGCCGCCGCGCTACCCCAAGTAACCCCCGAGCCTGCTCGTTCCCACGCTCTGCGTGGGAATGCCGCCCCGGACGCTCCGCGTCCAGGCTTCACGCCCTGTGCAATGGTGACGCAGAGCGTCACGGGATGCATTACCACGCAGAGCGTGGGAACGATCAATAGCGCGCCATCAAGGCGATCCCCGTGGCCGAACGCGAGCAAGACCCGACCACCGACACCACCAGCTTGCCGCCGCGCTACCCCAAGTAACCCCCGAGCCTGCTCGTTCCCACGCTCTGCGTGGGAATGCCGCCCCGGACGCTCCGCGTCCAGGCTTCACGCCCTGTGCAACGGTGACGCAGAGCGTCACGGGATGCATTACCACGCAGAGCGTGGGAACGATCAATGGCGTGCCATCAAGGCGATCCCCGTGGCCGAACGCGAACAAGACCCGGCCACCAACACCACCAGTTTGCCGCCGCTCTACCCCAAGTACCCCTCGAGCCTGCTCGTTCCCACGCTCTGCGTGGGAACAATCAATGGCGTGCCATCAAGGCGATCCCCGTGGCCGAACGCGAACAAGACCCGGCCACCGACACCACCAGTTTGCCGCCGCTCTACCCCAAGTAACCCAGCCTCGACCAACACCACAAAACCTTGTGGGAGTGGGCTTGCCCGCGATGGCGGTGTAACAGTCGGCAGATGTGCTGGCTGATACTCATCCATCGCAGGCAAGCCAGCTCCCACAGTGGATCTGCGTCGCCTGATCGACATGGCCCGCACCCTCGCCGACCGTGCGCTCGATTGCCTGCAACCCAACCCCACTGACACGCCATAGCCCCCGTAGGAGCGAGCTTGCTCGCGAAGAACTCACAGGCGCCGCGTTTATCCAGGAAACACGCGTCATCGTTGACGTTTTTCGCGAGCAAGCTCGCTCCTACAATCAGCCATCAGGGCTGGCCCACACTCCGTTGATCGCGTCGGCCATGAGTCCGCGTGCACTTTTACAGGTAAACTCCCCTCCTTTTCATCTTCTCCACGGAGTTCGCCTTGCGTCTGTTTCATACCTCCGACTGGCACTTGGGCCAAAACCTCCACGGCCAGGAACGCGACTTCGAACACGCTTGTTTCCTTGAGTGGCTGCTGGGCCAACTCAAGGCCCAGCGCCCGGACGTGCTGTTGATCGCCGGCGATATCTTCGACACGGTCAACCCGCCGCTCAAGGCCCAGGAGCGCTTGTATGACTTCATCATCAGCGCCCACGAACAACAGCCGACACTGACCATTGTGATGATTGCCGGCAACCATGACTCCGGTTCGCGCATTGAGCTGCCTGCGCCTCTGATGCGCCGCCTGCGCACCCATGCCCTGGGCCGGGTGCTGTGGCTGGATGACGGGCAACTGGATGCCGACCGGCTGCTGATCCCGCTGCCCAATGCCAAAGGCAAGATCGCCGCCTGGTGCCTGGCGCTGCCCTTCCTGCGCCCGGCGGAAGTCACCGGCGCACAGCTGGGCGATGATTACTTGCGCGGCATCGGCCAAGTGCATGAATGGCTGATCGCGGCCGCCAATGCCAAGCGCAACAAAGGCCAGGCGCTGATAGCCATCAGCCATGCGCATATGGCCGGTGGGTCGGTATCCGAAGACTCCGAACGCAGCCTGATCATCGGCAATGCCGAGGCGCTGCCTGCCACACTGTTCGACCGAAGCGTGGCGTATGTGGCCCTCGGCCATTTGCACAAACCGCAAAAGGTCAATGGCGAGGAGCGCATTCGCTACAGCGGCTCGCCAATCCCCCTGTCGTTCTCCGAAATCGGCTACAAGCACCAGATTCTCGACGTGACGTTCCAGGGCGAAAGGCTGGTGGGCTGCGAACCGATCCTGATTCCCCGCTCCGTCAACCTGCAACGCCTGGATGCCGCGCCCCTGGCCGATATCCTCAAGCAACTCGGTGAGCTGCCCGACATCGACCTGCTCGCCGAAACCCAGCGCCACCCCTGGCTGGAAGTGCGCGTGCGCCTCGACGAGCCGCAACCGGACCTGCGCCAACAGATCGAAACCGCCCTGCAAGGCAAGGCCGTGCGCCTGGTGCGTATCGCCGCCGAGTATGCCGGCACACGCGACAGCGCAGAGGTAGACGATGCGCAACTGATCGAACTCGACCAGCTCACGCCCCAGGAACTGTTCAGCCGCGCCTGGCAGGACAGCTACGGCAGTGAAGTGGATGAACAGACCTTGAAGGACTTCGCCGTGCTGCTCCAGGAAGTGCAACAGGAGGGCGAACAGCCATGAAGATCCTCGCCATCCGCCTGAAAAACCTCGCCTCCCTGGCGGGCCCGTTCGAAATCGACTTTACCGCCGAGCCCCTGGCCAGTGCGGGTCTGTTCGCCATCACCGGGCCGACCGGCGCGGGTAAAAGTACCCTGCTCGATGCGCTGTGCCTGGCGCTGTTTGGCGCGGTGCCGCGCCTGGGTGACACCGGCCAGGCCAAGATGCCGGACGCCGACACGGATATCTCCATCGGCGACCCGCGCACCCTGATTCGACGCGGCACCGGTGGTGGCTATGCCGAGGTGGATTTTGTCGGTGTCAGTGGCCGTCGCTACCGTGCGCGCTGGGAAGCCAACCGCGCCCGTGACAAAGCCAGCGGCAAGTTGCAGAACAGCCGGCAAAGCCTGATCGACCTGGACAGCGACCAACTGTTGGCCAGCCAGAAAACCGAATACAAGACCCAGCTCGAATTGGCCCTGGGCCTGAACTTCGAACAGTTCACCCGTGCGGTGCTGCTGGCGCAAAGCGAGTTCAGCGCCTTCCTCAAGGCCAATGACAATGAGCGCAGCGAACTGCTGGAAAAGCTCACCGATACCGCGCTCTACACCCAGCTCGGCCGCCGTGCGTTCGATAAGGCCAAAGAGGCCAAGGACGCCCACAAACAGCTGCAGGACCAAGCCACCGGCGTGGTACCCCTGGCACCCGAAGCCCGCGCCGAGCTGGATCAACAGTTGGCCCACGCCCAGCAGCAACTCAAAACCCAACAAGCCCAGCTCAAGCAGCTGGAGTTGCAGCACACCTGGCTCAAGGAACTGCGTGAATGGCAGGAGCGCCATCAACACGCAGTGGAGCAACTGCAACGCGACGAAGCAACCTGGGCCAGCCAAGGCCAGCAACGCCAGGATCTGCGCCTGCTGGAGCAGTTGGCACCGCAACGCCATCACTTCCTGCGCCAGGCAGAACTCGGCACCTTGCTGACGCCCCTGGCGGCACAGATTGCCCAGCACCTCGAGCAACAAACCGCCCTGCATTCCCGCCAGGAACAGGCGCAACACCAGCAAGTGGCCGCCCAGGCTGCACTGGCCGAGGCCCTGAAACACCAGGCCGACGCCGCTCCCCTGCTGCGCCAGGCCATCGAAGAGCAAAACACCCTCGCCCATGTGAGCCGCGAACTGGCCAAGCGCAACGAGGAAAAACACCAGCACGAAAGCGCCTGTACCGAAGGCCAGGCCCTGCTCGGCGGCTTGCAACACACCCAGGCCCAAGGCACCGAGCGCCTGCAGCGCCTGGCCACCGAACTTGAGCATAGCGCCGCCCTCGCGCCGCTGAGCGATGCCTGGAACGCCTACCGTGACCGCCTGCAACAACTGGTGCTGATCGGCAATCGCCTCAACCAAGGCCAGGCCGAGCTGGGGCAACTCGAACAGCGCGCCAGCGCCGCCGGCGAACAGTTCACCCAACAGCGCGAAGCCCTGGACCTGCTCTACCACGAGGCCGGTGCCGAACCGCACGCGGTGGCCGAACAAATCCAATTGCTGGCCAGCCTGCTGCAAGACAATCGCAAGCAACAGCGCGCCTTCGAAGACCTGGCCCGCTTGTGGGACAGCCAGCAACAGTTGGATCAACAGGCCGCTGCGCTCACGCAAAGGCTTGCCGAGGCCGCGCAAAAACGCGAACAACTGAACCAGACCGGCCTGCAAACCAAGGCCGAACTCACCGTTGCCGAACAAACCCTGGCGGTGACCAAGCAACTGCTTGAGCGCCAACGCCTGGCCCGCAGTGCCAGCGTCGAGGAGTTACGCGAGCAGTTGCAGGATGACCAACCCTGCCCGGTGTGCGGCAGCCACGAACACCCCTATCACCAGCCTGAAGCCCTGCTGCAAAGCCTGGGCCGCCATGATGAAAGTGAAGAGGCGGCGGCGCAGAAAGCCGTCGACAGCCTCAAGGAAAAACTCACCGAACTGCGCGGTGAAGTCGGCGGCCTGATCGCTCAGCAAAAAGAGTTCCTGCAACAGCAGGAACAGTTGGCCACCCAGCAGCAGGGTTTGGCACCGAGCCTGCATGCCCACCCACTGTCGGCCTCGCTGTTCAATCAGGACCCCGCTAAGCGCAGCCCTTGGCTGGCCCAGCAACTGGCCCAATTGACCCAAAGCATCAGCCAGGACGAACAACGCCAAGGCGCCCTGCTCAACCTGCAACAGAACGCCGGGCGCTTGCAGCAACAATTGCAAGCGGCCCAGGACGCCAGCCAGCAAGCCCGGCAATTGCTGGTGGACCAACAACGGCAACTGGCCGGCGACCGCGAACGCCTGGAGGCGGAACTCAGCGCCTTCGCCAGCCTGTTGCCCAGCGAAACGCTGGAAGGCTTGCGCAGCGCGCCTGCGGCGACCTTCATGCAGCTCGACCAGCAGGTCAGCCAGCGCCTTGAGCAGTTGGGCCATCAACGCGATGAGCAGGCCGAGCAGCAGGAGCGCCAACAGGCCATCGAGAAACAACACACCCACCAACAGCATCGTCAGCAGCAACTCGACGCCTCGAATCTGCAAGTCGCCGAGCTGGCCGACCAGCAACACGCCGTCCAGGAAAAACTCCGCGCCTTGCTAGGGGACCACCCCAGCGCCGAGCAGTGGCAACAGCAGCTGGAGCAAGCCGTCACGCAGTCGCGCCAAAGCGAGACCGACGCCAACCACGAACTGCACGCCGTGCACACGGCCCAGGTACAGCTGGCCGCCGACCTCAAGGCCCAACAGCACCACCAGCAGGCATTGGAGGCGGAGCAGCAAGCCCTTGCGACACGCATCGGCGAATGGCGCACCCTGCACCCAGACCTGGATGATCAGGGCCTGGCACGCCTGTTGGCCCTTGATGAAGCCCAGGTCGCGCAGTTGCGTCAGCACCTGCACAGCAGCGAAAAGGCCGTCGAGCAAGCCAAGGTTCTGCTGCACGAGCGCGAACAGCGCCTGGCCGAACACCAGGCCCTGCACAACGGCAACCTGGAGGCTGAGCAGTTGGACGCCACCCTGGCAACGCTTGAGCAGCAACTGCTCGAGGGTGAGAAACACTGCGCCGAGCTGCGCGCACGCCAGGCCGAAGACCAGCGCCGCCAGAATGCCAACCAGGCCCTGGCCGAACAGATCGCCAAGGCTTACGAGCAGTGGCAGCGCTGGGCACGCCTGAATGCGCTGATCGGCTCGGCCACCGGCGACACCTTCCGCAAGATCGCCCAGGCCTACAACCTCGACTTGCTGGTGCACCATGCCAACGTGCAACTGCGCCAACTGGTGCGCCGCTACCGGCTTAAACGCGGCGGCAGCATGCTCGGGCTGCTGGTGATGGACACAGAGATGGGCGATGAACTGCGTTCGGTGCATTCGCTGTCCGGTGGCGAAACCTTCCTGGTGTCGTTGGCGTTGGCCTTGGGCCTGGCGTCCATGGCGTCGAGCACCTTGAAGATCGAGTCGCTGTTTATCGACGAAGGCTTTGGCAGCCTTGATCCGGAGTCATTGCAATTGGCGATGGACGCCCTGGACGGCTTGCAGGCCCAGGGCCGCAAGGTGGCGGTGATCTCCCACGTACAGGAAATGCACGAGCGCATCCCGGTGCAAATCCAGGTCCAGCGCCAGGGCAATGGCTTGAGTACCCTGGAGGTCAAGTGAACGCAGCGCTGCTGTACTCGTTCCGACGCTGCCCGTATGCGATGCGGGCACGGCTGGCCTTGCGTTACTCAGGTGTTGCTGTGCGAATCATCGAGGTGAGCCTCAAGGCCAAGCCAGCCGAGATGCTGGCGCTGTCGCCCAAGGGTACGGTGCCGGTGTTGAGTGTCGAAGGTCGAGTGATCGAGGAGAGCCTGGAGATCATGCAATGGGCGCTGGCGCAGCACGATCCGGATGATTGGCTGCTGCAAGGTGACCCTGCGGTGCTGGCGTTGATTGCCGAGAATGATCAGGTGTTCAAGCATCACTTGAATCGATACAAGTATGCCGAGCGCTACCCGGAACAGCCGATGGAGCATTATCGGGCCGAGGGTGAGGTGTTCTTGCAAAAGTTGGAAGGCTTGCTGGCGGAGCGTGAGTACTTGCTCGCCGAACACCCGAGCCTGGCGGATGCGGCACTGGCGCCGTTTGTGCGGCAGTTTGCCCATGTGGATCGGGAGTGGTTTGCGGGGACGCCGTATCAGCGTTTGCAGATTTGGTTACAGCGGTTCCTTGAGTCCCCACTGTTTACCGCCGTGATGGCAAAGCCCTGAGGCCGATACACTCAAGTGTGGGAGCTGGCTTGCCTGCGATACTGACGACTCGGTGCAACTGAAACACCGAGTTGATGCCATCGCAGGCAAGCCAGCTCCCACATTTGACCGTCGCTCAATTCCAGTACAGTGCCGGGTCTTGTTATCTAGCATCAAGTATGGGGCAGACCCGCTTCTGAATCAGTCCGTGCTCCACGAATTGTCGTCATTTGAGGCATACACCGAGCTGTATCCCAATGCCTTGAATGCCCGCTCGGTGTCGGAACTGCTGCTGTTGCGCAGCGACGTGCCGCGCTCGCTGCATGCGTGTATCGGGGAGTTGAGCCATATCCTCGCGGACCTTCCTGGCAGCTATGGACGCACGGCGCAGCGCTTGGCGGCGGAATTTGAAGCGCGGCTGAGGTATACGGGGATTGATGAGATTCTGGAGGATGGGTTGCATAGTCGGTTGACGGAGTTTATTGAGGCTGTGCGGAAGTTGGCGCGGGCGGTGCAGAGTTCTTATCTGGAAGTCGTTTGATTGATACTGGGTGGGGTGACCAATCCCTTGGTACCAGCACAATAATACGCCAGCCCGTGTTGATCGTTGAAGGGGCGCCAGATCGGGCAGATTTAATTTTTAAATAAATCTGCCCCGTATTTCGGTATTTCGCTCCGTATTTCCTTAATCAACATAGTGACAAGTCTGCCCCTTGTTTTCTCTAGTTGAACCCCACGCCAAGAGCGAGAGTAGATATATCCGGCTTAAGCACTATTTCCCCGCCAGTAATGATATTTCTCAGGTATTGGTAAGAAGTGACAAGATCATATAGCGAGCTTGACCAATAAAGATCATTTCCAAGTGGCCATCGATTCCCGTACTCCCGGCTCAATGCGCGCAACTCGTAAATATCTGGCACTCGCAGGCCACGGCTGCTTGCGTTGGATACGGTGGCCGACCACGTCGCCTTGCCTGCTAATGCATGACAGTTAATGACATTGCTGACAGTCACACTGTAACTTTTGCTCTGTGGCGGTTGAGAGCTGTCAGTCACTGTGATGATTGCCGAATCATTGCCTCGCGAGGTGACACGCCCCGTTTCATCGACATGGGCAATAGACGGTTTACTTGAACTGAAATAATAAGGCGGTTTGCCGCCGCTCACCGAACGTCGAATAGAGTTACCCGAAATGAATACCGGTAGCACCGTGGGGTGGCTGGGGATCAGGTAGGTCGTCCTAGAGAGATAAACTGGGCTTGTGTCAACAATCAGTTCATCCACGTTCAACACAGTATATTGAGTAATTGGGAAACTTACCGCACCAGCTTCATCGGTATTAGGGTCATAGGCGACCTTGAATTCAACACTGACCGTAGCGCCATTCGGGCAAGTTTTCAGCCAAGTCAATGGCGCTCCATATTCCAACCCATCAGCCGAATGATGTTGCGCGCCAGTCCAAATGACATGCGGGTTAGGATTGGCGCCTGCACAGCGATAAAGCAGCCAGATTTTCATGCCTGAGTATTGCAGCGGCCATGGAGCAATCGTGAGTTTGGCGTTCGCCGGCAAATTTGGAACGTCTAAAGTTCCGGTATGCGCAACACCATTAATCAACGGCCGTCGTAGGTTGGCAGCCGGTATCGGCGTCACCGTCACCGTCAACACCTTGGACGCAACCACCTTGCCGCTACGGGTTACGTCGTACTTAAGGGTGAACGTCTTGTTGGCATTACCGACGTTGGCGGCAATCGCGGCCTTGGTAATGTCGAACGTGACTTTGCCCGCCGTTACCCCATTCTTGGCCGGGATCACCGGAGAACCCGCACCGACTGTCCCCACCATCGTCACCTTGATGCTGTCTGTGGTGTACATCGGTGTGTACTCCACCGACACCGTGCCGCCGTTTTGTGCATTCAGCGGCGCCAGGGTAACTGAGGTACCCGTCCCCGTGGCCTGGGTCAACTTGGGAACAGGGAATTCTGCCGGCAGTGTGTTAACAGTGTATTCCACTATCGGGAAGATGATGGCGTCAGCCTCGGCTTGACTAGATGAAAGCGTCGCCTTGAACTGAAGTTTCAGTTTCGTATCATGACCCAGTTCAAGGAAGTACGAGGCGGCGACGCGTTGATCATAGAAACCATTGCTGAACCACCCAGCAGTCACCGCGTTGCTCGCCAGAGTCCATACCTGCAGCTCATGTACCGATCCATCGGCCTTGAAGCCACTCAATAACATGGCTACCGGTTGGAAGCTCGCGATAAACGGCCATGACCCAACGCGTAGAGTTTTATTGGTAACCGATCCACTCAAATCCAGGACTTTGGTAGCAGCATCCGCTTCATTTATCCGGATCACTGTCTTTGCCAACTCAGTTGTCGGTATCGGTGTCACCGTCACCGTCAACACCTTGGACGCAACCACCTTGCCGCTACGGGTTACGTCGTACTTAAGCGTGAGCGTCTTGTTGGCATTGCCGACGTTGGCGGCAATCGCGGCCTTGGTAATATCGAACGTGACTTTGCCCGCCGTTACCCCATTCTTGGCCGGGATCACCGGAGAACCCGCACCGGCTGTCCCCACCATCGTCACCTTGATGCTGTCTGTGGTGTACATCGGTGTGTACTCCACGGACACGGTGCCACCGTTTTGTGCATTCAACGGCGCCAGGGTAACGGAGGTACCCGTCCCCGTGGCCTGGGTCAACTTGGGAACAGGGAATTCTGCCGGGAGTGTGTTGACGGTGTACTCCACCACCGGAAAGCTGATCGCCTCGGCTTCAACCTTGCTAAGACTGACGGCGGCTTTGAATTCCATCCTCAATTTTTTGCCATGGCCCAACCCATCGAGGTAAGTGCGCAACAGGCGATATTCATAGCGGCCTTGGGCAACCCAGTTCGGATTGACATACGAGCTGTTGAAACTGAACAGCGTCAGGTCATGAGCAACATTAGCGGCTGTTCTACCAAAAAACTTCAACGAGACCGGATAAGGGGCGGTGATAAACGGCCAGGTGCCGACATGCGCCATCGCGTTGCCGACGAAGCTATCCAGGTCCAACACCTTTGTCGCGCTATTGGCCTCGTTGAGCCTGATGACCGTCTTGGCCAGCTCCGATTGCGGTATCGGCCTCACGGTCACCGTCAAAATTGCCGACGTGACCGAGACTCCCGCACGGGTTACCACATAGTGGTATTTCACCGTGGTGACGTGGTCACGAATGTTCGCCGCAATCGCCGCCCTGGAAATATCGAACGCCACCTCCTGCAAGGCTTCATTCCCAGGTTTGGCCGGGATATCTGGCGAACCGCCATTGCCGGCGCCTACCATGCTGGCTTTGATCGAGTCACCGTTGCGCATGCCCACGTAGCTCACCACCAATTGGGTGCCCTGTTGCACCTTAAGGGGTTCCAGGTCGGCGGTGTCGGGGCCGGTGGTTTGCGCTTCAAGCAAGGTCGGCGACGGCAGTTCGCCCACGCCACGGCTGATCAGCACCTCGGTGATCTGTGAGTAACGCGGCATCGCCTCATCAGCGCGTGTCAGCGTATAGAACACCGTCACCGACTCATCCAGGTTGTTCTCCACGTAGTATTTTTCGATGTCGTGGGCGGTGGTGGCGCCATTCACGGCCACCTCCACCGGCACTTCGGTGCGGGCGCCCCGGCCAAGCCAGTACATGCGGATCCAGTCGCCGCGCAGTGTTTCGCCAAACGGTGCAAACACGGTGGCGTAGGCACCTACATCATCCGGATTCAACTGGCCGCTGATCGCCTTGTCGACAATCGGCTTGGGCATCGTACGCTTGATCTGACCCACAACGATCTGCAACCGCAGGGACTCCTGCGGGCGGCCGCCGGGCCGGGTATGGGCGTAAAACACGTCGGTCAGGTGGCCGTCGAAACGCCGCAGTTCGTCGGGGTATACCGTAAACAACAAATCCCCACCGGCCGTGGGCGGAATATCGTCGACCTCGCGGCCGATGCGATGTTCGATGGTGTTATCGGCGCTGCTGACCCGGAAGATGACTTCGATATAACCGTCCTTCGGCCAGCTCCCTTGAAGGGGGAAGCGTACGGTCGCGTCGACATCCGGCTCGATATGGCCACCCTGGTCCTCGTCTATCGTCGGCGCCGGCCACCTGACGACTTGCCCCACGACCTCCAGATAGAGTTTTTCGGAAGGCTGTTGCACCGAGCCATTCTGATACAGGGCATGCACGCTCGCGCTGCCTTCGGCAATCGCGCTCACCAGCGCGTTGGGAACCTCAAAGGTATAAAGGCCTGCTCTACTGAGTTCTTCGGTGTGCGTATAAGGGATCGAATTGCCTTCACTGTCCAAACCGGCCCAGATCAGCGTCACGTGGGAATAGGCGCTAGCCTCCTGGGAGAGGACCCAAAGGGCCACTTCCACATCCCAACTGCCCAGTTCCGCGAGGTCGATTTTCGTACCGGTGTCTGGAAACTGCAGCCACGGCGCTTCGGGGCGCACCTCATTGAGGTGCACATCAATCAACGACACCGCCGACCAGCGCGCCCGCTCCTCCGGCAGATTGCCGCCCGCGTCCCGCACCTGGTAAGCCACGCGCGTAAGCCGGTTATTGCCCGCGGCGCTGATAGTGGCGTAGTCGACGGTCAAGGTGATATCACGGCCCACTTCGCCGGGTTGGACCCGGTGCTGAACCACTTGCGAGCCCCAGGCCAGAGTGATCAGGTCATAAGCGCGCATGTTTAGCCAGTAGCGAATGATGATCTTGACACCCGCCAGTGCCTGCTGCTGGTTGACGCCATGCAGCAAAACCTCCGGTGGGACCTCATACGCCAGCCCCTGGTGGCCGGGCAGACTGTCTTTGTCTTCGCCACCGGGGCGAGTCAGGCTGACCCGTAACTTGATTTCTTCGGTGAATGACTCATTGCCGCTGCTGCGCCTTAGCATGCCACGTACACCGTCGACCAAGTACGGGACGATATGGTGCGCGGGAACAGTCATCGGGAACAGGTCAAGGTTTTGCTCGCCTTCGCGAATCGGCGTAGAGGCCACGGGAATATTACGGTTGCCCCAGAACAGTGAGGCAACACTGCCCGGAGTGACGCCATCTTTGGGGTTGATCAGGTAGACCACCAACGGCACCTCGGTATGCCGCAGGCCGATACCGCCATGCGCCCCTTCGATATCACCATCAATGGCCGGTTCCATCAGCGGAACAACGATGGGCGGCAAGAGGGGGTCAAGTGTTTTGATCTTGGGCATGGCGAGAATCCTCACGGTCGTGCGCTGTTGGCTTACCACTATCAAACGCCTGAAATCGCGGCGTGCCTACTGTCAGAATTAACAGGTAGTGCAGGATGCACCTGGATCGGTACCTGTTAATTCTGACAGTAGCCAATGCCCGGATTCAGGCGTTTGATAGCGCCAACAGCACACTTCGCAGGAACAGGAGAACAGCCATGCCAGCCAAAAAAAACCAGACATCCGCGCCTGCGACCAAGCCAGCAGCGGCAGAGGGAAAGACCAAAACCAAAGCCTCTGCCAAACAGAAGGTTCCGGCCCCATCACACACCATCATGACGCTGGAGGAAAAGAAGGCGCCCAAGTACCTCGACCGGCTTTACATTCCCGGCATGAGTGAGAACGTCAAAGGCTACGACGCTGGCGTCCCGAAGTGGTTGTTTGAGTCGGGCATGACGATTCAGGTAGACAAAGGCTGGGCCGCGGCCCCCGGCGATGTCATCACCGTCGGTAAACTACTCGACGACGGCACTGTGTCGGTACTCGCCACCAAGCAGCTCAAACCTGGCGAGGAGCTGAACAACGCCTACTTTTTCGCCGCCGAACAGAAGGACCTGCCCGACGGCCCGTATGCCCTGGTGTATGTGGTCCACTATGCCGGCGGCACGGACTACGACAGGTCTTACCCGCTGCTGACGCTGGTCAAGACCGACCTTCCCGCCGGTGACGACAACGATGGCCCTACAGTACCCGGGCATTCAGGACTGAAATTCAGCGTATCCGAGACGGTCATCGTCCCAGGCAACGCCAGCAAAGGCGTCACTATCACGCTCCAGCCGCCCCCAAACACCAATCCAACCGATGAAGTCGATCTTCACTGGGGATCGGTGATCAAGACGCAAAACATTGCGGGGGCTCTCAAGCCCACAGTGATCCTGGTGACCTATGCGGATTTGCTTGAAGCCGGCGACAGTGATCGTCTGTACGTCTGGCTGGAGGTGCGGGATCTGGTGGGGAATGTCTCGACGCCCGGCTCGGCCAGCGTGGAGGTCTCGGTGAACCTGGGCCAGCAACTGACGGATGGCCCCGTCATCGTCAATGGCGGGCCACCTGGCTATATCGACCTTGAAGTCGTGGGGGAAAACCCCCTGGAGATGCAGGTTCGCACGCCGTCAAGCGTGGGCCAGGTGGGTGATATTTATGATGTGATGTTCCGCATCTACCCGCCTAAAGGTGGCGTCAAAATCATTCACAAATTTGTCGAGATCAGGCGAGGTGGCCAGGTCTATTCAGTGTTCATCGATTACCTTGATATACGGATGGCCGCTGAGGGCCGGGTGGAGACCAGCTTCGTATTGAGAAAGTCCGGCCCGCCCTACGAGGTGTACTCCAAGAAAACCAGCGCCGAGGTCAGAGGCTCAGTGGTTCGCCTGGAGCCACCGGACCTTGAGGGCTACCCAGACGATCACATCGGTAACGACCCGGCGCATGTCATCGCACGCTGCCCCTACTATGCCTGGCGGCAACCCACCGACGAGATTCTGTGGATCTTTCGACTTGTAAAAGGGTTGAACGAGGTGATCCTCCATACCGAGACACAAGTCGTCGGCCAATCCTGGCCCGTCGGTGCGCCGGTCAAGCAGGTGTTTTACTGGGAACAATTGCGCCAGTTCAAAGGCTACAGCTTCGAGTTCTATTACGTGATCTCAAGCAGCTTCACCCGCGCGCGCGCAATAGACCTGAATGAATCCTTGCGTCGGATATTGACCATCAGCTAGATACGTCAAACCCCAAGGCACTCTCGCGAGTGGCTTGGGGTTTGAGTCGCTCGACAATCAGTTTTGAATCTTGTGATCCAGCGCCGCATAAAAGTTGGCACTCTGTTGCAGGTATTTCTGGGTATAGGCCGTGACATTGGATTTTTTGCCGGTGACTTCCACGCTGGCGGCGGCAGGCAAGGCCACGGTGGCGGAAACAGCAGAAGCAGCGATGATCGAGAAGAGATTGAAGTTCATGGCGGTAACCCTTGTGTTCGTTTGGTTGGGTGGCCTGGGAAGGCCTTGGAACCCAACTTACGCCCGAGGGTTGAACCTTAGAAATGCTTTGAAACAGTAGCCGTTATCACTGCGATTAATACAACGGCTCAGGCCCCGCATTGCGGGGCCTGTGGCTTATTGACGCACCAGGAACTTGAGGTCACTGGGGGCATCAATCGGCAATTTCTGCACGGTTTTACCCAGCAGGCCGGTCTTGGAGTCGCGTTCGACGACGACAATTTCATTGCTTTTCTGGTTGGCGATCAGCAGGAATTTTCCGCTAGGGTCGAGGCTGAACTCACGCGGATGGTCGCCTTCGACAGAACGCCGCTGAATTTCCTTGAGGTGCGCAGTGGCTGGGTCGATGCTGAACACCAGCATCTGATTGGCCGTGCCACGGTTGCTCACGTACAGGAATTTGCCGTCGTTTGACGCATGCAACGCCGCACCGGCCTTGTCGGACACCGGTTGGCCGGCGGCATAGTCGAGCAACTGGGTTTGCGTCAGCTTGCCGTCGTTGTAATCGAACACGGCTACCTGGGCGCTCATCTCAGTGGTCAGCCAGGCGTGTTTGCCGTCCGCGCTGAACAGCAAGTGACGCGGCCCGCTGCCGGGTGGCAACTGCACCGACGCCGGGTCGGCCGCTGTCAGTGGCAGCTCGTGATTGGCCTTGGGGTCGTAGCGGTAGGCAAACACCTTGTCCGCGCCCAGGTCCTGCACGAATACATACTTGCCGTCCGGCGACGACACGACCGAATGCACATGGTTGGACGCCTGGCGCTCCGGGTTCACACGGCTGGCCGGGTGCCCGCTCAATTGCACCGGTGCCGACAGCTTGCCGCTGGCATCCACCGGCAGGATCGCCAGGCTGCCACCCGGGTCTTCCACCACCGAATAGTTGGCGACGAACAGGTAGCGCCCATCGGCGGCCACACTGGAATGGGTCGGCTCATTGCCCAGGCTCTGCACCTGGTTGATCAGGGTCAACTGGTGGTTCTGGGGGTCGATGCTATAGCTGCTGACACGGCCCACCGGGTCTGCCTGGCCGGGGCCGTTCTCATTGACCACAAACAACTGCTTCTGATCTTTGGAGATCGTCAGCCAGGAAGGGTTGGCGGTTTTCGCCGCCAGCACTGGCTCGCCGCTGAACTGCCCGGTGCTACTGTCGAATTGCAGGCGGTAGATCCCTTCACTGGTGCCGGCCGTATAGCTGCCGACCAACAGTTCATGGATATCGGCCGGTGCGGCCTGCACCGACATCGCACCGACACTGCCTGCCATCAGCAGGGGCCAGAATTTACGCATCATCTGCTTCGTCCTCGTCGTTATTGTTGTCGCCCTGGATGGCGCTCAAGCAGACCAGACGGTGTTCACCGTCGTCGTTGATCAGCAACCAGCTTTGCAAGCTCTCGTCAAAGGTAGCCGCCTCTAACTGTTCTGGACTAAAGGTCCAGCGCTTGAGTTCCCGGCCATCCATGCTTTGGATCTGCAGTTGCTGATCAAGCTCGAAGTCAAAGGCGTGCAGCCCATTGATGATCAGCATATCGCTGGTGGCAAGGACGCAGGTCAGGGTGTCAGCAGTCATGGCAGTCAATCATTTTGGGGAAAGCCGCAATGATAGCCCAGGCTGTAACCTAGAGGTTGAACACTGCGGTGATGCTATCGCAGCATAGGTATCTACAACTTCGGTACGACGCTAAACCTGTGGCGAGGGAGCTTGCTCCCGTGACGGCCTGACAGCCAACGCCCGCCTACCTGACACCCCCACGATCAAACTGTGGGAACTGGCTTGCCTGCGATGGCGGCCTGACGGCCGACGCAGTTATACCGGGTAAATATCCATTCCTGCGGTATCAGACATGTAGGCGCTCTGATCCAACATCCCAGTTGGCTGCCAGGCCGTCTTCGCAGGCAAGCCAGCTCCCACACTT
Source organism: Pseudomonas sp. J380 (assembly GCF_009827115.1). Classification (NCBI taxonomy): domain Bacteria; kingdom Pseudomonadati; phylum Pseudomonadota; class Gammaproteobacteria; order Pseudomonadales; family Pseudomonadaceae; genus Pseudomonas; species Pseudomonas sp. J380. Next base: position 713,358 of record NZ_CP043060.1, on the reverse strand, counting down.
GGCACGGTGCGTCAGTTGGATCAGCTTCGGCTGTCAGGCCGTCACGGGAGCAAGCTCCCTCGCCACAGGTCCAGCTTTGCGCCAACGTTGTGTAGATACCTATGCCTATCGCAGGCAAGCCCGCTCCCGCCTTTTGGGAGCAGGATCAATGCGCGAACAACGAGTTGCCCTTCTGCCCTGCCAGCTTTTCAGGCTTGATCAGGAATCGTGCCAGCGCCGGCAACAGCCACAGCGCGCCGAACATGTTCCACAGCAGCATGAAGGTCAACATCAAACCCATGTCGGCCTGGAACTTGATGGCCGAGAAGATCCAGGTGCACACCCCGATGGCCAGGCACAAGCCGGTGAACAGCACGGCCTTACCGGTGGACTTCAACGTCTGGTAATACGCCTCTTGCAACGGCAAGCCAGCGCGCAGGAAGCTTTCCAGACGGCTGTAGATGTAGATGCCGTAGTCCACGCCAATCCCCACACCCAGGGCTACCACCGGCAAGGTTGCGACCTTGACGCCAATGCCCATGAACGCCATCAGTGCGTTACCCAGTACCGAGGTCAGCACCAGCGGCAACACGATGCACAGGGTCGCCGCCCAGGAGCGGAAGGTGATCATGCACATGGTCGCCACGCACAGGTACACCAGGATCAGGATGATCAGTTCCGACTCCTTGATCACCTCGTTGGTGGCCGCTTCGATCCCGGCATTACCCGCTGCGAGAATGAACTCCAGGCCGTCCTTGTTGTTTTCCTTGGCGAAGTCCTGCACCGCATGCACCGCGCGGTCGAGGGTTTCGGCCTTGTGGTCGTTGAGGAACACCAGCACCGGCGCCAGGGAGCAATTGTTGTTGTACAAGCCATCGGCACGGGCGATGGAGTTGTTCAGCACATCCGGGTTGCGCGACAGGGTTTCCCATTTCAGGTTGCCCTCGTTCATGCCCTTGATCATTTGCTTGGACACGGTCACCAACGAGATCGCCGACTGCACGCCCTCGGTGTTCTGCATCTTCCACATCAACTGGTCGATGGGCGCCATGGCTTCATAGCGCGAGCAGCCTTCGGCCTTGGTCTTGACCATCACCACCAGCACGTCGGAGCTGGTGGAGTAATTGCTGATGATGAAGTTGTTGTCCTTGTTGTAGCGCGAATCCGGGCGCAGTTCCGGTGCGCCTTGGTCCAGGTCGCCAATCTTCAGGTTCTGGCTGTACCAGAGGCCGCCACCAAAGGCGATCAACGCCAGGAACACCGAAACCGGCGCGACTTTCGGGCTGGCAAATTTGGACAGCAGGCGCCAGAAGCTATGTTCGCGGTTCGCGTCTTTCTTGCTCTTGGCGATGGCGCGCTTGCTGATGCCCACGTAGGAAATCGCGACCGGCAGCAGGATCAGGTTAGTGAACACGATCACCGCCACGCCGATGGACGCGCCGATAGCCAGTTCGCGGATCACGCCGATGTCGATGATCAGCAGCGTGATGAAGCCCACCGCATCCGCCAGAATGGCGATCATCCCCGGCAGGAACAGTTGCCGGAAGGTGCGCCGCGCGGCGGTGAGGGCGTTGTCTGCCTCGCTGGATTGCAGGGCAATGCCGTTGATCTTCTGCACACCATGGGAAATGCCGATGGCGAAGATCAGGAACGGCACCAGCATCGAATACGGGTCCAGTCCGAAACCGAAGAAGTGCATCAACCCCAGTTGCCAGACCACCGCCACCAATGTCGTGCTCAACACCGCAATGGTGCTGCGCAGGCAGTTGGTGAACCACAGCAGCAGAATCAGGGTGATGACGAACGCAACGCCGAAGAACAGCACCACCATCACCAGGCCATCGATCAGGTCGCCGACCTTTTTGGCAAAGCCGACAATATGAATCTTGACGTTGGGGTTCTGGGTTTCGAACTTGTCGCGGATCTTGTCTTCGAGTTCATGGGAGAACTTGCGGTAGTCCAGGGCCAGCAACTTGCCCTGGTCTTGCGGGTCCGGGTAGGACTCCAACAGCGGGATATCAACGATGCTCGACTTGAAGTCATTGGCGACCAGCCGCCCGACCTGGCCGGACTTGAGCACGTTATTGCGCAACTGGTCGAGGCTCTGCGGCGAACCGTTGTAGCTCTGCGGGATCACCTCCCCGCCGGCAAAACCTTCTTCGGTCACCTCGGTCCAGCGCACGCTGGGGCTCCACAGCGACTTGAGGCCCGAGCGGTCCACACCGGAGATGTAGAACACCTCGTCGTGGATCTGGCGCAGGGTCTCCATGTACTCCTTGGTGAAAATGTCCCCGTCCTTGGCTTCCACCGAAATACGCACGGTATTGCCCAGGTTGGCCAAATCGTTACGGTGCTCCATCATTTTTTCGATGAAGGGGTGCTTGAGCGGGATCATCTTTTCAAAACTGGTGGACGGGCGAATCAAGGTCGCCTGCCAGAACAGGAAGAGGCTCACCAGCAGGCAGATGACGATCACCGCCGGGCGATTGTTGAAGATCAGACGTTCAAGAAAGGTCGCTTTATCGTTGTGATGACTGCTCATTGAATCCCCGCCTTCTTATTATTGTGAGAGCTCTGCGCCGGCCGATGTGGCAACCCGCACGCCACCCTGCCCCGCGAGGATCAAATTGCCATTGCCGGCCGCCGTGACCGCCGAGAGTGAAATACGGTCCGGGCGATTGAACACACTGAAGGTCTGGCCGTCGTCGTGGCTGACCACCACGCTGCCGCCGTTGCCGACCACAACAAGGGAACCGTCCTCCAGCAAGGTCGCCCCCGACAGGCCAAACTCCAACGCGCCACGCGCTGCGTTCAATTGGACCTGTTCCCAAGTGCTGCCGAAATCAGTGGAGCGGTAGAGGTTGCCGCGCAACCCATACGCCAGCAGGGTTTGCGGCTGTGCGGTGCTGATCACGCCAAACAGCGAACCCTCGTAGGGGCCTTCGAGTTTTTCCCAGGTCTGGCCGTCGTCGCTGGAGCGAAACATGCTGCCTTGCTCACCGACGATAAACAGGCCGGCGCCCTTGACCTGGGCGATGGCGTTGAGGTGGTACTGGTCTTCGTTGTCGAGACGCTCGCTCACATCGTTCCAGGTTTTGCCGGCGTCGGTGGTTTCGATCAACGCACCGTAGGCACCCACGGCCAGGCCGTGGTTGGCGTCGTTGAACCACACATCGAGCAACGGCGCTTCGCGTTTGAGGTCTTGATATTGCTGGGTCCACGTGGCGCCGCCATCGGTACTGGCAAGAATCTGCGCATCGTGGCCGACGGCCCAACCGTGCTGATCATCAACGAAAAACACCGCCGTGAGCAGTTGCCGGGTGGGTACTTTGGCTTGGGCCCAGGTGTTGCCCTGGTCATCGGAATAAAGGATATGCCCCCGATCACCGACCGCCACCAGGCGCTTGCCCGCGTGAACCACGTCGATCATCAAGCCTTTGGCGGCCTTGGGGGATTCAATTGCAAAGACTGCGGCGGCGGAGGTATCGCTGGCGGCCAGAACCGGCAGCGACAATGCGCTGCCAGCAAGCAGCGAGAGCGCTGTGGCCAGCAACGCAACCCTGCGTGCGGCGCGTGGGCGGCAAACAACCCAACCCATGACAGGCTCACTCATAGACCTTTCTCCCATTTATTATTGTTAGGTCGTCTTCTCTGCCAGGACCTTGAAACCTGCAATCTAGAGCGCCTGGAGGAAGCAGGAGCCATCCTATCGGGCTTTGGAATCGTCTGACAATCGGCGCTACGTTATCTTTTGTTAACTGGCGGCGTTTGGCCATGTGCTGAATATAGCTATATCAGCTGAAATGATGGCCCCACGTGATCGACGTGATCGTTCCCACGCTCCGCGTGGGAATGCATCCTCTGACGCTCTGCGTCCTCACCGCGCAAACAGCGGGGCGCAGAGCGCCCGGGCGGCATTCCCACGCGGAGCGTGGGAACGATCAGGAAAAATGAATTTTTTATTCTATCTATTGAATTCAGTGAATTTTTATTCCATTAATAGCTTTCCTGAAAACAATAATCCAAAGGACCACGACGATGCGTGAACTCGGAATCGGCTTGATCGGCACAGGCTTCATGGGCCGCGCCCACGCGCTGGCGTTCAACAACGCCCGGGCGGTATTTGAACTGCCGGTGCAGCTCAAGCTGGCCGCCCTGGCCGATGCCGACACCGAACGCGCCCAGCGTTGCGCCAGCGCCTGGGGGTTTGCCCAGGCCCATGGTGACTGGCAAGCGCTGATCAACGACCCAAAGGTCGACGTCGTGGCCATCACCACCCCCAACCATTTGCATTACCCCATGGCCATGGCCGCGATTGCGGCCGGCAAAGCCGTGTATTGCGAGAAACCCCTGGCCGTCAGCCTCGAACAAGCCGACGCCATGCGCCGCGCAGCCCATACCGCCGGGGTGGTGACGCGTGTCGGCTATAACTACCAGCACAACCCCATGATCGTGCTGGCCCGGCAGATGATTGCCCAGGGCGAACTGGGCCAGATCATCAGTTTCCAAGGTGAGTTCAGCGAAGACTTCATGGCGGACCCGGCCTCCCCTTGGTCGTGGCGCTGCGAAGTGGAGCATGCTGGCGGCGCCCTGGCTGACCTGGGCAGCCATTTGCTGTCAATGGCCCGCTACCTGGTGGGCGACGTGACCCATGTCTGTGCCGATACCCAGACCGTGCATAACCAACGCCCCGCCACTGCCGGCAGCCCAACCTCAAAAGCCATTGCCGTGGATGACCAGGTGCACGCCCTGCTGCGCTTCGCCAACGGTGCACGCGGCACGGTGAGCAGCAGTTGGCTCAAGCACGGTTACAAGAACCATCTGAGTTTCGAGATCAGCGGCACCCAAGGCACGCTGGCGTTTGACCAGGAGCGCTTGAATGAACTGCGCCTGCACCGCATCGGCCAGGACGGCTTCCAGCGCCTGCTGGCTGGCCCCGCCCTGCCCGGCTATGCGGCGTTCAGCCCGGCGGCGGGGCATCAGTTGGGTTACAACGAATTGAAGACGTTGGAAGTGCACGAGTTGATCATGGCGCTGGCCGGCCAAGGGGATCAGGGGACGGACTTTGAAGCGGCGTGGGAGGTGGAGCGGTTGGCGACGGCGATTCGAGTGGCCGCCCTTGAGGAACGCTGGGTAAAAGTGGGCACGGTTTAAAAAGTGGGAGCGGGCTTGCTCGCGAATACGCTGTGTCAGTCGGCACCTTCAGTGCCTGAACCGCCGCATTCGCGAGCAAGCCCGCTCACACATTTGGTCATCTGAACCATTCAATCAGCGCAAGGCCCGACGCAGCACTTTGCCCACCGTGGTCTTGGGCAGTTCCGTGGTGCGAAACTCCACATACTTTGGCAGCTTGTACCCCGTCAGGTACTCCCGGCAGTGCGCAAGAATCTGCTCCTGGGTCAGGGTCGGGTCCTTGCGCACGACGATGATCTTGACCTTCTCCCCGGTCACTGGGTCTTCGACCCCAATGGCCGCCACTTCAGCAACCCCAGGGTGCATGGCCACCACGTCCTCGATTTCATTGGGGTACACGTTGAAGCCCGAGACCAGGATCATGTCCTTCTTGCGGTCCACCAGGCGGATATACCCGCGTGCGTCCATCACGCCGATGTCCCCGGTGGACAACCAGCCCTCGGCATCCAGCACCTCAGCGGTTTCCTTCGGCCGTTGCCAGTAGCCCTGCATCACTTGCGGGCCACGTACTTGCAACTCGCCCTGCTCGCCGATATCCGCCAGTTCGCCGTCTTCGCGTACGAAGCGCACCCAGGTAGAGGGCAATGGAACGCCAATGCTGCCGGTGAATTCCATCTCGCGCATGCGGGAAATATCAATAGGGCTGATGCTCACCACGGGCGAGCATTCGGTCAGCCCGTAGCCTTCGATGATCGGCAGCCCGGTCACCTCTTTCCAGCGCTTGGCCACGGCGGTGTGGGTGGCCATGCCGCCAGCAATCACCAGGCGCAGGTCGGAAAAGTCCCGTGCACAAAATTCCTTGTTCTCCAGCAACCCGTTGAACAGCGTGTTCACCCCGGCAATGCCATTGAAGCGTTCCTTGCGCAGGATCATTTGCACGCGCTTCACGTCCCGAGGGTTGGCGATGAGGATATTGCGCCCGCCCAGGCACATGAACATCAGGCAGTTCACCGTCAGTGAGAAGATGTGGTACAGCGGCAGCAAGGTCACGTTGGTTTCCTGCTTGTGCAGGTTTAACTGGTCACCGACCCAGGCCTTGGCTTGCAGCAGGTTGGCAATGATATTGCGATGGCTGAGCATCACGCCCTTGGCATCGCCGGTGGTGCCGCCGGTGTATTGCAGGAAGGCCAGTTCATCGCGGTGCAGGCTGACCGGCAAATGGTGCATGGCCCTGCCCTGTTTGAGCACCTGGTTGAAACGCAGCGAACCGGGCAGCCTGAAGGCCGGTACCTGCTTCTGCACGCTGCGCAGGATGAAGTTCATTGCCGCGCCCTTGAAGGTGCCCAGCAAGTCGCCAATGGCCGCGACCACCACTCGCTTGACGCTGCTGCCCACCATGGCTTTTTCCAGGGTATGCGCGAAATTTTCGAAGATCACCACGGTTTCGGCGCCACTGTCCTTGAGCAGGTGCTTGAGTTCGTGGGCGGTGTACAACGGGTTGACGTTGACCACCACCGCCCCGGCCAGGATCGTGCCCAGCAGGCAGATCGGGTACTGCAAGCAGTTGGGCATCATCAGGGCCACGCGGTCGCCCTTCTTCACGCCCTGGTCCTGCAGCCAGGCGGCAAAGGCAATGCCCTGGGTGCGCCAATCGGCATAGGTCATTTGCGTGCCGATGCTGACGTAGGCCACCCGTTCACGGAACTTCTCCAGATGCTCCAGGAACACTTCGCGCAGCGACGGGTAATCCTCGATCCCGGCGTCAATGTCCGCTGGCACGCCGGGCAGGTAAGTGTTCAACCAAATACGTTCGGTGTGTTCCAGGCTGATAGCGTTCATCGCAGTGTCCTTATTGTTGTTTTTGATAGCGCTACTTTTCGACGATGGCGGTGATGCCCAACCCACCCGCCGCGCAGATCGAAATCAGGCCGCGACCGCCACCGCGTTCATGGATGGCCTTGGCCAGCGCCGCCAGTTGCCGGCCACCGGTGGCCGCAAACGGATGGCCGCAGCCCAATGAGCCGCCGTTGACGTTCATCTTGGCCCGGTCGATGGCGCCCAGGGGGGCGTCAAGGCCGAGTCGCTCGCGGCAATACTGCGGGTCTTCCCACGCCTTGAGCGTGCACAACACCTGGGCGGCGAACGCTTCGTGGATCTCGAAGAAGTCGAAGTCGGCAAACCTCAAGCCTTCCCGCGCAAGCATGCGTGGCACGGCGTAAGCCGGCGCCATCAGTAGGCCCTCGGTGCCGTCGACAAAATTCACCGCAGCCGTTTCGCCGGTGCGCAAGTAGGCCAACACCGGCCAGCCATTGGCGGCGGCCCATTCTTCACTGGCCAGCAGCACCACCGAGGCGCCATCGGTCAGGGGCGTGGAGTTGCCGGCGGTGAGCGTGCCGTTCTGGCGGTCGAAGGCCGGCGACAAGCCGGCGAGCTTTTCCAGGCTGATATCGGCACGCAGGTTGTTGTCACGGGCCAAGCCGCGATGGGGGCTGATCAGGTCGTCGAAGAAGCCGCGTTTATAAGCCGCATCCAGGCGCTGGTGGCTGGTGAGGGTCAGCTCGTCCTGGGCCAGGCGCTTGATCTGCCAGCGCTTGGCCATTTCTTCGCAGTGCTCGCCCATGGACAGGCCGGTGCGCGGCTCGCCATTGCGCGGCAGCAACGGTTTGAACAGCATCGATGGGCGTACGTTCATCAAGGCCTTGAGCTTGTCGCCCAGGCTTTTGGCGCGATTGGCCGCAAGCAAGGTATGGCGCAAGGATTCGTTGATGCCAATGGGCGCGTCGGAGGTGGTGTCGGCACCACCGGCAACGCCCACTTCGATCTGGCCGAGGGCGATTTTATTCGCCACCAGCAGCGCAGCTTCAAGCCCTGTGCCACAGGCTTGTTGCACATCATAGGCAGGGGTTTGCGCAGACAACGTGGTGGACAACAGCGCCTCGCGGGCCAGGTTGAAATCCCGTGAGTGCTTGATCACCGCTCCGGCGGCAAACTCACCCAGGCGTTGGCCGTGCAGGTTGTAGCGCTCCACCAATCCTTGCAGGGCGGCGACCAGCAGGTCCTGGTTACTGTCGTGGGCATACACCGTGTTGGAGCGCGCAAATGGAATACGGTTGCCGCCGATAATCGCCACGCGGCGGGTCGGGGCTGGGGTAAAACTGTAGTCACTCATTGCTGGCTCTCTTTCCAAATGAATAGCCCGCGCATATGGGGCTTGTCCCCGGCGAAATTGCGCACTTCGAACTCGCGCCGTGGCCCGCTTACGGGGTGGCCCCACAGGGCTACCTGGCCGGGCAGGAAGATCGGCAATTTGAAGTCGCAATGGGCCTCGGCCTGGTCCAGGCCAGCGGGCGGCTGTTGCGCTGCCAATGCGCGGCCCAGGGTCCACATGCCATGGGCGATGGCGCGACGAAAGCCGAAGAGCCTGGCACCGATGACCGACGTGTGAATGGGATTGAAATCCCCCGACACCTTGGCAAAGCGTCGCCCCAGGTCGGCGGGCAGTACCCAGCGCTGGGTGCGTAACAGACCGTCTTCCTGCAGTGGCAGAGGGTCATTCCAGGGTTCACCCACCGGATTGCTGACGTCACGGCGCAAATACAGACTGTCGCTTTCCCACACCAGGGTTTCCTGGCTGTAGGCACGGGTGGCGATACTCAAGGCCTGCCCTTTTGGATGGGCCACCCAGCGCTCGCAATACACTTCCAGGCGCACCGCCTGGCCCTCGTGCAAGCGTTGGTGCTGACAAATGCGATTGGCCAGGTGCACCATGCCACTGGCCGGGTACGGGAAGCTTGGCCGAGTCAGCAGCATGAGGTGCAGTGGGAACGCCAGCACATGGGGATAGGACAATGGCACGCCCTGCTCGCGACGAAAACCGCACGCCCGTGCGTAAGCGGCGATACCGGCCGACGAAAGCTCCACCGCGCTGCGCACCAGGCGTGCTGCAGGCAATGGCGGCGCACCGTCGAGTTTGGGTTTGCGCAAGGCGCGCAGGCCGTCGAGCAATAACTGCGTGCGCGACGGCGGTGGGTCGATAATCTGCGTCACGTAGTCCATCGGTCAGGCTCCCAACAGGCTTTGGCCGCACACCCGCACCACCTGGCCATTGACGCCGCCCGACGCCGGATGCGCCAGCCAGGCAATGGTCTCGGCCACGTCGATGGGTTGCCCGCCCTGGGACAACGAATTCATGCGCCGCCCCGCTTCGCGGATCATCAGCGGGATCTTCGCGGTCATCTGGGTCTCGATAAAGCCGGGTGCCACCGCGTTCACCGTGACCTGCCGGGCTGCCGCACGCGGTGCCAGGCCCTGTACCAGGCCTATCACACCGGCCTTGGACGTGGCGTAGTTGCTCTGCCCCAGGTTGCCGGCGATACCGGAAATCGACGACACGCACACAATGCGCCCACCAGGGTTCAAACCCTGGCTGTCGAGCAAGGCCTCACTGAGCTGCCACGGCGCTTCGAGATTGACCGCCAGCACACTGCGCCAGGCGCCCTCGGTCATTTTGGCGATGGTCTTGTCGCGGGTGATGCCGGCGTTGTGCACCACCACATCAAAGGCGCCGTATTGGCTGACGTGGGTTTGCAACAGCGCGGCGGTGTCGGCGGCGGTGATATCCAGGGGCAACGCCGAACCGCCCACGCTGGTCGCCGCCTGCTGCAAGGCTTCCTGGGCCTGGGGCACGTCCACACACACCACATGGGCACCGTCCCGCGCCAGCACCTGGGCAATCGCCAGGCCGATGCCACGGGAGGCGCCGGTGACCAGGGCGCGTTTGCCGGCAAAGGGTTTGTCCCAGTTGATGGCGGCATGGCCATCGACCGGTTTTTCCAGGCGCACCACTTGCCCCGAGACATAGGCGGAGCGGCGCGACAGGAAAAACCCCAGGCTGCTGTCCAGCGCGTCTTCCGCGCCCGGCGCCACGTACAGCAGTTGCACGGTGATCGCGCGGCGCAGCTCCTTGGCCAGCGAACGCACCAAGCCTTCAAGGGCGCGTTGGGCGATGGCCTGGGGCAAGTCGTCGCAATGCTCGGGTGCCGTACCGAGTACCACCACCCGGCCATGCTGGCCGAGGCGCTTGGCGTTGCTGTGAAAGAACAGGTAGAGCTCATCCAGCTGCTGCAGGTCGGTCACGCCGCTGGCATCGAACACCGCGCCTTGCACCTTGACCGTGGACGGTGCCTTGAGCGTCGCCGGGGTCGCGGCGACGGTGTCGGTGGCGCTGAACACGCGCTGCACCGAGGCCTCCAGGCGCCCTGCCCCGGCGATGATCACAGGATTAGCCAGGCCGGCCTGGCCGCTGCGATGCCGTTGCAGGGGCAAGGGTTGCGGCAAGCCGACCGCCTGGGCCAGACGCCGGCCCCAGGGGGAATTAACAAACGAAAGGTAACTGTCACTCATAGAGGGTTCCACTCACAACACAATGGCTGTCTTGTAAACCCGATCGAATGTGGGAGCTGGCTTGCCTGCGATGCCGACGACTCGGTGTATCAGTCAAACCGAGGTGATGCCATCGCAGGCAAGCCAGCTCCCACAGGTGGACCGGGGTTCTCTTAATTGACCGGAGCGCTGCGCCGTTTGGCCACCGGTTCGAGCGCCTGCTTACGCTGCTGCAGGGCCTCCAGCAAACCAAAGTCCTGGGGAAAGTCGTCCACCTGGATACCGTGGTCGGCGTATTCCACATAGCGCGCCAGCAAGGCGTCTTCGTCGTCGCTGATCAAATCCAGCGCCCGCGCCTTCACGCGCCAATCGGTGAAGGCCGTGGCAGAAATCGGCAGCGGGCCGAGCAGACCTTGCTTGATGGCGGGCTTGAGCCGCGCCTCGATCAGCTCCACTTGGGGCAGCAAACGGAAACCCAATTCGCCGTAGGCCAGCTTGTCGACTTCCGCACGTGGGATGTAGGAGTTGGCCAGCAAACGGTCGCGGGTCTCGCCAGGGGTCTGCACCACCTCCGCCACCTGCGCCAACAGGCGGTCCGACGGTTTGCGCAGCGGGATGCCAAACGGAAAGCTCAAGGTGCGCACCACTGCTGCTGCGGGTTTTGAAGGGTAGTTGTCGAGCACTTCGGCCAAGGCTTCGTGGGCGCGCAACAAGGCGTCCTGGGCCGCCCAGTGCACCAGCGGCAAGTCCGCCTGGGGCCTACCGTCATCCTCGAAGCGCTTGAGCACGCAAGACAGGATGTACAGCTGCGACAAAATATCCCCCAGGCGCCCGGTAATACTTTCCTTGCGCTTGAGGGCACCGCCCAGCACGCCCATGGAGATATCCGAGATCAGCGCCAGCACCACCGACAGCCGATTGGCCTGGCGGTAGTAGGCAGCCAGCGCCGGGTCGGTCTTGGCCGGGGCCGCAATCAGGCGCCCGCCGGTCAGGGCATGCACCGCTGCGCGTACGGTGTTGGCCACGACAAAACTCACATGGCCAAACATTGCGCTGTCGAAGTCTTCCAAGGCCTTGCGCCGGTCGGGGTTGTGCGCCGCCTCCATCTCGCGGAACACGTAGGGATGGCAACGAATCAAGCCCTGGCCAAAGATGATCAGGCATCGGGTCATGATGTTCGCGCCCTCCACCGTAATGGCGATGGGACTTTGCTGGTAGGCACGGGCGAGGAAGTTATTGGGGCCCATGCAAATGCCTTTGCCGGCGACGATGTCCATGCCGTCGTTGACGATGATGCGCGCCCGCTCTGTGACGTGGTACTTGGCAATGGCCGAGATCACCGACGGTTTCTCGCCGGCGTCCAGGGATGCCACCGACACCTTGCGCACCGCATCACAGGCATACAGATGCCCGGCCATGCGCGCCAGCGGCGCCTGTACACCTTCGAACTTGCCGATGGGCAGGCCGAATTGCTTGCGCATCGCCGCATAGGCTGTGGTACCGCGCACCGCCACTTTACCCAGGCCGACGTTGGCCGAAGGTAGGGAAATCGCCCGACCTGCCGCCAGGCATTCCATCAACATGCGCCAACCGTTGCCGATTTGTTCGCGGCCGCCGATCACCCATTCCAAGGGAATGAACACATCCTTGCCGGTGGTTGGGCCATTCTGGAAAACCGCATTCAACGGCCAGTGACGCCGGCCGCTGTTTACCCCTGGATGGGAGGTGGGGATCAACGCACAGGTAATGCCCAGGGAACCTGGCGCGCCAAGCAAGCCCTGCGGGTCTTCGGCACGGAACGCCAGGCCCAGCACCGTGGCAATCGGGCCGAGGGTGATGTAGCGCTTGTCCCAGGTCACTTTGAAACCCAGTACTTCCTCACCCTCATGCATGCCTTTGCAGACAATGCCCAGGTCGGGGATCGCGCCTGCATCCGAGCCGGCATAGGGGCTGGTCAGGGCGAAACACGGAATGTCGTCACCGCGTGCCAGGCGCGGCAGGTAGTAGTTGCGCTGGGCGTCGGTGCCGTAATGCAGCAGCAGCTCGGCCGGGCCCAGGGAATTGGGGACCATCACCGAAATCGCTGCCGCCGAGCAGCGTGTCGACAGCTTCATCACCACCTGGGAATGGGCGTAGTGGGAGAAGCCTTTGCCGCCGTACTGCTTGGGAATGATCATGCCGAGGAACCCGGCATCCTTGGTGTACTGCCAGCCCTCTGGGGACATGTCCTGCCAGACCTGCGTGGTTTCCCAGTCGTTGGCGATGTCGCACAGGGTTTCGACTTCATTGTCGAGGAAGGCTTGCTCCTCCGCGCTCAGGCTGGCCGGCGCGGCTTGCAGCAGGCGCTGCCAGTCGGGCTTGCCGCTGAACAGCTCGGCATCCCACCACACGGTGCCGGACTCGATAGCCGCACGCTCGGTATCGGACATCGCCGGCATGATCGTGCGAAACAGGCCCAGAGCCTTGGTGGTCAACAGTTTGCGGCGCAGGGGTTTGATCGCCAGCACCAAGGCGGGCAGCACCACCAGCACTGCCGCCAAGGCAATGCCCGGCACGGCCACTGCGTTGAACAGGTAACCCACCACCAACCAGACCAGGCCAGCGCCCAGCCACAAGGTAGCGGCGGCTTGTCGATACGCCAGGGTAATCGCGGCGGCGAGACCCACCAATAACCAGATAAGCATGGGGATACCTCTACTTGATTCAGGGTGTGGCAAACGCGTGGGCAACTCGATATGAACTGCGGCTGAAAACCACACTACAAACTTTAAAGAGCAAATTCAAATTTTGTTTTGAAATTTTTATTTAATAATTAAGCCAAAAAAAACACGGCTGAATGCCTCAACCGGTCCTCACCGACATAGATCACCGCCCTGTAGAAAGACGCAGCTCGGAGGAAGGCTGCAAGATGCGCTTGCCGCCCTCCGCCATCGTCCTCAGGCCCCGTCAGAACGCATAGGTCGCTGACAAACTGACCACATCACCGGAAGACTCGGCCTTGCCATCCAGACTTGCACCGCCCAGTCGGTCGATGTTTTTGGTCTTGAGATTGACCTTCTGCACGAACTGATGGGAATAGGCCACATCCAGACTCAAGCCCTTGACCGCCTTCACATCGTAGCCAGCCCCCAGCGAAAGGAACGTACGGTCGCCATCGGGGATACGTGGATCGCGGGTGGAGTTACGTGTAGGCGTCTGGTCGATAGCCACGCCGGCACGCAAGGTCAGTTCATCGGTCGCACGGTAGTCACCGCCGAGGGAGTACATCCAGGTGTTTTTGTAGTTGTAGGGAATGGAGACAATGCGCATATCGCCGGAGTCGAGGGTCAGGTCCTTGAACGACGACCATTCGGTCCACGTGACGCTGGCACCCAAGGTCAGGCGATCGTTGAACTGATGCACCCAATCCAGGCCCGCGGTGGCAGGAATATCCAGTTGAACCTTGGCATGCGCACCGTTGGGGGCCAATTCCAGCCCGGGGTAGGCGGTGTTGACCAGCGTACCGGTGCCCCCGAATGGGCTGGGCTGAGTCATAAGGTTGTAGGAAAACTGATCGGCGTACAGGTTGTACTTACCCGTCATCTTGTTTTTGATCTTGGCGTGGTAATTCAGGCCCAGGGTGTCGCGCTCGGTGGGCTTCCACACCACGCCGGCAAACCAGCCAGTAGAAATATTGTCGACCTTGACCCGCATCAGCGCATGGCCCACGTCTGAGGGGAAGTTGATCCCGCCCAGCTCGGAGTCCGACACTGCCGCAGCGGACAACAGGTCGACGTTCTGGCTGACGAAGCCCTTGCTGTGCTGCACGATCATGCCGCCGCCCACGGAGAACTGGTCGTTGACTTTAAACGACAGCGAGCCCGTCAACCCGACGGTTTCGATTTTGGTATCCACGGCAAAGTCGCGCAGTTTGGAGTCTTCATTCCAGGTAGAGCGCATGCCCTGAGGTACCACTTGGCTCAAACCGAAGGCAAACCGGTCGCCCAAGGGCATTACCATGAAGCCGGTGGGCAGCCAGGCCGTGAAGCCGCCCTGGCCACCGTCGTTGTTATTGACAGCGGTTGCGGCGCCATCGGGAAAACCGTTCTCGTCCAACGGCGTACTGGAAATCGGGTTGCCGGCGTAATCCGAGGCACTGCCCTTATACTTGATCTTGATGCGCGCATAGTCGACCGTGAATTGCGCAACATTGTGTTCGACAAACGCCATGGCGGCCGGGTTGTTGTAGGCCGAGCTAGGGTCGTTCTTGAACAACGAGCCGCCGGCAAATGCCCTGCCCCAACCAGGTGCGCCGTAGGTCGGGGTTGAAAAACCGCCAGCCTGTGCAGGCGCGATGAAGGCGGTTACCCCTCCCATCAACGCCAGCCCCAGCAAAACCTGCACGTGTTGTTTCTTATTATTCATGCGGCACTCCTTTTTGTTATCCCTGTGAACCGGCCTCGCCCGTTCGTCTTGCTGCCCGGCACTGCCTGAACTGGCGCCTGGAAAAGGCGCCAGTCTTTCAGCAGGTGATCAACCCAGTGTTCCGACCGGCCATCAAGGCACGATGGTGAAGGTTGGGCTTGGGGTCACGCTCAAGCTCACCACGGTGCAGCTGCCGCTGAGCCCTTGGTTGGCCGCCGTCAGCACCCCACCGCTGTAGCCCACGGTGATGGTCGATGGGCCACAGTTAGAGGCTGGGTACAGGACCGAAGAGGCGATGGTATAGCCGACATTGGCGACCGAACCTGCCGCTGGGCCGGTGGCGGTCAATGTCCATGGCAACCCAGTGATTTTTGGCAATGCGCAAAGGCCGCTACCGCTCACCGTCACCCCGGTGATCTTGGCCACCCCAGTGGCGTCGACGTTGCCGGTAAAGTTGGCGGTGCAGTTAACGGTGGCCTGATAGGACGACGGTGACTTCACCGAAATAGTGCCAGGCGCCGTAAAGTTCGAATTAACCGGCGTGATGCTGTAGGCATTGGCCATGGAAGCAGCACCCATGCAAACAGCCAAGGCAGAGAGCGACACGAGAGTTTTCAAGCTTTTCATTGTTTTTCCTCACATGTTATGGCGATTCATTTCGCCAGGGGTAATGGCCATGATCGAGAGGTCACGGTGAAACTGCAGAACTTCCCTTTCCAGCCAAATTTCAATGCATTTACCGCTACAACTGTCGGAACGTGTTATTCGACAACTTTGAAGTTGGGCGGCATCTTGATCGACACCGTCTTGATCTTGCAGTCTTCGCCAATCGCAACATCAACGGCTTCCAACTTGCCGGTGGCGTTATCCCAAGTTCCGTCGACCGTCGACGGCCCACACTTGCCGCCCAGGCCAAAGGCATGCACGTCCACGCTGATCTTCGACATGGAGCCGCTGTTTGTATCTTTGGCGATTAACACCCAGGGCAAGTTGATGGCTTCGACACGGCTGCACTTGAGGCCACCGTCGAACTCGACTTTGTCGACATTCACCGATGAACCATCGGCTGCAACCTTGCCGGCTACCTTGATGGTGCAGTCGGCACTGATGAGCTTGCCTTTGGAAAAGCTGATAGGTCCTTGGGCGGTGAAGGCACTGCCAGCGGGTTCGATACGCGCAGCCTGGGCCTGGTGGTAAGCAATCAGGCCCATGGCCGCCAACAGGATGTGGGCGGTGAACTTGGCAGAACTTTGCATGGTGTACGTCCTTCCCTTGAAATTATTGTTGTAGGGTCAAACCAGGTGCTTGCACTCAAAACGCCGGGCGACAGGGACCTGCGCGATACACAGATCCCGAGTACACCCTGAAGGCTTACTTCATCTCAAAACGGCTTGGCAGTGCCGCTGTACTTCTCCAGGTACTTCAAGCGCTTTGACGGCTGAAGATTGGTCAGGTTGATATCGCCGGCATAGTGATTCAGTACACGATGGTCCATGCGACGCCGCCACAAGTACGGCACATAAGCCCAGACAATCATGCTGGCGTAGCCATACGGAAGTTGCGGTGATTCATCAAAGTGACGCAGCGACTGATAACTACGCGTGGGGTTGGCATGGTGATCGGAGTGGCGCTGCAACTGGAACAGAAAGATATTGGTGACAATTCGATTACTGTTCCACGAGTGACGCGGTGAGCAGCGTTCATAACGGCCATTGGGCAACTTCTGACGCTTGAGGCCGTAATGCTCGACGTAGTTCACCACTTCCAGCAACGAGAACCCGTAGATGCCCTGGATAATCAGGAACGGAATTACCGCCGCCCCCAGCCAGGCAATCATTGCGCCCCACAACACCACGCTGTACATCCAGGCGCTGAGCACCGCGTTCTTCCAGTGCAGGGCCGGCAGGCCGAGTTTGCGCAGGCGTTCGCGCTCCAGGTTCCAGGCCGACACAGCGCTGAACCACACCGAACGCGGCAGGAATGCCCAGAAACTTTCACCGAGGCGCGAGCTGGCGGGGTCTTCCGGAGTGGCGACCCGTACGTGATGGCCACGGTTATGTTCGGTGTAGAAGTGGCCGTAGAAGGTCGGCGCCAGGGTGACCTTGGCCAGGAACACTTCCAGGGGTTTGGGTTTGTGCCCTAGTTCATGGGCGGTATTGATAGCAATACCGGTGGCGGCACCGGTGGACATGGCCATGCCCACATAAGTCAACCAGCTGACTGCACCGTGAAGTTCAGTGCGGGCGGTGATGAACGCGGCGGTCCTGGCCAGCCAGTTCGAGGGTTCCAGGGTGGCCGTGGCGTGCAACAGGCCGCCGTTGATGATCCAGTCTATACCGCCCGCAGCGAGCCAACCGGTGATGACCACCGAGGCAATCACAAACAGCACGCCGGTGTAGACGATCCAGCGGTAGTAGCGTTGGGATTCAAGGTGGCTGACCGCAGATTCGGGCGGGTTGCTGACGTCTTCGCCGAGCAGGCCGTCAATCAGCGGGATCAAGCCGAAGATCACCAGCACGCCCACCCACCACAGTTGTTGCACGCCTGTGGTGATGGCAAGGGCGCCGGAGAGCAAGGGCGTCGCCAGCGGCATGATGCCGAGCCACCACAGGTGGCGTTTGCCGTCGGCCCAGACATGCGGGGCTGCCAGAGTCTGGTTCATGGCAGCCTCCGAACGCATTCGGTGGGCAACGAGGCAGACGACAGATATACGGAGCGTTGACTGCTCCTGGAAATCAACCATGCGATAAAAGGCGTTTTTTTCATTATTTTATTCGCTCTTAGGCATTTCAAAAATAATTTCAAATTACACATTGAAATAATTTTTTTAAATAAATAGCGCGGAATCGTTAGGTCGTCAACTAGTTTCTCCAGCCCTTTTTTCCGTGACCGAGCAGTCTCTTTTCAGCCGTTTGGTCAGGTACTCAGGGGCAGGCGTCAACGCCAGGCGCCGCAGTCAGGTGGCGCTGTTACTGGCTCGCCAGGGCGACAGGTGGGTTTATCGGCCGGACGCTCTCGCCGGGTCGAGCCCGCTTGGCCACCTGCTCCACCAGCGCCGCCACGCGCTCGGTGGCGGTGATCGGCAACATATGCCCACGGCCTTCAATCACCTGCATTTTCAGCCCTGGCACCTTGCTGGCCAGGGCCTGGCCGTGTTTCTGGAAGTCGAGCACCTTGTCCTGCGCCCCGTAGATCAGGCCGATGGGCAGGGTCAATCGTGAGTAGCGCTTGACCATCTCCGGCAGGTGGTCGTTGACCCGGTTGATCTCGGTGGACGCGGCGTAGAAGTTGTCGGGGCGCATGCCCAGCAAACCGCCGCCACGGGTGGCGAAGTCTGGTGGCGCAAGATCGGGGGCAAATACGCCCTTCACTACCGAGTCTTTGGTCAGCAGGCCGATGGGCAGGGTCAAGGTGTGCGCCACCCAGCGCCGCAGCCAGGCCGGGCGCACGGCCAGAGACAGGAACACCAGCGGCAGCATGCGTTGGGGGTGAGTCAAGGGCGCAACCAGCACCAGCCCGGAAACGGCATGGGGATGGTCAAGGGCCAGCGCCAGGGCAATCGCGCCGCCCAGGGAGTGCCCCAGTACCAGCGGTTTGCCCAGATCCAGCGTATTGATGAAGGCCGCGATTTGTCGCGCCTGGGCCGGCAAGTCTGCCGGCGTACCGCTGTGCCGGGTGGAATAGCCTGAGCCCGGCCGGTCGAGACTGATGACCCGAAAATGCTCACGCAACTGACCGGACAAGGCATAGGTGAGGTTGCGACTACTGCCCATCAGCCCGTGAATCATCACCAGCGGCGGGCCCTTGCCCTCTTCGACATAATGAAAGCGCTCGCCATCCACCTCGACGAAGCGCCCGTTGATCGGCACAGTCGCTTCAATGCGCCGCGTCATCCAGGCACTCAAGCCCCACAACGCAGCACTGGCGCCTGCCAGCACTCCCGCAGCGACAACCCATTCGACAGCCATAGCTCGGTCCTCTGCTTCCCTGCTGCTGGCGACCCGACCGGAATTGATCTGGCCCCAGCCATCGTCCACACCCTGGACCTAGACTTCATGCATACCACGTTCGTCCGTCGGACAAATCGCTCATGCGCAACAAGGCCCTAGCGTAGGCGAATTTTTCAGGTAGATTATTTAAAATCTTTTTTAAAATAAATAATTCAATTTTCCTTTGCAATGGTGTTCTATCTAAAAGACAAAACAAAAACAGGAGCACATCCGATGCCCAAGCGCTTTATTGACGAGGCAGCCCTATGAATGCCCCCAGTGACTCAATCGACATCGCCATCATTGGCTCCGGGTTCGCGGGCCTGTGCATGGCGATCAAACTCAAGGAAGCCGGGCTCACCGACTTCTTTATCGCCGAACAGGCCCAGACCCTCGGCGGTACATGGCGCGACAACCACTACCCAGGTTGCGCCTGCGACGTGCAGTCCCATGTGTATTCGTTTTCCTTTGCGCCCAATCCGAACTGGACGCGACAGTTCGCGGCGCAACCCGAGATCCGCGCCTATCTGGAAGACTGCGCCAGGCGCTTCGAACTGGCGCCCTACCTGCGCTTTGGCATGGGCCTGCAACGTGCGGTGTTTGATGAACAGCAGCAGCGCTGGCAGCTGACCTTCAGTAACGGCCGCCACGTCAGCGCACGGGTGCTGGTGTCGGGAATGGGGGGCTTGTCGCGCCCGGCAATGCCGGATATCCCAGGGCTGGACAGTTTCAAGGGCAAGCGCTTCCACTCCCAGCAGTGGGATCACGAGTACTCCTTGAAGGGCAAGCGCGTGGCGGTGATCGGCACCGGTGCCAGCGCCATCCAGTTCGTGCCACAGATCGCCCCGCAGGTAGCGCACCTGGACCTGTTCCAGCGCACACCGCCGTGGATCATGCCCAAACCTGATCGGCCGATTTCCGCTGCCGAGCGCTGGTTGTTCAAGCATGTACCGCTCACCCAGAAGCTGGTGCGTGCTGCGCTTTACTGGGCACTGGAAGGCCGCGTGGTGGGCTTTGCCCTGCATCCACGCCTGATGAAAATGGTGCAGAAAATCGCCCTGCGTCACCTGCGCAAACAGGTGGCCCGCCCTTCCCTGCGCAAAACACTGACGCCGGACTACACCATCGGCTGCAAGCGCGTGCTGATTTCCAACGATTACTACCCGGCACTCTCGCGCAGCAATGTCGAGGTGGTCACCGACAACGTGCTGCGCATCGAAGCCGACGGCGTGATCACCGCCGACGGTATCAAGCACCCCGCCGATTGCCTGATCTTCGGCACGGGTTTCCAGGCCAGCGACCCGTTGCCCCGTGGCTGCATCATCGGCCGTGACGGCATCGACCTGATGGATGCCTGGCGCGATGGCGCCCATGCCTACAAAGGCACCACCGTGCCGGGCTACCCGAACCTGTTTCTGATCGTGGGCCCCAACACCGGCCTGGGGCATAACTCGATGATCCTGATGATCGAGGCTCAGGTCGCGTACATTCTCGACGCCCTGAAACACATGCAGCGCCAGCGCCTTACCACGGTAGAGGTCAAACACGCCGTGGAGCACGCCTACAACCAGCAGTTGCAGGACAAGCTCAAGCGCACCATCTGGAACACCGGCGGCTGCCAGAGCTGGTACCTCGACCCGCGCACCGGCAAGAACACCACGCTGTGGCCCGGCTCGACCTGGCACTTCAAGCAGGTCACCCGGCATTTTGCCCTCAAAGACTACAGCGTCAGCCAGGCGCCGGCGCCCGCCCTGCCGCGAGCGGTTGCAACGCCCCACTCCACCACAGAAGGCAGCCTGTCATGAAGTCATTCAACGGCCGCGTTGCGGCGATCACCGGCGCGGCGTCCGGCATGGGCCGCTCATTGGCCCTGGCCCTGGCGCGGGAAGGGTGTCACTTGGCGCTGGCAGACAAAAACAGCCAGGGCCTGGAACAGACCCTGGCGCTGATCCGCACCTCGACCTTGTCGCCCGTCACTGTCACCACCCAAGTGCTGGACGTGTCCGACCGCCAGGCCATGCACGATTGGGCAGCGCGTTGCGCGGCCGAGCACGGCCAGGTCAACCTGGTCTTCAATAATGCCGGGGTGGCGCTGTCGAGCACCGTCGAAGGCGTGGATTACACCGACCTGGAATGGATCGTCGGCATCAACTTCTGGGGAGTGGTGCATGGCACCAAGGCATTCCTGCCGTACCTCAAGGCCAGCGGCGACGGGCATATCATCAATACGTCCAGCGTGTTCGGCCTGTTCGCCCAGCCCGGCATGAGCGGCTACAACGCCACCAAGTTCGCCGTGCGCGGTTTCACCGAAGCCTTGCGCCAGGAGCTCGACCTGCAACGCTGCGGCGTCTCGGCCACCTGTGTACACCCCGGCGGCATTCGTACCGATATCTGCCGCAGCAGCCGCATCGACGCGAACATGACCGGTTTTCTCATCCACAGCGAGCAACAAGCCCGCGCCGATTTCGAAAAACTCTTCATCACCGACGCCGACCAGGCCGCCAAAGTGATCTTGCAAGGCGTACGCAAAAACAAGCGCCGCGTGCTGATTGGCCGCGATGCCTATTTCCTGGACCTGCTCGCCCGTTGCCTGCCGGCGGCCTATCAGGCCCTGGTGGTGTTTGCCAGCAAGCGCATGGCGCCCAAGCCGCGCACGCCAGTGTTTGAAACCAACGACGAGCCCCGACTCTGAACAGGAGCACGCACCATGTTGCCGATCCGTCGCGATATCCGTTTTGCCTTGCCTGCCGAGCGCATCAAGAACTGGCACGAACAAGGGCCTGTGGTCAGCCATTTCTTCAATGCCCTGTCGTTGCTGTTTCCCCAGGGCGAGCTGTTCTTCATGGACAGCGTGCGCCACTACCGTGGGCAGATCGATGATGCCGAACTGAAAAAAGAGATCCAGGGGTTTATCGGCCAGGAGGCCATGCACAGCCGTGAACACGTGGCGTATAACGACTTGCTGCAAGCGGCCGGCCTGCCGGCGCACACCCTTGACCGACGCTTGAAGTTCTTCCTCGACCTGCAGAAAAAACACCTGCCGCCATCGTTCAACCTGGCGGTGACCATCGCCCTGGAGCACTACACCGCAATGCTCGCCGAAATCCTGCTGAGCGACCCGTCGCGCTTTGGCGACTCACTCAAGGGGTACCAGCAGATGTGGTATTGGCACGCCCTGGAAGAAACCGAACATAAAGCCGTGGCGTTCGATGTGTGGAACAGGGTGATCAAACCAGGGCCTGCACGTTACCTGCTGCGCACGGGGACCATGCTGACCACCAGCGTGCTGTTCTGGGTGGTGGTGCTGGATTTTCACGTGCGCCTGTTGATTGCCGACCGCACTTCGGGCGGCACGCTGAAGGGCTTGTGGCGCATGGTGAAGTTCTTATATGGGCCCAAGGGAGTGTTTCCACGGATGTTCCGGCCGTGGCTGCATTATTTCAAGCCGGGCTTTCATCCTTGGGATCATGACAACCGAGCACGGTTGGCGGGCATTGACCGGTTGGTCGAAGAGATAGAGCGCACGCGCCGCAGCTATGAATCGGCCTAGTGCCAGGGATCAATCCTGACGCCTGTAGGAGCGAGCTTGCTCGCGAAAAACGTCAACGATGACGCGTGCTTCCTGAATGAACGCGGCGCCTGTGAGTTCCTCGCGAGCAAGCTCGCTCCTACATAAAGCAATGAGGTTTACGCCAGGCTTTTGCTGACCACCTCAAACACATCGCTGGACAGCTCACCCGCACCCAGGATGCGCTCCAGCTCCGCTTTCATCAGCGCCTGCCGTGCGCTGTCGTATTTACGCCAGCGTGTCAGCGGCGCCAGTTGGCGCGAGGCGATCTGCGGGTTCAACGTATTGAGCTGGATCACCAGGTCCGCCAGGAAGCGATAGCCCGAGCCATCCGCCGCATGGAAGTTGATCAGGTTCTGCCCGGCAAATGCGCCCACCAGTGCGCGCACCTTGTTGGGGTTCTTGATGGTGAACGCCGGGTGCTCCATCAACGCCTTGACCCGTGCCAGCCCGCCCGGCAAGGTGCTGCCGGCCTGTACGCTGAACCATTGGTCCATGACCAGCGGGTTGTCCTTGAAGTTTTCGGCAAACACCGCCAAGGCCTGGGCTTTCTCTGCTTCGAACGGCGAGTTCACCAACACCGCCAACGCCGTCAGGCGTTCGGTCATGTTATCGCTGGTGTCGAACTGATCCAGGGTGGCCGCCAATACTTCTGGCTTGCCGCTGAGCATCAAGTAAGACAGCGCGATGTTCTGCAGCGCACGGCGGGCGAAGTGCTCGGCCTCTGCCACGTAAGGCGTTTGCTTGGACAGCTCGCGGTTGGCCTGGTAGCGCAGCCACAAGCCTTCGAACAGGTTGTCGGCCAGTTGCTTGCGGGCAAACTCGCGGGCAGCGTGGATGGCATCCACATCCGCCACTTCGCTGATTTCCGTGAGATAGGCTTCGCTCGGCAGCGAGAGCATTTCGGCGACCATGGCCTGGTCCAGGCTTTCATCGCTCAACACCGTGCGCAGCGCGTCGATCAAGCGCTGATCAAGCTTCAGCGGCTGGCCAGCCTGGTGTTGGCCGATCAGTTCCTGCAATACCTGCACAGCCAACTGCTGGCCAGCATCCCAGCGGTTGAAACCGTCGCTGTCGTGCTGCATCAGGAACATCAGTTGATCGCGGCTGTAGGGGAAGCTGAGCTTCACCGGCGCCGAGAAACCACGCAGCAACGAAGGCAAGGGTTTTTCAGCGATGTCGACGAAGGTAAACGTCTGCTCCGCTTCGGTCACCGAGACTACCCGCGAAGTGTCGCCCGCTGTCGCTTCACCGGCCAGGCGCAAGGCAATGCCGGCGCCCTGCCCGTCCAGCAAGCCCAGCTCCACCGGGATCACAAAGGGCAGTTTCTCGACCTTGTCCGGAGTCGGCGGGCAGCTCTGGCGGAAGGTCAGGCTGTAGGTCTTGGCCGCCGCATCGTAGGCCTCGCTTACCGCCAGGCGCGGGGTACCTGCCTGGCTGTACCAGCGCTTGAACTGGCTGAGGTCGGCGCCATTGGCGTCTTCCATGGCCTTGATGAAGTCGTCGCAGGTCACGGCCTGGCCGTCATGGCGTTCGAAATACAGGTCGCTGCCTTTGCGAAAGCCTTCGGCACCGAGCAAGGTGTGGATCATGCCGACCACTTCCGAGCCCTTTTCATACACGGTCAGGGTGTAGAAGTTGGAGATCTCGATAAAGCTGTCCGGGCGCACGGCGTGGGCCATGGGGCCGGCATCTTCAGCGAACTGGTGGGTACGCAGGTACGCCACGTCCTGGATGCGTTTGACCGTGGCCGAGTTCATGTCGGCAGAGAAGCCCGAGTCACGGAACACGGTGAAGCCTTCCTTGAGCGACAGTTGGAACCAGTCGCGGCAGGTCACGCGGTTGCCCGACCAGTTATGGAAGTATTCGTGGGCGACGATGGCTTCAACGCGCTGGTGAGCGGCGTCTGTAGCGGTTTCGGCGCGGGCCAGCACGGCACTGGAGTTGAAGATGTTAAGGCCCTTGTTCTCCATGGCGCCCATGTTGAAATCGTTGACCGCCACGATCATGAAGATGTCGAGGTCGTACTCGCGACCATAAGTTTCTTCGTCCCAGCGCATGGATTTTTTCAGGCTGGTCATGGCGTGCTGGCACTTGTCGATGTTTTCCGGCTCGACGTAGATGCGCAACGCGACTTCGCGGTTGGTCATGGTGGTGAAGCTGTCTTCGACGCACCACAGGTCACCGGCCACCAGCGCAAACAGGTACGCCGGCTTCTTGAACGGATCTTCCCAGGTCGCCCAATGCCGGCCGTCTTCGCCAGGGCCGCTGGCAATCGGATTGCCGTTGGACAACAGCACCGGGTAGCTGTGCTGCTCGGCGATCACCGTGGTGGTGAACACACTCATCACGTCCGGGCGGTCGAGGTAATAGGTGATCTTGCGGAAACCTTCGGCCTCGCACTGGGTGCAGAACATGCCGCTGGATTTGTACAAACCTTCCAGGGCAGTGTTGGTTTCCGGATGAATCTTGACGGTAGTGTCGAGGGTGAAGGTCTCACTCTTTGGCTGCACGGTCAGGTGGCTGTCGGTCAGCTGGTAGTCAGCGTCCGTGAGCGGCTGGTCGGCCAGGTTGACACTCAACAGCTCAAGTTGCTGGCCGTCGAGCACCAATGGTGGCAAACCGGCGCCACGCTCGGGATTGCGGCGCATCACCAGCTGCGCGTGGACCAGGCTGTGGTCCTCGAACAACTCGAAGGTCAGGTGCGTCTCGTCGATCAGGTAGTCCGGCGCCTGATAGTCCTTCAGGTAAATCATCTTCGGTTGTTCGGTGCGCATGCTTGGGATCCTTCTACTGATGCACGGCGAGCTGGTAGGCCGTGTATTTACGAATATTGATAACGCCGGTATCGAAGATCAGGTATTGGCCCTTGATCCCCAGCAGCGTGCCTTCGGCAATCGGGTTCTTGTCCAGGTTGAAGCTGACGATCTTGTTCGGATACTGCTCGACCGGGTAGCGGATTTCAATCGGCTCGATGTCGGCAATGGTTTGGATGGCTTGCAGGCCAAAGCGTTCCTGCAAACCCAGCAAGCCCTCGGCGCAAGAGGCGAACAGCTCATCACGCACCTGCTTGAGGTCCACCGCTTGCGCATCGCCCTTGAGCAAGGCACGCCAGTTGGTCTTGTCGGCCACCTGGCTGCGAAACAGATCTTCGACGAAGCCCGATTGCTGGCGCGTCGCCACGCGCATGATCGGCAGCGCCTGGCTGGCGCCCTGGTCCAGCCAACGGGTGGGCAACTGTGTAGCACGCGTAATGCCGACCTTGATGCCCGACGAGTTGGCCAGGTACACCACGTGATCGGTCATGCAGAATGTCTCGCCCCAGCCCGGATCGCGGCAGGTACCGGCGTCGTAATGGCAACGCTCGGGGCTCATGATGCACAGGTCACACTGGGCCAGCTTGGTCATGCAGGGGTAGCAGTAGCCCTGGCTGAAGCTGGTCTTGGTCTTGCGCCCGCAATGGCTGCAATGAATCGCGCCCAGGTATTCCAGGCGGATATGGGTACCGATCAGCGGATTGACCGGCACCTCGGTGTCGCCCAGGCGAAAGGCGTATTGAACGGTCGGCTCACCGAGCTGCGCCGACATTTTGCTGACTGCACCGCGACCAATTTCAATCAATGGATCGCATCCGACTTGAACAGGATATTCGGTACTGGCGCGGATTTGGACGCGCACTCCTGCGGGCCCATATAGCCGGTGCGCTGCTCTTCGGGCAGGTTCTGGATCTCCCAGGCGATCATCGCTTGCAACGACAATTCGCGCTGCTCGGCGGTGAGCTTGCGGCCATCGGACCATTTGCCGATCTCTACCGCGAGCTTGAGGCTCTCGTAGATGTCCGGGGTGATGTTTTCGATCATTTCAGCAAAAGAGGACATAAGGCTCTTCCTTATCAAAGAGACGCTTTGCGACGGTTGTACAAACCGCCGAGCAAACCCGTCAAGCAACCGATGACCAACCCGCCCACATGGGCCGCGTTGGCGATTTCGCCGAAACCGATCATCGAGACCAGCCCCGACAGGCAGAGCAACAACCACACCAGCATCATCACCAGCACCCCACGGGGCAGGCGATAGGCCGGGTTGGGCGACAATAATTGAAAGATCCAGCAGTGCCCGAGCAGGCCGTACAACACGCCAGACAAGCCGCCAAACAACCCGGGGCCACCGTAGGCGTATTGCGCGTAGTTGGAGGCCAGGCTGAACAACAGGGTCAGGCCCAGCAGGTTGATGCTGCCCTGGCGCGCTTCAATGCGCCGACCCAGCTCCCAGTACCACATGCCGTTCATCGCCAGATGCAGGATGCCGAAGTGGATCAGCATCGGCGTGACCAGGCGCCACCACTGCCCCGAGGCCAGGGTGTCAGCCAACGGCGTGAACTGGATGTACTCGCCCAGCACCCGGAACGGCAGGAAGGTCAGCCAGGCCATGGTTTGCAGGTTTTCGCCGAGCAACGTCACGGCCGCGACGATGAGGCTGGCCAGCAAAACCAGCGCGGTGACCGGGCTATGGCGCACTTGCTGGACAAAGCCCGGCCGCGCAACCGGCGCCTGCTCGGGAATATCCAGTTGCTGGTCCGGGTCGCCAGCGGGGAAACGTTGATACAGCACGCGCACGTCGTCGCTGATGGCCTCGGGCACCCACAGTACCTGTTCACCGGCCTCCTCGCTGACGCGGTGCGGCACCTGCATGCGGTGCAGCAACTTGACGAAACCACCCAGGTCGACGCTCAGGGGCAAGCGCAATACAGCTACGGTACTCATGGAATGGCCTCTGGTCGCTCAACGTCGACCCATACGAATTTACGCGGATCCAGCTGGGTTTCCTGGTCCAGTCGATACGCCACCAGCTTGCCGTACAGCACCGCGCTGTAGTCCAGGCAGGCCAGGTTCGGGCGGATCGGCGCGGGTTTGCCGCTGCGCCAGTAGTGGCCGACGAACAACAGCGGTTCATCGACGCCATAGCGCAGCAAAGAATTCTTTTGTGTGGACGACAACGGCGTGCGTGCCACCGGCTCCGGCAAGGCGTCGGGCTGGAACACGATGTCGCCGTAGGTCTTGGGGTCGTCTTCCCAGAACTTGGTGCGAAAGAACGAACGCGTCAGGCCATCGCCACCGGTCAGGGTGAGCCCATCGGGCAGGCGCATATCGGTGCCGCGCAACAGGCGATCGAATGCATTGCAGGCGAAACTGCCCGGTACGGCGGCGGCTTGCAGGAAGTGTTGGTCGATGCAGCCGTCCGGGAAGGTCGCGCGCAGCGGCTGGATAAAACTGTCATCCCAGCACGCGTGCACTACGCGAAAACGCCCGGCGTCGACAAACAGCGGCATGTCGTAGAACCAGCCGAGGAAGTCGTGCCAGTCGGCCGGGTGGTGTTCGAACTGGGTCAGGGTCTCTTGGATCAAGCGGGCGTGGCGCGGGTTGTGCTCACGCACGAACTGCTTGCCACTGCCCGGCGGGGCCGGCGTGGTCCAGCCCAGCGCATTGAACTCGTGGTTACCCATGATGCACAGCGCCTGGCCGGCCTCGGTCATATCGTGGACGATATGCAGCGCCTCACGGATGCGTGGGCCACGGTCGATGATATCGCCCAGGAACACAGCCATGCGTGACGGATGGCGCCAAGTGCCGCCCTGCTTGTGGTAACCCAATTGGTCGAGCAAGTGCTCAAGGGTATGAGCGCAACCGTGCACGTCACCAATCAGGTCGTAGCTACGCGCGGGATCGAGCATCAGTCGCCTCCACCTCCCAAGCGGCTGCCCCAGCCCAACTTGGTGCGGCACACTTCGTAGTAGTTGTGATCCAGCGGGTGGATCAAGCGCAACTTCTGTGCCTTCTTGCTCACGGTGATGGTGTCACCGGGGGCGCAGGTGAAATGGTTCTGCCCGTCGCAGGAGACTTGCGGGTAGATTTGCATGTCTTTGGACACCACGATTTTCAGCTCACTGTTGCCATCGACCACAATTGGCCGACTGGACAACATATGGGGGTACATCGGCACGATCACAATGGCATCGAGCTTGGGGTGCATGATCGGGCCGCCGGCCGACAGCGCGTAGGCGGTGGAACCTGTGGGCGTGGCGACGATCAGGCCGTCGGCCTTCTGGCTGCAGACGAACTGGCCGTCGATATACAGCTCGAACTCGATCATGCGCGTGGATTTGCCGGGGTGCAGCACCACGTCGTTAAGGGCATCGCCCTGGCCGATCGCCTCGCCATGGCGGCGCACTTCGGCCTGCAGCAGGAAGCGGTTCTCCACCAGGTAATGGCCGTCGAGCACCTTGGCCACTTCGACTTCCAGCTCATCGGGGCGGATGTCGGTGAGGAACCCCAGGCTGCCGCGGTTGATCCCCAGCACCGGCACGTTATGCCGCGCCAGCGCCCGGGCAGCGCCGAGCAGGCTGCCATCGCCACCGACCACGATGACCATGTCGCACACCTCGCCGAGCATCTTGCGCGACGAGGTTTGCAGGCCGTGGCCAGGGAGGATTTCAGCGATGGTGTCTTCGAGGATCACATGCAGGTGGCGCTCGAGCAGAAACTTCTTCAGCCGGCGGACGGTGTCCAACACCTGGGTACTGCCCAGGCGACCGATGATGCCGATATTGCGAAATTGCTCCATGGGGCTCCTGCGGGATCTGGGGTGAGGCAAAAAGAGCGATTATGGGCGAAAGGCCGCCTCAGGCAAAATCCTTTGTCGCCGCCAAGCCTTGATGACAATGGTTCTCAGGCACCTTCTGCGCGCTGAAAAGGCTATGCTCGGACCATGACGCCATTCCCCGACTTGCACACCCTGCCCCGCCAACTGCGCCACCCCGAGGTGCGCGACCTGGCGTGGGTGATGCTCGCACCACCGATGCTGGCGCAGACGCCTTGGCCGCAGCGCCATCCGCTGGCGGGCAGTGACTGGGTGCAAGCCCCTCACCAACTCGAAGCCTGGCTGCGCCAGCTGGACCAGGACAGCAGCGCGTTGCAGCAGTGGTTGAGCCTGGCACGTACCCGGCGCCTGGGCCTGTACTACGAGCGCTTGTGGCAATTTGCGGTGCAGCAGGCGCCGGGTGTGGAGTTGCTGGCCGCCAACCTGCCGATCCGCCGTGCCGGGCACACGCTGGGCGAACTGGACATGCTGCTGCGCGACCGCGATGGGGTGCACCACCTGGAACTGGCGATCAAACTCTACCTCGGCCCGCAGGACGGCAACGGCCAGGACGCTACGCAATGGCTGGGGCCTGGCTGCCATGATCGGCTGGACCGCAAACTCGCGCACCTGGCCGAGCATCAATTGCCAATCTCCGCGCGGGCAGAAAGCCGCGAGGCATTGGCGGCGTTGGATATCCAAGCGTTCGATGCGCACTTGTGGCTCGGTGGCTATCTGCTCTACCCCTGGCCCGGCGCGGCGCACTCCCCCCTCGGCGCACACCCGCAGCATCTGCGTGGGCGCTGGTTGCATCAGCGCGACTGGACGGACTTTGTCAGCACCCGCCCAGAGGGTCGCTGGCAACCCCTGCCCCGCCATGCCTGGCTGGCGCCCGCGCATTACCCGGCCGATGAAGTGTGGAGTGAGGTGCAGATGCAAGACTGGCTGGCAGAGCTAGACCCAATGGCCCCGGCGCAGTTGCTGGTGCGCATGGTGCCGAACGGTGAGGAGTGGGAGGAAGCCGAGCGTTTGTTTCTGGTGGCCGATCTTTGGCCGAATGTGCCGGGGACAGGCTGATAGGTGTGGGGTGTTTGAGGGCCTCATCGCAGGCAAGCCAGCTCCCACAGTTTGACCGCGCCGCTGGCTTGCCTTTTGTAGGAGCGAGCAAGCTCGCTCCTACAGAATTGACCGCAGCGCCGATTCCATGTGGGAGCTGGCTTGCCTGCGATGGCGATAGCCCAGGCGCTACAGCTTATCGATGTGCTGATACTCCAACTGCAACCCCACCGCCAATTCCTCAGCCCGCCCCAACCTGATCGGCCCACGCTCGATGTCAATCAACATGCCTGGACACTCCAATCGCGGCAGCGCACCAATCGCCTTGAGCCTCCCATCGGTCACCACCAGTAGCTTCTGTTGCTCGGCGGGATAGCGCTTGCGTCGCGCCGCCAACCAATGCCCCGCCTCGGTCAGCGCAGCCAGCAACGGCGTGCCCCCGCCCGCCCCCAACTGCTCCAACCAATCGGACAAGCCTTTCGCCACCTTCAAACCTTGCACCTGCCACTTCGGCGATTGCCCGCTGGCCGTCAATAACGCCATACGCGCCCGTTGGCGATAAGCATCATCAAACAGCTGGGCCAGCAGCCCCTTGGCATCGGTCAGTGCCCGATGGCGCCGCGTGGACGCCGAGGCATCGACAATCACCAGCCACAGTTCAGGAGCCGACCGGCTGCGCAGGTGGAACAGCAGGTCCTCACGGCATTGCGGCCGCCCACCCAGCAACGTGCCCGGCCAATTGATCGCCCCGCGCTGTGCGCTGCGGGCCTTGCCCTGCCTGCCGGTGTTCAATCGCCCCGCCTGGGGCCGGGCATCCGCCCCCGCGTCAGGTCGGGGGCGGATGCCTAGGGCTTTTTTGGCCAGGTGGGTACATCGCGGCGTGCGCCCGTGGGCAAGGCGGGGGCGAGCATATCGCCCCACTGGCCTTGGCCGGGCGAGGTATCAGAGGGTGACGATGACGGCCCGTCATCCGGCTGGGGCGGCGCGCCTGCCGGGGTTTGCTGCTGGCGGCGATGGCGCAAGGCGAACTCCGCCACCGCGTCGATATCTTCCTGCTCGATAGCAGCGGCGCCACGCCAAGCCGCATGGGCACGGGCGCCACGCAACCAGACCAGGTCGGCACGCAGGCCGTCGACCCCTGCGGCAAAGCAGCGCTCGGTGATGCGGGACAACGCCTGGTCATCCAGGGCGATACTGTCTAGCCGTGCCCGTGCCAGGGTGCAGCGTTCGCGCAAGGCAGCTTGCGCTGGCGCCCACTGCGCGCAGAACGCTGCCGGGTCAGTGTCGAAATCCAGGCGACGCCGGATGATCTGCCCGCGCTCGGCGGGCAGAGTCTGCCCGCTCAAGGCCACGTTGAAGCCGAAGCGGTCGAGCAACTGCGGGCGCAACTCGCCCTCCTCCGGGTTCATGGTGCCGATCAGTACAAAGCGCGCCGCATGGCGATGGGAAATCCCGTCGCGTTCGATCAGGTTGGTGCCGCTGGCGGCTACGTCCAACAGCAGATCCACCAAGTGGTCGGCCAGCAGGTTGACTTCATCCACGTACAGCACGCCGCCGTCAGCCTTGGCCAACACACCCGGGGAGAATTGCGCACGGCCTTCGCCCAGTGCTGCGTCCAGGTCCAGGGTGCCGACCAGGCGTTCTTCGGTCGCGCCCAAGGGCAAGGTTACAAACTGCCCGCTGGCCAACAGGTCTGCCAGCCCACGGGCCAGAGTGGACTTGGCCATGCCCCGTGGCCCTTCGATCAGCACGCCGCCGATCTTCGAGTCGATGGCGGCCAGGCACAGCGCGAGCTTCAAGTCATCAGCGCCGACCACAGCGGCCAGCGGAAAATGGGGAATATCAGTCATAGTCAACTCTTAATAACGCGTTCCAACGCTCCCGCGTGCGAACGCTTCGCTGGACGCTCGGCGTCCGTTCTTGTGACGCAGAGCGTCACGGGCTGCATTCCCACGCGGAGCGTGGGAACGATCAACGCTCAGCGGAGCGCGGGAACGAGCACTCAGCTGTCTTCTTCTATGTCCAGCAACAGGTTTTCCAAGGCTTCGCGGTACGCCCCCGGTGCCTGCCACAAGCCACGTTGCTGGGCTTCGAGCATGCGCTCGGTCATGTCGCGCAGGGCATCGGGGTTGTGCTGTTGCACAAAGGCACGGGTGTCAGGGTCCAACAGGTAGGCATCGGCGAGCAAGGCGTATTGGTGATCGTCAATCAGCGCAGTGGTAGCGTCGAAGGCGAACAGGTTGTCCACAGTCGCGGCCATTTCAAACGCGCCTTTATAGCCATGGCGCTTCACGCCCTCGATCCACTTGGGGTTGGCCGCACGGGAACGGATCACCCGGTTGAGCTCTTCCTTCAAGGTGCGGATTTTCGGCACGTCCGGCTGGCTGTGGTCGCCATGGTAGCTGGCGGCCTTTTCCCCGCTCAGGGTTTCCACGGCGGCCAGCATGCCGCCCTGGAATTGGTAGTAGTCGTTGGAGTCGAGCAAGTCGTGCTCGCGATTGTCCTGGTTCTGCAACACCGCCTGCACCTGGCTCAAACGCTGGGCAAATTGCTCCCGGGCCGCAGTGCCTTCGTCAGCGCCACCATAGGCGTAACCACCCCAGTTCAGGTAGACCTCGGCCAAGTCCTCGCGGCTCTGCCACAAGCGCCCGTCAATCGCGCCCTGCACGCCCGCGCCATAGGCACCCGGTTTGGCGCCGAAAATGCGCCAGCCGGCCTGCTTGGCCGCGGCACCTTCATCCAGGCCCGCCTCAAGCAATGCTTGGCGTTCACTGCGTACTTTGGCGGCCAGCGGGTTCATGTCGTCGGGTTCATCCAGGGCGGCCACCGCCTGCACCGCCGCATCGAACAGGCGGATCAGGTTGGCAAACGCATCGCGGAAGAACCCGGATACGCGCAGGGTCACGTCCACCCGCGGGCGGTCCAATAAGCTGATCGGCAGGATCTCGAAATCGTCCACCCGCTGACTGCCAGTGGCCCATACCGGGCGCACGCCCATCAGTGCCATGGCCTGGGCGATATCGTCACCGCCGGTGCGCATGGTCGCGGTGCCCCATACCGACAGGCCGAGCTGGCGCAGGTGGTCGCCATGGTCTTGCAGGTGCCGCTCAAGAATCAGGTTGGCCGACTGGAAACCGAGACGCCACGCCGTGGTGGTTGGCAGGTTGCGTACGTCCACGGTAAAGAAGTTACGCCCCGTAGGCAGCACATCCAGCCGACCGCGACTCGGCGCACCGCTGGGCCCGGCCGGGACGAAACGCCCATTCAAGGCATCGAGCAAGCCGCGCATCTCTGCGGGGCCGCAGGCATCCAGGCGTGGCGCGACGACAATGCGCAGGCTTTCGATCACCGACTTCACCTCCTGCCAGCCGGGCTCTTCCAACTGTTCGATGGGGCCTTCCAACGCCTGCTCGATCAAGCGCGCCGCGTACAACTCCAGACGTTCACGGGTATCCCCGGCCGTACGCCACAGCTGATCGTCAATCTTCCGCAACACCAACGGGCGCCGCCCCGTCCAGGGCTCGGCCAGTGCACAATCGAGCGGATCAAACCCCAGGTCGAATGCCTTGGCCAACACACGCAGCAGGCTCGACTGCGGGCCCCGGCCATCGCCACGGGGAATGCGCAACAGCGCCAGCAAGGTGTCGATACGCAAACGGCCCTCGGGCGACTCGCCAAAGATATGCAGGCCATCGCGGATCTGCGATTCCTTCAAGTCGCACAGGTAGGTATCCAGGCGCGGCAGCCACACCGCCGCGTCCGCCTCACTGCCCAGTTCAAGCTCCTGGTCGATACGGGTTTCGCGCACCAGCTTGAGGATGTCTTTTTGCAGCTCCAGCGCACGGCGCGGGTCAAGCAATTGCGCCTCGTAATATTCGTCGGCCAATAACTCAAGGTCACGCAGCGGGCCGTAGGTTTCGGCGCGGGTCAGCGGTGGCATCAGGTGATCGATGATCACCGCCTGGGTGCGCCGCTTGGCCTGGGCGCCCTCACCCGGGTCGTTGACGATAAACGGGTAGACATTCGGCAGCGGCCCCAGCAATGCATCCGGCCAGCAGTGCTCCGACAGGCCCACGCCTTTGCCGGGCAGCCACTCCAGGTTGCCGTGCTTGCCCACATGGATCACGCCGTGGGCGCCGTAGGTATGGCGTAGCCAGAAATAGAACGCCAGGTAGCCATGGGGCGGCACCAGGTCCGGGTCGTGGTACACCGCGCTGGCATCTACCTGGTAACCCCGGGCCGGCTGGATGCCGACGAAGGTCAGGCCCAGGCGCAGGCCGGCGATCATCATGCGGCCATCGCGGCACATCGGATCGTTTTGGGGGGCACCCCAACGCGCCAGCACGGCCTGGCGATTGGAGGCTGGCAAACGATCAAACATCGCCTGGTATTCCACAAGGCCCAGGCTTTGATGGCAGGGGCGCAGGTCGAGGCTGTCGAGATCGTTGGTGACGCCGCCGAGCAGTTCCTGGATCAGCGCGGTGCCGCTGTCGGGCAGCCGCTCCGCTACCGGGTAGCCCTCGATTTGCAAGGCGCGCAGGATATTCAGCGCTGCCGCCGGGGTGTCCAGGCCCACGCCGTTACCGATGCGACCGTCGCGGGTCGGGTAGTTGGCGAGGATCAACGCAATCCTTTTCTGGGCATTGGGCACCCGCGCCAACTCGACCCAACGGCGTGCCAGCTCAGCGACAAAATCCATGCGTTCGGGCGCTGCGCGGTAGCACACCACGTCCGACTGGCTGCGCTCGCTGCGCCAGGCCAGGTCCTTGAAGCTGATCGGCCGGCTGATGATGCGCCCGTCCAACTCCGGCAAGGCAATGTGCATCGCCAGGTCGCGGGGCCCCAGGCCTTGTTCGCTGGCCTGCCAGCCGGGTTGGTTGTCCTGGGCGCAGATCGCCTGGATTACCGGGATATTGCGGCGAAACGGGCGCAAATGCGGCGCTTCCGGGCTCGATTGGGCAAAGCCGGTGGTGTTCAGAATTACCGCGGCTTGCACGTCATCCAACAGGTCCTCGACCACCGAGAGGCAGCCGGGTTCTTTCAAACTGGCCACCGCGACAGGCAACGGGTTGAGGCCCGCCGCCTGTAAGCGCTGGCAGAACACATCAATAAAACCGGTATTGGCAGCCTGTAAATGGGAGCGGTAGAACAGCACCGCAGCCACAGGCCAATCGGGCTGCCAATCGGCCTGCCAGTCATTGAGGCGGGCATTGGCGTTGTGCGGGTGATAGATCGCCGTGCGCGGCAGCGCTTGTGGCTCGGCCCAGGCATAGTCGCAGCCCAGGTGGACACTGGCCAGGCAGTGATAAAAATCCAGGGCATTGCCCAGGCCACCTTGGCGCAGGAAGTGCCACAGACGCTCGCGGTGTTCGGCAGCAACAGTGCTCAGGCCGCTGAGTTCCGGGTCCGGACGGTCGTCACCCGGCACCAGGATCAGGGTGACGCCACGTTCGGCCAACTCCACCAGGCGCTCGATGCCGTAGCGCCAATACCCGATACCGCCGTGCAATGACAGCAGGATGACCTTGGCGTGGCGCAATACCTCGTCGACGTACAGGTCAACCGAGGCATGGTTCTGCACCTGCATCGGGTTGGCCAGGCGCAGGCTGGGGTAATCCTCGGGCAATTGCTGGGCGGCTTCGGCGAGCAGCGCCAGGCTGGAATCGCCGCTGCACAGGATCACCAGTTCAGCGGGGGTCTGGCCAAGGTCGGCAATATTGTCGTCCGCGACGAAACCACCGGGTTGGGTCCTGAGCAGGTGCATGGTTAAACGCTGAGGGCAGCGCGCAATTGCGCTTCGAGGCCAGCGGCGTCCAGTTCCTGGCCGATCAGCACCAGGCGCGTGGTGCGTGCTTCGTCAGCGCCCCAGGCACGGTCGAAGTGTTTGTCAAAGCGCGTGCCCACACCCTGGATCAGCAGGCGCATCGGTTTGTTGGGGATCGCGGCGAAACCTTTCACCCGCAGGATGCCGTGCTGCACCACCAATTGGGTCAGGGCGTCGAGCAGCAGCGCCTCATCGGCTTGGGGCAAGTCGATGGAGATGGAGTCAAAGGCATCGTGATCGTGGTCGTCTTCACCCTCGTGGTGATGGTCGTGATGGCTGTGACGCCCGTCGATATGCTCTTCGGAACCGGCGCCCAGGCCGATCAGTACGTCCAGGGGCAGACGACCGCTGCTGGCTTCGATGATCTTCACCGCGGGCGGCAGTTCTTCGGCGACTTCCAGGCGCACGCGGGCCAGGTCTTCGGCGCTGATCAGGTCGGATTTGTTGAGGATCACCAGGTCAGCGCTGGCCAGTTGGTCGGCGAACAGTTCGTGCAAGGGTGATTCGTGGTCCAGGTTAGGGTCGAGTTTGCGCTGGGCGTCGACCTGGTCCGGGAAGGCGGCAAAGGTACCGGCGGCCACGGCTGGGCTGTCGACTACGGTGATCACCGCGTCAACGGTACAGGCGCTGCGGATTTCCGGCCACTGGAAGGCTTGCACCAACGGCTTGGGCAGGGCCAGGCCCGAGGTTTCGATGAGGATATGGTCCAGGTCACCGCGACGGGCGACCAGTTCGCGCATCACCGGAAAGAACTCTTCCTGCACGGTGCAGCACAGGCAACCGTTGGCCAGCTCGTAGACGCGGCCATTGGCCTCTTCTTCGGTGCAACCGATAGAACACTGCTTGAGGATTTCACCGTCGATGCCCAGCTCGCCGAACTCGTTGACGATCACCGCAATGCGACGGCCCTGGGCGTTGTCGAGCATATGGCGCAACAGCGTGGTTTTGCCCGAGCCAAGGAAGCCGGTAACGATGGTGACGGGGAGTTTGGCCAGTGTTTTCATCGGATGCCCTTTGGGGCGGGCATACGGGACGACAGGCCCTGCGGCAGCGCGCAGCAGCGGATTTCGTCACCGGATCACCCCGCCCGGTTGAATTGGAAAATCGGTTGCGAGGCAGGTCTCCTGGCTTGGGGTGTGCAGGTCTTGCGACCAACGCTGACTGCGCCTTCCCGCCCTATCGGCAGTGGCGTGGCAGTCAACTGAACCCTTCACAGTTGCGGGGGCAGCCGCGGCTTGAACCGCGTTCCCTTCTTAGCTTCGGCCTGGGCCGAAGAACCTCGAAGGTGCAAGGCTACAGTGGCTTGCAGCATTTGACTACCGTCCCGGCCCATGCTCTCCTACACGCCTTGTTTCGGGTGCCCTTCACAGGGTGAAACGGGAAACCGGTGCGTCATAGACCTATGACCAGTCCGGTGCTGCCCCCGCAACGGTAAGCGAGCGAAGCGTCACGGCCACTGTGCTTTTGCATGGGAAGGCGATGCTTTCAGGAGGACTCTTTCAAGAGCCGCCCCTCGCAAGCCCGGAGACCGGCCCGAAAAATTCAGATAACAAACCCGCGGTGGGCGGGCGCTGTTCAGAACCCTGCGTGCCTGGCGCGTGGGGTTTTCATGCGCTCGTTTCACCCTGACACCTGAAAGGGACGCGCCATGTCGATCATCAGCAGCACTTCGCACACCGCTACTAGCACCGCCACCCTCAGCCAACGCCTGACCGCCGCCATCGGTGCGTCGATACTCGGCGCGTGTTTGGTGTATTTCGCCGGGTTCTCGCATATCGAGGCGGTGCACAACGCCGCC
Source organism: Pseudomonas sp. J380 (assembly GCF_009827115.1). Taxonomy (NCBI): domain Bacteria; kingdom Pseudomonadati; phylum Pseudomonadota; class Gammaproteobacteria; order Pseudomonadales; family Pseudomonadaceae; genus Pseudomonas; species Pseudomonas sp. J380. The sequence continues at coordinate 675,590 of NZ_CP043060.1, read as the reverse complement.
CACGATACCCGCCACAGCGCCGCGTTCCCGTGCCATTGAGAGCTGCCGACATGATCAAGCGTATTGCGCAAACCGCAGGGTTCACTGGGCTTTTGGCTGCCTTGCTGCTGACCCTGCTGCAAAGTTTCTGGGTGGCACCGCTGATCCTGCAGGCGGAAAGCTTTGAAAAAGCCCCGCCAGCCGCTGAAGTGGTGCACGAGCACGCCGCTGGCGCTGCTGCCCACAGCCACGATGCCCAAGCCTGGGAGCCGGAAGATGGCTGGCAGCGTGTGTTGTCCACCACTGGAGGCAACCTGGTGGTGGCCGTAGGCTTTGCACTGATGCTCGCCGGCCTCTACACGCTGCGTGCGCCGACCCGCACTGCCCAAGGCCTGCTCTGGGGCCTGGCCGGCTACGCGACCTTTGTACTGGCACCCACCCTGGGCCTGCCGCCGGAACTGCCGGGCACTGCGGCGGCTGACCTGACGCTACGCCAGACCTGGTGGATCGGCACCGCAGCCTCCACCGCTGTAGGCCTGGCGCTGATCGTGTTCGGCCGCAACTGGCTGTTGAAAGGCCTTGGACTGGCGATCCTTGCCGTACCCCACGTCATCGGCGCTCCGCAACCTGAGGTACATTCGATGCTGGCCCCGGAGGCGCTCGAAGCGCAGTTCAAGATCGCCTCGCAATTGACCAACGTCGCCTTCTGGCTGGCCCTGGGCCTGATCAGCGCCTGGTTGTTCCGCCGCAACCGCGACGACCAATACTCGGCATGATGCTGGTTGTCGGTTTGGGCTGCCAGCGTGGCTGTGAGGTTCACAGCCTGCTGGCGTTGCTGGACGGAGCCCTGGCCTCGGCAGGCATTGATCGCTCACGCATAACTGCGCTGGCAAGCATTGATCGCAAGCGCGATGAACCTGGGCTGCTGGCGCTGGCCCAGCGGTTGAACCTGCCCTTGCAGTGCTTCAGCGCCGAGCAACTGGCGGGCTATGAGCATCGGCTAAGTCATCGCTCAACGCTGGCTTTTGCCCAAACCGGCTGTTATGGGGTGGCCGAAAGCGCCGCCCTGGCCCTGGCCGAGCACCTGTCCAACGGCCCCGCGCTCCTGCTGATCACCCGCCAGAAAAGCGCACAGGCGACCCTTGCATTGGCCTGCGCGGGCTAAAATCCCGATAATTGCCGCTTTTGAGCATGAGCCGTGTTCATGCTCACCCGTTTCTGAACAGGACTTCTCCATGACCGTCTACTTTATCGGCGCCGGCCCCGGCGACCCGGAATTGATCACCGTCAAGGGCCAGCGGCTGATCCGCAGTTGCCCGGTGATCATCTACGCCGGCTCGCTGGTGCCCGCCGCCGTACTGGAAGGTCATCAGGCGCTCCAGGTGGTCAACAGTGCCGAGCTGCACCTGGAACAGATCATGGAGTTGATCAAGATGGCCCATGCCAAAGGCCAGGATGTGGCGCGGGTGCACTCCGGCGACCCGAGCCTGTATGGCGCGATTGGCGAGCAGATCCGCCACTTGCGGGAAGTAAGTATTCCTTTTCAGATCATTCCCGGGGTTACGGCAGTAGCGGCCTGCGCCGCGTTGCTGGAAACCGAGCTGACTCTGCCGGACATCGCCCAGAGCGTGATCCTGACCCGCTACGCCGACAAAACCAACATGCCGCCCGGTGAGAGCTTCGACAGCCTGGCCCGCCATGGTACGACCATGGCGATTCACTTGGGGGTCAATCACCTGGAAAAGATCGTCGCCGAACTGCTGCCCCACTATGGCGCTGATTGCCCAATTGCCGTGGTGCACCGAGCGACCTGGCCGGATCAGGATTGGGTTGTCGGCACCCTGACAGATATTGCCGCCAAGGTCACAGCCAAGGGGTTCCGGCGCACGGCGCTGATTGTGGTGGGCCGGGTGCTGGCCAGCGACAGTTTCGGCGAGTCGTCGCTGTATCGGGCCGGGCATGCCCACCTTTACAGACCCTGATTATGTGGGGTGGCTTGCCCTAATCCCCGTAGGAGCGAGCTTGCTCGCGAAAACCCCATAGGCGCCGCGTTTATTCAGCAAGCACGCATTATCGTTGACGCTTTTCGCGAGCAAGCTCGCTCCTACAAAGAGCGCATAAAAAAACGGCGCTCACGGGGCGCCGTTTTTTATGCTCGCAGTGAACACCTTGCTCAGTAGTAGGCGTTTTCTTTCTGCGTGTGGTCGGTCACGTCACGTACGCCCTTGAGCTCCGGAATACGCTCAAGCAAAGTACGCTCGATACCTTCACGCAAGGTCACGTCCGCCTGGCCGCAGCCCTGGCAACCACCGCCGAACTTCAGTACGGCGATACCGTCATCCACCACGTCGATCAGGCTTACCTGGCCGCCATGACTGGCCAGCCCCGGGTTGATCTCGGTTTGCAGGTAATAGTTGATGCGCTCATTGACCGGGCTGTCGGCGTTGACGTTCGGGACCTTGGCGTTGGGTGCCTTGATGGTCAACTGGCCACCCATTCGGTCGGTGGCGTAGTCGACCACGGCGTCGTCAAGGAAGGCTTCGCTGAAGGCGTCGATATACGCGGTGAAGCTTTTGAGCCCCAGCGCGGTGTCTTCAGGCTTTTCTTCGCCGGGCTTGCAATACGCGATGCAGGTCTCTGCGTACTGGGTGCCGGGCTGGGTGATAAAGACGCGGATGCCGATACCCGGGGTGTTCTGCTTGGACAGCAGGTCAGCCAGGTAATCGTGGGCGGCGTCGGTAATGGTTATGGCAGTCATGGAAACTCCTCACAGGCTTGCCCGCAGTTTACGCCAAATTATTACGCAGGTACAAAGTCCTAGTATTTTTGTCGGGAAAGACTTGTCTCTGTTGACCTGACGCATCGTGACACCTGGCCATTTCTGCGAAAACCTGTGCCTACCTATATAGCCCCCCCGCAAAACCCGGCTCAATAGAGTGAATCCTCTTCGACTACGGATTGTGAGGATTGAATGAATAACGCGTTGCAGAGTTTCTATTTCAAGGGTTTGCCGGAACAGCAAGCGCATCTGGACCATCTGATTGATTTCGTGACGGCACAAAGCTCGCTGACGGCATCCGCCGCCGAGGTGTACTACTCCCCGCCGCACAACAGCGAACTGCATCGCGAATGCAAGGAAGCCTTTCGTGTCTTGGCAAAGCTGGAAGCCGATGAAGACTTTCAGCAGTTCCTGCGGGAAAAGCCCGAACCAGATGCTTCCATTCTCGGCCGGGACTTTCTTTACGACCTGCTCTCCACCATGCTCAGCAGCGTGCGCGCACCGATACCCGACCCTGCCGAGACGTTCAGCATCGCCGACCATTCGGTGATCCTGCGCCATATACCCACCTATTGGTACATCGACGCCGACGTGTTGCTGGATATCAACCGGCGTGTGGGTAACGGCCTTAAAAGTGATGGCTCGGTGCGGTTTGACCTGGCGCTCAAGTATTACTCGCTCATCCCGGCACAGCCCAAAACCCGCGAACAGTGGAAAGCGGTTCTCGCTGGCTTGCAGGAACACCACACTCTGAGAAAACTCGGACACGAAGGCGACCTCAGCGATTTGCAGCACTTGCTGGATGCGCCTGCCGACCAGAAAATCAAAGAGGTTATCCGCCAGATCGAAACACAAACACGTCAATCGCTGTTCCGTCATGTATTGCCCGAAACATTTACCGCCTCACAACAGGACATGCTCACCACCACCCCCACCGTGCTGCTTGAGCAATTGCTCAATAGCCCCGATAACCTGGCGCTGGGCGAACGGATCGCCAAGGCCTTGGACTGGTATGGCAGCCAACAGGACGAAATCTGCCCAGACCCGGTACGGGTGAAATTACTGTGGCGCGCGCTGTGGCTGACGATCATCCCCAACCCCGACTCGCCGGTGGATAACGAATTGAAGTTATTCATCTCGCCGGGGGCATCTTATAGGACGATCCGCCAACACCTGATCAGCCGCTATCACCACGACTTGTCGATCAGCACTGACGCAGCGCTATTGGCCGTGTGCGTGATCAAGGCCAATGTCGCCAGTGAAGTGTGGGTGGCCGATATTCCCGATGACCTGCCCTACGCTGCAACCAGTACCTGGGTCAATTTCAGAAGCGGCTTTCTGCTGGCCGAAACGATTGCACCTGGTTCATCGCGCCACATGAGTTTCGAACAATTGCTCAACCTGGCGGCGGAACACTTTCGCGCCAGTGGCGATGACATCAAACAACAGGCACTGGTCGCAGCGGCCAAATTGGGCCCCACCGTGCAATGGGCACAGGCCAACGGCCTGATCGCCAACCGATCGTCGGGCCACTCCCGCGACGAGCTCACCCAGGCCGTCACTGCACTGGAGCAGCATGAATATGAGATGTTCAACGCGGTTCAGAACCTCAAACTCAAGCTGCCCAGCCGTTGGCGCTTTGCCTCGGACACGGAGTACGACAAAGCCTTTCACGAAGCCCTCCAGGTGCCGAGAAACGCCTATAAGACCTTAATCCAATCACTGCTTGCCCATCTGGGCAGCGCGACTCTGAATGTGGATCAGGACGAGATCACCGTGTATTCATTAAGAGAGGCCCTGAACAAGGTGCCCATCGAATATGAAACCAAAGCCAAGACCGATGCCATTCGTTACCGGACAGGTTTTATCCTACGCATCGTCAAGCCCCGCTCGCCCTTCCATGCCATTTACATCGAGGTATTCCCCTTCGCCGGTCTGCTGCGTCGACGTAAAGACCTGCAAAGCCTACCGCTGAACGGCAAAGTGGTAGAGCTACGCGACGCCATGAGCTGGTGCAAATACCGATTGGCCACCGACGTGCCATTTGATCGCGAGGCCTACCGCGAGAACAAAGCGCCCAGACCAGGCAAAAAAGCCGAGTTGATCGTTGAACAAGTCGGCGAGACACTGCCTGCCATCGACGCAGGGCCGCGTATCCAATCGTTCGCGCCCAACACGCTGTATGCGCCGCGCAGTGAAACCCTGGCGAGCATGATTGCCCGCGAGCTGTTTTTCTGCGACGAACAGGCCCTGCTGGAAAAAACCCGTAAAGACACGCGGGAAGTGGACATCCCCACTGAGGTACTCGAAGACTTGGCGTTCTGGGGCAAGATATTTGTGCCGTTCTGGGGCGGCATCGACGACATCGCTTCCGGCGATCCTCAGCGCATCAAATCCGGCGTCGCCAGCCTGTTCATCGACATCGTGGCTTTCGCGCTGCCGGTGGGGCGGTATGTGGCTGGCTCGACTCGCTTGCTCATCCAGGCGGGTAAAACCGGGCTGCGCCTGGCATTGCCAAAACTGGCGAAACTGACCGGAAAACTGGTGATCGCCACACTCCAGGAACTCAACCCCCTGGCCGCCCTCCCAAGCCTGCTCAGGCTCGCGCGCTTTGGTTTGCTCAAGCTGGGCCACAAACTGATGCGCCAGGCAAAACGGGGTATCGCCCAGCTGCGCGATGGGACGATCGCCGCAAGGCATATGCGCTCGGTCGACCCTGACAGCTGGAAGCCGCTGCAGGCGGGCGATCAACTGTTTACCGTGGACGGCTTCGCCAATGTCCCGATGCGCAACGTCGGCAGCCTCGAGGCGCCGGATTATCGCTTGATCGATACCGCCTCCAACAAAGCCTTCGGGCCGCGTTTTAGAGAACCGATCACGGTCATCAGCAACAGCAGCCCGTTGATCCGTCAGTACGCGGTTGACCCAGAGTTGATCAGAGGCCTCAAGCCCGACGCGCGCGGTATCTTCTCCCGGGCGGACTACAACCAGAAGTTCATCTGTAATGTCGATGACAAGGGCAAAATCGCGGTGTACCAGATCCGCGACAACTCCTATGGGTTCATTCAGGAGGCCGCCACGAGCGCCGACAACAGCTTTTCTATCGTGCTGGTCAATCCGAGGACCAACCGGGATTTGTCGATCACGCTGTCGTCGGTGGAACCCGGTCATTGGTATTCAGGCCCGATCAAGCTCACGGGCGGCGCGCCGGATGCGCCAAGCGTTGTAACGCCCTCAGTGCTGTTGAAATGGACCGAAGCCAGTGAAGACGCCCTGAAAAAAACCATGGACAAGTTCGTCAGCACTTACAACCTGGACCCCAGCGCCTTTCGGCAGTTCGTCAACAGCCGCAACACCCTGACACCTCGGGGGCTAAAGATGCTAGACCGCGCGGGAACCGCCCGCACCAGCGTCACTTACGAGCATATGGAGCACTGGAGCAAGGCGTCCCAGCGCGAGCGCAACAACCTCACCCTTGAGGGCTTCGCCGCCGACCATAACCTGGACCCGGTGGCCCTTGCCGAGCATGTAAACCTTGATGGCACCTATAGAGCGGCAGGCAAGGTACTGGCCAAATACGCCAGGGGTGAACAATTCGACGACCTGAAACCCGAACACCTGCAAGAGTGGAACAAGCACTACAACGCCCCCAATTCAAGGGTGTCCATGCACGCATTTGTCGAGCAGAACAACCTCAATCCGGTTATCTGGAGCAACTACGTCAATGACAATGGCAGCATGACCCGCGCCGGTAGAGAAAGGTGGCTGTTCGGACAAAGAAGCCCGCTGGACGAGCCTGTGGCCAGGAAGCGGCCTGCGCCGCCCACCGCAAGCAGCTCAAAACGTCCGCGCCTGGAGGACGACACCGCAACCACGCGGCGCCGATCCACTTCAATCACCGCGTCTTTTGATCATAAAATCAACAATAATGCGCCAATTCTGCAAGATCCCAACGACGTCAGGCGCAGCTTGACCCTTGAACTTGAAGGTCCGTTGCAAAACATAGAGATCACCGACGCCAACCAGTTTTTTGACGAGTTCACAGGGCTGCAACACGTCGAAGTCAAAGAGGCTGCAACCAAGAGTATCCGCGACTGGATCTCTAAAGAAGGCAACCATCATCGCAGACTCGATCGACTGCTGGAGGTCAGGAAACTGGCCGAGGGCCCGGAGCGTGGCCTGTCGGTGGTGGCCCGAACCGATATAAAACGTTTTGATGTCATTGGGCCGTACACCGGCAAGGTGCACTTGAATCAAGCCTCGCTCAATACCGAGATACTGGAAAAAGGTGAAGCGGCCGTCGGCACGTACTTATTCCAAACCCACACTCATGGCGCGACTATCAGCGGCCACGGTAACAGCAATACGCTGAGCCTGATCAATGCGGTCAAGGTGCCCAACCTGCCCGACGTTGGCATCGAAAATGTCGGCGCCCTGTACGTAGGCAAATACATGGTGTTTATAGTCGCTTGGCGGGACATCCCTGCCGGGACCGAGTTGCTGATGGACTATGGGAAAGCCTACTGGAAGTACGTGAGGCCCTGAGCCGCCAAACAGCAGTCCTAATGCTTTTGCCTTATGGGTAACGCATCATCAATGCCAAACCAATGTTTGAGCCTGCGATGCGTAGCCTGCTCCAACACTTGATAACTGGCCAAGGCGCCCAGCGCAATGACGGCGATGCACACCGGTATCATTGCGTAGGGGTCTATTGCCCTGTGTTCGATGGCCCAGCGCCCAGCACACAGCACCAGTACGTGAAGCAGATAGACCGAGTAGGAGCAGTCCCCCAGCAGTTTTATCAAGCGCGAACCATGGAAGTAAGGCTCCAGCGCCACACAACTGATCACTAACACGGCGCTGGGCACTCCCCATTCCAATACTCGGGGTACATCCGCGCCGTGGTAAATCGCTGCCAATGCCGCGACGACACCCAGCAACGCCAGCCAAGGCCTGGCTCGGCACAGACCGCGGCGGTAAAGTATGCCGATTGCCATGCCCATGAGAAATTCCAGAGCAATGTCATTACGGTAAAACCCATCGGCCAAGTCAAAGGCGGGGCCAATGACGTAGCACAGCAGATACAGCAGTACCGCCACCACCCAGAGCCTATAGGCTTCACGCACCAGCAGCGCAACAGCAAACAGGCAGTAGAACAGCATCTCGAAATTCAGTGTCCAGCCCACATCCAGCAGTGGATACACGCCGTAGCCCGCCGGGTTTTGCGCGGGAATAAAGAGCATCGACAGGAGCGCATGACCCAGTTCTAGCTGAACGTCTGGAAACATCCAGGGCATGACCGTGACCAGCACAGCCAAAAGCACGGTATAGAACCAGTACGCCGGAGCAATCCTGGCCACGCGCATCAGCATGAAGCGCCAGGGCGTGAGCGCTTTATCGGCGCTCGCGAGGAAAATCACCAAGCCACTGATGACGAAGAATACGTCCACCCCGGCGCCGCCCTTTTCGACCAACAGGTCCTCGAAGGCGTTGTGGGCCTCGAAGTTGAAAAACAGCTGCATGACATGGTGACCCACCACCACCCATGCAGCCAACGCGCGCAACAACTGCACTGAAATCAGCATCGGCCTACCCCTTTCCAATCTGTAGGTAAATATCCGACTGCTTCAGCCCCACATGGAGAAATGACCGGATCAATGCACTTCGTTATAGGTTCTCATAGCGGTTCATGTCCAATACACCCTCTTCCACCGGCGTGGTTTCGCGGATGTACTGCGACAAGTCGTGGAAATACTGCCAGAACAACGGATGGCTGCGCCGCACACCCCAGCGGTCGACGATTTTCTCGAAGCTCTTGGCGTCCTTGGCCTGCTCCATCAGCGCGACAAACTCAGGCACTTGCCGGGCCGGTATATTGAACATGAAGTTCGGGTAGCTGCTGAGCACGCCAGGGTAAATGGTCACCGTGTCCAGGCCCGGCTGATAGCGATACGCCTCTCCCAGCAGGAACGCCACGTTACTGTGGGCACGGTTGCGCAGCAGGCTGTAGACCTCGCGCTTGCCGCTGGCAGTTTCGATGCGCAGCATCGTGGCTTCGGGCAATTGCTCGATCACCTTGAGCCCTGCCGCCGGCCGCGAGGTCAGGCGGCTCAGCGCTTGTTCGGCATCCTGCAAGGCCGGGTCGATGCCGTCGCGGGAGCAGAACGCGCCGCTGCAGCGGTTGATCGGGTCGGGGCTGGCGTTCAAATGGCCGTAGCGGGTCAGCAACTGATTGGCGAAGTCACGCTTGGGGTCTTTTTCGCTCAGGTGCAAACCACTGGCCTTATCATCGTCAATCGCTTCGTAGTCCAGCCACAGCTTGAGCTTGCCGCTGTTCTGGTACCAGTCGTCCATGAAGTCTTCGCGGGTGTCGGCGGGCATCAGGCGCAGGAAGTTCTGCTCGGCACCGTTGCGGATCAGGTCGAAATACAGGCGGGTCTGGGCCTGGTGCGAGACGTTGCCAAACACATCGAAATTCACCGCCAACTGGTAATAGGTGCGTTCCAGCAGTGGGTAGTCGAACAGCCACATCGTCTGCGGAACCTCGCCAATCAGGCCCTTGGTCACCGAGGCGCTGTCGAAATGGCGGAAAATGCTCAACAAGGCATTGTCATTGCCCGCCCACAATGTCGACCAGCTCGGCGCCGGCAGGTCTGCATAGTTGTCACGGCGCAAGGCTTCGTACTGGTTGCGCTTGTCGCGATAGGCCAGCCACAGGCTCAGCACACTGCCCACGTCGTCATTCTGCCCGGGCATGGCCAGCAACGGCGTGGCCTGGCCGCGATAACGCGCATCGGTGACGTACAGATCGTGGTCGGGGTCCTGGAACAGCGTCCAGAAGTTATCGCGGATCACGTCCGTAGCGATCTGCCCACGGCACACCGGCCCGCGAATGAAGGTACGCACGAAGTACTCAGCGTTATCGAGCATGAATTGGTAGCGCGCTTTAGCCGGGATGGCTTCGAATGTCGCGAACGGGTTGGCGCGGCTGCCGGGGCCGTAGCCTGGCAAGGCCGTGACTTGCCAGTCGCCTGCGTAGAACAACGCCTTGATCCGCGCCATCTTCGCCGCGCTGAAGGGGTAAGTGATGTGGGTTTTATGCACGATCACGCCCTGCACCGGCCACAGGCGGTAGTACACCTGGGTGCCGGGGTCGTCGTTGGGGCGGCGGGTGGCGATCAGGTCAATCGGCTGGCCACTGGGCGTACGCGAACGCACCCACTGGAAATAATGCCCCGGCTCGCCGTTCTCGAAATAGATATGCGCCAGGAACAAATGCTCGAACAGCCAGCGCGCCACCAGGCTTTCCCGGGCGCCCGGCTGGTTGAACAGGTTTTCCCACTGTTGCACTTGCAACGCTTCCCTGGCGCTCGGCGCCAGGCCCTGCTCGTCAATCGGCGCGCCGGAGGCCAGCCAGCGTTGCAAAGTCTGGTACTGCTGATCGGTCAGGCCGGTGACCGCCAGCGGCATGCCTTCCTTGGGGTGAGCGCCGGCATAGGCATTGAACTCTCCGGGCGTTGCGCACATATTTTCGCGGTTGAGCCCCAGCACAATGTTGTCGGGCAGCTTGGCATTGGGCGCCAGCGGCGCGTTGTGCCCCAGCTCCAGCATGCGCGCCATCAGCGCAGCCTGGCTGCCCTGGGCGTCCAGCACCGAATAGAAGCCCTTCTGCTGCCACGCCTGCTTACCGAATGCGTCATAAAACAACCGCGTAGTTGGCGTGGCCTGGCTGCGCTCGCCGTCATACACCGGCATTTTGCTTGCCCCGCGTGCGGCGCCCTCGGCGCTCCCCAGGTTGAGCTGGCAGGCGGAGTCGTAGCAGGCGTGGCAGGCCACGCATTTCTCGGTGAAGATCGGTTGGATATCGCGGGTATAGGAAATCGCCGAAGCGGGACCCTCTGCCTGCGCAGTACTGGCTATCAAGGCCAGGACGGCGCTGACGATCAAACGAAGTGACATGTATCGGGTCCCGATTCAAGGCGTGCGGTCTGTTAAATGGCGGTGATTCTACCGGGCCATGACCGCCAGCAACATGAGCGATATTCATGCACAACCCGGACATGCTCCAAATCGGCACAGGTTTGCTATGATTCACGCCCTCCGTAATGCCTGACCAGAGTAGTCCCATGCCCGATCGTAGCGCTCGCCTGCAAGCCCTTCACCAAGCCCTCAAGGAACGTATCCTGATCCTGGACGGTGGCATGGGCACGATGATCCAGAGCTATAAGCTCGAGGAGCAGGACTACCGTGGCAAACGCTTCGCCGATTGGCCAAGCGACGTCAAGGGCAACAACGACCTGCTGGTGCTGACCCGCCCGGACGTGATCGGCGGCATTGAAAAAGCCTACCTGGACGCCGGCGCCGACATCCTTGAAACCAACACCTTCAACGCCACGCGTATCTCCATGGCCGACTACGGCATGGAAGAACTGGCCTATGAACTGAACGTGGAAGGCGCACGCCTGGCGCGCAACGTGGCCGACGCCAAAACCCACGAGAACCCGGCCAAACCGCGTTTTGTCGCCGGTGTACTGGGCCCGACCAGCCGCACTTGCTCGCTGTCGCCGGACGTGAACAACCCCGGCTACCGCAACGTGACCTTCGATGAGCTGGTGGAAAACTACACCGAAGCCACCAAGGGCCTGATCGAAGGCGGCGCCGACCTGATCCTGATCGAAACCATCTTCGACACCCTTAACGCCAAGGCCGCGATCTTCGCCGTGCAAGGGGTGTTCGAGGAACTGGGCGTGGAACTGCCGATCATGATCTCCGGCACCATCACCGACGCCTCCGGCCGTACCCTGTCGGGCCAGACCACCGAAGCGTTCTGGAACTCCGTGGCCCACGCCAAGCCGATCTCGGTCGGTTTGAACTGCGCCCTTGGCGCCAGTGAACTGCGCCCCTACCTGGAGGAGTTGTCGAACAAGGCCAACACCCATGTGTCGGCGCACCCCAACGCCGGTCTGCCCAACGAATTCGGCGAGTACGACGAACTGCCGTCAGAAACCGCCAAGGTTATCGAAGAATTCGCCCAAAGCGGCTTCCTGAACATCGTCGGCGGTTGCTGCGGCACCACGCCGGGGCATATCGAAGCCATCGCCAAGGCCGTGGCCGGTTACGCGCCGCGCCCGATCCCGGACATTCCCAAGGCCTGCCGCCTGTCGGGCCTGGAGCCGTTCACCATCGACCGCAGTTCGTTGTTCGTCAACGTCGGCGAACGTACCAACATCACCGGCTCGGCCAAGTTCGCCCGCCTGATCCGCGAAGACAACTACACCGAAGCCCTGGAAGTCGCCCTGCAGCAGGTGGAAGCCGGCGCCCAGGTGATCGACATCAACATGGACGAAGGCATGCTGGATTCGAAGAAGGCCATGGTGACCTTCCTCAATCTGATCGCCGGCGAGCCAGACATCTCCCGCGTACCGATCATGATCGACTCCTCCAAGTGGGAAGTGATCGAAGCCGGCCTCAAATGCATCCAGGGTAAGGGCATCGTCAACTCCATCAGCATGAAGGAAGGCGTGGAGCAGTTCATTCACCACGCCAAACTGTGCAAGCGCTACGGCGCGGCGGTGGTGGTGATGGCCTTTGACGAAGCCGGCCAGGCCGACACCGAAGCGCGCAAGAAAGAAATCTGCAAACGCTCCTACGACATCCTGGTCAACGAAGTCGGCTTCCCACCGGAAGACATCATCTTCGACCCGAACATCTTCGCGGTCGCCACCGGTATCGAAGAGCACAACAACTACGCCGTCGACTTCATCAACGCCTGTGCCTATATCCGCGACGAACTGCCGTATGCGCTGACCTCCGGTGGCGTGTCCAACGTGTCGTTCTCGTTCCGCGGCAACAACCCGGTGCGCGAAGCGATCCACTCGGTGTTCCTGCTGCATGCGATCCGTGCGGGCCTGACCATGGGTATCGTCAACGCCGGCCAGTTGGAGATCTACGACCAGATCCCCGCCGAGCTGCGTGACGCCGTCGAAGACGTGGTACTCAACCGCACACCCGAAGGCACCGACGCCCTGCTGGCGATTGCCGACAAGTACAAGGGCGACGGCAGCGTCAAGGAAGCCGAGACCGAGGAATGGCGCGGCTGGGAGGTCAACAAGCGCCTGGAACATGCGCTGGTCAAGGGCATCACCACGCACATCGTCGAAGACACCGAAGAGTCGCGCCTGTCGTTCGCACGCCCGATCGAAGTGATCGAAGGCCCGTTGATGTCGGGCATGAACATCGTTGGCGACCTGTTTGGCGCCGGCAAGATGTTCCTGCCCCAGGTAGTGAAATCCGCCCGGGTGATGAAGCAGGCGGTGGCGCACTTGATTCCGTTCATCGAGCTGGAAAAAGGCGACAAACCCGAAGCCAAGGGCAAGATCCTGATGGCCACGGTCAAGGGCGACGTGCATGACATCGGCAAGAACATTGTCGGCGTGGTGCTGGGTTGCAACGGCTATGACATTGTCGACCTGGGCGTGATGGTGCCGGCGGAGAAGATCCTGCAGGTGGCCAAGGAGCAGAAATGCGACATCATTGGCCTGTCCGGCCTGATCACGCCGTCCCTGGATGAAATGGTGCATGTGGCCCGCGAGATGCAGCGCCAGGATTTCCACCTGCCACTGATGATCGGTGGCGCCACCACCTCCAAGGCGCATACGGCGGTGAAGATCGAGCCCAAGTACAGCAACGACGCGGTGATCTACGTCACCGACGCCTCCCGCGCCGTGGGCGTGGCCACCCAGTTGCTGTCCAAGGAATTGAAGGCCGGTTTCGTCGAGAAGACCCGCCTGGAATACATCGACGTACGTGAGCGCACCTCCAACCGCAGTGCGCGCACCGAGCGCCTGAGCTACCCGGCGGCAATCGCCAAGAAGCCGCAGTTCGACTGGAGCAGCTACACCCCGGTGGTGCCAACCTTTACCGGCGCCAGGGTACTGGACAATATCGACCTCAACGTCCTGGCCGAGTACATCGACTGGACGCCGTTCTTCATCTCCTGGGACCTGGCCGGCAAGTTCCCGCGCATCCTCACCGATGAGGTGGTAGGTGAAGCGGCTACCGCGCTGTATGCCGATGCCCGGGAAATGCTCAAGAAGTTGATCGACGAGAAACTCATCAGCGCCCGTGCGGTGTTCGGTTTCTGGCCGACCAACCAAGTGCAGGATGACGACCTGGAAGTCTACGGCGACGACGGCCAGCCTATTGCCAGGCTGCACTACCTGCGCCAGCAGATCATCAAGACCGACGGCAAACCGAACTTCTCCCTCGCCGACTTCGTCGCCCCCAAGGACAGCGGCGTGACCGATTACATCGGTGGGTTCATCACCACCGCCGGCATCGGTGCCGAGGAAGTGGCCAAGGCTTACCAGGACGCGGGCGATGACTACAACTCGATCATGGTCAAGGCCCTCGCCGACCGCCTGGCCGAAGCCTGCGCCGAATGGCTGCACCAGCAAGTGCGTAAAGAACACTGGGGCTACGCCAAGGACGAGCAACTGGACAACGAGGCGCTGATCAAGGAGCAATACAGCGGCATACGCCCTGCCCCCGGCTACCCGGCGTGCCCGGATCACACCGAAAAAGCCCAGCTGTTCCAACTGCTCGACCCCGAAGCCCGCGAAATGCACGCTGGTCGCAGCGGCGTGTTCCTCACCGAGCACTACGCAATGTTCCCGGCGGCAGCGGTCAGCGGCTGGTATTTTGCCCACCCACAGGCGCAGTACTTCGCCGTGGGCAAGGTCGACAAGGATCAGGTCACCAGCTACACGGCACGCAAAGGCCAGGACCTGAGCGTGACGGAGCGTTGGCTGGCGCCGAATCTGGGCTACGACAACTGAGGTAACGCTGCTACTGGCTGCGGTAACCGTTTACCGCACCTACGATGACTCAATGCGATTTCCTGTGTCGGACCGATTCTCGGTCCGCTGAACCGGCAGCTCAGCACAACCGGTTTTATACAGGAAACGCATGTCATCATGACCGAACCCAATACTCCCTCGTCAAACTCAGCCTTTCGCCAACTGCCCGCCCAGGCAGTGCATGAGCGCTTCGCTACGCGGCCGGCGCTGTATTCCGTCGTCTTCAAGGCATTGCGCAGCCGGATGCTGGAGCACTACCCGTCGCTGGACCTCGACTGGCTTGCGGTCAAACTGGCCAGCCCTCAGCCCAATGGCGAATACACCTACCCCGCACTCATGGAGGTGGCTGTCGCCCATGTACTGAACCCACAGTTACTTGACCTGCGCGCCGTACGCGAGCGTCCGTACTTCCTCACGACACAGCCCCCCGCCGCGCTCAAGACCGGGGATGGCCAGCCGCTCGACATGCAGGTGGTCGCCCAGATTCTTGACGAATTTCCCGCGTCCCTTTACTTGTACATGCAACACGATCTGGCCGACTACTGGAGCCAGGTCGACAATCATGGCAACAGCCGCTGGCAGTGGCTTGCAGAGTTTCTCAATGGTCAGATGATTGCCACTGCGGCCAGCCAGTCACCGCTGAGCGACGTGCAGCGCGATATGCTGGCGGTAGTCGCCGCCTGGCCAGCGCAACGTGAGCGCCTGCCCCGTTCCTCACCCGCCACCTATGTATATTTCATCGAGAGCACACTCACCCGCCTCGGCAAGACGGTGCGGGTATTGACCCCGGACCTGTTATTGGTACGCGATAAACAGGTGTTGCTCTACAGCGTAGCCGGCGCAATCCAGGCGTTTGATTCGCTGGAGGCGTTCAGCCAGGCCTGGGGGAGCAGGATGCAACGCGAGTTTCAGTTCGACAGCCTCACTTGGCAACGCAACGAAACTGCCGCCAACGTGTTTGAACAACAGGCCGGGCTGATCCTCAACCAACAACTCGAAGACCTGGCAGCCCTATCGTTCCAGGGGCAAGACGAAAAAGAACTCGATCAACGCCTGGACATGATCACCAACCCGGCCAGGTATTTTACCGACATCAAGTTGCCCGACACCGAGCGCCTTGGCACTGTGAGCCAGCAACTGCCGCAATGGCTCAAGCAAGCCGAGCCCGCGGATCGTTTCGCCTATCACCGCCACTTGCAGGATATGGCGCATGCTCTGCAAAAAAACCAGGGGCGATCGTTCAACGAGGGTATTGAAAACATCCACACATTCAGCCGCAGCGCATTGCGCAAGCAGATGCAAACCGATCACGGCGATTTCGACCCTGATGCGGTGCTGTTGGACTTTGCGGTAGCGGCAGGTTATCCGGGCGGCGCGGGAATCATCGAACACGTGCGCATGTCGCTGACGGAGCTGGCCCTGAAGAATCTGGCCGGCAAGCCCAAAGGTACGTTGAAGCTGTCTTCCACAACAGCCACGCCACTGCCTGGCTGGTTGAATGAAGACTATCTGATGGGCAGCAACGGCCTGATCCAGCGCGTCGATATCGGCACCACCTACCCTAATGCCCTCAAAGATCTGCTGCTGTCCGATACCGTCGAGGCGCGTCGCCGCGAGTTGCTGTTTACTCGCGAACTGAAGGCTCATCTGCCGATGCAGGCGCTGGAATTCAAGGTCCGCCAGCAGCATGGCATGACCGTGACGGGTTATCAGTATGTCAAGGCGCTCATGGGAGAAACGCCTTCGCTCAGACTCGTCAACGATCAGGAAATCGTCCTGCGCCCCCTGGCGTTGTGCCGTAAAGCCGGGGCCACGCCGGACGAAGTGAATAATATGTTTATCATTGAGCCTCGCGACTCCCAGGTCGGCCCACACTTGCTGTACCGACCGCTGTACGCCGAGTCCCTCAACGAATACCCCACGCGCCAGGCGCTGCTGGAGGCCATCGCCGAACCGGGTGCGTTGCAGGACAGCGTGCTGACCTGGCTGTCGGACAAGGCGCGCCCCATCTATGCACACGGCGGCATCAAAGAGCCGCACATCATCCGTTTCTTGCCCGGCGACGAGTTCAACCGACCCGAGAAACCAGCGCCCGCGACCCTGGCCGTCGATGACGGCGCCGGTGAATGGCTCCAGTCCCAGCTCAACGGCCAACTGCCCAACCATCTGTTTGGCAGCACCGCACGGGCACTGGTCGACCTGGCGGACCGCGAGTCGATCTCCAACACCGAAAGCCGATGGGCCATTGTGATGGAGGGTGCCTGGTTGTTGTTCAATACACTGCTGCTGCCCTTGGTACAGGGCCCAGCCATGTTGGCCGGCTGGTTCCTGGTGCTGGTTGCCAGCCTGGAGCAGGACTTGGCGGGCCTGGACAGCAACGATCCCACCACCCGCGAGTTGGCGCTGATTGATCTGCTGCTCAATACTGCGATGGTGTTGCTGCATGGCGCATCGCCTTCTGCCAAACCGTTGTCGCCACCGAGTGCAACCGACAGCGCGTTGCGCCTTGAAACCTGGCGCCGTGCACCAGGCCTGCCGCCACCACAGGATGCGCCAGTGATACGTTCTGGCGCAGTGTCATTGCCGGGAGAACCCCCGGCATCAGGCCACACCGCCCTGGACTTCATTCGCTCGCTGGCAAGCCCACACGCAAGCGAACGACTGAGGGCGATGCTGGACATCAATGTGCCATGGCCTGAACCCTTGCCGACTGCGCAAGGCAGCGGCCCGCTCAAAGGCCTTTACCGCATAAATGGCACCTGGCACGCCAGCCTCGGCGGGTTGCTGTTCCAGGTCAATGTGGTGCCGGGATTCAACGAGGTCTATCTGGTACACCCGCAATATCCGCAACACCCCGGTTTCAAGCTGATAAGCGACCACCAGGGGCACTGGCGCCTGGACACTCACGCCAGGCTGGAGGGCGGAATGCCCCGGGAACGCTTGAGTAAATGGCAGAAGGAACGTGCCGAAAAACTGGGTGTATTAAAGGCCGAATTGCAAGCACTGAATGCCGAAATATTCTCGCTGATACCCACTTCGCTTTCGCTACAAAGCACTCTGAACGCAGCCCGTGCCCAACTTGTTGAACAAAGCAAAAGCCTGCGCAAGGATTGGTTATTGCTGGCTAGTTCCGCGAACATACCGAAGTTGCACGCAGAAGTTCTTATCCGTCATGAGAAACGGCGCGTCGCGGCGGCCCAAGCCAGGACGCAGTGGAATATCGCCCTCGATAACTTCCAGCAGTACGGCCGCGAGGTAATGACGCTGATGAAAAAAGTCGAAGCCAAGACCAGCGAACTGATGGCTGTCGACAGGACTGACCCCACTTATGTAAGGGAGCGAAACAGGGCAAGCAAAAGCAATTTTGACTTCTGGGCAGGCATCTACGAATCGGTGTCGCAAAAAATGGCAGACGCCCTGGAAACCGATCGTGGCGAAACCGACGCTGAACTCAGCGCCCGCGCATCACGGGAGCTGCCGCAAAACATCAGCGGCGCCTACGACGACTACATCATCACCAAAAAACGCCAGCTTGCCGCGCTTACGGAAATGGTCGAGCCCGCTGAAAAGATCGAGACGTTACTCAAAGAGGCAGACCCGGCCCTGCGCCAGATACTCTTGCAAGGCAAGCCCTCTGATCAAAACATCCGCTCGGTCGCGATCAAACAGCACGCCCTGCTGGTGTTCATGGACTTGGTGTTCAATCGCATGAATGACTCGCGCAACCCAACGGAATTTCCATTCGTACGCGAGCTGACCGACAAGAGAACCGCAACCAGCTTGATGGCGCATACGGAAATGCTCACCACTACCGGCTATTCGGCCCGAGAGCAGATCGACGTCCTCAAGGACGTTCTGGAGCGATATGAGCAATTGGAAAACGCTGTCACGTCGCTGGCTGAAATGAATTCCGGCTTCATTCGCGAGGAGCATCGCCAACCGTTTCTGGACTATCTGGCTTATGCCCGCACCAGCCTTGAGGCGCAGTTGGCCAATTTGATTCTGGTGGAAGAAGGCTTCGCGCCACTGCCAACGCCCGAGCGCATCACACGGCAGAAAGCACCGAACCGAAGAGTGATCAAGACCCGTGACCGCAGGACCCTGGTGGGTGAAGTGCGCCCTGCCCAGCGCGACACACCGGGTAACTTCGTCGATATCAAGGACCCGCTCACCGGAAAAACCCTCGCCACCTACCTTGAACACCCCGGCGAAGGTGTATGGAACGTGGTTGAAGAGGTCGGGCCCTCAGCGCCCGCGCCGACGGCAATCAAGCGTTCGCTGAAGACCATAGAAGCACAGGCGCAAACCGTCAGGGACGAGCGCACCGGCATTGACAGCAGCATCGCCTTCCAACAACGAAAGTTACGCGACCCGGGCCGACTGGAAAGCCTCGATCCCCTTGAGTGGGATGTGATACTGACCCAGCACGCAGCGAAGTTCACAACCCTTGCCGAAGAACTCCAGCGCGATCACGCCAACGATCCCGGCGCTCGAACGTTGATCGATCAGTACCGCAGCCTGGCGGCCGAGGCAACGCAACAGGCACGTGAGCGTTGCAGCGAAGGGTACAAGTTGCAACGCCCCAAAGCCTCCCACGTCGATTACTTGTGGAAACACGGTTTTGTCGATATCAACCTGGTGAAGAGCCGCGTGCCGTTGAAGGCCGGTGACTTTCTCACCGAGTATGCAGTACGCGATAAAAGCAAAATCAGGGCGGGTATAAAGGGAAAGGACAATGTTTTGTGGTACGCGCATTTTCATTATTCGGCCGTCGATCAAGCGCCCTCCCAACCTGATTTCGGTCACCTTAAAACCCCGAGTGAACAGCGATATACGCGCCGGGAACTGATTGAACAGGCGCGTGCCGACAACCGCGCCGTGGTCAACCTGGAGAAAGCCGAGATCAAGCCACCGCTTGATCAGCGGCTATTCCTGGGGTTGGAGGTACTGGCTTCCAAATGAGCCTCGACAGACTGTCTATACTCTGCATGAGAACCTTGTTGACGAGGGGTTTATGGACGATCCAATCGATGACAAACCACCGACCTTCCGGCAGATGCTGCACAGCGTGACGGCCGCCGCGTTCGGTGTGCAAAGCGGCAAGAATCGCGCCCGCGATTTCACCCATGGCAAACCCAGCCACTTTGTGATCCTGGGCGTTGCGTTCACGGTGGTGTTTGCGTTGACGCTGTTTGGCATCGTCAAGCTGGTGCTGTACCTGGCCGGTGTTTAACGCCGCCGATGCAGACTGAACGCATAAACAGGACGCCGGTTTGCCAACGACCGCCAGCGCACGGAATCCACCGGCGCTGGCGGCGCTGACAAATGCAGGCGCTCAGATAAACCTTGAATATCGACCGCCATCATCTTGGCTACTCGACAACCAATCGCTGCTCAATCAACGGTTTTATTACTGGTGGCTGACCCAAAATACAGCGGTGCCGACCACGAGAATAATCAGAAACAAAATGGCCCAGGCATCAACGGTACTGTCAGGTTTACGGGCTTTGGTGGAATTACTCATCGCATCGCCTCTTGTCGGTTTTATAGGTGACTGCACTAAGACTCGTCCACAGTAAAGACCAGTCTTGCCCCCATGACAAATGTGGGTATCGCGATAACTGTTCTCATTAGTCAGTTTGGTTATGTGCATATACCCAAACATCACTTTTGCGCATATACGCAAACTGGTATCGTGCGCCGGCTCCGTTGGGAGTGCGCGGCCGTGCGCGCAGATTTGCCGAGAACAGGACCTATATGTACGTATACGACGAATACGATCAGCGCATCATCGAGGACCGCGTCAAGCAGTTCCGTGATCAGACCCGACGCTACTTAGCAGGTGAACTGAGCGAAGAAGAGTTCCGCCCTCTGCGCCTGCAAAATGGCCTTTACGTTCAGCGCTTTGCGCCGATGCTGAGGGTGGCCGTGCCCTATGGCCAACTGACGTCGCGCCAGACGCGAATGATGGCCAAGATCGCCCGCGACTTCGACAAAGGCTATGCCCATATCAGCACCCGCCAGAACGTGCAGTTCAACTGGCCGGCCCTGGAAGATGTGCCGGATATCCTGGCTGAACTGGCTACCGTGCAGATGCACGCCATTCAGACCAGCGGTAACTGCCTGCGCAACGTGACCACCGACCAATTTGCCGGCGTCGCTGCCGACGAGTTGATCGACCCACGGCCGTGGTGCGAAATCGTGCGCCAGTGGACTACCTTCCACCCTGAGTTCGCCTACCTGCCACGCAAGTTCAAGATCGCCATCAATGGCTCGACCTCGGACCGCGCCGCCATCGAAGTCCACGATATCGGCCTGGAGCCGGTGTACAACGCTGCAGGCGAGCTGGGCTTCCGTGTGCTGGTGGGTGGCGGCCTTGGTCGTACGCCGGTGGTCGGTGCGTTCATCAACGAGTTCCTGCCGTGGCAGGACCTGTTGAGCTACCTCGACGCCATCCTGCGGGTCTACAACCGCTATGGCCGTCGCGACAACAAGTACAAGGCCCGGATCAAGATCCTGGTCAAGGCGCTGACCCCTGAGGTGTTTGCCCAGAAAGTCGATGCCGAAATGGAACACCTGCGCGGCGGCCAGACCACCCTGACCGAAGCCGAAGTGCACCGCGTCGCCAAGCACTTCGTCGACCCTGAGTACAAGGCCCTGAGCAATCAGGACGCCGAGTTGGCCGCACTCGACCAGCAACACCCAGGCTTCGCCCGCTGGCGCACGCGCAATACGCTGGCGCACAAGAAGCCGGGCTACGTGGCAGTGACCCTGTCGCTCAAGCCCACCGGCGTTGCGCCTGGCGACATCACCGACAAGCAACTGGACGCGGTCGCCGACCTGGCCGAGCGCTACAGCTTCGGCCAACTGCGCACCTCCCACGAGCAGAACATCATTCTTGCGGACGTTGAACAGAGCCAACTGTTCACCCTGTGGGGCGAACTGCGCGAAGGCGGCTTTGCTACGCCGAACATCGGCCTGCTGACCGATATCATCTGCTGCCCGGGCGGCGACTTCTGCTCCCTGGCCAACGCCAAGTCGATCCCGATTGCGGAGTCGATCCAACGCCGTTTCGACGACCTGGATTACCTGTTCGATATCGGCGAGCTGGACCTGAACATCTCCGGTTGCATGAACGCTTGTGGTCACCACCACGTCGGCCACATCGGCATCCTGGGCGTGGACAAGAAAGGCGAAGAATTCTACCAAGTGTCCCTGGGTGGCAGCGCCAGCCGCGATGCGAGCCTGGGCAAGATCCTCGGCCCATCCTTCGCCCAGGAAGCCATGCCAGAGGTGATCGGCAAGCTGATCGACGTGTATATCGAACAGCGTACCGAAGATGAGCGCTTCATCGACACCTACCAGCGCATCGGCATCGACCTGTTCAAGGAGCGTGTCTATGCAGCGAATCATTAAGAACAACGCAGTCGTCGACGAAACCTGGCACCTGCTGCCCAAGGACGCGAGCTTCGACGGCATCTCCAACTGCGACGACCTGATCGTGCCGCTGGCCCTGTGGCGCGAGCACGGCCACGCCCTCAAGGCCCGCGACGGCGGTTTGGGTGTATGGCTGGACGCCGATGAAGAAGCCGAAGAAATCGGTGATGACGTGCAGCATTTTCAGGTCATCGCCCTGAACTTCCCGGCCTTCACCGACGGGCGCAACTACTCCAACGCCCGCCTGCTGCGTGACCGTTATGGCTACAAGGGTGAACTGCGGGCCATTGGCGACGTGCTGCGTGACCAGTTGTTCTACCTGCACCGCTGCGGGTTCGATGCCTTCGCCTTGCGCGCGGACAAAGACCCGTACGAAGCGCTGGAAAGTCTCAAGGATTTCTCGGTGACCTATCAAGCGGCCACCGATGAACCACTGCCGCTGTTCCGCCGCCGCTGACACCTTGTCCCTGTAGGAGCGAGCTTGCTCGCGAAAAACCTGAACGATAACGCAGGTCGCCTGGCTGTAGCGGCGCCCTCGCGTTCTTCGCGAGCAAGAACTGGGCGTCCCCCTCGTTCCTACAGTTCCGTCGCCCGTCAATCCTTCGTGATCGACTCCCGCTTGACATTAAAGTTAACTTTAAGCTTAGCCTGAGACCTCCCCTGCTCAGGAGTTAACCCATGTCACCGTTCGAATCGCTGCAACTGCCCAACGGCCAAGTCATCGCCAACCGCATCGCCAAGGCCGCGATGGAAGAGAATATGGCGGACCTGCATCAGGCACCGTCCAAAGCATTGAAGCAGCTATACAAGACCTGGGCCGACGGCGAGCCCGGCTTACTGTTGACCGGTAACGTGATGATCGACCGCCGCGCCATGACCGGCCCTGGCGGTGTCGCGCTGGAAAACGAGCAACACCTGGCCAGTTTTCGTGAATGGGCCGACGTAGCCCGGGCCAAAGGTGTGCACTTCTGGGTACAGCTCAGCCATCCGGGCCGCCAGACCATGGCCAACCTCGGTCAACAAGCGTTGGCACCCTCGGCTATTGCGCTGGATGTGGGCAGTTTTTCCAAGATGTTCGCCAAACCCAAGGCCATGACCGAAGACGACATCCAGGACGTCATCAAGCGCTTCGCCACCAGCGCCCGCCTGGCCGAGCAAGCCGGGTTCACCGGGGTGCAGATCCACGGCGCCCATGGCTATTTGTTGAGTCAGTTCCTCTCGCCCTTGAGCAACCATCGCACCGACCGTTGGGGCGGCTCCCTGGAAAACCGGGCACGCCTGCTGCTAGAAGTCATCCGTGCCGTGCGGGCCAATGTCAGCCCTTCATTTTGTGTGTCGGTAAAGCTCAATTCCGCAGACTTCCAGCGCGGCGGCTTCGATGAGACCGATGCACGCGCTGTAGTGGAAATGCTCAATACACTGCCGATCGATTTGCTTGAGTTGTCCGGCGGCAGCTATGAAGCGCCGGCCATGCAAGGTGAAGCGCGGGACGGCCGCACCTTGGCCCGTGAAGCCTACTTTTTGGATTTCGCCACGCAAATGGCGAGCATCGCCACCATGCCACTGATGGTGACCGGAGGTATTCGCCGCTTGCCGGTGGTCCAGCAAGTATTGGACAGCGGCATCGCCATGGCCGGCATCGCCACCGCCCTGACCCTGGAGCCGCAACTGATCAAACAGTGGCGTGAAGGTCGCGACCTCAACCCACAACTGCGGCCCATGGAATGGAAGCGCAAACCGCTGGCCGCCCTCGCCACCCTCGCCGTGGTGCGCGACCAGATGCGTCGCCTGAGCCGCGGCCGTCTGCCCAAACCCAACGTTGCGCCCTGGCTGGCATTGGCCTGTGACCAGTGGTTTATCGCGCGGCGTACGCGGCAGTATCGCGCGAGCATGACGCAATCTTCACATTAATGGCGGAGCATTCGCCGTGATTGAACTGTCCCCTACTGATCAGCAGTTTTTCAACCTCACTGACGATTGGAGTTCCTCATGGCGAAAATCAACCTGGCCCAGCAGTTGGCGACCACCCTGGAACAAGCGGGTATCAAGCGTATCTGGGGGCTCACCGGCGACAGCCTCAATGGCCTGACCGACGCCCTGCGCAGCATGGACAGCATCGAGTGGATGCATGTGCGCCACGAGGAGGTCGCCGCCTTCGCTGCCGGTGCCGAAGCGGCGGCCACCGGCGAGTTGACGGTGTGCGCCGGCAGTTGCGGGCCGGGTAACCTGCATTTGATCAATGGTTTGTTCGATTGCCATCGCAACCATGTGCCGGTGCTGGCGATTGCCGCGCAAATTCCGTCCTCGGAGGTTGGCCTGAATTACTTTCAGGAAACCCATCCCCAGGAGCTGTTCAAGGAATGCAGCCACTTTATCGAGCTGGTGAGCAACCCCGAGCAGATGCCTCAGGTGCTGCACCGTGCCATGCGTTCGGCGATCCTCAACCGAGGCGTGGCGGTGGTGGTGATTCCGGGGGATGTGTCGCTGTTGGAGGTGGAAGATAAGCTCAAGCCGTGGCCGGCCTTGCACGCACCGCGCACCGTGCCGATTGAGCAGGACTTGCAGCGCCTCACCGACATGCTCCAGAGCAGCGAGAAAGTCACCCTGCTGTGTGGCAGCGGCTGTGCCGGTGCCCAC
Organism: Pseudomonas sp. J380; assembly: GCF_009827115.1. Classification (NCBI taxonomy): domain Bacteria; kingdom Pseudomonadati; phylum Pseudomonadota; class Gammaproteobacteria; order Pseudomonadales; family Pseudomonadaceae; genus Pseudomonas; species Pseudomonas sp. J380. The sequence goes on along the minus strand of NZ_CP043060.1, from coordinate 650,900 downwards.
GATCAAGTGGTGGCGCTGGCCGACGCCCTCGGCGCGCCGGTGGTGCACGCACTGCGGGGCAAGGAGCACGTGGAGTGGGATAACCCGTTCGACGTCGGCATGACCGGCCTGATCGGTTTCAGCTCCGGCTACCACGCCATGCTCGATTGCGACACCTTGGTCATGCTCGGCACCGACTTCCCTTATCGCCAGTTCTACCCGACCGACGCCAGGATCATCCAGGTGGACCGCAACCCCCAAGCCCTGGGGCGCCGTGCGACCCTGGACCTGGGCATCGCCGCCGACGTCAGTGAAACCATCGACGCGCTGTTGCCGCGCCTGACCCGCAAGACCGATCGCAGCTTCCTCGAAACCTCCCTCAAGCACTACGAAAAAGCCCGCCAAGGCCTGGATGACCTGGCGCAACCGTCCAAGGCCGGCCGGCCAATCCATCCCCAGTATGTGGCGCGCTTGCTCAGCGAACTGGCCGATGATGATGCGATCTTTACCGCCGATGTCGGCTCACCCACCGTGTGGGCGGCGCGTTATCTGAAGATGAACGGCAAGCGCCGGCTGATCGGCTCGTTCAACCATGGCTCGATGGCCAACGCCATGCCTCAGGCTATCGGCGCTCAGGCGGCGTTCCCTGGACGACAGGTGATCTCGATGTCCGGGGACGGTGGTTTCACCATGTTGATGGGGGATTTCATTTCCCTGGCGCAACTGCAATTGCCGGTCAAACTCGTGGTGTTCAACAATTCGTCCCTGGGCTTTGTCGCGATGGAGATGAAGGCTGCGGGTTACCTGGACACCGGCACCGAGCTGAAAAACCCGGACTTCGCGGCCATGTCCAATGCCATGGGCATTTTGGGCATACGTGTGGAGCAATCCGAAGACTTGGAGCCGGCACTGCGCCGAGCCCTGGCCCACGATGGCCCGGTGTTGGTGGATGTGGTGACCGCGACTCAGGAACTGGTGATGCCGCCGAGCATCAAGCTGGAACAGGCCAAGGGGTTCAGCCTGTACATGCTCAAGGCGGTGATGAGCGGGCGTGGCGATGAGGTTATCGAACTGGCACGCACCAACTGGTTGCGATAACCCCCTACTGTAGGAGCGAGCTTGCTCGCGAAGATCGCTAACGGTAACGCTGACATCCTGAATGAACGCGTTGTCGTCGAGTTTTTCGCGAGCAAGCTCGCTCCTACAGGTGCCGGGCTAATTTCAGCCTTTCTGCTTTTCCACCCACTTGCCGTAGGCATCGATGAATGCCTGCAGGAACGGCTTGGTCTTGTCCGACACCTTCCCCGCCTCATCGAACACACTGCCTGCCCCGCCCAGATAGGCTTCCGGCTGTTGCATGCACCACACATCCAGGAACACCAGGGACTGGCGCAAATGGTGGTTGGCGCCAAAGCCGCCAATGGCACCCGGCGACACGCTGATGATCGCCCCCGGCTTGCCACTCCAGGCGCTCTGCCCGTATGGGCGCGAGCCCACGTCAATGGCATTTTTCAAGGCCGCCGGCACGGAGCGGTTGTATTCGGGGGTGACGAACAGCACCGCGTCGGATGAACTCACTTGTTTGCGGAAAGTACTGTAGGCTGCGGGCGGTGTTGCACCGTCGATGTCCTCGTTGTAGAGCGGCAAGTCGCCGATTTCAACAATGTTCAACTTGAGATTGGCAGGGGCCAGTTCGGCCAGGGCCAGGGCGACCTTGCGGTTGATCGACTCTTTTCTCAAGCTGCCCACCAGGACGGCAATCGTGTAGACCTTGCTCATTGAGGTTTCCCGACTTCTGAATAAAGGAGCTTGTAGTTATAGAGGCTTCGCGACGCGTTCACCAGAGGGTTGTGCGGATTCCCTCGCCGTTTTCCGTGCAAGCACTTGCGTAGGAAGCGTCTGAAAATATCAGCGAATAGTATTTTTTTCTTATAGGTAAACTACCCCGCTCCCTGACGGTCTACAGAACCGCAAATCGAGTGTTTATCTCCAGAGGTTCTAAACAGATGGCTGCAGTACTTGTTGGACAGTTTCATGCCAGAGACGCGGAAGGCCGCGTTTATTCGGTGCATGAGTTTCAGGAATCCAACCCGGCGCAAGGCGACCTGGCCGGATCGACGCCCACCACGACCTACAAGCTGGCCATTGGCGACCGTGTAGAAAAGCTGGAAGGTGATGAATTCAAACTGATCCAGTCGGGCACCATTCTCGTGCGCGAGTCCGAAACCACTCTGGCATCGTAAGCGCTTGCCTTGTTCACCTGCTCAGTCCTGGCGGCTGGGCTGGGGACGTTCATGGGCGGCGGATCTGCGTCACCTCTATGCCCTGCTCGTCTTGCTTGAGCGTCACCAGCACCTGGCCGTGCTCCCCTTGCACGGTAAACATCGAGCGCTTGTAACCTGCCGCATTGTACGCGGGGTACGCCTCCACTTCCCTGACCAGTGTGATCCCCACGACTGCGCCCACCTGCTCGCCCACCTGTTGCTGGGAGCGAATAAAGGCCTCCAGTGCGAGATTGTCCGGCGTCGGTTCATCCTGATGATTGAAGAAGTAAGCCGCCAGGCCTCCCACGGTCACCATGACCACGAGTTGCTTGGCCGTTACCCCGAAGAACGTCGAGGGTAGAGGCATATGAGACCAGACCTGTTTTTTATTTTAAGTACCGGGAAACCGGCAGGGGTCGTTGCTGATCAGACCCGCCATTCTAATGGGGTCCTGGCTGAGCGCCATAGGCCGGGACGACCCCGGCAGTCTTTTTTGCGCACGAAGGCCTGCGCCATTGAATCCCCTGCGCACTGCACATAGACTCCGGCCATGCGTTTACGTCATATCGAAGTGATTCAGGCCATCTTGCAGACCGGCCACCTCGGCACCGCCGCCGAGTGGTTGCAACTCCCCGTGGGCGAAGTAGACACCACCCTCAAGGACGCTGAGCAGCAATTGGGCTTCATGCTGTTCGCCAGCGTACGCGGGCGTTTGCAGGCCACCCGGGAAACCCTGGAATTGCAGGCACAAATCACTGCTCTGTATGAAGCCCTGGAGCCGTTGCAACGCCTTGCCAGCCGCTTGAAACACCATCATGCGCCGCCCCTGCGCGCGCTCTGCACGCCGCCGTTGGCCAACCAACTGTTGCCCCAGAGCATTGCTGCACTGCGTCGACGTTTCCAGGACATGCCGTGCAACCTGTCGAGCCAGCCAGTTGGCGAGATCATCAACAGCCTGCTGTTGCATGAAGTCGATGTGGGCCTGAGCCTGCGTGACCCAGAACATCCCCATATCCAGAGCACGGTGCTGGCCCAAGGCAAATTGCAGTTGCTGGCCCCCCATGGCTGGCTCAAGCCCAAGCAAAAATACATTGCGCTGCAGGAGTTGGCCGGCCAGTCCCTGATCGGCCTTGAAGGCCATGACCCGCTCAGCCGCTTGCTGGATGCCAAGCTGCACGCCCTGCGGCCGCTGCCCGTGGTGCAGACGCGGGTGCAAACCTACCCGATGATGCGCGGCCTGGTAGAAGCCGGAGAAGGCCTGGCGATTGTCGACCCGTTCACCGCCTTGGGTGCACGCGAGTCCGGGCTTGATGCGTGCCCGGTGTCACCACCGATAGTGGTCAGCCTGTATGCGCTGACCTTGAAAGACGCTGCGCCCTCCCCGGCATTGAATGCGCTGCTGGAAATCGTCATCCAGAAAGCCGAAAGCCTGCTTGGCAACGACACCAAGTCCCCGTAGGAGCGCGCTTGCTCGCGAAGAACGTGAACGATCACACGCTCATGCTGATGTAACGCGGCGCCTTGGCGTTTTTCGCGAGCAAGCTCGTTCCTACAGGGGTCAGACAGCCTCCACCTGCGCCTTGAACAACCGATACCAGAAAATCGCGACCTCGCGGGTTTGCGGGTCAATCCCGCGATAACGCAGGTGATCGATGCCGCCCATTACATAGCCACAACGCTCATACAGGCGACAGGCGCCGAGGTTGTTGTTCTGGGTCTCAAGCATCATGCCCGGCAGGTTCTTCTTGCGAGCCCAGAACTGCGCCACGTCCAACAACGACTTGGCCACGCCATGTCGGCGCGCCGGCAACGCCACAGCCAACTCGTCAACATGGGCGAAACCGTTCCAGTTGGTGCTGACCACGATATGCCCCACTGCGCGGTCATCCAGGTACGCCATGAAGATCGAGCTGTCGGCGGCATCACGGAAACTGGCGAACTCTTCCGGGTCGATGCCATAGCACTTGCGGTACGGCAGCACTTTTTCCACCGGCCATTGTTCGACGCGCTGGCCCATTTGCGGCACCCCATAGGCACTGACTTCAAAGCTGAAATCATTGCCCCACACATAGGCATCAAAACCTTCGTCGGCGACTCGCACACTGAGCCCTGGATACTTCGGGTTCATTACAGCTTGCATAGACTTCCTTAACCCTTGATGCAGTCGACGGTATAACGACGGCCACTGCCGTCATCTTCGTGTTGCAGCCCATGCACATCCGCGACAAAACCGGGGAAACTGCTATCGAACGTGCGGGCAAATGCCAGGTAATCGATGATTGAACGGGTTGACTCGGTGAAGCGTTCGCCGGGCATGATCAGTGGTATGCCCGGAGGGTAAGGCACCAGCATCACGGCAGCGATGCGTCCTGCCAAGGCATCGATGCAGACCGCCTCCACCTCGCCCCTGACCAACTGGTCGTAGGCATCGGCGGGTTTCATCGCGATTTGCGGCAATACCGTATACATACGCTTGAGGTGCCTGGCCGTGGCATTGCTACGGTAACAGCTGTGCAACTGGTCGCAAAGGTCGCGCAGCCCCAGGCCTTGATAACGTGCCGGGCCTTGGGCATACACCGACGGCAAGCAAGTGGCCAGGCTGACATTGGCATCGTAGCTACGCTTGAACTCCAGCAGCTCGGTGAGCAAGGTGCTCCATTTACCTTTGGTAATGCCCATGGAAAACAGCACGAGAAACGAATACAGCCCAGTCTTCTCCACCACCAGCCCGCGCTCCCAGAGGAACTTGCTGACCACTGCAGCGGGAATCCCACACTCGCTCAATGCCCCACCGGCGTTGAGGCCAGGCATCACCAGTGTGACTTTGATCGGGTCCAGCAGCACGTAGTCTTCAACAACGTCGCCAAAGCCATGCCACTCATCCCCAGGGTGCAATAGCCAATCCGCAGTGGCGACCCGGTCGATACCCGCGACCGAGGGTGGCTGCCAGATGGAAAACCACCAGTCTTCCGCCGCGATATGCTGGCGCAAGTTGGCCAGGGCGCGACGAAAACTCAAGGCCTCGTCGAACATTTCCTGAAGCAGCGAGCGCCCGGCCGGGCCTTCCATCATTGCCGAGGCCACATCCAGCGACGCGATGATGCTGTATTGCGGCGAGGTGGAGATATGCATCATGAAGGCTTCATTGAAGCGGTCACGGTCCAGTTGCCGTGCGCCGCCGTCCTGTACGTGGATCATCGACGCCTGGCTGAATGCCGCCAGCAACTTATGCGTACTGTGGGTGGTGAACACCAAGGGGCTGTCCGGCGTGCGCGAGGTACCCATGCCATAACGCCCGGCGAAGAACTCGTGAAAGGCGGCGTAGGCATACCAGGCCTCATCAAAATGCAGCACCTCGACACTGTTGCCCAGTTGCTGCTTGATCAGTTCGGCGTTGTAACACAGGCCGTCATAGGTGGAGTTGGTCACCACCGCCAATTTCACTTTCGGTGGTCGCCCACGGGTCAAGGGGCTGGCGTCGATCTTGGCGCGGATCGACTCAGGGCTGAATTCGCCCAGGGGGATCGGGCCGATGATCCCCAGCTCGTTGCGCTCCGGGCACAGGTACAGCGGGATCGCGCCGGTCATGATGATCGAATGCAACACCGACTTGTGGCAATTGCGGTCTACCAGCACCAGGTCATCGCGCCCCACCATGGAATGCCAGACGATCTTGTTGGCGGTGGACGTGCCGTTGATCACGAAGAACGTATGGTCGGCGCCAAAGTTGCGCGCGGCGCGTGCCTCGGCTTCGGCCAAGGGCCCGGTGTGATCGAGCAGCGAGCCCAGTTCGGGCACCGATACCGACAAGTCAGAGCGCAGGGTGTTTTCCCCGAAGAACTGATGAAACGCCTGCCCCACCGGGCTTTTGCGATAGGCCACGCCACCGCCATGACCGGGGGTGTGCCAGGAATAATTGGAATCGGCGGTGTGTTGCACCAGCGCCTTGAAGAACGGCGGCAACAGGCCATCCAGGTACGTGCGTGCGGAGCGGGCGACCTGGCGCGCCAGAAACGGCACGGTGTCTTCGAACAGATAAAGAATGCCGCGCAGCTGGTTGAGCTCGCTCATGGCATCGGCGGGCGCGTTTTCCAGGGTGACTTGCTCGCCCAGCGCAAAGATCGGCAGGTTGGGTGCGCGCAGGCGCGCCAAGCGAATCAACTCCACCATGTTCTGCAACAGATGGGTGTTTTCCCCGGCGCCTTCGGCGGCTATCAGCATGCAGGCCAGACCGTGATGGGTAGCGGCCACCAGCCGCCCCTCGGCGTAGTCCACCGCAGAAAAAATACTGAAGCCCTCCTGTTCCAACTCCCTGGCGATGCCTCGAACCCGGTCACCGGCAACGGTGTCGGCCTTGATGTCACGGTGCACGATCAGAACGGGGAACTTCAGGTCTTTGTACATGAGCACTCTTACTCCGGAGGCTTTGCACAAGGGTAGAAGCTGGAAGCAAAAGTGGCGAATGAAGATTTCACAGGTGGTCGAGAGGTACCTGCATAACCGTCGGTACGGCGTTGAACCTGTGGCGAGGGAGCTTGCTCCCGTGACGGCCTGCCAGCTGGGCCATACCTACCTGACACCCCGCGATCAAACTGTGGGAGCTGGCTTGCCTGCGATGACGGCCTGCCAGCCGACACTTATCTACCTGAGGCTCCGCAATCCAAATGTCGGTGGGCTGGGCCGGCATTCCGGCTTTTCCAAAGTGACCCGCTGTCAGAGCGGAACGCTAAATGGCCGTTACCGCAGCAATGGATATGTACTCAATCCAACCGTGTTGACAGTCAGGCCGCATTCGCGAGCAAGCCCGCTCCCACAATTTGATCGCGGGGCGTCAGGTCGATAGGCGTTGGCTGGCAGGCCGCTATCGCAGGCAAGCCAGCTCCCACAGTTTGATCGCGCAGCGTCAGGTAGATAGGTGTTGGCTGGCAGGCCGTCACGGGAGCAAGCTCCCTCGCCACAGATGCAACTGTGTAAGTACCCATGGCTGCAAGCCTGCTCCTACATGAGCGGTTATTGCTGGGTGAGTTGAGTCCACAACGCCGGCGCACCGGCCGCCTTGGCAATCGCCTCCAGCCGCGCCGCATGCTCGGCCAGGTCCTGCTCGCTGGCGCGGATGATCGGCGTCGGCTTGCGATCAGCCGGCAAGCGGCGGATTTCCGAAGGGCGGTTGCCCGAACCTTCAGCCGAACCGCTGCCATCGGATGCATTACCGGCCAGGGACAGGCTGGTCTGCCCGCCGGTCATGGTCAGGTAAACGTCGGCCAGGATCTCGGAGTCAAGCAAGGCGCCGTGGAGTTCACGGCCGGAGTTGTCGACGCCATAGCGCTTGCACAAGGCATCAAGGCTGTTGCGCTGGCCCGGGTGACGCTCGCGGGCCATCATCAGGGTATCGAGGATCGTGCAGTGCTGGGAGATGTCTGCACGGTCGGCCTGCCCCATCAGGGCAAATTCGTTGTTGATGAAGCCGATGTCGAACGCCGCGTTATGGATGATCAACTGGGCGCCATTGATGAATTCGAAGAACTCATCGGCCACTTCGGCGAAGCGCGGCTTGCCCTTGAGGAATTCGTCAGTGATGCCGTGGACGCCAATCGCGCCCTCGTCACTGTCGCGGTCCGGTTGCAGGTAGACGTGGAAGTGGCGGCCGGTCAGGCGGCGCCCCATCAGTTCGACACAGCCGATTTCGATGATCCGGTGACCATCGGTCACCGGCATGCCGGTGGTTTCGGTATCGAGTACAACAGATCGGATGGCCATCAGGGTTCAGCTCTCAACGGTTCGGTACAGTTCAAGGGGCGGGATATTAGCACGCTCTGTAAACGAAGCGCCCATGGCACCCAATCACCGGTGGACACCCAACAGTTATTTACAAGGTTTCGCAAACTTGCTGCGGTTTTCTACGTCCCTCGCCGCTAACCTGCGCGCCTCCTCCAGATACGGAATTCACTGACTCATGTTCAACCTGAAATGGCTGTTCATCCCCTGCCTGTTCAGCGCTGCCGGTGCGCAAGCCACCAGTTTCGTGATGACCACTGACGCCTTGGTGAGCCTGTCGATGAGTGCCACGGGCGGCACCAGCAGCAGCTTCAAGGACGACAAGATTGTGCTGGCGGCCAAGGCCGATGCCGCATCGTTTGTCGCAAGCGAAGGTGCAATACGCGGTGCCCAGTTGGAGTCAGCCTTGCGGCATATTCGCCAGACAAGAGTGGACCTGCGATGCACGGACGAACAACTCGCCCGTGCAATCCTGGCTCTGTAAGCGACAACACTCACGGCATCTTTGTGATCAGGCCAAAGTATGCCTGCCTGAAGCTCAATGCCGTGCTGGTAGATTCGCCCCACGCGATGGCGGCAGTGAAGCAGCGGCTCGAACGGCCGCTGCGGTGTCGTTGATTCAGCTCTGCTTGTAGCCGCGTACTTCATCCACGCCACGGTTGGCCAACTGGTCGGCGCGCTCGTTGCCAGGGTGGCCGATGTGCCCGCGTACCCATTTCCAGGTGATGTCGTGACGGTTGCACTGTTCATCGAGCAATTGCCACAGGTCGGCGTTCTTGACCGGTTCTTTGGCCGCTGTCTTCCAGCCGCGTTTTTTCCAGTTGACCATCCACTCGTTGATGCCCTTCATCACATACTGCGAGTCGGTCACCAGGAGTACGTTGCAGCGCCGCTTGAGTTCTTCGAGGCCGCGAATGGCGCCCATCAGCTCCATACGGTTATTGGTGGTATTGGCTTCGCCGCCCCACAGTTCCTTCTCCACGCCCTTGCACACCAGCAAGGCGCCCCAGCCGCCCGGGCCGGGGTTGCCCTTGCAGGCGCCATCGGTGAAGAGTTCTACGCTATCGGTCATCGGTTATTCGGCCTGAAATCAAAAAGAGGTTTTACGGTTCGCGTTGTTCGCGGTTGACCTTGGCCAACGGCATCGGCACGAGCTTGCCGATCGGCTCGCGGCGCACTTGTTGCACCGGTCGCAGCCCGACCACGATCTTGCGTGCAACCAGCAAATAGAAGCCACCACCCGACAGCTGCCAGGCCCCTGCGCGGCGTTCCCAACCGGCCAGGCGGCCCTGCCACTTGGCCGTCGCAAGCGGCGGACGATAGCACCCGAAGCGGCGTTTCTCCAGCGCGAAGCCCAGCAGGTTGAGCCAGTCGCCCACCCGTGATGGCGCGATGCAACGCGCCTGACGCAGTCCGTCATGGGCGAACACACGGCGCAGGCCCCAACTGCTCCAGGGGTTGATGCCGACAATCAGCAAATGGCCACCAGGGCGCACGCTGCTCGCCGCTTCGCGCAACAAACCGTGGGGCGACAAGCAGAAATCCAGGCCGTGCTGCAACACCACTACATCGGCGGCGTGTTCGCTCAAGGGCCAGGCCTGTTCCTCGCAGACGATCTCCACGCCCGGCAACGGTGCACCCAGGCGCACATTGCGTTGCACCTGCGGTGCCGAGGGCGGCGTGTCGGCCGACGGCCCGTAATGCACCAGGTAGCCACCAAAGAACCGGCCCAGCTCGTCTTCGAGCATGCGCCGCTCTTCTTCCAGCAAAAACTGCCCAATCGGCCCGGACAACCATTCGCGGGCGGCGCTGATCAGGGCCAGCCACTCAGGATCGGCCTGGGCGAACGCTTTATCAGTCATTGCATTCTCCAACTCGCCTAGACGTTCTAAGATGCACCAATGTGTTCAGCTTGGCGAATCGAAGAATGATACAGATCAGTGCCCTACCCGCCTTCACCGACAACTACATCTGGTTGTTACAAGACCCCACGACCCGGCGCTGCGCCGTGGTCGACCCCGGCGATGCCGCGCCAGTACTGGCCTGGCTCAAGCAGAATGCCGAGTGGCGCCTCAGCGACATTCTGGTCACCCATCATCACCATGATCATGTGGGCGGTGTGGAGCAACTGAAAACTGTCACCGGCGCCACGGTCTACGGCCCGGCCAACGAAAAGATCCCGGCGCGGGATGTGGCCTTGCAGGATAACGACCGTATCAGCGTGCTGGGCTGGGACTTCGACGTGTACGCCGTGCCTGGCCACACCCTCGGCCACATCGCCTTTTACCACCAGGGCGTATTGCTGTGTGGCGATACCTTGTTCGCCGCGGGTTGCGGTCGCCTGTTCGAAGGCACACCCGAACAGATGTACAACTCTCTGGAACGCCTGGCCGCCCTGCCCGCCGATACGCAGGTGTACTGCACCCACGAATACACGCAAAGTAACTTGAAATTTGCCCAGGCCGTGGAACCGCACAACGCCGACATCGCCGAACGGGTGGAAAATGTCGCCCAACTTCGCGCCCGTGGCCAGATGACGCTGCCATCCAACCTGGCCCTGGAAAAACGTACTAACCCTTTTCTGCGCACCGCTGAAACATCCGTTAAACAAAAAGCGGACGAACGGAACGGCCGCGACAACCGCTCTGGGGCCGAGGTGTTTGCTAGCTTGAGGGCTTGGAAAGATAAGTTCTAACCAGATGCAATCTGATACGTAATTTCTGAATGGTTGACCGGAACCAAAGCGCTTTCTAGAATCGCCCGACATTTTTGCCCGGAACTTACTTCCAGCCAATGTCGTCATCTATTCGTAAATCCATTTCTTCAGACGCATTGACCCGCCTGGCTCAAGCCGTGGCGGTGGCCGTTTCCGCGACTCTGGCGGGCTGCCAATCGACCAATTACGCTGCACAATCCACCGTGCAACCCAAACCGAATCTTGCTGCCAAGATCAAGCAAAAACCTATTTGGCTATCAGAGAAGCCCAGCCCCGAAGTACCCCAGGACGTCTGGGAACGCATGCGTCGGGGCTTTCAATTGCAGGACGGTGTCGGCGTCAACCCGCGCATCGAGCAACAGCGCCTGTGGTTCGCCAGTAACCCCTCCTTTCTGGAGAATGCCGGCGAACGCGGCAGCCTCTACATTCATTACATCGTCGAGCGCCTTGAAGAACGCAACATGCCCCTGGAGCTGGCGCTGCTGCCAGTGATTGAAAGTGCCTACAACCCAATGGCCTATTCGCGCAGCGATGCGGTGGGCTTGTGGCAGTTCATTCCCTCCACCGGGCGCTACTTCAACCTGCGCCAGACCCGCGCCTACGATGGCCGCCGCGACATCACGGCCTCCACCACCGCCGCCCTGGACTATCTGACGCGTCTGCATGACATGTTCAACGGCGACTGGCTGCTGGCCCTGGCGGCCTATAACGCCGGCGAAGGCACGGTCAGCCGGGCAATCGAGCGCAACGAAAAGCTCGGCCTGCCCACTGACTACTGGAACCTGCCCCTGCCTCAGGAAACCAAGGACTATGTGCCCAAGTTCCTGGCCTTGTCCCAGGTAGTACTGGCGCCCGAAGCCTACGGCGTCAACCTGAACCCGATTGCCAACACGCCGTACTTCGAGGTCGTTGAAGTCAAGCAAAGCATGGACCTGTCACGGGTTGCCGCGCTGGCCGAGATCGACGAAGACGAACTGTTTCAGCTCAACCCGGCCTTGAAACAACGCACCACCCTGGATGGCCCCCAGCATCTGCTGGTGCCGACCTCCAAGGCCCAACTGCTGACCAGCACCCTTTCGACGATGAAGCCGGAAGAATTGCTGAGCATGCGCCCCAAGAAGCCGGTATTCGACGAAGTCGAGACCAAGGCGGTCGCAGGGCGTACCCGCAGCTACAAGGTACGCAGTGGCGACAACCTCACGCTGATCGCCAAGGCCAACAAGGTCGATGTGCATGACCTGCAGCGCTGGAACAAGCTCAACGGCCAGGCCCTCAAGGTCGGCCAGACCCTGGTGATGCAGGACACGCGTAAAGTCGCGGCGAAAAAACCGGTGCAGTACAAGGTCAAGAAAGGTGACTCGCTGTACATGGTGGCCAAGCGCTTCAACGTCGAGATGCAACATCTCAAGCGTTGGAACCCGCGCACCGGCCAGGCATTGAAACCAGGGCAGATGCTGGTGGTTTCCGGGCCGCGCTAATACCTCGGGGAGAGCTGGCTTGTGTGGGAGCTGGCTTGCCTGCGATGCAGGCACCTCGGTCTATCAGTCAGACCGCAGTGATGCTATCGCAGGCAAGCCAGCTCCCACATTTGACCTTCACACCGTCCAATAGCTTGCAGTCCGCAAAATGGCCTTCCCGACAGCCTTTTTCCAACCGGAACAAGCTGTTACTGTACCGATCATAAAGCCCAAGCCGCCTGGATCGGATCTCTGACTTGAAGCGTCCCCTCCTTCTACTAATAAGTCTGGCCTTGAGCTTTGCGGCGAACGCGACGATCACCGAAAGCCACGGTTATGCGCAGTTCGGCACACTCAAGTACCCGGCCAAATTCACCCATTACGATTGGGTAAACCCTGCAGCGCCCAAAGGCGGGACATTGCGGGTGATGGCATTTGGCACCTTCGATACGCTCAACCCCTACACCTTCAAAGGTTCAAGCCCGGTTTCCACCGCCAACTTCCTGCAGTACGGCGTCAACGAGCTCAATGAGCCCTTGATGGTGGGCACCGGGCAATACGCGCCGTCGGGCGATGAACCCACCTCAAGCTATGGCCTGATTGCCCAATCGGTGGAATACAGCGAAGACCGCAGTTGGGTGGTGTTCAACCTGCGCCCCGAAGCACGCTTTCACGACGGCAAGCCGATCACCGCCGATGACGTGGCGTTTTCCTATCGCACCCTGCTGACCGAAGGCCACCCGCAGTACCGCACCAACCTGCAGGAAGTGGCCCGGGTCGATATCCTCAACCCTCACCGTATCCGCTTTGTGTTCAAGCGCGCCGGCAACCCCTTGCTGATCCTGCGCCTGGGCGAGTTGCCGGTGCTGCCCCAGCACTATTGGAAAAACCGTGACTTCAAGGCCACCACCTTCGAGCCGCCCCTGGGCAGTGGGCCCTACCGCATCACCAAGGTTGCGCCTGGGCGGCAACTGGTGTTTGAACGGGTCAAGGATTACTGGGGCAAAGACCTGCCGGTCAACCAGGGTTTCTATAACTACGACAAGGTCGAAGTGGAGTTCTATCGCGACAGCGACGTGGCCTTTGAAGCCTTCAAGGCCGGTGAATTCGACATTTATATCGAGCATCAGGCCAAGAACTGGGCCACCGGTTACAACTTCCCGGCGGTCAACCGCGGCGATGTGATCAAGGCGCAGATCGCCCATCAGATCCCCACCCAGAGCCAGGGCCTGTTCATGAATACCCGGCGACCGGCGTTCAGCCAGGCCAAGGTGCGTGAAGCCCTGGGGTTGATATTCGATTTTGAATGGACCAACCGCACGCTGTTCAGCAGCGCCTACAAGCGTTCGGTGAGCTATTACCCCAACAGTGAATTCTCGGCCACCGGCCTGCCCGTGGGCCATGAGTGGTTGATGCTTTCGCCCTACCGCGACCAACTGCCGGCCGCGCTGTTTACCCAACCGTTCAGTCTGCCGCACACCAATGGCCGTGGCATTCCCCGCGAAACCCTGCGCCAGGCCCTGGCCCTGCTCAGCGAGGCCGGCTGGAAACTGTCAGGGCAGCGCCTGCTGGATAAGGACGGGCAACCGCTGCGCCTGGAAATCCTGCTGGTCAACCCGAACCTCGAGCGCATCCTGCAACCCTATGTCGAAAATCTGACCCGCATCGGCATCGACGCCCGCTTGCGTACCGTTGACCGCGCACAGTACAAACAGCGCCTCGATCAATTCGATTTCGACATGATTTTGATGACTCTCAACCAGACCTTGAGCCCCGGCCTTGAGCAGTGGCAGTACTTCCACTCCAGCCAGGCCGCAATCAAAGGCAGCAAGAATTACGCCGGTATCGCCAACCCGGTGGTCGACCACCTGCTGGACCAACTGCTGGCGGCGCAGACCCGCGAAGAACAACTGGCTGCCGGCCGCGCCCTGGACCGGGTGCTGCTGTGGCAGCACTACAGCATTCCCAACTGGTACCTCAACTATCATCGCCTGGCGTACCGCAACCGGTTCGCCTTCGTCACCACGCCGCCCTACAGCCTGGGCCTGAGCGCATGGTGGCTGAAAGCTTCGGAGAAAGCCCAATGATGTCCTTGCGTACTACCCTGCTCGCCAGCCTGTTGCTGTGCACCGCGGCGCACGCCGCGCCTCAGCATGCGCTGACTCTCTACAACGAGCCCCCCAAGTACCCCGCCGACTTCAAGCATTTTGACTATGTAAACCCCGACGCCCCCAAGGGCGGAACCTTCCGCGAATCGGCCATGGGCGGCTTCGACAGCCTCAACCCCTATATCAGCAAGGGCGTACCGGCAGACAACCTGCCACTGATCTACGACACCCTGGCCATGCAAAGCCTGGACGAACCCATCACCGAATACGGCCTGGTGGCCGGCAAGATCGAAAAAGCCCCGGACAACAGCTGGGTGCGCTTCTATCTGCGCCCCGAAGCGCGCTTCCATGACGGCCACCCGATACGCGCCGAAGACGTAGTGTTTACCTTCCAGACCCTGATCAAGGAAGGCAACCCGCTGTACCGCAACTACTACGCCGACGTCGATGAGGTGGTGGCCGAAGACCCGTTGCGCGTGCTGTTCAAGTTCAAGCGCACCAACAACCGCGAGTTGCCGTTGATCCTTGGGCAGTTGCCAGTACTGCCCAAACACTGGTGGGCCAGCCGGGATTTTTCCAAGGGCAACCTGGAAATCCCCTTGGGCAGCGGGCCTTACCAGGTGGCCGAGGTCAAGCCGGGCCGCATGATTCGCTACGAGCGGGTCAAGGATTATTGGGCCAAGGACCTGCCGGTCAATAAGGGCTTCTACAACTTCGATACCCGCATCACCGATTACTACCGCGACAGCACTGTCTCCCTGGAAGCCTTGAAGGCCGGGCAGTTCGACTACTGGCTGGAGTTCAGCGCCAAGAACTGGGCCAATGCCTACAACATTCCAGCGGTGAAA
Organism: Pseudomonas sp. J380; assembly: GCF_009827115.1. Classification (NCBI taxonomy): domain Bacteria; kingdom Pseudomonadati; phylum Pseudomonadota; class Gammaproteobacteria; order Pseudomonadales; family Pseudomonadaceae; genus Pseudomonas; species Pseudomonas sp. J380. The sequence goes on along the minus strand of NZ_CP043060.1, from coordinate 635,753 downwards.
GAAGGCCGATTGATCAAGGAAGAAATTCCCAACGGCAACCCCACCGGCATGCAGGGTTTTGTGTTCAACATGCGCAAGCCGATGTTCCAGGACGTGCGGGTGCGCAAGGCCATCAGCCTGCTGCTGGATTTCGAGTGGAGCAACAAGCAACTGTTCAACGGTGCCTACACCCGTACCCGCAGCTATTTCGAAAACTCGGAAATGGCCGCCACCGGCCTACCCGGTCCGGACGAGCTGGCGATTCTCGAGCCGCTGCGCGACAAGATCCCTGGCGAAGTCTTCACCCAGGCATTCGAACCGTCCCACACCGACGGCAGCGGCATGATCCGCACCCAGCAACGCGAGGCCTACCAACTGCTGCAGGAAGCGGGCTGGAAGATTGTTGACGACAAAATGGTCGACAGCACCGGCAAGCCAGTGACCATAGAGTTTTTGCTGGCCCAGACCGAGTTCGAGCGCATCCTGCTGCCGTTCAAGCGCAACCTGGCAGACCTGGGCATCGACCTGGTGATTCGTCGCGTGGACGTCTCACAGTTCGTCAACCGCCTGCGCTCGCGCGACTTCGACATGCTGGTGGGCAGCTTCCCGCAATCCACCTCGCCGGGAAACGAGCAGCGCGAGTTCTGGAAATCCTCCAGCGCCGACAAGCCCGGCAGCCGCAACTACATGGGCCTCAAGGACCCCGCGGTCGACCAGTTGGTGGAAGAGCTGATCGACGCCGGTTCGCGGCAAAGCCTGATCGCCCACGCCAGGGCGCTGGATCGTGTGCTGCAGTTTGGTTACTACGTGATTCCCAACTGGCACATCAAGACCTTTCGCGTCGCGTACTGGGACCACCTGGGCCACCCCAAGGTCTCGCCACGCTACGACGTCGGCACCGCGACCTGGTGGAGCAAACCCGACGTCACACCTGCCGTCCCCCTGGACACACGCGCCGATGCGGCGAGCGGAGGCGATTAAATGCTGGCCTATATTGTTCGCCGCCTGTTGCTGATCATTCCCACGCTGTTCGGGATCTTGTTGATCAACTTTGTCATCATCCAGGCCGCTCCCGGCGGCCCGGTGGAGCAGATGATCGCCAAGCTCGAAGGCTTCGACGGCGCCACCAGCCGCATTGCTGGCGGCGGCGCCGAAGTCGCGGTGGCCGGTTCCAGCTACCGTGGCGCCCAGGGACTGGACCCGGCGCTGATCAAGGAAATCGAAAAGATGTACGGCTTCGACAAGTCGGCGCCGGAACGCTTGTGGATCATGGTCAAGAACTACGCCCAGCTGGACTTCGGTGACAGCTTTTTCCGGGACGCCAAGGTCATCGACCTGATCAAGGAAAAGATGCCGGTGTCCATTTCCCTCGGGTTGTGGAGCACCCTGATCATGTACCTGGTGTCCATCCCCCTGGGGATCGCCAAGGCCACGCGCCACGGCAGCCATTTCGATGTGTGGACCAGCTCGGCGATCATCGTCGGCTACGCGATACCGGCGTTCCTGTTTGCGATTCTGCTGATCGTGGTGTTTGCCGGTGGCAGTTATTTCGACTGGTTCCCCTTGCGCGGGCTCACCTCCAACAACTTCGAGGAGTTGAGTTGGGGCGGCAAGATCCTCGATTACTTCTGGCACCTGGCGCTGCCCGTCACCGCCCTGGTGATCGGCAACTTCGCGACCATGACCCTGCTGACCAAGAACAGCTTTCTCGACGAGATCAACAAGCAGTACGTGGTCACCGCCAAGGCCAAGGGCCTGACCAATCGCCGCGTGCTGTATGGCCACGTGTTCCGCAACGCCATGCTGCTGGTGATCGCCGGTTTCCCTTCGGCCTTCATTGGCATCTTCTTTACCGGCTCGTTGCTGGTGGAGGTGATCTTCTCTCTCGACGGCCTGGGCCTGATGAGCTTTGAAGCGGCGATCAACCGTGACTACCCGGTGGTGTTCGGCACGCTGTTTATCTTCACCCTGCTGGGGCTGATCGTGAAACTGATCGGCGACCTCACCTACACCCTGGTCGATCCGCGTATCGACTTTGCCAGCCGGGAGCATTGAGATGAACCTGTCCCCCCTCAATCGCCGCCGGTTCGAGCGGTTCAAGGCCAACAAGCGTGGCTGGTGGTCGCTGTGGCTGTTCCTGGTGCTGTTCGTGTTGAGCCTGGGCGCTGAGTTGATCGCCAACGACAAGCCCCTGGCGGTGCACTTCGACGGCGACTGGTACTTCCCGGCGCTCAAGCGCTACCCGGAGACTACCTTCGGCGGTGAATTCCCGCTGGAAGCCAACTACAAGAGCCCGTACATCCAGGAGCTGCTGAAAGCCAAGGACGCCTGGACCTTGTGGGCACCGATTCCGTTCAGCTACCAGAGCATCAATTACGACCTGAAAGTCCCGGCCCCGGCGCCGCCGTCCTCGGTCAACCTGCTGGGCACCGATGACCAGGGGCGCGATGTGCTCGCGCGGGTGATCTACGGCTTTCGCGTGTCGGTGCTCTTTGCCCTGACCCTGACCATACTCAGCTCGATCATCGGCGTGATTGCCGGCGCCTTGCAGGGCTTTTATGGCGGTTGGGTCGACCTGGCCGGGCAACGTTTCCTGGAGATCTGGTCCGGCTTGCCGGTGCTCTACCTGCTGATCATCCTGGCCAGCTTCGTGCAACCCAACTTCTGGTGGCTGCTGGGGATCATGCTGCTGTTTTCCTGGATGAGCCTGGTGGATGTGGTGCGCGCCGAGTTCCTGCGCGGTCGTAACCTGGAATACGTACGCGCGGCGCGGGCGCTGGGCATGCAGAACGGCGCGATCATGTTCCGTCACATCCTGCCCAATGCGATGGTCTCGACCATGACCTTCCTGCCCTTCATCCTTACCGGCGCCATTGGCACCCTGACCGCCCTGGACTTTCTCGGCTTCGGGCTGCCGGCAGGTTCGCCGTCGCTGGGTGAGCTGGTGGCCCAGGGCAAATCCAACCTGCAGGCGCCGTGGCTGGGCATGAGTGCCTTTGCGGTGCTGGCGATCATGTTGAGCCTGCTGGTGTTTATCGGCGAGTCCGCTCGCGATGCGTTCGACCCGAGGAAATGAGATGAATCCGGACAACCTGATCGAAATCCGCGACCTCAGTGTCGAGTTCGTCACCGGCGAGCATCATCACCGCGTGGTCAACCACGTCAGTTTCGACATCAAGCGCGGCGAAACTCTGGCGCTGGTGGGCGAAAGCGGTTCAGGCAAATCGGTCACCGCCCATTCGATCCTGCGCCTGCTGCCCTACCCGTTGGCCAGGCATCCGTCTGGCACTATCGAGTATTCAGGGCAAGACCTGCTGACGCTCAAAGAGAAAACCCTGCGGCATATACGCGGCAACCGCATTGCGATGATCTTCCAGGAGCCGATGACCTCGTTGAACCCGCTGCATTCCATCGAAAAGCAGATCAACGAAGTGCTCGGCCTGCACAAGGGCCTGACCGGCAAGGTCGCCACCCAACGCACCTTGGAGTTGCTGGAGCTGGTAGGTATCCCCGAGCCACACAAACGCCTCAAGGCGTTGCCTCACGAGCTGTCCGGCGGCCAGCGCCAGCGAGTGATGATCGCCATGGCTCTGGCCAACGAGCCGGAGTTGTTGATTGCCGACGAGCCGACCACGGCGCTGGATGTCACCGTGCAGTTGAAGATCCTGGAATTGCTCAAGGAGCTGCAGGCGCGGCTGGGCATGGCGCTGCTGCTGATAAGCCATGACCTCAACCTGGTACGGCGCATCGCCCACCGTGTGTGTGTGATGCAGCAAGGTTGCATCGTTGAACAGGCCGATTGCGAGACACTGTTCCAGTCGCCCCAGCATCCCTATACCCAGGAGTTGCTCGCGGCGGAGCCCAGCGGTGGGCCAGCCAACAATGATGTCGGCCCTCCGCTGCTGGAAGTGGACGACCTGAAAGTCTGGTTTCCGATCAAGAAAGGTTTTTTGCGCAATACCGTGGATTACGTCAAGGCCGTGGACGGCATCAACTTCAGCCTGCCTCAGGGCCAAACCCTGGGCATCGTTGGTGAAAGTGGCTCGGGCAAGTCCACCCTGGGCCTGGCAATTTTGCGCCTGATCGGCAGCCAGGGCGGGATTCGCTTCGAAGGTCAGCAACTGGATCGCCTGAGCCAACAACAGGTACGCCCGTTGCGCCGGGAAATGCAGGTGGTGTTCCAGGACCCGTTCGGCAGCCTGAGCCCGCGCATGTGCGTCAGCGAGATCGTTGGCGAAGGCCTGCGTATCCACAAGATGGGCACGCCCGCCGAACAGGAAGCGGCGATTATCGCGGCGCTCAAGGAAGTGGGCCTGGACCCCGAATCCCGGCATCGCTACCCCCATGAATTCTCCGGCGGCCAGCGCCAACGCATCGCTATCGCCCGAGCGCTGGTGCTCAAGCCGCGCCTGATCCTGCTGGACGAACCCACCTCGGCCCTGGACCGCACGGTACAACGCCAGGTGGTAGAGTTGCTGCGCGGCTTGCAGGCCAAGTACAACCTGACCTACCTGTTTATCAGCCATGACCTGGCGGTGGTGAAGGCGCTGAGTCACCAATTGATGGTGGTCAAGCAAGGCCAGGTGGTGGAGCAAGGCGATGCCCAGGCTATTTTTGCCGACCCGCAACATGCCTATACCCGGCAGTTGCTCAAGGCCGCTTTTCTGGTACCGGCCTGAGGTAACGCGGGTGAGAATGCAGGAGAAATAACGCCATGTCGCTCAGCCCGATCACCCGTCCCGCAGACACGCCGCGCTTCTGGCGCGACGAACGCCTGCCGTTCATCGAAGCCCGCAGCATCGCCGACGGGCGCAAGGTCACCTATACCCGACACGCCCATGAGCATTTTTCCATCGGCGCGATCACCACGGGCTGCAGCTATTACCACTACGGCGCGCACACCTTCGAAATCAGCGCCGGCACCGTGGTGCTGATGAACCCCGGCGATGTGCATGCGTGCAACCCCATCCATGACCAGCCCTGGTCCTACCACATGCTGTACCTCGACACGCCGTGGCTGACCGACCTGCAATACCAGTTGGGGTTCAGTACCGACCAGGGCTACCGGCCATTCGACACACCCCATACTCGCGACACCGGGCTGTACCACGGCTTGCTTGACCTGTACCGCACGCTAGTGGATGAGCAGGCCGAACTGCTGCAAAAACAGAGTGCGCTAGTGAGTTACTTCACCGAGGTGCAACAGCGCCTGAATCCTTCACTGACGCCGGTACGCGAGGTCAACCACAAACTGGAACGCGCCGCCGACTACATCCGCGCCCACTGCACACAGGCCTTGAAACTCGAAGACATTTGCCAGGCCGCTGAACTGTCGCCGTCTTATCTGATCCGCGCATTCAAGCAGTATTACGGCTTGACGCCCCACGCCTTCATGGTCAACCGCCGCATCCAGTTCGCCCGCAGCCAACTGCGCAATGGCGCACTGATTGCCGACGTCGCCCTGGCCGCGGGCTTTGCCGACCAGGCGCACTTCCAGCGCACCTTCAAACAACACTTCGCGGCCACGCCGGGGCAATACCGCGAGAACCTCAAGCCATCAGCAAATAACCCACACTGGCCACCAGCAACGCGGCCATTGAGCGGTTGAACAGGCGCACACCTTTGGGGTTGTTCAAGTAGCGGCGCAAAAACGTCCCCGCATACGCCCAGCACGCCACCGACAGGTAGCAGATCACCAGGTAAAGCACGGCAAACAACCATACCTGCGCCGCATCGCCATCGGCCACGAACAACCCCATGCCTGCCACACACGCCAGCCAGGCTTTCGGGTTGAGCCACTGCATGATCGCGCCATACAACATCGACGGCGCGGAGTGCGCACCGTCAGCGTCCAGACGGCCATCATCCACCGCCAGCTTCCAAGCCATATACAACAAGAACGCCACGCCGCCCCAGCGGATCAATTGAATCAGGATCGGCCAGCGCACCAATACTTCATGCAACCCCAGGCCGATCAACACCAACAACAAGGTAAAACCCACGGCGGCGCCGAAGACATGTTTCTGGCTGGCGACGAAACCAAAACGTGCGCCAGAACTTAAAGCGACCACATTCACCGGTCCCGGCGTGATGGACGTGGCCAGGGCAAAGGCGGCCATGGAGAGAATCAAGCTCATTGCAGTTCCTTTTGTGATCCCAAACGAGGTTTAGATCACGGTACCGCGCAGGGACACGAGGGTATTGAAGAAAATGCCCCTGGGTACTTCAGAAACGGACGCTGATCTGATTAGTGCCCCCGCGATAAACTGTGGGAGCTGGCTTGCCTGCGATGGCGGCCGTTCAATCGACAGAGATGTCAAATGTGCCGCCCACAGGTAACCACGATGCGAAGCGAGCCGCTCTTGATCTTGATCTGCTTGTGATCTTGATCTCAGGCGCCCCGTTAAACCACGCTGGCCGAACGCAGGCTTGAATTCGTGGGTAACGTGGTGGGGCAAGAGCGTTTTGCTTACTTTTGTCTGGGCCGGCATTCCGGCTTTTCAAAAGTGAGACGCCGTCAGGGCGGAACCCTAAGTAGCCGTTACCGCAGGAATGGATAGGTACTCGGTATTACGGTGTCGACTGTGAGGTCGTCTTCGCAGGCAAGCCAGCTCCCACAGTTGGATCGCGGGGGCGTCAGGTAGATAGCCATCGGCTGGCACGCCGCGATCGCAGCGATACGGCGACCCAACAAGCCAGCTTTCATAGTGGGATCCAGGGCACCTCTCAGCGCTGGGTGGGAATACGAATATCGCCCCCCCGACACTGGCTCTTCACACTGCGCGGGCAACCGGCAAACGCGAGATCCTTGGTCAGGCACACCCGCACTTCCGACAGCACCTTGCCCTTGCAGATCACCGCCATACCGTGGTTGCCCATGCGTGGGTTGCTCTCGCGAAACAGCGCCTCGATCTCGTTGGCCCGCAATGACGGCGGCGTATTGAACGGCTGCAGTTGCTGCGGAATGGCAACCGCACCGAGCGCCACATCGGTCTTCTCCAGATACTCCAACGGCTCCAGCCCACTGCAGGTACCATGCTTGGCCCACTCATGCTTGAGCAGCGTGCGGGTGGGAAACAGCGCCGCGCCCTTGTCCATTTCTGCCGCGCTCAAGCGCGTCTGCGGTGTACAGGACGCCGGCCACCCTCCCCGTGCGTATTGCGGCCACAAACCATGCAGCACAAAGCCGTAGCCTTTACCTGAGCATTGCTCGTTGCCTGAGTGCGTGAGGCAAAACGTGGGTGACCACGAGAGCGATAGCACATAGAAATCAAACTCACCCGCCTGCCCTTGGCTGCGTGGCGCCGCCGTTGCCGCGGTGGCCATCAGCAGCCACATCACCATCCAGTATTTCATCCCGGTATTCCTTTAAAAGAGTAAAGCCTTACGCTATTGCCACGCCTAGGGATGCTGGGAGTAACGGTGTAACACCTTGTCCAAGATGATATCGGTCTTCAGCGCTTCGATGCCCAGCGACGGATGCTCGGCCTCGCCACGAATATGCGCGTTCATGTTCAGGACGTGGTGCCATTGAATATGGGTGTGACACGGCACGTCCAACACCTCGGTGGTCTCGCCTTCAAGACGCAGCGGCTGGTCCTCGAACACCGAAAACTGAATACGACCGCGACTGCCGATCAGTTCGACCCGGTCTTCGCGTCGGTCCGCCACAAAATTCCAGCAGCCCATGCCCAATGCACCGCTGGCAAATGTCCAGCAGGCCGTCACGGCATCTTCTGCCGCGTAGCGCCCAGCCTGTCGCGCCGAAAAGCCTGAGACCTCGACGATGTCCCCGGCCAGGTACTGGAACAGGTCGAACCCATGGCTCGCCAGGTCGGCAAAGTAACCGCCACCGGCAATGGCCGGATCGGTGCGCCAATTGGTGGCGTCGGAGTCTGTTACGGCAGCGGGTTTGCACAAGGTCCAGGTCAGGTGGCGCAACTCACCGATACGGCCTTCCTGCAGCCAGGTGCGCACTTGCTGAAAGCGTGGCAATGAACGCCGGTAGTAGGAGACAAACAGATGCAGCCCGGCGCGCTCGAATGTGCGCTGCATCAACGCGCTCTGTTCAGCATTCAGCGACATCGGCTTTTCGACGCAACAATGTTTGCCCGCCGCGGCCACTCTCAGGGCGTACTCAAGGTGACTGTCGGGCGGAGTGGCGATGTAGACCGCATCCACCTCGGGGTCATCGATCAAGGCCTGGGCATCGGTATAGCAACGGGCAATGCCATGGCGCGCCGCATAATCGCGCACCGCCTCGGCACGCCGCCCCATCACCGCGACCAATGCCGAACCTGGCGCTTTATAGAAAGCCGGTCCACTCTTCAATTCAGTGACACTGCCACAGCCGATCATGCCCCAGCGTATGGTCTTCATCTAATGTCCTCGGTCGTATTCGTCAATCGGGCAGTATCCACATACAGGCCCTGGCGCGCCATAACCACTTAGCATGACAATTGCATTACACTTTTATGACATTCATCCGGCGCGGGGGCACATTCGATGAAAATTAGGGCGACCGTCATTTGCGAACATGAGGGGCATATCCTCTTCGTACGCAAGGCCAGATCTAAATGGGCATTGCCCGGCGGGAAAGTAGAAGCGCACGAGCGCCCGGTAGGCGCGGCGGAACGCGAGCTGGAAGAAGAAACCGGTTTAAATGTGGACGGCTTGCTGTACCTGCAGGAGCTCAAGGCCCGCGACACCGTCCACCATGTATTTGAGGCCTCAGTGGTCAATATCGACGAGGCACGGCCGTGCAATGAGATTGTCGATTGCCAGTGGTACGCCTACAGCGCCGTGGACGAGCTGGATACCACAGACGCTACCCGCCACATCGTCAAATCCTTCCTGCGGCGCCTCTGACGCGCTGGACGGCCCTTAACCTACCGCAGCAAACCCACGGCGCCCGGCCTTTATCTCGGTACGCAACTCACCAATCAGGTTAGAGATGGCACGGATGCTGTCCAGGCCTTCGGGTGATACGCGGGTCAGCAGCAAGTCGACACGACCGGACGCAGGCTCGAACACGCTGATGCGCAGCGAGCCGTCACTATTGAGGCAGCACTCACACGCAAGCGGCAGGAAGCCTGAGGCCATGATGCGGTTGAATTCGGTGATGGAAATCATGATCAGCCCCCCGTCCCTGGGTTCTACCCGATTGAGGTGATGCAAGCAGCATAGATAAGGTTTTGCCGGCCGCCGGACAATTAATGCAAAAGTGTTAGCCAGCCCTCACTTTAGTAGGGCGTCACCGGCCATGAACGACAGGCCGAGATTAAATCGCGGGCAAAAAAAATCCCAAGTAGCTGATGGAAACTTGGGATTTAAAAATGCATAAACCGTGGGAGGTGAACGCCCGGCTATAGTAGCGATTGTAAAAACATGTAACAAGATTATTTTAATCCTTTCGTCGGATTGAAAGCGTCGTAAGTCATTCAATAACCACATATTTTTTAAGGTAGAAGGCAGTAGTCGTGCTACTTTTTGGTGCAAGTAACGACAGTAAGTCCCTGTATAAAAAATGGTTATTGATCGGGCGTAGCGCTTTCAAGTAACTGTTCACTTAACTGCTTGCATGTTTCTTGAAGGGCCTCACGACTGGAAGCAGTGGCGCCCACCACGGCCTCCAGATGACGACACAGCGTCAGGCGTTCAGCCGCCTCTTCGCGCTGGCGGTCGACCTTGGCGTTGAGTTGAATGAAATAGAACCCCAGCAGCACGGCGATGCCCAGCACACCCACCGCGAGGTAGCGCAAGCCGTTGGACGATGGAGGCTCTGGGGCATTCATGGCCTTATGGCGCCCTGCTCTTTTCATAACGAACGTCATCACCATCGACCGGGCCCACGACGGACCAGCCCAGGCGCTGATAGAACCCATTGGCGCGGATTTCATCACGCCCATCAGTCACCAGGTAGAGCGTGTCGTGGTGCTCAAACAGGGCCGCCTCGGCCACCGCCATCAGTTGACGGCCCAGCCCAAGCTTCTCGTGCGAGGGCAGCACGAACATTGCGAACACTTCACCTTCATCCAGGTCGACCATGGAAAACCCCGCCGCCTGGCCGTCCACTTCCGCGATCCAGCCGCAAGGTGCTGCGCGCAACGTATCGCTCAATACCTGCGGGGTAATCCCCAGGCCAGCCATCTGTTCAAGGCTCAGGTGGTTTTGCACTACCGAGGTGCGAATCGCGCACAGCGTGTCGACGTCATCAGGTGTCGCCGTTCGAATCAGCACTTGCATACCCGCCTCCATCAAGAAGTGCGCAATTGTATGCAAATACTCACACGGGGTTTGTCGTGGATTTGTAAAGGCCCCACGGCTGGTGCGGGCTACGGATTACTTGCGCGCGACCTTGTAGCGCAGGCAATCCTGGTAAAAGCTTTGACGAATCGCCTCGGGCTTGAGCCTTGAGCGGCTGTCATAGGTCTGCTCGGTGATGCCCATGGCCATCATGCGCATCCACGATTTGCTGAACTTGAGGGTCTGGATCTTCTGCCGGGCCGCGTATAGCGAAACGCCGGATAACTTTAGCTCCTGGGCCCTGGCGGCCGTGCCTGCGCCCCAACTGCACATGTACTTGTCACCCTCGCGCAATTCCCTGGCCTGCGCGACAGTCGCGCCGCCGGCCAGGGAGCAGGCAATCAGCATCATTCCCACAGAGCGCATTTGCATCCTCACCTAACCACCTGAAAATAAAAGTGATTTTGGCGAGGATTTTGTTACAAAGGGGCCATTAAATTGCCTTACTGCGCAAAGCGACTCGTGGATGCTTCCTATCAAGGCTTGAGTTCGAAGAGCGCCGGCATCGGTGGCCACTGCGAAGGCACTTTACGAAAGCGGCTGAACCCGGCTGCCTCAGCCATCTGGCGGGCACGCTTCTCGCCCATGAATGCCCCCAGCCCTGCCCCACCGTGGGACAGCGAACAGGTCATGCAATAGAGGGTGCTCTGCGGGTACATGACGCGCCCGAACAGGTTCATGTTCTCGTGCAGTTCCTCGGACAGGTTGAGCTCCACCATCAGGTAAGTACCGTCTTCGGCCGTGGCGGCGCGCAAATCCTTGAGCATCTGCTGAGGGTCGGTGGCATCGTGGATCACCACAAAGGTGGTCACGAAGTCGAATTGCTGGCCGCGCAACGCATCGGAGTCGTTCACCTCGAATTGCACCCGGTCACCCACACCAGCCGCCTCGGCGTTGGCCCGCGCCAACTCGATGGAAGGCAGGTGGAAGTCGCAGCCGACAATGCGCGCCTCAGGATAGGCCTTGGCCATGGTGATCGCCGCCAGGCCCGCACCACAGCCGAAATCCAGCACACTGCCGCCGGTCTTGAGCTTCTCTTCGACGCCGTCCAGGGATGGAATCCAGTGCTGGACCAGGTAGTGCTTGTACCAGGGCATGGTCATGCGCTCCATGCCTTTCCAGGTTTCCAGCGGGAACGCCTCTTCAGCGCAACCACCACCATGGCGGAAGGCCTCGATGACCTTGGGCGCCATGCTCACGAACGGCACGCTCAGTTGGATAATGCCACCGGCAAAATACGGCGAATCTTCATCAGCCAGCACCGGCACAAACTCGGCGGGCATTTGGTAGCGGCGGGTTTGCGCGTCGTAGGTCACATAATTGCCGGTGGCCATGCTGCCCAGCCATTCGCGCAAGTAACGTGCGTTGTAGCCGGTCTTGTGCGCCAACTCTTCCAGGGTCACCGCCTGGCCGTCGGCCAAAGCCTTGAACAAACCGAGCTGGTCGCCGATGTAGAGCATGGCGCCGCGCAGCGTGTTGCCGTAATCCTCCATGATGCGCGCCGAAAATTGCTGGACCTTGGCTTTATCAACTTCCATAACGTTGGACATCTGTCGCTCCTTGATGAATATGCAAATCTGTTAAGGGATCAGTGGCCGGCGAGTTTGGCCAGCACGTTGTCAACGATGCGTTCGGACATGCCCAAGTGAGTACGGGGCTCGAACAGCCGGGCCAGGGCGCCGTCGTTCATGACCGCAAGCACCCGCGCATCGGCCTCGATTGCCTCGCGGATCGACACGTGATTGCGCTGGCTGGCCTGGGACACTTCGAAGATGATCTGGTAGGCGCTGCTCTTGCCCAGCTTGCGCGCCATTTCGAACACCACCGCTTCGGTGCAGATGGCATCGCCATAGGCCTGGGCGGTGCATTCCATTTTCTGCACATTCACGGTGAGCCCATCGATGGTCTCGGTCAGAATCGAGAGCGCCATCAGTGCATAGTGGGAAACGTCCGCGACCGCGCACCACTCCAACCGCGTACCGCGGTAATCGCGCTCATGCTCAAGAATCATCGCGTCCAGCGCGAGCATGACCTGGGCCTTGGCCAGCCGTGCCAACACCACCACCTGCTCGCAGCCTTCGGGGTTGCGTTTGTGCGGCATGGTGCTGCTGCCGATCTGCTGGTCGCTCCAGCCCACTTCCACTTCAGCGATTTCCCAACGATTGAGCGTACGGATTTCATCGGCTACGCGGGCCAACGAGGCGGTGACCATGGCCAGGGTGCTGACGAACTCCGCAACGCGGTCACGGGACACATGCCAGCCCGTCAGGGGCACTTGCAGCGACAAGCGCTGGGCAAAACGATCCAGCATCGGCATGGCGTCCGGGCCGAACGCCGCCATGGTGCCGACCCCGCCGAACAGTTGCACCACCAGTACACGCTGGCGGGCTTCGGCCAAGCGCTGCCGGTGGCGCAACAGCTCATCGATCCAGCCGGCGACCTTCAGCCCGAAGGTGGTCGGCAAAGCGGGAATCGAGTGGGTCCTGGCGACCATCAGCGAGTCACGGTGCGCATCGGCCAGGGTCGACAACTTGCCCAGCAAAGTCTCCAGGGCCTGATCCATCGCATCAAGCACATCGCGCATCTCCAGGGATTGGGCGGTGTCCTGGATGTCTTGGGTGGTAGCGCCGTAATGCACGTATTCACGGGCACTGGGGCTACAATTTTTTTGTAGGGCGCTCAGCAATGGCATTAGCGAATGCCCAGTGGCAGCCACGCCCTCGGCCAGTTGGCGCACATTGATGCCCGATAGCAACGCGGCCTTTTCGATCTCCAGGGCCGCCTCGCGCGGGATGATGTTGACATCGGCCTGGGCCATGGCCAGCGCAGCTTCCACGTCCAGCCAACGTTGCAGGCGACAATGACTGCAGAAGATCTTGCGGCTCTGCGGGCCGGCATAACCCGAACCGTGGGTTTTCGAATCGAGGATGTGGCTGTGTTCGTGGCGGCATTGCTCGCCGTCATGATCAAAGCCCGGGTGGTCCGAACGTGCGGTGCAAGACGCACGGGCTGTCACTTCCAATGTTTGCGCATCCATCACATACCCTCCGTAGCGTACAGGGACTGACTGGTATTGCCTTGGGTTGCCATCACCGCCTCAGCGCCATCGCCTGAAGCGCGAGGTCTTGCTTTAGTTGCCACCAGATCGACCATCTCGGCCGCCAGCCCTGTGTAGGCTGTCGGGTCAAGCAAGTCGTCGAGCGTTTGCGCGCTGAAACAACCGCGCAGCCGAGGGTCGCCAAGCAGCGCATCGCGAAAGCAAACGCCCGCGTCCTGGGCCTGCAGGGCGATGTCGTGCACCAGATGATGGGCCGTCTGCTTGCCACACCGAGGCGCCAGCGCAAGCATCACGCGCTCCGACAGGATCAGCCCGCCCAGCAAGTCCAGGTTGCTGCGCATGCGCGCTTCACGCACCTGCAGCCCAGCCTGCAGCAAGCCTTCCATACGAGCGAGCAACGCACCGGCGTAAATGAACAGCTCGGGTAAGGCCGCCCATTCGATGCGCCAAGTGGTGCCGTCACGCTCGTGCATCTGGAAAGCGGCGTCGGTCAGCGCGACCATCTGCGCGCGCACCAGCCGCGACAGCGCGCTGATCAGGTCCACGGTCGATGGGTTTTGCTTGTGGGGCATGGTGCTACTCCCCACTTGCCCTGCTCGCCGCCCCTCGCGCACTTCGTCGATCTCGGTGCGCTGCAGGTGGTAGATCTCATTGGCGACACGGCCCAACGTCGCCGACGCCTGCACCAGCAACCACGCTGCTTCCAGGATGCGGTCGCGGGCGCTGTGCCAACTGCTCAACGGTGCCGACAGGCCGAGGCTTTCCAGGGTACGGCGCTGCACTTCCAAACCCTGCGGGCCAAGCCCGGCCAGGGTGCCCACGGCGCCGGTCAGGTTGCCGACCATCACCCGGGCGTAGGCTTCTTCAAAGCGTTCAAGGTGTCGATCAATCTCATCGACCCACACCGCCACCTTGTAGCCAAACGTGGTGGGCAAAGCGTGTTGACCATGGGTCCTGGCGACCATCGGCGTGTGCTTATGGCGCAGGGCGAGCGTGAGCAGATGCCCACGGATCCCGCGCAAACGCTGCACCACCAGGCCCCAGGCATCGCGGATTTGCAGGATCAGCCCGGTGTCGAGGATGTCCTGGGTGGTCACGCCGTAATGCACGTATTCGCCCAGCCCATCGGCGCATAACCCCTGCAATGCGCGCAGGGTCGGCACCAGGATGTGCCCGGTTTCCAGGCCTTCGCGCCCCAACGCGTCGAGGTCCAGCAGTTCCACGCTGGCTACCCGGGCAATCTCCCGGGCGGCCTCGTGGGGGATGAGGCCCATCTGCGCCTGGGTCGCCGCCAGCGCTGTTTCAACATCGAGCCACTTCTGCACCTGATTGGCATCAGAGAAGATCGCAGCAAATTCCGGGGACGAGTAAGCGCCCCCGTGGATACGGGATTCAGTGATATGACTTGGCATGTCGGGTTACTCGGGTTGTCCAGGGAGGGCTACTTCACGCGTTGTACTTCTTCCCAGACTGCATCGTAATAAGCCCGCTCCAGCCGGAAGTGCTCGGCCAAAGACGTCAGGAACGCATTCTGAAACCCGAGGTCCGGAATACGCCGTGAGATCAGCGTCCATTCACGCTTGGCCCGCGGCGGCACCAGGCTGATATGCACTTCGTAGTACTCCGCGTCATCCTGGCTCAAGCCCGCGTTGCGCAGGGCGTTGTACAGCTTGCCGTGGTTGCCCGGCACCACCAGTTCGGTGATGTAGAACACCGCTAGGCCCCAGCCGACATCGGGGTTGCGGAAACAGCGTGCGCGGTTGTTGAGGTAGGCGATTTCCTCGGGCATCGTCGAGAGCGCCTCGAAATCGGCATTCAGGCCCACGGCGGCAAGCAGCTTGGCTAACAGGCGGGGGTGGGAGCGCCGCTCGTCTTCTTCGCCCAACTCGCCGTAGAGATAACGCGCCAGGGCGGCCGCCTCGTCCACATCAGTCAGGTTGACCAGCAGGTCGGCGGCATCCCGGTACAGGCGGTACGTGCGGAACCATTGATGGCGCAAAAACACCTGCAGTTGCTCGCGAGAGGCTTTGCCTTCAAACACATACTGCGACATCGGATGGTTTTCCCGCGACTGCGCGGCAATCTGCTCTTCCAGGCGTTGCTGGAAACCGGCCTCGGACAAGGGTGATGCCAGGTCGGCTGACGGCATGAAACGCTCTTGTACGCTATAGACGGCATTGGCCAGCCAGCGCCGGGTCGAGGCGGTGGCCACGTCATCGCTCAGCGACAGGATGTACAGCAATTGCTGGCACTGCGCTGCGTTCGCGGCGTCGCCACGTTGGCCGGTCTCGCACAGGGCGCGCAGCATATTGGCAGCAATTTCGATGCGATTGAACGTCGCGTCCGGCTTCAAGGCTTCCGCCAACAGACGGGCTTCGGCCGTGTGAATATTCTGCAATTGCGGCAGGGAAAAATTACGTGGGCTCATCATGTGCTCCATTATTTTTGTTTTCGGATCGCAGGCCATTCAGGCAGACAGGCGTTGGGCCTGCATCTGCTGCCACAGGCTGTCGAAGTAGGCTTTGTTGATTTCGAAGTGGCGCTTGAGTGCGCGCATGAACGTGCGCTGAAAGCCCTCCTCGCTGGCAAACTTGGCAATCAGTGCCCACATTTCCTCGGTGTCGATTTCATCCTGGGTGCCATGCAAGCGGTGGAATTCGCTGGGCTGCTCTGGAACGTCGAGGCGCTGCAACAGCTCGTAGATGCGCCGATGGTTGACGCAACTGACAGACTCCACCGCATACAGCAGCGCAAGGCCCCAGGCGACATCCGTGTGGCGCACACAGCGAATACGATTATTCAGGTAGGCCTTTTCCAGCGGATGCAGCGCGGGAAAGTCGATGGCCAGCGGAATATCGAAATACTCCATCAGATGGGCGAGCATCGCCGGGTGCGAACGCTCCGGTGTCTCAGCCCCTGCTTCGCCGTACAGGTTGCGGTAAAACACCGAGGCGTCCTCGATGGCTTCGAAGCGAAAAGCCAGTTCGGCCAGCAGGCTGTAGAAGTTGTAGGAACGGGTCCAGTGATGCTCCAGGAAGAAGCGCACATCCTGCACCGGCGGCGTACCTTGGAACAGGTGTACCGACATCGGGTGGTTGACCCGGCTGCGTGCGGCGATTTCAGCGTCGACCTGTTGACGGAACTCCTCCACCGGCAACGCGGTGAAGCCCGGCACGTCGGCGGCGAACTCATCTTCGACGCGGTAGACCTCGCTGGCCATCCAGCGCCGGGTCGGCTCGGTGCGCGGGTCACCTGGAATATGCAGTTGCAGCAGGGCTGACTGGTAGTGCGCGTAGGCGCCAGCGTCTCCCGCCAGGCCTTGCCGAGTCAGTGCGAGCAGCGCTTCCAGCGCGCGGGTGACCTGGGTGTAGTTGGCGCCGGGTTCCAAGGCATTCGTCATCAGCCGCGAGGCGGTGGTGAACAGATCGGAATCCGAGCGTTGTTGCAGGGCAGCAGTATCCATTGATAACCCCTGAATCTTGTTTTTGTGGTTGGACATACTCGGAAAAAAGCCTAAAGGTTCCCGTAGTGGCAAGGTCAACACCTGTAGGAAAATTCTTTCAAGGCTTGGCGATGGTAGGTGATGGCGTCAGGGCGGAACCCCAATTAGCCGTTACCGCAGGAATGGATATGTACACGATCCAACTGTATCGGCTGTCAGGCCGTCTTCGCAGGCAAGCCAGCTCCCACAGTTAGATCGCGGTGCGTCAGTTAGATCAGCGTCGGCTGTCAGTCCGTCACGGGAGCAAGCTCACTCGCCACAGGTCCAGCGTCGCACCAAAGTTGTGTAGTTACCTATGGTCGTCGCCGGCGAGCCAGCGCCCACAGTTGGATCGGGGTGCCAGGTAGATAGGGTCGGTCATCAGACCAACGCCCTGCGCTCAAGCACAAAGCGCGGCAACTGATCCCCAGGCAGTGCCCTGCTGAAATACCAGCCCTGGATAAACAACTCAGGCCCGTTACTCAAAAAGGCCAATTGCTCAGCCGTCTCGACCCCTTCCACTACCACGCCCAGGTCCAGGGCCTCGCAGAAGCGCAACATACCGGTGAGCACCTGGGCGCCTTTAGGGTCGTGCTGGGCAACCACAAAACTGCGGTCGATCTTGATGAAATCCACAGGAAACTGGTGCAGATAGCTCAACGCAGAAAACCCAGTGCCAAAATCATCCAGATAGACCTTGGCCCCCATGGCTTGCAACTTCTGGATGGTCTGGCGGGTGGCCGGGATGTCGCTGACCAGCGCGTCTTCGGTAATTTCCACTGAAACTTGCCCACGGGCCTGGCCAAGAATTTCCACCAGGCGGTCGCCATAGGCGGCATCCTTTAGTGTGGTGCTGGAAATATTGATGGTCATCGGCAGTTCAAAACCCACCTTCTGCCATTTCTGATACTGGCGCACGGCCTGGGATGCCACCCACACATCCACGTCCGGCATCAGCCTGGCGTGCGCCAGCCATTGCAGGAACTCCCACGGCGAATGCACCGTGCCCTGGCTGTCCCGGGCGCGCATCAGCGCCTCGCACCCGGTGCATAAACCGGTACGGGTGGAGACCTGGGGTTGAAACTCAAGATAGAACTCGTAATCGCTGATCTGCTGGATGCGGTTCAACTCAGCGGCCTGGCGGGCCAATGTCTGGTGGGTGGCCAGCACCGGGTCGAACTCTAGCAGACGGCCTTTTTCCTCAAGGCCGCGAAAGGTCATGTCCAAAGATTTGAGATACACCGTGCCGCCATCGCTGGACTGGCGATGAATCGCTCTCACGTAGGGCGCATACACCAGCGTCCCGGCCCCCAGCAGAACGATCTGCAACACCACCGCCGCCACGTCGCCGTGGGTGCTGAGGTATGCATTGAGCAGCACCGGGGCGGTAAACGGCACGCTGGCCACCGCCGGCGACACCCAGCCCAGTTGTACCACCATCAAAGCCACCATCGCGTTGAACGCCGGTACCAGTAGAAACGGTATAAACAGGCGCGGGTTGAGGATGATCGGCAAACCGAACAACAGCACCTCGCTCACATTGAATAACGACAACGGCAAACTCGCTACCGCCAGCAAGCGCATGGACTGGCTTTTGGAAAACAGCAGGATCGCCAGCAGCAGGCATAAGGTTGCCCCCGAACCACCGATAAACGCAAAACTGCCCAGCAAGCCGTTATTGAGCAAGTACAGCACCGGCTCCCCCGCCGCCAACGCTGCGCCATTGAGCGCCACTGCCTGGTCCAGGGCATCGAATAGCGGCTGCATGGCATACACGCCGTGAATGCCGAAGAACCACAGCAGCGAATTCATCAGTGTCACAAACAACCCGCTGCCGTAAGGCGTCTGCAACGCATCAAGCACCTGCGGCCCCTGGATTTGCGCCACATGGGGGATCAACAGCAGCAACGACAACACGGTCACCAACGACAAGGCCGTGAGTGCGCCGGGTATCACCATGTTGATGGTGCCCTTGAGGTTATGGCCGACCAGGTCTTGGTTGACCAGGCGTGTCCAGCGAAAGCGGTGCAGCCAGGCAATGGCAGGCACATTGATCAAGGGCGAAGCAATGGCAATAAACAGCAGGAACGTGGCCGAAGCACGCGGGTAATCACGCAGCACGAAGGTGGCGACCACCACATGGGCCAGGCACAGGAAGGCAACCGGCAGCTGTGGCAGACGGTGTTGAATCGCCAACATATAACCGATGGAGGCCGCGACCAGCAGTGGGATCACCGAACTGATCTGTTTATGCAACCCCGCCAGGAAACTCACCACTTGGGGATCGAACCCCAGCGCCAGGGCGCATTCGGACAGAATCAGGAAGCCGGCGGACACCAACAGGCACGGCAGAATCCACAGCAGCCCCTCACGAATCGCACGCAACGACTCCGTGCTGGCCAGGACCGCCAGGCGCTGGGTCAGGAAAAGTTTGAACAGGGTGTGCGCCATGGGCCGTCCTCTGCCTGTCACCGACTGCCGCTGAAGATCAGCGGCCGGAAACACCGCTAACGCTACACGCCCTGATAGCCGAAGCGAAAGCCTTTATCCCCGCCCCAGCCCGGCTTTTTACCAGTGAATGCCTGGCTGCTAGACTAAATCCCTACAGATTTATCGAACTTTCTGACTTGAATCATCCCCTAAGGCTGTCTGAGTCGGTATCATCCGCACGGTTTGTGCGTGTTAAACGATGTTACAACCTGTCTGATAATGGGTACGCACTCAGGGAATCTTGCCTGGAACGACAACAGGCCAAAGGAGAGAACCTCACTATGCAAGACAAGCGCTCAAGTAACATGCGTCCTCTATTCGTCACCATTGTGCTGTGGTTGTGCAGCGTGGTGTTGCTGTTTGTGATCAAGAACGTCATTGAATTGTTTACCGGGCCTGTGGCTGAAACCTGGGTAGACCTGACGCTGGTGCTGATCGCCTATCTGATGTTTTTCTTGCTGGCGCCGTTGCAGAACTGGATGCGACGCAGGTCGCGCAAGCGTGCCCGCCATCACCTCAACGCACGCACGTCCGATAGCAGCTCTCATCCTTCTCGTTAAGGTGTCTATCTGTGTCGACGCCTAACGATACTTATCAGCTTGCACTGGACAGATTTCTGCGCGAACAACCGCAGGTCGCTGCCGAGCTGGACAGTCTTAACCCGCTGGTAGCCCAGGCCAGGGGCGAAACCCTGGCGCAGTATCGCGCTGAACGCCTGCATGAGGCTTTCGAGGCACACGCTGAACAGCAACAGCTGTTCGCCTGGGAATTGACCCTCAAGCTGACGGCCGATTCCACCGAAGTCTTCGAGGCCCAGCGCCGTGAAGTGCATAAAGAAGTCGCACAGATGGCGGGCATGGACTGGCTGGAGTACTGCCAGTTGCACGGATTGGCCGTTTGACCTCTACCCTACAAGCGCCAGCGTGGCCGGTTGCGCCCCATGACTTGGCGCAACTCGGCGACCGTTATGCTTCGGTGCTGCGGGTCCACCGCGAGCGCAGCCTGTAACGCCGCCCAGCAATGCCTGGGCAACTGCGCAGGCCGGGACAGTCGGTCCATTGCGCAACGTTCGCCAACACGCTTGCCATGGGCCAGTTCGTATAGGATGCAGGCCACGCCGTACAAGTCGGCGGCCGCGGTCAACGCCCCGCCGGCCAACAGTTCCGGGGCTGCGTAGGCAGGTGTCCAGGCATTGAAACGACTGCGGCTGACACTCGGCAAACCCACCCCAGCCTGCCCGGCGGCATGGCCTAGCCCGAAGTCGAACAAGCGCACGCCCTCCTCGCCCACCATGACATTGGCTGGTTTGACGTCACCGTGCAGCACGTTTTGCTGGTGGGTGTAGACCAAGGCATCCAGCAACTGCACGGCGATGGGTTGCAGTTCGCGCCAGGGCAACCCATAAGGGCATTCCAGCAGCAGACGGTCCAGGGTCAGCCCCTGCAACAACTCCATGGTGAAGAACGCGACCTGGCTGTGTGTGTCGACTTCGAACGAGAACGTCCGTACCACGCGGTCGTGCCGAAGGCTGCGGGTCAACGCAAACTCGTTGTACAACAACACATGCGCATCGGGACATTGGGAAATGGATTCGTCCACCAGCTTGAGCGCCACGTTCGAACAGCGCTCGCCTAATTGCTCGTGCAGCAGGTCGCGCGCACGGTACACAACGCCCATACCCCCTCTGCCCAAGACATGCTCAAGGTGATAACGCCCAACCAGCAGACGCAAGGCTTGTGGCGACGCGCTCAAGGCTGCACGACAACCGCGGTCAGGTCATCATGTACCGGCCTGCGCAACGCCCCTGCAAATAGCCGTTCCACTGCCTGCTGGGGCGTTTGCATACTCAACGCTCGTCCCAGGTCCACATGGCTGAGGGCCTGATACAAACCATCACTGCATAATAAAAATACATCCCCTGGGCGGGTACTGAGTTCCAATGCCTCAAGGTGCAACCGCGAACCCGCGCCCACGGCTCGGGTCAAGGCCCTGGCATCGGGGTAGGCCTGGGCTTGCGCGGCGCTGAGGTGACGCTCGTCCATGAGCCGCTGCAGCAACGAGTGGTCCTTCGACAATTGGTAGAGACTCTGCCCGCGCCATAGATAGCAGCGACTGTCTCCCGCCCAGAGACAAGCCGCCCGGCCTTTCTCCAGCAGCAGTGCAACTACGGTACTGCCCATCGTCGCGTCAGCAGGTGCGCCAGGTTCTGTCCATGCACGCCTCAACCCTTGGTTGACGCCCTGCAAACAACTGCGAACGGCCTGGATACGCTGATCGAGGTTGCCCTGAGCCGACACGGCTGCCAACTGCCTGATTACCCATCGGCTGGCGACATCCCCGTTGCGATACCCGCCCATGCCGTCCGCAACCGCCCAGCAGCTGCGGCGCGGGTCGTCCAGGAATGCATCCTCGTTGCGCAGCCGCGCCTGCCCCTGCTGTGTACGACCAGCGCTGCGCCAGGGGGCTGCCATCTTCACAGTTGCTCCGGCAAGCGAAAGGTGCGCCACGTATCCACATCAAACGGGACAGGCGTGCGTTGGCTGGTCAGCAGGTAATTGACGCGCAGGCCGGCGAGGTCTGCCTTGAAAACCTGAGCATTTTGCCCACTGGCGGGTTCTCTCTGCAGCTGGTCCAGAAACCGGAACAGTGACCAAGCCCCTGTGTTCTTCTCGATTCCCAAGGGTCGCTGCTCGGTGCCTTTCTCCAGGACGAGACTGCTGCGCCCATTGTCTGCATCGGTGGGCCAACGGAACGCCACGGGCACGATGGGACCGTGGCGATATTCCAATTGCTGGTCACCCACGCGCAGAATCGCACGACTGATCGATGGGTCCAGGCTGTAGGGCGCCACGGTAAACCGCACAGATAACTCCTCCGTGTCCTCGGTAAAAAAACCGCGGCGTATGGCCTGGGTTTTTGTCAATTGCTCCAACAGCGAACGCGAAACCGGCAAGCTCTGGCCATCCAGCCCACGCAATCGGTAGCGAGTGCCGTCGACACTGATGAAAGGCCGCAGGTAGTTCTCATAAAAGCGCACCATCACCCCTCGTGGCTTGAAGAACTCCTGAAAATCATGAAGGGCTACGTCATTGCTCGCGTTGGCATGGAACGGGTAACGTCGTCCAATTGCCTTGGCGTAAGGGCTACGCACATCGCTCTGATAGCGTTGGTTGACGTGCACATAGGCCTGCTCCAGCAAATGCCGCCAACTCTCGTCGGCCAGGCCCTCAAGCCAGCCGGCAACGGGTAGCGGCAGACGCGCAGCGGCATCACGCAGGCTACCCAGCACATCCTGCTGCCCCTCCATACGCTGCCGGGCACGCAGGAAGGCTGCCTGCTCGGGTGCGCTGTCACGGTTCAATGCCGTCAGTTGCAAGTGCAGTTCATCCAACTGACGCAAAGCCTGGGTCAGCTCTGCTCCGGGGTTGTTCTGCTCATCCAGCAATTGATGCAAAGGCTCGAATTTTTGTTGCAGCGCCCGCCGCGCAGCATCAGTCCCAGCCACCAGCGCCGCCTTGGCCACGTCTGCGGGATGTTGCACTGCTTTATCGAGCAGCTCATGACCTGGCAGCAAACGCGTGTTTTCACGCAACTGTTGCAACAACCGAATCAAAGGGGACTGGGCCGAAGTCAGGCTCATGAGCTGCTCGGCGTCCTGGCGTAGGCTGTCGGTCTCTTGCAGCGTGATACGGCCGAGAACATCGCTCCAGGCATCGGCATATTCACTGAAATAGCGCTGCTGCAATTGCGCCATCAGCCGACTCAAATCTTGATGGCCCAGATCGGTACCCTCACCGAGCACCCAGTTATCCCGGGCAATGGTGTCAACCAACCGTGGACCCTGCGTCTCAAAGTACTGCAGATACCTTTTGGTATAGAAACCCGGTACGGAGGGGGCGATACCAGCGAATACATTGCCCTCGGCCAGGCGCAAGGGTTCCAGATCGCGGGCTTGTTCGCGCAGTACCCGATACACCACGTCGGCCAATGACTCGCCCCTCAGTGCTTCGCGAGCCTGAGCCACCCGTTCCTCGTTGAGCGGCCCGACAAACGGACGCTCAAGCAGCCGCGCAAAGTGATCATTCAGGCGCTTTTGTGTCGACATGTCCCCGGCAAAACGCTCCGACCAGAGGCTCGCCATATGTTGTGCCAGCCAAGCAGTCTCACGGCGCTCGCGCAAGTTGAGCATCAAATACGCGCGCAGATTGTCCAATAGCCGGTCCCGATCTCCCAGGCTGGCATATACCTGCTCGTCCAGTTGGGCGGTTATCCAACGCAGCAATTGCTGGTGCAGTGCCTGCTCATAGGCGTGTTCGACACTGGGCCGACTCAGCTCGCCCTGATACAGCCCAACGTGCTCGACCAGGCGCACATCTGCCGACCTGGGAAAAACCCGGGTCGCCGCCAGCCGCGCATCCAACAGCGCCAACAGCGCCGTGCTGTCATCGCTGGCTTGCGAGCCAAGCGGCGGGAGAGCTACCAGTGCCGCCAACTGCGCCAGTCGTTGATGGTTGACGGCATAACTGTGCCACCACAGCCCGCCGACACCGCCAATAACCAAGGCTACGGCCATCGCTTGCAACCCCTGGCGCCAACGGATTCGCTGTCGTTCCTCGGCCTGCAAGCCAGCGAGGTCGGCTTCGGCAAAGATTGCCTGGCTGAACAGGCCCTGCACAAATCGCGGGTGCCGGCCATCGGCGCAGGTCAGGAAAATCCCTCGCAGACCATTGATGGGTTGGTAGCGATGAGAGGAAAACGCCATTTCAGCGAACAGATTCACGCGTTCACCTATTCGTGCCACCTGCTGGGGGAATCCCAGCATCAGCCCCCGGCGCTCGACATTGCGCTCCTGGTGCAATCGCCCGATCAGCTCACTATTCAAGCGCTGTAACAATCGCTCGACGGCCCGGCGAACCTGCGTAGTGTCAGTATCCTCGACATGGGCGTCCAAGTGCTGCCCAAGCAAGCTGTCAGCACTCTCTGCGTGGGGCAGGTCGAAGAACTCAGCGAATCCCGACAACCGATCGGCCTGGGTCAAAACCAGGTAGATCGGCACATCCACATGCAACGTCTGCTGA
The DNA here is from genome assembly GCF_009827115.1 of Pseudomonas sp. J380. Lineage (NCBI taxonomy): Bacteria > Pseudomonadati > Pseudomonadota > Gammaproteobacteria > Pseudomonadales > Pseudomonadaceae > Pseudomonas > Pseudomonas sp. J380. The sequence goes on along the minus strand of NZ_CP043060.1, from coordinate 611,362 downwards.
ATCTCCTGCAAACGTGAGTGCACACGGCGTGCGTGATGATCCAGGTCGTACTCGTTGATGCTCAACAACGTGTCGACCGACAGCGTCACCACTACACCATTCAGCGGACGCACTCGGCGCCGCCATCTGAGCAGATTGAGCAGGGTTGCCCAACCTGCGGCATCCACTGAGCTGTCAGGCTGGGTAAGGTAGCGCCCCGGCGTGTCGACGAGTATGCCTGCGGCGGCAAAGTACCATTCACAATGAGTGCTACTGCCCATTGGTCGCCCTTGGGCAGGGTCGAGCGCCAACGGCAAGCCGGCGGCAGCCAGTAACTGCGTTTTGCCACTGCCCGGCTCGCCGATCAACAGGTACCACGGCAGATCATGGCGCCACCGTGCGTTATGCACGCCATAATGGCTGGATGTTTTCAGCAGATGCACAGCGTTTTTGAATCGAACGCTTACCTGACGGCGCTCATCCTCGACCCACTTCAACGGCTGCTCACGCGGGGGCCTTTGGCGCCTGGTAGCACTACCAGTATCCGTAAGCGCTATCACCAGCCCCCACAGTAAAAACACGATGCTGATGGTAAGCAGGCGAGCAGTCGTCCCCTGCCAGATACGATAGTCATCCACTGCCAACAGCGGCCCTAAAAACCACACGAGTGCCGCACAGGAAAGCGCCAGCAGAAGGCTCCAAACCCAAACCCTGCCCAGCACGGCGCCCATCCTCTTGAAGAATGCGCTCATTCATTGCTCCAGCGTTTACAAGGGCGTACGAATCAGGTCCGACGCCGAGAATTGAAGGGGTTGCAGTGCATTCGATCGTTCCTTGCTCAGTACCCAGGCAAATCCTGTATACAGAGCCAACAAACAGCTCAGGGTGAATGCCACACACCAGGTGACGGGAATGACACGGATCCGCTTGTGCGGGTCCTTCCCCTGTATGGCAGGCAGTAGCGGCGCCTTCAGCGGTTCCCCACGTACATGCCTGATCTGGCGATACAAGGCATCACGAACAGCCTCAAGTTGTGACGCGCCCCGCTCCATGACCCGGTATTTGCCCTCGAACCCCAAAGATAGACACAGGTACAAAAGCTCCAGCATCGCCAGGTGCTTGAGGGGGTCGCGCGACAGCCGCTCCAGCAGTTGGAAAACTTTTTCGCCCCCGAAGGTTTCGTTATGAAAGCGGCTCAACAGGCTCTTTTTCGACCACTCGCTCTGCGCCCCCCACGGAGTTATCAAGACCGCCTCGTCAATCACACTGCACAACACATAACGCGCCGATATTATCTGGCTGCTTTCCACGCCGCCCTGCAAAGCGTGGGTTTCAAATTGATTGACAGCCAACGACAACCGCTCGTTGAGCGTGTCCCAACTTTCACGGCCAGAGCAGCGCCTGAGCCCTACAACCTCGGACAATACCGCCCAGGCTGCGTCGACTATAGGGTTGAGCCCAACCTGGAAGCTTTGCGTATCGAGCCTGAGGCCGGCGTAGATCATCCGATCTTCCAACTGCTCATAACGCGGCGGCGACGGGAAGTCCGTTAATGGTCCTTGGGCAGGCCCATGACTTTCCCGGTCAAGCAAGACGGTTTTTTCATCTTGAGTGCATTCACTTTCCATGGCGTTCAATTCCTGATGGCCCAGAAGTCAAGTTCAAGCCCGGTGAACTCACCTCCTACGTGGAAAGCGAAACCACCTGACTGCTCCAGTTGTGCGATATCACGAGCGCTCATATCGAGCATGAAGTAGGTCTTGCCGGCGTGAAATGGAATCTGTCGCGGCGCCACTGGCAACGACGTGACCTTGATACCGGCCAAGTGCAGGTTGACCAATTCACGTATGCGCTCAACCGGCGCGACTTTCAGGTGTGCCGGCAGACGCTGGCGCAGTTCCTGCGCCTCACACTGCGCAGTGGCCGCCAAAATGAAGGTGGCCGTACCAAGCAATTTCAACTCGCTGACTGGGCATACCAGGACGCCATATTGGCGCGGCTGCAAAGCCAACTTGATCGCCTGTTGCTCCAACACCACAGACAGCACCAAGCGCACCTGCTCCATCAGCCCACGAAAACTGGCGCCCTGATCACCGTGTTGGTAATGAACGTTCAACTGCGCACGCTTACTGTCACTGGCGAACGTTGATAACTCACCGAGCAGGGACACCAGCGCACGGAACACTGCTTCGGGCCGCACCCGAGCCTGGCTCAGGCAGTGGCGCAGCTCCAGCTCGGTACGATTGATTACTTGCAGCATCAGGAAGTCAGCGATTTGTGTGCCTGCGGTCGTGCTCTCGCCACGAATACGTGCAGCGATGGCATCGCCCCTGCTGACAAGCAGGCCGATCACCTCCTTGAGACACGACGCCACGTACCCATGCTCCTGCACGAAAATGAACGTAGGGATGAACGTTGTATCCAGGTTCACTCCCCCCTCGTCGGTGGCGTCCAGTACCTGGGCGATCTTGAGTTTGACGAAGTGCTCGTCATGCGGGTGTTCGCCCAACAGAAGACGTAAGTCGGGACGTGCGCAGTTGATCCGGCAACGCGTATCCACACCCGCATTGGCATCTCCCACTTCCACTTCGCAGCTGACGTAGCGTGCCAGCACATCACTCTGTCCTGGCTGGCGAACTTCAAGGTGACTGCCACTGGCCAACGGGAGCGCCAGGAAAACGCCTTGTCTGCCCGTGTCGGTGGGTACCTGCAACACCAGAGGTTCCATGCCGGGGCTCAACTCAAACAGGCTACCGTCCGGCAAAACGCCGCTGGCCTGGTTGACCACCAGCTTGCCCAGCTTGAGGTACTGCAAATTGAGTTCCAGCGTGAGCAAGCCCCAGGTATCACTGCCCAACAAGCGCGTCTGGGTGAGTTGTTGATGATAATAACGGTCGTTGTGCTGCAAGTGCTGTGGCCGCAACAGCATGCCTTCTTGCCAGATAACTTTCTGAGCCTGCATGTCACTGCGCCTCCAGGCCGGCGAGTGAGCCAGCAACGCGTATACCGGTCTGATCCAATACCAGATCAGCACGGTTACGTTGTTGCACGGTCAGCGGGATCAGTAGCCGCCACTGGACATTGGGCAGGTCTCGATAAGCCGCCAGCACCCCCACGAAACGACTGTCAGGTCCGATACGAAGCTTGAGCCCCAGGCGGTCCCCAGGGCGCAATTCAAGTTCGTCGCTGTTTACCCAGTCCTTGGACAGCGTCTGCTGCGCATTGCCATACAGACCGAAGAAGTCGGCATGTTCAAAAGCGACGCCCTGGCGCAGTTCAATCAACTGCACCACAACTGGCGAGGGGCGGCCATGCAGATCCGGGTTGACGAGTTCACTGGCGGTCAGCGCCATGTCTAGCTTGGTCAGCTTAGAAAAAGGCGAGGCGGCGCTGCAACCTGTCAATAGCCCGAACATGAGCAACAGCAAAGCAAGGGTGACTCGGTACATGAGCATTATCCTGGAAAATCAATATGCAGGCTGGAGATCAGGCGCACCTGCTCCTCATAGGCCTTGGCGAAGTCGCCCCCCAAAGGACGATCATTCAATCGCTCTTGCGCCACCAGACGCTGGTAATGACGCTGGTACGCACGCCAATGCCCACCATCCGAGAAAAACCCGACCGACTTGCCCGAGGACTCGAAGCATCCCAACAGATAGCTGGGCTCAAAGGCCGCACGGGCGTTGCGCAAGGTGCTTCGACAGGCGGCCAACAGTGCGACCTGATGCGCTTGCAGTTCCCGGTGAGCCTGGGTGATAGCCCGTACAGCGGGCATCTGGCCTAACGCACTTATATCCAACATCGCAGCTACCGCAGCATCGATGTCGCTACACGCTTTCAAGGGATTAAGGCCCACACCATGGCTGCCGAACGGCGCTGTATCCAACTCGTTATTCAATTCGTCACGGGTGCGCAAACTTTGTTGCAACCCTTCGATCGTCAGGCGAAATAAGCGCGCCACCTTGATCGCCAGTGCTTGCCGACCCGGTTGATCGAGCGTATTCAGGTCCAGGCCCAAGGCTGCTGCAAATTGTGGCCAGAACTCGTCATCAGTCGGCACAGTCATCGCTGCCTGTACCGTAGCAACCTCTACCGCGGGTTCTTCCCGACGTGGGAAGACCACGTGCTCCCGGTCAGCCCCGTAGCGATCCGTCCACACTTGCTGCTCATCGGCGGACTCGTTCAATGCCTCCAGATCCTGCGAAAAGGCATGCATACGGCAATCAAGGTCCAACTGATGCGAAGGGCCCAGCGAGAGGAAGGCGTCTTCAGGGATCGTTACTGCCGAGGCGGCCTGCAAGCCGCCAGCAGGTTGCGGTGGCTCCAGCAAGCGCGCACGTATCGCCAACGCTCCCAGCTCGAACACTTCGCCATCACTGATCAATCGCGCGTGCCCCTTGCGCAGGCGCTCATGACTCCCTGCCACCCTGATTCCGTTGCGGCTGATATCCGTGAGGAAATAGCGGCCCTCGCGGTAGGCGACCAGTCCATGGTGGCTGGAGAGCACGCGGCTGGCGTCAGGTATTACCCAATCACATTCCGAGCCGCGGCCGATCACGCCACCACTCACGTCAAACACTTTGCGGTCCAGGGGCACGTTCTTTTCGCTCTCGGGCGCGCAGATCTCAAACACAAGCTGCATCTTCATGACCCTCCATTCAGCGGCCACGAGTGATCGCCTGTGGGTCACCCACAGGATGGTACTCAGCGTCATCGAATACATAGTTGGCGTTACAGCCACCCAGCAAAAACAGTACAAGCACGACGATGTGCCATGGACGATCAGGCATCGGCTTTCTCCCATAGTGAAAATAAGGTGCGTCATTCAGCGTTCTTCCCTGGCATCGCCAAAGGTAATGTTCAAGCGGGCAAGACGGTAGAGCAGCGTACGCCGGGCAACCCCTAGCTCCCGTGCCGTACGGGTGCGATTACCGCGATTCTTGTGCAGGCAATCGAGCAAAAACGTGCGCTCCACTCGCTCCATGCGCTGGCGCAGGGTCGCTTCATCGGTAGCGGCTGGCGTCAGTGTCATTGGCAGCGCCAGATGCTCCGGTCGGATCACGCTGTCGTCACACAACAGCACGGCGCGCTCCACCAGGCATTTGAGCTCGCGTATGTTGCCGGGGAAGCTGTGGCTGGAAAGTTGATCAAGGGCGGTATTCGACCAATCGACAGGTGACCTTTCCAGCGCTTCGCAAACCTTGTCCGTGAAATAGCGCGCCAGTTGCTGTACATCGCCGTCTCGCTCGCGCAGGGCCGGTAGAGTGATGGGAAACTGAGCAAGCCGATAATAGAGATCCTCGCGAAAGCGCCCCTCGGCAACCATCGCCGCGAGGTCGCGATGGGTGGCAGCAATGATGCGGACATCAACCTTATGGGCTGCACTGGCGCCCAGTGGGCGAACCTCGCCCTCCTGCAATACCCGCAGCAACTTGGCTTGCAGTGACAGCGGCATATCGCCGATCTCATCCAGCAGCAACGTACCGCCATGCGCAGCGTCGAACAGCCCCGCGTGATTGCGCTCGGCGCCAGTGAACGCGCCTTTTCGGTAGCCGAACAGTTCGCTTTCAAGCAACCCTTCCGGGAACGCTGCGCAGTTCTGCACGACAAAGGCCTTGGCCTTGCGCGGCCCGGCGGCATGGATGGCGCGGGCCACCACTTCCTTGCCAGTGCCGGTCTCACCGTGCAGCAGCACGGTATAAGACGTGTGCAGCACTTTACTGATCAGCCGGCACGCCTGCTCCATTGCCGCACTGGTGCCAATCAAGCCATATGTTCCAGCCAACGGTTTGTCGCATCTGCGCTTTGTGCCAACGATGGGCTGGATATCGCGCAGTGCGAGTAACTGATTCAAGGCGAAGCTGCCCAAATGCCCCAAGGATGAGGCGTAGACTCGCAACTGGACCGACTGCTGGCGGGCGAAGACCAGCACACCGGTCATACGTTTGCATCGGCTGAGCAGCGGCACGATCAATAGCGCACGCCAGGGTATCGCCATTGCCGGGAGGAAGCGGGTGTCATACCCACTGTCTTGCACATCCTCCAGACTCAGGACGGAGCCCTGGTTCAAGGTTGCGTGCAGCAGCCCTTGGTGGGACTGATCGGGACACGCAGGCGCAACGGAGAGCGATGGTATCTGGGCCATATGTTGAGCGGTCAGTTCAAGCCGGCCGGTCACTTCGTCCAGCAGATACAATTGGCTGAGCTCACACTGGCTCAGCCGTGCCGCCCCGGTAACGCATCCTTCAAGTAACGAATGTTCATCGCGCTCGAACCCCAAGCGTGTGAAACAGGCAGACAGCGCGTCGACATAAACCAGCGGGTCGGCCTCTTTACCAAGCAGGTTATCGGTCATGGGCTGCACTCGTCGAAACACGCCAGGGCCAGCACTGTGTCGGTCTTGCCGACAGCGCGCCGATCAGTTGTTGCAGGTCCGCATTAGTCATGGTCATTAATCCCTGATGAATTGTGGGTCAGCGTGACCACGCCATCGGCCTGTTCATGCGCCAGCCAAGTGGTCCAGCCCAGGCGGCAAACTGTGTTCTCACCAATATGCAAGGCCTTGATCTGGCCCTGCGCCAACATCAGGCTCAGGTCGTAGTCCAAGGGGTCCCGCAGGGTCAGGCGCACCAGCGAACGCAGTGGTTGGTAGGCACTTCCGGTGGGCAGAAAATCGTGGAAACGCTCCCAGCACAGCGCCCGGACATGCACCCTGAACTTGCCACTGCGGTCAGCGATGCGGTGCCCCAGAACCAGGTCATCGCCAAGAGCACTATTGGCCCGCCCCAGATGATTGCGCTGCGTCTGGCAGACCTCGACCGTACGTGCAACCCATTGCTCTAGAAACAACGCCTCGTGCATGAAGTAGTAACGCAGGACCGACTCGATCAACGCCGCCGAATGCACCCGTAAACTCAGCAAGCCAAGGTAAGGCAGCAAGCGCTTGCAATCGACTTGGCAAACGCCCCGTATCGCAGCTGCGCCCAGCCCTATCAAGGCAAACATCTGCTCGGAAAACCTATCGTTGGCACCTGCCCGGAAACACGCCCGATAGCGGTACTTGCGCCAGATCGGCAGCATCAGCCGGTGCAGCCGATGGTGGAACAGGTCGAGGAAATCCCGAGTCGGGTTGCCACCCGAGCGCTCGGCGAATGCCTGCTCACCATAAAACGCGGGCAGTGGTGACCCCGCACCGAATAACCCCAACACATTCAGACGCAGGCGTGCGCGCAATTGGCCCTGTTCCATAAAGAACTCCACCCGGTCAATATCGTGCGCGGCAAACCCGAGACCAGGGTTGGCCTGGAACTCCAACTGGTCGTACAGCGCGTCGTCATCTAAAAGCGGATGGGCCTCGCGCAAATGCTCGATAACCTGCAGAACCGCCTGAAACAACGTGAACTCACGGATAACGCGACAAAGTTGAGTCAGAGCTGGGGTTGCTGTCCCATCTGGGATGGCCATAGATACACGTCTCCTTGTGTGCTGATGACCCGCAACTCGTGATACGAATTGAGGCTGGCATAAAGCGCAAAAAACTCATTTAGAACGCAAGCGAATACAAACAGGTCGCCCTGGCCAACAAAGCCCTGGGAATCGACCGTCAGATCGATCCGCACGCCTCGGATGGGCAGCCCGCGGTGCAGGCGATCCACTGGCTCTTGGCGGATGGAGAGCAAGGCGCCCAGTCTTTTCTGGCTGACCTTCAGGGCCTGGCGATCGTAATAACGCGACAAATCGTAGGACTCCAGAATCACTTTCAAGGCATTGATATCGGTCAACGACAAATAGTTGAGCGACATGTTGCTGATGAGCTTCCACAGATAGTCTTGGTCCAGTGGTGGTGCGAAGCTCGCCGTTGGCGCGGTGATGTTGCGGAACGTCAACGACTCCGGCGTCTGCTCACCGGGCAGATTGATATCACCCGCACGCAGTTGGCGCGGCAGGTTGCAATTAGTACAGGTCAGTTCGACCGACAAGGTTTCATGGCCCCGTTCGCGGCGGTTGCCAAACCCCATCCAGGTATCGAGCCCGGCATGTTGAACCGACGAGCGTTGGCGAATGCTGTAGCTGGGCGGTGCCGCCAGGGGCTCAGTGTCGCAGTCATGCTCAAACGACTCGAACGGCACGTAGGTTTGATAGCCCAAGCCACCGGGGCGCCACCCAGTGACCTGATCCACGGAAAAGACGCTGGCATTACCCGGCGTATATTCCCCGGGCACCAAGAGGTACTCATCCTGCTTTCCATCCAGGCGAATAGGAATCGCATCCTGCTTGAACAGGTTGACGATGGGCGTGCAATACAACTTTATGTTGTCCAGGGTGGGACGCTGAGGTTCACGGCCGTGAGTGCGATGTTCAAAGCGCATTACCATGCCATGCGCCTGCCGGAGCAGCTCGTGAGACAGCGTGTGCAGCACACTCAGACCTTCAACGTCGACAAACAGGTACTTCTCGGGAAAAGCAAAGTACTCCTGCAGGTGTCGATAACCCCCCAGGGCATTCTGCGGATAAGGAATCAACGCCTGCTCCTTGGAGAATCCCACCGGCCGAACCTGGTCAGCAGCGAGCCGTAGCATCACGGGCATGCCATCGCTGGCGATGATCGGCATACCGTCGTGATCCAGTAACAGCAGGCAGATCCCATCGAGATGACGCAACAGGTTCAGATACAGGCCCTGACTGACATAGGGGTCTCCGGCCAGGTGCAAGCGCAGTGAATCAAATGCCAACTCGCTGAAGTTACCTGCGACACTCATGCTCAGGTGCAAATCCAGACAGGCCCCTTCGCCCTGGCTCCGGTATTCCAGGCCACTGAGTTGCAGGGGCATGACATCGGTGGCGTAACATGTACGGAACCGGCAACGCTCGCCGTGGATGGTGGCGCTTTCCACGGCGGTGTCCCGACCCACTCGAACACCGGGACCAGCGCGTTTCAACGGATCGAATTGCAGGATGCTGAAGGCCGGTATCGGCCGCATGTAATGAGGCCAGAGCAAGTGCATCAACGAATGCGTCAACTCCGGCAGTTCGTCATCCAGCTTCTGGCGCAGGCGCGCGGTCAAAAAGGCAAAACCCTCCAGCAAGCGTTCGACATCCGGGTCCTGGCCAGCCTCGGCGAGAAACGGCGCCAGGGCGGGATTGCGCTCTGAAAAACGCCTGCCCAGTTGGCGCAGGGCACTGAGTTCGCTTTGAAAATATCGGTCAAGCGTCATCGGTAAAAACCTCAACCCGCCCGGCATCCGTGAGGCGGGCGTGGAACACCACGGGCTGCAGGATGCCGTCAATGGCCCGCTCAGCCTCGATGGCAAACGCCAACTCCAGGGATTCACGCGCCCCCGGCAACAGCCTGACACGTGCATTCGTCAACCGCGGTTCATAGGCCTGGATAAAGCGCTCGATATGTAGACGCGACTGGCTCAAGGACTCATGCAAGCTAAGCCGCATGTCATTGAGGTCCGGCAGCCCATAATCAGGCAATGTCTTGACACTGCCCGCGCGAGTGCTGAGCATTTTCCCCAGATGGGCAGCAATGGACGCCGCCCCGCCCTCCGGGGGCGACGCACCGCATTCGAGGCGTTCGAAAAGGCTGCCGTGCTCTGGCATGCCGTAGCCTCTGCTCATTCTTTATCCAGCTTACCGACCAGGGACAAAGTGAAATCTGCCCCCATGTACTTGAAATGCGGGCGCACAGTCAGGTTGACCCGGTACCAGCCAGGTTCGCCATCGACATCACTGACGACAATGCGTGCAGCTCGCAACGGGCGCCGCCCACGTACCTCGGCACTAGGATTTTCCTGGTCCGCCACGTACTGGCGAATCCACTTGTTGAGTTCCAGCTCCAGGTCTGTGCGCTCTTTCCATGCGCCCAACTGCTCGCGCTGCAGCACTTTGAGGTAGTGCGCCAAGCGGTTGACTACCATCATGTAAGGCAATTGGGTGCCCAGCCGGTAATTCAGCTCTGCGGCCCTGCCCTCCTCACTGATACCAAAGGATTTTGGCTTCTGCACGGAGCTGGCGGAAAAGAACGCCGCGTTATCGCTGCCTTTGCGCATGGTCAAGGCGATGAAACCTTCTTGTGCCAACTCGTATTCGCGTCGGTCCGATACCAGCACCTCGGTAGGGATTTTGGTTTCGATCTCGCCCATGCTCTGGAAGTGATGCAGCGGGAGGTCCTCGACCGCTCCGCCGCTTTGCGGGCCGATAATGTTCGGGCACCAGCGAAATCGCGCAAAGCTGTCGGTCAGGCGGGTGGCAAAGGCATACGCGGTATTGCCCCACAAGTAATGCTCGTGGCTATTAACCACATTCTCCTGGTAGGCAAAGGTCTTGACTGGATACTCAAGGGGGTCATACGGGGTACGCAACAGAAAGCGCGGTACGGTAAGGCCGATATAACGGGCGTCTTCGCTCTGCCGGAAACTTTGCCACTTGGCAAATTGCGGACCTTCGAAATGATCTCGCAGATCCTTCAGGTCCGGCAGCCCGGTGAAACTTTCCAAACCGAAGAACCCGGGCCCGGCAGCGGCGATAAAAGGCGCGTGGGCCATGCTGGCGACGCTGGATGCGTACTGCATCAGCTTCACGTCGGGTGCGTTGGGCGAGAGAAAGTAGTTGGCAATGATTGCGCCCACCGGCTGTCCGCCGAACTGGCCGTATTCAGCGCTGTAGACATGTTTGTAAAGCCCGGACTGGGTGATCTCCGATGAGTCTTCGAAGTCGTCCAGGAGGTCCTGGCGCGAGACATTCAAGAGCTCGATCTTGATGTTTTCGCGAAAATTGGTGCGCTCGACCAGCAACTGCAAGCCTCGCCATGAAGCCTCCAGTGCCTGGAAGTCCGGATGGTGCAGGATTTCATCCATTTGCTGGCTGAGCTTGGTATCGATCTCGGCAATCATGCGGTCGACCAGGTGTTTCTTTACCGGCTCATCACAGTTATGTGGCTTCACCAGCTCTGCAATGAACGCCGACACGCCGCGCTTGGCGATGCCGTAAGCCTCGTCGTCGGCACTGAGCAAGGTCTGGGCAATGATGTTATCGAGGATGCTGCAGGTTTCGGTGGTTTGTACGAGTTTCGAGCTGTGTTCAATCGTGTTCATGGTGTCAGTGTCCCTTTACTGAAACGGCAATGCTTGAGGGCTGTCCAGCCCCAGTTCGGCCAGGACTCGAGCGCGGGAGTCGTCATTGGCCAATGCCTGCTCGATAGCCTTGCGAAAGTTCGGCGTGTTCCCCAGAGGCCCCTTGAGCGCCACCAGGGCTTCACGCAATGCCATCAGCTTTTGCAACGCCGGGATCTGCTCGACCAGGTTTGCGGGGTTGAAGTCCCTCATGACGTTGATCTGCACCTGGATCGGCAACTCCTCCACATCAGCGGTATCCTGCAGGCGATTGGGTACGCTCAGCGTCAGGCTCAAGGCTTGCTTGGCCAACACCTCGTCAAAGGTGTGCTTGTCGATACCGATGGGGTTGCGATCCTCGAGTTTGCGATGGTCCGCACGCTGGGAAAAATCTCCCAGCACCAGCAGCTTCAACGGCAGCTCGACTTCTTCCTGGGCCCCACCGACAGCGGGTTTGAAAGTAATATTGATACGTTCCTTGGGGGCTACCGAACCGTCTTTGGCCATGGTGCTTTTCCTTTTTGATGAGGCGCTATTCAAGTACTGCTTCAAGATCGAAATGGCACAACCTGCGATGCAGTGCGTCTTTGCAGTCGCATATGGGCTGGGTTTGTGGCAACAGCTCATAGCAGCGGTACAGAAGCTTGCCGACTTGCAAGGTCAGCGCCGGCTCCCAACTTTCCAGACCTGTGCGCTGTAATTGAAGGTCGAGTTCTTCCAGCTGAAGCCTGGCCAGCTCATGCTTGCCAGCCGCCACGCACAACCTGGCCAGCGCCAGGCGCCAATGAAAGCGCGCTCGATCACCGCACGCCGCCTGCAGCCCTTGCTTGAGTACGGCCACTGCTGCCTTGAGGCCGTCCTTTCGCAGGCAAGGCATCACCGCTTGCAATGTGGTCTCCCACGGCTGCGTGTGACTGTCGGCGACAACATGGGAGGGCTCGGGCTTGTGCACGTGACGCATCACATGCAGCGCGATCCACTCACCTGTCGCAGGGTCGGCAAAGGGGGTGCCGTCGTTGAACCGATATTCAGGCAGGTGCGGCAGGCGCTGCAGCAGCAGAGCCAAATGCATCTCCAGTTCAGTCATGGCCAGGTTTGCATGCAAGGCGTCCAGGCACTCCCAGACCATGCGCAAACCATCCAACCAGAACAACGCACCCGCCAGGCTTACCTCAAGCTCAGGCAACAGATCGGCGTGATGGCCTTGGCTGAGACGCTCTTGATAGCGCTTGCGCTTGTCCGCGACCAACGGGCGCAACGCCGTTACTCGCTCACTGTTGGCGTCGGGATAATTGACGAGCATCAACCACGCCAAGGTTCGACCCAGGCGCAAGGCACGCAGGTCGGTTGCGTCCTGGCGCAACCACCAGGCACATAACGGGCGGGCCTGCTCCTGTAAAGTGCGCAGCAGTCTGTGCGCGTCTTTTTCGTTGTTGATCGGTTGCCCGGGACTCAGCAACTGGGTCGTCTGCTTGACCTGGGCAATGACGTTCGCGACACCGCCAGGTTCGGATACACCCTGCGCCAAGCGCTCCGACAATTGCCGGCGAATCGGCAGCAGCAAAGGTGCATCGCTTCCAAGTTGTTCGCCCCATAGCTGGTCGAGACATGCCAGGTGTTCCAACAGGGCCTGGAATAAAGGCCGTTGATCGCTGAGCGACGGGTTGAGTGCAAACGCTTGCTCAAGGCGCGACACCAGCCAGCCAAACGCCGCAGCACGGGTTCGTAGCTTGCCAGGGTAAACCTGCTCCCAATGGAGTTCACACAGGTCACGCAGCAAACCGAGACCGGCCAGCAATCCGGCAAATGAATCACGTTGATACAGGGCCCAGACCAACCAGACGGCGACGCGTAGATCCTTGGAGTGATCACGCAGCAAATGCTCGCTGATTTCGCTGACCCTCTGCCAATCCGGCTGGCCCGCAACATGGATAGACTGGGCTTTGCCAAGCTCGGCCTCCAGCGCTTCAAACTCGCTCGAAAAACGCACGTCACTACCAACAAAACTGCTTGAGCAACATGCTGTCCGTGCAAGCTTGCGGTAATGAACATAAAGTTCTTCTGAATAAGCCATTTTGAGTTGCACACATCCGTCCGAGGTAAATAGGAGGACTTAACGCCATTGTCGAAACGCCCTTGAACTTCCATTCAAAACTCATCGAAGTGAGTGAACCTTAGCCACGACAAAAACAATCAGCAAGTAACGGAACGGAACTTAAGAAACGTCCTACACACCCAACAAATAAAGGAATGCGCAACTATTTGCGCACCTCTTCATCGAAAAATCCACGCTTTATCTCCGACAGCCGCGCATTTACAACTTATAGGGCATGAGCAACTAAGTGCGCGCAGGCGTGAAACTAATAGCGCTGAAATCCACCTACCGCTCGACAATAAGCTCTGAACAAACGAACACAGAGCCGCCTTGGTCTTTATTTCATTGGCTTTCATACTTTCAGGCACGCTTCTTGTTATAGGCCTCTGCCCCTTCAGCGCTTTTGCTGTTCGGCAATACCTACTCAATCAGGCAAGGAAACCCGTCATGCCAACACCCGCGTATCTCTCCATCACCGGTGTCAAACAAGGTTTGATTACGGCAGGCACATTTACTCAGGACTCGGTAGGCAGCATTTATCAGGAAGGTCATGAGGACCAGATACTGGTACAAGCATTTGCCCACCAGGTGATCATTCCTCGCGACCCGCAATCCGGCCAGCCAACCGGTCAGCGCGTGCACAAACCGCTGATGATCAGCAAGGTTTTCGATAAATCCTCACCTTTGCTGTTCAGCGCCCTGACTACCGGCGAAGAAGTGTCCTGCCGGTTGGAATGGCTGCGCAACTCTTCCTCCGGGACTCTGGAGCACTATTTCACCATTGAACTGGAAGGCGCGACCATCGTGGACATCCAATCGCGCATGCCCAACTGCCAGGACCCCGACAACGCCCACTTCACCCATCTGGAGGACGTGCACTTCAGCTATCGCAAGATCATCTGGACTCACGAGGTCGCCGGGACGTCCGGTTCGGACGACTGGCGCAGTCCAGTGGCCGGCGGCTAAGCAGGGCGATAGGGCCCCGCTAACGAGGTGCCGAGTAATGGGGCAAGAGCGTTTTGCTTGATTTGCCGCTTTTGCAAAGTGAGCCGCCGCCATTGCGGAACCCTAGGTGGCCGTTACCTGAATAACGGATATGTACGCGGTCTGATCTGACATCTGGTCGGCTATCAGGCCGCCTTCGCGAGCAAGCCCGCAGTTTTGTTATCCTGGCGCTCCCGCCCACACGGACGAGCGCGTATGCACATCGACCCGGCCTTCATCCTTCACCAGACCGAGCACTGGCAGCTCAACCACCACCTAGCGTCGAAGCTGCCGGGCTACCTGATGCTTGGCGCCAAGGTACCGGTTGACTCCCTCGCTGACATGCCAGAAGCCGCACTGGCCGAAATGGGCGGTTTGCTCGCCAACATCCAACGAGTGATGCAAGCCCAGCTCCAGCCGAAGTGGCTATATATCAGCCGCTACGGACATATGCCGGGTTTCCCGCTGCACTTTCACTTCATTCCTGTCTATGACTGGGTGGAGCGAGCGTTCTGGCAGGACGAACGCTACCGCTCGCTGTACGCTTTCGGTACGCCGCCCCTCGAACCCATGACCGATGGCGCTGAACTGACCCTGTTTGTATGGCGCGAGTTTGGCGAGAGCCTCACCCCGCCGCAGGTTCACGGGCCAGGGGTGGCGCAGGTGATCGAGCAATTGCGCGCTGCATTCAAGCGGGACTCATAACGCGCAGCCGCTTCACCATCGGCACACACGCCAGCACCAACCCGGACGGAGAGCGATACACCGCCTGCTCATCGCCTACATACCCGCACGCGCTATAAAAACTTACCGCGTTCAAGGTCGCATCCAGCACAACCTGTTCAATCGCTTGCTGGCGTGCCACGCCTTCCAGATGAGCAAGCATTGCCTTGCCAAGGCCTTGCCCCATGTAAGCGGGCAATACAAACAAGGCCCCTATTTCACCGTCGGCAAGATCGAGCATACCGGTGGCGACAGGCTCGTCATTCAGCCAGCCCATGTAGAACTGTTTTTCCATCAACACGCTGTAGCCATCGCTGGCGTGACCTCGGGTCCAGAGCGCCATTTGCTCAGCGCTGTAGGCGCCAATGCATTGGCCGCGAATGGCCTCGCGTCGAATCTCGAACGCACGCTCGGCGTCATCCGGCGTGGCACGTTTTATCTCCAGCATCGCAAGCTCCTTCCATGACCTCAAACTGCCACTAGCCCATTTGTGCTAATCGACCCCACCCCACGGCGGCGCTATATTCCGCGGCACTTCCAACGTTCTCACCCACACCGCGCACTCAATGCGCGCGGGTTCTTTGCGCGTTGGAAAAACCAAAACAACCCCAAGGAAGAAGCACCATGAAACTCCACTCCCCTGTCACTCGCCTTGCCCTGCTGGGCGCCTTGATCATCGGCGTCGCCGGTTGCAGCAATATCAAACCCACCGAAGATCATCTCAAGAAGCTTTCGGAAACCAATCTGGGCGAGCCGGTAAAACGTATTTCCAATGTGCGCAGCGACTCCATGACCACCTACTACGTCGCTAACACAGCCTCCGGCGAGTACAACTGCTCCGTGCCCAGCGGTGCGAGCGGCGGCGCGTTCGCGATTGCCAGCTTCGGCCTGATGAAGCCCGCGGCCTACTGCATGCCCAAGGGCGCCAAAGGCAATGGGTTGACGCCGTTCATGCAGTAATTTTTTCCTGACTGAGCTCACGCAGGGTGCCGCGCAGCTCCGCAGGGCGTACCGGTTTGGAGAGGATAGCGATCTGCCGATCATGCAACGCGGCCTGGATTTTCTCCACATCGTGCCCGGTGAGGATCAGCGCTGGCACCGCCCAGCCGCGTTGTTCGCGTAGCTGGTCGATGCATTCAATGCCGGTGGCATGGTTGCCCAGATCGTAGTCGGCAACGATGATGTCGCAGTCGCTGACCAAGCCCTGCCCCGTGGACTCGGCCTGCACCTCGCACCCCCAGCGCTCGAGCAAAGCTTGGGTGGCGAGCAGCACGTTGTAGTCATCCTCCACCAGGCACACTTTCAGACCGCTGAGCAGACCGGCCTGGCGAGCATCGTCACGCACTGCCGGTTGACGCGGCGCGGTGGCCAGGGCCAGGCCATGCAGACTCACTGAGGTGCCATGGCCCACCCGCGAACGCAGGCTCACCTGCAACCCCATCAACTGCCCCAGGCGCTTGACGATGGACAGCCCAAGGCCCACGCCTTCAACGTCCTTGTCACGCAGTTGGCGCACGCGATAAAACTCTTCGAAGACCTTTGACAGATGCTCCCTGGCAATGCCCCGCCCCTGGTCGTGCACCTCCACCACCAAGCCGTTATCGCGAACACGCACACCGATCAGCACTGGTCGTTGCGCGCCGTATTTGAAGCAATTGGAAAGCAGGTTCTGCACCATCGTTGCCAACATGGCCGGGTCGACCAGCACCCAGTGAGCGCCGGCGCGCAAGCGCAACTGCACTCCAGCCCAGCGCGCAGCCTCGGCGTTCTGGCGCACCAGGTCGGCGAGAAAGTCACCCAGGTGAATCACTTGGTATTTGGGCAACAGGCGTCCGTTGTCGAGGGTGTAAAGGTCGAGAATCGAACGAAACAATTGCGACACGTTAAGCAAAGAGCGGTCGATATTGTCCACCAGGCGCTGTTCGTCCTCCCCCAAGCGGGCTTCGCGCAAGCAGGCGGTGAACAGGCCGATGGAGTGGATCGGCTGGCGCAGGTCATGGCTGGCCTGGGCAAGAAAGCGCGACTTTTCCAGGTTGGCTGCGATGGCTTGCTCGGAAGCCTTGCGTGTGCGCTCCAACAGGATATGGGCGTACACCGGGATCACTGTGCTGGTGATCATCAGCATCAGCATCATGAAGGGTTGCGCCTGCCACAGCGGCGTGAGTTGGTACACGATCAACAGCGCCAGCAACGCCAGCCCCGTCGCGATTGCCAGGTAGCGCGAACCGTAGCGCATGCCGTTGCCCAGGTTCACCCAGACCATCACCGCATACAGCGGCAATGCCGCCTCACCGCCCATCACCAGGCCGAACGAAGTGCCCGTGTAGTCGTGGATCATGCCGAAGATCCGCCGCGCCGGATAATGCCCGGGCCAGCGTGCGATCACCTGGCGCAACACGATGGATGCCAGCAGGAACACGAAGATATACAGGATCACCGGCAGATAGGTGTCCAACGACTGCCCAGGCAAAAAGCCCAGCACGCCGATGTAAACGATAGCGATGCTGGCCACCACGATGCGCAGATTAGCCTGATCGAGTTCGGAGTTGGTCTCGGGGCTCATCGTCATATCCTTGACCTATCATCTGTAGGAGCGAGCTTGCTCGCGAAAAAACGTCAGCGACAACGCGTTTTACCTGGAAGTACGTGGTGCCTGGGCGTGCTTCGCGAGCAAGCTCGCTCCTGCGCCGACAGTAAATAAAGTAGCATGCCTCGACACAACCTGGCCCCAGGAAGGAGCTCACCATGACCGGCCGGATCATCATCGCCGACGACCACCCCATGTTTCGCGAAGGCATGGCGCGCACCGTGCAACGCTTGCTGCCCGACGCCCAGGTGCAAGAGGCCGGCGACCTGGCCACGGTGAATACGTTGCTGCGCGAGGCGGGCGAGGTCGATACCCTGATCCTCGATTTGCGCTTTCCCGGCCTGACCTGCATCAGCCAACTGGCCGAACTGCGCCAGCAACTGCGACGCACCACCTTGGTGGTGGTGTCGATGGTCGACGACCCTGCGCTGATCGAACAAGTCATGGCCTTGGGCGTCGACGGTTTTATCGGCAAGAACATCGCCCCGGACGAGATCGGCCAGGCGCTGCTGGCGATACGCGCCGGCGAAGTGCTGGTCAAGTTCGCGCCGTCGGGCCTGCTGCCGCTGGACACTCATACCCTTACCACCCGCCAGCAGGAAGTGTTGCGCCTGATTGCCCAGGGCAAGACCAACAAGGAAATCGCCAAGGCCCTGGATATCTCGCCGTTTACCGTGCGCATTCATGTGTCCTCCCTGCTGCGCAGTCTGAAGGTACCGTCGCGGGCGGCGGCGGCGGTGAAGTACTCCGGAGAGCTCTAAGCTGTTTGTAGGAGCGAGCTTACTCGCGAGAAAACCACAGGCGCCGCGTTGACTCAGAAAACACGCGTTAGCGTTGACGTTTTTCGCGAGCAAGCTAGCTCCTACAGCCCCCTCTGCATCCGATATTTATGCTCAATTCCCAACTTAATAATATTTTATTAATCACCGCCCGCCCCCTAACTTGACGTCATGCCCAAGCTGAATCCAACTGCATTACGCAAGGACAGACACATGACTCAAGCAATAACAAAAATAGACACGCTGGTGGTGGGCGCAGGTCAGGCTGGCGTGGCCATGAGCGAGCATTTGAGCAAGCAAGGCGTGCCGCACCTGGTGCTGGAGCGCAGCCGTATCGCCGAACGCTGGCGCACCGGGCGCTGGGACTCGTTGGTCGCCAACGGCCCGGCCTGGCATGACCGCTTCCCCGGTCTGGAATTCGACGACGTCCCTGCCGATGGCTTCGCGCCAAAAGAGCGTGTCGCCGATTACTTTGAAGCCTACGCACGCAAATTCAATGCGCCGATCCGCACTGGCGTGGACGTGACGTCAGTGGTACGTAACATCGGCCGCCCCGGCTTCACCGTGCACACCAGTGAAGGTGTGATCGAAGCCAACCGCGTGGTCGCCGCCACCGGGCCATTCCAGAAGCCCGTGATTCCAGGCATAGCGCCTACAGGCACGGCACTGCACCAGATCCATTCCGCCGACTATCGCAACCCAGGGCAACTGCCGGCAGGCGCCGTATTAGTGGTGGGCGCCGGTTCTTCCGGCGTACAAATCGCCGATGAACTGCAGCGCGCCGGTCGCCAGGTCTACCTGTCGGTAGGCGCCCATGACCGCCCGCCCCGCGCCTATCGCAACCGGGATTTCTGCTGGTGGCTGGGGGTTCTGGGCGAGTGGGACCAGGCGGCGATGAAACCTGGCCGTGAACACGTGACCATTGCTGTGAGCGGCGCCCACGGCGGCAAGACCATCGACTTCCGTGAACTGGCCCAGCAAGGCATGACCCTGGTTGGCCTGACCCAAGCCTTCGACGGTACGGTGGCGACGTTCCAACCCAACCTGGTGGAAAACCTGGCACGCGGGGATGAGAACTACCGGGCCCTGCTGGACGCGGCCGACGCGTATATCGAACGCAATGGTCTCGACCTGCCCCTGGAGCCCGAAGCACGTCGCGTGTTTCCCGACGCTGAATGCATCAAGCAGCCAATCCTGACGCTGGACCTGGCCCAAGCGGGCATCACCTCGATCATCTGGGCCACCGGGTTTGTCGTGGACTACAGCTGGCTACAGGTGGACGCTTTCGACGCCGCCGGCAAGCCGCAACACCAACGTGGTGTATCCAGCGAAGCCGGCATCTACTTCCTCGGTTTGCCATGGCAATCGCGGCGTGGCTCGTCGTTTATCTGGGGGGTGTGGCACGACGCCAAATACGTAGCCGACCATATCGCTATCCAGCGTCAGTACCTCGAGTACCGCGAAGCTGCGCCGGTTGCCCGCCAGACCCCTGTCAGCGCCTGATCACTTTTTCCTGGAGTTTTTTGATGCCTACTCACACTCGCATCCGCATGTTCAACACCAAAGAAACCTATCCCAACCAGAGCCTGGATAACGACCTGTGCCAGGCCGTGCGCGCCGGCAACACCGTGTATGTACGCGGCCAGGTGGGCACTGATTTCGATGGCAACCTGGTGGGCCTCGGCGACCCTCGGGCCCAGGCCGAACAGGCGATGAAAAACGTCAAGCAACTGCTCGAAGAAGCCGGCAGCGACCTCAGCCACATCGTCAAAACCACCACCTACTTGATCGACCCACGCTACCGCGAGCCGGTGTATCAGGAAGTGGGCAAGTGGCTCAAGGGCGTATTCCCGATTTCCACCGGGCTGGTGGTCTCGGCCCTGGGCCAGCCGCAGTGGCTGATGGAAATTGATGTGATCGCGGTTATCCCAGAGTAAGGAGGCTAGCCATGACCTTTTCAATCGTTGGCCGCTGCGCGGAAACCGGCCAGTTGGGCGTTGCCATCAGCTCATCAAGTATCGCCGTAGGCGCTCGCTGCCCATGGCTGCGGCCCGGCGTGGGCGCGGTATCGACCCAGAACATCACCTTGCCGGCCCTCGGCCCAGACGTGCTCGACGGGCTGGAACAGGGCCTGGCCCCAGACGATGCCGTCGACAAAGCACTCACCCGCAACGGCTACAGCCAGTATCGACAACTGACGGCGATAGACCACCTGGGCCGTAGCGTGCATTTCAGCGGCAGCCAGACCCTGGGTACCCATCACGCGGTATCGGGCGAGCAATGCGTGGCGGCGGGCAATATGCTCGCCGACCGTGAAGTCATCACCGCGATGGTCTCGGCCTTTGAACAGGGCGAAGGCCAGCTCGCAGACCGGTTGCTGGCAGCGATGCATGCCGCCATCGCCGCCGGTGGCGAAGCCGGTCCGGTGCATTCCGCCGCGCTGGTGGTGGTGGGCGAGTTGACTTGGCCGATCATCAACTTGCGCGTGGATTGGGCCGACGAAGCGCCGATTGGCGAATTGCAAAAACTCTGGGACGCCTACCGCCCACAGGTACAGGACTATATCGATCGCGCCCTCGCCCCCGACCGCTCCCCCGGCTACGGCGTGGCCGGAGACGAGCGATGAGCCGCAGCCGCGACCTGCTGGAAACGCTGGTGGGCTTCGACACCACCAGCCGTGAGTCCAACCTTCAGTTGATCGAGTTTGTGCGCGATTACCTGGCCGGGTTTGGTATCGCCAGCGAGTTGGTCTACAACGCGCAACGCACCAAGGCCAACCTGTTTGCCAGCGTCGGCCCGGTTGAGCTGCCAGGTATCGTGCTGTCGGGGCATACCGACGTGGTGCCAGTGGATGGGCAACCCTGGACCCTGCCGCCGTTCACGTTGACCGAGCGTGACGGCAAGCTGTTCGGGCGCGGCACCGCCGACATGAAGGGGTATATCGCGTGCGTACTGGCGTTGGTACCCGCACTGGTCAAAACACCGTTGCGCCTGCCGGTGCATATCGCCCTGTCCTACGATGAAGAAGTCGGATGCCTGGGCGTACGCTCATTGCTCGCTGTTCTGGAACAGCGCCCGGTGAAACCCATGCTGTGCATCATCGGCGAACCGACCGAACTCAAACCGGTGTTGGGTCATAAGGGCAAGTTGGCAATGCGCTGCGACATACAGGGTCAAGCATGTCATTCGGCGTATGCGCCCTCGGGGGTGAATGCGATCGAACATGCCGCCGATCTGATCTGCGAACTCGGGCGCATCGGCCAGCGCTTGCGTTCGCACCAAGACCCACGTTTCAACCCACCTTTCAGCACGGTACAGACCGGCCTGATCAGTGGTGGCAAGGCATTGAACATCGTCCCGGCCGATTGTCGCTTTGACTTTGAAGTACGCGCCCTGCCCGCCTCGGACCCCGCTGAAGTCGCTCAAGAACTGCAAGCGTACGCCATGCAGCAGGTACTGCCGCGTATGCAGGCGGTCAGCAAGCAGAGCTCCATTCGGTTCACAGAGCTGTCGGCCTACCCGGGGCTGGTCACGGATGAGCACAGCCAGGCGGCGCAGCTGATTGCGGCGTTTTGCGGCTCGCAAGCGTTCGGCACCGTAGCGTTTGGCACCGAAGGCGGGCTGTTTGATGCGGCAGGCATTCCCACCGTGGTATGCGGGCCCGGGAGCATGGAGCAGGGGCATAAGCCGGATGAGTTTGTGAGCGTAGCGCAATTGGCGGGATGTGATGCCATGTTGGGGCGCATGCTGGACTCGATCCGCTGAGCCAAACACTGCTTCCACAGACAATGCAAATGGATCGTGTTGGATCAGGCAGATAGGGGTCGGCTGGGGGCCATCATCGCAGGCAAGCCAGCTCCCACAAAAGGCCAGCCTCCAGTCAGACCAGCTCCCGAGCAAGAAACGGCGCAGTCCGGCTGGTCTTGCTCTTGGCCACCTTCTGCGGCGCCCCACACGCCACGACTCTCCCGCCCAAGTCCCCTGCTCCCGGCCCGATATCAATCACCCAGTCACTTTGGGCCACCACGCGCATTTCATGCTCCACCACAACCACCGTATGCCCCGCATCCACCAACTGGTTCAGTTGGCTGAGCAAACGATCGACGTCCCTGGGGTGCAACCCGGTGGTCGGCTCGTCCAGCACATACAAGGTGGCGCCCCGGGCATTGCGTTGCAACTCGGTAGCGAGCTTGATGCGCTGTGCCTCACCGCCAGACAACTCGGTGGCCGGCTGCCCGAGGCGCAGATAACCCAGGCCGATATCGCGCAACACGACTAACGAACGCAGGATGCCCGGCTGCTCGGCAAACACCTGCACCGCTTGCTCCACCGTCAGCCCCAGCACCTGGGCGATGTTCAAGCCCTGCCATTTGATCGCCAGGGTGTCGGGGTTATAGCGCGCGCCGTGACAGGTCGGGCATGGCGCGTACACGCTGGGCATGAACAGCAATTCAACGCTGACAAAACCTTCACCCTCACAGTTCGGGCAACGGCCCTTGGCGACGTTGAAGGAGAACTGCCCGGCATCGTAATTGCGTTTCTTGGCCGCTGGCGTGGCGGCAAACAGTTTGCGCACGTTGTCGAACAGCCCGGTGTAGGTCGCCAGGTTGGAACGCGGCGTGCGGCCGATGGGCTTCTGGTCCACCTGCACCAGGCGCTGAATGTGCTCGAGCCCGGCGCTGATGCGCCCGCCACTGGCTTGCGGTGCAGCATCTTCCAGGCTCGGTTCATCGTCGCTTTCCAGCACACGCCCCAGGCCCGTGCCCACCAATTCCAGCAGCGCCTGGCTGACCAGGCTGGATTTGCCCGAGCCGGAAATCCCCGTCACCGCGGTGAAACAGCCCAGCGGGAAATCCACGTTCAAATCTTTCAGGTTGTTTCGCGTCACGCCTTTGAGCTTCAGCCAACCGGCCGGCTCGCGGCTTGGCACATTGGCCGGGCGAGGTGAGGCAAACAGGTATTCGCGGGTCTGCGAGGCCTCGACATCCGCCAACCCTGCGGGCGGCCCGCTGTACAGCACTTGCCCGCCATGTTCGCCGGCAGCCGGGCCCACGTCGATCAGCCAGTCGGCGCGGCGCATGGTTTCCAGGTCATGTTCCACCACAAACAGCGAATTGCCCGCGGCCTTCAAACGATCAAGCGCGGTGAACAATGCTTCGCCATCCGCCGGGTGCAGGCCCGACGAAGGCTCATCGAGCACATAAATAACACCGAACAACTGCGAGCCCAATTGGGTAGCCAGGCGCAGACGCTGCAGTTCCCCGGACGACAGGGTCGGCGTGCTGCGCTCCAGGGACAGATAGCCCAGGCCCAGTTCGATCAAGGTGTTGACCCGTTCGAGCAGGTCCTGGGCGATGCGCTGGGCCGCCAGGCGTTTTTCCACCGACAGCTTCATCGTGTCGTGCCCCGCGGCCACCGGCTGCAGCAACTCGGCCAATTGCGCCAGGGACAATTGCGACAGCTCACCGATATCCACCCCGGCAAACTTCACCGACAACGCCGCCTGGTTCAGGCGTTTGCCCTTGCACAATGGGCAGGCACTGCCTTGCATGAACTGCGATACACGCTTTTTCATCAGCGCGCTTTGGGTGTGGGCGAAGGTGTGCAGGATATAGCGCCGAGCGCCGCTGAAGGTGCCTTGGTAACTGGGCTCCAACTTGCGTTTCAACGCCTCGCGGGTCTGCTGCGGGGTGAAGCCGGCGTACACCGGTACGGTGGGGGTTTCTTCGGTGAACAGGATCCAGTCGCGCTGCTTTTTCGGCAGCTCGCGCCACGGGATGTCCACGTCATAACCCAGGGTCACGAGGATGTCGCGCAGGTTCTGGCCCTGCCACGCCAACGGCCAGGACGCCACTGCACGCTGGCGGATGGTCAAGGACGGATCGGGCACCATCAGCGCTTCGGTCACTTCATACACGCGGCCCAGGCCGTGGCATTGCGGGCACGCGCCCTGGGGCAGGTTCGGCGAGAAGTCCTCGGCATACAACATGGCCTGCCCTTTCGGATAGCGGCCGGCGCGGGAATAGAGCATGCGGATCAAGCTCGACAAGGTGGTGACACTGCCCACCGACGAGCGCGCACTGGGTGTACCCCGTTGCTGTTGCAGGGCCACGGCAGGCGGCAAGCCTTCGATGCTGTCTACGTCCGGCACGCCGACCTGGTCGATCAAGCGCCGCGCATAGGGCGCCACCGATTCGAAATAGCGGCGCTGGGCCTCCGCGTACACCGTGGAAAACGCCAGGGACGATTTGCCGGAGCCAGACACGCCGGTAAACACCACCAGGGCGTCCCGGGGAATATCCACATCGACATTGCGCAAATTATGTTCACGGGCGCCACGCACCCTGACAAAGCCCGTTTGCCGGGCGGTGAGCGGTGGGATGTTGCGCTGTGAAGTCATGGGCAACCTTGTCTTGCGCTTAGCACCCTGCGCACGCGTTGGGTCAGGGCATCGGGGCTGTAGGGTTTGCTCAGCAGGTGGATATCGGCGCTGAGCAGATGATTGGAAGACAGAATGTCGCGGGTGTGGCCCGAGGTAAACAGCACCGGCACCGGCGGGTTCTGCGCGCGGGCCCAGGTGGCCAGGTCGGTGCTCTTGACCCGACCCGGCATCACCACATCGGTGAAGATCAGGTCCGGCGACACGCCGCGCTGCAACACTTGCATCGCGCGGTCGCCATCCTCGGCGGTCAGTACGGTATAACCCGACTGCTGCAGCAACTCGACCACCGTCAGGCGCACGCCTTCGTTGTCCTCGACCACCAGGATGGTTTCCTGGCCGCCGCCTTGCAGGTCCGCATCACTGTAGTCGTCGAGGCATTCAGGCTCCAGGCAGTGGGGGAAATACATCTGCACCACCGAGCCCTTGCCCTCCTCGCTCCACATGTCCACGTGCCCGCCACTTTGGCGCACAAAACCGAACACCATGCTCAACCCCAGGCCGGTGCCGTGGCCTTCGCGCTTGGTGGTAAAGAAGGGTTCGAATGCGCGCTTGAGGGTCGCCTCGGACATGCCCACGCCGGTGTCGGCCACTGCCAGGCGCACGTATTCGCCGGGCTTGATGCTTTTACCGATGCAATCGTCCGGGTTGAGGATGACGTTTTCCCCGGTGATACGAATCACACCCTCGCCTTGCATGGCATCGCGGGCGTTGATCGCCAGGTTGAGCAGCGCGTTTTCCAGCTGGTTGCGGTCGACATTGATGCACCAGGAGTCCTGGGGCAGTTGCACGTCGATATGGATGGTTTCCCCCAACGCCCGTTGCAACAGCTCGCCCAGGCCGGCGTAGATGCGCTGCGGGTTGTACACCGCCGGAGACAAGGGCTGGCGACGGGCAAAGGCCAGCAGTTGCGACGACAGCTTGGCCCCTCGCTCCACGGCGGCGATGGCCGCGGTGACGCGACGTTGCACCTGACAATTGTCCGGCTCATGCCGGGCGAGCAAATGCAGGTTGCCGGCGATCACTTGCAGCAGGTTATTGAAGTCATGGGCCACGCCACCGGTCAGGCCGCCAATCGCTTCCAGCTTCTGTGACTGGCGCAACTGGTCTTCTGCGGCAGACCGCGCCTGCACTTCAGCGGCTACGCGTTGCTCCAGATTATGGGTGAGCTCCTGGCGCACCCGCTCGGACTTCACCAGTTCAGTGGTTTCCACCACAATCGCCAGCACCCCGGCCGGCTGTTGGTTGTCCCCGGCCACGGGGCTGTAATAGAGGTCCAGCCATACGCTTTCCGGTTGGCCGTGACGCGATAACACCAGCTCCTTGTTATTGAACGACAAGGTACCGCCCGCCAGGCACGTATCCACCACATGCCGATTGAACTCGGCCACTTCCGGCCAGCCCAGTTCTACCGGAGTGCCCAAGAGGTAGGGATGGCGCCCGCCGGCAAATACCGAATAGCTGTCGTTGTAGATCATGTACCCCGCCCGCCCCCACAGCATCACCATCGGCACGGGTGAGGCGAGCATCATTTGCACGGTGCAAGCCAGGCTCGTGGACCACTGATCCAAGGGGCCAAGGTCGGTACTTGACCAGTCGAACGTGCGAATCCGCTGGGCCATTTCGCCGGCCCAGCCTTCACAGCCATGGGGGTTGGATAAAAATTGCATGATTGGGCTCTGTGCAGGGACAAGACAGTCGCAAGTTTTGGAGCGCGCCAGCGGTGGATGGTTTCATCCTGAACACAGAGGAATGCACAAACCCCTGGAACTCAATGAAAATCCCGGCTGCGCACCACCATTCCATCCAGCAACGGCGTCAAATCGGTGAGGCGCCCCGCGATCAAATGCCGCACCTCACCTACCGCCTCCCAACGGCCGTCCACCTTGAGCAAACGCGAGCCCACCAGCGCCTGGCGCTGACGCTCGGCCAGGTCGCGCCAGACCACCACATTGAGGTTGCCGAACTCATCCTCCAGGGTGACAAAGGTCACGCCGCTCGCCGTGCCTGGGCGCTGGCGGCCAGTGACCAGCCCGGCGATGCTCACGTTGCGCCCATGTTCCACCGTCAGCAACTCCTGGGAACTGCGGCAGCGGCGCCGGCGTAACTCGGCGCGCAATAGTGCCAGGGGATGGGGCCCCAGGGTCGTACCGAGGGTGGCGTAATCGGCGTGCAAATCTTCGCCTACCGTGGGCTCGGGTAATGCCACCCGCGTTTCATCGGGGCTCGGCAGGCCGGCAAACAA
Organism: Pseudomonas sp. J380; assembly: GCF_009827115.1. NCBI lineage: Bacteria > Pseudomonadati > Pseudomonadota > Gammaproteobacteria > Pseudomonadales > Pseudomonadaceae > Pseudomonas > Pseudomonas sp. J380. Next base: position 584,414 of record NZ_CP043060.1, on the reverse strand, counting down.
GCCCAGTTGCTGATGCACACCGGCCACGTCCCAGCGCGCCTGATGGCGGTTGCCGGCCAGGGCGCGCAAGGCCCCGGCATCCGCCAACAGCGCCTGGGCACGCGTATCCAGCCCGGCGCGCGCGTCCAGGTCAGCGATGTCGTTGAACCGCCGCTGCTGCCTCGCCGCTTCGATACGCCGCCCGTCGTCCTCGCGAAACCCCGAGATCATGCGCAAGCCCAGGCGAATCGCCGGTTGCTGGCCGTCGATGGGCTCCAGGCTGCATTCCCAGTCGCTGGCCTGCACATCCACCGGGCGGATCTGCAAGCGATGGCGCCGGGCGTCCTGCAGGATCTGGTCCGGGCTGTAGAAGCCCATGGGCCAGCTGTTGATCAGGGCGCAGGCGAAGGCCGCCGGCTCATGGCATTTGAGCCAGCAACTGGCATAGGTCAGCAAGGCGAAACTGGCGGCGTGGGACTCCGGGAAACCATAGCTGCCAAAGCCTTTGATCTGCTCGAAAATCTGCGCGGCAAAGGCTTCGGTGTAGCCATTCTTCAGCATGCCGGTGCGCAGGCGCTGCTGATGGGGCTCTAGGCCGCCGTGGCGTTTCCAGGCGGCCATGGAGCGGCGCAACTGGTCGGCCTCGCCGGGGCTGTAGTCGGCGGCGACCATGGCGATTTGCATCACCTGTTCCTGGAACAGCGGGATGCCCAGGGTGCGTTTCAATACGGCCTCCAGTGCGGGCGAGGGATAGGTTGTGGGCTCTTCATTGTTCCGCCGACGCAAGTACGGATGCACCATGCCGCCCTGGATCGGCCCAGGCCGCACAATGGCAACCTCGATCACCAGGTCATAAAACGTCTGCGGCTTGAGCCGGGGCAACATCGACATCTGCGCCCGCGACTCGATCTGGAACACACCGATGGTGTCGGCCTTGCTGATCATGGCGTAGGTGGCCGGGTCTTCCTTGGGAATCGTGGCCAGGCTCAAGTCCCGGTGGCGATGTCGGCGCAGCAAATCGAAGCAGCGGCGGATCGCGCTGAGCATGCCCAGGGCAAGGATGTCCACCTTGAGCAAACCGACGGCGTCGAGGTCGTCTTTGTCCCACTGGATAATGGTGCGCTCGGCCATGGCCGCATTTTCCACCGGCACCAGGGTGTCCAGCGGGTATTCGCTGATCACAAAGCCGCCAGGGTGCTGGGACAGGTGCCGCGGAAAACCGATCAGTTGCTGGGTCAACGTCAAGACACGCCGCAGCAGTGGGCTGTCCGGGTCGAAGCCGCTTTCACGCAGGCGCTCCAACGGCGGCGCCTCATCGCTCCAGCGCCCGCAGCAATCGGCCAAGGCGTTGATCTGGTCCGCCGGCAGCCCGAGGGCCTTGGCCACATCACGTACCGCGCCCGTGGCGTGGTAACTGCTGACTACCGCCGTCAAGGCTGCACGGGTGCGGCCATAGCGCTGGAACACGTATTGCAGCACCTCTTCGCGGCGCTCGTGCTCAAAATCCACGTCGATGTCCGGCGGCTCGTTGCGCTCTTTGGACAGGAAGCGCTCGAACAGCAGGTTGGTAAGGCTCGGGTTGATTTCGGTGATGCCCAGGGCAAAACACACCGCCGAGTTAGCCGCCGAACCACGGCCCTGGCACAGGATCGAACGGCTGCGGGCGAAACGCACGATGTCATGCACCGTAAGGAAATAGCTTTCGTAACCCAGCTCGCTGATCAGCTGCAGTTCACGATGGATTTGCTGCAAGGTCTTGTCGTCGATGCCTTCGGGCCAGCGCTGGGCGATGCCTTCTTCGGTGAGGGTGCGCAGCCAGGATTGGGCGTCATGCCCCGCGGGTACCAGCTCGCGTGGATAGTGATAGCGCAACTGGCCGAGGTCGAAGGTGCAGCGCCGCGCGAGGGCGAGGGTTTCATCCAGCAAGGCCTGGGGGTACAGCGCCGCCAGCGCGTCGAGGCTGCGCAGGTGGCGTTCGCCATTGGGGTGCAGGCGCGTGCCAGCTTCGGCCACCGGCACGTGGTGACGGATGGCGGTCATGGTGTCTTGCAGGGCACGGCGGCCTCGCGCATGCATATGCACATCGCCGCAGGCCACGGCAGGGATTTGCAGGCTGTGGGCCAGTTGCAAGCGCTGTTGCAGATGGCGCGCATCGTCCTGCCCACAGTGCAGGTGTACCGCCAGCCACAGGCGCTGGTCGAAGGTGCGGCGCAGCCAGTCGAGGCTGGCCTGGGTGTCGCGGTCTTGCGCCACCCACAACGCCAACAGGCCGGGCAACGGTTGCTCGAAATCTTCCTGTAGCAGGCGATAACTGCCCTTTTCAGCCCGACGCCGGGCCAGGGTGATCAGCCGGCACAGGTGCTGGTAACCGCTCAGGTTCTCCACCAGCAGCACCAGTTTCGGGCCATTTTCGATGTGCATTTCGCTGCCGATAATCAACGGCAAGTCCACGGCTTTGGCGGCTTGCCAGGCACGCACGATGCCTGACAGCGTGCATTCATCGGTAATCGCCAGGGCGCTGTAGCCTTGGCGCTTGGCGCGCTCGAAAAGCTCCAGCGCACTGGAGGCACCACGCTGGAAGCTGAAATTGGACAGGCAGTGCAGCTCGGCATAATTCATGCGCCCCCACCCCCTGTTGTAGGAGCGAGCTTGCTGTGGCGAGGGAGCTTGCTCCCGCTGACTGCGCAGCAGTCTCCGGCTTTTATTGGGGGCGCTACGCACCCCAGCGCAAGCAAGCTTGCTCGCCACAGTAAGTGCGCTCCAGCTGAGGGGATGCTCATGCAAACCACCCTTGCAACCACAGCCCATCGCCTTGCCCCACCGTGCGATAGGCCCAACCCTGCTGGCCGGCGCGGGTCTGGACCAGGTAATAGTCGCGGCGGACATCGGCGCCATCCCACCAGCCCGATTCAATGCGCTCCGGACCCATCAGGATCTGTACGCCGTGTTCGGCCAGCAAGGTCGGTTGCGGCAATAACCAGCCTGGGCGGCGGACCTTGTTCAAGCTCGGGCACGCCTGGTGGTCGGTCGCAGCCTGCCAGGCGCATTCGGGGCGATGGTCGGCCTGAAAACGCAGGCCCTGCACCGCCTCATCCCCCAGGCGTGCACGCAGGCGTTCGCGCAACTGTTCCCACGGCAGGGTTTGTTGCGGGCGGTCGTCGAACAGGTCCTGGCGTTGCGGCACGAACACCGGCAAGTCCTCGGCCACCAGGCGCACCCCTCGCACCGGCGCGGTGACCTGTACCTGCTCCAGGCGCCCACGGGCCAGTTCGAACAACATCGAAGGCTCGCGCTCGGCACTGAGCAGGCCCACCTTGATCACGCTGTCTTGTGCCTGGGCGTGTTCCAGGTGCAGGTCAAAGCGCTGCACGCCACTGTCGCGGCCGCACAGGAAAGCGGACAGGTCGCCGGTCAAACGCCGCAAGGGGAACAACAGCGCCTGGTGGGATTGCACATCGAAATTCAACTCGATGCGTGCATCGAACTGGTCGGGCGGTTGATAAAAATCCAGGGCCAATGGCCGCTGCCCGCTCAGGGCGTCGAGGTGCTTGAGCAGGCTGGCGTCAAAACGTCGCGCCAGGGTATGCCGGGGCAAGGCCTGCACCTGGGCCAGGCTGCGCAGGCCCATGCGCGACAAGGCGGTGGCGGCCTGGGGTTCAAGGCCTGCACGGTCGACAGGCAGCGACGCCAGGGCCTGCATCAGGGCGCTGTCATCGGCCACGGCCAGGCCGTCGTAGCCGTTTGCCAATATCCGCGCCGCCGCCGGGTTGGGCGCAGCGACGATGCGATGACGAAAGCCAAGTTCGGTCAGCTCTTTGCGCAAACGCGCCTCAAGTTGCGGCCAGGGGCCGAACAGGCCCAGGCTCGATTCGATCTCGAACAACAAGGCCCGTGGGTAATACAGGCTGACCTGGGAGCTGAACCGGTAGGCCCAGGCGGCCAGAAACTGCTGCAGGCGCTCGATCTCCAACGGGTCGTATTCCACACAGGCAAAGTGCTTGACCAGGGCATGGGCCGCCGTCAACGATTGCCCGGGGCGCAGGCCCAAGGCGCGGGCGGCGGCGTTGACGGTTTGCAGTACACGCCGCTGCGGCGTGCCGGCCAGCAGCGCCAGCGGCTGCTCGGGTTCGGGGTGCACACGCTGTGCCCCGTCCAGCGCCAATTGCGGGAAGACAATACACACCCAACGCATGGCAACCTCAATGCCCCGCCAGGGCAATTGGCGCCGGATGGGCCAGCCCGCCACGGCACTTGAGCACCCGCACTTGCGCGGGCCTGGCCTCGACCGCCAGGCGCAGGGCGGCAGGCGAGGCATTGATCGCCTCGCTCAGGGAGCGCCAGGCAAACGCCAGGGTCTGCCCGGTTTCGGCCGCCACCTGCAAACGCCGCAAGGCACGATCATCGGCCTTGCGCGGCCAACACAACACCGCCCCGCAACTGCCAGAACGCAGGCATTGCTCCACCGCCCACAACGCGTCACGCTCCTCGGCCCGGATGATGGACAGCTGGCGCACATCCACCCCGGCGTTCTGCCACGCATGGGGATAGGGGGTATAGGGCGGCGCCACCAGCACAATGCGCTCGCCCAAGGCCGACAGGCGCGCCAGGGTAGGCAGCACCAGTTGCAACTCGCCCACCCCGTCCTGGGCCATCAGGATTTCACTCAAGGCCGATTCCGGCCAGCCGCCACTGGGCAGCACCGCATCCAGCGCCGCCAGCCCCGTGGGGTGCACGCTGGCCGGGGGCGCGGCGGGCCGGCCCTTCCAGACTCGCCCGCCATTGAACAGCGAGTCCAGGGCAACCACGGCGCCCATCAGCCTTGCCTCACCAGGCCGCAGAACACGCCTTCGATGGCCAGGTCCTGCTCGGGCCCGACCACGATGGGTTGATAGGCCGGGTTGCGCGGCAACAGGCGAACCCTGTCGCCACTGCGCTCGAAACGCTTGATGGTGACGTCGCCGTCCAGGCGCGCCACCACAATCTGCCCGTTCAAGGCTTCGGCACTGCGGCGCACGCCCACCAGGTCGCCATCGAGAATGCCATCTTCAATCATCGAATCGCCCTGCACCCGCAGCAGGTAATCGGGGGTTTTGGCGAAAGTGGCGGGGTCCAGTTGCAAGCGGCTGTGCACCTCGGCATCGGCGCCAATCGGCCGACCGGCCGCCACACGACCGAGCACCGGTACATCCAGCCACTCGGGACGCGCAGGTTGATTGAGCAAGCGAATGCCACGGGCCTGGTTGGGGTTGACCTCGATAAACCCAGCTTCGGTCAGCGCCACCACATGCTTGCGGGCGACGCTGCGCGAGGCGAAGCCGAACGCCTCGGCGATCTCGGCGAGGCTGGGAGGCTGGCCTTGTTGCGCGATGCGCTCGCGAATGAAGGTCAGGATGGCGGTGCGGCGGGGAGTCAGGTTTGTCATGGAGTACATTTGTACTCCTGTGGGAAATTTCTGACAATAACCGTCAGTCTGCTAATTGCCAGCTCCCACATGAAGGCATAGGTATCTACTTAAGTCTGTAAGCTCAACGGTTAAAACGATGCGAAGCGAGCCGCTCTTGATCTTGATCTTGATCTGCTTTTGATCTTAGGCGCCCCGTTAAACCACGCTGGCCGGAATTCGACAGGGATTTGGGGGGTAAACCGGCAGGGATGCCGGTTTAGCCGCCCCGCGCCATGGATGGCGCGTGGCGGCGGCCCCCCAAATCACTGGCGGATTACGGGCACACCGAGCCTAAGCGAGGTGCCGAGTGGTGGGGCAAGAGCGTTTTGCTTACTTTTGCGCTTTTCAAAAGTGAGCCGCTGTAAGAGCGGAACCCTAGGTGGCCGTTACCGCAGGAATGGATATGTACGCATTCCAACCCAACTAAATGGTCGACCAGAAGGCCGCCATCGCAGGCAAGCCAGCTCCCACATTGGATCGCGGGGCATCAGTTATATCTGTGTCGGCTGCCAGGCCGTCACGGGAGCAAGCTCCCTCGCCACAGATTCAGCGTCGTGCCAAAGTTGTGTAGATACCTATGCACATGAAGGCATACCTCACCACCCCTCTTTCAACATCCGCAGCTCCAGATGCTGCAACAACATAATCGTCTTGCCATCCACAATCTCCCCGCTCTGCACCATCGCCAGTGCCTGCTCAAAGCCCAGCTCCAGTACCTCGATATCCTCGCCCTCTTCTTCCAGGCCTCCGCCCGCTCCCACTCGGTCGCCTGGCTGGTATTCACCGATAAAAAAGTGAATCCGCTCCGTCACAGATCCCGGGCTCATGAACGCCGCGTAGATTTTCTCAACATGCCCGACGCGATAGCCGGTCTCTTCCTCGGCCTCCAGGCGGATGCGTTCTTCGGCGCTGGCGTTATCGAGCAAACCGGCCGCCGCTTCAATCAGGTAGCCGGGGTAATCGTTGACGAAAGTGGGCATGCGGAACTGGCGAATCAGCAAGACTGTGCGTTGCTCACGGTTGTACAACAGGATGGTCGCACCGTTGCCCCGGTCATACACCTCGCGGGTCTGGGCTTGCCAACTGCCGTCGCGACGGCGCAGGTCGAAGCTGTATTTCTTCAGCAGGTACCAGTTGTCCGAGAGGGTTTCTTCGGCGGTGATGCGCACGGGGCTGTTGTTCATGTGCGGGCCTTTGCAGGTAGGGCAGGTTCGAGCCGTCCACCCTATCAACCCGCGCGAGGATTGTTCAATGCTGTAACACTTTCATCCGTCACGGCCGTCGCATTAATGCCTACCCGCCCAGGCCATCTGGTAAAACCCGTGCTTCATCTTTGTTCTGGAACCTTCATGTCTTCTGTTTCTATGCCCCGCCGGGGCCTGCGCTGGCTTGTCTGGCTGTGCATGGCCGTGTTGATTGTCGGCCTGCCGGTCGGCTGCGCCGTGTTGCAACACAAGGAGCGCGAACTTGTGTTTCGCATCGAGCCGGGAACCGCCGGCTGGTACACCGGCCTGCCCAAGGCGGTGCAGGAATTCGAACTCACGCCCGCCAGTTTCAAAGCAGGGCAGAACATTCATGGCTGGTGGTACCCGGCAGCCAACAAAGACGCGCCCGCCATCCTCTACCTGCACGGGGTACGCTGGAACCTCACGGGCCAATTGTTTCGCATCGAGCAACTGCATGCCCTGGGCTTTTCGGTCCTGGCCATCGACTATCGCGGCTTTGGCCAAAGCCAGGGCGACCTGCCCTCGGAAGCCACGGTGTACGAGGACGCACGCATTGCCTGGGAGCGTTTCCAGACCCTGCAACCAGACCCCGGCAAACGCCTGATCTACGGGCACTCCCTGGGTGGCGCGGTCGCCATCGACCTCGCTGCCGAGTTGGGCAAGCAGGTGCCATTGCCGGTGCGTGGGCTGGTGATCGAGTCCACGTTCACCTCCCTGGCGGATGTCGCCACGGCCGTTGCCAACACCTCATTGCCGGTACGCTGGTTGCTGTCGCAGAAGTTCGATTCCATCGACAAGATTGCCGACATCCACATGCCGCTGCTGGTGGTCCACGGCCTCGACGACCGCTACGTGCCGCCGCGCTTCAGCCAGCAGTTATTCGAAGCCGCCCAGCAACCCAAACACCTGTTGCTGGTGCCAGGTGCCAGCCATAACAACAGCATGAACCTCGCCGGACGCAGCTATGGCCAGGCGCTGGAAAACCTGATGCGCACGAAGATGCCGGCTCAGGTGGTAACACACTCCACAGGCCGCGATAACGCCTCATAAATACGCTTTTCGGCACTGGGTTAGCGCTTGGCTGTCAAGCGCAAACCCTGGCCATGTTGGCCCGAAATACAAGTTGATCAAATAATGACCTTCGCTGAAATCGCCAACGCTGCCGGGCCTTCGCAAAGTTATCCACAGAGATACCCACGGTTTTCGTGGACAACTCTTTTTATATTTTTACGTTTTTTTTGCTCAAGCCGTGCTTCCAGGAAAGGTACCGGGCAACAGGATTTCGCGATTCACTTCGCGTATATCCTTATAGCCACAGAGCGCCATCGACACATCCAGTTCGCGGGCGATGATATCGAGGGCCTTGGTCACGCCCGCCTCGCCCATAGCCCCTAGCCCATACAAGTGCGGGCGGCCAATCATGGTGCCCTTGGCGCCCAGCGCCATGGCCTTGAGCACGTCCTGGCCGGAACGAATACCGCCGTCGAGCCACACTTCAATGCGGTTGCCCACGGCCTCGACAATCGCCGGCAATTGGCTGATGCTCGACGGCGCGCCATCAAGCTGGCGGCCACCGTGGTTACTCACCACCAACGCATCGGCACCGCAATCGGCTGCCAAGCGCGCATCCTCCACATCGAGAATGCCCTTGATGATCAGCTTGCCGCCCCAGCACCGCTTGATCCACGCCACATCGTCCCAGCTCAGGCGCGGGTCAAATTGCTGGGCGGTCCACGACGACAGCGAACTCATGTCGGCCACGCCCTTCACATGCCCGACGATATTGCCAAAACCACGCCGCTGGGTACCCAGCATGCCCATCACCCAGCGCGGCTTGGTGATCATGTTGAGAATGTTCGGCAGGGTCAGCTTGGGCGGCGCGGACAAACCATTGATCAAGTCCTTGTGGCGCTGCCCCAGAATCTGCAAATCCAGGGTCAGCACCAATGCATCCACCCCGGCCGCCTTGGCGCGCTCGATCAACTGCTCGATAAAACTGCGGTCGCGCATCACATACAACTGGAACCAGAACGGCTGGCCGACATGCTCGGCGATGTCTTCCAGCGAACAGATACTCATGGTCGACAAGGTGTAGCGCAGCCCGAACGCAGCAGCGGCACGGGCAGTGAGGATTTCGCCATCGGCGTGCTGCATGCCCGCCAGGCCAGTCGGCGCCAACGCCACAGGCATGGCCATGTCCTGGCCGATCATGCTGGCGCGGATCGAACGCTCGTCGATATTGCGCGCCACCCGTTGGCGGAACTTGATACGCGCAAAATCAGTTTCGTTGGCGCGGTAGGTGCTCTCAGTCCAGGAGCCGGAATCGGCGTAGTCGTAGAACATGCGGGGGACACGTTTTTGCGCCAGCTTGCGTAAGTCTTCGATGGTTGTGATCAACGGCATCGGGTCACCTCTCCCTGAACTGAACACAGAGAGTAACCGGCAGGAGCGTGGGCAACCAGCCGTTGCGTTTAGATGGGCCGGCGATTAATCTCGCACAAACCCGCAATAAAGCGCACAAACATGCATAACACTCATCAAGCCATCGACCTGCCTTCCCTGCGCAAACAGAAGATCTTGTTGTTGCTGGAACGCGACGGCAAGGTCACTGCCTCCGAGTTGGTCGAGCATTTTGCCGTGTCCCAGGACACCATCCGCCGCGACCTCGGCGAACTCGCTGCCGCAGGCCTGTTGCAACGCGTACATGGCGGCGCCCTGCCCCGACCCAAGGACACCGGCAAGGATTTCTTTACCCGTGTCGGGGAAACCAACGAGGTCAAGCGCCACCTCGCTCGCGTGGCGGCGGAGCGGGTTGAAGACGGCCAGATCGTGCTGTTCGATTCTGGCTCCACCACCTTGCAGATCGCACAGTGCTTGCCCCATGCACTGCACCTGACCGTGGTCACGCCATCCCCCATGATCGCCATCGCCCTGGCCGACCATCCGCATATAAAAGTGATCCTGGCCGGCGGCCAACTCAACCCCGCCACGCTCTCCACCGGCGGCCATGACGCGGTGCGGCTGATCCAGAGCGTCAAGGCCGACCTGTTGTTCACCGGGGTTTGCGCACTGCATCCGCAAGTGGGCATCACCTCGCTGCATTTTGGTGAAGTCGCCGTCAAGCAAGCCTTGCTCGACAGCGCGTCCCACGTCATCGCCGTGACCACCTCAGACAAGCTCGGCGCGGTGGAACCCTTTGTGGTGGCGCCTTGCAGCCGTATTCATACGCTGATTACCGAGTGGGACGCGCCGGAGGTGCAAGCATATGAACAGTTGGGGTTGCAGGTGCAGCGGGTGGACGTGCAGTGATGCAAACCCTGTGTAGAGCGAGCTTGCTCGCGAAAACGTCAACAATAACGCGTGTTTCCTGAATGAACGCGGCGCCTGAGCGTTTTTCGCGAGCAAGCTCGCTCCTACAAAAAGGGCAAGCCGGCCATCTGGAGACGGTAACCACGATGCGAAGCGAGCCGCTCCTGCTCTTGCTCTTGCTCTTGCTCTTGATCTGCTTTTGATCTTGATCTTAGGCGCCCCGTTAAACCACGCTGGCCGGAATTCGACAGGGATTTGGGGGGTAAACCGGCAGGGATGCCGGTTTAGCCGCCCCGCGCCATGGATGGCGCGTGGCGGCGGCCCCCCAAATCACTGGCGGATTACGGGCACACCGAGCCTAAGCGAGGTGCCGAGTGGTGGGGCAAGAGCCTTTTGCTTACTTTTGGGCTCTTTTCAAAAGTGAGCCGCTGTAAAAGCGGAACCCTAAGTAGCCGTTACCGCAGGAATGGATATGTACTCGGTCTGACACCCTGTATCGGCTGTCAGGCCGCTATCGCAGGCAAGCCAGCTCCCACAGTTGGATTGCGGGGTGTCAGGTAGGTAAATGTCGGCTGGCAGCCCGTCATCGCAGGCAAGCCAGCTCCCACAGTTGGATTGCGGGGTGTCAGGTAGGTAAATGTCGGCTGGCAGCCCGTCATCGCAGGCAAGCCAGCTCCCACAGTTGGATTGCGGGGTGTCAGGTAGGTAAATGTCGGCTGGCAGGGCGTCAGGCAGCGCTGCGGATCTTGTGCAAAGCATCCGCCACCCATTGACCAAACGCATCCACCGGTCCTTGCAGGTTGCCGAGAAAATGCGGATAGATCAGCCACAAATCCATCACCGGCTTGAAGTCCTTGAGGGGCATCGCCGCCAGGTGCTCGCGATGAGCACTGCGTTCCAGCAACGGACGCGGCACCAGGCCAAGGCCGAGGCCGTCGGCCACCAGGCCCAGTTGCAGTTCGGTGCCGAAGGTTTCCAGGTTCACCCGCAGCGCCAGGCCCTGGTCAGACAAGGTCCGCTGCAACCCCGCACGGAACCCGCAACCGTCCGGGTTGAGGATCCAACCGCTCTGGTACACGTCCGCCAGCTTGCAAGGCTTCTTCGGCAACTGCGCCTTGGCACAGACCACCACCAACTCCATCTTGCCGATGGACTCACCGACCAGGTTGTCCGGGAAGATCTTGCCCGCGGGGAACAACGCCACCGCCGCATCCAGTTCGCCGCGTTCGATCTTGCCGACCAATTGGCTGCCCCAGCCGGTGGCAACTTGGGCGCGCAAGTCGGCGTATTCGCTGCGCAGGTGCTTGAGTGCGTCCAGCAGCACCACATCGCCGATGGTCTGCGGTACGCCCAGGCGCAGCACGCCGGTGGGCGGCGCATCGGTAGCCACCAGTTCGCGCAGGGCATCCATCTCGCGCAGGATCAACCGGCATTGCTCATAGACACGGGTACCGATCAGCGTTGGCTTGAGGGGCTTGGTGTTGCGGTCGAACAGCTCCACTCCCAGAGCCTGCTCGAAGTTCTGCACGCGGCGGGTGATGGCTGGCTGGGTCAGCTGCAACGACGCGGCGGCATGGCTGATGGACTGGCAACGAATCACTTCGACAAAGGCATCGATATCGTCAATTTTCATTTGGGCCGCACATACAGATCAGTCATTAAGATGTGCGTGAAGCATAGTGGCCGCACACAGGTCTGGATAGCCCAGCCAGTGATCAATAACGTCTAACACTATTCAAACCGGTTCTAAATTACCTCCGGCTATAAGCTAATCATTAAAAAATAGCATATTAAAAATAAACATTATGCTTAGATAAATGCATACCAACAGCCCGATGGAATGGTCATGACCCAGGCCCGACACCCCGAGAGACTCAGAGCCTTCATAGGCGCCCTGGCGGAATTGATCGACGGCAACCCGCGTGAAGGCGACCTGCTGCACCGTGGCGGCAAGCTGCTGGCGCAACTGGTCAGCCACGATGATTGGCTGCCCGATGAGTTCGCCCAGCCCGACCCCGAGCGCTACCAGCAATTTTTGCTGCATGCCGATTCGCGCCAGCGGTTCAGCGTGGTCAGCTTTGTATGGGGGCCAGGGCAACGCACGCCGATTCATGACCACAGGGTGTGGGGGCTGATCGGCATGTTGCGCGGGGCGGAGGTTTCCCAGGGGTTTGCCCGGGCGCCGGGCGCCAGCCTGATAGCGCGAGGCGAACCCGTGCAATTGCTGCCGGGCCAGGTCGAGGCAGTGTCGCCCAAGGTCGGCGATATCCACCAGGTCAGCAATGCCCACGGCGATCAGGTGTCCATCAGCATCCATGTATACGGCGCCAATATCGGTGCGGTGCGTCGGGCGGTGTATCAACCCGACGGCAGCGAGAAACTGTTTATCTCCGGTTATTCCAACGCCTATCTCCCGAACATCTGGGACCTGTCCAAAGAAAAGAGCCCTGCCCTATGACCACCCTATCGACCCGCAGCTTTGCGCAGATTCGCCAGGCCCTGTTGGCACGTGAAGAAGTCGCGCTGATCGACGTGCGTGAGGAAGCCCCCTTTGCCGAGGCCCATCCTCTGTTCGCCGCGAATATCCCCTTGTCCAAGCTGGAACTGGAGGTGTACGCGCGCATTCCACGCCGCGATACCCAGGTCACCCTGTACGACAACGGCGAAGGGCTGGCCCACCGCGCCGCCGAACGCCTGGTTGCACTGGGCTACACCCAGGTCAGCCTGCTGGAGGGTGGGCTGGACGGTTGGCGCCGGGCCGGTGGCGAGCTGTTTATCGACGTCAATGTACCCAGCAAGGCGTTTGGCGAACTGGTAGAGAACCAGCGTCACACGCCGTCCCTGGCCGCCGAAGAGGTCCAGGCCCTGCTCGACAGCCAGGCCGATGTGGTGGTGCTCGATGCGCGCCGTTTCGACGAATACCAGACCATGAGCATCCCCACCGGCATCAGCGTGCCGGGAGCCGAGTTGGTATTGCGCGCCCGTGAGCTGGCGCCCGATCCGTCTACGCGCATTATCGTCAATTGCGCCGGGCGCACCCGCAGCATTATCGGCACCCAGTCGTTGATCAACGCCGGCCTCCCCAACCCGGTGGCAGCCCTGCGCAACGGCACCATCGGCTGGACCTTGGCCGGGCAGACCCTCGCCCATGGCCAGGCGCGCCGCTTTGCGCCGACCTCGGAAAACCATCGCCAGCTCGCCGCCCAAAAGGCACGTGGTGTTGCCGACAAAGCCGGGGTAAAACGTGCAACGCTCAATGACCTGCAGCGCTGGCAACAGGACGCGACCCGCACCACCTACCTGTTCGATGTGCGCACCGTAGAAGAATTCGAAGCCGGCCACCTGCCGGGCGCCCGCGCCACTCCGGGCGGGCAACTGGTGCAGGAGACCGACCACGTTGCCAGTGTGCGCGGTGCGCGCCTGGTACTGGTGGACGACGACGGCGTGCGCGCCAATATGTCCGCGTCATGGCTGGCCCAGTTGGGCTGGCAGGTCTCGGTGCTGGACGACCTGCAAGCCACGCACTTCAGCGAACGCGGTGCATGGGTCGCACCCGTGCCGCCACCGCCCCAGGCCGAACTGATCAGCCCCCACACCCTTGCCGACTGGCTCAGCCATGGCGACACGCAGGTGCTGGACTTCACCGCCAGCGCCAACTACGTGAAACGTCATATCCCCGGCGCCTGGTGGGTGCTGCGCGCGCAACTGCCCGAGGCCCTGAGCAAGGTACCGAGCGCCCAGCGCTATGTGTTGACCTGCGGCAGCAGCCAACTGGCGCGCCTGGCCGTGCCGGAAGTCGAGGCCCTCACCGGCAAGCCGGTCTTTTTGCTGCAGGACGGCACGGCTGGCTGGATCCATGCGCAACTGCCCCTTGAGTCAGGCGAAAGCCACCTGGCTTCCCCGCGTATCGACCGCTACCGCCGCCCTTACGAAGGCACCGACAACCCACGGGAAGCCATGCAGGCTTACCTGGATTGGGAGTTCGGCCTCGTGGAGCAACTGGCCCGCGACGGCACCCATGGCTTCTACGTGATCTGATTCACAGCTGCATCGTTTCGCCCAACCGACCCCTTCTCCAGGCGGAGGTATCTCCCTTTACCCAACGCCTGGAGTTTTTCCCATGCTGTATGCCCTCCCATTCAAACGCCTGCTGTGGGGCGCCGCCCTGGCCTTCGGCGTGCTTTTTACCGTCCAGGCTGGCGACCTGCAACCGCTGCGCGTGGCCAACCAGAAATCCACGATCAAGGCACTGCTGGAAGCCTCGGGCGAAAGCCAGAACGTGCCCTACGAGATCAAATGGTCGGAATTCCCCTCGGCCTCGCCCCTGGGCGAAGCGCTGAACGCCGGCGCTGTGGATGTCGGCGCCCTGGGCGATGCCCCTTATGTGTTCGCCCTCGGCGCCGGTGCCTCGATCAAGGTGATCAGCATCATCCATGCCGAAGGCCGTAACACCACGGCGCTGCTGGTGCCCAAGGATTCGCCGATCAAGACCGCGGCCGACCTCAAGGGCAAGAAAATCGTCACCGGGCGCGGCTCCATCGGGCACTACCTGGCGATCAAGGCCCTGAACGATGCCGGGCTGACCACCCAGGATGTGCAGTTCATCTTCCTGCTGCCCGCCGAATCCCGGCTGGTACTCGACAACGGCACCGCCGATGCCTGGGCGACGTGGGACCCTTACACCACCGTGGTCACCTCACAGAGCAATGCTCGCGTGCTGGTGAGCGGCAAGCACCTGCTGAGCAATCATCTGTACTTCGCCGCTACCGGCCAGGCCATTGCCGACAAGCGCGTGCAACTGGACGACTTTGTCGCCCGCATTGATCGCGCCTACGCCTGGGCCAATACCCATCCCGAGCAATACGCCGCTGCCCAAGCCAAGATCACTGGCCTGCCACTGGCCGTGCATATAGAAGTGGCCCAGGACACCCATCTTTCCCCGGTCACGATTGACGATACGGTGATCCATGGCCTGCAAGCCACCGCCGACACCTATGTAAAAGAAGGCCTGCTGAGCAAACACATCGACGTCTCCCAGGGCTTCGATTCCAGCTTCAACGCCAAGCGTATCCCCCTCGAACAAGCCTCGCGCTAAGGAGCAGAACATGAGCAAGCCACGTCAATTGAAACTCGGTGCCATGGTGCACGGTGTCGGCCACGGTTGGGGCGAATGGCGCCACCCGCAGGCACAACCCGACGCCAGCACCAATTTCGGCTTCTACAAGCAGCAGACCGAACTGGCCGAAGCCGCCCGGTTCGACTTCGTGTTCATCGCCGACAGCCTGCATATCCACCCCAAGTCCAGCCCCCATTACCTCAACCGTTTCGAGCCGCTGACGATCCTCTCGGCCCTGGCCGCGCTGACCACTCATATCGGCCTGGTCGCCACCGTGACCGTCAGCTACACCGAGCCTTACCAGGTAGCACGCCAGTTCGCCTCCCTGGACCACATCAGCGGCGGCCGTGCCGGCTGGAACGTCGTCACCTCGTGGCTGAGTGGCACCGCCGATAACTTCGGCAAGGCCGAGCATCCGCCCCACGCCGTGCGCTACCGCATCGCCAAGGAACACCTGAATGTGGTCAAGGGTCTGTGGGATTCCTGGGAGGACGATGCCTTTGCCTATAACAAACACAGCGGCGAATTCTTCACCCCAGGCAAGTTGCATGCGCTTAACCACAAGGGCGAATTCTTCTCGGTCAAAGGCCCGCTGAACATCGCGCGTTCGCGCCAGGGCCAACCGGCGATTTTCCAGGCGGGCACTTCGGAGGATGGGCGTAACTTTGCCGCCGAAAACGCCGATGCGATTTTCGTGCATGTGGAAACTATCGATGAGGCCAAGGCCTACAGCGCCGATTTGAAACGCCGCGCCAAGGGCTTTGGCCGCGACCCGGACAGCCTGTCGATCCTGCCGGGCATCCGCCCGATTGTCGGGCGCGATGCCGCCGAAGTGGAAAGCCGCTACCAGCAAGCCGTGGCGCTGGTCACTGTGGAAGACGCCATCGTCGCCCTCGGCCGACCGTTCAACGACCATGATTTCAGCCAGTACCCGCTGGATGCGCCCTTCCCTGAACTGGGCGACCTGGGCGCCAACAGCCAGAAAGGTGGCTCCGAACGTATCAAGCAACTGGCCCGTGACGAAGGCCTGACCCTGCGCGAAGTGGCCCTGCGTTTCTCGCGGCCCCAGCGCGACTTTGTCGGCACCCCGGAACAGGTCGCGGATGCCATCCAGACCTGGTTCGAGAGCGGCGCCAGCGATGGTTTCATCATCAACTCGGTACTGCCGGATGGCCTGCAGTATTTCACTGAGTTGGTGGTGCCGGTGCTTCAACAGCGAGGGTTGTTCCGTACCGAGTACAGCGGCCACACCCTACGGGACAACCTCGGCCTGGAAGTGCCAGCGAACCGCTACAGCGTGATCGAAGCCACCGAACAAGCCCTGGCCTGAATGCTACCCCCTGTAGGAGCGAGCTTGCTCGCGAAGAACGCCCACGATAACGCGTACTTCCTGAATAAACGCGGTGCCTGTGAGTTTTTCGCGAGCAAGCTCGCTCCTACAAGGGGGTCAGGGCTTGCCACCCTCCCACACTTTTGACCGAGTACAGACTCATGACTCAACCGTCTCTCAAGGCTGTGGAAGCCGTCGATTTCGACGCCCTGCTTGATCATCTCAGCGCCGAGCTGGCCAGTACCGCGCCCCTCTATGACGAAAGCGGCGCCTTCCCCCACGCTAATTTCAAGCTCCTGCACCAACACCAACTCATCGCCCTGACCGTGCCGAAAAAACTCGGCGGCGGTGGCGCCAGCCTGTCCCAGGCGCGCAAGGTCATCAGCGCCATCGCCAAGGGCGAACCGTCCACGGCATTGATCCTGGTGATGCAATACCTGCAACACGCCCGCCTGCAAGACAACCAGAGCTGGCCCGCACACCTGCGCGTGCAGGTCGCGCAGGAGGCGGTGCAGAACGGCGCGCTGATCAATGCCCTGCGTGTCGAACCTGACCTTGGCACCCCAGCCCGTGGCGGTTTGCCGGCCACCACTGCCGTGCGCACCGCCGACGGCTGGCGTATCAGTGGGCGCAAGCTCTACTCCACCGGCAGCCATGGCCTGAGCTGGTTCAGCGTGTGGGCGCGCAGCGATGACGCCGACCCGCTGGTAGGCGCCTGGCTGGTGCCCAAGGCCAGCCCCGGCGTCAGCATCATCGACACCTGGGACCACTTGGGCATGCGCGCCACCTGCAGCCATGAGGTGGTGTTGGACAACGTATGGGTGCCCCTGGACCATGCGGTCAGCGTCAGCCCCTGGAGCGCCCCGCAAGCGGAGCTGGATGGCGAAGGATTCCTCTGGATGTCGGTGTTGTTGTCCTCGGTGTACGACGCCGTGGCCCAGGCGGCACGAGACTGGCTGGTGGACTGGCTGGAGGAGCGCAAGCCGTCGAATCTCGGCGCGGCACTGTCCACCCTGCCGCGTTTTCAGGAGACCGTCGGCCATATCGACACTTTGCTGTTCGCCAACCGTAGCCTGCTCGATGCTGCTGCCGCAGGGCACACACCGACGGCCAATGCCGCACAAGTGAAGTACCTGGTGACCGGCAATGCGATCCGTGCGGTCGAGCTGGCCATCGAAGCCTCGGGCAACCCTGGCCTGTCACGGCACAGCCCACTGCAACGGCATTACCGCGATGTGCTGTGCAGCCGCGTCCACACTCCGCAAAATGACGCCGTGCTGCAAGGCGTCGGCAAAGCTGTGTTCAACCAGCGCCAAAAGGAACGCACATGAGTCAGGTGATTATTGCCAGCCAACTGGACGAAGATTACAACCAGGTGATCCGGGAGCGCCTTGCCCCACTGCACCCCGAAGCCCAGGTAATCGGCGTGCCGGTCGGTGTGCCCAGTGACTTGCCGCCCCACGCCAATATCCTGCTGCTGCGCCCGATCAATGTGCGGGGCTACACCGCCCCCGACACCCCGCCACCGGGCTGGCCCTACGGCGCACAGTGGGTGCACCTGGTGTCGTCGGGTATCGACTTCTACCCCCAGTGGCTATTCAACGGCCCACCCGTGACCACTTCCCGTGGCAGCGCCGCCGATAACCTGGCCGAGTTCGCCCTGGCGGCGATCTTTGCCGCGGCCAAGCATTTGCCGGACATCTGGGTAAAGGATGCCCAGTGGCAGTTCACCGCGCTGCGCCCGCTCAAGGGCACGACGCTGGGCCTTTTGGGCTTCGGCGCGATTGGCACAAGCCTGGCACAGAAGGCCCTGGCACTGGGGCTCAAGGTGATGGCGCTGCGTCAAAGCACAACCCCGTTCGGCCTCGATGGCGTGGAAGCGGCCAAGGACATCCACGACCTGTTTGCCCGCGCCGATCACCTGGTGGTGGCGGCCCCCCTGACGGAAGCAACGCGGCATATCATCAATCGTAATGTACTGGCCAGCGCCAAGCCGGGGCTGCACCTGATCAATATCGCCCGCGGTGGCCTGATCGATCAGCAAGCGCTGTTGCACGCGTTGGATAACGGCCAGATCGGCCTGGCTTCCCTCGACGTCACCGAGCCAGAGCCACTGCCCGATGGGCATCCGCTGTACAGCCATCCAAGGGTACGGCTGTCGCCGCATACTTCGGCTATTTCGACCCGCAGCAAGGAGGAAATTGCGGATACGTTCCTGGCTAATCTGGAACGGTATGTGGCGGGCCTTGAGTTAAGTAACCTCGCGAATGTCTGACGGCTTGCCCACAAAGGGGGGGCCAGCCACTGAATATTCAACTGAGCCACCGCTATCGCAGGCAAGCCAGCTCCCACACTGGTCATGCATTGCCCACAAAAATCAGCGCCTGGCACAGATCCCTGTGGGAGCTGGCTTGCTCGCGAAGGCGGTGTGTCAGTCGCTGAATCTTCAACTGAACCACCGCTTTCGCAGGCAAGCCAGCTCCCACATTCATCATGTATTGCCCACAAAATCAGCGCCCGGCGCAGATCCCCTGTGGGAGCGGGCTTGCTCGCGAAGGCGGTGTGTCAGTCACTGAATCTTTAACTGAACCACCGCTTTCGCAGGCAAGCCAGCTCCCACATTGGTTATGGATTGCCCACAGAATTGGCGCCTGGCACAGATCTCCTGTGGGAGCGGGCTTGCTCGCGAAGGCGGTGTGTCAGTCACTGAATCTTCAACTGAACCACCGCCAGGAGAAATTCATTTGATGCGGTAGTGGAAGGTACTGCGCACTGCCGGTACGGCAACAGCTTTGCCATCGACGATTCTCGGCTGGTAGCGAAAAGTATTGGCCGCCGCCAATGAGGGCCTGATGAACAACGGGTGACAGCCTTCCAATACCTTGGGGTTTTCCACGTGCCCCTGGGTGTTGACGGTGTACTCCACCGAGCAGTCGCCTTCGATGTTCTTGTCCAGGGCGCGTTCGGGGTAGTCGGGGGCGGCCTTGCTCAAGGGTTGGTACTGGCGGCTGTCGAATGCAGGGGTAGGCGCAGGCACGGCGGCTCGGGCTTTTTCCGAAGCGGCACGCTCCTGACTCAGACGTTGCTGTTCCAACGCCCGATTGCGCTGCTCGGTCGCCATGCGCTGCTGTTGTTGCTCGAGTTTCTTTTCTTCAACCCGCTTGCGCGCCAGCGCGGCTTTCTCGAGCTTTTGCGCCTGCACCTGCGGATCAACCGTCGGCCTGGTCGGTACCGGGATCACAACAGGTTCTGACAGCGCGGCAGCTACGGGCTCGGGTGTCGGCACAGGCGCCGGCGCCGGCGCCGGCGCCGGAGCGGGTAAAACCACCAACTGCGTGTGCATCACCCGCGGCGCATCCACCCCTGGTCGCTCCGTCGACCAGCCCAGCATCAACGCCACTGCCACCGCACCATGCAGCGCCACGGCCAGACTCGCTGCGAGGCCTTTACGCCATAAACCATCGCCGTTGGGCGCCAAGGCCAGTGCCGGACTGTGCAGGATCATCGTTGTCATTGTGGGGCCTCTGTCACCAGCCCAAGATTGCTGACGCCGCCCTTCTGCAGCACCGCCATGGCCGCCACTACACGGCCATAACCTGCATTGTCGTCAGCGCGGATATACACCTGGGTATCGCTGCGCGCCGCCACCACCTGCATGACCTTGGCGCTCATTTCTTCCAGGGTCACCGCGCTATCGGTCTGCTGGCGCGTATCCAGCTCGCCACCCAGGTTCCAGTAGTAGCCACCGTCCGCCTTCACCGACAACGTCAGGATCTGCTGGCGCGTATCGGTGGCCAGCGCCTCGGCGGCGACCTTGGGCAGTTCGATCTTTACGCCCTGGGTGAGCATGGGCGCAGTGACCATGAAGATCACCAGCAGCACCAGCATCACGTCGATGTAGGGCACCACATTCATCTCGGCCTTGGGCCCGTGCTTGCGTTGCGGCCTGATCAACATCGCTTTGCTCCTTGTTCAGGCGGCCACGGCCAGGTTGTTCGAGGTACCGCGCAGTGTGCGGTGCAGGTGCACTTGCAGCTCATTGCCAAAAGCGTAGTAGCGCGTGAGCAAAGTCTGGCTGCGGGCCGCAAAGCGGTTATAGGCGACTACTGCCGGAATCGCCGCAAACAGGCCAATGGCCGTGGCAATCAAGGCTTCTGCAATACCCGGTGCCACGGTCGATAGCGTGGCCTGTTGCACCTGCGACAAGCCGAGGAACGAATTCATGATGCCCCACACCGTCCCGAACAGGCCGATATAGGGGCTGACCGACCCCACCGTCGCCAGAAATTGCAGGCCCTTTTCCAGCTCCAGCTCCTGCTCGGTGATCGCTACCTGCAAGGCGCGCTCCACACCCTCGAGCACTGCCGGATCGTGGTGGTGCAGATGCTGGTATTCCTGCATGCCGGCAATAAAGATCGGCGCCACACCGCCCTCGCCCGCCTGCACGGTGTCGCGATACAAGGGTTGCAGGTCCGACGCCACGCGAAAGCGCGCCAGGAAGCCGTTGAGCTGCCGTTCCAGACCACGCAGCACACTGCTGCGCTGAATGATCAGATACCAGCTGAGCAAGGAAGCCAGCAACAAAGTGACCATCACAGCCTTGACCAACAGGCTGGCGTCGCTGATCAAACTCCAGATCGTCATATGTTCCATCGTCGCGTGCATGGTAAAGCCCCTATTCGATTAAAAACGGATGACTGCGTGATGACAGCTCAGGGTAATTTCAACGCGCGGCTCACCTCGGCCCAGGGCACAAACTTGAAGTTCTGGGCTTGCTCGGGCATGCGCTTGCGCCCGTCCTGTACCACCAGCATGCCTTGGCTCCATGGCCCGCCGAGGTTGACGGCAGTGACCTCAAGGCCATCGGTTTCCGAGGCGCCATCAATGCCTGCTGCCGCATTGAGGCCAACGCGCAAGGCGCCGTGCACAGCGAATGGCGGCTCGGCGTCCAGCACCAGGTAGCTGTCATTGCCTTGGCTGGAGATCACCAGGTAATCCCGCGCGGGGCTTTGATACAGCGCCAGGCCTTCGACATCTGCGTGCAGTTGCGGGCCGACTTTGATCACCGGAGTGAGCGTGGCCGGTTGGTCGGCACGGGCATCCATCGCCCACACGCCGACATCTTCCTCACCGATAAACAAGCGTTGACGCTGGTCATCAGCCACACAGCCCTCGGGCTGGCTGTCGACCTTGAACTGACGCACCAACTCGCCCTGCACACGGCCAGCCGGTGCACTCAGGCGGTATTGCAGGAAGGTGCCATCCTTGTCATTGGCGAACGCGTAGAGCTCACCGCTGGCGGGCTGGTACAGGCAGATGCCGTAGATGTCCTTGAGTGGCGTGGGGACCTCACCGGCTTCAAGCAACTCGCCGCTCTGGCGGTCGATGCTGAACAGGCTCAGGCTATTGCGGTCGCGATTACTCGCCACGGCCAGGTCGACGGTGTGCGTACCGAGTTTGAAGCCAGGGCGTATGTCGACATTGTTCAGGCGCCCCACTGCCAGCTCCTGCAGCAGCTTGCCGTCGAGATCGTAGGCCAACAGGCCCTGTTTCTTGTTGGTCCCCAGCACGCGACTTTTGGCCGGCGTTTCAGGGTGAACCCAGATGGCCGGGTCATCCGCCGCGTCGCCTTGGCGACCCACGGGTTCGGTCTGGCGCAGTGCGGCGACTTGCGCAAGTATCGGCGCAACCGGCACCGGCGTGGCTTGCCAGTCAAGGCGGCCCTGATAGAGCTGCTCGCTGTCGTCGTCCCGCACCAGCAGTTGCCGGCCCTGTATCACCAACTGCTCCGGTTCCTTGAGGCCCGGCAAGGCCAGGCTGGGTTGCTCAACCCAACGTTCCCCGACTTGCTGGAACAGGTGCAATTGCGCGGTTTTCGGGTCCACCGCGAGCATCCCGCCCGGCACCAGTGCCATGGCGCCTGCTTCGCGCTGGGGATCGTCGAACAGCGCCACGGGCGTGCGCGTCACCTCGGCTTCCGGGTGTGCCGGGTAGGCCCACCAGCCGACGTTTTGCTCGTTCACCACCAATCGCTCGGCCGCATCATCCACTTGGCAGTATTGCGCCGATGGTGGCAGTGGCAGGCTGCGAACACGCTGCGCCTGGGCCAACAGCGTCGAACCATTGCCCACCAGCCACTGCTCGCCCTTGCCCTCTTCACCGACCAGAAACACAAACAGGTTGGCCGCCGAATCGCGATAGAGGCACAGGCTATTTACCGCGAAGTCGCGGGTCGGCAGGTACAGCGGCGTACCCCAGGTTTTGCCGGCGCCATCGAGACCGATCAGCAAGGCCTGCTGGCGGTCGTTATCGAGGCTGGCGATCAGCGATTGAGTGCCGGCAGCGCGTGTGTCGAGGCTGCTGAAACGGCCTTTGAAGCGGGCCAGTTCGACGCCTTTATCGTCGAGCAGCAGCAGGCCGTCGCGGGCACTGGCGGCCACGCGCTGGGTGCCGCCGGGCAGGAAGGCAACGGCCTGGGCGTTCAGGCTGGGTGCCCAAGGGGTCAGCGGTAGGTCAGTGGCGAACGCATTGGCGCTGCTAACCAGTACGACCAGCAGGCACAGCTTGGAAATTCTCATGAACAGACAATCCTTCGAAAACAATGGAGATCCCGTTTGGGAGGGCTTGCCCTGATGCGCTGTAGGAGCGAGCTTGCTCGCGAAAAACTCCCAGGCGCCGCATTCATTCAGGCGCCCCGCGTCATCGTTGAAGTTTTTCGCGAGCGAGCTCGCTCCTACAGGGGCCAGGGTTAGAAATGGGTGAAGGTCAGGCCCAACTTGTAGGTGGGGCCGTACTCTTCGTACTGGCCGTTGTAGCTTCGGTGGCCGGTATAGACGAAGTACGACTCGTCGGTGAGGTTCTGTGCCTCGAAACTGACCTGCAGGTTCTTGGTCAGTGAGTAGCGCGCACTGAAATCAACGAAGGTTTGCGCGTCGACGTGCAGGTCATGGGCCTTGTCATTGATCGACGCCAACTCATACAAATAGGCCGATTTGTAATTGGCCGACAGGCGCAGGCTGAGGGTGTCGTCTTCCCAGCCGAGCATCAGGTTGCCGACCGTGTCCGACTGGTTGGGCAGGCTGATGTTGCGCTTGCGATTGCGCCCACTGGCACTGTCGAAGCCCTCGATGTCCGCGCTGGAACGGCTGAAGGTGCTGTTGGCACCGATCATCAGGCCGTTCCATGGTGCAGGCAGCCAGTCGAACTTCTGTGAGTAGGCCAGTTCCAGGCCATACAGTTTGGCGCTGTCGCCGTTGGCAAAGGTGTGCGCCTCGGCGAAGTTGGCCCAGGCACCGGTACCAGCAACGTCGGTGTTGTAGACGAAGTTCTGGATGTCTTTGTAGAACACGAAGGCCGACACGGTACCGGCACGGCCCATGAAATGCTCGATGCCCAGGTCCAGGTTGCTCGATTCCAGAGGCTTGAGGTCCGGGTTGCCGAACGTGGCCTCGTCATCGTCGATCACAAAACCCGGGGCCAGTTGGCCAAAGGTCGGGCGCACCACCGATTTGGTCCAGGCGGCGCGCACCTGGGTGTTCTTGTCAATCTGGTAGCGCGCATGCAGGCCCGGCAGCCAATGGTGATAACGGCGCTTGGTCTCGGTGGCGCTGAACTGGCCGTCCGTGGCACCGGTGCCCTTGGCTTCGAACTCGGTACCCTCGTAACGCATACCGGCGATGAAGCGCCAGTCGTCAATATCGACGGTGTTCATCAGGTAGCCGGCATTGATGTCTTCGCGGATGGTGAAGTCGTTGACAGTGGATTCGGTCGGGTCATAGAAGTCATCGCGATTGAGGCCGCCGATCAACTGACGGATATTGCCCGCGCTGATACCTGGGCCAAAGCGGCCGAGGCGGTAGTCGACGTTGCCCTTCTGGAACTGCGTGAGGTTGAGTTGTTCATCGCTCAAGCCCTGTTCATCCAGGTCCTTGTAGACCCAGGCCTCCAGGTCATTGTCCTTGTGGCGCCGGCTGACCTTGCCGCCGAACTTGAACTGGGATGCGTAACCGCTGAGGTCATAGTCGCGGGCCAGGTCCAGGCGCAGGTTCTTCTCGGTGTCCTGGGTGTGCTGTTTTTCCCAGTCGACTTTGTCCAGGCTGAAATTGGCGGGGTCGTAGAAACCACTGCCGATGATCGGGCGCGGCTTGGCCGTGTCGTAAAAGCCGCTGTCGGCAAAGTCACCGCCGTCGAAGGTCGCACCGGCAATATGCCCCGGGCTGTCTTCACTGGAACGGCTGTAACCGGCCTGGCCGCTCAAGGTCCACAGGCCGAGCATGCGTTCACCGCCCACTACGTAGGACTGGATTTGCTGGGTTTCCTCGCGGTTCTTGAGCTTGCGCTTACCCTCGGCGTCGCCCAATTGGCCGGGCGCTTGCGGGTCAGCGAACTCGAGGCTGGCAGCGTTGCGGGTTTCGGTGTCCTTGTAGCGACTGTAGAGGGTGCGCAGGTAGTAGCTGCTCAGGTCATCGGGCTTGTAATCGAAGTTAAGGCCACCACCGGCGCGTTCACGGCTGATGTCGTAGTCGCGCTGCTCGAATTCGTTGAGCCGGGGGCCGTTGCTGAAGTCCCAGGCGCCGCCGGTTTCGACGTTGTCCGAGCCGAAATCACGCTTCTGCCAACTGAGGGCCGCGGCCACGCCAAAGTTGTCGATACCGTCGCCGAGGCTGAACCGGTTACTGGCGGCGCCGGAGAATTTCGGGCTGGTCTGGTGCGTGTTCTTGTCGTAACTGGCCTCGGTGCTGCCGGTATAGAACAGGCCCTTGTGATCGAACGCCGAGAGGCTTTTCACATCGACGGTGCCGCCGAGGGAGTTGGCGTCCATGTCCGGTGTGAGCGTCTTGATCACGGACAGCGACTGCACCAATTCCGAAGGCAGAACATCGAGGGCCACGGCGCGGCGCTCGCTCTCGGGGGATGGCACCAGGGTGCCGTTGATGGTCACGCTGTTGAGGTCCGGGCCCAGGCCGCGCACGCTGACAAAGCGGCCTTCGCCCTGGTCACGTTCAACGCTGATGCCCGGCAAGCGCTGCACCGCCTCGGCAACGTTCTCATCCGGCAACTGGGCGACGCCGTCGGCATGCACCACGCTCTTGATACTGTCGGAAGAGCGCTGCTCCTTGAGGGCGCTGTCGATCGCAGCGGCTTGGCCGACCACATCGACATGCTCGGTGGCCGCTTCCGCGGCGTTGAGCCGCTCGCAGGCTATCGCCAGAGCCAAGGCGGTAAGCGTAAAGCTGACGAGCCCGGTGCGCTTGTACATGAAACCCTCCCCAAGAATCCGTTGGCGCCAGGCAAGGGGCCCGGCAACTGGGAGGGCACGCTAGGGGGCAGGCGTGACGGTTCTGTGACAAGGTTGCGGGCAGAGCCTGTCAAAGCGGGGTTTACAGGCTTCTGGAGCGTGTAAATGAGCTGAAATGACCTCACTCAACCTGTGGTAGCTGGCCTGCCTGCGAAGGCGGCGGTTCAATCGACACAGAGGTCGAATGTGCCCCCCACAGGTAACCACGATGCGAAGCGAGCCGCTCTTGATCTTGCTCTTGATCTGCTTTTGATCTGCTTTTGATCTTAGGCGCCCCGTTAAACCACGCTGGCCGGAATTCGACAGTGATTTGGGGGGTAAACCGGCAGGGATGCCGGTTTAGCCGCCCCGCGCCATGGATGGCGCGTGGCGGCGGCCCCCCAAATCACTGGCGGATTACGGGCACACCGAGCCTAAGCGAGGTGCCGAGTGGTGGGGCAAGAGCCTTTTGCTTACTTTTGGGCTCTTTTCAAAAGTGAGCCGCTGTAAAAGCGGAACCCTAAGTGGCCGTTATCGCAGGAATGGATATGTACTCGGTATAACAGTGTCGCCTGTCAGGTCGCCATCGCAGGCAAGCCAGCTCCCACATGGGCTCTATGTCCAGCTAAAAAATAGGCCGACGGCATGAGCTGATTCGACCCTCCCCGCCCGTCATCCAACCGTCACATCCATCTGCTGTGCTGACGCCCATTACTCATTTGCCCAAGGACCCGTGGCCATGTTTTCCGTGCTCAAACCCCACCGCTGGAAACTCGCATTGCTCCTGATCGCCGCCAACCTCGGGCTGATCCTGCACCTGGCCTGCGGCGAGCTCAAGAGCGTCAGCGAATGGGTGTGGCTGGATATCATCGGCGAAGGCGGTTCGGCGCTGCTCGCGCTGATCTGGCTGGGCCTGGTATTGAAAAGCCGCCCCGCCGGACGGGTCACCCAATACCTGGCGCTGGGGCTGTCGTGCATTTTTTTTTCCTGGTGGATCGACAGCCTCGACGAATTCATCCGCCTGCCTGACAGCATCTCCTGGGATCACTGGCTGGAGTCAGGGCCAATGCCGGTGGGCATGATCCTGCTGACGATTGGCATTTATCACTGGCACCACGAACAACTGGCGATCAGCGCACAGATGGAAAAACGCGAGCGGTTGTTTCGCGAGCATCGGCTGTTCGACAAACTCACGCCCCTGGCCGGTGCCGACTACCTCAAGCGCCAACTCGCCGACAGCCTGCGCGACAGCCAAGCTCAGCAACAACCACTGTCGTTGCTGGCCCTGGACCTGGATAACTTCGCCACCATCAACCAGGTCTACGGGCATGCCGAGGGCGATGCGGTGCTACAGGCGGTCAGCCATGTGCTGCTGCTCAACCTGCGCCGCCAGGACCTGTTGTGCCGCCTGGCGGGCGATCGTTTTGTGGTGCTGCTGCCCAACACCGGCGAGCGCCAGGCCCAGGGCCTGGCGCTGGAGTTGCAACACGCGGTGCAGAGCCTCGCCCACAAGACCCGGCAACAGGGCGAACGCCTGCAACTGACGGCGACCACGGCGGTGGTGATGGCCTTGCAAGAGTCACCCCACGAGCTGCTCAAACGGCTGAATATCGGCCTGGCCCGGGCCAAGCAACCCCTTGCGAAAAGTGCCTGAAATGGCCGTGAAAACCAGCTGGTATGAAAACGACAGCCGCTTCATCCCCGGTCACTATCAACCCGCCACGTTGATCGACCTGGGCTTGTCCCGGGACATCGACAGCCATCGCCTACTGCGCGGCACCGGCCTGTTCCACGAAGACATCCTGGCCGGCAATGCGCGATTGAGCCCGCAGCAGTTCCTGGGTTTGATCGGCAACAGCCGCAAACTGCTGGATGCCGATGACAGCAGTTTCCTGTTTGGCCAACGCCTGCTGCCCGGCTACTACGGCGCCGCCAGTCATGCGCTGGGGCATGCACAGAACCTTCATCAGGCCCTGGATATCCTGATCCAGCAACAAGTGCTGCTCAGCCCGCTGGCCACGCTGCAACTGGAGTTGGATGAGCACCACGCTTACCTGTATTGGTTGGACAGTTGCGGCGCCGGCGAACACTGGCGCTTTCTGCTCGAAGCCAGCATGACTTCGCTGGTTGCCATGAGCCAATGGCTCAGCGGCCAGCGCTTGCCGTGGGTGTGCAGCTTCAGCCACGCCGAACCTCGGTATGTCGAGCAATACTGGGTGCATCTGGGCGAACACACGCGCTTCGAACGCCCTCTGAACATGATGTGCCTCCCCCGTGAATACCTCACCCACACCTGGCCGGGTGCTTCGGCCACGGCGGGCCAGGTCGCGCGCCAGCAAGCCCTTGAACAAATCGAGCAACTGGGCTTTGCCACAAGTCTTCTGGACTGCCTCGATGCCTACCTGCGCGAACACGTGCGCCAGCCACCAAGCCTGGAACAGGCCGCCCACACCTTCGCCATGAGCCCGGCCACGCTAAAGCGCAAGTTGCAACGGCACGACACCGGTTTTCAGCAACAGGTCGACCGGGTGCGCAAGCATGTGGCGTTGCACCTGTACCAGGCCAAGGGGTGGAGTAACGAACAAGTAGCGGCGTACCTGAATTTCAACGATGCGGCGAATTTTCGGCGCTCATTCAAGCGGTGGACGGGCAGCACGCCCAACCTGATCCGCCAACTGTTCAGCAGCCGCTAGCCAGGCGTTCGCGCAGGAACTCCACCAGCGCTTGCACCGGGCGTGAACTCTGGCGGTGCTGCGGGTACACCGCCGACAGGGTCAAGGCCTCAGGAGCGAAGTCCTCCAGTACCTTGACCAGACGCCCATCCTTCAAGGCGTCGCTGACAATGAACGTCGGTAGGTAGGTAACGCCCAAACCGGCTATCGCGGTATCGCGCAGCAGGTCACCGTTGTTGACGCGCATGCGCCCACTGACGCTCAACGCTTGCACCTTGCCTTTGAAACGCCATTGCACCTGACGGCCGTGGCCGTAAGGCAGGCAGTCGTGCGTGGCTAAATCCTCGGGTTTCAATGGCGTACCCCGCAGCGCCAGGTAGTCGGGGCTGGCGCAGTACACCCGCTCGATAGCGGCGATCCGCCGGGCGATCAGGGTGGAGTCTTCCAGAGTGCCGATGCGCAGCACCAGGTCGTAGCCTTCGCCGATCAAGTCCACCGGACGGTCGCTCAGGTCGACTTCGACGCAGACCTGCGGATGCTGGCGCAGGAACAACGGCAACAGGCAACCCAGGTGCGCCATCGCGAACGACAAGGGTGCACTGAGGCGAATGGTGCCGCGGGGTTCGCTGTTCTGGCCGGCGATGCCCTGCTCCACTTGCTCCACCTCACCGAGCAGGCGCAAGGCCGACTCGTAGTAACTCTGGCCCAGCGGCGTGACGTCCAGGCGCCGTGTGGAGCGGTTGAGCAGGCGTACGCCCAGGCGGTCTTCCAGTTGGATCAGGCGGCGGCTGACGAATTGCTTGGACAAGCCCAATTGCTCGGCGGCGGCAGTGAAACTGCCGGATTCCATGACCTGGCAGAACAGGCGCATGTCTTCGAAGGGGTTCATTGTCGCTTCTCAGGGGACGATAGGCTGTTTTATAGCCCGTCAGTGGTCACACCACAAACCAAAATGTGAACACCATCAAATGTTGGAGCTGTGTCAGGCGCTGATGTTGTGGGCAATATAAACCCATGTGGGAGCTGGCTTGCCTGCGATAGCGGTGTATCAGCCAGCAATACTGTTGACTGATGCATCGCAATCGCGGGCAAGCCCAGCTCCCACAGGGTTTTGCGGTGTTTTACAGAGCAGGTTACTTGGCAGCGAACGCCGAGTAGCTGTTCATCAGGTTGCGGTAGTTGGGAATGCGCGGCGAAAGCAGGTTGGCCAGGCCTTCCATATCGTTGCGCCAGTCCACTTGCAGCTCGCAGGCCACCGAGAACCAGTTGACCAGTTGCGCACCGGCGGCGGTCATACGCGCCCAGGCGGCTTGTTGCACGGTTTCGTTGAAGGTGCCGGAAGCGTCGGTGACCACGAAAACCTCGAAGCCTTCGTCAAGGGCACACAGGGTCGGGAATGCCACGCACACGTCGGTCACCACACCGGCAATGATGATCTGCTTGCGGCCGGTCGCCTTGACGGCCTTGACGAAATCTTCGTTGTCCCATGCATTGATCTGGCCAGGGCGCGGAATGTACGGCGCGTCGGGGAACAGTTCTTTGAGCTCAGGCACCAGCGGGCCGTTGGGGCCGCTTTCAAAGCTGGTGGTCAGGATGGTCGGCAGGTTGAAGAACTTCGCCACGTCGGCCAGGGCCAGCACGTTGTTCTTGAACTCGTTGGGGGAGAAATCCTGCACCAGGGAGATCAGGCCGGTCTGGTGATCAACCAACAGCACAACAGCATCGTCTTTGTTCAAGCGCTTGTAAGTCATGGGTAACTCCTTTGGGGATGGGGTGTTTTTCAAAAAGCAAAGCAGGAGCAGCCGAACGCCCCCCAGAAACCCTGGAAGTCGCTGACCGGCACGCTGGAAAGGCGCGCTTTTTCATGGCTGTGGGCATGCACGCCACAAGGGCCGCTGCACTGGTGAACCTGGGCCTGCATCGGCGACGTCGGGCGCCAGTGCCCCGGTACCTTGACCACCGGCGACCAGTCGGGCAGCACCGGTACCCGTGGCGGTGCGAAATCTTCGAAGTCGCCAGCGCCGTACACGACCTTGCCGCCGACCACTGTCAGCACCGACTCGATCCACTTGATAGCTTCTTCCTCGACACTGAAAAAGTCCGCCGACAACGCGGCGACATCCGCCAATTGACCGACCTTGATCTGGCCTTTCTTGCCCTGCTCGGACGAGAACCAGGCGCTGCCGTGGGTGAACAGCTCCAATGCGGTAAGGCGCGGCAAGCCCTCGGCGTGCAGCTCCAGGCCACCGACGGTACGGCCGCTGACCATCCAGTACAGCGAGGTCCAGGGGTTGTAGCTCGACACGCGGGTGGCATCGGTGCCCGCCCCAACCGGCACGCCTTCGGCCAGCATGCGCTTGATCGGCGGTGTGGCTTCGGCGGCCTTGGCGCCGTAGCGCTCGACGAAGTATTCGCCCTGGAACGCCATGCGATCCTGAATCGCAATACCGCCACCAAGGGCACGCACGCGTTCGATGTTTTTCGGGGTGATGGTTTCGGCGTGGTCGAAGAACCACGGCAAGCCATTGAACGGAATATCGCGGTTGACCTTCTCGAACACGTCAAGCATGCGCGAGATGGACTCGTCGTAAGTGGCGTGCAGACGGAACGGCCAGCGCTGTTCCACCAAGTGGCGCACCACCGGTTCCAGCTCCTGTTCCATGGTCAGCGGCAGGTCCGGGCGGGGCTCGAGGAAGTCTTCAAAGTCCGCCGCCGAGAACACCAGCATCTCGCCGGCCCCGTTATGGCGCAGGTAGTCATCGCCCTGATGCAGGGTGACGCTGCCGGTCCAGTTCTTGAAGTCGCTGAGCTCTTCCTTGGGCTTCTGGGTGAACAGGTTGTAGGCGATGCGCACCGTCAACTGTTGATCCTTGGCCAGTTGCTCGATCACCGCGTAGTCATCGGGGTAGTTCTGGAAGCCGCCGCCGGCATCGATGGCGCTGGTCAGGCCCAGGCGATTGAGTTCCCGCATGAACTGGCGGGTGGAGTTGACCTGGTATTCCAAAGGCAGTTTCGGGCCCTTGGCCAAGGTCGCATACAGGATCATCGCGTTAGGCCGCGCCACCAGCATGCCGGTGGGGTTGCCGTTGCTGTCGCGCACGATCTCACCGCCCGGCGGGTTCGGCGTGTCCTTGGTGTAGCCCGCCACCCGCAGGGCTGCGCGGTTGAGCAAGGCGCGGTCGTACAAGTGCAGCACGAACACCGGGGTGTCCGGGGCGGCCTGGTTGAGTTCTTCCAGGGTGGGCATGCGCTTTTCGGCGAACTGGAATTCGTTCCAACCGCCCACCACGCGTACCCATTGCGGCGTGGGCGTGCGGTCGGCCTGGTCCTTGAGCATGCGCAAGGCATCGGCCAGGGACGGCACGCCTTCCCAGCGCAGTTCAAGGTTGTAGTTCAACCCGCCACGAATCAGGTGCAAGTGCGAGTCGTTGAGGCCGGGAATTACGGTGCGGCCCTTGAGGTCGATGACCTGGGTGCCGCTGCCGCGCAGGGCCATGGCTTCGCCGTCGGTACCCACGGCGACAAAGCGCCCTTGGTGGATGGCCACGGCGGTGGCGCGTGGGTTTTCCCGGTCCACGGTGTGGAACTGGCCATTGAACAGAATCAGATCGGCGTTCATAGGGTTTCCTTCACAGAGGCTTCAAGCCAGGGAGCGAACAGGCGGGTGGCCGCCGGCATCAGCAGGTACACCACCAGCAACACGATGGTCAGCGTGACCAGGAAGGTGGAGACCACGTAATTGGACAGAAACGGGTGCAACCGCAGGATCGGCCCCCAGATAAACGGCAGCAGCAGGGTTTGCGGCAGGATCACAAACAGGCTGACCACCGCCTGCTTCCAGCGCGGCGGCTTGGCACCACCCTCGGCCTGGGGCGTGAACCAGAATTCATTGGCCGCGCCGATTTCCGTCTGGTCGCCGTCCGCCAGCATGGGCGCGGCTTCGTCGATCAGGGCCTGGCGTTGCGGGGAGCCGAGCCACAGCTCAAGGGCGCTGGTGGAGCGATAGCGCAGCACGCAAGTGAACAGCGCCATGCCGTTTTGCTGGCTGCGCACCACGTCAACACCAAGGTGCCCAGGGCGTTCGCCCGCGATGCGCACGATGCGGCGCAACCAGGCTTCGTACTCGACTTCAAAACCGGGTTTGACCCGGTGCTTGACGACCAGGGTGACGACTTCGTCGGGGCTGGTGTTGGTGGTTGAATCCATGGCTGAGTGCTTCCCCGGGGTATTGAGCGATGGGGAGAGTCTGGCGGCTTGGCGGCTGGGGAGAATTGGATGTATGTGCTGTTTGGCTTGTTGCAGGAGCGGGCTTGCGCGCAAAAAACGTCAACGATACCCCCTACTTTCTGAATAAACGTGGCGCCTGGGAGTTTTTCGCGAGCAGGCTCGCTCCTGCAATGGCCGGCAAATCTATGTGGCCCGCGCCATATGCTCCGCAATCCTGCCCCTCAACCACCGCTCCGCCGGGTCGTTGTCATGCACCCCGCTCCACACCATCGACAGCTCCGCCGCATCAATCGCAAACGGCGGGTCCTCGGCGCGCAGGCGTGTGCCTTCGGTCAACGCGCACGCGGCGTAATCCGGCACGGTCGCGATAATCTGCGTCCCCGCCAGCAACGCCCGTAACCCGCTGAACTGCGGCACCGCCAGTACCACGCGGCGCGAGCGGCCGATGCGGGCCAGGTCCAGGTCGATATTGCCGCTCAGGTCACCGGAGAACGACACCATTGCATGGGGCCTGGCGCAGTAATCATCCAGGGTCAGCGGCGCCTCGCCGTCATCGCCGCGCAGGACCTTGCAGGGGATATCGCGCAGTTTCTTGCGCTTGGCATTGGCCGGCAGATCGGTGGTGTAGCTGACCCCCACGGAGATTTCACCGCTGGCCAGCAGCGAAGGCATCAACAGGTAATTGGCGCGGCGCACCACCACGATGATGCCTGGCGCTTCTTCGCGCAGGCGGCTGAGTAACGAGGGAAACAGCCCGAACTCCGCATCATCGGACAGGCCGATACGAAACACCGCGCAGCTGGTGGAGGGGTCGAAATCCTTGGCGCGGCTGACGGCGCCCGAGATGGTGTCCATGGCAGGTTGCAGCTCCTTGAGTATCGCCAGTGCGCGCGCCGTGGGTTCCATGGCACGGCCGTTACGCAGCAGCAACGGGTCGTCGAACAAATCGCGCAAACGGCCCAGCGCGGCGCTCACTGCCGGTTGGCCGATAAACAGTTTTTCGGCGACTCGGGTCAGGTTTTTCTCGAACATCAAGGCTTCGAAAATCACCAGCAGGTTCATATCGACGCGGCGCAGATCGTTGCGGTTCATGGGCGCTATCCAAACGTTTTCCAGGGGGCCAGGGAAGCATGCACTGCACGCCTGGGATTGCATAGCTGTGCTGTCTTTTCCGGCACCGCACCTGGCGAAATTAACAACGATTAACTCGTCAGCCAGGCGCTCCGGCAACAAGATGAAGCGCGTCTACACTGCACCCATCCACCGGGAACGTTCCCATCGACTGCGGATATTTGTCATGGCCCGACTCGAGCAATATTCCCCCCGGTTGCCCGCCACCGGTGGCCTGTGCCCCCGGCGCGAGCGCATCGCCAAGCAACTGATCCTCGCCAACCTCGGCGAAAGCCTGGCGATCGCCGACCTGGCCCAGGCCTGCGCCTTGTCGCGCAGCCATTTTTCCCGCGCCTTCAAGTGC
Organism: Pseudomonas sp. J380; assembly: GCF_009827115.1. NCBI lineage: Bacteria > Pseudomonadati > Pseudomonadota > Gammaproteobacteria > Pseudomonadales > Pseudomonadaceae > Pseudomonas > Pseudomonas sp. J380. The sequence goes on along the minus strand of NZ_CP043060.1, from coordinate 550,361 downwards.
ACCACCGGGCTGTCGCCCCAGGAATGGATTCGCCAGCAACGCATCCAGCGCGCCAAGGAACTGATTACCGGCTCGTCCCTGAGCCTCACACAGATCAGCCTCGAATGTGGCTTTTGCGACCAGGCGCACTTCTGCCATATGTTCACCCGCAGCGAAGGCGTCAACCCGATGACCTGGCGAAATCACCACTCGCGCAGCAAACCTGATGTGATCGCTGCCTAGTGGTCTGCACGTACCTGGAATATGCTGGTCGCTCCCTTCCTCCAGAACCTGGGCAGCCATGAATGACTTGAGCGACCAGGCCGTGCATTTCGGCCCCTACCGCATCCACCCGCGCCAGCGCCTGGTGCTGGAGGCCGGCCGCCCGCTGCGCCTGGGGCGGCGGGCGGTGGACATTCTGCTGATCCTGCTGGAGCACGCCGGCAATGTGGTGAGCAAACAGGAGTTGATCGCAAGGGTCTGGCCCAAAAGCGTGGTGGAAGACGGCAACCTGCGGGTGCACATGGCTGCGTTGCGCAAGGCACTGGGCGACGGCCAGGCCGGGCAGCGCTATATCGTCACGGTCGCCCAGCGCGGCTACAGTTTTGTTGCGCCACTGAGCATCGAACCCATGACGCTGCCCACCGACGGTGCGCCCCAACGCCCCAGCCATAACCTGCCCCTGCGGCGCACGCGCATGATCGGCCGCCAAGCGCTGATCGACGCCCTGGTACAACAACTGCCGCAGCAGCGCTTTATCACCCTGACCGGCGCCGGTGGCATCGGCAAGACCACCGTCGCCCTGCGCGTCGCGGAATTGCTGATCGGGCATTACCGCGACGGTATTCACCTGCTGGACCTGGCGCCGCTCAGTGCCGCGTCCATGATCCTGCCCAACCTGGCCGCCCTGCTCGGCCTGACACCGGGCGAGAATGCCTCCCTGGCCAGCCTCGCCCGCAGCCTGCAGGCACGCCAGATGCTGCTGGTGATCGACAACTGCGAGCACCTGCTCGACGACATCGCCCTGATCAGTGAAACCCTGTTGCGCCATGCACCGCACCTGCACATCCTCACCACCAGCCGCGAAGCCCTGCGCGCCGAAGGTGAATATGTGCAGCGCCTTGAACCGCTGGCCTGCCCGCCCGCCACCGGCAACCGCGCCCAGGCCCTGGGTTACCCGGCCATGCAATTGCTGATCGAGCGCGCCATGTCCCACCAGGAGAGCTTTGCCCTCAGCGACGCTGAACTGCCCCTGGCGATTGATATCTGCCAGCGCCTGGACGGCATTCCCCTGGCGATCGAACTGGTGGCCGCGCAAATTGAACGGTTTGGCTTGCCGGGCCTGCTGGTGCAGATGGAAGACAACTTTCGCCTGCTGACCCGCGGCCGACGCAGTGCCCTGCCACGCCAGCAAACCCTGCGCGCCACGCTCGACTGGAGCTTTGACCTGCTCACCGCGTGCGAACAAATCTGCCTGCGCCGCCTGGCGGTCTTCCGTGGCGGCTTCAGCCTGGTCAGCGCAGCGGCGGTGATCGCCGGGGAGCAAGTGGCCCCCGCCGAAGTGCTGGGCTCCATTACGCAACTGGTGGCCAAGTCGTTGTTGAACGTGGAAGCAAGCGATGACGAGATGGTCTATCGCCTGCTGGACATCACCCGCACCTACGCCCTGGAAAAGCTCAGCCAGGCCTGCGAACTGCATGCCACACGAGAGCGCCACGCTGCACGCTGCCTGGCGCTGATGGAACAGGCCCAGGGGGACTGGGACCTGATCGCCACACAGCCGTGGATCGACCGTTACGCACCGCTGCGCGAAGACGTGCGTGCCGCCCTCGACTGGGGCTTTGCTGACGACGGTGCGCAGCTGCTGGCTATCCGCCTGACGGTCAGCGCGATGCCGCTGTGGCAAGAGTTGTCGTTGCTGCGTGAGCACGGCGGCTATGTGGACCAGGCGCTGGCGCTGATCGGCCAGGTCACCACGCCCTGCACGCAATTGACCCTGCAACTGCAATTGGCCCTGGGCAGCCTCTCCTACCACGCCATGGGCGCCGCACCTCGGACCATTGCGGCATTCGAGGGTGCCGCACGCCTGGCCGAGACAACCCAGGACCTTGGCGGCCAGTTGCGGGCGGTCTCCGGGCTGATGGCGGTGAACCTGTGCGCCGGGCGCTACGGCCCAGCGCAGGCGCTGAGTGTGCAGTTTGAACGCCTCGACCCACGCACCGAGCCGTTGCTGGGCCTTAGCGCGCAGCGGCTGCGTGCGCTGGGTCAGCATTACACCGGCAACCAGACGCTCGCCCGGCACCACGCCGAGCAGGTGCTGCAGCGCATGTCCCAAAGCGGTCACGTCAACCGCTTTGCCTTCGGGGTAGGCGTGCAGTACGACCAGGGCGTCGCCTCCTTGACCGTGCTGGCGCGAATCCTGTGGTTGCAGGGCTTTCCCGAGCGCGCCTGGCGCACCGCCAGTCAGGCGCTGGAGTTGGCGCTACAGATCAACCACGGCACCTCGATTTGCTACACCCTGGCCCTGGCTGGGGTGGTGATCGCCCGCTACAACGGCGCCGAAGACGACGCCCAAGCCCTGCAAAGGCTGCTGCTGGAGCAGTCGCACAAGCATTCTGTGCAGTTGTTCCAGACCTGGGCCGGGCATTACGCCGGTATTCTTGGCCAACCGGATTGGCAGGGTCTGGGTCTGATCCAAGACACCTTGATCACCTTCGGCACCCATGCCGTGGATGCACCAACCCTGGAACGTGCGCGCAGTGGCGCTGCGGGCTGGTGCGCCCCGGAGATTCTGCGGGTGTACGCCTTGCAGCTAGAGGATGAGCACACCACTGAAACCCTGCTGCTGGAGGCGCTGGGCCTGGCGCACCAGCAAGGCGCCCTGGCCTGGGAGCTGCGCTGCGGCGCAGCCCTGGCGCAACTGTGGCAACAGCAGGGGCGCATTCAGCTCGCCAGGGACTTGCTCAGTTCAATCCACGCACGTTTCAGCGAAGGCTTCGCCACTCAGGATCTACTGCGCGTGCGCTGCCTGCTCGACGAGTTGCAGGACAAACGGACGGCCTGAGAACGCCCCCAGGCAAGGCGCGTAGCCCTGCTGCAAACGCGCGACCTGACGCGGGTCGCGCAGTTGCCCCAAAGCGTAGCTGCGCACACAGTTGAGCAGCCGATAGCGCGCCGGGCCCAGGCCGGGCTCGACGCTCAGCAGCGAGACGTTGACCAGACGCGCCAGCAGGTAAGAAAGGTCGGCATGTTCGAGCTCGGTACCGGTCACCAGGTCACTCAGGGTGGGTAAGGTGACTGCCATCTTGAACAGACTCAATTGCAGAAACAGCCAGCACTCCGGCAGGCTCAAGCGCTCGTAGCTCCAATCCAGGGCCGCGGTCAGTGAGCGATGGCGCTCCACTGCCGTGCGGCGCCCACGGGCCAGCACTTGCAAGCCTGTGCGTACTTGCGTCTGCACACCGCCGATGCCCAACGCATCCACCTGGGCGGCCGCCAATTCCAGGGCCAACGGCAGGCCGTCCAGACGCCGACACAGGTCGCCCAGCGGCGCCAGGTCCTGGGGCCGCAAATCAAACCCCTGCTGATTGGCACGCGCGCGCGCCACGAACAGTTGCACCGCAGGACAGGCCATCGCCTGCTCGACATTGGCCAACGCCTTTGGCGACGGCACTGCCAGCCGAGGCACGCGCACTATCCACTCGCCAGGGGCCAGCAAGGCTTCGCGACTGGTGATCAGCACGCTGATGCCCGGCGCCGCCTCGCGCAGCGCACGCATCAGTTGTCGACACGCGCCCAGCAGCAGGTCAGCGCCGTCGAGTACCAGCAACACGTGGCGCGAGGCCAGGCGCCGGCCCAGTTCGTTGAGGCTCGCGGGCGTCGAATGCAACTGCAACACCCTGGCCAGGCTACCGAGCAGTTCGCTCGGGGTTTGCACAACGGCCATGTCGACCCACCATACGCCGTCGCGATAACGCGGCAATACCCGCTCGGCCAGGGCCAGGGCCAGCGTGCTCTTGCCAATGCCGGCCACGCCGGTGAGGGTCAATAACCGCTGCACAGGCAACCGTCGCGCCAGCACGCCCACCAGTTCATCTCGCCCCCACACCGGGCTGAGCCGTGCAGCCAGGTTGTGCTGAGGCAGCAGCGTCGGCAGCGCGTCCTGCGCAGGCGCAGCGAAGCAGTAACCGCGCTGGGGGTGATTGAGGATCCAGCGTTGGCCGTCAAGGGCACGACGCAGCGCGGCGATATGCACACGCAGGTTGCTGTCTTCAACGACGCTGTTGGGCCACACCCGTTCGATCAAGGTCGCCTTGCTGACGAAGTGCCCGGGCGCTTCGAGCAGTACTGCGAGAATATCCAAGGCTCGCCCGCCCAGTGGCACCGGCCAGCCCGCCTTGCTGACCAGGCGCTGCTGCCGATGAAAGGTGTAGGGGCCAAAGCTCACCGCCGTAGCATTTTGCATGTCCGTCACAGCGCTGAAACACCCGTGCTTGAGTGCCTGCGCATCCTTTTTCCATGGGCTCGACGCTATCTTGCCAGTTGGCGATGACAGGACAATGCTGGCACGGGGAGCGATACGGACAATCGGGTGCCTGAGACGGACATGGTGTCGTTAACTGAACTGTTGTCGGTATTGGGTAGGGTTCAGCCCGAGCTTTTCGCTGAACAGAAAACGCATATGCCGCACGCTGCCAAAGCCTGCGTGGAAGGCCACGGTCTTGAGCGGCAGGTCGGTGGTTTCCAGCAGGTGCCGGGCCCGGTCGATGCGCGCGCCCTGCAGGAACGCCATGGGCGTCATCTGCACGTCCTTGGCGAACAGCCGCGCGAAGTGGCGTGCGCTCATTCCGGCCAACTCAGCCATGGACTCGATGGTAAAGGGTTGATCCAGATGCGCCAGGACGTAGTTCTGCACGCGGGTGATCGGAGTTTCCTGAGGCGCCACGGCGGCAGTCATCGGGCTGAACTGGGCCTGGCCGCCCTGGCGCTTCATCACCACCAGCAGCACTTTGGCCACATCCACCGCCACTTGCTTGCCATGGTCCTGGGCCACGACCGACAGGGCCAGGTCGATACCCGCAGTGACGCCGCCAGAGGTGATCAGGCGCCCGTCCTGCAAATAGATGCGATCGGTCTCGACGATGGCGCTGGGAAACGCCTTGATCAACCGCTCGGTGTAGTGCCAATGGGTGGTCACGCGGTGCCCGTCGAGCAAACCTGCGTGGCCGAGCACAAAAGCGCCGGTGCAGATCGAGCCAAAACGCCGAGCCCGTGGCGCCGCAGCTTTGAGCCAGGGCAACAACGCGGGGTGGCATTCGTTATAGGCGCCGGGGCCGCCCGGCACCAACAGCAGGTCATAAGCCGCCTGGGCCTGTTCCAACAGCAGGTCGGTCTGCACGCTCACGCCATTGGAGGCCTGCAACGGACCGGGCTCAGTGCCGATGGTCAGGATCTGGTAGTGGTCGGTCGCCGGCAGGTAGCGGTTGGCAATCGAAAACACTTCCAGCGGCCCGGCCATGTCGAGCAGCAGGAAGTCCGGGAACAGCGCCATGGCCACGGTTTTCATAAGCGGGAAATGTCCATCGAGAAGGATGCGACGGGCATTATGGCACGACTTTAACTGTCAACTTCAAAGAGACAGTTATTCTATTTTCATCTTCTTAATCAATCATTCGTTAACCATTAACCTTCTTCTCAACGCAAGCGCTCTGCATCTCGCAGCCCGCGCTCACTTGAGGACTGAACCCATGCTGACCCTTCGCAAAGCTTCCGAACGCGGCGCCGCCAATCACGGTTGGTTGAAGTCGTTCCACACCTTCTCTTTCGCCAACTACTGGAACCCCAAGGAACAGGGTTTTTCCGACCTGCTGGTGATCAACGACGACCGCGTCGCCGCAGGCAAAGGCTTCGGCCAGCACCCGCACCGTGACATGGAGATCTTCTCCTACGTGCTCGAAGGCGCGCTGGAACACAAGGACACTTTGGGCACCGGCTCGGTGATCCGCCCCGGCGATGTGCAACTGATGAGCGCGGGCAGCGGCGTAGCCCACAGTGAGTTCAACCACAGCCAGCGTCATGGCGTGCACTTCCTGCAAATCTGGATCGTGCCCAACGAAGCAGGCGCCAAGCCGCGCTATCAGCAGGAGCACTTCACAGAAGCGCAAAAACGCGGGCGTTTGCAGTTGATCATCTCGCCGGAGGGCACCAACGGTTCGCTGAAAGTGCGCCAGGACGCACGGGTATATGCCGGGCTGTTCGACGCTGACGAAAGTGCCCGCCTGGAGCTGGCACCGGATCGCTACGCCTACATCCATGTGGCGCGCGGCAGCGTTGAACTCAACGGCCAGCGCTTGCAGGAAGGCGACGGTGTACGCGTACGGGACGAACGCCAGATCCGCCTGAGCCACGGCGAAGACGCTGAAGTACTGGTGTTTGACCTGCGCCCCAACGAACTGCCGCAAATGCCATGACGGCCGCAGTGATGGTCCCGCCAGCGGGACCATCGTTGGCATCGATAGTCACCATCAGCGCAATGAAGTTCTCTAAAAAAATGCAACGCGTAACATCAAACCCATGCCAAACGGCACCCAACTAAAACACTCGGAGCACATCATCATGAAACGCCAACTCTTGCTTAGCCTCGCTTTCTCGGTACTCGCTGCAAACGCTTTTGCCCACCCGGTTGTCGCTGAAGGCGGCGCGGATCGCCTGATAGAAACCCGTGTTGCCGAAGGTGGCGCGGATCGTCTGCAAGAACGTGGTTTGGCTGAAGGCGGTGCTGATCGCTTGCAGGAACGTGGCTTGGCTGAGGGCGGTGCTGATCGCTTGCAGGAACGTGGTCTGGCTGAAGGTGGTGCCGATCGCCTGCAGGAACGTGGTCTGGCTGAAGGCGGTGCTGATCGTCTGCAGGAACGTGGCCTGGCTGAAGGCGGTGCCGAGCGTCTGCTGAGCACCCACGTATAACCCCGCACTGTTGGCGGGACACCCCAAACCGGCCTGATCAGCCGGTTTTTTTTCGTCTTCGATTTGCCTGGGTATCCACACGATGTCGACTGAAGCGCTAAGCCGTGCCTCAACCCGGCAGCGGAATTACCCGCAGCGGCCTTACCGACTTGTAGGAAAAACTCGAATAGATCTCCTTGACGCAAGGCAAGGTCTGCAAGACCTCTCGGGCAAATTCACCGAACGATTCCAGGTCCTTGGCCACCACTTCCAGCAAAAAATCATAGCGCCCAGAGACGTTATGGCACGCCACAATTTCTGGGATGGCCAACAGACGTTGCTCGAACGCCCGGGCAATTTCCTGGGTGTGGCTTTCCATCATGATGCTGACGAACGCGGTCACCCCGTAGCCCAGTGCCTTGGGCGAGAGAATCGCCTGGTAGCCACTGATCACCCCACTTTCTTCCAAGGTGCGCACCCGACGCCAGCACGGTGAAGTGGTGAGCGCCACCCGCTCGGCCAACTCGGCCACGGTCAGGCGGGCATTGCCCTGCAACGCGTTCAAAAGGGCTTTATCGGTGCGGTCCAGCTTGATGGGCATAACGTGCCTCTAATCATTATTTTTATCGGTGTTTGATCCACAAACGCAGGTTTTTCCGGGCTTTTTTGCAAGGTTCATCCGTGGTTATGAGCATAGCATTGTAGGAAATAAGGAGCGCCCGACATGCACAATAAACACACCACATTCGGCTTTTCCACCCGTGCCATACACCACGGCTATGACGCCCAGGACCACCACGGCGCACTCGTCCCGCCGATCTATCTGTCTGCGACCTTCGCCTTTCCCACCGTCGAATACGGCGCCGCCTGCTTTGCCGGCGAAGCCAGCGGCCACTTCTATACGCGCATTTCCAACCCGACCCTGGCCCTGCTGGAGTCACGCATGGCCAGCCTGGAAAACGGCGAGGCCGCCGTGGCGTTCGGCTCCGGCATGGGCGCGATTGCCGCGACGTTCTGGACTCTGTTGCGCCCGGGCGACGAGATCATCGTCAGCCAGACGCTCTATGGTTGTACGTTCGCCCTGCTGCACCACGGCCTGAGCGAATTCGGCATCAAGGTGCGGCATGTCGACCTGACCGACCTCACCGCCCTGCAAGCAGCGTTCTCCCCGGCCACCCGCATGCTCTACTGCGAGACCCCGGCCAACCCCAACCTGCGCCTGATCGACATCGCCGCCGTGGCCGAACTGGCCCATCAGCAGCCAAATGTCACCGTGGTGGTCGATAACACCTATTGCACTCCCTATCTGCAACGTCCCCTGGAACTGGGCGCCGATGTGGTGGTGCACTCGGCCACCAAATACCTCAGTGGCCACGGCGACATTACCGCAGGCATCGCGGTGAGCAACCAGGCCCTGGCGCAGCGCATTCGCCTGCAAGGGCTCAAGGACCTGACCGGCGCGGTGATGTCGCCCCAGGACGCCGCATTGCTGATGCGCGGCCTCAAGACCCTGGGCCTGCGCATGGACCGCCATTGCAGCAACGCCCAAGCGGTGGCCGAGGCGCTGCAGGCGCACCCTGCGGTGCAGTGGGTAACCTACCCCGGTCTGCGTTCTTTCCCACAATACGAACTGGCAAACCGGCAAATGAAACTGCCCGGCGGCATGATCGCCTTTGAACTCAAGGGAGGCCTCGAAACCGGCCAGCGCTTCATGAACGCACTGCAACTGTTCACCCGCGCAGTCAGCCTGGGGGATGCCGAATCACTGGCCCAACACCCGGCGAGCATGACCCACTCCACCTACACGCCCGAACAACGGGCGCAGCACGGTATCAGCGAGGGGCTGGTGCGTTTGTCGGTGGGGCTTGAAGACGTTGCCGACCTGCTGGCCGATATCCATCAGGCCCTGGCCAAGTGCAGCGCTGCCAACCTGCGGCCCATTGCGACAGCGGCGTATGCGATGAAATAGCGTCCAACCCCATGGGTTATGCGGTGCCTGGGCGGCGGTCGGAAGGATCCGACTGCCGCTCTGCCTGTTTAATGTTTTTTTTCGCAGATTGGATCCCCCTCCTTTAACCAGGCTGTACTAGCATGTCAGCGGCGGGACGCACTATCACTGCAGGTTATTCACATTAGTTACCTTCTTAACCCCCGTCGCTATAAGGCCCAATACCTGCACGAAACTCATGGACGAATTGATGAACTCACACCTGTTCCCACAGATAGGCAAGGTCATCGCCAGCACCGGCAGCCGCCATTTCCCACGCATGCTGCATGACCTGATCCTCACCCAATTGGCAGTGGACGCCACCCATATCACCCAATTGCAAGTCAGCCGCGAAGGCCTTGGCCGCCGCAAGATCAGCCCGGTGTACACCGATTCGGCGGCGGCCCTGGGCAGCGAGCAACTCGCCGCACAACTGCACCTCACGCGCCGCAAGGACGATGTGCGCTATGTGCTGTCGGTGTATCGCTCGCACCCGTCCGACAGCTTTTCCGCGCAAGAGCGCAGCATGCTCCAGGACTTCTCCACGCTGTTGCTGCCCATGGTGGAAAAACACATCACCGCCCTGCAGCCCTCGCTCCCGGAAAGCCCGTGCGCAGTGCCTCAACCCCAGGGCATCGACACCTTGCGCCGACGCATCCAGGAGCGCCTGCTGCAATCGGGGCTGACCTTGTCCAACCGTGAACTGGAAGTGTGCGTAGGCCTGCTGGCCGGGCGCACCGCGCCGGAGTTGGCCGAGCAATTGGCGTTGAAGGTCAACACCATCGAGAGCTACCTCAAGCGTGCGGCGATCAAGTTGGGGATCAGCGGGCGGCACTCGTTGTTGCGGTGGATGTACTCGACCGAAGACTAAGATCGTTCCCACGCTCCGTGTGGGAATGGATCCCGTGACGCTCTGCGTCACCGTGGACGCAGAGCGTCCATGGCGGCGTTCCCACGCAGAGCGTGGGAACGATCAAAAAACACATCACCGCGCTGCAGCCATCGCTCCCGGACAGCCCGTGCGCAGTGCCTCAACCCCAGGGCATCGACACCTTGCGCCGACGCATCCAGGAGCGCCTGCTGCAATCGGGGCTGACCTTGTCCAACCGTGAACTGGAAGTGTGCGTAGGCCTGCTGGCCGGGCGCACCGCGCCGGAGTTGGCCGAGCAATTGGCGTTGAAGGTCAACACCATCGAGAGCTACCTCAAGCGTGCGGCGATCAAGTTGGGGATCAGCGGACGGCACTCGTTGTTGCGGTGGATGTACTCGACCGAAGACTAAGATCGTTCCCACGCTCCGCGTGGGAATGGATCCCGTGACGCTCTGCGTCACCGTGGACGCAGAGCGTCCATGGCGGCGTTCCCACGCGGAGCGTGGGAACGATCAGCACATCACCGCGCTGCAGCCCTCGCTCCCGGACAGCCCATGCGCAGTGCCTCAACCCCGGGGCATCGACACCTTGCGCCGACGCATCCAGGAGCGCCTGCTGCAATCGGAGCTGACCTTGTCCAACCGTGAACTGGAAGTGTGCGTAGGCCTGCTGGCCGGGCGCACCGCGCCGGAGTTGGCCGAGCAATTGGCGTTGAAGGTCAACACCGTCGAGAGCTACCTCAAGCGTGCGGCGATCAAGTTGGGGATCAGCGGGCGGCACTCGTTGTTGCGGTGGATGTACTCGACCGAAGACTAAGATCGTTCCCACGCTCCGCGTGGGAATGGATCCCGTGACGCTCTGCGTCACTGTGGACGCAGAGCGTCCATGGCGGCGTTCCCACGCAGAGCGTGGGAACGATCAACAAGTGTGCGTAGGCCTGCTGGCCGGGCGCACCGCGCCGGAGTTGGCCGAGCAATTGGCGTTGAAGGTCAACACCATCGAGAGCTACCTCAAGCGTGCGGCGATCAAGTTGGGGATCAGCGGGCGGCACTCGTTGTTGTGGTGGATGTACTCGACCGAAGACTAAGATCGTTCCCACGCTCCGCGTGGGAATGGATCCCGTGACGCTCTGCGTCACCGTGGACGCAGAGCGTCCATGGCGGCGTTCCCACGCAGAGCGTGGGAACGATCAGCAGCTCCCTCAGGTCAGTCCCGGGCCAGTGCCTCTATCGGGTCCAACCGCGCCGCATTCCGCGCCGGTACAAAACCAAACACAATGCCGATCAACGTCGAACAGGCAAACGCGGTAATGATCGAGCCCACCGAAAACACCATCTCCCACTCCTTCACAAACAGCGAAAACAGGTAGCCGATGGCGTAGGACAACGAGATCCCGATGATCCCGCCGATCAGGCACACCATCACCGCCTCCACTAGAAACTGTTGGCGAATATCCGATTGCCGCGCCCCCACCGCCATGCGAATCCCGATTTCACGGGTGCGCTCGGTGACCGACACCAGCATGATATTCATCACACCAATACCGCCCACCAGCAAAGAAATCACCGCAATCAATGACAGCAGCAGCGCGAGGGAGCGGCTGGTTTTCTGCACCGTCTGCATGATGCTGTCGAGGTTGTTGGTAAAGAAATCCTTGGTGCCATGGCGTTGCAGCATGAGTTTATTGACGTTGTCTTCCACCACCTTACTCGGCTGGCCGTCCTTGATGCGCACGGTGATGCTGTCCAGATGACGCTGGCCCAGCAGACGGCCCGCCGCGGTTTCGTATGGCACCCACACGTTCAGGGCCTTGCTGGCGGCGAACATGTTTTTATTGTCCGCCGTCACCCCGATCACCGTGCACGGCAGGTTGCCTATCAGGATCACCTGGCCCAGCGGGTCGATGTTGGGCCCGAACAGGCGCTGGCGAGTATTGTGGTCGATCACCACCACCTGGGCCTGGCGCCGCGCATCGCTTTCGCTGAAGGTAATGCCGGCTTCAAGCTTGAGGCCCTTGACCTTGAAGTAGCGGTCACTGACACCATTGACCTGTGCATCCACGTCGATGTTGCCAAAGCGCAGCATCAGGTTGCGGCCCACCACCGGCGTGGCGCTGTCGACGTAATACAGCTGGTTCAGCGCGTCCACATCCGAGGGCATCAGCGTCTGGATCGCCGAGGCTCGACTGTCGCCAAAGCTGGTGCCGGAAAAGATATCGATGGTGTTGCTGCCAATCGCCTGGATGTCCTTGAGCACATAGCGCTTGGCGCCTTCGCCGATGGCCGAAATCGACACCACCGAGGTGATGCCGATGACAATCCCGAGCATGGTCAGCAAGGTGCGCATGCGGTGGGAGATCAGCGCCACCCACGCCATGTTGAACGCTTCCTTGAACAGCCCCAGGCTCGCCACCAGGCGCCGCGCCCCGCTGCGTCGGGGCTCGACCGGCGCCTCGACGGGCAATTCCAGGCCGACGCTGTCGTTGGCCTTGTCGCTGATGATCTCGCCATCACACACCTCGACAATGCGCTGGGCGTTCGCCGCGACCTTGGGGTCGTGGGTGACGATAATCACCGTGTGCCCCGCCGCGTGCAGTTCGGCGAGGATGCGCATCACCTCCTTGCCGCTGTGGGTGTCGAGGGCGCCGGTGGGTTCGTCGGCCAGGATCACTTCACCGCCATTCATCAAGGCCCGCGCGATACTCACCCGCTGCTGTTGCCCGCCGGACAGCTGGCTGGGCCGATGGCTGGTGTGGCCCGACAGGCCCAGGCGTGCCAGCAATTCCCCGGCGCGGCTATGGCGCTGGCTTTGCGGGGTGCCGGCGTAGATCGCCGGCATCTCCACGTTGTGCAAAGCGCTCAGGTGCGCGAGCAAATGGTAACGCTGGAAGATAAACCCGAAGTAATCACGCCGCAGCTCTGCCAGTTGCTCATCGCCCAGGGAGCGGGTTTCGATGCCATTGATCTTGTAGCTGCCGGCGGTAGCGTAATCCAGGCCACCGAGGATGTTCATCAGGGTCGACTTACCCGAACCGGAGGCGCCGATGATCGCCAGCATTTCCCCGGCATGGATGGTCAGGTCGATGCCCTTGAGCGCGATGAATTCACGCTCGCCGGCCATGAAGCTGCGGGTGATGCCCTTGAGTTCCAACAGAGGCTGGGTCATGACTCAACTCCCCGCCACGGCAGGTGTAGCATCGCCGATCACCACGGTGTCGCCCTCGGCCAGGCCGTCCAGGATCTGCACCTTGACGTTGTTATTGATACCGGTCTTCACCGTGCGGGCGACCGCCTTGCCCTTGGCATCCAGCACCCGCACGTCGTAGCGGCCATCGGCATTGCGCACGCCCAGCGCCGCCACGGGCACTATCAGCGCGGCCTGGGCGGTGTCGAGCACGATGCGCACCTGGGCGGTCATGGCGATGCGCAGGCGGTGCTCTGGGTTGGGCACGTCGAACAACGCGTTGTAAAACACCGCGGTGTTTTGCTTCGGCGTGCCGGCGGTCTGGGTTTCCAGGAAGTTCTGCGGCGCCGGCTCGGTGCCGCGCAGCTTGGCGTAATAGCGCTTGTCCGCCTCGCCGAGAATGGTGAAGTACACCTGCTGGCCGGGGCTGATATGAATCACATCCGCTTCCGACACTTGGGCCTTGACGGTCATGGTGTCCAGGTCTGCCAGCTTGAGCAGCACGGGCGCCAACTGGCTGGCGATCACGGTCTGGCCTTCCTGGGTGACAATGCCCACCACGTCGCCGTCGATGGGCGCGTTGATGCGGGTATAGGCCAGGTTGACCTTGGCGGTGTCGATCTCGATGTGCGCGCTTTTGATCTGTGCGTCCAGGGACAGCAGGTTGGCCTGCTGCACCTGGTAGGTCGATTCGGCGTCTTCGAAATCCTGGCGTGACACCGACTCATCGGCCTGCAAGCCTTTGTAGCGCTCATATACGGACCTGGCCTGCTTGAGCTGCGCGGCTGTCGCCCGGCGTTGGGCCTGGAGGTTTTCTTCATCGACCTGGGCTTTGCGCAGGGTGTTCTGCAGGATCAAGGGGTCGATTTCAGCCAGCCATTGGCCCTTCTTTACCTTGTCGCCGACTTTGACTTTCAGCGACTTGAGCTGGCCAGAGACCTGGGCACCGACGTCGACTTGTTTGACGCCTTCGAGCAGGCCGGTGGCCAATACCGCGTTTTCGATATCGCCGCGTTCTGCGGTCGCGGTGAGGTATTGGGGGGCGTCGGCGGGGGCGTTTACGGTGTAGATGGCCAGGCCGATTGCGACGGCCACTGAAGCCAGAATGCCGATTTTGCGGAATTTAGACGTTTGCATGGTTGGCTTCTTGATTGAGTACAAATATGGTTGCGCGCTGACGCTGGCCTGGGTAAAGACCTGACAGCCGCCCCCTGTCTACCTGACATCCCTCGGTGCAAATGTGGGAGCTGGCTTGCCTGCGATGGCGGCCTTCTGGTCGACCATTTAGTTGGGTTGGAATGCGTACATATCCATTCCTGCGGTAACGGCCACCTAGGGTTCCGCTCTTACAGCGGCTCACTTTTGAAAAGCGCAAAAGTAAGCAAAACGCTCTTGCCCCACCACTCGGCACCTCGCCCAGGCTCGGTGTGCCCGTAATCCGCCAGTGATTTGGGGGGCCGCCGCCACGCGCCATCCATGGCGCGGGGCGGCTAAACCGGCATCCCTGCCGGTTTACCCCCCAAATCCCTGTCGAATTCCGGCCAGCGTGGTTTAACGGGGCGCCTAAGATCAAAAGCAGATCAAGATCAAAAGCCGCTCGCTTCGCATCGTGGTTTCCGGGGGCAAGTTTGCCCCCCCATGTCTCACCGTGTTCCCCCTTACCACCCGGTCGGCTATAAGGCCGCCGCGCTCTGCTTTTGATCTGAAATCGCCCCGTTAAACCACGCTGGCCGAACGCGGGCTTTGCAGCGTGGGTAACCCGGCAGGACGCCGGGTTAGCCGCACTGGGCCAGGGATGGCCCATTGCGGCGGCCCACGCTGCAAAGCCTGCGTTCGGGCACACCGAGCCTGGGCGAGGTGCCGAGTGGTGGGGCGAAGGCCTTTTGGTTACTTTTGGGCCTTTCCAAAAGTGACCCGCTGTAAGAGCGGAACCATAAGTGGCCGTTACCGCAGGAACGGATATGTACGCAGACAAACCGTTATCGCAGGCAAGCCAGCGCCCGCATCTGGATCGGTGCACACCCCTCAAGACACCACCTCCCCAACCCCAACAACTTCCAACCACCACCTGGCCAACCCCAAAACATTCGGCGCCTTGAGCAACGTAAAGTGATTCCCCCCGCCATACCAAACCTCCAACCCACCTCCCTGCCCTCGCCAGCCTTCGATCATCAACCCCTGCTCACGCTGGTTCCCCGCCGAATCCAACGCCGGGTCCTGCGCCAACACCAGGCGCACCACCCCGTCATACCGCCCTTGCGGCTGATACACCGTGCGCAACGCCGCCGCGTAAGTGCGCGCCGGCCCATCCATCGCCTCCAGCGCCGCACGCGCCGGCAACAACCCCACACTCACCATCCCCCCATGCAACGCTTGTCGCTGCGCCACCTCATCGCGCCCGGCAAAGTCCACAGGATCAATCCCCAGCGACTTCCCAGCCGCCAACTGCATCGCCTCGATCAACCGCAACAACGCCGCCGTCGAGGTATATGCCTTGCCCGCACGCCCCGGCGACTCGCTGTCGATCACCGTCAACGACCCCACCTCACGCCCCATTGCCTGCAAGCGCAGCGCCATTTCCAGTGCCACCCAGCCGCCGAACGAATGCCCCACCAGATGCACTGGCCCTTCGGGGCACTCCTGTTCCAGCGCCGCCAGGTAACACTGGGCCGCCGCTTCCACCTGGCTATGGGGCACCGCCTCGCCATCCAGCCCCCGCGGCTGCAAGCCATACAGCGGCCAGTCGCGCCCCAGCGCTTCGCTCAAACCCACAAAGCCGGTGACGCTGTCTCCCGCGCCTGGCACGCAGAACACCGGCGCATAACCGGCGCGCCCGCTCTGGATACGCAGCAAGGGTGAGTGCGCAGCGCAACTCACCGGAGTACTCGCCGCCAGCGCTCGGCTCATGGCCTGGCCAAGGCTCTGGATATGCGGCGCCTGCATCATGCTCTGGTGATCCCCCGGCACCTGCACCTGGCGCAGTTGCCCAGGCGCCAGGGCGATGTCCCAACCCAGCGCGGCACTGCGCCGCGACAGTTCGGTAGGCCGCTGCTCGGCGCTGAACAAGTGAACCGGAATCGGCAGCGGGAACAGGCTGTAGTGGGCCAGGGCATGCCCATGCCCGACTTCCCGTTGCAAAAAGCTCAGCAGGTCGGCGTCCGTCGCCGCTGCCATTTGCGCGTATAGCAAACCTTGATCGCGACAGCGTTGCAGCAGAGCCGCAAAGTCCAGCTGTCCAAGGCCTGCCTCCAGTTGTTCCAGGTTCGCCAGCTCATCCACACCTCCCTGTGCCTTCCAATAGGCCGTGCACTGCAACAACAAATGCCGCTTGAGGGCATCCGGCCCGCTCCAGCGTGACTTGCCCTGGTCGGTCATGCGCGGCACGTAGCTGTCGATCAAGCCCAGAAACGCCACGGCCTCATCCTGCCCCAGCAACTGCATGGCAACTTCATAGGCAAGCACCCCCCCAAAGGACCACCCCGCCAACCGGTAAGGACCGTGGGGCTGGATCTGGCGAATCAGCCCGACCATGCGCGCGGCCAGGCCTTCCATGCTGTCCAGATGCGCCTCGCCGAGCGCCAGGCCCGGCAGGCCATATATCGGGTAATCGCCAGGCAGGTGCTGGCCCAGCGCAGGGAAGTACACGTCCATGCCACTGAACTCATGCACCAGGAATAACGGTGCCTGCGCCCCGCGGCTACGCACTGTAATCACCGCCGTCTCAGGTAGCACGTCGTCACCGCGCAGGCGCAGCAGCGCCGCGACCGAGGCCACGCTGGCATGCTCGAACAGCTCGGCCAGCGACACCAACAACCCGGCCTCGTCCAGCCGATTGACCAGGCGAATCGCCAACAAGGAATGCCCGCCCAGTTCGAAGAAACTGTCATGGCGCCCCACCTGCTCAAGCTTCAATACCTCGGCCCACAGCTGGGCCAAGGTCTGCTCCAGCGCATCGACCGGTGCTTCAAATGTGCCGCTGGCCGAAGCGTCCCACTTCGGTACGGGCAAGGCTTTGCGATCGACCTTGCCATTGGCCGTCAACGGCAGTTGCTCAAGGATCACAAAGGCCGACGGCACCATGTAGGCCGGCAAGTGCGTCTGCAGATAAGCACGCACCGGCTCGATGCCGACCGGCTCGCCCGCACAGGTGAAATAGGCCACCAGGCGTTTGTCCCCCGGCACGTCTTCGCGGGCCAGCACCACCCCCTCGCGGATTCCGGAGAATGTCGCCAAGCGTGCTTCGATCTCACCCAGCTCAATGCGAAAGCCACGGATCTTCACTTGATCGTCATTGCGCCCGATGCACTCCAGCAGGCCGTCTGCGGTCCAGCGTCCGAGGTCGCCGGTGCGGTACAGCAAGGCGCCTGGGTTGAACGGGTTTTGCACGAACTTTTCCGCCGTCAACTCAGGGCGGTTCAGGTAGCCCTGGGCGACACCGTCGCCGCCGATGCAGATTTCGCCGGTCGCCCCCAGGGGCAGCAGGTGCAACTGCGCATCCAGCACGTAGACCTGCGTGTTGGAAATGGGTCGCCCTACCGGCACGCTGTCGGCTTGAGTGGCAATGGCGCGCACTTCAAAAGTGGTGGCGTAGGTGGTGGTCTCGGTCGGCCCGTAGCAATGCACCAGGCGCAGCCCCGGAGCCAGCCCCAGCAGGTTGCGGAACGCCGCCGGGTCGGCACGCTCGCCGCCGCACAGCAAAATACGCAAGCCGGCCAGGGCCTGGGGAATCAGTTGCACATACTGGTTGAACAGCGCCGTAGTGACGAACAGCACCGTCACGCCGTTGAGTGCCGCGCCGAACGCCAGCGGGTCGAGCAAGGTGGCGTGGTCGATCACCTGCACCTGACCGCCGTTGAGCAACGGCCCCCAGACGTCCATGGTGCTGGCATCGAAGGCGGGGTTCGACGCGAAGGCCACGCGGTCATTGGGATTGAAATCGGCGTAGCCGTTGTTGAGCACCAGGCGCGTGATGCCACGGTGAGGCACCAATACGCCTTTGGGCATGCCGGTGGACCCGGAGGTGTACATGATGTACGCCACGCTCTGCGAGGATTGCGGCAGGCCCGGGTTGTGGTCGGGGTGCGAGTCAAGGCCCAGGGTGTCCAGGTCCAGGCGCTGCGCCGCGCTCTCCACGCTGCAGTCGCTACCGGTCAACAGCCAGGCCGCGCCGCTGTCTTGCAGCATGAAGCCCTGGCGTTCGGCCGGCGCGCTGATGTCCAGCGGCACATAGGCGGCGGCGCATTTGAGAATCGCCAGTTGGCTGACCAGCAACGCCACCGAGCGTGGCAGCAGGATCGCCACGTTATCGCCGGGGCACACACCCAGGCCGAGCAGGTGATGGGCCAGGCGGTTGGCGCGGCGGTTGAGTTCGCCATAGCTTATCCGTTGTTCGCCGTGCAGCACCGCCACCGCGTCGGGGCGCGCCTGCGCCTGGGCTTCGAACACCTGCTGCACGCTGTGTTCACGTGGGAACGCACGAGCCGTAGCGTTGAAGCCCTCAAGCAGTTGCTGGCGTTCAGCCAGGGGCAGGATCGGCAAACCACTGAGGACGATGTCGCTGCGCTCTTCCAGTGCCTGCACCACCTGCACCAAGGCGTTATGCAGGTAGTCGCCCAAGCGTCGGGCCCCCTGCCCCATGGCCGTGAGGCTGAAACCTTCACCCAGGTCATCCACACTCATCGACACGCCGTAGTGGGTGTGTTCCTCGGTCTTGAGCACCTCGATCCCCTGCCACGCCTCGGCCACGCCCCCGGCCTGGAGCGCACTGTGACGGTAGTTGAACAGCACGCTGAACAACGGCGTGGCCATGGGTACGCCGCTGCAACGCTGGGCCAGCGCCAAAGGCGCGTGTTCATGGCTGAGCAATTGGGTCAGGCGGCCATGGGTGGCACGCAGCGCGGTCAGTACCGAGTGTTCACCCAGGTCGACTCGCAGCGGCAAGGTATTGATAAACACCCCCATGGCGCGCTCGGCACCTTCGCCGCCTTGCAGGCGACCGAGCATCACCGTGCCGAACACCACCTGTTCACGGGCGCAGACCGTGCCCAGCACATGGGCCCAGGCCAGGTGCATGAGGCTGGCGGCGCTGACTCCCGCTTGACGCGCCTGGTGGCGCAGGCGCCGACTCAACCCCAGGTCGAGACTCACCTTCACGCGCTCATCGGCACCCAGGTGCGGTACGTCGGTGGGTTCGTCGACCTCAGCGAGCATCTCGCGGAAAAACGGCTCGTGGTCCTCAGCGCCCAGACGAGTCTGGGCCACGTAGTTGCGGTACGGCACGGGCGCGGCCAAGGTGTCTTGCGTGCCCAACAGGAAAGCCTGCATTTCCTGTTGCAGGATGTCCAACGCGATGTGGTCCATCACCAGATGGTGGAACAGCAACGTCACCACCACCCGCTGCGACTCCTCGGCATACACCAGGCGCATCAAAGGTGCCTGGGCGAGGTCCAGGCGTGGCGGCACCGAGCCGTTTTCAATACGTAATGAGGCGGTACGCCATACCACCTGCACCGGCTCCTCCAGCCCGTCCCAGTGGAAGGATGAACGCAGGATGTCATGGCGCTGGATCACCGCCTGCAAGGCATGGGCAAAGGCGTCCAGGCGCAGGCGGCTGTCGAAGGCAAACTGCGCCTGCAGCACATAGGCGTCCTCACCTTGCACGGCGCGATGCTGATACAGGATGCCGGCCTGCAAGGGTGCCAGCGGGTAAATATCCTGCACATTCGCCGCGCCGCCGGGGATGCTGGCAACGATGCGCTCGATGGCAGCGGGGTCCAGGGTGATCAGCGCAAGCATGTCCGGCGTAATCCGGGTGCAATCGGGCGCAATGCGATTGGCCGGCACCGTCACTTCACGCCCACCGCCCAAGGCCGCAGCCAGGGCGGACAACGTCGGTTGACCGAACAGCACTTTCACATCCGCCGACAAGCCCAGGCGGCGCATGCGCCCGATCAGGCTGACTGCCAGCAATGAGTGGCCACCCAATTCAAAGAAATTGTCATGCCGACCCACGCGCTCCACGCTGAGCAATTCGGCCCACAGTGCGGCCAGGGTGATTTCCGTATCACCCACGGGCGCTTCATAGTCGCGCACGCTCAACGCGTCCAGGCCCGGCGCCGGCAGTGCCTTGCGGTCGAGCTTGCCGTTGGGGCTCAGCGGCAGCGCCTGAAGGTGCATAAAGCTCGTCGGCAGCATGAATTCCGGCAGGTGTTGCAGCAGGTGGGCGCGCAGGCTTTCGACGTCGCTCGGCACGCCGGTGTAATAGGCGATCAGGCGCTGCTCGCGGGCAATCACGGCAGCTTCCTGCACCGCTGGATGCTCGGTCAGGCGCGCCTGGATTTCCCCCAGTTCGATGCGCAGGCCACGAATCTTCACCTGGTCATCATTGCGCCCCAGGTACTCGAGAGTGCCGTCGGGCAAGTAGCGACCCACGTCACCGGTACGGTACATGCGCCCCGGGGTAAACGGGTCGTCGAGGAAGCGTTCGGCTGTCAGCTCGGGACGGTTGAGGTAACCCCGCGCCACCTGCACGCCGGCGATGAACAATTCACCGACCACCCCCAACGGCACCGGCTGCAACTGCTCGTCCAGTACATACAGGCGCGTATTGGCAATCGGCTTGCCGATGGGGGTGTTATCCGGCACCACGGCGCCTGCGCAGCCCCACGCGGTGACATCCACCGCCGCTTCGGTGGGGCCATACAGGTTGTACAAGCCAACCCCCGGCAATTGCTGTTTGAAGCGCCGTACCAGGCTGCCCGGCAGGGCTTCGCCACTGCACATCACCCGCACCAGCCCGGCGGCCTGGCTGACATCGCCGTGGGCCAGGAACACGTCAAGCATCGACGGCACAAAATGCAGCGTCGTGACCCCCTCGGCCTCGATCACCTGGCACAGGTAGTCAGGGTCTTTATGCCCACCAGGACGAGCCATGACCAGGCGTGCGCCGGTGAACAGCGGCCAGAAGAACTCCCACACCGACACGTCGAAGCTGAACGGGGTTTTCTGCAAGACCGTATCGCTGGCGGTCAACGCGTATTCGTCTTGCATCCACAGCAAGCGGTTGACCACCCCAGGGTGTTCGTTGATCACGCCCTTGGGCTGGCCGGTGGAGCCGGAGGTGTAGATCACGTAGGCCGCCACGCTGGCCGCCTGCGGGTTATGGGTGGGCTGGTGCTGCCAGGTGGGCGAATCCAGGTTTACCACCGGCACCTCGCCCAGCAACCCAAGGGTGCTGGACTGGCCCAGCACTACCGTCGGCGCGCTGTCGTGGAGCATGTAGGCGATGCGTTCCAACGGGTAGGCCGGGTCCAGCGGCACATAGGCGGCGCCGGCCTTGAGGATCGCGTACAGGCCGATGACCATGTCCAGGCCACGCTCCACGCAGATCGCCACCCGCGCCTGGGGCTGCACACCCAGGGCTTGCAGGTGATGGGCCAACTGGTTGGCGCGCGCGTTCAGTTCGGCATAGCTCAGTTGCTGCGCGCCCGCCTTCAGGGCAATGGCCTGGGGTGTACGCAGTACCTGGGCTTCAAACAGGCCGTGCAGGGTCTGGTCGAGGTTGTACTCAACGGCGGTGGCGTTGAAATCCACCAGCAGTTGCCGACGCTCGCGCGCATCCACCAGCGGCACCTGCGCCAGCACCGCCTGGTCGTTATCGACCATGGCCTGCAACACGCGGGTGAAATAGCCGACGTAACGCTGCATCGTCGATTCGTCAAACAGGGCCACGGCATATTCCAGCGCACCGAGGATGCTGCCCTGCACTTCCCCCAGGTTCAACGACAGGTCGAACTTGGCGAAATGGCTGTTCTCGACAATGCTCTCCAGGGCCAGGTCGCCCAGGGCCAGGGTCGGCGCGCTGCTGTCCTGCCAGCTCAGCAGGGTCTGAAACAGCGGGCTGTGGGCCAGGCTGCGCGGCGGCCGGGTGATTTCCACCACCTGCTCGAAGGGCAAGTCCTGATGGGCCTGGGCTTGCAGCGTCAACACCTTGACCCGCGCCAGCAACGCCTCGGTGCTCAGCTCGCCCGAGGTGTCGATACGCAGCGCCAGGGTGTTGACGAACAGGCCAATCAGCCCTTCGACTTCGGTGCGCATGCGGTTGGCCACCGGCGTGCCGATCACCAACTCGGGCTGCCCGGACAAGCGCGCCAACAGTGAAGCCCAGGCGCTCATCAAGGTCATGTACAAGGTGGTGCCATGGCGTTGGCTCAAGGCCTTGAGCCCGGCGGTGAGGCGTTCATCCAGGCGCACTTCGACGCTGCTGCCAGCGTAGTCCTGCTGCGCCGGGCGCGGGCGGTCGGTGGGCAAGGTCAGCAACGCCGGCGTACCGGCCAACGCCTGTTGCCAGTAGCTGCTTTGGCGCTGCAGCACCTCGCCGCTCAGCCACAGGCGTTGCCACACGGCAAAGTCGGCGTACTGGATCGGCAAGGGAGGCAGCGGGTCGGCGTGGCCGTGGCTGAAAGCCTGGTACAGCGCCATCAGCTCGCGGGTCAGCACGCCCATGGACCAGCCGTCAGAGACGATATGGTGCAGGGTCAGCAACAGCACATGGTGATCATCGGCCATCACCACCAGGCGCCCGCGCAGCAACGGGCCGCGCTCAAGGTCGAACGGTGCCGAAGCTTCGCCGTGGATCAGCGCGTCCAGGGCCTGTTGCGGCTGCGGATGGCGACGCAGGTCCTGCACTTGCAGCGGCAATACCTCTTCGGCCGGCACGACCAGCACCTGGGCCTGGTCACCCTGCTGGGCGAAGCGGCTGCGCAGGGTTTCATGCCGCGCCACAATGCGCGCCAGGGCCCGTTGCAACGCTTGCACATGCAACTGCCCGCGCAACCGCAAGCCGATGGGAATGTTGTAGGCGGTGTTGGCCCCTTCCATCAAGGCCAGGAACCACAGGCGTTGCTGGGCGAAGGACAGCGGCACGTCCTCATCACGGTTGGCCGGCAAGATATCCGGCAAGGTGCTGCGACCGGCCTGGGCCAGTACCTCGGCGACCGCCGCCAGTTCGGCGTTGGCAAACAGGTCGCCCAGCGCCAACTCGACGCCCAGCCGCTGGCGCACCTGGGACACCATGCGCATGGCCAGTAGCGAATGCCCACCCAGCTCAAAGAAATGGTCATAGCGCCCCACGCGCTGCACCTGCAACACATCGGCCCAGATCTGCGCCAGCACGGTTTCGATTTCGCCCAGGGGCGCGGCGTACTCGCGGGTAAAGACGGCGGCCATGTCCGGCGCCGGCAGGGCCTTGCGGTCAAGCTTGCCATTGGCCGTCAGTGGCAGTGCGTCGAGTTTCATGAACGCGACGGGCACCATGTAGTCCGGCAGATGCGCCACCAGGTGGGCGCGAATCTGGGCCACCGTCAGCGGGTCCAGTTGTGGGTTTTCGGTGAAGTAGGCCACCAGCCGTTCTTCACGCACCACCGCCACCGCTTCCAGAATCCCGGGCAACTGGTTGAGCTGGGTTTCGATTTCGCCCAGTTCGATGCGCACGCCACGGATCTTCACCTGGTCATCGTTGCGCCCCAGGTAGTCGAGCGTGCCGTCTGGCAACCAGCGCACCAGGTCGCCGGTGCGGTACATGCGTCCTTCGTTGAACGGATCGCGCACAAAACGCTCGGCGGTCAGTTCCGGGCGGTTGAGGTAACCGCGTGCCACGCCCTTGCCGCCCACGTACAACTCCCCCGCCACCCCCAGCGGCACCGGACGCTGGTGTGAGTCGAGCACGTAGACCTTGGCATTGGCCATGGGTTTGCCGATATGCAACGGCTGGCCCGCCTCGACCTTGCCGGAAGTGGCCACCACCGTGGCTTCGGTGGGCCCGTAGTTGTTGATCAGCTCAAAGCGCTGTGCCCGCCCGAACTGGCGCAGGCGGTCGCCACCGACCAGCAAGGTGCGCAAGGTCGGGTGCTCGATGTTCTGACTGAAGGCGTATTCCGCCACCGGCGTCGGCAGAAAGCTCACATCCAGTGGCTGCGCGCACCACCAGGCCAGCAGTGCGTCGATATCTTCGCCGCCCTCATGGGCCGGTGGCAGGTGCAAGGTGGCGCCCACACACAGCGCCGGCCACACTTCCCAGGCCATCGCGTCAAAGCCGAAGCCGGCAACACTGGCGGTATGCCGCCCGGCGCGCAGGTCGAAGGCGCTGCAATGCCAGTCCACCAGGTTGGCGACGCTGTGGTGTTCCACCATCACCCCCTTGGGCAAGCCAGTGGAGCCGGAGGTGTAGATCACATAGGCGAGATTCGTCGGGCCGACGGCGATTGTGGGATTGCTCGCCGAATGGTGCTGCCAGGTGAAGCGGTCCAGGTTGATCACCGGCACTTCCAGCACCGGCAGGCGCGTCAGCAACGCATGCTGGGTGAGTACCGCCACCGGCGCGCTGTCGCTGAGCAAATAGTGGAGGCGCTCGGCCGGGTGGGACGGGTCCACCGGCACATAACCGGCGCCGGCCTTGAGAATCGCCAGCAACCCGGCCAGGGTGTCGAGGCCGCGCCGCGCGACAATCGCCACGCGGTCGTCGGGCTTGACCCCCAGCGCCAGCAGATGATGCGCCAGCAGGTTGGCTTGCTGGTTCAATTCGGCGTAAGTCAGTTGCCGGCCCTGATGCACAGCGGCAATCGCGTCCGGCGTGAGCCTAGCCTGGGCTTCGACGCGGCCATGCAGGGTGGTGCCTTGGGGGAAAACGGTCTGGGTGGTGTTGAACTGTTCCAGCACCAAGCGCTGTTCGGCAACGGGCACCACCGAGAGTTGATCAAGCGCGGTATGGGGGGCCTGCTCCAGTGCGCTCACCAGGTTTTCCAGCGCGGTGTGCAGGTAGGCGCAGACGCGCTGAGGGTCAACCAGGGTGCTGGCCAGCAAACTCAGGCCGAAGCCCTCACCCAGGTCGTCCACGCTCAGGGTCAGCGGGTAGTTGGTGCGCTCCTCGGCGCGCAGTGCGGTGATGCCGTGCCAGGCCGACACCGCCTCGGCACTGGCGGCGGGCGCGCTGTGGCGATAGTTGAGCAGCGCGCTGAACAGCGGCGTCGGCGCGAGCACGCCACTGCAACGCTGGGCCAGGGCCAACGCCGCGTGCTCATGGCGCAGCAAGGTGGTCAGGCGTGCGTGGGTGGCCTTGACTGCGGTGCGTACGTCCTGGGCGTCTACGTCCACGCGAAACGGCAAGGTATTGATGAAAATGCCCAGGGCGCGGTCGGTGTCATGGCTGCCCTGCATGCGCCCCATCAATACGGTGCCGAACACCACCTGGGCTTTGCCGGCCAACACCCCCAGCACCTGGGCCCAACCCAGGTGAAACAGGCTGGCGGCGCTCACGCCCAGTTGGCGCGCCTGCCCGCGCAAGCGCTGGGCCAGTGCCGGCGCCAATGGCAGGCTGACTTCAGCGATGCCCCGCGCATCACCTTGCACGTCCTGCAGACCGAACGGCAAGGTGGGCTCGCTGATATCGCCGAGCATCTGCCGGAAGAAACGTTCGTGCTCCTGCTCACTGATCCCCAACCGCGCCTGCGCCACATAGTTGCGAAACGGTACGGCCTGGCCCAGGGCCGCGCCTTGGCCCAACAGGCACGCCTGCATTTCGTGGCACACCACGTCCAGGGCGCTGTGGTCGAGCGCCATGTGATGGAACAACAGGGTGGCGACGATGCGCTGGTTGGCCGGGTCTTCAGCGCGAACCAGGCGCAGCAACGGCGCCTGAGTGACGTCGAGGCGATAGTGGCGGGCATCAAACAGGTCATGCAGTTGCGCGGCGATATCGCCGTCGGCCGGGTCCAGCATCAAGGCTTGCACCGGCAGGCGTGCCTGGCGCCACACCACTTGCGAGGGTTGCGTCAGGCCATCCCAGACCACCCCGGTACGCAGGATGTCGTGACGGTCCATCACCCGTTGCAGCGCCTGGGCAAACGCATCGAAACGCGCAAGGTTGTCAAAGGCGAACTGCGACTGCATCACATAGGGGTCACCCTGCTCGGCACTGACATGGTGGAACAGGATGCCTTCCTGTAACGGCGCCAGCGGGTAGATGTCCTGGATATTCGCCACGCCGCCCTGCACCGTGGCGACAACGCGCTCGATCTCGTCTTGGCTCAGGGTCGACAGGGTCAGCATGTCGGGAGTGATGCGCTCGGCATTGGCCGGGATGCCATTGGCCGGTACCTGCACCTCACCGGCCTTGGTCGCGGTGTATTCAACGGCCTTGATCAGTTCGATCAGCGCCGGCTTGTGTTCACGCAAGGCGGCCAATATCGCCGGGTCGCTCAAGGCTTGCTTGTTGCCGTTCACCGACAATTGCTCGCCCTTGAGCGCCAGTTGCACATCCTTGGTTTTCAGGGTTGCCAGCAGCTCGAGGATGTTCACAGGACGATCTCCATTCGTTCGGTCATTGCGGCGTAGCCGGCCAGGGTCGGTTGTTCGAACAAGCCCCGCACATCGGCTTCCATGCCTTCCTGGCGCAGGCGCCCGATCAAGCTCACGGCAAGCAGCGAGTGCCCGCCCAGTTCAAAGAAGTTGTCGTGGCGCCCTACCCGCTCCACCTTGAGCAGCTCGGCCCAGAGTTGGGCCAGGAGGATCTCGGTGTCGCCTTCGGGCGCCGCGTACTCACGTACCTGCAACGCGTCCATACCCGGTGCAGGCAGGGCCTTGCGGTCGAGCTTGCCGTTGGGGCTCAGGGGCAAGGCGTCCAAGTGCATGAACAGCGCCGGCACCATAAAGTCAGGCAGGTGCTGCAACAGTTGGGCGCGCAGGCTTTCGATATCGGTGGGCGCGCCGGTGTAATACGCGACCAGGCGCTGGTCACGGGCGACGACCACGGCGTCCTTGACCGCCGGATGCTCGATCAGGCGCGCCTGGATTTCTCCCAGTTCAATGCGCAGGCCACGGATCTTCACCTGATCGTCGTTGCGCCCCAGGTACTCGAGCGTGCCGTCGGGCAAGTAGCGGCCCAGGTCACCGGTGCGGTACATGCGCCCGGGGGTGAACGGGTCGTCGAGGAAGCGCTCGGCGGTCAGCTCAGGACGGTTCAGGTAACCCCGCGCCACTTGCACGCCGGCGATGAACAGCTCACCGACCACGCCCAGCGGCACCGGCTGTAACTGCCCATCGAGTACATACAGGCGGGTGTTGGCAATCGGCTTGCCGATCGGGGTATTGTCCGGCACCTCAGGGCGTGCGCAGTTCCAGGCCGTCACGTCCACCGCCGCTTCAGTGGGGCCATACAGGTTGTACAAACCAATCCCCGGCAACTGCTGCTTGAAACGCCGCACCAGGCTGCCCGGCAAGGCCTCGCCGCTGCACATCACCCGCACCAACCCCGCCGCCTGGCTGACATCGCCGTGGGCCAGGAATACATCGAGCATCGACGGCACAAAGTGCAAGGTGGTGATGTGCTCCGCCGCGACCACCTCGCACAGGTACGCCGGGTCCTTGTGCCCTTCAGGGCGCGCCATCACCAGACGCGCGCCGGTGAACAGCGGCCAGAAGAACTCCCACACCGACACGTCGAAGCTGAACGGCGTTTTCTGCAACACCGCATCGTGAGCCTTGAGGCTATAGGCGTCCTGCATCCACAACAGGCGGTTGACCACCCCCGCATGTTCGTTGATCACGCCCTTGGGTTGGCCGGTGGAACCGGAGGTGTAGATCACATAAGCCGCGTGTTGGGCAATGAGGTTTGGTACTTGCGGGTTGGTGGGGGGTTGGTGTTGCCAGGTGCTGTGGTCGAGGTCGACTACCGCCACGTCCCCCAGCAGGGTGCGGGTGGCGCTTTGGGCCAGCACCACCACCGGCGCGCTGTCGTGCAGCATGTAGGCGATGCGCTCTGGCGGGTACGCCGGGTCCAGCGGCACGTAGGCACCGCCGGCCTTGAGGATGGCGAACAGGCCGACGACCATGTCCAGGCCGCGCTCGACGCAGATGCCCACCCGTGCATCCGGGCGTACACCGCTGTCACGCAGGTGATGGGCCAGGCGGTTGGCGCGTTCATTGAGTTGCTGGTAGCTCAAGGTGTGCTCGCCGGCCTTCACCGCCACGGCCTGCGGGGTACGTACAACCTGGGCTTCAAACAGCCCGTGCAGGGTCTGGTCGAGGTTGTAGTTCACCTCGGTGGCGTTGAACTGCACCAGCAGTTGTTGCCGCTCTTGCAGCCCCAGCACCGGCAGGCGGTTCAGCGCCTGGTGCGGGGCCTGCTCAAGGGCTTCGACCAGACCGCTCAACGCGTTATGCATATAGCCGCACACCCGTTGCGCATCCACCTGGGCCAGGGCGGTGAACGCGTAGCCGTCGCCCAGGTCGTCCACGTTCAAGGTCAGCGGGTAATTGGTGCGCCCGTCATTGACCAAGGTCTGCATGCCTTCCCATGCCAACTGCGCATCCGCCGAACGGGTGGCGGCGCCGCGATGGCGATAGTTGAGCATCGAGCTGAACAAGGGCGCCGGGGCCGCTACGCCACTGCAACGCTGGGCCAACGCCAGGGAGGCGTGTTCATGGCCGAGCAATTGGGTCAGACGCGCATGGGTGGCCCGCACGGCGGCGCGGGCGCCCTGGTCGTCGATATCCAGGCGCAGCGGCAAGGTGTTGATAAACACACCCAGGGCGCGGTCGGCGCCCTCGCCGCCTTGCAAACGGCCTACCAGCACCGTACCGAACACCACCGTGTGGCGCGCCGATACCGCGGCCAGCACCTGCGCCCAGGCCAGATGGAACAGGCTGGCAGCGCTGACCCCCAGCAGCCGCGCCTGGCTGCGCAGGCGGCGGTTGAGCTGGCTGTCCAGTTGCAGGGTATGTTCATCGATGGCATTGCCGTCGCAGCGCACGTCCTGCCAGCCGAACGGCAACGTCGGTTCGTCGACATCGCCCAGCATCTGGCGGAAGAACTGCTCATGCTCCTGTTCGCTGACACCCAAACGGGCCTGGGCCACATAGTTGCGATACGGCATTGGCGCGGCGGTGGGTGCTGCGTGGCCCAACAGGTGGCCCTGCATTTCGCGCAACACCACGTCGAAGGCGGTGTGGTCCAACACGATATGGTGATAGAGCAACACCGCCACCACGCGCTGGTTGGCCGGGTCCTGGGCATACATCAGGCGGATCAGCGGCGCCTGGCTGATCTCCAGGCGATACCGCCGCGCATCAAACCGCTCGTGCAGGCCGGCGAGTACGTCACCTTCCAGTTGCAGTTCCTGCACGCACAACTGCGCCTGGCACCACACCACTTGCAGCGGTTGCGCCAGGCCCTCCCACACCACCCCGGTGCGCAGGATGTCGTGGCGGTCGATCACCTGTTGCAGTGCGCGCATAAAGGCCTGCAGGCGCTCGACACCGTCAAACGCCAGGTGTGATTGCAGCAGGTAAGGATCGCCCTGCGCCGCCGTGAGGTAGTGATAGAAAATCCCTTCCTGCAACGGCGCCAGCGGGTAGATGTCCTGCACGTTGGCAGCGCCGCCAGGCACCTGGGCCACCACCTGGTCGATCGCCGACTGGTCGAGGTCCACCAGGGCCAGCATGTCCGGGGTGATGCGCTCACAACCGGCACTGATGCGATTGGCCGGCACCTGCACTTCGCGGCCACTGCCGACAGCGGCGGCCAGCGCGGCCAGGGTTGGCTGGCTGAACAACACGCGCACATCAGCGCTGAGGCCGGCCTGGCGCATGCGCTCGATGAGGCTGACGGCCAGCAATGAATGGCCGCCCAGTTCGAAGAAGTGGTCATGGCGACTCACTTGCTCCACCTGCAACACCTCGGCCCACAGCCGCGCCAGGGTGGTTTCGACGTCACCCTGGGGGGCTTGGTATTCACGGCTGAGCAAGGCGCACTGGTCTGGCTCTGGCAATGCCTTGCGGTCCAGTTTGCCGTTGGCGGTCAGGGGCAACTGATCAAGCCGCATGTAGGCGACCGGCACCAGCGCCTCGGGAAGTTGGGCTTGCAGGTGCGCACGCAAGGTCTCGATCTGCAGCGGGCGCTGTTCGGTGAACCAGGCCAACAGGCGGCCTTCGCGCACCAGCACCACGGCCTCGCGGATGCCGTCCAGTGCCGTCAGGCGGCTTTCGATTTCACCCAGTTCAACCCGCACGCCGCGCAGTTTTACCTGGTCGTCATTACGGCCCAGGTACTCAAGGTTGCCATCGGGCAGCCAACGCACCAGATCACCGGTGCGGTACATCTGCCCTGGGTTGAACGGGTCTTGCAGGAAGCGCTCGGCCGTCAGCTCGGGACGGTTCAGGTAACCCCGCGCCACGCCGCTGCCGCCCACATAAAGTTCACCGGCCACACCCACCGGTACCGGACGCAGGTGCGCATCCAGCACGTAGCTGGTGGCATTAGCGATGGGCCGGCCGATATGCAACACCTGCCCGGCCCGCACGCGGCCGGAGGTGGCAACCACCGTGGCTTCGGTGGGGCCGTAGTTGTTGACCACCGCAAAGCGCCGCTCCTGGGTGAACTGACGCAGGCGGTCACCGCCGATCAGCAGGATGCGCAAGGTGGGGTGCTGCTGGGGCAGGCTGAACGCGTACTCGGCCACCGGGGTGGGCAGGAAACTCACGTCCAACGGCTGTGCCAGCCACCAGGCCAGCAGTTCATCGATGTTTTCGTTGCCGATGTCGGCGGGTGGCAGGTGCAGGGTCGCGCCGACGCACAGGGCCGGCCAGACTTCCCAGGCCATGGCATCAAACCCCATGCCGGCCACGCTGCTGGTGTGGCTCACCGCTGTCAGACCAAAGGCCTCACAGTGCCAATGCACCAGGTTCTCCACGGTGCGGTGTTCCACCATCACGCCCTTGGGCAGGCCGGTGAAGCCGGAGGTGTAGATCACATACGCCAGGTGCGCGGGCGTCAGGGCGGGCAGTTGCGGATTGCTGACGGCGTGGCGCTGCCAACCGGGGTCCTGCAGATCGACCACGGCGACGGGCCCCAGCAGCTCCCGCGTGCTGGTCTCGGCCAGCACCGCCACGGGCGCGCTGTCTTGCAACAAGTAGGCGATACGCTCGGCGGGGTACGCCGGGTCGATCGGCACATAGCCCGCGCCAGCCTTGAGAATGCCCAACAGCCC
Source organism: Pseudomonas sp. J380 (assembly GCF_009827115.1). Taxonomy (NCBI): domain Bacteria; kingdom Pseudomonadati; phylum Pseudomonadota; class Gammaproteobacteria; order Pseudomonadales; family Pseudomonadaceae; genus Pseudomonas; species Pseudomonas sp. J380. The sequence goes on along the minus strand of NZ_CP043060.1, from coordinate 519,358 downwards.
CACCAGCATCTGCGGGCCGCGAAGGCAACACAATGCCACGCGGTCATCGGCTTGCACGCCGAGTTCCAGCAAGTGATGAGCCAACTGGTTGGCCCGTTGATTGAGCTGCTGATACGTCAGCGCCTCGCTGCCTTGCTGCACGGCAATGCGATGGGGCTGGCGCTCGGCCTGCACCTCAAACGCACCGTGCACCGTCTGGCCACGGGGGAAGTCGTGGGCAGTGGCGTTGAACTCGCGCAGCACCGTGTCGCGCTCTGCGGCGGGCAGAATCGGTAACTGGCGCAGCGCGCGGTGGGGCGCCGTCTCAAGGGTGGCAACCAGTTGCTCCACGGCGCTGAGCATGTAGTCGCACAGGCGCTGCGCGCCGATTTGCGGCACGGCCAGCACGCTCAGGCCAAAGCCTGCGCCCAGGTCATCCACGCTCAGGGTCAGCGGATAGTTGCTGCGTTCTTCACCGCCCAGCAGTTGCACGCCTTCCCAGATGCCGTGGCCGTCGCGGGCCATTTCGCCTGGGTTGCTGTGGCGGTAATTGAGCAAGGCGCTGAACAACGGCGTGCTGGTCGGCACACCGCTGCAACGCTGGGCCAGGGCCAGTGACGCATGCTCATGCCCGAGCAAGGCGCTCAAGCGTGCATGGGTGGCTTTGACCGCCTGCGCTGCGCCGGCTGCAATATCGACCCGCAGCGGCAAGGTGTTGATAAACATCCCCAGCGCACGGTCTGCGCCCTCGCCGGCTTGCATACGGCCCATCAGCACCGTGCCGAATACCACCTCGTCGCGGCCCGAGACCAGGCCCAACACCTGGGCCCAGGCCAGGTGCATCAGGCTGGCGGCGCTGACCCCCAGTTGGCGCGCCTGCTGGCGTACGCGCTGGGCCAGGCCCGCTTCCAGGTGCACCTCGACTTCTTCGATTGCACGACCATCGCCCTGCACATCCTGCAGGCCAAACGGCAAGGTGGGCTCGTCGACCTCGGCGAGCATGTCGCGGAAAAACTGCTCATGCTGCGCCACACTGACGCCCAGTCGCGCCTGGGCCACATAGTTGCGAAACGGCGCGGCGGCGGGCAAATCCTGGGCCTGGTTGAACATAAAGGCACGCATTTCCTGGCCGACCACTTCCATGGCGGTGTGGTCCAGCGCCAGGTGATGGAACAGCAGGATCGCCGCGACCCGGTTGTGCGCCGGGTCCTGGGCATAGACCATGCGCAGCAAGGGCGCCTGGGTAATGTCCAGGCGGTAGTGACGCGCATCGAAACGCTCATGCAGTTGCGCCATCACGTCGCCGTGTGCCGGGTCGAGCATCACCTCGTGCACCCCCAAATGGGCGGTGCGCCACACCACTTGCACCGGGCTTTCGAGCCCTTCCCACACCACAGCGGTACGCAGAATGTCGTGGCGCGCCACCACCTGTTGCAGCGCGCCCATAAAACCGTGCAGGCGCTCGGCAGTGTCAAAGGCCATGCGCGATTGCAGCAGGTACGGGTCGCCCTGCTCGGCGCTGATGTGGTGGTAGAGAATGCCTTCCTGTAGCGGCGCCAGCGGGTAGATATCCTGGATATTCGCTGCACCACCCGGCACGCTGGCGATAATCCGCGCGATGGCCTGCGGGGTGAGTTGCACCAGGCTCAGCATCGACGGTGTGATCTGTATGCAGCCGGTGGGGATGCCATTGGCCGGCACCACGATTTCTCTGCCGCTGCCCACGGCTGCCGCCAGCGCGGCCAGGCTTGGCTGGCTGAACAACACGCGCACATCGGCGCTCAGGCCCACCTGGCGCATGCGTTCGATCAGGCTGACCGCCAGCAACGAATGCCCGCCCAATTCGAAGAAGTGATCATGGCGCCCCACGCGTTCAAGCTTGAGCACGTCCTGCCAGATCTGCGCCAGCAGGCTTTCCACCTCGCCTTGTGGGGCTTCGTAGCCACGGCTGATCAAGGCAGCCTGGTCGGGTACCGGCAATGCCTTGCGGTCGAGCTTGCCGTTGGCGGTGAGCGGCAACTGCGCCAGCCACACATAAGCCGAAGGCACCATGTAATCGGGCAACCGGCCTTGCACATGAGCTCGCAGGGTTGCGATATCCAACGTTGCGTCGGCGGTGTAATAGGCCACTAACCGTTTGTGGCCAGGCTCGTCTTCGCGAACCGATACCACAACGTCCCTGATCCCGGCACAGGCACACAGGCACGCTTCGATTTCACCGGGTTCGATACGAAAGCCACGAATCTTCACCTGCAGGTCATTGCGCCCCAGATACATCAAATTGCCGTCGGCTCGCCAGCAGGCCAGATCACCGCTGCGGTAGAGTTGGCCATCGCCGAATGGGTTCGGGACGAATTTTTCCGCGCTCAGCTGAGGCAGATTCAAGTAGCCTTTCGCAACGCCCGCACCGCCGATATAGAGCTCGCCGGTCACACCCACGGGCAGCGGTTGCTGGCGCGCGTCCAGTACATAGGCCTGAGCGTTGGCAATCGGTCGACCAATCGGAATAGCGCCCTCGCCAAGGGTAGTGATCTCAAACGTGGTGGAGAACGTGGTGGCTTCGGTCGGGCCATACCCATTCAGCAGATGCTGGGGTTTGCCGAGCTTGAGTACCCGGCCAATCACCTGAGGGTCAAGCACGTCGCCGCCGACGATCAGGTAGCGCAATTGGCGGAACACCGGCATCAACGCATCGGCGTACTGATGAAATAGCCCGGCGGTCATCCATAACACGCTGACCGCCTGTTCCCGCAACAGCTCGGCGAACGCGGCTTGGGATAACAACTGCACCTGCTCGACCACCACCACACAACCGCCATTGAGCAACGGTGCCCACACCTCGAGGGTGCTGGCGTCAAATGCCGGGTTAGAAGCAAAGGCCACCCGGTCGTGGGCATTGAATTCGGCAAAACCGTTGTTCAGCACCAGCCGCGAGATGGCGAGGTGGGGCACTTGCACGCCCTTGGGCGTCCCGGTGGAGCCGGAGGTGTAGAGGATGTAGGCAACGCTCTGCGCGGATTGGGCCAGGTCGGGATTAGCGGGCGACTGCGTGTCCAGATCCAACTGCGCCAGGTCGTCCAGCACATGGCGTGCGCCGCTGTCTTTGACGATGAAAGCCTGGCGTTCGACAGGCGCGTTGACGTCCAGCGGCACATACACCGCAGCGCACTTGAGGATCGCCAGTTGGCAGACCAGCAGATCCAGGCAACGCGGCAAGGCAATCGCCACGCTTTCGCCCGGCTGCACCCCCTGGCTGATCAGATGATGGGCCAGGCGGTTGGCACGGCGATTGAGGTCACGGTAGCTCAGTGACAGCTCGCCCTGCACCGCCGCCGACGCTTCAGGGCGGGCCAGCGCCTGGGCTTCAAACAGTTGCGAGACAGTAAGTTGCGAGGGGTATTGCCGGGCGGTGGCGTTGAAACCTACCAGCACTTGATGACGCTCGGAAGGCGGCAGGATCGACACCGCCTGCAGCGGCGTGGTCGGCGCATGTTGCAGCGCGCTCACCACATGGCGCAACGCGGTGAGCATGTACTCACCCACGCGTTGCACATCCAGGTGCGCGACGCCTTGCACCGTCAGCGCAAAGCCACTCCCCAGGTCATCAACGTTGAGCACCAGCGGATAGTTGCTACGTTCTTCGGAGCTGAGAATCTCGATACCGGAAGCGGCAAAGGGGTTGTCCCCCGGCGCTTCATCGGCTGCGCTGTGCCGGTAGTTGAGCAAGGTGCTGAACAGCGGCAGCGAGCCCGGCACGCCACTGCAACGCTGGGCCAGGGACAACGAGGCATGTTCGTGCCCGAGCAGTTGCGCCAGGCGCGCATGGGTGGCGCGCACGCCGGCCTGCACGCCGACGCTGCCAACGCTGACCCGCAGCGGCAAGGTATTGATAAACATCCCCAGCGCCCGGTCCGCGCCCTCGCCGCCCTGCATACGGCCCAGCAACACGGTGCCGAATACCACCTCCTGCTGGCCAGACACCTGGCCCAGCACCTGGGCCCAGGCCAGGTGTACCAGGCTCGCGGTGCTCACGCCCAGTTGCCGCGCCTGTTCGCGCAAGCCCAGGTTGAGCGCAGGCTCCAGCGGCAGGCGCGCTTCATGGATGCCGCTGCCGTCACCATTCACGTCCTGCAAGCCGAAGGCCAGGGTCGGCTCGTCGATGTCGCCCAGCATCTGGCTGAAGAAGGCTTCATGCTGGGCCTGGGTGACACCGAGGCGGGCCTGGGCCACGTAGTTGCGATACTGCACCGCGTCAGGCAGTTGCGCGCTGTGGCCATGCAGGCTGGCACTCATCTCTTTGACCAGCACGTGCAGGGCCGTGTGGTCGAGGAGGATATGGTGCAGCAGCAAAATGCCGACCAAGCCGTGGCTGTCCTGCGCATACGCCAGGCGCATCAGCGAGGCGCGTGACAGGTCCAGGCGATAGTGGCGTGGGTCGAAACGCTGTTGCAGATGCCCCAGTGCATCACTGCCCAGCGCATCCAGGCGTTCGATCACCAAGGGTGCCTGGCGTAACACCACTTGCACCGGCTCTTCCAGGCCCTCCCAGAGGATGGCGGTGCGCAGGATATCGTTGCGCTCGATCACCGTGTGCAGCGCGTTGACAAACCCGTCGACGGCGCCCTGGTCGTGAAACCGCAACTGCACCTGCAACACGTAGGGGTCGCCCTCGGTGGTCGCCAGGTGATGGTAGAGAATGCCGGCCTGCAACGGCGCCAGGCCATAAATGTCCTGCACGTTGGCAACGCCACCGGGCACGGCCTCAAGGATATGGCCGATAGCGGCCTGATCCAGCTCGACCAGGGGCAGCATGTCCGGGGTGATGGCCTGGGTGTCTGCTTGAATAAGGTTGGCCGGCACCTGCACGGTCTGCTGGCCGCCCACCGCCGCAGCGAGCGCCGCCAAGGTCGGTTGGCCGAACAGCACGTGCACATCGGCGCTGAGGTCGACCTGGCGCATGCGTTCGATCAGCTTGACCGCCAGCAGCGAATGGCCGCCGAGTTCGAAGAAATTGTCCTCACGACCGACACGGTCGACGTTGAGCAGGTCTTGCCAGAGCATGGCGAGGGTGGTTTCCACCGCCCCCTGGGGCGCCGCATACTCGCGCCGGGCCACGGCGTCGGCATCGGGTGCGGGCAAGGCCTTGCGGTCGAGTTTGCCGTTGGTGGTCAACGGCAGCGTATCCAGGCGCACGAAGGCGCTGGGCACCATGTGTTCGGCCAGGCTCAGCAGCAGATGGTCACGCAGGGCGGCCACGTTGAGTTCGCCATCGCTGATCACATAGGCCACCAGGCGTTTATCGCCCGGTTGATCTTCACGGGCGATCACCACCGCATCGCGCACGCCGCTGGCAGTGGCCAGGTGCGCCTGGATTTCACCCAGTTCGATACGAAAACCACGGATCTTGACCTGGTCATCGTTACGCCCCAGGTACTCGACACTGCCGTCGGCCAGCAGGCGGCCGAGGTCGCCGGTCTTGTACATGCGCAAGCCGGTGGCCGGGTCGGCAAGGAAGCGTTCGGCATTCAGCGCTCGGCGGTTGAGGTAACCACGCGCCACCCCGGCACCGCCCACGTACAACTCGCCCACCACACCCAGGGGCAAGGGCTCATGGCGCTCATCCAGCACATACAACTGCAAATCGGGAATACGCACGCCAATCGGGCTCACGCCGACCAAGTGCGCGTCGGCCGCTTCCAGCGCACGGTAGGTCACATGCACGGTGGTTTCAGTGATGCCGTACATGTTCACCAGTTGCGTACCGGCATTCACTGCCCGTGCGTACCACGGCTTGAGCATGCCCGGTTCCAGGGCTTCGCCGCCGAAAATCACTTGGCGCAAGGAATGGGAATGGGACTGGGCACTGTTGCCCTGGGCCGCGATCAACTGACGGAACGCGCTCGGCGTCTGGTTGAGGATGCTCACCCGGGCGTCGCACAACAGCGCGTAGCACTCATCCGGCGAGCGGCTGACCAGTTGCGGCACGATCAGCAACTGGCCGCCGTGCATCAGCGCGCCCCAGATTTCCCACACGGAAAAGTCGAACGCGAAGGAATGGAACAGCGCCCACACATCGTGCGGGTTGAACCCGAACCAGTGGTGGGTAGCGCTGAACAGGCGTGCGACCTGGCGATGCTCGATCATCACGCCCTTGGGCTGGCCAGTGGAGCCGGAGGTGTAGATGACGTAGGCCAGGTTGGCCGGGCTCAGGTGCAACCCAGGGTTGGTGATGGGCAACGGGCCCAGGTGGTCCAGGTCGATCCGGGCCAGTGCGCCGACCTGCTGCGCCGTGTTGGCCTGCACCAGTACCGCCACCGGCTGGCTGTCGGCCAGGGTGTAGGCGATGCGTTCCTGGGGATAGGCCGGGTCGATGGGCACATAGCCCGCACCGGCCTTGAGAATGCCAAGCAGGCCGATGATCATCTGCGGGCCACGCTCCACGCAAATCGCCACGCGCGCGTCGGGGCACACGCCGTGGGCCAGGAGCGCGTGGGCGACCTGGTTGGCGCGTTCGTTGAGTTGGCGGTAGGTCAGGACGTGGTGCTCGAAGCGCAACGCAATGGCATCGGGCTGGGCAGCGGCATGGGTTTCGACTTGCTGGTGGATAAGTTGGGTGTCGGCGTAATGCGTGGAGCAATGATTCAAGGTGTGCAGCAAATGGTGGCGTTCAGCGTCAGGCAGGATGTTCAGGCCGCAGAGCGGCATATCCGGTCGTTGTTCAAGGGCGTCGGCCAGGCTTTGCAAGGCCGTATGCAGATAACCCGCAACCCGCTGCGCGCCAATGGACGCATCAACCATCACGGTCAGGGCGAAGTCTTCACCCAGGTCATCGACGTTCAGGGTCAGCGGGTAATTGGTGCGCTCCTCGGCGCCCAACACCTGGATGCCGTCGGCGACTGCGATCACCGCCGCCATGTCGGTGGCGGCGCTGTGACGGTAGTTGAGTATCGCGCTGAACAGCGGCGTAGGCGCAGCCACGCCGCTGCACCGTTGTGCCAGCGCCAGGGACGCATGTTCGTGATCGAGCAAGCGCGTGAGACGCTCATGGGTGATCTTGACCGCAGCGCGCACGCCCTGCTCACCCACATCCACCCGCAGTGGCAAGGTGTTTATGAACATGCCCAAGGCCCGCTCACCGCCCTCGCCTGCGCCCATGCGCCCGAGCATAACGGTGCCAAATACCACCGCCTCCCGCCCCGAAACCGCACTCAGCACTCGCGCCAAGGCCAGGTGCATCAGGCTCGCCACACTCACCCCCAGCGGGCGCGCCATGCTTCGCAGGCGGCGGCTCAGAGCGCTGTCGACGGGAATGCGCACTTCGTCGATCCCCTGGCCGCCGCCCTGCACATCTTGCAGGCCGAACGGCAGCGTCGGTTCATCGATATCCGCCAGCATGTCGCGGAAGAACGCCTCATGGGCATGCTCGCTGACGCCATGGCGCACCTGGGCGATATAGCTGCGAAACGCTACCGGTGCAGGGGCCTGGGCTTGCTGCCCGGCCAGGTACAGCTGGATCTCATGCCGAACGCCATCCAGGGCCGTGTGGTCAAGGATGGTGTGGTGGAACAGCAACATCGCCACCACCCGCTGGTTGGCCGGGTCGTCAGCGAACACCAGGCGCAGCAGCGGCGCCTGGCCCAGGTCCATGCGATAAGCGCGGGCATCATAGCGAGCGAGCAATTGAGCGAGGCGGTCAGCACCGTCCAGAGGCACCTCTTCGCAGGCCAGCACAGCCTTGCGCCACACCACTTGCAGCGGCTCGTCCAGGCGCTCCCAGACCATCGAGGTACGCAGGATGTCGTGACGGTCGATGACCCATTGCAACGCCTCGGCAAAGGCCTCAAGGCGTGCGCGGCTGTCGAACACGAACTGCGCGTGCAGCACGTAAGGGTCACCCTTCTGCGCCGAAAGATGGTGATAAAGCATGCCTTCCTGGAGCGGCGCCAGGGGGTAGATATCCTGCACATTCGCCGCGCCGCCTGGGACCGCCGCGACGATGCGGTCGATGGCCGGCTGGTCGAGGTTGACCAGGGCCAGCATGTCCGGTGTGATGCGGTAGGCCGGGCTCAGCCAGTCACCGCCATGTTCGGCGACCAACTGCAACAGTTGGGGTTTGTGCGCGATCAATTGATCCCAGAGCGCGTCGTCCAACGCTTCGTCATCGCCCAGGACGATCAGGTCGCCCTCTTCGGTCTGCAGACGGATCGCATGGGTGGAGATCGCTGCCAGTAAGTCGCTGAACTGCATGGGTAACCTGCCTGATAATTCACGGTTGACGAGAATGTCCGTATTCAGTTTTGCCGCTTGGATCGGCAGTGCCGGGCGCCCAGGAAAAAATAGCGGGCGCAGCCGAGGGCCTGGAGTGGCTTCCGGCAGGCTTGGAAAATTAAGGTATCTGTGGGCTGGGGGGTGACATGGGAAGCGGGGACAAGTGCCCGGCTGAAGGGTTCCGCCGGACTCTGGCGGTTACCCCTCTCTGTGGATGCCAAGGCGGCCCGGAGCTGACAGCCTCAGGGTAAACAAGGTGCGCGGGACATGGTAAAACAGCGCCGTGCCCTTTTCCGGAGAACGCGGCGATGACGTCCAAACTTGAACAACTCAAGCCATTCACCACCGTGGTCTGCGACAGCGGCAATCTGGAAGCCATCAGCCGCCTGGGGCCCGTGGGCGCCACCACCAACCCGTCGCTGCTGCTCAAGGCCTGCGCCATCCCGGAATACGCCGAGCGATTGCGTGCCGAAGGGATCCGACAGTTTGCGCGGGATCAGGAAAAACTGGAAAAGCTGCTGGCCTGCGCATGACTGCACTCTCTGCTTTGGCCCAACCACGCACGTTGGTGTTCCTGACCTACCCGCACATGGGCTTGCTCGACCTGACTGGCGCCCAGACGGTGTTCTGGGCCGCGACCAAGGCCATGGCCGAGCGCGGTTTGCAAGGTTATGTGTTGCACAACGCCAGCCTGGCGGGCGGGCTGATGCCGACCGCCGAGGGCTTGAGCGTCGACACCGTCGCCTTGGCACAGTTTGACCCCGCTGCCATCGACACCCTGGTGGTACCCGGCGCGCCGGCCATTGAGCAAGCCATGCTGGAAAATACCGCGCTGGTGGACTGGTTGCGCAACGCCTCCGGCCAGGCGCGACGGACCGCCTCGGTGTGCAGCGGCACGTTTTTGCTGGCGCTGGCGGGCTTGCTGGAGGGGCGCCGCGCGGCAACGCATTGGGCCATGTGCGAGCTGCTCAAGCAACGTTTCCCGAGCATCGAGGTGGACGTGGACGCGATCTTCGTGCAGCAAGGCCAGGTGTGGACCTCGGCGGGCGTCAGCGCCGGGATCGACCTGGCGCTCGCGCTGGTGGAGGCTGACTGCGGGCGCGAAGTGGCGCTGCAAGTGGCACGCGAATTGGTGGTGTTCCTCAAGCGCCCCGGTGGCCAGGCGCAGTTCAGCCAGGTGCTGCAAGCGCAAACCGCCGACAGCGCCAGCTTTGATGCGCTGCATGCGTGGATCAGCGACAACCTGCGCGACAGCGACCTCAGCGTCGAGCGCCTGGCCGCGCAGAGCCATATGAGCCCACGCAACTTTGCCCGGGTCTATAAGCAAAAAACCGGTCGCACCCCGGCCAAGGCCATCGAACTGTTTCGCATGGAAGCGGCGCGCCGCATGCTCGAAGACTCCCAGCGCAGCATCGACCAGATCGCCGGGCTTTGCGGGTTTGGCGATGAGGAACGCATGCGCTGCACCTTCCACCGCCACCTGGCCATCTCACCGCGCGACTACCGCGAGCGCTTTTCCCGCTAGGCCGGCAGAGGTGGCAGTCATCCAGGGTTATATGTCCTTTCGGACAGACCCTGCTGCTTTTACAGTGATCCGGCAATGCCTTGCGGCTTATCTGGTCTCTGGAGCAACCCCATGAAACAACACATTCTGATCATTGGCGCCGGGTTCGGTGGCGTGTGGAGCGCCTTGAGCGCGGCTCGGCTACTGGATAAACACGACCGCAACGATGTGCGCATCAGCCTGCTCGCCCCCCAAGCGGAGCTGCGTATCCGCCCGCGGTTCTACGAGCCCGATGTACATACCATGCTGGCTCCGCTTGATGCGCTGTTCGACGCTGTGGGCGTGACCTTTGTGCAAGGCGCCGCCGACAGCATCGACGCCACTAATAAGCAAGTGACCTACCGCAACGCGGCCGGCATCCCGGCCACCCTCGCCTACGATCGCCTGGTAGTGGCCGCCGGCAGCCGCTTGAACCGCCCCGGCATGGACGGCATCGAGCATGTGTTCGATGTGGATCAGATCGAAGACGCCGCGCACCTTGAAGCCCATATCAACGCCCTGAAAAACCTGCCCGACACCCCGGCCCGCAATACCGTGGTGGTGGCCGGCGGCGGCTTCACCGGTATCGAGACCGCCACCGAAATGCCGGCGCGCCTGCGTGCGGCACTGGGTGAGACGGCCAACATCCGTGTGATCGTGGTCGACCGCGGGCCGCAGATTGCCGCGTCGATGGGCGATGGCATACGCCCATCGATCATCGAAGCCAGCCAGGCACTGGGGCTTGAATGGGTACTGAACACCTCGGTCGCCTCGGTGGATGCCGGTGGCGTGACCCTGGCAGATGGGCAGCGGATTGAATCGAGCACCGTGATCTGGACCATCGGCTTTCGCGCCAACCCGCTGACCGAACAGATTGAGGGCACCCGCGATCCCCAGGGCCGCCTGCACGTGGACGCCCACCTCAAGGTCAAGGGCCAGGCTGCCATCTTCGCCGCTGGCGACGTGGCCTACGCCGCCACAGACGCGCTGGGCAACTTCGCTGCCATGTCCTGCCAGCACGCCATCGCGCTGGGCCGCTACGCCGGCAACAACGTCGCCGCCGATCTGATCGGCGTGGCCCCCATGGCCTACAGCCAACCCAAATACGTGACCTGCCTCGACCTCGGCGCCTGGGGCGCGGTGTACACCGAAGGCTGGGACCGTCAGCTCAAGCTGGTGGGCCAGGAAGCCAAGGAACTCAAACAGCAGATCAATAGCGTGTGGATCTACCCACCGGCAGCGGATAGAAAGGTGGCGTTGGCGGCGGCGGATCCGTTGATCCCGGTGGCGTAGAACTTCGCGTTGCTCACTACAATGACAGGATGTGAACGATCCATTTTTTTGATGTCATCCACTTCCCGGTTGCGATGGAGCATCGCGCAGGCTACTCTTTCAACTCGCAGCAAGTGCTGCGATTGGACTTGGCGGTCCGACCAGATATAGGCGCAACGGCGCCCCCAACACGATTGCAGGCGCTTTTTTTGCGCCCGTGATTTCGTGCAATGGCGGGTTGCGCAGGGACTTCTTCGGAAGTGCCGGGTCCTATATCCCCGGTCCGCCAACCTTGCGTAATCCGCCACCCTAATTCTGCTTGGCGGCAGAAGGTGACGGCTCACTTAGATATAGGAGCAAGAACCATGACCTCATCTGATCGGTATATGCCCATAACGGGCCCCGATTGCACCATACCTACACTGCTAATCGATACTCAGGCGCCGCTTGATGCTTTGCATGACGCAGCAGTTTTTCGTATTCGGGCAGTCACTCAAGTTCTGGAAAACCTGGCACTTCGCGATGAAATCAGCAGCGATACCGTGGTGCTGCAGGACTTCGCGTCGCTGTTGAGTATTCCATTGCGGGACGGCTGCGATTTACTGGATGTGATCGGGCGTAGGCTAAGGGCAAGGATGTCGTAACCGAAAACAGGCGACCTTACGGTCGCCCTCTATAAACTCAGCAAATCAGCAAAGCCGCATTTATTCAGCGTACCTTGTGATAGTTGGCCAAAGCATTCATATATGCTGCTTTAACGGTCAGGCCTACAGTATCCAATACCTTCGCGTTAAGGGCAGCAAGCTTGTCACCTATCAAGCTTTGCCCCGCCTGCTTCAACTTGAGCCGGGAATGCCCGGCATATTTCGTGCCGGCGATATCCACCGTCAGGCTAACCTCACAGGCGTAATAGTCAGGAGAGTTCCAAGTCTTGACGAAGACTCTGTCGATCTCGACGCTGGTTTTGAGTGTCGAAGAGGGAGAAACGCCCACCGCACGCTTGGTGAAGTCGGTCCAGTCGTCAACAGGAACGTTGGCGAACCCCTCGTAAAGGCCGACATTGTAATTAGCAGCATGCCAAACAAGCTTGCTCGACTCCTTGCAGCGCGTACACTTTTCAGCGCCAGTCACTTGCACGATGTCGGCCTGTACAACACTACTTTTGATTGCCGCCAACTCGGCCTCCGTCGAGTACGCCGCGAAGTGCAACTGGTTGGTAACGCAACCACTGAGCCCTAACAGAACACATGCAACGATCAAGTACTTCATCAATCACCAATCCCTGTGAAATTCATTTATTAAGCGGCACACCCTGCCCAAACCGCCGAATCGCCAGGCAATACCCCACCAACGCCAGCCCCGCCAACAAACCGCCCGCCGCGCCGATCCAGGCGAAGCCGAAGTGGCTGCCCACCCAACTGCCCATCAACGCGCCGCCGCCGATGCCAATGTTGTAGATCCCGGAAAACATCGCCATGGCCACATCCGTGGCATCCGGTGCCAGCACCAGCACCTTGGACTGCATGGCCAGGCCAAACCCCATGATCGCCATGCCCCAGAAAATGCTCAGCCCCACCAGGTAAGACTCGGCGCCGCTCAACGGCAGCATCAGCGCCAGGCACGCGGCGAGGATAGACACTGCGCCGATCACGAACAGGTGGGGGTTGAAGCGATGAACCAGGCTGAACAACAACGAGCCGATGATGCCAGCACCACCGAACACCAGCAGGATCAGGGTCACGGCACTGCCGCCCAGGCCGGCGACGCCTTCGACGAAGGGTTCGATGTAGCTGTAGGCGGTGAATTGCGCAGTGACAGTCATTGCGGTCAGCACATAGAGCGCCACCAGCGCCGGGCGCTTGAACAGCAACGGCAGGCTGCGCAGGGAGCCGGAGTTCTGGCTGGGCAGCAGCGGCAAGGTGCGCGCCAGCCAGAACACAAGGGCGGCGGCGAAGGCGGCGATCACCAGAAAGGTGGTACGCCAGCCCATGGCCTCGCCCAACAGACGGCCCAACGGAATGCCCAGTACCATCGCCAGGGACGTGCCGGTGGCCAGCAAACCAAGGGCCTGCACCTGCTTGCCCTCTGGCGCCAGGCGTACAGCCAGCGAAGCCGTGATCGACCAGAACAACGCATGGGCCAGGGCAATGCCGACCCGACTGACCATCAGCAAGCCGAAGCTGGTGGCCACGCTGGAGAGAATATGGCTGGCGATAAACAGACCGAACAGCACAATCAACAATTTTCGCCGTTCGACGTTGCGGGTCAGCAGCATCACCGGCAGCGAGGTCAGCGACACAATCCACGCGTAGATGGTGAGCATCAGGCCGACGCTGGCCACGGGCATGTCAAAGCTGGCACCAATGGCGCTGAGCAGCCCGACGGGGACGAATTCGGTGGTATTGAACACAAACGCGGCCAGCGCGAGGGCGATGACCGGTTGCCAATTGGCTTGGGGGGTTGCGGCTGAAAGGCTCATTGACGGGCGCGGTACTCTGACAGTGATCAAGCGGCCACCCAGGACAAGCGCCGCCGCCGAGCATTCTATAGGTTTCTCGCACCGCTGTTGCTGCGGATCGTCGCCCCAGGGTTTATGGCGAGGTCATGGTAATCACGTAATTGCCCGACTGAATCAGCTTGCCGGCGCGGTCTACCAGCACGTACCGCTGATCGTAATAGCGCCCCTCGCCGGTGTCCGCTACCAGCCGCACATGGGGTGCGTCGACGCTGACCACCGGCGCGACACTGCGCACCTCGATTCGGCTGCCACGACTGGATTGGGCGCAACCGCGCAGTTCCATTACCGAGCCGCTGCGCGCATTTGTCGCACACCCTGACTCGACAATCGCGCCGCTGAACCTGATGGTGCCCTGCCCCACGGTCTGGGCGGCGCCGCAGGTACTTGCCCACAGGCCCAGGAGGCCAGTCATTACCGCAACACGACGAACGTTCATGCCGACACTCCTTCTTGGGTTAGTTAAGAAGTAAGTCGTCGGCACGCCGGTTAACTTGAGCTTATTTACCCGCGAATGAGAGGTGCATCACGGATCTACCTGCCCCATCAATTCAGGAATGCTCTCCGGCCGCTGGGCATAGCGTTGGGCCAACGCCGCGCAGACCATCAACTGGATCTGGTGAAACAGCATCAACGGCAAAATCAACACCCCCATGCTCGCCCCGGCAAACAGCACCTGCGCCATCGGCACGCCGGTCGCCAGGCTTTTCTTCGAGCCGCAGAACAGGATGGTGATGCGGTCTTCCTGGTTAAAACCAAACGCCTTGCCCAGCAGCGTCGACGCCACCAACACCAGGGCCAGCAACACGCAGCAGGCCACCACCAACCCGCCCAATTCCCACAGCGGGATCTGGTGCCAGATGCCCTCATTGACCGCCTCGCTGAAGGCGCCGTAGACCACCAACAGAATCGAGCCCTGATCGACGAATTTCAGCCAGGCTTTGTTACGCCCGACCCAGCCCCCAATCCAGCGGCTGGCGACTTGCCCGGCAATGAACGGCAGCAACAACTGCACGCTGATTTTGACAATCGCATCGACTGTGGAGCCGCCATCCCCATGCACGTTGAGCAGCAGCGCTACCAGCAGCGGCGTCAGGAAGATGCCGAACAGGCTGGACGCCGCCGCGCTGCAGATGGCCGCCGGGATATTGCCGCGGGCCAGGGAGGTAAAGGCAATCGCCGATTGCACAGTGGCCGGCAAGGCGCAGAGGTAGAGCATGCCCATGTACAGCTCGTTGCCGATCAACGGCGACAGCACTGGCTTGAGCGCCAGGCCCAGCAACGGAAACAGTACGAAGGTCAGGCTGAACACCAGCAAATGCAAACGCCAGTGGCCGGCACCGGCGACGATGGCCTTGCGCGACAGCTTGGCGCCGTGCAGGAAAAACAGCAGCGCGATGGCCAGGTTGGTGACCCAGCCGAACGCCACGGCGGTCTGGCCGCTGGCGGGCAGCAGTGAGGCGAGGATCACCGTTGCGATCAGGGTGAGGGTGAAGTTGTCGGGGAGAAACCGGGGCCGGGTCATAAGCAATTCATCCAGGGGTTGCCAAGAGCGTCGCGACGACTCTAACGTAACCACCTGTTACCGACTAACGCCAATGAGCCAGTAAATGCCGCCTAAAGGACATGAAAAAGCCGTGCGCCGCAGTGTACCTGGGCTTTCCAGCCTGCCGAGGCCGGTGTACGGGCGTACTGAATCCTTGCCCAACCGGGCGCTGACACGACGCCACAGCCACCCGTGGGTGCAGTTGTCCTACGCGATTTCCGGGGTGCTGGAGATCCAGACCAGCGTCGGTCGTTTCGTCGCGCCACCGCAGCGCGCCGTATGGATTCCGGCCGGCATGCCCCATCGTGTGTTCAGTTCGCCCCATACGGAGATGCGCAGCTTGTACCTCGATTGCAGCGTCACCGCGTGGGCCGCCGAGCGTTGCCAGGTGCTGGAGGTGAGCAGTTTGCTACGCGAGCTGATCCGCAACTTCAGCCAATTGCCGGTGGAATATACCGAGGACGGGCCGGACGGGCGCCTGGCTCAGGTACTGCTCGATCAGCTCGCCGCCGCACCCCAGGTGGATTTGATGTTGCCGCTGCCTCACGACCCACGGCTGCGACAGATCTACCGCAGCCTGAACCTGCACCCCGAGCAGCAGACCACCTTGGGCGAGTGGAGCCGCAAACTGGGGGTCAGCGAAAAGACCCTCAGCCGGGTGTTCCTGAGTGACACCGGGCTGACATTCCGCGCGTGGCGCCAGCGCCTGCGCCTGTTGAGCGCCCTGCCCGCCCTGGAACAAGGCGAGCGGGTGACGGATGTGGCATTGGGGTGTGGCTATGAATCGACCTCAGCCTTTATCAATGCATTTCGTCAGCAGTTCGATTCCACCCCCGGTGAGTTCTTCCGCTGACCCTCCCACGACGCAAATAATCCCCAAACCCACGCTCGGCTGGTATTGTGCCGCGCTTTGAAACACAGCAACCGACTGCGAGGAAATGGACGTTGAACACTGACGAAAAAATGACCGGGGACCTGTTCGAGGTTGATAAGCGCCTGTCACTCAAGCCCGTGGTGGACTTCAACGCCTACCTGCGCAGCGCCTTCGGCGACGGCCCTTGCACCTGCGTGCGCTGCACGGCCAACGGCGGCGATGAAAGCGGCTATGAGTTCCAACACACCTTCACCTTCGACGCCAAGCCCCTGCACCGTCGCTTCGCTTCGACGGCGGGCAGTGATGTATTGATGGCGTTGAAGAAGGCATGGTTGTCGTACACCAAGGCCGAGCTGCCGCTCAGTGGTACGTTGGCGCTGGATACGGTCAAGGAGTTTGTCGAGCCACAGTGGCACAAACGCCTGGCGCCGCTGTTTGTCGCCAGCGGGTTGGTCAAAGATGTCGAAGGTGAATTGCGCATCCAGCCGCAAGCCGCAGCCTGACACCGGTTAATGTGGGAAACACCACTGTCGAAGCAAAGAAGAACCAGCTCCCACATTGGTCATGCATCGCCCACAAAATCAGCGTCCGGCGCAGATCCCCTGTGGGAGCGGGCTTGCCCGCGAAGGCGGCGTGTCAGTCACTGAATATTCAACTGAACCACCGCTATAGCAGGCAAACCAGCTCCCACATTTTTCCGGTTATTGGCCTAGAAACCGGGAACGCTTTGCACGCGCAAGTCAGGGGTCAGTTCGTCCAGCGGCTCGGTCAGCGGCCGGTCGCTCCCACCCGGCAGCAGGATCACCTTGCGGCATTCCTCCTCGGCTTTATCAAACAGCTCATACCCCCGCGCCGCCTGCTCCAGGGGCAGCCTGTGAGTGATGATCGCTTCCGGGTGCAGATGCCCTAGCTCGATGTGCTCCAACAACTCCAGTAAGAACCGCTGCACATGGGTCTGGCCCATCTTGAAGGTCAGGCCTTTGTCGAAGGCATCGCCAAACATGAAGCCATGGATAAACCCGGCATACACCCCGGCGACGCTGACCACACCACCGCGACGTACGGCGGCGATGCACTGGCGCAGCGCCTTGCCGCTGCTGCCCTCGATCTTGAGCGCGGTGAGCAGGGTTTCCGTGGTGCTGCCCTTGGCCTCGAAGCCCACCGCGTCCACCACACCATCGACGCCGCGCATACCGGCGGTCTGGCGGATGATGGTGTCCGCCGGGTCTTCGTCTTCTTCGAAGTTGATCGGGATCACGCCGTACATTTTTTGCGCATAGGCCAAACGATACGGATGGTCGTCGACCATGAAGATCTGCTCGGCACCCAGCATCTGCGCGCAGGCCGCACTGAGCAGGCCTACGGGCCCGGCGCCATAGATGGCCACGCTGGAGCCTTTGCCGATGCCAGCGTTGGTCACTGCCTGCCAAGCGGTGGGCAGGATATCGGAGAGGAACAGCACCTTCTCATCCGCCAGGGTGCCGGGCACCTTGAACGGCCCGGTATTGGCCTTGGGCACCCGCACCCACTCCGCCTGGCCGCCGGGAATACCGCCATACAGGCGGCTGTAGCCAAACAGCGCGGCACCCGGTGGGATGGATTTTTTATTCAGGATCGCGCCGCGCCCATCGTTGGTGGTTTCGCAGGCGGCGAATTGCTGGAGCTGGCAGAAAAAGCAATCGCCACAGGCAATCACGAACGGAATCACCACACGGTCGCCGCGTTGCACGGCGGTGACGGCCGGGCCGGTTTCTTCGACGATGCCCATGAACTCATGGCCGAAGATATCGCCGTGCTCCACGGTCGGGATCTTGCCCCGGTACAGGTGCAGGTCCGAGCCACAGATCGCGGTGGCGGTGACCCGCAGAATGATGTCGTCGGGTTGTTCAATGATCGGATCGGGCACGGTATCCACCTGCACCTTGTGTGCGCCCTGGTAAGTCATCGCTCGCATGCTCTGCGCTCCTGCCGTTGAGGGGTTACTGATTAAGGGCGGAGCAACACCATCAGTGTTCCATCAACCTCGTTCAAGACCCGATCAATGGTCGCCGCGAGTCTGGGCCAACAGCAGGTCGACTACCTGGCGCAAGCTGGCAAGCGCATCGGCGCCGCTCGCCTGGGCCTGGGCCTCCCAGCGCAACTGCTCGGCCGCGCTGTTGCCGCGTCGCAGCAGTGCCTGCAGGGTATCGAACAGCAGCGGCTCGCCCATGGCCTCTGCGGTGGCGGCAAAGGTCTGCCGGGCGCACTGCAGCCATTGCTCAGCGCTGCCCAGGGTGCCTGCGTCGTCTAACGCGAACGTGCCGGCGGCACCATAACGTTTGGCCTGCCAGCGATTTTCCTTGAGCAGCCAGCGCGCCTCGGCATTGAATCTGGCGCCAGGGCGCTGCATCGCGCAGGCATGGGTAACCATTACCCGAAACAGCGTGGCGAGGGCCAAGGCGTCCGCCAGCCGTGGGCAGGCGTCGGTCATGCGAAGTTCCAGGGTGGGGTAACGCGCCGCGGGGCGGATGCCCCACCAGCCATTGCCATCGGCCTTGATCGCGCCGATGCGCTGCAACATGACCAGGTAGCGCTGGTACTCGGCCCAATCGCTGAAGTGTTCCGGCACGCCCATACGGGGCCATTCGTCGCACGCGGCCTGGCGGTAGCTCATGAAGCCGCTGGGCGCGCCGTCCCAGAAGGGGGACGAGCAACTGAGCAGCAGCAACAACGGCAACCACGGCGACACCTGGTTCATCACCGCGATACGGTCCAGCGTGTGCGGCACCTGCACATGCACATGCAGCCCGCACAACACACTGCGCCGCGCTACATATTGAATATCGTCGAACAGGTGCCGGAAATGCGCCTGATCGGTTGGCCGCTGCCCACGCCAATCGGCCAGGGGGTGGCTGCCGGCGCACACCACACCGAGGCCGAACTCAGCCAGGGATTGCGCCAGGTTGCCGCGCACTGCCCGGAAGTAGTCCGCCGCTTCGGCGCTGGAGGTGAACACCGGAGAGGCCGCCTCGATCTGGCCCTGGAACATCTCAAACGAGAAGCCCGCGCCAATCGCTTCGCGACAGGCCGCCAGCACTGCCGCCGAGGGCTCGCCGACCATCTGGCGGCTGTGCAGGTCGGTGATGAAGTATTCCTCTTCAATGCCAAAGGTGAGCATCGGGTATTCAGCGCAATCGGGTGACAGTCAGTGCGACCACGGCGATGCGCTCCACCTGCTCATAGCCTGGCTTTTCCAGTTCTTCACCGAAGACGTCCGGGTCCAGTTCGCGGTAGGTCCAGCCGTAGGCGTCGCTGCCCAGCAGCGGCTTGACGGCCTCCAGGAAGGGATCGCTGCCGGCCACCATCGCCACCCCGGTATACAGCAACAGGCTACCGCCCAGGGCCAGGCGCCCGATGGACTCACTGACGATGCGCAGCGACAACTGCTCCCCCAAGGCGCCGCCGCCATGGCGATAGGCGCGCTGGCGGTCATCTTTCATGTACGGCGGGTTAGCGACGATCAGGTCGAATTCGCCCTCCACACTGGCCAGCACATCACTGTGGTACACGCTGACGTTATTCAGCGCGGCCAGCTCGGCATTCACCGCGGTCATGCGCAGGGCACGGGGGTTGATATCCACCGCCAGCACCTGGGCGTCATGCCGGGCTTTAGCAATCACCAGCGCACCGACGCCGGCGCCACAGCCAATGTCTACAGCGCGCTTGAGCGGCTCGAAACGCTGTTGCAGATAGGCTTCGATCACGTGGGCAAAGCGGTAGCTGTCGGGGCCGAAAAACACCGCGTCCGCCTGGTCGGTGGGATAAGGCGAATGGGCGAACAGCAGCCCGTCGAGGCTCGACCAACGCACTGCGCTGCGCCATAACGCGCCGTGCTTTTCGATCACATCCGCTTGCTGCAATTCTTCGCGCAGGGCCTCGGGCAACAAGCCTTGATCGAACGGCATCGACCAACCGAACACATCGCGCAGCGTCATTGCCAGGGGCGTCGCCAGCCGCCGATAGACACGCTCATGGGTCAAGGGCGTTGGCGTGATAAAGCGATAACCACCCTCCTTCAACCCCCGGCCCAAATTCAACAAGGCACGATCAGCCAGTTGTTGCGCAGACATAGGCACATTCCTTAGCGCAGGCGCGCACGCAGTTGGATAAAGCGGCGAGTGGCATACAGCCCGGCAGGCGTGCAGTGACGGCGTGCCGACAGCCACGGGATCAGTGCATTGAGCTGCTGCACATCGGGCAAGTTGCACAATGACTCCGCCAGGGCCTGGGTATCAGGATCCGCGGGACGATGCTGCTCGCGGGAAAACCGGCTGCCGCGTCCCGGCCGCACGGGCGGCACGCGTTCGCTGGTAACCCATTCACCCGCAATCCAGTCATGGATCAGTTGTTTTTCATAACCGCTGAACACCCCGAACATCGCGGCGCCAGCGCCCTCGATCAATTGCCAGAAGCGGCTGTTGGCGGGGTCCTGGTTGTGTTTGATCCAGCCTTTGTCTTCGAGGGCCTTGAGGAACGCGCCGATCTGCCCAGGCTGGGCCAGCCATTGGTTCACGGTCTGCCCTTCGAAGCGGCAATAGTCCGAATGCATGTGCTGGCCGAAGGCGCGCTTGCGCTCAAGCATCGCCACCACCTCGTCCTGCAAGTTGAATTGTTTGATGATAGACGTGGTACCCAGGCCCAAATCATTCAGACGGTAGCCTGCCGCCACACGGCGATAGAAGTCTGCCCTGCCCTCGCCCAGCGGCAACAGGTTCAGCACCGATTGCGCCGCCTTGCTCGCGTGGCCGCTGCTGGCGTTGTCGATGGTGACATGCAGCGTGAAGTAATAAGGGTCGATACCCAGCTCACTGAGTTCATAGGCGGTGATCAACAGGTGCAGCGGCAGTTGCTCGTAACCCAGGTTGAAGCCAATGACCTCCGGCAGGAACTCGTCGGCGCACACGCCAAGCGCCAGTTGCAGCGCGCCTTGCAGGTAATGGTCATCCTCAAGGCCGGCTTCGCTGTCGGCATCGTGTTCGCTGAGCAACTTGCGGTAGATCACCACATGGTTCTGCGCGGCTTCACCGTCGCCCAATTCTTCCAGGTAAGTGGTGAGCAGGCCGTCGAAGCGCTGGTCTTGCCAATAGCGCAGCAAGCCATAGAGCCAGGCGCCGTCGACCTGTTTGGTGGGTGCCACGCGCTGCAGAAAGTACAACGCATGGGCCTTGTTCTGGAAATACCGTCGTGGCCCCCCTTGCTGGCGCTGCTCAAGGTAGTCGGCATAGGCCTGGGCCACCTCGGCGCAGCGTTGCTCGACCCAGGCCATCAGCTGTTCGGGCGCCTCAGGCAAGTCGCAGTCGGTGTCCTCTACCAGGGCCAATTGATCGTGCAGGTATTCACGCGCCAGTTCGGTGGCGTCTTGGGTTTCGCCATGCAGCTGTTGGTAGACCCGTTGATGGCGGCCCTGGGCCGAGTCGGTGAGAGAGGCCGGCTGGCCAGACAGCGCTGTAAGGAGTGTCATGATGGCAGTTTCCGCAAAGTCCGTTACAACGGGCCTCCCACAAGGTGGCCCCGCAAGAGCGCTCAACATCACGCGCTTCTAAAATGCAGAGCCTCGGGGCGTGCGGAAAATTCAAATGAGGTTGGGTTGGGAGGGATAAGCGGTCGTTTGTCAGGGCTCACAAAACCAAAAAATGCCTGTAGGAGCGAGCTTGCTCGCGAAAAACGTCAACGATAACGCGTGCTTCCTGAATAAACGCGGCGTCGGTGAGTTCTTCGCGAGCAAGCTCGCTCCTACAGGGGTTGAGATGGCGCTGTTACTTACGCGCCGCCTCCCACTGCTTGAGCAGGTCGTTGTAGTTCACGGTTTCGCCCTTGGGCTTTTCGTTGGCCAGTTTCGGCTTCGGTGCACCCGGCTGGTCGAACCAGTATTGCGCGTCACGCTCGGGGTTCATTTTCGGGCCGCACACCGGTTGCACCTTGGAGCGTTCCAGGCGCGTCATGATCGCATCCTGCTCCTTGGCCAGGTTGTCCAGCGCCTGTTGCGGGGTCTTCTCGCCGCTGGCCGCTGCGGCGATATTGCTCCACCACAGTTGCGCCAGGCGCGGGTAGTCCGGCACGTTGGTGCCCGTCGGGGACCACTCGGTGCGGGCCGGGCTGCGGTAGAACTCCACCAGCCCCCCGAGTTTGGGCGCCATGTCGGTCATGGCCTGGGAGTTGATATCGGACTCACGAATCGGCGTCAGGCCAACGATGGTTTTCTTCAGCGACACCGTTTTTGAGGTCACGAATTGCGCGTAGAGCCAGGCCGCGAGTTTCTGCTTCTCGGGGGTGGACTTGAGGAAGGTCCAGGAACCTACGTCCTGATAGCCCTTCTTCATGCCCTTTTCCCAATACGGCCCGACCGGCGACGGTGCCATGCGCCATTTCGGCGTACCGTCGGCATTCACCACCGGCAGGCCCGGCTTGACCATGTCGGCGGTAAACGCGGTGTACCAGAAGATCTGCTGGGCGATGTTGCCCTGGGACGGCACCGGGCCGGATTCGGAGAAGGTCATGCCCGCCGCTTCCGGTGGCGCGTAGGCTTTCATCCAGTCCACGTATTTCTGCGTGGCGAATACCGCTGCCGGGCCGTTGGTGTCGCCGCCGCGGGTGACGCTGGAGCCCACCGGGTGGCAATCCTCTACACGGATGCCCCACTCGTCCACCGGCAAACCGTTGGGCAAGCCTTTGTCGCCGCCGCCGGCCATGGAGAACCAGGCATCGGTGAAACGCCAGCCCAGGGACGGGTCTTTCTTGCCGTAGTCCATGTGCCCATAAATGCGCTTGCCGTCGATTTCCTTGACGTCTTCGCTGAAGAACTTGGCGATGTCTTCATAAGCCGACCAGTTCACCGGCACGCCAAGGTCGTAGCCGTATTTCTCCTTGAACTTGGCCTTCAGCTCCGGCCGCTCGAACCAGTCGGCGCGGAACCAGTAGAGGTTGGCGAACTGCTGGTCGGGCAACTGGTAGATCTTGCCGTCCGGCGCGGTGGTGAAAGATAGGCCGATAAAGTCCTTGAGGTCCAGGGTGGGCGAGGTGAAATCCTTGCCTTCGTTGGCCATCAGGTCGGTGATGGATTCGGTCTTGCCGTAGCGAAAGTGCGTACCGATCAAGTCGGAATCGTTGACCCAGCCGTCATAGATGTTCTTGTCGGACTGCATCTGGGTTTGCAGCTTCTCCACCACATCGCCTTCCTGCAGCAGGTCGTGGGTCAGCTTGATGCCGGTGATTTCACTGAAGGCCTTGGCCAGCACCTTGGATTCGTACTCGTGGGTGGTGAGGGTTTCCGACACCACGTTGATCTTCATCCCACGGAACGGCTCCGACGCCTTGATAAACCACTTCAACTCTTCAAGCTGTTGGGCTTCGGTAAGGGTCGAGGGTTTGAACTCGCTGCCGATCCATTTTTTCGCGGCATCTTCATACGCATCGGCCCAGGCCGAAGCGCTCAAACCACTGAGGGCCAGTACGGCGGCCAATGAAATGCTATGTCGCAGCTTATTGTTTTTATTCAACATAGAGACCTCCAGGTTAATTTCAAACGGGGCTTGTAGGAGCGAGCTTGCTGTGGCGAGGGAGCTTGCTCCCGCTGGGCTGCGAAGCGGCCCCAAAATAGATATCCGAGTCGGTTATCGGTTTGGGAGTGCTGCGCACTCCAGCGGGAGCAAGCTCCCTCGCCACACAAGCCCGTGCACAGCTAGCCCCAACGCATCACACTCAACAGCCATACCAGGGAGAGCGCGGACGCCACCCAGATGCTCCAGTCGGTAACGCCGATCACCAGCAAATGCAGGTAGGCGCTGCCGAGAAGACCGATAAACAAGCGATCGCCACGGGTGGTGCTGATCGGCAGCAAACCGCGCCGCGGGATACTCGGCGAACGCAATTCCCAAGTGGTCATGCCCGCCAGAATCAGGGCAATACCGCCAAAGAACAGCGCAGTGGGGGTGGTCCAGGCCATCCATTCCATCATCGACTCCTCTAGACCCGGCCCAGGGCAAAGCCCTTGGCCACGTGGTTGCGAACAAACCAGATCACCAGCATGCCCGGCAGGATGGTCAACACCCCCGCCGCTGCCAGCACGCCCCAATCAATGCCGGAAGCCGACACCGTACGGGTCATCACCGCTGCGATGGGTTTGGCGTTGACCGAGGTGAGCGTGCGCGCCAGCAGCAGTTCTACCCAGGAAAACATGAAACAGAAAAACGCCGTGACGCCGATACCGGAGCCGATCAGCGGGATAAAAATCTTCACGAAGAACTTGGGAAAACTATAGCCGTCGATGTAGGCGGTTTCGTCGATTTCCTTGGGTACGCCGGACATGAAGCCTTCAAGGATCCAGACCGCCAACGGCACGTTGAACAGGCAATGGGCCAGGGCAACGGCAATGTGTGTGTCGAACAACCCGATGGAGGAATACAGCTGGAAAAACGGCAGCAAAAACACCGCCGGCGGCGCCATGCGGTTGGTCAGCAGCCAGAAGAACAGGTGCTTGTCACCCAGGAAGCGATAGCGCGAGAACGCATACGCCGCTGGTAGCGCCACGCTCAGGGAAATCACCGTGTTCAGGCTCACGTAGTACAGCGAGTTGAGGTAGCCGGTGTACCAGCTCGGGTCGGTGAAGATCACCTTGTAGTTGGCCAGGGTGAAATCTTGCGGAAACAGGGTCAGGCCGCCGAGGATTTCGGTGTTGCTCTTGAAGGACATGTTCAGCAGCCAGTAGATCGGTACCAGCAGGAACAGGATGTAGATCAGTAATGGAATAAGCTTGCGCTTGCTCATGTTGGCGGCCTCAGCGGTTGGCGTCGGAATGGGTCATGGCGGTGTAGAACAGCCAGGACACCAACAGGATGATCAGGAAGTACACCAGGGAAAACGCCGCCGCCGGGCCCAGGTCGAATTGGCCGACGGCCATCTGGGTAAGCGTCTGACTCAGGAAGGTGGTGGCATTACCCGGCCCGCCGCCGGTGAGCACGAAGGGTTCGGTGTAGATCATGAAGCTGTCCATGAAGCGCAGCATCACCGCAATCAGCAGCACGCTTTTCATCTTCGGCAACTGGATATGTCGGAACACCGCCCAGGCCGATGCACGATCAATCCGCGCGGCCTGGTAGTACACGTCCGGAATGGCCCTTAAACCTGAGTAGCACAGCAGCGCCACCAGTGAGGTCCAGTGCCACACGTCCATCACCAGCACGGTGACCCAGGCGTCCATGGTGTTGGCCGCATAGTTGTAGCTGATGCCCAGGGCGTTGAGGGTCGAGCCCAGCAGGCCGATGTCGGCACGGCCAAAAATCTGCCAGATAGTGCCGACCACGTTCCACGGAATCAGCAAGGGAATGGCGAGGATGATCAGCACCAGCGAGGACCAGCGGCCCTTGGTGGGCATGGTCAGGGCGATGGCGATGCCCAGCGGGATCTCGATCAACAGCACGCAGGCCGAGTAGATGAACTGGCGCAGCAGCGAGTCTTGCAGGCGTGGGTCGAGCAGCACCTGCTTGTACCAGTCGGCCCCGACGAAATAGCGGCTGGATTGGTCGAAAATGTCCTGCACCGAATAGTTGACCACGGTCATCATCGGGATCACTGCACTGAACGCCACCAGCAGGAACACCGGCAGCACCAGCCACCAGGCCTTGTTGTTCTGCACCTTGTTCATGGCGCCACCTCCAGCAGGTAATCGTCGGCGTAGAGCATCAGCCATTGCGCGGGGAAGCTGATGGAGGCCTTGCCTTCCGGCACCGGTTTGTCCTCGGCCAGGCGCACCTTGAGGGTGGCGCCATCGAGGTTGAGGGTCATGATCTTGTAGGTGCCGAGGTCTTCCACATGTACGACGTCGGCTTGCAGGGCGTCAGGGTTGTACTCGTCCCACACGTGGATAAATTCCGGACGAATGCCGACCTGGAGCTTTTTGTAGTCGGTGGTGTCGAGACGTTGCTGCATCGCTTCGGACAGCGGCAACAGGGTATTGGCGAACCCTACACCGCCAGCCTTGGCCTGCACCTCGATCAGATTCATCCCAGGGCTGCCGATGAAGTAACCGACAAAGGTGTGGCTGGGCCGCTCGAACAATTCACGCGGCGTACCGAACTGCACGATTTGCCCGCCGTACATCACCGCGATCTTGTCGGCGAACGTGGAGGCTTCCAGCTGATCGTGGGTGACGTAGACCATGGTGATATTGAACTGCTCGTGAATCTGCTTGAGCTTGCGCCGCAGTTTCCACTTCAGGTGCGGGTCGATCACCGTCAGCGGCTCATCGAACAGAATGGCCGACACGTCATCGCGCACCAGGCCACGGCCCATGGAGACTTTTTGTTTTTCGTCGGCGGTGAGGTTGCGGGCTTTTTTGCTCAGTAGGTTTTGCAGGTCGAGGACTTCGGAGATCTCCTGCACCTTGCTGTGAATTCTCGCTTCGGACATGCCCTGGTTGCGCAGTGGGAACGCCAGGTTGTCGAACACCGTCATGGTGTCGTACACCACCGGGAACTGGAACACCTGGGCGATGTTGCGCTTTTCCGGGGTCAAGTCGTTGACCACTTGGGTATCAAACAGCACCTGGCCTTCGGACGGGCTGAGCAGGCCGGAAATGATATTGAGCAGCGTGGACTTGCCGCAGCCTGACGGCCCGAGCAAGGCGTAGGCACCGCCCTGCTCCCACACATGGTTCATTTCCCGAATGGCGTAGTCATCTGGCCCTGTAGGCGTAGGGCTGTAGCTATGGGCCAGGTTGCGCAAATGGATCTCGGCCATCAGGCAACCCTCGCGACACGGCGTCCGGGGGCCTGGACCAAGCGGCCCTGACCATCGAACACAAACAGTTTATGGGTGGGGATATACACGCGGATCGGCGCGTCGACATCGTATTCATGCACCCCCGGCAGGTGCAGCACCAGCAGGAAATGCTCACTGCGCACATGCAGGAAGGTTTCCGAGCCGCTGATTTCGGCGACTTCCACGGTCACCGCCAGCTCCAGGTCATCATCGTTGCTGGGCACCAGGCTGATATGGCTGGGGCGCACGCCAAAGCGGAATTCGCCTTCGCCGATAGGACGCAGGTCAACATTGAGTGGGAAATGCACGAAATTGGCGAAGCTCACTTCGTTGCCGCTGATGCGCCCTGGCATCAGGTTGATCGGCGGCTCGGAGAACAGCTCAGCGGCGAGGACCGTTTGCGGCTGATGGTAGACCTCGGCGGCCTTGCCGCTCTGAATCACTCGCCCCTCGTGAAGAATGGTGGTGGTGCCACCCAAGGCCAGGGCTTCGTTGGGCTCGGTGGTGGCATATATCGCGATGGTGTGGCGCGCCTTGAACAGTTCGCGCATTTCCTGGCGCAGCTCTTCGCGCAGTTTGTAGTCCAGGTTGACCAGCGGCTCATCGAACAGAATCAGTTCGGCATCTTTCACCAGGGCGCGGGCCATGGCGGTGCGTTGTTGCTGGCCACCGGACAATTCCAGGGGGTGGCGCTGCAGGAATTTCTCGATGCGCAGCATCTTGGCGGTTTCCAGCACCTTGCTCTGGATCACCTCCTGGGACACACCGGCCTGGCGCAACGGCGAGGCGATGTTCTCGAACACGGTCATGGTCGGGTAGTTGATGAACTGCTGGTAGACCATCGACACATTGCGCAGGCGTACCGGCTTTTGCGTGATATCCACACCGTTCATCAGGATGCGACCGCTGTCGGGCTTGTCCAGGCCGGCCATCAGGCGCATCAGGCTGGTCTTGCCGGACAGGGTGCGACCGAGCAGGACGTTGAAAGAACCGGCTTCGAACCGCAGGTTGGCGTCGTCGATCCAGGTTTGGCCGTCGACAACGCGGGAGACATGATCCAGGGTCAATGACATGACACGACCTTTTTTATTATTGGAATGAATCTGGTGCGTTGTCAGAGCGAGTTTCGTGCCAAAACCGCAAGCGCTTGATGTGTAAGGAGATGGGTGAATCATGATGTTCAGGAGTGAACAATCCGGCTGAACAACTGAACACTGCCGGGGTTGACAATGAACAGTTGTGAACAACACTTTATGCGCGACGAAGATCAAATGTGGGAGCGGGCTTGCCCGCGATGGCGGTGCATCAGTTTGTAGATGCTGTGCCTGACCCTCTGCCATCGCGGGCAAGCCCGCTCCCACATTGTTCGATGTCCGACATTAGATGGCGCAAGACCCGACAACAATAATAAAGAAGGTCGCACGATGGCCGAACCCTTGACCCACGACACCCTTATCCAGGAATCCTGGCGCCGTTGCCGCGCCTACGGCCTGGACCACCAGAGCGCCCCCAGCTTTGACCAACTGCCCGCCGAAGGCATTCGCCAGCTCCTGGAAAGCCAGCATTCTCTGGTGCAGACCACCCACCAGGAAGTATTGCCCTACTACGAGAACATCCTCAGCAATTCCAATTGCCTGATCATGCTGGCCGACAATCAGGGCCAGGTGCTGACCTCGTGGGGCACCCAGCGGTTTATCGAACCCACGCTGGCCCGTGGCTTCAGCCCCGGCGCCAGTTGGATGGAACGCGCCAGTGGCACCAACGCCATCGGCACCGCACTGGCCTGCGCCCAGGCCGTGCATATTGAGCACGATGAACACTTCCTCAAGGCCAACCGCTTCATGACCGGTTCCGCGGCACCGATTTTCGACGCCCAGCGCGAAATCATCGCGGTGCTGGACGTGTCCAGCGACAGTTACCTGCCGCCCTCCCACACCCTGGGCATGGTCAAGATGATGAGCCAGACCGTGGAAAACCGGCTGATCCTCAACCTGTTTCGCGGCGAACATTTCCAACTGACCTTCAACACCGGCCTGAGCAACCTCGACAGCCAATGGGCCGGCCTGCTGATCTTTGATGAAAGCGGCCAGGTGCTCTCGGCCAATCGGCGTGCGGATAACTTGCTGGGCATCAGCCTCTCGCGGGTGATGATCGACGGTCTGTTCAAGGTGTCGCTGCTGGAGTTGCTCAACCAGCCGGAAGGGCTTCCCTTTGCGTTGCAAGCGGCGGGACGCAATCGGTTCCAGTGCCTATTGAAGCGCCCCAGGCAGATGCCGGTGCAGGCCCGGGTGTTCAGCCAACCGCAGCCGCCAGCACCGACCTCGATCAACCTCCAAACCCTGCATTTTGGCGATGTGCGCGTGGAAAAAGCCGTGCGCCAGGCCGAGCGCCTGCTGGAAAAGGACATTCCGTTGTTGATTCACGGCGAGACCGGCGTGGGCAAAGAGGTGTTCGTCAAAGCCCTGCACCAGGCCAGTTCCCGCAGCCGGCAGGCGTTAATCGCAGTGAACTGTGCGGCGATTCCCGCAGAACTGGTGGAATCGGAACTGTTCGGCTACGAAAAAGGCGCCTTCACCGGCGCCAACCAAAAAGGCAGCATCGGTCTGATCCGCAAGGCCGACAAGGGCACGCTGTTTCTCGACGAAATCGGCGATATGCCGCTGCCCACCCAGGCCCGCCTGTTACGGGTATTGCAGGAGCGCTGTGTGCAGCCGGTGGGCAGTAGCGAGGTGTTCCCGGTGGACTTGCGCATCATCTCGGCGACCAACCGCGCACTGCGCGAGCTGGTGCAGGCCGGGCGCTTTCGCGAGGACTTGTACTACCGCATCGGCGGCCTGACCCTGGAATTGCCGCCGTTGCGCGAGCGTACCGACAAGCAGGCGCTGTTCCAGCAACTGTGGCAGCAACACCGCGAGCCGACGCAATGGGCCGGGCTGAGCGCCGAGGTGCTAAGGCTATTCGAGCAACACCCGTGGCCGGGGAATTTACGCCAGGTGAGCAGCGTGTTGCAGGTGGCGCTGGCGATGGCCGAGGAGCAGCCGATCCGCGCAGAGCACCTGCCCGATGATTTTTTTGTGGATTTGCAGGCGACAGTGCCGCTGTCTAAACCTGAACACCTGGATGAAAGTCTCGACCTGAGCCAGCGCCTGGAAGCCGTGGGCGGGAATATTTCCCACCTGGCGCGAGAGCTGGGGGTGAGTCGCAACACCCTGTACAAGCGCCTGCGCCAACACGAAGGTTGATTTAACGCCAGCTCCAGGAAACGCCGGTGTAGATACCACGCCCATCAGCGGGGGTGGAGCGTGCAGCGTCCATGCCTTTGTCGTCGTAGCCCGGCGTGACGGTGTTGGCGTAACGGCGGTTGGTGAGGTTGCGCAGGTCGACCCAGGCTTGCCAGTCCTGCTTGGGCGCGTCGTAGCCGAAGGTGGCGCCGAGGGTGGTGTAGGCCGCCGCGTAGTAGGAATTGGCGTAGTCCACCGCTACCCGTGATGCATGTTCGGTATTGAGGCTGGTGTAGAAACCCGTCGGGTGGCTGTAGCGCAGTTGCGCCTGGTAGTAGTGCTTGGGAATGCCGGGCAAGGTGTTGTCGCCGAAACGCTCGTCGTCGCGGTAGTGGAAGTCGCTGAAGGTGTAGGCCTGGCGCAGCTCGAGCTTACCGCTGCCGCCGCCGTCCCACAGCGGGCTGAGCAGGCTCAGTTCCACGCCCTGGTGCACGGTGGGGCTGGCGTTGGATTCGGCGATGATGGCGTTGCTGGTGGCAGTCTGGGCCTGGGTCTCTACAGAAAGCAGCTCGTGGCGAACTTCCGAGCGATAGAGCGCCAGGTCCCATTGGCCGAGCCAGGCTTCACCGCGCCCGCCGACTTCCAGGGTGGTGGCGGTCTGATTACGCAGCTTCACGCCTTCGCGCTGCAACCCCGTGGCTGCCCCACTGCCCGGGCCAAAGTATTTGTTCGAGCCCCAGATCATCGACCACGCGTGCGGTGGCTCTACCGAGCGGCTCAGGTTGCCGTAAATCTGCAGCTGCGGGGTGAAGTCGTAACGCAGGCCAATGCGCGGCGCGTAGTCCCAATCATGCTGACTGAGCGGCGCCTGGCCGTCGGGGTAAGTGACCTGGGTTTCGCGGCGCGTATAGATGGCGGCAAGGCCGGTGGTCAGCCACAGATCCTCCACCAGTTCCAGCTCGTTGCCTACATGCAGCACGGTATCGGAGCCCAGGTAGCTGTAGTCGCGGGTCTTGGTGCCGGGGGCATAAATGGCAGTATTGCCCGCAGGGATGCGCACGTATTCCGACGCGCCATTGTTCGGCATCGCCTGGGTAGTACGCAGGCCGAGAGTGGTGGTGCTGGCATGGCCGAACAGGCTGTCCTGCCGGATGTAATTCAGGGTGCCGCTGATATCGGTGTAGGCAACTTTGAGGCGGTTGGTGCCTTCGCGCAGGTCCATGGGGTAATCGTGATAGGCCAGCCCGACCTCGACCCGCGCATTATCGTCCAACCGCAAGGTGGTCTTGTTGGCAATCCAGGTAGAGCCCGGTTGCAGGCGCTTTGAATCGCGGGCGGCATTGAGGCTGTTGGCGGCACGCGGATCATGGCTGATCTGGTCACGCGTGAGCCTGCCGGGTGAATCGTTGGTGGTTTCGCGGTAACGCAAGTAGAAGCGCGTTTCCAGGTCCGGGCTAAAGCGGTAGCCGAAGTTCGCGGCGATGCCCTTGCCGCTGCCGGCGCTTTGGTGCTGATAACCGTCGGACTCCGAATCGGTGAGGCTGATGTAATAGTCGGCGTCCCCCAGCACTTGCCCGGAACTGACTTCACGTTGGGCATAGCCGCGACTGCCGACCTCATAGCGTACCTGTAGCTTGGGCGCGTCCAAGCCGGTGCGGGTGACGTAGTTGACCGCACCGCCCAAGGCCAATGCACCCTGATCGAACCCGTTGGCGCCACGCAGCACCTCTACCCGGCTTTGCCACAGCGGGTCCTTGAGCTCATAGGGCGTGCCGCCTGGGCCGGTAAGCGGCAGGCCGTCGAACATTTCATACAGGCCGGAGGCATGGGCACCGGGGGCGCGGTTCAGGCCCGAGCCACGAATGGACACCTTCACCCCTTCGTTATTGGCCGCCTTGGCGTACACACCGGCCTGGTACTTGAAGACATCCTCGTTGGTGCTGACCCGCCCCTGCTGCACGCTGTCCATATCGATGTAATTGGTGCCACCGGGCACGCTTTTGAGCTGTGCCTGGGCGATTTCTGCGGCGCTGGCCTCAGCCGTGGTGACTTCAACCGGCGCCAATTGCAGGCTTTCAGCCTGTACCAGCGAACTGAGGGTCAAGGCGGCAAAAATAAACGGGGGGTGGCGCAGCAGCATGTGGGCAGGTCCTTGGAATCCGGGAACGTGCCAGGCCAAACCCACCACGCGAACAGTGATGGGAAGGCAGGCATGCCCGTCAGGTCACTCCTTGATGACGGACAGGGGCGTTTTAAAAACAGGATGAATCAGGTTTGGTCGTCAGGCATTGCCAATGCCCGCATCAGGTCATCGGCATCCGACCCCGGCGGAAAGCGGAAGCCATACATTTCGTCAGTGGCGAGAATCTCCCCCAAGGTGTCGCGCAACTGGACTTCCGTGGGCGAGTCACGCAATAACTTATGCGCCGGCAGCAATAACTCGGCAGACACGCCCTGGGCGGTCGCGGCGTCAATCACCGCATAGAGGATAAACCGCAAGCGTATTTCGCGATCCGTGGGCCAAACCGTTTTTCGTTTACCCAAGGGAGGGCCTCGTGTTTAAGAAAAATCCGAGGCTATTGCCCGCAGGCAAGCCTTTCAAGCCGCCGGAGGCAAGATAGGCCGCTTCCTACAGCGGAAAGGGAAACACCGCACCGATTGGTCGATGCGATGGGCCTCACTGCACCGGCAGGAAATTCATCAGCAACAGGCTTTGTGCGTAATTGAGGCCAATGCGCCGGTAGCGCTCATCAAGGATTTGGGTCAGCAGGTCCAAACGCGCGACGATCTTGCCGAACTCAACGGCAAAACTGAGGTTACTGCCCTCCTCTGATATCTCGTTGGAAAACAACAGCAGCACGCCATTGGCATCCTGACGCTGACTGAGCAGCCAGGTGGCCTTTTCGATATTGCGCGCGGCATTGCTGACAAACTGCGGGTTGATCGAGTCGGTCACATAAAACTGCGTACGCCCGCCGTGAGCGGTCACGAGCATGCTGCCAATCGCGTAGATGAACGCGCCGACGCGGTCGCCGCGAAAGTCAGGGCTCAAGGAATAACTCAGGGCAGCCAGGTCACTACGATCTCCCAGTGCGGGCAAGGGACGGCGATTTTCGATGGCCTGACGGATTTGCCGGGCGGCGGTCACTGCATCCGGATACCCCGATTGACGCCACTGGTTGGGGTTGCGCAGGTAGAGCTTGCTCATCAGCAAGTAGAGGCTTTGCAGGTTGTCACGCATCCCCAGGGTGGCCATGCGGTCGACGCTGGTCTGGAAGAATTCATCGGGCTTGCCATCGCTGAACTGCCTGGCGATATCGCGGCCCTGTTGTTGGCTGCAACCTGCGGCACACAGCGTTAATATCGCAGCCAGCAGCAGCGGCCATCGGGAGGTGGAAACAGTTGACGTTCGATCCATCGGCACCGGGTCTGATTCTGTTGGCCACCCGTGGGAGTCGGGTGGCTGGGACAGGGTAGATCAGCAGAATGGAAAAAAGTGCAGCGGTGCGGGTCAGATCAGCATCGGACTACAGACGCTGATCTGACCCGACACTTGATTCCCCGGCGTGCTAGAGCACTACCGTCGCAAGCATCCCCAAGGCGCCCAGGCAGAACCCGATCAACGCGCCCCGCCCTGGAGCTTCATGAAACAGCGCCCAGACCACCACAGGCTCCAGAAGCAATAACGAAGTGACCGAGACTACCGTGACAATCCAGATATCACCGACAACCACAAACCCCAGCCAATAGGCGCCCAGCAGGCAAAGCCCGGCAAAACACATCAAGACCCCGGGAAGTACAAAGACCTCCCAGGAACCACTGCCGGCCTGGGCCAACTTGGCGGTCACCACCTCACTGTAGATTGCACAAAACTCACCGACCACCATCAACCCTAGAGCAAAAACTCCGAGTAATTCTTTGGACATATCAAAAACTCCTTCGTATTCAGCGCACTGTTTTTCAGCTCCCAGTCGGCAGTGCTGCAGCCGTCGTGAGCGTCGTTGCCTTGATACGAAGGGTTCTTGAAAAGGCCCGAATTACCGAAATGCTTGTCCATGCTCATGTCCTTCAAAGGGTTGAGGCTCAGCGATCCAATACAGTGCGTGCTGATCATAGAGGCATCGTGAAGCCATTCACAATTATGCGATGCCAATACTTAAGGATTACGGTTAATTAAATGCGCCGAAAACCGCAATAAAAACCCGGCGCTGGGCCGGGTTTCATTGATCGGGAGGTCTTCAGGTAGCGGGGTGCTCACTTGCTACGGAGTCCGCCGCGTCTACATCCGACATGTCCTCCTCGATCGGGGCCTCGTCATCCGGGGGTAGCGGGATATCGTCCTCATCGCGCCTCGGGTCATGTCCCGTCTCATTATCGGTGTTACGAGTAACCGCTTGCTGGGAAATGTTGCCTGGGGCTTTCTCGTTGATTTCCATGCTGGCTCTCCGTGTATCGCTCGGGATATCCGTGCTTAAGATTGAGAGGAAGCAACGGATGGAGAGTGCCGGATGTTAGACGAATGGTGGTTCGTCTTTGAAAGGTATGAATGCGACAAACAGCATTTGTTTGATTATCAGCACACCCAAACCCAAGAAACGCAAAAGCCCCGCTTTCGCGAGGCTTTCGTGTAAATCTTGGCGGGAAACCAGGGATTCGAACCCTGGAGACGCTATTAACGTCCGCCGGTTTTCAAGACCGGTGCATTCAACCACTCTGCCAATTTCCCTTGTGCATCACGGGATTATAGTAGCCCATCCCGTGTCAGCGGGCGCCATAATACCCGAATGAAACACACTGTCAAACTCTCTGCATCGCTTGTTACAAGGCGTCTGTTATGATCTTTGCGACTGAACGTTTCAAAACTGAAGGAGTGTCGCCATGCGCGAACAGAATTACGCAGTGAATGGCAACGCGCAGGCTGAGCAGCTTGAAGTCAGCCGCGTGTTGCGCAACACCTACGGCTTGCTCGCCCTTACCCTCGCATTCAGCGGCGTGATGGCTTACGTGGCCCAGCAGATGCGCGTCGGCTACCCGAATATCTTTGTCGTGTTGATCGGCTTCTATGGTCTGTTTTTCCTGACCAACAAGCTGCGTGACTCGGCCTGGGGCCTGGTGTCGGCGTTTGCCTTGACCGGTTTCATGGGCTTTATCCTCGGCCCGATCCTCAACCGTTACCTGGGCATGGCCGGCGGTGCGGAAGTGGTCAGTTCGGCATTTGCCATGACGGCCCTGGTGTTTGGTGGTCTGTCGGCCTACGTACTGATCAGCCGTAAGGACATGAGCTTCCTGGGTGGCTTCATCACCGCAGGTTTCTTCGTGTTGCTGGCGGCGGTGGTGGCCAGCATGTTCTTCCAGATCAGCGGCCTGCAACTGGCGATCAGCGCGGGTTTTGTGCTGTTTTCCTCGGTGTGCATCCTGTTCCAGACCAGCGCCATCATCCACGGCGGTGAGCGTAACTACATCATGGCGACCATCAGCCTTTATGTATCGATCTACAACCTGTTCATCAGCCTGTTGCAGATCTTCGGCATCATGAGCCGCGATGACTGATCAATCGCAGCAATAAAAATGCCCCGTATCGCGAGATACGGGGCATTTTCATTTTCAGAGCAGATAAAGCTCAGTACTGATTGGGTTCCATTTCCAGCTCGACCTTGAAGCGCTTGAAGATATCTTGCTGGATGCGTAGCGCAAGCTGGGCAATCTCTTGCCCGGTGGCGGTGCCGTAGTTGACCAGTACCAGCGCTTGCATCTTGTGCACGCCCGCATCGCCCTCCCGGAACCCCTTCCAACCGGCCTTGTCGATCAGCCAGCCGGCGGCGAGTTTCATTTGGCCGTCTGCCTGAGGGTAGGCCACCAGGTCCGGATACTGGCTTTGCAGTTCAATCGCCAGGGCCTGGGACACCAGTGGGTTCTTGAAGAAGCTGCCCGCATTGCCCAGCTCTGCCGGGTCTGGCAGTTTCTCGCGGCGAATGCTGCAGATCGCGCGGCTCACATCGCTTGGCGTGGCGTGGGTGATGCCCTGCGCAACCAGACGCTGTTGCACCGGGCCGTAGTCGAGTTTCAGGTGAGTGGCACGGCTGAGGGAAAAGCGTACCCGCAGGATCAGCCAACGCCCGACTTCGTGCTTGAACAGGCTGTCACGGTAGGCGAACTTGCATTCGTCGAGACTGAATTCCCGCAGCTCGCCCGTCTGGCGATCCAGGGCAGTGAGGCCGGCGAAGACATCCTTGATCTCTACGCCATAGGCGCCGATGTTTTGCATCGGCGCGGCACCGACAGTGCCGGGGATCAGGCTGAGGTTTTCCAGGCCGCAAAAGCCGTGTTCAAGCGTCCACAACACGAACGGATGCCAGGCTTCTCCCGCTTCGGCTTCGACAACCACGTGCGTGCCATCATCGCTCAGCACACGAATGCCTTGGGTCGCCATACGCAACACCAGCGCCGGAACGTCCTGGGTCAGCAGCAAATTGCTGCCGCCACCGATCACCAGCAACGGCACCGCATGTGCGGCGGCATAGGCGATGGCCTCGCGCACGTCAGCATCACTGTGGGCCTCGGCAAATAATTGCGCGCTCACATCAATGGCAAAGCTGTTGAATGGCTTGAGCGATACCTGCGCACGCACTTGCAAGGTCATAACCGCCCCTTCAATTCGATCACCAATAAGTCACAGGCGCGTTCGATCAGGTCAAGGACCCGTTCGAAACCTTGCTCACCTTCATAGTAAGGGTCTGGCACCTCGTCCACTTCGCCATCAAAGCGACGCAGGAACAAATCCAGCTCCGCCTTGCCCTGCCCTGGCTGCATGGCTTTGAGGTTGCGCAGGTTACTGTTGTCCATGGCCAGGATCAGGTCATAGCGGGCAAAATCAGCACGGGAAACCTGCTGGGCACGCTGGCCCGACAAGTCATAGCCGCGCGCCAGCGCCGCACGCTGGCTGCGCTGGTCCGGCGGGTTGCCGATATGCCATTCTCCGGTGCCAGCAGACGCCACCTCAACCTGGCCAGCCAAGCCTGCTTCACGCAACTTATGGCGCAAGATGCCTTCAGCGGTTGGCGAGCGGCAGATATTGCCCAGACATACAAACAGAACTTCCATCAGGCGCCCAGCAGGCGACGGACGCGTTCGAGGTCTTCCTGGGTGTCGACACCGGCTGGCGGTGCTTCCAACGCATCGCCCACGTGGATACGCACGCCGTGCCAGAGGGCGCGCAGTTGTTCCAGGGACTCGGTATTCTCGAGCCAGCACGGGCCCCAACTGACGAAGTCGTGCAGGAAACCGGCGCGGTAGGCATAGATGCCGATATGGCGGCGATATGGCACGCCCTCCGGCAACACGTCGCGATTCTTGGCAAAGGCATCCCGCGCCCACGGCAAGGTGGAGCGACTGAACGTCAGTGCCAGGCCGTTGATGTCGCTGACCACTTTCACCACGTTCGGGTTGAACAGCGTCTCGATGTCTTCGATCGGTTCGGCCAGGGTCGCCATACGCGCCTCGCCATGGGCCGCGAGGTTGGCAGCGACCTGATCGATGACACCCGGCGGTATCAATGGCTCGTCACCCTGCACGTTCACTACGATCGCGTCGGGTGCCAGACCCAGCTGAGTGGCGACTTCGGCCAGGCGATCAGTGCCGGAGTTATGGTCTTCGCGGGTCAGGACCGCTTCGGCTCCAAAACCTTTGCACGCCTCGATGATACGCGGGTCATCGGTGGCCACCACCACGCGCTCGGCGCTGCTCTTGCACGCTTGTTCCCATACCAGCTGGATCATCGGCTTGGTGCCAATCATTTGCAGCGGTTTGCCCGGCAGGCGTGTCGAGGCATAGCGCGAGGGGATGACGACGGTAAAGGCGGTGGTCATTTATCCAGGCGCTCATCGGTGGTCAGGGTGCGGGCTTCGCTTTCGAGCATGACCGGGATGCCGTCACGGATAGGGTAAGCCAGGCCGGCACCTTTGCTGATCAGCTCGGTTTTATCGGCGCTGAGCTTGAGCGGGCCTTTGCAGATCGGGCAAGCAAGGATATCGAGCAGTTTGGTGTCCATGAATGTTTCCTGGAAAAAAGCGTTTTAAGGCAAAAGACGGTTGGGCAACAGACGCATCAGCTGCGTGTCGAACCAGGCGACGAACGCCGGCGACGGTACCGCATCCACCGCAAGGTACCACCAGTCGGGCTGGGCAAAGACGCGGCACTTCACCGCGTCCTTTTCGGTCATGACCAGCGGCAATGACGGGGTAAAATTCAAGACCTCGGCGCTGTAGGGCGCGTGATCGGCAAAAGCATGGGGTATCGCCTGCCAGTGTAGCGTTTCAAGGGTATTGAAGAAACGTTGCGGATTGCCTATTCCGGCCACCGCATGCACCTGCTGGCCCTGCGGAAAATAGGTGACCGGCTGGCGTTCGCCGCTGTGCAGGTTGACCAGCGCTGTGGGCTGCAGGCGGAAGGCAAAGCCATTTTCACGGTCTGTAACGGCACCGTTATAAAGCACCCCGTCCACACTCTGCAGGCGCTCCACCGGTTCGCGCAACGGCCCGGCAGGCAGGCACCGGCGGTTACCGAGGCCACGGGCGGCATCGATCAGCACCAGTTCAAGATCGCGGGCCAGGCGGTAGTGCTGCAGGCCGTCATCGGAGAGGATCAGGTCCAGGGGCTCGCAGGCCAGCAGGGCCTTTACCGCACGACTGCGATCAGGATCGATCATCAGCGGTACACCGCTGCGCTGCACGATCAGCAAGGGTTCATCACCGGCCACCTCGGCACTGTGGCCGGCCTCGACCCGCCACGGCAACTGCGGCGGCTTGGCACCGTAGCCTCGACTGACCACTCCTACGCGCAAGCCGCTGCGTCGGCAGTGCTCGATCAACCACAGGATCAAAGGCGTCTTGCCGGTGCCTCCCACTGTAATATTGCCCACCACGATCACTGGCACAGACGACTGATAAATCTCGCCCTCGCCCGCCACGAAGCGCGCACGCTTACGTTGAACCACGCAGCGATACAGCGATTCCAGCGGTCGCAGCAACATTAGTGCTGGATGACCTTCGTACCATGCCTTGAGTAAACGGTCGGAGATGGCCATCAGGGCGGGCTCGCCGCCTCGACGGTGGTCATGCGCAAATGGCTGAAACCGAGCTTGCCGGCAGCGTCCATGGCGGTGATCACGGCCTGGTGCGGGGTTTTGCCATCAGCGCTGATGGACAGCGGCAACTGGGTGTCGCCACCAGACTCCTTCTGCAACGCCTCCATCAGGCTGGCAAGGTCATTTTTCTCCAGCAACTGGTTATTCACCGAAAACACCCCTTCGGCGCTGATAGCGATGTCCAGTTGCTTGACTTGCTGGTCTTCGGCAGGCGAGCCACTCACCGCTTCAGGCAGGTCGACACGCAACTGGGTTTCGCGGGTGAAGGTGGTGGTCACGACAAAAAACAGCAGCAGGATGAACACCACATCGATCAACGACGCGAGGTTGATATCAACATTTTCCCGTTGCTTGCGGCGAAATTTCACGCTTTACCCTCGACCAGGTCTACATCACGATCGCCCTGCACCACCTCCACCAGCTTGATGGCTTCCTGTTCCATACCGACCACCAGCTCATCAATGCGACGCAGCAGGAAACGGTGGAAGAACACCGAAGGGATACCCACCATCAGGCCGGCTGCGGTGGTGATCAACGCCTTGGAGATCCCCCCGGCCAGGACCGCTGCGTTGGTGGTCATGCCCGAGCCTGTGAACGAGCTGAAGATATCGATCATGCCGAGTACTGTGCCGAGCAAACCGAGCAACGGCGCCATGGCGGCGATGGTGCCAAGGGCGTTGATGTAGCGTTCCAGTTCATGGATGACCCGGGCGGCCGCCTCTTCAATGCACTCCTTCATGATCTCGCGACCATGCTTGGAATTGGCCAGACCGGCGGCGAGGATTTCACCCAGCGGCGAATTGGCGCGCAGCTCCTTGAGTTTCTGCTTGTCGAGCTGCTTGTTCTTGATCCAGCCCCAGACCTGCCCCAGCAGATGCTCAGGGGTGACGCGACTGGCGCGCAGGGTCCACAGGCGTTCGGCAACGATGCCGAGTGCAGCGATGGAACTCAGAATGATCGGCAACATCATCCAGCCGCCGGATTTGACCAATTCCCACACAGTGAATGCCCCCTCGAAAAAGTGCGCCACTTTATCATATAGGTTCGACAGCGGGGTTCGTCGGCTACACACCCGCCTGTTGCGGCTCGGGTCTTTGGTAACACGCGATTACGGTAACGGTTCGCGCCAAAAACGGCGTTGACTGCGCGCAACCATCGGTGGCAGAAACGCCCCCAGACGCAAGCGTACGGCACCCTGCTCGGCGCTGTCGTAAACCCGGCTGCCCAGCACGTGGTAGCGCTCCAGGACCTGCGGATGGGGATGACCGAACGTATTGCTGCGCCCGCGGGAAATCAACACCGATGTGGGTGCCAACCGTTGCAGGAACGGCCAGGATGACGAACTGCGGCTGCCATGGTGCGGGGCTTGCAGCCAGTCGGTCTGAACCGCCAACGAAGAGGCCAGAAAAGCCTGTTCGGCGGCGCGATCAATGTCACCGGTGAGCAGCAGGCGCTCCCCACTGGCCTCAACCTGCAACACACAAGACCTCGGATTGCCATCAAGCCCATCAGCCCACTGCCACAATTGAAATGACACACCCTCCCATTCCCATCGTTCGCCGCTGGTACAGGGTTGGGTGGCAAGAAAGTCTGGCAAACCTTCGGTTTCACCGCCCACTACACGCTTGACGGGCACCCCCCGAGCCACCGCCGCCGCACCCCCCGCGTGATCGGCATCGGCATGGCTGAGCAGCATCATGTCCAACTGGGCTACCCCGAGCTTTTTCAACGACGGCAACACGACGCGCGCGCCCAGGTCGACAGGCCCCGAGCGCGGCCCGGCATCGTAGAGCAACGTATGATGACGGGTGCGCAGGATCAGTGCCTGCCCCTGGCCGACGTCCAGTTGCACTACATCTACCTGCCCGTGGGGCACCCACTCCCTGGGCGCAAATACAGCCATCAACAGCATGGGCCAGCCCAGCACCCGGAACGGCAACCCCTTGGGCAGCAACAAAATCACCGCGCCAGCCAGGCTAACCAACCAATACCCCAAAGGTACCTCGGCGGGTACCCAGGCCGGCAATTGCGCGGCCAGCAACCCCAGGCCTTTAAACAATCCGTCCAGCGCACCGCCGGCCAGCCACAGCAACCCCTCCCCAGCCAGCGGCACCCACAGCAACGCCGTGCCCAGCAGCGCCAAAGGCAGCACTACCAGGCTGATCCAAGGCACGGCAAGGAGATTGGCCACAGGTGCGCTGAGGCTGATGGGCAAACCCAGCACCAACAACACTGGAAACAAACCAATGGCAATCAGCCACTGGGGCCGGGTCCACACCTGCCAGGCGCTCCAAGGCCCCAGGCGCCCGCCGAACGCCAACAGCAACACCGCGACCGCCGCAAACGACAACCAGAACCCTACCTGCAGGCTGGCCAAGGGCTCCAGTACCAGCACGCCGTTCAGTGCCAGCAGCAACGGCCACCACACGCCCAAATGGCGGAAACGCAGACGCCACAGCAGCACCAGGCCAACCATCATGCAGGCCCGTTGCACCGGCACGCCGAACCCGGCCAGCAGCCCATAACCCAACGCCGCGCCAAATGCCAGACCGCACGCCCACGGCAGCCACGGCCAGGTTCGGGGCCAGCAACCATAACGCGCCAGCATCGCGACCAAGCCGTAGATCAACCCCGCCAGCAAGCCGATGTGCTGCCCGGAAATCACCAGCAGATGCACCGTGCCCGTGTCCTGCAACACCTGCCAATCCTCAGGCGCCAGGCCGGAACCGTCGCCCAATACCAGCGCTGCCAAGCCCGCCTCGCGGCCTTGGGCATCCACCGCCATCAGACGCTGGCGCACAGCATCGCGCCAGGCATTGCGGGCCGGTGCGAGACGCTCACCGTCTTTTACCGTTGCAGTAGCACCGATACGCTGGGCCAGCAGCCAGGCTTCATGGTCGACCCCATGGAAATTGAGCAGGCCCGCAGGCCGCTTGAGTGTCAACGCCAGACGCCAGCGTTCACCGCTGTTCACCACTGGCCCGCCGTGCCAGGACACGCGGATACGTTTGGGCAGCCGAATCTTGCGCGACCGGCCGTCGGCCAGTTCAAAGCGCACGCCCGTACCCGTCTGCTGAGGCAAGCCCACCACACGCCCCTCCACCCAGCGAGTCTGCCCGTCCAGGGCCGGCTGCAGCCGATCATCCAGCGCCCGCTGCGCGCTGAGACAGGCCCAACTCAAGCCCACCAGAAAGAACGCCACGGGATAGGACCGAAAAGGCAACAGCATCAAGGCCAGCACGAGCATTGCCGACAACCCGGCGCCAGGCGGCAACACCGGTAACCACCGCAACGCCAGCAACCCCAGCGCCAACGCCAACATCCCTGTCTTCATGGATCATCCTTTTCCAGTGATCCACTCAGTCTTAGCCGGCTGAACGACAGCGCCTATGATGTTTTGTCACAAAGTCTGAATTTTCTGTTTATAGAATCCGGGCATACTTGCCCCTCGAATTGACCTGGACCCCTTATGCCCCGGCGCTTATTCAAACGGTACATGCCCGATCCCAGCAGTATCAGGGAACACAAGTCATTACAGTTTCTTGGCACGCTGCTGCATGACCCCAACCTCTGGCACCTGAACCGGCACTCAGTGGCTCGCGCCATGGCGGTGGGTTTATTTGCGGCGTTTATCCCGATTCCATTGCAGATGTTGCTTGCCGCGGTCCTGGCGATTTCGGTGCGCGGCAATATGCCTATCGCCATCAGCCTGGTGTGGTTGACCAACCCCATCACCATGCCGGTGGTGTTCATCTGTACTTATATGACCGGCGCCTGGCTGATGAATGTGCCGCCACGCAGCTTGCCCGATAACCTGACGTGGGAATGGATCAGCGGCCAGTTGAGCACTCTTTGGCAGCCATTCCTGCTGGGTTCGGTGGTATTGGGGGTGGTATTGGGCGCCTTGGCTTATTGCCTGACCATGGCGTACTGGCGCTGGTGGGTGGCGCACCAGTGGAAAAAACGCAAACTGCGCCGGCGCTGAGCGCTAACGGGCCAGCAAACGCAAATGCACCCGCAGACCCCGCCCGGTATTTTCCGCCCATAAGCGGCCGCCCTGGCGCTGCACGGCGTTGCGGGCAATGCTCAGGCCCAGGCCGAAACCGCCATCGCCGGG
Organism: Pseudomonas sp. J380; assembly: GCF_009827115.1. NCBI lineage: Bacteria > Pseudomonadati > Pseudomonadota > Gammaproteobacteria > Pseudomonadales > Pseudomonadaceae > Pseudomonas > Pseudomonas sp. J380. Next base: position 476,087 of record NZ_CP043060.1, on the reverse strand, counting down.
CCGCGAGCCGTCCAGGCGGGTAAAGGGCGCGAAGATGCGCTCCAGATCATCCTCAGCAATCCCGGCTCCCTGATCCTGCAGCCAGATATGCCAATAGCCCCCCTCCCGACATCCGTCGAGTTGCACGCAGCCGTCGTGGGGCGAGTGGCGTATGGCGTTGCGCAGGATATTTTCCAAGGCCTGGGCCAGTGCATTGAGGTTGCCACGCACCCAACTGTCCGCGGGTAACAGGCACGGCAAGCGCGATGCGGACCAACCGCTTTCAAAACAAGCATTCTCGCGCAATATGTCCCACAAGGCCTGGAGCTGAATATCTTCCTGGGGCAACGGTGTAGTTTCGCTGTCGAGCCAGGCCAGTTGCAGGCTGTCTTCCACCAGGCGCTGCATGGCGTCGATTTCCCGACCCAGGCGCTCGCGCAGCTTGGCCAGGTCTTGCTCGCTGTCGCAGGCTACCCGCAGGCGGCTCAAGGGTGTGCGCAGTTCATGGGACATATCGCGCAGCAACTGCTGCTGCAAACGCACCGTGCCCTGCAAGCGTTCGGACATATGGTCAAAGGCGCGGCCCAGCTCGCCCAGTTCGTCCTGGCGGCTGGTGGCATCCAGGGACATCCGCGTATTGAGTTGGTCCGCACGCCAGGCATTGGCCTGCTCGCGCAATTGATTGAGGGGCATGATCAACAGCCGGTAAAGGCCGATGCATAGCAAGAGGGTAAACAGACCTGGGATCACACCATTGGTGACCACCCGCCAGAACAGTTGATAGCGCCCAGGCATAAAGCGCTGCGGCAGCTCGATCACCAGCGACCCCGCGCCAGGGTCGACCGGAAACGGTACTTTCATCCAGGGCAAACCAATGACATGCCGGCTGACCGGCCAGTCCAATCCACGCAAAAACGTCAGGCGCTGGCTTTCCTTGTCACTCAAGGGCGTGCTGCCCAGGGACTGCAGGTCGTTACCGATCACCCCTACCCAAGTGCTTTCGCGCTCGGCCATCCGCTGCAGCCAGGCATCTACGCCCGCGCTGCCTTGCGTGCTCCACGCCAGTTCGGCACCCGCGGCATAGCCATTGAGAATCTCCCGCGACTTGTCGGACAGATACGCGCTCTGCTGTTCCATATAGCGGCCCCACGACCAACTGAGCCAAATCATCAGCAAACAGAAGGCGATCAACAGGCAGGCCAGCTTCCAGAACAACGAGTGCTTGCCGGGCAGTCGCTCAAAGCCCTTCATCGTGACCGCTCAGCACGTAGCCCTTGCCCCATACGGTGCGTACTTCACGCTCGATGTAACCGATGGCCTTGAGCTTGCGGCGGATCTGGCTGACATGCATGTCGAGGCTGCGGTCATGGGGCGCATAACCGCGCTGCAACACCTGCTGATACAGGAAGGCTTTGCTGAGGACTTCTTCGGCGTTGCGGTGCAGGGTTTCCAGCAGGCGGTATTCGCTGCGCGTGAGCGCGGCCCACTGGTCCTGGCAGGACACATCGCAGCGTTCATCATCAAAGTGCAGCACCCGGGCATCTTCAAGTGCCGGGGGCCGCGTCGGCTCGGGCCGGCGATCCAGGGCAACGCGGCGCAGGATCGCTTCAATACGCACGCACAGTTCAACCATGCTGAACGGCTTGGGCAAATAGTCGTCCGCACCCAGGCGAAAACCGCTGATACGGTCGGCTTCAGCGCCCAGGGCTGACATCAGGATCACGGGCATGGCGTGGCTCTGGCGCAAATGAGTGAGGATCGACAAACCGTCCAGCCCCGGCAGCAGAATATCCATCAGCACCAGGTCGAACGCCTGGGCGCGGGCCAGTTGCAGGCCCTGCTGGCCGTTCTGGCACCAGGTCACCTGGAAACCACTGCGGCCCAGTTGATCGTGCACGTAGGCGCCCAACACAGGGTCATCTTCGATGGTCAGGATACTGGGTAGGCCAACTGCTGCGGGAGTCATTAGCGTCTGCAAGTCATTCTCAATCACTGATTATTCAAGATTAAACGTTCACAGGCAATCGCCACCCGGCGCCGAATGGCCCGAAGATTGCCGCATGTCATTAATTTGCAAGATTCCAGGCCGCGCAAATGGCTACACTGCGCAGGTGGCGCTGGCCGGATGCCGGCGTGGATGATTGATAACAACGTGGTAGCAGGAGAGTGGCGTGCTTAGAAAAATGGGGATAAAAGGCCGCGTACTGTTGCTGACCTTATTACCGACCAGCCTGATGGCGCTGTTGTTGGGCGGCTATTTCACCTGGATGCAACTCTCGGAATTGCAGACCCAGCTACTGCAACGCGGCGAAATGATCGCCGAGCAATTGGCACCGCTGGTGGCCCCAGCCATGGGCCACAAGGACACCAACCTGCTGGAGCGTATCGCCACCCAGTCCCTGGAACAACCGGATGTGCGCGCCGTGTCGTTCCTGGCGCCAGACCGCGCGTCCCTGGCCCACGCCGGCCCGACCATGCTCAACCAGCCACCCACCGGCAACAGCTCGCAACTGTTACAGCGTTCCGGCAACGACGCCACCCGCTATCTACTGCCGGTGTTTGGCCGCCATCGCAACCTGGCGGGCGAGTTGATTCCCGATGAGGCCGACCGGCTGCTGGGTTGGGTGGAAGTCGAGCTGTCCCACAATGGCATGCTGTTGCGCGGCTATCGCAGCCTGTTCGCCAGCCTGCTGCTGATCGCCATCGGCCTGATGTGCACCGCCGCCCTCGCCCTGCGTATCAGCCGTACCATCAATTCGCCGATTGGCCAGATCAAGCAAGCGGTGGCGCAGCTCAAGGACGGCAACTTGGAAACACGCTTGCCACCCCTGGGCAGCCAGGAATTGGACCAGCTCGCGTCTGGCATCAACCGCATGGCCGAAACCCTGCAAAATGCCCAGGAAGAGCTGCAACACAGCATCGACCAGGCCACCGAAGACGTGCGCCAGAACCTGGAAACCATTGAGATCCAGAACATCGAGCTGGACCTGGCACGCAAGGAAGCCCTGGAAGCCAGCCGTATCAAGTCGGAGTTCCTGGCCAACATGAGCCATGAGATCCGCACACCGCTCAACGGCATCCTCGGTTTTACTCACTTGCTGCAAAAAAGCGAATTGTCGCCGCGCCAGCTCGATTACCTGGGCACTATCGAAAAATCTGCGGATAACCTGCTGGGCATCATCAACGAAATCCTCGATTTCTCGAAGATTGAAGCTGGCAAACTGGTGCTCGACAGCGTGCCTTTCAACCTGCGCGACTTGCTGCAAGACACCTTGACCATCCTCGCCCCCGCCGCGCATGCCAAGCAGCTCGAACTGGTAAGCCTGGTGTACCGCGACACGCCCCTGGCGTTGGTGGGCGACCCGCTACGGCTCAAGCAGATCCTGACCAACCTGATCAGCAATGCGATCAAGTTCACCCGCGAAGGCACCATTGTGGCCCGGGCAATGATCGAGGACGAGCAGGAAGACAGCGTGCAATTGCGCATCAGTGTGCAAGACACCGGCATTGGCCTGTCGAACCAGGATGTGCGCGCCCTGTTCCAGGCATTCAGCCAGGCCGACAACTCGCTGTCGCGCCAGCCCGGCGGCACCGGTTTGGGCCTGGTGATTTCCAAGCGGTTGATCGAGCAGATGGGCGGCGAAATCGGCGTCGACAGCACGCCGGGTGAAGGTTCGGAATTCTGGATCAGCCTGAACCTGCCCAAGACCCGTGACGACGTCGAAGACCTGCCCGCCGCGCCGCTATTGGGGCGTCGTGTGGCCGTGCTGGAAAACCACGAACTGGCGCGCCAGGCCCTGCAACATCAGTTGGAAGACTGCGGCCTGGAAGTCACGCCGTTCAATACCCTGGAAAGCCTGACCAACGGCATCACCAGTGCCCACCAGACCGAACAGGCCATCAGCCTGGCGGTGCTCGGCGTCACGGCCAACGACATTCCGCCCGAGCGCCTCAACCAACACCTGTGGGACCTTGAACACCTGGGCTGCAAGGTGCTGGTGCTGTGCCCGACCACAGAGCAGATGCTGTTCAACCAATCGGTGCCCAACCCCAACAGCCAACTGCAGGCCAAGCCCGCCTGTACGCGCAAGTTGCGCCGCTCCCTGGCCGACCTGATCAGCCCGCGCCCTTCGCGCAGCGAACCCGGTGAGCCGTTGTCCAGCCGTGCGCCACGGGTGCTGTGCGTGGACGACAACCCGGCCAACCTGTTGCTGGTGCAAACCCTGTTGGAAGACATGGGCGCCAAGGTGCAGGCGGTGGAAAGCGGTTACGCGGCGGTCGACGCCGTGAAGCAGGAAACGTTCGATTTGGTGCTGATGGACGTGCAAATGCCCGGCATGGATGGCCGTCAGAGCACCGAGGCGATCCGCCAGTGGGAAAGCGAGCGCCACGGCACGCCGCTGCCGGTGGTGGCCCTCACGGCCCACGCCATGGCCAACGAAAAACGCGCTCTGCTGCAAAGCGGCATGGACGACTACTTGACCAAACCCATCAGCGAACGGCAGTTGGCCCAGGTGGTATTGAAATGGACCGGCCTGGCGCTGCGTAACCAAGGCCCGGAGCGTACCCATGAAGGCGCGGCCCAGGGCGTGCAACTCTTGGTACTCGATCACGAAGAAGGCCTGCGCCTGGCCGCCAACAAGGCCGACCTGGCCGCTGATATGCTCGCCATGCTACTGGCCTCCCTGGAGGCTGATCGCCTGGCGATTACCGTCGCCCGCGAAGCCAATGACAGCCATGCCTTGATCGAACGCGTTCACCGCCTGCACGGCGCCACCCGCTACTGTGGCGTACCGCAATTGCGGGCGGCCTGCCAGCGCGCCGAAACCCTGCTCAAACAGGATGACGCCAAGGCCATGGCCGCGCTGGACGAACTGGACATGGCGATTGCGCGGTTGGCCAGTGAAGCCAGAGTGAGTGCCTGACCCTGTTTTCATGGGCAACGAATCAACAATGTGGGAGGGGGCTTGCCCCCGATAGCAGTGTGTCAGTAGACGAATCCATCGCTGATGTACCGCTATCGGGGGCAAGCCCCCTCCCACATTCAGTCAGCATTCCAATGTGTAAATTGCAGGGAGCCTTCTTAATGCGCGTCATTCTCTTCAGCAGCCAAACCTACGACCGCGAGAGTTTCCTCGGCGAACCGCTGCCGGCTGGCCTGGAACTGCAATTCCAACCCGCCCGCCTCAACCTCGAGACCGTGGCCCTGGCCGAACACCACGAGGTGGTCTGCGCCTTTATCAACGACGACCTCAGCGCCCCCGTGCTGGAGCAACTGGCCAAGGGCGGCACACGCCTGATTGCCCTGCGCTCGGCGGGCTACAACCATGTCGACTTACCCGCCGCCCAGCGCCTGGGCCTGACCATCGTGCGCGTACCCGCCTATTCGCCCCACGCGGTGGCCGAGCACGCCGTCGCCCTGATCCTGGCCCTCAACCGTCGCCTGCACCGTGCCTACAACCGTACCCGCGACGGTGATTTCAGCCTGCACGGGCTGACCGGCTTTGATCTGGTCGGCAAAACGGTCGGCGTGGTCGGCACCGGTCAGATCGGCGCGACCTTCGCCAAGATCATGACCGGCTTCGGCTGCCAGTTGCTGGCCTACGATCCCTTCCCCAACCCACAGGTGCAGGACCTCGGGGCCCGCTACGTGAGCCTGCCTGAACTGTTGGCCGAGGCACAAATCATCAGCCTGCACTGCCCGCTGACCGCCGACAGCAAACACCTGATCAATGCCCGCTCGCTCGCGCAGATGCAAACCGGTGCGATGCTGATCAACACCGGGCGTGGTGGCCTGGTCGATACGCCGGCACTGATCGAAGCGCTCAAGCTGGGACAGTTGGGCTATCTGGGGTTGGACGTCTACGAAGAAGAAGCCCAATTGTTTTTCGAGGACCGCTCGGACCTGCCCCTGCAGGATGACGTGCTCGCCCGCCTGCTGACCTTCCCCAACGTGATCATCACCGCGCACCAGGCCTTCCTCACCCGTGAGGCCCTGGCGGCGATTGCCGGCACCACGCTGGCCAACATTGCCGCGTGGGCCGATGGCCGCGCCCAGAACCTGGTCGAGGGATGATCAGCGGTCACATACCAGGCTCATGATAGGCCGGCACCCGTGATAGGATGCCGCGCCTATTTGGAGGATCCATGGCCGAACACGATTTCCGCTTCAGCTTGCTGAGCCCGCAACACACCCTGATCGAATGCCGTGCCCTGGTGCCGGGCCGTTACCAGGTCACCGGCAACGGTGGTTCGATCAAACATGGCGACGTCCTGATCGTCAGCCTGCGCGGCAGTAAAACCCTGTCGATGCGACTCACCGTCGAAGGTGACGCACGCTACTCCATCCGCCCGGCGGGCCAGTGGGTCGCCATGGCCCAAGGGCCGAAGTTCGGCGAACTCGAGATCCACACCTGGAAGGTCAATTGCGACAGCTGCGACGCCGTGCTGGAGTTTGAATTCGCGGTAGAAACCAAGCTGACCAAGGCACCGCTGCAACCGGCCGCCAACGCGCGTATCAAAGAACTGGGCTGGGCCAGCGAAGGCGATAAGCACCGTTGCCCGAAATGCCAGCAGGCCGCGCAATGAAAGGCCGGCTGCTGCTCGCCGCAATCGGCCTGGGCCTGGCAGGCTGCGCCGCCGATGGCGCCAAGCTGGAGCGCGACCACAGCTACGTCGTGGAATGGATCGGTGAGCGGCCGTTGATGGACTACGCGCACCTTACCGTCACCCTGGGCGCCGATGGCCGCGCCTATGGCAATGGCGGCTGTAACCACTGGTTTGCGCCGTACACGGTCGAAGGCGACAAGCTCAGCTTCGGCCCGGTCGGCAGCACTCGAAAAATGTGCGCCGAGGCCCTGATGGAGCAAGAGCATCGCTTCTTCCAGGCCCTGCAAGGCGTGCAGCGCTGGGACATCTCGCCGCTCGAGCAGACGCGGTTCTGGCCGGCCGAAGGCAAGCCGATCCGTTTGTGGCTCGAAGAAGGCTGACCTAGGCGCACTCTCCTGTATTAACGCGTTGTCCTCGGGCTCTGTGGGAGCTGGCTTGCCTGCGATGCGGACGACGCGGCGTATCAGGTACACCGCAGCGATGCCATCGCAGCATAGGTATCTACACAACTTTGTGGGTTGTAACAGCAGACGGTAACCACGATGCGAAGCGAGTCGCTCTTGATCTTGATCTGCTTTTGATCTTGATCTCAGGCGCCCCGTCAAACCACGCTGGCCGGAATTCGACAGGGATTTGGGGGGTAAACCGGCAGGGATGCCGGTTTAGCCACCCCGCGCCATGGATGGCGCGTGGCGGCGGCCCCCCAAATCACTGGCGGATTACGGGCACACCGAGCATAAGCGAGGTGCCGAGTGGTGGGGCAAGAGCGTTTTGCTTACTTTTGTCTGGGCCGGCATTCCGGCTTTTCAAAAGTGAGCCGCTGTCAGAGCGGAACCATCGGTGGCCGTTACCTAAATAATGGATATGTACTCGGTCAAATCCAATATCCCGGTCGGCTGGCAGGCCGCCTTCGCAGGCAAGCCAGCTCCCACATTTGGATCACCGTGCCTCAGTTAGATCAGCGTCGGCTGTCAAGCCGTCACGGGAGCAAGCTCCCTCGCCACAGGTCCAGCGTCACTCCAAAATTGTGTAGATACCCATGGCCATCGCAGACAAGCCAGCTCCCATAGTTCTAGCCTTTCAGGGCCTTGAGCTTGGCCAACACCCCTTCCGCTGTCTGCTCACCCATCAACTGCTCACGCACCTTGCCCTTGTCGTCGATGATGTAGGTCACCGGCAAGGCCTCACTGCGCGGAATCTCGAAGATCCCGTCCGGGTTCTGGGCCAGTACCGTGAACTTGATCCCCAGCTTGTCGCTGGCGGCCTTCAGTTCCTCACCCTGCACATTGTCGAAGTTGACGCCGAACACCCCGACATTCTGGCCTTTCAACTGTTCTGCCAGGGCATTGAGCTCGGGGATTTCCGTGCGGCACGGGCCACACCATTCGGCCCAGTAGTTGACCACCAGCCACTGTTTGTCCAGGCGTTCGGCCGCCACTTTCTGGCCGTATTGGTCAACGCCGTAATCGTTACCGCAGCCGCTGAGCAGCAGGGTTGTGATGATCGCCAATGCACCGATCAGTCGCCTTGTCATGGGGTATTCCTTCGCAAAAATGAACGTTGGCTGCGGCCTATCGCCTCTTACGGTTTAAGGACAGGCGCCAGCGCAGGTAGAATACCCGCCACCTTACGCAAGATGCGACCCGCACATGACCGATCTGACGCTTTATCACAACCCGCGCTGCTCGAAATCCCGCGGTGCGCTGGAACTGCTGGAAGCCCACGGCCTCACCCCGACCGTCGTGCGCTACCTGGAAACCCCGCTGGATGCCGCGCAAATCGAGGCCCTGCTGAAAAAACTGGGGATCAGCGCACGCCAACTGCTGCGCACCGGCGAAGACGAATACAAAACCCTGAACCTGGCCGACGCCAGCCTCAGCGACACCCAACTGATCGCCGCCATCGCAGCCCATCCCAAGCTGATGGAACGCCCGATCCTGAAAACCGCCGACAAAGCCATCATTGGCCGCCCGCCCGAGAACGTGCTGGAGATCCTGCCGTGACTACGCCCTATGTGCTGGTGTTGTATTACAGCCGCAACGGCTCGGTGAGCGAGATGGCCCGACAGATTGCCCGCGGTATCGAGCAAGGCGGCATGGAAGCGCGGTTGCGCACCGTGCCGGCGATTTCCACCGAGTGCGAAGCGGTGGCGCCGAGCATTCCCGACGAGGGCGCGCTGTATGCCAGCCTGGACGACCTGAAGCACTGCTCGGGCCTGGCTCTGGGAAGCCCGACCCGGTTCGGCAACATGGCCGCGCCGCTCAAGTACTTCCTCGATGGCACCAGCAACCTGTGGCTCACCGGCGCTCTGGTCGGCAAGCCGGCCGGCGTGTTCACCTCCACCGCCAGCCTGCATGGCGGCCAGGAAACCACGCTGATGTCGATGCTGCTGCCGCTGCTGCACCACGGCATGCTGATCACCGGCCTGCCCTACAGCGAGCAGGCGCTGCTCGACACCCAGGGCGGCGGCACGCCGTATGGCGCCAGCCACCATTCCGGGCCAGACGGCAAGCGTATGCTCGATCAACATGAAATCACCTTGTGCCGGGCCTTGGGCCTGCGCCTGGCCAAGACCGCCACGCTGTTGGAGAACGGCCGTGGCCAGGAAGCCTAAGGTCCTGCCGCCACGGGAGTGGCTGGAGCCACGGGTCAAGGTGGCACGCGCGCTAAGCCTGCTGGCGTTCTTGGGCCTGGTGGGCTTGTTGTGCGTGTACTACCTGTTGGTCGCCGACCTGCATGGGGCGCGCCCGTGGGTCATCCTGCTGATCGAGCTGGTGCCGCTGCTGATACTTGCGCCAGGCATGCTGATGGGCAGCGCACGCGGGCATTCGTGGATGTGCTTTGTGGTGAACCTGTATTTCATCAAGGGCGCACTGGCTGCGTATGACCCGAACCGCCAGTGGTTTGGTGTGCTGGAAATGCTGGCGAGCCTGGCGGTGTTTTGCACGGCGTTACTGTACGTGCGTTGGCGGCATCAATTGAACCGGCGACTGGCCGATTGACTGATCGTGACTGATCGTTCCCACGCTCCGCGTGGGAATGCATCCTGTGACGCTCCGCGTCACCCTTGCACGAGGCCTGGGACGCAGAGCGTCCTGAGCAGCATTCCCACGCGGAGCGTAGGAACGATCAGCAGCGTGGGAACGATCAGTATCAATGGTTGACGGTATAGGCCAACATCATCGACAGCTGACACATCGGCCGCCCACTCTCGGCATGCCACTGGTTGAAGGCACCCTGTACTGTCGCCAAATCGCGCAGGCTGGTCGGCGCCTTGTCGACGATCTTCTGCGCATTCAACGCTGCCACCACGTCATCGCTCGGTACAAAGGTGTCCTTGCCGACCATGCGCAGGAAGCGAGGCGCCGACAGGCCGCCCAACTGGTGGCCGTGCTTGCTCAGGTACTTCCAGAGCCCGACGATATCGGTCACCGGCCAATCAGCGATAAACGCGCCGAAGCTGCCTTTCTCCTGCTCGATATCCAGGATCATCTGCGCGTTGCGCGGCACACTCTTGAGCTTGCCCAGGTGGCGGATGATGCGGGTGTCCTGCATCAGCCGTTCCAGGTGTTCGGCCCCCATCAGCACGACTTTTTCCGGGTCGAAACCGAAGAACACCTGCTCGAACGCCGGCCATTTGGCATCGACCACGCTGTGCTTCAAACCGGCGCGGAACACCCGCAGCGCCAAGGTCGACAGGTAACGGTCATCCGTTATCTTGCGCAATTGCGCCGGGGTCTTGGGCACCGGCAGATGGGCTTCCAACTTGGCCGCCGAACCGAAGCGGTTCAGACAATATTCGTGCAGCCACTTGTAATCGCGCATGCCCTCTCCTGTCAGTCGAATTGAAAACGGCGCCCGCAAGCGCCGTGTACTAGAGCCTCGGGAAGACTCAGAGGTTCACTACATTGACGAAACGCGATGCGGCGGTCTCATCGATTTTCAAGCTGGTGAAGTCGAACAGGTTGCGGTCGGCCAATTGCGACGGGATCACGTTTTGCAGGCTGCGGAAGATACTTTCGGTACGCCCAGGGGTCTTGCGCTCCCAGTCCACCAGCATCTCCTTGACCACCTGGCGCTGCAGGTTTTCCTGGGAGCCGCACAGGTTGCACGGGATGATCGGGAATTGCTTGAAATCGGAGTAAGCCTGGATGTCCTTCTCGTTGCAATACGCCAGCGGGCGGATCACTACGTTGCGCCCATCATCGGCACGCAGCTTGGGCGGCATGGCCTTGAGCGAGCCGTTGAAGAACATATTGAGGAAGAAGGTTTCGACGATGTCATCGCGGTGATGACCCAGGGCCATCTTGGTCGCGCCGATCTCATCGGCAAAGGTATAGAGCGTGCCACGGCGCAGGCGCGAACACAGCGAGCAGGTGGTCTTGCCTTCCGGGATCAATTCCTTGACCACCGAGTAGGTGTCTTTCTCGACGATGTGGTACTCGACGCCCAGTTCTTTCAGATAGGCCGGCAGCACATGCTCAGGGAAACCGGGTTGCTTCTGGTCCATGTTGACCGCCACGATCTCGAACTTTATTGGCGCGACCTTTTGCAGGTGCAGCAACACGTCGAGCATGGTGTAGCTGTCTTTGCCGCCGGAGAGGCAGACCATGACCTTGTCGCCTTCCTCGATCATGTTGAAATCGGCGACCGCTTCACCGGCCAGGCGACGCAGGCGTTTTTGCAGTTTGTTCTGGTTGACTGTAAGAGTGCCCATGGCGCTTGGATCCGCAAAGGTGTGTGACGAAAAGCGCAGCATTTTACCGGTAAGACTGGCGCAGATCCAATGTGGAAGCTGGCTTGCCTGCGATAGCGGTGTGCCAGTCAACATCTCTGTTCCTGACAGGCCGCCATCGCAGGCAAGCCAGCTCCCACACTGGATCCCATAAATCCTGACAGACCACACCGCGATTAGCCCTCCTGTTTACAGCGCAATTTGCTCTAAAGGCCCTACGGTTATTCCGGTCATCCCTTTCTATACTGCGACTTGAGGTCGCACATCTATCCAGACCTTTCAGGCCATTTGGCCCGTGGGCGCTCCGATGGGGGGCGATGGTAATAACGACAGGAGTGACTGGCATGATCCATCACGTCGTGGGGCTGTTTACCCATCCCGACCAGGAATGGCGGGAAATCCGTGGCGATAAAGAAGAAAGCATCAGCCACATGTACCTCACTCATACCCTGATTCTCGCGGCGATCCCCGCCATTTCCGCCTTTATTGGCACCACTCAGGTCGGCTGGGTCATCGGCAACCGCGCCCCGGTGATGCTGACCCAGGAAAGCGCGCTGTGGATGACCCTCATGTCCTACGCGGCCATGCTGTGCGGCGTGGCGGTGATGGGCGCGTTCATTCACTGGATGGCCCGCACCTACGACGCCAGCCCAAGCATGGCCCGCTGCGTGGCATTTGCCACTTACACCGCCACACCCTTGTTTATCGGCGGGCTGGCGGCGCTCTACCCGCATATGTGGTTGGGCATGGTCGTGGGCACGGCGGCGATCTGCTATACGGTGTATCTGCTGTATGTGGGGCTGCCAACCTTCATGAGTATCGACCCGGATGAAGGCTTCCTGTTTTCCAGCTCGGTATTGGCCGTCGGCCTGGTGGTGCTGGTAGCGATCATGGCCTTTACCGTGATTGTCTGGGGCCTGGGCGTCGGGCCGATCTACACCAGTTGAACGAAAAACCCCGCAGGCAAGGCCACCGCAAGGTGGCTTTGTGCGTTATGCATGACCATTCGGCGCCTGACAGATTCGGAAACACCCAGCTTTGCGGCATACTGGGCGTCTCTGGAGATATGTACAGCATGCCCGAGCAACTCAATACCCGCGTCGAAGATTGTTTCCTGCAAGCCGAATCCTTTTTCAAACGAAGCTTCAAACGCCCCCAGGTCAGCCTCAAGCTGCGGGGCCAGAAAGCCGGTGTCGCGCATTTGCACGAGAACCTGCTGCGCTTCAATCCTCAGTTGTACCGTGAAAACAGCCAACACTTTCTCAAGCAAACCGTGGCCCACGAAGTGGCGCACCTGATTGCCCACCAATTGTTTGGCGAGCGTATCCAGCCCCATGGCGAGGAGTGGCAGTTGATCATGCGCGGGGTTTACGAGCTGCCGCCCGACCGTTGCCATACCTACGAGGTCAAGCGCCGGCAAGTGACTCGCTATATTTACCGCTGCCCGTGTGCGGACAGTGATTTTCCGTTTTCACCGCAGCGCCATGGGCTGGTGAACCAGGGGCGGCGGTATTTGTGTCGGCGGTGTCGGCAGACGCTGGTGTTCACCGGGGAAACTCGGGTGGAATGAGGGCCTCTTCGCAGGCAAGCCAGCTCCCACATTTGGATCTGTGAACACAATCCCAAATGTGGGAGCTGGCTTGCCTGCGAAAGCGTCGGCTCAGTCAACCTACAACCTTGGCCTGCCGCAATTGCTCTATCCGCTCAATACCGAACCCCAACTCCGCCAGCACCTCATCACTGTGCGCCCCCACCGCCACTCCAATATGCCTGGGCGCCGGCAACCCCCCGGAGAATTTCAGCGGGCAGGCCAATTGCGCTTGTGTCGAGCCATCACCCCGGGGCACCTGGCTGACCAGCTCCCGCGCCTTCAACTGGGGATGCTCCACCGCTTCGCTCAAACTCAACACCGGCTCAACACAGGCATCCACTCCGGCAAACAACTCACACAACTGGTCAAAACTGCGCTTCTCGAACTCCACCTGCAACGCCTGCTTGAGCACGCCCTGCCGTTCGGGCGTCACACTGTGTGCCGCCAGTTCCGGGCGCCCCAAGGCCGCGCACAGCTGCTGCATAAAACCCGGCTCCAGACTGCCCACCGACATCCAGCGCCCATCGCGCGTGCGGTAATAGTCATAGAAACTCCCGCCATTGAGCACATGGTTCTCCCACCCAGGCTCGACCCCGCAAGCCAGGTAACCGGCCCCAGCCATGGCGTTCAGGCTGAACGAGCAATCGGTCATGCTCACATCCAGGTATTGCCCCACCCCGCTCTGCTGCCGGGCAATTACCGCCGCCAGCAAGCCCACCACGGCGTGCAGCGAACCACCCGCCACATCCGCCAGTTGTACGCCCAGGGGCAACGGGCCGGTGTCCTGGCGCCCGGTATGGCTGGCGACGCCGGCCAACGCCAGGTAGTTGATATCGTGCCCGGCGCGGTCCTTATAGGGGCCGGTCTGGCCGTAGCCGGTGATCGACACATAGATCAGCCGCGGGTTGATCGCCTTCAGCGCCTCATAGCCCAGGCCCAGGCGCGCCATGACACCGGGGCGGAACTGCTCGAGCAGGATGTCATGGCCCTTGATCAACTCACGCACAATCTCCAGCGCCTCGGCCTGCTTGAGGTCCAGGGCCAGGCTACGCTTGTTGCGATTGAGGTAGGCGTGGCTGGCCGAGGTGCCACGATCATGGGGCGGCAACACACGCAACAGGTCCATCCGCGTGGGCGATTCGATACGCAGCACCTCGGCGCCCATGTCCGCCAGCATCAGGGAGGCAAACGGGCCGGGCAGCAAGGTGGAAAAATCCAGCACTTTAAGGGACGCCAAGGGACCTGACATGGGGACTCCAGTTGGGTTGCGAATACCCACAGACTAGGCAGCCTGGCGCCTGCCGGCAATCGTCAGAACGATCAACCACAGTGACCGTTTTGATCACGGCGGGCTTTTTCGCGGCGGCGGCTTTATCATTGGCCGACGTTTGTTGGCAGAGTCTTCCATGAAGTTCGCGATTGCACTGTATAGCGCCGCCCACGCGCCCTCCTCGCGCCGCGCCCTGTTGTTCGCACAGGCGGCGTTGGCCGGCGGGCATGAGATTGTGCGGATGTTTTTTTATCAGGATGGCGTGTACAGCGCGTCCAGTAACATCGTTGCGCCCCAGGACGAGCCAGACATTGCGCGCCAATGGCGCGAGTTCGTCAGCCAGCACCAGCTCGACGGTGTGGTGTGCATCGCCGCCGCCTTGCGCCGTGGTGTGCTGAATGCCGAAGAGGCTACGCGCTATCAACGCAGCGCCGTGAATCTGGAGGCACCCTGGGCGTTATCGGGCCTTGGGCAGTTGCATGACGCGATCCAGGACGCCGACCGCCTGATCTGTTTTGGAGGGCCGTGACATGCCCAGATCCTTGTTGGTGATCAGCCGCCAGGCCCCGTGGTCCGGGCCGAGTGCGCGGGAAGCACTGGATATCGTGCTGGCCGGTGGCGCGTTCGATCTGCCCATTGGCCTGTTGTTCCTGGATGACGGTGTGTTCCAACTGGCGCCGAACCAAGCGGCCAAGGCCGTGCAACAGAAAGACCTGAGTGCCAACCTGCAGGCCCTGGGCCTGTTCGGCATTGATGACGTGTTCGCGTGCAGCCATAGTCTTTCCGCACGCGGGTTGCCGCCACCCGCCAACGCACAGGTGCTCGACAGCCAAGCCATTTCCCAACTGAT
Organism: Pseudomonas sp. J380; assembly: GCF_009827115.1. Lineage (NCBI taxonomy): Bacteria > Pseudomonadati > Pseudomonadota > Gammaproteobacteria > Pseudomonadales > Pseudomonadaceae > Pseudomonas > Pseudomonas sp. J380. The sequence goes on along the minus strand of NZ_CP043060.1, from coordinate 461,053 downwards.
TGACCGTTACGACCAGGTGATTACCCTCTGATGTCGACTCTACATGTGGTGTCTCATTCCCCGTTTACCGACAGCCGCCTCGATAGCTGCCTGCGCATCTGTGGCGCCGAGGACGCAATCCTGCTGTGCGGCGACGGAGCCTACGGCCTGCACACGCCCGCCCTGCAAACCAAAGGCGTAAAGGTGTTTGTGCTGGCCGAAGACATGCAGGCGCGCAACCTGCCGCTGCCCGACTGGGCTGACAGCGTCGATTACCCAGGCTTCGTGCAACTGTCGATCGACTACGACAAGGTCAACACCTGGCTATGAACACCTTGACCGTCGGCGCACACACCCTGGAACTGGATAAGGACGGCTATCTCGTCGACCTCAACGACTGGTCCGATGAAGTGGCGAATGCCCTGGCCGCTGCCGAAGCCTTGGAGCTGACCCCGGCACACTGGGAAATCCTCACCCTGCTGCGCCAGTTCTACACCGAGTTCCAGCTGTCCCCCGCCACGCGCCCGCTGATCAAGTACACCGCCTTGAAGCTGGGCCCGGAAAAGGGCAACAGCCTGCACCTCAACAAACTGTTCAACGGCACTCCCGCCAAACTCGCCGCCAAGCTGGCGGGCCTGCCCAGGCCGACGAATTGCTTATGACCGACTTTGCCCCCCTGACTCTCGTAACGCCCCAAGAGCATCCCTTTGCGCAGTTCGTGCGCATCCTCGGCAAAGGCAAGCGTGGCGCGCGCAACCTCACCCGCGAGGAAGCGCGGGAAGCCATGGGCATGCTGCTCGACGAAAAAGTCGAGGACACCCAGCTCGGCGCCTTCCTGATGCTGCTGCGCCACAAGGAAGAAAGCCCGGAAGAACTCGCCGGTTTCACCGAAGCCGTACGTGAGCGCCTGCACGCGCCAGCGCTGAACGTCGATATCGACTGGCCGACCTATGCCGGTAAAAAGCGCCACCTGCCGTGGTTCCTGCTGGCAGCCAAATGCCTGGCACAGAACGGCGTGCGCATCCTGATGCACGGCGGCGGCGCCCACACTGCGGGGCGCTTGTACACCGAGCAATTGCTGGACGGCTTGCAGATCCCGCTGTGCCGCGATTGGCAACAGGTCGAGAGCGCCTTTGCCCACGGCAACCTGGCATTTATCCCGTTGGGTGATTGGGCGCCACAGCTGCAACGCATGATCGATCTGCGCAACACCTTGGGCCTGCGTTCGCCTATCCATTCGCTGGCGCGCCTGCTCAACCCGCTGAATGCGCGCTGTGGCCTGCAAAGCATTTTCCACCCCGGTTACCAGGGCGTGCATCGTGATGCCAGTGGCTTGCTGGGTGACAACGTGATTGTGGTCAAGGGCGACGGCGGCGAGATCGAGATCAACCCCGACACCCTCAGTCACCTGTATGGCACCACCGACGGCCAGAGCTGGGACGAAGAGTGGCCCGCCCTTTCCGTCCAGCGCCACGTCAAGCCAGCAACGCTTGAGCCCGAGCACCTAAAAGCACTGTGGCGCGGCGACGTTGAGGACAGCTACCCGCAACTGGCGTTGATCGCCACCATGGCGTTGGCCCTGCGCGGCCTTGGTCACCCGCGGCAGCAGGCGTTCGAGTTGGCCCAGCAGTACTGGGACGCACGGGATAAATCGATTTAATCGATCATTCACGCCGGTTCTTTGCGCTTTTAGTTCGAACTCATCCCTTTAGACTGGGCTCCAACGCTTATCAGCCAAGGAGCCAGTCATGGGTTTATTGATCGAAGGACAGTGGAAAGACCAGTGGTACGAAAGTAGCGCCGATGGCGCTTTCCAACGGGAACAGGCACAACGCCGCAACTGGGTGACCGCCGATGGCGGGCCAGGCCCGAGTGGTGAAGGCGGCTTCAAGGCCGAGGCCGGTCGCTATCACCTCTATGTATCCCTCGCCTGCCCGTGGGCGCACCGCACCTTGATCCTGCGCAAGCTCAAGGGCCTGGAAAGCCTGATCGACGTCTCGGTGGTCAGTTGGCTGATGCTGGAAAACGGCTGGACCTTCGACAAGGCCCACGGCTCCAGCGGCGACAAACTGGACGGTTTCAACTTCATGCACCAACGCTACACCGCCGATACCGCCGACTATACCGGGCGCGTGACCGTGCCGGTGCTGTGGGACAAAAAGCTCAAGCGCATCGTCAGCAATGAATCGGCGGAGATCATCCGCATGTTCAACAGTGCGTTCAATGCGCTGACCGGCAATACCCTGGATTTCTACCCCCAAGCCCTGCATTCGACCATCGACAGCCTCAACGAACGCATCTACCCCGCCGTGAACAACGGCGTGTACCGCGCAGGCTTCGCCACCTCACAACAGGCGTATGAAAGTGCGTTTGATGATGTGTTTGCCGAGCTGGATCATTTGGAACAGCACCTGGGCAGCCATCGTTATCTGGCCGGCGAGTACCTGACCGAAGCCGATGTGCGGCTGTTCACCACGCTGATTCGTTTTGATGCGGTGTACTACAGCCACTTCAAATGCAACCTGCGGCGGATTGCCGATTACTCGAATTTGTCGAACTGGCTGCGGGAGATATATCAGTGGCCAGGCGTGGCCGAGACGGTGGATTTCGAGCATATCAAGGGGCATTACTATGCCAGCCATCGCACGATCAACCCGACGGGGATTGTGCCGAAGGGGCCGTTGCAGGGGTTTGATACGAAGCATGATCGGGTGCGGCTGCCGGGTAAAGGTGTCTTTGGCTGATAACTCTTGTGGCGAGGGAGCTTGCTCCCGCTGGGCTGCGTAGCGGCCCCAAAATTTTGGGAGCGCTTCGCACTCCAACGGGAGCAAGCTCCCTCGCCACAAGAGCCGGTTCAGACTTGAGACTGAGCGCCCTCGAACCACTTGAGCTTCTCACGCAACACCACCACCTCACCCACGATCACCAATGTCGGCGCATGCACTTCATGCTCCGCCACCATGCGCGGCAGGTCGGCCAGGGTGCCGGTGAACACGCGCTGGTTGGACGTGGTGCCCTGCTGGATCAGCGCCGCTGGGGTGTCCGACGCGCGTCCGTGCTTGATCAACTGCTCGCAAATGATCGGCAAGCCAATCAAGCCCATGTAGAACACCAGGGTCTGTGAGGGGCCGACCAGGTCTTGCCAAGGCAAGTCCGAGGTACCGTTCTTCAAGTGCCCGGTAATAAAACGTACAGATTGGGCATAGTCGCGATGAGTCAGCGGAATCCCGGCATAGGCCGCGCAACCACTGGCTGCCGTAATACCCGGCACCACCTGGAACGGAATGCCGTGGGCCGCCAACTCTTCGATCTCTTCGCCACCACGACCAAAGATGAACGGGTCCCCCCCCTTGAGGCGCAGCACGCGCTTGCCTTGCTTGGCCAGGTCTACCAGTTGCTGGTTGATCTGGTCCTGGGGCACCGCGTGATCGGCGCGACGCTTGCCGACGTACACGCGCTCGGCATCACGACGGCACAGTTCCAAAATCGCCGGCGCAACCAAACGGTCGTACAGCACCACGTCGGCTTGCTGCATCAGGCGCAATGCGCGGAAGGTCAGCAAATCCGGGTCGCCTGGGCCCGCACCCACCAGGTACACCTCTCCGGGCGCGTAAGGCGGCGCGCCGTTGACCTTTTCGATCAACAGGCGCTCGGCCTCCTCGCCCTGCCCGGCCAACTGGCGGTCGGCAATCGGGCCCTGGAACACTTCTTCCCAGAACGCCCGGCGTTGCTGCACATCCGGGTACAAACCTTTGACCTGAGCCCGAAAACGCGCGGCCAGCCCAGCCAATTGACCGTAGGTCGAGGGAATCCAGGTTTCCAGCTTGGCGCGAATCAGCCGTGCCAGTACCGGCGCGTCACCGCCGCTGGAGACGGCAATCACCAAGGGTGAACGGTCGACAATTGCCGGGAAGATCACGCTGCACAACGCTGGCGCGTCCACCACATTGACCGGCACGCAGCGACGCTTGGCATCACTGGATACTTGCGCATTCAGTGGCTCATCGTCGGTGGCTGCGATAATCAGGGTGCAACCGTCCAGGTCGGCCTCCTGATAACCGCGCAACATCAGTTCCCCGCCACTGCCCAGCACCAGCTCACGCAGCTGGCTTTCGATCTGGGGAGCAACCACCCGCAACACCGCGCCGGCGTTGGCCAGCAGCCGGGATTTGCGCAAGGCAATCTCCCCACCACCGACGACCAACACACGACTGCCGCGCAGGTTATGAAACAGCGGCAGAAATTCCATTTAGCGGATGACCTCAACGCCCGCCATGTACGGCTTGAGCACCTCAGGTACACGGATCGAACCGTCCGCCTGCTGGTAGTTTTCCAGCACGGCCACCAGGGTACGGCCTACGGCCAGGCCCGAACCGTTGAGGGTGTGCACCAGCTCCGGCTTGCCGGTTTCCGGGTTGCGGAAACGCGCCTGCATGCGACGGGCCTGGAAGTCACCGCAGTTGGAGCACGACGAAATCTCGCGGTATTTGTCCTGGCTCGGCACCCACACTTCCAGGTCGTAGGTTTTCACGGCGCTGAAGCCCATGTCGCCCGTGCACAGGGCCAGTACGCGGTAAGGCAGCTCCAGCAGCTGCAGCACGCGCTCGGCGTTGGCAGTCAGGCCTTCCAGGGCCTCCATGGAGGTCGACGGCTCTACTACCTGGACCATTTCAACCTTGTCGAACTGATGCTGGCGGATCATGCCACGGGTGTCGCGACCCGAGGCGCCGGCTTCGCTACGGAAGCACGGGCTGTGAGCAACCAGCTTCAACGGCAGTTGCTTGGCGTCGAGGATTTCGCCGGCGACGATATTGGTCAGCGACACTTCGGCGGTCGGGATCAGGTACAGGTCGGCTTCGCCGTCGCGGCTGATCTTGAACAGGTCTTCTTCGAATTTCGGCAGTTGGCTGGTGCCCATCAACGCCGGCGCCTGAACCAGGTACGGGGTGTAGGCCTCTTCATAACCGTGCTCGCCGGTGTGCAGGTTGATCATGAACTGCGCCAGTGCACGGTGCATGCGCGCAATCGGGCCGCGCAACAAGGCAAAGCGTGCGCCGGACATTTTTGCCGCGGTTTCAAAATCCAGGCCACCGGTCAATTCGCCCAGGGCGACGTGGTCCTTGATCTCGAAATCGAAGGCTTTCGGCGTGCCCCAGCGGCGCACTTCGACGTTGCCTTCTTCATCTTCGCCGACCGGCACAGATTCGTGGGGCAGGTTCGGAATGCCCAGCAGGATCGAATCCAATTGGGTCTGAATGCCTTCCAGCTCGATTTTGCCATCGGACAGCTCAGTGCCCATGCGCTCGACATCCGCCATCAACGGCGCGATGTCTTCACCGCGCTGCTTGGCCTGGCCGATGGACTTGGAGCGCGCATTACGTTCAGCCTGCAGTGCTTCGGTGCGGGTCTGGACGGTCTTGCGCTGTTCTTCCAGCGCTTCGATGCGCGCAACATCCAAGGCAAAGCCACGGGATGCCAGGCGGTCCGCTACGTCCTGAAGGTTGCTACGTAACAGTTTGGAATCGAGCATGTCGGTCTCTCGTTATCAAAGTTTGGTCAAGGACAGGCCAGCCCAGGTGGCGAGCAGCCCGCCGAATACGCTGATGGCCGCATAGCCAATCGCCAGCGGCACTTGCCCGCTTTCCAGCAGGCGCACGGTATCCAGTGAAAAGGATGAAAAAGTCGTCAGGCCGCCAAGAAAGCCAACCATCAGGCCGGCACGTACCTCGACAGGCACTTCCGGGCGTAACAAAAACAGGCCGTATAACACGCCGATCAACAGGCAGCCCACGATATTAACGGCGAGCGTCGCCGTATAGAAGTGTTTCGGCCAATTGGCGTTGATCCAATTGCCGGTGGCGAAGCGCAGCAGTGTACCGGCGATACCTCCCGCCGAGACGGCGACCACTAAAGGAATCATGTTTTTCTCCGCTGCCTGGGGCTCAGACGGTCGAGGGTGGCCAGGTGGTTGAGCTTCTCACCGATCTTCAGCTCCAGGCCACGGGGCACTGGCTGGTAGAACGGCTGCGGCTCCAGCTCATCGGGGAAGTAGTCTTCGCCGGCCGCGTAGGCGTCCGGCTCATCGTGGGCATAACGGTATTCGTCGCCATACCCCAGCTGCTTCATCAGCTTGGTCGGCGCGTTGCGCAGGTGCAGCGGCACTTCGAGGGAACCATGCTCGGCGGCCGCACGCAGGGCCGACTTGAAGCCCATGTACACTGCGTTGCTTTTGGGCGCGCAGGCCAGGTAAGTGATGGCCTGGGCGACCGCCAACTCGCCTTCCGGACTGCCGAGGCGCTCCTGCACCTCCCAGGCGGCCAGGCACAGGCTCAGGGCCCGCGGGTCGGCATTGCCGATGTCTTCGCTGGCCATGCGCACCACACGACGCGCCAGGTACAGCGGGTCGCAACCGCCATCGATCATGCGCGCAAACCAATACAGCGCGCCATCAGGGTTGGAACCGCGTACGGATTTGTGCAGCGCGGAAATCTGGTCGTAGAAGGCTTCGCCGCCCTTGTCGAAACGCCGGCGTGTGTCACCGAGCAAGCTTTGCAACAGGTCGACGCCAATCTCGCCGCCGTCTTCGGCCAGGTCGGAAGCATTCTCCAGCAAGTTGAGAAAGCGGCGCCCGTCGCCATCGGCGGCGGTCAGCAAAATCTTGAAACCTTCATCGCTGAGGCTCAGCTGGCGCTTGCCCAGCCCCTTGTCTTCGCTCAAGGCTCGGTGCAGCAGCTTTCGCATCGCCGCTTCATCCAGGCTCTTGAGCACATAGACCCGCGCCCGTGACAACAAGGCGTTGTTCAATTCAAAGGAAGGGTTTTCGGTGGTGGCGCCGATAAAGATCAGCGTACCGTCCTCGACATAAGGCAGGAACGCATCCTGCTGCGACTTGTTGAAGCGATGCACTTCGTCGACGAACAGGATAGTGCGCTTGCCGTATTGCCCGGCCTGCTGCTTGGCGACTTCCACCGCCTGGCGGATCTCCTTGACCCCGGCGAGCACCGCCGAGACCGTTTCAAAGTGCGCATCCGAGACCTTCGCCAGCAACCGCGCCAGGGTGGTCTTGCCCACGCCCGGCGGCCCCCAGAAAATCATCGAATGCAGCGCACCCTGCTCCAGGGCTTCGCGCAAGGGCTTGCCCCGAGCGAGCAGGTGTTCCTGACCGACGTACTCATCCAGGTTGGTCGAACGCAAGCGCGCGGCCAACGGCTGGGCAATCGGGTCACTTCGAAACAGATCCATGGGCAGCGTTTGAAACCTCTGGGCAGTTTATTCCTGGATCACGTCGGCACCCTTGGGGATGTCGAACTTGAACTTGGACGCGGGCACCGGCTGGTTGGCCTTGACCCCGGAGAACAGGATATCGGTGCGCTGGCCGACGCTGTCGACCAGGCGCATGTTGTTGATCACGCCGTTGCCGAACGACAGGGACAGCGTGTCAAACAACGTGTCCTTGGATTTTGGCTTGAGGGTGAACTCGATGACGTTGCTGGTCTGCTTGGAGGTGATGTCGAAGCTGTCGTTGATTTTCGACACATCACCCGACAGCAGCAGTGCCGGGGTCTGGTTCAGGCGCGGATCGAGCTTCTTGATGGTCGCCTGTTCCAGGTCCGGGTCCCACAGCGTGACTTTCTGGCCGTCGGAAACGATGGTCTGCTCCGCCTTGCCTTCGGTATGCCAGTAGAACAGCCCTGGGCGCTGCACGGCCATTTCACCGGCTGTTTCCTGCAACTGGGTGCCGCCGGCATCCAGGGTCAGCTGGGAGAAGCGCGCGGTGAGGGTCTGGGATTTGTCCAACAGGTTCTTCAGGCTGGCGACGGAAGCCGGGTCAGCGTGAGCCGAAACAGCGGTCAGGGCCAAGGCTGGCAACAACAGCATGCGGATAAAGCGCATGGGAGTCCTCATTGAGTAGTCAGGGCACGCCGCGTGTTGCCACGCGGCGCGGAATCAGTCGCGCATCTGCCCGGGGGCGATGACTTCACGCGAGCCATTGGTGTTCATTGCGGTCACGACGCCGGCCATTTCCATGGCTTCGATCATGCGGGCGGCACGGTTGTAGCCGATTTTCAGCTTGCGCTGCACCGCGGAGATCGAGGCACGGCGGCTTTCCAGTACGAAGGCCACGGCTTCGTCATACAAAGCGTCGGTCTCGGCATCGTCATCACCGCCACCGCCGCCATTTTCAAAGCCGCTGCCGGCTTCTTCGACGCCGTTGAGGATGTCGTCGTTGTACTCGGGCGCGCCGCGCAGTTTCCAGGCTTCGACCACACGGTGGACTTCGTCATCGGAAACAAAGGCGCCGTGAACGCGAATCGGCAGGCTGGTGCCCGGCGGCATGTAGAGCATGTCACCGTGGCCCAGCAGTTGCTCGGCGCCACCCTGGTCAATGATGGTGCGCGAGTCGATCTTGCTGGAGACCTGGAACGCCATGCGCGTCGGAATGTTGGCCTTGATCAGGCCGGTGATCACGTCCACCGACGGCCGCTGTGTCGCGAGGATCAAGTGGATACCCGCCGCCCGCGCCTTCTGGGCGATACGGGCGATCAGCTCTTCAACCTTCTTGCCGACGATCATCATCATGTCGGCAAATTCATCGACCACCACCACGATGGTCGGCAGCTTGGTCAGCAGTGGTGCTTCATCGTGAATGCTTTCGCGCTTGTACAGCGGGTCAGTCAGCGGTGTGCCGGCGTCCTGGGCTTCCTTGACCTTGGCATTGAAGCCCGACAGGTTCCGCACGCCCATCTTCGCCATCAGCTTGTAGCGGCGCTCCATCTCGGCAACGCTCCAGCGCAGGGCGTTGGCGGCGTCCTTCATGTCGGTGACCACCGGGCACAGCAGGTGCGGGATGCCTTCGTAGATCGACAGTTCCAGCATCTTCGGGTCGATCATGATCAGCTTGGCGTCATCCGGCCCGGACTTGAACAGGATCGACAGGATCATGGCGTTCACACCCACCGACTTACCGGAACCAGTGGTACCGGCTACCAGCAGGTGCGGCATTTTCGCCAGGTCGGTAATCACCGGCTTGCCGCCGATGTCATGGCCGAGCGCCAGGGTGACCGGCGATTTGAAGTTGTCGTATTCCGGCGTCGACAGCACTTCGGAGAAGCGCACGATCTGGCGGTCTTCGTTGGGAATCTCGATACCCACGGTGGTCTTGCCCGGGATCACTTCCACCACGCGCACGCTGGTCACGGCCAGGGAACGTGCCAAGTCTTTGGCCAGGTTGGAAATGCGGCTGACTTTTACCCCGGCGGCCGGTTGGATTTCGTAACGGGTGATCACCGGGCCCGGATGGATCGAGTCCACCGACACTTCGACGCCGAATTCCTTGAGCTTGATTTCCAGCAGGTGGCCGACGGCCGCCAGGGATTCGGGGGAATAGTTGAGTTGTTTCTTTTCGGCCGGGTCCAGAATCGAGATCGGCGGCAAGGTGCCTTCGACGGCGCTGTCGATGAACAGCGGTGCCTGCTTCTCTTTTTGCACGCGATGGCTGGGCTCCGGCGCCTTGGGCGGTGCCGGGGCGATCACGGGCGGCACCTGCTTTTCACGGTCCGACATGTGCTTGCTCAGGGCCTGCTCGCGCTCGATCAAGCGCTCCTTGACCTTGGCTTGCTCGCGCCGATCCGGCGTGCTTGGGGCCACCACCTCGTTGACACGGGTGTCGACCTCACGCAGCTGCGCCACCATTTGCTTGCGCTCGACACGGGCGGCCCACCAGCGGTTGGCGGCGCCCTGGAACAATTCGAACAGGTCGAGGGTGATCTTGCCGGTCACGTCCATCACCTTGAACCATGACAGGTCGGTGAATACCGTGAGGCCGAACAGGAACAGCGCGATGAACATCAGGGTGCTGCCCTGGATATTCAGGGTCCTGCGCGCCAGGTCGCCAAGGCTTTCACCCAGGGCCCCGCCCGCGCCCGCCGGCAGACCGGTCGGGGCATGGAAGTGGATATGCGCCAGCGCAGCGCCCGACAGCACCAGGAACACCAGGCCGATCAGGCGCCAGGAGAACAGCCAGCCGCTCCACTGCCACGGCTCGTGACGCTGGCGGAAGATCTGCCAGGTCTTGATCGCCAGCAACAGCGGGAAAATGTAGGCAAAGTAACCCAGGATCATGAAGAGGATATCGGCGCTGTAGGAACCTACAGGGCCGCCGAAATTCTGCACGTCATCGATCTTGCTGTTATGGCTCCAGCCCGGATCGTCCTTGCCATAGGTCAGCAAGGCCATCATCAGGAACAGGCACAGCGCACCGATGGCAATCAGTGCGCCTTCCTTGAGTCGGTAATGCAGGTGCTGGCGCCAGGCCGGTACGACTGCTGCTTTAGGTGCTGCGGCGGATTTCTTCAAAACGGGTCTATTCCTGCGCCTTTAGCGCGTCCATCTGTTGAATGACTACACACGACTGCTCTATCCGGAGCAGTTGAAAAATGAACGAATGTTGCTGAATCTACTTTTAACACCCGGTGACGGATAGGTGAAATGGCGATAACGCCACAATGGCCGCATTGTACGGGTTTGCGTGCGCGATGCCACACACTTGCCCTTCACCTGACTGCACGGACAATTTGAGCATGCATTGCCTTTGCTGACAAAGGCTTATGAGCTGTATTTAGCAATCCAGGCAAGCTTGGCAAATGGCCGGCATGCGCCAGACCCGATTACGACCACACCCTGTGTACAGAGTTGCAGAAACACCCGTTCATGCTAATCCTCGTCAATCGCCTATTCGGGCTGGCCCCATGGCGCAGGGTCGTCAATAATCAACGCTTGCGGTGCAGGTGCATGACCTGCCACTCCCCTCCCCTTCCCTAAGCCTGGATGCCATGCTGACCTGGTTACAACGCGACACCCTGACGTTCCCTCCCTTGGCCAAGGCCATGCGCGAACCCAACGGCCTGCTCGCCGCCGGTGGCGACCTGTCGGCCGAACGACTGATCCAGGCCTACCGCCATGGCTGCTTCCCCTGGTTCTCCGAAGGCCAGCCTATCCTCTGGTGGTCGCCAGACCCGCGCACGGTGATTTTCCCCGACGAGCTGCATGTTTCCCGTAGCCTGGGCAAATTATTGCGCCAGCAGCGCTATACCGTGACCTTCGACCAGGATTTCGCCGCCGTCATCCAAGCCTGCGCCGCGCCCCGTGCCTACGCCGATGGCACCTGGATCACCGAAGGTATCCAGAAGGCTTATCTGGAGCTGCACCAACGCGGCTATGCGCATTCCGTCGAGGTCTGGGACCAGGGCGAACTGGTAGGTGGCCTGTATGGCCTCGCGATGGGCCAGTTGTTTTTTGGCGAGTCCATGTTCAGCCGCGCCGACAACGCCTCCAAATTCGGCTTCGCCACGTTGACCCGGCAACTGCAAGCCTGGGGATTTGTGCTGATCGATTGCCAGATGCCCAACGATCACCTGCACAGCCTGGGTGCCCGCGGCATACCCCGCAGCGTCTTCGCTGACTTCCTGCATAAACATCTGGACCAACCCAACGCTGGGCCGTGGGTTTCCTAGGCGACTTTCGCGCACGTGGCTTACACTTATTTCAAAGCTTATCCCGAGGGTTGATCATGACCGAGCTGGCGCGCTTGAAGTTCTATGCCACTCAAGCCCACTCATGCAGCTATCTGCCCGACGAGCAGGCCACCACGCTGTTCCTCGATCCCAGCCAGCCCATGGACGTGCATGTGTATGCCGACCTGTCCGAGATGGGCTTCCGGCGCAGCGGCGATCACCTGTATCGCCCCCATTGCCAGAACTGCAACGCGTGCGTGCCTGCGCGTATCCCGGTTGCGCAGTTTTCGCCCGACCGTAATCAGAAACGCATTCTCAAGCGCAACGCTGACCTGACAGTACACGCCACCAAACCCCAATACAGCGAAGAATATTTCGATCTCTACCAACGCTATATCGAGCAGCGTCATGCCGACGGCGATATGTATCCGCCCAGCCGCGACCAGTTTTCCACATTCCTGGTGCGTGACTTGCCTTTTTCGCGCTTCTACGAGTTCCGCCTCGACGGCCGCCTGCTGGCCGTAGCGGTGACCGACCTACTGCCCAACGGCCTCTCAGCGGTGTACACCTTCTATGAACCGACCGAAGAACGCCGCAGCCTCGGGCGCTTCGCCATCCTCTGGCAAATAGGCGAAGCGCTGCGCCTGGAGCTGGAAGCGGTGTACCTCGGATACTGGATCAAGAACTGCAAAAAGATGAACTACAAGACCCAATATAGGCCCATTGAGCTGCTGATTAATCAAAGATGGGTCACGCTTAACTAGAACCCCTTGGCTTGAACACCCTTTTTCGGGCACAATGCACGCCGCTTTTGCCTGGCGCAGTTGCACCGGGCCATTCACTGGATACCGAGGGCTTTACTGCATGTCGAAAGAAGACAGCTTCGAAATGGAAGGCACTGTCGTCGACACCCTGCCCAACACCATGTTTCGTGTGGAGTTGGAAAATGGGCACGTCGTAACCGCGCATATCTCCGGCAAGATGCGCAAGAACTACATTCGTATTCTTACCGGTGACAAAGTGCGCGTCGAGCTGACGCCCTATGACTTGAGCAAAGGGCGCATCACTTACCGCGCTCGCTAAGCAAGTCAATACAAAACGCCCGGTTATGCCGGGCGTTTTTGTGTGCGCAGGATTTAACAGTCGCCACTTGACCCTGTGGGAGCTGGCTTGCCTGCGATAGCGGTGGGCCAGTTAACGATGTGCGACTGAAGGACCGTCATCGCAGGCAAGCCAGCTCCCACAGTTGACCGTCATTGTCTCGTAATCGTATTTCAGGCAGCAAAAAGGCGCCTTTCGGCGCCTTTTGCAATGTTGCAGCTAACGATCAGGCCATTTCAGCCGTGGTCTCGAACTCGAAGGTCAGCTCGCCGTCCTTCAGGTCGATGTGTACCACCCCACCATGGTCGGAAAGTTCGCCGAACAGGATCTCTTCGGCCAGTGGCCGCTTGATCTTGTCCTGGATCAGACGCGCCATTGGGCGTGCGCCCATTGCCGCATCGTAGCCGCCCTCTGCGATCCAACTGCGGGCCGCTTCCGTCACATCCAGCTGCACGCGCTTGTCTTCCAACTGCGCTTGAAGCTCGGTGAGGAACTTGTCCACCACGCTTTTGATGACCTCATGGCTGAGGCGACCAAACTGGATAATGGTGTCCAGGCGGTTGCGGAACTCCGGCGTGAAGCTCTTCTTGATCACTTCCATGGCATCGGAGGAGTGATCCTGATGCGTAAAGCCGATCGAAGCCCGCGCCGCGGTTTCGGCACCAGCGTTGGTGGTCATGATCACGATCACGTTGCGGAAGTCCGCCTTGCGCCCGTTGTTATCGGTCAGGGTCCCGTGGTCCATGACCTGCAATAGCAGGTTGAAGACTTCCGGGTGAGCCTTTTCGATTTCATCGAGCAGCAATACGCAATGTGGCTGCTTGGTGATCGCCTCGGTCAACAGGCCGCCCTGGTCGAAGCCGACATAGCCCGGAGGCGCACCGATCAAGCGCGACACAGTGTGGCGCTCCATGTACTCGGACATGTCGAAACGGACCAGTTCGATGCCCATGGCCTTGGCCAGCTGGCGAGCCGCCTCGGTCTTGCCGACGCCGGTCGGGCCTGCGAACAGGAACGAACCGACTGGCTTGTCCGGCGACTTGAGGCCAGCACGCGACAACTTGATCGCCGTGGACAGCGAGTCGATGGCCGCATCCTGGCCAAACACAGTGAGCTTGAGGTCGCGCTCCAGGTTACGCAGCAACTCCTTGTCGGAGCTGGTGACGTGTTTTGGCGGAATCCGCGCGATCTTGGCCACGATGTCCTCGACTTGAGGCACGTCGATGCGCTTCACGCGCTTCTCGACCGGCTGCAGGCGCTGGTAGGCACCCGCTTCGTCGATCACATCGATGGCCTTGTCAGGCATATGCCGGTCATTGATGTATCGCGACGCCAGCTCAGCCGCCGCACGCAAGGCCTCATCGGTGTATTCGATGCCATGGTGCGCTTCAAAACGCCCCTTGAGCCCGCGCAGGATACCGATGGTGTCTTCAACCGACGGCTCGGACACGTCGACTTTCTGGAAGCGACGCGCCAGGGCACGGTCTTTTTCGAAGATGCCGCGGAATTCCTGGAACGTGGTCGAACCAATACAACGGATATCACCCGAGGACAGCAGTGGCTTGAGCAGGTTGGAAGCGTCCATCACCCCACCGGAGGCTGCACCGGCGCCAATGATGGTATGGATCTCGTCGATGAACAGGATGGCCTGTGGACGCTTTTTCAACTCACCGAGCAACGCCTTGAAGCGTTTCTCGAAATCGCCACGGTACTTGGTCCCGGCGAGCAACGCGCCCAGGTCAAGGGAATAGACGACACTGCTGGCCAGCAGGTCTGGCACCTGGTTGTCGACAATGCGCTTGGCCAGGCCTTCGGCAATCGCGGTCTTACCCACGCCCGCCTCGCCCACCAGCAACGGGTTGTTCTTGCGACGACGCGCAAGGATCTGCGCTACACGCTCAACCTCATGCTCACGCCCCACCAGCGGATCGATCCGCCCCTGGCGCGCCATTTCATTGAGGTTGCTGGCATAGGCATCCAGCGGATTGCTCGAAGAAGAAGACTCACCGCCCTCCTCGTCCTGCATATCCTGCTCACCCTCGGAATGATCGCCGTGCCCAGGCACTTTAGAGATACCGTGGGCGATGTAATTGACTACATCAATACGGGCAACGCTCTGCTGCTTGAGCAGGAACACGGCCTGGCTTTCCTGTTCGCTGAAAATTGCCACAAGCACGTTCGCGCCCGTGACTTCACGCTTACCGGAGCTCTGTACGTGGAACACAGCACGCTGCAATACCCGCTGGAACCCCAGGGTTGGCTGGGTTTCGCGGTCCTCGTCATGCACGGGGATCAGTGGCGTGGTGGAGTCGATAAACTCCTGCAGGTCGTGCTTGAGCTTGTCGAGGTTGGCGCCGCACGCACGTAGAACGGTGGCGGCAGCTTCGTTATCCAAAAGTGCCAGCAGCAGGTGTTCGACGGTCATGAATTCATGACGCTTCGAACGAGCCTCCTTGAAGGCAAGATTGAGGGTGACTTCGAGCTCGCGGTTTAACATAGCTTCACCTCATACCCAAGTGGTCGGCGTTAACCGTCCTTCTCGATTTCACAGAGTAGCGGATGCTGGCTTTCCCTGGCGTACTGGTTGACCTGCATGGCCTTTGTCTCGGCGATGTCGCGGGTAAACACTCCACATACTGCCCGTCCTTCTGTGTGAACGGCCAGCATTACCTTGGTCGCCAACTCGCGGTTCAGGTTAAAAAACACCTCGAGCACTTCGACGACGAAATCCATCGGTGTGTAGTCATCATTGAACAAAACCACCTTGTACATCGGCGGCGCCTGTAAAGCAGGCTTGGCCTCCTGGACAGCAATGCCTGCAGAACCGTCGTCGTCATGTTCCTGATCCGGGCGATCCTGATTGAATGTTAGTCGAATCTGGCTGTTTGCATGCATGGGAAAGAAAGGTTCGTCAGTGGTTCAATTACAGTGGTGGGGGCGGCCTGTCAGAATTTCAACTCTGACCCTTGGGTCACCTTGACTATCGGCGAAACGGTGTTACAACAAATAGAGCCCACAGTGGGTAAAAAAGGTCCGCGCAGTCAACCTTATTTATTCGGGTTAGGACGGATAGACAGGATGATACTCCAGTGATGGAGTCTGGTGCAGAGGGATAAGGGAATGGCTAGTGGTAAGGTCAAGTGGTTCAACAATGCCAAGGGTTACGGCTTCATTAATGAAGACGGCAAGCAAGAAGACCTTTTTGCGCATTTCTCAGCGATCCAGGCGGATGGGTACAAAACGCTGAAGGCGGGTCAACCGGTATCCTTTGACATTACCCAGGGCCCAAAGGGCTTGCACGCGGTGAATATCAAAGGCATCACCACCACGCCTGCTGTAGAAAACGGCGCGGCGCACGGTCACAAATCAAGACAAGAAAAGCAAGCAGGCCTGACCAGCTTCTGAACAAAGCACTGAAAGCAAACCGGCCGCCCCGAATCATCAGGGCGGCCGGTTTTATCTACCTGTTTACATATGCTTGATCAACGCGTCACCAAAGCCCGACGACGACACCAACGTAGCGCCATCCATCAGACGCTCGAAGTCATAGGTCACGGTCTTGGCCGAAATCGCGCCATTGGTGCCCTTGATGATCAGATCCGCCGCCTCGACCCAACCCATATGCCGCAGCATCATTTCTGCCGACAGGATCAATGAACCAGGGTTGACCTGATCCTTGCCCGCATATTTAGGCGCAGTGCCGTGGGTGGCTTCAAACATTGCCACGGTGTCCGACAGGTTGGCTCCCGGCGCAATACCAATACCGCCCACTTCAGCCGCCAGGGCGTCGGACAGGTAATCGCCATTGAGATTGAGGGTCGCGATCACGTCATATTCGGCCGGGCGCAGCAGGATCTGCTGGAGCATGGCGTCGGCAATAGCATCTTTGACCACCACATTCTTGCCGGTCTTGGGGTTCTTGAACTGCATCCACGGCCCGCCATCGAGCAAGGTCGCACCGAACTCTTCCGCCGCCACCTCATAGGCCCACTCCTTGAAGGCACCCTCGGTGAACTTCATGATGTTGCCTTTGTGCACGATGGTCAGCGAGTCGCGGTCGTTATCCACCACATATTGCAGGGCCTTGCGCGCCAGGCGCTTGGTACCCTCTTTGGAGACCGGCTTGACGCCAATCCCGCAATCCTGGTCGAAACGGATCTTGGTAACGCCCATTTCTTCCTTGAGGAACTTGATCACCTTGATCGCTTCCGGCGAACCGGCCTTCCACTCGATGCCCGCGTAAATATCCTCGGAGTTCTCACGGAAGATGGTCATGTCCACGTCGCCTGGCTTTTTCACCGGGCTGGGCACGCCTTCGAACCAGCGCACCGGGCGCAGGCACACATACAGGTCGAGCTGCTGGCGCAGCGCCACGTTCAGCGAACGGATACCGCCACCGACCGGCGTTGTCAGCGGGCCCTTGATGGACACCACGTAATCCTTGACCGCATCCAGGGTTTCCTGGGGCAGCCAGGTGTCCTGGTCGTAGACTTGAGTGGCCTTTTCACCAGCGTACACCTCCATCCAGGAGATTTTGCGCTTGCCGTCGTAAGCCTTTTCAACAGCGGCATCGACCACCTTGATCATCACCGGGCTGATGTCGACGCCAATACCGTCTCCTTCGATGTAGGGGATGATCGGTTGGTCAGGAACATTGAGAGAATGGTCTGCATTGACGGTGATTTTGTCGCCGACTGCCGGAACCTGAATCTTCTTGTATCCCATGCTGAACTCCATCTATGGATTGAACATCTGGCTGCGTTCGAGCCTACTCCAGATAAATGGCGACTGAAACCTCACGCCATGCTCATTTGCATCGAAAACAGCACATTTGGTGGCCTACAAGCCTGAAAGCAAAGGGAAAAGCGCCAATCTTGAGCACATCTCACCACCCCACGCACCTGCGACCTTTAGACCAATGGACGAGCCCCCTTTTGTATGAAGGCTCAGCGTAAGCATAGCGACCTATGTATAATGCCGCCGCTGACCAAAGAGTCACGACGGCGGACCGCTCTAGAACGTAGCCTTTCGCCAGAAAGCCGGACTATTACCATAGCCCACCCGCTTGACGCTCGACTGATGCAAACCAACATCACCGCGAAGAAACTTCGACATTTCGCTCATGGATGACTTTGAACGAACGCGCTCTACCCGGCGCATCTCGAGTTTCTGCGCACGCTTTCAGCAAAGAAGAGAGTTAATCCGAATATGCCCACCCGCTCGAAGATCATCTACACCTTCACCGACGAAGCCCCAGCCCTCGCCACCTATTCACTGCTGCCTATCGTAGAGGCCTTCACCGCTTCCGCTGATATTGCCGTGGAAACCCGCGACATTTCCCTCGCCGGGCGCATCCTCGCAAGCTTTCCCGAGCAACTGGGCACCAAGGCCATCCCGGACCACCTCGCCGAACTGGGCGACCTGGCCGTTACGCCTGAAGCCAACATCATCAAGCTTCCCAACATCAGCGCCTCGACCCCGCAGCTGCAAGCCGCGATCAAGGAACTGCAGGCCCAGGGCTACGCCCTGCCGGACTACCCTGAAACCGTAACCACCGACGCGGAAAAAGAAACCCGTGCACGTTACGACAAGGTCAAGGGCAGCGCCGTGAACCCGGTACTGCGCGAAGGCAACTCCGACCGTCGCGCACCGCTGTCGGTCAAGAACTACGCACGCAAGCACCCGCACAAGATGGGCGCCTGGGCTGCCGACTCCAAGTCGCACATTGCCCACATGAACAACGGCGACTTCTACGGCAGCGAAAAAGCCGTGCAGATCGAAACCGCTGACGCGGTCAAAATTGCGCTGGTTGCAAAGGACGGCACCACCACCGTCCTGAAGGAAAAGACCAGCGTTCAGGCCGGCGAAATCATCGACACCGCCGTGCTGAGCAAGAAAGCCCTGCGCAGCTTCATCGCCGCTGAAATCGAAGACGCCAAGAAGCAAGGCGTGCTGCTGTCGGTTCACTTGAAAGCCACCATGATGAAGGTCTCCGACCCAATCATGTTCGGCCAGATCGTTGCTGAGTTCTATAAAGATGCCCTGGCCAAGCACGCGACCGTGCTGGAACAGATCGGCTTCAACCTGAACAACGGCATCGGCGACTTGTACGCTCGCATCAAGGCCCTGCCGGCCGACCAGCAAGCGCAGATCGAAGCCGACATCCAGGCGGTCTACGCCGTTCGCCCTGCCCTGGCGATGGTCAACTCCGACAAAGGCATCACCAACCTGCACGTGCCAAGCGACGTCATCGTCGACGCCTCGATGCCAGCGATGATCCGTGACTCCGGCAAGATGTGGGGCACCGACGGCCAGTTGCACGACACCAAGGCCGTGATCCCGGATCGCTGCTACGCCACCATCTACCAGGCGGTCATCGAAGACTGCAAGGCCAATGGCGCCTTCGACCCGACCACCATGGGCAGCGTGCCAAACGTTGGCCTGATGGCCAAGAAAGCCGAAGAGTACGGTTCCCACGACAAGACCTTCCAGATCAAGGCTGACGGCGTTGTCCGCGTCACCGACAGCCAGGGCAACCTGCTGATGGAACAGAACGTCGAAGCTGGCGACATCTTCCGCATGTGCCAGACCAAAGACGCTCCGATCCAGGACTGGGTCAAGCTCGCCGTCAACCGTGCCCGCGCCAGCAACACCCCAGCCATCTTCTGGCTGGACCCCCAGCGCGCCCACGATGGCGTAGTGGTCGAGAAAGTTCAGGCTTACCTGAAAGACCACAACACCGAAGGCCTGGACATCCGCATCATGGCCCCGGTCGATGCGATGAAGTTCACCCTGGAGCGCACCCGCAAGGGCCTGGACACCATCTCGGTGACCGGCAACGTACTGCGCGACTACCTGACCGACCTGTTCCCGATCATGGAACTGGGCACCAGCGCCAAGATGCTGTCGATCGTGCCGCTGATGAATGGCGGTGGCCTGTTCGAAACCGGCGCTGGCGGTTCGGCTCCCAAGCACGTGCAGCAACTGCTGGAAGAAAACTTCCTGCGCTGGGATTCCCTGGGCGAGTTCCTGGCCCTGGCTGCGTCCCTTGAGCATTTGGGTGTGACGTACAACAACCCGAAAGCCCTGGTACTGTCCAAGACCCTGGACCAGGCCACCGGCCAGTTCCTGGACAACAACAAGTCGCCATCGCGCAAAGTCGGCAACATCGACAACCGCGGCAGCCACTTCTACCTGGCGCTGTACTGGGCACAAGCCCTGGCCGCCCAGACAGAAGACACTGCACTGCAAGCGCAGTTTGGCGAACTGGCCAAAACCCTGGCCGAGAACGAAGCAACCATCGTTGCCGAACTCAACGCCGTACAGGGCAAGCCAGTGGACATCGGCGGCTACTACGCGCCGAACCCTGAGCTGACCAGCAAAGCCATGCGCCCGAGCAACACCCTCAATGCGGCGATTGCCAAGTTGAAGTAAGGTTGTAAGGATGCAAAGACGCCCCGGCCAAGTGCCGGGGTTTCTGTTTGTAGGGACTTCATTGAAGAAACCCAATCAAATGTGGGAGCTGGCTTGCCTGCGATTACAGCCTGTAGGAGCGAGCTTGCTCGCGAAAAACTCAAAGGCGCCGCGTTCATTCAGCAAACACGCGTTATCGTTGACGTTTTTCGCGAGCAAGCTCGCTCCTACAGAAAAGCCTTAATTGACTGGCATTAAGGCAAGCCAGCTCCCACATTGACCGAGTCACCTTCCCGATACCGAGGCTTGCAATGACCTGGCTCCCCCACATCACCGTCGCCACCATCGTCGAAGACAACGGCAAGTTCCTGATGGTCGAAGAACTCAAGGGCGGCCGCGCCGTGCTCAACCAGCCCGCCGGCCACCTGGACCCGAACGAAACCCTGACCGAAGCCGCCGTGCGCGAAACCCTTGAAGAAACCGGTTGGGACGTAGAAGCCACCGGCATTGTCGGCATCTACCTGTACACCGCGCCGAGCAATGGCGTGACCTATCAGCGCGTGTGCTTTATCGCCAAGGCGCTTAAACACCACCCGGATTATCAACTTGACGAAGGCATCCTGCGCGCCCGCTGGTTGACCCGTGACGAGCTGATGGCCGTGCGCGACGACTGGCGCAGCGAGCTGATCATCCGCTGCATCGATGATTATCTGGCCGGCCACAGGCACAGTCTCGAATTGATCCGCCCTTCTCTTTAGCCTTAGCGGCTCGGGCCTGATAGAATCGCGTCCTTTTTCAAGACACCCGTTGAAACCCTATGCGTGATCCAGCCCCTTCTGACACACAAAAGAAGCGCGTCATCGTCGGCATGTCCGGCGGCGTGGATTCTTCCGTTTCCGCCGTTCTGCTCATGGAGCAGGGTTATGAGGTGGAAGGCCTGTTCATGAAGAACTGGGAAGAAGACGATGGAACCGAATACTGCACCGCCATGGACGACCTGGCGGACGCGCAGGCCGTGTGCGACAAGATCGGCATCAAGCTGCACACCGCCAACTTCGCCGCCGAGTACTGGGACAACGTGTTCGAGCACTTCCTGGCCGAATACAAGGCCGGCCGCACGCCGAACCCGGACATCCTGTGTAACCGCGAAATCAAGTTCAAGGCCTTCCTCGACTACGCTATGATGCTCGGCGCCGACCTGATAGCTACCGGCCACTACGTGCGCCGTCGCGATATCGATGGCCGCACCGAACTGCTCAAGGGCCTGGACCCGAACAAGGACCAGAGCTACTTCCTGCACGCCGTGGGCGGTGAACAGATCGCCAAGACTCTGTTCCCGGTCGGCGAGCTGGAAAAACCCGAAGTGCGCAAGATTGCCGAGAAGCACGGCCTGGCCACCGCCAAGAAGAAAGACTCCACCGGCATTTGCTTTATCGGCGAGCGGCGCTTCAGCGATTTCCTCAAGCAATACCTGCCGGCGCAACCGGGCGAGATCAAGACCACCGAGGGTGAAGTGATCGGCCGCCACCATGGCTTGATGTACCACACCATCGGTCAACGCCAGGGCTTGGGCATCGGCGGTTTGAAGGACGCCGGTGAAGAGCCGTGGTACGTACTGGTCAAAGACCTGGAGAACAACGTGCTGGTGGTCGGCCAGGGCAACGAGCATCCGCTACTGTTCTCCGGCGCCCTGCTCGCTTCCGAGATTTATTGGGTCAACCCTATCGACTTGAGCACCCCGCGCCGCCTGACCGCCAAAGTGCGTTATCGCCAGAGCGACCAGCCCTGCACCCTGGAAAAGACCGCCACCGGCTACCGTGCCACCTTCGATGATCCGCAACGCGCGGTCACCCCTGGCCAGTCCGTGGTGTTCTATGACGGCGAAATCTGCCTGGGCGGCGGCGTGATTGAAGTTGCGCAAGCCTGGAGCAACCCGGCATGAGCCCGACCCAGGAGCAGTTGACAGCCCTTGGCGGTGTCTTTCTCGCTGCGGTACTGGTGGACAAGATCGCCAAGACCGGCCAGGTCACTGAAGCCGGCCTGACCTGCATGCTCGGCAGCCTGCTGATCCGCGACCCCAAGGACACCCTTGAGGTTTACGGCGGCGACGACCTGGCCCTGCGTGAAGGCTATCGCGCCCTGATCGGCGCCCTGGAGCGCGACCCCAGTACTTTGCAGCGCGAGCCGCTACGTTATGCCCTGTCGATGCTCGGCCTTGAGCGCCAGTTGGCCAAGCGCGACGACCTGCTGGACACCATCGGCAAGCGCCTGCCGCAGATCCAGTCCCAGGTAGAACACTTCGGCCCGGCCCACGAAAACGTGATCGCCGCCTGTGGTGCGCTGTACCAGGACACCTTGAGCACCCTGCGCCAGCGCATCCAGGTGCATGGCGACATGCGTAACCTGCAGCAACCCAACAACGCGTCGAAAATCCGCGCCCTGCTCCTGGCCGGTATTCGTTCGGCACGCTTGTGGCGCCAACTGGGCGGTCATCGCTGGCAGTTGGTGATCAGCCGACGCAAATTGCTCAAAGAGCTTTACCCGTTGATGCGCAACGAATAAGTCGCACCAGCAGGCTGTTTTCAAGCCATTACGCGTAATACGCCGGTCAGTTGGCGACGGACCGGCGGATTTTTTCATGTATGATACGCGCCCCATTTCGTTGCCCGACTGTCCGAGAACACCCCATGCAGCTCTCTTCGCTCACTGCGGTTTCCCCTGTTGACGGCCGCTACGCCGGCAAAACCCAGGCCCTGCGCCCTATTTTCAGCGAGTACGGCCTGATCCGTGCCCGTGTCCTGGTTGAAGTGCGCTGGCTCCAGCGCCTGGCCGCTCACCCCGCCATCAGCGAAGTGCCGGCGTTTTCCGCCGAGGCCAACGCTGTATTGAACACCCTGGCGGAAAACTTCTCCCTGGAGCACGCCGAGCGTGTGAAAGAGATCGAGCGCACCACCAACCACGACGTCAAAGCCATCGAATACCTGCTCAAAGAGCAAGCGGCCCAACTGCCGGAACTGGCCCAGGTCAGCGAGTTCATCCACTTTGCCTGCACCAGCGAGGACATCAACAACCTGTCCCACGCCTTGATGCTGCGCGAAGGCCGTGATGACGTGATGCTGCCGCTGATGCGCCAGACCGCCGAAGCCATCCGCGAGCTGGCGATCCGTTTCGCCGCCGTGCCGATGCTGTCGCGCACCCACGGCCAACCGGCCTCGCCGACCACCCTGGGCAAAGAACTGGCCAACGTGGTGTACCGCCTGGAGCGTCAGATCGCCCAAGTCGCCGCCGTGCCATTGCTGGGCAAGATCAACGGCGCCGTAGGCAACTACAACGCCCACCTGTCGGCCTACCCTGAGATCGACTGGGAAGCCAACGCCCGCGCCTTCATCGAAGACGAATTGGGCCTGGGCTTCAACCCCTACACCACGCAGATCGAACCCCACGACTACATCGCCGAGCTGTTCGACGCGATTGCACGCTTCAACACCATCTTGATCGATTTCGATCGCGATATCTGGGGCTACATCTCCCTGGGCTACTTCAAGCAGCGCACCATTGCAGGCGAAATCGGTTCGTCGACCATGCCGCACAAGGTCAACCCGATCGACTTCGAAAACTCCGAAGGCAACCTGGGTATCGCCAACGCCCTGTTCCAGCACCTGGCCAGCAAGTTGCCGATCTCCCGCTGGCAGCGCGACCTGACCGACTCCACCGTACTGCGCAACCTCGGTGTCGGATTTGCCCACAGCGTGATCGCGTACGAAGCCAGCCTCAAAGGCATCAGCAAGCTGGAGCTCAACGAGCAGAAAATTGCCGCTGACCTGGACGCGTGCTGGGAAGTATTGGCCGAGCCGATCCAGACCGTAATGCGCCGCTACAACATCGAAAACCCCTACGAGAAGCTGAAAGAATTGACGCGCGGCAAGGGCATCAGCCCCGAAGCGCTGCAAACTTTCATCGACGGCCTGGACATGCCAGCCGCAGCCAAGGCCGAGCTGAAACTGCTCACCCCGGCCAACTACATCGGCAACGCTGTAGAACAAGCCAAGCGCATCTGATCCAAGCAAGCTCCTTTGAGACGCCCGGCCGCGCCGGGCGTTTTTATTCCTGTCTTAAAAGTGCTTTTTTTCAATAGGTTACACATGAATCCTGATATCCCTCTTCAACTTCTGGGCGGCATCACGGCACGGGAATTCCTGCGCGACTACTGGCAGAAAAAACCGCTGCTGATCCGCCAGGCCATCCCTGACTTCGAAAGCCCGATCGACGCCGACGAACTGGCAGGCCTGGCCCTGGAAGAAGAAGTCGAGTCGCGCCTGGTGATCGAACACGGCGAGCGCCCGTGGGAACTGCGTCGCGGCCCGTTCGCCGAAGACGCTTTCAGCACCCTGCCCGAGCGCGAGTGGACCCTGCTGGTGCAGGCAGTCGACCAGTTCGTGCCGGAGGTGGCTGAGCTGCTGGAGCACTTCCGCTTCCTGCCGAGCTGGCGTATCGATGATGTGATGATCAGCTTCGCCGCGCCGGGTGGCAGCGTCGGTCCGCATTTCGATAACTACGATGTGTTCCTGCTGCAAGCCCAGGGCAAGCGCAACTGGAAGATCGGCCAGATGTGCAATTCCGAAAGCCCGTTACTGCAACACGCCGACCTGCGCATCCTCGCCGAATTCGAAGAAAGCGCCGAATGGGTGCTCGAACCGGGCGACATGCTCTACCTGCCCCCGCGCCTGGCCCATTTCGGTATTGCCGAAGACGACTGCATGACCTATTCCGTAGGTTTCCGTGCACCGAGCGCCGCTGAAGTGCTGACCCACTTCACCGACTTCCTCAGCCAGTACCTGACCGACGAAGAGCGCTACACCGACGCCGACGCCCAGCCGGTCAGCGACCCACACCAGATCCAGGGCGACGCACTGGACCGCCTCAAGGGCCTGCTCGCCGAGCACATGAGCGATGAGCGCATGCTGCTGACCTGGTTCGGCCAGTTCATGACCGAGCCACGCTACCCGGAACTGGTGGCCGGTGAAGAGTTGGGCGAAGAAGACTTCATCAACAGCCTGCAAGACGGCGCGATCCTGGTGCGCAACCCGAGCGCACGCCTGGCCTGGTCCGAAGTGGATGACGACGTACTGCTGTTCGCCAGCGGCCAGAGCCGTTACCTGCCGGGCAAACTGCGTGAACTGTTGAAGCTGGTGTGCTCGGCCGATGCACTGCACAGCGAAAACCTGGGCGAGTGGCTGGCCGACGAAGACGGTCGCGACCTACTGTGCGAACTGGTCAAGCAAGGCAGCCTGGGGTTCGCGGATGAATAAAATTCACGTAAGTGTCGCGGACTGGCGAAAGGATATCGACGAGATTCGGCGCATTCGTGAAGCGGTATTCATCGCTGAACAATCGGTCCCGCCTGAATTGGAGTGGGACGCGGACGATGCCGGCGCCATGCATTTTCTTGCATACGAAGGCGACTTCCCGATTGGCACCGCTCGATTGCTGCCCAGCGGCGAGATCGGTCGGGTATCGGTGCTCAAGGACTGGCGCGGACTGAAAGTCGGCGACAAGCTGATGGAAGCAGTAATTGGCGAGGCCGTGAAACGCGGCCAGACCAGGCAATTCCTGAGTGCGCAGGTGTATGCGGCACCGTTCTATGAGCGACTGGGTTTCAAGATCGTCAGCGATGAGTTTCTTGAGGTCGGGATTCCGCATGTGGATATGGTGCGCGAGGGCTGATTCAAGCCCGCATCGCCTTTATCGCAGGCAAGCCAGCCCCCACAGCTGACCGAGCACATCCCTGGAATACGCTCAAGTGTGGGAGCTGGCTTGCCTGCGATAGCTATTTCAACAACACCACAAAATGCCCTGCCTGCCAGGGCATTTTGCCGTCTACGATTCAACTTGCGACCCACCAGGCCGACAAACTGGCACTATCAAGCAAATGACTCGCAGAGATAACGGACATGTCCCTACGCACCCTGCTCACCGCCCTCGTGATGACCGTCAGCGCTTGCGCCATGGCCGCCACTGAAGTCGTCAACCTGAACAACCGCACCAGCGCCGACCTGCTGCCCGTGGCGCAGAACTTCATTGGCAAGGACGGCACCGTCAGCGCCTACGGCAACCAGCTTATCGTTAACGCTGAGCCCGCCAGGATCGAGGGCTTGCGCGCACTGCTCGGCCAATTGGATACACCGGCCAAACGCCTGCTAATCACCGTCGATACCAACGAGAACAACCAACAGAACAGCGGTGACAGCCAGACCCGCATCATCAGCTACGGCACTGCCAGCCGCGACGGTGGCGTGCAGCAGATCCAGGCCAGCGAAGGCGTGCCCGCGCTGATCCAGGTCGGCCAGAGTGTACCGCTGACCACCACGCAACAGGATAGCTATGGCCGCCTGCAAAACCAGACCCAGTATCGCAACGTCACCCAGGGTTTTTACGTGACCGCCAGCGTCACCGGCGAGACCGTCCACTTGGCCATCAGTACCAACCGTGACCGCATGAGCCAGGAACGTCCCGATGTAGTGAACGTGCAAAGCACCGACACAACCGTCAGCGGCCGCCTGGGCGAATGGATCCCCCTGGCCGGCATCAATCGTGAAACCCAGGCGGACAAATCCTCTACAACCCGCAGCTACTCTACTCAGGGCCGCGATGACCTGACTTTGCGGGTCAAGGTCGACACCCTGAACTGAGGCACCAAAAACTGACTGGCAAGTCGCATTAGACTAAAGATGTAGTGCCTAAAAAAAAGCACTACAAAACATTTGACGAGCCAAAAAAGCATGGGCATGATGGCCTCGCTCCCGCTAATCAGGGGCCCTGGCAAGGGCCTTCGGATCGCCGCTCTAAGCTACCCACCTGAGCCGATTCGTGTCTGTACCGCCCACAAGGTGTGTTTGACGTTGGTTGCGACTGGAACGAAGTTGTCCCGAGGGACGGAAGCCAACCAGGTAACCCGGCTACACACTGATGGATCGTACAAAGGCCCACGACGCCCGAAGACCGTTCGCAGTTTGCCCTTACCTGCTCAACTCCCCCTTGAGCCCCATCGTTCATACCGTCGCCTACCTCCGTCAGATTTGACTTGAACACCAAAGCTTCTGGTCAGCGAGCAACCCTACCCAGGCAACGAATGCCGGGCTGGCAAACGGATACTTCAAACAAGACGCGACGAGGTTTTTCCCCATGGCACTGACACGCGAACAGCAAATTGCAGCCCTTGAAAAAGACTGGGCTGAAAACCCACGCTGGAAAGGCGTGACCCGCGCTTATTCCGCTGCTGACGTCGTCCGCCTGCGTGGCTCGGTCCAACCTGAGCACACCTTTGCAAAACTCGGCGCCGAGAAGCTGTGGAACCTGGTCACTCAGGGTGCCAAGCCTTCTTTCCGTCCCGACAAAGATTTCGTCAACTGCATGGGCGCCCTCACTGGCGGCCAGGCAGTCCAGCAGGTAAAAGCCGGTATCCAGGCGATCTACCTGTCCGGTTGGCAAGTGGCAGCGGACAACAACTCCGCTGAATCCATGTACCCCGACCAATCGCTGTATCCGGTGGACTCGGTGCCAACCGTGGTCAAGCGCATCAACAACTCGTTCCGTCGTGCCGACCAGATCCAGTGGAAAGCCGGCAAGAACCCAGGCGATGAAGGCTACATCGACTACTTCGCGCCAATCGTGGCTGATGCCGAGGCCGGTTTCGGCGGCGTACTCAACGCCTACGAGCTGATGAAGAGCATGATCGAAGCAGGCGCTGCCGGCGTGCACTTCGAAGACCAGCTTGCGTCAGTGAAGAAATGCGGCCACATGGGCGGCAAGGTACTGGTACCGACCCAGGAAGCCGTGCAGAAGCTGACCGCTGCCCGCCTGGCCGCTGACGTTGCCGGCACACCGACCATCATCCTGGCCCGTACCGACGCCAACGCGGCAGACTTGCTGACCTCGGACTGCGACCCGTACGACCAACCATTCGTTACCGGCGAGCGTACCCAGGAAGGCTTCTATAAAGTGCGCGCCGGCCTCGACCAGGCAATCGCCCGCGGCCTGGCCTACGCGCCGTACGCCGACCTGATCTGGTGCGAAACCGCCAAGCCGGACCTGGACGAAGCCCGTCGCTTCGCCGAAGCGATCAAGAAGGAATACCCGGACCAACTGCTGTCCTACAACTGCTCGCCTTCCTTCAACTGGAAGAAGAACCTGGACGACGCGACCATCGCCAAGTTCCAGCGCGAACTGTCGGCAATGGGCTACAAGCACCAGTTCATCACCCTGGCCGGCATTCACAACATGTGGCACAGCATGTTCAACCTGGCGCACGACTACGCCCGCAACGACATGACAGCCTACGTGAAGCTGCAGGAGCAGGAATTCGCTGACGCCGCCAAAGGCTACACCTTCGTGGCGCACCAGCAGGAAGTGGGCACCGGTTACTTCGACGACATGACCACCGTGATCCAGGGCGGCACCTCGTCCGTGACCGCGCTGACCGGTTCGACCGAAGAAGAGCAGTTCCACTAAGTACCGCGTACACGGCCACTGCGGCCCCACGGAAGACCTAACCGCAGTGCCGCGCAACAATCACGCCCCGACTGGTTCGGGGCGTTTTTTTTGCCTAGGAATCACCGAAAATCAATGGTGGGAGCTGGCTTGCCTGCGATGGCGGTGGGTCAGAGGCAGGTGTTTCAGCTGATCCGCCGCCATCGCAGGCAAGCCAGCTCCCACATTGACCACGCCCAATCCATAGTTTTTTGCTAAAAACATTGATCCAGAGCGGTATCCGCGCACATCCGATCGGTTAAAAGAACCGTTGCGACAACTAAGCGACACTCAAGCAAGTAACGGTAACTTCCCGCGCCACATGAGAAACACTCGCTTACACCCCTCGCAAACAATATTCATTATCATTTGGCACCCGAAAACTTCGTTACAGCTTAAACAAAACATAATTGATGAAAAGCCCGCTAATGCCCACACCACAAGGGCTACAGCCCCAAGAAGGTGCACTATGTGCTTATTCCACCGAATAATTTCGCCCTGGGAATTTTACTTGCCCGGTGTTTAGCCATAAAATCACCGCGATTGATTGCAGTGCGACATATCGTCACTGCATCGTTACTTTTTCGAGCTCAGAGACCTTTGCTCTCTGTTAAGGATTTCCAGCATGACCGACGCGACAGGACTCATGGCCCACAACTGGGGCTTTGCCATTTTCCTTCTCGGTGTTGTAGGCCTTTGCGCCTTCATGCTCGGCGTGTCCAGCCTCCTTGGGTCAAAAGCCTGGGGCCGCAGCAAAAACGAACCGTTCGAATCCGGCATGCTGCCTACAGGTGGCGCCCGCTTGCGGCTCTCAGCCAAATTCTATCTGGTCGCGATGTTGTTCGTGATCTTCGATATCGAAGCCCTCTTTCTCTTTGCATGGTCTGTGTCCGTCCGCGAAAGCGGCTGGACCGGATTCGTCGAAGCTCTCGTTTTCATAGCAATTCTGTTGGCAGGTCTTGTCTACCTGTTCCGAGTGGGCGCCCTTGACTGGGCTCCGGAAGCTCGTCGCAAGCGGCAAGCGAAGCTGAAACAATGAGGCTTTGGCAATGCAATACAATCTCACCAGGATCGACCCGGATGCTCCTAACGAGCAGTACCCCATCGGCGAACGAGAAACCGTTTCCGACCCGTTAGAAGACCAAGTCCACAAAAACATCTACATGGGCAAGCTGGAAGACGTGCTGAGTGGCGCGGTCAACTGGGGGCGTAAAAACTCCCTGTGGCCGTACAACTTCGGCCTTTCGTGCTGCTACGTGGAAATGACCACCGCCTTCACGGCGCCCCACGACATCGCACGCTTCGGCGCCGAAGTTATCCGGGCCTCGCCGCGCCAGGCGGATTTCATGGTTATCGCCGGGACCTGCTTCATCAAGATGGCGCCGATCATCCAGCGTCTCTATGAGCAAATGCTCGAGCCGAAATGGGTTATCTCCATGGGTTCGTGCGCCAACTCCGGTGGCATGTACGACATCTACTCGGTCGTTCAAGGCGTGGACAAGTTCCTGCCCGTGGACGTCTACGTGCCTGGCTGCCCGCCCCGTCCCGAAGCGTTCCTGCAAGGCTTGATGCTGTTGCAGGAATCGATTGGCAAGGAGCGTCGCCCACTGTCCTGGGTGGTCGGTGATCAAGGCGTTTATCGCGCCGAGATGCCGTCTCAAAAGGAACAGCGCCGCGAACAGCGAATCGCAGTCACCAACCTGCGCAGCCCCGACGAAGTCTGATCCAGCACCGCTTCTTTTATAGAACGAAAACCTGGCTTCATTCTTTACGTTGACCGAAAGCGATAAAAAACCATGACTACAGGCAGTGCTCTGTACATCCCGCCTTACAAGGCAGACGACCAGGATGTGGTTGTCGAACTCAATAACCGTTTTGGCCCTGACGCCTTCACCGCCCAGGCCACACGCACCGGTATGCCGGTGCTGTGGGTGGCGCGTGCCAGGCTCGTCGAAGTCCTGACCTTCCTGCGCAACCTGCCCAAGCCGTACGTCATGCTCTATGACCTGCATGGCGTGGACGAGCGTCTGCGCACCAAGCGCCAGGGCCTGCCGAGCGGCGCCGATTTCACCGTGTTCTACCACCTGATGTCGCTGGAACGTAACAGCGACGTGATGATCAAGGTCGCGCTGAGCGAGAGCGACCTGAGCATCCCGACCGTCACCGGTATCTGGCCGAACGCCAGCTGGTACGAGCGTGAAGTCTGGGACATGTTCGGTATCGACTTCCCGGGCCACCCGCACCTGACGCGCATCATGATGCCGCCGACCTGGGAAGGTCACCCGCTGCGCAAGGACTTCCCTGCCCGCGCCACCGAATTCGACCCGTTCAGCCTCAACCTGGCCAAGCAGCAGCTAGAAGAAGAGGCGGCGCGCTTCCGCCCCGAAGACTGGGGCATGAAGCGTTCCGGCACCAACGAGGACTACATGTTCCTCAACCTGGGCCCGAACCACCCTTCGGCTCACGGTGCCTTCCGTATCATCCTGCAACTGGACGGCGAAGAGATCGTCGACTGCGTCCCGGACATCGGCTACCACCACCGTGGCGCCGAGAAGATGGCCGAGCGCCAGTCCTGGCACAGCTTCATCCCGTACACCGACCGTATCGACTACCTCGGCGGCGTGATGAACAACCTGCCGTACGTGCTCTCGGTCGAGAAGCTGGCCGGCATCAAGGTGCCGGACCGCGTCGACACCATCCGCATCATGATGGCCGAGTTCTTCCGCATCACCAGCCACCTGCTGTTCCTGGGTACCTATATCCAGGACGTCGGCGCCATGACCCCGGTGTTCTTCACCTTCACCGACCGTCAGCGCGCCTACAAGGTCATCGAAGCCATCACCGGTTTCCGCCTGCACCCGGCCTGGTACCGCATCGGCGGCGTGGCCCACGACCTGCCGAACGGCTGGGAACGCCTGGTCAAGGAATTCATCGACTGGATGCCCAAGCGCCTGGACGAGTACCAGAAAGCCGCCCTCGACAACAGCATCCTCAAGGGCCGCACCATCGGCGTCGCGCAGTACAACACCAAAGAGGCCCTGGAATGGGGCGTCACCGGTGCCGGCCTGCGTTCCACCGGTTGCGACTTCGACCTGCGTAAAGCGCGCCCGTACTCCGGATACGAGAACTTCGAGTTCGAAGTACCGCTGGCGGCCAATGGCGATGCCTACGACCGTTGCATCGTGCGCGTCGAAGAAATGCGCCAGAGCCTGAAGATCATCGAGCAGTGCATGCGCAACATGCCGGCCGGCCCGTACAAGGCGGATCACCCGCTGACCACGCCGCCGCCCAAAGAGCGCACGCTGCAGCACATCGAAACCCTGATCACGCACTTCCTGCAGGTTTCGTGGGGCCCGGTGATGCCGGCCAACGAATCCTTCCAGATGATCGAAGCGACCAAGGGTATCAACAGTTATTACCTGACGAGCGATGGCGGCACCATGAGCTACCGCACCCGGATTCGTACCCCAAGTTTTGCCCACTTGCAGCAGATCCCTTCGGTGATCAAAGGCGAGATGGTCGCGGACTTGATTGCGTACCTGGGTAGTATCGATTTCGTTATGGCCGACGTGGACCGCTAAGCATGAACAGCACGCTTATCCAGACAGACCGTTTCACCTTGAGTGAAACCGAGCGCTCGGCCATCGAGCACGAGCTGCATCACTACGAAGACCCGCGCGCGGCGTCGATCGAAGCCTTGAAGATCGTCCAGAAGGAACGTGGCTGGGTGCCCGACGGCGCCCTCTACGCCATTGGCGAGATCCTTGGCATCCCCGCCAGCGACGTTGAAGGCGTGGCGACGTTCTACAGCCAGATCTTCCGCCAGCCGGTTGGCCGCCACATCATTCGCGTGTGCGACAGCATGGTCTGCTACATCGGTGGCCATGAGTCGGTGGTCAGCGAGATCCAGAACAAGCTGGGCATTGGCCTCGGCCAGACCACCCCGGACGGCCGCTTCACGCTGCTGCCGGTGTGCTGCCTGGGCAACTGCGATAAGGCGCCGGCGTTGATGATCGACGACGACACATTCGGTGACGTGCAGCCCGCTGGCGTCACCCAATTGCTCGAGGGCTACCCATGACCCTGACTTCCTTCGGCCCGGCCAACCTGATCAAGCGTTCGGCCGAGACTCACCCGCTGACTTGGCGCCTGCGTGACGACGGCGAGCCGGTATGGCTTGACGAATACCAGGCCAAGAACGGTTACGCCGCAGCGCGCAAAGCCTTCGCCGACATGGCCCAGGACGATATCGTCCAGACCGTGAAGGACGCCGGCCTCAAAGGTCGCGGCGGTGCGGGTTTCCCCACCGGCGTGAAATGGGGCCTGATGCCCAAAGACGAATCCATCAACATCCGCTACCTGCTGTGCAACGCGGATGAGATGGAGCCCAACACCTGGAAAGACCGCATGTTGATGGAGCAACTGCCCCATCTGCTGATCGAAGGCATGTTGATCAGCGCCCGTGCGCTCAAGACCTACCGTGGCTATATCTTCCTGCGTGGCGAGTACACCACCGCCGCCAAGCACCTCAACCGTGCCGTGGAAGAAGCCAAGGCCGCCGGCCTGCTGGGCAAGAACATCCTCGGCTCCGGTTTCGACTTCGAACTGTTCGTGCACACCGGCGCCGGGCGTTATATCTGCGGTGAAGAAACCGCACTGATCAACTCCCTCGAAGGCCGCCGCGCCAACCCACGCTCCAAGCCGCCCTTCCCCGCCGCCGTGGGCGTGTGGGGCAAGCCGACTTGCGTGAACAACGTCGAGACCCTGTGCAACGTGCCGGCGATCATCGCCGACGGCGTGGACTGGTACAAATCCTTGGCTCGCGAGGGCAGCGAAGACATGGGCACCAAGCTCATGGGTTTCTCCGGCAAGGTCAAGAACCCTGGCCTGTGGGAGCTTCCGTTCGGCGTGACCGCTCGCGAGCTGTTCGAGGACTACGCCGGCGGCATGCGCGACGGCTACACCTTGAAAGCTTGGCAGCCAGGTGGCGCCGGCACCGGTTTCCTGCTGCCCGAGCACCTCGACGCACAGATGTATGCCGGCGGCATCGGCAAGGTGGGCACCCGGATGGGTACTGGCCTGGCGATGGCGGTGGACAATACGGTGAACATGGTCTCGTTGCTGCGCAACATGGAGCAGTTCTTTGCCCGCGAGTCCTGCGGTTTCTGCACCCCCTGCCGCGACGGTTTGCCGTGGAGCGTCAAGCTGCTGATGGCTTTGGAAAATGGCGAAGGCCGCGAGGGTGACATCGAAACCCTGCTCGGCCTGGTCGGCTTCCTCGGCCCAGGCAAGACTTTCTGTGCTCACGCACCGGGCGCCGTGGAGCCATTGGGCAGCGCAATCAAATACTTCCGCCCTGAATTCGAGGCCGGCATCGCGCCAACACGCGCGGGCGAACTCACTCAGGTGGTATCACCGACCATGGTCGGTGCGTAGAGCTTAAAGAAGCGAAGGGTCCGTGCCCTTCGCTTTTCTCATGTGCTGACGCCGCAAAGGCTGTGTAGATGCACATGAATAACAAGATTCCATTAGCCACGCCCGCTGACAACGGGCCAACGAAGAACTTTGAACCATGGCCACTATCCACGTAGACGGCAAAGCGCTCGAAGTCGATGGGGCGGACAACCTGTTACAGGCATGTCTGTCACTCGGCCTCGACATCCCGTATTTCTGCTGGCACCCCGCTCTCGGTAGCGTCGGTGCCTGTCGCCAGTGTGCGGTCAAGCAATACACAGACGAAAACGACACCCGTGGTCGTATCGTCATGTCCTGCATGACCCCAGCCACCGACAACACCTGGATCTCCATCGACGATGAAGAATCCAAGGCGTTCCGCGCCAGCGTTGTCGAATGGCTGATGACCAACCACCCCCACGACTGCCCGGTCTGTGAGGAAGGCGGTCACTGCCACCTGCAAGACATGACGGTGATGACTGGCCACAACGAGCGCCGTTATCGCTTCACCAAGCGTACCCACCAGAACCAGGACCTCGGCCCGTTCATTTCCCACGAAATGAACCGCTGCATCGCCTGCTACCGCTGCGTGCGCTTCTATAAGGACTACGCCGGCGGCACCGACCTCGGCGTATTCGGCGCCCACGACAACGTGTACTTCGGTCGCGTTGAAGACGGCGTGCTCGAAAGCGAATTCTCCGGCAACCTCACCGAGGTCTGCCCGACCGGTGTGTTCACCGACAAGACCCACTCCGAGCGCTACAACCGCAAGTGGGACATGCAATTTGCGCCGAGCATCTGCCATGGCTGCTCCAGCGGTTGCAACATCTCCCCGGGCGAGCGCTACGGCGAACTGCGTCGTATCGAAAACCGCTTCAATGGTTCGGTCAACCAGTACTTCCTGTGCGACCGTGGCCGTTTCGGCTACGGCTACGTCAACCGCGAAGACCGCCCACGCCAGCCCCTGCTGGCCGATGGCGCCAAGCTGAGCCTGGACGCCGCGCTGGATAAAGCCGCCGACCTGTTGCGCGGGCGCACTATCGTCGGTATCGGTTCGCCACGCGCCAGCCTCGAAAGCAACTTCGCCTTGCGTGAACTGGTGGGTGCAGAGCATTTCTACAGCGGCATCGAAGCCGGTGAACTGGAGCGCATCCGCCTGGTCCTGCAAGTGCTGAACGACAGCCCGCTGCCAGTGCCGAACATGCGCGACATCGAAGACCACGATGCGATCTTCGTACTCGGTGAAGACCTGACCCAGACCGCTGCGCGCATCGCGCTGTCACTGCGTCAGTCGGTCAAAGGCAAGGCCGAAGAAATGGCCGACGCCATGCGCGTACAGCCTTGGCTTGACGCCGCCGTGAAGAACATCGGCCAGCACGCGCTGAACCCGCTGTTTATCGCTTCCCTGGCTGAAACCAAGCTCGACGACATCGCTGAAGAATGCGTACACGCCGCGCCGGACGACCTGGCGCGCCTCGGTTTCGCCGTGGCCCACGCCCTCGACGCCAGCGCACCCGCCGTTGAAGGCCTGGACGCTGAAGCTGTCGAGTTGGCTCAGCGCATTGCCGACGCCCTGCTGGCGGCCAAGCGCCCGCTGATCATTGCCGGTACCTCGTTGGGTTCCAAGGCGCTGATCGAAGCCGCCGCCAACATCGCCAAGGCCCTTAAGCTGCGCGACAAAAATGGCTCCATCAGCCTGGTGGTGCCGGAAGCCAACAGCCTGGGCCTGGCAATGCTCGGTGGCGAGTCCGTGGACGCGGCGCTGCAAGCGGTGATCGACGGCAACGCCGACGCCATCGTGGTGCTGGAAAACGACCTGTACACCCGCACCGCTGCCGCCAAGGTTGACGCTGCACTGGACGCGGCCAAAGTGCTGATCGTCGCCGACCACCAGAAGACCGCCACCAGCGACCGCGCCGACCTGGTGCTGCCAGCCGCCACCTTCGCCGAAGGCGACGGCACACTGGTCAGCCAGGAAGGCCGCGCCCAGCGCTTCTTCCAGGTGTTCGATCCGAAGTACATGGACGCCAACATCCTGGTGCACGAAGGCTGGCGCTGGCTGCATGCCCTGCGCGCCACCCTGCTGAACCAGCCGATCGACTGGACCCAACTCGACCACGTGACTGCTGCCACCGCCGCCAGCGCGCCGCAGCTTGCTCGTATCGTGGATGCCGCGCCTTCTGCCGCGTTCCGCATCAAGGGCCTGAAACTGGCACGTGAGCCGCTGCGTTACTCCGGTCGTACCGCCATGCGTGCTGACATCAGCGTGCACGAGCCACGTACCCCGCAAGACAACGACACCGCGTTTGCCTTCTCCATGGAAGGTTATTCGGGTTCGGCCGAACCGCGTCAGCAGGTGCCATTTGCCTGGTCGCCGGGCTGGAACTCGCCGCAGGCCTGGAACAAGTTCCAGGACGAAGTCGGTGGTCACATCCGCGCTGGCGACCCGGGCACTCGCCTGATCGAAACCAGCGGTGACTCGCTGAACTGGTTCGCTGCGGTACCGCGTCCGTTCAACCCGGCGCCGGGCACTTGGCAAGTCGTGCCGTTCTTCCACCTGTTCGGCAGCGAAGAAACTTCTTCCAAGGCCGCGCCGGTTCAAGAGCGCATTCCTGCCGCCTATGTGTCCGTGGCCAAGTCCGAAGCCGACCGCCTGGGCGTCAACGACGGTGCCCTGCTCAGCCTCAACGTGGCCGGCCAGACCTTGCGTCTGCCGCTGCGTATCAACGATGAGTTGGGTGCCGGCCTGGTTGCACTGCCTAAAGGCATCGCCGGTATTCCGCCTGCCATTTTCGGCAAAACCGTTGACGGTCTGCAGGAGGCAGCGCAATGACTTGGTTCACGCCGGAAGTAATTGACGTGATCATCTCGGTGGTCAAGGCCATCGTGATCCTGTTGGCCGTGGTCGTCGCGGGCGCCCTGCTCAGCTTCGTCGAACGTCGCCTGCTGGGCTGGTGGCAGGACCGTTACGGTCCGAACCGCGTTGGCCCGTTCGGCATGTTCCAGATCGCTGCCGACATGCTGAAAATGTTCTTCAAGGAAGACTGGACCCCGCCGTTTGCCGACAAGGTGATCTTCACCCTGGCACCGGTGGTAGCCATGAGCGCATTGCTGATTGCGTTTGCAATCATCCCGATCACCCCGACCTGGGGCGTGGCGGACCTGAACATCGGCTTGCTGTTCTTCTTCGCCATGGCCGGTTTGTCGGTATACGCGGTGCTGTTCGCCGGTTGGTCGAGCAACAACAAGTTCGCCCTGCTGGGCAGCTTGCGTGCCTCGGCCCAAACCGTATCCTATGAAGTGTTCATGGGGTTGGCACTGATGGGCATCGTGGTGCAGGTTGGCTCGTTCAACATGCGCGACATCGTCGAGTACCAGGCGCAGAACCTGTGGTTCATCATTCCGCAGTTCTTCGGCTTCTGCACCTTCTTCATCGCTGGCGTGGCCGTGACTCACCGTCACCCCTTCGACCAGCCGGAAGCGGAACAGGAACTGGCCGACGGTTACCACATTGAATATGCCGGCATGAAGTGGGGCATGTTCTTCGTCGGTGAGTACATCGGCATCATCTTGATCTCGGCCCTGCTGGTCACGCTGTTCTTCGGCGGCTGGCACGGTCCGTTCGGCATCCTGCCGCAGTTGGCCTTCTTCTGGTTCTTCCTGAAGACCGCGTTCTTCATCATGCTGTTCATCCTGCTGCGCGCCTCGATTCCGCGCCCGCGCTATGACCAGGTGATGGATTTCAGCTGGAGATTCTGCCTGCCGCTGACCCTGATCAATTTGCTGGTGACGGCTGCCGTCGTGTTGTTGAACACGCCAGCTGCCGCGGTTCAGTGAGGATTTGACCCATGTTCAAATATATTGGCGACATCGTTAAGGGTACCGGTACCCAGTTGCGAAGCCTGGTGATGGTGTTCGGTCACGGCTTTCGCAAACGCGACACCCTGCAATACCCCGAAGAAGCGGTGTACCTGCCGCCGCGCTATCGCGGCCGCATCGTACTGACCCGCGACCCCGACGGCGAAGAGCGTTGCGTAGCCTGCAACCTGTGCGCCGTGGCGTGCCCGGTGGGTTGCATTTCCCTGCAGAAAGCTGAAACCGAAGACGGTCGCTGGTACCCGGACTTCTTCCGCATCAACTTCTCGCGCTGCATTTTCTGCGGCCTCTGCGAGGAAGCTTGCCCGACCACCGCGATCCAGCTCACACCGGATTTCGAGATGGCCGAGTTCAAACGTCAGGACCTGGTGTACGAGAAAGAAGATCTTTTGATCTCTGGTCCCGGTAAAAACCCTGATTACAACTTCTATCGTGTTGCAGGTATGGCCGTTGCCGGTAAGCCAAAAGGCGCCGCACAAAACGAAGCCGAGCCGATCAACGTGAAGAGCTTGCTGCCTTAAGGAAGAAAGATGGAATTCGCTTTCTATTTCGCATCGGGTATTGCAGTGGTGTCCACGCTTCGCGTGATCACCAACACTAACCCCGTGCACGCCCTGCTCTACCTGATCATTTCGCTGATCGCCGTGGCCATGACCTTCTTCAGCCTCGGCGCACCGTTCGCCGGTGTGCTGGAAGTGATCGCCTATGCCGGCGCCATCATGGTGCTGTTCGTGTTTGTGGTGATGATGCTCAACCTGGGGCCGGCTTCGGTCGCCCAGGAGCGCGTCTGGCTCAAGCCCGGCATCTGGCTCGGCCCGGTTGTCCTCGCAGCCCTGCTGCTGGGTGAACTGCTGTATGTGCTGTTCGCTCACCAGAGCGGCCAGGCCATCGGCCACACCACCGTAGACGCGAAAGCCGTGGGCATCAGCCTGTTCGGCCCGTACCTGCTGGTGGTCGAACTGGCTTCGATGCTGCTGCTCGCCGCAGCCATCACTGCCTTCCACTTGGGCCGCAACGAAGCCAAGGAGCAATGACGATGCCTGCTATCCCTTTGGAGCATGGTCTGGCGGTCGCCGGCATCCTGTTCTGCCTTGGCCTGGTCGGCCTGATGGTTCGCCGTAACATTCTGTTCGTGTTGATGAGCCTGGAAATCATGATGAACGCCGCAGCACTGGCGTTCATCGTGGCAGGCGCACGTTGGGGCCAGCCGGATGGACAAGTCATGTTCATCCTGGTGATCAGCCTGGCAGCCGCCGAAGCCAGTATTGGCCTGGCGATCCTGCTGCAGCTGTATCGTCGCTTCCACACGCTTGATATCGACGCTGCCAGTGAGATGCGCGGATGAACATGATCTTTCTGACTTTCGTATTCCCCCTGATCGGTTTCCTGCTGCTGTCGTTCTCTCGCGGACGCTGGTCGGAAAACCTCTCGGCCCTGATCGGCGTGGGCTCCATCGGCCTGTCGGCCATCGTGGCCGCCTATGTCATCTGGCAATTCAACGTGGCGCCGCCAGAAGGCGGTCACTACACCCTGGTGCTGTGGCAGTGGATGGCGGTCGAGGGCTTCAAGCCCAACTTCGCCCTCTACATCGACGGCCTGTCGATCACCATGCTCGGCGTAGTGGTGGGTGTGGGTTTCCTGATCCACCTGTTCGCGTCCTGGTACATGCGCGGTGAAGCGGGCTACTCGCGTTTCTTCTCGTACACCAACCTGTTTATCGCCAGCATGTTGTTCCTGGTGCTGGGCGATAACCTGTTGTTCCTGTACTTCGGCTGGGAAGGCGTGGGCCTGTGCTCGTACCTGTTGATCGGTTTCTACTACAGCAACCGCAACAACGGTAACGCAGCACTCAAGGCGTTTATCGTCACCCGCATCGGCGACGTGTTCATGGCCATCGGCCTGTTCATCCTGTTCCAACAGGTGGGCACGCTGAACATCCAGGAACTGCTGGTGCTGGCACCGCAGAAATTCCAGGTCGGCGACTTCTGGATCACCCTGGCTACCCTGATGCTGCTGGGTGGCGCCGTGGGTAAATCTGCGCAACTGCCGCTGCAAACCTGGCTGGCGGATGCAATGGCCGGTCCTACCCCGGTATCGGCACTGATCCACGCCGCCACCATGGTAACCGCCGGTGTCTACCTGATCGCCCGTACCCACGGCCTGTTCACCCTGGCGCCGGACATCCTGCACCTGGTGGGTATCGTCGGCGGCGTGACCCTGGTACTGGCCGGCTTCGCCGCGCTGGTGCAGACCGACATCAAGCGTATCCTCGCCTACTCGACCATGAGCCAGATCGGCTACATGTTCCTGGCCCTGGGCGTCGGCGCCTGGGACGCGGCGATCTTCCACCTGATGACCCACGCGTTCTTCAAGGCCCTGCTGTTCCTCGCCTCCGGTGCGGTGATCGTGGCCTGCCACCACGAGCAGAACATCTTCAAGATGGGCGGCCTGTGGAAGAAACTGCCACTGGCCTACGCCAGCTTCATCGTCGGTGGTGCCGCCCTGGCGGCCCTGCCGCTGGTAACCGCAGGCTTCTACTCCAAGGACGAAATCCTCTGGGAAGCTTTCGCCAGCGGTAACCAGAACCTGCTGTACGCAGGCCTGGTAGGTGCGTTCATGACCTCGCTGTACACCTTCCGCCTGATCTTCATCACCTTCCACGGTGAAGCCAAGACCGAAGCGCACGCAGGCCACGGCATCTCCCATTGGTTGCCACTGTCGGTGCTGATCATCCTGTCGACCTTCGTCGGTGCGATGATCACCCCGCCACTGCACGGTGTATTGCCACAAAGCGTCGGCCATGCCGGCGGCGAAGCCCAGCACAGCCTGGAAATCGCCTCGGGCGCCATCGCCATCGCCGGTATCCTGCTGGCGGCTCTGCTGTTCCTCGGCAAGCGTCGCTTCGTGACTGCCGTGGCCAACAGTGGCATTGGTCGCTTCCTGTCGGCCTGGTGGTTCGCTGCCTGGGGCTTCGATTGGATCTACGACAAACTGTTCGTCAAACCTTACCTTGCGATCAGCCACGTGCTGCGCAAAGACCCGCTCGACCAGACCATCGGTTTGATCCCGCGTGCCGCCAAGGCCGGTCACACCGCCCTGAGCCGCAGCGAGACCGGCCAATTGCGTTGGTATGCAGCGTCCATGGCGGCGGGTGCCGTTCTGGTGATCGGCGCCATCGTCGTGGTAGCGGTCTGACTATGTTTAAGTGCACTGCGTACTTTGCGAACTTGCGAAAGGAAACGAGCCCGTCATGATTCTGCCCTGGCTAATCCTGATCCCCTTTATCGGCGGCCTGCTCTGCTGGATGGGTGAACGCTTCGGCGCCACCCTCCCCCGCTGGATTGCGTTGCTGACCATGTCCCTGGAACTCGCGCTCGGCCTCTGGCTGTGGGCCCACGGTGACTATTCATTCGCTCCGGCACCGGGTGTCGATCCCACCTTCGCGCTTGAATTCAAGCACGTGTGGATCCAGCGCTTCGGCATCAATGTGCACCTGGCCCTCGACGGCCTGTCGCTGTTGATGATCCTGCTGACCGGCCTGCTGGGTATCCTCTCGGTACTCTGCTCCTGGAAAGAGATCCAGCGTCACGTGGGCTTCTTCCACCTGAACCTGATGTGGATCCTGGGCGGCGTTGTCGGCGTGTTCCTCGCCCTCGACCTGTTCATGTTCTTCTTCTTCTGGGAAATGATGCTGGTGCCGATGTACTTCCTCATCGCGCTCTGGGGTCACAGCTCTTCGGACGGCAAGAAAACCCGGATCTACGCAGCGACCAAGTTCTTCATCTTCACCCAGGCTTCCGGCCTGATCATGTTGGTGGCGATCCTGGGTCTGGTCCTGGTCAACTTCAACAACACCGGCGTGATTACCTTCAACTACGCCGACCTGTTGAAAACCAAGATGTCGCTGACCACCGAGTACGTGCTGATGCTGGGCTTCTTCATCGCCTTCGCGGTGAAGCTGCCGGTGGTGCCGTTCCACTCCTGGTTGCCTGACGCTCACGCCCAGGCGCCGACTGCCGGTTCCGTGGACCTGGCCGGTATCCTGTTGAAGACCGCTGCCTACGGCCTGCTGCGTTTCGCCCTGCCGCTGTTCCCGAATGCTTCGGCCGAATTCGCGCCGATTGCCATGACCCTGGGTCTGATCGGGATCTTCTACGGTGCGTTCCTGGCTTTCGCGCAAACCGACATCAAGCGTCTGATTGCCTTCTCGTCCGTTTCCCACATGGGTTTCGTACTGATCGGTATCTACTCCGGCAGCCAACTGGCGCTGCAGGGTGCGGTGATCCAGATGTTGGCCCACGGTGTTTCGGCCGCTGCCCTCTTTATCCTCAGTGGTCAGCTGTACGAGCGCCTGCACACCCGTGACATGCGTGAAATGGGTGGCGTGTGGTCGCGCATCGCTTACCTGCCGGCGATCAGCCTGTTCTTTGCCGCCGCGTCGCTGGGCTTGCCGGGTACCGGTAACTTCATCGGCGAGTTCCTGATCCTGATGGG
This sequence comes from Pseudomonas sp. J380, assembly GCF_009827115.1. Taxonomy (NCBI): domain Bacteria; kingdom Pseudomonadati; phylum Pseudomonadota; class Gammaproteobacteria; order Pseudomonadales; family Pseudomonadaceae; genus Pseudomonas; species Pseudomonas sp. J380. Next base: position 418,697 of record NZ_CP043060.1, on the reverse strand, counting down.
TGCCTTTGTGCAGACGCCGTGGATCAGCGCCATCGCCACCTCCGGCCTGGTGTTCGGTTCGGTCTACTCGCTGATCATGATCCACCGCGCCTATTTCGGCCCGGCCAAGTCCGACACCGTCCTGCAAGGGATGGATGCGCGCGAACTGATCATGGTGCTCGGCCTTGCGGTGTTGCTGATCTTCATCGGCGTGTACCCGCAACCGTTCCTGGACACTTCTGCCGCAACGATGCATGGCGTGCAGCAGTGGTTCGGCACCGCCTTCTCTCAACTCGCTTCGGCCCGGTAAGAGCGCTATGGAATTCACGATCCAACACTTTATCGCGCTTGCGCCGCTGCTGATTACCAGCCTCACCATCGTGGTGGTGATGCTGGCAATCGCCTGGCGCCGCAATCACTCGCAAACGTTCCTGCTGTCCTGCGCCGGGTTGAACCTGGCCCTGCTGTCGATCATCCCGGCCCTCAAGGTCGCGCCACTGGCAGTCACGCCATTGATGATGGTCGATGACTTCGCGCTGCTGTACATCGCCCTGATCCTGGTGGCGACCCTGGCCTGCGTCACCCTCGCCCACGCCTACCTCGGCGAAGGCGGCACCGGCTACCCGGGCAACCGCGAAGAGCTGTACCTGCTGATCCTGCTGGCTGCGGCCGGCGGTATCGTGCTGGTCAGCGCGCAGCACCTGGCGGGCCTGTTCATCGGCCTGGAACTGCTGTCGATCCCGACCTACGGCCTGGTGGCCTACGCCTTCTTCAACAAGCGCTCCCTGGAAGCCGGCATCAAGTACATGGTGCTGTCGGCCGCCGGTTCCGCGTTCCTGTTGTTCGGTATGGCCCTGCTCTACGCCGAAGCCGGCAGCCTGAGCTTCACCGGTATCGGCCACGCGCTGGCCGCCACCAACAGCCCGGCGCCGATTGCCCAGTTGGGCCTGGCGATGATGCTGATCGGCCTGGCATTCAAGCTGTCGCTGGTGCCGTTCCATCTGTGGACCCCCGACGTGTACGAAGGCGCCCCGGCGCCGGTGGCCGCGTTCCTGGCGACCGCGTCGAAAGTGGCCGTGTTTGCAGTGATGGTGCGTCTGTTCCAGATCTCCCCTGCCGCCAACACCGGCGTGCTGAGCAACGTGCTGACCGTGATCGCCATTGCGTCGATCCTGTTCGGTAACCTGCTGGCGCTGACCCAGAACAACCTCAAGCGTCTACTGGGTTATTCGTCCATCGCCCACTTCGGCTACCTGCTGATCGCCCTGGTGGCGAGCAAAGGCCTGGCCGTGGAAGCCATTGGCGTGTACCTCGTCACCTACGTGATCACCAGCTTGGGTGCGTTCGGCGTCATCACCTTGATGTCGTCGCCGTATAAAGGCCGTGACGCCGACGCCCTGTACGAATACCGCGGCCTGTTCTGGCGCCGTCCGTACCTGACCGCCGTGCTCACCGTGATGATGCTGTCGTTGGCCGGCATTCCGCTGACGGCGGGCTTTATCGGCAAGTTCTACATTGTCGCGACCGGTGTCGAAGCCCACGAATGGTGGCTGGTTGCCTCGCTGGTACTGGGCAGCGCCATCGGCGTGTTCTACTACCTGCGCGTGATGGTCACCCTGTACCTGATCGAGCCAAACCTGCGCCGTGTGGATGCCGAGCTGCATTGGGAACAGAAGGCAGGCGGCGTCATGCTGCTGGCCATCGCCCTGCTCGCGTTCTTCCTGGGCGTGTACCCACAACCGTTGCTCACCCTGGTGCAGCACGCGGTGCTGGGCGTTTGATCGCTTAGGTTGATGCACTAAACAGAACGGCGCCTTTGGGCGCCGTTTTGCGTTTCAGGGGCGAGGTATTAGAGAGGCGGTGCATTCATCATCGCCTTCGCGGGCAAGCCCGCTCCCACATTTGGAATGCGTTCCCCTGTAGGAGCGAGCTTGCTCGCGAAAAACGTCGACGATAATGCGTGCTTCCTGAATAAACGCGGCGCCTGTGAGTTTTTCGCGAGCAAGCTCGCTCCTACATGCCCTCAATATACTGGCCCTCTTTGCCCATATTGTGGCTACAGATATAAAAACGCCTCGATTCACATCGAGGCGTTTGTGTTCAAACTTGCGGTTTGCCCGGGCGATAACCTTAGAACGCGATACCCACCTTGAAACCATACTCATCACGCTTGAGCTTGGTGTTGTCGGCCACATAGGAGTCGTTATCGAGCTTGTACTCGGTGCGGGTGTAGTACAGGCCCGCCATCACTGGCAGGTCGCCCTTCTGGTTCATCAGCAGGCTGACTTCGGCGTAAGGGTTGGTGCGGTCCTTGAGGTCCACGCTGTCGCTGCCAACGCCGTCCACCTTGAGCTTGGCGCGGCCGTCGATGGTGTGACGGGCGCCGGCTTCAACGCGCAGGGTCATGTCATCGAACTGGTGGTTGTAGCCCAGAGCGGCCTTGGCAAACGGCGACTTGTTGGTGAGTTTCATGTCGTAGCCATTGGTGTCCGGCTCGTAGCGGGTCCAGGTGTAGCCACCGCCCACGATCACATCGACGAAGTTGCGCGCATCCAGCGCGGCACGCCAGCCGAGGTCGAGGTCGGCCTGGCCTTCCTTGAGTTTGTTATCGCTTTTTTCGCCGTACTTGGCTTCGATACCGGCCTGGTAGATAAAACCCGACTCGGCGGTGAGCTTGTTGCCGAAGTTGTAGAACAGGCCGGCTTCGGGCATGTGGTCCTTGTCGCTTTCGCTGCCGCCTTCAAGTTTGAAGTCGTTGTAGCTGCCCATGATCCCGAACGTGGAAATCGGGTCGGTGGACGGTGCTGCGAACACCACGCCAGGCGCAGCCACCAGGGCCAGCAACGAGGTGTTCTTGAGGAATTTTCCGAATAGTTTGGACATCGTTTTACATCTCCATTTTAAGGTGGGCAAAGTATTCAGGAATCGGTTCGAACCTTGGCGTTTGCAAAAAGTTCGAACTGATTTGCACCAAAATGGAGAAAAAACGGTTCAGCGAAGGCTCTATCTCAATACTCTTCGAGATCGGCCCTGATCAGGTGCTCAACCGCTTCGCGAAGTTGCGGCTGAGCCGGCAAACAAATGCCGAAGGTGTCGCGCAATAACGTCAGCAACTCATCAGCACTCTCCAGCTTGCGCTTCTCGCTGGGCCGATCCAGGTAATGAACCGCATAGCGGGCGTTGGCCAACGTATGGCGCCTGCCAGGCGCAAGCAACGCGGCTTTCAACTGCCCTACAAACGGGGAGCCTGGGTGCGTGGAGACGTACCAGTTGCCGATTTCATAGTCGATGTCGGCCTGGGTTTGCAGATCGAACACGTACAGGCCACGCCACTCCTCGCCCACCTGCGCCCACAGCGTGTAGCTGGCGTTTTTGAGCGTCAGGCGATAAGGCTCATGAGCGGTGGCCTGGGGTGCGTCGTTGTCCAGTTGCAACGGGCTGCTGGGCACCATGCCGCCAAAACCGACATCGGTGATATAGCGCACGCCGTCGAGGGTCACCAGGCTCAAGCGATGGGTGCGCCCAGTGTGGGCGTCTGGTGGGCCGCCGATCACCACACGCCCGGTGATGCCACGGGCTTCGAAGCCCAACTCCTGCAAGAGTGCCAGGAACAGCTGGTTCAACTCGTAGCAATAGCCGCCGCGCCCCTCGTGCAGCACCTTGCGCTCAACGCTGGGCAGGTCGATCGGTACCGGTGCATGCATCAACGTCGACAGACTTTCAAAGGCAAAGCTGCACACATGGCGCAGTTGCAAGTCCCGCAGGGTTTGCAGGGTGGGCGGCGGTGGCGAGGCATAGCCCAGGCGTTGCAGGTACAGGCGGCTATCGGTGAGTGTGTGCATGGCACGGTCCTTGGGCGCGGGGCAAGAGCGTCACTATGCCGCGCCTCTGCGTGCGTTGTCATTTTGAATGAACCTTTTGGAGCGCCGGCCTATCCATCTATAACAAGATTGGGAGGCAGCATGAGTACCGCAAAAATCTACACCGTCCACTATCAGCTACACGGTAAACCCAAGTCTTTCGTGGTGCGCGCCGAAGTGATGAACAACGCCGAGGCCTGGCATTGGGCGGCCGTCGATGCCGACATTGCCCATGTCAGCCGCATCGGCCGCGTAGGTCACGAACAGGTGAAAAAGACCACCCGGCCCTGGGCGGAAAAATACGGTATCAGCGACGTCAGCTGGTCGCCGCCTAGGTAAACAAAGCCCCGCATAACGGCGGGGCTCGGTTCATTGCTTCAAGTCGCCCAACGGATCGTAGGGCGGCTTTTTTTTCGCTGTCTCGTCGTCCTTTTTGTCCAACGGCGCAATAGCCGGGCCGATGGGATCGACCTGTGGGTCGGCTACATCCGGCGAATCCGGGTCGAAGCCCAGTTCATCCTTGCCACTGGCGTGTTCGTTGGAAGAGGGACCATCGGTAGGTTTGTTCATCATATTCTCCTGCTAAAGCGGGCGGGCTCTGTCGTGGAGGTTTTCCAGGTCTTCTTCGACGCGCTCGACATCGTTGTCCGGACTGCGCTCTTTGGGATCGTTGGGGCGCAACGCATCGTTATCACGCTCCTCCTCACCCGGCGTACGGTTCGCATCCGGTGTACCTGGGGGTGGCTGCTTGTGTTCAGACATGATGACTGACCTCATGAGGGGTTCACCATTTTAGAGAAACCGCCCCGCGCCATCGTTCAACTTCATTGCGCCAGGCGTGAGAAGATGACCGCCCTTTTTGGAGACCTGCCCCGGATGTTCGAACTCAAACCCTGCGACCCCACTGCCTATCGCCAACAGACCCGCCGTAGCACGTTGATCGTCGCGGCGCTGTTCCTGGCCTTGGCCATGCTGCTGTCGAGCCTGGCGGTGATGCTGTTCGGTGAGCCTGGCGGTGACAATTTTCGCTTCAATGTCGGTGGCGTCTTCGCCGGGGTGTTGATCACGGTCGCGCTGGTGCGTGGCCCGTTCTGGAGCCAGGCCTGGTTGGCGCCGGCGGTGTATGGCTGGCAACTCAAGCGCAGCCTGATGAGCGTGACCAATGTGATGCACAAGGTCACCGAGCGGGTGCAAGCCAACGACCCCACTGCCATCAAGCTGTTGCGTTTCTATCACTTGGGGCTGACGCAGATGCACGAGCTGGACGCCAACTCCAGCGCCCAGGCGCAACTGGTCGGCGAAATCGAAGCACACAAGGCGAGGATGCACGCAGCGGGGATCGACACCGAACAAACCCGGCTCGATCCCGCGTGGCTGGAAGCGCTCAAAAGCGCTTGAAGCGTACCTCAGGAAGCAGGCATTAAGGCGGTTAAAAAACCAGACTCAGGTCCAGGCGCCCTTCCCTCACCGGCGGGCACCAGTAATAGCCTCCGGTCAGCGGCTTGCTGATGCGATACAGGCCATCGACAATCCCATCTTCCAACCCACTCATGCGTCGTAACTGCGCTTCAAACGCATCGAATGAATGACCAAACGCGAGGAACATCAACCCCGCCTGACCATTCTCGGCCCAGGGCATCGAACGACGTACCACGAAGGCTTCCGGGGTAAAGCTTTCCTGGGCAGTGCGCTTGGTATGGGCCGATTCCGGGGCGTCGTCGAGTTCTTCGTTGTCGCCATGGCGGCGGCCAATGATGTGGTCACGCTCCTGGGCAGGCAATGCGGCGAAACCGTCGAGGTCGTGCTGCCATTGCTGGATCGCGGCGAAGCTGGCGCCGGTGTCGGTCAGCGCGGCTTGCACGGCGGCATCGTCGTGGGGGTTTTCGGTGCCGTCTTCGTAGTCGGTCAGGTCAAAGCCGGTCTTGTAGCGGAAACCTTCAGTCGATTGCACCAGTCGAAACGCCGGAGCCAGCGCTTTTTCCACGGCACGGCTGCGCAGCAACAACTCACCGCGATCCACCCCATGCAACCATACCCACAGCGCCTGCTGAGTCGACGGGTTGTGCGCGCCAGGGCCGCTAACGGCCGGGAATGAGCGCAGCCCTGGGATCGGGGCACCCAGCGCTTTTACCAGCGGCTCACCGAACCCCACCACGGCCGCCGCATCCGTCAACTGCACCAGCGCGTCCAGCGCAGCGGGCACGGCTTGCAACGAATCCAGGGCAAAAAACAGATGGCGGGCCTGCAAAGGCACCGGTGCGGCAAGAATGCCCGGCTGGTACTGACTCATGTGAACTCCTTCTGAAAAGCCGCGCAGTTTACCCGGCGTACACCACCCTGCGAACAAGAATGCGCGCAAGCCTTGCGTTAGAGCCGCTTGTTGGGTGACTCTCTAGTCATGTTTTGCAACTATTCCAGGGGTAGCGACATGACCACCAGCAACCTGCTCGCCCAGCTGTTTCCCACCTCCACCGCGCAGATTCCCGAGCAATTTCGCCTGGCGGCGCCCATTGAACAACGTGAATACCTGGTCGATGGCCAGTTGCAGGTGTGGAACGGCCCGCTCGCCCGCGTGCAAAGCCCCGTGCAACTGGGTGATGAGCGTGTACACATCGGCAGCACGCCGTTGCTGGATGCCGACACCGCCCTCACCGCCCTGGATGCTGCCGTGCGCGCCTACGACCGTGGCCAGGGTGCATGGCCGACGATGCGCGTGGTCGAGCGTATCCAGCACGTCGAAGCGTTTTTGAGGCGCATGCGCGAACAGCGCGATGCGGTGGTCAAGCTGCTGATGTGGGAGATCGGCAAGAACCTCAAGGACTCGCAGAAAGAATTCGACCGTACCTGCGACTACATCACCGACACCATCAATGCCCTCAAGGAACTCGACCGCCGCAGCAGTCGTTTTGAACTGGAGCAGGACACCCTCGGCCAGATCCGCCGCGTGCCCCTGGGCGTGGCGTTGTGCATGGGGCCTTACAACTACCCGTTGAACGAGACCTTCACCACGCTGATCCCGGCCTTGATCATGGGCAATACCGTGGTGTTCAAGCCGGCCAAGCTGGGTGTGCTGTTGATCCGCCCTTTGCTGGAAGCCTTCCGCGACAGCTTCCCGGCCGGGGTGATCAACGTGATCTACGGCAGCGGCCGCGAGACCGTGAGCGCGCTGATGGCCAGCGGCAAGATCGACATCTTTGCGTTTATCGGCACCAACAAGGCCGCCAGTGATCTGAAAAAGCTGCACCCCAAGCCGCACCGTTTGCGTGCTGCGCTGGGCCTGGATGCCAAAAACCCGGGGATCGTGCTGCCCGAAGTGGACCTGGACAATGCGGTGAACGAAGCCGTCACCGGTTCGCTGTCGTTCAACGGCCAGCGTTGCACCGCGTTGAAGATCCTGTTCGTGCATGAAGACGTGGTCGAGCGCTTTATCGAGAAATTCAACGCCAAGCTGGCGACGCTCAAGCCCGGCATGCCGTGGGAGGATGGCGTGGCGCTGACGCCACTGCCGGAAGTGGGCAAGGTCGATTACCTCAGCGAACTGGTGGCCGATGCGGCGCGCCATGGCGCCAAGGTCATGAACCCCGAGGGCGGCAGCAGCCGTGGTTCGTTCTTCTACCCGGCGGTGCTGTACCCGGTAAACCCGCAGATGCGCGTCTACCACGAAGAGCAATTCGGCCCGGTGGTGCCGATCGTGCCCTATCGTGACCTGGAGACCGTGATCGACTACGTGCTGGACTCGGATTTCGGCCAGCAGTTGAGCCTCTTCGGCACCGACCCCGTGGCAGTCGGACGCCTGGTGGACACCTTCGCCAACCAGGTGGGCCGTATCAATATCAATGCCCAATGCCAGCGCGGTCCGGACACATTCCCCTTCAACGGGCGCAAGAACTCGGCCGAGGGCACGTTGTCGGTGCATGACGCCTTGCGCGTGTTCTCGATCCGCACCTTGGTGGCGACCAAGTTCCAGGAGAGTAACAAGGCGTTGGTCAGCGATATTTTGCGCAACCGCGATTCGAGTTTCCTGACCACCGACTACATCTTCTGAAGCCAACCCCGTTCCAATGTGCAGACAGGTCAGTGTGGGAGCTGGCTTGCCTGCGATGCCAGCTCCTCGGTCTTTCAGTCAGGTCGCGGTGATGCTATCGCAGGCAAGCCAGCTCCCACATTTGATCAAGCACATTCATACATTTGAGGCCATTTTAAGACTGATGAACCTGCCCTTCTTTGCCCGGCGCCTGCTGCGCCCCTTGCTCGACCCCTACCGCCGCTTTCGCCATGCCAAGCTGATCCACGCCGCGCGCGTATCGGTGGGTTTGCTGGCAACCATCCTGCTGACCACCGGCCTCAACCTGCCCCACGGTGAATGGGCGTCGGTGACCATGCTGATCGTCATCGGCGGGTTGCAGCACCACGGCAATATCGGCAAGAAAGCCGTCGAACGCGCCTACGGCACCTTGATCGGCGCCAGCGTCGGCTTGCTGCTGGTGGTACAACAGGCTTACTTCGGCCTGCCGTTGCTCACCTATCTGTTGATGTCCGTGGTGTGCGGATTCTTTTCCTATCACGCCATCGGCAAGGGCGGTTATATCGCGCTGCTGTCGGCGATCACGGTGTTTATCGTCGCCGGCCATGGCGACAACCCGATCTCCGATGGCCTGTGGCGCACCGTCGATATCCTCATCGGCATTGTGCTGGCCCTGGCGTTTTCCTTTGCCTTGCCGTTGTACGCCGTGTATTCGTGGCGCTACAACCTGGCCAGCGCCCTGCGTGACTGCGCGCAGATTTATAACCGGATCATCAATGGCCAGTCCGTGACTGACGATGAACACCTCAAGCTGCTCAACCGTTTGAACGGGGCGATGGTGCAACTGCGTTCGTTGATGCCGTCGGTGTCCAAGGAAGTGCGGATTTCCATGACTGAACTGGACGCGATCCAGCGTCACCTGCGCCTGTGCATCAGCACCCTGGAGATTCTGGGCAATACCCGGCCAGACCCGCGTGATGAGCAGGCCACGGCTCGGATGCAAGTCATGTTGAAAGCCGAGCATCGGCAAATTCGGGTGCAGTTGGTGGGGATGGCACGCGCGTTGAAATCGGGGGTGACGGAGCGATTGGAGCGTACCGGTCACGCCCATGCCAGCGAGCCTGCGCTTGATGCACCGGTTTACAGCGCGCTGGATGGGTATCGCCTGTTGACCCTGCAACTGGCGGCGAACGTCGATCAGATGCGTCAACGGCTTGGCAAAAGTGCCGCACGCTGGAAGATTTAGCGACAGCTGGAGAGCAGCTTTACGTACATCGACACATTCACACTTTCTCTTACATATTTTTCACGTTTTATTCACAAGCCGAGACGTAGTGTGAAGCCTCATCCGTTACAAACGTTGCATATCAAGCCCGCCGCCCCAGCGGGCTTTTTTTTGCCTGTTTTTTGGCTCCGAAAAAGGGCCAACCTCTGTAGCAGCGAGCTTGCTCGCGAACAACGCAATGACGCCGCGGTTAGCCAGAATGCTCGCGTTATCGTTGATGTTTTTCGCGAGCAAGCTCGCTCCTACAGGGCGTGGTGTTCGCGTAGGGCGCGCTGGGTTTCCAGCACCTTGGCCAGTGCCGTTTCGGCTTCCTGGCTTTGCTGCGGCACCCGAATCGCCGCCGACACCAGCGTGATCAGCTTGGCCATCACCTCGGCATCCGTGGCCGGGCGGCCCAGGCTCATGGAGTTCATCAGCAGGCGCAGTTCGGTGCCTGCCATGACGCCCGAAATGGCCTTGAGGGCAAACTGCAGGCGCACCCCCAGTTCATTACGTGGCAAATCCGGCAGGGCCAGGGCGAAGGCTTCGAAGAAGCGCTGGAACACCGGCTGGTAATGGACCTTGAGGTATTCCTGGATAAACGGCGAGGTGTCGCTGTAGACCCGGCCCAGGAAGCGAATGAACGAACGCCCTTCCCCGCTGGCCGGGTCGCTGCGCTCCAGGCCCATGGCCGGGGCAAACAGCACGCCCAGGAGTGTGTCGCAATCGAGCGGGCCATCGGATTCGGCTTCACAGCGCGCCAGCAGTTCCAGGCGTTGCTCGTTGAGGGGCTCCAGGCGCTGCATCAGCAAGGTTTTCATCAGGGAGTCCTTGTCCCCGAAGTGGTAGTTCACCGCCGCCAGGTTGACCTGGGCACGCTCGGTTATCTGCCGTAGCAACACGGCGTCATAGCCGTACTTGATGAAAAGAGCCTCTGTCGCATCCAGCAATCGAGTCTTGGTAACGTTTGGAGCGCTGAGTTTCTTCGCGACCATATGGGTTCCACGGCGGAAATATTGTTTTAAAAAATAATTTGATTTTTTATACCGGGGCGGCCCGTCGAAAGCAAGTAGTGACACTCCGCCATATCATGCAAAGCCCTTATATCCGGGCTTTTGAGGCAAATCGTAGGGGTTTTACCCACCTCTGATACCCGCTGATAAAATCGTTTCAACCGGTAAAACCGCTCTACCTCGACGGCTGGCGAAGCGTCAGGAAGGCAGTTACTATTCAAACAATATTTTAAAAACAAGAAATAAAACCAGTCCGTGACGGCTACAGGCAGCTTCTGAACTTGTTACAAGGAGTTTCGGGGAGCAAGGCGGTACCGTCGAGACTGCAGGCGTAGTCATGATGACACAGACCCCCGCGCAACCCGGCTTGATTTCCCTGCAAGGCATCGGTAAGCGCTATCAGCTCGCCGGGCAAGAATTGAGCATTCTCAATGACGTGTGCCTGTCTATCGCCAGCGGTGACAGCTGCGGCATTCTCGGTGCCTCTGGCTCCGGCAAAAGCACCCTGCTCAATATCCTCGGCCTGCTGGACCTGCCCAACTGCGGCCAGTACCACTTTGCCGGCCACGATATTTTCAACGCCACCCCCGATGAGCTGGCGGCGATCCGCAACCAGCAGATCGGTTTCGTGTTCCAGAGCTTCAACCTGCTGCCACGCCTAAGTGCCCTGGACAACGTCGCACTGCCCTTGAGTTATCGCGGCGTGTCGCGGCATGAATCGGTGGAACACGCCCAGCGCATGCTCGCACAAGTCGGCCTCGCCGAACGCGCCCACCATCGCCCCGCCGACCTCTCCGGTGGGCAGCGCCAACGTGTGGCCATTGCCCGCGCCTTGGTCGGCAAACCCTCGGTGATCCTGGCCGACGAACCCACCGGCAACCTCGACAGCACTACCGCCCAAGAGATCATGGACCTGCTGTTGAACCTCAACCGTGACCAACAGGTGACGCTGATCATCGTCACCCACGACCCCCACATTGCCGAGCGTCTGGAGCGCAAGATCCTGGTGTGCAACGGCGTGGTGCATGAGGCCGGGCGCCCATGAGCCTGCGGGTCGAGCAGAGCCTCAGCCAGTTGCTGCACGAAGCCTTTATCAGCCTGCGTACCCTGGGCAAGCGTTCGATCCTGGCGCTCTTGGGGATCGTCATCGGCAGTTCCTCGGTGGTGGCGCTGATCAATATCGGCCACAACGCGGCGGTGGATGCGGCGATGATTTTCAAGGACATGGGTACCGACACCCTCATCGCCCAGTTCCCGTCCAAGGGCAGCAGCAATGTGCCGATGCGCACCCAGCTCGACCTGGATGCGGTACGCCGGGCAGTGCCGGGCATCGCTCATATCGGCGCACTCAGCCTGTTCAGCGGGCCCATTGTGTTTCATGGGCGGACCGCCAATGCCAACTTTGTCGGCAGTACTGCCGGTATCCAGGACGCCATGCGCCTGGCGCTGCGTGAGGGGCGCTTCCTGTCACCCTTCGATGCCAACGAAACCTACGCGGTGATCGGCGACCAGCTCGCCCAGGCCCTCGGCGCGCCAGGTGACCCGCTGCAGCTGGGTGACCGTGTGCGTATCAACGATTACCTGTTTCTGGTGGTGGGCATCCTGCACAACCAACCCCGGGCCATGCTGATGCCGGTGCAGGCCAACGAATCGCTGTTTATTCCCGCCGAGGGCATGCGCCGCATCTATGCCAACCCGCAGATCAACAACGTGCTCATCCGCGCGGCGCCGGGGCAGGACATGGAACGCATAGCCAGGGACGCCGCCGCCGCGCTGCAACCCCAGCTCACCGACCATAGCGTCGACATCACAGTGCCCCAGCAAATGATCGATGGCATGACCCGACAAAGCCGCACCTTCGCCTATCTGCTGCTGGCCCTCGGCGCGATCTCCCTGGTGGGCGGCGGTGTCGGGGTGATGAACGTGATGCTGATGAACGTCTCGGAACGCCGCCGTGAGATCGGCATCCGCATGGCCCTGGGCGCGCGCCAGCGGGACATCCGTAATCTGTTTTTGCTCGAAGCGGTCACCCTCACCGCCTTGGGTGCGCTGTGCGGCGCAGTCCTGGGCATGACCGCTGCCTGGCTGTATGCGTGGCTGTCGGGCTGGGCCTTTGCGTTGGCAGTGGCTGCCCTGCCCCTGGGCGTGGGCAGTACGTTGCTGGTGGGTTTGTTTTTTGGCATCTACCCGGCGGTGTCGGCCTCACGCTTGCAGCCGGTCGAGGCCCTGCGCGATGAATAAGTACCTACCGCTGCTCATGCTGATCAGCCTGCCGGGCATGGCCGCCGACGTGGTGATCAACCCTCAGGCACCCAGCACCACCCGCAGCGGCTACGAGCGTAGCGTCTCGCTGAATGCCCAGGCCACCACCATGACCCTGGGGGACGCGGTGTACCTGGGCCTGCGTAATAACCCGGCGATCCGCAGCGCCTACCTGCAACGGGTGGCGCAGAAATTCGACCTGCGCGTGGCCGAAGACGTGTTCAACCCCAAACTCACCCTCAACAGCTATTACCGCAGCACCCGCGGCTCCCAAGACAATGCGCGCAACGCCAACGTCGCGCCCACCAGCAGCCTGCTCGGCGAATACGGCACGCGCTTGAGCATGGCCTGGACCCAGCAGTTGAACAACGCCAACCGCGCCGGCCGCTACCGCAGCGACGGCCTGGACCTTGCGATCATCCAACCGCTGATGCGCGGGGCCGGCTGGGATGCCACCACCGCACCGCTGCGCCTGTCGCGCCTGGCCGAGCAGGCCAACCGCCTGAACCTCAAGGCCACCGTGGCGCAGACCATCAGCCAGATCATCGCCACCTACCGCGAATTGTTGCGCGCCCAGGAACAGTTGGTGATCGTCCAGGAAGCGCTCAAACGCTCCAATACTTTACTGGAGGTGAACAAAGCGCTGATCAGCGCCGGGCGCATGGCCGAATTCGAGATCGTGCAGACCGAAGCCGATATCGCCACCCAGCAATTAGGCGTGGAAGAAGCGCGCAACCAACTCGACACCAGCCGCCTGGCGTTGCTGCGCCTGCTGGCCCTGGACTTGTCGACACCGGTGCGCGCCACCGAGGCCCTGGAAGCCACCCCCATGGAGATCGACAAACGCCAGGCCTTCAACCTCGCGCAAAACCAGCAACCGGAATACCTCGCTGCCCTGCTCGGTAGCCAACAGGCCGACCTCGACCTGGTGATCGCCAAGGATTCCGGGCGCTGGCAGGTGGACCTGGTCGCCGGCGCCAACCAAATACGCGCCGCCACCGATAACGACAACGGCCATAACAATAACCGCACCTGGGACAGTTACGCCGGGGTGCAAGTGCAGATCCCTATCGGCGATATCAGCACGCGCCAGGCCGAAGTGCGTGCACGGGTAAATGTAGAAGACCAGGAAATCCGCATTACCGACGCCCGCCAGGAGCTGGAGCGCAACGTCAACAATGTGGTGCGTGACCTTGGCACCCGCTGGCGCCAATATGAAATATCCAAGCGCGCCGTGGAGTTGTCGCGGCGCAAGATCGAGATCGAGCGGGAAAAGCTCAGCGCCGGGCGCTCCACCAACTTTCAGGTGCTGAGCTTCGAGACCGACCTGCGCAACGCCGAAAACGCCCAGCTCAATGCGCTGATCGCTTATTTGAACGCCCAGACTCAGCTTGACCTGACCCTGGGCATGACGCTGGAAAGTTGGGAAATTGCCCTTAATGACTACTAATAAAAAATCCCTGCTGGCCGTTGCCTTGTTCCTGCTGTTGGCCGGCGCGGCCGCCGCCCTGCTCAGTCAACGCAGCGGGGCTGAGCAGGCGGGTACAGGCGAACAGTGGCTGGCCGTAAAGCCCGACCCGTTGGTGCACCAGATCGGGCTGGTGGGCAAGATCGAGCCTGACACCACCGTCGTCCTGACGGCGCCATTCGACGGCAATGTGCTGGCCAACCTGGTCGAACAAGGCCAGCGCGTTGAGGCCGGCCAAGTCCTGTTGCGCATGGACCCGGCGACGCTTGAAGTACAGCTGCGCGACGCCCTCTCCGCGCAACTCAAGGCCCGACGCACCGTGCAGGAAATGCAGGACTGGGGCAGCAGCCCCACCGTCAGCCGCGCCCGTCGCAGTTTACGCACCGCTGAAATGACCGCGGGCAACACCCAACGCAAACTCACCGAGAGCGAAAACCTGTTCAAGCGCGGCATCATCCCGCGCAACGAACTGGATGACCTCAAACAGCAAACCCAGCAACAGCAATTGGACTTGGTGGCGGCGCGCAGTGAGCTGCAACAAGCCCTGGACCAAGGCCAGGGCGAATACCGGCAGATCGCCGAAATGGAGCTGACCAATGCCACGGTGAAGTACGAAGCCTTGCAAACACTGCTCGAAGGCAAGGAGGTCAAGGCGCCCTTCTCCGGCATCGTGGTACCGGCGCCCGGCAGCACCAGTACCGCTCAAGGTGGCGGGACTAACAACGCGCCGGTGCAGGCCGGCAGCAAGGTCAGCCAGGGCCAGGTGCTGTTCGGGCTGGCCAATATCGAACGCTTGAAAATCGTGGCCAAGGTCTCAGAGCTGGATATCAACCAGCTGCGTCAGGGCCAGACCGTTGAAGTCATGGGCGATGGCTTTGATGGCGAGCGGCTGACAGGTTCAGTCAGCGTGGTCAGCGGCCTGGCCATCGCCAGCGACAGCCAGGGCAGTGCGCAGTTTCCGGTGACCTTGTCGATCCCCACCCTGACGCCCCAGCAGTTACAACGGGTGCGCCTGGGCATGAGTGCGAGGTTGACGATTGTCACTTATAACAATGACCAGGCGATCGTGATTCCCAGCCAGGCGATCCAGGCGGACATGACGGTGGAGTATCGGACGGCGATGGATAAACCGGTGCAGCGGGTAAAAGTCACCACCGGGCAATCGACGCCGCAGGGGGTTGAGGTGTTTGGGCTTGAAGCGGGGTTGGTGAGGGTCGGGGGAATCAATCACTGATCCTCGATCCAGATGTGGGAACGCTGCACTGTGGCGAGGGAGCTTGCTCCCGCTGGGCTGCGCAGCGGCCCCAAGATCCTGGGAGCGCTTCGCACTCCAGCGGGAGCAAGCTCCCTCGCCACAAGATTACCGGTTACTTGCATTGGGGCAATCAATGCCAGCTCCAACATTCAGCGCCGTGCCAGCCTGGCGGCCAGTGCCTTGGCCTGCAGCGCCACATCGGTCACCGCCGTGCTCTCCCACCACATGCCCCGCAACGGAGGCCCCATGGCGAACAGTCGCTGGCTGACCTCGCCGCGAGCATCCCGCACCGCCCCCGTCGCATCCGCCGCAATCCCCAGCGCCAGCGGCCCAGGATGGATCAACCCGCGCTTGAGCAGTTGCCGCGGTAAAGGTCGGGCCACCCGGCGCCAGTCGTATTCGATGCCGCTGGAATTGATCAGCGCAGCGCCCAACACCTGGGTGATCACATCCTCGCCACGGTAGCGCACCGCAATGGCAACCCCCTTCTGCGACGGCACCAAGCCCTTGAACGACGCCGCCTGAATCCGCAACCGCCCTTGCCCCTGCAACCGCGCTACCAACTGCGCACTCAAGGGCGGAGAACGGTGGTGATGGCTTTCCCACCAAGGCCGTACATGCCGAACGAACTGGCGCTTCTGGGCCTCACTGGCCTGGCTCCACAGCCGCGCGATATGCCCGCGCACCGTGTCCAGCGGCGCCTGCCAGTCTGTGCCTTGCGCCAGCGCGAGCTGGCATTGGCGTCGCACCTCACGCAGCAATTGTCGGGGGCTGCTCAGGCTGTGGTCGGCGGCGAGGAAGTCGTCCCAGTTCGGCGGTTGCCGGCGTACATGGGGCAACAGGCCGTGCCGCGAAAAAACCTCGATAGGTCCGCGATGCCCGGCCTGCTCCAGGGAGACCACGGCATCGACCATGGTCAGGCCCGAGCCGATGATCAGCACGGTCGATTGTGGGTCGAGCCGGGTCATCGCGGGTACATCCCAAGGGTCCAACGCGGCGGCATTCAATCCTGTGGACTCGGTCTGCGGAGTGCGCGCAGCAGGGAACATGCCGGTGGCCAAT
Organism: Pseudomonas sp. J380; assembly: GCF_009827115.1. Lineage (NCBI taxonomy): Bacteria > Pseudomonadati > Pseudomonadota > Gammaproteobacteria > Pseudomonadales > Pseudomonadaceae > Pseudomonas > Pseudomonas sp. J380. The sequence goes on along the minus strand of NZ_CP043060.1, from coordinate 402,510 downwards.
ACCGCACAGGCGCCGCGCAGTTGCTCGCCAGTATCGAGGGTCAACAACACCGAGGTGGCATCGACTTGCAGGTCTACCCCTTCGGCGCGGATGTGCTCGACGCTCGATGTAGAAAGCGCCTTGGCTTGTGCCAGACGCTGCTGCGCGTACAAGCCGAAAAGCCCCCGTGGCGGGAACAGCTCGCTGATAGGCACATGCTGTTGGTTCGACTCGGGCCATCCGCCGGCGCTGATGTAGTCGGTGAGCCATTGGGTCAGGTCGTCGGCATTGTCCGGGTCAACGCTCATACGCGCCGCATTGCCGTTCAGCGTATGGCCCAGTTCGACCGCGCTGTAGGCTTCGCCGCGCCCCAACTCAGCACGGGGTTCGACTATCAGGATACGCCGCGTGCCCGGCAGGCGAAGCAGTTGCACGGCCAGCATCGTGCCGCTCAGGCCACCGCCGATGATCAGTACATCTGCAACGCGGGTGGATTCACTCATGCCAGTTCGCCCTTATTGTTGCTCAAATCACCACATTTCGAACAAACCGTACCGCCGCATTCCCATCATTGCGATAAGCATGGGGCTGGTGGCTGGCGAACATAAAGAACTCTCCAGCCTCGATGAGATTTTCCTGATCACCTATCACCAGCGTCAGGCTGCCCTCGAACACAAACAGTTGTTCGCTCCACCCTTCCAAGTCAGGGTCCGGGCAATAACGGTCACCGGGCTCCAGCCGCCACTCCCATAATTCGACCTCACGCCGTGCCGTAGCCTTGGCCAGCAACACCGCCTTACTGCCGACAATCTCGCCCGCCCAGGCCAGCTCATTGATACGGCTGTGGTCGCGCACATCCGGCGCCTGAATCAGATCACTGAACGCCACGCCCAACGCTTCGGCGACACGGTCCAGGGTCGACAGGCTGACGTTCTTCTCTCCCGCTTCTATCGCCACCAGCATGCGCCGGCTGACACCGGATTTTTCCGAGAGCGCGGTCTGGCTCAAGTCGGCGGCATGGCGCAGGCGACGAACGTTCTGGCTGACGTGCTGCAGGACCGAAGCCCGTTGCGGATTTTCTTTGTGCACTATATTGCTCAATAGGTGGGTGTGCGCAGTATACTGCCCAGCGTGCGGCGCATTGTGCGGTCCGTGATTTCCCCTTGCAAGACCGAGCCGCCATGACCGCCCCGAACTCCCCTTCGCGTTTCAACCGTTTCAGTAAAGCCGAATGCATCCTGGTGGTGATCACCATGATCTGGGGCGGCACCTTTTTGCTGGTGCAGCACGCCATGGCGGTCAGCGGGCCGATGTTTTTTGTGGGGCTGCGCTTCGCGGCAGCGACGATTGTGGTGGGGTTCTTTTCCTTGCGCACCCTGCGCGACCTGACCCTGTTCGAATTGAAGGCCGGGGTGTTTATCGGGGTGGCGATCATGTTCGGCTACGGTTTGCAGACCATTGGCCTGCAAACCATCTTGAGCAGCCAATCGGCGTTTATCACCGCCTTGTATGTGCCGTTCGTACCGCTGTTGCAGTGGCTGGTGCTTGGCCGTCGCCCCGGCTTGATGCCCAGCATCGGCATCATGTTGGCGTTTGCGGGGTTGATGCTGTTGACCGGCCCGGCGGGGGCCTCGCTGAATTTCAGCGCGGGTGAAATCGCCACCTTGATCGGTGCAGTGGCCATAGCGGCCGAGATCATCTTGATCAGCGCATTTGCCGGCCAGGTGGATATTCGTCGGGTGACCGTGGTGCAACTGGCCACCGCTTCGGTGCTGTCCTTCATGATGGTGGTGCCCATGGGCGAGGCGTTGCCGGGCTTTTCCTGGCTGTTGCTGTTCAGTGCCGTGGGCCTGGGCTTGACCAGTGCGGTGATCCAAGTGGCGATGAACTGGGCCCAGCAGAGTGTCTCGCCAACGCGGGCGACGTTGATTTATGCCGGTGAGCCGGTGTGGGCAGGCGTTGTGGGGCGAATCGCCGGGGAGCGGTTCCCACCGATCGCGATGCTGGGCGCGGTGCTGATTGTGGTGGCGGTGATTGTGAGTGAATTGAAGACCAAGGGGCAGAAGGCCGTTGAGTTGGCAGAGGCGTTGGAGGAGGAGCGGCAGGGGTAGTTTGCGATCAACGGTAACCACGATGCGAAGCGAGCCGCTCTTGATCTTGATCTGCTTGTGATCTTGATCTCAGGCGCCCCGTTAAACCACGCTGGCCGAACGCAGGCTTGAATTCGTGGGTAACCCGACAGGACGCCGGGTTAGCCGCCCCGCGCCATGGATGGCGCATGGCGGCGGCCCACGGATTCAAGACTGTGTTCGGGCACACCGAGCCTAGGCGAGGTGCCGAGTGGTGGGGCAAGAGCCCTTTGGTTACTTTGGGCTGGGCCGGCATTCCGGCTCTTTTCCAAAGTGACCCGCCGTCAGGCGGAACCCTAAGTAGCCGTTACCGCAGCAATGGATATGTACACAATCCAACCGTCTAGACTGCCAGACCGCCTTCGGGAGCAAGCCCTCTCCCACAGTTTGATCGCGGGGTGTCAGGGAGATAGGTGTCGGCTGTCAGGCCGTCTTCGCAGGCAAGCCAGCTCCCACAATTGGATCGTGGGGTGTCAGGGAGATAAGCGTCGACTGTCAGCCCGTCACGGGAGCAAGCTCCCTCGCCACAGGTACGGCGTCGCTGCAGATAACGGCTCCCACAGAGGTCTGCATTTTAATTCAAGGGCAGGTTGAAACAGTGCCAAATGGGAGGTTTCAGCCTACCTTGTAGGATCCTGCCACATCTTGCCGTTTGGTGATCGTGAAAGCGGCACGTATGATGCATCCCAAACTCCCGCAGATTAGAAGCCTATGTCCCTGATAGTTCTACTGCTTCTGCCTTTTATCGGCAGCTGTCTGGCGGCCTTGCTGCCGCATAACGCACGTAACACCGAATCGCTGTTGGCCGGCCTTTTGGCACTGGTCGGTACTATTCAAGTCGCCCTGCTCTACCCTCAGATCGCCCACGGTGGCGTGATCCGCGAAGAATTCATGTGGTTGCCCAGCCTGGGGCTCAACTTCGTGTTGCGCATGGATGGGTTTGCCTGGCTGTTCTCGATGCTGGTGCTGGGCATCGGCACGCTGGTGTCGCTGTATGCGCGCTACTACATGTCGCCGGACGACCCGGTGCCGCGTTTCTTTGCATTTTTCCTGGCGTTCATGGGCGCAATGCTGGGTTTGGTGATCTCCGGCAACCTGATCCAGATCGTATTCTTCTGGGAACTGACCAGCCTGTTCTCGTTCCTGTTGATCGGCTATTGGCACCACCGTGCAGATGCGCGACGCGGGGCGTATATGGCGCTGATGGTCACTGGCGCAGGTGGGCTGTGCCTGTTGGCGGGAGTGATGCTGCTGGGGCATATCGTCGGCAGCTATGACCTGGACCAGGTGCTGGCGGCGGGCGATCAGATTCGCGCGCATTCGCTGTACCCGGTCATGCTCGCCCTGGTGCTGATCGGCGCCTTGAGCAAAAGCGCGCAGTTCCCCTTCCATTTCTGGCTGCCCCATGCCATGGCGGCGCCCACCCCGGTTTCGGCTTACCTGCACTCGGCGACGATGGTGAAGGCCGGCGTGTTCCTGCTGGCCCGCCTGTGGCCGTCGCTGTCCGGCAGCGAAGAATGGTTCTGGATCGTCGGCGGTGCCGGCGCCCTCACTCTCCTCCTCGGCGCTTACTGCGCCATGTTTCAAAACGATCTCAAGGGCCTGCTGGCCTATTCCACCATCAGCCACCTCGGGCTGATCACCCTGCTGCTGGGCCTCAACAGCCCACTGGCCGCAGTTGCCGCAGTATTCCACATTCTCAACCACGCCACCTTCAAGGCTTCGCTGTTCATGGCGGCGGGCATCATCGACCACGAAAGCGGCACGCGGGATATCCGCAAGCTCAGTGGGCTGGTGCGCCTGATCCCGTTTACCGCGACCCTGGCGATGGTCGCCAGCGCGTCCATGGCCGGGGTGCCGTTGCTCAATGGCTTCCTGTCCAAAGAGATGTTCTTTGCCGAAACCGTGTTTATCTCGTCGACCCAATGGGTGGAAATCGCCCTGCCGGTGATCGCGACCATTGCCGGTACATTCAGCGTGGCCTATGCCCTGCGTTTTACCGTGGACGTGTTCTTCGGCCCGCCCGCCACCGACTTGCCGCACACGCCCCACGAGCCGCCGCGCTGGATGCGCGCACCCGTCGAGCTGTTGGTGTTCACCTGTCTGCTGGTGGGGATTTTTCCGGCCCAGGTGGTCGGCTCGATTCTCGCCGCTGCCGCCCTGCCGGTGGTGGGCGGTACGCTACCGGAATATAGCCTGGCGATCTGGCACGGCTGGAACGCGCCGATGATCATGAGCCTGGTGGCAATGACCGGCGGCGTGGTGCTGTACCTGATGCTGCGCAAGCAACTCAAGCGTGGCCGCTTCGAATACCCACCGCTGATCGGCTACTTCAACGGCAAGCGCGGTTTCGAGCGCTGCCTGGTGGTGATGATGCGCGGCGTGCGCCGGATCGAGAAACGCATCAGCACCAAGCGCCTGCAAACCCAGTTGTTCCTGTTGGTGCTGCTGGCAGTGATCGGCGCGATGATCCCGATGATCAACAGTGGCCTCAGCTGGGGCGACCGCCCGAAAATCCCGGGTTCCATCGTCTTCGTCACCCTGTGGTTGCTGGCGATTGCCTGCGCCCTCGGCGCCGCCTGGCAAGCCAAGTACCACCGGCTGGCGGCCCTGACCATGGTCAGCGTGTGCGGCCTGATGACCTGCGTCACCTTCGTGTGGTTCTCGGCGCCGGACCTGGCCCTCACCCAATTGGTGGTGGAAGTGGTCACCACCGTGCTGATCCTGCTCGGCCTGCGCTGGCTGCCAAGGCGGATCGAAGAGGTCTCACCCCTGCCCAGCTCGCTGCGCAAGGCGCGTATCCGCCGCCTGCGTGACTTGCTGCTCTCCACTGTGGTGGGCGGCGGCATGGCGCTGTTGTCCTACGCGATGCTGACCCGCCAGACGCCCAACGATATCTCCTCGTTCTACTTAAGCCGTGCCTTGCCCGAAGGCGGTGGCAGCAATGTGGTGAACGTGATGCTGGTGGACTTCCGTGGCTTCGACACCCTGGGCGAAATCACCGTACTCGGCGCCGTGGCCTTGACCGTGTACGCCTTGCTGCGCCGCTTCCGCCCGTCCAAGGAAAGCATGGAGTTGCCACCCCAACAGCGCCAACTGGCACCGGACGTGGCCACCGACCTGGTCAACCCGCGCCAGGCCAGCGACACCGCCCTGGGCTTTATGATGGTGCCGGCGGTGCTGGTGCGCCTGCTGCTGCCGATTGCGCTGGTGGTGTCGTTTTATCTGTTCATGCGTGGCCACAACCAACCTGGGGGTGGTTTCGTCGCCGGGCTGGTGATGTCGGTGGCGTTTATCCTGCAATACATGGTCGCCGGTACCCAGTGGGTCGAGGCGCAGATGAGCCTGCGGCCCATGCGCTGGATGGGCTTCGGCCTGCTGTCGGCCACCTTGACCGGGCTGGGCGCGCTGTTCGCCGGGTACCCGTTCCTCACTACGCATACCTGGCATTTCAGCCTGCCGTTACTGGGCGATATTCATATCGCCAGTGCGCTGTTCTTTGACGTCGGCGTGTACGCCATGGTCGTGGGCTCGACCCTGTTGATGCTCACCGCCCTCGGCCACCAGTCGGTGCGCGCGCATAAACCGAGCAACCAGCCCAAAGTGGTTGCTGCAACCGAAGGAGCCGCCTGATGGAAGAAGTCATCGCAATAGCCATTGGGGTCCTGGCGGCCTCCGGCGTCTGGTTGATCCTGCGGCCACGGACGTTCCAGGTGGTCATGGGTTTGTGCCTGCTGTCCTACGGCGTCAACCTGTTCATCTTCAGCATGGGCAGCCTGTTTATCGGCAAGGAGCCGATCATCAAGGACGGCGTGCCCCAAGACCTGCTCAACTACACCGATCCACTGCCCCAGGCCCTGGTGCTCACGGCCATCGTGATCAGCTTCGCCATGACCGCGTTGTTTCTGGTGGTGCTGCTGGCATCCCGGGGCCTCACGGGCACTGACCATGTAGACGGCCGGGAGCCCAAGGAATGACGTGGATGAATCAACTGATCGTCGCGCCGATCCTGCTGCCGCTGCTCACCGCCGGGCTGATGCTGATGCTGGGCGAGAAACGCCGCCCACTCAAAGCCCAGATCAATCTGTGCTCCAGCATCGCCGGACTGGGCGTTGCCGTGCTGCTGTTGTACTGGACGCAACAAGGCGGCCCCGGCTCGATTGGTGTGTATCTGCCGGGCAACTGGCAGGTGCCGTTCGGCATCGTCCTGGTGGTGGACCAACTGTCGGCGATGATGCTGGTGCTGACCGGGGTTATCGGCGTCAGCGCGCTGCTGTTCGCCATGGCCCGCTGGGACCGTGCGGGCACCAGCTTCCATGCCCTGTTCCAGATCCAACTGATGGGGCTGTATGGCGCCTTCCTCACCGCCGACCTGTTCAACCTGTTCGTGTTCTTCGAAGTGCTGCTGGCCGCCTCCTACGGCCTGATGCTGCACGGTTCCGGCCGTGCGCGGGTATCGTCGGGGCTGCATTACATTGCGATCAACCTGCTGGCGTCGTCGCTGTTCCTGATTGGCGCGGCGATGATCTACGGCGTCACCGGCACGCTGAACTTTGCCGACCTGGCGTTGAAGATCCCGCTGGTGCCGGAGGCTGATCGCGGCCTGTTGCATGCTGGTGCAGCGATCCTGGCTACGGCGTTCCTGGCCAAGGCCGGCATGTGGCCGCTGAACTTCTGGCTGGCACCCGCCTATTCCTCCGCCAGCGCGCCGGTGGCGGCAATGTTCGCGATCATGACCAAGGTCGGCGTGTACACCGTGCTGCGCCTGTGGACCCTGTTGTTCTCCGGCCAGGCCGGGGCTTCGGCACTGTTTGGCGGCGATTGGCTGGTGTATGGCGGCATGGCGACCATCATTTGCGCGGCACTGGCGATGGTGGCGGCGCAGCGTCTGGAGCGCATGGCCAGCCTGAGTATCCTGGTGTCGGCGGGTATCCTGCTGTCAGCGGTAGGGTTTGCCCAGCCGAGCCTGACCGCGGGGGCGCTGTTCTATCTGGTCAGTTCCACCCTGGCATTGAGTGCGCTGTTTTTGCTGGCGGAGTTGATCGAGCGTTCGCGTTCGGCCAACGACCTGCCGCTGGATGAGGAGATTGATGCGCTGCCCAAAGCCATGGAATCGCTGCATCCGCGCCCGGGCGTGAACCTGGACGATGAGCAAAAAGCAGTGATCGGCCAGGTCATCCCTTGGACCATGGCCTTCCTGGGCCTGAGCTTTATCGCCTGCGCGCTGCTGATTATCGGCATGCCGCCGCTGTCCGGGTTTATCGGCAAGCTCAGCCTGTTGAGCGCGCTGATCAACCCACTGGGCTTGGGCAACGCCGTGGACGAGTCCATCCGCCCGGCGGCCTGGGGCCTGGTGGCGCTGCTGATTCTCTCTGGCCTGGCCTCGCTCATCGCTTTCGCCCGCCTCGGCATCCAGCGCTTCTGGACCCCGGAAGAACGCCCATCACCGCTGCTGCGCCGCTACGAGTGTGTGCCGATCTTCCTGCTGCTGGGGTTGAGCATCGCGCTGACCTTCAAGGCCGAGGCGCTGATGCGCTACACCCAGGCCACTGCCGAAAGCCTGAACAACCCGGAACACTACGTGATGGCAGTGCTCGCGACCCGGCCAGTGCCGAGCCCTGAAGCCAAGGCCGCCGCCCTGGAGGTGCAGCCATGAAGCGTCTGTTCCCGGCTCCCTGGCTGTCGTTGGCGTTGTGGGTATTGTGGCTGGTGCTGAACTTGTCGATCAGCCCCGGCAACCTGCTGCTGGGCGCACTGTTGGGCTTTCTTGCGCCGCTGATGATGGCGCCGCTGCGCCCGCTGCCGATCCGCATCCGCCGCCCTGGGGTGATCATCCGCCTGTTTTTCCGGGTCGGCCTCGATGTGATCATCTCCAACCTGCACGTGGCATGGGGCGTACTCACCTGCGGCTCCCGCCCACCGCGCTCGCGCTTTATCAAGATCCCCCTGGACCTGCGCGACGCCAACGGTCTGGCTGTGCTGGCGATGATCACCAGCGTGACCCCCGGCACCGTCTGGTCGGAGCTGGCCCTGGACCGCAGCATCCTGCTGCTGCACGTTTTCGACCTGGATGACGAAGCCTCGTTTATCCAGCAATTCAAGCACGCCTACGAACGGCCCCTGATGGAGATCTTCGAATGAGCGCCCTGCTCGCCAATGCGATCCTGTTCAGCCTGTTCCTGTTCTCCCTGGCCATGGTGCTGACCCTGGTGCGGCTGTTCAAAGGCCCCTCGGCCCAGGACCGGGTACTGGCGCTGGACTACTTGTACATCCTGGCGATGCTGATGATGCTGACCCTGGGTATTCGCTATGCCAGCGACACTTACTTTGAAGCGGCGCTATTGATCGCGCTGTTCGGCTTCGTCGGCTCGTTCGCCCTGGCCAAATTCCTGCTGCGTGGCGAGGTGATTGAATGATGCCGTTATGGGTTGAAATTATCGTGGCGGCGTTGCTGTTGCTCAGCGGCCTGTTTGCCTTGATTGGCGCGATTGGCTTGCTGCGAATGAAAGAATTTTTCCAACGCATGCACCCGCCAGCACTAGCCTCGACGTTGGGGGCGTGGAGCGTGGCGTTGGCGTCGATCATCTACTTTTCGGTGCTCAAGTCCTGGCCGGTGTTGCATGGCTGGTTGATTCCGATTTTGCTCGCGATCACCGTGCCAGTCACCACACTGCTGCTGGCGCGAACCGCGCTGTTCCGCAAACGCATGGCCGGTGATGACGTCCCCGCCGAAGTCAGCAGCCGCCGCTGATGTTTTTGTAGGAGCGCAGATCGTTCCCACGCTCTGCGTGGTAACGCCGCCCAGGACGCTCCGCGTCCGCCCCACTCGGGCGAGCGGGCGAGGCGGAGCGTCTCGGTATGCATTCCCACGCAGAGCGTGGGAACGAGAGTGCAAAAAAATGCCCCGAACCAGTCGGGGCGTTTTTTTATTCAGCGTGCAGCTATCAACGGTCAGTCAGCCAACCGCCACGTCGTCCCACCCTTGCCGTCTTCCAACACCACACCCATCGCGGTCAGTTGGTCGCGGATACGGTCGGATTCCGCCCAGTCTTTATTGGTGCGAGCCGCCAGACGCGCCTGGATCAGTGCATCTACCTCAGCGGCATCCACACGCCCTTCAGCGCCGGCTTGCAGGAAGTCATCGGCCTCCATTTGCAACACGCCCAGCACGCTGGCCAGTTCTTTCAGACGCGCCGCCAGGCCCGCCGCTGCGTCGATATCGGTCTCGCGCAAGCGGTTGATCTCGCGCACCATCTCGAACAGCACGGCGCAGGCTTCCGGGGTACCGAAGTCGTCGTTCATCACTTCGGTGAAGCGTGCCACGAAGGCTTCGCCGCCTGCCGGCGCCACCGCAGGCAAACCTTTCAACGCATGGTAGAAACGCTCCAGGGCGCCCTTGGCGTCCTTGAGGTTGTCTTCCGAGTAGTTGATGGCGCTGCGGTAGTGGCTCGACACCAGCAGGTAACGCACCACTTCCGGGTGGTACTTTTCCAGCACGTCGCGGATGGTGAAGAAGTTGTTCAAGGACTTGGACATCTTCTCGCCATTGATGCGGATCATGCCGCAGTGCATCCAGGCGTTGGCGTAGGTCTTGCCTGTGGCGGCTTCGCTCTGGGCGATTTCGTTTTCGTGGTGCGGGAACTCAAGGTCGCTGCCGCCGCCATGAATGTCGAAGGTCTCGCCCAGGCAGCAGGTGGACATCACCGAGCATTCGATGTGCCAGCCCGGACGCCCGGCGCCCCAGGGCGACTCCCAGCTCGGCTCGCCCGGCTTGGTGGCTTTCCACAGTACGAAGTCGAGCGGGTCCTGCTTGGCTTCGTCGACTTCGATACGCGCGCCGATGCGCAGGTCTTCGATCTTTTTACGCGACAGCTTGCCGTAGCCCATGAACTTGGCGACGCGGTAGTACACGTCGCCGTTGCCTGGGGCGTAGGCGTAGCCCTTGTCGATCAAGGTCTGGATCATCGCGTGCATGCCCGGGATGTGGTCCGTGGCACGCGGCTCCATGTCCGGCTTGAGAATGTTGAGGCGTGCCTCGTCCTCGTGCATGGCGGCGATCATGCGCTCGGTCAGCGCGTCGAACGACTCGCCGTTTTCGTTGGCACGGTTGATGATCTTGTCGTCGATGTCGGTGATGTTGCGCACGTACGTCAAGTCATAGCCGCTGAAACGCAACCAGCGGGTCACCAGGTCGAAGGCAACCATGCTGCGGCCGTGGCCGATGTGGCAGTAGTCGTACACGGTCATGCCGCACACGTACATGCGCACCTTGTTGCCGTCCAGCGGCTTGAAGACTTCTTTGGTCTTGCTGAGCGTGTTGTAGATCGTTAGCACGATGTTTCCCTTAAATCACTGGCCCCACGAATCTCGCAAGGTCACGGTACGGTTGAATACCGGAGCACCAGGTTTCGAGTCCTTGATATCCGCGCAGAAGTAGCCTTCGCGCTCGAACTGGAAACGGTCTTCCGGCTGTGCGTCGCCAAGCGATGGCTCGGCACGACAACCAGTGAGTACTTGCAGGGAATCAGGGTTGATGTTGTCGAGGAAACTCGCGCTGTCTTCAGCCTTCTCAGGGTTTGGCGAGCGGAACAGACGATCGTACAGGCGCACTTCGCATTCGATGCTGGCAGCGGCCGGCACCCAGTGGACCACACCCTTGACCTTGCGGCCTTCAGGGTTCTTGCCCAGGGTGTCCGGATCGTACGAGCAACGCAGTTCGACGATGTTGCCGTCGGCGTCCTTGATCGCTTCGTCCGCACGGATCACGTAACTGCCGCGCAGGCGCACTTCGCCGTTCGGCTCCAGGCGCTTGTAGCCTTTTGGCGGCTCTTCCATGAAGTCGTCACGGTCGATGTAGATCTCGCGGGCGAATGGCAACTTGCGCACGCCCAGCTCTTCTTTCTGCGGATGACGCGGCAGTTGGAGGTTCTCGACCTGGCCTTCCGGGTAGTTGGTAATCACGACTTTCAACGGGCGCAGCACGCACATGGCGCGCGGGGCGTTGGCGTCGAGGTCCTGACGGATGCTGAATTCCAGCATACCGAAATCGACTACGCCGTCGGAACGGTTGGTGCCGACCATGTCGCAGAAATTGCGGATCGACGCCGGGGTGTAGCCACGGCGGCGGAAGCCCGACAGCGTGGACATGCGCGGGTCGTCCCAGCCATGCACGTGTTTTTCATCGACCAGTTGCTTGAGCTTGCGCTTGCTGGTGATGGTGTAGTTCAGGTTCAGGCGGCTGAACTCGTACTGACGTGGGTGCGCCGGGACCGGCAGGCTGTCCAGGAACCATTCGTACAGCGGGCGATGGCTTTCGAACTCCAGGGTGCAGATGGAGTGGGTGATGCCTTCGATGGCGTCCGACTGACCGTGGGTGAAGTCGTAGTTGGGGTAGATGCACCACTTGTCACCGGTCTGGTGGTGATGGGCATGGCGGATGCGGTACATGATCGGGTCGCGCAGGTTCATGTTCGGCGAGGCCATGTCGATCTTGGCGCGCAGCACGCGGGCGCCGTCCGGGAACTCGCCGGCGCGCATACGGTTGAACCAGTCCAGGTTCTCTTCCACCGAACGGTCGCGGAACGGGCTGTTCTTGCCCGGCTCGGTCAGCGTGCCACGGTACTCCTTGGCCTGCTCGGGGGTCAGGTCGTCCACATAGGCCTTGCCGGCCTTGATCAGCTCGACAGCCCAGTCGAACAACTGGTCGAAATACTTGGAGGCATAGCGCACTTCACCGGACCATTCGAAGCCCAGCCACTTGATGTCGCTTTCGATGGCGTCGATGTATTCCTGGTCTTCCTTGGCCGGGTTGGTGTCGTCGAAACGCAGGTGCGTGACGCCACCGAACTCCTGGGCCAGGCCGAAGTTCACACAGATCGACTTGGCGTGGCCGATGTGCAGGTAGCCGTTGGGCTCAGGTGGGAAACGGGTGACGATCTGCGTGTGCTTGCCCGAATCCAGGTCCGCCTGGATGATCGGGCGCAGGAAATTGACCGGGACGGCAGGTCCGGCCTTGGTATTCGAGGTAGGGTCGACAGTGGGCTTGCTCATAGGATCCTTGAACAGACAGGTGCGTGGCCAGGTGGGGCCAGATAAAACAAAGGGCTCATAATAGCCGAAGCAGTCAAGACACATACAGAGCGCGGCCAATTAATTGCCCGGGCGGTAAAAAACCACCTCGAAATTCCCGCAGGGCACGCTAAACTGCGCGCCTTGGCCGTCGTTTAGCCAGACAGGTAAGGTGCCCAGGCGCCCACACCCACGAATTCCCTGAAAAGAGTAGCGAACATGACTCAAGTCAAACTGACCACCAACCACGGTGACATCGTTATCGAGCTGAACGCCGAGAAAGCGCCGATCACCGTCGCCAACTTCATCGAATACGTCAAAGCCGGCCACTACGAAAACACTGTTTTCCACCGTGTCATCGGTAACTTCATGATCCAGGGCGGCGGTTTCGAGCCGGGCATGAAAGAGAAGAAAGACAAGCGCCCAAGCATCCAGAACGAAGCGGACAACGGCCTTTCCAACGACAAGTACACCGTCGCCATGGCCCGTACCATGGAGCCGCATTCGGCCTCCGCGCAGTTCTTCATCAACGTCGCCGACAACGCCTTCCTGAACCACAGCGGCAAGAACGTGCAGGGTTGGGGCTACGCGGTGTTCGGTAAAGTCACCGAAGGCACTGACGTTGTCGACAAGATCAAAGGCGTATCGACCACCTCCAAGGCCGGTCACCAGGACGTTCCAGCCGAAGACGTGATCGTCGAGAAAGCCGAGATCGTTGGGTGATATTGCTGATTTCAGATTTGCATCTGGAAGAGGAGCGCCCGGACATCACCCGGGCGTTTCTGGATCTGCTCCACGGCCGCGCCCGTGGCGCCCAGGCGTTGTACATTCTGGGGGACTTCTTCGAAGCCTGGATTGGCGACGATGGCATGACCCCCTTCCAGCGTTCCATCTGCGCGGCTCTGCGCGAGCTGAGCGACAGCGGCACCCCGATTTTCATCATGCACGGCAACCGTGATTTCCTGATCGGCAAGGCGTTCTGCAAAGCGGCAGGCGCTACCTTGCTCAAGGACCCGACGGTCGTGCAGTTGTATGGCGAGCCAGTGCTGTTGATGCACGGCGACAGCCTCTGCACCCGCGACCTCGGCTATATGAAGCTGCGGCGCATCCTGCGTAACCCGGTTGTACTGTTTATCCTGCGCCACCTGCCCTTGGGCACGCGTCACAAACTGGCGCGCAAGTTGCGCAGTGAGAGCAGTGCTCAAGTGCGCATGAAGGCCAACGACATTGTCGATGTCACCCCTGAAGAAGTGCCACGGGTGATGCAGCAGTTCGGCGTGCGCACCCTGGTCCACGGCCATACCCACCGCCCCGCCATCCATAAGTTGCAGATCGGCGACCAGGCGGCCAAGCGCATTGTGCTGGGGGACTGGGACAAGCAAGGGTGGGCGCTGCAGGTGGATGAGCAAGGGTTTCAGCTGGCGGCGTTTGACTTCGTCAACCCGCAGTTGGCGTTGCCTGGCGCCTGAACCTCTGACACAACACCGTTCAACCTGTGGGAGCTGGCTTGCCTGCGATGCAGACACCTCGGTGTATCAGATGCACCGAGGTGATGCTATCGCAGGCAAGCCAGCTCCCACAGGGACCGCGCTGACCTTACAATCAGTGCCCCGAAGCCGCAGGCCCGGCCTTCGCCGTGAACGGTGGCTTGGCCAGCCACACCAGCAACATCAAGCCCATGAACATCCACCCCAGCAACGTGAAGTAATCCACGGTGGACATCATGTACGCCTGGCTGGTGAGAATCTGGTCCAGTTGGGTATAGGCCTTCTGCCCTGCCCCACCCAGCGCCTGCAACGCATCGCGGGTGGTCGAGTCGTAGACGGTCATGTTCTCGCTCATGTAGGCATGGTGCTGGTCGGCCCGGCGAATCCAGATCCAGGTTGTCAGCGAGGCCGCGAAGCTGCCGCCCAAGGTGCGCAGGAAGGTCGCAAGCCCCGCGCCGTCGGCAATCTGGTGCGGCGGCAGGTCGGACATGAGGATGCTCAAGGTAGGCATGAAGAACAGCGCCACGCCGATGCCCATGAACAGCTGCACCATGGCGATGTGGGTGAAGTCCACTTCGTTGGTGAAACCGGCGCGCATGAAGCAGCTCAAGCCAATCGCCAGGAACGCCAGGCCCGCCAGCAGGCGCAGGTCGAACTTGTGCGCGTACTTGCCCACGAACGGCGACATCAGCACCGGCAAAATGCCGATCGGTGCCACCGCCAGCCCGGCCCAGGTGGCGGTGTAGCCCATCTGGGTTTGCAGCCACTGCGGCAGGATCAGGTTGATGCCGAAAAAGCCCGCATAACCCAGGATCAACACGATGGTGCCGATCCGGAAGTTACGGTGCGCGAACAGCCGCAGGTTGACCACCGGGTGCTTGTCGGTCATCTCCCAGATCACGAACACCGCCAGGGCAATCACCGAAATGGCCGCACCCATGATGATGAAGTTGGACTCGAACCAGTCCAGGTCATTGCCCTTGTCGAGGATGATCTGCAAGGCGCCCACGCCGACGATCAGGCTCAGCAGCCCAACGTAATCCATCGGCTGATAACTGGTGACCACCGGACGCTTCTTCAACTGCGAACGCACCACCATCACCGCAAAGATACCGATGGGCACGTTGATGAAAAAGATCCACGGCCAACTGTAGCTGTCGGTGATCCAGCCGCCGAGGATGGGCCCGGCAATCGGCGCGACCACCGTGACCATCGCCAATAACGCCAGGGCCATGCCGCGCTTGGCCGGTGGGTAGACCGCAATCAGCAAGGTCTGGGTCATCGGGTACAGCGGCCCTGCCACCAAACCTTGCAGAACCCGAAAGCCGATCAACTCAGGCATCGAGGTGGAAATACCGCACAGGAACGACGCCAGCACAAACAGCAGGGTCGCCCACAAAAACAGCTTCACCTCGCCAAAGCGCCGGCTCAACCAACCGGTGAGCGGCAAGGCGATGGCGTTGCTCACCGCAAACGAGGTGATCACCCAGGTGCCCTGCTCCGAACTCACCCCCAGGTTGCCGGAGATAGTCGGCAACGCCACGTTGGCGATGGTGGTGTCGAGCACCTGCATGAAGGTCGCCAGCGACAGGCCAATAGTGGCCATCAACAGGCTGGGTGGCGTGAACGAGGCGTTATTGCTCATCAGCGTTGCGCAGCCTTGGGAGCGGCGACGCTGTTGTCATGGATCAACTGGTTGATCATGGCATCGGCCTCGGCCAATTGGCGGTCATACACGTTGGTGGTGAACGAGGCTTTTTGCGGCGCCTGTTGCGCCAGCACCGGGCCGCTCTGGTCGTGCAGGTCTACGTTGACCACGGTGCTCAAGCCCACTCGCAGCGGGTGTTTGGCCAGCTCTTCGGCGTTGATATGGATGCGCACCGGTACCCGCTGCACGATCTTGATCCAGTTGCCGGTGGCGTTCTGCGCGGGCAGCAAGGCGAACGCGCTGCCCGTGCCGGCGCCAAGGCTGTCGACGGTGCCGCTGTACTTGACGTCGCTGCCGTAGATGTCCGACTCGATATCCACCGGCTGGCCGATGCGCATATCCCGCAGTTGGGTTTCCTTGAAGTTGGCGTCGATCCACAGCTGGTCCAGCGGGATCACCGCCATCAGCGCGGTGCCCGGTTGGACGCGCTGGCCCAGTTGCACGGTGCGCTTGGCCACATAGCCGGTGACCGGCGCGATCAAGGTGCTGCGCGCATTGGTCAGGTACGCCTGGCGCAGTTGCGCGGCGGCCGCTTGCACATCGGGGTGGGACGAAATCACGGTGTCATCCACCAGGGCATTGGTGGTTTTCAGTTGTTGCTCAAGGTTGGTCAAGGCGTTCTTGGCGGCGGTCAGGCTGTCGCGAGCGTGAGACAGTTCTTCCTGGGAAATCGCGCCGCCCTGGGCCAGGGTCTTGCGGCGGTTGTAGTTGTCCTGGGCGGTTTGCACATCGGCTTTCTGCGCATTGACCTGGGCTTTCATGCCATCGACGTTGCTGTACAGGCCGCGTACTTGGCGCACGGTGCGGGCCAGGTTGGCCTGGGCACTCTGCAGGCCGACGGCGGCGTCGTTGGGGTCGAAGTTGATCAGCACCTGGCCTTCATGGACCAGGTCGCCATCGTCGGCGCCAATGCTGACCACGGTGCCGGTGACCAGCGGGGTGATTTCCACCACGTTGCCGTTCACATAGGCGTCGTCGGTGCTTTCATTGAAGCGCCCGTAGAACTCATACCAGGCCCACACGCCCACCACACTCAGGATGACGATCAGCGCCAGGCCGATCAGCATCACTTTGCGTTTGCGGGGGTTGGTGTCTTTGGGTTGTTCGGTTGCGTTGTTGCTGTCGGCAGTGGCCATGACAAATACCTCAAATTATTCCGTGCGTGTAGCTGGGGTGGTCGCGGCCACGCTGTTGACGTGGTACCCGCCACCCAGGGCCTGCATCAATTGAATCGACAGGTCGATCTGCGCCGCATTCAGGGTGGCCAGCTGACGCTGGGCCTGCAGCAATTGCTGCTCGATGCTGAGCACATCCAGGTAGTTACCGATGCCTGAGCTGTAGCGTTGCACCCCGGTGTCGTAGGACTGCTGCGCGATGTCGGCGGCATGTTGCTGGGCCTGGATCTGCCGCCCGGTGTCGCGCAGTTGGGACAGGCTGTTGCCGATATCGCCCAAGGCTTGCACCAGGGTTTTGTTGTACTGGGCCACGGCCAGGTCGTAGTCGGCGTCGCGGGCATCGAGATCAGCACGCAGACGGCCGCCGTCAAAGATCGGCAGCGAAATCGTCGGCGCAATGTTGAAGAAGCGGCTGGCCGAACCGAACATCGCATCGCCCAGCAACGACTCGGCACCTGCGCTCGCGCTCAGGTTGAGGTTGGGGTAGAAGCGGGTCTTGCTGGCAGCGATGTTCTTGCTCGCGGCCTCTACGCGCCAACGTGCGGCGACCAAGTCCGGGCGACGGCCAAGCAACTCGGCAGGCAACACCGCCGGCACGGCCACGGCGCTGGGTTTGAGCACCGCTGGGCGCGCCAACTCGTCACCGCGGTCCGGGCCTTTGCCGAGCAACACAGCCAACGCGATCTTGGCGCTTTGCAGTTGTTTTTCCGCGTCAATCAGTTGCGACTGAGAGCTGGCTTCCAGGCTCTCGGTCTGCTGGAACTGGTACTCGCTGTCGATACCGGAACTCAGGCGGCGCTTGCTCAGGTCGAGCATCTGGCGGGTACGCTTGAGGTCATCGACGGCCAGGTCACGCACGATATGGGCCTGGCCCAGGTCGCTGTAGGCCTTGGCCACGTTCGCGGCCAGTGTCAGGCGCGCGGCCTGCTGGTCGACTTCGGCAGCACGGGCCTCGCCCAACGCCGCTTCCCAGGCGGCGCGCTGGCCGCCCCACAGGTCGAAGTTGTAATTGAAGCTGGCGCCGATGTTGCGCACCGTCGAATAGGCATCGCCCTGCCCGCGTGGGTCCTGGTCCTTGGCCAGGCGCGAACGGCTCACGCCGGCGCTGGCATCCAGGGTCGGCATACGGGCGGCGTTGGCGGCATAGGCGGCGGCTTCGGCCTGATGGGCGCGGGCATCGGCCACTTGCATGTCGGGGCTGTTTTGCAGGGCCTCCTGGATCAGGCCATCGAGCTGTGGGTCGCCCAGGCTTTTCCACCAGTCAGCGGCCGGCCAGGCGGCGCTCGACAGCGTCACGCCGCTGAGGGATTTACCGGTGTGCAAGGTATTGGCGTCGAGGCGCTGGCCCTGGGTGTCGAGGCCGCTGTAATTGGCGCAACCGGCCAACGTCATCGCCGCCAGCACCAGGCTGAATGCGCGTGTGTTCATGATCTACCTACCCGCTGGATCGTGATGGGGTCACCCGCAGCGATCAGCATTTTCTTCAGGATCCGCTCCAGGGTTTCCAGCTCGCCCGGCTCAAGCACACCGGCCAACTGGTTGAGAGCCTTGGCGCCGATGTGCGGCAGCATGTCCGCCAGGCGCTGGCCCTCGGCGGTCAGCACCAACTGCACCTGGCGCCGGTCCAGCTCGGAACGCTTGCGGCTGAGCAGGTCTTTTTGCTCCAGTCGGTCGAGCATGCGCGTCATCGAACCGCTGTCCAGGGACAGGTTGCGGCACAACTCCGCCGGGGTATCGACGCCGAACTGGGCCATGATGATCAACACCTTGAACTGCGCGGCGGTGATGCCGTGGGGTTCCATATGGGTGTCGATGATGCGGTCCTTGAGGATCGCGGCGCGGCCCAGCAACAGCCCGAGGTGGCAGTTGTGAAAGTTGTCAGGGGTGAAGTGAGGCATTGAAAGTCACCTTATTACTGCCTAGGCAGTGAATGTGTGACGAGATGTTACTGCTTAGGCAGCGAATGTCAAATGGAATAATTAGGTTGCTTGGTAGTTGAGTAACTTAGAGCCTTGGACAGCAATCAAATCAGCGAGAGTCCAGTTAAGGCTTTTTGTAGGAGCGAGCTTGCTCGCGAAAAAACTCACGGGCACCGCGTGCATTCAGGATGCACGCGTTATCGTTGACGTTTTTCGCGAGCAAGCTCGCTCCTACATTTTTTGATCGGGCAAGGTTTAGAAATCGCGCTTGTAGAAGATATCCAGGGAACTCGCTACGCCCGTGGCCACTTCCAAGTACACCTTCTTGCTCAGCAGGTAGCGCAAGGCAATGGTGTTAGCCGGTTCGAACACCCCTACCCCATAACGCAAGCTGAGCTTCTCGTTGATCTTGCCGCTGGCCACCACGGCGGTGCTGTTACCCGTACCCTGGGTGTCCAGATCAAAATCCTGAATCCCCAGCTTGTTGGCAATATCCGAGGTCACCCCCGCGCTGCCCATCAAACCCAGACCCAGGGCGGCTTCGGCGAGCATGTTGTTGTCTTCGCCGGTGTTGGTGCGCGAACGGCCCAGCACCAGGTATGACAACGCATCTTCCTGGGCCATGGCCGGCTCGGAAAAGATCTGCGTGGTGGGCTGTTCGGCGCTGCCGCTCAGGCGAATACCGGCGGTCACGGTGCGGGACGATTCGACCACCACGCGCACCGCCTCGATATCCAGAAACGGTTGGTCCAGCGGCCCGGCAAACAACAGGCGTGCACGGCGCACGTTGAGGCGCTGGCCGTAGGCGCGGTAGCGGCCGTCGTTGAGCCACAGCTCG
This sequence comes from Pseudomonas sp. J380, assembly GCF_009827115.1. NCBI lineage: Bacteria > Pseudomonadati > Pseudomonadota > Gammaproteobacteria > Pseudomonadales > Pseudomonadaceae > Pseudomonas > Pseudomonas sp. J380. Next base: position 383,207 of record NZ_CP043060.1, on the reverse strand, counting down.
CCACGGGTGTCCATGTTGTCGCCGATATGCACGTGGCCCTGGACCTTGGCGGTGAGGCCGAAGCCGGCGAAGTTGAGCTGGTCCTCGCCCACCTCCACGTCGATATCCATGGCCATGGCCATCGGCGCTTTGCCCTCTTCGGTCTGGCTGCCGATGATCACGGTGTCGTCGGACACCTTGACCGTCGAAGGCGGCAGTTCGCGCACGGTGATATCGCCACGGGGGATGTGGACTTTGCCGGCAATCGCCAGTTTGTCGTTCTTTAGGCTGATCTTCAGGTCGGGTGCTACCTCCAGCTTGGCGTAGGGTTCCACGGTGACCGGCAGTTGCGAGCCTTTGAGGCTGAGGTCGACCACCAGGGCGCGGCCCCAGTCGATCTGGCCCTTGAGGCTGCCCTGCCCGGCTTTGCCGCTGTGCCAGCCGCCGTTGAGCTGCACGCTTTCGCCGGCGATTTGCGCCTGCAGGTTCAGGCCCTCGAGGCTGATGGGCAGTTCCGGCCCGGAGATTTCGCCGTCCACAAGGTTCAGGTTGCCGTTGACCAGGGGCGCGAGCAAGCCGCCGGAGATGCGGCCATTGCCGTTGAGTTTGCCGCTGAGTTTTTCCACCATGGGTACAAAGGGCCGCGCTACGGCGAGGTCCAGACCCGTAAGGCTGAAATTGCCGGTGATCGGCTTGTTGCTCGGCAGCGGATTGATCTGCGCCTGCAACAACAATTGGCCAAGCTTGCCGCCACGGAAATTCAGCTGGGTGTCGATGCGCTTGGGATTGAGGGTGGTTTCCAGCTTCAGGGTGTCGTAGGGGAAATCCAGCCACTGGCCCTTGTCGCGCACGCGCAAGGTGCCGCCACTGGCGTCCACCGCGACCACACCTTTTGGGCCGCTCTGGGGCAAGTCGAGTTGCACATCGGCGTTGAGCCTGCCCTGCCAGGCGAAGTCTTTGGGCAAGAACCCCGCGAGGCTGTCGAGAGGGAATTGCTTGAGGTGGTAACGCAACTTCGGCTCGGGCATCAGGCGCTGGTCTTCCCCACACAGGCTGGCGCCACCGGAGACCCAGCAGTGCGCACCGAAGGTCAGCTTGCCATCGGCCAGGCGTTCGATCTTCGCCGGGGCTTGCAACCGCCAATCCTGGCCACCGGCTTGCACGTCGCCACTGGCCAGGCGCCCGCGCCAGTTGTCTTTGTCAAGGCTACCATCCAGGGCCAGGGCCAGTTTGACCAGCGGGCCAGTCAGCGCCAGCTGGACTTTCTGGTTCTTGATATCGCCCTGGGCGCTGGCGGTGAGGTTGCCGACTTGCGTCTCGCCGCTTTGAATGCCGTTGGCCTTGAGGTCGAGCTTGGCGCGCTGGACGCTATCGAGGTTGGCGTCCAGGTTGAGGGTTTGCAGACGGTTGTCGGCAAAGGCCAGTTGCTGACCCTTGAGGTCGAGCTTGCCTTGAGGGGCTTTCAAGGTGCCAGCCACTTCGACACGCCCGTTGACTTGCCCACGCAGTTGCGGCCAGAGCTGGGCCAGGCGCGCCAGCTTGATGTCGATCTGCCCGGCCAGACGCTGTTGCAGGCTGCCGCTGCCGTTGATGCGGTTGTCGCCCAGGCGGATGTCCAGGTTGGCGAGGGTCCATTGTTCGCCGGCGCCTTCGGCCTTGGCCGCCAGCACAGCGGTTTGCCCGCGCAGGCGGCCCTTGAGGTCGAGGTCAGCGTTGAACTTGAGTTGTTCGTTCTTGAACTCACCTTTGCTGCGCAGCGGCCCGGCCAGGGTGCCGGGCAACTCTGCGACCCAGTAGGCAGGGTTCAGCGCCGACAGATCCAGCGCAGTGTCCCAGGCAATGCCGTCGGCAAATTGCAGGTTCAGGTGGCCTTCGGCCTTGCCCTGGCCGGCACTCAGTTTCAGCTCAGGCAGGAAGACCTGCTTGAGGTCGCCACTGAAGGGGGTGACCACATTGAACTTGCCCGCCGGGCCGTCGAGGTCGGCCTTGAGATTGCCCAGGTAGTTGCCGTCTTTATAGGAGATTTCACCGTTGAAGGTGCGCAAGGCCACTTGCGGTTCGTCAATGACCGGATAGAGGCGATGCCAGGGGAAGTCCAGCCAGTCGATCTTGGCGTCCGCGCTGAAGCCTTGTTGCCAGTCCAGGTTGGCACTGAGCTTGAGGCTTTGCTTGTCGCCGGCCGTCAGGTCCAGGCCAGCAATCTGTGCGCCCTTGGCGTCAACCTTGCCCTTGAGCAGTAAATCCACCGGGCCGTTTTCGGCCGGTAGCACGGCCTTGCCCAGCAACTGGTAGCCATTGCTCAGGTCGCCTTTAGCGTTCAAGTCCAGTTGATTGAGTTGCAGGGTATCGGGCAGGTCTGCGCTGGGTTTGAACGACTCGGAGGTGATGTGCACCTGCGCCGGCAGGTTTTCCACCAGGGGTTGCAGCTCGCCAGTGAGCTTGGCCGGCAGATAGCCGCTGCTGTCGGCGTCGAGCTTGAGGGTCTTGAGCAAGTCGCCGTCGAGCTTGAGAGCAACGCTCCAGGGCGCGCCGCCCGGCGCATAGGGCAAGCTCAGGTTACCGGTGGCATTCAACGGCCAATCGCCGCTGGGTTGCAGCAGACCGGCGAGGTCCAGTACCAGATCGTCGCGCTGCAGATGCACCGAGTCGATCTGCAGGCCGGCGGTAGTCCAGTGCGCCACCAGTTGCAGGCCCTTGAGTTCTTCATTGCCGTTGAACAGCAGGCTGCCAATGCGAACATCGCCCAACTGGAGCGAAACCGGCAGCTTCAGGTCGGGCAGTTGAATCGGCCCGCTGTCGCTCTCTTCGGCACTGGGGGCGAATTCCAGGCTGACCTGTTCCACATCCAGTCGGTTGATGCACAGGGTCATGCGCAGCAGGCAGCCGGGCGTCCAGTCAAACGTCGGTGCATTCAGCTCGACGCGGCTGCCATCCTGCTGCCACAGCAAATGATCGGCACTCCACTGCCCGCCCAGGCGCCCCTGGAAATTTTCCACGCTCAAACCTGGCACCTGGGCCAAGGCCCAACGACTGCCCGCCTGGGTGCCAAGCACTGACCACAGCGCCAACAACAGCAAGACGAGGATGGCAACCAACGCCAGCCCCGCTATTTTCAAACCACGCATCACAGCTCAGGCCCCATGGAAAAGTGCAAGCGAACGCCGCCCGGATCTTCGAGGGCATGGGCCAGGTCGAGGCGAATCGGCCCCACCGGCGACACCCAGCGCACGCCGACACCCACGCCGGTTTTCAGGCTGGGCAAGTCCAGGTTGTTGAAGGAGTTGCCCTGGTCGACAAAGGTCGCGATACGCCATTTATCGGTGATGGAATATTGATACTCAGCGCTCAGGGCCACCATGTAGCGGCCGCCGATGCGGTCGCCGCGATCGTTCTCGGGCGATAGCGTCTGGTACTCGTAGCCGCGCACACTCTGGTCACCACCGGCGAAGAAGCGCAAGGAAGGAGGCACGGATTTGTAGCCATTGGTGGCACTGCCGCCAAATTGCGCACGGCCCAGGAAGCGGTGGTTGTCCCACAAGGTGGTCAAGCCCTTGACCGTCGCTGTGCCGTAAAGCAAGTTGGTGTCGGACCCAAGGCCCTCTTTGGCGACCTTGGTGTCGAACATCAGGCGGTAGCCATGGTGCGGGTCGATGCGGTTGTCACTGCGCAGGTAGGAATAACTCACGCCAGGCATCAGCAGGTTACTCAGGCCCGAGTCATTGCCCAGGCGATATTCTTCGCGCTGGTACTTGAGGGAGATCACCCGCGTCCAGCCACTGGGCAACTTGCTGTGCCATTCGGGGCCGATGGTGAGCAGCTTGCTCAGGGTGTCAGTGTTAGCGATCTCTTCATTCTGGTAGCCGCCAGCAAAGCGCAATTTGTCAGTGAGCGGCGGGTCGAGCGGGATGTCGTACCACAACCCGACGTTCTGCCGTGGCGCCGACAGTTCAGCTTCCCAGCCATAACTGTGGCCCTGTGGGTTGACCCAATGGCGCGTCCAGTTGGCTTTGCCCCGTGGGCCGACGTCAGTGGAATAACCCAGGCCCAGGCCCATGGTGCGCGGCTTGCGGGTGTCCAGTTGCACCGCCACCGGGATCACATCATCGGTGGCGGCGGTGGGGCTGGCGTCGACGCGCACGCCTTCGAAGAAGCCACTGGCTTGCAGGTTCTGGTTGAGTTCGGCGACCAGTTCGGAGTCATAGGGTGTGCCGGGCTTGAACGGCACCATGCGCTGCAACAGCTCTTCATCAAAGGGCGTGTCGCCGGTGAAGCTGACCTTGCCCATGCTGTAGCGTGGGCCGCTGTCGTAAATGAGTTCGATGTCGGCCACGCCCGCTTGAGGGTCTATGGCAAGTTTCTGGCTGGTGAAGCGCCCGCTGAAAAACCCGTAGCGCGAGGCCTGGTTCTGGATCAGGCGCTTGGCGTCTTCGTAATGGCCGTGATTGAGCACGGCGCCGGGCTTGAGGTCGTCGCTGGCGGGCACGCGAAACGCCTTGAGGCTCGCAGCCTGGCCATCGACCCTTATGGTGACGTCGCGCAAGTGCACCGGTTCGCCGGGGTCGATGGTGAGGGTCAGGCGCGGGTTCTTGCCGCCCTTCACCTCGCTGTTGATCTGTGGCTGATAGTAGCCCAGGGCCTGCGCGGCTTTGCGCGCCTGCTCCTCGGCGCCACGGCTGAACCGCAGCAAGGCTTCTTCATCACGATCGCCCACACCGCCGATATAGCCTTCGATGTTGGCTTTCAGCGCGTCGTTCGAGGGTTTGATCCGCACGTCCAGTTCGCTTTGCGCCAATGCGCCGCAGCTCGTGAACAGCAGAATCAAGCCGCTGGTAAATCTTCCTGGAAACTTCATAGGCGCGGATGCTACACGAGCGAGAGAGGAACTATGAACCCGGATTCTTCTGAATAATTCTGTCTCAAGCCGTTGCAGGATGTAACGCCTGGGGATTGGGATGGAAAAACACATGCTCGCGCACCGGCCCTACGGCGACTTCGCCGATTTCCTCATAGCCCTGTCGCTTGTAGAAATCCAAATAACGGGAGTTACCGGTGTCGAGCACCACGCCGGATGAATGCGGGTCGTCGGCACACCAATTGTGTACCGCTTCCAGCAACTGCTCACCATGGTGCTTGCCCTGGAACTGCGGGTGAATGCCCAGCAGCGGCAGCACATGCACAGACGTGTTGGGCAGGCACGCCATGACGGCATGATGGTATTCCAGGTAACGCCGCGTACCGCGCACGCCGGTGCTCAGCCACATGCGGATTTGCCAGGCCCAGCTTTCGGTGATGCCCAGGCGCCGCTGGGGCGGTGCAATCAGGGCAATGCCGATCAGCCGGTCGTTGACGAACAGGCCGATGGCCGGGAGTTTCTGGAAAAAATGCTGCTTGACCAGTTCGCGCACAGTGGCACGTACTCGCTGCTCATAGCCCGCCCGCTCGGCTTCGAAGATATAGGCAAAGGTCGGCTCATGGCGATACGCCTGGTACAGCAGGGATCGCGCTTCGCGGGAGTAACCGCTATTGAGCAGGCGGATTTCGGCAGTGGCCGTCGAAGTGTCTGGCATAACAGTCAATCTCCCTGGGCGCCACTCAAACATGGCGTTCTTATGGGTACGAACCTGCACAGCTCCAGTCGTTCCCAGACATTAGCAGCGCATTCATCCGGCCGCCACGCTGGCCCCCATCCGACTTGTCGGCTAGCATCGCCCTTTTGCCAGACTGGACTGCCGACCATGAAAATCGTCTCCTTCAATATCAACGGGCTGCGTGCTCGCCCTCATCAGTTGGCGGCGCTGATTGAAAAGCATCAACCGGACGTGATCGGTTTGCAGGAAACCAAGGTCCACGATGATCAGTTCCCGTTGGCCGAAGTGCAGGCCCTGGGTTATCACGTGTACTACCACGGGCAGAAAGGCCACTACGGCGTGGCCCTGCTTTCGCGCAAAGAAGCGTTGAGCGTGCACAAAGGCTTTGCCAGCGATGAAGAAGACGCCCAGCGCCGGTTTATCTGGGGCACCTTCGCCGACGAAAACGGCCACCCAGTGACCATCATGAACGGCTACTTCCCCCAGGGCGAAAGCCGCGACCACCCAACCAAGTTCCCGGCCAAGCAGCGCTTCTATGAAGACTTGCAGCAATTGCTGGAAAGCCAGTTCAGCAATGACCAGGCGCTGGTGGTGATGGGCGACGTGAACATTTCCCCAGAGGACTGCGACATCGGCATCGGCGCCGACAACGCCAAGCGCTGGCTGAAAACCGGCAAGTGCAGCTTCCTGCCGGAAGAACGCGAGTGGATGGCACGCTTGAAGAACTGGGGCCTGGTGGACAGCTTCCGCCACCTCAACCCGGACGTGACCGACCGCTTCAGCTGGTTCGATTACCGCAGCCGTGGCTTTGAGGACGAGCCCAAGCGCGGGCTGCGCATCGACGTAATCATGGCGTCCACCGGGTTGGTGCCTCGGGTGAAGGACGCGGGGGTGGATTATGATTTGCGTGGGCTGGAGAAACCGTCGGACCATGCGCCGATCTGGTTGGAACTGAGCTGATTGTAGGAGCGAGCTTGCTCGCGAAGAACTTGAGGGCGCCGCGTTTATTCAGGAAGCCCGCGTTATCGTTGACGTTTTTCGCGAGCAAGCTCGCTCCTACAGGAGATCAGGGGTGCCAGCCCCGTGTCGGTCATATGACTGCAATCCGACTGACTTAATCTCCCGGCACTCCCTTGGCTGAGAAGGTGCCGGCATGATGCTGCGCGTTCTGTTCCTGTGTTTTGCAATCGCACTCCCCGCCGTGGCGGCCCCTCTGTCCATTCCCGACCAAGGCCCGGCCCTGCGCATCCAGGGCTCCAACACCATCGGCGCGGCACTCGGCCCGGCGCTGGTCAAAGGCTTGATGGAGTATCAGGGCTTGCAGGATGTGCGTGCTGAACCGGGTGCCGGGGTGAATGAGCAGCGCGTGGTTGGCAAGACACGCCAAGGCCAGACGGTCACCATCGAGGTGGCGGCCCACGGTTCCAGCACCGGCTTTGCGGCGCTGAAAAACAACCGCGCCGACCTCGCCGCAGCGTCCCGCCCGATCAAAGACAGCGAGTTGGTGGACCTCGATATCCTGGGGGACTTGAAAACCCCAGGCGCCGAGCATGTGATCGCCATTGATGGCCTGGCAATCATCGTCAACCCGCGCAACCCGCTCAATAGCCTCAACACCGAGCAATTGGCGCAAATCTTCAACGGCGAGGTCAGCACCTGGGAGGCACTGGGAGGTACAGGCGGGACCATTCATTTATATGCCCGGGATGATCAATCCGGCACCTTCGACACTTTCCGGGAACTGGTGCTGAGCCGCCGCGGCCAACCGCTCGCGCCGTTGGCCAAGCGCTTTGAATCCAGCGAACAGCTTTCCGATGCGGTGAGCCAGGACCCCCAGGGCATCGGTTTTATCGGCCTGCCCTCTGTGCGCCAGGCCAAGGCGGTGGCGATTGTCGACGGCGACTCGCAACCGATGTTGCCGCTGACCAGCCTGATCGCCACCGAGGATTACCCGCTGTCACGTCGGCTGTTCTTCTACTTGCCGCCCTCTTCCCGCAACCCATGGGCCAAGGCGATGGTGGAGTTTTCCCAAGGCAGCAAGGGCCAGGCGATTGTGGCTGCCAATGGCTTCATCGCCCAGCAGGTGCAAGCGATCGGTGTGGCGCCGCGCCCGTCGATGCCCGACGATTACCAGGCCATCGCCCGAGACGCTCAGCGCCTGACGGTGAATTTTCGCTTCGACGAGGGCAGCGCCAGCCTCGACAATAAGGCGCGCCAGGATGTGCAGCGGGTGGTCGCCTATATCAGAAGCCACGGCAAGCTGAATAAACAGGTGACGCTGGTGGGGTTTGGCGACACCAAGAATGATCCGCAACGTGCGGCGCTGCTATCGAAGTTGCGGGCGATGGCAGTGCGCCGAGAGCTGGTCAAGAGCGGCGTGGTGCTCAAGGATATTCGCGGGTTTGGCGCGCAGATGCCGGTGGCGGCCAATACTGCGGATGAAGGCCGGATCAAGAATCGGCGAGTGGAGGTTTGGGTGTACTGAAGATCGTTGAAGATCGTTCCCACGCTCCGCGTGGGAATGCCGCTCTGGACGCTCCGCGTCCGCTCTTGAGAGGGTGACGCAGAGCGTCACGGGAGGCGTTCCCACGCAGAGCGTGGGAACGATCATCATCAGTGTTACTGCCCGCCGCGCATCAATTCCCGAGGCACATATTTGCCAATCTCGAACTTGCCAATCGCCGCACGGTGCACTTCGTCCGGGCCGTCGGCCAGGCGCAGGGTGCGTTGCATGGCGTACATATAGGCCAGCGGGAAGTCGTTGGACACCCCGGCACCGCCGTGCATCTGGATCGCGCGGTCGATGACTTTCAAGGCCACATTCGGTGCCACCACCTTGATCTGGGCGATTTCGCTTTTCGCCACTTTGTTACCCACGGTGTCCATCATGTACGCCGCTTTCAAGGTCAGCAGGCGGGCCATGTCAATTTCCATGCGTGAGTCGGCGATCTTGTCGATATTGCCGCCCAACCGCGCCAAAGGCTTGCCGAAGGCAGTGCGGCTGACCGAGCGTTTGCACATCAACTCCAATGCGCGTTCGGCCATGCCGACCGAACGCATGCAGTGGTGAATGCGGCCAGGGCCAAGGCGGCCCTGGGCGATCTCGAAGCCACGGCCTTCGCCCAGCAACACGTTTTCATAAGGCACACGCACATTGTCGAACAGCACTTCGGCATGGCCGTGGGGCGCATCGTCGTAGCCGAATACCGGCAGCGGCCGCAGGATTTTCACGCCTGGGGTGTCGACCGGCACCAGGATCATCGAGTGCTGCTGGTGACGCGGCGCATCGGGGTTGCTCAGGCCCATGAAGATCAGGATCTTGCAGCGCGGGTCGCAGGCGCCGGAGGTCCACCACTTCTTGCCGTTGATCACCCACTCGTCGCCCTGGCGTTCGGCGCGGGCGGCCATGTTGGTGGCGTCCGAGGACGCCACATCCGGTTCGGTCATGGCAAAAGCCGAGCGAATCTCGCCGCGCAGCAAGGGTTCGAGCCAGCGCTGTTTCTGTTCTTCGTTGGCGTAGCGCACCAGCACTTCCATATTGCCGGTGTCGGGAGCGGAGCAGTTGAATGGCTCCGGGCCGAGCAACGAGCGGCCCATGATTTCCGCCAAGGGTGCGTATTCAAGGTTGGTCAGGCCAGCGCCCAGTTCGGATTCCGGCAGAAACAGGTTCCACAAGCCCTCGGCCTTCGCCTTGGCCTTGAGTTCTTCCATGATCGCCGTGGGCTGCCAGCGATCACCTTCGCTGACTTGGCGTTCGAACACCGGTTCGGCCGGGTAGACATAAGCGTCCATGAACGCAGTGACGCGTTCACGCAGTTCCTGAACCTTGGGCGAATAGGCGAAATCCATGAGCAGCTCCCTTCTCTGAGAGGTTGTTTAGGTCATGCATTCGATGCTAGAACAGCGCTGATAATTTACCTAGCCTATTCTCGCCGTGTATTAACATTCATCACCGATATATGATCGGCGTATGAGCACCTCACAATAAGAGCGCAACGAAATGAATCTGAGCAAGGTCGACCTCAACCTCTTTATTGTCTTCGACGCGATTTACACCGAAGCCAACCTGACCCGCGCCGGCCAGATCGTGGGTATCACCCAGCCGGCGGTGTCCAACGCCCTGGCGCGGTTGCGCGAGACCTTCAACGACCCGCTGTTCGTGCGTACCGCCCAAGGCATGGTGCCCACGCCCATGGCGCAGAACATCATCGGCCCGGTGCGCAATGCGTTATCGTTGCTGCGCGTGTCCGTGCAGGAAAGCCGCATCTTCAACCCGCAGCAGGCGGCCAAGACCTACCGTATCAGCATGACCGACCTGACCGAGGCCGTGATCCTGCCGCTGCTGTTCCAGCGCCTGCGTCGCCTGGCGCCGACCGTGGTGATCGAGAGTTTCCTGTCCAAACGCCGCGAAACCACCAAGGAACTGGCCGCCGGGCGCCTGGATTTTGCCGTGGATGCGCCGCTCAACACCGACCCGCAGGTGCGTCACGTCAAGCTGATGGAAGACCGCTACGTGTGTGCCATGCGCAAGGGCCACCCGATGGCGGGCAAGGATAAATTCACCCTGGATGATTACCTGTCGCTGACCCATATCCATATCTCCAGCCGCCGCAACGGTTTGGGCTATGTGGACCTGGCCTTGGGCAAGATGGGCATTCAGCGCAAGATCGCCCTGCGTTCCCAGCATTACCTGATGGCCTCCCAGGTGCTGCAACAGACCGACATGGTGATGACCGTGCCCGAGCGTTTCGCTCGCCGTCATGAACTGCACTGGTTCCATTTGCCGGTCAACAACGTGCCGCCGGTGGAAACCCATTTGTACTGGCACGAAAGCACCGACCAGGACCCGGCGAACCGCTGGATGCGTGAACAGATGATTGAGTTGTGCCAGCAGGTGACGGCCCAGGAAAAGAAAGTCCTGCAGCCTTGACGTTTACGTCAACCTGCAATTAGCTTAGCGCCAAGACTTCCTTGAGCACCGCCATGAGCACCACCTACAGCATCTCCGACCTCGCCCGCGAGCTCGACATCACCACCCGCGCCATTCGTTTCTATGAAGAACAAGGCCTGCTGGCCCCCGAACGTCGGGGCCAGGAGCGCATTTACTCGGCGCGGGACAAGGTCAGCCTCAAGCTGATCCTGCGTGGCAAGCGCATCGGCTTCTCCCTGGCCGAATGCCGCGAACTGATCGAACTCTACGACCCCACCGGCGGCAACCAGATCCAACTCAACAGCATGCTGGCCAAGATCGCCGAGCGCCGTGAACAGTTGGAACAGCAACTGCTGGATATCGAACAGATGAAGCTGGAACTGGACACCGCTGAAGAGCGTTGCACCCAGGCCCTGGCGCAGACCATCAGCCAAGCCGGCCATTGACCAGAAGGTAACTGCCATGTCCCTCCCCTCCCACGTACGCCTGGTTGAAGTCGGCCCGCGCGACGGTTTGCAGAACGAAGCCCAGCCCATCAGCGTGGCGGATAAAGTCCGATTGGTAGACGCCTTGAGCGCCGCTGGCTTGAGCTATATCGAAGTCGGTAGTTTTGTCTCGCCCAAATGGGTGCCGCAAATGGCAGGTTCAGCCGAAGTGTTTGCGCAGATCCAGCGCAAGCCCGGCGTGACCTATGGCGCACTGGCACCGAACCTGCGCGGGTTCGAGGATGCGCTGGCGGCCGGGGTCAAGGAAGTCGCGGTGTTCGCGGCGGCGTCCGAGGCGTTCTCCCAGCGCAATATCAATTGTTCCATCAGCGAGAGCCTGGAGCGCTTCGCACCGATCATGGCCGCCGCCAAGCAGCACGGCGTCAGCGTGCGCGGCTATGTGTCCTGTGTACTGGGTTGCCCCTATGAAGGCGATATCGCCCCGGAGCAAGTGGCGGCCGTCGCCCGCGAGCTGTATGCCATGGGCTGCTATGAAGTGTCCTTGGGCGACACGATCGGTACCGGCACGGCGGGCGCTACCCGGCGCCTGTTCGAAGTGGTCGGCGCGCAAGTGCCACGGGACAAGCTGGCCGGGCACTTCCACGACACCTACGGGCAGGCCATCGCCAACATCTATGCCAGCCTGCTGGAGGGCATCACGGTGTTCGACAGCTCTATCGCAGGCCTGGGCGGCTGCCCCTACGCCAAGGGCGCCAGCGGTAACGTCGCCACCGAGGATGTGCTGTACCTGCTCAACGGCCTGGGTATCGACACGGGTATCGACCTGGAACGCTTGATTGGCGCCGGCCAGCAGATCAGCCAGGTGCTGGGACGGCCTACGGGTTCCCGCGTGGCGAAGGTGCGTAACGCAGGTGAGTAGCACAGCTGTGACAATGTGTTACCGCACACCGGCATAACGGGTAACGCGGGAACAAAATCCGCCGCACCGACTGAAAGAAAATATTGACCAAAAATACAACTCATTGATTTTAAAGACTTTTAAAAAGTTGGCACGCCTTCTGCTATCTCTATGGCATAACAAGAATAAAAAGCGCCAAACCTAATAAAAATAAGACGAAACGACTCTGACATAACAAAAACAACACGGCAGAGACGCAGCTAACAGATTTTTTTGGAGAAGATGTGCTTCCCAGGGTACGGCATGCCGCAACCCGCAACCGGATAGAGAAAAATAAAACTACCTTAGGTAGCTACCCACTGGTTGGATCGTTTACGAAGAAGCAGGTCAGCGTTCAAAAAAATACGTTTGCTCTTGACCCCGGATGGGGGTCGCCAAAAAAGCGGTATGGGCCACGGCTACCAAAAACAACAACAGGCCGCCCCTCAATAATAAGAAAAGAGCACGCAACGACAAATTAAAGGGGACCTTCGGGTCCCCTTTGTGCTTTCTGGGTTTCACTATTTTGGTGGCACAGCAGGTTCGCGGGGTATCAGGTAGATGTGGGCCGGCAGCCAGGCCGCCATCGCAGGCAAGCCAGCTCCCACAGGGGGTTTGACGTTGTCAGCGCGCTTGCATCTCCTGGATGGAAATCTCGCGCATGCGAAACTTCTGGATCTTGCCCGTGACTGTCATCGGAAACTCATCCACGAATTTGAAATGCCTGGGCGTCTTGAAATGGGCGATGCGGTCCTTGCACCAGCTCAACAACTCCAGCTCGTTGGCCACTTGACCGGGATGAAACTTGATCCAGGCAACAATCTCTTCGCCATAACGTTCATCCGGGATGCCAACGATCTGCACGTCCGCCACGGCCGGATGAGTAAAGAAAAACTCTTCCAGCTCCCGCGGGTAAACGTTCTCGCCACCGCGAATGATCATGTCCTTGTTACGCCCGGCGATGCACACGTAACCCTGCTCATCCATGGTCGCCAGGTCGCCGGTGTGCATCCAGCCGGCCTCATCGATGGACTCGCGAGTGCCGTCGGGGTTGTTCCAGTAACCGAGCATCACGCTGTAGCCGCGTGTACACAGTTCACCGATCACGCCCCGGGCCACGGTGTTACCGGCCTCGTCGACAATCTTGGTTTCCAGTTGCGGTTGGGTGCGGCCCACCGTGGTAACACGCCGCTCGATATCGTCATCCGCGCCGGTCTGCAGCGACACCGGGCTGGTTTCAGTCATGCCATAGGCAATCTGCACCTCTCCCATGTGCAGCTCATGGATGACCCGACGCATCACCTCGATCGGGCATGTCGCCCCGGCCATGATCCCGGTGCGCAGGCTGGACAAGTCGAACTCGGCTCGGCGTGGGTGATCGAGCAGCGCGATAAACATGGTCGGCACGCCATATAAGCCGGTGGCTTGTTCTTCGGCGACGGCGTTCAGCGTCAGCAACGGGTCGAAGCCGTCATTGGGGTAGATCATGGTGGTGCCGTGGGTGATACAACCGAGGTTCCCCATGACCATGCCGAAGCAGTGATACAGCGGCACCGGGATCACCAGGCGGTCCCCTGCCGTCAGGCCCAGGCTTTCACCGACCATGTAACCGTTATTGAGGATGTTGTGGTGACTGAGGGTGGCGCCCTTGGGGAAGCCGGTGGTGCCGGAGGTGTACTGGATATTCACGGGTTGATCGAAATGCAGGCTGGCCTGGCGGCTGTGCAGGTGCTCGGGCGGCACGCCTGCGCCAAGCGCCGCCAACTGCGACCAGGGCATGAATTCCGGCGGCGGGCTGGGGTCTAGGCTGATGAGGCCGCGCAGCTCGGGTTTCAACGCCTGGAGCATGGCGTGGTAATCGGAGCTTTTGAACGAACCGGCGCATACCAGCCAGTGGCAGCCGGATTGTTTGAGCACGTAGTCCAACTCGCTGCTGCGATAGGCCGGGTTGATATTGACCAGGATCACCCCGAGCTTGGCGCTCGCCACCTGGCAGATCAGCCACTCGGCACAGTTAGGCGCCCAGATACCCAGGCGGTCGCCGGTTTGCATGCCTAGGGCGATGAATGCGCGGGCGTGCAGCTCAACTGTCTCGGCCAGCTGCCGCCAGGTGTAGCGCTGCTGCTGGTGACGCACCACCAAGGCTTCGCCATCTGGATGCTGAGCGACGGTGCGATCGAATGCCTGGCCAATGGTCATGGCCAGCAAGGCCTTGTCCTGGGAGCCACGGCTGTAACTCTGGTTCGGTTGATCCATAACGACCCCTGTTATCTTTTTTGTAGGTTGACGTATACGTAAACTACGATTGACAGCGCCGCAACGCAAGCTTACGTTAACGTAAAGGTGAGCGCCCTCCTCCCGCGCCCTGCCCACACAACAACAAAGCTCACATTAAGGTGCCTGTCCATGAGTTACCCGTCCCTGAACTTCGCCCTCGGCGAGACCATCGACATGCTGCGCGACCAGGTGCAGTCCTTCGTGGCCAAGGAGATCGCACCGCGCGCGGCCCAGATCGACATCGACAACCTGTTCCCCGCCGACCTGTGGCGCAAGTTCGGCGACATGGGCCTGCTGGGCATCACTGTGCCCGAGGAATACGGCGGTGCCGGCCTCGGTTACCTGGCCCATGTGGTGAGCATGGAAGAAATCAGCCGTGGCTCAGCCTCGGTGGCGTTGTCCTACGGGGCGCATTCCAACCTGTGCGTCAACCAGATCAACCGCAACGGCAACCACGCACAAAAACTCAAGTACCTGCCCAAGCTGATCAGCGGCGAGCACATCGGCGCCCTGGCCATGAGCGAGCCGAATGCCGGTTCCGACGTGGTGTCGATGAAACTGCGCGCCGACAAGCGCGACGACCATTACGTACTCAATGGCAGCAAGACCTGGATCACCAACGGCCCGGACGCCAACACCTATGTGATCTACGCCAAGACCGACCTGGAAAAAGGCCCTCACGGCATCACCGCCTTCATCGTCGAGCGCGACTGGAAAGGCTTCAGCCGCAGCAATAAATTCGACAAGCTGGGCATGCGCGGCTCCAACACCTGCGAGCTGTTTTTCGACGACGTCGAGGTGCCCGAAGAAAACATCCTCGGCGTGCTCAATGGCGGCGTGAAAGTGTTGATGAGCGGCCT
Source organism: Pseudomonas sp. J380 (assembly GCF_009827115.1). Taxonomy (NCBI): domain Bacteria; kingdom Pseudomonadati; phylum Pseudomonadota; class Gammaproteobacteria; order Pseudomonadales; family Pseudomonadaceae; genus Pseudomonas; species Pseudomonas sp. J380. The sequence continues at coordinate 368,190 of NZ_CP043060.1, read as the reverse complement.
GGACTACGAGCGCGTGGTGCTTTCCGGTGGCCCTACCGGGATCATGCAGGCATGCATGGACTTGATCGTGCCCTACATCCACGACCGCAAGCAGTTCGGCCAGAGCATCGGCGAATTCCAGTTGATCCAGGGCAAGGTCGCCGATATGTACACCCAGCTCAACGCCAGCCGCGCTTACCTCTACGCGGTGGCCCAGGCGTGTGAACGCGGCGAGACCACGCGCAAGGACGCTGCGGGCGTGATCCTCTACAGCGCCGAGCGCGCCACGCAAATGGCCCTGGATGCAATCCAGATTCTGGGCGGCAATGGCTATATCAATGAATTCCCCGCCGGGCGCCTGCTGCGTGACGCCAAGCTCTACGAAATTGGTGCGGGCACCAGTGAGATTCGGCGGATGTTGATCGGTCGCGAACTGTTCAACGAAACGAAATAAATTTCGCAGCTGCAAGGGGCAAGCTACAAGCCGCAAGTAAAGAGCGTCGTTCTCTTACAGCTTGAAACTTGTAGCTTGTAGCTTGCCGCGCTTACGGAGTAAGCCATGCTCTTACACACCCAGCTCAACCCGCGCTCGGCGGAATTCGCCGCCAACCACGCGGCGATGCTTGAACAGGTCGACGCCCTGCACAGCCTGCTAGCCCACGTCCATCAAGGTGGCGGCGCCAAGGCCCAGGAACGCCACACGTCACGCGGCAAGCTGTTGCCCCGCGAGCGTATCAACCGTCTGCTCGATCCGGGTTCGCCGTTTCTCGAGCTGAGCCAACTGGCCGCCCACCAGGTGTATGGCGAAGACGTCCCGGCTGCCGGGGTGATTGCCGGCATCGGCCGGGTGGAAGGCGTCGAATGCATGATTGTGGCCAACGATGCCACGGTCAAAGGCGGCTCCTATTACCCGCTGACCGTTAAAAAACACCTGCGCGCCCAGACCATCGCCGAGCAAAACCGCCTGCCGTGTATCTACCTGGTGGACTCCGGCGGCGCCAACCTGCCGCGCCAGGACGAGGTGTTCCCCGACCGTGAGCATTTCGGGCGGATCTTCTTCAACCAGGCCAATATGAGCGCCCAGGGCATTCCTCAGATTGCCGTGGTGATGGGCTCGTGCACCGCCGGCGGCGCCTACGTGCCGGCCATGGCCGACGAAGCGATCATGGTGCGCCAGCAAGCCACCATCTTCCTTGCCGGCCCGCCGCTGGTGAAGGCCGCCACCGGTGAAGTGGTGAGCGCCGAAGAGCTGGGTGGCGCCGATGTGCACTGCAAGGTCTCGGGCGTGGCCGACCACTATGCCGACAGCGATGAGCACGCCCTGGCGCTGGCGCGGCGCAGCGTGGCCAACCTCAATTGGCGCAAGCAGGGTGAGCTGCTGCAACGCTCGCCGGTGGCGCCGCTGTACAGCAGCGAAGAGTTGTACGGCGTGATCCCGGCGGATGCCAAGCAACCCTTTGATGTGCGCGAAGTCATCGCACGGCTGGTGGACGGCTCGGTGTTCGATGAGTTCAAGGCCCTGTTCGGCACGACCCTGGTGTGCGGCTTTGCGCACTTGCATGGCTACCCGATAGCGATCCTGGCCAACAACGGCATCCTCTTCGCCGAAGCCGCGCAAAAAGGCGCGCACTTTATCGAACTGGCCTGCCAGCGCGGGATTCCGCTGCTGTTCCTGCAAAACATCAACGGCTTCATGGTCGGCCAGAAGTACGAAGCCGGCGGCATTGCCAAGCACGGCGCCAAGCTGGTCACCGCCGTGGCGTGCGCCAAGGTGCCGAAATTCACCGTGATCATCGGTGGCAGCTTTGGTGCGGGTAACTATGGGATGTGTGGCCGCGCCTACGACCCGCGCTTTTTGTGGATGTGGCCCAACGCACGCATTGGCGTGATGGGGGCCGAACAGGCCGCCGGGGTGTTGGCGCAGGTCAAGCGCGAACAGGCTGAGCGCGCCGGCAACGGTTTCAGTGCCGAGGAGGAAGCCGCGATCAAGCAGCCGATCCTCGACCAGTATGAAACCCAGGGCCATCCCTACTACTCCAGCGCGCGCTTGTGGGATGACGGCGTGATCGACCCGCTGCAGACCCGTGACGTGCTGGCCCTGGCCTTGTCCGCCGCACTGAACGCCCCCATCGAGCCGAGCCGCTTCGGCGTGTTCCGCATGTAACCTGTAGGAGCGCGCCTGTTGTGGCGAGGGAGCTTGCTCCCGCTGACTGCGCAGCAGTCCCGGCTTTTTTGGGGGCGCTGCGCACCCCAGCGCAAGCAAGCTTGCTCGCCACAACAAGCTCGCTCCTACAGGAGGCCTCTCATTATCATGGAGCTCCTTGCATGAGCGACTTCAACACCCTCGAACTGATCACTGACCGCCGTGGCTTTGCCACGCTGTGGCTCAGCCGCGAAGCCAAGAACAACGCGTTCAACGCCGAGATGATCCGCGAATTGATCCTGGCTCTTGACCGCGTACAAGGCGACCCGTCCCTGCGCTTCCTGGTACTGCGCGGGCGTGGCAAGCACTTCAGCGCCGGTGCCGACCTGGCCTGGATGCAGCAATCGGCCGAGCTGGACTACCACACCAACCTGGACGACGCCCGGGAACTGGCAGAGCTGATGTACAACCTGTCCAAACTGAAAATCCCCACGCTGGCGGTGGTGCAAGGTGCGGCCTACGGGGGCGCGCTGGGCCTGATCAGTTGCTGTGACATGGCCATCGGTGCCGACGACGCGCAGTTCTGCCTGTCGGAAGTGCGTATCGGCCTGGCGCCGGCGGTGATCAGCCCGTTCGTGGTGCAGGCCATCGGCGAACGCGCTGCCCGTCGTTATGCACTCACAGCCGAGCGGTTCGGCGGCCAACGCGCACGGGAGATCGGCTTGCTGGCGGAAAGTTATCCTGCCGAGAGCCTGGATCAACAGGTGGACCAGTGGGTCACCAACCTGCTGCAAAACAGCCCGGCGGCCATGCGTGCCAGTAAGGATTTGCTGCGCGAAGTGGGCAACGGTGCCCTCACCCCCGCGCTGCGCCGCTATTGCGAAAACGCCATTGCGCGCATCCGGGTGAGCGCCGAGGGCCAGGAAGGTTTGCGTGCATTTCTGCAAAAACGTGCGCCAAGTTGGCAAACCCAGGAGCCGCGTTCATGAGCACACTCAACACCGTTCTGGTGGCCAACCGTGGCGAAATCGCCTGCCGGGTCATGCGTACCGCCAAGGCCATGGGGTTGACCACCGTGGCTGTGCACAGCGCCATCGACCGCGATGCCCGCCATAGCCGTGAAGCCGATATCCGCGTCGACCTGGGCGGCAGCAAGGCCACCGATAGTTACCTGCAAATCGACAAGCTGATTGCCGCCGCCCACGCCAGCGGCGCCCAGGCGATTCACCCCGGCTACGGCTTCCTCTCGGAAAACGCCGGCTTCGCCCGGGCCATCGAGGCGGCAGGCTTGATCTTCCTCGGCCCGCCCGCCTCGGCAATCGACGCCATGGGCAGCAAATCCGCGGCCAAGGCCTTGATGGAAACGGCTGGCGTACCCCTTGTGCCGGGTTATCACGGCGAGGCCCAGGACCTGGAGACCTTCCGCGCCGCCTGTGAGCGTATCGGCTACCCGGTGCTGCTCAAGGCCACGGCGGGTGGCGGTGGCAAGGGCATGAAAGTGGTCGAGGACGTCAGCCAACTGGCCGAAGCCCTGGCTTCCGCCCAGCGTGAGGCGCTGTCGTCGTTCGGCAACGGGCAGATGCTGGTGGAGAAATACCTGCTCAAGCCGCGGCATGTCGAGATCCAAGTGTTTGCCGACCAGCAGGGTCATTGCTTGTACCTCAATGAACGCGACTGCTCGATCCAGCGTCGTCATCAAAAGGTCGTGGAAGAAGCCCCGGCACCCGGCTTGAGTGTCGAGCAGCGCCGGGCCATGGGCGAAGCGGCCGTGCGCGCTGCCCAGGCCATCGGGTATGTCGGCGCAGGTACGGTGGAGTTTTTGCTGGATGCCCGTGGCGAGTTTTTCTTCATGGAGATGAACACGCGGCTGCAGGTGGAGCATCCGGTGACCGAAGCGATTACCGGCCTCGACCTGGTGGCCTGGCAGATCCGGGTTGCCCAGGGCGAGGCGCTGCCGATCACGCAAGAGCAGGTCGCGTTGAACGGTCATGCAATTGAAGTGCGGCTGTATGCCGAAGACCCGGCCAATGACTTTCTGCCGGCCACCGGGCACCTGGCGCTGTACCGCGAGTCCAGCCCGGGCCCTGGACGCCGGGTGGATAGCGGCGTCGAGCAAGGCGACAGCGTGTCGCCCTTCTACGACCCGATGCTCGGCAAGTTGATTGCCTGGGGTGAAGACCGCGAACAGGCGCGCCTGCGCTTATTAAGCATGCTGGATGAGTTTGCGGTCGGCGGGCTCAAGACCAACCTGGGCTTTTTGCGGCGCATCATCGGGCACCCTGCGTTTGCCGCGGCCGAGTTGGATACCGGGTTTATCCCGCGCTATCAGGGTGAGCTGTTGCCGACGCCAGGAGCCTTGAGCGATGAGTTCTGGCAAGCGGCGGGCTCGGCGTTTATGCAGAGCTTGCCGGTGGGTGACGGGCCTTGGGCAAGTCACCAGGGCTTTCGCGCGGGCCTGCCTGCCGAGGTGTCGCTGCACCTGAGCTGCAATGGGCAGGATCGGTTGGTGACACTGACCGGGCAACCGTCTCAGTTATGCGGCGAACAGTTGCTGACTGAACATCAGGGCGTGCGCCGTGCTCATCTGGCGGTGCGCAGTGAAGGCAGCCTGTACCTGCGTTGGGACGGCGAGATGCATGCCGTCAGCCTGTTCGACCCGATTGCGGCGGTCGAGGCCAATCAATCCCATCAGGGCGGCCTCACCGCCCCCATGAACGGCAGCATCGTGCGGGTGCTCGTGGAGGTGGGCCAAACCGTTGAGGCTGGTACTCAACTGGTGGTGCTCGAAGCCATGAAGATGGAGCACAGCATCCGTGCGCCCCACGCCGGGGTGGTCAAGGCGCTGTTCTGCCAGGAAGGTGAAATGGTAGCCGAAGGCAGCGCGCTGGTGGAGCTTGAAACGGCCGACTAGAACTTCGCCGTGGCTTGCACCACCACACCCAGGAGGCGGCAGCCGTCGCTGAGCAGCACCTTGGGGTAAGTGGGGTTGAGCGGCACCAGGTAGTGCTGGCCGCTTTCTTCCTGCAATTGGCGAAAGGTGGCCTGGGGGTTACCGGCCCATTGGGCCACCACCAGCCTGCCGGGCTCGGGTGCGATGGCCGGGTCAACCAGGATCATCATGCCAGCCGCAATACTCATACCCGTGGGGGCGGTCATGGCGTCTCCCGTCACCGGCAACCAGAATGCCTCGCCTCGGGCGTGGTAATCGGTCAATTCGTAGCGCTCGGTTCTATAAGGCGCACGCTCCTCACGCAGCTCGCAGGCCTGCTTCCAGTCGCTGACCGGGTAGCGGAAATACGGATTGTAGTGGGGGCCCAGTTCCGGCACTTGCGCGGCCCGTTCACGAATCTCCAGCGCCACCTCCAAATACCCCAACCCCAGTTCGGCGAGCACACGGTTCATGTCCGCCAGGCTCGGCACACGGCGTTTATTGAGCCAATGGCCGACGCCGCCCTGGGACATGCCCAGGCGCCGCGCCAGTTCATCCTGCGTGACCTTGCGGTCTTTCATGTTGGCTTTGACCAACGCTATCCAGTTATCCATGGTGCATCACAATACGGCGCCCATTTTTGCGGGCAATAAACAGTTTGTAGTAATCCATAAAACGACAGGAATACGATACGTACTATCATCAAGCCCAAGGATTTCGACACCCACCGGAGTATTGCCGCTTATGACGACCCGCACGCACCCAACGCCCGAACTGACTGAAGTAAACGACATGTGCAACAGTGGCGCGGCCCAGCGCGCACTGGACTACTACTTGAAAGAAAATCGGTCGACGCCGGATTCGGACGGGGCCATGTTCGCGATCAAACCCGAAGTCAGCCAGGAGGAGGCCCTGATACACGCCTCGGACCTGTTGCGCAGTGCAGCGGCTACCGCCTACGAGTCGGCGTGCAGCCATCAGGGCAACCAGCGCGACCTGGCGTTTTCGGTGGTGTATTTGATCGATATGGCGAAGGCGATGGTGGAGCGGTCGTTGCAAGCACCAGGAGCGGCGGCAAACGCTTAGCAGGTATGAAAGAAAAATATTTCTATCCCACGGATAAAAACATTTGACTTGCAAATGATAATGATTATTATTGGGCTCAGCTGATCGCGAGATCAGTCGATAGACCAAGAGACCTTAGGTCGGACTCTTGGAATATCTCCTCATCAGGCTAATCACGGTTTTTGACCCGGCTCTTTGGCCGGGTCTTTTTTTTGCCAGTTTTCCTGGCATGGCTTCAGGCTAATGAAGACTGTGTGTTGCTTGATGGCGCGCATGGTAGCAAAAGACTATCGCCCAAAGAAAGTCGTCCGAGTGCTCTAGCGCGTATCTCTGCGAATTAGCGCTTGAGAATCAATCTCATAGACTCTAAGCTGCGGCGGCGTCACGGATGACGCCCCCTCCCCTGCAACAATTTTTGCATCCAGGTTTTACCGAACGCCTGTGTAAGATAGCCGCCACATCACTCATATTCAGGCAACCAGACTATGACCGTGGCCTTGACCTCCATCAAGATCAGCACCGACTTCGACAGCGGCAACATTCAGGTCCTGGATGCCAGCGACGCTTATCAGTTGTTGCTGGCAATCAAACCCGACACCCGCAGCGATCACTACCAATGGTTCCACTTCAAGGCCGAAGGCATGCACGTGGGGCACACCCATACCTTTCGCTTGAGCAACGCAGGGCGCTCGTCCTACAAGCATGCCTGGAGCGGCTACAACGCCGTGGCGTCCTACGACCATATCAACTGGTTCCGGGTACCGACGCGCTTTGATGGCGAGATCCTGCACATCAACCTCCAGACCCGGGAAAAGCACGCCTGGTTTGCCTACTTCGAGCCCTATAGCCGTGAGCGCCATGACTGGCTGATCGAGCAAGCCCTGAAGTACGCCGGGGTCACCCTGCTGGCCACCGGCAAGAGCGCTGAAGGCCGCGATATTCAACTGCTGCGCCGAGGCAAAGGAATCGAGGGCCGGCGCAAGGTGTGGATCATCGCCCAGCAGCACCCCGGTGAGCACATGGCCGAATGGTTTATGGAGGGCGTGATTGAGCGCCTGCAAAAGGACGGCGACGACGAACTGAAAAAACTGCTGGCCGTTGCCGATCTGTACCTGGTACCAAACATGAACCCGGATGGCGCCTTCCACGGCCACCTGCGCACCAACGCCATGGGCCAGGACCTGAACCGCGCCTGGCAAAGCGCCAGCCAGGAACTCAGCCCCGAGGTCCTGTTCGTCCAGCAACAGATGGAAAAGTACGGCGTGGATATGTTCCTCGACATCCACGGCGATGAAGAAATCCCCTACGTGTTCACCGCCGGCTGCGAAGGCAACCCTGGCTACACCCCGCGTATCGAAGCCCTGGAAAAACACTTCCGCAGCCATTTGAGCCATCTGACACGAGACTTCCAGACCACCCACGGCTACACCCGCGACCTGCCCGGCCAAGCCAACATGACCCTGGCCTGCAACGCGGTAGGAGAAAAATACGACTGCCTGTCCCTGACCCTGGAAATGCCCTTCAAGGACAACGACGACGCGCCCAACCTGCGAACTGGCTGGTCAGGCGATCGTTCGAAACAGTTGGGCAAGGACGTATTGAGCAGCGTCGCTGATATCGTCGGGCGTTTGCGCTAACCCCCGAGGCGAGCTCTTTGTGGCGAGCGAGCTTGCTCGCGCTGGGCCGCATAGCGGCCCCATGAAAATCACTGCCGGATCACCTGACACACCGAGCAGGCTGTTTTGGGGCTGCTTCGCAGCCCAGCGCGAGCAAGCTCGCTCGCCACAAGAGCGGTCAATCCTTGCTGCCGGTCATGCTTTGCAAGACACCGTCGCGGCGGATCAAACCGTGGAACAACGCGGCCGCCAGATGCACCAGCACGGTGAGAAACAGCAGATAGGCCAGGTAGCCGTGAGCCTTGCGCAACAGCGCGAACAACGGCGCATTCGCCCCCACCAGCGCGGGCAGTTGCAGGTTACTGCTGAGCATCACCGGGTCGCCAGCCGCTGAAATCATCGCCCAACCCAGCAGCGGCAACACCAGCATCAAGGCGTACAACAGCACATGGGAGGCCTTGGCTGCGAGCCTTTGCCACACCGGTAAATCCGCTGGCAACGGCGGTTGGCGCGTCGAGAAACGCACCGCCAGGCGCACGATCACCAGCGCCAGAATCGCAATGCCCAGCGGCTTGTGCAGGTGGATCAGCCACTCATGGCGCTCCGACACCGACGCCGCCAGACCCGCGCCGATAAACAGCATGGCGATGATCATCAACGCCATCAGCCAGTGCAACACGCGCGCCAGGGGCGCAAAGAACCGTGGTTGAGCATTCATGGCTTCGACTCCTGAGGGGCGCTGTGCAACGGGCTGACTTCACCGGCGCGGCGCAGGTACGAACTGGCATACGCGGCCGAACGGGCGGCCAGCAAGGGGTCGTTGGAGGCTTGGATACCACTGGGCAGAATCAGCGGGTCAAAGTTGATATCGCGGCAATCACCGTCTGCCTGGGGCTGGCTGCTTTGCAGCACCAACGTGCCGGCGTTGAGGACCTTGTGCGCGCCGGTCCAGGTCTTGCTTGCGTCGTCCAGCGGGTCGCCGGGGTTGGCCAGGGTCATGTTCAACTGCCAACGCAGTGGCACGGCGGCCAGGCGTCGCACCAAGTCCTGCTCGAGGAAGTCACTGCCAGCAGGTGCGGTATCACCCGCCGCGTCCTGGCTCTGGGGCACCACCTCCCAGCGCACGGCCTGGCGCGTACCATCGGCAGCCACCAGGTAAAACGCGTTGATGCCGTTATAGGTTTCAGTCGCATAACTGGCCGATGGCTTGGCGGTCTTGACCCAGGCCAGGAATGGCGCTGTCTCGGGGTGTGCGGCAAAAAACGCCGGCATGCTTGACGGGTTCGGCTTGCCGGTGGCCGGGTCTGGCGCGCCGGCCTTGAGCAACTGGTAAAACGCCTCGGGCGTGCCCACTGGGAACACCGGCATGCTGTTCATCCCCGTCCGCCATTGCTGGCCGTTGGCCTGGCTGAACTGCACGGCGAAACTGCGAATCGGCACACTGCTGTCCGGCGCGTAGGGGTTGCCGCTGGGCAAGGCAAAGCGGCCGATGATCGGAGTCTTGGCCTCGCTGAACACCTGGGCGTTGGAATAGGCACGGGCCTCGGTACTGCTCTCGAAATAACCCGCCACGCATACGCCCTTGGCATGGTTACGGCGAAAGCCCGGATGCACGCCGTTATTGATTTCCAGGGCATTGACCAAGGTTTTTGGCCGCAGGCGTTGTGGGTCGAGCGTGCCATTGACGTAGGCAAATGCCCCGGCAACAACCGCAACCACGGCACCGATGCCGGCAAGTCGTGCGATCAGGCTCGCAGTGCTCAATGGAGGACGGGGGGGTGATGAGTGATCTACCATGCAGGAACTCCAGGGCCAGAGGCCTCAGGCTGAAACATAAGGTCGGAGTATTAAGACGAACGCCGATTGGCTCTATTCCCAGGCCCTGGATTTATTTTGCGGGACGGGGAATAACCTTCAACGCCGGACGTCTCTCTAGTCCCAGCGTAGTGACCAGCCAGACGCCCATGCATGAACTCGACGAACAGTTACGTGAACTCATTCCCAGGTTGCGGCGTTTTGCCGTGTCCCTGACGCGCAACAGCAGCAGCGCCGATGACCTGGTGCAATCGACCCTGGAGCGCGCCATCGTCGCCTGGGCCGATAAACGTATCGAGGGCGATTTGCGCGCCTGGCTGTTTTCGATCCTCTACCGCCAGTTCCTCGACGCCCACCGCCGCAACCGCCGCTATGCACGCATGCTCGAATTCTTCACCGGCCGCGATGACGTGCAACCTTCGGTGGAACGCACGGTGCTGGCCCAATCCACCCTGCAAGCCTTCGACCAACTGAACACCGAACAGCGCGCCCTGTTGCTGTGGGTGTCCGTCGAGGGCTTGAGCTACAAGGAAGTGGCCGAGATCCTCAAGGTGCCCATCGGCACCGTGATGTCACGCCTGTCCCGCGCACGCCAAGCGCTGCGTCAACTCAGCGATGGCGAAATGACCGGCCCTGCCCTGCGGAGACTCAAATGATCAGCCTGCCCCCCAGCGAACGCGATTTACATGCCTACGTCGATCACCAATTGCTCGACACTGATCGCCGTGTGCTTGAAACCTGGCTGGCCAGCCACCCCGAAGTGGCGGCCCAGGTACAGGCCTGGCAACAGGATGCGCAGCTGCTGCGTGCGTCATTGAGCGGCGCCCTGCAACAGCCGCACAACCCGGCACTGGACCCGGCGCTGATTCGCCAGCGCATCAAGAAACAGTCCCGTCGGCACCTGGCCACGGCGGCGTTGTTGCTGATCGCCGTGAGCCTCGGCGGGGTTGGCGGTTGGCACGCCCGTGAAGCCACCCAGCCGCCGCTGTTGCCGATGACCGACGCCATGCAGGCCTATCGCCTGTTTGCCCAGGACGGCATCATGCCCGCCGACTACAACGCCCAGGACCGCGGCACCATGCAGGCCTGGCTCGACCGTTATTTCAACCAGGCCCATCGACTGCCCGACCTGAGCCAAGCCGGTTTCAAGCCGGTCAGCGGGCGCCTGCTCACCACCGACCAAGGCGCGGCAGCCATGGTGCTGTACCAGGACGCCCAAGGCCGGCGCATCAGCTTCTACATCCGCCCGCCGGGCCCGAACAACGGTTTCCTGCCTCGCGGCAGCCGCAGTGCCGATGGCTTGCAGGCCGACTACTGGTCGGGCGGCGGCTACAACTATGCGATGGTCAGCCCGGTGGATCAGGCCGCCGTGCTGCAGACGCCCTTCTAGAAACCGACGTCCAGCACCACGTTATCCAGGTAGGTGCCGGCCGGTGGGGTGGGCTGATCGGTGTAGACCTTGGCGTTGTAGTTGTACACCTGGCTACCGACGCCCAAGCCGTTGCCGGGGTTGACCTCGGCCGTGGAGCTGGCCCGCCGCGCCGCGCCGACACTGCCCCAGCGCGTGGTGCCGGCACTTTTGAAAATGTCATAGGCCAGGTAATTGCCGCCGGAAACCATACGTCGCCGGCCGCCGACACTCACCGGGTTCTGGCCATCGCTCAAGCCCACGGTATAGGCGCTGCCCTTGGTGCAGGCGATGTTGATGGTCTGCCCGCTCACCGCGGTAAAACCACTGACCACCGGCGCGCTGCCGAAGCTGATATTCGGGGCGGTGATCTGGCAGTCGTTGGTCACTGTCATGCTGACGGTCAGGGACGCCGTGCCACTGCCGGTGTCACGTCCCAGGCAAATGCCGCCAAGGCCGATCCCCGAGCAATAATTCCACACCCAGGCGATGCTCAGTGTCTCGGTGTACACCCCGGCGGCGACGTTGCTGCCGGTGATGCTGCTCAGGTACAGCGGTACGGTTTTCGCGCCGGGCCCTGCGATCAGGCCAATGCTCTGGGCGATGCCGCCAGCGCCGCCGAAATCGAATTGGCTGCCACGGGTGATGGGATAGCTGGTGCTGTTGTTGCCATAAATCGTGTAGCTGATCACATCACCGGTCGGCCCGACCATGCCGCTCTGGGGCGAGGTGATCGTGGCGTAAAAGTGGTCGGTGGACACCAGCAGCGATATCAGCGCCGAGGTGCAACTCAACCCTGAATTAGTCGTAGAGCTGGTTTGCGCAGCGGTGCGCACCGTCATCGAGCTGATCGAGCCGAAACTGGCTGGCACGGTGGACACCACCGAACACGCCGCCATGGCCTGTCCGCAAAACAACAAACCTACGCCATATAACCCTACGCTGCCCCTCACCTGAACACTCCCTGTTCGATGCCTCATTGGCACACTAATGGCCCGATCAAGGGCACGTCCTGTTGCTGCTCATCAATATCGAATGTCGCCTGGCAGGTGCGGCCCTCACCGAGGGTGACCTGCAAGGTGTTGTGGGCGCTGAGGTTTTCCAGATACACCAGGCCATCCCAGCCGACCACCGCCTGGGTGTTGCTTTGTTCGTGCACTACCAGGCTGCCCAGCGGCAACTCCTGATGCTGGCGGTCCACCAGAGTGATGCTTGCAGCGAGCACCCGACGCAGGGGGAATTCCAGCAAGTAACCGCTGCCACGGCGTACCGATACGCGCTGCTCAACATTGGGGCTTTGCACATTCGCCGGCAGGTTCAAGGGGTCGATCTCGTATTTGCCGCGGTAATAGGCACTGCTCCACGGCACCAGCAAATGGCCGTTGCGGTCGGTCTGGCCCACCAGCTGGTTTTCGTAGCGCACCGGAATCCCGGCAAAGCCTTGGGTGCTCACTACCACAAAGGCGTCATTGATGCGGTTGGCGGCAAAGGTTTCGCCGCCCATCCACACCAGCGAGCCGCTGGCATCGGCCCAGCGCGTCATGGCCTCACTGCTGCCGTACACGCCGGCCTGCAACTGCACCGACTGCAAGCGCCAGGTCAGGTCGGCCTGTCGATAGCTGGGGGCATCGCCCTGGGCATAGCCGAGGTTGTAGCCCACCCCGCCTTCGCTGGGCACCGCGCGGCTGTAGTTGATGCGCTGGCGACTGGCGCCGTCCTTGCTGCGCTCGGTGCTCAAGGCCAAGCTGCCGTTGAGGTCGAACGGGATGACCAGTTGCGCCTGCATGGCCCAGTTGCTGTCACCGATTTCGCGGTTGGCTGACAGATAAAAGCTGGTGTTGCGCCACAACGGCTTGCTCCAGCTCAGGTTGAGCAGGCGCGTGCGCGAGTCGTCCGCCGCCTGCACGTCGAAATAGCCCAGGCCCAGGCTGCCGAAACGTTGGAGGTTGAGGCTCAGGGTCACCTGCTCGCTGCGCTTGCTGAGACTGGCGTATGGGGTATCGACCAGAGTCAGGTCGGCGTAGTCGTCGCGACGTTCCACCCGTTGGTACATAAAGCTGTAGCGCGTGCTGTTGTACTGGTAACCGAGGCTCAGTTGCTGGCCCGTGCGGCTGTCGAACTGGCTCTGGCTGAGGGCGGTATTGAGCACGCCGAAGTTGCCCAGGCGCAGGTTGCCACCGAGCCCGCCGAGGGTCAGGTCGCTGGAGGCTTCAGCGTGGCTCTCCAGAGTCAGGTTATCGGAATAGCCATAGCGGAACGTGCCACTGGCCACGCCCGGTCCGTAGCCGAAGTCCCGTAGGGTGTAGTCACGGCGCAAGGTACCGGCGGCCAGCGAAAAGTCCGTCAAGCCTTGTTGCAGCAAGGTGCTGGTGACGTAGAACGGTACCGTGGTCGACACTTGGCGGCCCAGGGCATCGGTGGTGACCACCACGGCCTCGCCGGCACCGTTGATGAATGGGATGTTGGTCAGGGTGTAGGGGCCGGGTTGCAGTCGCGCGCTGTCGGATTTGTAGCCGTTGATAAACAGGTCCACCGACGAGGGCACCGCCGCCTCACCGGCAAACTGCGGCAAGGGGTACGTGACCAGGTCGGGGCGCACGGCAAAATCCCGGGAAAGTTGCACCCCGCCCAGGCGCACCGAGCTACTCCAGGGCAGCGCGCCACTGATCACGTCGCCGGCCTCGTAGGTCAGCAGGCGCTCATCGTCGGAAAAACGCCAGGTGGTGTCGTAACGGCGGTAACCATTGTTGAGGGTGCCGCCGCTGATTCCATCGGACAGGGTCTGGCGCAGTTGCCCGGTGTTGGACAAGGTGCCCCAGGTGTCGAACAGCCGTACTTCGTTCCAGGCCGCGAGGTAACTGCCGCCATCGTCGGTGTCATTGAAATACACGTCATAGTTGAGCAAGGCGCCGAAGCTGCTCATGGCCTGGGTACGCGGATAGGTATTGCGGTTGCCGATGAACTGTTCCTGCAGCCAGGAGGGCGGCACATCCAGCAGCAGGCGCTGGCCGTTGCTGTCGTAGTCGCTGTGCAGGCCCGGCACCTGGTCCAGGGCCACACTGCCGACGGGCTCACCGGGCAGTTTCATGCCCACGTCCTGCAACGCGCTGGCCGGCACAAACAGCTGGCCGGCGCGCTGCTCGACCGCGATGACGCGGCCGGTGTCCATCTGGTTGACCACCAGTTCCAGAAACAGCTGTGCATCGGCAACTGCCTCCATGCTGCCGGGCGGCGGCGGCAGGTCGCCCGCCATCGCTGCGCCCCACAGCCCGCTTGCCACTGCCACCGACGGCCATAAAACCCGAGCCCAACCACGACTCACCATGGCGTTGTGTCCTTCAATGGACATCTCCATCCTGTTAAAACCCGGGCGTGTGCCCGTTGCGCTACATAACGGCTATCGCGTGGGCGCCAGGCTCTCCAGTTGCGGCGCGCCGTTGACGCGTACCTGCAACGGCTGGTCGGCCGATACGGCATCCGGCACCGGCCAGCGCATGCTCGCGCCCGGCAGCACATAGCCGAGCAAACCGTCCACCAACGGCCGGGTCTGCCCGCCCTGTTTGAATGACGCATCGGTAAGCCGCGCATGCACGGCGCCCTGGTTGCGCACCTCGATGTAGTTGCGCCCTGCCACGTTGACCTTTTGCCAACTCAACTGCGGCTTGCCCGCGCCCTTGGGGTCGCGCTGGCGGGTAGCGTCGTCCTTGCTCCACAGGCCGGCGCCATAGGCAAACAGCGGCACCGAATAACGCATCTGGAAGCGAATCGCCGCTGCCGTGTTCTTGCCCTCCGGCGGTGCTGGCACCTGCAGCGCCGAGGGGATTTCGTCAATGATGATGCGATAGGCCAACTCCTGCCCCGGCGGTACCTCCCGGGTGCGGGTCAGGCGCACCAGTTGCTTCTGGCCCGGCTCGATCCTGGCCACCGGCGGGCTGCCGATCACATCGCGCTGGTTCTGGTACTGCTCGTCGAAACCGTTCTGGCTCCAGGCAAACACGCGGATCTGCAGGTTGGCGGTCTCGGTGCCACGGTTCTCCAGCCACAGCGCGCTGGCCTGTTGGTCAGCCTCCAATACCGGGTCGATGGGCCAGATCAGCACCGAACTGGCCGCCTGTACAAACCCCGCCGAGCACAACGCCCCCAAGGCGAAACCCGCGGTCCATAACCGTCGCAAAGCACAACCCATGACACCCCTCCTTAAACCGTTAGCCCTACCACGTCAGCTGCACCTGCAGCGTGTCGCTGTACGTCCCCCCAGGCTGATTGCCCGGTAAAACCACCCGCCCGTAAATCGGCAGGCTGATATTGCTCGCATCGCTGTAGGTCACGCTGACGCTCTGGTTGATGCCCAGGCTCTGGCTGAATGCCGCATCGCGAAACAATTGGTAAGCCACCCGCGCGCTGCCACTGTTGAGCTGCAAATTGCGTCCGGTGCTGCTGTACAGGCCGCCATCCACGCTCATGCTCAGGGCCACGCCCGGCGTGCATTGCAGGGTTACCCCGCCAGTGAGAGCCGCTGTGACCGTGCTGGTGGCCAGGGCCGAATAGCTGCCGTAGGCCAAGGTGCCGTAGTTGGCGCCGCCGCCCACGATCAGACAGCCCGGCGTGATGGTCGCACTCACCTGGAAGCTCTGGTTGACCACCGCGGACAGCGGCAACGGTATCGCCAGGCCGATGGCGAGCAACACCCTGGGCCACATCGTTAGAACGTCAGTTCCACGGCCACGGTGTCGGTGTAGGTGCCCGCCGGCAGTCCCGCCTTGCCCACCGCCCGGCCGTAAAGGTTGACGGTCTGCGCCACGCCGGTACTGGTGGCGAGGGTCACCACGCCGTCAATCGCCAACAGCGCTGAACGCCCGCTGTCAGTGTAGAAATCGTAGGGCACGAAGTTACCCACGCCATCGGCCAGCGCACGAGTGCCACCGGGGGAAGCACCATCGTGGGCGCCGGCACGCACCTTGATTGTTGGCGCGGTGCCAGCCGAACACAGGATCGACAACGCGCCGCCGGTACCGGTGCCGCCGAGTAACTGGGCGTCGGCATTGGTAAACAGGCTGTTGGTGGTACCGAAGTTCAAGCTACCGAAATTCAGCCCGGTGGCCGCCCCGGAGCCGTTGACCTGGCAACTGGCGATCAAGGTCAGGCTGGAACTGATCTGCCCGGTCACCGTGGTCGCCGCGTTCAGGCTGGACGCCAGCCCCAGGCCCAGGGCACAGAGGCCGATTCGCGATACAAGTACATGCATGATATCCATCCTCGTGGTTTACCAATCCAGAGTCACCGTCAGGGTGTCTGTGTAGATGCCGGCCGGTAGGGCCCTGGTATTCGCCACCACGGAACCGAATACCGGGATCGGTACCTGGGTGCCCTGGGTCACGACGAAATTGCGTTGCTGGCCGATCCTGTAGGCACTGCGCCCCTGGGGATCCGCCGACAGTCGATAAGGAATGGTCTGGCGGCCATTGCTCAGGCGCCGCGTGGTGCCGTCGCCATTAGCGCCGCCGTCGATGGTCACCGTGAAACTGCTGACCACCGAGGGGTTGCAGGACACCGACAGCGGCGCCTTGTCAGCATCGGAAATCGACGCGCCCAGCGTGTTGCTCCAGGTCGGCCCCTGGCTGCCGAAATCCATTAGCGCCGTGCCGCCCTCAGGCGTGACCGGCGCGGTTTCCACGTCTTTGCTCACTTCGCAACTGGCGGTGATCACCAAACGCGCGTGGACCTGGCCGTTGACCACCGCCGCCTGCGCGTCATCCGCCAGCAACAGCAGGCCACCCAGGGCCGTCACAGCCAGGTAGCGGCTTACCATGTGACCGTGACCTTGAGCAGGTCGGAATAACGGCCGACAGCGGGAATGCCTTTGAGCGGTTCGATGCGGCCATACAGCGGCAGGTCGACAGAGCCGGTGTCCGGCACGCGGCCGCTGATCGGCACGTCCACCGGCAAGGGGATCAGCCGCGCGGCGTCGGCATAGATTCGATAGGGGATGGGCCGACTGGAGGGCGCCGGATTGGCGAGATAACGTACTTCGCCGACGCCGCCATGCAGGCCGCCGTCAACGCGCACTTGGTAAGGCGTGTCGGGGTTACATTCCAGGCGCGGCTGGCGTTGGCTGATCAGGGCCGCACTCAGGGGGCCGGCCGGGTCATCCAGACGCGGGCCGCTGCCGAAATCCAATACGCCAAGTTGCTCAATGCCCGCATTGCGGGTGGTGCCCACCAACTGGCAACCCCGCTGCACGTCGATGCGCACCTCCACCTGGAGTTGCGCAGCAAACACCGTGTTGCAGAGCATCGTGCCCATGACAGCCAATACCGCCGGTCCCTTCACAGCCCCAATTCCTTATACAGGGGTGACAACTGTGTATGAGGTTAGCCAGTTAACACGAAAGTGCCAGTTTGCATGGCTTGGGGCCCTTTCCTATTGGTCAAACGGCATCGAGCGTCCTACAGTGAACGACCACCGCAATACAGAGTGATTATTCTTGGCCGTGCTTGCCCTGCTCCAGCGCCTGCTGGGTAAAAAAACCGACGCCTCGGACGCCTCGCCTATCCCGGCGTATTTTCAAAAAAAAGCCGTACAACAGGGCTATACCCTCAGTGATGGGCAAATCCGGGCGATTACCGCCCTGAATCGCGAGGCCCAGCACCTGCTCAACGGCCAGGTCACGCGCAGCCTGTACCTGCACGGCCCGGTGGGGCGTGGCAAAAGCTGGCTGTTGGACGGATTTTTCCAGGCGTTGCCCATCGCCGAGAAGCAGCGCGTGCATTTCCACACCTTCTTCGCCCGGCTGCACCAGGGCATGTTCCTGCACCGCGAGCATGACGATGCCTTGGGCGCCACTCTGGACGAGCTGCTGACCGGCTGCCGAGTGCTGTGTTTCGACGAATTCCATGTGCACGATATCGGCGATGCGATGCTCATCAGCCGCCTGTTCAAGGCCCTGTTCCAGCGCGGCGTGCTGGTGCTGGTGACCTCCAACTACCCACCCGAAGGATTGCTGCCCAACCCGCTGTACCACGAACGCTTCAAGCCGGTGATCGAGCTGATCGCCGCGCGCATGGAGGTGCTGGAAGTCAGTGCGCCTCAGGACTTTCGCAGCCTGGCCCAGGCCCACGCCCAACAACGCTTCACGGGCGGCCAGTATGTATGGCCAGGTACAACAGGCCAGCGTGAAAGCCTGGGCCTGCCTGCCACAGATTGCCCGGTGCAAACCCTGAAGGTCGGCACTCGGCAGTTACAGTGCCGAGGCCATCAGGCACGAACCATCGCATTTACCTTCAACGACCTGTGCGAACAGCTCACGGCGGTCATGGATTACCTGTTGTTGTGCCAGGACTTCGACCACTGGATCATCGACGGCCTACCGCAGTTGGCCGAATGCCCCATCGCCGTGCAACAGCGCTTTATCAACCTGGTAGACGTGCTCTACGACCAGGACAAGCAACTGACACTTATCGGTCACCAGCCCCTGGATAAATGCCTGGAAGGCCAGGCCATCGACCTCGCCCGCACCGCCAGCCGCCTGCGCCAATTGCACACGCTGTGCCCGCAACCCGCGCCCGAGCCGCTATCATGAGCGCCTTTTACGCCCCCTTCCGAGCACCGCGCCCTGCATGAATACCCTCGCCCAACTCAAGACTGGCCAATTGGCCGGCGCTACACGCCTGGACCTGGCCTGCGGGCTGACCGAGTTTCCCCGGGAAATCTTCGAACTTGCCGACTCGCTGGAAATCCTCAACCTCACCGGCAACGCCCTGAGCAGCCTGCCCGACGACCTGCACCGCCTGACGAACCTGCGCGTGCTGTTCTGTTCGGACAACGCCTTTACCGAACTGCCGCAATGCCTGGGCCAGTGCGCAAAACTGAGCATGATCGGCTTCAAGGCCAACCAGATCAGCCAGGTAGCCGCTGCCGCCCTGCCGCCACAGTTGCGCTGGCTAATCCTCACCGACAACTGCATCAGCCAATTGCCCGATGAACTGGGTCAGCGCCCGTTACTGCAAAAGTTGATGTTGGCCGGTAACCAGTTGACCGACCTGCCGCCAAGCCTGGCCCAGTGCCAAAACCTGGAGTTGATCCGTATCGCCTCCAACCGCCTCACCCAGCTACCGCAGTGGCTGCTGACCCTGCCGAGCCTGACCTGGCTGGCCTACGCCGGCAACCCGGTGGAAATGGCCGTGCAGGTGAGCAGTGATGAGGCGACGCCGAACATCGCCTGGCAGGAACTGGACATGGGCGAAGTCCTTGGCGAAGGCGCTTCGGGGATTATTCGCAAGGCGCTGTGGAAACCCCGGGCGTTGCCAGTCGCGGTCAAGCTGTACAAGGGCACCATCACCAGCGACGGTTCACCGCTGCATGAAATGCAAGCCTGCATCGCTGCCGGCCTGCATCCCAGCCTGATCAAGGTTGAAGGACGCGTCGTCGGCCATCCCGATAACCAGGCCGCCCTGGTGATGGAGCTGATCGACCCGAGTTACCGCAACCTCGCAGCCCTGCCGAGCCTGGCGTCGTGCACGCGGGATGTCTACGCACCCACCACCCGTTTCAGCCTGGACGTGGCACTGCGCATGGCGCGGGGCATTGCTTCGGTGGCGGCGCACCTGCATCGGCACGGCATTACCCATGGTGACCTGTATGGTCACAATATTTTGTGGAACGCAGAAGGTGATTGCTTGCTGGGAGACTTTGGCGCGGCCTCCTTCCATGCCACGGCGGACACGTTGGAAACCCGTGCGCTGCAGCGTATTGAAGTGCGCGCGTTCGGAGTGTTGCTGGGGGAATTGTTGGAGCGGGTTGAGGCCAGTGACGAAGGCTTGCAGGCACTGCAACAACGCTGCTGCCAGCCGGATGTGCTGGCGCGGCCGGGCTTTGAAGAAATTGAGGTCTTGCTCGAATCTATGCAACACCACTAAACCAATGTGGGAGCGGGCTTGCTCGCGAATGCGGTGGAACAGCCAATACATCTGTTGACTGTCACACCGCATTCGCGAGCAAGCCCGCTCCCACAGGTTGACCGCGTGTACTCAGATAAACATCAGCCCGCCAGGCCGACAAACATATCCTGCACATCATCATGGTTGTCCAGGCCTTCCAGGAACGCCTCGACTTCAGCCATCTGCTCATCGGTCAAACCGCTGACCGGGTTCTTGGAGATATAGCCCAGCTTGGCCGACAGCACGGTAAAGCCCTGCTCCGGCAAGGCTTTCTGCACGGCATCCAGGTCGGTGGTTTCGGTAATGAACAAGGTGGCGCCTTCTTCACCCTCTTCAAAGTCCTGGGCGCCGGCTTCGATGGCGGCCATTTCTGGATCGGCGTCTGGCGTGTCCGGCGATGCTTCGATCAGGCCCACATGGTTGAAATCCCAGGCCACCGAACCGGAAGCGCCCAGTTGGCCCTTGCGGAAGGCCACGCGGATTTCCGCCACGGTGCGGTTGATGTTGTCGGTCACGCACTCGACGATCAAAGGCACCTGGTGCGGCGCGAAACCTTCGTAGGTCACGCGGTGGTATTGCACGGTCTCACCGAGCAGACCGGCGCCCTTTTTGATCGCGCGGTCCAGGGTTTCCTTGGGCATCGAGGCCTTTTTGGCCTGCTCCACCACCAGGCGCAGGTGCGCGTTGGTCGCGGTATCGGCGCCGTTGCGGGCGGCGATGGTGATTTCTTTCACCAGCTTGCCGAAAATCTTGCCCTTGGCATTGGCTGCCGCTTCTTTATGTTTGACTTTCCACTGTGCGCCCATGACTCACTCTCTTATTTCCATCGCGCCGAAACGTCTACTGGCCGGCGCTTTGGGGGCAGAGTTTATAGCGCGAGAACGCTTCGTTCCACCAAAAAACCGGCCAGGGTACTCAGGTGCGCAAGGGTTTGATCACCGCATTGCGGTCCGGCACAAAATCCCCGGCCTGGGCCAGTACGGCGGGCCTGGCATTCCAGTAGGGCATCAGCACCAGCGACGAAAACAGTGCCGCACCGGCAAACACAATAAATGCCGTAACGGTATCGAAATAGCCTGGCAGCAAACCACCCAGGATCGCTCCCACCGAACCGCAGCCGTTGACAAAGCCCGCAGCGGTAGCGCCGGCCTTGGCGGTGCCGAAGTCGATGGCCGCCGTGCTGCTGATCATCGAGTCCGGCCCATACAGCGTCAGCCCCATGACAAACAGCAACGTCATCACCAGCACCACACTGCCGGTGTGCAGCGCGCCCATAAACAACGCCAGGGCAACCGTCAGCGCCAACAGGCTGAGCACGCAGGCGGGCATGCGCCGAGCACCGAACAGTTTGTCGGAGGCCAGGCCGATCAACACCGGCCCCAATAAACCGGCCAGCTCAAACGCGGTGGGCACGATGGCGGCACCGACCTTGCCCACCGACGGCATCTGCTCGTAGACGATCACCGGCCCCCACAACAGAATCGCGTAGCGCGCCGGCTTGAGCAGGAAGTAAGCCAGCCCCAGGGTCAACACCGTACGGTTGCGCAGGATCGCGCGCAGGGGTTCGAGTACGCTCACGCGCTGTTCGGCGGCCAACTGCTCGGCGCTCAGCACCGGCTCGGGCTCGACTGCCGGCAAGCCCACATCCTGCGGGGTATTGCGCTGGAACATAAAGAAGAGCACGGCCACCACCGCGACCACTGCGGCGCTGGAAATAAACGCCGCATGCCAGCTGCCGATCAGCGTATAAGCCCACCAACCGGCAAACGGTGACGCGACCAACCCGCCAAATGCATAACACGAACTCCACAGCCCCAGCACCCGCCCCCGCTGCTGGGCCGGGAAGAAACTACCGAGGTTCTTGCACAACCCCGACCAGCCAGTGGACTGGGCCAAGCCCTGTACCAACATGCAGGTGACAAAAATCGGCAAAGTGGCAAAGGTGCCCATCACCAGCGCCGCGCCTGCGGAAATCAACAAGCCACCGAGCACCACTACCCGTGGCCCGAAGCGGTCTGCAAGCATGCCCCAGGTGAACTGGCCCACCGCATACGCTGCGAGATAGAGGCCATCCAGGTTAGCCATCGTCATTTTGTCGAGGGGGAAACTCGGGTCGTCGCCAATCCCCAGCTTTGCCACCGAAAAGGCTTTGCGGGTGAAATAGAACGCGGCGTACGCCAGCCAGGTAATGGCGAAAATCTGCACGCGCCAACGCTTGATACTACCCATAGGGATATTCATGGTGGTTCTGACCTCAGGTGTGAGTGTGCCGGCAGAATCGAAAGAAAACGCCTGTTGTTCTTATGGTTGAGCACTGCAATGCCGGGCCTTGGATAGCGCGGTATTGGTCAGATGGGTGCGATGTGCCTGCGCCCATGGCCGCCGTGGTTGTAGGACTCAACCTACGGCGGCTGAGGTGCATCAAAACAATGGCTGACTCATAGGTAAAATCGATTTATCGTATTTCAAATATAAGCTCAGGTTTTAAGAGGACGTACCATGTCGGTTTCCCATGCCCAGCTCAAAGCCTTCCATGCGGTGGCCATTCACGGCAGTTTTACCGGGGCTGCAGAACGGCTGTTCCTGACCCAGCCTGCGATTTCCGACCAGGTGCGCAAACTTGAAGAGCGCTTCGGCGTATTGCTGTTTCACCGCAACAAGCGTTCGGTGCGCCTGACCGATCTGGGTGAACGCCTGCTGGGTATCACCCAGCGCCTGTTTGTGATCGAGGCCGAAGCCGAAGAGTTGCTGCAGGATTCGCGCGCTCTGCTCACCGGTACTCTCACCTTGGCAGTGGATGCGCCCGTGCACGTCCTGCCGCAGATTGCGCGCTTCTGCCAGCGCTACCCTGGGATCAGCGTAAAAATCGAAACCGGCAATACCGATGAGTCGCTGTCGCGCCTCTACAACTACCAGGCCGACCTGGCGCTGTTGGGGCGCGATGTCGATGATGTGCGCCTGTTGTCAGTGCCGCTGCCCGACGACCAACTGCTGGCTTTTGTCGCACGGGACCATGCCTGGGCCGGGCGCGAGTCGATCTGCCTGGCCGACCTCGATGACACCCCGCTGGTACTGCGGGAAACCGGCTCGGTCACCCGTCAGACCCTGGAGCAGGAAATGCGCCAGGCCGGCCTGCGCATTCGTCCGGCGATCCAGGTGGAAGGCCGCGAGGCCGCCCGTGAAGCCGTGGTGGTAGGGATTGGCGTGGGCGTGGTGTCGGCGGCAGAGTTCGGTGCCGATGCACGGGTGTACGCCATGCCGATCCGCGATTGCACCCAACGCATGAAAGAAACCCTGGTGTGCCTGAAAGAGCAGAGTTCACGCCGTGTGGTCGCGACCTTTCTGGAGATCGTGCGTGAAAGCCTTCACGCCAACTCGAAGAACGCCTGAATCAAGCGCAGCGAGCGACGGCGCTCCATGCAGCCGAGCATATGCCGATTCAGCAGGCCATCGCCGAGGATCGGCACCGCCTGCACACGCGGGTCCGGGCTGACCTCCATCGACGACACCACGCCCACGCCCAACTCTGCCGCCACCGCCTCGCTCACAGCTTCCCGACTGTCCAGTTCCAGCAGCACTTTGGGCTGCACATTCGCCGCCAGGCAGGCGTCGTCAAAGGTGCGGCGGGTGGTGGAACTGGGCTCGCGCAGCACCATGATCACCTCATGCAACTGCGCCAGTTCAATACCGTCGGGCTGCTTGGACCACGGGTGTGCGGCCGGCACCAAGGCGCAAATCCGTGACTGGTCCAGGGGTTGCAAGTGCAGGCCATTGCGCGGTTCCACCTCGGTGAGCACCGCCACATCCGCATGTTCGGACAGCAACGCCGCCAGGGTTTCCTGGGCATTGCCCAAACGCAGGTTCACGGTAATGCCGGGGTAGCGCGCACGCAGGCTGGCGATCATCGGCATCACCAGGTGGGGGCCATCCGCCGCCACTTCCAGGCGCCCGGTGAGCAACTGGCGGTTGGCCTCCAGCAGGGTTTGCGCCTCGTCGACCAACCCGAAGATAGCCCGCGTGATGGCCGCCAGGCGTGCGCCCTCCTCGGTCAATTCCACCCGACGTGCGGTGCGGCGCAACAGCGGGATCTGGTAGTGCTCCTCAAGCGCCTTGATATGCCCGGTCACCGCCGGCTGGCTGATAAACAGCCGAGCCGCCGCGCGGGTAAAACTGCCCTCACGGGCCACGGCATCGAATGCACGCAGTTGGAACAGATTCATAGCTATCGGCCTCACTGATAGCTCGCATAACAACAAACAATTTGATTGATGACAAGCCAAACTGCAATTTAGGCGCCGTAGCTTGAACCCCAACACCTTGCGAGGATTTGACATGCCCACTGCCGCGCCGATCCTGTTGACCCCCGGCCCCCTGACCACCTCGAACCGCACCCGCCAAGCGATGATGACGGACTGGGGCTCGTGGGACGACCGCTTCAACCAGCTCACAGCCAGTGTGTGCAGCCAGTTGCTGGCGATCCTCAACGGCGCCGACAGCCACCACTGCGTGCCGTTGCAAGGCAGCGGCACCTTCGCCGTCGAAGCCGCGATCGGCACCCTGGTCCCCCGCAATGGCAAGGTGCTGGTGCTCATCAACGGCGCCTACGGCAAACGCCTGGCGAAAATCTGCGAGGTGCTTGGCCGCGAATTCAGCACCTTTGAAACCGCCGAAGACGAGCCCACCACTGCCGCCGATGTGGATCGCCTGCTGCACGCTGACAGCGCCATCACCCACGTCGCGCTGATTCATTGTGAAACCAGCACCGGCATTCTCAACCCGTTGCCGCAGATCGCCGAGGTGGTCAAACGCCACGGCAAGCGCCTGGTCATCGACGCCATGAGTTCCTTCGGCGCGCTACCGATCGATGCCCGTGAAGTGCCGTTCGAGGCGCTGATCGCCGCCTCGGGCAAATGCCTGGAAGGCGTACCGGGCATGGGCTTTGTCTTTGCGGAAAAACACGCACTGGCCGCGGCACAGGGCAACTGCCATTCCCTGGCGATGGACCTGTTCGACCAGCACAGCTACATGACCAAAACCGGCCAGTGGCGCTTCACCCCGCCGACCCACGTGGTCGCCGCCCTGCATGAAGCGCTGTTGCAGTACGCCGAGGAAGGCGGCCTGCCCGCCCGTCACCAGCGCTATGCGAATAACTGCCAGGCCTTGCTGGACGGCATGGCCGAACTGGGGGTGCGCAGTTTTCTACCGGCGGCTATCCAGGCGCCGATCATTGCCACCTTCCACGCCCCCGACGATCCTCGCTATCAGTTCAAAGCGTTCTACGAACGGGTCAAGGCCAAGGGTTTCATTCTGTACCCGGGCAAATTGACCCAGGTGGAAACCTTTCGCGTGGGCTGCATCGGTCATGTCGACGCAGCCGACATGCGCGCAGCCGTCAAGGCCATCGCCGAGGTGCTGCAAGAAATGTGCAGGAGCGAGCTTGCTCGCGAAGAGTGTTAACGAAAACGCGGGCATCCTGAGTTAACGCGGCGCCTGGATGTTTTTCGCGAGCAAGCTCCTACATAGATGAATGTTATTACCCCACAGGATCTGAACCATGAACTATCAAAACCCCAACACCCTCCAGGCCGTTATCCTCGACTGGGCTGGCACCGTGGTCGATTTCGGCTCCTTCGCCCCCACGCAGATTTTTGTCGAGGCCTTCGCCGAGTTCGACGTGCAGGTGTCGATCGAGGAAGCCCGTGGCCCGATGGGCATGGGCAAGTGGGACCATATCCGTACGCTCTGCGACCAGCCGCAGGTTGCCGAACGCTACCGCAAGGCGTTCGGCCGCACGCCCACCGACGACGACGTGACCGCCATCTACCAGCGCTTCATGCCGCTGCAGATCGAGAAAATCGCCGAGCACTCGGCCCTGATCCCCGGCGCCCTCGACACCATCGCCGCCCTGCGCGGCCAAGGCATCAAGATCGGCTCCTGCTCCGGCTACCCCAAGCAGGTGATGGACAAGGTCGTGGCCCTGGCCGCCACCAATGGCTACGTCGCCGACCATGTCGTGGCCACTGACGAAGTGCCCAACGGCCGACCATGGCCGGCCCAGGCGTTGGCCAACGTGATAGCCCTGGGCATTGATGATGTGGCGGCCTGCGTGAAGGTCGACGACACCGTGCCGGGCATTCTCGAAGGTCGCCGTGCCGGCATGTGGACCGTGGCCCTGACCTGCTCGGGCAACGCGCTGGGCCTGACCTACGAGCAGTTCCGCGCCCTGGACACCGACACACTGGCCAGCGAACGCCAGCGCATCGAAGCGATGTTCGAAGCTTCACGCCCACACTACCTGATTGACACCATCACCGATCTGCCACGGGTCATCAGTGACATCAACCAGCGCCTGGCCCGCGGGGAAATGCCGCAGGCCTACTGACCGAGGTCAAGACAACGGCATTGGCAACAAGCGCAGCGCTCAAAACAGGCATAGAGTTAATGCACTCCATCGCGAAAGAATGGAGGTATGCCCTGATGAGTGAGGAACACAGCGATGCCGTGGAAAAATTCCGATACACGCTACAGCACCATGTCGATTGCGTTGCACTGGTTGATGGTGGTGCTGCTGGCGGTGGTCTACGCCTGCATTGAACTGCGCGGCCAATTCCCCAAAGGCAGCGGTGCGCGCACCTTGATTGTTGAAATGCACTTCATGCTCGGCCTTACCGTGTTTGTACTGGTATGGCTACGCCTGTTTGCACGCAGCCTGGGGGTGGCACCGAAGATCCTGCCGGCGCCGCCGCAATGGCAAAGCCTGCTGGCGAAACTGATGCACGCTGCGTTGTACGCGTTGATGATCGGCATGCCGATTGCCGGCTGGTTGATCGTCAGCGCCGAAGGGCACTCGGTGATGTTCTATGGGATGGAGTTGCCGCCGTTGATTGGGGAAAACAAGGCACTGGCCAAGGAGATTGAAGGCTGGCATGTGCTGTTTGGGCAGATCGGTTATTGGCTGATCGGGCTGCACGCGTTGGCGGGCATCTTTCATCATTACGTGATGCGCGATAACACGGCGCTGCGAATGATGCCGGGTGGGAGGAGGCTTTAACCCAGCCAATTAGCTCCCCTGTGGGAGCGGGCTTGCCCGCGAAGGCGGTGTGTCAGTCACAGTGCCTCTTACTGCAAGACCGCTTTCGCAGGCAAGCCAGCTCCCACAAGAGGTTTGCGCCAGTCGCTGAAGCCTCGGCGGCCTTGCAGGCCGCCGGTATGGATGAAGATCAGGCGCATGCCGGGGGCAAAGCGTCCGGCCTCGATCTGCTGTTTCAACGCCAGCAGCGCCTTGCCGGTGTAAAGCGGTTCCAGCGGTAGACCGCACGCTTGTTCGGTGCGCTGAATGAAGTCGAGCAACAGTGGATCGGCTTTGGCAAAGCCGCCGCGACTGGCGTCCAGCAATGTATAACCGTCCTGCACGATGGCACTCACGTTCTGCGCCACACCGTGGTCATCCGGCACCGCCATGGCGCCATATACCGGATGCGCGCCCGCCTCCGCCAGTGCCAGCCCGGCCAGTGTCGTGCCGGTACCCGCCGCCAACCACCAGGCGTCGTAATCGCTCCAACCGAGGCTGTCCAGTTGCGCCCGCGCCTGCTCGACCAACACGCCACAGCCCTGCGCACCGGCCAGCCCACCGCCGCCTTCGGGTATCGGATGAAAGCCAGGATACTGCTCGCGCCAAGGCAACCAGAAACCCGCTTCATGCCGCGCCCTATAACCGCCATAACCGAGCCAATGCAGTTGCATGCCAAACGCTTTGAAGTCGAGAACCGTGGGGGTGTCTTGAGGATGGCCCCGCAGCAGGCCGACCGTGGAGAAACCAAAGCGCTTGCCCGCCGCCGCCAGCGCATGCAAATGGTTGGAGTACGCACCGCCGAGACTCATCACCCCGGTGGCTCCAGCGTGTCGGGCCTGGGCCAGGTGCTCGGTGAGCTTGAACCACTTGTTGCCACTGATCAGCGGGTCGATACAGTCCAGGCGCAGCACGGCCAACTCGACTCCGTTCAGCCAGTCCAGGTGCAAGGGTTCAAGGGGCGCGTGAGGAAGCCAGTCGAAAGGGCCCATCGGCAGGTATCTGAATGAAAAGAGGGCGGTAGTCTAACACCGCCCCTCTTGGCGCCTTACAGCTCTGCAGCCAGGCGCGAGCCCTGGTTGATGGCGCGCTTGGCGTCCAGTTCGGCCGCCACATCAGCGCCGCCGATCAGGTGCACGTTCTGGCCGGCGGCGACCAGGCCGTCGTGCAATTCGCGCAGCGGGTCCTGGCCGGCACAGATGACGATATTGTCCACCGCCAGGACTTGCGGCTCGCCCTCGGCGCCGATGCGGATATGCAAGCCTTCATCGTCGATCTTCAAGTACTCGACGCTGTTGAGCATCTGCACCTGCTTGTTCTT
The DNA here is from genome assembly GCF_009827115.1 of Pseudomonas sp. J380. Lineage (NCBI taxonomy): Bacteria > Pseudomonadati > Pseudomonadota > Gammaproteobacteria > Pseudomonadales > Pseudomonadaceae > Pseudomonas > Pseudomonas sp. J380. The sequence goes on along the minus strand of NZ_CP043060.1, from coordinate 339,909 downwards.
CAAACCGGTGCGGTGGATCCAGCCGGTGGTCTTGCCCAGGCCATCGCCCACTTTGGAAGCCTTGCGTTGCAGCAGGAACACTTCACGGGCCGGCGCGTGGCGCTCGGGTTTGATCCCGGCCACGCCACCACGGGCTTGCAGTTGAGTGTCGATGCCCCATTCTTTCCAGAACGCCTCACGATCCAGGCTGGTGGATACGCCTTGGTGGACGAGAAATTCAGACACGTCAAAACCGATGCCGCCGGCGCCGATCACCGCCACGCGCTTGCCCACCGGCTTGCGCTCGAGGATCACGTCCAGGTAACTCAGGACCTTGGCGTTGTCGACACCGGGAATCGCCGGGGTACGCGGTGCGATGCCGGTGGCCAGGATCACTTCGTCATAACCGCCCGCTACCAGTTGCGCAACGTCGACACGGGTGTTGAGGCACAGCTCGACGTGGGTGGTCTGCAATTTGCGTTTGAAATAACGCAGGGTCTCGAAGAACTCTTCCTTGCCCGGCACGCGCTTGGCGATATTGAACTGGCCGCCGATCTCGCTGGCGGAGTCGAACAAGGTCACCTGATGCCCACGCTCTGCGGCCACGGTAGCCGCGGCCAAACCCGCAGGGCCTGCGCCGACGACCGCGACCTTTTTGATCTGCTTGACCGGCAAGTAATTGAGTTCGGTTTCGTAGCACGCCCGCGGGTTGACCAGGCAGGTGGTGAGCTTGCCGCCAAAGGTATGGTCCAGGCATGCCTGGTTGCAGCCGATACAGGTATTGATCTCATCGGCGCGCCCGGCGGCGGCCTTGTTGACGAACTCGGGGTCGGCGAGAAACGGCCGCGCCATCGAGACCATATCGGCGTCGCCTTCGGCCAGGATCTGCTCAGCAATTTCCGGGGTGTTGATGCGGTTGGTGGTGATCAGCGGAATCTGTACCGAACCGCGCAATTTGGCCGTGACTTTACTGAACGCACCACGGGGTACCTTGGTGGCGATGGTCGGGATACGTGCTTCGTGCCAGCCGATACCGGTGTTGATGATCGTCGCGCCGGCCTGTTCGATGGCCTTGGCCAACTGCACGATTTCTTCCCAGACACTGCCGCCTTCCACCAGGTCGAGCATCGACAGGCGGAAGATGATAATGAAGTTCGGGCCTACGGCTTCGCGTACGCGGCGCACGATTTCCACCGCCAGACGCATGCGATTTTCAAAGCTGCCGCCCCAACGGTCGGTGCGATGGTTGGTATGGGCAGCGAGGAACTGGTTAATGAAGTAGCCTTCGGAACCCATGATTTCGACGCCGTCATACTCGGCGACCTGGGCCAGCAGCGAGCAGGTGACAAAATCCTGGATCTGCTTTTCGATGCCCTCTTCATCCAGTTCCTTGGGCTTGAACGGGTTGATCGGCGCCTGGATAGCGCTCGGTGCCACCTGCTTGGGGCTGTAGGCGTAACGCCCGGCGTGGAGGATCTGCATGCAGATCTTGCCACCCGCGTCGTGCACGGCTTGGGTAACGATCTTGTGCTTGCTCGCCTCTTCTTCGGTGGTCAGCTTGGCTGCACCGGCGTACACGCCGCCTTCATCATTGGGGCCAATGCCGCCAGTGACCATCAGGCCTACGCCGCCACGGGCGCGCTCGGCAAAATAGGCCGCCATACGCTCGAAACCGCCGGGCTTTTCTTCCAGGCCGGTGTGCATCGAACCCATCAGGGTACGGTTGCGCAAGGTGGTGAAACCCAGGTCCAACGGGGCCAGCAGGTGCGGGTAGGCAGCAGCGGTCATGGTACAGCTCCACAACGGATCATCACGGGACGTGGCGCACTCGAACGGCGTGCCATCGGTTTATGTCCCACAGACTAAGAGGCGGTGGACCACGGCTCAATGACTGAAACTGACAAGTTATTGATCCAAATGCACAGCGCCCCTTGGCAAGCCACGCCATGGGCCCTACCCTAGTCGCGAACCCTGCACCTGGTCTGTTGTCTGTTGCCCCATGCGTAAACTTCTAGCGTTCACCGTCATCATGGCCCTGGTTGCCTCACTCGCCGCGTATCTGGTCTGGACCCAGGAGCGCCCCGTGGCGCATTACCTGTCCGACCTGCGCATCACCCTCGCCGTCAACGAGGGCGAACCAGCCGACCGGGGCAACCTGCTAGGTATCCAGCCGGAACTGTTCCCTGCCGATTACCAGAGCCTGGAACGCCTGCACCTGAAGCTGTCGGCCTACCTGCAAAATGCCCGGGACCTTGGGTTGATCAATGCCAAGACCGTTGTGGTGCTGCCGGAACATATCGGCACTTGGCTGATGCTCGGCGGAGAAAAGAATGAGCTGTACCAGGCCGCTCACCTCAAGGACGCCATGAACTGGCTGTCGATCAGCAACCCGCTGCAATTTGCCAAAGCCTGGATCAGCGCCACTGGCGACAACCGCATGGACGATGCGTACCTGCGCATGAAAGCCCCCGCCATGGCCCGCGACTATCAAGTGTTGTTTGGCGGCCTCGCCAAAGAATTTGGCGTGACCCTGGTGGCCGGTTCCATCGCCCTGCCCAACCCGAGCGTGATCCAGGGGCAACTGGAGATCGGCCACGGCGCGCTGTACAACGCCAGCGTGGTGTTCGCCGCCGACGGCTTGCCGCTGGGCCAGCCGCAGCGCCAGCTTTACCCGATCTACGATGAACGTGGCTTTATAGAACCTGGCGATGAGCATGTCGTCAACGTTGTCGATACCCCCGCCGGGCGCCTGGGCATTCTGGTCGGCAGCGACAGCTGGTACCCGGACAACTACCGCAAGCTCAACGAGCAAGGCGCGCAATTGATCGCGGTACCCGCTTTTGTCACCGGCCGCGATACCTGGGACCGTCCGTGGCGCGGTTTCAAGAGTGTGTCTACGCCCTCAGAAGTGAGCCTCAAGCCTGAAGAAACCAGTGAGGGCGCGGCCTGGCGTCGCCTTACCCTGATCAGCCAGCCGCCTGTCAGCGAAGCCACCGCGGGCATGAGCGTCTTTCTGCGGGGGCAATTCTGGGACCTGGGCAGCGCCGGCCAGAGTTTTCTCAGCCACAATGGGCAAGTCTTCGCCGATGGCGACGCCCGTGGTGCGCGCCTGCTGAATATCTGGCTGTAGCGCCGTGAAGCCGGTGCGCCTGGGGGATCTGTCGGTGGGCTTCGTGCACACCCTGGCCGACGCCATCCACAGCCACGGCCTGGACCCACAGCCCCTGCTGCTGCAATACGGCCTCGATCCAGCTCGCCTGGCTGAGGCCGGCGCACGCTTGTCGATCCCGCGCTACATGCGCCTGGGCCACGCGGCCATCCAACTGACCGGCAACCCCGGCCTGGGCCTGCGTATGGGCCAGCTCAGCCGCTTGAGCCAGGCTGGTCTTGCCGGCGTTACTGCCGCCCAAGCGCCCACCGTGCGCGAAGCGGCACGCACGCTCACACGCTTTGAAGCACTGTACGGCTCCAACTATCGCGGGCAATCAAGCTTTCATGAAGACGCCGAAGGCGCGTGGCTGAGGTTTTATTCCATCAGCCCCTACAACGCCTATAACCGCTTTGTGGTGGATTCGATCATCGCCGGCTGGCTGCAGCAATTGTCTGGCCTGGCCCAACAGCCGGTGCAGGCCCAGCGCATTGAAATCGAATTCGACGCGCCGGACTACCACGACCACTACAGGGTGCTGGGAGAGGGCGTGGTCCACTTCGGCGCCGAGGTCAATCAACTGCGCCTCAGCCAACCCACCCTGGCGCTGCGCAACCCCCAGCATTGCCCAAGCACCTGGCACCTGTTGCTACAGCTGTGTGAAAGGGAACTAGAGCAGTTGACCCGCACCCGCAGCCTGCGCGAGCGCATTACCCGGTTGCTCGGGCCGATGCTCAATGGCGGCCGGGAACCCGACCTGGAGGAAGTGGCGGCACGCTTGAAGCTGCCAACCTGGACATTGCGGCGCAAACTGGCCGAGGAAGGCACGCAGTTTCGCGCGATCCTCAATGACACCCGTCGCGACCTGGCCATGACCTACATTCGCGATACGGAACTGGCGTTCGGCGAGATCGCCTACTTGCTCGGTTTTGCTTCGGCCCAAGCCTTCCAAAGGGCCTTCAGGCGTTGGAACAACCAGACCCCAGGGGAATTTCGCCGCAGTCAGCGCCACTCCGCCTGAAGTCGGTGCTACAGCTCGGTGGCATCGTCGGCGGGATCCAGTGGGTCTAGCTCGAATGCCTGATACTCCAGCAGCTCTTCCTGATAATCGTCCATGGTGGACTCCTTTTCGTGTTGAAAGCGGTTGCAGATTAATGACCTGCGAACCCAGCCTAAAGTGCCGTCATGACGAAAAAATGTCGACGTCGTGACATTCCTGCTCTTCAGGATTAAACGTAGCGGCGATCACTGGATTTAACTCAACCGCAACCTCGATCAAAATGTGGGAGCGGGTTTGCTCGCGAAAGCGGTGGGTCATTGAACACACTTGGCGACTGTTACACCGTATTCGCGAGCAAGCCCGCTCCCACATCAGAACAGCATTGCGTTACTGCGCAGGCATCGGAAGCGGTGGAATCGCTTCCGTCGGCGCCGGCAGGGACGGATCAGTCGGCGCCGGTGCAACCGGAGCAGGCTCTGTCACCGGTGCAATCGGTGCAGCCTCAGGTGGCGGCGCAAGCGGCTCTGCAGCGGCAGGCGCTACAGGCACATCCTTCGGCGCTTCGACCTTCTCGGCTGCCGGAGCGGTCTTGGGCTCGGGCACGCCGAGGTCGGCCTTGGGCTGCTCGGGGATATGCTCGGCCTGCTTTACTTCCTGCGGCAGGAACACGTCCACCAACGCAAAGTAACGCTCGTAGAACTTCGGTGCCGAGACGGTCTCGCTTGCCACCTTCACCATCGAGTCGTCGGTGGAGCCAATCGGCATCGACACCGAGCCCAGCACGCCCACACCGAGGCTCGCGGAGTTGTTGACCTTCTTCAGCGCATAGCGGTCCTGCAAGGCGTTGGCAAACATCGTCGAGTGATTGCTGCCCTTGCCATCAGCAGCGCACACCACATTGAAACTGATCTGCAGATGGGTCTCGCCGGTCTGCTGGAAGCTCTTGTTGCCGGCCACCAACTTCGGATCGCTGCTGGTGATGATGTAGCCCTGGCTCAGCAGGGCACGGCGCGCAGCTTCACAGGCCGCCACATCGCTGACCGGGTAATCGCGGGAAAACGTACCGGAATCGTCGAAATTCTCATGTTCATAGATAGCGGTCTTGGGTGACGAGCAGCCCGCGGCGCCCGCCAGCACCAGCGCCAACCCGAGATTGCGCAAGTGAAATGATGTCGACATTGAAAATCCTGAAGAAAACGGTCCGGACGGTATTGTGCAACAGAACGCGACATTGAAGCGCGATTCCTGTCGGTAAAACATCTCAAGCTCAGACAGCGGCGTCAGTAGGAAAAAGCCCGGCGCACATATGATCGATAAAGGCCCGCAGCTTGGCCGAAGCATGGCGACTGGCCGGCCACAGCAACCAGAAACTGCCGCGATGTTCGAGGTGCTCATCCAGCACCCGTCGCAAACGCCCATGCTGTACGGCCTGGTTGACCATGTAGTCCGGCAGGCACGCAATGCCCAGTCCTTCTTGCACCACATGATTGAGGGACTCGATGGTGGTGCTGACCAGCGGTGCGCGCAGGTTCAGTTCGGAAGCCCCCGGGACATGACGCAGCGGCCAAGGCTCCAGCTTGCCGGTGGCGCAGAATTTGTGCCGCAGGCAGGCGTGATGATTCAGGTCCTGTGGCCGATGGGGGGTGCCGTGCTGGTCGAAGTAGCCGGGCGTACCGACGAGGACCAACTGGTAATGCCCTAGATGGCGCATCATCAAGCGCGAATCTTCTGGCTTACCGGTGCGAATCACCGCGTCGAAGCCCTCCTCTATCACATCCACCATGCGATCGGAAAAATCCACATCCAACTCGATGTCCGGGTAGGCACGCATAAAATCGCTGATCACCGGCATCAACAAACCACGCACTTGGGGCACACTGATCCGCAGCTTGCCGCGAGGCTTGGCAGTGACCTCAGTCAATTCCTGTTCGGCCGCTTCCAGCTCCGCCAGGATGCGCCGCGAACGTTCCAGGAACAGCGCGCCCTCGCTGGTCAGAGTGATGCTGCGGGTGCTGCGATGAAACAACCTGACGCCCAGGCGCTCTTCCATCCGCGCAATGCTTTTACCCACCGCCGACGATGACACGCCCAGTGCGCGGCCCGCAGCGGTGAAGCTAAGCGTTTGCGCGACCTGCACAAAAACCGAGAGGCTGCCCAGATTGTCCATGGTGATGCCTTTGCCGATTGCGGACATCAACGTCCGATAAGTTCGGAACCTTAGCCTGTTTTTCCGCGCCTCGCAGCCCCCTACCCTTGGCTCCTTGACCCTTTCAAGGAGAGCCCCGATGAACGACAGCCCCCAATTGATCGATACAGCCCCCCACGCTGAACCGCTGCCACTGGCCGGTTTGCTGGCGTTGGCCTGCGCCGGCTTTATCACCATCCTCACCGAGGCAATGCCCGCCGGTTTGTTACCGCAAATCGGTGCTGGGCTCGGGGTCTCCCAGGCTCTGGTCGGGCAACTGGTAACGCTCTATGCGCTCGGCTCGTTGCTCGCCGCTATCCCGCTGACATTGCTGACCCGGGGTTGGCGCCGGCGGCCGTTGCTGTTGATCGCCATCGGCGGCTTTGCAGTGGTTAACAGTGTCACCGCCTTTTCCAGCCACTATGGCTTGACCTTGGCTGCACGATTTTTCGCCGGTGTGTTCGCGGGCTTGCTGTGGGCCTTGCTGGCGGGTTACGCCAGCCGTATGGTCGCACCTCATCTGCAGGGCCGGGCGATTGCCGTGGCCATGCTGGGTGCGCCGCTGGCCTTGTCCCTCGGCGTGCCCGCCGGCACCCTGCTGGGTACGCTGGTCGGATGGCGCGCCAGTTTTGCCATCATGACTGGCCTGACCCTGTTACTGCTGGTATGGGCGCGTTGGCAACTGCCGGATTTTGCCGGTGAACCGCCAAGCAAACGCCTCGGCTTACGTCAGGTACTGGCGTTGCCAGGCATACGGCCGGTGCTCTGGGTGACCTTTACCTACGTGCTCGCGCATAACATTCTCTATACCTACATCGCCCCTTTGCTGGTGCCCGCCGGTATCGGCCGCGAGATTGATCGCGTGCTGCTGGTGTTCGGCCTGATGGCCCTGCTGAGTATCTGGCTGGTAGGCGTCTGGATTGACCGGCACCTGAGGCTACTGACCCTCATCAGTTGCGCGATGTTCGCCGTTGCGGCCCTGCTGCTCGGACTATGGTTCAACTGCGTAGTTGCCATTTACGTCAGCGTGGCGTTGTGGGGGCTCGCCTTCGGTGGCCTCCCCGCACTCTTGCAAACTGCGCTGGCCAAGTCGGCTGGCAACTCGGCCGATGCCGCCCAATCGATGTTGGTCACGGTATGGAACCTGGGCATCGCCGGAGGTGGATTAGTGGGCGGGCTCTTGCTCGAACGTTGGGGCGTCGTGGCATTTCCATGGGCAGTTCTAGGATTGATCGTGTTGGCGCTGGGCGCAATCCGGGGTAAAGCGCTGCCCGCGCGATGACAAGTTTGTTTACAACTTATTCCTCACCTTCCTATCATCGCCCCTGGGTGCGTTGTTGCATAAAGCACGGCGCAGGTTAAAAGCCAAGCATTGGTCGGGCCGCCAATGGAGATTTGTCGTGCCTGATAAACACCCCGCCATCCCCCGCCCCCAGCGCTTGACTGAGGGCGCGCTGTCCGCCCTTGAGCGCTTTTCACACATCGAAGCCGTCAGCGGTATCGTGCTGCTGCTGGCCGCCATCGTCGCGCTGGTGTGGGCCAACAGCCCCGCCGCCGCGACCTACGAGCATTTCTGGAACACGCCCATCACCCTCGGGCAGGGCGATTACAGCGTGTCGCGCTCCCTGCATTTTCTGGTGAATGACGGGCTGATGACCATTTTCTTTCTGGTGGTCGGTGCCGAGATCCGCCAGGAAATCAAAGACGGCGCCCTCGCCAACCTGAAGCTGGCCACGCTGCCCTTGGGCGCGGCGTTGGGCGGTGTGCTGATGCCCGCACTCATCTACACCCTGCTCAACCACGACACCGCCGCCGCGAGTGGCTGGGCAGTCCCCACCGCGACCGACATCGCCTTTGCCGTGGGTGTGCTTGCGCTGCTGGGCAAATCGATTCCCAGTGGCGTACGCATCCTGCTGTTGGCCTTGGCGATCATCGATGACATCGTGGCGATCCTGATCATCGCGATCTTTTTCACCGCCAGCCTCGACTACATGGGCTTGGTGATTGCTGCCGGCGGGCTGGCCCTGGTGTTGGTGTTCCAACGCATGGGCATCAGCAAGGCGGCGATCTACCTGCTGCCAGGCGCTATCGTGTGGTTTGGCCTGCTCAAGACCGGCGTGCACCCAACGCTCGCCGGGGTGATCCTTGGCTTGATGACCCCCGTCAATTCCAAGCCCACCCGGGAACGCCCGCTGGAAACCATCGAACGCACCTTCAACGAGCTGATGGACCGGTTCTCGCAGCCAGCCGAAGGGACCCAGCAAGTCGCCACGCCCCTCAAGCAATTGCGCGAAGCTCAACGGGAAATACTGCCGCCGGTGCAGCGTGTTCAATCGGCGCTGCACCCCTGGGTAGCGTTCGGCGTGATGCCGCTGTTTGCATTGGCCAACGCCGGTGTGAGCCTGGACGGTTTCAATCTGGATGACCCGCTGGCCCACGGTGTGTTCATGGGCGTCATCTTCGCCCTGGTGCTCGGCAAGCCTCTGGGCGTGATGCTGGCGAGCCTGGCGCTGGTCAAGCTCAACATCTGCAAGCTGCCGGACGGTGTGACCTGGACGGGCGTTGGCCTCGTCGGCCTGCTGGCGGGGATCGGTTTCACCATGTCGATCTTTATCTCTTCCCTGGCATTTTCCGACCCGGCCCTGCTGTCGGCTGCGAAGCTGAGCGTATTGGCGGCTTCAACCCTGGCGGCGGTGATCGGGTTGACATGGGGCAAGCTCAAGTTTGCTGCCAAGCCTATCTGAGGCAGAGCACCAACCTGTGGCGAGGGAGCTTGCTCCCGCTGGGTCGCGAAGCGGCCCTAAAAAGCCGGGACTGCTGCGCAGTCAACGGGAGCAAGCTCCCTCGCCACAGTGACAGTCCCATTTAACTGAGTAGCCGCTTTATCAAGGGCAAAAAAAGACCCCGGCCTTTTCAGGTCGGGGTCTTTTTATTCAGGCCGGCATCAATACTTCTTGATGTCTGCCTGGGTTTCCAGCTGCTTGCGGTAGGCCGCGAAGTCCTGCTGGCCAATACGGGAAGCGAGGAAGCGGCGATATTGCGCTTTTTCTTCGTCCGTAGGGGCCGCTGCTTCGTTCACGCCGTTCAAGCGCACGATCACCAGGCTGCCATCGCGCAGGGTCACGGTGGTGAAGGTCGGCTTGTCCTTGGCCGCAGGCTTGGGCATGCGGAACAAGGCTTGCAGCACGGCCGGGTCGATGGAGTCCTGACCACGGGTAGCTGCCTCAGTCACCTTCCAGGCCTGGCCATCAACCGGCTGGTCCAGCGCGGTCTTGCCATCACGCAGGCTGGCGATCAACTCGTCGGCATGGGCTTTGGCGGCAGCGCTCGCGCGCTCCTTGGTCATCTGGGTGCGAATGGCCGCAGCGACGTTCTCCAGCGGCAACTGGGCCGGCTTGAGATGCTCTTTGGCACGCAGCACGATGATGGTTTCCGGGTCCAGCTCGATAGCGCTACTGTTTGCACCTTCATCCAGCACTTCCGGGCTGAAGGCTGCAGTGACCACGGCACGGTTGGCCGCAACACCTTCACCACCTTCACGGCCAAACGGCGCGGAAGTGTGGACGGTCAGCTTCAGGTCAGACGCCGGCTGGGCCAGGTCAGAGGCTTCGAATGCCGCATCTTCCAATTGCTTGGTCGCTTCGACAAAACGCTGTTCAACCTGCTGTGCCTTGAGCTCGCGGGTCAGCTTGTCTTTCAGGCTGGCGAACGATGGCACCTCAGGCGCTTCAACGCCCAGCAACTTGATCAGATGCCAACCGAAGGTAGTGCGCACTGGCGCCGACACCTGGTCTTGCTTCAAGCCGTACAGCGCGGTTTCAAAGTCCGGGTCATAAACGCCAGGGCCCGCAAAGCCGAGGTCACCGCCATTGTTGGCCGAACCTGGGTCCTGGGAGAACTCCTTGGCCAGGGCTTCGAACTTCTCACCCTTGGCCAGGCGCGCCTGGATGTCTTCGATCTTGGCCTTGGCTTGCGCCTCGGTGACCTTGTCGTTGACTTCAATCAGGATATGCGCGGCACGACGCTGTTCAGCGAGGTTGGCGGTTTCCTTCTCGTAGGCAGCCTGCAGCTCATCGTCCTTGACGCTGACCTGGTCGAAGAAGGAAGACTTCTTCAACTCCAGATAGTCGATGACCACCTGGTCCGGGGTCATGAACTCTTTGGCGTGCTGGTCGTAGTAGGCCTTGACCTCGTCGTCGGTGAGTTTCACCGCCGCAGGGTCAGCCTTGATGTTGACGGTAGCGAAGTCGCGGGTCTGTTTTTCCAGACGGGCAAATGCCAGCACCTCGGCGTCGGTCACAAAACCGCTGCCGGCGATGCCTGCGCGAACCTGGCCGATCAGCATTTCCTGGGTCAGCATCTGACGGAATTGCATGCGGCTATAGCCCAACTGACGGATCACCTGGTCAAAGCGTTCGGCGTTGAACTTGCCGTCCACCTGGAATTCCGGCGTCTGCAGGATCACCTGGTCCAGCGCCGCTTCCGAGAAGCCGAACTTGGAATCGGCAGCACCTTGCAGCAGCAGCTTGCGGTCGATCAGGCCCTTGAGGGCAGCACCGCGCAGCAGTTTTTCGTCCAGCAGGGAAGCATCGAAATCCTTGCCCAACTGTTGCATCAGCTGGCGACGTTGCATGTCGACGGCCTGGCTCAGTTCGGTCTGGGTGATTTCTTCACCATTGACCTTGGCCACGTCCTGCTTGTTATTACCCGAAGCCTGGAAAATGGCTTCGATACCGGTGAACGCCATCAAAGCGACGATGATCCCGATAATGGTCTTGGCAATCCAGCCTTGTGAATTGTCCCTGATATTTTGCAGCATGCGTCCCCCAGAAACGGTTGAACTTCAAAAATTAGGCAACCGTGGAGCGTGGGTAGAGTCCGGATAGAAGAAAGGCGCATCCGAGGATGCGCCTTCTCGTAACTGGCGGAGCGGACGGGGGTTCGAATCTGCACCCCCGGCGTGGCGACCCGATACGTGGGTCAGCTACCGCTCCGCTGCCAGGCCAGACCTGAGTCCGACCCGGGTAAGCAAAGGCTTGAACGAAGCTTAGTTAACGGCTTCTTTCAGGGCTTTACCGGCTTTGAAACCTGGTTTCTTGGCAGCAGCGATTTGCAGTGCTTTGCCGGTCTGTGGGTTACGGCCAGTGCGAGCTGGGCGGTCAGTCACAGAGAAAGTACCGAAGCCTACCAGTACCACGGAGTCGCCGGCCTTCAGAGCGCCAGTGACGGATTCGATTACTGCGTCCAGCGCACGGCCAGCAGCAGCTTTCGGGATATCAGCGGATGCAGCGATAGCATCAATCAGTTCCGACTTGTTCACTCTAAGTCCCCTTATATATCTATTGAGTATGATTCTAAGTTTTTTGGTAAAAAGCAAAACCAGTGCTGAATGGCCTACAGACACTTAAGAGCCGCTTTATAACAAGGGCTCTAAAAAGCTGTCAAGGAAGCCCCCCAGGCTCCAACACATTAATGCGTGCTAATTCTTTCCTTGGAATCGGACTCGCGTTTTTCGTCCTTCGCGACTATCTCCGGGACCACATCCGGCAAGGGCTCCGGCGCGTATTGCAGCGCAATTTGCAGGACCTCGTCAATCCATTTAACCGGTTTAATCTGAAGATCCTGCTTGATATTGTCAGGAATTTCCTTCAAGTCGCGAACATTCTCTTCAGGAATGATCACGGTCTTGATTCCACCCCGGTGCGCAGCGAGTAATTTCTCTTTCAGACCACCGATCGCCAATACCTGACCACGCAGGGTAATTTCCCCGGTCATCGCCACATCGGCGCGCACAGGAATGCCGGTCAACGCTGATACCAGCGCCGTGCACATGCCTACGCCAGCGCTAGGGCCGTCTTTGGGGGTTGCCCCTTCCGGCATGTGGATATGGGTGTCGTGCTTCTCGTGGAAGTCCAGCGGGATGCCCAGGCTGCGGGCGCGGCTGCGCACCACGGTCTGCGCGGCGGTAATGGATTCGACCATCACGTCACCCAGGGAGCCGGTCTTGATCAATTGGCCTTTGCCCGGAATCACCGCAGCTTCGATGGTGAGCAATTCGCCACCTACCTGGGTCCACGCCAAACCAGTCACCTGGCCGACCTGATCCTGTTGCTCGGCCAGGCCGTAGCGGAATTTCTTCACGCCCAGGAAGTGTTCCAGGGAATCGGCAACTACCTTCACAGAGAAGCGTTTTTCCAGCGCATGCTCCTTCACCGCCTTGCGGCAGATCTTCGCGATCTGGCGCTCAAGGCCCCGTACACCGGCCTCGCGGGTGTAGTAGCGCACGATGTCACGGATCGCCTCGACCTCGAATTCGATCTCGCCCTTCTTCAGGCCGTTGGCCGAAATCTGCTTGGGCGCCAGGTACTTGACTGCGATGTTGATCTTCTCGTCTTCGGTGTAGCCCGGCAGACGAATCACCTCCATCCGATCCAGCAAGGCTGGCGGAATGTTCATGGAGTTGGAGGTGCACAAGAACATTACGTCAGACAAGTCGTAGTCGACTTCCAGGTAATGGTCGTTGAAATTATGGTTCTGCTCGGGATCAAGCACTTCGAGCAAGGCCGACGCCGGATCGCCACGCATATCGCTGCCCATTTTGTCGATTTCATCGAGCAGGAACAGCGGGTTGCGTACACCCACCTTTGTCATCTTTTGAATCAATCTTCCTGGCATCGAACCGATGTAGGTACGGCGATGACCACGGATTTCCGCTTCGTCACGCACGCCACCCAAGGCCATGCGCACGAACTTGCGGTTAGTCGCGCTGGCAATCGATTCCGCCAGGGATGTTTTACCCACACCTGGAGGCCCGACCAGGCACAACACCGGCCCGCGGATTTTTTTCACACGCTTTTGCACGGCGAGGTACTCAAGGATGCGCTCCTTGACCTCTTCCAGGCCGTAATGGTCAGCGTCGAGGATCTCTTCAGCACGGGCCAGGTCCAGGCGCACCTTGGTCTGGGCCTTCCACGGCACTTGCACCAACCAGTCGATGTACGAGCGCACCACGGTGGCTTCGGCCGACATCGGCGACATCTGCTTGAGCTTGTTCAGCTCCGCGGTGGCCTTGGTCAGGGCGTCTTTGGGCAGGCCAGCGGCATCGATACGCTTTTTCAGCTCTTCGATTTCGTTGTGGCCCTCCTCGCCGTCACCGAGTTCTTTCTGAATGGCCTTCATCTGCTCATTCAGATAGTACTCGCGCTGGCTACGCTCCATCTGCTTCTTCACACGACCACGGATGCGTTTCTCAACCTGCAGCAGGTCGATTTCGCCATCCAGCAACGCCAGCACGTGTTCGACACGGGCCGACAGGTCGATGATTTCGAGGATGTCTTGCTTCTGCTCGATCTTCAGCGCCATGTGGGCGGCCATGGTGTCGACCAGGCGGCTTGGCTCATCAATGCTGTTGAGGGACGACAGGACTTCAGCCGGAACTTTCTTGCCCAGTTGGACATACTGCTCGAACTGCGAGAGCAGGCTGCGCACGAACACCTCGGACTCACGCTCCGGGGCTTCGACTTCGTCGATCAGCGCCACTTCTGCACGCAGGTGGCCATCCACCTCCATGAAACGCTCTACGGCGCCGCGCTGCTCACCTTCGACTAACACCTTGACGGTGCCATCGGGCAGTTTGAGCAATTGCAGGACAGTGGCAATGGTGCCGACGCGATACAGGGCATCTTCACCTGGATCATCATCAGCAGGATTCTTCTGGGCCAACAGCAGGATTTGCTTGTCGCCCGTCATCGCGGCCTCGAGGGCTTCGATAGACTTCTCGCGCCCCACGAACAGCGGGATAACCATGTGCGGATAGACGACGACATCACGCAACGGCAGGAGAGGCAATTCGATGGTTGTCTTCATGATTTCGCCTCTATGACAGTTCAAAAATAAGCTTGAAACCAAGATGGGGGTTACATGCAAAAAAAACAAGCTCAATGCCAGTAGTTAAACGCATGAATACACGCGAATTTAACCACCGCTCCGAGAAAAGCCCCCAAAAAACAAGGGGCCCCTAGAGGCCCCTTGCTTGTACCGCAACTGCTGAACGCTTACGCGTCGGGTGCAGCCTTGGCAGCCGGCTCACTGTTTTCGTAGATATACAGTGGCTTGGATTTGCCTTCGATCACGCTTTCGTCGATCACCACTTTACTCACCTCGGACTGCGAGGGGATTTCGTACATGGTGTCGAGCAACACGCCTTCGAGAATAGAACGCAGGCCACGTGCACCGGTCTTGCGCTCCAGTGCCCGCTTGGCCACCGATTTCAGCGCATCGGTACGGAACTCGAGGTCTACACCTTCCATCTCGAACAATTTGCCGTATTGCTTGGTCAGGGCGTTTTTCGGCTCGGTGAGGATCTGGATCAAAGCCGCCTCATCCAACTCGTCCAACGTCGCCAGGACCGGCAGACGGCCAACGAATTCCGGGATCAGACCGAACTTGACCAGATCGTCAGGCTCGACTTCACGCAGGGACTCGCCCACCTTCTTGCCTTCTTCCTTGCTACGCACTTCCGCACTGAAACCAATGCCGCCACGGGTGGAACGCTGCTGAATCACCTTCTCCAGACCGGAGAACGCACCGCCACAAATGAACAGGATGTTGCGCGTATCAACCTGAAGGAATTCCTGCTGCGGGTGCTTGCGGCCGCCTTGTGGCGGAACGGAAGCAACCGTGCCTTCGATCAGTTTCAACAGGGCCTGCTGCACGCCTTCACCGGAAACGTCCCGGGTGATCGACGGGTTGTCCGACTTGCGCGAGATCTTGTCGATCTCGTCGATGTAGACAATACCCATCTGGGCCTTCTCTACGTCGTAGTCGCACTTCTGCAGCAGTTTCTGAATGATGTTCTCGACATCTTCACCCACGTAGCCAGCCTCGGTGAGGGTGGTGGCGTCGGCGATGGTGAACGGAACGTTCAACAGGCGAGCGAGGGTTTCTGCAAGCAGGGTTTTACCCGAGCCTGTAGGACCGATCAGCAAGATGTTGCTCTTGCCAAGTTCAACCTCGTCACCTTTCTTGTCACGCTGGTTCAAGCGCTTGTAGTGGTTGTACACCGCTACGGCCAGAACCTTCTTTGCACGCTCTTGACCAATGACGTACTGGTCAAGGATGCCGCTGATTTCTTTAGGCGAAGGTAATTTATGCGCACTGCTCTCGGCCTGGGCTTCCTGCACCTCCTCACGGATGATGTCATTGCACAGGTCGACGCATTCGTCGCAGATAAACACCGAGGGGCCGGCAATCAATTTGCGTACTTCATGCTGGCTTTTGCCACAGAAGGAGCAATAGAGCAGCTTGCCGTTGTCCTCGCCGTTGCGGGTGTCAGTCATTCGTTCGATCCAAATCCGATAGGCTTGCAACACAAGATGAAGGCTTATGCGGGCTTTTTCAAGCCCGCCAGTGGTCGGACATGCCGACCAGCCCTATTTTGAGCGGCTTATATTAAGCGGGGCGCTTGTCGATCACTGCGTCGATCAACCCGTATTCCTTGGCGGCTTCAGCGCTCATGAAATTGTCACGGTTGGTATCGCGCTCGATTTCTTCCAGGGTGCGCCCGCTGTGCTTGGCCATCAGCGTGTTGAGACGCTCACGAATGAAGAGGATTTCCTTGGCGTGGATTTCGATATCCGACGCCTGGCCCTGGAAACCGCCCAGAGGCTGGTGAATCATCACACGCGAGTTCGGCAGGCAGAAACGCTTGCCTTCGGCACCCGCGGTCAGCAGGAAGGCGCCCATGCTGCACGCCTGGCCAATACAGGTGGTCGACACGTTTGGCTTGATGAACTGCATGGTGTCGTAGATCGACATGCCCGCAGTCACCGAACCGCCCGGTGAGTTGATGTAGAGATGGATGTCCTTGTCCGGGTTTTCCGCTTCAAGGAACAGCAATTGCGCACAAATCAGGTTGGCCATGTAGTCCTCTACCGGGCCAACCAGAAAGATCACTCGCTCCTTGAGCAGGCGCGAGTAGATGTCGTAGGCGCGTTCGCCACGAGCGGACTGCTCGACAACCATCGGGACCAGGCCGCCTGCGGCCTGGATATCAGAGTTCTGCTGAATATAGGAATTACGGAACATGCTCTGCAGTTACTCCCAAATAGTCATGTCTTGAAAACGCATAAGCCAGCGCGAGGCTGGCTTATGGTTGAATTTCCAACGAGTTGGACAATCAGTCGGCTTGTGCTGCTTCCGCCGGTTTGACTGCTTCTTCGTAAGAGACCGCTTTATCGGTCACCTTAGCCTTCTGCAGAACAGTATCCACAACTTGTTCTTCCAGCACAACCGAACGTACTTCGTTCATCTGCTGCTCGTTCTTGTAGTACCAAGCCACGACCTGCTCAGGCTCCTGGTAGGCCGAAGCCATTTCCTGGATCATTTCGCGAACGCGGTCTTCGTCAGGCTTGAGGTCGAACTGCTTGACCACTTCGGCCACGATCAGGCCCAGCACAACGCGGCGCTTGGCTTGCTCTTCGAACAGCTCGGCCGGCAGTTGGTCAGGCTTGATGTTGCCACCAAATTGCTGAACCGCTTGAACGCGCAGGCGATCCACTTCGTTGGACAGCAGGGCCTTAGGCACTTCGATCGGGTTGGCGGCCAGCAGACCGTCCATGACCTGATTCTTGACCTTGGACTTGATAGCCTGGCGCAGCTCACGCTCCATGTTCTTGCGAACTTCGGTGCGGAAGCCTTCGATGCCGGTTTCCTTGATGCCGAACTGGGCGAAGAACTCTTCGTTCAGCTCTGGCAGCTTAGGCTCGGAAACGCTGTTGACGGTAACGGTGAACTCGGCGGCTTTGCCAGCCAGGTCCAGGTTCTGGTAGTCAGCAGGGAAAGTCAGGTTCAGAACGCGCTCTTCGCCGGCTTTGGCGCCAACCAGGCCGTCTTCGAAACCAGGGATCATGCGGTTGGAACCCAGCACCAGCTGAGTGCCCTTGGAGGAGCCGCCAGCGAAGACTTCGCCGTCAACCTTGCCAACGAAATCGATGTTCAGTTGGTCTTCGTTCTGGGCGGCACGGTCGGCCACTTCGAAACGAGTATTCTGCTTGCGCAGGATTTCCAGCATGTTGTCCAGGTCCGAATCAGCCACTTCGGCGCTCAGACGCTCGATTTCGATACCTTCGAAACCGGCCACTTCAAATTCCGGGAACACTTCGAATACGGCAACGTATTCCAGGTCCTTGCCCGCTTCCAGGGACTTGGGCTCGATCGAAGGCGAGCCAGCAGGGTTCAGCTTCTGCTCGACAACGGCTTCGTAGAAGGAAGCCTGGATCACGTCACCTACAGCTTCCTGGCGCGCATCGGCACCAAAACGACGCTTGATTTCGCTCATAGGCACTTTGCCTGGACGGAAACCAGCGATCTTGGCCTTTTGGGCAGTCTGCTGCAGACGCTTGTTGACCGCAGTCTCGATACGCTCTGCCGGCACGGTGATGCTCAGGCGGCGCTCGAGAGCAGTAGTATTTTCAACAGAAACTTGCATGGATATTCCTCGTTGCACAGACATTAGCCGGCCATTTCCGACCCCAATCAAGGGCATGCATTCTAGTGGGTCAAACTCAAGAAGTCACCCTACTGAAAACACCGCGAAAAACAGCCGGCAATTTATCGGTACGAAAGCACTGAAGTACCTCGCCCCGGTGACAAATACAGCCAAATTGCGCCAGGGCTCTGCGCCGCCCCTCTCTATATATAGAAGGAACAACCATTCATCTCCCTGACGGCCCGCCCTGCGAACAAGGCGAGCAAGCAACGCGGCATCATCGAGATACATAAATACGACGACACGCCCTGCCGGGGCAGCCCAGCACCTGCAACCACCCAATATCAAACCGCCAAAACCAAAAAAGGCGCCAGACTGTTAAATCTGGCGCCTTTCGAATATGGGGTGGACGAAGGGGATCGAACCCTCGACAACGGGAGTCACAATCCCGTGCTCTACCAACTGAGCTACGCCCACCATATTGCGTTAACAAAGAAACCAAACCACTTCTTTGTTGAGCCCTGCCCCGCCTGATGACCGGGAAAAGCTTTAATTGGTGCGGATGAAGAGACTCGAACTCTTACGCCTCGCGGCGCTGGAACCTAAATCCAGTGTGTCTACCAATTCCACCACATCCGCGCTTGAAGCTCTTAAAGCAAAGGCGCCAGACTGTTAAATCTGGCGCCTTTCAGAATATGGGGTGGACGAAGGGGATCGAACCCTCGACAACGGGAGTCACAATCCCGTGCTCTACCAACTGAGCTACGCCCACCATATAGCGCTACTTGTGCCAAAGCTGCCTAATGGCGCACCCGGCAGGACTCGAACCTGCGACCATCCGCTTAGAAGGCGGATGCTCTATCCAGCTGAGCTACGGGCGCCTTATTAATCTGTACTCTTGGAGGATTACAAACTAAGTGCTTCCAGCCTTGCAGTACAACTATTCTGCTCGACCTTCTTAACCAGTGCTAGGCTGTGCCCGACAAGTGCGACGAATAGTATAGACGCCCTGGAAACTCGTCAAATCTTTTTTGAAAAAAACTGATTTTATTTAAGGGGTTAGGGCAATTTGCAGACCAAGCGCCTTTGCCCTCGCGCTTTGGCATGCGAGAATGCGCGCACTTTTCTTCCCCCTCTCGATGGTTAATCACGCGTAATGACTGCACAACTTATCGACGGCAAATCAATCGCCGCCAGCCTGCGCCAGCAGATCGCCAAACGAGTCACCGAGCGCAGCCAGCAAGGCCTGCGCACGCCTGGCCTCGCGGTGATCCTGGTCGGCAGCGATCCTGCCTCTCAGGTTTATGTCTCGCACAAGCGTAAAGACTGTGAAGAGGTCGGCTTTATTTCCAAGGCCTACGACTTGCCTTCGGACACCACTCAACAGGCCCTGACCGACCTGATTGACAGCCTCAACGATGACCCGGGCATGGACGGCATCCTGCTGCAGCTGCCGCTGCCTGAGCACCTGGACGCCTCCAAGCTGCTGGAGCGCATCCGCCCGGACAAGGACGTCGACGGTTTCCACCCTTATAACGTCGGCCGCCTGGCCCAACGCATTCCCCTGCTGCGCCCATGCACGCCTAAAGGCATCATGACGCTGCTGGAAAGCACCGGTGTCGACCTGTACGGCCTTGACGCTGTGGTGGTGGGCGCATCGAACATCGTCGGTCGCCCGATGGCCATGGAGCTGCTGCTGGCCGGCTGCACCGTGACCGTCACCCATCGCTTCACCAAGGACCTCGCCGGCCACGTCGGCCGTGCCGACCTGGTGGTAGTCGCCGCCGGCAAGCCGGGCCTGGTCAAGGGTGAGTGGATCAAGGAAGGCGCCATCGTTATTGACGTGGGTATCAACCGCCAGGAAGACGGCAAGTTGGTGGGCGACGTGGTGTATGAAACCGCCCTGCCCCGAGCAGGCTGGATCACGCCGGTCCCCGGCGGTGTCGGGCCGATGACCCGGGCCTGCTTGCTGGAAAACACCTTATATGCAGCGGAAACGCTGCACGGTTAATAACCAGACGTAATGAAAAAGCCCTGCCTTAGCGCAGGGCTTTTTATTACGCGTAAAAAAACCGTTTTTTCTTAGTTTTTAAGCACTTTCGTCTGGTTCTAGAAGAACATTCGACAGTTCTTCATCCATACTCCTAAAATGTAACGTCATTTGTCTTAAGACCCGTTCTACAACGGCATTTCCTTACTTTTTAGCGAGTTCATCCGCGTGAAAATTCGTCTTTCTATTGTCAGCCTGTTTTTTGCGTTAACAGGCACCTTCGCCCACGCCGCCGAATCCACCCTGGCCCCGCGTGACGCCTCCAAGCTGCAGATCGCCTCCGGCAGCGCCATGCTGGTCGACTTGCAGACCAATAAAGTCATTTATTCCAGCAACCCTGACGTGGTGGTACCTATCGCCTCGGTGAGCAAGCTGATGACTGGCCTGATCGTACTCGAAGCCAAGCAGAACATGGACGAATACATCGACATCAACATCACCGACACGCCCGAGATGAAAGGCGTGTTCTCCCGGGTGAAGATCGGCAGCCAGATGCCACGCAAGGAAATGCTGCTGATCGCGCTGATGTCTTCGGAAAACCGCGCCGCCGCCAGCCTCGCCCACCACTATCCAGGCGGTTACGCGGCCTTCATTGCCGCGATGAACGCCAAGGCCAAGTCCCTGGGCATGACCAGCACCCACTACGTAGAGCCCACCGGCCTGTCGATCCATAACGTGTCGACCGCCCGCGACCTGAGCAAGCTGCTGGCCTATGCGCGCAAGTTTCCGATGCTGAGCCAGTTGAGCACCACCAAGGAAAAGACCGTGTCGTTCCGCAAGCCTAATTACACCTTGGGCTTCTCCAACACCGATCACCTGATCAACCGCGCCAACTGGGATATCAAGCTGACCAAGACCGGTTTCACCAACCAGGCCGGCCATTGCCTGGTGTTGGTGACGAGCATGGGCAATCGCCCGGTGTCGCTGGTGATTCTGGATGCCTTTGGCAAGTTCACCCATTTTGCCGATGCCAGCCGTATTCGTAGCTGGGTCGAGACCGGCAAAGGCGGCGCAGTGCCTGATGTAGCGCTGCGTTACAAGGCCGATAAAAACCTCAAGAACCGAGCGACCGCTACGGAAGTACGTCGATAAGCAACGGTTTTAGTGTGGGAGCGGGCTTGCTCGCGAATGCGGGGTGTCAGTCGCTACATTCATGGCTGACCCACCGCATTCGCGAGCAAGCCCGCTCCCACATTATTTGAGCTTCACTTCTTCTCTGCCAACACCTTGAGCGCTTGGGCCGCCGCTTGCTCCTGCCCCGCCTGCGCCGTGGCATTGGCCGCTTCGCGCCAGCGCTGCACGTCCACATTGGCCGGCAACTGGCTCGGGCGCTGGGTCAGAATGGCCCAATGGCCCGCGCTCGCCCACGCCGACTCGAAGTCGCTGAAGCGCATGATCAGCCGGCGCTCGTTGCCAGAGCGCAACAGCACCGTACTCTTCTGTTGGTTGAACCCCACCACCACGACATAGCGCGCCCCGGACCAATAACTGGCGTTGATCCGCGCCATCACTGGGTAACCCGCCGCCACCTGCGCCAGCACGGCGGTCAGCTTGGCCTCCAGTGGATACACCATCAGCCCGTATTCACGTGCCAACACTTGCATGTTGCGCTCAAGGTCCGCCTCGGCGCCGGGCAGGTGCAGCGGTTTATCAAGCAAACCCGGTGTCATGACAATGCCTTGTTGCGACAGCATGCTGGCAAGTGCCGTAGGACCGCTCTGATAAGCCTCGCTGCGAAAGGTCGGCACGCCAGTGAGTTCAACGCGCTCCGGCAAGCCTGGCAGTTTCGACGGTGTGCTGCTGGCACAGGCCGCCAGCCCAAGGGCAGCGGCGAGCAGCAAGGAGGTTTTAAGGTTCGACCGTAAGCGCAATTTTTTCACTCTCTTGATCAACTGCCGGTAAAGGCCTCCGATCATAGGGCGCCCCGCCCCGCCGGTATAGCCCACTGGCTCAGTAAAGCGGCGCTGATAGAGCAAAGAAGTTGGACCGACTCGACCATTGGTCAATAGCAGGCAACCGCCAGCTGACTAGACTGTCCATTGAGAAGACTGTGTGTGCCCCAAGTGGGCGAAAGGAGGCCCGAATGAGCCTTGCGACAACGATTTTCCTGTTGATCTGTGGTTGGCTGGCCGTCGCCGCCGCCATGCTGTGGGGAGTCATGCGCGTGACGCGCCGGCATCATCACCCCCACGTCAAACCTGCTGCACCTGCAGAACCGCACAAGGCGACGGCGCATCACGCCTAGCCAGGCATGCAATTGAAGTCCTGGGTCGCGGCAATTTCCTTGCCGTGGCCGTCCTCAAGAGACGCGCGCACCGTGGTGCCCAGGCTCGACTCCACCAGGGTGTAGTGCTCACCTGCCTTGAAATGCTTGTACTCGATGCGGCCCTGGCAATCCTGCTGGTTATCATCACCCGGCTCGTCTTCAAATAAAGTCACGTCCAGGCGATGGTCACCCGGGGTCACCTCAAAATAGCGCCCATCGTCCACCCGCTTGCCATCGACACGCTCGGCCATCAGGTCATTCGGCGCTTCTTCCTGCAAGCCGATCCAGGCTTCGCTGGGATCCGCCTTGGGGATCGGGCCGGCGCAGGCCGACAGTAAACAGACAAAGCCTAGGACGGGAACTAACAACAGTGGTTTGAGTGACATGACAGGGCTCCAAAGGGCATGAATGAAAAGTTCGTATCCGATGGCTGACAAGCTTGATGAGCCGCCCTTCCTGGAACAAATGAATCCCTATGAAAGTATCTTCAGCCCTTGACTAAAACTTCCTTCACCTGGCTGAAAGGTGCGTGTTAGGTGGGTCGGTCAAGACTGCCGGGGTTTGCAATCCTGCTCTTCTCGGAGACTCACGCATGCTCGGGCTGGTAAAGACCGCACTGCACAAGCCGTACACCTTCATCGTGCTGGCTATATTCATCTGCATCATCGGGCCGATGGCGGCCCTGCGTACGCCCACGGATGTTTTTCCCGATATCGGCATTCCCGTGGTCGCCGTGGTGTGGCAGTACAACGGCCTGTCTCCGGACGCCATGGCCGGCCGGGTGATCTACACCTACGAACGCTCCCTGAGCACCACCGTCAACGACATCGAACATATCGAGTCGCAATCGTTGCCCGGCATGGGCATCGTCAAGATCTTCTTCCAGCCTGGCGTCGATATCCGTACCGCCAATGCCCAGGTCACGGCGGTGTCACAAACCGTGCTCAAGCAAATGCCACCGGGCATCACCCCGCCGCTGATCCTCAACTACAGCGCTTCCACGGTGCCGATCCTGCAAATGGCGTTCTCCAGCCCCAGCCTTTCGGAAGCCAAAATTCGCGACCTGGTGCAGAACAATATCCGCCTGCCCTTGAGCGCCCTGCCCGGCCTGGCCATGCCCACGCCAATGGGTGGCAAGCAACGGCAGATAACCCTCGACCTCGACCCTCAAGCCCTGGCCGCCAAAGGCTTGTCGGCCCAGGACGTGGGCAACGCCCTGGCGCTGCAGAACCAGATCATCCCGGTGGGCACCGCCAAGCTCGGCCCCAACGAATACACGATCCTGCTCAACAACAGCCCCAAGGCGATTGATGAGCTCAACGACTTGCCGATCAAGACCGTCGACGGTGCGCTGATCACCATCGGCCAAGTGGCCCATGTGCGCGACGGTTCACCACCGCAAACGAATATCGTGCGGGTCGACGGCCATCGCGCCGTGCTGATGCCGGCGCTGAAAAACGGCAGCATTTCCACGCTTTCGATCATCGACGGTATCCGGCAGATGCTGCCGCGCATCAACGAAACCTTGCCACCGTCACTGAAAACCTCGCTGCTGGGCGATGCCTCGGTGTTCGTCAAGCAGTCGGTGGGCAGCGTGGCCCAGGAAGGCATCATTGCCGCACTGCTCACCAGTGTGATGATCCTGCTGTTTCTCGGCAGTTGGCGCTCGACCTTGATCATCGCCGCGTCGATTCCGCTGGCAGTGCTGTCGGCCATCGCGCTGTTGGCCGTCAGTGGGCAAACCCTCAACGTGATGACGTTGGGCGGGCTGGCGTTGGCGGTGGGCATCCTGGTGGACGACGCCACGGTGACCATCGAAAACATCAACTGGCACCTGGAGCAAGGCAAGGCGGTGAAGGCCGCGATTCTCGACGGCGCCGCGCAAATCGTCGGCCCGGCGTTCGTCTCGCTGTTGTGCATCTGCATCGTGTTCGTGCCGATGTTTTTGCTGCAAGGCATCGCCGGTTACCTGTTCCGGCCAATGGCGCTGGCGGTGATCTTTGCCATGGCCAGTTCGTTCATTCTCTCGCGTACCCTGGTGCCGACGCTGGCGATGTATTTGCTCAAACCACATAGGCCGGAGGCAGGCGCGGGGCATCATCCGGAAGATGCATTCATCAATCACCACGAGGGTGAACAGCACTTGAGGCCGCGCAATGCGTTGCTGCAATCGGTGCTGAATTTTCAACAGGGATTCGAACGGCACTTTTCCAATATCCGCGACACCTACCATGGCCTGCTGACGCTGGCGCTGGGCGCACGCAAGCGCTTCATTGCCGGGTTCCTGGCCTGCGTACTCGCGTCGTTCCTGCTGTTGCCGAGCCTGGGCCAGGACTTTTTCCCGGCCACCGATGCGGGTGCCTTGGCCCTGCATGTGCGCTTGCCACTGGGCACGCGCATCGAAGAAAGTGCCGCGGCGTTCGATCGCATCGAAGCACGGATCCGCGAGGTCATCCCCGCCGAAGAACTGGACACCATCGTCGACAATATTGGCATTCCGCTCAGCGGCATCGACATGGCCTACAGCAGCAGCGGCACCATCGGCCCGCAGGACGGTGACATCCAGGTCAGCTTGAAAACGCACCACGCGCCCACCGCCGACTATGTGAAAAAACTGCGTGAAGCCCTGCCGCAAAGTTTCCCCGGCAGCCACTTTGCGTTCCTGCCCGCCGACATCAGCAGCCAGATCCTCAACTTCGGCGCTCCCGCCCCTCTGGACGTCAAAATCTCCGGGCGCAATGACGCGGAAAACCGCGCCTATGCCGTCGAGCTTGAACGGCGCTTGCAACATGTACCGGGGATTGCCGACCTGCGGATCCAGCAGTCCACCGGCTACCCCTCGCTGCAAGTAAACGTGGACCGTATGCGCGCCAATGGCCTGGGCATCACCGAGCGTGACGTCACCAACAGCATGGTCGCCTCCCTCGCCGGCAGCTCGCAAACCGCGCCGACCTTCTGGCTCAACCCGGCCAATGGCGTGTCTTATTCCATCGTCGCTGCCACCCCGCAATACCGTCTCGACAGCCTGCCGTCCCTTGAAGCGCTGCCGGTGACCGGTGCCAATGGCCAGGCGCAAATCCTCGGCGGCGTGGCGACTATTTCCCGGGTACAAAGCCCGGCCGTGGTGACCCACTACAACATCGAACCGACCCTGGACCTGTACGCCAACGTGCAAGGTCGCGACCTCGGCGGTGTGGCCCGCGATGTGCAAAAGGTACTGGATGACACAGCGTCCATGCGCCCCAAAGGCGCGACCATCAGCCTGCACGGGCAGATCGATGCGCTGCATGAGGCGTTCAGTGGTTTGAGCTTCGGACTGCTCGGCGCGGTGGTGCTGATCTACTTGCTGATCGTGGTCAACTTCCAATCATGGGCCGACCCTTTTGTGATCATCACGGCGTTGCCGGCAGCATTGGCGGGCATCGTGTGGATGCTGTTTCTCAGTGGCACCTCGTTGTCGGTGCCAGCACTCACCGGCGCCATCTTGTGCATGGGCGTGGCCACCGCCAACTCGATCCTGGTGGTGAGCTTCTGCCGTGAGCGCCTGGCCGAACATGGCGATGCGTTGAAAGCCGCGCTGGAAGCCGGCTATACGCGCTTTCGCCCGGTGTGCATGACTGCCCTGGCAATGATCATCGGCATGTTGCCCCTGGCCATTTCCGAGGAGCAGAACGCCCCGCTCGGCCGGGCGGTCATCGGTGGCCTGGTCTTCGCCACCATCGCCACTTTGTTGTTTGTTCCCGTGGTCTTCAGCCTGGTCCACGGTCGTCATCCTACTCGCGCAACTGCTGGAGAAACGCCCCATGTCGCCTGATCAAAAACCCTCGCGCAAGCGTCTGATGCTCCTGGGTGTCGGTGGCCTGACGTTGGCTGCCCTGTTAGTCGCCAGCGGCCTGCACGCGCGTACGTTGCACGAGCAGTCGGTCACCGCCTGGACCGAAGCCGCCGCCGTCCCCCAGGTAATGGTGTTCCAACCCAAGCCAAACGCCGGCGGTGACACCCTGCGCCTGCCAGCCCACCTGGACGCATGGAGCAAAGCGGCGATCCATGCGCGGGTCAGCGGCTACTTGAAGGACTGGAAAGTCGACATCGGTGCCCAGGTCAAGGCCGGGCAAATCCTCGCCGAAATCGACAGCCCAGACCTCGACCAACAACTGGCCCAGGCCCATGCCCGCCTGATCCAGCAACAAGCCAATGCACGCCTGGCAGCCACCACGGCGACCCGCTGGCAAAACCTGCTGGCCAGCCATTCGGTATCGCGCCAGGACGCCGATGAGAAAACCTCCAACGCCGCAGCCGCCAAGGCCAACACCGAAGCCGCGGCAGCGGACTACGCACGGCTGTGCGCCCTGGAAAGCTACAAGACCCTTCGAGCGCCATTCGCTGGCACCATCACTGCCCGCAACACGGACATCGGCCAGTTGATCAAGGCCGATAACGCCAGCGATCCGGAACTGTTCAACATTGCCGACACCCACCAATTGCGCTTGTACGTGCCGGTGCCGCAGAACTATGCAGCGGTCATTCATACGGGCCTTGAGGCCGAACTGACCGTTCCCGAGCACCCCGGCGAGCACTTCAAGGCACGCCTGATCGGTGACTCCACTGCCATCGACCGCCGCTCTGGCACCCTGCTCGCCCAGTTCGTTGCCGACAACCCCAACGGCGAACTGCTGCCAGGCGATTACGCCGAAGTCACCCTGCCGATTCCGGCCGATACCCATGGCGTGAGCATCCCGGCCAGCGCCTTGATCTTCCGCGCCCAGGGCACCCAGGTTGCGGTACTGGACGGTCGCAACCATGTGCACCTGCAAGACATTCATATTGGCCTGGACCTCGGCGAGCGCCTGGTGATCGACCAAGGCCTGAAGCCTGCTGACCGCATCATCGACAACCCGCCCGACGCCCTGCGCGAAGGCGACCCGGTGCAACAGGCCGACGCCTCGGGAGGTACGCATGCGCCCAAGGCTTAAGCCGCTGGCGGCACTGATGGTGCTGGCGTTGCAGGGTTGCTCGATGGCGCCCACCTATACGGTGCCATCGATTGACCTGCCCGCCCACTACCGCGAACAAACCAGCGATGGCCCCTGGCACAGCGCGCAACCGTCGGATCAACTGGCGCCCCAGTGGTGGCAGCTTTACAACGATTCGCGCCTGAACGCGCTGCAACAGCAACTGCTCAAGGCCAACCCGGACCTGGCCGCGGCGCTGGCGCATTTCGATGCGTCCCAGGCCTACGCCAGTCAACTGCACGCGGGCCTTTTCCCGCAAATCACCGCCAGCGCGCAACCGCTGCGCCAACGTCAATCGGATTCACGACCGCTACGCGGCACTACACAGCCGTCGGTGTACAACAGCAATACCGCTGGGTTCTCCCTGGGTTACGACCTCGACCTGTGGGGCAGAATCCGCAACCAGGTCGCTGCGGGCGATGCCCAGGCGCAAGCGTCCTTTGATGATCTGGCGGTGGTGCGCCTGAGCCTGCAACAGCAGTTGGCGAGCCTGTATGTGCAGCTCAATGGGCTGGATGCACAGGGCCGAATCCTCAACACGTCGTTGCAGGACTTCAGCCAAGCGTTGCAACTGACCCGCAGCCGTTATGAAGGCCAGATTGCGTCGGAACTGGACCTGACCCGCGCGCAAAACCAACTGGCCGAAGCCAAGGCGCAGCTGGACGAAGTGCGTGGCCAGCGCAACCTCGCCGAGCATGCCATCGGCGAATTGGTGGGCGTGACGGCCAGTGATTTTTCATTGCCGCCCAGCCCGCAGCTAATGGCGTTGCCAAGCATTCCGGCGCAGTTGCCCAGCCACTTGCTGCAGCGTCGTCCAGACATTGCCGCAGCTGAACGTCGTGTGTTTGCGGCCAACGCAACGATCGGCGTGGCCAAGGCGGCGTGGTTCCCGGATTTCAGTTTGACCGGTGTGCTGGGCGGACAGACCCAAGGCGTTGGCAACCTGCTGTCCGCCGGCAACCGGTATTGGGCACTGGGGCCGCTGATGAACCTGCCGATCTTCGATGGCGGACGCTTGAGCGCCAACGAGCGCCAGGCCAAGGCCGAATTCGAGGAAGCCTCGGCACAGTACCGTAGCCACGTATTGAAAGCCGTGCGTGAGGTGGAAGATAACCTCGCGCAACTGCGGGATTTGCAGCAGCAAGCCGAGGACGAA
Organism: Pseudomonas sp. J380; assembly: GCF_009827115.1. Classification (NCBI taxonomy): domain Bacteria; kingdom Pseudomonadati; phylum Pseudomonadota; class Gammaproteobacteria; order Pseudomonadales; family Pseudomonadaceae; genus Pseudomonas; species Pseudomonas sp. J380. The sequence goes on along the minus strand of NZ_CP043060.1, from coordinate 311,625 downwards.
CAAGCGGCCGCAGAGGCGGCGCAACATACCCAGGCCTTGGCGATGAACAGCTATCAGGCCGGGGCAGTGAGTTACCTGGACGTGGTCACCGCCCAAACCGCCGCGTTGCAGGCACAGAGAACGTTGCAGGCGGTGCAGACCCGGCAGTTGCAGGCGAGCGTGGGACTTTTGACCGCACTCGGCGGCGGCTGGCAGCCGGGTTAATAGCCTGCTAATGATCGTTCCCACGCTCTGCGTGGGAATGCACCCTGTGACGCTCCGCGTCACGATTTTAAGGGCGGACGCAGAGCGTCCTGAGCGGCGTTCCCACGCGGAGCGTGGGAACGATCAGTTCAGGCGGCTAACTTGCCGCTGGCAATGGCCGCTGAAGCGGCTACCATGGCGCGCAACAACACCGCACACCCTGCCGCCAGGTCATCCGGCGCAGCATTTTCGATTTCGTTGTGGCTGATGCCGCCTTCACACGGTACAAAGATCATCCCCGCCGGGCCCAGCTCAGCGACGAAGATCGCGTCGTGCCCTGCCCCGCTGACGATGTCCATGTTCGACAAGCCCAAGCCATTGGCGGCATCGCGCACCGCCTCCACGCAGCCTTTGTCGAAGTACAGCGGCGGGAAGTCCGCCGTGGGCTGCATGTCGAAACTCAAGCCATGTTTGGCGCAGGTGTCCTCGATCACCTGACGCACCTGGGCAATCATCGAGTCCAGCCGTGCCGGTTCCAGATGACGAAAATCCAGGGTCATGCGCACCTCACCGGGAATCACGTTGCGCGATCCCGGATACGCTTGCAGGCACCCCACCGTGCCGCATGCATGGGGCTGGTGCGCCAACGCCGCCGCGTTCACCGCGGCCACCACCGCTGCCGCGCCTACCAGGGCATCCTTGCGCAAGTGCATGGGTGTAGGGCCGGCATGGGCTTCAACACCGCGCAGCTTCAGGTCAAACCACTTTTGCCCGAGGGCGCCGAGCACCACGCCGATGGTTTTGTGTTCATCCTCCAGAATCGGCCCTTGTTCGATATGGGCCTCGAAATACGCGCCGACCTTATGCCCGCTGACCGGCCGTGTTCCGGCATAACCAATCGCGTTCAACGCCTCCCCCACGCTGACGCCGTCCGTATCGACCTTGGCCAGAGTATCGGCCAGGGTGAACTTCTCGGCAAACACCCCTGAGCCCATCATGCACGGCGGGAAACGCGAGCCTTCTTCGTTGGTCCATACCACCACTTCCAGCGGCGCCTCGGTTTCCACATTCAGGTCGTTAAGGGTGCGCAGCACTTCCACACCGGCCAGCACGCCGAAGCAACCGTCGAACTTGCCGCCGGTGGGCTGGGTGTCGATATGGCTGCCGGTCATCACCGGTGGCAGGTCGGGATTGCGGCCGGGACGGCGCGCAAAGATATTGCCGATGCCGTCGATGGTCACGGTGCAACCCGCCGCTTCACACCACTGCACGAAGAGATCGCGAGCCTTGCGGTCGAGGTCGGTAAGGGCCAGGCGACACACTCCGCCTTTGGGGGTGGCGCCGAGTTTGGCCAGGTCCATCAGCGACTGCCACAGACGGTCGCGGTTGATGTGCTGATGGGTCGATTGCAGAACGTCGAGGGCAGCGTTCATGGGGGGTCTCCTCAAGCTACAGGTTCTTATGAATTGACGCGGTCAACTGTGGTAGCTGGCTTGCCTGCGATGGCGGTGTGTCAGGCGACACGGCTTTAACTGATAGTCCGCTATCGCAGGCAAGCCAGCTCCCACCTCGACCGTGGTTTACAACGGCGCCTTGGCGGTGATCGGGCTCGCCCCGCGCTTGGCGTTCAAGCCGTAATACAACACCCCGCCCAACGCCGAGCCGGTGAACCAGCCGTAGCTGTAGAACCAGCTGAACGCATCGCTGCCCAGCGACAGCAGCGTCAGCACCACCGGTACGCCAAAGGCGACAAAGCCGCTCCAGTTCCAGGCCGGGTACACGTCATCGCGGTACAGGCCGGCCAGGTCCAACTGCTGTCTGCGGGTGATGAAATAGTCCACCACCATGATCCCGGCAATCGGCCCCAGTAGGCTCGAATAACCCAGCAGCCAATTGGAATACACGGTTTCAAGACTCACGTCCGAGACGATCAGCCCGAGTTTTTTCAGCAGTTCATGGGCCATCAGCGCCAGCCCTACCAGGCCGGTGAGGATCACCGCCGTGGTGCGGTTGATCAGCTTGGGCGCGATGTTCTGGAAGTCGTTGGTGGGCGAGACGATGTTCGCCGCAGTGTTGGTGGACAAGGTGGCGACGATGATCAGCGCCATGGCGATGGCCACCCACACCGGGCTCTGAATATGCCCGATCAGACTCACCGGGTCGGAGACGCTGACCCCCACCAGTTTCACCGAGGCGGCGGTCATCACCACGCCGAGGGCAGCGAACAGGAACATGGTCAGCGGCAAGCCGAAAATCTGCCCCAGAATCTGGTCTTTCTGGCTCTTGGCGTAGCGGCTGAAATCTGGAATGTTCAATGACAATGTGGCCCAGAAACCCACCATCGCCGTGAGCCCCGCCATGAAGTAACCGGTGAGGCTGGCGCCTTCGGGGCGCTTGGGTGGGATCGCCATCAACTCGCTGAGGGACACGTTGGGCATCGCCCATACCAGCAGCCCAACCCCCACCGCCACCAACAACGGCGCCGACAAGGTTTCCAGGCGCTTGATCGACTCGGCGCCACGCAGCACCACCCACAGGTTCAAGCACCAGAACAGCATGAAACCGATCACCTCTCCGGTACCGCCGAGGGCTTTCCAGCCGTCGAAAATCGAGCCCAGGAACAGGTGGATCGCCAGCCCGCCGAACATCGTCTGGATACCAAACCAGCCGCAGGCCACCAGCGCGCGGATCAGGCACGGTACGTTGGAGCCGAGGATGCCAAAGGACGAACGCAACAGCACCGGAAACGGAATGCCGTACTTGGTGCCGGGAAACGCGTTGAGGGTCAGCGGGATCAACACCACGATATTGGCCAGCAGGATCGCCATCAGCGCCTCCCCCACCGACAGCCCGAAATACGCCGTGAGCACCCCACCCAGCGTGTAGGTGGGCACGCAGATTGACATGCCGACCCACAGCGCAGTGATGTGCCATTTGTTCCAGGTGCGCTCGTGCACTTTGGTAGGTGCCATATCGTGGTTGTAGCGAGGGCTGTCGAGGACGTCGGGGCCGGCGTCGAGTTCGTACAGGCCGTTGCGCTCGATGACTTGCGATCTGTTCTGTTGCATGGCCGCTCCACGGTTTTTTTAAAATTATTGTTGCTCACCTGCACGCTAGGTTCAGGTGGCCGGAGTACCGCATCAACAACATGACATCCAGGGTTCCGGCCAACTGCCCGTGCACTCAATAACCGTGCCGACAACCGCCTCTGAACCCGCACCGCTTGTATAACTTGCTGATGTTTATCAGCTTTCCAATTGAGCCTGCGCTACTTGCCGCACGCGTCAGGCTAAACAATACGCAAGTTGCCAGAACCTGCAGGTCTCAAACTGGTGCATCACAATTATTTTTATTTCTCGACGCCGTCAAGCGGCATATCTCAAGCGCCTGATTTGCAATAAGAAATATTGAACAGATCAAAAACCTGTCAAGTGCGTCAAAACAGGGTGGGCGTGCTTCATTTTGGTGAAAATAGTATTTTTACCTTATAAATCAATTAGATAAAAACATTAAAGGCTTGATAAAAATCTTCTTGCTCATTCGAAAAACTCGGGCTAGTTTCTATTCCTGTCACCGATGACAGGAATTAACCGACCCTCGGTACGCAGCATTACAACACTTAGAACTGGCACAAGCCGGTCAAGCCTGTGAGGAACTCGACATGTCGCTGTTGATCCGTGGCGCCACCGTTATTACCCATGATGAAAGTTACCGCGCCGATGTGTTATGCGCAGAGGGTCTAATTCGCGCCATTGGCACGAATCTGGATATTCCCGCAGGCTGCGAAATACTCGATGGCAGCGGCCAATACTTGATGCCAGGCGGCATTGACCCCCATACCCATATGCAACTGCCCTTCATGGGCACCGTGGCCAGTGAAGACTTTTTCAGTGGCACGGCGGCAGGCTTGGCCGGTGGTACCACGTCGATCATCGACTTCGTGATTCCCAACCCACAGCAATCGCTGATGGAAGCTTTCCACCAGTGGCGCGGCTGGGCCGAAAAGTCTGCCGCCGACTACGGGTTTCATGTAGCGATCACTTGGTGGAGCGAGCAGGTACGCGAGGAAATGGCCGAGCTGGTCAGCCATCACGGCATCAACAGCTTCAAGCATTTCATGGCCTACAAGAACGCGATCATGGCTGCCGATGACACCTTGGTCGCCAGTTTCGAACGCTGCCTGGAACTCGGCGCGGTGCCCACGGTGCATGCCGAAAATGGCGAGCTGGTGTACCACCTGCAACGCAAGCTGATGGCCCAGGGTATCACCGGGCCGGAGGCCCATCCGCTGTCGCGCCCGTCCCAGGTGGAAGGCGAAGCGGCCAGCCGTGCCATCCGAATTGCCGAGACCATCGGCACGCCGCTGTACCTGGTGCATGTGTCGACGAAGGAAGCCCTGGATGAAATCACCTATGCCCGAGGCAAAGGCCAGGCGGTGTACGGTGAAGTACTCGCCGGCCACCTGTTGCTCGATGACAGCGTGTACCAGCACCCCGACTGGCAGACCGCCGCCGGCTATGTGATGAGCCCGCCATTCCGCCCACGCGGGCACCAAGAGGCGCTGTGGCACGGCCTGCAAGCGGGCAACCTGCACACCACCGCCACCGACCACTGCTGTTTCTGCGCCGAGCAAAAAGCCGCCGGGCGTGACGACTTCAGCAAGATCCCCAACGGTACCGCCGGCATTGAAGACCGCATGGCGCTGCTGTGGCACGAAGGCGTCAATACCGGGCGTCTGTCGATGCAGGAATTTGTCGCGCTGACCTCCACCAACACCGCGAAGATCTTCAACCTCTACCCACGCAAAGGCGCGATACGCGTAGGCGCCGATGCCGACCTGGTGCTATGGGACCCCGAGGGCACGCGGACCATTTCCGCCAAGACCCACCATCAGCAGGTGGACTTCAACATCTTCGAAGGCAAGACCGTGCGCGGCGTGCCCAGCCACACCATCAGCCAGGGCAAGCTGGTGTGGGCCGATGGTGACCTGCGCGCCGAGCGAGGAGCCGGGCGGTATGTGCAGCGGCCGGCGTATCCCTCGGTGTTCGAGCAGTTGAGCAAGCGGGCAGCGCTTTGCAAGCCAGTGGCCGTGAAGCGCTGAGTCCAAAAAAAGCGGACGCGGAGCGTCCAGTGAGGCTTTCCCACGCAGAGCGTGGGAACGATCGCCCATCAGAGGCAGCACCTCAATAACCGTGAGGCCAACACCGTGATCCAGACCCTGACCCACCTCCCCCACCCCCGCGAAGATGGGGCCACCCTCGCCAGCCAGTTCACCGACCTGGCACCGCCCCTCAACGCCCGCCAGGCCCAACTGGAAGCCTCGCGCTGCCTGTACTGCTACGACGCGCCTTGTGTGAATGCGTGCCCCAGCGAGATCGACATCCCTTCATTCATCCGCAATATCCACACCGAGAACGTGCAAGGGGCCGCGCAGAAAATCCTCTCGGCCAACATCCTCGGTGGCAGTTGCGCACGGGTGTGCCCGACGGAAATCCTCTGCCAGCAAGCCTGCGTACGCAATAACGCCGAAGAATGCGCCCCCGTGCTGATCGGCCTGTTGCAACGCTATGCCATCGACAACGCGCACTTCAGCGAACACCCGTTCCAACGCGCCGCGCCCACTGGCAAGCGCATCGCCGTGGTCGGTGCCGGGCCTGCCGGTTTGGCCTGCGCTCACCGCGCCGCCTTGCACGGTCATGACGTGGTGATTTTCGAAGCGCGGGAAAAAGCCGGCGGCCTGAATGAATACGGAATCGCCAAATACAAACTGGTGGACGACTTCGCCCAGAAGGAACTGGATTTCCTCCTGCAGATTGGCGGCATCGAGGTTCGCCACGGCCAACGCCTGGGCGACAACCTGACCTTGAGCGAACTGCACCAGCAATTCGATTCGGTGTTCCTCGGCCTGGGTCTCGCTGCCAGCAAACAGCTGGGCCTGCCCTTTGAGGACGCCCCCGGCCTGCTCGCCGCCACCGACTATATCCGCGAACTGCGCCAGGCCGATGACCTCAGCCAACTGCCCCTGGCCGACCGCTGCATCGTGCTCGGCGCCGGCAACACCGCCATCGACATGGCCGTGCAGATGGCCCGCCTCGGTGCCCGCGATGTCAACCTGGTATACCGCCGTGGCCTGGCCGACATGGGCGCAACCCACCACGAACAGGACATCGCCAAGGCCAATCAAGTACGGCTGTTGACCTGGGCCCAACCCGACGAGGTCCTGCTCGATGACCAAGGCCGCGTACGCGGCATGCGCTTTGCCCGCACCTGCCTGGAAAACGGTCGCCTGCTGCCTACCGGGGAAACCTTCGAACTGGCCGCCGACGCGATCTTCAAGGCGATCGGGCAAGGCTTCGACAACGACGCCCTGCACGATCCGCTGGCCCAGCAACTGCATCGCGTCGGCGAGCGCATCTTCGTCGATGAGCAACTGCGCACCAGCATCCCAGGGGTGTATGCCGGCGGCGATTGCGTCAGCCTCGGCCAGGACCTCACCGTTCAGGCGGTACAACATGGCAAGCGGGCCGCCGAAGCCATGCATGCCCAACTCATGCTGACTGTGGAGGCTGCGTAATGGCCGATCTCTCGATTGTATTCGCCGGTATCAAAGCGCCCAATCCGTTCTGGCTGGCCTCCGCGCCGCCTACCGACAAAGCCTACAACGTGGTGCGCGCCTTCGAGGCCGGCTGGGGTGGCGTCGTGTGGAAAACCCTGGGGGAAGACCCGGCGGCGGTGAACGTGTCGTCGCGTTACTCCGCGCACTATGGCGCCAACCGCGAAGTGCTGGGCATCAACAATATCGAACTGATCACCGACCGTTCCCTGGAGATCAACCTGCGGGAAATCACCCAGGTGAAAAAGGACTGGCCGGACCGCGCACTGATCGTCTCGCTCATGGTGCCTTGTGTCGAAGCGTCCTGGAAAAACATCCTGCCCTTGGTGGAGGCGACCGGCTGCGACGGCATCGAACTGAACTTCGGCTGCCCTCATGGCATGCCCGAACGGGGCATGGGCGCCGCCGTCGGCCAGGTGCCGGAGTACGTGGAGCAAGTGACGCGCTGGTGCAAGACGTATTGTTCGCTGCCGGTGATCGTCAAGCTCACGCCGAACATCACCGACATCCGCGTGGCGGCGCGGGCGGCCTATCGCGGCGGCGCCGATGCGGTGTCGCTGATCAACACCATCAACTCCATCACCAGCGTGGACCTGGAGCGCATGGTCGCCCTGCCAGTGGTCGGTACCCAGAGCACCCATGGCGGTTACTGCGGCTCGGCGGTCAAGCCGATTGCGTTGAACATGGTCGCCGAAATCGCCCGTGACCCACAGACCAACGGCCTGCCGATCTGCGGCATCGGCGGTATCGGCACCTGGCGCGACGCCGCGGAATTCGTCGCCCTGGGCTGCGGCGCGGTGCAGGTGTGCACGGCGGCGATGCTGCATGGGTTTCGCATCGTTGAAGAAATGAAGGATGGCTTGTCGCGCTGGATGGACAGCCAAGGCCATGCCAACCTGCAGGCGTTTTCCGGGCGGGCGGTGGGCAACACCACGGATTGGAAGTACCTGGACATCAACTATCAGGTCATCGCCAAGATAGACCAAGAGGCGTGCATTGGCTGTGGTCGTTGCCATATTGCCTGCGAGGACACCTCGCACCAGGCCATTGCCAGCTTGAAGCAGGCCGATGGCACGCATCTGTATGAGGTGATCGACGATGAGTGCGTGGGCTGCAACCTGTGCCAGATTACCTGCCCGGTGGCCGACTGCATCGAGATGGTGCCGATCGATACCGGCAAGCCGTTTTTGAACTGGACGCAGGACCCGCGCAATCCTTACCGGGAGGCGGTGTAACCCTAGCCCCTCGTTCCCACGCTCCGCGTGGGAACGCATCCTGTGACGCTCCGCGTCACGCTGGCAAGAGCGGACGCGAAGCGTCCAGGGTGGCATTCACACGCGGAGCGTGGGAACCATCAGCTCAAGGCTCCAACCCAATCCCGCGCAAAATCACACCGGTCACGGTCTGAATGGCCTTCTCGAACTGCCTGTCCGACAACGGCTGGTGATCATTCAGAATCTTCACCTGGTGGTCGAAGTCGGCGTAGTGCTGGGTCGAGGCCCAGATCATGTACAGCAAGCTCGAGGGCTCCACCGGCAGGATGCGTTTGTCTTGCACCCATTGGCGAATCTTCGCTTCCTTCATCTTGGCCCAGTCGTACAGGCTTTCATCCAGGGCCTCGCCGAGTGTGGGCGCGCCGTGGATGATTTCATTGGCCCAGACCTTGGAGCCATACGGGCGCGTGCGCGAGCGCTGCATCTTGGCGCGGATGTAGCTGCTGAGCACCACCCGAGGGTCGTCGAAGGTTTCAAAGCTCAGGGCGTCCTGCTTCCACAACTCCAGCAGGTCGAACAGCACCGCGCTGTACAGCTCGCTTTTGGTGGTGAAGTAGTAATGCAGGTTGGAGCGCGGCAGTTGCGCTTCTTCGGCGATGTCGGCCATGGCGGTGCTGCCATAGCCTTTGTTGGCGAAGACCTTCTCCGCCGCCAGCAGGATTTTCTCGACGTTGACCCGACGAATTCCAATCTTGTGATTGCCCATAAGGGCTCCCTGACAACAACACGGCCTAAAGACTACCACCGGCTCTAGATCGGGGCGACAGGCCAAGCCGAAACTTCGTACACTGCCGGCTCCTATCCTCTGATCGGTATTGAACAATGTTGCTCAAGAAGTCCCTGACCGCTGCTGTCCTGTTCACTGCCCTGCTGGGCGCCTCCACGGCGTTTGCCCACGCCCACCTCAAGAGCGCGGAGCCTGCGGCTGACAGCAAAGTCGCCGCACCCAAAGACCTGCGCCTGACCTTCAGCGAAGGCGTCGAAGCCACCTTCACCAAGGTCTCCCTGAGCAAGGACGGCACCGAAATCGCCATCAAGGGCCTGGAAACTCCGGACGCCGACAAGAAGACACTGGTGGTCACGCCTGCCGCTGCGCTGGCAAACGGCACCTATAAAGTCGAATGGCATGCAGTGTCCGTCGACACTCACAAAAGCGAAGGCACTTACAGCTTCAAGGTCGGCCAATAACCCATGGCAACCCTGCTGGTGCTGTGCCGCTTCCTGCACTTTTGCGTCGTGTTGCTAATGTTCGGGGCGTGGGTATTCAGGCCCTGGCTGCTCGGCGCTCATGTGCAGCCGACACTGGACCGGCAATTACTGCGCATCACCCGTGGCCTGGCCGGCTTGGGGCTGCTCACCGGGGTTGTGTGGTTGCTGTTGATCACCGCCAGCATGGCCGGCAGTTGGGAGTCGGCGCTGCAACCGGCCACGGTGCAGTTGGTGCTGGGCAAGACCTTTTTTGGCCAGGTATGGGCCTGGCATCTGCTGCTGAACCTGCTGCTGGTGATCGTGCTGATCAAGCCCTGGCCGGCCTTGCGCTTGCCGCTGCTCGCCCTGTTGCTGGCGACCCTGGCCCCCGTAGGCCATGGCGCCATGCTCGATGGGCTGAGTGGGCGGTTGCTGATCCTTAACCAGGTAGTGCACCTGCTGTGCGTTGGGGCCTGGCTCGGTGGGTTGCTGGTGTTGGTGCTGATCCTCCGGCAGGCGCAAGACCACCACCTGGAGCCGATTCTGCGTCGCTTCAGTGGTGTGGGATATGGCTTGGTCGGCGGCCTGCTGGTAACCGGTCTGATCAACGTGCGCGTGCTCACCGGGCAACTGTGGCCCACGCCGCTGTTCGAGGGCTTCGCCTTGATCCTGCTGATCAAGGTGGGGCTGGTGCTGGGCATGCTGGGGTTGGCGCTGTTGAACCGGTTGCGTATCAAGCGCTGCGAACAACGCCTGGGCAGTTTGAGAGCCAGTGTGATGATGGAGTGGCTGTTGGGCATTGCGGCAGTGGCTGCGGTTTCCCTGCTCGGCACCCTGCCGCCGATGGTCATGGCTGGCTGAAACCTGCGTTGCAATGCAATCAATGTAGGAGCGAGCTTGCTCGCGAAAAACTCACAGGCGCCGCGTTCATTCAGGAAGCACGCGTTATCGTTGACGTTTTTCGCGAGCAAGCTCGCTCCTACAGGGGGCGACCGTGCCGCTGCGTTGAATCGTTTCACCCAAGTCATCGTATAACTTCTGCTTGACATGCCCTCAAAACCTCGCAAATATCGCGCTCAATGTTGTACGACAACGTATGACAAATAATAAAAACAACAAAACAAAGGGAGCCTCACTGTGAGTCAATCCGCCCGTCATTCCTGCACTCGCCTGGGCCTTCTCGGTCTCGGCAGCCTGGCCGTCACCCTGCCGCTGGGTGCCAACGCCGAAGGCTTTATCGACGACGCCAAGGCCACGCTCAACCTGCGTAATGCCTACTTCAATCGCAACTTCACCAACCCGACCAACCCCCAGGGCAAGGCCGAAGAGTGGACGCAGAATTTTATCCTTGATGCCAAGTCCGGCTTTACCCAGGGCACGGTCGGTTTCGGGATTGACGTGCTGGGCCTGTATTCGCAAAAGCTTGATGGCGGCAAAGGCACCGCCGGTACCCAACTGTTGCCGGTGCATGACGATGGCCGCCCCGCCGACAATTTCGGGCGTCTGGGTGTCGCGCTGAAAACCAGGCTGTCGAAGACCGAGTTGAAGGTTGGCGAATGGATGCCAGTGCTGCCGATCTTGCGTTCCGATGATGGCCGCTCCCTGCCCCAGACCTTTCGTGGCGGCCAGGTCACCTCCAATGAAATCGCCGGCCTGACGCTCTACGGTGGCCAGTTTCGCGGCAACAGCCCACGCAACGACGCGAGCATGGAAGACATGTTCATGAACGGCAAAGCCGCGTTCACTTCGGACCGTTTCAACTTCGGCGGCGGCGAATACACTTTCAACGACAAACGTACCCAGGTCGGCCTGTGGTACGCCGAACTGACTGATATCTACCAACAGCAGTACCTCAACCTCACCCACAGCCAGCCGCTGGGAGACTGGACCCTGGGCGCCAACCTCGGGTTCTTCAACGGCAAGGAAGACGGCAGCGCCCTGGCCGGCGACCTCGATAACAAGACCCTGTTCGCCCTGCTCTCGGCCAGATACAACGGCCATACCTTTTATGTTGGCCTGCAAAAACTCAGCGGCGACAGCGCCTGGATGCGCATCAACGGCACCAGCGGCGGCACTCTGGCCAACGACAGCTACAACGCCAGCTACGACAACGCCAAGGAAAAGTCCTGGCAGGTGCGCCACGACTTCAACTTTGTGGTGCTCGGCGTTCCGGGGCTGACCCTGATGAACCGCTATATCAGCGGCAGCAATGTACACACCGGGGCGATCACCGACGGCAAGGAGTGGGGGCGTGAGTCGGAGTTGGCCTACACGGTGCAGAGCGGTGCGCTGAAGAACCTCAATGTGAAGTGGCGCAACTCGACCATGCGTCGGGATTTCAGCAATAACGAGTTCGATGAGAACCGGATTTTTATCAGCTATCCGATTTCGTTGTTGTAGTTCCAAAGGCAAATCCGATCTCTAAGGTGCCACCTATCCATGTGGGAGCTGGCTTGCCTGCGATAGCGGTGGGTCAGTTACCACATCCTTTTCAGACTCACCGCTATCGCAGGCAAGCCAGCTCCCACCTTTGATCTCATGTGCCTGGAAGGACGTTGACAACACCAGGAATCCCTAACACTATTTCCCCATAGTCATACGACAACCTACAACAAAAATCTGGAAGGCCCATGACCACCACCACACCCGCTCCCTTCAACCGTCTGTTGCTCACTGGTGCCGCCGGCGGCCTGGGCAAAGTCCTGCGTGAACGCATGCGTCCTTATGCCCAGGTGCTGCGCCTTTCGGATATCGCTGAAATGGCCCCCGCCACCGACGCTCGCGAAGAGGTACATACCTGCGACCTGGCCGACAAACACGCCGTGCATCAGTTGGTAGAGGGCGTCGACGCCATCCTGCACTTTGGCGGCGTTTCGGTGGAGCGCTCGTTCGAAGAGGTACTGGGCGCGAACATCAGCGGCATTTTCCATATCTACGAAGCCGCCCGCCGCCACGGGGTCAAGCGGGTGATCTTCGCCAGCTCCAATCACGTGATCGGTTTCTACAAACAGGGCGAGCAACTTGACGCCCATTCCCCGCGCCGCCCTGACAGTTACTACGGCCTGTCCAAGTCCTACGGCGAAGACATGGCCAGTTTCTACTTCGACCGCTACGGCATCGAGACCGTGAGCATCCGTATCGGCTCCTCGTTCCCGCAACCGCAGAACCGCCGGATGATGCACACCTGGCTGAGTTTCGACGACCTGACCCAACTGCTCGAACGGGCGCTGTACACGCCCAACGTCGGCCATACCGTGGTGTACGGCATGTCGGCCAACCTCGATACCTGGTGGGACAACCGCTACGCCGCGCACCTGGGCTTTGCCCCCAAGGACAGCTCCGAAGTGTTCCGCGCCCAGGTCGAAGCCCAGCCGCCCGTGGCCGCCGATGACCCGGCCAAGGTCTACCAGGGCGGTGCGTTCTGCGCGGCGGGGCCGTTCGGTGACTGAGTGCCCAGCAACCCAAGGGAATGACTATGCCTGCTGAATTGATTGTCGATGCCCGCAATGCGGTGGGCGAATGCCCGGTGTGGGTGCCCGAAGAAAACGCCCTGTATTGGGTAGATATCCCCAACGGCGGCCTGCAACGCTGGAACGCCGCCACCGGCCATCTGGCGGCGTGGAAAGCCCCAGAGATGCTCGCCTGTATTGCGCGCACCCAGGCAGGCAATTGGGTCGCTGGCATGCAAACCGGCTTCTTCCAACTCACGCCCCACCACGACGGCAGCCTCGACACCCTGCCGCTGGCCAGCATCGAGCATTCGCGCAAGGACATGCGTTTGAACGATGGCCGCTGCGATCGCCAGGGCCGTTTCTGGGCCGGCAGCATGGTGCTGGACATGGGCTTGAATGCCGCCGAAGGCGTCCTTTATCGCTATGGGTCCGGGGCTGCGCCCCACGCGCTACTGGAGGGGTTCATCACCCTCAACGGCCTGGCCTTCAGCCCCGATGGTCGCACGATGTACGCTTCCGATTCGCACCCGAAGGTACAAAAGGTCTGGGCGTTCGACTACGACATCGAGACCGGCACGCCGTCCAATCGCCGCCTATTCATTGATATGAACGACTTCCCCGGACGTCCCGACGGTGCAGCGGTGGACGCCGAGGGCGGTTACTGGATCTGCGCCAACGACGCCGGGTTGGTTCACCGTTTCACCCCCGACGGTCGCCTGGACCGCTCCCTGAGCGTGCCCGTGAAAAAACCCACCATGTGCGCCTTCGGTGGCAGCCGCCTGGACACTCTGTACGTCACCTCCATCCGCGACGACCCGAGTGAACAGTCGCTGTCTGGTGGCGTGTTCGCCCTCAACCCCGGCGTCCAAGGACTGCCCGAACCCCGCTTCATCGTTTAATCGCTGTGCCTTGAATACAACAATAACAAGACAGGAGTGACTTCCATGGACTTCAAACGCACCTTGCTCGCCGCTGCAATCTTCACCCTCAGCAGCGCAGCCCACGCGCTGGAAATCAAGTTCGCCGACATCCACCCCGCTGGCTACCCCACCGTTGTCGCAGAAGAAAACATGGGCAAGGCCCTGACCAAGGCGAGCAACGGCGAGCTGACCTTCAAGTATTTCCCCGGCGGTGTGCTGGGCTCCGAGAAGGAAGTGGTCGAACAGGCCCAGGTCGGCGCCGTGCAAATGACCCGCGTCAGCCTCGGCATCGTCGGCCCGGTGGTGCCGGACGTGAACGTGTTCAACCTGCCGTTCGTATTCCGCGACCAGGCGCATATGCGCAAGGTCATCGATGGCGAGATTGGCGACGAGATCCTCGCCAAGATCACCAACTCCGAGTTCGGCCTGGTGGCCCTGGCCTGGATGGATGGCGGCACGCGCAATCTCTATACCAAGAAACCGGTGCGCAAGATCGAAGACCTCAAGGGCATGAAGATCCGCGTGCAAGGCAACCCGATTTTCATCGAAGCCTTCAACGCCATGGGCGCCAACGGCATTGCCATGGACACCGGCGAGATCTTCAGCGCCCTGCAGACCGGGGTCATCGACGGCGCGGAAAACAACCCGCCGACCTTGCTGGAACACAACCACTTCCAGAACGCCAAGTACTACACCCTCACCGAACACCTGATCCTGCCTGAACCCATCGTGATGTCGAAAATCACCTGGAACAAGCTCGACCCCGCCCAGCAGGACATGGTCAAGGCCGCCGCCAAGGCCGCCCAGGCTGATGAGCGCGTGCTCTGGGACGCCAAGTCCGCCAGCAGTGAAGAGAAACTCAAGAAGGCCGGCGTGGAGTTCATCACTGTCGACAAAAAGCCCTTCTATGAGGCCACTGCGGCGGTGCGTGCCAAATACGGTGCGCCGTATGCGGACATGATCAAGCGCATCGACGCGGTTCAATAACCTCCCCTGCCCCTGCATAAGGCCCGGCGCGGTCGGCATCGACGCGCCCGGTCACGGTGAACGCCATGAAGACTTTACTGCTGCGCTTCAATGACCGCCTTTACATGACCTGCATCTGGGTAGCCGGTCTTTCCGTCCTGGGGGTCGCCTTGATCATTCCCTGGGGTATCTTCACCCGCTACGCCCTCGGCACCGGTTCCAGCTGGCCGGAGCCCACCGCCATCCTGCTGATGCTGGTGTTCACCTTTATCGGCGCCGCTGCCAGTTATCGTGCCGGTGCGCACATGTCGGTAGCGATGATCACTGACCGCTTGCCGCCTGTCCAACGCCGCCTCGTCGGCATCCTCTCGCAACTGCTGATGGGCACCATCTGCGTGTTCATGACGATTTGGGGCACCAAGCTGTGCCTGTCCACCTGGAACCAATTCATGAGCGCCATCCCTACCCTGCGCGTAGGCATCACCTATATGCCGATCCCGATTGGCGGCGTGCTGACCCTGGTGTTCGTGGTCGAAAAGCTGCTGCTCGGTGATCAGAGCAACCGCAAGGTGGTGCGTTTCGACCTGGTTGAAGAAAACGAAGGGGCCGCCTGATATGGACGCATTGATTCTGTTGGGCAGCTTTGTTGTATTGATTCTGATCGGCATGCCGGTGGCCTATGCATTGGGGCTGTCGGCGCTGATTGGCGCGTGGTGGATCGACATCCCGTTCCAGGCCCTGATGATTCAGATTGCCGGTGGGGTGAACAAGTTTTCGCTGATGGCGATTCCGTTCTTCGTGCTGGCCGGGGCGATCATGGCCGAGGGCGGTATGTCGCGGCGCCTGGTGGCCTTTGCCGGGGTGCTGGTGGGCTTTGTGCGTGGCGGGTTGTCCCTGGTCAACATCATGGCTTCGACGTTTTTTGGCGCGATTTCCGGCTCATCCGTGGCCGATACCGCCTCGGTCGGCTCGGTGCTGATTCCGGAAATGGAACGGCGGGGTTATCCGCGCGAATTCGCCACCGCCGTGACCGTCAGCGGTTCGGTGCAGGCGCTGCTGACGCCGCCCAGCCATAACTCGGTGCTGTACTCCCTGGCGGCAGGCGGTACCGTCTCCATCGCCTCGCTGTTCATGGCCGGTGTGGTGCCGGGCCTGTTAATGAGCGCGTGCCTGATGGTGCTCTGCCTGATCTTCGCGAAAAAGCGCGACTACCCCAAAGGCGAAGTCATCCCCTTGAAGCAGGCGCTGAAGATCGCCGCCGATGCGCTCTGGGGCTTGATGGCCATGGTGATCATCCTCGGCGGCATCCTCTCGGGCATCTTCACCGCCACCGAGTCGGCGGCGATTGCGGTGTTGTGGGCATTCTTCGTGACCATGTTCATCTACCGCGACTACAAATGGCGCGAGCTGCCCAAGCTGATGCATCGCACGGTGCGCACCATTTCCATCGTGATGATCCTGATCGCCTTCGCCGCCAGCTTCGGCTACATCATGACCCTGATGCAGATCCCGGCGAAGATCACCACGCTGTTCCTGACCCTGTCGGACAACCGCTACGTGATCCTGATGTGCATCAACGTCATGCTGTTGTTGCTCGGCACGGTGATGGACATGGCGCCGCTGATTCTGATCCTCACGCCTATCCTGATGCCGGTGATCCTGGGCATCGGCGTCGACCCGGTCCACTTCGGCATGATCATGCTGGTGAACCTGGGTATCGGCCTGATTACCCCGCCGGTGGGCGCGGTGCTGTTTGTCGGCGCGGCGGTGGGCAAGACCAGCATCGAGAAAACCGTAAAGGCCCTGCTGCCGTTTTATGCGGTGTTGTTCTTGGTGCTGATTGCGGTGACCTACGTTCCGGCGTTGTCGCTGTGGTTGCCCCATTTGGTGCTGTAAAGGCAAACCAATGTGGGAGCTGGCTTGCCTGCGATAGCGATCTGTCAGTCAACGCATTCGTGACTAATACACCGCTATCGCAGGCAAGCCAGCTCCCACAGTTGAATCCTCAGTGTTTGTTTTGACTTCACTAGGCAGGTCAATCGTGATTGAGCTTACAGATCAATTCACCCATCTGGTGCTCGCCCCCGCCATCGGCGGCAGCCTCGTCAACTGGACGGTACGCGACACCGGGCAACCGCTATTGCGGCACAGCGACAAGCACGCGATCAATACCGGGCTGCCGGGCAAGCTGGGCTGCTATCCATTAGCGCCCTGGTCCAACCGCATCGCCCACGGCGGCTTCGACAACCCCGGGGGCTGGCTGGCACTGGCACCCAATAGCCTCACTGACCCTTTTCCGATTCACGGTTCGGCCTGGCAGCAGGCATGGCAGGTGACAAGCCAGTCAGAACATGAAGTGGTGTTGGAGCTGCGCTGCGAAACGCCCTTCGCCTATCACGCCCGCCAGCGGTTTCGCTTGAACAACGGTGAGTTGAATATCCAATTGTGTGTGACTCACCTGGCCGAGCAACCCGCGTGGCATGGGCTGGGCTTGCATCCGTACTTGCCGCGCCGGCCGGGTACGCGGCTGCAGGCCAAGGCTAGGCAAGTGTGGATGAGTGACGCGGCCAAGCTGCCCACGAGGCTGGAACCTGTTCCCGAAGCCTGGGATTTCCGGCAACTCAAAGGATTGCCAGAGGGGCTGGTGGACAACGGCTTTTGCGGCTGGGATGGGCACTGCGTGATCGAACAACCGGAGCTTGGCTACTGCCTCGAATGCCAGGCCAGCGGCGCCGATTACTTCCTGCTGTACTGCCCGCCGGGGTTGGAGTTTTTCTGCATCGAGCCGGTGAGCCATCCGGTGAATGCCCATCACCTGGCGGGCAAGCCTGGCCTGAAGCTGCTGGAGCAAGGGCAGTCAACCCACCTGGCATTCAACCTGAAATGCACTCCAAATGCCTGAACTGTAGGAGCGAGCTTGCTCGCGAAAAACTCACAGGCGCCGCGTTCATTCAGAAAACACGCGTTATTGTTGACGTTTTTCGCGAGCAAGCTCGCTCCTACAGTCAGAGGATGCGTCAACGTCAGGGTGGGCTGTTTTTCAGGCGCCCTGCTGTATCGATACTCACCACCACCGACAACCCCGGCCGCAAGCGCTCACTCTCGGCCTGGTCCGGGTCCACGGTGATGCGCACGGGCACCCGCTGGGCGATCTTGACGAAGTTGCCGGTGGCGTTGTCCGCCTGCAACAGGCTGAACTCGGAACCGGTGGCCGGGGAAATATGCTGCACCGTGCCATGGAATTTGCGGTGGTTCAGCGCATCCACGGTGAACGTCACCGGCTGGCCGACCTGCACATTGTCCATCTGGGTTTCTTTCATATTGGCAATCACCCACAACTGCTTGGGCACCAGCGCCATCAGTTGCGCGCCGGAATTGACGTAGGCGCCCAGGCGCACGCCGATCTGCCCGAGCTGACCATCCCGTGGCGCCGTGATGCGTGTATTGGACAGGTCAATGCGCGCCAACTCCACCGCCGCCTCGGCACTCGCGACAGCTGCCTCCAGGGAGCCGCGGTTGACGATTACCGTCTGCAAATCCTGGCGGGCGATTTCCAGGCTGGCCTGGGCCTGGGCCACGGCAGCGATGGTCTGTGCGTTGGCCGCACGGGTCACGTCCAGTTCGCGTTTGGACACCGAACCATCGCTGATCAGTTCTTCATTGCGGCGCAAATCCGCAGTGCTCTTGCGTGCCTGGGCCTGACTGTCGACCAGCGCGGCCTGGCGCAGCTTGATGGTCGCTTCGGCGCTGTTGCGTTGCTGCACCACGTTGGCCAACGAGGCCTTCTGCACCGCCAGTTGCGCCAGGGCCTGGTCGAGGCGTTGCTTGTAGATACGGTCATCCAGGCGCACCAGCAGGTCGCCGGTCTTGACGTACTGGAAGTCCTGCACCGGCACTTCGAACACATAGCCGCTGAGCTGCGGGCCGATAATCGTCACCTGCCCACGCACCAAAGCGTTCTCGGTGGTTTCCACCGCACTGCTGAACGGCGGCAGTTGCCAGGCGTACAGCACGATCAGCACACCGATGATGGCGATGGCGGCAAAGCCCAGGGACGAGATGATGCGCACGCGCAAGGGCCGCAATTGGGTAGGCACTGCGCCCGGGGGCGTGCTGCCTTCCGGCGTGGCGGCGATGGCGGTCGTGGTGGTGGTTGAAGGTTCAGTCATGAAGTTGCGCCGCTGGGTTGAACAGGAGGAATTGCCTTGGTGGTGCTCATCAACCACAGACTGCGGGTGAAGATCCACAGCATGGTCAGGATCGCGATAATCGCGATCAGCATGAAGACATCGTTGTAAGCCATGACGTTCGCCTCGCGGGTGGCCGCCGTGGCCAGGCTGCGGATGCCCATGAGGTTACGCAGTTCCGGGTCAGCGACGATCTTGCCATAGGCCGCCCCACCACTCTGCACCCGCGCCGCCACAAGCGGGTCAATCAGGGTCAGGTGCTCGACGATCATGCTCGAATGGTACTTCTCGCGCACGATCTGGAAAGTGCCCAGCAACGCCGCACCGATCAGGCCGCCGAGGTTCTGGCAGATCCCGAACATCACCGAGAAGCTCACCAGGTTGCGCGGGTTGGTCAGTACGTTTTTGGTGCCCAGCACCATGGTTGGCCCCAGGAAGAACGTACCGCCGAAGCCTAGCAGGAACTGGCTGATATAGAGGTTCTGCGGGCGGGTCAGGTTGCTGGAAAAACTGTCCATCACCGAACCGGTCGCCATCAGCGCCAGGGAAATGATCAGCGGCATCAGCAAATGCGCCGGGTTGATCGTCAGCGCGCTGACCACCAGCCCGGCAATCGCCCCGGCCAGCATCACCACGTACAGGGTGTGCATCTGCTGGTAGCTCATGTTCAACATCTGCATGAACCCCACCGCACCGGTGGATTGCTCGGACAGCACCATGCGAATCAGCACCACCGCCAACGCCAGGCGGATCATCACGCCGCTGCCCAGCCAGCGCGTCATCAGCATCGGGTTGCTGCGGTTATGCTCGATGGCGAGCCCCGCCATGATCAGCACCAGGGAACAGGCCGAGGCCACGCCGATCCACGGCGCTTCCAGCCACCAGTCAATACGCCCCAGGGACAGCACCGCACAGAGCAACGCCACGCCGCTGGCGAGGATGGCGAAGGTGAGGAAGTCGAGTTTTTCAAAGGTCTTGAAGCGATCGCCCGGCGGCAGCTTGAGCAGGAACACGCAGCCCAGGCAGATCAGCGCCAGGCCCAGTTCGAACAAATACAGCCCGCGCCATTCAGCGATTTGCAGCAAGTCTTCGGAGAACAGCCGCGCCAGGGGCAGCGCCAATTGTGCGGTACCCAGCCCCAACACCAAAGCTTTCAACCGCCACTTGGCCGGGAATGCCTGGATCATGTAGTACAAGCCCAACGAACTCAGCGCCGCACCCACCATGCCATGGGCGGCCCGTACCGCAATCGCCGAACTGAGGTCATTGACGAACAAGTGGCCGAAGGTCACCAGCGCGTAGAGCACCAGGAACACCTCGGTAAACGCGCGCAGGCCGAACTGCTGGCGAAACTTTACCAGCAGCAGGTTCATGCACACGTTGGTCATTACATAGGCGGCGGGCAGCCAGGCCATTTCCGCGGTGGTCGCGCCCAGGGCGCCTTGCAGGTATTGCAGGTTGGCGATGACCAGGGCGTTACCCAAGCCGCCGGTGATTGCCACCAGCACGCCGACCAGCGCGAAAAGCCAGCGCTTACGCGTAGGGTGCAGCGGCGTCGACGGCGAGCCAGGCAGGCTCGGCCGCTCGTGGGGTTGCCAGGTGTGGGGGGTGTATTTATCCATTCGGTGACCTTGGTAAGCCGGGGTGCAAGGCCGGTGAATCCGTTACACAGAGGAACAGTAACCTGAGAGGCGTTCATGTTGCCATCTTGAGGACGCAATTGATCGTCAATGGGGCACAGTCAAATGGCGCCCACTGCCCGGCATCATTTGTCTTGCCCCTTCGCCCAGCGCTTGAACTCAGCGATCAGGGTCCGGCTTGATCGCTATATCAGGCACCGGCTTATAGAACGGTCCATAGTCCAGCAGTAGCTCCTCGCCTCTCTTGATGTCCTTGAGCGCCACATAGAACGTCAGGTTTTTCCCGACCGCGATGGACACGACATTGTTGGACATCCACGCAGGCCCCTCGCCCAGTTGCGAGGTATTGATCAGGCTCAGGGTGTTGCCAGTGTGCAGGCCGCTCACCGTCCGCGTACCCGAGCGCGTACCGAACAGGTAAGTCATTACAGCCCGGGAACCTTGCTTGCGCTGCTCCTCGAACAGTGACGCTTCGTCTGCATGGTATTTGCCTGCATAAGGGCCAAGCACTTCAAATTGGGGGATATCGCGCCGCGCCCATACCGAAGCGCCGCGAGCCGGCCCCCCATCGTCCAACGGCGTGACCACCTCCAGCGCATCGTCAAATCGGGTCTGATGCTGGCCTTCGGTGCGCAGCCAGTCTTTGATCGACGCCTTGATCTGTGCTGAAACCCTCGCCTTAGTCGGGCTATCAAGCCCATCGAGCACGCCATTCCAGTGGGAGATGCGGATGTCATCGATCGGGCCTTCGAGTGATTGGGTCAAGCTGATTCTGGGGTTCACCGGGTCCTGCAGAATCGGCAGCGTGTTGTCGATCTGATGACGAGGCAATGTTGGGAAATCGCTGGGTTCAACCTTGATCACCACGGGCGGGACTGTCGAAGCGGGGGCTGGGGCCTCCAGGCCTTGCGTTGTGCCGGCGCCGACCTTTGATGGTGGCGGGTCCAAGGGCTCTGATGCGGGGCGTTTTCGTGGGGTATCCGTAACCGATTGCCCAGGAACGGGGCGCGGCCCAGTGCCTTGCTGTAACCGTCCCAGACGTTGCGAGGCGTTCGCTGTAAACGAGCCGTCCGCTCTCACGTACTTACTCCAGAGGTCTGGACTAAGCCTGTGCTGTTGCACAAACTGCGCCTGCGTGACGGAGTTGTCTGCGCTCTCGGCAAGCGCTTGCCACTGGCGCAAAAGGTCACCGGTAATCCTGCGATAGGCGCCATCGGTTACATTCTTCATCAGGGCTTCGCCGGCCGCCGACAGGCCACCATCAGGACGGACATACGCTCTGAACGAATGCACACTCAGGTTATGCTGAACGGCGAACCCCTCCATGGTCATGGTCTCACGCGCCTGCTGCGTCAGCTTTTGCCACCTATCGATATGCGTTTCGGTCACCCTGCCCGCCGCCATGTTGGCAGAGCGGTCGCGCACCGTCACACCGGCAGGGCTCAGTTTGCCGTCAGGCTGCACGTAATACTCAAAGGTTCTCGGGGATAGATGTTTCTGGCGAGCAAAGCCCCTGCGTGTAAGGCTTCGTTGCTGCGCGGGCGGCAACGCCTCCCACTCGCGCAAATGCCCAGCCGTGATCAACTCCATGCGCGCCCTGGGAACATGGGTGATCGGGCCCAGTGCGGCGCGCTCAAGGCGTTCGCTGGCGGTCTTTTTCAAGGAACCATCAGCGTTGACCCAGTCTCTCCAAGTGGCTGGATGGAGCCCGTTGTCGCTTGTGAACTGCGCTTGCGTGATCGCATTATTCGGGTCCTCGAAATAGGCTTTCCACTGGCGAAGGTGGTCGTCGGTAATCTTGTTAGGGGCAATACCGACCACCCTGTCCATCAGTTCTCTACCGACCGGCCCCAATGTACCGTCTCGCCGCACATGGGTTTTGAACGAGCCTGGATTAACGTGATAAAGCTCGGCAAACCCCTCGAGCGTCATTTCGTCACGCTCCGTCTGTGGCATGTCTTGCCAATCACGGATATGGGTTTCAGTCACGGTATAAAATGGCGTATTGGGTGCACGGTCGCGCACCGCCACGCCGATAGCGGTCAACTGACCATCTGGTTTTACATAGCGATTGAACACTTTCGGGTGCAGATGTTGCTGCCGGGCGAAGCCTGCGGGGGTAAGGCTTTGCTGCTGCTCCAATGATAACGCCTGCCAAGCGCGCAAATGATCGGCCATGGGGGTCTGGGCCTGAACAGCGGACGCCCGTGCGGCGCTTTGCAGTGCGCGTTCCAGACGCTGCGCGCCCGCCCCCTTCAACGAGCCGTCCGCGTTGACGTACTGCGCCCAGCTACGTTGGCTGAGCCCGTGCTGGCTCACGAACTGCGCTGACGTCAATGAGTTGCCTGGTTGCCTGAAAAGCTCATCCCACTGGCGTAAATGATCATCGGTAATCTGGTTACTTTTGGTGGGAACAGAGGAGTTGATCAGCGTTTCCCCGCGGGTCATCAGGGTACCGTCCTTGCGCGCATACGTTTTGAACGTACCCGGCCGAAGGTTATGAAGAACAGCAAACCCCTCCTGGGTCATTTCGTCACGCTGCGCCTGGGTCATGTTTTTCCACTCACGCACATGCGTTTCGGTCACCTTTGCGGTGAATGCGTTGGCAGGGCGATCACGCACGAGCACGCCGCTATCGGTTAACTGACCGTCTGGCTTTACGAAAAACTCAAAGGTTTTCTGTGTGAGTTTATTCTGCTTGGCAAAGCCCTTTCGGGTCAGCCTTATCTGCTCCTGCGGCGACAAAGCCTCCCAGGCCTTCAAGTGCTCAACAGTGAGCTGCCCGCCGCCGGGTGCCCCCAGGCGTTGCCATTCGTCGCCCTGTACATGCTGGACCAACAACTCGGTTTGCCGGTTGTTGTGATAAACCCGGGCCTGCACGGTGCCGTCTTCCGTGCGAGACACCTGGCGCACCTCATACACCGCTGTGTCACCGTTGCTGTCGGTATGGCGTATGTGCGAGGAGTGCCCATCGGCTGCTACATATACGCCCTGGCTGTTGCGTGTGAGCCCTGCGATTTTGGATTCAGGCACTTTGAAGTGCCCGAACAGCTCATGGCTCAACTCACTTGGCCCATCGAAGCTTGCAGTGTCCACCTCACCGTCGACAGCCTGGGTTGCGGCCTTGAACTCATCGAGCGGGCCGCCATAAGGCCGCATCGCGTCGGCATCGAATGCATACCACTTGCCACCCTTGAGCACCGCGGCCCCCTCCACCGTCTGGCCTGCCACCTTCACGGTGCCGGTTGCGGCGGCCTCGTACTGTTTGCTGATCGCCTTCAACACGTCATAACTGCCGGTGGCGCCCCTGAGCTTGTTGACGGCCTTGACGCCTTTGGACAATACATAGAGACCAGCGCTACCCACCAACCTGGGCAAATCGCCCACCCCGCCGACGGGGTTGAGTACGTCAATGGCCGCCACGCCGATGACCTTGACCGCCCGCAATGCCTTGGCCCCGGCAGACAACGCAGAACGGCCGACCTTGAGCAACTTTCCTGCGGTGGCGGTGCCGGCGGTAAGAAAACCGAATACATCCAGCAAGAGGTCAAAAGCACCCGCGCCATACTGCCCGTTCTGAAAATTGACAATGGCGGACCTGAACGGGATCAGGTTCAACAAAAACTCGCTCAGCTGTGCGTTCGCCTTGTCCAAGGCGGTTTGCCCACGGGCCTGCTGTTTGATAGCGGGATCGTCGAGGTCCAAGTGTTCGACAAACGCCGTGGCAATCCCATGGGATCGAGCGCTGGTAAAGCTATCCCAAGGCGCGTTATTCAGCGGTCGCTCACGTCCCAGATCATCGGCTGTATGGCTGGGCGTGAATACTTTGGTCGTCGAAACCTTGTTGCCATCCCTGTCTTCCTTAACCTTTGTACTGTAAAGGCTCGTCTTTTCAATCGTGCCTTTATTGAAGTCGATGACGTAGGCGTGCGACGTGCCTTGCAGCTCGGTTTTGACCAGCAGCCCCGGTTCATTTTGAGCATACGTATTATTGAAATGCCCATCCATGACGTATGAGCCTTCCTGGAAAAAACTGACCTTTCCAAACTCGAAATGCTTGCGATCCTGTAAGGGCAGTTGCGAGATCATGTGCCTGACCGTTGTATTGACGGCGGCCTTTTTTTCCTCCATTGCACGGCTGAACTGCCGTTCGAATTCTGCCGGCACGCCAAATTGCCGATTGGCGTTCAAACTCGTTAGTACCCTTTGCAGGTCGTTGCCCTTGAGTGAGCTGCTGGGTTCGTGCGCCTTGAAAGGCCGGGACTCCAGCCAGTCGTCCATGGCGACATCCAAGAGTGAAATACCTCCCCCTTCAATCTTCACGTAGTGCTGATCGACAGCAAATACTTTCGCCTCGAAAAACGCGCCAAGGTCGCCAAATCGCTCCTTGAGCTTGGTCAGGGCGATCTCTTTTCGCGTGGGCAATGCCTTATCCAGTGCATGGGAGGCAGTGAGCCGGGTGTCCAGCTGGGCGTTGAATGCGGCCCTTGCTGATTCAAGTTGCGCGGGTGGATAGTCGCCATTCTGTCTTTTTGTAAGAACGCCACTGGCCACGGCCCAGTCCAGCAATGCCACCGTCTCTGCCGCTTGGGTAACTCCTGGGTCAACCCGCCGTGCTTCTTGCGCCTCGCTCATGACCTGGGCAAACGTCATGCCGGGGACTTTGCCCGGCGTCTGCGCCTCAATCGTCATCGCAGCAATCGCCAGGCTGGCCCATGCCTGGCTGCCGACTTTCACCGTCGCAGGAATGTCTTTGATCAGAAACTGCGGCGCCGACTTGGCCAGCAACAGGTACGCGCCGACACTTGCGAGTGCAGCGCTGGTTTTGCCAGTACGACTCAAATGTTCGGCCAAGCCAGCCACCACCGTGGCTGCGTGGTGTCCCCCATGCGTGTCACCGCCCAGATCAAACCCGGCGACGCTGTTGCAATCGGGTGCGGTGATCGACTCAGGGTCCATCTGCAGTGCGATAGCGGCCAGTAGGTAATCGCTCGCGCTGCTTTCGCTGTCAATGCCCTGCATTGTTTGCTGCAGCGCGTTGCCCATCCGTTGCCCTTGCGGGGAATTGACCAGCGCTTCGAGTATTTTGGCCGGGTCGCTCCCCACTTCTGCCGGCAGCGGCTGGCGATACCGCAGAAACTCCAGTACGCCACCCTTGGTTTGCATCACCAGCGGTTGGTCGCCCAGAGGGTGTGCGTAATTCATCGTCGCAAGGCGCAAGCGCCGCTGCTCGTCTGCACTCAAGGGATTTGGCCAGGATAATGCCCCGCCCAAATGGCCCAGTGAGAAGACAGGACTGTTGGGTAATGGCAAATTCTGGCTGGGACGCTGGGGCGTCAACGACGGTTCAAGGTCATCGGCCACAAGCGGTGGCCGTTTTTCAGCTGCTGCCAAGGGAAGCGAAAAATGCGTGTGTGCTGCGGTAATTGTCATAAAGCGCCTGTGCATAGTCGAAGAATCATCCAGGCAAAAGCGCGTTTCGGCGCTTGCGGCCGTTCACTGAGTGTCAGCGCTCAATGAGGAGGTTCCTGACCAAGTACAAGATTTCGTGACAGCGCACAGGTACAGCGTCAGAGCAACGCGCTGGCTAGCATCCCAATCGCCACCAACCCACACAGGCTGGCGAACCCCACTTGCAACACCCGCGCGGGGATCACCGAACACAACCGCCTTCCCACCAACATGCCGACGACGCTCGCACCAATAAACACCCAGCCCACCGGCTCGATGCTCACGCCCGCATGAAACGCACCGGCCACGCCGATCAGCGACAGCAGGCTGACCACCATTAACGACGTGGCGACGATCCCGCGCATCTGCACGTCGGTCAGTTGCTTGAACGCCGGCACGATCAGGAAGCCGCCGCCCACGCCCAGCAAACCTGAAACGGCGCCGGTCACCGCTCCCAACGCCGCCAGGGTGGCGCTGCATTTGGCGGTCCAGGCCAGGCGACCGGTCTGCTGGTTGAGCATGCAGTTTTTCTGGCCCCACGACGCCGCACCATGGTCACTCGGCCCGGCCTCGCGCTTTTCCCGTTGCAGCATGCGCCAGGCCACCAGCACCATCAGCGCACTGAACAGCCCCATTAGCACCGGTTCCGACAGTTGGTGGGCGACAAACACGCCCAACGGCGAAAACAGCGCGCCGAGCAAGGCGATCAGTAACGCCGCACGGTAACGCACCAAGCCATGACGCAAGCCATCAATGGCACCAACCGCTGCCGCTGCGCCCACCGCCAGCAACGACACCGGCGCGGCCTGGGTCATGGTCAAGCCCAGCCCCAGCACCAGCGCCGGCACCCCAAGGATGCCGCCGCCCGCGCCAGTCAGGCCCATGACCAGGCCCATCAATACACCCAACACACTGGCCAGCAGCATTCAGTCCACCTTGCTCAGACGGGTCAGCCACTCGCGGCCCTTGAGCATGCCGTTCCAGTAGAACCACGGCAGCAGCGTGGCCTTGAGGAACCACATCGAACGGCGTGCTTGCGTGGGATCGAGGGGAAAGGTCGGCAGCAACGTGCCGCCGTAGCCAAACTCGGCAAGCACCACCTTGCCCTTCTCCACCGTCAGAGGGCAGGAACCATAGCCGTCATATTTGAGCGGCAAAGGTGCCTGCTTGCGCAGGGCCAGCAGGTTTTCGGCCACCACCACAATTTGCTTGCGCACCGCTGCCGCCGTCTTGGCGTTGGTGGTGCCGCACACATCGCCCAGGCCGAAGATATGCGGGTAGCGCAGGTGTTGCAGGCTATGGGGGTTCACTTCGCACCAGCCGGCGGCGTCGGCCAGTGAGCTCTGGCGGATAAAGTCCGGGGACAACTGCGGCGGTACGACGTGGAGCATGTCGAAGGTTTTCTCTTCGACCGTCGCGTTGCCTTCGGCGTCTTTGACTTCAAACCAGGCTTTGCGCGCCGGGCCGTCGACTTTCACCAGGTTGGAGTTGAACGCCAGGCGAGCGTTGTATTTTTCGACGTACTTCATCAGCGGCGGCACAAAGGTTGGCACACCGAACAACGCCGCACCGGCCAGGTTGAACTCGACGTCGATGTGTTTGAGGTCGCCCTGCTTGAGCCAGTGGTCGCAGGACAGGTACAGGGCTTTTTGCGGCGCGCCGGCACATTTGATCGGCATCGCCGGCTGGGTGAACAACGCCTTGCCACCCTTGAGCTGCTGCACCAACTGCCAGGTGTACGCGGCATGCTCGTAGCTGTAGTTGGACGTGACACCGTGCTGGCCGAGGGTGTCCTGCAGGCCTTCGATTTTTTCCCAGGCCAGGCGCAGGCC
Source organism: Pseudomonas sp. J380 (assembly GCF_009827115.1). Lineage (NCBI taxonomy): Bacteria > Pseudomonadati > Pseudomonadota > Gammaproteobacteria > Pseudomonadales > Pseudomonadaceae > Pseudomonas > Pseudomonas sp. J380. Next base: position 283,919 of record NZ_CP043060.1, on the reverse strand, counting down.
AGGGCAGACGATAAGGTTCTTCCAGGTGACGCGCTGGCCGCTGTCGAGCACCAGGGTTTGCTCGTCGGGCAGCACTTCGCTGACGGCGGCCTGTACCCAGCTCACACCGTTGGGCAGCACCTCGGCCAGAGGCCTACGGGTCTTTTGCAGGTCGTAGGCACCGCCGCCGACGAGGGTCCAGGCCGGTTGGTAGCAGTGGTAGTCGTTAGGTTCGATGAGGGTGATGTTCAGCTGCGGGTCGCGCTTGAGCAGGCTGGCCAGCAGGCCGATGCCTGCCGAGCCGCCGCCGATGACTACGATATCGCCACTGATGGTGGGTCCCCAGTGTTGTTCGGTCATTGTCTACTGCCTTTTTGAGTCAATGCACACAAGGGTCGCTGCCGGATGGCGTCACGCCCAGCTTTTTATGACCGCGCCGCAATACAGCCCGGACAGGGTTTTCATCACTTGAATCACTTCGTGGCTGGCCAACCCGTAGAAAATGTATTTGCCTTCCCGACGGGTGGCGACCAGCCCTTCATCGCGCAGGATGCCCAACTGTTGTGACAGGGTGGGCTGGCGTACGCCGGTCAGGGCTTCCAGCTCGCCGACGTTGCGCTCGCCCTGGGTCAACTGGCACAGGATCAACAAACGGTCTTCGTTGGCCAGGGCCTTGAGCAAGGCACAGGCCTTGGACGCCGATTCACGCAACTGGGCGACTTCGCCCTCACTCAACGTAGATTCCATTTGCCTCGGGTCCTTTATGTCACTTAAGCTCAAAACATTATGTGTAAACGTAAACTGATTGTAACCACTTTTTTCTTCAGCAGAGACAGCCGCCATGCCAGCGTTGATTCAAGCCTTTCTGGATGACGCATCGTCGACCTACACCTATATCGTCTATGAGGCCGATGGCGGCCCCTGCGCCATCGTCGACTCGGTGCTCAATTACGACCCGGCTTCGGGGCGCACCGATACGGCACAAGCCGACAAGGTGATTGCCTTTGTGCGCGAGCATGGCCTGCACGTGCAGTGGCTGCTGGAAACCCACGCCCATGCCGACCACCTGTCCGCCGCGCCCTACCTGCGTCGCACCTTGGGCGGCAAGATCGCGATAGGCGAATCGATCAGCAAGGTGCAGGGCGTGTTCAAGAACCTGTTCAACCTCGAGCCGGAATTTCGCGTGGACGGCTCGCAGTTCGATCACCTGTTTGCGCCGGATGAAATCTTTCATATCGGCAACTTGAAGGCCCAGGCGTTGCACGTGCCTGGACACACCCCCGCCGACATGGCCTATTTGATCGACGGCCGCTTGATCCTGGTGGGCGACACCCTGTTCATGCCCGACGTCGGCACCGCGCGCTGCGACTTCCCCGGCGGCGATGCGCGGCAGTTGTATGCGTCGATGCGCAAGCTGTTGGCGTTCCCCTCCGATACCAGGCTGTATGTGTGTCATGACTATCCGCCTGAAGGCCGTGAGGCCAGGTACCAGACCACCGTGGCGGAACAACGGGCGGGCAATATTCATGTGCATGATGGGGTGGATGAAGCGGCGTTTGTAGCGATGCGCACCACCCGTGATGCCGGATTGGGGATGCCGACGCTGTTGTTGCCGGCGATTCAGGTGAATGTGCGGGCGGGCAACATGCCGCCAGCGGAAGAGAATGGCGTGACCTACCTGAAGATCCCCCTAAACCAACTTTGAAACGGAGGGGACCTGCCAGTCATTTAAACGCCCACGATCTCCTGTAGGAGCGAGCTTGCTCGCGAAGAACGTTAACGATAACGCGGGCTGCCTGAAAGCATGTGGCGACTGTGAGTTCTTCGCGAGCAAGCTCGCTCCTACAGAGAATCAGGAGCCGAGGCTGATGCCGTTGGCCGGCAATGGCAGCGCGGTTTTGTAGCGCACTTGCTTCAAGGCAAAACTGGAGCGAATGTTCGCCACCCCAGGCACCTTGGTCAAAAAGTCCATCATGAAGCGCTCCAGGGACTGGATCGTGGGCACCAACACGCGGATCAAATAGTCCGGGTCGCCGGCCATCAGGTAGCACTCCATCACCTCAGGCCGATCCGAGATCGCCCCTTCGAATTGCTGCAGCGCCAGCTCGTTCTGTTTTTCCAGGCTCACGTGGATGAACACATTGACGTGCAGCCCCAGCAGATCAGCATCCAGCAGCGTAACCTGCTCACGAATCAGCCCCAGTTCTTCCATCGCCTTGACCCGGTTGAAACACGGCGTAGGCGACAGGTTGACCGAGCGGGCCAGGTCGGCATTGGTGATCCGGGCATTCTCCTGCAGGGCGTTGAGAATGCCGATATCGGTACGGTCCAGTTTGCGCATGAGACAAAATCACCTGTTTATTATGTTTATGCAGTTTTTTTATCCGCAAATGGCCGGCGACGCAATGAAACACAGATAAATATTCTTCTACGCGACGCCTATGATTGTTGTAGGACAAGATTTCTTCTACCCGAAGACTGACTGTCAGCTAGCGCGCCCACTACAAGAAATTCACAAGATAGAGCGTAGAAAGCCATGACCCAGCCGTATGCACCGCTGCGCCTGCACGTTCCCGAACCCTCGGGCCGCCCAGGCTGCAAGACCGACTTCACCTACTTGCGTTTGACCGACGCCGGCCTGGTACGCAAACCCGCCATCGACGTAGAGCCCGCCGACACCGCCGACCTGGCCAAGGGCCTGATCCGTGTGCTCGACGATCAGGGCCAGGCACTGGGCCCGTGGGCCGAAGGTGTCTCCACCGAGATCATGCGCCGCGGCATGCGCGCCATGCTCAAGACGCGCATTTTCGACAACCGTATGGTGGTCGCCCAGCGTCAGAAAAAAATGTCGTTCTACATGCAAAGCCTTGGCGAAGAAGCCATCGGCAGCGCCCAGGCCCTGGCCTTGAATATCGACGACATGTGCTTCCCCACCTATCGCCAGCAAAGCATCCTGATGGCCCGCGAGGTGCCGCTGGTGGACCTGATCTGCCAACTGCTGTCCAACGAGCGCGACCCGCTCAAGGGCCGCCAGTTGCCGATCATGTATTCGGTCAAGGAGGCGGGCTTCTTCACTATTTCCGGCAACCTTGCCACCCAATTCGTGCAGGGCGTGGGTTGGGGCATGGCCTCGGCGATCAAGGGCGATACCAAGATCGCCTCGGCCTGGATCGGCGACGGCGCCACTGCTGAATCGGACTTCCACACCGCCCTCACCTTCGCCCACGTGTACCGCGCGCCAGTGATCCTCAACGTGGTCAACAACCAGTGGGCGATTTCCACCTTCCAGGCCATCGCTGGCGGTGAAGCCACCACCTTCGCCGGACGCGGCGTCGGGTGCGGCATCGCTTCCCTGCGCGTGGACGGCAATGACTTTATCGCCGTGTACGCCGCCTCGGCCTGGGCCGCCGAACGTGCGCGCCGTAACCTGGGGCCCACCCTGATCGAGTGGGTCACCTACCGCGCCGGCCCGCATTCCACCTCCGATGACCCATCCAAGTACCGTCCCGCCGACGACTGGAGCCACTTCCCCCTGGGCGACCCGATTGCCCGCCTCAAGCAGCACTTGATCAAGATTGGCCAGTGGTCCGAAGAGGAACACGCGGCGGTCAGTGCAGAACTTGAAGCCGAAGTGGTCAAGGCGCAGAAAGAAGCCGAACAGTACGGCACCCTGGCCGGTGGCCAGATTCCAAGCGCCGCGACCATGTTCGAGGATGTCTATAAAGAGATGCCGGAGCACTTGAAGCGCCAGCGTCAAGAGCTGGGGGTGTGACATGAACGACCACAACAACAGTATCGAACTGGAAACCGCCATGACCACCACCACCATGACCATGATCCAGGCCCTGCGCTCGGCCATGGATGTGATGCTTGAGCGTGACGACAACGTGGTGGTGTTCGGCCAGGACGTCGGTTACTTCGGCGGCGTGTTCCGTTGCACCGAAGGCTTGCAGACCAAGTACGGCAGCTCGCGGGTGTTTGACGCCCCGATCTCGGAAAGCGGCATCGTCGGCGTGGCCGTGGGCATGGGCGCTTACGGCCTGCGCCCGGTAGCGGAAATCCAGTTCGCCGACTACGTCTACCCCGCCACCGACCAGATCATTTCCGAAGCGGCACGCCTGCGTTATCGCTCGGCCGGCCAGTTCACTGCGCCCTTGACCATGCGCATGCCCTGCGGCGGCGGCATCTATGGCGGCCAGACCCACAGCCAGAGTATCGAAGCGGTGTTCACCCAGGTCTGCGGCCTGCGCACGGTGATGCCGTCCAATCCCTATGACGCCAAGGGCCTGCTGATCGCCTCCATCGAAAACGATGACCCGGTGATCTTCCTGGAGCCCAAGCGCCTGTACAACGGCCCGTTCGACGGTCACCACGACCGCCCGGTAACGCCGTGGTCCAAACACCCCCAAGCCCAGGTGCCGGACGGTTACTACACCGTGCCCCTGGACGTAGCCGCCATCGTGCGCCCAGGCTCGGCCGTGACCGTGCTGACCTATGGCACCACCGTGTATGTGTCGCAAGTCGCCGCTGAAGAAACCGGCATCGACGCCGAGGTCATTGACCTGCGCAGCCTGTGGCCGCTGGACCTGGAGACCATCGTCAAGTCGGTGAAAAAGACCGGCCGTTGCGTGGTGGTGCATGAGGCCACGCGCACCTGCGGCTTTGGTGCCGAGTTGGTCTCGCTGGTGCAAGAGCATTGCTTCCACCACCTGGAAGCGCCGATCGAACGCGTCACTGGTTGGGACACTCCCTACCCGCACGCGCAGGAGTGGGCGTATTTCCCAGGGCCGTCCCGAGTGGGCGCGGCGTTGAAACGGGTCATGGAGGTCTGAATGGGCACGCACGTTATCAAGATGCCGGACATTGGCGAAGGCATCGCGGAAGTTGAATTATCGGTATGGCATGTAAAGGTCGGCGACCTGGTGGTTGAAGACCAGGTGCTGGCGGATGTGATGACCGACAAGGCGATGGTGGATATTCCCTCGCCGGTCCACGGCAAGGTGATTTCCCTCGGCGGCGAGCCGGGTGAGGTCATGGCAGTGGGCAGCATTTTGATCAGCATTGAAGTGGAAGGCGCAGGCAATACCAAGGATATGCCGGAGGTTGCCGAGCCGGCGAAGGCCGCGCCACCTGTGGCCGAAGCCAAACCGGTACAGGCGCCGGTAGAAAGCAAGCCCGCTGCAGTAGTGAAAGCGCCGCAAGCGCCCGTGGCCCGTGAAGCCAGCGAACGCCCGTTGGCCTCGCCTGCCGTGCGCAAACACGCGCTGGATGCCGGGATTCAACTGCGCCTGGTCCAGGGCACAGGGCCTGCGGGCCGGATTCTGCATGAAGACCTGGAGGCCTACTTGCATCAAGGGCCGGCCACCAGCACCAGTGCCGCCAACCCTTATGCCGAGCGCAATGACGAACACCAGATCCCGGTGATCGGCATGCGCCGCAAGATCGCCCAGCGCATGCAGGACGCAACCCGCCGCGCCGCGCATTTCAGCTACGTGGAAGAGATCGACGTCACCGCCCTCGACGAGTTGCGCGTGCACCTCAACGAGAAGCACGGTGCGACACGCGGCAAGCTGACCCTGCTGCCGTTTATCGTGCGGGCCATGGTGGTAGCCTTGCGCGACTTCCCGCAGATCAATGCGCGTTACGACGACGAAGCCCAGGTCATCACTCGCCTTGGTGCCGTGCACGTGGGCGTCGCCACCCAGAGCGACGTGGGCCTGATGGTGCCGGTGGTGCGCCACGCCGAAGCCCGCAGCCTATGGGGCACTGCCGAAGAAATCGCGCGTTTGGCCAACGCCGCACGTACAGGCAAGGCCAGCCGTGAAGAGCTGTCCGGTTCGACCATTACCCTGACCAGCCTTGGCGCCCTGGGCGGCATCGTCAGTACGCCAGTGCTGAACCTGCCGGAAGTGGCCATCGTCGGCGTCAACCGCATCGTTGAGCGGCCGATGGTGATCAAGGGCCAGATCGTGGTGCGCAAGATGATGAACCTCTCCAGCTCTTTCGATCACCGCGTGGTCGATGGCATGGACGCGGCGCAATTCATCCAGGCCATTCGCGGCCTGCTCGAACAACCCGCCAGCCTGTTCCTGGAGTAAGGGCATGACTCAGACATTGCACACCACGCTGCTGATTATCGGCGGCGGCCCCGGCGGTTATGTCGCGGCGATTCGCGCAGGCCAACTGGGCATCCCCACCATTCTGGTGGAAGGCCAAGCACTGGGCGGCACCTGCCTGAACATTGGCTGCATTCCCTCCAAGGCGCTGATCCATGTGGCCGAGCAGTTCCAGCAAACCGTGCACCATAGCCAGGGCTCGCAGTTGGGCATTGAGGTGGATGTACCGACTTTGGACATCCGCAAGAGCGTGGAATGGAAAGACGGCATCGTTGACCGCCTGACCACCGGCGTCGCCGCACTGCTGAAAAAACACAAGGTGCAGGTGATCCATGGCTGGGCCAAAGTCATCGACGGCAAGACCGTCGAGGTGGGCGAGCAACGCATCCAGTGCGAACACCTGCTGTTGGCCACCGGCTCGACAAGCGTCAACCTGCCGATGCTGCCGATTGGCGGGCCGATTATCTCGTCCACCGAAGCCCTGGCACCGACCCATGTACCCAAACGTTTGATCGTGGTGGGCGGTGGTTATATCGGCCTGGAACTGGGGATTGCCTACCGCAAGCTTGGTGCCGACGTCAGCGTGGTCGAGGCCCAGGCGCACATCCTGCCGGCCTACGACGCCGAGCTGACCCTGCCGGTGGCTGAATCCCTGAAGAAACTCGGCGTGAAGCTGTACCTGGAACACAGCGTCACCGGCTTTGCCGACAACAAGCTGCAAATACGTGCACCCAATGGCGACACCCTGGCGCTGGACACCGACCAGGTGCTGGTCGCCGTGGGGCGCAAACCCAACACCCAAGGCTGGAACCTCGAAGCGCTGAACCTGGACATGAACGGCGCGGCGATCAAGATCGACAGCCGCTGCCAGACCAGCATGCGCAACGTGTACGCCATTGGCGACCTCAGTGGCGAGCCGATGCTGGCGCACCGGGCCATGGTCCAGGGCGAAATGGTTGCCGAACTGATCAGCGGCAAGGCCCGCGAATTCAACCCAGCGGCAATTCCGGCGGTGTGCTTTACCGACCCGGAACTGGTGGTGGTCGGCAAGACCCCGGACGAGGCCAAGGCTGCTGGCCTGGATTGCATTGTGTCGAGCTTCCCGTTCGCCGCCAATGGCCGGGCCATGACGCTGGAGTCCAAGGCCGGCTTCGTGCGGGTGGTGGCGCGGCGTGACAATCATTTGATTGTTGGCTGGCAAGCGGTGGGGGCTGGGGTGTCGGAACTGTCCACTGCGTTTGGCCTGAGCCTGGAAATGGGCGCGCGCCTGGAGGATGTGGCCGGCACCATCCATGCCCATCCGACCCTGGGTGAAGCGGTGCAGGAAGCGGCGTTGCGGGCGTTGGGCCACGCGTTGCACCTGTAAAAACACAACCCCTGTAGGAGCGAGCTTGCTCGCGAAAATCGCCAACGATAACGCGGGCCACCCAGTTAAACGCGGCGTCCTTGCGTTCTTCGCGAGCAAGCTCGCTCCTACAGGGGATGCGAACAGCCCTGTGAATGCAGTATTGTTCGCCCATCCAGAAAAAAATCCGACTTGACCAGAGATAGAGGGTGTCATGGGTAACGAGAGCATCAATTGGGACAAGCTGGGTTTTGACTACATCAAGACCGACAAGCGGTTTCTCCAGGTCTGGAAGAACGGCGAATGGCAAGCTGGCACCCTGACCGACGACAATGTGCTGCACATCAGCGAGGGCTCCACTGCCCTGCATTATGGCCAGCAATGCTTCGAGGGCCTGAAGGCCTACCGTTGCAAGGACGGCTCGATCAACCTGTTCCGCCCGGACCAGAACGCCGCCCGCATGCAGCGCAGCTGTGGCCGCCTGCTGATGCCACAAGTGCCGACCGACGCGTTCATCGACGCCTGCAAACAAGTGGTCAAGGCCAATGAGCGCTTCATCCCGCCGTACGGCAGTGGCGGCGCGCTGTACCTGCGCCCGTTCGTGATCGGCACCGGTGACAACATCGGCGTGCGTACCGCGCCGGAATTCATCTTCTCGGTGTTCTGCATCCCGGTCGGTGCCTACTTCAAGGGCGGCCTGGTGCCGCACAACTTCCAGATCTCCGGCTACGACCGCGCCGCGCCGCAAGGCACCGGTGCCGCCAAGGTTGGTGGCAACTACGCCGCCAGCCTGATGCCGGGTTCGGAAGCGAAGAAATCCGGCTTCGCCGACGCGATCTACCTGGACCCGATGACCCACTCGAAAATCGAAGAAGTCGGCTCGGCCAACTTCTTCGGCATCACCCACGACAACCAGTTCATCACGCCGAAGTCGCCTTCGGTATTGCCAGGCATCACCCGCCTGTCGCTGATCGAACTGGCCCAGACCCGCCTGGGCCTGGAAGTGGTCGAGGGCGAAGTGTTCATCGACAAGCTGGATCAGTTCAAGGAAGCCGGCGCCTGCGGTACCGCAGCGGTGATCTCGCCTATCGGCGGCATTCAGTACAACGGCAAGCTGCATGTGTTCCACAGCGAGACCGAAGTCGGCCCGATCACCCAGAAGCTCTACAAAGAGCTGACCGGTGTGCAGACCGGTGACGTGGAAGCGCCAGCGGGTTGGATCGTCAAGGTCTGACAGCCACAAAAACCAGCGACACCACAAAATCCTGTGGGAGCTGGCTGGTTGATCGTTCCCACGCTCCGCTTGATCGTTCCCACGCTCCGCTTGATCGTTCCCACGCTCCGCGTGGGAATGCAATGCATCCCCTGACGCTCCGCGTCACCTGTTGTCCGGCGGGACGCGGAGCATCCCAGGCGGCATTCCCACGCAGAGCGTGGGAACGATCAACGATCAAAGGCCTATCGCTATCGCGGGCAAGCCAGCTCCCACACTGGTTTCTGCACCTTCATGAGCGTGGCGTAATATTCTCGGCAATCTTCTTGCCCATACTGATCCTCGGCTCCACCCCATACCCCAACGCCTCATAAAACCCCACCACCAGGTCATTGCCGCCGGTGATCTGCAGGTTGATTTTCATGCAACCCAGCGCTGTCAACGCCTGTTCGGCATAGCGCACCAGCGACGACCCCAGGCCATGGCGCCGATAGTCGGTATGCACCGCCACCGAATACAACCAGCCACGATGCCCGTCATAGCCGGCGAGGATGGTACCGATCACGGCTTTGTTGTCGGTGGCAACGAAGAACAACCCGTCATTGACCGCCAGTTTCTTATCAATCGCCAGGCTCGGCAGGTTATGCGCGGTGTCATAGCCAAACGCCTGCTGCCATAACTCAATCACCTGGGCACGGTGTTGACGGTCGCGATACGGCCCGATGGGGTGGCGGGACAACAGCGCCTTTTCCATCACCAACGTGCGCTCGTTGCCGTTGTACACGTCACGCACGTTGTGAAAACCCAGCTTGGCGTAGAAGGCTTGCGCCGTCAGCGAGGACGGCACGCTCAGCACCGTCACGCCGGCTTCACGGGCGCGCAGCTCGATCTCGATCATCAACAATCGGCCAATGCCCTGCCCTTGCAGCGCCGGGTTGACGAACAACGAGCGCACCACGTTGCCGTCCAGTGCGGCCGTAGCAACGATCAGTTGATCCTGAGTCGCCACCAACACCACACGCCGCTGGAGTAACGCCATTACCGCGTCGGGGGTGAAATTGCTGGCAACCCGCGCAATCACATCTGCTGGGTAATCACGTGCGTTGCTGCTGTGCAGCGCAGCCAGGATGACCTGGCTGATGCCCTCGGCATCTGAAGGTTGGGCAAGACGAACAGCGGTAGACATGGTTCCTCCTGGCTGACACAACGATAACAATCACCACAATACCAATGTGGGAGCTGGCTTGCCTGCTCCCACAGGTTGATCGTATTTCAATCTGGCAGCCGATTCGGCTGCGCCACCCCCGTTTTCAGCTTTCTTGGCTGAGCCACCCCGCTGTTTCAGCCGGGATCCTTTCCCCGCAACGCACACAATAGCGGCACAAGATCCCCAACGGACCCGTGCCCCCATGCAAACCACCAACACCGTCCTGATGATCCGCCCGGCGCGCTTTGCCTTCAACCCGGATACCGCGATCAACAACCGTTTCCAACGCCCGCCGCTGGACCCGCTCAGTGCACAGCACAAAGCGCTGGAGGAGTTCGACGGTTATGTCGACACCCTGCGCCAGCATGGCGTGGAGGTGCTGGTGGTGCAGGACACGCCGGCGCCTCATACGCCCGACTCGATCTTCCCCAACAACTGGTGGAGCAGCCATGCCGACGGCAGCCTGGTGCTCTACCCCATGGAAGGCCAGAACCGCCGACTGGAGCGCAACAAGGGCGTGCTGCAAGTACTGGAGCAACGCTTTGCGATCAACACCACCATCGACCTCAGCCACCTGGAACAACAGAACATCTTCCTGGAAGGCACCGGCAGCATGGTGCTCGACCGCCAGCACCGCATCAGCTACGCGTGCCATTCGGGGCGCACCCACCACGCGGCCCTGCGCCAGTTTGCCGAACGCCTCGACTACCAACTCTGTGTGTTCCACGCCCTGGACCGTCACCAGGCCCCCATCTACCACAGCAACGTGATGATGAGCGTTGGCCGCGACCTCGCGGTGGTGTGCCTGCAGGCCCTGCCCGACGACAGCGAGCGCCTGGCCCTGGAACGCTCCCTGCGTGACACCGGCAAGGACATCCTCAGCCTGGACTTCGACCAGTTGGAAGCCTTCGCCGGCAACATGCTGGAGGTCCACGACCGGGACGGCCAGCCATTGCTGGTGATGTCCGCCAGTGCCTGGGGCGCCCTGCATCCGGCGCAGCGTCAGCATGTGGAACGCCATACGCGGCCGGTGGTGGTGAATATCGACAACATCGAACGCATCGGCGGCGGCAGTGCCCGCTGCATGCTGGCCGAAGTGCATCTGCCGGCCCGTCCCTCATTTCAATAAGGAGTCCTGCCATGACCCGTTATATCGACGTCAACGACCTCAGCTACCTGGTATCGCAAAAAGGCCTGCAAACCTCTATCACCGAGATGGCCGACTACATTCGCGCCGACTACCTGCGCTGGCAGGATTTCGAAAAGTGCGCGCGCCTGGCCAACCACTCACCGGATGGCGTGATCGAGCTGATGCCGGTGTCCGACGCTTCGCTGTACGCCTTCAAGTACGTCAACGGCCACCCGAAAAACACCCTGGCCGGCATGCTCACCGTGATGGCATTCGGCGCCTTGGGCGACGTCGACACCGGCAAACCGGTGCTGCTAGCGGAGATGACCCTGACCACTGCGATCCGCACCGCTGCCACCTCGGCCCTGGTCGCCCGCTACCTGGCCCGCGCCAACAGCCGCAGCATGGCGCTGATCGGCAACGGCTGCCAAAGCGAATTCCAGGCACTGGCCTTCCACGCCATGCTGGGCATTACTGAAATCCGCTTGTTCGACATCGACCCCCAGGCCACCGCCAAGCTCGCCGCCAACCTCAAGGCGTTCCCGGCGATCAAGGTGATCCTGGCCGCCAGCGTCGCCGAGGCAGTCAAAGGCGCGGACATTGTCACCACCGTGACTGCAGACAAGGCCTACGCCACCATCCTGACTGACGAGATGATCGAGCCAGGCATGCACCTCAATGCCGTGGGCGGTGACTGCCCGGGCAAGACCGAGCTGGACCGCCGTATCGTCGAGCGCGCCAGGGTGATCGTCGAGTACGAACCGCAAAGCCGCATCGAAGGCGAAATCCAGCACATGCCGGAAGATTCGCCGGTCACCGAGCTGTGGCAAGTGATCAACGGCCAACAGCCGGGCCGCGAGAATGAACGCCAGATCACCCTGTTCGACTCGGTGGGTTTTGCTATCGAAGACTACTCGGCCCTGCGCTATGTACTGGACGTGGCCAAGGCCCTGGATGTGGGGAGCGAGCTGGAGCTGGTGCCAGACCTGGCCGACCCGAAAGACCTGTTTGCACGCCTGGCCCAGCAACCTGTGGTACAGCATAAAAAGCGCGCCTGAAACCGCTCTGGCTTGCCGCTTTGCGCCCAGGGCAGGCCAGATTCGGGTGGGTTGAAAGCCGATTTTGCCGGTGTCACAGCCGATTCCGCTGCATTGCCTGTTTTAACAGCGCAATTTGCGCTTTGCGCAGGGGGTAAACGACACAAAAAACGCACCATCATGAAGCATTCTCTGCTCCCAGTTATTCACTGCCCCTGACATCAATTACAAAATATAGGGACCGACACATGACTCCTCTGCGATCACTCTTCGCTGCGTTGCTGTTGCCACTGTGCGCCACTGCTGCCCACGCCCAGGACTGGAAAGAAATCCGGTTTGGCGTGTTCCCCGAATACCCGCCCTTCGAATCCGTCGCCGCCGACGGCAGCCTGCAAGGTTTCGATATCGAACTGGGCAACGCCATCTGCGCCAAGCTCGAAGTGAAATGCACCTGGGTGCACAACGAATTCGACGGCATGATCCCGGCCCTGCGTGCGCGCAAGTTCGACGCGATCATGTCCTCCATGGCCGTGACCCCGGCCCGCGAGAAAGTCATCGACTTCACCGACCGCCTGTTCCTCAGCCCCACCTCGGTGATCACCCGAAAAAACGCCACCTTCGGTGACACCCCAGAATCGCTGAACGGCAAGCAGGTTGGCGTGCTGCAAGGCTCGTTGCAGGAAGCCTATGCCCGCGCGCACCTGGCCAAGCTCGGTGCACAGATCAAGGCGTACCAGTCTCAGGAACAGAACTACGCCGACCTGCAAAACGGCCGCCTCGACGCCACCCTGACGGACAAGCTCGAAGCCCAGCTCAACTTCCTGTCCAAGCCCGAAGGCGCCGACTTCAAGACCGGCCCGGCCTTCAAGGACCCGACCCTGCCTCTGGACATCGCCATGGGCCTGCGCAAGAACGACCAGGCGTTGCGTGAGCTGATCAACAAGGGCATCGCCGCCGTCCAGGCCGATGGCACCTACGCCCAGATCCAGAAGAAATACTTCGGCGATCAGGACATCTACAACGAGTAACCGGCAACCGTGCCCCTGTGGGAGCGGGCGTGTTGTGGCGAGGGAGCTTGCTCCCGCTGGGGTGCGAAGCGCCCCCAAAAAGCCGGCTCCAGCCGCGCTGTCGAACGGGAGCAAGCTCCCTCGCCACAACAAGCAGTTCCCACAGTAAATCCGTGCACTCCTTCGAGATCTTCCCCATGAACGACCTCCTCAACCTGCAAGGCTACGGCCCCATGCTGGCCCAGGGTGCCTGGATGACGCTCAAGCTGGCGTTCCTCGCCCTGGCCCTGAGCCTTACCCTGGGCCTGGTCGCCGCGGGCGCCAAACTCTCCAGCGCCAAATGGCTGCGCGTGCCGGCCACGCTCTACACCACGTTGATCCGCAGCGTGCCGGACCTGGTGCTGATCCTGCTGATCTTCTACAGCCTGCAACTGTGGCTCAACGATCTGACCGAAGCGTTCGGCTGGGACTACGTTGAAATCGACCCGTTTACCGCCGGAGTGATCACCCTGGGCTTTATTTACGGCGCGTATTTCACCGAAAACTTCCGAGGCGCGATCCTCAGTGTGCCGGCCGGCCAACTGGAAGCCGCCACCGCCTACGGCCTGAGCCGCTGGCAGCGCTTTCACCTGGTGCTGTTCCCGCAACTGATGCGCTTTGCCCTGCCGGGCCTGGGCAATAACTGGCTGGTGCTGCTCAAGTCCACGGCGCTGGTGTCGATCATCGGCCTGTCAGACCTGGTCAAGGCCGCGCAGAACGCGGGCAAGTCCACCAGCGAGCCGCTGTACTTCCTGATCCTCGCGGGCCTGGTGTACCTGGTGATTACCACCCTCTCCAACCGCATCTTCAAGCGCCTGGAACGGCGCTATAACCTGGGCATCAAGGGGATGGCGCGATGATCGAATTGTTCCAGCAATACGGCCTGGCCTACCTGTTCAGCGATGGCAGCGGCCTGTCCGGTGTCGCCATGACCTTGTGGCTGTTCATTATCTCGGTGGTACTGGGCTTTGGCCTGTCGATCCCCCTGGCGCTGGCACGCGTCTCAGAACATTTCTGGCTGCGCTGGCCGGTGGAGGTCTACACCTACCTGTTCCGCGGCACGCCGCTGTATATCCAACTGTTGATTTGCTACACCGGGCTGTACAGCCTGGAAGTGGTGCAGGACAACGCCCTGCTCAACCAGTTTTTCCGCAATGCGCTGAACTGCACGCTGTTGGCGTTTGTGCTCAACACCTGCGCCTACACCGTGGAAATCTTCGCCGGGGCAATCCGCAACATTCCCCATGGCGAGATCGAAGCGGCACGCGCCTATGGCCTGCACGGCTGGCGGCTGAACCTGTTTGTGATCGTGCCCGCCGCATTGCGTCGCGCCCTGCCGGCCTACAGCAATGAAATGATCCTGATGCTGCACGCCACGTCGCTGGCGTTCACCGCCACCGTCGCCGACATCCTCAAGGTCGCCCGCGATGCGAATGCCGAGACGTTCCTGACCTTCCAGGCTTTCGGCATCGCCGCCCTGCTTTACATGCTGCTGTCCTTTGCACTGGTGGGCCTGTTCAGGCTGGCCGAACGTCGCTGGATGCGCTTTCTTGTTCCTACCCGAGGCTAACCCATGAATCAGTCCGCGCAGGCCCTGGCCGCTTATCCAATGGATGTACCCGTCGGCAACACCGCCACGGCGGCCATCAAGCTGCAAGTCGAAGGTATCCATAAACGCTACGGCGAACACGAAGTGCTCAAGGGCGTGTCCCTCAACGCACGCCAGGGCGACGTGATCAGCCTGATCGGCGCCAGCGGTTCGGGCAAAAGCACGATGCTGCGGTGCATCAACTTTCTGGAACAGCCTGACGCCGGGGTGATCACCCTGGACGGCATCAGCATCGAAATGCAACCAGGCCGCGCCGGCACCCGCGCGCCACACCAGGCGCAACTGCAAAACCTGCGCACGCGCCTGGCCATGGTGTTCCAGCACTTCAACCTGTGGAGCCACATGACCGTGCTGGAGAACATCACCATGGCCCCGCGCCGGGTGCTGAACGTGAGCGCCGCCGAAGCCGAGAAACGTGCGCGGCTGTACCTGGACAAGGTCGGCCTGCCGAGCCGCGTGGCGGACCAATATCCGGCGTTCCTGTCCGGTGGCCAGCAGCAGCGCGTGGCGATTGCGCGGGCGCTGGCGATGGAGCCGGAGATCATCCTGTTTGATGAACCCACCTCGGCCCTGGACCCGGAGCTTGTAGGAGAAGTGCTTAAAGTCATACAGACGTTGGCAGAGGAAGGTCGTACCATGTTGATGGTCACCCACGAAATGGGCTTTGCCCGCCAGGTGTCCAGCCAAGTACTGTTCCTGCACCAGGGCCGAGTCGAAGAACACGGCGGCGCCGAGATCCTCGACCATCCCACCAGCGAACGCTTGCAGCAATTTCTTTCCAACCGTTTGAAGTGAACTCATGGATACCAAGGCCAACGGACCCCATTCTTCCCCTACGCTGGATCGCATCGACGAAGCGATCATCGACGTACTCAGGCATCAGGGGCGTATCACCTACGAAAAGCTCTCGTCATTGGTGCACCTCACCCCCAGGCCCTGCCTGGAACGGGTGCGCAAGCTGGAGCGACGCGGGGTGATCCGTGGGTATGGGGCGATCATCGATGTGCAGATGGTCTCACCGGGGCTGTCGCTGCTGGTGCTGGTGGCCCTGTCCAACCAAAGCGGGCGCTCGGCGCAAAAGGCCTTCGAAGCCTGCGTGAAAGCCTGCCCGCAGGTATTCGAATGCCAGTTGATCAGCGGGCCGTTCGACTACAGCCTGCGCATGCGCTGCCGGGATATGGAACATTACCGGGTGCTGACCGAGACCTGGTTGAACAATGATGAGTTGCACATTGATAAGCTGGTGGCGCATCCGGAGTTGGCGGTGGTCAAGAACACCGCGACCGAACTGGCCTGAACCAGCTAGCTCGTTCCCACGCTCTGCGTGGGAATGCATCCAATGACGCTCCGCGTCACAACTTCAAGAGCAGACGCGGAGCGTCCAGGGTGGCATTCCACGCAGAGCGTGGGAACGATCAATCAGTCACCCCACATCTGACGGGTCGACCGCTATCGCAGGCAAGCCAGCTCCCACATTGACCGGGTTTGCAATTCTTTTGCCTGGTTTGGCACCCACCAGCTTCGCCTGCCCATCCTTCTGCTTGCCCGTACGCGCCTCGCTGATCAGCCCCGGGATCAACTTGCCCTCCGGCAAATTCTTCCAGAAGCGGCTGGGCAAGTGCCCTTCCATCACCTTGGGATTCAGCCGCGCCGGGTTGAAGATGTGGCTGTAGTAGGTCAACCACATCGCACTGTGGGGATCTTCAACATTCTGCGCCAGTTGCTGCCAGGCCTCGGGGCACTGGCGCTGATGAATCAATTGCTCGCCGTTGTAATACACCCCGTCCAGGGGCGTGGCGATCATCCAGCGATGGCGGCCCATGCGCCCGATAAAATGCTCGCTGGCGCTCTTGAGAATGTCATGGGCCGGCTCATGCCAGGCCACGTACTCCGGCAGTTCCGGCCCGGCCCCGTCCGGCAGCGCGATGAAGCGCACAAACGCATGCAAGTGGTGGGCTTCCCGGCTGACTTGCTTGATGCGCCGCTGCAATTCGCTGCCCAGCTTGTCACCCGCGAGCATGGCCGTGCGATCACCATGGCTGACCCGCCACAGCACTTCATACAACAGGCTCCAGCGCTGATCACCGTGATAACAGGCAGCGGACTCCAACAATTGCAACAACGCCTTGGGTATGCGCGCCTGAAACGGCCCCATCCCTGGTGGGATCAGTTCATCGGTAGCGAACAGGTCCGCCGCCTGCACCTCGCCCCAACTGACCTGGCTGGGGTCGACCTGATGGCTGAGCAACCAGCGGGCCTGTTCGCGCCAGGTGCTGAACAGGTTGTCGCACTCCAGGCTGATCATCCCCACAGCCCCATCTGTTGCGGCTGCGGACGGTCACGCAATTGTTCGCGCAACAACACACTGGTGCTGTCGGCCTGCTGCGGGTGGTAGTCGCTGGTGATGAAAAACGGCTTGGCCTTGGCCAGCACGCAGCGCATGCGCGCCAGGTCTTCGAAGCGGATCTTGCGTTCACGGCGCAGGTCGACCAGGCGCTGGGTGGTGCGCAGGCCGATGCCGGGGATACGTGCGATCAGGGTCGGCTCGGCGCGGTTCAGGTCCAGGGGGAACACCTCGCGATGCTCCAGGGCCCAGGCCAGCTTGGGGTCGATATCCAGTGCCAGGTCACCGGGGCCGGCGAACAGCTCATTGGCGCTGAAACCGTAGCTGCGCAGCAGGAAATCAGCCTGGTACAAGCGGTGCTCGCGCATCAAGGGCGGCGCGGCCAGGGGTACGCTTTTCGGGCTGTTGGGGATGGGGCTGAACGCCGAGTAATACACGCGGCGCAGCTTGAAATTACCGTACAACGCCTCGGCACCGTGCAGGATGGTGCTGTCGTCGGTGTCGTCGGCACCGACGATCATCTGCGTGCTCTGCCCGGCCGGAGCGAAACGTGGCGCGCGGGGTTCGTTGAGCACCGTCTGTTCGCCGGTGTAGATGGTCTGCATGGCCTGCTTGATCGAGCCGATCTGCTTCTCGGGCGCCAGGGTCTGCAGGCTGGCGTCGGTGGGCAGTTCGATATTTACGCTGAGGCGATCGGCATAACGGCCAGCCTCGGCGATCAGGGCCGGGTCGGCATCGGGGATGGTCTTGAGGTGGATATAACCGCGAAAGTCATGCTCTTCGCGCAGCAGTTTGGCGACCCGCACCAGTTGCTCCATGGTGTAGTCCGACGAACGGATGATGCCGGAACTGAGGAACAGCCCACTGACGCAATTGCGCTTGTAGAAATCCAGGGTCAGGGTGACCACCTCCTCCGGGCTGAAGCGCGCACGGGGCACGTCGCTGGAGCGGCGGTTGACGCAGTATTGGCAGTCGTAGAGGCAGAAGTTGGTGAGCAACACCTTGAGCAACGACACGCAACGGCCATCGGGCGTGTAGCTGTGGCAGATGCCCATGCCATTGGTGGAACCCAGCCCCGCCTTGCCCTCGGAACTGCGCTTGGGCGCGCCACTGCTGGCGCAGGACGCGTCGTACTTGGCGGCGTCGGCGAGGATGCTGAGTTTTTCGATCAACTGCATGGAGGGCTACCGATACTGGTTTTTTGTACAGTACCAATAGCCACACTTTGTCACAAGTGCCGTCTGTAGGAGCGAGCTCTTGTGGCGAGGGAGCTTGCTCCCGCTGGGCTGCGAAGCGGCCCCAAAAGCTTGCGGGCGCTGCGCCCCCGAACGGGAGCAAGCTCCCTCGCCACAATAAGGGGATCGGTCAGCTGGCGGTTGCCAGCAGCAAGTCCTGCACCGAACGCGCCTTGCCACGGTGATGGTCCAGCGCATACAACGACGCCGCAATCTCATCCGCCCGAATCGGCAGCACCGACAGCAAGGTATCGCTCAAGCCATGGCTGGCCTGGCTGAAGCCCTGGATGTAGATGCCAGCCTTGCAGCGCTCGTCGGTGACGATGCGGTAGTCGCGGGCCACTTCAAAGTCGCCCATGTAGGCTTGCAGCGGCGCCAGCAGTTCACGGTGCATCTGGCGCTCGTAGCCGGTGGCCAGGATTACCGCGTCGTAATGGTTGAGGCTGGTTTCGCCGGTGGCGCTATTGCGCAGGGCCAGTTCGATACCCAGCGGGCCTGGGGTGGCCTTCTCGACTACGGTCAGGGTGCGGAACGCCTGGCGGGCGATGCCGGAGACTTTCTGGCGGTAGAAAATCCCGTAGATTCGCTCGATCAGGTCCAGGTCCACTACCGAGTAGTTGGTGTTCTGGTATTCGGCGACCAAACGCTCACGCTCGGCACCGACTTGCTGGAACACCAGGTCAGTAAAGGCCGGCGAGAACACTTCGTTGACGAACGGGCTGTCGTCGGCCGGTTTGAGCGCCGAACCGCGCAGGATCATATCGACCTGCACCGACGGGAAGCTGTCATTGAGGTCGATAAAGGCTTCGGCCGCGCTCTGGCCGCCGCCGATCACGGCGATGCGCATCGGCTTGCCGTCTACGCACGGCTGGCTGGCCATGCGCTCCAGGTACTGGGAATGGTGAAACACCCGGCTATCGCCCTTGAGCGCCTTGAATGCCTCGGGGATGCGCGGTGTGCCGCCGGCGCTGACCACCACCGAACGGGTGGTGCGCACATGCTGCTCGCCCTGGGCATCACGGGAGATCACGCGCAACGCCTCGACCTGTTGCTGATGCAGGATCGGCTCGATGGCCAGCACTTCTTCACCGTAGTTGGCCTGGGCCTGGAACTGCCCCGCCACCCAGCGCAGGTAGTCGTTGTACTCCATGCGGCAAGGGTAAAAGGTGCCCAGGTTGATGAAGTCCACCAGGCGGTCGTGGGTCTTGAGGTAGTTGACGAAGGAGTACGGGCTGGTGGGGTTGCGCAGGGTCACCAGGTCCTTGAGGAAGGAAATCTGCAGTTCACTCTGGGTCACCAGGGTATTGCCGTGCCAGCGGTAGTCGGCTTGTTTGTCGAGAAACAGCACGTCCAGCTTGCCCTGGGCCTTTTCACGCTCCTGCAGGGCGATGGCCAGCGCCAGGTTCGAAGGGCCGAAACCGATCCCGATCAGGTCATGAACCGCGGGCGAAGCAATTGCCTGTGTCATTCCAGTGTCCTCTGGATAAGCCCCATGGCGGTGGGGCGGGAATACCTTCATGGCCTGAACAACAGGCCGTGTGTTGATAGGAAACGAGGACAGTGAAATAAAATTTAACTAACAGCCGATCAGTGCGCTTCCCACTCGCGCATGCGCACCCGGCAGTGCTTCATCGCATTGACGATGTGTTTTTCCACCAGACTGCGGGAAATGTTCAGGCGTTCAGCGATTTGCACATGGGACAGGCCTTCGAGCTTGCGCAATAGGAAACTATCGCGACAGGCCACCGGCAGCTCGGCCAAGGCGCGCTCGAGCATCTCCAGGCGCTGGCCCTGATCGTGGCTGGCGTGGGGGGAACAGGCGGCGAAGCGCTCTTCGCTGTCCAGCACCTCCAGGGGCTCGGTTTGGCGCACGGCGTTGCGCCGATGGCCGTCGATCACCAGGTTCAAGGCGGTGCGGTACAGGAAGGCGCGGGGCTGTTCGATCGGGGTGTCGCTTGCGCGCTCGAGCACCCGCACATAAGCGTCATGCACCACATCTTCGGCCACCTGACGGTTGCCCAGCTTGGCGTTGAGGAAACACACCAGCTCGCGATAGTAGTTTTCCAACATGACTCCTGACCCCACGGCCTTGGTACAAACGACACCCGGCCCCTGTAGGAGCGAGCTTGCTCGCGAAAAACCCAAGAGCGCATCCCCTTACCTGGATGCGCCCGCAATCATTGGCGGTTTTGCCATCACCGATGATGGCAGTTTGAGTGTGTGCAATTTATAGTAATTCTCATCTACTTTTAAAGAACTCTCTCATCAGCGGTCGGTTTTTTTCGCAATTCGCGCTGTAACTACTTATGTAACAGCCTAAATTCCGGAGCATTTTCCTCGTTTACCTGTCAGCTCTGCGCGACTGCGCCCCGAACTTTCCTGGCTGGAAGCTACCCATGAAACGCCCTCGACCTGCCCGACGCGCCCTGCTTGTGGTGGCGTGCCTGATTCCCATCGTTGCGTTTGCCACCTGGCAGGGCCTGACGCCGGGCCGCGATGCCCTGGCCACCGTCACCGTGACCCGCGCCGACATCGAAAACAGCGTCACCGCCCTGGGCACCCTGCAACCGCGACGTTACGTAGACGTCGGCGCCCAAGCCTCCGGGCAGATCCGCAAGATCCACGTCGAGGCCGGTGACCAGGTCCAAGAGGGCCAATTGCTGGTGGAGATCGACCCCGCCACGCAAAAAGCCAAGCTCGACGCCAGCCGCTATGCCATCGAAAACCTGCAGGCCCAGTTGCAGGAGCAGAAAGCCCAGCACCAACTGGCCCATCAGAAGTACCAGCGTCAGCAGCGCCTGAGTGCCGGCAACGCCACCCGCGAGGAAGACGTGCAGACCGCCAAGGCGGAACTCAGCGCGACCCAGGCGCGGGTCCAGATGTTCCAGGCACAGATCCGCCAGGCCCAGGCCAGCCTGCGCAGCGATGAAGCCGAGTTGGGCTACACGCGCATCTACGCGCCAATGACCGGTACCGTGGTGGCCGTGGATGCACGCGTCGGCCAGACCCTCAACGCGCAACAGCAAACCCCGCTGATCCTGCGCATCGCCAAGCTGTCGCCCATGACGGTGTGGGCGGAAGTCTCCGAAGCCGACATCGGCCATGTCAAACCCGGCATGAGCGCGTATTTCACCACCCTGAGCGGTGGCAGCCGGCGCTGGACCAGCACCGTGCGCCAAATCCTGCCGATCCCGCCCAAGCCCTTGAACGAAACCCAGGGCAGCGGCAGCCCGAGCAGCACCAGCAAGAGCGGCACTGGCCGAGTGGTGCTGTACACGGTGCTGCTGGACGTGGACAACGCCGACAACGCGCTGATGGCCGAGATGACCACCCAGGTCTTTTTCGTCGCCAGCCAAGTCAAGGACGCCCTCTCCGTACCCGTCGCCGCCTTGCAAAGCGTGCCCGGCTCCGCAGCGCAAATCGCCCGGGTGGTCGCCAAAAACGGAGCCATCGAAGACCGTGAAGTGCGCCTGGGCATCAGCGACCGCCTGCGGGTGGAAGTGCTCGAGGGGTTGAGCGAGGGCGACCACCTGTTGATCGGCCCGGTTGATAGCCATGGGGGCTGAAATGACCACGCCCCTGATTGAACTCAAAGGCATCCGCAAATCCTACGGCGGCGGCGACAGCCCGCAGGTCGATGTGTTGCGCGGCATCGACCTGTCGATCCATGCCGGCGAGTTCGTCGCCATTGTCGGCGCCTCGGGCTCGGGTAAATCGACGCTGATGAACATCCTCGGCTGCCTCGACCGCCCCACCGAGGGCGACTACCTGTTCGCCGGGGAAAACGTCGCCCACCTGGGCAGCGACGAACTGGCCTGGCTACGCCGCGAAGCCTTCGGTTTTGTGTTTCAGGGCTACCACTTGATTCCCTCAGGCTCCGCCCAGGAAAACGTCGAGATGCCGGCGATCTATGCCGGCATCAGCGCCGCCGAACGCCATGCCCGCGCCAGCGCCCTGCTCACCCGCCTGGGCCTGGCCGAGCGCACCGGCAATCGGCC
Organism: Pseudomonas sp. J380; assembly: GCF_009827115.1. NCBI lineage: Bacteria > Pseudomonadati > Pseudomonadota > Gammaproteobacteria > Pseudomonadales > Pseudomonadaceae > Pseudomonas > Pseudomonas sp. J380. The sequence goes on along the minus strand of NZ_CP043060.1, from coordinate 261,661 downwards.
GCACCAGCTGTCGGGTGGGCAACAGCAACGGGTGTCCATCGCCCGCGCCCTGATGAACGGCGGCCATATCATCCTCGCCGACGAACCCACCGGCGCCCTCGACAGCCATAGCGGCGCCGAGGTCATGGCCTTGCTCGACGAACTGGCGAGCCAGGGCCATGTGGTCATTCTGATTACCCACGACCGTGAAGTGGCGGCGCGAGCCAACCGCATCATCGAGATTCGCGACGGCCAGATCATCAGCGATTCGGCTGACACCCGCGCGGCCACACCCAGCGTGGCGGCCGGCGCCTTGCACGCCGTGGACCTGCGCCAACGCCTGGTCGACGGCGCCGAGCACAATGGTGCCTGGAAAGCCGAATTGCTGGATGCCGTGCAGGCCGCCTGGCGGGTGATGTGGATCAACCGTTTTCGCACGGCGCTGACACTGTTGGGCATCATCATCGGCGTCGCGTCGGTGGTGGTGATGCTGGCAGTGGGCGAAGGTAGCAAGCGCCAGGTCATGGCGCAGATGGGCGCGTTCGGCTCCAATATCATCTACCTCAGCGGGTCTTCGCCCAACCCGCGTACGCCGCTGGGTATCGTGTCCCTCAACGATGTCGCGGCCCTGGCGACGCTGCCTCAGGTCAAGCGCATCATGCCGGTCAACGGCACCGACGCGGGAGTGCGCTTCGGCAACGTCGACTACATGGCTTACGTGGGGGGCAACGACACCAACTTCCCGGAGATCTTCAACTGGCCGGTGGTCGAGGGCAGCTACTTCACCGAGGCCGACGAACGCGCCGCCGCCACGGTCGCCGTGATCGGCGCGCGCATCCGCCAAAAATTGTTCAAGGACGTGGCCAACCCTATCGGCCAGTACATCCTGATCGAGAACGTACCCTTCCAGGTGGTCGGCGTGCTCGCGGAAAAAGGCTCAAGCTCCGGCAACAAGGACAGTGACGACCGTGTCGCCATTCCCTACAGCGCCGCCAGTGTCCGCCTGTTCGGCAGCTACAACCCCGAATACGTGGCGATTGCCACCACCGATGCACGCAAGGTGCATGAAGCCGAACGCGCCATCGACCAGTTGATGCTGAAGCTGCACAACGGCAAGCGCGACTACGAGCTGACCAACAATGCCGCGATGATTCAGGCCGAAGCCCGCACCCAGAACACCCTGTCGCTGATGCTCGGCTCGATTGCGGCGATCTCGCTGCTGGTGGGCGGCATCGGCGTGATGAATATCATGTTGATGACCGTGCGCGAACGCACCCGTGAAATCGGCATCCGTATGGCCACCGGGGCGCGCCAGCGCGACATCCTGCGCCAGTTCCTCACCGAGGCGGTGATGCTCTCGGTGGTCGGCGGCCTGTTCGGTATTGCCCTGGCATTGCTGGTGGGCGGCGTGCTGGTGCTGGCTGAAGTGGCGGTGCAGTTTTCCCTGGTGGCGGTGCTCGGCGCGTTTGGCTGTGCGCTGGTTACCGGCGTCGTATTCGGCTTCATGCCGGCCCGTAAAGCTGCCCGGCTCGATCCGGTTAAGGCGTTGACCAGTGAATAAACGATCTCTCACTCCACAACTGTCAGCGTTCAGTGTGTGCCTGTTGCTCACGGCCTGTGGCGCTAACCCGCCGGCCATCGACAGCGGCCTCGCCACGCCCGCCACCTGGCACTATGCAGAACGCGAAGCGACCCAAGCCATCAACCAGCGCTGGTGGACGCAGTTTGGCAGCCCGGCGTTGAACCGCCTGATCGACCAGGCCCGTCGTGACAGTTTCGACGTAGCAGCCGCCATGGCGCGGGTCCGTCAGGCCCAGGCCACGGCGGTGATTGCCGGCGCACCGCTGCTGCCGGAACTGAAGTTCAACCTCACCGCCAGCCGGCAAAGGCTGTTGCGCGGCAGCGGCAACTCGGACCTGGACGCCACCGAAAGCAATCGGACCGTCAACAGCTATGACGCCAGCCTCACCGCCAGCTATGAAATCGACTTCTGGGGGGGCCGCGCCGCTGCGCGCGACAGCGCCGTGCAGAGCCTGCACGCCAGTGAGTTCGATCAGGCCAACGTGGAGCTGACCCTGCTCAGCAATGTCGCCGACCGCTACGCGCAAACCCTGGCCGCACGCCAGCGCCTGCAGATTGCCGAGCTCAACCTGGCGAATGCGCGCAATGTGCTGAACCTGGTACAGACCCGCCACGACGCCGGTTCCGCCACAGCCCTGGAACTGGCACAACAGAAGAGCCTGGTGGCCAGCCAGCAACGGCAATTGCCGCTGATCCAGCAATCGGTCGAAGAGTCGCAAATCACTTTGGCCGCCTTGCTTGGTCAACCCGTACAGGCCCTGGACCTGGGCGCTGAACCCTTCCAGGCATTGACCTGGCCGAGTATCGGGCCCGGTGTACCGAGCCAGTTATTGCGCCGGCGCCCCGACCTCGCCCAGGCCGAAGCCCAGTTGGCAGCGGCCCGTGCCGACGTCACGGTGGCCCGTGCAGCGATGCTGCCCTCAGTGACATTGGGCGCGACCCTCGGCTCTGGCGCATACAAGGCCCAAGAGGTCTTGCGCAGCCCCTTCTACACCCTGACCTCGGGCCTGATGGCGCCAATCTTCAACAATGGCCGGCTGAGCGCCGAGCGCGACAAGGCTCGGGCACGCCAGGATGAACTGCTGCAAACCTACCGCGGGGCGATCATTAATGGCTTTGCCGATGTGGAAAAAGCCCTCAGCAGCATCACCCGCCTTGACCAGCAACGCCAGTGGCAAAGCGAGGAGCTGCAACAGGCGCAGACCGCGTTTCAGATTGCCCAGAGCCGCTACGAAGCCGGTGCCGAAGACCTGCTCACGGTGCTGGAAACCCAGCGCACTTTGTACGGCGCCCAGGACCAGAACGTGCTACTGCGCCTGTCGCGCCTACAAGCCAGCATCGCCCTGTACAAGGCATTAGGCGGTGGCTGGAAAACCAACATCTGATAAACGAAACTCATATTTCATACACGAGTTGTTTCTTCACCCTACATTCTCCACCTCAAGGTCCTTGGTAAAAAAGCCGTTATCACACGGAAGCCCGGGACCTCATGATGAAACCCAGCGTTGTTGTAAAAGGCCTGGCCTGCATTGGCTGCTGGTTGATACCGAACCTGGCGCTGGCCAAGCCCTTGATCGCCCCCACCGCAATCGACTGGCTGCTGGACTGCCCCCTCACCACGACGGCGCACTTGAACCCGCAAGTGGTTGGCCGCACCCAATGCGGCCTGGTCAACGTCCCCCGCGACCATGCCGCCCCCCAGCGCGGCCGCCTAAGCTTGAGCGTGACACGGGTAGGCGCACGGCAACCGCTCAACCGTGAAGGTGTCGTGTTCATCCAGGCCGGCGAACCCCTCCAGGCCAAGGACGCGCCTTTCGTTCTTCACCTCGCCAGCCGCTGGGAGTCGCTTGCCACCCAGGCCTATCGCACCCTGGTCGACCGTTATGACGTCATCGAGCTGAGCGCCCGCGACCTGCGCGAGGGCAATGCCGTGGAACAGGCCGCGCGGGACATGGAGTTCGTGCGCGGGCAACTTGACGAGGCGCGCCTCAACTACCTGGGCAACGCCGCTGCCACCCGCCTCGGCAGCCGCTACGGCACGCTGTTTCCCGAGCGTGTCGGGCGCATGGTGCTGATCAATGCCGAGCCTGGCGAAGCAGTCGCCACCGGTGTCGAGCAACTCTTGCTCAAGGAGTCGGCGCGCGCAGGCGCCGACGGCTGCGTCAACCGCTGGCTGGGGGATTTTCTCGCTTATGGTAGACAACCGCCGGCGTCCACGCGCTGTCTCGACCTCAGCGCCTGGGAGTAAGTAGCCCACGCATTTACGACCTCTTGCCACCAAAAACGACAGCCTGCGTTGACGCACTTCCCCAATCGTTATTAAGTGCTATTTATCCGCATTAATACGATAAATCACCGCCATGTTGACTCGCCCGCTACGCCGCAAACGCCAGAAGCTGTCCGATGTGATTGTCGAGTCGGTCAAGCGCTCGATCGTCACCGACGCCTTGAAGCCCGGCGACCGCCTGCCCACCGAACGCGAGCTGATGGAAAGCTTCCAGTGTTCCAAGGGTTCGGCACGCGAAGCGCTCAAGGCGTTGGAAGTGGAGGGCCTGGTGAGCACGCGCACCGGCCCCAGCGGCGGGGCTTACTTGAACCAGGCCGGCACCGAGCCGGCCAGCCGCGCCTTGCGCAATTACTTGCACTTCCAGCACCTTGACGGCGAGCAGGTCTACCAACTGCGCAAGGTCATCGAAGTGGAATTGGCGGTGTCGGTGCTCGGGCGTTTGAGCGAAAACGATTACACCGCCCTGCAAGCCAATGTGGATTTTTGCAGCGCCCCCGAAGACAGCGAAGCCGGCCAGCGCGAACAGCGCCTGGCGGAACTGGAGTTCCACAACCTGCTGGCCCGGGCCTGCCCCAACCCGCTGCTGAGCTTCATGGCGCAGTTTCTCAATGACTTGCTGCGCGACCTGGTGGTGCTGAAAAAAGCCTACAAGCCCAAACGCAAGCAGTTCGACGCGGCCAACCTCGACTATCACAAGCAACTGCTGATCGCCTTTCGCGCCGGGGACGAAAGCGCGGTGCGCAGCTTGATGCATGAACACATGTGCGATGCCGAACACCATATGACCGCGCTGGAAGGCCAGGTGAGCCCGCATTTCCTACTGGAGTTCGACCACCCTTAAACACGCCAACAATCCAATGTGGGAACCCGATCAATGTGGGAGCTGGCTTGCCTGCGATGCGGGCGCCTCGGTGTTACAGGGGACCGAGTCGATGCCATCGCAGGCAAGCCAGCTCCCACAGTTGACCCGTTCACCCGCGAAATCGAGTTATCCAATAACAAGCCTGCCCACAGGCCCTTGCTCCACCGTATCGCCCTTGCCGCTCCTGCCAATAACTAAACCAGGGAGTCACCCCATGCAGCGTCGTACGTTATTGAAAGCCAGCCTCACCGCGGCCGCCGCCCTCAGCCTTCCGCTGAGCGTGCGTTCGGCATTCGCCGCCGAGCCCTTTACCTTTTACGGCCTCAAGTCCATGTCTGGCGCCTTTGCCAGCTATGGCAAATTTGCCGACATGGGTTCGCGCCTGGCGGTGCAGCAACACCCCGAATTGCTCGGCCGCCCACTGAACTACAAGGTCATCGACACCGAAGGCAACGCCGGCAAGGCAGTGCGCAAGGTGCAGGAGGCCATCGCGCAGGACGGCGCACGGTTCTTCCAGGGATGCACGCTGTCGTCTTCCGCGCTGGCAGTGGCCAAGGAAGTGGACAAGGTCGGCGGCGTGTTCATGACCCCGGTGGGCGCCGATGAAGTGACAGGCAAGGACTGCAACAAGGCGACCTTCCGCTGGTCGGTGCCCACCTACGGCGCGATACGCGAAACCATGGTGCCGCTGATCAAGCTGCTGCCGGACGCCAAGCGCTGGTACACCATCACCCCGCAATACGTGTTCGGCGAAGCCTTGCTCGAAGGCGCCAGAAACGTGCTCAAGGAGCATGGCCTGGAACACGTGGGCAACAGCTACCACTCGTTGCAGGAACAGGAATTCTCCGGCTACCTGACCAACGCCATTTCCACCAAGCCCGATGTGCTGGTGCTGCTCAACTTTGGCAGCCAATCGTCCAACACCCTGCGCCAGGCCGTGAACTTCGGCATCAAGGAGCGCATGAAGGTGCTGCTGGTGTGGTCTGCCGGCCTGGATCAGTTCCAGGAACTGGGCAGCGATGTGCTCGAGGGCGTGTACCTCGGCGCACAGTACTGGCACCAGGTCGACACCCCGCTCAACCGTGAACTGGTCAAGCTGACCCAGGCCCAGTACGGCATCAACCCCACCTACCCGCTGGCCGCCGACTACATCAGCACCAAAGTCATGCTCGACACCATCATTGCCACCGGCAGCTTCGACGGCCCGACCGTGGCCAAGGCCCTGCAAGGCTTGAGCTACGAAGGCCCGACCGGCAAGGAGTCAATCCGCGCCGGCGACCACCAGGTGATCAAGGATTACTACCTACTGATCGGCAAGGCCAGCGGCGACATGGCCGACAAGGACGACCTGGCCAAAGTGCTCAGCGCTGGCCAATCGTTCCCCGCAGTCGAGGCGACGGGCTGCGCGCTCGGCTGACCGCTTAACTTTTGTCGCGCAGGGCCGTGCAAGCGGCCGTCTGCGGAGGGTGCCTGCATGCTTAATTTGTACCTGTTCCAGATTCTCAACGGCCTTGGGCTGGGGATGATCTACTTCCTGATCGCGGTAGGGCTGACGATCATTTTCGGCCTGCTCAACTTCGTCAACTTCGCCCACGGCGCGTTCTTCCTGCTCGGCGCCTACATCTGCTACACCGCGGTGAGCCTCACCGGCAACTTCTGGCTGGCGCTGCTGATCGCGCCGCTGGTGGTGGCCGCGCTGGCCTGGGTGATCGAGCGCTTGCTCATCCAGCGCATCTACCACTTGCCACACATGTTCCAGATTCTGGTGACCCTGGGGATCGCCCTGATCATCCAGGAAGCCAGCGTGATGATCTGGGGGCCGGTGGGCAAAAGCGTCGCCGTGCCGGAACTGTTGCGCGGCGTGCTGGTGGTAGGTGATTTCGTCTACCCCTACTACCGCCTGTTCCTTATCGTGTTTTCCGGGCTGGTGGGCCTGGGCCTGTGGCTGCTGCTGGAGCGTACGCGCTTCGGTGCTCTGGTGCGCGCTGGCAGTGAAAGCACCGAAACCGTGTCACTACTGGGCACCAATATTTTCCGCCTGTTCTCCATGACCTTCGCCCTCGGCGTCGCCCTGGCCGGTGTCGCCGGGGTGTTGTTCGCGCCCTTGCGCGGCGCCCAGCCCTTCGTCGGCCCGGAGATTCTCGGCATCGCCTTCGTGGTGGTGGTGATCGGCGGCATGGGCTCGTTCAGCGGTGCGCTGGTCGGCGGTTTGCTGGTGGGCGTGGTGCAAAGCCTGATGACCACACTCTGGCCCCAGGGTGCGAGCCTGATGATCTACGGCGCCATGGCCGTGGTGATTCTGGTACGCCCTTACGGCCTGTTCGGGAGAGCCTGACATGAGCGAGAAAAACCCCCTGCCGTTTGCCAAGACCCAATCCAGAGCCATGTTGCTGTGGGTGTTGGCCGTGCTGATCGGCCTGCCGTTGGTGTTGCCCTCGGCGACCCTGGCCACCGAGATTCTGATCTTTGCCATGGCCGCCCTGGCCTGCAACCTGCTGCTGGGCTACACCGGGCTGCTGTCCTTCGGCCAAGGCATCTTCTTTGGTGCCGGTGCTTATTGTGCGGCGCTGTTGATGATCCACCTGCAACTGGGCCTGTTCACCGCGTTGCTCGGCGCGGCGATTGCCGGTGGTTTCCTGGCGCTGCTGGTGGGCGCCCTGGCGATTCGGCGCACGGGCATTTACTTCGTGATGCTCACGTTGGCGTTCAGCCAGATGGCGTACTTCGTCGCCTACACCCTGAGCGACTGGACCGGCGGCGACAACGGCCTGCTCAGCGTGCCGCGCCCGGAAATTCGTGTGGGCGACACCGTGCTGCTGTCCCTGGCCGATGCCCGTGCCTTCTATGGTTTTGTCGCGGTGCTGTTCCTGCTGATCTTCATCGGCGCACGCCGGGTCATCGCTTCGCCGTTTGGCAGTACGCTGATGGCGATCCGCGAGAACGAAACCCGCGCCTCGGCCATCGGCTACGACACGCGCCACTTCAAGATCCTGGTGTTCGTGCTGTCCGGTGCGGTCACCGGGATTGCCGGGGCGCTGTACGCCATGCTGCTGCACTTTGTGCCGCTGTCGAATATCGACCTGGCAATGTCCGAGAACATCCTGATCATGACCATCGTCGGCGGCACCGGCTCGCTGTTCGGCTCGCTGCTGGGCGCCGGCTCCATCGTGCTGCTGGGCGACTTTCTCTCCGACCTGTGGCCGCGCTGGCTGATGCTGCTGGGGGTAATCCTGATCCTGGTGGTGATCTTCATGCGCGGCGGTTTGTGGGGCGGCCTCGCGTCGCTATTCGAGAAGGTGCGCGGCGCGCGCAAACCCGCGGTCGTCGCCAAGGAGGACGGGCTATGAGTATCTTGCTGGAAACCCAGAACCTGGAGCTGGCCTACGGCGCGTTCCATGCGGTCAATGGCGTCAACCTCAAGGTCGAAGCCGGCACCATCCACACCATCATCGGCCCCAACGGCGCGGGCAAGACCAGCCTGTTCCACTGCCTGACGGGTGAACGCCAGGCCACCGCCGGGGCGATCCATTTCGACGGCAAGAACCTGATGCGCAAGCCCGCCCACGGCCGCGTCGGCCTGGGCATGGCGCGCTCGTTCCAACTCACCAGCCTGTTCCAGAACCTCAGCGTGCGCGAAAACCTGCGCCTGGCCGCCCAAGGCCGCGATGGCTCGCGTGCCTTGAACTTCTGGCGTCGGGTGGACAGCCAGCGCGAACACCTGGAGATGGCCGACCAGGTGCTGGAACGCCTGCAACTCACGGCACGCGCCGACACCCTGGCCGGTGAGTTGTCCCACGGCCAGCAACGGGTGCTGGAGGTGGGCATGTCGATCTGCTCCAAACCCAAACTGTTGATGCTCGACGAGCCCACCTCGGGCATGGGCATCGACGATATTCCGATCATGACCCAACTGATCAGCGACCTTGGGCGCGACCATACGGTGCTGTTGATCGAACACAACATGAGCATCGTCATGTCCATCAGCCAGCGCATCACGGTGATGAGCCATGGGCAGATCCTGGTGGAAGGCACGCCGGAGTTCGTGCGCGCCGATGAACGTGTGCGTACTGCCTATCTTGGGGAGGCTGCCTGATGCTGATCGTCGAGAATATCCATTCCTACTACGACAAAAGCCATGTGCTTGAAGGCGTGTCGCTGAGCGTCAACCCCGGCGAACTGGTGACCCTGCTCGGCCGTAACGGTGCCGGCAAGACCACCACCCTGCGCAGCATCCTCGGCATCATCTGCCCGCGCCAGGGTCAGATCCACTTCAACGGCCAGGCGTTGGTGGGGCAAAAGATCTTTGAAATTGCGCGCCAGGGCTTGGCGCTGGTGCCGGAAAACCGCGGGATTTTCCGCCTGCTGACGGTGGAGGAAAACCTGCGCATCGCCGCCCGCAAGCACAGCCGCTGGCAACTGGAAGACGTGTACGCCATGTTCCCGCGCCTCAAGGAGCGGCGCAAAAACGCCGGCCATGCGTTGTCCGGCGGCGAACAGCAGATGCTCGCCATCGCCCGCGCCCTGCTGAACGACCCCAAGCTGCTGATCCTCGACGAACCCACTGAAGGCCTGGCCCCGGTGATCGTTGACGAGTTGGTGAAGATCCTGCGCAAGGTCAAGGACGAGGGCCTGCCGGTGTTGCTGGTGGAACAGAACCTGATGGTCTGCGACAAGCTCGCCGACCGCCATTATGTGCTCGAACAGGGCCGCGTGGTGTACGAGGGCAGCGCCGCTGACTTCCGCGCCGACCCGACGATCAAAAACCGTTACCTGGCCTTGAGTGCCTGAGTGGAGATTCCTGATGAACAGTCTTGCGCAACCGCTCCAGAGCAATGCCCCGCTGATCAACCGCGACCGCTTGTGGCAGTCACTGATGGACCTGGCCCGGCTCGGCGCCACGGCCAAGGGCGGCGTGTGTCGCCTGGCCCTCACCGACCTGGACCGCCAGGCCCGCGACCTGTTCGTGCAGTGGTGCGAAGCCGCCGGGTGCAGCGTCAGTGTGGATGCCATCGGCAATATTTTCGCGCGGCGCCCTGGACGCAACCCCGCCCTGCCCCCGGTCATGACCGGCAGCCATATCGACACCCAGCCCACCGGCGGCAAGTTCGACGGTTGCTACGGGGTAATGGCCGGGCTGGAAGTGATCCGCACGCTCAATGACTTGCAGATTGAAACCCAGGCACCCATCGAAGTGGTGGTGTGGACCAACGAAGAAGGCTCGCGCTTCCCGCCGTGCATGATGGGCTCCGGGGTATTTGCCGGGAAGTTCGACTTGCAGGAGACTCTCGACAAACTCGACGACCAGGGCCTGTCGGTAGGCAGCGAATTGCAGCGCATCGGCTATGCCGGTTCGCGTGTGGTGCTGGGCCATCCGGTGGGCGCTTATTTCGAGGCGCATATCGAGCAAGGCCCGGTGTTGGAGGACCAGGCGATTACCCTGGGGGTTGTGATGGGCTGCCTGGGCCAGAAGTGGTTCGACCTGACCCTCACCGGCGTCGAGGCGCATGCGGGCCCTACACCCATGCACCTGCGCAAGGATGCCCTGGTGGGTGCTGCCGAGGTGGTCAGCGCGGTCAACCGTATCGCCCATCAGCATCAGCCTCACGCCTGCGGCACCGTCGGCTGCCTTAACCTGCACCCTGGCTCGCGCAACGTGATCCCCGGCCAGGTGCACATGACCATCGACCTGCGTCACCTGCACGCCGACAAGCTGCAAGCCATGGTCGATGAAGTGCGCGCAGTGATCGAAGACGCGGCCGCCCGCCACGGCTTGACGTTTGAACTGACGCCGACTGCCGACTTCCCGCCGCTGGACTTCCACCCGGCCTGCGTCAATGCCGTGCGCGAGGCTGCCCAGGCATTGGGCTTGAGCCATATGGACATTGTCAGCGGCGCCGGGCATGACGCGATCTTCGTCGCTGAACTGGGCCCGGCCGGGATGATCTTTGTGCCGTGCGAAGGCGGCATCAGCCATAACGAAATCGAAAACGCCGCGCCGGATGATCTGGCCGCAGGCTGCGCGGTGTTGCTGCGCGCCATGGTCAACGCGGCGCAGGGAGTTCAAGCATGAGTGAGATCGGCCAATTGACGGCGGTGCAACTGCTGCAACACTTTCGTGACAAGACCTTGTCGCCCGTGGAGGTCACCGAAGACGCGTTGCTGCGCATCGAGCGCTACAACCCGGTGGTGAATGCTTACTGCCATGTCGACCCGCAAGGCGCCCTGGACGCTGCGCGGGCGTCGGAACAACGCTGGTTCAAGGGCGAACCTTGCGGCGCCCTGGATGGCGTGCCGGCGTCGATCAAGGACCTCACGCTGACAGTCGGTATGCCCACGCGCAAAGGCTCACGCACCTCCAGTGCCGAGGGCCCGTGGGACGTGGACGCGCCCTTCTCGGCCTTCATGCGCAAGGCTGGCGCGGTGCTGCTGGGCAAGACCACCACCCCGGAATTCGGCTGGAAAGGCGTGACCGACAACCCGCTGTACGGCATCACCCGCAACCCGTGGGACACGCGCACCACCGCCGGTGGCTCGTCCGGGGGCGCCGCTGCGGCGGCGGCATTGAACCTCGGCGTGCTGCACCAGGGCAGCGACGCCGGCGGCTCGATCCGTATTCCCTGTGCGTTTACCGGCACCTTCGGGATCAAGCCGACGTTCGGCTATGTGCCGCAATGGCCGGCCAGCTCCATGACGATCCTGTCGCACCTGGGGCCGATGACGCGCACCGTGCAAGACAGTGTGCTGATGCTGCAAGCCGTGGCGCGACCGGATGCACGGGACGGCTTGATCGGCGCGCCGCGAACCACGCCCTGGCTCGTTCCAGGGACGGACTTGAAAGGGTTGCGTGTCGCCTATAGCCCCACGTTCGGCTATGTGAAAGTCGACCCGCAAGTTGCCCAGGTGGTGGATCAGGCTGTGCAGGGCCTGGTGCAACTGGGCGCCCATGTCGAGCAGATCGACCCTGGCTTCAGCGACCCGTTGGATGTCTTCAGCACCTTGTGGGCCGCCGGTGCCGCTCGCCTGACCGGCGCGATGAGCCAAGCGCAAAAGCAACTGCTCGACCCCGGGTTGCTACGCATTGCACAACGGGGCGAGCGCTTGAGCCTGGATGATTTCAACGCAGCCCTGGAAGCCCGGGCGGCGCTGGTTGCACGGATGGCAGCTTTCCATGAGCATTACGATGTGCTGGTGTCACCGATGATGCCGATCACCGCGTTCGAAGCCGGGCACAACGTACCGCCGGATTCGGGAATGACTGAGTGGATGGAATGGACGCCGTTCACCTACCCGTTCAACCTCACCCAACAACCGGCGGCGTCAGTGCCCTGCGGGTTGGCGGCAAATGGCTTGCCAGTGGGCTTGCATGTGGTGGGCGCTCGGTTTGCCGATGAGCAGGTACTTAGGGTGTGTCACGTGTATGCACAGGCATTCCCCACAGCGCACTTGCACACACCGAAAATCCCGACCTGAAATACCTACAACTGTGGGAGCTGGCTTGCCTGCGATAGCACAGGTTCAGTCAGCACATTGGCCCCTGACACACCGCCGTCGCAGCTTCTACACAATTTTGTAGGTTGTAGCAGCCAACGGTAACCACGATGCGAAGCGAGCCGCTCTTGATCTTGCTCTTGATCTGCTTTTGATCTTGATCTCAGGCGCCCCGTTAAACCACGCTGGCCGGAATTCGACAGGGATTTGGGGGGTAAACCGGCAGGGATGCCGGTTTAGCCGCCCCGCGCCATGGATGGCGCGTGGCGGCGGCCCCCCAAATCACTGGCGGATTACGGGCACACCGAGCCTAAGCGAGGTGCCGAGTGGTGGGGCAAGAGCGTTTTGCTTACTTTGCCGCTTTTGCAAAGTGAGCCGCCGTCAGGGCGGAACCCTAAGTGGCCGTTACCGCAGCAATGGATATGTACACCATCCAACTGTGTTGACTGCCAGGCCGCCTTCGCGAGCAAGCCCGCTCCCACAGGTTTGACCGCATTCCTTTACACTGTCCCCCATTCATCCCCGGGGGCTTCATGGACATCGAACTGGCACGCACCTTCCTCGAAATCACCCGCTGCGGCAGCCTGGCCGCGGCGGCCGAGAAACTGCACGTCACCCAGACCGCCATCACCGCTCGTGTCAAAAACCTCGAGAACCAGCTCGGCTGCACGCTGTTCGTGCGCAATCGTGCCGGTGCGCGGCTGACCGCCGACGGCGAGGCCTTCGTGGTATATGCCAACCAGTTGCTGCAGACCTGGGAAGCCGCCCGTCGTGACCTGCCATTGCCCGATGGCTATCGCAATGTGCTGCATATCGGCGGTGAAGTCAGCCTGTGCAACCCGTTGATGCTCGGCTGGGCCAAGGCGCTGCGCGAGCACATACCAGGCCACGCGCTGCGCACCGAAGTGCGTGAAGGCGAGTACCTGCTGCGCCAACTGGAGCTGGGTGTGCTCGACGCCGCCTTGGTGTTCCAGCCGCAATACTGGCCCGGCTTGCAGGTGGAGCAGGTGCTGGAAGAAAAACTGATTCTGGTGCAACTGGCGAGCAAACCCTCGCCCTACGTGTATATCGACTGGGGCCAGGGTTTTCGCCAGCAACACGACGCCGCCCTGCCCGACCGTGCGCGTGCCGCGCTGAGTTTCAACCTGGGGCCGCTGGCGTTGCAGTACATCCTGGAGAATGGCGGGGCTGGTTACTTCCGCACGCGGGTGGTGCAGAGCTACCTGGACAGCGGCGTCATGCAGCGCGTGGCCAAGGCGCCGGAATTCAGCTTTCCGACCTACCTGGTGTATTCACGGGCGCGAGATTCAGCGGTGTTGCAGCAGGCCTTGGAACTGCTACGCGAAGTGGTGAAGGCCGAAGGCGACTGGTCGCAACGCTGGGATCCGCTGATTTGAATCACTCTACGCTTGCGCACATGCTAGCCTGCTGGTGTTTACTCTCGCAGTCTTACCGATGAACAAGAAAAAGTCCGTCACCATCAGCGACATTGCCAAACGGGTCGGCATGACCACCATTACGGTGTCCCGCGCTTTGAGCAAACCCGACCTGGTCAAACCCGCCACCCTGGCGCGCATCCTGGAAGTGGCACGCGAGCTGGACTACGTGCCCAACGCCTTCGCCCGTGGGCTAAAGCGCAGTGAAAGCCTGATCATCGGGGTCATCACCGCATCGGTAGACAACCCGTTCTACAGCGAGATGATCAAGGCGATTTCCCGCGAGGCGAAAAAGCACGGCTACACCATCATGCTGGTGGACACCGATGAGCTGGAAGAACTCGAAAGCAAGGCGGTCGATACCCTGCTGGGCTATCGCGTGGCGGGGATCATCCTGTCGCCGGTCTCCGACGAGCCAAGCTACCAGCCCGACTACCTGGAGCGCCTGGGCAACGGCAAGACCCCGGTGGTGCTGCTCGATCGCACGATCCACGACAGCCCGTTCAGCCGCGTGGTGCTCGACAACTACCACAGCGGCCTGCAAGCCGCGCACTACCTGTTACGCCAAACCCCGAACCTCAAGCGCCTGCTGGTGCTGACCGGCCCCGAGCACTCGCGTATCAGCGTGGAACGCCTCAAAGGCCTGCGGGAAGTGCTGGCCGCACACCCCGACATTCAGGTCGAGGTGCAAGCGGGCGACTACACGCTGATGCCGGCTTACCTGCATACCCTCGATTACCTGGCCGCGCACTCGGCACCGGACGCGATCATGGGTTTCAACCAGTTGATCACCCTGGGCGCCCTGCGTGCGTTGCGCATGCATAACATCGCCCATGACAGCCTGACCATCTGCGGCATCGACCGCCTGCCCTTCGCCGATATCTTTGGCGTGCCGATTGCCTGCGTGGCCCACGACGCGTCCCTGGCCGGCAGCAGTGCGGTGCGCCTGCTGCTTGATCGCCTGCAAGACCCGCACAAGCCACGGGACAAAGTGGTTATCGCCGGGCAGTTGGAAAACGGCTAGCGGCTGGTGTAGCCGCCGTCCACCGGCAGGCTCACGCCACTGATCATGCTCGCCGCGTCGCTAAGCAAAAACAGCACCGGCAGCGCCACTTCCGCCGGTTGCGCAAAACGCCCCAAAGGAATCGCTGCCAGCGCCGGGTCGCGCTTGGCCGGGTCGGACCAGGCCATGGCCGCCATCGGCGTCAAGGTCACGGTGGGGTTGACGCTGTTGACGCGTATGCCAAAACGGCCCCACTCGGCGCATTGCACGCGGGTGATCGCATCCAGTGCAGCCTTGGAGGCGCAGTAGCTCAGGTGATCGTCCAGCGCCACCAACGACGCCTGGCTGGAGACGTTGACGATGCTGCCGGCCATGTTCGCCTCGATCATCTTTGCCGCGACCCGGCTGGCCACTTGCGCAGCGGCGCGGGCGTTGACTTGCATTACCTGGTCGAAGGCGTTGGCGCTGATGGCCGCGGCAGGCTCCAGGCGTGAGATACCGGCGCAGTTGACCAGGCCGTGCAGAGGCGGCAAATCTTGCAGGGTTTTATCGAGGGCGATGCTGTCAGCGATATCCACGCACAAGGTGCGGCACCCCAATGCCGCCAACGCCTGGGCATCGCGACCGAGAGCGAAGACTTCGGCGCCGCTGGCGATCAGTTGCTGGGCAATTTCGCGACCGATGCCGCTGCTGGCACCGGTGACGAGGATGCGCTGGTACGAAAAGTCGAAGGTGGTAGACATAAATAAAGATCTCAAAACCAATGAAGACCCACTGTGGGAGCTGGCTTGCCTGCGATAGCGGAGTGTCAGTCTCCTTATCGGGTGCTGATACACCGCTATCGCAGGCAAGCCAGCTCCCACAGTTTTGGACGGTGTTGAATCAGGTGGCTTGCAGGTTGTGCATGACCGGTTTCAGGGCCGGATACAGCTTCAGGTACTCGGCAAACGCCCGGTCATAGCTCATGACATTCTCCCGCTTGGGCTGCGCCCGCAATTGCAACTGCACCCAACCCGTGTCCATCTGCCCATCACTCACCAACCCCATCGTATGCGCCGCCAACAACGCCGCGCCCAGGGCTGCTTCTACCTCCTGCACGATCGTGTACACCGGGTAGCGTGTGACGTCGGCGATGATCTGCATCCACAGGTCCGAATGGCTCGCCCCGCCCACCACAATCAAGCGCGGGTCCAGGGAATGCGCGCCCTGGCTGCCCGCTTCGATATTGTGGCGCAGGGCAAAACTCACGCCCTCCAGCACCGCGCGGTACAGGTGAAAGCGGCTGTGGTAGAGGTTGAGCCCGACAAAACTGCCGCTGGCGCGGTCATCCCACACCGGGCTGCGCTCGCCCATCAAGTAAGGCAAAAACACCACGCCTTCGCTGCCTGCCGGAATCTTCATCGCGCTCTGCTCCAGCAGCGCCAGGCTGTCTTGCCCCGTGGCCTGGGCCTGCTGTTCTTCGGCCTGGCAGAACTGCTCGCGAAACCAGCTGACCGAGGCCCCGGCGGTGATCGCACCGCCGAAGATGTACAGGTCGCGGTGGCCGTTGTAGACGTGGGGCATGCTCACCAAACCGTGACGTGCATCCACCTGCTGGTTCAGGTAGCCCCAGCACATGCTGGTGCCGATCATCGCCACATGATTGCCTGGCTGAGTGACACCCGCCGCCAGGGTCGCCATGGCCGCGTCCACGCCCCCAGCGAGGATCGGCGTGCCCGCCTGCAAGCCCAGGCGTGCGGCCCAGTCTGCAAGCAAACCACCCACCACCTCGCCGGAATACAGCAACCGCTCGGGCATCATCGACTGCGCGATACCCAACGCCTCCAGCATCTCGCCTGACCAGTTGCGCGCCGCCACGTCGTAGACACCGCCGATATTCCCGGCGCTGCTGTGGTCCACCGCCAACTCGCCGGTCAGGCACCAATTGATGTAGCTGTTGGGCGGCAACAGGTAACGGGTATTCGCCCACACCTGAGGCTGGTGCTGCTTGAGCCAGAGCATCTTGGTGAAGCCGTAGTAGCTGTCCACCGAATTGCCGGTGATGGCGAACAAGCGCTCCAGGTCCACATGCTCACGCACCCAGGCCACCTGCTCGCCGGCGCGGCGGTCCATCCAGATCAGGCACGGGTGCAGCGGCGTCATCTGCGCATCCACGGCAATGCCCGAACCACCGTACAAACTGCTGATGCACAGCGCCTTGACCTGCGGCGCCGGTACCCCGGCCTTGGCCATGCACTGGGCCACGCACGTTTCGACAGCATCCAGCCACACCTGCGGCCACTGCTCGGCCCAGCGCACTTTCGGGGTGTCCACCCGGTAGCCTTGGCTATGCTGGGCGATGATCGTGCCTTGGGCATCCACCAGCAGCGCCTTGGTGCTCTGGGTGCCAATGTCTACACCGATGACGTAGTCCATCTCAGAGCACCGGCTTCAACAGCACCTTGATCGACTTGGTCGAATTGGCCAGTTCAAACGCCTCGGCCCAGTCGTCCAGCGGGAAATCATGGGTGACAATGCCTTGGGAGGTGACCAGGCCACGCTCGAACAGGTCGATGGCGATCGGGTAGCAATACGGGCCCAGGTGCGCGCCGCGCACGTCGAGCTCCTTGCGGTCGCCGATGATCGACCAGTCCACGCTGGTCTCGGCGCCAAACACGCTGAACTCGACAAAGCGCCCGAGCTTGCGGATCAGGTCCAGGCCCTGGGTGACGCCGGCCGGTACGCCCGTGGTTTCGATATAGACGTCGCAGCCGTAGTTGTCCGTCAGCCCGTTGATGATCTCGCGAGCGTTGTCACGGGCGGGGTTGATCACCACATCGGCGCCGAATTTTTTCGCCAGCTCCAGGCGTTCATCGACCATGTCGATCACCACCAGCTTCTTCGGGGTCTTCAGCGCGGCGACCTGGACCATGCACAGGCCCAGGGTGCCCGCGCCGGCAATCACCACCACGTCGTCGAGCTGGATATCGCCACGGTTGACGGTATGGATCGAGCAGGCCATCGGCTCCACCAGCGCCGAGTCTTCCAGGGACACCGACTCAGGGATCTTGTGCACGATGGCGGTCTTGGGAATGCGCATGTATTGGGCCATGCCGCCTTCGGCCACTTCGCGCTGGAAGCCGAAGATGTTGTGCACTTCGCACATCCAGTATTTGCCTGATTTGCAGAAGCGGCACTTGCCACACGGCACGATTTGTTCGGCGATGACCTTGTCACCGACCTTGACCTCAAAGTGCTCCTCGGCGCCCTCGCCGGCTTCGACCACGTAGCCGAAAAATTCGTGGCCCGGTACTACCGGCGCCTTGACCCAGGGGTTGTCGCCGCCCCAGAACATCGCAGCGCCCGAGTGGCACTTGCAGTCACTGGCGCAGATGCCGCAGGCGGCGATACGGATCACCAGCTCATTGGCACGCGCCTGGGGTTTGCCGATGCGCTCCAGGCGGTAGTCTTTCGGGCCGTGGCAGACGACGGCTTGCATGTGAGTGTGCTTGTCCATGTGTTCGGTCCTGTGTAGTGAGGTATTAACGATGGCGCTGACGGCTGATGAAAATCGCCAGCAAGATGATCCCGCCCTTGATCACGCTCTGGACGTAGGGCGACACGCCAAGCATGTTCAAACCGTTGTTCAACACGCCCAGCAGCATGGCGCCGAGCAAGGTGCCGATGATCACTCCGCGGCCGCCGGCAATCGACGCACCACCCAGTACCACGGCGGCAATCGCATCCAGCTCGAACGACACGCCGGCATTCGGCTGGCCGCTCATCAAGCGCGAGGTGAGCACCAGCCCGGCAATCGCGGCGGTGAAGCCGCTGATGCCGTACACCAGCAGCTTGAAACGCGCCGCTCGCACCCCGGACAAGCGCACCGCTTCTTCATTGCCGCCGATGGCGTAGATGTAGCGGCCGATGCGAGTGTGTTGCAGCAGCACATAGGCCGCCAGGTAGGTGATCAGCATGATCAGGATCGGCACCTGCAGGCCAAACACACTGGCGCGACCGAAGAACGCGAACCACTCTGGCAAGCCGGAAATCGGGTAGCCGTCGGTGTACATCAGCCCGAACCCGCGGGCGATACCCATGGTCGCCAGGGTGACGATGATCGGCGGCATATGCAGGTACGCCACGAACAGCCCGTTGCCGATGCCGAAGGCCACGCCCACCAGCAGCCCGGCGCCAATCGCCAGGCCCGGCGGCAACCCGGCGACCATCAGCCCGGCGGTCAAGGTGCCGGACAACGCCATCACCGGCCCCACCGACAAGTCGATGCCACCGGTGAGAATCACGCAGGTCATGCCCACCGCGATGATTGCGTTGATCGACACCTGGCGGGCGATGTTGGAGAGATTGCTGGCAGTGAGGAAGGTGTCACTGGCGAGGATCATCACCAGGGTCACCACCACCAGCCCGACAAAGGGATAAAACGCCGGCGAACGCAGCAGCCGCGCCAGGTTCAGGCGCAAGCGGCCGGTGCCGGCGGTGTTAATGGACGTATTCACTTGAGCCCCCTGTTGCATGGCGCATGACCTCTTGAGGATTGACGGCGGACGCTTCCAGTACCTTGACGATGGCGCCCTTGTGGAACACGGCGACGCGGTCGCACATGCCGATGACTTCGGGCAGCTCGGAGGAAATCATGATGATCGCGTAGCCCTGTTCGGTGAGGCTGCGCATCAGCGCGTAGATCTGCGCCTTGGCACCCACGTCGATGCCGCGTGTGGGTTCGTCGAACACCAGCACGTCGCAGTGGTGGTTGATCCAGCGGGCGATCACGACTTTTTGCTGGTTGCCGCCGCTGAGGTTCACCACAAGGCTTTCGCCACTGGGTGCCTTGATCGACAGCTGGCGCATCAGCGCTTCGACGCTGGCGCACTCGCGGACCTTGTCGATCAGGCCCGAGGCGTGCTGATACTTGGGCAAATTGTTCAGCGAGATATTTTCGCGAATGCTGAAGGCGGTGATCAGCCCTTCGCTCTTGCGGCTTTCGGGGAGCAGGCCGATGCCGCAGGCCAGGGCTTGGGCCGGGTCATCGAGGCTGACTTTTTCTCCGCGCAGCCACACGTCTTTGCTCACCGTGGGCAGCGCGCCCATCATGCCCAGGGCCAGCTCGGTGCGGCCCGAGCCCACCAGGCCGGCGAAGCCCAGGATCTCGCCTTTATGCAAATTGAAACGGTTGTGGGGACCGTTGCGCACCAGCTGGATATCCTTGACCTCCAGCAGCAACGGGCCGCGTGCGGTAGTGGGTTTAGGCGGAAAACTGCACTCCAGGCGGCGGCCGACCATCATCTCGACCAGGCGGTCGATGTCGCTGTCGGCCACCTCGGTGACGCCCGCATTGCCGCCGTCGCGAAGCACGCTGATGCGGTCGCAGACCTGGAAAATCTCTTCCAGGTGGTGCGAGATAAAAATCACCGCCACGCCCTGGCGCTTGAGTTCGCGCATGATGCCAAACAGCAACTCGGCCTCACTGGGGGTCAGCGTCGCGGTTGGCTCATCGAGCACCAGCAGGCGTGCGTCCAAAGCCAGTGCCTTGGCGATTTCGACAAACTGCTGCTCGGCCACGCTCAGGTGCTTGACCGCGCAGTGCAGATCGATGCTGACCCCGAGGCGCTCGAACAACGCATGCGCCGCCTCGGCCATTTCGCGCTTGCGCAACAGGCCGAAGCGGTTGCTCAGCTCATGGCCGAGGAAGATGTTTTCTACCGCCGTGAGGTAGGGAATCAGGCTGAATTCCTGGAACACAATGCCAATCCCGGCGGCAATCGCATCCCGATAGGTCGCAAATTTTCGGGCCTGCCCGTCGATAAAAATTTGCCCTTCGTCCTGATGCTCGACCCCGCCTAGAATCTTCATCAGGGTGGATTTTCCCGCGCCATTTTCCCCGAGCAAGGCGTGGATTTCGCCGCGCTCCACTTGCAGGTTGATGGCCTTGAGGGCCTGCACCCCAGGGTAACGCTTACAGATGTTTTCCAGCTTCAGAAGACTGCTCATACCGCCGACCTCGCACTCAGAAGGAAGACCTGGGCCCCACGAACTACGCGGGGCCTGGGGGGGTTACCAGCTGAAGTCCTTGGCCTTGGCCTGGTCGATCAGGGTGATGTCCACCGGCACGCTGGCCGGTACTTGGGCGCCCCACTTCTTGGCCAGGGCGATGCCCAGTGCTAGGCGGATCTGGTCGCGGGGGTATTGGGCCGAGGTGGCGATGAAATGGCTGCCGGGTTTCTGGATCGCCTTGATCGCTTCCGGCGCACCGTCGACGCTGACCAGCTTCACGTCCATACCGCTGGCTTCGATGGCCGACAGCGCGCCGAGAGAGCCATTGTCATTCACGCTGAAAATGCCCTTGAGGGTAGGCTGGGCCTGCAACATGTTTTCGGTGACGGTCAGCGCCTGATCGCGTTCCTGTTTGCCGTTCTGGATGCTGACAATCTTAATGTCCGGGTGCTTGGCCACCGCCTCTTTGCAGCCGCGTACACGTTCGAGGATCGGCACCACGGCGATGCCGTCAAGGATGGCGATATTGCCTTTGTCACCGATGGTTTTAGCCAGATACTCACAGGCCTGGAAACCAGCGTCGAAGTTCTTCGACCCCACGAACGAATCCAACGGGCCATCTGCCTGGGCATCCACCGCCACCACTACGACGCCGGCAGCATGGGCCGACTTGACAGCTGATTGCACACCGACGGAATCAGTGGGGTTGATCAGCAGGATGTCGATGCCCTTTTGCAGCATGTCTTCGACATCACTGACCTGCTTGGACACGTCGTGGCGGGCGTCGGTGATGATCAACTTGGCACCGATGGTCGCGCCGGCTTCTTCCAGGGCGTTTTTCATGGTGACGAAATAGGGGTTGTTGATTTCCTGGAACGAGGCGCCGATGCGGATGGGCTTGGCAGCGTCGGCAAACGCGGGGGTCGCACTGCCCAGGGTGATGCTGGCGACCAGTAAACACAGGGTTTTCGGGAGCATTTTCATGGCGTGGGTCTCTGTTTTGTTTTTATTTTTAGAGCAAATGTTATCGTTAACATTTTGCCAGAAGCTAACAAGTAATTCAGACCTGTGCAAGCCTCCACTGGTCGGTCTCGGGCAAAAACGTGGGAGCTGGCTTGCCCTCCGGTTGTAGGAGCGAGCTTGCTCGCGAAAAACTCACAGGCGCCGCGTTTATTCAGAAGCCCGCGTTATCGTTGACATTTTTCGCGAGCAAGCTCGCTCCTACAGGGGGGATGAGGTGGTCAGTAAAAACTCGCACATCCGCTTACGCCAACTAAGCTCAGCCTCAAATAAAAACACAGCGAGCAGCCGGCCATGCCCCACCCGACCGAGACTTTCCGCGACCGTTACCGCGCAAGCGTCAACCCGCGTTACAACCCCTGGCTGCACGCCGCATTCGTGCTTGGCTACGGCATCGCCTGCATCACGCTGGCCTGGTCCTCCACCGCCGATATCACCGCCCTGCAGTGGCTGACCGTGCCCCTGACCCTGCTGTTCTTCAACCTGTGCATCTACCTCGTGCACCGCCACCTGGGCCATCACAAACATGCATTCGCCCGGCTGTTCTACGCACGCCACACCGGCGATCACCACAGCTTCTTCACCCCTGATCACATGACTTACGACAGCCCCCGGGACTGGCGCGTCATCCTCTTTCCAGCCTGGCTGATCATGCTGCACAGCCTGGCCATCACCCTTCCCGCCTGGTGGCTGCTCAGCCAACTGAGCACCAACGTTGCCGGGTTGTTTGCAGGCTGCATGATCCTTGGCTACCTGCTCTACGAAGTGTTCCATGCCTGCGAACACCTGCCTGCCGAACACCCGGTGGCACGCCTGCCATGGATTCGCCAGATGCACCGCCTGCATGCCTTGCACCACCGTCGCGAGCTGATGCAGGGGCGTAATTTCAACATCGTGCTGCCATTGATGGACTATCTGTTTGGCACTTTGTATTGGGAGCCGCGTTCTCACGATAGCCAGAAATGATCAGGAAAAAGCCACAAAAAAGGGGCAGCCTCTAGAGGCCGCCCCTTCTACTTCACATCACGCTGTCAGTGGATGATGTCCTGAGTGCAGATATGCCCCAGGCTGACGTATTGCACATTCTCACCGCCAACGCCCACACCAGGGAACTCAGCCAGCTCAATGCGCCAGCCACCCTCGTTGTAGGTGGTACGCCACTTGTACGGCACACCAGTGCTGCTGTCGTTGATCACCGTTGTGTAGTCACCGAAGCACGTACCGATATTAGCCGTGGCCTCTGATACACCCGCGCTGTTGGTAGTCGCTTTGTAGTCAACCCAACGGTAGTTCAAGTCGACGAAGTGGTTATCGACGCGCAATACCGGCGTGACCCCCAGCAGCGGCGCGCCGGTGGAGTCCGACCATTGGGTCGACCAGTTCAACAGCCGAGCGGTTTGCGTGGCCAGCCACACTTCCGTCACCCGCACGATGTTGTCACCTTTGACACTGCTGGTGTTCAAGCGCGGTGTGGAACCCAGGCTCAGTTGGTAATACTTGCTCGGGTCCTGCGCCACCGCCGGGTTGGCCCGTACACGCACCTTCACCGTGGTGCCCGGCGCGACGCTCGGGTAGGTCGAGGTAGAACCGGCCGGCACGGTGACCCAGTTGGCGCCATCAAAGCGGTCGAAGATCCACTGGTTTCGGCTGCCGTTCTCGTCGCCCGCCAGGTACATGCTCACGCTTTGGCCACGGACCGCCGTGAAGTCGAAGTAATCGACATCGTTGGCGCTGTCGAGATTGCCGCTGACCTTGTTCATCGAATCGGGCAATACGAACGCGGTTTGCGCGCTGTCGTTGGGCTCGAACGCGTCGATGTTGCTGTCCACCGCCACGCCGAAACTGAACTGCGCGTTATCGGCGACCTTGGCCACCATGTACCAGTAGTAGTCGCCTGCCGGCAGCACACCGTTGAGGTATTCATCGGCATTGCCTGCGGCATCCGACGAACCGACCACACTCAGGTTGCCCTGGCCGTCATCCTGAAACAGGGTCAGCGACATATCCGCGCCTGCACTCTGGTTGACCAGTTGCACCTGCACTCGTGCGTTCTGCGGCAGGTTGAAGTGGTAGGCAAACTCGTTACCGGCCTGCACCGCATCGACGGTGTAAAGCGTGTTGATATCCAGGGTTGGAAACAGCGGTTCAAACGCCGCGATAGCCGCACCTTTCAACGCGCCTTGCGCCGGCTTTTTCAACTCACTCACCACGCTGTCGAACGGCTCGGACTTGAGGGATCGGGTCACGGCCTTGGACTGACCAGACTTGGCCACCAGCAGTTTTTTCTTGAGTTCGGTCGAAACCTTCGAGGCGTCCAGCTTGCCGCCGGACTTGAGCGCTTTGTTCACGGCCTGCTTGACCGCTTCGGCACTGAGTTTCGCAGGCGCTTGATCAGCCAGGGCAAAGGCCGAAACGAAGCAGGAGGCCATCATGGCCGCGCCTAGCATAAAGGCTTTTTTCGATTTCATTTTTTATCCATCCATAGTTAAAAAATTGAAGCTCAGGTAACCGGTGACATCCGGTCACCTGGGATGGACTGTAGGATAAGACTGTATGCATGTACAGTATTTTTTTTGAAAAGCCTGTACGAGTATTACCCGTCGAGTCGTAGGGCAAAACTACCCTGCTATACCCCCTAATACCCCGTCATCTCCAAATACCCCACCCCACCCTCAAACCGCACCGGCCCTTCCCAGTACGGTATACCCAGGTCCATCCACGCCTTCGGGTTGACGGCCTCGGTGGTGATGTCCAGCTGTTTGCCGGGAATTTTCAGCGACCAGCGTGTGGGAATGTTGCGCCCGTCGATGGCCGTGGTGGTCAGCGGTGTGAGTTGGATATCGCTGTTGTGCAAGGTCTCGGTGTGGCCCTGGGCGTCGATCCAGGTGCCGGTGAGGTAACCGTCGCTGTCTTTCTGCCGCACGCGAAACAGCATCAGCTGCGCGCCGCGGTCCAGATGCAGGGAGAACCAGTCCCAGCCGGTCTGGCTGGCGGCAAGGGGTTGGCTGCTCCATTCGCGGTCGAGCCAGGCTGGGCCGCTGACCTGGTAGGTGTGGCCGTCGAGGTTGACGCTGCCGCTGGCGGTGAAAAACGGCTGGCTGTAGTAGTACGACGCCTGGCCCTGGTCGGATTTGCGGCTGTAGCCATGGTCGCCTTGCAGCACCAGCGGGCGGCTGGAAGTCAGGTGCAGGTCGTAGGCAAATTGCGCGCCACTGGCCTTGAGTTGCATGTCAGCCAGGGGGCTGGCGGCGCCGGGGCGGGTGGCGAAGTTCCAGTCGTCGATCCAGGCGTTGAACGGCTCTGCCTGAGCCCCCGCCTGGCCGACGCCACCCCGGGCCAGGCGTTCGGCGGCGTAGTGGCGGGTGGCGGAGGTGACGGCGGCGTGGCCGAGCCACACGGTTGAATCGCGCCAGCCCGGTTGGACGGGGCCGGCCTTCAATGCGTTGCGAAACAGCGTCCATTGCACGCCGAAGACATTGCCCTGGGCATCCTTGAGGTTGGCCGTGACGTACCACCATTCGATACGAAAGCCGTCGTGGGGCCCGTGGTCCTCGGGAAAACTGAAGACTTTGCCGGGCACCACCTGGGCAAAGTCCGCCGCATCGCTGCCCAGCCCGGCGAAACTGTCCTCGGGTGCGGGCGCCTGGTCGCAGCCGCTCAGCAGTAACCAGGCGATGCACGCCAATGCCTTAATCTTCATGGGCGAACGTCCTCAACAAATCCGCCGGACGGCTGCGGTACAACTGCCATAAGGGCCAGGCCGACGCGAGCAAGGTGGCAAGCATCGCCAGCCCCAGCAATTGCGCAAGCTGCCCGGGGAATACCTGCAGCGGCAGGCGCCAGCCGAAGGCCTGCACGTTGATCACCGCATCCAGGCACCACGCCAGCAACAGCCCCAGCGGCAACGCCAGGATCAACGTGAGTACCGCCAGCAGCCAGGTCTGGCCGAGGTTGAGCAGCATCAATTGTCGGCGAGTCACGCCCAGCGCCCACAACGGCGCGAGTTGGCCGAGTCGGCTTTGGCTCTGGGTCAGCAGGCTGATGAACAGCGCCACGCCAGCGACGCCAAGGGTCAGGCTGTTCAACGCGGCGGTGGCAGCGAAGGTGCGTTCGAAGACCTGGCTGGACCACCCCTTGAGTTGCTGTTGGTCGACGATGCGGCTGTCTTCCAGGGCGAACTCACGCTGCACTTCACGGATCAGCGACGGCACGTCGGCAGGCGCTACCCGCAGGTTGAAGCGTGCCGGTGAGAGCGTCGGCCAATGCGCCAACAGGTGCCGGGCATTGACCAGCAGATGGCCCTTGGGGTTGCCGTAGTCGGCGTAGATGCCGACGATCTTCGGCGCCCAGGTGCCCTGCGGGGTGGGGATGGAAACCGTGTCGCCCAGTTGCACCTTCAGGCGTCGCGCCAGTTGTTCGCTGAGCATCAGGCTGTCGTCTTGCAGCAAGCGGTCCCAGGGCGCGTCCACTGCCTCCAGCAACGGCCAGTGTTGACGATAAGTGGGGTTGTCGACCACGCCGAACACCTCGGCGGGCCAGCCTTGCAGTTGCACCGATACCTGCCAGGCGGGCAATACGGCCTGCACCAGGGGTTGGCGGGTCAACCACGTCTTCAGTTGCTCGGCCTGCTGCGGATTTTGCGGGTTGAGGTACAGCTCGGCGGTGAGGCGTTGCTCCAGCCAATGGGTGAAGGTCTGGCGAAAGCCCGAGGTCATGGAGCCGGCGCCGATATTCGCCGCCAGGGCCAACAGCAACGCCATCAGCGCCAGGCTCAAGGCCGGCAGTTGCTGGCGGCAATCGGCCAGGAACCACTGGCCCAGTACCGAGCGACTACGCCCCAGCACGGCTTTCAATAACCCGTTGAGCAGCACCGGTAATGCCAACGCCGCGCCCAACAGCAAGGCCGCCATCAGCACAAACCCGGCGGCCAGGCTATCGCCCAGCCACAGCGCCAATAACGCGATCGCCAGGGCCGCGGACGCCACCCACCCCTGGCGCCGCAGCCAGCGCCCATGGGCTTGATGCCAGGCTTGGGCGTTGGCCAGCGCCAGTAACGGCAAACGCGCTGCGCGCCACAGGCTGCTGGCTCCGGCGAGCAACGCGCCGAGCAGGCTCACGCCCAGGCCGGCCAGCCACCACCAGGGGCTCAAGTTCAATTGGCCGGCGACTTCGGCGCCGTACAGGCCGCGCAAACTGGCGGCGACATCCGGCAGCAACAGGCTGGCCAGCAGGTAGCCGCTGGCGATACCGAGCACACCGCTCAACACCGCCAAAGCGCCCAATTCGACGCCCAGGCTCAGGATCAGCATGCGTGCGCTGACTCCACAAGCGCGCAAGGTTCGCAGCAGGCCACGGCGCTGTTCCAGGGCCAGGCCGATGGCCGCATGCACGATAAACAGCCCCACCACAAAGGATAAAAAACCCACCGCATCCAGGTTCAGGTGAAAGCTTTCGGTGAGGCGTGACAGGTTGCTGTCCTCGCCCTGCTTGAGTTGCAACGCGGCGGGTGGCGTGGGGTGGTGGGCGGCGAAGGTGTTGTCCAACAGTAGGCGCGACAGGCGCCCAGGCATGTTAAGCAGGGGTTGGGCAAAGCCGATATCGGTCAGCAGCAGGCCGGGCGCCATATCGGCCTGTACCTGCAACGGTGGCAGGCGTTGCCCGGTGGACGTCAGCGGCTGCTCGCCCGCCTGCAACCCCAGCGCCTCTAACGTTTGCGCAGCGACCCAGGTACGCCCCGGCGGCTCGAAAAACGCCAGCATCTGCGCCTGGCTCAAGCGTTGCCCCGCCACGCTGCCGCTGCCGGGTAACGACACCGGGTCGATGCCCATCAGTTGCAGACGCTGCTGCTCACGCCCCTGGAGCACCACCCGCCCCTGCACCACCGGGGATACCGGCCAGCCGGCGCGGCGCAGCTCGGCAAACAGTGCCTGGGGGAAACTGGCGGCGTCCGGCGCAACCAGGCTGGCTTGGGGTTCGCCACCGATCAATTGGCTGGCACGTGCGTAGCTGTCCCGCGCCTGGCTGTTGAGGGCCTGCACGCCGGTCAGTAGCGCGGTGGCCAGCCACAGGCCGGTGAGCACGCTGAAAAATTGCACCGGATGACGCCGCCAGTGGCTCAGCAACGCGCGCAGCGTCCAGTAAAACAGCGCCATCTCAGCGAGCGTCCATCGGCACGACACGCCCACGGTGCAGCACCACTTGCCGGTCAAGCCGTGCGGCCAGGCGCGGGCTGTGGGTGACCATCAGCAGGCTGGTGGGGCTGTCCCGCAGCAGGTCCAACAGCAGTTGCAGCACTTCATCGCTGGTGGCTTCGTCGAGGTTGCCGGTGGGTTCGTCAGCCAGCAACAAACCCGGCCGCGAGGCCAGCGCCCGCCCGACGGCAACCCGTTGCTGCTGGCCACCGGAGAGTTGCTCGGGGTAACGCCGGAGCAAGTCGCCCAGCCCCAGGCGCTCCACCAATTGCGCTTGCCAGTGCGGGTCGAAACGCCCCGCCAGCCGCGCCTGGAACGCCAGGTTGTCTTCCACGCGCAAGCTGCCGATGAGGTTGAACTGCTGGAAGACCAGACCGATTTGCGTGCGGCGCCAATGGGCCAGTTGCCCTTCGTTGAGTTGGTCAAGGCGTTGCTCGCCGATGCGGATGCTGCCAGCGTCCACTCGGTCCAACCCAGCCACCAGGTGCAGCAAGGTGCTTTTGCCACTGCCCGATTCGCCCATCAGCGCCAGGCTGCTGCGTTCACCCAGGTGCAGGTCGACGCCAGCCAGAACGGTCAGCGGGCCTTGCGGGGTCGCGTAGTTTTTAACAACACCTTGCACCTGCAACATAAGAACGCTCATCTGAAGGACCAGCAATGAGAATAACGGCTGACGCTGCTGCCCACGCAAATTTTTCACATGGATTTCACCGTCTGCCCATCCACCGAACTTTAAAGTGCCCGCCAACTCGTGGTAAGCCACAACTTATTAGTTAATCCAAGTGACACTCTTAACATGCAAGTGTTCAGCAAAAAGACAGCGGTGCTGTGACAGTCTCCTGCCTCACCAAGGGCAACTGCCCAGTCGTGCAGCCTTTTTATAAACACAATAAACAGTGCCGAGGATGAACCGCGTGGCAGACATGATCCTGGCCAATCCCCAACCCAAAAGGTCAAGGTTAAAACGCCTGAGAAAATACCGCCTGCACCTGCTTGGCATCAGCGTTACCGCCTTGTTGTTGACGGGTTTTTTATTCTGGCCCAGCTCGCCCCTGGACCTGGGCGTGGGCAATCGCCTGGTGACCTCCGGGGTGCTCGCCAGTTGGCGTGAGGGTGAGCTGGTGGTGCTGGTGCGCCATGAGGAGCGCTGCGACCGCTCGGCCAACCCCTGCTTCGGCCCTGCCGATGGCCTGACCATCAACGGCACTGAACGCGCCGTTGAACTGGGCAAAGCCTTTGATTCATTGGGCATGGCTCTGACCGACGTGCTCAGCAGCCCCACCACGCGAACCGCCCAGACGTCACTGTTCATGTTCGGCAAGACCGAGCTGTCCCCCGGCCCGCTGGCCATCTGCGGCGACGCCATGGGCGGTGAAATCCTCGGCCACAAACAGCCGGGACGCAACCTGATGCTGATCACCCACAGCGCCTGCATGAGCGACTTCCAGACCAGCCTCGGCTTCCCTCACGCAGCCGCTGCAGAGTACGGCAGCGCACTGTTCGTCAAGGTGCTGCCCAACGGCACCTTCAAGGCCATGGGCACCATGAACAGCGAAGAGTGGACCGCCGCACTTAAACAACTTTAATTACACTTGTTTACATATTAAGCCTTGAGACGTTCAGCAAAATGACAGCCCCACTCTGGCATGTTTAGCCGCGCCTGTTAGTTATGCTCTCCAACAACAACTTAGTGATCCTTACGATGCTTCGCCCTATTAAGTTAATACCGCCATTGCCCGTACTTGAACGTTATGGAGCGATGTGCGCATGCCCCGCATAAACCCTGTGTCCTGGCTATTGCTGGGCGTTGCCGTGTTCTTCCTGTTGCCCCTGGGCTTTCACGGTTTATGGACGCCGGACGAAACCCGCTACGCCCAGGTCAGCCAGGAAATGCTGATGAGCGGTAACTGGGTGGCGCCGCACTTCATGGGCGTGCGTTATTTCGAGAAGCCCGCCGCCGGCTATTGGCTGATCGCCCTTGGCCAGGCGGTGTTCGGTGAAAACCTGTTCGGCGTGCGCATCGCCTCAGTGCTGAGCACGGGCCTGAGTGTGGTGCTGGCCTACCTGCTCGCCCGTCGCGTGTGGAACGAGCCGCGCAAGAGCTTTGCCTGCGCCCTGCTCTACCTGAGTTTTGGCCTGGTGGCCGGGCAAGCCGGGTATGCCAATCTCGACCCGCAATTCACCCTGTGGGTGAACCTGAGCCTGGTGGCGTTGTGGTTTGCCCTGGACTGCCGCACGCCATGGGAACGCCTGGGTGCCTGGGCGGTGTTGGGCGTGGCCTGCGCCATGGGGTTCATGACCAAAGGGTTCCTGGCCTGGCTGTTGCCGGTGTTGATCGCCGTGCCCTATCTGGTCTGGCAGCGGCGCGTCGGTGAGTTGATGCGCTACGGGCCGCTGGCGGTGCTGGTTGCCGTGCTGGTGTGCCTGCCATGGGCCCTGGCGATCCACCTGCGCGAACCGGATTACTGGCATTTCTTTTTCTGGCATGAGCATATCCGCCGCTTTGCCGCCGACAACGCACAGCATGTTCGGCCGCTGTGGTTCTTCCTGCCAATCATGGTGGTGGCGTGCCTGCCGTGGGCTGCCTTGCTACCCGGCACCCTGCTAAAAACCTGGCAGGAAAAGCGCCAGCCGGCGATTGCCTTTCTCGCCCTGTGGCTGCTGCTTCCCCTGGGCTTTTTCAGCCTGAGCAAAGGCAAATTGCCGACCTACATCATGCCGTGCCTGTTGCCCCTGGCCTTGTTAATGGGCCACGGTCTGATCGACCTGATCAAGCAAGGCAAGGCGCGCACGCTAGTCATCAACGGCGCGCTCAATTTCGTGCTTGGCATGACGGCCATGGTGGTGCTGATCTACCTGCAAATCACCCGCCCGCTGTACAGCAATAGCCATGCTGAGATGTTCAACCTGTCCCTGACGTTTATCGTGCTGCTGGGCTGGATCCTCGCCAACCTGTTGCAAGCGGTGCGCCCGCTGACGTTGTGGGCGATGCCTGCCCTGGGCATTGGTTTGCTGGTGGCATTGCTACCGGCGGGCATGCCGGCTCTGATCGAAGATAACGAGATGCCCGACCAGTTCGTGCTGGAACATCTGGACGAACTGCAACCTACCCGTGCTTTGCTGAGCAATGACCTGGGCCTGGCATCGGCCTTGACCTG
The DNA here is from genome assembly GCF_009827115.1 of Pseudomonas sp. J380. Lineage (NCBI taxonomy): Bacteria > Pseudomonadati > Pseudomonadota > Gammaproteobacteria > Pseudomonadales > Pseudomonadaceae > Pseudomonas > Pseudomonas sp. J380. The sequence goes on along the minus strand of NZ_CP043060.1, from coordinate 230,665 downwards.
GCGCCTGCGCCGGCCCGATGTGGCGTTTTATAACACCCAGGGAGAGCTGCGCTATGGCTTGAACTACGAAGACGCGGCACAGCGCAAGGTCACGCCGGACAGTGTTCAGGCCTGGTTGGCCGAGGCCCGCCAACACGGGTCGGTCGGCGTGCTGATGCAGGTCAAGAGCACCAGCGAACACCGTGAAGAAGGGCAGTTGCCGCCCGGCGGCAAACGCTATCGCAAGGGCAACCTGGTACTGACGATTTACTCCCAACAACCTTGAATGCAGCGCCTGCCACGGGGAACATCCCATGAGTTTCTGGAAAACCGAACGCGGCGCCCTGGTGTTACTGCTGGGCACCTCGGCCTTGCTGCTCTTGCTGGGCCTGGGCAGCCGCGAACTGTGGGGGCCGGAAACGCGCTGGGCGAATATCGCCTTGCAGATGCTGCAAAGCGGTGACTATTTCGACCCATACCTCAAAGGCACGCCGTATTACGACAAACCCCTGCCCTCCTACTGGCTGATCACCGGGTTTGCCCATCTGCTCGGCGGCCTCGGCCCGTGGTCGCTGCGCCTGTCATCGGTGATTGCCGCGTGGTTGAGCATCTGGCTGGTGTACCTGATCGGTGAACGCCTGTTTCGTAAAGGCACCGGGCTGATTGCCGGGTGGATGCTCGCCACCACCTTCTACTTCCTGTTCTGGGCCCGCGTGGCCACCGCCGATGTCCTCACCGTGTGCGGCGTGCTGGCAGCGGTGTGGTGGTATTGGCGTGGGCCGGATGACACGCGGTTGGGGCGCTACACGGTGTTTTTCCTGTTGCTGGCCGCCACCTCACTGTTCAAGGGCTTGATCGGTGTGGTGCTGCCAGGCCTGGTGCTGTTGCCACACTTGCTCAGCGAACACCGCTACAAACGCCACCTCAACCTGCGCTTGGTGCTGGCCCTGCTCATCGCAGGCATCGTGTACGCGATTCCCTTTGTACTGTCCCACCGCTACGGCGCCCCCACTTACGGCGAGAGCGGCCTGGAGCTGGTGTTCCGCGAAAACGTGGTGCGCTTCTTCGACCCCTTCGACCATATGGGGCCGATCTACACCTACCTGATCTACCTGCCGGTCTACACCCTGCCCTGGGCACCTTGCTGGTTACTTGGCCTGTGGCTGGCCGTGCGCAACTGGCGCAGGGCGCCGCCCAACGTACGCTGGCTAGTGTGGGGCCTGGGCCTGTTGTTTGTATTCTTCACCGCCAGCGGCAGCCGCCGCAGCTACTACGTGTTGCCGCTGGTGCCCTTCGCCCAACTGCTCGCCGCCTGGTGGCTGAGTGAACGCCTGCACAAAAAACCTTCGAGCTGGCCGCGCTGGCAAACAGGCATTGGCCTCAGCGCAGGCCTGCTCTTGCTGGTGCTGGGCGTGATCTACCCCTGGACCAACGGCAACGGCGGCGTCACCCGCTTCGCCGCCGACCTGCAAGCCCAGGCAGAAAAAAGCGCACCCTGGAACCAATGGCAACTGGTGCTGGTAGAGGTCGACAACAAACTGCCCATGTACCTGCAAAACCACGGCAAACCTTTCTACTACGTCAGCGAAAGCCAGGACTTCCCGCGCCAGGGCGACAGCGCCGCATTCATGGCCTGGCTGGAGAAAACCAGCGGCCAGGGGTTTGATCCGCAACGCACGATAATCGTCGCGCAGTATTCCAAGGACGAGCCCGCGCCGTTGGCGTTCCTGGGGGTGGATCATCAAGTGGTGACGACGCAACCGGATAATGGGGAGCGGTTGTTCAAGGCGCGTGAGGGAGGGAGTGTGGCGTTTGTTCCGGGGATACGCTGAGGTACTGTTGCTTGCTGGCCTTTTTTCATGGCGAAGAACCTGGCCGTGTGGCACTTGTTGGAGATAGCCAAGACTACGGTAGATCGCTCTCTGTAGGAGCGAGCTTGCTCGCGAAAAACTCACAGGCGCCGCGTTTATTCAGAAAGCCCGCGTTATCGTTGAGGTGTTTCGCGAGCAAGCTCGCTCCTACAGTGGTTTTGATGCAAATACCTTGGTAGTTCAGGCGCACCGAGTCGATGCCATCGCAGGCAAGCCAGCTCTCACATGGGTTGGCAGGGCATCAGTTGATTCAATGTCGGCTGTCAGGCCGTCACGGGAGCAAGCTCCCTCGCCACAGTGACCGGGTCAGTCTCAACTGACAAGCGTCAGGCTTGCACCGCCAGCTTGCTCGACAGCGCTTCGGCCACGGCGCTCGATTGTGGCGAGTTGTTGGATAGCCCAGGGCGGGCGAAGATGCTGGCCGTGTGGCATTTGTAGGCGATTGCCAAGACTACGGTGGATCGCTCTCTGTAGGAGCGAGCGTGCTCGCGAAAAACTCACAGGCGCCGCGTTTATTCAGAAAGCCCGCGTTATCGTTGAGGTGTTTCGCGAGCAAGCTCGCGCCTACAGTGGTATTGATGCAAATACCTTGGTAGTTCAGGCGCACCGGGTCGATGCCATCGCAGGCAAGCCAGCTCCCACATGGGTTCGCAGGGCATCAGTTGGATCAATGCCGGCTGTCAGGCCGCTTTCGCGAGCAAGCCGCTTCCACCGCAAGCTCCCCTCACCACAAGTCAGCTAAATCCGTCGACGGCGGTTGAGTTGGGGGATGGCGGCTTGGGGAGCTTCCACGCGCGGGGCCTGCGCCGCCGTTTTCGCGGCCAGTTGTGCCAGCGTGGGCTGGCTGAACAAGGTGCGTGCGTCCACGTCCAGCCCGGCCTTGCGCAGGCGGGCTACCAGGTTCACTGCCAACAGGGAGTGCCCGCCCAGTTCAAAGAAGTGGTCATGGCGCCCTACCCGTTCGAGCTTCAACACGTCAGCCCAGATCCCGGCCATCAGGGTTTCCACCTCGCCCACTGGCGCTTCGTAGGCTCGGCTAAGCACGGCCTCCAGCCCTGGCGCCGGCAGGGCCTTGCGGTCGAGTTTGCCGGCGGGGTTGAGGGGCAGTGCGTCGAGTTGCACGAAGGCGGCCGGCACCATGTATTCCGGCAGGTGCTCCAGCACATGGTCACGCAAGGCTTGCAGGCTCGGCGCCTGGCCGCGCAGGGTGAAGTAGGCCACCAGGCGCTCATCGCGAATCAATACCGCCACCTCGTGCAGCGCCGGGTGGGCGGCCAGGTGTGCTTCGATCTCTCCCAGCTCCAGGCGCACACCGCGCAGCTTGACTTGGAAGTCGTTACGCCCAAGGAATTCAAGAGTGCCGTCTGGCAGGTAGCGCACCAGGTCGCCGGTGCGATACAGGCGGTCGCCGGGCACGAAGGGGCTTTCGATGAAACGTTCGGCGGTCAGCTGTTCCAAGCCCAGGTAACCACGGGCAACGCCGACGCCGCCGATGTGCAGTTGGCCGCTGATACCCATGGGCACCGGCGCATCATGAGCGTCCAGGACATACAGGCGGGTGTTGTTGATGGCGCGGCCAATCGGCAGTTGCAAGGCGGGCACCGGCGCGTCGGGTTCGAGGGTCCAGGCGCAGCTGTCTACCGTGGCTTCGGTGGGGCCGTACACGTTATGCAAGCGCACCGTGGGCAAGCGCGCCTGCACGCCACGGGCCAAGACGGCGGTGAGTTCGCCGCCGCCGCACACTATATCAGTGAGGCTGGTGCACAGGGCCGATTCGTCCAGGTCCAGAAACTGCTGCAACATGGCGGGCACGAACTGGATCACCCTGATCTGCTGCTCACGAATCACCTGGGTCAGGTACGCCGGTTCACGGTGCCCATCGGGCCGCGCCAACACCAGGCGCATGCCGTTGCTCAACGGCCAGAACAGCTCCCACACAGAACCATCGAAGCTGAACGGCGCGCGCTGCAACAAGGCGCCGCCTTCGGCGTTCGGGCACAGTTGCGAGCCCCAATGCAACAGGTTGCCCAGGCCACGGTGCTCGATCATCACACCCTTGGGCGTGCCGGTGGAGCCCGAGGTGTACATCACGTAGGCGAGATTGGCGACGCTCAAGCCTGGCACGCTTGGATTGTCGATTGGCGCCTGATTCCAGGTGCAGTGGTCGAAGTCGATCAGCGGGATCGAGACATCGCCCACCCCTTCGCGAGTGGCAGCTTGTACCAACAGCGCCACTGGCTGGCTGTCTGTGAGCATGTAGGCCAGGCGCTCGCGTGGGTAACCTGGGTCGAGCGGCACGTAGGCGCCGCCCGCCTTGAGAATTCCCAATAAGCCCACCACCAAGTCCAACCCACGCTCCACGCACAACGCCACCCGCGAGTCCGGTTGTACGCCGTGCTCACGCAAGTGAAAAGCCAGTTGGTTGGCACGTTCGTTGAGTTGGCGGTAGGTCAATGCGTGCTGACCCGCCTGCACCGCAATGGCATCGGGGTTTCGCCGCGCATGGGCTTCAAACAGCGCTTGCACGGTCAGCGTTTGTGGGTAGTCGGTGGAGGTTGCGTTGAAGTCCACCAATAGAGTGTGCAACTGGCTCGCGGGCAGCACCTGCATACCGCGCAGCGGCATATCCGGCGTGCTTTCCAATGCGTCCAGCAGGCCGTTCAGCGCGGTGTCGAAGTAGCTCAAGACAGGTTCAGCGCCCACTGTGTCCGGGGCCATGACCTTGAGCCGGAAGCCGCTGGCCGTGTCGTCCACCGTAAGCATCAACGGGTAACTGAGGATGTCTTCACTGCTAAGCAAGGCAATGCCCGGCACAAGGTTCAGTCCAGGGTCCGCGGAGGTGTGACGATAGTTGAGCAAACTGTTGAACAGTTCCGGCACGCCGCTGCGACGCTGGGCCAACGCCAGGGACGCCTGTTCATGGGCGAGCAAAGCGCTCAGTTGCGCGTGAGTATCGTGCAGCGCATCCGCCACGTTTTTCCCGGCCAGGCGCAGGCGCAGCGGCAAGGTGTTGATAAACATGCCCAAGGCCCGCTCGGCCCCCTCGCCGGCTTGCAAGCGGCCGAGCAGCACGGTACCGAACACCACATCTTCGCGGCCGGCGACACGGCTGAGCACCTGAGCCCAGGCCAGGTGAAAAAGGCTCGCGGCACTGACCCCCAGGGCTCGGGCCTGGCTGCGCAGGCGCAGATTGAGCGCGTCGCTGAGCGAGCGCTGCGCCTCTTCGGTCTCGGCACGCAGGGCCTGACGCTTCTGTAGGCCGAACGCCAAGGTCGGCTCATCGACATCCGCCAGACGCTCTCGAAAGAACGCCTCGTGCGCCGCCTGGCGAGCCGTTGAGCGGGACTGCGCGACCATGTTGCGATAAGGCACGGGCACAGGCAGTTGCGCCTGTTGACCCAGCAGATGGGCACGAATCTCGTCCACCAGCAGCGTGGTCGACGTGGCATCGTTGACCAGATGATGAAAGCGCAGCCTGGCGACCCAGCGCTGGTGCTGGGGCTCCTCGGCGTAATCCAGGGCCATCAGCGGCGCCTGGCGCAAGTCCAGGGGTTGCGCCGGTTCGCGCAGCACTTCAACCCGCAGCTGCGCCTGGCGCCACACCACCTGCATCGGTTGTTCCAGGGCATCCCACACCAGGCTGGTGCGCAAAATATCGTGGCGATCGATCACCTGTTGCAGGGCACTGGCGAAGGCATCCAACTGCTCGCGGCGCGCGAAGCTGAACAGCGCTTGTTGCTGGTACGGGTCGTGCGCGTCGGTGAGGTGGTGGTAGAGCAACCCTTCCTGCAACGGCGCCAGCGGATAGATATCCTGCACGTTGGCGGCGCCGCCAGGGATGCCGGCGACGATGCGGTCGAGGCTGGTTTGGTCAAGTTCGGCAAGAACGAGCAAATCCTTGGTGATATGGGTGCAACCGGCCGGGATTCGATTGGCCGGCACCGCCTGTTCGTGACCGACGCACGCCGCCGCCAGCGCCGCCAGGGTGGGCTGGCCGAACAGCACTTGCACATCGGCGCGCAGGCCGGCCTCGCGCATGCGCTGCACCAGTTGCACCGCCAACAGCGAATGCCCGCCCAGCTCGAAGAAATGGTCATGGCGGCCCACTGGCTGCACGTGCAGCAACTCGGCCCAGATCTGCGCCAGTGTGGTCTCCACGCCCTCTTGGGGCGCTTCGAAGCGGCGGGTGATAAAGGCTTCCTGGGTCGGTGACGGCAAGGCTCGGCGGTCGAGCTTGCCGTTGGCGGTGAGGGGCAACGCGTCGAGGCACACGTAAGCCGCCGGCAGCATGTAGTCCGGCAGCGAGGCTTGCAGGTGAGTGCGCAGCACTTCGATTTCCACAGGCTGACGTGGCACAAACCACGCCCATAATTGCCCGTCGCGAAACTGCACCACTGCATCCTGAAGCGCCGGATGGCTGGCCAGGGCCGACTCGATTTCCCCCAGCTCGATGCGCACGCCACGGATTTTTACCTGGTCGTCATTGCGCCCCAGGTAGTCGAGATTGCCGTCTGGCAGCCAGCGCGCCAGGTCGCCGGTGCGGTACATGCGAGCGCCGCTGAAAGGGTCGTCGATAAACCGTTCGGCACTCAACTCGGCACGGTTCAGGTACCCCCGCGCCACGCCCTTGCCGCCGACATACAACTCCCCCGCCACGCCAATCGGCACCGGGCGTTGCTGCGCGTCCAGCAGGTAGACGCGGGCATTGGCGACCGGCGCGCCGATATGCAACGGCTGGCCCACCTCAACGCGCCCCGAGGTCGTCACAACGGTGGCTTCGGTGGGGCCATAGTTGTTCACCACCGCGAACGTCTGTGCCTGGGGGAAGGTGCGCAGGCGGTCGCCGCCGATCAGCAAGGTGCGCAAGGTAGGATGCCCCAGCCCCTGGCTGAACGCATATTCGGCCACAGGCGTGGGCAGGAAACACACATCCAATGGTTGCGAGCGCCACCAGCCGAGCAACGCGTCGATATCTTCCGCGCCTTCATGGGCCGGTGGCAGGTGCAAGGTCGCCCCCACGCACAACGCCGGCCAGACTTCCCAGGCCATGGCATCAAAACCGAAGCCGGCGACGCTGGCAGTGTGGCTGCCCGCATGCAGGTCGAACGCTTGGCAATGCCAGTCCACCAGGTTCGACACGCTGTGATGTTCGACCATCACACCCTTGGGCAACCCGGTGGAACCCGAGGTGTAAATCACGTAAGCCAGGTTCGACGGCGTGACGGCAACCTGAGGGTTACTGTCGATGGATGCGCTACCAGGCTCCAGCGCGATCACCGGTACCGTCGAGACGGGCAGACGCTGGCGTAAATCGCGCTGAGTCAGGATGGCCGCGGGCGCGCTGTCGTGCAGCAGGTACTCCAGGCGTTCGCCGGGATGGGCCGGGTCAAGCGGCACGTAGCAGGCGCCGGCCTTGAGGATCGCCAACAGCCCCGCCAGGGTGTCAAGGCCACGCCGGGCCAGGATTGCGACACGGTCATCGGGCTGTACGCCGAGCGCCACTAGTTGATGGGCGAGTGCATTGGCCTGGCGGTTGAGTTGGGTGTAGCTCAGTGAACGGTCCTGAAACACCGCCGCAATCGCGTGGGGCGTGCGTGCGGCCTGGGCCTCGATACGCTGGTGCAGGGTTTGCGGCGTGGCGTTGGGCTGCGCGGTGGCGTTCCAGTGCAGCAGTCGGGCCTGCTCCTCGGGCAGCAGCATGCAAAACTCGCCGATGGGCAGCGCAGTGTCCTCCAACCCCTGCTCCAGCAGCCCGATGAAACGCTGGGCCAACGCCTGCACATCGTGCGCCTGGAAATACGCCTCGTTGTAGACGCAATGCAGCCACGCATTGTCCTGGTAACGGTTGCTGCGCAGATGAAGGGCGAGCGGTAGCGCTTCATGGTGATTGGAGACCTTGATCGCGCGGGCCTGGACCTGACCGAAGCGCAGGTCGTGGTCGTCCTGCTCGAACGATACCGACACGTCGAAGAGTTGCCCGCGATCTGTTCGGCGCAAGCCCAGCTCGCGGTTCATCTCACTCAACGGGAAGCGCTGATGACGAAAATCCTGCTTGAGCTGATCACGGATGCCCCGTACCAGAGCACCGAAAGACACGCCCTCGTTGAACGCAAAACGTACCGCGCTGACCTGGGTGAAGAGGCCCACAGTGGCGCGAAAACGCGCGTTGGAGCGGTTGAGAATCGGCAGGCCTACTCCCCATTCCTGCCGTTGGCTGGTGCGGGTGAAATACACATACATCGCCGCCAGCAACACATGAAAGGCCGACGCCTGGTAGTGGTTGGCAACCTGCTCCATGCGGTTGAGCAACTGCACCGGAAAGCCCTGCACCCAGGTGTTGCTCGACGTCTTGGTGTTGTGCCTGGGGGTGAGCAGCGGCTCGGGCAGCACCTGGTATTTGCCCAGCCAATAATCACGGTCGCGGGCGTAGCGGGCCGATTGCAGGTAGCGTTGGTCGGTGTCGATAAAGTCGATGTAGGAAGGCGCCAGTGGCTCGGTGGCGTGCCCCTGCTCCAGGGCGCTGTAGAGCTGCGCGAGGGATTGCAGCATCTGGCCGAAGCCCCAGCCGTCGAGGATCAGGTGATGAGCCTGGGTACCGAGGCGGTAGTGATCATCATCAAGTTTGACCAGGAAAAAACGGCACAGTGGCTCGCCGCTCAGGGCGTAGGGCCGAGCCATTTGCGCCTGCATCAAGGTTTGGCTTGCCGCGGATGGGTCGGGCAGCGCGGAGAAATCATGCAGCGCCATTTCCACCTTCAGCTCCGGGGCGAATGTTTGCCCAGGCAGGCCATTGGCGTCGGTGTGCAGTTGGGTGCGTAGTGCATCGTGACGGGCCACCAGCAGTGCGACAGCATGCTGCATGCGTTCGGGCTCGACGGTGCCGGCAAAATCCAGATAGCCGCCAATGTTGTACAGCGGCGAATCGCCCACGCGCAGTTGGTCGAGCCAAATGTCTTGTTGGGCGCCAGTGAGGGGGAAGCGGGCCGGCTGGCTGGAGGAATACTGCATAAGATCCTTCTCATGGGGGTCAGGCACTGGCCGCGCAGAGGTGGCCCATTACGCCGAAGTTGCCGGATTGGAGCATGGCCGCCGAGGGGTGTCTGACACCCGAAACCCGGACATTCAAATGGATGGATAGGCCTTGATCGAAGGTTCATGGCTGAAACGATTAAAGCGTTGTAGGAGATTGGCTACAGCTCATCCATGCCGAGCCTCTGGATAACCCCTTTATTTTAATAATTCATCATTTACATCAATAACTTAACTAAAACTAAAAATAACTTACACCTGTACGTAGCCGGCTTAATTCACGAGAAACGTCGGATTAATGGCGCAGCTTTTATGGCAGCTTGTGTCCCTCGTTTCCGCTACATACGTAGGACAAATCCCTATGGCTAAATAAAATTTCGAACGCCGAGTTACGTTCAAGCAGTACGGAGCGCCCTGCACAGGCCCTGGGCAACCGTTGACGGTTTTCGACATCAAGGATGAGATGGCTATGAGTCTGACCCCGAGTATTGGCGACACCTGCGGCCCGCATTTTTATGCCGAAATGGGCGAGTTGATTTCAAACAGCGGCGACGAACATTTCGCCGCCACGATGTTGCAGCTGGTGGGCAAGTGGGTACCGATTCACCTGGTAGACCTCAGCGAATGGACCCTGGATGAACTGCGCGACCGCGTGCTGGACATCAAGTTACTGGGCAGCGCCGGGGTGAAAAAGGATTTGTCGGTGCCCCAGACCTTGCATGCGCTGAACGACCACCCGCTGTTGCGGCAGATGCTGCACATGCAAGACCCGCTGCTGATCCAGATGAACGCCAAGGCCAACAGCGCGCATCCGCGCGGTACTTCGCACCAGTGCAATCTGGTATCGCGCCAGGGCAATCGACGCTGTGTGATTTCGTTCTACCGCCCGCCGACGCAGCAGGGGTTCTCCCTGGCTGAGTTGTCGTTTCTCAAGTGCTTGTCGGACACGCTGTTGCCGTTGATGGAACGGCACGCCCAGAGCCTGCGCCAGGCGCCGCACGCCGAGACTGAGCCGGCCCATACCCTGTTGGAACAATCGCAGTTGCAGCGTGAGTTCTACAAACGCTTGTCTTTGAGCGACATCACCCTTTCGGCGCGGGAACAGGAGGTGTGCCTGGGCCTGCTGACCGGCGGTACCGTGCCGCAAATCGCGGAGAAACTCAGTGTCAAAAACAGCTCGATCGAGACCTACCTCAAGCGCGCCGCCGCCAAGCTGGGCGTGAGCGGCCGGCATGGCCTGGCCAAATGGATGGTGGGCGCCTGATGAACACACGAGCACTGTGCACCGTCGGCATGGCCTGGATGCTCGGCGGTTGCTCGCTGATTCCCGAGTACCAGCGACCAGCCGCGCCGACGCCTGCGCAGTACCCCCAAGGCGGCGTGTACCGCCTGGCACAGGCCGGCACCCAGGCGCAAAACCCGGACTGGCAGCAGCTGTTCCGCGACCCGGCGCTGCAACAGCTGATTAATGATGCACTGCTCAACAACCGCGACCTGCGAGTGGCGGCCCTGAATGTGCAAGCGTTCCAGGCCCAGTACCGAATCCAGCGCGCGGATCTGTTCCCGGCGATCTCTGCCACAGGCGCCGGCAAGCGCCAGAAGCTGCCGGGGAGCGTGACCGGCACCGGCAAGTCAGCGATAACCTCCAATTACTCCGCCACCTTGGGCCTGAGCGCTTACGAACTGGATCTGTTCGGCCGCGTGCGCAGCCTCAGCGAACAGGCGCTGCTCACTTACCTGGGCACCGAACAAGCGCGGCGCAGTACGCAATTGAGCCTGGTGGCCAACGTCGCCAATGCCTACCTGACCTGGCGCGCCGATCAGGAACTGCTGGCCCTGGCCGAGCAAACCCTGGTCGCCAACGACCACAGCTGGCAATTGACCAGCCGCAGTAAAAGCGCAGGCAAAGCCTCGGCGCTGGACGTAGTGCAAGCGCGCACAGCAGTGGAAAGTACCCGCGCCAGCGTAGCCCGCTATGAACGCCAGGTGGCCCAGGACCTCAACAACCTCACGCTGCTGGTGGGTGGCCCGGTGGATGAACACCTGCCTGCGCGCCCATTGGCCGACGATCTGGTCGCCCGCGTGCCCGCCGGCTTGCCCTCGGACCTGCTGCAACGCCGCCCGGATATCCTCCAGGCCGAATACCAGTTGCAGGCGGCCAACGCCAATATCGGTGCGGCCCGTGCTGCGTTCTTTCCTTCCGTGACCCTGACGGCAAACGCCGGCAGCACCAGCAAGGAGCTGTCGGGGCTGTTCAAGGGCGGCTCGGGTAGCTGGACCTTCCAGCCGCAGATCAACCTGCCGATCTTCAACGCCGGCAGCCTGCGCGCCAGCCTCGATTACGCCAGGCTGCAGAAGGACATCACGGTGGCCCAGTACGAAAAATCCATCCAGGGCGCCTTCCAGGAAGTTGCCGACGGCCTCGCCGCACGCCAGACCTTCAACGACCAACTGGCGGCGCAACGGGATTTCGTCGCCGCCAACCAGAACTACTATGACCTGGCCGAGCACCGTTACCGCAGCGGCGTGGACAGCAACCTGACGTTCCTCGATGCGCAGCGTTCGCTGTTCAGCGCGCAACAGGCGCTGATTGTGGACCGGCTGGCGCAGTTGGTCGCCGAGGTGAATTTGTATACCGCACTGGGTGGCGCCTGGGATATCAGCGCAACCCCGACTGCCGCAGCCGGTACTCCCCCGGTGTCATCTGTGCATAGCGCAAAAAAAACCGGCTGAAATACGCAGGGTCCTTGAACCCCAGCTGGTAGCAGATTTCATTCGCGGAACTGCCGGTAAACAACAGCAGGCGCTTGGCCTCTTGCATCAGCCGTTCAAGGATCAGGCGCTTGGACGGCAGGTCGGCAATGCGTCGGCACACTTCATTGAGCCGCGCCTGGGTCACGCCAATGCCCTCGGCATAACGCGCCAACGGCCAGTGTTCCAGGTAGTGGGCTTCGATCAGCTCGTTGAAACGATGGAAGATGCGCAGGTCTTCATGGGCTGTCGGGCGTGCCGGCTGGGCGTGGGCGCACAGGCGCAGCAACCGGATCATGATCAACCGCGTCAGGCTGTCGAGGGCGGCGGCGCGCCCTGCCCGTTCGGCGTTGATCTCACTGCACAGCGCCTCGAAGAGTTCTTCCAACCCCTCAGCGTCGCCAGTCAAGGCCACACATGCGGCGCCGGAGGCGAGGCTGGGGTCGGCGTCGATCAATCCCCATACAAGCTGCTGGCGCACCGTCAACACATGCCCGTCGGCATCGGCTTCGGTGACAAACGCGTGGGCCACCGTGGGCGGCGTGAGAAAAAACATCGGCCCCGATTCAACGTACTGGCGGTCATCCAGATACACCCGCACTGCACCACTCTTGACGTAATGCACCTGGAAAAACCGGTCATGGCGATGCACAGCCATATTGCGCCCGAAAAACCCCGCCAGGTTGCCGAGCTTGTCGTAATGCACCTCGGCGTCGCTGTAGCGCTGGTCGTAGACCTGCCCGATGTTGATGTTGGGAATCGGCTTCACGGGGCTCTCTTCTTGTTGTTGTGAGGCCAGCGCAGTGTGCCACGCTTGACGGTAGTTAACATATTAATTATAACGTTAACAACTTAACGAACGGCCTGTGCAGCCGTCGTCACCGCCAGGAGAAACGCATGAGCCGAACCCTGCATGATGTTGCCAGCGGCACCCTGTTCGGCGTTGCGCTGAACTACCAGGGCCTGCTGGACCAGCATCTCGCCGCCTTCCAACAGCCGCCCTACCAGCAGCCGCCGACCAAGCCGGTGCTGTTTATCAAAACCCCCAACACCCGCAATGCCCATGGCGGCGTAGTGCTGCAGCCTGCGGGCGAGCGCCTGCAGCCGGGCCCGGCGTTGGGTGTGGTGATCGGCCAGCGCGCCAGCCGTGTCAGCCTGGAGAACGCCATGGCGCATGTGGCCGGGTATGTGGTGGTGAATGAATTCAGCCTGCCGGAAGACAGCTACTACCGCCCCGCCGTCAAAGCCAAATGCCGCGATGGGTTTTGCGCCCTGGGCCCGCAGTTGGTGGCGCGGGATCAAGTGGCCAACCCCAATCAATTGAGCCTCAAGCTGTTCGTCAATGGCGAGCTGCGCCAGGAAAGCTCTACCGCCGATTGGGTACGCGACATCCCGCAATTGATCGCCGAGATCAGCGAGTTCATGACCCTGTACCCCGGTGATGTGCTGATCACCGGCACACCGCAAGGCCGCGTGGATGTGCAGCCAGGCGACCAGGTTGAAGTCGATATCACCGGCATTGGCCGCCTGAGCAACACCATTGCAGCGGAGGCATCGGCATGAAACGCGCACGTATCCACTTTGAAGGTGCAACCCACAACGTATTGGTGCAAGCCGACTGCAGCGTGCGCCTGGAGGATGGGCGGTTGCTGGCCGAAGACCAGGTGCAATGGCTGCCACCCGCCACCGGCAACATGTTCGCCCTGGGTTTGAACTACGCCGACCACGCCGCCGAACTGGCCTTTACGCCGCCGACCGAACCGCTGGCATTCATCAAATCGGTGGGCACCTACACCGGTCACCGCCAAGTCAGTTGGCGCCCCGACAACGTCGCCTACATGCACTACGAGTGCGAGCTGGTGGCGGTGATCGGCAAGACCGCGCGCAACGTCAAGCGCGCCGACGCCCTGGACTACCTGGCCGGTTACACGGTGTGCAACGACTACGCGATCCGCGACTACCTCGAGAATTACTACCGCCCCAACCTGCGCGTGAAAAACCGCGACGCCACCACCCCGGTCGGCCCATGGATTGTCGACGTGGCCGATGTGCCCGACGCAGGCAACCTGAAATTGCGTACCTGGATCAACGGCGAACTGCGCCAGGAAGGCAGCACGAAAGACATGATTTTCGATATCCCCTACCTCATCGAATACCTGTCCAGCTTCATGACCCTGCAACCGGGCGACATGATCGCCACCGGCACGCCCGAGGGCCTGGCCGATGTGGTGCCGGGGGATGAGGTCGTGGTGGAAGTCGAAGGCGTGGGCCGCCTGGTCAACCGTATCGTCAGTGAAACGGAGTTTTTCTCCGCGCGCAAAGAGGCTTGAGCACCATGATCAAACACTGGATCAACGGCCGTGAGGTCGAAAGCAAAGACACCTTTATCAACTACAACCCGGCCACCGGCGAGGCCATCGGTGAAGTGGCCAGCGGCGGTGCCGAAGAAGTCGCGCAGGCCGTGGCGGCGGCCAAGGCCGCGTTCCCCAAGTGGGCCAATACGCCGGCCAAGGAGCGCGCGCGCTTGATGCGCAAACTGGGCGAGCTGATCGAACAGAACGTGCCACACCTGGCCGAGCTGGAAACCCTGGACACCGGCCTGCCGATCCACCAGACCAAGAACGTGTTGATCCCGCGTGCCTCGCACAACTTCGATTTCTTCGCTGAGGTCTGCACCCGCATGGACGGCCACACCTACCCGGTGGATGACCAGATGCTCAACTACACCCTGTACCAGCCGGTGGGCGTGTGTGGGCTGGTATCGCCGTGGAACGTGCCGTTCATGACCGCCACCTGGAAGACCGCGCCGTGCCTGGCGCTGGGCAATACGGCGGTGTTGAAGATGTCGGAGCTGTCGCCGCTGACCGCCAATGAACTGGGGCGCCTGGCGGTGGAAGCCGGGATTCCCGACGGCGTGCTCAATGTGATCCAGGGCTACGGCGCCACCGCCGGTGATGCACTGGTGCGCCACCCGGATGTACGGGCGATTTCCTTTACCGGCGGCACCGCCACCGGTAAGAAAATCATGCAGAGCGCCGGCCTGAAAAAGTACTCCATGGAACTGGGCGGCAAGTCGCCGGTGCTGATTTTTGAAGACGCCGACCTGGAACGCGCCCTCGACGCCGCGTTGTTCACGATCTTTTCCCTCAACGGCGAGCGCTGCACCGCTGGCAGCCGGATCTTTATCCAGGAAAGTGTCTACTCGCAATTTGTCGCCGAGTTCGCGGCGCGAGCCAAGCGCTTGATCGTCGGCGACCCCCAGGACCCGAACACCCAGGTCGGCTCGATGATCACCCAGGCCCATTACGACAAGGTCACCGGCTACATCAAGATCGGCCTGGAGGAAGGCGCCACGCTGCTGGCTGGCGGCCTGGAACGCCCGGCCAACCTGCCGGCGCACCTCAGCCGCGGCCAGTTTATCCAGCCGACGGTGTTTGCCGACGTGAACAACCGGATGCGCATCGCCCAGGAAGAAATCTTCGGCCCGGTGGTGTGCCTGATCCCGTTCAAAGACGAAGCTGAAGCGCTGCAATTGGCCAACGACACCGAATACGGGCTGGCCTCCTACATCTGGACCCAGGACATCGGCAAGGCCCACCGCCTGGCGCGCGGTATCGAAGCGGGCATGGTATTTATCAACAGCCAGAACGTACGGGATTTGCGCCAGCCGTTTGGCGGGGTCAAAGGCTCGGGCACCGGGCGTGAAGGCGGCCAGTACAGCTTTGAAGTATTTGCCGAGATCAAGAACGTGTGTATTTCCATGGGCAGTCATCACATTCCGCGCTGGGGCGTCTGAAGCCCGCATTGCCTGTAGGAGCGAGCTTGCTCGCGAAGCACCCACAGGCACCGCTGGCTACCTGAAGCGCTGCGTTATCGTTGACGTTTTTCGCGAGCGAGCTCGCTCCTACAAAAGAATAATTATTCAGGAGAGTCATCATGGGCCAAGTGGTTCTGGCAGCGAAGATCTGCCACGTACCGTCGATGTACCTGTCGGAACTGCCCGGCAAGCATCACGGCTGTCGCGAAGCGGCGATTGCCGGGCACAAGGAGATCGGCCGGCGTGCCCGCGAACTGGGGGCCGACACTGCGGTGGTGTTCGACGTGCACTGGCTGGTCAACAGCGGCTACCACGTCAATTGCGGCGAGCAGTTCCAGGGCACCTACACCAGCAACGAACTGCCGCACTTCATCAAGAACATGGACTACGCCTACCCCGGTTGCCCAGAGCTGGGCGAGCTGATCGCCGCCGAAGCCAACCTGGCTGGCGTGCGTAGCATGGCCCACAACATCCCGAGCCTGGAGCTGGAATACGGCACCCTGGTGCCCATGCGCTACATGCATATGGGCGTGCCCGACGCAGAGAAATTCAAGGTCATTTCCATCGCTGCCTGGTGCGCCTGGCATCGCCTGGAAGACAGCTTTGCCTTCGGCGCCGCCGTGCGCCGGGCGATCGAAAAGAGCGACCGCAAGGTGCTGGTGCTGGCGTCCGGCTCGCTGTCCCATCGGTTCTCGGACGACCGCCAGGCTGAGGCGAATATCCACAACTGGACCCGCGAATTCGACAAGCAGGTGGACCTGCATGTCGTGGAAATGTGGAAGCAAGGTCGCTTCAAGGAGTTCTGCGCCATGTTGCCCGACTACGCCGAACATTGTTTTGGCGAAGGCAAGATGCACGACACCGCCATGCTCCTGGGCCTGCTGGGTGGGCCGGACTATGCCAAGCCGACCGAGATCATCACGCCGCCGTTCGGCAGTTCGGGCACCGGCCAGATCAACGCGATTTTCCCGCTTTAACCCTGGGAGAACACCATGCCGCACTTTATCGCTGAGTACACCGACAACCTCGAACAGCAGGCCGATTTGCCCGGCCTGTTTGAAAAAGTCCACCGCGTGCTGGGCGACAGCGGTGTGTTTCCGCTGGGCGGCATTCGCAGTCGCGGCGTGCGCCTGGACACCTGGCGCATGGCCGATGGCAAGCACGACTATGCCTTTGTGCACATGACCCTCAAGGTCGGCCATGGCCGCGACCTGGCGACGCGCGAAGCAGTCGCCCAAGCGGTGTTCGCGGTGATCACCGCACACTTCGCCGAGCTGCAGGCGCAACGGTTGTTGGCGCTGTCGTTCGAGATGATCGAGCTGCACCCACAGCTCAACTTCAAGCAGAACAATGTGCATGCGTTCCTGAACAACCCGGCAAGCTGAAACGGCCCCGCCCCCCTGTAGGAGCGAGCTCGCTCGCGGAGAACCTACAGGCCCTGCGGATCACCGGCAGCGCTGCGTTTTCGTTAACGTTTTTCGCGAGCAAGCTCGCTCCTACAACAAAAAGAACAACGCCATGAGCACAGCCCATTCCACTGCAAGCCTGCGGCTTGCCGAGCACGACCGCACCCATCGTTTGGTGACCTGGCGCCTGATGCCCTTGTTGCTGGTGTGTTACCTGTTCGCCCATCTGGACCGCATCAACATCGGCTTTGCCAAGATGCAGATGAGCAGCGATCTGCACTTCAGCGACACCGTGTATGGCTTCGGCGCCGGCCTGTTCTTCATCGCCTACGCACTGTTCGGCGTGCCCAGCAACATTGCCCTGGACCGCGTCGGGCCACGGCGCTGGATCGCCTGCCTGATGGTGGTGTGGGGTCTGCTCTCCACCGGCATGTTGTGGGTGGAGAGCGCACGCGGGTTCTACGTGCTGCGCTTTCTGCTGGGTGTGGCCGAGGCCGGTTTTTTCCCGGGGATCCTGGTATTCCTCAACCGTTGGTACCCGGCACGCCGTCGCGCCCAGGTCACTGCCTTGTTTGCCATTGCGGTGCCCATGGCCGGAGTGCTGGGCGGGCCGATTTCCGGGGCGATCCTGGAGAACTTCCACGACGTCGGCAGCCTGCGCGGCTGGCAGTGGATGTTCCTGATCGAAGGCGCGCCCGTGGTGCTACTGGGACTGGTGGTACTCAAGTGGCTGCCGGACAGTTTCGAGTCGGTGCACTGGTTGACTGCCGAGCAAAAACAGCAATTGCACACCCAACTGAGCAACGAGGAACAGCGCAAGACCATCACCTCGTTCGGCGGCATCCTGCGTGACCCGCAGGTGTGGCTGCTGGTGGCCGTGTATTTTGCGGTGATGCTGGCGGTCAACACCCTGGCGTTCTGGATGCCCACCCTGATCCACGGCGCCGGCATCGGCCGTGACAGCCAGGTCGGCTTGCTCAGCGCCGTGCCGTACCTGGCCGGCTGCTTCTTCATGCTCGGCTGCGGGCGCTCGTCCGACCGCCACCGCGAACGCCGCTGGCACCTATGCGTGCCATTGCTGATGGCGGCGCTCGGCATCGCCGTCGCGGGCCTGGCGCCCGGCAATGCGCTGCTGGTGATGGGCGGGCTGGTGGTCGCCGGCATGGGCGCCAGTGCCGCCCTGCCGATGTTCTGGCAACTGCCACCGGCGTTTCTCTCCCACACCACCCAGGCGGCGGGCATCGCCATGATCAGCTCGTTCGGCAGCATCGCGGCGTTCCTCGCGCCCTACCTGATCGGCTGGATGCGCGACGCCACCCAGAGCGCCAGCCTGGCCCTGTACGTACTCGCCCTGTTTATCGCCCTCGGTGGTTTGCTGGTGCTGCGCACCCAGGCCGCCATCGTCAACCCACACTAGAGACCGTTGCCATGCTCGACTCCCAGCAAATCCTCACAGCAGCCGCCCACCTGGACCATGCCGAACGCAGCCGCGAACAGGTGCGCCAGTTTTCCCTCGACTACCCCGATATGACGATCGAGGACGCCTACGCCATCCAGCGTGAATGGGTCGCGCAGAAGATCAAGCACGGGCGCACGCTCAAGGGCCACAAGATCGGCCTGACGTCACGGGCCATGCAGGTGTCGTCGAATATCACCGAACCCGATTACGGCGCTCTGCTCGACGACATGTTTTTCGACGAAGGCAGCGACATTCCCTTCGAGCGTTTCATCGTGCCACGGGTGGAGGTGGAACTGGCTTTCATCCTCGGCAAGCCGCTCAAAGGGCCCAACTGCACGGTGTTCGATGTGCTCGACGCCACCGAGTGGGTGATCCCGGCGCTGGAAATCATCGACGCCCGCATCCAGCAGGTCGACCCGCATACCAACGCCACCCGCAAGGTGTTCGACACCATCTCCGACAACGCCGCCAATGCCGGTGTGGTCCTCGGCGGCCGCGCCGTGCGCCCCACCGAGATCGACCTGCGCAAGGTGCCGGCGGTGCTGTATCGCAACGGCGTGATCGAAGAGTCCGGGGTGTCGGCGGCGGTGCTCAACCACCCGGCCAAAGGCGTGGCGTGGCTGGCCAACAAGCTGGCGCCCTATGACGTCACCCTGCTGCCCGGCCAGGTGATTCTCGGCGGCTCGTTTACCCGCCCCGTGGCGGCCCGCCCTGGCGATACCTTCCACGTCGACTACGACCTGCTCGGCTCGATTGCCTGCCGCTTCGTCTGAACCCAGGAGTGCTTTCATGGACATGCCTGTCAACCGCTTCAAGCAACGCCTGCACAACCGCGAGGTACAGATCGGCCTGTGGCTCGGCCTTGCCAATGCCTATAGCGCCGAGTTGGCCGCCAATGCCGGTTTCGACTGGCTGCTGATCGACGGCGAACACGCGCCCAATCAGCTGCCGGGGATGCTGGCGCAATTGCAGGCCATCGCGCCCTACCCCAGCCAGGCGTTGATTCGCCCGGTGATCGGCGACACGGCGCTGATCAAGCAACTGCTGGATATCGGCGCGCAGACGCTGCTGGTGCCCATGGTCGAAAGCGCTGCCCAGGCCCGGGAACTGGTGCGCGCCCTGCACTACCCGCCCCAGGGTATTCGCGGCGTCGGCAGCGCCCTGGCCCGTGCTTCGCGCTGGAACAGCATCACCGACTACCTCGACCAGGCCGACGCGCAGATGTGCCTGCTGGTGCAGATTGAGAATGCCGAGGGCCTGGCCAATCTGGACGCCATCGCCGCCGTCGAAGGCGTGGACGGGGTGTTTATCGGCCCGGCAGATTTGAGCGCGTCAATGGGCCATCGGGGTAACCCGGGGCATCCGCAGGTACAGGCGTCGATTGAGGACGCCATCGTGCGTATCGTCAAGGCGGGTAAGGCGGCAGGGATTCTCAGTGCGGATGAAAATCTCGCACGACGCTATATCGAGTTGGGGGCGACGTTCGTGGCGGTGGGGGTGGATACCACGGTGTTGATGCGGGGGCTGCAAAGCCTGGCCGGGAAGTTCAAAGACGTACCGGTGGCTGCCAATACCGGTGGTGTCTACTGAAATCCATGTGGGAGCTGGCTTGCCTGCGATGGCGGTGCATCAGCGACAGATAAGCCAGCTGACCCGGCGCTATCGCAGGCAAGCCAGCTCCCACAGTTGACCGGTGGTGGTTCAGTCATTAGTTCAGCGTTTGATGTTCTTCAAGTCATCCAGCAACCCCAACAGCATCTGGAATTTCTCTTCGCCAAACTGATCCTGCAAACGCTGGTAGTTGGCCTCCATGCACTGGCTCATGGACTCGAAACTCGCCTTGCCCTTGTCCGCCAGGGTAATCAGCACCCGGCGCTGGTCCTGTTCGGCCTTGCGCCGGTGCACCATGCCGGCCGCTTCCATGCGCACCAGTACGCCGGTCATGCTCGGCTTGAGGATGCAGGCCAGTTCCGCCAGTTGGTAGATCTCCAACTCACCATGCTGTTCAAGGATGCGGATGATGCGCCATTGCTGTTCGGTCAGGCCGTGTTCATTCAGGGAAGGACGGAAAAAACTCATCGCGGCCTCGCGCGCTTGCAGCAAGGCCAGGGTCAGGGATTGTCGAGGTGTGGACATAGGGCTCAGGGTCACGAAGTATTTAGTTAATAGTTTAACGAAACTCTAACATTCCCGGCCGGCGACCGCGCTATAACTTGTAGGTGCCCTCGCCCGTGGCGCGCTGAATCAAAAACCCGGGCACGCAGGATCAAGACTTCCCGCCCGCCAGGGGCCCTAATGGAGGCATCCGCTTTAGCGCCTTCCTTCACTTTTTCAGGCTGCGCCATGATCAACATCGAAACCCCCACGTACTACACCGCCACCAAGAAATACAACCTCAGCTTCCCCACCCTGGAACAGGATATCGACGCAGACGTCGTGGTCATCGGCGGCGGCTTTTCCGGGATCAACACGGCCCTTGAGCTGGCGGAAAAAGGCATCACCAACATTGTGGTGCTTGAAGCGCGCTACCTGGGCTTTGGCGGCACGGGCCGCAACGGTGGGCAAATCATGGCAGGCATCGGCCATGACCTGGAGAAGATCAAGAAGGACGTGGGCGAAGACGGCCTGCGCCAAGTGTTCGAGATCAGCGACCTGGGCGCCGACATCATCAAGAACCGCATCGCCAAGTACAACATCGACGCGGACTTTTGCCACGGCTACGGCTACATGGGCTTCAACGCCCGCCAGGAAAAAACCCTGCGCGCCTGGGAGAAGGACTTCAAGTCGATCAACAGCCAGCACGAAATCCGCTTTCTCGGCGGCTCCGACGTGCAGCAGATCATCGGCTCCACCGCCTACACCAGCGCCCTGTTGCACATGGGTGGCGGGCATGTGCATTCGCTGAACCTGCTGCTGGGCGAAGCCACCGCACTGGCCAGCCATGGCGTGAAGATCTTCGAGAACAGCCCGGCCCTGGACGTCAGCTACGGCGAGCGCATCACCGTGCGCACCGGGCGCGGTTCGGTACGCGCCAGCAAGTTGCTGTGGGCCTGTGACAGCTTTCTCAACAAGCTGGAGCCAGAACTGCACCGCTCGACCATCAACACCTACGCGTTCCAGATGATGACCGAGCCGTTGTCCGAGGAGTTGATCCAGCGCATCAGCCCGATCCGTGGGGCCTACAGCGATATCCGCCCGGTGATCGACTACTACCGCGTGACTAACGAAAACCGCCTGCTGTTCGGCGCCGCGACGTCCCTGGTGGAGCACATTCCCGGTGACCTGAAAGCCTGGAACCGTCACCTGATGCTGAAGATTTTCCCCTACCTCAAGGACGTGAAAATCGACCTGGCCTGGGGCGGCCCGATGGCGTGCAGCCCGAACCTGTTCCCGCAGGTGGGCACCTTGCCGGGGCGCAGCAACGCGTTTTTCGTGCAGGGCTATTCCGGCTTCGGCGTCACCCCCAGCCACATCATCTGCAAGGTGCTGGCCGAAGGCATGAGCGAAGGCTCGGCGCGCTATGACCTGGTCAGCTCGATTCACCGCCCCACCATCATCGGCAAGGACGCGATTCGCCCGCTGCTGCTGACGGCGGGCAAATCCTGGCACCAACTTTCCGGCTACTGGAATGGGCGCCGCTAACCCCCTGTAGGAGCGGGCTTGCCCGCGAAAAACTTCAACGATAACGCGTGCTTGCTGAATGAACGCGGCGCCTGTGAGTTTTTCGCGAGCAAGCTCGTTCCTACAAAAATCTCGTACTTATCGGAGCATCTGCCATGACACTTACCACCCTCAAACACAACGTCCAGCTGTCGGAACTCGACGCCTGGGGCACCGTGGCCGACCTCGGCTCGCAAATCCTCGAAGGCGAAGTACGCGCCTTCGGCAAGATGACCTTTGGCGCGCCCACCGATGCGGTCAGCAGTGCGTACTTCGGCACGACCCAGGGCAAGTTCCGCATGGTCTACCCCTTCGCCGAGCAAGCCACGGTAGTGACCGGCGAAGTGGTGCTGACCGACGAGTCCACCGGCCAAACCACCCGCTACAAGGCCGGTGACAGCTGGTTCGTGACCAAGGGCACGCCGGTGCTGTGGGAAGTGGTCAGCGAGAGTTTCGTCAAACACTACTTCGCCGTCGTGTAAGGGAGGCGTTGCCATGTCGAATTCATCTGACTGGATCACCGTGGGCGCCCTGGCTGAGGGGTTTGCACCCGAGGCGTTCATCCTGCCGAACCTGGCCGACCTGGCCGGCCAGACCTTCACCCTGCACTTTGCCAATGGCTGGCAGATCGAACACCGCTTCGAGCAGGAGCGCCTGGCCTGGCACGCCGCCGATGGCCACTCCAGCGGCAGCGCCGCCTACCGCGCCAGCTCCATTCGCCCGGGCCTGTACCTGGTGGACTTTATCAAGCACGAGGCGGGGCAAAGCTGGTCGATCAGCCTGGTGCTGGACACGCCAAATGCCTCTTTTACCGCGGTGATTGGCCGTATGCCGGAACCGGCAGAGACCCACGAAGGCCTTTACCACCGCGCCCTGGCCGGCAAACCGCTGACCTCGGTACAGGTTGACTTCCTCCACGGCAGCCTCGACCGGCCGTGGCAGGACGGCCACTGCCTGCACGCCCCCACCAATGAGTTGGTCGGCCTGCGCAACCACTACCGCTACAGCCCCAGCGAGGTCTACGAGCACATCTACCTCAACCCGCAATTCTACGCCTGGCAATGCCTTGAGGGCGTGGAGAAAGGCCTGTGCGACACCGACCGCTGCCATTACTACAAGATCGCCGAACAGCTGTACCTGTTCGTCTGGCAGGAGAAGATCGTACCGACCCTCGGCCTGGTGCTGATCGACCTGCAACAGCATCGCAGCGACGGCAAGATCTTCGGCTATGCCGGGGCGTCCTTCGACGCGCTGTCGAACTTCCCGATCAGTTCCTATTGCCAGGTGCTCAACCGCACGGAGTATCCCCGTGACTGAGCCGCGCACGGTGGTGATCACCGGGGCCGGCACCGGCATCGGCGCTGCCTGCGCACGCTTGTACGCACAGGAAGGCGCGCATCTGGTGCTGATCGGTCGGCGTCGTGAGCCACTGGAACAGGTGGCGCTGGACACCGGCGGGCTGATCCTGGTGGGCGATGCCGCCTGCCCGGACACCTGGGACGGCTTCATCCAACAAATCCGCAGCCACTTCGGGCGCCTCGATGTGCTGCTGGCCTGTGCCGGTGGCCACGGGCTAGGCAGCGCGACCCAGACCAGCCCGGCCACCTGGGAAGGCGCGCTGCGCAGCAACCTCGACAGTGCGTTCTACAGCGCTCGCGCCTGCCTGCCGCTGTTGCAGGAAAGCACCGGGAACATGGTGCTGATTGGCTCCATCGCCTCATTGGCGGCAGGCCCCGAGGTGTGTGGCTACACCACCGCCAAGCATGCGCTGCTCGGGCTCAACCGCTCGCTGGCCCGTGATTATGGGCCCCATGGCGTGCGCGTGAACGCGGTGTGCCCAGGCTGGGTGCACACGCCGATGGCCGACGCGGAGATGCAGCCGTTGATGGAGGCGTACGGCGAAACCTTGCAGCAGGCCTATGCGCGTGTGTGTGCCGATGTACCGCTGCGGCGTGCCGCCCGTGCCGACGAGATCGCCAAGGTGTGCCGCTTCCTGGCCAGCGACGACGCGTCGATCATTACCGGCGCCACGTTGGTGGCGGACGGTGGCTCCAGCATCGTCGACGTGCCGACGCTGGCGTTTACGCACCTGGAGCCTGCCCATGACGAATGACCTGGATTTCAGCGGCCAGGTCGTACTGGTCACCGGCGGCGCCCAGGGCATTGGCCTGGGCATCGTCCAGGCCTTTGCCCAACGCGGTGCGCGAGTGGTGATTGCCGACCGTAGGGTTGAACAGGCTGAAGCCCTGGCTGCCGGGTTATGCGCGCAGGGGCATCACGTTGACGCCGTTGGCGTTGATCTGGCGGATGCCGAAGCGGTGTTCGCTTGCGTCCAAGGCTTGGCGCAACTGGATGTGCTGGTGCACAACGCCGGGTACTTTCCGCTGACCGCCTTTGCTGACATCACCCCAACGATCCTGGAGCGCACCCTGGCGGTGAACCTGTCGGCGCTGTTCTGGCTGACCCAGGCGGCGTTGCCGATGTTTCGCGAACAAGGCCGGGGTTGCGTGCTGGTGACGTCTTCGGTCACCGGCAATCGGGTCGGTTATCCGGGGCTGAGCCACTATGCGGCGTCCAAAGCTGGGGTGAATGGGTTTATCCGCAATGCAGCGCTGGAGCTGGCGCCGTTGAATGTGCGGGTCAACGGCGTGGAGCCCGGCATGATCGCCACGCCGGCGATGGATAACCTGGGCGATGCGGCCGTGAATGACAGCATCGCCCGCCGTGTGCCGCTGGGGCGCCTGGGCGCTGCGGCGGATATTGCCGGGGCGATGGTGTTTCTGGCCTCTGACCTGGCGGGCTATATCACCGGGCAGACGCTGGTGGTGGATGGTGGCGCGACGCTGCCCGAAATATGAAACCCGATCGTTCCCACGCTCTGCGTGGGAATGCATCCTGTGACGCTCCGCGTCACGACTTCTGGAGCGGGACGCGGAGCGTCCGGGGCGACGTTCCCACGCGGAGCGTAGGAACGATCACGCTTGCACCGCCTGCAACCGGCTGGAACGAAAATCCTTGGGCGATACTTCGAACTGCTTCTTGAACGAGCGGCTGAAATGCGCCGAGGCCGATCGTTCCCACGCTCTGCGTGGGAATGCATCCTGTGACGCTCCGCGTCACGACTTGGAGCGGGACGCGGAGCGTCCGGGGCGGCGTTCCCACGCGGAGCGTGGGAACGATCACGCTTGCACCGCCTGCAACCGGCTGGAACGAAAATCCTTGGGCGATACTTCGAACTGCTTCTTGAACGAGCGGCTGAAATGCGCCGAGTCGGTAAAACCCCACTTGTAGGCAATCGAGGTGATCGACTCACTGCGCAGGAACGGGTTGGTCAAGTCATCCGCACTGCGCTTGAGCCGTGCGCGCTGGATATAGCGGCAGACGCTGTCGTCCTGTTCTTCAAACAGACGGTACAGGTGCCGCACCGAGATATTCAGGCGGTTGGCCAGGCCGATAGGGCTCAGGCCTGGCTGGCTCAGCGACTCATCAATGACTTTTTGCACATAGCTGCGCAGGTTATTGCCGTGCAACGCAGCAACGCCCTCGCGGCACTCGTCGCCCTGCTCCAACGCCGAACCCAACAGCGAGACGAAGGCCGCTTGCAGCGCCTCCACTTGCGTGGCGTCATCGTCGGTATCGTCCTTGCACAGTTGGTCCATCAGCACATGCAGCATGCGCCCACAGGCCTTGGTCGAGGAGATCTTGCCGAAGGCCCGTGCCTGACCGCCCAGGTGCTTGCATACCGCGTTGCGCGACAGGGACAGCGAGGCGTGTTCGATCAGGCCGAAGGGGGTGATTTCGATGGAGCCCACCGAGTCCATCAACAGCATCTCGCCAGGCGCCAGTTGCACGGTCTGCTCATTTTGGGTGATTTGCGAATAGCCGCTGCGCTGGCTGACCAGGAAACATTCCTGGTCGTTGTCATGGTCGGCGTGGTGCGTCGGGCGCTTGATCAGCCCGGCATTGGTGCGCAGGATGGCCAAGCCACGCGGCAGGTTATGGATCTCGCCGATAAACAGCGAACGGTTGAAAGCCAGTTCGGTATCGAAGTGGCCGCACGCGTCGCGCAGTTCGCGGTTCCAGCTGTCGAGCCCGTCGGGTGCATGCTGTGGGATGCTCATTGGGTGTCTCCGCAGTGGCGTTATTCTTGTTGTTCTGGCGCAATAGTTAACATGTTATCTATATGCACGCAACAACAACCTGTTTGCCCTTTGCAGAAGCACTAATGGTGCCAATCAGAGGTCCGACAATACCCGCCGCAATCCGGCCAGTACGACCAAGAGATACCCGCGTTGCTCGGTGCTCAACGCAATGTAGCGCCGGAACGCCGGCATGCGGTTGACCACCTCACTGCCGCCCATATGCTCCAGGCGCACGCACCATTGCTGGTCTTGCAGCTCGATGCGCAGGCGCTTGAAATCCAGCGGCATCAACGCCTGGAACAACGCGCTGTCAGCCTGCAAACGCGCCTGCAACTCACGGCCCAGTGCCTGGTTGCCAGCGCGGCGCCGCACATGAATACCGCTGCGCCGGATCGCGCCGCCATGGTGCACCTCGAAGCTGCCAGCGCCACCCGCTGCAGCAGGAACGCGCAGGACACATTCGGTCAGCACCAGGTGCATCAACAACTGAGACTCGGTGCGCTCGACAATCTCGAAGGCCACACCGCCCACTTCAAGGCTTGCCAGGCCCAGGTCACGCCGCAGGTGGGCCAGGGTCACCCCCGGCCGATACCCGCTGGGTGCGCGGTCAGCACGAAACAGCTCAAACAGTTTTTGCCGCAAGGTCGCTATAACCCTCATGGGTATGCCCCGGTTCGTGATTGAATTCCTTGGCCAACACCTCTTCCACGCAGGCGGGCTTGAAGGGGTTGACCTTCTGCACCACCAGGGTCCAGAACAGCGCATAGGTGGCCGTCACGCCGAGCATCACGCCAAACGGCACGTAGATGTCAGCCGGGTTCATGCCTGGCGGAGTGATAAACCACATGCCCAGCAGGATGCCGATGCTGGAGACGATCTGCGGCAGCGGGAACCACGGCGAACGATAGGCCCGAGGCAAGTCCGGACGCCGAATGCGCAGGATCACCACCGACAGCGTCACCAACAGGTAAGCGAAACTCCACGCGCACACCGCCGCCAGTACCAGGTGCATGATGTTGTCGGTGTTGCCGCCCAGGTACAGCGCATGCAGGCACGGAATCAACATGGCCACCAGGATGCACAACAGCGGCGTCTTGAAACGCGGGTGCAGGTAGGTGAACACCTTTGGCAAGGCGCCATCCACCGCCATGCCGTAGAGGATGCGCGGCACGCCGGCCATCAGGGTATTGATGGTCGCAGCGCCAGCGAACAGAAAGCCGATGCCCAGCCACAACGGGCCGATCTGCCCCATCACCTGTTCGGCAAATCGGGGGATGGCCATGGGTGTGTCCAGCAGGTGCACGCCGGACGCGGCGTCGAGCACGACGTTTTCCACCTGGCGCTTCATCGCCGCGCCATAGATGAACATGCACGTCGCCACGCCCATCAGCCCGAGCATCATCGCCCGTGGCATCACCTTGGCCGATTGGCGCAGGTCCGGCGCCAGCGGGGTGACGAACTCGCAACCCACGAACATGAACATCGCCATGCCCACCAGCGACAGCACGGTGACCAGGTCGGTGCCCACCAGCGACTCACCGAACCAGCCCTCCAATTGCACCGCCGGCGCGGCGATCAGGCCCAGTACGCCGAACACCATCAGGGTGGTCCACATGCCGAAGGTCAGGATGATCTCGGCGCGGCCAAATGCGCTGACGCCAAAGGCGTTCAGCACGCCGAACACCAGTACGAAACCGACGCCCAGCAACCACGAGCCGCCGGCCGACTCTGCCAGGGTGTTGAGGTGTTCGAAGTTCACCAGGGCCATGACGCCGGCGAGGATGGTTTCGGCGGTGCCGGCGAACACATGCACGATCAGGTAGGCCGACAAGGTCCCGGTGATCGCAAAGAACCGGCCCATGCCGCAGTTGATGTAGTCGTACACCGAACCGGTGGTGGGCAGCATCGAGGCGGCCTCGGCGAAAGTCGTCGCCTGGGCCAGCATCATCACCACGGCGATCAGCATCGCCAGGGCAAACGCGCTGCCACCGATGCCAAAGCCCATGGTGGCGGTGAGAATCACGGGGCTGGCCATGATCAGGCCGATGGTGCTGGCCAACGCAGTGGGAAAACCTACCGTACCCCGGTTGAGGTGTGCGGTGAGTCGGTCGTTGATCGACATGGAGGGGTCCTCGAAGCGGATTTTTTAATGTGTCGGCACTCTGCGCCCCACTCCCGTTGATCGTCTTGCCCCTGTCTGCCGCCGGTTTTGTTGCTGCCTGCCAAGGCCTGCTGCCTGGCGGCCAGAGTCAATTGCCTGGCACGCAGGGAAAAGACTTGGCCTCACACCGCTCGCCCTAATGCGCCCTCACTCTTAACCAAGATGGGGGCAATAACAATGGAGCACACACTGAAAAACCGCTGCCTGCGCCAGACGGTCGGCCTGGGCGTGGCACTGTTGGTGGGCCAGGCGCAGGCCATCGAGTTGTATGCGGACGCCGACACCCAGGTCACCGGCAACTTCCTCGCCGTGTACGGTATGTTCAACAGCCCGAAGAACTACGATGGGCGCAGCGGCGGCGCCACTTGGCGTGAGGCGTTCATCAAGTACGGCCTGAGCGTCGAACAGCGCCTGGGCAACCTGGGCGGTGTGTATGGCACGGCCAACCTGGTGAGTTCCGGTACCTGGGGCGACGGCGATGCGGCCGGGTTGACCAACGGCACCGAGCGCACCACCAAGTTTGACGAAGCCTTCGCCGGCTGGCGGTCTGGCGAGTTGTTACCGGCGCTGGGCAAGGACGGCCTGGACCTGTCGTTCGGTCGCCAGATCATCATGCTCGGCGACGGTTTTATCCTTAACGACGACGGCCCCAACCTGGGCAATGGCGTCGGCGACGGCGAGTTCAATCGCGGCGGCGCCTACTACATCGCCGCACGCCATGCCTTCGATAAGACGGCGGTGATTCGCCTGGGCGGCAAGGACGGTGTGCACGGCAGCCTGATGTGGATCAAGTCCGACAACCGCGCCCAGGCCCTCACCGAAATGGCCGCCGGCACCCTGGAATACAGTGCCGCGCCGGGCACCCTGGGGCTGACCTACATTCACGGCATCGATGTGGATGAGCGCTTCGCCACCGACCTGCAGCGCCAGCGCAAAGGCATGAACCTCTACAGCCTGCGCGGCACCGGCAATGCCGGTATCGACAACGCGCACTTCGCCTTCGAACTGGCGCGCCAAAGCCGTCGCGATGGCCAGGAAAATGCCGGTTACGCCGAAGCCGGCTACACCTTCGCCAACCTGCCGTGGTCACCGGACCTGACCTACCGCTACGCCCGTTATTCGAAGAACTGGGACGGCATGTTTTCAGGCTTCAACCGTGGCTACGGTACCTGGGTGCAGGGCGAAGTGGCGGGCAACTATTCCGGCCCCTTCAACAGTAATACCGCCGTGCAGCACGTGGCGCTCAAGGTCAAACCACTGGAGAACGTCACCCTGGGGGCGCTGTTCTTCGACTACAACACCGTCAGTACGCGCGGCCAATTGAACCTGGATGGCCGCGAACTGGACCTGTATGCCGAATGGGCCGTCAACGAGCACCTGATCATCACGCCGCTGCTGGGCCTGTACAAACCCGATAAATCAGCCGATACCGGTGGCAATCAGGTCGGCGGCAACGGCACCAATGTCTACAGCCAACTGGTGGTCGCCGTGCCGTTCTAAACTGCTTCGGGCGCGCAGGGAGGCAGCGCCCGGACCTCGGCATAGGCGCCCTGATGATAGAGCAGCGGCGCACGGCCAAAATCATCGAAGGCTACCACCTTGCCGATCATGATCCAATGGTCGCCGCCGTCCACCTGCTGGTATTTCTCGCAGTGAAAACGCGCCGAGCAATCGGCGAATACCGGCGAGCCCCCCTCCCCCGGCTCGTACTCGATCAGGGCGAAGCGGTCTTCACGGGGGCGGGCAAAATTGTTCGACAGGTGCACCTGGTCCGCCGCCAAGACATTTACGGCAAAGTGGCTGGCCTCCTCGAACACGGCATGGCTGTTGGAGCGTTTGTCGATGCTCCACAGCACCAGCGGCGGGTCGAGGGATACCGAGTTGAAACTGTTGGCCGTCACGCCCACCTTGCGCCCGGAGGCGGTGGCGGCGGTGACCACGGTCACGCCAGTGGCAAAATTGCCCAAGGCGCGACGAAAGGCTCGTGGGTCGAATACGTCGGACATGCAAGACTCCCGGGTGGCCTCTTTGGGCCGCCCTGATTGTTGTAGGGAAAACGCAGCTACACCATGCTCGGGTCGGGTTCCAGGCCCATCAGCTCACGGCCAAGGATCTGCGCGCACACGTCATAGTCGGTGTAGGCATGCGCGCCGGTCATGTGGGCATCGCGGAACAGGCGCTGCATTTCGTTGTGTTCGAACCAGGCATTGCCACCAGCGGCGGCGAACAGCCGGTCCACCGCTTCGATGCACATCTTGGTGGCGTAGGCCTGGTTGGTGCGCCAGAACGCAAGGGTTTCTCGCGCTGGGTAGCGGTGGGCGGCGCTGTGTTCGGCGTGGTCTTGCCAGGTCTTCTCCAAAAACGCCCGAGCAGCGGCCACCTGGTGGGTGGACTCGGCCAGGCGCATCAGCGCCGGGGTCGCTGCGCCGACCGCGGCACCGGTATAGGCGCGCACACGGTTTTTGGTTTTTTCGCGGAACACCTCCAGCATGCGCTCGGCCACGCCGAGGCTGACGGTGGAAAAACCACTGGCGAAATACGGCCGGTACGGCGCGTAGAAAATCTGGCTGTCTGGGTAGAGACCAAAGCCTGCGGACTTGCCTTCCATCATGTCCTTGGCCTTCTGGATCCGGTGCTCAGGCACCCAGGCGTTGTCGATGATCAGGGTCTTGGTGCCGCTGCCTTTCATGCCGGCCGCGAACCAGTCATCGCGGATCTGATAGTCACTGCGCGGCAGCACGGCAAAGCAGTAATCCTGGGTACCTTCGGCATTCTGGCGACGGCAGCCGACAATCGCCCACTCGCCATGGTCACAGCCGCTGCTCCAGCCCATCTCACCACTGAAGTACACGCCGCCCTCGCCCTCGGTCACCCGACCGAACGGCGCAATACTGCTGCTGGCCGTGGCATCCGGGTTGGCGCCCCAGATCTCCTCCTGCAACTGCGCCGAGAACAGCGCCAGTTGATGGCTATGGGTACACAACAAACTCATGGCCCAGGCGGTGCTGGCGCAACTGCCGGCGAGCAAGGCGATGCAGTCGGCGAATTCGGGCAGCGACAGTTCCAGGCCACCGAATGCCTTGGGCTGGAAGGCGCGGTGCAGGCCGATGCTTTTGAGCAGCGCGATATTCTCATCCGGCACTTGGCGCAGCTGTTCGGCACGGCTGGCGTTCGCGGCAATGGCAGGCAGAAGAGGCTTGAGGTCTTCGAGGAGCGGGTTTGGCTTTTTCATGGACGGCCCTGCTTATTATTGGAAGTCCGGCAGGCGCTCCGAATCGTGGAACGGCGCGGGATGCAGGGCCAGTATCAAACGGGTCGTGCAGGCGGGAAATGCACGTTCGGCAGGCAAGCTTGTACTTTTCACAAGCACGGCAGGCACAGGCATAAAAGCTGGCAGGCACAGTCAAGCCGCTTATCAGTGCGTTGGTTAACCTCGGGGTTTCTTTGTGAACTGCCAGGAACCTGCCATGAGCGATATCCCGTTGCTGCCTCAAGTGGAAGCCTTTTTGCGTCGCCGCCATGGGCTGTTTATCGACGGCGCCAGTGTGCACAGCCACACCGACGCACGCCTGAGCGTGACCAACCCCGCCACCGGCCAGGTGATCGCCGACGTGGCCGATGCTGACCTGGCGGATATCGACGCTGCGGTCGCTTCTGCCAACCGTGGTTTTCAGCTGTGGTCCCAGGCTGCGCCCGCCATCCGCGGCAACGTGCTGCTTAAATTGGCCGACCTGCTGGAACAGCACCGCGAAGAACTGGCGCAGATCGAAACCTGCCAGTCGGGCAAGATCATCCAGATTTCCCGCGCCGTTGAGGTCGACCAGGCCGCGCACTTCCTGCGCTATTACGCAGGCTGGGCCACCAAGCTCAGCGGCCAGACCCTCACGCCCTCCCTGCCTTCGTTCAATGGCGAGCGTTACACCGCCTTCACCTTGCGCGAACCGGCGGGCGTGGTGGTAGGCATTGTGCCGTGGAATTTCTCGACCATGATCGCCATCTGGAAGCTGGCCTCGGCGCTGGTGACCGGCTGCAGCATCATCATCAAGCCCAGCGAATTCACGCCGCTGACCCTGCTGCGCATCGCCGAACTGGCCATCGACGCCGGCTTGCCGGCGGGGGTGCTCAACGTGCTGACCGGCGGCGGCCATGTCGGCAAGGGGCTGGTGGAACATCCCGGCACGCACAAGGTGTCCTTCACCGGCTCAGTACCCACCGGTATTGCAGTAGGCCGCAGTGCCATGGGCGCCGGGCTGACCCGCGCGACCCTGGAACTGGGTGGCAAGAACGCCGCCGGCTTCCTGCGCGACATGGATGTAGACAAAGCGGTGGATGGCATTATCGAAGCGGGTTTCCTGCACTCGGGGCAAATCTGCGCAGCGGCCGAACGTTTCTTCGTGCACCGCTCGCAAATCGACGCTGTGCTGGAAAAACTCAAGGCGCGTCTCAGCCGCCTGACCATCGGCTCGCCCCTGGATGAACACACCGAATTCGGCCCGGTGACCCACCAGCAACACCAACAAAAACTGCTCGGCTACTTCAACCAGGCCCGCACCGAAAACAACACGATCATCCACGGCGGCCACCTCATCGACCGTCCCGGCTGCTACGTCGAACCCACCGTGATCCTGGCCAACCACCTGCACGACACCCTGCTCAACGAAGAAACCTTCGGCCCCATCGCCACCTTCCTGCCCTACGACGACGAAGACGAACTGCTGGCGCTGATGAACCACGGGCCCTACGGGTTGAGTGCCAGCCTGTGGACCAACGACCTGGGCAAGGCCCTGCGCATGATCCCGGCGATCAAGGCAGGCACCTTGTGGGTGAACATGCACACCCTGCTCGACCCGGCGGTGCCGTTTGGCGGCAGCCGGTCTTCGGGGTTAGGCCGGGAGTTTGGTGGTGCGTTTATTGAGGATTACACCGAGCTTAAGTCGGTGATGATTCGGTATTGAATGGCTGTAGGAGCGAGCCTGCTCGCGAAAAACGTCAACGATAACGCGTGCATCCTGAATAAGTGCGGCGGCTATGGTTTTTTCGCAAGCTCGCTCCTGCAAAAGCCCTAACTGAATGGAACCACCGCCTCCGCCTCAACCTCGATCAACCACTCA
Source organism: Pseudomonas sp. J380 (assembly GCF_009827115.1). Lineage (NCBI taxonomy): Bacteria > Pseudomonadati > Pseudomonadota > Gammaproteobacteria > Pseudomonadales > Pseudomonadaceae > Pseudomonas > Pseudomonas sp. J380. Next base: position 197,279 of record NZ_CP043060.1, on the reverse strand, counting down.
GGCAACGACAACCCACTGACGATAATCCACGAAGACGGCGGCGGGTTGTGCGCGAAGCGCTGGCGCAGCGCCTCGACAATCGGCTCCTGCTGATCCCGGGCAGATTCGACGATATACAGCCGCAGCATGATCACATGAGACAGGTCGCCCCCCACCTCGGTCAGCACCTTTTCGACATTGTCCAACGCCGTGGCCGTCTGCTCGGCAATACCTGGGCCCACCGTACGCTCTTGAGCATCAACCCCCACCTGCCCGGACAGCATGATCCGCCGACCCTCTGGCACTTCCATGGCCTGGCTGAAACCGTATTGCAGGGAGTTGAATACCGTCGTGGGATTAATGACCTTTCGTTGCATGACCAATCCTTGTTTGTCAGTAGGAAGACAAGGCTAACCTAGAGACTCTGCCCACGCTGACGGTTCAACATCCAGCAACATTTCATGGGGGAAGCGCTGAACCGGGAATGCCCGGGGGCCTGATGAAAACGCGCAAACCCAGCGGACAATGACATTCCCCTGTGGGAGCCGTCGAGCTTTAGCGAGGCCGCGATAGCGGTGGGTCAGGCAATGAATATGTTGACCGTGCCGCCGCCATCGCAGCCTCGCTGGGGCTCGACAGCTCCCACACTGGATAGGCTGCGCCTGGGAGAGTGCGCCAGGCTACCAAGTACCCATCGCCAGGCTGTGCGGCGAAAACTCCGCGAATTGCCACCGCAACGCCAATGCTGCCGGGCGGCGGACCACATGTTCCACCGTTACCGTCCACAGGCGCTGCGCGCCTTCGAACTCAGCCACTTGCGGCCCGCTCAGGATCAACGAAGTACGCCCGGCCACTTGCAGCACGTCACCGGTCTCAAAATCAACAAACAACAACCCCGCCACCGGGTTGGCGTGCAGGTTGCCGAGGGTGTTGAAGAACAGGTTGCCGGCAAAATCCGGGATGGTCAGTACGTTGCCTTCCACCCGCACAAACCCCGTGTTGCCGCCGCGATGGGAAACGTCCACCGAGCGTTCGCCGTGCTGGTCGACGTAGCTGGCGACGAAGAAGGTGTCGGCTTGGCGGATCAGCGCTTGAGCCGCATCGTCCAGGCGGCGGCTGCGCTCGGCCAGGTTGCCGGGTTTGCGTGCAATGCCAGCGACGGGCCGCAGTTGGATGTATTTGGGGCAATTGCCGAAGGTGTGCACTACGTCCACCGCAAAGCCCTCATCCTCAAGCGATCCGATCCGGCCATTCATGCGATTGCGGCGGCGGGTGTTGAGGTCAATGCCCAGCAGGCCGATCGCCGCGCCATCCGTTATCCCAGTCCAGGCGGGATCGCTTTTGGCGGGCAGGCTGTCGATCTGCAGCGTGTGTGGGTCCGGTGAATGCGCAAACCCTGGAGCGCCTTCCAGCATCGTTGCCCAGGGGATGCCTTGTTCGTCCACCACACCCGCGATCAAGTACGGCAGCAGCGGATAAAAATCGCGGTGCTGCTCAGGCAAATGATCACGAATGACCTTGGGCCCGATCATGGCCATGCGTTCAGAGACGCCGGCACTTTCCTGCATGTGTCGTTCGCCGACATGCCAAGGGGTTGCTTCAATCGAGTGCATGGCGCTCACCTCCGGTTAGATACGAGCATGCTGCGCCCAGGCCGTAATGGAGAGAATGCCCACCCAGGGCAATCCACTATTACGCCAACTGAAACGCCGGATGCTCGCGCAACGCGGTGACGCAGTAGTCGACAAAGCTGCGCACGCGCATCGACGCATGACGGCCTTCGCGGTAGACCACATGCACCGGCTGCGGCGGCAACTCGAAGGTAGGCAACAGGCGCTGCAACTGGCCGCTCGCCAGGTGTTCGTGCAGTGGGTAACTCAAGGCTCGAATCACGCCCGCCCCCTGCACCGCTGCATTGATCGCGCCTTGGACAGTGGCGCAACGCAGCCGGGCGCGAGCCTTGAGGGTGTAATGCGGGAAATCCCAGTGCACCGGGTCGGCGCTGGCAATCAGATGATGCTGCTTGAGTTCAGCCGGATGCCGGGGTTCGCCCCGGGTCGCCAAGTAAGCGGGGCTGGCGCAAAGGACAGTGCCCACCTGCCCGACTTGCCGCGCAATCAGCGACGAACTGGGCAATTCGCCGACCAGCACCGCCACGTCCAGCCCTTCTACGTGCAGGTTAGGGAAATAGTCGTGGTAATGCGCGATGACACGCACCGCTGGGTAGCGATCCGCATAACCGGCCAACAGCGGCGCCATGACATAGCGGCTGAACAGTAACGGCAGAAATATCCGCAGGTCGCCCTGGGCCTGCACATGCAAACCGTTGGCCGAGGCCTCGGCCGCGTCCACCGCTGCCAGCAGGCGCACGCAGTCGGCAAGGTAAGCCTGGCCTGCGTCGCTCAGGCTGACCCCACGGGTGCTGCGATGCAGCAACACCACACGCAGGCGTGCCTCCAGGCGCGCAACCGCACGTACCAGCGTCGGCCCGGAAACCTGCGCATGACGTGCCGCCGACGCCAGGCTGGGTTGCCCGGCCAGCGCGGCAAACAGCTGCATATCGCGATAACGCTCCATCAGGCACGCTGCTTGGTCGCGGCGTTCAGGGCCGGGTCCTGCCCGAGGCGATGGCTGAGGAAATCCACAAACGTATTGACCTTGGCCGGTACTCGGCCGTTTTGCTGGAACACCACGTGGATCGGCAGCGGCGCCGGTTCGAAATCCTCCAGTACCAGTTCCAGTTCCCCCGCCGCCACCGCTGCCGCGACTTGATAAGACAGCACCCGCGTCATGCCCCACCCCAGGCGGGCCAGGTTGATCGCGGCATTGTTGGCGGTGACAACCAGGCGTGGCTCGATGGGTACCTTCAGCGGCTGGCCGGCGTCAACGAATGTCCACTCACTGACCAGTTGGCTGGACGATGAGGTGACGAGCTTGGCCTCACGCAACTGCTCGGGGCGCTGGGGGCGCCCGTGTTGGTCAAGATAAGCCGGCGATGCGCACACCACCCGGCGTACTTCGCCGACCTTGATCGCTTGCTGCCCGGATTGCTGCAGGTGGCCGATACGCACCGCCACGTCAACACCTTCGTCGGTCATATTGACCACCCTATCGACCAGCAAGGCGTTGATACTCACCAACGGAAAACGGTCCAGATAATCCCCCAGTACCGGCGCCACATACAGCTCGCCAAACAGTACCGGTGCGGTCACCGTCAACTGGCCGCCCGGGATGGAGTAGCTGCCCGCCGCCGCTTCCTCGGCTTCGTCCAGCTCGGCAAGGATGCGTCGGCAATCGTCCAAGTAACGCTGGCCGGCTTCGGTCAAGTGCAGGCTGCGGGTGGTGCGCGCCAGCAACTGCGTGCCGATGCGTTGTTCCATGGCGGCAATGGCGCGGGTCACGCTGGGCGGCGACGTGTTCAGGCGCCGGGCGGCAGCAGCGAAGCCCTCCTCCTCGGCCACGGCCAGGAACACCTGCATTTCATGAAATCGATCCATCTTTACGCCTTCTGATTATGTGTCCCCCTGTGGCGAGGGAGCTTGCTCCCGCTGGGGCACGCAGCGGCCCTGAAAGCTGCCAGCGCGGTTTGGCTGAATAAATACGGCAGCCTTGTTGGGGCTGCTGCGCAGCCCAGCGGGAGCAAGCTCCCTCGCCACAGGTGTTGGGCTTCAACTCGATTGCAAACCGACAGCCGTGCGCGGCATGCCGACAAAACCCGGCAGTGCTTCGATGCTGGCGAGCCAGGCGCGTACCTCAGGGTAGTCGGCCAGGGACACATTGCCTTCCGGCGCATGGGCCACGTAGGTGTAGAAAGCGATATCGGCAATGCTGGGCTGCTCACTGGCGAGGAAACGGCTCTGGTTCAGTTGCTGTTCCATCACGCTCAGCAAGGCATGGGCACGGTTGATTGCACTGACAGTGTCCACCTCGGCGCCAAACACCGTGGCCAAGCGCGCCGTGGCAGGCCCGGCATGGAGTGGGCCGGCGGCGGCCGAGAGCCAACGCTGCACCCGGGCTTGCCCGACAGGGTCGCTCGGCAGCCATTCGCCGCGGCCATAGGTGCTGGCCAGATAAATCAGGATCGCATTGGAGTCGGCCAGTACCGTGCCGCCGTCATCAATCACCGGCACCTGGCCAAAGCTGTTCAGGGTGGTGAGGAACTCAGGCGTTTTATGCGCACCTTGCTTGAGGTCCACCAGGATAAATTCACTCGCCAGCCCCAGCAGGGACAACATCAGTTCGACCCGGTGGGAATGGCCGGACAGGGGGAAACCATAGAGTTTGATCGCAGGCTGGGTCATGACAGGCTCCAAATGAGTGGGTATCGACGCCAGGGATGTTCTACCACTGCCATGTCTGGCGGAATGACCAGGATTCACAATCCAGCATTTCATCCAGCGAAACAATCCCTCGTGCACGTCGCAGCCAAGCCTGGCGCGAGGATTTCATGAAAAAATTCAAACTATCGCCGCCCCCGTCGTTCACACCTTCACGTGCAACGTTAAGTAGGAGGCAACATGCAGTACCGACAACTGGGTCATTCCGGCCTGCTGGTATCGGAAATCATCCTGGGCACCGTGCCCTTTGGCGGTCGCGCAGAGTTTGAAAAATGCGGTGCGGTGGACGTGCCCCTGGCCAAGCGCATGTTCGATATGGCGTTCGACGCCGGGGTGAACATGGTCGACACCGCCGACCTCTATTCCCACGGCCTGGCCGAAGAAGTGGTGGGCAAGGCGCTGGGCGACAAGCGCAACGACATTCTGCTGGCCACCAAGGGCCGCAGCCCGGTAGACGACAACCCCAACAACTCCGGCTCGTCGCGCTACCACTTGATCCGCGCCTGCGAAGCCAGCCTCAAGCGCTTGGGCACCGACCACATCGACTTGTACCAACTGCACAACTGGGACGGCATGACGCCAATCGAAGAGACCCTGGAAGCCCTGCGCCTGTTGGTCGGCTCGGGCAAGATCCGCTACTTCGGCACCAGCAACTTCACCGCCTGGCAGATGATGAAAACCCTGGGCAAGGCTGAACTGCACGGCATGCTCAAGCCGATTACCCAGCAGATCTACTACACCCCGGAATCCCGCGAGGCCGAGTACGAGTTGCTGCCGTTGGCCCTGGACCAGCAGGTTGGCACTTTGGTATGGGGCCCGATGGGCGAAGGCTTGCTGACCGGCACGACCCGACGCGGGCACAAGCCGCCCGCCAATACCCGCCAGGGCAGCGGTTGGCCGGAACCCTACGTCCACGACCAGGAGCGTGCGCTGGACATTATCGAGACCCTCGCCGCCGTCGGTGATGAACACGGCGTCTCGGTCGCCCGCACCTGCCTGGCCTGGCTCAAGGATCGCCCGGGGATCACCTCGCTGATTATCGGCGCCCGTACGGAAGCACACCTGCGCGATAACCTGGCGGCCACCGAGCTGAAACTCACCGAAGAGCAGTCGGCGCGCATCGAAGCCGTCACTCGCCGTCAGCCGTTGTACCCCTACTGGCACCGCTTCACTGCCGGGATTGATCGTTTTGACCCCGCGGAGCAACCCTTCCTGGCCGAGCATCAAAAAACCCTGGATGCGCGCCAGGACAAGTAAAACAGCACCCGCTCCAATGCCGATGAATTAAGCGAACGCAATGCTCAAAGCAACGAAGATCCAATGTGGGAGCTGGCTTGCCTGCGAAAGCGGTGGTGCAGTAACAGATGCAGCGACTGACCTACCGCTTTCGCGAGCAAGCCCGCTGCCACACAGGGACTGCGCTTGACTGAGTGGCACTGGGGCAATGCCCACATTTTCAGGGTTGCACCGAACGGCAATGCTGCCTATATTTCCCGTCTGGCGCTCTCTACGCCACCTTCCGCGGAAAGGGCTGCGCCCAAGACATCCCAGCTCCACCTCATTTCTACGACTCCCAACCTTGAAGCGGAAAAGGTTTGTGCAAGGAGCTCGTATGTCGCAACGCCCTTTAGCCTCCACTACCCATGGCCGCCTCAACCTTGAGCAGCAGCGCAAGCGCGCCAAGGAACTGTTGTCGCAGCTGAAAAGCCTAGACCCCAGCGCAACCTTGTCCCAGGCTCAATGGCAGGTAGCCAAACAGCTGGGCTTCGCCAGTTGGCCCAAGCTCAAGGCCCACGTCGACGCCCTCGACTTTGCCGCCCGCCACCCTGGTTTCGATGCCAGCGATGAATCCCGCACCACTCATTGGCGGTGTGGTAATGATATTGCCCACAGCCTGCAAGTGGCCGGGTTCAAGGGACAGTTCCGGATGCTCACTGACCCGTTGTGCATGGGGCCAGTGCGTGAACTACCCAGCGAAGCGTTCCGAGCGATGCGCAGTACCTTTATCAGTCAGGCCTTTGCCCTTGACTCCACTGAAGTTGCGCATCGCATCAACGATGAATACAACCAACTACAAGCCTTGAACAACGCCGATCACAGTGTGCTGTGGTGCGAGGCGGACGCCTACGATCAATTGTTCCTGGTCCGCGCCCTGGCTGGCCTTGAGCAGGCGCCGCGCAAGCTGGAGCTGATTGAGGCAGACCGAATTCCCGGCGTCGAGCGATTTATCGGCATAGGCCAATTGGCCCCCGATGTGCTGGCCTGGCTCTGGCCGCAGCGGCGCTTGATCGACGACGACGCAGTGCAGTTGGCCAAACGGGCCTGGTCGGCTTACTGCGACAGCTCACCGCTCAAGCTCGCGGAACTGGCCCATGGCAATCACCCTGCCCTGCCCTTTCTGGCGCCGGCGTTACGGCGTCAGTTACAGGAGTTGCCGGGTCTCGAGGACGGGTTGTCACTGACTGAACGTTTGTCCTTGAAATATATTACTGAGGTCGGGCCTGTGCCTTTCGGTCGGGTGTTTGCCGAGTTGATGGCCAAGCGCGAGCCACTGCCTTTCCTGGGCGATATGATGTTTCACGCGCTGCTGCGCCCATTGATTGATGGGACGGCGCCGCTGCTGATCGAGACCGAAACGAACATGGAGTGGCCGCGCCGCGTATTGGCGCTGACGCCACTGGCGCAGCAGGTACTGGACGGCAATGCCTGCTGGCTGGACCACGCCAGCCATGAGCGCTGGGTCGGTGGTGTGTGCCTGCGGCCACGGCAACCTCATTGGGCACTGGACCATGATGATCTGCCCGTCTGGCGTGACTGATGCTGCACGATACGATCAGCGCTTGGGAAACAACCCCACGGCACATGCCACCACCGTCGGGTCGCCTTGATAGACCGCCCGCGGGCTAATCGAAGGCTGGGACGCTCGGCCGTCCACGGCGTGCAGCATGGGCCACTCAGCGATCGGAGAACTGTGTGCCGGATCGACAATTTCCATGCAGCGACGCAGGGAGGTGAAGTCGGGCGACTGTGACAATGACAGGTGCAGGGTCTGGCTAACCGAGACCGACACCACAGAGCGCTGCGCACATTGCCCGTCATAGATCAGCGTGTGGCGGATCAACGGGTTGTCATGGCAGTACTTGAGCAGGTTGACCTGCCGTGAGTGCACCAGCGCAGTGTTGATGATCAGCAGGTCAAACGCCACAACGCCCGAGCGTGTCAGTGCCTGCAACTCGTCGAACGAACTCAACGGGGCGATGCGGTGATAGCCCAGCTGGTTGAGCATTTTCTCGATCTTGATCCGTTGCAAAAGCTCTGCATCGGCAATCAGAAGGCGTAACGCTTTATTGGACATAGGGTAAACCTGACAGTTGGGCATCCGCGTCGATCATTCAACGCTGAGCAAAGTAACCGTCAGGGGTGAACCCTGACTTTAAGGCGATTCTGAAACGGCAATCAGGGGCACACCGTACTTTTAAGAATCGCCTCAAAGCCTTCGTGCCACTCGCTACCTACCATGGTCTGCGTTCCCTCACCCGACCATGGAATTGCCGTGTTCATGTTTATACTCAGAGCGGTGCTGCTGGCCTGCGGGCTGCTGGTGCTTGCGCCCCCGCCTGCCAATGCGGCGCTGAAGATCGAAGGCACCCGCCTGATCTATTTCGGCCAGGACAAGGCCGCCGGTATCAGCGTGGTCAACCAGGCCTCGCGGGAAGTGGTGGTGCAAACCTGGATCACCAGCGAGGACGAATCAGCCGACCGTACCGTGCCCTTTGCCGCCACCGAGCCATTGGTACAACTGGGCGCCGGGGAGCATCACAAGCTGCGCATACTGTATGCCGGTGAGGGCTTGCCCAGCGATCGTGAATCGCTGTTCTGGCTCAATATCATGGAAATCCCGCTCAAGGTCGAAGACCCCAACAGCGTGCAATTCGCGATCCGCCAGCGGCTCAAGCTGTTCTATCGCCCTCCCGCACTCCTGGGCGGCTCGGCCGAGGCGGTGCAGCAGTTGGTATGGAGCAGCGACGGGCGCACGGTGACGGCCAACAACCCCAGCGCCTTCCACCTATCGCTGGTCAACCTGCGAACCGACAGCCAGACACTCAGCGATTACCTGCTGCTCAAGCCTCATGAACGCAAAACCCTGACCGCGCTCGACGCTGTACCCAAGGGCACCACTCTCCACTTCACCGAAATCACCGATATCGGTTTGCAAGCCCGTCATAGCACGGCGCTCAACTGATAAATCACGGGGTATTTGAACCGATGTCACTGACCAAACGCTGTTTACCGCTTCTGGTGTTGGCCTGCGCGGTCTTGCCCGCCACCAGCCACGCACTGGCCTGCCGCGAGGACGGCACCAACTCGATCATCACCCAGGAAGCGCTGGGTACGGCGCTGGCGGTCGCCGCCGACGCACCTAACGGCACTATCATTTGGGAATCAGGCCCGCGCTCGACCAATGTCATCTGCAAGGACGACTACCTCCACGGCCGTGAGGAAGTGTATTTCTACGTCAACCCCGCCAGCGTGAGTATCGGCACCGGGATTCGCGTGGGCATTCGCTACAACAACCAACCGATTACCCAAAGTACCGGCAAGGTCGGTACCGGTTTTTTCTCCGACCGAGGCTGCAATTTGTCCAACTGCGTGGGCTGGGACAAGGCGCGCTTCACCCTCAATTTCAGCGTGTTCATCGAGAAGTACGACCCCACGCCACCGAGCGGCCAGGCCAGCACGCTGACCTCTTACCGCGTGTTCCAACTGGACGGCGTGCGCGGGCTCAACTCACGCCCCAACAGCAACTTCAATTATGTGGTCACTGGCATGAACGATATCCGCTTCGTGCCTTGCACTCCCGAACTGACCATCAGCCCCAGCGTGGTCAACTTCCCCACACCTTCGCGCAAAGCCTCGATCGGTGAAGTCGCCAGCAGCGCAAACTTCAGCCTGAACCTGCGCAAGGGTTGCGACACGCCCTATACCGTCAGCGCACGCTTCGCCACCACGCCGGGCGGCGGCAGTGTGAACAATGGCCTGCTGGTGCCGGACAACAACAGCTCAGTCGGCATCTCGCTATCTCGCGCCGAGAGCCAGCAGCAACTGCCCTTCAATAACTGGTTCACGCTGCAGGAACTGATGGGCCTGGGCCAGAGCCACGATGAATTCCGGGCCGACCTCAAGTGGCGCACCCTACCGATTCCAGGAGCGTTCGATGCTGCCGTGGTGGTGGATATGTACTACAAGTAGGTGATTTTTAAGGATCGTCTTATGCCACCGGCAAAGGCCCAGACGTAAAGTCCGCCGATGCGATTGAAAAGTTATCTGCTCCAGATCAACCCCGTCCTCTCCCGACCCGAAGCAGCCAGAAGGCTGCTTCGTATTTTTGCGAGCGTGCTGCTGGTAGGCATCCTCAGCGGGGTCTATACCTTTTTGCTGTCGACCTTCAACAACGACATCTCCCAGCGCCGCGGCTACATGAGCAGCGCCATTGCCGAAGCCCATACCTTTTTCACCAACCGCCAAGCCCTGCTCGAAAGCCTGAGCCTGTCGGCAGTGCGCAAGCAGTCCAGGGTCTATCCATCCTCGGCCGAAGAACAGCACCTGGAATTGGGCGACACATCGGGCAACCAGTGGAGCATCTGGCTGACCGCACGCATGCGCGACTACCTGAAGGCCAAACAGCTGAACCTACTCTATGTCAACGCCGGCCCCAACCCGCAAGTGATGCGCCTTTACGACGCCACCGCGCAGGTATTGCCGATTTCCAAATGCATGCTCAACCGCCTCAAGGCCCTGCAGCACACCGACCCGGCCACACTTAACGAACTTTGGCTGAGCGACAGGACTGAACAGCACTCGCACCTGTACATCTTCATCCGCCTGGACGAACGCGACCCCGACTCCGGCTGGCTCGGCCTGGAGATGGATAGCCGTGAAGTCTCCTCGACACTCAGCGACCAGAGCGCCGGCGAGTTCATGATGCTCAATTCCCAGGGCATGCTGGTGTTCACCAACAGCACCGATACACAGTTGAGCCAGCAACAGCTGAGGCCCGGCGAAGACAGTTTTTTCGGTTTTGTCGGCAACGGCTGGCTACCCGACCACCTGGTGATTCGCAAACACCTGAAGTCCTCTGAGTGGCAGTTGATGTACTCCATCGACCTGCGTGCAGTGGTCACTGGCCTGTGGAAACAGCTGCTCGGTTCGTTGTTGCTCTGCCTGTTCAGCCTGACGCTGATCGGGCTGGTGATGCGCCGCGTCGACCAGCGTTTTATCATTCCGTCGATCCATCGCATCCAGGCGCTGATCGAAAGCGAAGCCTTCGGCCGCGATGTGATCCAGACCGCTCCTGTGGCCCTCTGCGTGCTGCGCCGCACCGACGGCCAGGTGGTACTGGAAAACGCCCTGGCCCAGCAATGGCTGGGTAACGGGCCGGAGCGCGAGGCGCTGCGCGCCGGCTGGATCGAGCAAGCCTTTGCCAACGGACCTTCCGAGCGCAGTGACTACTTTGAAACCATCGATGGCCGTCACCTGTACCTGAGCAGTGCACCCACCCGCTACAAAGGCGAAGACGTGCTGTTTTGCGCCTTCAGTGACATCAGTGCGCGCAAGCAGGTCGAGGCGGCGCTGGAAGAGGCGCGGCAATCGGCGGACGCAGCCAACGCGGCAAAAACCCTGTTCCTGGCGACCATGAGCCATGAAATCCGTACACCGCTGTATGGCGTGCTCGGCACCCTGGAACTACTGGCGCGCACGCAACTGGATGCACAACAAAAGGACTACTTGCAGGCGATCGAAGGCTCATCGTCGACCTTGCTGCAACTGATCTGCGATGTGCTGGACGTATCGAAGATCGAGGCCGGGCAGTTGGCACTGGAGATGGGCGAGTTCTCTGCGCTGGACCTTGTGCATGAAATCATCCAGGGCTACGCCGCAGCGGCCCACGCCAAGGGCCTGCAGTTGTATGCCTGCTTTGATCCCAAGCTGCCGGAACGTCTGATCGGCGACGTAACGCGCATCCGCCAGATTCTCAATAACCTGCTCAACAACGCGGTGAAATTTACCGACTATGGGCGCGTGGTGCTGCGGGTCAAAGTGCTGGGCCGCGACGGAGAACGCTCCAGTCTGTTGTGGCAAGTCTCGGACACCGGCAAAGGTATCGCCCAGGAAGACCAGGCGATGATCTTCGAGCCGTTTTACCAGAGTGAGGGCAATACCAATGTGGTCGCCGGCACCGGCCTGGGCCTGCCTATCTGCCAGCGTCTGACGGAGTTGATGAACGGCAATATCCGCATGGTCAGCGAACTCGGCCTGGGCAGCAGTTTCAGCCTGATCCTGCCGTTGGAAGAAGCATCTGTTCCACCGATGACACCGTTGCTGGCCGAGACCATTTACGTAGCCTCGCCGATCCCGGAACTGGCAAACGCCATCGCCGGCTGGTTGCGCCGTTGGGGCGCGAGGGCCCAAGCCGGCTTGCCGACGCTGGCGGACACACATCTGCTGTTGCAAGTGCACCCCGGCAGTGTCGACCCGTTGCTGGTGCCCGAGTGGCCCGGGCCGGTGATTCACGTGAGCAGCAACGCCTGCCCCGGCGTAGAAGCCGACGCCGGCGCCTGGCACGTCAACCTCAACCACCTGGGGGCTATTCATCAGGCCGTGAGCCAGGCGCAAGGGCTATGGGTGGCCCGTGCCGATGAGCAAACGCACCGGCGGGATCTGAACAAACTCAACCTGCACCTGCTGGTGGCCGAGGACAACATCATCAACCAGCTGATTTTGCGTGATCAACTGGAAGAACTCGGCTGCACCGTGGAGCTGGCGGCCGACGGTCAGCAAGCGTTGCAGCTCCACACCGCCGGCAACTTCGACGTGGTGTTGACGGATGTGAACATGCCCCATATCAACGGCTATGAACTGGCGCGTGAACTGCGGCGCCAGGGCTGCACGTTGCCGATTATCGGGGCCACCGCCAACGCCATGCGCGGCGAGGCCGACCTGTGCCTGGCCGCCGGCATGAACCATTGCCTGGTCAAACCCTTTGCGTTGCGGGCTCTATTCAACTCCCTGGCGCCTTATGCACGGATCACCCATGAAGCCCCTTAGTATTCTGATTGTCGAGGACCATCCCCTGCAGCATATCTACCTGCAGAACTTGCTCAGCGAGTTGGGAGACTTCCTGCTCGAAACCGCCGAGGATGGCAAAGAAGCGCTGGAGCGCCTGCGCCAGCGGGACTTCGACCTGGTACTGACCGACCTGCTGATGCCCGGCATGGACGGCGTGCAGTTTATCCAGTGCCTGGCCAGCCTGCGCTGCAAGCCGGCGCTGGCAATCATGAGTGCGGCGTCGAGGCGCATGCTGATGGCGGCCAGCCTGGTGGCGAAAAACCTCGATGTGGAAGTGCTTGGCCTGATTTCCAAGCCCGTGAACGCCGAGGCCTTGCGCACCCTGGTCAACCAACTCAGGAACAGGGTGCGCACGCCTACCCCCGAACTGCCCGAGCACATGGACATCGACCGTCACACGCTGGTGCAGGCCATGAGCAGCGGCCAGTTCCAGGCCTGGTTCCAGCCGAAAAAATCCCTGGCCAACGGCCGTATCGTCGCTGCCGAAGCCCTGGTGCGCTGGATGCACCCCGAACAAGGCGTGATGCTGCCTGCCGCGTTCCTGCCGGCAATCAAGGCGTTCGAACTCGAGGAGCGGCTGTTGTGGCTGGTGCTCAAGCAAGCGATCCACGCCCAGGAACACTGGCGCCAGCGCGGCTATGAAATTCCAGTGTCGATCAACCTGCCGACCCACTTGCTCAACAGCCATGACCTGGCCGACCGTTTGCTGGAGTTCGTGCTGCACCACGATGGTATCCCGGGAATGATCTGCTTCGAGTTGATGGAATGTTCGGTGCCGCAGGACATCAGCAATTTCTACGCCGGCGCCTGCCGATTGCGGATCAAGGGGTTCGGTTTGTCCCAGGATGATTTCGGCAAGGGCTACAGCTCCTACCTCAATCTGGTGTCCACGCCATTTACCGAACTGAAGATCGACCAGGCGCTGGTGCAGGGCAGCCACGACAACGAAGGCATCGCCCAGGCATTGGCGAGCATTATCGCGCTGGGCCGCAAGTTGGGTCTGACGGTGGTTGCCGAGGGCGTGGAGACCCCGCAGCAATTGGCGCTGCTGCGCAAAATCGACTGCAATCAGGTGCAGGGGTTCCTGATCTCTCACGCAGTGTCTTCGGACCAATTTCAGCAGCTACTGAACAATGATGGCCCCGCGACATCTCACTAGCTGGCGGCCACGATCATAAGGAGTAAGCTCCATCCAGTGCCGATTTATCCTGCGCCTGCGGAAACCCCTGATGAAGCACAATAACGCGATTCTCGAAGCCTTTACCCGCAGCTCATTGCGCCTGAACAAAGGCTTGATGGTGTTGATGGGAATCGCGTTGCTGCTGATGCTGACCAATTACTGGTCTCTGCACCGGGGCGTCGAAATTCGCTACAGCGCGATGCGCTTTCACTTTGCGCGGCTGATGGAAAACCTCGCAGAACAGCAAACCTACCTCAAGAGCCTGACACACCCCGGCATCCAGGCCGAACTGCTGCACGCCACCAACGTGCAGGTCAGCCTCAAAAGCCGCATGGTCGACAACCGTCGCACGCTGTACGAGGGCCAGAAGTATTCGTTTTCGGTGCCCTTCAGCGTCAAGTTCGATGAACAGCAGATCAGCACCGCCGCGAGGCCGCCGATTTTTGCCCTGGGTGCGCACTTGACCAGCTACTACAGCGCCTTCTGGTCCTCCTCGCCGTACGAGGCGCCGCAAACCTTCCTGCTCAATCGCCAGGCCGACTACGCCATCACCATTCCGTCCGTGGGCTATCAGCACCGGGAAAGCCCCGAGGATACCGACAACCCGGTGGCCCGGGTCAACGCCGTGCAGCAAATCCTTGCACAGGCGCCGCAGCCACTGGAGCAGAATCGGGTGTATTGGCAGGCCGGCCCCGAACCCGAACATTTGCTGGCCTACATCGGCCTGCCACTCGACGCCCAGGGCCAGGCCGTGATCGGCACCCTGCTCGACGTGTCGCAGGTCGACGATGTACAGCGCGCGCTGAATCACTCGGCGTTTGATCGCTTTACCCTGATTGGCCCTGACGGTAACCGGTTGATTGGGCCAGCCAACCAGGCGCAGCTCAGCGATGGTGTGCATTTCACGGCCGACGGCTTTGAATTCAAGGTCACCGAGGCCGGCGACCAGCCCTGGAGCGCGGTCTATGGCCTGAACTACTCGCACTTCTTTCACTCCGCATTGTGGCCGTTGAGCACCATGGCGTTGGTGCTGTTCAGCCTGATTACACTGGGTTGGGCTGGCAGCCGATGGTATCGACGCCAGGTGATCACCCCAGCACAACTGGCCCACGAACGCATCGCCGAAAGCGTGGCGTTCAGCCGCGTGATCATCGACACCGCACCCACTGGGTTATGCGTTGTGCGACGCAGCGATGGCAGGGTATTGATCGAGAACCAGCGCGCCCAGCAGTGGCCGGGCACCTCACGCCTGGTGGAGGCAATGGCCGGTAAGCAAGATGGCGCCGAGAGCGGTGAGACGCACTTGGAGATCGAAGGCCGGCACCTGCAGATCGGCTTTGTGTCGACCCGCTATCAGGCTCAAGACGTACGCCTGTATGCATTCAACGATATCACCCGGCACATCGAAGACGCCCAGGCCCTGGAAGAGGCACGTCATGCCGCCGATGCGGCCAGCGAGGCCAAGACGCTGTTCCTGGCAACCATGAGCCATGAGATCCGCACGCCGCTTTATGGCGTGCTCGGCACCCTCGAATTGCTCGGCCTGACCGACCTCGACCCGCACCAGAAAACGTACCTGCACACCATCCAGCGTTCGTCCGCCACACTGTTCCAACTGATCAGTGATGTGTTGGATGTCTCGAAGATCGAGTCTGGGCAAATGGCGATAGAAGCCGTGGATTTCTGCCCGCTGGACATGCTCGAAGATACCTTGCACACCTACGCCGCCTTCGCCCGGCGCAAGGGGTTGCAGCTTTACAGTTGCATCGACCCGCAGTTGCCGAACTGCCTGATGGGCGATCCGATGCGCATCCGCCAGGTCCTCAATAACCTGGTGAGCAACGCCATCAAGTTCACCGACTTTGGGTGCGTGGTGATTCGTGCCAGGGTGGTGGGCAGCGACGCCAATAATGTCGACCTGGAATGGCAAGTCACCGATTCCGGCGTTGGCATTGCCGAGGCGCAGCAGGCCAAGCTCTTCGATCTGTTCTACCAGGCACCGGACACCGCCAGCGAAGGCGGCACCGGGCTTGGCCTGCCGATTTGCCGGTGGCTGGCGCAGATGATGGACGGCGAAATCCGCGTGGTCAGCGAGCCCGGGCTGGGCAGCAGCTTTACCCTGAAAATGCGCTTGCCACTGTGTTGTGGTGCACTGACCAACCTGCCGCTGATCGAGCCCAGCTCGACGCCGGTGTATGTGCAGGCACCGGTACGCGAACTGGCGCAGGCAATGAGTGACTGGCTCAACCGCTTGGGAATCACCGCCGCCCTGGCCGCGACCACCCAGGACAAAGACAGTCACCACGCGGTACTGGTAGAACTGTTACCCGGCGATCCCCCTAAGCCATGGCCCGGCCAACGTGTGCTCTGCCTGCCCGGTGCACACAGCCCGCCGCTGCACACAGCCCAAGGCTGGGTGGTGGATATGCACGACATACGCACCATCGCCCCCACCGTATCACTGGCGCAGCACGGCAGGCACGAGCAACCCACAGCGACCCGGCCACAAAGCGCCGGGCGGCTAGAGCTGCGCATCCTGGTGGCCGAGGACAACCCGGTCAACCAGGCGATTATCAAGGAACAGCTGGAGGCGCTCGGTTGCTCGGTGAGCCTGGCCGCCAACGGTGAACAGGCGTTGCAGTTATGGCAACCGAAGGCCTTCGACCTGGTGCTGACCGACGTGAACATGCCGTTGATGAATGGCTATGAACTGGCCAGAACCTTGCGTGAGCATGATCCACACTTGCCGATTATCGGCGTGACCGCCAATGCAATGCGCGAGGAAGGCGTACGTTGCCTGGCAGTGGGCATGAACGCCTGGATCGTCAAGCCCTTGAGCCTGCAAACCCTGCGCGATCAGTTGATCAAACTGTGCAAAGTCAAGTCGCCGGTTGAGCCTGACGCCCAAGTATTCGACGATCGCGTGCAACTGTCGGACAAGATGCGCCCGCTGTTCATCAGCAGCGTGCAGCAGGATATGCAGCGCATCGGCGCGGCCCTGGTCCAGCGTGATGCTCATGGCCTCGGCCAATTGCTGCACTCGATCGCCGGCGCTCTGGGCGCAGTGCAGGCGCTCAGCCTGGCCCAGGCCTGCATCGAACTGGAAAGCGCACTTAACCGCGGCAGCCTCGACACAACGCTTGAGCTCAAGGTGAAGACTGTGATGCAGCGTCTGTCGGCCGTTCTGGAGACTCTCCAGCTCGGGCACTCTTCACTCACTTGAACTGGCACTACGGACGGCCCTTTATGAAAAAATTCAACGTGGTAATCGCGGACGATCACCCGATCGTGTTGCTTGGCGTTCGCGAACTGGTAGAGCGTGACATGCGCTTTCAAGTCGTCGGCGAGGCCGTGTGTTCGGCCGGCCTGATCGAGCTGTTGCAGCATCAAGGCGCTGACATCGTGATTACCGACTACAACATGCCGGGCGACTCGCCTTATGGCGATGGCCTGAAGCTGGTGGAGTACCTCAAACGGCACTTCCCGCAGGTACAGATCCTCATCCTGACCATGATCTCCAATCACCTGATTCTCACCCGCCTGCAAGAGCTGGGCGTGGTCGGCATCATCCAGAAAAGCCAGTTGCATACCGAGATTCAACTGGCACTCAAGGCGATCGCCCAAGACAGCGACTATCGCAGCCTGGAGCCGCCAAAGACCTCGGTGATAGAGACCCTCACGGCAATTGACGAGCGCTTTACAAGTTTGTCACCCAAAGAGTTCGAGATCCTGCGCCTGTTTATTTCCGGCATGAGCGTGAGTGACATTGCGCGCCGCCAGAACCGAAGTTCAAAGACCATCAGCGCACAAAAAGTATCGGCCATGCGCAAACTTGAAGTGAGCAGCGACCAGGACCTTCTTGCTTATTGCCTGGAACGTAACATCTTCAACTAACGCATAACTTGCAAGCCATTTCTGGACAATGGCTTCGCCCTTTGTTTTCTGGCTCTTCACTGCTGCAACCGTGCAAATAACCTGCCCGCCCCAGCGCTTATAAGAATCGTCTTATTCGCTCCTACCGCCTCGTCGCCTACTCTTTGCTCGCAGTTCAACAACAGCACTTTTTTCCAACTAAACCTTACGGACATCATCATGAAGAAGTTTTCCCTGGCTGTTATCGCCTCGGCTATTATCGCGGCCTCCGGCAGTGCATTCGCCGAAGGTGAAGCAGCAGCGCCAACCCTGGGCGGCAGCGGCAAAATCACCTTCACCGGCGTGATCAACAACGACGCGTGCTCGGTGGACGGCGCCAACTCCGACCGCACCATTTCGGTGGACATGGGCAACGTTTCGATCAAGGACATGGGCACCGCGGAAAACCCAACCGCAGGTCGTGTGACCGCCAAAGACTTCAACCTGAACGTCAACTGCAACCAGGGCACCAAGGTCGCCATGATCTTTGACGCCAACAACGGCGGTTCCGGCCTGGTCACCGGCAAAAAAGTACTGGCCCTGAACCCGGGTTCGGCCACTGCACAAAACGTCGGTATTGCCCTGCTGGACAGCAAGGGCAGTCTGATTGACCTCAGCTCGCCAAGCACCGCACGCATTGAAAGCACCATGCACGGTGCCGGTACTGAAGGCGGCGACGCCACCCTGAGCTTCGCGGCCGCCTACGTCACTACCGCAGCGGCGGGTTCGTCGACCGCCGGTCGCGGTGACGCCACCCTGCCGTTCATCCTGCAATACGAATAATTCGGCGCACCGGGCACCGAACGCGCGAGGCCTTGCGGCCTCGCCATTGTCTTCTGATTACACCGGATAACCCTCATGCCGCCTCGTTCTATCGCCGCATGTCTGGGGCTGCTGGGCTTGCTCATGGCTACCCAGGCCGCCGCCAGCATTTCATTGAATGCCACCCGTATCGTGTTTGACGGTGACCACAAGGAAGCCAACATCACCGTGCGTAACGGTAACCAGGATGTATTGATTCAATCCTGGGTCGACATGAACGACGCCAGCGCCAGCCGTGCACCGTTTGCCGTCACCCCGCCACTGGCCCGGGTATTCGCCAAGGAACAACAACTGCTGCGCATTCTGTATGAGGGCACCGGCATGCCCACGGACCGCGAGTCGGTGGTGTGGCTCAATGTGCAGGAAATCCCCCAAGCCAGCGAATCCGAGAACACCTTGCAGTTGGCCATCCGCCAACGCATCAAGATTTTTTACCGCCCTGCCGGTCTTACCGGCAGCGCGCTGCAAGCCCCTGCACAGCTTGAATGGACGCTGGCCAAACACGGCAGCCAAACCCTGTTGCAGGTGAAAAACCCGACGCTGTACCACGTGTCCATGGCCGACATCAAAGTGCAGGCGGTAGTGGCCAGCGACTCCACCATGATTGCGCCCGGCGAACAAAAACAGTTTGCGCTCAGTGCTCCAGTTGCCAGCGGGCCGGTGCGGTTGTCGTTTTCCAGCATCAATGATTACGGCGCGCAGAATCACTACAGCGCGCCACTGTCTAGCGGCACTGCGCTACCGGCGTATGCGACTGAATCGCGACTTAACCCCTAAGCACTTTCGCTAACTCACAAGCTCACTTCGCGTGCGTGTTTGCGTGCCCGACTGTCCGTCAATCAGGGATGTCATAGGTCTTCGCATGTCTTTTCTTTCCAGCAACAGGCCCGCACGTGGCGTATTGAAGTTGAAGACGCTGTCGCTGGCGATTGCTGCCAGCTTGCCCAGTCTGACCATGGCCGATGATGCTGCGCAAACCTTCAACACCACCTTCCTGCAAGGCTCGCAGTCGCCGGTGGACTTGCAGCAATTGCTCTCGGCCAACAGCGTGCTGCCGGGCAATTACCGCGTCGACCTGTACAGCAACGAAATGCTGGTGGGCCGACGCGATATCGATTTCAAGCGCAACCCGAAAAACGGTCGTGTAGAAGCCTGCCTGACCCTCGACCTGCTCAAGCAACTGGGTATCGACCTGCACCGTTTGCAGGCCGAGGGCAAACTTGACCCGCAGCAGCCGCAGGACTGCTACGCCCTTGCCGACATGATCGAAGACGCCAGCGTGCGCTACGACAGCAGCCGTCTACGCCTGCTCGCAAGTATCCCGCAGGTGGCGATGCAGCGTGGCTTGCGCGGGTATGTCGACCCACAGTTGTGGGACGACGGTGTGCCCGCCGCTTTCATCAACTACCAGCTCAACAGCAGCCGCACCGCCGGCGACTATAAAACCCGCATTGCCAATAACCTGGGCCTGCGCAACGGCATCAACCTGGGGGCCTGGCGCCTGCGCAACGAGTCGAACCTGAGCGGCGGCACCGATCGCTCGAACACCTTCACCAGCAACCGCACTTACTTGCAGCATGACGTCACCGCGATCAAGGGCCAGTTCAGCGCCGGTGAGATTTTCTCCGACACTGACCTGTTCGACAGCGTGCGCTATCGCGGGGTCAAGCTCGCCTCTGATGATGGCATGCGCGCCGACAGCGAACGCGGCTATGCACCCGTAATCCGTGGGGTGGCGCAGACCAACGCGACGGTGGAAATCCGCCAGAACGACTACATCCTCTACACCGCCAACGTCGCGCCAGGCCCGTTTGAGATCAACGATATCTACCCCAGCGGCTCCAACGGTGACCTGCAAATCACCGTGATTGAAGCCGACGGCACGCGCCGGGTGACGATGCAGGCGTTCTCCAGCCTGCCGATCATGGTGCGCGAAGGCCAGGTGAAATACAGCGTCTCGGCGGGCACGTTCAAAAGCAATGCCGATGGCCTGGCCTCCCCGCGCTTTCTCAGCGGTACGCTGGCCTACGGCTTGACCAGCAACCTCAGTGGGATTGTCGGTGTGCAAGCCAGTGAGGACTACAGCGCGCTGTCGATCGGTGCCGGGCGGAACACCTCGTTCGGTGCGTTCTCCCTGGATACCACCCATTCGTCCAGCAAGGCCCAGGGGCGAACCTCCCAGGGCAGCAGCGTACGCGCCTTGTACGCCAAGACCTTTGCCGGCACCGATACCAACTTCACCCTGGCCGCCTATCGCTACTCCACCGAGGGCTATCGCACCCTCACCGACCATGTGGAAGACAGCAGCGAAGACCTGCGCGTACGCACCGGCCACTCGAAAACCCGCACCGACCTGACCATCAACCAGAGCATCGGACGCAACAGCGAATTCGGCAGCCTGTATGTGAACGCCAGCGACCAACGCTACTGGAATCGGGGCGGCTCCCAGAGCTTTTCCGCGGGCTACACCGGCAACTGGGGCGACCTGAGCTACAACCTTGGCGTGACGCGCACCAAGCAGATCGTCACCTGGGGCGAGCCGAGCAGCGACACGCAGGTGAACCTGTCGGTGTCTTTCCCGCTGGGCAGCCAGGCCCGCGCGCCACGGGCGTTTGTCACCACCAGCCACCAACGTGGCGATACCACCACCCAAGCGGGCATCAATGGCTACGTGGCCGATACCAGCGACACTTTCTATTCGGTGCAGGCCGGCCACAGTGACACCAGCGGCGACTCAGGCTCGGTGAACGTCAACAGTCGCACCGCCGTGGCAGATGTCAGCCTCGGTTACAGCCAGGGCCACGGCTACAACTCACAGAACTTCAACCTCGCAGGCTCGGTGGTGGCTCATGCGGGTGGCGTCAACCTGGGGCAGACGGTCAGCGAGACCTTCGCCCTGGCCGAAGTACCAGGCGTCTCTGGTGCCAAGATCAGCAGCTACAGCGGGGTGGAGACCGGGTACAACGGCTATGCCGTGGTGCCCACTGCGCAACCCTACCGGGTCAACTGGATCAGCCTGGACACCCGCGATCTGGGAGGCGACGTGGAAATCACCAACGCCACCCAGCAACTGGTGCCGCGCCGTGGCGCCATCGTGGTGGCGCATTACAGTGGCACTAGCGGGCGTCGCGTATTGTTTGAGTTGTTTGATGCCCAGCATCAACCGCTGTCGTTTGGTGCCTCACTGGAAGACGCCAATGGCAAGCAGTTGGCGATTGCCGATCCGAATGGCAATGCCTTGGCACTGGTGGAAGAGGATCAGGGCACGCTGATCATCAAGTGGGGTGAGCAGCATTGTCGTGCCACCTATGCGTTACCACCGCAGAACAAGGCGCTGAACTATGAGCGCCAGTCACTGGTGTGCACGCCTTGATTGTGCGGGTAATTGCGCTACTGTGCTGACCACGCGCCTACCCTCTGCGAGACTTGCTCATGCGTAACTTGTTATTCGCCAGTGTCTGCCTGTTGACCACCGCTCTGGCAGGCTGCCAGCAAACACCCCCGGCCAACGACCAACTCGATGCAGTGCTCTGGACCCAGACGTCCATCGAACACGAGCTGATCTACCGCCAGCTCTTCGCCAATGCCACCCGCCAACTGGATGTCGCCCTGGCCGACCCGAGCTGGGACGCCCTGCCCTTTGCCCCACGCAACATGGCCGGCTTGCCCCCGGCCGTGGTGGTGGACATCGACGAAACGCTGTTGGACAACGTGCCCCTCAACGCCCGCGATATCATCAATAATCAGGTCTATTCCTATGACCGCTGGAACACCTGGGTCAACCAGGCCAAGGCCCAGGCACTGCCAGGCTCGGTAGCGTTCCTGCAGGCGGCCCGGCAAAAAGGCATCCAGGTTTACTACCTCACCAACCGCGAGCACAGCCAGGTCGCGGCCACCGCCAAAAACCTGCGTTTGCGCGGCTTTCCGATTGAGAGCGACGCACAGATCCTGGCGGCCAGCACCCCCACCGGCCACTGCGAAAGCGCGGGTTATGGCAAGAACTGTCGTCGCCAGTGGGTCGCCAACCATGCCCGCGTGCTGTTGATGGCAGGTGACTCGCTGGGAGACTTTGTGCAAGCCGAACACAACACCCTGGATGCACAACGCAAGGCCGTCGAACCCTATGTGAATTGGCTAGGCCAGCGTTGGTTCCTGCTGCCCAACCCGAGCTACGGCAACTGGTATAGCGCGCCGTATGGGGATGATGAGAGCTTGCCGTTTGCGCAAAAACGCAGGCTCAAGCAGCAGGCATTGCTGTTGCAGGAGTAGGTGGAACCTCTGCCATGATGATCGTTCCCACGATCTGCATGGGAATACATTCTGTGACGCTCCGCGTCACCTTGTGCAGTGCGTGGCGCTTGCGAGGCGATGGGACGCGGAGCGTCCGGGGCGGCATTCCCACGCAGAGCGTGGGAACGATCCACACAGTGACGGGTGTGATCACACCGCCCTGGCCGCAATCGCCTCCACCTCCACCAACGCCCCCGGCAACGGCAACGCCACTACTTGCAACGCGGTGCGCGCCGGTTTGTTTGGCTGTTCGGGCGTGCCAAAGAACTGGGTATAGCCGCGCTGCAACCCGGCAAAATCCAGCTTGCCATCGGTCTCTTCGGCGCCGACCAGAAACACCCGTAACTGCACGATGTCGCCCAGGTCCAGGTCGTGTTGGCGCAGGATCTGGCGCAGTTTGTTGAACACTGAAACGCTCTGCACTTCGGTGTCGCCATATACCCCAGGCACCTTCGGGTCGGCGGGGTCCGGCAGCGTGCCGCTGACAAACACCAGGCTGGCCGAGGCCGGCACGGTGACGGTTTGCGAGATGGGGAATTCGCCGACGCTGGTGCGTTGGATGCTGTCGCTCATGGTGAGGCTCCTCAGGATGCGGCCAACGCCGCGAGTTGGTGTTGTTGGGTGATGCGCTCGGCCAGTTGCGCGACCACATGGCGCGCCGAGTTGGCTGCCGATTCCTGCCAGATACCCACGCCGCTCTGCACCAGGCCGTCGCCGGCGAAGTACACCCGGCCATGGGGCTGTTCAAGCAGGGCGTGGGCCTCGGCGGGGAAGTGTTCGCGTTGCAACCACGGGCCTTCGCTGTAGGGGATCTGCTCCCAGGACACCGCCAGAGGATTGCGCAAGTGCCTGGAATAACCTGGATGCAACAGCTCCACGGCTTGCCGGGAAGCGGCGTACTGCTGATCGAGGGGCTGGCCGCCAAACACGTCGGCACCCTCGCCGGTCACGTAACCGGCCACCAGCACGCCTTCGCGGGTGTTGAGGTCGTTGCTGGGGTACCACAGCAGGCGCGCCGGGTGCTCGATCCACGACAAGCCGCCGTAGGTACGGTAGTCGGTCTCCCAAAAGCGCGGGGATTGCCAGGCCACCTTGGTCGCCTGGTCGCTGCGGGTGATGAGCAGGGCCGCCTTGACCGGCGCGCTGAAGTCCGTATCGAGCTTGGCCAGCAGGGGCAGCGGCAAGGTGGAGACAAGAAAGTCGGCACACACCACCTGTTCACGGCCACTGTGCTGGTCGTGGTAAGTCACCGCCACGCCGTCCTCCAGCTGGCGGATCTGCCGCACCTGGGCGCCCAGTTGCACCTGCTCCTGCACGCGTCGGTAGAAGGCCTCGGTGATGCGGTCCATGCCGCCCACTGGCTGGAACATGGTGGCCGAAAACTCCGGGAATTCGGTGTGCAGTAAAGCCCCCCAGAGTTCCGGGTGCAGCAACCGCTCTAACGTCAACGGCCTGCGGCGGTCGGGCAAGGCGCCAGGGTGGGCGGCAGATTCAAGGTGCCCGGAGCGCAGGGTGCCTTCAAAAGCCAGCTCTTGGGACAGGTCACCGTACACCTGCAAAAAACCGAGCAGGCGTGTGCGCTCTTCGCCACTTAATACATCATCGAGAGCGTCGCGTTGCACCGCCTTGGCCAGCAACCCCGACAGATGCCCGCGGGTATCGTTGAGCGCCTGGCCGACACTGAACGCCGCTTGGCTGAGGTCCGGCCGCACCTGGGCGCCATGGCTGCTGTTGACCAGCACTTCCAACGGCACGCCAAGCTCACTGCAATAATCGAGGATCGTGCGGTGCTGGCTGGGGATGCGCGCCGGCCCGGCGTTGAAATACTGGCCTGGGTCAAACCCCACCGTCTGCGAGCGACCGTCCTTATAGTCCACGCGGTCGCCGTTACGCAGGGTCCAGGTGCGGCCACCCACGCGCTCGCGGGCCTCCAGCACCTGCGCACTGAAGCCGGCGCGCGTCAACTCCAGCGCAGTGACCAGCCCGGCAATTCCGGCGCCCAGCACCAGAACCCGAGCGCCCTGCCCCAGGTCGTCCTTGAGTTTCAGCGGTTGCGGTCGGCGGTGTGACGATGGGCCCAGGCCCAACACCGCCAATGCGTCCTTGACCGCCTTCTCACCGCCGACTGCGGCAATACTCGATAGCGCTTCACGTCGTGTCAGTCCCATGTCGATGCTCCTAGTCCGGCAGGCCCGGTGGGTTGATCAGCGACTTGTCGACGCGCTCGACATCCAGGCCCCAACGTTGGAGCACCTGCTCGTATTGGCCGCCGGCAATCGCACCCTGCAGTGCCGTGTGGATCGGCTGCACCAGGCCGTTGTCCTTGCGCGTGGTCACCGCGATATCCGCCTGCAACGGCCAGCCACCATTGACGGTGCCGACACGCTTGATGCCGCCGGTGATCGCTGCCGAATAGGCATACACCGAGTTCGGCCCGAACAGTGCGTCGCTGCGCCCAGACTGCACCGCCAGTTGTGCGGCGGCCTGGTCGTCGAAGTACTGCAACAACGCAGGTTTGAGGCCGGCTTTCTCATTGGCCTCGTTCCAGGCCAGCAGGACTTTTTCCTGGTTGGTGCCGGAACCGACAATGATCTTGAGCCCGGCAATGTCCGCCGCCTGCTTGATCTCACTGATCTTGCTGGTGCTCTTGACGTAAAACCCGAGCACATCCTGGCGGTAGGTGGCGAAGTCGAAACGCTTTTTGCGCGCCTCGGTCACAGTGACGTTGCTGATCACCGCGTCGTACTTGCCCGAGCTGACGCCCAGGGGCCAGTCTTCCCAGCTGGTCTGCACTACGTTGAGTTGCAGGCCAAGGCTGTCGGCTACCAATTGGGCGGTGTCGGCCTCGCTGCCGATGGTGGTCTTGTCGTCACTGGCCAGCAGCGCCAGCGGTGGCCCGGCTACGCCTGACACGGCCACGGTGAACTTGCCCGGCTGGGCGAACTTGAAGCCGGGCGGGATCTGCGCGATGGCCGCTTCATTGCGTGGCGCATGGATGCGCGGGCGATCGGGGCTGAGGTCGACCTGTTGCACGGCAAATGCGTTGTGGGCAGCGGCCCCGGCAATTGCCAGCAGGACGACACGGGCAGTGGTGATAAACATGGGCAGTCACTCCTTGAACTAAAGCACTTTGCCGAGAAAGGCCTGGGTGCGGGGATGTCGGGGTTGGCGCAGGATCTGTTCGGGCGGGCCTTCTTCGATCAGTTGGCCGTCGCAGAGGAACACCACGTGGTCGGCCACTTCGCGGGCAAAGCCGATCTCATGGGTGACGATCACCAGGGTCACGCCCAGTTGGGTCAGGCCCTTGATCACGTCCAGCACCTCGCCCACCAGTTCCGGGTCGAGGGCCGAGGTGGGCTCGTCGAACAGCAGCACTTTGGGGTCGAGCGCCAAGGCCCGGGCGATGGCGACGCGTTGCTGTTGGCCGCCGGAGAGCTGGCGCGGGTAGGCGTCGGCCTTGTCCGCCAGGCCGACCTTGGCGAGTAATTCATCGGCCTTGTCACGGGCCTGCAGCCGGCTCCAGCGCTTGTGCGCCAGGGGCGCTTCGGCGATGTTTTCCCAGGCGGTGAGGTGGGGAAACAGGTTGAAGTTCTGGAACACGAAGCCCACGTCGATACGGCGCTTGAGAATCTCGCGTTCGGTGAGTTCAAAAAGCAGGTCGCCTTTGCGCCGATATCCGACGTACTCACCGTCGATGGTGATATGCCCGCTGTCGATCTTCTCCAAATGGTTGATGGTGCGCAGCAAGGTGGACTTGCCCGAGCCGGACGGCCCGAGGATCACCGTGACCTTGCCAGGGTCAATGCTCAGGTCGATATGATCGAGTACCTGCTGGTTGCCAAAGCGCTTGCCCACGCCCTGGATCTGAATGCGCCCGGCGCGTGCTTCAGGCATGGGCCTTCTCCTTGAACCAGCGGCGCACGCGCTGCAACGGCGTGGGTGGCAGCACCCGCGCGGTGCCCCGGGCGAAGTGGCGCTCGACGTAGTACTGGGCGCTGGTGAGCACGGTGGTGATGATCAGGTACCAGACCGTGGCGACGATCAGCAACGGGATCACCGCCTGGGTGCGGTTGTAGATGACCTGCACGGTATAGAACAGCTCGGGCAAGGCCAGCACGTAGACAATCGAGGTGCCCTTGACCAGGCCGATGATTTCATTGAACCCCGACGGCAAGATCGAGCGCAGTGCCTGGGGCAGGATGATCCGGAAGATGCGTCGAGAGGCCGGCAGCCCCAAGGCCGCCGCCGCCTCATGCTGGCCGGCATCCACGCCAATCAGCCCACCGCGAATGATCTCCGCCGCGTAGGCCGCCTGCATCAGGCTCAAGCCCAGGACGGCCACGGTAAATTGGCTGAGCACATCCACCGTCGACCACTCGGCGAACACCAGGTCGGTGAACGGCACGCCTAGCACGATGTGGTCGTACAGGTAGGCAAAGTTGTAGAGGATGATCAGCACCAGCAACGCCGGCATCGACCGGAAAAACCAGATATAGCCCCAGGCCAACGCCGCCAGCAACGGCGAACCCGACAACCGCGCCAGGGCCAGCGCGGTACCCAGCAGGATGCTGAACACTGTGCTCAACAGCGTCAGCAGCAACGTCTGGCCCAACCCGCGCAGCACCGAGGACGAAAAGAACCACTGGCCGAACACCCCCCATTCCCAGCGCGGGTTGGTGGCCAGGGAGTGCACGATGGCGAGTAATACCAGCGCGGCGAAAATCGACCCGGCCCAGCGCCAGGGGTGCCGGACCGGCACCACGCGCAATGACTTGATCGGCGTGGCGGCACGGCGCTGGCGCAGCGGTTGGGCGCTGACTTCATCCAGCAGGTCATAGGGTTTGGCGACAATGGGCATGTTCTTTTCCTCGCAGGCCTCAGAAGGCGTAAGTCAGCCGGGTGTAGTAATACCCACCGGTAAAACCGTAGGGCGAATAGGTGCCGTAGCTGGCAACCATGGTGCTGCTCGGCACCCCTTGTTTCTTGGGATAGAGGTCGAACAGGTTCTTGGCGCCGATGGCGATGTTCAGGTCTTTGGTGAGGCTGTAGCCCAGGTCGAGGTCGGTGATCCAGCGGGCGTTGTAGACCCGGTCCAGGTCACGATTGGCCGATGAGTTCACTTCCTTGTACGAGCCGTAGCGGGTCAGGGCCAGGTTGAGGTTGAAGCGTTCGATACTCCAGTCACCGCCCAGGATCAGCTTGGTGTTGGGTTGCACGCCGGTGATCAGGTTGCGCGCCTGGCGGTCCATCAGGTCGTAGGACGTACCAAGAATGTGGGTGGATTCCTTGTAGTTGAGGATTTGGGTCTGGTTCCAGTTGAACGCGGCGGTCCACTTCAGCGCGCCGAACGCGCCCAGGTCCTGGTTGTAGCTGCTGACCAGGTCCAGACCTTTGGTGCGGGTGTCGGCGCCGTTGATAAAGTACTGGCCGCCGGAGGTGGAGTTGATGCCGTTGTTCTGCAACACCTGGGTGACTTCCGGGCCCAGCAAGGTGCCGGTAAGGGTGATGCGGTCACGCAGGTTGATCACGTAGGCATCGGCGGTGAAGCTCAGGCGGTCGGTGGGCGTGAGCGTGAAACCAAGACTGAAGTTGGTGGAGCGCTCGGGCTTCAACGCCTGCGCGCCTAGCGCCTGGGCCGCCGCCGAGCCCACGGGGAGCACGCCATAGTTGATCGACTGATACACCCCATCGACGACGCCATAGGTGGTGGAGCGCGCACTGAACAGACTGTTGGCCAGGGACGGCGCACGAAAGCCATTGCTCACGGTGGCACGCACCGCGAACTGCGGGGTGAAGTCGTAGCGGGTGGTCAGCTTGCCGCTGCGGGTGGCGCCCACGCCCTCGTTGTAATGCTCATAACGCACCGCCGTGCCAACGTACCAGTCCGGCAAGGGGTTGAAACCCACATCCACGTAACCGGCCAGGCTGTTGCGTGACGCGCTGCTTTCTTCGTCCGGTGAAATACCGTTGGTGACCTGTGCCCCGGACGACGCACAGTTACCCGGCGCCACGCAGTAACCGCCATTGGCATAAGACGCGTAATCGCCGGCTTGCACCTCGTAAGTGTCGCGCCGATGCTCGAAGCCATAGGACAGGTCCAAGGGCTTTTGCAGTCCGATGTCGAAGCCACGCTTGAAGTCCAGGTTGGTGGTCAGCTCGGTGGAAATCCAGGTACCGGAGGTGAAGCTGTTCGGCGTGGCTTCGCCCAGGGAAGGGTTCTGGTTGTGGGTGGTGCCCTGCTCCGCTTCGTTGCGCCCATAGGTGGTAGACAAGTCCCAGTCCCACTCGCCCACAGTACCCTTGCCACCAAACGCCGCCTGGAAGTCGTCCTCGTCGATGTACCAGGTCGGGGTGTACCCGGCCGGGTAACCGTTAGGCCCGGTGGTGATGGTGTTGGTGATGGTCGGCAGACGGAAGTTCTGCCCCTGCTCGGCCTTGCGTCGCGAGTAGGTGGCAAAGGAGTAGAGGCTGAGGCTGTCGTCGATCGGCAACTCGGCGTTGTAGCCCAGGGTCAGCAGGTTGGTCTTGGGCGTACCGTAGCCGCCATAGGTGGACTTGCCCGCCAGGCCATAGGCTTGCTCATAGCTGTAGCCGTTGGCGCTGGCCTTGTTGTCATCGTTCTGGCTGCGTGCATCCAGGGCCAGTTGCACGATGCCGCCGTTGCCGATTTCGAAGCCCTTGTTGAGGCTTTGCTGCACGGTCTGTTTCTTGCCGTCGTAGCCAAGGCCCGCGTGGGTCACCGAGGTACCGCGGGTGTCGGCCTTGAGGATCACGTTGATCACCCCGGCAATGGCGTCAGACCCGTATTGGGCAGCCGCACCATCGCGCAGCACTTCGACATGGTCGATGGCGCTGATGGGGATCAGGTCCAGGTCAGCCGGCGCCGCGCCGGTGTTGATGCCGTTGATATTCAAGGTGGCACTGGTGTGGCGGCGCTTGCCGTTGACCAGCACCAACACTTCGGCGGCGCTCAAACCCCGCAGGTTCGGTGCCCGGGCAATGCCGCTGGCGTCCCAACCGGTTTTTTCCGGCAGGGTCAGCGAAGGGATCACCGCGCTCAACGCCTCCATCAACCCGGGCTTGCCGGTGTTTTGCAATTGCCGGGCGCTGACCACGTCAATCGGCACCGGGCTGCTGGTGACCGTGCGCTGCTCGGCGCCACGGTTGCCGGTCACGACGACCGTCGACAAGGTGCTGTCATCCTGGGCCTGGGCTGCTGCGGCGAACAGCGACAGGGTCAGGGCAGCAGTAGGTTGCAGAATTTGCTTCATATCCATTCCCAGCTTTTTCCAAATCGCAAAGTCGGGCAGGCATGCGCCTGGCGCGACGTGGCCGGTAGTCAAAGGGGCGATGCGGCTTGGGCTAGGTGTGGGGCAAGCGAGGGGTTTGCAGTGGCAACATACGTTGAGCTCCCGTCCAACGACTCTGCTGCGGCGGGATGATTACCCGATCAGGCGCGCAGAATCTGAATCACGCTGGGTACCATCCGAGGTCAGGGGTAGGCTGTTGGGATCAAACATAACGGAATGGATTTTAAAAATATAATGCTATTTGGGCATAAGCTAATATTCTGTACTTTCATTATTTATAAAAACAATTATTCATAAAAATGATTTTTAATCTGAGCGCGCAGAACGCTCAAAGTGTGGGAGGGGGCGTGCTCCTGATGACTGTGGGCCAGTCAAAATGCATTTACTGACACGCCCCATCGCAACGGTAACTACGGACGGTAACCACGATGCGAAGCGAGCCGCTCTTGATCTTGATCTGCTTTTGATCTTAAGCGCCCCGTCAAACCACGCTGGCCGGAATTCGACAGGGATTTGGGGGGTAAACCGGCAGGGATGCCGGTTTAGCCGCCCCGCGCCATGGATGGCGCGTGGCGGCGGCCCCACAAATCACTGGCGGATTACGGGCACACCGAGCCAAAGCGAGGTGCCGAGTGGTGGGGCAAGAGCGTTTTGCTTACTTTTGCGCTTTTCAAAAGTGAGACGCCGTCAGGGCGGAACCCTAAGTGGCCGTTACCGCAGGAATGGATATGTACCCGGTATAACTGCGTCGCCTGTTAGGCCGCCTTCGCGAGCAAGCCCGCTCCCACAGTTTGATTGCGGAGTGTCAGGTAGATAGGTGTCGGCTGGTAGGCCGTTATCGCAGGCAAGCCAGCTCCCACATTTTTGATCGCGGGGTGTCAGGTTGATAGGTGTCGGCTGGCAGGCCATCATCGCAGGCAAGCCAGCTCCCACATTTTTGATTGCGGAGTGTCAAGCCACCATCGGGAGCGAGCCCCCTCCTACATGGGTACTCGGTGCAGCCAGGATCATTGAGCAGGGCGCAACAGCTGCATCTGCTGGCGATAATCATCCGTCACCTGCCGCGCCTGGCTGCTGCTGGTAATCACCCTCGGCGTAATCAGCACAATCAGCTCCGTGCGGTCCTTGGACTTGCTGGTATTGCCAAACAACCAACGCAACCCCGGAATCTTCCCCAGGTAAGGCACGGCACTGACGCTCTCAGCGTTGTCTTGCTTGATCAACCCGCCGAGCAGCACCGTCTGGCCACTCTGCACCGCCACCTGGGTGGACACCGAGCGCGTGGAGATACGCGGGTTCACCGGCGTCTCACTGTTCCCCGTCGGGTTCTGGGCATCACTGACCTGTTGCTGGATATCCATGTACACCAGCCCACCCGGATTGATGCGCGGCACCACATCCAGAATCACCCCCGTCTGCACATATTCCACACTGCTCAAGGTGGTGTCGGCGTCCCCGGTATTGACGGTGGTCTGACTGATGGGAATGTTGTCCCCCACCTGGATCTGCGCCGGCTGGTTGTTCATCACCACCAGCGATGGCGCCGACAGCACCTGGGTGCGGCCGTTGGTCTCCAGGGCGTGCAGGGCCACTTGCAGGTTGGAACTGACGAAGGAGTAGAACAACGAGTCCGCCGCCCCCAGCCCTGCCCCGCCACCGCCCAGGGCACCTTGGCTGCCGGAGGCGTTGGCCACCGTAGTGCTGGTGGAATTACCGGCCAGGCGGCCCAGGTACCACTGCACCCCCAGGTCCAGTTCGCCGGTGAGCTTGACCTCCAGAATGCGGGTCTCGATCTGCACTTGCAGCGGTGGGTTGTCGAGGCGTTTGATCGCCGCTTCGATTTCTTTCCATTGCGCCGGGCGGGTGCGCACCAGCAGTTGGTTGCTGCTCTTTTGCGCGGTGATGCGCGTGCCCGCTTCGAGGTCGCTGGTGGGCGATGCCTGGGTGTTTTCGGCAGGCTCGGATTCAGGTTCTTCGGCTGCGGGCACCGGGGCGCTCGCCTGCAAACCGGCACTGGTGGACGAGGACAAGGTGGTGGTACGCAAGCCCGGCGCTACTTTCGCCGGGGCGTCATCCTTGATCGCGCCGTTGCCGTAGATCTGCCGCAGGTACTTGGCCAGATCAGCGGCCTTCATATTGCGCACGTCGTACACATACATCTGCGGCTCGTTGCCGCCGCCCTCGTCGATGGTGCGGATCCAGTCGCCCACTTCGCTGAGGTACTGGGGCTGGGAAGAAATCGCCACCACCGAGTTGGTGCGCTCGACCGGCAAGAACCGCAGCATGCCGGCCAGGGGTGTGCCACTGTCCGCGCCGAACATGGCTTGCAGCTCGGGCATCAGCTCGGCCACCGAGGCGCGTTGCAGGCCGAACACCGCCACCGACATGCCCTTGAGCCAGTCCACGTCGAAGGTGTCGATGGTGTCCTGGTAGTTGGCCAGTTCGTCGGGCGTGCCGGCCAGGCTCAGGACATTGCGCGCCGGGTCCACCAACAAAAAAGCGTTTTCACGAGCGAAGGGTTTGAGCAGTTTCTGCATCTCGGTGGCCGAGATATAGCGCAGTGAAAACAGACGTGCCGAGAGGCCGCTGGCCGGTTGCGCCACGCGCATCTGCGGCACCAGCTTGCCCGCCACGGCCTGGTTGGCCGGCAGGATCACATAGCGGTTGCCCTGTTTGATCATGGCGTTGTCGGTCCAAGACAGCAGGGTTTCGAGAATCGACAGCGCTTGCTGTTTGTCCACGGGCTTGGAGGTGGAGAAGCTGACCGTGCCCTTCACGCCCTCGGCGATGCTGTAGTTCTCGTGCAGCAGGTCGCCCATCACGCTGTTGATCACGGCCTCGATGGGCTGATCGGCGAAGTTGAACACGATGTCGCCGCCCTGCTCCGGCACGTTTACGGGTGCCGCGGGCTGGCGCACAAACGCTTGATTGCCACGAATGAGCTGGCGCTGCGGCGGAGCCTGGGTGGCAGGTGGAGCGGTTTCGGCCACAGGCGCCTGAAGCGGCGGGCGTTGTGCGCCGGTGCCCTGCAGGGCCTCGTGCAGCAGGTCGTCGTCCGGGTCGAGGGTGTCGGGCAAAGATCCACAGCCGCCCAGGGAGACGGCGGTAGCCAGGCAAAACAGCGAAGTGCGCATATCGATCAAGGGAGAGACTCGCGGGGATGTGAGTTCAGGGGTAACCGCTTACCGTAGAGGCTCAGGGTCTGGGTGCGCCCGTCCAGGGCGAAACGGGCGTATTGCGGGGTCAGGTGTTCCAGGCGCCAGCCGTTGGGCAACGCCTGGCCCAAGCGTACCGTGAGCGTGGGGCCACCGGCTTGCTTGAGCATGGCCATTTGCAGGTTGCCGGTGATCATGATGCCGCTGAGGGTCAGGTTGGCCAGGCTCGCCACCTGGGTTTTACCCACCTCCCGGTCCGGGCGGCGATCCGGGCTGAACAGCGGCGCTTGCCAGGTACCGGCAAGGTCTTGCAACGCTGGCGTGGGAGCGGCCTGCACCTGGAACGAGGGTGGCGCGTGCACCGGTGCATCGGGTAACCACCGGGGGGCGTCGCCGATGCTGCTGAGGATCATCGCCATCAACAGCCCCAAGAGCCCGGCCACGCCGAGCCAGCCCCATTCAAGAGGACGCAAGGGGCCGATCATGGTGCCACCCGCGCCGGTTGCAGGTAGCCGCGCACCAGCAGTTGCACCGCCAGCTTGCCTGCCCCGCCACTGGCTGGCGCCTGTTTGTCGCGACGAATATGCAGCTCATCGACGAACAGAAAAGGCGGCTGATATTCCAGCCCATGCAGGATCGCGGTCAGCGGTTCGATGGCGCAATTGAGCGTGAGGCTGACCTTGACCTGACGATAGGGCTCGCTGTCGTTTTGTTCAGGCGTGATCGGCTTGCGCTGGGTGAGGTTGCAGCCGCCGCCGAGGTTGGCGTGGCTGTTGATCAGGTCGGCAAGACGCTGCATCAGGTCGGCGGCGACCACGTCCGGGTCGTCCCCCGGCAACAGGCTGGCGCTGCTGGCCGGGTCTTGCTGTGCTTGCGCCAGCTGTTCGCGCAAGGCATCGCCCTGGCGTATGACGCTGGCATAGCGCTGCTGCTGTTCACGCAACTGTTCGGCCTGTTCACCCATGGCCCGCAGCGGCCCGGCGAACCAGCTGTCGATCAACAGCCAATAGGCCGCGCCGAGCACCAACGCCAGGGTCAACAAGGCGGCGCCGCGGCGTTCACGGGGTGTGAGGGGTCGGCGCATCGGCGGCCTCCTGGCGTAAGTGGGCACGCAAGGCAAACTGGTCCTTGCCGCTGCGTGCGTCGGGTTGGATCACCCCTTCGAACTGCGCGTTGTCCAAGCGCTGGCAGCCTTTGATGCGGCTGATCAGGCCACTGGCCTTGGCGCTCTGGCCGGAGAAACTCACCTCGCCGTCCTTGACGTCCAATTGGTCGAGCCAGGTGTCGGCGGGCAGGCAACTGGTCAAGTCATTCAGCAGCGCGGCCAGGGGCGGTTGCGCCCGTTTACGCTGGCTGAGGTACTGCGCCGCGCCACGGGTGTTGAGCAGTTGCTGGCGCAGGGCGTGCACCTGGGCGACCTCGGCTTTTTGCTGTTGGACAGTGGCGTGCATGCTGTCGAGTACCCGCTGGCGGTCGTTGAGCCACAACAGCATCGCCGCGATCAGCAACGCGCCGCACAACCACGGCAGGCTGCGCTGCAATTGCTTGCCGGCAGGCCGCGAACGCGGGCGTAACGGCGCGGGCAGCAGGTCGATACCCAGGCCCGCCACATCCACGCGGTGTGGGTACAGGCCGAGGCTGGCGCAGTCAGTGAGGACCTGGTCAAGGCGCTCGCGCAGGATCGCCACCACCCTCACCTCCAGGTGGCTGGGTGTGCGCCGCTCCTGGCGGGCGACGAAGTAGAGCTGCTCGGCATTGAACGGGGTGTAGCGGTCCAGTTCATAGCCAACCACCTCCACGAGGTTGCGCGCGGCAGCCAGAGGCAGCTGCACGCTTTGCTGCAACACGGCGTCGGGGGCAAGCATCAGCACCTGGCGCGTATTGCCTGGGACCACCGGTGTCGTCAGCGGCCAGTGATGAACGTGCTCGGGCGGTTCCTGGAACGCCAGCCACTTCGGCACACAGCCGCGTAACTCCGTGAGCCACAAGCGCCAGCCTTGTTGCAGCAGGCTGCCGCGCCAATAGCGGGCAATCGGTTCGAGTTGAATCATTCTTGCCACCGCACCACCCGATAGGGCTGTGCGCTGTCCTCCGCAGGGCTTAGTAAAAGGGTCAGTCGCAGGCGTGCCTGATAGCCACCGGGGCGCTCGGCGCGGCTGTCGATTTCCACGACCTGGCCGGGGTCGACGCCCTCGGCGTCCTGGCGTGGCAGGTTCAACGCCTTGCGCATCAGGGGGCTGGCGAATGCCGGAGCGGGCCGGTCGAGGTCGCTCCACAAGGTGATGTGCGGCAGTAGTTGGCTGTAGAGCGCCGGGGTCATGCCGGGAAGTTGACGCACTTGCTCCAGTACCCGAAACGGCGCCAGGCCCTTATGGCGCCGCGTCTCAAGGGCCTTGGCCAACTGCTGGGCCTGAACCGGTGTGGCGCCGCAGGCCAGGGCCAGGCGCGTGAGGTCTTGGGGGGCAGCGTTGACCAGGTACAGCTTGCCGCGCTCACTGCGCAGACTGACCTGCAAGCGGGCGTCGTCGAAGGTCAGCGCCATAGAACGCCCGTCCGCCACCCACTGCCCTTGCGCCATGACCTGTGCGATACCGGCCTGGGCGGCCAATAGCGTCTGGGTGTGCTGGCGCAGCCACAGCGCCTGGCGACTTTGCAGCTGCACCCACCCGGCCAGGCCACCCAGCAATACGCTGAGCAAGGCCAGCACCCACAACACCAGCAACAGGGCCGCACCGCGTTGGCGCTTCATTCTTCGCTGCTCGCGCTGGACAGGTTCAGGCGCAGCGCAACCACTTGGGCGACCCATGGCACCGGCCCGTCGACGGAGGCGTCGATGCGCACCGCTGTGGGCAGGCGCCGGGGCCAGGGCCACGGGCTCAACCAGTCGGTGGGCTGGCCCAGTGGCGAGACACCGCGATAGCTGAACTGCAGCGCCTCGACGTTATGTAAAAGCACCTGCGGCTCATCGCGCTGCGCGTTGGCGTGGGAGGCCCTCTGCGAAAAAGCCACCTGCAGATCCTGCCCGACCCGTTGCAGGGTAAAGCGCTGGATTCCCCCGCCCAATACGGGCAAGGTCGCCACAAACTGCAGACGCTCAGGCG
This sequence comes from Pseudomonas sp. J380, assembly GCF_009827115.1. NCBI lineage: Bacteria > Pseudomonadati > Pseudomonadota > Gammaproteobacteria > Pseudomonadales > Pseudomonadaceae > Pseudomonas > Pseudomonas sp. J380. Next base: position 161,066 of record NZ_CP043060.1, on the reverse strand, counting down.
TGCCGATAAAAAAACCTTCGGCCTGGCTGTCATCGTCAGTGAGCTTTAGCGGCAGCGCCTCGCTGATCGAGGTGCGCAAAAACTGTTGGGCGGCGCGCATTTCATCCAGGCTGACGGTGTAGGCCTGGGCCTTGGCCACCGCCCGATTGGCCCCCAGCAACGCTGCGCTCACCAGCAGCAACAACACCGACAGCAAGCTGAGCACCACGAGCACTTCCAGCAGGGTGAAACCCTGCTCACGGCGCTTCACAGGCGCGCCTTCAAAGTGCTGAAGTGCGCCTGATGCGCGCCTTCACGCACGTTCAGGTCAAGACGAAACAGGTGCGGCTGTTGGCGGGTGCTGGTCAATTGCCAATGGATGCCGTCGAGTTGGCCTTGGCGGGTTCCTTCAATCAGCGGGCCGGCAGCTTCCTGGTCCAGCAGCGTGAGCGCGGCATGGGTAAGGCGGTCACTGCGGGCCACCTGGGACAAGGCGCGCGCGCTCTGGCCGAAGGCAACCAGCAACACGCTGCTGCACACCGCCATCAACGTCAGGGCGGCGAGCATTTCCAGTAAGGTGAAGCCGGCCTGGTGCTTCATGGCAGCGCCTTGGATTGCACACTGCCGGTGAGCCAACCTATGTCGATGCGCCAACGCCGGCTGCCGTTGGCCAGCAGCAGGTTGCCACCGGTAGAACTGCCGTCGGGATAGAACACCACGGCGGCCCCGGCCTGCTCGGCACTGTGCAAGGTCACTTGCACCTGCGCTGGCCACTGCTGTGACGCACGCCCTGGGGCCTGGAACGAGCGGCCCTGGAGGTCGAACTGAGTGCGCGCCGCCTGGCCGCTGACGATGGCGCTCGCCCGCGTGGCGCGCAGCGCCTCGACCATCTGCGCGACCACCCGGCGCTCCTTGGCCACCTGCAGCCCTTGCCGTACACCCAACCCCAACAACCCCGCCGCAATGCCGATCAATAGAATGACGACCAGCATCTCCAGCAGGGTAAAGCCTCGCTGGGCCACGGGCGGGTTATTCCCAGTTGCCCAGGTCGGCACTGTAGCCCTCGCCGCCGGGTTGGCCGTCCTGGCCGTAGAAGATCAGGTCGAAGGCACCGTGCTCACCGGGGAAGCGATAGCCGAACCCATGGCCGAACGGGTCTTTCAACTCCGAAGGCTTGGCGTAGGGGCCGGACCAGTTGGAAGCACTGGCCGGCTTGTCGAGCAGCTGTTGCAGGTTGTTGGGCGGCGCCCCCACGTCCAGGGCGTAGCTGTCGATCTTCATGCTCAAACTGGCCAATTGCGCCTTGCCCGCGCCGTACTTGCCCTTGTCCACATTGCCACCGACCTGGCGCACCACAATGGTTGCGACAATGCCCAGCAGCACGATCACCGCCAGCATTTCCAAAAGGGTGAAGCCGCCTTGGCGGTGTCGGGTTTTCATCGGTTCTGCTCCTTGAAAGTTCATATATGGCTGGTGAGGCTCATCAGCGGCAGCATGATCGCCAGCATGATCACCGCCACCAGCACCGCCATGACCACGGTCAGGGTCGGCACCAGTGCCGCGAGCCAGCGTTCGATGGCGCGCTTGGCCTCGACGTCGAAGATGTCGGCGACCTTGAGCAGCATGCTGTCCAGTTCGCCGGCCTGTTCACCGACTTCAATCATGTGCAGCGCCAGCTCCGGTAGCAGCGGCTGGCGGCCGAACGCATCGGCCAGGGTGCCGCCGCCCTTGACCCGTTGCGCGGCCAGCGCCACTTGCGCCTGGAGTGCACGGTTGCTGCAGACTTGCCGGGCAATCACCAGCGCGGGCAGCAGCGCCACGCCATTGCTGAGCAACGTGCCGAGGGTGCGCGTCAGGCGGGCGGCTTGCACCCGTTGTAACAGCGGGCCGATCACGCGGATGCCCAGCAGATGACGGTCGTAACGCTCACGGCGCAGGGGGTCGCGCAGGCGCGCCGCCAGGATCCATGCACTGATCGACAACCCGGCCAGCACCACCAGGCCATAGGCGCCGAGGAACTCGCCGAGCGCCAGGATCACCTGGGTGATCAGTGGAATCGGTACGCCAAGGTCCTGAAAAATCGGCACGAATTGCGGCACCACATAGGCCAGCAACAGCGCCAGGGAACCCAGTACACCCACCACCAGGAACGCCGGGTAGATCAACGCATTGATCACCTCGCCGCGCAGCAACTGGCTACGCTCCAGGTAGTCGCTGAGCTGGCGCAGGGTACCTTCCAACTCCCCGCCGGCTTCACCGGCGCGCACCATGCTCAGGTACAGCGGGGAAAACGTGCCGCCCTCCTCCTCCAGCGCAGCCGACAGCGGTTTGCCGGCCTTGACCTGGTCGCGGATACGCTCGATCAAGGCCCGCACCTGAGGATGGCGGGCTTGCTTGAGCAACAGGTTTAAAGCGCGTTCGAGGGGCTGGCCGGCGCCCAATAACGTGGCCAACTGCTGGGTGAAACTCACCAGCGCGGCGCCCTTCAACTGCCCGCGTGCCTGGCGCAACAAGGGGCTGCTGGCCGTTTCGATGTGCAGCAGCAACCACCCGCGCTGCTGCAAGACGGCGACAGCGGCCGCCTGGTCAATGGCCTGCAACGTGCCGTTCTGGGCCACGCCCTGGCTGTCCAGGGCGCGGAACTTAAACAGGCTCACACGTCATCTCCACGGGTGACACGCAACACTTCTTCCAGGGAGGTGACACCGGCCAGGGCCTGGCGCAAACCGTCTTCATACAAGGTGCGCAAACCGGAGCGGCGGGCGGCGTGCTCGAGGCTGGCGGCGTCGGCGTGGCCCATCAACAGGCCACGCAACTCGTCGTTCATTACCAACAACTCAGTGAGGGCGCTGCGGCCGTGATAGTCACCGCGGTAAAGCAGGATCGGACGCTGCTCGGTCAGGCGATCCAGGCCGTGCTCCTTGATCAATTCCGCTGGGGCCTGGAAGGCCACGCGCGTGGCAGGGTCCAGGCGTCGCACCAGGCGCTGGGCGAGAATACCGCTGACCGTGGAGGCAATCAGGTAGCTCTCCACGCCCATGTCCAGCAAGCGCGTGATGCTCGCAGCGGCGCTGTTGGTGTGCAGGGTTGAGAGCACCAAGTGACCCGTGAGGGAGGACTGTACGGCGATGCGACAGGTTTCCAGATCGCGGATTTCGCCGATCATGATCACGTCCGGGTCCTGGCGCACGATGGCGCGCAGCGCTCCGGCAAAGTCCAGGCCGATGGCGGGCTTGACCTGGATCTGGTTGATCCCTTCAAGCTGGTATTCCACCGGGTCTTCCACCGTGATGATCTTGCGTTCAGCCGTGTTGAGTTGCGACAGCGCGGTATAGAGCGTGGTGGTTTTGCCCGAACCTGTGGGCCCGGTGACCAACAGGATGCCGTGGGGCCGCGCCAATAGATCCTGGAAGGCCGCCAGACGCGGGCCGTCGAAGCCCAGGCTGGGGAAATCGAATTGCACGGTTTGCCGATCCAACAGGCGCATCACCACCGACTCGCCAAAGCTGGTGGGCACCGTGGACACCCGCAGGTCCAACGCTTTGCCCTGGATGCGCAGCATGATGCGCCCGTCCTGGGGCAGGCGTCGTTCGGCGATGTCCAGGCGCGCCATGATCTTCACCCGCGAGATCACCGCCGCCGACGAACTGGCAGGCGGTGCTTCGGCGTCGTGCAGCACGCCATCGATGCGGTAGCGCACCTTGAGTTGGTTTTCGAAGGGTTCGATATGGATATCCGAGGCGCGCTGTTCCACGGCGCGCTGCAGGATCAGATTGACCAGGCGAATCACTGGCGCTTCGGAGGCCATGTCCTTGAGGTGTTCGATGTCTTCCAGCACGCCGCCCTGCTCATCGAGGTTTTCGATCAGGCTGCCCATGGCGGAACGGCCCTGGCCGTAATAGCGCTCGATCAGCGTGTCGACTTCATTACGCGAACCGACGGCCAGCCAGACCGGCACCTCACAGGCATACGCCAGGGCCTGGAACGGATACCACTGCGCCGGGTTGGCGGCCATTACACGCAACCCGCCCTGATGCCACCCCATGGGCACGACCTGGTAATGACGCATAAAGCGCTCGGTAAGCACGGGAAGCGGGTCGAGCAACGGTGGCGCCGCGTCGGCCAGCAGCAGTGGCGCATCCAGCAAATCGGCCCAGGCGCGAGCCAGTTCGACCTCGGACACCAGGCCCAGGCGCGTGAGTAAACCGAGCAGGTCGCCAGGCTCAGTGGATAAACGCTGGGCGCGTTCCAGATCAGCGATTTTGAGCCCGGCGTGCTGCATCAGCCACGCGCACACTTGGTCGGTGTGCGGGATCTGCATCTTGCAAGCATCGATGGGCGCTGACGACATCATTGAGGAATATCTAACGTTGCGAAAAGTATGGCTATTTAGAACTACCGAACAATGCCATTAGTTCGCCATAGCCCAGGCAGGCGTTAGCCGGGTGTATCGACTGGAAGTTATAGCCCTAGTTCCGGATGAGGGGGTAATTAAATACAAAACATTGCCAAATGCACTGATTTAGAGCGTTAGCAGCCAATAGCCACTAGTTGCAATTAGCCATAACGGCGGGTCATTCAGGTGCTCTCTCTTTCAATTAACTGACAGTGCAAAAGATTCAAGCGCTCAACTTCCTCATCGGTGGCTAATACGCCCAGACTTTGCAGGACGCGTGTGGCAGCGAGTACACCAATCTCCAACGCGGGTGGCTGGAGGGTGCTGAGGCTGGGCAGCAACATATGGGCAAACGGGTAGTCGCCAAATCCCAATACGGCGCAGTCCTGGGGAATGCTCAGCCCGGCGCGTTGACCGGCCAGCAAACCACCGGCGGCGAGGTTATCGTTGGCGAAGAAAATCGCGTCGGGCGTGATCGTCTGCCCCATCAGCGCGTCCATGGCCTGCTTGCCAGCTTCGAAGGGCGCACGGTCGGCGTCCGGCACAAAGACCCACGGCTGCACACCCAACTCGGAGAGGGTCGCGGTAAACCCATCGCGCCGCTCCAATGTGCTGAAGTCGCCCACTGCACTGTTTTGTACGAAGGCGATGCGCCGATAGCCTTTGCCATGCAAGTAGCGAGCGGCGGTGACGCCCACTTCATAATGAGAAAAACCCACTTGCAACGGCGCGCGTTCTGGCACGTAGTCCCAGGTTTCGACGATCGGTATATCTGCCTCGGCGATCATCTTCTCGGTGCCAGGGCTGTGAAAGCGGCTGGTCAGCACCAGCGCTGCCGGCGACCAGCCGAGAAAGGCACGCACCGCGCTTTCTTCCTGTTCGATGCTGAAATAGCTGGAGGCCAACAACAGCTGGTAACCGTGACGACTGAGGGTGTCGCTGAAGCCCTGCAGCGTATTGGCAAAAATCGGCCCCGAGATATTCGGAATCACCATCGCGACGATTTTGCCTCGCGCAGAGGCCAAGCCACCGGCCACCAGGTTCGGCACATACCCCAACTGCGCGACCACCTCGGCGATACGTCCACGGCGCTCGGGTGAAACCTGTTCAGGTTGGTTGAAGTAACGCGACACCGTAATAGCCGACACCCCGGCCTGGCGCGCCACGGTGTTCAGGGTGACGCGGCCGGCGCCCCGGCGCTTGCGCGGTTTGTGTTCGTCCACGGCAAAACCTCAAAAAGGAATATAAAACTAATTTTTTAGTATTTGACGCTCTAAATGGCCCGCTTCAATAATGTTGATGTTAGCGCTAACAAAGCGCGCTGTCTGCTACTCGCTCGAGCGAATGCCCAAGACATGTTCACAGGCGCTGACGGTCGCAGAACCGCAGCGGACCAGGGTATTTTTTCGAGCGGGCACAGCATGCATAACTTTCCACGGCACACCCATTTGTTGCTTCTGGCCGGCCTCAGCGCCTTGCCCGTCTGCGGCGCTGTTGCAGCTGATGAGCAGGAACCCACGCTCCAATCCGTGACAGTCACCGCTACCCGCCGCGAAGAATCGCTGCAAAAAGTCCCGGTGGCCGTCTCGGTGCTTGAGGGCGAGCAACTGGAGCGTGACAATCGCAACGGGGTGGCGAGCATCGCGCAGCAAGTACCGTCGCTGAACTTTCGCACCGGCGCTTCGAACAAGGACACGTCACTGTTCGTGCGCGGCGTAGGCACCATTTCTACCTCGCCGGGCGTTGAGCCAACGGTGGCTACGGTGATCGACGGCGTGGTCTATGCACGCCCCGGCCAGGCCACCCTCGACCTGCTGGACCTTGAGCGCATCGAAGTACTGCGCGGCCCGCAAGGCACGCTGTTCGGCAAGAACGCCTCGGCCGGCGTGCTGAATATCACCAGCAAGGCGCCGACGGCCCAGACCCACGGGTTTATCGATCAGTCGTTCTACAGCGGCAATGAAAGCCGCACGCGCTTCGGCATCGGCGGCAGCCTGGTACCGGAGGTACTCAAAGGCTCGATCAGCACCTTGTTCGGCAGCTACGACGGCAACGTCGACAACCGCCATAACGGTCAGGAGGTCAATGGCTACAACCACAAGGGCGTTCGCGGCAAGCTGGAGTTCACGCCCAACGACGACGTAAAGCTGACCCTGATCGCCGATTACATGCAGTCCCACGATGACGCGCCCAATGGTGTGGTCAGCAAGTCCCTGAACCCGGCGTTCAGCAATGCCTTGAGGCCGGTGCGCGCCTCAAGCGACAACCGCGATATCAACACCGATACCCGCAGCCATGTGCAAGACACCAACAAGGGCCTGTCGGCACAGTTGGACTGGAACCTGGGCGACTACACCCTCACCTCGATCACCGCCTGGCGCGGCTGGGACAACATTCAATATCAGGATGGCGACCGTCTCGGCACGGTCACCGCCGTGTTCCCCGGCACCGCCGACAAAGGCGACCTGGCGTTCGACCAGTACTCCCAAGAGCTGCGCCTGGCCTCGCCCAAAGGTGAGTTCCTTGAGTACGTAGGCGGCCTGTTCTACATGCATGGCAAGGATGAGGAGACCTATCAGCGCACCCTCACCACCACGACGCGGGTCGATCGAGGCATTGCCGACTACAGCACCACCAGCGACAGCTACGCGGCGTTCGGCGAGACCACGCTCAACTTCACCTCGCGCTTTCGCGGCATCGCCGGTTTGCGTTACACCCATGACGACTTGAAGTACGGCCATCGCCGCGTGTCCACCTCTGCCACTACCGTCAGCGGCATTCAACCGGCGACATCGAGTTCTGGTTCGGTAGACGAGGACGGTTGGTCCGGGCGGCTGGGCGTGCAGTACGACATCAGCGACACCGTGACCAGCTACCTCACTTACTCGCGCGGTTACAAAGGCCCGGCCTATAACGTGTTCTTCAACATGCAGCCGCGCGACACTGACGCGCTCAAGCCGGAGACTTCCAATACCTGGGAAGCCGGAATCAAGGCCACGGCCTGGAACAACCGCCTGACCACCAACCTGGCGGTGTTCCACAGTGACTACGACAACTACCAGGCCAACTTTTTCGACACCGTCGCCGGCCAAGTCGTGACACGCCTGATCAACGCTGGCAGCGTCAGCACCGAAGGCGTCGAGCTCGATTACGCGTTGCAAGCCACCCAGCAACTCAAGCTCTCCGGTGCACTGGCCTATACGCGGGCGCGCATCGATCAGTTCGCGTGCCCGCCAGGCGCGGCGGCGACCTGCAACGTCAATGGCAAGCCACTGCCCTTCAGCCCGGACTGGAAAAGCTACGTGCGCGCCGACTACAGCATCCCTCTGGAGAACGGCCTGGATATCGAACTGGGCACTGACTACAGCTGGCAGAGCGAAGTGCAATACGACATCAGCCAGAACCTGAACACCAAACAAGGCGCCTACGGCATCTGGAACGCCAGCGTGGCCCTGGCCGACTACACCAATGGCTGGCGCGTGGCGCTGTTGGCGAAGAACCTCGCCGACAAATCCTACTCACCGCTGCTAGCCAGCGGCGGCAACTACATCTACCGCGCCGTGCCTCGTGACGATGAGCGTTACTTCGGCGTGCAACTGCGCAAGGATTTCTAGCATGAGCCGTCAACTCAAACTCGGCGCCTTCCTGATGGCTACCGGGCACCACGTGGCCGCCTGGCGCCACCCCGACGTACCGGCGAATGCTGGCCTGGACTTCGCCCACTACAAGCATTTGGCACGGGTGGCGGAAGCGGCGAAGTTCGACGCACTGTTCCTGGCCGACAGCATCGCCGCCGCCACCGGTGAGGTCGCGAGCCAGATGGCGCGTTCGGATCATTTCGAGCCGCTCACCCTGCTTTCGGCCCTCAGTGCCGTGACCGAGCATATCGGCTTGATCGCCACCGCCACCACCAGCTACAACGAGCCGTACCATGTAGCGCGCAAATTCGCCTCGCTGGATCACCTCTCCGGCGGCCGCGCAGGGTGGAACCTGGTGACGTCGGATAACGCGGCCGAGGCGCTGAATTTTGGTCGTGACGAGCACCTGGGTCACGCCGAACGCTACAGCCGCGCACGGGAATTTCATCAGGTGGTGACGGGGCTGTGGGACAGCTGGGACGACGACGCCTTCGTGCGCGACAAGGCCAGCGGGCGCTATTACGAACCAAGTAAACGCCATGTGCTGGACCATGTGGGCGAACACTTCCAGGTCAAAGGCCCCCTGAACGTGGCGCGCTCGCCCCAGGGCCAGCCAGTGATCGTGCAGGCTGGCTCCTCGGAAACCGGCCGTGAACTGGCCGCGCAGACCGCCGAAGTGGTGTTTACCGCGCAGACCTCACTGGCCGACGCGCAGGCCTTCTATAGCGACCTCAAAGGTCGCCTGGGCCAATACGGGCGCGAGGCCGACTCGCTGAAAATCATGCCAGGTGTGTTTGTGGTGGTGGGGCAAACCGAAGCCTTGGCCCAGGCCAAATTCGAAGCGTTCCAGGCGCTGGTCGAACCCGAGGTGGGAGTGGCGTTGCTGGGGCGCATGCTGGGTAATTTCGACCTGTCCGGCTACCCGCTGGATGGGCCGCTGCCGCAGCTACCCTTGACCGACAGCGGACAGCGCAGCCGTCAGCAACTGCTGAGTGAACTGGCCCAACGCGAACAACTGACGCTGGCGCAACTGGGCCGACGCATTGCCGGTGGACGCGGTCATTACAGCTTGATCGGCACGCCGCTGCAGATCGCCGATGAACTGCAGCGCTGGTTCGAAGAAGGTGCGGCGGATGGCTTCAATATTCTGGTGCCGCACTTGCCGGGCGGGCTGGAGGATTTTGCCCGCTGGGTGGTTCCCGAGTTACAGCGGCGCGGTTTGTTTCGGCGCGAATACACCGGCACCACACTGCGCGAAAACCTTGGTTTGGCGCGCCCGGTCAGCCGTTTCAAGAAGACGCGATCATGAAGCCCCAGGTAAGGCGGCAGCCAGAACGGCACTGCCGCAAACACCCCGTACAAGCCAGAATGTGCCGAACTTACAAATCTCCACGATGAACAACATGTACCTTATTGCCATCTGGATCACGCAAGTATGCGCCGTAGTAACCTTCACCATACTGCGGACGTAAGCCGGGCATTCCCTCATCCGATCCGCCCGCATGAAGCCCGGCGGTATAGGCAACGTCTACCGCATCTGGAGAGGGAGCCGAGAAAGCGACCATGCTGCCATTCCCTGCCCTGGCTTCGTTGCGATCATAAGGGCTGTACACATAAAAGCGAGGAAGAGCGCTATCTGGCTTGACCCAGCATGCCGACGTCGGTCCACCATCAGGAGTTACGGTGCGGCGACACAGCCCCAGCGGGATCAGTACAGCGTCGTAAAAAGCGGCAGCCTGATCAAGATCATTTGTTCCAACAGTGATGTGACTGAACATCCGCGACCCTCCTTTGTTTTTGATGCGAGGGATTCTATCTTGCCTTTCAGGCAGAAGGTTACACAGTCACCATTGGCGGCTGAAAGACAGATACCCGGCCTGGCGACACTCCCCAGATAAGGTCCGAGCCCATTGTCATTGCTGAATCCTGAAGGAACTCATATAAAGGTTTCGGCCGAACCATGGCGTTCGATTCTCGGACGTCCGCTAAGATAAGGCAGTCGGATCTCATCTCATTCACAAAGCTGAGCGTGAAAATGCCGAAAGAACATAATGAACAAGTACATCCGAGAAGCGGGTGGGCTAAAGCGGGCACAGTAATCGCGGTATTGGTGCCTGCCCTCACACTGCTCGGTGGTGCGGGCTACCAACTCATGGAATTCGGTAACGTCAAAGCTACTGTTAAGCAGCAAAGCTTAAGAATTGATGAGTATCGAGAGCAAAACCGTAAGCTTTCGGACACCAGAGATGAACTGTCGAAAGAACTCAACTTAGTGAAATCGAAACTCACGGCAGCGGAAAATAAACTGGTAGAGGTCGATAAACAACTCGGCACTGCATACGCAACGATCGAGCATTACACCATAACGTCTGATCGACTCCAGAGGCAGCTCTCTAGGAACGACCCGTGCATCGCCATACAACAGACCATCGCGAAACTTGAGGCGACCCTGGCTCGTAATGATTACTTTCGCTTAGCGGATGATCGGAGGGAAGAGACGAAAGCCCAGATTATCGAACATCAGGGATCACTGAGAGCCTGCTTAGGCCGAGCCTAATGAACGCAATGGCGGAATGACTGAAAGCTCCCAGGGAGACCAACGAAGAATCATCTGGTCCGAGGCAATACTGGACCTGAATATCATTGAGATCACCGGGTAGTTTTTGTGCAAGTTTTTGCGCAGGCACAAAAAAGCCGATCTATCTGATCGGCTTAAGTGTCTGATTTTACTCAGGAATAATGGTCGGGACGGAGTGATTCGAACACTCGACCCCTAGCACCCCATGCACGCAGTACACCTGTAAGACCTTGTTAAGTAGCTGTTTTTATTGGCGCTCGCTGCAATCGACTGCCCACAAGAGCTTACAAGTGCGTGAGAGAGTCACGCAAATGTCACGCACCCTCCCCGGCGTCCTGCCGACGAACACCACTCCCCAAACCTGCACCACCTCGATTACTGTACGCACATACAGTCTTTGAGATTCACGCTATGAACGTAGACATGGACACCGATGATTGGCTCGGCTGCCCCACTCCGCTGGAGATGTACCAGCACCAATGCTCAATCCTCGTAGACGAGCTGGTGGAGACCGAGCGCATGCTGCGTCGAGCGCGGGCGAATATCGCCGGCCTGGTGCAGATGAATGATCTGCTGATGACAGGAAAGGATCAGGCGGAGACCTCCTTGAAAGACGCCCTATCCCAAGTAGCTGCCCTGAACCTGGAAACCTCACGCCAGGGCCGCAAGTTAAACGGGCTTGCGATAATCACGGAACAGAGGGACCACCTTCTCAGGGAAAACCAGCGACTACTGCTTGAGCTTAGCGTTTACAAGCAGCCATTAGCCTAGCTCGTCGGCATAGGCCGCAACTGCTTCCTCAGTCAGCTCTCGCCACTCACCATCGTTGATCAGCCCCTGTTGCTTGAGGTCGTCAGCCAGGGCCAGCCGCGTTTCGTAGCGCTCCTCAGGCGTGGCCGATATGAAGGTTGGATCGTTACGCAGCGCAAACCACGCCTCCATTGCGTTCACCTGATCAACGTTGATCGCCATGACGAATACCTCGGTCCAGTGTCTACAGTGTAGAGATTGGCCGGGGACCGGCTGTTCATCGGCGCCGACGAGCGGAGATGCTTATGTGCGGGAGACTTTCGCAGTACCGGGGAATCCACGATTTCGTTGCTGCTCTGAGCATGCCCAATGCTCTGGCGAACTCCGTAGGCGATCAGCCGATTGAGCGGTACAACGTGGCACCGACAACCGCGGTTGCACTGCTTCACCTGAAGGGCGACCTACTCCACGCCGATCCGGTTCGCTGGGGCTGGCGGCCGCATTGGGCAAAAGACCGGGCAGCGCCGATCAATGCCCGCGTGGAGAAGGTAGCCCACGGCCCGTTCTTCCGGGCGATCTGGCCGCACCGGGCGATCACGCCTATAGACAACTGGTTTGAGTGGGTGGATGAGGGCGGGCCCAAGAAGCAGCCCTACCTCATCCGCCGGCGGGATGGTGCACCAATATACTGCGCTGCCATTGGCCAACTGCCGGACGCTGATGAAGGACCGGGCGAGCATGACGGCTTCGTCATCATCACCGCGGACAGCGCCGGGGGAATGGTGGACATCCACGACCGGAGGCCCGTGGTGCTGACGCCCGACCTGGCCCGGGAATGGTTGGACCCGGCCACGCTCAAGGAGCGCGCCGAGCAAATGGTTCTGCACCAGGGCGAGCCGTCCGACGTGTTCGAATGGTTCAAGGTCAGCATGGCCGTGGGTAACGTGCGGAATAAGGGACCAGAATTGATACGACCTTTAGGTTAATTGTCGTAGAAATACCACATGACAGACGCCACTGTGACGACCCATCCAAGGGTGAGCAGTATTGACAGCCCCGCAAGCCGCTTATCCATGGTGCCCTTCAGTTACCAAAATGATCGAAGTTAGAGCGCACCCGGCAATATTAGCTCAACGCACTCATCGTGCAATTGCGCGGACATAGGCCTGGCAAGCACGCAAAGCGATTATGGCGTTATCCCCGTCATCGGTGATGCGGATAATTCTTTGAGAATGCGCTGGGTCAAGTTGGGCTCGACGGGCTGCATGAACCACGCCGGCGGTGCCGGGGGTGGTAGGCACGTTGCAGCCACTGGCTGAATCCTCGGCAAGGAGGACTGACAGCCGGACATCAGCAGTAGCAAGCTGGTCACGCAGGCGAGCCTGGTTGCGCTGGGCATCGGATAATTCCTTTGTATGTTGTTGGTCCTGGCCAGCGAGCTGCTGCTCCAGACCCAGGCGCTTGCCCTGCTCGGCGCGGGCTTGGGCGGTGGCGGCATTACTGATCGCGGCAAGGTCATCCCCGTGCAGGACGGCCTGCTGGGCGAGCTTATTGCCCATCCGCCAGTCTTGAACCTGCCAGGTAACGCCCGCGGCACTGGCCATCAGCACCAGGATCAGCACCACCAGGCCGGCCAGCTTCTGTACCGACGTCATGCCAGCGCCCGCCGCACGCCTTCTGCCAACACCGCATCAGGGTAGGCATATCCGGCGTTCTCGTGATGGATGATGGCTTTGACGAAGCCAGCCATTACCACCGGGTTGACCAGGTCAATCTCGGCGCCAGGCCGGGTGCCGGTGTTCGCTTCGACCGCGCGCACGTACGCCGCAGTGTCGTTCTCTACCGAAGGCGCCCACCGGCTGATGATCGCCTTCACAGTTTTCAGGCCATGTTTGCGCTGATAAGTCAGCAGGAGCTTGCCCAGGGCGCGGATACCATTCTCCGGCGTGTCGAACCTTGCGAAGCGCTTCTCTAAAGCAGGGTCTGCCTTCAGCTGGCCCTGCCACTGGTTGGCCGGGTTGTAATCGATGTTGCCGGGGTTGTTGTTGCGTACCCCGCGAGTTTCGGTGATCGACATGCTTTTCTCCAGGCGTAAAAAAGCCCGCTCAATTGGCGGGCTGCTATTCTTCGGTCGATCTGAGTGGCGGCGGCGTATCGACCTTGGGCATTTCAAGCCGCACATCGATCCAGCTATTCAGCGGGACATCCATTGGCGCGCCACGGCCCGGCACCATCTCTCCGTCATCGGTGAGCGTCCAGCGCTGTTTGAATAGGCGAATGATGACAGTGCCATCCTCTTCCTGATGACTGTCGGTGATACCAAGCATCCGGCCGCCGTCTGGTGAGCTTGGGTCGTGGGTCCGCCAGCCCTCCAGCGCCAAGCCAAGACTTCCCGTCACCCGATACTCGCCAACGCCGAGGCGCTCAACAATAACGCCGCGTGCTTCATCGTTGGCCACACCCCATTCGCCGGCGGGGAGAAACGATTCCTCTTGGAGGTCGCGGCGCTCGCTGGCGGACACGTTAGCGATTCTCAGGATCGGCGATGCCGCCGAAAGCGCGCCGCCTGAGCCGCGTGTGGTGTTGCCAGTGTGATACACACTGCATGTCGGGCCAAATGTTCCGGCTGCTCCCGTGACAGTTCTGAATGCGAGCTGACTGGTGCCCATAGGGATAAAAATTTGCGCCTCGTAGCCGGTGTTGTATGGAAGGCGTAACAGTGTTGAGTAGCTCAGCCCAGACGAAGATCCGTTATTCAAAAACTTGTAGAAAGCGCCTTGTTGCCCGGGCTCGCCAGGTCTGTCCATTTGATAGGCGTCCGGTGCGACATTGGAGAACATCCCACTGAGAACGCCCGCCGGGATAAGCTCTCCATCTTGCAGCCCAAAGCTTTTAGTTGAGGCAGCGCCTAGCCCTAAGCCTTGCCGGGCAGTCAGCTGCGTAGTCCCACCCGTGCCGCCTTTTGCAACGGGCAGCGCCGCAGGCAGCTGTCCGTTAGCCGGAGCTCCAAGGGCAGTATAAAGCTCGCTCGAGTTGTCGTTATTTTTCTGGCTGGCAGTACGGAACGTATCGCCGCCCTGGCCTGTAGGCGCCGTACCAAGATTAATGCCTTGTCTTGCCATTGAATTAAACCCCTATACGAAATGAAAATTAAACAGCCAGCTTCCCAAATACCGCAGAGAGCGAAAAGTATGTTGGATTCGTCACGGTAGTAACGCTAAATCTGATAAGCCCGGCCGGGAAGTCATATCGCAGACCCGTTCCTCTAGATTCATTGTTTCCCGCCATCATGGGCATCCTTGCATTATTGATCATCAAGTAATCACCTAGGGCGTAGTTAAGAGGAACCGAATACCAATTTGTTATTAGCCCTTGTCCGCTCTGCTCCGCGTGCGTAAATGTCCAGTTTTGCGCGACCCTTGTGAATACTGCCGCCTGAACAGCAGAGTCAAATATCTGTTTTCCATCCGCACCCCACATTCTTAGGCCATATGTGGACAAAGGCTTGGATGAAAACGCAGCTACGAATATGTTTCCAGAGTGAACCTGCCCAGAGGTAACTGTGGCGCCGGTCCACGCCCCCGCCGATCCTTCAAGAAGAACGCCAAGCTGAATCAGCGAGCCATTATTTGGCGGCCTGATAAAAACAAGGGGCGGCTCCTGCGTGTCAACCACATTCTGAAAGACGACGGACGCGCCAGAGTTATAGGTGCCCTTATGAAAGACACACAACCTCGCATATTCAGAGTCTAGGGATATAGCGCCAGAATCATTCACCACTTGCAGTCCGTAACTCATCACGCCCACCTTGCAACAATGAGACGCATGGTTGCCGAAGAGAATGAATCGGAAGGACGAGCTTTGAGAAAATTCCTAACATAAACTTCGTTCGTGCCCATTTCGCACTCCAACTGCCTGTTAGATACGACCTGCGAGTTATCGTTATTGATCGGTAACAAAAAGCATATCGCGTTGTTTGTGGTGCACCCTGGCGCTGCAAAGGTCCTAGTGCCCAGCGGTCCTGAGGAATAGGACACAAGTACCGACAGAACAATCCTATAAGTGGATATGCTTGTATCGAACTCAAGGGTGCCGTTAGGAGACCAAATTCTTAAGCCGGAACTCATTCTGTTTGGTCTCCTAATTGCAGTCTTTTGACGTTGTTTGCGTCCCAAAAGCGCAGAGATCTGTTCGTCATCATTGATCGCCCTTGCCCAGGAGCTACACCGTTGATTTCGAAGGTTCCGTCGAAAAACAATTTCCAGCCTGTCTGCCCTGCGACGTAGTTGTTCGACTGGATGTAGCTACCTATCTTCGCGTTGGTTATCGTCCCGTCCTGGATGAATGCCGACTTGATATAGGTTTCTGTGCCGTTCACCGCGAATGGCACGCTTGACCCTGCCGCCCCTAGCTCGCCGTTGTAGATTGCAAACTGATCCGCCTGGATGACGAAGCGCGAAGTAACCTGACCGTTCGCCCCAGTCTCAATGCCAAGTCCTACGCCGGTAGAGTAAGGCGCCCCATTCACATCGAACTTGAATCGGAACGAGTAGGTGCCGGTGATCTTTCCGTTTACGTCTTGGTTGATGCTTGCTTGTTGCTGGAACTGCTGCGTGTGTCCGTTGACGGTTGTTTGCAGCTGAGTAGTCTGGCTTGCGGTGGCTGACGCCTGATCGGATACCGTCTTAATCTGCGTCTGTACGGTGGACTTGTTCCCGTCAAAATCTGAGCGAAGCGCCGTTACTTGGCTGGTTGTAGCGGTCTGCTGGTTGACGAGCGCGGTCGTTGTCTCCTCATAGGTGGCGTAGTTTTTGATAACTTGAGCTTCGACAGTTTGAGTCAGCTTGCCTTGGGCGTAGTCACCATCGGTAATAGCAGACTGGATCGACCAAACGCCCGCATAGCCCTGGGTTCCGCCAGCCAGGTCATTCTCAGAACCAGCCATAGGCGCGTTGATTTCAGCGTAAACGCCATCAATTCGCTCCGTCTGCGCGGTCAGCTTGTTATCAACGTTGGTTACTCGCTGATTCACTTGGGTAACGTTATTTACCGTAGCCGCCAGGCCGGTTACCGGGTCATTTACCTTTGTCTGGAGCTGGGTAAGCTGTTCCTGAGTGGCAACCACCCTCCCATCGACTGCGGTGATTTCCTGGTCAAGGTTATCAACCCGTATTGCCAAAGCGTTCGTTTCAGTGAGGATGTCGCCGACGTCTTTCCAGTTTTCGCTGGGAGGCTGCGAGCCACTGTTAGCCTCCAGGGCTTGGTACAGCTTGTTTCCCTGGCGAACGATGTCACCCTTGACGTAAGCCTTTGCTGCATCCCACAACAGCGCATCAACGTATGGCTTGATTTGCTCCTCTAGATCCTTTCTAAGCTGCTCATTTCGAGCGTTTACGGAGCCAGGCCCATCTCCGTCAATCAGATCGATGCGACCGTTAAGGGCTGGAGCCAACGATGATTCATCAATCTGCCCCTTGACCTGCTCAAGGAGCGGCCAAGCATCCGAAACAGACTGTCCCATCACTCCGTTTACGGTCGGATAGAAAGGGCCAATGTTCCCGGTACGATCAACCAGGCGCGCCCAGAAGAACAGCGTAGCCCCGGATAAAAGCGACTGCATACGGTAGTCGGCCTGCGGATATGCCAGGTCGGCCAGCTTCGTCGCCGCCTCCAGGTTGTTCGCAGGCCCATACCACAGCTCGGTCCGCTGGGTGTCCTCGGCGCCAGCAGGGAAGCCCCACTTGATGCTGATCCCGAACAGCTCTCCTTTAGTGGTAAGGGACGAAACTGCCGGCGGCAGGCCGGTCTTGCCTTCAAGGCTGGTCAGGGTAGAGCTTTTCCAGATCGACGAAATTTCGAAGGCGCTCACCGAACGCACACGTGCGAGATAGGCGCCCGAGTAGATGCCGGTGACGTCAACGCTCGTCGAGCCGGTACGCTGCACCTTGATCCAGTTGCCGCTGTCCTTACGCCACTCCACGTCATAGGCGACGGCGCCAGCGACGGCTGGCCACGAGATGTTCATAGTACTGATGGCCAGGCCCTGGTCGATCGATACGTTCGACGTAACGGTGACGCTCGCCGGCGGCGGTACCACAGTGATCGGTATCACGCTGATTGGGCGTTCTTCCAGCCGTGCTCCGGTGTCGATGCTGGGGAACTTGCTTGGCTCGTACTGCAAGGCGCTGATGTCGTAATCACCCTCTGGCGTCCGGGCAGTCCTCATAACCCTATATAGAGGGATTGCCAAGTCGTCAGCGTCGATTGCCCACTGAAGCTGTGCAGCCGGAGCCTCGCTGTAAGCAACCGTCACGGTTACATTGCGACCGCTCACGCTTTCCACGGTGCGCCCTTCTGCTCGCCCGCCGGGAAGGTTGATCACCAGCCGGTCGCCGGCCTTGGCCAAAGTGTCGCGGTCCAAGGTGATGACCTTCCCCACCGCCGCTGCGATGCGCCCGCCGATCTCCCGGCCCGCCAGCAGCGAGTCGGCGACGGGGATGATGAAACCAGGCAACGGGATACGACCTTCCATGCCGGTCCTGAAGCTGATCGTGCGGTCCTGGTTGTTGCTCAGGACTAGCCATTTTGCCCGGCGCTGTGCCTCAGATGCGCGAGTACAGCCGATGGCACTGATCTCCGTAGGCTTGTCACCCAGGCGGCGCTGGAGTGGAAGGTCGGAATAGACCGTGACGTCGGTGTCGTAGTTGTTCAGCGGGTTGTCATAGCTGACCAGACAGCGAGTAAAGCGGGTCTTCGCCGATGCGCTGCCGTAGGAGATTTTCCCGTCGATGACGTTGGATCGGGTGAAGACGTAGTCGATGTCTTGCGCCCGAGGCATATCAGCCTGCATAACCAGCTGGCCCTGGGCCCAGTATGTCATGCCGCGGTAAATGCCAGCGATGTCACGCAGCAGGGACCAGGCGTCGGCCTTGCCCTGCAGGTTCATGTCACACAGGAAGCGCGGCTCAACGCCGTCCGCACCATTGGGCACCATCTGGTCGCAGTACTGCGCGATGCGGTACAGCTCCCACTTGTCCACCATCCACGGCTTGATGCGCCGGCCAAGGCCGAAACGGTCCTGGGTGCAGATCCCGTAGGTGATCCAGGCCGGGTTGTTGGTCCAGGCCTCTTTCATGGTGCCGTCCCAGGCGCCGGAATAGGTGCGGGCCACTGGGTCGTAGTTGCTCGGCACCTGCCAGCGGCGGGCTTTGCACTTCACGGTAACGGCCGGGATATTGGTGAATTGTTCGGCGTCGAACTCGATAAAGAGCAGTGCGGTGTTCGGGTAGCGCAACTTTGCGTCGATAACCTGGGTGTAGCCAGCGATGAAAAGGCTGTCCGCGATTTTGTCGGTGTTCTGGTTTGGGGTGATGCGGCGAACCCGAATCAGCCAGCCACTGGTGGCCGGTGGGAGATCGATACGCATGGACTTTTCGTAGCGAGTGGTGGCCTTTCCTGTAATGGCTCCAACCAATACCTCCTGATACGCCCCGCCGTCGGTGGCGACGTCGACCGCATACTGGATGCTGTAACCACCAATATTCCCTTCTGCGTCCTGGCTCGCCAGGCGTGGAGTGGCCAGGCGAATGCGTGCCGCCGACAGCTGTAGGTTGGTAAGCGACTGAACCCATGGGGTACCGCTGCGCAGCTCGATATTCAGCGAGGTCTCGTTGTCTACAGACGGAATACCCGGGATATAAGTTTGCTCAACAGAGCCAGGCCGCCAGTCCCACTTGACGTTGGTGAAGTTGAAATTGCCGCTGGCATCTTGGATCGGGGTGTTGTCGAGGAAGATATCGCGCGCGGTTGGTGTGCCATCGAACTCACCCTCGCCAACGGCGATCAGAATCTTGGCCACGTTGGTGGAACGCAGGCTGTCGGGCGCCTCTACCGGAGACTTGGGCTTGCTCTCGCCACCTTTGGCACCGTGAATATCCAGCTTCTGTGCTGCGCCCATGCTTTCCTCCAGGCAATAAAAAACCGCCTCTTGGGCGGCCTGATCGATGCTTCGTAGTTATGTCTTGTCTTCGGCGTAGATCGATGCCGAGATAATCGCCCCGCCCCACCGGCGCTCGCCGATGCAGATAGGGACGGGGTTACCGCTGGCCGTGGTGTTCTTGGCGCTGCCGAATGCGTAGCTGGGCATGTTTTCAGGCGAAGCGCTCTGCTTGAGGCCGGCGGCCTGTGCGCTGAGCATCTGGATCACGCCGCCGGCAGTCAGGGCGATACCCGGCGCTAGGGTTGCGCCGTTGGTTATAGTGCTCATGGCAATGAGGATGACGCCAAGAACTGTCTGCAAGAGTCCTGCTCGCTTCGCACCCTCTACCACTGGAACAATCCTGACCTCCTTTGTGCCTCCCATGCCGAACTGATCCTGCCCGGCGTTCTTCCGGTTGCGGAAGATGGCAAAGCGAAGTCCGAGCCTGTCAAGGCGCCGGATCTCGGCTTCGAACCCTTCAATGGTTGCCTTCAGCGCCCTGAACACCTCCCAGGTATCGCCCGAAGCAACCTGGCGCCGATGCAGCCTGCCAAACCTTTGGGCCAGAGACCCGGATAACTTGATGATAGTCATCGGTGAATAACTGATGGCGCTCATCGGGCCTCCTTGTGTCGAAGAATCAAACGGGTGCGCTGCAGCCACGGGCCACCGTATACGATCACCTCGGACGGCCGGCCATACAGGTGGTGCAGCACAAAGGGGCCAGGGCCGAACACGCCGGAATCTTCGCCAGGCAGCGCCGGCTCTGTCCCCAGGTATATCCCTGCGTGGTTTGGGTGGGCCGTTCGGCCGACCTCCATCACGATCATGTCGCCGCGCTGCGGGCTGTCGACTTGCTCAAAGCCCGCGGCTGCGTAGTTCGCCTCGTACAAGCTGGTGCTGTCTGCGCTCTCCCACCAGTAATCAGCGCGCTGGAAGGACTCGAACTCAAGCCCCCACTCGCGCTGGTACCAATCAGCGCAGACCTGCCAGCAGTCCCAGGCGCCATGTACGAACGGGCGCTTGAGCAGCGGTGTGCTGCCGGTCGGCGTGATCGTGCGCAGGTCGCCTTCGGGCCAGGACAGAATGTGCCAGGGCAAAGCCGTGGCCTCGCACATCGCCAGGTCTCGCGAAGACGGTCTGCTGGTTGCGTCCGGATGAGAGTGCACGATGCCGATCACCTGACCCTGGTCTTCCGCCGCGGCGTAGTCCTCTGGCTCAAGCCGGAACTCTTCGTTTGGCTCGGTTGCTATGTTCCGGCACGGGAAGTACTTCTGGGCCCGGCCCACGGCCAACAAAAGCCCACAACACTCCTTCGGATATTCGGCCGCCGCATGAGCCTGGATGGCCGCAATGATGTGTTTGCGCATTATTCAGCTCCGGGCAATGAGTGACACAGCGGGAAAACCCCCGAATGGGTAAGGGTTACCCTCGCCAAAACGCGGGATGCAGCCCTTGCCCAGGGTGGCGTCGCACACGTCCAATTCAGGATCATCGGTAACCACCCCGTCCTTCGTGACGTAAGGGCCGGTGTATCCACAGTTGGGGCCTCTGTATCCACCCGTCAGGCACCAGTGGCACAGAGTGGTCATCTGCCTGCCGATCGTCTCGCCGCCGACATCGCCCGGACTGGCCAGGTCCCAGCTGACTGTCTCGCCGTCCTCGTTGGTTTTCTGGTCGACATACCAGACCTCGATCGATTCCTGGGTGGGATCGGCCGTGGGGTTGCCGCCTTCGAAGTTCACGGCGTCGAGAAACTCGGACAGCGTATTGCGAATGGTCAGCTTGAACTCGAGCAGATCCTCGAAGGCCAAGCAGAGCGCGGTGATTCGCCCGTTCACGTTGCCGACCGAAAGCTTGGGCCGTACCGCGGTGCCGTCGCCATTCGCCTCGCTGCCCTCGTACTGCATGGGCCAGGCACCGTACTCTTCGCCCTTCCACCAAATCGACTTGGCCGGCAACTGGTCAGCGTTGCCGCCGGCGGCGATCAGTTCGGCAGGTGTATGCGGGATCGCATGGCCGTGGAAGCGCAGAACATCGGCACCGTAATCGCTGCCATCCAGTTCAAACAGAATGACTTCGTTGCCAGGCTCAAGGGTCTGGATAGCATTGATCAGCGACATGGATTGACCTTTACGGGTGGAAAGCGCGCTCGAACGTCGCCGTCAATTTGAAAACGCCCCCGCCCATGGGCGTAGGGGTTGGGTTCTTGCAGGTGAACAGACCAAGCTGGCCCAGTGGGGTGGTCCACAAGAAGGCCCTGGCGCCCTTGTGACGGTCAAAGAACGCCATCATGGCCAAGGCCGTGGCCGTGTTGCCCGTGTGGGTGATCGGGTAGGCATCGACTTTATTGTTGATCCCGTCCCCGACCTCTTGCTTGTAGCCGTCCCCGAACTGCGAGGTGCGCACTCGATAAGTGATATCGGGCGCCTCCCCGTGCTGGGTGGGCCAGGTGAATGTTTCAATCGCCATGGTTACCTTCCGTTGATCAGGCGCCAGATTGAGCCACCAGGCTGCAACCCTTTGGAAATAGCGGTTTCTGCCTCGGTCTTGGCGGCCTGCTGGATGCCCTTGCCGAGCTGCGTGGTGTCTTCCTGCGTTGCGTTGCCGCCAGCGCCTGCCGTTTGCACGGATACCGAGACGGGGAAGTTGTAGGTGTTGCCACTCCCGCCACCGCCTGACGCCGCCATAATCGAACTGCCGCCCGTCATTAATGGCGTGACGCTGCCGCCCTGCGCACCGGTCATCAAGTAAGAGCGGCCACCCTGACTGAACAGCTCTGGCCCTTTTTCGTTTACCTCGTACAGGGTATTTGGATCGACCGGGCCGCCAGATGCTCGCCCTTCAACGAGAGCGCTACCGATGCTGGAGCCGAAGCTTCCAGCTCCTGACCCCGCCGCTGCGCCGCCACCAAACCAGGCGCCTATGGCAGTGCCCGCCAAGCCCGACAGCAAGCCGGACGCCGCCTGCCGAGTTGCGATACGCGCCATGTCGGCGATGATCGACTTGGCGAAGTCGGAAAAGGAGAACTTGCCGTTGGTGGCGAAGCTGGCCACCGCGTCTTCCATGGAACTGAAGGCGTTAGTGAACAAGCTGCGGGTTTGCCCGGCGACGTCCCGGGCCGAGTCCAGGTAATTGCTGAATGCCGACGTCGCCCCGTTGCGCCAGTCGCTCTGGGCCACAGACATCTGCTCGTAGTTACTCAGCGTGGTCTGCGTCAGGTCGCGTTCGCTGCGATTGATCGCCTCAAGCTTGGCCTGGTATTCCTCGGCGCTCATGTTGCGCGAGGCGTCGGCCTTGTCGCGGGCCAGGTCCAGGCGCTGCTGGTTGGCTCGGTCCGAAATACCATTCAGGTCGCCGTTGATGGCGTTCTGACGGTCCCCCTGGCCCACGCCTTGTGCCGCCCGGCTCCCTGCCCGCTGTAATGCGACGTTCTGCTGGTCCAGCGCATCGGTGTACGACTTGATGGCCAGTTCCTGCTTCTTGAGCCGGCCCTGCTCATTGGTCGCAATCACTGCCAGTTCGCTTTCCGATTCCTGCTGAGCCTTGACCATGTTGGCCCGGGCGTCGGCGATCTTCTGGTCCAACTGGATGCGCTGGGCAGCCGACGTGCCGGCCTTGCCCTTGGCACCCTCAAGCGCTGCGATCTCAGCCTCATACGAGGACTTGACCTCTGATGCCTGCTGCTGGAGCAATGCAACGCGCTGAGCCGTGTAACTCTCTTGGGAGATAATCCCGGCCTTCTGCGCGGCCTCCAGTTCCTTGTCCGCACTCTTGTAGTAGCTGAGCACAGCATTGAGCTGGTTTTTCGAGTCGTTGAACGAGGTGAGGTCGACGCCAGATTTCGGCTGGCTCTTGTTGAACTTCTCACGAATTCCCGAAATTTCTTTCTGGATCTCGACCTCGGATCGACCAGCCTCAATGCCAAGCTGCCTGGCGTCTTTAATGTCGCTTTCAAGCTTCGCCCTGCCGGTTAAGTTGCTCTTTTGGCGAGCATCCCACTTCCCGATAGCGTCAATCCTTGCTTGCTCTGCCCTATCGGCGTCCCCCTGCTCCTTCGCGGCTTTCTCGCTTGCTGCTGCGATAGCCTTTAGGCCATCAAGACGCTTTTTAAGCGCGGCGGTGGAGTCGTCATTCTCGCCGTCTGCCAAGCCGAGGCCGGAGTTCAGCTTGCTCAATCCAGTGGAAATCGCCCCTGCAATGCCGCCGTCTTCACGGGTCTTTATGATCCGCTCAAGGATCTCTATTTCTTTTTTGGCATCAGGGAACAGCTCGGACCGGACATTACGGTACGCCCTGCTGATTGCGCTGCCGATCGCATCCCATCCGGCCTCTACGCCAGAGAGCGACTGCTTGTAACGCTCCAATCGCTGCTGGGCATTCGTATTAAGTGTTTCTCCTAGCAGGTCGAGCGCTTCTTGCCTCTTGCCCTGCTCGTCGAGTGCCGCGATAGCCTCATACTGTGCGGCGGTTAGAAGGCCGTATTGAGAGCTGATTTTCTGCGCAGCTTTCGTCGCATTATCGCCCATGCCACCGAGAGAAGCTGCCACCTCACCAGCGCTCTTGCCGGTAACTTCACCTATTGCTGCTGCGGCATTTGCGAGGCTCACAAACTGCTTCTCGCTGAGCCGTCCGCTGCCCGCGAGAGCCATTACTGCTTCTTTTGCTTGCGAAAAGCTTCCTGTCAGTACAGATGCAGCGGTCGCGATGGAAGAGAGTCCATCTGATGTGAAGCCTGTGCTCGCCGCTCCAGAGAAAAGCGCTTTATTGAAATCGGAGGCTTCTTTCTGAGCGCTGTAGAAGGCCAGGCCCAGCCCAGCAAGAGCGGCGCCAGCTATAGTGACAGGGCTTATGAGCCCGCCGATGTATCCACCAAGGGCCTTGGTTGCTGCTCCAATCCCGCCAAATGAATCTTTGATTTGCGAGCCTTGCTGGAGAAAAACAGTCAGCGGCGCTTGACCGCCCTGCAGCGAAACGAAAATGTCCGAAAACTGTGCAGGTAGCATCCTGAGAGCTGCGGCATTTTGTTTTGCAGTATTGCCAGTACGATTTATTGAGTCATCAAACCGGCCCAGAGCTTCTCTGGACTGCTGAATCTTTCCTTGGTATTCGCTGAAAGTCGAAGCGTCCAGGCCGACGCCTTTGTGCCGCGCGAGCTTCGCTTCCAGCTCATCAAGTCTGCCAAGAGCTTTTACTGTCGGGTTAATTTCTC
The DNA here is from genome assembly GCF_009827115.1 of Pseudomonas sp. J380. Taxonomy (NCBI): domain Bacteria; kingdom Pseudomonadati; phylum Pseudomonadota; class Gammaproteobacteria; order Pseudomonadales; family Pseudomonadaceae; genus Pseudomonas; species Pseudomonas sp. J380. The sequence continues at coordinate 136,535 of NZ_CP043060.1, read as the reverse complement.
CAAGAAGATCGGCGAGCTCGTCTTTCTGTTTTTTCAAAGACGCGGAGGCTTTGTCCGCACCCTTCGATACACCTTCGGCTGCCTTTTCCGCCCTGGACCCTGCGGCAGCAAGCTTGTCTAAGTCAGAGCTCGCCTGCGTTGCATCGGTCGAATCGACCTTGATCCCAAGCTCGGCAATCGACGTCATACTTTTCTCCAGGCGTAAAAAAACCCGCCGTAGCGGGTTTCTTAATTATGATTGGTATAAATAGGAAGCCGTAACTATCACTACCCCAACGGCGCAAACGATTAATGTCCGGCTCCTTCTCATCGGGTCATACAACTCGGCGCTTGCGGCTCTAGCCTGCTCCTCGGTAATAGGAGTGACATCCGCTGAGCAATGCTTGCACTTGCTGGCCTGCATCTTGATCAGTTCGGCACAGTGAGGGCACTCGCGCTCACCCGCGCTCGTAACAAGTAGACCCTTCCGAATAGAGCCCGCCCGTTGTGGCAGCGGTTTGACAATCAAGAAGCCGATAAGGCCGGCGAGTGGAAAGCATGCGCCCACCAAAAAGCCAGTTATAGCCGATCTGTTCTTCGCATTTGCAGCTATTGCGGTAAGTATGGCCATAACAAGCCAAGCCAATAAGAGCATTCTCTTGCCTCCCTGTAGATAGCGGCAATCTACCACCATCCACGGGGCGCCCCAAGCCGCCTGTACGAATCCTCAGTAACGCCCGACCATCGGCCAGTAGTAGCCTCCTGCCACACGCAAGGATTCCCCAGTCCTTCGCCTGCAAGCCCAAGGACCGGGATAGCGCCAATATCGGCGCGTTTAAGACCTGGAGGTCAATGTGAACGACGGAAAAATAAATCCACTTGAAGGACTGAGCTCGCCAATTGGTATGGGGACGTTGGCAGTCACGCTGGCGTTAACACGAGCAGTTCAGGCCATTGCGGGCAAGGATAGCAAGGTAATCGATACCTTTTTGCAGCAAGCTTTGACCTCAGAACTATTTGCGAACTGTAGCGAAGAAATTCAAACGAATTTTAAAGCGCCAATCGAGAAAGCACTCAAGGCCACCGCCGAAACAAGGGAGCTGCTTGCCAAAATCAATCAGAGCTGATCAAGGTCCGCCGCAAGGCCAGATGTAGACCCAGCTGTTTCACTGATCCCGAGCGCATGCTCAATTCTCGAAAGCCGGCGCTCCAACAGGTCGGCTTTCTCTTGAGCACCCACAGCAAACTCTTCTGGCAAACCAGTGCGGAGGCCAGCAAACCGACCAGCATCAACGATGAATGTGCTGTTGATAAAAGTCTCATCATCGAGCACTTCAAAAGACTTACTCATACTATTCTCCCGCGGCCATGCCGCTTCATCTTGATTGGTTACGTGCGACTCTCGCCCATTACCAGCAGCGCCTCAGCTTCCATCATGCGAAGGTCGGGGAAGGCCTGCGTCAGCTCGGCACGCTTGAGTCCGATCATGCCGGCCACCGGCTTGATAGCGTTGTAGTCCAGCCCCACGGCGCCGCCCATACCCACACGCCACTGCGTGGACATCGCCTCGAAGAGCAGAAAGGCGGGCCAGTTGTCCGGCCAGACCTCGTACTCTTCGTCGGGGATGTCGGCCTTGGTCATGCCGAAGGCCGCCAGGTCCGCTTCTGACGGGCCCTGCTCGTACAGGATGCGGGCGACGCCGGTCAGTTTCCCAGGCGGGCCGGCTGGTAGGCTGCCTGATACGCCTCAAGCACTGCCTTGGGCGCACCTACGCAGGTGGTTACCAGCGCAGTCATAGACTCGTCGGACAGCTTCTCATCGAAGCCCCAGCCACTGACGATGTCCTTAAGCTGATTCACCTGCAGCGCGATCTCCGAGGCAGTGGCGTCCTGCCAGGACATGCCCTCGTCCTGCACCTTGGTGGCGTGCTCGTCGCGCGCCGTGTTCCAGCGGTCGAACAGCGCCGAGAGGGCAATGCGGTCCAGGTACTTGAACTCGAAGTCCACCGCCACCGCTTCACCGCCCACGCGGGGGATCTGCACCTTGGCCTTGAAAGTTGGGTTTGGCGCGATCTTGATCTTGGCCATGAGTTACACCACCACTGCCGAGTAGCGGGTTGGGCGGCCGGCGAGCGACAGTGTGATGACGCGGGTCATCAGGTTGTTACGGGACAGGGCCGGAGTCGACGTGATGGTCACGTAAGCGTTGTAAAGGATGCTGTCGCCGTTCGGCAGGTTCAGGCGCAGTACGCGGGTGACCTTGTCCTCGTCGGCGGTTTCAACCACTGGCACGTACGGTAGCGACGGGTCATCAGCTACGGTGAACGACATGCTGATCGGGTTCTTGGTGGTCGGAATCTGGCGGTCGTCATCGTCTGCCAGGAAGCCGAAGGTCAGGAACTGCTGGTCGCCGCCGGTGGTAGCCACGTCGGTGATCTGCGAGATCTCAACGAAACCAGTAACTTCACGCACCGAGCCGATGCCCGAGCCGGCTGGGTATGGCTGGAGGTTGGTGGTGTTGACGTTCTCCATGGCGAAGGTGCCGGACAGGCTGTCAGCCACGCGCGCTGCGCGGTCATTGAGGCGGGTCCAGCCCGAGGTGACGGCGATGATATCGCCATCGCTCAGACCGTGGGCCGCGGCGGTCGCTACCGCTGGATTGGCGTTGCTCAGCGCGGTTACCGGAATTGCAGTGCCATAGGTCGCAGCGATTTGCAGGGTCGCGCCGTTGGGGAGTCGAAAGCCCATGTGTATTTTCCTCTTTGCAGAAATGACAAAACCCGCTCAGTGGCGGGTTCTGGGTTTGCCCAGCGGGCGAATTAGTTGGTGTCTGCTCGATACTGGAACGAGGCCGGCACAGTGTAGGTGCTGCCGTCAGCGATGCCTGGGCCAGGCCCGACCGGAGTCAGCACAATGGCGACCAGACCCGCGCGGGGGATACGCAGATTCACCGGGAACAGCGTGGCCAGTTCATCCACGATGCCGCTGGCCTCAGTCCGGTACTTGCCGGATGGCGCAACGATATTGACCTGGAATACGCCGACGTAAAGGTGGTGGTCACCGCCCAGCGTGTTGCTGGCTGTTACCGCGGGCAGCGTGAAGGCCCGCAGGTACGTCTCTCCGTTAGCCGGTGTGTAGGCCTCGTTCTCCACCACCACCTTCAGTGGCTTGGATCGAGCCTTGGCCCAGGCCAGCAGGCGCGACTCAAAGGCCGCCGCGATAATGTTATGGCTCATACCTGGTTATTCCTGATGGCTTCTTCGACGATCTGCTGGAATCGTGCGAGCGTGATTTGCACCATGCCGGCCGGCGCCTGGTCGGAATGTCCGTATTCGAGCGGCACGCCGTACACCAGGTTGTTGACGATGTAAGCGACCTGCCCTGCCTCCAACTTGCTGACCTCGGCCACCAGAGTCGCAATAGTTTCGTGCCCTGCCTTGTCGAAGGTGTCGATGCTCTGGTTCGAAGGCGCACCCACAGTGAACTGCCAGTTGCCTTTGAATCGCCCAGTGTCCACCGGTGACAGGCGGATCACCGAGGTGCCGATCTCGATCACCACCTCGCGGAACACGTCGTCGATGGCTTCCTTCGCCTGCTCAGCGAATGCCGCCAGGCTCTCGGCAAAGCCGCCTTGTTGGCCGCCGTAGCGGCTGGTCATGTGATTGGCCATTACTTGCGAACCTGCAGCTCGAAGCCAACCGCCAGGCCGGCATAGTTCCATGGGCCGACGGTGATCACGGTGTAGGTTGTGCCGTCGAACTCTATTCGGTCGTTGCTCAATGGGATCGGCATATCCGCCCCGCTGAGCTGCACCGGAGACACCAGCAACTTGACGTCGCCGCGAACGATCAGCGTGCCATCGATGTACTTGTTGTCGTATTCCTCACGGAAGCCGGAGCCGTTCACGACCAGTTCGCTGGGCGCCGGCGGTGCGTCTGGGTCGTACTCGCCCAGGGTCTCGCGGCGCAGGACCAGCTCAAGGCCTTTCCCGCCTTTGCTGCGCGGCGCAAGCATCCGCGCGGCCAGGGCCTTGGCGCGATCATAGATATCTGGCATCACTTGCGCCTTATTTTGTAGATGGCCGAACATCGGCAGTTGGCACGCTCACTCCACCCGGCCCCCAGGCTGGTATCGCCCGGATATCGAAGCAGCGCACCGGTGGGGCTCTGGAATGGCTGATCCTTCTGCACCTCTTGGCCGCCCATCACCGAATGCGTGTGGCGGACCTTCTTGTCGCCTCGGTCGCGCCAGGTCTTGGTGACCGAGTCGCGATCGAGACCCTGAGCAATCAACTGCTCGTACACCTGGTCACGGCCGGCGCCGAACGACTCGAGCGCCTCAGCCTTGGACAGCATCTCGGCATAGGTCTTCATGAGGCGATCGGCGTAGCGACCGGCAATCTTGTCCACGTCAGTCTGGGCGACTGGCGTGCCGGCCTTGATTGCCCTGTTCACGATTCCGTCGAATCGTCGGTCCCGGCGCGTGCGCTGCAAATACTTGCGCATCTCATCTGGGTTGCCGCCAAGCAGCTGCGAACGGGCATTCAGCACAAACTGCGCATAGTTGCCGGGAAGACCGATAACGCCACCAGAGCGCGCCCCGGTCTGCGCGCTCTTGCGGCCGATCAGGTCCAGCGCTGCTTGGCGAGGGGTGCGCACCATCGGCGTAGCGCCGACTTCGACCTGTACAGCAGCAGGCTGTGCACTTGGCCAGCCTACAATGCGGCGGCGACTGCCCATCACTTCGCGAATAGCTGCTCGCACGTCAATAGCTGAGTTCGCTCGGATCTCTTCAGCCTTGGCAGAAACCCACTTTTCTGCGACTGGCGCGCGGGCATCGAACTCGAATCGCCCGATGTCGCGAGGAATCACGATCGCCTTCACTTCGAACTTGGCGCCGGCGATAAATACCGACCTGGCCAGCTCAAGGAATGCGGACAGCGCACCAAGACTGAGCAGGGCAACTAAGCCATCCTCATCCTCTTCAGCGATCAGGCGCTCAACTTCTGCAACCGTTGCCGCGCCGACCACCGTCTTGACCTGCTTCAGGTACGCCTGCTGCATCGCAGGCTCCATTCCTTCGATGGCCTGGATGATCTGCGCCGGGGTCATACCGTAAAAACCGCAGGCAGCGTGTAGCGAGCCACCAGCACCGGGGCAATCATCTCGTCGATGATGCTGATCACCGGGCGGACAGAGCCGGCGGCGTCTGCACCCACCGACACGGCGAATTCAGTTTCCAGCGGGCCGACCTTCTCGCGCTTCACCATGGAGGCGGACACGAAGTCAGGGCTGAGGCTTCCAGGCTCGACGATTTCACGCAGTGCGGCTTCGTACGTTGCCTGCTCAACCTCGACGGGCACCTGGTCAGCTGGGATCTGGTTGCCCTCGTAGTCATAAGCTCCTGTGCGCGGCCACTCCCTGGCTTGCCCTCTGCCCTCGGTCTTCACGCCGGGGAACAATGACTGCCACACGCCAGAAGCAAGAAGCTTCCGGTAGCGGCCGTCGATGTAGACCGATGCCCGGATCAGTGCGGCCTGCTTCGCCACTTCATCACCAGCCCAGGCGGTATTCGCGCGCGCAGCGTGATAGGCGTCGGCAGCTGCGACGGTTCCGTAAAAGTCTGGCATCGGGATATCTCGAATAGGTGGAGCGGCGCACCGCTCCGAGGTTTACTTTTTGTCGCTGTCGGCTTTCTTGGCTTCGCCGACGACAAGGAAGTCCAGGCGCTTGGCGCCCTTCAACCCTGCCTCGGTGAATTCCACATCGACGGAATCGCCTGGCGCGATGTATTGAACGCCCGACTTCGTGTGCACGCCCTGCAGCGCCTTCGAGTTATTGGTCACTTTCATGTCGACCTCCTATCAGGATACTGGCGGGGTGATTTCGTCGAGGTACGCTACGGCGCCCGGCAGACGAATCTCGGTACCGCCTGTGCGGGCGATGATCCCGGTTTCGAAGCCCATGATGGACTTCTGGCGCGGGGCCAGGACGCGGCGCGGCATTGGCAGGTGGAAGCGAACCACTTCCGGGTCCTTGCGGTACGCAACCAGACGACCACCACCATCCTGCGAAGCGTTCCGGGCTTCGCGCAGTGGCGCGATGTCCAGCGGCAGGCCGGTCTCGGCGGTGTAGATGTTGTTGCGGCGCATGTATTCCAGCACCGTCATGAAGCCATCGCCAGCGCCCATGCGCTTGGTTGCCACGGCGCGGAATGCGTCAGGCGGCATGCGCAAGGTATCTGCCCACTCGACTTCGCCAGTGTTGGTGCGGATGCTGCCCAGCAAGCCGTTCACGTCAGCCATGATCAGGTCGACGTCTTTGGCGGACCAGTAGGTCGAACCAGCAGTGCCGGACGCAGCGGCGTCAACACGCGAAACGTTGCTGTCGTTCAACAGGCCGGTCCAGCGCTTCTCAACACTGCCAGTGAAGGCAATGCTGTTCAGCAGGCGCTCAACCTTGTCGGCGGCCGAATCAGCCTTGGTGCCGCTCAGGTTGATGCCGTACAGCTGTGCCTGGTTCACTTCTTCCAGGTTCCATTCCCAGCCGGAGCCGATCATGGCGAAGTCGTGCGATGCCTGGTCGTGCGTTGCCGAGTTGAACGGCATGTCAGTGCCCGAACCCGACAGGAACTTGGCTTCACCGGCAGTATCGACGGTGAAGAACGTGGTGCCGATGGCCCATGGAGCGCCCTCAGTTACCACTGGAATGCTCGCGGCGTAGTTAAACGTCGGGTAGCGGCGGGTGTAGATGCGCGTTTCGATGTTCCGGCCCTGGGCCAGAACGAACGGGAACGCCGACTGAGCGTCTTCGAAAGCTTGAGGCATGTTAAGCGCTCCGATGTTTGAGGGAGATTTCGACGATGTCGCCGTTCGCACCAGTGGTGTCGAAGATGGCGCCAGGGATCAACACTGCGCCTTCAGCGGCGGTCGTGACGTAGCGATTGGTCGCGGCGACGTAGTACACGTCATCACCAGGCACCACGGCAGCGCCGGCGGTTACATACATCTGGCCATCGGTCATGAACGCGCCGGTGAAGTCTCGCGGGTAGCCGTCGATCAGAGTGGAACCGGTCGCCACAGGCGGTACGGCTGCGCTCAGCACAGCCAGGCCCAGGAACAAGGTGCCAGTGGCGGCGATCCTGTGATCGTTGCCAGCACCAGCCACACGGAAGCCAGGTGCGCCGAAGACAATGCCTTCGGCGTTCGAGACGGTGCGACTGATCTTGTTGCACTTCTCTTCGTTGGCGACCAGGCCTGGCACGCCCTTGGCTGGAGCGTTGGTGTACGTGGTTTGGTAAGTAGCCATGGTGTGCTCCTTATGCTTTCGGCAGGTGGGCGGTTTGCATGTCCGAAATCATCTTCAGCCGTGCTTTTTCCGAATCATCACCACCGGCAGCGCTGTCCTGGTGGATCATGTGCTGGCGGAATGGGTCATTGGCCGGGTTCTTGGCAGCGTCTTCCACCAGGATCTCGAAGCGGGCATCGATGTAGGCGTCAGCCTTGCCCGTTACGGCCGCATCACCCAGCTTGGCGATGACCACGGCCTTGCGGATCTCGGCATCGGTCTTGCCGGTATAGTCGGCATCGGCGATGTTTTTGGCCTTGGTGAGCAGATCGGCACGGGCGGTGACGCGCTTGTCGATATCGGCATCGCTGATCACAGCCGCTTTCAGCTTGGTGATCTCGTCGTCTTTCTTGGCCAGTTCGCCGTCCTTCAGCGCAATCGCAGTAGCGTGCGCGTCGGTCAGGGTCTTGGTGGCGGTGGCAGCATCGGCAAGCTTGGTGTTCAGCTTCTCGATGGCCTGGGCGCCTTGCTCGGTGACATCAATGGAGATGCCATCGACAAGGAGTTTTCGCAGTGCATCAGCCATGTCATGGCCTCCTGTTGGGGTATTTGGTTTGCTATCACCGATACGAAACTCTTCGCCAGCCCGCGCGCTGTGCACCAGGCTGAGGTGATTCATTTTCATTGGGCCAAGACTGACGTGATAAGGATCGCCCTCTGGCGTTACGCCATCTTGGAAGATGATCTCAGCGCCATAGCCCATGGAAAGTTGTCGTTTTCCTGCTTCGAAGTCCGAGATGGCGGTGGCATCCATGAGGACCAGGGGCACCTTCACCCGCTGACCATCACGGATAACCTCGCCGCCCGTGTTACCGACAGCCACGTCCTTCCAGTTCTGGGAGTTGACACCGTCGCCGCCCGGGTGGTCGTTGGTCATGGGCCGATAGGCATAGGAGTTCATCGCGTCCTTGTGGAACACCGAGCTCTCTGGCCGGTACACCTTGACGATGGGAACATCCCGCAGGCCGTGCTCGTTGTTCGGGTCAATCTCGGAGCCGAGGTAATCCTGAATACCGGTGCGTGCGACGAAGGCCTCGGCCACCAGGTAGCCGTCTGCCGTGCGTCGAACACCGGAGACAGGCACGGAGTCGGTAAAGATCATGGGTCGAGCTCCTCGAAGATCTCAGGACCCAGCTCGATCGCGCCACGGTATGGCTCAACCTTGTCGATATCGACACTGCCGGGTTCGTATGTGAAGGTGATGTGGGGCTGATAGTCCGGCCAATCCCATGAGGCCCCGGCCTCGACAATGGTTACGTGCCGCCATGCGAGCTCAGAGCTGTTGAACAGCAGCACCACCGCGCCTTCGCCGAACTTGTCGATCAGTCTTGCCCCGCCCGGAGCGATCTTTAGCTCGCCCTTGCCATCACCCGACCATGACTCGCCGACCTTCATCCAATCCACCAGGTTGCGGCTGTAGGCGACGGTGACGTGCAGCTCATTGGCGGGCACGGTTGACTCAAAGCCCTGAGCCTTGGCCCAAGCGATGATGTCGGTGCCATTGGTGACCTTGCGGGACACGTACAGCGTGCGCGGCGCGGCGTCGGAGAGGGCTTTCTTGTCCGCTACCTGATCACCTTCGCTTACCGGAAGGCCATCATCAGCTGCGCCTCCCTCTTCGTCCGGAAGCTCGGCGCCAAACTGATCGATGGCCGCTTCCAGTCCAGGCATCACGCTCAGCTCCACCAGCAGGTTCACCGAGGCAGCCGACAGCGCGTCTTCAGGGAACAATCCGGAATCTTTCAGCGCCTTGATGGTGTCCGCCGTGGTCTTGCCGATGTCAGCCCGCTCTTTGGCCGTGGCCTGCCACAGTGGCGCCCATGAGTAGTGGATCTCCTTGGGGCGGCTGCCCAGTGCTGAGCGGATCAGGCATTCATCCAGCACGCTCATGGCTGGCTTGATCTCCAGCTTCTGGCACGACGCGACGTTGTCGTAGTAATTGCGGGTGTTCTCTTCGCCGTTGGCACCCAGGCCCGTGGAGGACTGGCCGAACATTCGGGTGCCCGGGATATCGAACGCGCCGGACACGCCCTGCTCTGTCTTGGCGATCACCTCAGGCAGATTGCCGAAGCTGGCCGACTTGGAGCTATGGGTCTCGGCGCCGTCGAGGATCAGCGTGCCGTTGATACCCTTGGCGGTAGCAGCCAGACGCAAGCGCTCCAGCAGCAATCGCTCGTAATTCTTGTCCTGCATGCTCGCCATCAGGTTTGGGATATTGATGACGTCGATCTTGGCCTCGTAGACCAGGCTCACAACGTTGGCCACCGTCTCGTCGTAGTGACGCACGGCGGGCATCGCAGCCAGGAGCACTGAGTCACCCCAACCGAAGCCGCAACCGACCGCGAGCTCAGGGTCAGGGTGTGGCGTGCCGATGAAGATCACCAAGCGCGACGGGTGGATCTCAACCAAGCTGCCCGGTAACCGGTAAGCCTTGGGCTTGCCAAAGCGCGGGCTCTGCGGGTCTTGTTCAATCTCGGTCGCGCTGAGTTGTCGGCGAGTCATGACAGTGAGGTACTTCACGCCTCCCTGCTTGATTCGCTCAGGGTTCAGCTCGGATGCCGTATCACGCTCGCCGGTGCCGATGAACACGGCAGCACCACCGAACAGGCGGGCCTTCAATAGGGCGTCAAGCACCTTGCCCTTGACGTTCAGGCGGTCTTCTTCGGCCTCGATCAGTTCGATCTGGTCCTTGTCGGCCTGCCAGCTGCGCCAGTTACGGCACGCGTCCACCGCGGGGATGGTCACGCCCTTCTGCGCCGTCCACGAACCACGGAAGGCGTTCAGCAGCTGCTGGTCGTCCATCTCCGGGATGGCATAGTGCGAGTGAGATGCCTTGTCGCGCGCAGTACCCAGTCCTGCGACCAGGTTCTGCAGGCTGTCTTTCAGGTAGCTGAATGCGCTCATGAGTTGCTCACGTTTGCGAGTGTGTAGCTGCCCGCAATCGGGAAGCGCTGGACAATGAAGTAACCGAGTGCGTCGACCGGGTCTTCAGTGCCGTCCTTGTTGGGTTCGCCGTTTTCGGTGTATGCCTGTTGCTCCAGCACCTGGGTGGTTACTGGGCAGTTGTCGGTGTTCACCAGGTAGCGGCGCTTATGGTCGATATTCAGGAACATGGCGTTCACGGCCAGTACCCGGTCCCTAACCGCTGGGTTCGACGGGTTCACCATCACCATGAAACCAGCGGCGCGGAGCAGGCTGTGGTCCGACTCGCTGCCGTTGACGCTCTTGCGGTTCTTGCCGCTGGCGTCCGGGTAAACGGTGATGCTGTGCCCAGGGAAACGGCGCTTAAGCTCGACGACCATCGCCGGCGTGTCGAACAGGCCAGTGGCCTCCTCCAACAACATAGGCAGGCCTTCGCGAATGACGTGGATCGTCGCCGCCATCCTGTTGATGTTGAAGTCCATGCCGACATGAAGCTGCTCACCCGGGCGGATCGTTGCGTCGGTGTGATTCTGTTTGCGGCAGAAGCTCGGGTACACGCTGCCGGACGTCAGGTTGACGAACAGGCCGTCGATGTAGGCGTCCACCAGGTTCGCCGGGTACGACTTGCGCAGAGACGGTATGTAGTCCTTTGGCAGGTTCTTAGCGTTCTGCCGCGTTGATGCGTGCACGATCCCGTAGAACTCGCGCTGTGATGGGTCGGCTGCCAGTTCCTTGACAAATTTACGGTATACCCAGTTGAATCCCTCAGGCGTCGTGGTGACGTCGATCGTGTTCTGATCGCGCCCCGGCCAAACCGTGGACATCCGCGCAATGATCTTCTTCCAAGCGCTGTCGGCCTTCTTGATCGGCATGCAGTCGATCTCGTCGACCAGCGCGTGAGCGATGTTGAAACCCACGATGCGGTGCGGGTGCTCCATGCTCTTGCAGATGATGGTGGAAAGGCAGCGGCCCTTCTTGTCTCGCAGATACACACGCTTGTTACTGGCAACGATGTCGGCGAATAACCCGAAAGCCTCAGCAACCCCCGGCAGGGTGTCGTAGAAGATGTCGGTGATCTGCGGGTAGGTGGGTGCAAAGTACCCTTGGGGTATTCCAGGAAACTCCAGCGCGTTGATGCACATACGCACACAGCCAACGAACGTCTTGCCGCTCCGGTAGCCCCCAACGAAGGCCATGAACTTGTTGTGGCTCTTGATGAATTCAAATTGAGGCTTGTTCAGCATCAGGATCGCTTGCATCTTCAACCCCGATGATTACTTGCTTAGGCTCGGGCAGGCCCTTATCCGGGTCCTCCAGTTCGCGCTGCAGCTTCTGGATGTTCAGCCGCTTTATCTCGTCGTCCAGCGATTTGTCTGGCTCCACGCGGCGATTGACGAAGACGTCACCCATCTCCTTGGCGGCCTGCTCCAGGATCTGCATAGCCAGACCAATGTTCTTCATCGTCTCGGCCTTCTCCACGAAACGATTCATGGCGCGCAGTCGATAAGCTCGGTTAGCTATGGGTATCTCTGCGGTTTGCTCGCGGAACCGCTTGCGAGTGTCGTGGAATAGGGTTTGCCACTTGAGCGCCAGATGGGAGCCGGCGCGCTTTGTTGGGTCGTGTTGCTCAACCTGCTGACGGGTAACATCCACGTCGAATTCTTGCTTCACCGCTTGTGAGACCTGGCTAGGGGTGTCGAAACACGCCAAAGCCTGAACGATGAAGCTCTTCACCTCATTTTTCAGGGCTGCCATAAGTTAGATTCCGTCTCACGCCTGTCTTACATCAGGCCAACTTGAGCAGACAGGTTCCGCAGGCCCTCGCAATGTTCAATTTCCCCACCTCAGCAGGAATGTTTGCAGCATCCACCAGGGCCTGCACTTCTCGGCTGGCACCATAGCGGCGGACCACACCGACGAACTCTTCGACGTCATGGCCTTGAAGCTTCAGCTTTGGGGATCCGTCTTGGGTGAAGGCCGGTTGGCCGTACTTATCGGTCGCCTGGGCGATGTGATAGAGCTCGTGCTCCAGAAGCGCGCAGAACTCTTCGTCGCTGCACTGGGCGCAGTAGTCAGCAGCCAAGGTGATGATGAAAGCCGGCACGTCGCCGAACCAATCACGCATCTGTTGCTCCATTCGGGCTTTCTGCCAGCCGCCGGCACGGAACGCTACCTGTTCGGCCTGGCCCAGGACCGTGCGGCCCTGTTTGGCGAAGCTCGACGACGCCCACATGACCCGGATGTCCGCATGCAGTAGGTGGCCATGGTCTTCGTTGTGAATACTGCCGGTGTCGGCAACGATCTCGATCTGGGCCCACTCCCAAACCTCTGGCGCTGGAGTGAGGCGGATACCGAAGTCGGAAAGGTCCGACAATTCAAGTAGATTCGCCGGAGGTAGTGGCCTGTTCAATTGGAATCACCTTGATCTCGCCCCATACAGGGTGGAAGTCGACATGCTCGCCGTCCGTGGACTTCAGCGGGGCATCCAATACCACGGCGATACCTGCCTTGGTGTCGCAGTAGGTCACGCCGTCAACACGCTGGCCGTCGATGATCACTTCACGCCGCCCTCGACCATCGTCCCAGTGGTGGACGTGTTCGCCTGATTGGTCGCTCATGGTGATACCTCATACTGGAACGCCCGATCAGCAGGCATGGCCGTCACGAACCGGCACCTGTGAGTATCGAACGCCTCATTGAACGCAATGGTGCGGCGGTACTCGGAGGTGACCTTACCGGTGAACCGCTCGCGGTGAACGACCACACCCTCACGCAGGAACTCGACTTCAGCCGATCCCAGTAGCTTGGTGACGATTACTTTCATGTGACCTATCTCGCGCCACGATTTGGCGCGTTCGAAAACGTGGCGCGGATTACGGTGCAAGCCGCAGCTGCTGATCGAACAGCTCCCGGATCTCTCCAAGCCTGCCCATCACAAGCGGCTCACCCTCCAAATGGATAAGGTGGGCCAGCTGGTGGACGATCCCCTCATCCGAAAGCGCCTGGCTGGTCGGCAGCTCCTTGAACCAGCACACGAACACGGCGAAGTGCAGAGCCCCTGGCAATTCCTTCAGGAAGCGCTTGTCAGTCATCTGGACGTATCGGGCATGCTCTTCGCGTAGGTCTTGGTAGCTGGCTGAGTAGCGGTTATCACCGATCAAGTAGTCCACGGTTAAGTGCCTCGTCCGCCTTATCAGCAGCCTGGGCCGCAGTGGTTGCGGCCTTGGTCGCCTTGTCAGCAGCAGTGCCCGTCTTGCGAGTCAGCTCCTCCAGGCGCTTATCACGCTCAGTCATCGCGGTGTCGTAGGCCTCGCGGATGCCCTTGACCTGATTGCTCTGGTTCTCGGCGAGTGACCAGTAGGCGGCCTGATAGCCCAAAACAGCCCCACCACCCACCAGCACGACAGCAATGGCCCAAACTTCAGTCCGGCGCCACCAGCGGCGTGCGATAAATTCCAATGCGCATCTGTCCATCAGGCGATTCCTCCCAGCTTGGTGCGCAGGCGAGTGATCTCGTCGCTCTGTTGCGTCACACGGTCAGTGAGTTGGTCGACCTGGCTGGTGAGCGCTTCGATCTTGCCTTCCATGCGCCCAACAGCGGCGGCCAGGTCATTCCGCTCTTTCGCGAACTGATCAGCGCGCGCCTCGGCTTCTTTGCGGGCGGCGCGCTCCTGGTTCAGCAGCTCGTTCAGCCGGCGAAGTGTGCCGATGTCCGCGCTATCCATAGCCCGGTCAGTCGCGTCCTTTGACAGGAACTTGCGCAACCAAAGCAGGCCGCCTAGCACTACGGTGGCACTACCGCCCAGCCAGGTAGCTGTGCCTGGGCCGAGGTCAGTAGGATCCATCTTCGCTCCATCGGTATAGGTTGGCCGCTTTCGGCCGTGCAATTGAATCGGCTCACACAGCACTCCCAGCTCGGAGCAATGGGTGTGGGGAGCCGAAAACGAAAAGGCCTTGGTCAATGCCAAGGCCATGAATTATTGATTTATGGGGCCGAACGTGAGGCCCTTCAGGAACACGCGCTGCTCTGGCGTAATCGAGTCAACCGGCTTTGCATTTTCGATGATAGAGGCATCAATGCGTGCCCAGTTAATGCAAACGATGCCATCTACCACGACGAACGCTGCCGTATCTTCTAGTCTTTTAAGGCCCATGCCGAACCTCCACAAACGAAAAAGCCTCTGCGAATGCAGAGGCCCTGAATAGGTGCGCTCGTCTTTCCGAGCTGTCGGCCAAAGACTTTCTCAACGTCGACGCCCCTTTGCATCGATCTCGCCGTTCCTGTCTCGCGCCACCCTGTAAGCACAGTGAGGTCAGGGTGCGCGGGCTGCCGGTGTTTTTCCGTAGCGCTGCACTACCGGCTTATCAGCGTCCAGACCTTCCGTGAGGCTGCCCTGGCTACAGGTGAATCAGAAAGCTGGCGAGATATCGAAGTAGTAGTCTTTCCCTGCTTCGAAGTGCTCGGCACGGTCAGCGGCCACGTTGACGGTGTATTCGCCGTACGGGGTGTACTTGCCGTAGATCGCATCCTCTTCCGCCGGGTTGGCCGACCACACGGCACCGAAGTGCAGGCGGGTCAGTGATTCCGTCGAGCCCTGAACAGGCCCTTTGGAGCGGAGAGTCATTTTGCAGCGGGTGATTTTGGTCATCGGTAGATCCTCGTACATCGATTGAGCAGGAGGGTCTTTCCGGTCTTTCGCCTGCATTTGGGCAATAAAAAACCCGGCGCGGTGGCCGGGTTCTTGTTAGTCAGTCCTACACACGCAGGAATGACAGGATGGGTGAATAATGCGACATGGCGACATGATATTGCAAGCCCTTTTGAGGGACTATTTTCACGCAGCCTCCCCAGACAGAACCCCTACGGCCTCAAGCATGTGCTGTGC
Organism: Pseudomonas sp. J380; assembly: GCF_009827115.1. Lineage (NCBI taxonomy): Bacteria > Pseudomonadati > Pseudomonadota > Gammaproteobacteria > Pseudomonadales > Pseudomonadaceae > Pseudomonas > Pseudomonas sp. J380. The sequence goes on along the minus strand of NZ_CP043060.1, from coordinate 121,403 downwards.
ATCGACCAAAGCCTCGTCCACCATCGACTCTAGCGCTCCCTTGATGTTCTTATTCCAGCGCTGATAGGTGCGCTCTGTCAGGCCCTGGGAATCCCAGTTCGTCATGTCGTAGTTCGACTCGGCCAGGACGATCATCTCCCCCGGCTTCGACTCGGCCAATGACCTGGCGTGCTTGTTGGCGCGCGCAACATCTGCGTCGGCTGCTTTGTTGCGCCAATCCCACTGGCCCTCATCCTTGTTTTCCCGATGCTTTGGAGCTTTGACCTCGACCACGGCGCGCTGGATACCCTTCGACTGCTGCGGAACCGCCCAGACCAGCACCGCCTGCTGAGTGAAGCGCAGCGGCGCCGGCGAAGGCACAACCGCGACAAGTCGCCCGATGGAATCGATCTTGCGCCCACGGTGGGTGCTGTACTTCGCCACCAATGCATTCCAGTGCCGCGGGGAAAGCTGGGCGTGTAGCAGCTTGTGAACGATGCAGTCGGCGAGCAGTGCCGCATCCTTGCCGGTGATCTCCCCCTTGAGCTTGCTGGTCTGTACCCGCGGCTCGACGTTGCACCCTCCGGCGCTGTTGATGGTTTCCGCTGCCAGAGCGCGGACGACTGCAGAAATTACGTTTTGATAGTTCATGCTGCAGCCCTCTTGAGTTCTCTGGTCTTTGCCCGGTATTCGACCTTGATGGCCTTGATCTCTTCCACGGTGTACTTGCGAACGCTCTGGTCAGCTTCAAGCGCGTCAACGGCCTCCTGGCCAATGCGAGCTATCAGGCCGATCCGGTAGTCCACGGCATTGCCGGACAGGAACCGGTTATCCTGCTTGCTCTGGGCATGGCAGTTACGCTCATCGAAGCGCAGGTGTGGCGCAGAGCCGACGCTGCGGTAATGGCCGGCATCTACCGCGTTGCCGCTCCAGTCCAATGACTTGCCGCTGGATATGCATAGGTGTCCGGCGGCCTGGTCCCGGGTGCGGATGTACTCGTTGAACGCCTGCTGGGCTTCGCGCATGTGGTCGCCGCGGGTCTTGAGCGCTTCCTTGCGCACCTTGATCTCCCGGCGGCCGGCCTGGGCCAGCGACTTCTTCTCCTTCGCCTTCTGCACCTCTACGGTGGCCAGCGCACACTTAGGACTGCACACCGCCTGACCGAGGCGCTGCGGGACGAATGAGGCCCTGCATGCTGGGTTCTTGCAGGTCTTTGGCTTGGGTTGTTTGGTGGTCAGCATGGATTGCACTCCACAAACCTGCACCCCTCGGCCGGAGGGTAGAATTTCCCTTTTGCGTGACGCCCCTTGCACCGGTATCTCAAGACGTGAACCGCCACCCCAAGGGCTTCCGACGCCTGGACTAGGGTTGAGTAGGAAATACCATCGACAATCCAGGCTGCTGCCTGCCTTGCGTACATCCCCGGCTTTCTTTCGATATGCCTCCAGGCCTTGCCATTGCGAATCAGGCCTATCAGTTCCGCGCTAACCCCAAACCGACCACCAACGATGTTGTGTGGCTCAGATGAATAAAGAATCTCCACCACCTGCTCTTCATTGAGCTTTGCGTTTCCGCATTTCTCTCCTTTGAGTGCAGTCCCATGCACTTCTTTATCACCTGAGTTTTCGAGGCTTGTGCCCCAGCGCAGGTTTTCAGCTCGGCAATCGCTGCGCACGCCGTTGTTGTGACAGCACTGCATCCCCACGGGCGAAGGCCCCTTGAAGGACTCAATAACAATTGCATGCACCGTTCGCTGATAGCGCTTTGAGTTCCGATAAAGGCTTACGATTAGATAACCATCAAGCTTTCGCACAACCGGAGAAAGGATCTTCCCCCCGTATTCCCTGGGCCCATAATTTGCACGCATGACCCGCGGGAGCGACCTAACCCGACCAAGGCTTGATACCTCGTAAAGCCCCTCGAATCCGACGACAGCTTTCCAAATTTCATCAGTCATATCGGCCACCCCAGTGATCTTTCTGCGTCCATCTAACGCCATGCTCGGCGCCGAACGCCTCAACCCAGCAAATCAACTCGCCGCACTGCTTCACGGTGAGCTTGCTTGTGCGCTCGTAGATGACGTCGAAGCCGTTGCCGTCTACCGCAGGTATCATCTGTGGCTGGTCGCCCGACTCACGCAGCCAGGCGGCAGTCAGAAGGCGCTTCCAGATCAGGACATCCCACTTCTTCCCGGCGTGCTCGACCTGGGCGGCGATATCGGCTAGGGCCGCGTGCAGCGCCTTGTTCTGCTCCCCGCTGCGGTCCACTTCGGTGATGGCCAGCTTCTTGGGCTTGGCCAGGTCCAGGCCGGCGATGTAGCCCATGGCCTTGTTGCGGTCTGATTCGTTGCGGATCTGGAGACTGGTCATGGCGTCACCCGAAAGAATTCAATTTCGAATGGACCGACGTAAACCCGGACGGCAGGCTTGGAGTCGAGTTTCGTGAAATAGAAATGCCAGTTGAGCGGGCGGAACCCAAAGAGCAGCCAGCCTCGCTTGAACCCGAAGCTGATCATGTAGCCATCGCCACGGTAGTCGTCGCTGAATTTCCCGCGATTTATCTTCATGACTGCTCTCCCTGGCCCAGGGCGGCGTAGGCCGTTGCGCGCGTTTTCGGGCATGGCAGGCCGCCGTGGTCGGTGTACATGCCGCAAATCACGCAGCCGGTGTATCCAATCGAAGGCTCATGGAAAGGTTTGAAGGGGTGGCGTGCATCACGCTCCTTGCGCAGCGCATCGTTCTCAGCCAGCAGTGCGGTGTTAACGCGGCCATAGGCAGCGCAGACGTTCTTCAGTTCGTCGTTCTCAGCCAGCAGCTCCAGCGCCACCTCCCCCACGGTCTTCTCACCCAGGAAATCATCCAGCGCCTCGGTGTTGCGCTTCCAGTCGGCGCAGTCGGCCCGGTATGACGCGGCCTCAGCCCACAGCAATCCCTTCAGCTTTTCCTTGTCGATATCCATCAGAAGCCATCCTTGCCGCGTTGTGATTCCCATTCGAACGGGATCACGATCACCCCGCCCTCCCGAAGGCGATCAATGCACCGGTCGCCAATGGCATCCGGCAGCGCCTTGGCTTCCAGGTTGGAAACGATTACCGTGGGGCGCATCTGCTCGTACCGGCCGTTGATGATTGCGAACAGAGTGGTCAGCTCGAAGTCGCTGGGCTTCTCCTTGCTCACTCCTATCTCGTCCAGGATGAGCAGCGAGGGGCTGATCAGGCTCGACAGGATCTGGCTTTCGCTCTGGTCGCTGGTGCGGTCGTAGGTCGCCCGGATCGCTTGCAGCACGGAACCGATGGTTCGGTACACCGCCGTTGCACTCGACTTGGCCATGATCTCGTTGGCGATGGCTACGGACAGATGCGTCTTGCCGGTACCTGGCTTGCCCAGGAGCAGCAGGCAACGGCCGGCCTCGGCGATCTGCTTGAACTCGGCGGCATACCGACGGCAGGTGTTCAGCGCTTTCCGCTGTTCTGAAGTGGCAGCGACGTATCCATCCAGGGTTTTGCCCGCAAATCGCTTAGGGATCAGCGCGGCGCCGAGCTTGCGCTCCATGGCCATACGGATCTCCATCGCCTTGTTCGCCTGCTCGGCGGCCTCGGTCTTCTCGCGGGTGATCCGACTGCACTCAGGGCAGGCGCTCTTCAGCTCCTTGCCCAGCACCGGAAAAACCTTCTGCTCGAAGTCGCCGTGGGTCTCGCAGGTGGCAGGCTGAACTCGAGTGCCTGGTGGAAATTCGGGCGACGGCTGTTCGGATGGCTCAGATCGCATAGGAACCGTCCTCACGCTGAATCAGGCCAGCTGTGTAGTCGCGTTCAGCGAAACCGGTGTGGCGCGACTGGGGGAACTGGTGGACGTTGCTGGCAGGCTTCACTTCATCCTCCCAGCGCTTGCCGTTCAGCCAAGTGGTTGGCATGGGGATGTACTTGCCGCCTTCCTTGAGCCAGTCAGCGGAAACGACCTGCACGGACAGCCCTTTGGCGATCATGGCGAACAGTTCGTCAGTCACCTTCAGCTTCGCCCAAGACTTCTGCGCCTTGGCTTTGTCCTGCTTGCGCGGATACAGCGCCCAGAACTTCGGGAAGAGATCCACCTGCTCGCTCACCGTAGGTGCGCAAGGCTCTTGATCTATTGGTTCTTGGTTAGTGGTTAATGGTTTATGGTTATTGGTTAGGTGACCATCCGTGCACGCTTCGTGCACGACTGGTGCACGCTTCGTGCGTTTGGTTGCTTCGCGCTTTTCTGCAATTTCCTTATTTTTCAGTGCTGTAGCTTGGTACGCGCTTATCTCTTCCTGGATGCGCGTCTGTACGTAGCGACCGTCAACAAGTTCAAAGAACTTGCGCAAAACAAGCTCAACTGCGTCTGTTTCTTCCTTATTGCGCGCCCAGCACCAGTCGATTGCTTCTTCCAGGGTCGGGAAGCGCTCACGGTCGTAGCAGGCATCCAGTAGAAGCGTGTAGGCCCCATGCTCAAGCATGGTCAGGCGCCCAGCCTTCTTGTGGTAGTCACCTATGTTTCGCTTGAAGTAATGCATCATGCGACCCCCTTGAGATCGGCAGGCCGGAACGCTTCAAGCGCTCGCAGGGCGGTGTGGTGGCGACGCAGAGCGTTGTACTCGGCCTTCTTGGCCGCACGAACGCGCTGGAACTGAGCCTCGGTGAAATCCATCACAGGCAGGTAGGCGTCGTTGTACGGAACGAACGCTCCATCAGGGCGGCCATAAGCCTCGAAGTAAGTGTCGTACAGCGAGCGCAATTCAGCCTTGAGGGCCTTTTTAGTGGTCTGCGCCTTGAACAGCTCAAGCGCTGTCAGGGCGGCTCGTTCGATCAGTTGCTGGTAGGTCATGGGCTTCATAGTCAGAACTCCAGGCGCTTGATTTCGGAGAGAAGAGCCCGGCTATGGCGCTGAATGTAGATCTGGCTGAGCTTCTGCTTGCGGGATTCGAAGTCCATGCCCACGTCGATCAGAGAAGCGTTGACGCGCTGCAAGTGTTCGATGCACCGAATCTCGCAGGGAGTCAGGTGGTCGCGGATAGAATCGGTGGGGCTGATGCAATGCGCAGCGCGGTAAGCCTTGGAGGGCATGCCCAGGGCGATGCGGTTGATCAGGTCGAATTCATTACTGAAGTGGTAGTGCTTGGTTTCTTTGCCGGCGGCGAGACGTCCGTGCTTAATGGCCTCAGTCAACGCTGGAGCTTCTAGTCGAGCCCGCTCGCGCGACATGGCGCGATCAACGCCGTCACGTATATTGTCGGCTGCAGATCGTTTAACCGATTGGAAGGTGCGATATACATCAACCTCAAAAGCTGGCTCGATCCATGCGGCATAACGGATGGCGATGAGTTCATCGGCAAAGGTTCCACCGGCGCGTCCAGGGCGCTTCAAACAAACTGCTATTTTCGTAGCAGTTTCGAGAGCCCCAATAAAACCGGATACTGTTTCAGATTTTAGGAAGTTGCCAGGGCGCTGACTTTCGGAGGCTTTGCCGTTTTCCATTGCCGACCTGTGGAGGTCGTTCAAAGAGTAACGACCCTCTTCGTCGCGACGGATCGCAACGCCACCGATATTTACAGCGTCAATGCGCGCCACGTTTTCAGAGATTACGAATCGTGGCGCGGAATGGATTGAGGTGGTGTTGACATTAATCTGATGAGTGCGCATTATTCGCTCCAGACATTATTTGTATGTGCTGCACAAGAAGCCACCCTTGCCCGGTGGCTTTTTTGTGCTTCCGATTTACTGCTAAGGGTCAATTGGTTCATCAGCCCCTCCTTTTTCGGCCCTTTCGAGGCCCTTTTTGTGTTCAACCAGAGAAAGCAGAGGCGCTTTGCGCTTCATCTGCTCCATCTGGGCCTGGATCGCGAGTGATCTACCTGCACGCAGGTATTCTTTCGTCGCGTGTTCAAGGCTCCATCCGAGCTCGACACTTAACTGTCTAACCTCGTCCTGAGCCCCTTCTTCCAGGAGGTCGAAGGTTCTTTCAGGCATAGGTCCTCCATAGGGCTCTTAAGCTGATTTATCCTGTGCACAGGCATTCATCTCTCGGATCAGTTGGGCGGCACCTAAGCGGCGCGCGATCATTGAAAGCTCATGGATATAAGTAGCGAGCTGCATGCCCGCCTGCTTTGCTTCCATGCGCAGGTAGCGCAAGTCTTCGGGGGTGAATCGCGCCTTGATAACGGCGCTGCGTTTGTGGGATGGGTCGTCGTATGCCATTGGTGAGGCTCCTTGGTTGTTCGAAAGGGTTAAGCGGCTTGTTGAGGGATGCTCGGACGGAGATCGCGCGCCTTGATGGCGCCGTTGGTTACGATTTCCGCACGCATGGCCACTTCGGCGGCGCATCCGTGGAGACCCCGAACCCATCCGCTCACGGTCCCCTGTTTCACACCGAGAGCTGCTGCCGTGGCGTTTTGCGAGCCGAAATGCTCGACCAGCTTGTTAAAGGAATTGTTCATGATTCTCCGCCCATATAAAGGGATGCCTTTATCATATGGCAAAGGTATACCTTTTTGCAACTTCAAAGGACAACCTTTAAATTCACCCGCTATGGAACTCAAAGAACGACTCAAATACGCACGCAAGAAAGCTGGCCTTACTCAGGTCGAATTGGCCGAGCGCGCCGGGATTAAACAGGCATCTGTTTCAGAGATTGAGCGAGGGCTTACTAGGTCTAGCGGGCATCTTGTGAAGCTTGCTCAGATTTGTGGCGTAGACCCTGTTTGGCTATCCGAGGGAACCCGGTTTCCTGGCAGCCAATGGGGCGCCGTGATGTCGGAGCCTCAGCCGATGCTGGAGCCGCCAGAGCTGCTCTCCAACGCGACGATGATTGGGCCTATTGACGTCTGGGATGACGACACCCCTCTGGACGATGACGAGGTGGAACTACCTTTTCTCAAGGAAGTGGAGCTTTCGGCCGGATCTGGTCGCACCGCCGTTCAAAAGTCCAGTACTAGAAAGCTTCGCTTTGGCAAGGTGACCCTGCGCAACCAGGGTGTGCAGCCTGACCAGGCGGTGTGCGTGACTGTTCATGGCAATAGCATGGAGCCCGTGCTGCCAGATGGAAGCACTGTCGGCGTTGATTTGTCCTCGACAACAGTGAAGGACGGCAAGATGTACGCCGTAAATCATGATGGTGAGCTACGCGTAAAAACCCTTTACCGCATACCTGGTGGCGGAATAAGGATGCGCAGCTTCAATATCGACGAGCACAAGGACGAAGAGTACACAGCGCAAGAACTCGCCGAAAAAGGCATCGTGGTGCTGGGTAAGGTCTTCTGGTCTTCAGTTCTCTACTGATCTATGGCATAGCGCCATCGTAAGAGTGGCCGGCCCTTTGTCATGATGATAACGTTCCTTCCTAACCAATGGAGGGAACCAATGAAATCAAAATTCTTACTTATTCTATTTTCTGCTCTGGCGATCTCGCCTGCTTTTGCCGCTAAGAAGCCGGCGGCGCAAACCTGGACCAAGGAGCCTGATAGTTTCATGGGTTTACGCTTCGATCAAAAGGTTGAAGATGCGCTCCCGCTATGCCCTCGGGGCACGGTTATCAGCAAGCAGATTTGCCACGACGCACCCTATACGAATCTCTACTCGGTACGTGGAGGGCCAGAGATTGGGTTTGGATACACGCTATCAGTTTTTTCTGGCGGGCCTGGAGTTGAGTCTTTCTACCTGACCACCAACAGCGACAACTTCTCAAAACTCGCAGATCTTTTCACCAGCAAGTACGGCGCGCCGATGGATTCCTCAAGCGAGACCGTGAAAACAAAGGCAGGGGCCTCTTTCACCAACGAGACCCTGTCCTGGCGTGGAAAAAAGGTCAGCATTACGCTGCAGAAGTTCTCGGGCGATATCAACACCTCTGCCGCGACCATAAGCGACATCGATGCTGCCGCCAAAAAGGCGGCTGAGCGAGAGTCGAAAGCCAGCAGCAACGCCAACAAACTTTAAAGCATCATGCAACCGGCCCGCCTCTCGCGGGCTTTTTTTTCGCCTGAACAAAAAATAAAGGCAAACCTGTTGACTCGAAATAAAGGCTACCCTATATTTGACTCCATCGAGTCACCCAACAGGGACTCGCCAGGGCCTCAGGGCCTGACCGCTCTTTAACAACATGCGCAATACGAACAAAGACGGCACTGCCTCTACGGCGACCGGAGATCAGATAGCCCCGAAAGGCTACCAACGCGAGGACCACCTCGGCGGCTGACTAGAGCGAAATGCTCGAACCGAGTGAATGACCCGATACGCGGTGCCAACGGAAAACCAGCATCACCTCTGCCCATTCAATGAGTGGGCTTTGGGATGCGGACGAAACTGCGGCCTATAACCGCCCACCTGCATCACCGCAACACGCAGATGAATGCCCGGGCTGACGGGCAAGTGTAAGACCTGAGGGATCGCGGGAATCGTGGCCGATAGAGTGAGTAAGCGCCCAGATGGCCACGGCGAGTCCGAGAATAAGCGGCTGAAACCTTCGCCCCGGTGAAACTCCGGTGTCACTAAGGCCGCTAATAGTCGTGCCGGGATCAGCTCCGGTCATCTGCATCAACCACCTCAACCGGAGATCACCATGCTCCTACTGTTCCTGATCGGCGCAGCGCTCAGCCATGCGCGGCCAGAACCGCCAACTGATGACGGCCTGCCAACCGGTCCCTTGCGCTTCCATCGTGAGCGCTGGCGTTCCAGATCGGGGCTGTTGGCGTTCTGGCGCTGACGGTCCCGCCAAAAACTCACCCAGGCGTCACGTAGGGAGATCTATGTGTCGCACCGAAAGCCCGGGCAATGTTCGGGCTTTTTTACGCGCCTCTATTACGTCAGCACTCCTCCCCCGCGCCCATCGGCAACCAGCGGGAGGCATGAGTGTTGACGAATACAGGTGAACCAACCGGAGATTGTGATGAAAACCAAGGAAATAACCTTTACCGCATCCAGCATTTTTTCGGAACCCACCAGCAGCAGCTGGCTTCGCGTTACCGCCGACGCTGATCCCTCGGATGTTCTCTAGTGCTTCGAACTGGGCGAGGTGATTGAAGAGTTCGGCGCCGACGACCTGCTTGAGCATATGGGCATCACCAAGGTGCGCGAATGGCTTGAAGCGAACGAATAGCCCGCCTAACCGGGTGAACCAACGAATGGAGAGATTCATGAGCAAGTGGAATTACTGGAGTCGAGGGCATGGCAGGCCAAGCGATGCTGCCGGGCTCATAGACGTCAAATATCTTGATGGAAAAGAGTTTGCCCAGAAGCAGGCCGAGAACTGCTATTGGGGTGCCGACAGCCTCATTGAGTACTGGCGACCTCATCAGCCCAATTCTGCCGCCTAACCCCAAACACTGGAGGTCGCCATGCATAACTGTACTGAAACTCAAGCGGTGTGCCGAGGATGCGGCCTCAAGCTGCGCGGCTCGCCATCGTGGAAAGGCGGCCTCGCCCATCACCCGGAGCCGAAAGGCGAAGTCCACCAATGCCACTACGGCGGCTGGGTCTGCTCGCGCCGCTGCGACATCCGCGCCTGCGTCGAGCTGGAAGGAACGATGCCAGGCTGCGGTGGCGTGAACGGCTACGAGCGGCTTTCCATCTACGCAAAAGAGAGCATTGAGCGCCACTGGCCGGAGGCAGCATGAACGCAGCATTGAAGATATGCCAGGAGCGTTACGACGCTCAGTTGCCGCCTCCAGTGAGCGAGTCGGCGGTGGAGATTGCCCGCAAGGAGTGGATCGATAACGCAGTTGAAACGCTGGTTGATCGGCGCAGCGACGTGCAGTTCAAGCGCCGACTGCATTCCGCGCAGGGCGTGACGTTCAAGACCTTCGCCGCCGAGGTCGAGCAGTTCGCGATCAACAGTGACAGCAAGAGCCCATGTGCCATTGGCGAGATGGTCATTGCTGGGCTGCTCGGTGATCGCTTCCTGGCCCGAGACGGCGCCGAGGACCTGCTGGCGGTAGCCGACCCAAAAGAACAGCTCAGGATCATCGCTCAGAGCCTTGTTGAGCCATTGGCAGACGATGCATTGGCGGCCCAGGCCGAGGACGAAGAACTATGAATACCCCTACCGCCCTCGCCCGCCTGGGCCTGGAAATCGCCAAGATGAAGAAGTCCTGCACGCCGGTACCGGACCGCACCTTCGTCATGGGCATGATCGAAATGGCCGAGTTCGCCGATCTGGTCGACTCCCCTACCGCCAACCGTTACCGCGATGCGCTTGACGCCAAGTTCGTCGAGCGCAATACGCAGCTCAAGGAGGCTGTCGCATGACCACGCCAATCCTGAAATCGCTGATCGACGAGCAAATCGAAGAGCTGCCCGCCGACCGCATGATCCTGGCCTTCACTCATACCAAGTGGCTGGGCGCCCTATCGCTGGCTCATGACGCGGGAATCCCGAACGTTCACGCCTGGAGCGGCCGGGCCTGCATGTGTGGTGAGTGGACTGTCGCTTATGAGGTGAAAGCATGATTGTTGATTGGAGTGGTGCACCAGAAGACTGCGTAGGCGCGCTTGTCGCCTGTGTTGGGAATATCCATTTCCCGAGAGTTACCTTTGTTAAAAGCGTGATTCATGAGCAAAACCGGGTACGTGGCGAGTCTTGTGATGGCTCAGCGCTTTGCGCTTACCTTGACGTGTGGGCTTATGAGGAAAGGCCCTGGACCGGCGAAGGCCTGCCGCCTGTTGGAACGCTCTGCGAGTTTGCCGGGTTCAATCCCGAGGAAACCATCCCGACGGACCCGCGTGTTGGCGACCAAGTAACGGTTATAGCCCACTTTATGAGCGGGTCTTTCGAGGTGGCTGCATTCACCTTTTATGCGCCTCCTGAGTTCGAATATTTGCAGGTCGCTCAAGGCGCATATGGATGCTTTCGACCTGTCCGAACGCCCGAGCAGATCGCGGTGGAAGAACGCGAGAAAGCGATCGAGGAGATGATCGCCGACACCAACATCCTCACGGGCATCATGAGGGATCGCCGAATTATGGCGGGCCAGCTCTACGACTCTGGCTACCGCAAGCAGTCGCAGCCATGACCTCCTACCAAAGAGCCAAGCGCTACTGCTTCTGGCGCGGGTCTGCCATAGCACTCTCCATCCTCACCTTCCTGATGTTGCTCAGCGCCCTCGCTGACCGAATCACTCAATAACCAACACCTTCAATCGCTGCGAGCATCGCGGCAAGGAATCCCCATGTCCGCAGAACAACAACTGGCGATCCTGCCAGCCAAAGAAGTAGCCCTGGCAGTATTCAGCGCCCCTAACGGCCTGGACCCATACCTTCAGAGCGTCCGTGAAGAAATCGACAAGTTCAACGCCTCGGCACCTGACGTGAAAACCAAAAAGGGCCAAGACGCGTATCGCTCGATTGCTTACAGCCTGGCGGGATCAAAAACGAAACTCGACAGCCTGGGCAAAGAGCTCGTCGCAGAACTGAAGGATGTACCGAAAAAGATCGACGCCGAGCGCAAGCGCGTTCGTGAGCTGCTGAGCACGTGGCAAGAGGAAGTTCGCAAGCCGCTGACTGACTGGGAAGTCGCCGAGCAGGCTCGCAAGGATCGGCACGTCGATGCCGTACAGGCAATTGCGGATTTTGCCTTGGATCTGTCGGACGTCACCGCCGCGGAACTGCTTGAGTCTATCGCCTCGGTTGAGGCGGTGAAGATGGGCGAGCACTGGGAAGAGTTCGAGGCTGATGCTGCCCGCACCAAGGATCAGGTTCTGGACAAGTTGCGCACCACCCTCGCCGCCCGCCAGAAATATGAAACCGAACAGGCGGAACTGGTCAGGCTGCGCGCCGAAACAGAAGCGCAGGCCCAGCGCGAACGTGACGCCCAAATCGCTCGGGAAGCTGAGGAGCGCGCCCGCCGCGAAGCCGAGCAGCGTGCACAGGCAGAGCGTGATGCCGCAGCCAAGCGTGAAGCCGAAGCAAAAGCCGCCGCTGATCGCCGCGAGCTGGAGTTGAAGTTGGCTGCTGAGCAATCGGAGCGAGCCGCCGCCCAGGCAGCGCGGGACAAGATCGAATCGGAGCAGCGCGCCGCGCAACAGAAGATCGAAGACGAGCAGCGACATAAGCAAGCGATGGCTCAGGCCGAAGCAGATCGAGTAGCTGCTGAGCAGCGTGCAGAACAAGAGCGCATTGACTCGGAGCGCCGCCAAGCTGAAGCCGCTGAGCGAGCGAGACTCGCAGAGATCGCCCGGGCAAATGCCGCTGCCGACGAGATCAACCGCCAAGCCGCCGCGCGGGAAGCGGACAAGGCGCACAAAGCAAAGATCAACCGCGCCGCGCTGGACGCATTTATCGCCGGCGGTATGCCCGTGGAGTGCGCGAAACAGGCAGTCACCTTGATTGCTCAGCGCAAGATTCCAGCCATCGCCATCACTTACTGAGGTCGTCATGAACGAGATCATTCAAATGCCGGCACGCGAAAGCGCCGGCCTTACTGCCGCCGAGGTTCACCGCTTCTCGGCCGTAGAGATTCGCCAGCGCGTTAACCTGGTGCAGGAAGTGATGCAGGGCATCATGAAGCGGGAAACGCACTACGGCACCATCCCAGGAACCCAGAAACCAACCCTATACAAGCCGGGTGCTGAAGTGCTTTGTGTGACCTTCCGGGTTGCGCAGGAATACCGAATTGAAGATCTGTCCGGCCCAGGTGTAGCGCGCTACCGGGTCACTTGTGTTGGTCGCCATCAGATGACTGGCGTCGCCCTCGGCGAAGGCGTAGGGGAATGCTCGTCCAGCGAAGAGAAGTACAAGTGGCGCGGCGTCATCTGCAAAGCGGAATTGGACGCCACTCCGGAGAATCTGCGCCGGAAGAAATACTACAAAAACGGCAATACGGCCGACCAGATCCGCACCGAACCAGCAGACCTGGCCAACACCATCCTCAAGATGGCCTGCAAGCGGGCCATGATCGCCATGACGCTCAACGTCACTGCGGCATCGGACATCTTCACGCAGGACATCGAAGATCTACCCGAGGAGCTGCGGCCACAGGAGCAGGCTCAGGCGCAAAGCCAGAAGGCCGCACAAGTCCCCCATGATCCTGCCCTGTCCGCTTACTGGATTACCCAGGCCGAAGCTGCAATCACGCCCGACGCACTGACAGAAGTTTGGAAGGCCGGGGTGGCTGTCATCAATGACGCCAAGGACACAACAGCCTACGACCTGTTCAAGGCCGCGGTGGTGGCGTGCGGAGTGAAGCTCAAGGCCACCGAAGAGGCCAAGCCGGAAAGCGAGGACGTCGCAGACCAGCAGCCCGAACCACCAGCCGACGAAGAAGTTGAATTTGAGGAGGTCCCAGAATGATCATCGTGAATTGCGCGCAGGGGTCGGAAGAGTGGCACCAGGAGCGAGCCGGAGTTATCACCGCCAGCATGTTTGGCGATGCTCGAGCCAAACTGAAGTCAGGCCCGAACAAGGGCGAGCCAACCGCCAAGGCTCAGGATTACGCCTTCCGGCTGGCTGTAGAGCGAATCAGCGGCAAGCCGTTGGATGGTGGCTTTGAAACCTGGCAAATGCGCCGGGGGCATGAGCTGGAGCCCCAGGCTCGCATGGAGCATGAAGCTCAAACTGGTTTGATTGTCACCCAGGTCGGACTGGTCAAAACCGACGACGGCGCATTTGGCGCCAGTGCGGATGGCTTCATCGGCGAAGATGGCGGCTCGGAGTACAAGTGCTTCCTCGCCCCTGAAAAACTTCGATCGTTCCACATCGACAATGACGCCAGCGAGATCATGGACCAGGTACAGGGGTGCATGTGGATCACCGGTCGCAAGTGGTGGCACATCGGGATGTACTGCCCTGCCCTTGAATCGGTCGGACGACAGTTGTGGTGGCAGGAATTCAAGCGCGACGACAACTACATCGACAAGCTTGAGGAGGAGCTTTGGGAGTTCAAGCTGTTGGTGGACGGATATGAGGAGAAACTGCGGAGCAAAGCAGCATGATCAGCATCCTACAGAACGAAGTAGAACGCCTTCGGCCGGCATCCGAAGATATCGCTGCCAGGACTGCACTGTTCCTGGCGACGGGCGGAAGGATCGAAGAAGGCCCGGCCAGCGGGTACGTCCCCAAGCCAATCACCTACAAAACACAGATGCCGCCCGCGCCAAAACCTTTCGTTCGGCGCAGGGTTGAAGCAGCTCCCCTGCCCCTGGACAGGGAAGATGTTCGGGAGCAGGCCAGGCTAAAGCTGGTGGAGCACATGCGCCAACTGAGCGCCACGCACACCCAGACAGAGGCCGCCGCCGCTCTTGGCATCAGTCGCCGCAACGTCTACAAGCACGCCACCATGAACGACATCACGTTCAAGAAGCCGGAACGAGGCGGTGCGAACAACAACTACCGCCGAGACCAAATGGGCGAGCGCGACGCGAAGTACGCCGAGCGCATCCGTGCATTCCTGGAGCTTGGAATCACACGGCGCCAGTGCTGCGGAAAGCTCGCCATCAACAATAAGGCCTTTGAGCGGATCATCGCGGCCCACGGCATCGACTATCCAAAGGCCCGGCGTGGAAGCACCTCATGCGCCGCATAGCCCGCACCCAGCAACGCAAACGTCAAACCTGGCTCGCACTGCCCGCCAGCGGAATAGAAGAGGTAGGCCATGGCCAAGACTGTGCAGGAGCGCTCGGCGAAAACCGCCAGGAAGCGCGTGGCACTTGCCGAAGAGGAATTGAGGCTCAGGGTTCGCCCCGGCACCCGACAGGCACTGGCCGACCTGATGGAGTGGTCAGGCATTACTGAGCAGGGCGAGGCGATGACGCTGATGATTCATCACCTGCACGCGATGGGCGCCGCGAAGTGCCAGCCGCTACTGAATCCGCCGCGCCACGAAATCGAGATATCGCAAAACGTGGCGAGGGAATTCCGCAACAAAAGCCTTCTCGCCATCCAGAAAGACCCGGGCGACGAGATCATCGAACCCGCATAACCCCCCCTACTCGCTGCATCCGGTAACCGGAGGGCGGCGCCTGACTGGAGATACACCGTGGAAATCACATACGGCTCAGTTTGCTCCGGCATCGAGGCGGCTACGCAAGGGTGGCACCCGCTGGGCATGCGCGCCGCCTGGTTCGCCGAGATTGAGCCTTTCCCTTCGGCGGTACTGACTCACCACTACCCCGATGTGCCGAACCACGGTGACATGACCAAGCTGGCAGCCCTGGTGCTGGCCGGCAAGATCCCGGCGCCGGACGTGCTGGTCGGCGGCACCCCGTGCCAAGCCTTTTCTGTCGCCGGTATGCGCGAAGGCCTCACCGACCCGCGCGGCGCCCTCACCATCAAATACGTGGAGCTTGCAGATGCAGTTGACTATGTTCGAGCCATCAACGGCAAACCCGCCAGCGTCATCGTCTGGGAGAACGTCCCCGGCGTCCTCAGCGACAAAGGGAACGCCTTCGGATGCTTTCTTGGCGCGCTTGCTGGGGAAGACTGCGAGCTGCAGCCTCCAGGGAAGAAGTGGCAGGACGCTGGTTGTGTGTATGGACCCAAAAGAACAATCGCGTGGCGGATCTTGGACGCCCAATATTTCGGCCTGGCCCAACGACGCCGCCGTGTGTTCGTTGTCGCAAGTGCTAGAGAAGGGTTCGATCCCCTCGAAGTACTTTTTGAGCGCGACGGCGTGCGCCGGGATACTGCGCCGAGCAGAGAATCGCGGGAAGATGTTGCCGGAACCCTTAGCGCTCGCACTTCGGGCGGTGGCGGGCTAGGGACTGACTTTGATCTAGCTGGAGGCGTTCAGGCTGTGACAGCGTTCACCTGCAAGGACTATGGCGCAGACGCCGGGCCAATAGCGCCAACCCTTCGTGCCATGAACCATAGCGGCAGCCATGCAAATGCAGGTGGCCAAGTCGCGGTATGCGTAACCGGCGAAATCACTCACACACTCAAGGCCGAAGGCTTCGACGGAAGCGAGGACGGCACGGGGCGGGGTCAGCCAATTGTGACTCACGCAATCCAGGCGGGCGCACTTCGCACAAACCCTGCGAGCGGACCGGATGGTGTGGGAGTACAGGCCGATCATGCCTACACGTTGGAAGCTCGCGCCGAGGTACAGGCCGTTCAGTCTGGGTCAGCAGTTCGCCGCTTAACTCCCACCGAATGCGAGCGACTTCAGGGATTCCCTGACGACCACACTCTAATCCCCTGGCGCAACAAGCCCGCCGACGAATGCCCGGATGGCCCGCGCTACAAGGCGATCGGCAACAGCAAGGCCGTCACCGTGGTTCGCTGGATCGGCCGGCGCCTTCTGCAACAACTCTGAACTCCCACACTCCACCGCCCGGGCATGGCCCGGCAAGGAAACAGCTGTGTCCGAAGTAAAGCGTTACCACCTAACCGAAACAGGGCTTGTAGAGGGTGAATCACTGGGGAGGCTCAGTGTTGTGCTGGCGGCTGACTTCGACCGCGTAACCGCCGAGCGTGACGCGGCTCTGGCTGAGCTTGGGCGCTATCAGTCACTTTTCAATCAGGCGCAGAAGGCAATCGACCGCCTGAACGAACTTCATCGTAAGCGCATGGCTGAAATTGGACAGCGCCTGACCGCAGCGGATGAGCGGGCGGATGTGCTGGAGGGGTTGATTGGCGAAGTGCTAGACGCTGTGGGGCGTGAGCCCCTGGACTTGGACGCTGTACTGAGGTTGCGTGCCCGTATGCGCGCCGCACTCAAGCCAGCAGAGGCACCGCGCAACCAGTGCGACGGATGTCAGGCCGGCATCCCACTGATCAACGGAACACACAGAATGGGCCGTGAAGGTGGATACCCGGACTTCATGGGATGCAGTGCCAAGCTGTACAAGCCAGCAGAGGGTGGTGGCGATGTTGCACGACTCGCACTTCGCCCTGAAAACCAGCGCATCACACCGGCCCGCTTCAAGTGCCTGGCATGCGGAGAGTATCACGAAGGCTCCGGCAATCTACCGTGCCCAAGCATGTCGCCTTACTCGAGGATTGAGCAATGAAATCCCAACTCCCCACCTACTGCTGGTGCCTGCTGGCACTGGCACAACTGATTTGCTGAAACCTCTGTAACCCCTCCCCATTCAAAGTCAGCCGCTATAGCGGCAAGGACGAACTCGCCCATGAAAAGAACAGTCGTGCTAACCGGCAAGGCAGTCGTGAACTTCCGAAAGGTCATTGAGAACGTCGATGACGACGAGATGGAGGAGCTGCTGGCAAGCAATGACCACCGTGAATCGCAGATTGACGACGATGATCTGCTCGATATCGAGTGGATCCATGACGAAGTGGATATCAAGGTGACGCCATGATCGCCACCCTCTGGTTCGCCTACCGGCCCACATTGAGGCTCAGGCGATCTTACTTATCTCACACGGAGCGTCACGCTTCGGATGCTTGGCTATGCAAAGAAGGTATGAGCGCCAAGCCTTGAATGCTAACTGCTGCCTATCAAAAGCTGCCTGCCATTGCTCACCGCCGACAAGCTCGATGGGAATGGACATCATTAGCTCAGTCGCAAGATCGAGTTCTTGGACGAGCTCGCGCCCATTGGGCATATCAACAATTAGAGATCGCATAGCTGCCTATCTTTTTTTGGTAACTGATCGACCATCTAACTCATTGATAGTGCTTGGAATCCGACCAATTGGGGCGACATAAATACGGTTTTGTGAACCAGCACTACTTTTCGCGGGCATAAGGAAAGCTTCCCCACCTTATGCCTGCCGCAGACGCCTTAGGGTAATTGGCTGTCAATCCAACGCTCAGCGCTAGCCATTGCTTCGTAAAGGGCGGCTGGGTAGTCAGGCCATGGGCCTTTTAGTTCGGCAGCGACTTCACCAAAGCCATGAATGGGCGCCGGCTCAATGATCTTCGCGGAAATTGGCGCATCGTCGTTTGGACGTCGCCAGTCGAACTTGAGGAACATTACGTGGCCGCGATAAGCGTGCGCTATTGGTGCATCGAAGTTGTGTGACACGTCCATGCCTCATCACGAGCAAAGTTGAACCCTTTTGTACACCAAACTCGACGCAGTAGAAATCTAGGCAAAAAGCCATCACCCAATCCCCCTACATGCCTGCCGGTGAGCGGCGGGCGAGGTATTTCACATGCTCGAAACTATCGAGGTGTCGCGCGTGAAGCGCTTCGCCGCAAACACGGCTGGACGGGATTTCGCGGTCGGTGATATCCACGGGCACTTCACCCGGTTGCAAGCCGCTCTGGATGCCGTCGGATTCGATCCCGCCGCTGACCGACTCTTCAGTGTTGGCGATCTAGTCGACCGCGGGCCCGAGTGCGAAGACGTGATCAAGTGGCTGAACAAGCCATGGTTTCACCCAGTACGTGGCAACCATGACGATTACGTGTGCCGTTTCGATACCTGCGACATCGGCAACTGGATGTACAACGGAGGCGTTTGGTTCGTTGGTCTACCGCTGACAGAGCAGCAGAACTATCAGGTTATTTTCCAGGAATTGCCGATTGCGATCGAGGTTGAGACGGCCCAAGGCCTGATTGGCATCGTCCACGCAGATTGCCCGTTTCCATCCTGGGGGCAGCTTCGCGATGAACTGGAATCGCCCGAAAGCAACAAGCGGCTCAAGCAGGTGCAGAACAGCTGCATGTGGTCGCGCAGACGGTTCGAGCATCAGGAAACACAGGGCGTCGAAGGCGTCCGCGCCCTGGTCGTCGGACACACCCCTATCCGATCTCCCGCCACGCTCGGCAACGTCATCCACATCGACACTGCCGGATGGATGCCTGATCGCGGCTATTTCACGCTGCTCAACCTGAAAACCCTCGAAACAATCCCCACAGCCCGTCCGGCGCTCAGCCAGGACTGGGACTGGGATTAACCACCTTCTGCCGCCCAGCGCGGCAAGGACACCCCATGTTCGCTATGAAACTCACCCTGACTGTACTGGGCGCCCTGTTGTACCTGGTAGGAACACTCGGCTGGTTCGGCTGGTTCGCTATCGACCTGCTGGACACCGGCACCACCGAGGCACTGCTCTACGCCTTCGCCGGCACATGCGCCTGGCTGCTGATCAGCTTCGGTCTGGCAATCCACATCATCAAGACAGCGCGGCCCACGGTGGGCGGGAGGTAGGTATGGGCGCGCAACAACTGATGCCGCGATTTATACGAGCAAAGGAAGCGCCTGGATACCTGGGCATGTGCCGGGCAATTTTCGACGAGACCGTCCGGCCCTTCGTCAGCGAGTTTCCCATCGGCGGCCGCGGCGTAGGGTTTGACCGACAGGAGTTGGACGACTGGGCCACGGCATACGTCGAGGCAAAGGCGATTGATAAAAAAGGCGCAACGGAGCAACAATCGCCCCGCAGCGAGCGCCAGAAAGGAGATAAATCATGGCGCGAAAATCGATCACAGGCCTCTCCCAAAGGAAAGGCATCTGGCATATCGACAAGAAAATCAACGGAGAACGACTTTACGAAAGCACTGGAACTGGTGACCGGGAAGAAGCGGAACGCTACCTGATCTTCAGGCTTGAGCAAATCCGGCAGCAGAAGGTGTACGGCGTGAAGAAGGTCAGAACGTGGCGGGAGGCGGCGACTCGCTTTCTGCTGGAGTTCAAGGACCAGCCTTCAATCAAGCTGTCGGCCCATCACCTTTCGCAGCTGGACGCCTTCATTGGCGATATGCCGCTGACTCACATTGACGACCAGGCCCTGGTGCCGTTCATCAAAGACAGGCTGGCGACGAAGAAGCTGGAAGGCGGGAAGGTAAAGAAGGGAGTCAGCAACAGAACGGTGAATATCTCGATCGAGCGTGTGGTTCGGGTTTTGTCGTTGTGTGCTAGGAAGTGGCGAGACGATGAGCGCAGGCCGTGGCTGGATAGCGTGCCGATGCTCACGAAGCTGGAAGAGAAGAAGTCGAGCCGCAAGCCGTACCCGATGTCATGGCCGGAGCAGTCGATTCTTTTCGGAGAGTTGCCGGCTCACCTGCAAACCATGGCGCTGTTCAAAGTGAACACCGGCACGCGGGAGCAGGAGGTCTGCAAGCTGAGATGGGATTGGGAGATCGCGGTACCGGAACTGGGCACCAGCGTTTTTCTGATACCGGCCGACTTTGGTGGCAGGCATGAGCGCTCTGGCGTGAAGAACGGTGACGAGAGGCTGGTGGTGCTGAACAGCGTGGCCAGGTCGATCATCGAGAAGCAGCGCGGTATCAGCAAGGAATGGGTCTTCCCTTACAACGGCACCGCGATGCACCGCATGAACGACTCGGCCTGGAAGAAGGCGCGGGTGAGAGCGGCGAAACTCTGGCAGGAGGAAAACCTTCGCCCCGCTCACCCTGGGTATGCATCCATCAGGATCCATGACCTTAAACACACGTTTGGCCGTCGGCTGCGCGCCGCAGGCGTAACCGAGGAAGACCGTAAGGCCCTTTTGGGGCACAAGAACGGCAGTATCACCAGTCACTACTCGGGCGCTGAGCTCGGGCATCTGATTGAAGCTGCGAACATGGTATCAGCAACCGATTCTCGCGGACCGATACTGACAATCTTGAAGAGGAAGCAGGCTTGAAAAAACGAGAAGTCACGCAAATGTCACGCACATGAAAAAGGCCAATGCTGTGAACATTGGCCTAAGTCATTGAATAATATGGTCGGGACGGAGTGATTCGAACACTCGACCCCTAGCACCCCATGCTAGTGCGCTACCGGACTGCGCTACGCCCCGACTAGGCGTGTTACTGGGTTCGCTTCTTAACGAAGCGAACCGGAATATACCGCAAGCTTTTGAAATGTGGAAGTATTTTTAAAGCTTGAATCATTTTTTCAGCACCACCAGTACATCTTCCAATTCGGAGATCATCTGGCGGATCAGTTGCTTGTATTGGGTGGTGTCGTCTTTGGCTTCATCACCGGACATACGCTGGCGTGCGCCGCTGATGGTGAACCCCTGGTCGTACAGCAACGCGCGGATCTGTCGGATCATCAGCACGTCCTGGCGCTGATAATACCGACGGTTCCCGGTGCGTTTGACGGGGTTGAGTTGAGGAAACTCCTGCTCCCAATAGCGCAGCACGTGTGGTTTTACCGCACACAGCTCGCTGACTTCACCGATGGTGAAGTAGCGCTTGCCTGGGATGACGGGTAGCTCGTCGTTATGACTTGGTTCCAGCATAAGCCTCAACTCGGGCCTTCAACTTCTGCCCTGGACGAAAGGTGACCACACGGCGAGCCGTGATCGGGATTTCTTCTCCCGTTTTTGGATTGCGGCCAGGCCGCTGGCGTTTGTCTCGCAGGTCAAAATTGCCGAAACCGGACAATTTGACCTGTTCGTTGTCTTCCAGAGCGTGTCTGATCTCTTCAAAAAACAGCTCAACCAATTCCTTGGCCTCGCGCTTGTTCAGACCCAACTCTTCGTACAGACGTTCCGCCATCTCAGCTTTCGTCAAAGCCCCCATACGTCACTTCCTTAACGTGGCGTTCAACCTTTGTTCGAGCGAGGTGAGGATATTTTGCGTCGTGGTATTCACCTCATCGTCATTAAGAGTGCGCGATGGATGCTGCCAGGTCAAGCCAACTGCAAGGCTTTTTCTATGCGGATCAATGCCTTTACCCTGATAGACGTCAAATAGCCTGAGGTCTGTCAGCCATTCCCCTGCATTTTCACGGATTACATCCAGAACTGCAGTGGCAGCGACTTCACGGTCGGCAATCAGGGCCAGGTCGCGACGCACTTCAGGGAAGCGCGACAACTCGCTGAATTTAGGCATCTTGCCCGACGCAACTTCAGCCAAGACTAGCTCAAACACGAAGACTGGACGGTCCAGCCCCAAGGTTTTCGACAGTTCTGGGTGAATGGCGCCCACAAAGCCTACCAGGCGACCTTCACGCTCTATACGTGCAGTCTGGCCTGGATGCAACGCTGGGTGGCTACCCGGCACGAACGTAAAGGCGTCCAACGCACCGGCAAAGCCGAGCACCGCTTCCACGTCTGCCTTGACGTCGAAGAAGTCCACGACCTCACGGCCTTGCGCCCAGCCTTCCGGCAGACGGCTGCCGCAGACGACGCCCGCCAGCATCGGCTCTTGCTTCAAGCCATCAAGCTGGCCGACGAAACGCAAGCCGCTTTCGAACAGACGCACGCGGTCTTGCTGGCGGTTCAGGTTGTGAGAAAGAGCCTTCACCAGGCCCGGCCACAGCGACGAACGCATGGCGGCCATGTCGTTGGAGATCGGGTTGGCCAACAACAGCGGTTCAACACCAGGGTTGAACAACTCGAACTGCTTTGGATCAATGAAGCTATAGGTCACGGCTTCCTGATAACCACGGGCGACCAGCAGGCGGCGCAGTTCAGGCAGGTGCGCACGCGCTTCGGCCTTGGGTTGCGGTGCCAGGCGTGCTTGCGGATAGCGAACCGGCAGGCGGTTGTAGCCGTACAGGCGCGCCAGCTCTTCGATCAGGTCGACTTCCAGGCTGATGTCGAAGCGATGGCTAGGTACTGCAACCTGCCACTGCCCTTCCCCACCCGCAGAAATACCCAGGCCGAGCGCAGACAGCAGTTGCTCGATTTCAGCCGGCTCGATGACCAGGCCGAGCATTTGCTCAACGCTTTTGGCACGCAAGGTAATCGGTGCAATCGACGGCAGGTACTGTTCGTTGACAGTTTCGGTAATCGGGCCGGCTTCACCACCGGTGATTTCCAGCAGCAGGCCGGTAGCGCGCTCCATGGCTTCACGGGCGAGTTTCCAGTCCACGCCACGCTCGTAGCGGTGCGACGCATCGGTGTGCAGGCCGTAGGAACGAGCCTTGCCAGCGATCGCGATCTGGTCGAAGAACGCGCTTTCAAGGAATACGTCACGGGTGGTCGCGGATACACCGCTGTGCTCGCCACCCATCACGCCGGCAATTGCCAGGGCACGTGTGTGGTCGGCGATGACCAGAGTGTCGGCACGCAGGCTGACTTCCTGGCCATCGAGCAGCACCAGTTTCTCGCCTTCCTCGGCCATACGCACGCGGATGCCGCCATTGATTTCGGCAAGATCAAACGCGTGCAACGGCTGGCCGAGTTCCAGCATCACGTAGTTGGTGATGTCGACGGCAGCGTCGATGCTGCGTACATCGGCACGACGCAGGCGCTCGACCATCCACAGCGGGGTTGGCTTGGACAGGTCCACGTTGCGGATCACACGTCCCAGGTAACGCGGGCAGGCGTTTGGTGCCAGTACCTCAATCGAGCGTACTTCGTCGTGTACCGCCGGTACGGCAGCGACCACTGGACGAGTGACAGGTGCGTTGTAGAGCGCGCCCACTTCACGGGCCAGGCCAGCCAGGGACAGGCAGTCGCCACGGTTGGGGGTCAGGTCGACCTCAATGCTGGCGTCTTCCAGTTCCAGGTAAACACGGATGTCCTGACCCACTGGCGCGTCGGCCGGCAGCTCCATCAGGCCATCATTGCCCTCACCCACTTGCAGTTCGGCCTGGGAGCACAGCATGCCGTTGGATTCAACGCCACGCAGCTTGGCCTTCTTGATCTTGAAGTCGCCCGGCAACTGGGCACCGATCATAGCGAACGGGATCTTCAGGCCCGGGCGCACATTAGGCGCTCCGCACACGACCTGAAAGGTTTCCGAGCCGTTGCTGACCTGGCACACACGCAATTTGTCGGCATCAGGGTGCTGCTCGGTGCTCAACACCTCGCCCACCACCACACCACTGAAAACACCGGCGGCCGGCGTAACGCTATCGACCTCAAGACCGGCCATCGACAGGCGAGCAACCAGCTCGTCGCGATCTACCTGCGGGCTTACCCAGCCACGCAGCCATTGTTCACTGAATTTCATCCTGCTCTCCTAAAGATTCGTTACGACTAGCGAAATTGCGCGAGGAACCGCAAGTCGTTGTCGAAGAACAGACGCAAGTCGTTCACGCCGTAACGCAGCATGGCCAGACGCTCAACGCCCATGCCGAAGGCAAAGCCCGAGAACTCTTCTGGATCGATCCCGGACATGCGCAGCACGTTGGGGTGAACCATGCCGCAGCCCATCACTTCCAGCCAGCCGGTCTGCTTGCACACACGGCAGCCTTTACCGCTGCACATCACGCATTCCATGTCGACTTCAGCGGATGGCTCGGTGAACGGGAAGAACGAAGGACGGAAACGTACCGCCAACTCTTTTTCGAAGAACACCCGCAGGAACTCTTCGATGGTGCCTTTGAGGTCGGCGAAATTGATATCGCGATCAACCAGCAGGCCTTCGACCTGGTGGAACATCGGCGAATGGGTGATATCCGAGTCGCTACGGTACACACGGCCTGGGCAGACAATGCGGATCGGCGGCTTGTTCGCTTCCATGGTGCGGACCTGTACCGGCGAGGTATGGGTGCGCAGCAGCATGTTGGCGTTGAAATAGAAGGTGTCGTGCATCGACCGGGCCGGGTGATGGCCTGGGATGTTGAGCGCCTCGAAGTTGTGGTAGTCGTCTTCGACCTCAGGGCCTTCGGCAATGCCGTAGCCGATGTGGGTGAAGAACTGTTCGATACGTTCCAGAGTCCGGGTGATCGGATGCAGACCGCCCGACGCCTGGCCACGACCAGGCAAGGTCACGTCAATGGACTCGGCGGCGAGCTTGGCCGCAAGATCGGCCTCCTCGAGCGACGCCTTGCGCGCATTGAGAACCTCTGTGACACGCTCCTTGGCGACGTTGATCAGCGCACCGACTTGCGGACGCTCTTCAGCGGGCAGATTTCCCAGGGTCTTCATCACCTGAGTCAATTCACCTTTCTTGCCAAGGTAGTGAACCCGGATTTGCTCCAGGGCATTTACATCTTCAGCGCTTTGCACAGCCTCAAGGGCTTGGGCGACGAGCGCGTCCAGGTTTTCCATGTACAGACTCCAGATACAAAATAGGGGAAGAGCTTGAAGGCTCTTCCCCTATTTATGACGTTTACCACCTTGGGCCACAGGAGTAGCCCAGGGTGACTGTCGGGGGTACTTAAGCCAAGGAGGCTTTAGCTTTCTCGACAATCGCAGCAAACACCGCTTTTTCGTTCACGGCCAGTTCAGCCAGAACCTTACGGTCGATTTCGATGGACGCTTTTTTCAGGCCAGCGATGAAACGGCTGTAGGACAGACCGTTAACACGTGCACCGGCGTTGATACGAGCGATCCACAGAGCGCGGAACTGACGTTTTTTCTGACGACGGTCACGGTAGGCGTATTGGCCTGCCTTGATTACCGCTTGCTTGGCAACACGGAATACGCGTGAACGCGCGCCGTAGTAGCCTTTAGCAAGTTTCAGAATTTTTTTGTGACGCTTACGGGCCATGACGCCACGCTTTACACGAGCCATGAGTTACTTCCTCTATTCTTGAACCAAAATTAACGAAGGCGCAGCATGCGCTCGACTTTTGCCACGTCAGACGGATGCAGCAAGCTGCTACCGCGCAATTGACGCTTACGCTTGGTCGACATTTTGGTCAGGATGTGGCTCTTGAAAGCGTGCTTGTGCTTGATGCCGTTAGCAGTTTTCAGAAACCGCTTAGCAGCACCACTTTTAGTTTTCATCTTTGGCATGTTCGGTACTCCGCATTCAGTTGATAAACATAATCAGAAGGCCTGCCGTGCCCTGTTGATTACTTCTTCTTTTTCGGGGCGATGACCATAATAAGCTGGCGTCCTTCCATCTTAGGATGCTGTTCGACCGAACCGTACTCCAGCAGGTCAGCTTCAACCCGCTTGAGGAGTTCCATCCCCAGCTCCTGGTGGGCCATCTCACGGCCGCGGAATCGCAAGGATACCTTGGCCCTGTCCCCATCACTCAGGAAACGTACCAGGTT
Source organism: Pseudomonas sp. J380 (assembly GCF_009827115.1). Lineage (NCBI taxonomy): Bacteria > Pseudomonadati > Pseudomonadota > Gammaproteobacteria > Pseudomonadales > Pseudomonadaceae > Pseudomonas > Pseudomonas sp. J380. The sequence continues at coordinate 95,662 of NZ_CP043060.1, read as the reverse complement.
GCGCAGTTTTACCTGGTAATCCCCTTCCTCCGTCCCTGGACGAAACTTGATTTCTTTTACTTGAATCTGCTTCTGGTTCTTCTTCGCTGCGGCAACCTGCTTCTTCTTTTCGAAGATAGATTTGCCGTAGTCCATCACCCGACAAACAGGTGGGATTGCATCGGCGGAGATTTCCACCAGGTCCAGCTTGGACTCTTCTGCAATACGAAGCGCTTCATCAATCGAGACGATGCCAATCTGCTCGCCATCAGCGCCAATTAACCGAACCTCGCGTGCCGAGATATTCTCGTTGATCGGGGCTTTCGGTGCAGCTCGTTTATCTTGTCTCATTTCACGCTTAATAATAATTACTCCGAATCTGGGCGACCACGCCGGGAAACCGCTTGCGCGAGGAACTCAGCGAACTGGGCGACGGGCATCGAGCCCAGGTCAGCACCTTCACGAGTACGCACAGCGACAGTCTGCATCTCGACTTCCCGATCTCCGATAACCAAAAGATAGGGAACCTTGAGCAAAGTATGCTCGCGGATTTTAAAGCCGATCTTTTCATTTCTCAAGTCGGACTTGGCACGAAATCCGCTTTCGTTGAGAGTTTTTTCAACTTCAGCGGCAAAATCTGCCTGTTTATCAGTGATATTCATGATCACTGCCTGGGTCGGAGCCAGCCACGCAGGGAACGCGCCCTCGTAGTGCTCGATCAGGATACCGACGAACCGTTCGAACGAACCGAGGATCGCCCGGTGCAGCATAACCGGGTGTTTACGGCTGTTGTCTTCGGAGACGTATTCGGCTCCCAGACGGATCGGCAGGTTAAAATCGAGCTGCAGGGTACCACACTGCCAGACACGGCCAAGGCAATCTTTGAGCGAGAACTCGATCTTCGGACCGTAGAACGCGCCCTCACCCGGCTGCAGATCGTACGCAAGGCCCGCACTGTCGAGCGCAGCGGCCAGTGCCGCTTCGGCGCGATCCCATAGCTCGTCGGAACCGACGCGTTTTTCCGGACGAGTGGACAGCTTCATCTCGACTTCGGTAAAGCCGAAATCGCGATAAACGTCCATGGTCAGCTTGATGAACGCTGCGGACTCGGCCTGCATCTGCTCTTCGGTGCAGAAGATGTGGGCGTCGTCCTGGGTGAAGCCACGCACCCGCATGATGCCGTGCAGCGCACCCGATGGTTCGTTACGGTGGCAGGCACCGAACTCGGCCAGGCGCATCGGCAACTCGCGGTAGCTCTTCAGGCCCTGATTGAATACCTGCACGTGGCACGGGCAGTTCATCGGCTTGATGGCGTAGTCGCGGTTTTCCGACTGGGTGGTGAACATGTTGTCGGCGTAGTTGGCCCAGTGCCCGGATTTCTCCCACAGGCTGCGATCAACCACCTGGGGAGTCTTGATCTCCAGGTAACCGTTTTCGCGCTGCACCTTGCGCATGTACTGCTCAAGCACCTGGTACAGAGTCCAGCCATTCGGGTGCCAGAACACCATGCCCGGCGCTTCTTCCTGAAGGTGGAACAGGTTCAGGCGCTTGCCGATCTTGCGGTGGTCGCGTTTTTCAGCTTCTTCGATGCGCTGGATATAGGCGGCCAATTGCTTCTTGTCAGCCCAGGCCGTGCCGTAGATCCGTTGCAGCTGTTCGTTCTTGGCGTCACCGCGCCAGTAGGCACCGGAGAGCTTGGTCAGCTTGAACGATTTGAGAAAGCGCGTGTTCGGCACGTGCGGGCCACGGCACATATCCACGTATTCTTCGTGGTAGTACAGCCCCATGGCCTGCTCGTCCGGCATGTCTTCTACCAGACGCAGCTTGTAGTCCTCGCCACGTGCAGTAAACACGTCGATCACTTCGGCACGCGGGGTGACTTTCTTGATGACGTCATAATCTTTTTCGATCAGCGCGTGCATGCGCTGCTCGATGGCCGCCAGGTCGTCCGGAGTAAAAGGACGCTCATAGGCGATGTCGTAATAGAAGCCTTCTTCAATGACCGGGCCGATCACCATCTTGGCGGTTGGATACAGTTGCTTGACCGCATGGCCAATCAAGTGCGCGCAAGAGTGGCGAATGATCTCCAGCCCCTCTTGATCCTTGGGCGTGATGATTTGCAGGCTGGCGTCGCTGGTGATCAGGTCGCTGGCGTCAACCAGCTTGCCGTCGACCTTGCCGGCCACGGTGGCCTTGGCCAGGCCAGCACCAATGGATGCGGCGACCTCGGCTACGGAAACCGGATGATCGAATGAACGCTGACTGCCGTCGGGAAGAGTAATAGTTGGCATGGCGCCTCCTCTCCTAGTGGTGACCCCTACCAAAGGTCACGTGGGTTGGGATGAGCCAGTACAAGATCCAACACCAGGCCGCTCAATAATGAACGCCTGCCTTACAGCGGCAGGAGCCTTTCGGCCAACCGATAATCGAACCAGAGTGACTGGAGTGAACAAAAAGAACCTGGCAAGGCGGCAAATGGCGCGCCCGGAAATAGCCAGGCAAGGATGCTAGCACAGATGAACGGTCATCGCGTCGGCCAAGCGCTGGGTAAAGAGCAATTCATGGCTTTATAGCTGCAAAAGTGAACTTGAGCTGTACGCAGGGCCTCAAAGCCACTGAGAATCGCCGTTCGTCCTCGACCCAAAGGAGCATCCCATGATGCGTTTTACCTCTACCCTCGCTGTCGCCGCTACCCTGAGCCTCCTTTCCCTCGGCGCGCAGGCTGCAGCCCCTTCCAACTGGCCAGCTGGCGCCCGTGACGCCTTCGTCAACGACTGCAGTGCCGCAGCCAGCCAGAACGTGGACGTCAAAACTGCCAAAGCCCACTGTGAATGTGGCGCTGACAAGATCAATGCCGAATTGAGCACTGCCGAGATCAAGGAATTGATGACCAACCAGAACGCCAGCCCGGAGCTTAAAAACAAAGCAGTCGCGGCTATTTCGTCCTGCAAAGTGGTGAAGAAAAAGTAAGATTGGCTGACGATTCGACGGTCATTTCGCTGAAAAAACAGCCTGAAAACTGCCATTTCACACAAATTATGCAGGTTTTACGGCTTTTTTTAACAGCTGATATTTCGTCGCGAAGCCCCGTAAATCGGGGCTTTCAGCCGAACAACGGATCAAACGCAAAGCGATTGATTAGCAAACAGTGCCTTGGGGGGGCTCCCAAGCCGAACATTTCGACTATGATAGCCCTGTGTGCCCAGTTGGCCTGAGCAGCACAGCACTACTGAAAATATATGTTTCTTGGAGATACACCATGTCTAATCGCCAAACCGGCACCGTTAAATGGTTCAACGATGAAAAAGGCTTCGGCTTCATCACTCCTCAAGGTGGCGGTGACGACCTGTTCGTACACTTCAAAGCTATCGAAAGCGACGGTTTCAAAAGCCTGAAAGAAGGCCAAACCGTTTCCTTCGTGGCTGAGAAAGGCCAAAAGGGTATGCAAGCTGCACAGGTTCGCGGCGAGTAATTCTCCGCTGAGCTAAAAAAACCCCGTCCATGTGACGGGGTTTTTTATGGGCGATGCAAAAGCCGTATCAGCCGCAGTTAACCCGGTTGATCACCAGATTGTCGTCGGTGTTCAGGTTCAGGCGGTCAGAGCGATACTCCAGCGTGACCATGTCGTTGGGCTTGAGGATGCGTGCATTCTGCGCGCCAGCACGCGTACGTGCTTGCTCCAGCAACTGGGGCGAGGCTTTCTGGCCGATGGCGAACTCTGCGGCCTTCGACTCACAGCGGCTATGACCAGCATCGGTCACAGTGGCAGCTTTGCCTGGCTCAGAGGCACCCGGGGTACTGCAACCCGCCAACGCGAGCGCAGCCAACAAAGTACCGAATGATGCGAGCTTCCAAGGCATGAAGCCTCCTATGATAAAAAGTGGACAGAGATCGTGCGACAGCATTCAAAGCGATTGGTTTCAAGACGTTAACCGCCTGTGGGCAAGTCTGCCTGAGTCACGGCCTGCAATCGCTTGGTGAATCGTGACTAGATATGAACGTATTCAGTAGATATCGATGTAGTCCGACGAAGGAGTAGGCCAATTCTGCTTCAGCGCGTTGAAAATCTGCATGACCCAGACTTCATCGCTGGCCGCCACGTTGCCGACATAGCCGGAACCTTTGGCCCAGGTCTCCAGGCGAAACACCAGGCCAGCGATATCAGCCCCACCGACTACGCCGGAAGAAATGTAGGCGATGCCTTCTTTGGTTACCCGCAACTGGGTATGTTCGTCGTCACTGGCGCTGCCAAGCAATTGGCGCACGGCGTCCAGCGTCAGGTTGTCGGGCTTGCTCAAATCGATTTGCACGCGGTGTTTCCCGGCCATTTAACAGGCCAACAGTGTCGCACAGCCGCCGCTTCATGCCTAAGTAGCAGTGCCAAATGCCGTACAAAATGCTTAACTGCGCCCCTCTGGAACGGCGTTCCAGTGCATTGCCCCCGCATTTTTAGCCCGTGAGATTTCCATGACCACCGTAACGCTTCAAGCCGACATCAAAGCCAAGTGGCCCCAAGGGCAAAGTTCCTACAGCCCCGGAAGCCCGGAAGAACTGGCGATCATTGGTATCGACCTGTTGGTCAAGGAACTGGGCACCCAGGCGGCGCAAGCATTCATCGGCCAGATATTCGAGAAATACCCGGCCGACTACATGGGCGCCCAAGAGCGCGAATAGAACAGGGCGACGAGCGCCGCCCCGCTAACTTACTTCAGACGCGCCAGGCGCTCGGTCAGCAGATCGAAGAAGCCCTGGGCGTCGCTATTCTCAACCCAGAACACATTCTTCGGCTGCTTGAGGCCGTCATACCAATCGACAATGGTCTGGCCGAAGGTCGGGCCTTCGCGGCTGTCGACCACCATATTGGCCTCACGACCGCTGAACAGCGAAGGCTTGAGCAGGTACGCCACCACGGTAGCGTCATGGACCGGGCCACCCGGAATGCCGTAGTGCTCCATATCGCCTTTGACGTACTCATTCAGAATACTGCTGACGACCTTGCTCGCATTGTTGTTCAGGTCCGCAATCTTCTTCAGGCGGGCGTCGCTGGTGAGGACTTTATGGGTCACGTCCAACGGCAGGTAGGTCAACTTCACACCGCTTTTGAGCACGATCTCCGCCGCCACCGGATCGGCGAACAGGTTGAACTCGGCCACTGGGGTGATATTGCCGCCGTTGAAGTGGGCGCCGCCCATCACGACCACTTCCTTGATGCCCTGGGTGATTTCGGGCGCTTGAGTCAGCGCCAGTGCCAGGTTGGTCTGCGGGCCGAGCATGGCGATGGTGATGCTGTGCGGCTTGGCGCTGCTCAGGGTCTTGATCAGGTAGTCGACTGCATTGCCTTCGGCCAGGCCTGTTTTCGGTTCATGCACCGTGACGCCCGAGATGCCTTCCTTGCCATGGATATTCTCGGCGTAGATCGGTTTGCGCAACAACGGCGCTGGCGCACCTGCGTACACCGGGATGTCCTCGCGACCTGCCCATTCGCGCGCCAGGCGCGCGTTGCGGGAGGTCTTGTCCAGGCGCACATTGCCGGCGACGGTGGTCAGCGCACGAATGCTCAACTCCTCCGGCGAGGCCATGGCGAACAGCAAGGCCACCACGTCATCGGCACCCGGGTCGGTATCGATGATCAGGTCGATTTTTTCCGCCGCTTGGGCGCTTGCAGCAGTGAGCGCGGACAAAAGCAGAACACTCCGGAACAGGTTTTTCAGGGTAGGTAGACCACGTTGCATGAAGCACTCCTTGTCATAGGGGGGACGCTAGAACGTTACGCCGGACACCAGCGCGATATTGCAGTACGGCTGGCACTCGCCAGTGCGCACCACAGCGCGGGCATTGCGGCTCAATTGCTTGAATTGGTCATGGCTGAGCAGGCGTCGCTCGCCCAGTGCAGCCTGCTCTGTGAGCGTATTTAGCGCGGTCAGCGCGGGCGGTTGCTTCAGCAGGATCTCTTCTGCCAGAACATGGCTTTCCACCTGCATTTCGCTAAGCACGATGCGCAAGGTGCTGATGAAGTCCGGGATGCCCTGGGTCAGTGCCAGGTCGATCAATTCGACGCCGGGAGGTACCGGCAGGCCGGCATCGCCGATGACCAGAATGTCACCGTGGCCCAGGGACGCGATCACGCGCGACAGGGCGATATTCAGCAAAGGTGTCTTTTTCATGCGGGCACAAAACCTTGTACGTCGTGCAGCGTAGGAATGGAAGGCTGAGCGCCGGCGCGGGTCACTGACAACGCCGCCGCCACTTGGCCAAAACGGATCGCCTCGGCTTCGCTCTGGCCCGCGGCCAGCGCGGCGGCAAAGCCACCGACAAAGGTATCGCCAGCAGCGGTGGTATCCACCGCCTTGACCTTCGGCGCCACCAGGTGCTCAAAGCTCTTGCCGTCGGCAAACAGCGCGCCCTGGGCGCCCAGGGTGATGATGACCTTGCCAGCACCCGCCTGGATCAGCGCGGTCGCGGCGACCTTGGCACTGTCGAGGGAGTCGACCGCTACGCCGCTGAGAGCGCTGGCCTCGCTTTCATTGGGGATCAGATAATCGATCGAGGCATACCAGTCAGCGGGCAATGGTCCGCTTGCCGGGGCCGGGTTGAGGATGACGGTCTTGCCCAGTTCGCGACCCCGCTTGAGCGCATACCCAACGGTCTCCATCGGCACCTCAAGCTGGCAGATGATCACGTCTGCCGCCTGCAGCACAGCGTCGCACGTTCGCAGCGACGCAGGCGTCAGCTCACCGTTGCTGCCGGCCACAATGACAATGGCGTTCTGGCTGCTGTCATCGACCACGATCAACGCCACACCGCTGGAGCCATCCACCGTGCTGACGGCCTGGCAGTCGATCCCTTCCACCAGCAGCGCATCGCGCAATTGGCTGCCATAGGCGTCGGTACCGATGCACCCCACCATGGCGACACTCGCCCCCAGGCGTGCCGAGGCGACGGCCTGGTTGGCGCCCTTGCCACCGGGCACAGTGGAAAATGTCTGGCCGATCAGGGTTTCACCGGCACGCGGCAAGCGACTGGCGCGGGTGACCAGGTCCATGTTCAAGCTGCCTATTACCACTACTTTTGCTGGCATACATCAGTACTCATCAATTCGGTTCAGCGGTATTGGGCGAACACATCAGCCAATGGCGCGGTCGACTCACGCAAAACAATACTGGGCGTCACGATACGTTGATCGATCGGCAGTTGGGGGGTTGCTATTCGTTGCAGTAATAATTCGGCCGCAGTCTCGCCCAATTGCAGGATCGACTGGCCAACCGTCGTCAGCGCCGGGTAGACGTAGCGCCCCATCTGGATGTCATCGAAACCGATGACCGACAGCTCGCCCGGCACCCGCACATTGCGCTCGGCGGCGGCGCGCAGCACGCCAAAACCAATCATATCGTTGCTGGCGAAAATCGCGCTGGGCGGGTGTTGCGATAATAACTGTACGGCTGCGGCATACCCGCCCGTGCTGGTGAAATCGCTTTCCAGGGTACGACTGGACAACACCTCGATGCCCGCCTCGCGCAATGCACGCTGGTACCCGGCCAGGCGCATCTGCGCCACGCGGGTATGCCCAGGGCCGCCGATACAGGCGATGTCCCGGTGCCCCAACTCCAGCAAGTGCCGGGTCGCCAGGTAAGCGCCCTCTTCGTGATCGATGCGCACCAGGTCCACATCAATCCCATCCAGCGCCCGGTCGACAATCACCATCGGCGTGCGCACTGCACTCAAGCCTGCGGCAAGGCCACTGTCATCACCGCCCACGGATGTCACGATCAAGCCGTCGACGCGTTTTTCCAGCAACACGCGCAAATAACTGCGCTGTTTCTCTGCGTCGTCATCCGAGTTGCAGAGGATCACGCAATAGCCATTACGCTCGCAGTAATCCTCGATACCCCGAGCCAGCTCGGCAAAATACGGGTTGAGGCTGTTGGGCACCAGCAGCCCGATGGTGGCCGTGGTCTTGGCCTTGAGCGAGCGTGCCACGGCACTGGGCACGTAGTCCAACTGCTTGATCGCCGCCTCGACCTTGATGCGTACCGGCTCGCTGACTGGGCGCGTCTTGTTCACCACATGGGACACGGTGGTGTAGGAAATACCTGCAAGCGCTGCCACATCCTTGATCGTTGCCATGGTTCAGCCCCGCCGACTGGCGCGCTGGCTGCGATAAGTATCGAGGACCACGGCAATCACGATCACGGCACCGGTAATGATGCGTTTAGTCGGTTCCGTCGCGCCGATCTGCGCCAGCCCGGCGGCCAGGACCGAAATAATCAACACCCCGAAGAACGTACTGATGACCGAGCCACGCCCGCCCATCAGGCTGGTGCCACCGATCACCACGGCGGCGATCACTTGCAGCTCCAGGCCCGAACCGGCATTCGGGTCCGCCGCTTCCAGGCGCGAGATCTGGAACAGCGCCGCCACACCGGCCAACAGGCCCATCAGGCTGAACACCAGGACCTTGTAAGGCTTGGGATTGATACCCGCCAGGCGCACCGCTTCTTCGTTGGTGCCGATGCCGATCAGGTAGCGACCGAAGACCGTACGGGTCAGTACCAACTGGGCCGCGATGATCACCAGCAAGGCGATGATGAACGACGGAGAAATACCGAAGGCAATCGGGTTGGACAGCCAGGCAAACGAGTCACCGATATAAGCGGTGCGCGAGCCCGTCATCTGGTAGGCCACGCCGCGGGCCATCTCCAGCACGCCGAGGGATACGATAAATGACGGAATGCGCCAGGCCACCGTGATGGAACCGGTGATGGTGCCGGCCAACGCCGCGCAACCCATGCCCAACAGAGCGGCAGGCAACACGCTCCAGCCCCAGCCCAGGATCGCCACGCTGACTGCCGAGGCCGCCAATGCCAGTACCGATCCCACAGACAGGTCGATGCCGCCAATGATCAGGATGAAGGTCATGCCCACCGCCAGCACCATCAGGTCTGGAATCTGGTTGGCCAGGGTGCTGAAGGTGTCATAGGACAGAAAGTGATCGCTGAGCATCGAGAACAGCGCAATCATCGCCAGCAAGGCACCTGCCAGCCCGAGGTAGGTACCCAGGCCATAGAAGTTGCCGCCAGTTTTACCGGGGGAAATGTTTGTTTTCATGGGGTATTCCTAGGCGCTGCTTCGTTGAGCAGCGCATCACGTTTCTGATAGCCGGCAAAGGCGGCGGCGAGCAATTCGTCCTGGGTCCAGCTGTCACGCTCGAAGGTCTCGATCAGGCGCCCGGCGGACAGCACACCGATGCGGTCACAGATCAGCATCAGCTCACGCAGGTCACTGGACACCACCACCAGCGCTTTGCCCTGGCGGGTCAATTCACCGAGCAAGGCATAGATATCGAACTTGGCACCGACGTCGATACCGCGGGTGGGCTCATCGAACAGCATTACTGCGCAGTCGCGCTCCAGCCAGCGGCCAATCACCACCTTCTGCTGGTTACCACCCGACAGCTCGGACACCAGTTGCGTCGGGCTGGAACTGCGGATTCGCATGGCGTCGATCTGGCGCTTGGCCAGAGCGGTTTCGTTACGGCTGTTGACGACGCCCCCGCCGGAAATTTCCGGCATGTTGCCCAGGGCGATGTTGGCGCTGATGGACTGGGTCAGCAGCAGGCCTTCGCCCTTGCGGTCTTCGGTGATCAGGGCAATACCATGACCGACCGCGTCCACCGGCGAGCGAATGCTCACCACCTTGGCCGGCGAACCCAAGGCCACGGTGCCTCTATCGGCCGGGTCGGCACCGAAAATCAGGCGCAGCAATTCGGTGCGACCGGCGCCGATCAGGCCGGAAATGCCATAGATTTCACCGGCGCGCACTTCAAAGGACACATCGCGGACCTTGTCCGAACGGGTCAGGCCCGTCACGGTCAAGGCCGGGCCTCCGATGGTGCGCGGGCCCAAATCGATGTGTTCACCCAGTTCGCGACCGACCATCAAGGTCACCAACTGCTCACTGTTGTAATTGGCCATCGGCTCGACGCAGACCAGCTTGCCGTCGCGCAATACCGCAATGCGCTGGGCGACACGGGCCAACTCTTCGAGCCGGTGCGAAATATAAATGATCGCCACGCCTCGAGCCTGCAGGCGCGTGATTTGTTCAAACAGCATCTCGACTTCACGAGCAGTAAGCATCGCCGTGGGCTCGTCGAGGATCAATACATGGCAGTCGCCGATCAGGTTACGAGCGATCTCGACCATTTGCTGGTGACCAATGCCCAGGCTGCCTACCAGTGTGTCCGGGTCGATCGCGTCCAGGCCGACTTGGGCCATGGCTTCGATCGCGGCTTTGCGCAATTGTTTGCGGCTGATCCAGCCACAGCGGCTCGGCAGGTTATCCAGGAACAGGTTTTCAGCCACGGTCAGCGTCGGCAGCAGGTTGAGTTCCTGCATGACCATGCGCACGCCCAAGGCTTCGGCCTGGGTGCGGCTGGCGGGGCGATAATCCTGACCGTTGAATTGCATGTGCCCGGTGGTGGGCGTGACCAGGCCGCCGATGATCTTCGACAAGGTACTTTTGCCTGCGCCGTTCTCACCGGTCAGCGCCAACACTTCCCCGCGATTGAGCGTCAGGGTGATGTCGGACAGAACCGGTTGGGCATAGGTCTTACCGATACCGCTGGCCGAGAGGACAGCGTTCGGAGCGGAAGATGACATAGGAAAATCTCCAGGCGCCCGCTCAGGACGAGCGGGCGCTGTTGGGTACTGCCAGGATTACTGCTTGATGACGAGTTCGACCGGGGTTTCGATCACGCCATCTTTGGCATCGACTTTCTCACCCTTGACCAGCTTCAGCGCGTTCTGGATACCGAACACGGCTTGCTGGGCGGCGGCCTGGTCAGCGGTGGCCAACACGCGGCCGTCCTTGAGCATTGGCTTGATCGCGTCAATGTTGTCGTAACCTACCACCAACACCTTGCCGGCCTTGCCTGCCGCACGCACGGCGGAAACAGCGCCCAGGGCCATGTTGTCGTTACCGGCCAACAGCGCCTTGATATCCGGCGTTTCGCTCAGCATCGCTGCCGCGATTTTGTTGCCTTGGTCGATTTCCCAGTTACCGGATTGGGTGGAAACAATCTTCATGCCTGCCGCGTCCATCGCATCCTTGAAGCCTGCGGTGCGCTGCTGGGCATTGGTGGTAGTGGGTACGCCCTCGATGATGCCGACCTTGTCACCGGCGGCCAGTTGCTTGGCCAGGTAGTCGCCCACCAGCTTGGAGCCTTTGCGGTTATCCGGGCCTACAAACGGAATATCGAGGTTTTTGCTTTTGAGTACTTCCGGGTCCAGGCGATTGTCGATGTTGACCACCTTGATACCGGCATCGGAAGCCTTTTTCAGCACACTGGCGAGTGCCTTGGAGTCGGCGGGAGCAATGACAAGCGCATCAACCTTGGCGTTGATCATTTCGTTGACAATGGCGATCTGCGCGCTGGTATCGGTTTCGTTCTTGATGCCGTTGGAGATCAACTTGAATTCTGTTGGGTGCGCTTTCTGGTAATCCTTCGCACCGTCGGTCATGGTGACGAAAAACTCATTGGCAAGGGACTTCATGACCAAACCCACGGTAGGCGTTTTGGCAGCGTCATCGGCAAATGCAGAAGAGAGAGGCAAAGCGGCGGATGCGGCAGCAAGCACAGCAACAGCAAGAAGACGTCCAGCAAATGGCAGCTTCATGGGTTCACTCCGATCTTATGATTATTGTGAGCAACGCCTGCACCGAAGAGCCCTTCGGCAGCCCTCCCACCTGGGCGGCTGATACGAGCTGTCACGATGCGCCAAGGGCGCAGTGAAACATCTCGCAAACGTTTGCGTTGAGCAAACTATGAGAACCTTGTCGAGATTTGTCAACGGTAGCAGCAAGCCTTTCATTGGCGCCCTCCAAGCTCTCCCTTGAGCCACCGACCGCTGATACGTTTAAGCCAGCTCGCCGTTTCTGCCGTTCGCTGAAACGACAGACTGCACTGCGAATGATCGACCACAGCGCTCGGACATATCGTGATCGCTTTCGGACAACCGAACACCACAACCCTTCGCGTTCGGAAAGCCGGACAGCGCCAAGCCCCATGAAACTAAAATCTTAGGTTAAGTTGTTTTAAATCAATAAGTTAATTTATAAAAACCAACATGCTCAGTCTGGTACAAATCCTGCTCTTTCTCAGCACCTCGCGGCGTTCAGAACCGCCCGGGTGTTCTAGATGAACCTGCTACAGCACTCATCAAAAACCAGAGAGAAAAATAATGAAATCTGCATTGAAGAACGTCATTCCGGGCGCCCTGGCCCTTCTGCTGCTGTTCCCCGTTGCCGCCCAGGCAAAGGAAGTCGAAAGCAAGACCAAACTGTCCAACGTAGTCATCCTCGCCACCGGCGGTACCATCGCTGGCGCCGGCGCCAGTGCTGCCAACAGTGCCACCTACCAGGCGGCCAAGGTCGGCATCGAACAACTGATCGCCGGCGTTCCTGAGCTTAGCCAGATCGCCAATGTTCGCGGCGAACAAGTGATGCAAATTGCGTCGGAAAGCATCAATAACGAAAACCTTCTGCAACTGGGTCGCCGTGTCGCCGAATTGGCCGACAGCAAGGACGTCGACGGCATCGTGATCACCCACGGCACCGACACCCTTGAAGAAACCGCCTACTTCCTGAACCTGGTGGAAAAAACCGACAAGCCTATCGTGGTGGTCGGTTCCATGCGCCCAGGCACCGCGATGTCGGCGGACGGCATGCTCAACCTGTACAACGCCGTTGCGGTCGCGGGCAGCAAGGATGCACGGGGCAAAGGCGTGCTGGTGACAATGAACGACGAGATCCAATCTGGCCGCGACGTCAGCAAGATGATCAACATCAAGACCGAAGCGTTCAAGAGCCCATGGGGCCCGCTGGGCATGGTCGTCGAGGGTAAATCCTACTGGTTCCGCCTGCCGGCCAAGCGTCACACCATGGATTCTGAGTTCGACATCAAGACCATCAAAAGCCTGCCTGACGTTGAAATTGCCTACGGCTATGGCAACGTGAGCGACACTGCCTACAAGGCATTGGCCCAAGCGGGCGCCAAAGCGATCATTCACGCCGGTACCGGTAATGGGTCAGTATCGTCCAAGGTCGTTCCAGCGCTGGTGGAATTGCGTAAACAAGGCGTGCAGATCATTCGCTCTTCCCACGTCAACGCCGGTGGCATGGTTCTGCGTAACGCCGAACAGCCAGACGACAAATACGACTGGGTCGCCGCCCTTGACCTGAACCCGCAGAAAGCCCGCATCCTGGCCATGGTCGCCCTGACCAAGACCCAGGACAGCAAGGAACTGCAACGGATCTTCTGGGAATACTAATCCCTGCTGATTCATCTGTAGAAAGATGCTTTTGTGGCGAGGGAGCTTGCTCCCGCTGGGCTGCGAAGCGCCCAAAATACTTGCGGGCGCTACGCACCCGAGCGGGAGCAAGCTCCCTCGCCACATTCAGCCCCTCTCCCCCCGAACTTCAACAAACTCCCTGATTCGCTGTCAGACGAACTTCTTGAAATTTAAGCAGTTGCGAAATTGCCTACAGTTAAATACTGTATGTGCGTACAGCCAATTAAGGAATGCTCTGTGGCAAAGCCCTCTTCCGCAGCACCTGCAGCGCCTGACGCCTATCAGCGCCTGGCTATCCGCGTGCAAAAAATCATCAATTCGACCAACGCGCAGAAAGCCAAGGCGGCGTTGATCTTCCGTTTACCCGAGGAACCAGAGAACGATTGGCAACGTTTACTGGAAGAGATTGCAGAGAATGACAACGTCACCCTCGCCTATCGGGACGACGGTGGCGTGCAGATTTTTTGGGTTGTACCGAAGGAAGATTGATTGTGAGTGCCCGTTTTATTGCTGTGTGCTGTCTGTTTTTAACCTTCACTGCCAACGCCCAAGCCCCTCGCACCTTTAGCGAAGCCAAGAAGATCGCCTGGAAGCTCTACGCGCCGCAATCCACCGAATTTTATTGCGGCTGCAAATACACCGGTAACCGGGTGAACCTGAAAGCCTGCGGTTACATCCCCCGCAAAAACGCCAACCGCGCTGCACGCATTGAGTGGGAACACATCGTGCCGGCCTGGCAAATCGGACATCAGCGCCAATGCTGGCAAAATGGCGGGCGAAAAAACTGCACGCGCCATGATGAGGTGTTCAAGCGCGCCGAGGCAGACCTGCACAACCTGGTGCCGAGCATCGGCGAAGTGAATGGTGACCGTAACAACTTCAGTTTTGGCTGGCTGCCGGTGCAAAGCGGGCAGTACGGCTCATGCCTGACCCAGGTGGACTTCAAGGCGAAGAAAGTCATGCCGCGCCCGTCCATTCGCGGGATGATCGCACGCACGTATTTTTATATGAGCAAGCAGTATGGCCTGCGCCTGTCGAAGCAGGACCGGCAATTGTATGAAGCCTGGAACAAGACCTATCCGGTGCAAACCTGGGAGCGCCAGCGCAACCAGACAGTGGCGTGCGTGATGGGACGTGGTAATGAATTCGTCGGCCCGGTCAACCTCAAGGCCTGCGGCTGACTGTGGGCGGGGTGCCCGCCCACTTCACCTGCTACTGCGCAGCCTGGTGTTCGATAATCTCCGACACGGTGTCGTTTTTCTTGGCCCGCGCCATTTTTTCGTTTAGCAGCGCCTGCTTGGCTTCGGCCTCGGCTTTGGTCGCGAACGGCCCCAATAGCACCTCATCCTTGCCGTCGACTTTCACAATGTAGAAATTGAACCCGTGCTCCAGCAACCAGGCGGTCAGGTCGGTGATCGCCTGCAGCTTATGGTCCGGCGGGCCGACCCGTATATCCCATTCCTGAGCGGCAATCGCACCGGTTTGCGGCAGGCTTTCGGTCACGGCAGGCTTGGCCTTGGGGGCGTCGACCGACTTACCTTCACCGCATCCGGCCAACGCCAACACCACAATTGCCATCGCTACTTTACGCACTGCCCTGCTCCTTTGAGGATCAAAGAGGCAACTTTACCATTCACTGTCTATTCTGGCCGTCATAAACGTTGGCTTAAACAATGCGAATCATGTATCGCGACCTGTATGATACCGCCATGGGAATTAATGTCGCCTCTATGCGTCCTAGAAAGAGGCAGTCACAGGGAAGCGCTTCGCAGTAAGCTACACACATCCGACACCTACCCTGTCTGAAACATGTGTCCTTAAAAGTAATTCAAGGAGAAGTCCATGCTTATACTCACCCGCAAAGTCGGTGAAAGCATAAACATCGGTGATGACATTACGATCACCATCCTGGGCGTTAGCGGCCAGCAAGTACGAATCGGCATCAACGCACCTAAGGATGTTGCCGTGCATCGCGAGGAGATTTACCAGCGTATCCAGGCCGGCCTGACTGCACCTGACAAAAACCAGACGCCTTGAAACGCCTCCAGTAGCCAGCCTTTTCGTTCACTGTAACGGCTGGCGAAAACCCAATTGGCCTGTTCGCGCTTCCCGGGTGACCAGCGCACGTTGAGCCCTTCCTTCGCTGCAAGATGAAACTGTCAGGGCATCCGGAACTTGTCGCGCTATTGGCAGCCCAACTTCTGACACTTTATCCTGCCGTCCGAGTGCATTTCGGGAACACGTCGATGAGGCCAGCCGCGTCGCAACCGCTTGTTTCAAGATCCTGGATGATCGCCCTGCTGATAGGGCTGGTCTTCGTGGCACTCGGGTGCTGCTTGAGAATGGAAGTGGAAGGGGCCGATCCCGACACCCATTCCTGGTTGGATCTTGCGCTTCTGCTCTGTGGCTACCTGCTTGCGTTCTGCCTCAAGCCCATCCAGAAGGTGATCTTGCGCAAGCTGCGTCAGCGCGCCGCTCATCGCACCCATGGAAAAACCGCACGCTGAGGGCGTTTACCTGTTATCGGATCGCCGGTATTTACAGCGCCGCCGCACCACCTATCATTGGGCTTGCGCAGTCAGTCAAAGGTGCAGATACAGATGGATACCCTCAGTAAAGCCCAGATCGAGTCAGCACTGGCAGCGCGCCTGCCCAGCTATACCGTTGAGTGCACGCTGCATGCCGACGGTACTCTCTCAGCCGTTCTCAGCGGCCCGGGAACCGATCACTTCGCGATTACCGGCATCGTGCGCGCGCATTATCACGGTACAGAAGCCATCAACCGGCTCGCCACCGAGATACTCAGGGAAATGGTGGTGTCGCGCCAGGGGATGAAAAACAGCCGACTGCAGGCACTGTCCGATCCCATCGACTGCATGGAAGGCCGAGACCGGTAACGGGCTCGGCCTTCCACGTATCATGGCGCCAACGAACTTAAGGACAGCAAGCCATCAGCCCCACGCTCGGCTTTCAACGCACCGTATTGCTCGATGCAAGCATGGGCGGTCACCATCGGCGTCAAGTGTGTCGAGGTCACCACCATGATATCCGCCCCCGCCGCTTCCCCAGCCTGAATACCCACTGTGGCGTCCTCGAACACCAGGCAGTCCTGCATCGGCACGCCCAGGCGCCGAGCACCCAGCACATAACAGGCCGGATCGGGCTTGCCCGTCTTCACATCTTCGGCTGTCACCAGTACCGCCGGCACGGGGATGCCCGCTGCTTGCAGCCGGCGCACGGCCAATGCCTTTGGCGCTGAGGTGACCAACGCCCATTGATCGACGGGCAGGCTGGCCAAAAACGCCACCGCGCCGGGAATCGCCACGATGCCTTCGACATCGTCCAGCTCAGCCTCGGTGATCCATTGGGCTTCTACCTGTGGATCGACGCCCGCCAATGCCTGGCGGGTGATCGTATCAATCGCACGGGCACCATGAATGGTGTGCAGAAACGCTTCCACATCCAAGCCATGCCGTGCAGCCCAGATGCCCCAGACGCGCTCCGCAGCGGCAATGGAGTTGAGCAGGGTCCCGTCCATATCGAACAGAAAGGCGCGGTAACGCCGGGTAAATACATTTGGAGTTGGGCTGGACACTGCGCGGCTTCCTCATGGGCTGGGCCCTGCAATCTACGGATCACCTCGACGCTTGTAAACGCCGAGTCCTGGCCCGTCACCTCCAAGTAAAAAATGACGAACTTGTCATGATCCTGTTGGTTGGCTGTTGGGGTCGCCTGGTTACCGTGAGCTCACTACCCACCCGGAACGTGAGACACCACCATGAAACTGATTGCCCTGGGCTTCGTCGCTTTGCTTGCCACTGGCTCGGTATTCGCTGCCGACACCGCCCCCGCTACCAACGTGATCCACGACAAAACCGGCTTCTTCGTGCACCTGGATGTCGCCAGGGTGCTGTCGAGCACCGACACCTACGGCCAATGCGGGGTTGTGCCGGCGCAACTGCGCTATCTGGACCACCAAGACCGCGAACATGTTCTCGATTACCAAGTCCAGGGCACCGGTTGCGCCAATGACAATTGATCGGGCTACACTGGCGCAACTTATTGAAGCAGAGCACTTCCCATGAACATCCTTGTAGTCGAAGACGAACCCAAGGCCGGCAATTATCTGCTCAATGGCCTGCAGGAACTGGGGCATTGTGTGAGCCTGGCCCGCGATGGCGTGGACGGTTTGCACCAGGCCCTGGAGACGCCGTTCGACGTAATCGTACTCGACGTGATGATGCCGAAAATGGATGGCTGGGAAGTGCTGCGTCGCCTGCGCAAAGAGGCCGATACGCCGGTGCTGTTCCTCACCGCCCGCGATGACATCGCCGACCGCATCAAAGGCCTTGAACTGGGTGCCGATGACTACCTGATCAAGCCCTTTTCGTTCGCCGAACTGGTGGCGCGCCTGCGTACCCTCAACCGTCGTGGCCCGAGCCGGGATGAAGAGCAACTGCACATCGCCGACCTGCACATTGACGTACTCAAACGTCGGGTCACCCGCGCCGGCACGCGCATTACCCTGACCAACAAAGAGTTCGCCCTACTGCATCTGTTTGCCACGCACCAGGACCAAGTGCTGTCCCGCTCGCTGATTGCTTCGCGGGTATGGGACATGAACTTCGACAGCGACACTAATGTGGTGGATGTCGCCGTGCGCCGCCTGCGCCTGAAAATCGACGACCCGTTCCAGCTCAAGCTGATCCACAGCGTGCGGGGCATTGGCTACCGCTTCGATACCCAGCCATGAACCGTCAACACCCTTACTCCCTGACCCTGCGCCTGGCGTTGATCTTCGCCCTGCTCGCCTTCGCCTTGCTGGCCACCCTGGGCGTGGCGCTGTACCGGGAACTGGAGCGCGAACTGATCCGCCGCGATGACGCCGCGCTGATATCCCGGGTGGACCAGTTACGCAACCTGCTCAACGACAGCAATACCCTGGACCTGATCAAGACCAAGCCAGAGCTGTTCCAGAACATGTTGGGCAACCGCGAATCCGTGCTGAGCATTGCCGCCCCCGACAAACAGCCACTGCTGCTGGTAAACCCGGGGAATATTGAGTTGCCGTCGATCCAGCCGCTGCCCAAGGATCACCGGCTCATATTGAGCGACGTGCAACATTTACCAGGCCTGAACGGCATTCCCTTCTCGCTGGTGGCCGTGGCCATCGACTCCGGCGACCTGGGCAGCTTGCAAATCACCAGCGGCCGCCTGATGACCGAGCGCACCGCGGTGCTCGCCAGTTATCGACTCAGCGTCTACATCCTGGCGAGTATCGCCGCGATCATCCTGGCGCTGGTGGGTTACCTGCTGGTTCATCGCGGCTTGCTGCCGTTGCGCCGCCTGGCCCGGCATGCCCAAGGGATCGGCGTCAGCAACCTGGCCGAACGCCTCGACAGCCAAGGCGCGCCGAAAGAATTGCTGCCCATGATCGACTCGTTCAACACCATGCTTGAGCGCCTGGCCAAAGGCTTTGTACAACTGGGCCAAGTATCCACCGATATGGCCCACGAACTGCGTACCCCGATCAACAACCTGCTCGGCGAAACCCAGGTTGCCCTGCAGCAGCAGCGCAGCATCGAGAGCTACCAGCAACTGCTGGCCTCCAATGTCGAAGAGCTGGAACGCCTGGCGCGAATGCTCGACAACATGCTGTTCCTGGCCCGCACCGACCCCGCCAGCGCACTGCGCCAACGCCAGGCGCTGGACGCAGCGGATGAAGTGGAACGCATCGCGGATTACTTCGAGGGGCTGGCCGGTGATGTGGACATGCACATCACCGCCTTGGGCGAAGGGGTGATCTGGGCTGAGCCGATGTTGCTGCGCCGTGCCTTGGCCAACCTGTGCGCCAACGCCATCAAATATGGCGCGCCGGGCTCGGAACTGAGTATCCAGGCAGTGCCGGATGGCGCGGGCATCAACCTGAGGGTCAGCAACCACGGCCAGACGATCCCGGCCGAGCACCTGCCGCGGCTGTTCGAACGGTTCTACCGGGTGGATGAATCCCGCGAGCGGTCAGCCCAGTCCAACGGCCTGGGACTCTCGATCGTGGCGACCATCATGCAGCTGCATAACGGGCGGTACCGTGTAAGCAGTGAAGATGGCGTGACCTGTTTTGAGTTGTTTTTCCCCGGCCGTGAAGCCTGAGGGCGCTGCGACTCAATCAAACGCGCCGTTCAGAACTTCGTAGATGATACCGGTCGCGATGGCCACCAATATCAAGTCGGTCCCCGCTTGCTGCCACTCGTAACCGTCGTAGCGAGGCAACTGCCCCAGCAAGCGGCCGTCCAGCTTCTTGGCAATACCCGGCGGCAGGGGCTTGCCGCGTGCCAGGTTTTTCTGAATGCCAGGCGGTAAGGCTGGCCCTGGGCTCCAATAATCGCGGTGACCGCCCAGCACGTTCAGTACAAGACCGCGATCAACGCTGAAGTCATTCCTGGAGGGCCCACCATTGTCCTTGCCCCTACCTTGCCCACCCTGGGCATTACCTTTGTTATTACCCTGGCCTTTACCCTTGTCCTGCCCACCATAGGCATCACCCTTGCTATTGCCTTGGCCTTTGCCCTGCCCACCGTAGACATCACCTTTATTGTTACCCTGGCCTTTGCCATTGCCTGGATCTGCAAAGGCAAGGCCACTGGTCACGGACAGTGCAAGGGACAACGCAACCGACACGAACTTCGTACGCTTTAACATGGTGACTTCCCAAGGCAAATATGTGCTTGAACTGTAGTTGAAATCGCAACACAGCGTACACAAACAACAGCGCCTGCCGTCAGCTCACCTGACCACCACTCAAGGCGATATCTACCTGGGTTTGCCAGGCTGCCAATGCCGCCACACGCAACCCCTCGACTATTGTCGATAGCGACATCGAATGCTCGCCCGCGTCAGGCAAACCAGGTACGTGAATAAACCCACTGCGCACCCCAGTCCCCACCAAGGCATGCTGTAAACGATAAAACACCTGATTACACACAAACGTCCCCGCCGTCTGCGATACCGAGGCCGCAATGCCCGCCTCACGCACCGCCTTGACCATGCCCTTGATCGGCAACGTCGAGAAGTACGCCGCCGGGCCGCCATCCACTACCGCAATATCAATCGGCTGCGCCCCCAGATTGTCGGGAATACGCGCATCGTTAACGTTGATCGCAACGCGCTCGACGGAAATATCACTGCGCCCAGGCCCCAGGCCCGTGGCGATGACCATTGCCGGCCGCAGTTCGTTGATCAACTGCAGCAAGGTTTCGGCAGCGGTGGCAAATGCGCAGGGCAAGCAACGCGAAACCATTTGCACCCCCTCGCACAACTGCACACCGTCCAACTGGCGCACGGCCTCCCAAGAAGGGTTTACCGCCGCCTTATCAAAGGGCTCGAAGCCCGTCAGCAATACGTTTTGCACAATGGCCTCACATCAACAGATAGAGCAGCACGATATTGACCACCAGCATCATCAGCGCCGTGGGTAGTTGGGCTTTGATCACCGCATTTTTATCCGGCAGCTCCAGTAGCGCCGCCGGGACGATATTGAAGTTGGCCGCCATCGGCGTCATCAACGTACCGCAATAGCCAGAGAACATACCAATCGCCGCCATCACCGCAGGGTTGCCGCCGTAAATCCCCACCAGCACCGGCACGCCGACGCCACCGGTCATCACCGGAAAGGCCGCAAAACCATTGCCCATGATCACGGTAAACAAGGCCATGCCCAACACATAGACCATCACCGCCACCAACTTGTAGTCCAGGTTGATGTAGGTGGTGGTGACATGGGCGACCGCCGTGCCCACCCCGGCCTCATTGAACAACAGCCCGAGCATCGCCAGCATTTGCGGAAGCACCATGGCCCAGCCCAGGGCTTCGGTCAGGCGACGAGATTCGCGTAACGCTTGTACCGGCGTATCCCGGGTCAGCCAGCAGGCCAGGCCAAGGGCGATCAGGCAACCGATGCCGAGGGAGACAAAGGTGGTGTTCTTCGGGTCCAGCAGCGGTACACCACCGATTTCGGTGTGTTTGAGCAACACTGAGCCAATCACCGTGGTCAGCGGAATCGCCAACGCCGGGATGAACAGTTTGTGGCCCAGGCGCCCGGCACTGGCGCGGGACGCCTTGTCGTGCAATTCGGCATGCTGGCCACGACCAACGCCGCCCAAGCCCGCAATCAATGCCATCACCACCACACCCACTCCGATGACCACCGAAGGCAGGCGCTCGCCTATAAGGAACGGTACGGCGAACAACAACCAGAACAGCGCACTGGACCAGCGCTTGGGGTGGGAACGGTCGAGCAGGATCATGCCGGCGGTGATCAGCAACAGCACGCCCGCCAGCCAGTACAGGTATTGAATGGAAATAATCATTGAGCCGCCTCCACCGGAGCGGTGGCCGAGCTCATTTCGTGGGTCAAGCGCCGGTCGAAACGATGCAACCGGATCGCGTGAATGATGAAGGCACAGATCGCCGTCGGGATGCCCCACACCGCAATGTGCAGCGGCTCCACATCAATCCCCGAGCCAAGCAGGAAGGTGTGCATCAACGCAATCGCACCAAAGGCCACGAAGATGTCCTCACCAAAGAACAACCCGACGTTGTCGGTGGCAGCGCACATGGCCAGTACCTTGTGGCGCAGCTTGTCAGGCAGCTTGCCATAACGTTTTTCTGCGGCGCCCTCGGCCATCGGCGCCAGCAGCGGCCGCACCATCTGCGGATGCCCACCCAGGCTCGTCAACCCCATGGCAGCCGTGGACTCACGCACAAACAGATAAATGATCAGCAAGCGCCCGACCGTGGCGCGTTCGAAGCGTGCAATCCAGTTCTGCGCATGCAGGCGCAGGCCATGGCGTTCCAGCAGGCCAATCACCGCCAGCGGTAATAACAGAATCAGTTGCAAGGCACGGGTCTGAAGGAAGCCATCACCCATGGTGGCAAGAATTTTTTCCAGCGGGAACTGGGCGGCAAGCCCGGTGGCGATGGCGGCCGCGGTGACCACCAACAGCGGATTGAAGCGCAATACAAAGCCGACCACGATGACAAGTACGCCGATCAACGGCCATAAGTTCACAACAGTTTGCATGGCGGGGAGGTCCTTTAGTGCGCGCTGCGGCGCCATTACAGCAGGATGTGGGCAAAGGGCTCACAGCGTGAAAGTGGCGTGCAGTCGGCTCGGTTTTTTATTGTTGACCTGGAAGGTCGAGCGTCAGTGGCGCAACTTTGCTGCCTGGGGCCGGGGGTGTCCAACAAGAAAAATTGTTGCTGCAAACCAATAATTTTTGTGGGGGGATGGCTTCGGGCGGTACGGTGCCATGCAGAGATTCAGCGCAGTTTTTTTGGAAATATCGCGAGGATGAACTCGCTATGGCGTCGGCAGGGAAAATTCCTGATCAGCGCCTATACTCCACGGTGCAGCTGTGTGTACTTGGAGTTCATTCACGGCGTCGTGCCGACAATGAGGGGTTCCCGCTATGTATGCCGGACAAATGAGTAATATGGCGACCACGCTTGGCGAAATACGCTGCCAGCTGTTCGCCCAGGTAATTTGCCTGCTGGCGGTGGCGACGCTGTTCGCCTGATCGAACATTCAAGCCCTGAAAGGACGCCGCTCGGCGTCTTGGCTTTCCTTTGCCCAAATTTCAAGCAACAAAAAAGGGCCCACCTTTCGGTGGGCCCTTCTAGACCGCCCAGCAGAGCGGATTTTGTTTGGTAGGCGCGATTGGACTCGAACCAACGACCCCCACCATGTCAAGGTGACCCCGGAACGCTCGTAACCAACTGAAATATAAGGAAATTAGGCCTATTTAGGTCGCTCCAAAAACGCGCTTATAGCTCTATAAGAATCAATAACTTAGCGTTGGATATTGCTACAGTGATTCCCTTCCCGGCGTCCTGCCGACGAACACCACTCCCCAAACCCGCAACGCCTCGATTACTGTACACACATACAGTACATGAGATTCACGCTATGAACGTAGACATGGACACCGATGATTGGCTCGGCTGCCCCACTCCCCTTGAGATGTACAAGCACCAATGCTCAATCCTCGTAGATGAACTGGTCGAGACAGAGCGCATGTTGCGCAGAGCACGAGCGAATATCGCCGGACTGGTCCAGATGAATGACCTTCTAATGAAAGGCAAGGCTCAGGCCGAGCAGCAGTTAAGCCTGGCAAGCTCAGAGCTCGCCGACCTTAAGGGCTCGCTCACAGAGCCTGGAGTGCTCAGTATTAGGCTTGTGGCCGGGCAGCGCGATCACTTCATGCGCGAGAATCAACGACTGCTGGCAGAACTCAGGGCCCTCAAGGAGCCACAGCCCTGACGTAGGCTTGACAAGCGCGCAGCGCGATTATGGCGTTATCCCCGTCATCGGTGATGCGGATAATTCTTTGAGAATGCGCTGGGTTAAGTTGGGCTCGACGGGCTGCATGAACCACGCCGGCGGCGCCGGGGGCGGCAGGCACGTCGCAGCGACTGGCTGTGTCCGTGCCGTCGAGAAGGACTGACAGCCGGACATCAGCAGTGGCAAGGCGATCGCGAAGAGAAGCCTGGTTGCGTTGAGCATCGGATAATTCCTGAGTGTGTTGTTGGTCCTGCACTGCGATCTGCTGCTCGATGGCCAAGCGCTTATCCTGCTCGGCCTTCTGCTGCCGCCAGGCTTCGTTGGTTATGGCGTCGAGCTGACCCTGGTGCGCGGCGCTTTGGGCCGAGAGCTGTTCGGACAGTTGCTTGCCCAGTCGCCAGTCCTGAACCTGCCAAGTCACGCCGCCGGCGCTGGCCATCAACAACAGAACCAGCACCGCCAGGCCGGCAATCTTCTGCACTGGCGTCATGTCAGTGCCCGCCGCACGCCTTCCGCCAGCACTTCGTCGGGGTAAACGTACCCAGCGTTCTCATGGTGGATGATCGCCTTGACGAAGCCCGTCATGACCTTTGTTTGGGCCAGGTCAATTTCCGCACCAGGCCGAGTACCGGTATTCGCTTCAACCGCGCGCACGTACGCCGCAGTATCGTTCTCTGCGGACGGAGCCCACCGGCTGATGATCGCCTTCACAGTCTTCAGGCCATGTTTGCGCTGATAAGTCAGCAGCAACTTGCCCAGGGCGCGAATACCATTCTCGGGCGTATCGAACCTGGCGAAGCGCTTCTCTAACGCAGCGTCTGGCTTCAACTGGCCCTGCCACTGGTTGGCCGGGTTGTAATCGATGTTGCCGGGGTTGTTGTTGCGTACCCCGCGAGTTTCGGTGCTCGACATGCTTTTCTCCAGGCGTAAAAAAGCCCGCTCAGTTGGCGGGCTGCTATTCTTCGGTCGATCTGAGTGGCGGCGGCGTATCGACCTTGGGCATTTCAAGACGCACATCGATCCAGCTATTCAGCGGGACATCCATTGGCGCCCCCCAGCCAGGCACCATCTCTCCGTCATCGGTGAGCGTCCAGCGCTGTTTGAACAGGCGGATGATGACAGTGCCGTCCTCTGCCTGATGACTGTCGGTGATACCAAGCATACGGCCACCGTCTGGGGAGCTTGGGTCGTGGGTCCGCCAGCCCTCCAGTGCCAGGCCGAGGCTACCGGTCACCCGATACTCGCCAACGCCGAGGCGCTCAACAATAACGCCGCGTGCTTCATCGTTGGCCACACCCCATTCGCCGGCGTGGAGAAACGATTCCTCTTGGAGGTCGCGGCGCTCGCTGGCGGACACACTCGCGATTCTCAGGATTGGCGATGCCGCCGAAAGCGCACCGCCGGAACCGCGGGTGGTGTTGCCTGTGTGATAAAGCTTGTATGTGGGGCCGAATGCGCCGCCATTGTTAGATTCCGTGGTTCGAAAATGTAAGTTACCAGTGCCTTGGGCAACGGGGATGAACAACTGCGCTTCGAAGTCCTGGGCGTAGGGAATACGGATAACTGTGCTGTACGACAAGCCTGAAGATGAGCCCGGCGCGCCAAGCCTGGAAAAAGCACCACCTTGGCCGGGTTCGCCAGGCCTATCTGCTTGATATGTCGTCGGCGCATTGTTCGAATAAAACCCACTGTAAGTACCCGCAGGGATAAGCTCGCCTTCTTGCAGCCCGAAGCTTTTAGTTGATGCAGCGCCTAACCCTAAGCCTTGCCGGGCAGCACTCTGCGTAGTCCCGCCTGTTCCTCCTTTCGCAACGGGCAGCGCCGAGGGCAGCTGTCCGTTAGCCGGAGCACCAAGGGCAGTATAAAGCTCGCTCGAGTTGTCGTTATTTTTCTGGCTGGCAGTACGGAACGTATCGCCGCCCTGGCCTGTAGGCGCCGTACCAAGATTAATGCCTTGTCTTGCCATTGAATTAAACCCCTATACGAAATGAAAATTAAACAGCCAGCTTCCCAAATACCGCAGAGAGCGAAAAGTATGTTGGATTCGTCACGGTAGTAACGCTAAATCTGATAAGCCCGGCCGGGAAGTCATATCGAAGACCTGTCCCTCTAGATTCATTGTTTCCCGCCATCATGGGCATCCTTGCATTATTGATCATCAAGTAATCACCTAGTGCATAGTTGAGAGGAACCGAATACCAATTTGTTATTAGCCCTTGTCCGCTCTGCTCCGCGTGCGTAAATGTCCAGTTTTGCGCGACCCTTGTGAATACTGCCGCCTGAACAGCAGAGTCAAATATCTGTTTTCCATCCGCACCCCACATTCTTAGGCCATATGTGGACAAAGGCTTGGATGAAAACGCAGCTACGAATATGTTTCCAGAGTGAACCTGCCCAGAGGTCACTGTGGCGCCGGTCCACGCCCCCGCCGATCCTTCAAGAAGAACGCCAAGCTGAATCAGCGAGCCATTATTTGGCGGCCTGATAAAAACAAGGGGCGGCTCCTGCGTGTCAACCACATTCTGAAAGACGACGGACGCGCCAGAGTTATAGGTGCCCTTATGAAAGACACACAACCTCGCATATTCAGAGTCTAGGGATATAGCGCCAGAATCATTCACCACTTGCAGTCCGTAACTCATCACGCCCACCTTGCAACAATGAGACGCATGGTTGCCGAAGAGAATGAATCGGAAGGACGAGCTTTGAGAAAATTCCTAACATAAACTTCGTTCGTGCCCATTTCGCACTCCAACTGCCTGTTAGATACGACCTGCGAGTTATCGTTATTGATCGGTAACAAAAAGCATATCGCGTTGTTTGTGGTGCACCCTGGCGCTGCAAAGGTCCTAGTGCCCAGCGGTCCTGAGGAATAGGACACAAGTACCGACAGAACAATCCTATAAGTGGATATGCTTGTATCGAACTCAAGGGTGCCGTTAGGAGACCAAATTCTTAAGCCGGAACTCATTCTGTTTGGTCTCCTAATTGCAGTCTTTTGACGTTGTTTGCGTCCCAAAAGCGCAGAGATCTGTTCGTCATCATTGATCGCCCTTGCCCAGGAGCTACACCGTTGATTTCGAAGGTTCCGTCGAAAAACAATTTCCAGCCTGTCTGCCCTGCGACGTAGTTGTTCGACTGGATGTAGCTACCTATCTTCGCGTTGGTTATCGTCCCGTCCTGGATGAATGCCGACTTGATATAGGTTTCTGTGCCGTTCACCGCGAATGGCACGCTTGACCCTGCCGCCCCTACCTCGCCGTTGTAGATTGCAAACTGATCCGCCTGGATGACGAAGCGCGAAGTAACCTGACCGTTCGCCCCAGTCTCAATGCCAAGTCCTACGCCGGTAGAGTAAGGCGCCCCATTCACATCGAACTTGAATCGGAACGAGTAGGTGCCGGTGATCTTTCCGTTTACGTCTTGGTTGATGCTTGCTTGTTGCTGGAACTGCTGCGTGTGTCCGTTGACGGTTGTTTGCAGCTGAGTAGTCTGGCTTGCGGTGGCTGACGCCTGATCGGATACCGTCTTAATCTGCGTCTGTACGGTGGACTTGTTCCCGTCAAAATCTGAGCGAAGCGCCGTTATTTGGCTGGTTGTAGCGGTCTGCTGGTTGACGAGCGCGGTCGTTGTCTCCTCATAGGTGGCGTAGTTTTTGATAACTTGAGCTTCGACAGTTTGAGTCAGCTTGCCTTGGGCGTAGTCACCATCGGTAATAGCAGACTGGATCGACCAAACGCCCGCATAGCCCTGGGTTCCGCCAGCCAGGTCATTCTCAGAGCCAGCCATAGGCGCATTGATTTCTGCGTACACACCGTCAATTCGCTGCGTCTGCGCGGTCAGCTTGTTATCAACGTTGGTTACTCGCTGATTCACTTGGGTAACGTTATTTACCGTAGCCGCCAGGCCGGTTACCGGGTCATTTACCTTTGTCTGGAGCTGGGTAAGCTGTTCCTGAGTGGCAACCACCCTCCCATCGACTGCGGTGATTTCCTGGTCAAGGTTATCAACCCGTATTGCCAAAGCGTTCGTTTCAGTGAGGATGTCGCCGACGTCTTTCCAGTTTTCGCTGGGAGGCTGCGAGCCACTGTTAGCCTCCAGGGCTTGGTACAGCTTGTTTCCCTGGCGAACGATGTCACCCTTGGCGTAAGCCTTTGCTGCATCCCACAACAGCGCATCAACATATGGCTTGATTTGCGCCTCTAGATCCTTTCTAAGCTGCTCATTTCGAGCGTTCACAGACCCAGGCCCATCGCCGTCGATCAGATTGATGCGTCCATTGAGGGCTGGAGCCAGCGATGATTCATCAATCTGCCCCTTGACCTGCTCAAGGAGCGGCCAAGCATCCGAAACAGACTGGCCCATCACTCCGTTTACGGTCGGATAGAACGGGCCAATGTTCCCGGTGCGATCCACCAGGCGCGCCCAGAAGAACAGAGTTGCCCCTGACAGAAGCGACTGCATACGGTAGTCGGCCTGCGGGTATGCAAGGTCGGCCAGCTTCGTCGCCGCCTCCAGGTTGTTCGCTGGTCCATACCACAGCTCGGTCCGCTGGGTATCCTCGGCGCCAGCAGGGAAGCCCCACTTGATGCTGATCCCGAACAGTTCGCCTTTAGTGGTGAGGGACGACACCGCCGGCGGCAGGCCGACCTTCCCTTCCAGGTTGGTCAGGCTCGAGTTTTTCCAGATCGAAGAGATTTCAAACGCACTCACCGCACGCACCCGGGCCAGGTAGGCGCCCGAGTAGATGCCGGTGACATCTACGCTCGTCGATCCCGTACGCTGCACCTTGATCCAGTTGCCGCTGTCCTTGCGCCACTCCACGTCATAAGCGACGGCGCCCGCAACAGCGGGCCACGAAATGTTCATGGTGCTGATGGCAATGCCCTGGCTGATGGCATAGCTCGAGGTCAGCGTGATGCTGGCCGGCGCCGGTACCACGGTGATCGGGATAACGCTGATCGGCCGCTCTTCCAGGCGGGCGCCGGTATCGATGTGCGCAAACTTGCTCGGGTCGTACTGAACCGCCGATATCTCGAATACCCCAGGCTCTGGCCGGGCCACGCTCACCACCCGATACAGCGGGATGGCCAAGTCGTCAGCATCGAGCGCCCACACCAGTTCAGGTTCAGGCGTCACCGAGTAAGCCACCGTGACGGTTACCTGCCGGCCGCTGACCAGTTGCACCGTGCGCCCCTCGCACTTGCCGTCTGGCAGGTTGAGAATCAGTCGGTCACCGGGCTTGGCCTGGGTGTCGCGGTCCAACATAATGACCTTGCCGTTCACCGCCGAGATGCGCCCACCCACTGGCCGACCGGCCAGCAGTTCGTCAGCAATCGGGATCACGTAGCCAGGCAGCGGGATACGGCCATCCAAACCAACCTTGAAGGTTACGGCCCGATCCTTGGAGTTGGTCAGCAGCGCCCACTTGCCGCGGCGCTGGGCCTCGGATTCGCGGGTGCAACCGATGGCGCTGATCTCCAGCGGATTGTCGCCGTAGCGCCGCTGCAGCTTCTGATCGGTCACGGCGGTGACGTCAGTGTCGTAGTTGTTCAGCGGGTTGTCGTAGCTGACCAGTGCACGGGTGTAGCGGGTCCGCTCCGATGCGCTGGAATAGGTGAACTTGCCGTCGATAACGTTTGCCCGGGTGTAGGCAAAGTCGAAGTCCGTTGCGCGCGGCATATCCGAGAGAGTGAACACCTGGCCCTGGGCCCAGTACGTCATGCCTCGGTAGATCGCCGAGATATCGCGCAGCAGTGACCAGGCATCAGCTTTGCTCTGCAGGTTCAAGTTGCAGATGAAGCGCGGCTCCTGGCCACCCTTCCCGTCCGGCACAAGCTGGTCGCAGTATTGCGCGATTCGGTACAGCTCCCACTTGTCCACCATCCACGGCTTGATGCGACGGCCCAGGCCGAAACGATCGGCGGTGGTGATGTCGTAGGTCATCCAGACAGGGTTGTCGGTCCAGGCCTGCTTGAAGGTGCCGTCCCAAACGCCACTGTACGAGCGCGACACAGGGTCGTAGTTGCTCGGCACCTGCATTTTTTTCAGCTTGGTCTCGACCGTCACGGCCGGGATGCTACGGAACTGCTCGGCGGAAAACTCGATGTAGAGCAGCGCCGTGTTTGGGTAGCGGATCTTCGCGTCGATCACTTCAGTGAAACCGGCGATCTGCATGGTGTCGGAGATTTTGTTGTTGTTCTGGTTGACCGTAATCCTGGTGATACGCATCAACCAGCCAGTAGTGGCCTTGGGCAGATCGATACGCCGGGTACGCTCGTACACGCTGGTGATCTTGCCATCGACAGCTTCGCTCAGCACTTGCTGGTAGGCGCCGCCGTCGGTGGCCAGCTCTACCTTGTACTCAATCCGGTAACCATTGATGTTGCCCCCGGCGTCCACGGACTGGAGCGCCGGCCAGGCGAAGCGTACGCGCACAGCGGAAAGCTGGGTGTTGTTGATCGCCCTAACCCATGGGGTGCCGCTGCGCAGCTCAGTGCTGATGGTGGTCTCGTTCTCGACCGATGGGATCCCCTGGATATAAGTCTGGTCCACGGCCCCGGTGCGCCACTCCCACTTCACGTTCGGGAAATTCATGTTCCCCTGTGGGTCTTGCAGCGGAGTGTTATCGAGGTAGATATCCCTGGCCGTTGGCGTCCCTTCGAATTCACCCTCGCCCACGGCGATCAGCATTTTGGCGACGGCAACCGAGCGCAGACTGTCTGGGGCTTCTGTCGGCGTTTTTGGCTTCTCTTCGCCGCCCTTTGCGCCGTGGATGTCGATCTTGCTGTCGTCGCCCATCTTTTTCTCCAAGCAATAAAAAACCGCCTCGTGGGCGGCTGCGTTGCTGCGAATGTCGGTTACATCTGGTCTTCGGCGTAGATAGCGGCGCTGATGATCGCACCGCCCACCCGCCGCTTGCCGTAGCAGAGAGGTACCGGGTTGCCCGACGCAGTGGTGTTCTTCGCGCTGCCGAATGCGTAGCCGGGCGTGTTCTCCGGTGCGGCGCTGGTCTTAAGCCCACCGGCCTGGGGGCTGAGCATCTGGATCACGCCACCAGCGACCAAGGCAATGCCAGGGGCTACAAGAGCTAAACTCGCTCCACCGGTTGGTGCGGACAGCAAATAACCTGCTGCGATCAACACTGCTCCGACCACTGTCTGAATAATCCCCGCTCGCTTGTTCCCTGTCACAATTGGCGCGATTCGAATATCTCCATCGCCAACAAAGCCAAGCTCTTTTTCCTGAAGATTCTTTGATCCGCGAAAAACCGCAAATTCGAGCCCTCGGCTTTTGGCGTTTGAGATAAATCTCTCGAATCCTTGAATTTGAACACAGAGCGCTTTTACAGCCTCCGCCGGGGTCCTAACAGACAGCCTAAATTCACGACCGAAACGCCTTAATGCGCCATATAGCCGAACCGTGGTTATAGGCTGATATTTGATTGCGGAATCTGACATTATATTTCTCCAGGCAAAAAAACCGCCCGTAGGCGGTATTTGTAGCATCTATTACAGGCAGGATCTGGCAGTTTCCGCCCACTTCCCGCTCCCCATTATCGCGCTCGATTTATAGACTCTCACGCGAGATCCGGGTCCGTCCTGGTCTATATTGGCTAGCGCTGCCGCACCGACAAAATCCAAACTCAGCAACAATCGATAGCCGCTCTCAGTTTCGGTTGAGGTTGTGGCCGCATTGATTTCTTGCCATTTTGGCATCAGGCACTTCGCATATCTGGCTGGCGTCTTAGATGTTGAGGCAGAAAACTCTGGCTTTGCATCCTCAAGAGAGGATACAGATGAACACCCCACCAGCATCGCCACCGCCATCGCCGCTATCAAAATCCGCATGATCATTCCTCGTCCTGAAAGTGGCGACTGTATCACCGTGCGTCACGGTGGCGAAGAATCAGGCGTGTCCGGTCGTGCCACGGGCCGCCGTAGATGATGATCTCGGATGGCCTGCCGTATAGGTGGTGCAGCAGGAACGGGCCGGGGCCGAAGGTAGCGGAATCCTCACCAGGTAGTGCCGGATCGGTACCGAGGTATATGCCTGCGTGGTTCGGGTGCACCGTACGGCCAACCTGCATAACGATCATGTCACCGCGCTGAGGACTGTCTACGCTAACGAAGCCGGCAGCCTCATAGTGTTGCTCGTACAGGCTGGCGTTCTCCGCACGCTCCCACCAACCATCCACGCGCTGGAAGGCCTCGAACTCGAGCCCCCACTCGCGCTGATACCAGTCAGCACAGACCTGCCAACAGTCCCAGGCGCCGTGCACGAACGGGCGCTTGAGCAGCGGCGTGTTTCCGGTCGGCGTGATCGACCTCAAGTCCCCTTCTGGCCACGACAGGATGTGCCAGGGCAAGGCAGTGGCCTCGCACATGGCCAGGTCGTGCGATGACGGCCTGCTTGTAGCGTCCGGATGGGAGTGCACGATACCGATAACTTCGCCCAGATCTTCCGCTGCGGCATAGTCCTCTGGATCAAGCCTGAACTCTTCGTTCGGCTCAGTGGCGATGTTCTTGCACGGGAAGTATTTCTGCGCGCGGCCCACGGCAAGCAATAGGCCGCAGCACTCGCGTGGATACTCCGCTGCAGCATGCGCCTGAATCGCCGCGATGATGTGCTTACGCATGTTCAGCTCCTCGAAATCAAGCTGACGGCGGGGAATCCACCGAAGCTGAGCTCGTTGTTCTCGCCGAAGCGCAACTTGCAGGAAGAAATGCAGCCCTTGCACCGATCCTCGGCCGGGTCATCCGTCGGTTTGTCTTCGTCATCGAACATCGCCGCGCCGGTATAGCCGCAGTCCGGCCCGCGGTAACCGTTGGTCATGGCCCAGTGGCACAGCGTCGTCATCTGGCGCCCGGGCAGCCCGTGGTTATCGATCTCGCCCGGGGAGGACAGCTCCCAGACCACGGCTTCCCCGTCCTCGCTGGTTTTTTGGTCGATGTACCATATCTCCAGCGCCTCCTGGGTAGGGTCGGCAGTTGGGTTACCTTCTGGAAAGTTCACCGGGTCCAGGTACTGGGCCAGGGTCTCGCGAATCGTCAGCTTGAACTTGAGCATGTCCTCGAAGGCCAGGCACAACGCGGTGACGCGACCGTTGATGTTGCCGGCGGCGAACGTTGGCCTGGTAGCCGATCCATCGCTGTTTGAGCCGATACCTTCAATCTGTACAGGCCAGGCGGCGTACTCGGCCCCCTGCCACCAGATCGACTTGGCCGGGAGCTCCTCTTCCGACCCCTCATAAGCCAGAAGCTCATCCGGCGTGTGCGGTATGGCGTGCCCGTGAAAGCGCAGATAGTCGGCGCCGTATTCAGTCCCGTCGATTTCGAACAGGCGAATCTCGCCGCCGGGCTCCAGTTTTTGGATGT
Organism: Pseudomonas sp. J380; assembly: GCF_009827115.1. NCBI lineage: Bacteria > Pseudomonadati > Pseudomonadota > Gammaproteobacteria > Pseudomonadales > Pseudomonadaceae > Pseudomonas > Pseudomonas sp. J380. Next base: position 62,621 of record NZ_CP043060.1, on the reverse strand, counting down.
CCGCGATCAGTGCCATATATAACCTTTAGGGTTGGAAGTTTTGTTCGAAGGTTGCGGTGAGCGTGTAGTTTTCCGCGCCGTGGGGTGTGAGCTGATATCCATCACACTTGTACAGCCCCAGTTCGCCAAGCGGCGGCGTCCACAAAAACCCTCTGGCACCCTTATGGGCATCGATGAAGTCCATTATCTGCTTCGTGCGAACGCCATCACCGAGAAACGTGAGCGGCCAGGACTGCGATTTGTTGTTGATGCCATCGCTTACCGATTGCGCGTAACCATCGCCAAAGCCTTTGGTGCGGACCCGGAATTTTGCCTGGCCCTGCGGGTCAGTCCTCGGGCACCAGGTGAACCTTTCAAGCGCCATAGCTGGTCACCCCTTGATTGCTCTATTGATGCTGCCGCCCTGCCCCAGATCCTTGCGAATCAGCTGTCGATAACGCTGGTCAACAAAATCACCGAGATCCTTCCCGAACTGCTGATAAGCGGGGTCGTCCGCTGTAGCGCTGGTAGTCCCATCACTTGCAACAGTCACAGTCACGCTTATCTGGGCAGGAGCGCCCATAGCGCCAGAGCCCCCACCAACAGCCCTAACACCAAGAGCACCGCTCGATGTTCTGGTCAGCGGCATGATTGCCTCTGGTCCAGCCTCGCCAAACAGCGCCATAGGTGCCAGTGTTGGGCCCGTGGCGATAGAGTTAGTGAATGCTCCGCCGTTTGCGAACATCTGCACACCGCCCGACCAGGCCCCACCCTTGGCTTGCGGAAAGTAGCTGCCGGAGTAACCACCAGCGGACGCACCCAGATTGGACGACGTAGCACCAGCAGATCCTGCTGCTAGCCCGTTACCGCCACCACCGCCGGCAAAGTAGTTGATGCCGGCGCCCACCAAGCTGCTCAACAACGCGGAACTTGCCTGCCTTGTGGCAATGCGGGCCATATCGGCCAGAATGGATTTGGTGAAGTCAGCAAACGACGCCTTACCGGTGATAGCAAAGTTCACCAGCGAATCTTCCATGGAGCTGAAAGCGTTGCTGAACATGCTTTTTGTTTGGCCGGCGACGTCTTTGGCGCTATCCAAATAGTCCTGCCAGGCGCTCTTCGCGCCGTTCGACCAGTCGCTCTGCGCAGAGTCCATCTGCGCCCATCCCTCCTGCATCGCAGCCACTTGCTTCGGCAGGTACGCATTTGTCAGGTCAATCTGGTCTTGAAGGGCTTTGCGCTGAGTGTCAGTTGTAGCAGTTGCAAGCTCGGTCCGAAGGGAAAGAACCTTATCGTTCGTCTGACGCTCAAGCTCCAGGCGCTCGAGATAGCGATCGGACTCCTTGCTGCCCATGCCGACGGCCGCAGCCTGTGCCGCATACTGCTCGCGCTGATTGTTCAACTGCCGCTCCAGGTCAGCCTGGAACTGCATCGCCTGGGAAAGCCCGGTGGCGGCGTTAACTGCTTCGTTGAACTGGCTCGCTAACCATGCGGTGGCTTTGCCGTACTGCTCTTTGGAGATTTTTCCGTTTTTCTCCAGCAGCGCGATCTGCCCGGTCTGCTTGCTGAATTCGTGCGCCGCGGCGTTTACCGGGTCATAGGTCTGACGGAGCTGATCAAAAGCCGTGGCGGCCTCTTTAAGCTGGGCCTTGAGTTTGCTCTGGGCCTCCGTGGCGGCTTTGGTGGTGCCGTTGAGTTGAGCTACCTGCTTATCGATCGCCTCGATCGCTCTCCTGTAGCGGTCTGCATTATCGGGATCCTTAGCCATTGCCGCGACAAGCGCGGCACGATCCTGCTGCAACTTGTTCAAGCGATCGTATGAGTCGAGCAGCTTCAGCGATGCCGCCGTGGTTCCCTTGAACGCCTCGGCAACTTTTTGCTCTTGCTGCTCAACCTGCTTGTTTCCCTCGACCAGCTTTTGGTCGCCCCATCCACGTAGATCGCTATAAGCCTTGTAGCTAGCCAGACGCTCATCCGATGCTTTCTTGGCGGCCCCGAGGTCCTGCCCGAAAAGATCACCAATGAACAGCGTTGGGTTGGTGGTGAATTTGTTCAGCGCGCCCTGGGACTTGTTGTAAGCGTCCAGCGAACGGTTGGTCTTTTCCTCATCAGAAACACCAGCGAGGTGCCGGGTCTTTCTGTCAGTAGAGAAGAAAGCAGTGACCTGCTTCAGGTCATTGGCCATTGCGCGCAAGTCATTCGGCAGCTGCGCCAAACCGCTCGCCGCCGCACCGGTTAGTTTCACCACCAGCGCTGCTAAGTCTGCCATGCCCTGCTGAAAGGCTGGGTCCTTGACGATATCGCGCAACCCGTCGAGCGAGTTTTGCAGCGGCCCCATATCGACGTTCGCGAGCCCGGAAACAAACTCATTGCGCAATCCTTCGACCTGAAACTGCAGGTCTTGGATGATTTCGTTTGCGCGCACCAGGTTAGCGATCTGGGCAGGATCCATTGCGATCCCGAAGTCCTTAGCCTGGGCCAGGTACTTACGCAGACTCTCGCCCCCTTTATCGAGCAGGGGCAGCATTCGCGAAAGATCGTTGCCGAGGCTTTCGAGAATGTTGATTTTCTCGGACTGCGTTGCGACCTTACCCAGGCCGTCAGCAATGGCGAGCAGCTGCTTGTCCGGGGACATGCGGGCCAGCTCTTCAGCAGATAAACCGAGCTTGTTGAGTCCTTCAATGGCCTCCCCGCCACCGGTGATCACGGCGTCGCCGATCTTGTCACCGATATCCTTGAAGATATCGGCCATCTTGTCGCCGCTGAGCCCGGCGCGCTCGGCAGCATATTGCCACTGCTGCAGCACAGTGGTGCCGATACCCAGGGATTTGGCCCACCGATCCGTCTCAGTGGTCGCCGCCGCCGTGTTCTTCAGCATCACCAGCGAGGCGGTACCCACACCCAAGGTGGCAGTCACCACGGTTGCCAGTGCGCCGCCGATCTTCTTGCCGGCGGCCTCGGCGCGGGCCTCCATTTCCTTCATGCGTTTTTCGGTGACGCGGCCGGCCTTGTCCATGCCTTGCTCGAAACCACCGATGCGCGCAATCAGGTCCAGCGTCAGCGTGCCGAGTGAACGAGTAGCCATGGGCTATTTCCTGTGGATGCGCAGGTCATGCCCATTCGGCCATGGCCGTCTCGAGCGATACCCCTGCTTTTTCTTGGTGAGGCATGAAGTCAATCAACTCTGCGGTGCCGCCACCCAGCCGATTGACCTGCAGCGCAATGACCGCACTCATCTGCTCGGATCGAGCCGCCAAATTGAAGGAACCATGTTTGTTCCTGTACGCAGCCCAGGCCATGGCCTCGGCGTAGCTGATGCTGGTTTTTGCTTCCGCCACTGTTCTGCCGCCGACTCCGTTCAGCACCAGCTCATGCCAGAACTCATCGGCGGCCGTTAGTTTTTTGAGCGATCAGCCCCGGTGCTGTTGACCTCATGCACTGCGGCAAGAATTGCCCAGCCCAGGCCAGGGTTTAGGCGGTAAGCATCTTCGTAAGAAATGGCCTCTTCGCCGTTTTCGCCCAGCGTTACGCAAGTTGAGATGTACTTAGCGTTGCGGCTCTGCTCTGAATCGCTGGCAGAGAAGAGCTTTTCGATCATGCCGAATGATTGCGGCATTACGAAAATTGAGAACTTGTCAGTGACGGGTTTGCCCTTGGTGTCCTCGTGTTTCCAGACAACCGCTTTTTTTACCATGGCGCCGCCGACGAGACCGCCGGCAGCTTTCAGTTCAGTCAGGTTCATGTTTCGCCCTTATGTGGTTTTCTTGATCCAGGCGGAACCGCCCGAACGCTGAATGGTTGCAGTGGTGGTCACGACGGTGTTTGCAGCGAACGAGAACGGGAAGTCCGACACGTAACCTTCAAACACGAACCAGGTCCGCGTGGCCGGCAGCTCGAAATCATCGCCGTCAGTTTCAAGCGTTGGCAGCGCCGTACCATCAGACCAGCCCACCGCCCACTTGATACTGGTATCGCCGTCAGCCTCGGAAAGCTGATGCAGGCGAATATGGCTGGCGTTGTTGGGATCAGCATTCAAGCCCAGGGAAGCCTGGCCAGGGGTGCGCAAGCCCTTCTTGTAGCTACGCTCCTTGGCGCTCAGGCACGTATCTTCAATCTGGTCAGCCGGCGCACCGCCTGGGTCAAAGCTGGTGGCACACTCCACCTCCATGACGGTGTAGGGGCCGGTGCCGGACAGTGGTGGAACGAGGGCAAAGACCTGCGTGCCCTGGGTGAGAATGGACATAGGTGTCTCCTGCGGACAAAAAAATACCCGCTCATGGCGGGCTTGGGTTTGGGGCTTGGTTATCGGCGGACAATCCAGTCCACGTCGAAGCTGTATCGATACAGGCCTGTCTCCGCGTCCTTGGTTTCACCGTTGTAGCTGGTAATCGTTGCGCTCAGTTCGACCGCATATTCAATGGCGTGCCCAGCGGCCCGAGCTGCGGCGGCGGTGGCTCCGTAAACATCCACCTGAAGGCCGTAGGCCTCTGCATCAGGACGCCCAGCCAAGAAGCTTTCCGGCGAGCCGTTGACCACCTGCCATACGCAATACGTTCCCGCAGGCGTGTCAGGCGCCATGCCGAACAAATAGAGCCGCGTCGGGTTGGTGCCCAGCAGCGCCGTAACGCCAGGGTCAGCAGCAGCAACTTGAAAGATTGGCGGATACTTCATTGCGATGCCTTTTTGGCTGCACGCTTCAGGGCGCGGTCGATGGATTTCTCGTACTCGGTTACGAATGTGTCAGTCGCTGCGCTGATATTGTCGGCAAGGGCTTTACGCATAAAAGGAGAGCCCTGCATTTTTACAGTCCCAAACTCCCAAAGCCTCCAGTGGGGGGTTGGCCCATTGACTGATAAATCAGGTGTGGTCCCTTTCTTGGGAAGGACCGCGCCATGCAGCACACCGACCCGAAAGCCCAGATTTCCAGTCTGCTTAAACAGCCGCCCATTCCAACGAAGCGCGATGTTCTTGGCAATAGACCGGCCAGTAGCCGAGTCGTCCAGCTTCTCGGCGCCCTCCTTTGCTTTGTTGGCCACCAATTGCGCAGCCTTGCGCAAAGCCGAGCGCCCACCTTTGCGCTTGAGGTCGTATGTCACCGCCTCAAGCTTGCCGAGCAATGAATCTAAACCGGTGATGCTGAACTCCACGCCGTCAGCCATCGCTCACACCCTCGCTGCAGGGCATCGTCAGATAGTCAAGCCCGCTATCAGTATCCGGTAGCACGCCCTGAATATCGTAGATCTTGCCTCTATGGAGTATGCGCATTGTGCCGTCCACGCCGGTGCGGTAGCGAATCACCACCCGGGCGGTGACTTTGTTCTGCGGCGCCGAAGCGGCTACAAACTGCGTTACAGAAACTGGGTCAACATCCGAAGGAACGCTCACCCAGGCGTCGACCCATGTCTTCACCATTTCGCCTGTGACCGGATCTTGCACAAAGCTGGGCCGCTGGATGGTAATCCGATGCCGCAACTTGCCGGCGCGCATTACACACCCATCCGGATGCGGTAAGGCATCAGCAACGCCTTGCTGGTCAGCGGAAGCTCAGTACCAATAGTGCCCGTCACAACCTCCTCCCTGTTCGCAAATAGATGGCCGAGCTTGAGCAGGCAAGCCGCCTCAATGCCCTTGTTGATGACAATCCCGTACTCGTCCATGTCGATTGCCTCGAAGGCATCCGCCAGGGCCTGGCGAGCACGTTCACGTAGCCTGCATCGGTCTTCTGAGTTTTCAGGGTCATCGGCTACTACCAGCGCAGCGCGGTAAATGGCGCGCGCCGCTTGGGTTCGCTGAAGAGTGGTGGACTTTGCAAGATCCACGGCGGCCTGATCGGCAAAGAACCGGCGCTGAAGGAACTGCTGGGCAGCCTCTTCGGCGCCATCCAATTGCGACTGCACCAGTTCCTGGTCTTCAGGCTCTGCAAGCAGGTGCTTCATGGCAAGTTCGATGTCGATCACGCTCATGATTATTTAGCCTTGTTTTTCATCTCGGGTTTCGGCTTTTGGCTGACCTCCGGAGCGGCTTTGTTATCCGCTTCCTTGGCCTTTTTGTTTTCGGGTTCGGGCGCCTGCTTCACGTCGTAATCCTCAATCAAACCGTTCCGGTGAAGATCCTTGGCGCGGAACTGATCGACGGTAATGTCACGACCTTTCTTCACGTACTCATGACCGTTAAGAAAGCCCTTTTTGGTCGTCACTTCGATATCTGGCATTAGCACACACGCCCGGTCACCCGGGCGCGCTCCTTGGATGATTGAGGAATTAAGGCGTTGGGTCTTCGAACTCGCCGTGTACGAAGGATTCCGGACGGTACACCGCCAGCGCCAGGCGCTCTTCGGCGCGGATGGTGACCATGTTGGTGCGGAAGTTATCGCCGTCTTCGGTCGAAACCTCGACCGCCGCGTCTTCGCGGTCGAACACCTGGGCGGCGATGTTCATTGCGCCAACGAGGAACTCGCCTTCAGGGACTGCGTTGCTGTCCACCACCGGCAACTTCCAGAGACGCTGGACGCCGCCCTCTTGAACGTTGACCCAGATGTAGGAGCCCGTGCTGTCCTTGGTCAGCTCGATGTCGGCCCAGTCGACCGGGTTCAGCGCGATGGCCGAAGCGCGGTATTCAGCCACACGCACTTGCAGGATCGCGCGGCGCAGGGTGTCGATCTTGGTGTCGCCGGCCTTGCGCAGCGATTCGTTGAAAGCGGTGGCTTGCGGGATCAGGCCCAGCAGGTTCTGGCCAGTGCCATCACCAGCGAGGATCTGCTCTTCTTCTTTGTACTTCAGGCCGTAGATGGCGCGGCCGTTGATGTAGCTCTGCAGCAACGGGATGTCCGACAGGACCTGCTTCGATGCTTTGAACCAGTGGGCGATTGTTTTGACAGTGGTGGTGACCATGCCAAACGACAGGTCAGACTGGGCCTTCATTGCGCCCTCGCCGGCCTGTGGAGCTGCCATGTTCTGGAAACCGGTCTCTTGGACGAACTCGACGGCGTTGGACGCGGTACGGCCGGGCATGATCAAGTCGCGAATCGTGAACTGACGCTCAGGATCGTTAATGATCCCCGCAACGCGCGTAGGCTGAATACCCACGCCTACGCCGCCAGTACCAGTGGTAGCGCTGGTGATATTGGTGACGGCCTTCAAGTTCAAGCGCGCAATACCGCGGCCTTTCGTGGTCAGTGCTTGGTAGTCGTCCGAATCCGACAGCTGTTCGCCGACGGACTTCTGCTCACTCGGATCGTTCGCGGCGAAGCGGCGTGCCAGCTTCTGCTCGATGTCTTGCAGTCGATCCTGCAAACCCAGGCCATCCTTTACCAGGCCGTCGAGAACGGTCTTGGTTTCGGTAAGGATAGTTCCGTGTTCTTTGATTTCTTTGTTCGCCTTTTCGGCGAACGCTTTGATTTCCTGATCCCGCTGATCGAGCAGATCATTGACCGCTTTCAATTGGACCTTGTCTTCGGCGTGCTCCTTGCGTTGCATCTGACGGTTTTCGGCGCGAGCCTCGTTGCTCATGGCGTTATGCATGGTGAATCCTCAAAACGAAGGGAGGGACAGTGCTGGGCGCGACTTGAGCGCCTCGACCACTTCAATTGCTGCCAGGTCGCCCGCGGACTCGCTCCGGAGCAGGTGTTGCAGTCCACGGTTGGCAATCACCGTTGACTGATTTTTCGAGAATCCTGCCTCGCGCAAGAGCAACTCGAATTCTTTAAGGGAAGGAAGGCCGCCATGTGCAAGCTTCGACTTGATTGTGTCGGTGCGCGCCTCATCGTTGGCCGGTACCGTCACAATGGAAATTTCCACCAGGTCGAGCTTGGTGAGCGTGCGGATGCGGGTCTTCTCGTCGAAGCTCGATTCGCGCACGTAATAGCCGATGGAAAGGCCAGTGATGGATCGGGACTTCATGCCGCGCATTGCGATGCGGGCATACGGGGCATCGGCAAGCCAGAGCTCTCCATCGCCGAACAAGCCCTTGGTGTCCTCTTTCAGGGTATCCATGGACCAGGAACCTATTGGCTCGGCGGTGCGGTGCTGCCAGAGGACTGGTAAAGACCTGCCTTTGGCCTTGAGTTCGGCGATCGAATCAAGAAACGCCCCGGGCGCCACCACCTCGTTGTAACTGTCGACAACACCGAAAACCGATCCGTAGCCAGAAAAAAGGCCGTCATCGCTGACAGCCTTCACGTCGTAATCAAATGAGCGGTACTTCACCGCTAGGGACTGGTCTTTCCGTTTCATTCCTGGTTCCCCTTGGGTGTTTCGTTGAGCCAGTCCAACAGCGCGGAACGGGCTTGCTGGGCATCACCCGAGCCCTCGCCGAGCTTGTCAATCGGCAGCATGTTGGATTGAACGGTGAGCTTCGCTGCGTTACCGCCCATGGGTGCAAGGTTTTCCTTGATCCGGCAATCGTCGCGGGTATAGATGCCGTTTTGCGTCATGGAGCTGTAGAACGCGGCACGCGCAGCGCTGTCGGCGCGGAGCAGGCCCTCTGGGTTGAACTTCGCGTAAAACCGCCGGCGCTCATCGGGCCGCAGTAGGCGGCGATTAATGCTCTGCTCGATGCGCTTCATCCAGGGAAGCAGCGTAAAGCTCAGGAACCCAAGCATCTGCTGTTCCATGCCGGTGCCCCAGCTGGTGCTATTCGATGTGTGGCCCACCATCCAAGGCGGAACACGAAACCACCTGCAGATTTCTTCGACGTTGAAGGCGCGGGTCTGGAGCATTTGCGCATCTTCGGGCGTCATAGACACCTGCTGATATTTCATGCCAGCTTCCAGAACCATCGTCTTGCCGGTGTTCACCGCGCCGGCGAACTTGGCCGCCATGTCTTCGCGGATGTCCTCCCGTTGAGCCTTGTTGAGAATTTGTTCGGTTGATAGAACGCCGCCAAGTTTCATCCCATTGGCGAACATCTTGCTGGCTGATTCGTCTGCCGCCATCGCAGCCCCGAACACATTGCGACCCATGGCAAGCGGGCTCAATCCGCACATGGGATCCGTGCCAAAGCCCCGCGTGTGCATCATTTGCTCATCTAGTAGCGTATGAGGTTTGCCTTCGCTGTCGATAAACCGATATTCAATCGCACCGCTGCTGGTTCTCCGCGGAGGGGAAACCGACTGCGGTAGGATGAACTCCAGAGAAGAGAGATCACGACCCACCAGGTGCGGCTCGTTGAAGCTGTTGCCGCTTAGCAGCAGGCTCGCCACCACGCATTCCCAAAACTCAACGGGGGTTTGATCGGCGTTTGGTTGCTGGCTGATAACTCGGTGCACGGGATGCGAAGTGGCCACTTCTGGCACACCGTTCTTGTCTTCGTAGAGAGCAATTGGGAGGGTGGCCAGCGTTTCGGCGATGAGGCGCACGCAGGCCCACACGGTTGAAAGCTGAAGGGCTGTCTGCTGGCTTACTGTTTTGCCCGATGCGGAATCTGTGCCGTAGTAACCATTCCAGAATGAAGCATCTCCCAGGCCAATGCGCCGACCTACCCAGCCAGCAAGCGAGGACTTCACAAATCCAGGCTCGGCGGATTTGAAGAGAGCCTGGCGCAGGACTGACTTGATAGGTTTATTCACTGGTCAGCCCCTTGCGAATGAATCCAGCGGCTGCAAGAAAAGATGCGCCCCCGGCAATAAGGGACCATCCGAGACCAGCCAAGACAAATACGCCGGCGACAAACAGGCACAGCGCGGCCACGGCCGCCACGATAAAGAGGATCAGGCCTGTATCCATGGGTGCGTTATCCAACAATGATAGGTTTCGAAAAGAAGTCGCTGATGTTGCCGCTGTTGTCGTTGACCAGGATTAACGCTCTGCCGATGGCCATGATCAGAGCAACCGCTCCGTCAATTTTGTTGTCATCGCCTTGCTTAATTGGCCGCACGACATCGTCGTTGCCAGGCATGTGTTTCCCGATCACGTTGGCGATACACCAGGTCATGATCGGATGCCCATCGTGGTGGAAACGGCCAGCAGTTATCGCTGCCTCGAGCTCCTTCATCGGATCCGACATGTTGGTGTAGTTCTGTGTGGTTGTGATCGGATTGAAGCCTTCGTCGTCGAGATCGTGACTGAGGCCTGTTGCTCCGTGTGGGTCTATCGGGCACTCGCGCACCGGCGCCTGATGATTGGCCTCCTTGGTATCTTCGAAGATTTCTCGGTAATCGACCTCGGCACCATCCGTTATCTCAAGGTGCTTGGAATTGATCCACGCCTGGAAACGTTCAGACATGCGCTTGTTATCGCTGTCGTATGCGGTGTCATAGGGCACCCAAAACTTCGGTGCCACGCTGTAATAGTGCGTCTTTCCATCAATGACCCGCCAAAACAGCCGCGCCCGTGAGTTCATGTCCAGCTTCCGCGCCAAGTCGAAACCAGCGATCCACTCTTGCCCCTCGAACTGTTCCAGAGTGAGCGTGGTGTCTTCGCAGGATTTCCAGTCCTCCATGTTGAAGAACCCTGATTTTGCGCTCACCCACAAGTTAAGGTGCTTCGTTTTGAACGTGTTGGCGAAGCGCGCAGAGCGGATGGCCCTGGCCTGCTGACTTTCCAGGTACTCCTGAAACACCGAAACGCCGTGGTTCGGGTTGGCCTTGGCCAGCATCTTCGGATCGGTCCAGTCGTCGCCCTCATCGAGCGTCCAGATCCAGCCGAACAACTCCTCGTCCGGCACGGTACCGGCCAACATTTCGACGACCTGGCGGCGCTTGTCGTAGCACGGCCCTTCAATGTCAGCACCGGCGGTGGTAATGATGAACATCAATGGCTGACGCCGTGCGCCCATGCCTGTGAGCATGGTGTCGTACTGGGCCGACGTTGGGTGCTCGTGGTATTCGTCGACGATGGCGCAGCTGGGTGATGCACCATCGCCGGGGTTGCCGATCAGGGGTTCGAAGCGACTGAAGTCGGACGGGATGTTCATGTTCGAGGCATTCACCTCGATGCCGGCGGCCTGAATAAGCATCGGTGACTTGCTGACCATGAGCTTCGCCGGCCGGAACACCTCCCAAGCCTGTTTCTCTGTCGTTGCGCCGGCGTACACCTCGGCACCGAACTCGCCATCGGCGACGAACATGCTGATGCCCACGCCGCCGGCAACAACAGATTTTCCATTCTTCCTGGGCACTTCCCAGTAGCTTTCACGGAATCGGCGGTGGCCGCCCTTCTTCTTTACCCAGCCGAATGTCACGGCCAGACCGAAAAGCTGCCAAGGCTCCAGCGTGATCAGCTGACGCTTGAATGCCCACTCGCCCTTGGTGTGCGGGAGCAGCTGCATCAGCTTGAGCTTTTTCTCTGCCTTCGCTGGGTCGAACTTGAAACGGAACCCGCGCTTACGGCTGGCCGCCAGGTCGTCGAAGTGGCGCTGCACTGCCTGGTGTATGTAGCGGCATGCCGGGACCTTCCCGCGGAGCAACAACCGACCCCACGCCATCGCCTTGTCGACGTTGGGATGGGCAGATTTGGTCATCAGCTACTCAGTATTTTGACAAATTCGTTGGTTTCTTTTTCCTTGTTGCCGCCGATGAGTCGCGTGCGACTGGCCGGGTCCAGGCCCAGCATCGAACCGAACGTCACCATCTGGCGCATCGTTTCGTTCGCGGCGGTAAGCGCGGGGTTCTTCATCGGCCCACCGGTGGCTCCGGTAACGACGATGCCGTGCAGCTGTATCGATTCCTGCGCAAGCCTCCAGTTGTCGTAGGCGCTACAGAAGGCCTCGACGTTGTGCAGGTCCGTGATCGCCACCACGTTCTCGCGCAGCAGCTCCGGAACAATCATGTTCCACATGGTGGCGGCCCGCGGGGTGAACCACTCGGGCGGATCAATCTGGGTGATCTTGGAAAACTGCGGCTCGGCTGTGTTCAGCGCGCGCTTGCCAGGGTTTCCGGCGAGTGCTTTTTTGGCCGTTGGCTTGGGTTTGCGACCACGGCCGGCGACCGTGGCGGTGCCTCCCATCGCGCAACTCCTGAATTTTTAATTTCGCGGGTGTAAAAAAACGACTGAGGGCGCGGTCTAGAAGCGAAAAGGCCCAGACTTTCGACCCTCCCCCTCCATTTCCTCGCGAATCGTTCTCATTTGGTCGTTTTCAACTGATTTCCGGCCATTTTTCTGCTTTCAGCGCCGGGAATTACCGAAACCACCATCCTCGGAGGCCGTTTTGCTGGAGTGGCAAGGACCACACAGGCTCTGCCAGTTGTCCCGATCCCAGAACAGGGTCATGTCACCTTTATGCGGTTTGATGTGGTCAACATCAGTCGCCGCTACCACCTTGCCTGCCTGCTCGCAGCACCTGCACAGCGGATGCTTGGCCAGCCACCCTGCCCTGGCCTGCTGCCACTTGTAGTTGTAGTGACGCTTGGTGCTGCTCTCTCGAGGCTTAGCCCAGGTCGAACTCTTAAGCAGGTGGGCATGTTCATCACAGTACCGAGGGTTGCGGGTCAGCGTGTTGCAGCCCTGGGCATTGCATGGCTTCTGCGGCCTCAGCGGCACGGGGTGCCGTCCATGTACGTCAGCGGTCGAGCATCAGGGTCTTGCTCGCCCTGATCCTCGGCCAGTGCCTGGATCAACAGGCTTTGCTGCTCGGCCATCCGCTTGAGGATCGCCGTCTGCTTCTTCTGCTCATCCAGCAGACCTTGAATACCTGGCTGCAACTGAGCAGTCGCACCACCATCAAGCACAAGCATATGAACGCCCATCCGATCAGCCATGGGTGCCAGGCTGTCTGCCATCCTTTTCCGCTGATCCGCCGTAAGGGGGTGCGGGGTCGTCACCACCAACAGGTCGCCCTTCATCGGGCTCACCTTCTGGATCTGGTCTGAATAGTTTTCCTGCTCGCTCATATGCCAGCCTCGTCATCTTGTTTATCCATTCGCGCCGAGCAGCGCATCCGCTGCAAGCCATCACTGGCCTACTCGGTTGAGCGCTTCATCCGCCTTATCCGCGGCCTGGGCTGCGGTAGTCGCTGCCCTCGACGCCTTGTCAGCGGCAGTGCCGGTCTTTCGGGTCAGCTCTTCAAGCCGCTTGTCCCGCTCCTCCATGGCAGTGTCGTAGGCCTTGCGGATGCCCGTGACCTGGTTGCTCTGCTTATCGGCGAGAGCCCAGTAAGCCGCCTGGTAGCCAAGGACTGCACCACCACCAACCAGCAGCACGGCAATGGCCCAGACCTCTGTCCGCCTCCACCACCGGCGGGCAATGAATTCAAGCGCGCATCTGTCCATCAGGCGATACCTCCAAGCTTGGTGCGCAGGCGGGTGATCTCTTCGCTCTGCAGGGTGACGCGCTCAGTGAGCTGGCCTACCTGGCTTGTGAGTGCCTCGATCTTCCCTTCCATGCGACCCACCGCTGCGGCGAGGTCGTTACGCTCTTTAGCGAACTGATCGGCGCGGGCCTCGGCTTCTTTGCGGGCGGCGCGCTCTTGATTCAGTAGCTCGTTGAGCCGGCGCAATGTGCCGATGTCGGCACTATCCATCGCCCGGTCTGTTGCATCCTTCGAGAGGAACTTGCGAAGCCAGAGTAGGCCGCCAAGCACGACGGTGGCACTGCCGCCCAGCCAGGTAGCTGTGCCCGGGCCGAGGTCAGTAGGATCCATCCGATACTCCAGAAACGAAAAAGCCCCGCACAGTGGCGGGGCTCAGAATTTTTGGTCGTCTCTCATAACGCGCAAGATCGACATGATGGGGTTAATTTACGGCCAGTCGGCCAATGGGTCAAGCGGCATCTACAAAGATTTGTTCACTGTCGAATATCTCGGTCGCGTGGATCACGGCCTGCTCTTCGAGCTTCTCCAAACGCTTGTGGATTCCGCCTCGCCAGTTACGGCGCGTGCGCTCTGGGGAGCCCGCGAGATCCCACGTATTCATGTCGTAGAACTCGGCAGGCAGCACGATCATGTCGGTGGAGCGCTTGCCAACCTGAACGCCCTTCAGCTTCGGTATCGCCCAGGCCGTCAGCGCCTTATAGATGAACAGTTGAGGTGCCGGTGACACCATGCGAGCCACCAGCCTGCCGATGGCACCGACCTTGTTGGCCTTGTGCGTGGAGTACTTGGCCACCAGCACATCCCACTGGGCCGGGTCGAGCTGACGATGCAGCAGCGCGTAGAGGCAGCAGTCGTAGTCGAACTTGTCACGCACGGACAAGGTGCTGCCTGTGCCGCCCTGGCGCAGATCGGCGTCGATCAGCTTCTGCCAAGACTGCTTGGTGCTGTTGTCGATGTTGTCTGCCGCCAGCACCCGCACCAGGGTGCCCATCACGTCCTTATACATAGCCATGGCTCAATCCCCCTTGTAAGACGAGCCGCCTGGCCCGCGACGGTTCGGTGTCTGGTATTCATCGATGATGCAGCGAGCAGGGTTATTGCCGGCCAACTGGGGGCGCGCCTGACGAGCCAGTAGTCCCAGCTGGATAACCAGGTCCTGCATCAGAAGAGGCTCAAGGGTTTCGGCATGGACGAAACCAGAAGAATGGCAGCCGATACATTCGAGCTGATGAAACACACCCTGGATCAGGCCGGCACCACAGCAGGATGGGCACTCGGTCATCGGTATCTGGCGGCGCACAAAGGCGGGGCCACTGCTCTTTTTCATCATTTTTAAACCTCGCCTATGGTTGAATATTGATTGGCCTCGCAGGCCTTATGCTCCGTGGCTTTCAGCGAATTACCGGAATCTTCAAATCTAAAGCCGGTCAATCCGTGAATCGCTGCAAAGCCTTTCTGATCTAGATGGGCGTGCCACTGTTCCAGGGCATCACGCTTGCGACTCATCACGTCCGACTGGATGTACACCTTCACGTTGTGGCCCATGGCGTGGTTGATCAGCAGCTCGCCAATCAGGTGGTCGATGCCGAGATCTGCCCAGCCAGTGCGGGCCACCTTGCGCAGGTCATGACTGGTCCACTCACCCTGACCCAATCGACGGAACACGGCGCAGCCCTGAGCCTCACCCAGCGCCTTGCCGTTGCGCGCCGGGAACAGGCACTGGCCCTCATAGCCTTGGGCGTACTGACCTTCGCGGTACTGAGTAAGCAGAGCGCACACCTGCTCGGTCAGAGGCAAGTGATGCTCGACACCGGTCTTTGTGTTCTCGGCCGGGATGAACCATTCGCGCTCGGCAAGGCTGATGTGCGACCAGCGGGCCATCCGGGTTTCGCCGATCCGCGTCCCGTGGCAGAGCATCATCAGCGCGAGCATCGAATCCAGCGGTGCAGTGGTCATCACGTCGGCCAGTTGCCCGAGCAGTCCTTCCAACTGGACACCGCGTAGACGGGATGGCTTGATGCCGACCTTCGCCTTTGAGAAGTCATTGAACCGGATTGCCGCCATCGGGTTGGACGTGATCATCCCCAGCTTGGACGCCTGCCGGAATGCCAGGGCTAGTAGCTGGAATGCCGAACGCACGTAGTCGATGGAAACCGTCTCCTGAAGCGGCCACATCAGCAGGGTGTCGAGCGCGGCTTTGTCGATACCGATCAGCGGCAGTTCACCGAGGCGCGGTTTCAGGTGGCACTTGATCAGCGAGGCGCCGGTGTTCTTGCGCTTGGCGGACAGGTTACGATCACGCGACATGCGATCGGCGAACCATTCCAGCAACTCGCCGACGGTGTCCCACTTCGACAGAGCAGCACCTTCGCCGGCTGCCAGACGCAGGCGAAGTGACGGCAGCGCGGCGGCGACCTGTTTGTGGGTCAGCTCTGGAAACGTGCCGATCGGGTTCCACTTGCCCTTCAGCACCAGGTACCACGATCCGCCAGTACGGGCTTTGTTGAAGCGCAGGTATAGACCCTTGTTTTCGAGGTCGCGGACGTCCCGCACCGTGCCGGCCGCCTGGCGCTTGATCTCTGCCTCGGTGATCTTGACCGCGGCGGTAGTCATTTGCCCACCGCTGCCGGTTCGGCGTCGATGGGATAATCACGGATGTGCACGCGAACTGCGCCGCCCGTCACCGGCTCGCCTACGTTGATGGTGGTGATGAAGTTCTTGTCGTCGATGCCCAGGCCATCGGCGATGCCATCCCGGCCGGCCTTGAAACGCGCCAGCAGGTTGTCATCGTCGTAGGAGCGACGATTCGGCGGGCAAAAAGTGACCCAGAAATACTTTTTGCCGCTAAGGCGCGGCGCCCCCAGCGCCAGTGCGATCAGGCCGCAGGTGCGGCGGTAAGCCTTCGCGTGTTTATGTTTTTGCCGCCAGTGCACACGCGCGTTCGGACTCAACTCCTTCGGCGGCCACGGCAGCGTCATGTCGATCATGCAGCCCCCTTAACGGTGAGAATTCCGGCCCGGATCAGGCCTTCGTGGGTTTCGGCAATGGCGCGCGGCATGTCCTGCCAGTCGATGTCGCCCACGGCGCGGCCGTCGATAACGTCGTGGCAGGAGCTGCAGGCGTAGACGGCTACGGTGTCGAAGCCCTTCATGCCCATGCCTTTCTGCCCGCACGGCAGATGCGCGAGAACGGTGGTTTCTGGATTGTGATTGCAGATGCCTGGCATCCGGACGGTGCACTCTTGGCCATTCGCCGAGGCGCGGAGCTTCTTCGAACTTACTCGCATGGCGGTTTCCCCGTGACGACATCGACGACTTCGTAAGTGCCCGGCCACATCCAGGCGCCGTATCGCCGGGCCATAGCCGGATCGGCGAACAGGGCAAGTGCATGATCAGGTAGCGAGCTCAAATCGACCTTGAACGAGCAGCAGAACACCGCCCAGCGGTAGGTCTCGATCTCAGGAACAGCCAGGCGGCGATCAGCCATGACGGGCAGCCCCCGATCGCATAGCGCGCAGCTCGGCAAGCGCTCTGTTTCCGATCTCAGGTGTGCGGCGCCCTTCAACTCGCTCAGGCAGTGCCAAAGGCATTTTCTGCAATGGCAGCCCCTCAATCA
Source organism: Pseudomonas sp. J380 (assembly GCF_009827115.1). NCBI lineage: Bacteria > Pseudomonadati > Pseudomonadota > Gammaproteobacteria > Pseudomonadales > Pseudomonadaceae > Pseudomonas > Pseudomonas sp. J380. The sequence continues at coordinate 45,782 of NZ_CP043060.1, read as the reverse complement.
GGCGTCGAACTGTGATGGTGTAATTGCGCTCGAACAGCTTGAGGCTGAGCGACTCCTCCAGCTTGTTCAGACTTTCAAAGCCACACTCTTTCGCGGTATGCCAAACCGCGTCGTGGCTCCACCGCGCACGCCCAGCCATGCACGGATGCGCATTTCGGCAGGCTTCGCGATGAGCGGCCGCAAGCGTTGGCAGGCCAAGCATCTCGGCAGTTGGCGTGCACCAGCCGATGAACACCCCGGGGCCTGGGATAAAATCCCTCCCTGACTGACGAGCTCCCATTAGACCGAACTGCAGCTGATCAAGACTGCGCAGGCCTGCCTCTAGGAACGCCTGCAGCCACTCTTTTTTTGCAGCCTTGTAGGACGCCATGTCGGGCCACGCCTGTTTCCAGGCGGGGAAGATCGCGCGCAGCTGGCGGAACAAGCCGTTGATCACAATGGCGGTTTCACGATTGAGCTCTGCTTGAATTTCTTGAGGTAGTTGCTGTTCCTTCGCGATGTACTGCCCCGACTGAACCTTCGCCCACAGCCCCGTGGTTACGACTGCAACGCTTTTCATTGGCCCGCCCCCTGCTCAATCCAGTCGGTAGCGTCGTCGTCGAAGTCCTGAGATGCTTGCCGTGGCGCGAATGGTTTGACGTTGGACGACCTGTTCAGGTCGTTGCGCACCCACTTGACCAGCATGCTTACCCACTCGGCCTCGGTGTTGACTTGCCCTTTCGGCTCATAGTGACCAGTGAATGCGCTCAAGACCTGGTCGGTGAAAAGATCAAGCGAAACGCCCTGGTGCAGTGCGTACGTTTTGAGGATCTTCGGTTCTGGCACCCAGCTAAGGGTCATTTCTCTGGGCATGCGAGGGTCGACCGACTCCCGCGCAGAGAGAGGGTTTTGATCTTCTCTTCTCTTCTCTTCTTTAGGTAACGCACCGCTAACGTTCGAAGCGTTACCTTTTGCGTTACTTGCCTTGTGATTCGCCACGCGCTTTGCCGTGAGAAGCCTGTTTTTAGCGGTCTTCCCGTTGTGACGGTCGAAATGAGGAAGGCTTATCACCCCATCAGACTCGATCATCCAAGCAACAGACTTCATGTGCTCGCAGAAACCGGTAACGCCTACGAGACGGTCTAGTAACTTTTTGCTAACGCTCGGAGCGTTACCGTTTTCGGTCTGTTGGTCGAACCAGCCCCACACGCGCATCAGCTTTCCAACCACAGCATCGGGGTCGATGTCCGCCAGGTCAGCGATCTGGCAAACCTCGGGCTTGTCCAAGGTCGTGAGTTCAAATTTGATCCAGTCGCCGGCCATTACTTGACCTCCTGCAGAAGCTCAGCCAACCGAGTAAGGCCTTTTGGTGTAACGAGAGGTTGGAATGCCGCACGCTCAATGCCGGTCTCGGTGTCGGGCTTGAGGGCGGTCACCTTGTGCTTGAGGTAGCCGGCTCGAATTCGGGGTTCCATGGCAATCCAGCGAGTAGAGCCACCACGGCGATAAATCCAGCGGTTGGCCTGCATCCATTCGAAAAGCTTCGACGGAGGCAGCCCCAGTTGCTTGGCAGCGTCCGTGATGCAGATAGCGCCTTCGGCAGCTGCAAGCCGCTTGATGGCGGCGACCTTCGGCGCCTGATCCAGGATCACCAAACGCAGGGACTGGTTTTCCTTGGCTTGGTCGGCTGCCGCTTGCAGGGCCTCGGCGTAAGTGGCGGGAATCTGGAACTGGTCCGCCCTCGCCTCCAGTTCCTGCCAGCGGTCGATGATCCGCGCACGCAGCTCGACGTTGTAGCCGGAAACCACCACCAGGGTGTCACGCTGGGAAAGCAAGAACTCGCGGTAGACCTGGCCGTTCTGCGGGTGGACATATGGGGTGTCGTTTGAAGAAACGACACCCTTGGCTACCAAGGCCCGGATGGTTTTGAGCACGTTGTCGTGCGTGCTGCCGGTCAGCTCGGCGATTTCGCGTGAAGACATCGTGTGTCGCGACACGTTTTGTTCATGCCGGAAAAGTGTCGCGACATGGTGGGTATTGCCTGGAGCGGTATTGGTGTTCATAATGGCCCCACTGTGTTTTACAAGTTGTTGAAAGAGCCGGGTTGCACCCCGGCTTTTTTGTGCCCGCGATTCAGGCGTTATGGGTGCCCGGCGCATCCGTGGTAACTTTTTGCTTCCACACGAAAAGGCCATTGGAGGCCGGACATGACAAAACCAGTGATTTCAGATTTCGAAGCGGGAGTAATGGTGGCTTTGGGGGCTCTGAAAATTGCAGCAATGCAGACGCCAGGTTTCAACATCGACGCCCTGGAACAGGCCGCCGAGACTTTGCGAAAAACCATGCAAGGAGTTAAAGACCAGGCCGCTTTCGATTTGCCAATCAGCTGCGTTGCCGCGAGGCATGACGCGGTAATTGAGCTTATGAAGGCGCGCACCAACTGATTCATTTGGCACCCTTCGTCTCTATAACAACGTTTGCGAAGCGAAGGCTGCCATCACCGCAAAGCACCCAGACGGGCTCCCCATTCCCCGAGAGCGCATCGCTCTTCAGTTCGACTGGGGAAATCTGTTTGGTGAGATAGGCGATCTTCTCGTCCGCCCCGCCTTCCACCGGAAAACCTGATTCAACGTTCTTGTTTGCCATCTCTATTCCCTTCCTATGCACTGTATGAATTAACAGCTGATCCAGAATCTCTATCTGCCTTTCCCGACTCAGCGGAAAATGGCGTCATTGAGCAGATCAGGCGGACTGCTTTAATGGCTGAGTCGGGTCATCGTCTCGATTGGCGACCAATACACCACCCGACTCCTTTTCAAGAACGCACTGCATTGGGTACGAAAATCCACCCGCCGCGCGGCATTGGGAAACGCGGCTACCGCTAACGCGCAGCGCGTCACCGATGGCGCGACCGGTGCGGAAATGTGTCAGGGCTTCGTCGAAGGTCATGGGGCATGTCTCCATTGTCTCTGGCGAGTTTAGAGTTCTTAACAACACAAGGCAAGTTATCTAAACAATGAAATGTTTAGAATCCTAAATATGGACTTTAAAGACCGCGTGACCTCACGCATGAAGGCGCTCAACCTCAGCGCCACCGACATCAGCAAACTGACTGGCGTATCAAAGGCGACGGTCAGTTTCTGGGTGAGCGGCACGAATGGCGCAAAGGGGAAAAACCTTCTGGCGCTAGCGAAGGCTTTGGATTGCTCGCCGGATTGGTTGTCCGATGGCGTCGGTACGCCGGATCAAGCGTCCAGCGACGACACTAACGCCGGAATGTCGACGGTTGAGCTGATGGCAAAAATGCTCGCGTCTAGGGCTGGCAAGAATCTTTCGGAAAAGGCTCGCGAGACGATGCTCGCTGCAGCGGAGCAAGCAGATAGTCCAGCCGAGCACGGCGGGAGTTTCGCCTCAAGCCATCTAGCGAGTCTTCGACCCACCGGTGAAGAAATCGTCATTCCTCAATACAATATCCGAGCGGCTATGGGGCACGGCCAGGTGCCGCCCGACTACACCGAGGTCGTTCGAAATCTCGTAGTGCGCGAGGAAATTCTTCGCGAGAAAGGGGTTACTTATACCTCCGCGTCATCGCTGGGCATGATCAACGGCTGGGGCGAAAGCATGGCCGGGACGATCAACGACAAAGACCTGGTGATAGTCGACAAGGGGATAAAGGATTTCATCGGTGAGGGGATATACGTTCTCACTTGGCATGGAGAGCTGTATATCAAGCGTGTAATGCGCATGGACGAAGAGTGTTACAGGCTGATATCCGACAACAAACACTATGAAAACCAAACGGCTCGAATCGACGACGTGACGATCCACGCGAAGGTGCTGTTGATCTGGAATGCCCGAAAGGCATAACCAAAAGCCCGCCACCTAGCGGGCTTTTTTATGTCCATCAGAAAGGTGCGGGCTCTTCAACCGCATCTAACTCATCATGATCCTGGACCCGGGGATCTTCATCGGCCGCAGCTTCCCAGCTCAAAGTGACCGATTCATCTTCGTCGTTGAAAGTCATCTCAATACCGTCAACTTCGGCGAGCACGCCCATAACCTCCTCCCACTCACGCTCTCCATCGCTATCAAGCCTGTGGATGGTTGCCCACTTCCGGTCCTGGGCGATGGGATGGTTAATCATGCTGGAGACTCTGAGCGTGAGACGCTCAACTCCTGATACGGGCGCTTGTTGTTGGGTTTTCTTCTGCGGGCTCGCCATAGGCTGCTCCTTGATTGCTGTATATCCATACAGGTTTATACGCAGATTAACCGAACTTTTCTAATCGCGTAAGTCTTGACGCAATCAACGTTCGGGCGTACCTCGCCGCCACAAAAGTTAAGATATCTAAAATAACGGTTGACGAATTCTGTTTAGTTTTCTAAATTTGCTCCATCGCCGAGCAGAACTCGGCAATACACGACTGGTGAAGCCGCCAGATAGCTCGGGATCAGCGAAGTGATCTCCCAGCCCCTGAAAACGGGACCGACTGGAACAAGCTCTTTAAACAGAACGGAAGATTTCACTGGCTGGCCTTGGCGACAGGGCCAGACGGGAAACCAACCGGGAGTCACATTGATGGAAGCAACAATCGTCAGCGGCGCATGGAAGGGTCATCTCGGACGCGGCCTTGCGCCAAAAGAAGTTCAGTACCTGCTGGGCACTGCCCAGGGCAAGACAGCCAAGGAGATTGCCCGCCAATTCGACGTGGCAGCCTGCACCGTGGCAAAGCGGCTGTCCTGCGCCATGTTCAAGCTCGGCGTGACCCGCCAGACCGCCGCAGTTGCCGAAGCGATGCGCCGACAGATCATCTCGCCGATGTGCTTCGCTCTGGCGGCCTTGATCGCCATGCACGCAATGATCGGTGACGACGCCATGCGCCGAGATCGCCGGGCGCCAGATCGACGCACCGCACAGGTGCGAGTGGTTCGCCAGTCCGAAAGACCAAGCCTCACCGCATAACCGAAAGCATCACTTCTGCCCATTCACTGAGTGGGCAGCGGGATGCGGACGACCAATACCGCTATGCGGCCACCTGCATCAACCACCCACTGGAGAACACCATGCTCCTACTGATCCTGATCGGTGCCACGCTGAGTTTCGAGAGGCCAGAACCTCGAGTTCTCTCAAGCGTGCCACACGATCAAGTGCGCCATCACCGCGAGGCCTGGCGATGTACCACCGGGATCGCGGCGTTCTGGCGCTAACGGTCCCGCCCAAAACTCAAACTACTGCATCCGAGAATGGCCCGAACGTCCAACGGGCCTTTCTTTTGCGCGCGCCTTTATCCGTCAGCACCCTCCCCTGGGCCCACCGGCACATACCAGGCGGTCAGGGTGCTGACGAATAAACGCAACCACAACCAAGGAGTCGGCATGAACCCAGCCATCCAACAAAGCCAAGCCGTTCTGCAGGCCCTGCGGGAACGTGTTTCGCTTTCCACTTCGGAGATGTACATGAAGATCGGTCGCGAACAGCCAGTGAAGGTGCCGCGCTTCAACGTGGTGCCGCTCGGCAAGAATCTGTTCGATGTGGTGGAGCGCTCCACAGGCGTTTCCCGCGGCGCACGCACCGGTCACGACGGCGCTTGCCAGTACGCCGATCAGCTCGAGCGCAACGCTGACTTTTTCAGCGCAGTCACGGCCACATCGAATCGCTTCGGATGGCGAATGGCGCGCTGGACGGCTGGTTTCTCGGCGCTGCTTGTGTTGTTCGCCTACTACGGTGCACAGCCATGATCGGCGAGCCAATGCCGGATCCGCGGCGCTCGATCATCGACGAGCTGAACCAGCAGCTGGACGCCTTCTTCGGGTCCGGCAAGAAAGCCCAGCTCATCCCGAACGGCGTCGGTGTCGATGGTCCCTACAACGGCACCACGGCACACCACGAACGCCTGCGCAAAGAACGCGACAAACTCGCACCGGCCGTGCGCGCTGAAGCCGACAAGGGCGTTGTGGCCAGCGTGGCAGCAAAGACCTCGGCATGCACATCAAGCGCGTGACGCTGATCGCCCAGGAGAACGGCTTCAAGTTCGCTGACACCCCATGAAGCGCATCAGCAACCAGGTGCGACAGCGACGGCGGCAGGCATGGCTTGATTTGCCAGCACATGAAATCGAAGAGGTAGGCCATGGCCAAGGACAACGCGCAGATCCAGCGGGACAAGCGTGCGAAAGAGAAGGCGCTGCTCGACCGGATCGGCGCCGAGAAGCGAACGCTGATTGTCTCGAAAGCGCTCGATGATGCGCTTCAAGTGCTGGGCCAGCGGCACGACTTTGAAGAATGGCAGGAAACGGTATCAACGCTCCTGATCAATCTGGCAGCAGCGCCCGCCGATGAGTCGGCCCGATACACAACCATGTCGCGACCTGATTTCGAGATAACAGAAAAGCAGTCGCGACAGCTTGAAGAATTCAGCAAGACCGGCATCGAACCCGCATAACCCACCCTGCTCGCTGCATCCGGTAACCGGAGGGCGGCGCTTACCCGGAGTAACCTCATGACCAAGCAAGCACAGCAAACAGTACTCGCCGCAGAACTCCCTGAGCGCGGCCAACCTCTGGCCGGCGGCGTGTTCGTCACCCGCTACTGGCTCAACGGTGTAGAGCGCGCCCTGATCCTGATGCCTGACGAACTCAGCGGGCCGTGGGGCGAGTACGGCGTCGAGATCAAAGGCGCAGGCAGTTACAGCGACGGCGAAGCCAACACCCGTGCAATGGCTGAAGCTGGCAGCGTGATTGCCATCAAGGCGCTGGAGTTGGATGGCCACATCCCGTCCTGCCTTGAGGGGCAGCTGGTGATGGCAGCCAAGGCCGATGGCCTGGTGGTGCTGAACGAAGAGCGCTTCCATTGGCTGAGTTCGCAGCGCTCCGCCAACCTCGCCTACGTCATGGACTTTGGAGATGGCTGGCTCCGCCACTACGGCAAGGGCATCGAGCGGCTCGCGCGCCCTGTCCGCAGCCTCATCATTCAGTAATTCATTCCTTCAATCGTTTTTCGCAGGTGATTCCCGGGAGCGCCAGGACGGCGTTCAGACCAGAAGCTCGTCGGGAAGCGCCGGCTACCTGCACCCTTATCTCGCTCACAGGAGCATCTCATGCGCACCAATGAATTGACCACGTACACCCGTGGAGATCTTACTATCAGCAGCCCGGACGAAGGGGTGGTGCTGAAACTGGCAACCCTGGCCATCGCCGCGGCACCGACCATTGCGGCAAGCGGCATCCCAGCCATCGGCGAATACTGGCCCGGCGAAGGCGGTGTTAACGGCGGCCTGTTCCCTGGCGGCGACAAGCCCTACTACCTGATCGTTCCGACGGGCAGCGATGCTGAGGCGACCCATGAGTGGGGCGGCTACGGCCAGGAACTCGACGGCGCCAAATCCCCATGGGATGGCCAGGCCAACACCGCGCACCTGGCAAGCAGCAATCGGGAGCATGACCAACCTGCCGCCCAGTTTTGCGCCGCATTCGAGCGCGACGGGCACAAGGACTTCTATCTTATGGCGCGTCGTGAGGCGTCCTTCCTCGAAATCACGGTTCCACAGGTATTCACCCAGGCCTACCACTGGACCAGTTCGCAGCGCTCCGCCTACTACGCCTACGTCATGGTCTTTGAAGATGGCTGGCTCAACTGCGGCGGCAAGGGCGTCGAGCGGCTCGCGCGCCCTGTCCGCAGAAAGTTTATTTGATCATTCAATTCTTCATTCATGGGTGCGATAGCACCCTCGCTTTTCAGGAGGCCAGGGATGGCGCTGCATACGGATTTGGAAATCCACAAGGTGGCCGAGGAGTTGCTCGGGCTTTCGCTTGACCTGGTGCGCAACATTCCGCGCGACCTGAAACAGGTCGTTGGGGCAAAGATCCGGGACGAGTGCTTGCAGGTCCTGGTGCTGATCGGCCGGGCCAATCTAGTTATCGACGGCGAGTTCAAGGTTGCGGCGGGCAATGACTACAACACCATCGCCTACGACTACCACACTACGACGCCGGGCGGTGATGGTCGGGTGGCGACGATCATGGCGAAGCGCGGCGAGTACCCGGCGGGAGCCCATTCGACTTGCACCTACGGCGTTCAGCCCGACACCGACTTCGACCGGTACCAGTGGTCACCGGCCCAGCTCTGGGAAATTGTCTCCGACGTGATGCTCGGCCAGCGGGTGACGCCATGACCGAACAGAACACCAAAGAATTTTATTCTACCGAGCAGGCCTCTCAACGTGCTGCCGACTGGTGCAAGCGAAATCCAGCGTGGCGCCGGATCTGCGATATTCCGGACCACTCGATGTTTTATAAAACTTACGACGAGATCCCGAAACGAGAACGCGCCTACTGGGAAAAGAACGGTGGCGAAGAATGTTGGCGGGAATTCGGTACCGCTGAAAGCAAGGTGCCTACGGGGTTCATCACCGGCAAGGGCGAGTTTTTCGACCACGTTCTCAAGGTCCCTCTCCATCACAACTTGATGATGGTTTTCCGTGTTGGTAGAAGCTGGAAGCCATAACCCTTTAGCCCTAACCCCAATCCCCCTACATGCCTGCCGGTGAGCGGCGGGCGCACGCCTGGAAAACAATTATGACCATCACCGCCCCGGTTATCCGGTACCACGGCGCCAAGTTCCGGCTTGCGCCGTGGGTGTTGCAACATTTCCCACCGCACACCTGCTACGTGGAGTCGTTCGGCGGCGCCGCTGGCGTTCTGATGCAAAAGCCTCGGGCGTATGCCGAGGTCTACAACGACCTCGATGGCGACATCGTGAATCTGTTCAGGGTTTTGCAGGATCAGGAGTCGCGATCGGGACTTGTCGAGCGCCTGGTATTCACGCCCTACTCCCGCGAAGAGTTCGAACTTTCCTGGGAGCCGAGCGCCGAGCCGATCGAACGTGCAAGGCGGACCATCATCAGGGCGCAAATGGGGTTCGGCTCCGCCGGTGCGACCAAGGGCGTGACCGGCTTCCGCATCGACACCAAGCGCCAATACGGCACAGCCCAGTCACTCTGGGCCTCCTATCCGGAGCAACTTGCCGAGGTTGGCCAGAGGCTCAGCGGCGTGCTAATCGAAAACCGCCCCGCGATCGAGGTGATCAAGACGCACGACGGCCCGCAGACATTGCATTACGTCGACCCTCCCTACGTGCATGACACCAGGTACAAAGGCGCGTCGAGCGGCCGGTACTACAAACACGAGATGGATGATGCCGCACATCGCGAGCTACTCGGGGTTTTGCTCGATCTAGAAGGAATGGTCGTGCTGTCGGGATACCCGAGTGACCTGTACGCGGAGCTTCTACCCGGCTGGGCCAGCTACAGCACATCTGCCCGCATCAGCGCCGGCCGCGGTACAGCCAACCGAACCGAATGCATCTGGCTGAACCCAGCCTGTGTCGATCGCGTAAGCCAGATCGGCTTGGATCTCTGCGAAAGAGCATAACCCTAACCCACCTTCTGCCGCCCAGCGCGGCAAGGACACCCCATGTTCGCTATGAAACTCACCCTGATACTGCTGGGCGCTTTGCTGTACCTGGTAGGAACCATCGGCTGGTTCGGCTGGCTCGGGCTCGACCTGCTGGACACCGGCACCACCGAGGCACTGATCTACGCCTTCACCGGCACCTGCACCTGGCTGCTGATCACCTTCGGCCTGGCAATTCAAATCATCAAGACAGCGCGGCCCACGGCTGGCGGGAGGTAGGGATGGCAAAAGTCCTTGCCCAGATTACGGTCAAGCTGCCGCGCCTCATGGAGGCCGGCGAATACAGGAAGTTGCGGTACGTCGGCGGAAAGCCGAGCCTGCAGCAGTTGAAAAAATGGATTGAGGAAGGCGAAGTGATCGGAGAGGTAAAAGGCGGGATGTATTTCGTCGACGTGCAGGCGGCGGTCATGGGATCGAGTGACCCGCTGCTGGCCAAGATGCTGGAGATTGGGTGATGGCTGCCCGGCCCCGCACGCTGCAAAACAGAAAGCTGCCGCCAAACCTTTACCCTAACGGGAAGTACTGGCGATATCGCAACCCGGTCACCGGCGTGATGACCAGCATTAACCGCCCGCTGGAGGAGGCAATCAAGCTGGCCCGGGCGGCCAACCTCAAGTTTGCCGAGTTGGTAGTCGATGACGGCTCGCTGCTGGCTGTGCTGACCGGAGACCGGCTTCCCATGGTGAGCAACCTGCTGAAGCGCTTCGAAGAGGAATGGCTACCTGACCGGTCATACGCCGCCCGCACCCTGGAGGAAATCAAGTTCAAGCTTGAGCGGTACCGGCAGGACCTGGGCGACCGCCTGATCGGCCAACTGGATGTGCTGGCGATGGCCGAGTACCTAGATAACTTCAGCAACAACGCCTACACGAAGCACCGCGGGCTATGGGTGCAGATCTTCGCCTTTGCGGTGGCCAAGGGCCTGGCCGAGCGCAACAACGCAGAGCTGACCCTGGTCAAGAAGGAGGCCGAGAAGAAGCGCCAGCGCCACACGCTCGACGGATTGAGGCTGATCATCGATGCCGCGACAACGCCGCCATGGCTGAAGCGCGCAATCCGCTTGGCGTTGGCCAGCCTTCAGCGCCGGGACGACATCGTCACCTGGCTAAAGTCAGCGGCCGACATGGAAAAGAACACGCTGACCGTCTCCCCCGGAAAGACCCAGGGTTATGAGAACCCTGTGCACCTCAAAATCACCATGGGCGCTGCGCTGCGGGAGGTGGTTGGGGAGTGCCTGCGCTCGCCGCTCGCCTCGCCCTACCTGATCCACTACAAGCCCAAAGCCAGGCGGCGGGAACAGATAGACGCCAAGGACCACTGGACATCCGTAACGCCGGACTACCTGACCAAAGAGTTCAGCAAGGCCAGGGACGCCGCGCACGCCTACGACCATGTGCCGGCTGGTGAGCGCCCCACTTTTCACGAGATCCGCGCATTGGGCGCGTGGCTGTATGAGCAGCAGAAATTCCCGCAGGAATATATCCAGGCGCTCATGGGACATGCGGATGAGAAAATGACGAGGCACTATCAGGAGGGACATGAAGAAAAGAAAATAGAGTACGTCGTAGTAAGCGCCGAATTGGCTCTGTAGCAACCCCCTATTGCAGGGGGGTTCCATTACGGTCAGCCTCCATTTTTTGACGACTTTTTTCATCAAGATGATCGAACATTGTCCCAAGATTCTTCTTAATCAAAAACAGTGACAACATCAAGAAACAAACCGCAACAACGACAAGAAAGAAGCATATCATCACTGCAGGAATATTTTTAAATAGCCCCACAGTAAGCTGGGCTACAGACGCGATAAAACAAAAAGCAATTGTATAAAAAATAATATTACTTAACCGACGAAGAGGGTAAAACAAAGTATCATATTTTGCAGCACCGTTCAGCATAAGGCCATCTAGCCATTTCTTCTCATACGCCGCAGAGTCATAAACCTCCTTTTTCATATTTACAATAATGAAGGTCTTGGCCGACATTAAGAAACCACCTAGCGCAAGAAAGCCGGTAAAAAAACTTCCTCGCAAATTGCCAGCATAGAACTCATATATCCTTCGAGTGGTTCCGGGCGGAAGCAAAATAAAGTCAACTAAACTAGAGGGGCTCGTAGCTAGCAGGATAACAGCCGCGTACAAAACCATTGTAATAATAATAGCGGTAGGTATTACCCACCGCTCCTTTAGATTAATTCGCAACTTTTTTTGTGAATACATGAGCGTACTCCTTTTCGCACTTATCCATAAGCACTTTAATCAGATCACATTTGCTCGCGTCAGCCGAGTCAAACGTGGCTAGCCCTTTCATGAAAATGTCATATGGCATCTCGCCGAAATTAACGGGAACGTCCATAAGCTTAACGGAAAAAGGTTCATCTTCATCATCAAGAACCTCGACTCTACCGCTCCTATCCTTAACCGACGACATCATGTTCTGAATCCCTTTGATAATCAAATGGGAATCTACAGTGCTGTCAAAACTAACATGATGACGAACCTTGGACACCATGCCAAGAAGTGGAAAATCGTCATTAGCGAGAGCTTCAACTGATGCGACCTCATACTTGAAGGACCGAATTTCTTTGTATTTGGCCAAAACCTCTTCAATATCCCTAGCCTGGACTAACATCTCAAAAGCCAAGCCATGAAAAAAGCGACTATTGACTGCTTTCTCTTGCTTCGCAGGAGCCTTATCTGGCAATTTCGCAAGTTCAACCTTTCTTTTAGCCTCAAGATCCCTTCGATATTGAGATGTGACCATTGAAGCAAAGTTTGAAAGCGTACAAGCACCATAATGATACTGATACATGCCAAATCCATTAAGCTTATTTATAACCCAAAAATTAAACTCTGCGATTTGCTCAAGGTCTGCAAGATCAGAGATCTTAACTTTGACCTGACCTTGATCGTTCACCAGCGAAGCATAGCTTCTCTGATCCTTAAGGGTAATAACGACACCACAAAAGAAATTATCACTTTGATCAACTATAATACGACGAACATTCCCAGATTTTAGGGAGAACTCTATATTCTTGCCAACTAGAGAATTCAGGAAGTCACAGAGCGGTATGTCACTTTTCGCGGTCGAAAAAGAGAAACCAAAATTTTTTGATATGTACATCTAAATTCACTTCCCTATGACACTGATTTGCTTAGCAAACGCCAGATGGTTCCAGCGATTGCAATCATGTTTTGAGCACGCGTTGAGACCACATACCAAAGCGCCATCATACCCATCCTGGCGAGAGATCAGAACTGGATGTACTTACAGCAGATCAGTTATAGAGCATAAGTCAGTTGGGGGTTTTGCAAAAGTTTTGCAAAAGTTTTGCAAATCGCAGAAAGCAAAAAGGGGTCACCGTTTCCGATGACCCCTCTAGACCGCCCAGCAGAGCGGATTTTGTTTGGTAGGCGCGATTGGACTCGAACCAACGACCCCCACCATGTCAAGGTGGTGCTCTAACCAACTGAGCTACGTGCCTGCTGTGAGGCGGCATTCTACGGAATTCCGAAGGGGTGTCAACATCTTTTTTGCAGCTAACCCTATGAATATGCGAATTTTTTATTTGCGCCGGGTACACCCGTGATTTTCGGGTGGCTGGCAGGCAATTTTCAACTCAGGTAGGATCGGCGCACTCGTAAAAAATATAAAACAGAGGTTCCAGGATGGCGAACACCCCCTACCCCCAGTCGTATTACGCCGCTTCCGCGAATGCAGTTCCGCCCCGTCCTGTGTTGCAAGGTGAAGTCGAGACCGATGTGTGCGTGATCGGGGCCGGCTATACTGGGCTTTCCAGTGCGCTGTTTTTGCTGGAGAGCGGCTTTCGCGTTACGGTGCTGGAAGCCGCCAAGGTCGGTTTTGGTGCCTCGGGCCGCAACGGTGGGCAGATCGTCAATAGTTACAGCCGCGATATCGACGTGATCGAGCGCAGCGTCGGGCCTCACCAGGCGCAGTTGTTGGGGCAGATGGCGTTTGAAGGCGGCAGGATCATCCGTGAGCGCGTGGCCAAGTATCAGATCCAGTGCGACTTGAAGGACGGTGGCGTGTTCGCCGCCCTCAACAGCAAGCACATGGGCCACCTGGAGTCGCAAAAGCGTCTGTGGGAGCGCTACGGCCATACGCAACTGGAGTTGCTGAACGAGCGCCGCATCCGCGAGGTGGTGGCCTGTGACAACTATGTGGGGGGTTTGCTGGACATGAGCGGTGGCCATATCCACCCGCTCAACCTGGCGCTCGGTGAAGCCGCGGCTGTGGAATCCCTGGGCGGCACGATCTATGAGCAATCGGCAGCGGTGCGCATTGAGCGCGGTGCCAATCCGGTGGTACACACCGCCGAAGGCAGGGTCAGGGCCAAATTCATTATCGTCGCGGGGAACGCTTACCTGGGCAATCTGGTGCCGGAGCTAGCGGCCAAGTCGATGCCGTGCGGCACCCAAGTGATCACCACGGCGCCACTGGGCGATGAAGTAGCCAAGACTTTATTGCCACAGGATTACTGTGTCGAGGACTGCAACTACCTGCTCGACTACTACCGCCTCACCAGCGACAAGCGCCTGATCTTCGGCGGCGGCGTGGTCTATGGCGCGCGGGACCCGGCGAATATCGAAGCGATCATCCGACCGAAAATGCTCAAGGCCTTTCCGCAACTGAAGAACGTGAAGATCGACTACGCCTGGACCGGCAATTTCCTGCTCACCCTATCGCGTTTGCCGCAGGTCGGCCGCCTGGGTGACAACATCTATTACTCCCAGGGCTGTAGCGGTCATGGCGTGACGTACACGCACTTGGCAGGCAAAGTACTGGCGGAGGCCTTGCGAGGTCAGGCTGAGCGTTTTGATGCGTTTGCGGGCTTGCCGCATTACCCGTTCCCGGGTGGGCAAATGTTGCGCACGCCGTTTGCGGCGCTGGGGGCTTGGTACTACGGGTTGCGGGATAAATTCGGGATGTAAACACAGGCAGACTGTGGCGAGGGAGCTTGCTCCCGCTGGGCTGCGAAGCGGCCCCAAAAGCCTGGGAGCGCTACGCACTCCAGCGGGAGCAAGCTCCCTCGCCACATTTACATCAAGCCTTCAAGCAAAGATGCGCTCAGAGCTGGTCGCGAGCAATCCCGCTACGAATCCGTACGATATCCGCCAATACCGCCAACGCAATTTCCGACGGCGTCCTGCTGCCCAGGTTAAGCCCGATAGGCGCGTGTATCCGCGCCAGTTCAGGCTCCCCCAACCCACCGATGCGGCGCAGTCGCTCAAAGCGCTTCTGCGAGGTCTGCAACGACCCCATCACGCCAATGTAGAACGCGTCGGTACGCACCGCTTCCATCATCGCCAGATCGTCGATACGCGGGTCATGCGTCAGCGCAACCACCGCCGTATCACGGTGACAGCCGCCGTCGGCAATAAACACCGACGGCAACTGGCGACGAATCTCCACGCCATTGAGCACCACGCCTTCGAGCACTTCATCACGTGGGTCGCAGAGAATCACTTCAAACCCAAGGCCGACTGCAAACTCGGCACACGCCTGCGCCACGCTGGAGTACCCAGCCAGCAATAAACGCTGAGCCGCACCGACGCGGATGCGCACCCGCTCACTGTCACGCTCGATGCGCACGCCCTGCTCACAATCAGCGACCAGGCTGCGCGCCCCGCTGGCCAGGTCGACTTGGCGAATCAAGCGGCGCTGCCCGAGCAGCGCCGACTCCACTTCACGTAGGTGCGCCTGCACCTCGCAGTCAGGCTCGAACTTCTCAACCAATACATCGAGAATGCCGCCGCAGGGCAGGCTGACCCGCGAGCGCGGATCGTCCCCTGCGCCGTAGCGCACCACGTTGACCGCAGCGAAAAACGCACCTTCGGCGACGCGTTCGAGAAAGTCTTCCTCGACGCAACCACCCGACAACGACCCAATCCACTGCCCAGCGGCGTTCACCGCCAGCAGCGAACCCGGCGCCCGCGGCGCCGAGCCGTAGGTGGCCAGCACCGTACAGAGCCAAATGCGCTGCCCCGCCACCGACCACGCCAGCGCCCGTCGTATCACCTGCAGATCCAGATGCTGCATGTCAGTGCGCCTTGTGCTCGATGGACGGCGCCTCAGCCTGCAGCTTCTGCACATCGCTCACCGCCAGCTCCGCCGATTGCCCGCCCCAGCCTTGGCGCAGGTAATTGATCAGATCGGTGAGTTGTTCCGGGCTGAGTTTTCCCGCGAAGCCCGGCATCGGTTGCATGTGCTCGAACCCGGAGAACTTCTGCTCGCCAATCCCGTCCTCGATCACCCGCACCAGGTTGCGCGGGTCTTCCAGACGCAGCGTGGTGTTGCCGCGCATCGCCACCGCGATGTGCGGCTTGCCTTCACCATCGGCGGCATGGCAACCGGCACAGACGTTCAGGTATTCCTGGCGGCCGCGCTGAGCGCTCGGGCCAAGGTGTTCCACCGGCACTTCGACCAGCGCCTTGGCTGCGGGCGGTTTATCACCGAGCAGGAAGGTCGCCATCGCGGCCAGGTCCGTATCGCTCAGGCCCTGGGTGCTGTTGTGGAACACCGGGAACATCTCGTTGAACATCGTCCCTTGGGCGCTCATGCCGTGCTTGAGGAAGGTGGCCAGGTCCTGCTCATTCCAGCCGCGTGCGGCCAGGTCGGTGGCGAGCAGGCTGGGCGCCAGATAGCCATTGAGGATGCCGCCGGTCAGGCGCTTGTCTAGCTCCATCGCACCGGGCAGGCCACGTGGCGTGTGGCATTCGCCGCAGTGGCCGAGCACTTCGACCATGTACTGGCCGCGCTTCCAGGCTTCGCTCTTGCCTTCGGCCGGTTCCAGTTTCAGCGCTTTGCCGTACAGCACGTTCCAGCCCATCAGGCCCAGGCGCACGTTGAAGGGAAAGCTCAGGCTCGTGACCGGCGCTGCGCGCTCGATCGGCTCGATGGTTTTGAGGTACGCATGAATGGCGTCCGAGTCTTCACGCGGCATCAGGTGGTACGAGGTGTAGGGCATCGCCGGATACAAGTACGCACCGTCGCGACGCTTGCCCTCGGTCAACGCAGCGAAGAACTCGTCATCGCTGTACAAGCCGATGCCGTGTTCTTTGCTTGGCGTGATATTGGTGCCATAGATGGTGCCAAACGGCGAGACAATCGGCAGGCCGCCGGCAAACGGCGCGCCGCCCGGTGCAGTGTGGCAGGCCATGCAGTCAGCGGCGCGGGCGAGGTATTCGCCGCGCTTGGCTTGATCATCAGCGTGGGCAAACAATACCGGCGCGGCCAGGCCGACCGCCAAGGCCAGGCGGGTCAGAAAAAGCTTCATGCTTAACCCTCCTTGACCAGGCCGAGATCGGTCAGCACGTTGCGGGTGGCGTTGTAATAACGCACGTACCCGGTACAACGGCAGACGTGATGACCGAGGCTGTCCTCGATGACTTGTTCCAGCTTGCTGTACACGGTCGGCTGGCGTTGCAGTTTCTCCACCAACACGGTCGCCGCGTTGACGAAGCCCGGCGCGCAATAGCTGCACTGAAAGGCGAACTCATCCACGAAGCGCTGCTGGATCGGGTTGAGCTCAGTGACCTGGCCCGACTCATCGCGCTTGGCGTGGCCTTCGATAGTGCGCACTTGCTTGCCTTCGAAGTAATGCGCGCCGGTGATGCAGGTGCGCACTTCTTCGCTGGTGCCGTCCGGGTTGTCGACGATCACCACACAGGCGTGGCAAATGCCTTGGCCGCAGCCCAGCCGCGAGCCCGTGAGGTTTTTGTATTCGTGCAGGTAGTCGATCATCGGCAGGTCATCAGGGATGTCCACCGGGCCGACGGGTTGACCATTGAGGGTCAGTTGAAGCGGACGGTTAGCCATTGAGGGCCTCCTTGATGCGTGCAGCCGTGATTGGCAGGTCGCGAACACGTTTACCGATGGCGTGTGCCACCGCATTACCGATGGCCCCGACAATCGGGATCATCACCACTTCAGCGATACCTTTGGACGGGTCGCTTGGCGACAGCGCCGGCAGAATCTCCGAGGTCTGTTTCCACACGGCAACGTGACGCGCCATCGGCAGACGGTAGCGGTTGAAGTTCCAGTCGCCCTCCCCCGGCCCGCCTTCGTACAACGGCATTTCCTCCATCAAGGCGTGACCGATGCCCATGGCCACTCCACCTTCGAGCTGGCCCTTGACCAACTCTTCAACCAGCACACGCCCGCACTCGACCCACGAATGGTGATTGAGCACTTCGACCTGCGCTGAACCCTTGTTGACCTTCAACTCGACCAACGTGGCGACGGGGCTGTAGTACGTCACCGCAGCGTTATTCAACTGGGTGGCGGGATAGCTGACGTTCTGGCGATCGAGCAGGTGGAAACCGGCAGTGCTCATCAGCGCGTGCTTGGCTTTCGGTGCGCCATCGCCGTATTTCACCGCCAGACCGTCGAGCGGCAGGCGCTCGCGCACGCCGTCGATGCTGTACTCAGCCTCGGCCCAGCTCCAGCGGTTGAACCCGTGGACCGTGGCAGCGGTGACCAGGCCGCGCTCATGAGCGCGCCTGGCCAGTTCTTCAAAGCTCAATGGCTGCATGCCGTTGGCGGTGAGCTTGCCGTCCACCCAATGTGCGTCTTCGCGGCGTACCACATAGGGGTTGGCCTGGCCGCCGAACGGGCCCTGGCGCCAGATCTCTAGCGCCGCTGGCCACAGGCCGTGGTTGAACAGCACACGCGCCGCTTCGCGGGTGGCGTGGCTGAAGTAGTACGCCGAGTTGGTCGCCGAAGACGCCGACGCGAGCTTGCCCACCCAACGCGGGTTACGCAGCAGGTTGTCCTGCTCGGCCTGGCTCATGGTGTAAGGGTTGCCGCCGGTGACCAGTTGCATTTCCTGCCATTGTGTTTCGCCGGTCTTCACTTCGTGGGCCGGGCTGCCGAGGAAGTCGGCAACCACCAGCGACTGCGAAGTGGACATGCCGGTGCCGATTTCGATTCCGATGTGGCGCAGGCTGATGCGACCGTCAGCGCTGAATTCAACACTGGCCATCGGCGCTTCGGAACCGGTGCCGAAGTCTTTCTGGCAGATGGCAAAACCGACGCCATACCAGTTATCCGGGTCTGCGGCTTCGCGTTGTTGCTTGATCGCGTCACGGTTTTTCCACACGTCGTGCACAGCGGCCTTGTCGAGAATTTCGTGCAGCCGCAACGCACCGGCAGGGATCGCGCCCTGGGTGTTCTTCATGCCCGAACGCAGTGCGTTCTTGCGCCGCAGCTCAATGGCATCCACACCGAGACGACCGGCGATTTCGTCGACCATCATTTCGGTCGCCGCCATGCTTTGCAGGGTGCCGTAGCCCCGCATCGAACCGGCTTCAACGCCACGGGAATGGTACGCGGTGACTTGCAGGTCGTTCTGCGGCATGTAGTAGATCGACTGCGCCGCCGTGGCGCCGACCGCAGCCACCGACGGGCTGTAGTTGATCCGGCCACCGCCGTCGACGCTCATGTCGGCGAGGAAGATTTTGAAGCTGTGGTCGTTCTTGTCGACCGCCAACTGATAGCGGATATCGAACGGGTGACGCTTGATGCCGCTCTGGAATTGCTCGTAACGGTCGTTGGCCAGGCGCACCGGCACACCGGCGCCATACAACGCAGCGAGGGCGGCGTAGTAGACAAAAATGTTGTGGTCTTTGGAACCGTAACCCACGGTGTAACCGGGGTGCATATTCAGGTGGGCCAGGCCGAAGCGCGACGGCGAGATCATCTTGGCGGTCTCGGTCGCAACTTCCAATGGGCACTGGGTGGCCACCACAAAGTGCAGGGTCTTGGTTGCTGGATCGTACCAACCGTTGCCGTTGTCCGGCTCCATGGCGGCCGGTTCGATCGATGGGGTTTTGTAGCGCTCGTCAAACACCAGCCAGTTGTCCGGTGGCGTGTTGATCTGGCTCTTCATGCGCTCGGCGTAGAACAGCCCGCGCTCGGTCAGGTTGCCGTGCAGGTTCGGCTGGGAATTCCACACTGGGCGACGATTTTTCAGCATCGGGAACAGGATCGAATCCTTGAGGCTGGCGAATTCGTCTTCATCAGCCGAGGTCGGGCCACCCACGCGCACGTAGCGGAAGCTACCGTAGGGGTCACCTTCGTAATACGGCACTTTGGCGCCGTAACGAATCGCCTTGTCATTGAACTTGAGCTTGTTCTTGGCCTGACGGAAACGCTCGAAGTCGTTCCAGATCAGGATCGCCACCGGGTGACCGATGAACATCGGCACTTTGCCCTCGGGTAGCAACGGGTCCGGCGCATGTTCTTCCGGGAAGACGATACCGTCTTTGTCCAGGTCGGTAGCGGTGACAATACGGTCCGGCTGCAGCTCGGCGCCAAGCCACGACAGGTCGTAGCCCGCGTAGATGTGGTCGGCCTTGATGGTTTTGAGCAACATGGCGTGACCTTGCTGCTGGGGCCAGCCAGGCATGTCCTTGGAACGGATGTCGCGGGCAAACACCTTGCTGCCGCAGACTTTCGACAAGGCATCGTTACGCTGGCGCGCCTTGCCGTTATGGCCAAGCCACTTTTCAGACGGCACGGTCACGCTGTTTTCCATCAAGGCAGCCAGCGCCTGGGTGCTGAGCGGCGTGAGCGTGACACTCACACCCGCCACCAGCCCGCCCTGGAGGAACGAGCGCCGGGTTATTTCACGGTTGGACATGGATCATCCTCTGAGCGGTTATAAATCCGCCCTTATGGTTAAGTACACCGAATCTGGAGACTTGCAGAAACCTTTCTCGACGAATCAAAAGGCCATGATGACAGTGCAAAGTTGACCGAAGGGTTAACTTTAAAGGTTTCTGCGCCTGCGGCAAATAACCACATTGAAATTTTTTGACACAAGAACGCAAAACGGCCGACAGAATCGAAATGATCTGTCGGCCGTTTGCCGATAATGAGCGCTGATGGCAGCGAAGAAGATGAGGCTTTTTTTCAAACCCCAGACACAAAAAACCCCGGTCTTTCGACCAGGGTCTTTGCTATCGGATCAAGGTTAGCCAGTGGCTTTCCTTGTGCTTCAAGGCGTTCAGTGGGCCTTGATGCAGATATGGCGCAGCGGACGGGACTCGAACCCGCGACCCCCGGCGTGACAGGCCGGTATTCTAACCGACTGAACTACCGCTGCGTATCGCTTGGCTGATTGAGCATGAACCCTCAACCACCTTTAAACATCTGATCGATCAGCCTTGGCTGTTCAATCTCAAGCCCGACAGATCGAACCTGGAAAATATGGCGCAGCGGACGGGACTCGAACCCGCGACCCCCGGCGTGACAGGCCGGTATTCTAACCGACTGAACTACCGCTGCGCGTCGGTGCAACCTTTAACGTTGCGTCTTGCCCTAGGGCAAAACTCTCAAGAAGTGGTGGGTGATGACGGGATCGAACCGCCGACCCTCTGCTTGTAAGGCAGATGCTCTCCCAGCTGAGCTAATCACCCTTTGCTTCGTTGAGGCCGCGAAATTTACGCAGGTAGCGGACCTAAGTCAATAGCCTGCTTGAAGTTTTTCTGAAAAAGACAAAATGACTTCAAGACAGCTACCCGCCCTACTCGCTGTAAATCATCTTCTTGCTCATGCCGCCGTCCACCACGAACTCTTGCCCGGTGACGAACCCGGCCTGGCGTGACAGCAACCAGGCCACCATCGCCGCCACGTCCTCCACCGTCCCCACCCTGCCCGCCGGATGCTGGGCATGATCGGCGTCGGTGAGCGGCTCTGCACGCCGCGCAGCCGGATCACGTGCGTCGATCCAGCCAGGGCTGACCGCATTGACCCGCACTTCCGGCCCAAGGCTCATGGCCAGGGCGTGGGTCAGGGCCAACAGCCCACCTTTGCTGGCCGCATAGGCTTCGGTGTCAGGCTCGGATTGACGCGCCCGGGTCGAGGCCAGGTTGACGATGGCACCGCCATGGGCACGCAGGTAAGGCGCGCAGTGCTTGGCCAACAGCATCGGCCCACTGAGGTTGACCGCCAGCACCCGATTCCAGTACGCCAGGTCCAGGCTTTCCAGGGTGATATTGCGTGGGTCGGCCACCGCCGCGTTGCACACCAACGCATCCAGGCGCCCGAACTGCCCCAGCACCTCGGCGACACCCTGGGCCACTTGCTTCTCGTCGGCCACGTCCATGGTGATAAACCAGGCATTGTCGCCCAGCACCTTGGATACCTTGGCACCGCGCTCGCGGTCCAGGTCGGTCAGCACCACCTGCCAGCCTTCGCTGATCAGCCACGCGGCAATCCCGAGGCCAATGCCCCGCGCCGCACCCGTCACCAGCGCCACGCGCCCGTTACTGGCCGCTGCGGCCTCCATGGACCACTCGATCACAAGGCCGCCAGCCCGCGGGCCAGGTCTGCCTGCAAGTCAGCGACATCTTCCAGGCCCACCGCAATGCGGATCAGGCTGTCACGGATGCCGGCCGCTTCACGCTCCTGCGGCGCCAGGCGCCCGTGGGAGGTAGTGCTCGGGTGGGTGATGGTGGTCTTGCTGTCACCCAGGTTGGCGGTAATGGAGATCAAGCGCGTCGCGTCGATGAAGCGCCAGGCGCCGTCTTTGCCGCCCTTCACTTCAAAACTCACCACTGCACCGAAACCGCGCTGCTGGCGCTGGGCCAAGGCGTGTTGCGGGTGACTCTTGAGGCCGGCGTAATGCACCTTCTCGATACCGTCCTGCTGCTCCAGCCACTCGGCCAGGGCCTGTGCGTTGGCGCAATGGGCTTTCATGCGCAGGCTGAGGGTTTCCAGGCCTTTGAGGAAGATCCAGGCGTTGAACGGGCTGAGGGTCGGGCCGGCGGTGCGCAGGAAGCCCACCACTTCCTTCATCTGCTCGCTGCGACCGGCCACCACGCCGCCCATGCAACGGCCCTGGCCGTCGATGAACTTGGTTGCCGAGTGCACCACGATGTCCGCACCCAGCTTCAGCGGTTGCTGCAAGGCCGGGGTGCAGAAGCAGTTGTCCACCACCAGCATCGCGCCCTTGGCATGGGCGACTTCGGATAGCGCGGCGATGTCCACCAGCTCAGCGAGCGGGTTGGACGGCGATTCGACGAACAACAGCTTGGTATTGGCCTTGATGGCCGCCTCCCAACCGGACAGGTCCGCCAGGGGCACGTAATCGACCTCAACACCGAAACGCTTGAAGTACTTCTCGAACAGGCTGATGGTCGAGCCGAACACGCTGCGCGATACCAGCACATGGTCGCCGGCGCTGCACAGGCTCATCACCACGGCCAGGATGGCCGCCATGCCGGTGGCAGTCGCCACGGCCTGCTCGGCACCTTCCAGGGCCGCGATGCGCTCTTCAAACGCACGCACGGTCGGGTTGGTGTAGCGCGAATACACGTTGCCCGGCACTTCGCCAGCAAACCGCGCAGCGGCGTCGGCGGCAGTACGAAACACGTAGCTGGAGGTGAAGAACATCGGGTCGCCGTGCTCACCTTCCGGGGTACGGTGCTGGCCGGCGCGCACAGCCAGGGTATCGAAAGCTACGCCATCGAGGTCGCTGTCCAACCGACCGGCATCCCATTCCTGACTCATGCTGCGACTCCTTATTCAATTCTTTGTTTAAGATACAAAACCGGCCCCTCAGGGCCGGTGTTTACTCAGTTGTTATACAGGTCGATGATCGCGCTGACCGCCTGTGTCTTGATCTTCGACGAGTCGTTGCGCGCCTGCTCGATCTTGTTCAGGTAGGCCTCGTCGACATCGCCGGTCACGTACTTGCCGTCGAACACGGCGCAGTCGAACTGCTCGATCTTGATCTTGCCACCGCCAACCGCTTCGATCAGGTCCGGCAGGTCCTGGTAGATCAGCCAGTCGGCGCCGATCAGGTCGGCCACGTCCTGGGTCGAACGATTATGCGCGATCAGCTCATGGGCGCTCGGCATGTCGATACCGTACACGTTCGGGTAACGCACCGCAGGCGCAGCGGAACAGAAGTACACGTTCTTCGCCCCGGCTTCGCGGGCCATCTGGATGATCTGCTTGCAGGTGGTGCCCCGCACGATGGAGTCATCTACCAGCATTACGTTCTTGCCGCGGAACTCAAGCTCGATGGCGTTGAGCTTCTGGCGTACCGATTTCTTGCGCGCAGCCTGGCCGGGCATGATGAAGGTACGGCCGATGTAGCGGTTCTTCACGAAGCCTTCGCGGAACTTGACGCCCAGGTGGTTGGCCAGTTCCAGCGCAGCGGTACGGCTGGTATCCGGGATCGGGATGACCACATCGATATCGTGCTCGGGACGCTCGCGCAGGATCTTCTCGGCCAGCTTCTCGCCCATGCGCAGGCGCGCCTTGTAGACCGAGACGCCGTCGATGATCGAATCCGGACGCGCCAGGTAGACGTGTTCGAAGATGCACGGGGTGAGTTTCGGCGCTACGGCGCACTGACGGGTGTGCAGCTTGCCGTCTTCAGTAATGTAGACAGCCTCGCCCGGCGCCAGGTCGCGGATCAGGGTGAAGCCCAGCACGTCCAGGGACACGCTTTCGGAAGCGATCATGTACTCGACGCCTTCGTCGGTGTGACGCTGGCCGAACACGATCGGGCGAATGCCGTGGGGGTCGCGGAAACCAACGATGCCGTAACCGGTGATCATCGCCACCACCGCATAACCACCGACGCAACGGTTGTGCACGTCGATCACGGCGGCGAACACGTCTTCTTCGGTCGGCTGCAGCTTGCCGCGCTGGGCCAGCTCGTGGGCGAACACGTTGAGCAGCACTTCCGAATCGGAGCTGGTGTTGACGTGGCGCAGGTCAGATTCGTAGATCTCCTTGGCCAGTTGTTCAACGTTGGTCAGGTTACCGTTGTGCGCCAAGGTGATGCCGTAAGGCGAGTTGACGTAGAACGGTTGAGCTTCGGCCGAGGTCGAGCTACCGGCAGTCGGGTAGCGCACATGGCCAATGCCCATGTGCCCGACGAGGCGCTGCATGTGACGCTGATGGAACACGTCACGCACCAGGCCATTGTCCTTGCGCAGGAATAACCGGCCGTCGTGGCTGGTCACAATACCGGCAGCGTCCTGGCCGCGGTGCTGGAGGACGGTTAGCGCGTCATACAGCGCCTGATTGACGTTCGACTTACCGACGATACCGACGATGCCACACATGCGACGCAACCCCTACTTAATGAATCTTGACTGAACACAGCTTACTGAGGCGTTTTGGCCGGTAAGAGGTGCTCCTTGAACGGAAGATCAGCGGGTACGCTGATTCCGCTGGCCAGCCACTGACTGCTCCACCCCAGGATGAGGTTCTTGGACCAGTCTGCAACCAATAGAAATTTTGGCACGAGTACCGACTCCTGCCACCACGAATCCTGCTGTACCGGCCCCAGGCTCAACAGCCCGACCGCCACGACCACCAGCAACGCGCCACGCGCAGCCCCGAAGGCCATGCCGAGAAATCGATCGGTCCCGGAGAGGCCGGTGACACGTATCAACTCGCCAATAAGATAATTGACCATTGCCCCCACCAACAGCGTGGCGATGAACATGATGGCGCAGCCCGCGATGACGCGAGCCGAAGGTGTCTCTATGTACCCGGCCAGGTAGACCGACAGTGAACCACCGAACATCCAGGCTACGACTCCTGCGATGATCCAAGTCAGCAACGACAGTGCTTCTTTTACGAAGCCGCGGCTCAGACTGATCAAAGCGGAGATGGCGACGATTGCAACGATCGCCCAATCAACCCAGGTAAATGGCACAGTGCAGCCTACGTACGGATAAGGCGGCGCATTTTAGCAGAGCGCCGGGCTATCGGTAAGCGGTGATTGCGGGTGCTTTGCAAATCAATAGATTGTGACGGGCCAATCGCATTTCAACCCCAGCACAAACCAATGTGGGAGCTGGCTTGCCTGCGATGAGGGCGGCACGCTCGACATCGTTGTCGATTGAACCACCGCCATCGCAGGCAAGCCAGCTCCCACATTTAGAGCATATTGCCCGTTCAGCCGCGCTCGGGCTGGAAACGCACCACAAACCCGTTGAGGTTCTGCTGACGACCCAGCAAATCGCGCAGGCGATCTGCCTCCGCACGCTCGATCAGCGGCCCGACAAACACACGATTCTTGCCGTCAGCGCTGCGGATATAAGCGTTATACCCCTGGGCACGCAGCTTTTTCTGCAAGGCGTCGGCACTTTCGCGATTGGCCAGGCTGGCCAGCTGGATCGACCAACTGACCGGCAGGCCATTAGGGTCGATGCGACTCTGCCCCACATCCGGCTTGCCAGGCGCTGCAGGCTGCGGCGCTACCGGCTTGGGCGCTGGCGCCGGTGCAGCCGGTTTGGCGGCGACAGCCGGGGCTGGCGTTGGCTTGACCACCGGCACACTTGGCTGCACCGGCATCGAAGGGGCCTGTGAAGGCGCCTGCTGTGTGACGACCTCCTCCTCGACGGGCACAGGCTCTTCCGGCAACACCTGAGGCTCAGGCACGACCACCGGTTCGACCTGAACCTGCGGCACCACCGGCGCCTGGGGCGCAGCGGGAGCTTCAACCACCACCTGGCGCTGTTCGTCCTGACGGGAAAACAGCATCGGCAAAAAGATTACCGCCAACGCCACCAGCACCAGGGCCCCGACCATTCGCTGCTTGTATGCGCTATCCAGTAATGCCATGTGCAGCTTCCTCCGTGGAGCGCCGGGCCAGCCATTCAAGCGCCTCGGCAACACAATAAAATGATCCGAACAACAGGATTTCGTCCTCGGCCGTCGCTACCGCACACTGCGCCTCCAGGGCTGCAGTGACGCTTGCATACGACGTCACCGGCGCGCCAAGGTTCTGCAAGGCAGTTTCCAACTCAACCGCAGGACGGCTGCGTGGCGTGTCCAGCGGCGCAACGGCCCAAGACTGGACGCTGCCCAGCAGTGGCGCAACCACGCCGTCCAGGTCCTTGTCGACCAACAACCCGAACACCGCCAGGCGACGCCCCACCGGCGGCGTACGCGCCAGACGCTCAGCCAGGTACTGCGCAGCATGGGGGTTATGGCCTACATCCAACATCAGGCTCAGGCGCTTGCCTTGCCAGTCGAAGGTTCGGCGATCGAGGCGCCCCACCACTTTCGTTGCCAGCAAGGTCGCGGCGATCTGCGCGGCGTCCCACGGCAGATCCAGCAGCAAATAGGCTTGCAGCGCGAGCGCGGCGTTTTCCATCGGCAGGTTCAGCAACGGCAAATCAAGCAGCTCTACCCGTTGGCCACGTGCATCCTGCCCACGCCATTGCCAATGGGTGTGGCCGATGTCCAGGGTGAACTCGCGACCCCGCAGGTAGAACGGGCAATCCAGTTCGCGCGCCCTGTCGAGCAAGGGTTGCGGCGGGTCCAGGTCACCACACAGCGCCGGACGGCCCTGGCGGAAGATCCCGGCCTTTTCAAAAGACACCGATTCGCGGGTATTGCCCAGGTAATCGGCATGATCGACACCAATGCTGGTTACCAGGGCCAGGTCGGCATCCACCACGTTGACAGTATCCAGGCGCCCGCCGAGGCCGACTTCCAGCACGACCACATCCAGTTGCGCACGCTCGAACAGCCAGAACGCCGCCAGGGTGCCCATCTCGAAATAGGTCAGGGAAATGTCGCCACGCCCGGCTTCCAGGGCTGCGAAGGCTTCGCACAGCTGGGCATCAGTGGCTTCGACGCCATTGAGCTGCACCCGCTCGTTGTAGCGCAGCAGGTGCGGCGAACTGTACACGCCGACTTTGAGGCCCTGGGCCTGCAACAGCGCGGCGACAAAGGCACAGGTGGAGCCTTTGCCGTTGGTGCCGGTCACCGTGATCACACGCGGTGCCGGCTGGCCCAACCCGAGGCGGGCCGCTACCTGTTGCGAGCGCTCCAGGCCCATGTCGATGGCGGACGGATGCAACTGCTCAAGGTAGGCGAGCCATTCGCCCAGGGTACGTTGGGTCATAGGTTTGCTGGCACCGGCGGCACGACGATCGGCTCGACCTTAGGCGCGATGTACACAGGCGTCGGCAAGCCCATCATTTGCGCGAGCAGGCTGCCCAGGCGCGGGCGCAGTTCGCCACGCGGAATGATCAGGTCGATCGCACCGTGCTCCAGCAGGAACTCGCTGCGCTGGAAGCCTTCCGGCAGTTTTTCCCGCACGGTCTGCTCGATTACGCGCGGGCCGGCAAAACCGATCAGGGCTTTAGGCTCGCCAACGATCACATCGCCCAACATCGCCAGGCTGGCGGAGACGCCGCCGTAGACCGGGTCGGTCAGTACGGAGATGAACGGAATGCCTTCTTCACGCAGACGCGCCAGTACCGCCGAGGTCTTGGCCATTTGCATCAGGGAAATCAGGGCTTCCTGCATACGCGCACCACCGGAGGCGGCGAAGCAGATCATTGGGCAACGATTTTCCAGGGCATAGTTGGCAGCGCGAACAAAGCGCTCACCGACGATGGCACCCATGGAACCGCCCATGAAGGAGAATTCGAAGGCCGAGACTACTACCGGCATGCCCAGCAGCTTGCCGCTGACCGAAATCAGCGCGTCTTTTTCGCCAGTCTGCTTCTGTGCGCCGACCAGGCGGTCCTTGTACTTCTTGCTGTCGCGGAACTTGAGACGGTCAACCGGCTCCAGGTCGGCACCCAGCTCATTACGGCCATCGGCATCCAGGAAGATGTCGATACGGGCGCGTGCGCCAATACGCATGTGGTGGTTGCACTTGGGGCAAACGTCCAGGGTCTTTTCCAGCTCCGGGCGATACAGCACCGCGTCGCAGGATGGGCATTTGTGCCACAGACCTTCAGGAACCGAGCTTTTCTTCACCTCGGAACGCATGATCGAAGGGATCAGTTTGTCTACTAACCAGTTGCTCATGCTTTCTTTTCTCCAGTACCGGTGGCTCGAACACAGCCCCGCGTATGCCCTTGAGCTAAATTCATATGTGGCGATGACACAGGCGGGACGGGGTCAGACGTTGGACCTGCCATTTCCCGCCCGTATCCTCAGCCTTCCAGACAACCTGCCTGCGCAGGGTTGCCACTTCGTTTCCGGGCCACCCACAGGCGGCGCCGGGCTGTTTTACACAGTGGTAGTTATGGACGGCGGCAGACTGCCAGCCGTCACATCCCACCCCTGCTGTTGCGCACGGCCTGCATGAACGCGCGAATCTTGCTCGGGTCCTTGATCCCCTTGCCCTGCTCCACCCCACCGCTGACGTCCACGGCATACGGCCGGACCTGTTCGATGGCCGCCTGGACATTCGCTGGAGTGAGCCCACCCGCGAGAATGACCGGTTTGCTCAACCCCTCGGGAATCAGCGTCCAGTCGAACGACTCGCCCGTGCCACCAGGTACGCCTTCGACGTAGGTGTCCAACAGAATCCCGCGAGCGCCGGTATAAGCGGCGCAGGCTGCGGCGATATCGTCCCCGGCCTTGACCCGCAACGCCTTGATGTACGGGCGCTGATAGCTTTCGCATTCCTCTGGCGATTCGTCGCCATGGAACTGCAACATATCCAGCGGCACCGCATCCAGGGTTTCGTTGAGCTCGCAGCGGCTGGCGTTGACGAACAACCCCACGGTGGTCACGAAGGGCGGCAATGCAGCGATGATCGCCCGCGCCTGCAGCACATTCACCGCCCGTGGGCTCTTGGCATAAAACACCAGGCCAATGGCATCCGCCCCCGCTTCGACTGCCGCCAGCGCGTCTTCTATGCGGGTAATCCCGCAAATCTTGCTGCGAACGGCTGACATGTCGTAGGAACCTCAGGGTTGGACCGAGAAAGTCCCGGATGGTAACAAAAGCTTTTCCGGGCGTCAGCCGCCAAGTTCGCTGAAACCGGTGAGGAAGTGCGGCCCGATAAAGCGTTCCGGTAATTCGAACTCGTCGCGGTACTCCACATCCACCAGGTAAAGGCCGAACGGATGCGCCGTGACCCCGCCCGTGCGGCGAATGCGGCTTTCCAGCACTTCCTTGGCCCACTCCACCGGGCGCTCACCGGTGCCGATGGTCATCAGCACGCCAGCAATGTTGCGCACCATATGATGCAGAAAGGCACCCGCACGGATATCCAGCACAATCATCTTGCCGTGGCGCGTCACCCGCAGGTGGTGGACTTCCTTGATCGGCGACTTGGCCTGGCACTGCCCGGCACGGAAGGCGCTGAAGTCATGCACCCCGACCAAATGCTGCGCGGCCTCGGCCATGCGCTCGGCATCCAGCGGGCGGTGGTTCCAGGTGATTTCTTCATTGAGGTGCGCCGGGCGGATCTGATCGTTGTAGATCACGTAGCGGTAACGGCGGGCGATGGCCTTGAAACGGGCGTGAAAATGCGCCGGCATGACCTTGGCCCAGCTGACGCTGACGTCATGGGGCAAATTGATATTAGCCCCCATCACCCACGCCTTCATCGAACGCTCGGCCTGGGTGTCGAAGTGCACCACTTGGCCACACGCGTGCACGCCGGCATCGGTACGCCCGGCACACATCAGCGACACCGGGGAGTTGGCGACTTTGGACAGGGCATTTTCCAGGGTTTCCTGCACCGTCAGCACCCCAGAGGCCTGACGCTGCCAGCCGCGATAGCGCGAGCCTTTGTATTCCACGCCCAGGGCGATGCGGTAAAAGCCTGCGGCCGCCATTTCGGCAGCCGCGTTATCTATATTTGCCAAGAACTGTGAGCCTGATGAGTTGCGCAAAGGCGGGCATTATAGGGCGTCAGGGTGCATGAGAGGGGGCTTTTAATCTGGGGTTTTTGTGGCGAGGGAGCTTGCTCCCGTTCGACAGCGCAGCTGGAGCCGGCTTTTCAGAGGCACTACGCCCCCCAGCGGGAGCAAGCTCCCTCGCCACAACAAGCCCGCTCACACATTTTTCTGCCTCGGCCGTTAGATTCGGCCGAGCATTTCCTTGGCTTCGCCACGCTGGCCTTCGTTGCCTTCGGTCAGCACCTCGGACAGGATGTCTCGCGCGCCGTCAGCATCGCCCATGTCGATATAGGCCTGGGCCAGGTCGAGCTTGGTAGCCACTTCATCGGTGCCCGAGAGGAAGTCGAAATCCGGCTCATCCTCAGCACCCAGCGCGGCATCTTCAGCCGTGAAGGAAGGCTCGATCGGCGGATGTTCCAGGCTCTGGGACAATCGATCCAGTTCAGCATTGACGTCGTCCAGCTCCGACGCGAAGGCATCGGGCTTGGCCGCAGGCTTGCTCGGCTCGTCCGCCAGCGACAGGTCAAAGTCTTCCGGCAGGTCGAATTCGTCCAGCGCAGCCGGCGTCAGGGTCGGCGGCTCCACTGGCGGTACATCCTTGATCTGCTCTTCAAGGCCCGACAGGAAGTCGTCATCGGTTTGCGACGCGGGCGGGTCCAGCTGCAGGTCCAGGTCAAAGTCCGACAGGTCCTGTGCGTCGGCCTTAGACTCGGTCTGTTGTTTGAGCAATGTTTCAAAGGTTTGCTGGTCTTGCGCGATCTCGGCCGGCGAGGCGGCTTCCAGGTCATCCAGGCTCAAGTCGAAATCGGTGTCGAAGGTGTCTGCCTGCGCAGCCGAGGCCGGCTTGTCGTCGAGCAGGTCCTTGACGTATTGCGCATCCAGGGCTGCGGCGGCCACTGCGGCACTGACACCCGCAGCCAACACGGCCATGGCCGGGAAGCGCGTCTTGAGCTGCTCGACCTGGGCATGGTTCTCACCGTTGGCCACCAACTGGCGCTCCTGGGTGACGAACCCGTCCTTGTTGTTCTGCAGGCCATAGACTTCCATCAGCTTCAAACGCAGGTCGCTGCGCTTGGGCTCGTGCTTGATGGCTTGTTCAAGCACATCCGCCGCCTGGTTCAGGTGGCCACGGTCAATATGGGATTGGGCCTGGGCCAGGGCGTCGCTGGAATTTTCCTGAGCCACGGCAACCGCCAACGGCGCCAGCACGGAGGCGACCGTCGGCGCCACAACCGTCTCGACCACCGGTGCTGGCGCGGGTGCGGCTGCTGGCGCCACTGCGGTGGCGAGCTTGACGCTCGGCGGCGGCACTTCAAGGCCCTCGAAGCTGTCAGGCGGCAGGTCTTGATCGATATTGGAAACGAACTCAGGCTCTTCGGCCAACGCCCGAGCCATGCGCAGATGCTTCTCTTCTTCACAGCGAGCATTGCGATGGCGAGCCCATAGCAGCAGAAGCAGCAGCACCACCAGCAGGGCCGCACCGCCAAGGATGCCGAGCACAATCGGGTTGGTCAGCAGATCATTGAACTTGCCTTCGGTACTGGCCGGCGCGGCAGCCGGCTTGACCGGTTCAGGCGCTGGCGCTGGCGCTGCAACAGGGGCCGCAGGCTCGGCTGCAGGCTCACCGGGCAACTGCGCGGGGATCGCGGCGGGCTCAGCGGTTTGCGCCTGCAAACGAGCCAATTGGTCATTCTTCAGCTGGATCAGCTTCTGCAGCTTGTCCAGCTGGCTTTGCAGGTCGGCGGCACGGCTTTTCAGTTCTTCGTTGTCGCGCCGCGTGGTGTCGAGCTCTTCCTGGGTCATCGCCAGCTTGTCGCTCAGGGCGCGGCTGTCCCCAGATGCGCCTTTGCCACCTTTCTTGGCGGCTTGCGCCGATACCAGGCTCAAATTGTCCTTGGCCTGGGTGCTCGACGGCGCATTGCCGGCCTGGGTGCGCCGGGTTGCATCCAACTGCGGCTTACCAGCCACTTGCCCCTGAGGACTGCGCTGGCGCTGGCGCCAGGCGGCGTTCTGCGCACTCACTTCGGCAATCGCTTGCGGCTGGGCCAGGGCTGTACTTTGGGTGATATCCGGCAGGCGTAGCACCTGGCCGGTTTTCAGGCGGTTGATGTTGCCGTCGACAAAGGCATCCGGGTTAAGCGCCTGGATAGCCAGCATCGTTTGCTGGACCGAGGCGCCATGACGGTTCTTCGCGGCAATTTCCCACAAGGTATCGTGGGGCGTGGTGGTGTGCCGGGCAAGCGTGCCAGTGGCAGGCGCAGAGCTGGCCGGCGCGCTGGCAGTCGGTGCCGGCTGGTCAAACTTGGCCGGGTCGAGCAGCACACTGTAGTCACGCATCAAGCGGCCATTGGGCCATTGCACCTGCATCAGGAAACGCACGTAGGAATCGGGCAGCGGCTTGCTGGAGGTCACACGTACCACGCTGCGACCTTCGGGGTTGATCACCGGCGTGAACGTCAGGTCATCGAGAAACGCCTGGCGGTCGACACCCGCATCCACGAAGGCCTGGGCCGAAGCCAGGCTGGGGGTGATCTCGGACGCCGTGAGGCCGCCCACATCGCGCAATTCGATTTCCACCGACAGCGGCTGGTTCAACTTCGACTTGAGGGTCATCTCCCCAAGTTGCAGCGCCTGCGCCATACCGGAGGACAGCGCCGAGGCGGCCGCTATTGCTAACACCAGTTTGCGAACTTGAACCATAGCCTCATCCTTTGTTTGAACACTTCCCGCTCTGCGAGAAGGTTGGTAACCGCTGCCATAAGGCATGGCGAGCCGATAGGTCACCGACGCGCTTGTGTTTCACTTGGGACCAAGCATAGCGCCTGGCTAGAATCAATCTACAAATTGCCGCCAAGTATCTTTTACACAAGGTCTTTTATCAACAACTGCGCCAGTTCCACGGCGTTCAGGGCCGAGCCTTTGCGTACGTTATCTGACGTCAACCAAAGATTTAGTTCCGCCGGGTCGTCGATACCTGCGCGAACTCGCCCGACGTACACCACGTCCTGGCCGACGGCATCGCCTACGGCTGTGGGGTAATCGCCCTCCTCGACCAGCTCGATTCCCGGCGCAGCGTCGAGGGCGCGGTTCACCGCGGCCAGGTCGACCGGCGCGGCCAGTTGCAGCGACACAGTCAGGCTATCGCCGAAAAACACCGGGGCTTGAACGCAGGTGGCGGAAATCTTTAGTAAAGGTGTTTCCAGCACCGCACGCAGTTCGTGTACGAGGCGCTTCTCCAGGGCGGTATGACCTTGGACGTCTGGCGTGCCGACTTGCGCGAGCAGGTTGAACGCCACTTGCCGATCGAAGAACGCTGGCTCCAAGGGACGCACGTTCAGCAGTTCGGCAGTCTGGCGCGCCAACTCGCTGACGGCCTCGCGGCCCTGGGCAGAGATGGCCAGGTTGGCGGTGACGCTCACGCGCTGGATGTCCACTACATTGCGCAACGGTGCCAGCACCACCGCGAGGTAGGTGGCACAAGGGCTCGGGCTGCCGAGCTGGAAAGGCTTTTTCAACGCGCCCAGCACATGGGCGTTGGCCTGCGGCACCACTTGCGGCGCCTGCTCGGCGGGCAATGCGCCAGACAAGTCGATCACCGCGCAGCCAGCGGCGGTGGCACGCGGGGCGAAGCTCAGGGTCACCGCGGGGCCTGCAGCGAAGAACGCCAACTGCACCTTGCTGAAATCAAACGTGTCGACCTCTTTGACCCGCACGTTCTTGCCCCGAAACGGCACCGAAGCCCCCGCCGAGTTGCTACCCGCCAGCAGGTACAAGGTGCCCACCGGGAACTCCAGCTCTTCGAGAATCTGCACCAGGGTTTCGCCAACGGTACCGGTAGCGCCGATCACGGCGATTTCAAAGGTCTGGGTCATGGGATTGCCTCGGGCATTACGGGGGAGCGGCACTTTACCGGGTGGTAGAGGGTGAGGCAATTACAGCCCCCCCTGATCGTTCCCGCGCTCTGCGTGGGAACGCCTCCTGTGACGCTCCGCGTCACGCCTCTAAAGCAGACGCAGAGCGTCCAGAGCTGCATTCCCACGCAGAGCGTGGGAACGATCACAAGGGCAACAAAAAACCCGCGCCTGTCACCAGAACGCGGGTTTCTGTTATTGCCTCAAGCGATCAACGCTCCAGCAAAATCCGCAACATGCGACGCAACGGCTCAGCCGCGCCCCACAGCAGTTGGTCGCCAACGGTGAACGCGCCAAGGAACTGGCTGCCCATGTTCAGCTTGCGCAGGCGGCCCACCGGTACATTCAGGGTGCCGGTGACCTTGGTCGGGCTCAGCTCCTGCATGCTGATATCGCGGTTGTTCGGCACCAGCTTGACCCAAGGGTTGTGCTGGCTGATCAGCCCTTCGATATCGGCGATCGGCACATCTTTGTTCAACTTGATAGTCAGCGCCTGGCTGTGGCAACGCATGGCGCCAATGCGCACGCAGATGCCATCCACCGGGATCGGGTTCTTGAAGCGCCCCAGGATCTTGTTGGTTTCGGCCTGGGCCTTCCACTCTTCGCGACTCTGACCGTTAGGCAGTTCCTTGTCGATCCACGGGATCAGGCTACCGGCCAATGGCACGCCGAAGTTCTCGGTCGGGTAAGCATCGCTGCGCATGGCCTCGGCCACACGGCGGTCGATATCGAGGATCGCACTGGCCGGGTCAGCCAGTTGATCGGCGACAGCGGCGTGGGTCGCGCCCATCTGCTTGATCAGTTCACGCATGTTCTGCGCGCCGGCACCGGAGGCCGCCTGATAGGTCATCGCGCTCATCCACTCCACCAGGCCCGCTTCGAACAGGCCGCCCAGGCCCATCAGCATCAGGCTGACGGTGCAGTTGCCGCCCACGTAGTTCTTGGTACCGGCGTCCAGTTGCTGGTCGATGACCTTGCGGTTGACCGGGTCGAGGATGATCACCGCGTCGTCCTGCATGCGCAGGCTCGAAGCGGCGTCGATCCAGTAACCCTGCCAGCCGGCTTCGCGCAGCTTGGGGAAGACTTCGCTGGTGTAGTCGCCACCCTGGCAGGTCAGGATCACGTCGAGGCTCTTCAACTCTTCAATGCTGTAGGCATCCTTGAGCGGGGCAATATCCTTGCCCACGGACGGCCCTTGGCCACCTACGTTCGAAGTGGTGAAAAACACCGGCTCAATAAGATCGAAATCCTGCTCTTCCAGCATCCGCTGCATGAGCACGGAACCGACCATACCGCGCCAACCGATCAGACCTACACGTTTCATCGCAACTACACCTTGTTAAAAAGTGGGCCGCCTTGCAGCAACAACTGCAAGCGGGCCCGAGAGATTACAGATTCCGCAGCGCTGCGACTACTGCGTCGCCCATTTCTTGCGTCCCGACCTTGGTGCAACCCTGGGACCAGATATCGCCGGTGCGCAAGCCCTGATCCAGCACCAGGCTGACGGCCTTCTCGATTGCGTCCGCCGCATCGCCCAGGTTGAAGCTGTAGCGCAGCATCATCGACACCGACAAAATCGTCGCCAGCGGGTTGGCAATGCCCTGCCCCGCGATGTCTGGCGCCGAACCGTGGCACGGCTCGTACATACCTTTGTTGTTGGTGTCCAGGGACGCCGACGGCAGCATGCCGATGGAACCGGTGAGCATCGACGCCTGGTCGGACAGGATGTCGCCGAACAGGTTGTCGGTGACAATCACGTCGAACTGCTTGGGTGCGCGCACCAGTTGCATGGCGGCGTTGTCGACGTACATGTGGCTCAGTTCGACGTCCGGATAATCCTTGGCGACTTCTTCGACGATTTCACGCCACAGTTGGCTGGAAGCCAACACGTTGGCCTTGTCCACCGAGCAGACTTTTTTGCCGCGCACGCGCGCCATGTCGAAACCGACACGGGCGATACGGCGGATTTCGCTCTCGCTGTATGGCAGCGTGTCATAGGCCTGACGCTCACCATTTTCCAACTCGCGCACGCCCCGTGGCGAGCCGAAGTAAATACCGCCGGTCAGCTCACGCACGATGAGGATATCCAGGCCCGCTACCACTTCCGGCTTGAGGCTCGACGCGTCAGCCAGTTGCGGGTAGAGGATGGCCGGGCGCAGGTTACCGAACAGGCCCAGTTGCGCACGAATTTTCAGCAAGCCGCGCTCAGGGCGGATGTCACGCTCGATCTTGTCCCATTTCGGCCCACCCACGGCGCCGAGCAGTACCGCATCGGCAGCCCGGGCGCGGTCGAGGGTCTCGTCAGCCAGCGGCACGCCGTGCTTGTCGATGGCAGCGCCGCCGATCACGTCGTGGCTCAGCTCGAAACCCAGGCTGTACTTGCTGTTGGCAAGCTCAAGGACCTTGACCGCTTCGGCCATGATTTCCGGCCCAATACCGTCGCCAGGGAGAATCAGAATCTGCTTGCTCATGCGTTCCTCATTTCATCAAGCGACCCGCCCGTGGGCAGGTCGGGAAAAATCAATCAGCGTTCGGCGAAGACCACCAGCACATCGGTGCTGAAGGTGCCGTCGGCTTGAACTTCGTAATAATCACGTACTTCCTGGCCCATCGCCTTTTGCAGCTCAAGGATTGCTGCACGCAGTACCTCTGGCGTGCGCATGCGTTCAACCCACGAGGCGTACTCCAGGCGCAAGCGCTGGCGACTGCTGTTGCGCACGTGCAGGCCGGCCTCACTCAACTGGCGCATCCACTCGGCGCTGGAATAGTCACGTACATGGCTGGTGTCGCGCAGCACTTCGACGGTTTGCAGGTAAGTGTCCAACAGCGGGCTGCCCGGTGACAAGACATCCACAAATGCCGCCACGCCACCCGGCTTGAGCACCCGGCGCACTTCACGCAGGGCCAGGCCGAGGTCGCTCCAGTGATGGGCCGAATAACGGCTGAACACGAAGTCGAATTCGCCATCGGCGAACGGCAGGCGCTCGGCGGCGCCGTGCACGGTGCGGATGTTGTCCAGGTTGCGGTCTTTGGCGGCGGCGGCCACCACGTCGAGCATAGGCTGGGACAAGTCGTAGGCCACCACTTCTTTGACCAGAGGCGCTACATGAAAGCTGACATGACCGGCACCGCAGCCCAGGTCCAGCAGGCGTGCAGCGCCCTGCCCGGCCAGTTCGGCCTGTAGCAGTGCGAATTCGGTGCCCTGGGCGTGTACGGCGCTGCTCAGGTAGGCCGAGGCTTGCTCGCCGAATTGTTTTTGCACGACTTGGGTGTGGGCGGTGGTGGTCATGGTGGCTTTCCTTGAGAGTTGTGTTGCTTGTACTGCCGCCTTCGCGAGCAAGCCCGCTCCCACATTTGATTGCATTTCAACTGAAGAAACTCGTTCGAATGTGGGAGCGGGCTTGCTCGCGAAGGGGCCAGTGCGGCCTACATAACGTCAGGCATCGCGAAACAGCCAGGGCTGGCTCGCCCGGTGCCTGGTTTCAAACGCAGCAATCGCATCGCCGTCCTGCAAGGTCAGGCCAATGTCGTCCAGGCCGTTGATCAGGCAGTGCTTACGGAAGGCATCCACTTCAAAGTGGTACACCTTGCCATCCGGGCGGGTCACGGTTTGCGCGGCCAGGTCCACCGTCAACTGGTAGCCGATATTGGCCTCCACTTGCTGGAACAACTCGTCCACTTCAGCGTCGCTCAAGATGATCGGCAACAGGCCGTTCTTGAAGCTGTTGTTGAAGAAGATATCGGCGTAGCTCGGCGCGATGATGCTGCGAAAGCCGTACTCTTCCAGGGCCCACGGCGCGTGCTCGCGGCTGGAGCCGCAGCCGAAGTTTTCCCGGGCCAGCAATACGCTGGCGCCTTGGTAACGCTCGGCGTTGAGCACAAAGTCCTTGTTCAGAGGGCGCTTGGAGTTGTCCTGGTAGGCGTAGCCCACGTCCAGGTAGCGCCACTCATCGAACAGGTTGGGGCCGAAACCGGTGCGCTTGATCGACTTCAGGAATTGCTTTGGGATGATCTGGTCGGTGTCCACATTGGCACGGTCCAACGGCGCTACAAGGCCTGTGTGTTGGGTAAAAGCTCTCATCGGGTTTTCCTCAGATCAATTCGCGAACGTCGATGAAACGACCGTTGACGGCAGCAGCGGCGGCCATGGCCGGGCTCACCAGGTGAGTACGCCCACCCGCGCCTTGGCGCCCTTCGAAGTTACGGTTGGAGGTCGACGCGCAATGCTCGCCCGACTCCAGGCGATCCGGGTTCATCGCCAGGCACATCGAGCAGCCCGGCTCACGCCATTCAAAACCGGCTTCGAGGAAGATCTTGTCCAGCCCTTCGGCTTCCGCCTGGGCTTTAACCAGCCCGGAACCTGGCACCACAATGGCTTGTTTGATGGTAGAGGCCACCTTGCGGCCTTTGGCGATCACCGCCGCGGCGCGCAGGTCTTCGATACGCGAGTTGGTGCAGGAACCGATAAACACACGGTCCAACTGGATGTCGGTGATCGCCTGGTTGGCAGTCAACCCCATGTATTTCAAGGCGCGCTCGATGGAGCCACGCTTGACCAGGTCGGCCTCTTTGGCCGGGTCCGGCACGTTCTGGTCGACGGCCAAAACCATTTCGGGCGAAGTGCCCCAGCTGACTTGCGGCTTGATCTGCGCGGCGTCAAGTTCGACCACAGTGTCGAACACCGCATCGGCGTCGGACACCAGGTCTTTCCACGCTTCGACGGCGGCATCCCAATCGGCGCCTTGCGGCGCGAACGGGCGGCCCTTGACGTATTCGACGGTTTTTTCGTCCGCCGCCACCATGCCCACGCGGGCACCGGCTTCGATGGACATGTTGCAAATGGTCATGCGGCCTTCAATGGACAGCTCGCGGATAGCACTGCCGGCGAACTCGATGGCATGGCCGTTGCCGCCGGCGGTGCCGATCTTGCCGATCACGGCGAGCACGATGTCTTTGGCGGTCACGCCAAACGGCAATTGGCCTTCGACGCGTACCAGCATGTTCTTCATTTTCTTGGCCACCAGGCACTGGGTGGCGAACACATGTTCCACCTCAGACGTGCCGATGCCATGGGCCAGGGCGCCGAACGCACCGTGGGTGGAGGTGTGGGAGTCGCCGCAGACCACGGTCATGCCCGGCAAGGTCGCACCCTGCTCCGGGCCGATCACGTGGACGATGCCTTGGCGCACGTCGTTCATCTTGAATTCGGTGATGCCGTATTCGTCGCAATAGTCGTCGAGGGTCTGCACCTGCAACCGCGAAACCTGGTCGGCAATGGCTTCGATGCCGCCCTTGCGCTCAGGAGTGGTCGGCACGTTGTGGTCCGGCGTGGCGATGATGGAGTCGACGCGCCAAGGCTTGCGCCCGGCCAGTCGCAGGCCTTCGAACGCTTGGGGCGAGGTCACTTCATGGATGATGTGACGGTCGATGTAGATCAGCGACGATCCATCATCGCGACGTTTCACTTCGTGGGAATCCCAAAGCTTGTCGTAAAGCGTTTTGCCGGCCATCAGTCGGTCCTCATCAGCGGTGCTTCTATACGCCGGGCTTTTCAATAACCCTTTGGCTTGTGAGGCTGATGGTATGGCGCTACATTAAATAACTCAAATTCATATTTTTTATGCTTTGGATTACCAACTGGAATAGCACCATGGACCTGGCCAACCTCAACGCCTTTATCGCCATCGCCGAGACCGGCAGCTTCTCTGGCGCCGGCGAACGCCTGCACCTGACCCAGCCGGCCATCAGCAAGCGCATCGCCGGTTTGGAACAACAATTGAAGGTACGGCTGTTCGACCGCCTGGGCCGCGAAGTCGGCTTGACCGAGGCCGGGCGGGCTTTGCTGCCCCGCGCCTATCAAATCCTCAACGTGCTGGACGACACCCGCCGGGCCCTGACCAACCTCACCGGCGAAGTCAGCGGGCGCCTCACTCTGGCCACTAGCCACCATATCGGTCTGCATCGCCTACCGCCGATCCTGCGCACCTTCACCCGGCAATATCCGAAGGTGGCGCTGGATATTCAGTTTCTCGATTCAGAAGTGGCCTACGAAGAAATCCTCCATGGCCGTGCGGAAGTCGCGGTAATCACCCTGGCGCCTGAGCCCCACAACCTGGTACGTGCAACCCGGGTGTGGGACGACCCGCTGGATTTTGTGGTGGCGCCGGAACACAGCCTGATCAGCAACGGTTCCGTCAGCCTGGCTGATATCGCCGGGCATCCGGCCGTGTTTCCCGGTGGCAACACCTTTACCCACCATATTGTCAGCCGCCTGTTCGAGGCCCAGGGCCTTACGCCCAATATCGCGATGAGCACTAACTACCTGGAAACCATCAAGATGATGGTCTCCATCGGCCTGGCCTGGAGCGTGTTGCCGCGCACCATGCTTGACGATCAGGTGGCAAGTATCGCTTTGCCGGGCATACAGCTCAGTCGCCAGCTAGGCTATATCGTGCACACCGAAAGGACGCTGTCGAACGCTGCGCGGGCTTTCATGAGTCTGTTGGATGCACAGGTCGATCTGCCAGGGTTACCGGCATGACACCGTGCGGGCCAGGGGTTTAGGTCAAACCGCGCGGTTTTCTCCATGAGCCAAGGCCCTTTGATAATGCGCAACCCCCTTGACCCGATTCCACCCCTGCCCCGCATCTACGCCCTGGACCCTCAAGCGGCGGAACAAAGCTGGGACAGTGCCCCGCAACTGCTGACGGCCCTCAATGCCGCGCGGCTGGGTGCCTGGTGCTGGGAAATCGACACAGGAAGAATCAGTTGGTCACGGGGCACCCAGGCGCTATTCGGCTTTGACCCGCGCCAGCCTCTGCCCAAGGACCTCGATTACCTAGACCTGCTGGCCCCGCAAGACAGTGCGCGGGTGGTGCGCGGCTTTCATGCGGTGCTCGCCGGAGAGCCGTTCGACCGCGCCATGCACCACCGCATCCAATGGCCCGATGGCAGCGTGCACTGGCTGGAAATCAGCGGCAGCCTGGTTCCCGATAAAGCCGGACGGCGTCGCATGATCGGGGTCATCCGCGAAATCACCCACCAACGCGACCGTGAACACGCCCTCAGCCATTCGGAAAAGCGCTTCGCCACCCTGTTCCACCTGTGCCCGAACATGGTACTGCTGACGCGCCAGGCCGACGGCTTGATCAGCGAAGCCAACCAGTACTTCGAGATGCTG
The DNA here is from genome assembly GCF_009827115.1 of Pseudomonas sp. J380. Taxonomy (NCBI): domain Bacteria; kingdom Pseudomonadati; phylum Pseudomonadota; class Gammaproteobacteria; order Pseudomonadales; family Pseudomonadaceae; genus Pseudomonas; species Pseudomonas sp. J380. Next base: position 4,591 of record NZ_CP043060.1, on the reverse strand, counting down.
TTCGGCTGGCCGGTGGCCGATGCCATCGGCCGCACCACATTGGAGCTGGGCCTGTGGCGCCACCCGGAACAGCGGGCGCTGCTGGTCAAGGCCACGCAGCGCAAGGGTGAACCGATCACCATGGAAGTGCAGTTCTGCGCCAGCAACGGTCAGATTCATGACGGCACCCTCAGCGCACAAAAAGTGGGACTGGACGGCGAGGCGTACCTGATCAGCACCTTTCTGGACACCACCGAACGCAAAAACGCCGAGCAAGCGCTCAAGGAAAGCCAGGAGCGCCTGGACCTGGCTCTGGATTCCGCGCAACTGGGTACCTGGGATTGGCACATCCCCAGCGGCATGCTCTACGGCTCGGCGCGTGCCGCCCAGTTGCACGGGCTGGAACCCGCGCCGTTCCATGAATCCTTCGATGCGTTTTTTGAGGGCATGTCCGATGAGGACCGCGAGGGCATGCGCCATGCGTACCGCAGTTTGCGCGAAGGCCCGGACGGCAACTATCAGCTGACCTACCGCGTGCAAATGGAAGACGGCAGCCCGCGCTACCTGGAGAGCCGCGCACGCCTGTATCGCGATGAGTCAGGCAAGCCCCTGCGCATGGCAGGGACCTTGCTGGATATCACCGACCAGGTCGAGCGCGAGCAACGGCTGACCGCCTCGGAAGAAAAGTTCGCCAGCCTGTTCCAGGCCAGCCCCGACCCGATCTGCGTGACCTGCCTGGACAGCGGCGCCTTTATCGAGATCAACCCGGCGTTTACCCAGACGTTTGGCTGGACAGCCGCCGAAGTGCTCGACAAAAGCGCCGAACAAATCGGCTTGTGGGACGACTCCAGCAAGCGCCTGCAGCGCATCGAGCAGGTGATACGCGAACAGGCCCTGAGCAATGTGGCCATAGTGGTGCATCACAAGGACGGCCAAAGCCTGACCTGCATGATTTCCAGCCGCTTGATCAAGGTCAGCGACCAGCCGTGCATCGTCACCACGCTGCGCGATATTACCCAACAGCAACGCTCGGAAGCCGCACTCAAGGCCAGTGAAGAGAAGTTTGCCAAGGCGTTCCATTCCAGCCCCGATGCGATATCCATCACCGAACGCGACACCGGCCGTTACGTGGAGGTCAACGACGGTTTTTGCCGCCTGACCGGTTACCGCACCGAAGAAGCCATCGGCCTGACGCTGTACCAGATCGGCATCTGGGCCGATGAAAACCAACGCGCCGCACTGTTGGCCGAGTTGCACATCAAGGGGCGCATTCACCACCTGGAAATGCTCTGGCGCAACAAGCGTGGCGAGGTTCTGGCGGTGGAGGTCTCGGTGGAGCCGATCACCTTGAATGAAACCCCCTGCCTGCTGCTGACCGCGCGGGATGTGAGCCTATTGAAGAACGCCCAGGCGCAGATCCGGCACCTGGCCTATCACGACCCGCTGACCAACCTGCCGAACCGGGCACTGCTGATGGACCGCCTGAGCCAGCAGATCGCCCTGCTCAAGCGCCACAACCTGCGCGGCGCCCTGCTGTTTCTGGACCTGGATCACTTCAAGCACATCAACGACTCCCTCGGCCACCCCGTTGGCGACACTGTGCTGAAAATCGTCACCCGCGCGCCTGGAAGCCAGCGTGCGCACAGAGGACACCGTGGCGCGCCTGGGCGGCGACGAGTTTGTGGTATTGCTCAGCGGCCTGGAGGGCACCCGCCAGACGGTCAGCAGCCAGGTGCAAGCGCTGGCCGATACCCTGCGCGAATTGCTCTCGGAACCCATGTTTCTCGACGGTCACCGGTTGCAGGTCACGCCCAGCATCGGCGTGGCGCTGATCCCCGACCACGGCACCACACCGCCGATCTGCTCAAGCGTGCCGACATCGCCCTGTACCGCGCCAAGGACTCCGGGCGCAACACCACGCAGATGTTCCACAACAGCATGCAAAAAACCGCCAGCGAGCGCCTGCGCATGGAAACCGACTTGCGCCTGGCTTTGTCACGCGGCGAATTCAGCGTGCATTACCAGCCCAGGTGGATGCGCGAGGCAACCGGATAATCGGCGCCGAAGCCCTGGTGCGCTGGCAGCATCCACAATTGGGTGCGCAGTCGCCGGCGGAATTTATCAAGGTATTGGAAGACAGCGGCCTGATCCTGGAGGTCGGCACCTGGATTCTCGATGAAGCCTGCGGCGCCTTTGCCCAGTTGATTGCCGACGGCCTGGTGGACCCGCTCAATTTCAGCCTGTGCGTGAATATCAGCCCGCGGCAGTTCCGCCAGAACGACTTTGTGGAACGGGTGGAGCACAGCCTCAAGCAACACGGCCTGCCGTTCAGCCTGCTGAAACTGGAAATCACCGAAGGCATCGTGATCCAGAACCTGGACGACACCGTGATGAAGATGCGCCGCCTTAAAAAACTCGGCGTGAGCTTTGCGATGGATGATTTCGGCACCGGCTACTCATCCTGACCTATCTCAAGCGCTTGCCGGTGGACGCACTGAAGATCGATCAGTCGTTCGTGCGCGATGCGACCCACGACCCCAATGATGCAGAAATCATCCGCGCCATTGTGGCGATGGCGCGCAGCCTGAACCTGGAAGTCATCGCCGAGGGGGTGGAAACCCTGGAACAGCTGGCGTTCCTGCAAAAGCTGGGCTGCCATTTGTTCCAGGGGTATTTACACAGCCGGCCATTGCCGATCGAGGGTTTCAGGCGGTTGCTGGAATAGGGCCGCGCCTGATCACGCGAGGTTGCAAAAGATGCAGCCAAGCGCCACTGCCGTCAACGGAGCCGCCCGCCTGGGTGCCTGTTCAATTACATAAGCGCTACAGCATGGCCGTAGGTAGGGGCCGAGCCTCGGCGCCCCACAACTCTTCACGACCATTGATAACCGCTACCGAATGCTTATCCCGATTGCACATACCCACTTGCCCACCGGCGAGCGCACTGACGGGCACCGTTCTCATGTGTTTCCTCAACCCCAGGCGCAGAAACCCCTCCCCCGGCCCCCACTCATCCTCCCATTGTTCAGGCTGCGAATGGCAGCATGAAAACTCCTGCTCGCCGTACCATCGTTTGTCTTCCATTTGCGCGCGCTTGGCGCTGACGGCAAAAAGAAACTGCGCATCCTTGAGCATCTCTTTATCGGGACCTATGAACCGCGAACCTTGTGCTGCTTGCGCCAACTCCGAGTCGGTCAATCTCAGCTGAAAATCGTCGCGCATGACCACGTGATAACCGCCAGGCTCTTTTCTCACTGAGCGAAAAATGTCCGTAGGGCCTTTGACCAAATCGGTACATGGCTGCCTTGATGGCCGATACGGTAACGCAGTTGCCATCTGGCCCTTGGCGAAAGCCACTCCAGATGTTGTCCGGCTTAGCCCATTACGCTTTATCGAAAGACCCGGAATATTTGCGGCGACCTCAGGCTTTGGTGGCAGCGGTTCAGGTATGACCGAGGCGGAACCTCAGGCAGAACCCTGGGCTGAGGAGGAGTATCAGGAACTGTAGTATCTTTTTTTACCGGACAACAGAGAAATCAGCTGTGAAAAAAAAGACGCAAATAGCCCCGACAATGTAGTGACTAATCCGTATTAGTACCAATGCTATTTTCAGCTGTCTCGACAGCCCGTAATTAACCGGAGTGCACTGAAGAGTGTCATTAATGGGTTTAACGTATCAACAGGTGCCACCTGACGGACATCTATCACGCGCGCAATATTATTAATCGAACAGCACGACACAAGTTTCTCCTTAAACAGTACTTCTCCGAGGTATGCCTCGGAGAAGCCCCCGTTTTATTCAAGCGTTCTTATGAGCCAGCGGGTTTCAAGATCTGGACGAAAGTCGAGCATTGAAGCGCCAGTTTTTGTCGAATTTATTCTCAGCAGGACCTGGGCTGGTCAAATCAGGAACAAACTTATCGGGCTGCGGCGCGGGTGTAGGTATCGGGTTGGTATCCGGTTTCGGGCCTGGCTGTGGCATCGGGTTCGATTCCGGCTTCGGACCCGGCTGTGGCACGGGGTTCGATTCAGGCTTTGGACCGGGCTGCGGCACGGGTTCGATTCAGGCTTCGGACCCGGCTGCGCACGGGGTTCGATTCAGGCTTTGGACCGGGCTGCGGCACGGGGTTCGATTCAGCTTGGACCGGGCTGCGGCACGGGGTTCGATTCAGGCAGGCTTTCTCAGGCTTCGGACCGGGCTGGCACGGGTTCGATTCAGGCTTCGGACCGGGCTGTGGCACGGGGTTCGATTCCGGCCTTAGACCGGCTGGGCACGGGGTTCGATTCCGGCTTGGACCCGGCTGGGGCACGGGGTTCGATTCCGGCTTTGGACCCGGCTGTGGCACGGGGTTCGATTCCGGCTTTGGACCCGGCTGGGGCACGGGTTCGATTCCGGCTTCGGACCCGGCTGTGGCACGGGGTTCGATTCCGGCTTCGGACCTTGCCTGGGATTTAAGTCCGGGGTTGGCCCGTCCTTTGTATCAGGGCAGTGACAGTGAGCGACATTGATGTTCACATGCACATTTGCTTCAGCATCATTAGTGACACTCACTGAAGGCATCGGCACTGACGGCTTCACTGGATGATCGTTTCTACCCGGTTTCGGCGTCAAT